>OZ252030.1:0-4800000 GCA_965247305.1 Bryobacterales bacterium | reverse complement strand
ATGTCGACGAGCGGGTGCGAGGATTTTTGCGGCGGCGGCACAAGGTGCAATCGCGAGGCAGGCGTCGATATTCCGACGAGGTTGTGTTTGGCAAGAGGGGCGTAGTGCGCCTGCGCTGGGTGCAACTGGGGCGGCCGCCCGCGACAGCTGACAGCTGAAGCCGGTCGGAAAGCCGGATGCGGGAAAACCGCACGTCCGGTTTGACGAGCGGGGACGGGAAACGGAGCCAAGGCGGGAACTGAGGCACCGCCGCAAGCGAAAGTAGCCGGAAACAGCAACTCCTCGCAACCTAAAGTCAGCGCGCTCGTCCTCGACTCTACCCACCTGGCGGGCCGCCCCTTTCGACGTGAGCGTTTTAGGCGGGGCGGGTTTCGCTCGCTGAAATTATCAGCCAAGGCCCCCGCGCGGCGCTCAACGTACTGCGACTTTGTGCCGGACCTCCGTCGGATCTGACGGATAAATGGTAGAACGGATTGTGGCCGAAAGGTTCGACATCGTCGTCGTTGGAGCCGGTCTCGCCGGTCTCAGCCTGGCGCGGCAGTTGCTACTCGAAACGGAGGCTAGTGTCTTGCTGGTTGACCGGCGAAAGAACCCGGCAAAAGGGCGTCAGAAGGTTGGAGAGTCACTCGTCCAGGTAGGTGGCTACTATCTGAGCAAAGTGCTCGATCTGGAGGAGTACGTCTGCCGCGAGCATTTTTTGAAATTCAATTTGCGGTTTTACTGGCCGACGCCGGGGCTTCCTGATACAGATTTTAGGGACTATTCGAAGTCGTATGCGCGGAAGGTTTCTGATTGAGAACGGCGCTGACAAACTAGACCACAGAACGGCGTTTTAAAGCCGTTCAAGGGCGGCGGAAAATTAGACCGCCCGGGTGGTCCGCTGGCATCCATTCGGTGTTTTGTGGAACACGGGAAGGATGTATCGCGTGGAGCTATATGCTCAAGTACGGCGCAGTGTCTACGTCGAAGGGCTGAGTGAACGCGAAGCCGCCAAGCGGTTTGGCTTAGCGCGGGAGACGGTGCGCAAAATGCTGCGCTACGCTGCTCCGCCGGGCTATCGGCGGAGCAAACCGGTGAGACGGCCGAAGCTCGAAGCGTTCACCGGAATCATCGATCAGATCCTGCTCGACGATCAGCAACAACCAAAGAAACAACGTCACACCGCGAAACGCATCTTCGATCGCCTACGCGAGGAGTACGATTTCAGCGGTGGCTACACGATCGTCAAGGACTACGTCCGCGAGAAGAAGCTCGGTGGACAAGAGATGTTCGTGCCACTGGCGCATCCGCCCGGCGACGCGCAGGCCGACTTCGGCGAAGCGGTTGTCGTTATCAATGGAGTCCAGCGCAAGGCGCACTTCTTGGTTGTCGATCTGCCGCACAGCGACGACGCCTTCGTTAAGGCCTTTCCCGCCGAGACGACGGAAGCCTTTTGCGAAGGACACAACGCCGCGTTTCGTTATTTCGACGGCGTGCCACGCAACATCGTCTACGACAACACGACGCTGGCGGTGGCAAGGATTCTCGGCGACGGCACGCGCAAACGTACGCGGGTGTTCAGCGAACTGCAGTCGCACTACCTGTTCGCCGATCGTTTCGGGCGTCCGGGCAAGGGCAACGACAAGGGAAAAGTCGAAGGGCTAGTGGGCTTCGCACGGCGCAATTTCATGGTGCCGATCCCGAGATTCGAGAGTTGGGAAGCCTTCAACGAACACCTCGAAGAGAAGTGCCGAGCCAACCGTGAACGGCGTTTGCGACGGCACACCGAAACCGTCGGCGAACGCTTCGAGCGCGATCGGGAAGCGCTCTTGCCCTTGGCACCGACAGCCTACGATGCCTGCGACAAACGCTCGACAAGGGTGACTTCGTTGTCGCTGGTGCGCTACGCGACAAACGATTATTCGGTGCCAACGCGTTACGGCCACCGCCAGGTCCTGATCAAAGCCTACGTGGATGAGGTAGTGATCTGTTGCGGCAGCGAAGAGATCGCCCGCCATCAGCGCAGCTATGAACGTGAAGAGTTGGTTTTCGATCCGCTGCACTACTTGGCGTTGTTGGAACGCAAGACCAACGCGCTCGATCAAGCCGCGCCGTTGGTCGGCTGGGAGTTGCCGCCGGAGTTTGCGAAGCTGCGACGACTGCTCGAATCGCGGTTGGACAAAGCGGGCAAGCGCGAGTACGTACAGGTCCTGCGACTGTTGGAGGACTTCCCCCTTGAGCACGTCGCAACGGCGGTGCGCCAAGTCTGTCTACTGGGAACGATTGGCTTTGACGCCGTCAAGCATCTACTGCTGTGCGCGATCGAGCAACGTCCGCCGAAGCTCGACTTAACGAAGTATCCCCACCTGCCGACGGCTCAGGTCGAGCAGACGTCGCCGGCATCCTATCTGGCGCTGCTAGCAGGAGCAAGCTGATGGCGAAGTCGAGAATGCTGCTGGAAACCCACCTGAAAGCGCTGCGGCTGCCGACCTTCCTGCGCGAGTACGACAAACTGGCTCGGCGCTGCGCCGCCGAAGGCTTGGACTTTCGGGACTTCCTACAGCAACTCTGCGAGCTGGAACTGGTCGATCGCGAGCAGCGGGCGACCGAGCGTCGCATCAAGGCCGCCAAGTTCCCGGTGACGAAGAGTCTCGACACGTTCGACTTCTTGGCCATACCCTCGGTGAACAAGAAGCTCGTTCTGGAGCTGGCGCGCTGTGAGTTCATCGACCGCCGTGAGAACGTCTTGGCGCTGGGGAACTCCGGCACCGGCAAAACGCATATCGCCTTGGCGCTGGGACTGGCAGCTTGTCAGAGCGGCTATCGCACACGTTTCACCACCGCCGCGGGATTGGTCCATGAACTGCTCGAAGCCCGTGACGAACGGCAACTACTACGGGTCCAGAAACAACTTGCCAAGCAGGATCTACTGATCGTCGATGAACTGGGCTATGTGCCGCTGTCGAAGACCGGGGCAGAGCTGCTGTTCGAGATCTTTTCGCAGCGCTACGAACAGGGCTCGACGTTGCTGACCTCGAACCTGCCGTTCACCGAGTGGACCGAGGTGCTGGGTTCCGAACGCATGACCGGCGCTCTGCTTGACCGGCTCACGCATCACGTCCATATCCTCGAGATGAACGGCGACAGCTACCGCCTCAAGCAAAGCAAAAAGAAGCGCCCGCGCTCTTCAAACTGACCCGCCGGCCGCTCGCGCCGGTTTGCGTGGGCCGTCTTCCACTACGCCTGGGCCGCCCTAAAGGGCGTCCTCAGGCTCCGTTCCAGCCGTCCCACGCAAACCGCTGGATCCCCGCCAACTGGTCTATTTTTGCTCCGCCGAAGCGGTCTACATTTACTCCGCCCTTGACACTGATATCGCAAACTTCCAAATCGATCGAAACCGATTCGAGCAACACCTGCTGGAGTCCGTTTGCTCCAGCTCGCGCGTGACCTATCGCGACGGAGTCAGCTCTCCGGAAGTCGATTTAGCCGAGACTGGCGGGGAACACATCGTCCGCTTCAAGTCGGGTGAAGTACGCTGCCGTTGGCTGGTCGATACGACTGGGCGGGGCAGTTGGCTAAAAAATAGCCTAGATCTCGCCGCCGACAGCCCGATTCGACACGGCTCGACTTGGTGCTGGGTCGATGGGCTTGTCGATGTTGAAAAGTTAACCGACCGCTCTTGGACCGAAGTCCGCCACGATCCGCAGCGCCGCAAGGCGGGCCATTTCCCCGCGTTTCTGGCGACCAATCACTTTCCCGCGGAAGGCTGCTGGTTTTGGGTGATTCCACTGCACGGAAAGACCAGCCTGGGGCTCGTCTATGACCACGCGGTGATCGATCCGTCAGAGGTGGCGAACGCCGAATCAATGATTGAGGTCGCCTGCAAAAACTGGCCAGTACTCGCTAGAGATCTCCCACGGCGAACGGTCGTCGACCAAGGCCGCTTTGTCACCTACTCTTACGGGGCGAAGCAAACAATAAGTGACAAATGCTGGGCAATGAGTGGGATGTCGGGGCGATTCAGTGATCCGCTCTATAGCCCGGGCACCGATTTGATTGCGTTTCACAATACGTTGATTGTCGACGCAATTCAGAGTCCGGTCGATGAATTGCAGGCGAAATGCCGGCGCGCGGAACTGCTGATGCAGGTGTTGTACGAGGCCTACGAACCATCGTTTGTGACGAGCTACGACTGCCTGGGTGACCAGGAATGCTTCACCCTCAAGTACGGCTGGGAGCTGTCGATTTACTTCGGCTTTTATGTGTTCCCATTCGTCAATGGCCTACTGACCCAAGAAGAGTTTGTTGGGCCATTCCTGCGGAAGTTCGGGCTGTTGGGTCCGCTAAATCGTAGTTTGCATAAATTCCTCAGCGACTACTTCCAGTGGAAGAAGTCGCGGTTGGCGGCGATGTCCGAACCCAAGTTGACCGATTTTCTTGAAATGCCTCCGGTCAGCAGCTCGGAAAAGATGTTTTATGAAGTCGGCCGACCGGTCGACGAGGCGCTCGAAGCGCTTGAAGGGCAGTATCAACGGATGCGCGAGTTTGCTCGATTCATCGCGGCCCACGTTTGCGCGGCGGTCGTGGGAGACCCCTCGGTCGTGACCAACGCCGCTTTGGTGCGGGGACTGAAGCTTAGGTCTCTGCGCTTCGACCCGCAAGCGTTCCAGGAACTCTATGAGCGAACGCGTTCGAGCGAGACGCGCTACAAGTGGACATTTGACGCAATCGACTTCGAGCGCCAACTCGCGGTGGAGCAAGCCGCGGTTGCGGATCACGGAAAGGTGGCACACTAACAGCCGTGCAAGATTTCGCCCCAGGGCTCGATCAATCCTTCTTCTTTGAAGCGAACGAAGATTCGTACCTCGTCGATGAAATCGAGGGCGAGGTGCCGGCGGGTCTGCGGGGCTCATTCTTCGTCAACGGACCCGCCCGCTTCGAACGCGCCGGCATGAGGTACAGGCACTGGCTAGACGGCGACGGAATGGTTCACCGGCTTTCATTCGGCGATGACGGTGTGCGCCATACCACGCGTTTCGTTCAAAGTACGAAGCTGCGCGACGAAGACAGCGAGGGGAGGTTCGTTTATCGCGCATTTGGCACGAGTTTTGAAGGTGATCGGTTGCGGCGGGGAATCATGCTGGAGTCGCCGCTCAACGTCAGCGTTTGCCCCCTGGGAGGGCGGCTATTGGCGTTCGGCGAACAATCGTTGCCGATGGAGCTTGATCCCGTCACGCTCGAGACGCTAGGTGCCTTCGATTTCGGTGGGAGGTTAAACGAGGTCAGTCCGGTCTCGGCGCACCCGAAGATCGATCCGTCGACGGGATGCATGGTTGCGTTTGGCGTGTCATTCTCGTCCAGACCGACCCTGAATCTTTTTGCGTACGATCCGGCGCGGAATGGATACAGCCGCTGGCGTCATAGTCTCGGTGCTCCGTGCTCGATCCACGACTTCAACCTGTTGCCCGACTACGCTGTGTTTCATCTCGGTCCCCTGACATTCAATGCCGAGCGATTCGTGCGCCATGGAAAGTCGGTTTCGGAGAGCCTCGACTGGAGGCCCTGGTGGGGTAGCCGGTTACTGTTCATCCCGCGCTCTCTAGGGGAGGGCGGGGCATTCGAGGTGAAGGTCGAACCGAAGTACTGCCTGCACCATATCAATACCTTCACGCGCGACGGACTGCTGGTGGTCGATCTGATCGAAATTGATGAGCCAATCTACCCCCACTACGCGCCGCTGCCGGATCTATTTGTGGAGGCGCCAGCGGCGCGACCGGTGCGCTATCTGGTTGACCCGCTGGCGAAGACGGTTGTCGAGCGGGTCGAGCTGGATTACAACCGCGTGCCCGATTTTCCGACAGTTGCGACTAGCGAGATGTGCGCGTCGTACGACAGATTTTGGATGCTAGGCATGTCGGCCGCCGGTAAGAGTGGACGGAAGTTTTTCGACGAACTTGTCGCCGTTTCATGGTCGGCCGGGTCGGTGACGGATCGCTACCAGGCACCGCCGGGACGATTGCTAGGTGCGCAGCCCGGTTACGCCGAGCGAATGAATGGCGTCGGTGGACCGCTAATAATGATCCAAGAAATCGACCCCGAACACGGCAGAGCTTGGTACCTGATATTTGACGGTGACCACTTGGGCGCGGGGCCATTGACGCGCCTTCGACTTCGACATCTGATTCACCCCGGGTTTCATTCGTACTTCGAACCAGCAGGGGTGTTAGGGGGTACACCGGTTAACGGTAAATCAGGTTCGGATCGGCCTACCTAGTGGTACTGTTGAAAGTATTGATGTTGCAATTAACACTTGTTATGTTGCCAATGAAGAGAAAGGCGTAATCGTAAGAGGCAAGTCACCATGAATACAGCACTAGCAACCCCCGATGATATTCGTAAGCTGACGAAACAACTTTTGGCCGATGTCACCGAGACTGAGCCCGAAGAGATTGGCGACACCGATTCGTTCATTCTCGACCTCGATCTCGACTCCCTGATGGCGCTTGAGGTGATGGTGTCGCTGTCGAAAACCTATCGCATTGAGATTCCTGAAGAAGAGTTTGGCGAGCTGCAGAACGTCAACAACGTTGTTGAGCTCGTCACGAATTATCTCAACCAGGGAAGCGAAGTCGAAGTCGCACTAGCGTCGTGAAACGCGTCGCAATTACCGGCTTGGGGCTTGTCACTCCTGTCGGGATCGGGCGCGAAATATTTTGGAATGCGATTCTTGACGGCCGCTCGGGTATCGCGGGGGTCCGCTCATTCGATACTTCGGAGTACGCGGCCGCACTAGGCGGCGAGGTCAACGACTTCGAGCCCACTCGCTATATCCGTCAAGATCTTGCCGAGATGGGCCGCGCCTCGCAGTTGGCGATTGCGGCAGCTCGATTGGCGCTCGAAGATTGCGGGTTAACTGAAAACGAGATTGCGCCTGTCCGAACGAGCGTTTGCATGGGGACGACTTCAGGCGAGCCGTTATTCGTCGAAGTGCACAACGACGCCAAGAAGGGCTCGCGGGAGCTTGATAGTCCGGAGACCACTTTTGGGCGTTATTCCTGCAGTTTCATTGCATCTCACGTGGCCGTCGAGTTCGATTGCCAGGGCCGCGTGATGGTGATTCCCACGGCCTGCGCAGCTGGCAACTATGCGGTCGCCGCGGGATCTGACTGGATTCGTTCGGGCTCGGCGGACATGGTTTTGGCCGGTGGCTCGGACGCCTTTTCGCGGATCCCGTACGCGGGTTTTGCGCGGCTGGGAGCGATTGCGCCGGACTGTTGCCGGCCGTTTGACCGCAATCGCAAGGGAATGATTCCCGGCGAAGGTGCGGCGGTGTTGGTCCTCGAGGATTGGCGGGCGGCGCGCGCGCGGGGAGCGACGATCTATGCCGAGGTGCTTGGCTACGGACTGAGCTGCGATGCCCATCATATGACGGCGGCGCATCCTGACGGAGACGGCGCGCTGCAGGCGATGGAGGGCGCGTTGCGCTCGGCCAAGGTATCTGTCGACGATGTTGACTACATCAGCGCGCATGGTACGGGCACACCAACCAACGATCGCATCGAGGCGCGCGCGCTGCAGCGCTTACTAGGTGACGAGCCGACGCGTGTACCGATGAGTTCGATCAAGTCGATGCTGGGGCATACGATGGGGGCGGCTAGTGCGATCGAGGCGGCGGCCTGTTCGTTAGCGCTTCGCGACGGCGTCATCCCCCCAACAATAAACTACGAAGAACCTGATCCAGAGTTCGAGGTGGACTGCGTTCCGAACGAAGCTCGCAAAACAAATCCGCAAATTGTTCTCAATAATGCGTATGCATTTGGTGGGAATAATGCCTCTTTGTGCCTGGGACGAGCGGAGGCGTAGTGCCGGAAATCGTCATTACCGGCTACGGCGTTGTGTCGCCGATTGGCATCGGCCGAGCGGAGTTTGACGCGGCCCAAGCGACCAGCCCGGCTCTCAACGGGCCGACCGCGGCGGTGCCGGAGTTCGACCCTCGCGAGCACCTCGGTAAAAAGGGCTTGCGGGCGATGAGCCGCGCGGCATTGTTGCTCGCGACGGCTGCGAAATTGGCGCTCGATGACGCCGGATTTACGGTTGATGATGCCAACGCCCAATCTCTCGGCCTTGTTGCCGGCACGATGTTTGGCAGCGTCAATGCGATCACGGCCTTCGATTGGAGTGCGCTCACTGACGGCCCCAAATATGTCAATCCGATGCATTTCCCGAATACTGTGATTAACGCGCCGTCGGGACACGTCGGTATCAAGAGCGGCATGAAGGGCGTAAATTCGACGATTTCAGCGGGGCTTGCGTCGGGACTCATGGCGCTAGACTACGCCGCCAATCTCGTGCGCGAGGGCCGACTGACGGCTGTCGTAGCCGGCGGACTTGAAGAACTTTGCGAGGAGTCGCGCTTGGCGGTTGGACATAGCTTTTCACCCCATGTGCTGTCAGAGGGGGCGGCGTTGCTTGTGCTTGAAGCGGGCGAATCGGCCGCGGCCACGGGAAAAGCGCCTCTCGCGCGAATCAGCGGGTTCGGCTCTGCACATCCCGGCCGAGCGGTGGGCACGATCGCGGGTGGGACGAAGGCCGCCGTCTCGGCGATTCGCGCCGCACTCGACAGCGCTAAGATATCCGCTGCTGACGTCGATGTAATCGTCTCTAGCGCGAACGGTGACTCAGTCGTCGACGAGATCGATGCGACTGCGATTGCTGAGGTTGTCGATGGCGTGATTCCTCGGATTCAACCCAAACGTAATTTGGGTGAGACGATGGGAGCCGGTGGCGCGTTTGCCGCATTGATGGGTATGCCGGCGTTATTACCAAGGAACTATGATGGGGCGGTTCGAAACGCGCTGGTTACCGCGTTTGATCCACAAGGACCGTGCGCGGCGATGGTTTTCTCGACGCCGGACTCACGAAAAGAAAATGCCTGACGAACGCATCGAAATCGGGCACGACGACCTGCTGCCCCGTCTCAAAGGACAGGGTTACGGGCCGGAGCAAGTAGCCAAGCGCCGCGAATGGGTCGAGCACCGCACGGGCACCGACCTTAAACATACGGGTTCGGGGTCGATCGACACGTGCGCTCTGCGCGGAAACATCGAGAATCCGATCGGCGTCGCCCAGGTGCCGGTGGGGGTAGTCGGCCCAATCGTCGTTAAGGGCCGGCACGCCGACGGGATGTTTTATGTGCCGATGGCGACTACGGAGGGCGCACTTGTGCGTAGCTACGAGCGCGGGATGCTTGCTTTGTCGAAGGCGGGCGGAGTGCAAGTTGAGATCCACGACGACGAGAACCACATTAGCCCTGCATTTTTCTTCGATAACGTTGCCGCCGCGCGCAAGTTCATCGAGTGGGCGGACAACCGCTTTGACGAATTCGCGACGGCCGCCGGCGCCACCACGACTCACGGCCGGCTGACCGGAGTAAGGTGTTATCCGGCCGGGCGGCGGGTGCTTCTCAACTTGGCATTCGCCACAGGCGACGCGCACGGTATGAACATGATCGCGAAGGCCGCTCATGCGATCTGCGAATGGATTCTCGCGAATTACCCAGTGGAGCGGTATCACATATTCAGTGGACTGTCTTCGGAAAAGCGCGCGAGCGGATTTCTTTTCGCGCGCGGCAAGGGCAAGCGCGTAACGGCGGGAGCGTTTCTACCTGAAAGCATCCTGCGCACCTATCTGCACGCGACCGCTGACGAAATGCTGCTGATGTGGCGCTCGACGGTGATCGGGCACCTTCACGCGGGGTCGATCGGGTTTAACGCTCACTTGGCCAACGGTCTGACCGCGATTTTTATCGCCGCTGGACAAGACGTTGCGAACGTCGCCAATTCCGCCTGTGGGATCACCGAACTTGAGCCCTGTGAGGGTGGGGTTTACGCTAGTTTGACTTTGCCGGCGCTCACAGTAGCGACGGTTGGTGGTGGTACCGGCTTGGCGACGCAGCGAGAAATGCTTGAGGTGATGGGCTGCGTCGGCGATGGGAAGGCTAAACGCCTGGCCGAAATCATCGCCGCAACGCTGCTCGGTGGAGAACTGTCGATGGGAGCGGCAATTGCGACGGGCGAGTTTGTTGATGCGCATGAGCAGTACGGGCGTAATCGGCCCGCGGGCGGCGAGGTCCTGTGATCTGGTGCGTAGAAATTGTTATCGCGCGCTTCCCGCCACGCGCGGGAGATTTCGCCGAAACTCGTCGGCGGGTGGGTTCGTCGATTGTTTCAATCGCTTTGCATCAACCCTTTATTGCCGCGCGCGGCTCAAACTCAATACCATCTGGGGCGGTTTATTAGCATGGCTGTGGTCTTGATTACTGGTGGCAGCCGGGGCATTGGCCG
Organism: Bryobacterales bacterium; assembly: GCA_965247305.1. Taxonomy (GTDB): domain Bacteria; phylum Acidobacteriota; class Terriglobia; order Bryobacterales; family UBA6623; genus CATQHP01. The sequence goes on along the minus strand of OZ252030.1, from coordinate 4,789,678 downwards.
CGCGATGGTCGAGGTTTTCGCTGAGGCCGGACAGGTGGTCGTATTTACCTACAACAGCGGTGTGGACGAGGCGGCAGAGCTTGAGTCGGCGCAGGTTGCTCTGGGTCGCCGTGTGAAAGCGGTTCAGGCGGCGGTTGAGGATCCCACGGCAACGGAGCGCGTGTTTGAAGAGGTGGAAAGATTCGGCGGGCCGGTCGAAGTACTCATCAACAATGCGGGTGTAACACGCGATGGACCGCTTCACCGCATGCAAGCGGAAGATTGGCACGTGGTAATCGGCACGAACCTTACGGGGACCTTCTACTATTCGCAAAAGGCCGTGCAAAGCATGTTGCGGCGCGGCGGGGTGATACTGAACATCGCGAGCGTCGCCGGTATTTCCGGGACCGCGGGCCAGACGAACTACAGTGCGTCGAAGGCGGGCATGATCGGGTTCACGCGAGCGCTTGCTAAAGAAGTCGCGCGATTCGATATTCGCGTCAACGCGATCGCTCCGGGGTATATCGAAACAGACATGACTGGCGATCTTTCCGAACAAGTGCACAAGAAGGCATACGCCCAAATTCCAATGCGGCGGCCCGGCGACCCGGCCGATGTCGCACACCTGGCGCTCTTTCTCGCCGGCGCCGACGCGGGCTACATCACCGGCCAAGTCTTCCCGATCGACGGCGGCTTGAGTTAGCTGGCGGGTTTCCGTCGCGCCCGATGGTGCGCGGCGTCGACATCCCGATGCTCATTCCCTAACGAATTTCTTGACGGAACCACTGAGTAGTGCCGAATAGACGTCTCCAGAATCCGTAGCCGCCAGGCCGTGCGCCCCGCCTGAGGCGCCAGGCAGTTTTCCGATGACGTTCCCTTCCAAATCAAATAGCGTGCCGCCTGCCCAGAGCTGTTGATCCTTGGTCATGAAGAGCGCTGAGATACCGCCGACGCCGGGCCACTCCTTCAAGAATTTCCCGTTGGAGTCAAAGACCTGGATCCGCTGATTCTCGCGATCGGTGACGTAGACTCTGCCCCGCGCATCAATGGCCAGGTTGTGCGGCAGCGTGAATTCGCCGGGCCCTGATCCTCTCTTACCCCACTCAAGCAAGTATTTTCCCTGCGATGAGAATTTCACCACTCGCTCGTTCGCGTACCCGTCGCTCACATAGATATCGCCGTTGGGTGCGAAAGCCACATCGGTCGGCATATTGAAATTGTCGGGACCGCTGCCCGAGACTCCCTTCGTGCCCAACCGCATGGTCACTTTCTCTTGCTGGTTCATCTTGTAGACCACATGACCTGTAGCGTCGACGACCCAAATACTCCCCTCGCTATCGACGCGAATCGAATGGGCGCCGCATGAAGTACAGCCGGCCGGACCGTACATAGCTGAATGGATTGTGCGACCTTCGGCCTGATACTCGGGCGCGAGCGTGAATGCCTTCCCCTCGCTGATCAGCGCGTCACCCCACGAGCGGACGAACTTTCCACCGCTCTCGAATTCTATAATCGGGTGAGCGCCCCGGTGGAGCACGAGAACATTGCCATTGGCGTTGATCGCGACGCCCGCAACCTGGCCAAAGTTCCAGGGCCCCGGTGCGGCGACGGCGCTCGTCGCCGGCAAGGGCCACACGTCTACAGCTCGATAGGCCAACGTTTGTGCGTCGCTCCGCTGACAGAGCGCCGCGCCAGCGAGGAAAAGTACCATTGCGAGCAATTTTAGTTTTCTGAAAATCATCACAGCACTCCTAGGTTGCGTTGGTTTGAGTTCCTAAAGCCGAACGCTTCGTGGAAATAGCGCACCGATTCGACTAGATCTGCTACTCCGAAGTGCGGCGCCCTTGCTTGAAACTGTTGGCCGTCGGCCTCCATTCTAACGGCCCGCCGTCGGTGCGAGCGCGCGTTGGCCATCGGGACGTGTCGGAAGTGAGACACGTTCACTCATATGACGCGAGCTAGCGGCTCAGGCGTGTTCTAGGCGGCTACGGTACGCGAAGGCGATACGAGAGAAGAGCGATCGAAGACCTCAGCTCATTCCTCGGTGAAAGCCGGCATCAAACCTCTTAAGCCCTTGGGCTAAGGCTCGCTACAGACCAGGACAAAGCGTCCATCGCTCTGCTCACATTTGCAGCCGTTCGCTGGGTCGTCGATGCAAACGACTTGCTCGACCGCGTCGAGCCAGAGGTAGCTGAAGTCGTTGCCAGAGGCGTGACAGCCCATGCAACTGCGGTTGGAGACTTGCACTGCGCGACTGTTCTGCTCGACGTAGGTCGCCATGTAAGTTTCCATCGAAGTGTTGCGAAGGAAGGTGGGAATCATCGTGTAGCAGTCGCTCGGGAAAGTATCGACGGGTCGCAGTGGGTCGGATGAGATGTCTTGCTGGCTGGGGCAAAGCTGGTTGTTGACGTAGAGCGGATCGCCGTCTGTTTCGGCAGGCCTGCGGCCGTTAAACGGCCACTGGGTGTTGACGAGAAGGTAGTTTGAAAACGGACTTTTGCCGCGCGTTTCTGCTTTGATTTTCGCGGCGAAGACCTCGTTTAATCCCGAACCGCCGATGCGGTCGAGACGGGTGACTTGATTGGGCTCGTCGCCGAAGCCGATTCCCTGAAAGCGGTTCAGTTCGCCGTTGGAGCAGCAGGGATCGCCAACAGAGTGTTCGCCGACGCTCTTGGGCGCGAGGAAAGGCTGAGTCGAGCACGCCGTGAACAGGAAGTCGTCGGTCGGCTTACAGGCCGGGTCATTGAAGCTGAAGTTGTCGTCTTCAGTCGGTCCAGTCGGCGCGTTGCTAACATGCTCGAACGTGGCCCAGATCCACTGCGGCGCCCAAAATGTTTTTCCGATGACGTGCAAGCCGGTAAGACCCACGGTGGCTGGTTCGCAGGTCCCCTTTTCGGCCTCGTAGAACAACACATCGCGGCTGTAGTAGTCGGCGGGATCGTCGGGTGGCTTGCAGTCGTCCTCAAGGCAAAGCACCTTCCACGACGACTTGACCTCGATCGCGCCGTCAGGCACATCGGTGGAAACGCCGTCGTGCGGGCCTGAGGGCGACAGCTTGGTAGTCGCCGCGTTCGGCACGATAAAGTCGAACGACGTTTCATTGAAAAGAACCAGATAGCGTACGAGCTCTCCATTGCGGTCGGTCAGCGTTCCGAAGCTGCCTGCGAAGGCTTGGCCGCTCTCGTTGACATTGTCGGGGAAGCGCGAAGCGGTCTTTGTCACGTTTGCCACGACAGGCAGGTCCGAGTCGGACGGGCAAGCCGGAGGCAAACTGCGAGGAGAGTTCCAGTCGCCCGCTGGATTGCCTTCTTGCATTGGGTCCCACTTGATGTTCTCGGGCTGAAATACTTCCCAAGTTGCTTTGTAGGTCTCCCATACTGTGTCCACACCGTCGGTAATGTCGCCGAATTTCTTCGCCGTGTCGGCGGCGCCGCGTTCAGAATTGAGAGCCGGCCAATTGAGGGCGACAAACGTTCTCCACGAGAAGCAGTCGAACATTTTTTGTCGTTGAGCAGGATCGTCGATTGTGGTCGGATCGAGCGAGACATCGCCGGGAAAATCGGACGTGAGTGTAATGCTTTCGCAGAACGGGTCGCCGCTAGGTGCCGCCGGTGGAACTGCTGGATCGGAAGTGGGCCCCTGCTTGTGAGCCGCCGTCTCGGCCAGCCGTTGGAGTCCACGCAAATAATCCGCGCGCGAGCCGGGATCGTGGCAGTTTACACAAAAAGATTGCGTATTTTCAGTGACGGGCTTGTCCTGCCCTTCACGAGGGAGCGTGACGCCGTTAACCTCACTTTCGAGGCCGTAGAACGCCCACATCCAATTGCCGCCGAGACAGGCGACTCCATTGTATTTAACTCCTGTTTCGCAATAGTCGTCACTCGGCTTATAGGCGACAGTTAAAACAGCGGGGTTCGGCGCCTGTGCGATGACGTTTTGCTCCTGGACGTTGGGGTAGTTGAGTTTGACCATAATCGAGCCGGGAGGCAGTTCGGCCAGCGGGACTTCACCATCGCCGGCGTCCACTCGGGCCAGGTACTCGGAGACGTACGTGTTCGCGATCGGATTCGCGTAAACGCTTACCCAGCGTCCATGAACAGCTAGACCGAGGCGCTTGTTCAGGAATTCGCTTTGGTTGTCCGGTGGGCCGGGAAAAAGGGACCACGTCTCGTAGTGCGGATCATCCGGCAGCTGCCCTGGCGGCTGGTTTCCGGCAGGGTCTTCGATTGTGATGAAGTTCCATAGCTGATCCTTGCTCAGTCCGAGCGGAGCTTGATCATGCGGCGTGAGGAATAGATTGCAGCTTGTTAATAACGCAACGAGTAGGGTTAGACCGAAAAGTTTTCCGATGGAATTGAGGGGTTTGTGCATGGCAGTCGTCTTTTGTGTAGGTAATGACCAATTTAACATTGAAGCCGCTAGATGATCCTCGGCGGTGTGGAGATGAGCAATGACGAATGGAAACGACTTAAGAGAGGCGAACTGGGGTCCGGTGGCGGGGATTCCAAACGTGAAACGTGCCTCAGGAGTCGCCGCGAACGAGAGAATGGCTCGCAACGAGATCACGGCAGAGGCGATGGAGGCGGACAATCGCCGGGATGAGCGAATCCGAACCACCCCACAACCACCCAAACAATCAACGAGCCTGCGATGAACTACATGCAAGCGTTGGTGAAGAACTGGTACTGGAGGTGGGGGTCGAACCCACATGGGAAGTTAATCCCGCTGGATTTTGAGTCCAGTGGATGGAGATTTCGAGGGTGCCGTGGGTCGTTAAATCAACGAGTTACGAGGTGCGCTGGGCGCTCAAATACCCCCGGTTGCCCTGCGAACCTTCCCAAAACCTTCCCAAAACGGGCGTGCGGAGGTGCGGCGTGAACTTATTCAGAAGCGGCCCAATCCGAGAACCCTCGTGGTTTGCCAACGGCGCTCGAAATTTCGAGTCGTCCCTCAAGCTCTATCGCACCGACAGGTTGCCGGAGCCTTTGGAGAGGTCAATGCTTGTAGTCCCGATCAAGTACATGTTGAGGGGAGCGTACGGCTGCTCAAATTGGCGAGTGATCGGGTATCTGATCTTGGATGAACTCTACGACGTCTACATTCACTTGCTGACGATTACTCCGAAGTACCGACGTGAGTTCGAGGCTAGCTTGGCCGCCGACCCCGACCCCCAACCCAACCAAGTAGAAGTAGATGAGCACAGGAGATAGGGTTTTTGCCGACCCAGACGGAAAAGGGTTGAGGGTCGTTGAAATCCTCGGAGTCGCATTGTCTGACGGCCGATGGAGCGCAGCGGTTTGGGACGGGTCGCACGTTTACAACGATCTCGAAATGGGTGAGAACCCGTGCTTAATCAGAGAGCAGAACTTCGATCGATACCCGGTCGGCCAGCTTGCCGGGCGCGATTCCGGAGCAAGTCGGATTAGGCAAGCCTAAAAATAAGTGGTTGCACAGCTAAACCATATGTGGTATATTCTGTTTCAGAGACCTCAAGACGTTGCGGGCGTCATTCCCGGCCTCTGCGGTGCCGTAAACCGTGGCCGCGCTTTCCGTAGGCTCTCTGCATCCAAAACAGTCTGTTCCCCGGGGGTGGCTATTAAGCAACCTAGAGTACTCGTGTATCCAGTGTCAGCGCCGGTGTAAGAATCCCCGTATCGCCGGAATAAAATTCCCCACCCGTAGCTTGCGTCGGAGCCGACCCTGGAAGCAGGAGGTACAAGGCGCTGTTACGGAGTTCAGATGTGCAAGAAATCGAAGAATTAGTTCGACAAGGGGTGAGCCTCGCCAAGATCAGCGAGCTCACGGGATTTGACCGCAAGACGGTTCGCAAGTACTTAAGGCAGGACGATCCGACGCCCAGATACGGCCCGCGCAAGCCGCGTCCGTCCAAGCTGGATCGCTTCAAGCCGTTTATCGAAGACCGCCTCAAGGCCGGCGTCTGGAATGCCGTCGTGCTGTTGCGTGAGCTGCGAGAACACGGCTACTCGGGCGGCTATACGATCCTCAAGGATCACCTACAGCCGTTGCGAGAAGCCGCAACCACGGTGGCCGTGCGGCGCTTTGAAACACCCGCAGGCAAACAGGCTCAGGTCGATTGGGGCCATCTCGGCGAGATCACCGCCGACGGCAAGACTCGCAAGCTTTGGGGTTTCGTCTTCACGCTCGGTCACAGCCGGGCCATCATGGCCGCCGCGGCGACCGACCAGAAGCTGCCGACGCTGCTGCGCATGCACGAGGAAGCCTTCCGGCAACTCGGCGGCGTGCCGCAAGAGATCCTCTACGACCGCATGAAGACGGTCTTGGAGGGGGTCGACGAGCGCGGCGAGCTCAAGTGGAATCAAACCTTCAAGGACTTCGCCGACTATTGGGGCTTCACCCCGCGGGCCTGCAAACCTTACCGCGCGCAGACCAAGGGCAAGGTCGAATCGGGCGTCAAGTACGTGCGCCGCAACTTCCTGTGCGGACGCACGGCGACGAGCCTGGATGATCTCAACAACCAGCTGCACGCTTGGGTCTGGGAGGTCTCGAACCGGCGCGTTCACGGCACCACTCACAGCCAAGTGTTAGAGAGTTGGGAGTCTGAAAAGACCGCCTTGCAGTCTCTCGACAAGCGTCCGCCGTATCCCCTCGCGGACGCCGAGTCGAGGCGTGTGAGCCGGGACGCCTTCGTGGCCTGGCGCTCCAACCGCTACTCGGTTCCCTGGCAAGACGCCGGCGCCGAAGTCTCGTTGCGCGAACTGGCCGGCCGGCTCGAGGTATGGCGCGGAGCCGAGCGGATCGCCGTTCACGAGTTGATCGACGACCGCCACCAAATCGTTGTTCGCAAAGAGCATCATGCCGACATTCCGCTGCACGTCGCCAAGCGTCCAGGAGGAAAAACGTGCATTCACATCCAAGCCGGCGCACCCCAAGTCGAAGTGCGGCCGCTAGCGGCTTACGAAAGCGCCGCCGCCGGAGGTGCGCTGTGACCGCCATCGAACAGCTTCACGAACGGCTCGAAGCACTGGGGCTGAAGACCATCGACGATCGCTTGGAAGCGCTGCTTGAACAAGCAGCCAAGGCTGAACCGGCCTACGCCGACTTCCTGCTCGACGTCGTCAGCGCCGAGGCCGACGCTCGCCGACAACGCTATCTCAAGACGCGTCTACAGCTCGCGCATCTGCCCTATGTCAAGACTTTCGAACAGTTCGACTTCGACTTTCAACCATCGATCGACGAGCGCCAAATCCAAGAGCTGCGCACGTTGCGCTTCGTGCACGAAGCCTCCAACGTGATCTTCCTCGGGCCACCCGGCGTTGGCAAGACGCATCTCTCGGTTGCCTTGGCCGAGGCTGCGATCCAAGCCGGTTTCGGAGCCTACTTCATCACCGCGCACGACTTGATCGCCGATCTGTCGAAGGCCATCCGCGAAGGACGGCTACAACGAAGGATGCGCATCTACCTCGCGCCGAAGGTGCTGATCGTCGACGAGATGGGTTACCTTCCGCTCGACGAGCTGGGGGCGACGATCTTCTTCCAACTCGTCAGCGCGCGTTACGAACGCGGCAGCATCATCCTGACCTCGAACAAGAGCTACGCCGATTGGGGCTCGATCTTTTCCGACCCGATCATCGCCACGGCGATCCTGGATCGACTGTTGCATCACTCGACGACGGTGAACATTCGCGGCGAGAGCTTTCGCTTGAAGGAGCGCCGAAGAGCCGGTTTGCTCTCGCGGCCGGAAGATCAGTCCGGCGAACGGCCGACGGTCGATGCGGCTGACGCGGCGAGCCCTGGTCGCAAGAGCGGGGGAAGTGGAAGATGAGTTTTTTCAGGCATGGGCAAATCTATCGATCCGATGGGCGTTGGGCAGCGGAAAAGAAGCCGGGAGCGATCTCGGCCGCCGCTCCCGGCACTCATCGTCTCGCTGAGTTTGCGGCCGGGTATTCCTTGGCGGGTTGCTCTCCAGCATTGCCCGCCTCCGCTTCCCCGGCTAGCTCCATGCTTAGCAACACGGTGGTGGTCCACAAAACCACCACCGCAACCAGGGTGGGGAATTTTCAACCGGCGAAAACGGGATTTTTCATCCGGCCTTGACACCAGCACGCGGTAATCACTCGACGTGCATGATTTTGATGTCCGAGGCTATCGATTGGGTCTCGAACGGATTTGCGATCTGGCGAAAGAACCGGGGGGCAATCAAGCTGACCACGAGCTTAACGGCTCTCGAGAAGGCGCGAACGAAAATGCCGATCGGGCAAGTGCTCTCGCATAGAGAGAAGAACGGGGACGGTACGCCTGGGGCGTGGAGCCACTCGGACAAATGCTGGCTTTGGGGTATTGGGGAGCCACAGATTTAGGATGTGGTCACTAGCGGTCCAAGCATGGCGGGCGCTGGTGGTATTGGCCCTGATTGCAGTCGTCGCCGCGATCTACGCTGGAAGTGCCTATTCACCGCTGCCTAGGTTCAACCGCGAACTGACGGCAGCTCTCGTGTACGTCGATTCCGACGATGAACCGTGGGTGGTTGAATGGGTTCCCGAACGCGAGAGGGTGTTGGGGTTTGGATACTGGACGGTATACCGCGAAGGAACAAAGCCACCACGGCTGCCGACTATGACGGTTTTCGATAGGAAATTCCTCAGGGCAACCTGGGCCGGGCTGACGGTCTACATGGATGAGTGCCCGTAAGAGCCTCACGCTCAGTGATGTCGGGCAGCGGGTAAACGAGATAAAGGAAGTGAGCGGTGACGACGAGATCGCACATTCACTTGAGGATGCCCTGAGGCGGGATGTCCTAAGTTGGGCTGCCATAAACAGCGTTGATGCCACGGTTCGGGCTATTGCCGCCGAGGCGCTAAAGACCGAGCAGATAGAGTTTGAGCGGTGGTGTGCGTAATTGCCACAAGCACCTAAGCGCTACTGCGCCAGTCCAGGATGCCCGAACACCGTAACCCGTGGCCGTTGCTCAGACCACGCTGTTGATGCGCTGAGCACGATACGCAAGGATAGCGACAGGCGACGTGGAACAGCGCACCAACGTGGCTACACGAAGCGGTGGACAGTGTATAGCCGTTCACGTCTTGCCACGGTGGAGCCGTTGTGTCGTAACTGCAAGAGCAACAACAAGATAACTGCTGCGAGTGTGACTGATCACATTGAGCCGGCAAGAGAACGTCCCGATCTGTTCTGGATTCCTTCTAATCACCAGTCGCTCTGCGTCGATTGTCACGCAGAGAAGACAGCACAAGGGAAATGAGAACACGGCCGGGGCAAACCAAAAAAAGGGGGGGTACCCCAGGGTCGGCCCGTCGCCCCGAAGCGTTAGCTGTCGGAATTTGTGGCAGAATTTCGCACGACATGGCTAGCGCCTGCCAGTGGCGGGCCAACAACACGGCGGATGAGTAGACCAGGGGGCGGTAGGGGTAACCCCCTTCAATCTCTCGGGCCGGACGGCTGGAAACCGATTACGGCGGCTCGCGCGCGTGCGTGCAATCGAAACCGTACAAAAACCAAGGAGTAGCCATGAACCGAAAATCAAATGCTAGGAAAGAGGCCCAAGGTACGGCGCAACCGTGTCGCACGAACCCCGACGAATTGGAGCTTGATCCTGGCCGACCGTCGCCGCCAGATGATCTCAGTGATGAAGCGCTAGTGTAGTGCGCCATAAATAATGTAACTTATAGTATCTTCGTGTCGCCTTTACTAGTAGAAGGCACACGGATGCGAAGAGCAGAGCCAGTCCCATTGACGCAGGAGCAGCGTAGGCAGTTGGAGCGCTACGCGAACGGTCGTCGGGTCGCTGTTCGTCTGGCGTTGCGAGCCAGGATCATCGTGCTCGCCGCCGACGGTCTTGAGAACAAACGGATTGCCGCGCAGCTGTCGGTCTCGCGTCAGTTGGTGGCGCGCTGGCGAAGCCGTTTTCTTGAATCCGGCGTCGCCGGCATCGAAAAGGACGCCCCGCGGCCCGGCCGTAAGCCCGCCATCTGCTCCCCAACAGTGCAACAGATCATCCACAAGACGACCCGCGAAACGCCAGCCAACGCCACCCATTGGAGCCGCCGCACGATGGCCGCCGCGGTCGGCGTCAGCGCCTCCACCGTGGGTCGCATTTGGCGCGCCCACGGCCTCAAGCCGCATCGCGTCAAGACCTTCAAACTCAGCAACGACCCGCGCTTCGCCGAAAAACTCGACGACATCATCGGACTTTATCTCAACCCGCCCGAGCATGCCCTCGTTCTTTGCCTCGACGAGAAGTCACAGATTCAAGCCCTCGACCGCACCCAGCCCGGCCTGCCCCTGAAAAAGGGACGCGGCCGGACCATGACCCACGACTACAAACGCAACGGCACAACCACCTTGTTCGCCGCGCTCAACACGCTCGACGGCTCGGTGATCGGAACCTGCATGCCCAAGCACCGCCACCAAGAATGGCTGCGCTTCTTGCGCTTGCTTGAAAACCAGACCCCCAAGGACAAGCAGATCCATTTGATCGTGGACAACTATGCCACTCACAAACACGCCACGGTGAAACGCTGGCTGCAGCGCAATAAACGCTTCCACGTCCATTTCACGCCCACCTCAGCGTCGTGGCTGAACATGGTGGAGAGGTTCTTCCGAGACCTCACCGATAAGCGCATCCGCCACGGTGTCTTTCGTAGCGTCGGCGAACTCACCACCGCCATCGAAGACTACATCGCTCGACACAATCAGCAGCCCAAGCCCTTCATCTGGACTGCTACCGCTTCCGACACCCTTGAGAAGGTCAAGCGCGGCAAAGCCGCTCTTCTTAAGGTTCAATCTGATTGACGCACTACACTAGAGCACTGGGAAAGGCTCGCCAACACGCTCGAGGAGACCGGGGTGCTGAGTCAACACGACTGGGCAGCATTGGCTGAGATGGCGCGCTGCTTTAGTGAACTCTCTGCCGCTCGTCGGCTGATCGACACCGTGCTGGCAGCCGAGAATCCGGACATCGACGCCTTCAACCGGCTGGGCGTGCGACGTGATGCTTTGGCTCAAATGTACCTGCGGCACCTGTCAAAGTTTGGATTGACTCCGAGTGATCGCGGCAGCGTCGTGCTGGCGAAACCCAAGCGAACCGAGCCAAACCCCTGGGCTAAGTTCTTACCCGCCGAACACGAGTGAGTCAGCAACTTGGTCGGTTCGGCAGCCCGATCTTCTTCTTTCGTCCGGATCGAGAGGCGAAAGGAGATTTTTCGCCAGGTTTCGTCGGCGACGCCCCCATCATCCCCGTTTTCAACCGGTTAGCGGGAAATCCACTGACAACCGCGAGGCGCAGATTGACTCTCAGCGAGAACCCCGCATTGTGGCTGTACACCTCTGCGCCGGTCAACAGGATCTAGGCCTCGCGCTGGCACGATCTCTAATCGATGGCGCCAGTTCCGAGATTCGATCACTTGTTCCTCGAAGCGAACCGAGCCGGAGCTCGCACTCAACAACTTCCGCCCAGAAGAAGACAAGTCGAGAGCTGTGCGCCGGAATGAAACATCCCCAAGCCCGGGCCAAAGGTCCAGGCGGTATAATCACTGTCCAAGTGTCCCAGGACCAGCGACTGTTCCCGCCTGCGTCACGCGACCACCCTCTCGCTCGCGGATTCGGAAGGAACTGACACAAATGAAAGCGCCCGCGCTACTCGCTTTGGCCCTTTGCGGGCTATTTGGACTCGCCTGCTCCTCCAAGCGTCCGCCCGGTAAGCCGAACATTCTGATCATCCTGGCGGACGACTTTGGGTGGGGAGACGCGAGCTGCAACAACGAGGACACACCGCTAAAAACGCCCGCGATCGATCGAATCGCGAGGGAGGGAATCCGATTCACGAATGCACAGACTCCTGTGGCCGTCTGCACACCGACACGCTATGGCCTGCTGACCGGTCGATATCCGTGGCGGTCCTACCTGAAACAACGAGTGTTGAGCGGATACTCTCCAGCGCTCATCACAAAGGAGCGAACAACGATCGCTTCCTACCTAAAGTCACAGGGATACCGGACAGCCGGATTTGGAAAGTGGCACTTGGGAATGGATTGGACCCCGGTTGAAGGCGATCCTCAAGATTGGAAGTCCCAATGGAAGACGCGAGACGCAAAACAGATCATTCAAGTGGGTACAGGAATCGACCACACGAAACCTTTCGCGAACAGCCCTGTAGATGTCGGATTCGACACCTATTTCGGAACACCATCCAACTGCACGCGGCTCCCGTTTTTCTTTGAAGACAATCGAGTCGTTGGCAACCCTAGTCCTGACGACACTGGCCTCATGCGTGATCCCGCGTGCGCCAGGGACAAGGTGGACGACATCTACGTCGCCAAAGCAATCAGCTTCATCGAAGAGCACGAACAAGACCATCCCGACCGTCCGTTCTTTGTCTACCTGCCGCTCAACGCAATTCACGGCGCGGTTCTAGTGCCGGAGAGGTTCGAAGATGAAAGCGACTTGGCGATGCGCGAAGACAAGATCCTCTGGATGAACGAAAGCGTCGGCAAGATGCTCGCGGCGATCGATCGCTTAGAGTTAGCCGACGACACTCTTGTCATCTTCACCGCCGACAATGGCCCGATCAATAGCCCGGTCGCCAGAGACAAAGGCCACCTGGGAGCCGGCCCCTATCGTGGGTTCAAGACAAATGTCTGGGATGGAGGTACGCGCGTACCGTTTCTCGCCCGCTGGCCAGGTCGCATTCCGGCGGGCGCTGTCACCGACCATCTCATCGGCTTGACGGACGTGCTGGCCACTATCGCCGACATCTGCGGCCCACCGCTCCCCGAGGGCGCCGGCCCAGACAGCGTCAGCCAACTAGCTTCGTTTCTTCAGGACACCGGCAACATCGAAGAGCGGCCCGCTCTAGTAACGGCTTCCAACTTTGGTCTCCTCGCGATACGTCAGGGCCCCTGGAAGGCTATCTTTGGCACCAAGTGGTCGGGAGGAATAAGCTCCGAGCGTAGCACGTATGGGTTTCTTCCGCCGGAAGGAACGCCGCCAGACGATCCAGGCCTCGGTCAGCTGTACAACATCTCGGTCGATCCATTCGAGCAGGAAGACCTTTGGGCCGACCAACCGGAAGTCGTGGAATCACTCCAGGCTGATCTCGAAAGAATCAAGAACCTGGACAAGGCCGACGCCCCTCGCTGGTAGCAGCTCCCTCATACCTGCCGAGACAAGCAAGGAACTCACATGACCCGCCTCACCGCGCACTGGCTTACAATGCCCCGCATGGAGCCGTTCTGAGCCATATTTCGGAACGTAGGAGCAACGATGCAGACACAAAACACCAAGACCTATCTCAGGGGCCTCGCCGCGTTGGCTTTTTGCTGCGCACTCCCGGCTGCCGCGCACGCGGCCGAAGCCAAGAAGATCTTCAACGGGGCCGATCTTAGCGGATGGGACTCCGCGGACATGAGCTACTGGTCGGTCAGCCACGGCGCCATCGTCGGTAGCGCCGGCGAGAAGCCGATCGAAGGCAATCAGTTTCTCTGGTACGAAACCCCGGTCAAGGACTTCCACCTGTCGCTGATGGTGAAACACACCCCGCACGAGGCCAACGCGGGCATTCAATTCCGCTCGAAACCGCTGGAGAAGGGCGCCCACGGCTATCAGGCCGATGTCGGCGAAGGCTTCTGGGGCGACTTGTATCACGAGCATGGCCGCCGCATGCTCGCCCGCAGCAGCGATACCGAGGAAGCAAACATCAAGCGCGAGGACTGGAACCATTACGAGATTCTCGCGGTGGGCCATCGCGTCTGGCTCGCCGTCAACGGTGAAATCACGGTCGCCCTGCGCGACTCGTTTGGAGAGCTGGAAGGGAGCATCGCCGTACAGGTTCACGGTGGGGCGGCACAAACCGTTCGCTACAAGGACATCAAGCTGATTCACGACCCTAAGGTCAGGTTGGTCGGCCTTCAAGAGGACGAGCTCAACCGCCTGTTGGCCGACGCCCCGGAGCAAGGCGTGCGCCCCTCGAAGAAAACCGGCGAGCCAAAGAAGAAGAACTGATTGCGGACGCCCCGAGTATTAATGCTCAGTCATACCTTCGTGTTATGAAACCATCATCAGCACTTCTTATCGCCTGTGCCCTAGGCGCCTTGTTCCTGCAGCCAACGATCGCTCCGGCAGAGCCGGCCGGCCAGCCCAACATCGTGCTGCTGATCTCTGATGACGACGACCACGAACACTTCGGCTTCATGGGCAGCGAGATCGCGCAGACGCCCACCCTCGACACGCTGGCCGCCGCCGGAACGGTATTCACCACGGCCTATTGTCCGGCGCCGCTGTGCCGTCCCTCGCTGGCCAGCATGCTCTCGGGCCGCATGCCGCATCAGCACGGCATCTATGGCAACTACCTCGATCGAGGCGGGCCCGGCAACGACACCATCAAGCTTGACCCGGCCGGCTCGCTGCCCAAGCGGCTATCAGACGCCGGCTATGCCACCTATGCGACTGGCAAGTACTGGGAAGGGGATGCGCGTGAGATGGGCTTCACCCATGGCGCCGCGGAAGCGTCGGGCGAGGGTTTTAGGCGATTCGTTCGCGGGGGGCAGCAAGAGCTGTTCGAATTCATCGATGAGCAGGGAGCGGCGAAACCGATGTTCATCTGGTGGGCGCCGCTGATACCGCATACGCCGCACAATCCAGCGCCGAAGTACCTGGATCGATTCGCCGACGTCGAGATTCCGATTCCTTCGTTCTACGAAGGTGATCGGGCGGAATACGTGGACGCGATGCGCAAGTTCTACGCCATGGGAGGCTGGTTCGACGACGGCGTCGCGCAACTCGTGAAGAAGCTCAAGGCGGCGGGCGAATACGACAACACGCTGTTCCTGTTCTACGTTGACAACGGCTATACCTTTGGCATTCCAGCGAAAAACTCGCCGTCGGAACTGGGTCTGCGTACGCCGATGTTCGTGAGCTGGCCCGGCCAGGTGCCGGCAGGCAAGCGCATCGACGATTTGAACTACGCGCTCGACCTGCACGCGACCGCGCTCGACTACGCCGGACTCGAAGTGCCTGCCGACATTGCCGCCAAGTCGCTGCGACCGCAGATTGAGGGCAATGCCGGCAAGCCGCACGAGGTTCTCTTCGGCGCGGTCTATGCCCACGCGCCCCACGCCTGGCCGGGCGACCCGTCGGTCAAGCGCACGGTGGGGCGCGACGTGTTGGCGCTCTATGCGCGAACCGAGCAATGGAAGTACGTGATCCACGCACAAGACATCAATGAGGGCAATGCCAAGTATGTCTGGATGAAAGCGCCCCTGTCGAAACCCTATGCCCGCGAGAAAGGCGGCCAGGACCTGTTCGACATCCAGGCCGACCCTTACGAGCGAAACAACCTGGCCGCGCAGCCCGGCCAACAGCAACGCCTCGCAGAACTTCGCCGACAAGTGTTTGACTGGTGGCGGCGAACCGGCGGTAAGCCCCTTGCGTCAATCCAGCCCTAAAGGAAGCGTGCCGCGACCGGTGGTCGGCACTACCGGTGTGCCCTGCCTAGCAAGGCAGGGCGCCAAACCCCCAAACGTCAGTGGGCGTAGCTTGCCTCGCCCGACCCGGCAACCTACAAAAGAGCCCATTGTCATGAAATCATCATCAGCCCTTCTGATTGCCTGCATGCTCGGCGCGGCGTTCCTGCAGCCAACGATCGCTCCGGCAGAGCCGGCCGGCCAACCCAACATCGTGTTGCTCATCTCCGATGACGACGACTACGAACACTTTGGCTTCATGGGCGACAACATCGCGCGAACGCCCACGCTAGACAAGCTTTCCGAGGCGGGCACGTTGTTCACCACCGCGTATTGCCCGGCGTCGGTCTGCCGGCCATCGTTGGCCGGCATCCTTACCGGACGATTGCCTCAGCAACACGGCATCTACTCCAATCGCATTGACAGCATAGAGATCCACTCCGACGCGATCCGGCTCGACCCGGCAGGCTCGCTGCCCAACCGCCTCAAGGACGCCGGTTATGCCACCTACGGCACGGGCAAGTACTGGGAAGGCAATCCGCGAGCGATGGGCTTTACCCACGGCACGGTGGATTCCTCAAGCGCGGGTTTTAGGCGATTCGTGCGCGAGGGGCAGCAAGAGCTGTTTGAGTTCATCGACCAGCAGCATGAAGCCAAGCCCATGTTCATCTGGTGGGCGCCGCTGATTCCGCATACGCCGCACAATCCACCCGCGAAGTACCTGGATCAATTTGCTGGCGCGGAGATCCCCGTGCCCTCTTTCTATAAGGGCGATCGGGCAGAGTACCTTGAGGCCCTAAGAAACTTCTACGCCATGGGAACCTGGTTCGACGACGGGGTCGCCCAACTGATCGACAAGCTCAAGGCCGCCGGTGAATACGAGAACACGCTGTTCCTGTTCTACGTCGACAACGGCTATACCTTTGGCTTGCCGGCCAAGGGTTCGCCCACCGATAAGGGTCTGCGCACGCCCATGTTTGTGACTTGGCCCGGCCAAGTGCCGGCGGGTCAGCGAATCGACAGCCCGGCCTATGCGCTCGATCTGCATGCGACCACTCTCGATTACGCCGGACTCGAAGTGCCGGCGGAGATCGCCAGCAAATCACTGCGTCCGCAAATTGACGGCAAGCTCAAAGGCGATCCCCATGAGGCGCTCTATAGCGCGGTATTCGCTCGCCTGGCGTCTCACTACAGCGGAGACCCGTCTATCGAGCGTAGCCCCGAGCGCGACCTGTTCGCGCTGGTTGTGCGTTCGAAGCGCTGGAAGTACATTCTCTATACGCAGACGCTCAACCAGGCCAGCGACCCCTACATCGGAGTGATCCACAATTTGGGTGAGCCCATCCGGGCCCGCCAAGGCGAGCAACAGTTGTTCGATATGGACGCGGACCCCTATGAGCAGAACAATCTCGCCGAAAAAGCCGTCCACAAGACGCAGCTCCGCGAGTTTCGGGCCCAGGTGCTGGACTGGTGGACCCGGACCGGCGGCGGCCCTTTGGAGTTTTAGACCCGAAACTCTAGTCCCCGAATCCCTACTTGAGAAACACCATCATGAAACGCTCTATCCGCTACGCTCTTGCTTTCCTGCTCTGCGGCCTCACGCTTTTACACGCTGAGCAACCGAACGTCATCCTGATCATGACCGACGACCAGGGCTATGGAGAGCTTTCGAGCCACGGTCACCCTTATCTCAATACGCCCAACCTTGATCGACTCCGCGAAGAGAGCGTGCGGCTCACCGACTTTCACGTCTCCTCAAAATGCTCGCCCACACGCGGCGCGTTAATGACGGGAAGGCATTGCCGCCACGTGGGCGTTCGCGAAGCCGACAACGGGCGCAATATCATTGCCAGCCAATTCCCCGTATCGGCCGAGATCTTTCGAGCCAACAACTACGCTACGGGAATCTTCGGCAAGTGGCACCTCGGCGGACACTACCCGTTCCGCCCACAGGATCGCGGCTTCGAAGAGACCTTGGTCCACGGCAACGGCGCCCTGGGCTCCACCGGAGACATCTGGGGCAACGACTATTTTGACGACACCTACTGGCGCAACGGCAAAAAGGAACAGGTCACGGGCTATGCCACCGACATCTGGTTCAGAGAATCGATCGCCTTCATGAAGCGCGCACGGGCCGACGGCAAGCCGTTCTTCTGCTACTTGCCGACCAATGCGCCGCACGGCCCCTTCATCGTCCCGGATGAGTATGCCAAGCCCTACCAAGAAGCGGCGGGCGAGTACGCCGGGCGCTTGGGGATGATCGCCAATATCGATGAGAACGTGGGCAAGCTCATGGACTTTCTGAAAACCTCGGGCTTAGAAGAGAACACGATCTTGATCTTTCTCACCGACAACGGCGCCGCCAGGTTCGGCGACAATGCCGGCATGCGCGGCGGCAAAGGCAAAGCGTATGACGGCGGGCATCGCGTACCGTTTCTGATTCGCTGGCCGCAAGGCGGCATCAGCGGAGGTCGCGACGACGCTACGCTAACCGCGCATATCGACGTCTTACCAACCCTTGTGGACCTGTGCGGACTGACCCTTGACGAGCCAACCGTTTTCGACGGAGTCAGCTTCAAGTCGCTGCTCACCGGCGCCAAAAAACCGGACTCGCTGACGACCCGCACCCTGATCGAGTCTTACTCCGGCGTCGTGATGACCGAACAATGGCGACTGGTGGACGGCAAGGAGCTTTACGACATCCAACAAGACCCCGCCCAAGCTAACGACGTCGCCGGCGATCATCCCGAGTTGGTCAAGCAGTTCAGCGCGGCGCTCCGCAAGAACCGCGAGGAGGACTACTTGGTCGCCCCGCGCATCCGAGTTGGTTCGGACGAGCAACCCGAGCAGGAATTCACGATCTATCATTGGTACGACCTGCCCGGATTATTTAGGCAGCAAAGAATAACCAAGGGCGAGCTGGTGAATGGAGTCATCCCGATCGAGGTCACACGAGCGGGCAAGTTCGAATTTGTACTGCGGCGCTGGGCGCCGGAGCTCAATTTACCGATCCGCTCCAAGCTCAGCGAACCGGTAGCGGGATACCGCTTCTTTGACGGCGACTGGGGTGCTGATTCCAAGGCTTTGGACATTCGATCCGCGCGGCTGAAGGTCGCCGGTGTCGATCAGACAAAACCAGTCACGGACAAGATGCGCTCGGTCGGGTTTGCCGTCGATCTCGAGGCCGGTGAGACGGAGATCGAAACCTGGTTCACCACCGCCGGCGGTGAAACACTTGGGGCGTACTACCTCGATATTCGCCGTCTGCAGTAAGCAAAGTGATGACCCTATTCAACATTGACCGCACGCGGTCGAACGTTGGGGCGAGGCATGCCTCGCCCGCCTTGCCTGTCGCATGGGCTCTAGCCTTGGTGTTCTTGTCCGCGGTCGCCATGCCGGCGCAGCAGGACTCCGGCAATCATGGCAGCAAATATTGGGCCATCGAGGACGCCGCGGCGCGCAGCCGGCTGCCCGAATACAAAACCATTCCGGCGGCCGCGGTCGCAGACCTCACCCCCAGCAGCGGGCGGCCCCCTCGCGAAGACTACCGTAACTGCTCGCGCTCCCACGGCGATGTCTACTCGAGCCGCTATTCCGGGCTCACCCAAATCAACCGCTCCAATGTCGCCAAGCTGGAAGTGGCGTGGACCTACCACAGCGGCGACACGCCCGGCAATGTGCAGACCAATCCGATCATCGTGGACGGCGTGATGTACGCCTTCACCTCCGGCAATCACGTGGTGGCGGTCAATGCCGTCAACGGCGAAGAGATTTGGCGTTTCGATCCCAACGGCAGGCCGACCCGGCGCGGCATCAACTACTGGACTAGCCCTGACGGCAAGTCAGATCGCATCCTGTTTACCGCCGGCTTGAAACTGTTTGCGCTGTTGGCAAATAGCGGCGAGCTCGCCCCCGGCTTTGCCAACGCCGGCACGGCGCCCATCCCAGATACCAACAAGGTTCCGGTTACCGTCTATGAAGATATTCTGGTCTTTGCCGGCGCCAAGAAACACGTCTACGGCTATGACCTGCACAGCGGCAAGCAGAGGTGGGTGTTCCACACCGTACCCGAGCCGGGAGAGTTCGGCCACGACACCTGGGATGGAGTCGAGTTGGTGGCGGGTGCGTCCAGCTAAGGTTGGCATGTTCAGTGGGAGACAGACCCACCGGGGTAGAAGTCAGAGCCCCGTAGCTTGGGTTGCATCGGTGGAGGAAACGAAGACGATGAAGCCAACCGACAAAGCCATCCTAGGGATGGTGAGCGAGTCGCCGGGCCGTAACGAGAGTGAACCCACAGGTGGCCTCGAAAAGCTCAAACCTCGGAGGTCGAGCCCCCCTGTCACGGGTGAAGGCAGCATGGCAGGACGCAGACTGACCGAGGCGTTGTGTCACTCCGGCGGGGTGGTAGGGGCAGCACGGTGACAAGGACATGCTAAGCAACTGGAGAAACCCTCCTCGTCCCGTCGAGAAATCGGCGGAGCAGGGAAGCCGTATAACTGGCGAAACCAGGAAATCGGTGGAAGGCGAGAGGGTGGCGGCTAGGTTCGTAGTAGTGGAGAAGCGGGGTAACGCCCGTGGAGCGAAGGAACCTTGCTGCACATGGGGTCTTGGTCAATACGGTGAGGCAGGGGCGAATGATAAAAGCGTCCAGTAATCTGCAGGATCCTAGACGAGGACAATACGGCAAGAGGAAGGCGGAATGGCTTCGGTATTATGCCAAGGCTTCGGATGGAAGCGGTGGAGTAGTCGATGGTGGGAGCGGACACTCAGATTTGGGTGACGACTCCTGGGCTGTCTACGAAAGCGGCTCCGAGCGGATACGTCTCATAAATCTTGTCGTGAAGTGTGCAGGAGCGCGTAGTGCGGGAAATCCGCACGCTGCGTGCGAGGTGGCGGGAGCTGGAAACGGAGCCACGGACACGGCTAAACGGGCACGAAGGGGGAAACCCCGGATACAGCCAAGCCAACGTCCTGACGGGCCACCGCGCCAGTTCCCGACCCTACCCAATGCCTGGGGAGGTCTTTCGCTAGACCCTGAACGCGGCATCGCCTATGTGCAGACCGGTTCGGCCAAGCCGAACTTTCTAGGAGAACGGCACCGCGGCAGAAACCTGTTTGCCAACTGCTTACTCGCGATTGACGTCCGCACAGGAAAGCGCCTGTGGCACTTCCAAGAGATCCGCCACGATCTCTGGGATCAAGACGGCACAGCTCCACCTGTCTTGACGACCATCACCCGCAACGGCAAAAAATACGACGTCGTGGCCGGGGTCACCAAGTCCGGCAACACGGTGCTCTTGGACCGGGTCACGGGCAAGCCCATCTACCCCTTTCGGCTGCGGCGCGCGCCCACTTCCAAGGTTCCCGGCATCATCACATGGCCCTACCAACCCGACGTCGAGCTTCCCGAACCTTTCAGCCGGCAGCAGTTCACCCGCGACAATGTGACCGATCTGTCTGAGGAAAGCCGCCAGTACATGCTCGATATGTTTGCCCGCGACGGGGCCACCATGGGTTGGATGGTTCCCAACGCACTGAACACGCCCAACGTGGTCAACAACCTCCACGGCGGCGCCAATTGGCCCGGCGCAAGCGTTGACCCGGAGAGCTCCACCCTGTTTGTCAACTCCAACGACTTTCCCTGGTACATCACCATCACCCAAACCGCCAAAGACTTTGTCGACGAAACCAAACCTCCTCCCACCCCGGGCCGCAAGGTCTATGAAGACTTGTGCGTTGTCTGCCACGGCCCGAACCGTGAAGGCACGGGCGAATACCCGCCCTTGATTGGTTTGAAGCAGCGCTCCAGCGCTGAGCAAGTCAAGCAGGTGATTGCCGCCGGCGAAGGTCTGATGCCGCCGTTCCAGGATATTCAAGGTCCGGACTTAGCGAATCTGCTGGACTATCTCTTTGAGCGCGACCGGCCCGCCCAGGACGGCAAAGCCGCGCAGATTCCCGAACGTCCGCGCTATGCCTACGACAAGACCTGGCAAAAGCTGGTCGATCAAGACCGCTACTTCGGCAGCGAACGTCCCTGGGGAAAACTGAACGCGATTGACCTCAATACCGGCAAGATCAAATGGCAGGTCCCCTTCGGCGAATACGAAGAGCTGATGGCCAAGGGCCTGCCGATCAGCGGCACGGAAAACTTCGGAGGCTCCTCGGTTACAGCCGGTGGTCTGGTTTTCGCTACCGGAGCGCTCGACAAGAAGCTCAAAGCCTACGATGTGGATAGCGGCGAAGAACTCTGGCAATACACCCTGCCGTTTGGAGGGACCGCGCCGCCCAGCATTTATGAGGCCGATGGGAGACAGTTCATCGTCGTGCCGGCTACCGGGGCCGGCAAGCTGCGCTTACCCCCCGGCGACGCCTATGTAGCCTTTGCCCTGCCCGACGATTTGTGATACCGACGACGGCTCGGAACGGCTCCGCGCCGACCAGATCAACGGCGTGATTCCTATTGAAGTTGCCGAACCCGGCAAATATGAGTTCTCTTTGCGCCGTTGGCCTCCTGAGTTGGACCTGCCAATCGGGTCGGCCCCAGATGGGCCGGTCGCAGGATTCAGGCTTTGGGGGAACCAGGAGTACAACGCACTGGACATACGACCGGCTCGACTGCAGGTCGGCGGATTCCATGAGACTCAGCAGGTCACGACCGCGGATGGCGGCCGCGACCTTCACTGTCGATTTGCAGGCCCGTAAGACTGATATCAAGACTTGGTTCCGTACCGCGAACGACGAAATCCTAGGCGCCTACTACCGGACCGTTCGTCGCGTCAAGTAGCTGTGGCGCGTTTCCGGTACGGTCATCGTTTAGTGGCGAAAACAAACGATGCCACAAGCTCTCTATCGAGGGCGCCCCAGAACCTCCGCCAAGGCGCCCTAACGCCCTATTCAAGGGCCTTCGAGCGATTTCGGGCGGCTCTCAGGTCCACGTGAAAATAGTTGACAACATCTAACGGCGACCGGCCCGTTGAGTGGGCTCCGACGACGTCGGAGCATTTCTCATGACCTCGAAAGTTTCGCTCCTCCTCAGGATGTTGCTGCCCGTTTGTCTGGGCATTCAAGCGGGGGAGTAGCGTGAGCGAGCGGCTAAAGGAGGCCGCTTCCTCATGAAGAAAACAACTCGGCGCTATTCTCGCCGCAGGAGTCGCAACCCGACCCTGCCTGAACTCGAACAAGTTCCAGACGGTGGTTTGGTGAGAACGGCGCTGACAAACTAGACCACAGAACGGCGTTTTAAAGCCGTTCAAGGGCGGCGGAAAATTAGACCGCCCGGGTGGTCCGCTGGCATCCATTCGGTGTTTTGTGGAACACGGGAAGGATGTATCGCGTGGAGCTATATGCTCAAGTACGGCGCAGTGTCTACGTCGAAGGGCTGAGTGAACGCGAAGCCGCCAAGCGGTTTGGCTTAGCGCGGGAGACGGTGCGCAAAATGCTGCGCTACGCTGCTCCGCCGGGCTATCGGCGGAGCAAACCGGTGAGACGGCCGAAGCTCGAAGCGTTCACCGGAATCATCGATCAGATCCTGCTCGACGATCAGCAACAACCAAAGAAACAACGTCACACCGCGAAACGCATCTTCGATCGCCTACGCGAGGAGTACGATTTCAGCGGTGGCTACACGATCGTCAAGGACTACGTCCGCGAGAAGAAGCTCGGTGGACAAGAGATGTTCGTGCCACTGGCGCATCCGCCCGGCGACGCGCAGGCCGACTTCGGCGAAGCGGTTGTCGTTATCAATGGAGTCCAGCGCAAGGCGCACTTCTTGGTTGTCGATCTGCCGCACAGCGACGACGCCTTCGTTAAGGCCTTTCCCGCCGAGACGACGGAAGCCTTTTGCGAAGGACACAACGCCGCGTTTCGTTATTTCGACGGCGTGCCACGCAACATCGTCTACGACAACACGACGCTGGCGGTGGCAAGGATTCTCGGCGACGGCACGCGCAAACGTACGCGGGTGTTCAGCGAACTGCAGTCGCACTACCTGTTCGCCGATCGTTTCGGGCGTCCGGGCAAGGGCAACGACAAGGGAAAAGTCGAAGGGCTAGTGGGCTTCGCACGGCGCAATTTCATGGTGCCGATCCCGAGATTCGAGAGTTGGGAAGCCTTCAACGAACACCTCGAAGAGAAGTGCCGAGCCAACCGTGAACGGCGTTTGCGACGGCACACCGAAACCGTCGGCGAACGCTTCGAGCGCGATCGGGAAGCGCTCTTGCCCTTGGCACCGACAGCCTACGATGCCTGCGACAAACGCTCGACAAGGGTGACTTCGTTGTCGCTGGTGCGCTACGCGACAAACGATTATTCGGTGCCAACGCGTTACGGCCACCGCCAGGTCCTGATCAAAGCCTACGTGGATGAGGTAGTGATCTGTTGCGGCAGCGAAGAGATCGCCCGCCATCAGCGCAGCTATGAACGTGAAGAGTTGGTTTTCGATCCGCTGCACTACTTGGCGTTGTTGGAACGCAAGACCAACGCGCTCGATCAAGCCGCGCCGTTGGTCGGCTGGGAGTTGCCGCCGGAGTTTGCGAAGCTGCGACGACTGCTCGAATCGCGGTTGGACAAAGCGGGCAAGCGCGAGTACGTACAGGTCCTGCGACTGTTGGAGGACTTCCCCCTTGAGCACGTCGCAACGGCGGTGCGCCAAGTCTGTCTACTGGGAACGATTGGCTTTGACGCCGTCAAGCATCTACTGCTGTGCGCGATCGAGCAACGTCCGCCGAAGCTCGACTTAACGAAGTATCCCCACCTGCCGACGGCTCAGGTCGAGCAGACGTCGCCGGCATCCTATCTGGCGCTGCTAGCAGGAGCAAGCTGATGGCGAAGTCGAGAATGCTGCTGGAAACCCACCTGAAAGCGCTGCGGCTGCCGACCTTCCTGCGCGAGTACGACAAACTGGCTCGGCGCTGCGCCGCCGAAGGCTTGGACTTTCGGGACTTCCTACAGCAACTCTGCGAGCTGGAACTGGTCGATCGCGAGCAGCGGGCGACCGAGCGTCGCATCAAGGCCGCCAAGTTCCCGGTGACGAAGAGTCTCGACACGTTCGACTTCTTGGCCATACCCTCGGTGAACAAGAAGCTCGTTCTGGAGCTGGCGCGCTGTGAGTTCATCGACCGCCGTGAGAACGTCTTGGCGCTGGGGAACTCCGGCACCGGCAAAACGCATATCGCCTTGGCGCTGGGACTGGCAGCTTGTCAGAGCGGCTATCGCACACGTTTCACCACCGCCGCGGGATTGGTCCATGAACTGCTCGAAGCCCGTGACGAACGGCAACTACTACGGGTCCAGAAACAACTTGCCAAGCAGGATCTACTGATCGTCGATGAACTGGGCTATGTGCCGCTGTCGAAGACCGGGGCAGAGCTGCTGTTCGAGATCTTTTCGCAGCGCTACGAACAGGGCTCGACGTTGCTGACCTCGAACCTGCCGTTCACCGAGTGGACCGAGGTGCTGGGTTCCGAACGCATGACCGGCGCTCTGCTTGACCGGCTCACGCATCACGTCCATATCCTCGAGATGAACGGCGACAGCTACCGCCTCAAGCAAAGCAAAAAGAAGCGCCCGCGCTCTTCAAACTGACCCGCCGGCCGCTCGCGCCGGTTTGCGTGGGCCGTCTTCCACTACGCCTGGGCCGCCCTAAAGGGCGTCCTCAGGCTCCGTTCCAGCCGTCCCACGCAAACCGCTGGATCCCCGCCAACTGGTCTATTTTTGCTCCGCCGAAGCGGTCTACATTTACTCCGCCCTTGACAGTTTGGCACGAAGTAAAATTATTCGTCGGCATGTATGTGCTGGGGCGCCAATCTCAACCCACCCGCTCTCGACTGCGGTGGCTCAATCAACAACGAAATCAGACCCTTGATCCGGTATCGCGGCCTGCTTGGAGCCCTCCCGCACTAAGGTCGGTTACGTTCGGATCGACCTACATTGCCGTCGTTCAATGTCAATCGAACGCCATTCCGTGTCAGTGGGACGCCATTCCCTTGCTGACATAGTGCTGACATCACAGTTATGCCGCAAATGACTGTTCCTGTATCTCATTGATAACAATGGTGGGAGCGCCCAGACTCGAACTGAGGACCTCCTGCGTGTGAAGCAGATTCTGCCCTTTCTCCTGAGTCGCTTGTTTTCAACTACTTACGGTTCAATGACTTACGGCCGGCTTGTTGAAACCTGTTGAAACTTGTGGTTTCTGGGTGCTCTGAACAGCTACAAAATTATCTACAGTCCTCCTGCGTCCCCGGCGCGCCCTGACGTCTGACCAGGGGGCCATCCGTTCTGAAATGTGAGCTTTTCGAAGCGTCAGTCGACCGTTCCGGCATTCTTCGGCAACGTGAATATTCAGACCTGGGACGCAGGGGGGTCGAGTCTGACTCCTCAATCCAAGACGTCTTCGCCTGCGTTGCTGCAGACAAGTTTTCAGAATGCGCCGATTTCGCGAAAGCCCGCCGCGACGAGTTCGGTCGATAAACTCAATGTTTTCAGTGCGGACGAAATATTCGGTAGGGACAGCCTTGAGCACGGGGACATCCATTCGAAGGTCCAAAATCGCCGATGTCAACCGTCTAAACCGTAAGATGTAACTCTCTGGAAAACAATGACTTGAGCGTCGTTCGAGTTTTGGGACACAACGCGCTCGGAACGGATGGCGTGCCTCTCACACTCGCCAAACGGGTCCGTCCCCTCCAGCCTTTTCTCATCTAACCCGGCGCGTCCGAGAGCAACACGATCAGTCCACGAACAGCCTTCTTGAGGCCCGCTACGGGATAGTCCCGCGTCTGGATCGCGGAGGGCTCCGACAATAGCGCACTGATCTCGCCTCGTGGAATCGTGTCTCGACTTCCCGCGGCCTCCCGCTCTACGCTGCCGAGAAGTCTGATAAGTGCTGAGCTTTCGGGTTCGCTTTGCACTACTTCGTCGAGTTTAAGATCTATTAATCCCGGGCCCCACGCGTCGCGGGAGTGGACCCACTCGTCAATCCGATTAACGAGTTCGGACGGCAGGTCTTCTGTGGCACTGAGCGAACGAGACAGCAAAGCTATCAATACGGTCAGGTCGTGGTCGTTTATGATAACCTGCCGACCAGCGGCTTCTTGCAATGAATGACCCATGCTCACTCCAAATAAAAGATCTCCAATGCATCGTCCGCGATACCATCAGCCACCAACTGCTTTACTCTTGCTCCGGCTTCCGCTGATAAACTACCGAGATCCACTACCACGGTGTCAACAGCAGTGTTGTGGCCAGACGCCTCGGACACAATTCGAGAGACGAAGCCGTCAACGTTTCCTTTGCCGGGGAGTGGTCCCTTGAGGCTTACATTTCCGAAAACCTCGTCGACGAAATCAACACCCTCGTGAACCCCGCGTTCAAGACGGCGACCGAATTGCGCCTCAAATCGAATCCCCGCCACGCCCTCCAACGCTCTAAACCTGCCCGTAGCAGTATCTAGACCAAGTTCGACCGCCCGCGCGCCAGCCTTTCCAAATTTCAGTAGGTCGTCGGGGGTTAGTTTCGTCGGACTTGGGTTGTCCAGGACAAAGTTGCCAACCTCCTCGACCGCTTCGATGCCCGTTGGAGAGTTGAAAAAGCGAGTTGCAGCGACGTAAGCCTGTTGACCGTAGCGTTGGATGGCCCTCGCGGCTTTGTCGACGTGCGGTGCGGTGCGCTGGGCAATCTGACACCACGGACACCGTCCATCAGGGTCAGTCAGACTTAGTGGGCGGTTTAGCACATATCCGTAGGCATTCCAACTCTGGGGATCTTGTTTGGTTGCGCCCGCATTCTCCGGATCCGTGCTAGTAAAACGGCCCAGCTTGGCAGAGTAGTACCGCGCCAGGAAGTAATCGAGCCCCGACTCGTCATCGCGTTCTTTGGCGGTGAACTGCTGTCTGAAGGCCGAGCCGGCGTTGTAGCCCGCTAGGGCTTGGCGGTTGAATGTAGCGTCCGCGGGGATGTGCTCGCCGAAGGGCAGGAAATCGCGGCGCGACACCACGCTCGGCGGATCGGCGGCGTCCGTTACCAAGCGGGTCGAGCCGAGGTGATCAAGCGTGCGAAAGAACAGCCCAGAGTTGGTCGGCGGGGTCGTCGAATACTCGGCGGCGAGTTTGCCAAACGCGTCGTAGACGAAGGTCGTCGTCTCAGCAGAAGTGACCTTCTCCACGCGGTTGCCCGCTCCGTCGTATCGGTATTCAGCGATGGCGTTCCCGGACGTGCAGGTCACGTGCCCCGTGCAATAGAAACGCTGCTTGTTGTTGGCGTCGTAGGCCATCGACCCGACAATCGGGTGGCGCACCAGATTGCCCGCCTCGTCGTAGGGATCGTCGGTCGTTATGGCGGGGTCTGGGTCGAGATCGACGCCGGTTGGCAGTTTCGTAATGCGGTTTGTAGCCGCATCGAACTGCGTCACGGCCGTGGGCGTCGGAGAACCCATCGTGATGCCCGAACCAGTTGCAGCTCTGTTTCCGAAAGCGTCATAGCTGTACGTGCGCTGCCAGAAGTCGTTGTTCTCACCGACGGTCTTAATGCGATTGACGGCGTCATAGGTGTACTTCTGAGTAAAGGTCGGGTTCCCCGAAGCGCTGATCACTTGTTGCAGAATATTACCGTTGTTGTCATCGCTCTCGACATCGCAGTTGCCGCTGTCGGTTGCCCCGTATTTGAAGGTGAGCGTGAGTAGTGTACTCGCGGTCATTGTGCACGGCTGCAAGCGGTTGTTATAGGTCGTTGTCTCTGTAAGTCCGTTGCCAAGCGTGAATTGATCAGGCACTCCGTGGGGTGCGTACAGGACGTTTTGGGCGAAGTCGATTTGGCCGACGGTGTTGCGCCCAGCCTTGGTGGGACGCCCGGCGGTGTCGTACTTGTACGCCACTTTGAGGCCGTCGGGGTAAGTCTGGGTTTCGAGTGTGCTGTCAAGGTTGTAGGTGTAGATGAACGGATAGGTTGTCCCAGCGGTGATTTGACTGCTCTGTGTAGCCCTGCCTAGAGCGTCGTAACAGGGGACGCTCATCGTGGAAACGCTATTGACGACCGTATCCAACCGGCCTTTGTTGAAGCACGGCGAGGACCCACTGGGGTGGTAGTTGTAACTGAGGGTGGGAGTGCCGTCGCTGTAGGTCGTGATCGTGGGGCGATTGAGCGCGTCGTAGTCGCCCCATGTGGCGGTAACTCCGCGGGCGTCGGCCTTGGTCTTGAGGTTGCCGTTGTTGTCGTAGGTGAAGCGGTCGACGCCGCTCGTGGGCGCAGTCACGGAGCAGGTAGCTAAGTCCGTCCGGCTCTCCGGGTTGGAGGCGCAGACAAGACGGCTGAGTCGGTCGTAGGCGAACGTCCGGGTTTGTACAGGGTCAGGAATGGTCGGGTTCCCACGCTGCGTGACGGTGACCAAGTTGTCGAGTAAGTCGTACTGGTAGTCGGTGGTGTAGTTGAGCGTGTCAGGGTCCTCGATGACCTGAGACAAGCGGCCCAGAGCGTCGGTGGTCGTCTTTCGCTTCTTACCCGCTTCGTCGGTGACGGTAGTAACATTGCCGGCGTATTCGGTCGCCACGACCGAGTCGTCGGGGTGTTTGATTTCGGTGATCCGTCCAAGAGCGTCGTAGGTATTTGTCGTTACGTCGGTGGAACAGGCGTTACGACCTGGATTGGAGGTCGTCTTGGTTCGGCCGCGAGCGTCGTAGGTAGTGCATGTTTCGTCGGTACCCAGCCCTTCCCCGTCGGGGACGGTGAGGCTCGTTCGCTTGGCTCTTCCCACGCCGTCGAAGAAAGTTTCCGTAATGAGATTGCCGTCACCCGCTGCGAATTGATCTCGTTTCGTCATCACCGATAGGCTGCCAACCGTGTCGGTATACTCGAAGGCAGTCTTGGCCGAAAATCCACCAAAATCCTGAGTCATCAATACCGGTCGGTCGAGTTCGTCGAGGCCGGATTCAAAGTTGAATGTTGTCAAGACGTCGTTTGGATCGGTCACGTCCGTGGCAGCGCCAAGTCCGCAGTCATATTTGATCTGAGTGACGTGGCCTAGCGGGTTGGTGATGGCAGTCGGAAACGCGAGCTTTGGTCCGCTCGTGGCACAGCCTGTCTCTGACGTGAATACGTCCGCGTAGTTAGCGGTGTAGGCATTGAGCTTCGCGTCCTTGAACTCGACGATGTTGCCGGCAGCGTCGTATTTCCTGGTTACCGATACGGAATTTGTGGCATCCTTGAACCCCTTGATTTCAGTTACATTGCCGCGTGTGTTGAACGAGGAGTCAAACAAGAAGTTCGTCGGCGAGCTAGCTGGATTTACAGCGATACAGCGGAAATCGACCTCGTTTCCGGTTGGGGCTGAAGTACTAGCACAGTGCCCCGTTATCCCAGAGGAGCCCGTTGGCACGGCGTTTGGAGTTGACTCGTCATACAAAAACTCAAATTGCGAGGCCGAGTTCGATGTGGTGCAGGCGTCACCCTCGTCTGCAAATCCGCAGGTCTGCTGCTTGGAGACGAGCCTGCGCAGGCGGATTTGAGCGTAATTCGGCTGACCTGGGAGGGGATCAACATAGGACGCATCACTATTGAGGTAGGTCGTCTGCGCCATCCTCGCCGGTGTATTGTCGAAGTTGTATGAGTAGGCCTTCGTTTGATTGTTGAAGACGTCGTACTCAAACGTACTCTTCGCCGGAAACGTCGAAGCGCCGTCGTGGAGAGTCGATATATTCTCCGCCAGTCTCGGGTTGTTCGACGGTTGGTTGTCGGCGGTGAAGTTTGCGCAATACGCTGCCGGTACCGATGCGCACCAGCCGAGCGTCTGGTCGTTCATCTGACTCCAGGTGTTGTCAGTACTTTGAATGAGGCCATCTGACGTATCGATTACCTCAGAATGAAGTTTACGGCCCTTCTTCCACGCTGCATAGTGCAGCGGATTGGCCGGATCGGATCCGAGCGCTCGAACCTGACCCTTGAATCTGTGAGTTTCCGAGGAAAGTAAGGCACTGGAACTTCGGTGCTCTACGAGCACTTCCGTGTTGCCGATTTCAGGCCCAGAAGGTACTACGGAATTGAAGTACCGAGTGAACTGCTTGCAGGCACCATTGGTCTCGCCGCTCGGACACACCCGTCGCTCGAACACGCGGCGATAGATCGATATTGGAGCGACACTCGTTCCGGTGATCTTATTGAAGCCGCCTCGGCAGGGGTTATTCGAAAGCGGATCGTTGGAGACACCCAACTGTGAGTTAAAGCAGGAAGGCGGAGCTGCCGGCGTCGGTTCAACGTATCCATTGATCCAGTCGTACTCAAATGCCCCACCGGTTGGCAGTTCAATGCGTGCTAGCTCTCCGTAGCTGTTGAACTGGAATCGATATTTGCGCCCATCCGGAAGTTCTACCCAGGCCGGCTTTCGTGGATTGTGCGTGCCGGATTGCAAGTTGCCGACATCGAGTTCAGGAAACAGTTGGGCCAAGGTAGCAACAGACTCTCCTGGGCGCAGTGCAGGAATGGCCGTCGGAATACCCGCGCCGGTGAAGTCAAGGTCCTCGTAGCAAAGATCGATCTGATGGCGAACGCCGTTCGTCCCGTCGTATTCGAGCCTAGTGATTGTGTTTGAACATTCGCTGTGGCTGAGGCCTCGCTGAATATCTATGGCTCGTCCCAGGGGGTCGGTCACTTTCTGAACAAGCGGCCCGACAACAGGATTGGAGCCGCCATATCCGAAATCGATTTTGTTGCCGTTGCGATCCCGAATCCAAACTACAGCCCCTGACTGGAATCTGTAGGTTGTGCCATCCGGAAACAGCAGGTTTCCCGATTTGTTGAACAGCAGGTCGGTGTCTGTGTTCTCTTCGACGCTGTCGATGACATCGGCGTCAGCGATAAACGTCAGTGCGGAGCCGTCGTGGGATACAAACTTTCTGCCTCGATTGAATCCCGTTGGGGCGGGAGTTACTAAGCAAGGTCCTGAAAGCGTGTGGGGCGCTCCCATCGTGGCCGAATCAACGAGTTCTATCTCGGATCCATCGCCATTGATGAACGTAAGTCGAGTGACGGAAAAATGGGGGAGAAGCTTATTAGGGTTGGGACCGCCTGCGGGACAAATGGCGTAGTCCCTAGCGCGCCGCGAGTACATGAACCCAGGAATAGAGATCTCATTGGCGCCGATGTTTGGTGGCTCGGTCGGCCCCCAAAATGTCGGAAGGATCAGGACGGAGGTCACGACACCGCCCTCGCAGGCCACAGTGGTCGCACAGTTTGAGGTGACTTCGACTTTCCACGGCTGCTCGAAACGCAGTTGAATCGTGTGAGAGAGATCACCGCGTCCACCAACGTCCAATAGAGGGAGCGCGGCATTGAGCTTCCCATTGAACAGATTGACCGACTCGAAGCCGCTCAATAAGAAC
This sequence comes from Bryobacterales bacterium, assembly GCA_965247305.1. Taxonomy (GTDB): domain Bacteria; phylum Acidobacteriota; class Terriglobia; order Bryobacterales; family UBA6623; genus CATQHP01. Next base: position 4,757,877 of record OZ252030.1, on the reverse strand, counting down.
GAACCGGCTGGAGTCCCCGGTTCAAGCGCCTTAGGGGTGAAGCCGTCCAGAGGATTAGCCAGCCGTTCGTCGCCACTTAAGCCCACCGGGGCAAGCAGAAAGACTAGTGCCAACAAGAGCCGTTGAACGCCGAGTTGTCGAATGCCTTTGAGTCGCATTTTGCGGAATTTGTCCTCAGAAGAATGTGAGCGTGTCAGTTGGTGGGCGCGTCCTTCGAGCCGGGCGGGCGCTTGGCTGTCGCGCTCACCGTCAAGGTGAAGATCCATTCTGGGTGGGTGGCTTCTGTAACCTGATAGGTCCCAGGAAAAAGATTGAAGTCCGATTTCCAGCTTCGGTCTTGGCGCGGAGACTTCTTGCGCTCAAGCCGTTCGTTTCCGTTGTTCTCTGACGCCTCTCGATCAACGATGAGCTCGATTTCCTCGAGGCCTGTCCTATTTGTGATTTCGAAGCGCGTTTTGCCGGGCGGGATCGTCACCTGGTTTGGCTCAAAGCCGTGCCACCGGAGGATCGGAGCCACGATGTTGATAAGTCTGTCTTCAGGGTTGGGCGTTTGGGCGAGGCCACCGGCGGTGAGGGCCAGTAGCAACACGACCAACTGAGATATGGGCCGACGTGGGTGAGCGCGACTGATTAGCCACGCGTTGAAAGTTTGATTGGCTGAGTTCGGAGTTGGCATCGAGATAGACAGATTCCTTACTGAGTAGGCGCTATAGCCAGATTCGGCACTGCCGGGTCGTCGACGGTGCCGGGTGACAAATTTCGTTGTCATGGTCCGCTGATATCCCAAGTACCCATCAAATCCCAGCCCGCGTACGCGCCGGACTCGTCGATGACGATTTGATAGATGTTCTGTTGGCCTGAAAGAGTACCGTCGAAGATCAATGGGAATGTGAGTGTGATGTCATCTCCGTTAACGGTTTTCGTCACTCCCGCCCTGTCGATACTGCAGGTGCTACCCGTGAGGATTCCAGTACTGACGTTCGGCGTGAATGGTGCACCCCATTGGGGGTACATGATCACCTGGTCCGAAATCGCGTTGTAGTATAGCAAGCAGGCTGTCAAGGCGTCGTTTACTGACCCGGCGATCTTCCAGTTCGTGATGCCCAGGTCGCCGGCTCCATTCTGGTCCCGGAAGGTGACGGTGAACGTTTGGCTCAATCCGGCACCCGACGCGGGAGCGGTAGGCGGGTTCGAGGGGGTCAAATTTGCCGTTGCGCCCGGGAACGTCCAGGTGTGGTTCGCCAAAACCCCATTGCCGACAGAAATCAAGGACCGGATGGTTCACGCATCCGGTTTTTTTGGTGTCGCTGTGATGGGCGCGGCATTCGAAGTTCTGCCAGGTCGCTTTGGAGACGTGCGTATAAAGCGCCGCGCGTGGTCTGGTTCACCGGTCAATCCCCGCCGTTCGGCTGACCGCTCTGGCTACCGATCGAAAACTGGTTTCGATTCGATTTCGAGGGATTGCTAGGCAGCGCGCCGTTCGTAGCGATGGTGCAGGCCACCCACCTCGGGGAACGCCACGATCTTGCCGCGCTCAGGGCCTTGCACTTCCCGTTCGATCGGAGCTTCTTTGTCCAGCCCCAAGTGGGTCCTCGACCGATGGTAATACTCGAAGTAACTCGTTAGTATTCGCCGCAGATGGCGGCGGTTGAGAACAATGACATGATCCAGGCACTCCCGACGCACAGATCCGATCAGACGTTCGGCGAAAGGATTCTGCCAGGGACTGCGCGGGGCCGTCAGCACTTCTTTGATGCCCATGCCTTCGACTCGCTCACGAAAATCGTTGCCATAGATTCCATCGCGGTCTCGTAGTAGATAGCGTGGCGCTGTGTCCTCTGGAAAGGCCTCGATCATTTGTTGGCCAGTCCAAAACGCGGTCGGATTCGTCGTGACGTTGAAATGCACCACGCGCCGCCGCTCGTGTTCCACGACTACGAAGACGTACAAGGTCCGGAAAGCGATCGTAGGGACGGTGAAGAAGTCCAGTGAAACCAAATCTGCTGCGTGATTGGCCAGAAATACTCGCCAGCTCTGTGAAGGTGGCTTGCGAATCTTTTGCAGCAGACGCGAGATGCTCCTCTCGGATATCTCGATGCCTAGTTTCAACAGTTCGCCATGAAGACGCGGTGCTCCCCAGATCGGGTTCGAATACTTCATGTCGGCAATCAGCCCACGGATCTCTTGCGTCAGACGTGGTCGCCCGGGCTTGCATCCGCGCTGCCGACTCTTCCAACGCCAGTAGCGCCGGAAAGCGTTGCGATGCCAGCCCACGACGGTCTTGGGTTGGATGATGACAATAGCCGAGCGCCAATCCTCCCAACAGCGAGACAGCCACACCAAGATGAGGCGGTCGGATTGGCGCAGACGAGGACGTTTGCCGCTACGTTTGTATACGGCGAGTTGCCGCCGTAGCGCGAAGTTTTCGAGGATGAGACTCCGGCGACTCGGGAAAGCCAAGCTGATCAGTCGAAGAAGCGAGGAAACCAGGGGAATCACTGTTACCAGGGTGCGCGAACTCCGGACTCAGCTGTCAAGTGCGCTTGCGCACAAGCTCCTCAATCTAAACGGTTACGTAGTTTTGGCGAACCACAGGTGTCGAATCACCAGTAGCTTCGTCGTTTGATTTACTCGTCTGGGAGCGTGTCTATCATTTTTAGAATCGCTTTCTTGCGGGCGTTTGCACCAAAGGTTGGGCCCTTCAAGAACGCTGCCCTCAGATGCTCTCGCGCAGTATGGAAGCCGTCGCAATTTTCTGCGAGCAACTGCCCGTACTCGATATTTGCCTCGAAGCTACCTGGGTCAGACTCTATAGCCTGTCTGAGTAACTCCATCGCTTCCGTGCTCTCTCCTTGACGCAATTTTAGACGAGCAAGTCCAGTTAACGCGAGCGCAAACCCCGGACTAAGTTTCAATGAATGTTCGAATTTGTCCCGAGCCTCTGAATCCCGATTACCAGAAAGATAAGTATTTCCGAGGTGATACCACGTCCAAGAAGTATTCGGCTCTAGTTCAAGTGACTTTTCGAGCGCTTCTACGGAGCCATCGAAATCGCCGACCATCGACAACAATACCCCTAGTCCACTGTGGTAAACCGCCACATGAGGATCGGCAGCGATCGCCGATCCCATCAATGAGATTGCCTGTTGAAAGTCACTCTCTCGCTCGGCATATGTCAGCGCGAGTTCATACAAAGCCTCGTCGTTGTTGGGCTCCAATTCGAGGGCCTTCTTCAGAGCTTCCCGTGCGGTGGAGTCTCGTCCTGCCATCCTCTCGTGAGCTCCAGCAAGCAACCACGAGGAAGCCTCGTTGCCAATGACCGCTGCCTGGCGATACCAGTACGCAGCTGAGTTGTGGTTCTTTCGCTCGCGATAGAGTCGAGCGAGGCCAATGTAAGGAGTTGGATCAGCAGGATCCAGCGCCAACGCGGTGTAGTATGCTTCCTCGGCGTCGAACGGACGGTCGAGTCGTTCTGCGGCAAACGCCAGTTTTACAGCAAAGAGCGGATGAGCGTAGTGCCGGTTCACTTCGACCCACGCGTCAAATGCGCTCTCGAAATCGCCGGCTGCGTGCCGAGATTCTGCCAGATGGACCAGTTCGGAAGGTTTCATAACCTCAATTCTAGAACCCACTAAGGAGTTGGATCCCCGTCGAGAAGCTGTTGTTCAAATTCCTCAGCTACTTCTTTCGCAGATCGGCCCGCCGCATCCTGCAACGGTCTATTCGACAATTGTTCACCCTTCTTCTGGCCCGGATCAGCAATCGGATCGTTACCCAAGCCGTCCTCCTGAGTCTGGTTGGATGTCCTGTCCGCTCTAGCGCTTTGCCCCTCAGCATCTCGCACATTCACGAAGCGATCCTCGGAGAGATCTAGGGAATCACGCTGCTCACGAGACTTCGGACGGATATCATTTTTTTTCTTCTTCTTGCTGTCTTTACCGTTGCTCGCATTCTCTTTGGGTGGAGCTGGTGGGCCGACGAACTCTGGTCGATCCGAAGCCGTGCTTGTCGGCTGTGCAAACAGAAATATTCCAACAACCGCACCCACGACCGGGTTAACAGTGAAAGCGCCCGCTGTTATCAAGACTCTCGGCGCTAATTCTTTCACCACCAACTGGGGACCGACTGACGGGGGAGGGGTAGCTGGTAAAGGTGAGACAGGCAGCGCTTGGCGTCCGTCTGGGTCTATTCGACCCAGCGGATTGTTGTTAACGTACACGTATCCATTCCAAGTTTGCGGATCGTCGAGCAGACTGCCGGCATTCCCAGGATCCACAGTCGTAAACCGTCCCAAGCGCGCCGAGTAGTACCTCGCCAGAAAGTAATCCAGGCCCGACTCGTCATCGCGCTCTTTGGCGGAACAACGGGATCGGACGCCTTGGTGGCACAACGATTCGGCTAAGCCAGGTGCAATCAGCGGGTTAGCTTCGGCGAAGCCCTGGTGCGAAGGTGAGCTGAAAGTCTTGAGGCCTAGACGCGAGTTTTCAGCTACGCGCGTGTGCGCGGCGAGCGGCAGGCTGCAAAGCGCGACTAACGCCGCGGTCTGGACAAGCGTTCGTGTGCGGGACACCGTCACCGTCCCCTCGATTGTACGGCGCGAGGGAGGCTTCAGCGGCTAAAGGGAAGAAGGCTTGGGCAGCTTGGCCGGGTGGGTGGCAGCGTGGATTTGTTGCAGTTGGCGGATCGAGACTTGCGTGTAGATCTGCGTCGTCTTCAAGTCCGCGTGGCCGAGCATCTGTTGGATGTAGCGGATGTCGGCGCCGCCTTCGAGCATCAGCGTCGCCATGGTGTGGCGAAACAGGTGGCACGCGCCGCGCTTGCCAATCTCGGCCGCGTCAACGTGGACTCGCACCAGGTCGGAGAGGTGATCGAGTGAGAACGCTTCGCCGGCGTTAGAGACGAACACGGTGGCGTCGTCCGGCTCGACGACGAGTTGCGGCCGGGCTTCTTCGGCGTACTTGTGGATCCAAGCGGCGGCGCGATCGCCGATCGGAATGACGCGGTCCTTGCCGCCTTTGCCTTGGCGGATGTTGACCGTGCCACGTTCAGCGTCGAGGTCGTAGAGCTTGAGTCTGGCCAGCTCCAGGCGGCGCATGCCGGTCGAGTAGAGCGTTTCGAGCAGGGCGCGATCGCGTAGACCGAGCGGATCGCGGATGTCCGGCTGAGCGAGTACGCGCTCCGCTTCGGCGGCGGTGAGGACACTTTTGGGCAGGCGATGGCCGAGCCGCGGGAGCTCCAACTCGCTGGCCGGGTTGTGCAGGATCAGCCGCTGACGCGCCATCCAGCGGAACCAGACGCGCAAGGGCACCAGCCGGGAGTGTTGGCTGCGGAAGCTGAGCGGTTGACCGTTCTTTTGGCGGTAGTGGAACAGGTAGCGTTGATAGCGCTCGAGAACGGGCCGGGTAATTTCCAAGGGCTCGCGCAGGCCGCGCTCGTGGCACCAGTCGAGGAAGAAGCCCAGGTGCACGCGGCGGTTCTTCACCGTGTAGGCGGAGTAGTTTTGCACGCTGAGCGCTTCGAGATGCCGTTCCATCATGGCGGCCAGCGGCGAGATAGGAGCTGGGATTGGCTTCTTCTTGCGTTTGTTGGTCGAGCGCGGCATGGGCTTAGCCTGCGGTTGCGGCTACGACGGCTGGATTCTTTTCGGAGCCGGGAACAGTACTTTTTGGGGGCGATATGGGTAGACCCGTTGGAAGGCCTGTCGCTATTGGTGTTGAGGGCTTTGAAGCGGCCCTGCGCTCCCCCCAAACTTGGGGCGGACTTGACCCGTCCTTTTGGCCCTCAAGCCCAGACTTGTTTTCGTCGTAACCGAGCTTTTCGACACGCAGCTTTTCCACATCGAGCAGTCCCGGCAGGAAGGGTTGCGCCGGGTCGGCCGGCCTCTCGAACGCCAGCTCGTAGACCAAGCTCTGACCGCGTCCGCCGCGGTGCACAATCAAGTATTCGAGCTCTTCGAGCTTGTGGAGGTGGCGCTTGAGCTGCGAGTCGCTCCACTCGGTGTAGGCGCGCACGTCACGGCGGCTAAAGCGGTAATCGCTACGCTCCATCGCTGAGCGCTTCAAGGCTTGGGCAACCATCTCGTCAACCAGCAACAGCAAGCGGCGCGTCTGCGGCGGCAGCTCGTCGAGCGAACGCCCCAACACCTCGGCTGTCAGACGGTTTGCGGTTGCGATGTCGTCGAGCGTCACCTCGATGTATTCGATCGTGCGGCCTTGCCACTTGGTCGACTGCAAAGGCCTTTGAAACTGGTGCAGCAAGGCGATGACGCGGATCAGCGTAAGGTACTTGACGTGATCGCGGCGCGTGCGGGTGCGGCTATCGATAAAGGTCAGCTTGTGCGCGTACGGGTTGGCGACGAAGAGCGGCCGCAGCAGCCGTTGCGCGTTGCGGTGCAGCTCGAGAAGCTCTTCGCGCCGCTTCTTGCCGAGCAGCCCTTCGAGCGTTTGCTGCTCACGCTGGAGCTGATGGATCGCTTGCGTCTGAGCGCGGTCTTCGTCCACCGTCAGCACGAGGCAACGGTTGAGTAGCTCTTCGTCAAGATGGATCGCCGTCGTGGTGAGGAAGATCATCACGGGGCCTTCGACGCGGTACTGGTGCGTGACGAGCTTGCCCGTGGCCGGATCCTTACCGGTCGAAGCGATCGAGAGCTCGCCCTCGCTCTGCAACAGCTTCAAGGCGTAAGCGGCGCGGCTCGCGCCTTCCTCTTCCACCACGGCCAGGATCTTGTGCTTGAGGTCAGCTTCGCCCATGTAAAAGAGCGATTGTCCGGTCATCGCCGAGTACTGCACTCGGTCTTCTTCGGGCACAAAAGCCAGCACGGCGTCCATCAGCGAGCTCTTGCCGGCGGCCGAGGAAGACTGCACGACGATCGCCAGCGGCGTATCGAGCTGGCGCGAAACGGCGGCCAAATAGCCGACGAGCTTGTTGGTTTCTTCGCCCACCACGCCGCAGGTCAAAAAGTCTTCGAGGATGCGATCGAGCAAGCGCCGGTCGTTAAGCAGATCGAGTGCGGCGGCGCGTTGCTCCTCGCTCAGCGTGACCCTCTCGGGTTCAGCATCGAGCGTTTTGCGGATCTGTTCGTCTTGCAGCTCTTCGAGCTTGAGCAGCACGCGGCCGAGATCGCGTTTGACGACGTCGGGCTTGACGCGTAGCTCCTCGGCGGCTTGCTTGACGAACTGCCCGCGTTGCCGCGCCGAGTACAGATCAATCGTGTCGACGTGAAACTGCTCGTCGGTCGAGACCAGCACGTTGACCCGCAACAACTCATGGCTCATGTTCTTCTGAAGCCCACGGATGCGATAGCGCCGCTCGCCTTGCTGGATCAGGATCTCGTCGCCGTGGACTTCCACCGGCACGTCGATGACGGCGGTCGCCGGAACGGCTAAAGAGATCAGGGTGTCCTTTTCTTCTTTAGCCGCTTCTTCTGGTCTTGTGGAAGCTGCCGTTTCGCCCTTACCGAGCCATTGGGCTTGATTGAGCAGCCGCCCCAGGCTTTCCCGCGCCGGCGGATTCGCTCGGGCGTAGGCGTTCGCGTCCATGTCCTTGGGGAAGAGCACACGAAAACACTCCAGCCCAATCCCCAGCAGCTCCTCGGCTAGCTCGCCGGCGGCCTTCTCGCCCGCCGCATCGCGGTCGTACGCCAGAAAGACCTTCTTGACGCCGTACTTGCTCAACGCCTCGCGATGGTCGTCAGTAAAACCGTTCACCCCATAGCTTGCCGTCACGTGGCGATAGTCGGCGCACCAAAACGTCAATGCATCGATCAACGACTCGCACAAGATAATCTCGTTCGAGACTTCCAGCGCCTCTTCGTTCCAGACGCCCCGGTGCGAGCCCGGTAAGTAGAGATGCAACGGCGTCCCGGCGCGCAAGCCCGACGAGATCTTGCGCCCGTAGATCTCCCGCACCGCTCCCTGTCGATCGAACACCGGCATCACGATCGAGCCGTTGAAGTGCTCGTGTCCCGAGCCGCGCAGCACGCCCAAACGTTGCAAGCGTCCGCGAATCTCCGCGCCCGCCTTGCGGTTCTTCTCCGGCAGCCGATAACCCAACGTGCGATTCGCAAAACCCAGCCGAAACCGCTTGATCATTTCCGGATGGTCAAGCCCGCGCGCGGCCAGGTACTTGAGCGCTTCGGGCGAGGCGAGCAACGTCTCGTGGTAGTAGTCCAGCGTCTGCAGCAAGACCTCGTTGTCCTCGGCCGTCGCCTTACCCACCACGCGCTCAAGCGGAGCGGCTAAAGAAGGATGATCCGCTCTCAACAACTCCACCGCATGCCGGAAGCTCACGCCCCTGGTCCGGATCACCCAATCGATCACCGAGCCGCCTTCCCCGCACGCCCCCAGGCAATGCCACAGGTTCTTGTTCGGACTCACCACCAGCGACGGCTCGCGGTCATCGTGAAACGGACACAGCCCCAGTAGATCCGCGCCGTGCCGCTTCAGCTCGATCCCTTGCGCCGCGACCAGCCGCTCCAGCGACACCTCCCGCTTCAACCGCTCGATCTCATGCTCGGGGATGCGCGCCATCAGTAAACCTCGGATGGAACAACGTCTGCGAAGCGGCGATCAGATCGGAAAGCTGTCAAGGGACACATGTGTTATATTTGTACTAACACATGGTATCTCACGAGGTCAACGTATCGGTTCCCTGCCTCTACCTTGGGGGAGTGAGGAAAACGAAGGCGACGACCGACTTTCCGCAGCGCTTGGCCGCGCTCCGAAAGGAGCGGAGTCTCACGCAGCAGGCCCTAGCCGGCCGCATCGGCGTCCACGTGGTGCAACTGAGGCGCTACGAAAGCGGCGCCTCTCAGCCTACGCTGGATGTGATCCGCCAGTTGGCTCTGGCTCTCAGCATCAGTGCAGATCTGTTGCTTTTCGGCAAGGACGAGCGCGGCCCCGACGACGACCTCAAACTCCAGTTCGAAGCCGTCTCCCACTTCGACCCCGACGACAAAAACGTCATCCGCTCCCTGCTCGAAAGCATGATCCTAAGGCACGAAGCCAAACGCTGGTCCGGCGGCGGCTGAATGCGACACTACGCTCGATACCGATTGCTTGCCTGTCAGCGATAGGCCAGAGGCTTGGCGAACCGCACAAGCAAGAATCCAACGGGTGCGCTTTTCCGGCTATCGCTTCAGAGGATGTTCGCAGTGGGCTTCCTGAAAACCCCAGACACCTGCTTTCTCTCCCGAATCGAGTAGTTCGTACGCCTTGTGGATGTCCGTGTCAGGAGGAACGTCGACCGCAAACAGGCGTTGTGTCGCTCGTTCGTACGTACACCCTATCTCCTCCAAGTGCTGCCAAAAAGGCTGCCACTGTTCATCCGTAATCCCTTCCATCGTGAATAAGCGATAGGTTGAGTGTCCCGCATGACGCTCAACTTGCTCGACGAAGAGTTCGTCGTTCCTGAGAGACGCTCGGACGACATCGTCATGACTCAGACCCATGGCGTAAAAGGGGATATTTCGGACGCGATAGAGATCCCCGCCCAGCGGCATCGCCCACAGCGATTCCGTCGAGTTGTTGTGCCAGTCTGCCGGTTCCAGTTCGACAAAAAGCTTTACCATCGGTTCGTCGCTGGTTTCTTGCATAGGCAGTATAAATATTTTGATTTGATCGACCACCATTAGTCTTGCTGATGTCGCAAGAGTTCCTCCTCAAACTCTTGCGTGGTACGCGCCCCCTTATCCAGGTTGCACGTACGACAAGTGTTCTGAGCGTTCGGCAACGTGTTGTTCCCACCACGGCTCTTTGGGATCGCGTGGTCGATATTGGATTGTGTGGGCCCCGGAGTTCGGACCGTTGATTGCCCGCAGAAAACGCACGTGCTGCTGCTCTCCGCGCGGGCCGCATCTTTGACCGAAGTCGGGAAGGCCTTGCCAGCGCCTGGCCCGCCGGCTTCGCCTACTTTTGGAGCTACACGCTGAACGGTAACAGTGACGTCATCTGCTGCGGCAGAGATCTTTGCAGCCTTGCTACCTCCCGTCGCTGCGAGCGGCGAGACAAGCATGACCGCGTTCGCCGACTCCATGCCCTCCCGTTGGTTCCGATTGGTCGGCTGGAATTGGCCCTCAGCAGGCACCACCGGTCCGAAACGGAAATCTGTAAACGGCGATAAGGCAAGATTGAAAACCGCCGCTGGCGCATTCAAGAGATCGGACGGAATGTTCCCGATCGCTTTCGCTCCGCCGATAAAAAAGTCGCCACACGCCGACAAGCCTTCCCGACAATCCCTACCGGATGGGTCGGTGAACCGAAGCGGGTTGTTCCGAACGTAGGAGTACAGACTCCAACTCTGCGGGTCTGCGGCGTTCTGATCCGCGAAAGGAGCGTCGGCTCCGGTGAACCTGCCGAGCGAGGCGGAGAAGTACCGAGCCCCGAAGTAATCGAGGTCAGACTCCTCGTCCCGTTCTTTGGCGGAACAACGGGATCGGACGCCTTGGTGGCACAACGATTCGGCTAAGCCAGGTGCAATCAGCGGGTTAGCTTCGGCGAAGCCCTGGTGCGAAGGTGTGCTGAAAGTCTTGAGGCCTAGAGGCGAGTTTTGGGCTACGCGCGTGTGCGCGGCGAGCGGCAGGCTGCAAATCGCGACTAGCGCCGCAGTCTGGACAAGCGTTCGTGTGCGGGACACCGGCACCGTCCCCTCGATTGTACGGCGCGGGTGTAGCGTGAGCGGCTAAAGGGAAGAAGGCTTGGGCAGCTTGGCCGGGTGCGTGGCGGCGTGGATCTGTTGCAATTGGCGGATCGAGACTTGCGTGTAGATCTGCGTCGTCTTCAAGTCCGCGTGGCCGAGCATCTGTTGGATGTAGCGGATGTCGGCGCCGCCTTCGAGCATCAGCGTCGCCATGGTGTGGCGAAACAGGTGGCACGCGCCGCGCTTGCCAATCTCGGCCGCGTCAACGTGGACTCGCACCAGGTCGGAGAGGTGATCGAGTGAGAACGCTTCGCCGGCGTTAGAGACGAACACGGTGGCGTCGTCCGGCTCGACGACGAGTTGCGGCCGGGCTTCTTCGGCGTACTTGTGGATCCAAGCCGCGGCGCGATCACCGATGGGAATGACGCGATCCTTGCCGCCTTTGCCTTGGCGGATGTTGACCGTGCCACGTTCGGCGTCGAGGTCGTAGAGCTTGAGTCTGGCCAGCTCCAGGCGGCGCATGCCGGTCGAGTAGAGCGTTTCGAGCAGGGCGCGATCGCGTAGGCCGAGCGGATCGCGGATGTCCGGCTGAGCGAGCACACGCTCAGCTTCGGCGGCGGTGAGGACACTCTTGGGCAGGCGATGGCCGAGCCGCGGGAGCTCCAACTCGCTGGCCGGGTTGTGCAGGATCAGCCGCTGACGCGCCATCCAGCGGAACCAGACGCGCAAGGGCACCAGTCGGGAGTGTTGGCTGCGGAAGCTGAGCGGTTGACCGTTCTTTTGGCGGTAGTGGAACAGATAGCGTTGATAGCGCTCGAGAACGGGCCGGGTAATTTCCAAGGGCTCGCGCAGGCCGCGCTCGTGGCACCAGTCGAGGAAGAAGCCCAGGTGCACGCGGCGGTTCTTCACCGTGTAGGCGGAGTAGTTTTGCACGCTGAGCGCTTCGAGATGCCGTTCCATCATGGCGGCCAGCGGCGAGATAGGCGCGGGGATTGGCTTCTTCTTGCGTTTGTTGGTCGAGCGCGGCATGGGCTTAGCCTGCGGTTGCGGCTACGACGGCTGGATTCTTTTCGGAGCCGGGAACAGTACTTTTTGGGGGCGATATGGGTAGACCCGTTGGAAGGCCTGTCGCTATTGGTGTTGAGGGCTTTGAAGCGGCCCTGCGCTCCCCCCAAACTTGGGGCGGACTTGACCCGTCCTTTTGGCCCTCAAGCCCAGACTTGTTTTCGTCGTAACCGAGCTTTTTGACACGCAGCTTTTCCACATCGAGCAGTCCCGGCAGGAAGGGTTGCGCCGGGTCGGCCGGCCTCTCGAACGCCAGCTCGTAGACCAAGCTCTGACCGCGTCCGCCGCGGTGCACGATCAAGTATTCGAGCTCTTCGAGCTTGTGCAGGTGGCGCTTGAGCTGCGAGTCGCTCCACTCGGTGTAGGCGCGCACGTCACGGCGGCTAAAGCGGTAATCGCTACGCTCCATCGCTGAGCGCTTCAAGGCTTGGGCAACCATCTCGTCAACCAGCAACAGCAAGCGGCGCGTCTGCGGCGGCAGCTCGTCGAGCGAACGCCCCAACACCTCGGCTGTCAGACGGTTTGCGGTTGCGATGTCGTCGAGCGTCACCTCGATGTATTCGATCGTGCGGCCTTGCCACTTGGTCGACTGCAAAGGCCTTTGAAACTGGTGCAGCAAGGCGATGACGCGGATCAGCGTAAGGTACTTGACGTGATCGCGGCGCGTGCGGGTGCGGCTGTCGATAAAGGTCAGCTTGTGCGCGTAGGGGTTAGCGACGAAGAGCGGCCGCAGCAGCCGTTGCGCGTTGCGGTGCAGATCAAGAAGCTCTTCGCGCCGCTTCTTGCCGAGCAGTCCTTCGAGCGTTTGCTGCTCACGCTGGAGCTGATGGATCGCTTGCGTCTGCGCACGGTCTTCGTCCACCGTCAGCACGAGGCAACGGTTGAGCAACTCTTCGTCGAGATGGATCGCCGTCGTGGTGAGGAAGATCATCACGGGGCCTTCGACGCGGTACTGGTGCGTGACGAGCTTGCCCGTGGCCGGATCCTTACCGGTCGAAGCGATCGAGAGCTCGCCCTCGCTCTGCAACAGCTTCAAGGCGTAAGCGGCGCGGCTCGCGCCTTCCTCTTCCACCACGGCCAGGATCTTGTGCTTGAGGTCAGCTTCGCCCATGTAAAAGAGCGATTGTCCGGTCATCGCCGAGTACTGCACTCGGTCTTCTTCGGGCACGAAAGCCAGCACGGCGTCCATCAGCGAGCTCTTGCCGGCGGCCGAGGAAGACTGCACGACGATCGCCAGCGGCGTATCGAGCCGGCGCGAAACGGCGGCCAAATAGCCAACGAGCTTGTTGGTTTCTTCGCCCACCACGCCGCAGGTCAAAAAGTCCTCAAGAATGCGATCGAGCAAGCGCCGGTCGTTGAGCAGCTCGAGTGCGGCGGCGCGTTGCTCCTCGCTCAGCGTGACCCTCTCGGGTTCAGCGTCGAGCGCTTTACGAATCTGTTCGTCTTGCAGCTCTTCGAGCTTGAGCAGCACGCGGCCGAGATCGCGTTTGACGACGTCGGGCTTGACGCGTAGCTCCTCGGCGGCTTGCTTGACGAACTGCCCGCGTTGCCGCGCCGAGTACAGATCAATCGTGTCGACGTGAAACTGCTCGTCGGTCGAGACCAGCACGTTGACCCGCAACAACTCATGGCTCATGTTCTTCTGAAGCCCGCGGATGCGATAGCGCCGCTCGCCTTGCTGGATCAGGATCTCGTCGCCGTGGACTTCCACCGGCACGTCGATGACGGCGGTCGTCGGAACGGCTAAAGAGATCGGGTTGTCCTTTTCTTCTTTAGCCGCTTCTTGCGGTTCCGCGGAAGTCGCCGTTTCGCCCTTACCAAGCCATTGGGCTTGATTGAGTAGCCGCCCCAGGCTCTCCCGCGCCGGCGGATTCGCTCGGGCATAGGCGTTCGCGTCCATGTCCTTGGGGAACGGCACACGAAAACACTCCAACCCCAACCCCAGCAGCTCCTCGGCTAGCTCGCCGGCGGCCTTCTCGCCCGCCGCATCGCGGTCGTACGCCAGAAAGATCTTCTTGACGCCGTACTTGCTCAACGCCTCGCGATGGTCGTCAGTAAAACCGTTCACCCCATAGCTCGCCGTCACGTGGCGATAGTCGGCGCACCAAAACGTCAGTGCATCGATCAACGACTCGCACAAGATGATCTCGTTCGAGACTTCCAGTGCCTCTTCGTTCCAGACGCCCCGGTGCAGACCCGGCAAGTAGAGATGCAACGGCGTTCCGGCGCGTAAGCCCGACGAGATCTTGCGCCCGTAGATTTCCCGCACCGCGCCTTGTCGATCGAACACCGGCATCACGATCGAGCCGTTGAAGTGCTCGTGCCCCGAGCCGCGCAGCACGCCCAAACGTTGCAAGCGTCCGCGAATCTCCGCGCCCGCCTTGCGGTTCTTCTCCGGCAGCCGATACCCCAACGTGCGATTCGCAAAACCCAGCCGGAACCGCTTGATCATCTCCGGATGGTCAAGCCCGCGCGCGGCCAGGTACTTGAGCGCTTCGGGCGAGGCGAGCAACGTCTCGTGGTAGTAGTCCAGCGTCTGCAGCAAGACCTCGTTGTCCTCGGCCGTCGCCGCGATCGGCGTCTCGAGCTTCACATCTTCAGCCGTCGCCTTACGCACCACGCGCTCAAGCGGAGCGGCTAAAGAAGGATGGTCCGCTCTCAACAACTCCACCGCATGCCGGAAGCTCACGCCCCTGGTCCGGATCACCCAATCGATCACCGACCCGCCCACGCCGCAAGCCCCCAGACAATGCCACAAATTCTTCTTCGGACTCACCACCAACGACGGCTCGCGATCATCGTGAAACGGACACAGCCCCAGTAGATCCGCCCCGTGACGCTTCAGCACGATCCCCTGCGCCGCGACCAGCCTCTCCAGCGGCACCTCCCGCTTCAACCGCTCGATCTCGTGCTCGGGGATGCGCGCCATCAGTGAACCTCGGATGGAACGATGTCCGCGAAGCGGCGCTCAGATGGGAAAGCTGTCAAGAGACACATGTGTTATATTTGTACTAACACATGGTATCTCAAGCAGTCAACATATCGGTTCCCTGCCTCTACCTTGGGGGAGTGAGGAAAACGAAGGCGACGACCGACTTCCCGCAGCGCTTGGCGGCGCTCCGCAAGGAGCGGAGTCTCACGCAGCAGTCCCTAGCCGGCCGCATCGGCGTCCATGTGGTGCAACTGAGGCGCTACGAAAGCGGCGCTTCTCAGCCTACGCTGGATGTGATCCGCCAGTTGGCTCTGGCTCTCAGCATCAGTGCAGATCTGTTGCTTTTCGGCAAGGACGAGCGCGGCCCCGACGACGACCTCAAACTCCAGTTCGAAGCCGTCTCCCACTTCGACCCCGACGACAAAAACGTCATCCGCTCCCTGCTCGAAAGCATGATCCTCAGGCACGAAGCCAAACGCTGGTCCGGCGGCGGCTGAGTGCGATAGCGCGCTCGGTACCGATTGCGTTTTGCGTGATTTGATGCCGTACACTCGCCGCTACTACCCGCGAACTCAGGTGCCTGTCACCCGAACTCCCGAACTCCAAACGGACGGATTGGGCAGGGCAATCGTCGTGGATCGAAACCTAAAACTCAGCCGTGGGAGAGCGCCGTGTTCGCCCGCGAACAATCGACGTACGCGCCAGCGCGGGAGCTGTCAACCGTGCGCTACGCCGCGTCGAAGCGACGCGCGGTGGACAGAACCCGCCCCGCCGCGAAAAACATACCTAGCAAGCGGGCGAACCCAGCTTGCGGCCATCCGAAAATGCCCGCCGCCATTTTTTTCCTTGACAAATACCTATCATGGATGTCCCCTTCAGTTTCCTTCAGTTTCTGTCCCTTCAGTTTTCCTTAGGATGTCTTCGATCGAGTCGAAATCACCGTGCCATTTTGGAATGTTTACCACTGCGCCCGTGGACTGGTGAATTCGTAAGTCTTGGGCACGTCCGACTGAGATCACGTCACTGTACCTCAGGATACGCGTCTGGAAAGCCCAGTTGCGGGCGGCCAAACCATGATCGTAAAACCGGACTCGACGTATCCATCCATCAGCGATAACGAAAGGCAGCACCAGGGCGCAGAAAACGAAAGCCACCCAAGCAATCCAATCGAGATCCGCCCATCTTCGGATCAGGATGGCGGTCGATACGGCGACCACAGGAAGGACGATTGCCGTGAAGAGTATCCTCAACCACCAAGGCAGCCGAGCCTCGTAAACAAACGCACCAAGCTCCGACTCTTGGGGTTGCTGGACAGCCACTGGCTTCGCAGCTCCGCTCGAGGGCACCTACTGATCCTCCTCTTTCTTTCGCAGCCTTTCGGCTTCTGAGTTGACGAACTGTTTTACCGGCTGCGAGACAACCTGCTTTGTTGCCGACTCGACACCACTGACGATAACGGCGCTCTGGCGAGCCGCTTCTTTTCCAGCCGCCGGTGCCAAACTCGGAAAGACGTTCGCTGTAGCCTCAGCGGCCACTTCACCGGCTTGCGTCGCAGCGCCCTTCGCGGCGGCGGCAGTGGGGAGACTGCCAAAGCTCTTGACTACAACCCCTGGAATCAGTACGCCAGCTGCGCCACTGATCGTATCAGCTTTGACGTCGCCCGCGCTAAAAGGAGCGGTGGTCGAGTCCGAGTCGATGCCCCTTTCAATGACTCCACCTGCAACCCCAGCGGCACCCCCGACGCCAACTGCGGCCAGACTCAACCCTCCGGTGAAGCCAACTGCGGCACCGAAGACGCCGGTCCCGACTCCCTTGGCCAGAATCTTGTTGCCGTCGAGTTGTATTCTCCCACCCTTCGAGAACTGTTCTTTTGCTTGTCGGAACGTTTCTGCGCCTGCCCCGATGACGAAGCCGATCCCAAATCCTGCCGCCCCAGTTGCGCAGTTTGGGCACCTGCCGTCAGGGTCGGTCAGAACGAGCGGTCGATTGTTGACGTACGCGTACCCGTTCCACGACTGCGGTGTATCGAGGGTCGCTCCAACATTGTTAGGATCGACACTCGTAAACCGTCCCAACTTCGGCGAGTAGTACCGCGCCAGGAAGTAGTCGAGGCCCGACTCGTCATCGCGTTCCTTGGCGGTGAACTGCTGGGTAAACGCCGAGCCGGCGTTGTAGCCCGCGAGGCCTTGGCGATTGAACGTGGCATCGGCGAGGATGTGTTCGCCGAAGGGTAGGAAGTCGCGGCGCGAGATGACGTTCGGAGGATTAGTGTCATCGGTCACGAGCCGAGTCGAGCCGAGGTGATCGAGCGTGCGGAAGAACAGCCCGGAGCTGGTCGGCGCGGTCGTCGAGTACTCGGCCGCGAGTTTGCCGAACGCGTCGTACACGAAGGTCGTCGTCTCCGATGATGTGAGCTTCTCCACGCGGTTGCCCGCTCCGTCGTATCGGTATTCGGCGATGGCGTTCCCGGACCCGCAAGTCACGTGCCCCGTGCAATAGAAACGCTGCTTGTTGTTGGCGTCGTAGGCCATCGAGCCGACAATCGGGTGGCGTACGAGGTTGCCGGCCTCGTCGTAGGGATCGTCGGTCGTCACCATGGGGTCTGGGTCGAGATCGGCACCGGTAGGCAATTTTATGATGCGGTTTGTAGCCGCGTCGAATTGCGTGACCGCCGTGGGCGTCGGGGACCCCATGGTGATGCCCGAGCCAGTCGCGGCTCGGTTTCCGAAAGCGTCATAGCTGTACGTGCGCTGCCAGAAGTTGTTGTTTTCGCCGACGGTCTCGATGCGATTGACGGCGTCGTAGGTGTACTTCTGGGTGAAGGTCGGGTTTCCCGAAGCGGTGATCACTTGTTGCAGAATATTACCGTTGTTGTCGTTGCTGGTAACAACGCAGTTGCCGCTGTCGGTCGCCCCGTATTTGAAGGTGAGCGTGAGTAGTGTACTCGCGGTCATCGTGCAGGGCTGCAACCGGTTGTTGTAGGTCGTTGTCTCGGTAAGTCCGTTGCCAAGCGTGAATTGATCAGGCGCTCCGTGGGGTTTGTAGGTGATGTCTTGGGCGAAGTCGATTTGGCCGACGGTGTTGCGCCCAGCCTTGGTGGGACGCCCGGCGGTGTCGTACTTGAACGCCACTTTGAGGCCGTCGGGGTAAGTCTGGGTTTCGAGTGTGCTGTCAAGGTTGTAGGTGTAGATGAACGGATAGGTTGTCCCAGCGGTGATCTGGCTGCTCTGCGTGGCCCTGCCTACCGCGTCGTAGGAAGGGAAGCTCGTCGTAGAAACGCTGTTGACAACGGAATCCAACCGGCCTTTGTTGAAGCACGGCGCGGAACCGCTGCCCCGCAAAAATCGGGTCGCGGTAGGGATGCCGGTCACCCGACGCCCCGCGCACAGATCCGTGCGTGAGCTTCAACTCATACGGCTTCCATGAGGAGGTTCGCTTTGTCAAGGGCAAAAGAGTCTCAATAAGCTTCAGGTTCTTGGAAAATAGTCCGACCGGGCTTCCATCCGCACTCTCAGTGGCATCGGTTCTTCGATGCGGTGCTCTATGAAGTTCGGTTCTGGACGCTGCTGCCCGCTCCATCGACGGCCTCGAGGGCCGGCCGTATGCCCGCAGTCACCGTGAACTCGTTGTCAGACATTTCCTGCCGCTGTTGCTCGTCTCGTCTCCGTTGCCTTCAATCCATCACGCTCGAATCAAGTCGCGCAGTCGAGCTAAGCTGCTTGTGGCACGGCTTCGGGAACATCGTCAACGCCGTAGAACGGGTCGAAGTCCACGTCGCGTTGCCACAACACGTGCAGCAGCACCGCCAGCTTGCGCGCCACCAGCGCCTTGCGCTTGGCGCTCTTGGTCCCACCACGAGCCGCTAACCCTAAACCCCAACGTCGCAGCGCCGAATCCTTTCCACGATGACCCAAGATGTGCTGGGCGCATTGCACCAGTAGTCGCCGCATCATCGGATCCCCCGTCTTGGTGATGCCCAGCTCGGGTGAACGCTCCCCCGAAATGTTGGATCAGCAGCAGCACGGGATGCAGCACCTCTCGCAACTCTTCCGGCAGCAGCGGACCCGCTTTCTTGGCAAACGCGGGGGAAGTCAAAGCCGACAGCCGCCGCCCGAAACTCTTCAGCGTGCCGCGTATGTTGTTGATCAGCTTCGTGCGTACTTCCAGCAGCGCCTCGCGGGCCTTCAATACCGCGCGATCGTTCTGGGTTTCCAACGAGCACGGCTCGACCGCATTCAACATCTCAGGCATCCGCAGTCCCAACTCCGCCAATCGCTCGGAGTCTTTGCGCTCGTCCTTCGACAGCGATTGTGTGATCAGCGCCAGACGGCGCGTGTCGGCCATCAACGGCTCGTGTCCCAAGCGCTCGAGCAAGCGGTAGGTCCAGTTGGCGTGAGTGCCGGCTTCAAACACCACTCGCATCTGGACCCAGGCTTGGAAATAACTCTCGAACCCGGCCAAGCTAGTCGGAATCTTTTTGCGCTCCACGATCTCGCCGTCGAGGTCCATCACCGTCACAACACTGTGCTTGTCGCCCAAGTCGAGCCCGGCTACGGCATTCATACCGCGCTCGATCATCTCTTGTTTCGATCTCACTACCAGGGTCTTGCTCTGTTTCTTCATGGCTCGTCTCTCCTTTTCTCCTTAGAAAAATCCAGGATCGCCGCCCCGCGGCGACGCCCTTTGCGGGGAGCTTAACTCACTCCCCTGACGGGCCTCCTCATTTCATCTCCTGCCTCGGATAATGACGTCCGTAGCGGCTTCTGAGAAGCCTCCACGCCGTACGCCGATGGCCCCGGGGTCACGGCTTGTCCGCCACTGTGTGCGGACCGTGCGCGGCTCATCGTCGTTCTCCTTGGCCCGAGTCCTTTCCTCCAAAACCTCCGCCGACGGTTCCCCGCCCTTGTTCGGTTCCTTCGTAGGTACTACGGCTCGGTCCGACTCCTCCACAACGTACACGCGGGTCGTGCGGCCTTGGCCTTCACCCGCCGGCCTGCCGTTGCCGACAGAGCGTTGTCGAGGTCTCCCGGTTCTCGCGCGGGGAGTTTCCTGGCGTGCTAAGTTTCCAACGACCGCGCCGCAGCCGACCGCCGCTCGCGATGGCGCGACAGCCGCTGTTGCCTTCCCGTACAACGCACTACGTCGGCCTCCGAAATGAGTTTATTCACGGCTCAATAGCCCGCCCGCCAGTACCTCTGTCAACGCTTCGGCCGCGAGGTCGCCCCCGCCGCCGCATGACTCGAGGTCAGCGTGGTTCGCTACTCCTTCACTGTAGGGCTCTTTCATCCCCTACTCCCCGCCGGTTTATCCCGGCGCTTTCGCGTTGTCCCCATTTCTTCGTGTCCCCATTTCTTCGTATTCGTTGTCTGATGTCGTGGGGCATTCCGGCGATAACGAGACACTCATCGCGGGGCATAACGTTGTGAGTTTACTGCTACATTCAAATCGCCGTAAACCGATGTTATATAAAGGTTTGCTTAGTTTTACCCCTGTCCCCGATCTCCCCGGATACAGCCAAGCCAACGTCCTGATGGGCCACCGCGCCAGTTCCCGACCCTACCAAGGGACAGGAAGGTGTGAAAAAATCCCGGATTCGAGCATTGGGGCACAGCTAACCTATTTTGAATCAGTCCAGGAAATTTTTCAAGATCAATTTTTTCACACCTTCCAGGGCTTAAAAGGACGCTCGGTTAGTCCTTCAGAGCGATCTCGCGCCAGTGTTCTACCTCATCAACAGAGGGCCGCCAATCAGAGGAATGTTCTCTGGTGAACTCTGGTGATTCCACTACGGTCGAGTGTCGGAGCAGCTCAGAGAATTTCTCCATATCTAGTTCGTCCTTCTCTCTTACCGCGGATAGGGCGTAACAGAGAGCGTCGTGAAAGATTACTATTTCAGCTTCACCGCTCTTGGCCTGATTGATGTGATCGTCGATGCCTTCCCGATACTTGCCGACAAGTGCGCTTAGGATCACGTCGACCGCCAACGCTATCTTCTGCATAAGTCCACCCTACCTACGGATCGAGGCCTTGCTCGACTTCCTCCACAAACCTCTCAACAGCCTTGTCCCTGGACGAAACTTTCGCCCCAATAGACCTCGCTTCCGAAACGACCTTAGCGTCCTTGACGGTCAATCCGGCTTTTCGCGCTGCTTCGAAGGTTTCAGATCTGACCTTGGGCCTTGGGTTGCTGAAATCCTTTTCAATCCCAAACCTCTTGAGCAATTTGTTCGATTCCTTACGGGTCGAACCCTTTAGTAGTTCCTTAAACGCCTGCTTGGTAGCGATCAGTCGACCCTCAAGCCCTTCCAGCGCCTGCTTTCCGAGCTTTTCCAGATTGATTAGCTTGTCTGCATCAAGCGCGACTCGCTTGCCAGCCGAGCGGACAGCCCGCCTTCCTATACCCCCGACCGCCTTCGCACCCTTGGCGACCGTCCCACCGGGACCCGGGACGACTACTCCTGCAGCAAGACCACCGGCTGCCAGAGCGATATCGCTTCCGGTCGAATTTGGGTCTTGGATTGTCTCGGCAAGCGTGAATACATCCAGGGCGGTGGAAGCCACCTCAAACGCTGTGTATAGAGCCGCTCCAACTGCCGCCAGCGTGAAAACGATTCGACCGTCAGGATCGACTCGCACTAATGGGTTGTTGCCGACATAAGAGTATCCGTTCCAGAGTTGTGGATCAGCCAAAGATGCACCGGCGTTCTCGGGATCCACGCTCGTAAATCGTCCCAACTTGGTCGAGTAATAGCGCGCCAGAAAGTAATCCAGGCCCGACTCGTCATCGCGCTCTTTGGCGGAACAACGGGATCGGACGCCTTGGTGGCACAACGATTCGGCTAAGCCAGGTGCAATCAGCGGGTTAGCTTCGGCGAAGCCCTGGTGCGAAGGTGTGCTGAAAGTCTTGAGGCCTAGAGGCGAGTTTTGGGCTACGCGCGTGTGCGCGGCGAGCGGCAGGCTGCAAATCGCGACTAGCGCCGCAACTTGGACAAGCGTTCGTGTGCGGGACACCGTCACCGTCCCCTCGATTGTACGGCGCGGGTGTAGCGTGAGCGGCTAAAGGGAAGAAGGCTTGGGCAGCTTGGCCGGGTGCGTGGCGGCGTGGATCTGTTGCAATTGGCGGATCGAGACTTGCGTGTAGATCTGCGTCGTCTTCAAGTCCGCGTGGCCGAGCATCTGTTGGATGTAGCGGATGTCGGCGCCGCCTTCGAGCATCAGCGTCGCCATGGTGTGGCGGAACAGGTGGCACGCGCCGCGCTTGCCGATCTCGGCCGCGTCAACGTGGACTCGCACTAGGTCGGAGAGATGATCGAGCGAGAACGCTTCGCCGGCATTGGAGAGGAATACGGTGGCGTCGTCCGGCTCGACGACGAGTTGCGGCCGGGCTTCTTCGGCGTATTTGTGGACCCAAGCCGCGGCGCGATCGCCGATGGGGATGACGCGATCCTTGCCGCCCTTGCCTTGGCGGATGTTCACCGTGCCACGTTCAGCATCAAGGTCGTAGAGCTTGAGCCTGGCCAGCTCCAGGCGGCGCATGCCGGTCGAGTAGAGCGTTTCGAGCAGGGCGCGATCACGTAGCCCGAGCGGATCGCGGATGTCCGGCTGAGCGAGCACACGCTCAGCTTCGGCGGCGGTGAGGACACTCTTGGGCAGGCGATGGCCGAGCCGCGGGAGCTCCAACTCGCTGGCCGGGTTGTGCAGGATCAGCCGCTGACGCGCCATCCAGCGGAACCAGACGCGCAAGGGCACCAGTCGGGAGTGTTGGCTGCGGAAGCTGAGCGGTTGACCGTTCTTCTGGCGATAGTGGAACAGGTAGCGTTGATAGCGCTCGAGAACGGGCCGGGTGATTTCCAAGGGCTCGCGCAGGCCGCGCTCGTGGCACCAGTCGAGGAAGAAGCCCAGGTGCACGCGGCGGTTCTTCACCGTGTAGGCGGAGTAGTTTTGCACGCTGAGCGCTTCAAGATGCCGTTCCATCATGGCGGCCAGCGGCGAGATAGGCGCGGGGATTGGCTTCTTCTTGCGTTTGTTGGTCGGGCGCGGCATGGGCTTAGCGTGCGGTTGCGGCTACGACGGCTGGATTCTTTTCGGAGCCGGGAACAGTACTTTTTGGGGGCGATATGGGTAGACCCGTTGGAAGGCCTGTCGCTATTGGTGTTGAGGGCTTTGAAGCGGCCCTGCGCTCCCCCCAAACTTGGGGCGGACTTGACCCGTCCTTTTGGCCCTCAAGCCCAGACTTGTTTTCGTCGTAACCGAGCTTTTCGACACGCAGCTTTTCCACATCGAGCAGTCCCGGCAGGAAGGGTTGCGCCGGGTCGGCCGGCCTCTCGAACGCCAGCTCGTAGACCAAGCTCTGGCCGCGTCCGCCGCGGTGCACAATCAAGTATTCGAGCTCTTCGAGCTTGTGGAGGTGGCGCTTGAGCTGCGAGTCGCTCCACTCGGTGTAGGCGCGCACGTCACGGCGGCTAAAGCGGTAATCGCTGCGCTCCATCGCTGAGCGCTTCGAGGCTTGGGCAACCATCTCGTCAACCAGCAACAGCAAGCGGCGCGTCTGCGGCGGCAGCTCGTCGAGCGAACGCCCCAACACCTCGGCTGTCAGACGGTTTGCGGTTGCGATGTCGTCGAGCATCACCTCGATGTATTCGATCGTGCGGCCTTGCCACGTGGTCGACTGCAAAGGCCTTTGAAACTGGTGCAGCAAGGCGATGACGCGGATCAGCGTAAGGTACTTGACGTGATCGCGGCGCGTGCGGGTGCGGCTGTCGATAAAGGTCAACTTGTGCGCGTAGGGGTTGGCGACGAAGAGCGGGCGCAGCAGCCGTTGCGCGTTGCGGTGCAGATCAAGAAGCTCTTCGCGCCGCTTCTTGCCGAGCAGTCCTTCGAGCGTTTGCTGCTCACGCTGGAGCTGATGGATCGCTTGCGTCTGCGCACGCTCTTCGTCCACCGTCAGCACGAGGCAACGGTTGAGCAACTCTTCGTCGAGATGGATCGCCGTCGTGGTGAGGAAGATCATCACGGGGCCTTCGACGCGGTACTGGTGCGTGACGAGCTTGCCCGTGGCCGGGTCCTTGCCGGTCGAGGCGATCGAGAGTTCACCCTCGCTCTGTAACAGCTTCAAGGCGTAAGCAGCGCGGCTCGCGCCTTCTTCTTCGACCACGGCTAGGATCTTGTGCTTGAGGTCGGCTTCGCCCATGTAAAAGAGCGACTGGCCGGTCATCGCCGAGTACTGCACACGGTCTTCTTCGGGCACAAAAGCCAGCACGGCGTCCATCAGCGAGCTCTTGCCGGCGGCCGAGGAAGACTGCACGACGATCGCCAGCGGCGTATCGAGCCGGCGCGAAACGGCGGCCAAATAGCCAACGAGCTTGTTGGTTTCTTCGCCCACCACGCCGCAGGTCAAAAAGTCTTCGAGGATGCGATCGAGCAAGCGCCGGTCGTTAAGCAGCTCGAGTGCGGCGGCGCGTTGCTCCTCGCTCAGCGTGACCCTCTCGGGTTCAGCGTCGAGCGCTTTACGAATCTGTTCGTCTTGCAGCTCTTCGAGCTTGAGCAGCACGCGGCCGAGATCGCGTTTGACGACGTCGGGCTTGACGCGTAGCTCCTCGGCGGCTTGCTTGACAAACTGTCCGCGCTGCCGCGCCGAGTACAGATCAATCGTGTCGACGTGAAACTGCTCGTCGGTCGAGACCAGCACGTTGACCCGCAACAGCTCGTGGCTCATGTTCTTCGCGAGCCCACGGATGCGATAGCGCCGCTCGCCTTGCTGGATCAGGATCTCGTCGCCGTGGACTTCCACCGGCACGTCGATGACGGCGGTCGCCGGAACGGCTAAAGAGATCGGGTTGTCCTTTTCTTCTTTAGCCGCTTCTCGCGGTTTCGCGGAAGCCGCCGTTTCGCCCTTACCGAGCCATTGGGCTTGATTGAGCAGCCGCCCCAGGCTTTCCCGCGCCGGCGGATTCGCTCGGGCATAGGCGTTCGCGTCCATGTCCTTGGGGAAGAGCACACGAAAACACTCCAGCCCCATCCCCAGCAGCTCCTCGGCTAGCTCGCCGGCGGCCTTCTCGCCGGCCGCATCGCGGTCGTACGCCAGAAAGATCTTCTTGACGCCGTACTTGCTCAACGCCTCGCGATGCTCGTCGGTAAAACCGTTCACGCCATAGCTCGCCGTCACGTGCCGATAGTCGGCGCACCAAAACGTCAGCGCGTCGATCAACGACTCGCACAAGATAATCTCGTTCGAGACTTCCAGTGCCTCTTCGTTCCAGACACCCCGGTGCGGACCCGGCAAGTAGAGATGCAACGGTGTTCCGGCGCGCAAGCCCGACGAGATCTTGCGCCCGTAGATTTCCCGCACCACTCCCTGTCGATCGAACACCGGCATCACGATCGAGCCGTTGAAGTGCTCGTGCCCCGAGCCGCGCAGCACGCCCAAACGTTGCAAGCGCCCGCGAATCTCCGCGCCTGCCTTGCGGTTCTTCTCCGGCAGCCGATACCCCAACGTGCGATTCGCAAAACCCAGCCGGAACCGTTTGATCATCTCCGGATGGTCAAGCCCGCGCGCGGCCAGGTACTTGAGCGCTTCGGGCGATTCGAGCAACGTCTCGTGGTAGTAGTCCAGCGTCTGTAGCAAGACCTCGTTGTCCTCGGCCGTCGCCGCGATCGGCGTCTCGAGCTTCACATCTTCAGCCGTCGCCTTACGCACCACGCGCTCAAGCGGAGCGGCTAAAGAAGGATGGTCCGCTCTCAACAACTCCACCGCATGCCGGAAGCTCACGCCCCTGGTCCGGATCACCCAATCGATCACCGACCCGCCCACGCCGCAAGCCCCCAGACAATGCCACAAATTCTTCTTCGGACTCACCACCAACGACGGCTCGCGATCATCGTGAAACGGACACAGCCCCAGTAGATCCGCCCCGTGACGCTTCAGCACGATCCCCTGCGCCGCGACCAGCCTCTCCAGCGGCACCTCCCGCTTCAACCGCTCGATCTCGTGCTCGGGGATGCGCGCCATCAGTGAACCTCGGATGGAACGATGTCCGCGAAGCGGCGCTCAGATGGGAAAGCTGTCAAGAGACACATGTGTTATATTTGTACTAACACATGGTATCTCAAGCAGTCAACATATCGGTTCCCTGCCTCTACCTTGGGGGAGTGAGGAAAACGAAGGCGACGACCGACTTCCCGCAGCGCTTGGCGGCGCTCCGCAAGGAGCGGAGTCTCACGCAGCAGTCCCTAGCCGGCCGCATCGGCGTCCACGTGGTACAGCTCCGGCGCTACGAAAGCGGCGCTTCACAGCCCACGCTGGACGTGATCCGTCAATTGGCTCTGGCTCTCAGCATCAGTGCAGATCTGTTGCTTTTCGGCAAGGACGAGCGCGGCCCCGACGACGACCTCAAACTCCAGTTCGAAGCCGTCTCCCACTTCGACCCCGACGACAAAAACGTCATCCGCTCCCTACTCGAAAGCATGATCCTACGGCACGAAGCCAAACGCTGGTCCGGCGGCGGCTGAGTGCGACCGTGCACTCGGTACGGGTTGCATGGTTATCACTGACTGGCCTGGACACTACGCATTGCGCAATTCCCAAAGTTGGTACAGTGCTCCGAGAATCCACCCAATCGACCAGATCAAGACGACGGAAACGAAACCAAAGGTCAAACGCCACACGGTTCCTGGCTCGTCTGGATTGAGCAACAGGACAATCATGACAGCGCAAAGCAATAGTAAGATGGCACTGGCTTGTACGCGACGGATCATCTTCGCCCGCAATTGACTAACCTCGCTGTCGATTCCCGATCGAGGTAGGCTTCCGTCCTTGCTATCTTGAGTCATCTTCGATCTCTTGTTCTATGACTTCACGCACCACAGGAAGAGCTTGATTCGTCGTCACGGACGCAGCAGTCGTGTCGACTAGTTCGGCGCGGCTTTGGAGACGCTGGATCTTTGCCTGATGTCCGCTGACTGAGCGACTGGCACCGAAGTTTCCCCGCCTCGCCCCCGCTGTAGACGCTACGATCTGTTTTTCAGCTTGAGCTATACCGGTCGAAGATGAAGCACTACCCAGCTTCGCACCAACTGCTCCACCAATAGCACCGAAACCAGCATCAATCCCGACGGCCACCAGCTCTTCCGAAATCGAATTGTCTGGGGACGAGTCCAACGATCGAGTAACGGTCCCCCCGAGCACGTTGTCGGTGGAAACTTCGAGCGCCTTCGCCAACGAGATCACGGCGGACGACGGCGGCACGCCGGCGTCGTTCTCGTAGTAGGAGATGGCGCGCTGCGTCGTCCCAGCGGCTTCGGCGAGCTTGACCTGCGTGAGGCCGCGCGCCTTACGGATGCGGGTGAGCCGCGGGCCGAAGCTCTCATCGTGCTTCTTCTTGCGTGGCATCTCAGCCCGATTGTAAGAGTGGGATCGGGAGCGGGGAGTGGAGGCCGTCCTTGACATATACGCATAACGTATACTCTCATGGACGGTATCAGAGAGTCAAAAAAGATACGAAAAGAGTGTCTTCCCTCTTGACAGGTTTTTCTAGAAGGAGCCTTTCCCATGGCGCGCATCCCCGAGCACGAGATCGAGCGGTTGAAGCGGGAGGTGTCGCTGGAGCGGCTGGTCGCGGCGCAAGGGATCGTGCTGAAACGTCACGGGGCGGATCTACTGGGGCTGTGTCCGTTTCACGATGATCGCGAGCCGTCGTTGGTGGTGAGTCCGAAGAAGAATTTGTGGCATTGTCTGGGGGCTTGCGGCGTGGGCGGGTCGGTGATCGATTGGGTGATCCGGACCAGGGGCGTGAGCTTCCGGCATGCGGTGGAGTTGTTGAGAGCGGACCATCCTTCTTTAGCCGCTCCGCTTGAGCGCGTGGTGCGTAAGGCGACGGCTGAAGATGTGAAGCTCGAGACGCCGATCGCGGCGACGGCCGAGGACAACGAGGTCTTGCTGCAGACGCTGGACTACTACCACGAGACGTTGCTCGCCTCGCCCGAAGCGCTCAAGTACCTGGCCGCGCGCGGGCTTGACCATCCGGAGATGATCAAGCGGTTTCGGCTGGGTTTTGCGAATCGCACGTTGGGTTATCGGCTGCCGGAGAAGAACCGCAAGGCGGGCGCGGAGATTCGCGGACGCTTGCAACGTTTGGGCGTGCTGCGCGGCTCGGGACACGAGCACTTCAACGGCTCGATCGTGATGCCGGTGTTCGATCGACAGGGAGCGGTGCGGGAGATCTACGGGCGCAAGATCTCGTCGGGCTTGCGCGCCGGAACGCCGTTGCATCTCTACTTGCCGGGTCCGCACCGGGGCGTCTGGAACGAAGAGGCACTGGAAGTCTCGAACGAGATTATCTTGTGCGAGTCGTTGATCGATGCGCTGACGTTTTGGTGCGCCGACTATCGCCACGTGACGGCGAGCTATGGCGTGAACGGTTTTACCGACGAGCATCGCGAGGCGTTGAGCAAGTACGGCGTCAAGAAGATCTTTCTGGCGTACGACCGCGATGCGGCGGGCGAGAAGGCCGCCGGCGAGCTAGCCGAGGAGCTGCTGGGGATGGGGTTGGAGTGTTTTCGTGTGCCGTTCCCCAAGGACATGGACGCGAACGCCTATGCCCGAGCGAATCCGCCGGCGCGGGAGAGCCTGGGGCGGCTACTCAATCAAGCCCAATGGCTTGGTAAGGGCGAAACGGCGACTTCCGCGGAACCGCAAGAAGCGGCTAAAGAAGAAAAGGACAACCCGATCTCTTTAGCCGTTCCGGCGACCGCCGTCATCGACGTGCCGGTGGAAGTCCACGGCGACGAGATTCTGATCCAGCGAGGCGAGCGGCGCTATCGCATCCGCGGGCTTCAGAAGAACATGAGCCATGAGTTGTTGCGGGTCAACGTGCTGGTCTCGACCGACGAGCAGTTTCACGTCGACACGATTGATCTGTACTCGGCGCGGCAACGCGGGCAGTTCGTCAAGCAAGCCGCCGAGGAGCTACGCGTCAAGCCCGACGTCGTCAAACGCGATCTCGGCCGCGTGCTGCTCAAGCTCGAAGAGCTGCAAGACGAACAGATTCGTAAAGCGCTCGACGCTGAACCCGAGAGGGTCACGCTGAGCGAGGAGCAACGCGCCGCCGCACTCGAGCTGCTCAACGACCGGCGCTTGCTCGATCGCATTCTTGAGGACTTTTTGACCTGCGGCGTGGTGGGCGAAGAAACCAACAAGCTCGTTGGCTATTTGGCCGCCGTTTCGCGCCGGCTCGATACGCCGCTGGCGATCGTCGTGCAGTCTTCCTCGGCCGCCGGCAAGAGCTCGCTGATGGACGCCGTGCTGGCTTTCGTGCCCGAAGAAGACCGAGTGCAGTACTCGGCGATGACCGGACAATCGCTCTTTTACATGGGCGAAGCTGACCTCAAGCACAAGATCCTGGCCGTGGTGGAAGAGGAAGGCGCGAGCCGCGCCGCTTACGCCTTGAAGCTGTTGCAGAGCGAGGGCGAGCTCTCGATCGCTTCGACCGGTAAGGATCCGGCCACGGGCAAGCTCGTCACGCACCAGTACCGCGTCGAAGGCCCCGTGATGATCTTCCTCACCACGACGGCGATCCATCTCGACGAAGAGTTGCTCAACCGTTGCCTCGTGCTGACGGTGGACGAAGACCGTGCGCAGACGCAAGCGATCCATCAGCTCCAGCGTGAGCAGCAAACGCTCGAAGGACTGCTCGGCAAGAAGCGGCGCGAAGAGCTTCTTGATCTGCACCGCAACGCGCAACGGCTGCTGCGGCCGCTCTTCGTCGCTAACCCCTACGCGCACAAGCTGACCTTTATCGACAGCCGCACCCGCACGCGCCGCGATCACGTCAAGTACCTTACGCTGATCCGCGTCATCGCCTTGCTGCACCAGTTTCAAAGGCCTTTGCAGTCGACCAAGTGGCAAGGCCGCACGATCGAATACATCGAGGTGACGCTCGACGACATCGCAACCGCAAACCGTCTGACAGCCGAGGTGTTGGGGCGTTCGCTCGACGAGCTGCCGCCGCAGACGCGCCGCTTGCTGTTGCTGGTTGACGAGATGGTTGTCCAAGCCTTGAAGCGCTCAGCGATGGAGCGTAGCGATTACCGCTTTAGCCGCCGTGACGTGCGCGCCTACACCGAGTGGAGCGACTCGCAGCTCAAGCGCCACCTCCACAAGCTCGAAGAGCTCGAATACTTGATTGTGCACCGCGGCGGACGCGGTCAGAGCTTGGTCTACGAGCTGGCGTTCGAGAGGCCGGCCGACCCGGCGCAACCCTTCCTGCCGGGACTGCTCGATGTGGAAAAGCTGCGTGTCAAAAAGCTCGGTTACGACGAAAACAAGTCTGGGCTTGAGGGCCAAAAGGACGGGTCAAGTCCGCCCCAAGTTTGGGGGGAGCGCAGGGCCGCTTCAAAGCCCTCAACACCAATAGCGACAGGCCTTCCAACGGGTCTACCCATATCGCCCCCAAAAAGTACTGTTCCCGGCTCCGAAAAGAATCCAGCCGTCGTAGCCGCAACCGCAGGCTAAGCCCATGCCGCGCTCGACCAACAAACGCAAGAAGAAGCCAATCCCCGCGCCTATCTCGCCGCTGGCCGCCATGATGGAACGGCATCTCGAAGCGCTCAGCGTGCAAAACTACTCCGCCTACACGGTGAAGAACCGCCGCGTGCACCTGGGCTTCTTCCTCGACTGGTGCCACGAGCGCGGCCTGCGCGAGCCCTTGGAAATTACCCGGCCCGTTCTCGAGCGCTATCAACGCTATCTGTTCCACTACCGCCAAAAGAACGGTCAACCGCTCAGCTTCCGCAGCCAACACTCCCGACTGGTGCCCTTGCGCGTCTGGTTCCGCTGGATGGCGCGTCAGCGGCTGATCCTGCACAACCCGGCCAGCGAGTTGGAGCTCCCGCGGCTCGGCCATCGCCTGCCCAAGAGTGTCCTCACCGCCGCCGAAGCTGAGCGTGTGCTCGCTCAGCCGGACATCCGCGATCCGCTCGGTCTACGCGATCGCGCCCTGCTCGAAACGCTCTACTCGACCGGCATGCGCCGCCTGGAGCTGGCCAGACTCAAGCTCTACGACCTCGACGCCGAACGTGGCACGGTCAACATCCGCCAAGGCAAAGGCGGCAAGGATCGCGTCATCCCCATCGGCGATCGCGCCGCGGCTTGGATCCACAAGTACGCCGAAGAAGCCCGGCCGCAACTCGTCGTCGAGCCGGACGACGCCACCGTATTCCTCTCCAACGCCGGCGAAGCGTTCTCGCTCGATCACCTCTCCGACCTGGTGCGAGTCCACGTTGACGCGGCCGAGATTGGCAAGCGCGGCGCGTGCCACCTGTTTCGCCACACCATGGCGACGCTGATGCTCGAAGGCGGCGCCGACATCCGCTACATCCAACAGATGCTCGGCCACGCGGACTTGAAGACGACGCAGATCTACACGCAAGTCTCGATCCGCCAATTGCAACAGATCCACGCCGCCACGCACCCGGCCAAGCTGCCCAAGCCTTCTTCCCTTTAGCCGCTCACGCTACACCCGCGCCGTACAATCGAGGGGACGGTGACGGTGTCCCGCACACGAACGCTTGTCCAAGTTGCGGCGCTAGTCGCGATTTGCAGCCTGCCGCTCGCCGCGCACACGCGCGTAGCCCAAAACTCGCCTCTAGGCCTCAAGACTTTCAGCACACCTTCGCACCAGGGCTTCGCCGAAGCTAACCCGCTGATTGCACCTGGCTTAGCCGAATCGTTGTGCCACCAAGGCGTCCGATCCCGTTGTTCCGCCAAGGAACGCGATGCAGAGTCCGACCTCGATTACTTCCTGGCACGGTACTATGGATCAAGTCTCGGTAGGTTCAACAGCGTTGACCCGGCGAACGCCGGTGCGGACCCAGCGAACCCACAGAGCTGGAACGCCTATGCGTATGTGAACAACAATCCCCTGATTTTTGTCGATCCCGATGGCCTAGCACTGACTATCGTCACCTTCGAGGGTGAAGATTTGACGGACGAGCAGCGGCTATTCATCGAGGAGAACCGTGAGCAGATTCAGCAGACCATAGCGGATCGATTCAAGGAGGCTGGGGTGGAGGATGTCTTCTTCTTGAGCGGCTCTGACTTGACGGACGACCAGCGAGCGGCTTTGACTCAACGAGAAACAACGGGGATTGGGCTACTGAACTTCGTCGATACCTCAATCGCTGGCACCGATGTCTCCCGCATCCCGAGCATGAAAGGAGGTACGAGCAACCAGGGCACCTCTGCCGTGTTCATTGGGAATCTCACTGGTGCGGATGGGTTGTCTATCGGAGCTGACCTTGCATTCGGTGTCGGGGAAGTGAGCAGCCACGAACTTGGACACCAGTTTGGCTTTCCATCACTCGGTGAGACACTGAATACCATCCCAAGACTTTTCGGATTCCGGGATCTGATGGATGAAGGGCAGGGGAATCCGGTGCCTGGAAGGCCACAGTTCTTCAACGAAAGCGACGATGTGATTCGACGCTTCGTACGCGAGGTCAACACCCGGGGAAGTAGTATCTCACGTCGGAGAAAATGAGATGAGTTTGGCGGGGAAAGCGATGCGCATCCTCTTCTCGTTCAATGGCTTTCTGCTCTTGGCGTTTGCGCTCTTCCGATTGAGACTGCGTCTTGATGCCGGCGAGGTGACGTGGTTGCCCTATGTCTTGCTGGGCCTGGGAATAGCATCCCTGTTATGGGTCCTATATCAGGAGAGTCGGCTTCCAGCGCCTGAATCGGCTCCTATTGCCGCTCACATGGTCTGGTTGTTGAGCGCTGGAGGTTACGTTTGGCTGACCGACGACGCCTCGCTAACGTTTGTCGGTCATGTATGGCCCGATTTCTCTGCGATGACGATGCAGATGATGAAAGAAGCTTATAGAGTCAAGTTGGTCCAGGTTTCGATCTATGTGCTGCTCTCAACCACGGGACTGGCATGGCTAGTGAGGGTGGTCGCTAGAGCGCGACCAGATCCGAACGCGCCTCGAAGGCGCACAGGAATCGACGTCCTCTTGATCGTCAGCGTTATGGCGATGCTGATCGCTATCGTCATTGCATCGATCAAACCCACCAGCAGTGCTTCTGGTGTTGCATCGCTCTGCTTCATCGTCGCCTTGCTACTTGTTTCAACAGACGTTGCGAGGGGAAACAATTTGGCCTTTGGTGTGGGCATAGCTGAAGTCTTGAGCGTCACGCTGGTGGCCACGGTCATGCAGTAAGGGGGTGTGGGTAATCAAAACTCCGTCGGCATTAGGAATCAACGACATACGGTTGCCGGGCGATGACCCTCAATCGGCAAGGCGAGGCATGCTACAAGGTTTGGTTCCATGCTCGAATTCGTCTTGACCTTGTTGGCCGCCGCCAGAGTCTTCTTGCGTAGCCGACGAGAGGTTGCTCTGGAGATCATCGCTCTACGGCAACAGGTCGCCGTCCTCAAAAGAAAGCGACCTCGACCGCGGTTGAGTCGTCTCGACCGGCTCTTCTGGCGATGGCGTCTGGGGTGGCGCTCAAGCTCGGTCGGAGAGAGCGAGTAGGCCAATGACGCTGAGGCTCATCCAGACGCTCGCCTGCAGCGTGGCACTCTCGCCGCGGACGCCGTTGTAGCAGAAGTCGGTGAAGTGCTCGCAGTTTGCGCGCCACAGATCATAGGGGTGGTCGAGCAGCCGCGTGGCGCGGTCGAGAATCAGCTGGGTGTGCTCGGTCGAGACGGGACGGCGGCGCAAGCGCACGGGCTGGCCTTGCGCGAATTCCGCCCAACTCACGACACGCACGCCGCCTCGCTTAGTGTTATGAATGATCTCGATCTCGAAGGTGCCCCAAGGTCCCTGCGCGATGCGATAGATCAGACCGCGATGCGGAATCGGCCGGATGTCCAGATAGGAAACCTCCAGCTCGTCACCGGGTCGCATCGGCGACCCGTCGAGGTAGCAAAGCTCGGGCGTGTGGATCAGCATCAGCTTCGCGCTCCTCTCATCCCGTCGCCGCGCAACACTTCGGCGGCGGAGACCAACGAGTTAATGAGCCGGATGACGGCACGCTGATCCTTCTCGGGCAATGCAGTCACCAGCTGAAATCTCTTCCACAGACGCCGCGTCTCGGCGTCGTCCTGGACTCGTTCGACGCGCGGTGGCTTCAAGCCCAGTAGCTCGTCGGTGGAAACTTCGAGCGCCTTCGCCAACGAGATCACGGCGGACGACGGCGGCACGCCGGCGTCGTTCTCGTAGTAGGAGATGGCGCGCTGCGTCGTCCCAGCGGCTTCGGCGAGCTTGACCTGCGTGAGGCCGCGCGCCTTACGGATGCGGGTGAGCCGCGGGCCGAAGCTCTCATCGTGCTTCTTCTTGCGTGGCATCTCAGCCCGATTGTAAGAGTGGGATCGGGAGCGGGGAGTGGAGGCCGTCCTTGACATATACGCATAACGTATACTCTCATGGACGGTATCAGAGAGTCAAAAAAGATACGAAAAGAGTGTCTTCCCTCTTGACAGGTTTTTCTAGAAGGAGCCTTTCCCATGGCGCGCATCCCCGAGCACGAGATCGAGCGGTTGAAGCGGGAGGTGTCGCTGGAGAGGCTGGTCGCGGCGCAAGGGATCGAGCTGAAACGTCACGGGGCGGATCTACTGGGGCTGTGTCCGTTTCACGATGACCGCGAGCCGTCATTGGTGGTGAGCCCGAACAAGAACCTGTGGCATTGCCTGGGGGCGTGCGGGGAAGGCGGCTCGGTGATCGATTGGGTGATCCGGACCAGGGGCGTGAGCTTCCGGCATGCGGTGGAGTTGTTGAGAGCGGATCATCTTTCTTTAGCCGCTCCGCTTGATCGCGTGGTGCGCAAGAGGACGGCCGAAGATGTAAAGCTCGAGACGCCGATCGCGGCCGAGGCCGAGGACAACGAGGTCTTGCTGCAGACGCTGGACTACTACCACGAGACGTTGCTCGCCTCGCCCGAAGCGCTCAAGTACCTGGCCGCGCGCGGGCTTGACCATCCGGAGATGATCAAGCGGTTTCGGCTGGGTTTTGCGAATCGCACGTTGGGGTATCGGCTGCCGGAGAAGAACCGCAAGGCGGGCGCGGAGATTCGCGGACGCTTGCAACGTTTGGGCGTGCTGCGCGGCTCGGGGCACGAGCACTTCAACGGCTCGATCGTTATACCGGTGTTCGATCGACAAGGCGCGGTGCGGGAAATCTACGGGCGCAAGATCTCGTCGGGCTTGCGCGCCGGAACGCCGTTGCATCTCTACTTGCCGGGTCTGCACCGGGGCGTCTGGAACGAAGAGGCACTGGAAGTCTCGAACGAGATCATCTTGTGCGAGTCGTTGATCGATGCACTGACGTTTTGGTGCGCCGACTATCGCCACGTGACGGCGAGCTATGGGGTGAACGGTTTTACTGACGAGCATCGCGAGGCGTTGAGCAAGTACGGCGTCAAGAAGGTCTTTCTGGCGTACGACCGCGATGCGGCGGGCGAGAAGGCCGCCGGCGAGCTAGCCGAGGAGCTGCTGGGGATGGGGCTGGAGTGTTTTCGTGTGCCGTTCCCCAAGGACATGGACGCGAACGCCTATGCCCGAGCGAATCCTCCGGCGCGGGAGAGCCTGGGGCGGCTGCTCAATCAAGCCCAATGGCTTGGTAAGGGCGAAACGGCGACTTCCGCGGAACCGGAAGAAGCGGCTAAAGAAGAAAAGGACATCCCGATCTCTTTAGCCGTTCCGACGACCGCCGTCATCGACGTGCCGGTGGAAGTCCACGGCGACGAGATCCTGATCCAGCAAGGCGAGCGGCGCTATCGCATCCGCGGGCTTCAGAAGAACATGAGCCACGAGTTGTTGCGGGTCAACGTGCTGGTCTCGACCGACGAGCAGTTTCACGTCGACACGATTGATCTGTACTCGGCGCGGCAGCGCGGTCAGTTCGTCAAGCAAGCCGCCGAAGAGCTGCGCGTCAAGCCCGACGTCGTCAAACGCGATCTCGGCCGCGTGCTGCTCAAGCTCGAAGAGTTGCAAGACGAACAGATTCGCAAAGCGCTCGACGCCGAGCCCGACAGGGTCACGCTGAGTGAGGAGCAACGCGCCGCCGCACTCGAGCTGCTCAACGACCGGCGCTTGCTCGATCGCATTCTTGAGGACTTTTTGACCTGCGGCGTGGTGGGCGAAGAAACCAACAAGCTCGTTGGCTATTTGGCCGCCGTTTCGCGCCGGCTCGATACGCCGCTGGCGATCGTCGTGCAGTCTTCCTCGGCCGCCGGCAAGAGCTCGCTGATGGACGCCGTGCTGGCTTTCGTGCCCGAAGAAGACCGAGTGCAGTACTCGGCGATGACCGGACAATCGCTCTTTTACATGGGCGAAGCTGACCTCAAGCACAAGATCCTGGCCGTGGTGGAAGAGGAAGGCGCGAGCCGCGCCGCTTACGCCTTGAAGCTGTTGCAGAGCGAGGGCGAGCTCTCGATCGCTTCGACCGGTAAGGATCCGGCCACGGGCAAGCTCGTCACGCACCAGTACCGCGTCGAAGGCCCCGTGATGATCTTCCTCACCACGACGGCGATCCATCTCGACGAAGAGTTGCTCAACCGTTGCCTCGTGCTGACGGTGGACGAAGACCGTGCGCAGACGCAAGCGATCCATCAGCTCCAGCGTGAGCAGCAAACGCTCGAAGGACTGCTCGGCAAGAAGCGGCGCGAAGAGCTTCTTGATCTGCACCGCAACGCGCAACGGCTGCTGCGGCCGCTCTTCGTCGCTAACCCCTACGCGCACAAGCTGACCTTTATCGACAGCCGCACCCGCACGCGCCGCGATCACGTCAAGTACCTTACGCTGATCCGCGTCATCGCCTTGCTGCACCAGTTTCAAAGGCCTTTGCAGTCGACCAAGTGGCAAGGCCGCACGATCGAATACATCGAGGTGACGCTCGACGACATCGCAACCGCAAACCGTCTGACAGCCGAGGTGTTGGGGCGTTCGCTCGACGAGCTGCCGCCGCAGACGCGCCGCTTGCTGTTGCTGGTTGACGAGATGGTTGCCCAAGCCTTGAAGCGCTCAGCGATGGAGCGTAGCGATTACCGCTTTAGCCGCCGTGACGTGCGCGCCTACACCGAGTGGAGCGACTCGCAGCTCAAGCGCCACCTGCACAAGCTCGAAGAGCTCGAATACTTGATCGTGCACCGCGGCGGACGCGGTCAGAGCTTGGTCTACGAGCTGGCGTTCGAGAGGCCGGCCGACCCGGCGCAACCCTTCCTGCCGGGACTGCTCGATGTGGAAAAGCTGCGTGTCAAAAAGCTCGGTTACGACGAAAACAAGTCTGGGCTTGAGGGCCAAAAGGACGGGTCAAGTCCGCCCCAAGTTTGGGGGGAGCGCAGGGCCGCTTCAAAGCCCTCAACACCAATAGCGACAGGCCTTCCAACGGGTCTACCCATATCGCCCCCAAAAAGTACTGTTCCCGGCTCCGAAAAGAATCCAGCCGTCGTAGCCGCAACCGCAGGCTAAGCCCATGCCGCGCTCGACCAACAAACGCAAGAAGAAGCCAATCCCCGCGCCTATCTCGCCGCTGGCCGCCATGATGGAACGGCATCTCGAAGCGCTCAGCGTGCAAAACTACTCCGCCTACACGGTGAAGAACCGCCGCGTGCACCTGGGCTTCTTCCTCGACTGGTGCCACGAGCGCGGCCTGCGCGAGCCCTTGGAAATTACCCGGCCCGTTCTCGAGCGCTATCAACGCTATCTGTTCCACTACCGCCAAAAGAACGGTCAACCGCTCAGCTTCCGCAGCCAACACTCCCGACTGGTGCCCTTGCGCGTCTGGTTCCGCTGGATGGCGCGTCAGCGGCTGATCCTGCACAACCCGGCCAGCGAGTTGGAGCTCCCGCGGCTCGGCCATCGCCTGCCCAAGAGTGTCCTCACCGCCGCCGAAGCTGAGCGTGTGCTCGCTCAGCCGGACATCCGCGATCCGCTCGGCCTACGCGATCGCGCCCTGCTCGAAACGCTCTACTCGACCGGCATGCGCCGCCTGGAGCTGGCCAGACTCAAGCTCTACGACCTCGACGCCGAACGTGGCACGGTCAACATCCGCCAAGGCAAAGGCGGCAAGGATCGCGTCATTCCCATCGGTGATCGCGCCGCGGCTTGGATCCACAAGTACGCCGAAGAAGCCCGGCCGCAACTCGTCGTCGAGCCGGACGACGCCACCGTGTTCGTCTCTAACGCCGGCGAAGCGTTCTCACTCGATCACCTCTCCGACCTGGTGCGAGTCCACGTTGACGCGGCCGAGATTGGCAAGCGCGGCGCGTGCCACCTGTTTCGCCACACCATGGCGACGCTGATGCTCGAAGGCGGCGCCGACATCCGCTACATCCAACAGATGCTCGGCCACGCGGACTTGAAGACGACGCAGATCTACACGCAAGTCTCGATCCGCCAATTGCAACAGATCCACGCCGCCACGCACCCGGCCAAGCTGCCCAAGCCTTCTTCCCTTTAGCCGCTCACGCTACACCCGCGCCGTACAATCGAGGGGACGGTGCCGGTGTCCCGCACACGAACGCTTGTCCAGACTGCGGCGCTAGTCGCGATTTGCAGCCTGCCGCTCGCCGCGCACACGCGCGTAGCCCAAAACTCGCCTCTAGGCCTCAAGACTTTCAGCACACCTTCGCACCAGGGCTTCGCCGAAGCTAACCCGCTGATTGCACCTGGCTTAGCCGAATCGTTGTGCCACCAAGGCGTCCGATCCCGTTGTTCCGCCAAAGAGCGCGATGACGAGTCGGGGTTGGATTATTTCAAGGCTCGTTATTATTCGGCGAAGATGGGCCGGTTCACCAGCGCGGATCCAGACAATGCTGGAGCGGTAGCGGGGTCTCCTCAGACATGGAACGGTTACTCCTACGTCTCGAACAGTCCGCTAAGGTTAGTAGATCCGACCGGTGAGTTCGACAAAGAAGCGATTCAACAGCAGCTTGAAGAGGTGCTGTCAAAGACAGCAGTGGAGGTAGCGGATTTTGCCGAAGGCACCGCTCGCGGAGCGGCTGCTAGCATCACATTCGGTGCGGTCGGTCGCCCAAAAGAAACTGATTCGCTAACGAACCGAGCAGGCCAAGCTCTGGGCACAATTCTAGTTGGAACTGTGAGTACCGAGGCCGCAATTGGAGGAGGTGGTTTAGCTGTCGTAACATCGCCGAGTGGAGTAGGATTTGTTCTAGGTGGCGGGGTCGCGATAGCCGGCGCCACAGGCGCCGTGGGCGCGGCCGGCAATCTCGGGCCACTGGTCACGACGCCAATTCAGCGTAAATCACGAACGCAAACAACCAGTGGGTCGCCGAGCAAGTCAGCCCAGCGAGCGGCAAAAAAGCAAAAAAAGACGACAGACGCGAAACAAGATCGGGCAAATCAAAATGCCCGAAAAGCAAGGCGAGAAGAGAGTGGAGAGCCAGCCGGTGCTCACGATTCCAATAAATCTGAAAGACGTCGTAACGTTCACGAGGAGGCAAATACGAGGCGCCACAGAGAGCAAAACAGAGACGACAAATAGCCACTCGACGATAGCGTTCGTGTAGTTGAAGCAGATTACACTTGAAGCGTAGCCATACACAAGCACTTTATCCTTCTAAGAGAGCCGGCCTTGAAGAGTCACGACAAAGACCACTCAGAATTTCAAGCCCTCAAGTCGCTGGCGGAGCAGGGGGACGTAGAGTCCATGGTGTTGGTGGCGGATCGCTACGACAGCGGTCGGGGAGTAGCAGCAGACGTCAATGAAGCTCTCCGATGGTACAAGAGATCAGCCGATGCTGGCAGCGTCGATGGCACGGTAAGCGCGGCCATCTTCCTCGCGGGCGGTCTTGCTGGAGAGCAGGATCTGGATGCGGCGAAGGCGCTGTACACATTCGCTGCCGATCTGGGTGACAAGGATGCGATCGAGGCCCTCGAACGCCTTTCGGATGATCCTACAGTATCAGTACGCCCGCTTCTTAGCGAGGCTGAAAGAGGCAATCCGGGAAGTATGGTTGCTGTTGCGGAACGCTATCAATCGGGTTCCGGTGTGGAAAAGAGCGCGGCACTTGCCTCTGAGTGGGAAGCAAGAGCTCAATCCGCCTATCGAGCCAAAACTCCTGCCTTGATTGAGAGGGCTGAACGCGGAGATAACGAATCGATGTTCGAACTCGCCACCTGGTTTGAAAAGGGCCTTGGTGTCGCACAGGATCTTCGGCTAGCGCTTCGGTGGTACGAAAGGTCAGCGGATGCAGGCCACTCAGCCGGTGCGTACTGTGCGGCCGTAGCCTACGAGTTAGGCCGTGGTGTTGCGGTCAGTCGAAAAAGGGCACAGTACCACTTCCAACTCTCATCCGACCTGGGAGATCCAGAGGCACAGTACGACGCCGACCGGCTTTCGAACGATCCGAAGGTGATTTTCGAGTGGGCCAGGAAGCATTCTGCGCTCGGTGACGAAGAGGCAATGTTCCAACTAGCCCGCTGCTTTGAACAGGGCGTCGGAACTGCAGTGGACCTCCGAAAATCCCTCTCACTCTTCGAGGATGCAGCCGTGAAGGGTTTATCTGGAGCAGCCTTCAACGCCGCGATTCTGTACGAGGATGGCGTTGACGGTTCTCCGAATCTCACAATGGCGCGGAGATATTTTGAGCTAGCGCGCGATTTGGGAAGTGAAGCTGCGGCTCAAGAGCTGCAGCGAATCTCGTCGCGATCCGAACCTTGAGCCGGATGGGACGGTCGCTCGATTGACACCTAGCTCGACTTCAGGTATTGAGTGACAGGCACCGAATTGGAATTCCTTAGATAAAGTGCTGTCAGTAGCATCGAGTTTAAGCTAAACCATTGGTCTTAATCCTGCCGCAACGTTTCTGGCGGACTGCCGTTCATCCAAGATCCCGGGAAGAAAAGGGGACAAGAAGAAAAGGGGACAACGCGAAAGCGCCGGGATAAACCGGCGGGGAGTAGGGGGGGATCGGGGACAGGGGTAAAACTAAGCCTTTATACAATCAACAACTTCCAGCGATCTCAATGTTCATAAAATAGTCTCGTAACTCGAAACCATGTCGCGCCAATCACGGGTGCTGGCGGTCGGCGTACCGCATCACATCACCCAGCGCGGCAACAACCGCCAAACTATTTTCCGCTCCGACGCCGATCGGATCTTGTACCTCGCCACCTTGCGGCGCAAGGCGAGAGGGTCCTAATCATAGTTGATGGTTTTAGGCGGCGATGTAGAGGAGCATTGTACTAGGCGGCCTTTGGCTTGGCGGCGTCGGTAGGATTGAGCACAGCGTCGAGCATCCAAAGGTCTTTGTAGCCCTGGAGTTTATGACTTGCAATTTCCTGCCAGTTTATTATCATTTAGAACAATGATTACGAAGTGTAAAATCTGTCGGAAAAACTTCGATGTATATCCATCCGTGCTGAAGTACGGCGGGGGTAAGTATTGTTCGACAGCTTGTTCCTGGACCGCAAGCAGGGCTCAAGCAGAGAAAGTTCGAATTAATAAGACTTGCCCAACCTGTCGCAAGGCCTTAAGCATAATTCCAAGCCTCCTCAAGCGAGGCAGGGGTAAGTACTGTTCGACAGCTTGTTACGGTCGCGTTTTCACGGCTAGTCAAGAGCTGCTCAATCTGATCAACCTAAAATGACCCGACGTCGACGCTCAGCCAAAGCCATTCACTGCCATTGAGACGCCATCAACTCGTTGACATAGTGATGACAAAATCCTGTGAGCCGCAGGAAACATATCCATTATATATTGATAATAAAAGAGTTGTATCAACTTGCATCGACAATAAGTCCTGCTCGGGCGACATGTATGGCGCGCTGTTCCCATCGCCGCGCCGGTTGCGGTAAGGCGGCTCTGACCCGCTCGCTGGGCGAGGCCGAAGTCGAGCAAAATGCCGCGACCTTTGGCGTTGACGACGACATTCGAACTCTTGATGTCGCGGTGAACGATACCGTGTTCGTGGGCTCCCTCAAGTCCGGACGCCACCTGGCGAGCTATATTGACCGCCTGTTCAATCGGCAGCGGGCCATCCTCGACTAACTCCCCGAGTGTCCGGCCTTCGAGGTAGGCCATGACGAAGAAAATGCGACCCTCAAACTCGTCGACTTCGTAGATCGGACAGATGTTCGGATGCTGTAGCGAAGCCGCGGCCTGGGCTTCGCGTATAAAGCGCTTTTTGTCGTCGTCCTTCGAAAACCCGCCGGTAATGAATTTGAGCGCAACGCTACGCTCAAGCTTTTCGTCGTGCGCCTTGAAGACAGACCCCATGCCGCCCTCGCCGAGTTTGTCGAGTTTTCGGTAATGAGATATGGTGCGGCCGACCACTAGGGAATTTCAGTCAATGATCGCTCGGCTCAATCATAGCCAAGTCTGTTGGAAGCTGACAGAAATTCACTGTAACAGCAGTCCTGCAATTTCCGCGCAAGATCTCGCGTTCGAGCCGCGCGCGGCTCAAACGCAATTCACGCCGGATTTGCCGTGAACTTGCGTACATAACTTCCTTACAGACGGATTTGGGACCCGAGCGAATGCGGAGAGCTGCATTGTTTTTCTTGGCGTTCACGCCTATACTCGGACCGAAAGTTACATCTTGTTGGTTGGCGTTTGAAAACTTGGAGGAGCTAAATAGATGGGTGCAAAAAAGGTGGTGCTGGCGACGATAGCTGGTGGCGTTACTCTGTTTGTCACTGGATTTCTGTTGTACGGCGTTTTGCTCCGCGAATTGATGGTCGCGAATACCGCTGCGGGGACGATGAAAGAAATGCCGGATTTTCCGCCGCTGATCTTGAGCAATCTTGTGCTCGCAGCGTTCCTGACTCTCATTTTGAGTAAATGGGATGGCGCCCGAAATCTCGTCGGCGGGGTAAAAGCAGGCGTTCCCATGGGCCTACTACTGGGCCTGGGCATTGGCTTGGCTCTATTCGCGACGACCAACATGATGACGGTTATCGCTCTATTGATCGACGCCGGGGCCACGGCAATTCGATTCGCGGCTGCAGGGGGGCGATCGGCGCCGTCTTGGGGCGACAATAACTCGTTTGATTCACTGAATGGGATTTCGACCGGCTCTTCAATCAAAGCGATAAAGGTCCGCCGTGCCAAGTTTCAATCCCAGCAGCTTTAGCGCGATGAACAATTCGTGTTTGTGATTGACGACGTGCTCAAGATTGACAACTACCCGGGAGAGAACAGTCTCACGTTCCGCCCGAAACGGCGACGGAACTGTGACTGCGAGGTCCTCGTCCTGTAGTGACTCGAAGGCCTTAGCTAGAGCGATTCGGTACCGCCCAAATCGAGTAACGACTTCGCATTTGTCATCCTGCCGAAGTTCAATCAAGCTCGCGAATCGAGTTGGGTCGACGTTGTAGAGCGTGCCGCAAAGACCATCGAGTGACTCCGTCAAATGCACAAGCATCTCGCCGACGGTCCTCTGATTAGGAAAAGTTTCAGTCGGCAGCGGCGGCACTTTCGCCAGCCATCCCTCGGGGATAGCTTCTGTTAGATGGATGAGACGGTCGAGCTGGTCGTCCACCCACTTGGCAAGCGAGCAGACTAGCGGGTTCTCAGGAGCTACGCTCATTCGCGGGTGATGAACTCGTCTAGATTGAGGACGACTCGAGCTAGGCCCGTCCATGCCGCGGCGTCGGTGCGATCAACGCCTGCTAGGTCCGCGGGGAACCAGTGGTCGCTGCTGCCGGGCGATTCATCGAGCAGTTTCTTTTGTGAACCGAAATAGCTCTGGAGGCGGTTGAACTCGCTCTCGGACGGCCGTCGCGAAAGCGCGAGTTCGAACGTTCGGTTAAGACGCCGTTCGAAACCCGCATCCGGCGTGGACAGCAACACCTTTGCCGCCAAACCCTGCGCCGCCTCAAAGAACACCGGGTCGTTGAGCAGGTTGAGGGCCTGCAGCGGCGTGTTTGAGCGCTCGCGGCTACACTCGGTTGCCGCCCGCTCCGTCCCGTCAAATGTCATAAGGAACGGATACGGAATAGAGCGCTGAAAATGGATGTAGAGACCGCGGCGATACTGCTCGGGCCCCTGCGTTTCGTCCCACGTGACGCCGCCGCCGTAGCTGAGTTCCGCGACCCCATCGGGCAATGGCGGTCGAATACTCGGGCCGCCAATGTTCGTGTTCAGCAACCCAGACGCGAGCAGCGCGCTGTCTCGAATCGCCTCCGCGGAAAGCCGCAGGCGCCGCTGGCGCGAAAGCAGTCGGTTATTCGGATCCGTTGTCTCTATCTCGGGCCTACTGTCGGAAGCTTGGCGGTAGGTGGCAGACGTCACTATGCGGCGGTGGAGATGCTTAAGGCTCCAATCGGACTCAACGAAATCTGACGCCAACCAATCGAGTAGATCGGCGTGCGACGGTGCTTCGCCCTGAGTGCCAAAGTCGTCAGAGGTGGCGACGAGCCCAGTCCCGAAAAACTCTTGCCAGGCTCGATTCACAATCACTCGAGCGGTGAGAGGGTTATTCTCTGAAGTCAACCACTGGGCCAGGTCGAGACGATTTGGATTCTTAGCCTGCAGCGCAGGTAAAAAGTCAGGGGTTGCGGGGGAGACTTCGATGCCTTTGCGATCCCACTGGCCGCGAACGTGCAGGTGGTGTTTGCGGGCTGCGCCCTCCTCGACAACTCGCGCCATCGTGAGCTGCGGGTAGGCTTGCTCGAGGCTGGCAAGTTTCTCTCGAAGCTCCGCAAATCCAAGAACCTTGTATTCTTCCCTGCTGAGAACTTGGCTGTAGAAACGCAAAAAGTAGTCGGTAACCACGTCCGCCTGGCGTTCTGTTCGCTGCTCCGCGGCGACGCGGATGAAGCGATCTCCACCGTCGGACATTTTGGCGAGCGTGTCCCAATTGACGTCCCAAGC
Organism: Bryobacterales bacterium; assembly: GCA_965247305.1. Taxonomy (GTDB): domain Bacteria; phylum Acidobacteriota; class Terriglobia; order Bryobacterales; family UBA6623; genus CATQHP01. The sequence goes on along the minus strand of OZ252030.1, from coordinate 4,713,413 downwards.
GGTATCTTGGCCCGGATTTGCTCCGTGCCACTGGACCTTGGGTTCCCAGGCCGCCTGTAGGTTATGAACGTCGTACTCGCAGAGCAGCTCTTCGTGGCGCTCTCGATATTCGTTGTGGGTTTTCAGGTAGGCACCCATTTCGCCTGACATCGGAGCCGGAGCCCACTCGTCTTCGATCGTGTTGAGGAAGGCGAGCAAGCGGTAGTAGTCGACCTGTTTGATTGGGTCAAACTTGTGGTCGTGGCACTGTGCACAACCCGTCGTTAGCCCCAGCCAAACCGTCGAAATCGTGTTCGCGCGGTCGACCATCTCTTCAAACCGAAACTGCTCATAGCTGACGCCGCCCTCGCGGTTCTTCAATGAGTTTCTATAGAAACCGGTGGCGGCCATCTGGTTCGGTGTGGCGTCAGGAAGCAGGTCGCCGGCGATTTGCTCGTTCGTGAATTGGTTGAACGGCATGTCGGCGTTCAGCGCGTCGATAACCCACTCGCGGTAGCGCCAGGCGTAGCGTCGATTGAGGTCTTTCTCGTAGCCATCTGAGTCTGCATAGCGGACCTGGTCGAGCCAGTGCCCGGCCCACTTTTCGCCGTAGTGCTCGGAGCGGAGCAGTTCCTCGATCCGGCTTTCGTACGTCGCCGTAGCCCCGACGGTCGTGACGCCGTCGGGGCTCCGCGGCAGACCAACTAAGTCAAGATTGACCCGGCGAGCCAGTGTCGACTCATCCGCTTCAGGCGCGGGCTCCAGTCCCTCGGATTCCAGCCGGGCTAGAACGAATTGGTCGATTGGATTTTTTGGCCAACTGCTGTTTTTTACCCGCGGTGGCGCGGGCTTACGTATCGGCTTGAACGCCCAGTGCCGTTTCGCGCTTACGCTCTCGGTAACTTGTAAGTCTTCAGGCCATGTGGCGCCTTGGTCGATCCAGGCTCGGAGTGTATCGATGTGGCGCTGATCAAGCTTGCGACCAGGCGGCATCGTGGTCGGCACCTTGTCGCCGGTGAGCATGCGAATCAGCAAGCTCTTGGCACTATCACCTGGCTGGATTGCGGGGCCCGAATGCCCGCCCTTGAAAGCCTCGCGCTTGCGGTCTAACCGCAGGCCGTTTGTTTGTAGGTTATCGCCGTGGCAGGTGTAACAGTTTTCTTTAAGGATCTGGCCGGCTTGCTCGTAAGTGACTGACTGAGCACTGAGCTGAGCGGCTAAGGACCCACTGACTACGATCGCTGCTATGCGGATAGAACCGCCCCTACCGCAAAGTGCCCCGAATCTCAAGAAATCAGAAAACAAGAACTTCCCTCTTCGCCTCGATCTTGGCCGTGTCGATCCCAGGCACTTTTAGAATTTCGTCAATCGAGCGAAAATCGCCATTTTCCCTTCGATACCGAAGGATAGCCGAGGCTTCAGAGCGCTTGAGCGACAGGCGGCTTTCGAGCTGGATTGCGCGCGCTTTGTTTATGTTGACCGGCGGCAACTCTTCGGCGGGGAAATTCTTAGTTAGGTAATCAAGTACGACTTCTAGGTCGTCGTCGCTCGCCTTTAATCCCAGGCCGAGCATCTTGACTATCGTATTGGTCCAACCGTTGCGATCTTGGCGCAGCGTGACGGCTTTCGAGATTTCGTGGCAATTCTTGCAAGTTCGCTCGGTCACGTCCCTGCCGGGGCCTTCAGGGAGTTGAGCCTGCCCGGAAACCGCGAGCGCAAACAGTATGATTACGATGCCTAATAATTTCGACGTCATATCTACGCTAGTGTTCGATCCCGATGCCGAACGAATAAAGCGTGCTGTCAGCCGCTGAAAAATAGATGTGTGCTGGACCGGCCGAAAGGGCGTATCCGCTGGCAGCCGACGTGATCGCCGAGCCGCTGTTCCATAGGGTCTTGCCGGTTTGGCCGTCTAGTGCGTAAAGTTTTGCCGGCGCTCGACCACCTGACACCGCGAACACAATACCGTTGACGATAATTGGCGGCAAGGGCGAATCGATTCGAGAGGACTTCCAGCCCGTCTCGAGTGCCGGACTGCCTGCCTTGTCGACAACCTTCCAGGCGGCTATCGCACCTTTGCCGCCTTCGGCGCTTGGAGCGACAATCCAGTGCGTCTCCGACGTGTCAAGCCAGGTTGCGACGGCACCGGGTGAAAATCCTCTGCTGGAAGACGGCTTTGTCGTTGCGGCCGAGGCACTTAGGTTGGCGCCGTCTAGCAAATGCAGCGAACCATCGCCCGCTATCGCCGCCACGTAGTCTTTCTTGTTGTAGTCGACTACCACGGGCGAAGTCCGAAAGCCAGTCGCGGCACTCGATCCGAGTTGCTTGAGCGTCTTGGCTTCGAGCGCAACAAGGCTTCCCTTCTCGGTTGCGGCGTACACAACGCCGTCGGGCCCAATCGCCGGACCGAGCAGTCCCGCGATCGATCCGCCGGTCGACTTCCATGTAGAAACTATGTCCGTCGCCAGGTCGAGCGCCCAAATGCCATCGGGGGCTCCGCCGCAGCCATTCACAGTCGCTACGTACGCTACGTTGTCAACGACGATCAGCCCCCGTGCGTTGGCGCCAGCCGGTATGAATTGCTTTGGCGCTTCAAAGTCATGGCCGTTCGAAACGTACAGTGAGTGCAACATGCCGTCTGGCGTCAAGGCGAATACGAGGCTCAAACCGCGCAGAGAGCGCCCGCCCGAAGGGCGCACCCGCGTGGCTTCATCGGTTGGTGCGGGCCTAGCGGTCGGCCTGGATGTCGCGGGAATCAAGGTTACCGCGCCCGCGTTGGGTTTGCCGACTCCGCTCTTGCCGGGATTGCGGCGTCCTCGGGCGGCAAAGCCACCGAACGCCGGAAGCGCGGCGATCGTAGGCCGTGTCAGACCCGCGGTCATTCCACCTGGACAGTCCGCCGTGCCTTGATCGGACGACACATTGAAAGGACGCTCCCATTCCGGGCGCGTCAAGTCCGTGTCCATCACGAAAACCTTGCCCGAGCTTCCAGCGACAAAACTGAGTGAGCGAAAGCCACGGTGACTAATCAGAAAGTCAAGCAAGACCGGAGCGCTCAACGCATTTCCGTGGCGTGGCGCGTTGTCGAGCTTCGTGTTCCAGAGCAACTGAAATTCCGGCGACTGAACGCTGGCCGGCGAGATCTTCGTATCGGCGCGTACCCACCCGGAGCGCTGGGCGTCAGCGCCGGCAGTTGTCCAGTCATCAGCGGAGACTGCCGCGGCCAAGATAATCAAACACACGATCGACTTGGCGATGACGGCTACAGTACGTTTCATGGTGATTCTTTCGGCGGAGTTCCATACACCCGCCAAGTGTAAATATAGCGGATGTAATAGAATGGCTCAACGAGCCCGATTTTGACTATGCGATTCCTGATATGCGTTTTAGCGTTTCTACTCAGTGGCGTACCGTCGTGGAGCGCCGACTGGTTGACCGACGGCGGCACCCCAGAGCGCACAGCTTGGCAAAAAGACGAGACCATCTTCACCCTCGACAACGTTTCCGAGACCAAGCTGCTGTGGGCGATCAAGCTCGACAACGAGCCACGGCAGATGCACTCCTTATTTCCTCCGCTTATTGCCGGTCGTGTGGACACTAGTAGTGGCCCGAAAGAGATCGCCTTGGTGACTGGCGTGTCCGACAATCTTTACGCCATCGACGTCAAAACCGGCAAACTGATTTGGTCGAAGCATTTCGACAACAGTTGGAAACCTCAAGAGGGTGAGCGGCCACACTACTTACTTTGTCCCGGCGGACTGACAGCCACCCCGGTGATTGGCCCCGGGGAGCGACCCGGCAAGTACACGATCTATGCGGCGTCTTGGGACGGCATGCTGCGGCGCGTCAACCTTGCGGACGGCGAAGACATCGCGCCTCCCGCTAAGTTCATGCCGCCCAACGGCAAACCATACGCGCTGAATCTTGTCGATAACGTGATCTACACGCACAGCGCACAGCATTGCGGTGGTAACCCGAACATGGGGTACACGTACGACCTCGCGACTGAAACCGTGGGGAGTTGGGGACCGGCGGGCGGCGGCATGTGGGGGCGCACCGGCCCGGCGGTCAGCTCCGACAAAGTGATGTATACGGGAACGGGCGACGGCGTGTGGGATCCCGAAAATGCAGTATTCGGCAACGGCATCATCGGCCTGCAGCAAGACCCTGAAACGAAGTCGCTCGAACTTGTCGACTACTACGGTCCATCGAATGCCGAGTGGCTGTTCAAGCGTGATCTCGATATGCAGGTGACGCCTGCGATTTTTATGTATAAGGGCCGCGAAATGATGGTCGATGCCGGAAAGGAATGCCGCGTCTATCTGATGGATCTGGAATCGATCGGCGGTGATGACCACCGCACGCCGGCATATCGCACCCCGTTGATCTGCAATGAGGCGGTCAATTTCGCGTCGGCCGGCGTGTGGGGTTCGATGGCTAGTTGGGAGGATTCCGACGGCACCGTGTGGGTTCTGACGCCGATTTGGGGACCGAAGCATTCGAAATTTCATGCCCCAATCGAGTATGGCGAAGTCAAAGACGGAGCGGTTGTGGCATTCAAGGTTGAAGACCGCGACGAGGGGACATGGCTTGCTCCCGCATGGATATCGCGAGACATGAACCGCGCCGAACCGCCGGTGATCGCCAACGGAATTGTATTCGCCTACGGCAACGGCGAAGACACGCATCAAGCGGTTTATGACGTCGGGTTGACGAACACCGCCGAGGAGCGCATTGCCGGTTCATCTCACGCCGTGCTTTATGCTTTGGACGCCCGCACCGGCAAAGAGCTTTGGTCAAGCGGCGACCAGATCAAGTCTTGGAACCACTGGAGCGGTCTTTCGATCGCGAATGGGCGGGTGTATATCGCGACGTTCGACGGGGTTTTGTACTCGTTTGGGATCGAGCAGTAGATTTCTCATTGGCGCGAATTTCCGCGGTTCTTGGGCTCGCGAATGGCGGTGGTTCGTGGGTTCCTTCGCTGGGATGGGACAGTCCACACGTTGGTTCGATTTCGCGGTTTAGATTACGTTGTTTCATGGGACAGTCCCACCCCGCGATACAGTTCCTCCTCCGCTGTTAGTTAGACGGGACAGCCTAGGTGAGACTGCCCCGCCGGTTGGTTTGCCTGCTCATTTCAAACTCGACAAACCGATAAAATGGGAGCTCCCAAGTTGCTAAACCTCCGTGTACCAGCGACGTTGTGCGGGCAAGCTTTTTGACAGCAACGCCGGGTTGCTAGTGTCCTGTATCTAAAGTTCGCGTAACATTAAACAGGTTGTTGTCGCCATGTCTATATGGGGAAGACGACGACAACTGGTCCTCAATTGAAACCGCTCAAGCTCAACCCGGCCGAGCGCGAGAGCCTGCAAAGTTGGGCGCGACGGCGCAAGTCCGCGCAGGCTCTTGCCCAACGCGCCAGGGCCATTCTGCTCGCCGCCGACGGACTCAACAATACCGTCGTCGCCGCCCAACTCGGCTGGGCCCGCCGTACCGTTGGCAAATGGCGCCAGCGCTTCCTCGACAAAGGCCTCGACGGGCTGCTCGACGAACCGCGTCCCGGCACGCCGCGGCGCGTCAGCGATGACGAGGTCGAACGCGTCATCACGCTCACTCTGGAATCGACGCCCCCCGACGCCACGCATTGGTCAACACGCTCGATGGCCAAGACCTGTGGCTTGAGTCACTCCAGCGTGCAGCGCATCTGGAAGGCCTTCGCGCTGCAACCCCATCGCAGCGAAACTTTCAAGCTCTCGCAAGATCCGTTGTTCGTCGAGAAGGTGCGCGACATCGTCGGTCTGTATCTCAACCCGCCCCAGCGGGCGTTGGTGCTGTCGGTTGACGAGAAGTCTCAGATCCAAGCCCTGGACCGCACGCAGCCGCTGCTGCCGCTGCGTCCCGGACAAATCGAGCGCCGCACGCACGACTACAAGCGCCACGGGACGACCTCGCTGTTTGCCGCGTTGGATGTCAAGACCGGCCATGTGATCGGCGAGTGTCATCGCCGTCATCGCGCGGTCGAGTTTCGCAAGTTTCTCGACACCATCGACCAGGCGGTCCCCGACTCGCTCGAGATCCACTTGATCCTCGACAACTACGGAACCCACAAGACCCAGATTATTCAGCGTTGGCTGGCCAAACGGCCGCGCTACCATCTGCACTTCACGCCGACCAGCGCGTCTTGGATCAACCTTGTCGAGCGTTGGTTCGCCACTCTGACCCAGAAGCAGATTCGCCGCAGCGTACATCGCAGCACAGCGGAGTTGGAACGCGCCATCGAGGATTACATCCAACTCAGCAACGCCGACTCCAAGCCGTTCGTCTGGTCCAAAACCGCCGACCAAATCTTCGCTTCCCTCGCCCGCTTTTGTAATCGAACTTTAGAGACAGGACACTAGGTTGTTCTTTCCCCCGAGGACAGCCAGGACCGAAACCTCGTTCTTGTGATGTTGCTTTCACAACACCGGATGGATGGTCTCATCTTTCGCTATAGCCAGGCAAACCCCATAGGCATCTGTGCTTGTACTTTGCACGCCCTTAGGAACCTGTTTCAACACTACATGTCAAGGGCGGAGTAAATGTAGACCGCTTCGGCGGAGCAAAAATAGACCAGTTGGCGGGGATCCAGCGGTTTGCGTGGGACGGCTGGAACGGAGCCTGAGGACGCCCTTTAGGGCGGCCCAGGCGTAGTGGAAGACGGCCCACGCAAACCGGCGCGAGCGGCCGGCGGGTCAGTTTGAAGAGCGCGGGCGCTTCTTTTTGCTTTGCTTGAGGCGGTAGCTGTCGCCGTTCATCTCGAGGATATGGACGTGATGCGTGAGCCGGTCAAGCAGAGCGCCGGTCATGCGTTCGGAACCCAGCACCTCGGTCCACTCGGTGAACGGCAGGTTCGAGGTCAGCAACGTCGAGCCCTGTTCGTAGCGCTGCGAAAAGATCTCGAACAGCAGCTCTGCCCCGGTCTTCGACAGCGGCACATAGCCCAGTTCATCGACGATCAGTAGATCCTGCTTGGCAAGTTGTTTCTGGACCCGTAGTAGTTGCCGTTCGTCACGGGCTTCGAGCAGTTCATGGACCAATCCCGCGGCGGTGGTGAAACGTGTGCGATAGCCGCTCTGACAAGCTGCCAGTCCCAGCGCCAAGGCGATATGCGTTTTGCCGGTGCCGGAGTTCCCCAGCGCCAAGACGTTCTCACGGCGGTCGATGAACTCACAGCGCGCCAGCTCCAGAACGAGCTTCTTGTTCACCGAGGGTATGGCCAAGAAGTCGAACGTGTCGAGACTCTTCGTCACCGGGAACTTGGCGGCCTTGATGCGACGCTCGGTCGCCCGCTGCTCGCGATCGACCAGTTCCAGCTCGCAGAGTTGCTGTAGGAAGTCCCGAAAGTCCAAGCCTTCGGCGGCGCAGCGCCGAGCCAGTTTGTCGTACTCGCGCAGGAAGGTCGGCAGCCGCAGCGCTTTCAGGTGGGTTTCCAGCAGCATTCTCGACTTCGCCATCAGCTTGCTCCTGCTAGCAGCGCCAGATAGGATGCCGGCGACGTCTGCTCGACCTGAGCCGTCGGCAGGTGGGGATACTTCGTTAAGTCGAGCTTCGGCGGACGTTGCTCGATCGCGCACAGCAGTAGATGCTTGACGGCGTCAAAGCCAATCGTTCCCAGTAGACAGACTTGGCGCACCGCCGTTGCGACGTGCTCAAGGGGGAAGTCCTCCAACAGTCGCAGGACCTGTACGTACTCGCGCTTGCCCGCTTTGTCCAACCGCGATTCGAGCAGTCGTCGCAGCTTCGCAAACTCCGGCGGCAACTCCCAGCCGACCAACGGCGCGGCTTGATCGAGCGCGTTGGTCTTGCGTTCCAACAACGCCAAGTAGTGCAGCGGATCGAAAACCAACTCTTCACGTTCATAGCTGCGCTGATGGCGGGCGATCTCTTCGCTGCCGCAACAGATCACTACCTCATCCACGTAGGCTTTGATCAGGACCTGGCGGTGGCCGTAACGCGTTGGCACCGAATAATCGTTTGTCGCGTAGCGCACCAGCGACAACGAAGTCACCCTTGTCGAGCGTTTGTCGCAGGCATCGTAGGCTGTCGGTGCCAAGGGCAAGAGCGCTTCCCGATCGCGCTCGAAGCGTTCGCCGACGGTTTCGGTGTGCCGTCGCAAACGCCGTTCACGGTTGGCTCGGCACTTCTCTTCGAGGTGTTCGTTGAAGGCTTCCCAACTCTCGAATCTCGGGATCGGCACCATGAAATTGCGCCGTGCGAAGCCCACTAGCCCTTCGACTTTTCCCTTGTCGTTGCCCTTGCCCGGACGCCCGAAACGATCGGCGAACAGGTAGTGCGACTGCAGTTCGCTGAACACCCGCGTACGTTTGCGCGTGCCGTCGCCGAGAATCCTTGCCACCGCCAGCGTCGTGTTGTCGTAGACGATGTTGCGTGGCACGCCGTCGAAATAACGAAACGCGGCGTTGTGTCCTTCGCAAAAGGCTTCCGTCGTCTCGGCGGGAAAGGCCTTAACGAAGGCGTCGTCGCTGTGCGGCAGATCGACAACCAAGAAGTGCGCCTTGCGCTGGACTCCATTGATAACGACAACCGCTTCGCCGAAGTCGGCCTGCGCGTCGCCGGGCGGATGCGCCAGTGGCACGAACATCTCTTGTCCACCGAGCTTCTTCTCGCGGACGTAGTCCTTGACGATCGTGTAGCCACCGCTGAAATCGTACTCCTCGCGTAGGCGATCGAAGATGCGTTTCGCGGTGTGACGTTGTTTCTTTGGTTGTTGCTGATCGTCGAGCAGGATCTGATCGATGATTCCGGTGAACGCTTCGAGCTTCGGCCGTCTCACCGGTTTGCTCCGCCGATAGCCCGGCGGAGCAGCGTAGCGCAGCATTTTGCGCACCGTCTCCCGCGCTAAGCCAAACCGCTTGGCGGCTTCGCGTTCACTCAGCCCTTCGACGTAGACACTGCGCCGTACTTGAGCATATAGCTCCACGCGATACATCCTTCCCGTGTTCCACAAAACACCGAATGGATGCCAGCGGACCACCCGGGCGGTCTAATTTTCCGCCGCCCTTGAACGGCTTTAAAACGCCGTTCTGTGGTCTAGTTTGTCAGCGCCGTTCTCACACTACACCCCCGTGTCAAGTTTTTAGGGGGTCTGGCCCGACCTTGAAACGGCTAAGTTGTTGACTTTTCAGGTTGAAAAAATATTTCAAAACCCCGGTACGGGACTTTTTCGTGAGTTGGAATTCACGCTGTGGCCTACGTCGGATCACTTAGGGCCTTCCTGGCGGGGTAAAACGATAGTTCTAGCTCAATCGGGACTATTGATAGTTGGCAACGTTGCCCGTGGGCGTCAATGCTTAGCGGTATGGTACTAGTCCGCAGTTCATCGAGTAACCGTTCCGGCAGACTGGATGGTCGATTGAGGCTTTGGTTCTCAACGATTCGCCGCCGCCAGGGTCACCGGAACGTGGGTGCGATCATGCCGCTTTTCGCATTGACATTCGCGTTCTTGCTGCTCTTTCTAGGTCTTGTAGCTGACGGGGGCAGCATCTACCTTGAGCGCCGTCGGGCGCAGGTCGCAGCCGATGCCGGCGCCTACGGCGGCGCCTTAGAGCTGTTGCATAACAACAGTTCTTGGGTCGGCGCTTCGGCAAGAGCCGATACGAAGTTCAACGGATTCGACGATGCCGAGAGCGATGTCGTCATCAGCGTCAACAACCCCCCTTTAAGTGGCGCCGCCGCGGGCGACAACACAGCAGTCGAAGTCATCGTCCAACGGACTGTTCCTACAACTCTGATGATGCTTGTGGCTAACGAATCCACTATCGTGCGTGCTCGCGCCGTTGCCGCCGTTCGACCCGAGACCGGCCCGCTCTGCATTCTTGCCCTCAGCGAAACCGAACAAGGCGCCATCACCTTTAATGGCACGGTGGACATGAATATTCCCGAGTGCGAAATCATCGCCAGGTCAACCCATGCTGATGCGATATTGGGTCTCGGCACCCCTTGCGTAACCGCCAAGTCGATCTCATACGCAATTGGGGGTGGGTCAAGTCAGAACGGCCAAGCCAACTGTCTGGACCCACAGCCGACCGCTATCATCCCCCCCGAAGACCCATACAAGTATTTGCCGACACCGGATCCCAGCACTTACGTGGTCCAATCGACTTCAAGGATTCAACGCAACAACACCGATGGAGCCGAGACGTTTCAGCCCGGGGTGTACCAAGGCGGAATCAAACTTACCGGCGGCGGACCATATACGTTCGCTCCTGGAATGTACATCGTTGACGGACTGGAGATATCCGGCGGCAGCGCGTATGGCGATGATGTAACTTTCTATAACACCACCGACGGACTTAAGAACATTGTGATTAACGGAAATACATCGGTCCAGCTTAGCGCGCCGACGACCGGAATCTACAAGAATATGCTGTTCTTCCAGAACAGAAATTCGCCCCTCGGAAACCCCTACGACGGGTTGATCGTGGGAGACAGTAGCTCGACCTTCGAGGGAGTTATTTATGCCCCAGCGAACCATATCGACTTCGGGGGTAACTCTGGCACCAACGGCGATGTTTTTACGCAGATCATCGCCGACACGTTGCGCTTTCACGGCACCGCAAAGGTTAGCGGTGATTTCGCGTCGCTAGCGTCCGATAGAACGCCATCGACGCAGCGAGCTTCGTTCGTCGAATAATAGTTTGGATGGGACAGGCAGCACGAGGCTTCGAGTTCGTGTAGAGATTTTGTTATCTCATGTGCCAGTCCCGGCCCGCCGATGCGGTTTCAACACGCAGCTAAGATGTTGCATGTATTGGACTTAAGAGCCTTTCAAATCCTCGGTGCGGCTGTAGTGCGGGCTAGTGCTGCAGTGCGATCGTACGGATCTCTGGCTACTCCCGTTAGAGCGCTTTAGAATTCCTTCGCCGCGGACCGAATTGCGCCGTTGCTCGTAACCACCGCTTTATCAACGCCGTATGGGTGCGAGCTGGCACGTGGGCCAAAGCGAGCGCCGGCGATTGAGGCAACCAAAAGCTTTTCTTGTCCGTAATCCCCTTTGAACGAAACCGTTGCGATGCTCGGTGGGTCTAATCACATGAGGCCACCGTCATAAGTGGTTTCACGGATCGGTTATCCGCCAACGTTGCCGGTCTGGATTAGCGCGGTCAACTTTTGTCGGCAGCGTTTGGACAGATATATTTTTACAGTTGCGCCCGGAATTGTATTAAAGAAAGGGAGGTCGAACAATGTCGGTTTCCGTTTTACAGCCGCTGCCTGAGACGACTATTTGGGAGGACGATCCGCTGATGATCCTTCCCAGAAAGCGGCTGCAGTATTTTCAAAAAGATCAGATCATCTACGCATCAGAGGACCACGCCGATTCGATTTTCCTAGTCGTTAGCGGAACCGTGAAACTGAGCCGAATCTCGGAGACAGGCCGCGAGACCGTTCTCGACTTTCTCGGCGACGATGAGTTCTTTGGCGAAACGGCGATGCAGCGCAGAGGCATTCGCGGTGAGTCGGCGGTTGCGCTCGAAGACGTGACGCTTATGGAGTGGTCGCTCGATGACCTGAGCCGCATCATGATGCGGAGCCCGGAACTCGGCGGTGCCCTGCTGCGAGTGATGGCCGATAAGGTCAGCCGTGCGAATGGCCGCATCGAGAGCATGGCGATTGACCAGATCTCGCAACGACTGATCAAAGCACTGATCCGCCTTGGCGAAGAGTTCGGTGAGCCTGGTTTGGGAACAGCGGTTCACGTGATGCCGGTTACTCATGAGCTTTTGGCGAAATATATTGGCACCTCGCGCGAAATCGTGACCCAACACATGAGCCAGCTCAGGAAGAAAAACCTTGTCAACTATGATCGATCGGGGCTCGATTTCGATCCGATTGAGTTGAAGAAGCAGATTGTGATGCGCTGAGCGGGTTTCTCATCAGCTGAGGGCGAACGTGCCAGGGGGAAATCCCGGGGCGGCGGCTTTGAATCCTAGGGTTGCACCCTAGGCTAATACAAGTGCCACCCCTAACGGGGTTCAGTTTCCGCGCCTTAGCGTGCTGATCGTGAGGCCCGCGAGGTCTTTCCTCGCGGGATCGTTCACGAACAGACTGGCGAGGAGTCCGACTCCGACACAGCTCAAAACTCCGATGCCGCCATACAGGAAGAAGTGGAGGTCGGAGTGCTGCTGCACCCAGTAGAGAATTACGACGCTTGAGACGGCACCGATCAGGGCGCCTCGTCCGTTTGCGCTCTTGAAGAAAATACCCAGGGCGAAGAGGCCGGCTAGTCCTCCTCCGAATAGGCCCATCATTCCTTGGAACGTGTCCCACAAGGAGCCAACCTCGAAGGTAGCCAGCGCGATTGACGTTGTGGTTGCGATCGCGCCGAGGATGGCGGTCAGGACGCGGGCTAGGAGCAACTGCTGTTTGTCGGATGTGGACTCGCGAAAGCGTACATAAAAGTCAGTGACTATTGCCGCCGAGACGCTGTTGAGACTGCTGTCGAGCGTCGACATCGACGCTGCAAAGATTCCGGCGATGACCAGTCCGGCGACCCCGGCCGGGAGCTGCTGGGCGATGAACAGCGGAAAAATGGAGTCGGTCGGCAGTGTCGGATTAAGAAGTTGCGGGTTGGCGCGATAGAACGCCCAGAGTCCGGTTCCGACCATGAAGAGCGTTAACGTCGAGGGAATCAGCATGACGGCGTTGGTCCAAATGGCTTTCGCCGCGGTGCTTTCGTCGCGCGTTGTGAAATAGCGCTGCACCACTGCTTGGTCGGACGTGTAAGGAACGAGATTGTTGAAAAGGTTGCCAATGAGTACGACCCAGAGGGCTGTTGTGGTCCAGTCCCAGGTCCAATTGAACATGTGGAATTTGTCGTATTCCAGGCCGGCGCTGATGATTCCGCCCATGCCGCCGTCGATGTTCGCTGACAAGATATAGAGGCTGAGAAAAGCTCCGCCGAGCAGCACAAATACTTGGACTACGTCGGTCCAAATCACAGCTTCAATTCCACCGAGCACGGTGTAGATCGTTGCCAGCACTCCCATCAGCAGGATGCAGCTATAAACGCTGACGCCGGTAACCGTCGAGAGCGCGATTGCAGGCAAGAAGAGGACGATCGCCATACGTCCGACCTGGTAAAGGATGAACGAGACGCTGGCGTAGAGGCGTACCTGAATATTGAAACGCTGCTCGAGGTACTCGTAGGCGCTGGTCATCTTCACGCGGCGGAAGAACGGCAGATAGAGAAAGACCACCGGAACCGCGATCATGATGATCGTCATTTGAACGACGAAGTAGACCCAGTCGGTGGAGTAAATTTTGGCGGGTATCGCCATGAAACTGATGGATGAGAGCTGAGTGCCGTAGATCGAGAGTCCAGTGGCCCACCACGCCATTTTTCCGCCGGCGAGAAAGAAGTCGTCGGTGGTGAGATTCTTGCGAGAGAAGTAAATCCCCATGCCCACCAGGGCGGCGAGGTAGACCGTGAGCGTGATGTAGTCGATGGTTTCGAAGCCCGATGTCGTCGTTACCGCAGTGGCGGCGAGTATCGCGGGGGTACGGTGCCCGGGGCGGTCTTCTCCGCTTGCGATGACGGTGCGGCCTCGCCACTCGACTGCTGTGGTGGTAACTTGCCCGGCGGGGGCTTCGGCGAGATTGGTCCAGGTATCGGTGATCGTGTGGTAGGCGAGGATCTTGTTGCTGAAGCCGGGATGGCCGTCACCTAGCTCGTCGTTGCGGAAGAAGTTTGATCCGTCGTCGCCACTAAAGATTGCGATGTGTGCGGGCCCGAGCGCGGCTGCCGGCGCCGCGACGACGGGGTACGGAGTATCAGTGACTTGGCTCCAGCCTTCGTCAGGTTGAAAGCGGTAGCTATCGGTGAGAAAGCGGCGGGTGGCGGCGCCAGATTCGTCGGCGAGCAATTCGGCCCCGCTGAATAGGTAGAGTGCGCCGTCTTGAGATACGAGCGGGGCCAGTATTCGCGCCGCACCGGGCGGACTTTCGAGGGTTGCCCACTGTGGATTTTCGGCGTTGGCTTCGAAGGCCCAAAGATACTGCTGGGCAGTAGTCGACGTGGGGCTCGCTTGGCCGGCGACAACGTAGATGACTCCGCTGAGTTCAGCGGCGGCGCCGTATGCGGTTGGCTCAGGAAGAGGCGCGATCGGCTGATAAACGAGGTCGGGGCCGTCGAAATTAGCTCGGTATGCGTCGGCGTAGTGGCGATCGGCGTCGGAGCCGCCTAGGAAGACGGCTGAGTCACCTAAAGAAACGCTTCCACCGTACGCCAATGGGCGGGGCAGCGGAGTCGTCGCGCGCCAGTTTCCGTCGGGCGAGTCGAGCACCCATGCGGCGTCGACCCAACGCTTAGTTCCACCTTGGAATGGTGAAACTTCGAAGTGCGCTCCACCGGCGACGACGAGCTTGTCGTCAACTACAGCGACGAATGGGCCGGCGACTCCGAGGGGCTCGGGTAGAGCTGGCAGGTTCGACCATTCGAAAAGATCGGCCGCTGCCAGCGGGGTGGAAATTAGCAGCAGAGCGGCAGTGGCGGCTAAGAGTCTAACCCGCATTTCTCACCACCGGACGGCGAAAGTACGCGATAGGTGCGCCAATACATCGTTGCGCTCGATCGTCGTGCTCGACGGACTGTCAAGTACGCCTCCGCGCGCCGACCCTCGCCCGCCTCGTACTGACGCACCTCTCACCCACGTTCGCTCGCCATGTGGTGAGAATTACGGGCTAGGTGGTTGGCTTGGGAGCATCTCCGCCGAGAGGCCGTGAGCTCCGCCGGCGCCCACGAGGGCGTGGTCTGCCGGCTTCAGTAGAGCCCTCCCGGCTCGGGTTCGTTGCTTCTGAGCGGCTTCCGGCTGCACGAGCTTCCGCGGAAAGGGATTCACCAGTGCGGCCACGGCCGCCGCCTCGCGGCGATGACGATCTCGCCCCAGAGCGACTGCTTCGACCCGACACTGCTCGACGTGTAGCGCCGCTTGGCTTCTTGTCTTGACGGCGATCCGAACCATCGGAACTCACGGTTTCGCCTTCGAATCCCGCGACTTGGCGACGCTCAAGTGGGCTGCCGAGCTTGCGCTCGATGGCACGGATGAAATCACGGTCTTCGCGAGATACGAGCGTGAACGCTTGGCCGTCGCGCCCCGAGCGGCCGGTGCGGCCGATGCGGTGCGTGTAAGCGTCGGGAGTGGTGGGGATATCGAAATTAATGACGTGAGAAACGTGATCAATGTCTAGGCCGCGTGCCGCGACATCGGTTGCGACCAGGATGTTGTACTCGCCCTTTCTGAAGCCCTTCGTCGCGCGATCACGCTGAGGCTGCGTCATGTTGCCTTGCAGGGCAACTGCGCTGTAGCCGATGCTATCGAGTTTGATACCTAGCCGTTTGGCGCGGTGTTTCGTTCGGGTGAATACGATCGCCGAGGTGACGGCTTTATCCTTTAGGAGCTTAATTAACAGGTCGGTCTTTCTATCGGCCACTACCGGGTAGAGCGAATGCTCGATTGTGCTCAGGGGAGTGGAGTGCGAAATATCGATGAATACCGGCTCAGCGAGCAGCGAGCTCGCGAGGCCGCGAATCTCGGGCGGCATCGTTGCCGAAAACAGCAAATTTTGTCGCCGCTTCGGCAGGATTGCCAAGATGCGTTTGATGTCGGGCATGAAGCCCATGTCGAATAGATGGTCAGCCTCGTCGAGGACGAGCGTTTGAATTCGCGCCAGGTTGACGTGGCCTTGTTCGAAGAGGTCAAGCAGGCGGCCAGGACAGGCAACCAGGATGTCGGGTTGTGATCTTAGCGTTTTGATTTGAGGAGGAAAAGGCACGCCGCCATAGATAGCGGCGGACTTCAGGTTGGTGAACTTTGAAAAGGTTTTGATATCTTCGAGGATCTGCGAAGCAAGCTCGCGGGTCGGAGCGATAATCAAGGCCTTGGTGCCCGCACCGCGGCTGTTTAAGAGCCGTTCAACAATTGGCAGGCCGAATGCGGCGGTTTTGCCGGTTCCAGTCTGTGCGAGGCCTAAGACATCAGTGCCCGCGAGAACTATCGCAATTGATTCAGCTTGGATAGGACGGGGTTCAGTGAACCCTACCGCGCGAATGGCGCGCTGGACAGCCGGTCCGAAAGCGAAACGGTCAAAGCCGTTTTCAGTTGGGACATCGACAAGGGAAGGAGCGGCTTGTGCCGGCTCCACGGAAATCATTGACATACTGATATGTTTCTTTCATGGCGGCCCACACGAATAGGGGGTCGCACTATAGATCATTCAGACCTATACAACAGTGACAGGTGTGAGGAGATTAGGCCGACTTGGTCATTCGTAGTCGAAGACCCTGTTGTTAGCCGGGGGCCGCCAGGTTGCGGCAATCACGTGATGCCTTTACTGTAGCAGGCGAATGTGAGGATTATTCGCTGGCTTCGCGCGCCGCCAAGAACTCGTCACCAGGCTTCCAGCTCGGTAACTCGGGTTGCTCGGCGACGATCATTCCCAAATCGAAACCGAAACGCGCTAGGGTCGCGATCCCGGTGAAGTCCCACGATGGCTGAAACTCGTCGCTGGGTTGATGGTAGTGCTTGTCTCGATACTCGGCTACACGTTCTTCGCCCCAACCCTCGGGGCGATCAAGATAGTGCTGGCCGACTCCGATTGAAATCGCGGGCACGCCGCGCTTGGCCAGACTGAAATGGTCGGATCGGTAGTAGTAACCTTGCTCGGGGTGCGCGTCGGGCGTCAGACTGAGCCCAAACTCATCCGCTAGCGCTTCGACAACGCCTTGCAGAGTTGTTCGTTCGTAACCAGGCATTGAAATATCACGAGTCGCTCCGAAGGGGTACAACCCGTCGTAGTTGAGGTTGGCGGCGGTTTTGCCCACCGCAATGACCGGGTGGCCGGCGTAGTAGTCAGAACCGAGCAGACCGCTCTCTTCAGCTCCTACCGCCGCAAAAATAATGCTTCGCGAAGGCCGCGTGGATAGACTGCCAAAGGCGGCGGCAAGTTCCAACAGCGTGCCGCAGCCGGTGGCATTGTCGACGGCGCCGTTGTAGATGCGATCGCCATCGCCCTGGGCGCTCATCCCAAAGTGGTCCCAGTGGGCTGTGTAGACGACCGCCTCGTTTTTCAGCTCGGGGTGGCTACCCTCGAACATTGCGACCACGTTGCGCGTATCCATCGGCGATACCGAACTGCGAATATCGATGGCGGCAGTCAGGCCTAGCGGGATCGTCACAAACTCCTTGCTGTTGGCCAACTCGACTAATTCGTCGATCGAGTGCTCGGTTGTTGCGGCTGACGCCGCGAAGATCTCAGCGGCGGCGTCTGAGTGAATCCAGCCGGCCAAGGCCAGGGCATCTTGGCCTGGTTCGAGTCGAACGGACGGGCTGCGCTGACCCCAAGAGTTGCGCACGACATCCCACGAATAACCCGCGGTCTGGTCAGTGTGGACGATGAGCACGGCGGCCGCGCCCTGGCGCAGTGCCTCTTCGTACTTGAACGTCCATCGGCCATAGTACGTCAGTGCGGCACCGCCAAAAAACGACACGTCTTCCGACGGAGGCTCGTTGGTGAAGAGCAGCACGAGCTTGCCGCGGACATCCGCGCCCTTATAGTCATCCCAGCCGAATTCCGGCGCGACGATGCCGTGGCCGACGAAAACGATTTCGCTGTTGAGGGACGTCCGATCGGTTTGGCGTTGGTTGTGGCCGACGTAGTCGCTCCTCGATTCGAGGGAGCGGGTGCCGAGGCTCACCCGAGAGTCGGCTAATGTTTCGACGCCAACCAGAGGCACCTTCTGGAAATAGCCGCCGTCGTCGCCGGCCGGCCGCGCTCCAGCTAGCGCCAGTTGAGTCGCCAGATATTCGGTGGCCAGCGCTTCGCCACGGCTTCCAACGCCACGGCCTTCGAGCAGATCATGCGACAGAAAGCGCACATGGGTTGCAATGCGGTCAGCCGAGATTTCCGGAATTTCTGGTTCCGTGTCGGATGCACAACCTGCCAACACGATCGCGACGAGCAACGTCAGTATAGCCACGGACCGATGCTATCAGAGAGAGGTCCAGGCTAGTCCGCATGTCTAACCAGGTGGTGAGTTATGAGGACTACAGGCCGCCGCCCGTCAAGTCGGTTGGAACTGTCGGCTCTGACTCCGCCGGGGGCGATTCGAGATAGCGAAGATGCAGCATGAACGGCGATAACTCGAAGGGCATCTTGTCACGCGCGGAGCGGATCACTACCGGCTTCGCGTCGATCAGCGCGACTTGGTTGCTCCAGGCGTTGACTCGAATCCGCGATCCCAGCGGCAGCGCCGCGATCTGCTTCAGGTCGTCGTCATTAAGGGCCGGACCCTCTGTTGACAGATCAGCGAGACGAATCAACTCGCTGTCGTCGGTGAGTTGATTGCCGAAGTTTGGCTGAACCAGATTGGGGAGCAGCGGCCCATGCCGTTGTAGGGCTTTCAGAAATAGCCCGGCCTGCCCGAGTTTGTCGCCGTAGCTTGATTTGCGCAACAGCTCAGCCGCCTTCACGCCGGCCGCCGCGATCTCTTCGCCGCTACGCTGCACCCGTAGCCCATCGAGCAGCGCGGCGTCTTCGAGCAACGTCAGATCGCTAAACGCGTACATCGTCTCGCTGGGGTGCCCCAGCAAGATGTGCGCCAACTCATCTGAGAGAACCATCGCCAGCGATGCCTCGTCGGGCAGGACGTCAAGCAGTCCGCGGCTGATGACGATTGCCTGACCAACCGAAAACGTCTCGAGCGGCGTCGTCAACAGAACGCGGCAGTCCACGTCCATCTCGAGATCGTTCGCGATCAGCAGGTTTGTCACAACTTGCTTCAGCACGGCGTCCACTGATCCGGTCTTCGCGAGTAAGCCGTTCAGCTCCAGTCGCTCGATTACATTGCGCTGTGCCTGTTGGAACCACATGCGGCGCGCATTCAGCGGAGAAATGTCGGTGCCGGCCGCGCTGTCTTCGATACCGTCGCGGGAGTCTATCAAGATTCCCGTCAGCTCATCGAGCTTGCTCGACTGGCCACTGTTGTACCCCCAGATACGCGTCTGCGCTCGAAATCGGCCCATGCTTCTCTCGCCAGTCTTTCCTGCGAGCTGATCGCTATCCTCCACATAGATGTAGGCGGGGGCCCAGAAATCGTCGGTCACCTGCGTGCGCCAACTATCGAAGTGATAGAACGACTGCTTGTCTGAAACGCCGGAATATGTGCCATTGAAGCGGACGATGTTGCGCCCTCGGTCTTCGACCCAGATACGTCCGACGAATCGTCCGGTCTGGCGGCGTTCGGTCGGCCGTACGTCGAATACGAAACAACGCACGTCACCGAGAAACTCTCGCCGGACATAGTCGAACCGATAGTTGTCGCGTGTAAATCCCCCGTCGTCCGGCAGCTCCATCTGGGCAAATCCGTCCGCCACAAACCCGCGGGTCGGGCGGTGAAAGAGCATCAAGAAGCGTTTGACGTCAGAGAAGCCATCGCTAACGGACCAGGTGTCATGGCCGATTCCATCTTCAAATAGAACCAATCGCCCAATCATGTAGTGGTCTTCGATTGGGGTCGCGGCCGGAGCGTCGTGCGATTCCGGCGTGACCTGGATATAGGTTTCTAGAATTGGTTCATAGCGTTCGAGCTTCTCAACGAAAGCTCGCTCGTTTTCGAGAACGTCGTCAAGTAGCCGTTCGACAGGTGACTGCGCAAGGCCCGCCAGCGGCAGCAAGCAAAGTACGGTGGCGAGCACGACTGAACGAGAAATTTCCGTCACGGGGCGCTGAAGTACGCTAGTAGGCCATGCGGAAGCTGATCGACACTCGGGCCGCGGTGTCGATCGCCACACCGTCTCGCGTTGCCGGTTCGAATTTGATTGCAAGAGCGGCCCCACGGGCGGTCTCGTCGAGACCATAACCAAGGCCCTGAACCAGTTGTGCGATGTGCATCCGTCCGTCCGACCCAAAGACAAGATCGAAAACAACCTCACCTTCGAGCTTGCGGGCTCGAGCGGCAGCGGTGTAGCTTGGCCGTGGCTTCGAGATAATCTGGACATCTGTCGAAGTAATCGGCTGAAGTTCCGGTGACTTCAGCGCTACCTCGTGCTCGAGCCCGGCTTCGACAGCACCGAATCCGCCACTTGAGGCGACTCTTCGATCACCAGATGAAGCCTCGACTGCGGATCTGCCAGCGGAGCCAAAGCCAGCCGATCGGCTGGCCAGACTAGGCCTACCCGCGAACGTCTGACTCACGGTTGACGAGAAGCCGCCGGCGGCCACTCGAAGCCGCGCGCGCGGATTGGCCATCGTCAGCGGCGCATTTGCGAAGCCCGCGAGTCTCTCCTGTGGGACTTCTTTGAGCGGGGGTGGCTCGTATCGATCAATAGGTTGCGGGTGCGCTGCGACGGGTGTGATTCGCGGAGCGGAGTCCTTAATTAGCTTGGGCGCCGCCGCGGGTTCTTCAGGCTCGACACTCGGCAGGGTGAAGTGACTCGGCTCAAGCGGACTTGCGCGGTTTACTACGACCAGCGGCTTCGGCGGCGTTCGATACGTTAGCGGCGGCTCGACGAGGGTTACGACGGTGGTTGTTCGCGGCGCGTCCAGATGGGCTACCGGTCGACCTAGGACCATCGCGGTGAGGACCACCACGTGCACGACGATACTGATGGCGAGTCGCGCACCGATGGGCCGCGGTTCGACTTGGTTTATGAAAAGTTCGGGCTGACTATATCGTTGCGTTGCGCTCATGCCGAGAGACATCTCATCGACCAACCGGCGGCTGGGGCAGGGGGGAATTCTGGGGCGTCGTCGACTTTTTCCCAGGGTTGCACCCAATAAGCGTTAACCTATCTATACTTGAATCGCGTTCTCCGTCGCGGCGGTTCGGATAGCATGTTACGGATGAGTGACCAGTTGCCCAGAACCTCCTTCAGGGTCTGCGCGGGCAGCACGGCGGTACAGATTTGTCGATGCAGAAACTCGGTCTCACGCCAGCGGCTTCGACCGCGGCTCGAGATTGTACCCCCAGGGGGAAATAGAGTCCGCGTAGGCGATCATTCGCTCCACTAATAGGCCCACTAACAGCTTTCCCGCCAGCCAGGCTTTCGCGCTTCGTTCGTCTTTCTTCGGTAGATGGCCGAGGCTCATAATCGATTTCATCCGCTTGAATACCAACTCGATCTGCCAACGCAATCGATACGTGTTTAGAATGTCGATTGACGAGATGCCCGGCGCCAGCGTCGTCCAAATCATCAAATACTCAGCGAACACTAGCGACTGCTTCGAAACCGTTGTTTGATTGCGTTTGGCGCGCGATTCCAAACGTCGCCGGGCTTGCTCCGTCGCTTCGGCGGAGCGCCGCACAGCAACCAGACGTCCCTCGATCCAATCCCCGTTTGGGTCCTTCACGCGGGTCGGAAACTCGCGCGGAACGTAGCCGCGCAGACGGCCTATTCGCGACAGCAAGTCGATGCGTTTGCCCTTAATATCAAACAATGGAAGCGATTGTCGGTTGAGTCGCACGATCACGTCGCCACCCGCGCGCACCACATGGGCCACCCCCGGCGGCGCGGCATACACGCGATCTCCCATCATCACATCGCCCGCTTCGACATCGAATCGCCGGAAGGTTTCGCCGCCTTTCCGCACTGCGGTGAGTTCAAAAAAGTCGCACTCGAGGTTGGCCAGATTCACGGCGTAGTGCAGTTTCCAGTCGCTGCCCGTGCTGCCGGGTTCGGACACCGCGGTCGCGTCAACGGCGCGCAAGCGTCGATCCAACGAGGCCAACGGCAACTGCACGCTGCCACGCATTTGCTGCGCCAGCCAACGCAGCCACCCCTCGGCGGCGCGTAGCCGTTTGAACACGCCCACGGCGCTGATTTGTGCCAACCCGGAGGCCGATGCTCGCGCCGCCGTTTCAGCCAGCGAACAACCGCTCGCCAAATGCATCAGGAGCAACCGTAGAACGGTTTCGGGATCCTTGATATAGCGGGCGCGACGCATGGCGCCCAGTGTCTTAGCCTGCTCCCGCCAGCCGTCGGGGAGAAACGAACACAGCACCTCCCAATTTTCGATGTCAGCCAAATACGCATCTGCAGTTCTCATACCAACAGTATGAGAGAAACCGCTCTGCGAGAGCAAGTATTAGGTTAACTCTTATTGGGTGCAACCCTGGGCTAGCCCGAGTTTCGCGATTCGAGGTGGTTAAGGGTGGTAGGTCTATTGTTTTCAGTGTTCGGTTGTAAAAGGTCGGCACTACATCGCTTGTTTGGTTGAGGCCAGAACCTTTGGTGGAGATTGACGTGGAAGCCTCAGATCGAGCTGCTGTAGCAGAAGCTTGACTTCCGGATCCGGCGCCGTGTAGCGGTTGAGGATGATTGCTCTGCCGTCCGTGGTCGGCAGATGCACGTCGATCATCATCACACTCGCAAGCTTGTCCAAGATCGCTCGCGGCGTCAGCCCCGGCGCATGGCGGCGTGCGATGTTGCGCAATGTCGCGTGCAGGCAGTACGCCAAAAAACTCACGAAAATGTGCGCTTCGATTCGCGCGTCTTTCTGATGGTAAATCGGTCGCAGCGCTAAGTCTCCCTTCAGTTCCTTGAACGCTTGCTCGATCCGTGTCAGCAAAAGATAACGCTCCCAAACCTTCTCCGGCGAGGCCGAACGCATGTTCGACCGCAGCAGATACCGGCCTTCGCGGCGGATCGCCTGACGCAGCTTGCCACGGTCGAGCGCGTAGCGAAACGTCGACTCCTTGACCGCTTCGCTCGCCGCGGGCAGGCGGATCTTCAGCAACCCCCAAACGCGTCCGGCGTCCTTCTTCGCCGCCCCCAAACTCAGTAACAAACCGTCGCGCGTGAGCTGCTTGCGCGAGCGTAATTCCGCCAGCCGCGCCCACACCCGCTTGAGCCGACGGCGCCGCATCGAACGCTCTTTCAGTACACGATCGCGGCTCTCGACCAAGACGTAGAACTCCTCGCCTTGCTCCAGCAGTTTCACCTTCACCGACTCGCGCGCCTCGACCCAAGGCCGCTCGAGTAGGTCCTTCTCCAGCTTCGTCAGCCGGCCCTTCGGCGTGCCCACCAAGTAGTCCATACCGCGCGCCCGCATGTCCTCGAGCGTCTGCTCGGTGGGAATGCCGCGGTCCATCAACCAGGTCCGCCGGGCGCGGCCGTAACGTTGCTCAATACGGTCGAGAAACTCTTCGAGCGTTGCGGCTTCGTGCCTGTTGCCGGCGTAGACTTCGTAGGCGACAGGTAGTCCGTCAGGCGTCGTGATCAATCGCATGAGCAGTGCCACCACGACCTGCGTGCAGTCGGGGCGATGATCGCGGCTATAGCCGAAACGACGTTTGCTATTCGCTTCCGGAGAAGGCGGATCGGATTCGAAATAGGTGCTCGTTAAGTCGTAAAGCAGAACATCAAACTGTGCTTCAAACAACTCACCCCATTGCTGTTTGAGGTGTTGAAACAAGTCGTCGCGGTGCGGTCTTAGCAGATCGAGGCAACGATATAGTTTGTCTTTTTGCGCTAATGCGAAATCTTCGCCGAGCAGGTCGGCCAAGGCGCTGCGCTGAAACCAGTCGCGATGGAATCGGAATTCGCTGCCGGGGTCGATCAGGCGGTAGGCGGTCAAGGCTTTGAGGACGTTTGTCCAGCGGGTTCGCTTGCGCGAGGGCGGCAGGCGCGGCTCGAAGAAGGCGTCGAGGTCGAGCAGCTTCCACAGATGAAGCGCCAGCCAACAGGCGCCGAACTGGCGCGGGTTGCGCAGTTCGATCGCGGCGACACGGACGCGAACGGCTTCGCAGTCGAGCACGGGAAGCTGCTCGTGGTCGTCGGGAAAGAGGGCGAGTTGGCGGGATGGTTCGCGCTCACTGGTCAGCGCCTCGATCGCGCGCACCCAGCCGCTGCGTTGGGAGTCGTTGAGTTCACCGAGGTGCAAGAGTTGGCGTTGGACGACGCGTCCGCCGCGCACGCGACGGGACTCGACGACGCTCCAATAGCGGTGCAGCTTGCCGTCTTTGCGGCGCGTGCGTGCGCGCAGGAACATAGTTCCAGTCTGAGCCGCAAACTCAAAAAATCAAGGGGGTAGATCGGCACTACACGCATTCCCGGCCCCCTCGTCATTGACGCCAAAGACCTTAGCCCGCCGATCATACCCAAAATAATCATTTCCGAGCACGAATCGCGAAACTCGGGCTAGTACAAACGTCACCCCTCTGGGGTTCGCAGTGCCAGAGGAAAGCGTGGACTTCCGTCCACGCCTCTGCTTCTTCACCTCGAATTACGCCGCGGTGTGCGCGTATCCTTGTGAGAGTTTACGGATGGGGTTAGGTCTTCGAGTCGGTCTTCGAAATCACTTCGCGGACGCCGTAGGTTGCTCGGTCTTGGCTCTCAAAATAGGTGCGCATCAGCATTTCGCCGATGAGCCCTGTACAGAGCAACTGGATTCCAGAAAGCACTAGAACCGACCCGGCAATCAGTAGCGGGCCATGATCGACCATGATGTGAACTCCGGAAATCTTCTCGAGCAGAAGATACGCCAGTGCCGCCGCTCCAACTCCGCCGCAAACCATGCCGATGGAACCAAAAAAGTGCATCGGCCGAGTGAGATAGCGCGCGAGAAATCCCACCGTCATCAGATCGAAAAACACTCTAAACGAGCGCCCCAACCCATAGTGAGAAATTCCACCGCCACGCTTTGGGTTCTGTATCGGAACCTCGGCGATGCGGGCGCCGTTCATCGCGGCCAGCACCGGAATGAATCGATGGAGTTCGCCGTAAAGGTTCAGATTGTCGATCACGTCACGCCGGTACGCCTTGAACGTTCCGCCAAAGTCGCGCAAGTCGATACCCGAGACCCAACCGATGCATGCGTTCGCGATGCGCGACGGAATTCGCCGTGTTAGCAAATTGTCGTTGCGCTGTTCACGCCAACCATTTGCGATGTCGTAGCCCTCGTCAAGTTTTGCGAGCAGCGCTGGAATGTCTTCTGGCGCGTGTTGCAAGTCGGCGTCCATCGCAACGACGATCGAGCCTTTAACGTGATTGAAGCCTGCTGCTAGAGCGGTTGCTTGTCCGAAATTTCGACGTAACCTTACGACCTTTAGGCGGCCGTCGTTGTAGGCAAGGTTGCGGAGTAGTTCCGCGCTACCGTCACTCGAAGCGTCGTCAACAGCGACGATTTCAAATGTCCCGCCGATTTTTTCGAGAGTACCGACCAGGCGGTCGAAGAGGCGCAAGAGGTTCTGCTCCTCGTTGTGGACCGGAATGACAACCGATAGGTCGCAATCAGCCATCAAGTTACAAGCGTATCATTGAGTAGACCAGCGAGACGGGAAGACCGACTACGTTGAAGTAGCATCCATCGATTCGCTCTACAAACTTCGACGCTAGGCCCTGAATTCCATACGCGCCGGCCTTGTCTAAAGACTCGCCACTCGAGACGTACTCGTCGATTTCGGCAGCCGACAATGGGCGGAAAAAAACTTCAGTCTCGGCGGCGCGGCATGTCGCGTCAGTTCCGTCGAACAGCGCGATGCCTGTAACTACGTTGTGCGAGCGGCCTGACAGAAGCAGCAACATCCGCTTGGCGTCCGCGACATCCATGGGTTTGCCGAGTACTGTCGAGTCGACGACTACGACGGTGTCGGCACCGAGTGAGAGCTGACCGCGCCGCCACGATGCGCGAGCCTTGCTTTCAGCGAGCCGCAGTACGTAGTCACCCGCACTCTCACCAGCGAGTATAGATTCGTCGATATCAGCCGGTCTAACTACAAAGTCGATACCGGCGGAGCGCAGTAGTTCACTTCGTCTAGGCGACGCCGAAGCGAGTATCAGCGGCACGGCTCGGCATTTGCCGTAATCGCCGCCGTAACCTCGTTGCTCGACATATCGTCGACGAAAACCTTTATCGGCACCTGACATCCGATCGGAGAGCCGACGGGAATGATGGCGTTGACTTGATAAAGGTGCGGCGAGCTTGGGCTCAGGCCGGCAAACAGGATCTGTGCGTCGATGCCGCCAACGGTAACGCGAATGGCGCCGGTGATCGGATTAGTGGTGCTAGCGGCAAAGCCATCTAAGACCGGAATTCGCGTGGGGCCGAAGCCAGTGCCGAAAAGCGAAATTGCTTGTGTCGGCCGCGCCGGATCATCAAACGTGTTGAGCTGAACGGTGCCGGCTCCGACAAAGTTAAGAATGGCTCCGGGACCGTCGCCCCTCTGGTTTTGAGAGAAAAGTAGCGGCTGTAAAGGAATCAGCCGAATCGTTTCGGGCGGGCTTGGAATACCGTCGACGATGACCACTACTTCAGCCGATGTCGGTGGGGCGTTCTGCTGGACCTTAAGAGCCACACCCGGAGGCCGATTGGCTTGCGGAGTCGACAACCCTTGCGGTACGACGCCGACAATCTGGCTCTCGGAAGCGAAGACTAGCGGCGCGGGAATGCCCCCCATGGTGACGTTCGTTTCACCAAGTTCACTTGTCAGCGGAACCGACTGAGCCACCGATGTGCTCGTTGCGAGCCGCCGCCCGAATATCGCGAAGAACATGCCGCCGGTCAGCTCCCCGCCGGGTTCCGAGTTCGGCCGGAAGTTTGCGGCGTTGACGACGCCTCCCTCCGACATGATCGGCGCGGTCTGCAAGATGACTGTGAGAAATATTGTGATTTCAACCAGATCGGGTGATCCCGACCAGGCGATTTCTACGGTGCCCTGATAGTTTCCGGGCCCCAATCCAGTCGGATTTGCGCTGATCACAAGTAAGCTTGGTGTCGTCCCGGCGTTGGACGACAGTTCGATCCATGGCGCGTCACTCGAGGCCGCGGCGATCCAATCAAGAGGCTCGCCCGTTGAGGTCAACTCGATTTCCTTGCCGCCTGGACCAGCTTCCGATTCCACTGCGTTGAATGAGATACCCGTCGGCTCGGTCCGCAGCACCGGCAGTACGGGCGGAGGGCTCAAAAGCCGGAAGTTATCGATGCCCGCATCTTCGCGGCCGCTAACTTCATCAAGCGTGACTTCGATCCTCTGAACAGCTCTCATGACGTCGTCGAATGATCGATTGCCGGCGAGCCGGAAGAAATTTTCTTCTTTGAGCTCAATGGAGTAGTTCGTCCAAGTACGCCGCGGAATTGCGCCGGTATAGCCATAGGCTCCGCCGAATCCAATCAAGCGTACTTCCACACCGCGGGTTGCGCCGGCTGATGAATCGTGCTTGCGGTCGAACTCGATGCGGGTTTCCGGCCCCAGGTCGCGCAAATTTCCTAAGAACTTAGGCGGGGCGACCAGGGCGTCTCGACTAATATCTTCTAGGTCGGTTAGCTGCAGGAAGCCAGCCGGGTTTCCACCGGTCGTTAGTCTCGAAATTCGTGCCCGCCCGTCGCCTCGGGTCGTGCCCAAAATACGGGGTTCAAGGAATGGCGCACCGGCTACGTTCTTGATCCAGCCGTCAGTACCGGCTTCGAAGTCCGTAACAATTGGCGCCTGCGGAGCTTCGGCCGCCCCTAGAAGAGTTACATTGTCGAGGAAGCATACGCCGTCGGACAATGCGTAATTCGCTCGGATCTCGATGCGCTGAACATTTGCCATCACCTCGGCAAAATCCGCACGCCCGCCAACCCGTTCCCACAGCTCGGGGTCGAAGTTCACGAAGTAGCGCTGCAAGCGCCTCGTCGGTGTGTCGTCGTGCTGCCAGCGATAGACGGTAGATTCCCCTAGGACGCGAACCTCGACTGGCTGGTTCGCCTGGCTCGAGCTTTCAAACGAGAGGTCGAACTCGAGCCTTGCGTCGGTGCTAAGCAGCCCGAGTGCGCCCAGATATTCGATAGGTGCAACGAAAAAATCGGTGCTCGTGCCCGTAAGGCGCAGCAGGCGATTACGCTCGCTCGAAGACTCCTCGGTTCGAAAAATGTCGAGACTGCCATCGGGCTGGCCGGTCGTTGACCCATTGACAATCGGGTCGGGCGCCGGGTAATTTCGCTCCCAGCCCTGCGCCTGGGCATTTTCAAAGTCGTTGCTCGCAAAAATCTCGAGATCTGTACGACCCACCGAGCGATCGAGTGCCGAGCGCAGAAACACAAATGTTCGAGGGTTGCGGAAGCCGGCCTCAATCGCTACAAAATAGCGCCCGGCCTGTAAGACCGGAAAGCTGTCTAGGCGTATCTCGATTCGCTCGGCACCGCCGGGCTGTTCGGAACTGAAATCCGCAACGATTCCGGCGTCACCTCTGATGACGTCGGCGCCGTGTCGGACATAAAGATTTACGTTGGCCTCGGGTGGCGCGGTTGTCAGCTCGAATTCGAGGCGAAGTGCATCTTCGGGCACATCAATGAAAAATCCTTGATCACCGTTGAACAGTTGCGGGTTGAAAATCGGTGGAAGGACGCTTTTCGCTAACTCGCCTGGAACCAGACGGTTAAACTGCCCCTGCAATGGGAAGACCGCCACAAGGGCGAGCAAAATGTATCTAGATAATGACGTCACGCAGACTCCAAGCCAATCATCTTGGTATAGCGAGTGCGGAGGTGTGCACGCAAGGCGGACGCCCACCGACGTAAAGGACCGCTGTCTGCAACACTACCACGTCTTGGACCCTGCTCGGTACCGAGTGGAGCCTCGGTTACACCAGACCTTAGCCCGCATTTCTCACCGCGTGGCGAGATATGCGGGCTAGCGGTTTAGATAGCTGGGATCTTGTGCGGCGCCTTCGGCATTCGGCTCCACGCTTGCTGGTTTTTCTGTGAGCGTCTGTTTTCGGATGTCAAAAACATCGGGAGAAGACGGAGACTGATCGAGCAAACGATTCACCCGTCCATCAAGCGAACGTAAAAATGCGACCAAATCGCCCTTTTCGTCCTCGGACAGGCCCAGTGGCCGAATTTCGGCTTCGAATCCCTCTGGAGCCGACCCGCCACGGTTATAGTGTTCGATCACTTGGCGCATATTCATCAGCAATCCGTTGTGCATATATGAATAGCGGCGCATCGAGTCTCGCAAGCTTTGGGTCTTGTACTTGGTGCCGGGCTTGCCGTGGCCGTCTCGCTCTGGGACGCCGTTGTAGTGAAAATCGTGGTCAGTCAGCAAGGGGCCATTGTGGCAGCGAATGCAGCCGGCCTTGCCAGTGAAAAGCTGCATACCGCGAATCGCGGCCGGGCTCGCCGCCTCAAGGTCTCCAAGCAAGTAACGGTCGATGTCGCTGTCGTAGGAAACCAGCGTCCGCTCGTATGACGCGATTGCCTTGGCAATCAAGTCGAACGTGATCTCCTCACCGGGAAACGCCTTCGCAAACTCGCGTACGTAGTATGGGTCGGACTTGATGCGGTCGGCGGCCTCGTCGGGGTCGAGATCCATCTCAAGATAGTTTTCAAGGGGTTTTCGAACTTGCTTTTCGAGAGTCTTCACGCGACCGTCGAAGAACATACTGCGCTGCCAGCCGACGTTCAGCAGGCCTGGAGTCTTGCGGCTCAGCTCACTTTCGTTCAGACCCCACGCCCGCGATAGGCCGTCCATGAAAAACAACTCGGCCTTGTGGCAGGTGCCGCAGCTTCGACGATTGCCGCCGGAGAGCGTTTGATCGAAAAACAGTTCTTCGCCCAGCTTGACCTTTGCTTCGGTCGGCCGGTTGTCAGCAGGGTGAGGAGGCGCGCCGGTTAGCGGCTCAAGCTTAGGTTGCTCGGCGGCCAAGCCGATCGACAGAAAAAAGGAGAGGACGATCGCCAGGTATCTCATGGAGTGAGGATTCCAGGTTTAAGCTAGCACACGCGCTGATGTGATTAGGCGGAGGAGGGCGTCCCCAAATCTGTCCGTAAGCAATCGATGGCCTCGAACCGGATCAACCGAGGCGCCGACGGAAGTCCGCGCTTTCTTCAGGTCCGGTAGATGCTTCGAGTGAAAGCGTGGACTTCCGTCCACGCCCTGGAGTTTGGCTGTTCAAAGAGGGTTGAAGTTTGGGGTAGGGTGCGGAAATAGGGGATTGGCGTTAGCCGGAAGCGTAGATTGCTGCAGGCGGAGCGCCTCTTGGGAGTTTCTGCAGCTTCGTGTTGGATTGCGAAGTGTTCCGCAAGCCGCAGAAATGTTGCCGCTGCACGCCGTCCGCCCAAAGCTCGGCCCGCAGGTGGCTGATCAGCCGTTGCGTGGTGAGCCGTTGCGGCTGCGAGCGGCGTCGCCAGTGCGGTCGCGGCAAGGCGTCGTCCACGCCCTGTTGGCGGCTCCAACTCGCGCCCGCCAACAGCAGTAGCGCATACACCGCCGTCATAAATTGAGGGACCCGCTCGACCGCGTCCGGCTGCCGCACCTGCGCCTGTCCGACTCCCAACAGCGTCTTCTGCTCACGGAAGTTGACCTCGATCTCCCAGCGCCAAACGTACTGCCGCACGATCTGCTCCAGCCCCAAACTCGGATCGCTGACAATCAAATACGCCGGCTTGCGATACAGCACCTTCGAGCCCGCCCGCGGCCGATAACCCAACGGTGCGATCACCACCAAACGCAAGTCCCGCTTGCCTCCCGCCGGCCGCCAACGCAGCGGCGCGAGCGTCTTCACTTTGAACTGGTGCAGGCTGCCGGCGGCAAAAACCTCGACCGTTTGCCACGGCACGTTGTCGTCCTGGCGGAGTTGCTCGGGCGTCGGCGCGCGTTCGCCGTAACAACGCCTGCGGCCTTTGCCGGGCTGCTCGAGGGGCAGATGATATAGCTTGGCGTCGGAACGAATGCGGCCGATCAACGTCACCTCGGCGGGCAACGATCCGAACACCGTGCGGTTGGTGTAAGCGCCATCAACGACGAGGTGCAAGGCTCTGTCAGCGCCTCCGGGATCGGCGTTCATGGCCTCGCGCAAGCGCGCGATGTGCCTGGCGGCGAGGGCCGTCAAGCTGCACTTGCGAGCCTCGCGCCGGTACTGTTTCCAAACCTCGTCCGTGGCCTTCTTCGACGGTCGGCGCGGAGTCGGCGCGTGTTCCAAGCCGATCGGAATGAGTCGCGCCGGCTGCTGCCGCTCGCTGGGAGGCAGCGCTGCCGAGAATTGCAAGAAGCGCTGCGCGAGAATCAAGTTGGCCTGAAACTTGGGTCCAAGCGGATCGCGCCGCCAACTCACGCCGGGCGTTTTGAGACTCGACTTGGCGAGCAGTGTATCGTCGATGGCGACGACCAAGGGAGCCTCGGGCGGCAAGCGAGCGAGCACCTCGCGGCGCGAGGCATCGAGCAGGCGTTGCGGCTCGACGCGTTGTTGCGAGAACAGGCGGTAGCCGGCGCTCCAGTCCTGAAAGCTCTCGCCGGAGGCATGTAGCAGGCCGGTGATGGTGGAGCGGCCGAGGCAGACGGCGGCGCCGAGAGCGAGGCGGGTGAGGTGGTCGTTCACGCTTTGTCGGGCGTGGGGGTTGAGGCCTTTGGCGAAGAGTTGGGAGAAGGTGTCGACGACTCGTTGAGGAGTTTTTTTTTTAACTCGACGGGCGGAGGTTGCAAACGATTGAGCACGAGTTGGGAGCGGTCGAGCAGGATCCATTCGAGCTGTTCGCCGGGCTGGAAGTCGAGCATCTGAGCGCTGGCGGAGGGGAAGTTGACATAGAACTGTTGGGAAGCCTTGCGCTTGATCAACTGCAGTTTGGTGGGGAAGGACATGAGGTCTCCTTGGAAATGAATCTAGTTACACAACAAGCTAAACAACTAGATACAAGAATACCTCAAAATGTTTTGAGACACAAGCATTCTCAGATCCCTCACAACTCAAGAACGTGCTTACCGCGCGTCCCATCTAGTGAAAGGCCAAACTCCAGAGCGTGGACTTCCGTCCACGCCTCGTTTTCTAGACATCGATCGACTCTGCACCCGCGCGGTGTTATCAACGTATCAGTG
Organism: Bryobacterales bacterium; assembly: GCA_965247305.1. Taxonomy (GTDB): domain Bacteria; phylum Acidobacteriota; class Terriglobia; order Bryobacterales; family UBA6623; genus CATQHP01. The sequence goes on along the minus strand of OZ252030.1, from coordinate 4,681,588 downwards.
GAAAAATAATGTGGGGTTCGTAGTTCGCGATTATACGCCGCGCCGTCAGCCGGCGTCGAATGCTTACGGACGAATCGCGCGCGCGGCGGAATGTCGGTCGCTGAACTAAACGGGCTGTTGGGTCTGTGCGACCATCACGCGCTTTTCGAAATCAGCCTGCATGCTTTCGTCTAGGCGGATCTGGGTCGGGCGGCGTTCGAGCGTCGTCATGCGATCGATTTTGTCTTGGAGCATGAGCAGCGCATAGAACAGATTCTCGGGCCGCGGCGGGCATCCGGTTACATACACGTCCACAGGCACGATCTTGTCGACGCCCTGCAGGACGCTGTAGGTATTGAAGGGGCCGCCAACGGACGAACACGCGCCCATCGAAATGCACCATTTCGGCTCGGGCATTTGATCCCAGATGCGCTTGAGCACCGGAGCCATCTTGAGCGTGACCGTTCCGGCAACAATCATCAGGTCGGACTGACGCGGACTTGGGCGAAAAACCTCCGCCCCGAAGCGCGCAATATCGAATCGTGACGTCGAAGAGGCAATCATCTCAATGGCACAACAGGCCAGACCAAATGTCAGCGGCCAGATGGCCGATTTGCGGGCCCAGTTGAATACGTAGTCCACCGAAGTGGTCATCACGTTGCGCTCGAATTGATTTTGAAGGTATGGCATCAAATCTCCAGGAAAGCCCTCTATTATAGGCGACTGCTCGAAGCCGTAGGGCTACGCGTATACGCCCCCGATCCGTCTGCAAGCAGTCGTCACCGGGTGACGCCGCGATGTATACACGCGAACAACGGACCCCGAACGATTTCTCCACTGATACTTTGACTACACCGCGCGGGTGCGGAGTCGATTGATGGCAAGAAAACGAGATGAAATGAGGAGGCTGCCCTCGAGCCGCGAGAGCGATTAAGCTAGCGGCCAGCGCTTCCCGCTAAGGGGAGTCACCATCTTTAGTTCGAAAAAGGAGAGAGCAGCCATGAAGAAGACTACCATCCGGAAACAAATGCAGCCAGGATTAATCGCCGACAACAGCAAGATCAAAGGCGTCGTCGGGCTTGACGTAGGAGAGAAAAAGAGCTGGCTCGTGCGGTTGAACCTGAAAGGCGAAGAAGTCGCTAATCGATCCATCAGTACCACCCGCGCGGCGCTACGCAAGTGCTTCAAATGCAAATCGCGTCTACGCGTGGTGATCGAGGCCGGTAGCCATTCCAACTGGATCGCGGCCTTGCTCAAAGAGCTCGGTCACGAATTCAGCGTCGCCAATCCGCGTCAACTCAAACTGGTTAGCGAGTCGTTATCGAAGAACGATCGGCGTGACGCGCGCTTGCTCGCCGAACTCGATTTGACGAGTCCGAAACTGCTCTCGCCAACCCAACCGCTGTCACAAGAAACCCTGCGCAACCGTTGCGTCTTGATCGGCCGTCAAGCGCTCGTAAGGGCGCGCACGAAGTTGATCAACTCGCTGCGCGGCATGCTCAAGAACTTTGGCATTCGAGTGTCGGCGGGCGACGCTTCGACGTTCGCCAAGCGCGCCCGCCTGGAGTTGTCGGAAGAGTTTCAAGCCCTGCTGGAAGGGCTTTTGATGATGATCGAGCAGTTGAGTGAGCAGATCAAACAAGCCGACGCGCGAGTGAAGCAACTGTGCGAGACGCGCTATCCGGCGACGGAATTGATCGAACAAATTCGCGGCGTGGGAGCGACGACGTCGTTGGCGTTTGCGCTGGCTCTCGACAACGACGCGGGGCGCCTGGACAAGAGTCGCGCGGCGGGGGCATTTGTGGGCTTGCGGCCGAAACAACGGGACTCGGGATCGTGCTCGCCGGAGCTGCATATCTCGAAAGTGGGCGACGGCAACTTACGCTGTTTGCTGGTGCAATGCGCGCAATACATTTTGGGACGACACGGGCAGGACTCGGCGTTGCGGCGCTGGGGATTGGGTCTGGCGGAGCACGGCGGCAAGAATGCCAAGAAGCGAGCGATCGTGGCGGTGGCGCGCAAGCTGGCGGTGCTGATGCACGTGTTGTGGAGCCGCGGCGCAGTGTATGAACCGTTTCCGCAGGGAGTGAATGGAGCGAAAACAATGGCGACGATAGGGTAAGAAAGGCGCTCGCGGCGAGGCCGCATCGCATTGAATTTTCCTAGTAGGAAGAAGACGATTTGTTGACAAAGAAGGCACGAAACGAGGGAAGGACGGCGCCAGGCGAACGACCGCGTCGCGACGACTGCGAGTCCACGCCAGGCTCAACCGACGGCTTGGCTGTCGGGGGAAGCCGGAAACGAGAATGCAGCGTCGTAAGACTGGACCCCTACAAGCACCGCGTCGCAACCGACGCAACCAGAGTGCGAATGCAAGCCCGGTCAAAACCCTGGAACCCAAACACCCCCGTTCGTTGTTTCCCCTGTTGACATCGGAGAGCCTCCTCATGCAAGGCGTGGACGGCAGTCCACGCCTCTGGAGTTTGGCCTTTCACTAGATGGGACGCGCGGTAAGCACGTTCTTGAGTTGTGAGGGATCTGAGAATGCTTGTGTCTCAAAACATTTTGAGGTATTCTTGTATCTAGTTGTTTAGCTTGTTGTGTAACTAGATTCATTTCCAAGGAGACCTCATGTCCTTCCCCACCAAACTGCAGTTGATCAAGCGCAAGGCTTCCCAACAGTTCTACGTCAACTTCCCCTCCGCCAGCGCTCAGATGCTCGACTTCCAGCCCGGCGAACAGCTCGAATGGATCCTGCTCGACCGCTCCCAACTCGTGCTCAATCGTTTGCAACCTCCGCCCGTCGAGTTGAAAAAAAAACTCCCGATCGAGTCGTCGACACCTTCTCCCGACTCTTCGCCAAAGGCCTCAACCCCCACGCCCGACAAAGCGTGAACGACCACCTCACCCGCCTCGCTCTCGGTGCCGCCGTCTGCCTCGGCCGCTCCACCATCACCGGCCTGCTACATGCCTCCGGCGAGAGCTTTCAGGACTGGAGCGCCGGCTACCGCCTGTTCTCGCAACAACGCGTCGAGCCGCAACGCCTGCTCGATGCCTCGCGCCGCGAGGTGCTCGCTCGCTTGCCGCCCGAGGCTCCCTTGGTCGTCGCCATCGACGATACACTGCTCGCCAAGTCGAGTCTCAAAACGCCCGGCGTGAGTTGGCGGCGCGATCCGCTTGGACCCAAGTTTCAGGCCAACTTGATTCTCGCGCAGCGCTTCTTGCAATTCTCGGCAGCGCTGCCTCCCAGCGAGCGGCAGCAGCCGGCGCGACTCATTCCGATCGGCTTGGAACACGCGCCGACTCCGCGCCGACCGTCGAAGAAGGCCACGGACGAGGTTTGGAAACAGTACCGGCGCGAGGCTCGCAAGTGCAGCTTAACGGCCCTCGCCGCCAGGCACATCGCGCGCTTGCGCGAGGCCATGAACGCCGATCCCGGAGGCGCTGACAGAGCCTTGCACCTCGTCGTTGATGGCGCTTATACCAACCGCACGGTGTTCGGATCGTTGCCCGCCGAGGTGACGTTGATCGGCCGCATTCGTTCCGACGCCAAGCTATATCATCTGCCCCTCGAGCAGCCCGGCAAAGGCCGCAGGCGTTGTTACGGCGAACGCGCGCCGACGCCCGAGCAACTCCGCCAGGACGACAACGTGCCGTGGCAAACGGTCGAGGTTTTTGCCGCCGGCAGCCTGCACCAGTTCAAAGTGAAGACGCTCGCGCCGCTGCGTTGGCGGCCGGCGGGAGGCAAGCGGGACTTGCGTTTGGTGGTGATCGCACCGTTGGGTTATCGGCCGCGGGCGGGCTCGAAGGTGCTGTATCGCAAGCCGGCGTATTTGATTGTCAGCGATCCGAGTTTGGGGCTGGAGCAGATCGTGCGGCAGTACGTTTGGCGCTGGGAGATCGAGGTCAACTTCCGTGAGCAGAAGACGCTGTTGGGAGTCGGACAGGCGCAGGTGCGGCAGCCGGACGCGGTCGAGCGGGTCCCTCAATTTATGACGGCGGTGTATGCGCTACTGCTGTTGGCGGGCGCGAGTTGGAGCCGCCAACAGGGCGTGGACGACGCCTTGCCGCGACCGCACTGGCGACGCCGCTCGCAGCCGCAACGGCTCACCACGCAACGGCTGATCAGCCACCTGCGGGCCGAGCTTTGGGCGGACGGCGTGCAGCGGCAACATTTCTGCGGCTTGCGGAACACTTCGCAATCCAACACGAAGCTGCAGAAACTCCCAAGAGGCGCTCCGCCTGCAGTAATCTACGCTTCCGGCTAACGCCAATCCCCTATTTCCGCACCCTACCCCAAACTTCAACCCTCTTTGAACAGCCAAACTCCAGAGGCGTGGACGGCAGTCCACGCCTCTGTTGATCCGGTTCGAGGTAAACGCTTGCTTACGGACGGATTTGGGAACGCTGCTTAGAATCGAACTCTCAATGTCGTATCGTTTCCAACGGCGTCTGGGGCGACGGCCTTATATTCTCGCGAACGACTCGACTCGGGATCACTCACGCGCACTGTGTATGTTGCCCAGCGCCGAAAGATTTTCGGTCGAAAACGATCGCCGCGGATTCGGAGTGTGTAGACGATTTCGCCACTTGTTTCGTCAACGACCTGCACGACGGGATCGCTGAGTCCTTCGACTTGAATCTCGGGCAGGTAGCCGGCTGCCTGGCGACCGTAGTTGTCGGTTTGACTAACTGTGCGCGGCCAGCCTTCGAACTGCGCTTCCGTGGACGACTTGGCTGGGTCGATCAGCAAGCGCCAACATTCCATCGTGATCTGCCGCGTTTTCTTGTTGAGTCGAATGATCCCGTAGCCCGACGCCTTGTCGTGCAAAAGTTCGAGCGGCGTTCTACGCTGCTGCTCGTCAGGGTTGGCCACGGCGTATATCGTCATGCGGTTGCCGAGCCCGTCGAGACGTTCACCAGCGTAGTCGGGTGCTCCGGCCGGGCGATTTTGGGCGGGGGTTTCGGGCTCGTAGGATCGCGGATAACCGGCAGCGATGGACGGCACGCAGAACGAATAGCCCGCGTCACCGAATTCGTCGATGCCGTGATGAATGATCGAAGGCAGGTGCTGGTCGCCTCCGATCATAAAAGTGAAGCCTTTGCGTAGTTCGGCGAGAGCGCGGTTGCGGCCCGATTGCGGCCAACCATTCGAGTCGAGATCGGCAACCAGGCGCATCTTGTTCGCGCCATGCGTCGTTGCGGCGTTGGCGAAAATCGACTGCGTCAGCGAGACTTTGAGAAACGCGTCCCGCCAGTCCGATGCCCAATCGCGGATGAACGCGAGTTGGCGTTCGCCGAGCAGTTTGGCTGCGGGCACGTCGTAGGTTTTGGGGTCAACGTTGGGGTCCGTAATGTGGTCCGGGCGACCGCCAGGCGCGGGTGTGATGCCCTTCGGACCCGATTTAAACTTACGGTCTTCGATGATTGCGAAGCTTACGCGGCCGTAGTTCAGCTCGGAATAGTAAACCGCGATGCCTTGGTCGATCGGGCGCGGATCATACGGATCGGGAAGATGCGAGGTCTGCGTGCGCTGTACTACGTTGACCCATTCGGCAGGCATCGCATAGCCACCGCGCTGGTGCTCACTCATGGGTTGGGGCCGCCCGCCGCCGCCCCAGATATTGCCCTGGTAGACGTCGTGATCGTCGGGCATATGAACCGTGACGCGGTCGCGCATTAAGTCACCGAACGCCCATCCGAGCAGGTACCATTTGCGGAGGTAGTCGAGAGCGGCGGTCTTGACCGGAAGACGCTCGATGCCGTAGCCGGCGACATCTTCGTAAATCTGATCTCCCGAGAAAAAGAGCACGTCGGGATTGTGGTAGCCGACATTTCGAACAATGTCTGCGTTTGGGAATCCGGTGTCTTTGTTGCCGGTGAATGCGCCCACCACCAGGGTCTCTTTGTCGACAGGCTCTTTGCGGACGGTTCCCGTCCAATAGTGTGGTTCTAGCGAGCCGTCAGATTGCAACGCTTGGTAGACGAGCCGGTAAGGGGTGTCGCGGTCGGATTGCCAGTCTGCAATTCGAAAGTTCGCCGTGCGCGCCAACGAGTCGATCTGAGTTTCGCCTAGAGATTTCCAGGCGGCGCCTTGCTGAACCTGAAGCTCGACCGACTGCGCATCGGCGCGTCCAAAGGGCGGCATCTGTGCCGTCATCTTCATAACGCCGCGGCTTAAGGTGTGTTGCGCCCACAGTATTGGGCCGAAGGACTGCTCGGGATTGTGTTGCAGCTTTGGGCCGGAGAGTTTCCAGTCACGGAACCAAATTCGCAGGTTGCCCTGCCTGCGGGCACCAGGTCCGCGGTAGGAATTCTGGGTTCGTAACTCGGCCGGCGCGGAATCCGCGACCAGCGCCAAGTTGCCGATCAGTTCGTCAGCCGCGAGCGTTGCCGAAACTTGGCCTAGGCGCGTTCCACGTCCATTGTGAGCAGAGAGGGTCAGGCGATAGTTGTCACCGTCGGGGCGCGCGGCGAGCCGTAGCTCGATGTCGTCGAACGACTTGACGGACGAGCGGGTTGAGGCGGACTCTTCCCCTATGAATAACCGACCGTCAGTGCTGACTCCGGCATTTATGCCCGTACCTCGCAAGGCGGAGTAACGATAGTCATCCACCTGGCCTCGAATGCCAAGACGAAATCCGACCCAGCCTTCGGAGAGTGCCCCTTCGCTGGGGCGGATGCGGCCTAGCCGAACGCTGGTAGTGAAATCGCCACGATCGGCGCTTAACTGATACGTCAGCAGGTTGACGTTGCGATTCCCGCCGGGGATGATACATTCGAGTTGTCCCTCGGACACTCGCCAATCTTGCAACGGGTTCGCCCAATAGTCGGGGCCTATCCAGGTACGTTCAACCGGCTGAGGCCAGGCGCTGGTAAAATCGGCGGCCTGGATTGAGCAGCTAAAACATGCGGCGACGAGAATTGCGATATTGCGAATGAGCACAGCAGCTAGTTTCGCAGAACTGCGGTCGACGAGGAAGGGAACGGTTTACGCTGAGGTTTATAGCGCCGTGGCGGCGATACCGCGCGGAAAGGTTGCTACGTACGGCGACATCGCGGACGCCGTGAAATCCCGATGTACGGCGCGGCAGGTGGGATTCGCTTTGAGAAACAGCCCAGCAGGGCTACGTCTGCCGTGGCATCGCGTGCTCGGAGTCGGCGGCAGGATCGCGCTTCCGGGCGAGAGCGGAGCCGAACAACGGTTTCGGCTTCGGGGCGAAGGGGTGCCGTTTGTTGGGAGGCGGGTTTGCATAGAGGCTTGCCATTACGATTTTGAAGTCGTGACTTAAGGATTGGTAGGGGACAGGCAATACGAGGGTTCGTCAATGTGGAGAGAGTACGAGATCGCATGTGCCAGTCCCCGCCCGAAAGTCGTTCTTCGTCCGTTTGGCGGAATCCGCAGGCTGTCTCCTGATCCCAAATACTGGGTTGAAGTTTCGGGTTAGCTACTTGGCGGCGTAGATTTGTGCCAATTCGTCACTAGTTGAAAGGCGTGGCCAACGTCGAGCAGCGCTGCCTCGTCAAACAGTGGTGCGATGAGCTGTAGACCGATCGGAAGGCCTTTGGGATCGAATCCGCAGGGGACAGACATTAGTGGTAGGCCCGTCAGGTTCAGCGCGCGGATGTTGCGTGTCATCGCGAGGCGCACGTTCTCCGTTTTGCCCTGCACTTCGATTTCGAGTTGACCAATTTTCGCCGCGGTAATTGAGATCGCCGGCGTGGCGATCACGTCCACGTTCTCAAATAGTTGATTGAACTCTTGGCAGATTTTACGACGCTTTCGCTGGGCGTTGAGATAGTCCGTCGCCGTTACGAACAGACCTTGATCAAGCAACATCCCTACGTCGTCGCCAAAATCATCGCGCCGCTCGCGCAGCCGTTGCTGGTGAACCGAAGAGGCCTCAGCGAGCAGGATCAGCCGGTGCAACGTGTTGTAAGGCTCGATGTCAGGCGCTTCGATCTCGACGATATCGGCGCCCAGATCCGCGAGCGCGGCCATTGCGCCGCGGCAGGCCGACTCGACGCCAGGGGCGAGTCCGTCGAAGTAAAAATTGCGGGGAACACCGATGCGCTTGCCCGTTAAGCTCGCCTCGCTAGAAAACACGTGAGCTGAAAGCGGGCGCTTGAGCGAACTGTCGTCGTTGCCATCGTGTCCCGCTATTGCCTCATAGACCCGCGCCGCATCTTCCACGGTTCGACCAAACGGCCCAATGGTGTCGAGCGTGTGACCTAGCGGAAATACGCCGTGGCGACTTACCCGGCCGAACGTCGGTTTGAGGCCGGTAAGGCTACACAGTGATGCGGGGATTCGAATCGAGCCGCCAGTATCGGACCCCAGCGAAAAAGTGCAAAGTCCGGCTGCCAGCGCCGCGGTGGAGCCGCCACTCGAACCACCGGGAACGCGATCGGTATCCCAGGGGTTTCGCACCGGCCCAAAGTGCGGGTTGCTGCTGGTCACACCGTAGGCCCACTCGTGCAGGCCCGCCTTCCCAATCATCACGGCACCGGCATCGTTGAGTTTCTCAATTACGGTGGCGTCATAGTCGGGAACGAAGTCGTCGAAGATCTTCGAGCCGACTGTAGTGCGAATGCCCTTCGTGAAAAGCAAATCTTTTGCGGCGTAGGGAATTCCGTGCAGAGGCCCACGAATATTACCGGCGCGTATCTCAACTTCGGCTCGGCTAGCCTGCTCTAGAGCAAGATCCGCGGTCACGGTCAGATACGAGTTGATGGTTGGGTCGATGCGCTCGATTCGCGCGAGCATTTCGCGGATGACATCGACGGGGGAGAGTTCGCCCGATCGATAGAGGCGGCCCAGTTCTGTGGCGGATCGAAAGCTAACCGAGTCCATTCTAAGGGCCGAGTATCGCACGGACCTGTTGGTTACCGTCAGCGAGCGACGGATTGAGATTGAGCGCCTTACGCAAGTGCGTCAAACCGTCGGCGTCGTTGCCGCCAGCGACGAGCAGAATCCCGAGGTTGTAGTGCGCTTCGGCGTACTCCGGCTCCGATTTCAAGGCCGAGCGATATCGCTCGGCCGCGTTGGCGCTGTCGCCTAGCATCTGTAAAGCGATGCCGTAGTTGTAGTTGAGGTGTGGATTACTCGGCGCGATGGAGAGCGCTTTTTGGAAAATCTCGCTGGCCCGTTCATACTGCCCAAGCGAACTTAACGTGAAGCCCAGATTGTTGTAGGCGTCAATATACTGGGGCCGAAGCGTGATCGCTTGCTCGAAACTTTTAACAGCGTCTTCGAGGCGACCTTGTGCACTCAGTTCGACGCCGAAATTGCTATGCGCTTCAGCGGAGTCGGGGCGTAGCCGTAATGCCTCGCCATAGTGATTTAAAGCCGTCACGGTTTGGCCCTTAGAGGCCAGCGCGAGGCCCAGATTGCTGTGCGCCACCGCGGCGCTCGGCTCTAGGCGGATCGCTTCTTCAAACTGCACAATCGCCTCGTCGACGCGGCCGACGGCGAGTAACTCACTACCCAGGCTTTCGTGAGACTGCGCCACGTTAGGGTTCGCCTCAATCGCGTGCAGAAACGACTCGATCGCGGCCTCACGATTACCTTGGGCCGCAAACCCGCGCCCGATGATGTCGAATGCTTCGGAGTCACTGCCAAGCACGGCGAGTGCTTGCTCGGCTATCCGGCTGGCCTCCTCCGACTTGCCCGCCCACGAATATACGCGCGCAAGATTTCTCAGGGCGACCCCGTGGGCTCGATGGTCAATCGTCGCCAGCACATTGGTGCGGACAGCGTCGATGGCGGCGGAATCCCAATCTCGACCCGGGTCAACGACGCCTTGCCGCGTAAGCGCCTCGAGAAGAGCAAGCCCCAGTCTGCCGTAACCGTCGATATCGAGATGGACATGGTCCACAAACTGCTCGTTCCCGGGAATTGGGGTTCCCCGCGAGGCCATCGCTTGATCGTTCACCATGCGTTCGAAGTCAACGAGGGGGACGTTGTGCTCGTCGGCAACCTCTCTGACGATTTCAACTATTTCGGATGTCGCCCGCAACGGGCAGACATCTTCGTCGCGAGCACGGCGAAAGGCCGCGTCAGCTTCGCGAATCCGATTGAGCGAGAGCAGCGCCCTGCCCCGTAGGTAATGCGACTGGGGATGCCGTTGATCGATGCGCAGCGCTTCGTCGACGAACTGCAGCGTTTCATCAGGCGAGTCCGCTGTAGCGGACGCCTGCAGTAGGCTAGCGATGCGGTCGGCTTCAGCGGCCGTGAGGCCATCGCTCAGCTCGCTTTTGAAAGGGCTGCAGTCTTCCAAGTTTGAGGCGGGCGTTACCAGCACCACGTCGGCGCCGGCGGCATCGGCAATATGGATCATCCGAGTGAGATTGAATCGGAAATGGCCAACTACGCCGCGGCGGAATTCGTCGTCGCGATGATAGTCCGAGGGCCCAACCGAATTTGCCAAGATTGTGTCGACCTCAGGAGCGAGTTCAGTGGGGTTCGCGGTTTTCTGGCGAATCCGGGATAGGAGTTGCTGACCTGCCGAGTATGTTCGCGTGTGGCTGAGCAAGCCCGTGGCGGCCGAGACGGTTTCGCCGGTTTCGAAAAAGCCTTCGTAGGTCCTTCTCTCCAGAAACTCGTTGTGACCGGTGTAGATCACAAACATGTCAGGTTGGTAGTTGACGAGCTCTTCCATCAGGGCGGCGGCACGGTAACTCGCGTAGCTGACGCCCCCGGCGTTGATAACTTCCCACTTCCGACTGGAATCGGCAGCGGCAAGATACGTTCGCAGCCAACCACTAAACGAGGCACGATCGTCGTAGGGGCGGCCGTGAGTTGTCGAACCGCCAACGCTGAAAATGCGATAGGTGTTTGCAGGTTTCGGGTCAACAAAGCGTTGCCGGTTGAACCAGCCGAGCTTGTTTTCGGCCGTAACTCGCTCGCCGCCTTCCTCGACAAACAGCGGCAAGTATGCAGAAAATCCGACGAACGGGTCGCTTCCGCTGGCGGCGGTATGAACCCCCAACGCAGCTAGGCCAAGTTCGAGGCAGACAAAGAAACCGGCGACCGCTAACAGTGCGAAAGCTGCCCGCTTGATTCCGCTGAGCTGCGCCGACTTCTTCACGAAAAGCTTGATTCCCAGCGTATGGGAAGCTGAGTCATGCGTACGACTCGACGCCAATTCTTCACGACAGGCGCGGCTCTTAGTGTAGCGCCGGCCCTCGCCGCCGGACCGGACCGCCCCAATATCCTATTCGCGATTTCTGACGACCAGTCGTTCGCTCATACCGGAGCGTCGGGAGACCCCGTCGTGCGCACGCCAATCTTCGATCGCGTCGCGGCGGAGGGCGTCCGCTTCAGCCAGGCGTACTGCTGCTCACCCTCGTGTACGCCGTCGCGCAGCGCAATTTTGACAGGCCAAGAGCCCTACCGCCTGGAAGAAGCGGGCAACCTGTGGAGCACTCTTCGCTCGAAGTTTGACGTATATCCAGACATGCTTGAGGCCGCCGGGTACGAGGTCGGGTTCACTCGAAAAGGCTGGGGGCCGGGTATCGACACCGCAGGAGGTCGAAGCCGCAATCCAGCGGGCGAGCGGTTCGATGACTTTGGAACCTTCTTTAGTTGGCGCCAGAGCGATCAGCCGTTCTGTTTTTGGTTTGGAAGTCAAGACCCCCATCGCGTCTACGAGAAGGGATCGGGATTGCGAGCGGGGATGAATATCGACGACGTCAGAGTTCCAGATTTTTTGCCGGACGTTCCCGAAGTTCGATCCGATATCCTCGACTACTTTTTCGAGATTGAGCGTTTTGATCGCGAGTTGGGAGCCATCCTAAAACGACTTGAACACGCGGGAGAACTCGACAACACACTCGTGATCGTCACCAGTGACAACGGCATGCCATTTCCTAGGGCGAAGGCGAATTTGTACGATTACGGTGCTCGCATGCCACTTGCGATTCGCTGGCCCGAACGCGTTCCAGGTGGCCGTGTAGTCGACGATTTCATGAGTTTTGCCGATTTCGCGCCGACGATCCTCGAGGCTGCTGGGGTCGAGAGATCGACCCAGATGACCGGCAAAAGCTTGCTCTCGACGCTAACGTCGAACGCGGCGGGCCGGGTGGATAAATCTCGCGACCAAGTCGTTGTGATGCGCGAGCGTCACACAATCCGACGCGCCGGCGGCGTAGGTTACCCGATGCGGGCGATCCGCACGTACGAACATCTCTACATCCGTAACTACGAGCCCGAGCGGGGGCCGGCTGGCGAGTCTCCAAGCTTCGCCGAAATCGACGACTCGCCGTCGAAACGATATCTAATTGACAATCGCGACTCAGCGGGCGTCGACCGGTATTTCGAAATGGCCTTCGGGAAGCGTCCAGGAGAGGAGCTTTACGACACGGCCTTTGCCGGCCAGCTCGATAACTTAGCGGGCCGGGACGCCTACTATCCGATAAAGGCTGACTTACGAGCCCGCCTGGACGCTCATTTGAAGATGACCGGCGACCCGCGAGCAAGCGGCACGGAAGCGAAATTTGACAGCTACCCCTTCTATTCGCGGAGCGGTATTCAGCCGGCGAATGGCGGTCTCTAGCAAGGTAAAACTACCGACAATGTGCCGCCGGTACTATGGCATGCACCCCTAAGCTGAGACAGCTTAAAAATGGGACAGTTGCCGTTCGCTGAAAAAGTATAGCCTTTTCGGCGAACGTGCCGCACACTTGAAAACGGCCGGGAAAGCGGAGGCGGGCAATGCTGGAGAGCAACCCGCCAAGCAATACCCGGCTGGAAACTCAGCGAGACGATGAGCGCTCGGGGCGGGACATTCTCCCGTCCCGAGTGCGACCACTGTCTCGATAGATTTCCTCATGCCTCAGAAAACTCAAACTGCGGGTTTCTGAGCTCTTCGCTCGCTGGCAACAACTGCTCGAACTCCTGCGGAGGCCGATAGCCCAACGCCGAATGCAGCCGCTTTTGGTTGTACACCGCGTCGATAAATTCCTCGATCGAAGCGCGCGCTTCGTCCATCGATTGATACGTCTGTAGGTTCACCTCCTCGCTTTTGAGCGTCTTCATAAAACTTTCCATGCGCGCATTGTCGTACGGGTTTCCTCGCCGGCTCATCGAGATCAACGCGCCGTTTTCTTCCAGCAGACTGACATAAGCCCGCGAGGTATATTGCGTGCCTTGATCGGAATGATGCACCAGCCCCGGCTTCGGACAGCGAAACTCGATCGCTTTGCGCAGCGCGTTCACTGCCAATATGGCCTCGAGGGAAGGCCCCAATTCCCAGCCCACCACGCGCCGGGAATACGAGTCCATCACGACCGCCAAGTAGACGAACGAACGGCGCATGCGCACGTAGCTGATGGCGGCCTGCCAGAGCTGATCGAGACCGTCGATCTGCAGGTTTTTGGCCCAGTTTGGGTAGATCGCGCGGTGCTGATCCGAGTCCGTCGTCAATACGTAGCGGCGCTTGCGTATCGCCAGCAGATTGTCGTTGCGCATCAGCCGCAAGACCTTCTTGTGGTTCACCGTAAAGCCCTGCCTACGCAGTTCGGCGGTCACTCGACGATAGCCGTAGCGGCGATTTGCGAGCGTAATGCGTTGCATACGGTCACGCACTTCCAGGTTGGATTCGACAGGCTTGTCTCGCTCTAATTGCCGGTAATATCCGGCTCGGCTGACTTCTCCGAGTGCACAGGCGCGCTCGACGCTGAGTCGGCCTTCAACGCGAATTTCGTCGATGACGCTGTAGAGCCGCTCGCGTTGCGAGCGACTTGGTTCGGCATCGCCGGTTTTAAGGCGTTGAAGGCTCGTTCGAAAAAATCCAATTCCGCCGCTTGTTGACCGACTAGGCGTTCGAGTTCGGCAATGCGATCGGCGCTCGGATCGCTATCCAATTGCACAACCTCTTGTCCGGGACGCGGCCGCCCTTGACGCCGCTCAAGACCGCTGCGTCCCTCGGCGCGGTAGGTGTCGCGCCAGCGATACAACACGCTGCGCCGCACGTCCAACTCACCGCTCAATTTGACGACGTTCTCACCGCGAAGCATGCGGCTTACCGCCAATTCCTTGAACTCAACTTCATACGAGCGCTGCTTCCTCGCAACCCTATCTTTTCTCTCTCTCATCGGGGACTCCTTTTCCATTCACTGAAAATTGTCCCACTTTCATCTGTCTCGCTTTTGGGGTTCACTCCAGTTCTCCGCAGAGTGTATGAATAGCGCTAACTGGCGCATTGTAGTGGTTAGAAGTCCGACATAAATTCTGATGGAGAAAACCCCTCAACTCCATAGCCCCCCCGACTATGCGGATAGGCGACGATCACCTCGATCAGAGGTGTTCGGCCGGCAAAAACTGGCGGTCAGCTTTTCAGAGAAAGGTACTCGTCGAGTCGTCGAGACCACACTTTGCGATTTCAGTGACGAAGGGCTAGGGATGGAAAGCGGAACACGATTCGTGATCGGCGAAAGCATCGAAGTCACGGGACGCCTGGTGAACGAGGCGTACTCTGTGGACCTCAAAAGCGCGGGCAAAGTTGTTTACTGCCAGAAGACCGGAGCGAATCGCTTCCGTACCGGTGTTGCGTTTAAGGAAGTTTCGATGAGGCCAATAACAGTGCGGTCCGACCGGGCTCAGTAGCGCGAGTCGCTAGTCCGGCTATAGCAATCGGAAACTGACCTGAATCTGCGCGGCGACCTTAACGGGCTTGCCGTCTTTCTTACCCGGCGCGAAGCGCCACTGTGTGACCGCGTGCATGGCCTTTTCGTCCAGGCCTAGACCTAGACTGCGCAAGATTCGAATGTTGTGCGCGACACCGTCTTCCCAGACCTCAACCGACAGCATTACCGTGCCTTGGTACTTCGCCTTGCGAGCCTCTTCGGAATATTCCGGCTCGACCTTGTGAAGTAGGCGCGGACTTGTGACACCACCGCCGATGCGAAAGACGCCGCCACCAATTCCGCCGCCGGAACCAGGACCTACGCCCGAGCCGGTTCCTGAGCCTACGCCCGTTCCACGCCCAGAGCCGATGCCGCCACCTGAACCGGGTCCGGCCGACGGAGGACCATTGGCGCCCAAGGGATCACCAAACACCGACATGTCCACTTGAGGGACATTCACGTTGGGCGGAACTCTGACGGTCGGCTCAACCGATAGCTTGGGGTCGTCATTGCGAATGATCGGAGTAGGCGGAGCCAACTGCGGCTCCAACGAAAAGCGCGGCAAGCGACCTTTGCTGGCAGGGAGCGGAGAATGCGCACCGCCTCCACCACCGCCTCCAGAGTCGCCCGCAGGCGCCTTGAGTGCGTTTAGCTGCGCTAAGTAAGGCGAGATGTCGACGGGGACGAACAAGGTCACCGAGCCGGAGCGCGCCTCGACGATCTCGCCGCCTCGAAAACCGAAGATCGAGAACACCAGTAACAAATGCAGAACCGCCGCCGTAGCCAAACCTTGGCGGCGGAAACTGAATCCGCCCCAGATCTCTTTGACCGCGACGGGTTCGAACGTCAACTGAAGCGGCGGAAGCTTCTTAATCTCCGCGGAAACCTTGAAGAAATCGATGATGCCAAGGAACCAAGGCAGTGCCAGCGTTTGCAAATTGAGAGGAGGCAGATCGAGCTCTCCCTCGAGCGCCTCGCGATACTGCGGCAGCGGCGGTAACTTCTTAGCCTCCGCCATTGCCCTTAGTGATTCTGGGATGCCCAGCCACCAGCCACGGCTTAGCGACGGCGCGTTCGCATCGGGAAGATCTAGCTCGCCTGGAAGGGCCTCTCGGTAGACCGGGAGCGGAGCATATTTTGGCGGATTGAACATCTCGCCGACTTCACGCAAAAAGCTCGTGTGCCAGGGCTCCCAGATCGAGTCGACCAGCATCGGGCCCATCTCGACGGGATCGGCCGGAGCAAGGCTCTCTGGTGCTTCGTTAGTCGGGCGTTCCATCGTGGGGTTCGACATTCGGGCGCTCTCGCTCTAGTTCTGAAAGACGGGTGACTCGCTTAAACCGTTTCAACTTTTGGCGCTGGACGCCCCGAAAGTTACAAATCCCTTAAGCGCGCTCCCCGAATGGCGAGAGTCCACTCTTATGGTAGCGACGCGTCCAAGCGCACGCAAGATTTCCACGGGCAAAAATTCTAATCGCCACGATAGGCAACGCAGTCGATTTCGACCTTCAAGCCGGCGGCAGGCAGGGTCGCCTGGACGGTGGTTCTGGCAGGCTTGGCTTCGCCAAAGTATTCCGCATAGACTTCGTTCATGGCCTTAAAGTCGCGAATATCGGACAAGAACACCGAGCATTTGATGACATCCGCTAGTGAGGCACCCGCAGCTTCCAAGATCGCCATGATGTTCTCGATCGTTCGGCGTGTTTCGCTGGCCACGGTACCTATCTCGAATGCACTTGTGTCTGGGTTTAGCGCTGCTTGCCCCGAAACGTAAATAAAGCCGCCGGCCTTTACGGCGTGTGAATATGGCCCCTGCGGGTTGGGTGCGCCTGAGGCGGTCACTCGTTCGATCATTCTGATTCTTCTCCTACTGTTTTGGGACAGTTGATGCTGGGTAGGCGCTGACTTCGGTCCACGCCGTTGGTGTTGAAAACAAGCGGTTTACTGCAGTTTACCGCGGCCTTCGACTCTCCACACTTCCTCGATTGCCTCGCCGCGGATGCCGTAGATTTTCTCATGCATGTTGACGGCGACGCAGACGTGATTGGGCACGATGCGGAGGCGATCGCGGATGCGCACCTTGCGTTCAGCGTCGCGGATGTCAAGAAATCCGTGCTCTTCGTTCATCTTGTGAAATCGGATTGCCGGCTGCTCGGTGACGCGCCCGTAGCTGTCGCCACCGTCGGGGCGAGCCAGGTCTGAGGTGAACGTTTTTGACCCGCCATCGATAATCGCGGCACCCTCGCGCGGCGTCGAGATTACGGTGGTCATGATCGTCACGGCGCAATCCTCCCATTCGCAGGCGCCCATCGCCACCTGAGTGCAATCGTTGAAGGCGTATGTGCCCGGCCGGATCTCGCTAAGCCCCGGTAGTTGATGCGAATGGAAGAGGGTCGGACTTGATCCGCCGCTGACAATATTCAGCGGCAGACCGGCGCGCTGAAAATCGCCGTAGATGCCCTCGAGATCACGCCCGACTTTTTCGAACGCTGCCGCACCTTGCGGGCTGCTCAGGTTTACGTGACCGGGATAGAACATCAAGCCGTCGAGCCGCAGACCTCGCATCGTCGAGACTTCCTTGGCAAGATCTAGTAGTGCGTCGCCGGGTTCGAGGCCGCAACGCCTCATTCCCAAATCAGCCTCGACTAGGATGCCGATTTCGATCCCAGCAAACGCTGCGTGACGGGCGAGGCCGCGGGCGGACTCAAGGTTGTCGAGCGCCACGGTGACGTTGGTGATCTTGGCGACCTCCATCAGCCTGGCCCACTTCGACTCGCCCAGTACTGGGTAGGCGACTAGCAAGTCAGGGGTACCGCTCGCGACCATGATTTCGGCCTCGCCGACTTTGGCGACAGTCAAGCCCACCGCGCCGCGGTCAAGCTGCATCCGGCCAATGTCGGGAGTCTTATGCGTCTTTACGTGAGGACGCAATCGAATATCGTGCTCGGAGCAGTAGTTGCCAACGCGCTTGAGGTTGGCCTTGAGGCGGTCAAGGTCAACCAGTAGGGCGGGTGTTTCTAGGTCCCAGATAGTCATTGCGGTGCGGGGCTAGCGGGGGCCGTTTGAGTCGATGGTTGGAATGCCATGACACAGCTTATCAGTGGCGCGTATGGGCTGGTGCGCATCTACCAACACGACAGGCTAGAACTCCTCGGCATCGACAAAGCTAAGCTCTAGCTCCGCGCCGCCAACCCTGCTCGTTTGGCGCGAGCGGCAACTTGGGCAGTGGTACTCCTCGCCTATGACGGTGAATTCCAAACCGCATTGCCGGCACTTGTGTTTGCGGGGGCAGGGCTCGATTTCGACATCGAGCGACGCCATCTCAGTCCCACTCGTCAGGGTTTCGAATGAGCGCTCAAGGTCTCTCGGATCGACGTCGGTCAACTCGCCGACCCTGACGAGCAGCCGGCGAACCTTTGTGCCTGGGCGAGTCGCGAGCTCCTCACGAAGCGCCTGCAACATTGCATGAGCGATGCCGTCCTCTCGCACCTTGCCGCCGAGTTTAGCACCACCCAGACGTACAAAAGCCGCGGGGCGAGTCCTGCGGCTTTTGGTTCGATGGTTCGTTCTTGAAACTGCTAGTCCTTTGGACCAAACACCCACATCATTCCCACTGTGAAGGTGTTTTGACTCTTCTCGAATCCCGAAGCGCCACAGCTGCTGCAGCCAAAGAAGTCGACGTCGGACCAGTCACGGCGATACTCAAACCGCGTCAGGAAACGGGGATCATCCTTGACCGGCTGAATTTCAAACGTGAAGGTATTCTCCTTCAGCGTCTGCTCGACGCCCGTTGAGCGCGCTTCCTGATCGTCCATGAACTCGAAGCGGTTGGCGATGCGGACCTGGTCGGTCAGGTGGACGCGGGCATATCCACCCATGCCCCACGAAGTGGCGCTAATGCCGGCCGGGTCGTTAGCTTGGATGTAGTCGAGATTGACCATGAGCTCAAAGCGCTCATGCAGGCCGGCGTAGGCATTCCAACTTAAGTTTTTCAGCCAGCCGTCGTTTGTGAGCGAATTTTCCGGACCGTTGATCCAGGTGAGAGTCGTGTTGAAACGATCGTTCGGAGCGAACGAGCCCTGCAGGCCGTATGACTTTCCAGTGTTCTGATCGAATGCATTGTCGAAGCCGTTGACCAGCAGGAAGGTCGTCGTGAAGGTGTCGGTGACCGGCACGCTAAGCTTCGCGCCGAGGTGCGAGAAGGGCTCGTTCCAGGCCCACAGGATGCCGCGAGTGTAGTTCCAGTTGAGGTGCGATTCTGCGACTTCGAGACCGGCGATCGTGCCGAACAGACCGACGTCGAGTTCGGCGCCATTACCAAACTGGTAGTAGCCATATGCCTGCTGCAGGTAGATCACGTCTTCGAGCGGACCCGGCTCGAGGCCGTCGCGGAACAGACGCGCGCCCGAACCAAACCAGATGTCGGAACGGAAGCCGACAGGACCGTCGCCGGAGGCATCAATTTCGAGTTTGGCCTGGTTGAGGCCGAATCCGCGCGAGTTCGGGTTGGTGTAGTAGAGAGTGTTCTGGCCGTCGTCTGGATTGTTGGAGTTGTACGTGTAGTAGGTATCCAGCAGACCGGTAAAGCTGATCGACTGGCCGCCGCTGCTGGCGACGCCGACAGGGATTTCGTCGGCGGGCTCGGCATCGGTGACGATGTTTGGCCGAATGTAGACGTCATTTTCCAATCCATCGAGGTTGACTTCCTCGGCGGGTAAGGCAGCGGCCACGATTGGGGCGGACGGCGCGGAGACCGCTGCCGGCGAGGCAGCCCGCTCCGATGTATTCATCCTTTCGATCATCACCTCGAGGCGCAGCAGGCGTTCCCTCAGCGAGTTGACCTCCTCGCGAAGTTCGGCATTGACGGAATCGGATGCGGTGGTTATCGTGGGCACCGGCGCGGCCACTAGGCCCATCGCGCAGACCCCAACGATGAGTGTTGTCGACAGAAACTTTATCACGGGTTCCCCTTCAATCTGAATCAACCAGCGGCCGCTAAAGCTTGAGAAAACGAAAGCGACGCAACTATTTGTTTGTCATCGGACACGAATCGGCGCAACGACATGGTGCGCCGTAATCATCCACTCTAGGAAAGGCCCGTGTAGCAAGCAAGAAGATAATTTTTATGGGGCGGATACGAATTCTTTTGGTCGATTGAAGAACCCGCAACACGTTGATAAATCAATCGTTTGGCGAGACGAGGGGGCTCTGTTGCATGCGTTCGCATTGCTCCGGAAGCACACTCGATGAGAGGAAATTTCGAGCCGAATGCAACAGGTGACGCTGATCAGTCGTCTCGTGACCGCAGCGGCACAGCAGGTGTGCGAACTCATGAGCTAGTGGCGAATAGAGCTCGTCTTTGCGCGGAATCCAGTGGGCTTCGTAGCCGATCCAGGCAGTGTTGAGATAGGGTACTCGCGTGTTGGCGGGGTCATCACTTCGATACGATCGAGCCAGCGATCGATCTCCGTCGACCCGGCCGATTAGGAAGGCTACCGGATAGTCGACAGCGGCTGGAAGCTGTTCGGAGAGCACCCGCACGTTGAGCGGTACTTGGCTGCCAGATTCTACGGCCTCGACGTCGATTGCGCGCTCTGGCTTGGAGATTTTAAGTCTGGCAAGCCCCACCCGACCAAGGCCAATTTCGCAGGCGCGGAACGTTTCGGCAGTCTTGCGGATCTGCCGCAGAGCCCGAGATTCGCTCCACGCGGTACCACGGGCGAAGACAACCGTAGTGTTGAGCGTGAAGTTTTTAGGCCGGTCGAGCTTGGGATAGATTTCGGACTCCGAGACCGAACGTAGGTCTGCCTCGGCGAAGCGCGACTCGATCCACGGCGAGAACTGCGCGTTTGAAGCGACCGCCAACAGCCCGAGTAAGGCAATTGCCCGAAACGTCAGTCTAGTCCGCACTGCAACACGTCTAAGAGTTGGGTTCTCCGGCGACGATGTTTCCTAACGACGTCAGATCGTGGTGGAAGTCCGCGAGCGCCGTTCAAAGCCACAACACATCGACGTTAGCAAATGAACCGCTGCGATCACTTGACCCGCACATCTGCCGGCCTCGGTCGACCCGTTCCGTTCGCTACAATAAGCACCTCGCTTGAGGTTCATATGAATAGACGTGATTTGATCAAAACAGCGCTGGTGGGAAGCGGGGCCGCGGCCGTGACGCAGGCCGCTCCACACGTTACGCACATCGCGGCGGCACCGGCAGCCGCGGCGACGGCCGGCACGGTAGTTTGGACACCATTGCTATTCGACGCGCACCAAAACGAGACGGTCATTGCGCTTACGGAGCTGATCATCCCCGAAACCGATACCCCGGGAGCTAAGGCCGCCAAGGTCAACGAATACATCGATTTGATGCTGCACGACGTTGAGAAAGACAAGGGTCATGCGTTCATCAAGGGGCTCGGCTGGCTCGACGGGCGCTCGATCGACCAGCACAACACTCCGTTTGTGAAGCTCGACGAATCAGATCAGGTCGCCATGCTGAAATCTCTCGACGGCTCGGAAGACCAACACCTCAAGACCGGCGCAGAGTTTTTCGCGCGCCTCAAGCGCCTGACGATTGAGGGTTATTACACCTCGAAGATCGGAATCGACGAGCTGAATAAGAACGGCGTCCCCGATACGTTTGCTTGCACTCACGAATCGCACGCTTAGTCGACGTTCGGTTGAGGCTCGCGCTTTCCCCTGTTGACTCGGTTTCAGGTCGTCGCTCGCATTGAGACCGATCTGGTAATCGAACAGCCTGACACTTAGCTGATATTCTTGTCAGCGGCATGACGCGACGAAGCTTTCTCTCCCTGGTTCCCGCGGCTGCCGTGGCGCAGAGCCGGCCGCTCAATGTTGTCTTTTTTATGACCGACGATCATGGCGCGTGGTCGTTGGGGTCGTACGGCTGTGACGAGATGCACACTCCGAACCTCGATCGCCTGGCCGCCGAGGGGATGCGATTTACTCGTGCCTTCGCCTGTACTCCGGTGTGTTCCCCGTCGCGCGCGACCTACTACACCGGAAAGCTTCCGTCACACCATGGCGTGCAAGATTTCTTGTTGCCGGATGATAGCTACGGCCCGAAGAGTACTCGCTTCCTCGCGGGCCACGAGACTTTCGCGGATGTCTTAGAAGCTAAAGGCTATACATGCGGACTCGTTGGCAAGTGGCATCTTGGTCACGACACGACGGCGCAGGCGGGGTTCGACTACTGGAACACCGCGCCGCGCGGTGGTGGCGGCTACAAAGACACCGAGTTTTTCGTGAACGGGACTAGCGTCAAGGAAACTGGCTATAAGACGGACTTTGTCGGGGACGGAGCTATCGACTTCGTTGAGAAGCACCACGACGGGCCGTTCTGTCTCGTCGTGCCATTCTTTGCTCCTCATAGCCCGTACGACTATCAGCCGGAAAAGTATCGCCGACACTACGACGACTCCGAATTCGGATGTTTTCCGCGTATGGATCTGCATCCGCAGCGACGCGGCCGATTCGAAGGCAATCACGGCAACCGCGAGTCGTATACAAGTTATTCCGCGCTGGTAAGCGGCGTCGATGCCAATGTCGGCCGGGTGGTTGACAAGCTTGATGAGCTTGGTATCCGCGAGAACACGGTCGTCGTGTTTTCGGCCGACCAAGGTTTCAACTGCGGGCACCACGGAGTCTGGGGCAAGGGCAATGCTACGATCCCCTTCAACATGTTCGAGGAGTCGATTCGAATTCCTCTGATCTGGAATCAGCCTGGTCGAATCGAAGCGGGGCGAGAAGAGTCGGCAATGGTCTCAAGCTACGACTTCTTCCCTACCCTGCTCGATTATCTGGGAACTAGCGCTGAGAATTCCGCTGAGCGCGTTGGGCGCAGCTACGCGGGGTTCTTGCGAGGAGAGTCGCCGAATTGGCCCAATGAACTCTATTTCGAGTTCGGTTACACGCGCGCCGTGCGCACGGAAAACCTCAAATACGTTGAGCGCGCCGACGGCTGGCCAAACGAACTATTCGATCTCGAGGACGACCCCGGCGAAACTATCAACCGAGTTGGAAAACCCGAATATCGCGAACGAAGGCTGGCGATGCAGAAGCGTCTGCATGGATTTTTCGATGCCGCCGGCGCGCCGACCATCGAAAACTGGCGATCGACGACGAAGCAGATTATTCCGACCGATATTGGTTATTACCGCTGGAAAGACGATTAACGGGGAATCTGTGACCGTTCGGCACAGCGTGTTTACACTCCGCTGGTGCTGTCTTTGAGACTCTCCTTTGGGATTCCATAGGCTCGGTGTACATCGGACAGCGTTAGCGTACCGACCATGTAGTTCGGGTTAACGCGGCTGGCCACCGGCAGTACAGGGTAGACGCCCAGTTTTCGAAGCGCTTGGTCCAACGGGAGATCCGGATAGGTCCGAATTACCGAACGTGTCGGGATGGCATCTTTGATCAATTCCGCGCGCTGCCCGCTCTTGGCCGCGCGCTCTAGGTCTCGACGACTGACCCAGATCCAGCGTCCGTAGCTCGAATCGAGTAGGATTGCCGCCGCGCCATCTTGGTCGAGCTTGTCGAGTGCATCGCCGACGGTGGCCCCGCTGGCTGGAACCACACGCCCGCCGTCTTTCTTCATCGCGTCTTCAACACGCAACACGGGTGCCTCGCGCTGTTCCTCAACCGATGGAAGATCTAGTCCGTCTTGGTGGCCCAGGATGTGGAAAAGCGAGTCTGGCTGCATTTGGCGCGAAATTTGATACGAAATGGTATTCGCGATCATGACCGGCAAGATGATCACGTAGTTGGCGCTGATTTCAAACACCATGAAGACCGAGGTCATCGGCGCGCGAAAAAGGCCGGCAAAGAACGTGCCGATCCCGACCAAAACGTACGCGCCCGTTGAACTGGTCGGCATGGGCCAATAGAGGTCGGCCATTCCGCCAAGGCCGCCACCGATCATGGCACCGATAAACAGTGCCGGGGCGAACATGCCGCCGGGCGTCCCGGCGCTGAGACAGAGTGCTGAGGTCAGGATCTTGAGACCACCCAGCAGCAGCAGAAATTCCCACGTAAATCGATCATGCAAGGCGCTGTCGATTGACTCGTAGCCGGCGCCGAGAATACCGGGAACCTCGTAACCGATGACCCCGATAAACAGTCCGGCGGTCATCGGTAGAACGAACTTGACCCACTGCTTCTGCTGTAGGACGCGTCCGCGAAGGGCAGTCGCGTATCTTGTGTACAGGGCCGAAAGCCAGCCACCTACGACTCCGATTGCGGCGTAGACGAACAGTTCAGAATAGTCAGTCAGCTCAAATTCCGGAACACTATAGAGCGGGTCATCGCCGAGAAACCAACGGCTGACCACCACCGCCGATACCGCTGAAAGCACGATCGAGCCGAGCACACCGGCATTCCATGCAGACATCACCTCTTCCATCACGAAGAGCACCGCGGTGATTGGAGTATTGAATGCGGCACCGATGCCGGCAGCAGCGCCTATGGGTGCGATCAAGCGCATATGGTCGCGGGTCAAGTGAAACACCCGCCCCAGCAGCGAGGCAATTCCGGCGCCCATCTGTAGCGCGGGATCCTCGGGTCCCATTGGATTGCCCGAGCCAATCGACAGGGTGCTGCTCAAGAACTTGCCGATGACGCTACTGAACGGAACGTAGCCGTCAGAGGCATAGACCCCGGCTTTTGTGTAGTTGACGCCGGTGCCCCGAGCGGTCGGGAAGACGAAGTAGACGAGCAGATAGGCGGCGCCACCTCCCAGCGCCGGCCAGACGATCCTCCAAATATCACTCGATCGGCCAAGAGAGTGGATCGTATTCCAATTTAGGAACTCAATCGAGATGTGAAAGCAGACGACTGTTAGGCCTGCAAAAATCCCGATAACGATCGAGAGCAACAAAAATCGCTGAGCTTCCTCGAGGACGGGACCCTTGCGGCTGACGTCCCAAAACCCCTTTGCAACTTTTCCAATTGGGTTCATCGCGAGAGCTTCGCCAGCACGAGCCTTAAGGGCTCATCGTCATGCTCGATGCCGACGCACACCGCTTCTCGCACATTCCAGGTGTCCTCGGCCAAAAGAATGTTGGCCTCGATGTTTTCATCGGTTGCGCGCTGACGGGTTTTGCTCTCTAGCAGGTCGAGAGTTCGGCCAAGTGGGCCGGCGAGGTCCTCTGGTACGCCCGGAAGAGCGCCGACGAAATCGACGCCCGCGGGATTGCGGCAATAGTTCACAAAAACCGCGCTGCGCTCGACCAGTTCCCTGCTACACCTAAGTCTTTCTTGGGTCGTGATGGCGCGCCGCGTTGGATCAAGTTGAACGATGCGGTTGCAGATGTCGATCCGCTCCACGGTCAACGGGTCTTCGCTGACCTCATTCGCCCAGATAAAGTGAGACCTCGCGGTAATGTAGTTGCCCAGTAAAAACTCTGCCTCGGCCCGCCCGACTAGTGCCTCACGGTCTTTCCGATCGCCGCGAAGCAGCTCTTCAAACAAAGCCGACGCCCGATCGGCAACTTGTGTCTTGAGCAGCAAGGCCGCTAGCTGAAGTTTGATGCCGCGATCGTCGGGCGCAACATCGAGCAACTCAAGCAACTCGGCTGTAAGCTGCCGAGGGCGTTCGTTTTCGTCGAGCAAGTCAACCAGTTCGAGTCGCGAACGCAGTCGCGCTTGCTCGGCATCGTCGCCCCATCGACCGTAGATCGCCGTTCTGTAGTAGGTGACGGCCTCGTCGATCCGCCCGTCGTCGGCCGCGAGGCGGGCCAATAAGCGGTTGACGATTCCCGACGTTGGGTCGTCGGGCCGCAGTTCCATGAGGTGGTTTTGTGCCTCGATATAGCGCTCGGACTCGAACAACGCTAGCGCTAGGCCCAATCGGTACTCGGAGTTGTCCCTCGAGTAAAGCAGCGCATCGCGATAGTGCTCGGCCGCCTGCTCGTAATCCGCAAGTGCGGCTAATGCCTGGGCGGAGGCGTAGTGTTGGCGTCCGCGGTCGCTACTCTCGCGATTGAACGATCGCGTATAAAAACCGGTAACGACGAATAGCAACGCCATCACGCCGAACACGGCGACGAGAATGCGCGGCGTCGCCCCTTCGGCCAAGAACGAGCGGCTCTTGCAATAGGGACACTCCGCGCCGGGATGCGCGATCTCGTTGTGACAAATTAGGCAGACGAACCGGGCGGACATTTTTAGATGGACAATGGGAAAAGCCAGACGGCCTTATTACTCAGAATACGGAAACCCGCAAATTGCTGCCCAAGACCACGCCAATGTGGGGTTGTGGCGCCTAGCCTTGCGCTTTCCAGGTCAAGACAAGTATTCCGGCGAGATAACCGAGCGCGGCCTCGTACTCGCGATTTTTGCGGTATAACTCCGCGCTGAAACCGACATCGGAACGATAGTGCTTGGTAAACGACGGAAGCACCCGAGGGACGCGCTTTTCGTAGTCCTCATAGCCCTTGAGGATTTTGCGAAGATGCGCCTCTTCTTCTTCGATAACAGGCAAGTAGAGAGCCAGGAAAAAGACGACTAACGCGATGCCAATCGCCGGATGCGCGCCCGCCAGCGCAAACCCGACACCCACCGTCAAAGTGCCCACGTAGAGCGGATTTCGTACGTAGGCGTAAGGGCCGGAGACGGCTAGTTCCTGATTCTTTCTCAAATGGCCGGCCGCCCAAGCCCGAATCAGTAGACCGTCTAGCGCGATAATTCCGCCGACGACAAGTGACATTATCGTCGGCCTGGCGAGCCACAAAAACAACGCACCGACGACGAAGCCCAAAGGCACCCGCGCTCTGGCCGCGAACTCTGCATACTTCTTAGGAAACGCCACTAGAACAATCGCTCCGCCGGCCGCAGCGTGCCAAATGACCCTACGTTGGCGATCGAGATTCCGATTCTGAACTGGTTATCGCTGCGGACACGGCCGATTGATAGACGGCGGTATTCCAAGCTAAAACCGCAACAGTCGGTGTTGTAGGTGGCCTGCGAAATCGAATACAAAAACAGTTGCTGGCGATAGTCGTAAACGTTCGTCAAAGCTAAATTCCAGCCGCGGCGATTGAAGTCGCCATAACGGATATTCGCCAACAACTGATTGCTGGCCGGCGACAACACTGTCGGGACGCGTACCGCCCGATGCCCAGCCGAGACGGAGACTTTCGGACTGATCTGGACATTGGCATCGACCGTCGTGTTGACGATCTTCCCTCGTAACGGGTCATAGTCGTTGCGCCAACTCAAACTGTAGCGCCAGTGCGGATTCACTTTAAACGACGTCGCGATAGGAGAGTAGCTACGCGGCTCGGCGAGAAAATTAAAAGGTGAAAACTCGAGACTTGAGCGCAAGACATTGCGGCGGCCGGGAACGAGCGCTCCACCAAAATCGGAGTCGAAGTATCGCCGCTGCCAGACCTCAAGGCTGGCCACCTCGCGCACCGTTCCGGTCGAATCATTCTTCGCGTATAGCCTGTTCGTAATCGAAATCTCAGCCTCGTTGGTGTTGTGGATTAAATCGCGATCGTCGAAACGAATTACGCGGTCGAAAGTCTCGACGCCCGTGGTGTAGCGATAACGGGCGCGCGGCTCGATTACGTGCTTCATTCGATCGCCCATCCATCCGGGCGCCTTGTAGATCCGCGCGATCGACGGCGCGACGACGTCAAGCGAAACTTCGCCCGTCCGCCTGTAGAGATTTTCACCCACGAGGCCTTCATCGCGGCGACTTTGGCCATAGGCCGAGGCGCGGGCGCCCAGCGTCGGCGTGATGTGAAAACCCTTCAGGAACAGCTTGGTCGAAACCTTGGGAAAAAACTCACCGCGCTGGACGAATCGGCGAGTCTGAAAAGTTCGCTGCGTTCGGCTTACGAATTCGAACGAAGAGTCAAAGCTCAGCCATAGCGGCAGCTTGCCCGCGACCAACTGGCGGTCGTGACTGTTGAACTCGAAGCCCGGCAATTTGCGCAAGACGACGGTGTCGCCTCTGGTCACACTTTGGAAGTTCTCGTTTCGAAGTAGCGCACTGTTGAAACTGAACGTCGAAAAATTATTCGTTACGAATCCGATTGAGCGTACCTGAGAAAGCACAGCTTCCTCGAATGTCTGCGTAAACGCTTGTCTAAACTCCAGCGAGCTTAGGTATCGCAAGTCAGCGACGCCTCGAAAACCGCGGCCGAAACTTGTCTGGCCGCGCATGTCAAACGAAACACCGCCTTGCTTGAGACGGCTACCATCGTCAAGCTTTTGACCGCGGTCATTCACCCCAAAAAACACAGCATCGAAGTTCGAGCTTTTCGTTGGTCTTCCGCGGAAACTTAAGTTCGAAGCCAGCCCACGGTCGGTATACCAGTTGCCGCCGATAGTCGCGTCGTAACTGCGATTGATTGCCCAGTAGTAGGCCTGGCCAAGCATCAGGCCAAAGCGTGAGCTGTTGCCGACGTTTGGGGTGAGGAAGCCACTTTGGCGAGGCATGCGTTCTAGCGACTTTTTGAAGTAGGGCATGAACATGATCGGCACGCCACGCATGCGGAACACGCCGCGCCGGATGATGGCATTCTTCCCCGGAACGATCGTGGTGTGTGGTGACCGCATGGTCCACCACGGATTCTCGGGATCGCAGTTGGTCACCCGACCGTCGTGGATGCGATAGTGTTCACCCGTCTTGTGGACGACTGCTGCCTCGATCTGGAATGGGTTATCAGTTGTCAGTATCCGTGCGCCGCCTTGACTTGCCGATGAGACGCGGCCCCGCACTTCGTAGAACGTGCCCAGCTCGGTATCTGTGTTGTAAGACATGCGCTCGGCGCGAATATCCTCTTGGCCGTCGTCGGTGCGATAGTGCACGTTGCCACGTGCCTCGAGGTCGGCCGTCTCTTCGTTGAAATCTAATTCATCGGCCGTGAGGATGAGCGAGTTATAGCGCAGCTCGACGTCGCCGCGAGCGAGCCGCATAGCACCATCCCTAACCTGGGTATCGGAGAGAATCTCAAGCGCACCGCGCTCGCGAACAAGCGGCGTATCGGCCACCTGCTGAGCGCTCGCGGCGGGCACGAAGACACACAGCACAGCGAGCGAGATTAGGAGCAACAAGATTGCTTCGAAACGGGGTCCGAACCCGAAACGTAGCACGGCCAAAAAGGACCCTGCAAGCGAGTAACGTAACGGTTCGCAACCGGCATCGTCGGCGGGCCGTCAATGATATCTTGGAGGTATTCTCCAACAAACATAGTTATGCCTATCATCTGGTCACGCCGGTTATTCTTGATTTCGTCCAGCGCGCTCGGCGGAATTGCGTCGAGCGGCCGCTCAATCGCCCAAACCACATCGCAGATCATGGCTGTCGAGAAACTTCTCAATGACGGCAGTCAACAGTTTCTCGACCTCATCCAGTCGGTTCGTGAAGACGAGTGGAACTTCCGCATCCGTCAAATACGGCACACGATCGGCGAAGAGGCAGAGCACGCGGCGTTGTCAGAAAATGACCTTCAAAAGCAAGTAAAGCTGGCGCTGGAGAAGGGCCCGCGACCGTCGCTAGCATCTCCGCTCAAGGGAAAGGAGGACGTGCTCAAGGAGTTTTTCGCGGAAAACGTCGCCGAGGCGTTTCGGGCGAGAAAGACGCTGATCAATGTCGCGGAGATCCTCGAATACTATGCCAAAGCCAACCGCGGCTTGATGCGGCTTCTGGCGTCCTCAGAAGGACTCGGCAAGGCCGTTTACAAGCACCCCAGCGAGAAGATTGGCGACCTAACGGGACTGCAGTGGTTTTACTACATCGCCTACCATCGGCTGCGGCACATTAATCAAATTAAGGCAATCATGGCGCACGCGGACTTTCCGCGCCGCGTACGTCCGGCGTAGCCCTACGCGATCACGACTAGCGCTTGCGATACGGGATGTCCGGCTCTTCCTTGGTGATGAATTCGATGAGCGCAGCCCGGCCGTCGTTGGTCGACTGAATTCCGCGCTCGAGCGCGGCGCGAATATCGCCGGGCTCTGAAATTCGTTCGCTGTGAGCGCCTAGTCCCTTGGCGACTTCGCAGTAGTTGCCCGACGTGAAGCGGGTACCGAATTTTTCCGAGGCTTTTGGGATGTGCTTATCGTAGTTACCCATCGCCGAGTTGTTAAGTAGCACGGTGAGGATTGGAATGTCTTCGCGAACTGCTGTTTCGAGATCCATCCCAACCATGCCGAACGCCGTGTCGCCAGTGAAGTTGACGACGAGCTTTTCGGGACACGCCAGTTTAGCGCCCATGGCCGCGCCGAGCGAAAAACCAAGCTGGGTGGAGTGGCCCCAGCCAATATATCCGCGCGGAGTCACAGCCTCATACAACGGCACGAGTTGATCGCGCGAACCGCCGGACTCATGCGTCACGATCGTATCGGCGGCATTCGTTACGTCCATAAAGTCTTTCATTACGCGGTAGGGGTTAAGCGGCGTCTCGTTTGAACTTTGCAGTGCAACCCAGCGCTCCAGCCAGGTTTTTTTGACCGACGCGACATACGCTGTTACATCGTCGAGACCGGCTCGGCCCCGACCGTCCGTTTGGGAGCGGATTTCGTCCGCGAACTGCGACAACACCAGTTTCGCGTCGCCAACAAGGCCGACCGTGGCGACGCAGTCCTTGTTAATGTCAGTTGGATCATTGGTGGCGTGAATAATTTTCGGCCCCGTTGGGATAGCCGAAGCGAAAATCGTCTTTGTCAGGCCCGTACCGATTCCAAATATGGCGTCGCAGCGGCTCAGATAATCGGGCACCATCCCGGCTTCCGAAAGAGATCCCGTGCCTAGCGCTAGCGGGTGCGATTCGTTGAAAGCGCTTTTTCCCAACAACGTGGTCATCACAGGAGCCGCCAGCAATTCGGCGACATCGGTCAACTCGTCGCTCGCGCCCGCATAAATTACACCCTGACCACAGCGAATCAGCGGCCGTTCGGTAGCTAGTAGGATCTTGACCGCTTCTCGTACGGCAGCCGGGTCAGCGGCGGCACGAATCGGCGCCACGGGTTGGTAGTCGAGCTCGCCGTCAAGTTCACCGACCGCTACTTCGCGAGGAATTTCGACCAAAGCTGGGCCGGGACGGCCACTCCGAAGCGCGGTATACGCGCGCCGCATATGTTCAGAGACTGCCCGGACACTCGAAATACGCGATGCGTGCTTCGTCACACCGCGAAAATTCTCAACTGCGTCAAACGTCGGATGGACACCCACTTTGTCATGCCCCGGATGGCCGGGAAGGAAGAGTATCGGGCTCGAATCAGTATTCGCTTGCGCGATGCCGGCGAAACCGTTTTCGGCTCCCGCGCTGTCTTGTACCGACACGACGCCAATCCGCTTCCCGCATGAGGCGCGCGAAAATCCGTCTGCCATATTTTCGGCGACGCGCTCTTGGCGCGCCACGATTGGCCGGATGTCTTCGTCGGCGAGCGCCTCGAGTATCGGGGTAAGCGGAAAGCAGAACACCTGCTCGACACCTTCGAGTTTGAGAATACGGGCGATCGCTTGTGCTCCGGTCACGGTGAACTCTCTTTCTGGACGACCTCCGATTCTAGCGGAAGTGGTGGCTTTCATCTGAGGCTGTCGACTCCGGCCGACGGCGCGGTGACTATACGCAAGCTACGGACCCCGGACGATTTCTCCACTGAAATTCTGATTGCACCGCGTGGGTGCAGAGTCGATCGATGTCTAGAAAACGAGGCGTGGACTGAAGTCCACGCTCTGGAGTTTGGCTGTTCAAAGAGGGTTGAAGTTTGGGGTAGGGTGCGGAAATAGGGGATTGGCGTTAGCCGGAAGCGTAGATTGCTGCAGGCGGAGCGCCTCTTGGGAGTTTCTGCAGCTTCGTGTTGGATTGCGAAGTGTTCCGCAAGCCGCAGAAATGTTGCCGCTGCACGCCGTCCGCCCAAAGCTCGGCCCGCAGGTGGCTGATCAGCCGTTGCGTGGTGAGCCGTTGCGGCTGCGAGCGGCGTCGCCAGTGCGGTCGCGGCAAGGCGTCGTCCACGCCCTGTTGGCGGCTCCAACTCGCGCCCGCCAACAGCAGTAGCGCATACACCGCCGTCATAAATTGAGGGACCCGCTCGACCGCGTCCGGCTGCCGCACCTGCGC
Source organism: Bryobacterales bacterium (assembly GCA_965247305.1). Lineage (GTDB taxonomy): Bacteria > Acidobacteriota > Terriglobia > Bryobacterales > UBA6623 > CATQHP01. The sequence continues at coordinate 4,649,888 of OZ252030.1, read as the reverse complement.
CTGTCCGACTCCCAACAGCGTCTTCTGCTCACGGAAGTTGACCTCGATCTCCCAGCGCCAAACGTACTGCCGCACGATCTGCTCCAGCCCCAAACTCGGATCGCTGACAATCAAATACGCCGGCTTGCGATACAGCACCTTCGAGCCCGCCCGCGGCCGATAACCCAACGGTGCGATCACCACCAAACGCAAGTCCCGCTTGCCTCCCGCCGGCCGCCAACGCAGCGGCGCGAGCGTCTTCACTTTGAACTGGTGCAGGCTGCCGGCGGCAAAAACCTCGACCGTTTGCCACGGCACGTTGTCGTCCTGGCGGAGTTGCTCGGGCGTCGGCGCGCGTTCGCCGTAACAACGCCTGCGGCCTTTGCCGGGCTGCTCGAGGGGCAGATGATACAGCTTGGCGTCGGAACGAATGCGGCCGATCAACGTCACCTCGGCGGGCAACGATCCGAACACCGTGCGGTTGGTGTAAGCGCCATCAACGACGAGGTGCAAGGCTCTGTCAGCGCCTCCGGGATCGGCGTTCATGGCCTCGCGCAAGCGCGCGATGTGCCTGGCGGCGAGGGCCGTCAAGCTGCACTTGCGAGCCTCGCGCCGGTACTGTTTCCAAACCTCGTCCGTGGCCTTCTTCGACGGTCGGCGCGGAGTCGGCGCGTGTTCCAAGCCGATCGGAATGAGTCGCGCCGGCTGCTGCCGCTCGCTGGGAGGCAGCGCTGCCGAGAATTGCAAGAAGCGCTGCGCGAGAATCAAGTTGGCCTGAAACTTGGGTCCAAGCGGATCGCGCCGCCAACTCACGCCGGGCGTTTTGAGACTCGACTTGGCGAGCAGTGTATCGTCGATGGCGACGACCAAGGGAGCCTCGGGCGGCAAGCGAGCGAGCACCTCGCGGCGCGAGGCATCGAGCAGGCGTTGCGGCTCGACGCGTTGTTGCGAGAACAGGCGGTAGCCGGCGCTCCAGTCCTGAAAGCTCTCGCCGGAGGCATGTAGCAGGCCGGTGATGGTGGAGCGGCCGAGGCAGACGGCGGCACCGAGAGCGAGGCGGGTGAGGTGGTCGTTCACGCTTTGTCGGGCGTGGGGGTTGAGGCCTTTGGCGAAGAGTCGGGAGAAGGTGTCGACGACTCGATCGGGAGTTTTTTTTCAACTCGACGGGCGGAGGTTGCAAACGATTGAGCACGAGTTGGGAGCGGTCGAGCAGGATCCATTCGAGCTGTTCGCCGGGCTGGAAGTCGAGCATCTGAGCGCTGGCGGAGGGGAAGTTGACATAGAACTGTTGGGAAGCCTTGCGCTTGATCAACTGCAGTTTGGTGGGGAAGGACATGAGGTCTCCTTGGAAATGAATCTAGTTACACAACAAGCTAAACAACTAGATACAAGAATACCTCAAAATGTTTTGAGACACAAGCATTCTCAGATCCCTCACAACTCAAGAACGTGCTTACCGCGCGTCCCATCTAGTGAAAGGCCAAACTCCAGGGCGTGGACGGCAGTCCACGCTTTCCTCTGGCTTGGTAATCATTTCGACTGAAAGCGTGGACTTCCGTCCACGCCTCTGATGATCCGCTTCGAGGCCATCGCTTGCTTCCGCGCGTGGCACGGTAGCCGCTTCGGCTAGGTGGCGGCTAGGCGCTTCAACATCGCCTTGATCTGGTCTAGCGCCTCGGCCCCGTGGTAGTCGAAGCCCGACCACTCGAACTTGCCGTCGGGCGAAAACTTCGCCCCTTTCTTTGCCGCGACAAAGCGCATAAGGCTGTTAGGGTCAATCTTCGAATCCTCGCGGAATGTCATCACTAAACGACTCGCCTTCCTCTCGACAGAAGCGACCCGCAGGGCTTCAGCCTGGCTCTTGATAATCGAGTAGTCGAGTAGATTTCTAAGCGCCACCGGCAAAGGACCGTAGCGGTCCTTCAATTCACCGGCAATCGATTCCTTCTCAGCTTCACTGGCAACTTCGGCCAAGCGCTTGTAGGCTTGCAAGCGCTGCGTCTCGTCGGTAATGTAGTCCGTCGGAATATGCACATCCAACTGCAACTTGAGATTGGTTCGAACGACCGTCTCGACATTTTCGCCTTTGAGCTTGCGCACTGCCTCGTCGAGCAATTGCGTGTAAGTTTCGAATCCCACGGCGGCGATCTGCCCGCTCTGTTCGCCACCTAGCAAGTTGCCCGCACCGCGTAACTCGAGGTCGAGCGCTGCGATCTTGAACCCCGAGCCCAGTTCACTAAATTCCTTTAGGGCCGCTAGGCGCTTGCGTGCGATCTCGGTCAACTCGCGGTTCTCTGGAATCAACAGATACGCATAGGCTCGACGGTTCGAGCGCCCAACGCGGCCGCGCAACTGATACAGCTCCGACAGCCCGTACATATCTCCGCGGTCGACAATCAGCGTATTGGCAAGCGGAATGTCTAGGCCGTTCTCCACGATCGTTGTCGCTACCAAGACGTCGAACTCATGCTTCATGAAACCAAGCATGGCCGCCTCGAGATCTCTTTCGCGCATCTGCCCGTGGCCGACGCCGATACGCACCTCGGGGAGTGCCTGTTGCAAGGCCGAAGCGACCGCGTGAATCGAGTCCACGCGGTTGTGAATGAAGTAAACTTGCCCGCCGCGAGCAGTCTCTCGCCGGATTGCCGAGTGAACGACGTGATCGGAGTAAGGGGCGACCACCGTTTGAATCGCCAGCCGATCTTTGGGCGGTGTCTGAATGATTGAGATGTCCCGCAGCCCTACTAGCGACATGTGCAGCGTGCGCGGAATCGGCGTTGCCGTCATCGTTAACACGTCGACGTTCTTGCGGATGTGCTTCAGCCGCTCTTTGTGCGCCACGCCGAAGCGCTGCTCTTCATCGACGATGAGCAAGCCAAGATCGCTGAACTCGACATCTTTCGAAAGCAGCCGATGCGTGCCGATTAAGATGTCGATCTTGCCTTCTTTGACTCGCTCGACAATTGCCTTCTGCTCTCTAGGATTGCGAAAGCGGTTGAGCATCTCGATCTCGACTGGAAACGCCTTGAAGCGCTGTTTGAAGGTTTCGAAATGCTGAAAGCACAGTACCGTGGTCGGCGTGAGAATCGCGATCTGCTTGTCGTCGCCAAGAGCCTTGAACGCCGCCCGCATCGCGACCTCGGTCTTGCCGAAGCCGACGTCGCCGCAGACGAGGCGGTCCATCACCTGGGCCGACTCCATATCGCGCTTGATGTCGTTTGTCGTATTGATCTGATCGGTCGTCGGCTTGTAGGGGAATGCCTCCTCAAACTCTCGCTGCCAATTGCTATCGGGTGAAAACGAGAATCCTACCGACAGCTTGCGTTGAGCGTAGAGCTTGAGTAGCTCCTCGGCCATATCGCGCAGACGCGCCTTGACGCGGCTTTTTGCTTTTTCCCAGGTCTGTCCGCCCAGCCGATCGAGCTGCGGTTTGGGTCCTCCGGCGCCGTGATATTTCTGTACCAGGTCGAGCCGCGAAAGTGGGACATAAAGCTTTGACGAACCTGCGTATTCAAGCAGCATGAAATCGTCGGCGCGCCCAGAGTTCTCGATCTGCCTCAACCCTAGGAATCGCCCTACTCCATGCTGGGTATGTACAACGTAGTCGCCTTCTTTGAGGTCTTCCAGATTCGAGAGAAACGCCGACGCCGCGCTTGCTTGCTTGCGTGGTTTGGCGACCAGGTCGGAGTGACCGAAAACGTCGTCTGTGCCATAGATGACAGCCTGAGACTCTGGCAACACGCAGCCCTTTGCTATGGCGGCCTGAACCAAGATCACCGACGCGATAGGACCGGCCAGATAGGATCTCTCTTCGAGATAAGGACTCATTCCTTGCGGCCGCTCTTGCAGCCCCAACTGATACGAAATATCAAACTCGTTAAAAATATCGGCCAAGCGCTCAAGGTCGCCAAGCGAAGCTGCCGCCACGAGCACCCGCGAGCCCGCTGTAACGTGCCCTTTCAATTCCTGCATGCAGTGAGTAATGTTTCCTCGGAAACTCGGAGTCGGTTGGCTGCGAATCTGCAGCGGGCCGTCCCCGTCGTCAACGCTGAAAGGGTCGAGCCCCAATTGATCGAGAACGACTTGATCGCAACGTTGCGCGGCCGATCGCAATCGAATGAGCGGCAAGTAGTAGTCCGCCGCGTCGCCTTCAGCGCGCTCAGCCGCCGTTTCCAAACGCTCCCAAAACTTTCCAGCTTCGTTCTGTAGAACGTCCGGCTCGTTCCAAACAACGATCGCGTTGGGGAGCATGTCGAGCACGCAATGCGAGCGAGCCTCGCCGCCGATCGCCGAAAACTCCCAGCCGGCGGCCAACACCGGGTTGGCGTCACCGTCCACCGCAGTCACCGGGTACTCGCTCAACGGCAACAACGAAGTCTCGTCCAGCGTTCGAACCGACGTTTGAGTTTCCGGAGCGAACTCGCGGATCGACTCAACTCGATCCCCGAATAGTTCGATACGGACCGGGTATGGCGCCTCGGGAGAAAAAACATCGATGATGCCGCCACGCACTGAAAATTGGCCGACCATTTCGACCGGCTCTTGGCGCGTATAGCCAACCGATGCTAGGCCGGCTTCGAGGTCTTCTAAGAAAAACTCGTCGCCGACCTCGATCTGCCAGGCCAGGTGTTTGTAGAAGTCACCCGGAGCCGTTTTCAGCAGCGCCGCACCGATCGGGACGACCACGGTCGAAGCCGTTCCCTCGGTCATACGCCATAGCGCGATGCCGCGCTTTTCGCTGATATCGGCGTGGGGTGAGAGCCCGTCAAACGGCGTCACGTCGTGGGCCGGCAATACGCAAGGCGCTCCGCGGCCCGAGGAGATATCGAGCTGTTCGAAGATCGCGGTCACTGTCTCGTTGAGTTCTTCGGCTGTACGGTTGGTGTCAACCAACAGCACCACGGGCCGGTCGGTCAGCTTCTGCAACAACAGCGCATAAATCGCTCGTGCAGTCTCTGTCAGCCCGGTAAGATCGACGACCTCGCGTCGCGAGCCGCGCATCGCGGCCAGCAGTTCAACGAACGCGGGATGCCGCCCCAAGCGGTCGAAATAATCTCGTAGGCCGGGGTGCGTCAAACCGAGTGAATTTCGAGGATATTCTTCACAACATCAGTCGTCGAATATCCGGGCTCAACAGGAATCGGAAATACCTGTCCGCCGGCAGCTTCAACGATTTCACGACCGGCGATCCAATGCGACCAGTCCGCGCCTTTTACTAAGACGTCGGGGAGTAAAAGTTCGAGGAGTTCGCAGGGTGTTTCTTCGCCGAAAATCGTCACGGCATCGACGGCCGCAAGCGAGGCCAACGTAGCCGCGCGCTCGTTCTCGGGGATGACGGGACGAGACGGCCCCTTGAGGTCACGCACGCTGGCATCGCTGTTCACGGCGACGACTAATTTGTCGCCGTGAGTGCTCGCTGCTTCAAGCAAACGCACATGCCCGGGATGCAGTAAGTCGAAGCATCCGTTGGTGATAACGACGGTCGAGCCCTCGTCGCGCCACTGTTTGCGCAGGTCGACCAGCGCCGATCTTGAGAGCACTACCCCCATCGAGAGTATTGTAAGCCGCGGCGACTACTGGCCTCGCGAGCTAGCCCGAATTTTTCACGATATAGCGGGCTAGTCCCCAAATATAATTTCCGCAATAAACAGGTTTGGCATCGTCTGATTCCAGCCCTCTGGAATCGCATCAAACGCCAGCCGAAACTTTGACTCGGTTCCCGGGGCCAGGCCGGCATTCGATCTGACGATCGTCGAGCGGACTCGGTCTAGTTCAATGCCGTTAATTTCGTAGAACACACAGTTCAATTTCACGCTCTCGATCGCTCTCTCGCCGATGTTGCCTATCACGCCCGTAATTTCAACCAGTGTGTGGCCAAGCGCGCTCTCGGTCGCGGCCATCTCGACCGAGTGCAGATCGAGTTTCGGCAAGTAAGCCCGCGCCTCATCGCTGAGCACGAGTTCCAGCGGAACAGCTTCCGCATCAGCCTTCCACTCGAAATAGCCGACTACCGCGAGGCCCCCGAATAGCACCAACGCGATCAATATCGGAACCGGCCTTAGGCCACCGCCCTTAAGCTGTTTTTCCGTCTCAAGCATCTTCTCTATTGTCCGGCAATCGTCATCTTTGAAATCTTGATGGTCGGTGCGATGGTTGCGCCACGCCGGTCTGGGTCGTTCCCAATCATCTCGATGCCGCGAAACATTTCCGCCAGGTTGCCGCCGATCGTGACCTCCGATACCGCGTGCGTCAGACGGCCATTTTCAATGCGAAATCCGGAAGCTCCCCGCGAGTAGTCGCCAGTCACTAGGTTTACGCCAAACCCGATCAGCTCCGTCACGTATAGGCCGTCTTTCACCGAATCGATAATTTCTTCGCGCGAAGATTTACCGGGCACAATTTCAAAATTCGCCTGGCCGATGCCTGCCGCCCCGGCCAATCCTCGCGAGGCATTGCCGGTGGTCCGCAAGCCCAGCTTTCGAGCCGAGTAACTATTGAGTAGGTAGCTATCGAGCCGCCCTTCGGACACGACCGCCGTTTTTCGACCGCGCACGCCCTCATCGTCAAAAGGGGAACTTCCGAAGCCGCCCGGCACCAATGCGTCATCGAAAACAGTTACGTTAGGCGCGGCAACCATCTCGCCAAGCCGGCCAGCCAGAAACGAAGACTTGCGATAAATTGCACTGCCGCTTACAGCCCCCATCAGGTGCCCCAACAGCGACTTCGCGGCCCCAGGCTCAAAGACGACAGGAGCCTCCATCGTCCCCATTTTGCGCGGGTTCAGCCGGCGCACAGCTCGCTCCGCCGCGGTTCGCCCAATCTGCGCGGCACTCCCTAAGTCTTCGGGCCGGCGCCCGACGCCATACCAAGAGTCGCGCTCTTTCAGGCCATTCGCTTCCGCCACCGGGGTCGCTACGAGCGAGCAACTGCCAGTCTTGTAGCTGCCGGAAAAGCCAAGTGAGTTGGCGAATCCCCAATACCCCCAGCCCGACGAAAATCCCGCGCCTTCGGAATTTGAAATCGCCGGATCGAAATCGAGCGCAGCCTGCTCGCACTGCTTGGCGAGATCGATCTTTGTTTCCGAACTCAGGGCTAGCACCGCGGCATCGAACAGCCTGAGGTCACTGTCGGCACTACCGAGGTCGGCCTCGTCGGGCAACCCGGCGAATGAGTCTGCCGCCGTAACCCCGGTCGCCTCGATTGCGGACAGCAGCATTTTTTGCAGGCCGTCATCGCTGAAATCAGAACTGTACGCTGATCCGCTCGACTTGCCACGCATGAGCTGAACGCCGATCCCTTTAGAGCCTGAGTCGGTCAGCTTCTCAATTTCGCCGAGTCGCACTCGCACTGAAAACCGAGAGCCCTCGCTAACCATGCACTCAACGGCATCTGCCCCAAGCAATCGCGCGCGAGCCACAACGTCTTCGGCAAGTGATTGAAGGGGAAAGGTTTCTGACATGCAATTAGTCGCCTAACAGTCCGTGGTAAAAGTCCCGTAGGTCGCGCGGCGAGCAATTGTGGCTGATCGGCGCGGAGTGAGGAGGACGGCGATCCGGACGATCGTCTCCGACGAATGACAAAGCCGACGGCCGCTAGTGCCCGCCGCCCAACGGGTTACGCGCCATTCAAAGATTACTGGTGCGCTCTGACTGTTAATTCGTTGAGGCACTCGTCTAATACTCAAGCCGCCCCATCGGCGCGTAACGCGGCCTGCGTGACTTTCACCACGGGCTGTTAAGGGGGCCTCACTGATATAATCGCAGGCATGTCGACAACGACGCCAGCCCGCATTGCGGCCGTCTTTTTTTTGTGCAGCGCGGCTATCTTTGCGCAAGGCCTCGCCAGCGTCAACGATGTCTATGTCTGGCCGATGCAGTCTTCATTTGACCAGTACTTAGCTCAGGAACTCGCGCGCCAGGGGGCGTTCCGAATCGTGGTTGATCCGAAGGATGCCGACGCGATTCTCACCGAGCGCATCGACGAAACGTTTCTCGAGCGTGTAACAGAGATGTTCGCCGAGCCTGAGCCGGAGCCCTTAGAGAGCGAGGATGAAGAGGCGGAAGTTCCAGCGGTAGGCGAGAGCATCGAAGGCGGCGGCATTAAGATGCGACAGACGCGAAGTTCGTTCGGTCGCTCAAAGGGCAATATTTTTTTGGTTGATGTCGAAAACCGCAGCGTGATTTGGTCGACGTACCTGAAGGAATTTGACCGCGCACCCGACCGGCTCAACGAACGTGCACGTGATGTCGTCCAAAGGCTCTTGAAGAAATCGGGAACATCCGATTAGCGCCGAGCAGTTCCCAATAAGACTTCACTCGGTTGAATTACCTCTCCCCTGGTTCATCGATCCAGCTCGTCCGACTTTCGCGAATCCGCAAAATTGGAAGTGTGGCGCTACGATTAACCTGAGGTCTTCGAGCAACGATGACATCTCGAATCTTGACTGCCAGTCTTTTGGTCGCAGCCGTCATCTCAGCAGCACCTGCTGCGGCGCAAGAGTCCGGAATCGCCGGTCAATGGAAAGGCACGTTGAACGCCATGGACATCGAGTTGCGTCTGGTCTTCAAATTTCGGCCACAACCGGACGGCTCGATCCACGGCACGATGATAGTCCCCGACCAAAGCCCCGACGAGATCCCTCTCACGAGTGTTGTTGTGGCCTCGAGATCCGTCACAGTCCGCGGCGATGCAATGCGTGTAGAGTTCACCGGCACGCTTAGCGCCGACGGCGAAGCCATCGAAGGCAATTGGCGGCAAGCGACGATGTTCTTTCCACTGCGTATTGAGCTGGAAAAACGCGAAATCGATTCTGCGGTCGTCGAGAAACACGAGCCAGCGCCAGCCGCGATGCGAGAGTGGTTCAGCCGCCGTGCAATACGGCTCAAGACAGCCGAAGCCGGTCAAGGCTTCGACGACCTGGAGCCGCTCAAGGCAGCCGTCGGCGACGCTCGCATCGTCGCGCTCGGCGAGGCGACTCACGGCACGCACGAGTTCTTTCAACTTAAGCACCGGATGCTTGAATTTCTTGTCGAGGAAATGGGCTTTCGCATCTTCGCGATCGAAGCCAATTGGACCGAGGCGCTACGTGTAAACAACTATGTTCTCCGCGGGGAAGGCGATCCGGCACAAGCTCTTGCGGGAATGTATTTCTGGGTCTGGAACACCAAAGAGATCCTTGCCTTGATCGAGTGGATGCGCTCCTACAATCTCGACCCGGCCCACAATGAGAAGTTACAGTTCCTGGGATTTGACATGCAGTTCTCACATGTTGCGCTTCAGCAGATATTTGAGTATCTGCAAGCAGTCGACCCTGAGTATGCGGATGCGATCGGCGAGCCTCTGCAACCGCTGCTGGCCAAGCAGCTTGTGCCCACGTACACCAATCTGCCGGTCCAAAGACGAGCGGCCATTGCACGCCAGACAAAGGAGCTAGTCGACCGCTTCAATGATCGAAGCGCTGCCTACATCGAGCAATCGAGCGCGGAAATCTGGTCCGTCGCCAAACAGAATGCCGCAATCGTTAGCCAGGCGGCCCACATGTACCAAAGCGAGTCACCGAGCGTCCAAGCCCGGGACAGATTCATGGCCGACAATGTCATCTCAATCCTGAAGGAACGGCCGAACAAGAAAGCTGTCCTGTGGGCGCACAACGGCCACGTCGGCAAGCAGGAGTACGGCCCGATCAAGACGATGGGCATGCACCTGGACGAGCAGTTCGGCCCTGACATGGTCGTATTCGGCCTCGCCTTCCACCGAGGAGCGTTTCGAGCCATCGAACCGGGGAGGGGAGTGCGCGTCTTCAACGCACCTGCTGCATTCGTTGGCGGACTGGACCAGACTCTCGCTACAATCGGTTTGCCGCTGCTAGCTGTTGATCTGCGGCCGGCAGAAGGCGCGGTACGTAGCTGGCTCGACATCAAGCAGCGAACGTGGTCGATCGGAGCAGTCTTTTCGGAGGAACTCTCCGCCAGCTACCAGCAATTGATCGCTCCACGGAAAGCGTTCGATATTCTGCTGTTTGTACAAGATACGACCGCGTCCCAACCGGTCCCGGCAGAGTGATCCATAGAGTACCTGGCACTTCCGACATGTCTGAGTGTTGTATCGCGAGCGGCGCACATAGAGGTCTCGCAGTACGAGAGAGCTAACCGCTTGCGATACAACGACATGAAGGAAGCCCCCGCCGGTGTTTGCAGTCTATGCGTTTTGAATGTTGCGAGCGAGAGGCGCTGAAGAGAGTCGAAACGGCGTCCGAGGGCGGTTCAGCGACACGGCTAAGCGAGTTGGAGTTGTGATCGCGGGGCGCGGCCAAAGGTTTCGCTGTGGGGAAGGCGGTCGAAACGAGGCGCATAGGGGGGCGAAGCTAGCCGAGGCGCACGAGCGCGGCTCACGCCGAAGCGACCAAGAATCCCGGGCTGTGATGAGGAGTAGCATCATGCGGCGGCGAGAACGGGTGGAGCACGAGCGCACAGTTCCGCTGCGCTGAAGCGTTCGACGACGCGCAAGCGGCCGCCGCAGCGAGGACAGCCCCAGAAGGTATGAGTGGGTTCGTGAGCGCCGTAGGAGATCATGCGCGACGGATTGACGCGAGCGATCAGGCGGCGACACAGCGGCAACAGAGCAGCGCGCTTGCGGTGAGCCAGGAAGCCGTAGTAGCGAATGCGCACAAAGCGGCTCGGCAACACGTGCAGCAGGAAGCGACGCAGGAACTCATCGAGCGCGAGCGTCATCAGCCGTTGTTGATTGCCGTTGGCGGAATCGCGCCAACGGAAGGTGACTTGGCCCTGCTCGAACGAGACCAGGCGCTGATTCGAGATCGCCACACGGTGGGTGTAGCGGCTCAGATACTCGAGAGCTTGCCCGGGACCTCCGAAGGGCGGTCGCACTTCGACCACCCACTTGGTGCGGTACAGCGTGCGCACGAAAGACTTGAAGGCGCGTGGTTGAGATAGCGGCGCAAAGCGCCCGTGGAAACGCAGCTCGCCTTTGGCGAAGGCCTTGCGCAACCCTTCGACGAACTTGCCGCGAAAGACTTCAGCCAAGATGTCCTTGGGAAGGAAGAAAGTCTTGGAGGGGGCATCGATCCAACGGTCCTGATCGAGCGCGAGACCGCCGGCGGGGACCACCGAGTGGACATGGGCGTGTTCTTGGACTCTCTGGTTCCAGGTATGCAGAATCGAGAAGAAGCCGATCTCGGCGCCAAGGTGCTTGGGATCGCGAGCAACTTGGCGCAGCGTCTGGGCGCTCGTGCGCAGCAACAGCGAGTAGATCACCTTTTTGTTCTGCAAGGCGAACTGGGAGAGCAGGTGCGGCAAGGTGAACACGACGTGCAGGTAGCGCACCGGCAGCAGTTCGCTGCGGCGAGCCTCAAGCCACCGCTTGCGCGTGTTGGCTTGACACTTCGGACAATGCCGATCGCGGCACGAGTTGTAGGAGATGGGCGGTTCATGGCCGCAGTCGTCGCACTTATCGCGATGACCGCCCAGCGCGGCGGTGCGGCAGCGTGCGATTGCTGACAACACTTTGACGTGCTGTCCGCGAAGCCAGCCGCGAGTTCTGACGAAGAAGCTTTGTCCCGCGGCGCGAACCAGATCGGCCACCTCCAGCGGCGGCCGTTGCATCTACGTTGTCCCGGGATCTTGTTGTGCCGCTGAAGCTAACTGCAAGGCGTCCAGCGGACTCGCGACGGCGCTGAAGTGACGCGCCGACAAGTGCAGATAGACCGCCGTCTGCTCCAGGTCGCGATGCCCGAGCAGCATCTGGATGGTACGCAAGTCCGCCCCGGCTTCGAGCAAGTGCGTGGCGAAACAATGACGCAAAGTGTGGGGATGAACGGGTTTATCGATGCCGGCCCGCCGGGCGGCTGCGTGGCAAGCGTTCCAGACCGCTTTGGTGCTGATCGGATCGTCGCTGTTGTGCCACTTCCCTCCCGGAAACAGCCACTGTTTCGGCTTGCGCCGCAGCCCCCGAACGTGCTCGCGTAATGCGACGAGCAACTCTGGACTGAGCATCACATCGCGGTCTTTGCGGCCCTTGCCGCCGCGAACATGAACCACCATGCGTTCAGAGTCGATGTCGTTGAGTTGGAGCTGAGTCAGCTCCGCCCGACGCACGCCGGTGGCGTAGAGCGTCATCACGATCATGCGGTGGAACATGCTGTCGGCTGCATCGATCAGATGGGCGACCTCTTCGACAGAAAGGATGCTCGGCAAGCTTCGGGGTCTCTTGGGATAGGGCGTGTACGTCAAATTCCACGCTTGTCCGAGCGTCTTGACGTAGAAGAACCGCAGCCCCGCCAGATGTTGAGCCACGGTGTTGGCGGCGAGCTTGCGATCACGAAACAGATGAGCTTGATGCTTGCGGATCTCTTCCAGACCCAACTGATCGGGCGGCCGCTTGAAGTAGCGCGCGAACTCTTCGACTGCGCGGATGTAGCAGCGAATCGTGTTCGCGGAGTAATTGCGACGCTCGAGCTCGTCGAGCATCTGCCGGCGTAAACGTGTCATGGGACACCTCCTTTGGTGTCCACGACCTTACGCCCGCCTTCCCGTCTTCACCTCGCTTGCCACCACGCGAAGCGTCTGCCGTCAGGCTTCGTTCATGTCCGGTTCGCGGAGTCAACCGGGCCTGGAAACCCCTAGCGTCTCTTGTCCAATACTAAATTTGTTAGGCAGTCGGTGCAGACTCTGATTGCCGGGACAATTTCCTGAGTTCGTTCGATGCCTCTTTGAGAACCCGCTCGAACTCGTCGTCGAGTGTCTCGCGGATCGTGCGAACATCGTCGAGCCCGGTGATGATCGGCGCCAGCCTGGCCCCCACCTGGAGGAAGCTCTCCCTGAACTGCGTCATCGCAGTCCGTATCCCGTCTCTGACTTCGTTGCGGTCCAGAAATTCACCGTCCGATTGCGCAAGTTCGAAGCGGACTCTCTCCGCCTTGATCTCTTTAAGCGCGACATCCGCCCTGTCTCTCCGTAGCCGCAACTCCTCGAGTTCACGACGATAGGCGATTTGTTCGTCAACAGAAATGTCAGGATCGGTGGCACCTTGTTCGGCGTCGTCGCCCACTCCCCTTCGGTCCTGGAGCCGATGTTCTTCGGGGCAGACCAATTGCTTCGAACGAAGATTGTCCTGTCGCGAGGGAATCGAGTTCATTTCTCTCGCGATTTGCTCAAATACAACCCATCCGGTCGCGGGATCCGGGCCACTGATCTGACCAAGCTTGATCGCTGTTCGGAGCGTCTTCGGCGCGATGTTGAGGACGCGCGCGGCCTTCTCTACCGTCCCGTAACCCTGCGGTGTCATCGGTTCATCCATAGGGCACGTGCTTACAACATAACACGCCAGTCATGTTTTAGAAGAACCTTCGCGGGGATGAGGTGACGATCCCTCGGAGGTCGGCATTTGGGGGCGCAGATCAGGCGATATGGAAGGCCCGCAGACGGCTAATCGGTCGCTGTCGGCGTAGGTTTGCGCAGCCCCTCGTCTCTATCCCCCCGGGGCCTGTTTTTGGCTAGGTCAAAAGTAGAGGGGGGGTGCAGGAGCCCGCACCGGAGGGCGATTTGACCAGGAAGGACCCAGAACTAAAGGGTACGATGTACAGTCCAGTGAAGGGCCCGAGGGGCTCGTCATAGCACCAGAAAGTCGTCGATCTAAATGCGGCTACCCGAAGGCAAAAGCCTCGTCGTTCTGGCGGGCGACGGACAGGGTCTCATTCTAAGATGGAGGGTGACAGCGATTGCGCGGGCGCGATAGCGCTTGAGAGCCGGTTGTCGATCTAGAATACCTTCCCGAGGTCATGGAGTTCTATAAATGAGCGTTCCGCAATGGGCACAAGACGCATGGCAGAGTCCACTCGACGCTAGCGACAAATTGTTTCTGACGAAGCAGGAATGGAAGGAGGCTTCTCCCGAAGTGCGAGGCCCCTGGCAAAAGGATGCGTACGTGCGAGAACGCGAAGAATTGGATCCCGAGTTATATGCGCGCGGTTACCACGAAGCCGCCCGACTTGTGGCTGACTTCTCAATCCGAAGTCCAAATTACCACGACTATCTGGCGCTTCCAATCGTCTTTCTCTATCGTCACTCCATAGAGCTTTATTTAAAGCGCATCATCCCTGCGGCCGCAGACTTGGTGCACCAGAAGGTTACGAAGAACGAGAAAAAGAATCTGAATACATCGCATAATCTCCTCATACTCTGGAAGATGCTTGAGCCGAGGCTCCGCTCGATGCACGAACAGGACGCGTCATATTTTGGCGAAGTCCAAACCGCCGCAATTGGTGCCTACATCAAGCAACTTTCGCAAATAGATCCTGGAGCCTCGTCGTTTCGATACGCAACAGCAAAAGGGAATAAGAACAATCTCCCCGGGCTCGAAATCGTGAACATCGTGAGAACTGCAGCGTTGCTAGAGAGATTCACGGAGAAGCTTTCGAACTGGGCCCAGATTATCGATGAGCAATATCAACATGATTGCGAGGCAATGGCCGAGGCTGGATACCATTTCGAAGGTTGACGCCGACCTACTTAGGTTGGACACGGCTTGTGTCGCAGATTTCCGAAGATTGGCGATCAACCGCGGCTCCAGAGCTCCTCAGAGCGCTTGAGCGTGCACAGCAAACCTGACAGTGGCCTAGGCGTTTTCGAGGGTCGCTAACGAATGGATCCGCGGCGTCCCGTGAACCCGATGGCCGCAAGCCGTCGCTCAGTCTCGGCGATCACCATGTATGTGGCAGCCGATGTGCCGATCAGCAGGACCACCGGCACTGCGAGCATCCCAAGATGTCTGACGGCGAACCCGGCTCCTACGGCCTGAGTGAATACCAGCGCGGTGACTTTGAACATCCCGAGATACGAGGAATTCAGTTTCCCGACCAGAATACTGGCGGCCAGCACGCACAATACCACTTGATAGGTCGGGAATTCCGGCAGCACCGTCGTGAATTATAGCGTGGGGGAGTCAATCTTAGCCCCAGCCCTACCGTCCACGGTTGCCCAGGCCAGCTTGTCGGGGCGGGTTGGGGTTAACAGCATTGCTCTACTGACGCGATGCGCCGAACTCTCATCCTCTCTAAAAAGTACTAGTCTTTCGTACCGGTCGAAATAGGTACTCACGGGGGGTTGAATCGGAACTGAAAACCGACTACACTCTGGGTCGTGAACCGTTTGGTCGATGATCTGACTGCCACAGGACAGCCTTGACCCCACTACCTAATCGCGCAGAATAGCGGTCGACTATGGCAAACAAGAAACAGCACATTGATTCAGCGCGAAGGCATCTCGAGCGTGCAAATGGCTTCCGGTTCACCAAGATCCCGCAGAATGATCCATTGTTCCGCGCGATGGGAGACTTGATACAGGCGGTTGAACAGTTAAGGCTAGCGGCTGAGAAATCATCCGAAGAACCGACATCTCCAGGCTAAGACCTCACTACCCAAAATCCTCAGGTTTCCCCACCCGGCGCGAATACTCCACTCCACCATCAACGGAGATCGCCCCACACTTGCAGGTGACGAAGTCGTGATGAGACTTGCTCTCGATGACGTCGCCGCATTTCTTGCAGCGGGCTCTGCGGGTCACTTTGGTTGGCTTGGGCGGCGTATGACTCTCCGCCCAGGCCCGGCTATTTTCGGGCTTGGCTAAGCAACTCGGCGTCGGGGAGCGCGGCCTGCCAACCGGCCTCGAGTTGTGCGGCTAGCTGGGCGCGAAGTTCGCTTTTTAGCGCGTCATCTACTACGTTCACATACTCTTTTGGATCTGTATCGAGATCGTAGAGTTCGTACGCGGGATCGCCGTCGCCTTCGAGTGGCTTCCACTCTGTATAGCGGTAGCGGGCGGTGCGGATCGTGCGGCCGTGTGCGCCTTGGCGCTTGGCTTCGGAAAAGATTGCACTCTTCCACTGGTGAGACGGATTTTCGAGGAGAGGGCTAAAGCTAGTTCCCTCTAGACCTGACTTCTCAGGCAGGTTGCACACGTCGGCCAGCGTCGGGTACAAGTCGACGAGTTCGACCAAGCCCATGGTCGAGGTCCCTTGGCCATCGACCGGAGTTCCGGGCATTCGTACGATGAGCGGGACCCGCGTGGACTCCTCCCACTGAGTGTGTTTGCGCCACAATCCGCCGTGCTCCCCGAGATGAAAGCCGTGATCGCTCACGAAGACGACGAGTGTTGATTCTTCGAGATTGAGTTCCGCGAGGGTTTCCATCAGCAGGCCGACTTGGTGGTCCATCAACGTGATCGTGGCGTGGTAGGCGGCAGCGGCTTGGCGATATTGATCGTCGGTGTGCTCACGATCGTCGGGGTAGTTTCCCAGCGCCGGGGCCGGAATGTCGTCGAGGTCGTCGGCAGGCTCGTCCGGTAGTTGGACTTCACTTATTGGATGCTGTTCGAAGAAACTCGCCGGCGCGACCCATGGCTGGTGAGGCTTGTGGAATCCGGCGCCGACAAAGAACGGCTGGTCGGAATTTTCGGCAACGTGCTTGCGGAGAATCTCGATCACGCGGCGAGTGGTGCGGCCGTCGGGGGTCTCGTCTTCGCCCTCATCGGTGGCGCGCCAGACTAGCGGGAGGCCGCCGGTGCGGCCAGTCGGTTCAAATACGTCAGCTCGCGACATGCCGTTCTCGGAACCTTCGGTCCAGGAGTTATCGCGGACCTCGGAGTGGTCGATGCCTGGCAGATAGTGCTCGCGGCGCCAGGCGTTTTCGGAGATGTCCCAGGTGACGGCGTCCTCGTAGCGGCCGTGGGCGACTTTGCCTACTCGGGCAGTGAAGTACCCCTGCGAGGCGAAGTACTCCGGCATCATCACAACGTCGCCCATCGAGGTTCGCGGCGGCACGAAGTTGCCGTAGACGTTAGTGCTGGCCGGGCGTCGGCCGCTGAGGAATGAGGTACGCGAGGGGTTGCAGACTGGGTCCTGGGAGTACGCTCGATCGAAGCGGACGCCCTGTGACGCTAGCCGGTCGATGTTTGGGGTCTTGGCAGTTGGGTACTCGCCGTAGGTTCCGATCGCAACGTTGAGGTCATCGACGACGATGAAGAGCACGTTGGGA
The DNA here is from genome assembly GCA_965247305.1 of Bryobacterales bacterium. Taxonomy (GTDB): domain Bacteria; phylum Acidobacteriota; class Terriglobia; order Bryobacterales; family UBA6623; genus CATQHP01. The sequence goes on along the minus strand of OZ252030.1, from coordinate 4,632,862 downwards.
TGGACCGGCATTGAAGGCTGCTGTTGCGACGAGCAGGCTGTCGCAATTAGTAAACCGATAAGCGTGAGTACAACTACGGGGGCCATGTTGTTCGTTTTCATTTCGACGCTCCGTGTCGGGTTCAATGATACTCGCAAGAGGGGCAACATTTGGCGCCTCTACGAGGGAGGGGCGCGGCACCTACCTTCATAGCTACCGCGTTGAGGCTTGTTACGGTTCCCGCAGGCACCGGAATGCCGTTCGCGCGGCGGTTTGCCTCGGTGCGCAGTTCGGCTTGCCTTGGCGGGACGTGCGATCGTTTTCCTTGGCACAGTGGGGCAGGTCGCTAGCGGTGTCATCGTTTCGTCGTCCAGTGATCTAAGTCGAGTCAGAGGCATCTACTCTTCTCCTTGGTCGGTTGCAGTCGCCAGGCTTGCCGGCGTAAAATAGTCTCGCCGAAAGGCACACTAGCACTCCAAACTGAACCCCCGACCCCTCTCTCCTTTGGGCCGGGGGTTTTCTGTCTCCAATGCGCTCACCCCCCACCTCCAGCCGCCGGCGGGGTTGCGGGACTAAGCACCGCGTAGTGCCAGTTCTGGGCCAAATGGCCAAAAAAACAAGCCTAGAGAAGCCGCTGAAAGGGTAGCGATCCGTGCTCAATCCTTACCGGGTGTCAAGGCCGGATGAAAAATCCCGTTTTCGCCGGTTGAAAATTCCCCACCCTGGTTGCGGTGGTGGTTTTGTGGACCACCACCGTGTTGCTAAGCATGGAGCTAGCCGGGGAAGCGGAGGCGGGCAATGCTGGAGAGCAACCCGCCAAGGAATACCCGGCCGCAAACTCAGCGAGACGATGAGTGCCGGGAGCGGCGGCCGAGATCGCTCCCGGCTTCTTTTCCGCTGCCCAACGCCCATCGGATCGATAGATTTGCCCATGCCTGAAAAAACTCATCTTCCACTTCCCCCGCTCTTGCGACCAGGGCTCGCCGCGTCAGCCGCATCGACCGTCGGCCGTTCGCCGGACTGATCTTCCGGCCGCGAGAGCAAACCGGCTCTTCGGCGCTCCTTCAAGCGAAAGCTCTCGCCGCGAATGTTCACCGTCGTCGAGTGATGCAACAGTCGATCCAGGATCGCCGTGGCGATGATCGGGTCGGAAAAGATCGAGCCCCAATCGGCGTAGCTCTTGTTCGAGGTCAGGATGATGCTGCCGCGTTCGTAACGCGCGCTGACGAGTTGGAAGAAGATCGTCGCCCCCAGCTCGTCGAGCGGAAGGTAACCCATCTCGTCGACGATCAGCACCTTCGGCGCGAGGTAGATGCGCATCCTTCGTTGTAGCCGTCCTTCGCGGATGGCCTTCGACAGATCGGCGATCAAGTCGTGCGCGGTGATGAAGTAGGCTCCGAAACCGGCTTGGATCGCAGCCTCGGCCAAGGCAACCGAGAGATGCGTCTTGCCAACGCCGGGTGGCCCGAGGAAGATCACGTTGGAGGCTTCGTGCACGAAGCGCAACGTGCGCAGCTCTTGGATTTGGCGCTCGTCGATCGATGGTTGAAAGTCGAAGTCGAACTGTTCGAAAGTCTTGACATAGGGCAGATGCGCGAGCTGTAGACGCGTCTTGAGATAGCGTTGTCGGCGAGCGTCGGCCTCGGCGCTGACGACGTCGAGCAGGAAGTCGGCGTAGGCCGGTTCAGCCTTGGCTGCTTGTTCAAGCAGCGCTTCCAAGCGATCGTCGATGGTCTTCAGCCCCAGTGCTTCGAGCCGTTCGTGAAGCTGTTCGATGGCGGTCACAGCGCACCTCCGGCGGCGGCGCTTTCGTAAGCCGCTAGCGGCCGCACTTCGACTTGGGGTGCGCCGGCTTGGATGTGAATGCACGTTTTTCCTCCTGGACGCTTGGCGACGTGCAGCGGAATGTCGGCATGATGCTCTTTGCGAACAACGATTTGGTGGCGGTCGTCGATCAACTCGTGAACGGCGATCCGCTCGGCTCCGCGCCATACCTCGAGCCGGCCGGCCAGTTCGCGCAACGAGACTTCGGCGCCGGCGTCTTGCCAGGGAACCGAGTAGCGGTTGGAGCGCCAGGCCACGAAGGCGTCCCGGCTCACACGCCTCGACTCGGCGTCCGCGAGGGGATACGGCGGACGCTTGTCGAGAGACTGCAAGGCGGTCTTTTCAGACTCCCAACTCTCTAACACTTGGCTGTGAGTGGTGCCGTGAACGCGCCGGTTCGAGACCTCCCAGACCCAAGCGTGCAGCTGGTTGTTGAGATCATCCAGGCTCGTCGCCGTGCGTCCGCACAGGAAGTTGCGGCGCACGTACTTGACGCCCGATTCGACCTTGCCCTTGGTCTGCGCGCGGTAAGGTTTGCAGGCCCGCGGGGTGAAGCCCCAATAGTCGGCGAAGTCCTTGAAGGTTTGATTCCACTTGAGCTCGCCGCGCTCGTCGACCCCCTCCAAGACCGTCTTCATGCGGTCGTAGAGGATCTCTTGCGGCACGCCGCCGAGTTGCCGGAAGGCTTCCTCGTGCATGCGCAGCAGCGTCGGCAGCTTCTGGTCGGTCGCCGCGGCGGCCATGATGGCCCGGCTGTGACCGAGCGTGAAGACGAAACCCCAAAGCTTGCGAGTCTTGCCGTCGGCGGTGATCTCGCCGAGATGGCCCCAATCGACCTGAGCCTGTTTGCCTGCGGGTGTTTCAAAGCGCCGCACGGCCACCGTGGTTGCGGCTTCTCGCAACGGCTGTAGGTGATCCTTGAGGATCGTATAGCCGCCCGAGTAGCCGTGTTCTCGCAGCTCACGCAACAGCACGACGGCATTCCAGACGCCGGCCTTGAGGCGGTCTTCGATAAACGGCTTGAAGCGATCCAGCTTGGACGGACGCGGCTTGCGCGGGCCGTATCTGGGCGTCGGATCGTCCTGCCTTAAGTACTTGCGAACCGTCTTGCGGTCAAATCCCGTGAGCTCGCTGATCTTGGCGAGGCTCACCCCTTGTCGAACTAATTCTTCGATTTCTTGCACATCTGAACTCCGTAACAGCGCCTTGTACCTCCTGCTTCCAGGGTCGGCTCCGACGCAAGCTACGGGTGGGGAATTTTATTCCGGCGATACGGGGATTCTTACACCGGCGCTGACACCGGGAGAAGACAATCAAAAACCGCTCGGAAGGGCGGTTCGATGGAGCACTGCGTGGATCACCAGTTCGATCGCCTATGGCGCGTCCGTCAGCAACTCGATGTTCGGCGGATACGCGCGAACATCCGGTCCCGGTTGGACTCATTTCGCGGTCACTGAATGTCATCCGTTCCCTATTGCCTGCCAGTAGTACGCCAGCCTCTCGCTGACATAGTGCTGACATGAGCTACGATGCTATGGTGGATCGAAGTACATCTTATAGATAAGGTTAGTATTAGGTGGTGTTTCTGGCCATAGGTTGTGTCCTTGGTAAGGACGAGGTCACGGGTTCAAGTCCCGTCGTCGGCTCCACTTGATTTCTGGGGTTTGTGGTAGCAAGCCTCCTGTACTCAATATTGATTGAGCTGTCGAGGTTGTCGCGTGCCGACCCCGCACGCGAATCAGGCGCTCTTTCGCGAAGGTGTCCAGATCTGGGAGTCGAGTCATCGCTATCTGTGCCTCTCCAGCCGCGACTATCGCAAACGTCCCCGCCAGACGGTCGGACCAATCGACGTTCGCCGACCCTTTGCTGTAGTGGTGGACCAGCGTATGGCGACTGTTTACGTTCCCTCCTCAAGCCACGACGTTGCGGCGGCGCCGCGAATCCCCGAAAGTCGGAAGCGTCTTGCTAGCATCCGTTTTGGTTCTCGACAGCCTGGGCACGGATGTCGTAGCGAGATATGGTCAGTTTTTCTAACCCTGGCGAGGACGGAGCCTTGCCGACTGGCGCCCTGGAGTGGCGGCGCGCGCTGGTCTACACCGGCAAGTTTGGGAACCCCGACTCGTTCGACTGCGCAGCAGGCTATCGCATTGCCGTCTCGTTCAAGGAACTCGTTGGGCCGGAAGAGGAGGTGGCGGGATTCAACGACATCTACGACCGCATCACAGCGATCGCTAGAGCACGCATCAACCAGCTTACCTGCGCTTGTGGTGAAAGACCGCATGTAGGGATTCGACGTCAGGGCTGGTGCCGCTTCGGTGCCACCTGCGACATCGCAATCGCTTTTGCCCTGTGGGAGCTGGCCTGTGCGAAGGAGGACGGTCAGCTAGTCAGCGAGCCAACGCCGACCGCCGAGGATTTGTCAAAGCCAAGGGAAGCAACACCCGAGGTATCGCCACCGTTCTCGCTTGAGAACGCGGATGAGATTTACAACACAGTTGACTTCGCGCGCGATTCAAGTCCAAATGTTGAAATGTTGGGCTAATTAGCCTCAGCTACGGCGAGCGTGTACCAACCGCGGAAGTGGCAGATTTTGGGCCGTTCGTCGAACGCGCAGAATCGATGCTCAGAGATCCGGGACGAGAGATCCGGGACGAGAGATCCGGGACGGAGCCCTAATTGGGGAGATCCGGGAGATGGGAGATCCGGGACGGAGATCCGGGACGGAGATCCGGGACGGAGCCCTAATTGCGGGAGATCCGGGAGATCCGAGGGGGAGATCCGGGACGGAGTGGAGTGCCTACGGAGATCCGGGACGGAGCCCTAATTGGGGGCTTGCAAGCCGCCCGTGCAATACTGCTGTCAGATCTGCATGCCGCGAATGGCACGTGTGGTTGCGGCGGGCGTCCCGCACCACATTACTCAGCGGGGCAACAACCGCCAAATCACTTTCGTCTCCGACGCCGATCGGCGACTCTATCTGGACTTGATTCTCGAAGAGTGTCAGCGATGTGGTATCCGTGTACTCGGGTACTGCCTGATGAGCAACCACGTGCACCTGGTCGCGGTCCCGGAGTTCGGCGATTCGTTTGCCCGCGGTCTACGCAAAGCTCATTCTCGATACGCGCGCGTGTTCAACTTACGTTACGGACGCTCGGGGCACCTTTGGCAAGGCCGCTACTATTCGTGCCCGCTCGACGCCGACCATCTCGTTCAGGCGGTGGCCTACGTAGACCTCAATCCGGTGCGCGCCGGAATAGTCGGTGAGGCGGAATTGTACCCGTGGTCGAGCGCAAGGACTCATGCGGGATTCGAGCGATCTCCATTGATCGACGAACCCGCTTGGAAGAAGTTTCAAGGCGCGGAAGAGAGCCGCGCTGTGCCCGCCCAACCGGCTGCTGCGAGCACCAACGCTGCGATCCGAGAAGCTACGTACGGAGGGCGTCCGCTGGGGAACGATGCGTTCGTCAGCGCTTTGGAGCCGCAGATGGGTAGGATGCTCAGGCGTCAGAAGCCGGGCCCGAAGCCCAAGCGCCTAGCCGCTGTTCGCTAGCAGCATTGTCGAACGGTTCGGTAAACGGTCTTGGAGACCAAGACGCGCAATTAGGGCTCCGTCCCGGATCTCCCGGGATCTCCCGGGATCTCCCGGATCTCACGTCCCGGATCTCAGTCCCGGATCTCATTGGATCTCATTAGGGCTCCGTCCCGGATCTCTAGGGATCTCTAGGGCTCCGTCCCGGATCTCTATTGATCTCTATTAGGGCTCCGTCCCCGATCTCGTCCCCGATCTCCCGATCTCCCGGATCTCCTTGGATCTCCCGGATCTCCTCGGATCTCCTTAAGTCCGCGCGGGCTTTGGCCCACCGAGTTCGGCCGAGTCCAATTCACCAAACTTCCGCTTGTACCGCCGAATCCATATGTTCGTCGCCGGCACGCCGATCGCCGCGGGCAACACCCAAGGCAGGAATACCAGTGGCCCTTCGACAGGCCCGATGCCGATCAGCCGACTGAATCCAAAGACGGCAAATGCAGTATGGAACGCGATGCCACCACCTATCATGCCGTCCATGTGCCGATACCACCAGGCCATCGGCGTCGGGAACGGTCTCTTGACGAACCGACGGGCGTCGACGAAATCGAAGAGTAGAAGCAAGCCGAGACCGACGTGCACCCCGTAGCGCCCTCCGTTGATGCTAGAAAGATTCATCGCGCCGTTCGTGATCAGCATCACGGCTGCGATAGCCTGCGTCCAGTGGAGAACTGCCAACTTGGTCGAATCGAGTTTCTGTGGGCTCTTTCGTTCGCGCAGAACGTCGACTCCGATATAGACCGAGCTCAGTAGCGCAAGGCTCAGGCCGCCGAGAATCGCAAAGAAGAATCGGACACCGGAGATCATATCCGCCGACCACGCGGAGCCGTCCGACCGTACTCCGAGAAACGACTCTGGAGACGATAGCGCCCAGCCGCACGAGAGTAACGCCGAGAATCCAACCACTCGTGCGCACCAGACGAAAACCCGCCCCAAACGGACGTGGTAGTCGCCACCCTTTTTGAGAAAGATGGGTGCCCAGAAAATGAGTAGTCCTACGAACCCGAAGACGATGTGCGTCCAGCGCAGCCCTAGATGGATAACTTCAACCATGTTTCAGCTCCTTGTTGCTCGATGATTGTTGGCGCTGACGAATCCGCTCCATACACTCGTCACACCATTCGATTCGCCCGCGTAACGACGTCAATCCCATCTGTAAACAGAGCGAGTCGTGGAACTCCACGTCGCTCATCTCCTTGTCCTCTAGCGCCTCCTCGGTTTCAATCGCCTCTAGCGTCGTCAGCAACTGGTTACACTTAGAGCGCAGATCGCGGAAGAACTCTAGCGTCCGATCGAGGTCTCGCAATTCCGAGAAGAACGCAAGCTGCGCAATGTAGGCGAATCGCTGCGTTCCCATTACGGGTCCGAGTTCGAGCCAGCTGATCAACTCGGCTCGGCCCTTGTTTGTTCGCTTATAGACCTTGCGGTCGGGCCCTTTTGGCGATGACTCAACGCTACTGTTGAGCAAGCGCTGATTCTCGAGGCGCTTGAGCGCGGGATAGATTTGGCTCAGCTCAGCAGACCAAAAATGACGCGCGCCGTCGTTGAACTCAGTCTTCAGGTCGTAACCGCTAGATGGCTCCCGAAGCATGCCCAAAAGGATGTGTTCTAGGCTCACACGGTAACTATATAACTATTTATATAGTCTGTCAACGAAATCTTTTCGAGAGCTTCGAGCGCGCCCAGTTATATTTGAGCGACAAGGGCTCAATCAGAGGCCAAGGAAATTTTTTTCGATGCGATCAATCAAATCATTCGTACTTGCGATGGTTCTACTGCTCGGCCCCCGCACAACGCCCTGCCTCACCGCGTGGGGAATCGGCTATCCAAAGTCTCGCCACGGCCAAGACGAAGCCCGCCCAAACGGCCGTCCTGCGATTTTGAAATTTTTTTGCCTTTGAAATCAGCAACCTAGCGAAACGGTCCACCGAAAACTGGACACACCGGCCTTACACTATACCTGGAGGATGCGGAAAGCCCTGCACGGGGGCTCGGAAACTTAGCCAAAACCCTGCCAAATCCGGCCAATGTGCGGCATTCATGACGCGGCCTGGGGATCGGCTTGCATGAGCGCGCAAGGTGTCCCACGTAGTTCATTTTAAAGTTTGACATAATACATTTGATGAGTATGGTGAGTCGCCCCCCACCCCCGATTTCTCGAGAAAACCGGACAAATCCGGACATTCTTGGAGGAGAGTTGTGCCCAGGTATAGAAGAAATCTCCAATCCGTATTCCTCAGCAGGTGGCGAGAAATGCGAGTTAGATGGTGCTACCGCTCGGAGTCGACGGCCCTGAAAAGGACGACGTCATGTGTTCAGGCCCCAGAATTTTGGATGTTTGACGGATTCGGTGCTAAGCCGGGTCTCTCGCGGACCACGACTATACTCAAATATTGATCCCGACAGTGCGCGTCGGGCGTCCCTTTTTCGATGAAGCCTCACACTCTAGCGGTGCATGCGGGCGACCGCAAGAAGCCCGGCGAGTTCACTCCAGTCACGACGCCGATCTACTCGGCTTCGAGCTTTTTCTACGACCGAATCGAAGATCTCGATGAGGTGTTTGGCGGCGAAAAAGACGGTCAGAGCTACGCCCGATTTGGCAATCCTACGATTGCGGCGGTAGAAGAGCAGGTCGCGGCGCTCGAAGGCGCCGAAGTTTCTATCGCCACATCGTCTGGCATGGCGGCGGTGCATTTGGCGCTGCTTACTGCCCTGACCGATCGGCGCAAGTCGATCGTAGCGGCCGATGTGCTCTACGGCGCGACTATCCAGGTTCTGATGGATGTGCTCGCCCCTAACGGTGTTGATGTGTCGTTTTGCGACGCCTGCGATCTCGAGCGGCTTGAGCGAGTCGTCAAGGAATCGAAGCCGGCGGCGGTGTATATCGAGACGATCTCGAATCCTCTGATGCGCGTGCCGGCGCTCGACAGCGTTGCTGAGATTGCCCATCGGAACGGTGCGCTACTCATTGTCGATTCAACTTTTACGACACCGCTGCTGATGCGGCCGCTGAGCCTCGGCGCGGATCTGGTTATACATAGTGCAACGAAGTACTTGGCTGGGCACGGCGACGTACTAGGCGGATTTCTGTTGACTAGCGAGGAGCACAACGAGGTGGCTCAAACGCTTCAGCAAACGCTGGGCTACAACCAAGGCGCCTTTGGCGCTTATTTCACGATGCGCGGAGTGAAGACGCTGCCCTTGAGGATTCAGCGGCAATGTGAAAATGCCGCCAAAGTTGCTGCATGGCTCGACGGGCACTCGGGGCTGGAAAACTTACATTATCCCGGCCTAGAATCTCATCCCGATCACGAAACTGGCGCGAGGCTGCTGAGCGGCGGACTCTTCGGAGCCATGGTTAGCTTCGACGTGAAGGGAGGAAAAGCTGCCGCATTCGAACTGGTTGATCGCCTGAAAATGATCGTCCCCGGGACGAGCCTCGGAGATGTTCACTCAATGGTGCTTCATCCCGCGACCACATCGCATCGGCAAATGGCTCCGAAACGTCGCGAAAAGCTAGGCATTGGCGACAGCATGTTACGCGTATCCGCCGGTATCGAGGCTGCGGACGACATCATTGCCGACTTGGAGCAGGCGCTGCGATGAAGATCGAATCGATCGCGGTGCATGCCGGTGACCGCAAAGCGCCCGCGAAGTACGTCCCCTCGACGACGCCGATTCATGCGGCGTCTAGCTATTTCTACGAGACATCCGCGGAACTCGAGGCGGTTTTCGCGCGCGAAGTTGAGGGCCATGGGTATTCGCGATACGGCAATCCAACCTCGGACGGATTGCACGAACAGATCGCTGCGCTCGAGGGTGGTGGGACTGTGCTGGCTACGTCTTCAGGCATGTCGGCGCTACACCTTGCACTGCTGACAGCGCTAGCGGATCGACCGAAGCGTATTGTCGCCGCGAACCAACTATTTGGCCAAACCTACTTGCTGCTTTCGGGCGTCTTTGAGCCCCAAGGCGTCGACACGCGGTTTGCCGATCCGTGTGATCTAGAGGCGTTCGAAAAAGTAGTCGCGGAGCAGAAGCCGGGCTGCGTACTCGTGGAGTCGGTGGCGAATCCACTACTACGGGTGACCGCGCTAGATAAGATCGCTGAGATTGCGCATCGACACGGAGCCGTAGTTGTTGCGGACTGTACGTTTACCACGCCGGCGATCTTACGGGCATTTGACCTGGGTGCTGACTTTATAGTCCACAGTGGCACCAAGTATCTATCTGGTCACGCCGACGTGTTGGGCGGCATCGTAGTAAGCGGCGACGAGCACGCGGATTTGATGACCTCACTCAGCCGCACGCTGGGGGCCAATTTGGGACCGTTCGAATGTTATCTGACAATGCGAGGCATCAAGACACTGCCGCTACGCATGGAGGTGCATTGCCGAAACGCCGCGATCGTGGCGAAGGATTTGGATCAAGACGAACGCATCAGCAAAGTGCACTACCCTGGGCTGCTCGATCACCCTGATAACGCCCTCGCGTCGCGACTATTTTTGAAGTCCTCAAACGAGGAAGCTCAGTTCGGTGGGATGGTGAGTTTCGAGATTGACGGGGCCGGTCGAGAGAAAGTGTTTCGATTTCTGAATTCGCTGAATTTGGTTGTGCGCACGTTGAGTCTTGGCGACGTACATTCGCTGGTGTCATACCCTGCGATGAGCTCGCACCGGAATTTATCGCCGAAACATCGCGCCCGGCTTGGAATTGGTGACAATTTACTGCGGCTGTCGGTCGGGATCGAAGACCCCGAAGATATCGTCGCCGACTTGCTGCAAGCTCTTGGGTCTTGACCCGCGCCGCTCAAACGACTGAAAGCGTCTCGGCATTCCAGCCAACCTTGTGCCCTTCGCGGATTGATATATTTGCGAGTTGCATGATCAGAGCGGCGTGGAAGCCTTTCTCGATCGGTGCATTTGGTGCGTTGCGGGTACGGATGCACTCCAAGAAATTCATTACATGATTGATGGTTGCCTGGTTGAATCCGCCCGGCTGCTCTTTCGCGAACGAAGCATGGTCCGGCGACTCGCGGTCGTAAATTCGCAGGAATTCTCGGCCGATGTCCATACGCGCTACGTCGCCGTCATACGAGTTGAGTTGATCGGCTCGCTGGGCGTAAACCATCGCGTTGTAGTTGATCGTAAATACAGCCATGAAGTCTTGCGGGTACTCGGCGATGACGATAACCGACTCCGGCTGATCCATGCCCTCGACGTGGGGCTTGAGGGCGGACGCATTCACCGAGCTGGGATACCCGGCATCCATAATCATATGGACCGAATCGTAGATGTGCGCGCCTTGGTCCTGAACGATGCCGCCGGAATAGTCAGCAATGCTTCGCCAGTTGAAGAAACGCAGAGGGTCCTTAGCCGCCTTCGGCGCCGGACCAACCCACTGCTGCCAATCGATGGGCCCCTTGAACTCCAAGCGGCGTGGTGCGGTGCGTGAGTTCAACCAGTATGTCCGCACCATCCGGACGGTCCCAAGGCGACCATCGCGCCGCAAATCGCGCGCTTCTTGGTAAAGGTTATAGCTGCGCCGCTGCATCCCGACCTGGACGATGCGGTCGGAATCGCGCTGAGCCTCGACGAGTTCCCTGCCCTCTTCCGGCGTGTGACATAGGGGCTTCTCTACGTATACATCCTTGCCGGCGGCCATGGCGTCGAGCGTCATGCGGTGGTGCCAATGCTCCGGGGTGGCGATGAGCACGGCGTCGATGTCTTTGTCGTCGAGCAGCCGTTTGTAGTTGCGGTACGCCTTTGTGCCGGGTCCGGCGGCGGATAAGCCGCTTTCCAAGTTGGGCTCGTAGACGTCGCAAACGGCATGGACCCGGAGGTTGGGGTCGCGCTTGAATTCCGTCATCACACGCCGCCCGCGCCCACCGGCGCCGATCAGTCCTAGCGTGATGCGATCACTCGCGGATTGAGCGAGGGCCGCGGCGGTTGTCGAAGACAGCAAGAAGATTCGGCGATTGATCACGACGCGATTCTACCGCAGGTGTGGTTTCAAAGGCGTTGGTAGACGGGAGGTCAACTGTGACTGAGAAAGGCAATTGGAGCATTTTCAAGATTCACCGAGACCGATTCGAGACACCGCTGCACGTACTCTCACGGGGATTTGTGATTTGTGGCGCGCGCCTCCGGCGGGCTGCGTTGACCTCCAGGTCGACGTTCTTTCCAACCCAGCACTCGCCGCCGGCGTGTCCAATGGCCGGTCTACGCTTTCGGTGAAAATCCTATAGCGCGGACTTTCCGTCCGCGGCTCGGAAAATTTCAGCGTGGCCTACGCTGCCATAGGGCCCGGATCAACCGAACTTGCGCTTTTCGGCGGCGCGGACCTCGGCCTCGTTCATGCCGAGATGATGGCCGAGCTCATGCCACAGGGTTTGATAGATCGCTTGGCGGATATCGCCACGCGTGTGGCGCTCAAGCGGTCCTTGAAACAAAGTGACGCGGTCGGGCAGCGCCATCTGATAGTGCCAGCCTCGGCGGGCGAGCGGAATGCCTTGGTACAGCCCTAGCAAGGTGCCGCCCGGCGGCACGCGTCCGGCCTGGAGTTGCTCGGGTGACGGCTCGTCTTCTACCACGACGCTCAGGTTCGAGAACTGTGCTCGGATGTGGTCGGGTATGCTGCTCCAGGCGTCGTCGACCCAGGCTTCGAAATCTTCACGCTCGTAGCGCATTGTGTTCTGATTGAGCACGCTACAATGACGCGTTCGCGTAGGCGTGACTACGAATCGAGCTTATCATTCGTGGCGAGGGGGCGACGATGAATCGACGACAGTTTTGCACTTTGCTGTGCACCGGGTCAGCCGGCGCCGCGTTTGCGCAAGCGCCTCGGCGGCCCAACATCATTTTCATCATGGCCGACGACCTGGGTTACGGCGATCTCGGCTGTTACGGCCAAAAGGTGATCAAGACTCCGAATATCGATCGGCTTTGTTCAGAGGGGATGAAGTTCACCGACGTCTACGCGGGAGCGACCGTTTGCGCGCCTTCGCGCTGCATTCTAATGACCGGCAAGCACGGCGGACACGCGACGGTACGCGGGAATCGCAACCCGGAAGTCCCACTGCGCCCCGACGACATGACGGTAGCGGAAGTTCTTAAGACCGCGGGCTACACCACCGCCCAGTTTGGAAAGTGGGGCGTCGGTGGTCCTGTAACGCTGGGGCGGCCCAACGCGTAGGGGTTCGATGAATTTTTCGGCTACCTCAGCCAGTGGCATGCGCACGATCATTTTCCCGGACATCTGTGGAACAACGAAGCCGAGTTTTTCATCGGCAACAACCGCAGCGGCGCGCGCGGCACATTCGCGCATGACTTGTTTACCGACAAGGCCCTCGACTTTTTAGATCGGTCTGTCGAAAAGCCGTTCTTTCTTTACCTGCCGTACGCGGTGCCGCATACCAACAACGAGTTAGGGCGCCGAACCGGCGACGGCATGGAGGTGCCGCATTACGGCTCGTACAGTGACCGTGCTTGGCCAAACCCCGAGAAGGGCTTCGCCGCAATGATCGAGTTCCTCGACCGCGACGTAGGCCGCATCATGCACAAGCTCGACGACCTAGGGATCGCCGAAAACACGATCATTTTTTTCACGAGCGACAACGGCCCACATCGCGAAGGGGGCCACGACCCGGAGTTCTTCGATTCGCGTGGCGGGTTACGAGGCATCAAGCGTGATCTATATGAGGGTGGCATCCGCGTGCCCATGATTGCTCGTTGGAAGGGCAGCATTAAGGCGGGCAGCGAGAGCGACCTACTGTGGGCCTTCTGGGATGTCTTGACGACGTGCGCCGACCTGGCCGGCGTGCCGGCACCCCGTGACGGCGATGGCATTTCAGTGAAACCGACACTTCTCGGGCAGGCACAGCAAGGGCACGAGTACCTCTATTGGGAGTTCCACGAGCGCAGCTACAAGCGAGCGGTTCGAATGGGGAAGTGGAAAGGGGTTAAGCTCTCGCCCGATGTTCCTTTAGAACTTTATGACCTGTCGAATGACGTCGGCGAAACGAGGAATGTCGCCGGAGCGAATCCACAGGTCGTGGATCAGATTGAGGCGATTCTCAAGACCGCCCGCACGGAGTCATTGGAGTTCCCGGTTCACAAATCATGACCAGCGATGACCCGGAAATTAGCTGCGAGGAGCTCAGCGCGCGGCTAGCAAGTGGCGAGCACATTCGTTTGGTTGACTGCCGTGAGCCATTTGAGCATCAGCTTGTCCGCCTCGCGGATTGCGAGCTGGTGCCGATGAACCAGACCCCGGAACACTTGGATGACTATCGCGCGTGCGAGCGCCCGCAGGTCGTCTACTGCCATCACGGCATGCGCAGTCTACAGGTGGTTCGCTGGTTGCGCGAGCAGGGTATCGAGAACGTTCGGAGCCTTGCGGGTGGGATTGACTATTGGAGCGTTGTGATTGACACGTCGGTCGGCCGCTACTAAACCAAAAGGCTGACCCGAAACTGGATTTTTCGAGTTACCAACACGAGCTGCGTGTTGGACGAAACCTTTCGCGATACCGAGCCGCGCCGCCGTGCGGTGCGGTCTTCTCCGCGACGTCTCCACCGCACCGCACGGCGGCGCGGCTCGGTACCGCGAACGACACGACATCACCGCTCTAAGTTGGGCCGGTGCTGAAGAAGCGAAGTTTTCGGAGGCCTGGTAAGTTTGCAGACCTATGCCGCGCAAAGTACTGTGGATAACATGACGATCGGAGAAGTCGCCCGAAAGGCAGGGCTCAAAACTTCCGCAATTCGGTACTACGAGCAGGCCGGGCTTCTCCCGCACGCGTATCGGAAGAGCGGCCGGCGAGACTACGACGGGTCCATCTTTCAGTTCCTGGCAGTCATCCGTATCGCCCGAGCGTGCGGCTTTACCATAAGACAAATACAGAGGCTGGTACAGGGCTTTCCGAACGACGTGTCACCCTCGGAGCGTTGGCGCGAAATGGCTGAGATGAAGGTGGCTGAGCTGAAGCGTCGCACGACAGAGATGGAGTCGATGATCGAGATCCTGCGACAAGGCCTTGCGTGTAACTGCCGGGATCTTTCCGAATGCATTCTCGTCAAGGAGGAATAGCCCGCATTTCTCGCCACCTGACGGCGAAAGCACGCGATAGGTGCGGCATGGATCGGCTCTCCGATCGTGCTAAGCAGGGTATTTTTTTCTTGACTTCAAGCGCACTTGAAGTTGTAGCCTCTTCCTAGGAGGTACGGAAAACATGACTCTCAACAAGATGTGGGTGTCTAATAGGTCGCTGTGTATCAAGGTTTTGTCTGCTGCTGGGGTGCTGCTTCTACTGGTCGCCATCGGTACGTTGGTGGGGGATCCTTGGGCTATTGGGTGGCAGGGCGTCGCCATGAACGGAGGTGAGTCCGAATCGCCGATTGCGTGTGTGCTAGAAGCTCTGACCGGCGAGAAGCGAAAGCGGAGGAGGGTTCTCGTGGAGCAGCTCTCCCAGACCGTGACGGGTCTTACCGAGCTAGAAACCGGCTTCCTGCTTCAACTCCGAAACGATGGGTCAGTGAGGGAGATCGCAGAGGAATTAATGGTCCTGGAGCAGAAGTGCTGTCCCTTTCTGGAGTTTGCCCTGCAGGGTGCACACAGCGGTGATTCGATCTGGCTCTCGATTACCGGCAAGGACGGCGTGAAGGAGTTCTTGAGACAAGAGCTTGCCTTGAGCAAGTCTGCATCCGGTGCCGGCACTTGAAGGACCTATTCCGGCGTGCGGGCCGCGAGAAGGATTAAGTCCCGAAAGACGAATCACACAGGGCTCATCCGCGGATTACTGTCTGGATATCGCGTTGTGCTAATGTAGTGCGCCATAAATAATGTAACTTATAGTATCTTCGTGTCGCCTTTACTAGTAGAAGGCACACGGATGCGAAGAGCAGAGCCAGTCCCATTGACGCAGGAGCAGCGTAGGCAGTTGGAGCGCTACGCGAACGGTCGTCGGGTCGCTGTTCGTCTGGCGTTGCGAGCCAGGATCATCGTGCTCGCCGCCGACGGTCTTGAGAACAAACGGATTGCCGCGCAGCTGTCGGTCTCGCGTCAGTTGGTGGCGCGCTGGCGAAGCCGTTTTCTTGAATCCGGCGTCGCCGGCATCGAAAAGGACGCCCCGCGGCCCGGCCGTAAGCCCGCCATCTGCTCCCCAACAGTGCAACAGATCATCCACAAGACGACCCGCGAAACGCCAGCCAACGCCACCCATTGGAGCCGCCGCACGATGGCCGCCGCGGTCGGCGTCAGCGCCTCCACCGTGGGTCGCATTTGGCGCGCCCACGGCCTCAAGCCGCATCGCGTCAAGACCTTCAAACTCAGCAACGACCCGCGCTTCGCCGAAAAACTCGACGACATCATCGGACTTTATCTCAACCCGCCCGAGCATGCCCTCGTTCTTTGCCTCGACGAGAAGTCACAGATTCAAGCCCTCGACCGCACCCAGCCCGGCCTGCCCCTGAAAAAGGGACGCGGCCGGACCATGACCCACGACTACAAACGCAACGGCACAACCACCTTGTTCGCCGCGCTCAACACGCTCGACGGCTCGGTGATCGGAACCTGCATGCCCAAGCACCGCCACCAAGAATGGCTGCGCTTCTTGCGCTTGCTTGAAAACCAGACCCCCAAGGACAAGCAGATCCATTTGATCGTGGACAACTATGCCACTCACAAACACGCCACGGTGAAACGCTGGCTGCAGCGCAATAAACGCTTCCACGTCCATTTCACGCCCACCTCAGCGTCGTGGCTGAACATGGTGGAGAGGTTCTTCCGAGACCTCACCGATAAGCGCATCCGCCACGGTGTCTTTCGTAGCGTCGGCGAACTCACCACCGCCATCGAAGACTACATCGCTCGACACAATCAGCAGCCCAAGCCCTTCATCTGGACTGCTACCGCTTCCGACACCCTTGAGAAGGTCAAGCGCGGCAAAGCCGCTCTTCTTAAGGTTCAATCTGATTGACGCACTACACTAATGTTCCACCCTGAGCCGGTCATCTCATCCGAATCGCTCCGAAACCGGCATTTCGACCGTTGGGCGCATTGCCACCAAAAATAAAATTCACGCCGACCTGGCGACAGGCAAAATCACTGAAAGGCCTACAAACAGGGCGTCACAGCGCATTTTGCGAGGATTCGGAGGGCCCTTCTTGGAGAGCATGTGGCAACGTTTGTTTTCACTAGGTACGACCCAGCGCTAGAATCGGCCCATCATGAGCGTTCGCTGGAGCAGCCGTGCCGAAATTCCGACGGACCCGAGTGAGTATGTTAGTGAAGCCAACTGGCGACACATTGCGAGGATGCTCTCAATGCTTCTGGCAAGCATCGCACTCTGGGTCGCTCCAGCTTCCGCTCAAGACATCGTAGACGCTTCGATTTCGTTCGAGGCCATAACGATCAGCGCTTCCGAGATGGACAGCGCCGTCGAACTTGAGCTGCCGACCAAGACTTTCTTGCCCGAAGGCAACAACATCTATGAGGTGCCGCAATTCGTCGCTTTCGGCAATTCCTTTACCGACGTCAGCGTAACGATTAGCTACAGTTATCGAAACGCCCACCCAACAGCGCCGCGTGGTGCGTTCATCGAATGTTCGGTAGCCGAGGAGCCAGTCCCCGACAGTAACGTCGACATAGATCAGGACGGGGTTCCAGGCGCGGAACAGTTCCGCAATAAGCGGGATTTTGCTGTCTTTCGAACTACCCCTAGAAACGCTGAGCCAGGACAAACGATCGAAGTTTCATCCGCCACTTTAGAGCCGGTCCCGCTCCTACTCCTAGACCGCAGCACCACGCTGACCTTCAATTGTCGGCTCACTGCGCGCGTCAATAACGTTCCGGGAGTCTCCGTTGCAACGGCCGATCCAATCGTCGTGAACCAAGTGATGGTTCCGCATGACTCGATCGAGATCTTCTCCGTCACGCCGGCGCCAGGGCAAACGCTTGACGGAGGCTCGGAGCAGGACTTCGTTGCGTCGATACGGTACTTGCTGGGCACGGAGGATGCCGGCGAAATCTTTATGAGCCTTTCACGGTAGGATGGAACCATTGTCACCAGTTCCGAGCGAGTTGCGGTCGAAAATACCGGCCGCGCGAGAACCCGAAGCTCCAAGCTGGCCGTGAATCTTCCGTTCTCGGGGCCATTGTTCCTCACTGGGTTTCTGCGGGGGCCGAATGATGAAGAGTTGGCACAGTCGGAACCCGTTCGATTCGAAGTCGCACTCGGAACTTGCTCGGTTCTCCTAAGGAACACTTTACTGAGGAGCTTGGATGGGGACGAGTTCGAAGCCATAACTGCGGGCTCGAGATCTGAGGCGGTTCTCGTTTCGTTTGTGTTGGCGTTGTTGTTCTCTTGCGAAGACGGTTTCGTCATAGGCCTCGCCCGTCGTGACGAGGTGATAGATGATGCGCGCCAACTTGTGCGCGGTCGCCGTCGTTGCCGCCGGCGGTCCCAGTCGCGCGCGCATGCGGCGATGGTAGTCACCCAGATACGACTGGTCGCGAACGAGCGACTGCGATGCAATGCGCAAGGCGACGGCCAGCCGATTGTTCACCTTGCGCGTTCCACGCCGGATCACCTTGCCGCCCGTCACGTCGTTGTGCGGACAAAGCGCCGCCCACGAACTGAACGCCGCCGCGCTCGGAAACTTCGAGAAGTCAGTGCCGACTTCGGCGACCACCGCCTGAGCGCTCAGCGCTTGCAAACCCGGCACGGCCGTCAGGTCCGTCCCCAACACGCGATAGCAATGCGAGCGCAAGTCGAAGTGCGCCTGGTTCCCACGCCGATTGTGTCGCGCCGGCGCTAAGGGTTGTTCTTCAAGATCGACCTTCGCGGGCATGTCGGCAAAGCGCGCTTCGATCTGCTGATCGCAGGCCTCGATCAGTCGCTGGTAGTAACGATAGGTTTCCAACGCCTGCTGCAAGGTGAACAAATGCTCATCGCGATAATTCCCCGTCAGCGCCTTGGCGATCGTCGCCTCGGACGAGCGTACGCGCGGGTCGCGCAGCTTCGCCAAAACTACCGGGTCGCGTTCGCCTGCAAGAATGCTGTCGAGTATGCGCAGCCCACTCCGACCGCTGATGTCCGCGAGCACGTGGTGCAATTGCAGGTTCATTTGGTCGAGCGCTTTCTGCATGTGCTGCACGTGCGCGGCGGCGTAGCGCACCAGATTTTGGCGATGCCGCAGCAGCACCCGTAAGGCACAGATATCGCTCGCCGGACGAAAAGACGCGCGCAGCAGCCCGACCGCATGCAGGTACTGCAGCCATTGGCAATCGAGCACATCGCTCTTGCGTCCGGGCACGTTCTTGACGTGCCGAGCGTTGACCAAGCAGACCTCGAAGCCATGCTTCTCAAGGATGTCGAAGAGCGGAATCCAGTAGACCCCGGTCGACTCCATGGCGGCGGTCTTGACGCCGCACTCTTTGAGCCAAGCGGCGAGCCGCTCGAGGTCGACGGTGAATGTGGAAAAACAGCGAACGGGTTCGGGGTCGCGGTCGGGTGCAACGGCGACGTAGACTTCTGTAGCACCGATATCGATGCCGGCCGCGTCGTTACGGATCTTCGTGGGCGCGACCTGACGGGCGGGTTTTCTGCGATTGCGTTTGCGCATAGCGGGCTCCTCCTCCTAAGGTGAGGAGCGGGTCAGGGCGGCCCGGCCGTGCAAAGCTTGTAGTCTCCTAAACGGGATCGTCGCCAGGATGATCGGCGGCGTCACCACTCACAAGCGCACCGGACCGGCGGCCATGCTCTTAAGCGGGCTGCGAAATCGCACCATTGGCGCAACGGCCTCGAACTGCCGCCCTGCCCGTCCTCGTCGCCAACGCTAGCGCACTCCCTCTCGCCGTGTTCCTTCCCTCCAGGCCCCGGTCGCACCGCCGGGTCAGTCGCTCTTGAGCGAATCGGGGCAAAAGGCCCAAGAAACGTCCTGCGACGTCGACTTTTCAATTCGCCACATCGAAGTCAGCCAAGTGGTCCAAGACGGAGACAACGGCGTGCCGCTAGTTCGAGACAAACGGACCATGGCGAGGGTATTCGTTTCGGACGCCGCGCTAGCGGACGGCAAATCTGAAGCAAAGAGCGTGTCGGTTCGGCTTACCGGAAAGGCCGGCGTCGCCGGCCCGGATTTGGAGGACACACCCGGCTCCGGCTTCGACGAGACTCAAACGGTAGCGGCTCTTCGACCCGACGCGGACCTCGCCGACGCACGCTCTCGCCTAGGCAACTCGGCCAACTTTCTGCTCCCTCGCGCGTGGACGCAAGTGGAGAACCTCGCGCTCACAGCAACGGTCAATCTCGATCAATCAGGCGAGCCTGAAATTGCAGAGCCCGAGTTGACGAACAACTCAACTTCCACAACATTTACATTCGCCGAGCGCGGCACGCTCGACATTGCCTATCTCAGTATCTGTGGCCAGGATAGCGGCGATAGTGATTGCGAGGGTCCGGATGTGGACTTCGCGGATCGGCTGGCACGCAAAATTCTGCCGCTGGCCGAGTTCTCAGGAATGAGCTACTTTCCGCTATTCCTCCCAAACGACGTTGTCTCGCTGCAGGAGAATCTCTCTCCCGCGCTGGCCTTCTTGCAGGCGTTGAATCTGATCGAGGCGGGCGACATTGAGATCTTTGTTGCCTGGCTGCGGGGAGAAGAGCTCAACAATCTTCAGGATGCATTTATCACACTAGTACTTACTTGCGTAAGTTATAATAATTATGAGATAAATCGCGAGGGGTGACGGTGGTCTTGGTCCACTGGAAGGGCGTGGCGTCGCGGTTGTAGGCCTGGACAAATTTGTCGATCGCTTCGCGTACCTGGCGGGGCGATGTGAAGCTGGCGCCTTGCAGCGCCCGGCGACTGAGAATGCTGAACCATACCTCGATCTGATTGAGCCAAGAGCTATAAGTTGGCGTGTAGTGAAAATGCACGTTCTTATGCCGTTGCAGCCAGCGGTCATGGCGGGGTTTGTGGGTGTTGAGATTGTCCAAGATGACGTGGATTTCGAAGCCGTCGTAGAGATCCGTCAACTGATTCATGAAGTCGAGAAACTCGCGCCGGCGGCGGCGCTGGTAATGGTCGGCGGTAATCCAACCGGTGGCCACCTCCAGAGCGGCGAACAGCGTTGTTGTGCCATGGCGTTTATAGCCGTGAGAGAAACCGGTCAAGGCCTTGCCGTTGGGCAGCCGCAGCCAACCTTGTGCCCGCTCGAGTGCTTGAATACTGGGTTTCTCATCGACCGCCAACACGACGGCGTTCTCCGGCGGGTCGAGATATAGAGCGACGACATCGGCGGCCTTGCGCGCAAATTCCGGGTCGGTCGAGATACACCAACTGCGTCGTCGCCGCAGCGAGATGCCCTGCCGCTTCAGTACCCGCCAGACTTGATGATCGCTGACGTCGCCCAGCGCCGCGGCCAGCAGCGTGCCCGTCCAGGTGGCGTGACCTTCCGGCGGGGGCTGATCGAGCATCGTCAAAATGCGCTTGCGGGTGGCCTCGTCGTAACGCGCCGGCTTGCCCGAGCGGGGCCGGTCGACGAGGCCCGCCAGCCGCTGCTCGGCAAAGCGCAGGCGCCACTTCGACACCCGCGACGGCGGTGTGTTGAGTTGCTGGGCGATGGCGCTGGTGGCAGCGCCGGCGGCAGCCAACAGCACGATCCGAGCTCGCTCGACCATGCGCCGTTCCGTCTTGTGAGCCTGGACCCAGTGACGCAACGTCTGCTCTTCTTCCGAACTCAACGTGATCGCGGTCGCGGGCCTGGGCATGCCCCAGCTTGTCATACTACGTAGTACTTGTGCAAGTAAGTACTAGATGGAACGAAGCGGATAGCGGCGATCGGTGCGAGCCGAGCAGTGAGTGCGTCGGTGATCGAGGTCGCCCTGGCCTTCAATATCGGTAGGGTTTTTGATGTTGACGCTGGGTCCGGGTGTAGCCCCTCCTCGTCCACGGCGGGTACGGATGCCATTGGAGTCGACCCCTCGTCCGGCCCCATCCTCAAGGACCTCACTACCTTGAGCGACCTTAGAGCCGCCTGCAAACCGCCAGAGAAAGTATGGATTTATCCCGGCACATACCGTTCGCTATTTTCTCAGTTCTCTCCTGCTTCGGCTTCGAGCCGGGAACGTGTGGAGTCCTCGAGTCTTTCCATTGACTCGGCGCGGCAGAGCACCGCACCGTTCTACTTGGTAAGCGGAACAGTCCGATCCGCATCCGGTTCGCTAGAGCCCGCCTTCCGCCTTGAATCCGCGAGTGCTGCTCCCAGCGGGTCTGCCGGCGGAACAATTTGCATCGATGTTGAATCCCAGGGCGCTCGACTTTCGGGGACCTGTTTCGGTCGCGGAACCGGCAGCCAAGACCAGCCTTTCGTCGTGCGTCTGCCGTTTGATGCGTCAGCCGACAGGATTGTGTTGAGAAGCGGTTCGAACGAGCTGGATTCGATTTCTTCGAGCCCCGCGGTCCCGACGGTCGCCATTACATCTCCGCGGACCGGGTCCGTCGTTGACGCGTCGAGTAATCTCTCGCTTAACTGGACAGCGACCGACGGAGACCGGGATGCGTTGGTCTACGTAGCGCAGTACAGTTCAGACGGGGGTGCGTCTTGGCTTCCGTTGGCGGTGGGCCTCAGCGAATCGTCCATGACCTTCGACCCATCGCAAATCCTTGGTGGTGACGATGTGTTCTTCCGTGTGCTCGCGTCCGATGGTTTTCACACGGCGAGCGATACCGTTGGCCCGGTAGCCGTTGACCAGACCCCGTCGATCGTTGTCGGCGCGGCCGTAGGTCTCGGCTCCGGTCCGGTGGGTCGACTCGCGGAAGGCAGGGTGCCGTTCGAGAGCACTGGTAGCGGTCCGCTCCTGATCCAATCCGCGAGCATGGATAACCCGAACTTTCGTGTCGCTTCGAGGCTGCCAATCCAAGTCGCGGCCGGGGATTCGTCAGCCCTTCGGGTGGAGTTTCAAGCGGTGACCGTCGGAAGCAATACATCCATACTCGCCCTTACGACGAACGACCCCAGCCTGCCCACGGTAGACGTATCCCTTAACGCCGTTGGTCTCGACCCCGAGCAGCCCATCCTCCTCGTGGGCGTCGATTCAGGCGCGGTCGGCTTCGGTGACTCACCTGTTGCGCAGAGTGCCGAAGTTCAAATACCACTGGTCAATCAAGGGGCCGGCGAGTTGCATGTCGAAGTGACCATCGATGGCGAAGCATTCCGTTTCGGTCCGCCATCGGCATCCCTGGTCGAGGGGATACAACAACAAAACGTGATCAGTATTGCGGGCGGTCAACAGTTTAATCTCCCGGTCATCTTCGAGCCAACCACGAAGCAAGAATTCGCGGGGAGACTTGTTCTGGCTAGCGATGACCAGAACCAGTCTCGTGTCGAGATCGCCTTGTCGGGCACTGGAGTCGAGCCTCAGGCCACACCCGCGATTTCATCGGGCGGTGTGGTCGACGCGGCGCAGTTCCAAGCGGCTATCGCGCCAGGTGGAATCGGAAGCATATTCGGCTCTGAGCTTGCGGCTGATGTCGCGATCGCCGGCGAACTTCCACTGCCCTTTGAGTTGGGCGAGACCCACGTGCGCGTCGACGGCTGGGAAGCGCCGCTGTTCTTCGAGTCGCCGAATCAGATCAACTTCCAGGTGCCGTTCGAAGTGACGTCGCCCGGCCAGGTGGATGTCGTGATATCTCGCGGTGGCCTGGACAGCCCGGTTGAGCCGGCGATGATCGCGGAGTTTGCCCCGGCGGTCTTTCTCAATCCCGCCACGGCGGAACCGATCATTCAGAGGCACCCTGATGGCGCACTGATCACGGCCACAAACCCGGCGAAGCCTGGCGATGTGCTGATCATCTTCGTGACGGGTATCGGCGGTGTCAGCAGTCCGCCGGTGACGGGTGCGGCTTCGGCGGCCTCACCGCTGGCCTCGGCGCGCGTCGCTCCGACGGTCACCGTCGCTGGAGAATCCAGCCAGGTCTTCTTCGCCGGGTTGGCGCCGTTCTTCGTGGGTCTGGGTCAGGTCAATATTCAGATCCCAGATACGTTCGCACCCGATGGCCCAACCGCGCCGCTGGTGATCGATTTCGAGGGCAACTCGAATCCGCCGGTCAGTTTGCCGGTACTATTCGAACAATGAGCTCCGACGTTTTGCCTCTCCGCGGACCAAAGGCTGCCCGAGCTGGCCGGTCTGAAGACAAGCGCGGGTCGGTTGAGGCCGAGCCGCAATTCAGCCAGACACGAGCCAAATACTGTCACGAAGCGTTCCGCGACTACGAGCAGGGTATATCTCTCTAAATGAGCCACATAGGTCCTCTCGGTGGAAAGGTGTCGGTAAATCGCGTTCAAACTCCGCATCCGTTGTCGCGGCGACCCGCGGCTGGAAGGGGTGCGTTAGCCACGAACCCGCACCGCACCCCCTTCATAAGACCCCTCTTAATCAGTGTTCTCGGTGCAGGACAACCCACTTTTCAACCCGTTCCGAGACAGTCGATCGAATTGCTGTCGGCTTTTGCGAAATATCCGTACCAGCGCGCGGCACCGAGGGCTACCCACGGCTTCCCGGTTCCGTCGCCCAGCTTCTCCGCAGCGTCAGACCCCAAAGTAGTGCGGGCAGCAACAGCGCGATGCCGAGTCCAAGCGCGCCGGTTCTGGCCGGGACGCCGCCGTCAATCAAGCGGCCTACCAAGAATGTCGCGACGGATGCGGTGACCATAAACATGCCCATATCGGCTGCGAACACTCGTCCACGGAAGCGGTCTTCGGAGTTAAGTTGTAGCAGGGTCGTGGAGAACACCCAAACTAGCGCGGCGCCGCCGTGGGCTAGTATGAGGCATAGTCCGGCGAGCGGTAGAAAACTGATGCGACTGAAGAGTACGTATCCCAATGCGGCCGCCAGGTAGCCGGTGAGTACGGCGAAGCGCATACTTGACTGCGAATTGGTGATGCGACGGCCGATGATCAACGGCCCTAAAATCGAACCTAGGCCTTGGAACATGAATAGCGCGGCCATCCCTAACGATGCTTGTCCGTCGATCGCAAACTCGCGACTGCCTAAGATCGTGACCAACACCACGCGGGCTCCCAAAATGCCAAGTCCGAATTTCAACGTCAACAGCGCCGCCAATCGCCAGTCGCGCGCGACGTAGCGAAAGCCCTCAACGATCGGCGCGTAGCCGAGCACTTCGCCCCAAGGTTTGTCGCGATGTTCGGCCACGTGCGCTTCGCGGACGATGACACGGTACACAAACCACGCGGAGACTATGAACGACGCCGAATTTGCCAGGAAGACAGTCTGGCGGCCCAAGTACGCTACCGCCACGCCGCCAATTGCCGCACCGGCCGTGACAGTCACCGACCAAGTCGTAGAGCCGATCGCGTTGGCGGTAGGAATATCATCGCGGGCGACGAGGCTCGGAACAATTGCATTACGCCCGGCCTCGAAAAACGCCGCCGTCCCAATTTCGGTTCCTAGCAGAATGTAGAGCAACCAGATGCGGTCGGCACTGTCGATCCAAATCATTCCTAAGACGAGGATGGCGCGAACCAGATCGCTGAAGATCATGACCTGCCGTCGGCTGATGCGGTCGCTAACCGCGCCGGCGGTCGCGCCGAGCAAGAACATCGGAAGTATTTGCAGTATCGCCGCTAAGGCGACGGCCTCGGCGCGACCGGTGAGTTCGAGCAGTAGGTCGTAGATAGCTACCGAGTAGAACCAGTCGCCAGACCCACTAATAAGCTGCGCGGTCCAGAGCCGGCGATAGTTCGCGTTGCGGCGCAGCAGCGAGACGTAGCCGCGTACGGTGATGCCCGATGTCACTGCGATGGAATCACGCGCGGTACAGCCCAGTGCGCTCTTTGGCGAGACGCACGGTTTCTTCGGCGATTGGCGCGATGCGCAGGGCGCTGTCCCGCAGGATCGTGCGCAGGTGGTCGCGGTTCGCCATCAGGTCTTCATACTTCGCTTGAATTGGTTCCAAGTTCGAAACGACCATCTCCGTGACGCTTTTCTTGAGGTCGCCGTAGCGCATTTCCGCGAAGTGCGATTCCATTTGCTCGTCACCCCATCCGGAAAATGCCTGGAAGATGGTCAGCAGGTTCTTAACGCCGTCACCGGGTGCTTCCCAGTTCACAGCCGGCTGCGAATCCGTCACGGCGCGGCCAATCAGCTTTTTGATGCGACTTGGCGGATCTAAAAGGTTGACCGCGTGGTTGGGGCCCGACGCCGACTTGCTCATTTTTTGCGTGGGATCGTCTAATCCCATAATGCGCGCACCGACGGTGGGGAGTTTGGTTTCCGGGACGACGAAGGTATCGCCATACAACGAATTGAAACGCTGCGCGATATTGCGCGTGAGTTCCATGTGCTGGGATTGATCATCTCCCACCGGAACGATCTTGGCTTGGTAGAGCAGGATGTCGGCTGCCATCAGCACGGGGTAGACAAAGAAGCCCGTTCCAATCGATTCTTGCGAGCCCTCGGCCTGCTGCGTTTTCGCTTTGAACTGCGTCATGCGGCCAAGCCAGCCGTACGGGGTTACACAGGTGAAAATCCATGCCAGCTCGACATGGCCAGAGATCTGTGATTGCACGAAGACGGCGCAGTGGTCGGGATCGATTCCCGCGGCAATGTAGAGCGCTGCTAGTTGCTCGCAGCGCTCTTCGAGCCCTTTAGGATCTTGATACACCGTGATGGCGTGCTGGTCGACGATGCAGAATATCGGCTCGTAGTCGTACTGGATTTCGGTCCAGTTACGAAGTGCGCCCAGATAGTTGCCGATGTGCAGCACACCGGAGGGCTGCATGCCTGAGAAGATGCGAGGCTTCATTGTTGGGAAAGGGAATTTTCCATTCTATCCGGTGTAGAGTTGTTGCTCCAGCCCGCATTTTTCACCACGTGGCGAGCGAAAGTGCGTGAGAGGTGCGTCACTACGAGGCGTGCGACGGTAGGCGCGCGGTGGCGTAGTCTTGCAGTCCGGTGAGCACTCGCGATCGAGCGCACCGAACTAGTGTAGTGCGTCAATCAGATTGAACCTTAAGAAGAGCGGCTTTGCCGCGCTTGACCTTCTCAAGGGTGTCGGAAGCGGTAGCAGTCCAGATGAAGGGCTTGGGCTGCTGATTGTGTCGAGCGATGTAGTCTTCGATGGCGGTGGTGAGTTCGCCGACGCTACGAAAGACACCGTGGCGGATGCGCTTATCGGTGAGGTCTCGGAAGAACCTCTCCACCATGTTCAGCCACGACGCTGAGGTGGGCGTGAAATGGACGTGGAAGCGTTTATTGCGCTGCAGCCAGCGTTTCACCGTGGCGTGTTTGTGAGTGGCATAGTTGTCCACGATCAAATGGATCTGCTTGTCCTTGGGGGTCTGGTTTTCAAGCAAGCGCAAGAAGCGCAGCCATTCTTGGTGGCGGTGCTTGGGCATGCAGGTTCCGATCACCGAGCCGTCGAGCGTGTTGAGCGCGGCGAACAAGGTGGTTGTGCCGTTGCGTTTGTAGTCGTGGGTCATGGTCCGGCCGCGTCCCTTTTTCAGGGGCAGGCCGGGCTGGGTGCGGTCGAGGGCTTGAATCTGTGACTTCTCGTCGAGGCAAAGAACGAGGGCATGCTCGGGCGGGTTGAGATAAAGTCCGATGATGTCGTCGAGTTTTTCGGCGAAGCGCGGGTCGTTGCTGAGTTTGAAGGTCTTGACGCGATGCGGCTTGAGGCCGTGGGCGCGCCAAATGCGACCCACGGTGGAGGCGCTGACGCCGACCGCGGCGGCCATCGTGCGGCGGCTCCAATGGGTGGCGTTGGCTGGCGTTTCGCGGGTCGTCTTGTGGATGATCTGTTGCACTGTTGGGGAGCAGATGGCGGGCTTACGGCCGGGCCGCGGGGCGTCCTTTTCGATGCCGGCGACGCCGGATTCAAGAAAACGGCTTCGCCAGCGCGCCACCAACTGACGCGAGACCGACAGCTGCGCGGCAATCCGTTTGTTCTCAAGACCGTCGGCGGCGAGCACGATGATCCTGGCTCGCAACGCCAGACGAACAGCGACCCGACGACCGTTCGCGTAGCGCTCCAACTGCCTACGCTGCTCCTGCGTCAATGGGACTGGCTCTGCTCTTCGCATCCGTGTGCCTTCTACTAGTAAAGGCGACACGAAGATACTATAAGTTACATTATTTATGGCGCACTACACTAGTGTCGCACCTATCGCGTGCTTTCGCCGTCAGATGGTGAAAAATGCGGGCCGACGCGCACTGTAGATTTAACCCGAACAGGCGATGCTATATTAGGGCCGAGGGTTGATGCTGGTTTAGTGCGCCCGCTGGTTTCTGGCGCCGTAGGTACCGCATAACACCGTAGTTCTGGGCTGTGGACTTCGATCAGCTACATACTTTTCTCGAAATCGTACGCCTAAAGAGCTTTTCTAAGGCGGCGCAAACGTGCTTTCGGACCCAGCCCGCAATCAGTGCGCAAATTCGTCAGATGGAGCTAGAGCTAGGTACTCAACTCTTCGAGCGATTCGGTAGTCGCATCTCGTTAACTGTTGCCGGCAAGACGTTCGCCGAGTATGCTCGCGACATCCTTGAACTTAAGAAGCAAAGCTTCAACGCGGTTCGAGAACTTGACCGCAACCCGCGCGGTGAAGTCGTCATCGCCGCAAACGAAGCGACATGTGTAAACGTGCTGCCCAGCGTGTTTTCGAATTTCAAGGGCCGTTTTCCAAACGTGCAGATTCAGGTCGTACGCTCGTACGCCTCACGAACGGTCGAGTCTGTCATGGACAATTCGGTCGACTTCGGCATTACCCAGCTGCCGATATCGGAAAAGAAGTTGGTGATGGTGCAGATTCATTCCGATGAAATTTGCCTGTTGGTCTCGCCGAATCACCGCTTCGCGAGCATGAAGGCCGTCGGCGCCGAAGAGATTTCGAAAGAAGAGCTAATCCTGCCAAAAAGCGGCCGGACGCGTGCTCGCATCAACGACTACCTCGAAGCCTATGAGGACGATTTGAAAATCTCGATGGAGCTGGAATCGAGCGAGATGCTCAAGCGCTTTGTCATGGCCGACCTGGGGGTTACTTTTCTGGCCGCGACTCACGCCCGCGAAGATATCGCGGCCGGACGCCTGAAGGCCGTCCGATTAAAACCGCTGCCAATGATTCGAACCATAGGATTGATTTATCGCAAAGACAAGGCGCTATCGCGAGCCGCGCTCGGCTTTATCGAGGTGGTTGGTGAGTTCGCGCGTGAATCTGACGGCTCCAAACAGGTAGCAAAAAAGGCGTCATGAAGTGGGTCGTTAACAGCTCAACGGTGGTCGTTGCTACGGCCGAGGGTGACAGCGTCTACGATTCGATCGAAGACTGCCCGCCAGCGCTACGCAAAAAGATCGAAGAGACGATCGACGGCCCTAATTCCGTAAAAAAGATCATCACCAATCGCTACGCTTTCGAGCGAATGATGCAGAGCGTCCACGATCTGCCGCCTGACGTCCGAGAAGTCGCGCAAGACATTGAAATCGATCCGGAGCCGACCCCGTTTCCGCCTTGGTATGTGATTGCCGGCGGCCTTTTTGCGGTCGCGGCAGCGCTATTCGGACTGCTCATTTGGGCGGTCACGGCAGCTTAGCGCCAGTTCGGCAGGCCTCGATATTTCAAGTGAGAATTGCGGGTTGGACCGTCGACAGGACCTCGCAGCAGGGCCGGGCGGCCGGATGGTCCCAAAGGTCTGCCTCCGCATTGGCCGTTAATCTCCTCACGCAACTTGACGATAAGAGATCCATACAGACTCCTAGGAGTTCGTGGGCTCATTGGTGCGACATCCGCCGTCGAATTCGGATTCTTGTGTGCCGAACAAAACTCAGCCCTACGCCACCGACCTAAAAAGTAGGCTTTCCCGCCTGGTCGGCGAATATTTCGTTTTAGTAATTTCGATCATTGCCGTACTCGGGACTTCGCTCGTGGTTTGGCACATGTGGCGCCTGTCCGCTAGGGTCAACCAGTCGGCCGCAATGAACTACGCCGCGGCGTACTCGGACGCGCTGCGAGAGTTTCGCTCCCTTTACACTTCCGAAGTCGTCGCCCGAGTTGAGAAGCTCGGTGTTGAGGTCAGTCATGACTACCAGAGAAACGAATCCGCGATCCCGCTGCCAGCGACGTTGACCATGGCTTTCGGACGACGGGACCGGATCGCGGGTGATATCGATTCGCGTCTCTACAGTGACTACCCGTTTCCCTGGCGAATACCCAGGTCTGATTCTAAAAGAGTTAGATGGTGATTGGGTCCACGTTGGGACCCGAATGTGTCGCGGCGGTTGCGAAAAGTCCGCGATTCTCCGACCGATCTCGCTGGATTTTGAGTCCAGTGGATGGAGATTTCGAGGGTGCCGTGGGTCGTTAAATCAACGAGTTACGAGGTGCGCTGGGCGCTCAAATACCCCCGGTTGCCCTGCGAACCTTCCCAAAACGGGTGTGCGGAGGTGCGGCGTGAACTTATTCAGAAGCGGCCCAATCCGAGAACCCTCGTGGTTTGCCAACGGCGCTCGAAATTTCGAGTCGTCCCTCAAGCTCTATCGCACCGACAGGTTGCCGGAGCCTTTGGAGAGGTCAATGCTTGTAGTCCCGATCAAGTACATGTTGAGGGGAGCGTACGGCTGCTCAAATTGGCGAGTGATCGGGTATCTGATCTTGGATGAACTCTACGACGTCTACATTCACTTGCTGACGATTACTCCGAAGTACCGACGTGAGTTCGAGGCTAGCTTGGCCGCCGACCCCGACCCCCAACCCAACCAAGTAGAAGTAGATGAGCACAGGAGATAGGGTTTTTGCCGACCCAGACGGAAAAGGGTTGAGGGTCGTTGAAATCCTCGGAGTCGCATTGTCTGACGGCCGATGGAGCGCAGCGGTTTGGGACGGGTCGCACGTTTACAACGATCTCGAAATGGGTGAGAACCCGTGCTTAATCAGAGAGCAGAACTTCGATCGATACCCGGTCGGCCAGCTTGCCGGGCGCGATTCCGGAGCAAGTCGGATTAGGCAAGCCTAAAAATAAGTGGTTGCACAGCTAAACCATATGTGGTATATTCTGTTTCAGAGACCTCAAGACGTTGCGGGCGTCATTCCCGGCCTCTGCGGTGCCGTAAACCGCGGCCGCGCTTTCCGTAGGATCTCTGCATCCAAAACAGTCTGTTCCCTGGGGGTGGCTATTAAGCAACCTAGAGTACTCGTGTATCCAGCACGCGGTAATCACTCGACGTGCATGATTTTGATGTCCGAGGCTATCGATTGGGTCTCGAACGGATTTGCGATCTGGCGAAAGAACCGGGGGGCAATCAAGCTGACCACGAGCTTAACGGCTCTCGAGAAGGCGCGAACGAAAATGCCGATCGGGCAAGTGCTCTCGCATAGAGAGAAGAACGGGGACGGTACGCCTGGGGCGTGGAGCCACTCGGACAAATGCTGGCTTTGGGGTATTGGGGAGCCACAGATTTAGGATGTGGTCACTAGCGGTCCAAGCATGGCCGGCACTGGAGGAAGGCACGGAGAGCCTACCTCGCGCGCCATCCGCTGTGCGTGAGATGCAAGGCCACGGGCAGGACCGTCACAGCCAGCGAGGTCGATCACATCGTGCCGCACCGGGGCGATCGGAAGCTGTTCTGGGACCTCACGAACTGGCAGCCGTTGTGCAAAAGCTGTCACAGCCGCCACAAGCAGCGCGAGGAGCGGTCAAGTCATGATTCTGAAGAAGGGTGTAAAGCTGCTCGGCATGACGCCGCAGATCGCCCTCGCAATTGGGGTCGTTGATTCGGTTTACCGCGAACACGGGAAGGACCTGGTCGTAACGAGCGTAACCGATGGGAGGCACGGAAGCGGCAGCCTACACTACAAGGGACTTGCCCTTGATTGTCGCACCCGTTTCTTTGATCGAGAGACGGCACTTATTGTTACTGACCAATGCAAAAAGCGGCTAGGCGGCGAGTTCGACATCGTCTTAGAGGACGATCACCTGCATGTCGAGTGGGACCCGCAAACACAGTAGATTTCGGCGGGCAACCCTGCCAAAAGGGAGAAAGTAGATGGGCAACGAACTAGTAGGACGACAGGCGGTGAAACTCAACGGAGCCACGATTGACTTCGTGTTCAATGATGTGCCAGACATGATGAAGAAGCCGCCGGGGCCGGGCCCTTTCCTTGAAGTTCCAGCGGGCTACAGTACACCGGAGTGTGGTCACTAGCGGTCCAAGCATGGCGGGCGCTGGTGGTATTGGCCCTGATTGCAGTCGTCGCCGCGATCTACGCTGGAAGTGCCTATTCACCGCTGCCTAGGTTCAACCGCGAACTGACGGCAGCTCTCGTGTACGTCGATTCCGACGATGAACCGTGGGTGGTTGAATGGGTTCCCGAACGCGAGAGGGTGTTGGGGTTTGGATACTGGACGGTATACCGCGAAGGAACAAAGCCACCACGGCTGCCGACTATGACGGTTTTCGATAGGAAATTCCTCAGGGCAACCTGGGCCGGGCTGACGGTCTACATGGATGAGTGCCCGTAAGAGCCTCACGCTCAGTGATGTCGGGCAGCGGGTAAACGAGATAAAGGAAGTGAGCGGTGACGACGAGATCGCACATTCACTTGAGGATGCCCTGAGGCGGGATGTCCTAAGTTGGGCTGCCATAAACAGCGTTGATGCCACGGTTCGGGCTATTGCCGCCGAGGCGCTAAAGACCGAGCAGATAGAGTTTGAGCGGTGGTGTGCGTAATTGCCACAAGCACCTAAGCGCTACTGCGCCAGTCCAGGATGCCCGAACACCGTAACCCGTGGCCGTTGCTCAGACCACGCTGTTGATGCGCTAAGCACGATACGCAAGGACAGCGACAGGCGACGTGGAACAGCGCACCAACGTGGCTACACGAAGCGGTGGACAGTGTATAGCCGTTCACGTCTTGCCACGGTGGAGCCGTTGTGTCGTAACTGCAAGAGCAACAACAAGATAACTGCAAGAGCAACAACAAGATAACTGCTGCGAGTGTGACTGATCACATTGAGCCGGCAAGAGAACGTCCCGATCTGTTCTGGATTCCTTCTAATCACCAGTCGCTCTGCGTCGATTGTCACGCAGAGAAGACAGCACAAGGGAAATGAGAACACGGCCGGGGCAAACCAAAAAAAGGGGGGGTACCCCAGGGTCGGCCCGTCGCCCCGAAGCGTTAGCTGTCGGAATTTGTGGCAGAATTTCGCACGACATGGCTAGCGCCTGCCAGTGGCGGGCCAACAACACGGCGGATGAGTAGACCAGGGGGGGGGGTAACCCCCTTCAATCTCTCGGGCCGGACGCCCTGAAACCGATTACGGCGTCTTCTTTTCGCGCATCCAACCCTATTTGGGTTACAGGAGGACTGTTGAGAAAGCCAATGCCAGCACGCAAGCCTAGCAAAACCAAGAAGATGCAGGGAACAGAGCGCCCCTGCCGCGCAAACCGAGATGAGCCGAAGCCGGTAGCGGGTCGACCCGACTCATACCTTCCACTAGAGGGTTTGGCCGCCGAGATGTACGACAGGATTTCTGCCGATGTTGAGGCGCTTGGCGTGCTGGCCACAACTGACGGCGCAACGATCTACGACGCCGCTGTGAATCTGGCTAGTCTCGCGGCAATACGGGTTGAGATAGCCGCGCTTGAGAAGCTTGAACGGGAAGACACCGAAGAATCTGCCCGCCTCAGAAACTTTGACGCCCGTATCAAGCTAATGATCCGCGAGGAGTCGCGCAGCAAACAGCACCGGTCGTATATGCAAACACTTGGCCTGACCCCGGTTGACCGCGCTCGCGTGAGCGTAATCGAGAAGAAAGACAAGAGCCAGAGTCGCTGGGCGGAATTCATGAAGCCCGACGACGGCGAGCGGTTGCCGCTGAATTGAAATCCCCGTACCTGACCAAGGCGCACAATTACGCGCGCTCTGTGGTTGACGGTGTAATCCCTGCCGGCGAGCTAGCGAGGTTGGCGTGCGAGCGCCAGTTAAACGACCTTGACCGGTGGGGTACAAAGCGCGGGAAGCACGAGTACTACTTCGATGAGGCCGAGGCGAACCGGATCTGCGGTTTCCTGTCGAACCTGCGCCACGTCAAGGGTGAATGGGCGCGTCGGCGGGAGTCGATACAGCTAGAGCCCTGGCAGTGTTTTAGGTCGTCGACGATATTCGCATGGCGGCATTCCGAAGACCAGTCCCGTCGGTTTCGCACGGCATATAGCGAAGAGCCGCGCAAGCAAGCCAAGACAACCATTGCGGCGGGCGAGGGACTGTACCTGACCGTTGGCGATGGCGAGCCGGGCGCTGAGGTTGTGGCGGCTGCTGTTGATTCCGAACAGGCGCGGATATCTTGGGGTATTGCGAGCCGGATGATCAAGGCGGACCCCGAGTTTCGCCAATTGTTTGGCCTTGAGACCATGGCCCACTCAATTGTGGCCGGCGGGTCGACGTTCAAGCCCCTGTCCGGTGAAGCGGGCGGCCACGACGGTCTAAACATCCACGGCGCGATCGTGGACGAACTACACGCGCACAAAACGCGCGACATGTGGGAAGTTTTGGAGACTGGCACTGGTTCACGCCAGCAGCCGTTGATAAATGCGATCACGACGGCGGGATCTAACCGCGCCGGGATCTGCTACGAGCAGCGCGACTACGTAAAGAAGATTCTGACTGGAGTTATTGATGACCCAACCTACTTCGGGATCATCTACACGATCGATGACGGCGACGACTGGACGGACCCGGCTAGCTGGATCAAGGCGAACCCGAACTACGGAGTATCGGTCAAAGCCGACGATCTGGAACGTAAGGCCAGGAAAGCAATGGAGATGGCATCGGCTCAGCCGGGCTTTCTCAAAAAACACCTAAACGTCTGGGTCTCGAGCGATCAAGCCTGGATGGACATGCGCCGCTGGGACAAACTCGGCGCGGAATTGAACATCGATGATTTTCGCGGGTGTCCGTGCTGGATCGGCGTTGACCTCGCGAGCAAAATTGACCTGTCGGCCATCCGTGCGGTGTTTAAGAAGGATGGCAAGGTCTATATGTTCCGCTGGTGCTTCTGTCCCGAAGACACGGTAGACGCTTCGACGAATTCGCAGTATCAGGGCTGGGTGCGATCGGGCCTACTAGAGGCCACGGACGGCTCGGCTATGGATTTTGAGTTGATTGAGGATAAACTTCGCGACCTAGCGAAGGTACACAACGTTCAGGCGATTGCCTTTGACCCGTTCCTTCGTTGTAGCCGTCCTTCGCGGATGGCCTTCGACAGATCGGCGATCAAGTCGTGCGCGGTGATGAAGTAGGCTCCGAAACCGGCTTGGATCGCAGCCTCGGCTTAGCCCGACGGGATCAACTCCGGCGCCAGTTTGAACAGGCGTTGCAGATTGAACGCCAGCGCCGCCCAGCGGGCTTCGCATTGCACCTTCGCCAGGCCTCTCGTTGAGAAGCGTCGCAACTTGAATTTCGTCTTGATCCAGGCATTTGGAAACTCGATTAACGGCGCACGCTGCTTGTAAATCGCCTTCGCCTTTTCCGTCTCCATCTTGGCGTCAAAGCGCCGTACCGCCTCGTCATGCTCCTGAATCGACACGCTCCGCCCATTGCTTTTCAGCTTTAAATCCGGACAGCACAACCGCTTCACCGGACACTCTCGACACTCTGCCACAGCGGCCTGATAGATCCGCGTCGTTCGCCCCTTCGCCTGTCGAGTTTGCTTCAGCCGCAAGCGCTCGCCTTGCGGGCAAACCAACTCATCCGCCGCCTCGTCCCAGACAAACTTGTCGGCCCAATAATCCTCGTGTCTCTGGACCGCACGGCCGTTCGGTTGCGCACTCCTGCCCGTCCAGTTTGAGTAGTAGTCGACGCCCATCTCGTCCATGTCCACTACCGATGCCAAGTTCGTGTAACCCCCGTCCGCAAGGGCTTCGGCGGGATATCCAGCATGTTGTTGCTTGAGCCGCTCCATCGCCGCAACGAGTTGTTCGGAGTCCTGCGGATCGTTGACAACGTCCGCATCGACGATCAATCCATGCTTGCCGTCGGCTGTGATTTGCAGGTTGTAGCCGGGCGCCACGCCGTTGTCGCTGGTCCACATGAAACGCGCCTCGGGATCGGTTGTGGATGCTTGCGGCTGCTTGCTTTTGCTGTCTTTTCTGGCGGCCCGTAGCTGCTCGATTTCAGCGAGCGCTTCTTGCAATCTCTGTTCCCTCTCTTGGGCCGCGCGCGCTCGGGCTTTGTGCTGCTTTTGGGTGGTTTGCTCTTCGGCCTCTTGACGCTCCAATTCGTCTAAATGCTCGCGCGCCAGCTGGAGATACTCCTCAATCTTGTCTTTTTGGCGAAAGCTTTTCTTGTTGACATCGGCGCGAATCTTGGTGCCGTCCAGGGCCACGCGTTCGAGTGTAACCAAGCGCTTTTTCATCATCAGGGCGAGCACGTCCTCGAAGAGCTCGCGCAGCGCCTGGCCGTGGGAGACGCGGAAATCCGACAGCGTGTGATGGTTGATTGCTGCGAGTCCGGTGAGCCAACGCAGGGCGGGTTCATAGTCCATTTGACGCTCGATCTCGCGGGCCGAATGGAGGCCGCGAGTGAAGGCGTAGAGCCAGACCGAGATGAGCACTTGGGGCGAGTGGGAGGGGCGTCCGGCGACGCCCTCGACGGCGCGGATGTCGCGCTCGAAGCTGCGCAGATCGAGCGACGAGATGAGGCGCCAGATGCGCCGGGCGACATGGTTGGCAGCGATCAGACGGTCGACGTCGAGTGGCAGCAGACGGACTTGAGAACGGTCGATCGGGACATAGCGCGGGGCGCCCTTGTCGGACATGACCTATTATACCAAAGTAATTTACTCAACAGAGCCTATCAGGCCACTATTTTTTCACACCTTCCTGTCCCCGAACTCCCTAATCTAGTACCCTGCTCTCGGCGTAGTACACAGATCCCATATCCACGAAGATCATCGATCGTTCATCGAGCCATAAAACGTTCTGCCAACATCTTTTCGGAAGTTCATCCGTTCTCAATTCGCTCCAGCCTTCCTCTGTTAGCGCCATCCCGTATCCTGTTTCATTCATCAGGAGCGGGATGCCAGGACCGCCGACGCCAGCGGTTGAAACATCAAAGGAGCGAGGGAGCATCTCGTCAATCCACTCACCGCCCCGCCATCGCGCAGCAAGACCCCTCTCGCCGAATATCCAGAGACAGGCATCGCCATCCACCGCCAGCCCTACGCTACCGATGACCGTTCGGATGGACTTCCAGGTCGACCCCCCGTCTTCCGTCTCGTACACATGAGACTGACCGCTCCCATCGTCCACATCTAATACGAACCATCCAGAAAGATCGTTGGCAAAAACGAGGCTTCGAGCACCATCAAACTCGCCAATTTTGCCGCGGGTCCACAGAGTTCTAGACGTCCCGAATGAGTCAAATCGGATAATCTTTAAGTGCGTCTCATCTGAAGTGGACAAGTATCCGATCCCATTCTCCAGTAGGCACCCGGATTGGACGACGTGCTCATCTGACGCACTTAGAAGTTTGACTTGATCCCAGGACTCGCCGCGATCTGATGTTTCAAGTATGAGGATTCTCCGATCGAGGTATCCGACGATTCGAAATACCGCATCAGAGTACGCTTTGATCGCATAGGGCGTCACCCACGGCTCCTCGGTCGGCATCGGGATCCTAGGGTCAACAATGTCACCGTCGTACCATGAAATATCTTCAGGTTCGAGGGTCTGAATGTCGGTCACTACTATCGCGCCACTGCCACAGATCCAAATCGCCCCATGTGCCAAAGTGCACAGGTCGAAACAATGGTAGTAACCGAAACCTCCCTTGCCGATGTCCAGAGTCGGCACCTCCAACACCTTCTTTACATTTACGATTTCCAGCATTCTGCAGTGCAGCCAGTACTCAATCTAGCGAAGTCTATTGGCTGCACACTACATCAATATTCCCTTCGTCATTCTGAGTAATCTGAAAACAGCTGCTAGAATCTGTATTCACAAATTCACCCTTTACGACTTTGAATTTGTGCACCTTTCGTCCAAGCGGATCATTTGGGTCCACAATCTGGATAGTTTGCCCTTCGCCAAGAAATTCAGCAGCAGTCTCTAAGTTAGCGAGCTTAGCCGCCTCGCCCTCAAACACAAACCCAGTCTCTAATTCCTCTCGAATATCTCCTAGTGCCGGGACAACCCCAATTGACAAAGAAAGCAGAGCGCTCCCTCTTGCAAGTTTCTGTCGTTGAGCTCTCACTGCTTTCTTAATCGCGATACCAATTCTATTGGGAATTGTCTCGCCGCGTACAGACTGAAACCAAATTTTTCCACCTGGCCTGATCGATAGTCGGCCAATGTTCTTGCCCCCACGTTTAACGTGTGCATTTGGATTGTCATGAGGGTTCATGTCAACGCGAGCAGTGTAGTTGCCGAACTTCACGTTAAAGCTAGCATTGGTACCATCCGGGTTGACTGCTTGACGCCCGTTAGGATCTACAACGTTCAATGGGTTGTTGAGTGCGTACTGGTACTTATTCCATTGTCGGGGGTCAGCCGCAAACGAGAATAGTGCCGCCTTACTGGACGCTTCTATCATGGGTATCAGTGGATCCGGCCGCGTGAATCTCCCGAGAGTTGATGAGTAATACCGTGCCAAGAAATAATCCATCCCGGTCTCATCATCCAGCTCCGCGCCGGAACAACGGGATCGGACGCCTTGGTGACACAACGATTCGGCTAAGCCAGGTGCAATCAGCGGGTTAGCTTCGGCGAAGCCCTGGTGCGAAGGTGTGCTGAAAGTCTTGAGGCCTAGATGCGGGTTTTGGGCTACGCGCGGGTGCGCGGTGAGCGGCAGGCTGCAAAGCGCGACTAGCGCCGCGGTCTGGACAAGCGTTCGTGTGCGGGACACCTTCACCGTCCCCTCGATTGTACGGCGCGAGGGAGGCTTCAGCGGCTAAAGGGAAGAAGGCTTGGGCAGCTTGGCCGGGTGGGTGGCAGCGTGGATTTGTTGCAGTTGGCGGATCGAGACTTGCGTGTAGATCTGCGTCGTCTTCAAGTCCGCGTGGCCGAGCATCTGTTGGATGTAGCGGATGTCGGCGCCGCCTTCGAGCATCAGCGTCGCCATGGTGTGGCGGAACAGGTGGCACGCGCCGCGCTTGCCGATCTCGGCCGCGTCAACGTGGACTCGCACCAGGTCGGAGAGGTGATCGAGCGAGAACGCTTCGCCGGCATTGGAGAGGAATACGGTGGCGTCGTCCGGCTCGACGACGAGTTGCGGTCGGGCTTCTTCGGCGTATTTGTGGATCCAAGCGGCGGCGCGATCGCCGATCGGAATGACGCGGTCCTTGCCGCCTTTGCCTTGGCGGATGTAGACCGTGCCACGTTCAGCGTCGAGGTCGTAGAGCTTGAGTCTGGCCAGCTCCAGGCGGCGCATGCCGGTCGAGTAGAGCGTTTCGAGCAGGGCGCGATCACGTAGCCCGAGCGGATCGCGGATGTCCGGCTGAGCGAGCACACGCTCAGCTTCGGCGGCGGTGAGGACACTCTTGGGCAGGCGATGGCCGAGCCGCGGGAGCTCCAACTCGCTGGCCGGGTTGTGCAGGATCAGCCGCTGACGCGCCATCCAGCGGAACCAGACGCGCAAGGGCACCAGTCGGGAGTGTTGGCTGCGGAAGCTGAGCGGTTGACCGTTTTTTTGGCGGTAGTGGAACAGGTAGCGTTGATAGCGCTCGAGAACGGGCCGGGTAATTTCTAAGGGCTCGCGCAGGCCGCGCTCGTGGCACCAGTCGAGGAAGAAGCCCAGGTGCACGCGGCGGTTCTTCACCGTGTAGGCGGAGTAGTTTTGCACGCTGAGCGCTTCGAGATGCCGTTCCATCATGGCGGCCAGCGGCGAGATAGGCGCGGGGATTGGCTTCTTCTTGCGTTTGTTGGTCGAGCGCGGCATGGGCTTACCCTGCGGTTGCGGCTACGACGGCTGGATTCTTTCCAGGGCCGGGAACAGTACTTTTTGGGGGCGATATGGGTAGACCCGTTGGAAGGCCTGTCGCTATTGGTGTTGAGGGCTTTGAAGCGGCCCCGCGCTCCCCCCGAACTTGGGGCGGACTTGACCCGTCCTTTTGGCCCTCAAGACCAGACTTGTTTTCGTCGTAACCGAGTTTTTCGACACGCAGCTTTTCCACATCGAGCAGTCCCGGCAGGAAGGGTTGCGCCGGGTCAGCCGGCCTCTCAAACTCCAGTTCGTAAACCAAGCTCTGGCCGCGTCCGCCGCGGTGCACGATCAAGTATTCGAGCTCTTCGAGCTTGTGCAGGTGGCGCTTGAGCTGCGAGTCGCTCCACTCGGTGTAGGCGCGCACGTCACGGCGGCTAAAGCGGTAATCGCTACGCTCCATCGCTGAGCGCTTCGAGGCTTGGACAACCATCTCGTCAACCAGCAACAGCAAGCGGCGCGTCTGCGGCGGCAGCTCGTCGAGCGAACGCCCCAACACCTCGGCTGTCAGACGGTTTGCGGTTGCGATATCGTCGAGCGTCACCTCGATGTATTCGATCGTGCGGCCTTGCCACTTGGTCGATTGCAAAGGCCTTTGAAACTGGTGCAGCAAGGCGATGGCGCGGATCAGCGTGAGATACTTAACGTGATCGCGGCGCGTGCGGGTGCGGCTGTCGATAAAGGTCAGCTTGTGCGCGTAGGGGTTGGCGACGAAGAGCGGGCGCAGCAGCCGTTGCGCGTTGCGGTGTAGCTCGAGAAGTCCTTCGCGCCGCTTCTTGGCGAGCAACCCTTCGAGCGTTTGCTGCTCACGCTGGAGCTGATGGATCGCTTGCGTCTGCGCACGCTCTTCGTCCACCGTCAGCACCAGGCAACGGTTGAGCAACTCTTCGTCGAGATGGATCGCCGTCGTGGTGAGGAAGATCATCACGGGGCCTTCGACGCGGTACTGGTGCGTGACGAGCTTGCCCGTGGCCGGGTCCTTGCCGGTCGAAGCGATCGAGAGCTCGCCCTCGCTCTGCAACAACTTCAAGGCGTAAGCGGCTCGGCTCGCGCCTTCTTCTTCGACCACGGCCAGGATCTTGTGCTTGAGGTCGGCTTCGCCCATGTAAAAAAGCGATTGCCCGGTCATCGCCGAGTACTGCACTCGGTCTTCTTCGGGCACGAAAGCCAGCACGGCGTCCATCAGCGAGCTCTTGCCGGCGGCCGAGGAAGACTGCACGACGATCGCCAGCGGCGTATCGAGCCGGCGCGAAATGGCGGCCAAATAGCCGACGAGCTTGTTGGTTTCTTCGCCCACCACGCCGCAGGTCAAAAAGTCTTCGAGGATGCGATCGAGCAAGCGCCGGTCGTTAAGCAGATCGAGTGCGGCACCGCGTTGCTCCTCGCTCAGCGTGACCTTGTCGGGTTCAGCGTCGAGTGCTTTGCGGATCTGTTCGTCTTGCAACTCTTCGAGCTTGAGCAGCACGCGGCCAAGATCGCGTTTGACGACGTCGGGCTTGACGCGTAGCTCCTCGGCGGCTTGCTTGACGAACTGTCCGCGTTGCCGCGCCGAGTACAGATCCATTGTGTCGACGTGAAACTGCTCGTCGGTCGAGACCAGCACGTTGACCCGCAACAACTCGTGGCTCATGTTCTTCTGAAGCCCGCGGATGCGATAGCGCCGCTCGCCTTGCTGGATCAGGATCTCGTCGCCGTGGACTTCCACCGGCACGTCGATGACGGCGGTCGCCGGAACGGCTAAAGAGATCGGGTTGTCCTTTTCTTCTTTAGCCGCTTCTTCCGGTTCCGCGGAAGCTGCCGTTTCGCCCTTACCAAGCCATTGGGCTTGATTGAGCAGCCGCCCCAAGCTCTCCCGCGCCGGCGGATTCGCTCGGGCGTAGGCGTTCGCGTCCATGTCCTTGGGGAAGAGCACACGAAAGCACTCCAGCCCCATTCCCAGCAGCTCCTCGGCTAGCTCGCCGGCGGCCTTCTCGCCCGCCGCATCGCGGTCGTACGCCAGAAAGATCTTCTTGACGCCGTACTTGCTCAACGCCTCGCGATGCTCGTCGGTAAAACCGTTCACGCCATAGCTCGCCGTCACGTGGCGATAGTCGGCGCACCAAAACGTCAGCGCATCGATTAACGACTCGCACAAGATAATCCCGTTCGAGACTTCCAGTGCCTCTTCGTTCCAGACGCCCCGGTGCGGACCCGGCAGGTAGAGATGCAACGGCGTTCCGGCGCGCAAGCCCGACGAAATCTTGCGCCCGTAGATCTCCCGCACCGCTCCCTGTCGATCGAACACCGGCATCACGATCGAGCCGTTGAAGTGCTCGTGCCCCGAGCTGCGCAGCACGCCCAAACGTTGCAAACGTCCGCGAATCTCCGCGCCCGCCTTGCGGTTCTTCTCCGGCAGCCGATACCCCAATGTGCGATTCGCAAAACCCAGCCGAAACCGCCCGATCATCTCCGGATGGTCAAGCCCGCGCGCGGCCAGGTACTTGAGCGCTTCGGGCGATTCGAGCAACGTCTCGTGGTAGTAGTCCAGCGTCTGTAGCAAGACCTCGTTGTCCTCGGCCGTAGCCTCGATCGGCGTCTTGAGCTTCACATCTTCGGCCGTCCCCTTACGCACCACGCGCTCAAGCGGAGCGGCTAAAGAAGGATGGTCCGCCTTGAGCAGCTCCACCGCATGCCGGAAGCTCACGCCCCTGGTCCGGATCACCCAATCGATCACCGACCTGTCAAGGGCGGAGTAAATGTAGACCGCTTCGGCGGAGCAAAAATAGACCAGTTGGCGGGGATCCAGCGGTTTGCGTGGGACGGCTGGAACGGAGCCTGAGGACGCCCTTTAGGGCGGCCCAGGCGTAGTGGAAGACGGCCCACGCAAACCGGCGCGAGCGGCCGGCGGGTCAGTTTGAAGAGCGCGGGCGCTTCTTTTTGCTTTGCTTGAGGCGGTAGCTGTCGCCGTTCATCTCGAGGATATGGACGTGATGCGTGAGCCGGTCAAGCAGAGCGCCGGTCATGCGTTCGGAACCCAGCACCTCGGTCCACTCGGTGAACGGCAGGTTCGAGGTCAGCAACGTCGAGCCCTGTTCGTAGCGCTGCGAAAAGATCTCGAACAGCAGCTCTGCCCCGGTCTTCGACAGCGGCACATAGCCCAGTTCATCGACGATCAGTAGATCCTGCTTGGCAAGTTGTTTCTGGACCCGTAGTAGTTGCCGTTCGTCACGGGCTTCGAGCAGTTCATGGACCAATCCCGCGGCGGTGGTGAAACGTGTGCGATAGCCGCTCTGACAAGCTGCCAGTCCCAGCGCCAAGGCGATATGCGTTTTGCCGGTGCCGGAGTTCCCCAGCGCCAAGACGTTCTCACGGCGGTCGATGAACTCACAGCGCGCCAGCTCCAGAACGAGCTTCTTGTTCACCGAGGGTATGGCCAAGAAGTCGAACGTGTCGAGACTCTTCGTCACCGGGAACTTGGCGGCCTTGATGCGACGCTCGGTCGCCCGCTGTTCGCGATCGACCAGTTCCAGCTCGCAGAGTTGCTGTAGGAAGTCCCGAAAGTCCAAGCCTTCGGCGGCGCAGCGCCGAGCCAGTTTGTCGTACTCGCGCAGGAAGGTCGGCAGCCGCAGCGCTTTCAGGTGGGTTTCCAGCAGCATTCTCGACTTCGCCATCAGCTTGCTCCTGCTAGCAGCGCCAGATAGGATGCCGGCGACGTCTGCTCGACCTGAGCCGTCGGCAGGTGGGGATACTTCGTTAAGTCGAGCTTCGGCGGACGTTGCTCGATCGCGCACAGCAGTAGATGCTTGACGGCGTCAAAGCCAATCGTTCCCAGTAGACAGACTTGGCGCACCGCCGTTGCGACGTGCTCAAGGGGGAAGTCCTCCAACAGTCGCAGGACCTGTACGTACTCGCGCTTGCCCGCTTTGTCCAACCGCGATTCGAGCAGTCGTCGCAGCTTCGCAAACTCCGGCGGCAACTCCCAGCCGACCAACGGCGCGGCTTGATCGAGCGCGTTGGTCTTGCGTTCCAACAACGCCAAGTAGTGCAGCGGATCGAAAACCAACTCTTCACGTTCATAGCTGCGCTGATGGCGGGCGATCTCTTCGCTGCCGCAACAGATCACTACCTCATCCACGTAGGCTTTGATCAGGACCTGGCGGTGGCCGTAACGCGTTGGCACCGAATAATCGTTTGTCGCGTAGCGCACCAGCGACAACGAAGTCACCCTTGTCGAGCGTTTGTCGCAGGCATCGTAGGCTGTCGGTGCCAAGGGCAAGAGCGCTTCCCGATCGCGCTCGAAGCGTTCGCCGACGGTTTCGGTGTGCCGTCGCAAACGCCGTTCACGGTTGGCTCGGCACTTCTCTTCGAGGTGTTCGTTGAAGGCTTCCCAACTCTCGAATCTCGGGATCGGCACCATGAAATTGCGCCGTGCGAAGCCCACTAGCCCTTCGACTTTTCCCTTGTCGTTGCCCTTGCCCGGACGCCCGAAACGATCGGCGAACAGGTAGTGCGACTGCAGTTCGCTGAACACCCGCGTACGTTTGCGCGTGCCGTCGCCGAGAATCCTTGCCACCGCCAGCGTCGTGTTGTCGTAGACGATGTTGCGTGGCACGCCGTCGAAATAACGAAACGCGGCGTTGTGTCCTTCGCAAAAGGCTTCCGTCGTCTCGGCGGGAAAGGCCTTAACGAAGGCGTCGTCGCTGTGCGGCAGATCGACAACCAAGAAGTGCGCCTTGCGCTGGACTCCATTGATAACGACAACCGCTTCGCCGAAGTCGGCCTGCGCGTCGCCGGGCGGATGCGCCAG
The DNA here is from genome assembly GCA_965247305.1 of Bryobacterales bacterium. GTDB lineage: Bacteria > Acidobacteriota > Terriglobia > Bryobacterales > UBA6623 > CATQHP01. The sequence continues at coordinate 4,588,698 of OZ252030.1, read as the reverse complement.
TGGCACGAACATCTCTTGTCCACCGAGCTTCTTCTCGCGGACGTAGTCCTTGACGATCGTGTAGCCACCGCTGAAATCGTACTCCTCGCGTAGGCGATCGAAGATGCGTTTCGCGGTGTGACGTTGTTTCTTTGGTTGTTGCTGATCGTCGAGCAGGATCTGATCGATGATTCCGGTGAACGCTTCGAGCTTCGGCCGTCTCACCGGTTTGCTCCGCCGATAGCCCGGCGGAGCAGCGTAGCGCAGCATTTTGCGCACCGTCTCCCGCGCTAAGCCAAACCGCTTGGCGGCTTCGCGTTCACTCAGCCCTTCGACGTAGACACTGCGCCGTACTTGAGCATATAGCTCCACGCGATACATCCTTCCCGTGTTCCACAAAACACCGAATGGATGCCAGCGGACCACCCGGGCGGTCTAATTTTCCGCCGCCCTTGAACGGCTTTAAAACGCCGTTCTGTGGTCTAGTTTGTCAGCGCCGTTCTCAGTCAAGGGACACATGTGTTATATTTGTACTAACACATGATATCTCACGAGGTCAACATATCGGTTCCCTGCCTCTACCTTGGGGGAGTGAGGAAAACAAAGGCGACGACCGATTTCCCGCAGCGCTTGGCCGCGCTCCGCAAGGAGCGGAGCCTCACGCAGCAGTCCCTAGCCAGCCGCATCGGCGTCCACGTGGTGCAACTGAGGCGCTACGAAAGCGGCGCTTCTCAGCCCACGCTGGATGTGATCCGCCAGTTGGCTCTGGCTCTCAGTATCAGTGCAGATCTGTTGCTTTTCGGCAAGGACGAGCGCGGCCCCGACGACGACCTCAAACTCCAGTTCGAAGCCGTCTCCCACTTCGACCCCGACGACAAAAACGTCATCCGCTCCCTGCTCGAAAGCATGATCCTCAGGCACGAAGCCAAACGCTGGTCCGGCGGCGGCTGAGTGCGACAGCACACTCGGGACCGATTGCGTGCCTGTCACCGATAGCGCAGCATCGATCAGGCTGTTCCCAGTAGGACTGCCCCGTACCAAACTCCAACGATCGCAACGTAGGACAACAGCCCCGCAGCGAATGCCCTCCTTCGACTCAACATGAGCACAGCAACAGTGAGCACCATCACGAGGAGCGGAATATCGAACATCGCACGTTGCCCAACACCGCCATGGGTCCATACCTGCAAGAGGCTCGGCATGATGGCGCTGATGCCAACCAGGAGGAGGCCGTAGGCGTACTGGGCACCTAGGGCAGCTAGAAGCGCACTCACGAAACCCCACCACCCACGTGGAATGTGGTTAATCCTCGCGCTCGTCATCGTCTTGTAGGTACTTGCTCACGACCTCGCCGAATCGTTGGTACTCCTCGGTTCTCTTCCTTCTCGAAATCCGTCGGGCCAAACGGGCCTTATCTACCGGGTGGGTTGCCTTCGCAAGCCGACCCTCAAGCTTCTTGATTTCCTTGCCAAACCGAAACGCTGTGTGGAACTCAGTGAAGGTCTGCACTTGCTCTTGGGTTAGCACCAGCGATGTAGGCTTGCCACCAACGCGTTCCTGCTGGGTTTTCGAGAACTCTTGCGAGAAAGCGTCAAATACCTCTTTGTCCAATTGGACGCCCTGGCTGATGCTGTAGCGGGCGGGTTCCTGTATTTCGCCTCGGGCTTCTGATTCGTCTCTAAGGAAAGTGAAGCCCACGAAGCTTCCTACTATGGGCGTATAATTCCCTCTATTCGTATCCCTACGGCCTCGTCGAGCTGATAGTTCGAACGGCGCAAGCCTTAGCGCCGGAATTCTTGCGGTTACGGGGCTCTCACGAAATACTTCGAACCGCGTCCGGCCAGCGACGGTCGTAGATTCTACCCAGTAGTTACCGGCCTCATCGAGGAGACGCAGAGGGTTGTTTCGTACGTACGCGTACCGGTTCAAGCTCTGCGGGTCATCTTCACGGAGCGGACCTACGTCCACGCCGGTAAACCGCCCCAGGCCCGCCGAGTAATACCGCGCGAGGAAGTAATCGAGCCCGGACTCGTCGTCGCGTTCTTTGGCGGTGAAGTGCTGGGTGAAAGCCGAATCGACATTGTAGCTAGCGAGACCTTGGCGGTTGAATGTGGCGTTCGCCGGGATGTGTTCTCCGAATGGCAGGAAGTCGCGGCGTGAGACGACGTTTGGAGGGTTGGCGGCGGCGGTAACGAGCCGAGTCGAGCCGAGATGATCAAGAGTGCGGAAGAACAGCCCGGCGGTCGGTGGCGCTGCGGTCGAGTACTCCGCGGCGAGTTTGCCGAAAGCGTCGTAGACGAATGTCGCTGTCTCCGACGAAGTGAGCTTTTCGATGCGGTTGCCCGCGCCGTCGTAGCGGTACTCGGCGATGGCATTCGCGGATGTGCAGGTTACGTGACCAGCACAATAGAAACGCTGCTTACTATTTGCGTCATAGGCCATCGAGCCGACGATAGAGTGCCTGATTAGATTGCCAGCTGCGTCGTAGGGGTCGTCGGCTGATGTGTTGGGGTCTGGGTCGAGATCGAGTCCAGTTGGCAGTTTGATGATGCGGTTGGTAGATGCTTCGAACTGGGACACCGCCGTGGGCGTCGGAGAGCCCATCGTGATACCCGCACCGCTAGCAGCTCTGTTGCCAAAGGCATCATAGGCAAAGGTGCGCTGCCAGAAATTGTCGTTTTCGCCAACGGACGCAATGCGATTGACGGCGTCGTAGGTGTACTTCTGGGTGAAGGTCGGGTTCCCCGAACCGACTATCAGTTGTTGGAGGATATTGCCGTTGTTGTCGTTGCTCTCGACATCGCAGTTGCCGCCGTCGGTTGCCCCGTATTTGAGCGTGAGCGTGAGCAACGAATCCGCGGTTATCGTGCATGGCTGCAAGCGGTTGTTATAGGTCGCTGTCTCCGTCAGGCCGTTGCCGAGCCCAAAAGTTGCAGGCGCTCCATGCGGCGCATACAAAATGTTCTGGACATAATGAATTGCTCCGACGATGTCTCGGCCGGCACTGATCGGACGGCCGGCGCTGTCGTATTTGTACGCCACTTTGAGCCCGTCGGGGTAGGTCTGCGTTTCGAGACTGCCGTCAAGATTGTGCGCGTAAGTGAAGTTGTAGGTCGTCCCTGAGGTAACCTGCTCTCCGGATGTGATGCGACCAAGGGCGTCGTATGCGGAAATCTTGCTGGTCGAGACGCTATTCGATGTCTCGGTGGGACGGCCTTTCGAAAATGGCACCGCCGCATCATCGTAGGTAAGAGTGACGTCGGGAGTAGCGTCGCTGTAGTTGACGAACGTACGACGGTTGAGCCCGTCATAGGTGTTCGAGGTGACTATACCCCGCGGTTCCGTCTTAGTCTTGAGATTGCCGTTGGTGTCGTAAGTGAAGATTGTCGCCGCGTCTTGCTCAGGGTTGTTTGCTGTCAACAAACGGCTGAGGCGGTCGTAAGTGAAGGTACGTACTTGTCCGCTCTGGTTGACGTGCGTGAGGTTGTCGATTGAGTCGTAGGTGTACGTGGTTGTCCAGCCGAATCCCGAGACCCCTGGCGCCTCTACTACCTGCGTGAGCCGATCAACTGCATCGGTGGTGCTGTCACGTTTCTTGCCCGCTTCGTCCGTCACCTTGTTGACGTCTCCCTCATAGGTCGTCAGGACCTTTGAACCATCGGGATGGGTGACCTGCTTGACACGAGAAAGAGCGTCATAGAGGGTTGTGGTGACGTTCGAGGAGCATGCGTTGAGTCCGGGATTGGAAACAGTGGACTCGCGACCTAGCCCGTCGTACGTTGTGCATATTGTGTTGAAGCCACCCGGCGCGAACTGGCGGGACTCTTCTGAACGACCGAGACCATCAAAAAGCGATTCGGACACAGCGGTGTACACACTAGGGTTGTTACGGTCACGCGTGACGGCTGTGCGCACCGACAGCGGTGGTAGGCCGCTGCCGCACGACGCCGAAACGTTGTCACAGTATTCGAACTTCGTCTTAAATGCATCCGTCGTACCGACGGCCGAGATCATTTCGAGCGGCCGATCAAGCTTGTTCGGGCCTTTCTCGTAGTTGAAGGTCGACGTGACCGAGTTGGGGTCGGTTGTAGTGACCGGCTTGCCGCGAAAACAGTCGTAACCGACCGTCGTGGCGCCCACGATTGGACGGGTGATCGATGTGGGAAAAGCGAAAGTTTTGTCGGTGGGCCCGAGGTCACAATCGTTCGCTGCCAGAGGAAAACTGTCCGCGTAGCTGACCGTGGTTGTATTGTCGTTCGCGTCGATGAACTTGATCAGATTGCCTGCGATGTCATACTGGCGCTCCACCTCAACAGATTCCGAAGTAGTGCTCCAGGCCTCCCCGTGAGTCAGATTGCCCCGTTCCAGAAGACCTGTCCCGAAAGCGGCATCGTGCTGGACGACGTTATCTGCCGGACCGAGGGGAGTATCTGGATCCGAATAGTCGTCGTAGCCGAACTCGACCCGCTCGTCGGCGTTGGAATCCGTGCAATCGGTCGCGTCACATACTAGTCTCTTGAGCGGTAGACGGCGCAGGCGCTGTCTTAGATACGCAGAGGTGGGAAGCGCAGAAACGGGAGGATTCGTGTAATTTGCCAACGTCTGGTATGTGGTCTCGGTCCGACGCAATAGGGCTCCGTCGAAGTCCTTTTCGTCGACGTTTGTGGGGTTGTTGTACTGGTCGTACTCGAACGTTTGGACCGATGAGATGGCTGGGGAGGCATCATTTAGCGTGGTCGTAGATTGGGTGCGGCGAGGGCTATTCGGCGGCCCGATTGAACAATACGCAGTTAATTCAGGGGGCACCGTCCCGGTGCACCAAGGGAGGCCCACGTTATCGCGCTGAGTCCAAATATCATCGACCGTACGTAAGACATTTCCGCCTGAAGATTTCGTCTCGGTCTTGAGTTCCTTGCCCTGCTTCCATTCACCGTAGTGCGGACCAAGCTGACCACTGACATTTGAGAACGGGTTTAAGTGGAAATGGTGTCGAATCTCCGCGACCTTGGTCCCGGCAGCATCGGTGAATTGCTCGTCTACGATTGCGTTTCCGGCGGTGAAATTCACACCGTCCGTGTCATAGAAGTACTTCGTGACTTCCGAGCAATTTCCAAAACCTGTTTCGCCGCCAGGGCACACGCGTCTCTCTACGACTCGTCGAGAAACCATACTTGTGGGGCCTACGGCCAAGCCCCCGACGAACGGCGCCGTCACCGTCGCGCTTGCGTGATCACCAGTGCCCCAGTCGTACTCGAACGCCCCACCGGTTGGAATTTGAATGCGGGCCACTTCGGCGTAGCTGTCGTACTCGAACTCATACTTGCGTGTGTCCGGGAGAGCGATCCAGGTGACGACATCGGGATCGTAGATGTCAGACGCACCGGTATCGCTAAACGTTGGGAAGAGGCCGCCCGCGTTCCCATACGTCATGAGCTGGTAGGTGCCGGTCGAATTCTGGATGCTGCCGCTCTGCCTTAGGTGCCCGCCAAGTGGCTGGCGGCAGATGTAGATGGTGTGCTCGGTGTCTTCAAATCCTGTGTATTTGATGGTGTGAAGCGTGCCGTTGCCGCCGCCGCCGTTGCTTTTGCAGTCGTCATAGTCTTGTGCCAGGTCATAGTCGAAATTCGTGGTTCTTCCTACCGGGTCGGTTATTGTCTTGACGCGCTCGGCGAGGACGTTGCCCATCCCATCGTCGAAATAGTCGAAAGTCGTCTCGTTCCCGTTGCGATCGCGGATCTTGGTGACCCGACTATCAGTAATTTCAAAGGTTCGACCGTCTGGGAACATCAGATCGCCATTGAGGTCCGAGATGAGGTCATCCTGCGTAGAATTCACATCAAAGTCGTCGAGGATGTCAGAGTCTGAGACGAACGTTACTGCTGATCCGTCGATTGAAACAAATTCCTTGCCCCGGATGAAGGTTCCCTGGGTCAACTGGCAGAGGTTAGGTGCCTCTTCAGGCCTGCCCATCGTCGCCACATCAACGAGCTGTATTTCGCTACCGTCGGCGCCAACGAAAGTGAGGCGAGTCAATACGTCGAAAAGGTTCTCGTAAGGGTCAATTGGCGGTACGTTGCAGGTCCCGAACGTTCGCGCGATCCGCCCGAACAGCGCTCCGGGGCTGTAACCGGGATCCCACCTTTTCCAGAGCGCAGTCGGTTCTCCTGCGGGTTTTTCAACGTTTTCCGGACCGCACTCCAGTTCAGCGCCATTCGAATTGCCCACCGTACAGGTCTGACTGGTTTCGGCCGACCACTTTCGATCGATGATCTGAAACACAGTCGTGCCACTTTCACCCCGTCCTCCTACCCTCAACAAGGGCAACGCCAAGTTCAACGAACCGTTGAATACGTTTATGGTTTCAAACCCACTGAGTACGAAGGAGCCCGCAGGTGAGCCCGGCTCGAGGCCGGCTGGCGTGAACGCCGAAGTGGGATCGTTTGTAATGGTGATGTCGGCGTGCGCCACAACTGCGAGGACTAGGCTCGCCAAGACCGTCAAGGCAAAGCCGATCCGCCCCCTCGTCGAACGACTCGTCATTGGCCGCCCCCTCGTGAATTTGCGACCGTGATCTCGAATCTCCACTGCGGATAGTTCTCCACAGTGACGACATAGTTGCCAACCGGAAGAGTTCTCACGTCGTTCCAGCTCCGCCCACGACGGCGGGTTCGTTTGCTGGATTGCGCCCTAGAGACCTGAAAGTCACCGTCAGCCTCGTTGACCACGAAGTTCAAGTCGGCGAGGCTTGTGCGGTTGAATATCTTGAGCCGAATCTTTCCCGGTGGGATTGTGACCTTCTCTGGAAAGAAGCCGCTTAGTCTCAGTACCGTGGCCGCGCTCTGATCAAATGGGTTGTTGCGGTCTTCGTTGAACGGTACCTGGCCGAATCCCAGGTTCGCCAAGAGGAGCGTAAGGGCAAGAACCGCGGCACAGGCCCATCTCGACTGGGTATTCCTATCTTTCATCTTCTTCACCGTTGGTACTACGCTCGATTCTGGTCGCATTTCACGGCCCGCTGACATCCCAAGTGCCCATCAGTTCCCAACCGGCGAAGGCGCCGGACTCGTCGATGACGATCTGATAGATGTTCTGTTGGCCGGAGAGCGTACCGTCGAAAATCAAGGGAAGTGTGATTGTGATGTCGTTTCCGTTGACGGTTTTCGTTACCCCCGCTTTGTCTATGCTGCAGGTGCTGCCCGTGAGAATTCCCGTACTGACGTTAGGAGCGAATCGCGCACCCCATTGGGGATACAGCAGCACCTCATCCGAAACCGCGTTGTAGTACAACAGGCACGCGTTTGTGAAGTCATTCACCGAAGGCGCGATCTTCCAGTTCGTCATACCGAGATCGCCTGCTCCGTTCGGGTCGCGGAAAGTCACCGTGAACGTTTGACTCAACCCTGAGCCGGTCGAGGGAACAGTAGGTGGGTTCGAGGGAGTCAAATTTGCGGTTGCGCCCGGGAAGATCCAGGTCCCCAGTTCTAGGAACCCCGACGACGCCCCACCTACGTCGAGCACATGCGTGCGAATCCTTCGTGTGGCAGAAACGCTTGATGTAAACGTTAGCGGATATCGAAGCGTGAGAATCGTTCCGTTCGGGATGACTTCGGTGGCGCCGACGTCGAGGCTGCAAGTCGCGTTGATGATTTGCGTCGCCGTGCCGGGCTGCACTCCGCCGATCCAGCTGAAGCCATCATCACTGTAGAGGTAGACGAGGTCGGCCACATTGTCATAGACCACACCGCAGGCCCCTGTCCAAGAGATTGCGTCTTGCATCATCATGACTTCCACGCGGCTGATGTCCGCTGCTCCATTGGGATCGGCGACCGTGAACGTAAAGGTCTGCGGGCCGGCACCCGATCCAGATGATGGAACGACCGACTGCGCAACCGGTGGCAGTGGTCCTGGGCCTGGGATATTCCAAGTGCCCATCAAATCCCAGCCCGCGTACGCGCCGGATTCATCGATCGCGATCTGATAAATGTTCTGTGGGCCGGAGAGCGTGCCGTCGAAGATCAACGGGAAGGTAAGAGTGATGTCATTTCCGCTGACGGTCTTCGTTACCCCGCCCATGTCGAGGCTGCAATCGTCTCCGGTTAGGATCCCCGTGGTGTTGTTCGGTGTGAATGACGCTCCCCATTGGGGATAGAGAAGAACCTTGTCCGATACGGCGTTGTAGTAGAGCAAACATGCATTTGCCCACTCGCCTGCGGAGGGTGCGATTTTCCAGTTCGTAATACCGAGGTCACCGACTCCATTCGGGTCACGGAACGTTACTGTGAACATCTGTGCCAACCCGGAACCGGATGCCGGTACAGTCGGCGGATTCGAGGGAGTTAAGTTTGCCGTCGAACCAGGGAAACCCCAGGTGCCTACTTGGACGAAGCCGGTTGACGCTCCGCCAACATCAAGTACATGGGTGCGAATCCGTCGTGTTGATGAAATGTTGGTCGTGAAGGTTAGCGGGTACTTCAAAGTGAGAATCGTGCCGCTCGGCGTCACCTCCGTGCCACCGACGTCGAGACTGCAAGTCGCGTTGGTGATTTGCGTCGCCGTTCCGGGCTGCACTCCCCCGATCCAGCTAAATCCGTCATCGCTGTAGAGGTAGACGAGGTCGGCCACATTGTCGTAGACCACACCGCAGGAGCCGGTCCAAGAGATCGCGTCCTGCATCATCATGGCTTCCACCTTCTGGATGTCCGCTGCACCGTTGGGGTCCGCGACCGTGAGCGTAAAGGTCTGCTCAGCGCCTTGCCCGGAACTCGGGGTCACGGTACCGGCTTGCGGCGGCTCGGGTGTTGCTCCAGGGGCACTGACGTCCCACGTTCCCATCTGCTGCCAACCAACATAGGCTCCCGACATATCGTTCACATACTGGTAAACGTTCTGTGGGCCCGAGAAGCCGCTACCGAAAGTAATTGGGATGCTGAATGTCAGTTCATTTCCGTCAACTGATTTCGTAACCGCCCCTTTGTCGATAGTGCAGTAGTTGTTCGATATAGTTCCGCTACTGCTACCGGGCGTGAAACTACCGGCCCAGTTGTTGTACAAGTACATGCGGTCGTTGGGCTGGTTGTACCAGATCGTACATGCTTCGAGGTCATGGCCGATCGAAGTGGCGACTTTCCAATGGGTCCAAGCAAGGTCGCTCACGCCGTTCGGGTCACTGAACTTGACGACAAACGTTTGTGAAAGACCCGTGCCGGACGCCGGAACGGTTGGTTCGTTTACGGGGCCAATATTCGGCGACGCTCCTGGGAATCCCCAAGAGCCTAACTGCGTGAAATTGACGAAAGCGTTGTCCAGGGCCGTCAGGCTCATGTAGATATTTCGTGTCGCACTTAGGCTGGTCGTAAGCGTCAACGGAAAATCGATCGTTAGGAGCGTCCCGCTATTGGTCACTGAGACGCCGGAGACGTCGAGTTGACAGGTTGAGTTTGATATCTGCCCCGCAGTACCGGGCGTCAATCCGCCCAGCCAAGCGGTTCCGCCGTCGCTGATAACGTATACCAAATTGGCGACATTGTCGTAGATCAAACCGCATGAGCCTGGCCAGTTGCTCGTTCCGTTCATAATCACTTCGACGCGACTGATATCATTCGCGCCATTCGGATCCGAGGCTGTGAATGTGAACGTCTGCTGTGCCCCTTGGCCAGCGTTCGGAGTCACGGATACGACCTGAGGCGGTCCACTAACAGAGATCGACTGCCCTGTGCCGTTGTTTGTTTCTAGTTCTTCGGCGATCACCAGCTGATCGTCGACATGAACACCGACGTGGTAGTCCCCCGGAACAGTCGTCGTCGGGATCGTCACGGTCGCTGAGCAAGAGGTGGTGCCACCGGGAGCCGGAACGGTAAGGCTGGATGGCAGGCAGTCGCCCAGTCGTTCGTCTGAGGGGTCGATCATGCTTCCCGACGACAGATAGATTCCGCTTCGGAAGGTACCGCCCCCTCCGTAAGGGCCATCATTCGGGATCGTACAACTAACCGTTACCGAATCGCCTGGCGACACGGTTGTCGCCGACACAGTCAGAAGACTGCAACGAAGGTCTGGATCGCCCGGAGGGATGACGATGAAGTTGAATGCTGCGCTCGTATTGTTGGAACTTGGATCGCCTGGGATCTGATTGAAGGGATCAACTTCCGCCATCCAGCTGTAATCCCCGAGACCGGGATTCGCGAAGGTGTACGGAGTGATAACTGCGGTCGCCGAACTCGCCGGAACGAATGTGTTGGCAACAGCTTGGTCCTGCGTGAAAATCGTCGACACGCCGTCGCTGACGGTACCTCTAATAAAGAGCGTCTCGCCGGCAGACGTCCATGTCTGACCTTGGTTGAATGCCCCAAGGATGGCCCAAGGGTTATCGAGCGTCGTGATCGTTAAGAAGTAAGAAGGATTGGTTGGCACAAAGTCGGGGTCACCCGGATTGGGGAACTGTGACAGAACCTCCAGGGCGTAGCAAATCGTGTCCCCACCGCAATTTGCATTTTCCGGGGTGTTGTCGCCAGTCTCGGCGGCATAGGCAATAAACCAGTACGATCCGGTCGGTTGTGAAGCTGAGACTGTGACGGTAAGTGGCGCGGCGGTGACACTTGCAAATGCCCCAACATCAAACGGAAACGTCTGGTTCAAGAGCGTGTCGGAGCCTGGCTGAAGTGTTGTGTCACTCGACAGGTAGTAGCGGATGACAACATCGTCAGCTGCGCCGGAGGTAGAATTTTGGACTTGGTTTCGAACGGTGAAGTTCCCTCCACGAGTTACTTGAGAAGGGGGCGACGTGACCCCCGAGATCGTCAATTGAGGGGTACTCGGAGGTCCGCACTCGCCTGAGACTGTAAGGTCCACCACGGCGGTCGTAGATTCTGATCCGCCGCTGGCCAGTGTGACGTCGACCTGAATCGTTTCCTGAGCGGTCGAGCATATCGGGTCTGGGGCTGTATACAAGCCCGCCCCGCCTGTAATTGAGCCCAATGCGGGTATAGGCGAGATGATCGACCACACCTCCGCTGTGTGCGCTTCGGAAACGCTCACGACAAACTGGAACGTCTCACCCGCTTGCAGCGATCCTGGCGGATCATCGACTGTCACTGTCACGCCACCGCCAGCGGCTGGCGCCGTGTCAATCGTCACCTCGTCAAACTTACTGGGATCCTGCTGACTCGTTGCTCGCAGGGTCGTTGTTTCAAGCTGCGATACACTCGCCGCTCGAAAAGTTACAGGATTTGATGTGGGGCTTGGCTCAAGGCTACCCGGGCCGACGATCGACCAAGTCACCGAAGGATCTGCCGCATTGCTCACGGTCGCCGTGAACGCCTGAGTTTGGCCCTCTGTAAGCGTGGCTCCGGCCGGGCTGATACTAACTGCGATCGGGAGCCCAGGAATGTCGACCGCGACCAGCCGTCCGCCGACGTACACATATCGCTTCGAGGCGGTTTGACCACTAGCGACCGATGCGACGACTAGAAGAAGGAAGCTAAACGCGATAAAGGCGCAGGCAGTGTAGCGAGGACGAGAATGTGAAGCGTGAATCATCTTTCTCGCTCCTAGCGACGACTTTCGCGAAACACGCGTGGCGTTACGACAAGCACAAGCGAAGTGTCGGGTTGAGCGTCATGCGCGGCACGGATCTGTTGCAATAGCCGACGTGTCTCCATGCCCGGTATTTGCACTAGATCCTCCAGCAACGCCCGGTCGAAAACACCGGTTAAAACGAAACTCTGTCCGGGCTTTACGTCCTGGTAGCGATCCGCCGTGCGCAGCATGGTCCCGGGCTCGATGAATCCGTTCCTCGCGGTCGAATTCGAGAAGTCGACACATCGGACGGTGGATCGAATTCTTATCCGAAGATTTCCGTTGGGCATCTGGATCGGTGAGAAGCTCAGTCGCGCGCCGAATTCTTGAAGCGGTCCTCGAGGCGCTTCGTTGTCACCCGGCAGCGGAGGTGTGCGCAGCGGCGGCACGCTAGTCGCCGCCGTCGCACCGTCGCTTCCGGGCAGGGCTGGCGTGAACAGAGGCGGCATCCCCGGAGGCGTTGTCGACTGCGACGCCGCTCCTGTCGACGACGGTGGCGATGCTGTAGGGTCACCACCAAATACGATCGGAGTCGGGGCCCTGCGAGCAATGGTCTCATCGCGTTCGATCTTCGTTCGTGGGTGCGGGTAGCGCCCCCCAACTAGATAGACCGCTTCCTCTCCGAGCCTGGTCTCAAGCCGGAGCCGGGCCAGACGATTCGCTGTTTGGGCTTGCAACTGATCACCAACGAGTGAATCACCAACCGTGTCATCTTTAAGCAAGTGGACACGGGTGCGCTCGGTACTTCGAAACGATGCCAATGCCCGCGAGCTGCCAGGAAGAATATCGCCGCGCTGCTTGCGCTCCCGTCCGATTGCATTCTGCGCATCAGTGTTGGCCTGCACCAACTGCACTTCGAAGACGACCCGATCGGCCCCACGGACGTCTTGTGATCTCAGCGGCAACGCAGCGAGCATAAGGAGGCTCGTTAGGGCAACTGCCACACGCTGCATCTTTCCAATCGCAGACAGTTGCTGCGACGACGGCGGTGATTTCCAGGGGTAATGCGACGCCGACGTACGTTTCAACTTTGGAAAAAACCAAATACTACACATCATGGTTTATCAATCGATGTTTCTACGTCGCAGCGACCGCGCAACTTTAGATTTTATGATCAAATTCGTAATTTAACCACATGTAGACTAGTTCGTGTCAAGCAGATTAATGATAGTTGGCGATCTTTTTCACATACTCAAATATTTCGAATGGCAGTATCTATGAAAGTTACAAAACATTCGAAAATGGATATGTTGTTAGTTACGGCCAAATACAGTTCCACAGAGTGCAATCGAGCACTAATTGACAGATCGTTGAAAGCGCGCGGTAATTCCAGCTGAAACGGGAAATGGCCGAGCCGAGTATTAGCAAGCCGTATGGCAACACAGCAACGAAATTGCCGATCGAGGTTACCGCATGAACCTCGTGGCAGCGGACCGTCGATAGTAGTACGCATTTACTACTTGCGAACCATAAGTCACGCTCTTTCAATTCGATAGGAGCCACTAGACTCCTGTTGGGCGACTTCAAGATCGACCGTCACGGCACTCTGCGTAGACGAACAATCAACGCTTTCCGGTTCGCCGACCTTGTCTAGCGCTGTTGAATTGAGAGAAAAATGGCCTCCATGGGATAAATCATGTGCCGTGCACTGCCGGGCAAATCTGATTCCGAAAACAACCAAGATATTGGACAAATGTGCTGTGCGTATCCAATCAGATACTCACGATTGGCATCATTGTAGCTGGGCGAACCACTGCAACCACAGAACTCAATCTGACACTGCCATTTTGCTTCCCGCGATCGAAAGATGGAGTTGGGCTTGCGCAGCATGCTCTAATCAATCTGCCGAGAATAGGATCGCCGGTGTTGATAGAAGAGAGTGGGGTGATACCTCACTTTTCTTCCCTTCCTTCAAGATCTGGATAGCTAACAAGCCAGCTTCTGGATGGTAATCTTGTCAGCTAGCCCAGCTAGGCAAATTACTCATCCTTGGTCTATTAGTCTGTCCATGAGAGGGTTGTCTCCGGAGTTGGTCGGCATGGCCCTGCTGGCTGCAAGTGATCTTCAAGAAGATCTGTTCGCCAGATTCGTGTATTTGGTTCGAACTTTGCAACCGGGGTCTATTCTCTTGTAAAACTTCGAACCACCTATTTGGACCCGTTTTTGTGCTTCTGGTACACCCTCATCAGGTCAGAAAAAGCCTGTAGTTCGCCGTAGATCTGGTTCCAACTTTTGCAAGTGGGGGCCACCCCGATTGTTTCCCCACGGGAAAATGCCCGAAATGTGCTGAAGAGAAGCCCTAGTTCGGCGGTTCGACTTTCGTGTGCCACGAAGCCTACTGGAAGCACAAGACGTTGGAACCGCCTCTGCAGGGCATCTGGCAGAGCTTTCCAGGTTGCGAACAGGTTGGTCAGGGGTTCGATGATTTTCCTTATGCGTTCGCGGATCTCATCGGCGTTCACCTTGACCTGGGTCATACTGCCCACAACAGCAGCACCCCTTGCTAGTAGTACTGAACGCTGGGCCGTGAACTCCTCGTCCGTAATCAGGCTCTGGGTCCTCATCCGAATCAGCTCCTGCTTCTCCCGCTTGAGGCGGTTCATGGCGCCACGTTTGCGTTCCTGCTGAGTTTTTTGAATTGCCTCCTGCTGAACAGCCGAATCAATAATCATCTGACCGAGGTTCTTCTCGAAACCCTCCCTGTGGCAGATCGAGACGAGGAGAGCTTCGAACTCTTTGTGTATAGACCTAGTCGGCAGGGTTTTGCCCCGCAGCGGGCAGACCCTGTTTCCACAGTGGTAGTAAGGGTATCGCTGAGTGCGTCCTCGGGAGAAGCTACCCGTCATGTAGCGCTTGCAACTACGGCACCGCACAAAGCCGCGCAGGGGAAATTCTGGTCGATGTTTATGCTGTGGGATAGACCTGCTTCGCCTGGTTACGATCTGCTGGACCTTGGCAAATGTTTCTTGGGAGACCATAGTGTCAGCGCCGGTGTAAGAATCCCCGTATCGCCGGAATAAAATTCCCCACCCGTAGCTTGCGTCGGAGCCGACCCTGGAAGCAGGAGGTACAAGGCGCTGTTACGGAGTTCAGATGTGCAAGAAATCGAAGAATTAGTTCGACAAGGGGTGAGCCTCGCCAAGATCAGCGAGCTCACGGGATTTGACCGCAAGACGGTTCGCAAGTACTTAAGGCAGGACGATCCGACGCCCAGATACGGCCCGCGCAAGCCGCGTCCGTCCAAGCTGGATCGCTTCAAGCCGTTTATCGAAGACCGCCTCAAGGCCGGCGTCTGGAATGCCGTCGTGCTGTTGCGTGAGCTGCGAGAACACGGCTACTCGGGCGGCTATACGATCCTCAAGGATCACCTACAGCCGTTGCGAGAAGCCGCAACCACGGTGGCCGTGCGGCGCTTTGAAACACCCGCAGGCAAACAGGCTCAGGTCGATTGGGGCCATCTCGGCGAGATCACCGCCGACGGCAAGACTCGCAAGCTTTGGGGTTTCGTCTTCACGCTCGGTCACAGCCGGGCCATCATGGCCGCCGCGGCGACCGACCAGAAGCTGCCGACGCTGCTGCGCATGCACGAGGAAGCCTTCCGGCAACTCGGCGGCGTGCCGCAAGAGATCCTCTACGACCGCATGAAGACGGTCTTGGAGGGGGTCGACGAGCGCGGCGAGCTCAAGTGGAATCAAACCTTCAAGGACTTCGCCGACTATTGGGGCTTCACCCCGCGGGCCTGCAAACCTTACCGCGCGCAGACCAAGGGCAAGGTCGAATCGGGCGTCAAGTACGTGCGCCGCAACTTCCTGTGCGGACGCACGGCGACGAGCCTGGATGATCTCAACAACCAGCTGCACGCTTGGGTCTGGGAGGTCTCGAACCGGCGCGTTCACGGCACCACTCACAGCCAAGTGTTAGAGAGTTGGGAGTCTGAAAAGACCGCCTTGCAGTCTCTCGACAAGCGTCCGCCGTATCCCCTCGCGGACGCCGAGTCGAGGCGTGTGAGCCGGGACGCCTTCGTGGCCTGGCGCTCCAACCGCTACTCGGTTCCCTGGCAAGACGCCGGCGCCGAAGTCTCGTTGCGCGAACTGGCCGGCCGGCTCGAGGTATGGCGCGGAGCCGAGCGGATCGCCGTTCACGAGTTGATCGACGACCGCCACCAAATCGTTGTTCGCAAAGAGCATCATGCCGACATTCCGCTGCACGTCGCCAAGCGTCCAGGAGGAAAAACGTGCATTCACATCCAAGCCGGCGCACCCCAAGTCGAAGTGCGGCCGCTAGCGGCTTACGAAAGCGCCGCCGCCGGAGGTGCGCTGTGACCGCCATCGAACAGCTTCACGAACGGCTCGAAGCACTGGGGCTGAAGACCATCGACGATCGCTTGGAAGCGCTGCTTGAACAAGCAGCCAAGGCTGAACCGGCCTACGCCGACTTCCTGCTCGACGTCGTCAGCGCCGAGGCCGACGCTCGCCGACAACGCTATCTCAAGACGCGTCTACAGCTCGCGCATCTGCCCTATGTCAAGACTTTCGAACAGTTCGACTTCGACTTTCAACCATCGATCGACGAGCGCCAAATCCAAGAGCTGCGCACGTTGCGCTTCGTGCACGAAGCCTCCAACGTGATCTTCCTCGGGCCACCCGGCGTTGGCAAGACGCATCTCTCGGTTGCCTTGGCCGAGGCTGCGATCCAAGCCGGTTTCGGAGCCTACTTCATCACCGCGCACGACTTGATCGCCGATCTGTCGAAGGCCATCCGCGAAGGACGGCTACAACGAAGGATGCGCATCTACCTCGCGCCGAAGGTGCTGATCGTCGACGAGATGGGTTACCTTCCGCTCGACGAGCTGGGGGCGACGATCTTCTTCCAACTCGTCAGCGCGCGTTACGAACGCGGCAGCATCATCCTGACCTCGAACAAGAGCTACGCCGATTGGGGCTCGATCTTTTCCGACCCGATCATCGCCACGGCGATCCTGGATCGACTGTTGCATCACTCGACGACGGTGAACATTCGCGGCGAGAGCTTTCGCTTGAAGGAGCGCCGAAGAGCCGGTTTGCTCTCGCGGCCGGAAGATCAGTCCGGCGAACGGCCGACGGTCGATGCGGCTGACGCGGCGAGCCCTGGTCGCAAGAGCGGGGGAAGTGGAAGATGAGTTTTTTCAGGCATGGGCAAATCTATCGATCCGATGGGCGTTGGGCAGCGGAAAAGAAGCCGGGAGCGATCTCGGCCGCCGCTCCCGGCACTCATCGTCTCGCTGAGTTTGCGGCCGGGTATTCCTTGGCGGGTTGCTCTCCAGCATTGCCCGCCTCCGCTTCCCCGGCTAGCTCCATGCTTAGCAACACGGTGGTGGTCCACAAAACCACCACCGCAACCAGGGTGGGGAATTTTCAACCGGCGAAAACGGGATTTTTCATCCGGCCTTGACACCTTCTGGAACTCGGCTGAATATTTCAACGACTCAAGCGCAGTCGGGCCCCGGTTACAGAACGGAAGAAGAGTGGGACGAGGAACTAGTTCGCGCCTACGAGTCGGGCCAATGGGCAGTGCCGTTAGCGGTCGTGGCCCTCGCTACCAAGAGAAAGGCGAAAAGCAGTGTCAATTCTTAGGCGGGTGGATGAGATGTTTTCGGCGGCGGAGCTTGCGGCGAGAGGGTATTCGGGATGCGAGAGGGAACCGGTGATCTGCGATTTCTGCCGTCCCGAAACAGGGCACCACGCGGACTACGCCTGCCAAGGTTGTGGCGGTCTGCTTTGCAGGAGATGTAGCGAAGAGCGCGGCATCAAGGTCGCTGTCCCGATTGCGGGTTCACCGGTTGGGGGCACTCAAAACGTCTACTACTGTGACGAGGACACCTGCCCAGCGGACGCCCTGGCAAAAGCTACCGAGGTCGGGTCACACGCGTACGCAGGTCATGGGGTAGAGCTTGCCGGGCTGCGCGAGCGCGGACTGGCGTTAGTTCTCGGAAGGGCTGCGTAGTGGCCAAGTCAAGAAAGCAAGACTATCTGCCACTGCTTGAGCAGTATGGCCTAGACGAGTCAGCGGTATGGCCCTGCCACGGAAACCCAACGCTTTACCACTGGGCATGCGAGCAGATCGCGGACAGGTGCGTCATTGACATAGCAGATCCGATCGTTGTTTTCACAGACAACGCCGAGACTGTGGTCCTTTTATTGAATGGGCTGCGCACCATGGATGACGGTCAAGAAAAAGCGGAATGGACGTACGCCGAGGTCAACCCCAAAAACAACAAGACGGCATACCCGTGGGCAATGGCCGAGAAGCGGGGCAAAGACCGGCTGATTCTCAAGCTGGCTGGGCTACACGGTAGGCTCTACGCCCAGTCTGAAATGGACGGACAGGGCGACGGCTCAATCCTGAGCGGACCCGAGCCAGTGTTCCGCGACGCAACGGACTTCTCGGCGCGACTGAAGGCGGCATTCGTAGAGGCTGCCGAATTGGTCGATCGCGGCACGGTAATCGACCACGTAAACGGACTTCTCGATAAGTACGAAGCCACTCAGTTCGCGGAAGTGAAGGAAGAGCACTGGCTACAGGTAGCGGCCCTCATGAGGCAGCAAGTTGACAAGTGGAAAAAGGCGGCACAGTCGGGAGCCGATGCGCGATGACACCTACCTCAAGTTCGTTCGCTGCTTCCCCTGCGCCGCCTGTCGTATGGCGCGGGCTAGCGACGCCCACCACACCGAGAGACCCGGGACGGCCGTCAAGGGTTCGGACTACTCGTGCGTGCCGCTGTGCGGAGAACACCACACCCACGGTGTTCACGGGGTACCCGAGAAAGAGTTCTGGACTGGCATCAACGTCGAGGGACTCAAGCGTTATCTGCTTGGCGTCTACAACCGGATTGACAAGTCGATTGTCGCCGACTGGCGAGAGTGGGGGCATCCGGCCCTGGACGGTACGAAGGCTATGAAGGTACCGGTTAAAGCGGACGGCAGCGGGATTGACTGGCGCAAGGTGCCGGGCGTCAAAACTCAGGTTCAGGGCATCTACAAGGCTAGTGCCGGCAAGTGGGTCGACATCGAAGTAAGGGAACACAAGACGCGGCGATCACTTCCACAGAACAGTATGTGGCGGGCCGTGGTTCGACAAGCTCACCAGCACTGGACAGAACAAGGCAACGATTTCTCGTACGAGGTCGCTGTCGACTACGTGAAAGATCAAGATGTGGTTTGGGGCGCTCTGCCGACGGTCCCAGTGAAGCTACCAAGTGGCGAAACCCGCCAAGTCAGAAGCACCAAGGCGCTGGACAAAGCGCAATGCTCAAACCTCATCGAAGCGACCGGCGCTTGGCTATACGCCGACCACGGTTTGGCCGTCCTGGGGGAATCGTAGTGATCGCGGCAGTTATCGATTTTATAGTCTGCTGGTTTTGTTACGGGTGCCTCAGACTCTTGGCGATCTTTGATCCAAGTGTCCCGCATAAGTTCCTACGAATCACGGATGAGCTTGAGGGTCCAGAAAACGCTAACTGAGAACGATGTCGAGAAGCAGACAAAAGACTACATGGGTTACTGCGGCTTCCGGGCGTTCCGGATGCAGGTCGGTCGATTTAAGACGCCTGATGGCCGTTGGGTCACCGTTGGCGAGCGCGGCCTTGCGGATTGGTTGTTTGTCCACCCGGACAAGGGTGCCGTCTTCGTTGAGTGCAAGCGCCCGAGGGCGAAGCCGAAACCACACCAGGTTGTCTGGATTCGCGAGATGCGCGCACAGGGGTTTATCGTCTGGGTCGTCGACGGCCTGGATTCGTTAGAGAGTCAGCACCAAACACAATTTGGATAGAGGGGGAAGTTTTGAATAAAGAAAATCCGGTCATGGTTACCACTAAACACAAGGGTGTGTTCTTCGGGTACGAGAAGTCTCGTACGGGCTCAACAATCACGCTAACCGGAGCGCGCATGTGTGTTTCCTGGTCGCATGATTTGCAAGGGGTTCTGGGTTTGGCGGTTAAAGGCCCTTCAGGAAACTGTCGCATCGGCCCCGCTGTCTCAGAGATTGAACTGATGGATGTGACATCGGTTTCCGTGGTGTCCACTGGAGCCGTAAAAAAATGGGAGTCTGCGCCTTGGACTTAGTATCCGGCTACGGCTACGGCGACGGCGACGGCTACGGCGACGGCTCTGGCTACGGCGACGGCTCCGGCGACGGCTCCGGCTACGGCGACGGCTCCGGCTCCGGCTCCGGCTACTGGACTGTTTTTGCTAAGGACGTGATGCCAGATAGGCCGCGTCCAGAAGCTGGGGAATCAATTGGATTTTGGTGGTCTGACAACGATGGAAAGCCTTGTAATGGCGGATCTTCACCACCCGTAGTCGTTGGTGATGTCCAGCAGGTTGACGGCCCCCTCGAGCTGTGTTCGCACCACGCACTCCATGCGACAGTCGACCCGACCCAGTGGACAGGTAAACGCCTGTGGCTTGTAGCGCTGCACGGACGCGTAGAGAGCCGGGGAGACAAGATGGGTGCCCTGAAACGGGAAATAGTTTGCGAGGTTCAAATGGGCCGCGCTGGATGACTTTGCGCGGAGATGAAACCAACACGAAGGGAGAACGGGTATGAATCTGAATGAACGAAAGCTCACCGTCTCCGCGCAATCCAATTTAGGCCGGGGGTTCGATGTCAGCCCACACCGAACGAAAGGAAAGTTTGTCGCGACACGCCGCCGCCAGGCTTTCCCCCGGCCTATTCCATTTTTCAACACCCGACAGTTACGGAGCCGCTTGGCTGTCATGGCGCAGGGTGAACACAAGCCGTTGGTCAGCGCCGACCAGTATGGACTCACGAATCTCAACGAGGAACCGGGGAGCCGCCGGAAGAGAGGCGCGAAAACCGACTATTTTTCGTGACCTTATTGATTCCCCCGCTATGGACAGGGGTGATCGGGAGCTGGGGGGATTGAGTCCTGTTTGATTTTCGTGGGTAGGCGTCACACCTAGTCCCATTAGGAGGAATAGCGTTTGAATACTGAAAAAATTGACGCGATACGGATTGGCGAAAGGCTTCGAAAGGACTTGCAGGACTTGAAGCCGTTGGCTGAGAGTATTCAGGCCATCGGGTTGCTTCACCCGGTGGTGATTGACTCCGACAGAAACCTAATTGCCGGCCACCGGCGCCTCGAGGCGTGCAAGTTGCTGGGGTGGGATGAGGTGCCCGTCTACGGTGTTGATCTGGGCGATGCGCTACGCGGCCAAGTAGATGAGAACACGGCGCGGGCTGACTTTCAACCGAGCGAGATGTACGCAATTAAAGAGGCGCTCCTAGGGGCCGAGCACGAGAAGGCTAAGAGTCGGCAGCTTGCCGGCAAGGCTCCCGACCTTGGGCAAAGTTTACCCAAGGTATTAGGCGGGAAACGGGCTCCGCGAGCGACTGACAAAGTAGCAGCTATCGCCGGGACATCTCGCTTAACGATGGCCAAGATCGTCGAGGTTGTAGAGGCAGCCGAGGCGGAACCAGAAAAGTACGGTCATCTGGTCGAAGAGATGGACAAAACCAAGAGGGTTGCCGGTGTCCACAAAAAGCTCAAAGTAGCGAAGCAAGCCGAAGAGCTAGACGCGGAGCCTAAACCACTCCCCGAGGGGCCGTACCGTGTGATCGTCGTTGACCCACCGTGGCGGTACAGCAAGAGGACTAGCGATCCCTCACACCGTGGGGCCGGCCCGTATACAGACATGGATCAGCGGGTACTCCTCGAGATGCCGATCGGTGATATGGCACACGATGACTCAATTCTGTGGCTGTGGACCACTAACGCTTTTATAAATGACGCGTTCGAGTTGATTAAGGCTTGGGGCTTCGCTCAAAAAACGAACCTCACCTGGGTGAAGAACCGAATGGGAACTGGCGACTGGCTCAGGGGGAAAACGGAGCACTGCCTGCTAGCGGTCCGCGGGAAGCCGACGGTACGGCTTACGAACGAAACGACAGCACTGATCGCTCCGGCCGGCAAGCACTCAGAGAAACCACAGGAATTTTACGAGATGGTCGACCGGCTGTGTCCCGGCTCAAAGATCGATATCTTCGCTCGGCGTGAGCGTGAGGGGTGGGCGACCTATGGCCTCGAAGTCTAGTTCCTTTGAAGAAAACCTTGCCGCCGGCCAGGCTGCGGAGAGTAAGATTGCGAACTACCTAAAGTCTAGGGGTGGCTCTGTTCTCCCGGTTTATGAGGTTGAGATCGAGGGGCTTAAGGGTCCGCGGTTGTTTAGTGCGACGTGTGAGAACGTTGCGCCGGACATTGGGTTGGTTAGTGAAAGTGGGCGGTTCACTTGGGTGGAAGTCAAGAACAAGGGTGCGTTTGCGTGGTACCGAAAGACCAGCACGTGGACCACGGGGGTGGATTCCCACCACTATGAGGATTATTTAAGGGTAAAGAAGATCACCGGGCTTGACGTTTGGTTGATGTTCTATCACGCAAGCTCTGTCCCGCACAGTCGCGACATTGATTTTGGTTGTCCCCTTGAGTGTCCAACCGGCTTGTTTGGCGGCGAGATTGAATTACTCAACATGTGCATTCACCACTCTCATCCCAACGGTGGCACCCGTGGAATGGTTTATTGGTCGCCCGACAACCTACAGCTTATTGCAAGCGTTTCGGCTGTTGAGCTTGCGAATGAAATAGCACTAGATGAGATGTTTCAGCGCCAGTCGTCAGTTGCGGGGGGGTATGCAGCAAACCAACCTAATTGAAATGCCGCGCCGAGCCATATTCTACGCGACCGACTTCAACGACTGGTGGAAGTCACTAGGAAAGCTGCGTGTCGGCGGGAAGAGCAAGGCGAGCGAGATATGGGCCGGGCTGTCTTCTGGGCAGCGCGAAGCCTTGGTAAACAACACGCCGTCATGGGTTCGCTACTACCAGAAGCGCGACTTTGTTCCACACGCCACGACATGGCTGAATCGGCGTGACTGGGAAGAACCGGCGCCGGGGTACGAAGACTGGATAAGCCAGCAATGCAGACAATGCAAACGCGCCGAGCTTCGAGTGATCAATGAAGGGGTAGCAGAGTGCTTTTCGTGTGGCGTCCATCAGCACATAAAGGAGTGTTAGATGGGGAACTACCCGAAACATACCAGTCGGCCGAAAGGCAACAACCGCACCCGACACGTCTGGGACTGGGCCGTCAATCGGTTCGGTGATATCGCCAGTATCCACCATGTGCAGGATTCGGTCACCGGTGGCGCAATGAATCCCGGTAAGGGGCGGCGCTGGCTCATTGAAACAACTGAGGGCGAAACACACAAGGTTTGGCCATCGGCGATACCGAATCACATCGGACTGGGGGGTTTATAGAAGTGGCGAGAAGTCTAAACAAAGTGATGCTCATCGGCAACCTCGGCAAAGACGCCGAGACGAAGAACATACCAAGCGGCGATGCGGTAACCAATTTCAGCATCGCCACAAGCTACCGCACAAAGGACAAGCAATCCGGCGAATGGACGGACCACACTGACTGGCACGACGTTGTTCTCTGGAAAGCCGACAAGGTCGCCGAGTACTTGACGAAAGGACGGCAGGTCTACGTCGAGGGACGGCTGCGGACGCGCAGTTGGGAAGACCAGAACGGCCAGAAGCGCTATCGCACCGAGGTAGTAGCCGACAAATTCAGTCTGATGCTGCTCGGCGGCCGCGACGGTCAAGGTGGCGGGCAGTCCGCAGAACCGCCGCATGATTCAGGGCAATCAGCCGGCGCCTACGCAGGCAGCGATGACGACGTTCCGTTCTAGGGGGATAGATGGCTAAGACTACAAAGTTCGAAATCAAGCATCGTTTCAATGGAGATGTTCTATTTGCTGCGAAGACAACCGACCAACGAGAAGCCATTCTGTCGGCCATAGACAGCTCCGCCAACCTCAGCTCCGCCGACCTCAGCTTCGCCGACCTCAGCTTCGCCGACCTCCGCCACGCCGACCTCCGCTACGCCGACCTCCGCTCCGCCGACCTCAGCTACGCCGACCTATCGGGTGTAAAGGGATTGCTCGAAGCCGGTAGGTGGATCATTGAGAACCTAGAATCAACAGCCGATGGAGTCATTGCGTACAAGGTATTCGGCGAATACCACCATTCACCCGAGAACTGGAAGATAGAACCAGGAGCGGAGATCACCGAGACGGTCAACCCGATCCCAACGATCGATTGTGGGTGCGGTGTCAACGTTGCAACCCTGGGCCGGGTGCAGCAAAACTTCCCAAACGCAAAGGAAATCTGGAGGGTCTTGGTGCCCTGGGTTGAGCTTGCAGGGTCTGTCGTGCCATATCACACCGATGGCAAGTTTCGGGTTCCACGGGTGAAATTGCTGGAGGTGGTGAATGGCTGAGCGGCCAATCCTATTCAGCGGCCCGATGGTGAGAGCCATCCTGGACGGTCGGAAGACTCAAACGCGGAGAGCTGTCAAGCCACAGCCCGTACAGGGTTCAGTGTTTTGTGACAGCGATAGCAGGATTCAACCCGGCGATCAACTCTGGGTCCGTGAGGCGTGGCGACCATTCACCTGGACAGAAAATGGCGGTCCTTGGGTATTTCAATACAAGTCCGACAGGGCGACGATGGTCGAGAGGGATATCAAACCCGATAAAGTGTCTGACTATGAGGATTGGAATCTGCGGGTCTGGCAGCAAGCTTCCGATGAGTGCATATCCGCTGGATTCGAGACGGGCGGTGATGGTCACTTTATTCGTGATCCGAACTCCGGAGAAGCCCCGGGGTGGCGTCCATCGATCTACATGCCGCGTTGGGCGTCCCGGCTAACCCTGAACGTCACGGCGGTACGCGCCGAGCGGTTGCAGGAAATTAGCCGTGAGGATGCCATTGGAGAGGGTGCATTCCTGGCTGACGAATCAGAGAAACAACAAGCCGCGCGAGTCGCAATTTTCGAGGGACAGGAGTCGGTGGGACCAGTTGGATACTTCCGCGAGGTCTGGGACACGATCAACGGCAGAACCCAGCCGTGGCAGTCGAACCCCTGGGTCTGGGTATACGAGTTCGAGGTAGCGGAATGATCGAACCGAAAAGAGCTGACATCGGACGCGCCGCCTGATGTCCCTCTCCCCCTCCGCTACAACATCCATGGTCATCCCCGGCGATGCGCTTGAGTTGCTCAAAACCGATCTACCTACATTCGATCTGATAGCGACTGACCCACCCTATGCGTTCGGTGGATCGGGAGCTGAGCATGAGCTGTCCGCGACTGTCGCAGTCGTATTGCGCGAGAGTTCGCAGCGGCTTCGTAAGGGTGGTTGGGCTCTAGTGTTTTGCGCTTCAAGTTGGAGATCGACGCACTACATGATCGATTCCGTTCGCGGCATCCTAGAGCCTATTCGTATTGGAACCTGGGTAAAGCCGAACGTACGGACGAAAGCGCGTACCGCAGGGTGGGGCTGGGCTAGCGTCAACGTAATCGCCTTTCGTAAAGGCCCGAGTAAGCTGTCCAGTGTTGAGCCGTCGGCTACCCTTGACTGGATTGAATGCGAGCCGGTAAAGAACGGTCGCCGGGTGAGGTGAACGCCTGATGGCTATCCCCTCCGCTACAATCGCCCCTGACGACGGAGTCGTAACCTACGTCGTCGGAGGTGACGACGTGCGTAAGCGGACTTGGCAAAACGGTGTACTCCACCGCCACGGAAATTTCTGGTGTGTTCGGTTCTGGGTAGATCAGATCCAGAAGGACGGCACAACCAAGCGGATAAGGGGGCAACGGGTACAGCTTTGTTCCGCGAAGGCTTCAAAGCGTACCGCACAGGAGCTTCAGCGCCTAGCCGCGGAGGAGTTTAACGCATCGCCGCATCTCTCCGCGAAGATGACTGTCCGTGAGTTTGTGGGTGGCGTCAACGACGGCAACGGTAACCCTTGGGGGTTATTCATCCCGGAGTACTTGTTGGCGCGCGAGTTAGCACGGAAGACGGAAATGGAGTACCTCGAGGTGCTCCGAAACCACATCGTTCCGATCCTCGGCGAGGTCCCGATTTCAGACGTCTCGTACGAGATGCTTGCGAAGCTAATCCAGGTTCGCAAGGTTGGCGGCTACGCCACATCCACTTTGAGGCGGATCAAGAAGGTGGCGAACCTCGTGATCCGTCACGCGACACGGCGGGGCTTCTATACAAAGTCGAACCCCGTTGAACTCCTGATGCTCCCTAAAGGCCAATCGGGGACGATCACCGGCTACACGTGGGATGAAGCACGGCAGATCCTTGAGAACCTTGATGAGCCAATCTGGACGGCGGCGGCGCTTTCGATGCTAACCACGTTAAGGTCGGCGGAGTTGGTCGGCCTCCGCGTCCGTCGCATAAATCTCACGCATGAGCCAATTGTCGACGGCAAAGACGTCTATCCGAAGATGTCGATCGCAGTACGTGAGAACTACGTAGTCGGCCGCTACGGTGCGCCGAAGACGGGCAAGAGCAGGCGCAATGTTGGGATACCGGCGATCCTGTTTGACAACCTCGCGCGGTTGTGCGCCGGGAAAGATCCCAACGCCCCAGTATTCGCCGGGAAGACCGGCAATCCGATCAATACCGGCAACGTCGGCAAGCGCATATTTAAGCCGCTTTCGCAGAAGCTGGGATTTTGGGTCCACTGGCACGGATTCCGACATACGACGGCAACGTGGTCGAAAGAGGTTGGGATGCGCGATCAGGATCGCATGGACATGATGGGGCACGAGTCGTTGACAATGACTGAGCACTATACCGACGACCTAGAGGCGCAGCGGCGCACACAGGATTTGATGGCGGCGCGGCTGTTTAGGGTGAAGGAATCAGAGGCAGTGAATTGACAGAATCAGCTTATCTTATCGCCCGGGCGAGTGAAATTAGCGAGCGAACAGTCTGGAGATTCAGCGATGTGCTCGATCGAATATCCAAGGCATTCAGAGAAGTTGTCGAACGTGGTGGAACTCAAGAGGAAGCCCTGAAGTTTGTATGCCAGGTTGAATCCATCATTGAAAACGCGCACGGCGTAGCATCAGAAACGGCCAGGGATGCGCGCCAAGAATTCGACCACCACTACCCAGCGATAGCGAAAGACTTTTTTGCCGCTGTTGACGCGCGGCTCTGCCTTGAACTGGAGGGCCAACCGAATGAATGAGAACACAGCGAACGACAGTCAACCTGTCACTTGCCCACGAACTGCACAAGTCTCGTGGGTCCAATTTGGGACCCGAAAGCGTAGTGGCGGCACGTCAGAAAGGGGCTGTGTTTGAATGACCGCCAACCGGTTTGTTGATTATAAACGGGTTATGGCGGGCCCGGCGCGATTCGAACGCGCGACCTACCGCTTCCCTGGCGGACCGACGGCGGCCCGTACGACGATTTCGAAGAACGCGCGCTCGCTTCGTTGCGGAGTGTTCCCAGTGAGCCGTACGTGAGCTTCGAGGATGTCGATGGTCGGGCTTCGCTGCGATATGCGACCGCCGATCTGATGCGGAAGGCCTGTATCTCGTGCCACAACACACACCCGCAAAGCCCGAAAACGGACTGGCGGGAGCATGACGTACTAGGAGTACTCGAGGTCATTATTCCGATGGAGGGGATGGCGGCCGAGACTCGCACGGCCCTCGTAGAAACGTCTGGACTCATGGGCGGATTATGCCTGCTTGGCCTCGTCGGCCTCAGTCAATTCGTGATGAGACTACGGAGAACGTCGCAACGGGCAACGCGGATCGCTGACGAGACCAGGCAGACCAACCGCCTGATTCTTGATTCCGCGGGCGAGGGAATCTTTGGACTCAATAGTTCAGGCCGCTTTACGTTCGTTAATCCCGCGGCGGCAAGGATGGTCGGTTGGGAGCCCGACGAGCTGCTCGACCGATCAGTTAACGTGATCGCGCGCAAAACACCTGAAGCACCGCGGTTCGAGACTGATACGGGTCAGAGTCCGGCGAGCGGAGAGTTTCAGCCGAAAGGCGCTGCGAGAATTCCCGTCGAATACACGAGTGCGCCGATACGCGACGAAGACGGCAATCTGATTGGCACCGTCGTAACGTTTCGGGACATCACCCTTCGTAAACAGACAGAGGACGAGCTATCCCGAGCCAGCGATGCCGCAATGCAGGCCTCTCGCATGAAGTCGGAGTTCCTAGCCAATATGAGCCACGAGATCCGGACGCCGATGAACGTCATTATCGGGATGACCGAACTCGTGCTCGAATCTGATTTAACCCGGCACCAAGAAAGATTTCTCGAAAAGGTGCGAAGCTCAGCCGACTCGCTGCTTCGAATCATCAACGACATTCTTGATTTTCTAAGGTTGAAGCAGGCAAGCTTGAGCTTGTGCGGCGCGAGTTCGTACTCACCGAGTCACTACAGTCAGTCGAAAGCTTGATGGCGCTATCGGCGCAACAGAAGGGCTTAGAGCTAAGTTGCGAATGTCATCAAGATATACCTGCCACCCTCGTCGGCGATGAAGAGCGTTTGCGGCAGATTCTTATTAACTTGATCGGCAATGCTATTAAGTTCACGGTGCGCGGCACGGTTCGGGTTGTTGCTCAGCTAGACAGCCTCAGCGAACGAGAAGCCCGCATTCGTTTCTCAGTTGTCGACAGTGGTCGGGGCATTCCTGCTGAAAAGCAGGCTACGATTTTCGAATCGTTCTCTCAGGCCGACGGGTCAACGACTAGGGAAGTCGGGGGCACAGGCCTTGGACTTGCCATCTGCAGCAGGCTAGTCAGTTTGATGGATGGAACGATCTGGGCGGAAAGCGAAGTCGGCAAAGGCAGCGTTTTTCACTTTACGGTGCGATTCGGTGTTCCAGTCGAAAACAAGATTGTTGACTACGCCCCAAAACTTACTGGCTGAGGAGCGATCGGAATCGGCCGAGGAGTTCGCGTGTCAGGCAGCTTGTCAAGTTCTTGACACCGCCCGATTGGCGCGAGGGTCGTACGATGACCATATGCGACTCCTTCGCCTCGCAATCGCGTTACTGGCAAGTCTCGGCGTCATCGTCGCGAAACCAAATCTCGTCTTCATCATGGTTGACGACCTGGGCCCCGAATGGATTTCGTCCTACGGTGGCGAACGTATCGAGACCTCCAACATCGACAAGCTCGCCGAGGGCGGGATGAAGTTCAACAACGCCTATTCCATGCCGCAATGTACGCCCACTCGGGCTACGTTACTCACGGGCCAATATCCGTTCCGTCACGGCTGGACCAACCACTGGGATGTGCCGCGCTGGGGCGCGGGCAGCCACTTCGACCCCACGCACAACGTCACCTTTGCACGGCAGCTCAAGAAAGTTGGCTACGTCACCGCAATCGCAGGCAAGTGGCAGATCAACGATTTCCGCGTTCAGCCGGAGATCCTACGGACGCACGGATTTGACGAATGGTCGATGTGGACGGGCGGCGAGGGGGGCAACCCCGCCAGCAACGAACGCTACTGGGACCCCTATGTCTTCACCAGCAATTCCGAAAGCAAAACGTACAAGGGCGCATTCGGCCCCAAAATCTATAACGACTTTCTCGTAGACTTCGTCCACCGTAACAAGTCAAAACCGATGATGATCTACTACCCGATGGCGCTGACCCATGGACCGCTCGTCCATACGCCACACGAGCCTTTCGCCGACACAAAACTTGAGAAGCATCGCGCGATGGTGCGCTACACAGACTATCTGGTCGGACAACTCGTCAAGGCATTCGACGACGCCGGCGTGCGCGACAACACAATCATTATTTTCACCACCGACAACGGCACGGCCGGTGGTATCAGCGGCCGTATGAACGGGCGAGCAATTAAGGGCGGTAAGGCCAAGCTCACTGAAAACGGACCGCGCCAACCTTACATCGTCAACGGACCCGGCATAGTTCCGGCGGGAGTTGAGACAGACGCGCTGACCGACTTTTCCGACCTGTTACCTACGCTCTGCGAACTCGCCGGCGCGCCGCTTCCCGAGGGCGTGACCCTAGACGGCAAATCGCTCGCCGATGTAATCCTCGGCAAGCAGCCCGACGGGCCGCGCGAATGGATTCTCGCGATGGGTTTCGGCGCGGCGGTGCTTGACGAGCAGGGGGTGCGTGGTGTCAGAGACTACGCCCCGCGAGTGATTCGAGACAAGCGATACAAGATCCACGTCCACGATGGTATGCCGACGAAGCTCTACGATTTAGCCGTCGATCCGGGCGAGGAAAACAACCTCATCGCGAGCAAAGACGCGCGGCATCTCAGCGCCTTAGCCAAACTCAGCGCGGTCGTCGAAACGATGCCCGCCATAGATGCGCGGCCGCACTACGATCCGCTACCTCCGCAGCCATGGGACGTGACCCTTGAGCAGCCCCGGTTTCGATACAAACCGGCCCCAGCGCAATAGAGAAGCCAGCCCCGGGCTGCGCTAAAATGGCGGTTGCACTCCCCGCTAATCGAACGATCACCGTACGCAATCCACAGCAGCTCCGCTGATGGTGGAATCTGCAGTTCGCGGTTCAGCTTTTAGCCCTCGCATCGTCCAACGTTTCGGCCACGCCCTTCGGCCTGCTACTTCACGAGGCACGGTTCCAATGTACGTAAAAAAGCCACGGTTGTTGACCCCTGGACCGACGCCTCTTTACCCGCCGGCGGTGCGGGCGATGTCCGGCGCCGACATCCACCACCGCACAGCTGAGTTCATCGAACTTTATCGCAACGTTATTTCCGACCTGCACTACTTCATGGGGACGGATAACGGTATTGCGCTCTTCACTGCGTCGGGCACCGGAGCGATGGAGGCGGCCGTCTCAAATCTGTTCTCGGCGGGTGAAAAAGTAATCGTCTGCGTAGCCGGAAAGTTTGGCGAACGATGGGCGCAAATTACGAACGCGTTCGGCCTCAATACGGTCGTCATCGAAAAACCATATGGTGAATCCGTCAAGCCCGAGCAAGTCGCGCGAGCGATCGCCGATAATCCTGACGTTAAGGCAGTACTCATCCAGGCCACGGAGTCTTCGACCGGCATCTCTCACGATGTTGAGGCGATCGGCAAAATTGTCGCTCAAACCGATGCGATCCTGGTTGTCGACGCTATCACCGGCCTCGGTACGAGCGTGCTTGAGATTGACGACTGGGGCCTTGACGTCGTCATTGGCGGTTCCCAAAAAGCCGTCATGATTCCGCCCGGGCTGGCGTACTGCTCCGTCAGCGAGAAGGCAGTTAAACGCGCCGAGACCGCCACCAATCCGAACTTCTACTTCAATCTGCGCAATCACATAGCGGCGGGCCCTGACGGTGATTCCCCGTGGACCCCAGCAACTTCGCTAATCCTGGGTCTCGGCGAGGTTCTGAAATTCATTCGCGAGATCGGGCGCGAAAACCTCATCACGAACGCACAACTGCTGGCACGTGCGAGTCGCAACGCGGCCGTTGCGCTGGGACTCGAGCTGTTTATTAGAGATTCGATCCCCGCCGGAGCCGTCACCGCAATCAAACCTCCTGAGGGAATTAACTCCGGCGAAATCGTCAAGCGTTATAAGAACGATTTCGAATCGATCATCGCCAACGGACAAGGCTCGATGAAGGGCCAGATGTTCCGCTACGCCCACCTGGGATACTTCGACTTTCACGACTTGTTTGCCAGTATTGCCGAACTCGAACTGATCCTCCACGACCTGGGCCGGCCCGTGGAGTTTGGTGCGGGAGTCAGGGCCGCGCAAGCAGTCTACCTTGAAGCAAGAGCGGCCGAGGGAGCCTGACAGACAACGATGAATGTACTCATTGCCGACGCCATTGCCCCAGCCGCCATCGAAGTCCTCCAGGCGGAGCCCGACTTCAACGTCATCGTTTCAAACGCCGCGGAGTATAAACAACACCTAGCTGACGCCGAGGCGATCTTGATCCGCAGCGCCGTGAAGATTACTAAAGACGTCTTCGAAATCGCGCCCAAGCTGCGTGTTATCGGACGCGCCGGTGTCGGAGTCGATAACGTCGATTGCGACGAAGCGACTGCGCGCGGCGTCGTCGTGATGAATACGCCAGGCGGCAACGCGATCTCGGTTGCCGAACACACGCTGGCGTTCATCCTTTCGCTGGCACGATCAGTACCGAGCGCCAACGCCTCAACCAAGTCTGGCAAGTGGGAGAAGAAAAAATTTCTCGGCAATGAAGTGCTGGGCAAGACGCTCGGCATCGTGGGCTTGGGCAACATCGGCCACCAGGTCGCACAACGTGCCAAGCCCTTCGGCATGGAGATCATTGCATACGACCCATTCGTGTCAAGTGATGCCGCCAAGGACGCCGGGGTCGCACTGCTTGGTCTGGACGAGCTCTACGCACGCGCTGACTACATCACCCTTCACCTGTCGCTCACAGCCGAGACGCGCGCGATGGTCAATGCCGAGTCGATCGAAAAAATGAAAGATGGTGTGCGCATCATCAACTGTGCGCGCGGCGAACTCATCGACGGCCTGGCACTCAACAGCGCACTATTGTCCGGTAAAGTCGCCGGGGCAGCCCTCGACGTTTTCGAAACTGAACCCCCGTCGAACTCCCCTCTACTCAGCCACGAAAACGTGGTAGCTACACCCCACATCGGCGGCTCTACCGAGGAAGCCCAAGAGAAGGTTGGCATCCGCATCGCCCAACAAGTCCGTGACTACCTCAAAGACGGGGTAGTTATGTCCGCGGTCAACATGCCGTCGATCAGTGCGGAGCAGTATGGAAAACTGGCTCCGTTTCTTACCCTCGCCGAACGCCTGGGTTCATTCGCGGCACAGACTGTGCAGGGCCGCCCGGTTCGGCTAAAAATCACCTACTCGGGGAACTTCGGCGAGACCAACTCGGCGCTCATTCGTAACGCGGCGTTGAGCGGCGTTCTCAACCGATTCCTCTCTCAGAAAGCCAATCTCATCAACGCCGCACAGATAGCCCAAGAGCGCGCGTTTGGAATCAGCGAAGTCCACCGGGGTCGCGCCCATTTTCGTGATTCGATAGCCCTTGCGCTTGAAACCGAAGACGTCACCCGCACGGTCGAGGGCACGGTATTCCCTGACGGAACTCCTCGCCTGTTGAGCATAGACGGGATCTACGTTGAGACCAGCCTCGCCGGCCACCTCGTCTATGTCACCAATGAAGACGTACCTGGGGTCATCGGCCGCATCGGTACGATTCTCGGCGAAAACGGCATCAACATCGCCGATTTTTCACTCGGCCGCGGCGAAGTACCCGGCGACGGCAACCCAGCCAACGCTGTTGCGGTGGTTCTCACAGATCAGCCTCTGCCCGCCTCTGTGCTGGACCAACTTTACAAGATGTACGCAGTCACGTTCGCGAAAGCCATCGATCTTTAACCTCTTACGCTTGTATTTTTCCAGCGGTCGGCCTACGCTGGAGCGACAGACGGAGAACGAATCAATGAGAAACCACCTCGGCGCGCTATTAGCGGCAATCGCATTTTTCGTGTCAGGATGTGGCG
Organism: Bryobacterales bacterium; assembly: GCA_965247305.1. Classification (GTDB taxonomy): domain Bacteria; phylum Acidobacteriota; class Terriglobia; order Bryobacterales; family UBA6623; genus CATQHP01. Next base: position 4,555,751 of record OZ252030.1, on the reverse strand, counting down.
ACCAACCACCGCAATTGACGCCAGGGCTAAAGGCGTTTGTTGGCGCGACGGTCGCCGATGGCCAAGGCGGCCCAGCGATTGACAACGCCGTGATCGTTGTTCGCGACGGCAGGCTCGTTGCGGTCGGCCCGTCCGCAACCGTGCAAGTTCCCGCGGACGCGGAACAAATCGACCTGTCGGGAAAGTTCGTGACCCCAGGCTTCATCCTCGGCCATGGCCACGTTGGAGGTTCGCGCGGGCTCGAGACCGGACCCGACGTCTACACGCGCGAAAATTTGGAGGCTCAACTCGCCTTGTACGCCCGCTACGGCGTGACGACAGTCGTCAGCCTTGGCGGTGACGGGCCCGAGGCGATACAGCTCCGAGACGAGCAGTCGACCGCTGACCTCAATCGCGCGCGCGTTCACGTTGCCGGAGCTGTCGTCGCGGCGGCTACCCCCGACGCCGCCCGTGCCGAGGTCGACGCCAACGCGGCAATGAACGTCGACTTCATTAAGATTCGTGTCGACGACAACTTGGGAAATTCACAGAAGATGCCCCGCGAAGCGTATAGCGCGGTCATCGATCAGAGTCATCAAAAAGGCCTGCGCGTAGCCTCGCACCTATTTTATTTAGATGACGCCAAGGCCCTCCTTGAAGACGGTTCCGACTTCATCGCCCACAGCATCCGTGATCAACCGGTGGACGAAGAGGTTATCGGCATGCTCAAGGAAAAGAACGTTTGCGTCTGCCCGACTCTGACACGTGAGGTCTCGACGTTCGTCTACGAAGACGTGCCAGAATTTTTCAGCGACCCATTCTTCCTAAAAGATGCCGACCCCTCAGTCCTCGAACAGCTCAAAGAGCCCGACCGCCAGAAGAAGATGCGCGAAAGCAAGTCCGCGCAGCAGTACAAGGTCGCCCTCCAGCAAGCCCTCGAAAACGTCAAAGCGCTTTCAGACGCGGGAGTGAAAATCGTTTTCGGAACCGACACCGGACCGCCGGCGCGTTTCCAGGGCTACTTTGAGCACATGGAAATGCAGTTGATGGCCGACGCAGGGCTGACACCCGCACAGATTATTCGCTCGGCGACACTAGACGCCTCGGAATGCCTCGGCCTCGACGAAGTCGGTACGCTCGAAGCCGGCAAGTGGGCTGACTTCAACGTGTTCGCAGAAGACCCACTGGGTGATATCAAGAAAACTCACACCCTAGACTCCGTTTGGATCGCAGGCAACCGCGTTCCGGCGGCCAACTAATTGCAGCCGCGCCAGCGACTATTTCACCGCGACAGCCCGTACACGGGTGTGTTTCGCCTGGCCCGCGGGGCCCTTGACCGTAACAGTGACAACATACTCACCCGCTTCGTCGTAGCTGTGAATCGGGTGTTGCTCGCTGGAACTCTTGCCGTCGCCAAAATCCCAGCTCCATAAGCGAATGTCGCCGTATGACATGTCCTGGAAGGCCACTAGCCGCCTTTTCATGTCGATGATCTGAAAGCTCCAAGCCGCCTCGATCGCATCGCGAAAGCGCTGCTCCAACGGCATCAGCCGAAATGCCACCATTTTGTCGCCGTTGCCGATCATGTCTTGCACGTGCGAGAGGCTGAAGAACCCCGTGTAGTCGCGATTGTCGGTTTTGTCCACGTCGTCGTAGTCGAGAATTGCCCACGACATGCCGATGATCTCGTCTTCCACCAATTTCGAAACGATCGCGCGAGACTCATCCGCGGGCGCGTGGTCAAATGGCGTGACCCAAAATTCAAGAGTCAATCGGCCACTCTCACCCGGCTTAAAGTCGTATGAGTAGGCCGCGTTGGCCCATGGCAAGTCCTTTGCCCAGGGTTGGCTGCCCCACACAAAATTCCAGTCCTGCCCTTCGTGTGGCGTGTTGATGTGGTAGTTCTGTGCGTGAACGCCGTGGATCCCAAAGTGCGCCTCCATTGGCGTCAGCACTTTATTCGGATGAAACCGGGAGATAAATGGCCCGCCGGATAGATCAGCGTCGACGACCAACTCAAAGATGTCGTTGTGGCGGTTCGCACGCGCAAAATCCCAGTAATCGTCGTAGGCCTCGTAGAGAAAATACAACTGGTTGATACCCTTAACCCAGGCAACCTTTACCGAAACATCCAGACTCTCCGGGTTGGGCTTTGCGCCAATGTTGGTAACGACATCGCGAAGCTCGTCGCCCTTAATCGCATACGAGGCGGGAACGATATCCCAATCAGCGGTCTGGCCGTCAATTCGCGGCATTGCGTCCGCGGGAAATTGAAAAATTTTAAACTCAACGTCCGGACGCTCTAGGGCGAATGCAAAGCTAGCCGTAAGCAGAATGAGTAGCAATCGGGTCATATCGGTTCCAGCGTACCTCGGCGGCCCGATTTCCGTGCGAATTCCGACGAAGTTGGGTTAAGCTAATATCGACTCTGGAAGTATTGAAAGGGCAACGAAACAATCCATGATTCGCTTCACTTTGATCGCTCTGTTTGCCTCTCTGCCGGCATTTTCCGCCGCTGCTCCGAAAACTAGCGCCGCCGGCGACTTGACGTTCAACGAGCACATCGCGCCGATCATCTTCAACAACTGTTCGTCCTGCCATCGCCCCGAACAAGCGGCGCCCTTCGCCTTGCTCAGCTACAGCGATGTAACGAAGCGCTCGCAGCTAATCCGCGCGGTCACCCAGTCGCGCTACATGCCTCCTTGGCACGCCGCGCCGAACTACGGACAATTCGCCGACGAACGGCGCATGAGCGACGACGAGATAGCACTGATCGGCAAGTGGGTCGACAGCGGGATGGCCGAAGGTGACGCCGCGAAACTACCGGCACTGCCCGACTTCCCGGCCGGTTGGCTACTAGGTGAACCTGATCTTGTCGTCGAAATGGAAACTCCCTACAAGGTTCCCGCCGACGGCGCTGACATCTATCGCAACTTCGTGGCCGCGATCGGCACATCAGACTCGAAGTGGATACGCGCTATCGAGTTCCGTCCCGGAGCCCGCGGCGTCATGCACCACAGTTTGTTCAAAGCTGACACCAGCGGCAAAGCTCGCGAGCTTGACGCACAGGACGAGGAGACCGGTTTCGGCGGAATGAGTGCGGGTGTCCGCAACCTCGTCAACCTCGGCGGCTGGGCCGTTGGCGGCAACGCTAGAATCTTCCCTGAAGAGGCACCTACGCTGCTGCCGCCCAACGCCGATTTCATCTTCCAATCGCACTTCCATCCGTCGGGCAAAGTTGAGACTGAACTCTCGGCAGTCGGACTTTACTACGCCGACAAGCCCGCTACCCGCAAGCGCGTCAGCATCCAACTCCCGCCACTGTTCGGTCGAGGCGCGGATATTGATATTCCGGCCGGCGAAGCGGAGTTCAAGATTAGCGAGAAGTTCACGCTTCCCGCCGCCGTCGATCTGTACTCGGCCGGCCCGCACGCCCATTACATCGGAAAGTCCTTTAAGGGTTGGGCCGTGCTCCCCGACGGCAAAGAGGTTCCTCTGATTCACGTGCCTGACTGGGACTTCGCCTGGCAAGACCGCTACACTTTCGCTGAACCCATCCGGCTGCCGGCCGGCACGACCATGCACGTAGAGATCGTCTATGACAATTCGGCCGAGAATCCGCGCAACCCACACAATCCGCCGAAGCGCGTGACGTGGGGTCTGGCATCGTTCGACGAGATGGGCTCGATCGGCTTCATCGGACTCGCTGTACAAAACGAAGACGCGAAGCTGATCTCCCAGGAATACAGAAAGCTGCAGCGCAGGCACACCATGCAAGCTGCCGAACAGATGAAGGACCGCAAGTCGACGATCCGCCGCACTCGCGGAGCTGGCGAGTAGCGGGCGTCGGTCAGACGCGTCATGACGCGAAGGCAGTTCTGCCAACTCAGTAGCACCGCTGCATTCTCTGGCCGGCTAGCCGCACAGCGCGAAACATTAGAACCTCTCAACCGCTTTCCGCGCATGGTGCAGGAGTGGTTCGTCGACCAAGTCCGTGAGGTCGAGAGCAAGCGCATTGCAAATTTCGACGCCCTGAGCACCAAGTCACAAGCCGAGGCTCACGTCCGATCCGTCCGAGAGCGAGCCGCCTCGTGCTTTGGTCCGTTTCCTGAAAAGACCCCGCTCAAAGCCCGCACGACTGGCGGCTTCGATCGCGACACCTACCGCGTCGAAAACATCATCTTTGAAAGCCGGCCGGGTTTTCTAGTCACCGCCAATCTCTACTTGCCAAAGGGCCTCAACCGCCCAGCGCCAGGGGTCGTCGGGACCTGCGGCCACTCCACAAACGGCAAGGCGGGCGAGACCTACCAGGCATTCGCACAAGGCCTCGCGCGCCAGGGATACGTCGTGCTGCTGTACGACCCGATCGGCCAGGGCGAACGCTTGCAGTACGTCGACGCTGACTTCAAAGCGCGGATCGGCCCCGGCACCAAAGAGCATCTTCACGCCGGCAATCAACAGTTCCTCGTCGATGAGTTCATCGGATCGTGGCGCGCTTGGGACGGTATCCGAGCGCTCGACTATCTACTCACACGGGACGAAGTCGACCCAAATCACATCGGCGTCACCGGCAACTCCGGCGGCGGCACGATGACGACATGGCTGTGCGGGGTTGAGCCGCGCTGGACGATGGCCGCGCCTTCGTGCTTCGTAACGACGTTCCGCAGAAATCTAGAAAACGAGCTTCCCGCCGATACCGAACAATGCCCGCCCCGTGCCCTCGCTCTGGGTCTCGACCACGAAGATTTCATCGCCGCGATGGCCCCCAAGCCGGTAATCCTTCTCGGCAAGGAAAAAGACTACTTTGATGCCCGCGGACTTGAGGCCGCCTACGCCCGTCTCAAACGATTGTGGCGATTGCTCGGCGCCGAAGACGACATTGGGCTGTTCATTGGGCCTACCTACCACGGCTATTCGCAGGAAAACCGCGAGGCGATGTACGGTTGGTTCAACCGCGCCACCGGCCTATCGGAAAATTCAAAAGAGCCGAAACTGACCAGTGAGTCCGACGAAGCCCTTCGCTGTACACCTCAAGGGCACGTCGCCGCATTACGATCAAAATCGATATTTACTTTCACGTCCGACAATGCCCGAGCGCTTGCGAAAGGACGTAGGCCCCTTTCAGGTGAATCATTGCGTGAAGCAGTCCGCGACAAGCTTCGACTGCCCCGTGAAATCGAGACACCCTACGCTCGCACCCTCCGACCGCGCGACAACCGTCTCTATCCCACGCAGTTTGCCGCGTGTTACGCAGTCGAGACAGAGCCCGGTATCCAGGCCATGGTTTACAGACTGTCCGCCGAACGGCTGCTATCTCGTCCTCCGCGCGGCGCCAAACGAGCTGTGCTTTATGTTGTTCACCATTCGGCCGATCAAGAGCTACGAGATGAGTCGTTGGTTCAAGAGCTACTCGCCGCCGAGCCCGATTCGGCATTTTTCGCCTGCGATGTACGCGGCATCGGCGAATCGCGCCCGGACACGACCCGGCCCGACAGCTTCTTAACCCACTACGGCAGCGACTACTTTTACGCGATACATTCGCTGATGCTCGATCAGCCGTACGTTGGGCGAAAGACGCTCGACGCGCTTACGGTGATCGCCTGGCTGAAGAAGTATGGCCACGAAGAGATTCACCTAGCGGCAACCGGCTGGGGAACTCTTCCGGCAATGTTTGCCGCACTTGTCTCGCAGTCGGTCAAACGCGTGACTCTCAAGGGAGCTCCCAAGTCGTACCAACACATCGCTGAAACGGAATTCTACGACTGGCCTCTTTCAAGTTTCGTACCCGGCGCCCTCGCAACGTTCGATCTGCCTGACATTCGCAACGAACTCGGCTCGAAACTCCGAGAGTCCTAACCCCAAACCTCAACTCTTCGCAGCGAACCAAACCAAAATCCTCCGGTCGGGACTGGCACATGAGAGCCCGCAATCTCCACTCCTTGACGCACCCTCGTGTTGCCTGTCCCCTACCAAGCCGACGGCCCCTCGAAGTTTCTTCCCCACATGATCCAGCCACCACCGTCTGAAAAACCTTCGATTTTTCTGCATCCCCTTCGCGCTCAACCACGACTATAGATGTAGAGCATCTGCTCTAGAGGATTCGAAATGAACGGAATGTCCGCAGTTGATTTTGCCACAGACAAGCGTGTGCACATCTCACTCCCCGTTAGCGATCTGAGCGCCTCAACGGACTTCTACAAGTTGCTGCTCGGCACGGAGCCCGACAAGATCCGAATCGGCTACACGCGATTCAGCTCAGTCGAGCCACCTCTCAATCTGAGTCTAACGCCAGGCAAGGGTGGACGAGACTTCAAGGGTCACTTCGGCATCCAAGTGAAGTCTTCCGACGAGGTCAACATAGTGACTGAGCGAGTGCGAGACGCAGGCATAGCTGTATCGACCGAGAACCAGCAGTCCTGTTGCTACGCCGTGCAGGATAAACTTTGGATATCCGACCCAGACGGCAATAGCTGGGAGGTCTTTGTTAACACGCATGACGAATCCGCACCAGACGAGCAAGAAGGCGAAACCTGTTGTGCCGGTAGCGCCTGCTGCTAGCCGCGACGCCGGCGCGCTCTGGGAGGAGAGCGCCGGCGCGTTCCGGCGGTTTATCCGCGCACGTGTCCCCGCTGATGATGTGGACGACGTGCTGCAAGAGTCGTTCTTGCGGATTCACCGATCCCTACCGGGACTCAACGACATCGATCGCCTGTTGCCCTGGGCCGTTCGCATCGTTCGCGGAGCAATTGCGGACCACTTTCGACGGAAACCGGCGCCTCCTCTTGAATCTGTAATCAACGCTGCTGATGCTGATGATGACCGAGTCGAATTAGGCCTCTGCGTCTCCAAAATCCTCGACACCCTACCCCTCGCGTACCGAGCACCCGTCCGGTTAGTTGACTGGGACGGCCTCACCCAGAAGGCCGCGGCCAACCGGTTGGGTCTTTCACTTTCGGCGGCAAAATCCCGGGTTCAACGTGGCCGCGCAAAGCTGCGTAGCGCGCTCGAACGTTGCTGTGACGTCGTTAAAGACGGGCAAGGCCGAGCGATCGACTTTCGTAGCCGCTCCCGCCGGCCCGCATGCGGTTGCAATTCACTCCGCGCTGCGCTTCTTTCTGAAAGCGAGATACTTGCGGTCGCGAGGGACTGAGGCTCGATCCCAAAAGCTTTGGCGCCGCGTGTAGTGATACTCCCAAATTTGCTCGTACCCGTCGTCCAACATTTTCGCCGGGGCGGCATGAGGATCCCAGACGACAAAAACGTCTGGGCTACTCCAATCATCAAACTGATCGTCGGGCACGACCCCGCGGAACTTCGCATTGTGCGCCACATTGACGTCGAGTGAATTCACCCAGCGGCGATCAGGAAAATAGAAATTCGCCGTCGTACCTTTCACGTTGCGGTAGTAAGCAATCTTCTCACCTGGCGTTGTCTGCTCAGCCAAAAACCGCAGCATCGGGGCTACGTTGTCGGCGTCTTTCATAAACTGTCGCGGCACGACCTCTTCCGTGCCGCCTCCGGCCCAGTCGAGGTTCGGCCACAGAGCCGCACCCGCGAGGCACGCAATCGCAATCCCGCGCCTCTTTTCGCGTTCCAAGCCGGCGGCCGCCAATCCAACTAAAACAATCGCCGCCGGGCACACCTGGTAGTAGTGCCGCGTGGAGGTCGTGCGCTGCACCACCAAGATGGTAAACAGCGGCGAAACGACGATAATCAGCCCGCCAAGCAACGCCATGTTGGCCCAGATGCCGGGCTTGTCAAGCCGGGTCCAAAAGTAGAGCAAAGCAGCCGGAGCAGAAAGGAAAAGCAAAGCGTACAGAAGAAAAATAGGATCAGACGCCGCCCGAATGTCGCGATAGTTGACGACAAAACCCAGTAGTGGAATCAGACACGCCGCGGCGCCGATCACTTTCAGGGGCTTCGAGAGGATCTTGACCTCGCGCAGCGAAACAAAAACGCCTACAGGCACCAAAAACACAAACGGCACCCAGCGCCAAAGTTCGCGGCCTCTCGACACCGCGGTGTAGCGGTAGTCTTCCCAAAAACTGTTCTCACTGCCGGGGCTCCAACCGCCGAGCATTTCGGCATGTAGAAACCAGAACTCAATGCCCAGAACGACGGCGAGAATCGCCGACAAACCGCAAAGACGCACGAACGTGGCGCGATCGACAAGCAGAAAAAACACGCCCAGCGCCAGCCAAGTCGCCGCGAAGCTGACGTAGTTTGCTACATACAGCAAACACCCGATCAGCCCAAGTTGGAGATAGAACATCGGCCGCCGCCCCAAGCCGCGGTTACGTAAATAGCGCGCAACCTGTAGGAACAGTAGGGCGGTCGCAAACACCACCAAAACGTAGTAGCGACCCTGCCGCGCAGCATGCAGAAAATAGATCGACAACGCGCCCGACAACGGCAGGCTCAATGGCCACAACCCCGGCCCAAACATCAACAGCCCAAGCCGGTAAAGCACAAACAACGCCAGCCCGCCAACAATCGCAAAGGGCAATCGAGCAGACCACGTACTCACCCCAAGCAGCTTAAATCCAGCCGCCGATACGTAAAATTGCAAATAGCTCTGCATCGCCGGCAGCAATTCCGAGTTGACGTCGTGGCCGTCATCGTCTTGCACGAGAAGCTGCTCGTTTTCTCGGTCGTAGACGTAAGGGAGCCAATTCCCGCGCTCGGCCATCAGCCGGCCCCACACCGCCGTCGTCGCCTCATCGCGCCAGATCGGCACACCGTCTAGCCGCCAAAACAACATAAATACGCACACGGCGACCGTAGAGATGGCGAAAACTCGTTGCATCGAGACGAACCGTCAATCTTAGCGCGACGCTCTCGGCGCGTCGCGCGCAACGGACGCCTACGGCAGGCAGTCGACGACGTACACGGAAAAATGTCGACTGATTCGAGTTCAACGGTTTCCCACGGGGGGCCGAGTGGGGTATGATGCTCCCATCCGAAGGGGAACCAACATGAGAAAACTATTTCTACTTGCGCTACTGATCGCGACGACCGTTTCCGCGCAGACCATGAAAATCGTCGTGATGGGAATGAGCGACGCGCAGTTCAACGAAATCCGTCAGAGCAAGCCGTCAAACGTCAAGCTCGTAAATCTCTCGAATCCGGGGACGAGTGCCGATGTTGTCGCCATCGTCGCGGACTCGCCCGAAGACGCCGACCGGAAAGCAAAGTTTTTTGAAGAGATCGCCGACGCCGACGCCATTATCGGTGGGCCCACGCGCGAGATGGTTCAGGCCGCTAAGAAGCTCAAGTGGGTTCAAATTACGAGCGCGGGCATCTTCCCGTACAACTATCCCGAGTTCCAGAGTCGAGATATCGTGATGACCAACGCGAAGAGATTGTCGTCGGCCGCGATTGCCGACCACGGCTTCGGCATGCTCTTGTCACTTACACGCAAACTCAACTACTTCATTCCAGCGCGTGACAGAGAGGTCTGGGAACGCAAAAACTTCGAGTTGCAAGAACTCGAAGGCATGACCGCCCTAATCATCGGAACCGGCGGTATCGGCTCGAACGTCGCTCGCCGCGCCAAAGCCTTCGGCATGCGCACGATTGGCGTCGACCCGAAGGAATTTCCAGTCAGAGCCGCTTTCGATCGCATGGTCTACCCCGACCGCCTCGACGAAGTCATCCCTCAAGCTGACGTCGTCTTTTTGTGCGTGCCACACACCAAAGACAGTGAAGGCATGTTTGGCGACTCGCAGTTCGAAAAACTCAGAAAGGGCAGCTACTTCATCGCTCTTTCCCGCGGCAAGATCTACAGCCAGGCAGGGCTGATCAAGGCACTCGACAGCCAGCGTCTAGCCGGCGCCGGAGCCGACGTAACTGACCCCGAACCGCTGCCAAAAGGCAACGCGCTCTGGAAGTTCGACAACATGATCATCACGCCGCACGTTGCTACACAAGGTAACCTGGGCACGCCGCTTCGCACGAGGCTATACAAAGAAAACATCACCCGCTTCGCCGCCGGCGAACAACTAGTCAACGTCGTCGACACGTCGAAAGGCTACTAGCCCGCATTTCTCACCACGTGGCGAGCGAAAGTGGGTGAGAGGCGCGTCAATACGAGGCGGGCGACGGCCGGCGCGCGGAGGCGTACTTGACAGTCCGTCGAGCACTCGCGATCGAGCGCAACGAAGTAGTGGCGCACCTGTCGCGTGCTTTCGCCGTCAGGTGGTGAGAAATGCGGGCTAGTAGGCTGATTCTAAACACCGCCGCACGAACTCTCGCCGGGATTCGTGGCGCGCGCCTCCGGCGGGCAGCGTGGACCTCTAGGTCGACGTTCTTTCTGACCCAGCACACGCGGTCGGCGTGTCCAGCTGCCGGTCCACGCTTTCGAAAAAAATCCTCTCACCCCTTGGGGTCGAGATTACTGCCGATCTCATCCGCCCCAACCGGCGCGGACGAGATCCCGGTTTTCGGAATATCCAATCCAGCCAGCCAGCAAATCCCATTCAGCACGACCTTGCGGAACTCGTCGTTGGCCCAATTCTTGTGGAAGTGGCCTCCGGTGAAACCGAATCCTCGTCCCCCGTTTCGACTGCCGGAAGCCGTTCGTTCAAGCGCCCACATCATCGCCTCGTTGCGGCCCTTGGCGGACTGCACATGCGCGTATGGGCCTTTGGGGTAGACGTAAGGCCCATCCCGCACCTCGTCGCTCGGCTTCGAAACCAAAATCGGTGTAAACTTCACACCGTCGATTTCTCGCGCGCCGTCAGCGTCGAAGCCGTCGCGAAATCGGATGTTGAAGTACCACTCATCTTCTGCCGAGAAGGGCTTCACGCCGCGGCTTATCGGGTGCTTCGGAAAATTCTCGTAGCTGGCTCGCCAAATCGGATTACACGAGTACTCGTGCTCATAGTAGCCACCCAGCCACTCTGTAAACTCCGCAGCGGCGTCGTCTTTCAAGACTTCCACCCCGTAGTGCATGCAGCCTACGCCGACGCCGCGCTGTACCAACTTTCCGAGCTTTGCCAAGTGATCGTCTTGCACCGCCGGGTGCTTGGCTCCGCCGTCCGAGTAGATTACGACGGCATCCGCATCGTCAAATGTCGATTCATCGGTTACCCATCCCATCTCATGGCGTTCGACGTTAAGGCCGGCAACCGCTTTCAGTCTGGACTCGAGAATCAACGACCCCGCGCGAAATTCGTGCATTCCCGCCGGATGGCTTGGCTTACCAGCGATAAGCACCACCTTGCGAGCAGCACCATTCGCTGCGGGCTTGGCAGCGGCACTCGCACCTACCCCGGCCAGCATCAAACGTAGAAAGGTCCCTCGTTCCATGTTCGGATCTTACCGTGAATCGCGTGCCTGTGCCATGCTTCAAAAGAGTGGACGGCGCCGCAAGCCCGACCACCGCTCGCCTTGGTTGGGCGGATCATTCAAGGGAGAAACTTGAGATACCAGTGAGCCGACGTTGCGCTTCGCTGTACCGAGCCGCGCCGCCGTGCGGTGCGGTGCACACGTCGCAGAAAGGACCGCACCGCGAGGCGCCGCGGCTCGGTATCGCGAACGGTATCGTCCAACAAGTAGCTTGGCGGGCAGCTTGAAAAATCAAGTTTCGGAATAGTAACGCGGTGGTCTTGCAATTCGTCAGAGTGACAACAGGCGTATGCGAACGAACGTATTGCGAATGGCGTGGTCGATGGCGCTAGCGATCTTACTGCTGGCCCCAGCTCCCCAACACGCGCAGACCGTCGGACCGCTCACTCGACCGACTAAGGCCCGTTCCGCCGATGTCTTCGTTGCCGGCGAGATCGCCTCGGTCGGCGCAACTGAGATCCGCTTGAAGAAGGTCGGCGGCACTTTCGCCACCATCCATATCACCGGTTCGACCGAGTTCGCCGAAGAGATGCAGCCTCTTAAACCAGGGGTCTACATCCGCGTACGCGCAATCCAGGGCTTCGGGGGGCTATTGACAGCCCTAACCATTTGGACGCTAGACGAAGACTCTGCCGACACCAAGCGCCTCAATCGCCGGCAGGCGCGCGTCGAAAGCCGCCCGCCTCGCGCAGAACAGCAACCCACGGAAAAGCGACGGCCGACTAATGGCGGAATCGACGACCCCGGTCCGCCGGTTCTGCGTCGCAGGGCTAGAGGAGACGTTTCCGCCCCCAAACGCCGTCCACCGACCGAGACGGTATTCATGCCGCCAAACGCTGAAACGCTCCCACAGGTAGAGTTCACCCCGCAATTCGAACACTACGATGACCCCATCCTCGCCAAGGCGTCCGAGATCAACTCCCTCGCATCGAAACGGCAGGCAAACTTCATTTGCCGACAAACAATCAATCGATTCGAAAGCCGGAACCTCGGCAAAAAGTGGAACGAGGCCGACGTAATCGAGGCCGAAGTGCTGCTGATTGGCAACGAGGAGCACTATCAGCAGATCATGAAAAACGGAAATTTGCGTGGTGGAAAAATGGAAGATCAAGGCGGCGCTTGGTCCACCGGCGAGTACGGTTCGATGCTCTACAACTTGTTCGTCTTCGGCTACGCCGGGCAAGCCAATAAGTCACCCGGAGCACCCGACGAGTTTGGCATCGCCTACGAATACAAGGTTGCGCGAAGAAATTCGGGATGGTCGATCCACGTCGACAGCGCGGACGCATACACCACCGCCTATGACGGGCGATTTTGGATCGATCCCGAGTCGAGCCGCGTTACAAAGATCGAGATGACAGCCACCGGGTTGTCGAACTCATTTCCGTTAAGAGCGACTGACCCGGCGGTGCGACCGGGGCCTGGAGGGAAGGAACACGGCGAGAGGGAGTGCGCTAGCGTTGGCGACGAGGACGGGCAGGGCGGCAGTTCGAGGCCGTTGCGCCAATGGTGCGATTTCGCAGCCCGCTTAAGAGCATGGCCGCCGGTCCGGTGCGCTTGTGAGTGGTGACGCCGCCGATCATCCTGGCGACGATCCCGTTTAGGAGACTACAAGCTTTGCACGGCCGGGCCGCCCTGACCCGCTCCTCACCTTAGGAGGAGGAGCCCGCTATGCGCAAACGCAATCGCAGAAAACCCGCCCGTCAGGTCGCGCCCACGAAGATCCGTAACGACGCGGCCGGCATCGATATCGGTGCTACAGAAGTCTACGTCGCCGTTGCACCCGACCGCGACCCCGAACCCGTTCGCTGTTTTTCCACATTCACCGTCGACCTCGAGCGGCTCGCCGCTTGGCTCAAAGAGTGCGGCGTCAAGACCGCCGCCATGGAGTCGACCGGGGTCTACTGGATTCCGCTCTTCGACATCCTTGAGAAGCATGGCTTCGAGGTCTGCTTGGTCAACGCTCGGCACGTCAAGAACGTGCCCGGACGCAAGAGCGATGTGCTCGATTGCCAATGGCTGCAGTACCTGCATGCGGTCGGGCTGCTGCGCGCGTCTTTTCGTCCGGCGAGCGATATCTGTGCCTTACGGGTGCTGCTGCGGCATCGCCAAAATCTGGTGCGCTACGCCGCCGCGCACGTGCAGCACATGCAGAAAGCGCTCGACCAAATGAACCTGCAATTGCACCACGTGCTCGCGGACATCAGCGGTCGGAGTGGGCTGCGCATACTCGACAGCATTCTTGCAGGCGAACGCGACCCGGTAGTTTTGGCGAAGCTGCGCGACCCGCGCGTACGCTCGTCCGAGGCGACGATCGCCAAGGCGCTGACGGGGAATTATCGCGATGAGCATTTGTTCACCTTGCAGCAGGCGTTGGAAACCTATCGTTACTACCAGCGACTGATCGAGGCCTGCGATCAGCAGATCGAAGCGCGCTTTGCCGACATGCCCGCGAAGGTCGATCTTGAAGAACAACCCTTAGCGCCGGCGCGACACAATCGGCGTGGGAACCAGGCGCACTTCGACTTGCGCTCGCATTGCTATCGCGTGTTGGGGACGGACCTGACGGCCGTGCCGGGTTTGCAAGCGCTGAGCGCTCAGGCGGTGGTCGCCGAAGTCGGCACTGACTTCTCGAAGTTTCCGAGCGCGGCGGCGTTCAGTTCGTGGGCGGCGCTTTGTCCGCACAACGACGTGACGGGCGGCAAGGTGATCCGGCGTGGAACGCGCAAGGTGAACAATCGGCTGGCCGTCGCCTTGCGCATTGCATCGCAGTCGCTCGTTCGCGACCAGTCGTATCTGGGTGACTACCATCGCCGCATGCGCGCGCGACTGGGACCGCCGGCGGCAACGACGGCGACCGCGCACAAGTTGGCGCGCATCATCTATCACCTCGTCACGACGGGCGAGGCCTATGACGAAACCGTCTTCGCAAGAGAACAACAACGCCAACACAAACGAAACGAGAACCGCCTCAGATCTCGAGCCCGCAGTTATGGCTTCGAACTCGTCCCCATCCAAGCTCCTCAGTAAAGTGTTCCTTAGGAGCCGTAGTCAACAGCGTAAGTTTCGCGATGGCAAAAGTTGACGGCGACGATTACTGGCTTCCAATCACCGCCCAGGCCGAAAGCTGCGTTCGACACACGGCCAGGTGCCACCGCAACGACATCACGTTTAGCGACTACCGAAAATTCACCGCCGAGTCGTCAATCTACCAAACCGAGTCGAAAATCGATTTCGGCGGCGAAGCCGCCCCGCCTGAAAATTCCGACGAGCCCACACCAGCTCAGTTGCCCGAATCACCGCCACGCTAGCGTTCCTGCCGGGCAAGCTACGTGCGATTCGAAACGTCTAAACGCCTCACCCCAGCTTCAACAAACTAGCCGCATTGCCATAGAGAATCTCCCGTGAAGCATTCTCGTCAGGCGCTAACCGCCGAACCGCCGCCTGGCTCTTCGAGCCAATGCAGTCGGGACCATTAGCAACCGCGTCATTACAGTCACTCGCCCAGACAAGGCGGTCTTGGTGGCGCTCGAGAAACCCTCGTGCGTGATCTTCATCGCGCAGCATCGAGTTCAGCCCCGAGCCCGCCGACAAGTCGCCGTAAATATTCGGATAATCCGATAGCAGTCGGTCGGTGATCCCCCCGGCGGTTACCGCGGTCTTGGGATACATCACCGCCTGGTCGTGATCGGCATCAATGTTGCCCCACCAGGTCTGCGCGTGCCCGATGAACGTGACGTCGGAAAATTTCTCAAGCATCGTGTGAAGCCGCTCGATCCCGAAATTGTAGGCCTCGTGTTGAAAGTGCATCAACACCGGAACATCAAACTCCCGCGCAATCGAAAAAACCAACTGCATCGCGTCTGAGTCACACGCGACCGGAAACTTCTGTTCGCCGATGCCCCGTGCGCCACCCTTCAGATACTTCTCGAGAACGGCACGCGTTTCCGGAATATCAGGCAGCTCATTGGCGAAGTAAAGGTACTCATCCGGAAACCGCGCGGCGAGAGAGACCACCGAGTCATTGCCGAAAGCCTCGGCGGCCAAACCTAAGCGCGAACCTGCCGGCAACAATACCGTTCGCGATACGCCCATCTCTCGCTGATGGGCGACCAAAGCATCATCGGAACGGCCCAGATAGTTCGTGTGCTGATGAAAATCGATGACAGGCTGGGGAACAAACGGCTCACCCTCCGGCTCGTACTTCAAGCAGGCCGTTGAAGCGGCCGCAAGAGCCAGAAACGATCGACGAGTGACGGCGGCCAATGTTTTACCGCGACCTTCGCTAGGCCTGTTGTCCGTCAAGCACGCCGCGCATGTACGAGAACGACTTCGCCATGCCAACCTGCGGAGCGTTCACGTTGATTTCGTACTCCAGCCCAACGACGCCGGTGTAGTTGCGCTTCTTCAGCATGCTAAAGATCGCCGCGACGGGAATCTTGCCTTCGCCGACATCGACCTGGCTTCGCTTGTCTGAAAAGTCCGAAAGGTCTTTGACGTGGAAGTCATAGATGCGATCCCACGCTGCGTCGATCTCTTCGAGAATGTCGTTGCCGGTTCGAACCGTATGGCCGATATCGAGGCACAAACCCATGCGCGGGTCCATGTTTTTCACCTGCTTAATCACATCGGTAGCCGCCGGGAAGTACTCGTCCTCGGGACCGTGGTTGTGAATAGCCATTTTCACGTCATATTTAATCGCCAACTTTTCGATCGTCGGCAAGTTGGAATGCTTCGGCGCGCAAACCATTACTGGGATGCCCGCTGCCTTCGCATACTTAAAGTAGTACTCTAAGTCGTCTTTGTTGTCGTCTTTGAGGCTGATATTGCCGCCCGAGACGATCTCTAAGCCCGCCTTCTCGAACTCCTCGCGAGCGGCCATCAGCTCCTTTTCGGAAAGGTAATACGGCATGTGGAACGCCTTGACGTTGACGTACTTGATCCCCAGGCCCTTGACGATATCGATCGCTTGCGAACGGCTAAACTTCCGCAACGAATATGTGGCAACAGCCAGCTTGACGTCACCCCAATGATGCTCCTCTATTACGCGTGCGGCTGACGCCGATGCGGCAGCGGGAAGCGCGGCGGCGGCGGCGGCTCCTGAAAGAAATGAACGTCGGCTCGTTGCGGTACTCATAGCGATATTCTCCCTAGTTTCGGTGTGTCTACACCCATCGCGATTCTAGCACTCCAGACGCGATAGAAGTTAGGCAAATGCCCACTCCGCAACCGGCTTCGTCGAACCCGCCCGCCGCAACGTCGCGCGCCTGCAATCAACGCTCCCTGCGAGCCGCCCAAACCCGACCGCGAAATATGTCAGCCATTGCTCGCTAGAAATTTCAACATTCACCTGGTGCCATTTCCCGTCGGCCGCAATGTTGATCTCCTGCTTCCCCGCCCCTCGCATTTTCTCCGCCGTGCCCCAGCGGACCTCCGCCGGCGAGCCATCCGTCGAGCGCATTTCCAACGTGAGCCGCAGTTCTCCACCCTCGGTCACGTACGGCACGGTCGCCTCCTGCGCGCGCCGCCCCTCCCCGCTCCATTCCATCTTGAGCAGCCCGTCCGCCTTCGATAGCAGCCCGTTGTTCGCATACCAGCCATCAACCATCGTGCGGTACTTGTATTCCGCCGGCAAAGGGTCTTCGAGGACCCGGCCATAGTCATTCGAAGACTCGATCCAACCGTCAAGCGCGGCCGTCAACTCCGCTAGCTTCGCGGCATGTTCGTCGCTCTCGGCGAGATTATTGATCTCATGGGGATCGTTCTCTAAATCGAAAAGCTCGAATTCGGGACGCCGCTCCACCATCCACTGCGCCGCCGCGCCCGTCAATTTCCCCTCGGCGTGCAACTGCCGCATCACCTGCAATGCCGGATAGCTCGTGTCCTTGTAGTGATTTTTTTGGCTGTACGGCCGCTCCGGCATAAAGTTGCGAATCAGCTTCCAGCGCTTCGTGCGCACCGAGCGAATGCGATCGACGGTCTCGTCGCAGCGATCGCGCGCCGAGAATGCGTACGTCGGCTCCGGTGCAGCATCCGCACCGATGAACACGCGGCCCTGCATATTTTCCGGCGGTTCGACACCGGCGAACTTTAGCGACGTCGCCGCAATGTCGATGTGCTGCATCAACTGCTCGTCGACCGAACCGGGAGTGAAGTCAGCCGGACGAAACTTTTCTGGAATCCGAACGATCAGCGGAATGAGAATTCCCTGCTCAAAGAGCCACTGCTTGCCGCGATGCAGTGCCTGACCGTGATCACCGAAAAAGAAAATAATCGTATCGTCGTAAACCCCTTCATCCTTCAACCGTTGGATCACCTTGCCGACTTTCACATCGAGATGCTGTGCGGTGTCAAGGTACATCGCGATGTCATCGCGCACCACCGGGTGGTCGGGGTAGTAAGGAGCGAGATCAACGTCATCGGGGCTGACCGGAGATTCCGGAAAGCGCTTAAAAGCGCGGTGAGTCTCGCCAAAGTTGACCTGAGCGTAGAACGGCTGCCCGTCGGCGCGCTCGCTCCAATCGTCGCCATCGAACGGCGGGTAATCGAAGTGATAGTTGTAATCGGTCTTGCCGCCTGCGGTGAGCCCCGGCGCGGGGGTCTTCGAATTCGACGTGTGATAGCCGGCTTGTCGGAAGTAATGGGTGTGGGTGAAAACGCCTTCGGGTAGTTTGTAGTCGTCGTCACGATGGCTGCGATGGTTGTGCCCACCCACTGAAGTCTGAAACATCCCAACCATCAGCGCCGACCGCGCCGCCGAACAAACCGGAGCGGTGCAAATGCAATTGGTATAGCGTGTGCCCTCCTCGGCTAGGCGGTCTAGATTCGGTGTCTTGACTAGTGTGTTTCCGTAGCAGGCCAGGTCGGGCGAAAAGTCCTCCGCGAATATCCAGAGGATGTTTGGTTTCGCGGTGGTGTCGCCTCCGCAGCCGGCCGCGGCAAGCCCGGCCGAGGCGCCGGTGGTTCGTAGAAAATCGCGTCGATTCATGCGGCCCATTGTAGCGGGCATCGCGCAGTTATCGAACGCGACTGTCTGAGCCTGTGTACCTGATCCAGCCTAGCTATACCGCTCACTCAATGGTGAAACCTAGGCTTTCGGGGGAGTGTTGGACAGTCGCGGTACCGAGCCGCGCCGCCTCGCGGTGCGGTCCGCCCTACGGCGCGGCTCGGTATCGCGACCGGGCTCAAAGTACGAGCCAATTCGCCGGCGGCTCGAAACTTCAAATCTAACGTCAGTAAGAATCGGTCAACCACTACCATCTCTTACCAGCTAAAATCGTAGCGACGTGGTAGGCCGCACCATCAGCCACTACAAAATTCTTGAACTGCTCGGCGAGGGCGGCATGGGCGTCGTTTACAAAGCCGAGGACACTAAGCTCGGCCGCACCGTCGCGCTCAAATTCCTCTCTGAACAGCTCCTGCGCGATCCCGAAGGTCTGCGGCGCTTTGAACGCGAAGCCAAGGCCGCCGCGACCCTGAGCCACCCCAACGTCTGCACGGTCCACGAAATCGACACGGCTGAAGGGCAAACGTTCCTTGCCCTAGTGTAGTGCGTCAATCAGATTGAACCTTAAGAAGAGCGGCTTTGCCGCGCTTGACCTTCTCAAGGGTGTCGGAAGCGGTAGCAGTCCAGATGAAGGGCTTGGGCTGCTGATTGTGTCGAGCGATGTAGTCTTCGATGGCGGTGGTGAGTTCGCCGACGCTACGAAAGACACCGTGGCGGATGCGCTTATCGGTGAGGTCTCGGAAGAACCTCTCCACCATGTTCAGCCACGACGCTGAGGTGGGCGTGAAATGGACGTGGAAGCGTTTATTGCGCTGCAGCCAGCGTTTCACCGTGGCGTGTTTGTGAGTGGCATAGTTGTCCACGATCAAATGGATCTGCTTGTCCTTGGGGGTCTGGTTTTCAAGCAAGCGCAAGAAGCGCAGCCATTCTTGGTGGCGGTGCTTGGGCATGCAGGTTCCGATCACCGAGCCGTCGAGCGTGTTGAGCGCGGCGAACAAGGTGGTTGTGCCGTTGCGTTTGTAGTCGTGGGTCATGGTCCGGCCGCGTCCCTTTTTCAGGGGCAGGCCGGGCTGGGTGCGGTCGAGGGCTTGAATCTGTGACTTCTCGTCGAGGCAAAGAACGAGGGCATGCTCGGGCGGGTTGAGATAAAGTCCGATGATGTCGTCGAGTTTTTCGGCGAAGCGCGGGTCGTTGCTGAGTTTGAAGGTCTTGACGCGATGCGGCTTGAGGCCGTGGGCGCGCCAAATGCGACCCACGGTGGAGGCGCTGACGCCGACCGCGGCGGCCATCGTGCGGCGGCTCCAATGGGTGGCGTTGGCTGGCGTTTCGCGGGTCGTCTTGTGGATGATCTGTTGCACTGTTGGGGAGCAGATGGCGGGCTTACGGCCGGGCCGCGGGGCGTCCTTTTCGATGCCGGCGACGCCGGATTCAAGAAAACGGCTTCGCCAGCGCGCCACCAACTGACGCGAGACCGACAGCTGCGCGGCAATCCGTTTGTTCTCAAGACCGTCGGCGGCGAGCACGATGATCCTGGCTCGCAACGCCAGACGAACAGCGACCCGACGACCGTTCGCGTAGCGCTCCAACTGCCTACGCTGCTCCTGCGTCAATGGGACTGGCTCTGCTCTTCGCATCCGTGTGCCTTCTACTAGTAAAGGCGACACGAAGATACTATAAGTTACATTATTTATGGCGCACTACACTAGAACACATCGAGGGCGAAAGCCTAGAGGCAAAAATCGCCGCCGGGCCCATGCCGCTCCAAGGTGCGCTCGAAATCGGCCGCCAAATCGCAGACGGCCTAAACGCCGCCCACGCGAAAGGCATCGTCCACCGCGACATCAAGCCCGGCAACATCCTCGTCACCGCCGACGGCCGCGTCAAGATCCTAGACTTCGGCCTAGCTCTGCTAACCGAAAGTTCGAAGCTAACCAAGCTCGACACGACCGTCGGCACGGTCGCCTATATGAGCCCCGAGCAGGCCGAGGGAGTTGAGGTCGATCACCGCACCGACATCTGGGCGCTCGGCTGCGTGCTGTATGAAATGGTCGCGGGTACCCGCCCGTTCACCGGGCAGTACGACCAGGCCTTGCTCTACGAGATCGTCAACCAGGAACACGACTCGTTGACCGCCGTACGCGCCGGTGTGCCGATGGAACTCGAGGTTTTCGTCGGTAAGTGCCTCGAAAAGGAAGCGGGCAAGCGATACGCGAGCGCACGCGATCTGGCGACCGACTTGGCGAACGTGGCCGACAAATTGAAATCGGGGCGATCAAAGGTTCTCCCAAAATCTACGGTTGAGAAGCCTGTCGTGTTTAACGAGATACCCGCGCGTAATCGGAAGCAAGAATTCATATGGCAGGCCGCCGCTGCCCTGCTCTTGGTCTTGTTGGTTGGCTCTCTCTTCTTCAAAGGAGGCAATCCACCGGCGGAAGTTCCGGTGAGAAGTTTCGTAGTCGACACAGGGCTACCGGTCGACACACCCGCGATTTCTCCGAACGGGCGGTACATCGCCTTCGATACGCGAAGCACCTCCGATGATCGCCTGATCTGGCTGCACGACTTGCAAACGGGAGCTACGCGAGCGTTGCTCGGCACAGACGGTGGAGTCGCGCCGTTCTGGTCGCCCGACAGCGTGTCGATCGGTTTTGGGGTCGCGACGAGGCTCAAGAAGGTCTCGATTCAGGACAACGTAGTGATGGAGCTTGCCGCTCTCGCAAGTGTTGTAGATCGCGGGACTTGGCATCCGGACGGAGGGTCGATCGTAGTTGCTGTGCGGCCGGAGGGCGGGCTTTGGAAGATACCCGCCGTAGGAGGCACGCCCGAGCTGCTCTTGGGTCCGAAGGACGAGCTTCGACCCGCGGCGCCACAGTATGTCGGCGCCGACGGCGAGTCGCTTGGTCTTCTGTTTCGAGAGACGCCTGCCACAAACACATTGCGAGCAGACATCTACGCGCGGCGGGAAGGATCGGACGAGTATATTGAGATAGCCTACGGCGGTCTCTTTTGTTACGCGCCGTCAGGGTTTCTCTTCTACGGGAATAATCGCCTCGGCGCGATTCAAGCGGTTCCGCTCTCCAAGGCGACGTTGACACCGACGGGCGAGGCGTTTCCAATCGCGCAGGGAGCTTCAGTTCCGAGTGCCTCGAGCGAAGGGAGTTTGGTATTTCGAGAGAGTTCTCTATTTTCTAAGACCCTTACTTGGCGAGACCGGCAAGGAAGGCGCTTGGATTCGGAGGCGCTCAGCGCTGTGCCGACAGAGGCGGTCGTTCTTGCGTCGGCCGGAGGCACTCTATCCCACGATGGATCGAAGATCGCGGTGACCGAACGCAGCCCATCACAGGAGGTATGGATTTACGACCTGACCCGCTCACTGAGAACTCGACTTAGCGACGCTGGAGGAAGGTTGCCGGTGTGGTCGTCAAACGGGAAGCAAGTTGCGTTTCAGACACGGGGATCGGGTCCACTCCAGCTCATCGTAAAGGATGTGGATGGGGGCGCGCCGCGTCGAGTAGTTCTAGGTCAGTCGAACGACTACGGGCCTATCGCATGTGACTGGTCGCCCGATGGACGCCATCTACTGTTTCAGGCCCAGACCAACAACGATATCGACCTTTGGTACTCGGAGGTTGACGATAACGGCGACTTCAAAGAAGCGACGCTGTTTCTCGATACTCCGTTCGCGGACAATGTCGCGCAGTTTTCCCCCGACGGGCGCTACGTCGCATATTGTTCGGATGAGTCCGGCCAAATTGAGGTTTACGTTCGGCCGTTTCCACATGGCGATCAACGCTGGACTATTTCAATCGGGGGCGGAACGCAGCCTCGCTGGAGTCGTGACGGCACTGAGCTCTACTACGTCCAGCACGACACGCTGAAAACCGTTAGTGTCTCGCTCGACCCTGAGTTCCGAGTGGGAGCAACTCAGGAACTATTCTCGGACGCCGGCCTCCAAGGGTTCTTCGCTCGCCAAAATTTCGATGTGTCCTCGGACGGCCACTTCCTTATGCGAGACTTCGAGGGCGCCGCAGGCGGCGGCTCGCGCATCCGCGTCATTCAAAATTGGAAAGCAGCCTTCGCTCCGGACTGAGCCAAAGATCGCAACGATGTCCACTACCTACCACAGAAAATAAGTCGCGCCCGCCATTGTTGCGAGTAACGCCAGAGCTGCCGCGGCCGTTCGGTCGAGAGTCGTTTTCTGGCAAACCCATTCGTCGACGCCTTCCTCGATGGGCCCAACGGGTGTCAGCAGCATCGCTCCTGCCGTGGACAGCGTCGCCCAAAGATAGGCCCACCAGGTGTTGGTCCACCAAATCGGCAGGCCGATGCTCGCCCATTCCCCGACGAGTGAACTGACGCCGTAGAGAACTCCCACGCTTAGCCCAATAACGCCGGCGCGTTTGGGGACGCGCGTTAACGACCCCATCAGGTAGACCGTGCAGAGCGGAACTACCGCCACGCTAGTCAGACGCAAGTAGAGAGCGACCATGCCGCCGCCCAAAAATGGGATGTATCCGAACGAGACCGCGATCATCGCCAACGTCGACCAACGGGTGATGAAAAGATAGTGCGCGTCCGATCGGCCCGGCGCTAGGAATCGTTGATAGATGTCGCGGGTGAAGACTGCACCCAACGAGGAGCCGATCGAATCGTAGGTCGAGATTCCACCCGCCAAAACGCCTCCTACGACCAGCCCGACGACTCCTGGTCCCAGATAGTCGGCGACCATCAGTGGGTAGATCGCGTCCGGGGTCGCCAGGTCGGGATAGAGCGCGTGGCCGATCACCCCAAGCGAGACATTGAAACCCATGACGACGACGGTCAGAACGCTCGCCAGCAGCGCCGCCGTGCGCATGTCCCACTCAGATTTCGCGGCCAGCATGCGCATCGCTTGGGAATGATTGACGACGCAGTAGGCCGTGTGGGCCATACACCAACCGAAAACGACTAAGATTGCCGGAACGCCGGCGCTGCCGCCCGAGCCGATCTTGAGCATATCGTTCGCGAGAGTTGGGCTGATGGCGGCGAGCCGCATCTCGAGTCCGGCATAGCCTCCAACGGCATTCCAAAGTGCAAGCCAAAGTACGAGGGCGGCCGCGAACATAAAGATCGACTGCAGTGCATCGGTTACGACGACGGATTTAAGTCCACCCGCCGCCGAATAGACGCCGGCTGCAAGCGCGATGGCAACGACTAGCCACCACGTTTCCGAGCCCCAGCCGGCCAGAAAAGAAAACGTCAGATACAACGAAAATCCGATATTGCCGAGAACATTCGTGCGGTACTGAATCTGGATCAGCGCGGCGACTAGACGAACCGCCGGCGAAAAGCGATGTTCCAAGTACTCGGCGTTGGTGTACATGCCGCCGCGATAGACCGGGACGAAAACGAAGTACGCAACGACGAACCAGCCAACAGGCATGCCGATCCACCAGGTCGCTAAGTTCGAGAGGCCAAACGTGTACGCCCCGCCCACGACGGCAACGTAGTCGCCAGAGTCGACCGCCGTGGCGAACATCGACGCGCCTGCGAGCCACCACGGTAGACCTCGGGCGGCCAAGTACCAGTCGAACGTCGTCTTGGTGCCGCTAGCTAGTCGAACTCCGACTGCAACGATCGCGCCGTTTAGCGAAAGGACAATCAGCCAATCAACCCAGGTCATTCTCAGGATTCAAAGGCAGCGGGCGACATCGCGAACAAGAAGGTAGCACGGAAGATAGTGCTGGCGATCTATCGAAAACACCACGGACTTTTGGTCCATGGCTTGGCAAGACCCCTGACACTTCACCAACGCCGCCCGGGCCCAAGAATCCGAGGCGTGGACGGAAGTCCACGCTCAGAAGCATGCCTTAATTGGAGGTTATGAACCCCGGAGGGGTGGCCTTTGTTTGTATTAGCCCAGGGTGAACACCTGGGAATTTCTACCGTCGCCGCCAACTAGTGAAAAACGCAAGCTCAACATCCGTTCCCACCGACTGACGCAAAAAACGGTCCAGCGCCTAAGTCCCCAAAACCTTGCGCTCTTCTTGCTCGCGCAGCGCACGCTTCAACTCGCGTGGGAAAATCTTGATAATTTTAGGCGCCATCGACTCCCAATGCTCAAGCACCCACTGGCCCTTCGGGCTCTTCGTGTATCCCACATGGCGCTCGACAAGATTGCGAACGAGCGCCATATCTTCAGGATCTTCAAACGGCTCGAGATCCACGTCGGCTTTGTAGATCGCCTTCTCCTCAAAATCTCCGTGTTCATCGAGCACGTAGGCAATGCCGCCGGACATGCCCGCCGCGAAGTTGCGTCCGCATGACCCTAAGATCACCGCCGTCCCGTTAGTCATGTACTCACAACCGTGGTCGCCTACGCCTTCGACCACCACAGTGGCGCCCGAGTTGCGAATGCAGAAGCGTTCACCGGCCATGCCGTTGACGAACGCCTCGCCAGCTGTCGCGCCATAAAAGCAGACGTTGCCGATGATGATGTTCTCTTCAAAAACGAAGCTCGAACCGGCCGGCGGGCTGATGATCAAGCGGCCACCCGACAAGCCCTTTCCGAAATAATCGTTTGCATCGCCACGGACTTGCAGCGTCATGCCCTTCGAAGCCCAGGCGCCAAAACTTTGGCCCGCCGCACCCGAGAAATGGATCTTGATGGTGTCGTCGGGCAAGCCGTCGGCCGCGTACCGCTTGGCGATTTCGTGCGAGAGCATCGTTCCGACGGTGCGGTCGATATTGCGAATATCGTAGGCGAACTCGACCGGTGTTTTATCATCGAGCGCCGGCCTGCAAAGCTCGATGAGTTGATTGTCGATCTGAGCGGCAATAGCGTGATCCTGAGTACCGGTGTGATAACGCGAGACCGCCTTGTCGACCGTGGGCTCGAAGAACACCTTCGAGAAATCGAGGCCCTTGCTCTTCCAGTGATTGACCGCTTCTCGTACATCGAGTCGGCCAACCTTTCCGATCATTTCGTCGAATTTTCTGTACCCAAGCTTGGCCATGATCTGCCGTACTTCTTCGGCGATGAAGAAGAAGAAGTTGACGACATCTTCCGGCGAGCCGTCGAATTTCTTGCGTAGCTCTTTATCTTGCGTCGCGATGCCCACCGGGCAGGTGTTGAGATGGCACTTGCGCATCATGATGCAGCCCAACGCAACCAGCGGCATCGTCGAGAAGCCGAACTCGTCGGCCCCCAACAGCGCGCCAATCACAACGTCGCGGCCGGTTTGCAGTTTGCCGTCGACCTGCACCCGAATGCGCCCGCGCAGGTCGTTCAACACGAGCACTTGCTGAGTTTCAGAAAGCCCGAGCTCCCAAGGTGTGCCCGCGTGGCGAATCGAGCTAACCGGCGAAGCACCGGTTCCGCCGTCGTGACCCGAGATCAGCACAAGATCGGCACGGCCTTTTGAAACGCCCGCCGCCACAGTGCCGACGCCGACTTCGGAAACCAGCTTCACCGAAACATTGGCGTTGCGATTGGAATTTTTCAGGTCGAAAATCAGTTGCGCAAGGTCTTCGATCGAATAAATATCATGGTGCGGCGGGGGCGAAATCAGTCCCACGCCGGGTGTGGAGTGCCTTAGCCAGGCAATCGTTTCATCAACCTTGTGGCCGGGAAGTTGGCCGCCTTCGCCGGGCTTGGCGCCCTGCGCGATTTTGATTTGCAACTCGTCCGCATTGGCCAAATAGTGGGCCGTGACGCCAAAACGGCCCGAAGCGACTTGCTTGATCTTTGAGCGCCGGTTGTCAAGGTAACGGGCGGGGTCTTCGCCGCCTTCGCCGGTGTTCGACCGGCCACCGATCTGGTTCATCGCTTTAGCGAGCGTTGTATGCGCCTCCGCCGAAATTGAGCCGAAGCTCATCGCGCCGGTGCAAAATCGTTTGACGAGTTCCGTCACGGGCTCGACCTCGTCCAGCGGAACCTCTTCCGCCGAGTAGTTGAAATCAAACAGTCCCCGCAAAGTGCAAAGCTGTTTGTTGAGGTCGTTGACGGTACGCGAGTATTCTTCGTAGGTCTCCCAATGGTTGGTTCGCGTGGCGTGTTGCAGCTTCGACACGGTGTCGGGGTTGAGCAAATGCTGCTCACCCCGCATGCGGAACTGATACTCGCCCCCGACTTCTAGTTCGGTCACGTCCTCCGTAACAGGCAAGTACGCTTGGCGATGTTTTTCGAGCGCCTCGCGGGCCAGTGCCTCAAGCGTCAGGCCCTCAATTTGCGAAGTCGTCCCAGTGAAGTATTGGTCAATCACGTCGCGAGCGAGGCCGATCGCTTCGAAAATTTGCGCACCGTGATAAGACCGCACGGTCGAAATGCCCATCTTCGACATGACCTTGAGCATGCCCTTGCGGATTGCTTTCGCAAAATTCTCGTTGGCATCGGCGACGCTGAGCTCGGGGTCGGCAAGCCAACCGCGCTGATGCATCTCTTCAATCGTTTCGTAAGCGAGATAGGAGTTGACCGCATTCGCGCCGTAGCCGACCAGCAAGCAAAAGTGCATCACTTCGCGAGGCTCGCCGGATTCGACAATAATGCCGACCTTGCCTCGCTTGGCGGCCCGAATCAGGTGGTGGTGGACGGCCGCGCAAGCCAGCAACGAAGGAATAGGAGCATGGTTTTCGTCGACGCCACGATCGGACAAAATCAAAACGCTGTCGTCAGAATCCGCTGCATCTTCGGCTTCTGCGCAGAGCCGGTCGAGCGCTTTGCCCAGGCCCGCCTTGCCGTCAGCAATCTCGAATGTCGTTGCCAATGTGCGAGATCCGAAGCGCACCTCGGGTCCTAAATTGCGCAACTTTTCGAGATCGGTATTCGTCAGGATCGGCAGCGGAACCTTGACGACGTGGGCGTGCTCGGGCTGTTCGTCGAGCAAATTTCCTTGGGGGCCCACGTAGGTGACCGTCGACATCACCAACTCTTCGCGAATCGGATCGATGGCCGGGTTGGTAACCTGCGCGAACAACTGTTTGAAGTAGCTAAACAGCAACTGCGGCCGCTCTGATAGGCAGGCCAGCGGAATATCGATACCCATCGAGCCGATTGGCTCGGCGCCTGCCTCGGCCATAGGCGCCAGCAACATCCGCTGGTGCTCCATCGTGTAACCGAAAGCGCGCTGGCGGGCGAGCAGCGTCTCATAATCGGTCTTGTTGACCCGCGGCGGCGCCGGCAGATCGTCGAGATGAATCAGGTTGTCGCTTATCCATTCGCCGTAAGGCTTGCGGGTCGAGACCGTCTTCTTGATCTCTTCGTCGCCGATAATGCGGCGTTCTTGCATGTCCACCAAGAACATGCGGCCTGGCTGTAGCCGCCCCTTGAGGCGGACATTCTCAGGGCGAATGTCGGCGACGACACCGGTCTCCGACGCCATCACAACCAAATCGTCGTGAGTGACCCAGTAGCGTGATGGACGCAGGCCGTTGCGGTCGAGCGAGCCACCCACGTAGCGGCCGTCGGTGAAGACGATCGACGCGGGTCCGTCCCACGGCTCCATCATCGTGGCGTGATACTCGTAAAATGCCGTCTTGTAATCCTCCATGTGCTGGTGCGAGGACCAAGCCTCGGGAATCAACATCATGAAAGAATGCGCCGTCGAGCGGCCGGACTGGATAAGCACCTCGAGCGCGTTGTCAATCTGGGTCGAGTCTGATCCGGTTTCGTCAATGATCGGCTTGATCTTTTCGGCGTCGGCCCCAAAGTATTCGCTCTCGAGAGTCGCCTCGCGGGAACGCATCCAATTCGCATTGCCGCGTACTGTGTTGATCTCGCCGTTATGCGCCAGATAGCGAAAGGGTTGAGCGCGTTCCCACGTCGGAAACGTATTCGTCGAAAATCGTTGATGCACCAGAGCGACGGCCGACTTGAAGTCTGAATCACCCATGTCCGGGTAGTACTCGAAGATCTGCGGCGCTAGTAGTAGGCCTTTGTAGCAAATCGTCCGCGCCGACATGGAGGACGGGTAGTAACGCGATAGCCCGCGCCGCTGCGCCTCGTTCTCACTCGACCTGCGGATGATGTAGAGCTTGCGCTCCCAGGCGTCTCCGCTCAACGTGACGCCGTCGCCCTTGCCTATGAATACCTGCCAGATGCTCGGCTCACTCTCTCGCGCCAGCCAACCGATCGCGCGAGCGTTGGTAGGTACTTCGCGCCAACCCAACAGCTTTTGACCCTCGCCCTCGACAATCTCTTCGACCATCTGCTGAGCGGCTCGGCGGTCGTCTTCCTGGCTCGAGAGGAAAACCATGCCGACGCCGTACTCACCCAAGTCGGGCACGACGAAACCGAGCGCCTGAGCCTTGTTGACGAAAAACTCATGCGGCAGTTGCAGCAGCAAGCCTGCACCGTCGCCAGTCTCCGGGTCGCACCCGCAGGCGCCTCGGTGCGTCAGGTTCACGAGTACCTCAACGCCCTGCTCGACGATTTTGTGCGTCGCGTTGCCATTGATGTTGGCGACGAAGCCAATTCCACAAGCATCATGCTCGTTGAGAGAGTCGTAGAGTCCTTGTTTCGGAGGCAATCCGAACTTCATAGTCATAGACATTTCCTGTGTCGGCAGGCTAACCACGCGAACCGGTAGCCGGGCCGAAGAGTCGAAGTAACCGTAGCGCCCAATACGGGATACTTCGCACCAATGATCATACCAAGACCGTATTGAGCGGCCCTTTTTGCAGACTGGAAGATTGGTCAGATGGGGGCTTTACCCCAGCCGGAGTTTTGATACAGTTTTGATGCAGTTTCGATACAGTTGCTCATCGGCTGGCGGTAGGGTTTTGGCGTGATTCAGAAATAACAGAGGGCCTCTAGCTCGCTGATCGCACACCTTCACAGAAGGCCTGTCGTGCTTGGGATTCCATCTGGCGTAGTCAAGAATCACTTGTGTAGTCGGGCGACGCAAACGTTACAACGCAGCCCTGGAGCTATCTGCACTTGACTTCATTCATGTTGGGAGTGGATTTCCCTATTCCGCTAATTCAGTCAAACTTCCTTGGGACGGTCGGCGACACTTCTGGCCGCTCTCGGCTCGATCCCAACCTCCAGGTCGCTAACTTGGCGGTTTCCGGCGCAACTGTCGGATCTCTGCTTCGCGAGCAGGCCGACGGCATCACTGACTCGGAGGTGGACCTTGTACTTTCTCCGTATCTTGGAACTCAGATCGAAGTGGCCGAGTCGTTGTCGCCGTTGCTTGTGATTTGCTGGGTCGGCAGCAACGATGTCCTTTCCGCCGCCACCACGTTTAGTCAACTCGACGCCTCACAATTGACGCCGGTCTCCGAATTCAAAGCAGACTTCAGCGAGCTCGCGCTGAGGCTGGCGACGAAAGGGCAGCCCGTAATATTTGGGAACATCCCGGGAATTGACCAGATTGGATTCTTAGTAAGCAGAGACGACCTTGTCGCGTTCACGGGATCGGATTATGGGCTGCCGCCGGGGTCCCTCACCAGTGTCGTCGAGTTGCTGTTGCTAATGGCCGGGTTAGATGACGGCTCCAATCTGCAAGATCCTGGCTATGTACTCGATCCAGGCGAGATCGCGGCTATCCAAAACCACACAGCGACTTTGAATCTAATTATTCAATACGTAGCTGAATTCTTCGGTTATCCTGTTGTTGATATCAACAGTCAATTCGCCGCTTTGCAGACATCGCCTCCTGTCATCGGCGGCCAAGTCCTGACAACTCAGTATCTTGGTGGGCTGTTTTCACTCGATGGGGTGCATCCTTCAAACGTCGGACACGCTTTGATCGCGAACGCGTTTATCGAAAAGCTCAACGATCACTATCAGACCAGCTTCACGACTATCCCGGAAGCGAGTCTGAACGAAATCGCGCTTAGCGACCCATTTATCGACAAGGACGGTGACGGGTCGATTCCGGGCAGACCGTTTACAAGCCTGTTAGAAACAGTCGCTGTACTCGCCGGCGTCTCTGGAGACTCGAACGACGCTGTGGCCCAAGATGCTCAACCAATTAATTCAGAGGAGTTCCTGAATTCTGTGCGCAAACTCCGTATTCAATCCGATCCGCGAAGTCTCGAACGTGGTCCAGGCTCAACGCCAAAAGCAGAAGTCACCGAGCTGTTGCGGAAGGCGTTTGGTCTGGAACGGCACAGAACGAACCGCTAAGCGCCGAATTGCTTGAGCGGATCAACCGGCAGGCCTTCCGCAAGCGTTCCGGCTCGCGGCTCAGCTTGTGCGACGACAGTAGTATGTGCCCGAACTGTAAGGCCCGATTTCGCTATTGGGTCAGTGAAACTGCGCCGGCAGCAGCTACACCTACGTCGGGCATCTGCTAAGGAGATGCCCTGTTTGCGGGTCACTGCCGCGGGTGGCACGCTGTTTCAATTGCGAAATAACGGAAAAACTTCCCCAGGTATGAGGTTGACCAAGCGACGTGAATTGCTGCTGCGCTTGTTGCGACCGGCCCGTTGGCTGACGACGAGTTAGGTTCACCTCCGGGTCTATAGCGAGGCCGGAATAGAAGTTGCCCGCGGAGATTTGCGAAAGCTAGTGGCCTGTGGCTACCTAATCAAGTTTCGACAACATAACATGAGTGAAGCATGGCTTGCGTTGGGGCCGTAGCGCGTTTGCGACCCGGCTCAGCGCCGGAGGGGTGGCGGATGAGTGGGTCACTCAGATGCTGCGGCAACGCGATGCGCAAGTGTTTAAACAGTACTCGCAGATGAAATTGCGGATGAAGCGAGAGGCCCTGGATCGTCTTGATTGTCAAGCCAATGAAAGGGAAATCCGATTGGATACAGTGCAGCCCAGCTGAGCGGGTTTTAATACAGTTTTGATACAGTTGGGCCCAAAACGAGTTTGAGTCGATGGTAGGCAATACCGGACGTAGTTTAGAATGAACGATGCGTATCGCATGCGCCCGTAGCTCAGCTGGATAGAGCGCTTGCCTCCGGAGCAAGAGGTCGCAGGTTCGAATCCTGCCGGGCGTACCAAGCGTTTCAACGACTTACCGTTACGCCGCAAGAGTTGGGGTTCCATTAAGGGTTCCATTGACCTGCCGATCGTGCAAATATTGCTCGACTTGAACGGCAGATTGAGTTGAGTCGTCAACGTGACTATAGACGTCAAGTGTCACCTGAATCGACGAGTGCCCCAATTGATCTCGGAGCACTTCCGCTTTCACTCCAGCCGCACCAAGGCAGCAAGAGGACGGCAGCAAGGGGACGGAGCCCTTAACAATTACAGCAACATCAACTAAATCAATATGTTAGCTTGCTCCAGCCGTCTCGTGGAAGACCCCACCTCTCTGCGGACGAATGCGACTCCAGCCTGCCGGCAGACCCAAGTCCGCCTCGATCTTCCTCTGAAAGTTTTTGCCGCCGAACGGTTTTCCCGACTGTGTCGCCGTCCGAATGTGGTCCGCCGCCTGATCGCCTTGGCCTTGCGCAAGTCTTGCCGGCCAGTCCGCGCACCCGCCGACTTCCTCTAGGACGTGCCAGTCCAACAGGCCGGTGTCATCGCGTCCGCCGGCATGGGCGCGCGCGCTCGACCTGCGCCATGCCGTTGCCTCGGCCTTGATCCCCG
The DNA here is from genome assembly GCA_965247305.1 of Bryobacterales bacterium. Taxonomy (GTDB): domain Bacteria; phylum Acidobacteriota; class Terriglobia; order Bryobacterales; family UBA6623; genus CATQHP01. The sequence goes on along the minus strand of OZ252030.1, from coordinate 4,523,889 downwards.
CGCGTACCGGATTCAGGTCCACATACAGTAGCGCCGCGTCGAGTCGTGCGGGGTCCAAAGGGCATGAATAGAAACGGCTTCGCCATAGATGACCGTCTCGCCGGCGCGTCCGATTGAACTGCTGCGCATACCCGGAGTGGACCCTTCGGATCAAGCGCGAGAGCGAGTCCTCGCGCCGCGGCACGGCGATCATGTGGACGTGATTCGTCATCCAACACCAACCGAGCAGATTCACTCGGCAGGCGCGCGGATGCAGAGAAAGCAGTTGCTGGTAGCGGCGCCGGTCTTCGTCGGACAGGAAGACATCTTGGCGATTGTTGCCGCGATGGGTGATGTGATGCGGCACATCCACCGCCACCACCCGCGCTTGACGGGGCATCGATTGCCTCCAGGATACTCTACGGCTTTGACCGAGTTGTTAAGGGCTCCGTCCCCTGGCGGCTGCGGCTGCGGCTGCCGTCCCCTTGCTGCCCGCTTGCTGCCCCCCTTGCTGCCCGTCTCCTTGCTGCCACCGTCGGCTGCCTCTGGCTTGCCATCAGGATGAGCCTTGCCACCGTTGCCCTGCTCTGACTCGTCATCGGGAATGAGGTTATTCTCAAGGAAATCTTCCTCCCGGAAGCGAAACTCGAGCACCAGGAATTGCACGTCGACGAAAAGAGCATCGCGCTCTTCCAGCGACCCGGCGGTGCCCTCCTTCGCTTCCTTGACCTTCGTTTGATAGTGCCTCTTGACCAAATCACCGGATTCTTCGATTCGGCTCCGGATCAGGTTCTTGAGGCGCCGTTTGGTACCGGCCTTGCGCTGGCAATAGTTCACGCAACGAAAAACCAGTTTCTCGGGGTCAAAGGGGATATCGTGCTCGAAAATCTTCGGCACGCACTCCAACTCGTACAAGTCCTCCCACGTCCGTAGCTCAACGAGCTTCTTTGCCATGAATTTTCGCTTTGCAATCCGCGGCTCGCTCGTCGAAGCCAGCTTGTCCTTGAGTTCACGCCGCAAGCGATTCGCTTCCGTCTTGTTCGGCAGCGACGCGTAGACACGCTGCAAAATCCGCTCAAGAAACCCCAGCGAGTTGTAGTAGGCAATCACGAGGATGTTTCGATTCCGGTCCGTGTAGCGAGCCCTCAGCAGGTTCCTGGTCAGCGACTGCAACAGCTGGTCATACTGGTCGGCCACGCCGAAGTTCATGCCCCCGATCGTTGCGAAGCTGGTACGCAGTAACGGCGACGGCGCCAGCGCGATGATGAAGCCGTTGAGTACGCTGTCGTACCGCATCCTTCCGGTCTCGGCCAAGAAGCAGAACAGCCCCAAGGCCACCAGCCCTTGCAGAGCGACGAGCGCCAAGAAGTACCAAGAGATGGTGACACGGAAGAGCGGATGATCGCGGAGAATCAGCTTGGAGAACCCTCCCCCGTACCAGCGGTAGATATCGTGCGTGGCAGTGCCGAAGACGGTCAACAGCATGACGAATCCGACCGCAAAGGGCCACAGCCCGAAACGGTTCGCCAGCATCATGAACTTCAGGGACCACTTCTCCTTGAACCCCACGTCCCCGCTGCTTCGCGGTAGCGGCAATCCGTCGATCATTTCGTAGATCTGCGGCGGGGCGATGTTCGTCATTTTCGAAAACTGCATGCCCGTGAGCTCCCCTTCGGCTTCCGCCGCCCCTTGCAGAGCCTTCGCCAATCGATTGCGAAAGAGCGTCTTGTCGTAGCCTTGCCCGTTAGACTGGAGAGTTTCCGCGATCTCGTTGAGCACCAACGTGGTGGTGTCGTAGCTGAGGCCGAAAACGTCGTCCTCTTGCAAATGGCGCGCCCTCAACTCAGCCGCCTTCCTCTCGGCCTCGTCCTTGCTCAGAGGAGGCTCGTTGGCCTTGGCAGGTTCGCGCGGCGAGATCGCCGAGACAAACAAGAAGCCGTCGGCGTCGGTGCCCAGTTGCCGGATGTCGATCACGGTAAACAGCAGCGGGCGGTAGGGCGTCGCCCAGGCGTTCATCGAACGCAGGTTCTGGAGGAATACGCCGATCTCCTCGCGCTCGCCGAAGACACCGACCGCTTCCGGACGCAGTGCCAGAACCTCTTGTAGCTGGCTTCGCATGTAAGGGGGCACGTAGGGTAGGGCCATATAGTTGTCCCGCTGCGCCCCACGGAGTTGCTTGCGGAACTCGTCTTCCGAGCGGCGGCCGAACTCCGTATCGGCGTAGAGTACCGCGATCGAGTTCACCCATCGTTTCGCCAAATAGTCGTAGATGGCCCCGGCTCGGCGGTTTACATCCACGTTCGTACGAAAGAACCAGCCCTCGGGATCGTTCGCCTCAGTCGCGACTACCAGCGACGAGATCACCGGGACGATCTTGTCGCGAAGGTCCGGCTCCCGCTCCTGCTGCCACGCGCGAATGAAAACGCCGCTGTCGGTCGGCCCAAGAACCAGATGAACCTCGCCTTCGGCGATCGCCTGCAGCAACATCTCCTCGCCGCCTCGCTCGGTGACATAGGGCATCGAGATCAGTTCGATCCGTTCACCGATTTTGTGATTCTCTTTGGCTTTCCGGATGCCGTCGAGATGCCGTCGCCCCGTTGGCGTGGCAGAGTGCAGCGCGCCCACCCGGACTATGGCTTCGCCCTCGGCCCGTGCTGTGTCGGACGCAATAACGGCGACAACGGCAAGGCAGACGACCATCGCGCGCAGGATTCCTGTCAGTAGCATCTGGTCCTCCTATCTGTCAGAGCGCAAACCCGTTTGCTGACGGGCCGCTCGCTCGATCGCGCTCGTGTTCCAGGTGGAGTTCAATGCCCCGGCAATGCCGGCTGGCCCGGAGCGTTCGGGAGCGTTCGGGGACAGGGGTAAAACCTAGCATGGCATGCACCCCTAAGCTGAGACAGCTTAAAAATGGGACAGTTGCCGTTCGCTGAAAAAGTATAGCCTTTTCGGCGAACGTGCCGCACACTTGAAAACGGCCGGGAAAGCGGAGGCGGGCAATGCTGGAGAGCAACCCGCCAAGCAATACCCGGCTGGAAACTCAGCGAGACGATGAGCGCTCGGGGCGGGACATTCTCCCGCTCCGAGCACGACCACTGTCTCGATAGATTTCCTCATGCCTCAGAAAACTCAAACTGCGGGTTTCTGAGCTCTTCGCTCGCTGGCAACAACTGCTCGAACTCCTGCGGAGGCCGATAGCCCAACGCCGAATGCAGGCGCTTTTGGTTGTACACCGCGTCGATAAACTCCTCGATCGAAGCGCGCGCTTCGTCCATCGATTGATACGTCTGTAGGTTCACCTCCTCGCTTTTGAGCGTCTTCATAAAACTTTCCATGCGCGCATTATCGTACGGGTTTCCTCGCCGGCTCATCGAGATCAACGCGCCGTTTTCTTCCAGCAGACTGACATAAGCCCGCGAGGTATATTGCGTGCCTTGATCGGAATGATGCACCAGCCCCGGCTTCGGACAGCGAAACTCGATCGCTTTGCGCAGCGCGTTCACTGCCAATATGGCCTCGAGGGAAGGCCCCAATTCCCAGCCCACCACGCGCCGGGAATACGAGTCCATCACGACCGCCAAGTAGACGAACGAACGGCGCATGCGCACGTAGCTGATGTCGGCCTGCCAGAGCTGATCGAGACCGTCGATCTGCAGGTTTTTGGCCCAGTTTGGGTAGATCGCGCGGTGCTGATCCGAGTCCGTCGTCAATACGTAGCGGCGCTTGCGTATCGCCAGCAGATTGTCGTTGCGCATCAGCCGCAAGACCTTCTTGTGGTTCACCGTAAAGCTCTGCCTACGCAGTTCGGCGGTCACTCGACGATAGCCGTAGCGGCGATTTGCGAGCGTAATGCGTTGCATACGGTCCCGGAGTTCGATGTTCGCTTCGGCGGGTTTGTCTCGCTCTAATTGCCGGTAATATCCCGCTCGACTGACTGCGGCGAGTTCGCAGCCTCGCTCGATGCTGAGTCGGCCTTCGACGCGGGTTTCGTCGATAACCGTGTAGAGTCGCTCGCGTTGCGTGCGACTTTGCTCGGCATCGCCGGTTTTAAGGCGTTGCAGGCCCGTTCGAAAAAATCCAATTCCGCCGCTTGTATGCCAACCAAGCGTTCGAGCTCCGCGATGCGCTCGGCGGCCGGATCCCGATCCGATTTCACAACCTCTTGTCCGGGCCGCGGCCGCCCCTGGCGCCGCTCGAGGCCGGCACGTCCCTCGGCTCGGTAGGTGTCGCGCCAGCGATACAACACGCTGCGCCGCACTCCCAACTCGCCGCTCAACTTGACAATGTTCTCGCCACGCAACATGCGGCTTACCGCCACTTCCTTGAACTCCACCTCGTACGAGCGTTGCTTCCGCGCAGCCCGCCCTTTTCTCTCTCCCATCGTGGACTCCTTCTCCATTCACTGAAAATTGTCCCACTTTCATCTGTCTCAGTTTTGGGGTGCACTCCACCAAAGTCTTATGATTCAGCATCTTCCAGCGATCTCAATGTTCATAAAAAGAGGGCGATTGATTCTCGCAACGGCCAAGACGAAACCCGTCCAAACGGCCGTCCCGCGATTTTGAAATTTCTTTTTCCTTTGAAATCAGCAATTTAGCGATACGTTCAGCCGAAAACCGGACACACGGGCCTTACACTATACCTCGAGGGTGCGGAAAGCCCTTCAAGGAGGCTCGAAATTTCACAGAAACCCTGCCAAATCCGGCCACAGCGCGGCATTCATGATGCTGCCGGGGGATCGAATCGGATGAGCACGCGAGGAGTTCTCCGGTTCTGCTGCGTGGCGTTTGACGGAATTCAAAAGGTAAGTCTGGCGGGTTGCCCCGACCAGCGATTTTAAGCGAAAACAGGCCAAATCCGGCCAAATCCGGACATTTCCGGACATTTCGATCTGACGGCGAAGCTGTGCCCCGGCGGCTGAGCCTAAAAATCCCGTTACACGGCTCTTACACTATGAGCGCGTGGGAGAGAAGGAAAACCCCGCCAATATATGTGGCAGCCTGAATGCGCTGGTATACTTTTCGCGATGTTCAACCGCCGGCTTCGCGTGTTTTATTGGCCGTTTCTTCTCGTTGGTTGTCTTCACGCTCAGGAACCGTTCGACGACCCCTCGCTGGTCACGCTGCGGGTCCAACTTGGGGTCGGCGACAAGGCTCCGGCGAGGGTGTCGCAACCGCCCGGAACTAGGTGGTATCCGGCTGCGAAACCGTCTGCGTCCGGCGTCTGGAACGGCAATGTGTCGGTTTCCGGCGGCAAACTAGTACTTACTTGCGTAAGTTATAATAATTATGAGATAAATCGCGAGGGGTGACGGTGGTCTTGGTCCACTGGAACGGCGTGGCGTCGCGGTTGTAGGCCTGGACAAATTTGTCGATCGCGTCACGTACCTGGCGGGGCGATGTGAAGCTGGCGCCTTGCAGCGCCCGGCGACTGAGAATGCTGAACCATATCTCGATCTGATTGAGCCAAGAGCTATAAGTCGGCGTGTAGTGAAAATGCACGTTCTTATGGCGTTGCAGCCAGCGGTCATGGCGGGGTTTGTGGGTGTTGAGATTGTCCAAGATGACATGGATTTCGAAGCCGTCGTAGAGATCCGTCAACTGATTCATGAAGTCGAGAAACTCGCGCCGGCGGCGGCGCTGGTAATGGTCGGCGGTAATCCAACCGGTGGCCACCTCCAGAGCGGCGAACAGCGTTGTTGTGCCATGGCGTTTATAGCCGTGAGAGAAACCGGTCAAAGCCTTGCCGTTGGGCAGCCGCAGCCAACCTTGTGCCCGCTCGAGTGCTTGAATACTAGGTTTCTCATCGACCGCCAACACGACGGCGTTCTCCGGCGGGTCGAGATATAGAGCGACGACATCGGCGGCCTTGCGCGCAAATTCCGGGTCGGTCGAGATACACCAGCTGCGTCGTCGCCGCAGCGAGATGCCCTGCCGCTTGAGTACCCGCCAGACTTGATGATCGCTGACGTCGCCCAGCGCCGCGGCCAGCAGCGTGCCCGTCCAGGTGGCGTGACCTTCCGGCGGGGGCTGATCGAGCATCGTCAAAATGCGCTTGCGGGTGGCCTCGTCGTAACGCGCCGGCTTGCCCGAGCGGGGCCGGTCGACGAGGCCCACCAGCCGCTGCTCGGCAAAGCGCAGGCGCCACTTCGACACCCGCGACGGCGGTGTGTTGAGTTGCTGGGCGATGGCGCTGGTGGCAGCGCCGGCGGCAGCCAACAGCACGATCCGAGCTCGCTCGACCATGCGCCGTTCCGTCTTGTGAGCCTGGACCCAGTGACGCAACGTCTGCTCTTCTTCCGAACTCAACGTGATCGCGGTCGCGGGCCTGGGCATGCCCCAGCTTGTCATACTACGTAGTACTTGTGCAAGTAAGTACTAGCGGGGCTGGCGAGCTTGCGCCCGCGGCCAGCGGACGTGCTCGGCGCGGACAGCTGGGAGCTGGAGTCCTGGCAGGCTCCAAGCTTCGGTCATCCGCCGGAGAAACCCCAGCCAGTCACTGGTCCGATCGTGAATGTTTTCAATCCCGGCTTGCTTGTGCGGGTCAACGCCCGTGGCCGGACGCGGCTCAATTTCGAGACCGAGCAGGGTGACTTTCGCGTCGATCTCGCCAACCTGCGATCGGGCGCGCCCCAACGTTTACTCGGCAGTCGCGTCGTTGTCGAGCAGACTGTCACAACGCAGCAGATTACTGACGAGAAGTACGAAGACGACTTCGCGGCGGTAGTCGCGGGCCCTAACAATCAGCTCTGGGTGGCCTGGGTCGCCTACCGTGACTGGTCGAATGAAGTGCTTCTGCGCCACTACGACGGCAACTCCTGGAGCGCCACCCAAACCGTTACCGAGAAACCTGGGGACGTCTTTCTCGCGAAAGTGACGCGCGATGGTGAAGGTCGTATCTGGGTCGTGTGGTCCGACCAGGTCGGAGGCAACCGCGACCTCTACGCGCGCAGCCTGAAAGGCGCTGATTGGTCAGCGGTCGAGCGCTTAACTACGGACCCTCAGCCTGATCTCTATCACAACGTGACGACCGACGTGAAAGGTCGCCCGTGGGTAGTCTGGCAGGCGTTTCGGGACGGTCAATCAGATGTAATGGCCCGCTTCCGCGCCGGCAACTCGTGGAGCGAGCCGCAAACAGTTTCAGCCTCGGCCGCCAACGACTGGGAACCGGCCATCGCCGCCGATAGCAAAGGCAACGTCTACGTCGCGTGGGACACCTATGACAAGGGCAACTACGACATCCTCACGCGCCGCTACAGCACTGACTCCTGGGACGCCATCGTTCCGCTTGCCGACACACCGAAGTTCGAAGCCCACGTCACTCTCGCTTGCGACGCCGAAGACCGTCTCTGGGCAACTTGGTCCGAAAGCGGCACTCAATGGGGAAAGGACAATGGGTTCGCTATCGAAAACGAGGGCACTCGGCTATACGAGTCGCGTTCGATGCCCATCGCGGTGCGAGAGGGGAGCCGCTGGCTCGAGCCCAGGCATTCTCTTGACTCCGCATTGCCTCCCGCGCTGGCCGGCGACCGCAACGACTCACCCACGATTCAAGTTGATGGCAACGGAGGCGTCTGGGTGTTCTTTCGCCACCGCACCCCACGCGTCCTGGACACGATTTCCGACCACTGGAGCTTTTATGCGACGTGGGAGTTGTGGGGCATGGCGTACTCAAACGGAACTTGGGGCCAGCCAGTGTTCTTTCCGAATAGCGGCAGCCGCCTCGACGTCCGCAGCGGTTTCGCGACTGCAAGTAGCGGCGACATTGTGGCGGCCTGGCCTAGCGACGGCCGCGACTATGAGCACATGATCGTGCGGCATGCGGATGTTTTCGTCGGCAAGATCGGCGCCGTATCCCGCGGCGGATCTCCCCGCCTACAACCGCGCACGCAGCCTCAAATCACCGTCTACCCCATCCACCCAAATGAAGAGCGCGATCTCGATACGATTCGCGGCTACGAGATCAATTCCGGCGACAAGACATACAAGATCTACCGAGGTGACACCCATCGGCACACGGAGTTCTCGATGGACGGCATCAACGATGGGTCGCTCTTGCAAACCTACCGCTACGCAATCGACGTCGCCGCACTGGACTTCTACGCGAATTCGGAACACAACTACCTCGGCGGCCCCGACGTCGAATACCACGATTTCCTGCTACAGCAGATGGTCGACAACCTCCATCTGCCTGGCAGCTTTGTGCCGCTGTTCGCCTACGAGCGCAGCATCCGATTTCTTAACGGGCATCGCAACATCATTTTCGCGAAGCGCGGCGTGCGTCCCTTCCCGATCTCTCGCGAGGAGTTTGGCGGCGGATTCCCGTTTTCAAGCGAAGCCGTCACTGACCGCTTCGCAAACCCCGATCCCGTCGGGACAAAAGAGCTCTACGCGTACTTGAAAAAGAACAACGGCATCGCCATCTCACACACTTCAGCGACATCGTCTATGGGTACCGACTGGCGAGACAACGATCCCGAGGTTGAACCCCTGGTCGAGATTTATCAGGGCGACCGCACGTCCGCCGAGTACGAGGGCGCGCCGCGCGCTCCAATCGGCGGGAACCCAAACTCCTCGCCGGGCGGATTTCAACGCGCCGGCTTCATTTGGAAAGCCTGGGCTAAAGGCTACAAGCTGGGCATCCAAGCAGCCTCGGACCACGTCTCGACGCACATCTCGTTCGCCTGCACGATCTCAGAGGACGGGAGCCGCGAGGGTTTGCTCGACGCGATGCGCAAACGCCACTCCTACGACGCCACCGACAACATCGTGCTCGACTACCGCATGCACGCCGACGGGAAGGAATACATCCAAGGAGACGTCGCGAATGTAACCGGCCCGTTCCGCTTGTCGCTGCGCGTGATAGGAACCGAGCCTATTCGCCAGATCGACATCATCAAGAACCAAGAGTTCGTGCACAACCGCCAGAATCTGGGCCGCGATGTCTCACTCCAGTTCACCGACAACGAGCCGGGAAACGGAGAAAATTACTATTACGTGCGAGTCCAGCAAGTAGACGGGCAACTGGCCTGGTCGTCGCCAATCTGGATTACAGCCGCGGGGCGCTAAAGCATTTTCAGTAACGGCGTAGACCGTTCTTGAATAAAAAGCGGTGAAGCCGGCGATTTCTGGAGACTAGATTCCGCTGTTCGAAATCGGAGGCGGTAGAGTAGGGGAGGGTCCCGCAAGCGGGCTTGACCTCCCCCCTCATCGAAACGGACGTGCGGATTTCCCGCATCCGGCTCTTCCACAAGCTCTCGCCTTGGGCATGCGCAGGTCGAGACTAGAGCGAGCGGTTCAGCTCCACCAGCCCCTGGCGTTGGAAAAAGGTGTACCAAGGCTCGTCCTTCGGCGGTCGAAACCGGCGCTGTCCCCGCCGTCGCAGATGTCGCATTAAACGCCACCGCACGTACCAGTCCAGCTCCCAGTAGGCGCCCCGCGGATGGCCCCTCGAAAAGTAGTTCGCCCAACCTCTCATCTGTCGGTTCAGCTTCAATCCCATCCAGACTTCCAACTTCTCCTCGATAAACGCTTCCAGCGCCACGTCCCGCCCCCTCATCATCACAACGAAGTCGTCGGCGTATCGCACCAGCTTCGCGCTCCCGCCCCGCGCCGGACTCGCCCGGTGTTTGAGAAACACCTTGTCGAACCAGTGCAAGTACAGGTTCGCCAACAGCGGAGAAATCACTCCACCCTGCGGCGTTCCCTTCCTGCTGCGTTCTGCTCGGCCCTTCCCTTCTCCGGGCTCGCCCTCTTCCACCACCGGCGCTTCGAGCCACAGCCGTATCAGCTTCACGACGGATCGATCCGCAATCCGGTGTCGCACGCACGCTAGTAGTTTCTCGTGAGGTATCGAGTCGAAATAGCCCTCTAAATCAGCGTCATATACCGCTTGATATCCGGCTTGGATATGTCCACGAATCTCCTCCAGCGCTTGGTGTGCCGAGCGGCCCGGCCGAAATCCGTACGAGCAATCTTCAAAGTCGGCTTCAAAGTCGGCTCCAGGATCAACAACGCGGCCATTTGCACCACTCGGTCACGTACGGTCGGAATGCCCAGCGGGCGCTTCTTCCCGTTCGCTTTCGGTATCCAGACACGGCGTACCGCTTGCGGCCGATAGCGTTTGGTACGCAACTCGTATCTGCTGATGAGATACGTGGAGTTCATCCACCAAGCGCCGCGCGCCGCCCTCTTGCGCTTCGATCGCTGTGATCGTCACGGAGCCGAGTCCGGGTCCGCCCGCTTTCGCGCGCACCCGTCGCCAGGCCGCTTCCAACACATCGCGCCGATAGATCCGGTCGTACAAAGCGTAAAACCGAAACTCCGGCTGCTGCTTGGCCTTTTGGCCCAGCTTCTGTCTCAAACGAGAGTTTCTCCGGCATCGCCGGGCTAGCAAGTGGAATCTTTTGAACATAAACGGCTCTCCCTTCTGTCGCAATTAGCATGCTTGTCTGACTCCGTCAGCATTAAAGCGCCAGGGGCCCTTCGCTCCACTCGCATTTCCGAGCTTCGTCGCTACTATGCGCCCCTCCGACTCCCGCACCGACCCCAGCGCTGGTTATGCTTTCCCCGCGCCGAGTGGCGAACCGTTCGTTTCCGATCGGCTCACTTGCCCATGCGGGCCTCCGTATCTCTCTCAACACAAGGTTCCTCGATGGATCTTTCGACGCGCGCTGTCCGCATCTACCCCCGAGAGTCCACCGGCTGCTTGTGCTCGCTGCTTCACCGACGGTTGCAGGCTTCCCCCTAGTCGGCGGCTTGGCCACTCTCAACTTTCCTAACGAGGCCTATCTGCGACTCACTTTCGTTACGGCTCACGTCTTCGCCTTCCCAGGCTTCGCCCGTGGCGGTTCCCCCCCCACGAACGCCGGGTCGGCTACACGGGTGAACGAACCATTCCCATGGTCAACTCCATTCATTCAACTAGATCCACCAGGCTTATCCTGGCGCACCGACTGAAAAGGAGGGCGGTGGCGAAGGGTGAACTGGGAAAGTTGAGTCGCGTCCTGTTGAGGAATGATCAGCAGGACCTAGCTCAGCGTATTCCAGAAAGCTGCTTCGCCACCGCACTCCTTTACAGTCGCGCCTCCGATTTCGGACAGCGGAATCTAGTAGCAAGAAATTGCCGGCTTCACCGCTTTTCATTCAAGAGCGGTCTACGCCGTTACTGAAAATGCTCTAGTCCGTGAGAGCGCGTGCTAGACAGAGACCACGCCGTGCTTGACGGCGTACTGCGTTAGCTGTGCCGTCGTACGAATATCGAGTACCTCCATGATGCGGTACTTGTGGAACTCGACGGTTTTCGGGGAGAGTCCTAGGATTGACGCTATCTCCTTGATTGAATGACCCTCGACGACGAGTTGCAATACTTCTCGCTGGCGGGGAGTCATCGACGCGCCTGGACGAGCCGCTTTGCTGGTCCGTCCGCTGAACGCATCTCGCATCATGGCCTTTGCGATCGGAGGCGTGACGTAGACGCCTCCTTTGAGAACTTCCTGAATGGCTGTGACAAGCTCGGATGCAGCGGATTTCTTGAGCACATATCCGGCTGCTCCGACCCGAAAGGCTTCGGCTGCATATGCCATATCCGCGTGCATCGTGAGGAACACAATACGTGCTCGTGGGTTGTCACTCAAGATCTGTTGAGCGGCGTCGATGCCGTTGAGGAGTGGCATCGAAATGTCGGCGATGACGACGTCCGGACGCACTTCCTTGGCCTTTGCGACCAATTCGCGTCCATTCTCGACCGACGCAACGAGATCGAACTCGGGCTCCAGCAGGCTGCGAACACCCTCCATTAGAATTTGATGGTCGTCAGCAATGATTACTCGTGGGCGCATAACGCGGCCTCCTCTTCAACTGGAATAAGTACTTCTATGCTCGTGCCGGTTTGTGGATCGGAACGAATGTCTACGTCACCATTGAGCAAATGAACCCGTTCGGCCATGCTGACCAGGCCCAGTCCAGCACGGCGTTGTTCCGCTCGGACGTCGAAGCCTTTACCGGAATCGTGAACCGTCAGGTGAACCGCTCGATTACTCGCCGCCAACACAACCTCGGCACTGGACGCGCGCGCGTGCTTGGCAATGTTGCGCAAGCTCTCTTGGGTAACCCGGTAGAGAGTCAGCTTCGTGTCTACACTTAGATCCGCCGGCAGCTCCTCGCTTTCGAATTCGACCGTAATCCCTTCACGCTCTGAAAACGCTCTACACTCTTCGCGGATCGCCGCGACGAGGCCAAGGTCGTCGATGATCGCCGGGTGCAGGAGCCGAGATAGGTCGTGCACCTCGTCAGCGAACAGTAAGATCTTTGATTCTGCCTGGCGCAAGCAATCGCTGAACAGGGGATCGCCATCGGGGGCTAGCCGGCGAACATTCGCCACTTCGAGTGCCAGCGCGGCGAGCGACTGGCCAAAGTGGTCGTGCAGCTCGCGGGCTAGCCGCTTGCGCTCTTCTTCCTGTGACGTGATTAATTGGCCCGCGAGACGCCTCACTTCCAGATTCTGGCGACGCAGGTGGTCTTCGCTCTGGCGTAGCGCGATTTCGGCGCGTTTACGTTCAGACACCTCAGCGGCGAGGCTTACGTTTGTGGCCTCCAGTGCAGCTGTTCTTACCGCGACTTTTTGCTCTAGAACGTCGTGCGCAACCTGCAATTCACCAGTCTTCTTGAGCAGCTCGTCGAGCGTCCGAAGTAGAACGAGTGCGCTGAGTAAGACCGCGAGCGCTCGGCCCAAGGGCGTCAGATATCCGACTAATCCCAGCCCAGCCGATACATCGATCATCGGGAATGCCGAGGCGATCAACAGGACGGCCGCAACCAGCGCGAATCGTTTCTCGCGATGTGTCCGGTATAGCCGAAAGGCGAGCCACGCGGCGGACAGCCGAGCAGCCGCGGTGGCAATTACCGTGAAGATCTCAAACATTCCCACGGTAAATCTATCATCGACCCGTGGGCGCGGGCTGTAGGGATTCGGCCCTATCCGGTACTAGGTGATTCCCAGGGGCTGGTAGAACCGACTCTCTCAAGCGTTGTCGCTAGTGTAGTGCGTCAATCAGATTGAACCTTAAGAAGAGCGGCTTTGCCGCGCTTGACCTTCTCAAGGGTGTCGGAAGCGGTAGCAGTCCAGATGAAGGGCTTGGGCTGCTGATTGTGTCGAGCGATGTAGTCTTCGATGGCGGTGGTGAGTTCGCCGACGCTACGAAAGACACCGTGGCGGATGCGCTTATCGGTGAGGTCTCGGAAGAACCTCTCCACCATGTTCAGCCACGACGCTGAGGTGGGCGTGAAATGGACGTGGAAGCGTTTATTGCGCTGCAGCCAGCGTTTCACCGTGGCGTGTTTGTGAGTGGCATAGTTGTCCACGATCAAATGGATCTGCTTGTCCTTGGGGGTCTGGTTTTCAAGCAAGCGCAAGAAGCGCAGCCATTCTTGGTGGCGGTGCTTGGGCATGCAGGTTCCGATCACCGAGCCGTCGAGCGTGTTGAGCGCGGCGAACAAGGTGGTTGTGCCGTTGCGTTTGTAGTCGTGGGTCATGGTCCGGCCGCGTCCCTTTTTCAGGGGCAGGCCGGGCTGGGTGCGGTCGAGGGCTTGAATCTGTGACTTCTCGTCGAGGCAAAGAACGAGGGCATGCTCGGGCGGGTTGAGATAAAGTCCGATGATGTCGTCGAGTTTTTCGGCGAAGCGCGGGTCGTTGCTGAGTTTGAAGGTCTTGACGCGATGCGGCTTGAGGCCGTGGGCGCGCCAAATGCGACCCACGGTGGAGGCGCTGACGCCGACCGCGGCGGCCATCGTGCGGCGGCTCCAATGGGTGGCGTTGGCTGGCGTTTCGCGGGTCGTCTTGTGGATGATCTGTTGCACTGTTGGGGAGCAGATGGCGGGCTTACGGCCGGGCCGCGGGGCGTCCTTTTCGATGCCGGCGACGCCGGATTCAAGAAAACGGCTTCGCCAGCGCGCCACCAACTGACGCGAGACCGACAGCTGCGCGGCAATCCGTTTGTTCTCAAGACCGTCGGCGGCGAGCACGATGATCCTGGCTCGCAACGCCAGACGAACAGCGACCCGACGACCGTTCGCGTAGCGCTCCAACTGCCTACGCTGCTCCTGCGTCAATGGGACTGGCTCTGCTCTTCGCATCCGTGTGCCTTCTACTAGTAAAGGCGACACGAAGATACTATAAGTTACATTATTTATGGCGCACTACACTAGTTCGCGAATTCGGCATACCAGTTCTGTACGATTGCTATGCTGGAACGCTCTTGCTCAGCAGTGTTCTCAACCACCACAAACAGCTCACCGCCGGGCCCAACATCGTAGTTTGGAGATGACCCTCCCACGAGGCCCGAGTGAGAGAAAAGTTTGGTGGTCTGCCCGATCGAAATTGCACCTCCAAGCACAACCTTTACCGCCATGAGCGCCTCGCCCTCGACGAAATATAGTTCTGTCCCATCACCGTTCCAGCGCGGCTGCGTCCCGCCGTTGGCCGAAATTTTGATCGCGCCGCCACCCTCGGGGAATCGCTCGATATAGACTTCGTCTCGTCCCGTGCGATTGGACGCGTATGCCACGTAATTTCCGTTAGGCGAGAACTGACCGTGGCGCTCTCGGAACTTGGTCTGGAGGAACGGGGAGGTCTTTACCCCACCTTCGGCGCTGAACTCCGCTAACCAGAGGTCGAGGGCACTATCGAGCCCGGTTGCGTTGTAGAGCAAATATCGGCCGTCTCGCGACCAATCAAGCGGAGTCTCACGCGCCGGCGTCGCGATAAGCGGTTCATCTTCTCCACTTCCATCCGCACGTCTGCGGTACACGTCGTAGTTACCGCTTCGATCCGTTCCGAACACGATGTATTGGCTGTCGGGTGTCCAGATCGGTCGACTGTCGTGAAGTGGGTCGCTGGTGATTCGAGTTTTGAGTCCCCTCTGTGCGTCGTGTACCCAAATGTCGGTCTCTTCTTCGCTTGCATCCACCGCTCTAACGGCCACGTACCTTTCGTTAGGCGAAAGTGATACGTACAAAATATCGCGCTGAGGCTGACCGATCGAATCAGTCAGGTTGCCTGAGCGGTCCCTCCAGGCCAAGTATGGCTGGCCGGTGGTCTCTGCTTTCGCAAAACAAAGCGTGCCGTCCGCTGCAACGCTTGGAGTTTCGCCATCCCTGGCAACGCGGAACGGCTCGCCGGTGGTGTTTAGCGATTCCAGCGAAAATGGGACCGCCCAGAGCGAGTTGGTGCTTGCCGGGCCAGTTTGGTAGACGATGTGACCGCTTGGAGAGTATGCAGCGTCACCCCCGGCTGCGACGATCGACTCCTCTGACGTGTCGAGGTTCCGGACGATGATTTTCGTTTTGTTCGGCGTGCCTCGCAGGAACATTAACACGCGGCCCGCGCGGGGTAGAAAACGTGGTCTCGAGAATACTGTTCGATCAGAATAGTCTTCCGTTGGAACGATGGGCGAAGGCGTTCCATCCCGAAAATTTACCGTGTATAGACGCGGCGCCCCCCTTCGCTGTAACGCGCGGACCAAATAATTTCGTCACCCTTGGGGCTCCAAGCGGCGGAGAAGTCCGCGGGCGCGCTCGGTAGCTGCACGGCCTGCTCAGGCTGGCCGTTAGGCACGTCGATTGTTTGAATTTCAGATTGAAGGAGAAAACCTAATGTTGTGCTGCCTGGGGCCCAAAATAGTGACCGTCCGCCCGAAGTCGATGCCAACTGTATGTCGCCACCCGTTGAGAGATCGCGAACTGAGATCGGTCCCGTCGCGTCTAGTGACGAAAATGCGACGTAACGCCCGTCGGGAGAGATCACGGCGGAGGCAAAGCCGGCCGGGGGCTGGAAGTCCAGCCGCCGGAGAGGGACAATTGGCGGCGGCGCATCCGGTATCAGCGCGACTGCGATGGCGATCAGCGCTATCAGGGCGGATCCCGCGGCCACGAGCCAGGGGGTCTGTAGCTTTCGCTCGGGTTTGGCTGGAGGCTTCTCGACGGACAACGGCTGGGCGATCGTCTCGCCAGCCGCAACCAAAGTGCCTGAATCGGCTTGCATGGTCGGCCACGCCGAGGCCGGAAACGTCCCCGTCTGGGTTCCGGACGCGTCGATCTGGATACGTTTCTTTAGCTTTTTCAGGTCGAGAATGAAATCGTCGGCCGAACGATAGCGTTCACCAGGGTCCTTCGCGAGCGCCTTGCTCAGAATCCAGTCCAGTTCGATTGGGACGCCAACCCGAAGTGAGGTAAGCGGCTGCGGCTCCTCATTCATGACCCCGAACATGATCGCTTGGTTGTAGTGCCCTCGAAACGGCGTCACGCCGGCGATCGTCTCGTAAAGAACAACGCCGAGCGACCAGAGATCGGTCCGATGGTCGAACTCGGTGCCCTGGGTTTGTTCCGGCGACATATAGGCAACGGTGCCGAGGCGTGTATTCTCAGCCGTGAGTTCGGAGCGATCTGAAAGCCGGGCCAGTCCGAAGTCCATGACCGTGGCGTGGATTTCACCTGACGCGTTGCGCTTTACCATCACGTTTTGGGGCTTTACATCTCGATGGATGACCCCCTTGGTATGAGCTGCCTGAAGCCCGGCGGCAATCTGAATCGTGATGTCGAGTGCCTCGTTGAGCTTCATTGGCCCGTCGAGGATTTCAGTGCTTAGCGGCTGACCCTCGATGTAGGCCATGGCCAAAAACGTTTGGCCGTCGTCCTCACCGATGTCAAAGATAGGACAAATATTCGCATGGTTCAACGCCGCCGAAGCCTGCGCCTCGCGCTGAAAACGCACGCGCTCCTTCTCATTTACTAGGCGGTGGGGCGAGAGAAACTTCAGCGCGACGGTGCGTCGAAGGCGGGTGTCTTCCGCGCTGAAGACAATTCCCATCCCGCCCTCACCGATCTTATCGATGAGTCGGTAGTGCGAAACTATTTGGCCGAGCTCGGGTGGCACGAGAACACCTAATTCTAGCGGATGGCTAATTTTCGCGGCACGCCTGGCCTATACGTACCACTTGCTTCTCAGTCCTCCGACCGGTCAAACTGCTTACCTCTAGAAGCATGATTCACGGAACGAATGCATTAGAGGGCATCACGGTCCTTGATATTGCTGGTAGCGTCGCCGCGGGCTACTGCGGAAAACTGTTTGCGGATCATGGCGCGGACGTCGTGCTGATCGAGCCGCCCGGCAGCGGATTTTCTACCCGTGAACTCGCTCCATTCGTACCCGGATCAACAGCGCCGGAGGCGAGCGCGATGCATTCGTACTTGAGTACGAACAAGCGAAGCGCGGTGCTCGATGTGAAAACGCCAAATGGTATTGAGGAATTTCTATCGCTCGCGCGCGGCAAATCGCTCGTAATTGATTCCGACGGGGCCGGGAATCGAGCGGTAGATCCAAACCAGCTTGCGGACGCTTCCCCCAATAGCGTCTTAATGTCGATCACGTGGTTCGGCCAAGATGGGCCGTACCGGGAATACGCGGGTTCGGAAGGGGTCTGCCAAGCGCTTTCCGGACGGATGTATGCGCTCGGGCCAGCCGATGGCGCGCCGTTAATACCCGGCGGTTACCAGGCGCAGATCGTGGCTGGGTTGACTGCCTATGTCGCCGCGCTGGGCCAAATCTTGGGCCGCGAACTTGGCAATTTACAGGGGTTCGGACATCTTGATGTTTCGATCTACGAAGCAAACCTTTGCTTCACGGAACTGGGCGCGATCCGCGGCTACAACGGCGACGAGACCCCAAAGCGCATGGGGGTCAACCGCCTGCCACCGACGTACCCGATTGGCGTTTACCCGTGCAAGGACGGTTGGTTGGGAGTGACGGCTCTGACACCTGCGCAGTGGAAGAGTTTCTGTGCGCTCCTTGAGCTCAAAGGCATTGCCGATCTGCCGAAATACCAAACTACCCTGGGCCGCTTGGAGGACGCCGACGAACTCGAAGTGATGATCTTGGACGCGGTGCGTGAGCGATCGGCGGGTGAACTCTTTCATCGTGGACAGGGGATGCGCATCCCGCTCGCGCCCGTGCCGACGATGGAGCAGCTTTTCGAGGTCGATCAGTATGTGCGGCGCGGGGCGTTCGCGAATGTCTCGCATCCAGACCAAGGTGAGTTCAAGGCTCCGGTTACTCCGTTTCGACTCTTTCGAACGCCTGCCGTCGAGGGTGGCGGGGTGTCGCGGCTTGGGGAAGATACCGAAGACGTTCTTGCGGGTGTGCGCGCGACGCGATCATGAGCCGGCCGACGATTCTAAAGGGACTGCGAGTGGTCGATCTTTCGATGGGCTGGGCCGGTCCTCTTGCCGCGCGTCAGCTGGCCGATATGGGCGCGGAAGTCCTGAAAGTCGAATCGTGCTCGCGATTCGATTGGTGGCGCGGTTGGGAGCCCACGCAGGAATGGCTCGACGCCGATGAGGCCGAGAAGGCCGTGCCGTTCAACATGGTCCATCGCAACAAGCTCGATGTGACGCTCGACTTGTCGAAGGATCGGGGACGTCAACTATTCCTAGACCTGGTCTCGAAATCCGACGTCGTTATTGAAAATTATTCGGCCGGCGTGCTGCCAAAACTCAATCTGCAATACGATGTGCTGCGCGAGGCAAAGCCAAATTTAGTGATGATGTCGATGCCTGCGTTCGGCAGCACCGGACCCTGGCGCGAGTATCGCGCGTACGGGTCGACGACAGAGCAGGCTTCGGGTCTGCCGCATCTTTCGGGCAAGGCTGAATGGCTGCCCACTATGGTGCACGTTGCCTTGGGCGACGCCGTGGGCGGTCTGAACGGCGCGGCGGCTTTGCTGACCGCTATTCGTCATCTCAAGAGGACCGGCGAAGGTCAGTTCATGGACTTGTCACAATCTGAGTGTCTTTTCCCTTTGGGTGCACACGGCATCATCGAGCAAGCCGTGACGGGCGAGGCTCCAGCACGGATCGGCAACTCCTCTCAGCAGTTTGCTCCACATGGTGTCTACCGTTGCGCAGGCGATGACCAGTGGTTGGCGGTGCAGGTTCAGAGTAACAAGCAGTGGGCAGCGCTCAGAGAGGCGATCGGAGATGAGCTTGCCGGCTTTGGGTCACTTGAAAATCGCCTTGAACGGCGCGGCGAGTTGGACGAGGCTGTTTCTCGATGGACGCGTAAGAAATCACGGTGGGAGGCGATGACGATTCTACAGTCAGCGGGAGTACCGGCCGGCGTCGTAAGACCTGCGTCCGATTTGACGAGAGATACTCATCTCAAAGCTCGCGGTTACTGGAAGATCATGGAGCGAGATTTTGTTGGCGCACAACCGAACCCGCTAGCGCCTTATAGGCTGGTCGGAGCACCGTTTGACATCGACCGTCCCGCGCCGACGTTAGGTCAGCACAATCGCGAGATACTAGGCGGAATATTGGGACTGTCGAGCATTGAGATAGCCGAGCTGGCGACGTCTGGAATCATAGGAAATCGACCATTGATGCCCGCTCGCTAGACGAACAAAGGAAACCACTCATGAAGTTGTTGATCGCCAATCGCGGAGAGATCGCGATTCGAATCGCGAGAGCTGCCAGCGAACTCGAAATTCCCAGCGTGGCGGTCTATTCCGAGGGCGATGTGCAATCGCTTCACGTGATTCGTGCGGAAGAGTCGGTTGCCCTGGTCGGTCGTGGTCCACGTGCCTACCTTGATATCGCACAGATCGTGGCGGCCGCAAAGAGTTGCGAATGCGACGCCGTGCATCCCGGGTATGGGTTTTTGAGCGAGAACGCCGCCCTGGCCACTTGCTGTAATGAAGCGGAAATTCGATTCGTGGGTCCTTCGCCGGCCGCGCTCGAACTGTTCGGCGATAAGGCTCGGGCTAGAGCGCTTGCGCTGAAGCACGACGTTCCGGTTATCCAAGGGATTTCAGCGGCGGTCACTCTCGAACGGGCACGGGAGTTTTTCGACAGCCTGGCCGCCGAATCGGCGATGTTGATCAAGGCAGTAAGCGGAGGTGGCGGCCGTGGCATGCGCATCGTTGCAAACCGCGATGAGATTGACGATGCCTATGCGCGCGCCAGTTCAGAAGCAGAATCGGCATTTGGATGCGGCGACCTATTTGTCGAGCGATATCTGCCGAGGGTGCGGCATATCGAAGTACAGATTGCCGCAGACGGCTATGGCAACGTTCGCGCGATGGGCGACCGTGACTGTACGATTCAGCGGCGCCACCAGAAGATTATCGAGATCGCTCCCGCACCCGACCTTAGCGAAGATCTTCGGGCGCGTTTGGCCGAAGCCTCGGTCAAGTTAGCGACGGCCGCGGGTTACGAGAGCCTGGGGACGTTCGAGTTTTTAGTAGGAGATTCGGTTGAACCCGACGGATTCGCCTTCATCGAGGCGAACGCTCGCTTGCAAGTCGAGCACACCGTAACCGAGGAAGTCAGCGGCATCGATCTCGTCAACTTGCAGCTTGAAATGGCCAGGGGAAAATCGTTACCCGAACTCGGCCTGAAGCGGCTCGACGTTGCAGCGCCGTCGGGTTTCGCGATACAGGCGCGCGTCAACATGGAGAGCATGCAGCCGAATGGTGACGCTCGGCCGTCGGGCGGCCGGCTGACAACATTCGAGGTTCCCTGTGGTCCACGGATTCGAACCGACACGTTCGGCTATGCGGGATACGAGACTAGCCCGGCGTTCGATTCTCTACTCGCCAAAGTTATCGCCCATTCGCCGTCAGCCGAGTTCCCGGCCGCAGTCGCGCGAACCGCAAGAGCCTTGAGCGAGTTTCGCATCGAGGGCGTCCAAACCAACCTTGCATTCTTGCGGGCACTGCTTAGCCACCCCGACGTGATTGGTGCACGCGCGTACACGCGTTTTGCCGACGACAACGCGAGCGCTCTCGTCGCTGCCGCGAAGGTGTTCGAGCAAGAGGACCTTGCGGCCTCAGGCGAGGCTGAGGAAGCGCGTCTGATGGCCGGCGCAAAAATCGACAATAGCGATCCGCTCGCCGTACTTGCCCACGGCAAGACCGCAAGCGACCGGCGCGCCATGAGCGCGCCGCTGGCGGCTGATGTCGAGGGCGTGGTCACGGTTTACGCGCCGATGCAAGGAACGATCATCAGCTTTGACGTCGCCGCCGGTGATGACGTTCGCGAGCAGGGCCAGATCCTGGTGATGGAAGCGATGAAGATGGAGCATGAGATTCGCTCCACGGTCAGCGGCTCGATCCTTGAGATGACGGTAGCAATCGGAGATACCGTCTACGAAGGCCATCCGCTGGCTTTCATAGAAGAGAGGGAACTTGGGAGTGAAGCGTCTGGCGATGACGAGGCGATCGACTTAGACCATGTCCGCCCAGACCTGGCGGAAGTTCTCGAGCGGCACCGAGTAACACTCGATGAGGCGCGGCCCGACGCAATCGCGAAGCGGCGTAAAACCAATCAACGGACCGCGCGTGAAAACGTCTACGATCTTTGCGATGACGGCAGTTTCGTTGAGTATGGGCAGCTCGCTTTGACCCCCGGGTCGGGACTGCCACGCGACGAAGTAATCAAGAAATTTCCGACCGATGGCATGATCACCGGCATCGGTTCGGTCAACGGCGAACTGTTCCCCGGCGAGCGGTCGCGCTGTGTCGTGATGTCATACGACTACACGGTGCTGGCAGGCACACAGGGCGTCACGAACCATCTCAAGACCGATCGCATGCTTGAGTTGGCCCACAAATGGCGCCGTCCGGTAGTCCTGTTTGCCGAGGGTGGCGGTGGTCGCGCGGGAACTGGCGGCAAACGAAAGGGTGGCGCTGGGACCACCGGCGCGGGGCAGGGCAGGGCCGACGATGCCTATCGTCCGCTTGATATTTCGACGTTCGCCACGATGGGTTCGCTGAGTGGTTTGGTGCCGCTTGTTGGCATCACCTCGCGGTTCTGTTTTGCGGGCAATGCGTCACTGCTTGGCTGCTGCGATGTGATTATCGCTACCGAAGATTCAAGCCTCGGCATGGGCGGCCCGGCTTTGATCGAGGGCGGCGGTCTCGGTGTTTTCCGGCCGGACGAGATTGGTCCGATGGATGTCCAAGTTCCTAGTGGCGTCGTCGATATCGCGGTCAAGGACGAGCCGGAAGCGGTCGCGGCGGCAAAGAAATATTTGTCGTATTTCCAGGGCTCCACCAGCGGTTGGAATTGCGTTGATCAACGGCACTTGAGGAACATTGTGCCCGAGAATCGATTGCGCGTCTATAGCGTTCGCGATTTGATCAAGACGCTCGCGGACACCGATAGTGTTCTCGAACTACGGGCCGGTTTCGGACTCGGCATCGTGACTTCGCTCGTCCGCATCGAGGGCCGGCCGATCGGCATCATTGCCAACAATCCGCAATTTTTGTCTGGAGCGATTGACAGCGATGGGGCCGACAAAGCGGCGCGCTTTATGCAGCTCTGTGACGCTTTCGATCTTCCAATCGTTGTGCTGTGTGACACTCCAGGCATGATGGTCGGGCCGGAGATCGAGCGCACCGGCCTGGTACGTCACTGCAGTCGACTTTTCGTTACAGGTCCGAATATCACTGTGCCGTTGGTGACGATGGTCATCCGAAAGGCCTACGGCCTCGGCGCGCAGGCGATGGCCGGCGGAGATTTGAAGAAACCGATGTTCTCCGTAGCCTGGCCGACCGGCGAGTACGGCGGAATGGGTCTAGAAGGTCAGATGAAACTTGGGTTTCGCAATGAACTCGCCGCGATCGAAGATCCTGAGGTGCGCCGCAAGAGATATGACGAACTCGTGGCTGCCGCCTACGAGCGAGGCCGCGCTTTAAACGGTGGTGTTTCGTTCGCGTTTGACGCAGTGATTGATCCGGCGGAGTCGCGATTGTGGATCAGCCGTGCGTTGGAGTCTGTGCCGCCGCCCAGGCCGCGCGAGGGCAAAAAGCGTCCCAACGTCGATACTTGGTGACGAGCACGTGTACGCTAAAGGCATGGTGCGCATTTTTCTCGCATTGTTGATTGCTGCCGGACTACAAGCGGCTGAATTGAAACTCGGTGAACCGCTGACGCTGAACGAACCGATGAAGATTGGTACGCTGCTCGCAAAGCCCGAAAGCTATGTTGGCAACACAGTACAGGTGAAAGGAAAGATCACCGAGGTCTGTCAGATGATGGGTTGCTGGATGATGCTTCGCGACGACGCCGACCACCTGGTGCGAATCAAAGTCAATGATGGCGAGATTGAGTTCCCAAAGGACTCACCTGGGCGTGCAGCAATCGCCGAAGGCAAGTTCACGCGCCTTGAGCTTTCAAAAGACCAGGCAATCGCGCAGGCTGAGCACGAAGCTGAGGAGCAGGGCCGCCGATTTGATCCCTCAAAGATAAAAGGTCCGCGGGTTGTTTACCAGATTCAAGGTACTGGCGCGGTTGTGCTCTCTGAGTAGTCGATGGTGTGCGTGAGCAGCCGCAATCCAACGTAAATTTTTGGATCAACTAAGCACCCTTCGCCGCTACGCTCAGTGAGCCACAGATCGATTCCGGCTAAAGGGACAATGTGGACCCGGATATCCTCGCCGTCGACTCCGCCGCCGTCGCCAACTTTGCTCAACCCCGAAGCGTGGATGAATGTGACGATTTCGCTCGTCATCCCACCGGAAGTCGGAGCCCTGACGACGACCGAAAGCCTGTCCGCTGAAAATCCAGTTTCTTCTTGCAACTCCGGATTGGCTGCCTGTAGCAGGGTCTCGCCGTCGAATGCCGCCTCGTCGCCGACCAGCCCCGCCGGCAGCTCGATCATGCGAGTTGCAACAGGCTCCCGGTATTGCTCGACGAGCACCAGTTCATGGTTAGAGGTGACCGCGATAAGAACCGCAATATCGTCGATTGCCGGGCGCTCGACAAATTCCCAACCGTTGCGTCGACACAGGTGAAGAAATCGCCCCTCGCCCAGTACTTCGTCGCCATCACTCATAGCTCGTCCTCGTCGATGAGTTTGACGCCCGCCATTGTCATCTCGCGATGAGCACGGACAACATCACCCGATTGAAGGTCAATGCCGCGGCAGCCGTCTCGAATCACGCTGGTTTTCAGGCCAAGGCCGACAGCATCCAGCGCGCTAAATTCTACGCAATAATCGGTCGCCAGGCCCATCAGATAAACCTCATCGACGCCGGCTGCAGCCAATTGTTCGGCTAAGCCGGTGGCCCGGCGATGTGCGTTGTCGAAAAATGCACTATAGCTGTCGATTGAGCGCTCAGTCCCTTTTTTGAAAACCAAGTCAATGTGGGCGACATCGAGGCCGGCATGCAGTTCCGCCCCCGCCGTGCCCTGCACGCAATGATCGGGCCAAAGAACCTGCTCAAGTCCCTCTAGTTCGATGACTTCGCCAATCGATTTGCCTGCATGCTGAGACGCAAAGCTGAGATGATCCGCGGGGTGCCAGTCTTGCGTCGCGATGACTTGATCAAACTGACCTATGAGCCGATTTGCTACCGCAACGACCTCGTCACCTTTAGGCACGGCCAGAGCTCCGCCTGGCATGAAGTCATTCTGCAGATCGATCAGAATCAGTGCATTCATTCGGCGAGCAGCTTGCTGAGGTAGCGACGAACGCGATCGCCGTGATCGGGGTCGGCCAGCGCGAATTCAATAAACGTCTCGAAGTAGCTTGGGATGTTGCCGATGTCGTATCGGCGCTCGTTCGGGCCAAGCTTCACCCCGACGACTCGACGCCCGCTTTCGCAAATCATGCGGATCGCGTCGGTCAACTGGATTTCACCGCGCCTATCTGGCTCGACTCGCTTGATCATGTCGAATATTACGGGTGCAAAAACGTACCGGCCGGCGATCGCGAGCCGACTTGGTGCCTCGTCAGGCTTCGGCTTTTCGACGAGCGTGCTAATCGCGAACATATCTCCATCGGTCTCTGGCTGCACGACGCCGTACAGCGATACATGTTCGATGGGAACCTCTTCGACGGCGATTACGGCCGCCGCGTTGTGTTCCTCGTACGCCGCCGACATCCGTTCGCAAATTGTCGATCCCCCTTGCAATCCGATGATCGAATCGCCGAGCGCCACAACGAATGGATCATGTCCCGCGAATGGTTCGCCGTGGAGGATGGCGTCTCCGAGTCCACGCTGAACGCTTTGGCGGGTATATAGAAAATTCAGCCCCAGCTCTTCGAAGTCCAGCTCCGCGATCAAGTCATCTTTCGAAGTATTCCTGAGGTTATCCATCAGGACTTGATCGCGATCGAAGTGGTTCTCGATAGAAGCTTTTCCGCGGCCGGTTACGAACAGCAACTGCCGAACGCCCGAGCGCGCGAGCTCTTCAACGACATACTGCACGATCGGCTTTTTAGCGACCGGCAACATTTCTTTGGGTTGGGATTTAGTGGCCGGTAGCAGCCGCGTGCCGAGGCCCGCCACCGGCACAATGGCGTTTTGGATCACCAACCCAATCTATCAGACGGCACTTTTAGGGCCACGACTCTCAATTGACCGCGGACTAGCAGTCCGCGGTCTGGAGTTTGGCCTTTCACTAGATGGGACGCGCGGTAAGCACGTTCTTGTGTTGTGAGGGATCTGAGAATGCTTGTGTCTCAAAACATTTTGAGGTATTCTTGTATCTAGTTGTTTAGCTTGTTGTGTAACTAGATTCATTTCCAAGGAGACCTCATGTCCTTCCCCACCAAACTGCAGTTGATCAAGCGCAAGGCTTCCCAACAGTTCTACGTCAACTTCCCCTCCGCCAGCGCTCAGATGCTCGACTTCCAGCCCGGCGAACAGCTCGAATGGATCCTGCTCGACCGCTCCCAACTCGTGCTCAATCGTTTGCAACCTCCGCCCGTCGAGTTGAAAAAAAACTCCCGATCGAGTCGTCGACACCTTCTCCCGACTCTTCGCCAAAGGCCTCAACCCCCACGCCCGACAAAGCGTGAACGACCACCTCACCCGCCTCGCTCTCGGTGCCGCCGTCTGCCTCGGCCGCTCCACCATCACCGGCCTGCTACATGCCTCCGGCGAGAGCTTTCAGGACTGGAGCGCCGGCTACCGCCTGTTCTCGCAACAACGCGTCGAGCCGCAACGCCTGCTCGATGCCTCGCGCCGCGAGGTGCTCGCTCGCTTGCCGCCCGAGGCTCCCTTGGTCGTCGCCATCGACGATACACTGCTCGCCAAGTCGAGTCTCAAAACGCCCGGCGTGAGTTGGCGGCGCGATCCGCTTGGACCCAAGTTTCAGGCCAACTTGATTCTCGCGCAGCGCTTCTTGCAGTTCTCGGCAGCACTGCCTCCCAGCGAGCGGCAGCAGCCGGCGCGACTCATTCCGATCGGCTTGGAACACGCGCCGACTCCGCGCCGACCGTCGAAGAAGGCCACGGACGAGGTTTGGAAACAGTACCGGCGCGAGGCTCGCAAGTGCAGCTTGACGGCCCTCGCCGCCAGGCACATCGCGCGCTTGCGCGAGGCCATGAACGCCGATCCCGGAGGCGCTGACAGAGCCTTGCACCTCGTCGTTGATGGCGCTTACACCAACCGCACGGTGTTCGGATCGTTGCCCGCCGAGGTGACGTTGATCGGCCGCATTCGTTCCGACGCCAAGCTGTATCATCTGCCCCTCGAGCAGCCCGGCAAAGGCCGCAGGCGTTGTTACGGCGAACGCGCGCCGACGCCCGAGCAACTCCGCCAGGACGACAACGTGCCGTGGCAAACGGTCGAGGTTTTTGCCGCCGGCAGCCTGCACCAGTTCAAAGTGAAGACGCTCGCGCCGCTGCGTTGGCGGCCGGCGGGAGGCAAGCGGGACTTGCGTTTGGTGGTGATCGCACCGTTGGGTTATCGGCCGCGGGCGGGCTCGAAGGTGCTGTATCGCAAGCCGGCGTATTTGATTGTCAGCGATCCGAGTTTGGGGCTGGAGCAGATCGTGCGGCAGTACGTTTGGCGCTGGGAGATCGAGGTCAACTTCCGTGAGCAGAAGACGCTGTTGGGAGTCGGACAGGCGCAGGTGCGGCAGCCGGACGCGGTCGAGCGGGTCCCTCAATTTATGACGGCGGTGTATGCGCTACTGCTGTTGGCGGGCGCGAGTTGGAGCCGCCAACAGGGCGTGGACGACGCCTTGCCGCGACCGCACTGGCGACGCCGCTCGCAGCCGCAACGGCTCACCACGCAACGGCTGATCAGCCACCTGCGGGCCGAGCTTTGGGCGGACGGCGTGCAGCGGCAACATTTCTGCGGCTTGCGGAACACTTCGCAATCCAACACGAAGCTGCAGAAACTCCCAAGAGGCGCTCCGCCTGCAGCAATCTACGCTTCCGGCTAACGCCAATCCCCTATTTCCGCACCCTACCCCAAACTTCAACCCTCTTTGAACAGCCAAACTCCAGACCGCGGACTAGCAGTCCGCGGTAAAATTCCCGTAGGTCGCGCGGCGGGCAATTGTGGCTGATCGGCGCGGAGTGAGGAGGACGGCGATCCGGGTGATTGTCTCCGACGAAGGCCAAAGCCGACGGCCGCAAGCGCCCTTCGCCCAACGGGTTACGCGCCATTCAAAGATACCTGGTGCGCTCTGTCTGTTGATTCGTTGAGGCACTCGTCTAGTACTCAATCCGCCCCATCGGCGCGTAACGCGGCCTGCGTGACTCTTACCACGGGCTGCTAGGCGATCCCAGTGAACACGCGCCAGGGCCGCGACGACAGCAAGACCGGTGGCCAAATGCGAGCCGCGATTCGGGCGCACTCACCCGGCGAACGCGTCGGGTCCGGACGCTCACCGTGCTCCTCGGCGATCGTTAGCAAGTGGCCGGCTGCCTCGCGTCGAAGTTCCATCCGAAATCGCGTCGGATCTTCCCTGAAATGAACGTAGCTTTGTGAAGCGCGATAGCAGTCGAGAATCATATCCGAACGTCGCGTCATCGATTTGGTGTCGGGAGTGATTCGAAAACCAGCCAGTGTTTCGTCGAGAATCACGAAGTCTGAATACTCCGCGAGCCGCAACCACATTTCGAAATCCATCGCCATATCGTACGAGTCATCGAACAGCCCGACATGCTCAAGGGCCTGGCGGCGAATGAATACGCCGGGCTGCGGAATGCAGACATTCTTTTCCCAGAGCCAAAAACAGGGCAAGTACGCCCGAGCGTCTAGGCGTGACTCATACTTTCCGACCGTGAGCGATTTGTCGTCGATGATGTCACAATCGCCGACCACAACATCGAGCGATTCGTTTTCTTCGAATGCCCTTCGAACAGTGGCGAAAGCCCCGGGGCGGTAGAGGTCGTCGGAGTTTAAGTACGCGACGATCTCTCCGGTCGACAATTCGAGACCCTTGTTGATCGCGTCCGTTTGACCCTCATCCTCTTCGGAGACCCATCTCAGGTGGGGGAATCGTTCTAAGACCTGCAGCGTGTTGTCGGTGGAAACACCGTCGATCACGATATGTTCGAAGTCAGGATCCTCTTGCGCCAAGACTGACAGGATCGTTTCCTCGATCGTTGATCCCTGATTGAGCGAGGGCGTGACGATCGATATTTTGGCGGGCGAGTCCACAGTAAGAAGAACCTACAGTGGCGAGCTGCGATTCCAGAAATCGTCGAATAAGCTGCGCATCGCCGAGGCTAGGCTTTGGTGTTCAAACACCAGCGCCGTAATTTGAGGGTGACTGACGACGGGGTCGTCTAGTGAAATCATTCCGCTGCGACTGTCAAACAAAGCGAGCTTCATTGGGACATTCTTGCCGAGGCGGACTTCCGCGCCGGCCTGCTGCAGCACTTCAAGTCCCCGCACTTGCTCCTCGCTGTCGACAACTTCTGAGTCGAACATGATCTTGCAAATGGTTCCCTTGTCGGCAAGGCTGCGGACCATCGGTTCGTGGCCGGGGTCGACGCCGTACGGTGGGCGTGCGAACTCGAGGTATTCGGAGTTCGTCTGTACCAACATGCGCCGATACTCTTCAATGATCTGGCGGGTGTCAGCAACGATCCGGAGATAGTCAAGCGGACCCTGGCCCAGATTGCCGTTTTCAAAGACGCTGGTCAGGTCGTCACTGACCGCCTTCGCTAGCCGCTGACGATCTTCCCACTCGCGAGTGAACGAATCCCGTTTGCGACTCAGGTAGCCGTCGAGCGCGAGCTGTGGCTCGACTGCAGAAAACTGTTTCGCCTTGCCCTGAACGACACGCACAAATCCTTTTTCGACGAGGCTGTCGAGCACTTCGTAAATTTTCTGACGGGGAATATTTGCGCGGCCCGCGACCTCAAGTGCTTTGAAGTGCGAGTGCCCAATTAGGACCAGGTATGCGCGGGATTCATAGGCATTGAGACCGACATCTTGGAGCCTACGCGTGTGAAGTTCAAGATCCAACTTCCTTGAATTATAGCGGGATCTGTGACTCCCAGTACTTCGCGCTCAATCCTAGTTGGAGGGCGGTGTCGGCGGAAAGTAACCGCGGCGGTGAAAGATTTCGATCTCCGCGCCTAAGTTGACGTTTACGCGAATATTTCTGAACGTTTGATCGGTGAACGGCTTTTTCGGAATGTACCCGAGGATGTACTGGCTCTGCACATTACCCGCAACGTCTAGAATCGCTCGATACAACGCCTGGAGCTGGGCGGCCGCGTATCCGCCCGTACCTACCTCGTACGCGTAATTCCCGGCGTCTTGTGGCTTCGAGAGATAGCCCGAGATGTCCTTGTGAACTTTCTGCAATGGCCGGACAACTCGGCCACCTGTCGCCCGGGTCAGTTTGACGAGACTCTCTTCTTCCGCCTCATGAAAGCCCCATCCCACCGTGCTGACGGCGTAGATGGTGACTTGGTGCAATTGCGCCTGGTAAATGACCTCTTCGATGGAGTGCTTGCTAGCGTTGTCGTGACCATCGCCGATCACGACGATTACTTTGCGCGGTTCACTCGCGCCCTGGTATGGCCTTGACGCTAGCTTTTCGCTGCACGCCCTGTAGATGGCGTCGTACATAGCGCTGCCGCCGCCATGTTTCAAGCTTTCCATGCTCTCGGTAAGGATCACTGGATCATTTGTGAAATCCACCAGTTGGTCGACTTCGGTGTGATATCCGAACAGGAATCCACGATTCTTCCCGCCCTCCGGGACAAGAAGCCAAGCCAAGTCACCGATTGAATCCTGATATGTCTTGTAGTACAACCGCGCGGTGTTGCTCAGGTCGACAATGAACCCGGTGTGCAGCGGTGGCTTTTTCTCTTCTTCAACGCTGCGGGTAAAGTACCGGATCTCCACTGACTCGCCATCCTCGCGGACATCGAAGTCGCTTAGCTTTAGATCGACGACGAACCTGCCGTCGGAGTCAGTGACGGTTACCGGAAGATTGACAACGTTGACTTCGACCGTGATGGTATTGGCATCGTCAAGCGGCTCTTGGCCAACGAGCGTTGCGGCTAGAGCGAACAACGCAACCGGTACAAATCCATGGCGCATGACGAAGTTATTCTAACGTATATCCGCTAACGTCCCGGGGAGGAAACGGACACTCGGTCGTGGTCTCCAGATCTGTTTCCGCCCCACCCTCGTGGTATTGGGTCATTCGGCGCGAATCGAAGAACACGCCGATCGCATCGCCAGCTGGCAATTCTCGTAGAGTTCATCCAAGTGTTCCAGCACCTTTGGGTCTATGTCGATTTGATGCGCTGCGTGTCGCTGCAATATGCGGCCGCTCATGATGACTGGAGACGGATCGCCTCGAGTACCCGTGAAGTCGAAAATTCTGTACTCCTCTGAAAGTCTCGTTGACAGTCCGAGAAACGACTGCAATCCGCTCAAGCTCGCCCCCGCGTCTTGTACCAAATCGCTATAGCTCAAGAAAAATGCTCGCGACGGGTCTTGGATTTGGCCGGCATATCTAGTCAAGACCTTTAGTCGGTCGGCGTAGTACGCGGTGGCCTGTTCGACGGTTGTGCCGTGGTAGCGGCCCAGAACGCGTACCATGCTCGCTACTGACGCCTGGGGTTCGCGGATCAGAAATATTGGGTGTACATGCGGGTGATTGAGTAACGCTTCAGATTTCAGAAGATGGTCGTGATTTATCTGATCCGCTACGAAACGGTGAAACCGAAAGAACTGACCCCGGCGCCAGTAAACATCTACTTTCAGTCTGTCGAGATCTCGACTGCCGGCGAATTCTTGGTTGCGTTCACCACACCCAATGATCTCCGGATGACTGATCAGCAAATGGTGGAGTAGCGTCGAACCCGAGCGCATGTGGGCGAACAGTAAGACAACCTGCTGTGGTTCGCGAGCAAAATACTCTCTCGTCTTGAGTAGACCAATGCCGGCGAGTTTAAGCGCGTCCTTGGCGGGCCGTGGAAGCCGGTGCAACTTCTGCTTGAAAGTTTCTGACAACAGAGTGAGAGTCCGTCGTTGAATAGCGAAATCTAGAGCGTGAATCTTCCCCTAGTGTCCTGTCTCTAAAGTTCGATTACAAAAGCGGGCGAGGGAAGCGAAGATTTGGTCGGCGGTTTTGGACCAGACGAACGGCTTGGAGTCGGCGTTGCTGAGTTGGATGTAATCCTCGATGGCGCGTTCCAACTCCGCTGTGCTGCGATGTACACCGCGGCGAATCTGCTTCTGGGTCAGAGTGGCGAACCAACGCTCGACAAGGTTGATCCAAGACGCGCTGGTCGGCGTGAAGTGCAGATGGTAGCGCGGCCGTTTGGCCAGCCAACGCTGAATAATCTGGGTCTTGTGGGTTCCGTAGTTGTCGAGGATCAAGTGGATCTCGAGCGAGTCGGGGACCGCCTGGTCGATGGTGTCGAGAAACTTGCGAAACTCGACCGCGCGATGACGGCGATGACACTCGCCGATCACATGGCCGGTCTTGACATCCAACGCGGCAAACAGCGAGGTCGTCCCGTGGCGCTTGTAGTCGTGCGTGCGGCGCTCGATTTGTCCGGGACGCAGCGGCAGCAGCGGCTGCGTGCGGTCCAGGGCTTGGATCTGAGACTTCTCGTCAACCGACAGCACCAACGCCCGCTGGGGCGGGTTGAGATACAGACCGACGATGTCGCGCACCTTCTCGACGAACAACGGATCTTGCGAGAGCTTGAAAGTTTCGCTGCGATGGGGTTGCAGCGCGAAGGCCTTCCAGATGCGCTGCACGCTGGAGTGACTCAAGCCACAGGTCTTGGCCATCGAGCGTGTTGACCAATGCGTGGCGTCGGGGGGCGTCGATTCCAGAGTGAGCGTGATGACGCGTTCGACCTCGTCATCGCTGACGCGCCGCGGCGTGCCGGGACGCGGTTCGTCGAGCAGCCCGTCGAGGCCTTTGTCGAGGAAGCGCTGGCGCCATTTGCCAACGGTACGGCGGGCCCAGCCGAGTTGGGCGGCGACGACGGTATTGTTGAGTCCGTCGGCGGCGAGCAGAATGGCCCTGGCGCGTTGGGCAAGAGCCTGCGCGGACTTGCGCCGTCGCGCCCAACTTTGCAGGCTCTCGCGCTCGGCCGGGTTGAGCTTGAGCGGTTTCAATTGAGGACCAGTTGTCGTCGTCTTCCCCATATAGACATGGCGACAACAACCTGTTTAATGTTACGCGAACTTTAGATACCGGACACTAGCTTACTTTTCTGTCGGCCGCGAGCGCTCGTAAATGTTGATTCACACTTGTTGGACACAGGACTAGAATGCGGCGTAAGGGTGGGCATTGCCTAGGGAGAATTTCGAGCTCGATCGGGTTCGCCCTCTATTCCAATTGAAAGATGAGCCTGAAGGAGAGAGGCGAAGTAGCTGCGGGTGGAGGGGATTATAGCGTGAGTTGAGGTCGGCGGCGGCAGCTTCTTGACTCTTCGCCGGGCGGGGTAAGGGGGATTGCATAAGGGGGAAGGGGCGGCAGCCCCAATCCCCCTTTGCACGCATCCCAGACGAGACTCCATGGCCGTCTTCGGACAGGGACCTGGGCTGGCAACTCCCGCTCAGATGCGGCTCTTGCCTATGGCGCGCGCCAGCGGATCGCCAGGTCTTTGCAGACGCGTTGTAATTCGTTCCGCCGGGCATCAAGCTGTTCGGCGAACTGCGTATCCGAGTGCGCATCGGCTTGCGCCTGCAGTGCGTCGATCGTTTGGTCGCCGCGTAAGCCACGCACTTCCTCGGGCAGACTGAGCAGCTTTTCCCACGGCGTGCTCCACTCGGCGTAGACCTGGCGCAACTTGCCGCGGCGATCGGGCCGCTGGGTGGCGAAGGCGCACGGGCGATGAAAGTTCAAGTACGGGTTCAGCCACTCGCGGTAGAACTCATCGATCGCATGCGTCGCGTCCGAGGGCAAAAACTGGTAGCCCATCCACTTGCGCACCACCGCGCCGTTCTTGGTTTCGACCAAGGCATTGTCGTTCGAACGGCGCGCGCGGGATGCGCGTAAATTCAACTCGCAACTTTTCGAGCAGTTTGACGGTTCGATGGTTGATGTATTCGCTGCCATTGTCGGAATGAAAGCCACGCACGCTAAATGGGAATTGCGCCAAAAGCCCTTCCAGCAAGGGAATCAAGTAGTTTTCATTGATGTGTTCGACACAACCGACGACCTGCCATTGCGTCACTTCGTCGACCACGTTGATGGTGTAGGCTCCCTTTTCCCCTTCCTGTTCGGGCGAGTGCACGGTGTCGATGCGCAGGTATCCGGGACGCCCGCGCGGCTCGGGTTGGCGGCGTTCGCCGATCGCGACGGGTGTCGGTCGAGTCTTGTCGAGATGCAAACTGTGTTGCCGATAGACGGCTCGTTTGTGCAAGTTGTAGAGGTGTCCCACCGACAGTTTGGAGTGCACCCCAAAACTGAGACAGATGAAAGTGGGACAATTTTCAGTGAATGGAAAAGGAGTCCCCGATGAGAGAGAGAAAAGATAGGGTTGCGAGGAAGCAGCGCTCGTATGAAGTTGAGTTCAAGGAATTGGCGGTAAGCCGCATGCTTCGCGGTGAGAACGTCGTCAAATTGAGCGGTGAGTTGGACGTGCGGCGCAGCGTGTTGTATCGCTGGCGCGACACCTACCGCGCCGAGGGACGCAGCGGTCTTGAGCGGCGTCAAGGGCGGCCGCGTCCCGGACAAGAGGTTGTGCAATTGGATAGCGATCCGAGCGCCGATCGCATTGCCGAACTCGAACGCCTAGTCGGTCAACAAGCGGCGGAATTGGATTTTTTCGAACGAGCCTTCAACGCCTTAAAACCGGCGATGCCGAACCAAGTCGCTCGCAACGCGAGCGGCTCTACAGCGTCATCGACGAAACCCGCGTCGAAGGCCGACTCAGCATCGAGCGAGGCTGCGAACTCGCCGCAGTCAGTCGAGCGGGATATTACCGGCAATTAGAGCGAGACAAACCCGCCGAAGCGAACATCGAACTCCGGGATCGTATGCAACGCATTACGCTCGCAAATCGCCGCTACGGCTATCGTCGAGTGACCGCCGAACTGCGTAGGCAGGGCTTTACGGTGAACCACAAGAAGGTCTTGCGGCTGATGCGCAACGACAATCTGCTGGCGATACGCAAGCGCCGCTACGTATTGACGACGGACTCGGATCAGCACCGCGCGATCTACCCAAACTGGGCCAAAAACCTGCAGATCGACGGTCTCGATCAGCTCTGGCAGGCCGCCATCAGCTACGTGCGCATGCGCCGTTCGTTCGTCTACTTGGCGGTCGTGATGGACTCGTATTCCCGGCGCGTGGTGGGCTGGGAATTGGGGCCTTCCCTCGAGGCCATATTGGCAGTGAACGCGCTGCGCAAAGCGATCGAGTTTCGCTGTCCGAAGCCGGGGCTGGTGCATCATTCCGATCAAGGCACGCAATATACCTCGCGGGCTTATGTCAGTCTGCTGGAAGAAAACGGCGCGTTGATCTCGATGAGCCGGCGAGGAAACCCGTACGACAATGCGCGCATGGAAAGTTTTATGAAGACGCTCAAAAGCGAGGAGGTGAACCTACAGACGTATCAATCGATGGACGAAGCGCGCGCTTCGATCGAGGAATTTATCGACGCGGTGTACAACCAAAAGCGGCTGCATTCGGCGTTGGGCTATCGGCCTCCGGAGGAGTTCGAGCAGTTGTTGCCAGCGAGCGAAGAGC
The DNA here is from genome assembly GCA_965247305.1 of Bryobacterales bacterium. GTDB lineage: Bacteria > Acidobacteriota > Terriglobia > Bryobacterales > UBA6623 > CATQHP01. Next base: position 4,488,928 of record OZ252030.1, on the reverse strand, counting down.
TCAGAAACCCGCAGTTTGAGTTTTCTGAGGCATGAGGAAATCTATCGAGACAGTGGTCGCACTCGGGACGGGAGAATGTCCCGCCCCGAGCGCTCATCGTCTCGCTGAGTTTCCAGCCGGGTATTGCTTGGCGGGTTGCTCTCCAGCATTGCCCGCCTCCGCTTTCCCGGCCGTTTTCAAGCGTGCGGCACGTTCGCCGAAAAGGCTATACTTTTTCAGCGAACGGCAACTGTCCCATTTTTAAGCTGTCTCAGCTTAGGGGTGCATGCCAGTTCGGCAAGGCGTTTGAATTCCTTGCGGTTGTACACTTGGAACTCACGTTGGAGAATGCGCCGCGTGGCCGGCCCGGAGAGACGTTGATGCACTTGGTCGACATGCGCCAGGAGAACGATGTCGGCGCGGCTGTACTTGGTGGGGAAGCGGCGCCGCCGATAGGCTGTCGGCCGGACGCACTTTTCGCGCAAAAACTGCCCGATGAGGCGGGTCAATTGGGCGCGACTTAAGCCGCTGAGCTTGCTCAGGAAGCGTCTCAACAATCCTTTAACCGAGCGCTTCTGGTCGGCGTAATGATGCCTCTTCAGGACGCCTTCGACGAGCGCGTATTTATCCGCTCGACTTCCGGCCTGGAACTCGACGGACCCACACCCGTCGAGAAAGCTCTCGATCTCATCGAGACTCAGTGATTCGGCTTGCTGCACGGCGACTCCCATCACCCGCAGCTTGCCTGTTCCTAATCGACCTTGCCCAAATTACCTCCAGGCTCATCTTGTATTGGACAAGACGTCGCGCTGCTTTACAGTCAGATTTCGTGTTTGATGATGGATACGGCGTAACATTGTAGTTGACGGGACTGTATAGGCGGCAGGCCACGGTAAGGTGAATACCAGACAGGTCAGAGACCGTTGTCATGGCATTCAAGCGATTCGTGGAAGTCTCTCTGTGGCCGATTGGCCGGAAATGCCCGTCGGCGGCATACTGTAGTTACGCGAGTAGGACCAACTTTAGTTGTGATCAAGGTGATTGCGAGTTAAGTCATTAGTAGCCAACAAGCCCGGGTGGCGAAATCGGCAGACGCAACGGACTTAAAATCCGTTGACCGCAAGGTCGTGAGGGTTCGAGTCCCTCCCCGGGTACCACTTTAGTATCAATAGCTTGCAGCTTTTTCGGAAGTTGCACAGTTGGACAATGCCACAGCGATTGGGCGAATTCTGGGCGAATCCGTCCCGTTTCGTTGCGTCGGAAGGGGTAGTTCACTGCACCACCCCAGCGTCTTCGACTCCACCGTTAATTTGGTTAGGAAGTCGTAGTTCTTTGGCTTGCAGGCGCCGGAACTCGTTAACTTTTTCGGCCGCCTGCTCCAGGTCGCTTTCGTTGATGATGTTGTATCGACGAAACACGGAAGCCGTCTTCCAACCGCCAATCAACATGATTTCGCTTTCGGATAAACCAGCCCGCCGCATGTTGCGACAGGCGGTTCGGCGAAAGTCATGAAAGATTTTCGTATGGCGGCCCTTTTCCGCATCCCACAGGTCGGTAGCCTTACAGGCCGTTATCCAGGCCTTATACAGGACGCTGTGTGTGATCCGCTTTCCGTCCTTGCTGAAAACCCACGGGGATGCTGGAGTGAACCCCAAAACTGAGACAGATGAAAGTGGGACAATTTTCAGTGAATGGAAAAGGAGTCCCCGATGAGAGAGAGAAAAGATAGGGTTGCGAGGAAGCAGCGCTCGTATGAAGTTGAGTTCAAGGAATTGGCGGTAAGCCGCATGCTTCGCGGTGAGAACGTCGTCAAATTGAGCGGTGAGTTGGACGTGCGGCGCAGCGTGTTGTATCGCTGGCGCGACACCTACCGCGCCGAGGGACGCAGCGGTCTTGAGCGGCGTCAAGGGCGGCCGCGTCCCGGACAAGAGGTTGTGCAATTGGATAGCGATCCGAGCGCCGATCGCATTGCCGAACTCGAACGCCTAGTCGGTCAACAAGCGGCGGAATTGGATTTTTTCGAACGAGCCTTCAACGCCTTAAAACCGGCGATGCCGAACCAAGTCGCTCGCAACGCGAGCGGCTCTACAGCGTCATCGACGAAATTCGCGTTGAAGGCCGACTCAGCGTCGAGCGCGCCTGTGCACTCGGAGAAGTCAGCCGAGCCGGATATTACCGGCAATTAGAGCGAGACAAGCCTGTCGAATCCAACCTGGAAGTGCGTGACCGTATGCAACGCATTACGCTCGCAAATCGCCGCTACGGCTACCGTCGGGTGACAGCCGAACTGCGCCGCCAAGGCTTCACCGTAAACCACAAGAAGGTCTTGCGGCTGATGCGCAACGACAATCTGCTGGCGATACGCAAGCGCCGCTACGTATTGACGACGGACTCGGATCAGCACCGCGCGATCTACCCAAACTGGGCCAAAAACCTGCAGATCGACGGTCTCGATCAGCTCTGGCAGGCCGCCATCAGCTACGTGCGCATGCGCCGTTCGTTCGTCTACTTGGCGGTCGTGATGGACTCGTATTCCCGGCGCGTGGTGGGCTGGGAATTGGGGCCTTCCCTCGAGGCCATATTGGCAGTGAACGCGCTGCGCAAAGCGATCGAGTTTCGCTGTCCGAAGCCGGGGCTGGTGCATCATTCCGATCAAGGCACGCAATATACCTCGCGGGCTTATGTCAGTCTGCTGGAAGAAAACGGCGCGTTGATCTCGATGAGCCGGCGAGGAAACCCGTACGACAATGCGCGCATGGAAAGTTTTATGAAGACGCTCAAAAGCGAGGAGGTGAACCTACAGACGTATCAATCGATGGACGAAGCGCGCGCTTCGATCGAGGAGTTTATCGACGCGGTGTACAACCAAAAGCGCCTGCATTCGGCGTTGGGGTATCGGCCTCCGCAGGAGTTCGAGCAGTTGTTGCCAGCGAGCGAAGAGCTCAGAAACCCGCAGTTTGAGTTTTCTGAGGCATGAGGAAATCTATCGAGACAGTGGTCGTGCTCGGAGCGGGAGAATGTCCCGCCCCGAGCGCTCATCGTCTCGCTGAGTTTCCAGCCGGGTATTGCTTGGCGGGTTGCTCTCCAGCATTGCCCGCCTCCGCTTTCCCGGCCGTTTTCAAGTGTGCGGCACGTTCGCCGAAAAGGCTATACTTTTTCAGCGAACGGCAACTGTCCCATTTTTAAGCTGTCTCAGCTTAGGGGTGCATGCCATGTACTTGCTGACGCCTGACGCTGTTCGTGAAGGAAGCGCACGATTTTCCAAAGGTCGCCTAGCTGAAGCGGTATCGTTCTCGGCTGCCCGTTCTTCGTCTGCGGCATACGGACGAAACGACGCTGTAGATCAACCTGGTCCCAACGTATCGAAACAATTTCCTCGAAGCGGCAACTCGTCTCATACGCAAACGTAACGACCGGCTTCATCCACTGCCGTAGGCACGGATAGAAACGGGTGAACTCGTGATCTTCAAAGAAGCCCTGCCGTGCCGGCGGTTCCGCGAAATTCTTGATCTTTGGTACTCGTGTGACTAGCGTTGGCTCCTCGTCCGTCCCAAGGTTGAACGCTCGTTTTAGTGCCGATAGCTCACGATTGATCGTAGCCGTGGACGGCAGTTTGCCCCTGCTAGAAACTTGACTCTGCCGCAACTTCTTGTACGCTTCGATCGTTCGTTTGGTAACTCGGCTCGCGAGCATAGGGCCAAAGTAAGGCTGAACATGCAGCTTGACTCGGTCCATGACGTCCTTGAGTGATTTTCGGCCTTCGTTGCGGAATCCGGGGCAAGGTGATCACGATTCCGGGGTGAAGGTGATCAGGATTCCGGGCTGATGGTGATCACCATTCCGGGCTGATGCCGATCAGTGATCGGGGTTTGTTGGAATGACGATCACGAGCCCGGAATAGGCAAGCGGGCGGCGCTGGACACTTGAGCGGCAAGACAGCCTCCACTGGGAAGTGGAGGAAACGTTTTGCCGCAGAAGAGATTGTCCATGCGCAAGATCAAAGAAGTTCTTCGACTACAGCAACTGGGACTCGGGCAGCGCGAGATCGCTCGCTGCTGCTCGATCGGCCAGAGCAGCGTTCACAACTATCTGAAACGGGCTGAGTCGGCCGGTGTCGAGTGGCCTCTGCCGGCCGATTGTGACGACGCTCAGCTCGAGGAGCGGTTGTTCGGTCGCCGACGGGTGAAGGCTCGTTACGAGAAGTCCGAGCCGGACTTCGCCGTCGTTCACGAACAGTTCACCTCCCACAAGTACGTCACGCTGCAACTGCTGTGGGAGGAGTACATCGAGCAGCATCCGGGCGGCTATCGCTACAGCCGCTTCTGCGAGTTGTACCGGCGCTGGCGGCGCAAGCTCGACGTGGTGCTGCGACAAGAACACCGCGCCAGCGAGAAGCTGTTCGTCGATTACGCCGGGGCGACGATCCCGATCACGAACACGCAAACGGGCGAAGTGCGCCAGGCGCAGATCTTCGTGGCGGTGCTGGGAGCGAGTTCCTACAGCTACGCCGAGGCCTCCTGGAGTCAGCAATTGCCCGACTGGCTGGGCTCGCACGTGCGGGCCTTCGAGTTCTTCGGGGGCGTGCCGGAGATCGTTGTCCCCGACAACCTACGCTCCGGCGTGACTCAGGCGTGCCGTTACGAACCGGATCTCAACCGTAGTTACCAGGAGATGGCGGCGCACTACTCCGTGGCGGTCGTGCCGGCGCGTCCGCGCAAACCCAGGGACAAGGCCAAGGCTGAGGTCGCCGTTCAAATCGTCGAACGTTGGATCGTGGCGGCGCTGCGCAAGCGGCGCTTCAACTCGCTCGGCGAGCTCAATCAGGCGATCGCCGAATTGCTCGAGCGGATCAACCGGCGGGCCTTTCGCAAACGCTCCGGCTCACGGCTCAGCTTGTTCGAATCGCTCGACCGCCCGGCCTTGAAGCCGCTGTCCGTCGAGCGCTATGAGTTCGGCGAGTGGAAGACGGCGCGCGTCAATATCGACTACCACATCGAAGTCGAGCGCCATTACTACTCGCTGCCGTATCAACTCGTCGGTAAACGGGTGGAAGTTCGCTTGGCTGTCCGCACTCTCGAGATCTTCCATCAAGGCCGCCGCGTCGCTTCGCACCCGCGCAGCCAAGAGCCCTACCGCCAGACGACGGTTCACGAACACCGCCCCAAGTCGCACCAGCAGCACTTGGAGTGGACGCCTTCGAGGCTGATCGACTGGGCGCGCAACGTCGGTCCCGCGACTGCCGCGGTGTTCGCGAAGATTCTCGCCGCCAAGCCGCATCCCGAGATGGGTTACCGCTCTTGCTTGGGGATCTTGCGGCTGAGCAAGATGCATTCGACCGAACGAGTCGAAGCAGCCTCGCGGCGGGCGTTGCACTTCGACGCCTGCTCCTACCAAAGCCTCAAGTCGATCTTGGCCAGCGGCCTGGACCGGCAGCCACTCGAAGAGTCGCCGTCCGAACGCTCGCCCGTCGAACACAACAACATCCGCGGCGCGGAGTACTTTGATCCGCCCCAACTACTTCAAACCCTCGATCTAGCCAGCCAACAGGAGACCGCATGTTGACCCAACAGACTCTCGAAAAGCTCTACACGATGAAGCTCAACGGCATGGCCGACGCCTTCCAGCAACAGCAAGAGGACACTGACATGACCGGCCTCAGCTTCGAGGAACGCTTCGGCTTGCTGGTCGACCAACAGTGGACCTGGAAGGAGAATCGCGCCTTGACCCGGCGCTTGGCCCAAGCCAGGTTCAAGCTCTCGGCGGCGGTCGAAGACATCGACTTGCGTCACTCGCGCGGACTCGACCGCAAGCTGATTCGCAGCCTCACGGCCGAGTCGCGCTGGGTGCCCAGCCACCACAACATCTTTCTTCTCGGCCCGACCGGGATCGGGAAAAGTTATCTGGCCTGCCGCGACGGCTACACCGCGCTCTATACTCGCGCCTCGCAACTGTTCCGCGACCTGGCCATCGCCCGCGCCGACGGCAGCCTGCCGCGTCGACTGCTGCGGCTCGCCCGCCTCGACGTGTTGATCGTCGACGACTGGGCCATGGCGCCGATGAACGAGGTCGAACGCCGCGACTTCCTCGAGGTCTGCGACGACCGCTACCAGCGCCGCTCGACGATCTTGACCAGTCAACTGCCCATCGCCAAGTGGCACGCTCAGATCGGCGACCCCACCCTAGCCGACAGCATCCTCGATCGGCTGGTGCACAACGCCCAGCGCATCGAACTCGAAGGCGAATCGCTACGCAAGACGCGCGCCCGTACCACCTCATCCGGAGAGGAGGCGCAAACATGAGCCCTCTCACTCTCAAGCGCTCGTCCGGCTTCTTCGCCGCCGGTCGCGAGATCGAACAAGCTCTGGCACTGCTCTCCGACGGCGCCTTCAAGCTGTTCGTCCACGTCTGCCTCCACGCTGATTGCCGCAGTGGGCGGCTGTGTTTCCGACACGGCGACTTGGCTCGTCGTCTGGGCAAGAGCCCGCGCTCGATCACGAGCTACTTGAGGGAGCTGCAACTCAAGCACGTCTGCCAAGTGCAAGCCGCGTCGAACCAGCACCGCATGGGCTCGATCGAGATCGCCGACCGCTTCTGGCCCTATCACAAGCAGACTGCCGAAACGACATCGAACGGGCGTTGGTGCATGAATCGGCTTTCGGCTCCCGCGCTGACCCCGGCTCGCGGCCCTGACCCATCATGGAGATCAAGGGGACGACGTCATGGCCGCGAGGAAATCGAGTCGAGTTAACCGTAAGTACAAGACCAAATACAGGGTCCGAAACTGGGGAGAGTACGAGCGGGGCCTCAGGAGCCGCGGCGACGTCACGGTCTGGCTGAGCGAGGAGGCGATCGCCGCCTGGACGCCAGCAAAGAACGGTCGTCGCGGCGGCCAACGGCGCTACTCCAACCTGGCGATCTTGACCGCCTTGACCCTGGGCGTCGTCTTCGGCCTACCGCTGCGCCAGAGCGAGGGTTTCCTGGACTCGCTGCTCAACTTGATGGACCTCGACCTCAGGGCGCCGGACCACACCACGCTTTCGCGCCGGAACCAAACCGTTGAGCTACCGCCGCTGACGCGAGTCCATGACGGTCCGATCCACCTGATCGTCGATTCTACGGGCCTTAAGATCCTGGGTTCGGGCGAATGGAACGCGCACAAGTACAAGGCATCAAAGAAACGCCGGGACTGGCGCAAGCTGCACATCGGAGTGGATGACGAGGGGTTCATTGTGGCGGCCGAGGTCACGGCGAGCAGCGGGGACGACGCCTCTACGCTGCCTGATTTGCTCGACCAGATCGAGGCTCCCATCCGGGGATTTACCGCGGACGGTGCCTACGACTACAGGTCGGTCTACGATCGGGTCGGCGCGGTCGGCACCGAGGACGTTGTAATCGTGATCCCGCCGCGCCGCTGTGCGGTACCGACCGGGCCGACGGACGGCCCGTGGGGGCAGCGAGAAGCGGCGCTTGAGAGGATTGGCAAGGTCGGACGACGAGAGTGGCAGAAGGAGTCGGGCTACCGACAGCAAGCGCGGGTCGAGAACGGGTTCTTCCGATACAAGTCAGTGCTCGGGGGCGGCCTGAGGGCGAGGAACAGCGACGCGCAAAGGAGAGAAGCCATGATCGGATGCCACATGAGCGCCGGGATAAACCGGCATGTTGTTGGGAAGTGCGTCCAGCGAAGGCTGGCATGTTCAGTGGGAGACAGACCCACCGGGGAAGAAGTCAGAGCCCCGTAGCTAGAGTTGCATTGGTGGAGAAAACGAAGCTGATGAAGCCAACTGACAAAGCCATCTTTAGGATGGTGAGCAAGTCACTGGGCCGCAATGAAAGTGAACCCATAGGTGGCCTCGAAAAACATAAGCCTCGGAGGCCGAGTCCGTTTCCCAAGGACGAAGGCAGCATGAGCCGGCGCAGACTGACTGACGCGCTGGGTCACTCCGGCGGGGTAATAGGGGCAGCACGGTGACAAGGGCATGCAAAGCAACTGGAGAAACCCTCCTCGTCCCGTTGAGAAATCGGCGGAGCAAGTCAAGCCGTATAACCGGCCTCAACCGGGAAATCGGTGGAAGGCGAGAGGGAGGCGGCGAGGTTCGTAGTAGCGATGAAGCGGGGTAACGCCCGTGGAGCGAAGGGGCCTTACTGCAGATGAGGTTTTCGTCAACAACGCGAGGCAGGGACGAATGATAAAAGCGTCCAGCAGTCTGCAAGAGCTGAGACGAAGACTATACGTCAAGGCGAAGTCTGAACCGTCTTGGCGCTTTTGGGGTTTGTACGTTCACGTCTGTAAGAGAGAAACCCTTCGGGAAGCCTATCGGTTAGCAAAGCTTAACAACGGAGCTCCGGGTATTGACGGAGTGACGTTTGAAGCGGTCGAAGCCGAAGGCGTCGAGGAGTTTCTCGATCAGATCCGCGAGGAGCTGGTGCAGCGGAGCTATCGACCCCTACGGGCGCGGAAGGTGGAAATACCCAAGGAAGGAGGCAAAGTACGCCTGCTTTCGATTCCATCGATCCGGGACCGAGTGGTCCAGGGAGCCCTCAAGCTGATCCTGGAACCGATCTTCGAGGCTGACTTTCAAGGCGGGTCGTTTGGCTATCGTCCGAAGAAGTCGGCGCATGCTGCGATCCGGCGTGTGACAGACGCAATCGTCAGCGGCAAGACCTACGTGATTGATCTTGATTTGCGGTCCTACTTCGACACGGTGCGACATCACGTCGTGCTGGAGAAGGTAGCTCAGCGGGTGCGAGACGACGAGGTCTTGTGGCTGTTGCGGTTGATTCTGAAGGCGTCGGGGAAGCAGGGCGTTCCGCAAGGCGGGGTGATTTCGCCACTGCTCAGTAATCTCTACCTCAACGAGGTGGACAAGATGCTGGAGAAAGCGAAGGAGACAACCCGTCAGGGACAGCGGGAAAGGATCGAGTATGCCAGGTTCGCCGATGATCTGGTGATCCTGGTGGATTCGAACCCGCAATGGCGCTGGCTACGAGGGGCGGTGGAGAAACGATTGCGCGAGGAGTTGGTGAAGCTCCAAGTGGAGGTGAACGAGGAGAAGAGTAGTCGGGTGGACCTGGCGCAAAGAGAGAGCTTTGGATTTCTCGGCTTTGAGTTCCGTCGGACCCGCTCATGGCGGGGGCGATGGATGCCGCTGTATGTGCCGAAAGGCGCCAAACGCACGGCATTGCTACGCAAGCTCAAGTTGATCTTCCGAAGCTTCCGATCCCGGCCGGTGGGGGAGTTGATCGAAACGATCAATCCAATCCTACGAGGTTGGGTGCAATACTTTGCGGTGGGCCATTCGGGCCGCTGCTTCTCGTACATCCGAGACTGGGTGGAGAAGAAGATCCGACGCCACTTGGGCCGAGCCCGAAAGCGCCGGGGCTTCGGATGGAAGCGATGGAGCCGATCCTGGCTGTATCAGTCGCTGGGACTCTTTCGGGAGTACCGAGTGAGCTATCAGCGGAACAGGGCGGCAGTTGCGCCATGCGAATAGGTCTCATAAACCTTGAGGCGAAGTCTGCAGAAGCGCGTAGTGCGGGAAATCCGCATGCTGCGTGCGAGGTGGCGGGAACTGGAAACGGAGCCACGGACTCGGCTAAACGGGCACGCAGGGGGAAACCCCGGATACAGCCAAGCTGATGTCCTGACGGGCCACCGCGCCAGTTCTCGACCCTACTGAAAGAGTCCTACAAGGAAGGAGGTAGCGAGCCACCTTGACCCCGTGTCTTGCGGCGGGCGTCGTGAGGCGTCAACCGAAGCGTAGATAGGGGCATCGATGGGCCGGGCTATTGAGCTTCGAAAAATCCTTTTTTCAGGGTGCCGACCACGTATGTGAGATGGGAAGGCAACACGGGCGTTCGCGCTAGTTCGCGAGTGGGCGTCCGGCCCTGCGTAGTCGAAGAACCTGAGCACGTCGAGAAACAACATGCACGAGAACCGGGAGACCTCTGGAGTGTCTCGATCTGATCGAGACCGGTCCGAGAAGGCGCTGAGCCGAACGGCGGACACGTTCGCTTCAGAGGGGTCTGACTGCGCCGTAGTACCAGTGAACCGACCGAACAAAGAAGGAAAACCTTTGGCGGAGGCCGGGGAGGGAAGGGCGCAGACCAAGGAGAACGCTGAAGAGTCCAACACGAGCCCGACACCGAGCGGGAAGAGAGTGTCCCAAGGACTTGGAGGCGTGCGTAGAGCAGCCAAAGAGAGGAGGCAGGAGAAGTTCACCGCCTTGCTCCACCATCTGAACGTCGATCTGCTCAAGGACAGCTTCTACGCCTTAAGGCGACAAGCTGCGCCTGGGGTGGACGGGGTAACGTGGCGGGAGTACGAGACCGGGTTGGAGGATCGACTCGTCGATCTCGACAGCCGGGTGCATCGTGGAACGTACCGGGCGCAGCCCTCGCGAAGGGTCTACATCGAGAAGACCGACGGGCGGCAACGTCCGCTGGGCATTGCGGCCTTGGAGGACAAGATTGTCCAACAAGCCGTGGTGACGATCCTCAATCAAATCTATGAGGTCGACTTCAAGGGCTTTTCGTATGGGTTTCGACCGGGACGCGGTCCTCATCAGGCGCTTGATGCGCTGACGGTGGGGATCGAAACGAGACGAGTGAGCTGGGTGCTTGACTGCGATGTTCAGAAATTTTTCGACACTTTGTCGCACGAATGGCTGGACAAGTTCCTCAAGCACCGCGTGGCCGATCCGAGGGTGCTTCGCCTGATCCAGAAATGGTTGAAGGCGGGAGTATCGGAAGACGGTCAGTGGTCGGAGACGAAGGTGGGGACTCCGCAGGGTTCAGTGGTGTCGCCGCTGCTCGCTAACGTGTACCTGCACTACGTCTTCGATCTGTGGGTGGAAGCCTGGCGCAAGAAAGTGGCTAAGGGCGACGTGATTGTCGTCCGTTACGCTGACGACTTTGTGGTGGGTTTTCAGTACCGAGCCGAAGCCGAGCGTTTCTGGAGAGAGCTTCAGGAACGGTTGGCCAAGTTCGGTTTGGAACTCCATGCGGGTAAGACGCGGTTGATCGGGTTTGGGCGGTTCGCCGCTCGGGACCGGAAGCAACGTGGAGAGGGAAAGCCGGAGACCTTCGATTTCTTGGGCTTCACGCATTACTGCGGGAAGCGTAAGAAAACCGGCACATTCATCGTCTGGCGCAAAACGGCAAAGAAGCGGATGGTGGCGAAGCTGCATCAGTTAAAGGCAGCTCTGCGACGCCGGATGCACGAGCCGACGGCGCTGGTCGGAGCTTGGCTGAAGCAGGTCGTCCAGGGCTTTTACCAATACCACGCAGTTCCGGGTAACTCGGATCGACTGTCGTTGTTCCAACACCGGTTGCGCCTGCTGTGGCGACACGTTCTGTTTCGCCGCAGCCAGAAGGGACGCAAGTCCTGGAAGAGGCTCAACCGATTGTTGGACCGCTGGATTCCCATCCCTCGCGTTCTGCACCCTTATCCGATGGAACGTTTCTGCGCTATTCATCCAAGGTAGGAGCCGTGTGCGTTAGGAGCGCGAGCACGGATCTGTGCGGGGGGTGCCGGGTGACCGGCATTCCTACCGCGATCCTCAACCGAATGGCCGAACTCGGCAGGCCGCAGTCCTACGCCGTGGTCTCGTGAACGCGGGCTGGAAAAGCGGTCCAACTCGCGCTGGAGTTGAATCATGCAACAACGCCACCCACAAGCGCTGTATGTTACTGATTCAGAACCGGATCGACCACGTGCTCCCGGCCGCAAACTGATCTGCCTCATAGCAGTTGCACTGCCAAATGCTACCACGCGAAGCGTCTGTCGCGTAGCGACTTCGTTCAAATCGCAATGCCACCACTGATCCCGGCGGCGGTACAATCTCCCTCAGGGTTTAGCTGATCACGCAAGGGTGCAGCGACAGAAGACGAGAGGAGTGGAGACATGAGGAAGACAAGAGTGCAGTACTTATCCTGCTTGCGGGCGGCTGCTTTGGCCGTGTTTTTGAGCGCCTCGCTCGCTTTGGTGGGTTGCCAGCAACCGGCCGGCGAAACGGTCCGCGTCGATAACGACGATCTCGGCGGGGTGGTCACCAGTGCGAAGGGACCGGAAGCGGGGGTCTGGGTGATCGCCGAAACAACCGATCTGCCCACCAAGTTCGTCAAGATCGTCGTCACGGATGACAGTGGGCGCTACGTGTTGCCCGACCTTCCAAAAGCGAACTACGACGTGTGGGTACGCGGCTACGGTCTGGTGGATTCTCCCAAGGTGGAGACCGCGCCGGGCCAAATCGTGAACCTGACGGCGGTGGTGGCGCCCACTCCCGCTGCGGCGGCGCAATACTACCCGGCCGGCTACTGGTTTTCCCTGCTTCGGGCGCCGGACAAAAGCGAGTTCCCCGGCACGGGGGCCAGTGGCAACGGCATTTCGCCAGACATGAAAAGCCAGGCTCAGTGGCTGCGGAACGTGAAGTCGGGCAACTGCTGGGCCTGTCACCAACTGGGCACCAAGGCGACACGCGAGATCCCCGAGAGTCTTGGCAGCTTTCCTTCCTCGGTGGCGGCGTGGGAGCGGCGTATCCTTTCCGGGCAAGCCGGCGCCAGCATGGCCAACGGCATGGCGCGGCTCGGTGCGCGGCGTGCTTTCGAGACGTTCGCGGATTGGACCGACCGGGTAGCTGCCGGCGAGCTGCCGCCAGAACCGCCGCGGCCCCAGGGCCTGGAGCGCAACGTCGTCATCACCCAGTGGGACTGGGCCGATCCGAAGGCCTACCTCCACGATGAGGTCTCCACGGACCGGCGGAATCCGACGGTGAACGCCAACGGTCTCATCTACGGGGCGCTCGAGGCGAGCGCGGACTACTTGCCCGTTCTGGATCCGGTGAACCACACCCGGAGTCAAGTCAAGCTGACGGTCCGAGATCCGAACACGCCACCGGCGGCGCCGCAGACGGTCCCGCAGCCTTCGCCCTACTGGGGCGATGAAGCCATCTGGAACAGCAAGAACAACGTGCACAATCCGATGTTCGACGAGATGGGCCGCGTCTGGATCACCTCCGCCGTGCGCCCACGCGCCAACCCGGATTTTTGCAAAGAGGGTTCCAGCCACCCGTCGGCCAAATTGTTCCCGCTTGAGCAGGCCAGCCGCCACCTCGCCGTCTACGATCCGAAAACCGAAGAGCTCACGCACATCAGCACGTGCTTCAGCACGCACCACCTGATGTTCGCCGAGGATGAGAACAACACGCTCTGGACGAGCGGCGGCGGCCAGGTCGTCGGCTGGCTTGACAGGAAGATGTTCGACGAGACTGGCGACGAGGTGAAGTCTCAGGGGTGGACCGCGCTCATCATGGACACCAACGGCAACGGCAAGCGGGACGCCTATGTGGAGCCCGACGAGCCGGTCGATCCGGCCAAGGACAAGCGTTTCGGCGCCGCCTTCTACGCCGTCTCCCCCGCTCCGGATGGCTCGGTCTGGGGATCGGTGCTAGGCGTCCCCGGCGCCGTCGTCCGGCTGAATCCGGGGACGAACCCGCCTGAGACCGCACTGGCGGAAGTGTACGAGCCACCCTTCAACAACCCGGAGGTGCCGCTCCAGGGGTACTCACCCCGCGGCATGGATGTTGACCGCGACGGCGTCGCCTGGGCGGCACTGGCGAGCGGCCATATGGCCAGCTTCGACCGCCGCAAGTGCAAAGGACCGCTCAACGGGCCGAAGGCCACGGGGCAGCACTGTCCCGAGGGCTGGACGTTTTATGCTGAGCCGCTGCCGCAGATCCAGGGCGTTTCAGACCCGGGCAGCGCCGAGGGCAGCTACTACACCTGGGTGGATCAGTTCGATACATTCGGGCTGGGCAAGAACATCCCGATCAACACCGGTAATGCGTCCGAAGGGCTGCTGGTTCTGAAAGACGGCAAGTGGGTCGTGCTCCGCGTTCCCTACCCCCTGGGGTTCTACACGAAATGGATGGATGGCCGGATTGACGACGCCAACGCGGGATGGAAGGGCAGAGGCCTGTGGACGACAGTGAGCACCCGAGGGCCGTTTCACATGGAGGGCGGCAAAGGGACGACAAGCAAGGTCATGCACTTCCAGCTTCGCCCCGACCCGCTGGCGAAGTGACCAGAACCTCTCATTCGCTCTGCTTCAAACTTTCGAGCCAATGACGGAAGTGTTTGGGTCGTCCTCGATATCCCGTTCGCACCAACAAACAGGGGCGTGAGGCCCCCACAAGCTCGTCGACGACGTAAAACAGCCCTGGGTACAATCAAGGCGATGCCCACGGTGCAAACCACCCGAGAACGTGCCCGCTACCTCGTCGTCTACGACGGAGAGTGTGCGTTCTGCCTGAAGCAGTTCGAGAGGATGAAGGGGCGAGACACGGCTGGCGTTTTCGAATACGTGCCGCGCCAGTCCGAGGGACTTAAACAGCGGTTTCCCAAGCTGGCCGAGGGCGATTTCAACTCGGGCATGCGGCTGGTCAACCCCGACGGTTCAATCGACGTGGGGGTACTGTCAAGTTGACGAACGGTCGTGCCGCCTGGGCATGATCTGGGGATGGAGTCGTCCCGAAATCTCTACGCTGGTCATCGCTATCCTGGCGAGGTCATTGCCCACGCCGTATGGCTGTATTACCGTTTTTGCCTGAGCTTCCGGGATGTCGTAGATCTCTTGGCTGAACGTGGAATCACTGTTAGCCACGAGTCTGTCCGGCAATGGTGTCTCAAGTTCGGTCGCTCCTATGCTCGATCCCTACGCCGGCGGCAGGCACGGCCGGGCGATACTTGGTTCCTCGACGAAGTCTTCATCACGATCAACGGCCAACAGTATTACCTCTGGCGTGCGGTTGATCAGGACGGCGATGTGCTCGACATCCTAGTTCAGAAGCGCCGTGACAAGCGGGCGGCAAAGTGCTTCTTTCTGAAGCTCTTAAAGGGGTTACGCTATGTGCTGCGCGTGATCGTCACCGACAAGCTGCGCAGTTATGGAGCCGCTCGACGAGAAGTTTTGCCGAGTGTGAGGCACGTTCAGGATCGCTGGCGAAACAATCGGGCCGAGGTCTCGCACGAAGTAACGCGGCAACGGGAGCGGCAGATGCGACGGTTCAAGTCGATGCGACACGCACAGAGTTTCTTGTCGAGCCACGGAATGATCAACAATCTATTTCGACTCTGTCGGCACGGCCTCAAGGCAGAACATTATCGGCACTTACGAAGCAAAGCGTTCACTGAGTGGCGAGAGGTGACGGGCGCCCAGAGCCTCTGCAAAGGCTAAACGGAGAGGTTGGGCTGGGGATGCTCCGCGTCCTTCGCCAACAACTTGACAGTACCTGCTCTGGAGATCATCGCTCTAAGGCAACAGGTCGCCGTCCTCAAAAGAAAACGACCTCGACCGCGGTTGAGTCGTCTCGACCGGCTCTTTTGGGTGGCAATGAGCCGAGCTTGGAAACGCTGGACCGAGGTCATCGTTGTCGTTAAACCCGCAACTGTCATCGGATGGCAGCGTTGCGGTTTCCGGCTCTTCTGGCGATGGCGATCCCGGTCACGCGGTGGCAGACCGAGAACGACAGCCGAGATCCGTACACTCATCAGTCGCCTAGCTCTAGAGAATCCAAGTTGGGGCGCTCCCAAGATCCACGGCGAACTTCAGAAGCTCGGCCTCGTCATTTCCGAACCAACCGTCGCGCGCTATCTCCGAACGGTACGCCGTCGCGGCGATGCCGGACAGAGTTGGCGGACCTTTCTCGCCAATCACCGCGAGGTGATCGTGGCGTTTGACTTTTTCACCGTTTCGACCGTGACGTTCAAGCTGCTCTATGGCTTCTTTGTCATCGAGCATGGTCGACGTAGGATCCTGCACTCCAACGTCACTGCCCATCCGAATGCCGAATGGGTTGTCCAACAATTACGCGAGGCGTTCCCCGAGTCCGTCCCCTATCGCTATGTCATCTTCGATCGGGACGCGAAGTTCAACGCCGAAGTCGTCGAGTTCTTGAAGTCAACCGGAGTTGAGCCCAAACGGACGAGTGTCGCCTCTCCGTGGCAGAACGGCATCGCTGAACGCTGGGTCGGAAGTTGTCGGCGAGAACTTCTCGACCATGTCATTCCGCTCAACGAAGGCCACCTTCGGCGGTTGGTCCGGGAATACATCGCCTACTATCAACAAGACCGCATTCACGATTCGCTCGACAAGGACGCGCCGCTGACTCGTCCCATCGAAATCAAACCGACACCGCAAGCCGAGGTGATTGCCTTTCCGCGATTGGGCGGGCTGCATCACCGCTACTCCTGGCGCGAAGCAGCGTAAGTCGATCAGCGGTCATTAACACCATTGCCGCCGGGAGATAGTTCAAATCTCTCGATCACGACGAAACCGGTTCGTCTACGAAACGCCCGGACCGACCTTTCAAGCGCAAGGCCGCGCCAAATCGCCGCCAAAGTGTATGCGCTCCTGAACAATAGCCGTCATAGACAGCGCGAAACCCAATCGGCACGGAGCGCCGGGGCGTTGGAGAACGCCTTTGACATCCCAGATCTAGTTTTGACTACGGACAGGTTCTTTGAAAACGACTCAGCCCCCACGGAGCCCAACGTCGGCCGTAGCAGATTTGGTTTGGGGCCTGGACTTGGCCCTTCAGGCCAACAACTCTTTCACCACGCGCCCATGCACGTCGGTGAGGCGGAAGTCACGGCCCGAGTAGCGGTAGGTGAACTGCTCGTGATCGAAGCCGAGTAGGTGCAAGATCGTCGCATGGAGATCGTGGATGTGAACCGGCTGGTCGACGGCGCGGAACCCGAATTCGTCGGTCGAGCCGTGGACGTGGCCCCCTTTCACGCCGCCGCCGGCCATCCACATCGAGAAGCCGTATGAGTTGTGGTCGCGGCCGTGCTGTCCATGGTTGCTGCCGAATGAGGTCAGCTCCAATACGGGGGTGCGGCCGAACTCGCCGCCGCAAAGCACCAAGGTGTCATCGAGCAGGCCGCGCTGTTTGAGGTCTTTGAGGAACGCGCCGATCGGTTGATCGCACTCTCGAGCCATTTGGCCGTGGTTCTTTTCGATTTCGCTGTGGCTGTCCCAAGGCTGCCCTCGCCCGTGCCAAGTCTGCACGAACCGTACGCCCTTTTCGAGCAAGCGGCGCGCGATGAGCATCTGGCGGCCGTGCACCGTGTCTCCGTAGGCCTGCCTGACGTGCTCCGGTTCGGCGCTGATGTCGAAGACGTCCGACGCCTCCATCTGCATGCGGTAGGCCAGCTCGAACGATTGGATGCGCGCTTCTAGCAACCTGTCCGCCTCGCGCTCGCTCTGATGAGCCCGGTTCAGCCGCGCCAGAACGTCGAGTTGCCGCCGCTGGGCCGCCGGTTCGACGTAGTGGTTCTTGATGTTCGCGACGAGCCGGTCGACCTCGGTCTGCGACGGATCGATATAAGTCCCCTGGTAAGCCCCCGGCAGGAAAGCCGAGCGCCAGTTGAGCGAACCTCTGATCGGATCGCCGTTGGGGCACAGCGCCACGAAGCCGGGTAGGTTCTGATTCTCCGAGCCAAGTCCGTACGTCACCCACGAACCGAGACTCGGGCGCGTCTGAATCTGCGCGCCGCAGTTCATCATCATCAGCGACGGAATGTGGTTCGGCACATTCGTGTGCATCGACCGAATCACGCAGAGGTCATCCGCCGAAGCGGCGACGTTGGGGAACATCTCGCTGACCTCGATGCCGCTCTCCCCGTAGCGCTGGAACTCGAATGGCGAAGGGAAGGCCGCGCCGGTCGCACGCTCGGTCCGCAGGTGGACCGGCAAGGCTTTCCCGGCGTACTTGGCGAGTACCGGTTTGGGGTCAAACGAGTCCACTTGAGACAGCCCGCCGTTCAAGAAGATGTGGACCATCCGTTTGGCTTTCGCCGGGAGCGGGGGCGCCTTGGGCGCCAGCGGATTAACCGAGGACGCTTCTAGCAGTGGCTCGCTACCGATCGCGGCCATGCCCATCCCTACTCCGTGCAAGAGCTGCCTTCTCGTCCACATTGACATTGGTCTAGCCATAAGCGATCAGTCTACAAACGCGAACTCGTTCGTCTCGAGCAAGATCTGCACGTATTGGCCCCATGCGTCCAGTCGCTCGGGTTGCGGTCCGCGGAAGTCTTCTTCGGCGCTCCACCGCCGCGGTTTCTCTTCCGAAACTTCCTCGATGACCGGCGCCCACGTGAACCGGTCCAACTCGTCGTCGCCGCGCGAGTCGACAACGAAATCGAGCATCTCGCCCCTCCCGACCTCGAGGCCGCTCAACCCGGTCTCAGCCTCCACGCCCCACAGCGTCCAGCTCGCTAGAATGCCTGCGCGGCTGGAAACGATCCAACCGCGAATGCCGTTGCTCTGGTTGAACCGTTTTCCGTAGCCGCCTAGCTTATGGGTCAACGCTCCGCTAATGTTCACTTCGCCCTCGATCGGCGAGACCCAGCGCCGGATGACGCTATGGGCGAGGTCGTCTCCCGGCGCTCCGCCCTTCGGGGTTAGATGGGCTGCGCCGGCGTCGGTCGCGGGAAGCAGCGAGGCGTGCTTCCAGGCGAAGGGGACCTCCTGCGCTAAGCCGAAACGCATCAGGGGCGCATAGTAGGCGAACGGGACGAACTTCCTGACGCTCCCAGCCGTCGGGTCCAACTCACCGAACCCGTATTGCCAGGGGCCGGCGGAAGCGATCGGCTCGGCGGGTGGAGCGTTCCGCGCTTCCGACAAGAACCCCAGCCCGATTTCGACTTCTTCCGGCGTCGGCGCCCTACCGAAGATCCGCCGGTACGCCAACTCGACCCGCTCCTCATCCGTCCCGTCAGCTAGGCTCGCGGCGAACGCCCGGGCCTGCTCGGCCGCAAACGGGCTGTTCATCATGAACAAGGCCTGCTGCGGCACGGTCGTCACGTGACGCTTGGGCGTGTGTTGCGCTGGATCCGCGATGTCGAAACTGCGCACGCTCGGCAAGGTTCTTTCCCGCTCGACGAACGCGTACAGAGTCCGCCGGGGCACGGATGGAACGGACTCCGGTAGAAACGAGGGACCGCCCAGAGTCGAGTCCAACCGGCCCGCGACAGCCAGCAGTGAGTCGCGTTGAGCCTCGAAATCGAGACGCCGGCGGTTCATTCTCCACTGCAGCTTGTTCTCCGGATCTCTCCGCAAGCCCTCAGCCCGCTCGGCGCTCGATTGCTGATAGACGTCCGAAAGCACGATGCGCCGAATAAGGCGCTTCACCGACCAACCGTCCTGGACGAAAGTCGCGGCGAGGCGGTCGAGCAGCTCGGGATGCGTCGGTTGGGCGCCCCGGAGGCCGAAGTCGCTCGTCGTTTCCACCAGCCCCGCGCCAAACAGGTGGCGCCATACGCGGTTGACCATCACCCGAGCCGTCAACGGGTTCTCAGCGTCTGCGATCGCTCGCGCCAACTCCAGCCTGCCGCTGCCATGGGCGAACGGCTTCCTCTCCGACCGCGAGAGCGCCTTCAGAAAGCGCCTAGGGGCCGCCTCGCCGAAATCGTGCTGGTTGCCGCGGCGAAAGACATGCGCGGGTATCAGCTCGGCCCTCTCCCGCAGTCCCATGGCATGCGGCGGCGCGACCCGATAGGCGTAGTCGGCGGCGGCGGCTTTGTATTGCCAAACGAGGTTGTTGTTCGTGTTCTTGTCGCCTTCGTTCTGCGTCTGCCAGAAATCCTCAAGGGGCATATTCGGAGGCGCATCGGGCCCGCGAAGCGTGAGGCGCAGCGCTTCAAGGTCGGGATCACTATGGGGCTCGGCCGAATCGGACTGCGCCAAAAGCTCCGCATAACGGCGCGCCAGGTCCTCCGGCGACTCGGGCGGCTTGCGCATGAATTCGTCGCTCACCAGCCGGTTCCCGCCGGCTTCGCGAGCGGCGTCGGCAATATCGTCCTCGTCCGACTCCGCTAGCCGGTTCCACAACGCGAACACAGGATCGTCCGACGTGGCGGACCTCTCCAGCAGGTCCACCCACCGAAGGAACAGGTACGAAGGCAGATTGCTCTCCCTGGCGAAGTTTTCGAGCTGAGCGCCGCTCAGCCCCCGCGCCTTCCAGACGCCGAGCAAGTTGGGCTCGATGCTGTCAGCTTTTCTTGCGTCCGCCCGGTGCTCCTCCAACCGCTCCTGCTCCCAGGTCCTGAGCGAATCGACGCGGCGGGCCAGTCGGGTGCGAAGGGCGTCTCCTACCGGATCGCCGCCATTGGCGCTCGCGATGGGAATGGGCTCCAGCGGTTCTTCGGAGTTCACGAAGACGCCGTACAGCGAGTAGTAGTCCTGGGTGGGGATCGGGTCGAATTTGTGGTCATGGCAGCGCGCGCAACTGACGCTCAGGCCCATCAGACCTCGGGTGACGACATCGATCCGGTCATCGATCTTTTCGGGCAGGTCGGTTCGACGGAATGGGTCCAAGCCCAGCGTGAGAAAACCCAATGCTGCGAGGTGGCGCCTGTCCTCGCCGGGCAGCAGATCGGCCGCCAATTGCCGTACGACGAATTTGTCGTAGGGCATGTCGTCGTTCAGCGCCCGGATGACCCAGTCGCGGTAGGTGTAGGCAAAGGCGAAGCGCACGTTTGTCGCTCCGGCGTCCGCGTAGCGGGCGGTGTCCAACCAGTGACGCGCCCAGCGCTCTCCGAGCTGCGGCGAGGAGAGCAGGCGATCTACCTCGCGTTCGTACGCGGCCAGGCTGGGGTCCGCGGCGAAGGCTTGGATCTGTTCAAACGTGGGCGGCAGGCCAGTGAGGCCATAGCTCAGGCGCCGCAAGAGCGTCCTCGGATCCGCCCGCTCAGATGGCGAAAGTCCTGCTCTATCCAACTGGGCCTCGACGAGCCGGTCGATGACGGGATCTCGATCGTCTTCGGATGAGCCGCGGCCGGCGAGCTTGAACGGCTGAAAGGCCCAGTGACCGCTGGCAGAGGTCGCGGATCCTGCTGACTCCGCCGTCGCGGCCGCTTCAGGTGCGGCCTCCGCCGGCCAGGGGGCTCCGAGGGAGATCCAGTGTTCCAGGTCGGCCACGTGTTGCTCGGCGAGCTTTCCGCCCGGGGGCATCGCCAGACCCTTGTGCCGCACCGCCTGAATGAGACGGCTTCCCTGGGGGTCGCCCGACACTACCGCGGGTCCGCGATTGCCTCCTCTGAGCAGCGCATCGCGCGAGTCCACGCGTAGCCCGCCCATCGGCTGCTGCGTCCCCGCGCTGTGGCAGGAGAAGCAGTTTTCGGCAAACACGGGACGAATACGCTTCTCGAAGAAGTCAATCTCCTCAAGGGCTTGCGCGGAGGCGATGGCGGGCCACAGCAGCAGCCAGCACGTCAACACGCCGCTACTGAAACAAACAGGTCTCAATGGCCGTAAGATTACCACAGAAATCCTGGCGAGCGACTGAATCAGAGCGACCAGCCGGCGGCGGGGCGCTTGTCCGCCGCGGCCGTCGCGGGCTGCTCTTGCCAGCTTGGTGACGGAGCCCTAGACCCCTGCGGAGTTCCCAACTGCTTCATCTTGTGGAGCAACAGTGACCACTCGAAAAAGTACTGCGACCAGGGCTAAGCCGCTCAAGGCACTAGTGTTAGTGGAGTGAACCCCAAAACTGAGACAGATGAAAGTGGGACAATTTTCAGTGAATGGAAAAGGAGTCCCCGATGAGAGAGAGAAAAGATAGGGTTGCGAGGAAGCAGCGCTCGTATGAAGTTGAGTTCAAGGAATTGGCGGTAAGCCGCATGCTTCGCGGTGAGAACGTCGTCAAATTGAGCGGTGAGTTGGACGTGCGGCGCAGCGTGTTGTATCGCTGGCGCGACACCTACCGCGCCGAGGGACGCAGCGGTCTTGAGCGGCGTCAAGGGCGGCCGCGTCCCGGACAAGAGGTTGTGCAATTGGATAGCGATCCGAGCGCCGATCGCATTGCCGAACTCGAACGCCTAGTCGGTCAACAAGCGGCGGAATTGGATTTTTTCGAACGAGCCTTCAACGCCTTAAAACCGGCGATGCCGAACCAAGTCGCTCGCTACGCGCCCACTCTGGAGTTTGGCTGTTCAAAGAGGGTTGAAGTTTGGGGTAGGGTGCGGAAATAGGGGATTGGCGTTAGCCGGAAGCGTAGATTGCTGCAGGCGGAGCGCCTCTTGGGAGTTTCTGCAGCTTCGTGTTGGATTGCGAAGTGTTCCGCAAGCCGCAGAAATGTTGCCGCTGCACGCCGTCCGCCCAAAGCTCGGCCCGCAGGTGGCTGATCAGCCGTTGCGTGGTGAGCCGTTGCGGCTGCGAGCGGCGTCGCCAGTGCGGTCGCGGCAAGGCGTCGTCCACGCCCTGTTGGCGGCTCCAACTCGCGCCCGCCAACAGCAGTAGCGCATACACCGCCGTCATAAATTGAGGGACCCGCTCGACCGCGTCCGGCTGCCGCACCTGCGCCTGTCCGACTCCCAACAGCGTCTTCTGCTCACGGAAGTTGACCTCGATCTCCCAGCGCCAAACGTACTGCCGCACGATCTGCTCCAGCCCCAAACTCGGATCGCTGACAATCAAATACGCCGGCTTGCGATACAGCACCTTCGAGCCCGCCCGCGGCCGATAACCCAACGGTGCGATCACCACCAAACGCAAGTCCCGCTTGCCTCCCGCCGGCCGCCAACGCAGCGGCGCGAGCGTCTTCACTTTGAACTGGTGCAGGCTGCCGGCGGCAAAAACCTCGACCGTTTGCCACGGCACGTTGTCGTCCTGGCGGAGTTGCTCGGGCGTCGGCGCGCGTTCGCCGTAACAACGCCTGCGGCCTTTGCCGGGCTGCTCGAGGGGCAGATGATACAGCTTGGCGTCGGAACGAATGCGGCCGATCAACGTCACCTCGGCGGGCAACGATCCGAACACCGTGCGGTTGGTGTAAGCGCCATCAACGACGAGGTGCAAGGCTCTGTCAGCGCCTCCGGGATCGGCGTTCATGGCCTCGCGCAAGCGCGCGATGTGCCTGGCGGCGAGGGCCGTTAAGCTGCACTTGCGAGCCTCGCGCCGGTACTGTTTCCAAACCTCGTCCGTGGCCTTCTTCGACGGTCGGCGCGGAGTCGGCGCGTGTTCCAAGCCGATCGGAATGAGTCGCGCCGGCTGCTGCCGCTCGCTGGGAGGCAGTGCTGCCGAGAATTGCAAGAAGCGCTGCGCGAGAATCAAGTTGGCCTGAAACTTGGGTCCAAGCGGATCGCGCCGCCAACTCACGCCGGGCGTTTTGAGACTCGACTTGGCGAGCAGTGTATCGTCGATGGCGACGACCAAGGGAGCCTCGGGCGGCAAGCGAGCGAGCACCTCGCGGCGCGAGGCATCGAGCAGGCGTTGCGGCTCGACGCGTTGTTGCGAGAACAGGCGGTAGCCGGCGCTCCAGTCCTGAAAGCTCTCGCCGGAGGCATGTAGCAGGCCGGTGATGGTGGAGCGGCCGAGGCAGACGGCGGCACCGAGAGCGAGGCGGGTGAGGTGGTCGTTCACGCTTTGTCGGGCGTGGGGGTTGAGGCCTTTGGCGAAGAGTCGGGAGAAGGTGTCGACGACTCGATCGGGAGTTTTTTTTCAACTCGACGGGCGGAGGTTGCAAACGATTGAGCACGAGTTGGGAGCGGTCGAGCAGGATCCATTCGAGCTGTTCGCCGGGCTGGAAGTCGAGCATCTGAGCGCTGGCGGAGGGGAAGTTGACGTAGAACTGTTGGGAAGCCTTGCGCTTGATCAACTGCAGTTTGGTGGGGAAGGACATGAGGTCTCCTTGGAAATGAATCTAGTTACACAACAAGCTAAACAACTAGATACAAGAATACCTCAAAATGTTTTGAGACACAAGCATTCTCAGATCCCTCACAACTCAAGAACGTGCTTACCGCGCGTCCCATCTAGTGAAAGGCCAAACTCCAGAGTCGCTCGCAACGCGAGCGGCTCTACAGCGTCATCGACGAAATTCGCGTTGAAGGCCGACTCAGCGTCGAGCGCGCCTGTGCACTCGGAGAAGTCAGCCGAGCCGGATATTACCGGCAATTAGAGCGAGACAAGCCTGTCGAATCCAACCTGGAAGTGCGGGACCGTATGCAGCGCATTACGCTCACCAATCGCCGCTACGGCTACCGTCGGGTGACAGCCGAACTGCGCCGCCAAGGCTTCACCGTAAACCACAAAAAGGTCTTGCGCTTGATGCGCAACGACAATCTGTTGGCGATTCGCAAGCGCCGTTACGTGCTGACGACAGACTCGGATCAGCATCGCGCGGTATACCCAAACTGGGCTAACTCACTGCAAATCGACGGACTCAATCAGCTCTGGCAGTCCGACATCAGCTACGTGCGCATGCGCCGCTCGTTCGTCTACCTGGCGGTCGTGATGGACTCGGATTCGCGGCGCGTGATTGGTTGGGAATTGGGATCGTCGTTAGAAGCTGTATTGGCGGTGAATGCGTTGCGCAAAGCGATCGAGTTACGGCGACCGAAGCCGGGACTGATACATCATTCCGATCAAGGCGCGCAGTATGCCTCACGGGCATACGTGAACTTATTGGAAGAACATGGCGCACTGATTTCGATGAGCCGGCGAGGAAACCCGTACGACAATGCGCGCATGGAAAGTTTTATGAAGACGCTCAAAAGCGAGGAGGTGAACCTACAGACGTATCAATCGATGGACGAAGCGCGCGCTTCGATCGAGGAATTTATCGACGCGGTGTACAACCAAAAGCGGCTGCATTCGGCGCTGGGCTATCGGCCTCCGCAGGAGTTCGAGCAGTTGTTGCCGTCGAGCGAAGAGCTCAGAAATCCGTAGTTTGAGTTTTCTGAGGCATGAGGAAATCTATCGAGACAGTGGTCGTGCTCGGAGCGGGAGAATGTCCCGCCCCGAGCGCTCATCGTCTCGCTGAGTTTCCAGCCGGGTATTGCTTGGCGGGTTGCTCTCCAGCATTGCCCGCCTCCGCTTTCCCGGCCGTTTTCAAGTGTGCGGCACGTTCGCCGAAAAGGCTATACTTTTTCAGCGAACGGCAACTGTCCCATTTTTAAGCTGTCTCAGCTTAGGGGTGCATGCCATAGATCCTCTGCCGCACTTTACAGTTGGTAAATCGCGCTTGCTTGAGGTTCCGGCCAAGAACAGC
Organism: Bryobacterales bacterium; assembly: GCA_965247305.1. GTDB lineage: Bacteria > Acidobacteriota > Terriglobia > Bryobacterales > UBA6623 > CATQHP01. Next base: position 4,463,906 of record OZ252030.1, on the reverse strand, counting down.
CAATCTTTCCTCATCGTCCGCCTAAAGCCTGTCTAACCGCGAAGGGGTAGTTCATGCGAGTGTCAGTACCGCGAGCCGGCGGCGACGGCGTAGCCGTCCGCCGAGTCAGATCGCATCGTTCGCGTGTTCGAGGGTCCGTTCGACGTCAGCGGGCGAGTGCTGGGCTGAAAGGGACCATTGCTTACAAGCCAGTGGAAACACGAACACCCCGCGCTCGATAAGAGCTCGCCGGAATTTCTCGTCCCGCGCGCTGTCGTGATGCGCCGCCAGGTCGTGCCAATCCACCGGCCCGTGATCCATGAAGTAGACGCAAAACGCGGACCCTTGGCGGACGATCACATTTTCGATCCCTTTGGAGCCGAGGATTTCGCCCAGGCCGCGTTCGAGACTGGCCGCGAGCGCTTCTACTTGGTCGTAGATGCGGCGGTTATCTTCCAGCAAACACTCGATGGTGGCGATCGCCGCCGCGGTTGGAATCGGATGCGCGTTGTAGGTTCCCGCCAGTAGGACGCGGTTGCCCAGATCTTGATGGGCGAAGTAGTCCATCCACTCGGCGCGGCCGGCGAGAAGGCCGATCGGGTAGCCGCTCGCGATCGCCTTGCCGTAGACGGCCAGGTCGGGCGAGACGCCGCTGATCTCAGCATAACCGCCGATCGCGTGCCGGAAGCCCGTCTTGACCTCGTCGAAGATCAGCAAGAAGCCGAACTCGTCCGCAAGAGCTCGCAGCCCTTCCAAGTAGCCGCGGCGGGGCTTGATGACTCCGACGTTCTGCAGCAGAGGCTCGAGCATCACCGCCGCAACCGGGTGACGCTCAACGACATAACGCACCGAGTCGAGATCGTTGAAGTTCACGTTGTGGATGAGCCGCTGATGCGCCTCGGGGATTCTGGCGCTGATCGGCAGGAAGGGGTATTCGCCCGGGGAGACGCGATCGCCAAGGACCTCGAGCGGCGTCATCAAATTGCACGCGACGTCGTTATGCCAACCGTTGTAGCCGCCTTGCATCAGGACGACGTGGTCCCGACCGGTCGCGGCGCGCGCCAGCCGGATCGCCTGAGCGGTCCCCTCGCTGCCCGTGTTGAAAACAGCGACCTTTTCGACCCAGTTGATGTTTGAACAAACCAGCTCGGCCAAGCGACCTTCGAGCTCGGAAGGGCCCGCGCCGAAGAGGTCCGCCTGCTGGTCGAGAACTTCACGGACGGCGGCTCTCACCCGTGGGTGGTTGAAGCCCAGGAATTGCGGAGCGAAAGCGCCATGGTAGTCGATGTACTCATTTCCATCCGCATCCCAGATGTGCGCGCCCTCTCCATGAACGAAGCTGATGTTGGGTTCGGTCAGGCGATTGAGCGACGAAACTCCACCGGGGATGTAGCGTGAGTTGTGCGCAAGGATCTCATCTGAACGGCCGTGGGAAATCATAGACGCGAACGATGATAGCGGACCGGGCTACTATGAATGCGCCTATCGACCGCCGGACTTTTCTCAAGCAATCGCTCGCCGGTTTCGCATCAACAGCGGGCGTATCGCGGGCGTCGGCCCAGGGCCGCCAGCTTAAGCCGATCCCGCCGGTGGATCCGCCCCAGAGCCGACAGATCATCGACATGCATGTCCATGACTGGTTTGTCGACGACCCTCCGCCGGAGCCCCAGTTCGCTCCAATGCTGAACAACAGCCGGCCCGACGCGACCTACCAAATCAACCCCACGTGGGAACAATTCGAATACGACTTGGAAGTCGTCCATAAAGCCTGTCTACTGCATGTTGCCCGAACCGATGCGGGCAAGAAGGGGAACGACCGCATCGCACGGCTGGTCAAGCGCTGGCCCGAACGTCTGATTCCCTTCGGCTCGGTGAATCCGCTATTTCCGGACGCCCTGGACGAGTTCAAGCGCGCCGTCGAAGAGCTCGGGATGAAGGGCTTCAAGCTCAGCCCGATCTACCAGAGCTTTCATCCGATGGACCCGCGCATCGTGAGGATCTACGAACAAGCGCAGGAATGGGGCGTTCCGTTGATCTTCCACACAGCCACGGCCCAGGCGTCGAACATCCCGCTCAAATGGGCGAACCCAATTCTGTTCGACGATGTCGCGCACGCGTTTCCCGAGTTGAAGATCGTGATGGCCCACCTAGGGCACCCCTGGCAAAAAGAATGCTTCGTGATGGCGCGCAAACACCCCAACGTCTACATGGGGCTGTCGGGAAACTTCTACCGGCCGTGGTTCTTCTATCAGGCGCTTCTATTTGCCCTCAACTGGGGCCAGACGTACAAGATCATGTTTGGCAGCGATTGGCCGATTACGACTCCCAGGGAAACGATCGATGGCCTCCGCGACGTCAATCAGTTCGCCGCGGGCGGGCTGCCCGAGATTCCGCAGGCCGTCATAGACTCGATTATCTATCGCGATTCGCTCAATCTGCTAGAGATCGAAGCCTAGTCGATACGCCCCTTCTCGCGTGCAATCCCCACGATGAGGAGCTCGAGAGGCTGATCGGAGTCGGCCACGAACGAGTGCACATCGTTGTAGAGAATGGCGATCGCATCGCCCGCTCTCACTACGGCGTCCAACTCGGGCCCGGCGGCGGCGCTGGCGCTCCATCTCGCGTTCTACAACTTTTGCCGCGTGCACGGCAGCCTACGGGTGACGCCTGCGATGGAAAGCCGTCTCACCGACCACGTTTGGGATTTGGCAGAACTATTGTCGGCGTGACTGAACTATGATCGGAACGCGCCAGCATCTTGCACCTCCCGGGGCCTTACTCCGCCCCGACCCCGCAAACACAATGAGCTGCTGGCGCACCATCTCCACACCAAGACCCCACTACCGAGAAATCCGGTGTAGCCGCTCTGCCGAGTACAATCTGATCGAACCCGTCCGACGGGCTGCGAGTCATGGTCGGCAGCACCATCAGCCACTACAAGATCCTGCGAATCGCGTCAACCCAGCGTTGAGCGGCGGCACACAGGCTGCCCGGCTGTGGTAGGGTGGCCCCAGCCTCCCGGAGGTGAAAGACCGTCACGTGTCGAGTTTTCAGCACGGCGGCGCTATGAAAGCCCAAGGAGCGCCTACGATCGCACTGGCGCTGCTTTCCGCGTGCGCCCCACCACCCGAGCCGCCGGAGGCCATCGAGCTCGTTGGAGTGTTGCGCGACGAAGACGCTCTGCGCCGTCCGCATGACGTAGAGCTAAGCGGCAACGTCGCGTTCATTCCCGGAAAAGGCGGGTCGCTCGCGTTGGTCGACGTCTCGGATCCAGCCCGACCCGCGCTCCTATCCGCGGTCGTGGATTCGCAAGAGCTGGAGGATGCTCAAACAGTGCTGCCTTTGGGGGATGTTCTGCTCCTTGGGACGCGTGACTTTCATTCAGTCGATATCAGCGATCCCAACCAGCCCAAGATACTCGAGACGATCAGGGATCGGTCGCGCATCGACAAGATCAACGGTATGGTCAAGATCGGCAACTTCGTGTTCACTGCGAACAAGATCGGGTTCGTCGGCGTGTTCAATGTCTCCGAACCGCGAGATCCGACGCTCGTAGACGCCTTCGACGCACGACCTCACGGACAGCTGAACCCGCACGACATCGCTCAAGTCGATGACTCGCGAATCATCGTCGTTGACACCAGCCGCGGTTCGGACGCGGCGGTCCAGGTCTATCGAGTGTTTGATGATCAAGGCCGACTGACGCCCGCATCTGAGTGGGCGCCGGAGGGACGGATTGCCGCCCAGAGAGGAACCCGCCTGGATATCGGAGGCGCGAACCGCGTCGCTGTGTCAGGACGTTTCGCGTATCTCGGAGCCTTCGTGCCGGACCGGGTCGCAGTCGTCGACCTCAGTAACCCGCTCGAGATCTTCCAAACCGCCAATTTGCCTGCATGCGATATCGACGCCACCGGGATGACCATCGTGGGCAAGGTGCTGTTCGTTTCCGGCGGAGAATGCGTGGAGGCGATCGACGTTTCCGATCCGACGCATCCGGTCTCGATCGCTCAATATCGCAACGGAGAACTATTCCCCAACCGCGAGATCCTGCTCGACGGCGAGCCTCGATACGACAACGGCCACGACTTGGTTTACCGCGACGGATATCTCTACGTCAGCGCCCAGAACGACTCACGCTTTGGCGTGCTCAAAGTGAACGACTCTCGTGTGCTCGAGTTGACGAACCGAGCCCGATAAACTCCTCGATCCGGGACCGACGCACTGTTCGATCAGCCCCAGGCGGTGAGAAATGCAGGCTGGGCCTGATTCAATCGATTTCGATTCGCGCGAGCCGCACCCTACTAGTCTAAGGGCCATGAGTCGCGCTCGATGCGCCAACATCAACAAATTTTCCTTCTTGGTCCAACCGGGATCGGGAAAAGCTTTTTGGCGTGCGCCTTGGCAGTCGGCGGGGCTTCTTGGGGTAGGGCGTCAGGCTCAGGTCCCAACCGCGCCTGAGCGTTTTGAAGTAAAAGAACCGCAGACCGGTCAGGCGTTGCGCCACGGTGTTGGCTCCGAGCTGGCGATCGCGAAACAGGTGGGCTTGATACTCGCGGATGTGCTTGGGCCCTAGTTGATCGGGCCTCCGCTTGAAATAGCGGGCGTGCTCCTCGACCGAGCGCAGGCAGACACGAATCGTGTTCGCGGAGTAGTTGCGGCGCTCGAGTTCCTTAAGCATCTGTCGGCGTAATTGTGTCATCAAACACCTCCTTGTGGTGTCTCGACGCTACGCTTGCCTCTCCGTCTCCCTCTTTACTCGCACGCGAAGCGTCTGCCGAAGGCTGCGTTCAAATCTCGTTGGCTTGAGTTTCCCGCCACGGACAGCCGATCGTTCCTCATCTTCCGCCTAGATCCTGTGTAACGGCGAAATGCTGATCCAGGCGGATGGACCCGGGTTCTGCCCCAAAACTACCCTTGCCGACAAGGGCGGATCTAGCTGTGGTTCGCCAAAACTACGTAACCGTTTAGATTGAGGAGCTTGTGCGCATTCCCACTTGACAGCTGAGTTCGCAGTTCGCGCACCCTGGGAACAGTGATTGCGCAGATTTCCTCGCTTCTTCGGCTGTTCAACTTGGCTTTCCCGAGTCGTCGGAGTCTGATCCTCGAAAACTTCGCGCTGCGCCGGCAACTTGCCGCATACAAACGCAGCGGAAAACGGCCTTGCCTGCGCCAAAGCGATCGCATGATCTTGGTTTGGTTGTCTCGCTGTTGGCTGGATTGGCGTTCGGCTATGGTCATCGTCCAACCCAAGACCGTCGTGGGCTGGCATCGCAACGCTTTCCGGCGCTACTGGCGCTGGAAAAGTCGGCAACGCGGACGCAAGCCCGGACGGCCGCGTCTGACCCGAGAAGTCCGTAAGCTCGTTACCGAGATGAAGCAAGCGAATCCGATCTGGGGCGCACCGCGTGTTCATGGCGAACTGTTGAAGCTGGGCATTGTAATCTCGGAAAGAAGCATCTCGCGTCTACTACAAATGATCCGCATGCCTCCGTCGCAAAGCTGGCGAGTCTTTCTGGCCAATCACGCCGCAGATCTGGTTTCATTGGATTTCTTCACCGTCCCGACGATCGGTTTCAAGATCTTGTTTGTATTCGTGGTCTTGGAGCACGAGCGGCGGCGCGTGGTGCATTTCAATGTCACGACGAATCCCACCGCGTTTTGGACCGCGCAACAAATGATCGAGGCCTTTCCTTACGATACGGCGCCACGCTATCTGCTACGAGACCGCGATGGGATCTACGGCACCGAATTTCGCGAGCGAGTCGAAGGCATGGGCATCAAGGAAGTGCTGACGGCCCCCCGCAGCCCCTGGCAGAATCCTTTCGCCGAACGTTTGATCGGATCTGCGCGTCGTGAGTGCTTGGACCATGTCATTGTTCTCAACCGCCGCCATCTGCGGCGAATACTGACGAGTTACTTCGACTACTACCATCGGTCGAGGACGCACTTGGGGCTGGACAAGGAAGCTCCGATCGAGCGGGAAGTGCAAGGCCCCGAGCGCGGCAAGATTGTGGCGTTCCCGGAGGTGGGCGGCCTGCACCATCGCTACGAACGGCGCGCTGCCTAGTGTAGTGCGCCATAAATAATGTAACTTATAGTATCTTCGTGTCGCCTTTACTAGTAGAAGGCACACGGATGCGAAGAGCAGAGCCAGTCCCATTGACGCAGGAGCAGCGTAGGCAGTTGGAGCGCTACGCGAACGGTCGTCGGGTCGCTGTTCGTCTGGCGTTGCGAGCCAGGATCATCGTGCTCGCCGCCGACGGTCTTGAGAACAAACGGATTGCCGCGCAGCTGTCGGTCTCGCGTCAGTTGGTGGCGCGCTGGCGAAGCCGTTTTCTTGAATCCGGCGTCGCCGGCATCGAAAAGGACGCCCCGCGGCCCGGCCGTAAGCCCGCCATCTGCTCCCCAACAGTGCAACAGATCATCCACAAGACGACCCGCGAAACGCCAGCCAACGCCACCCATTGGAGCCGCCGCACGATGGCCGCCGCGGTCGGCGTCAGCGCCTCCACCGTGGGTCGCATTTGGCGCGCCCACGGCCTCAAGCCGCATCGCGTCAAGACCTTCAAACTCAGCAACGACCCGCGCTTCGCCGAAAAACTCGACGACATCATCGGACTTTATCTCAACCCGCCCGAGCATGCCCTCGTTCTTTGCCTCGACGAGAAGTCACAGATTCAAGCCCTCGACCGCACCCAGCCCGGCCTGCCCCTGAAAAAGGGACGCGGCCGGACCATGACCCACGACTACAAACGCAACGGCACAACCACCTTGTTCGCCGCGCTCAACACGCTCGACGGCTCGGTGATCGGAACCTGCATGCCCAAGCACCGCCACCAAGAATGGCTGCGCTTCTTGCGCTTGCTTGAAAACCAGACCCCCAAGGACAAGCAGATCCATTTGATCGTGGACAACTATGCCACTCACAAACACGCCACGGTGAAACGCTGGCTGCAGCGCAATAAACGCTTCCACGTCCATTTCACGCCCACCTCAGCGTCGTGGCTGAACATGGTGGAGAGGTTCTTCCGAGACCTCACCGATAAGCGCATCCGCCACGGTGTCTTTCGTAGCGTCGGCGAACTCACCACCGCCATCGAAGACTACATCGCTCGACACAATCAGCAGCCCAAGCCCTTCATCTGGACTGCTACCGCTTCCGACACCCTTGAGAAGGTCAAGCGCGGCAAAGCCGCTCTTCTTAAGGTTCAATCTGATTGACGCACTACACTAGCTGGCACTTTGAGACCGCGAGCCCGACCCAGTTGTCGATTGCGCCCAACCGACCGATGGCGAGTCGATCTAGATGGCGGAGTGCACCCAGGGGCGGGATCGTGCTTGCCTCAGTGGCCACCCGGGATCAGTTCGCAAGGCAGGCATGGTCAAGATGACGCCAAGAAGACCGGACGCTTGAAGCAACCGGTCTTTGTTTTCGTCGGCTACGGAGTTTTGGCGAAGGACAGGGGTTGAGGTTCATTTGAGTTAATGGTTCGGCAGTATCAGTTTTCGTTTTTCTTAAAACCGTATTTTTTGGCTGTACCGGTTCCTGAACCGGTACTGGAGCCGGAGGGGTCGGTTCTGTATCAAGGCCGAGCTTATCGGCCAGTTCATCCATCCGGGCTCGTTTACTCATTGGACTATCTCCTCCACGGCTTTGGCGAGTTCCTGAAACTCTTGATGGGCTTTGCTCTCCGGGGCGTACTCTCCCACGGTCAGGCCTTTGAGGACAGCTTCAGCCACGGCTACTCTCTGGCTGGTGCCCGGCAATATGGGTTCTCCAAGATTCTCAAGGGATCCGGGTAAATCCTTTGACAGGACGGTATTGATTGAAAGCCTGGCCGGAGCGAAGCGAATGATGGGTTTGCTGTCTGTTCGTTTCCGGCGGGCGTCTCTGACCAAGATCAGGGCCTCCTTGCCGGCAAGAATATCGAGGGGTGAGGGGGTAACGGGAAGAATGACCAAATCAGCGAGTAGTGCGGCCATGATGCCAGCATCTGGCAGACCGGGCGGACAGTCCAGGAGCACCCTATCGAAATCACTGCCTGAACTCAGGACTGAGACTTTGAAGCCTTGTGGGTGATCGGTTCGGATTGCCTGAACAATCTCCTTGAGCAGTCCGTTGCCAAGCTTGGACCAACTGACAAGGCTTTGCTGGGGATCAAGGTCAAGCACCTTCACTGATCGGCCGGAGCTGACGAGCTCGCCGGCGAGATTGGCAGTGATGGTGGATTTGCCGACACCGCCCTTTTGCTGGATCACTGCAATGATGGCCACTGGCCCCGATCTCCTTCCTATATAGTATATCTGAAAGATGGTTTTGGGGTTTTCCTAAATTTGAGTGAACCCAATCATCGTGCTGACAGGAGCCCCAGTGCGGTACCCTGAGGCGATTTCAGGAGGCCCAGCATGGCACAATGTATCAGCAGAAAAGAACCATAGACCGCGCTTATTAAGGTTTGGGAGTTGTGGTGGCCTACCACCGGGCTGGCGGGGACTGGCAGTTTACGCTGTCTTTCAGACAGCCAACAAGATCAGAGACAACACAAATCAAGTTCGGCAAAGTGCCCACGAGCAGCGCGCGAGGTATGCCTTGGAAGTCGCAGGAAGATGGACGGATCCACAGGCCCGGGAGTTGAGGGTTTTGTGGGGAGCACTACTGGTCAAGCTGCGCCACATGTCGGAAGTCCAGCGGGGTGAATATCTCTGCAACGATGAAAACATAAAAGACCGAAGCACGGTCCTCGATGTTCTGAACTGTTTTGAAGAAGCGGCTCTTGCCGTCAATATAGGCGTGGCTGACGAGCAAACGCGAGATATTGTCAAATATTGTGGATGGGCGAGGTCAGGCGGCGTTCTCCTGAACCATCAAACCATCTTTAAATTCCTTTCCATTTAAGACATGAACTATCACTTCTGAACCGTTCAGGCGTCGCCAGTGGCGCTCGGCTTGGCGGGCCAGCATGAAGACCATCGTTAACGACGCTTCGCGGCTGCCACAACCCTTCGTTCGTCGCTGCCGCAAACGGACCGTCGCAAAGGTGGACTCGATCGGGTTCGTCGTCCGCAAGTGCCCCCAGTGCTCGGCCGGAAAGTCGTAGAAAGCCAGCAGCACTTGGCGGTCTTTTTCCAGGCACTCGAGCGCTTTGGGAAACTTCTTCTCGTATAGGTTCTTGAAACGGTCCAGAGCGTCCTCCGCCGTCTGCCGACTCTCGGCAAGATAGATGTCGCGCAGCGCCTGCTTGGCTTTGCCCTGCATGCTCTGCGGCAGCTTATTGAGCACGTTGGCCGTCTTGTGGAGCCAGCAACGCTGCTCCCGGGTTGCTGGATAGGACCTTCCGCCAGGCCGCCCAGAAGCCCATCGCGCCGTCGCCCACCGCCAACTTCGGCGGCAGCTCGAGCCCCTGCCGTTTCAAGTCCTCCAGCAACTCCTGCCACGACAGTTCGCTTTCGCGAAAACCGTCGTGCACCGCCAGCAGTTGCTTGCGGCCGTCTTCGAGTGCTCCCATCACAACCAGCAAACACTGCCGTTCATCGTCCAGACGAACATTCGAGTAGATGCCATCGGCCCAAATGTAAACAAACCGCTGGCCGCTGAGGTCACGCTTTGACCAAGCCTCGTACTCGCGGCGCCAGACGTCTTTGAGACGCACCACCGTCGTTGCCGACAGGCCCGCAGCGTCGGGCCCCAGCAAGGCCTGCAGCGCTTCGCTGAAATCGCCCGTCGAAATCCCTTTCAGGTACAACCACGGGATCAGCTCCTCGACACTTTTCGTGCGCCGCAGGTAGGGCGGCAGAATCTGAGAAGTGAAATGGAAGCGTTGGCCCTGCTCATCGACTCGGCGATCGTCAACTCGCGGCGCCTGGATCTGCAGCTGACCCACGCCGCTGACGATGGTGCGCTCGCGGGCGTGACCGTTGCGCACCACCAGCCGCCGGCCGTCCTGGTCGACTTCGTGCTGATGGGTTTCGATGTAGGCGGCCACTTCGGCTTCCACGGCCTTGACGAGCATCTGAAGTGCTCCTTGACGCAGCACTTCATCCAAGGGAGAGCGTTTCTCTCCATCAATGACTTGGGGGTTGACTTGACTGCTGCTCTCAGCAGCTTCACACTGACTCATGGCGTATCCTCCTTGTTCCTTCCAGGAAACGATTGAATTGATTCCTCAATCGTCAGGATACGCCGCCTCCCCTCAGCCCCTCATCCACAACTTCTGGTTATATCTCCGGATTTTTGCGAACCGGAGAACCCGGGGGGATGTGTGGGAAGTCGTACCTCTTTGAAAATACGTCACTAACGACGAGGCCCCGAGAGGGTCGCCCCTCGGGGCCTCGTGTTAACTAAAGAGGCTCTTCCGGGTTTTTAGTGGGTGGCCAACGGGTAGCCGGCTCCTCCATCCTGCCGACCCGACGTCGCCCGCAGTCACATCGGAGCCCAAAAGGCGGCCAAGAAATCCCCAAATACCCTACACGCCAGTCCGGTCGTGGGCAACTCGTAAAGGGAATAAGACACTGATAAACAGGGAGTTATCTCTTTGAGTGTGGCCACTGGATGACAGTTGTGGATCCGCATTTCACAGCCTTCGGGAGACTGTACGACTACCTGCCAGCAGCCTTGCTCTACTCGTAACCCTTTGTTTATCAGTAATTCTTTTTGGCCAACGCAGTCGCCGCCCGGCCTTGGGGGCCGTAGAGTTGTCACGAAGCCCTTGAATGGCACCGAAGCAGGCTCCGGGAGGTCGGCCTCACAGTGGCGAGGGATCCGTCACTCACCGCCGCCAGCCACTAAAATCCCAGAAGAGCCACTAAAGAGCCGCAAGAGTTAGCGGTTATGAGTTTGGCTCCCCTTGCGCAACCCTCTTCATAACCACTCACCGGTCGGCTCAGGAGAATAAACCATTATATTTTAAGGAGTTACGGAATTCAGGTCGTGCCGAAAAAGCGGAAGCCCAATTGTCACCGAATTCCCTTTTTCCGATCCAGCAAATTCGAGGCGGAAGCGTTGTCAAGCACATTTCCGTCCTTCCGGTCAAGAATGCCCCCTCTCCAACGTCGGAGCCAGGATATCTGGGTCGTCGTTCACCCTGGTGCTGACGGCGGGCCGCTCGTAGGGACGGGCAGGGGGTTGACCCACTGCTCGGGGTCAGTTCCTCAGAAGGGGATCGACATTCGCACCAGCACCGCTAGATCAGCCGGACCCGTTCTGTTCTCCCGCCTCAAGGCTTCCAATTCCAACATCAATGGCAGCGCCAGCTGCGAGCGTGGAGGCAGGCTCCAAGCGGTCCCCCAGGCCAGCTCCCGGCCCTGTCCGGCCCATCGCAGCCGGCTATAGGGCGTCAGCAGACCCGGTAAGCCCAGCGCCTTCAGGCCGCCGTAGGCCACCTCGCTTTCCATCCGGCTCTGGGAACCCATTCCGATTGCTCCCATCCCCGGCGGGCCCGTGACCATATTAGAGTTGTTCCATAGCGTCGTTCGGCCGCCTCCATCCTGGCCCCGCGCGGAGGTCACCGCCACCCGGAGCCCGCGCTGCTTCTCGCCCGGGTCCCAGCTTGCCTGTACCCCCAATCCCCAGTCCCGGTAGTCGCTTTCATGCACCACCAGCACTCGGCCGAGCATGACCACGTCCAGTCCACTGTTCGCATCCAGATACCCCAGACGGAATCCTGTTTCCGCGCCGCTGCCCCGTTCCGCATCGCCCCCGTCGAAACGCCCGCCGGCCTCCGCCTTCAGGCTCAGGGATCGCCCCGCTGACAGCTGCTTGGTGTGCACCCACTCCAGCATCAACCGCGCCCGGTGGGCCTCACCTCGCACCTTCGCGATGTCTTCGGAGGCTTCGGTCTCCAGTTGCGCCGAGAAGGCGTCCGCCCGCAGCCCCACCTCATTGCTGCCTCGCCTGGATAGCACCGTCCTCACTCCTCCCGAGAACATCCGGAAGTCGGCCTCGAAGTCGTGACTCCTCCCCGGCTCGTTGACATCCACTTGACCCCGTCCCAAGCCGCCCATGCCCCACACGCTCACCCGTTCCGTCGGCTGCCAGTACAGATAGGGATGAAACGTGTTCATGCGACTCCTCAACACCCCATCGAACCCATCGTCGCTGTAATCCATGTTCCCCCAGCTGCGCATGAACGACAGCCCGGTCAGCACCTTGTCGTTGGCATAGAGGTCCAGCCCCACATGGGCGGCCTCGAGACCTCCTCGATAGCTCATCTCGTACCGCGCCAGGTTCCCGTTGAAGTGCTGCAGGTCCCCTTGCCCCCACAACGCTGGCACCCAGCTCCTGCTCGTCCCCTTCTGCTGTCCTGCCAAGGGCAGCTCCAAGGACACTCCCGCAAGGTTGAGCTCTTGATTCCTCCTCCCCGAGTACTCGCCCGATCCCGATCTCAGCGACGAGTTCCTGGTCCCCGAACCCTGGAATCGATTCTGACCGTAACCTGGCTGCCCTCCCAACCCGACAGTCGGGCCAGTCCCACTCGGCCCCCTGCCGGAGCCGGTCGAGACGCCCGCATAGCCCTGGCCGTAGCCGAACAGGCCCGCCAATCCACCCAGCGAGACGTTCTGCAGCCACGCTCCCTGCACGCCACTTTCCCGGTCTCCCGACTCCCCACTCGATCCCATCGCTGCTCGGGCCCCGGCCGCGCCCCCAGCGCTCGGCACTACCGGGCCTTCGGCTCTTCTCCTGCCGGCGCCCTCGAGGCTCTCGCTGCCTATCCGCTGCGATTCTCCCTCACCCAGACCCGTGGCGCTATTGTCGCTTCCCGGTTGCGCTGTCGGCACCGCTCCTCCGACTGCCCCCAGCCGACTCCACTGCCGATGCCGCTCAAAGCGACCCTCAATGGCCGTCTGCGCACTCTCCCCCATCGTGCGCGCAATCACCGCCAACATCACCTCCAGCGTTTGCGAGAACTGCTCCGCCGTGCGCTGCTGTGTAAAGTTCACGGTGGTCTCCGGGATCTCTCCTGCACGGACCGCCTCTGGTAACTCGCCCAAGCTCAGCACGATCCCCTCCCCAGGATCATTCACTTCATCCGCCAGCACCGCGACGGAAATCGTCCCCTGACTCTCGCCTTCCTCAAACACCACCTTCGCCGGCACTCCACTGTAGTCCTCGTCGGTGGCCCCTCCTTTAGGCGCCACCACCAGGGGCACTTCCACCCGCCGGTCCGCTGCCGGTGAGACGGTCACCTCGATGTCGGCCTGCTGGCCTTCCCTAATCTGGTACTCCGCCTGCCCAAAGCTCACCTTCAGCTCCACCAGTCCTTTGTCCTCCAGCATCACTGTCGCCACGCCCGGCTCACCTGCCAGTACGATCTCCGGCAGTTCCCCAAATCCCAGCTTCACGGTCTCGTCGTCCCCGTCCCCATCATGGTTGGCTGCAATCCTAAACGTCTGTTCCGTTTCCTCGGCTGGGAAGGTGAGCGTCCCGGCGCCCTCCTGGGCATCCCACTCCTGCAAACCATCTAGGGTATAGTCGGCGACTTCCGTCGTCTCCGGCCGCGTCACCCGGATCGGGATCACCAGCTCCTCGTCCCAGCCCTGGCTCAGCTTCACCGTCACCGTCACCGTCTCTCCACCTTCCCTGGCCGTGTAGCTCTCCTCCTGGTATCTCACCGCTAGCTTCGTCTCCAATTCGAAGGCCTCCGCCGCCTGGTTGCCATTGCCGGCCCCGTCCTCGGCCACCTCCTCGGGGACCTCCACCCTCACTTCACCGATCTCTTCGGGCGTGATCGTCGCCGTGTACTCCTGCGGCGAGACTTTGGTAAAGTTCGAAGCCGTTCCATTAGTGACTCGGATATCTTTAAGCTCAAAGCCCTCCACCGGCTCCGAGAAGGTGATCGTCACTTCGAACCCCGCCATTACCACCGGCTCCGTCGGTCCTTCGATCGTTACCTCGGGCCGCTCCAGGTCCGCCTCGATCACCAGAGGCTCCGCCGCCCGGTTGCCGTTGCCGCCCCCGTCCCGAGCCACGTCCTCCGCAACCTCCATCTTCACCGCGCCGCTCGCAGAGGGGGTGATCTCGGCGGTGTACTCCTGCGGCGAGACTTTGGTAAAGTTCGAAGCCGTTCCATTAGTGACTCGGATATCTTTAAGCTCAAAGCCCTCCACCGGCTCCGAGAAGGTGATCGTCACTTCGAACCCCGCCATTACCACCGGCTCCGTCGGTCCTTCGATCGTTACCTCGGGCCGCTCCAGGTCCGCCTCGATCACCAGAGGCTCCGCCGCCCGGTTGCCGTTGCCGCCCCCGTCCCGAGCCACGTCCTCCGCAACCTCCATCTTCACCGCGCCGCTCGCAGAGGGGGTGATCTCGGCGGTGTACTCCTGCGGCGAGACTTTGGTAAAGTTCGAAGCCGTTCCATTAGTGACTCGGATATCTTTAAGCTCAAAGCCCTCCACCGGCTCCGAGAAGGTGATCGTCACCTCGAACCCCGTCATTACCACCGGCTCCGTCGGCCCTTCGATCGTTACCTCCGGCCGCTCCAAGTCTGCCTCGATCACCAGAGGCTCTGCCGCTCGGTTGCCGTTGCCGGCCTTGTCCCGGGCCACGTTCGATCTCACCTCCACCCTGACCTCACCGGATTCTTCCGGAGTGATCGTCACCGTGTAACTCCGTGAGGACACCCTGTTGAAATTCGACGCCGTCCCGTTACTTACACCAATATCCCTGAGGGTGAAGCCGCGCACGTTCTCGGAGAAGCGGATCGTCACTTCGAACCCCGCCATTACCACCGGCTCCGTCGGTCCTTCGATCGTTACCTCGGGCCGCTCCAGGTCCGCCTCGATCACCAGAGGCTCCGCCGCCCGGTTGCCGTTGCCGCCCCCGTCCCGAGCCACGTCCTCCGCAACCTCCATCTTCACCGCGCCGCTCGCAGAGGGGGTGATCTCGGCGGTGTACTCCTGCGGCGAGACTTTGGTAAAGTTCGAAGCCGTTCCATTAGTGACTCGGATATCTTTAAGCTCAAAGCCCTCCACCGGCTCCGAGAAGGTGATCGTCACCTCGAACCCCGTCATTACCACCGGCTCCGTCGGCCCTTCGATCGTTACCTCCGGCCGCTCCAAGTCTGCCTCGATCACCAGAGGCTCCGCCGCCCGGTTGCCGTTGCCGGCCTTGTCCCGGGCCACGTTCGATCTCACCTCCACCCTGACCTCACCGGATTCTTCCGGAGTGATCGTCACCGTGTAACTCCGTGAGGACACCCTGTTGAAATTCGACGCCGTCCCGTTACTTACACCAATATCCCTGAGGGTGAAGCCGCGCACGTTCTCGGAGAAGCGGATTGTCACCTCGAACGCGCCGCCCACCGGAGCCGACGCCTCCGTCTGAATCTCCGCCGTCGGTTCAATCACGTCCTTGTCGTCGTCGGCCTCGGTCGCCGTGACTGGATCGATATAAATGTCGTAGTAGTCTCCGTCGCCTGCCGTGCCGTGAGTGAAGGTCGCGACGCCATCCACCTCGTCGTCGTCCTCGGCTGCCGAGACCGTCACCGTCTGCTCCGTATGCCAGTTCAAGTCCGTGAAGAGCAACTTAACCGAACTAAAGTCCGCATCTATATCCGTATCCGAGGTCACCGTCAGGTCGGTATCACTCCCTTGTTCCGGGGTCGCCTCGACCGTGACATCATCGTCCAGTGGCTTGGTGCCAAGCCTCACCGTGTAGGTCGCCGAGCCGCCTTCGGGCACCGACAGTGCCGTCGGCGAGATGATCACGCCGATCGTGTCGTTGTCATCCTCGGTTGCCCTGACGCCAGGGGCCCCGACGCCGTGATAGACGGTGCCGGGGCTGATCACGTTATGGCTAAACTGGGCAATGCCGGCAACGCCGTCTTCGTCTTCGGCCGCCGAGACTGTCACCGTCTGCGGCATACTCCAGGTAGAGTTCGTGAAGGTCAACGTAACCGAATCTGGATCTGGATCCGTATCCGTATCCGAGCTCGCCGTCAGATCCTTATCGCCGGTCACCCGCTTCACCTCGATCCTGACATCGGCCGTCGGAAGGGTTTTGAGCACTATCGTGTAGCTCGCCGAGCCGTCTTCCCCCACCAACACTGCCGTCTCCGAAACCATTACGCCTGGCGGATCGTTGTCGATCTCGGTTGCTGTGACGCCGGGGGCCGTAAGCCCGTCATAGGCGCCGGGGCCGGCCACAGTATGCGTAAACAGGGCGGTGCCGGGCTCGCTGTCGTCATCTTCGGCCGCCTGGACCGTCACCGTCTGCTGCATACTCCAGGTAGAGTTCGTGAAGGTCAGCGTTTCCGGGCTCGCCGTCAGATTCTCGTCGTCCCCGAACGACGGCGCCACCGTGATCGTGACATCATCCGTCGGCTGGGCGTCGAGCACCACCGTGTAGCTTGCCGAGCCGCCTTCGGACACCATCAATTCCGTCTCCGAAACCGTCACGCCGGGGTCCTGCGCGAAGGCCAAGTTCGGCCAGGCCAAACAGGCGACGACGGCGAAAACGCCTGCACGCCCCCAGCCGCCACGGCGGCGGCTGGGGGGATGGCTCTCGGTAACCAGCCCCGCCGATGGATTGGTAACGAGAGAATCGTCCCTGTGCGCTGCTGGAGGGGACTGCGCCCCGTCGACTGCGCCGGCTCGACATGGCGCCCAGTATTTGGAGCTTTGGATGTTATTGGCGCGGAACGCGCCGTCGTGGGACGTGCCGTCAATCATGGTCGTCTCTCTTCTAAATTTAGGCTCGACTGCTCGCCCGAACAGCCGTGCCAGCGGCCTTCGGCTCGAGCCAGCTTAATCTTTTACTACAGCTGGCATCCTTTCGTCACCCCACGTGCCGAACCTGCGTCCGCCACGGTCATGCGGGCATTGTCAACTTGAACCGATAACTGCCAGACTGGCCGTATGGAATCCCACCGAATCAAGCTACCACGGACACCGCTACCCGCGCACAATCATTAGCCACGCAGTCTGGCTGTACTATAGATTCAGTATCACCTTCCGAGATGTCGAGGATCTGCTCGCCGAACGAGGAGTCACCGTATCCTACGAGACAATCCGCCGGTGGTGCTTGAAGTTCGGGCGCGACTATGCCAAGCGCCTGAAGCGGCGACAGGGTCAACTCGGAGACACTTGGTTTCTGGACGAAGTCTTTGTCAGGCGCACCGATCCTGTCGGCGGCGACGCGAAGGAACGGGGTGCCGTCGCTCATGCCGGACGTGGCATCGGTTTGAGCCGGTCGATACGGCGCAGGATGTCGGCGAACAGGTCGCGCGGGATCGCGACTTCGGCCATCTGGAAGATGATGTAGCGGCCGTGGCGTACGATCTTCGCGCCGATCTTGATCAGCTTCTCTCGCAGGCTGGTCAGTGACCATTATTCCACTGCATCGAGTAGCGCCAGGGTGCGCATGAAGTTGCCAAGATTATATGCGAGGGCGTGAAGCTGCAGCCGAACCGCGTTGTGGTCAAACCTGCGGCATGATAGCCGCGTACAGCGGACCGCGTTCTTGCCTTCCTTTGTGTGCTGTTCCGCCGTTCCGCGCTGATTATAGAACGGTCCGACTGGTCGAGCAGTTCAAGGATCGCCCGCTGCTGTTCCGTCAGATCGCTTAATTCTCGCTGGGACGGCACGAACTGGCCGCGCCGAAAGCACACCGTCACGCAGTCGCCGCGGGGTCGTGGGCCCCCGCGCCACGCGCCTGACTCGGTCGGGCTACGCCCTTCCTCCCCAAGGCGCGACATTGCCCTTCTCATCTTGATTGTCGCTGGGCAGACCTGCGCCTCCCGGATCTTCAGCACGCCCTGACAGAAGGGGTCGTGGTTCCAGTACCCGCGTTTGAGCGTGCCGTAGACGAAGAGCTTTAGCATGCCGGATGTGTTCAGCTTCGAGGATTCTCTGGGTTCTGTGGGCTGCTGCCTCTGTGTCATGGCGCCTCCTCGGCCGGGGCATTCTTGCGCCGTCTGGTCTGCGCGATGAACTGGAAAGTCTCGATTGAGAAGTCTGCCAGAAGCCGATGCCGGAACACTATCAGGCTCATCGGAGGAACGCTCAGCTCGCACCAGCCGCCCTCTTCGTCCAGGACCGCGTCCAGGTACGCGGTATCGGAGGCGTCGTGGATGCCGGACGGGCGGAACGGTCGTCATGAGCCGTTGGAGTCCGCTCGACACCGCGCGAGGGCGATGTCGCCGGCACCCACAACGGGCTCCGCTCTCACGGCCACGGCCGCTGTCTGGTTATCGGCCGGATACCTACCGGAGCGAGTTCGTAAATGTGGAACTTGGAGCCCAAGGCGAAACGGGCTGTTAAACAACGCGGGATGTAAAACGGAGAATCGGAGAATCCGGAAACGAAATCCCGGGGTCCCCGTGCGCAACCCCCCTGTTGCACGCGGCACCCCAAGTGGATTTTGCGAAACGGAGAATGCGGGTTGATGTGCAGGGAGTCGTAACACCTTGAAAATGCGTCACTAACGACAAGACCCCGATGGGTCGCCATTCGGGGTCTTGTTAACCAGTGGGGCCGCAGTTAGTAAATGGCCACTTGGAAATGGCTCCCCTTGCGCAACCCTCTTCATAAACACTCACCGTTTGGCTCTGGAGAATAAGTCCTTATCTTTGAAGGAGTTAAGGAATTCTGGTTGTCGCGAAAAAGCGGAAGTGTGGTTGTCGCCGATTTCCCTTTTTCCGATCAAGCAATTTTGAGGCGGAAGCGTTGTCAAGCAGATTTCCGCCCCCTCCGGTCAGAATAGCTCCCTCTCCGACATCGCGACCAGGACATCGTCGTCGTCGTTCCGGACACCGTTTGCCGTGGTGCTGACGGCGCGCCGCTCGGAGGGGAGACCTACCTTGGTCACAACCGCCGCTGCCCGACACAGAGGTAGATGGCGCCAGCGTAGAACTCCTGGTACAGGACCTCGTCCAGGTGCCGCCTGACTGACTCCCAGGGCGTTCGCTCGGCGTAGGCTGGGCTCACTCCAAAGGGCTGTTGGGGGAAATCGATTTCCGGACGAGCCGTTCGAACTCTCGTGTGATCAAGACCAAGCACAGGACGTGTTCCCACAACCCCCGAAAACCGTCTTTTTGGCTCAACCTATTGATATTCAACGGGTTAAATCAATCGGACGACTTTCGGACTTGGTCCGGTCAGAACGGAGAATACGAGCTGAATAGAGAATTCGAGGCCGCGCAACAGGACGAATTCGGCCGGAGGAAAACGGAGCGGGAATGATGTGAGGAACTCCTAAACCATTTTCGATTTACGGTAAGGTTGGCAATGCAAAGGGGAGCTTTCAACTCAATGAGGCCTTGCAAGCCATAGCTAGCAAAGGTAGACGCTTCAATTTTCTCACGGTCCCGGTAGGGCACGCCCGAGTTCTAGGTTCGTACTTTGAGAGCCTACTAGCCAAACGCGACTTGCTGGAAAATACATGGGTACTTCCACCCCTAGCTCCTTGGCGCATACCGGAACTTCTTAGTGCGAGTGATATAGCATGCAACCTAGAACATCACTTCCATTTGCCGTTCCATGCATCTCGTATCACGCGGGAAGTATTGGCAGTAGGCACAACCTTGCTTTGTTCAAATCATGCTGTGAAAAGTGTCCAACTCGAAGAGCATGTCATTGATAACCTGAACGCAGTTGTAATCGACAACCCCAATGACACAGACGCACTCGCGGCGGCGGTTTGTCGTCTATTGGATGATGTAGATTCCTGCGTCGCGATAGGAAAGTGCGGCAAGAGTCTATCGAACTTTTTAGAACTCAATGCACCTGGCCATTTGCCCATATGTCAACTCACTACTGTCCGGCTAACGAGTTGGCGAGTGGCCGCAAGCATCTGAGGGAGCGCAAGTGTCTCGCTGAGTTTCCAGCCGGGTATTGCTTGGCGGGTTGCTCTCCAGCATTGCCCGCCTCCGCTTTCCCGGCCGTTTTCAAGTGTGCGGCACGTTCGCCGAAAAGGCTATACTTTTTCAGCGAACGGCAACTGTCCCATTTTTAAGCTGTCTCAGCTTAGGGGTGCATGCCATAGGTCCTTCTCTCGCCGTTTTCGATTTGAATTTCCTGTGGGCTTTACGGCCCCGCCGGAGGACGGCTTTAGGAGCGGACAATGGTCCATGAACTCCGGCCGTGCCGTCTTCTCTCAGTTGATCGACCACCTTCCTGCTCACGAGTTTCATCGTTGCGTCCGCCGCTACGGCGGGGACCGGCGGCATCGTGGCTTCTCCTGCATGGATCAGTTTCTTGCGATGGCCTTCGCCCAATTGACAGGGCGCGAGAGCCTTCGTGACATCGAAACCTGCCTGCGTTCGGTGGCACACCGGCTTTACCATTTGGGATTCCGGGGACGCATCTCCCGTTCGACGTCGGCCGACGCCAACGAAGCTCATCACTGGCGCATTTGGGAAGACTTGGCGCAAGCACTCATCGGCATCGCCCGCCCGCTGTACGCTCACGAAGCCATCGGCGCCGATCTCGACGCCACCGTCTATACCCTCGATTCCACCACCATCGACCTGTGCTTGTCGTTGTTCCCTTGGGCTCGCTTTCGCCGCACCAAAGCGGCGGTCAAACTGCACACGCTGCTCAACCTGCGCGGCTCGATCCCCACGTTTGTCCGCATTAGCCCAGCCCGCGGGCACGACGTCAACATCCTCGACGAATTCGCGCCGCAGGCCGGTTCGTTCTATGTCATGGACCGCGGCTATCTCGACTTCGCCCGGCTCTACACCTTCGTTCTCTGCTCGGCCTTCTATGTCGTACGTTGCAAGAAGAACGTGCGACTCGACCGGCGCTACTCCCGCCCCGTGCCGTTGGAAAGCGGCCTGCTCTCCGACCACACCGTGGTCCTGCGCAACTATCAATCCGCACGCCTCTATCCCGATCCATTGCGGCGCGTGCGGTTCCACGACGCCGAATCCGATCAGCGACTGGTGTTTCTCACCAACAACTTCGACCTGCCGGCCCTGACGATAGCGCATCTCTACAAGGCCCGCTGGAAAGTCGAACTGTTCTTCAAATGGATCAAGCAGCATCTCCGTATCAAGGCCTTCTACGGTACCAGCGAGAACGCCGTCAAGACACAGGTTTGGATTACCATCGCAACCTATCTGCTGGTGGCCATCCTGAAGAAGCGCCTGGGGCTGGAAGCCAGTCTCTACCAACTTCTACAGGTTCTCAGCATCACCGTGTGGAAAGATGCTTCTGGTAAGACATTGCTTCAGTAGGTCAAGGTAAAGGCTTGCCGACGGATGGTGGTTGTGGCCGCCGCGCATCTCGATCGCGACTTGGGGTGTTGTTGCCATCCGTTGTCGTGTCGTGTGTTGGGAGACCGGGGACTTCGGAACTTGATTCGCTACCCGGCCGGCTAGGTACAGCTGGGATTTCCGTTTTGGCCATCCCGGTACGGTCAGGGTACTCCAATCTGCGGCTCGGATGCAAGGTCTTCGGGCCGTAGCGCAGCGTAGGAGCCGCGTTAGCGGCTTGACTCGCCCCCCCTTGGCGGAGGCTATCCGGGGTTTTGATTCTGGTTTTGGGTTGGGTTTTGTTGTCGGTCCGCCGCCACCAGCAACAAGGGGCCTCTTTTTTGGCCAAAAGTGGGGTATGTATCCACTTCATTCAGGTACACCCTATGGGTTGTGGCCTCGCGGCTCCGGAACAGGAATGTGAGATTGCGAGAATCGTGCGAGTGGCCGCCAAGCCGACCCACACGCGAATTCATTGCGGTGGCAGCCTTCGGGCGGCAACTCCGAGAATCGGACGCGCTACGCAGCCCCACGCCGCGCCAGAGCAGTAACCTCGGGATTCGCCGCAGGCCCGTGCCGGTCGCCTCGATGAGTTTCCCCTTCAGCCGCTCGGACGACTGCAACTCAACCCGTATCTTGGGGCGAACCTGCCGCCCCTTCTTGCGGAGCGCATCCCAAAGCGGCCCATGCGCGGCTCCCCTCGGCGGAGGCTATCCGGGGTTTTGGGTTGGGTTTTGTTGTCGTCCCGTTTCCCCCGTTCCGCCGCGGTCCATCGGCTGAAGCCTGCGTCAGAGCGGCTTCAGTCTCTCGCTACCGCGAACAGGCTCTTAACTGCTACGACCAAGACTGCGCCCCCCAGGAAGAGCACGAGATTCGCGATGATCCGGGTCACCAACTCCCCGATGTAAGGGATCGCTCCGACGGCGTTTACCGCTACGATCAGCGCGATCGCCGCTAAGAGGAAGGTCTGACTCTCCTTGTCGCTTATATTCAAGGATCCGACGATCAGGCCGAGCACTGCGAGTACCCAGCCAAACCAAGCCTGTTCAAAGCCGAAGCCTCCGGCCACAGCGATCACTAGTCCAACGATAAAAGAACACTTGCCCACTAGCACCATTGCTCCTCCTTGCCTAGAAAACAGAATTGCGCAAACACATGGGAGAATTATCAGGGCAGGTCGAGACCAGAGTCAAGATGACCTTCCTGAGAGGGGACGTCCCGGGTTCGATCCCTCGTTTTCGTGTTTCTCATCGTACCGCGCAATTCTACGTATACGGTAGCTGCTGCCAGGGATGGTGAGCACACAGGGCTCACCATTCCCTGGCAGCGGGATGGGTAGCCGACTTCGCGGAAAGCCGCTGGAAGGTCGGGATGTCAAGTGCCGAACGGGAAAAAAAGGCGGGGCCCACATCCTCGTTCATAGGCACTCCGATCTGCTCCGCAAGCTGCAGCGGCGTTTCAATCCACCGCCCGCGCCGCCAGGATCGGTCCCAACTCAACTAACAGAGTGGCCGCTCTCGTCCCCCTTTCCCTCACTTTCCAATGATCCCGGATCGGTCCTCGCCGTCAAGGGTTCGCTTCGCCGCTTCGCGCCCTGGACGGCTTGCGGGCCGATCCGAAGAGATGGCTGTTCACGAGGGAAAAGGGGGGGTTCGGGCCGTGTGGACGGGCCGAAAGGAACCTTTCGGCCATACTGGACGCCTTGAGCCGCAGCCGAGGGGCGCTGGGCCCTCTATGCCCGCATCCTGGGCGATCGCCGGGGGGCATGGGCTTTCGGTCGCCACAACCACAACAGCTAGCCTTGGACTTCGCGCCTGCTCAGGTCCGATCGCACGGCCTACGGGATGCGCACACTTACCCGCAGGTTGCGCGGCGCCAGGGCGCATCCTTCCGTGTCCCCGCTTCTCAGGCGTGGGGCTACCCATCCTTGGAGCTTCGAGCGGGGAACAGTTGGCCTTTGATGGGCTTCGATTGCGACGTGCCCGAAAAGGTGCTCGAAGGCGCTGGTTAGCAATCACTGGGGCGCGCGCTCGGATTCGTGCCCGGCCTTGCCGGAACCTAACATGATCGTGCAGCGGCGTTCCAATTCACACTCGCACGTTTCCTACTTCCTAGCCCAACCTGTGCATCGCGGCCCGACCGCGAGGGAAGCGCCGCTGCGCTTGTTTGCGCGAATCAGCGAGTTCTACCGCCAGGCGCTCGGCGCTGATCCTGGGTACAACGGCGTCCTGACCCACAATCCCATGCGCTCGGCGCATCGCCACGGCGAGTTTCTGACGCATTGGGGCCACAAGCGGCCTCCCTGGGCGAACTTTCCGAAGTCATACCGAAGGGCTGGCGCTTGCCGGTCAAGCCGACCACGGAAGCGGGTCGGAATTGCGCTTTGTTCGTGGCGCTGATGAAGTGGGCGGGACGGTTCACGCACGTGGCGGCCCTGAGCTTCCTGTCCTCTGCCGCACCTTTACAAGGTCTTTGCCAGAAAAAAAGTCGCCGGGCCACCCTCTCCGTCGCGAAAACCAAAGCGCTGATAAAGCTGCCGCGCCGGAGCGTTATCTTCGCGCACCTCCAGCGTCACTTTCCCGCAGCCCAATTCGCGGGCTTTGGCTTCGACCGCTCGGAGCAACAGATGCCCGACGCCCCGTCCGCGGCAGCCGGCGGTAACGGCCAGATCGTGAATGTTGATCAGAGGCTTGGCGGTGAACGTGGAGAAACCAGTCATGCAAACCGCGACCCCTACCGCGCGACGGTCCAGCCAAGCGAGAAAAACCAGCGTCCCCGGGTGTCCTCTTAGTCCGGGCACGAGTTGCTCCAACACCCTGGCCGCCAGCGGAGATCCCTGGCCGATCGGTAGCCGCGCGTACTCGTCCACCAACTGCCGAACCGCCTCGGTATGCCTGGAGTTGTTCAGATCAGCTTCGAGAATTTCGAGATTCATCGTTTTTTCGAAGTCCTTACCCTGGAGCGATGAGCGAAACAACGTACCACGACTCCAAGCTGGCGCTTAAACCGGATCTACACCAAGCGCGGCGACCGCGGTTTGGGCCAATGCCCTGGGCTGGGAAACGACTACCAGTAGCTCATTCCCATAAAACCCCATGGCTCCCTCGCTCCCCGGCGGCGGATCGGGCATGGGAAAATGAACCCATGACGCGCAGGATCTCTGGGCGATGGTTGACGTGAACATCACGGTCTCGGCATTCGAAAAGCTCGTGGACTATGCCGCCAGCGGGATAGGTGCGGTTGCCGGATCAATGCTCGCTCCGTGGATGGCCAAGCAGCAGGCCACGGCGAAGTTCATCGAAGCGTAATCAAGAAACCACTGGAACTCCCGAACTGCCCTGTGCAGGAAACCGAGGCGGAATTCGGGTTGGCAATCGCAATCCCCGTAAATGCATCGGCAAACGTCAAAAAGAGAGTGTTCGGCACAATGCCGTCCACGCTAGCTCCATTGGCGAAGACACCGTTTCGGTGGTTCCGAAACTCGGATGTCGCTTGGATTGGCCCGTCGAAACTTCCTTGGGCAAAGCCGGTCCGAACGGTCTGAGAACTTCCGATTGTCTCGACCTGAATTGACCCAAACGCCGGGATTGAAGTATTCCAAAGGCTAGTGGGGCCTGTGCCGAAATCTATCCGGAGAGGAGCGCCATTGGTGGAGAAGAACAACAAGGTCCCGGTTACCTGAAAAGAATGTGGATTCACCAACCGGAACTGCGTGGTCCATCCCCCTCCGTCCGTGATGTGAGCAAAATAAAAGTCCGTCTGCGAACTTGCCGGGTGGAGTTGTGCTTGTGCCTGCTCGAATATCAGGAAAAGAGCTACCAACGCAAACAGAGGCTCAAGTATGATGTTGCCTTTGCGAGTCATTTCTACCTTTCGAAGGACGACGGTTTGAACCAGGATTTCCACTGCGCCATGTCTTGCCGCATGTCCTGCCGAAGCCCACGATTGCCGGTCAGGATCAGCCCGGCCAAGGTCGCCCCTATTGCCAGGACTGCAACCAAGACACAACGCTCATGCTTCCTCCCAATCCGTTCTGCCCATTCTCTCACGCTCCCTAAGCAAGACCAAACTAGCGGCTCGGTCCAAAATCCGCTCCGGTCCGCCGCGTTCCGGCCCACGGCGCTCCGGCCTATCGCGCGACGGAGACTGCGAGGATGCCAACCGCCGCTGGCTTGCCCTCTCCACGGCCCTCACCATCTTCTCGTAAGCCTGCTCTCCGTCGACCTCCCGCATCTGCTCCATTCGCTCCTGCATCACCGAGCGCCTGAGTTCGCGCCCATCGATAGGAGGATCGTAATGCGCGGCCATCCCGCCCGTCCTTGCCGCCAACTCCGCCCGTTCCTGGGACCCTTCCATGCCGCCTCGGTAGGCTGCTCCCGCCTCGCGCTCGATCCCCCGCACCGCTTCCGAATGCGCTTTCCCCAGCGAGACCCGCTCCCACCGTAGCCGATCCTCCAACTCCGCCCGAAAGCCCTCCAGCACTTCCGGGCGTCCCCGGACCGCCCCGCTGATCTCTCGCACTCCGCCGCCCAGCTCCCGCCACAGCCGGAAGCGCCCCAGCACCCCACGGCAGTCTTTCCCCAGCTGCTCCCGCTGCCGCTCTTGACGCCCGTAAAGCGCCGACCACTCCCGCTTGCTCCGTCTCTCCAGCTCCCCGAGCGCCTTCCCCCGCTCCTGCTCAAACCGCGCTGAGTGCGTGTGCTCCTCCGCCCGCTGCCAAGCCACCCGCTCCCTCTCCGGTCCACCCCAACCGTCCCGTCCCGCCGGGATCGCTTCCCGCTCCTGCTGCGGGTTCATCCGCTCCCGCCGCCAGCGCCCTCCCGAATGCCCGCGCCCGTCCACCACCCGCTCCCCCCTCGAACGCTGCCTGTTGTTCCTCTCCCGCTGCGGGCACCGGAACTCCCCCCGCCCCCGCTCGTACTCCTCGGCCCACTTCGAAAGTTTCAGCTGGCTCCGGTTCAACCCCGCCGCCTTCCCGCTCTCCGGGTCCACCCGGTTTGCGATCACATGCACGTGCGGTTGCCCGTCCCGGTGAGACACGGATCCTGTTCTGGTGGCACGGGACAAGGCAGCAGCAGGGAAGAGCGTGTATCACGGTCACTAAGCTCCCCGGTCTTCCCGTGCTCGACCCCCGCACCTTGACGCAAGGTCAGGTCGATCACTGCCGCGCGATCTTCGACGACTTGAAGGATCGCGAGTTCCTGTGTCAGCGCCGGTGTAAGAATCCCCGTATCGCCGGAATAAAATTCCCCACCCGTAGCTTGCGTCGGAGCCGACCCTGGAAGCAGGAGGTACAAGGCGCTGTTACGGAGTTCAGATGTGCAAGAAATCGAAGAATTAGTTCGACAAGGGGTGAGCCTCGCCAAGATCAGCGAGCTCACGGGATTTGACCGCAAGACGGTTCGCAAGTACTTAAGGCAGGACGATCCGACGCCCAGATACGGCCCGCGCAAGCCGCGTCCGTCCAAGCTGGATCGCTTCAAGCCGTTTATCGAAGACCGCCTCAAGGCCGGCGTCTGGAATGCCGTCGTGCTGTTGCGTGAGCTGCGAGAACACGGCTACTCGGGCGGCTATACGATCCTCAAGGATCACCTACAGCCGTTGCGAGAAGCCGCAACCACGGTGGCCGTGCGGCGCTTTGAAACACCCGCAGGCAAACAGGCTCAGGTCGATTGGGGCCATCTCGGCGAGATCACCGCCGACGGCAAGACTCGCAAGCTTTGGGGTTTCGTCTTCACGCTCGGTCACAGCCGGGCCATCATGGCCGCCGCGGCGACCGACCAGAAGCTGCCGACGCTGCTGCGCATGCACGAGGAAGCCTTCCGGCAACTCGGCGGCGTGCCGCAAGAGATCCTCTACGACCGCATGAAGACGGTCTTGGAGGGGGTCGACGAGCGCGGCGAGCTCAAGTGGAATCAAACCTTCAAGGACTTCGCCGACTATTGGGGCTTCACCCCGCGGGCCTGCAAACCTTACCGCGCGCAGACCAAGGGCAAGGTCGAATCGGGCGTCAAGTACGTGCGCCGCAACTTCCTGTGCGGACGCACGGCGACGAGCCTGGATGATCTCAACAACCAGCTGCACGCTTGGGTCTGGGAGGTCTCGAACCGGCGCGTTCACGGCACCACTCACAGCCAAGTGTTAGAGAGTTGGGAGTCTGAAAAGACCGCCTTGCAGTCTCTCGACAAGCGTCCGCCGTATCCCCTCGCGGACGCCGAGTCGAGGCGTGTGAGCCGGGACGCCTTCGTGGCCTGGCGCTCCAACCGCTACTCGGTTCCCTGGCAAGACGCCGGCGCCGAAGTCTCGTTGCGCGAACTGGCCGGCCGGCTCGAGGTATGGCGCGGAGCCGAGCGGATCGCCGTTCACGAGTTGATCGACGACCGCCACCAAATCGTTGTTCGCAAAGAGCATCATGCCGACATTCCGCTGCACGTCGCCAAGCGTCCAGGAGGAAAAACGTGCATTCACATCCAAGCCGGCGCACCCCAAGTCGAAGTGCGGCCGCTAGCGGCTTACGAAAGCGCCGCCGCCGGAGGTGCGCTGTGACCGCCATCGAACAGCTTCACGAACGGCTCGAAGCACTGGGGCTGAAGACCATCGACGATCGCTTGGAAGCGCTGCTTGAACAAGCAGCCAAGGCTGAACCGGCCTACGCCGACTTCCTGCTCGACGTCGTCAGCGCCGAGGCCGACGCTCGCCGACAACGCTATCTCAAGACGCGTCTACAGCTCGCGCATCTGCCCTATGTCAAGACTTTCGAACAGTTCGACTTCGACTTTCAACCATCGATCGACGAGCGCCAAATCCAAGAGCTGCGCACGTTGCGCTTCGTGCACGAAGCCTCCAACGTGATCTTCCTCGGGCCACCCGGCGTTGGCAAGACGCATCTCTCGGTTGCCTTGGCCGAGGCTGCGATCCAAGCCGGTTTCGGAGCCTACTTCATCACCGCGCACGACTTGATCGCCGATCTGTCGAAGGCCATCCGCGAAGGACGGCTACAACGAAGGATGCGCATCTACCTCGCGCCGAAGGTGCTGATCGTCGACGAGATGGGTTACCTTCCGCTCGACGAGCTGGGGGCGACGATCTTCTTCCAACTCGTCAGCGCGCGTTACGAACGCGGCAGCATCATCCTGACCTCGAACAAGAGCTACGCCGATTGGGGCTCGATCTTTTCCGACCCGATCATCGCCACGGCGATCCTGGATCGACTGTTGCATCACTCGACGACGGTGAACATTCGCGGCGAGAGCTTTCGCTTGAAGGAGCGCCGAAGAGCCGGTTTGCTCTCGCGGCCGGAAGATCAGTCCGGCGAACGGCCGACGGTCGATGCGGCTGACGCGGCGAGCCCTGGTCGCAAGAGCGGGGGAAGTGGAAGATGAGTTTTTTCAGGCATGGGCAAATCTATCGATCCGATGGGCGTTGGGCAGCGGAAAAGAAGCCGGGAGCGATCTCGGCCGCCGCTCCCGGCACTCATCGTCTCGCTGAGTTTGCGGCCGGGTATTCCTTGGCGGGTTGCTCTCCAGCATTGCCCGCCTCCGCTTCCCCGGCTAGCTCCATGCTTAGCAACACGGTGGTGGTCCACAAAACCACCACCGCAACCAGGGTGGGGAATTTTCAACCGGCGAAAACGGGATTTTTCATCCGGCCTTGACACCTGCCGGCTAACGAGGCATGGCGCGACGAGACGCGCAAGGCTCTCGACCGTGAACTGCTCTTCGGAATCATGAGCGTGCTGCAACTCGACCCAGGTCTAGAGGAAGGATTAGACCTGCTGCGGAAGCAGTGGTGCACTGAGCCGTCCGGGGCCGGGCCCTTTCCTTGAAGTTCCAGCGGGCTACAGTACACCGGAGATAGGTTCGCTGGAGGGCCTGTGGTGGCGGGTGACTCCCTTTAACGCGGCGCCTTGGACTGCCTTGGGCGTTCCCGAGGAGCCACCGCCGGACCCGTTGCTGGAGGAGTTCTGGGGGCCGCCAATCCCATTACGGGCAACGGACACGATGACCCGTGGCCAGGCGCGCGCGAGGGAGCAAGCACGTCAGCAGTCCATCGATGACACGGTGTCGATCGCGCTGTTTCCTCTTCCCGAGACGTTCCGCTTGGGCGGGGTGGAATTCCCAGTAGCGGACAACTATGTCCGCGGTGGCGCCGGCGAACGTGCCGTAATGGCCATGATGGCGGATGGCCATGTGTGGGTCCGCTTTGTGCAGGGGAACGTCGGGAACACTCACGACAACTACAGCGCCCTTCCGGGGCTGGTTGTGCAGGGACACCCGAATGTGCTTACGGGCTATCAGCAGAACTTGCTGCAGGCGATCGACCGAGACAACGATCTGGACTTGGCGAACCTGAAGAACGCGGACGGCGACAACGTTCTGGACGTGGACGGCGAGCCTATTCCGATCGTTTGGATGCCGACGATCGCGCCGCTGTGGATCAGGCTGTGCGCCGAGATTGAACGGGAGTCGGCAGGAGACCCGGAGCATGGATGATGCGACCGCGGTCGCCTGCCAGAACCCGGAATGCCGCCGAGTATTCGACGGGCTCAAGCTGGTCAAAGTTATAATTCCCCTTTTTTGACGAGTCGTCGAAAAGAAAAATTCTCCACGTTTAGCGAAGCGGCACTGGGCATCCGGTCTACGGCGGGCGGCCATAGGTTGCCCACCCCCCCTATCCCCCCAAGAAGCCCAACGAGCCGGTCCTGTGGGAGAGCACGGTCGAGTTGGGCCACGATTTTTTCCATGACATCCTTCGCCATCCCTTTCCGCTCGACATGAACACCCTCAAGGCGCAAAGGGGATGGCTGGTGCGAGGGGAAAGGGCCCGCAGCCGATTGTCGTTTCCTGGGGCTTCTAGGGGTCGCTGATGTCTCGCGCCAGCTTGGTGAGGTGTTCCTGCCCGTGGCGCGTAAAACCGATATTCCCGATGACCCATCTGCCCTGTTTGACTTCAAGTTGGGTGACGTGCACCGCCGTCTCAGGGAACCAGCGCCCCACGGGGTGAGGTCCAGGCTCAGCGAAGAGATCGCCACGAATCGTCAGGGGGAGGCCGCCCGCAATCTCAATCGCTCTTCGGCAATCCCAGATGGAACTTTGATTTCATCTTGATCTCACGAGATAGATTCTACGGCAGGTCGAGGGTTTGGTACTACCTTTCCCTGTAGCGGTTCCCCCCTTCCCTCGCCTCCAATGATTCCAGATCGGTCCTCGCCGTCAAGGGGGTCCGCTTTCTCCGCTTCGAGATATAACCAGAAGTTGTGGATGAGGGGCTGAGGGGAGGCGGCGTATCCTGACGATTGAGGAATCAATTCAATCGTTTCCTGGAAGGAACAAGGAGGATACGCCATGAGTCAGTGTGAAGCTGCTGAGAGCAGCAGTCAAGTCAACCCCCAAGTCATTGATGGAGAGAAACGCTCTCCCTTGGATGAAGTGCTGCGTCAAGGAGCACTTCAGATGCTCGTCAAGGCCGTGGAAGCCGAAGTGGCCGCCTACATCGAAACCCATCAGCACGAAGTCGACCAGGACGGCCGGCGGCTGGTGGTGCGCAACGGTCACGCCCGCGAGCGCACCATCGTCAGCGGCGTGGGTCAGCTGCAGATCCAGGCGCCGCGAGTTGACGATCGCCGAGTCGATGAGCAGGGCCAACGCTTCCATTTCACTTCTCAGATTCTGCCGCCCTACCTGCGGCGCACGAAAAGTGTCGAGGAGCTGATCCCGTGGTTGTACCTGAAAGGGATTTCGACGGGCGATTTCAGCGAAGCGCTGCAGGCCTTGCTGGGGCCCGACGCTGCGGGCCTGTCGGCAACGACGGTGGTGCGTCTCAAAGACGTCTGGCGCCGCGAGTACGAGGCTTGGTCAAAGCGTGACCTCAGCGGCCAGCGGTTTGTTTACATTTGGGCCGATGGCATCTACTCGAATGTTCGTCTGGACGATGAACGGCAGTGTTTGCTGGTTGTGATGGGAGCACTCGAAGACGGCCGCAAGCAACTGCTGGCGGTGCACGACGGTTTTCGCGAAAGCGAACTGTCGTGGCAGGAGTTGCTGGAGGACTTGAAACGGCAGGGGCTCGAGCTGCCGCCGAAGTTGGCGGTGGGCGACGGCGCGATGGGCTTCTGGGCGGCCTGGCGGAAGGTCCTATCCAGCAACCCGGGAGCAGCGTTGCTGGCTCCACAAGACGGCCAACGTGCTCAATAAGCTGCCGCAGAGCATGCAGGGCAAAGCCAAGCAGGCGCTGCGCGACATCTATCTTGCCGAGAGTCGGCAGACGGCGGAGGACGCTCTGGACCGTTTCAAGAACCTATACGAGAAGAAGTTTCCCAAAGCGCTCGAGTGCCTGGAAAAAGACCGCCAAGTGCTGCTGGCTTTCTACGACTTTCCGGCCGAGCACTGGGGGCACTTGCGGACGACGAACCCGATCGAGTCCACCTGAGAACGGCGCTGACAAACTAGACCACAGAACGGCGTTTTAAAGCCGTTCAAGGGCGGCGGAAAATTAGACCGCCCGGGTGGTCCGCTGGCATCCATTCGGTGTTTTGTGGAACACGGGAAGGATGTATCGCGTGGAGCTATATGCTCAAGTACGGCGCAGTGTCTACGTCGAAGGGCTGAGTGAACGCGAAGCCGCCAAGCGGTTTGGCTTAGCGCGGGAGACGGTGCGCAAAATGCTGCGCTACGCTGCTCCGCCGGGCTATCGGCGGAGCAAACCGGTGAGACGGCCGAAGCTCGAAGCGTTCACCGGAATCATCGATCAGATCCTGCTCGACGATCAGCAACAACCAAAGAAACAACGTCACACCGCGAAACGCATCTTCGATCGCCTACGCGAGGAGTACGATTTCAGCGGTGGCTACACGATCGTCAAGGACTACGTCCGCGAGAAGAAGCTCGGTGGACAAGAGATGTTCGTGCCACTGGCGCATCCGCCCGGCGACGCGCAGGCCGACTTCGGCGAAGCGGTTGTCGTTATCAATGGAGTCCAGCGCAAGGCGCACTTCTTGGTTGTCGATCTGCCGCACAGCGACGACGCCTTCGTTAAGGCCTTTCCCGCCGAGACGACGGAAGCCTTTTGCGAAGGACACAACGCCGCGTTTCGTTATTTCGACGGCGTGCCACGCAACATCGTCTACGACAACACGACGCTGGCGGTGGCAAGGATTCTCGGCGACGGCACGCGCAAACGTACGCGGGTGTTCAGCGAACTGCAGTCGCACTACCTGTTCGCCGATCGTTTCGGGCGTCCGGGCAAGGGCAACGACAAGGGAAAAGTCGAAGGGCTAGTGGGCTTCGCACGGCGCAATTTCATGGTGCCGATCCCGAGATTCGAGAGTTGGGAAGCCTTCAACGAACACCTCGAAGAGAAGTGCCGAGCCAACCGTGAACGGCGTTTGCGACGGCACACCGAAACCGTCGGCGAACGCTTCGAGCGCGATCGGGAAGCGCTCTTGCCCTTGGCACCGACAGCCTACGATGCCTGCGACAAACGCTCGACAAGGGTGACTTCGTTGTCGCTGGTGCGCTACGCGACAAACGATTATTCGGTGCCAACGCGTTACGGCCACCGCCAGGTCCTGATCAAAGCCTACGTGGATGAGGTAGTGATCTGTTGCGGCAGCGAAGAGATCGCCCGCCATCAGCGCAGCTATGAACGTGAAGAGTTGGTTTTCGATCCGCTGCACTACTTGGCGTTGTTGGAACGCAAGACCAACGCGCTCGATCAAGCCGCGCCGTTGGTCGGCTGGGAGTTGCCGCCGGAGTTTGCGAAGCTGCGACGACTGCTCGAATCGCGGTTGGACAAAGCGGGCAAGCGCGAGTACGTACAGGTCCTGCGACTGTTGGAGGACTTCCCCCTTGAGCACGTCGCAACGGCGGTGCGCCAAGTCTGTCTACTGGGAACGATTGGCTTTGACGCCGTCAAGCATCTACTGCTGTGCGCGATCGAGCAACGTCCGCCGAAGCTCGACTTAACGAAGTATCCCCACCTGCCGACGGCTCAGGTCGAGCAGACGTCGCCGGCATCCTATCTGGCGCTGCTAGCAGGAGCAAGCTGATGGCGAAGTCGAGAATGCTGCTGGAAACCCACCTGAAAGCGCTGCGGCTGCCGACCTTCCTGCGCGAGTACGACAAACTGGCTCGGCGCTGCGCCGCCGAAGGCTTGGACTTTCGGGACTTCCTACAGCAACTCTGCGAGCTGGAACTGGTCGATCGCGAGCAGCGGGCGACCGAGCGTCGCATCAAGGCCGCCAAGTTCCCGGTGACGAAGAGTCTCGACACGTTCGACTTCTTGGCCATACCCTCGGTGAACAAGAAGCTCGTTCTGGAGCTGGCGCGCTGTGAGTTCATCGACCGCCGTGAGAACGTCTTGGCGCTGGGGAACTCCGGCACCGGCAAAACGCATATCGCCTTGGCGCTGGGACTGGCAGCTTGTCAGAGCGGCTATCGCACACGTTTCACCACCGCCGCGGGATTGGTCCATGAACTGCTCGAAGCCCGTGACGAACGGCAACTACTACGGGTCCAGAAACAACTTGCCAAGCAGGATCTACTGATCGTCGATGAACTGGGCTATGTGCCGCTGTCGAAGACCGGGGCAGAGCTGCTGTTCGAGATCTTTTCGCAGCGCTACGAACAGGGCTCGACGTTGCTGACCTCGAACCTGCCGTTCACCGAGTGGACCGAGGTGCTGGGTTCCGAACGCATGACCGGCGCTCTGCTTGACCGGCTCACGCATCACGTCCATATCCTCGAGATGAACGGCGACAGCTACCGCCTCAAGCAAAGCAAAAAGAAGCGCCCGCGCTCTTCAAACTGACCCGCCGGCCGCTCGCGCCGGTTTGCGTGGGCCGTCTTCCACTACGCCTGGGCCGCCCTAAAGGGCGTCCTCAGGCTCCGTTCCAGCCGTCCCACGCAAACCGCTGGATCCCCGCCAACTGGTCTATTTTTGCTCCGCCGAAGCGGTCTACATTTACTCCGCCCTTGACACAAGGGCATCCCTGAGCGAAGTCGCGATCCGGTGGTCCTCGGCCTTGTCACCAATGTGACTGATGAAAACGTCGTAGCCACTTCTCATAACGTTAACCACCGTACTCCTCCGTCGAGCGGCATCAATCCCAGAATACTCGCTTGGGGGACCTCCCCCCCGAGGGTTGTGCGGCTGCCGTAAATCTTAAGGATTGCGACAAACTGCCGCAATCCCCTGCTTGCATCTTAAAAAATTGGCTCTTCTGGGATTTTAGTGGCTGGCGGCGGTGAGTGACGGATCCCTCGCCACTGTGAGGCCGACCTCCCGGAGCCTGCTTCGGTGCCATTCAAGGGCTTCGTGACAACTCTACGGCCCCCAAGGCCGGGCGGCGACTGCGTTGGCCAAAAAGAATTACTGATAAACAAAGGGTTACGAGTAGAGCAAGGCTGCTGGCAGGTAGTCGTACAGTCTCCCGAAGGCTGTGAAATGCGGATCCACAACTGTCATCCAGTGGCCACACTCAAAGAGATAACTCCCTGTTTATCAGTGTCTTATTCCCTTTACGAGTTGCCCACGACCGGACTGGCGTGTAGGGTATTTGGGGATTTCTTGGCCGCCTTTTGGGCTCCGATGTGACTGCGGGCGACGTCGGGTCGGCAGGATGGAGGAGCTGGCTACCCGTTGGCCACCCACTAAAAACCCGGAAGAGCCAAAAAAATAAACAACTTAGGGAAGCTTTGACCCTGGAAGAGTCGCGATTAAGGGGGGAAGGCGACAGTTTCGACACCTGTCGGAATGTCTAAGAGGATGGCGGTGGTGGAGTCTATTCAGGCCGAGGACAACAGATTGATGATTGCCTGGGCGGCGGCTATCAGCGCGGCGGCGTCCTCTTCGGTAAGCTGATTGCCGGCCTGAGCTTCAACAGCACTGATAAAAGCCTGGAGGGTATTGATGGCTGCGGCGTCGTTGTTCTGGTTTAGATCGTTTAATAACGATGGTCTTCATGCTGGCCCGCCAAGCCGAGCGCCACTGGCGACGCCTGAACGGTTCAGAAGTGATAGTTCATGTCTTTAAATGGAAAGGAATTTAAAGATGGTTTGATGGTTCAGGAGAACGCCGCCTGACCTCGCCCATCCACAATATTTGACAATATCTCCCACACCTTGGTTTGTGGGCTCTTGAGTCTTTCTCTGGCTTCAACAGAAAGGTTTTTCTCTTTGCTTGGGAGCGGTGCCTGTTGGGTGCGCTCTGTGAGATTTCCACATGTTCGGGTGCTATTACTATTGGTACTTTTTTCTTCTACTTGAAAAAACTACAGGCGCGCTGGCTAAGTGGTTTTGATCCAGCTGGTTAGACCACGGAGGCGCACCTTTTTTCACGTGCGAAACCGACCAGAGGTGGCCAGAAGCGCACCTTTTTTCACGTGGAAAACTGCCGGCGTTCACTGCCGGCTGTGGATGGCTCCGGGGGTGGGTTTGACGAGCAGATACTGGCCGTCTGAGGACAAGCGAGCGGGGCATTCAGGCCACAAGGTTTTTATAACCTTGAGCCAGCGGTTGAGCTGGCGGCGCAACAGCCGCGGACGGCTGTACTGGCCTGTACCGAGCTGCTGGTTGAGGCCGGTCTCACCGAAGAGCGGAATCTGTGACGGCCGCTTGGCTAACCAGCTTCTCCAGGTCAGCCAGAGGAAGAAATCTAAACAGCCTGGCGAGGATGCCAGAGCCCTAACAGCGGCCATGTCAATCGGTATGGGATGACGCTTGATCTCCTCCCAGAAGCTCTCGCTCAAAACAACGGTATTGCGAAACTCGCTGGGTAGGGTGGGCTGTTTAACGTCCTTGGCAAACCAGAGCTGGAGCCGGTCGAAGAAATGAAACCGGCCCCAGTCAATCACGGTGGCCGCTTCAAGCTGTTCGTCGGTGCCAAAAAAGATGGTTGAGGCAAAAATCCGTTGAAAACCGTCGACCATGCGCGTGTAGCTTTTGCCGTCCAAGGGTAGATCGAAGGTTCTGAGAATCTCGGCGGCCGAGTCGAAGTGAATTGTTCGGTCTTTTTGCAGGACGGCAAGGGTGGATACCCAGATCGGAATCAGGCGGTCCTGGCCGTAGGGCAAACCAAAGCGTGGGTGGCCGACGATGTTGAGGAAGAACTGGCCGTTGCGCCTGGTGTACTCGAAGTCTTTTCTTCTGCGGATCGGCAGACCGCACAGGATGAATGGCCTCGAGGAGTAGCCGAGGCTTTGCTTACCTTCGTCACGGGCCCGCCGGACCATCTCAATGGCCTCGACCTTCTTGAGCTGGCGCTTGGTGATACGGAATTCCTTGAACTCACGTTCAGCGATCGCGCCGATATGCTCTAGTGTAGTGCGTCAATCAGATTGAACCTTAAGAAGAGCGGCTTTGCCGCGCTTGACCTTCTCAAGGGTGTCGGAAGCGGTAGCAGTCCAGATGAAGGGCTTGGGCTGCTGATTGTGTCGAGCGATGTAGTCTTCGATGGCGGTGGTGAGTTCGCCGACGCTACGAAAGACACCGTGGCGGATGCGCTTATCGGTGAGGTCTCGGAAGAACCTCTCCACCATGTTCAGCCACGACGCTGAGGTGGGCGTGAAATGGACGTGGAAGCGTTTATTGCGCTGCAGCCAGCGTTTCACCGTGGCGTGTTTGTGAGTGGCATAGTTGTCCACGATCAAATGGATCTGCTTGTCCTTGGGGGTCTGGTTTTCAAGCAAGCGCAAGAAGCGCAGCCATTCTTGGTGGCGGTGCTTGGGCATGCAGGTTCCGATCACCGAGCCGTCGAGCGTGTTGAGCGCGGCGAACAAGGTGGTTGTGCCGTTGCGTTTGTAGTCGTGGGTCATGGTCCGGCCGCGTCCCTTTTTCAGGGGCAGGCCGGGCTGGGTGCGGTCGAGGGCTTGAATCTGTGACTTCTCGTCGAGGCAAAGAACGAGGGCATGCTCGGGCGGGTTGAGATAAAGTCCGATGATGTCGTCGAGTTTTTCGGCGAAGCGCGGGTCGTTGCTGAGTTTGAAGGTCTTGACGCGATGCGGCTTGAGGCCGTGGGCGCGCCAAATGCGACCCACGGTGGAGGCGCTGACGCCGACCGCGGCGGCCATCGTGCGGCGGCTCCAATGGGTGGCGTTGGCTGGCGTTTCGCGGGTCGTCTTGTGGATGATCTGTTGCACTGTTGGGGAGCAGATGGCGGGCTTACGGCCGGGCCGCGGGGCGTCCTTTTCGATGCCGGCGACGCCGGATTCAAGAAAACGGCTTCGCCAGCGCGCCACCAACTGACGCGAGACCGACAGCTGCGCGGCAATCCGTTTGTTCTCAAGACCGTCGGCGGCGAGCACGATGATCCTGGCTCGCAACGCCAGACGAACAGCGACCCGACGACCGTTCGCGTAGCGCTCCAACTGCCTACGCTGCTCCTGCGTCAATGGGACTGGCTCTGCTCTTCGCATCCGTGTGCCTTCTACTAGTAAAGGCGACACGAAGATATGTCAAGGGCGGAGTAAATGTAGACCGCTTCGGCGGAGCAAAAATAGACCAGTTGGCGGGGATCCAGCGGTTTGCGTGGGACGGCTGGAACGGAGCCTGAGGACGCCCTTTAGGGCGGCCCAGGCGTAGTGGAAGACGGCCCACGCAAACCGGCGCGAGCGGCCGGCGGGTCAGTTTGAAGAGCGCGGGCGCTTCTTTTTGCTTTGCTTGAGGCGGTAGCTGTCGCCGTTCATCTCGAGGATATGGACGTGATGCGTGAGCCGGTCAAGCAGAGCGCCGGTCATGCGTTCGGAACCCAGCACCTCGGTCCACTCGGTGAACGGCAGGTTCGAGGTCAGCAACGTCGAGCCCTGTTCG
This sequence comes from Bryobacterales bacterium, assembly GCA_965247305.1. Lineage (GTDB taxonomy): Bacteria > Acidobacteriota > Terriglobia > Bryobacterales > UBA6623 > CATQHP01. The sequence continues at coordinate 4,425,931 of OZ252030.1, read as the reverse complement.
TAGCGCTGCGAAAAGATCTCGAACAGCAGCTCTGCCCCGGTCTTCGACAGCGGCACATAGCCCAGTTCATCGACGATCAGTAGATCCTGCTTGGCAAGTTGTTTCTGGACCCGTAGTAGTTGCCGTTCGTCACGGGCTTCGAGCAGTTCATGGACCAATCCCGCGGCGGTGGTGAAACGTGTGCGATAGCCGCTCTGACAAGCTGCCAGTCCCAGCGCCAAGGCGATATGCGTTTTGCCGGTGCCGGAGTTCCCCAGCGCCAAGACGTTCTCACGGCGGTCGATGAACTCACAGCGCGCCAGCTCCAGAACGAGCTTCTTGTTCACCGAGGGTATGGCCAAGAAGTCGAACGTGTCGAGACTCTTCGTCACCGGGAACTTGGCGGCCTTGATGCGACGCTCGGTCGCCCGCTGCTCGCGATCGACCAGTTCCAGCTCGCAGAGTTGCTGTAGGAAGTCCCGAAAGTCCAAGCCTTCGGCGGCGCAGCGCCGAGCCAGTTTGTCGTACTCGCGCAGGAAGGTCGGCAGCCGCAGCGCTTTCAGGTGGGTTTCCAGCAGCATTCTCGACTTCGCCATCAGCTTGCTCCTGCTAGCAGCGCCAGATAGGATGCCGGCGACGTCTGCTCGACCTGAGCCGTCGGCAGGTGGGGATACTTCGTTAAGTCGAGCTTCGGCGGACGTTGCTCGATCGCGCACAGCAGTAGATGCTTGACGGCGTCAAAGCCAATCGTTCCCAGTAGACAGACTTGGCGCACCGCCGTTGCGACGTGCTCAAGGGGGAAGTCCTCCAACAGTCGCAGGACCTGTACGTACTCGCGCTTGCCCGCTTTGTCCAACCGCGATTCGAGCAGTCGTCGCAGCTTCGCAAACTCCGGCGGCAACTCCCAGCCGACCAACGGCGCGGCTTGATCGAGCGCGTTGGTCTTGCGTTCCAACAACGCCAAGTAGTGCAGCGGATCGAAAACCAACTCTTCACGTTCATAGCTGCGCTGATGGCGGGCGATCTCTTCGCTGCCGCAACAGATCACTACCTCATCCACGTAGGCTTTGATCAGGACCTGGCGGTGGCCGTAACGCGTTGGCACCGAATAATCGTTTGTCGCGTAGCGCACCAGCGACAACGAAGTCACCCTTGTCGAGCGTTTGTCGCAGGCATCGTAGGCTGTCGGTGCCAAGGGCAAGAGCGCTTCCCGATCGCGCTCGAAGCGTTCGCCGACGGTTTCGGTGTGCCGTCGCAAACGCCGTTCACGGTTGGCTCGGCACTTCTCTTCGAGGTGTTCGTTGAAGGCTTCCCAACTCTCGAATCTCGGGATCGGCACCATGAAATTGCGCCGTGCGAAGCCCACTAGCCCTTCGACTTTTCCCTTGTCGTTGCCCTTGCCCGGACGCCCGAAACGATCGGCGAACAGGTAGTGCGACTGCAGTTCGCTGAACACCCGCGTACGTTTGCGCGTGCCGTCGCCGAGAATCCTTGCCACCGCCAGCGTCGTGTTGTCGTAGACGATGTTGCGTGGCACGCCGTCGAAATAACGAAACGCGGCGTTGTGTCCTTCGCAAAAGGCTTCCGTCGTCTCGGCGGGAAAGGCCTTAACGAAGGCGTCGTCGCTGTGCGGCAGATCGACAACCAAGAAGTGCGCCTTGCGCTGGACTCCATTGATAACGACAACCGCTTCGCCGAAGTCGGCCTGCGCGTCGCCGGGCGGATGCGCCAGTGGCACGAACATCTCTTGTCCACCGAGCTTCTTCTCGCGGACGTAGTCCTTGACGATCGTGTAGCCACCGCTGAAATCGTACTCCTCGCGTAGGCGATCGAAGATGCGTTTCGCGGTGTGACGTTGTTTCTTTGGTTGTTGCTGATCGTCGAGCAGGATCTGATCGATGATTCCGGTGAACGCTTCGAGCTTCGGCCGTCTCACCGGTTTGCTCCGCCGATAGCCCGGCGGAGCAGCGTAGCGCAGCATTTTGCGCACCGTCTCCCGCGCTAAGCCAAACCGCTTGGCGGCTTCGCGTTCACTCAGCCCTTCGACGTAGACACTGCGCCGTACTTGAGCATATAGCTCCACGCGATACATCCTTCCCGTGTTCCACAAAACACCGAATGGATGCCAGCGGACCACCCGGGCGGTCTAATTTTCCGCCGCCCTTGAACGGCTTTAAAACGCCGTTCTGTGGTCTAGTTTGTCAGCGCCGTTCTCACTCGGACGTAAGGCTCTTGCCGAGTTGGACTTGCTGTTCCCTCGAAATGACCTGCTTGGCTGGCACGGTAAACTGGTCGCTCAAAAGTACGACGGCAGTCGACGTCGTGGTCCGGGACTGCACTTAGTTCGCTCTACGTTCGGGGCAGCACGCCGTATAGCTCGCACTCTAGTTGATTCCATGCCTTTCGCATCCGAAGCAGAGCTACGTAGAGAGCGCGCTGAGTGATTGACAGACGCTCGCGGAGCGCGAACGTCAAGTCCTTTCGCCGCCCGTCACCCGGATCTCTCCGGCCGTGTTCGAGATACTGCTTAATAAACAAGTACTCCTCTCCGGAGGAATCAGACCCGTACTGCTGTGCCAGAGACCGCAGAGTTGTGAGCAAGTCCCGTCGACACTTACCTTTTAGGCGCAGAAAAAATTCCGGCAACAGCTGTTCGCATTCGTGGCCAAGGATCCGATCATCCAGTTTCGAATCGCAAGCGACGCTGTCGAATGGATCTTGATCGGTGTAGCGTGTGTGACGGCGACTACCCAAAGCCTGCTCAACGCGTCTCCGCTCTTTTCGAAGAACACTGATTGATTCGTTTCGAGCGATCCGCATAAGTAATCCGACGTGCGCGTCGAGATCGGTGATTGGACCGTCGGCACGATCGAATTCGGATGCCCACTGGTAGAACTTGAATAGGGAAACTTGAACAATGTCCTCAACCTGGAAGGTATCGAAGTTGAACCGAGAATGAACAAAGCGGATTAGATCATGCCTCCGTTTCTTAAGGAATACATCAACTTGGTCCGGCGAAGAAGATCTGTGTTGCACCAGCTTGGGCCCTCCAGTTTGCTTGTCGGAGAGCAAACGAGCTGCGTGTTGGCGCTACTCGTCATGGCACTCCCAAGCGGGGCTCTGGTGCGTGGTATCGCTGTGTGATTCTTACGTCAGACGTATCATGCCAAATGAACTAGAAGTTAGTCCTCCATCTGTTTTCCATATTTGCCAATCGTTTCCGGATGAGTACATCCTTCATTCTCCAACCTACTTTTGGGCCTCCATTCCACTCGGCGCACCCGGTCTCGTTCTAAGCGATTCCGGTAAATCGAATCGCCAGGTCTTTCGACCGCTCCGCAGCGAATCCGGTTCCAACGAAAGTTGCGTACTGCTTTACGAATCCCGTGGGATGTCTTCGTCGTCTTTGGGTATCGAATAAAGCGCTCGGTTAGCCTCCCGAAAAAGTGACCTCAATAAATTAGCGTCGGGGTGGCAAGAATCTTACACATGTCTGAATTATTTTTTTGTGGGCCTTTCAGTGATTCATGAAGGTCCCGCGACGCAACCTCTTGCTTTGCACTCATCAAGGGTCAGACACCTGGTTTGTTCTGCCTTCTCCACACAGTTTTCTAGGCAGAGAACCAACTTGTAGAACTTGAGTGCTTTGAACAGCTACAAAATTATCTACAGTGGGTTTCGGGCCAATCCGAAATCCTTCGTAAGTCATTGAAAACAATGGTGGGCGCGCCCAGACTCGAACTGGGGACCTCCTGCGTGTGAAGCAGGCGCTCTAACCAACTGAGCTACGCGCCCGGCGCGTGGCGACGTACATCTTCATCGACGGGCCAGCCTGACTGACTTTCTTGGCGCAATTTGTGCCGCATTCTACCGGCTTGGCAGCCGGAAGATAGAACTCTGCAGATGTCTAGCTTATCAGCTTTGGTTTGGCCTGCATTGAGACTTTGCCACCGCTCGGAAGAGAATTGTCTCCTTATTGCGGATTCCGCACCTTATCTAATTTTCTTAAGTTGTTTTTTCTGTACCTCGAATCGAAGGCTCTGGGAGGCTCGGTACTCCACGGTGTTGCGGCGGACTCATTTCGAAGTTGGCGTCATGCGAGAGGTACTCCTCAATACCCATCCACGAGGGTTCGTCGGCGAAGCCGATTTCACGGTGCCGATGTGCCACTTGTCGAATTGGCCGGATTTGGCCGGTCGTGGCCGGACAACGCCATCGCGCGAGCGAGCCCTCGCAGGCGCGGCTTCCTTCAGCGCCTGTTTTCCCCTTCTCGTCGCCGTGCTTGCGTAGCCCTCACTTCGCCGTCCGCGGATCTAGGATAAGACCCTTGTCACGGGATTTCTGGGCTGAGTTGCCCGGGCGCACATCATCGAAACGGGAGAGGAGTCGTATCGCTTTCGCCGCACGCTGGCGAAGCGAAAGAAAAGGGGCTAAGGACGGCGGACGTTTTTGCGGGACTTTGTCCTGCGCTCCGCCCTACGGGCTACGCTACGGCCAAAGTCCGCAAAAACGAGGACAAGAGGCAAAGGAATCAATGACTTAAGGGGTGGGCCAAATTAAACTGCCGAAGTGGGCCGCGTGAAGTTGCCAAAATCAGGCCGGCGCCCTTCTCTTCGGCGGCTATTGCAATCAACGCTTTACGCTCGATTTGGTGGCCTCGCAAGCCTTTTTCCGGTGCGCCCCAGAAGGTCTCATCGACCTCCACTACACCCACCAACCGCTCACGTCCCGGACGCACCATGGCACGCCTGAGCTTGTGCATCCAGGTCCAGGCGGTTTGGTAGCTGCCCAGCCCAAGCACGCGCTGCAGCCCCAGCGCACTGGTCCCGTTCTTCTGCAACGTGACGTGCCACATCGCCCGGAACCAGAGCCGCAGCGGCTTGCGGGTGTCCTGGAAGATCGTACCTGCGGTCACCGAGCTTTGTCGTGAGCAGCGGACGCATTCGAACCACACCTTGCGCACCGGCCAAGCGTGCTCATGACCGCAGCCCGGACAGCGGAAACCCTCTGGCCAGCGTAATCCGACAAGATACTCGCGACAGGCCTCTTCCCTGCTGAAACGCGCCTCGAACTCGATCTCGTTCCGCGAGTAGTCCTCCACGAGCCCCCAATCCTACATCTTGGGGCTACCTGAGTCAAGTGGATACCCGACTTCTAATTATTCTGAGGGAGATCCGGGACAGCCTCGCAATAGGGCGCGTGAAACGCACGTAGCCTCGTAAAGCCTTTATGAATCAGCAGCTTCCAGAGATCTAAATGTTCAAAAGACCGGGCAATTGCGTCTCGCAACGGCCATGACGGAACCCGCCTGAACGGCCGTCCCGCGATTTTGAAATTTCTTTTGCCTTTGCAATCAGCAACCTAGCGATTCGGTCGACCGAAAACCGGATACACGGGCCTTACACTATACCTGGAGGGTGCGGAAAGCCCTGCAAGGAGGCTCGAAATTTCACTAAAACCCTGCCAAATCCGGCCACAGCACGGCATTCATGATGCTGCCGGGAGACCGAATCGGATGAGCACGCGAGGAATTCCTCGGACTGTTTTGTGGTGTTTGACGGAATACAAATTGTAAGTATGTCGGGTCACATCCAACAGGCAATTTTTAGAGAAAACCGGCCAATTCCGGACATTGCGACGGCCCAGCCGTGCCCTTAGGGAGTGGCTTCGTGCATCACGAATCCGAAAAGGGTGTCGCCGGCGCCGACAATTACGTACTGCTCTTGGTCGAGTTCGTAGCTGATCGGCCCGTTGCCAAGCTGATTGCCGAGGTTGGCGTGCCACAGCGGGTCTCCCGTCGTGGCGTTGAGCGCTACGAGATTGCCGCTGCTATCCCCGGCGAAGACCAAATTTCCGGCGGTGCTGAGCACGCCGGCTCGGATCGTTCCGCCCCACTCGTGGCTCCAGCGAACTTCGCCCGTCTTGTAGTCGATCGCCCGTACGCTTGAGGTCGAATATCCACCGCGATCAGTGCCGCCCCAGCCCTGCGGATTGTCGCTCGGATCGTAGATGTAGTAGACGCTGTAGGCCTGCGTCGCGTCCGTGTAAAAGAGGCCGGTCTCGGGACTGAAGCTGGGCGGCTGCCAGTTCGTCGCGCCGCCTTGGTTGGGCGTTACGAGCGCGCCGTCGAGTTGCGGGTGCTTCGCTGGGTTCGGTATCGGCTGACCCTTCGCGTCGAAGCCGGATGACCAGTTGGTTTTCACGAATGGCTTGCTGACGATGTTCTCGCCGGTGGTCCGGTCAAGAACGAAGAAGAAGCCGTTGCGGCTGGCCTGCGCCAGCAGCTTCCTGGGCTTGCCGTCGATCTCTCCGTCGATCAGCACGATGGCTTCCGTCGCGTCCCAGTCGTGGGTGTCGTGGGGCGAGGGCTGGAAATACCAAGCCATCTTCCCGCTGTCGGCGTCGACGGCAATGATGGATTCGGTGAACAGATTGTCGCCGTCGCGGTTCGCATGAGCTATCACCGGTTGCGGATTGCCCGTTCCGACGTAGATCAAATTCAACTCGGGATCGTAGGTGACCGGCTGCCAGGTCATGCCGCCGCCGTTGCGCGCAATGGCCTCATTAGGCCACGACTTCGAACCCGCGTCGCCGGCCTTTTGAGGCGTCGTATACATACGCCACTGCATTTCGCCGGTTTCGGGATCGTGGGATTGGAGATAGCCGGGCCGGTCTAAGTCGTCGCCGCTGACCCCGACGATCACTCGGTCGTTAATGACGATCGGCGCAACCGATCCGAAATAGAACTGATCAAGATCACAGATCGACTTTCTCCAACGCTCGCTGCCGTCCTTCAGATTCAACGAGACTAAATTGCAGTCGGGCGTCTCAAAGTAGAGCCAGCTTCCGTAGATGCCGACGCCGCGATTGCCAATATGGATGCCGCCTTTCGATTCCCACTCGAAGTGCCAGATCTCGCGGCCCGTGCGGGCGTCGATCGCCCAGACGTGATCAGGAATCGTGTAATAAAGCACGCCGTTGACCTGCAAAGGTGTCGACTTGATGCGCCCGCGGCCTTCGACGGTGAAGCGGTGGATCCAGGCCAGGCTGAGCGAATGCACGTTCGAATCGTTGATCCGCGTGAGAGGGCTGAAGCGCTTACCGGAAAGGTCTCCGTGATAGGTCGGCCACGAGTCGGTCGGCGGTTGCGACAGTTTTGCACGATCGAGAGAGCCTTGAGCCAGCAGCGCCGCGGACAACAACAGAGAGCAGATTGAGATGCGGAGCGCGATCATTGCAGGGTCTCCAGGTAGGCCACGATATCGTGCATATTTTTGTCGCTGTACTTGTCGAGCAGCTCGATGTGAGCGGCGTAGGGGTCGTTCTTTTCCACCCTTAGCTGCGGGCCGCGCTTCCACGAGCGGTATTCGCCCGACTCGTCGCGCAGCGAAACGTTAAAGTCGTCCAGATGAACCAGCACGCCGGTAATGGCCGACTCTCCAGCGGGCGTGACGGTTACTGTCGTCGGGCGGATCACTGGGGCAGCGCCTCGGCCAAATCTCGATCGCCGGCGAAAACCGCCGGCCTGTGGGAAGAGAAATCGCGATTGCAGTGCCGGCGGGCTGAGGCGTCCACCGATTCCGGCGAGATTTCCGGTCGCCGAGTGGCACTTGTTACAGCCACCGGCTCCGTTGAAATATGCTTCGCCGGCCGCGGCGTCGCCAGTTAATACGTTCTGCACTTCAAATATCGGCGAGCCGCGCAATGTATCGAAAACCCGCTGATGGATGAAGTGCGAAAGCTCTTCGACCTGCGCATGCGTTAGATCAGCGCTTGACGAACCGCTTTGCATCGGGTGTCCCGATTTCAGAAACGGGCCGAGCTTGCTGCCGTAACGGTCCTGCAAAACGAGCGTAGACTGGATCAGGTTCGCACCCCGCTCGGAGCCTCGCGCATACGTGCCGTGGCAGTGAATACACTCCGCTGCCCAGACGGTTCTTCCGCGGTCGGCTGCCTCAGCATCGACTTTGTGTTGCGCGTTCGGACCTGAGCGCAACTGGGCGCGAAGGGCCTCGGCCCCACAGGTCGCGACCGCCAGCGCGACGAAACACAGCGCCATAAGCCGACGGTGTGCCCTTGTCGTTAAAGCGTTGGACCAGCTCATAGATTCGCTCTCCTCAGGCTTTTCATTCAAAAGGAAACGGCGTCACGCAGCTCTTTGAGCCTTTCCAAGTCGACGCCGGGCGTCTTTGAAAGAGCGTCGAAGTCCGCGTAGAAGCCGTGCTCACGGCGATAGGCGACGATCGCTTGCGCTTGCTGGCTGGGTATGCCCAGCACCTCAATGATGTCGAGGGTCGGCGCACGATTCACGTTTACCCGCCCATGATTGCGGATCAAGTAGTCTAGCGCCATGCTGAACTCGTCGTCCGACGCCTTGGCCCCCAGGCCGATCATTTTGACGAACGTCTCTTCCCATTGAATGGGCGAGCGCCGACCACCGACGACCGTTTTGAGCGGGTGGCAGTTGCCGCAGACTTTCTCAAACGTTCGTTTCGATTCGTCTCGCTCGGAGGACGGCCCCTGGGCGGCAAGCGCGCTACAGCCGGCAAGACAAAGTATGCCGATCCAGAAAATCCGCTTCAAGTGCATATGACGATCGAAGAAATGACTTCAAACAGGATAGCGTTTGCATCTCGGCAACAACCACCTTCTCACTACTGGCGGAAAGCGCGCCTGCGTCGTCCCCGATCCGTCTGTAAGCATTCGGCGCCGGCTGACGGAGCAGGGTATATTCGCGAACTACGAACCCCACACTATTTTTCCACTGGTACTTTGACTACACCGTGCGGGTGCAGAGTCGATTGATGTCTAGAAAACGAGGCGTGGACTTCCGTCCACGCTCTGGAGTTTGGCTGTTCAAAGAGGGTTGAAGTTTGGGGTAGGGTGCGGAAATAGGGGATTGGCGTTAGCCGGAAGCGTAGATTGCTGCAGGCGGAGCGCCTCTTGGGAGTTTCTGCAGCTTCGTGTTGGATTGCGAAGTGTTCCGCAAGCCGCAGAAATGTTGCCGCTGCACGCCGTCCGCCCAAAGCTCGGCCCGCAGGTGGCTGATCAGCCGTTGCGTGGTGAGCCGTTGCGGCTGCGAGCGGCGTCGCCAGTGCGGTCGCGGCAAGGCGTCGTCCACGCCCTGTTGGCGGCTCCAACTCGCGCCCGCCAACAGCAGTAGCGCATACACCGCCGTCATAAATTGAGGGACCCGCTCGACCGCGTCCGGCTGCCGCACCTGCGCCTGTCCGACTCCCAACAGCGTCTTCTGCTCACGGAAGTTGACCTCGATCTCCCAGCGCCAAACGTACTGCCGCACGATCTGCTCCAGCCCCAAACTCGGATCGCTGACAATCAAATACGCCGGCTTGCGATACAGCACCTTCGAGCCCGCCCGCGGCCGATAACCCAACGGTGCGATCACCACCAAACGCAAGTCCCGCTTGCCTCCCGCCGGCCGCCAACGCAGCGGCGCGAGCGTCTTCACTTTGAACTGGTGCAGGCTGCCGGCGGCAAAAACCTCGACCGTTTGCCACGGCACGTTGTCGTCCTGGCGGAGTTGCTCGGGCGTCGGCGCGCGTTCGCCGTAACAACGCCTGCGGCCTTTGCCGGGCTGCTCGAGGGGCAGATGATACAGCTTGGCGTCGGAACGAATGCGGCCGATCAACGTCACCTCGGCGGGCAACGATCCGAACACCGTGCGGTTGGTGTAAGCGCCATCAACGACGAGGTGCAAGGCTCTGTCAGCGCCTCCGGGATCGGCGTTCATGGCCTCGCGCAAGCGCGCGATGTGCCTGGCGGCGAGGGCCGTCAAGCTGCACTTGCGAGCCTCGCGCCGGTACTGTTTCCAAACCTCGTCCGTGGCCTTCTTCGACGGTCGGCGCGGAGTCGGCGCGTGTTCCAAGCCGATCGGAATGAGTCGCGCCGGCTGCTGCCGCTCGCTGGGAGGCAGCGCTGCCGAGAATTGCAAGAAGCGCTGCGCGAGAATCAAGTTGGCCTGAAACTTGGGTCCAAGCGGATCGCGCCGCCAACTCACGCCGGGCGTTTTGAGACTCGACTTGGCGAGCAGTGTATCGTCGATGGCGACGACCAAGGGAGCCTCGGGCGGCAAGCGAGCGAGCACCTCGCGGCGCGAGGCATCGAGCAGGCGTTGCGGCTCGACGCGTTGTTGCGAGAACAGGCGGTAGCCGGCGCTCCAGTCCTGAAAGCTCTCGCCGGAGGCATGTAGCAGGCCGGTGATGGTGGAGCGGCCGAGGCAGACGGCGGCACCGAGAGCGAGGCGGGTGAGGTGGTCGTTCACGCTTTGTCGGGCGTGGGGGTTGAGGCCTTTGGCGAAGAGTCGGGAGAAGGTGTCGACGACTCGATCGGGAGTTTTTTTTTCAACTCGACGGGCGGAGGTTGCAAACGATTGAGCACGAGTTGGGAGCGGTCGAGCAGGATCCATTCGAGCTGTTCGCCGGGCTGGAAGTCGAGCATCTGAGCGCTGGCGGAGGGGAAGTTGACGTAGAACTGTTGGGAAGCCTTGCGCTTGATCAACTGCAGTTTGGTGGGGAAGGACATGAGGTCTCCTTGGAAATGAATCTAGTTACACAACAAGCTAAACAACTAGATACAAGAATACCTCAAAATGTTTTGAGACACAAGCATTCTCAGATCCCTCACAACTCAAGAACGTGCTTACCGCGCGTCCCATCTAGTGAAAGGCCAAACTCCAGGGCGTGGACGGAAGTCCACGCTTCCACTCGAAGCATCTACCGAACCTGAAGAAAGCGTGGACTTCCGTCCGCGCCTCTGTTGATCCGGTTCGAGGTCATCGCTCGCTTACGGACGGATTTGGGAATCGTCTTCGAATGAGCGATCTTCGGTGTGATCCCGAACGGTCGACTGGCGGTACAATTTCACCGTTGCGATAGCGACCACGAGCAGCCGCTACCGGTTTTGCGGAGCAACGACTCGAAGTACGATGTTTGCCTATAGAAAGCGAACATTGCTCTTGGCTATTTCAAGCTTGAGGGTTCGATAGAGAGGTGTGCAATGGACTTGAAGATCATGAATTTGACCCCGCCCTGGGATTGGCCGGAAGACTCCAACACGAAGCTGCTTGAAGCTCTGCGTGATGGCCAGCTCGATGAATCAGATCGCGTTCTCGCCGCACAGCTTGCCGGTGACTTCGTCGTCATCAACGAAGAGTTGGCGAACGTTCTGCTATCTATCGTTGGCAATGGCGAGGAGAGCGAGAGACTGCGAGGGCGGGCAGCGATCTCGCTTGGTCCGGTGCTGCAATATGTCGACGAAGAAGGGTTTGACGGTTTCGGCGATGCGGAGATTAGCGAGGACAGCTTCAACAAGATCCTAGAGTCGCTGCACTCCCTCTACGTCGATGCCGACACTCCGAAAGAAGTTAGGCGACGAATCTTAGAGGTAGCCGTACGCACTTGTCCCGACTTGCAACGGGAGGAGGTCCGCCGCCGCTATTCCAGCGATGACGACGATTGGAAGCTGACGGCGGTGTTCTGCATGCGCTGGGTTTCGGGCTTCGAGGACCAGATAATGGAATCGCTCGAAAGCGACAATCCCGAGATTCAATGCGAAGCGGTGTGGGCAGCCGGAGAATTAGATCTAGACGGGGCGTGGCCTCATGTCGTCGCGCTTGTCAATGACAAGTCCACTGAGAAGCACTTACTAATTGCGGCTATCTCCGCGGTTGGGAGTATCCACCCTGAAGACGCGGAATAGGTCTTGTCAGACCTAGCTGAACACGACGACGACGACATCGTGGAAGCCGTCGAGGATGCCACGGTCATGGCTGGTGCAGCGCTGCCCGACGATTTCGACGACGAAGACGATCTGCCAGACCTGTTGAGCGCTGTCGATGATCTGATTGAATCGAACGGCCGAGTGTCATAGCTGGAATCGCGTCGCGGGGAGTCTCGGAGATTTCGTTACCGGTGAGTGCGTTCTGTTTGAGACGCGCAGTCAGAATTTGGGTGAAGTCTCTAGCGGGTGCTCGTTGTCGCGCGACTTGGCGCAGCGGTGTCCAAAGTAGCGTTTCACTGCGTTATCCGACGGGCGTCACCATATAGTCCGCGATGTGCCTCGCGCTCTCGGCTCCCAACGTGCGCGATCAGCGTTGGGCGCGCACCTGTTCGAGCCGGTCCCTTAATTCTGGTGTGAGGGTTTGCTCAACCTCGTCCGTGATGAGTCCAACTCCGTCCATGTCTTGGATGTGAACTTGGTCTGTGAGGCGAAAGCTCGTGAGTTTCATTTTCACTAAATCCGCGACCGTACCGATCAATAGGCCGTCCGAGGTACGCACGGCTTCGCGCATCAACGGGATCGGCTCGAGATAGTCAGGCTGGACCTTCTCGCTCAGGAACACAAAGTGGACGGCGCTCCTCGCGGTCGGAGACTCACAATCGACCAGTACCCCACCGCCGGCTGCCTGCCGGAGCTCGAATCCCGATCCGGCCGCGGCTGCTCGGATTCGCTCCAGATCGTTCCGGTGGACCGCGACATCAACATCACGGGTTGACAGAGCCGCAAGCGGATCAAGCTCTCGGACGTGTAGGAAGACCGCGAGCCCGCCGACAACGCGGTAGTCGATATTCGCTCCATCGAGGGTCGATACCAGCCTTTCGGCGACCTCAATGAGCTGGTCGATATGGGCGTCGTATGAGGCGATCGAAGCCAACTTGGTTCTTTGCACTCTGTGCGCTTAGCGTAGCGTTTTGTTTGGGCGGAGCTGACCGGAGTGGAGTTCGCGCAAGCTCCCACAATTTGAGGGTATTGGTGCTACCTGCTGCTAGGTTATTGGTGTGGCTTTCGCACGGTTTCTACTGTTAGGACTCGCGGTCGTTGTTTGCTCGGCGCAGGATTCGGGAGAAGATTTGCTGATGCGCGCGATAACGGCCTATCGCGAAGGCCGAGTCGACGAGGCATTCACGCTGTCCCAACGGGCGATCGAGATTTCGCCTACCGATCCGACCGGATACTTCATCCGGGGGTCGGTCTTTGAATCGAGGCAGGAGCACGAGAAGGCGCTGGCCGATTACGACCGGGTCATCGAGCTAAGCAAGTCGTTGCCGCTGGCCTACACGCGCCGCGGTGGTCTGCGTTTCAAGCTCGGTGATTTCAAAGGTTCCATCGCTGACTTCGATCGTGAGATTGCGCTCGATCCAACTAAGGGGAATAACCATTGGTAGCGCGGACTCTCATACCACTACGCCGGGCAGTATAAGAACTGCCGAGACCAATTCGAGCTTTCATACAAAACCGTCAACCCCAACGACTACGAAAACGGCATCTTCCATTTCCTGTGCACGGCGCGGGAGCACGGGGTTGAGCGGGCCCGCAAGAGATTGTTATCGATTCAGGGCGACGACCGCGTGCCGATGAGGCAAATCTACGACCTCTACGGCGGGCGAGGTTCTGTCGACGGTGTGATAAGCGCGGCGGAAACGGGATCGCCGACGGCGGCGGAACTCAACGATCGACTGTTCTACGCCCATCTCTATGCCGGGCTGTATCTCGACGTTGCCGGCGACCCGGGCACCGCGCGGTACCATCTCGCGCGCGCAGTCGAGAATTTCCAGATTTCGTACTACATGTGGGACGTGGGGCGCATTCACCTCGAGGGCCTTTCTGATACTCCGGCCAGCTCTGCGGCAGCTTCAAGCGAAGCGCCTACGAGCGACAAGACTCAAGCGCGCAAACAGAAGAGTTTTCGAGATCCGAGCCCTCCCAAGATCCGACCTCCGTCAGGCAAGGCGCATCCCGAGCCGAGGCGGCATCCCGCCGTCGCGTTCCACAGTGAGCCGAAACCACTGCAGCCGGACGCAATTTCCCACGACTGGACCTCATTTCTAGGGCAGACCTCGAACGCAGTGTCTTCTGAAACTAAGCTTCTCACGGAGTTTCCCGAGAGCGGTCCGCCTCTTGTCTGGGAAATGGAAAAAGGTACGAGCTATGCCTCGCCGGCAGTCTCGGGCGAGCGCCTCGTTTACATCCATCGCGTCGGCGACTAGGAGCGGATCGAAAGTTTGCACGCCGAGACCGGACATCGCTATTGGCAGGCTGAGTACCCAACCGACTTCAGCGACCGCTATGGATACAACAACGGGCCGCGCGCTAGTCCGGTCATTGACGATGATCGCGTTTACACCTACGGCGCACAAGCTAAGCTGCAGTGCCGCGCACTCAACAGCGGGGAGATCATCTGGCAGCGAGACATTGCTCGCGAGTTCAAGCTCAAGCAGGACTTCTTTGGTGTAGCGGGGACGCCACTAATCGAAGGCGATTCGCTGATCGTCGCCATAGGCGCGTCGGGCGGGCCGACCGTGGCTGCGTTTGACAAGCTGAGCGGTGAGATGGTCTGGCGTGCGGGGAGCGAGTGGGGTTCCGGCTACTCTTCGGCAGTCCCGGCCGTCGTGCACGGCGAGCGGCGCTTGTTTGTGTTCGCCGGTGGAGAGAGTCGGCCGCCGACGGGCGGACTGGTGATGCTGGAGCCGCTAACCGGGCGCATCGATTTCACATTTCCATGGCGCAGCAAGACATACGAATCTGTGAATGCATCGAGTCCCGTGGTCGTCGAGAATCGAGTGCTCATTTCGGCCTCGTACCAGACCGGCGCCGCAATGGTCGAGATTCCGGCCTCCGGCAGACGCAAGGTGGCATGGGTGAATCCAAGCGTCGATCTACACTTCACAACCGCAATTCATCATGAGGGCTATCGCTATGTATTCGTTGGACGCAATGAGTCCGACGCGGCTCTCGTTGCCGTCGATCTCAAGACGGGCCGAGAGAAATGGCGAGCCGTTCCCGAGTGGAAGGAAACGGTTATCGCGAACGGCCGGCCGACAGAGATCGTTGAGAGCACTTTTCGAGGGTCGTTGCTGCGGGTGGACGGTCGCTTTTTGGCAATCGGCGAGCACGGCCACCTGCTATGGATGCAGCTCGATCCCGACGGCTATCGCATACTTTCTCGGGCGTCGCTTTTCAAAGCGCGGGAAACTTGGGCGCTTCCGGTGCTGAGCCGCGGCCTGCTCTACATCAGCCAAAACACGCGCGAAACGACGGCGCGAAAACCCCCGCGGCTGCTTTGCTACGACCTGCGTGGCACGGACTGACCTATCTGCTAGCACTAGCCAACGGCAAGAATTCCGCCTCTGCCAGCGATGCCGACGTGCACTACTTTGCCACGAGTCTGGATACGTTTTGCAGCCTGGCGAGCGACCGTGATGCGGCACTCCTACAATGGGGATCGTCGGGTGGAGTCAAAAATGAATAATCGTACGATGAACCGATCTCGCGGCTTGACGCTAGCGCGCATTCTTCCCCACATCGCGATAGCGATTTTCATCGCAGCCTCAATGGCCGGATGTTCACAGCAGGACGGAGAATCAAACGACCAAGCCGCCGGCAGTGACAAGCCACAGGTCGCGCTGATCATGAAGTCACTTGCCAACGAGTTCTTCTCGACCATGGCCACTGGCGCCGAGCAGCATCAACAGGCGCACGCCGCTGAATACGACCTGGTCGTCAACGGCATCAAAGACGAACGCGACCTCAGTCGCCAAGTCTCGCTGGTCGAAGAGATGGTCGCGCGGGGCGTTGACGCCATCGTGATCGCCCCCGCCGATTCGAAGGCGCTAGCGCCAGTGCTCAAGCGCGCGGTCGATCAGGGCGTTTCGGTTATCAATATTGACAACAAACTCGATGAGGCGGTACTGAGAGATGCCGGCGTCAGCATCCCGTTTGTCGGCCCCGACAACCGCGCCGGCGCTCGTAAGGTCGGTGACTATGTCGCCAGTCAGCTAACGCCCGGCGACGAGGTGGTGATCCTCGAAGGAATTCGTACTTCGTTCAACGGTCAGCAGCGCCTGCTTGGCTTTGAGGACGCGGTCGAGCCAGCGGGCCTCAAGATTGTTAGCTCGCAATCGGCACAATGGGAAATGAGCATCAGCAACCAGATCGCGTCCGCCATGCTGAGCGAGCATCCTAATGTGAAGGCGATTCTGGCCTGCAACGACAGCATGGCGCTTGGCGCGCTCGCGGCAGTAAAATCGGCAGGCAAAGCGGGCGAGGTTCTGGTAGCAGGCTTCGACAACATCGGCGCCGTACAGCAGGCAATCCGTGAAGGCGACATCCTCGCAACCGCCGACCAACATGGCGATCAATTGGCGGTGTTCGGCATTGAGCGAGCCCTCAAAAGTCTCGCCGAGCAGGCAACAATCGCCGATACCGAGACCCCGGTGGATCTAGTTACGGCGGCGGACCTGCGCTGATGGAGACGGCGCCAGCGCCGCTGCTACGGTTGCAGGGCATCGGTAAGCGCTACGCGACGCCGGTGCTAAGTGATGTCGATCTTGAGCTGCGGGGCGCGGAAGTACACGCGCTGATTGGAGCAAATGGCGCCGGCAAAAGCACTCTCGCCAAGATCATCAGCGGCTTGACCGCGCCAAGTTTAGGCGAGATGACGCTAGGCGCTGAGCCCTACCTGCCTGCGGGCAAGTCCGAGGCTGAAGAGCGCGGCGTCCACATCGTCCAGCAAGAACTGAATCTCATCGAACCACTTTCGGTGGCCGAGAATCTCTTCTTGAACCGGCTGCCGAGACGTCGCCGTCTGATCGACTTCCCGCTGCTGTACGAACGGGCCGCGAGCGCGTTGGCTCTAGTCGATCTCGAGGCGATCGATCCGCGCACCCCGATCAGCGAGTTGGGCGTGGGAAAACAGCAGCTTATCGAGATTGCGGCGGCGCTCTCGAGGGACTGCCGCTGGTTGATACTCGACGAGCCAACCGCTGCCTTGAACAGACCACAAATTGACCGCCTGTTCGAGCATGTGCGCCGGCTGAAGAGCGCGGGCGTCGGGCTCATCTACATTAGCCACCGGATGGACGAAATCCAGCAGGTCTGCGATCGCGCAACCGTGCTGCGCGACGGCAGAGTGATGGCGACCCGAGCGGTCGCGGACCTCTCGCTCGACGACGCTGTGCAGCTCATGACCGGTGAGGCGCGAGAACAAGCCCCCGAGCGAAATGAAGCAGCCCAACCGGCGAGCTCGCGGAGCGAAGCCGCGCTGCGCGTCGAGCATCTTTGTCGCGGACCGCTCGTGCGCGATGTGAGTTTCGAGGCCCGCCGCGGCGAGATGTTGGGGATAGCCGGTCTCGTCGGGTCCGGCCGAACCGAGATGCTGCGAGCTATCTTCGGAGCAGACACGGCGGAGTCTGGTGCAGTCTATGTGCGCGGGTCCGATCAGGCCCGACGATTCCGCTCCCCGAGCGAGGCAGTACGCGCCGGTTTGGCGATGACGCCGGAAGACCGCAAGCAGGACGGGCTGCTGCCCTCGAAGTCCGTGAAGATGA
This sequence comes from Bryobacterales bacterium, assembly GCA_965247305.1. Classification (GTDB taxonomy): domain Bacteria; phylum Acidobacteriota; class Terriglobia; order Bryobacterales; family UBA6623; genus CATQHP01. The sequence goes on along the minus strand of OZ252030.1, from coordinate 4,408,607 downwards.
ATGCATTGCTTGCCCGCACGGCCCGGCTGATGTCGTGGATCGACCGCGAGGCCGAGCGCTCGGTAGCGCAGCACTACGCCGACGAGACCGACATTCGTTGTGAGTCGATCGAGCAGCCAGTCGAAGAGTTGAGCGGCGGCAATCAGCAAAAGACGTTGATCGCGCGTTGGCTCATGTGCAACGCCGAAGTCTATCTGTTCGACGAACCGACCCGCGGCGTCGATGTTGCCGCCTAGGCGACGATACACCAGTCGCTCTATCAACTCGCCGCCCAAAAGAAAGCGGTGGTGCTGGTCTCGAGTGATCTCGAGGAACTGACGGCGGTCTGCGACCGAATCGCGGTTATGGCGCGAGGTCGGCTCGTGTCGTCGTTCGAGCGAAACGACTGGTCCGACGAGCGAATTCTGGCCGCGGCTCTAGGAGGGCAATCTCATGATGGGTGAAAAGGCCGGCCCTCGACGTCGCGATGTGTTGCTCGAGTATTTTGGATTGCTGGGAGTATTGGCCGGACTCGTCATTTTATTCGGCCTGCTGAGCGAGAGTTTTTTTACGGCCCGCACGTTCTTTACGCTGGCCAACCAAATTCCCGACCTGATGGTCATCGCCGTCGGCATGACCTTCGTGCTGATCATCGCCGGCATCGATCTCTCGGTCGGCTCGGTCATGGCGCTAGGGGCCGCCGTTCTGGGAATGGCGATGACGGACTGGGGCTGGTCGCTCGCACCGGCCGCAATCGTGTGTGTCTTAACCGGGCTTGCAGCGGGACTGGTCAACGGGTTCGTCAGCGTGCACTGGAGCATTCCGTCTTTCATCGTTACTTTGGGGATGCTTGAAATGGCCCGCGGCGGAGCCTATTTAGCCACCGATTCGCAAACCAAATATATTGGCTCCGCGATTGAGTCGGTGGGCGCGCCGCTCGCTGGCATCGGCTTCTCGCCGGCGTTTTTGATCGCATTGGCGGTGGTGTTGCTCGGGCAGGTCGTCTTAATCCGGCTGGTGCTTGGCCGCCATATGATCGCCATCGGCGCGAACGAGCGCGCGGTCCGTTTGTCGGGCATTGACCCTCGCCCGACCAAGGTAATCGCGTTTGCGGTCTGCGGATTTCTAAGCGGCCTAGCCGGAGTATTCCAGACGTCGCGGCTGTCGTCCGCCGACCCGAATGCAGGTATCGGGATGGAGCTGTCAGCCATAGCGGCCGTGGTCATCGGCGGCACCAGCTTGATGGGCGGACGCGGTTCGGTCATCAATAGCTCCCTGGGCGTACTGATCATTGCGGTGCTACAAACCGGGCTCGCGCAGTTGGGGGCGTCGGAACCGACGAAGCGGTTGATTACAGGTAGCGTGATCGTCGCGGCCGTCATCGTCGACGCCTACCGGCGCCGCTTGACGCGGGCGACGGATGCTTAAGTGGCGTTAAGACATTTAGTAACGGCCAGAAGCGCCATGATCTTCGAAGCGTCCGTGCTCCAGATGCGTAGATAGTATGATATTTGTATACCGAAGAGCGAGCGCATGACGATTCGAAAAACGATTTGCGTCACCGACAAGCAGGACGCCTGGATCAAGGAACAGGTTGCGGGCGGCGACTACACCAATGACAGCGAGTATTTTCGCGACCTCGTCAGACGCGACCAACAGGAGAACGCGAGGCTTGAAGCCTTAAAGAACGCGATCGAGGAGGGCCTAAACAGCGGCGTCAGCGATCGAACCGTTCGTGAAATCTGGGACGCCGCCGAAGCTCGCCACTCAGCGCGTAGTGGCTAGATATACGCTCAGCAGCCGTGCCAAATCCGACCTCCGCGAGATCGCAGACTTCACCATCAACACCTTCGGAATCGACCAAGCGCGCCGCTACGGCGGCCGACTCGAAGAGTGCTTTCAATCGCTCGCCGACAACCCATTAAGTGGCGGAAGCGCGCGGGAAATTGCACCCCGTTTGAGGCGCATTAGGCACGAGTCTCATGTCGTTTTCTACCTTCCCGACGAAGCGGGCGTGTTCATCGTTCGCGTCCTACATCAAAGAATGGACTTTCGGCGACATCTGTGACTCGCGCGTAAGCCGGTCGAGTCGCCGAACCGGCGGCAGGTAGGTCTTGGCGGACGAAGCCTGCTAACGGTGGGGGAAGATTCAGGATACATACGTGTCTCAGTCTTGTGTCCCAAATCCGTCCGTAAGCGAAGTTATGTACGCAAGTTCCGGGCAGATCCGGCGTGAGTTGCGTTTGAGCCGCGCGCGCCAGCAAGCGGTTTCCTCGAATGGATCAATGCCTTCGAGGAAACCGCTTGCTGGCGCGCGCGGCTCAAACGCGAGATCTTCCGCGGCAACGGAGCGCACCCGCGGGGTGTCGCGAATGTATCTCCTGAGGAAAACATAAATGGCCTGCTGTTACACGCGCCCAAGCATTGCAGGCACTCGCGAAGGATGCTTGCCGACGGATCAGGGTCTTGTGTCCACTCGACAGTGCCTCAGCAGCGTAGCGGGCTAGACTGTAGCGTTGCGAGTATCCGATTTCGACTACGTGCTTCCAGAGGCGTTGATCGCCCAAGAGGCGCTCGCGGTCCGTAGCGAAAGTCGCATGCTCGTCGTCGACCGTGGCGCCGGTACTTGGCGGGATTCGTCGTTCCGTGGCCTGCCGGAATTTATACGGGCTGGCGACTGCCTCGTCGTCAACAACAGCCGCGTCATACCGGCAAGGCTGCTAGGCAAGCGTCGCAGCGAAGGCGGTGGCGCGGCGGAGGTCTTCCTGACGAAGCCGGTGTCGCAAAACCCGGTGCGCTGGCAAGCGCTGGTGCGTCCGGGCAAGCGGCTCAAGGTCGGTTCAGTTATCGATTTCGAGGGCGCCACGCTCCTGGTGGTAGCGGAAGGAGACCATGGATTACGCGCCGTAGAGTTCAGCGGAATGTCCGAGTCCGAAGCAACAGCTTGGATAGAATCGCACGGCCATGTGCCGCTACCGCCGTACATTCGTCGCGACGACCGAACCGACGACCGTGATCGCTACCAAACGATTTTTGCCGATCGAAAAGGCTCGGTGGCGGCGCCAACCGCCGGACTGCATTTCGATGAAACCGTAGTTGAAGCCCTGAAACGAAAGCGAGCATCGATCGAGCAGATTACTCTGCACGTCGGCATGGGCACTTTTCAAGCGGTCAACGTCGATCGCGTCGAAGACCACCAAATGCACGAGGAGTGGTTCGAAATTACATCAGAGTCCGCGAAAGCGATCGAATCGGCCGATCGAGTCATCGCCGTCGGGACGACGTCGGTGCGCACTCTGGAACACATTGCCGCCGTTAACGAGGGCGTTCTGAAAGCCGCGACCGGCTCCACCAAAATCGTCATCGCGCCCGGGTTCGAATTCCAGATCGTGGGTGGCCTGCTGACGAACTTCCACCTACCGCGCTCGACGCTGCTGATGCTGGTGGCCGCGTTCGCCGGCCGTGAATTGACGATGGACGCCTACGCCCATGCCATTCGCGAAAAGTATCGCTTCTACTCCTACGGCGATTGCATGCTGATCGTTTGATTTTCGAGCCACGTATAGAACTCGAAACCGCTATCAAACAGCCAATCAGGCGCGAGCGGCAACAGGAGTTCTTTGCTAGCAGTCGGCGCCCAGGCCGCCGCAACACATTTGATCCCGACCTCTCGCGCAGCCCGTATGTCGGACGCGGCGTCGCCAACGCCGACCACTTCGCTTGGCGGCAACGACCACACAGACAAAACGCGTCGCATGGCAGCGGCCTTTGAAGCGCCGCGCGCCGAGCCCGCCTCGACGCGCTCGAAATACCGAGCGAGGCCCAGCTCTTCAAGCGAGATCGCTGCGCTGTGCGGACCTTTGCCCGTCACGATTGCGACCTTCACGCCGCGCGCTGAGAGCAAGTCCAAAGCCGTCGGTATTGCGTCGAAGGGATCTTGGAAGTCAGTGTGGATAGCTCGATATTCGCGCAGGTAATCGTCGAGAGCACCGCCGGGGTCTGAAGGAATTAGGGCCTCGATAATTCCTTCTTCCGATGCTCCGAACATCGCATGAATCTCTGGGTCGGAGTATTGCCGCCCGAGCCGCTTCTCGAAAACGCGCCGAAAGGCCTCGTAGCAAACGGGAAGCGTATTCCCGAGCGTGCCGTCTAGATCGAATATGACGCCTCGAATCGGCATGGCCGTCAGCGAGTTAGGGCGTCTTCCTCCCAAGGAGGGGTGGCTTCGATCAAGCAGCCCAGATCAGGCTCGCGCTCGATGATGCGTTCCCGCATTTCCCAGGCAACCTTGCGGTACGAGATATGACCCTTCACTCCCGAGCGTACGCGGCTGATGTATTCCGCTTCGGCGAAGTCCATCTTGTAAAGCGAGCGGCATCGCGTCGCAAACGGTAACAGATAATGCGAGGCCGGCTCTGAAACAGCGCTGATCACACCGCGCGCGACTTGAGCGGCATCGAGCGCCTGATCGTAAAGCTCGTCGACGCCGGCTGCAGCTACCAGTTCGGGACGTTCGTACCCAAGCTGGTCGGTCAGGCGCTGACGAATCTGCTGGCAACGACGGTGGCGGTGCAAATCGCGGTACGCGCCAATGTCGGTGACGATGTCAAATATGTAGCTGTAGCCGCTGCGGAATGGCGGCAGCAATTCGTCGCGGCGCTGACGGCCCTCGAGCGCGACGTCGATCACTTCGAGTTTGCGCTCGCGGCTCCAGCCGCTTACCGCGTCGAGAATCACTCGAAACGGAAAAGCGGTCACAGCGTACAGCCAGCTCGTTACAGTCTCGTCCACGGGATCGCAGGCCGGCACAAGATCGACATCGCGGGGCGATTCAAACCCGCTCAGATCGAAGTTGTCGCTTGCCCACGCAGCGACGCGCTCGTACGCCGCCGAAATTGCGATGTCCGGTTCGGCGTACTTCGCGAGCGTTGGCGCGACGGCTTCGGAAGCTTGCGATTCGTCCCATAGGCAGGCGGGCGGTTGGGCGCAGGCGTCGTGCATTTCACGAGCGATATCGCGAACTTCGGGGTACTCCGAGACACCGAGTTTGCGCATCTGCTTCTCGAGCGTGCGGATGCTGGTGACCTGCCCGATATTGGTCGAGATCCCGGTGAATAGCAAGTAGCGGGCAACGTCGTACGCGCGCGCTTCAATCGTTCGGCGGTAGGCCCCGGATTTCATGTCGTCCGGCTTGGGGATGGCCTCGGTGAGGTGGTCTCGAAGCGCGGCGTGGATCGACAAGTAAGCGTCGAGGAGCGCGCGCGATGCTTCAGCGTATGTTGCCTCGACAGTGCTGCCGCTTAGTTCTGGAGGTGAAACAATTTTCCCCAGTGAAAAATCTTGATAGCGGCTCGACTTCGCTTGGCCATCCCACAGTTGTTCGTCCTCAATCTCAATTGCGGCAAGCTCGGAAATGCCTTCGAAGCAAAAGATGCAGTGGCCAAGGTCGGCGATCGAGGCATGGCCGTATTGGAAGTAGAAACTGTCGAGAAACTTTTCGGAGCTGTGGCCCCGCACCCACTCCAAACTTTCACGAACCGAGTCGGACGATCGGCTGTATCGTGCCAGGGCGTAAGCGCTCTTTTCAGGCGGCATGGGCGCGACAACTACGACCCGACGATCCGACTGAGGCGACATCGAGGAATTATAGCGACCGACGCGGCCAAACGAGATATGCTCCTACGCGGGATTCGTGGTAAGTTGCCTGCTGAAGCGACGTTTCGTCAGGAGACATCAGAATCATGCAAATGCTCATCGCCGGTGACTGGACAGACGGCTCAGGCTCAATACCCGTTCTCAATCCGTACGACAACAGCCAAATCGACACGGTGCCCCGCGCCACCGCGGCCCAAGTCGAACAAGCAGTCAGCTATGCCGTGGAAGGCGCAAAGCTGGTCAAAAAGACCACCGGGTACGACCGCTACAACATCCTGATGCGCGCGGCGGCATTGATGAATGAGCGGTTGGAGGATCTCGCCCGCACGATCACGATGGAAGAGGGCAAGATCATCGCCGAGGCAAGGCTCGAAGTCGATCGAGCCCGAGAAACAATCGTCGGATCCGCGGAGGAGGCGAAGCGCCTGGGCTCGGAAGTAGTTCCGCTGGACGGAGCGCCCGGCGGTGGCAACAAGTTTGGATTCACGCTGCGGGTGCCGTGCGGAGTCGTGCTGGCGATTACCCCATTTAACTTTCCGCTCAACTTGGTTTGCCACAAAGTTGGTCCGGCTTTCGCGGCCGGCAACAGCATCATCTTGAAGCCCGCTAGCGATACGCCGCTGGTGGCGTTGAAGTTGGCGCGGTTATTGCTTGACGCGGGAGTGCCTCCCGAAGCGCTGCAGGTCGTCACCGGCGGAGGCGGCGAGATTGGCAACCTGCTGTGCTCGGACCCACGCATCAGAAAAATCAGCTTCACGGGTAGCCGAGACGTCGGCGAGGCGATTTGTAGAGCCTCCGGCCTCAAAAAGGTCACGATGGAGCTGGGCAGTAACGCCCCCGTGATCGTTTTGCCCGATGCGGATATTGAAAAAGCGGCAAAGGCGATAGCGGCCACCGGCTACTCGAACGCGGGTCAGGTTTGCATCAGCGCGCAGAGAATTCTGACCCACGAAAAAATCTACGGCGAGCTACTCGAGTGCCTTTCGTCAGAAGTCGACGGCATCACGACGGGAAACCCACTGGACGACGGCGTTCGGCTAGGACCGATGGTGCGTCAAAGCGATGCCGAGCGGGTCGAGCAGTGGATTCAGGAAGCGGCGAAGGCTGGCGGGCGGCTGATCCGCGGTGGCGAACGCGACGGCGCGGTGGTTCAACCAGCAATTGTTGCGGACGTCGACAAGAGCATGCGTATCTCGTGTGAAGAGCTGTTTGGCCCGGCTGTGGGATTGACCTCGTTTGAATCGGTTGACGAGGCCATTGCTAGCGCCAACTCGACGAATTACGGGCTATCCGCCGCCATCTTCACAGAGAGTCTTAGCAACGCAATGCGCTTCGCGAAGGAAGTCGACTCAGGGAACATTCACATCAACTGGGCAACGCAATGGCGCGCGGACCTGATGCCATACGGCGGTCTCAAAGAAAGCGGCTTTGGCAAGGAAGGTCCCAAGTACGCCGTCGAGGAAATGAGCGAGACCAAGATGGTCGTCATGCATCTGTAGCGGGAAATCCCTAGCGGACGTCAGACTTTTAGCGAGTCGGCCGATTACATGCTGAGGTGAAGAAACCTCGTCATAGCCGTTCGCAAGTCCCGTTGATCAGCTTGGCGATGATCGTGCGTGACGAGGAACAGTTTCTGGCCGACTGCCTGAAATCAGTCCACGGCGCCGTCGACGAAATAGTTGTCGTTGATACCGGGTCGGGAGATCGAACCGTCGAGATTGCGAAAGATTTCGGCTCGAGAGTATATTCGTTCGAATGGCAGGACGATTTTGCCGCCGCTAGGAACGAGGCGCTACGCCGTTGTCGTGGCGAGTGGGTACTGGCGCTTGATGCAGACGAACGCCTCGTTGGCGATGCGGCCCGGCAGATCCGCGCGGAGACTGCCCGAGACGACGTTGACGCCTGGTATTTGACTCTTGCGGGAGTCAGCGCGACGGGTGAAGAGCACCCGCCGGTGCGCTTGCTGCGAATGTTCCGCCGTACCCCGAAGTGCCGCTACTTCGGGCGCATCCACGAGCAGATCGATTTGGGGATTTCGGGCGTCGTTGGCGGTCACAGCCAAGCAATAATTCGGCATTTCGGCTATGACCCGGAAGTTTATCGCGGCCGCAAGAAGGAGGAACGAAACAAGAGGATACTTGCCCGCGCGCTTGACGATAGCCGCTCGGGTGGTGACGTCGTGCTGCAAAGTTGCTACATGTACTATTCGATATTCCACGAGCCGGAGTCTCGAAAACTCCAGAACCTCGAAGAGTTCGCAGCGTTCTGTGCTGAGAACGCGGCCTCGTTGCCCGCTCGGGTTGCCTGGGTGCCCTCGGGGCTGATGCTGCTGGCTCTAGAGCTACGCGCCGCGGGAAAGAAGCAGCGCGCGGGCGACATTGCCGAGCAAATGCTTAAGCGCTACGGCGACGCGCCCTATTTGTATGCGTTGATTTCGGAATCGCTACTGTCGACTGGAAAGTACGAGCAGGCTGAGGACTACGCGCGCCGGGCACTCGATCCCGCGTGCGCAACAAACCCTTGTCACGAAGAATACGTCGTCGATCCGGCGCTTGCCGCGCGCATTGCCGCGCCGGTACTGGGCAAAGTGTTGGAGCACTTGGGGCGAGATGACGAGGCGGAGAGTTTATACCGGCGCTTTGCCGGGTCTCTGCAGAATCTGCAAACTCGATTGGCAATCTTTGAGATTCGCCGCGGCGAGTATCAGTCCGCCCTGGCGCGGCTCGACGATCTGCCGAATCGGGATGCCGCTGGAGACTTTGACTCGGTTCGCCTGGGGTTTATCGCATCGATCGCATCCCGCTCGATTAAGGGCCTGGTTTGCTGGGGCGACCGACTGCAAGATTCCGCCCGAACGGACTCACGTTCCGCCGCATTGTTAGGCAGTGCCCGGAGATTTGATCTCACGTCGAGCATTTCACCAGACGCGCTCGCGGATTTACTCCGCTCCGCCGGGTTCATTCGGGTCGATGTGAAGTAGGCTGGCGGGCCCCTGCGTGAAAACACTCCGGCGGGCTATTGATTCATCTGGCTACCGACGAACTTACAGGGTAGGGGGCGCCTGCACAGGGGCTGTTTGTGCCCCACGAAACAAGGTGTTAACTTAGGAATGTTAGATCAGAAACGGGAAGCGGTCGCAGTCGAAGAGGTGTCACAACCGGCGGGTTCTTCGGCAGAAACGGAATCGCCGGATCGTCCGCGGAGCGGCGACCCAGCGCCTTTCACTACAAAAAGTCTCCCCAGTCAGGAAGATTCCTCAGAAATGCGTACCTTTGTGGTCATGGCGATCGGGCTGTGTTTCGTTGTCGCAATGATGGCCTTTGCGGCCGGCGGACATGGTGAAGAGGCGGGCGGGCACCACGGCGGCATATCGACGTTCTTATTCGGAATTGTCACAGTGCTGCTCGCCGCGAAGGTTGGCGGCGAGCTATTTGAGCGGATGAATCAACCCGCCGTGCTTGGCGAGCTCGTTTTTGGTGTGGTGATGGGGAACCTTGGCCTGTTCGGGTTTCACCTGCTCGATGCCCTGAAGACGGATGCAGGGCTTGCGATTGCCGCGGAGATCGGTGTCATCTTGCTGCTGTTCGAAGTTGGCCTTGAAAGCAACGTCGATGAATTGCTCGATGTCGGCAGCTCGGCGATGCTGGTTGCGGCGCTCGGAATTATCGCTCCAGTGGTGTTGGGCTACGGAGTTTCGGCCTTCTTCTTGCCAGAGTCCACGCCCTGGTTCGTCCACTTGTTCGCCGGGGCCACATTGGCCGCGACAAGCGTCGGCATCACGGCACGCGTTCTCAAGGATCTGCGGAAGATGGATACGAAAGAGGCGCGCATCATCTTAGCAGCGGCAGTCGTAGACGACGTGCTTGGGCTGATCATTTTGGCCGTGGTTTCTGGGATTGTGACCTCGATAGACGCCGGTGGCGCTGCCGAAATATCTCTCATCCCCGTACTCACGATCGTAGGAAAGTCGCTGGCGTTCTTAGTCGTTGCGATCGTTGCGGGGCGGATGCTGGCGGGCCGGATTATGGAGATCGGATCGCGCGCTAAAGTCGCGGGAATGCCGATCGTATTGAGCGTCTCATACTGTTTCTTGATGGCAGCGCTGGCGGAGACGATTGGCCTGGCCGCGATTGTCGGCGCCTTTGCCGCCGGTCTGGTGCTCGAAAACACCTTCTACAGGGGCTACCACACGATGCGCGACCGCAAGATTGAAGAAGTGGTCGCGCCCATCAGCGCAATCTTTGTGCCGGTGTTTTTCGTCTTGATGGGGTTACAGGTGGACCTTCGCTCGTTCGGGTCGATCACGGTTTTGCAGTTTGCGGCCGGGCTCAGTTTGGCGGCGATAATCGGCAAGCAAATTTGCTCGCTCGGGATCTTGGAAAAGGGCGTGAACCGCTGGGTAGTGGGCGTGGGGATGATCCCGCGCGGCGAAGTCGGGCTGATTTTCGCGGGAATTGGGGCTTCGCTTTCTGTTGCAGGTGTACCGGTATTTTCGTCGGAGACGTTCTCGGCGATGGTCGTGATGGTCATGGTCACCACGCTCGCGACACCGCCGTTGCTAAAGGTGATGTTCTCGAAATAGCGAACTCAGTCGAGTTATTCGCCGTTTGCCGCGCAACGGAAACCCAAATTGTTCAGCCCCGAGTCGGGCTCGGTCATCATGCGCGCGGCGGCTCGAAATCCTTGACAATAATTCTCGCTGCATAGCCAACTGCCGCCCCTTTGGACTTTCTGCGTACCCGTTTTGGGCCCTTGTGGGTTTCTTGTCGGCGAGGACTGGAAGTAAGTTGGCGAGTACCAGTCGGCCACCCATTCCCAAACGTTGCCTGTAATGTCGTAGAGGCCAAAGGCATTTGCTGGGTACTGCTTAATCGGTCCGTAGCTTGCGAATCCGTCGTGGTGCAAGTCTTGATTGGGAAACCGGCCTTGCCAAAGATTTGCGCGGTGGACTCCGCCCGGAGTTAGCTCGTTGCCCCAAGGAAATTGAGCACCTTCGAGGCCTCCGCGGATGGCGTACTCAAATTCCGCCTCGGTCGGCAGTCTGCGGCCGTTCCAGTCGCAGTACGATGCCGCGTCTTGCCAAGAGAGGTGTATGACGGGGTAATTTGGCTTGGCCTCATGAGACGATCCCGGACCGTCGGGGTGCCGCCAGTCCGCACCCTCGCCCTTGGTCCAACTTTCTTGCGTGGGATCGAAGATGCCCGACCAGCCCAACTTTTCGGAATCAGTTTCGTAGCCAGTGGATTCGGTGAATTCGAGGTATTGGGCGTTAGTCACCTCGTGTTCGTCGAGATAGAACGAACTGAGTGCAACCTGATGGGGTGGGCCCTCATACGGAAAGCCGTCGTTGGTACCCATCGTGAATTCGCCGCCGCTGATGAGCACCATGCCGCTGCTGTCCGCGGGCACACCGTTTCCGCAGGATAAATTAAACGCGATGCAGATGATGCCGGTTAGAACGAACCGATTGGCAAGCATTCGCCGTATTATAGCGGCGCGGCCGGAATCAGTCGGGCGGTGGCGGTGGCGCCGGGGCGCTGCGGTCTCCAGGTAGCGGAGCGGGTGGCGCCGACGTGTCTCCCGGTACTCCAGCGGGCCCGCCCGACGAGCCGGCGGTTTGCCCGCGGCGGCCGACTCGGTCCCAAATTGCTGCCACCGTTCGAGCGACATCTTGGGCCACCCGCGCAATGGCCAAACCGTTTACGCGAGCCTGGGCAAGTGGCACCTGCGGATAGACCACGAGGTATTCGCCGGCCGCGACGGCAACTTCGCGACTACTCGGCAGGAGCCGGTGATTTACCGTCACAAGTCCTTCGTCAACCATGACGGTAGTCGTTTCAGAGCTGTCGACTTGCACGTCGAAGGTGGTGCCGCGGACGGAGATTACTGCCGTTGGCGAAAACACACGGGTCGGGTTCGGACGGCCTCCAAGCCGCTCGATGTGGACTTTTATCCGTCCCAAGAAGACGTCGACTAGGTCCCTAAGGCTACCGGGGTTGCTGCGGAAGACAACTTTGGAATCGGGATAGACAATGAAAGAGCTTCCGTCTGAGAGAGACAACTGCGCGTAGCCATCAGACCCGGTCGTGATGGTTTGGCCGACCGACACGGAATCGCCGTCAAACAGGGCCCAAGGGCCGCTGTCTTTGATGACCGAGACGTCTCCCTGGGCAAACTCGACCACAGCGGCGTTGTCGGCCCCAAACAAGGGGCAGGCCAGTACCGCGAGGGTACAGAGCCAGCGGCCGACTCGCTGTGAAATGACGATCTGCTTCACGTTTTAGGGAACCCTAGTGATCCGGAGACACTCTTACTATAGGGCTGCAAGCAATTGTCATGCCAACCCCGTACCAGCCGCTAAGTTGCGGGTACTAAGCACTTTCTGTTGCTAGAACTCGTTGGACATCCGTTTGGATATGGGCACATGTTCATAGTAATGTGTATATTTGACACGACTCCGTCGCCGCACTCAGGCTATGGGATCGGTTGTCAAACTGAAACACGGGCGAATCGAGTGCGATTTAGTCGGCAGATGTTGGGTAGAGTTGCGGCTTTCGCGATTGCGGTGGCCCTGTGTTTACCTGCGTCCGCTCAACAAACGCTGTGGCGGCCTGTCGGTGCGCGTGGTATCGAACTCGGGCTTGCGGGGGCCGCGGGCGCGGCGGTAGCGAAGACCTGGTTCTCCGCTGACGGAGGCACGCTCTATGTGCTGTTGCGTACCGGTAAGCTCTGGGCGACCGCCGACTTAGGGGGGACGTGGACACCGGGCGAACTTGGTCCAGACTCGGCTTTTAGCGACACTCTCGCGGGCACAACGGGCGGCGGCGAACTCATGAGTCAGGTACTACGAGACCCGTATGGGCCGGGCACCTCGTACTCGCTGGGCCACGACTTGCTGCGTTCGTCCGACGGCGGCAAGAACTGGGCAAACCTTACCGCGGGCAGCCTGGGCTCAGTGATCGGAAGCTGGCAATCGAGCATGGCGTTCTCCCCGCTCGACCCCAATCTCGTTGTTGTCGGGAACTCGATGGGCCTTTGGAAATCGTTTGACCGCGGAGTGACGTGGGGCAGTCTAAACCGCAGTTTGCCGAATTTCCCCAGCGCTCGATTCGCTCCGGCTGAGTTCGCCGGTGGCGTGCGAATCGTCGCGGAATCCATCGGGACTCTCGATCTTTCGGGAACCGGCAGTGCGAGTTTTTGGCAAGTGCGGCAGTCGCGACTCGGAGAGCCGGCTAAATTCGGCGGAGACGACGCGGCCAGACGAGCGCCAAAGTCGCCGGAGGTGCCTGAGGGATTTGCGGTTTCGTATCGCGTGTGGCGCGGCCTGGAGGCGATTTCTCCGGATCTCACCGCCTGTTCGACCGGCGACTGCGACGATCCGCGCCAGCATTTTGTGACCGCTCTGGCGAGCAACGGCCTACTGTGGGCAGGCACGTCGGACGGCCGAATCTGGGTATCTCGTGACGACGGGCAAGACTGGCGCCTTACGTACGAAAATTTTGAGGGCAAGCGAGTCCGGCAGATTCGGGTCGATTCTGAGAACGCGATGGCCGCCGTTGCGATAGTCGGTACGCAAGTCGTCCGTTCCACAAACGGTGGAACATTCTGGGACGACATCAGCAGCAATTTACCGAGCGGCGAGTGGACGTCCGTCGCCGGCCACCCCGCCGCACAGGCTGTGTACGTGGCTGGCGCTGAAGGGGTTTTCTATAGTCGAGTGGATCTCGACAAACCCGGTCCGGCGGGGGTATGGATTGATCTCAATGGCAATCTTCCCGCGGGTCCAGTCGACGACTTGATGCTTGATTTACAGGCGGGTAGGCTCTACATTACCCAAGCCGGCTTCGGTGTATTTCAAGCGAGAGTTCCGGCCGTAGAGCAGGCGATCAAGGCGTTCAATGCAGCCGATCTATCGGATCGACCGGCCGCGCCCGGCAGCTTGGTTACGATTCGAGGAATCAAGGCCGATCGCGCCACGTCTGGCGGTGTAAGCGCTCCGATTCTTTCGGCGGAACTTTACGAGACCCAAGTCCAGATACCGTTCAGCCATACCGGCAATTCGCTGGGCCTAAATTTGCGCTCAAGCACGAATTCAGTGGAGCTGTCCTTTCCGTTTATGCGTGTTTCGCCGGCAATATTTATCGAAGACGGTGATCCGCTTGTTCTCGATGCCGGCAGCGGATCGATCATTGGATGGCATCGACCTGCCAGGGCGGGCTCAAGGTTGCTGATTATGGCCACCGGGCTGGGTCGGGTGAGCCCAGCGTGGCCCGCCGGGGTTGCCGCGCCATTGCAAAACGCTCCAAAACCCCTTGCCACGGTAACAGCGTCGTTGAACGGAACCCCACTCAAAGTTATCTCCTCGCAGCTCGCCGGCGGTTATGTCGGCACCTACGTGGTTGAAGTGGAGTTGCCGGTCACCGTGATTCCTGGATTGGCCGAGGTCAAGATCTACGCGGATAACGTCGCGAGCAACGCCGTTCGGCTGGTCATTGAGCATTAGCCGCGGATTGATAGCGGCGCTCGACCCGACCCGATATCCGGCACAGCACCTCGTATGGAATCGTTTCTATAAGGTTGGCGATCTTCCTGGCGTCATTAGCGCCACGCCCGATGATCGTTACTTCATCGCCGGCCTGGGCGCCGGGCGCCGCCTTGAGGTCGACGAGCGTGAGGTCCATGCTGACGAGCCCCAAAACGTCGCAGTCGGCACCGCGGACAGACATCGAGCCGCGGTTTGACAACATTCGACTGTAGCCGTCTCCGTAGCCAACGGAGACGACGCCGACCCTCATATCCCGCTCCGCGCGGAACGTCGCTCCGTACCCTAGGGAGGCGCCGGCGCGAACTGGCCGGACGTCCACTAGGGCAGCTTTCCATTCCAGGATGGGACTCACCGCGAGGCTCGGCGTGCGGCCCGAGGGAATGCTGTCGACAACATAGCCGTATAGCGCCAGGCCCGGCCTCGCCATTGTGAATTGCACACTGGAGGCGGAAAACTCTTCGGTTCGGTAGGCCAGGGCGGCGCTATTCGCGGCATGGACGTAGCCGGGCTTAATTCCGCCACTTTGGAGCGTTGCAACGTGGCTCGCAAATCGGTCGAGTTGTTCTACAGTCGAGTTCGAGGTGAAATCTTCCGCGGATGCCAGGTGCGTTGCGATCCCGACAATCTCGGCCCCTCGGGCTGATTGTACAGCGCCAAAGAGTGAGCTTTCTGAGGTGTCGAAGTCAATGCCAAGGCGGTTCATTCCGGTGTTTAGCTTGATGTGGCAGGGCAGCGCGCGTCCCAACGATTCACCGTAGTGGCTCCATTCTTCTAGCTGTTTGATGGTGCTGATAATGGGTTGTATTTTCAGCTCAACGGCGCTGGGAATTTCCCTGTGGTCGAGGCCACTCAAAACCGTGAGCGTTGAATGAGATCCGCCCTGCCTAAGAGCGATTGCCTCAGTCAGGCTAGTCACTGCAAAATGTGTCGCCCCTGAGCGTTCAAGCGCTCGACAGATCTCGATGCTCCCGTGGCCGTACGCATTGGCTTTAATGACGTTGAGCAGAGTAACGCCGCGGTCGACAGTTCTAGCGATCGAGCGATAGTTTTCGACGAGTTGATCAAGGTCGATGACCGCCCAAGAGCGCATCAATGCTTCGAATCTATCACGGCTTTCGAGGCGCTACGAGTCACGCTACATAACCTCCGGCGTTGGGATTCCCATCACCGTTAGCAGCGAGCTTAGCTGCTCATGAACAAACTTGGCGATCGCGAGTAGTACGGTCTGTTTTTCGATGTCCGGTTCGTTGAGGATGTGGTACTGATGATAGAAATTACTAAAGGTCTGAGCCAGTAGGAACGCGTGGCGCGCGAGTTGAGCGGGCTCCGCGGCGGCGATTGCCCGAGAGATCGCCCATTGCGAGCGTGAGGTCAACAGCAGAACCTGCCAAAGGTTCTCGTCCTGCAAATGCCTTGACCAAATTTCGGGAGTGATCACGGTAGAAAGCTCCGGCAACGATCCTTTAGCCTTCTCGTACTTCCTTAATATATTTCCCGCTCTTACGTTTGCGTACTGCAGGTAGGGTCCAGTCTCTCCCTCGAATGCCAAGGCCTCTTCGAAATCGAACGCGATGACGGTAGTTCGCGTGAATCGCAGCATGAAGTAACGCAGGGCGCCAACCGCGATCTGAGTCGCAATTGATCTCCACTCCGAAGGCGAGAGTTCCGGGTGCCGATCTTGCACTTCAGAATTCGCGTTGTCGATCAGGCGGTCGAGCAGGTCATCAGCCTTAACTCCCAGACCCCTTCGACCCGCCACTTCTACGTAGGGCCGTGCTCGGTCTTCGTCCGAAAGCTTGATGTCGAGATCAGCGCAGCATCGCGGGGAAAGGGCGACCATCTCGTAAGAAAAATGTACAGATCGCTCTGCTTGCCGCGGGTATCCAAGCAATCGCAACGCGGCGCGAACAACATCTTGCAGGTACGCCTGCCGCACGTCGATAACGTTGTAAACATCGCTGCCTGAGCCGAATTTGGGAGGCGCTGCCGATGACGCCCCGCTGTCGTCATCGGGCAAAGAGACCCAGACCTGGTGACCGCTCTCGTACTGACGCAGTGGCTTGTAGCAAAAATCCTTGCCCGGAAGCAAGCCAAACTTCCACAGTTGATATGCGATGTCTTTTCCAACGTACGTAACCGTGCCGTTTGACCTAACGATGATTTTGGAAGCGTCTTCGTCGGGTGTCTCAGCGGGCGACGGATTCTGCTCAGGTTCAGACTTGGCCTCGAGAAAACTTTCGGCCGGCATAACCCAACAGCCGGCATTCTTACCTGCTTCTTCGAGATAGATTGCGTTCGTTTGTTTGAGTAGTTCAAATGCCGTTGACCAAAACTCTTGATGTAGAATTTCACTCTCGCGCGGTAGGACGTCGTATTCGACCCCGATTCGCAGCATCGTATCCAGGTGGCAATTGACGATTGCGTCGGAAACGATTCGGCCGAGAGTAGCGATTTCTCCGGCTCCGGATTCGATCTCGTGCAGCGTTTGCGAGCGCCACGAGAGAGCTTCAGTGTTTGCCTCGTAGTACTGCGAAATATTCGCGTAAAGATCCCAACAGTAGTAGTCGAATCTGACGTTCGGATCGGCAATCAGCGCTTCGACATCCGCCGGGCCTTGTCCCTTGAGGAAATGAAATGCGGCTACGACGTCGGCGACTTGGACGCCGGTGTTGTCGATGTAGTTCTGAGTCTCGACTAGATATCCCAGCGCGCGAAGCATCCGCACGAGAGTGTCACCGAGAACCGCGTTTCGCAGGTGGCCAATATGCGCGGCCTTATTCGGGTTGATGTTGGTGTGTTCGACAATTAGTTTCGAGCCCTCGACGGGCTGTTTCGCGAGCGGCGCGAGAGCGCTGCTCGCGAATGTGCCTCGTTCGAACCGAACATTCAGATACCCGCCCCCAGCCACTTCTATCGACTGAACTCCAGGAATCGCAGGCATTGTCGATGCCAGTTCTTCGGCTATTTGTCTAGGTGCCCGCCGAAGCTGTTTTGCCAATCCGAAACACAGTGGCAGGGCAACTTCGCCAAACTGTGGCTGACGTGGTAGCTCGACGACGATCGCGTCGGTGACGCCGTAAGTGGCTGCGACGAACTCTGATACAGCTTCACGAAGACGATCTTCGAGTGAAAGAAACACGGGGGTCGGCACCTTTGTAGGGACGTCTCAGCCGCAAGATGAGCCGACTGCTGGGCACGCATCGCCCACAACCCTAAACGGGAGTTTAACATGTCGATGTCCGGCAAGCGGCCGACCAAGGGCGCTCGCAAAATATAATGGGAACGCTCGCGCACTGGTAGCGGAATAACTACTTGTGAGCGGGTTCGGACCCCGCATAGCGGCTGACCCCAACGGTGAAATCGTCGGGAGACTGGAGTTACCCATGCGCCCATGTTCCCTCCGCCTTTGGTCCGACGAAACGGCCCCCTTTAATCACTGAAGCATCTCGTCCGGACGTGGATCAGTCGAAAGTAGTAAGATCCATAGCTTGAGAATGTTTGTCGACAAGGCTGACGTGGCCCCGTTTGATTCGGGTCTGGCCCGGCCGGCGGCTGTTGGGGCGCAGCTCCGAGGTCGCATTGACTCCCGGTAAGGCGATGCGCCCGCGGTATGCGTGTGTACTAGCTGTACTCGCGCTCTCGACGCTCTGTGGGTGTTGGACTGAGCCATCCGCGCCAGCCAGTCAACCGGCTCGGCCCCCAGACAACCCGGCCGCCAATTGGCTGCGGACGGAGGTCACGCGCGACATTGCCGCTCTTACCCCAGAACTGAGCCACCACGACCGCATCATGCGATTGCGACAGTGGGTCCACGACAAGGCCGACTATGCCATCGGCAGCGTTGTCGCCGAAGATGACGTGCTCGAGAACTACGCCGACAAGACGGTTCGTGAGCTGATCGAAGACTTCCAAGACGACAAGCTGGCCGTGTGGTGCTACGGCACGGCGAGTACGATGATGCGCGTCACCCGCGCATTCGGATACGAGGCCTACGTGGTCAACATCGGCTGGAACGACGATCCCGAGCACGTCACTACACACGCTGTCGCCCTAATAGCAACGCCGCATGAGGGGACCGAGGTTTGGACGGTTCACGACGCCGACTACAACTACAGCTTTGTCGATTCCGACGGTGGACCGCTTGACTACTTCGAACTGCTCGCGCGCCTCAAGCACGAGCGCGTCGGCATCGCCAACGGAGGCAAAAGCGCGCGCGAGGCGATTTCTCCGGCGCCCGTAAACAGATCGCAGAGCTGGATACTTAGGCGAGACCCTGAAGACCCGCGGCTCTTGCGCACGACAGCCGCGGGACGGTTGGTGTACGCCGGCCACGCCACCCTCGACGAGTTCTCGTCGGCCTTCATGCCGTACATTTCCGAGACTTACCTCGATCCGGCCGGGTATCCCAACGACGTGCGCTATATCCAGCTGTACATGTTCGATATCAAGAGCGACCTGGAGGGGAGGCAGCTAGATCTGATCGAGCGTGCCCGGAGGGTCATCGACACACTCTAGCCGGGATTTCGTACCACATGGTGCGAAATCCTGGCTCGTGGGCTCGCGCAGAATTCGGGCACCAGGCCGTTAACTTCCGAAATGGGGATTCATTTGGCATAATGGACGCACTCTGTGTGTCGGCATTTGTGTTGATGTCGCACCAAATTTGTGTCTCGCGGCCGATAACGGCTGCCAGGGAGGATAGCCGGCGATGACCCCCACTCGAGAATTCGATGAAATTTACGTGATTTCCGACCTGCACATAGGAGGTCCAGGTTGGAAGCAAATTTTCAACCAAGGCGAGTTGCTCGCCGCGTTTATACGGTCGAGGGCCGCCGGCGACGAAAGCAGCCGAGTTGCGCTGGTTATTAATGGCGATTCAGTTGACTTCATCGCTGACCAAAACGCGAAGTACTTTGATCCCGAGGGAGCAGTCGGCAAGCTCGACGATATTATCGACGACCCTAACTTTGCTGATGTATTCGTCGCCCTCACCGAATTTGTAAAGACGAAGAACCGCTACTTGGCGATCAATCTCGGCAACCATGACCTTGAGTTGGCATTGCCCTGGGTTCGCGAGCACTTTAGAAACCGGCTTTCCGGTGGCAACGACGCCGCCCGAGGACGGATTACTCTGGCATTCGACGGCACCGGATATACAGCCGCCGTGGGCGATACAAGCGTGCTCTGCGTGCATGGCAATGAGTTCGACGAGTGGAACGTCTGCGACTACGAAGTCCTGCGGCGCCAGGGCCGGGACCTCAACCGCGGACTCAGAGTCGACCCCTGGACACCCAACGCCGGCACCAAGCTCGTCGTCGATGCGATGAACGACATCAAAAAGAAATACGCTTTCGTGGACCTGCTCAAGCCGGAAACGAAAGCGGTGGTGCCCACGCTCTTGGCGCTCGATCCCGATAAGAAACCGAGGCTTCAAGATGTCTTTGGAGTCGTAGGGCGGCTCAGTTGGGATCGGGTGCGAAAGCGGACAGGATTCTTGTCGGGAGACGAAGAGGAAGAGGCTGGGTCGCTCCTGGACAAAACGCCCACTGAGGGCGCTGATTCACTAGACGCCTTCTTAGGAGAGACTTTCGATACAGCGCACACTGGAAGTCCTTCGAGTGGTGAAGAGCTGCTGAACTCGATCGAAGATGATCTCGATCGCGATCCCCTTGACCTGCTCGCGGAAGACGAAGCGACGTCGCAGCTCGGCGCGGTCAGCGGCATTTGGAATTGGATGACGGGCAAAGATCCCTCGGAACTCCTGTACGAAACTCTGAAGAAATTCGTGAAGAACGTCGACTTCAGCCAGCAGCACGAAGACGAGACCTATAGACGCGTCGTCGAGCACGTCGGCAGATTCGACGTGGTCTGCACCGGCCATACGCACTTTGAAAAATCAATTTCAATTGGAGGAGGCAGACAGTATTTCAACAGCGGGACGTGGGTGCCATTGATCAGATTGACTGATGAAATGATGGCGTCGCACGACGAGTTCAAACGCGTGTACGAAATTTTTTCGTCGTGCGCCTCAGTCGAAGACTTTTCGAATGATCAAAATCTATTCAATGGCAAATCGCTACTATGGCAACGACCCGCCGTCATTGAGATCGCTCGAAACGAGGGGACCGTTGTCGCCAGCTTAAAGCGCGTCTCGATCGGCGCCAACGGCGTTGAACTGACCGAACCGGCCTCGGAGTAGCCATGAGAACTGTCACGCTCGAGATTCTGCGGGAGGGTCCGCCGAACAACCAGTTGCTTTCGCCACTGACACGATATTTGGGCTTGTGCGGGGACCACACGGCGGAATCGATCAAGATATCTTACGTCCATTCAAGGTTCATGAGTCGATTGTGCTCGCTGCGCTACAAGGACAGCGACTCCACTCGCGAAGCTCGATTGGAGGAGACTGCTGCTGAACTGATGGAACTCTTCTCACAACTGCCGGGCCTCGTGCATGAGTTGACGGACGCCAAGAGCGAGAGTTCCGCCGCGACCCATCTGAGATTGGTGCTCAGCGCGCACGAACTGGCATTGCTGCCGTTCGAATTGGCGCTTTCTCCGAAAGGCTGTCCAGGAGCGGGCCAGCCCCTGACTTTGCAGACAGAGATGCCAATTACGATTACTCGCGAAGTTCGGCGGGTCCGTCCGCGGAAAATCGGCTGGGCGAGCGATCCGCGGATTTTGTTCGCATTTGCGTCGCCGGGGACCTACGCCGAGGTGCCTTGGAAGGCGCATTTACAAGCTCTTCGCCGGGCCATCGATCCGTGGGTCCCTTTCTACAAATCGTCGTCGGAGCGCGCGCGACATCGTTCCAAGCTTCTAACGGTTCTGCCGCAAGCGACGATCGACGACCTTCAGCGGGAATCCCAGACCGGGGAGTACAGCCACATTCACTTGCTGGCACACGGCGTGCCCTTCACACGAGCTGCCGATGACGGCTACGGAATTGCGTTTCACGATCGGCGAGATCCGAAGAAATCGGATGTTGTTCCAGCTGATAATCTGGCGACGCTGTTGCGCTGCCCAGTTCCGAGCAGAGATGGCGAGTTGGCGCTACCGCGAGTCGTTACTGTGGCCAGCTGCGACAGCGGCAATGCCGGTTCCGTCGTCGGCGCCGGAGCGAGCGTAGCTCACGCCATGCACGAGTCGGGCATTCCGCTAGTGTAGTGCGTCAATCAGATTGAACCTTAAGAAGAGCGGCTTTGCCGCGCTTGACCTTCTCAAGGGTGTCGGAAGCGGTAGCAGTCCAGATGAAGGGCTTGGGCTGCTGATTGTGTCGAGCGATGTAGTCTTCGATGGCGGTGGTGAGTTCGCCGACGCTACGAAAGACACCGTGGCGGATGCGCTTATCGGTGAGGTCTCGGAAGAACCTCTCCACCATGTTCAGCCACGACGCTGAGGTGGGCGTGAAATGGACGTGGAAGCGTTTATTGCGCTGCAGCCAGCGTTTCACCGTGGCGTGTTTGTGAGTGGCATAGTTGTCCACGATCAAATGGATCTGCTTGTCCTTGGGGGTCTGGTTTTCAAGCAAGCGCAAGAAGCGCAGCCATTCTTGGTGGCGGTGCTTGGGCATGCAGGTTCCGATCACCGAGCCGTCGAGCGTGTTGAGCGCGGCGAACAAGGTGGTTGTGCCGTTGCGTTTGTAGTCGTGGGTCATGGTCCGGCCGCGTCCCTTTTTCAGGGGCAGGCCGGGCTGGGTGCGGTCGAGGGCTTGAATCTGTGACTTCTCGTCGAGGCAAAGAACGAGGGCATGCTCGGGCGGGTTGAGATAAAGTCCGATGATGTCGTCGAGTTTTTCGGCGAAGCGCGGGTCGTTGCTGAGTTTGAAGGTCTTGACGCGATGCGGCTTGAGGCCGTGGGCGCGCCAAATGCGACCCACGGTGGAGGCGCTGACGCCGACCGCGGCGGCCATCGTGCGGCGGCTCCAATGGGTGGCGTTGGCTGGCGTTTCGCGGGTCGTCTTGTGGATGATCTGTTGCACTGTTGGGGAGCAGATGGCGGGCTTACGGCCGGGCCGCGGGGCGTCCTTTTCGATGCCGGCGACGCCGGATTCAAGAAAACGGCTTCGCCAGCGCGCCACCAACTGACGCGAGACCGACAGCTGCGCGGCAATCCGTTTGTTCTCAAGACCGTCGGCGGCGAGCACGATGATCCTGGCTCGCAACGCCAGACGAACAGCGACCCGACGACCGTTCGCGTAGCGCTCCAACTGCCTACGCTGCTCCTGCGTCAATGGGACTGGCTCTGCTCTTCGCATCCGTGTGCCTTCTACTAGTAAAGGCGACACGAAGATACTATAAGTTACATTATTTATGGCGCACTACACTAGGTGTCGCATCCCAATTTCCGCTTTCCTTTGCCGGTTCGGTGATCCTGACAGAGACGCTGTACGAGGGATTGATCGCCGGAGACGATCCGCGAAAGTCGCTCGATCGGACAAGAAGGCGGCTCAAGACGAAGGCTGCGAATACCCATGACTGGGCGAGCGTCGTGGCCTATGCGTCTCTCCCCGAAGAATTCGAAGAAGAAGTAGCGGAGGCGCGAGTGCTCCGCGCCCATCGCCGAATGGAGGCAGCGCTAAGTTACGCCTACGGTTTGGTTTGGGAAACGCAAGGCCAGGAGGACGCTGAGCGCTATAAGAAGGTGCTCGGCAAGGTGAAGAGCTCGATCAAAAATCTGCAAGATCTTAGTCGGTTCGAGAACAACCCGGCTCGGAAGTCTCGGATTGAAGCAGAACTTGGTGGCACCTACAAGCGACTTGCCGAGCTGTACCGTGAAACCGAGCGCTCCGAATCGCTCCCGGCAGACGCCGGCTCTACGTCCGGAAATCTCGATTCCGTCGATGCCCTTCAAAAAGCCCTGCGGCACTACGAATCGGCATCTGAGCTGGAATTTCAAAATGTGTGGTATCTCGTCCAGGCCCTCGTCTTGAAGGCCGTTCTTGAGGGCGGCAGATCCGCCCGAGCGGATCCACTGAACATTGCGTCGCCGCAACGTGGCCAACTCGATTTGGCCCTGTGGCGGATGGCCGAGTCGATCTCAGTTCAAGAATCACGGGCTAGCGACCTGGAGACGAGAGGCTGGGCCTGCGGGAACCTAATTGAACTCTATTTGATTGCAAACTTTAGCGAGTTACTTGACGACCCGGAGTACCACATTTCAATTTTTCCAATCGACGAAGGCACAAGCGCCGTTCTTACGGCCCAGCGTCTTCGCAAGGACTTCACCCGGGATTCGTTTGAGGTCATGTCGACGAAAACGCAGGTTCGTCGCTACCTCACGGTATTCCGAGAAGTCGCAGGGTCGCTCAAAAGCGGAGACCCAAACATCGAAGCGTGGCCGAGAGTTCATGAAGTGGCTGAAAGAGTTCTCAAAGTTCTCGACGCCTAGGCATACCTGATCTCAGTCAGCCTTTACCGAGGGCGCGAAAAACCCCAAACGGGAGGCCGCTTCCCGTTTGCGAGTGAGGGGGTGGTGCACGTGTGACACCCCTTCGCGGGGAATCGGTTCGTATCGCTAGCTCATTTTCAGTAACACCGTAGACCGTTCTTGAATAAAAAGCGGTGAAGCCGGCAACTTCTTGAGACTAGATTCCGCTGTCCAAAATCGGAGGCGCGACTGTAAAGGAGTGCGGTGGCGTAGGGTGAACTGGGAAAGTTGAGTCGGGTCCTGTTGAGGAATGCTGAGCAGGTCCAAACTCAGCGTATTCCAGAAAGCTGCTCCGCCACCGCACTCCTTTACAGTCGCGCCTCCGATTTTCACGGGCGTGGTGCTGGGGCAAGCGGTCTATGCCATTCCTGAAAATGCTCTAAGAGAGGGCAGCGCGGAGTGACGGAAGCGAAAAGTCCTAATGATGTGACTACGGGAGAACTGGCTACCAGTATCCCAACGGCAAACAGGCCTCCCGGTCACGGGTGCCAATACGCTTCCCACATACACCGAAACCCGGCCCGGCTCGACGTCCTGAGCGAATAATTTTGATTGTTTGTAAGATTGCATGTTATCGACACCTAAGCGCCGCAGTACAATTTGAGCGTCGTGACGGGCCGCACCATCAGCCACTACAAGGTCCTCGAGAAGCTCGGCTCCGGGGGCATGGGCGAGGTGTGGAAGGCCGAGGACACGCAGCTTCGGCGCACCGTTGCCCTAAAGTTTCTGTCGTCTGAAACCGTCGGCGAGGACGAGGTCAAGGCCCGTCTGATACGCGAGGCCCAAGCGGCCGCATCCCTCGATCACCCCAATATCTGCGCCGTCTACGGCATCCACGAGGAACAGGGCAAGACTTTCATCGCGATGGCCTACATCGACGGGCCGTCGCTAGCCGACAAGGTCAAGGAGAGGCCTCTGCCGCTTGAAGATGCGCTCACGATCGCTATCCAGATCGCACAGGGACTCCAAGAGGCCCACGAGAAGGGGATCGTCCATCGTGACATCAAGCCGCAGAATGTGGTGCTCACGACTAAGGGTGAGGTGAAGATCATGGACTTCGGCCTGGCGGCGGTGACGGGCCGATCGAGGCTCACTAAGAGCGGGATGACATTGGGCACACCTGCGTATATCTCACCGGAGCAACTGGAAGGCCGAGACGTAGACCGCCGTGCGGACATCTGGGCGCTGGGTTGCGTGTTGTACGAACTACTCGCGCAGCGAACGCCCTTCGCGGCTGACTACGAGCAGGCGGTTGCCTACGGCATCCTCAACGAAGACCCTGAACCGGTCACAGCGTTACGCAGTGGGCTGCCGACCGAGATTGACCGCATCGTTAAAAGGGCGTTAGCGAAGAGAACGGACGCGCGCTACCAACATGTGGACGAGATGCTCGTGGATCTTCAGGCTCTTCGGAAAGCGTTGGCTGCGGGCGTAATCATGATTCCAGCAACAGTCCCCTCGGAGAGATCCGGGTGGCGATGGAGCTTGAGAGCGCTAACGGCTGTTGGGCTAGCCCTAGTGGCGATCGGCCTTGGCTGGTGGCTGCACGGAATCTCAGAGTCTGCTGTGGAACCGCCCGCGCAATACAGATTGACGCGCCTTACCTCGGACGCCAGCCTCACCTTCCACCCGGCCATTTCGCCCGACGGAAAGCTGCTGGCCTACGCCTCTGACCGAGCAGGCAACAACAACCTCGACATATGGGTCAAAACAGTGGCGGGCGGGCAGCCCAGCCGTCGGACCCAACATGAAGCCGACGACTACGAACCCGCGTTCTCGCCCGACAGCAGCAAAATTGCCTTCCGCTCCGGCCGCGACGGCGGTGGAATCTACGTGATGCCGGCGATAGCGGGCCGGCCTCAACTGATAGCTAAACACGGCCGCAGACCTCGGTTTTCACTCGACGGGAGTTGGATTGCCTACTGGATAGGCGGAGGACAGCTCGCTACGGCCGCAAGGATTTACGTTGTGAGTTCGAGCGGCGGCCTGCCGCGGCAATTGGCGGCTGGTTTCTTCACCGCTGCTTTCCCCATCTGGTCGCCGGACGGAAATCACCTGCTGTTTCGAGGCATTCGGACGTCTGGGGAAAGTGACGACTGGTGGGTCGTGCCATCGAGCGGGGGCGAGCCGATAAAGACGGGCGCACTGGATGCTATCCGCCTCCGGCCCGTTAACTCAAGCCCCATTAGCGGCCAAATTGTCCCCGAAACCTGGTCGACACCGGGCGATTTCGTCGCCTTTTCAGCACGGTTCGGGGACAGCGTGGACCTATGGCGAGTGAGGATCTCTCCAACGACCTGGCGAGTCGAGGGCAAGCCCGAGCGGCTAACCGCCGGGACCGGCCTTGCCGCTCAACCGTCTATGGCTGCTGGGGGTCGGCTCGTGTTTGCAAGTCTCACCTCGAACATCGATGTGTGGAGCTTGCCGGTCGAACCGAATGAGGGCAAGCCGACAGGCGAAATCCGGCGACTTACCAACGACATAGCCGAAGACACTCACCCAAACCTCTCCGCCGACGGCAAGACTCTGGTGTTTCGCTCGAGCCGCATGGGCAACGAGGACGTGTGGACGATGGATCTGGAAACCGGAGAGCAATCAGCCCTGACCGACACTCCCGAAGATGGGGCCTACCCCGTGATTTCCGCCGACGGCTCAAAGGTGGCGTACCACGCCGAGGCCATTTATGTGAAGCAGGCCTCGGGAGGCGTGGCGGAAAATGTCTGCAACAATTGCGGGGAACCATTTCACTGGTCCGCTGATGGGACGAAGATCCTCCATAGATATAGAATCGGCCCAGAGCCCTCGTCGATCGGGGTGTTTGACCTGACGACAGGAGAGGATCTCCCGCTTCTTCGCCACCCTGACTATCACATATTCGGTTTTCAGATCTCGCCCGACGGCCGCTGGATCGCCTTTCACCTAAACACGCAGATCTTTGTCGTGCCGTTTCAAGTGGAGGTCCCGCAGCAGGAAAAGGACTGGATTGCGGTGACGAAGCGCGATGCCTCGCACGCTCATCCTCGCTGGTCGCCCGATGGAAATCTGCTCTATTACCAGTCCTCCCGAGACGGCTTCATGTGCATCTGGGCTCAGCATCTGAATCCCGACACCAAAAAGGCTGAGGCCGAGCCGTTCGGCGTCTATCACTCCCACAGTGCCCGGCTCGCCCTCGGGAACATCTCCGGGGCCCAACGGATCTGGGTTTCGGTGGCGCGGGACAAGATGGTATTCAGCATGGGCGAACGCTCCGGCAACATCTGGATGATGGAACGCGTGGAGGATGCACCATAGAGACTGAGTATCAACTGATCGTCAACTCCAAAACTGGTTCGCCGAAGTCCGTGACCTTGAGCAGGACTACGTCACCGGAAGCGAACTACGTACTTGCTACTCGCGGAAATCTGTCGTATATCTGAGTGTTGTAGCGCTAGCGACACGAAGGGGTAAGTCGTTGCGAACGGAGAGGCTGGCGCTGGCGCTGGCGCTACAACGATATGAACGAAGCTCGACCAGCGAGAGGTCGCGGTCTATGCGTTTAGTATTTGGCGTGCGAGCAGGGGCAAGACGGCGGCGAGAAGGCTTCTGCGAGGGGAGAACGCGGGCGATGAGTGGTAGCGGAGGCTGAGCGGAAGTTTGAAGGCGATATGTCGTGGTGCGAGCGGCCTGCGAAACGGACGGGATTGTCCGCAAGAGCGAGTGGAGACGCACGAGTAGGGCGCGCGCCGAAGCGTGAGAGCACTTGGAGTTGAGGTGCGTTGGAGCATCATGCGGCGGCGAGAGCAGGCGGAGAGCGGGCGCGCAACTGAGCCGTGGTGGAGCGCTCGACGAAGCGCAAGCGGCCGCCGCAACGCGGGCAGACCCAACCGGATCGGACAGGGTCTTGGTCGGGGAGCGTAATCCTGCGCGAAGGGTTGACGCGAGCGATCAGCCGGCGGCAGAGCGGCAACAGCTTGCCGCGTTTGGAGTTGGTCAGAAAACCCCAGGAGCGAATGCGCTGGAAGCCGCTGGGCAGCACATGCAACAAGAAGCGACGCAAGAACTCGTAAAGTTCGAGCGTCAGCAGCCGTTGCCGGTTGCCATGGGCCGCATCGCGCCAACGGAACGTCACCTGGTCTTGTTCGAACGAGACCAGACGTTGGTTCGAGATCGCCACCCGGTGGGTGTAGCGGCTCAAGTACTCCAGCGCCTTCCCCGCTCCTCCGCAGGGCGGCCGCACTTCGACCACCCACTTGGTGCGATATAGGCTCCTCACAAAGGCCTTGAACTCACGCTCTCGGTTGAGCGGCGCGAAGCGCCCATGAAAACGCAGCTCGCCCTTAGCGAAGGCTTTCTTGAGAGCGTCGACGAACTTGCCGCGAAAGACTTCCGCCAAGACCCACTGGGGCAGGAAGAAGTTCTTGCGCGGCGCGTCGATCCAGCGGCTGCGGTCGAGCGAGAGGCCGCCGGCGGGAACGACAAGGTGGGGATGAGCGTGAGGTTGGAGGCGTTGATTCCAGGTATGCAGGATCGAGAGGAAGCCGCTCTCGGCGCCGAGCCGGCGAGGATCGCGAGCGACTGCGAGCAACGTCTGGGCGCTCGCTCGCAGCAGCAGCGAGTAGAGCAGCTTTTGGTTCTGCAGGGCGAGCTGCGAGAGGACTCGCGGCAGGGTGAAGACGACGTGCAGGTAGCGCACAGGCAGCAGCTCTTTGCGGCGAGCCTCGAGCCAGCGCTTGCGGGTGCCGGCCTGACACTTGGGACAATGCCGATCCAAGCACGAGTTGTAGACGAGGGGCGGGGAATGGTCGCAGTCGTCGCAGCGCAGGCGATGACCGCCGAGCGCGGCTGTACGGCAACGGGCGATCGCCGACAACACTTTCAGGTGCTGTCCGCGAAGCCACTTGCGGCTGTGGACAAGCAAGCCTTGCCCGGCGACGCAAACCAGATCGGCCACCTCCAGCGGCGGCCCCTGCATCTACTTCGTCTCGGGATCGTCTTTCTTCGTTGCAGTCAGCTCCAAGGAATCCAATGGGCTGGCGACCTCGCTCAGACGCATTACCGACAGATGCAGATACCTGGCCGTCTCTTGCGGATCGCGATGACCGAGCAGCATCTGGATGATGCGCAAGTCCGCCCCGGCTTCGAGCAAGTGCGTCGCGAAGCAATGACGCAGAATGTGAGGGTGGGCGGGTTTGGTGATGCCGGCCCGTTTGGCGGCGTGGCTGCAAGCGAGCCAGGGCACGTTGCTCGTGATGGGGTCAGCGCTGGTGTGCCACTTGCCGCCGGGAAACAGCCCCTGCGCGGGTCTGCGCCGCAGGCGGCGAACGTGCTCGCGTAAGTTGACGAGCAACTGTTGGGAGAGCGGCACGTCGCGGTCTTTGCGGCCCTTGCCGCCGCGAACGTGCACGACCATGGGTGCGGAATCGATGTCGTGGATGCGCAGGTGCGTCAACTCCGAGCGGCGTACTGCGGTGGCGTACAGCGTCATCACGATCACGCGATAGAAAGGAGGGTGGGCGGCGTCGATCAGACGAGCGACCTCCTGGGGAGAGAGGATGTTGGGCAGTTGGCGCGGTCTCTTCGGATAGGGCACTCGATCCAGGTTCCACTCTTGCCCGAGCGTCCTGATACAAGAAGAAGCGCAGAGCCGCCAGGCGTTGCGCCACGCTGTTGGCGGCGAGCTGGCGGTCGCGAAACAGGTGTGCTTGAGATTGGCGGATGTGCTCCGGCCCTAGCCGATCGGGCCGCCGCTTGAAATAGCCAGCCAAGTCCTCGACCGTGCGGATGTAGGTGCGAACTGTGTTCGCGGAGTAGTTGCGACGCTCGAGCTCGTCGAGCATCTGTCGGCGTAGTTGTGTCATTGGACACCTCCTTTGGGTGTCTCGACGTTAAGACCAAACAACCACCTCCGCCGCGTTCTCAGTCACGCGAAGCGTCTGTCGCTTCAGCGACTTCGTTCATATCCCGATGTGCTGAGATTCCGCTTCAACCCCGCAACCGCATCGGCACCAATCCGAAGCCGGCATTCCAGCCGTTTAACGCATCGCTTCCAAAGAGCACCTTCACACCGGCCTGACCACCGCCTGAGATTTCTCTAAGGCCTATAAACAAGTCCTTAGACCTCGCTAGGCGAGCTTTCCAGAGACTCACGGCATGGAGATCACCACATGGTCTGCTTCCGCTGCGTAGTGGGTCTGCCATGCAATTCCGCCGTACCGATAATATTGAGGTAGAAGCGTCGTCTCCGCCCGAGGGGTGGTACAACGATTAGGCGCGCTGCGAGCGTATGACTAGGGGGTTTCTCATTTGGCGGAACAGAAGTACGACGTGATTGTTGTGGGTAGCGGGCCGGGCGGAGGGATCGCAACCTACGCCCTAGCGCAGGCCGGATTGAAAGTAGCGTTAGTCGAAGCCGGCCCGCGATTTCGAGCCGGAGTCGACTACGACGGGCACCACTGGCCCTACGACTATCGCGACCGGCGCGCCCCCAATTTTTGGCGCGACAATTTCGAGCGGGGGCATTTTACTCCCGTGGGCGACAGGCCCGGACACGGTCAGATCCGCGCGCTCGGCGGCCGCTCGATCTGTTGGGCCGGGCACACGCTGCGCTTCGGGCCATTGGATTTCCAACGCTGGCCCATTTCCTACGACGAGGTTGCCCCCTACTACGGCCGCGCCGAACGCCTGATGGGTGTCTACGGGCAACGCGACGGTCTCTCGAATATGCCCGACGGGGAATTCCTCAAACCCGTGCCGATGCGTTGCGGCGAGGAACAGCTCCGTCTGGGCGTGGAGCGGCTGAAAACCAAGGGCGCAAAAATGGAGTTCGTAGCGCAGCGCAAGGCGATGCTGACCGAGCCCCCCAACAAACCCGAGTGGAAGCATCGCCAAAAATGCCATTACTGCGGACACTGTTCGGGCTGTGCGGTCGAGGCGAAGTACACTTCGGCCAACACGCCGATTCCGCTCGCGGAAGAAACGGGGAATTTAACAATTTTCACCGATGCGATGGTGACGCGTGTGCACCTGTCGAGCGAGGGCGGCCAGGCGGCTGGAATCGAATACAAGTCCAAAGCCGGTCAGGTTCATCAACTCGATGCGAAGGCCGTTGTGCTGTCGTGCAGCGCCGTCGAAACCGCGCGCCTGATGCTGATTTCCGATGTGGGTAACTCAAGCGGACAAGTCGGCAAAAACCTCACTAGCCACTTCGGCGTCACCGTGCGAGGTTTCTTCCCCAAGATTGTCGGTCGCGACGCATCAAACGACGATGGAACCAGCTACTACCACTCGCTACTGACGGGCCTGTATTGGGACCAGCCCAGCCCAAAGTTTGAGGGCACCTACCAGGTGCAATGCGGCGCCGGGGTGACCGCCCATCGCACGGTCATACGTAAGGCTCCGGGTTACGGCAGCGCCTTCAAGAAAACCCTGCGCGAATGGAACATCGGCCACGCCGGCATGAATATGCAGGGGACCACGTCGACATCGTCGAAAAAGTTTATCGACCTCGACCCCGAACAACGCGATAGTTACGGCATGCCGCTCCCGCGCGTGCATTTGCACTACGAAGACTCAGACATCGCGATGGCGCAAGATATGGTTGAAAAGTGCGAAGAGATCATTCGCGCCGGTGACGGAGAAGTCATCGAAACTCCGGGGACAGTCAAGGTTAGCGATTTGGTGATTGATCTCAATCACTGGGTTGGCACGACCAGGATGGGGGCCGATCGGCGCACATCAGTGGTCGACACACAGGGCCGTTCACATGACATCCCGAACCTGTTCGTAGCGGACGCTTCGGTGTTCCCGGCCTACCCGGAAAAGAATCCGACACTGACGAACATTGCGCTGTCGTGGCGAACCGCCGACGGGATTGTTGAGCGCTTTCGAAACAACGAACTGGGGTGAGTGGAAATGGAACGTAGAACTGTCCTAAAGCTTGTCGCCGCTGGAGTCTTACCAGGCTCAGGCGGCCTCGTTCAGCTTGCGTCCGGGCAAGACGCGTACACGCCCGAATTCTTCTCGAACTCGCAGCTCCGATTGCTGGATGCCCTGACGGAGGTGATTCTACCCAGCGACGATCACTCACCCGGAGCGACAGCCGCAAAAGTGGCCCGCTACATCGACGTGACGGTCGCCGACGGGAATCGCTCGCTCCAGCGAAACTGGCGCAGCGGTCTGAAGGCGGTCGCAAAGCTAACGAAGAAACGCTTCAAAACTGACTTCGCCGACTGCGACGCTTCCCAACAGGATGCCATCGTCGCCGAGATGTCGCGCAACGAAGACAACCCGAGCAACGAACTCGAACGTTTTTTCGCCATCGTGAAAAATGCGACCGTGAACGGCTACTACACGTCGAAAACCGGCATCCACGAGGACCTCGGCTACAAAGGAAACACCGCCGTCGACGAGTTTGCGGGCTGCTCGCACCAAGAACACGCCTAGCCCGCATTTCTCACCACCTAACGGCGAAAGCACGCGATAGGTGCGCCACTACTTCGTTGCGCTCGATCGCCGTGCTCGACGGACTGTCAAGTACGCCTCCGCGCGCCAACCGCCGCCCGCCTCGTATTGACGGACCTCTCACGCACTTTCGCTCGCTACGTGGTGAGAAATGCGGGCTAGTGTCCTGTCTCTAAAGTTCGATTACAAAAGCGGGCGAGGGAAGCGAAGATTTGGTCGGCGGTTTTGGACCAGACGAACGGCTTGGAGTCGGCGTTGCTGAGTTGGATGTAATCCTCGATGGCGCGTTCCAACTCCGCTGTGCTGCGATGTACGCCGCGGCGAATCTGCTTCTGGGTCAGAGTGGCGAACCAACGCTCGACAAGGTTGATCCAAGACGCGCTGGTCGGCGTGAAGTGCAGATGGTAGCGCGGCCGTTTGGCCAGCCAACGCTGAATAATCTGGGTCTTGTGGGTTCCGTAGTTGTCGAGGATCAAGTGGATCTCGAGCGAGTCGGGGACCGCCTGGTCGATGGTGTCGAGAAACTTGCGAAACTCGACCGCGCGATGACGGCGATGACACTCGCCGATCACATGGCCGGTCTTGACATCCAACGCGGCAAACAGCGAGGTCGTCCCGTGGCGCTTGTAGTCGTGCGTGCGGCGCTCGATTTGTCCGGGACGCAGCGGCAGCAGCGGCTGCGTGCGGTCCAGGGCTTGGATCTGAGACTTCTCGTCAACCGACAGCACCAACGCCCGCTGGGGCGGGTTGAGATACAGACCGACGATGTCGCGCACCTTCTCGACGAACAACGGATCTTGCGAGAGCTTGAAAGTTTCGCTGCGATGGGGTTGCAGCGCGAAGGCCTTCCAGATGCGCTGCACGCTGGAGTGACTCAAGCCACAGGTCTTGGCCATCGAGCGTGTTGACCAATGCGTGGCGTCGGGGGGCGTCGATTCCAGAGTGAGCGTGATGACGCGTTCGACCTCGTCATCGCTGACGCGCCGCGGCGTGCCGGGACGCGGTTCGTCGAGCAGCCCGTCGAGGCCTTTGTCGAGGAAGCGCTGGCGCCATTTGCCAACGGTACGGCGGGCCCAGCCGAGTTGGGCGGCGACGACGGTATTGTTGAGTCCGTCGGCGGCGAGCAGAATGGCCCTGGCGCGTTGGGCAAGAGCCTGCGCGGACTTGCGCCGTCGCGCCCAACTTTGCAGGCTCTCGCGCTCGGCCGGGTTGAGCTTGAGCGGTTTCAATTGAGGACCAGTTGTCGTCGTCTTCCCCATATAGACATGGCGACAACAACCTGTTTAATGTTACGCGAACTTTAGATACCGGACACTAGCGTATCTACTCAAAATTCGGCGAGGACACCGGCGGCGGTCCGCTTGTCAGCGTCCGCCAGCGGATTCGGGAATCGGGACTAACTCTAAACTAGCCCGTTCTTCAGCTTCTAGCGTCAGAGTTTTTCCCACACGCTGCAGAGCTCGCCGGACATCTGGATCACCAAGCTCAAACGAATCTCGACGTGGGATGGCTAGCAGCAAGTAACTCCCCGGTGGAATTGCCGTAATTTCCAACCGCCCTTGCGGGTCGTGTTTGACATACCTGTCGACTTGATATCCCGGCTTGGCGTCGATCGGAAGCAGCGCGACAACCCCCGGCTCGGTCGGCTAGCCGCCGTCTCGTTCGCTAGTGGTCACTGTTCCAGTTAGGGTCGCGCCGTCAAATCCAATCACTACAGTGATCTTGGCGGGCGGACTGTCACCAACAGTAATCTCCGGGCGTTCAGCTCGCGGTCCGACACCTCGACAGATTCTAGATGCCCACGATCCGGGAGCGGACCCACGTGTACAGCAAATGTGCCTGTCGGGACATTTTTCAACTCGAACGACCCATTCTCGGGCGAGATTACCGCCGGCGCGGCCCCAGAACTATCGCCCGAGACCGGCAATAGACTCACGGATGCCCCTTCCGGCAGAGCAACCTCGCTGGGTGCCGAATCGTCCCATTTCAAAACGCCCGCGAGCCGTCGCCGATCGCCGAGTGTCAGCGAGACCTCCGCGGTGGTATTCGGCGTAATTTGAATGTTCTGAGAAACCGATCGCGAGCGGACCTACAGGGTTGTCGCCGTTACGCGGTAAGAACCGCGAGCAATACCTGTGAATACGAAGATTCCATCGCCTCGTACCGTGATCGAATGGTCCGGACCATGAAAGCCGTCCTCGCCTTGCCTCGTGAGGTTGATCGAGCAATTCGTACAAGCAGCGCCGGTAACACTGTCGAATGCGATGCCGGCGACAGCGGTTTCCTTGGCCGGAGCCAGCCGAAAATCGATGCCCGACGCTTCGTTTCCCCAATCCAGCTTCACTGGAACGGCGCCCACGGGGTCCAACGCGTCGGGATAGTAGCGATCCTCGTAGCGGTAGCGGCGCTCCCCGGGCGGCGCTTGATCTTCGCTCCGCGACGCGCGAACGATGTACTTGCCGGCGGTGAGGTCGAAAATGCGGTATTCGCCCTCGTCGTTGCTGCTGTCGCAACGGGCCCGCTGTAAGTAGGCGTTGCCGTATCGATAGCGGACCCGATACGCAGTTACGCGGGCGTCGTGAAGAGGCTCTCCGGAATCATCGAGAACACGCCCTGTTATCACTGGCGGCCGCCACAACTTGCCGATCAGCCCGGCGACTGACTGATCCTGTTTTAGGGTTACCCGGTGGGCAACGGAAGAACGCGAATGATAACCGGATTTCTGGATTCTCAACTCGTACGAACCCGGTGGTAGGCCGCCGAATTCATAGCGGCCATCGAGCCCGGTTTCAATCGATACGGAACGCGGCGCCTCGGTTGACTCGAGCCCGCGCAGCCGCAAGGTAACAATGGTTCCTCTCAGCGACTCGCCGGTCTTCGCTGCGACGACCATGCCCCCGATGCTGCCACTATCCTTGTCACCAGAAAGAGCGTTGCGCTGAGTCTGCTGCTGCGAGATCGCCGGAGTGGCCGTCAGCATCAACCCGAATGCTATCGCCGTGATCCGCCGGACAACCGTTTGCCTGGCCGACTGACTCGTAATGATCCACGAACGACGAGGCTCACTCGGGCGCATCATCTTACTCGGCCGCGGTCAGCTCGACCTCAATCTCGCTGTTCGGGTCAACCGGTAGCTCGCGGACAAGTGAGCCTCGCGCCTTCCAGCGGCTCTCGTCCTGAACTTCATCTTCCGAGAGGTTGCGCCAGACTCCGATTTTGTAGTCTCCCGGAATCACTCTGTCGAAACGAAACCGGCCGTTCTGGTCCGCCTGAACTGAGCAAATTCCCCACGGGCCCGACAGCGCGACGCGATAATGAGAAGCAGATTGCACCTGCTGTTGAGCCGAGTCGCGCGGCCGCTTGAGGCGCCCTTCGACCCTTCCAAAATCGGACGCAAGGACGATTTCCAGTCGACGATTTTCTCCAGCAGCAACCTCAAAATACAACGGATCGTTTTGGCGCCCTGTGCCGACGCCGTGAATGTAGTAGAGGTTTGAAAACGCTCGAACGCGGTACTCGCTGGGTAGGAAGCCGGTCATTTCGAAGCGATACTCCGGCGGTACCGCACATATGCGGTGCGCGATGCCCCCCCCAATCGGACTCGCCATAAGCGTAATCGGGCGGGCCTCAATTCCCTCGTCGGGCTTCATTACCCCGCGTACGCCCGTTGGTGGTAAGGGTGAAAGAGTCAGGTCTGCCATGTCCCGGTCGACGACGAGTTCGCGCAGCGGCATTCTATTTGGCGGTCCCTCGCCAGCGCGGTTGGCCAGCGTTTGCAGATTCAGCATGTACTTACCTTCGAGTACTTTAGAGGACGAAAACCGGCCCTGCTTGTCGACTACAGCCTTGCGGGGCGGCCAGAAAACCGATTCTTCGAGTGACAGGGCCTCGACCTGTGCGCCGGTACTATTCGACAGGCTTACGCCCCGAACCACCCCGGAGACGTGAAATTTTCGGATTTTCTTCAACTCGACGCGGACGTTTCGAACGGTCTCTCCCTCGCCCACCTCGACATCAACTGCGCCGCCGGCGTAACTGAGTTCGTCAAGCGAACCGGCGAATACCGGGTCGGCCGCCAGCGTGTAGGCGGCGGGTTCGACGTTGGCGATGCGGAAGACACCGCGATCATCACTGGTTGCGTTGGGTGGCTCGACTCGCAAATTCGAGTCCTTCTTGCGCAGTTGGACTTCGACGTTTTGTAGCGGTTCGCCGAGTGCGTCGACAACTTCGCCGCTGACGATGCCGGCCGCCGCCATGTCAAACTCGAGGTTGGCGCAGGCCCCTTCGGCTGAGCAGTCTACAACGATTTCGGTCTTCGCGATGCCGTTGACGGCGACAGGGAAAAAACCCCGGCGAGAGACCGTCAGTAACACCCTACCGTCGGGGAGTTGGGGGATTTGAAATCGCCCTCTCGTGTCAGTCTCCGCCGACGTCAGAACCTTACTCCCAGTACTTGTTTTGGCGATGACTGTTGCCCTGGGTAGCGGGACGAGGCGTTCATTTTGCCGGTGACGTACGATGCCGGCGGGACCCTCGAACCCGCATACGCATCCGAAGCGACGTAGACGAGAGGCAAAAAACGAAAATCAGAATTCTCACTCACCTGAGTATGCTCGGGGCGCTGACGGTATCATATGCTTTCCCTGCCGAGCCAAACGCCAAGCCATCCGACCGCCTGTCGTCGCTGATTGAAGAGGCCGCAACTGAATACATATCGGAACGTCTGCCTAAATGGTTCGATCTCAGCGGTGAGTTCCGCTTTCGTTTTGAAGTCCGCCGAGGTCTCGGATTCATCGACGGCAATGACGATGGCTATGGTCTCGCACGAACCCGCGTCAACATTGGTATCAAGCCGACACCATACCTCCAGTTTGGCTTTCAGGGGCAGGACGCTCGTGCCCCTGGGATCCGCGACGGCGCTACCAATAATGGTGTCTTCCGCGACCCGTTCGATGTGCGCCAGGCATACGTCAAAGTTGGAGGAGGCGAGACGTTGCCCGCGACTCTTACGGTGGGCAGACAGCACCTTGTCTACGGCGATCAGCGCCTGATCGGAGCCCTCGACTGGACTAACAACTCGCGAACGTTCGACGCCGCCAAGTTCGAGCTGCAGGCGGGCGACAGTGCCAAGCTGGACTTCTTCTGCGCGTCGGTCGTTCAGAACAATACGCGCCGTCGCATCAACCAGTCCGCCGAGGGCAACAACCTTCACAGTTTCTACGGAGCGATCAAGAACATCATTCCGAAAGCGACGATCGAACCCTACGTCTTGTGGCAGACGACGCCTGTCGTGATGAACGAGCTGAATCTGCGCGGCGATCTCGATCGCTACACCGGTGGCGTTCGCATCTGGGCGAAAGGCATGCGAGGTTGGGACTACAACTTTGCGGCCGTCAAACAGTGGGATAATATGGCGGGGGCGGACATCGACGCGTGGGGCTCCTTCGCCGAGTTAGGCTACACAATCAAAGCTCGGTGGTCGCCGCGGCTCTACGCCGAGTACACATTCGGCTCGGGCGTCGGTGACTCGACCGACGGCACAATCGGAGGCTTCGTTGATCTATTCCCGACGGCCTCTACAACGTCGCCGGACGCCGCTCCGTCGCCGCCCCCGTGGCAGGGGCCACGGACTCAAAAATCGGCGACGAAATCGACGCCACATTTACCATCCCTCTAACACCGGTACTTACACTCGGCGGCGGGATCGGGCACATGTTCCCAGGCCCGTTCCTCGAAGCAAACACAGCGGGTGGCAGCAACACCTTTACGTTCCTGTTTTTCGGGTACAAGTTCTAGCCGATCGTTGACGATGACGTATTTGGTAGTGTGCAGTCCCTACTGGCTGGGAACAGGCCGACCGTCAGGGCTCACACTCGGAACCATCCTGATTTTCCGTTCCGTCACTTTGTCCGCTGTACATCGTGCGATCGGCCGCTGACGGCGAGTTGGTCAACTGGTCGAGCCAAACGGCGCTACGGATATTTTCGATGTCCTGCTAAAGGTTGCTTAGTCAATGTTGCCAAGGACAAGTTGGAGCGCAGATTCTTGGCTCTCCTGGCCGAACTCAGTTCGTCGCCAGAGGTCCTCGATCTAACCGCAGCGGTAATCAAAGACGTAATCGAAGGGCGAAAACAGAACAAGAGGAATTCGGAACGGGGGCTCCGCCAGCAACTCTCTGAAGTTTCCGCTAAGAAATATCTCCTCGTAAACGCATTTGTCTACAAGCAGCAGATTGACAAAGATATGTTCAAGCGACAGAGCGATGCTTGGAGCTGGAAATAGCTAATGTTCGACGGTGCAGAGCAGCTCGACGTCGACGGGATTCTAAGGTTCGCGCGGACGGTGCTCCGCGAACCGGCCCGGTTCTGGACTGAGTCGGGATTGGAGCAAAAGAAGCGCTTTCAGCAGGTCGTGTTTCCGTCTGGAATCACGTTTGGCCCAAGCGGAGTTGGAACCGCTACAACCAGTATAGTTTTCAACGGCTTACAGGAGAATCGGAAGGCAGAAACAAGAATGGCGACCCCAGCGGGATTCGAACCCGCGTTGCCGCCGTGAAAGGGCGGTGTCCTAGGCCGGGCTAGACGATGGGGTCGCTCTCAGTGATACCGCCGGACGGCGTTCACCCTACTTTGCGATTTTACCACGGGCGTCGTGACGGATTCTTGCTCGCTGCCGCTCGATCCGTCTGTAAGCATTCGTCGTTCGCGGATAACGGGCCGGTTACGTTTCTGCCACGGATACTTTGATGACAGCGTGCGGTTGTGGCGTCTTTCGGGGTCGAGCACCCGAGGTCTGGAGACGGTGATGGGGCGAGTCCGGGTGGCCGCTAGCGACTCGCTAGTTCGGTCAGTACTGGCTGCGCCGCAATCTCGTCGCCTTCTGACAGGCCGGAAACCACCACGGCATGCGTGTCGCTGACCGAGCCAAGTTGAACTTCTTGCTCCTTGAACGACTGGCCGTCGCGCATCCATACGACTTGAGAGTCGCCACGAAATTCAACCGCAGCTCTTGGAACTACTAGAGCGGCTTCGAGCTGTTCCACCACAATGTCGGCGCTGGCAGACAGGTCCGGGCTGATGCGCTTGTCCTCGCCGAGGATGTCGATTTCGACAGCAACTTGCTTGACCCACTGATCACGCGAGCCCGACGACCCAGGCGGACCACGGCGTCCGCCACCACCGCCACCGGACTTGGCCATCGCTCCGACCGAGGCGACCTTGCCCTCAAAAATGACGTCAGGATAAGCATCGAGTTGAACACGCACCGGCGAGCCTATCTGCACCATTTGGCTATCGACCTGATTGAGATTGGCGAAGACAGCCATCTCCGTAAGGTCAACGACGCGCATAAAATACGAGCCGGCGCGGACTTCGTCACCGGCCGCGGCCTGCGCGAATGTGCCTCGTTGGAAAACAGTTTCAATGACGACGAGGCCAGATACCGGGCTGCGAAGCTTCATCTTCTCAAGATCGAATTTTGTGCGATCGAGCTTCTTCTCCTCCTGGCGCACACCGAGTTCGAGGCTACGCAATTCGGCCGCGTCCGCCATTTCTTGCAGCCGCACTTGCTGTTCGAGTTGCTCGGTCGTGACTTCGCCCTCTTCAGCTAGCAGGCGCAAGATTTCGGCTTCGATGTCAGATTTCACTTCGGCGGTCTGCAAATCGAGCGCGGCTTTACCTGCCTCGGCTCTGGCTGTGCGGAACTCCTGGCGAAGCGTCTCGGTCGCGATCATCATGTTGCCTTGGCGCGTTCCGACCAGGGATCGGGTCTGCGCCAAGTTCGACTCATAGTCGTCGAGAATGTCGGCCGTGCGCTTGGACTCGAACTGGGCGACGACATCGCCCTTCTCGATCATGCTGCCCGCTTCGGCGAGAGTCGCAATTGTCAGGCCGCCACCCGGCGACCCCCCGCCCTGGCCGCGATCGCGGCCGCCGCGCATTTGGGGCGCTTTGATCATCGCGAAGTTCTTGGCGCCAATCGTTCCGCCAATGCGGACGGTCCTGGAAAATTCGGTTCTGTCGACTGTGACGGTTTCGACGATACCAGCCGCCACTTGGGCGCGATCGCTGCTCGTCTCGGAGACGCTCCAGAGGGCGACGCCGATCGCGGCACCGAGCGCCAGCATCAGCGCCCCCGCCCACAGCGGCATGGATCGCTTCTCCTCAGGCGGCTCGGGTACGGGCTCAGGACCGGGGGCCTCGGTCGGCGTTGGAGCCGACTCGGGCAACTGGCTGCTGAACTGCCACGGACGAATCCAATTTGTCGAAAGCCAAGTTGTTGTGCTCATCGGTATGATCCAGCGCGCGATGCGACTTAATTATAAGGCGTCACCTGAAGGGTACACGGTTATTCTTGAGCGTCGCATTTACGCGGTTTTAACAAACTAGCTTTGGCCGCACAGCAAATTTAAGAAACGGAAGCTCATGCGGGTCGGTCGTAGATACAATAGTGGCTATGGTTAGGCGAATAGTTTCGGTCTTGATCTTCGTTCTTTTGATTGCGGCCGGCGCGCTGGCCCAGGGCCTGTCGCCGCTTGAGCAGAAGGAAAAAGAATCGCCGAAAGCGTCGGCGCCGACCAACGCTCTCGACAAAGCCGATCTTGCGTTTTATGTCCGGCACCTGTTCGTGTGGGGGCCACAGATCAACGTGGTAGTCGGAGAGTATAAGGAGTCCGCGGTTCCCGGAATGCTCGAAGTTGATGTGACCGGCAGCTTCGAGAAGTCGGCCCAGACGAAGACTTTTTTCGTCTCAAAAGACGGACAGCACGTGCTGCAAGGGGCGAGTTACAAGATCGACGACAATCCGTTTCGAGCGGCGCTCGACAAGGTCGACAATACTGGCGCTCCGGCATTTGGCACCGAGGGCGCTTCGGTGATGATTACGGCGTTTAGCGATTTTCAGTGCCCGTATTGCGCAAAGGAAGCGAAGCTGCTTCGCTCACAGTTGAAGGACGAGTACAGCGACAAGGTACGGGTTTATTTTCGGGACTTTCCGCTGACGCATATGCATCCCTGGGCGCTTACGGCCGCGATTGGTGGTCAATGTGTTCAAGGGCAGTCGCCCGAGGCGTTTTGGGTTTACCACGACTGGGTGTTTGAGAATCAGAAGACATTCACGCTTGAAAATTTCGTAGCCAAATCAGTCGAGTTTATGGCCGACAAGGGGGTCGATGTCGCAAAGCTGAAGTCTTGCATCGATTCACGCGAGACGTTGAAAGTTGTTGAGATGTCGTTGGACGAAGGTCGCGCGGCCGGCGTGAATTCGACACCAACGGTTTTCGTAAATGGGCGCAAGGTTCCAACCGGGATGCAATGGCCGCAGTTGAAGTCGGTGATCGACTTCGAGTTGGAATACCAAAAGGTGACTCACAACTCGGGCGACGATTGCGGCTGCGCGATGGACATTTCACTGCCGGGATTTGAGAACTAATGCCGCGACTTGGGCAGGCGCCGGTCGCCACGTTTCTACTGGCGGCCGCGGCGGTTTGGGCGGCGCCCCCGCCATTTGTGGCCGATGACCCTGGCGGCTATTTGGAACATGTGGAGTTCTTAGCCGCCCCTGGGATGAAAGGCCGTGGTGCCGGTTCGCCGGAGCTTGATCGGGCGGCGGATTACATCGTCAAAGAGTTCGAGAGCGCAGGTCTTCAGCCGGCTGGAGACAGCGGCAGTTTCTTCCAGAAGTTCGCCGTCACGACCGGGGCGAAAATGGGCGAAGACAATCGCCTCGAAGTCACGCGCAACCGCGGCGTCGAAAAGCTGGAGCCGGGCGAACAGTATATCCCGATCAATTTTTCGGGCAGCGGCGAGGTGAGCGGACAGGCGGTCTTCGCGGGCTACGGCATTTCGGCTGATGAGCTGAAATACGACGACTACACGCACTTCGATGTCAAAGACAAGATCGTCATCGTATTGCGCTACGAGCCTGACTTTTTTGAAGACGACGATGAGCGTGGAAAGCGTGGCCGGCGGCGACGCTATACGCGACATTCGCACCTAATTTCTAAGGCAATCAACGCACGTGATCGCGGGGCGAAGGCACTGATTTTAGTAGAGGGTCCTGGGCGACGGGCAAACTCGTTGATCAAGTTTGGGAGCATTTCGGGGCCGGCGGATGCGGGCATTCCGGTGGTCCAGGTGCAGAACTCTGTTGTCGAGAAGTGGCTGCGCGGATCGGGAAGATCTTTGCGGATCTTGCGCCGGGACATCAACGGCAAGCACGAA
Organism: Bryobacterales bacterium; assembly: GCA_965247305.1. Taxonomy (GTDB): domain Bacteria; phylum Acidobacteriota; class Terriglobia; order Bryobacterales; family UBA6623; genus CATQHP01. The sequence continues at coordinate 4,366,340 of OZ252030.1, read as the reverse complement.
CCGCAGTCGTTTGAGTTGGCTGCATCGCTGACGATCGAGCTAGACGTCGACGTCGAGCGGGAACAGGCGATGGTCAGCAATGTGGCCGGGTACTTGCCCGGAGAGACCGACGAGTTTGTTGTGTTTGGCGCGCACTACGACCACCTCGGCATGGGCGACCAAAGTTCGCTGGCACCCTCGCAAATTGGCGACGTCCACCATGGCGCGGATGACAACGCGTCGGGAACGGCGGGTTTGATTGAGTTGGCTGGTCACTATGCCTCAGCAGGTGAGAAGCCGCGCCGTGGTCTGCTTTTTCTGGCTTTTGCCGCTGAAGAAATCGGACTGCTGGGCTCGCGGCACTGGGTGGAGAATCCGACGCTGCCGATCGAAAACGTAGTCTCGATGCTCAACATGGACATGGTTGGCAGGATCGACAATGGCAAGATTTATGTGGGTGGCATTGGCACCGGCGAGCCGTTCGAAGAGATGCTCAACGAGGTGAAAGACGATTACTCGTTTAAGGTAGACGTTTCGCGCAGCGGCTATAGCGCCAGCGACCATACTTCGTTCGTCGGCAAAAAAATTCCCGTGATGTTTTTCTTCTCCGGACTGCATTCCGACTATCACAAACCTTCTGACACGGCGGACAAGATCAATTCGAAATCGGCCGTGGAATTGCTTTCGCTGGTTTCTGATCTGGCAAACGAAGTGATCGATGGCGAAGAGCGACCGGCGTTTATCGACGGCTCGCCGGAGTCGGGTCATGGACAGGTTTCCTCAGCCGGCAGTGGCGGTGGCGGCTATGGGCCTTGGTTTGGGTCGATTCCGGACTTTGGTGAAGTTCCCGAGGGGGTTAAGTTTGCTGATATTCGCGCCGGTTCGCCAGCGGAGACGGCCGGATTGAAGGCGGGGGATATTCTCACTCAGTGGAACGATAAGGCGATCAAGAATTTGTACGACTTTACCTATGCTCTTCGCGATAGCTCGGTTGGTGAGGTGGTGAACGTGCGAGTTTTGCGGGATGGCGCGGAGCAGACTGTGGATGTGAAGTTGGCGCCCCGGCCCTAGCGGGAACGTCGGCTTGGTTCGGGTCGGATTTGTCCGGATTTGTCCGGATTTGCCCGGATCTGGCAGGATTTGGCCGGATTTTGGTGAATTTTTCTTGGTGGGGGACAGGCAACACTGGGGTTCGCGTTGGCTTGCAGATGTCGTTGTATCATGTGCCAGTCCCCGCCCCGGTGATGCCCGCGCTTAGGAACCTGTTTCCACGCTACACCCCGTGTCAAGTTTTTTGGGGGTTCGGCGGAGGTGGAATATGGTTATCGGGGCCTGGCTAGGCTAGCATTTTTTCTACGACTCGGCCGCCGACATCGGTTAGGCGGAAGTCGCGGCCCATGTGGCGGTAGGTTAGCTTCTTGTGATCTAGACCTAGGCAGTGTAAGACCGTTGCTTGCAGGTCGTGGACGTGGACCGGGTCCTCGGCGATGCTCACGCCTAGGTCGTCGGTTGCGCCGATGACCTGTCCGCCTTTGACGCCGCCGCCGGCCGCCCAGATGCTGAAGCCGTTGGCATGGTGGTCGCGGCCGATGCTGGCGGGGTCCGACGGGTTGCGCCACTCCGATAACGAAGTTCGGCCGAATTCCCCGCCCCAGATCACTAGCGTTTCGTCAAGCAGACCGCGCTGCTTGAGGTCTTTGATGAGCGCGGCTACCGGCTGGTCGGTTGTGCGGCACTTCTGGCTCAGGCCCTTGTCGAGTTCGGAGTGGTGGTCCCACTGTGCGTGCTGGTTGAGCACGAAGCGAACGCCACGTTCGACTAGGCGGCGGGCCAGCAGGCAGGTCGCCCCGTATTCGCCGGTGGCCTTTTCGTTGAGGCCGTACATTTCGCGGATGTGTTCGGGCTCGCCAGACGTATCGATGAGCCCGGGGGCGGCGGCTTGCATGCGATAGGCGAGTTCGTAGGAGGCGATGCGCGACGCGATTTCCTGGTCGCCCGTTCGATCGAGGTGCAACTGGTTGAGGTCGCGGATGACATCGAGGTCTTCACGCTGCATTGCCCCGCTGACACCATCTGGATTCGATAGGTGCAAGATGGCGTCGCCTTCGCTGCGAAACATGACGCCTTGGTGCGTGGAGGGCAGAAAACCGTTCGACCAATTGCCGGTGCTGCCTTGCGTCGAGCTCCCGGTTTTTAGGACTACGAACCCAGGTAGGTCTTGCGATTCGCTGCCCAGCCCGTACGTTGCCCAGGCGCCGACTGTGGGGCGTCCGAGCAGCGGGCTGCCGGTCATCAGCAGCGATTGGCCGGGGTGGTGGTTGACGGACTCTCCCTGCATCGAGCGAATCAGGCAGATGTCGTCGGCTATCTCCGCGGTGTGCGGCAGCCACTCGGAAATTTCGATTCCGGAATTACCGCACGGTTTGAACTTGCGGCGGCTGGCTAGGACCTTTGCCGTGGGCTGAATGAACGCCAACTGAAGATTTTTGGCAATCGACTCGGGTAGCGGTTGACCGTTCCACTTTTCGAGCTCGGGCTTGGGATCGAAGAGGTCGATTTGGCTTGGGGCGCCGCCCATGAAAAGGAAGATGACGTTCTTGGCGCTCGGGGCGAAATGCGGAGCTTTGGGCGCCATCGGGTTGGGGGCACTGGTCGCGCCGCGGCCTTCGGCGGCGAGTAGGCTTGCTATGGCGGCGCTGCCCAGTCCGCCCAGGACATTGTCTAGAAAGTGACGCCGGGTTTGAATGTCGAGGTAGTTGCGGTAGGTCATGGCCGTGTCACGAATTCGTCGAGGTTGGTGAGGATTCTGGTGATGCCGCTCCAGACTGGAATCTCGCTTGGGTCGACGCCCTCGACCCAAGGGAGCGACTGAGTGGGCTGCAGTTTTTCGCGGCGCTGGGTCCAGTAACTGAGTAGGCGCTCTTGCTCATCGACCAGCGGGTCGCGGCCTAGCGTGAGTTGATAGGCGTAGCGCAGGCGGTCGTTGAATTTCTCACCGGGGGCTTCCGTAAGAACTCGCACTGCCAGGGCGCGACCGGCCTCGCCGAACGTCGGATCGTTGAGCAGATTGAGGGCTTGCAGCGGTGTGTTTGAGCGCTCGCGGCTGCAGACGGTGGCGCGGAATTCCGGGGAGTCGAAGTTCATGAGGAACGGGTGCGGTTTATTGCGCTGGAACTGGATGTACATACCGCGCTTGAATCGTTCTTTTCCCGGGGAGACTCTCCAGGCGGCTTGGCCGAATCCGTCCGCGCCGGCGGGAGCGAGGGGGCGGAAGGGGCGTCCACCGACGTCGTGATGGATGAGGCCGGAGACGGCGAGGGTTTGGTCCCAGATGAGTTCGGCAGGCAGGCGGAGGCGTGATTGCCGGGAGAGTAGGGCGTTGTTGGGGTCGCGGGTGGCAATGGCCTCGCTGACGCTGGAGGACTGGCGGTAGGTGGCGGAGTTGAGGATCAGGCGGTGGATGTGTTTGATGTTCCAGCCAGAGTCGCGGAACTCGGCGGCTAGCCAATCTAGGATGGCGGGGTGGCTCGGTTCGTCGCCTTGGGTTCCGAAATCGTCAGAGGTTGCTACTAGACCGTGACCGAAATATTCCTGCCAGATGCGGTTGACGGCTACCCGGGCGGTTAGCGGATTGTCGGCGGCGAAAAGCCAGTTTGCGAGGTCTAGGCGAGTGGGGCGGTGTTGGGATTGAATTTGGGGGAGAGCCGACGGCGCGGCGGGTTGGACCTCGACGCCGTTGCGGTCCCAGCTTCCGCGCACTCGCAGGAACGAGGGCTGCGGCTCGCGGGTGTCCCAGACGACGCGCGCTTCGCTGAGCTGCTGATACGACTCGTTGAGTTCGTCGAGCTTGGCTAGGGCTTCTTTGAACTTGAGTTCCTTCATTTTTTCGCCGCCGACGATTAAGCCGTAGGCGCGCATGAAGTAGTAGGTGACCATGTTGGCCTGACGCCAGGTGCGCTGGCCGGGCGGAATGGCGGCGACTAATTGGCCGCCGTCGGTATTGAGTCCGAGCTCTTGGTAGGCGAGGTCGTAATCGAGATAAACGCCCGGGCTAGCGCCGGCTTTGAGCGAGTTCTTCTCCCACTCAGCTTGCAGGGCTGGGACGTTGTATTTGTCAAGGATCGCTTGGTGCTTTTCGCGGTATTCGTTGACGGTGGCTAGATGGGGGCCAAGCTCGCCGGGGATCGGCGCGTAGATATGGCCTTCCTCGAGGTTGTCGAAGAAGGCGAAGAGTTCGAAGAAGTCTTTTTGAGTTATCGCGTCGTACTTATGGTCGTGGCACTGGGCGCATCCGACGGTTAGGCCCAGCCAGACTGTGCCGATGGTGGAGGCGCGGTCGACGGTTTCTTCGAAGAAGTACTGCTCGGGGTTGACACCACCCTCACGGTTTCTCAGCGTGTTGCGATGGAAACCGGTTGCGACGCGTTGCTCAACGCTGGGATTGGGGAGCAGGTCGCCGGCGATTTGTTCGATTGAAAATTGATCGAAGGGCTTGTTGCTGTTGAAGGCTGCGATGACCCAGCGGCGGTAGCGCCAGGCGTGTGGACGGAAGAGGTCTTTGGCGTAGCCGTCGGAGTCGGCGTAACGGGCTTGGTCGAGCCAGTGCAGGGCTTGTTTCTCGCCGAAGTGGGGCGAGGCCAGTAGGCGATCGACCTGTCGCTGGTAGGCACCGGGCCGGCTGCCGTTGAGAAAGGCTTGGCGTTCGTCGGGGGTTGGTGGCAGGCCCGTGGTGTCTAGCGAAAGGCGGCGGATTAGGGTGGCTCGGTCGGCTTCTGGCGAGGGTTGGAGATTTTCGGATGCTAGCCGTTTTCGGACGAAGTAGTCGATGGGGTTTTCACCGTTGGGGACAGTCGGGCGCTCGATCGGCTGGTACGCCCAATGGTCGTTTTTTGACTTCGATTTGGTGACGGTGCCGGCGGTCTCGGGCCATTCGGCTCCCTGGTCGATCCAGGCTCTTAGTAAGCCGATTTGTTGGTTCGATAGAGGTTCGCCGACCAGGGGCATGCGCGACTTGACGAGGTAGCCGGCGACCATGTGGATGAGTCGGCTGTTGGCGGAGTCGCCTGGAATGATTGCGGGGCCGGAGTGTCCGCCTTTTAGGGCAGCGGCTTTCGCGTCGAGCCGTAGGCCGTTGATTTGGTTGGCTTCGCCGTGGCAGGCGTAGCAGTTTTTTTCTAGGAGCGGTTGGACTTGGCTGGCGTAGTCGACGGGCTCGGAGAGGGCTGGGGGGAGGTTCGTTTGGGGGGACGCTGGGGAGAGGAGGAAGGCCGTGCAGATTGATATGGCCGAGATGGCTTTTAATTGCCGTCGCCATGGGCTGGCGCTTGCTCCTGGGGGGGGTGCTGGTCGCAACCTAACGGTTGCGGCACCGTTACTTGTTGGCGACAGATCGTACTGGGCCCTAGGCGGTGTTCGAAGTGCCACTGCGTTCATATTATCGCCGTTGGGGTTGGCGGGGCAGAATCAAGAAAGCGTGGACTTCCGTCCACGCTCTGGAGTTTGGCTATTCAAAGAGGGTTGAAGTTTGGGGTAGGGTGCGGAAATAGGGGATTGGCGTTAGCCGGAAGCGTAGATTGCTGCAGGCGGAGCGCCTCTTGGGAGTTTCTGCAGCTTCGTGTTGGATTGCGAAGTGTTCCGCAAGCCGCAGAAATGTTGCCGCTGCACGCCGTCCGCCCAAAGCTCGGCCCGCAGGTGGCTGATCAGCCGTTGCGTGGTGAGCCGTTGCGGCTGCGAGCGGCGTCGCCAGTGCGGTCGCGGCAAGGCGTCGTCCACGCCCTGTTGGCGGCTCCAACTCGCGCCCGCCAACAGCAGTAGCGCATACACCGCCGTCATAAATTGAGGGACCCGCTCGACCGCGTCCGGCTGCCGCACCTGCGCCTGTCCGACTCCCAACAGCGTCTTCTGCTCACGGAAGTTGACCTCGATCTCCCAGCGCCAAACGTACTGCCGCACGATCTGCTCCAGCCCCAAACTCGGATCGCTGACAATCAAATACGCCGGCTTGCGATACAGCACCTTCGAGCCCGCCCGCGGCCGATAACCCAACGGTGCGATCACCACCAAACGCAAGTCCCGCTTGCCTCCCGCCGGCCGCCAACGCAGCGGCGCGAGCGTCTTCACTTTGAACTGGTGCAGGCTGCCGGCGGCAAAAACCTCGACCGTTTGCCACGGCACGTTGTCGTCCTGGCGGAGTTGCTCGGGCGTCGGCGCGCGTTCGCCGTAACAACGCCTGCGGCCTTTGCCGGGCTGCTCGAGGGGCAGATGATACAGCTTGGCGTCGGAACGAATGCGGCCGATCAACGTCACCTCGGCGGGCAACGATCCGAACACCGTGCGGTTGGTATAAGCGCCATCAACGACGAGGTGCAAGGCTCTGTCAGCGCCTCCGGGATCGGCGTTCATGGCCTCGCGCAAGCGCGCGATGTGCCTGGCGGCGAGGGCCGTTAAGCTGCACTTGCGAGCCTCGCGCCGGTACTGTTTCCAAACCTCGTCCGTGGCCTTCTTCGACGGTCGGCGCGGAGTCGGCGCGTGTTCCAAGCCGATCGGAATGAGTCGCGCCGGCTGCTGCCGCTCGCTGGGAGGCAGCGCTGCCGAGAATTGCAAGAAGCGCTGCGCGAGAATCAAGTTGGCCTGAAACTTGGGTCCAAGCGGATCGCGCCGCCAACTCACGCCGGGCGTTTTGAGACTCGACTTGGCGAGCAGTGTATCGTCGATGGCGACGACCAAGGGAGCCTCGGGCGGCAAGCGAGCGAGCACCTCGCGGCGCGAGGCATCGAGCAGGCGTTGCGGCTCGACGCGTTGTTGCGAGAACAGGCGGTAGCCGGCGCTCCAGTCCTGAAAGCTCTCGCCGGAGGCATGTAGCAGGCCGGTGATGGTGGAGCGGCCGAGGCAGACGGCGGCACCGAGAGCGAGGCGGGTGAGGTGGTCGTTCACGCTTTGTCGGGCGTGGGGGTTGAGGCCTTTGGCGAAGAGTCGGGAGAAGGTGTCGACGACTCGATCGGGAGTTTTTTTTTCAACTCGATGGGCGGAGGTTGCAAACGATTGAGCACGAGTTGGGAGCGGTCGAGCAGGATCCATTCGAGCTGTTCGCCGGGCTGGAAGTCGAGCATCTGAGCGCTGGCGGAGGGGAAGTTGACATAGAACTGTTGGGAAGCCTTGCGCTTGATCAACTGCAGTTTGGTGGGGAAGGACATGAGGTCTCCTTGGAAATGAATCTAGTTACACAACAAGCTAAACAACTAGATACAAGAATACCTCAAAATGTTTTGAGACACAAGCATTCTCAGATCTCTCACAACTCAAGAACGTGCTTACCGCGCGTCCCATCTAGTGAAAGGCCAAACTCCAGGGCGTAGCAAGCTACGCCCCCTGGAGTTTGGCTGTTCAAAGAGGGTTGAAGTTTGGGGTAGGGTGCGGAAATAGGGGATTGGCGTTAGCCGGAAGCGTAGATTGCTGCAGGCGGAGCGCCTCTTGGGAGTTTCTGCAGCTTCGTGTTGGATTGCGAAGTGTTCCGCAAGCCGCAGAAATGTTGCCGCTGCACGCCGTCCGCCCAAAGCTCGGCCCGCAGGTGGCTGATCAGCCGTTGCGTGGTGAGCCGTTGCGGCTGCGAGCGGCGTCGCCAGTGCGGTCGCGGCAAGGCGTCGTCCACGCCCTGTTGGCGGCTCCAACTCGCGCCCGCCAACAGCAGTAGCGCATACACCGCCGTCATAAATTGAGGGACCCGCTCGACCGCGTCCGGCTGCCGCACCTGCGCCTGTCCGACTCCCAACAGCGTCTTCTGCTCACGGAAGTTGACCTCGATCTCCCAGCGCCAAACGTACTGCCGCACGATCTGCTCCAGCCCCAAACTCGGATCGCTGACAATCAAATACGCCGGCTTGCGATACAGCACCTTCGAGCCCGCCCGCGGCCGATAACCCAACGGTGCGATCACCACCAAACGCAAGTCCCGCTTGCCTCCCGCCGGCCGCCAACGCAGCGGCGCGAGCGTCTTCACTTTGAACTGGTGCAGGCTGCCGGCGGCAAAAACCTCGACCGTTTGCCACGGCACGTTGTCGTCCTGGCGGAGTTGCTCGGGCGTCGGCGCGCGTTCGCCGTAACAACGCCTGCGGCCTTTGCCGGGCTGCTCGAGGGGCAGATGATATAGCTTGGCGTCGGAACGAATGCGGCCGATCAACGTCACCTCGGCGGGCAACGATCCGAACACCGTGCGGTTGGTGTAAGCGCCATCAACGACGAGGTGCAAGGCTCTGTCAGCGCCTCCGGGATCGGCGTTCATGGCCTCGCGCAAGCGCGCGATGTGCCTGGCGGCGAGGGCCGTTAAGCTGCACTTGCGAGCCTCGCGCCGGTACTGTTTCCAAACCTCGTCCGTGGCCTTCTTCGACGGTCGGCGCGGAGTCGGCGCGTGTTCCAAGCCGATCGGAATGAGTCGCGCCGGCTGCTGCCGCTCGCTGGGAGGCAGTGCTGCCGAGAATTGCAAGAAGCGCTGCACGAGAATCAAGTTGGCCTGAAACTTGGGTCCAAGCGGATCGCGCCGCCAACTCACGCCGGGCGTTTTGAGACTCGACTTGGCGAGCAGTGTATCGTCGATGGCGACGACCAAGGGAGCCTCGGGCGGCAAGCGAGCGAGCACCTCGCGGCGCGAGGCATCGAGCAGGCGTTGCGGCTCGACGCGTTGTTGCGAGAACAGGCGGTAGCCGGCGCTCCAGTCCTGAAAGCTCTCGCCGGAGGCATGTAGCAGGCCGGTGATGGTGGAGCGGCCGAGGCAGACGGCGGCACCGAGAGCGAGGCGGGTGAGGTGGTCGTTCACGCTTTGTCGGGCGTGGGGGTTGAGGCCTTTGGCGAAGAGTCGGGAGAAGGTGTCGACGACTCGATCGGGAGTTTTTTTTTCAACTCGACGGGCGGAGGTTGCAAACGATTGAGCACGAGTTGGGAGCGGTCGAGCAGGATCCATTCGAGCTGTTCGCCGGGCTGGAAGTCGAGCATCTGAGCGCTGGCGGAGGGGAAGTTGACGTAGAACTGTTGGGAAGCCTTGCGCTTGATCAACTGCAGTTTGGTGGGGAAGGACATGAGGTCTCCTTGGAAATGAATCTAGTTACACAACAAGCTAAACAACTAGATACAAGAATACCTCAAAATGTTTTGAGACACAAGCATTCTCAGATCCCTCACAACTCAAGAACGTGCTTACCGCGCGTCCCATCTAGTGAAAGGCCAAACTCCAGGGCGCGGACGGAAGTCCGCGCTGTTGAGCTAACTCGGCGGTCGCGAACTTCAGGGTTACGTCAGATGGGGGCCGCGGACGGGTAGAAAATTCTGCCGCTCAGCCGACGGCCGCGCTGTGCTCGAACCACTCGGCGGACTCTTCCCCGGGCTCCGGCAAAATCTGCCCGGCCTCCATCGTCCATGAAGCCGGTGCCTCGCTAATTTTGCCGCTAATCTGGTCTGGCGAAATGCCGGCAATCTCGCAGAAGCGATCCAGCAGCCCCGCCAAAATCCGCTGCTTCATCTCGGGGGGTCGGCCGCCGCGATTCCCACCGGCAATAAAGTACGGAGTGTCGTACTGCACAAAACCTTGGCCGTGCGAATCGGCGATCTCGGCGTCTTCTCCAACTTCGAGAAATACGACCTGGACAAAATGTCGAGGCGCGGCTGAGATCCCACAATGCACGTCGGTAAACGCGGTCGCGATCTTCTCGCGCTGCTGATACGTCAGCGAACCCTCGGGAATCAAACAACGGTAGAACGGCATATCTTTATCTCCAGTAAGCCAATAACGCCTCAGCCGGCCCAACCTTGATCTCGAGCCGAAACCATCAATTCATCTTCAGAAGCCCCGCTAATACGGCACCACGATTCGCCGATCGACTTGAGCAGCCGGCCGCGTGTCTCGGGGTCACATCCATCCGGTATTCGTCCGCGAACCGACGACGACGTCGACGGTTTTCCGCCGCGAAACCCGAATCCCTTCTTCACCTCGACCCATGACATTTCAAATGGAAGCGCCGCCGGCCCCAAGACATCGCTGCAAGCCGCGCTAATCGCCTCAGCCAGTTGGGGGCGAAGCTCATCGGTGATACACCCTTGCTGTATCGTGCATTCGAAGCTAGTCATTTGAAAACTATCGTAGGGCGCGAGACCGATGGCTGTCCACAGACGGCTAGAGCATATTCAGGAATGGCATAGACTGCTTGCCCCAGCACCAAGCCCGTGAAAATCGGAGGCGCGACTGTAAAGGAGTGCGGTGGCGAAGGCTGAACTGGAATACGCTGAGCTGGGTCCTGCTGATAATTCCTCAACAGGACGCGACTCAACTTTCCCAGTTCAGCCTTCGCCACCGCACTCCTTTACAGTCGCGCCTCCGATTTCGGACAGCGGAATCTAGTCTCAAGAAATTGCCGGCTTCACCGCTTTTCATTCAAGAGCGGTCTACGCCATAACTGAAAATGCTCTAGTCCCGCTCGGCCATGCGAATCACCGGCGCCAGAAAATTATCCACTGGCGCGTAGTCATCGGTCAACACGAAACCCTTCGAGCGGTCTCGAAGTTTCGCCATATGCTCGGGTGCAAGCAGACCGGCGCTGTATTTTTCGTAGTCGAGGCCCTTGAGGGCTAAAAGCTTCGTCGAAGCCACCACGACGAACGTATCCCGCTCATCGTCTTCGTTAGGCCCACCCGGGGATGTGCAAAACGCGAAGACATGCGGAAATGACCGCTCCAAGGTATTGATCATTGCCCCCAGAAACAGCCCCGAGCGGTACACATCAATAACATTCGCCAGGAGCACCGACTTGTCACTCATCAGGCTGCGGAGTTTCTCATTGAACTCGTAGGTCGTTAGATGAAAGGGAGGCGAATAGTGGCTAAAGGCATCGCCGTAGACTAAGTCAAACTTCTCGACCTGTTCGCCGCGATCGACACGATGAATCAGATCATCTACGTGATTGCGGGCGTCCAAATTAAATATCTGAATCGGGGTATCGGCCTCAAGATCAAATGTCTCGAAAGCCGCCCGCGTCACCGCCGGGTCAATCTCCGCAACCTCGGCATAACCCGAGGGAAAACGCCGCATGTACCAGCGAGGGTAAACGAACCCACCTCCGCCGAGGAACAACGCGCGAGCATCGCCGGCGGGATGCAGTGTGTTGACCGCGACCTCAGTTACACCGGCGTAAATGCGCTCGTAGTCGTAGTGCAAATTGTCGTCGCTGAACGTGTCGACATACGCATGGACCAAGAAATCGAGCGTCATTGAACGCAGACCCGGGTCTCCTACTTCTTCCTCAACGCGGATGTATGAGTATTGAGACTCCTCTTCAAACAACACGTACTCGCTGGTGTAGCTTCGGAAACCAAGTCGTCCGCCGGCGGTCTGTGCCCATTGGAACGGAGCCATCGCGGCCGTCAGGCACGCAATCAGCACGCCACTCCAGACCCAAGGCAACAGGCTTGACGCGCCGTACGCAATCGCCATTACGAGCAATACCGCCGAGACGGACAACAACACAGCGATCGTGCCCATATTGGCAATCAAAAAATACCCGGTCAGAAACGTCCCAACAATGCTTCCCACCGCGCCCCAGGAATAGATGCTTCCAACCGCGCGGCCAAGCTGTCGACTCACCTCAATGGCCATTTTGGCCGCGACAGGGCTGATCATCCCCAACAGGGTCGAGGGCAGAAAGAACACGGCAAAAACGTGGAAAGCGATGCGGGTTGCCCAGTCCATCTCGCGAAGGATCGCCGCCCCGCCGACGCGGTCGTTCAGTAGTGGAATCAGCAAGCAGGTCGCGGATGCCAGCAGGAACAATGACGACAACGCCGGTTTCGGCGGATAGCGATCGGCAATGCGTCCGCCAATGTAGTTGCCGGCGGCGATCCCGGCAAGCACAATTCCAATCACCGACGTCCAGGTATAAAGCGAACTGCCGACATGACGCGCGATCAATCGGCCGGCAACCAGCTCGACAACCATAATGCAGAGGCTGGAAATAAAGACCGTCGCGATAGGGACTAACCAGCTCCAACTACGGGGACCGGAACCGGCGGAGTGTTCGGTAGGCATTAGTCTCTAATTTTTGCAACCGAGCCGCAAAGAGATTCAGAGTAGCGCACCCGGCACAGCCGACGTTTCGCGCTACAGGCGTCGCAAACTACCATAGATACGTCGACTTCGATTGTCGGCGACGACCGTCGATTGATGCAGCCCACGGCCAACATTAACGGAATTTGGTCAGAAACCGTCACTCATCACGAGGCGCGCTCGGCTCATCTCGTCGCTGAGCTTCGTGCAGCCTGGCAAAGTCTCGACGAGGTCGTTTCACAGCAAGCAAAACGCTTTCCGCCGGATCGCAGTTGGAATTGGCTGGAAGATCCTCCAAAGGCGCTCGCTCAACTGTTCGACGAGACCGCCGACGAACTGCTCGAACAAGCGGTTTCGAGCTACAGCCTAGTGCGGCCTCAGCGTCGCGCCCTCAAGGCGATGCATGAATACCAAGCGAGCCTAGAACAGCTAGTTCGCGCATCGCCCGCCGAGATCGTGGTCGCTCCCCGGGAGCTCATCCAGGCATTCGGATCCGATGCGAAATCTTCGCTACGCGCGCGCTGGGCGCAACGTCAATCCAATCAAAAGGCCATGCCGTTGCGCGACATCCTCGTGCATCATTTGCGAGACCAAACAGATGACCTAGCGGCGCTGAACGGTAAGTTTCTGCTTGCGCTTGCGAAAGGCTTCCTGTCACTGATTGAGCCGTGGGAAACAGTTCGCCGGGAAGCGTTGAAGCGGCTGGAAGGTTCGCGCTTTGAAGTAGGGCCCTATCGCCGCCAGACTGACCGTTGGCTGCGGCGGATCTCCGCAAATCGCCGCGCGGCCGAACGCGCCCTCGCCGGGTTCGAGTCGTGGCGACGGGACGGCCGCTCGCGCCTTGAGCAGGCGCTGCTCGCGGGCCGCACCCACGAAGCCGTACCCGCGGAGCTTCCACTTGGCCAGCTGCCGTTCGCGGCCTACTGGTCGCGGCAGCGACAAGCGGTCTCCGCGCAGCTCGATCTCGAGTCGCAATTTGTCTCTCTCGGGCGCGCTACCGTGCGGCGCAATCAGGGCGCTCTGGCATCGATGGAGTCAGAGCGTTCGGCGGCGCTTGACGAACTGACCGCCGTCGAAAATTGGCTTGAGAATTGGAGCGGCAAGACTGACGCCGGCTTTCCCCGGCCGGAACTCAGCGTCACCTCCGCAAAGAATCGTTGCTCCGACTGGGTTAGCGATCTCGTCGAATGCGCTAAGCAGAACTTGCCGGCAACAATCGAAGTCGGCGAGCCTCGTGGCGTTCTGCCGGGCTGGCGCGATCCATGGAAAAGCCTGCACGCCCAACAACTTTTCAAGAGATCGGTATTGGAGGCTGGCGAAACTTTATTCTCATCGGCTGCCAACGAAGCCGCGGCGGGGCACGCAGGAGTTCTAGTCGAAGTCGAGCGAGTTCGCGAGGTGGTCGCGTTCGGCATGGAGACGGCGGAGTCGGATGGCGAACAGGGCAGTCAATTGGCGGCCGAGGTCGTCGAGAATCTCCTGGCGTCCGTCCGCTACCAGATGGATTCGACGCGCATGCTCAGCGCCGATGTCCCTAAAAATGTCACGGCTGCCGCGGCAGCAGCGTTTTCGCATGCCTATCTTGTCGCCGAACAGGGCAGGCTTGGTGTGGCCCGACACGCCGCACGCCAGGGATTCGTCCGCTCGCTTGAAGGCCTGCGCCGCAGTGGCAGACTGACCGCGGAGTGGGGCGAAGAACGCGTTAAGGCGATCTATCGGCGACTGCTCGAAGGAATCGGGTGGGAGTACGCTCGCGACCGGAAGATCGAGCGCGTCCGACGACGGGAATACCTGAGTGAAGAGTTGAATATCGACCTTCGCGGAAGAGAGCTACCCCTGATTTATCAGCGGCTTTTCCGCTTGGAACCGGTCGAGGACAGTCGATTCTTGGTTGGGCGCGACGTCGAATTAACGGCGCTTCGGGAAGCACGCGAACGTTGGCAGCGCGGGCGCTCGGTTGCAGTCGTGATGACCGGCGAGCGCGGCAGCGGCAAAACAAGTCTTTTGAACTGCGGTATTGCTCAGGTTTTCTCTGACTGCGAGGTCGTGCGAGGGGACTTCGACTCTCGCATTCGGACTGCGGAAGAGCTGCAGAGCTTCCTTAGAGCTCGCCTGTCGCTGCCGCCCGGTACAGACCTTCGCGAGGCGCTGACTGAGCGTAAGCGCGTCATTGTCTTTGAAGAAACCGAACGCTGCTTTTTACGCGACAGTGGCGGGTTCGGCGGCATTCGCGAATTGATGACGCTTGTCAGCGACACCTTTCAATCGACGCTATGGATTCTCAGTATCAACGTCGTCGCATTCGATCTACTCGATGCGATGGTTGGCATGGGAAAGTGTTTTTCGCATCGCGTCAACGCGATGGCGGTTGACGCCGGCGACCTCGAAAGCGCCATTCGCTTGCGGCATAACTTTTCCGGGTTGCGACTGCAGTTCTCCGAGCTGCCAGACCGAAATGGCGCTCGAAACAAACTCAAACGCGCCGCGGGCCTCGAAGATTCCGCCGAGGAGGTTTTCTTCGATTCGATTTACCGCCTTTCCGGCGGAGTTTTTCGTGCGGCATTCGAACTTTGGCAGGCTCAGATTGAGCGATCCGAGGCGGGCATTCTTCACATGAAGCATCCCGTGCCGCCAAACTATTCGCAACTTCTAAAGGCTATCGATCACGACGACATTTTCACGTTGCACGCGATTTTGCAGCATGGCAGTCTGACGGCCGCCGAACACGCCGCGGTCTTTCGTACGACCAAGGCCGAGAGCATGCGCCGGCTTGATCACCTCATCGACCGCGAAATTCTTCAACAAGACCCGCACTTCAGCGGATTCCGCGTGCGTCCGGCGGCCGGTAATTTCGTCCGCATGGCGTTGTACGGACAGAATCTGATCTAAGGGAAGGAGCAAAGCCGTGGACGGAGTTCTAGCTAACATTTCATGGACCGGCATCGTCGCCGCCGGCCTCTTGTCGCTCGCAGCCGCGGTGCTGCTGCGCTGGATCGGTGGCCTGCTCGACTTTTTCACCCAGCGCGTACCGCGAGCACGCTTCTTCTTCAACCGGTTGCGCCCGATCTTGCGCCTGGCGGTTTGGATCATCGTCGCGGTGTCGAGTGTCCGGCTGGTGGTGCCCGATCAGAATGCGTTTTTCGCCGCGATGACGGGACTTGGTCTCGCTGTCGGCCTGGGTGCCCAGGACCTTATCAAGAACCTAATCGGTGGACTTGTAGTGCTTACCGATCGCCCGTATCAGCTTGGTGACCGCGTCAAAATCGGAGAAGCCTACGGCGAGATCAACCACATCGGGCTGCGCAGCACGAAGTTGACGACGCCGGACGACACGCTCGTCACGATCCCCAACGCGGACGTCTTGAGGGCTCACATCTATAACGCAAACTCTGGAGTCCCCGATTGCCAGGTCGTGACGGACATTTTCCTTCCCACCGACGGTGACCCCGACGCCGCGCTCGACATCGGTCGCGAGGCGGCATACTTATCGCCGTTTACGATTCCGACGAAACCAGTGGTCGCGCTGATCGCTGATCAATATGGTGACGGGCCGTTCATGCGGCTTCGAGTGAAGGCCTACGTTCACGAGCATCGCTTCGAGTCGGCGATGCAGAGCGACATCACCTCGCGAGCGAAGGTGGAACTGAAGAAGCGCGGACTGCTTAAGGCCTGGACGCACCAATATGGTGACGTCCGTGCGAATCACATTGAAACCGAACCCAAGGTCACCCGGCCCAGCTAATTCACAAACACCATAGTCGTGGTCGGCGACTCGATACCGGCAATCTCCAATCGAATCGTCACTACTCCAGTAAAACCAACCGGAAGCTGCACATTTACTTGCAGCACCCCAACAAGGCCGGGAGTCATGCCGGCAAACAAGACGGTCGCTTCTTGCCCATTTACAAAGACCTTCACCGGAAGATCCGCGACCGGCAATGGCGCGACGCCCGGGCCAGGTGCGCCAGTCATCAGAGTGGGCGTAACGCTTCCCTGCCCCGTCGCAAACATCTGCACCACGCTGCCACGCGCGGCTGCGTTGACCTCGCTGTTGAGCGTCGAATCCTGATTGAGTACCGGCGCAAACAAGCCCGGATCCGACTCCCTCACGCTCACCGGAACCACGCCGCTCGTAGCGCCCTCGTATTCGACGCGAACGCCGACCACTTCCAATCCGGCGATCTCGAACGGCGCTTGGACATTCAACTGATCACGTCGTACGAAAAATAGAGGTGCCGCGGTATCGCCAAAGAACACGCGCACTCCTGCAAGGGTCGTCGGAAGCTTACCCGTTTCCGGATCGAACGCAGTCGCGGATATACCAGCCTCGGGGCCAGCATTCTGCACAAACAACGAAACGATCTCGCCGGGCGCGATTCCGCCCGCCTGAAACGTCGCCGCGTTCACGATACCGGCCGAAGTCAGCGCCGCCAGCCCGCCAGTAGCATTCCAATTGGCGCCGCCGTCGATTGTCTTGAAAACTCCCGCCACGAAGGTTGCGGCGTACAGATGGCCGGCCTCGTTGGGATCCACCGCGAGCTGCCTTACAATGAACGGCTCCAGGCCCGAGTCCGCCGCAACCCAGCTATCTCCGCGATTTTCGCTCTTAAACACTCCGTCAGAGGTCGAAATATAAACCGCGCCGTTGCCGTTCTGGTCCGACACAATCGAAGTAACGGCCAGCGCGGCATCGCTCGGCAGCCCATCAATCGCAAGGTCAAAGCCCGCGCCTCCGTCCGTGCTGCGGAACATGCCAATGGTCGAGCCGATTAGAACCCGACTGCGATCGTTGGGGTCAACCCAGATCGCCGTTAAAGGCGTGGAGCTACCCCCTGAACCGAACCAGCGACTGCCCCCGTCCTCGGTCCAGACGTATTGGTAGCTGGCTGGAAACGAGAACGGGTTTCGTGCGATCACGTAGACTCTTCGAGGGTCGGCACGGTCAACCTCGATCTCAATAACGTCGAGAAAATTCAACTCGCCAAAGTCGCCGGTAATCTCGTCAAACGACTCCCCGCCGTCTTCCGACCGCAACAGTCCCGATCTCCCGGAAAACTGATCGGTCGAAATGCCGGCATAAAACGTACCGGCGGCGCTGGGGTGTGTAGCGACGTCGAACACCGCAAACTGACTAAACACTGGCTCCCAATTTGCTCCGCCATCGGAGCTTTTAAACAGCGATCCGTCTCCCTGGAGAAACGGATTGATGGTTCCGCTATACACGACGCTCGGGTCGCCCGCATCGTGCTGCATCGACGTAACTTGAAAAGCTCTGAGCCCCCCGCGAGATTCCCGCCAAATTTTTCCGCCCGTGCCCGTTTGGAACATCCCGCCCCCGGCTGTCGAGGCCAACACGCTAGCCGACGTGGATGGATCTACCGAGATCGCCATCACATTGGCTCCGTGCATACCAGCCGAGCTGATGCCCCAGCTAGCACCGCCGTTGTCCGAACGAAACACTCCTGTGCCGTTTAGGCCCAGCAGGGCGTAGCTCTCGGTCACCTCGACGCGGGTGACGCTGGCGCGCGGAATTCCCGCGGCAACCGACACCCAATTTTGGCCGGCATCGTCCGTCCGAATGATGTTCCCATCGTTGGTCGTTGCGAATACGATTTGGGAATCGAGCGGGGAAACTGCAATGTCTTGAAATTGCGCTTGGGGAAATGCAGGACCGGTAAAGCTGTCGCCGCTATTTCCTGTAGCAAACAGGCCGCCGGAAGTGGCGATCCACGCCGTTCCCGGAGTCGACACCGAATACGAGACGCCCCCGAAAGTTACCGGGCCCGAGATCACATCCTCCCAATTGTCGCCTCCATTTGTCGTACGGAAAAGAGTGCCACGCACTTCTTGGCCACTTAGGTTTGACGCAAACAACAGATCCGGATCCGTGGGCGAAGCCGTAATTTCGAAGTACGCGCCCTCAAAAAGGCCAACGCTAGCGGAGACCCAGCCCTCGCCGCCGTTGAGGCTCTTGAAAATCTGACCGGTGATGCTGCCCGCGAACAAAATATTCGGGTCACTTGGCAGCATCTCAACGGAGAGAATATCGTTGCCCTCGAGTCCATCGCCCGCAAATTCCCAAGCCTCGTCATTGCGAGAACGGTAGACGCCGTCATCGCGCAAAGCGACGAACTGAACCGTGCTGTTACCCGTTACCCGTTGGGTCTCAAAGCTCGGCAGGCCACCATTTGCCTCCTCCCACGTCTGGCCGGCGGTGTAGCTGATAAAGAAACCCGCATCGGTCGCCGCGAAGACAACGTTTGGATCGTCGGCGGCCACGACCAAATCGCGAACGGAGCCTCCCGGCGGACCGCCTTGGCCCCAGAGCGCTATGAGCGACAGCAGTGCCAGGAACCAAGCGCGAAACCCCATCCACATCAATCTATGTTGACGCGGATCGAGGCCGAGTAGTTCCTAGCCCGGATATTTCCCCAGCCGCCGGTGAAAGTACGCGCTAGCCGCATCACTACTTCGTTGCGCTCGCTTGGCGTGCTCGACGTACTGTCAAGTACGCCTGTGCGCGCCAAGTGTCGCACGCCTCGTATTGATGCGGCTTGATGCGGCTCCCACACACTTTCTCTCGCCGCCTGGGGAAATAGCCGGGCTAGCGGAACACATTGCTGTGTAAAACCTACACGATTGATGCTCGTCCGGCGCGACCAACCGCTGAACATTCTTGGCCCGCACAACGTAACAAACCCTGACCTACAACGAAGTTCCCTTTGAAGATCCCAGTTGGCCCGCTAGTTGCTTAGGTATCGGCGGGAAGCAAATTGTACCAAGTTATATTCACCCTGAGGTCCCGAAAGAACCGCACGGTTCTGCTCGCGGCCGTAATGGCACTGGGAATCTGGAGCGCGGTTTTCGTGCAACGCGCCGTCAAAGCCGACTCTAGTGCGGCTAAGGGGCGCTCGACCATATCCGGCAGACTGGGAATCTGCGAGCGCGGTTTTCGTGCAACGCGCCGTCAAAGCCGACTCTAGTGCGGCTAAGGGGCGCTCGACCACGCCGACTATCCGAGAGGCCCCGGCGGAGACGCCCACCGCACGTCTTCAGTCCACGCGGGCGTCGGGCTAGCGATATCGGTTCAGCGGAATTTCGAAATAGAACAACTCTTGCCCGGTTGCAAGATTGACGATTCCCGAAATGTATGCCGTGGCGTCGGCTAGCGGATCGTCCGTGCCCGTCCAATAATAAAAAAAGCCACTGGCAGTACTCTCGGGCGTTAAGACCGGCGCCTTGAATTCGTTGTCGGTGATCTCAAAACGTGCGAGAGGACCTTTCTTCACGCGCGTCCTAGTGAGGCCGGGAAGGCCGGGTATCTTTCGCGTCTTTGGCTGATGGCCCTTTGGGTTGAAAAAAGCAAGGTCATCGCCGGTGATAGGCTCTAACCCGTCCCGATCACCGGTAATGAAGCGTACTTTGAGATTCTTCAACTCGTAGGGTTGCAGCCCAGTATTCGTAATCACGACCAACAGCGGCATCACGCCATGTTCATACGGCCTAGCCTTGCCGAAGGCGTTCTTCTGATCTTTATCGGAATAGAAGGGCTTAACCGCGACGACGAGGTCGCCCTGCGACTGATTCGCCGAATAGCGGCCCGCCGCCTTGGCCTTGAAGCTGCTGTCCGCTGCTGAAGCCATCAGCCCCGAGCCAAGCAATAGAGAAACGCCCAAGACAAATCGATTTAGTTGTGTTGCCATAATACTCAAGAAGCTCGGCCGATCGTCGCTTGTTTTTCTTTCTCTACAACGTTGCCGCCATCCTGCTCGCGCCGGTAGCGGTTCCCTATTGGCTATTAAGAAGCCGTGCGAAGGGGCAGCCCTGGCGCAGTCTATCTGAACGGCTCGGTTATCTGGGCAGTCTATCGGATCAGACACCTCTCGACTCGATCTGGTTACATGCAGTTTCGGTCGGCGAGGTTCTTTCGCTCGTCCCGGTGCTCCAACAGTTGCGGCTGCGGTTTCCAGACTCGTCGCTTTACGTCAGCACGTCGACTGCGACGGGGCGGAAATTAGCCGACGAGAAACTCGCCGGGCTGGTTGATGGCGTATTTGGTGCTCCGCTGGAGTTCCCTTGGTGCGTGGCGCGCGTATTTCGCAAACTGCGGCCGAGGGTACTGATCATTGCCGAAACTGAAATTTGGCCCAACTATTTCTTCCAGGCAAAACGCTTCGGCGCTGAAGTCCTGCTCATCAACGGACGCATGTCCGACCGATCGGCACCGCGCTATCGCGCTCTGAATTGGTTTTTCAAACCTGTGCTGCATCAAGCTGACGCCATATTGACCCAGAGCGAATCCGACCGCGAAAGATTCATTGCCGCCGGCGCGCCGGAGCAAAAGACCCGTGTGGGCGGCAACCTCAAGTACGAGTTCGAACTCCCTGATGCCTCTCTTCCCCAAGATGTCGAATCCTTTTTTAGAAACGCGGCGCCCGACAAGATCGTGGTTGCCGGCAGCACTCGAGAAGGGGAAGAAGCGCTGCTCGCCCAGACATTCGGTGAGGTTGCTTCCTCACACCCACGAACGCTATTCGTCGTCGCGCCGCGCCACCCACAAAGATTCGACGAGGCCGAGCGAGCGTTCGATCAATTTCAAGTCGTTCGACGGTCGATGTTGCCGACCACGACCGTGCCGACACTGCCGGCCGTTCTGCTGCTCGACAGTCTTGGTGAACTCGCCGCGCTCTATTCCCACGCCGATGTCGTGTTTGTGGGCGGCTCACTCAACGGTTGGGGTGGACACAACGTTCTTGAGCCGGCGATTAGTGGCCGGCCGGTGATCGTCGGTCCCAGCATGCAAAATTTCCGCCAGATCACGGATGACTTGCTTCAGGTCGGCGGCCTGCTGCAAGTCGATTCCGCGGACAGTTTGAGCACAGCGTTGAATCGATTGCTCAGCAACCCGCAAGAGCGCGCGTCTCTTGGCGAAAATGGCCGCCAACTCGCCGCGTCAAAGCGTGGTGCGACGAAAACTTGCGTCGACGAGGCAGAGAAACTCTTTCATCGGGCTTTGCGTCGTCGGCCGCCGACCTACGTTCGTTCGCTCGCGCTACGACCCCTCGCCGCGCTCTGGAGCCTCGCCAGCCGCATACATCGCCGCATGTACGCTCTAGGCCTTTTGGCCAGAAAGAAACTCAGCTCGCCTGTCATCTGCGTCGGCAACTTGACCGTGGGCGGGGTCGGCAAGACTCCCACTGTCGCTTGGCTCGTTGAGCAACTTACGCAGGCGAATCGAAAACCCGCTGTGCTCACGCGAGGCTACGGGCGCGACAGCGGCACCGCGATTGAAATTGTCGAGCCGGGGCAACACATTGATTCACGCAAGATCGGCGACGAGCCGGCGCTGTTGGCGAGACGCTTTCGATCTTCGGCTCCAACGACAATCCTCGGTATCGGAGCTGACCGCTACACGGTCGGTTCCGCGATTGAATCGAAATCCGACAGCGATCTATTTGTCCTCGACGACGGGTTTCAGCATTGGAGTTTGGCTCGCGATTTGGACATCGTGCTCATCGACACGACACAGCCGCTGATCGACGACAACGTGCTTCCTCTGGGGCGACTTCGCGAACCTCTCTCCAGTCTGAAACGCGCCGACGTCATCCTCCTTACGCGCACGAAACCCGAACGAGACTATAGTCGACTTGTCGCGGGCATCCGTCGATGGAACAATTCAGCGCCAGTATTCCATTCGAGAACGAAGGCGTCGCATCTAACCAGCGCTGACGCTCAGCAGCGATTTCCGCTCGAACAGCTACGTGATATGCCCCTTGTAGCGTTCTGCGGTATCGGCAACCCCGCGGCATTTTGGCAGCAGCTCAGCGGTCTAAACTACGACGTCGCCAGTCGCGCTCAATTCAAAGACCACCACCGCTACACCCACTCGGACATCGACCGCATCAACAACGTTGCAACTGAAGCGGGCGCCGCTGCCGTAGTGACAACAGCAAAAGATCTAATGAACCTCGACTCCGCCCAGCGATTCGCGAAACCGATCTACGCTTTGGAAGTTGAACTCGAAGTCGACGAGTCAGACGAATTGCTTTCGATCGTCACGAGTTTGTGAAGTGGCAGTGCGAGGTAAAGGATGCAGCGCATCATCCAACTTTCGTCGAAATGCGCGTTGGCAAGCGCGTACGGGGATGACCTTCGCCCGTGCGACTGTGCTTTGTCCCGATACGAAATGCCGGCTGAAGCATTTTCAGGAACGGCATAAACCGCTTGCCCAGCACCAAGCCCGTCCAAAATCGGAGGCGCGACTGTAAAGGAGTGCGGTGGCGAAGGGGCTTTCTGGAGTACGCTGAGTTGGGTCTTGCTGGTTATTTCTCAACAGGACGCGACTCAACTTTCACAGTTCACCCTTCGCCACCGCACTCCTTTACAGTCGCGCCTCCGATTTTGGACGGCGGAATTCAGTCTCCAGAAATTGCCAGCTTCACCGCTTTTTGTTCAAGAACGTTCTATGGCGACAGCGAAATTGCTCTAGCCGTTGACCCACTCAGCGAGCCGTGTAAACCAGCTTCGGTTATCGGTTGACGTCGGCAGCCGAATAGCACTCGCGGTCGCTAAGTCGGCAAGTTCGGGTTCGCCTTGGTCCCGTTTGAGTTGTGCCCACTCCTCAAAGACATTTTCTAGCTGGCGCTTTGAGGCGGCGCCCTGAGCCAGTAGGTCCACGGCCCGGGCGTAGTTTTCACCCGCATCGTCGAGCCGTCCTTGTCGGCGGTAGTAGGCCGCGAGTAGCGCGTATGTGCGGGCAACCTGAGGGTGATTCTCGCCGTGGCGTCGAGTCCACTTGTCTATCAGAACTCGGTAGTTTCTCTCTTGCGAGGCTACAGCCTCGGCACGCTGCAGAGCAATCGCGGCTTCTTGGCGCATGCCTCTCAACTGACAAAGCAGTGCTCTGTTTCGGAGCGTCGCGTAGGTTTCGCTGCCCAAGCTTCGGGTTTGCAGCCTCGTTGCTTGCAGCAGGCAGGCGCGGGCGTCTTCAAGTCGCATGTGCTGGATGTAGAGAAACGCCAACGCGTTCAGTCGACGACCAACGCTCGGTGAGGCGGCACCGAGCGTTGCCAGCTCCAACTGCAAAGCCCGCAGCAGCAAACGCTCAGCGTCGTCGTCTCGCTCCAAATAGATCGCCGCTTCCGCCGCGGAATCAACGTATTTCAACCGCTCGGGATCAAGCTCAATCGCGCGTTCAAATTGTTCAAACGCAGCCTCGTGATCGAGACGGCGAAGGGCCAGTAGGGCGGCTCGATACGCGGCTTCCGGAGAGTGCGCGAGTGACTCACGTGACACCCCGAGCAACCACGTTTCGAGCGTTCGAGCCTGGCCCGCGGTGATCTCGCTTTTCGCGCGCTCGATTAGCTCGTCTGGCACACCATGCTTAGTGGCAAACTCGAGTGCTCGAGAGGCTGACTCGCTGGCCCGGCGCAGCCCGTCTGGCCCTTCGAGCAGCGATTCCTCGGCGCCGGCTAATCGCTTCTCGCGCATCACGAGATCGGCCAGATCGACCGTGTCTTCATCGGGAAGCTCTGCTTGCCAAAGATCGTGGCTTCGCTGTAGCCAGTCGCGATAGCCTTCTACCCAGCCGGCCGGAAGTTCCGACCGGAGACCGAGTTGGGCGTCTGAAGCTTGGAAAGATGCCACGGAGTCAGTCGTAATGCGCTTGACGGCTCATAGTTACGGCGAGACGTCGACCATGTTGATCGGCGGAATGTGGACGTGGGTGACCGTTGGTTCGTGGCCCAGAAAGCTCTTGGCCATCTCTAATGCCTCGTTCATTGAATTGGCGCACTCCCATCCCATTATTTTCGCCGCGGTCTTATCCTCTGCTCCGACGATGACGACTTTGCCGGAATGCTGCCAACCGTTCTCTCCCCAATACCACATGTAAAAGGGATGCACTCCGTGATAGGCGTAGCCGTTGCGATACATCTCGCGGTACTCGGCGTTGTGCGCAAACTCCGCCTCGTACTTGCGCTCAAGCTGCAGCGCGTCGTTCGTCTCGGGCAAACAGCGATGGAAAAATTCTTGATAGGCGGCGTGATGCTTCGGGCTGAATTCGTTATACAGCGGATGCGTCAGGATGCACACCCCGCCCTTCTTAAAGATCGGCATGCCGCGATACATATTGAATAAATAGCCGAGCGTGAGACAACGTACGAGCAGTGGGTTCAACGCCGAGTTGACGTTATACGGGCTAATAAACGGAACTCCAAAAACGGCGACATCAGACTGCCCTTGTACCGGTACGCAATATTGCTGATACGTGTACGCAAGGGTTTTTTCGTGGACCGCGTCGGTCGCTCCGGCGTGCACCGCGATCATTTCGTAGGGAGCGGGAATGGCGAATAGCAGATCGCGTTTGGCCTTGCGCGGTAGCGCTTTCAGGCCCACTTGCGCGATCTTGGCGGACACTCTGTCGAGCGTATTCCACTCGTCTTCCGGCTTCGTGAAAAACTTCATCCGCGGGTCGAACATCTGATTGTTGACGACCGTTTCGATGTGGAAGACGTTGAGCTTCTCGTTGACGATACAGCCCATGCGGTTGCAAGAGTCGGTCAACGGTGACTTAGTGTGGTCGAAGTACGAATTCGACGCGCGAATCGTTTCAGGAGTGTGGTGCGCCTGCAGCGAGGCGTAATCACACAGCCCGACGCCGACGGATTTATTACCCCCGTCCATCGGGACCAGATTGATATTGATATAGATCAGCAGGTCGGATTCGGCGGCGCGACGATTGATGCGCACCTTCTCGCCAAGCTCGGTCTCGCCTAGTTCGACGATGCCGTCGGGATCTTCGCCATCGTGGCAATACAGCCGTTTCGGGTAGAAGGTGTTAAATATGTGGTCGCCCACTGCCCATCGAATTTCAAAAGGTTCCATGCGCCGGTGGAAAGAGGTGGCGATGATAATGTCGACGTCACTGACCCCGGCGGCGGCTAAATTTTCGAATAGGATTTTGAGCACCGACTGGCGAATGTCGGGCTTCATCATCTTAGGAAGCGGCAGCGAGATGTCGTCGATCGCGATGGTGACTTTCATTCCCGCGCGAAGCTGCGACGCCAGCGGCTCAGCCTGTTCGGGGTGCGCTATCGCGTAGCGGATTGCCGCGTCGCGATCCGCGAGGCCGGGAATTGGCGGCTTGGGATAGATGACACGAGTTCCAGCGGGCAGCTTGACGCGGAGTAGATCCTCGCCATACCACATCAGCGTGTCCGCGGAGTGCTCGTCTAGGTGAACGACACATTCATCGTGGGATACGAGCGCGTTGCGGCCTACCGCGTTGGGCATGGGCTCGCCGAAGTCGAAGACGGTCGAGGCGGGAATCGGTTCGGTGGTAGTAGCCATGAAAATTGCGACAACGACGTACCGCGGGAACGACGCTCGGTAACGCTTTCAGTGTGCCGAACAGACCGCGACGCCGCAAGGGGTCGGCGGGTCGCCGTGCCGAGATACAATTAAGTTGCTTTCGGAAGGAAAGCATGTGTTGCTGCATCGACCTGAGCAAAAAGCCCTCAGCCGACGATCATTCGTGGAGTCGCTGTGCGGCGGATTTGGGGCTCTGGGCTTGGCCGAGATGCTCCAATCGCAGGCCTCGGCAGCTCCTCTTGGACCGCACTTCGCGCCTAAGGCCAAGCACGTAATTTTCTTGTTTATGACGGGTGGGCCGTCGCAGGTTGATCTGCTCGACCCGAAGCCGGCTTTGTTGAAGTACGAGGGTCAGCGCCCGGAGAACGTCGATCTAAGAACCGAGCGCATGACCGGCGGGCTACTGCCCTCGCCATTCCAATTCGCGGCGCACGGGCAAAGCGGCATCGAAGTCAGTGAACTGTTGCCGAATATCGCGAATTCGGTGGATGACCTGTGCGTAATCCGATCGATGTTCACGTTTAATCCGACGCATACGCCGGCGCGAAATTTGATTCACTCTGGCAACATCGCATCGACGCGCCCGACAATTGGCTCTTGGGTTTCGTACGGCTTGGGTTCGGAGAATCAGAATCTGCCTGGGTTCGTGGCCTTGTGTGATTCAGCGAATCGAAAGTCGCTTTGGCGCTCGGGATTTCTACCGGCAGAACACCAGGGCACGCATTTCAACCACACCGAGACGGATCCGAAAAAAATGATCCGTTACCTGACCAATGACTCGCTCGACGGGACGGCGCAGCGCCAACAGCTCGATTTGTTGAAAGCGCTCAACACGGGGCATCTGGCTTCGACCGGCCCTGATGCATTTCTCGAGTCGCGTATCACCGCGATGGAGACCGCGTACCGTATGCAGTTTGAGGCGATGGACGCGTTCGACGTTCGCAAGGAGCCAGCGAAGATTCGCCAGGAGTACGGCGACACGCCGTTTGGGAACGGCTGCCTTTTGGCGCGGCGATTAGTCGAGCGCGGTGTGCGCTACGTGCATCTGTTCTCGGGGCCCGGTCAGCCGTGGGACGACCATGTGGACATCAACAAGGCCTTACGTGAGCGTTGTCCTGCGATGGACCAAGGCGCGGCGGCCCTGGTGCGCGACCTGAAGCGGAACGGCTTGCTCGACGAAACGCTAGTGGTTTGGGGCGGCGAATTTGGCCGCACGCCGGTATCAGAGGCGGGAGACGGACGCGACCACAATCCGTACGGATTCACGATGTGGTTGGCTGGCGGCGGAATGAAGTCGGGCGTCTGCCACGGCGCTACCGATGAGTTTGGATTCCAGGCGGTCAAAGACCGCGTCGACGTGCATGATTTGCACGCGACGATTTTGCACTTGCTTGGTTTCGATCACGAGCGCTTGACTTACCGCTATGCCGGCCGCGACTTTCGATTGACTGACGTGAACGGGCGGGTTCTCAAGGAGTTAATAGCTTGAAGCGGCGTGTGGCCGCCGTAGTCTGCGCTGCGCTGCTCGTCGCGATCGGGCTGTCGGCGCAAGACGCGAAGATCGAGTTCTTCGAAAAAAAGATTCGCCCGGTGCTCGAAGAGAGCTGCCTGGTCTGTCACTCGTCCGCGCTTGAGCAGCCGATGGGTGGATTGCGACTGGATTCGCGCGCCGCCATGTTGCGCGGTGGCGCGAGCGGTCCGGCGCTGGTTGAGGGTGAGCCGGAAAAGAGTCTGATCATCAAAGCTCTGCATTACTTGGACCCATCGCTAAAAATGCCTCCAACGGGCAAATTGTCGAATCAGGTAATCGAAAATTTTCGCCAATGGATAGCAGCTGGCGCGAGCGACCCGCGGGCCGAGGAGCGCAAAGAGCAGACGGCGCAAGCCGCCGGCCCCGGTACGCCAATCGAAGAAGGCCGCCGCTGGTGGGCGTTTCAGCCACTCCGCGAGCAGCTTGCCCCGGCCACAAAGCGGCTTGGTTGGTCACGTCGAAAGATCGACGCGTTCGTTCTCGCCAAGCTTGAAGCGAATAGGCTCGAGCCCTCAAAGGAGGCGGACAAACGCACTCTCATTCGGCGAGTGTATTTAGATCTGATCGGCTTGAAGCCGACCTATGCGGAGGTTGAGGCGTTCGTCGCGGATGACTCCGAGGAAGCATACGACGAGCTAATCGAGCGCTTGCTGGCATCACCGCGCTACGGCGAACGCTGGGGCCGCTACTGGCTTGATGTGGCGCGCTGGGCAGAGGATCACCCGACTCGTGAAGCGACGAATCAGCCGCATCCGTTTGCTTGGCGTTACCGCGATTGGGTGATCGAAGCGATCAACAAAGATCTTCCGTACAACCAGTTCATACGGATGCAGTTCGCCGCCGATCTACTACCTGATTTCGACCCCAGCGACATGCGCGCGCTTGGCTACATTGGCAACTCGCCGATGTATCACAAAGACCGTCGCCTTTCGCGCGACGTCATCGAGACACTAACCAGTGATGACTGGGACGAACGAGTCGATGCTGTTTCGCGTGGACTCCTTGGGCTGAGTGTTGCTTGCGCGCGCTGCCACGATCACAAGTTCGACCCGATCACTAACAAGGATTACTATGCGCTTGCCGGCGTGTTCGCCAGCACCTGGCTAGTGAAACGGCCGATCGTCGATATGGAGCCGGTCGCCGCCGAAAAACTGGTGCGCAAACACGAGCGGCTATACCGGCTCAAGGGCGGGTACGGCAATCTGAAGGCCTTCGACACCATCGCTGAAGACGTTCACCCTCGGATTCGCGCCATGAAGGTGGAGTTCGAAGCTCTTGAGAAAGAGTTGGCAAACGATGACACACCGATGACTCACGCGGTAGTCGATTGGGGCGTCTGGGTCGATGGCCGAACGCCGACGGTGACATGGTTTGATCTGCGTCCGGGAGAGGCTCGCGACTTGCCGATTTTTATCCGGGGCAACGTAGCTAACACGGGTGAGATCGTTCCACGCCGTTTTTTGACTGTGCTCGAAAAGGGCGAGCCCCGGCCGTTTCGCAATGGCTCCGGAAGATTAGAACTGGCTGAGAAAATTGTGGGCCAGGCGGCTCAACTAACCGCACGGGTGTGGGTCAACCGTGTATGGGGCTGGCACTTTGGCGAGCATCTAGTGCGCACGCCGTCGGATTTTGGCACCCAAGGCCAGGCTCCCACGCACCCGGAGTTGCTCGATGATCTGGCCGCGCGTTTTGTTGCCAATGGCTGGTCGTTAAAGTGGTTGCATCGCGAGATTTTGAAGTCGGCGACTTACCGCCAGGCCGGTGCGCAAAGCGATGCGGCATTCCAGGCCGACCCGACCAATCAGATGCTGTGGCGGTTCTCTCCGCGCCGTCTAGATATCGAGGCCTGGCGCGACGCGATCTTGCAGACGTCCGGCGAACTTGAGCTTTGGATGGGTGGACCTTCGACCGACATAGAGAAAGAGACCGAGGCGCGCCGCACGGTGTACTCGGAAATTAGCCGTGGCAGGTTGCACCCAATACTTGAGCTCTATGACTTCCCGGACGCGAAGCAGCACACGCCCAAGCGCCAAGAGACGACAACCCCTCTGCAGCAACTTTTCGTTATCAACAGCTCGTGGATGCGAACGCAGGCCGCGAAGTTGGCGGCACAGGTTGACAGCGTGTCGGGCTCCGGCGAGAAGGTGCGGGCGCTCTACCGAAAGGCACTGCTTCGTGAGCCGTCAGCGGAGGAGATCGATTTGGCTTTGCAGTATGTACGGGCGACCGTTGGTGACGCTCAGCGTGACGGCTGGGTGGAGTTCTCGCAGGTGCTGCTGGGCACTAACGAATTCATCTTCTTTAACTAGAGATGATGGGGGCTGGGTTGTTAGAATCTCGCGGGTGAGCGCGCGGCTCGAAGCTAAGTCGTCAACAGTCACCAATGCGAACGATCACTTTCTATTCGCGGCCGGGTTGCCATCTTTGTGATGACGCGAAGCTTGCGCTTGCCGCCGCATTTCCGGAGGTCGCGATTGAGGAAGTCGATGTCGACTCAGACCCTCGGTGGGCCGAGCGCTACGGCACCGAGATTCCGGTAGCGATGCTCGGCGGACAAGAACTATTTCGGCAGCGCTTCGACCTCGACTCTTGTCAGGCAGTTTTGAATGGAGGAGACCATGGCGAAAGAATATGCGGTTGAGTTAGCGACTTCGAACATCCGATTCGGGGCGGGCGTAACGCGTGAGTTGGGCATGGACCTCGTCGATCGACGCATCAAGAAGGTGATGCTGTTGACCGATCGATTTTTGACCGAGCTACCGGCGGTCGCGACCGCTCGGGCGGCTTTAGACGACGCCGGCATTGAAGTTGAGTTTTACAACAACGTCTCGGTCGAACCGACCGACTCGTCTTTTCGCGCCGCCATACAGAAGGCGATCGAGGTCGAGCCTGAAGCCTTCGTCGCCGTCGGTGGCGGGTCGACGATCGATACCGCGAAGGCCGCGAATTTGTATTCAACGTATCCGGCCGAATTTTTCGAATACGTCAATCCGCCAATCGGGAAAGGCCGACCCGTACCGGGTCCGCTCAAGCCGTTATGCGCTGTTCCTACTACGGCTGGAACCGGGAGCGAGACTACCGGCGTATCGATTTTCGACTACGAGGCCATGCACGCGAAGACCGGAATTGCGCATCGTAATTTGAAGCCCACGTTGGGCTTGCTCGATCCCGACAACACGGTTACATTGCCCGCTGCCGTGGCCGCTTCGACGGGGCTTGACGTGCTTTCTCATGCAATTGAGTCGTACACGGCCGTGCCGTATCTCAACCGCATTGCGCCGGAGCGACCGATCTTGCGTCCCGCCTACCAAGGGTCGAATCCAATCAGCGACATATGGGCGTTGCAGGCTTTGCGAATGGTTCGAGAGTACTTGCCTCGCGCTGTCGCCAACACTTCGGACGACGACGCGCGCGGCATGATGCTGCTGGCGGCCGCTTACGCAGGCATTGGTTTCGGCAATGCGGGCTGTCACCTGCCGCACGGAATGTCGTACCCGGTGTCGGGAATGGTTCGCGAATTTAGGCAAGAGGGTTACCCAACGGACCACGCCATGGTTCCGCATGGGACCTCGGTGATTTTGAATGCCCCGGCTACCTTCCGGTTTACCGCGGGCGTTTCGCCGAGCCGGCATCTGGAAGCCGCGGCAGCGTTGGGCGCCGATGTTTCGAATGTGCCCGACGAGGGTGCGGGCGAGGTGCTGGCGGCACGGATTACTGAGTTTATGAAGGAGTTGGGTGTGCCCAACGGACTGGCGGCTCTAGGGTATACGGAGGCGGATATTCCGGCTTTGGTAGAAGGTACCCTGCCGCAGGAACGGGTAACGAAGTTGTCGCCGAGGCCGGCCTCAGCGGAAGATTTAGCTCGGCTGTTTGAGAATGGTCTTGTGGCTTGGTAATTGGCTTCTCGGGCTCGCGAATGGCGATTGTTCGCGGGTTCCATCGCTGGGATGGGACAGTCCACACGTTGGTTCGAGTTCGCGGTGTAGATTACGTTGTCTCATGGGACAGTCCCGCCTCGTGGTGCATTTCCCCCTCGCTGTTAGTTAGACGGGACAGCCTAAATTAGACTGCCCCGCCCGTTGGTTTGCCTGCTCATTTCAAACTCGACAAACCGATAAAATGGGAGCTCCCAAGTTGCTAAACCTCCGTGTACCAGCGACGTTGTGCGGGCAAGCTTTTTGACAGCAACGCCGGGTTGCTAGGTTGTTCTTTTCCCCGAGGACAGCCAGGACCGAAACCTCGTTTTTTTGATGTTGCTTTCGCAACACCGGATGGATGGTCGCATCTTTCGCTTAAGCCAGGCAAACTCCATAGGCATCTGTGCTTGTACTTTGCACGCCCTTAGGAACCTGTCTCAACACTACACCCCCGTGTCAAGTTTTTAGGGGGTCTGGCGGGGCGTAGAAATGGTCAAGTTGTTGAATTATCAGGTGTAAAAAATATTTCAAAACCCCGGTACGGGCGTTTTGGGTGGCTGTCAGAGTGCCCCATCATGTCGTGCGGCTCGAGGACTACCTTCCTACCGACTACGAGAGTCTCGAACGGACACAGCTCAAGCGCCGAATAGTCATATTGCGAGGCTGTCCAGGATCTCCCCGGATCTCCTGGCCCTAGTTAGGCCCGTAAGGCGTGTAGGATCAATGAGCCTGGGGATTTCTTGGGCTTCTACAAACGAGAGGAATGGGGTGGGAATCACTACTCCCTTAGAGTACCCAGGGTTCCACTGACGTTCCACCCTGGGCTTGAAGGTTACACATGTGCCCGGCAGTTCAAGAAAACGCCGCCCCGTTCCGGGGCTCGCATCGTGCGGCGTTCGCGAAAGCCTCTCAAAAGGCCAAACCCCCGAGCCCTGTTTACAGGGCTTTGGCCAGGTGGACCTGGCTCGCCGGAGCTCGTGGAACTTCCGGGAATCTCCGGTACGAGTTCCATCTCGCTTGGCCCCCTCTCACACCGAAATCCGCTCTAATAGTTGGTGGTCAGCCAACTGAGCAGTATCAAACGCTGCCTTTCAGCACAGCATATGGGAGTTACATAATGGCAATCGACGATCTGAATGAACCACAAGCCGGCGAGGGACCCGAAGTGGGTAACGGCAAACCACCAGAGAAAGGGTCAGCGGGCAGGGGGCCGAGCGGTGGATGGGTTCTGTACCTCTTGGTGCTTCTCGTTGTGATCTTCGGCTTCGTTTCGTACAAGATGTGGGGCGGATTCGAGAAAATTACAGTTAGTCCAGAGTACTTGACTCTCGCACTAGTTGGCGTAGTCTTTCATATCGCAAGGAAGTATCAGAAGCTGCGCGATGTGGAGAACTTCAACTGGAAGGAGTACGGGCCCGACTATTTCTTCCGTGCGTTCCAGGCTTGCGTATACGTCGTCGTAATTCAAAACCTTGTTGACGACAGCACGGGCTGGGACATGTCTATGGTTGCCCTATTCGTTGGGTTGTATATCCAAAAGGTCGAGAAGGCCTTCGATAGTTTGGGCGAGCGCTTCGGCGATATGCTTTCCGGCGTTCTAGGAACCGCCGTCCAGAAGCTTTCACCCGAGGAGCGGCGTAAGAAATTGGGCGAGCTTCAGCAGAAGTTCCTCGACCTCATGAACAAATACAGCGCGAAGAAGGCCGAACTGGCGCAAGCCGATCAGCAGGAAACCGAAGCTCAGTTCCTAAAAATCAAGGAGCAGATGCAGAAGGGGAAACTCGACGCAGCGGAGATGACGTTTCTAACTCTCGAGTTCAGACTTAAAGAACTAGGAATCGAATGAGATCGACCTGGTTTTCTAGTCGCGGCTGTCGGGCCTTGAATCGCGCGCATTCGGTCCAGCCGACGATGCTTGCTCGGTGGGAACTGGCTTGATGCCAATCGGACTTCGCCGGAGATCCGGGACGGAGATCCGGGACAGCCTCGGGAGATCCGGGACAGCCTCGCAACGGCCAAGACGAAGCCCGCCAGGAGATCCAGAGATCGGGGACAGGCACGTAACCCCGTAATGGCATGCACCCCTAAGCTGAGACAGCTTAAAAATGGGACAGTTGCCGTTCGCTGAAAAAGTATAGCCTTTTCGGCGAACGTGCCGCACACTTGAAAACGGCCGGGAAAGCGGAGGCGGGCAATGCTGGAGAGCAACCCGCCAAGCAATACCCGGCTGGAAACTCAGCGAGACGATGAGCGCTCGGGGCGGGACATTCTCCCGTCCCGAGTGCGACCACTGTCTCGATAGATTTCCTCATGCCTCAGAAAACTCAAACTGCGGATTTCTGAGCTCTTCGCTCGACGGCAACAACTGCTCGAACTCCTGCGGAGGCCGATACCCCAACGCCGAATGCAGCCGCTTTTGGTTGTACACCGCGTCGATAAATTCCTCGATCGAAGCGCGCGCTTCGTCCATCGATTGATACGTCTGTAGGTTCACCTCCTCGCTTTTGAGCGTCTTCATAAAACTTTCCATGCGCGCATTGTCGTACGGGTTTCCTCGCCGGCTCATCGAGATCAACGCGCCGTTTTCTTCCAGCAGACTGACATAAGCCCGCGAGGTATATTGCGTGCCTTGATCGGAATGATGCACCAGCCCCGGCTTCGGACAGCGAAACTCGATCGCTTTGCGCAGCGCGTTCACTGCCAATATGGCCTCGAGGGAAGGCCCCAATTCCCAGCCCACCACGCGCCGGGAATACGAGTCCATCACGACCGCCAAGTAGACGAACGAACGGCGCATGCGCACGTAGCTGATGGCGGCCTGCCAGAGCTGATCGAGACCGTCGATCTGCAGGTTTTTGGCCCAGTTTGGGTAGATCGCGCGGTGCTGATCCGAGTCCGTCGTCAATACGTAGCGGCGCTTGCGTATCGCCAGCAGATTGTCGTTGCGCATCAGCCGCAAGACCTTCTTGTGGTTCACCGTAAAGCCCTGCCTACGCAGTTCGGCGGTCACTCGACGATAGCCGTAGCGGCGATTTGCGAGCGTAATGCGTTGCATACGGTCACGCACTTCCAGGTTGGATTCGACAGGCTTGTCTCGCTCTAATTGCCGGTAATATCCGGCTCGGCTGACTTCTCCGAGTGCACAGGCGCGCTCGACGCTGAGTCGGCCTTCAACGCGAATTTCGTCGATGACGCTGTAGAGCCGCTCGCGTTGCGAGCGACTTGGTTCGGCATCGCCGGTTTTAAGGCGTTGAAGGCTCGTTCGAAAAAATCCAATTCCGCCGCTTGTTGACCGACTAGGCGTTCGAGTTCGGCAATGCGATCGGCGCTCGGATCGCTATCCAATTGCACAACCTCTTGTCCGGGACGCGGCCGCCCTTGACGCCGCTCAAGACCGCTGCGTCCCTCGGCGCGGTAGGTGTCGCGCCAGCGATACAACACGCTGCGCCGCACGTCCAACTCACCGCTCAATTTGACGACGTTCTCACCGCGAAGCATGCGGCTTACCGCCAATTCCTTGAACTCAACTTCATACGAGCGCTGCTTCCTCGCAACCCTATCTTTTCTCTCTCTCATCGGGGACTCCTTTTCCATTCACTGAAAATTGTCCCACTTTCATCTGTCTCGCTTTTGGGGTGCACTCCAGTAAAGGATTTATGAATCAACAACTTCCAGCAATCTAAATGTCTATAAAACTGGGAGGATGACGCTCGCCGACGCCAAATCGAAACCCTCCCCGAGGGCTCGTACCGGGGTCTTGAAATTTCTTTTGCCTTTGAAATCAACAACCTAGCGATCCGATCGACCGAAAACCGTACACACAAGCCTTACACTGTACAGGGAGGATGCGGACAGCCCGCCAAGGAGGCTAGAAATCTCATGGAAATCCTGCCAAATCCGGCCACGGAACGAGATCCAGAACGAGCTGATCTGGTGACGGTCGCGTCGCAGCTCGGTTCGCCGAGCCCGCTCCGCCTGCTCTGGAGATCGAGGACACGCACGGAATCAGCACTGGCCTTTGTGAATCAGCGTCTCCCAGCGATCAAAATCTTCACCAAGCGAATAAACCCACGAACCACCGCCGTTCACAAGCGCAAGAACCACAACGCCAACCCGTCAGAACCTAAGCAAAATCCTGCCAAACCCTGCCAAATCCGGGCAATTGAGGACATTCTAGTCGTGGCGCGCGCCTCCAGGCGGGCAGCTTCGACCTCCAGGTCGAAGTTTCTCCCATCGACACGCTTGAACCGGAACAGTGGCCTCGAGCGGAGGCGCGACGGGGTGGGGGCTTTAACAAACGCAACCCCGGAAATCCGGTACGACTGTAACCACGCAATGCCTCTAGAAATCAGTACCTTCCAGCGATTTAGATCCTCATCTTACACGAGACGACGCGCGCCGAATCGGCCCGTACCGGGGTTTTGAAATTTTTAGTCCGTTTGTTTTCAATAACTTGAAATTTTGAGGGGGCTAAAAGTGTACGGGGGGGGTAGTCTGGACTCGAGGTTACTTCACATGCTCCAACTACCACGACTCAAAGTGATGCTCCCAGCGCTTATCGCGCTGCTTACGTCTCTCGCAGGCGCGCAGGTACTGCCTGTGACGAAAGTGCAAGATGTGCTCTTCAATGCGGACGGGACGAAGACGGAAGGTTCCGCGAAAATTATCTGGAAAGCGTTTACCGCGTCGAACGGTTCTCCTGTCGCGGCCAACGAATTGACGACGCCGATCGTTGATGGCGTGTTCAGCGTCGACCTGACTCCGAACGACACGGCGGTCCCGCCCGGTACAAGCTACAAGGTGGTTTACACACTCGACACCGCGATTGAGTTTTTCGAAACTTGGATTGTCCCCGCAAGCGCGACGCCGGTCACGATTCCGGATGTCCGGGTCGGAAGCGCGCCGATTCCCGGCACGGTGATTCTGCTCTCGCAAGTGTCCGGACTCAACGCGGCGCTCGATCTGAAAGCGGACTTGAACGAGCCGAATTTGTTTACGGATTCGCAGACGATTCGGCAGGAAGCGTCGGGGACGATTCCTCCGCTGGCGTTTGAGTCAAATGACGGATTGAATTCGATCGACTTCTTCTTGCCCCCGCTCAGCGTTAGCACGAGCTATCGTTGGCCGAACGCCGACGGATTGCCGAACCAACAACTAACGACGGATGGCACCGGCAGTCTGTTTTGGTCGGCTGCGGGAAGCGGCGCTGCCGTAGGCGCGTACGAAATTTTCCAGGACGACGGTGTCGCGGTTACACAGCGCAACGTCGCCAACTTCTCGAACGGGCTGCAGGTATTCGACAACGCGGGCTTGACAAGAACCGAGGTTCAACCGCTGTTTGGGGCGACGGCAGGAACGATTACAGAGGGTAACGACGCGCGTTTGTCGGACGCACGCCCGCCGGCGCCGCACAACTCGATGATCGGAACAAATCCGGCGCAGACAGTGTTTCAGTTACAAGGCGCGCCCGGCCAGACCGCGAATCTGCAGGAGTGGCGGGACGGAACGGGAACCTTGTTGTCGTTGATTACGGTGAACGGCGCATCATTTTTTCGCGAGATGGGAATCGCGGCCCGACTCGGCGAAACCGTCGCGACGCAGTTCTTCGAGCAAGACAGCAAGAAGCGCGTTGCATGGTCGGCATTCGAGGGAGTCTTCAACCTAGTGCGATACGACGACGCTGGGGCGTTCAAAGACAACGCGATCCAGATTGAGCGCAGTGGCGTTACCAAGATTCACAATTCGCTGGAAGTCGATGACACGCTATTCGGAACGGGCACGATTGGTTTAACTGGGAACTACATCAACTTCGAAGAAGTTCCTGTGCCCATAGTGCCGGCTTCGACAAACGCCCGAATATTCGTCAACTCGGCCGACGGAGAGTTGTCGATTGTGAAGGACACCGGGACGGTCGTGTCGCTCGAAGACAACGCTCCCGGTTTTCACGATTCTGAAACGCCCGCCGGGGCGATCGATGGAGTGAACCCGTTGTTTACGCTCGCGGTCGCGCCCTCGCCGGTCGCCGCGCTGCAACTGAGCCGCAATGGGTTACTTCAGGCGGCAAGCGTCGACTACACCCTGAGCGGGCCGACGATCACGTTTCTGACGGCGTCGATCCCTCAACCAGGCGACAGCCTCTCGGCCTCGTATCGCGAATAGTTCAGTCTTCCCGCAGTAGTCGGGCATCAAATTGGTTGTCGGCTGCGAACAGCGACGCGCTTTACTCGAGGTGCGTTCTCTGTAGGAGAGCTACAGAGTATAAGGCGATCAATCCGGGGCGGAATTGTCGGGGGTTCCGCCCCGGTCATTTCTTGGCAAGTTTCAATAGTTGCCGGGACTGACTCAGGCATGGCACAGTGGCGTTGTGCCAATTGAACTGCGGATGACAATACTTTTGGCGATGCTAACTGCGTCGCTCACCGCCGGCGACGATCTGGTTCGCATCAGGTACAACAATCCAGGACTCACGGTCGACCTTGGCGTGGGCTTGTGGGCTTGGCCGCTTCCGATGGACTATGACGGAGACGGTGATCTCGACCTGGTCGTCTCGAGCGGTGGCGTGCCCTACGAAGGGACCTACTTTTTTGAGAACGACTCCCCCGCGGGCTCGCGCGACCCGATGCCGGTTTTTCGGCCCGGCGTGCGAATCGGCGACTACCGCACCAATGCTCAGATCTCTCACGTCGAAGGCCGCGCGCCCATCGTCATGACACCGGGCGCTGTCCATCGGGACTTTCAGAACGTCGGCTTTCAAGACCCGACGGCGCTTCCAATGACTACGGAAGATATCCACTCGGCTGGCGGGAGAATCCGCGCCAAGCAATGGAAACAAGTCGATTGGGAGGGAGACGGCGATCTGGACCTCGTGATTGGCGTCGGAGATTGGACTGAATACGGCTGGGACGACGCCTACGACTCTGCTGGAAACTGGACGAACGGGCCTCTACACGGCTACGTTTACTTGGCTCTAAACGACGGCGATGGCGGCTATTCGACGGCCGCAAAAGTCTTGGCGGGTGATCAAGCTATTGACGTCTACGGCATGCCCAGCCCGAGCGTTGCGGACTTCGACGGAGACGGCGACCTGGACCTGATCTGTGGCGAATTCCTCGACGGATTTACTTACTTCCGCAACGTCGGAACAAGGAAGGCGCCGCGCTATGCGGCAGGTCGTCGGCTACAGTCCAACGGAAAACCGCTCGCGATGGATCTGCAGATGATCACCCCTACAGCAGTGGATTGGGACCGCGACGGCGATGTCGATTTGGTGGTCGGTGATGAGGACGGCCGGGTCGCTTTCGTCGAGAATCTTGGCCGCGTCACTGACGGAGTCCCGCAGTTTGGGCAGCCAAAGTATTTTCAGCAGCGAGCCGAGTTCGTCAAGTTGGGAGCGCTGATTACCCCGCAAGGATTTGATTGGGATGGTGATGGCGACGAGGATATCGTGGCCGGCAACAGCGCCGGCTACATTGGGTTCATTGAGAATCTTGATGGCGCAAGCCAGCCGCGTTTCGCCGCACCGGTTTACCTGGAGGCGAACGGCGAGGCAATTCGCATCCAGGGTGGAGAAAACGGCTCGATCCAAGGGCCTTGCGAGGCGAAGTGGGGTTACACGACGATTAGCGTCGCGGACTGGGATGGAGATTCGCTGCCCGACATTGTGGCCAATTCTATTTGGGGTCGCGTGGTTTGGTACCGGAATGTCGGCTCGCGAAAGAAACCTCGACTGGAAGCAGCTCGACCCGTTCGTATGGGCTCGGATGTGCCGGCGCGGGGCCCGGAATGGAATTGGTGGACGCCGCAAAATGGAGAACTTGTAAGTCAATGGCGCACGCGCCCGATGGTCACTGACTGGAACGGCGATGGACTCTCTGACATAGTGATGCTCGATCACGAAGGATATTTGGCGTACTTCGAGCGAGTTCGCGTCGACGGAGATCTCAGGCTGAGAGCGGGTCGGCGGATATTTTCAGGAGTCACCGCGTCGGTATTCGATCGCGCGCACAAAGTAGTCGAAAGCGATACTCAGACGCTACGGCTGAATCCAGACCCCGCGGGGAAAAGCGGGAGGCGCAAGCTCGATTTGGCGGATTGGGACGGCGACGGTCTGGTCGACCTTCTCGTCAACAGCTCTAGCGTGAATTGGCTGCGAAATGTTAGCGGCGACGGTGGGCCGACTCAGTTCCGGGATGAAGGCGCGCTCACTAGCACCAAGTTGGCGGGCCACACGACCAGTCCGACGACAGTCGATTGGGACGCTGACGGAGTGCGAGACTTGCTCATTGGCGCTGAAGATGGCTTTCTTTATTGGCGTCAGAACTCGACAGCGGAGTAGTGTGGTGCTTGTATTCCGCCACAACATCGTCAGTCGGGCCATCCATTTTTACGCGTCCGTGATCTAGCCAAATCGTGCGGCTACAGATTTTCTCGATACTAGCCAGACTATGCGAGACGAGCAAAATTGTCGTTCCCGTAGCAACGAAGTCGCGTATTTTCGCGGCACATTTGCTTTGAAAATTTTGATCACCGACGGCGATGACCTCGTCTAACGCGATAACTTTCGGATCAAGGTGAACCGCAACCGAGAAGCCGAGGCGGGCAAGCATCCCGCTGGAATAGGTGCGCGTCGGCTCATCCATAAAGGCTTCCAATTCGCTGAACTCCACAATCGAGGCAAACTTTCGCTCGAGCTCCTCGCGGCCCATTCCGTGCAGAGCCGCGTTGAGATGGACATTTTCCGCGCCGGTCAAATCGGGATGAAAGCCCGAACCGAGCTCAAGCATGGCGCCTATCCTACCGTTGCGCTCGGCTACGCCCGTGGTCGGGGTCGTGACACCGACGATAATTTCGATCAGGGTACTTTTGCCGGCGCCGTTGTGGCCAATAATGCCGATGGTTTCACCCTTGTCGACCGTGAACGATACATCGCGCAAGGCCCAAAACGGTTCATCGGCGGCTCGCCTGCGCCCCCACGCCCACTGCGATAACAGTTGGCGCTTGCGATGCACTAGATAGCGCTTGCTGATGTTCTCAAGTCGGATAATCGCCATTTGGAATCGAGCCTAGGTGAAGTCCGCGAAGTCGTGTTCAACGCGGCGAAAATAAACGAATCCGATGACGAGTGTAGCTACTGACACGCCCGCAAACTTCGCCAATGTGCCCCAACCGGGCGGCTCTCCGTAAAGCAACACCCTCCGAATCGTAAGAATTACCGCTGCCATCGGGTTGTAGCCGACGACAGCTCTTAGAAAAGGAGCACTTTGCGCCATTTCCTCGATTTTTTGGAAACTGTAAAAGATCGGTACCAGCCAGAACATCACCACTGTTGTCGACTCAACGACGTAGCGAATGTCGCGGTAGTAAACATCGAGGGCCGAACAAAGCAGCGAAAGGCCACAGACAAACACGATTTGAAGCGCAAGGATCAACGGCAGCCAAAGCCAAAGCGGAGACGGGCCAATTACGACGGCGACCGCGACTAGCAGCAGCCCCAGTTGGATCAAATAATGGAGAACGTTGGCAAGAACGCTGGCAATCGGAATGAGCGCGCGGGGAAACGGAAGCTTCTTAATCAGCCCGGCGTTGTCGACGATCGAGTTTGTTCCTGTCTGCCAGGCAAGTGAAAAGAAGTTGTACGGCAGTATCCCCATGAGGACAAACAACGGAAAGTTTTCTTGGTCGCTCCGCATTATGAATGTGAACACAAAGGTGAGAACGCCCATCATCACCATAGGATTCACGAGAGACCAAAAAATTCCAAGGGACATGTTTCGGTAGCGGACTTTGAAATCCTTCCCGATGAGAGTCCGGAGGACGTACGCAGCGTCGTGGTTTGATTCTTTTATAGGCACGGTTGAGGCTGGGAAGAATTTCGCCGGGTCACTGATGGCGATCTCCCAATGTACTAAACGACTGGTGGCTTACGCCCAGTCTGTGACTGGGGCTGAGATCGTGGGCGAGGTGGGGCTATTGGTCGCAACGAGAAAAAGCCTGGTCGGCTGAAATTTTTGCTTGACATGTTATGTTTCTAGTACTAAGTTATTAGTATGCAGAAAACGAAAGGGGTTCTGACAGATCTCGAACTCGAAATTATGAAGGTGGTTTGGGATTCTGGAGACGTTACCGTTCGTGAAATCTACGAAAACTTGGGTGAGCGCCGCAAAGTGGCGTACACGACAGTGATGACGATGATGGGGATCCTTGAGCAGAAGGGGTTCGTCTCGAAGGATGACAGCGAGCGGGCTTATGTTTACCGGCAGACGAAGAAGCGGAAACAGGTAATCAGCAAGATGGTCGGGGAGTTCGTCGACCGCGTTTTTAACGGAGCAGCCGAGCCACTGTTAGTGCAGCTGATCGACGATCGGCAGTTGTCGCAAGAGGATATCCAGCGACTCGCTGAGTACGCGCGGAGGAAATCGTGAATTCCGCCTGGTTTGTCGAAACACTGTGGGCTTACTCGGTCCAGATCGCATTGATCGTTTGCGGCGGGGCTCTGGCCTGGGCTCTCGTTCCATACCGCAAGTCTCGCGACAGTGCGGTTTTTTGGCAGTTCGTACTTGGAGCCGCGATTGTGGCGCCGTGGCTGCTCGCCGACTGGTCCCCTCAGGTTGTTAGCCGGGGCGCGGCCGCGCAAATTCAGATTGTATTCGGCACGGCTGTCGATCAAGCAGAATCGACGTCGTTGTTGTGGCTGATTCCGGCGGTAGTCGTCGGAGGTGTCGTTATTCGGCTGAGTTGGTTGATCTTTGGGCTCCTTCGCTTGCGACGGCTACGTCTAAAGAGCTCTGGCGCTTCAGGAGCAACGAGGCGGCTTGCCGACGAAATTGGCGCTGCCACGGGAAGTCAGCCGCGCTTGGTGGAGTCGGCTGGAATCGCTGGTCCGGCAACCTATGGTTTTCTCAATCCAGTGGTCATGTTGCCCGCGGGTTTTTCTGATTTCGACGAAACCTCGCAGCGTGGGGTGCTGAGCCACGAGTTGATCCACGCGCGCCGCCGTGATTGGCTTTCGATGATCGTTGAAGAAGCGCTGCAGGCGACGTTTTGGTTTCACCCGTGCGTTTGGTGGGTCGTTCGTCGCGCGCGGCTCGCAAGAGAATGCGAAGTAGACTCCGAAGCCGCATCCTTATGCCGTTCCCGTCAGGACTACATCAACACACTATTGACTTTGGCCGAGGCGAGGTACCATCCGCACGACGCACCGGCAATGGGGTTTTCAGCAAAACCCGCGTTAGAACAGCGCCTCAGCGCACTCATGAGAAAGGAAGTTTTTATGTCTGGGAAGAGACGACTCACATTATCCACGGCTCTTAGCTTGGCGGTTGCCGGCGCCGCATGGTTTGGCGGTCACACCTATCCGCTTCAGGCGGCGCCGCAGGCCAAGAGTCAACCGGCTGCCGCCAAGCGCATCCAAGTCGACGGCTCGACGCAGTCGAAGCGAGCGAAGCACAAAGTTCGGCCTATGTATCCGAGGGAGGCCCGGGCACAGGGCGTCCAAGGCACGGTCTCGTTGGCAGCCATCATCGACACGAGCGGGGAAATTGCCAAGCTCGATGTAATCGAAGGGCATCCGTTGCTGATAGATTCAGCAATCGAAGCCGTGAAGCAGTGGGAGTACGAGGTCACAAAGATCGACGGCGAACTCGTCGAAGTCGAAACCGTAATTGAAGTGAACTATACCTTGTCGAAGTAGGTCTAAAAACTCGATCAAATTAGCGCGGCGCGGGCCTCACTTGCGAATACTTCAGGCCCGGCGTCGCGCTTCTTCGATCTGTTTGTAGGCAACCAATGCGGCCCGAGGCGCGTGTTACGATCGGTGCTGTGTTTTTGTCTAAACGCACGTTTCTGTTGATCGCCACCACGGTGATCTCTGCGTTTGGGCAAGAGGCGCCAAAAGAATTTCGGTGGGTGAATCCGCTGCCTATGGGGGTTAGCTACCCGGGCGTTTCGCACCACACGTTCATCAGCCCGTCAATGAGACATGAGGTCGGATATTGCATCTACCTTCCGCCCGGGTATGACGACGCAACGAATTCGGCAAAGCGCTACCCGGTGGTTTACTACCTCCACGGCGGCCGACCCGGCAGCGAGATTCGATCGATATCACTGGCGGAGACGATCCATGCGGCGATCTCCGATGGAACCGTCCCGCCAGCAATTTACGTTTGGGTGAACGGCGGCGAAGTCAGCCACTACAACTATCCATCGAAAAATTCGATGGGCGAGGATGTCTTCGTGAAAGAGCTTATCCCGCATGTCGATCGCACCTACCGTACGATTGCTGAGCGGCGAGGTCGGGCGATTGAAGGCTTTTCGCAAGGCGGGCGCGGCACCACGCGCATCATGTTCAAATATCCACACCTGTTCGTATCGGCGGCTCCCGGGGGGGCGGGCCACGCGACGGAGAAGCGCATCTCGGAAAACAATGGCCGCGAGAGCGAAGATTTGAAATTTGCGCGCGGCTACAACTCTTACGACTTGGCCAGAGCGTATGTGCAAATGCCCAAACCATCGCTGAACATCATGATCCACGTCGGCACGAAGGGTTTCAACTACGAGAACAATCTGGAGTACATGAGTTTTCTCGACACACTGGGAATCAAGTATTGGAAGATGATCGTCCCTGACGTTGAACATAGCGCAAAGAAAATCTACGAGGCGGCCGGTGTCGAGCTGATGAAGTTCCACGCGCGCAACTTTGCGGCCGCGGCTGAGTAGCGCCCTGTAATTGAAACCAGATATGTCAGATTCAGCCTACGGTCACCTGCGCGTGATCGAGATGACCGAGGCCCTTGCCGGGCCTTACTGCGCGATGATGTTCGGCGACCTCGGCGCCGACGTGATCAAGGTCGAGAGGCCCGGTGCGGGCGATCAAACGCGCGCCTGGGGCCCGCCGTTCGTCGGGGGTGAGAGCGCGTACTTTCTTTCAACCAACCGCAACAAGCGGAGCGTTGCCCTCGACATCAAGGACCCCGATGATTTGAATGCGCTGCATCGATTGGTTGAAACCGCCGACGTTTTCTTGACGAACAATCCTA
This sequence comes from Bryobacterales bacterium, assembly GCA_965247305.1. GTDB lineage: Bacteria > Acidobacteriota > Terriglobia > Bryobacterales > UBA6623 > CATQHP01. Next base: position 4,322,426 of record OZ252030.1, on the reverse strand, counting down.
AGATGGATTCGCTTAAGCGAGCGAAACTTGATCCGGATACGCTGCGGGGGCTTAATCCGCGGCTGGTTTACGTGGCGCTCAGCGGTTACGGCCACACCGGACCGAAGGCGAATCGCGGTGGCTACGATGTGATCGCCCAGGGAGAAGCTGGATTGATGGCCCTCACTGGCCCTCCCGAGCTAGGGCCCAGCCGGTTCCCGACGCCGATCGCGGATATTACGGCCGGGATCTACGCCACGATGGGAGCAATGGCCGCGCTCTATGCTCGTGATAATCGTGAAAATGGAAACGGCCAGGGCCAGTACCTCGATTGCTCGCTGGTTGACGCGCAAATGACGTGGCTCGCTAACGTCGGCGGAAGCTATCTGATCGCCGACCAAACGCCCAAGAAACTTGGTAACCAGCACCCGACAATCACTCCGTATCAGCCGCTTCGCACGAAAGACAAATACATCATGGTTGCGGCTGGAACGGAAGCAGTCTGGCAGCGGTTCTGCAAGGTACTGGGAGTTGAAGAAACACTGATGGTCGATGCGCGATTCGGCAAGAATCCCGAGCGAAACGTCAACCGTCAAGAATTGATTCCGCTGCTCGAAGAAAAGCTGAGCGGCGAAAACGCCGACCATTGGATAGAAAAGCTCGTCGCTGGTGGAGTCCCCGCCGGGCCCATCAATTTTCCGCAAGACATTCTCGAAGACGACCAGACTCTAGCGCGCCGCATGGTCGTTGAGATTGAGCACCCACTTATCGGGATCATTCGTAACATCGGCAACCCGATTCACCTATCCGACACTCCGCCGACCTACCGGAAACATCCTCCGATGTTGGGCGAACACACGCTGGAAGTTCTTGCGGAACTCGGCATAGCCCGGTAGATGCTTTTCTTAGACCGAATCTTTGAGAACTGCCGGGAATTCGCGGACAAGCCGGCAATCGAGTTTCGAGATCGCGACGCTACAACAACCGTCACGTACAGGCACTTGGGAAGTGCCGTCGCGAAGACAGCGGTCTGGCTACGTCAGCTTGGAGTTCGGCGCGGCGACCGCGTCGCGGTCCGTCTGCCGAAGAGCGTTGCCTCGATCTTCATTCATCTTGCAACCTGCCGGCTTGGAGCTATCTCGATGCCGCTAAATCCGGGATACTCCGCGGCTGAACTCATTTACTTTCTTAATGATTCCGGCGCAAAGCTCTTCATTGTTGACGATTCCGAGCCGCTTGATCTGGGGTCAGTCGTTCGCGAGGCGGACTCGCTAAAGCGTACGGTTTCGATCGATTCAAACGCATTCTCAGAGTTTATCGACACGGTGCATGGGTCACCGCCGGAAATTGATATTTCGCCCGATCTGACCGCTCTGATGCTTTACACGAGCGGTACTACTGGGCGAGCAAAGGCGGCAGAGCTGACGCACGCGAACTTGACCGCGATCGTCAGTTCGCTTGATCAGGCGTGGGGCTGGAGATCGGACGACGTCATGCTTCACGTCCTACCTGTATTTCACGCCCATGGCCTGGTGATGGGGCTGCATGGCGCATTGAACGTTGGCGCGACGACGATTGCCTACAGAAAGTTTGATGCCGGCCAGACACTGGCAGCGATTCAGGACCGCAAATGCAGTGTTTTCATGGGAGTTCCGACCGTGCACGCGCGCTTGCTCGAAGCAGCAAAACTCAAAGATGTCGACCTGAGCCACTTGAGGCTTGTTACGTCGGGGTCTGCCCGGCTCTCGGAGGATCTGTTTGAAAGCTTCCGGAATCGGTTTGGCTACGAGCTCGTAGAGCGTTACGGACTGACCGAGACGGGCATCCTGCTCAGCAATCCAGTGGCAGGCGAAAGGCGGCCAGGATGGGTGGGAGTGCCGCTGCCGGGTGTCGAGGTGCGTGTTGTTGGTCCAGAAGGTTATCAGACATTGCCCGACAACGAAGTTGGCGAAATTCAAACACATGGGCCGCACGTCTTCAAGGGATACTGGAATGATTTGGAAAAAACGGCGTCCGCGTTTACGATGGACGGCTGGTTCAAGACAGGTGACATCGGACTGCGCAATTCAGAGGGGTACTATCAACTACGCGGACGATCGGCCGAACTCGTCATTAGCGGTGGGTTCAACGTCTATCCGCTAGAGGTCGAGCGTGTGCTCGAGCGCCACCCCGCAGTGGCTGAATGCGCAGTGTTCGGATGCGATGACTTGGACCTAGGAGAGCAAGTGACCGCCGCTGTCGTCGCGAGAGACTGGCTGCCAAGCGAAGGCGAATTGATCGACTTTTGTCGAACGTCGTTGGCGGCGTACAAGTTACCGAAGCGGATTTGCTTCGTGGAAGAGCTTCCGCGCAATTCGATGGGTAAGGTCGATAAAGCTGACCTTCAAATAAGGCTGTGTGGTCCAACCAGCTAGTTGTGCAGGTGGATATTCGATCCCTGCGAGCTTGCGGGCGCAGCACCGTGCAGGTGTTTCCGAATTGCGGCAAACGGCGGTGCGGACAAAATTTATCAGGGCTAGGGGCCGTGGCGCGGGCGGACGTCCTGCCCCAACGCACTTGCTTACGCGCGCGCCACCGATTCGCGCCTGACGGGGTCGCAATTAGGTCATGAAATCTACGACGCAAGAATCTGTCGGAGTGCGACCCGTGCGCGCAAGCCAAATCCGTCTGTAAGGAAGCGATGACCTCGATCCGGATCGACGGAGGCGAGGACGGAAGTCCACGCTTTCTTCAGGTTCGGTAGATACTTCGAGTGAAAGCGTGGACTTCCGTCCACGCCTCGTTTTCTAGACATCGATCGACTTTACACCCGCACGGTGTAGTCAGAGTATCAGTGGAAAAATAGTGACGGGGTCGTAGTTAGGTCATGAAATCTACGATGCAAGAATCTGTCGGAGTGCGACCCGTAGGCGCAAGCCACTTGACCTTACATGGTGTAGTAACGTTTTCTTTAGGGCTATCTCCGATGGATTTTTTAACAGCGACGGCTTACATCTTGATCCTGGTGCTCGTGCTGGCCAACGCTCTGTTGGTCCGCCGGATCACAATTTCGATACGTGACGACGACCCTAGCTGAGAACGGAAGGGCAATGAAATTTTTTAAGTTGACACTTATCTTCTTGATCGCGGCTTTGGGCGCGGGGGCCGCCATGAACGAACTCTCCTGGACGCCGAGTGATTTAGCTCAAATCCAGGGCGAGCTTGAAGCGGCAATCAAAAAGGCCCCGGCGGGCACTACATCTGTTTCTCGCCAGTTGATGCTCGAGGAGAAGGATAAGAACAACTACGTCCTAGTCGTTCACCGCAACGGAAGCGGGCCTGCGGAATGGCACGACTCAAAGACTGACGTGTATTTCACGCTCGCTGGCGAGGGCGAGGTCATCGTCGGTGGAAAGATGCCTAGCGACCAGAAGGAAATGGAGGGCCGTCCGGGCGAGTGGCGTGGGTCAAACTTGGTGGGCGGCGTTCCCCATCGGATGTCCAAGGGGCACGTGATCAACATCCCTCCGAAAACTCCTCACCAGGTCGTGGTGACCGACGGCAAAACGCTAACTTTTCTGATCGTCAAAGTAATCGCGCCGTAATAGCGCGATGATATTCTGATGAAAGCTCGCCTGCTCCCTTAGGCGGCTGGCAATTCCCTACGAGGTCGAACTATGGCAAAAGTGGTTACTTTTGGAGAGATCATGCTGCGTCTCGCCCCTCCCAGCATGGAGCGACCGTTTCAATCGCCCAGCTTTGTGGCGACGTTTGGCGGCGGCGAGGCTAACGTAGCGGTTTCGACGTCGAACTACGGAATTCCAAGTTCGTTCGTGACCGCGCTTCCGAACGACAATTTTCTTGCGGAGTGCTGTATCGCCCAACTTCGTGGGTTCCGGATCAACTGCGACGACATCGTACGCAAACCAGGCCGGGTCGGCGTTTACTTTCTGGAGACGGGTGCAAATCAGCGGCCCTCGAAAGTGCTCTATGACCGCGCGGACAGCTCGATTGCTCTCGCCCAGCCGGGCGATTTCGATTGGGACAAGATTTTCGATGGCGCTAGTTGGTTCCACATTACGGGCATCACGCCAGCTCTGAACCCAGGGTGCGCGGAGCTGTCGATCGAAGCGGCGAAGGCTGCGCAGGCCAAGGGTGTCACTGTTTCGTGTGACTACAATTTCCGCAAGAAGCTTTGGAATTATGGCAAGTCGGCGCCCGAGGTGATGCAGGAACTGGCGAAGTTCGTCGATGTCGGAATTGCGAATGAGGAAGACTGCCAGAAGAGTTTAGGCATCTCGGTGGATGACGTAGACGTCGAGTCGGGTGAACTTGACGTCGATCGCTACCATCAGCTTTCGGCGAAGGTGCTTGACACTTTCCCGAATTTGAAAATGCAAGCGATTACGTTACGCGAATCGGTATCGGCTTCGCACAATGGCTGGTCGGCATGCCTGAATGATCGAAAAAGTTTTCACGTCAGCAAGAAGTACCAAATTACGCACATCGTCGACCGCGTGGGGGGCGGCGATTCGTTCTCGGGCGGGTTAATTGGCGGACTCCATCATTTTCCCGACGACCATGCGCAGGCGCTTGAGTTCGCAGTGGCGGCTTCATGCTTGAAGCATTCGGTGCCTGGAGACTTCAACCGCTTCTCGACCGATGAAGTTCTTTCGCTGATGAAGGGCGGCGGTTCGGGCCGCGTACAGCGATAGGGCATTTTCACCGATGCCATAACCCGCACGGTGCGGGTGCCGGCTAGTCGGCGAGCCGGCGGTTGCTTGGCCTTAGAAGATAAGAAACCGCCCCGGTTAACCACACGAACACTGGGACGGTGGTTAGCTCGACCGGGTCGCCCGCTCGAAGATGTGAATAGAACGCGCCCATCAGAACGAAACACAGTCCGGCGTAGGCCCATTCCTTCAGCAGTGGCAGACCAGGCGCTAATACAGCGCCAACCGCAAGAAGCTTTGCCGCCCCGAGAAACAGCATGAAGTACAGCGGGAACCCAAGATTCATCATGATCTCCTGCTGCGCCTCAAACCCCAAAATGTATGCGATTCCACCACCGACGAAGACTACGCTCAGAATTGCTGTCGAGAGCCAATACACAATCCGGTTCGGTTTGATTTTCATAATGTGGGCGATCCAACTCCTTGGGATTCTACCCCAGAGGCCGCTGAGTTACAATACGCCCGATATGCGGAAACTATTGTTGTGTTTTGCGATCTCCGGCACTTTGCTAGCGTCAGGGCTCTCAGCGGAAGACGGCTGGGTCGACCTTTGGGACGGCGAGACGTTTAGCGGATGGCAGTTGACCACAGACAATCCGTCGACGTTTAAGATCGTCGACGGTGCGATCGTCGCGAATGGGCCGCGGGCTCACCTGTTCTATGTGGGTGACGTCGGCGGCGCGAAGTTCAGAAACTTTGACCTTAAGGTTGACGTTCTAGCGAAGAATAACTCAAACGGTGGAATCTACTTTCACACGGTATATCAGTCGATAGGTTGGCCGGACGCCGGGTTTGAAGTGCAAGTGAATAACTCGTTCGACAAGGATCCGCGCAAGACCGGCGGCCTCTATGCCGTGCTCGACAACCTGTATCCTCCAGCAGGAGACGACGAGTGGTTCACTGAGCGCATCGTTGTGCAAGACAAGGTCGTCAAGATCTTTGTTAACGACCACCTCATTACGAAATGGGAGCAGCCTAAGGGTTGGAATGGAGTTGTGCCGTTTCCTAATGGCAAGGGGCAAACGATGCCGGGCCGGAAGTTGGGCGTAGGTACGTTTGCGTTGCAGGGGCACGACCCAGGCAGCACGGTGATGTACAAAAATATTCGGGTCAAGATTTTAGATTGAGCTGACGAGAACGGTTTGAATAGTTGACTCCGGTCGCAGTGCTTGCCGGTTCGTAGCGATTAGCGCGTGGCAGTAAACTAACGGAGTCGGATGGACTTCGCTCGACAGGTTAAGGACTCCGTTGATATCGCCAATGTGATTGGCGACTTCGTTCGTCTCAGGAAACAGGGTTCGCTGCGTTTTGTCGGGCTGTGCCCGTTCCACACGGAAAAATCCCCCTCGTTTTCCGTTCACACCGGTCTACAGATCTATAAGTGCTTCGGCTGCGGCCAGAGCGGTGACGTCTTCAACTTTCTGATGGAAATGCAGGGCTTGACGTTTTTCGAAGCGCTCAAGACGTTGGCGGACCAGCAAGGCATTCCGATGCCTAAACGCAATGCGGGTGCGGACGCCAACTCGAAGTTGCGCGACTCGCTGATGGATCTGCACGAGTTTGGGCAGGACTTTTTCGTCAAACAACTGAAGACGAACGCGGGAGCACAAGCGCGTAGCTACCTCGAGTCGCGAGGACTCAGCGAGGAATCGGTAGCGCATTTTGGCATCGGCTACGCCCCGGCGGGCAATGCGCTGTTGGGCCTTATGCGGAAGCGTGGCGTCGACGTGGCGGCGATGTTGGCTTCGGGGCTGATCGGCAAGGCCGAGGATCGCGATGAGCACTACGATCGATTTCGTGATCGGTTGATTTTTCCTATCCATGACGAGCTTGGCCGGGTGATCGCTTTTGGCGGCAGAACGATGCAGGCTGATCGCCAACCAAAGTATCTGAACTCTCCCGAGACGGACATTTACAAGAAAAACACCGCCCTCTATAACCTTTCGCGAGCCAAGGCTTCGATGCGCAAACAAGAGTTCGTTGTGCTGGTCGAGGGCTACATGGACGTCATTGGCGTGTGGCGAGCGGGGATCACCAATGCGGTGGCCACGTGCGGTACGGCTTTGACGCAGCAGCAGGTCCGCTCGATGCGGCGTCATGTCAACACGATCGTCGTAAATTTCGATTCCGACCAAGCTGGACAGAACGCCGCCGAGCGCTCGATTGAGATTCTGCTTCGCGAGGGTCTCAACGCAAAAGTGCTAGAGCTGCCGGGCGGCCAAGACCCTGACGACTTCTGCTCGGCCCATGGCGCCGAAGCCTATAAGGCGCAACTTGAGCGGGCGCCCCGATATTTCATTTGGTTAGCCGACCGAGCTCGAAAGAAATTTGACACTTCATCGTCGGAAGGCCGCGTCGCCGCCTTTGAGCACATACTGCCATCGATCAATTTGTTGCCGGACGAAATACGCCGGGCGGCCGTGGCGACCGAATCGGCTGACCAGTTAGGAATTGCGCGCAGCTTGGTGCTGGAACGGTTTCGTCGTTCGACGAATCGGCGCCAGCGGGTGCCCGCGCCAGTCGATGACTCCGATGGCTTTTCGGCCGCCGAACGCGTCCTGCTGCATCTATTCGCTGCTTCCGCCGACGCACGAGTGGAATTGCTGGCCGATGCAAACGAAATTGCCGCCAACGACGGAATGCCTAGCCGTGAAGCATTGGCGGCGATGGTAGCCGTTCACGGTGGCGACGAGGAGTTTCACTATACGGCGGTGGAAGGCCGGTTAACCGAGCGTGACCGCATGCGCCTGGCGAAGCTCGTATTCGACAAAGACAGACAGTCCGCGACGATCGAAGAAGGCCGCGGGGCGCTGGATGCCTTACGACGCCAAAGTTGGGAGCGGCGCTATCGCGCGGTTAGGCAGGCGATTTCGGAATCGGAGCAATCTGGCGACAGAGCGGCCACGATTGCGCTGTTGACAGACAAGATGGACTTGGAGCGCAAGCTTGGTATGTCGGGCGTCGGGGGTCGACAGGGACTTTGAGATATGCGCCGCTGACCAGAAAGGCGGGCTAGAGTATTTCCAGGAATGGCATAGACTGCTTGCCGCACTACCAAGCCCGTGAAAATCGGAGGCGCGACCGTAACGGAGTGCGGTGGCGGAGGGTTAACTGGGAAAGATGAGTCGGGCCCTTTTGAGGAATGATCAGCAGGTCCCAACTCAGCGTATTCTAGAAAGCTGCTCGGCCACCGCACTCCCTTACAGTCGCGCCTCCGAATTTGGACAGTGGAATGTAGTCTCTAGAAGTTGCCGGGTTCGCGGCTTTTTATTCAAGAACGGTCTATGGCATCAGCGAAAGTGGGTTTGCCATTGGTAAAGCACGCCGACCAGGAAGTCGGCGCCTCGGACGCGGTTGCTGCGCTATGCCAGTTTGCTTGCCCGGGCGAGGGGTCTGCGGTATCCTTACTATGTCCGTTGGGCATTCGCCCGGTTTTTCCCTCACCTCTACAGTTTTAAGTTCGGGAGTCGATCGTGGATTGCGATCGGCGCAACCTATGACAGTTACAGAACTGCACCAAAAGGATATTACTACCCTTACAGAAATGGCCTACGAGCTTGGGCTCGAAGGCACCGCGAGCCTGCGAAAGCAGGAGCTAATCTTTCGAATTCTGCGCGCGGAAACCGAAGACGAAGGGTTGCTCTTCGTCGAGGGCGTGCTCGAAATCCTTCCCGAGGGGTTTGGCTTTCTTCGCTCGCCTGATTACAACTATCTGCCCGGCCCGGACGACATCTACGTGTCGCAGCAGCTTGTGCGGCGCAACTCGATTCGCAATGGCGACACGGTCTCCGGTCAAGCTCGCACGCCTAGAGATCGCGAAAACTATTTTTCGATGGTGCGGGTGGATGCGATCAATTTCGAGTCCCCGGAAGTTTCGCAGAATAAGATCCATTTCGACAACTTAACTCCGTTTTACCCCGAAGAGCGCTTCAAGCTCGAGACGACGAAGGAAAACTTCTCGGGGCGCGTGATGGACCTCATTACGCCGATCGGCAAGGGCCAGCGTGGACTGATCGTGGCGCCCCCTCGTACCGGCAAGACGATGCTGTTGCAATCCATTGCCAATTCGATCACGACGAATCATCCCGAAGTGACGTTGATTGTTTTGTTGATCGACGAGCGACCCGAGGAAGTCACGGACATGACGCGCTCGGTCAAGGGCGAGGTCGTGAGTTCAACGTTTGACGAGCCGCAAACTCGGCACGTGCAAGTTGCCGAGATGGTGATTGAAAAGGCGAAGCGGTTGGTTGAGCACAAGAAGGATGTCGTCATCTTGCTCGACTCAATCACACGGCTGGCGCGCGCTTACAACACGATCGTTCCCTCGTCGGGCAAAGTCTTGTCGGGCGGCGTGGATTCAAACGCGTTGCAACGGCCGAAACGGTTTTTTGGCGCGGCGCGGAACATCGAAGAGGGTGGTTCGCTGACGATTGTCGCGACGGCGCTGGTCGATACCGGCAGCCGCATGGACGAGGTAATTTTCGAGGAGTTCAAGGGTACGGGCAACATGGAGCTGCATCTCGACCGCAAGCTGGTTGATAAGCGTACGTTCCCGGCAATTGATATTCAGGCTAGTGGGACGCGCAAGGAAGAGTTGCTGTTAGACCCGGAGACGCTGCAGCGGGTTTGGGTGCTGCACAAGGTGATGAGCAATCTTGGCACGGTCGAGGCGATGGAATTGCTGCTAGACCGTATGGCTAAGACTCGGAATAATACTGAATTCTTGGCTTCGATGAAGACGTAAGTTCGCAAGATGCGGAAGGTCGACTCGACGGTTCAGGTGCGTTATGCCGAGACCGACCAAATGGGTGTCGTCTATTATGCGAACTATTTGGTTTGGATGGAAGTCGCTCGTGTTGGGTATTGTCGCGAGGTGGGGTTTGAGTACCGCGACATGGAGAAAGAGTCAGGTGCTTTCCTCGCCGTGACTCAAGCCAATTGCCGCTATCGGTCGCCCGCCCGTTTCAACGATGAGGTCGTGATTCGTTGCTGGGTGACGGAGTCTCGCTCGCGCAGTGTGCGTTTTGCGTACGAGATGCGTCGCGGAGATGAGCTGCTGGCGACGGGCGAGACGCTGCACACAGTTACGAACGCGGAAGGCAAGATGATCCGGATGCCGGAACGCTATCGCGAGTTTTTCCCCATTACCCGATAGACTGTTTCAGACCCCCTTGTGGGATCTCACTGGCTGATGGCGAGAGCGATACATGCGCGGTTGGCGCTAGTTTTCCTGGCACTGGCTGGGGTTTGCCCGGCGGGCGAACTGAATCAGCGCTTCGATCTGACGCTGCAGCGGGTACTTACGGGCGGCCCACCTACGTATGATCCACCGTTCTTGCTTGCGGATCTGATTCCGCGAGATGTTCGTCGATTTACGAACTTTAGCGGCGACCTTTCTGGGCGCTATATCGGCGCGTTGGCCGCGGCGTCGAAGCATCGGGCGGTTCCGGCGGAAGATCTGCGACGGCTTGTTAGAGAGGCGCTCGAGCAGCAGCGCGAAGACGGTCATTTTGGGGCTCCACTCTCGACCGGTGGCGTGGAAGATGACGACATGGCGCGGATGTGGGGCAACGGTCGATTGCTGATCGGACTGTTGGAGTACTACGCGCTAAGTGACGATGACTCGGCGTTACGCGCGGCGCGGGGCATGGGCGATTTTCTGATTGCTAGCGAAGACCGTTTTGGCGATTCGAAAGTGCGTGACGAGTTCAGCGTCGGCCGCTTGGCGCACGGGTATATCTGTTGGACTCAGAACATTGAAGGTCTAGTTGAGCTTGGGCGGGTTACGGGGGAAGCGCGCTACACCGAGCTGGCGGCGGCGATGGCCGAGCACGTTTCGCTGCAGCCGGGGCAGCACAGCCATGGGCTCTTGTCGTCACTGCGCGGGATACTGGCGCTCTATCGCGCTACAGGCGATAAGCAGTGGCTCGGCAGAGTTGAAGAGGTGTGGTCGGAGTTGGCTGGTTCGAAGAACGTACTTGTGAGCGGTACGGTGGCTGAATACCTCGAGCCGTCGATACGCCGAGACGAGGGGTGTTCAGTCGCTGATTGGCTACGGCTTTCATTGGAGCTTTGGCAAAACACTCGCAAACCGCGACACATCGATGCCGCCGAGCGCGCTTGGTTCAACGGGTTCGCGATGAACCAGTTTCCCAGCGGCGACTTTGGGCACGTGTATTTCAGTGAGAACGGATTTGAGCGTGGCGGAGACCGAGCTTGGTGGTGCTGCACTTTGCATGGGCTGCGGGCGTTCTCGGCTGTTGCGGATGCGGCGTTTCAGAGTCAGGAAGATCGTCTGCTCTATGAGTTGGCGGTCGATTCGACATTCGACGATGGTGTTCTGAAAGTACGGGCCGGCACTCAGCTCGACGTAGATTCAAGTGCGCTGCTCGAGATAGAGGCCGCGCCCGCGGAGCCTGTGGTGATTGGTGTACGCGGGCCTGCCTGGGTAAACGATTTGACGCTATCACTCAATGGGCAATCCATCGAACCGACTTGGCAAGATGGGTACGCGCTCGTTAGGCGCTCTTGGTCGGCCGGAGATCAACTGCGGGTGAAGTATGAGCTCCGCACGAAGACGCTGCGTGACCGCAACCGTCCTGGACGCCGTGCACTGCTGGTCGGGCCGTGGCTGATGGCCGTTGCGGAAGCGACTACGCCTACGTTTTTTGACGAGGTGTTTTCGCAGAACGAAACGAATACGGACGAGCCCGCCGAAGTGCCGGGCGAGCCGGCGCGGCGGGACGTTTCGTACGTGCCGTCCGGTTATGGCGAACAAGTTCAGACAGCGCGGCTGCGACCGGTTTGCGAACGAACCTGGTCGGGCCGCCAAGGGCGCTGGGAGGTTTGGCTGCGGCGGGAGGGCGAGGTTAGCCCCACCGAGAAGGCGCTGGCGCGGCTACCGGAGCCTGAGCAGGCACCGATACTTTTGATCGTTGTGATTGGGGCGATCGCGGTTAATTTCTATTTTTTGTGGAGACGGCGTCGACACTGAACGCTAGGCCGCGAAACATTAGCGGCTATTGCGTCTTGTGGTACTTTTCGCGCAATCCGGGCAGAAAGAATGGCGGGCTTTGGTGTAAGTAGCCTTCTAGGAAAGTGACCGAGTGTTCGTGCGTGAGCTCTCGTTGCTGTTCGTGCGAGTCGCGGTACGCCTGATAGTCGTTTCCGTCGCCAGCTAGGTGGACGATCGTTTCGGGGCGGGCCGCCTTCCAGTGTTCGTAGCCGGCGTAGCGCGTCATCATGAAAATTTCGTCGTAGTCGGGGCTTTCGGGGTGTCCGCTTTCGGGCGGATAGATTACTTTCCACTGGCCGACAGGGCGGGCGCCGACCTTCTCGATTAACGGCCAGACGCCGCTTACGCCGGCGCGGATGAAATCGTCGGCTGAACCCTTGTCGATTCGCCAGCGGTCGAGCGCAATAATCTCGCGATCGCCGGGCCAGTTGCGATCATTGCGAACCGGCCGGACGCCGTCGGCCGGCGCTGACTCGACTGGCTCATACGATTCCTCGAGAGCCGCCATGAAGTACGGCTCGATCGTTGCCATTGGGCCCTGGAGGAAATACGCGCCGTCGGAATCGAGAACATAGTGGTTGCGGGCTTTAAGCGCCGCCAAATTTTTCTGATAGTCGGGGCCGTTGCCACCCATTAGCTGGCCTCGCCTCGTTGCCTTCCAATGCTCATAGCTCGCGTAGCGCGCCAGACGATAGCCGTCGTCGTAGTCCGGGCTTGCGGCTGATCCGTCGGGGTGGATGACTTTCCACTGGCCCACGACGCGGGTGCCGATTTTTTCGAACCAGGGCCAAACGCCGTCGACACTGATTCGGTAGTAAGACCCGTGTCCGCCCTTATGGAATCTTTGATGACGAAAGACGAGCACCTGTTCGCCGACGCGTCGAACATCGTTGCGGACCGCCAGAGGGGCAGGCGCGTCTTGCGCTAGCGCGTGGGGAAGGCAGGTGGCTGCGAGGGTGACTAGGATGAATCCGAATCGAAACAATGGCGGAAAGAGTTTCATAAGGCGACGCTCGCACGCGGTTCCGGAAGCGATCAAGTGTATCACTGACCGAGGGCCGGAGCCTCGACGACCGATTTGAGATTTTCGCCGAAAAATAGCTCTTTTGATAGTCATAACGCTTATCGACTGGCAGAGATACGCCGATAAGGATTTCAAAAAGCTTGGGCTTCTCATTGGGATCTTCCAAAACGACCGCGCTTGGACGATTGCGGTCCGAAATCACACAGCTAGGAGTCAAAGGCATGGCGATGACCGCTATCCAAAGTAAACACCGCGTGGCGGAGGCGAGCTAATGCCACAAACACCGGTGCCGATTGCACGATGGATAGACTCGGTCGTGAAAGCCACCGAAGAGGTGGCGACGGTGTCGCTGGGTTGCGAGGAATTGCGTCGGCTCGAAGCCGACCCCAGCCCGGCGGCCCCCTACGGCGCCTATCTCCCTGTCATCGCCGATCTAGAGAAGCTGCATCTCGGGCTACTGCTGACGGAAGAAGGCGGCCAGTCGCTGACGCGATCATTGTTAGCAATGGAGCCGGATGAGGAAGATCCGCCTCTCGAAGATGTCGCCGACGCGGTTGGAGAGATTGTGAATATTTTGGCGGGCGTCATGCAGCGCGATCTGGTTGGAGAAGTCGAATCTTTCGAACTCGGCTTGCCAATATTCGTTAACGGCGACATCGTGCAGCATCAGTCTCTCAGCAGTGTCCGAATCAATGTTGGCTTCGACGACACGCAGGCCCAACTCGTGGTGTTAGGCCGTAATCCCGACGACGCAGAAGGAGCCGATGATGGCGAGTGAAGCTGGCCAGGCAGCCCGACAAATTTGTGAAATGCTCAGCGATCTGGTAGGCCGTAGCGTGTCCCCGGAGGCAGTTGCCTCGCCGCCAAAGATAGATGCCAAGCCCGCTTACATTGCCACCTACGTCGATGAGGATGGCGGCGTAGTTGGGCTCTGCCGCTGTGACCTCGCCGCAGCGGCTAGCTTGGGAGCGGCGCTCTCGATGTTGCCGGCCGGCCGAGTAGATGATTGCATGCGATCTTCGTCTCTCGATGAGATGCTGTATGAGAATTTTTGGGAATTATGCAATGTGTTGGTCCGTGTTTTTAACGCCCCACACCAGCCAGTTCTCTCGCTCAAAGCGATGGATGCTTTGCCACTATCGAGTGACGCCGGCGTCGATTTGACGGTGCCGCCGAGCAGTCGAGTTGATGTCGGGGTAGCCGTGCAGGGTTATCGAGACGGCGTTCTTACCTTAATGCGAGTGTGATGCCTGGTGCCGGCTGGCGGATCGAGGCCAGCCGTCGCAGCTCAATCCGATCGGCCTGGAGCAGTCGGCAAATCTTCGGCGAAGGCCCAAGAAGGCGGCGTATTTGAAATCGTCGCCAATCACATGGGAATGTTGCGTCAGCACGGAAGCCCTTCCTAGCCGATCCAAACCAATGTAATGGGCCATCGGTACTAAGAGTCATAAGTCAGACCCACGGCTAGGAATATTCCCAGAGTTGGACCTAAAATTGGCAAGAGTTAGCCGCCACGACACCGTGTCAATTCGACAATTGTGGTCCTAGCGCCACAACGCCGTAGCAGTTTCGATCAAAGGGCCAACTGAACCAGCAAACGTTACCAGATAGTCAGCAGTACGTACGATGCCCATTCTGGAAAAGCTCCACTCCCTATTCTCAGGCGCCCCAATACAGCCTCCGACGGTCTACGACAGCCCGAAGCCGCTCGATAGTCTGTCGATTACCGGGCGGCGAGAGGGCCTGTGGCACTGGGAGTCGGCGTCGCAGGAATTCCGGGTGTCCAAGGGCTGGGCGGCCGCGCTGGGCTGGCAGCGGGACGAAATTGGTGATCGACTAAGGGACTGGTACTCGTTGATCCATCCGTACTACGCCGGCGTCGTGCGGAGGGAGCTGGCGGCCTTCATCAAAGGCAAAGCCGAGGAATTCGAGTGTGAGTACCGGATTCGGCATCGCGACGGATCATACCGCTGGGTACTCTGCCGCGGCCAGGCGGTTCGCGACGAGCATGGCGTTGCGACAGAAATATCGGGCGTTCAGACCGACGTTACTCGTCTAATTGAAACAAGGAACGGTCTCATCGACGAGGCCATACACGACCGTCTTACCGGGCTACCGAACCGAGGCTACTTCACCGCGCGGCTCGAACAGGCCATCGACGAGCAACGGAGGGATCCGGCGCATCGATTCGCCGTACTTTTTCTTGACTTGGACCGATTTAAAGAGGTCAACGACACGCTCGGGCACCTCGTCGGCGACGAGCTATTAGCGGCGACCGCGACGCGCATCCGTGAATCGCTGCGCCCCGCCGATTTCGTCGCTCGATTCGGTGGCGACGAGTTCGTCATTCTCCTGGAAAGAGCAAAAAGCAGACGGGGCGCCGAGCTGATCGCGTCGCAAATTCTTCAATCGCTCGGCAAGCCGCATCAACTTGATGGGCATAAGGTAGTGGTGAAAGCGAGCATCGGAATTGTGCTGAGCGATCCGAAACTCGCCAGCGCCGAGATGTTGATTCGAAACGCCGACATCGCCATGTACCAGGCGAAATCGGATTGTAAGTCCAGCAGCAAGCACTATGTTCCTGATATGTACGACCGCATCGAGCGCAGCTGGCGGCTCGAGAACGAGCTGCGGGGAGCGATCGAGCGAGACGAACTTGCATTGGTTTACCAGCCGCAAGTCTGCTCCAAGACCGGAAAGATTCTTGGGGCCGAAGCTCTGCTGCGCTGGCAGCGCGACGACGGCGAGCCGGTCGAACCACGTGAATTCATCCCACTGGCCGAAAAGTCAGAACTGATTCTCGACATCGGCGAGTGGGTGCTCCGTAACGCCTGCGAAGAAGCAGTGCGTTGGAAAGACATCCGCCCACGGGGTACGGGCCCAACGAAAATTTCGGTGAATCTGTCGGCGCTTCAGTTGTTGCAATCCGAATTCCCGTCGTTGATCGAGAGAATCGTCGCTGAAACGGGCGTCGATCCTCGAACACTCGAGCTTGAGCTTACCGAGAGCGTTCTCGTCGACAGCATGCAACGCGTTCCCGGAATACTGACCGAGCTATCGCAACTCGGTACCAAGCTTGCAATCGATGACTTCGGGACCGGTTATTCCTCGATGAGCTACCTGCGAGATCTTATGCCCGATGTCGTTAAGATCGATCGATCATTCGTGGTTGACGTGGCAAACGATCGTAGTGCCGCGGCGCTAGCGAAAGGGATGATCGGGCTTGCCCATGACCTCGGCCTCACGGTTGTGGCCGAAGGCGTGGAGGACAACCAACAACTGACGTTTTTCCAGCGGCACAATTGCGATTTGATCCAGGGATTCTACGCGAGCCGTCCACTTCCTCCCCAGACATTCCAAAAGTTGCTGCATGTCAATCAGCCGCTTACGAAAGGGCGTGTTAGGGATCGAGAATTTGTCCTAGCAGACATCGCACGACGCGGTGTATGGGTCCAGTAAACTCAGTTCAAAGTTGAGCCACACCAGGCCCGTCAGTTGCGCGGGCGTGGCACGCTCACCAGCCCCGACTCGATAAACGCCCGAGTATCCGAGCGGCGTACTCATCCATCTCGCGTGGGACGCGGCTGCGCGGCGCGGGCAGACAGGCGGCGAGCCGGGCTGCCTGCTTGCGGTTCAGACGCGTGGCGCGGGTTCGATAGTGGAATTGCGCTGCCGCCTCGATGCCCCATACGCCCGGGCCCCACTCCACCTCGTTCAAATAGAGCTCTAAAATACGCTCCTTCGACAAGATGCTCTCGGTTAAAGGAACCAGCGCGAACTCGAGACTTTTTCGAATCAAAGAACGGTGTGTGGTCAGAAATAGATTTTTCGTCAACTGCTGACTGATCGTCGACCCGCCACGCAGCCGGCTTGTGTCCGATAGCGTTTGG
Organism: Bryobacterales bacterium; assembly: GCA_965247305.1. Classification (GTDB taxonomy): domain Bacteria; phylum Acidobacteriota; class Terriglobia; order Bryobacterales; family UBA6623; genus CATQHP01. The sequence goes on along the minus strand of OZ252030.1, from coordinate 4,305,806 downwards.
CGCCAGATGATTTTGAGTTCGTTCCAATCGACGCCCTCGTGCTTATAGAATGCGCCGTCTTCAGCGACGATGACGGCGCGCTGTACGTGGAGAGGAATCTGATCGAGCGGAACGAACTCGTGGCGAGCGCTGTAATCCGCGCCGCTCAACAAAGCTTCGATGCGCCGCTGCGCCTGTACGCTGGTTAACCAAGGATTGAACTCCCGCAGATACAACAGATTCACGCTACAAGCCAACAGCAATCCCGCAACGGCGGTGAGCGCAAGCTTGGCGATTCGGACAAAACTCGAGAAGAGCGGGAGCGCGGTTTACCCCGGCGTGAGGTTCGAATTTTACGGTGCGGTCTTCGAACTCGGCTGATCATTCGCAGGCCAAGGCCCCAACCCGCATTTCTCACTACGCGGCTAGCCGTGCCGGTGAGTACGAAAGAGTCCTAAGCAGACTTTGCTTCCGCGAACGGCTCTGCAAAAACGTAGAACTTAAAGCTCGGAGTCTTGAACCCAACTCCCCAGCGCGCCACCTTGTAATCAACTCGAAGGTGCTTCACTTTCGGCGTCGCGCCTAAGTCGAACAGCACCTGGTAGACGCCCGCATAGAACTTCTGCGAAAACTCCCGAACCGGCTCTTCGAGCCACTCGACACCGTCAGCCGAGCCCATAATTTCAACATCGAGGCTCTCTTGTTCGACGACCTCGCTGATGCCCAGCGTGAGCAACACCAAGCCGTTAGTGCCGCCAATGGGAAACGCCTCACCGGAGCCGTTCGCGTCGACCGTGGTTTCAGGAAATAGGAAGTTCGGAAGCATAATTCGTCGCAAAGAAAGAAGCCTATTGTAACATCGGGCGCTTAGCCGCCTGGTCGTTACGTCCGTATCTCAACGATCGTCGCGCCGGCTCCACCCTCGTGCGATTCCGCATCGTAATGTTTCGCCACGTGAACGTGACTGCGAAACATTTTCGAGAGCTCGCGGCGCAAAATATTTTGCCCGAATCCGTGGATCACACGAACCCGTGGCATCTCCGCCAGCACCGCCTCATCGAGGTATTTGTCGACTACATCGCGAGCCTCGTCGGCGGTCTTGCCGATGACGTTAATCTCGGTCGGAAGCACACTTGAGCGCGTAGCCGGCTCGTAACTCACACCGGCGGGCAGCTTCGACCTCGGTTCCGGTTCCGATTCGACGAAACTAATATCATCCGTGGACACCTGCATCTTGAGCTGGCCAACCTGCACTTCCCAACGCTCGCCGCCGAGCTCTCGCGTAATCGTTCCTGAAGCGCCCATCGAGCCCACCCGCACCCTGGTGCCGACGGCTAACTCGTCCGACAAACCTCCGGCGACCGACGCATCTTCGCCGAGTTCGGCACGAACGACTTGCTCCATTTCTCGCCGCAGTGCCCCTCTCGACTTGGCCACTGATCGCTCGGCGGCACGTGTCGATTTTGACCCGGCCTGCAAGTTTTCGAGAGCTTCCTTGAGTGCTTCTCTATAGCGGCGCTCGAAGCCCTGCGTCAGCTCCTCGACTCGACGCTGAGCCTGCTCCTTGGCGCGCTTAGCTTTCGCGCACGCGTCACGTTCTAGTTCCTCTTCTCGGGCGACCAAAGCTAGCTCGCGCGAACGCAGCCTTCGCTCGTCGTCAGCGTATTCATCGACGCGTCGGTGAAGCTCGCTTAAGAATCGCGACGCATCTTCGGAAGATTTGCCCTGAACTTCGCGAGCACGTTCGATCAGCTCGTCGGGCATCCCAAAGCGACGCGCCATCGCCAAGCCCGCCGACTGCCCCGGAACACCGATCAACAGCTTGTACGTCGGAGCGAGAGTCTCTTCGTTGAATCCCATGGCCGCGCTGATCACATCTTTTGCGTTCGACCCAAAAACCTTCAAAGCCGGCAGATGGGTCGATACGGCTACGAACGCCCCTCGATCGAGCAATCGTTCGACGACGGCCACTCCCAGTGCTCCGCCCTCTTCTGGATCGGTCGCCGACCCCAGTTCATCGAGCAGCACCAGGCTGCGCGACGAGGCATGATCGATCATCAGCTTTAACTTCGAAACATGGGCGGAAAACGTACTCAAGCTTTCCGCGATCGACTGCGAGTCGCCGATGTCAGCCAAGACATCTTCAAACCATGGCAGCCGCGCCTCGTCCGCGGGGATCGGCAGGCCCGCCTGAGCCATCATTGAGAGTAGGCCCACGGTTTTCAGCACGACGCTTTTCCCGCCGGCGTTCGGCCCGCTAATCAACAACGCTCGGCTGCCACCCTCGAGCCGAAGCGACATGGGAACCGGCCGCTCACCTTGCGCCGCCAGCAAGTCTTGCAATAGCGGATGCCGCGCCCACTCGAATACCACGCGCGGCTCTGCGTCGTCGCAGAATGTTGGCAAGCAGCAGCGAAATTCCTGTCCGAATCGTGCTCGCGCAAACACGTACTCCAAGTCCCCCAGCACCAGCGCGGCTTCGGCGATCGCCGGCTCATCTTCGCGCAGGCGATCAGTCATCTCGCGCAAGATCCGAAAGATCTCGCGCTCCTCATCTTCCTGCAAGCGAACGAGTTGATTGTTCTGGTTGATGGTGTCGAGCGGTTCTACAAAAACCGTTTGGCCGCTGGTGCTTCCGCCGTGAACGACGCCTTCAACCCGGCCCTGCCAGCTGGCCTTAACGGGCACCACCGAGCGCCCGCTACGAATCGTTACGTAGTCGTCTTGCAGCGCGCCGGCATCGACGTTCTTGCGTACAAATCTTTCCAGTGACGTCTGGACATTGCGTCGCTGTGACTCGATGTGTCGGCGAATCTTCGACAGCTCTGAACTGGCTGAGCTGGAGATTTCGCCGCTCGGCAAAATCTTCCCCGCGAGTTCCCGCAGCAACGGCTTGAATTCCGCGAGCCGCTCGCCGTAGGCGCCCATCAGCGGCAGGCGCACGCGTTCAATGTGAAGTACTCGCCGAATCTCCTCCGCTCGATCGAGAACGCTAAGCACATCGCGAATCTCGCCAGCCTCCAGCGCCGCGTTCTCGGTAGAAAGCTGGTCCACCGCCGAGCGAATATCTTCGATGCCTCGAAACTTTGGCGGCTGAGAAATACCGCGGCCATCGGGACGCGCGGCGCTTCGTACCCAGTCCATCGCCTCGCCAACTTCCGCCAGTTCATTGGCTGCGGCGTCAGCGGATGTCAGCCGAGGCTTAGCCTGTAAGCCATCGAGCCGCGCGCCGCCGAGCGGACTGCTGACGTGCCGCCGCAGCAGCGCAACCACGCCGTCAAATTCCAAAGCCTGCTGAGCTTGCTCGAGCATGGGTGCCCTACGGTGAAAAATCGATCAATCTGACGGCCGGTCAGAGCAACGCGAGACCTTTACGGATGACTTCGATCGTACCCTCAGTCATTAGTAAATCATCCATCTCTTCAATTGAATACCAGCCGGCGTCGGCCGCGTCATCACCGGGGGATAATTCGCCACCCATGATCTCGCACAGGTAGTCCATCAAAACGTAATGGTATTCGACGGCATCGGAGCTGTCACGGCGGATGCGCTCGAATATCTCCACGAGCGCGCCAGCTCTCACCTGCAGCCCTGTTTCTTCGAGCGTCTCTCTCTCGACCGCCGCGCGAAGCCCCTCGCCCAGCTCGACTTTTCCGCCCGGAATCGACCAGTGATCTTTGAGCGGTGGCGCGCCTCGCTTGACGAGCAGCACACGGTCGTCGCGAAAAATGATCGCGCCGACGCCGACGATCGGACGCGGCGGTGCCATGGCGCGAATCACGCTTTCCCTAACGGACGTAAATAAATTCCTTAAGATTAAAGAGTGAGTGCGCCAGATTCGCCCATGCACCTGCGTCATCGGCGCTGCCCATATAAGTAAGCGCGCGGTCAGCTTCCTCGGCAGTCGGTGCGCGGCCCAAGGCCTGCAAAAACATATCGTTGATTTTCGCTCTGGGGGCCGCCGACTGCTCAGCTACGCGCTTGCCCCAGACGTCAGCTTGCTCAATAACCAAGGGACTATTCAGCATCGTTAGCGATTGCGCGGGAACGTTTGTCGAATCGCGTTGCCCACGCGTCGAGGCCGGCTTCGGCTGATCGAACACTTCGAGAAACGGATTGTGGGCATTGCGCCGAATTTCTTGATAGACGCTACGTCGCCCGTCACCATCAAGAGGGCCCTTCGGTCGATCGCCCTTCGTTTTCCCCTTCGCGAAGGCATAGTAGACGTTGATCGACGGACCCTCCACTGTGTGGTCAAGCCGACCTGAAATGGCGAGGAGGCTGTCGCGAATCACTTCTCCTTCTAAGCGCCGAATCGGCATGTGTTGCAACAGCGAGTTATCCGGATCGATGGTCGCTGCTTTTTCGGAGCCGTCGCTGCCGCGCTGGTAAGCATCTGTAAGAGCCAGCCGCCGAATCATTTTCTTAATCGACCAGCCGTCACGCACAAACTCTGTAGCTAAGTAGTCCAACAATTCCGGGTGCGAGGGCTTGTCGCCAAGCCGGCCAAAGTTGTCGACCGAGCCTACAATGCCGCGTCCAAACATGTGCCGCCAAATCCGATTGACCATCACCCGGGCGGTCAGTGGATTGTCAGCCGAAGCCACCTCGTCCGCCAATCGCAAACGCATCACCGCGGGGTTGTCATATCGCTGACTTCCAAGCGCGGTCAAGTAGCGTCGCGGAACCGCGTCGCCGGGATTTTTGTGTCCTCCACGAATCAGCAACTGTTGGTCGTCGCCAGCCTCTTCGATGACACCGGGCGCTCGCCGGTACGTGGGGACTTCGTCCTCTAGCCGCCGATAGTCGGCGACGAGCGCCCCAAGCGTGGAGCTGCCCATAGCGCTTACCGGCAACAACGAATGGCGTACAAAGAAGTCGAGAAATGCGGCCTGCTCTTCGCTCATCTGGCCGCGGCGCCAGGCCTCGACCGACGACTTCAGCCGTTCGGCATAGAGCCGCGCAAGGCCGGCCACATCGTCCGGCGCCTCGCCCTGCGTCAAGTACAAGACAGCCGGCGAGACATTCTCGGGCAGCATCCGTCCGTCGTGCGACGCTACGGCGGTTGCGCCAAAGAATGATCGCCCGTCGCGAACCGGCTTCGGCCGCGGTTTCTTGCGGGAGTCCACTTTATCAAGTAGGAAGTTTGTCGAGTCGTCAAGTGTCGCGAATTCGATATATGCGCTGAAACCCTTCCAGAACGTTGTGTCCCAGGTGTACCAGACGGGCTCGTCCTTTTTCGGCGAATATCGCTGGTGATAGATGCCACCCCGCGGTACCGCGTAGTTTTCGACAATCAACCGCACTACGCTGAAATTTCCGCCCTGCACGCGAAAGCTGACGTTGTTGGTGTCGATCTTGAATCGTGAAGTCTGCAACACGCCGTTGTGACGTCTCGATAACAGCGCCGTATGCGCCCCCGCTCCGTAGATGGCTTCCACTACTCGGTCCCCCGAGGGCGTGATTGAAAACTCGCCGGGCTCGGTCGCTGTTTCGGACAGTCCCGTACCATGGCGAATCCAGTTCGGATATTCTTCCGCCACGTTCCAGAGCACTTTGAACTTCGCCTTGTTGAAATCAGCGCGCCGAGTCCGCTCTCGCGCCCAGCCGTCGACCAGTCGCCTCCAACCGGCGCTCACGTCTTGCGCTTCGCGATCACGCAATTCGAACCAAGGGAATAGGGGACTCTCTTGATCGCACGCCGCCTGTTCGAGCAAAGTGTCGAACGACACATCGCCCGACTTCAATCGTTCGACAACATCGTCCGCGGCCGCCAGCCACCGGTCGGCAAGTGCATCCTTGACCTTTTGTTTTGCGTCGGCCAATTCGGCGCGATTCTTCCAAAGCACGTCAGGCGAATCGATCGCACGCTGCGTCGGCCGCGCGTTCTTGAAAATCCCGAATAGCGCGTAGAAATCTTTCTGGCTAATGGCGTCGAACTTGTGGTCGTGGCAGCGAGCGCACGAAACCGTTAGTCCTTGGAACGCTTTTGAAAATACGTCGACCTGATTGTCGGTCCATTTGACACGGTCTTCCCACGGATCAACCGGCTGGAAACCGTGTTCGATCATGCGGTAGTGCGCGGTAGCAACGACCGATTCGTTGATGCCGTCTTTCGCGTTGATGCGCGGGTTGGGCAGTAAGTCTCCCGCCAAATGCTCGCGGATCAATTGATCGTATGGGACATCCAGATTTAGAGCCCGAATTAAGTAGTCGCGGTAGCGCCAGGCTTCCAACGTGTCGGGGTCGCCTTCGCTGCCATGCGATTCGGTATAGCGAACCAAATCCATCCAATGCCGCGCCCAACGCTCGCCATAGTGGTCGGACGCCAGCAGCCGGTCAACCCTTTGTTCAAAGGCACCGGGTGCGGAGTCATTCGCAAAATCTCGAAGCTCGTCAGGCGTAGGCGGCAGGCCGGTAATCGCGTACGAAATCCGTCGCAGCAGAGTGTAGCGGTCCGCTGGCGCAGCCGGCGGCAGTTCTTTCTCACGCAATCTGGCGTTGATGAAACTATCGACGCCCGTCGCGGAGACCGGCTTTACCGGCTGCCAAGCCCAATGGGAAGAACGCCGCGCCTCGAGGTCAAAAGCCTCGGACGGGTCTGGCATATCGGCGATGCTCTCTTCGGGCCAAGGAGCGCCGGCATCCACCCACGCGGCAACCGTGGCGATCTGCTCATCAGACAAGCGCCCCGTAGGCGGCATCGGCACTTTCGCCTCGCCGCGTAGCGCTTTCAGAAGCAAGCTGCCGGCGGAATCGCCGAGAACCAACGCCGGACCGGAATCGCCACCCCGGAGCAACGCGGCCTTACTGTCGACCCGCAGTCCGGCGAATAGACTCGACGCCTTGGCGCTGTGGCACGAGTAGCACTTCTCGGCTAGCAGCGGACGTACGTTCTTTTCGAAGAACTCGACGTCAATCTCGGCAACCGCCGCCGGGCAGACGATCGTCCCGTACCCGATCAAAATTAAAACGGCCAGTCGCATCACCAAACCGCTTCTATTCTAAGCCCTGGCGCTCGAACGCGGCGAAATACGCTGATCTCCCCGCGCGTTCTGTAAACGGCCGGAAACACAGGTGCAAACGGAAGGGGTCAGGCAATCAGTCGCGATTGAGCTTACGTCGTCGGTTTCGGGGCCTGACCGTAGATCGTTTTGCTAGCACGACTTTGTTCGCCAGGACAGGGATCGGCTTGGGCTGGGCTTCCGAGGCAGGAGTTCGCAAGACTCTTTGTATTATGTATTGCTGATATCAGGCCGACCGGCCCAGTTCGAAGCCTACCGCGCGCTTGGACATCACATCGGCAAGGTGGCGTTTAAGAATGGTTGGCCCAGCGACAGTTGGCCCGAAGAAAAGAAGCCGGCGTCGGTCGCGGCTGGCGCGTAAGCTGCATTTCTGGCCACGTAGTGAGAAATGCTGGCTAGTTCGACACCAGATCTACGATATTCGACTTATGTCGCCATGTCAAAAAAATCGTCATCAGGAGTGCGTATACGCCGTGCGCTGATCCAAACTGCACGAACATCACAATCGTGAAAAAGATCCAAGTCACAACCGACGCCATTGCTCCTCTTTGGGGCCACTTCCGCCGGCTCCCCAAGGCCCGGAATAATACGAAAAACGCCAGTGCTACCAGCGCCCAGACTGGATACAAACGCAACATCACGCCGCAAGATGTCGCAATTCCCTTGCCGCCGTCGAACTTGAGCAGCGGCGAGTAGCAGTGTCCGAATACGGCACAAAGACCGTAGAGCCAGCCAATGTTCAGCGGGTCGTCAGCCGCGAAAAACAACATGACCGGCACGTAGCCCTTGGCCATGTCGCCGATAAGTGTGGCCAGCGCGCGCGGCTTTGAAAACCGCAGAACATTGTTGAACCCGGGGTTGCCGGAACCAACGTCGCGAATACTTGTGCCCGAGCCCCACATGGCGACCACCGCGAATGGAATCGATCCAATCGCGAATGAGGCCAGCATCTTGAGTAGTGTCGGAGTATCAAGCATGTTCGTATGAGCGTCTAAATTGACGGTGAAACCATGAGGCCGGCTATAGCGGCCGTCAGAAAGTTGGCGAGCGTGCCCGCAATCATCGCGCGTAAACCAAGTTCAGCCAACTCGCCACGACGCTCGGGGACGAGCGACCCAATGCCACCGACCTGAATTCCAATTGAACCAAAATTTGCAAAGCCGCACAGCGCGTATCCAGCGATCAGATATGACTTGGGGTCGAGCGCCCCCTTCATCTCGTTCAGCGCCGCATATCCGATGAACTCGTTGAGCACCATGCGAGTGCCCAGCAGATTGCCGACAGCGCCCGCGTCCACCCAAGGGACCCCAAGTAGCCAGGCCACAGGGGCAAAAAGAGGTCCCAGCATTGCCTGCAGTCCAGTCGGGAACCAGGCCCACTCGGTCCAACTCTGGATGCCGGCCAGCACTCCGTTGACAACCGCAATGAGCGCGACAAATGCGATTAGGACCGCGCCCACCGTGAGCGCCAGCATCAAGCCTTCGGTCGAGCCGCGCGCCGCGGCGTCAACAAGGTTCCTATCGTTCACCCCCGCGTGCGCGGGAATACCACCCAACGTCCGCGGGTGACCGGTCTCGGGCTCGATCACCTTCGCGAGCATGATGCAGGCGGGCGCCGTCATGATTACGGCGGTAAGTAGGTGCTCGACGGGAACACCTCCCACCTGCACGTAGGCGACGAGCAGGGCCCCGGAAATTGTCCCCATGCCGCCCGTCATCACCGTCATTAGCTCCGACTTCGTCAGGTCTTTCAAATATGGGCGAATCGTTAGCGGGGCCTCCGACTGGCCGAGAAACACGTTCGCCGCCACGTTGAGCGACTCCGCTCCGCTGGCTTGCATCCCACGCTGCATGACGATCGCAATGGCCTTCACGATCAGTTGCATGATGCCGAGGTGATAGAGCACGGCAAACAGCGCCGACACGAAGATGATTAGCGGCAGAATTTGGAACGCCATGATTACGCCGTTCTCAGATCTACCCAATTCGCCAAAGAGGAATCCGCTGCCCTCTTCGCCAAATTTCATTAGGTTGTTGAACGCCGCGCCCGCAACCTCAAACACTCTTCCAAACGGCGTTTTAAGGACGAGAACGGCAAGCGTTAGCTGCAGGCCTAGACCCCAGGCGATCTGGCGGGGACGAATAGCGCGACGATTCGAAGAGAGCGCGTAGGCCGCGGCCAAGATTGCAACGATTCCGAGTAAACCCATGCGAAAAGGAAGCTCCCATTGTAGAGGAGCGGTCTGATTGCTCGTGCCGCCCTTCCACCGGCGCGCTTCCGAAACGATGAATGCCGGCCGCGTTTCAGTTACATCTCGAACTACATGTCGAACAGCGTCGGTGGTTCCGCGGCGGGTTGTGGCGTGACCCTCTCACGTCGCAGCGACGGTTCCATTAAATCGAGCAAGCGTCTAATGGTCGCCGGCGAATGCCCCGCGAAATGGTTGTTCACGTACCCGTAGATGGTCACGCCGCGGGTCCGAATCGGTTGGCACAGGTCCGCCCAGTCGCGCAGTTCCGAGTCGCGGTCGAGAATGGTCTTATCCCACTTCTTAGTGATCTCCTCGATGCCGTGGCGATCCCCAAGCCAGCGAATATAGGTAAAGTCCGCGGTAACGGGATCGACTCGCTCGAAAATTTTCTTCGGGCTGTGCATCCAGGCCTGGTCGATGACCGCCATCGCAACCGCGTACGTGCCTAGTAACTCGGTCAGCTTTTGGTCGATCCACCACTTGTTTCGAACCTCGACCGCGTATTGCAATTCGCGTGGCAGGCGCTTAAGAAATGGCTCCAGGCGCAACAGAAACTCGTCAAGGCTCTTAAACTTCGATCGGTTGAAGTAGGGAAATTGAAACAAGATCGGCCCGAGCTTTGCGCCCAACCCGCGCATGGCCGATAGAAACGCCTCGGTCTCGCCTTCAGCGTCGAGCAAGACTTTTTCATGCGTAATCGTGCGCGGCGCCTTAGCCGCAAATACGAATGATTCCGGCGTGCGCTGGTACCACGATTCGATCATTCGTTGAGTCGGAATGCGGTAGAACGTGACGTCCAATTCGACAGTGTCGAACTCACCGGCGTAAAAGCTGAGGTGCTCCTTGGCCGCCACCCCATTTGGATAAAACGAGCCCACCCAGCCGTCGGCCGTAAAAGAGCACGTGCCAAGCCGTAGTGTCGGGTTCGGAGGAACGTCGTACTGAGCCACGATTCGACAGCGTAGCAGCGGCGCCCCGCGCGCCGATACACTGGGCTTAGATGAAGCCTGAGTCGCAGCCTGTAGATTCGGCACACCTCGTCGAACTCGCTCAGGCCACCATGGCGCGCGCTCCCTTTCCGTCACTCGCTACCGTCGACGGATCACAACCCAGGCTGCGGCCGATTTCACCCGTGCGAACGGACGGCTTCGAAGTCTATTTCGCGTCGTTCGGCAGTTCCAATAAGACTGCTGAACTCGAGTCAAACCCATCCGTGGAGCTTTGCTACATGGATGAAGGCCACGACCAAGTCCGCATAACGGGCACGGCCGAGCTCGTCGAAGACGGCACGATTCGGCGGTCCATTTGGGATTCCAACGCCTTGCTTAGGAATTTTGTAGGTTCGATTGACAACCCCGAGTTTCTGCTTTATCGAGTTAACCCGTCACGAGTCCGCTTCATGCGCGAATGGGCGCTCGAATACCATGAGGTACCACTCGTATGACTCGGCTAAAACTGACATTCGCAGCTCTGTTCCTGATTTCGACCACACTCTGGGCCGATGGCGATCTGCAGTTCGCCAAGCTCGGAGATTTCGAGCTAGCTAGTGGTGGAAAGATCAGCAACTGCCTAATTGGCTACCGCACCTTCGGAACGCTCAACGCCGACCGCTCAAACGCGATCCTTTTCCCAACGTAGTTTTCCGGCCAAACGGCCGACCTCAAAGACTTCATCTCGCCCGAGGGTATGGCCGATAGCTCGAAGTTTTTTGTCATCGCCGTTGACGCGTTAGGCAATTCGATCTCGTCGTCTCCTTCAAACAGTCGTGAACAGGCTAGGCGCGAGTTTCCCACAATCGCGATCTCTGACATGGTGCGCTCGCAACGTCGGTTGTTAAGCGACGAGTTTGGCATCGAGCGTCTTCACGCGGTGATAGGAATTTCGATGGGTGGTATGCAAACTTTTGAGTGGATCACCACCTACCCCGACGCCATGCGCTTGGCTGTTCCCATCATTGGTTCACCTCAGCTCGGTTCTTACGATCAGCTATTGTGGCGAACACAGCTTCTGGCGATCGAGCAAGCGTTCGCCGACTACACCGACCCACTAAAAGCCCGCCGAGCATCGATGCGCGTGGTGGCGGGAATCCACGAGTTAGCGTTGCGCACGCCGGGCGGCTTCAACCGCCTGACGTCGACCGCCGGCTTCGACAGTTACTTCGCCCAGCAACAGGCAGCCAAAGTGAGCGGCCTCGACCCGCTCGACTGGGCTTCGCAGCTACGGGCAATGATCAGCCACGACGCTACACGCAGGTTCGGGGGTTCTCTCGAACGCGCAATGCGGGCGGTGAAAGCTAAGGTGCTGGTCGTGGTTTCAGACAGCGACCACATGGTCACCCCAGGCTCCGCAATCGCCGCGGCGGATTTTCTAGGGGCGGAGAAACTTGTAATCGAGAGCGATTGCGGCCACTTGGGCTTCCAGTGCGAAGCTGAAACCGTGACGGAAACGGTTAGCAATTTCCTAGCCGACAACTAGCCGGGGCTCTCAATGCTCGGGTGTTCCGGGCCCGATCACGGACCTTGGTCCAAATCGTCGGGCGATTTTGGGACTGGTTTTCGAAACAAAGATTCTGGGCGATAGAGCGCTCGAATCCGAGTGCGGTCGACGTCAGACAGCCCTGGGTAGGAAAACAAATCCTCGATCGACTTCAACCTATCTCGGTGCCGCTGATAGAAAGCGACGACGTCTCCGCCAAAGTACATCGCGTCTTCGACATCTAAGCTGTGCACCATACCCAGCGCGTGCCCGATCTCGTGAAGCAACGTGCGGTAAACGAAAACGTCGCGCAGCAGCGGGTCGCGTTCGAGGGCGCGCGCCAGTTGGATCTGCCGCGGCCCTATATCTCCCAAGCCTGTGTAGACCTCCGCAATCCGTTGGTCATCTTCGAGGATCATCTGCATGCGGCCAAGATTTTCGTACGTCTGCCCCCAATAAATTCGGATGCGGGCTCGCGTTGCGGACTGCGCGTGAAAGCACAGCAGACCGCCGGTTGCGTCGTCCCAGGCGTGTAGCGCACGCTCGGCTAACCAGTGGTCGCCAGGGCGGCCCCCGCGGTCGAGCGTCGACGGCTCAATGTAGTACCCGATCGACTCGCGAATATCGAGCGGATTAAGCCGCCAGCGAGGCAGCTCGGCGCCAGTATCCTCGGCGGCAAGCGAAACCGCCGACAACACGAGCACTGATATCAGTCGCAGCAGCATCCAGGCAACCTATTGAGCCAGTGTGGCACGGCGCCAACGCGACGAAAGCAGCGGCGTACCCATCCGAGCCGACGCTCCTCTAAGCTCAAACCGTTCGATACCATAGTGTCGAATGCGCTTAACTGTCTTCCTAATCCTCGGCTTACTGGCACTGTGGGGGTGCCCAAGCAACGCGCCCGATTTAACCCCCATTGAGGAACAGTCGGACGCCGGTGAAGTGGTCCTACTCTCATCCGTCAACGTCGCCGACCCCAGGGCCCAAGACCAACTCATCGATGGCTTCTACGGCCTTGAAAGCGGCACTTGGCGATGGGTCGCAAAGCGCTTCGTGGTAGCGCTGCAACCACCCGAGACCGGCACGGAATCCGCCTTCCTTGAGATGCGTTTTACGATTCCCGAGGCCATCTCGCAGCGGTTTTCAACTACGACAATCAATATACGTGTCAACGGCAACGATCTCGGACCAGAATCTTTCGATGCCGACGGTGATCTCATGTACTCGAAAGAAGTTCCCTTATCCGCGCTCAGCGACGAGCCGGCCCGCGTCGAGTTCGAGCTCGAAAACGCAATTCCGGCCGGCGAGGTTGACCAGCGCGAGCTTGGAATCGTGGTAACTTCGATCGCACTGAAGTGACAAGTGTCGCCGACAAGCTCACGCCCGCGACGCGAAATATCGCCAACATCCTAGCTTGGCTGGTCGCGCCCGCAATCTGCCTCGGCGCCTATTGGGTCGGGCTCTGGTGCTGGTTCCACACCGACGACTTTTCTCTCTTGTTTTTGGTCCGCCTGCCGCCCGAAGAGTTCTGGCCCAGTATGCTCGAACCGCGAGCCCAAGGAACCTTCCGGCCTCTTTCGGAGCGGCTGTTTTTCTACCTGTTTCAAGGCTGGTTCGGCTTGGACGCAATTCCCTTCCGGTTGCTCGTATTCGCGACCCATTTTGCAAACCTCGCGCTGTTGACACTCCTAACGAAGCAACTAACTGGAAAGCTGAGCACCGGCGTCTTTGCATCTTCGCTGTGGACCATCCACCATGCTCTGGCCTACTCGCTCAGTTGGTCATCGGCATATAACCAGATACTCTGCTCGTTTTTTATACTCTTGGGGCTCTGGCTATTTTCGCGTTTCATGGCAAGCGGCAAATGGGGCTGGTACGGAGCCCAGTTCGCGGCGTTCATTGGCGGATTGGGGTCGCTCGAAACAGCCGTCGTGTACCCGCTGCTGTGTCTAGCCCTGGGCGTTGTGAATCGCCAAAAACGCGCGCTTTGGGCCCTTCCACTTCTGGCGGTTTCCGCGCTCTTTGGCCGCTTTCAAGTCAGCAGTGCGGAAGGTCTCGGCGGGTCGCTCTATACCCTATCGCTGCATCCATCATCCATACTCTCGAACTTATCGTGGTATCTACGCGAAGCAATAACACCGGCCCCAGGCGCACCCTATTTGCAGCTATGTGGGTTTATCCTGCTGGCCGTCTCGGCGCTGCACCTTTGGACGAAAAACCGCGCAGTCGTATTCGGCATCTGCTGGTTTCTCATCACCCTGGCTCCTTACCTAGTCTTCGAAGGGCGCCAGGTGCATTACTATCTTGCGATTCCGGTGGCGGGCCTGGCGATTTTCCTCGCCGGATCGCTTGACTGGCCGCACCCTTTTCCCCAATTCGTAATCGCTGCTACGTTACTGGTCTCCGCTGTGATCGGAACGCAATCGCTCGAGCTTGGCCGTGCGGTAGCCGGGAACAACTATCGCAACGGATTGGCTGCCCGAAATCTGCTGTCAGGCGTCGCGCACGTCAGACGCTTGCACCCCAACAAGACGATTCTATTGACCGACATCGATCAGTCAGTTTTTTATGGCGCGGTCTATCACGGCATCTTTCCACTCGCTGGAATCTACGACGTGTATCTGACGCCTGATGGCAACACAATCAACCAGTTGCCGGGATACCGGTCGATCGAATCGAACTTCGTTACAGCCCACGATACGCGGCTAATGATGACTCGCGGCACTGCCGTCGTTTATAGCGCGGAACAAGCACGCCTGCGCGAAATCACATCCAGCTATCGCGCGACGTTGAACGTGCGCCTAGGCCCAGCGGACCAGTAAGACAAGAAGCTCGCGCTAACCTAATCGTTTGCCGCCCAAACCCAAGCTCGGCAGAGTCTCCCTGGTCGGTGCTGGACCCGGTGATCCCGGGTTGCTCACCATTCGCGGACGTACGCTGCTAGAGCAGGCCGACGTAATTTACTACGACAATCTAGCCGCGCCCGCGGTGCTGGGTTTTGCCTCAAGAACGGCCGAGAAAATCTACGTCGGCAAGAAACGCGCCGAGCACACGATCTCGCAACAAGAGCTCAGCAATCGACTTGTCGCGGAAGCTAATAATGGTCGCCGCGTCGTGCGCTTAAAGGGCGGCGACCCCTATATTTTTGGCCGGGGCGGCGAGGAGGCGCAGGCACTGTCGGCAGCGGGTGTGCCATTCGAAGTCGTGCCAGGCGTAACGTCCGCCGTCGGGGCCGCGGCATACGCGGGCATTCCCCTCACTCATCGCGATCACACCCAGGCCGTGACGTTTGTGACCGGGCATGACGCCGATGCACTCGACTGGAGCGCGCTTGCCTCGAATCAGACACTTGTAATATTCATGGGGTTAACCTCGATGGCCGATCTGTCTCGCCGGCTCATCGCAGCAGGGCGCTCGGCTGAGACTCCCGCGGCAGCAATTCGCTGGGGCACGCGCGGCGATCAACGAACAGTTGAAAGCACACTCGCGAATCTCGCCGAAACAATCGCCGAGCAGCAACTCAAACCCCCAGCCCTGGTGGTCATCGGCGAGGTCGTCGCTCTGCGGCAAAACATCAACTGGTTTGAAAATCTACCGCTGTTCGGCCAGTCTGTCGTCGTCACTCGGGCTGCCGAACAAGCCGGAGAAGTTTCGAACAAATTGCGAACTCTCGGAGCGCACGTGATCGAACTCCCAACGATTGCATTCGAACCTCCCGAGAGTCGCGACCCCATCGATCGAGCGATCGATAAGCTCGATTCCTATGAATGGATCGTCTTCACCAGCGCAAACGGGGTGCGATTTTTCATTGAGTATCTCAACGTAAGTTCGCGCGACCTCCGCTCGATTCGTGCCAAACTTTGCGCTATCGGCCCGGCGACGGCTGAGGCCCTCGCCATGCTCCATCTCAAGGTCGACGTCGTGCCCAACGAGTTCGTAGCAGAATCCGTGGCCGAGGCATTCCGCGAATACGACATTTCAGGCCGCAAAATACTGCTGCCCAGAGCCGCCGTCGCCCGCGAGTTTCTACCCGAAGCCCTGCGTCGCGCCGGAGCATTCGTCGATGTCGTCCCCGTCTACCGCTCGGTCATCCCAGAGGGGTCTCGCAGTGTTGCCACGCGGCTTTGGGAAGGAAACAAGGCACCCAATTGGGTAACCGTGACAAGCTCGTCGGCTGTTACGAATTTAGCCGAGCTTGTTTCAACTGATCAGCTCCGCAACAGCCGCTTTGCTTCCATCGGACCGATTACGTCGCGGACTGCTCAAGACCTCGGCCTCGAAGTCACCGTCGAACCATCGAACTACACCACTGAGGGCCTTGTCGAAGCCCTCGTTTCGCACCTCGCGGGCGAGTGATAATATTCTTAATAGAAATGCGGTTCCTCCAAGCAGGCGAACAGCAACTTGTCGCGCTCGACCCCGACGAAGAGACAATCCAGCAGCTCATCCAACAGGCCGGCTTCACGGGTGATATCAGCCATCAGGAGCGTCGAATCGTTCTTGAAGTCAGCGCGCAAGACTCTAATGAGCCTTTGCTACTGTTTGATGCCCGCGACTCAGCCAATCTAGGATGGTTCTCGCGCTGCCAGTTCTACGTGGACGGAGATTCCGGTGTTGTTTTGCAAACGCCGCTACTACTCTCCAACTGCTATGACGGCGGCGAACTCGCTCGCGGACGAGTCCGCGTATCACTCGCTACGGAGTTACCAGCGGGGTTCCGGCTGCCCGGTAGACAGAACCTCAGCGAGCAAGTTATTTACACGCTGCTTTACAACCTGCTCGGTTCGCTGCGGGACAGCGGCGTCGCGATATGCGGCGGTAACGGAATTCGCCCCCTCGCCGGCGCAAACGTTCGGCCGTAGCCCGCATTTCTCACCACCTGACGAGCGAAAGTGCGTGAGAAATTCGGGCTATCAAAACGTGACCTGATCGCTGCCTAGAACGAATCGTTCTGAGGATGCATTTTCTCCTCCTGCTGGCGGCATTGCTGCTGCCGCTGCATGCGCAAAAACTTCCCGGCACGGGGAACTTTCAAACCGATCTCACAAAACGTTCGATCGATCTGAGCGAGCTGTTGCCGGGCGGACCGCCTAAAGATGGCATCCCGTCTCTGCGCTCGCCGAAATTCATACCGCTGTTCCATGCCAAGGGCTGGCTGGACTCGGCAGAACCTGTACAACTCGTCATCTCCCAGGGAGAAGTGCGGGCCTATCCCCTACAGATACTGATTTGGCATGAGTTGGTCAACGACAAGATTGGTGACCGCCCGATACTAGTCAGCTTCTGCCCACTCTGTAACGCCGCTGTCGTCTTCGACCGACGCGTCGGCGATCAGACTTTGGAATTCGGCGTAAGCGGGATGTTGCGTCACAGCGACATGGTCATGTTCGACCGCCAAACCGATTCTCTGTGGCAACAGCTTAACGGCGAGGCAATTGTCGGCACCTACACGGGCCGAAGCCTTCAAGTCGTTTCGAGCCAGGTCGTCCCATTTGGAGAAGTTGAACGCAATTACCCGAACGCCAAAGTACTCAGTCGCGAGACCGGGCACCAGCGCGAATACGGGCGCAATCCATACGCGGGTTATGAACAGACTGGCCGCACGATGTTCCCGGTGAAATACAAGAAGTCTGGGTCGATCTGTCCGTTGGAACGGATTCTGACATTTGACCAAGACGGCGGGAGTGTCGGATATCTGTTGACCGGGTGGAACAATCTGCGCGTCCGCCAGGATGAAAAGAATCAGCACGTCGTGCTGTTCGAGCCAACGATGGTGACCGCATTGGGTGCTCGCAGCATCGCTGACTCGCAGGCCGTCGGTAGTGTCGGGGTATTTTCGCCGAGCCTCGCCGGCGAGGACCTTGCGTTTCGTGTCAAACACGGACAGTTCGTAGACGATCAGACCGGGAGCACTTGGAGCATCTTCGGTGAAGCGCTGTCGGGGCCACATGAAGGCCGCCGACTGAAGCCCATCACCCACGGAGTGTTCTACGCATTTGCCTGGCTAACATTCAATCCCAATACCAAAATCATCCGCTAGAAACGGTAGCGGGACTGCGCGACGTCGATTGGATCTTTCCGAGGCTTCGACGGCAAGTCGACTGTCAAAATGCGATCAACCTAGCCCACTTACCACTGCCACCATTTCTCGAGCCGAGCCTCAAGCCCTCGCCTCAAGCTGGCGTGTTGCCCGTCCGCGGCCACATTCGCCCGCTCCGAAGGTCTATCCGCGATCCGGTACAACTCTGGCGCCTCGGTCTCATTCAAAATAAATTTCCAATCACGGCTGCGAATCATCTTGGTGCGGTGCATTGGCCTCATCGTCGGGCTGAGCACGCGCGTATGCCGCGGTTTAGCGTCAATATCGCTAGGGGCCATATCCGCGGGCAGCACACCGTCGGCTAAATCACCGTAACCTGCTGACGTAAAGATTGCGTGGTCCGGCTCGTCCTCGATTTCAGCACGCAAATGATACGCCATACTGCGACCTGAAACCCCGTCGGGCGCGTCCCCGCCTGTCAGCTCGGCCAACGTTGGGAACAGGTCGACCGACTGCGTTAGGGCCTCCGATCGCAAACCCTTCGCGATGCGCCCCGGAGCCCACCAAATCATAGGCACGTGCAGCAGCGAATCATAAAGAAACATTCCCTTACGGACCATGCCGTAGTCACCCATAAAATCGCCGTGATCGGCGGTCAGCACGACGACCGTATTCTCGGCGATGCCGTTCGACTCAAGCGTCCGCAATAAGCGTCCTAGCGGCTCGTCGACTCCCCACTCGATCTGCGCGTAGTAGTAGCGCATGGTTTCGGTAAGTTCCTCGCGCCCCAACTGATCGAATCCCATCGCGCTCGAAAAGCGGTCGAGCCGCGCGCTCATCTGAGCGGGCGCCACCCGATCTGGCAACACCATATCGGCCGAGGAATAGCGTGACGTAAAGCGCGCTGGAGCCATATACGGAGGGTGCGGATCAAAATAGCTTACGTGTAGAAAAAACGGGTCCGTGCCAGGACCTTCGTTGATAAAGTCGATCGCCGACTCGGTATTTACGTGCGGAAAACAATCTTCCTCGGGCCAATAAACATCGGTATGCCAGTGCGGAGGCACCGATCCGTTGTAGGCCCGGAAGGCCTCGCGGCTGCGAATGTCGGCCTTGTTAAGTTTTGCCAGCGCGCCGTTCGTATACGTGTGGTTCTTGCCGACCCATCCGCAGCGGTATCCGCGCTTGGCAAAGTAGTCGAGCATTGTGCCGTCAAACTCAAGCTTGTCGCCGTCATTGTTCGTCAACGAGCCGTGCTCGTGGGGGTGCTGCCCCGTAAAGCACGATTTCCTAGTCGGCACACACACGGGTCCGCTCGCAAACCCTTTGGTGAACATCACACCTTCGCGAGCCATGCGATCGAGGTTCGGCGTCCGAGCGTTGGGGTGTCCAAGCGAAGAGATGCAATCTCCGCGCATCTGGTCCACCGTGACGAACAAGACATTCGGTGGCGCATCGGCGGCCCGAGACGGCATTGACGCCAACGACGCTCCAGCCAACGTGGCGGATTGAACAAACTGTCTGCGAGTGATAGCCATTTGAACGGCCAGTATCGCAGAACTGATCTGGCCGCCGGTATTACGCTTAGAGAGAACTGACGCTCATTCGCACAATTTTGGGAATTCTGCTGGCCGGCCTCGTATCCGACGCGCTCGCCGATCCCGTACGAGAACTGCAACGGCGCATCGATCGCGGCGAGCTCGAACTGAGCTTCGATGATCGCTGGGGATACCTGCCGGCACTACTCGATGCATTTGAAATTCCGCACTCGTCTCAGCTTCTAGTGTTTTCGAAAACAAGTGCCCAGTTCCGATTGATCTCGCCGCGCCGGCCACGCGCAATGTACTTTAACGACAGTGTCTACGTTGGCTGGGTCCAGCGTGCGCCCGTGCTGGAGATCTCGGCGGTCGACCCTGTTGCCGGCGCAGTTTTCTACACGCTGCATCAAATCGAGGAAGATCGCCCACAATTTATTGCCGACAACGGCACCTGCCTACAGTGCCACGAAAGCGCTCGAACGTTAGGAATTCCCGGTCATCTTACCCGCTCAGTCTTTCCCGCCGCCGACGGCCTGCCCCACTTTGGCCAAGGAACGATCAACGTCGACCAATCAACACCAATTTCCGAGCGATGGGGAGGCTGGTTCGTAACCGGCAAGTTGCCAACGCCGCACCGTGGCAACGCAGTAGGCAGCGAGGACCAAGTAGAAGCCTTTGAAGCTGGCGCCCTATCGAAAGAACCCAGTGAATTCCTCGATCCGATTGACTATCTCACGCCGCATAGCGACGCTATCGCACACCTCGTGCTAGCGCATCAGACGCAGGTGCACAATGCGATCGCCAAGGCCGCCCATGAGGCCAAAGCCGCTCTAGCCTACCAGCGCGAGATGTCCCGAATCTTCGGCGAACCATCGGCGGAACTTCGAGCGTCGGTCAAGAGACGAATCGAAGGCCCCGCCCGAAAGCTAGTCAGGCAACTGCTCATGCTCGATGAAGCGCCACTGCCAGGACGGTTCGAAAGCTCCTCGGGGTTTGCCGATGAATTCGAGCGCCAAGGCGAGCACACCAGCAGCGGACACAATCTGCGCACCCTCGACCTAAAAACTCGGCTCTTCCGCTACCCGTGCAGCTTCCTAATTCAATCCGAGGCCTTCGCCAGTCTACCGAGCGAGACCGCCGAGTACGTTGGCCGAAGCATGAGAAAAGCCCTCACCAGCCGGGTTGGAGCTGATGAGGGCTTAGTTCCTCCGTCAGACGCGGACGTCTGTGTGTCTGCGCTGGCCTTGGCTACTGAGTAGTGTCCGGCACGCACGACGCCGGAGGCTTACCCCGCATTTCTCACCACGTGGCGATCGAAAGTGCGTGAGAGGTGCGTCAATACGAGGCGCGCGAAGGTTGGCGCGCGGAGGCGTACTTGACAGTCCGTCGAGCACTCGCGATCGAGCGCAACGAAGTAGTGGCGCACCTATCGCGTGCTTTCGCCGTCAGGTGGTGAGCAATGCGGGTTAGGGCTGCTAGGGTGGGTTGGGGCCACCGTTGCCGCCCGGGCGGCGTCCGCCAGTGGGTCCACCGGGTCGTCCGCCGCCGCCGAACCCGCGGCCACCACGGCCAGGTCCCGCTGCTCCGCCGAGAGAGAAGTCACCATCGTCGCCCGCGATCAAGCCGAGGGTTTGACCCTGCCGGACGTGGCGCATGAACGGCGCAATTCGCGTCAGGCTGCTGAGGGCCGCATTCTGTTGAGCGGTCAAAACAGCTTGCGCCTCGGCAACGAAATCATCTTCCATGGCGCGAACCGATTTCCGCATTTCAAGTGCATCGAGCTGTAGCTGGCCAATCGACGTCGCGTTTGGAGCCTCCGATTGCAGTTCCATCTGGGCTGCTCGCATTTTTTCGCCGATCGCTTGCAAGTTGCCTTGAATCTCTTCGGCAAACCGCCGACGGATATCGTTCAACTCGTCGACCTGCTCCTGCGTCAAGCGGAGCGTTTCCGCCAGCTCGCTATATTCCGGCTGCGGCCGCTGCGGTCGATCGCCGTTCGGGCCGTTTCCGCCTGGGCCGTTTCCTCCACGCCGATTCCCGCCGCCCGGTCCCTGGGCCGCCAACGTCATGCTCAATGCCAAGACCATCAATCCTGTCCGAAATAGTTTCATTGCGATCATTTGCTCCTTTGTGAGTTGATTGGATCCGGCCTCGTTTCGTGCGGCCGAAGTAGTAAAGACGCGCCGCGGTAATCGAGGTTATAGCGCCCCGGTTAAATGCTCGTAAACTTGGCTTAACACAGTGTTGACAAGCGTTTCAAAGCGTTCGACACAGCTTGTTAAGTCGATGTAAATCTATCTTTACCAGTACTTTACGGGATTGTTCATGACCTATCATGAGGGTTGACGTCAAACAGAGTGAAGGCCTTAGTAGCCCGTGGTAAAAGTCACGCAGGCCGCGTTACGCGCCGATGGGGCGGATTGAGTACTAGACGAGTGCCTCAACGAATCAACACTCAGAGCGCACCAGGAATCATTGAATCGCGCGTAACCCGTTGGGCGGCGGGCACTTGCGGCCGTCGGCTTTGTCATTCGTCGGAGACGATCGCCCGGATCGCCGTCCTCCTCACTCCGCGCCGATCAGCCGCAATTGCCCGCCGCGCGACCTACGGGACTTTTACCACGGACTGCTAGGAGAGCCCGATTCAGAGCCCAAAGGAGGGAATTGTTGATGACGAAATTTACGCTTGTTTCAATGAGCATGATCTTGGCCGCGGGAACCTGCCTGGCGCAGCGTGGCGAGCGAGGCCCCCGAGGACCCCAAGGCGACCGGGATCGCCGCCCGAGTCAGCAACAAACTCTGAAGGATGCAATCGGCCTCAGCGACGAGCAACTGTCGAAAATCAATGAGCTCCGACAGGCAAATCGCAACGAGATTCGCGAAATATTCCAGGCGACGCGTGAAAGCGGCACGAGGCTGCGCGAGGAGATGCAGAAGGATAGCCCCGATGCAGCGACCGTCGGTCAGTTGATGATCGACTCGCGATCCGCCCCGAAAAGGGCCGCCGCAAAGCACGGCGAACTGAGTGAGAAAGTGCGCGGAGTATTGACCGGCGAGCAGGTGTCGAAGCTCGCTGAGCTCGGGAATGACCCAGCGTCGCGCATGGCCCAAATGCAAGCCCGGGGGCTAGGCCTGATCGAGGGATCCGATCGCGGCGGCGGACGCGGACTCGGTAGGCCCGGACCTGGGTCGTTCGGCGGCTTCCGGGGGCGCGGTAACTTCGGTTTTCGCGGTGGGCCGGGCTTCCAGGGAGGTCGCGGATTCGGCGGCCCTGGGAGAGGTCGAGGCTTCCAGACACCACGCAAATTTCGGGGCCGCGGAGACAACCGCGGATTCCAGCCTGATCGCCGCCGAGGCCGTCAACAGGGTTCTCGTGGACCCGCTGGCCCTCGTGGTTCCGAGCGCCGCCCGGACGGTCCGCCCTGGATGCGCAATCGCCGTTAGACTCCCAGCGCCTCGCGTAGAGCCCGCTTCATCGCCGCTTCGTCGGGGTCTTGCCCAGTCCACATCTGGAACGCGATCACGCCCTGGTAGACGAGCATGGAGAGCCCATCGAGGGTTGGCAGTCCTCGCTCTTTCGCGGCGGCTAACAACTTCGTCCACGGCGGATTGAACACCGCGTCCACCACAAGCATGTCAGGCTTGGCCTGGCTCAGGTCGACGTTCGGCATTGCGTTTACGTCGGGGAACAGCCCGATCGACGTGCAGTTCACAAATAGATCAGCGGTATCTGGAGCAACGAAGGTCCCCTCCCACGGCTCGAATCGAATTGGGCCGGCAGTGCTCGCTTTGAGGTTGGCTACCATCGTTTCGCCACGGCCCCGCGACCGGTTGACGACGAGTAAATCGGATACTCCGGCGAGAATCAACTCCGTCGCCACCGCGCGCGCGGCCCCGCCGGCGCCAAGCATCACGACGCGCTTGCCGGCGGGATCGACGCCGCTATCCTGGCGCATACCTCGTACAAAACCCTTGCCGTCGGTGTTCTCGCCTATCAAATTGCCGTTGTCAATGCGCACCGTGTTGACCGCGCCGATGGTTTTCGCTTCGGGCGAAAGCTCATCGAGATATTCGATCACCGTGACCTTGTGAGGAATCGTTAGGTTGATGCCGCGCATGCCGAAGGTGTGCAGCGCCTTCATTGCATCGCCTAGTCTCTCGGGAGCGACTTCGAAGTTGAGGTAGCGCCAGTTGAGTCCGGCGGCGGCAAACCCCGCCTCTTGCATAACGCCGGTAGGGTTCTCGGCGACCGGCTGCCCGAACACTCCGACCAGTTCGTGCTGATAGTTCGCTGCCATAACCAAAGTATTCTAGCGACTCTCGTCGAGGCCACGAATTGACTCGTGTCAGACCCGCTTGTAAGCAACCGATGACCTCAAACTGGATCAACAGAGGCGCGGATGGGAGTCCGCGCTTTCGCTCGGTGTAGCGGCCTCGGGGAAAGCGTGGACGTCCGTCCATCTCTGCTGTTTGGCGCGGCGCGAATGCCGACGCTGCCCGCCAGAGGCGCGGGTCTCTTGCTCAAATTGGATTCGATTGGGTTTGTATTGGGTTTGTATTGGGTTTGTTTTACTGGGTGTGAAACTTGAGATATTTCACATATGTTATTCATAATTCATATGTTACTAGATTTTTCTTGGTCTCAGAATTGGGTTTGTTTTGCACATTTATTATTGCTGGATTGTTCGGCTGACGGTCAAGTTTATCGTGTTCTGAAGCGATTTTCGCGGTGTCGATACCTTTCACGTACAGTGTACACCCAGGGTGTACGCTTTTCGGAAGGCGCCAACCGTAAGTTGTTGATTCGCAAAGGAAAATAAATCTCAAAACCCCGGTACGCTACTTTTGGAGCCTAGCAGGCCGGGCAGCTTTCGTGTGAGGACGCCCGATCGTTTCACGGCGTCGTTACAGCAGTCGTAGACTTCAGAAATGCTGCAAACGTCAATGGTTTGAACGATCTCGAAGCATTCGCCAACTTCCGATCGCAATCACGGGCAGCAAAAAGAGCACCCAAAATCCCCAGGTGATCAAACCGTAGCCTTGACTAATGAGCGCCACGAGTCCGAATCGATCGGCCAGCCACACCGCGGTTACCAAGACGGCCGCGGCGACGTAGAGCCGTAGCGCCGGCGACATCTGGCGGCCTTTTTCCGCCATGACGCCCGCGACTCGCTCGTTGAAGCCGTGAATCATTCCGGTACCGGTTTCGATGAACGTGCCGAACAGCACGATCTGAAACCCAACCTGGAAAATCGGCACGTCGACGGAATTTAGGACCGACACTGCCGGGATCGACACATCCAGTATCTGTGGGTAGAACGCCAGCAGCGTGGTGTAGATCAAGGCACCTGGGAACATCGCGATCGCGCCAGCCGCGAATCCGGCGATCACTGCTTCGCGGCGGCTTTCGATGTGGCGAACGACGAACAGCATTGCCGGCAGCGCGGCCAAATTGTAGGCCGCGTACTGCAGGCCGCCGTACAACCAGCGTGAGTCGCCACCCGGCGCCGTCACAGCTCGCTCAATATCGCCGGCGTGCGAACGCAGCACCAGCACAATCAGAGTCAGATAGAACCCATACAGCACAATCGACCACAGGGCAAAGAATTTCTCGACGGTGCCGCTTCCACGGTAAGCAAGCAGCGCGACTATGCAAACCATCAGCAGCACGCCGGCGAGATGCGGCCAGCCAAATGCTTCGTTGAGCAGCTCGCCCGAGGCCGAGCCAACGACCGCGGTGGTCAGAATGATCGATAGCACCATCAAAACTTCGAACGCAACCCAGCCCCGGCCAAGCAACGCTCGCGTGAACGTGCGGTAGTCGTAGTGATTGCCGGCGCGTGCCAGTTCGAACCCCAGCGCGAGCACCACACCCCAGATCAGCGTGGCGACGAGCATGCCCAAGTAGCCGGCCAGCGGCCCTCGAATCAGGAAAAACTCAACGAGTTCCCTGCCCGTCCCATAACCTCCGCCGATCACGATTGACTGAAACACCAACCCCGGCAGGAGATATTTGCTGTAAACAGAGCGCATGGTGCGTGCTGACTCAACGCATGTCGAGGAACCAGTGGAATGATGACGCCACTTTGAAGAAACCCTCAGATTCGTAGAGTTCGTTGGCGTTGTCGTTGTCAGTCAAGCAATCCAACTGGCAGTAGAGAGCACCGCGCTGCTTCATGTCGTCCATAAACGCCCGCAGCATCTCACGGCCGTAGCCTTTTCCCTGGCCACCCTTGAATACGGCCAACAAATCGAGAAAGGCGAGCTTCGTCGCTTGGTCGTACGTGCCGCTCGCGTAGGCGATTTTTTCACCGTCTAACTCGCCGATCAATACGATCTCTGATGCGAAGGCCGCTCGTAGCTTACTCCTCCAGCGGTCTCGCCATTCGACTCCGTCGAGCGGACCGATGCGCTCGTCTAGCTTGCTCGCCCAGGTGATCGGCTCGAAACTGTCGATGACACATTCGGCAATCTCATCGTGCTCGCCGAGGCGTAGTTCGCGGAGTTCAAGTGCCATCGCGCGATCAGTCAAACCACTCGTCCGCGGGATCGAACGCGGGAATCGGCACGTTGATGATTTTCATTCGGCCAACCGCGCGGTGGCGACAGCCCGGCTTGATGAGCACTGAGCTCATTGGACGCACGGGGATGCGCTCGCCGTCGAGTTCCATAAACCCTTCGCCTTCGAGAATGTAGTAAATCTCGGTCATCTTTTTGTGATAGTGGACCGCGGAGTCGGTCTTGATATCGACCACATGGAGAGTAGCCACGTCGTTTTCCGCCGAGGCAAAAGCGCGCCGAGCCTGGCCGCAGCGGCACTCGACCGGTGCAATTTGGTCTAAATGTTCGATTAGGTAATTCATGCTGTTTCAACCCGCGCGGCTTGTTCGAGGCCGCGCAGCTCGATCTCCTTCTGGCGCATCACGAATTTCTGCACCTTGCCAGTGACAGTCATCGGGAACTCATCGACGAAACGAATGTACTCGGGAATCTTGAAGTGCGCTATTTGGCCCCGGCAGAACTCTTTGAGTTCACGGTCTGTGAGCGTGTCGCCCTCGCGGAGTTTGACCCATGCCAAGACGCGTTCCCCGAGGCGCTCGCTGGGCAGACCCAAGACGTAGACGTCGGACACGCTTGGGTGCCCATGCAGAAATTCTTCGACTTCACGCGGGTAGATGTTTTCGCCACCGCGGATGATCATTTCCTTAGCGCGGCCCGTGATGCGGAAATTGCCGTCTTCTCGCATGGTGGCGAAGTCGCCACTGTGTAGCCATCCCTCTGAGTCGACGGCCGCGGCGGTTGCGGCGGGGTCGCGGTCGTAGCCCTTCATAACCAGGTAGCCACGCGTGAGTAGCTCGCCCTGAACACCAACGTCGACAGTTTCGCCGGATGGGTCGACGACCTTGACTTCAGTACACGGCATCGCCGCGCCAACCGTTGCGACACGCACTTCGAGCGAGTCGTCGGTCGAGCTTTGCGTGACCGCCGGCGATGCCTCGGTTTGTCCGTAGGCGATCGTCAGTTCGCCGCAGTGCATTTCGTCGACCACGCGATTCATCAGTTCGATCGGGCAAGGCGCGCCGGCCATGATGCCGGTTCGCAACGATGAAGTTTCATACTGCGCGTAGTCGGGATGATCGAGTTCGGCGATGAACATTGTGGGTACGCCGTAGATCGTCGTGCAACGCTCTTCGTCGATAGCTTGCAAGACCGCCAACGGCTCAAACTGCGCCGCCGGCAGGACCAATGTCGCACCGTAGACAATCGACTGCAATGAACCCATCACGCACCCAAAGCAGTGATAGAGCGGGACCGGCAAACACAAGGTTTCAGACTCGCTCCATTTCAGTCCACGGCCCACCAAGTAAGCGTTGTTGACGAGATTGTGATGGGTTAGCAGAACTCCCTTCGGCTTTCCCGTGGTGCCGGACGTGTATTGGATGTTGACCACGTGGTGGACATCCGCGCTCTCGGGCGGAGGATCGACGCCGTTGTCAATCATCGTGCGCCATTGATTGCCGCCCAACAGAATGGCGTGCTCAAGAGCGAGTTCCCTTCCGCCGCAGGCTGTAGTCAAGATTTCGTGGTAGTTGACTCGGGCATCCTGCTCATTCAGGAAAATAGCCTTTATTCCCGAGCGCTCAAGAATGTAGGCCAAGTCGTTGGCCCGATATGCAGGATTTACATTGACCAGGACTGCACCGATCTTGGCCGTTGCTACCTGTAGATAAATCCACTCCGCGCAGCTCGAAGCCCACATTCCCACGCGGTCGCCCGGCCTTATACCAAGACCCCAAAGGCCGGCCGCGGTCTGACCAACCGCGGCGCCGAGGTCGGCGTAGGAAAGGCGCAGTCCCTGGTGTCGAGAGACGATGGCCGCCTTGTCGGGGTACTTCGCCACAATCTCATCGAAAACCTGGCCGATCGTTTTATCAATCAGCGGAATTTTCGGGCCTGAGGCGTAACTCTTCACTTCGGGCGATTGTACAACGCCGCTTTTTCGCCCGTCGCCTACCGACACGCCGTGCGCTCGAAATTCATCGCCAGTCAACCGTCATCTCGAGGCCATTGCGCGGCCGCAAGGTAATCAGCGCCTCCGGTTCTACGGTCTGCCCGGGGACTAGCCGCAGGCGGCACTTCCGCATGACGGTCGCTAGGATCACGATCGCCTCGATGGTTGCCAAGCCCGCGCCGATGCACATGCGCGGACCAGCGCCGAATGGATAGTAGGCGAACGGCACAGGCCCCGCATGGTTGTCTATAAACCTGCCCGGGTCGAACTTTTCGGGCTCGGGCCAGACGTCGGCTAGGCGCTGCGTGTCGTATGCACACACAGCAACCAGCGCGCGCTTGTCGATGACATAGCCACCTATCTCGTCAGCCTCGATCGTTGCCCGCGAGATGATCCAGGCCGGTGGGTAAAGCCGCATCGATTCTTGCAGCACCGCTCGGCCAAAGTTCAGTTGAGGAATCGCTGCCGCGGCCACGGGTTCAGCGCCCAAAACTTGATCGATTTCAGACTCAACGCGATCCGCAATCTGGGGATGTTGCGAAAGCAGATAGAACGTCCAACTGAGCGCGTTCGCAGTCGTGTCGTGTCCGGCAAGTAGAAAGGTCGTGACCTCGTCGCGCAACTGCGTTTCGCTCATCGGCCTGCCGCTGTCTTCGTCGCGAGCCTCGAGCATCGCCGAGAGCAAGTCATCACCGGCCGGCCGACTGCGGCGCTCGGCGATCAACCTGTCTACGATGGCGTGCAGCCGCTTCCTAGCGCGCTTCGCTCGCAGATTGCCGGGCGTGGGCAAGAACGGCAACATCGCCGGAAGCGAGCCGTACTGGTCCATCACATTGCGGCTCAGGATCAGAAACGCCTCACCGATCTCGGCCGCCGACTCGCCGGCATCGACCCCGAACAGCGCCTCGGTGACAATTTCGAGGGTGAGCCGCGACATGTCACGGCTCACGTCGCGAGAGGCATCAGGCTGCGCCTTCCAGCGGGCGATAAGCGCCTCGGTTCGCTCAACGATGAGTGGGACCAGCGCGGTGATCCGTTCACG
The DNA here is from genome assembly GCA_965247305.1 of Bryobacterales bacterium. GTDB lineage: Bacteria > Acidobacteriota > Terriglobia > Bryobacterales > UBA6623 > CATQHP01. The sequence continues at coordinate 4,276,944 of OZ252030.1, read as the reverse complement.
CTGAAAGGCCGGCTGGATCAGCTTGCGCTGCCCCCGCCAGTGGTCACCGTTACTGGTCAGCAAACCTTCGCCCACGATCGGCTTGAGAACGCGGTAATCGAAGTTTCGCTTGTCGTAGTTGGTGTGGTTGTCTTGCAGCACATGCTTGGCGTGCTCGGGGCGGCGCAGCAAGTAGGCCGACGAAACGCCAAAAGAGATGCGCACGACATCGCCGTAACGCTGGTGCATCTTGAGGTGAAAATTGAGCGGGTCTCGGCTGAGGCTTCGAAGTACCGCCGGCGCCTCGTACCACTTCGGGCCCGGCGCCTGATTCCCGCCGCGGGACATGCTACGATCCGCTCGTTAAGAAACTCAGAAAGGCCTGGACGTCGCGTGTCTGTCCCAAGAAAGTTCCGGCAAGCGAATCGTCCGGACGAATTACCGCATAGAACGGGATCGTCGACGAGTTGAATCGCGAGATCTGCAAGTCTTGGTGCTTGTCGCTGACGTCGTCGAGACCGTCGGTGTAGAGTTCGACCAGCACGAGACCCTCAAGCGCTTCGGCGATCTCGGGCTTGGTGAACATGTTGGTCTTCATCCACTTGCAGTTGGTGCAAGCGTAACCGGTGAAGTTCACGAGGACCGGTTTGCCGCTCGACTTCGCCTCGGCGAGCGCGCCATCAAAGTCGTCTTTGATCCATTTCGTTGCCGGTCTGCCAGTGCCTCCGGCGAAGAGTCCCGCGTCGGTGGCCGACGGGACATACGCGTCCAGTTCGCCAAGCCTGCCTCCAAACATGCCGGGAATCAGACTGATCGCGAGGATCAGGAACGCCGCGCCGACACCCAGGCGAACCAAGCCAATTCCTTCGCTCGGGCCATCGTCGACAAGCTTAACGACGCCCCACAAGTAGAACGCCGCCAGTGCGAACAACACCATCCAAATCGCCAAGAAGCGATCGCGAGTGAGCAGATCTAGCCCGAAAACTTGGTCAACCGTGCTGAGGTACTTGATGCCGACGGCGAATATCACCAGGCCCATGGTGCGTTTCGTGACGGCGAGCCAGCCTCCGCTACGGGGCAGTTTCCCCATGAACGACGGGAACAAGGCGATCGCGAAGAACGGCGCGGCCAACCCGATCGAGAACATCAGCATTCCAAATACCGGGAAGGCGATACTTCCGCCCGAAAGCGAACCCGCCAGCAATGAGCCGATAAATGGGCCAGTGCAAGCGAATGACGCTAGCGTGAAAACCAGGCTCAGCATGAGCGTGGAAGCGACGCCCGAACCTGATGCTCGTTGGTTCGCGGCGGTCACCACGCTGCTGGGCATGCTGATCTCGAAGGCCCCAAGCATGCTCGCTCCGAATGCGAAGAACACCAACGCGATTAGCAGATTGACCCAGACATTCGAGCCGAGTTGGCTCATCCCAAACGGCCCAACGACCGCGGAGACTCCGGCACCGAGCGCCGTGAATAGCACGACGACGCCGAGGCAGAAGATGCCCGCTTGACGCATCACAGCACTGCGCGGCCTATCTTCACCGCCTAGAAACGAGCCCATATATATCGGAATCATCGGGAAGACGCACGGCGTCAAGATTGCTAGCAGGCCGAAGCTTAAAGCCACCAGGGCGAAACCAAACAGCCCTTGTTCCTCACCGCCGGCGCTGAGCGGATCGACGGCCGAAGCCGGCTTGGTAACCGCTGCCGAGGCCGCGAAGAGCTTCATCACCTGATATTCAGCCGGGATCGGCCCAGCCAGGCCCTTCGCACCGGCCGCTACGGTCAACGTGGCCGAAACAGACTTGCGTTTGGGCGGCAGGCACTGACGGTCGTCGCAAGCGCCGTAGCGCACCTTGGCTTCGATCGATTGTTCCCCTGAGGCGTCTGCCGCCAGATCGATTTCAACAAGAAATTCCGCCGAGTGTTCGTACCACTCGCTATCCATCTGGAAGTTCGGATCGAACTTGATCGTCGGCTGGGGCTGGTGGGCTTGCCACGAAACCACTGAGGGCGATTCTGCAATTTGCAGGTCGAGTGCGATCGGCTTGCCTTGAGGCGTGGTCGACGAGTAGAGGTGCCAACCGTCGTCTACCGTGGCTGTTACGCGCGCGGTGACTCGCCCGCCCGGCTCAGCCCGTGGCGGCTCGAGCACTATCGACCATTGCACCGGGTCGAGCACTTGAGCGCCGACCGGCGCCAGAAATGCGGCCGCAACCACCAGCACACAAAATATTCGTCTCACTACTTAGTTCTTCGCTATTCAGAGAAAAGAAGTTATTTCGAAACTAGCACCGCGCGGCCAATAACTCCATTCACATTCTCGTCGGGGGACGCCTTGTCGCCCGCACCGAACAGCACCTGAAGTCGATCGCCGATGACCATCACTTCAGGGTCGCACACGGTTGCGCGATTCCAATCGAGATTGCCGGCGAGCCGAGGAGCATTTTCGAGTTTTCTCCAGTCTACTCCGTTCGCGGATTCGGCCCAACCGATTTGCCGCCGTTCGACTTGGTCCCGACCGACGTAGAGCATGTACCATTTTTCGCCCGCGCGGAATACGGCTGGTTCGCCGACCCCACGTTGATCGAAAGACCCCGGGGGTCCGCCCGCCAGTAAGGGATTGCGATGCTCCTTTTGCCAATGGATTCCATCGAGCGAGCGGGCCAGTCCTAAGCGTTGACGGCCATGCCGATTCTGCCCGAGATAGAACATATAGAACCAATCGCCGCAGGAGATGACGGAAGGATCGCCAACCGCCGTTTCGTCCCACGAACCTCGCGGGCCGGGCGCGAGTACCGCTCGGGGTTGTTTCTCCCACTGCTCGCCGTCGCGTGAACGGGCCATGCCAATCCGTGCTGCTTGCCTCGGACCCGCTTGGTACCAGTAAAAAACTTTGCCGCTGGAAACAACGGCTGCTCCGTTGGCGGCAATGTAGTCGCCCTCCCAACCTTCAGGCGAAAGCACGCGATCTTGTTTATTCCAACGCTCACCGTCTTCGGACAAGGCGAGGCCTGTGTGCCAGGTATTGCCGTCAAACCCGGAGTAGAGGTTCAAGTAACGCCCGCCATGACGTACCACGGAAGGATTGAGCAGATCGACCGCGTCCCATTCACCCGGACTCCCGCGCTCGACTACCGGCTCGGATGACACATCCCATGTCATCCGAACCGGGTCGATGGGCGGCAACGCCGACGGGCAAGCCGAGAGTTCAAAGCGCGCCTGCGATGGCGGGTCGAACATGCGCCCACACGAGGCACAACCGATTAGCATGCAGGCGTAGATCAACCGCAAGACCATTCCCCGCCAGATTCTCACATCTTGGACATGTTGGAGAACTAGCCGGCATTTCTCAGCAGCTGGCGACTCGGTCTAAACGGCAGCTGGGGTCTCGTCCTTGTGTTCGAACACCCGCATGATTTCTTGATAACTGTGTTTGACTTTCTCTGACACACCCGCGGCGCTGGCAGTCATCTCGTTCACCGCTGTGGATACCGTTAACGCCTCGTTGATAGCGGTCTGAACAGACTGACTTGTATGCGACGTGTCTTCGACGACCTTGGCAACGGAACCGTTGATTCGTTCAACCTCGGCGAGAATCGTCGAAAGCGTATGGATCGCTTCCTTCACGCGGTCGGTCTTTGTATGAATGTTTCCGATCTTGACCCGGATGCTCCTGGTTACGTTGGTAGAGGTCTTCGCGAGTTCTTTTACCTCATTCGCAACGACGACAAAACCCTTGCCCGCCTCGCCCGCGCGAACGGCTTCGATAGTGGCGTTGAGCGCAAGAATATTCGTCTGAGTAGCGATTGCGTCGATTGCTTCAACCGCCTTAACGATCTGTTTCGCGGAACCGGATAAGTCATCGACGGCCGCCTTTGGCGCTAGAACGTGCTCGGCGCCGTCGCCGGACGACCTGGTCAGCGCGAGCACGAAGTCGGCCATGTTCTTGATAGCGGTGTTAATGGAGTTCTTGGCACGCGCCATACCTGACTCCAGACACATGAACCCGGCCTGCACCAAGAACACCAGGGCGGCACTCATCGCAACCCATGAAGTATCCAAGGCCAGGCGCAATTCCGCGGTGGTTGGCTCGTCCGCCGCGATGGCGACGGCGGGAAGTACGGCTAGTGCGATGAGGCGAACTTTCATGCGTCTACCGGCGGTATGGGAGGTCATTCGTGTACTTCTCAGAGTGCGAAAGTGATACGTTGCCGATGATCAGCTACCCACATATCGCCCGTGGACGAGTGGCTCTTTAAGTGCACTGTTAACCTCTTGGCGGCGGGGCAGAGAGGAATTCCGGCGCGTCGTCGACTTTGAAATCCCAGGGTTGCACCCAATAAGAGTTAACCTAATACTTGCTCTCGCAGAGCGGTTTCTCTCATACTGTTGGTATGAGAACTGCAGATGCGTATTTGGCTGACATCGAAAATTGGGAGGTGCTGTGTTCGTTTCTCCCCGACGGCTGGCGGGAGCAGGCTAAGACACTGGGCGCCATGCGTCGCGCCCGCTATATCAAGGATCCCGAAACCGTTCTACGGTTGCTCCTGATGCATTTGGCGAGCGGTTGTTCGCTGGCTGAAACGGCGGCGCGAGCATCGGCCTCCGGGTTGGCACAAATCAGCGCCGTGGGCGTGTTCAAACGGCTACGCGCCGCCGAGGGGTGGCTGCGTTGGCTGGCGCAGCAAATGCGTGGCAGCGTGCAGTTGCCGTTGGCCTCGTTGGATCGACGCTTGCGCGCCGTTGACGCGACCGCGGTGTCCGAACCCGGCAGCACGGGCAGCGACTGGAAACTGCACTACGCCGTGAATCTGGCCAACCTCGAGTGCGACTTTTTTGAACTCACCGCAGTGCGGAAAGGCGGCGAAACCTTCCGGCGATTCGATGTCGAAGCGGGCGATGTGATGATGGGAGATCGCGTGTATGCCGCGCCGCCGGGGGTGGCCCATGTGGTGCGCGCGGGTGGCGACGTGATCGTGCGACTCAACCGACAATCGCTTCCATTGTTTGATATTAAGGGCAAACGCATCGACTTGCTGTCGCGAATAGGCCGTCTGCGCGGCTACGTTCCGCGCGAGTTTCCGACCCGCGTGAAGGACCCAAACGGGGATTGGATCGAGGGACGTCTGGTTGCTGTGCGGCGCTCCGCCGAAGCGACGGAGCAAGCCCGGCGACGTTTGGAATCGCGCGCCAAACGCAATCAAACAACGGTTTCGAAGCAGTCGCTAGTGTTCGCTGAGTATTTGATGATTTGGACGACGCTGGCGCCGGGCATCTCGTCAATCGACATTCTAAACACGTATCGATTGCGTTGGCAGATCGAGTTGGTATTCAAGCGGATGAAATCGATTATGAGCCTCGGCCATCTACCGAAGAAAGACGAACGAAGCGCGAAAGCCTGGCTGGCGGGAAAGCTGTTAGTGGGCCTATTAGTGGAGCGAATGATCGCCTACGCGGACTCTATTTCCCCCTGGGGGTACAATCTCGAGCCGCGGTCGAAGCCGCTGGCGTGAGACCGAGTTTCTGCATCGACAAATCTGTACCGCCGTGCTGCCCGCGCAGACCCTGAAGGAGGTTCTGGGCAACTGGTCACTCATCCGTAACATGCTATCCGAACCGCCGCGACGGAGAACGCGATTCAAGTATAGATAGGTTAACGCTTAACGGGTTGCACCCAGGGCTAATACAAACGTCACCCCTCGCCGGGGTTCAGATTTTGCGGCTTCGCGCACAGTCGTACTCGAAATCAGAAGCCTCAGTAATTCGAATATCGAGTCATTCTTCAAGCCTTAGAGCCTCCAATAAAGCCAAACCCCAGAGCGCGGACTTCCGTCCGCGCCGCTGTTGATTCGGATTGCGGTCACCACTTGTTTGTTGGTGGATTTGATTCAAGAGCGCTGCAGCCGCGCAGTGTCGTCACAGTGTCCACGACGAGACTCCGCCGGTTGAACTTTTTCGGGGGCAAATCGTATTCGACTAAAAGGCCCACTACTCTGGTAGGGTCTCGCCCATGATTCAAGTTGAAAAGCTACGCAAGGAATTCGGTGACCTCGTGGCCGTCGCCGACGTTTCGTTCGAAGCGCGGCCCGGCGAGGTGTTCGGACTGCTCGGCCCTAACGGCGCGGGCAAGTCGACAACAATCAATTGCGTCTGTGGGCTGCTAACGCCTACCTCAGGCCGGATCGTCGTCGACGGGCATGATGTGGTCGCCGACGGCCCGAAAGCGCGGGCATCGCTCGGTGTTGTCCCTCAAGAAATTGCACTCTACCTCGACCTGACGGCCCGCGAAAATCTTGAGTACTGGGGCGCCGCCCAAGGACTACGCGGCACGCAATTGCGAGACGCAATCGCCTGGGTACTTGACCTCGTCAGCCTCACCGATCGAGCCAACGAGTCGGTGAAGAATTTTTCGGGCGGCATGAAGCGTCGCCTTAATCTGGCTGCCGGAGTGCTCCATCGCCCGAAGGCTGTTTTGCTCGACGAACCAACAGCCGGTGTCGATCCGCAAAGCCGGGTGCGGCTGGCTGAGTTGGTCCGACAACTCACCACGGAGGGCGTTTGCGTCATTTACACCACTCACTACATGGACGAGGCCGAGCAGTTGTGTGACCGGCTGGCAATTGTCGATCACGGCAAGATCATCGCTAGCGGCACGCTCGACGATTTGCGATCGATGATGGGCGAACGTGATCTGCTCAGACTTTCAGGCAATTTTGAGGGCGACGCCTGGCGGGCTCCACTCGACTCCCTGGAAGAGCTCGAGATCGTTCAATCCGACAGCCGGCAACTCACGGTTTCGCTACGCGAAGGCTCGCGGCGGCTACCGGAGGTCTTCGCCTCGCTCAGTCAAGCTGGCGTCGTGGTGCGCGATACGACGTTAAGCCGGCCTAGCCTCGAGAGCTTATTCATCAAGCTGACAGGCAAGGAGTTGCGCGAGTAACGGCATGCAACTTCTGCGAGCCACGATACGAAAAGAGCTACGCCTACGCTCGCGAGACAAAACCTCGCTCGGTTTGTGGATTGGCATTCCGCTTTTGATCGGCGGACTGATGGCGCTCGTATTTGGGCGCGACGGCGGCTCGCCTGAGGGGCGCCTGTTGATCGCCGACGAACACGGGCAGTTTCTATCTCAACTGGTTGCCAACAGCTTCTCCGGCGGCCCGATGGACGAAATGTTCGATCCCGAGAATGTTGAGCGCGAAGAGGGCCAGGCGCTTATGGACGGCGGTGAAGCGACGGCGATGATCATCATTCCCGACGGCTTTTCGAAGGCACTGCTTGACGATGAGCCAAGCAAGATCACATTGGTGGTGAACCCCTCGCAACGAATACTCCCCGGAATCGTTGAAGAAATGCTCTCAATCCTGGCCGACGGTGCGTTCTACGCGCAGCGCATTGCGGGCGACGAATTGCGGCTGATCGCGGAAGGGCCTCCGGAAGGAGAAAACATCTTCAGCGAGGCAACCGCTGTTGACTTAACGCGCCGAATTCGAGGCAAGCTCGAACAGCTCGATCGCTACTTCGACCCGCTGCTGATCGAACTGGAAACCGATATTGAATCGGAAGACAACGGGGTTCGGACTAACTTCGGAGCGCTCTTTTTCCCGGGCATCTTATTCATGTCGTTGCTGTTCATCGCTCAGGGGATGAGCGGCGACTACTGGAAAGAGCACGAGGCCGGTACGCTCAGCCGCACGGCGGTCGCTCCGCCGGGCCTAGTGCAGACTGTTCTTGGAAAAACGCTGGTGGCCTCGACCGTAATTGCGGCGGCGGCGCTGGCCGGGCTGGCGTTGGGCTCGCGCCTGCTCGGCGTCGAACTCGAAGCCCCTTTCACCGCATTTGCTTGGACGATTGCGGTCGGCACACTGTTCTACCTACTAATGAGTCTGATTCAACTTTTCGCAAGCGGGAAGCGTAACGGCGACCTGCTTACGAATATGCTGCTGTTCCCGCTTCTCATGGCCGGCGGCAGCTTCTTTCCGTCGGAAGTGATGCCGGGATCGATCGCAGCGCTCGGACAGTTTACGCCGAATGGCTGGGCACTCGCCCGTCTGAAAGAGATATTGGCGGGCACGATCGATGGCACTTCGTTAGCCGCGGCATTCTGCATCGTCGCCGTAGCTTCGGCGGTTCTATTTCTATTGAAAGTCACGCGACTGCGCCGCGCGTTCGTGGGAGGGTAGCTGCAATGCTCTCCGGCGCTTTGTCGATGGCCCTGCGTGATGCTCGCAATTTGCTGCGGTCACGCGAAACGCTCGCCTGGACTTTCGTCATGCCGATCGTGTTTTTCTACTTCATCGGCACGGTGACCGGTGGCGGCGGTTCCGAGCAGCGCGACAGCAGGGACACGATTGGCGTACTGATACCGGGGAACGCCGGTCCGTTAGCCGATCACCTGGTGCGACGACTCGAGGACCGCGATTTCCGCGTAGTTCGCCATGACATCGAAGCAGACTGGATGAATGCACGCCGCAGATTGCGGGTGCCCGAACGATTCACCGCATCCGTGCTGGCCGGAGAGCCGGTGAAGCTGCAATTCGGACGCCGTGGCGAAGGCCAGGGGACGGACTTCGACGAGCTCCGTGTGAACCGCGCCGTGTATTCAGAACTCGCCGACGTGGTCGCGGCCGGAACGAATCAGCAGGATCCGGACGCAGTCGCGACGATTGCCAAGATTGAAGAAATCGCGGCGATGCCTCGCTCGTTGACCGTCGACGTGCTGGCGGCAGGCAAGCGGCAACGGATTCCGACTGGCTTCGAACAGGCCGTACCGGGCATCACTGTGATGTTTTTGCTCATGATTATGCTCACAAGTGGCGGCGTGGCTCTTACCATCGAGCGCGAAAGCGGCGTACTGCGCAGGCTCGCCTCAACACCGATGTCGCGGCCCGCGGTGGTTGCCGGTAAGTGGGGGGCGCGCATGCTCTTGGGCATCATCCAGCTCGGATTCGCGATGGTAACGGGCCGGATTCTTTTTGGTGTGAGCTGGGGTTGGCCAAATATCGTGCCGGTCATTTTAGTCTTGCTCGCCTACGCGGCTTTGGCGGCAAGTCTCGGCCTTCTGTTGGGAAACTTTGCCAGAACGCAGGGCCAAGCCGTGGGCATCGGCGTATTGACGACTAACGCGCTGGCAGCCCTCGGCGGCGGCTGGTGGCCGATCGAAGTCACTCCCCGCTGGGCACAACAGTTTGCGCTGTTCTTACCGACGGGGTTGACGATGGACGCGCTGCACAAGCTTTTAAGCTTCGGAATGAGCGGCGCGGACGTGCTGCCACACATCGGTCTGCTCTTGGCCGCCGGTGTTGCGTTTGGGGCGGCTGCTAGTAAGCACTTTCGATTCCAATAGATTGATTGCCGCTCCTTTTTCCGAGGCACTCTTTCGTAACTCTCATGCTTGCAACGTACTCAGGTCTTGCCCGCATTCCTCAATCGCGCAAGCAATCCCAAAAACTTTTAAACGAATTTCATCTCGGTGCGTCAACGATATCAGCGAGGCCTTTTGCATAACTCGATTTCAATCCTTTTATTAGCTATATGTCTTGCCGCCCCTACGATCGGCCGCGCGAGCGAGCTAGTCAACGTAGCGAAACTCGGCGATACGCTCGTCGACGCTAGTAGCGTGAATGCGGGCCGCGAACTCGACAACGTTTTCTATGGCGTGTTGAATCTCTTCGACGGCGGCAGCAATATCGTCAACAACATCAACTACACCTATTGGCTGACCGACAGCGCTACGCGCCACTGGGTGAAACTTCGCTTTCAGGAGGCTGTCGAAGTTCACTCGATCCTTGTCGAGTTCAACGCGGCGCAAGCGTTCCCCGCGGACAGCCCGCAGCCATCACGACGGCCAGAGGGCTTTGCCCTCGACGTCGTTCGCTTAGTTGGCGGAAGTGAGCAAATCGAGAAGCTGCCCTCGGTCAACGTCGATGGCTTCCGGGTAATCTATCCCTTGAACGCGGTGCTGGCCGATGTCACCGAACTGACCTTCGTTTTTCCAGGACCATCGATGACCGAGGTGGCGGAAGTCGAGGTGATGGGAGTGCCTTCAGGCGGTCATCGCCAAATTGGGCGGGGACCAAGAATTCGAAATCGCTAAAGCTGCAGGTACCCGGAAGCCCGTGGCGAGCGGCGATCTCGGGTTAACATAAGCTTTGTTTATCGGGGCCAACGTGGCGATGTTTATTAGAGAGACCGTTGCTCCCAGTACGATATGAATTCACGGAATTCTCGGCTTCGATTCCAAGCCACGTGCGCTCTCGCTGTGGTGTCTGTAGTGGGCGGCGCGTGGATAGCGCGCTCCGTGCCGGCCCACGCGGCGGCTGCCGCTCCCGTTGCGCTCGAACAATCATTTGAGCAGCAAGCAAAGCCGTTTCTGAAACAAAACTGCGTCCAGTGCCACAACGAGAACCTCGCGTTGTCGGGCGTCCGTCTCGACCAGCTTGACGCGGCGCTGGAAGATCGGCACCTTCGCCTGTGGGAGGCTGTCCGCCGAAAAATTGGCGACGAGACCATGCCGCCAAAGGGTGCGCCACAACCAGACGGTTCCGAACGTGAGCGCATGGTCGAGTGGATCAACCAAGCCCTCAACGTTGCCCGCTCGCGCCCGGTTCCCAAGAACGGCATCGTGCGGCGCCTGACTGTCTCGCAATACCGCAACACCCTGCGCGAGCTATTGCTGCTCGACGACGACTTGACCGATGCGCTTCCACCCGATGCGGTGTCCAGCGACGGCTTCGTAAACAACACGGCGACTTTGCAAACATCCCCGCTGCTGATGGAGGCCTATCTCGAAGTTGCCGAAGAGGCTCTTAACCGATCAATCGTCAACCCCGACTCGAAGCCTACGATCCAGAATTTTCGCGTCGACCTAGGTAAGGGAATCAACCCCGATCCTATGCCCGAGAAACTCATTCTCGGTGCGAACAACATGTTGCTCGAAATCGAAGACTACGTCGTTTCGCAGCCCGTTCCCAACAAGAAATTCGCCTTTAAACCCCTTGCGATGCGGACCAAGTATCGTTTCAACGAAGGCTACATCGGCAACGGCACTGTGCGCGGCTGGCGTGAGTTTGACAGTATCTACCACGCGGTCTTTGCCGACATGCGCGGCAGCCGTGGCTACCCCAAGGGGACCGCCTACGAGACCGTCACCGAAGGCCTGCTGCTGCGGCCGGCTATTCCCAATAACGAGCTCTTCGGATGCGACGGCACTTTTGGGCATCAGGCGAACTTCAAGATTTCGTCCCGCGAACTTCCCGACCACGGCCGATTTCGCGTAACCGTCAGCGCAGCGAAGTATAACGACGGCCTGATGCTCGACCCTGAAGATCAGGCGCAGCCGGTTGATGGAGCGCGAGCCCTGGTGAGTCTCCAGCCGGAAATGCCGCAAACGCTGACTATCGACACGCCCGGTATCTACCAGGTTGATCTCCATCAGGTGGAACGAGCCGAGTTACCCACCCCAGATACGTCGCGCCTCGCCGAGGGCTTGGTTGGATCGTGGTCGCTCGACGACGAAACCCCCGGCCGACTAGAAGGAGATGCAAAGTTCGTCGAATCCCCGTTTGGCAGTGCCGTTTCGCTGGACGGTGAAGACGATTCGATCGTCATCGAGCATCAGGACGCACTGAACGTCGGTAACGGTGACTTCACCGTAGCGGCGTGGATCAATCCAAAGCGGTTGAAAAACGCAGGCGTCGTAGTGTTCGGAGGCTATGACCAAACGCCGGGCTGGCAACTGAATCTTGGCGGCGGCAGGGGCAACTTCAGGCTCTCAACGTCTGGACCAGACAACGATTCCAATGCGTTCGTGAACTCCCCGAATCGCGTTATTCAAGCCAATACATGGCAGCATATCGCCGCCGTCGTCAGGCGCGGCGGCAATCAAACAGGCCTTTACGTGAACGGCTACCTAGTCGCAAAGGGAAAAATCGGTGCGACAAACCTCAACAATCCTAGGGCCGAACTCCATCTTGGGCGCGTCTCGTATGCCGCCCACTTCAATGGCGTGATCGACGAAGTTCGTGTTTATTCGCGAGCCCTCGATGAGGCCGAGCTGCAAGCGCTGATCCAACCCGGCCGCAAGCTGGCATTACCGCCACCCGAGACCCCGCAACAAGTTACGCTAACTCTGGGCGACCGGCCTTTCTCAACACAGCTTCAGCACCCCGCCCTCGTAGCCGTTAGGCTTGAGGCCGGCAAGTTGCAGGTCGAGGCCGAGCACACTGGCGTACGGGATTTGGACCGAATCGTGTTGACCCTACTGCCGGACGACCACAAAGTTGCGCAACGATTCGTTGCTTTTGAAAAACGTTCCCCGCGAGTCGGCGTTCATATGGGGTTTCGCCGCGATTGCGGCAGCACGTTTTTCCCGGTCGAAACGCCGCAAACCGTGGCGGCTGAAAAGCTACAGCGCTTTGTGTTTGAAGCCGCGATCAACGATTACCCTAGTCCGAATGTTGAAAAGAACAACGTCAACTACCTGGCGGGCATTCGTGAACTTGCCGTCCGCAGTGAATACACCGACGGCCGCGACATGCCTAGGCTGCTGATCAAGTCGGTGGAGTTCCAGGGGCCGTTCTACGACACCTGGCCACCAGCTACGCATCAAAACATCTTCACCGATTTCAACCGCAAATCCGATTCTCACGAGTACGCGCGCGAGATCATTCGTAACTTCGCAACCCGTGCCTACCGCCGAGCGGTTAGCGCGCCGGAAGAGTCGGCATTGATAGGTGTATTCGAACAATCACTCGACGAGGGGCGCGGTTTTCAACAAAGCGTGAAAGATGCGCTGCAGGTCGTGCTCACATCGCCTCAATTCCTTTTCATGATCGAGACCAGCTCCACGCCCGAGCCCGAAGCGATCGATGACTATGAATTGGCTTCAAAGCTTTCGTACTTCTTGTGGAATGAGCCACCGGATAGCGTGACCCTTAAGCTGGCCGCCGGCGGCGAGTTGAGGGATCAGTTGGACTCCGAAGTTGAGCGCATGATCGCCGACCCGCGCTCTGCGAAGTTCATCGAGGAGTTCACCTCCCAATGGCTCGATCTCGAAAAGTTTGACGTGCTCGAGCCCGATCGCAAAAAATTCCCTAAGCTAAGCCGCGACGCCCGCACTCAACTTCGACGAGAGCCGCTGGAGTTTGTGAAGTACTTGATCCGCAACAACCTGCCGGCACGGTATTTGGTGGAGTCCGATTTCGTAGTCGCCAATGAAGTTGTCGCCAGCTACTACGGCCTCGCCGACAAGACCGAGAGTGGTTTCAAGTTCGTGCCAATCATGCACCGCCGGCCCGAGCTTGGCGGCCTTTTATCTCAGGCCGCATTGATGGCCGGTCTATCAGACGGGCGCGAGTCGAACCCAGTCAAGCGCGGGGCCTGGCTGGCGCGGAAAATCATCGCCGAGCCGCCGGAACCTCCGCCTCCAAATGTACCGGACCTGGCGGCGGACACAGCGGGACTATCGCTTCGCCAACGGTTGGAGCAGCACCGCAGCCTGCCGGGTTGCGTCCAATGCCACGCGAAAATCGACCCCTGGGGAGTCGCCCTTGAGGAAATCGACGCAGACGGGCGGGTTAAGCAGCAACCTGCCGACGCACGTTCCACGCTGCCCGACAACACCGAGGTATCAGGCGTGAATGAGCTCAAACGCTATCTGGCGCAAGATCGCATCGATCAGGTGGCCTTCAGCGTTCTCAAGCATCTAGTGACGTACGCGAACGGCCGCAGTCTGACGTACAACGAGTTGAGTTTTCTGAAGGAAGACGCATTGCAACTGCGAGCCGGCGAATACCGCATGCGGGACATGCTCCGGTACGTCGTCAACAATAAATTGTTCCTAGAGAAGTAGTGGGGTGCCATGTCCCGCACTCGCCATCTAACGTTAAAATTCCGGTTCCGGCACTCTAACCCGTTTAAGGCCGGATAACGACACTCGTGTGGGCATGTTCAGCCTCAGGTGGCTTGGCGCGAACCGCAATCTCCACGTCGCGCCCAAGGGCATTCAAAAACTCGAAAAGCCGACCCAACGAGTACTTGCCAGACCTGCCATTCATGAGCGCTGAAACGTGGGGCTGTTGAATGGCCAATATTTTGCCAGCCTCCACCTGGGTCAGACCTCGGTCCTTGATGGCTCGGTAAATTTCCAGCATGAGTTTCGCCTTCAACTGCTCGCGATCCGCGCTCGCAAATCCGAGATCAGCGAAAACATTGCCGCTTCCGGCCGTAACTCCGTTTGTCTTCTTCGCCATCAGTTCTGTCTCCTGTTGTGATCCAGACGCGCCATCTCCAAGCGGGCTCTGATCAGCTCGATATCCTTTTTCGGTGTCTCGCGTCCTCTCTTCGCCTTTTTCTTGAATGCGTGCAGGACATAAATCGTCGAGCCAAAGCGAACGGTATACACCCCGCGGTATGTGTCAGTCTCGAACGGCGCGACAATTTCCAGCACCGAAGCGCCCGAGAACCCCTTCAGCGCCTTGACTGAAGGATAAATTTCGCCACACTGCGCAGCATATAGCGCCTGCCCAAAATCACGTTGCACAGCGCGAGGGAATCCCTTCAGATCCCGTAACGCTGACCCGACCCAGCGCACAGGCCGGATTTCTTCGGGCACTTCTTCAGTATACATATTTATGTATACTCATTCGACTACCAACCTGAAGGTTTCCCAACACGTCGGGTGCTGAGAGTTGCGGCAGTCTGGCGTACAATAAGGCTGACTGGCCGAGATACCGATGAGTACTTTCGCAAGAATCGACCGCCGCGCATTCCTCCAGGGAATCGGGGGCGCCGCGCTAGCCCTACCCGCTCTCGACGCTATGGGCGCCGCGGTCACCGAGCAGGCTCCGCGCCGCTTTTGCGCGCTCTACACGGCGAACGGCATGTCGCTCCCTCGCGAAGAGAATAGCCTCGACGAGTGGAGCTGGTTCCCGCGTTCTGAAAACAACGGCGAGTTCGTATTCGGGAAATCCACCGAGCCTCTGGCCCCTTTCCGCAAACAACTCAGCTTTATGGGTGGGCTGCACCATCCAAGCGGTCCAAAGGCCGACCCGCACACCTGCTCCGACATGTGGCTCACCGGAGCCCCGCTCCACAACCCCAAGCCCGGCACCTACAATTCCGTCGGACTTGATCAGGTCGTAGCGCAGCACACGAAGCAGTACTGCCGCCAACCCTCCTTAGTGCTCTCGATCGATGCCGGAACGGGCTACCTCTCTCGCACAGGCACGATCTCCTATAGCCTCGAAGGCCGTCCAATCCCAGCGGAAAACAACCCGCGCCGCATCTTTGACCGCTTGTTTCGCGGTGACCGCACCTCGCTGCAAGCGCAGCGTGACAAGCTGCAACGGCGCATCAAGTTGGTTGACGCCGTCGCCGAAAGTGCGCGCTCGCTCGATCAGCAACTTGGCAAGTCCGACCGCGAGCGGATGGATCAGTACCTCACCTCTCTCGACGAAGTCGAATCGCGCCTAATCGCATCCGAGCGTTGGATCGACATCCCGCTGAAAAAGCAGGACTACACGCACCTAAATCTCGACGCCACATCTGAGGGCGAACCCGCGGAATATTACCGCACGATGTTCGACCTAATCGCGTTGGCATTCGATGCGGACATCACCCGTTCGGTAGCGTTCATGCTTAACCGGGAAGACGGAATGGGCATCAGCGACACGTTCCCGCTCAAGCTCGGTCTGTCGCAAACACACCACAAGCTCTCGCACGCGACCGACAAAGCGGGGCAGCAGCAATTCGCCAAGTACGATCTGTTCCTGAGCCAACAGCTAGCTCACTTCTTCACGAGGATGAACAGCTATCAGGACCGCAACGGCAGCGTGCTCGACAACACGATCGTGCTATACGGCAGCGGTGCCAGCACGACGCACACCTCCGTCAACCTGCCGACCCTAATCACGGGCGGAGCTAACATGGGCCTCAAGCACGGCACGTATTGGCGCGACGGCCAATCGCGCATGTCAAACATGTACCTCAGCATCCTACGTTCACTAGGCATCGAGCAGGAAACATTCGCCGACAGCACGAGTGCTCTGAGCACTTCGATCTTCAGCAGGGTCTAGCCGAGCGCTCGAGTCCCTGTAATTCTTGGCCTCGGACATTTCGCCCAATCTAGCTGTGCTAGCATCGCTTCGATTGCCATGACTTCGCGCCGCAAATTCTTCCAAACTGCCGCCGCCGGAGCGCTCGCCGCTTCCGCACAGGCCCAAACAGTCGACCTCGATCGCCTGCTCGCCATTCCCGGGCCAGGCCGACTGCGAGTCGTACTCGACTCCGACACCTACAACGAAATCGACGACCAGTATGCAGTCGCATACAGCCTACTGTCTCACGAGCGAATGTCCGTAGAGGCGATCTACGCCGCGCCATTCGTCAACAGTCTCTCAGCCAGCGCCGCCATCGGCATGGAAAAGAGCTACGAGGAGATCTTTCGGCTGCTAGATTTCTTGCCTGGAGGGGACAGTAAATCAGTGTTCCGCGGCTCTGACCGGTTCTTCGAGCGCAAGGGCAAGCCGGTTGACAGCCCCGCCGCGCGCGATTTGATCGACAAGGCGATGAAATCCAGCGGTGAGCCGCTCTACGTGTTAACCATCGGCTGCCCGGCGAACGTCTCATCGGCCATCCTGATGGAGCCGAAGATCAAAGAAAAGATCGTCGTCGTCTGGCTCGGCGGGACCACGCACTACTGGCCCTCGGCGAGCGAATTCAACCTGCGTCAGGATGTGATCGCCTCGCAGGTTCTATTTGACAGCGGTGTTCCTCTAGTCCAAATTCCGACCAAGAACGTCGCCGAGCACTTGCGGACGACGGTCCCGGAATTGGACAAGAACATGCGCGGGCGCTCACGGATTGGGGACTATCTTTATGGCCAATTCCTGCAGTACTACGCCCTGAGAATCAAGGGCAAGAACCGAGGATACCCGTATTCCAAAGTCATCTGGGATATCTCAGCAATAGCTTGGTTGAACAACCCGGAGTGGGTCCCCTCCGAGATCGTGTCGAGCCCCGTGCTGACCGACGACATGAACTGGAAAACCGCATCGGGCCGCCACACCATTCGCGTCGCAAATAACGTCAACCGCGACGCCGTCTTCAACGATCTTTTCAACCGTCTCGCGAGCCTCAAGGGCTAGGCAGACTAGTTACAAGCGAGAGCTGAGAGTCACCGTTTGCGGTCAAGAGAGACGTCTTCAGTACGTCGATAGTCACTGTTTGGTCAACTAAACGACCCGAGCCCCACCGCTGGCCGGCTGGCGCCATTTTCGGGCGGGCGGCAATGGTTCACGGACCAAGACCGCACGACGTTTGCGCCGCTGCTCAGCTTCGTTCCGGATCGCGCTGCGACTCGCGGTCGGATCGGCTCTGCTCGATGGCGTTCGCCCAATTGACCTACCGCGTGAGCCTTCGCGATATCGAAGTTCGCCTCGGTTCGCTCAGCACCAAGCTCTGCCTATTGGGATTCCGTTCCCGGTCTTGCGCTAAACACCGACCGAGGGCAGCGCGCCGGAGGCTCATCGCTCTCGACATTCCCCAAAAGTCGGAAGCGCGCCCAGCGCTTACAGATCGCGATGCTGTTCTGTCAAGGGCGGAGTAAATGTAGACCGCTTCGGCGGAGCAAAAATAGACCAGTTGGCGGGGATCCAGCGGTTTGCGTGGGACGGCTGGAACGGAGCCTGAGGACGCCCTTTAGGGCGGCCCAGGCGTAGTGGAAGACGGCCCACGCAAACCGGCGCGAGCGGCCGGCGGGTCAGTTTGAAGAGCGCGGGCGCTTCTTTTTGCTTTGCTTGAGGCGGTAGCTGTCGCCGTTCATCTCGAGGATATGGACGTGATGCGTGAGCCGGTCAAGCAGAGCGCCGGTCATGCGTTCGGAACCCAGCACCTCGGTCCACTCGGTGAACGGCAGGTTCGAGGTCAGCAACGTCGAGCCCTGTTCGTAGCGCTGCGAAAAGATCTCGAACAGCAGCTCTGCCCCGGTCTTCGACAGCGGCACATAGCCCAGTTCATCGACGATCAGTAGATCCTGCTTGGCAAGTTGTTTCTGGACCCGTAGTAGTTGCCGTTCGTCACGGGCTTCGAGCAGTTCATGGACCAATCCCGCGGCGGTGGTGAAACGTGTGCGATAGCCGCTCTGACAAGCTGCCAGTCCCAGCGCCAAGGCGATATGCGTTTTGCCGGTGCCGGAGTTCCCCAGCGCCAAGACGTTCTCACGGCGGTCGATGAACTCACAGCGCGCCAGCTCCAGAACGAGCTTCTTGTTCACCGAGGGTATGGCCAAGAAGTCGAACGTGTCGAGACTCTTCGTCACCGGGAACTTGGCGGCCTTGATGCGACGCTCGGTCGCCCGCTGCTCGCGATCGACCAGTTCCAGCTCGCAGAGTTGCTGTAGGAAGTCCCGAAAGTCCAAGCCTTCGGCGGCGCAGCGCCGAGCCAGTTTGTCGTACTCGCGCAGGAAGGTCGGCAGCCGCAGCGCTTTCAGGTGGGTTTCCAGCAGCATTCTCGACTTCGCCATCAGCTTGCTCCTGCTAGCAGCGCCAGATAGGATGCCGGCGACGTCTGCTCGACCTGAGCCGTCGGCAGGTGGGGATACTTCGTTAAGTCGAGCTTCGGCGGACGTTGCTCGATCGCGCACAGCAGTAGATGCTTGACGGCGTCAAAGCCAATCGTTCCCAGTAGACAGACTTGGCGCACCGCCGTTGCGACGTGCTCAAGGGGGAAGTCCTCCAACAGTCGCAGGACCTGTACGTACTCGCGCTTGCCCGCTTTGTCCAACCGCGATTCGAGCAGTCGTCGCAGCTTCGCAAACTCCGGCGGCAACTCCCAGCCGACCAACGGCGCGGCTTGATCGAGCGCGTTGGTCTTGCGTTCCAACAACGCCAAGTAGTGCAGCGGATCGAAAACCAACTCTTCACGTTCATAGCTGCGCTGATGGCGGGCGATCTCTTCGCTGCCGCAACAGATCACTACCTCATCCACGTAGGCTTTGATCAGGACCTGGCGGTGGCCGTAACGCGTTGGCACCGAATAATCGTTTGTCGCGTAGCGCACCAGCGACAACGAAGTCACCCTTGTCGAGCGTTTGTCGCAGGCATCGTAGGCTGTCGGTGCCAAGGGCAAGAGCGCTTCCCGATCGCGCTCGAAGCGTTCGCCGACGGTTTCGGTGTGCCGTCGCAAACGCCGTTCACGGTTGGCTCGGCACTTCTCTTCGAGGTGTTCGTTGAAGGCTTCCCAACTCTCGAATCTCGGGATCGGCACCATGAAATTGCGCCGTGCGAAGCCCACTAGCCCTTCGACTTTTCCCTTGTCGTTGCCCTTGCCCGGACGCCCGAAACGATCGGCGAACAGGTAGTGCGACTGCAGTTCGCTGAACACCCGCGTACGTTTGCGCGTGCCGTCGCCGAGAATCCTTGCCACCGCCAGCGTCGTGTTGTCGTAGACGATGTTGCGTGGCACGCCGTCGAAATAACGAAACGCGGCGTTGTGTCCTTCGCAAAAGGCTTCCGTCGTCTCGGCGGGAAAGGCCTTAACGAAGGCGTCGTCGCTGTGCGGCAGATCGACAACCAAGAAGTGCGCCTTGCGCTGGACTCCATTGATAACGACAACCGCTTCGCCGAAGTCGGCCTGCGCGTCGCCGGGCGGATGCGCCAGTGGCACGAACATCTCTTGTCCACCGAGCTTCTTCTCGCGGACGTAGTCCTTGACGATCGTGTAGCCACCGCTGAAATCGTACTCCTCGCGTAGGCGATCGAAGATGCGTTTCGCGGTGTGACGTTGTTTCTTTGGTTGTTGCTGATCGTCGAGCAGGATCTGATCGATGATTCCGGTGAACGCTTCGAGCTTCGGCCGTCTCACCGGTTTGCTCCGCCGATAGCCCGGCGGAGCAGCGTAGCGCAGCATTTTGCGCACCGTCTCCCGCGCTAAGCCAAACCGCTTGGCGGCTTCGCGTTCACTCAGCCCTTCGACGTAGACACTGCGCCGTACTTGAGCATATAGCTCCACGCGATACATCCTTCCCGTGTTCCACAAAACACCGAATGGATGCCAGCGGACCACCCGGGCGGTCTAATTTTCCGCCGCCCTTGAACGGCTTTAAAACGCCGTTCTGTGGTCTAGTTTGTCAGCGCCGTTCTCAATTCCCAGCCATCGACCCTCTTGCGAGCAAATAGCTCTAACCTAGGTCCAGCGGGATACAGTCGATCGATGATCCGGCGAAACTCCTCAGGTTTTGCACTGTGCCTGCGTTTTTCAATCGATTGAACCGAGTCAATCTGCTCTGGGGCATCCGGCGTACATGAACCACGCGTGCAAATCAACAATAGTTCATGTCTCGCGGAGTTGTAGTGGCCAAAGTTGTGGCCTACCTTATCCCACACAAACGACGTTTTGTAGTTGAAACCCCAGGCATCAATGATCGGCGCACACTGCAACAGAAAAGGCGATGTCACCCACAGAAACAACACAGCGTTGTCGGCCGCGTGGTCCTCAATCGGCATCGAGCACAACTCCTCGATACTCATCGTTGGATACTGCCCCTCAGCCGCTCCCCAGTTCTTGTCAAGGCCGCTCTTTGTGTCGTTGTATCTCCAGGGCGGATCGGCGTAGATAACCCGAAACTTGCCCTCGGGTATGGCCGCCACTTTCGATCCGATGTCCTCGTGCTTCTTTTCGCGCAGGACTTGCGTCAGTCGCTTCTCGCCGGACTTGACCGCCTCGAACGCTTCGGTATCTTCCCCTAATAGCTTTGTTGTTTCGCGAACGTACTTCTCATTAGTGCCGAAGTCCCTCGCGGCAAGTTCAACCGCCTCTCCCTGTAAACTCTCCCGAACTTTTTCGGTAGAGTTTTTCTTATTGCCGCGCCCCCCCGAAAGCTGTCCGGCCTTTAACCTCTCCGCCGCTTCCGCCTTGTACAGCGGCAAGGCCAACGATGCACAGCAAGCGCGTTGGTCGCTCGTAAGATGTCGCCGTTCGAGGTTCAACGCGCAAACACGACCGACCAACGACCCGTCGCCATTCCACGTCACCAACCGTGGCTCAACCCCGGCTTCAAGGCACGCCCGGTAACGATTGCGGCCGTCGAGGATTCTGCCATCAGCGTGCAGGATGATTGGCACCTCAAGGCCATGTGTCGAGATGGACTCGACGAGCCGAGTAAACGCGTCGCCCGTGAGGAGCGGAAAGATGTCGGCGATGGGGTGGTATTCGAGCGTTTCCATTACGCCGCCCTCCCCTTGATCTCATGTCCGTACGCTTCCCAGCCCTCCCTTTTCCTGCGGGCGAAAACGTCGATCTTAGAGCCCGGACAAAGCGATTCGACCATTTCGTAGAATGCTTTCGGCTTCGCTGAATGCTCTCCCGCCGGAGCCGAGAGCGCCGTCGTCTGATTCGTCAACGTAACGACCGGCTTACCGCGAACCCCCAATAGGCATAGCTCGGTCTTGCCCCTTAGCCAGTCCCCTGTGCCCATGCGATCCTTCACCCACGACAGAGTTGTTTTGTGCTGGAACCCCCAGGCATCGAGAAGCTCGAGCGCATCAGCGACAAAGGCGTTGGTCGTCCACAACCAAATGATGGAATCGTCGTGTGCGATAGAGCCGATCGGCAGTTCCAACAGCTCCTGCTGACTCATATCCGCGTAAGGACAGGCTCCACGGTGAGTCGGGTCCGTCGACCGCGACTCATAACGCCAAGGTGGATCGACAACGATTACTCGATAAGGCCCTTCTGGGAGCGGTACGGGCTCAGCCTCAAGTGCTTCGACCTGTCTGGCAACCTTGAGCTTGCGATGGACTCCGTTGACCCGCTTCGTGCGGTCCATCTCTTCCACCAGGGCGCCAAACTTCTCCGGTTCCTTCCTGGCCGCCGCCACAACCTCAACGGCTTTGGCTAGGGTCTTGCGTGACGTGCCGGCGATGGCGGCCACTTTGTCCGCCGCTCGTGGGGCTTGTTTCTTGCTTGCGACCTTAGGGGAAGTTTCCCTAAGGTCAGGAGCCTTGCCAGCAAGCTGCCGGTTCCGGGCCTTTTCGCGCTCCGCTCCTAACAGCACATCGTGAACAGCAACCATCTCGCTGGGTAGAAAGTCGGCCCTGGCGATGTTTTCGTCAACCTGCCCGCGAAGTGCGTCATCAATATCGACGACGCGACACGGGATTTGCGCCCACCCTAGTAGGCGACACGCCTCAAGACGCCTGTGGCCGGCGATCAGCCTTTTTTCCGAGTCAATAACGATGGAGTGAAGTAGTCCAGTCGCCTTGATGCTCTCGGCAAGCTGATTGATGTCTTGGAGGTTCTTTCGAATCCTATTTCCAACCTTGATATCGCTGACGCGCTCAGTGTTCAAACGAACCTCCTCCTAATGGGACTAGGCACTAGGCCTACCCACGGCAATCAAACAGAACGCAATCCACTCAACTCCCGATCTCCCCTATCCAAAAGAGGGAGATCATCAAGCTCACAAAAATCGGTTGTTTTTCGCGGCTCTCTTCCGGCGGACCCCCGGTTCCTTGTTGAGGTTCAATCGTTCGTACTGGTCGGCGCTAACCATCGGCTTGTAATCAACCTGCGCCCTGGCTGCCAAGCGTCTCCGTAACAGCCGGTTGTAAAAACTTGGTGGACCGCCGACGGGGAATCGGAAACCCGTCGCGGATGTGTATCGACCAACTAACGTCACGTTGGGAGTTAGTCTGTTGCGGTTCGAATTCGTTCGATCGGCCGCTTTTCGCCAGCTCGAGCGCTCAACGCAGGATGCTGTCGGCTGATCCTGCCGGCTCGCGCCATGGTTCATCTCGGCAGCTCCTCGGTCTGCGCTTCGAGCCACGTTGCGACCGCTGACTTCTTGTAGAAAATGGATCTGCCGACCCGAGTTCGCGTCGGTCCCGTCCGCTGGCAGTGCCAGCGGTCCAGCGTGCGGACGGACTTTCCAAGCTGGCGCGCCAACTCCGCGCGCTCAATGTAATCTTCTATCGGTGACTGTCCGGTTTTTGCCGTCATTGTCTTGCCTTATAAGCAAGGACGGTCGGCCGAATTAATTGAACGTGTTCGATTTAGTGTTTTTCGGACCGCAGCGCGTTGTACAAAGTCTGGGAGCTCTGCGGGCACTTCCAGCCGAGCTCGATCAGGTTCTCGAGGCTCTCAACCACATTTTCACCGTTCTTGTAACGCTCACAATCTCGCACTAGCAGGCCCCACGCCTTCTTCGAGATGAAGGTAGGTTTGCCACTGGATTTCGGGTTTCGGTCGCGAGCCTGTTGGAGATAGTGCTTGTAAACCAGCAACGCCTCTCGTACAAGTACTCTCCGCTTGGCCCCGCTCGCCGTACCCGCCTCGGATTTATCCGTTGCATCTTTTCGGCCTCGCAGCGCGTCAGCCTCGAAGGCCAACCGAAGGTTGTGTTTCTCGACCGCCATGCCCACGTCGAGCGCGAGCGCAACCGCACCGTTTGTGGCGTCACCCTTTTCTAGTCGGGATTGGAGGTCGTCGACCAGTCCTATCAACCTTTCGAGATCCTTCTTGATCCAGGGCGCTTTATCCCAGCCCTCTGAACAGGCTTGGCGGGCGCTATCTCGAATCAGCTTCAGTCTCTGTCCACCATCCTGCGAAGCAATCAGTTCCTCGAAAAAGGCCAGGATTTCTTCTTTGGTCTCGCTACTCCGAATCGTCTCTGTAAAAGCCCCGTGTTTCTCCGATCGTTCCTTCATCGCGAAAACTCCAGTACCGCCGACTTCTCGCCGAATAGCAATCCCCGAAGCTTGCGCTCCCACGCCTCGAGCGCCGCACGTTTCTCGTCGTCGTACGCATGCAGGTTGTAGACCCTTGACGTTACGCCCTGTGGAGAATGGTTGAGAACTCGTTCGATGATGTGAGGCTCGATCCTGAGTTTCCCAAGACCCGTCGCCGTCGTTCTTCTCAAGTCGTGAGGCGACCACGGCGGAATATCAAAATGCTCACGTCCGCGAAGGACCGCGGTCGCCAACGAGTGCTTTGCCAGATGCTCAGCCTGGGTGCTGGGAAACACCCATTCCGAGCTACGCTCGCGGCCGTTCAAGATCTCGACCGCTAACTCGCTCAGCGGCGCACGATGCGCTCGGCCGTTCTTGCTTCGAGATGCCGGCAGTTCGTACCAACCATCGACGATCTCATTCCATCGCATCGACACGATCTCACCCGATCGACACGCCGTCAACAAGATGAGCCGTAGCGCATCGCGAATGTCTTGACTGGCGCGTGGCAAGGTGTCGAGCCCCCTCCAGAAAACAACGATCTCGGCATCACTCAGGACGCGATCGCGACCTTTCTCCGGGATCTTGGGAATGTGCTGCGCCGGATTGCCACATTCAATCAAGTCAACTCGATTGCCCCAGTTGAAACATCGCGAAACGGCCGACAAGAGTCGGTTCGCAGCAACCGGGGCACCTCCTTGCGCTTTGTGTTCGACAAGTTCGGCGATACTACGCTTGCGGATTTCAGAAACCCGCAGTCGTCCGAGCTTCGGAACTGCGTCGACACGAAGAAGGCGCTCGGTCTCCGCGCCTGACTTCCTTTGGGCCAAGTGGCGCTCCGCAAACGCGTCCACAAGGCCAGCGAACGTTAGTTCGCCTCCGATTGCTTGTCTTTCATCGAGGGGGTCGCTACCCCTGGCAATCCGAGCTTTCAACTCCGTCGCGATCTTTCGCGCGGCGGTGGCGGTGAGCGACGGGTATCTTCCAATAGTGTGGGTCCGTACGCGTCCCTCGGAGCGGTAGCGGAGTACGAACGACTGGACGGCTGCCTTTGTGGTCCTCAGCCCGAAACCGGGACAAGCGGCATCCCACGTAAATAAGTATCCCTGCTTGAGATCGTTGGGGTGCCACTTCTCCGCAGGGGGAATATCGTTGATGATTCGTTCAGAGAGTTTCGCTGGTTTGGTGGGCTGGCGTCGCGGTGGTGGTACAATCGATGGCATCACTATGGCATCACTATGGCATCATGAGACTGGCGTCGATGTGACTATCAGTGTGCAACGAACGGCTGTGAATGTCAACCACTAAGTAACTGATATATAAACCACTAACTACGATTCTGACCCTAACTTCTATGGATTCAATTGGTTGGGGAAATCATGGATAACTGCCTTACAAGCAGGAGGTCACAGGTTCGAGTCCCGTGCCGCCCACCTTTGTTATCAATGAGATACAGCATTGCTGCTCTCTCAAGGGGTTCCGTTAAGGGTTCCAGTTACAGCCAGAGCATACTCTTCAACCTGTCTGGCTTGGGCCTCTCTGTCGTCGATGTGGCTGTAAATATCAAGGGTCACTTGGACCGATTCATGTCCTAGCTGATCCCTCATTACCTCCGCCTCTACCCCCGCCTTCCGGCCCCACGCTCGCTGCCGAACTGAGCATGCAAGGCCTTCCAGGAAATCGCTGTCTTGCTCTTCATGTTGAAGACCTTGGATGTGCCCCAGGCGTAGAGATCGAGCGCGAGTGAAGACTGCTTCACAGCGCGCAGGATGCGCATGTCGCAAGGAAAAGCCTTGAGCATCTCCTCGTAGAGGCCTTCACCGAGCGTGACGGAGTTCTCAAAGAGAAAGCCCTGGTCGGGGTTGATCGGCGCGCGGCCGTGACCGTCCGCCGCAACGTTCTCAGGCTGGGTGCGGGTGTCGGCCCACCAAAGTTCGTACCGCCGAGCAAAGACTTCGTTGCCACCCATCTCGCCGTCGTTGTGGCCGTAGCCGAACTGGATGCGGGCATTGAGCAGTGCTCTGATCTGCATGCGCAGCGCCGTAATCGTTCCCCACCGCCCGCCAGTGGGAATCAGGCCCAGCTCATTCATGAAGGAAGAGAGCGAGCCGCCCATGGAGATTTGACGGCTCTTGGTGCGCTGCACCTCGCGGGCCAAGTAGGAGCAAACCAGGCGCGGATAGGAGCCGTATGGAAAGCCCAAACTCTCAAGCGCGCCCGTCTCGCGGTTCTTGTAGAGGCCGGGCTGAATGAGAAGAAAGAACCGGCCGGATGAGCGCTCATAGGCCGGAACGTTGCCGGGGTTGGAGTGCGGCAAAGCGCATTGCACTATGCCACGCGGCCAGTAGGAAAGATCACGGTCGATGTCGAGCGGCGTCTGGCGAATCTCGACGGCTGCGCTCATGATCTGAGACTCATGCTTTTTGATCTTGGGCAGCTTGAAGGGCAGCGGAATATCGCCGATCTTCGTCAAATCCGACGTTTTTCTCTTCCCTTCTCGATCGTCGGTCTTGTCGCTCATAGACCCCTACCCTTTCTTGCGCGCGCTTCCAGCCTGCCGGCACGGTCGGTGCAAGGCTAGAGCTGAATCGCCGTTGTCCACAATCTAAGCCTTCTGCTCAGCCGGCGCGATTTCGGGCTTGCCGTATTTGGCGAATAGATCGTTGAGGGCTTCGGCAAGAATGCCCTGGACGGTGGTGTCATTCTCGACTGTCAAAAGCTTGAGTTGCTTCTGGACAGGTACGGGAAAATAGGCCGCTATCTGACGTTTTCCGGCGCGGCTTGGAGGCTGAGGGTCCTCCCCTGCCCTGCCGTTCGCCTGCTTGGCAGCAGTGGGTGCAGCGGCTTCTACCGCTGCAGGATTGGCTTTTTCACGCATTGCTTGCAGTAAGTCGGCCTTTGCCATGAGCATCTCCTTGTTTTATTGACATGTCGACAAGTCGACAGATTGACTTGTAGACCTGTCGTATCTCGGCGGCAGCTTTGCCGTCCGGTTCGTATTCCTGAGCGCTAAGCCCTACCGTGTTGGCGTAGTCAAAGGCGACGCGATCGCCAAAGACCTCTGGGCAAACGGTGATGTCCAGCTCTCTTAAGACCTGCTCTGCTTGCTGGCGCTTTTGGCCGCGCGAGGGAACAGAATTGAGTACGGCTAAGAAAGGCGTGGAACCGGCAGCAGCAATGAGATCGAGCGTTGTCGCGACGGTCTCAACGTCAAACATCGAGGGCTTGCAAGGAACAAGGACAAGATGAGCGGCGCGCACGGCGGCGATGGAGGCCTGCTCGGCGCGCGGCGGGGTGTCGATAACAACGACATCAGCTTCGCCCTCTTCGGCCGCCTCAAGGATTTGAGGCAGACGTGCTGGCTGCGCTGAAACAACACCCGGAAGATTATCCTTACGGCGATCGCCCCAGTTGGTTGCTGAGGTCTGTGGATCAAGATCCACAATCATGGCTGTGCGCCCTGCGAGCTGGGCTGCAACAGCCATGGAAAGGGCCAGGGTAGTTTTCCCTGTGCCGCCTTTCTGGGCTACGACCGCGATAACGTTCATTTACATACCTTCGAATGAACTTCTAGGTAACATGTCGACACGTTGACACACTGACGACTTGACCGGCCACGCTGTGGGATGGTCGGCGCGTCGACATGTCCACAAGTGTACGGCGGTCAGTAGAGACAAAACAAGAGGGCAGGGAAATGTTATCCCCAACTTTGGGCCGGGCAAGGCGGTTCGTGTCGCCGCTGCGACACGAATACATTGGTGTTGGAGAACCAATGGGTCGCGACGACATCCTTCCTGCGTATCAAGCTGCAAGCGCACCGCGCCCCTCCCAGCTCATGCGAAGAGCCCCCGGCACTGCGAACTGGTCGCTTCCCGAGGATGTCGCGGCGTGGCACGGCTTCGAAAAGGGCACGTTTTGGCTAGGTCGCTCGCCAACAGAGGATGAAATCAGAACGGCACTGACAAACTACGCTTTTCCTCGTACAGTCTGAAAAACTCAAGCACTGCCAATAAGCCAAAAGAGCCGCTAGTGAAAATGCTGCGTCTGCGCGCTGCCAGCGTGTCGGCGCAAGTTCGCATCAATGTTCATCGCGGCCATGATCGGTCCAAAACTCCCGCTGACCCACTCTCTAAAAAGAATGCCCAGGGTCGCCGAGTCCTCGTCCGAGTCACTCAGTCCAGAGTCTTGCAGATCCTACAGAAAACCTGTCCGCCTTTTTTACAGTACTGTACTGTGTAGCCAATTCCGGGCTCCGCACCTGTCCCTTTCGGCCACTCGCTCTACAGCCAGAGAGGCTGCAAACACTGGGTTTTTGAAGCGTTCCTAACTCTTTCTCGACCCCTTTTGACACAGCGGTACTGATTCACACATTTGGGGCTGTGTCAAAAGGGGGTCGAAACAGTGGAACAACCCTCATTTGCGAGGGTTGGATGTCGACAACGAAGAAGGCCGGCGCGAAAAGGGCTGCGCCCAGACTAGCGGCCGTGCAGGAGCGTGCGCCGCCGCTGCCGGCAAAGATTAGGGTCTTCGCCGCACCAAGTTTTTCGAGACACTGGCCGCCTGCCGAGACGGGGCAAGGAAACCAGCGGCCAGGCTTAACCTTTCCAGCCAGGATCCGCTGTCTCCTGAGGGCAGGGAAGTGGTCTTAGGCTCCGCGCTGGGCGCGGTATCCCTTGTTGACGGTGGCTATGGAACCCGCGAGCTTCTGGTGGGAAACGCGGTGGTCTCAACGGGTCGATACAACACTTGCTAGAGGAGAGAAGCCGAAGAATAAACCATTGAAACCAAAGAGGTAGCGGACAGAAAATCGCGCGCTCAGTAAAAATACCCTCTTCAGGGGATTGAACACCAAACACGCAACCGAATATTATTGCCTTAGTACAGCGACAAGCCGTTGACGAAAGGGTTGACGGAAGAGAGTACCTTGACTGTCGCATCTTAGATTGACGCAGGTGACGATCCATGCAGTTTCTCCATCCCTTCAATGGCATTTCCAGAATGGCTAAAACCCAAAGCCAAGGCACTATCGGGTTCGCCCTCGCGGTGGCGTTATGGGTTTCTCTAGTGCCGCTTGCGAACGCGCAGTGCCAACTGTTCACCGAGAGCGATCCCCTAACTGTACGCTCAAGCCCGAACGAAGCAAGGGGAACGGCTTCGACCTACCCGACGGCGTCCATCGTAGGTAATTGGACGGTTACGATTACGGCAGTTCTCCGATTCACTCCGGATTTCGGTTCCGAGCAGACAGTCGAGACTCAATCCACTGTCGTTAACTGGGGGCCAGGAACACCGGCAGGCGTTGGGAGCACTGTGACTGCTACGGCGAACGAGGAACTGGAACCGCACGGCAATGGCTCCTACCGAACGATCTGGCAGGGTGTCGCTGTCTGCGGCGGGCAAACCTTCACTAATCCGGACATTACGTCCGCTCCCGTCTCGATCACCCGTCCGACCCGGCCCGATTACACCACGTCGAACCGATTCTTGACATACATGGGCGGAGAGGCCGGCACCTATACCACGGACATCGGCACCACCTTCTCCAACACCGTTTCTCTGAAGGTGGGCGCAACGAACGGGGCCACAGGCTCACCTACATGGGAGCTGGTGCAATCAAGCTCGCCTGCATATGCCTCGTTGTCATGCACTAGCTGTTCGACGCCAACTTTAACTGCCCTACGTGAGAGTGATATGTGTCTCACTTTCAATGTCCAGATAAGGACGAGCTACGGCGGATTCCGGTCTGAACCGCTATTCGTCGCCATCGAACGCCCCAAGAAAACAATTAAACCCCCCGGCCTTCCGGATAGACACGAGGCTGTGTCTGGTGGAGGATATCTTTCGACAATTCTCTATTTGACAGAGGGCCTATGTACAGGTCAAGGATATCTAAGGGGGTACAAACTAAACGAGACGTTCGCGAACATCGACAACACTGTCGACGCTGGCACGACCAATTGGCCACTTATAGCGGAAGGACTCACTCTTAGCTCGACATCAAACTTATGGGCGGACACGATCAGCGCCATTCCAGGAAGCGTCTGTGGTGCGGGTCTGGATGAACTATGTGTTCCGACTCCAACAAGCCCGCCCCCCTTAAGTTCGACGGTCGTCCAGACAGCGGATCAGAAGTGGTACGTGGGATCGACAACTGCCGGTGAAGGAATCGTCATTCAGAAGGACGACTTCAGACGACTTATTAACCATGGTGATCACATCAACGTCGTCACTCCGTCCGAATGATCTAAGAATTTAGGAGATATTGCGATGACATGTAACACGATCATCCCCGCGAAGTGGTTGGCCCTGGCGCTGATTTCTACAATGGCTTTTACTGGTGCCGTTCTTTGCGCCGGGCCCGTTGGATACCGTTCGATCCCCGATCTCGTTGCCGCCTCGGATATTATCGTCGTCGGTGAAATAGCCGCCCTCGAGGTGGCCGAAGCAGGCGATGCGGGCGTCCTCGTCCTGCTTGTCAGCGAGGTCATCGACGGCAACGTCCAGGATGGTCCCTTGCGCATTTCCTACAAGCAGATTCGTGGTGACCTGGGATACAGCCGGATTGGGAAGCGCGCGCTGGTCTTCGCCAAGAAAGGCTCTGGCGCTGCTGATTTTGAACTCGTGCCTATGTTAGACGGCAATGGCACATTCCTCCAGACGCAGATTCTCGTCGCCGATTCGCGGGTGACCGGGCCTCTGGTCGAGCACTCCCCCAAAGACTCGGCAACCCAGAGAGTCATCAAGGAAATGGCGACAATCTATTCCTCCTCGGATTCGTCGGCGGCGAATGATGCAATGATTCGTTTGACCATGCTCGCCTGGAGTGGGCAGGAAAAGCAGACGCTGCGGCAAGTGTTTCGGGCCATCCGCCAGGGCGGCAAAACGGACGGATTAGTGAGTGGTACAAGCGGTCTCGTAGCACTGGGAGGGCTGGACGGACTCGAAAGTCTAGATGCAGCACATGCACAAGGAGCTCAAGTCGACGGGGTTTTCTCTCAATTGGAAAGAGTCTATGCCAGCACTGATCCGCAAGGCGTGAAGATCTTGGCGCGCTGGCTGAAGCCCGGTTCGCCGGACCATGTGAGGGCGGCAGCGACCGCCGCCCTAGCGCGAATTCACACCCCCGCGGCGGTCATGCTGCTCGGGCCAGCGCTGCTCGATTCGAACTTCCAAGTCCGTTGGCGGGCGATTGGCGGGCTCGCCAAGTTCGCGAACAATATTCCAGTTGGAGGAATGAGCCCTAGCGACGGCCCTTGGTTGTTCCGTACAGACGAGACGATCCGCTATTCGGTCAACAGCGAGGAGATCGGCGACAGGGAAGACTATTACCTCGACTTCTGGCGTGCATGGTGGAGCGAGAATCAGAAATCCATCGAAGAGCTAGTCACCCCTCCGAACCGCTAGGATGCCGATTTGAACGTCATGTTTTCAGTACGCGCAATCGCACTGGTACTGTTTTGCTCATACATCAGCCAGTCGGCCCAAGGAGCGGACTGTGCCCTTGCGACAAACTGGTCCGGCGGCGCCGCCGAGTCGTACTTGGAGCAACCACGCGACTCACAAACAGGGGCCTGTACGGCGGCTGCTCTGTACCGATTAGCGAAACCGGACTACTCGTCGAATCCAGTCTTGCTCATGCAGTACATTGGCTTCGCTCGACCGAACCGCAGCGGAATGTTTTCGGTCAGACTCGATAACGTTGCGGACCTTTATCCTGCGGTACGCGCTCTGGTCGAACTTGGGCCCTCTGCTCTCCCTATTCTGATCGATTTCCTCAAGCAGCCTTCCGGCGAAGACCACCGCCGCCGCAACGCCGTGCGGGCGATAAAGCTGATTCACCCCGATGATCCAGCGCTGCCTATCGAACGGTTGCTCCGCGCCGCAGCCACTGAATCAGGAACAAAAAAGGAAATGCTTGAGCAAGCAGCGACGTTGGCCTACCAGTGGTGTCCAGACTCCGAGCGGCCTAAGTGTGAACTTGCTTATAACCGGCGGTGATTCATGGGCGGCGATAGCCTGAGCGTTTTCGATCGTCCCGCCGTTCTCAAGATAGGCGGTGATCCCCGTCGCCCGGAATGTGTGGCAGTTGATCGTCTCGGGTAATCCGGCTAAACGACTTACTGCGAGTGTTGCATTGACCGGTTGAACTCGCACCGGGTCGCGGAGGTAGGGTGGTCTCAACGGGTCGACGCAACACTTGCTAGAGGAGAGAAGCCGAAGAATAAATCATTGAAACTAAAGAGGTAGCGGCGCGAAGGCCTCGCTCGACCTGCAGGCCATTGGGGTACAACGAGTTACGCCGTTGCGACCCGGACGCTCAAACCACTTGCTTCCTCCAAAGCTGACGCGTTCAATCCAAACGCCTTAACACGGGTGTTGCGTCGACCGGTTGAATTCGCAGCCTTTGTCGCAAGTAATCCGATCAGGCAGGAAAGGCCGCCTGCAGCGCGACGCTGCAACAGAATGGGCAATTCGGTTGCACGACAGATCGCGTGCAGGCGGACGCTCTGACTAACGGGATTTCCACAAAACGTCTTTCAGCAGGGGGGTCCTAAAGCCAAAGGAATTGGACCGCGCGTTTAGCGCCCAGCAAGCAGCCAGCCAAAAACTCTCCGGCAACGCCGGCGGACCCGGATTGAACGCAGTGCTCTCTGGATGGATTTCTCGGCAACCGGTGAAAAATTGTACATTTGTTCGCTAAGTTGTGCCTCTGCCTCATCTCCTATGTTCACCAAAGCCTGTCTAGCAGTCCGGTTGACTCGTTTTGCCAGCGAAATTCGCTCGCGAGCATACTGCAATACTGTCTCCCT
Organism: Bryobacterales bacterium; assembly: GCA_965247305.1. Classification (GTDB taxonomy): domain Bacteria; phylum Acidobacteriota; class Terriglobia; order Bryobacterales; family UBA6623; genus CATQHP01. The sequence continues at coordinate 4,244,426 of OZ252030.1, read as the reverse complement.
CGGGATGAGGCGATCCCTTTCTCGTTGGAAGGTCTGGCGCAGCGTGTCGATCAACTCTGCCGAATCCGCGACGGCGGCGGATACCATTCGAATCGCCCGGACCGATTTGATTCTTCCCAGGATCCGAATATGGCTCCGAAGAAGCTGAAGTTGGGAGTCCTCGAGATGTGAAGGTAGCCGCTGATTGATGACTTCCGCCGACCGAAGAATTTCATCGACTGCATCCTCACCCATCGCCACAAGGGACTTTTCCGCTCGCTTTCGGGTCTTTCGCTTGCCGCTGTCCAGGTCATCCAGTAGCTCGGTCAACGATTGGTGGTCGCTCAAGATGACTTCCGCCTGCCGCTAGGTTCAGATACAATCTCAGCGTACCTAAGCGTGCTGAGCTTCTCTTAGCCTTGCAGCGCTCGAGAAACGATTTTCGAGTACAGCGACGTGCAGTTTATCCGCATTCAGTACTCGGCTAGCAGTATAGGCAGCCGCTTCCAAGACCCCATCCTTTACGGCGAGCGCTACAAGGGCGTGATCGGTGTTGCTTACACTAGCTCGGTGACAAAAACGACTGACGCGATCGAAACTGTCCGAGCGTTATCCTCGAAGCCCGACAGCTGTCATAGCTAGAGCGGGCGAATGAAACGGAATGGGTAATTCGGTTGCACCTCAGATCGCAGCATGTGGGCTGCTCGGATTGCTGGCAGAAAAGTCCGCATCGTAAAAGTAATCCGCCCTAGCGGCCACGATCGCTGCGATTTCGGATCGCCCAAATTGGCCGATCGGACTACTGGCGGTAACACGCCTCGAAGCATGCCGCCCGCGCCAACTAGTGTGCAAGGTTCTGCGCCACCGCGGTTGCGCGCTAGCCCTTCGCTGCGATTCGACGACCAGGCCTCCGCCAAAGACTTGATGGCCGCGTTAGTGACGGCTTTAATATCAAGAGTGTCAGAGCAAACCAAGTGACGCGCCTTGTTATCGTCGGCTTAGTGTTGGCAGCGGTCAGCGCCGCGCAAGACTCGACCGGGTCGTGGGCGGATTTATCGCTACTGCGCGCGGGTCAGAAAATCGAGGTCGTTGACGAAGCGGGGAAAAGACATAGCGCACGGTTCACATCCATCTCTAGCGAATCGGTCGTGCTGCGACGCAAAGGGCGGGAGTTCTCGATTCCTCGCGGCGAAGTGGTCAGAGTTGGAGTGCGAGTCGGCTCGAAGCGCGCGAGGAATGCAGCCATCTTGACAGGCGTCGGCGCGGGGGTCGGTCTGGCTGGGTCTCGCAGCAGTTCTCCTTACAGCCACCGGAGGTTCCGACGGAGCGACGGAAATCCTGGCGGCATCCACCGCCATCGGGGCCGGCGTGGGCGCGGCGTTGGGCGCGGTGATTCCTGGCTACCGCACGGTCTACCGCCATACGACCGGCTCCAGCGGTAATCCGCCCTGAGTTAAGATCTCAAGTTCCGCCTCGAGGTGCAGGACCCTTGGGGGGCCCTGGATTTCGCCCGTGTGGTCCGGTCGGGCGCAGGATGTGGCGGTGGGCGCTGCAACACTATGGGTAATTCTGTTGCACCCTAGATCGCAGCTCGTCTCCGACGTTCCCCATTCGCGGAATCGACCTCTTTGCTGGCCCCCTCACTCGAACAACAGAACTTCATTCGCCATCGGCATCTTGTCGCGATGCTTGTGGACGCCGTCCCTATCGACGATCGCGAATGATCCAAACAGGTACGGTTGACCTTCAGACCGAAACATCTGCGGGTCGGAATTCACCTGAAAGTGAAGGTGCGGCGCAGAGGAGTTACCGGAGTTGCCGATGAGACCGAGCACCTGTCCCCCCTTCACCCGCTCGCCTGTCTCGACTCGTATCGAACCTGGTTGCAGATGCCCGTAGAATGCGTAGCGTCCGTCACCAAGGTCCAGTGCAACCGTGTTGCCGGCAACCGTGTCGATCGTCATTTCGACCGCTCTCTCGTCAGGATGCGGAGCGCCTTCGAGTATCCCATCATGGACCGACACCACGCGCGCGTCGGCGACTGCAAGAGCTTCGGCCCCGTAGCAGAAATGGTCGGCGTTAGTCTTGCCGTCACCGCCGTGAAGCTTACCGTTGGTGTTGATCTTTACGAAGTCGATTGCATACCGCTGCGCGACGGCTAGGCGTCCCTGCCAAGCGGCCAGACTTCGGCGGTGATGGTTCGCGTTGGCCAAGCCGTTGACCGCAAGCCAGAGGCCGCCCCGCACGGGCGGCTGGATGCGCACAACGTCGGTGCGCACGACCGTACGGGCGCACTGGAGGACTCGGGAGCGCGGTTCATCAACGCGCCGCAGGCTGATTCGGTGATGGAGAGAACTAGGCGATTCGTCCACCGGGAAGAGCATGAGAATGACTGTGAAGCCTCCCTCGCGGATCACGAGTGGATTCTGCTTTGCTTCGGGAGCCGCGGAGACCGTCGCCTCCTCCAGGTCCCCACCCTCTAGATTCACGAGCCGCTTCTCGTCCCAGGCTTCGACTCCTTCGATTCGGATCGCGTGCGAGTCCCAGTTCGCCAAGCGAAGCTCGTAGGTCAGATAGAGTCCACGAGTCGTCTCGACGGCGAAGGGCGGCGATGCTACATCCGCCAGAAGTGGCGTGAAGTCATCGGCTGCGTCTGAGAATACGTCCTGGGCAAGAGCCGACTGAATACTGAGGACGATCAAGAACAAACATCGAAGCTCCATCGACTCAGCCTCCTGGTCAGTCTACGCCAAAGATGAGCATAGGCGATGGCAGGCCATCACTACCGACACCCTGACATCCGACATGTCCGGGTCGCGAAAAGCAATTGCCGAGCCGCTGCAACAGAATGGGTAATTCGGTTGCAGCAGGAGCGAGGGAGTGTCCGAATGGTGATGGAATGCCACTGACTCTCTGAAACTCGGATGAGGGGCGTAGCGATCCTTGTGATCCCAAGGGAGAGGCGACATCGGCGCGGCCAGCATCGCGAGGCCGGCTCGGCCTATGGGTACGCCTCGATGGCAAACGAGGAAACCCTCATGTATGCTGAACGCAACCGGGTGATAATTGTCCAGCGTCGGGAGAGTTGGAGCGGTAGTACTCTTTCTCAGCGTCCTTGCAACAGCGGGGTTCGGCTTGGAGAATCCCACTGCATCCGATCTCATACGAACGATTCGCACAAGCGCTTTGGCGGATGTCGAGCGCATGATCGAGCAGGGCGTTCGCATCAACGCTAAGAACCCGGACGGCGAAACACCATTACAAGTCGCCCTGCGAAGCGGCAACCTAGAGATCGCTCAACTTCTCCTCGAGGCTGGCGCGGACCCGCGACTGCGAGGTAAGGACGGCGAACCACCGATCGGCGCTGCCTTCGCGAACGGCGATCGGAGGATCATCACGGCGGTGATTGCATCCCTCGATGACCCAGGTGCTTTGAATACCGCTCTCGTCCACGCCGTGGGAATGGGCCGTTTGGAGATTGCCCGGCTTCTACTCGATCGTGGGGCGGATGCCAGCTATGGCGAAGGCGATCTCTCACTGGTGCAGATGGCGGCGAAAGAGGGGCTCAATGAGCTTTTGAAGTTGCTGATTTCAAGGGGTGCCGACCCGGCCGGAATAACTAAAGACGGAAAGTCAGCGGTGATGGTCGCGGTCTCTTCCGGTCGTGTAGAGACGCTACGTACGCTGCTGTCGCATGGCGCAAGTCCGGATGGAGTCGTATCAAAGGATGAACTGACCCCGTTGACTATGGCAGTCATCGAGGGGAGGCTGGGATGCACGCAGGTGCTATTAGATTACGGCGCCAACCTCGACACTGTCAGCGAGCAAGGGCAAACCGCACTCCATGCAGCAGCTAGTTGGCCGCGGCCGTCTGTGATCGACTTGCTCATCTTGAATGGCAGCGATCCTAACGCGGTGGACAGCGAGGGCAAAACACCGCTTCACTGGGCCGTCGCAAAATTCCGTGTCGCGAATATGCGACGTCTCGTGGCGAACGAAGCCGATCCGACCATAGCCGACAACGCGGGCTTAACTCCAATCGATCTTGCGAGGAAGATCGGCAGAGACGATCTGGTCGAGATCCTTGAAGGCGAATCCGACTGATCGGCTCGAGCGCACTGACACTACATGGTCTCGAGGTTACGGCGGAGCGGCACTGAGGCAAACGGTTAGCTGGTGGTGGGAAACAGCCTTTCTCATAAGTAATCCGGATCGACGCAGAATCGGCATTTCGGACGTCGATCGGATTACTACTAAAAATTTATTTCCCGCCGAGCTGGCGACCGACCGAAATGGGTCGGAGGCCCTTAAATAGGGCATTAGAGCCCGTTGGCGGGGGTTTTGGCGCCCTCTCGATAGAGAGTTTGTTGCAACGTTTGTTTTCCGCCAGGTAACAACGAGACGCTCGAACGTGCCGGTTTGGCGGCCTGAATCAACCCTTGCCGACAAGTCAGGATCTAGCCGCAAGCCTGACGTAAGCCTCTCTTTCTCGTGGAGTTGCACCGGCCAGGGCCATGATTGATGTAGACGTAGATCCGGGGCTTTCCAAAACGACCGTCCCGGCAGAGTGAGTTGCTAGGCGTCGGCACTGTAGTCGGTCATTTGCCGAACGGATAGATCGAGATTAGGAACGGCCCGTACCAGCTTCGTCGTCGCTGATTGGGACGCGGGAGTGCTTCGAGGCCGACCACAAGACTTTACCGCACGTGAATCAAAGGGATACCCTATTTCCAGAATATGACCGGCTTCGAGACTTCTAGGTCGTTGAAAGTGTTGAGCGTCAAAGTGAGGCTCTCGGCGACACCTGGCACCGCCGAGAGCGCTTAGTGCAGTAACCTACCAGGTCAGGCCCGATAGCTGCCCGAATCTGACGGTGGTTGTCATCCATGCAACGAAGACGGTCGTGGGTTGGCCCTAGAGGTTCTTTGGCCAAGGCCTTGGCTCCTCCTCGGTGCTGGATCTATGGCGTGCAACCTCCTTCCTTCCGGCTTTCTCCTGGCGAGACCTCGTGTCATGATGGATCAACGGCGCACCAAGCGTCGTCACCAATCAGCTCCGGATCTCGCTCCATGGGCAGCTGGGCCTGCCGGACTTCCTGTCGCTTTGGATCTGTGCTCAGCTACTGCATGCGTCGCAGCAAATCTCGTCGCAGATAAAGGTCGGGGTCTCGTCGCAGATTCCCTCAGCAAGTACGTCTATGAGCTCGCATTCGGTGGTTTGGGCGCAGTCTTGTTGGCCCGTGCACCCGTTACCCCCTGCCAGCGAGCAATCGATGCCAATCATCTCATCAAGTTCGATTTCCATGCAGCCGTCCTCACGGCTAGCAGCAGAGCAGCTATTGAAAAATACGCAGTTGGTACAGCACCAAGTCTCCACGGGACAGCGGGCCTGGACGACGGAAGCTGATCCGAACATGAGTGCCAGGAGGACGCTCGCAGCCGCGACTAGACAGTAACTTCTGGACTTCATAGACATAACATTTTCTCCTTTGTAGTTTGTGGTTTGTGGTTCGAGTGTTTGGAGCGACGTTAGTGATACGGCGCGTAGACAGCCGTGACACCGCGTATATCGACCAGAAATAGGGAGACATCGTTGGCACCAATCAGCGTCGGGCTCATGCGTCCGGTCGGGTTGGCGGTACTGATGAAGCCTGCTATCGAAGGCAGCTCACACCGCATGCTTCGTGTGACGTTGCCGTCCTGGTCTAGCTCAAGCACGACCCCTCCGCGCCGAAGGGAATGCCCCATGACAATGGCTGTCGTTGTACCGGCGCGGCTTGCCGTCACAGCTGGAATCAGGACTCCGCGATCTTCCAGGTCGCGGCCCCGGTACCACTGTTTAGCGACATCTATTTCTGGCACGTTCACGACAAACGGACGACCCACGCCCCCGGTCACTCTCCCTATCCGCCCCCGAGCATTGACGCCATTAATCGCAAGAAAACCGACCGAGTTGATAGGCGAGACTTTTATGGAAGGTGAAGGCTCGATCTCGGACAACTTCCTCGTTTTGCCATCGGCGCTGACGACGTGGATACCTCCGTCCTTGCTGACCAAGACAGGAGTGGTGCCTGCTAAGCAGAAGTCCCGAAAGGAGCTTTCAAGTCCCAGTGTCTTCACGACCTTGTCGCGCGCACTCACGACCGTAAGCTCTCGACCGTGAAGAACCCAGACATTTCCTCCGGCGTCGACATCGAAGGTCTGGATGTTTGCGGGTAGTGATGCAAAGGTGGAGACATGGGAACCAGTCTCCGTCGTCTGCAGGATTCTCTGCTCCCGAGCAACGGGGCCGACTGCCACGAGATAGTAGAGCCCGTTAGAACGGGCGAGAAAGCCTCGAATCCGTGAGTCAGTCTGCCACGCGCCATCGGGCACTAAGCTCCGAACGTCGAACGTGAATGTCGGTGCGAGCCGTTCAACATCTACCGCTCCGCTTACGCCAGTCGAAAAAACAACCGCGACTGCCAATAGAGCCAAACAGCCTATTGCCATGTAGCTCAGGATCATATCGATTTGCGTTCTCATGTGCTTCTGTACCTCCATGTGCTTGTTTATAGGTGGTTTTTCGGCGCGGTCGCGACTTCGCCGAAGAGCAGCTCTTCGTCCGGGAATCAATGCCGAAGGCCGCGCTCGATCTTTCTACGGACGACCCTTTTGCGTATTGGGCGCGACTTTGTGGTGAGGGCAGGTCGTTAAAGACCAGCGATTGGATATTCGATGAGGTGTAGGTCGCTTCGGCTGATTGAAAACAGCCCGCTACCGGCACGTGTGGCCGAAACAGCTCTTGGCGCATCACCACCTCCCGACTCGGGTTGCAGTTTCGCCGAACACGACGGGGCGAGGTACAATACGGATGTTGCCTATACACGCCCGAAGTGTGTGGCACGTGGGCCTCGGTGAAGCTTCAATCTTCGCCGGGGTCCTTTACAATACTGATTTTCAAGGGTACTCCGCTCATCCCGACGATGTCAAGAGAAAAATGAGCACTGTCTTGAGAAAATGAGCGAAATCGCACATTTATTGCCTGCCGTCGTCAAAAAATGCAGATACAAAAGTGCCATGGAATTGAGAAAAGTGAAACAACATATTGTAATATACTGTAAATATTACACTTGTACATTCGACGGTGACACTGCCATTTTTCGGTTGATTGGTGAGCTCGGTTCAAATCTCGATCCGTAGAAGTGCGTAGTAGTGTGGTTCGGGAAGGTGTTGCTCGCTGAGAGCGGCTAAATCCGCCCTAACGGCGAAGGATCAATTTAGCCGCTTCCGTAGGTCATTCGAAGACGGTTTCGCGAACAACGGTCACGAATTGGCATTTCGCCCTAACTAACTGCAAACAAAGAAACATGAGACCCCACCACGGAAAGGTGTCGGGAAATCTCATTGCCTCCACAAATCTTCTGTTCTAGGGTGGCGGGGCTTCTCTGTATGCGATTTCGGAGGCAGTCGAGGACCGGCGGTCTCCCGGCAACGCGTTAGAGCGGCTCTATAGACCGCTTTTTCGCTTTTGAGGGTAGCGACCTGCTCAAACCGCCGGGATGCGCTCAATTTCATCCAAGGTGATTTCACTGTGGCTGCGGTCGTAGAGCTTCGTCGTTCGACTCGACTCGTGAGCGGCGATCTCCTGGGCGGTCTCAAGGGTCCCGCCGGCGCGCAGGTATTCGGTGATGCCACTGCCGCGCCAGCTGTGCGGACTGGTTGTCGTCGAAAGCCCGGCGGCTTTCGAGCGCCGCTTGATCATCTCCCAAGCCTTGTGGCGGGGTAGCGGCTCATCGGTGAGCGTCTTGCGGCGATAGAGGGTGGGGAAGAGCGGCGTCTTCTTTTTCTCCCATAACCGGGCTTCATCAAGATAAGCGTCCAAGTACTCCCGCAGCTTGTGATGTGCCTCGAGTGTGTGGTGCTTGCCGCCTTTCTCGTGGAGTCGGATGGACCAGCGCCTACCTTCCTGGTAATAATCCTCGACCCGCATCGAAACCACGGCGCCGATGCGGGCGAAGGTGTAGAACATCACGGCGATCAGCGCGCGGTCGCGCAGCCCGATGACTTTCGTCGTGTCAATCGACGCAAACAACGAGCGGATCTCCTCGACGTTCAGTACCGGCGTCTTGCCGTGCTTGATTTTGTATTTTGGACCACGCACCGAGGAAGCGGGATTAAACGGGATGACGCCGCCGGTGACGAGGTAGTCAAAGAGTCCGCGGATCGCCGCTAGGTTTTGTTTGATGGTCGGCTTGCTCAAGAACTCTTGATTCTTGACGCGGGGATTGCGCGAGGGCGTGGAGGCGAGCTGCTCGATGTAGCTGGCGACCATGATCGGTTCAATGCGCTCGAGCGGAAGGTCGCGGTCCTCACACCATTCCAAGAACGGCAGCACGGCGCGGGCGTAAGCCATCCGTGTGTTGCGATTGCGGATTTCGGCCGTGAAGAATTCCAAATAACGTCGGCGCGCTTTCTCGCCGGCGGCGTCGATGACGGCCGGCACGGACGGTCTACCGGTCTTGGTGATTTTTAAGGGCTGGTTGGGGGTGAGTTGGGGGGATTGCATATAGGGGACATAAAGGACGTTATGTACCTTTTATGGTAGCAGGCCTAGGGAGACTCTTAAGGGATGCATCCGTAAGAAGGGAAGGCAAGAGAAGGTGATCACTGAACTTTCGGATCGGACGGTAGAGTGACGGCCGGATCGAGCATACGCATCCAGAACGCTACTTCTTCGTTCGGAGGAGGCTCGTGTGCGTGGTGGCAGCGGATCGCGGCAACCACGGTTTGGCACGCCACCCGACGCTCGGCTTCGTTGCACCCGATTTCTGTCATAGAGTCTTCAATCTCATCGAGCGCAGCGGTGAGGATGCGTCCGTAGTCACGCAGCCATTCAGGCTGGTCGGTGAGCAACGCCTCGAGCTGCGTCGGATCAATCATCGTCCTCATCCGAGCGCGGATGCTTGAATCCGATCGGATGCTGCAGTCCGGCATCCGGCGGTGCAAGCAACCAATCGACCTGCTCGCAAAGGCCCGTGATGATCCGGTCATGCTCAGCGACGATCCGGGCGAGTTCCTCGTTAGTCAAGATCGCCCTGCGAAGCTTTACGTAGGTACGCATGATCAGGACGTTGATTTCGGCCGCCCGTTTACTGCGCAGGACCGAGGAGAGCATTGCTACGCCTTCTTGGGTGAACGCGTAGGGCAAAGATCCGCCTAGGCTGCGCCGGGAAGGTATCACATTTTGTGATACCAAGACATCGACCTCTTCATCGGAAAGCTGGAAGATGAAGTCGTCGGGAAAGCGTTCACTGTTGCGCTTGACCTGCTGGCGAAGAGCGATCGCCTTCACTTCGTAGAGCTTGGCCAGATCGCGGTCAAGCATCACCTGTTCACCCCGAATCAAGTAGATCTGCGTAGCGATTCGTTCAATCGTAATGATGCTTGCTGACTTCGCCTCGGCCATGTCCCACTCTGCCGGGCTCACCCGGCCAAGTCAACTGGCTGTGGCGGTGAAACAGAATTGGGACACTAGTGCTGGGTAATAGTGTTTCACCGGGCTTGCGAGGCCTATAAGGCGGTGATTTCGAACATGGCTGAGGCTCTCGAACGACCCAAAGCCAACGACTCCTAGATCGCTTCGAGCGTGGTGTACGCTGCTGTTTTAGGGGCTCTCGCACGGCTCTTCCTTCGCTTGCAACACTATTCCCAATAGTGTCGAGCAGTCCCAAATACGGCACCTGGTACTGCAAGGCAAGAGAAACTGAAGCGCGATCGAGCAGCGCTCACTCAGACCGCGAGCCGTCATTAAACTGATAACTTCCCAGGACCGCTAGTGTCGCTGCGGCAATCGATATAAAAGCCGAATCACTAGTGTCCGGCTACGGTCTGGGTAATATCCGACAAGTCATTTGGAATGAGCGGGTTGAGTGCGATTTGAAGATTTATCGATTTGAATTTTGAATGGTGGTTTTGATGGTCCAGGGGCCGGCCTCGAGTTTTTGACAATGAGGCATGAACCTTGGCCGGACCGTCTTCGCACAGTTGATGGATGAGCTTCCAATCTACGAATTCCGAAAATGTGTGGCTCGTTATGACGGTGACCATAAATTGCGCGGCTTTTCTTGCTGGGATCAGTTTCTTTGTCTGGCGTTCGCGCAGTTGACCTATCGCGAAAGCCTGCGCGATATCGAAGCATGCCTGCGCTCGGTGCAGCCCAAGCTCTACCACATGGGGTTCCGCGGCAGGGTTTCGCGCTCCACGCTGGCCGACGCCAACGAGACTCACGACTGGCGCATTTACGCTGACTTTGCTCAGGTCCTCATTGACATCGCCCGCCCACTCTACGCCGAACAACCCTTGGGCTTCGACTTGAATTCCAGCGTCTACGCCTTGGACTCCACCACCATCGACCTCTGTCTTTCCGTGTTCCCATGGGCTCGCTTTCGCTCTCGCAAGGGCGCCGTGAAGTTGCATACTCTGCTGGACGTTCGGGGCTCGATCCCCACGTTTATTGAGGTTTCCGACGGCAAAACACACGATGTCAACATCCTCGACCGGATCATGCCCGAGGCCGGTTCCTTCTATGTCATGGATCGTGCCTATGTCGACTTCGAGCGTCTGTACGTGTTGCAGTTGTCGGCCGCCTTCTTCGTCGTACGCGCGAAGAAAAGCCTGCGCCTACGTCGCCGTTACTCTCATGCGGCGCCACCGGAAACCGGTGTGCTTTCGGATCAGACCGTTGTTCCGATTGCCGCCACATCGGCCAAACGCTATCCTGACCCGCTTCGCCGCGTTCGCTACTACGACACCATTCAGGATCGCAGGCTCGTGTTTCTGACCAACAATTTCGAACTGCCGGCGCTCACGATCGCGCTGCTCTACAAATCGCGCTGGAAAGTGGAATTGTTCTTCAAGTGGATCAAGCAGCACCTCCGCATCAAAGCATTCTTCGGCACCAGCGCCAATGCAGTGAAGACCCAAATCTGGATAGCGGTCTCCATTTATGTTTTAATTGCGATCCTTAAAAAGCGACTGCGCCTTGAGCCGAGCCTCTATCAAATCCTACAGGTACTCAGCGTGACGCTCTTCGAGAAAGTGCCCATTCCACGGGCCTTTGACGATGCCAAGTCCCAAGATAAATCGTACGGAATTTCTAACCAGTTGAATCTGTTCGACTTATAGCCGGACACTAGTGAAGCCGAATATAGATTGCGGCGGCGGTCGTATCTAATCAGATACGGCACCATCCTGTCTGGAAGTTAATACTACTCACCACCGTTTCACGATTGCCGTGTAAACCAGTTGACCCAAACTACCTCCGAGTCGCTTACAGCGAACGCCCACTACCGGCTTGCATACGACGCAGTTAGGTGGGACGTCGAGTAGACTCAAGGTCGTCACGCCGTCAAGCGTACTGAAGCTACTGGTTGAGTGTCTGAAGCTGTGAAAAAATCGGTTCCTGCGTAACACTCACACTGAAGAACACCAGACTTACACGTGTCCAAACAGGTCAGATCGAAATTGTTTCGCAGCTTCCCGTTCGTATTAAAGATTACAATGCTATAAAATCGAGACAGATCAAAAAAAACTCTTGACAATGCAAGCGCGTCGACTCGATAATCATAATCATACTTCAACGTGCGATTCGTTCAAACTTCCTTGCGTTTTGGTACCGTCGGACTACTGACGATCATCTTTCCTCTCTGGTCGCAGACCGTGGGTGTCAGCTCAGCTCCTGCGGCCAATGTTAATGGCGAGGTGATCACGGTCCAAGATTTAGATGGTGCTGTGGATCTCGAGGTGGCACCGCTACGTGAACGTATCGCGACAATCCGGCGCATGGCGCTCAACAGGTTGATCGACAATAGGCTGATTGAACAAGCGGCGCGACTGCAAGGTGTCTCGGAGGCGGAATATCTGAAGGAACAGGTGGAGCGAGTCACTGTCACTGATCAGGACGTCGAAGACGCATATCGTAAGAGCTCCTCTCGGTTTCCCGGTCAACTGCCTACAGAAGTAAAGTATCGAATTCGGAGGACGCTTGAAGACAACCGACGAGCAGATGCCTTTAGGGCCGTTCTCAAGACGCTTCGCAAAGAAGCTCGTGTTCAAAACCTTCTGCTCGAGGGCGTAACGGTTCAACTTACCGTGGCGGACAACCTGCGCGGACCGACATTGGGTCGAGCAGATGCACCAGTCACGGTGGTCGAGTTCGTTGATTTTGAGTGTCCCTATTGCCGCGCACTTGTACCGGCCATGAGGAAGATCCGTTCGAACGATCAGGTCCGCCTGGTATTCAAGCACTATCCACTGGAACGGCACTCCAACGCATATGGGGCAGCAAAAGCGGGAGTCTGCGCGCACCAACAGAACCGGTTCTGGAAATACTACGAGGGTGCATTCTCAGGAGAGCATCAGCTGACGGAGGCAGGATTGGCCAGCATGGCCAATCTGATCGGACTGAATCCAGTGGAGTTTAAGGCATGCCTCACGTCTGAAACGACCGATCAGGAAGTTCAACGCGATGTCGATCTGGGTCGCGCCATTGGGGTAAACGGTACGCCAACTATTTTTGTCAACGGGCGACGCCTGGATAGCCCGGCGAGTCTCGATGGGGTGATTGCTGAACTTTTGTCAAGCGCGGCGAACGTACAGCGTCATCCGGCCGGTCAAAATCAGAATTAGCGATTTCCTATGGACAGGAGAATCATCATGATCAAACGAATCCGCTTGAGTCGAACCATCCCGCTCCTTGTGTTTGGGCTGGCGATTCTCTTTCCTAATTACTCGCAGGCACAGGTATGCCGCTTCCTGATCGACGCCTTCAATAAGGAGCGCGATGTGTGGGGGCCGGTTCATACGGAGTGTGGGGCAGGGCTTCACTCCGCCCCATTCGGCAACTGGGGCGTGTCATCAAATTTTGGCACGAAACAAGATTCCCATCAGTTCAATGGGTGGTGCCGCTACAGCTACGTCTGCGACAACTTCTCCAACTGTAAAACCGAATGCCAAGACCCATGGTACCAGTGGAATAGCTGTACGGATATAGCGCAATACTCCCCTCCGAATTGCACTTTGTACAACGCCGGGTCCTGTACGACCCAAACCACTGTCACTGGAACGAACTACTACGGGGGCTACTACATGGACCTCTCCACAGACTGCCCCTATGACTGGGATGGCGATGGCCAGTGCGACGAGGGTGGTTGCATGGACATAACATCTTTGAGTTTTGGCACAAACTACATGAGCATCTATGAACTTGATTGGCCGGATGCCGACGACTTGGTTCAGACACCGTACTTCCCGAACACGACGCGTCGGGCTGTTACTCGAGCATTAGTAGTTGGGTGTCGCCAACCTTCTACCAAAGTCCGTCAACAGGACTATTGACTGCAAAAATAGCTACGAACGTCAGTTGGGGTGCGTTTGTCGATCAGTACAGCACCTGCGCGGACCTGGCGGAATATGACCCAGGATACGACTGCTACTAGGCCTAAGGAGTTCAATGCCATGTGTAAGAAAACGATCTGGCGATCTGCATGTGCGATAGTCACTTTCTGTGGCTGGTACATTGCCGCGGCACCGATGGCGCTGCAAGCTCAGCAAGTGGTGATCCGCGGAAGCATCGTTACCCCAGACGGTTTGCCGTTGCTGGGTAGTGTCACTATCATAGAAGGGACACGAGAAGTGCTGGTCAGCACATACAGAACGGACGCAAACGGCATGTTTGCGATTCCGACCTCTTGGGCTCCCCAAAAGAGAGTGGCTGCCAAATCGGACGGTTTTGTCTCTTCCGAAGCTGTGATTTCGGTCCGTCCAGGCCAGCAGGAAATAACTCACAATTTTACGCTCAGTCCGGCCGCATCGGTGTCGGGTCGGGTGATGGACGAGTCAGGGGCTCCGGTACCCGATGCTACAGTTCGGGTCAGGTACATCGGCGAGAGCCGAATGCTCTCATTCGCGCAGGAAGTTGGCGCGTCCAAGAGCGACGATTTCGGCTATTTTAGTCTGCCGATCGTCGCGCGCGGCAAGCAGTTCGTTTTGGATGCCGTAAGCAGTGAACGGCCGCTTGCGTCCTCGATGGTACTGTCGACCCAAAGCGCGACTTTGACGAACGTTGTGGTGACAATGAGCCGACGCGGCTATCCGGTCACTGGCAGGATTGCAAACGGGTCGGGTCAACCGATCACGGACCTGCGCGTGCGGCTCGTCGTAACCGGCGATCTGGAGCGCTATTCAAGGGAAGAGCGAGCGTCGGTGAGCTTTACCGCAGCCGCCGCGAAGGTGGCGGTTACCGACGACCAAGGCCGCTTCGCTTTTGCGGGCGTCCCATCTGGTAAGATCACGGTGATAGTAGAAACTCCCCAGAATCGTACACGAAAGGACGCGATCTTAAACCACGCGCTTCTGGACGTGGATGTGAGTGTCGCTCTGGCCCAGTGACTACAGCTACGATGGCGGCTCGCGTTGGCCGTTGATGGTCAGTAATCTTGAGTTGCCGATGCTAATGAGAGTAGCCATTTCCCGATCACGCAAGCCATGTTCATTCCTTTTTTTCGCGGTTTCCGTCCTTCTAGGGTCCGTGCAAAGCGTCGATGCACAATCGCATGGATATGGATTTGCCGGAGCGACGATAGGCGAGGGGTTGTTTCAGAGCGCCCTCCGCTACGGTATCGGTGGCGGCTGGGCGGTGGCTCCCCACGTGACGGTGGGTGGAGAGGTCGGCGGCATACAGAATAACGGCGTCGGCGCTATTACATCCGCCAACGTTGGAGCGCATTTCAGACGACAGGTGGAAACCGGCTTCGATCCCTTTGTCACCGGTGGCGTCACGGGGGCGTTCTTTAGCAGGGAGATTGGGATATACGGAAACATCGGCGGTGGCATCAACTATTGGTTTCGACCGCGCGTGGGATTCCGAGTGGAGTTCCGCGGCTATCCAGGGGCTGGAGGGGCAAGAGACGTGATTGGCTTTTCCGAATTCCGGTTTGGAGTTTCGTTCCGGTGACCCTTCCGATCCTAACTACCTCCGGAATCGCTTACAGCGAATGCCCACTGGCCGGGTGCCGCAAAGGCTATCCAAGGGGAATCAGCTTCTTTGAACGACCGTTGGCACACCTTGGATGAATGCTACACCAAGATAATTTTCGATGATCTTGCAGGCTGGAGTCGCGCTGAACGTGTGAATGCAAGCATGGTGGACGGTAAGCACCGCTTCTTGAAGCTTGTCATCGTCCTCAAGCAGGATGACCTCTAAGCCAAGCTCCTTCGCCTTGGCGGCGGAGATGTGCCGGGCATGGGACAAGGTGAGAATGTGTTTCCCTAACTCCTCGATCGCTAAGATCCTGGACGTCTCTCGCTCCGCCCTCTACAACTTCATCCAGACCCGCAACATCGCTTCGGGCTGACCAGAAGGCCCGGGCCGCCCTTATGTTGTATTTCAACAGCAATCTGGTCGCTACGCAGCCTCATCAGAGCGTTTGGTCTCACTTACCGAGCTGGTGCTGACTGATCCCGGCAGCGTGTGCCACGCGGATTCTATCGAATGTACGGTTTTCCCCGAGAGCTCTTCCGTCTCGGTGGAGATGGAGATCTCTGTAAACGGCCTTCCGAGCACCGTTCTATGGGGCAGCCGCCTTTCGAGTATTACCGGAGATGCGTCACGTCCTAAGCTCTTGCGTCTGTATCGAGGTCGGCCTACGAAGGTCGAATTCGATCCAAGTGATTCCAGCGCGCTAGCGGTGCCGCTTCTCCCGGGAGATCGAGTGAAGCAGTGACGCCGTTGGCTTCCGGGAATGGTGGGCGTCATGTAGGGATCGCCCGCAAGCTCAACGGACGGCCACGCCAGACCCTAGAGTTTGAAACGCCGGCAGAACGTTTTAACGCTTGTGTTGCATCGACCGGTTGAGGCCGCAGGACTTATAGGAAGTTACTCGGCGAAGGGTGATCAGGAACGGCCATTCTGGCAGCCGATTGCTCCCGATCATCAAGGGTGCCGTCCGACGACGGTGCTCCAGCGCCTATCGGTGGTGGCAGCTCACACTAACGCGTCGGTTCCGCGACAAGTTCTAGGGCTTTGTCGAGCGCCTCGGCGGCTGGAACCTTCACATCGGGCTCGACGCCCATGCCTTCCCAGTTCGTCTTGGTGATCGGATTGATGGCGCGTGCGAACGGCACCCTCAGCATAAACAGGTAGTAGGCAGATTGCTGCAAAAATATACGCTAAGGGACATTAAGGGGGGTGTCTGAAAGAGGCCGCAGTCAGTAGCTATTCAAAAAATCCAATGGATTGAATCGGTTACAGGCGAAACCGGTGCCCAGCTCATCCATACAACAAACAAGAAAACCCTGACAGCCCAATGGCTTTGGGGCTTGGCGCAGGAACTCCACAAGTCCTTCTATTTAAATCACTTGCCGATCGGTGTCGGCGCTTACAGTATAAAATTACACGAATCTGCCTACTACCCTTTAGAGTGCGATAGAAGTCCACCGAGGTGAGGTGATGCAGGAGCACGGGATTAGCCTGAGAGCGCTTTAGGGGCTGGGGTGAGGGGAAAGGGCCTTGAAGGATCAGAACGCCCTCCTGGGCGATCCTGGCGTAAATAAGGACTATTTGAGAAGGAGAGCGAAGCGGGCCACTCCGCAATTCCGAAGGAAAAGGGAATGGCCCCTCGCATGTTCGCGGGGCGGTCATCGCCTTCCCAGGCTGTACCGCACTGACGACGCTAGCAAGCACGAAGACGGATGGCAAGTGGCCGGCCTGTTTGCGGGTGGAAATATCCGCTTCCCCCCTGAAAGGGGGGACGGGAGGGGGGAAGACTAGATTGGAGCTATGTGGAGGGCCGTCTTCGGCCTGGAACGCCTTTTTTCACAGGCGCGTAGCGCCTACTAGGAGTGAGTGTTTTTAATAGTGCCTATAAGATGTCCTGGTGTTTATGCGTGAGAAACCCTGGTGTTTATGCGTGTCGAAAACGCTAAGTCATTGAATCTGCATGGATGAGAAACCCTGGTGTTTATGCGTTGATAACTTGCTGATTCCACAGGGTTTTTCACATCTAGAGCGAATCTGTCAAGGCCGGATGAAAAATCCCGTTTTCGCCGGTTGAAAATTCCCCACCCTGGTTGCGGTGGTGGTTTTGTGGACCACCACCGTGTTGCTAAGCATGGAGCTAGCCGGGGAAGCGGAGGCGGGCAATGCTGGAGAGCAACCCGCCAAGGAATACCCGGCCGCAAACTCAGCGAGACGATGAGTGCCGGGAGCGGCGGCCGAGATCGCTCCCGGCTTCTTTTCCGCTGCCCAACGCCCATCGGATCGATAGATTTGCCCATGCCTGAAAAAACTCATCTTCCACTTCCCCCGCTCTTGCGACCAGGGCTCGCCGCGTCAGCCGCATCGACCGTCGGCCGTTCGCCGGACTGATCTTCCGGCCGCGAGAGCAAACCGGCTCTTCGGCGCTCCTTCAAGCGAAAGCTCTCGCCGCGAATGTTCACCGTCGTCGAGTGATGCAACAGTCGATCCAGGATCGCCGTGGCGATGATCGGGTCGGAAAAGATCGAGCCCCAATCGGCGTAGCTCTTGTTCGAGGTCAGGATGATGCTGCCGCGTTCGTAACGCGCGCTGACGAGTTGGAAGAAGATCGTCGCCCCCAGCTCGTCGAGCGGAAGGTAACCCATCTCGTCGACGATCAGCACCTTCGGCGCGAGGTAGATGCGCATCCTTCGTTGTAGCCGTCCTTCGCGGATGGCCTTCGACAGATCGGCGATCAAGTCGTGCGCGGTGATGAAGTAGGCTCCGAAACCGGCTTGGATCGCAGCCTCGGCCAAGGCAACCGAGAGATGCGTCTTGCCAACGCCGGGTGGCCCGAGGAAGATCACGTTGGAGGCTTCGTGCACGAAGCGCAACGTGCGCAGCTCTTGGATTTGGCGCTCGTCGATCGATGGTTGAAAGTCGAAGTCGAACTGTTCGAAAGTCTTGACATAGGGCAGATGCGCGAGCTGTAGACGCGTCTTGAGATAGCGTTGTCGGCGAGCGTCGGCCTCGGCGCTGACGACGTCGAGCAGGAAGTCGGCGTAGGCCGGTTCAGCCTTGGCTGCTTGTTCAAGCAGCGCTTCCAAGCGATCGTCGATGGTCTTCAGCCCCAGTGCTTCGAGCCGTTCGTGAAGCTGTTCGATGGCGGTCACAGCGCACCTCCGGCGGCGGCGCTTTCGTAAGCCGCTAGCGGCCGCACTTCGACTTGGGGTGCGCCGGCTTGGATGTGAATGCACGTTTTTCCTCCTGGACGCTTGGCGACGTGCAGCGGAATGTCGGCATGATGCTCTTTGCGAACAACGATTTGGTGGCGGTCGTCGATCAACTCGTGAACGGCGATCCGCTCGGCTCCGCGCCATACCTCGAGCCGGCCGGCCAGTTCGCGCAACGAGACTTCGGCGCCGGCGTCTTGCCAGGGAACCGAGTAGCGGTTGGAGCGCCAGGCCACGAAGGCGTCCCGGCTCACACGCCTCGACTCGGCGTCCGCGAGGGGATACGGCGGACGCTTGTCGAGAGACTGCAAGGCGGTCTTTTCAGACTCCCAACTCTCTAACACTTGGCTGTGAGTGGTGCCGTGAACGCGCCGGTTCGAGACCTCCCAGACCCAAGCGTGCAGCTGGTTGTTGAGATCATCCAGGCTCGTCGCCGTGCGTCCGCACAGGAAGTTGTGAGAACGGCGCTGACAAACTAGACCACAGAACGGCGTTTTAAAGCCGTTCAAGGGCGGCGGAAAATTAGACCGCCCGGGTGGTCCGCTGGCATCCATTCGGTGTTTTGTGGAACACGGGAAGGATGTATCGCGTGGAGCTATATGCTCAAGTACGGCGCAGTGTCTACGTCGAAGGGCTGAGTGAACGCGAAGCCGCCAAGCGGTTTGGCTTAGCGCGGGAGACGGTGCGCAAAATGCTGCGCTACGCTGCTCCGCCGGGCTATCGGCGGAGCAAACCGGTGAGACGGCCGAAGCTCGAAGCGTTCACCGGAATCATCGATCAGATCCTGCTCGACGATCAGCAACAACCAAAGAAACAACGTCACACCGCGAAACGCATCTTCGATCGCCTACGCGAGGAGTACGATTTCAGCGGTGGCTACACGATCGTCAAGGACTACGTCCGCGAGAAGAAGCTCGGTGGACAAGAGATGTTCGTGCCACTGGCGCATCCGCCCGGCGACGCGCAGGCCGACTTCGGCGAAGCGGTTGTCGTTATCAATGGAGTCCAGCGCAAGGCGCACTTCTTGGTTGTCGATCTGCCGCACAGCGACGACGCCTTCGTTAAGGCCTTTCCCGCCGAGACGACGGAAGCCTTTTGCGAAGGACACAACGCCGCGTTTCGTTATTTCGACGGCGTGCCACGCAACATCGTCTACGACAACACGACGCTGGCGGTGGCAAGGATTCTCGGCGACGGCACGCGCAAACGTACGCGGGTGTTCAGCGAACTGCAGTCGCACTACCTGTTCGCCGATCGTTTCGGGCGTCCGGGCAAGGGCAACGACAAGGGAAAAGTCGAAGGGCTAGTGGGCTTCGCACGGCGCAATTTCATGGTGCCGATCCCGAGATTCGAGAGTTGGGAAGCCTTCAACGAACACCTCGAAGAGAAGTGCCGAGCCAACCGTGAACGGCGTTTGCGACGGCACACCGAAACCGTCGGCGAACGCTTCGAGCGCGATCGGGAAGCGCTCTTGCCCTTGGCACCGACAGCCTACGATGCCTGCGACAAACGCTCGACAAGGGTGACTTCGTTGTCGCTGGTGCGCTACGCGACAAACGATTATTCGGTGCCAACGCGTTACGGCCACCGCCAGGTCCTGATCAAAGCCTACGTGGATGAGGTAGTGATCTGTTGCGGCAGCGAAGAGATCGCCCGCCATCAGCGCAGCTATGAACGTGAAGAGTTGGTTTTCGATCCGCTGCACTACTTGGCGTTGTTGGAACGCAAGACCAACGCGCTCGATCAAGCCGCGCCGTTGGTCGGCTGGGAGTTGCCGCCGGAGTTTGCGAAGCTGCGACGACTGCTCGAATCGCGGTTGGACAAAGCGGGCAAGCGCGAGTACGTACAGGTCCTGCGACTGTTGGAGGACTTCCCCCTTGAGCACGTCGCAACGGCGGTGCGCCAAGTCTGTCTACTGGGAACGATTGGCTTTGACGCCGTCAAGCATCTACTGCTGTGCGCGATCGAGCAACGTCCGCCGAAGCTCGACTTAACGAAGTATCCCCACCTGCCGACGGCTCAGGTCGAGCAGACGTCGCCGGCATCCTATCTGGCGCTGCTAGCAGGAGCAAGCTGATGGCGAAGTCGAGAATGCTGCTGGAAACCCACCTGAAAGCGCTGCGGCTGCCGACCTTCCTGCGCGAGTACGACAAACTGGCTCGGCGCTGCGCCGCCGAAGGCTTGGACTTTCGGGACTTCCTACAGCAACTCTGCGAGCTGGAACTGGTCGATCGCGAGCAGCGGGCGACCGAGCGTCGCATCAAGGCCGCCAAGTTCCCGGTGACGAAGAGTCTCGACACGTTCGACTTCTTGGCCATACCCTCGGTGAACAAGAAGCTCGTTCTGGAGCTGGCGCGCTGTGAGTTCATCGACCGCCGTGAGAACGTCTTGGCGCTGGGGAACTCCGGCACCGGCAAAACGCATATCGCCTTGGCGCTGGGACTGGCAGCTTGTCAGAGCGGCTATCGCACACGTTTCACCACCGCCGCGGGATTGGTCCATGAACTGCTCGAAGCCCGTGACGAACGGCAACTACTACGGGTCCAGAAACAACTTGCCAAGCAGGATCTACTGATCGTCGATGAACTGGGCTATGTGCCGCTGTCGAAGACCGGGGCAGAGCTGCTGTTCGAGATCTTTTCGCAGCGCTACGAACAGGGCTCGACGTTGCTGACCTCGAACCTGCCGTTCACCGAGTGGACCGAGGTGCTGGGTTCCGAACGCATGACCGGCGCTCTGCTTGACCGGCTCACGCATCACGTCCATATCCTCGAGATGAACGGCGACAGCTACCGCCTCAAGCAAAGCAAAAAGAAGCGCCCGCGCTCTTCAAACTGACCCGCCGGCCGCTCGCGCCGGTTTGCGTGGGCCGTCTTCCACTACGCCTGGGCCGCCCTAAAGGGCGTCCTCAGGCTCCGTTCCAGCCGTCCCACGCAAACCGCTGGATCCCCGCCAACTGGTCTATTTTTGCTCCGCCGAAGCGGTCTACATTTACTCCGCCCTTGACAAGCGAATCTTCCAGACGTTGCCTTCCTTCTTCGGTGTGGGGTTCTGCCCCCTTTTTCTGCGAGCCATCATTCTGCGCCATCTCCTCTCGGCTGACGGCTCGCCTAGTTGGACAGGGGGCAGCATAGCAGGCATCGGACCGGGAATCTTGGATGGTTAGAGCTTCGACTTCTGATCTAAGGGAAAGATGATCCGGGGCTTCCCCCGTGTCTTTGGTTGGATTTTCTCGACTGACCCAAGGCCTGCCTCAGCAAGCTGGTCCAAGACGCTAATAGCTTCATCAGCCTTCTTGCAGATGTGGGCAGTTACTAGATCTCTGCTTGACGCCTCACCGTCGTTGTTCCTGATCCAGGCGAGTGCTCGTTCGAGCTTTGCCGCATCGTCTGATTGCTTGAGCCTACGGAATACCGAGCGGGCATTGGCTTTGAAATAGTCGGTCAGCTCGATCGCAGCCGCCATGATGGACTCATCAATTTCTTCTTCATCGGTCTCTCCTGCCACCCACGCTGTCGTATGGAGGACTAGAGCAATCCGAGCTGCGTATCCATGAAGCTTTGAGAGCGGTCCTTGCAAGCGCAATGGGGCCTTGTGCATTTCATCTACGAGGTCGTTAAAGAAGCCGATGAACTCATCAAGTGCTTCCGCTGTTAGTCTGATATTCTTTGGCTCGCTGTTGCCATTCAGGGGTGCTTCGCAGGCTGAGTACAGGTCTTCGAAGAACCTATCGTGGTCGGCAACAGTGGATGGAGACACAGAGCTGTCCCTCCAATGCTGTCGCTCCAAATTTGGGCAAGCGTAGAGGAAGCGATGAGTGAAGCCATCCTCCCGCTTCTTTAGGTCCTCCAAATCTCCAAGAACCTCGATCGGTATTGCTCCTGTGATTGAGACTGTCGGGCGCTCGACGAATGCTGCGGTGGCACCACTGCGATTGACAAGAACTTGGGACGCAGTCCAAAAGCTCGACCATTTCTGACGGTCTGCCCCTTGCCCACCCTCGTATTGGTTGAATGACCGGGCCAGTGCGGCGAGTTCGTCCTGGAAAACTAGGACGCCATGTGGACTGCTATGGAGGACCTCAACCAAGGCCTCTATCGTCGTGTCATTGACCTCGACCTGTTTCAACCTTGGAGCTTTACTCCCTCGTAGTTCCTCCGGAAGTGCATCGTAGGCAGCTGTCAGCTCCTCAAACTCACGTCGCAGTTGGCTTTGTCTCCTGCGTGGTCCTCTGAGTGCCTTGCTAAGCGACGGCGACTTCAACGATCCAGGTGGCGCGACAATTGCTGTCCAGATCACACACGGTTCTGTCCAAGACTCCTTGATCTCAACTACACGAGAGCTTCCGATCGCGGAAGCTAGGGAAGCTAGCATCGGCACAGCAATCAGGCCGGGAGGAACTCCCATCGCTTCGGCATATTCTTGGATGTAATCACGGATTGGCCTCGGGAACACAGCGAGAGGAAACGCTGGGATGAGAGGTTCTGGAACCTCCGGCACTTGCGATGCGAAGCTGGTTGCATCTGTAGAAGCTCGCCAGCCTGGTTCCAGTAGATCGCGGAGATCGCGCCAGTCTTTGTCTGCGCAACTCCTGTGGTGGCATCCAGCAGATAAAGCTCCGTTCGGAAACTGGACTACATGTGCTGAAAAGTGATCGGTATGCTCACTGCTAAATGGACAGACGCGAATCTTCCAAACCTTCGCGCTGTTCCAATCCCGTGGTTCGCTGGTTTCTAATCCATGGTGCTCCAGCCACTCAGCCACATCTATACGACCAGACAATGGCGAACTGGTCCGCGTTGGCTTCTTTGGAACATCAGCAGCTAGTGCCACCAGATGTTCTCGTGGTACGACCTCAATCTCACTGGGGGAATTGACTACCCAACTCTGGCGATGCGGACGGGCCTCGGAGCTATCTCCTTTTCTGGCAGTAGTGCCATATGCCCGGACGATTCGAGCAGCATTGTAGACCGCCGGATCTACGACCGCTTCCTGGTCATCAAACCTGAAAGCTAGTGCTGCCAGAGCACTCCTAAGCAGCTTCCCGCTGCTCTCGTCATTTGGCAGATCAACTCGAAAGAGGAGATGAGCACCATTGCCACTTTCAGCCAACGCGGGTTCGGGCCAACCAAGAGTCCGAAGGTACCCTTGTATTGCCAGGCCCTTCTCGTACGCGGCTACGAATTCCCCATCGGTCGAGGACGTGCCTGAGGGTCGCTTAGCGTCAATATCAATAAATAGCCAGCGTCTCTCTGCTATTTCGTCATCGCTGGTAGTCTGCTTTGCCCAGGCTGTTAGCCGATTTGCGGAGCGAGCCAGCAGCTCTGGCTTGCAAGGATTCAAACTAAAGTAGACACCCGTGTAACACTGCTGTTCCAGTCTGACCAGAGCGTCAAAGAGCTTGAAATGGTCATTGAAGTAGCCAGAGATCGTACCCTGCTTCGCGGCATGGAGCACCCTGACTTCAACCACTTGGCCAGGCTCAAACAGAATGCCAACAGCTTCGGCAACAGGCTCTCGGATCTCATCAAGCAGCACTTGTGTTGTTCCTTCTGCAGTGGAGGCCCTGTAACTTCGACCTCTTTGCTTCAAGAATCGCGCGACTTTATTTCGTGCCAAGGCGGCGTGCAAAATAGCCCATATGGCATGCACCCCTAAGCTGAGACAGCTTAAAAATGGGACAGTTGCCGTTCGCTGAAAAAGTATAGCCTTTTCGGCGAACGTGCCGCACACTTGAAAACGGCCGGGAAAGCGGAGGCGGGCAATGCTGGAGAGCAACCCGCCAAGCAATACCCGGCTGGAAACTCAGCGAGACGATGAGCGCTCGGGGCGGGACATTCTCCCGTCCCGAGTGCGACCACTGTCTCGATAGATTTCCTCATGCCTCAGAAAACTCAAACTGCGGGTTTCTGAGCTCTTCGCTCGCTGGCAACAACTGCTCGAACTCCTCCGGAGGCCGATAGCCCAGCGCCGAATGCAGGCGCTTTTGGTTGTACACCGCGTCGATAAACTCCTCGATCGAAGCTCTCGCCTCGTCCATCGATTGATACGTCTGTAGGTTCACCTCCTCGCTTTTGAGCGTCTTCATAAAACTTTCCATGCGCGCATTGTCGTACGGGTTTCCTCGCCGGCTCATCGAGATCAACGCGCCGTTTTCTTCCAGCAGACTGACATAAGCCCGCGAGGTATATTGCGTGCCTTGATCGGAATGATGCACCAGCCCCGGCTTCGGACAGCGAAACTCGATCGCTTTGCGCAGCGCGTTCACTGCCAATATGGCCTCGAGGGAAGGCCCCAATTCCCAGCCCACCACGCGCCGGGAATACGAGTCCATCACGACCGCCAAGTAGACGAACGAACGGCGCATGCGCACGTAGCTGATGGCGGCCTGCCAGAGC
Organism: Bryobacterales bacterium; assembly: GCA_965247305.1. GTDB lineage: Bacteria > Acidobacteriota > Terriglobia > Bryobacterales > UBA6623 > CATQHP01. The sequence goes on along the minus strand of OZ252030.1, from coordinate 4,219,822 downwards.
TGATCGAGACCGTCGATCTGCAGGTTTTTGGCCCAGTTTGGGTAGATCGCGCGGTGCTGATCCGAGTCCGTCGTCAATACGTAGCGGCGCTTGCGTATCGCCAGCAGATTGTCGTTGCGCATCAGCCGCAAGACCTTCTTGTGGTTCACCGTAAAGCCCTGCCTACGCAGTTCGGCGGTCACTCGACGATAGCCGTAGCGGCGATTTGCGAGCGTAATGCGTTGCATACGGTCACGCACTTCCAGGTTGGATTCGACAGGCTTGTCTCGCTCTAATTGCCGGTAATATCCGGCTCGGCTGACTTCTCCGAGTGCACAGGCGCGCTCGACGCTGAGTCGGCCTTCAACGCGAATTTCGTCGATGACGCTGTAGAGCCGCTCGCGTTGCGAGCGACTTGGTTCGGCATCGCCGGTTTTAAGGCGTTGAAGGCTCGTTCGAAAAAATCCAATTCCGCCGCTTGTTGACCGACTAGGCGTTCGAGTTCGGCAATGCGATCGGCGCTCGGATCGTTATCCAATTGCACAACCTCTTGTCCGGGACGCGGCCGCCCTTGACGCCGCTCAAGACCGCTGCGTCCCTCGGCGCGGTAGGTGTCGCGCCAGCGATACAACACGCTGCGCCGCACGTCCAACTCACCGCTCAATTTGACGACGTTCTCACCGCGAAGCATGCGGCTTACCGCCAATTCCTTGAACTCAACTTCATACGAGCGCTGCTTCCTCGCAACCCTATCTTTTCTCTCTCTCATCGGGGACTCCTTTTCCATTCACTGAAAATTGTCCCACTTTCATCTGTCTCAGTTTTGGGGTGCACTCCAATAAGTCCCATCGTTAGGGCCACTTGCAGATGGCTCAGAGCCATGCACAAATTAGGTTCGACACTGCACAAATTAGAAAGCTACTTGGAATACCGCTCGCGGGCACGCTTTAGGCGGGTCTGGAGCGCCTTGAGTACCAGATTGTTGTCCCACTTTGCATGGTTGCGATTGCCTTGTTTCCAGTTCGCTGCAGGAGGGTCCTTCTTGGTCCAAGTGGAAGGTGCCGGAATCCCCTGGCGGTCTAGTTCCGCGCAAACTCTACCGAGTTTCTTCTGCCACTCATTGTGTCTGCCAAAGCTCCTAAGGATCTGTAGAAACTGCCTTTCCAGTTCGAGGTCTACCTGTGGCCCAGGTTGGGATTTTCGCTTCGCACCCCGCCGCTTTTGTTGTGCCTTCTGTTTCGATTTGAACCGAATCAGCTGGTGCTCATACTCGGCCAATAGCCGCTTCAGCTCCAGGTCAACGTGGTTTATTTCATCGAGTGGAGAGTTCAAGCCAAGTGTGCGAAGTGCCGTTACAGCGAACTCATAGACCTGCCAGGAACCCCAGAACTTAATCAGGGAATCTGTAGTGAGATCCTTGTGAGTAGAGCGTACTGAATCCTCAAGGCGATAAATCCTGTCCAGCGCGCGGATTAGCAGCCCCTCACCTTGGTTCGGAGAGCGGTGAACCTCAGCTGCAGCAGCCAAAAAATTCCAGTCGTCGCCGAGGAAACAATTTAGTTGAAACTGAGGCCCGGGAGCAAGGTGTCTCAGACGGAACTTGTGGCCGGTTAGACTTGGCAGGGTTGGAGAAGTATAGAGCGCAGTCGATTCTCGAATAGACGGTCCAGAGTAGGCATATCCCGTTTCTTGCTCCAATTGGTAGGCTTTGACTGGAGTGAACCATCGAAACCCGGGCTGGGCTTTGTCCAGTTCATTGTGTCTGGACCGAGCCGCTTTTCTAGATCGAAAGCCAAGGGGCTGGCGGGCTTCTAGGTCCTCCTTGATCTCAGCAGCTTCTAGATCCGGGAAGAGATACCAGAATGACTTGAACATGTTCACCTAGCCCTCTTGGGGTTGGTCGCCTAGATACTATTTGAGATAAGGCCGACTGACTTCGGGTCAACCTATTCTACAGATCACAGAGTCCGGTACTGTCAAGTTAAGCGATAATCGGGCGGGCGGGCTACCATATGCAGTACTCAACACGACCTGAATCACCAACATTTTGGGGTGGCCTCAGGGTGTAATCCGTTAACTTGACAGTACCTCAATTAGTATTAGATATTGTTTTTATATTGGGGGAGGGCACACCACCACCCCCACCTCCAACCGCATCTGACGCAACGAACATCCCACAGGAATTGCGCGGCATGAGCTGAGTGATCCGTAGAAACACCGGGTATCTCAAAAATAGGGCGGGTGGGTATAGCCAGCTACCCACCGTACCTACCACCAACACAGACAATCTACACAGCGAGTCGTACCGATGCAATCAAAGCAGCCCTACCCTGCCAGCCCAGTCATACTAGGCCCACACCAGCCACACCCACCATAGGGGGGCAATTCCTGGTACGCCGCGCCTCCCGATCCCACCACTGTAGATTAATTTTTTCGCGTGCATTTCGTTTAGGGCGACTATTACCTTATATGGGAATAAAATGCTAATCGGATTAACATCCCATGAGAGACGGCTCGGAGCTCATTGGCAATAAGGTTCGGATAGGCGATGGCGCGACTGCATGCGCCGGGGACCTATCGACAACGCTACTCAGTTTCCAGGTGCGGAAGAATCCACTCCGATAAGTTCACAGAGATTCCTCTCGGCTCTTCGGTAAATGTAGGTCCAGGTGTTGACGGCGGTGGAGGAGTAGAGAATTCCGGGTCCAACCGTGCGTCGCATAGCAATCCAGGTCGCCAGAAATACCCTCGCCGACAAGGCAGGATCTGAGCTTCAGTGCTGGAGTTCGACCTCAGCCCGCCGACTGCTACTCCTAGTGTAGTGCGCCATAAATAATGTAACTTATAGTATCTTCGTGTCGCCTTTACTAGTAGAAGGCACACGGATGCGAAGAGCAGAGCCAGTCCCATTGACGCAGGAGCAGCGTAGGCAGTTGGAGCGCTACGCGAACGGTCGTCGGGTCGCTGTTCGTCTGGCGTTGCGAGCCAGGATCATCGTGCTCGCCGCCGACGGTCTTGAGAACAAACGGATTGCCGCGCAGCTGTCGGTCTCGCGTCAGTTGGTGGCGCGCTGGCGAAGCCGTTTTCTTGAATCCGGCGTCGCCGGCATCGAAAAGGACGCCCCGCGGCCCGGCCGTAAGCCCGCCATCTGCTCCCCAACAGTGCAACAGATCATCCACAAGACGACCCGCGAAACGCCAGCCAACGCCACCCATTGGAGCCGCCGCACGATGGCCGCCGCGGTCGGCGTCAGCGCCTCCACCGTGGGTCGCATTTGGCGCGCCCACGGCCTCAAGCCGCATCGCGTCAAGACCTTCAAACTCAGCAACGACCCGCGCTTCGCCGAAAAACTCGACGACATCATCGGACTTTATCTCAACCCGCCCGAGCATGCCCTCGTTCTTTGCCTCGACGAGAAGTCACAGATTCAAGCCCTCGACCGCACCCAGCCCGGCCTGCCCCTGAAAAAGGGACGCGGCCGGACCATGACCCACGACTACAAACGCAACGGCACAACCACCTTGTTCGCCGCGCTCAACACGCTCGACGGCTCGGTGATCGGAACCTGCATGCCCAAGCACCGCCACCAAGAATGGCTGCGCTTCTTGCGCTTGCTTGAAAACCAGACCCCCAAGGACAAGCAGATCCATTTGATCGTGGACAACTATGCCACTCACAAACACGCCACGGTGAAACGCTGGCTGCAGCGCAATAAACGCTTCCACGTCCATTTCACGCCCACCTCAGCGTCGTGGCTGAACATGGTGGAGAGGTTCTTCCGAGACCTCACCGATAAGCGCATCCGCCACGGTGTCTTTCGTAGCGTCGGCGAACTCACCACCGCCATCGAAGACTACATCGCTCGACACAATCAGCAGCCCAAGCCCTTCATCTGGACTGCTACCGCTTCCGACACCCTTGAGAAGGTCAAGCGCGGCAAAGCCGCTCTTCTTAAGGTTCAATCTGTTTGACGCACTACACTAGTCACTGACTTGGTTACATCTCGATCCAGTTTTGGGACAGTACGAGCTTCATTGCCTCACCCTGCCTCTTCGATCTCTGTTGCGCGTGGATCGTCGGTCTGTTTCATCCAGCGAACCAACTTGCGGTGCAGGAGTTGCTTCACGCTTCGCGCCGGTCGCTCATGGATCAGATTGTTGGTTTCGCCGGGGTCGTCCTGCAAATCATAGAGCTGCGACTCGCCGACGGCGTGGTAACTGTACTTCCACCGCAGTGTCCGAATCAGCCTCTGGAAATGTCGTTCACCCTCTTCGCCCCATGCAGCCCGGTCGCGTTCGGCGAAGATCGGTCGGTCCAGGTCTTCCTCGCCGTCGATGAACGTTCTTAGGCTGCGCCCCGCCACGCCGCCAGGCGCGGGAAGCCCAAGATAGTCCAATATCGTCGGAGAGATATCGCAACTGCCCGCTTGCGTCTTAATCGGCCTACCCTTAGGAATACGGCCCGGATATCGCAGCAGCAATGGAACTCGCGTCGTTTCTTCGTACATCGAGTAGCTGGTCTTGTCGTACATGCCGTGGCCGCCCTGCATGTCTCCGTGGTCGGCAGTGAAAATGACGAGCGTGTCGTCCTCTTTACCCAACCGGCGGAGTTCGTCGAGGATGCGGCCGAGATTGGCGTCCATCATCGAGACCATGCCGTAGTAGACGCCGAGATATTCGCGCATCCCTTCATCGCCGAGCAGCTGCCCAAAGCGCCAAGCTGCAGTCTTACGGTCGACGTCTCGCACAGAATGGCGGTTGGCCGGCAATGGAATTTTCGAGCGCTCGTGCAGGCCGTAGTACGGTTCGTTGATAACCCACAGCGCGTGAGGAGCCGGAAAGCTGACGGTGATGAGAAAAGGTTCGCCGGAGAGTCGGCTAAGGGCTTCAATCGCTTGGTCGGCGATCCATGACTCTTCGGTGTGCTCGGCGTCGACGTCCGTGCGGCCGATCCAGGTGTTCGACGGCCCGTTGCCATCGTATCTGGCGTTGGCGTTGGTCACCGCTTCGGTCGCGAAGATCGGCCGACCTACGCGGCTAAGTGGGCCTTCAGGCGGTTGCGGCATCCCTGCAGCGATCTCTGTGATGTGATCCCGATAGCTCAACTCGGGGTCGTCAGCATAAGCGGGTACACGAGTCTTGTCCCCCAGGTGCCATTTCCCAAACTGGCGCGAGACATATCCTGCATCGAGCAGGGCCTGCTCAGTTGTGGAAATGCGTGACTGCAGCCCCGTACTGCTACCAGGAACGTTCTTGATGACGCCGTGCTGGTGCGGATAGAGTGCCGTCATCAATGACGCGCGAGTCGGGCTGCAAAACGGTGTTGGACAGAGCGTGTTTTCAAAGCGCACGCCGTCAGCGGCGAGACGATCGATGTTCGGCGTCTGGATTACGGGATTCCCAGCAGCGCCAAACGCCGCGTGATGTAGCTGGTCGGAAATGACGAGCAACACGTTGGGCCGCTTGTCCGCCGCGCGAATGGGCGTTGCCATCGCGCTGGCGGCCACTCCGAGCATCGACCGTCGAGTGAGTTTTTTCATGAGCCAGACCGCTGAAACTGATCAGACGCTGCGATTGTAGCGCCGGGCAGTCCGTCGGGGGGAATCTGGTTCAATGGCGCGGCGCGATCGCCGTGATGCGAGCACAGCAGTCTTGATGACGATCGACATACAATCTAGGCGGTACATCGAACTATGCATCGACGCGCGCTTGCACTTACTCTGTTCGCAGCGGCTCTCATCGTCTCCGCTCGGACAACTCGCGAGGCGGTCTTATCAGTAAGTGTTCGCGACGCGGACACCGGAGATGTAACGCCTGTTCGCGTGCGCCTCACCGACGAAGACGGCAACCCGCCGCGAACCTTGGACGCGTCAGCCGTGAGCGAATCGTCGTTCGCAGCGCCGCCGCAAGCTATCGCGGTGATGTGGGGGCGTTCGGATCGCGCGGACGGATACGTTCTCCAGCCCGACGGCTCATTCTACGTCGATGGCTCTTTTGAGGCGCGTTTGCCGGCCGGCAAGTATCGCGTTCGGCTTTCGAAGGGCTACGAGTTCATTGCTCAAGACGACGAAATAGAGCTGAAGGCGGGCAAGCGCGTGAAGCGTGATTTTAAGCTAGATCGCTGGATCAACATGCCTGAGCGGGGATGGTACTCATCCGACGACCACATTCATATCCGTCGCTCGCCGCGTGACAACGCCTCGATTCTGCGCTGGATCGCCGCCGAGGATATCCACGTCGGGAACCTGCTGCAAATGGGCGACTTTTGGCACTACGTTTTTTCGCAATACGGCTGGGGAGAGACCAGCCGCTACCGTGAGGGGGACACCATCTTGTCCGCCGGCCAGGAAGAACCGCGCACGCCGGAATTTGGCCATACGATTTCGCTTGGGGCGAATGACTTCGTGCGTTTCCGCGAAGACTACTACTCCTACGGACGGTTGTTCGACCGCGTGCATGAATTGGGCGGGATCAGCGGCTTCGCCCACCAAGGTATGTCGTTCCACGGCTACCGCGGTATGACGGTGAATGCATTGGCGGGGAAACTAGATTTCTTGGAGCTAGCGCAGTTCTGCGTCCCTGACGGCCCGATCCATACCGACCACTATTACCGCTTCCTCGACCTTGGATTTCGATTGACGGCGCTAGCAGGGTCGGACTTCCCCTGGTGCGGCCGCGGAGACCGCGGTGACCCGAATAGGTTCAGCCAAATCGGCGACGCTCGGTTCTACACCTACGTCGGAGATGATTTCTCATTCGACAGCTGGTTCAAAGCGGTCAAGGCCGGGCGGACGTTTGCGACGACGGGGCCGATTGTTGAGTTGACGGTCAACGGGAAACTTCCGGGAGACACGCTGGACGTTGAGACAGGTGCGACACTTCAAATCGAGGCGAAAGCCTATGGTGACGGGGCTCGGATCGCTTTGGAGAGCTTGGAGGTCGTCGGTCACGGCGAGACGCTGAAGCGTACCACCGGTCATGGCGGGGAAGAGCTCTCAGTTGCGTTCGATGTGCCAATAGAAAACGGGATATGGATCGCCGCGCGCGCTTCAGCCGGACCTGGCTACGTGGCTCACACGACGCCCGTCTACGTCACCGTCGACGGGGGCGGGTTTCACAATCCGAAAACCCTGGAACGCAATATCAAACGTTGTGAAAGCGACCTAGAGGAACTCGAGCAGGAACTCAGAGACCCGGGAAAACAGCTCGACAGCGAGGCGTGGCGGCATGCGGAGGCGCTTCGGGACCGGATCGCGGAGACCCGCCAGAGCCTGAGTGAGCTCGCTGCTCGGCTACGCAGCTGAGGGCGTAGTGTCCCTAAACACGAACGACCATTAATGCCGAATGCTCAAGAATATCGCGAGCCCAACACTCAGTACTCTCGCCTGCGCACACCGGGCAACTTGAAGCCTTTCTTTAGCCCATGACTGCGCTGGGTGGCTGACGGAAGCGCTACAATCGAGGCGACTCGAAGGAGGCCCCCAATGCCTATCAATTCTGACGCTTCAAGACGCACGTTTCTAGCGGCGCTCGCGGCTGCCACGGCGGGCACGCGGTCTTCGGCCGCGATCAACGACAAGGAATCCAAAGCAAAGCTCCCGGTCATCTCCAAGCGCCTGGAAAAGGTCTTCCTGGCGCCGGGCGAAATGCCCAACGGCTTGCAGGCTGTTGACGACGGTATGTGGATCCTAGATCAGGTCGACCCCAACAAGGCTCACAAGGTTCGCTACGAGGACGGTTCGGTGCTCAAGGAAATCCAGACCGAGTCGGTCCATGGCAGCGGCATTACCTACGGCGACGGCGCCCTGTGGATCGCTTCGACGTTCGGGCTGACGACGCTGAAAGTGGACCCGGATACCGGCAAGACGCTTGCTACCTATGGCACGCCCGGCATCGGCGAGATCAAGTGGGGCGAGCGGCGCGGCCGCAAGTCAGGCGCCCACGGCCTCGAGTGGGTCGACGGCAAGTACTGGATTGCTGTACCTCCGCCGGTGCGGATCTACCAGATCGAGCCGGAGACAGGCAAAGTGCTCCACAGCTTCGCTGCGCCGGGCACGCGACCCCACGGGATCGCCTGGCACGAAGGATATCTCTGGTGTGTGGAGAGCAACGACCGCGCCATCTACAAGATGGATCCTACATCTGGCGAGCTGCTCTCCAAGATCCAACTGAGCGAAGACGACCCCGAACCGCACGGCATGACCATGCTGGACGGCGTTTTCTGGTACTGCGACGCCGGCAGCCGCTGGGTTTGCCGCTTGGTTTAGGGCGCTGACGTCGCAGTCAATTGTCTGACCCCCCTCGCGTCCTACAGCGCCGGTCAGGGCTCTCGAAGAACTACTTGCCTCTTCCCCACGGGTCCGACGAGCATTGAGCGTCGATCCCGTGGTGGCGCTCAGACACGAATAGATCACTGATCGGTTGGTGGCTTCACGTTGGAAGGACCAAATCCCGTCTAACGGCGAAGCGTTATGGTGGTGCCTCTTCGGGCTCGGACCCGCCAAGCGTGATTAATGTTCCCACCGAGCATTCCCTGTCGCACACGCGTTGACGCCGCCGGTCTGCCGAGATGTCAACCAAGAACTTCCCACAACCTTAACCGCCGGAGCTCTCAAGCCAGCCGGTACGTCATTCAATCTCCCTGGCCTCGAGATGCCTGTTCCGTTCTTCTACCTGCCGGCCCCACTAAGCTAACCGGGTTAGGTGAATTAGGCGTCACCTGCCACAGCCTCGATTTCGCAGCGTCACCGCGATTCGTTGGTGATAGCCAGATATTTGTGCCTAGACCCGACCCAAGAGGGTGGGGGTGGTGGTGTTCCCCTAAGGTATCTTCAGAAACTGACTTTACTTTTGATTATTTATTTATTGGTATAGGGCACGACCCCACCACCCCCACCTGCAATGAGTTTCAACCCTTCGACAGTTGCCGAATTCAGTAGCCGACGATTCACTCAATCAAATCGCGCATCGCCCTCCGTTAGTTACACAATTGACCTGGCAATCCGAACCCGGTTAGGTGGCGGCGAACCGAGCGTTGTCTCTCCGTAACCGTACGTCTCGTGCGGACCCGAACAGTTCTTACTCCCCATTAGGTCTGAACTGACCGCCGAGACTTTAGCGACTTAACCCGGTTAAGTATGCGGATACATTTGGATGGATCACCGCACTGAAATAACACTGGCCGACAAGGCCGGATTTGGCCAGAACGACTGTGTGGTGTGGTGCCAGAGCGAAAATGTTGTAAATAATTTTCACGCTGAACTGACGACCACTGAAAAGCTCTCAAAGCCCCTTGAATAGGGCCTTAGAGCCATCTGGCGGGGGTTCTGGAGTGGTCTCGGTGGTGAGCTTGTGGCAACGTTTGTTTTCACCAGGAAAACCGTGTCACGGCCGCGAACGGTAAAATCGACACATCTTGATTGGGCAAACCATCAGCCACTACAAGATTCTGGAGAAGCTCGGTTCCGGGGGTATGGGCGATGTGTGGAAAGCCACGGATACGAAGCTCGGCCGACCAGTCGCCCTGAAGCTCCTCGCTTCCCATTTGCTGCGGGACGAAGAGGCGCGCAAGCGTTTCCACCGCGAGGCTCAGGCTGCCGCCTCTCTGAGTCACCCAAACGTGACAACGATTCATGAGATCAACGAGGCTGACGGCAAGACGTTTCTTGCTCTTGAATACGTCGAAGGCGAGACGCTCGAGCAACGAATCGAGAAAGGTCCGCTAGCGCTCCAGGCCGCGCTGGATATCGCCCGACAAATCGCTGACGGCCTTCAGGCTGCGCACGCAAAGGGAATCGTCCACCGCGACATCAAGCCGGGCAACGTCCTGATCACACCGGACGGTCGAGTAAAGATCCTCGACTTCGGGCTCGCGCTATTGACCGAAGGCTCGAAGCTCACTCAGCTCGACACGACTGTGGGTACCGTCGCCTACATGAGCCCGGAGCAGGCCCAGGGCGGCGAAGTCGACCACCGAACGGACATCTGGGCGCTGGGCTGCTTGTTGTACGAGATGGTCGCGGGCGTCCGGCCGTTCAAGGGGCAGTACGACCAAGCGCTGCTCTACGAGATCGTCAACGAGCAGCCGGAGCCGTTGACAGGCGTCCGCGCCGGCGTACCGATGGAGTTGGAGTTCATCGTCGGCAAATGCCTGGCGAAAGACCGCGAGGACCGTCATCAATCAGCCACGGAGGTTGCGGTCGACTTGCGCACGCTCTCCGAGAAGCTCACGTCTGGAAAATCGACGATTCTCGGGAGTCGAACCATGCCCGCCGCGTCCGCGCCGATGACGGAAGTGGATCCGGCACAAGCGCCCTCTGAAGCTAGCCTGGGAGGGCGCTCGGCTCGCCTTGCTTGGATTGCGGCGTCCGTCTGCCTGCTGGCGGCGGTCTACTTCGCTGTCGCCTACTACCGAGTTCCGCCTGCTGAGACGAACGTGGTGCGCTACCAGATGCCCCCGCCGCCGGAGACACCCTACGTCGGGGAACCGGCGATTTCACCGGACGGCCGGCTCGTAGCGTTTTCGGCGACGACAGGGGGGACCACAATAGGTTTGTGGATCCGCCGGCTCGATTCCTTAGCCGCTCAGCCCTTGGAGGGCACGGACGGCGGTTTCTTGCCTTTTTGGTCCCCTGACAGCAAGCACATCGGGTATTTTGGCGGGGGGATACTCAGGAAGGCGCCGGCCACCGGAGGGGCTTCTGTAAAGTTGGCGGACGTGAGCGTCCCTGGTGGCGGCTCATGGAACCGCGATGGGCTGATTCTCTTCTCGGTAGCCTCAGACTCCGACGGCGCGCTCTATCAGGTCCCGTCCAGTGGAGGAGTTCCCAAGCCCGTCACGAAGTTGGATCGCGCTGCCGCGGAAACAGAACACCTGTGGCCTCACTTCCTGCCTGACGGGCGGCACTTCGTGTATCTCGCGGTGAGCGATGGACGAGAGATGCAGGAGCTTCGAGCAGGAACACTCGATGGAGCGGAGCCGGAACTGCTGCGCCCCTCCAACAATAGGGCGGAATACGCCACAGGACATCTTCTTTTCGTCACGGACGATACCCTCGTAGCCCAGCCTTTCGAGCCGAGCCGACGTGAGCTCAGCGGTAGTCCTTTCCCCGTAGCCGAGGACGTGTATTTCAACCCCAGCGAGTATGGCGGGTCCTTCTCGGCGTCGGCGAACGGCGCCCTCATCTACGCCACCGGGGGGGAAGCGGTTTGGCCGCTGCATTGGTTCGATCGATCGGGGAACGATCTCGGCCCTATGATCGCCGACGGTTTTGGCGGAGGTCACGCCGAGATTTCTCCAGACGACAAACGCGTCGTATTCGACATCACAGACCCCACAGCAGGGAACCGAGACATCTGGGTCCGCGACTTGGAGCGAGGCCTCAGTTCACGGCTCACATTCGACAGTGCAACCGACTGGGTCCCGATCTGGTCTCCCGATGGGGGACGCATCGCTTTTACGTCCGACCGGGACGATCCTACCTATCAGCTCTATCAAAAGGATTCCAGTGGCGTCGGCGAAGCCGAGGTGCTTCTGAGGTCCAAGGGATGGAAACACCACACGAGCTGGTCTATCGATGGGCAGTTCCTGGCCTATGAGGGCGGCGGCGTTGGCAACTACGATCTGTGGATCTTGCCGCTGTCGGGCGAGCGCGAACCCTATTCTTTTCTTGCCACAGAGTTCATGGAGATGGAGCCGCAGTTTTCTCCCGACGGTCGCTGGCTGGCCTACGCGTCGAACGAAACGGGTCGCCACGAAGTCTACATTCGCAGCTTCGACCAGGCCGAGGGAGGAAAGTGGCAGGTTTCGACCAACGGCGCGGTGCAGCCGAGATGGAGGCGGGACGGAGCAGAACTCTACTATTTGGCTGCTGACGGGAAGATGATGGCCGTGCCGATGCAACCGACCGCAACCAACCCCGGACCGCTGGCTCCGCGAGCGCTGTTCCAAACCCAGGTCAACGGAATCTCATCCATCGCGCACTTCGCTGTGACGTCGGATGGTGAAAAGTTCCTGATCTCCGCCAGGCCCGGATACACGGAGCTCGTCCCGCTCACAGTGGTGCTGAATTGGACCGCGGGTATGGAGTGATAGCGAGGCTTCGCTCCCGCTACGAATATCGGCCGTCCGGGTTGCTAGTGACCGCTCAGGCACGGCTACGGCGCGTCAAAACAATTTCGCTACCCCAAGCGCCCTAACATACTGGAGTGAACCCCAAAAGCGAGACAGATGAAAGTGGGACAATTTTCAGTGAATGGAAAAGGAGTCCCCGATGAGAGAGAGAAAAGATAGGGTTGCGAGGAAGCAGCGCTCGTATGAAGTTGAGTTCAAGGAATTGGCGGTAAGCCGCATGCTTCGCGGTGAGAACGTCGTCAAATTGAGCGGTGAGTTGGACGTGCGGCGCAGCGTGTTGTATCGCTGGCGCGACACCTACCGCGCCGAGGGACGCAGCGGTCTTGAGCGGCGTCAAGGGCGGCCGCGTCCCGGACAAGAGGTTGTGCAATTGGATAGCGATCCGAGCGCCGATCGCATTGCCGAACTCGAACGCCTAGTCGGTCAACAAGCGGCGGAATTGGATTTTTTCGAACGAGCCTTCAACGCCTTAAAACCGGCGATGCCGAACCAAGTCGCTCGCAACGCGAGCGGCTCTACAGCGTCATCGACGAAATTCGCGTTGAAGGCCGACTCAGCGTCGAGCGCGCCTGTGCACTCGGAGAAGTCAGCCGAGCCGGATATTACCGGCAATTAGAGCGAGACAAGCCTGTCGAATCCAACCTGGAAGTGCGGGACCGTATGCAGCGCATTACGCTCACCAATCGCCGCTACGGCTATCGTCGAGTGACAGCCGAACTGCGCCGCCAAGGCTTCACCGTAAACCACAAAAAGGTCTTGCGCTTGATGCGCAACGACAATCTGTTGGCGATTCGCAAGCGCCGTTACGTGCTGACGACAGACTCGGATCAGCATCGCGCGGTATATGAGAACGGCGCTGACAAACTAGACCACAGAACGGCGTTTTAAAGCCGTTCAAGGGCGGCGGAAAATTAGACCGCCCGGGTGGTCCGCTGGCATCCATTCGGTGTTTTGTGGAACACGGGAAGGATGTATCGCGTGGAGCTATATGCTCAAGTACGGCGCAGTGTCTACGTCGAAGGGCTGAGTGAACGCGAAGCCGCCAAGCGGTTTGGCTTAGCGCGGGAGACGGTGCGCAAAATGCTGCGCTACGCTGCTCCGCCGGGCTATCGGCGGAGCAAACCGGTGAGACGGCCGAAGCTCGAAGCGTTCACCGGAATCATCGATCAGATCCTGCTCGACGATCAGCAACAACCAAAGAAACAACGTCACACCGCGAAACGCATCTTCGATCGCCTACGCGAGGAGTACGATTTCAGCGGTGGCTACACGATCGTCAAGGACTACGTCCGCGAGAAGAAGCTCGGTGGACAAGAGATGTTCGTGCCACTGGCGCATCCGCCCGGCGACGCGCAGGCCGACTTCGGCGAAGCGGTTGTCGTTATCAATGGAGTCCAGCGCAAGGCGCACTTCTTGGTTGTCGATCTGCCGCACAGCGACGACGCCTTCGTTAAGGCCTTTCCCGCCGAGACGACGGAAGCCTTTTGCGAAGGACACAACGCCGCGTTTCGTTATTTCGACGGCGTGCCACGCAACATCGTCTACGACAACACGACGCTGGCGGTGGCAAGGATTCTCGGCGACGGCACGCGCAAACGTACGCGGGTGTTCAGCGAACTGCAGTCGCACTACCTGTTCGCCGATCGTTTCGGGCGTCCGGGCAAGGGCAACGACAAGGGAAAAGTCGAAGGGCTAGTGGGCTTCGCACGGCGCAATTTCATGGTGCCGATCCCGAGATTCGAGAGTTGGGAAGCCTTCAACGAACACCTCGAAGAGAAGTGCCGAGCCAACCGTGAACGGCGTTTGCGACGGCACACCGAAACCGTCGGCGAACGCTTCGAGCGCGATCGGGAAGCGCTCTTGCCCTTGGCACCGACAGCCTACGATGCCTGCGACAAACGCTCGACAAGGGTGACTTCGTTGTCGCTGGTGCGCTACGCGACAAACGATTATTCGGTGCCAACGCGTTACGGCCACCGCCAGGTCCTGATCAAAGCCTACGTGGATGAGGTAGTGATCTGTTGCGGCAGCGAAGAGATCGCCCGCCATCAGCGCAGCTATGAACGTGAAGAGTTGGTTTTCGATCCGCTGCACTACTTGGCGTTGTTGGAACGCAAGACCAACGCGCTCGATCAAGCCGCGCCGTTGGTCGGCTGGGAGTTGCCGCCGGAGTTTGCGAAGCTGCGACGACTGCTCGAATCGCGGTTGGACAAAGCGGGCAAGCGCGAGTACGTACAGGTCCTGCGACTGTTGGAGGACTTCCCCCTTGAGCACGTCGCAACGGCGGTGCGCCAAGTCTGTCTACTGGGAACGATTGGCTTTGACGCCGTCAAGCATCTACTGCTGTGCGCGATCGAGCAACGTCCGCCGAAGCTCGACTTAACGAAGTATCCCCACCTGCCGACGGCTCAGGTCGAGCAGACGTCGCCGGCATCCTATCTGGCGCTGCTAGCAGGAGCAAGCTGATGGCGAAGTCGAGAATGCTGCTGGAAACCCACCTGAAAGCGCTGCGGCTGCCGACCTTCCTGCGCGAGTACGACAAACTGGCTCGGCGCTGCGCCGCCGAAGGCTTGGACTTTCGGGACTTCCTACAGCAACTCTGCGAGCTGGAACTGGTCGATCGCGAGCAGCGGGCGACCGAGCGTCGCATCAAGGCCGCCAAGTTCCCGGTGACGAAGAGTCTCGACACGTTCGACTTCTTGGCCATACCCTCGGTGAACAAGAAGCTCGTTCTGGAGCTGGCGCGCTGTGAGTTCATCGACCGCCGTGAGAACGTCTTGGCGCTGGGGAACTCCGGCACCGGCAAAACGCATATCGCCTTGGCGCTGGGACTGGCAGCTTGTCAGAGCGGCTATCGCACACGTTTCACCACCGCCGCGGGATTGGTCCATGAACTGCTCGAAGCCCGTGACGAACGGCAACTACTACGGGTCCAGAAACAACTTGCCAAGCAGGATCTACTGATCGTCGATGAACTGGGCTATGTGCCGCTGTCGAAGACCGGGGCAGAGCTGCTGTTCGAGATCTTTTCGCAGCGCTACGAACAGGGCTCGACGTTGCTGACCTCGAACCTGCCGTTCACCGAGTGGACCGAGGTGCTGGGTTCCGAACGCATGACCGGCGCTCTGCTTGACCGGCTCACGCATCACGTCCATATCCTCGAGATGAACGGCGACAGCTACCGCCTCAAGCAAAGCAAAAAGAAGCGCCCGCGCTCTTCAAACTGACCCGCCGGCCGCTCGCGCCGGTTTGCGTGGGCCGTCTTCCACTACGCCTGGGCCGCCCTAAAGGGCGTCCTCAGGCTCCGTTCCAGCCGTCCCACGCAAACCGCTGGATCCCCGCCAACTGGTCTATTTTTGCTCCGCCGAAGCGGTCTACATTTACTCCGCCCTTGACAGCTCGTCTCATCGCGAAATTGCAGCCGCGACGGGCGTGGCCGAAGCGAGCGTCCGACCGTTGCTGCTGAGAGCGCGCCGGAAGATGGCGGCGTTGCTGCGGAAGCGCGGAATCGGGCCAGGATCTCTCCCGAGGGCCGAGGAATGACCCGGCCGATGTGCGCTCATGAGCAGCATGTCGTGGTGGCGGTGAGGACCGGGCGCTGGCCCGAGAGCCTGACGAAACACTTGGCGGACTGCTCGGAATGCGCGGACACTGCCCTGGTGAGCGGCTTGATGTGCGCCACGGAGGATGCCAGGGATCTAGAAGTCGATCTATCGCTGGCGGAGCGAATCTGGTGGCGGGCCGAATTCGAGAATCGCCAAGATGTTGCAGCCAGGGCCTTAATGCCAATCAAGGTCGCTGAAGTTGCGGCTTGCGTTTTTGGCGGGGGGTGGCTCGTTGGAATCGCGGCACCCTATGCACTCGCTCTTTCTGGCGATTTCAGTTCAACGAGCGGCAGTATCTTTTCCAGTCCGTTGGTTGCGGTGCCCGCAACAGTGTTCGGAGTGTTGTTGGCCGGCGCCGGCCTGGCGTCAGCGATTTTGCTCTACGGCGCGGGCGCGGAGAAGACACCCGCAACGAAGTGACGGGGAAAGGTAGTTTGGAGGTAACCATGCTTAGTTTGTTTAGCCGGTCCAGCGAGATCAGAGTTCGATTCGCTTTGATCGGCGTTGCGCTAGCAATTCTGTGTGCAAGCGCCGCTTGCAATATTCACATGAGTGCGTCAAGCGCGGACGGCGAGTACTCATGGACCCATGGACCTCGCACGGTCGTCGCTAAAGCGCTCGGCACAATCGAGTTCGCGGACAACGATGAAGACGTGGTCGGC
Organism: Bryobacterales bacterium; assembly: GCA_965247305.1. GTDB lineage: Bacteria > Acidobacteriota > Terriglobia > Bryobacterales > UBA6623 > CATQHP01. Next base: position 4,203,444 of record OZ252030.1, on the reverse strand, counting down.
CTTTCGCCCGACGGGTATCTTCTGATCGAAGAATCCGTGGTGCTCGACTCACGAATGTTGGAAGTCACGCGCCTGCCAGATGGTTCAATCAGTCGGCGGTTGGTCTTCAATGGCGAAGACAGGGCTTTGGACGAGGAAACGCGCGCGTGGATGGCGAGGATCTTGCCCGAGATCCTCAGACGCACGGGAATCGGCAGCGAGGAACGAGCGACGCGAATATTGGAGCGTGAAGGATTGGACAGTCTTCTAGAGGAAATAACGCGCTTACCCCGAGACAGGGTGCGCGGGCGTTATCTGCGCGTGGCGGCCGGCTGGACTGGGTTCAATGCAGACGAAAAGCTGCGGCTGATACACGCCGTTGGAGCGCACATAGGTTCTGACTCGCGGAAGTCGGCACTGCTCACAGAATTCGCGCCCAACTACGCCGACCTTGAATTGTTTCGAGGGCTGATCGCGGCGGGCAACAGAATTGGCTCCAACAACGATAAGTCTCGTTTCTTACAAAAACTAATTGGGCTGCACTGCGACGAGGCAGAGCACCTTGCAGCGGTTCTCGGCTCGGCATCGAGTATCGGGTCGAATTCGAATAAGGCGGCCACTTTGCGGGCTGCGACGAACTGTTCGCTTGCCAGCGAGCCGGCGACGACAGCGTTCTTCGCCGCCCTGAACAGCATTGGTTCCGACAGTCACAAAGCCGGCGTCCTGCGTCAGGTGCTCGAAAAGAGCGCTGTCGACGAAGTTGTTCTAGTTTCGGCTATCGAAGCGGCGGGCAAGATGGGCTCAAATTCCGAACAGGCTAGGGTTCTTGCTATCGCCTCTGGTTTGTTTACGAATACGAATGCCGTGCGCAAGGCTTACTTCGATGTGGCGGATCGAATCGGCTCGTCCTCAGATCGCGCGAGAGTGTTGATGGCAGTTGAAAAGAATGCCGAACTGAATCCGCCGACCGCGGTGCGACTGCTCAACTCGGCTGGACGTATCGGATCTGACGACGCCAAGGCCCGCGTTCTGATTGGAGCTTTGGCCATACACCCAGAGAACGATGCCGTCGCCAAAGCGTTCTTCGAGTCGGTTGCTCGAATCGATTCCGATAGTGATCGGAGTCGGGTTCTTCAAGCGGTGACAACGCGGCCCAACGCTTCAATCCAGACGATGCTGCGAGTTGTTGAGTCGGCCGAAGGAATCAGAAGTGATTCCGACAAGGCGAGAGTGATTCTCGAAGTCGCTCGTCTGGCGGGTGCCGATCCCACGGTGTCAGCGAGAATTCGTCGCGCCGCTGGTTCTATCGGCTCCGGCTCGTCGTACCGCCGTGTGCTTTCCGAATTAGGGGACCAGACAGAGCCGGCGGAGTAGCGCGATTACACCGCCCGGGAGGCGGCGATGCGATAATAGGAAAAGGTCGCAGCAAGCATGCCGATGGATTCCCTGAAGGTCGACCGGTCGGCGTTTTCCGTCACGACCCTGGACGAGAAAACCGCCGAAGACGACCGCTACTGGCACAGCAAGACTCCCGAGGAGCGCCTAGCGGCGCTTGAGCAGCTTCGACAGATCGTCTACGGCTATGATCCAAATACCGAACGACTTCAAAGAATTTTTGAAGTCGTTGAGCGGTCATGACATTCGCTACCTCCTAGTGGGAGGGTATTCCGCCGGTTGCTAGGATCGTGCCAGCATGAATCGACGCTATTTCTATTCCCTACTTGCGGTTGCAGTTGTCGGCATTGGCTCGTCTTGCGGTTCGCGCGAACCCGCTGAGCAGAGCTCCGGTACCGCTCGTCCGAACATTCTGCTGATCGTTTCCGACGACCAGGGTTATAGCGACCTTGGCATATTGGGCAACGGCATCATCACGCCTACGCTCGACCGTCTAGCCAACGAAGGCACACGCCTGACAAATTTTTACGTGTCGTGGCCGGCGTGTACGCCCTCGCGCGCTGCTTTGCTAACCGGCCGGTATCCACAGCGCAACGGAATTTACGACATGATCCGCAACGAGGCACCCGACTACGGGTACAAATACAAGCCCGCGGAATATGACGTCACGTTTGAGCGCATCGGCGGGATGGAGACGCGCGAAATCATCATCCCCAAGATGCTGAAATCCGTCGGCTACAAAAGCGGCATCTACGGCAAGTGGGACCTCGGAACGCTCGAGCGGTATCTACCGACGTCGAGAGGGTTCGATGATTTCTACGGCTTCGTCAATACAGGCATTAACTACTACAGCCACGAGCGGTACGGCGTTCCCAGCATGTATCGCAATCTTGAAAAGACCGAGGAAGACAAGGGCACCTACTGCACCTACCTGTTTGAACGCGAGGCGCTGCGGTTTCTTGATCAGTACGCGGGCGAGGAGCCGTTCTTTCTTTACGTTCCGTTTAACGCGCCGCATGGGTCATCGGACCTCGACCCCAAAATCCGCTCCTCCGTGCAAGCACCGGACGAGTTTAAGCAAATGTATCCACCGGTTGAGCAGGAGTATCGACTCGTCGAGAATCACCGCTACGCGGGGCGGACACAGCAAGTAACTCCCCAAGCGCGACAGCGTGACTACCGCGCGGCGGTCACTGCGATGGACGCGGCCATTGGAAAGATGCTCGGTCGCCTGGAAGCGAAGGGGATTCTCGACGATACGATCGTGATTTTCTTTTCGGATAATGGCGGCAGCGGTGGCGCGGTGAACGCTCCGCTGCGCGGCAAGAAAGCGGAGACATGGGAAGGCGGCATTCGTGTTTCGTTTATGATTCGTTGGCCCGCCGGTGGCATTGAGGCGGGTGCCGTCAGCGACGAGTTTCTAACTAGTCTTGAAGTGTTGCCGAGCCTCGCGTCGGCGACCGGCGCCGACTTACCCGCAGGCGTCGTGCTCGACGGATTCGATTGGTGGCCGGTGCTGCGGGGCGATGCGGCATCGCCCCGCGAAGAGATGTTTTGGCAACGCAAGAACCGCATCGGCGCCCGCGTCGGCCAATGGAAATGGGTTGTGATGGACGATGGCGAGGGCCTGTTCGATCTCGAGGCGGACATCGGCGAATCTCACGATCTTTCCAAGGAGCGGCCGGACATGTTGGAGATGGTGCAAGAGCGCTATCGCAACTGGGTCAACGAAATGGATTCCGCCGAGCCTCGCGGACCGTTCCGTGACTTTTGACGCCCTGGGTGAGTTGGGCTGAGATGGAGCGGCACTTCGCCATAACCCAGCGCTAGACATCGAGCTAGTCGAACGCCACCCCGTTTCTGAGCTTGTTATTTTAGCCACCCATATCGCGTCCGCCGATGCGCCGGGCGTCAACCCAATACCGGCGCCAGGGCCTTGCCGAGATCGTCGGAAGTGAACGGTTTTACCAGCAGAAACGCCGCGCCCAAGTCCATTGCTTGCTGGCGCATCTCCGGCGTGCCTTGCGATGTCACGACGCCGATCTTTACTCCGAGCTTTTTGTCCTTCACGGCTTGAAGGAGTTCGATGCCAGTCATCTCGGGCATCGCCCAGTCACTTAACACCAACCCAGGAGGGCTATCTTCAATTACATCGAGAGCCTGTTTCCCATTCACAGCCTCCTCGATCGTATGGTCTCCGTAACCTGCCTGGCGCAGGGTACGCTTGACGATCATGCGCATGGCGCGGCTGTCGTCGACGATTAAAATTCTCATATCTATTCTCCTTGAGCAACCTCGCGGCAGAGGTGAACTACCGCGGAGGCTAGTCCGTTGCCTCTAGCTGGTTATCGACCCAAAACGGGAGAGAGTTGCGGAATATCTCGGCAGTCGGCTGCGGCTACTTGCGCCTGGAATCTTGCGGCGGTAGAATCCAGGCACTATGGCGCGTGGAAAGACTACCTATGACCCAAATGGCTCGGCGATCGCCTGGAGCCGACGCCGTCTGCTGACGACCGCTGGGCTTGCGGCCGGCTCTGGTTTAGCAGGGACTCGGGGCTTTGCGGCCGCAGAACAAGATAGCGCCCGCAAGAAGTTTGGCGGCTACCCGATGGGAATCCACGGAGCCTCGCTGGCCGCGTTCCCAATCAAGGAAGTGGCGCGGATGGTCGCGACGGACTTGGGGCTTCATCGGATGGAACTGACCGGGGCGCAGATCCGGATGCAAGACGCGAAAGGGGGCCGGTTTCCGGGGCCGGCTGCGACACCCGAGGAGATCAGTCAACTGCGAAAGTTGCTCGGGTCATTCGACATCACGCCTACTGCGTTCGGACCGATTCGGCTAACGCGCAACGATCCCTCGAATCGCGATGTCTTCCGCCGCGCGAAGGCATTGGGTCTTCGCAATCTCAGTTGTATCCCCCAATTGGACGCTCTCGACAGCCTCGAGGCGCTTGCCGACGAGTTTGGTGTGCGGCTGGCGATTCACAACAACGCGCCGGGCGCGCCATTTTCAAAGATTTCCGACGTGCTGAAAGCGGTCGATGGACGCGGCCCGAATGTGGGAGCTTGTCTAGACATAGGGAATGCCATTCGAGCGTCAGAAGACCCGGCTGGGGCGCTTAGGCGGCTCGGACCGCGACTGCTCGGCATTCACCTGAAGGATGTTTCCGGTCGTGACCCGGACAGCGAAGTGATCGTGTTGGGTAAGGGATTTCTCGACGTGCCGGAGTTTTTCGCGACGCTGGCCGAGGTCGGGTTTCCAGAGGATGGAGCGCTATCGCTGGAGTACCTGGAAAAGCCGAATGATCCGCTGCCGGGGATCCGGGAGGGTCTGCGGATTGCCGCTGCCGCGGCTAACGGCTAGCCCGGAGAAGGAAGATCGTCGATATTTTGTCAATATACTGCGGTCTCGCCGACTACTGATCACTTCATGTGAAAGATCACAGTTTCTGTGGGATAGGCTCGTGGCGGGCTAGAGTGCGAGACCATCTGGAGGTTTCGCTAGAGGCGCGCTTCGCGTTAGCATGATGCGATGCGCAAGATTGTCGTTGTCGTTTCACTAACCCTGCTCGTCGCGGTCGGGGTGCTCGCCCAGCCGTTTCCGAATCCGTATCGCTCAGTCGCCGACTGGGCGAAGCCGCCGGAGGGCCGGCGAATGGGAAGAGTAGGCGACGTCGAGATCGACCCCGACGGGCACCATGTGTGGGCCATCGTCCGCTGTGACCCAGACGCTCGGTTCGGGAGCGAATGTCTCGATTCAGATCTCGATCCGATTCTCAGGTTCGACCCCCAGGGTAACGTCGTCGAAAGTTTCGGGGGTGGACTGTTTATTTGGCCGCATGGTATGGACATCGACCCGGATGGCAATATTTGGGTGGTCGACGGCGTTAGGCCCGAGTGGACTCCGCCCGGCACTCGAGGGCATCAGGTCATCAAGTTTAGTCCGACCGGCACGGTCTTGATGACCTTAGGCACGCCCGGCGTTGCAGGCGACGGCCCAGACCACTTCAACGCACCGTGCGATGTGGTTGTGGCCGCCAACGGCGACGTTTTCGTTACCGACGGTCACGCAGTCGACGGAAATAACCGCGTTGTGAAGTTCTCGAAAGACGGAAAATTCATCAAGACTTGGGGCAAGACCGGGTACGGGCCGGGCGAACTGCGCCAGCCCCACACGATCGCAATGGACTCCGACGGCCGAGTCTTCGTTGGCGACCGCGATAACTCCCGCATCCAGATCTTCGATCAAGAAGGAAAGCACCTATCCACATGGAGGCAGTTCGGCCGGCCCAGCGGAATTACATTTGACAAACACGGCAAAATCTACGTTGCGGACTCAACATCAGACAATGAAAAGAACCCCGGTTTTGAATACGGAATTCGAATCGGCGATGTGCGTACGGGTTGGGTGGAGTCGTTCGTTTTGTTCCCGTGGGGCGATCCACGCGTCGACCGAGGACACGGAGCGGAATGGGTTGCTGTCGACGCAGACGGCAACTTATTCGGCGGCGAGCCGTATCCGCGAAGACTTCAGAAGTATGTGCCGGTAAAGCGGTAGTGCGGCTAGCCGGCAATTGGACACGCCGGCCGCGAATGCTGGGTCGGAAAGAACGTCGACCTAAAGGTCGACTCTGGAGTTTGGCTGTTCAAAGAGGGTTGAAGTTTGGGGTAGGGTGCGGAAATAGGGGATTGGCGTTAGCCGGAAGCGTAGATTGCTGCAGGCGGAGCGCCTCTTGGGAGTTTCTGCAGCTTCGTGTTGGATTGCGAAGTGTTCCGCAAGCCGCAGAAATGTTGCCGCTGCACGCCGTCCGCCCAAAGCTCGGCCCGCAGGTGGCTGATCAGCCGTTGCGTGGTGAGCCGTTGCGGCTGCGAGCGGCGTCGCCAGTGCGGTCGCGGCAAGGCGTCGTCCACGCCCTGTTGGCGGCTCCAACTCGCGCCCGCCAACAGCAGTAGCGCATACACCGCCGTCATAAATTGAGGGACCCGCTCGACCGCGTCCGGCTGCCGCACCTGCGCCTGTCCGACTCCCAACAGCGTCTTCTGCTCACGGAAGTTGACCTCGATCTCCCAGCGCCAAACGTACTGCCGCACGATCTGCTCCAGCCCCAAACTCGGATCGCTGACAATCAAATACGCCGGCTTGCGATACAGCACCTTCGAGCCCGCCCGCGGCCGATAACCCAACGGTGCGATCACCACCAAACGCAAGTCCCGCTTGCCTCCCGCCGGCCGCCAACGCAGCGGCGCGAGCGTCTTCACTTTGAACTGGTGCAGGCTGCCGGCGGCAAAAACCTCGACCGTTTGCCACGGCACGTTGTCGTCCTGGCGGAGTTGCTCGGGCGTCGGCGCGCGTTCGCCGTAACAACGCCTGCGGCCTTTGCCGGGCTGCTCGAGGGGCAGATGATACAGCTTGGCGTCGGAACGAATGCGGCCGATCAACGTCACCTCGGCGGGCAACGATCCGAACACCGTGCGGTTGGTATAAGCGCCATCAACGACGAGGTGCAAGGCTCTGTCAGCGCCTCCGGGATCGGCGTTCATGGCCTCGCGCAAGCGCGCGATGTGCCTGGCGGCGAGGGCCGTCAAGCTGCACTTGCGAGCCTCGCGCCGGTACTGTTTCCAAACCTCGTCCGTGGCCTTCTTCGACGGTCGGCGCGGAGTCGGCGCGTGTTCCAAGCCGATCGGAATGAGTCGCGCCGGCTGCTGCCGCTCGCTGGGAGGCAGCGCTGCCGAGAATTGCAAGAAGCGCTGCGCGAGAATCAAGTTGGCCTGAAACTTGGGTCCAAGCGGATCGCGCCGCCAACTCACGCCGGGCGTTTTGAGACTCGACTTGGCGAGCAGTGTATCGTCGATGGCGACGACCAAGGGAGCCTCGGGCGGCAAGCGAGCGAGCACCTCGCGGCGCGAGGCATCGAGCAGGCGTTGCGGCTCGACGCGTTGTTGCGAGAACAGGCGGTAGCCGGCGCTCCAGTCCTGAAAGCTCTCGCCGGAGGCATGTAGCAGGCCGGTGATGGTGGAGCGGCCGAGGCAGACGGCGGCACCGAGAGCGAGGCGGGTGAGGTGGTTGTTCACGCTTTGTCGGGCGTGGGGGTTGAGGCCTTTGGCGAAGAGTCGGGAGAAGGTGTCGACGACTCGATCGGGAGTTTTTTTTTCAACTCGACGGGCGGAGGTTGCAAACGATTGAGCACGAGTTGGGAGCGGTCGAGCAGGATCCATTCGAGCTGTTCGCCAGGCTGGAAGTCGAGCATCTGAGCGCTGGCGGAGGGGAAGTTGACGTAGAACTGTTGGGAAGCCTTGCGCTTGATCAACTGCAGTTTGGTGGGGAAGGACATGAGGTCTCCTTGGAAATGAATCTAGTTACACAACAAGCTAAACAACTAGATACAAGAATACCTCAAAATGTTTTGAGACACAAGCATTCTCAGATCCCTCACAACTCAAGAACGTGCTTACCGCGCGTCCCATCTAGTGAAAGGCCAAACTCCAGCGTCGACCTAAAGGTCGACTCTGCTCGCCAGCGGTGCGCGCCACAAATACCCGCGAGAGTGCCTGCAGCGGTGTCTAGAATCGGTCTATATGAATCGTGAAAAAGCCAACCGGCGTTGAGCCGGTTGGCTTTTTTGAGGCTCAGCTCGATACTTGAGCTATTTACATGACTTATTACCGGGCTTACCCTTGCACTTGTTAGAGCAACACTCGCTATCGGCCACGCAAGATGCGTGCTTTGGCTCGCAGACGCCACCGTTGATGGTGATTGAAATGGTGTCGTTGCCACTAGCACCGCCACTGTCGACTGCCGTTGCCTGAATTGTCCGAGAGCCGGTTTCGGTGCTGCAGCTAAACGTCTTGCTTGCGCTTCCGCCGGAGCCGAAGTTCGCGGCGTTGTCGGTCCAAGAGATGTCACCGGTTAGGTCGAGATCTTCCGTATCGCTTGCCGTACCGGTAAACGAGACTAAGGTGTCGCAGTCAAACGCATCGCCGTCGTCAGGCGTTAGGATGCTGACGATTGGCGGATCATTGTTGACCTGAATCGTAATCGAATCCGAGCCCCCGGCTCCACCGCTGTCCGTGACGCTCACCTCGATCACATGCGATCCCGAATCGAGACATGAATATAACTTCGAGGGGTTGCCGCCTGAGCCGAGCGGATCTCCGTTGTCGGTCCAGCTCAAGCTGGCGGTCAAGATAGCGTCATTGTCCTCAGTGTCGGTTGCCGTTCCCGTGAAGTCGACGGTCGCGGGGCAGCCTACCATCGTTCCGTTTGGTGGGGCGGAAATCGTGACATCCGGAGGATCGTTTGGCGGCGGCGGTTCCCCTCCAACGGCTTCTTTGACGTCAATCCGTCCTTCGCCAAACGTGTTGTTGAGGGCCAGGGTACCGCCGCAGATTCCGGGCCCCAAGTCTACCGCCGTACCGCGTAGCAGAGCTTCAGTGGAGGCGATATCGCCTCGCAGTGCGGGATCGGCCGCCCACATTAGGGCCACCGAGCCGGCGGTGTGTGGGCTCGCCATCGAAGTTCCGCTGAAATTCGAGTAGCTGCTGTCGCTGCCCGCAGTACTCGACCGCACGCTCACGCCCGGTGCGCTGACGTCGGGCTTAACCGGGCCGAAAGCCGAGGGTCCACGCGAGGAAAAGCTTGCGATGTTGTCGCCAATGTCCGTCGCGCCTGAGGCAAACGACTGGGGATAGTCACCAGGCGAGCCGGCTGTGCCGCAGCTCGGGCCAGTATTGCCATTTGCGAATGCTGGGAATATGCCAGCCGCTCTCCAACCGTTCACAACTCCCATGTACCAACTGTTACCGCCGCCACCGCTCCAGGAATTGTTGACGACGTCGGGCTGGCCGCTGCCGCTGCTATCCTCATTGGGATCGAGAATCCATTGACCGCACGTAAACAAGTGACCACCGTTACAGCTGTTCGTGGCACAGCCTTTACACGAGATCCACTCGGCCTCGGGAGCGACGCCGATCTGGTTCCCAGCGTCGTCGTCGCCAACCATCGTTCCCATCGTGTGGGTGCCGTGGTTATTGTTGTCGCAGGGCGTGGCGCCACAAATACCGGTGGGATCCTTCCAGTTTCCTGAATGGTCAAACGATCCGCCGCCATTGTTGCCTCGATACTGATCGATAACCGCGTTGTGCGTGTAGCGCACGCCAGTATCAATATTGGCGACAACTATGCCCGCTCCCTTAGTAGTTGGCCATACCTCGGGGGCGCGAATTTTATTAATGCCCCACTCAATCGACTGGACTTCGATGGGCGCCTCCTCTACGATCACGGGCGGGATTGATATGACCGGTTCCGGTTCAATTCGTGACACTTCAGGCCGCTGCGCCAAAGCGCGTGCTGTACCAATATTGCCATTGGGCACATAGATGGAGTTGACCACCCAGAAGGAGGTGAAATCCGCACCGCGCGCGCGCAATATCGCCTGTACGCCCGCCTGCGTGCGGTTGGCTGTTTCCTGTAGTGTCTGCACCACTGCTCGACCGCGTTGGCCGCGGTCGGGCACCTGAGAAGCTGAGTCAAGCGACGCACTCTCTTGAAACAGAACAAAAAATGGCGTTGAGCCGCCCGGGTTGCCTGTAAGAGTGGTTAGCAGGCCGCTGTCAATTTTCGAGTCGGCGGCCGGCTGGGCGGGCAGGACTGCCGTCAACACTAGAGCAATTACCGAAATCGCGCAGAGACGAAGACGAGTAGATGAATTTGGATGAATTTTCTTACTTATTCCTCAAGATTGTTCAACAACTAATGAGATCGAACCGTATAGCCACACGGGCGCGCTAGCTAAAAAACGGGCGACCCGATGTTCTACAGGCCGCGTTGACGTTCAGTCTACTTTACAATGTATCATCAGGCTTTTTCTATTTGGGGTCAACCGCAATTTGGAAAAAACTTACGTCGGATGTTCGTCGGAGTCGCTCGAATGATCTTCCGAAATCGGGCACCGCACTCGGCCTCGATGAACTATCAGGCGGGAGTTCAGTAACCGTGGATTCAGCCCGCCAACAAGGCCCGTCGGCCGTTAACCCACATTTTTGAGCACCTGACGGCGAAAGCAGGCGATAGGTGCGCCACTACTTCGTTGCGCTCGATCGCCGTGCTCGACGGACTGCAAAAGTACGCCTCCGATCGTGGCTCGCCACGTGGTGAGGAATGCCGGCTACCGTTTCTTTGGTCAAGTTTGGCATCGCTACTAAGGCGGTTGCCTGGACCGTTCACGAATTCCATCTCGATTGGCGCTCATCGCAGAATGTATCCGAACGGGACGCGGTATCCGATCGCCGCCCTTGAAACCGTTACAGATATTTCTAACTAACATGAACTCTATACTCTAGTAATACATAGATTCATATAGCGATAATCGTGCCGACTCTACGGCCCGCAATTGAGCATGGCGTGCGCCCACATGTCAGTTAGAATGTGTGCGCGCTAGGGCCTGACCGAACGAGCGCACGGATGAAACGAGGCTGAACGCGGCTCTGCGGTTAGCTGAATCGAAAGACAGGCGAAGATCAGTCGCAGATCGTGGCGGGCGGTTATGTTTCGTAGTCTGACGCTAAATGTGCGTAGCGGGTCTTGCTATATTTGGGCGACGACGCGACGATTAGGTTCCAAGAAGGATTCAGTATGCGATCAACGAAATTGTTAGCACTTTCAGCACTAGTTCTCGTATGCGCCGGGACGGTTACGGCGCAACGGCCGGCGTCGCCTCGCGGTGAAGCCGCTATTCAAATCGGTGGCCAGTACGAGGGGAATAAATACGTCGGCGGCAAGTGGCTCGCCGTCGATTACGGTCGACCCATTTTGCGTGGACGCAACGGCATTTTCGGCGCCGGTGACGCCTACGGCAACAAGATGAATGCCGGAGCGCCAATCTGGCGGGCCGGGGCGAACAAATCGACGCGTTTCTCAACCGAGGCAGACCTCAAGTTCGGCGACAAGGTATTGCCGGCGGGCGAGTACAGCATGTTCGTTGATCTCAAAGAGAACAACTGGACGTTAATCTTTTCGACCCACGGGGCGAAAGACAACTTTCGCGATCCCGGCGACGGGCTTTGGGGCGCCTACGACTACACCGATGCAAAGGATGTGCTCCGCGTGAAGATGGACATCGCGGCTCTGCCTGTGTCTTATGAGCAGCTCACGATCGCGTTCGTCGATGTATCAAAGACGGGCGGGTCACTGGCCATTCTCTGGGACAAGACGGTTGGATCGGCTAAATTCTCGTTGCAATAGCGCGGCAGTCGGAGACCGTCAGTTCAGCCGGCGGAATATGTTTCGTACGGGCCTTACGCTATTACCGAGGGCCACGCTCACCTGAACTAGTGTGCGTGCATGCTTGCGTAAACCCGCTCGTACGACTCGCCGGCGATGCCGCCCAGGCGCTTCGCAAGCAACGAGAACGCTTCCGGCCGAAACTCCCAGTCTTTGCTTCGAGGAGCCTGTTCGAGTCGATCGCATAAGTGAATGATCGCCAGGTCTTTGAAATCGTCGTCGGAGATTTCGACGTGTTCGCCAGTGAATCGGTCAAGCATGCGGAATGGAGCGGTGTCGCGGCCAAGCATCTCGTCGAACGATGCGTAGTCGATGGCGCTGTTCAAATACGCCAGCCGTTCGGCTCGCTCTCCGATCAACGCCCGAATCTCCTCACGCTTGTACAACGGAAGAGCGAATCGCCGGAAGATCTCGGTGCCGTAAATCGAGTGGAACATACCACCGCGACAGACCTCCTCGGAGCAGCCCCAGGATTTTAGGTCTCGGTAGACGCCCGCTAAGTGGCCCAGATAGGTTACGTCGGAATGCTCAAGGTCAGCCGCACCGAGGTTGCGGACGTATTGGATCAGATCGTCGAACGTGGATTCCATTATTCGCTGGCGCCTCGCGAGGCATCTTTGCTCAACCAGCCGAGTGAAACGAAAAATTCGTCCATGCGGCGAACGGTGTCGGTGTAAGATGAGCCGTCGCCTCGGCCGTGGTTGAAGAACCCGTGAGTCTCACCTTCGTAGCCGACTAGTTCACAGCGGTTGCCGGCGGCCTTGGACTTTTCCATATAGATCTGCGCGGTCTTGTAGGGAACCGTCGTGTCAGCCCGGCCGTGGAAAATGATTGTCGGTGGTTGACCGGATTTGACGTGGTGGTAGGGCGACATCGATTCCGGCTCAGCTCCCATTCGCTCAGCCCGGTCGGCAGCTCGCTCCGGATCGATTTCGTACTTGCCCGGAACTCCGGTTAGGACAGTCGGCGGGTTGAACAGCGCCAGTGCGTTCGGCCGCGGGCTTATTGAAGCGTCGCCGGCCGGATCATCGTGCCCCGGAAGCGTAGCAGTCGCCGCCGCAAGGTGGCCACCCGCCGATCCGCCGCCCGCCGCGATGCGGTTGGGGTCAATGCCGAGTCGGCCGGCATTCGCTCTTGCCCAGCGCACGGCCGCCTTGGCGTCTTCGACACACTTGTAGGCTTTCACTCCCTGGCGGCTCAAAACTCGGTAGTCGGCGCTCATGGCAACCATTCCACGCGCGGCGAGATGTTTCGCCTGGTTGTGGAACTGCGACGGAGTTCCGCCGCGCCAGCCGCCACCAAAGAAGAACACGATCGCGGGACGCTTGTCGGATGCCTGATGCCCCTCGGGCTCGAATATCCAGACTTTGAGATCCGTTCCTTCGACCGTCTTGTACGTTTCTACCCGTGCTTCGGGCATGTTTGGCGGATAGTTTGACTGTTGTTGAGCGGAAGCTACAGCTAACAAAAGAAAGGTGGCGATCGCGTAACGAACCAGCATGGGAGACGTCCTTGGATCGGATCGGCATCCGAGGACGCCACTCGAATTGTACATGGTCCCGAGCTAGGCCGGACTACCTCGCGCTCAAGAAGCACAGGCGCGGACTGGAGGCCGGGCTTTGTCGGCAGCGTCTGGCTAAGCGCGGACTTCCGTCCGCGCCTCTGCTTCCGCGCCTCGAAGGAACGGAATCGGCGCCGCGAGACTGCCCGGTAGAATGGAAGATCGCCCATGACTGGCACTGAGATCCGCGAGAAGTTTCTGCAATTTTTTGAGTCGAAGGGGCACAGCCGCGTTTCGAGTTCGTCACTTGTCCCGGCCAATGACCCGACATTGCTGTTCACCAACGCGGGGATGAACCAGTTTAAAGACGTGTTCCTGGGCGATGAAATTCGCGACTACTCCAGGGCGACGAGTTCTCAAAAATGCGTTCGAGCCGGCGGAAAACATAACGATCTCGAGAACGTGGGCCGTACCCGCAGGCACCACACGTTTTTCGAGATGTTGGGGAACTTTTCCTTCGGCAACTACTTCAAAGAAGACGCCATCCGGTACGCCTGGGAGCTGGTAACCGAGGTTTACGGGCTGCCAAAAGAGCGGCTATACGTTACTGTTTTCCGCGAAGACGATGAAGCGGAAGAACTGTGGAAGAGGGTCACTGACATCGGGCACGACCGCATCTTCCGCTGCGACGAAAAAGACAATTTTTGGCAGATGGGCGAGACCGGCCCTTGCGGACCGTGTTCGGAGATTTTCTACGACTTCGGTCCCGCTGGGCTCGAGCCGAGCGAAGAGGATGAGCCGTTCCCGTCAGAGGTTTCGAGATACGTCGAAATCTGGAATCTGGTGTTCATGCAATTCGATCGCGACGCCGACGGGAATCTTACTCCGTTGCCGAAGCCTTCGATCGACACCGGGATGGGGCTCGAGCGAGTCGCCGCGGTCCTGCAAGGCAAGCTGTCGAACTTCGAGACCGATTTGATTCGCCCGATCATCGACCATGCGGGCGAGTTGCTCGGCCTGCGTTACGGGGAAAGCGATGAAGTTGACACCACCTTGCGAATCGTTGCCGACCACGCCAGAGCGGCGGCGTTCCTGGTTCACGACAATGTCGTCCCGTCAAACGAAGGCCGTGGCTACGTTCTGCGAAAGATCGTCCGACGGGCGCTTCGCCACGCTCGCCTCGCCGGACACGAGGGCCGATTTCTACACAAGCTGACCGGCTTTGTGGCGGAGCTTATGAAGCCGGGCTACGCGGAACTGCTGGAGTCGGTGGAGCGCGTAGCGCGTGTCGTTGGCGACGAGGAGACGCGTTATCACAAGAGTTTCGCGACGGCTGAACGCGAGTTCGAGGGCGCCCTCAAAGAGATAGACACCGGCGCGATACCCGGGGCAACTGTCTTTAAGCTTTACGACACCTACGGTCTCTCGATCGACGAGCAGGAAGAGATGGCTCGCGAGCGTAATCTCACGCTCGACCGGGGCGGCTTTGAAGCCGAGATGAAGCAACAACGAATCCGGGCGCGCGCCAGTTGGAAGGGCGCGAAAACCGCGGCGGTCGCGCCCATTTACCAGCAGTTGATTGATAGCCACAAGACCGAGTTTCTTGGGTACGAACAGATGGCGGCCGATAGCCTAAACGTTGTCGGGTTGATCGTTGATGGCAACGCCGTCGAGTCTGTCAAACCTGGTGTAGCGGCGGAAATTGTTCTGGACCGCACGCCGTTCTATGCCGAGTCGGGTGGTCAGGTGGGCGATCGCGGCATTCTTTCGCGTGGAGTCGATACGGTCGCGCGGATCGACGACGTGCAAGCTCCACTCAAGGGCCTTAGCGTCCACCAAGCTACGGCCGTGGCGGCAATAAAACTTGGCGACGTTCTTCGGGGCGAGGTTGACAGCAATCTGCGTGAAGCTACGAAACGCAACCACACCGCGACCCACCTCATGCATGCGGCGTTGCGCAGGGTGCTCGGCACGCATGTAAAACAAGCCGGCAGCGTGGTCGAGCCCGACCGTTTAAGGTTCGACGTCACGCATTTCGCCGCGATCGACGCGGTTGAGATCGCCGAAGTCGAGCGCTTGGTCAATCTGGAGATTCTCGTCAACACCGAGGTAACGACTGACGTCAAGGACCTCAACGACGCGGTGCAAAGCGGCGCAATGGCGCTGTTTGGCGAGAAGTACGGGGACAAGGTGCGAGTCGTTTCGGTCGGTGGCTTCAGCAAAGAACTATGCGGCGGCACACACGTCTCGCGGACCGGCGACATCGGAGTGTTCAAATTCGTATCGGAATCGAGCAGCTCGGCCGGTGTGCGCCGCATCGAAGCGGTGACCGGAATGGGCGCGTTCGGCCAGTTCAAAGAGTCTACGGACTCGCTAGGCCGTCTGGCGTCAATCCTGCGCGTAAGCGAGCCCGGGCTGGTCGAAGCTGTCGAGAAATTGTTGGCCGACCGACGCGAACAGGAAAAGCAGATTGAGAGACTGAAAGCGAAGCTTGCACAAGCCGGCGCCGATGACCTGGCTGCCGGCGCGCGCGAAATCAACGGCATGAAGGTCGTCGCAGCCAAACTCGACGGCGTAGGCCGCGAGCAACTGCGTTCGCTGGCCGACTCCCTGCGGAACAAGATCGGCTCTGGGTTGGTCGTTTTGGGCACGACGGACAACGGCAAGGTTGCTTTGATCGCAGCCGCTACGAAGGATGTGGCGGGGACAAAGGTCCACGCCGGCAACGTCGTCGGGGCGGTAGCCAAACTTGTCGGCGGCGGAGGCGGCGGGCGCCCCGATATGGCCGAGGCCGGAGGCAAGGATCCGGCGGCTCTCGCAGCTGCGATAGAAAAAGTCTACGAGATCGTGGCGCCGCAGCTTTAGCCCGCATTTCTCACCACCTGACGGCGAATGCACGCGATAGGTGCGCCACTACTTCGTTGCGCTTGATCGTCGTGCTCGACGGACTGTCAAGTACGCCTCCGCGCGCCAACCGTCGCCCGCCTCGTGTAGACGCACCTCTCACGCACTTTCGCTCGCCACGTGGTGAGAATTGCGGGCTCGTTTTACCGAGCGGCCTTGCGCCGTGCCTCGCGTTGGCGGCGTTTAAATTCCTTTTCGTCGAGGAGCTGGATCTTGAAGATCACTTCGACGCTCGAAACTACTTCGACGATATTGCCGTTTAGGCGAGTGGGCGCGTAGCGCCACTGTTTGACTGCTTCGATTGCCGCCGGGGCGAGTAGCGGATGTCCGCTGGTGAGTTTCAGGTCGCGAATCCGGCCGTCAAACGACACGATCGCTTCGAGTTCCACCGTGCCGCTGATCCCTTCTTCGAGCGCGTCGGCCGGATACGCGGGCGAGACACGGTGGATCAAGCGCGCGCTCTGCACGCGGCCGCCAATGCGGATCGGCATTGGCGGCGGTGGGGCAAACGAATCGGAGAAAGTGCTACCCAGAATGCCGTCAGGAACACCCCCGGGGAGCCCACCGAGGACGCCCGAACTCGCCGCCGCTCCCGCTAAGTAGCTGGGAGTAGCGCCCTTGTCGTCGATCAAGGCAACTTTGTCGGGGATCGCCACCGGCTGCTTGAGAATGTCGACAAAGCGGTCTGGAACAATACGAGCGGCCGGTGTCACTTGCGGTGGAGCCGGCGGAGGTGGAGGCGCCGGTGGAGCGAGTAAAAACGTTGAGGCCGCCCAGTTGTCCAAAGGAATCTCGTAGGTGAATACCAGAGGGATCAACAGGATCACTCCGATCGCCGCAATCTGAACCCCCATCGAGAGCGCAAAACTCCAACCGCGGCCGGGCCCGCGCACGTCGACTATCGAGTGTTCAAACACTTGTCAATCTACTGCTTTAGGCCGCGAGACGACTATCTAGGTTACTTACAGGGTCGCTACTTGCCGGGACGCGGTGGACGGCTGGGCCGCATCTCCACGCGGCTGGCAAGATTGCGATCGGGCATTTTAATCAGGTGGATGGCGGTCGCGGCTATCTCCGCGGGTTCCAACTTCCAGTCGGCCCCCTCCATTGTCGAGCTAAACTCCGTCTGCACGCTGCCGGGCAGAATCTGGCTGACGCGGATGTTGTCGTGACGCAGGTCCATCATCGTAGCCTCAGAAAAACCCCTGAGTCCGAACTTTGAGGCGTTGTAGGCAGACGCTGAGGCAAAGGGGTTCTTGCCTGCCAGGCTGCAGATATTTAGGATGAAGCCGCCGCCGCGATTGCGCATGCGCGAGACTGCCAAGCGTGTGCAGTAGAACGGACCGCTGAGATTTGTGTCGATCACGCTGCGCCAGTCTTCGAGGGTCAACTCGTCAACCGGCGCGAATGCTCCAACGCCGGCGTTGTTGATGAGGGCAGCTACATCCCCGAACTTTTCGTCGACGTACTCGAAGAAGGCCTCGACCTCTTCGTAACGGCCGACGTCACATACCCTCCCGATGACTTCACCGCGGGTGCCAAGCGTTTCAAGCGCGGAGGCGACACTTTCTTGAGAGCGCGCACAGATCGCGACTCTCGCACCTTCATCGAGTAACGCCTCGGCAATCGCCAAACCAATGCCTCGCGAGCCGCCAGTTACGATCGCCGTGTGGCCTCTCAACTCCATGTTCCAGTTCCTTCCGCCGCCTCTCGTGTACGACCCGCGAGGTTAGGTCTCTTCCTAGGTAATGGGCTCAATCTACTACGCTAAAATAGCACTCAGGTGTCCGAAACCGAACCATCCGCTCCCCTGCCGGAAGAGATCCCCGCATCCGTCAAGCCGCCATCACAGCCGATTCCCGCTGAGGTTAAGCAGGATATCGACCAGCTATGTAACGGCTTTGTTGACGAGTTGCGCGCCGACTTGGAGCAGTTCGTTTGCTCCAGCCGCGAGCGCTCAACTCGTGCGGCGGCAGAGGCCAGGACTAGCGGCCTCGAATCGCTGGCTGAGGCTATCCGCCGCATCCGCAGCGAAGAATCCGTAACAGCGATCGCTACTGCATTGGTTGACACGTCGATCCTATACTGCAGCAGATCGATCTTGCTCATCAATAAGAGTGACAAGATGCTTGGATTCCGCTCCTCGGGAAGCGGGGTTAAACCCTCGGGCGATGCGTTTCAGCGGCTAACTTTCAGCACCGCCGAGGCGCTGGCGGTGGCGCACGCCATCGATTCACGCGATATGGTGACGACGACGGGCTCTTCGACAAATGTGTCGCCGGAAATCACGGGGGCATTTGAATACACGGAAGCCGATCGCGTGTTTGTCTATCCGCTGAGGCTTCGCGATAAGGTACTGGCAGTGGTACTGATCGATGAAACTGGGGAAACGCCCGTTGAACCCGCCGCGGTAGAAGTTTTGATTTCCACGGCCGAGGCCTGGATCGAGGCCATTGGCTCTCGGCGAAAAACAGCTGCCGCTGCCTAGACATCGTGATAGGCCAAGCTACGAGATTTTGGATCGCGATGGCTCTGGTCGCAGCGTATGCGGCCGGTCAAAACGTCGCCAATCAGCTCTCGTTAGAGCTCACCGAGTTAACCCAGCAACTGGCAGCATCAAATGCGCTAGAGAACCGCAACCGGCTCATCGAATTCGCCGCTCAAGCAGGCGGCTCTGAACAAGGTCTAGCATTGTTAGCGGTCGGCCTCGCCGAATACGACGCGAAGAGTTACGCAGAGGCAGCGAAGGTGCTGGGGCGGGCAGAGGGCCACGCCGGAGTCCTAAACGACTACGCAGCTTATTACCGGGCACGCAGCCTTGTGTTGGCGGAGGACTTTGAGTCCGCGCTGCAACCCCTGCGCAATTTCATCGCGGATCGACCGGAAAGCCGATTCGTCCCTGCATCACGCCGGCTGACCGCCGAAAGCCTGATTCGCTTAGATCGTCTCGAAGAAGCGGGTGAGCTGCTGAAGGGCGGTTTTTCGCTCGAACCAGCTGTCCATCGATTCCTCTCGGCACGTATCGAGCAGCTCCAAAATAATTCGCTAGAGGCCGTGGCACTCTATCGCGACGTCTACTACAACCACCCGACCAGTGATCAAGCGGAAGCCGCCGAAAAACAACTAGGGGACCTCAGACGGTCGCTGGGCAGCCGATATCCAAAAGCGACCGCGGACCAACGCCTGCGACGCGCTGATCTGCTCTACACCGCTAACGAATATGCAAAGTCGGCCTCAGAATATGGACTAGCAATTGCAGCGGGACTTGGCTCGAAAGAGAAACAGCGCGCGCAAGTTCGCAAGGCTGCCGCCGACTACCACCGACGATGGACCAACACAGCGTACAGTGCGCTCGTAAAAATGCAAATAGGCGACCCGGCTCTTGACGCCGAGCGCCTCTACTATATTTGCGCGACCGCTCGCAGAAAGCGACTGATTACATGGTTCCTGGCGACGGCCGAGGAGCTCGGCTCGAAGTATCCCAGGTCGCCGTGGTACGAAGAGGCGCTGTTCGCCGTCGGCAACTACTATTTACTGGACAACAACCCGGCCAAGTATCGCGAATTCTACGGCCGTGCCGCCAAGTTATTTCCCAATGGCAAGCACGCCGCGGCCGCGCACTGGAAGGTCGCTTGGCGGGCCTATCTCGACGACGACCCGCGGCGCCGGCAACTTCTCGAGGAGCATCTCGATCTGTATCCAGAGTCGGGTAGCGCATCGAGCGCGATTTACTGGCTAGGGCGTATCGCTGAGCAGGACGGCCAGCCAGGCCAAGCCCAAAGCCTTTACAGCGCGATCATTCAACGCTACCCGCACTACTACTACGCGACGATGGCGCGGCGTCGGCTTGAAGATATGGGAATATCCCCGACGATTTCGGGGCGCGGCGAGATTGCGTATCTCACCCGGCTAACGAACCGCCTACCGTCGGCAAGACGTACTTCCGCTGGGCCGTCGGTCGAAACTCAGCTGCTCATTGAGCGCGGCTTGCTGCTTCACGCCATCGGCTTAAAAGACCTAGCCTCGAAAGAACTACTCACAGCCGACTACCAGGCGCGCGATGCGCATCTAGTCGGCCTAGAGCTAAGCCGGCTGAGCCACGAGGCGGGTGACCACTTCAGGGCAATTCGTTTGATGAAGCGCTACGGATACGGCTATCTGAGGTTTCCCTTAGACGCAGTTGATCGCAAGTTCTGGGAGTACCTCTACCCGCTTGGCTGGGAGCAGTCGTTGCGTTCGCGGGCTACGAAGCACGGCCTAGACCCCTACCTAGTGGCCGCGCTCATCAGACAGGAGTCGGAATTTAATCCTTCGGCTCGATCACGCTCGGGCGCGCTGGGGCTGATGCAAGTGATGCCAAAAACCGGTGAGTGGCTGTTTGGCCGGTTGGGAATTCCGAACTACTCCAATCGAAAACTGACGCAGCCGGACATCAGCCTCCGACTTGGCACGTTCCATCTCAAAAACGTGATCGCTCGTTTCAAGGGTAATCTCGAGTTCGCACTAGCCGGCTACAACGCCGGTGAACATCGCGTCGATACTTGGCGGCCACTGGGAAATTTCGACGAGCCAGGCGAGTTCGTCGAAACCATTCCGTTCAGCGAGACACGCGGCTACGTACAGGCTGTAATTAGAAACCAGGATATGTATCGGCGACTCTACGACGCACGGTCGTCCCACTAGCGCGTCATCGTCGAAAAGCTAGTGACCAAGACAAACACCGCGGGGCCCGCCGTCACGAGGAAAACAACCGGCATGATCAAGAAGAAGATTGGAAAAATCATCTTCACGCCGACTTTGTGCGCCAGCTCTTCTGCTCGTTGCTTGCGCCTCGTTCGCATGTAGCGGGCCTGCGTCCGCAAGACTTTCGCGACGCTGGAACCAAAGCGCTCGGCCTGAATGAGGAGGGCCGTCAGTTTCTTTAACTCGCGTTCACCAGATCGAGAACCGAGGCTCTTAAGCGCTTCGGCTCTACTGACGCCCGTTTGGAGCTCTAGTTCCATCACATCCAACTCATCAGCGACAACGGGGTGCAAATGGCGTAGATCTTTAGCGGTGTCAGAAAAAGCCTGATTCAGCGAGACGCCGCTTTCGACGGAAATAACGAGTAGATCGATGAAGTCCGGCAAGCCCCGCCTGATCGATTCCAGCCGCTTTTTCGCGCGCCGTCTGAGATAGCGTTCAGGAATCGTGGAGCCGACAAAAGCGGCCATCACCGCGACGAGCGCCGCCACAAACAAATCGCCCGAAGTAGCGAGAACCGTGGCAATCATTAGAACCGACAGCACGGCGCCGCACGCTATCTTCGCTCCCGCAAACGTCGACTGTGCCGACTGACCACGAACGCCCGCCGAAAACAGGAGTTTTTTCGTCGCTGAATCCCCACCCTCGTGTCCAACCGTGCCAGCGACTTGCGACAGAATTCCCGCCCACTGCGGACCGTCGAAACTTTCGATCGATCCTACAGAAGCACCAGAGCCAGCGGCATCGAGGGCGGTCGTCTCGCGAAGTACCAACCAGCCGCCGCCAACAAAGAGGGCCAGGATGACGACGAAAAAACCAGCTATGGCGAGGATTAGCATTTCGTCACACTTGGATATCGGCGATCTTGCGAATTACGAAAAAAGCAATTACTTCGGTGCATGCTCCGGCGATCAGCAATGATCTTCCAACTTCATTGCGGGCCATCACCATGAAGTATTCTGGGCTGACGATCAACATTGCGACGCCGATAAATACAGGTAGTAGGCTGAGCACAATTGCCGTGATGCGTCCATTTGCGGTCAGCGCCCGAATCTGCCCTTTGATCGTCGACCGTTCCCGGATCGTATCGGCCAAGTTTTCAAGCAACTCGTGCAAGCTCCCGCCGGTGCGTTGTTGGGTCATGATCGCTGACACAAAGAAGCGGATATCGGCACACGGTCGGCAAGCTTTGCTAGCGCACCCTCCATCGTTGTTCCAAGGTTGTACTCGTCAACTGTCTTCCGTAACTCGGGCGCTAGAGGTTCGTCAATCTCGTCAGCCAAAAGCTCGAGCGCCAAAGGCAGCGAGTGGCCGGCGACTAGTGCTCTCGAAATGTAGTCGAGGGCCTCGGGAAGCTGCTCTTCAACGGCGGCCATTCGCTTCCCGCGAAGGTGATTCAACCAAAAAATCGGCACAAAGCCGACGACTGCCGCGAGTAGAATAACCGCGACTATCGGAAGCAAATCGAGGCTGCCCATGCCAACGAGCGTGAGCAGCGAGGCCATCGCCATCATAAGAATTGCGCGCCCAACCGTCCACGGCGAATCGGCCTCATCGATCAATCGCTGAATCTTAGCGGTGAACTGCGCTTTCGCCAGAACAACGGCTAGAGAATCGAGAGCGCTTAACTGATCGACCTGTAAGATCTCGGGCGATGTCGACACGCGACGTTTCTTCCCAACCCACATCCAGGCCACTCCCACGACAACCGTGACAAACACGAAGGTGAGGCCAAACAGACTCGCGAATGCGATCAACTTCGTCAATCGTCTTCCCTCTGCCCGGCTTCAATCAGCGTCTTAGGGATTGGAGACCTGCCCCGTCTGAGGCATTCCAAGTAGGGTTCTAGGCGGTCGGTCGGTTGGAAGCGACCTTCAACCGAGCCGTCGTCCCGCACGCCGAACCGTTCAAAGCGGAACAGCGAGCGGACCTGCACTTCACCGCCCTCCGCCCCGTGGGATTCGGCGATTTCGACGATCTTTCGGCGGCCATCGCTCAGCCGAGCCACTTGTACGTATAGTTCGACTGCCCCCGCAATCTGCTGGCGGATCGCAGAAAGTGATAGGTTCGAGTTGGCTAGCGCCACCATCATCTCTAAGCGCCCGACCGCGTCGACGCAGCTATTGGCGTGAATCGTGGCCAGCGAGCCGTCATGGCCGGTATTCATCGCTTGCAGCATGTCGAGAGCTTCTTCGCCTCGCACTTCGCCCAAGATGATGCGATCGGGCCGCATCCTAAGTGAATTGACGAGGAGTTGACGTTCTCGGATGGCGCCCTCGCCTTCGAGATTTGGAGGTCGCGTCTCCATTTTGGCGACGTGCTCCTGTTGGAGCTGCAATTCCGCCGTATCTTCAATTGTCACGATGCGCTCAGTCGAGCTGATGAATGCCGAGAGCACGTTGAGCAGAGTTGTCTTCCCGCTGCCGGTACCACCAACGACGAGAATGTTCTGTCGAGCGCGAACCGCCGCCTGAAGCAATTCCAACATCGGCCGCGTAAGCGCGCCGTTCTCGACGAGATCCTCAGCGGTAAGCGGATCTTTGGCGAACCGACGGATAGACAGTAAAGGACCTTCGTACGCTACGGGCGGAATTACCGCGTTGACGCGCGAACCATCTGGAAGGCGGCAGTCCACCATCGGCGATGATTCGTCGATTCGCCTACCAGCCTGAGCCACTATTTTTTGGATGATACGGACGAGGTGCTGTGTGTCTTTGAATTGGACCGGCGTTTTCTCTAGCTTTCCTCGCCGCTCGACATAGACCAGATTGTGCGTCGTAACCAGCACGTCGGAGACGCTCGGGTCTTGCATCAGCGGGTCGAGCGGCCCGAGTCCGAACACCTCGTTAAGAACCTCTTCAACTAGGGCGACCCGGCCGTCGTCATCAAGGCCGTGGGACTCTTCGGCGACGAGCGCCTCAAGCGCGGAGCGTACCTCGCGCCGCATTCTTGGTGCGTCAATTGCCGCCAGCCTGTCGAGATTGATTCGTTCAAGAAGCTTGCGGTGGAGCCGGTGCTTCAGCTCCATGTACGAAACTGGATTCGTAACGGAATTGTCGGCCGAATTTTCCAGCGGGGGAGCCGCGGTGGTGGTAGCCATGGGCGAAAATGCTCCTCTCTAGTCGTCCGCGGGTACGGGGACTGGAGTTCCCGAGTGATCAGCCAACGTAGGAGTTACGAGCACAGCCAGTTCCAGTGGTTCCTCGTTTTGGTCGTACTTCGCTGGGAACAACTGCTTCAGGAATGCAGCCGACTCGGATGCCTCGACCAATCCGCGCACCCAGAACGACTGTCCATTCGCCAACTCGACGACGCACTCTGAGCGCCGAGTCAGCTCACGCTGTCGGCCGTCATCCACGTCGCGCGATACGACTACGGTCGAGTTGACCGTCACCCGCAGCTTGCCCTCTTTGTCTAGCTTGGGATGCAGGGATACCTTCAACCGAACCGGGCCCGGATCGGTAGCAAGCTGGGTGGCAGCATCTTGAGTTTCGGCGAGTTTCGACGCTTTTTCGAAATAGACTGGCGAATCGTCGATGGCTAGCAGATTCGGCTCGGCGAAGACCTCTATTTCATTCGCCGCAAGCAGCGAGTCGATGGGCTCGGTTGGGTTCCAACCAGGCCGGAACGTAGAGACTGAAAATGTCTTCGCTGAGATGTTTTGGTCGAGGGCCGACTGCAACACATTCAAGGCCGCCGGTTTCAAAGCGGCGAACCGCACGGCCAGCAAAATCTGCCCACCAGATTTTACCGGCCGCGCGCTCTTCTCCGCCTGCGGTAGAGAGACTTTTGGGGCCGGCGGTGCAGCGGTTGATACAGCGCGGGCGCTTGTCGTGGCCGCGGTCGGTGCACGCACAGGCCGCCTAGGCGCTTGGCGAACACTCGGCCGTCCCAACTTCGAGCCTCCAAGTGCTATGACGTCGTTGAGTGTCGCGCCCAGCGGGGCATCGCTACCTTCGTCGTCCGGATGGCGCAGCGCCAAACGAATCGAGCCAGCGTGGTCCGCGATTGAAAGGGACTCGCTGTGTTTCGACTCCACGAGCAGCGTCACCACTGGAAGTGGGTTCCCGCGGCGAACCCCGCCCGTCTCCTCACGGCCCGTAGTTAGCACCTCGACGTTCTGCAGCATCGTGCGAATCGACATGAATCTGTCGCCCGGCTTGCGTTGCGAGTCGGCCACCAACACGTCAACACGATCACCCATCTCGAGCAGTTCCGTAACACCGGCATATTCTTCAACATGCACCGAGACGGCACGCATGCCAGTCGGTATCACTGATAAAATTCCGGCTAAACCCTTTGAAATAAGCGCGTTCGGAACGATCGCGTCGCCAGTCTTCAGGGGTAGCTTGACAATCTGCCCGTCCAACTCGCCGATTCTAGAAAAGGCGCCATTGGGTGCATCCTCTGCTGATAGCTGGGCAACCTCAAGATCTTGCGCGGAGAGCCGGTAGCCGCGCGGCAGATCCCGCAATGCAACTACTACGTTGACTTTTTTGGGCTCGTCATCGAGACCGAGACTGTCAGCAATGATGCTATAGAAAAAAAGTGTCGAGGCGGTCGCGGCGACGAGGCCTACTCCTAAAATGATCAGTATTTTCCGGTTCATGAATCTCTCCGGCGGACGCACTTCAACTCAACGAGTCAAGCGCCCACTACATACACTTCGGCTAGAGCACCCATGTTCCAGACTATGGGTCGTATGACATAGTGCGGAATCAGTGATTCGACTTAAGACTTTTTGCCATTTTGACCTACCGTAAGGGTCTTTCTAGGGGTCTCTCTAAGCAAATGGTGGAGAATAGAGCAGAGTTCCAGCATGACCCGTCTCGCCATAACTTTCGTTTGCCTAGTTGCTATCGCTCTTCCGCTGTGTGGCGCACCACTAAACGTGGTCGTCGTGCTTGTCGACGACCTCGGCTGGAAGGATTTAGGCTGCCAAGGGTCTGATTTCTACCAAACGCCCAATATAGACAAGCTAGCTGCAACCGGAATGCGCTTTTCCGATGGCTATGCCTCGTGCGCGGTTTGTTCGCCGACCCGCGCCGCGTTGATGACCGGGCGTTCGCCCTCACGGCTCGGCGTAACCGACTGGATACGCTCGGACTTCCAACTACAGGGGCGCCAGTGGCCTAACGTACGCGACCGCAACGGCTACCACAAGCCCGCCGAAGCGCAATCGAAGCTCATTACACCGGTCAATGAACAACGCCTGCCACACTCGGAAATCACGATCGCCGAGATGCTCCGGCCACTTGGTTATCGCAGCGCCTACATCGGGAAATGGCACCTCGGCGGGGAGGGTCATCTGCCAACAGACCAGGGCTTTGACGAAAATTATGGCGGATGGGACTATGGCCAGCCCCCCTCGTATTTCGATCCTTACGTCGTACCGGAATGGTTGCCGATGGGCATCCCAACGCTGTCTCCCCGCAAGAAAGGCGAATACCTAACAGACCGCGAGGCCGATGAAGCAGTCGGATTCATCGAGCGGAACAAGGACAAGCCGTTTCTGCTGTATATGGCGCACTACGCGGTCCATACGCCGATCCAGGCGAAAAAGATTCTTACGGCCAAGTACGAGACACTTCGCGATGGAAAAGGCCAAGACGACGCCGTCTACGCAGCGATGGTCCACAGTGTTGACGACGCCATGGGCCGCGTGCTCGACGCACTCGAGCGCAACGGCCTCACAAACCGCACTCTGATCGTGTTTACCGGGGACAACGGTGGGCTCGACCGCCAGGGCCGCCCCACGGAGAATGCCCCTCTCAGGAGCGGTAAGGGATACGCCTATGAGGGAGGACTACGCACGCCTTGGATCGTACGCTGGCCGGGTGTGACCGAGCCGGGATCGGTATCGGCGGAAGCGGTCATCAGCGTGGACCTAATGCCGACAATCGCGGCCGCGCTGGGCACAAGCCCGCCTGTCGACCGCTCAATCGACGGGGTGGATCTGACGCCGGCTCTAAAGGGAGGCGAGCTGCCGTCACGTTCGCTCTACTGGCATTTCCCACACTATCGTCACGGGCCGGGACACGACCCTTACTCTGTGGTCCGCGATGGCGACTGGAAACTGATCAAGTTCTACGATCCATCAAAGACCGAGCTTTATAACTTGGCGGCGGACTTGTCGGAAACGAAGGACCTCGCCGGAGAGCAGGAAGCGAAGCTCCGGGAGCTGGAGGAAAACCTAGGGGCACACCTTGAGGCCGTAGGCGCTCGGCTGCCAGTCACGGCTAACTAGCGCGATTTCGGCGAACTCGTCGAGCGTTGGTGAACAACAAGCGTTGGCGCCGGCGACTAATGGAGACTAGATTCCCGAGTCTAGAATGGGCGACGTGACAATTAGGGACTACCGTGGGGAAGAGTTGACTGGGTGGGGTGAGTGGGATGCTTTTGAGGACTGATCAGCAGGACCCGATTCAACGTTTTCTAGAAATCTCCTACGCCACCGCACTTCCTAACGGTCGCGCCTCCGAATTTTACTGGCTTGATGGCTTTTACTCGCGGGCGACTGCTAGCTCGTGCCTAGGTACTCGACTGTCACGTTCCCTTCGCGACTATTGTCGATGGTCAACTGACGCGGCTTGCCGGTAGCCTGAACCCAAATATCGATAGTTGCCGGCCCGGCGGGCATTTCAAATTCAGCTTCGGTTGAGCCGCCACTTAGTTCTCGAACAGTCTCTTCGCCGTTTACGACCAAATGCATCTCATCTGCTGGCGTATGCTCCGCGAGAACACTAAAGCGGTACCGCCCCGCTCGCTCGATGACCACCGACCAAGTCGTCGGCTTCCCGTCGACATAGGTTGAGTCCTGATAGCGGCTCAATAGCGCTGGGTTCTCGGCTTCGACCCCAAGATGTATGACTCCGGGGGAAAAACCTCTCGTCGAGCGAACGTCTTCGTACCAAGCCTCGTATGAGGACTTGAGATCCGCCAAGACCTCAGGCTGCTCGGCTGATAGGTCGTGTTGTTCGCCGGGGTCAGCCCCGATGTCATACAGCGCCATAGGAGGATCGCCATCGAAAGTGAATGCCTCGTCGCTGAATGTCTCGGGACTCATGACGAGCTTATAGCGCTCCGTTTCGACAGCCGCGTTTTGGTAGAGCAACGGAGTCAATCCGCGATGACACTGGAAGAACAATCTTCGTTCCGGCCAGTCATCGGCCCCGTCGAGCAGTGGCATCAGATTCGTCCCGTCGAACGCGGGGCCCGACTCAGCTATGCCCGCGACCGCCAACAAAGTTGGGGCAACATCGATGTGCGCCGCGATCCGCGATTCTTGGCGCGGTCGTTCCCACTTGCTCGGCCATTGCCAGAAACTGAGCGCTCGAATGCCACCTTCGTAACTCATCGCCTTGCGGCCGCGAAGCCCCGCGGTATAGCGAGTTTGCTGCGGCCCGTTGTCGCTTAAGAAAACCACGAGTGTATTCTCACGCTGACCACTCGCGTCGAGCGCCGAGAGTAAGCGACCGATGTTGTCGTCGATATTCTCGACCATGCCGTAGACCCTGGCCGTCGTCTCATCGAGACCCTGGTCGGCGTAGGGTTTCCAATAGTCGTCGGCAACAAAGAGCGGAGTGTGCGGCGCGTTAGTTGGCAAATATACGAAAAACGGCCGCTCATCCTTGGCGGCGATGAATTCGAGCGCCGCGTCGAAAAACACGTCCGTACAATAGCCCTCGGGCGCCGTCTCCTTCCCGTTGCGAAGCAAAACATCGTCGAAGTAGTCATTCGTATCGGGATTCGGGTTTTGATCAAGCCCGCCTCCTTGGTGGACTAGCGACTCTTCAAAACCCTGGTCCATCGGACGCATTGGATAGTTGTCGCCGAGATGCCACTTCCCAAAAATCCCGGTGCGGTAGCCGGCAGCGCCGAGCCGCTCGGCGATGGTGACTTCATCGCCGTGCATTTTTGCGCCCCCACGTGACGTGTGAATCACGCCGCTGCGGTAGTAATAGCGGCCGGTCATCAGGCTGGCGCGGGTTGGGGCGCAAACGGGGCTTACGTAGAAGCGGGTCAGCTCGACCCCCTCGCGTGCGAACTGATCGAGGTTCGGCGTACGGATCTTGTCGTTCTCGTGGATACCGACATCGCCGTAACCTTGATCGTCTGTGAGGACTACGATGATGTTTGGTCGGGCGGGTTGGGTTGGACCTCCGCAGGCCCCCAGAGCCGTCAGCAAGATCACTAACGCAATTAGGTGCTTAAACCGTACACACTCGTTCATGCCTCGCTCCTTGCCGGCAGCAGTGGTTTGGTCGGGTCAATTTTCAGCCAACAGAGCGCGGAAACAAACGACAGACAGGCGATCAGGGCTAGCGGGAAATTCCAGCCATAGCTTTCGACGAGAGCGCCGTAACCGATGCTCATCACGACGCCACCGATTTGACCGGCGGTGTTCATTGCTCCACTAATGGTGCCCGAGGCCTCTCGGCCCACGTCAACGCAAACCGCCCAGCTCACCGGCAACATGAAGTCCGAGGCCGCAAAACCCAGTGCCAAGACCAAGCTCGCAATCACTCGGTCGTCGATCGCGAGCGAAAGCAAGATCAGTGCCCCGGCTAAGCCGACGCCGGTCATGCCGATGATACGGCGCCCCCACTTGAGGCCGATTTTCTCGACGAGCCGGTCGCTTAGGGAGCCACTGCCCCAATCAGCGAATGCCGCCAATAAGAACGGCAACGCTGTGTAGGCGGCGAGTTCCGATTTCTCCCAGCCTTTTTCAGCGGAGAGATAGCTAGCCGTCCAAAATAAGTACCAATTCGACGCGTAGCAGAAAAAGTGATACATGGCCAAAATCGCCCAGAAATTTCCACTCATAACCACCGCGCCGAACGGTATGTGAGGCTTGCGCGGCGCGGGGGGGCCGATCAGCTCCCGCTCGGCCTGGTTGACCGCTGGTTTGTCTTCGGGGTAGTCACGGAAGCTGACCCACCACCAAATCGCCCAAAAGATTCCGAGCACACTAAACGCGTAAAACACGCTGCGCCAACCCCAAGCCTGGATCAGCGGATAAACCAAAAATGGCGATAGCGCTCCACCAAGTCGGCTCGCCATCCAAACGATGCCCTGGGCCCGAGCGCGCTCTTGTGGAGGGAACCAGCGTGAAATAGCGCAAGACGCGTTGGGGTAAGCCCCGGCCTCGCCCGCCCCAAACAGGGCGCGAACAACTAGTAAAGAGACATAACCACGAACCACGCCAGTGAGCGCAGTAAACACCGACCACCAGACAACGATGCGGGTAAGAATCAGGCGCGGACCGAAGCGATCACCAAGCCAGCCGCCGGGAATTTCGAAGATTCCATACGCCGCAAGAAAGGCGCTAACGACGACGCCCCACTGGGCGGTCGACAATCCCAAGTCCGACTGCATATCCGGCCCCGCCGAATTGATGCAGACCCGGTCTAAGTACGTGACAACAGAGAGGAAAAAGAGCCCGCCAAGCAGCTGTCGCCGGACATTAGTCGCGCGCATGGCGACCCATTATGGCATAGGGTCTTTTGGGATCTGCCAGTTCTCGTCGAAGAACCCGGCGGTCACAACACGGCCGGCAAGCGTCAATACGGCGTAGTCACCCAAGCGTGGAAAAAGCAACGCGTTGGTCCCTCGAAATTCAGTTTCGCCGAAGGTGTGGCCGCTGTTGAGCACAACATAGCGGTCGGGGTTCAGCGGATTGGGCGCGATCATCACGAGGACGTGGCTCGCTGCATCGTAGATACTCTCGCCCACGCGAATCTCCTTCGCGTTCCAGATGATTGGCAGCCGCTCGGCGATCTTGGCCAAGACGCGATTGCTCTGAGGGTCGCCGAACAGAACCAGGTGATTCTCGCGGATCGCGGCTTCAGTCAGGTCACCATCCGCCACGGTTTGTACATCAGCGCGTAGCCACTTGGCGAAATTCGTTTGAAACAGCCCTAGGCGATCGCTGATCGGCTCGGCGACAGCATGGTTCGAAGATTCGCCGCTAGGCGTGACCGCAATGAAACTGGCAGTAAAAGCGTCATCAATCGGGCCTTGCAGACCGGGCCGCTTGACCGCATGATTGCCCCGCCATTCTTGAAGCGAGGTGGTCGCAAGCCATGTCCCGTCGTCGCGCTTTAAGCGCAACGACGAAGTCGCATTCGTCGCAACCTCTTGGCCATCAACGTCAAGCCGAGCGCCATCGGGAATGTCGTCAACTCTAAGTCGCGAAACGTTCTGCGTCGAAATCGCAACCCTGTCATCTTCGCGTAGAGTTCGCACTTCAGAGCGAACATAGTGGTCTTCGAGGCCGTCGATCCGTACTCCAAAGCAACTCGAATAACGCGTGGTGTACGTGACGCAGCGGGTACTCGCCGGATCCCCAAGCTCGCCGCCAAGCGACTCGTCGATAAACCGTTCCGAACGCAACTTGCTTTCATGATGAAAACGATGCCCGGTTCTTGGCCCGATCAGAAATTTCGTGTTTAGCGAATTCGTCGTCCAATTGAGCCCTTCTTGAGAAAATTGCGCGCCGTCAAGAGCGAGTTGATCGAGGATATTCAGCGAAGCTTGCAACTGCGGATCGTCTTCGCCCCCATACCCGATGAACGGTAAGTTGTAGGCGTTGACGGCGTAGTCCACGGCATCGTAAATGTGCAACGCCGGAAGCTGATATGCCGTAACTGTTCCGTGATCGAGACTTTTCTCTGCGTACACGAGAGTGTCCGTAAAGCCCGCTCCAGCTTCAACCGCGGCCCACTCATCTGGATGGTGCAGACCCAGATGCCAGGCCCCCGCGCCGCCCATCGAAAAACCGCGCAGCACGATCCGTTCGGCGTCAACGTTGTAGTTCGCGACGACCGCCGCAAGCGCTTCAAACACATCTGTTTCGCCGGCCCAGCGGTAGGCGTTGTTGGTTCGGCCAAAGACCTCTAGAATGATGCGGTCCTGGTCGAGCGGAACCAACCGGTCTGGGTCGTGGGTAGCGATAAAACTCACCTCACTGAGCTGGCTGTTGCGCCCGTGGAGTACAACGTCGAGCCGCATCGGCGTCGCCGAATCGTAGCTCTTCGGAATGCTTACAGCATAGGGCTGAACGCTGCGGTCGACCGACGAGCGATACGCCCGCTGTACCCAACCGTCCGCGGAAGTCCAAGGGTGCCGACCCTTTTCTAGTTCGGCCGCGCGCTCGACACCGACGGCCGCCGCCTCGAGCGCGTCGTGAAGATAGTGCCTGCGATATATTTCCTCGGGGAACCGTAGCTGCCACTCGAGCGCTTTGTGAAAAATCTCGACTTCCGCAATTAGGGCATCGTCAATCTGCCGAGAGCGCAGCCGAGCGATCTGGCGCCCTAGCTCGTGAGCGCGGTCTTCGACGAGTTTTAACTCGATGCCGGTGGGACGATAGGGCTCGTCAGACTGTGCCGAGAGCGTTAGCGCGCAAACGAGGAAGACCAAAAATCGCTTCATAAGGACTAGTGTCGAGCAATCGATCCGCTACTTGATCCCCAGCTTCTTCTTCTGCGCCGCAAGCCAGACATCGTATTCCGTCTTCAGCGCCTCGTCACGTGGGCTCGGATACAACTCGCTCGCCGTATATTTGCCGGTAGCAAGCTTTCCTTTCGTCCATACATCGTGAAGCTCGGTGATCTTCGCCCGGTCGGCAGCCGGCTCAACAACATGTGGCGGCACGAACGTCAGGCCTTCGCGATCACCGACAACCAAGTCGCCAGGAATTACGGTTGTGTTGCCGATCCGAATTGGCACGTTGATGCCCATCAACATCACGTCGCTAATCGCTGAAACATGAAAGCCGCGCACGTAGATTGGGATATCGAGCGGATAAATTCCGTCGAGGTCGCGCACCGCGCCGTCAATTACAAAGCCATTGCCGGTCGAGGCATGGATCGCCGTCGCCAAATTATCGCCGGCAAAGGTTCCGCCATCAATTTTTCCGAAAAGATCGACAACTAAAACGTCACCCGGCTTGAGCGCGTCGATTACTCGCTGGTTGCCGTTTTTGCCCAGGCCGCTTGCTTTGGCGTCCGACTCGATGATCTCGCTAAGATCAGGGCGCACAGGCATGAAAACCGCCGTCACCGCGCGGCCAATCAACTTCTTTTCGGGGTGAACGATTTGCCAGTCGCCCGACCACTGAAAGTGATAACCGGCGCTCCGCAGTGGGCCCCAGAGCATTTCAGATGAGGCATTACGCAGCCTGTCGACTAGCGAGTCGGGGACCTTCGGCCGACCGTCGTCGAGGCGGTCAAACGGATTCTCAGGCGTGTACTTGATTAGCTCGTCTTTGCCGAATCCATTGACTTGACCAAACGAGACGAGAGAAAGCGCGATCGTAACAATAAGGAGTCTCAAAATCATGGCCAAACTTTATCACATCGAGAGTAGCCACTCGGACCAATTTACGAACCGAACAATCAGACCGGTCGACCGCCCGTGAAAGGAACACGTTAGCGTGTGCGCCTTTTGAGCCCGGGCCTGGGCTCAGCCGAGCGCTAAACGTGCATTTATAGCCTTTTCACCGAAAGCGTAGAACGGCAATTGGACACGCAGTCCGCGCGTGCTGGGTCGGAAAGAACGTCGACCTGGAGGTCGACGCCGCCCGCCGGAGGCGCGCGCCACAATTCCCCGCGCGAGTGCGTGCAGTGGTGTCTAGAATCGGTCTACGTAAATCGTGAAAATGCTCTAACGGCCTGCTAAATGGGGCCGGCGCTACTCCGTCCGCAGGGTCTTCCCAAGGCCGACATTTCCGGCGCGGTCTCGGACTCGGAAAGCGATCAAGTGCTCGCCTTCAGCGAGTTCGCCGAGCGCGATTGTGAACGACTCCTGTTGTGAATCGATTACGCCGTCATCGGAATTCAACGGCCGCCAGTTCCCGGCGTCGATGGCGTAGTGCGCGGCACTCAATCCGGAAATCGCATCGACCGCGTCGAATCGCACCTGCGCATCCGCATCACTTGATGAGAGGGAAATGCGAGGCGGCGTATGGTCGATTACGACCGGGTCACTGATCTTCTCGTCGGTCAGCGCGCGCCCGGCCGGATTCACTCCGCCGTCATCGACCCGCACTCGAAAATAGTAGCGCCCATCGGCCAGCGCATCGCTCTCAATCGAAAACTTTGACTCCGCAATCTCGCGCTTAATTGTCTTCCAAGCCGCTTCGCCTTCGCCACGGAAAGCTAGTTCGGCGCGAAGATCGTCACCATCGGGGTCCTCCGCCTTCCAGCTCACAGCCAGCTTGCTCTGGGACCCCGCGCCCAGTTCAGTTGCCTTCGTGCTGGTCGTCGGGGCCGAGACGTCGCCGGCAGCGGACACGGTGATGCTGTAACTACTGGTCGTATCGGTCGTCGCCGCTTTGGCCGAGCTTGTTCCAGTCGAGTCGCCAGCTTCCGGCAAAACAGTGATCGATTTGACGACGGGCCGGGAATTTTGAGGCAAATAGGTAAGCTGCACGGAGTCCAATACCGACCCGCCGCCGAGGGTCGCCTGCCACTGAATGAAGCGCGCCGCGGGCGAAGTAATCACTGCTCCTTGCGAGCTGCTAATCGGCGCGGACCACGAACTCCAAGTGTCATCCGGCTGATGCGAATTCCCGCTTCGGGTGCGGATTTCAATCGAAGAGCCATCCACGGTAGATCCTCGCCATGTCAAACGGCCCCACTGTGAAACGCCCGAGCTGTCATGAACCGCGGTCTCGAAAACACCATCCTTCGCGGGGCCGGTTGGAAACCGAAATAAGTTGCCGCCGTGCGCCGAGCCGAGCAACATACCCTCGTCCGTGCTCAACATCGCGGTGATCTGCGGCTGATCGGTCTGCGCAACAAGGCTTAACTGCCGCCGAGCATCGACCTCATACATTCGCCCATAGCGGTCGCTTGCAAAAATCGCTTTGGAGCCGTCCGCGTCCTTCAGCAAAAGCCCCAAGATATTTTCTTCTGTCGAGGACCAGAGCTTCTCCACCGCTTGGCCTGGCTGTAGTCGCAGCACCGCGGCGCGCTCAAGTCCGTAACTGATAACCGGCTGCGCGTAGCTGATCGTCGACGACGCTTGGGTGCTCGCTACAGGGGCCGCGCCCGGGGCGACCTGCACGCCGGCCACGGCAACCTGGGGCTGCGCGGCCACTTGCGCCTGGACACTTTGCAGAACGCGGTCCATGCCGCCGCCCATTGCGGCGAAGTAGATCACGCCGTCTTGGGCCGCCGCGACCGAGCGAATTTCCGGTAAATCGGAATCGTACAACGCGAATGCGCTCGCCTTGCCGTCCACGCGATAGAGAATGCCAGCCGGGTCAGTCCCCGCCAACAGCCTCCCCTCGCTGTCGAGAGCCAGGCTCATTACGTGACGCTGCTTCGAGTCGAACCAGACTTCGCCATTACCCGTGCGATCAACGCGGTAAACCTTGCCCTGGTCGCCGGTAGCGACCAGCAGGCCACCGTCGCGATCAAACAGAAGCGACCAGATATATGTCTCACCAGGGTCGAAAAACGCCTCACCATCGCCAGTCTTCACAAGCCGATAAACCTTGCCGCTGGGCGAGGTACCCACGTACAGGAGGCCATCCGGCCCCAACGCCATCGCGAATACCTCGATTTCCGGAGCCTTCCAGATCTGCTGTCCGCGACCGTCTTTCGAAACGGCGTACACCGCTCCCTGGTGGCCCGTACCGAAATTTATGGTGCCGTCCGGGCCTTCGACGATCGACCAAATCACAGACTGATCTGTTTCGTGAACTGTCGTCACCTCTGGCGCTACCAACAGCCGGCCTTCTCGCTCAAGCGCAATTCGCGTAAACTTGCCGGACAAGAAATCGGAATACTGCGAAAGCTCCCAAGTCTTCGCGGAGGAGGCACTGATCGAATCGCCATAAACTGCCATGCCGGCGATGGCAAGCAGAGCTAAGAACGTCCGCCGAAGTTTCAATTTTGAGTCACCACGAATTGTAGGTCGACGCGACCCCGTACGACGCTGTCGAGTTCACCCAGCACTGATTCGGCCAGAGTCGACGAAACGTCCCGAGCGGCGCCCACACCGCGACCTTCCGCGGTCTGCAAGACAGCTTGCAGCGAAGCCGGCGGCGCCGGCAAGCGCTCGGAATGGACCCAAAGCGATTGCTTCGGCTGCCACACGCGGACATACGCCTGGTCACTCCGACGCAAGCGGTTGACTAGCCGAATCATTTCCTCCGCGCCACGCGACTTGCGGCCCGTCAGCAGCCCGCGCCATTCAAGAATATTCAGCGACGATGCATCCGACACGGTCACGTTGACAGCGCCGGGCGGCATTGACACAGGAACTTCGTAACGAAAACTGCGCGGCGTTTCGGTACCGTCGGGGCTCTTGATGACTGCCGTAATCTCGACCGAATCGCCAGGTTGAACTTGCGAGCGAGACACCCACGCTCGAACGATCTCGCTGTAGCGCTCCTCTGGCGTCGCCTCGATTTCAATATCGATCGACGCAACCTCGAGTTCCGCGAATCCACTTTGTGAGATGAACGCCAGTGGAAGGGCCGTGGACAACGCCGCGTCGGTTCCGACGTTGGCCATGCCCGAATAGATGTCGTCCAAAACGAGGTCGGGGACGCCCCCCGCAAAGCGAACCTTACCCTTAACGTTGGCTGTCAACGGCCCCAGGGTCCGCTCGGTCGCGTCAATCGCCGAAAAGACCGCAAGCTGAAGCAAGAATGGAGTCAGTTGCGAATCACGTACTAACTCGAGGTTGTATTCATGGTGCCCACCATCGCTAATGCGCAACCGAATGTGACAGGGCACGAGTTGTGGACCGTCGCCCAGTTCGCCGGCGATGCCCGCTTCACGATCGAGAGTAATCTTGCCGATCAACCCGCCGGTGCCCGCAAGCTTGAACGAATTATTGAGGTTGGGCACGAGCGTTAACACCGATGCGCGCATCATGGGCAATTCCGCGTCTCCGCTCGAAATAAAGCGATGTCCGAACGCGAATACCCGATCGCCATCGACGTGGGTCACGGTGCCAGAAGCGTTGACCTGCAAGTCGCCGCGAATGAGCCCGACGCTAATCATCGAGCCCGGCTCGACCGCCCCGCCGGGATCATTGCGAAGACCACCACCCGAGCCCTGCACCGGTCGCAACCCCAATTCGCGAAGCTGATCGCCGAAAACCTCCGACGTTCGTTGGCTAAAACCCGCAAGCGAGACAGGAGTCGCAATGGGCAGAAACTGCGGCTCGACGGCGCTTCGACTTTTGGCCCGAGGAGTAAGTCCAACCGTCTCACGCAATTCGGCAAGCAGGTCGATCGGCACCGCTCGCGCGGCCCGATCTCGATCCTCAAAGCCCGCGATCATCTGCTCAATCGGTCGAATCCCGGCCACCGGCTCAGTTGCGAACGGAAACGTAAACGCCACAGCGCCCGCCAGCCGTCCGTCGATGTAGACGGGGCTACCACTCATTCCGGCCATCACCCCGGTCTGCTCCAGCGGACCGCCCGCCAATCGCCCAATGATCAAAGACTGCTTGGGACCAACGTTCTCTAGAACTCCCAAAATCTCAACATCAAATTCTTCAATCGTCGAGCCGGCAAACACCGTACGGCCTACGGCTCGCATGCCCGCCTCGACCTCAGAAAGCGGAAACAGCTCTTGCGCGGGCAGCACAACCACCAACGTAAGCAGCAATACGAGTCCGCGAAGCACGCCTCATTCTATCGGAGGGGCGCGCGATTGCTGATCGACGCGCAGCCGAGCCAAGGAGGGAAAGCCCGTGCTGATGCCCCAGCACCGTTGCGCGGACTTCCCGTCGGCGGCTCCAAAGCCGGCTTCAGACGACTCGCGAACTGCGCCCTAATGCCCGATCCGAATCCGATCTAGTGCAATTCTCCGAAAAACCTAGCAAACAAGTAGTCTTCTACAAAATCCGCTCTCTTCGCTATATTGGCCCTGAGGATCATGCTCGACTTCCTCATCTACAGCGGCTTCGGCTACATTGGCGTAATTTTTCAACTCGCCATGCTGATCCATTTCTTCCGCTCCAGGCCGGAATGGTACTGGTTCTTCGTGATCATTTTCTTCGGCCCGCTCGGAGCGGCGGTCTACTTTTTCGTCGATGTGTTCCCAACGATCCGATGGAAGCTTCCGGCCTTCGAGAGGATGGAGCGACGCAAGCGTAAGGCTTGGCTTGAGGCCCTGATCAGAGAAAGTCCCTCGCAGGAGGCTCTGTCGGAACTGGCGTTCATCGAAACGAAAGAAGGGCGCAACGAGCGTGCCATTGAGCTATTCGGCGAGGCGCTTGCCCGAGCCGACGACATCGACTGTTTTTACGGCCGCGGCCTCGCTCTGCTTGAAGTCGGTCGTCATGAAGAAGCGATCACCGACCTCAAACGCGCATTCGACATCGATCCGACGTTTAAATTTCACGAAGTTTCACTCGCGCTTGCCGAGGCGTACGAGACCGCCGGTGACGACGCC
The DNA here is from genome assembly GCA_965247305.1 of Bryobacterales bacterium. GTDB lineage: Bacteria > Acidobacteriota > Terriglobia > Bryobacterales > UBA6623 > CATQHP01. The sequence goes on along the minus strand of OZ252030.1, from coordinate 4,165,217 downwards.
AAAGCGGTTCAGATTTACGAGGCAGTCCTCGGTAGAACAACAGTTTCGAGGGCTTACTACCACTACGGTCGGCTGTTAGCCAAAGCTGGTGACCCGGACCGCGCTAGCAAGATGATGGACGAAATTCTGTCGAAGCAGCATGGCCTACCGCGCTACCTCAAGCGCCAAGAGCGCCCTTGGGTACGCAAGGCGAAAGCATTTCTCAAGAACAGCCAGGCCGCGGCCTAACCGGCCCGACCCAGACACAAACAACCTACTCTGGGTGCTTCTTCCACCAAACATCCGGCTGTCCATCGGCTGATGCGTGAGAATTTGGCTCGACCATGGCCCCATATAGATTTGGACGGCGCGCGCGGATGTACGATTGCCCCGACGCCGTCTCGATCTTTCGAGCATCGAGTGTCGCCACGGCAATATCGTCGTCAAGCGCGCGGCACTCCGCCACGATTTCGCCGTACGGGTCGAGGATCATCGAGCCACCCGGTTTGATCGTTCCGCCATCTAGGCCAATCGGATTCGTATAGACCGCATAAACGCCATTCTCGTAGGCTCTCGCCGGAAGCCAGCGCATCAGCCAACCGCGACCCTTGGGGCCATCGAATTCCTGGCGGCAACGAACCGGGTCGAGTTCTCGCCGCTCCCAAACCTCGGGATCAACTGTCCCGCGGCCCGGCATCGGAGAAGGCAAACAGCCTGTTACATGTGGCATCAAGATTATTTCGGCGCCCTGCATCGCGGTCAGGCGCACATTCTCTGGGAGGTTGTTGTCGTAGCAAATCAAAATCCCAAATCGGCAGTCGAGCAGGTCGAAAACGGTGAATCTATCGCCGCAACTCACTTCTGGGTGGATAAACGCGTGAATCTTGCGATGCTTCGCCAGCACTCTGTCAGCGGAAACCACAACGTAAGTATTGAAGAGCTGATCACCGTCGCGCTCGAGAAGCCCGGCCGCGACGACCGTATTGTGATCTCGCGCGATCGATTGGAGTTCCGAGATCGAAGGCCCGTCTGGAACCGCTTCCGCGATGGCTTCAAGCTCGCTGCGGTCAAGACGTTCGAGATAGGAATAGCCGGGTATCGAGCATTCGTGAAAACTGACCAGTTCCGCGCCGCGACTTGCTGCTTCCGCCGCTAATACTCTGATCTGCGAAAGATTGAACGACTTGTTCCCGTCACTCGCCTCAAACTGCACCGCGGCAACACGAATATCTCGCATAGCACGACTAGTCTACCCCGCGTCGTTCGAGGTCGAGCAGATAGCGCTTACGGTCGATTCCCCCGGCATAACCTGTTAATTTGCCGGAAGACCCAACCACCCGATGACACGGCAAGAATATTGATAGAGGGTTGCGGCCAACAGCCGCCCCAACGGCCCGGCCGGCGGTCGGACGCCCAAGCCAAGCCGCCAGTTGACCGTAGGACCGAGTCTCGCCGGCGGGAATTGCTTCGAGCAACTTCCAGACATGCTCTTGAAACGGGGTACCACGAGCCGCAAGCGGAGCCTGGCATGAAAACTCTAGGTCGCCCTCGAAGTAACAAGCCAAAAACGCCTCCGCCTGCAGTAGCCAAATATTTCCGTGTCCGGACTTTCGATTTTCGGGCGGGAAACGGCGCTCCATGTCGGCGGTCTGCAAGTCGAAGTAGGCCGCTACCAGCCCCTCGGAACCGGCCAGCAAGTGAATCTTGCCAATCGGGCTACGGAAGCGGCTGGCCTGGATATCCAAGTACCCCACTACACCTCATTGCGGGCTCTGATTGCCATACGGGCCACCCGCGACAGTTAACTCCGCGCCTCTCGCTTGACATTCATTTCGGCGTCCGGCTACGTTTAGCGAGGCCAGATACGCGATTTGAGGAGACGAAAATGAAGCAATCGATCATCGGCGCCATCGGCGCCGGCATCGCACTGTTCTTTTGGGGATTTCTATACTGGGGCCTGAACCCGCTGCCCTACGGCGCTTGGAGCCAGCCAACCGACGACGCTGCGCTAGGCGAATCTCTGAAGCAATACCTGCCCGAAACCGGCACCTACTACGTCCCCGGCCCACACCTCGACGACGCTGAGGCGGACAGGCTTCATAAGGCCGGACCGGTAGCGTTTATATTTTTCACAAGGGAGGGGATGGACATGATGGACCCGAAGATCATGGGACTCGGCCTCGTCCACGGCACGATTTTCGCGTTCCTCTTGGCCCTGTTGCTCGCAAAAGCAGGCCCGGCCGTTGCCTCCTACGCCGCGGGAGTAAAGTTTTGTCTCTTAGTAGGGGTCGTTGCAGGGTTTTTCATCCATTTTGGGGACGCAATTTGGTGGCGCATGGCCTGGGACTGGAAATTTCACACCTTCCTCTACACCGTCACCGCGTTCTTGGTTACCGGCGCGGTGCTGATGAAATTCGTCGGCCGCAAAGCCTGATCGCGGCCGACGAAACGCTAGACAGAGTAACCGCAACGTCCGTACGATGGCCTTTAGTACCCTGGGGTATCTGTATGCGCGCTAGCATTGCCACATTTCTGAGTCTGCTTGTGTGCGTCGCTTCGGCGTTTTCTCAACAGATCGATACCCAAATTCTCGGTAACATCCAAGACCCTAGCGGCGCGGCGGTGCGCAACGCGGCCGTCACGACAACGAACACCGATACCGGGGCGTCCCGGACAGCCACGACGGGCACCCGCGGGTTATATGCGTTTCCGGCATTGACCCCAGGTGGCTACTCGATCTCGGTGAGCGCACCCGGCTTCAAGCGCTCGATCCGTGAAGGCCTCCAACTTTCGATCGGCGAACAGCTTCGCGCTGACATCGCCCTCGAACTCGGGGCGCAGAGCGACGAGATCACTATCAACGCCGAACCTCCGGTACTCAACGTGGAATCGGCTGCAGTCGGTAACGTCATTCCGAACAACTTCATCGTCAATCTACCTCTGAACGGCCGCAACTTCCTGCAGCTTGCACTTTTAGTTCCGGGCTCCACCACGGCGGCAGTGGGCTCGCCGGGCACCGAACGCGGTCGCTTTGCGTTTCAGTCGAACGGCTCGCGCGAATCCGCAAATTCGTTTCTCTACGACGGTGTCTATGCTGTAGATCCCATCCTCAATAGCTTCAGCTTCACTCCTCCCGTAGACGCCGTACACGAATTCCGCATCCAAACGTCGAATTCGGAAGCCGGTCTTGGGCGCAACAGCGGCGGCCAGATCGCGGTGGCGACTAAGCAAGGAACCAACACGGTCCACGGCACGGTTTACGAGTTTGTCAGGAATGACCGCCTCGACGCGCGCAACTTCTTCAGCCGTCCGGATGACCCGGCCCCGGCCCTGCGCCGCAACCAATTCGGATTTTCACTCGGCGGCCCCATTGCCAGAAACTCCACATTTTTCTTCGCCGACTACGAAGGCCTCCGCGAGGACCGCGCCGTTACCCGGACCACCAACGTCCCGACACTCGCGGAACGATCGGGAGATTTCTCAAGCAGCCCCGGCCAAGCACCGATCAACTTTTTCACGGGGCAGCCATTTTCTAACGGGCAGCTGCCATTTTTCCATCCCATTGGGCAGGGCGTCGCGGGTCTCTACCCCACGCCGAATCGGAGCGCCCAGGGACAAAACTTCGTCGGCGCTCCCCTCGGCGACGATACGTCTAACAAATTTGATATTCGTCTCGATCAGCGAGTCGGCGAACGCGGCCAGCTCGCGGGCCGCTACAGCTTTTCCGATCGCGACCGCTTCGAGCCATTCGCCGCCCAGCAGTTTGCCGCGGTGCCCGGCTACGGAAACGACGTCTTGGAACGTGGCCAGAACGTGATGCTGTCGGAAACCCACTCGTTCGGTTCCAATTGGGTCAACGAAGCACGCTTCGGTTTCAACCGCATTGGCAACCAGACGCTCCACCAGAATCGCGGAAACAGCATCAACCGCACCGTTGGCCTGCCGGACTTCGCAGACCGTGATCGCGACCTCGGACTCAGCCTCATTCAGGTCACCGGTTTCTCGCCGCTCGGAGGAGAACGAAACAACCCCCAAGAGAGCGATGTAGACGCCTACCAATTCACCGATACCGTGAGCTATTCCAAGGGACGCCATCTTGTGCATGTTGGATTCGAGCACCGCTGGATCGGACAAGACGGCTTCCGCGATGTGCTGTCTCGCGGCGAAATGAGCTTCACCGACCGTGCGTTTACGCAGAACGCGTTGGCCGACTTGTTGCTCGGGTTGCCCTCGTTCACACTCGCCGCGCGTAGCGACTCATTGCAGGCGGCGCGGACCGGCGCAACGAACGCTTTTGCGACAGACAGCTGGCGCGTTTCCCGCGACCTTACGATTTCGCTCGGCCTGCGCTATGAGTACAACCGCCCGGCGTTCGACGCCAACGACGCGGCGTCGGTCTACGATCCCGCGACCTTTTCGATCGTTCAACTCGGCACCGCGGGCATTTCCCGTAGCGGTTATTCCTCTGACAAGAACAACCTGGCGCCACGCATCGGCCTGGCCTGGCGGCCGGGCGGTACCGACAGGCTCGTGATCCGCAGCGGCTGGGGTCTCTACTACAACTTCTCGGACCTAGCTACCGGCCAAGGCATCTACTTCAATCCGCCATTCTTCAACTCGTTGCTCTTCTTCCCGTCACAGCAGGCGCCGCTATCGATCGAGAACCCCTGGCCCGAAGGTCAGGCCGTACCGCTGCCGCCCAGCTTGGCGACCTACGACGCGAACCTGCGAACAAGCTACTCACAGCAGTGGAACTTCTCGATTCAGACCGAGCTATCAAGCGAAGCCGTTCTAACGGTCGGCTACAACGGCTCGCGAGGAACGAAACTGATTGGAGCGCGCGATATAAATCAGCCCGCGCCTGGCCTCGCGCAACCGAATTTCCGGCCTCTTCCGCAGTTCTCCGACATCAACCAGATAGCATCTGCGTTTGACTCGACTTACCACAGTCTGCAAACGCAACTTCAGTGCCGATTTCGCGGTGGCCTTACCGGGTTGTTTTCCTACACTTGGTCGAAGTCTCTCGACAACACATCGAATTTCTTTCCGTCGGCGGGAGACGCCAGCTTCCCTCAAGACAGCAATAACGTGGGCGCCGAGCGCGGTCGTTCTAGCTTCGACACACCCCATCGCTTCGTTGGCAGCTTCGCCTATCAGCTACCAATCGGCACCGGAAAACACTGGCTGGGCGGTGTCGCCGGCGGGGCGGCAAAATTGATTAACGGTTGGCAAATCAACAGCATCATGTCGATGCAATCGGGCCAGCCTTACACTCCGTACCTGCCGGGCGATTTCGACAATTCCAACACGGGCCGCTCGATCTTTGGATTCGGCGCCGGCGATCGCCCGAACGTCGTCGGCAACCCGAATCTGTCGAGCCCCGACCCGCAACAGTGGTTCAACCCTGGCGCATTCGCGCTGCCCGCATTCGGTTCCTTTGGCAACGCCGGTCGCAGCGTCATCAAGGGACCTGGCCTAGCGAACGTCGATTTCTCGCTACTCAAAGACACACAGATCACCGAGGGCGCAACACTTCAATTCCGTGCCGAGTTCTTCAACCTCTTGAACACGCCGAATTTCATGAATCCGAACATCTTTTTTGCTACCCCGGGCTTTGGGCGTATTCTCGCCGCTCGCGACGGCCGCGAAGTCCAATTCGGGATCAAGCTCATTTTCTAGGCCAACTGAAACGGCGTCAGGGGTTCACACCCCGGTCGCTTCCGCCGATGTTATCCTTCGGATCATGCAGTCCTGTTCCACGTACGACGACGTTAATTTGATCCTTAGGCTTTACGAAATAAGGCGCGAGGAGCGTATGCGTGAAGCACGCGCTTGGTTCGCAAAATCGTTTCGTGCGGCAACGCTCGAAGAGTTCGATACGATTTGCCCGCGTGGCTCAGAAGAACACGCCAGCTTCCGCCAGGTGACGACCTATTGGGAAATGGTTTCGTCGTTCGTCAGTGCCGGCGTTCTACAGAAGGGCGTGTTCTTTGAGAACAGTCGGGAACTGCTGGTTGTTTGGGTGCGCCTCGAACCCATATTGGCCGAGATGCGGCAGGCGTTCAGCGACCCGACGCAATACGGCAATCTCGAAAAGGTAGCGAAGGCCTTCATTGCCTGGTGGGAGGAGCGCGCGCCGGGTGCTTACGAGGCCTTCAAAGCCAGGATCGTTTAGCAGGCCCTACTTCCCCAACTCGAGGATGAGGTTGTACTCGTCTTCGGCCACCGACGTTACCGAAAGCCGCATCTGACGAACTAAGTTCATCTGCTGCAGCCGTGTGTCGGCCTTGATTTGCTTAAGCGTGACGGGCTTCTTCAGTGGTTTCAGGGGCTTGAGGTCAACAACTGACCAGCGATCGTCATCCGTCGTAGGGTCCTGATAGTGCTCCCTGATCACCTGCGCTGTACCGACCACTTCGAGGCCTTCGTTGGAATGATAAAAAAGCACACGATCGCCCTTCTTCATCTCCCGAAGATTGTTGCGGGACTGGTAGTTGCGGACGCCGTCCCAATACGTTGACCCGTCTTTGACGAACTGCTCCCAGGGGTACTTAAACGGTTCGGATTTGACCAGCCAGTAGCTTTTCTTTCGCGCCATCGAACGCGCAGGATAGCAAATTTACCCCAGGCCTCCTCAGATCGCTGATGGATGTCGTGGAGGGCTAGGCCAGCTCGACACGGTCGGCGGGTGGTCGATTGAGATATTGGAAACGCTTCAATTGTTTGCCTGGGAGTCGAGCGTACTGCTTGCGGCGACCAAGCACGGATTGGTCAATGTGGAATCCTCGCTCGGTGGATAGTCGGGGATGTTGAAACGCACCAGCGTGATGGTGAGAGCGAGGGAGGCCAGTAGCGGCCAATAAAGCAGCTTGGGAATGAGGTTGTCTTGGAATTGGAAAAGTCGAGATTCTAGATATTTTGAGAATATAATGCAATCGATTGCTACTGCAATCACAGTAATATAAAGTACGAAATAAAAGTATTCTACGTAGAGGATTTCGACGCCCTGTATCTGGTTGCGAAGGTCAATGTGGGCTAGAATTGCGACGAAAAAAATGGCAGCCGCGCCCTCTACGGTCGCCAGCGATGTCGAGGGCCTGACCGATTTCGACCCGCCCAACGATCCAACATTCGAGCATTTGGCCTGCAGCCTAAGCGATTGAGAAGAAAATGTGCCCGCCCAGTTCGCCGAATTTGCCCAGGAGTTTGTAGTGGGAAAACGTGTCGCCGACCAACATACTTCAAAAAAGACGGAATCAAACGGGTCCAGAAATCGGTTGGGCCTCGGCAATTTGTCCAGGGAGTCGCCATACGCGGGGCGCTGGTCTTCGCATCCGAATCGGAGCTTTTGTGGTATCCACAGGCTGGATCGGCATGTCTCGATCCGTTGCCGATACCTTGGCTTGCGATCGCTCGTGTTGAATCATCCCAGCGAACCTCGTTGGGCCGACGTAGTATTTCAGGGTTCTACCGCAAGTACACGACTCGGTCGAGCCAGCGACTTTGCAGCGAACGGCCCCTTGTTCATCTTCATTCCTAATGCCCTCGGCCGGCAACTAACGCCTATAGAGGGTCGACAGAATGACGCGAAAAGCGTTCGACCGCTACAATGTTTTGAGTGATCGGGACCTCTTCGATTCGGCGGAGCCGCAAACGACTTCTCGGATCCCGTCGGTGGGTAAGCGGAGGTTGGCGTAGTCTGATAAATTTTCGATCGTGAGTAAACAGTTTTAGATCTGCTGGAGTGGCGGAATTGGCAGACGCACTGGACTCAAAATCCAGCGGGATTCACTTCCCATGTGGGTTCGATCCCCACCTCCAGTACCATGTTTTCAATGACTTAGCCATTTGGTTGAATTCCCTGCCCTGACTGTTTGGGAAGGTTTTGGGAAGGTTCAATCACGGCCGGCCGAACTCCGTCGCGTAGATCTAGCGCGCGTGCAATCTCAGCCGCCCGGTTTTCCCTATGCTGCTTCATCGTTCGCGAATGGGTCTCCTCGAACTCCTCGACCTCGTATTTACCGAATAGACTCGCGTCAGCATCTCCAACAAGATGACGGAACATTTCCTGGATGCCCGCGGGGCTGCCCTCGTGGGGGATGTTGTAGACGGCTCGCCAAAGCGGTATGAGATTCTCTTCGGCATACAAACTACTGCCATCATGCCAGCACGGCTGACCTCCGCCCAGGACATCGCAAGGGTCGTTCGTGGGGTCCTTGGCTTCGAAATATTCCGGCCTTGACCACCGGGTATAGTGAGACTCGATTCCGCCGTAGAATCGATCTAGGCGATGCTCATCAGCGAATCCGTTGTCCGTTACCCAGAAGTGGATAGCGCCGCGATCTTCGGTCAGATCGACAATATCGGGCTTATCCCAAGTGCCAAGATTGTGGCGCCGCACGGAGCACCTAAGGATGTACTGATGGGTGAGGTAATCAGCTCCTTTGACGAAATACTCGTACCTATACTTGTAGCGTTTTGGAAGCTCTACGGCCTGTCCATTTGATTTCAATTCACCACCTCCGATTCCAGGCCAACGGCCTGACCGCCCAAATACCGATCCAGCGCCGCGGCCGCGTTCTCCAAGTCCCGCGTGTCTACGATGTCGTAGCGCTTGAGCATGCTCGGGGTCTTCCACCCGCCGATCGCCATGACGATGTGCAGCGGAACGCCGGCACGGAGTAGGTTACGCGCTCCTGTGCGCCTCAGGTCGTGGACAAGTCGGCCCTGAATCTTCGTCGCGGCACAGGCGTTTTCCCATGCTTGCCGAAAGTCCTTGATCTGCTTCCCTTTCCGAGAGAACACCCAAGGCGACTCAGGCCACAGCACGTCCCTACTGTCCTTGAGCGATTCGAGAAGCAATCGAAGCTCGGCTGTCAACGGGATAACCCTACGCTCTTTGTTCTTTGTTTCAACTAGCCGGATCACGTTGTCCGACAGCGATACCCGGTCCCATCGCAGCCCACGCGCCTCACCAACTCGACAGCCGGTGTAATAGAGAAAGGTCACGAGCTGGCCCACTTCGGCCGCGAGGTTTGACCGCAACGATAGGAACTCTTCGTGTGCAAAGAAACCCTCGCGCGGCTTCGACTCAGGACCAGCCATCTCAATGGTCGGCACGTTCAGAACCTTGCGCGGCGAGTGCCTGTGGCCCAAGGTGAACGCTTTCTTTAGGGCAGCTATCTCGCGATTGATTGTGGTCAGAGCTACGTCGTTGGCCCGAGTGTTGACGAACGCCTTGACGGTGCCCGTCCCAACTCGCGAAGCCAGCATCCGGCCGAAGAACGGGCGCAACTTCTGAACGCGGTATCCGCACGTCTTTACATCCTGCCCCTTCGCGCGGTAGTGGTCGAGTAGATCGTCGAGTAGCTCCGACACCCTAACCTTTCGGTGATCCACTGCCGTTCCCTGATCGGACTCAGACGTGAGCCGGCGCCGCTCACGGCGTGCTTCCGTGATCGTCCCCTGAAACGTTTTAGTGCGTCGCCTGCCGCCCGAGTACCAAATGATTCGCCAGCGGCCTTTGCCGCGCGGTTCGATCGATCCGTCGCCGTATGCCATGCACGCCATTCTACGCCGCCGCCTCGTGTTGGTGCTTGTACTTCACGCAGTATTCGTCGAGGTCTTTGCTGTCGATGCGGATGGCGCCGTCGTGGGAAGTAACCGAAAGATAGCCATCCCGAACCAGTGTCCTAACAGCCTTCTCGGTTCGCCCCAGATACTCGGCGGCCTCAGCTACGGTGTACAGCCGCTTCTTCACCGTTAACCCCTGGAGCTGTTCGGAGAGCGCCTTGCCGACGATCTCTTTAATGTGGTCGTCAAGCGAGTAGCGGGCGATTGTAGCGGAGGGGGAGAGGGACATCAGGCGGCGCGTCCGATGTCAGCTCTTTTCGGTTCGATCATTCCGCTACCTCGAACTCGTATACCCAGACCCAGGGGTTCGACTGCCACGGCTGGGTTCTGCCGTTGATCGTGTCCCAGACCTCGCGGAAGTATCCAACTGGTCCCACCGACTCCTGTCCCTCGAAAATTGCGACTCGCGCGGCTTGTTGTTTCTCTGATTCGTCAGCCAGGAATGCACCCTCTCCAATGGCATCCTCACGGCTAATTTCCTGCAACCGCTCGGCGCGTACCGCCGTGACGTTCAGGGTTAGCCGGGACGCCCAACGCGGCATGTAGATCGATGAACGCCACCCCGGGGCTTCTCCGGAGTTCGGATCACGAATAAAGTGATCATCACCACCCGTCTCGAATCCAGCCGATACGCACTCATCGGAAGCTTGCTGCCAGACCCGCAGATTCCAATCCTCATAGTCAGACACTTTATCGGGTTTGATATCCCTCTCGACCATCGTCGCCCTGTCGGACTTGTATTGAAATACCCAAGGACCGCCATTTTCTGTCCAGGTGAATGGTCGCCACGCCTCACGGACCCAGAGTTGATCGCCGGGTTGAATCCTGCTATCGCTGTCACAAAACACTGAACCCTGTACGGGCTGTGGCTTGACAGCTCTCCGCGTTTGAGTCTTCCGACCGTCCAGGATGGCTCTCACCATCGGGCCGCTGAATAGGATTGGCCGCTCAGCCATTCACCACCTCCAGCAATTTCACCCGTGGAACCCGAAACTTGCCATCGGTGTGATATGGCACGACAGACCCTGCAAGCTCAACCCAGGGCACCAAGACCCTCCAGATTTCCTTTGCGTTTGGGAAGTTTTGCTGCACCCGGCCCAAGGTTGCAACGTTGACACCGCACCCACAATCGATCGTTGGGATCGGGTTGACCGTCTCGGTGATCTCCGCTCCTGGTTCTATCTTCCAGTTCTCGGGTGAATGGTGGTATTCGCCGAATACCTTGTACGCAATGACTCCATCGGCTGTTGATTCTAGGTTCTCAATGATCCACCTACCGGCTTCGAGCAATCCCTTTACACCCGATAGGTCGGCGTAGCTGAGGTCGGCGTAGCTGAGGTCGGCGTAGCTGAGGTCGGCGTAGCTGAGGTTGGCGTGGCGGAGGTCGGCGGAGCTGAGGTTGGCGGAGCGGAGGTTGGCGTAGCTGAGGTCGGCGGAGCGGAGGTTGGCGGAGCTGAGGTCGGCGAAGCGGAGGTTGGCGAAGCGGAGGTCGGCGAAGCGGAGGTCGGCGGAGCTGGGGTCGGCGGAGCCGAGGTTGGTGGAGCGGAGGTCGGCGAAGCTGAGGTCGGCGGAGCTGAGGTTGGCGGAGCTGTCTATGGCCGACAGAATGGCTTCTCGTTGGTCGGTTGTCTTCGCAGCAAATAGAACATCTCCATTGAAACGATGCTTGATTTCGAACTTTGTAGTCTTAGCCATCTATCCCCCTAGAACGGAACGTCGTCATCGCTGCCTGCGTAGGCGCCGGCTGATTGCCCTGAATCATGCGGCGGTTCTGCGGACTGCCCGCCACCTTGACCGTCGCGGCCGCCGAGCAGCATCAGACTGAATTTGTCGGCTACTACCTCGGTGCGATAGCGCTTCTGGCCGTTCTGGTCTTCCCAACTGCGCGTCCGCAGCCGTCCCTCGACGTAGACCTGCCGTCCTTTCGTCAAGTACTCGGCGACCTTGTCGGCTTTCCAGAGAACAACGTCGTGCCAGTCAGTGTGGTCCGTCCATTCGCCGGATTGCTTGTCCTTTGTGCGGTAGCTTGTGGCGATGTTGAAATTGGTTACCGCGTCGCCGCTTGGTATGTTCTTCGTCTCGGCGTCTTTTCCGAGCCAGCCGATGAGCATTACTTTGTTGAGAGCTCTAGCCATTTCTATAAACCCCCTAGTCCGATGTGATTCGGAATCGCGCTAGGCCAAACCTTATGGACTTCCCCGCTTTCGGTTTCGATGAGCCACCGGCGGCCCTCACCGGGTTTGTGAGCCCCACCAGGTTGTGAATCCTGTACATGCTGGATTCTTGCGTTTAGCAACATCCCGAAACAGCGCCAGCGTGTTGCGGTAGCTGCGTCTCCCGACGACTGTCGTAGGCCATAGCCGAGACCAGACGTCGATCGCAGCAAAGACCCAAAGCGGCTGTTGCTTGCCACCGACGATCGTACGAATCTCATCTGCCTGCAGCTCCTCGACATGCAGTCCCGTCATCTTTTGATCGTTGAATCGACCACAACATTCACCGGCCCTCTCAAGCCAGCGAGCGACCGTGTTCCAGCCAATTCGTTTCACGCGCGAAATGGCGGACTTGCTCAGGCCTTCGACGCTGAGCGCGGCGACCTCGTCGAAGGTCACGCGACGATGTTGGAGCCGATCGTAGGGCGTCCCGGTGTTCGCGCAGAAGGTCCTGCCGCAGCTTCGGCAGCGATAGCGTCGCCGCTTTCCCAGCTTGGTCTTGTAGAAGCCGTGGCGGATGATGCTTGCGGCCACGGCTTTTCCCGACAGGGCGCATTCCCTGTTTGTGCAGCTGAGACTCCTCATTGCTCCTGGACTGGTCAACGGCAGGACTGGTCACCCGAAATTGAGTCCTAAATCGTAGCAGCTACGCGAGTTACGATTGGATCGCCAACAGTTAATGGCGGAAGTGCCGAACGAGTAGTGGAGCGTTTTGTCGCTCCGGACCAGATCTTCGACGTGTGCAAGTAACATCGGCCGCGCCACAAGATCAGACATTCGGTCAACGATCCGCCGGGCGTGCCGGCGCTGCAAATAGCGCCGCAGCGGAAATCGCTTCGCGAGGTAGTGGTCGATCTGCGCGTCGGTGAACGGAGAAACGTAAAGCTTGTGTAGACTATGCTCGCGACCTTCGTTCAAGTCAACGCTGCCCACCTTTAGAATGCCCGTCTCGAGCGGAATCTCTTCGTCTTTCGGAAAAAACTGAGTCCGGCAGGTGATCGCGACCGTCCGATAGCCGTCGGTGAGTTTCAGCAGCGAATTAAGCCTGGCGCGGTGGTTCTCAACCGCCGCACGGTCCTCGTCGAGAGCATCAAGGAGCAGAATCGTATTGCTGCGTTCGCCTATTGGGACGTCGCGGATCCACTCGTCTGCGCTCGGGAGGTTCAGAGGGACGAGCTTCAAATCAAACCTTCCTCGGCGCTTCCAGGATTTCCAGTGGCGCGTAGTAATTGAGAAAGAATGATGTCTTTCCCATTCCTGAGTCAGCCAACACGAGGATGAACTTGTGTTCCGACGGGTTACCAAAAAGCCGATCCGCAGTTTCGAAGAGCGGTTCGCGGGTTGAAACTACCCGCCGGAAGTCCTCGCTTCCGCTGGGGTCGACGCTCTGGCAGTCTGGCGGGATGTAGTATTCGGTGGCCCGCTTGATCTCTCCGACGTCGTAAAGTTCGGCTCCTAGGCGATGCCTGAGGGTGCGTCGATTGCGCCATCGCAAGACGCTCGGCAAGCTGCTGCCGATCACCTTGACGCAAGCGCTTGCGATCACAACGAACGCCGTAAGAATGCCGAAAGCTGCTGCGATGTTCCTGATCAATTCCCATTGGTCGGCTGTGAGCATCGGCTATCACCTTTTAACACAGGCCCGGAGCGCGTGAGCGGTAAAGGTGTGCCTGTTGATGTGCGTAGGGTGCTTCCGGGGATCGCGCCTCGGCGGGCGAGCGTCCAGATCTGGACATCTCAGTTTGGGGGAAATGAAGTTCCGACTCCCGATCACCTCGTCCATCACGCTGCGAACGAGATAAAGAGGCCTTTGGCCTGCCGGGTGGCGTTGTTGCACGATTCAACTTCGGCGCGAGTTGGGCCGCTTTTCCAGCTCGCGTTCACGAGACCACGGCGTAGGACTGCGGCCTGCCGAGTTCGGCCATTCGGTTGAGGATCGCGGTAGGAATGCCGGTCACCCGGCACCCCCCGCACAGATCCGTGCTCGCGCTCCTAACGCACACGGCTCCTACCTTGGATGAATAGCGCAGAAACGTTCCATCGGATAAGGGTGCAGAACGCGAGGGATGGGAATCCAGCGGTCCAACAATCGGTTGAGCCTCTTCCAGGACTTGCGTCCCTTCTGGCTGCGGCGAAACAGAACGTGTCGCCACAGCAGGCGCAACCGGTGTTGGAACAACGACAGTCGATCCGAGTTACCCGGAACTGCGTGGTATTGGTAAAAGCCCTGGACGACCTGCTTCAGCCAAGCTCCGACCAGCGCCGTCGGCTCGTGCATCCGGCGTCGCAGAGCTGCCTTTAACTGATGCAGCTTCGCCACCATCCGCTTCTTTGCCGTTTTGCGCCAGACGATGAATGTGCCGGTTTTCTTACGCTTCCCGCAGTAATGCGTGAAGCCCAAGAAATCGAAGGTCTCCGGCTTTCCCTCTCCACGTTGCTTCCGGTCCCGAGCGGCGAACCGCCCAAACCCGATCAACCGCGTCTTACCCGCATGGAGTTCCAAACCGAACTTGGCCAACCGTTCCTGAAGCTCTCTCCAGAAACGCTCGGCTTCGGCTCGGTACTGAAAACCCACCACAAAGTCGTCAGCGTAACGGACGACAATCACGTCGCCCTTAGCCACTTTCTTGCGCCAGGCTTCCACCCACAGATCGAAGACGTAGTGCAGGTACACGTTAGCGAGCAGCGGCGACACCACTGAACCCTGCGGAGTCCCCACCTTCGTCTCCGACCACTGACCGTCTTCCGATACTCCCGCCTTCAACCATTTCTGGATCAGGCGAAGCACCCTCGGATCGGCCACGCGGTGCTTGAGGAACTTGTCCAGCCATTCGTGCGACAAAGTGTCGAAAAATTTCTGAACATCGCAGTCAAGCACCCAGCTCACTCGTCTCGTTTCGATCCCCACCGTCAGCGCATCAAGCGCCTGATGAGGACCGCGTCCCGGTCGAAACCCATACGAAAAGCCCTTGAAGTCGACCTCATAGATTTGATTGAGGATCGTCACCACGGCTTGTTGGACAATCTTGTCCTCCAAGGCCGCAATGCCCAGCGGACGTTGCCGCCCGTCGGTCTTCTCGATGTAGACCCTTCGCGAGGGCTGCGCCCGGTACGTTCCACGATGCACCCGGCTGTCGAGATCGACGAGTCGATCCTCCAACCCGGTCTCGTACTCCCGCCACGTTACCCCGTCCACCCCAGGCGCAGCTTGTCGCCTTAAGGCGTAGAAGCTGTCCTTGAGCAGATCGACGTTCAGATGGTGGAGCAAGGCGGTGAACTTCTCCTGCCTCCTCTCTTTGGCTGCTCTACGCACGCCTCCAAGTCCTTGGGACACTCTCTTCCCGCTCGGTGTCGGGCTCGTGTTGGACTCTTCAGCGTTCTCCTTGGTCTGCGCCCTTCCCTCCCCGGCCTCCGCCAAAGGTTTTCCTTCTTTGTTCGGTCGGTTCACTGGTACTACGGCGCAGTCAGACCCCTCTGAAGCGAACGTGTCCGCCGTTCGGCTCAGCGCCTTCTCGGACCGGTCTCGATCAGATCGAGACACTCCAGAGGTCTCCCGGTTCTCGTGCATGTTGTTTCTCGACGTGCTCAGGTTCTTCGACTACGCAGGGCCGGACGCCCACTCGCGAACTAGCGCGAACGCCCGTGTTGCCTTCCCATCTCACATACGTGGTCGGCACCCTGAAAAAAGGATTTTTCGAAGCTCAATAGCCCGGCCCATCGATGCCCCTATCTACGCTTCGGTTGACGCCTCACGACGCCCGCCGCAAGACACGGGGTCAAGGTGGCTCGCTACCTCCTTCCTTGTAGGACTCTTTCATTCCTGACAACATGCCGGTTTATCCCGGCGCTCATGTGGCATCCGATCATGGCTTCTCTCCTTTGCGCGTCGTTGTTCCTCGCCCTCAGGCCGCCACCGAGCACTGACTTGTATCGGAAGAATCCGTTCTCGACCCGCGCTTGCTGTCGGTAGCCCGACTCCTTCTGCCACTCTCGTCGTCCGACCTTGCCAATACTCTCAAGCGCCGCTTCTCGTTGCCCCCACGGGCCGTCCGTCGGCCCGGTAGATACCGCACAGCGGCGCGGCGGGATCACGATTACAACGTCCTCGGTGCCGACCGCGCCGACCCGATCGTAGACCGACCTGTAGTCGTAGGCGCCATCCGCGGTAAATCGCCGGATGGGAGCCTCGATCTGGTCGAGCAAATCAGGCAGCGTAGAGGCGTCGTCCCCGCTGCTCGCCGTGACCTCGGCCGCCACAATGAACCCCTCGTCATCCACGGGCCGATCCAGACGAGATAGCAGCCAAGGACCAGGGATAATTGATGCAATCGGACCTTATTTTCGTCTACTATGGGGTTTGGCGAGCGACAGCGGCGTTTGTTGCAATATGTCGAGGTCGACATTGTATCGGTGTCGCTAGTTACGTCTGTTACCCTCTATTTTAGCGGTGGATTGCAGAGTCACTTACTAGTAGAAACGATCTATGTGACTAGGAATCTGACGATGCCATCTAGACGTGCCCGTTGCTACAGTGCCGGAGGATAGTTTGTGAAATTCTTGCCACTTGTTGGAGCTATTCTTGTCTTCGCCGCTGCGATTCCGATGGTGCTCGGTCTCGTTCCCCCCAATAGCATGATAGGGTTTCGGACTCCGTCTACAATGTCTTCGCCGGAGTCTTGGTATGCCGCGAACGTGTTGATGGGTTGGTATCTAATGGTTGGACAAGGCGTCGGCATTTTGAGTTATTTCCTCCTGGAGCGATTCACCGGCCCGTCCGGCAACGAATCGCGGTACCTACTGCTGGTACCGACAATCGCTCCTGGCGTGGCCGCCGTCGCCGGATACCTACACTATGCAAATTTCCTTAAGTAGACGACCGAGATCGACACAACCACGAGAGCGAGAAATCTCGAAACGCGATGCCACAAGGCCGGCAACTAGGATAGCGGTGCTCGAAATGCATCGGTCGGGAACCTCGTTGGTCACGAGCCTAGCCCATTCGATTGGCGCCTACTGCGGCCCGTCCCGGCAGTTGCTGCCTGCTGATGACGGAAATTTGAACGGATATTGGGAGTATCGGCCGCTCCAACGACTAAATAATGCCGTATTGTCGTGGGTGGGTGCGTCTTGGAGTAGTCCGCCGAATGACGAACAAAGAGAAATCCTTGTCCGCCTAGCAGAGTCGGGTCAGTTTCGAGTGAGAGCGCTTCAGCTACTGCTCCAAATGGACAGGAAGAACTCGTTCTGGTGTTGGAAAGACCCTCGCCTGGCGGTTCTCTTGCCGTTCTGGGAACCTCTCTGGGGAAACATGCGTTACCTCGTTACCATTCGTAATCCTGAGCACGTCGCGCAGTCGCTGTCAGCCCGCTATGGCATCCCATTTGAAGAAGGCGGCTTCTTGTGGCAGAAATACTACGAAGCGCTTGATCAACATGACACTATTCGAAATCGCCGCTCTCTAGTAATTGGCTTTGAGCGCCTTACTGAAAAACCGCGGCGGGAGTGCGCGCGTTTATCGATGTTTGTTACTGGTAGCAACACAACGCCAACGAAAGACGCCTTGACACGGATGGCTAGCCTAGTCGACACTAACTTTGTGCATTTCGACAATCGGCAGTCGGAGCCGGAAGTCCGGTTAACTCAGAAACAACGCAATATCTGGGAGCGCTTTGACAATCTTACTACTCAGTAATTCAACTAAGTATTTGGAGTGTTCATCAGTCGAAAGGTTGTATTATTGTCGACACCCTCCAAACGACGCAGGCCTATCGCAAGGTCTAGAGATCACTCGTCAAGATGGTCTGCTCAATGCGCACCATCCCTAAGAAGCTATCAACTCAGAATTGCGACGCGAGCTAGAGTCGTAATCTATTTCCTGGCGGTGCATAAACCACCTCGGACGGCACCACTGTTACGGCGTCAGGCGGCCCAAACAAGTGCGCTATCGCGGAGCGGAGGGTATCCTCGCAACCAATAAGCTGCAATCGTCGAGTGCGGCCGCGAATAGCAAATTCAATCGGGTCTTTTGGAAGAAGAGAGCGATCCGGCTTGGGTCTGACTCGAACACCGCGTCTGTGACAATACAGCAAGTCGTGAATCGTGATCATTGCACGGTCATGCTCCTTGAAGAATGCGGTATTCGCCACGTAAAAATGTCCTACCACCTTGGGGCTTCCGCGTATGTGAATTGGACGTCCTAGTATCTTCGATAATTCGGTACTATCTACGCTGAAATTGATCGGTATTCGGCCCTGCGTCGGCCCGGCCAAAATCGAGGATCTGCAACGCTCAATCAGACTGTCGAGGTAAGCTAGCCAACCTTCAGCGAGTATTACATCGGCGTCAATTTTAAGAAAGAATGGAGCTCTCGCTAGATAGTTAATATCACGGATGCAGAATAGATTGAATTGCTGGTAGCACGTTCCGGCATAACGAGAAGATACAACTACGTCGACATAAGGTCGCAACTTGCATATATCGAAGCTGGTCATGCAGATAGGAGAGAACTGAACTCGACCAATTTGGTGAAGTTGCGGAAGTAGGACGTGGAGATTTGTAGTATGCTGACTCCCGCCTGCGACAAAGATGTCCAGTTGTGACCGCGCCACGCCGAGAATCCGAGACGACACGAGTCACCCCTACATCTGGCGGTCAATTTCGGCCAGCGCAGTCGGACCGTGCGCGACCACTTCGACCCCATTCAACCGAAGGATGGACAGGTACTGATTCATAGTCCGTCGATGCCTCTCCAAGATTCGCCCGCACTGGTTCCTAGGCGCCGAATAGAAGTAATGGCGGACACCGTTGTCATTACGCACCGACCCAAAGCTACAGCCAAAGAGATGCAGCTCTGCAGCGCCAAGGAGGTACGCTATTTGCACGGCGAATCCGCTTATAGTGGCACCGGCGTAGAGACCGGTAAATTGGTCCCGCTCGGGAAACCGATTTCTGTATCGGTTAGGTGGCAATTCATAAAACAATTGATGGGGATACGCTGGCTGCGGCAGATCACGAGTTCGTTGGAACTGATACGGTAAAATCTCACGTGTAAAAGATTTCGGCGAGAATGTTTCGGCCGGATACAAGAAGTTATCAAACGTTGCTATTCCAGCCGCGATGAGCCTCACTTCGGCGTTGTCTCTATTGAACCAACTGCGGTTAGGCGCCAGGTGGTCACTCGCCATGAAGTAGTTAAACCGCTGTGGAAGATTCACCCCTCCATTGACAGCAATCGAGCAATCAAAGTGCTCTGGGCTGAACATAGTCGCCGTCGGTGACGATCCGACGACTGCGACCCTACGTCTGGGCGCTTGACGCCGTAAGAAGCTAAACAATTAGTATAAATCTCCTGCAACTAACTAGCAAGACATATCGATTTCGTTGGCACGCACTCGGCGTACCCAGGCCGTAATATCGTCTATGAGCTCTTCGCTAACCGAGTGGTCGAGTAAGAGATCAGGTGTTGGGTCGTCGGAATCTCTGCGAATGCAAAAGTGATCGAGGCTCTCGTATACGGCGCAATCGAATTGAGCCGGCCTCCGCTGCATCAGTTTGATCCACTGATCATAGTCTTCTCTGGGAACTTGAAGGTCCCGTTCACCCCGAATACAGAGGATCGGAAATTTGGTGCTTCTTAGATCTGCTGTCGGGTCAAAATTGTACGAATGTCGCAAATAAGCTGAAAGGCGAGACTTCGAGGTCTGTCTGGCTACTCGACCTTGAATCTTTCTGATCTCGGCGAGAGGTCGCCAATTCGAGTTGATCATCACGAGCCCCCGAACATTCTCAATTCGCGCCGCGACTGTGGATAAGACATGACCACCGAGGCTGTGGCCGAGAAGGAACAGGTAGTCGAGTGGAATCTGTCGCGCTACGATCGCCGCGTGAAAAGCTGCATATGGCTCAAAGTACTCTTCATGGTAGGATCTGGGCGGCCAATAGTACTCGTCGTCTGCGATGCTGAGCGGGTACTTTCCGAGTCGAAGAGTCGCGAGGCCTCGAGTTTGGAATGCTCGCGCTAGCTGCCAAAGAAAGGGCATCCCGCCGATATTTCCGTCGACGTCCAAGGGCCCAGAGCCCGGTACGAGTAGGATTGTCGCTAACACTGGTCGCGCAGCTGGCGAATACATGCCGAGATGTCTACGACCGCGAATCTTGAATATAATCGGATGTTCGGTTGTCACCAACTATTAGGCTATCTTCCCTAGCTTAAGCGTGCTTGCGCCTGAAACGTTGTGTCGTCAAAGGGTGTCGACGTCATTCCGGCGCTTGCAGTTCTGCGCGGATTAGAGATCTGGATTGAATAGGCCTGCAGAACGTCAAGAAGTTTTTCCTGGTAGTGGTTTGCGACCACGTTCATCAAGCGGGGATTCTGATACATAGCCCGACAGGCATCACACTGATGCGCGTAAATATTTTCCCACTCTATCGAAGGGTCTTTTTCAGCGGCCCAGGCTAGAATGTGCTCGGGTCCTTCGACGTGCAGCCAAATTTTTATGAAGTCGCTGAGTCCCTGCTCAACTAAATCAGGCAACGACGAGTCGCGAAGGTTACCAACGTTGAGGTCGGGGATATATTCTCGCGGAAGCCCACAGCAGATTCCGACCTGTTCATCAGGTGTCACCACTATCGTGGACAGGATACTGGGGCACCCGGTTCGTTCGTGCAAGTTTTCTGAGTTAACTAGTCTGGTCTTCGGTTGTTCTGGAAAGTGGTCTGGATCTCCAAACGGCATCCACGGACTTATCGCCAAGTGGAGCTTGCGGGTTCGCAGTGCCTTCTTGATTCTTGGCCATTCCGATGCCGCATCTTGGATCGAGGCATATGTGAGATTGGAATTCGCGGTCTGCTCAATCATTAAACTGACGCCAAGTCCAAATTCTAAAGCCGCGTCGAGGCCCAACATGATCCTGCCCAGTGGAACGAATTCCACGTGATCGTCGCCGGTACTGAAGTTAATCTCATTCAGGCCCGCTTCGAGCAGTGGACGCAACCGTTCTCTGGCTCGGGCTTCGTCAACGGCCCAATAGCCGTTGGTTACGATACGTGTCATCTTGCCATGGTCCGCACATGCAGAGATCAACTCGGACAAGTCACGACCCAGGAGGAATGGCTCACCACCGCTAATTACCACAAGATTTAAGTTGGGCAGCTTCGCAGCGTCATCAATGTATTGGAACAAACGAGCC
Source organism: Bryobacterales bacterium (assembly GCA_965247305.1). GTDB lineage: Bacteria > Acidobacteriota > Terriglobia > Bryobacterales > UBA6623 > CATQHP01. The sequence goes on along the minus strand of OZ252030.1, from coordinate 4,144,204 downwards.
TGTGGAACCCGGAGTGTCATCCGAGGGTTACTTTGAAAGCAGCAGTTCTTGCACTCAGCTGAACATTTGTACGTTGGCAGTATGCAGAGCGTATCGGCTACGCCTGCGCCATCTAAGAGCTTAGTAGGCATTATATTGGTTACGGGCGCTCTGTTCGCCGGAGCCTGCTCAAGCTCGCGGCCATTTTCATCGCGTTCTGCCATTCCGCCAAATCCTTATTTGTGGTGCTGAAGCCTCGATAGTCAAATCCTTCCGGCATCACCGCAGAGCACTCCGACATACGGTACCTCGAATCGTAGTTATCGCCAGCAGGACCAGCACCTTTCAGGTCGGAATAACCAGCGAGGCCATTCCCTTCAGCTAAGAGCTGGGCATCATTTGCGTCGACCTCGATACATCCACCAGACTCTCTTAATACGATGACCCCTGGCGAATCGCGGTCACACTGGAGAGTATATGCGCCTTCAGAATATATGCTTCCCGTGGCGTCGGACACGGAAGTAACGGGATTGCGCGTTCCTCCAATCAAGACAGCATCTACACGTGCCAGGCCGAGTGCGCGACTTGACCTCCCGGGCGGGATCGCAACACGACGAAAGCTTTGGAAGGCCCTAACAACGGCCCATACATATCCGTTGGATTCGTTAATTACTTCTGATTGAGGGGATTCGTCTGAGATTGTCAGCTGCTCCAACGTTCCAGGCCCACCCATCGAAGGCCCAGAGGCAGAACTATCGGTGACGGCAGCCGCGAACGTCACGAAAACGGCGGTGGCTAGCACCAAAAACGAAACTCCAACCGAGGTATACAGCACAGCAAGCGAGAAAACAGAGGCTGCGTAGATGGCATACAGGCCTTGATCGCGAACTATTAATCCAGCTTCCTTTGAAAGCGCCTCTCTCTTCTTGTCATCAGCCTTGCGCAGCGACTCGATGTCTGCGATATAGCGTTCTACGCCGCTTTCGGTCGAGAAGTCGTATCCGGGAGCAACCTGCGCAGTAGCCCTCCGGATAACCGGATCTCGCAGCAGTAAGCGAATCGATTCGATCATTACTTCGTCTAGTGAATCGACTGCGCTCAGCAACTCATTGAAGTCGTCCTCTGACACACTATCGGGATCTTGTTGCAGTCGTACACCGATTTCCGTTAGTCGTCGGTTGCTCATCAAAGGCCTAGCCACCTCGAGCATGTAGTCTTCAAGTTCGATATTTCGATATACCGCAAGCGCAAGCGCCGACTGCTCGCTGGGAGGAAACGCGTCCTTGAATGGCAGGTTAGACTGTGCGACGCAAGAGCCGAAGTCTTCAAGCACTGCATCGAAGTCATTGGCGTCAAAGGCCTTCCGAAGCATTTCGTTGATTTCCGGTATAGCGGCTCGAACCTGCGGTCGAAGTTGTTCGTTAATAAACTCGGGAGTCGGCATCGGGGATCCTCTTGGAATGTTTACCTACGGTATCGATATGTTGTACAAAATAAAGTTTCAAGTAACTTGGAGATGGGCCTCGAATGGAAAAATCACGAGGATATCAGCTAGCCGTCCGCCTTGACCGAGCAAGCTGCCAGTTGGCTCAGCATCTGTAGGCGCCCTCCTGACTGCGACAGCATATCGGCGTCTATTGAAGTAGCGAGGCGGAGAGAAAACTCGGAAAGCGCAGTCGCGGGCTCTGCTGATCTCGACGAGAATGTCGTTTTCGGTGAGCTTAGAGTACGAATCGATAGACCCCGAACTACATACAAAGGGACCGCGGTGACTGACCCCAGTGTTGTGGCTAATTTTTCGCCTACTTGGGGGTCGCGGATGAGTCGGAATAGTTGTTGCGGTCCGAGGCTGTCCACAAGCGTTCTAAGGGAACTCTCAACCGCAGCAGCCGCAAGCTCCCAACTGACGCTAGGGTCGGCGGCCTCCCAGCTTGCGACAAATCGCCTGATTTACGACAGCATGGTGGTTGGTGTTGTAGCCGATTGTGCCCCTTGAACGCGAACGCAGCACTGTCCGAGTCTGTCGATCGGTGATATTTGCGATAGAGGCTAGGCTGGCCGACCGAAACGCCAGCGTGCCGTTTGTAACTTCGCGCTCGGAAGTGATCGGAACAGCCAGGGCCGCAACAGATGAGCGGTTCGCTTTAGTTGCTAACAAAATGCCGGAGGTACATCCATATACCGAAGGAGCTCTCGCTAGGACGTTGGTAGAATCCGCCAACAATACATCGGAACAAATGCCTGCACCGAACCCAGCGACGAGAATTTGACGCATTACATTTCTTCTGCTTACAAAATGGGACATATCTGCTGCCGAGCCTCCGTAACATTGAAAATACTACTAGGTTTCATAGTGAGTAGTCAAGAGAAAAATGAATTATCTTTCCGAACTCCGAACGGTATCGTTGGCGCCAACAACTACTTGCGTTCATGATCCGCAGGTGTGTGATTGACCCATTGCACCCGCTGGGGGCTACTTTCCGGTCAGCTAGAACGTATAAGCGCTACGGTCGACTGGTGTATGTGGTTGAGTCTAAGCGATCTGCACGGATCATTTGAGGTCGCTATGACAATCCCGTATACCGCTATGCCTTATTCACAATTCACACATGGCCACTAGTCTTTTCCTTCGCTATTTCTCTGTGGCTCTGGGAGCCTTCGGCTTCGATTTAGAAGGAGTGACAAGTGGCGGGATCGGCCCGCCCAGTTCAAGTCGCGCCACTACTGGAAATAGAAATGGAACAGACACGCCCCACAAGGCAGCTAGGGCCAATCCACCAACGTACTTAGCGACAAATATGCCCACAACTGATCCTATTGCCCAAATCGCGACACTCAACATGCTCAGCGTTAGTCCCAAACCGCATCCAGGGCACTTCCTGAAACCGCTGCCTAGGACTGATGCTAGGTCGACTTGCTCTCGGCATTCGGGGCAACGGGCCATGCCATAAACCTAGCAGATCAAACGAAAGCGAACTACTACTAACCTGCGAAAGTAAGGCCTTTAACTGTAAAATGTCGGTATGGCAAGACCGGCAACGGTGATTCGACTGAACGCCGAGGAAGAAGAGACGCTGCGACTCTGGGTGCGCGGCCACAAGTCCGAACGGCGCATGGTGGAGCGCGCTCGCATTGTGCTGCTGGCGGCCGCCGCTACCTCGACCGCCGAGATCGCCCGGCAACTGGGATCCCCGGCGGCGCGCGTGTCGAAATGGCGCACCCGCTTCGCCCAGCAACGTCTGGCGGGATTATGCGATCAAGCGCGTTCCGGCAGGCCCGCGCGGTACGACCAAGCGACGCGCAAACGGATCCTCTGCCAACTCGACGAAGCTCCGCCCGAAGGGCACGCCACTTGGACAGGCGAACTGCTCGCGGAAGCTCTCGGCGACGTCAGCAAGCATCAAGTCTGGCGCGTACTGCGGCAGCTCGGCGTGTCCTTGCGGCGGCGGCGCAGTTGGTGTTTGTCAACCGACCCGGAGTTCGCTCGCAAGGCCGCCGACATTGTCGGACTCTACCTCAGCCCGCCGGAAAACGCCGTGGTGCTCGCGGTCGACGAGAAGCCGAGCATCCAGGTGAGAACGGCGCTGACAAACTAGACCACAGAACGGCGTTTTAAAGCCGTTCAAGGGCGGCGGAAAATTAGACCGCCCGGGTGGTCCGCTGGCATCCATTCGGTGTTCTGTGGAACACGGGAAGGATGTATCGCGTGGAGCTATATGCTCAAGTACGGCGCAGTGTCTACGTCGAAGGGCTGAGTGAACGCGAAGCCGCCAAGCGGTTTGGCTTAGCGCGGGAGACGGTGCGCAAAATGCTGCGCTACGCTGCTCCGCCGGGCTATCGGCGGAGCAAACCGGTGAGACGGCCGAAGCTCGAAGCGTTCACCGGAATCATCGATCAGATCCTGCTCGACGATCAGCAACAACCAAAGAAACAACGTCACACCGCGAAACGCATCTTCGATCGCCTACGCGAGGAGTACGATTTCAGCGGTGGCTACACGATCGTCAAGGACTACGTCCGCGAGAAGAAGCTCGGTGGACAAGAGATGTTCGTGCCACTGGCGCATCCGCCCGGCGACGCGCAGGCCGACTTCGGCGAAGCGGTTGTCGTTATCAATGGAGTCCAGCGCAAGGCGCACTTCTTGGTTGTCGATCTGCCGCACAGCGACGACGCCTTCGTTAAGGCCTTTCCCGCCGAGACGACGGAAGCCTTTTGCGAAGGACACAACGCCGCGTTTCGTTATTTCGACGGCGTGCCACGCAACATCGTCTACGACAACACGACGCTGGCGGTGGCAAGGATTCTCGGCGACGGCACGCGCAAACGTACGCGGGTGTTCAGCGAACTGCAGTCGCACTACCTGTTCGCCGATCGTTTCGGGCGTCCGGGCAAGGGCAACGACAAGGGAAAAGTCGAAGGGCTAGTGGGCTTCGCACGGCGCAATTTCATGGTGCCGATCCCGAGATTCGAGAGTTGGGAAGCCTTCAACGAACACCTCGAAGAGAAGTGCCGAGCCAACCGTGAACGGCGTTTGCGACGGCACACCGAAACCGTCGGCGAACGCTTCGAGCGCGATCGGGAAGCGCTCTTGCCCTTGGCACCGACAGCCTACGATGCCTGCGACAAACGCTCGACAAGGGTGACTTCGTTGTCGCTGGTGCGCTACGCGACAAACGATTATTCGGTGCCAACGCGTTACGGCCACCGCCAGGTCCTGATCAAAGCCTACGTGGATGAGGTAGTGATCTGTTGCGGCAGCGAAGAGATCGCCCGCCATCAGCGCAGCTATGAACGTGAAGAGTTGGTTTTCGATCCGCTGCACTACTTGGCGTTGTTGGAACGCAAGACCAACGCGCTCGATCAAGCCGCGCCGTTGGTCGGCTGGGAGTTGCCGCCGGAGTTTGCGAAGCTGCGACGACTGCTCGAATCGCGGTTGGACAAAGCGGGCAAGCGCGAGTACGTACAGGTCCTGCGACTGTTGGAGGACTTCCCCCTTGAGCACGTCGCAACGGCGGTGCGCCAAGTCTGTCTACTGGGAACGATTGGCTTTGACGCCGTCAAGCATCTACTGCTGTGCGCGATCGAGCAACGTCCGCCGAAGCTCGACTTAACGAAGTATCCCCACCTGCCGACGGCTCAGGTCGAGCAGACGTCGCCGGCATCCTATCTGGCGCTGCTAGCAGGAGCAAGCTGATGGCGAAGTCGAGAATGCTGCTGGAAACCCACCTGAAAGCGCTGCGGCTGCCGACCTTCCTGCGCGAGTACGACAAACTGGCTCGGCGCTGCGCCGCCGAAGGCTTGGACTTTCGGGACTTCCTACAGCAACTCTGCGAGCTGGAACTGGTCGATCGCGAGCAGCGGGCGACCGAGCGTCGCATCAAGGCCGCCAAGTTCCCGGTGACGAAGAGTCTCGACACGTTCGACTTCTTGGCCATACCCTCGGTGAACAAGAAGCTCGTTCTGGAGCTGGCGCGCTGTGAGTTCATCGACCGCCGTGAGAACGTCTTGGCGCTGGGGAACTCCGGCACCGGCAAAACGCATATCGCCTTGGCGCTGGGACTGGCAGCTTGTCAGAGCGGCTATCGCACACGTTTCACCACCGCCGCGGGATTGGTCCATGAACTGCTCGAAGCCCGTGACGAACGGCAACTACTACGGGTCCAGAAACAACTTGCCAAGCAGGATCTACTGATCGTCGATGAACTGGGCTATGTGCCGCTGTCGAAGACCGGGGCAGAGCTGCTGTTCGAGATCTTTTCGCAGCGCTACGAACAGGGCTCGACGTTGCTGACCTCGAACCTGCCGTTCACCGAGTGGACCGAGGTGCTGGGTTCCGAACGCATGACCGGCGCTCTGCTTGACCGGCTCACGCATCACGTCCATATCCTCGAGATGAACGGCGACAGCTACCGCCTCAAGCAAAGCAAAAAGAAGCGCCCGCGCTCTTCAAACTGACCCGCCGGCCGCTCGCGCCGGTTTGCGTGGGCCGTCTTCCACTACGCCTGGGCCGCCCTAAAGGGCGTCCTCAGGCTCCGTTCCAGCCGTCCCACGCAAACCGCTGGATCCCCGCCAACTGGTCTATTTTTGCTCCGCCGAAGCGGTCTACATTTACTCCGCCCTTGACACGTATTTCGCGAGAGTCGTCGCTAGGAGCGAGAAAGATGATTCACGCTTCACATTCTCGTCCTCGCTACACTGCCTGCGCCTTTATCGCGTTTAGCTTCCTTCTTCTAGTCGTCGCATCGGTCGCTAGTGGTCAAACCGCCTCGAAGCGATATGTGTACGTCGGCGGACGGCTGGTCGCGGTCGACATTCCTGGGCTCCCGATCGCAGTTAGTATCAGCCCGGCCGGAGCCACGCTTACAGAGGGCCAAACTCAGGCGTTCACGGCGACCGTGAGCAATGCGGCAGATCCTTCGGTGACTTGGTCGATCGTCGGCCCGGGTAGCCTTGAGCCAAGCCCCACATCAAATCCTGTAACTTTTCGAGCGGCGAGTGTATCGCAGCTTGAAACAACGACCCTGCGAGCAACGAGTCAGCAGGATCCCAGTAAGTTTGACGAGGTGACGATTGACACGGCGCCAGCCGCTGGCGGTGGCGTGACAGTGACAGTCGATGATCCGCCAGGATCGCTGCAAGCGGGTGAGACGTTCCAGTTTGTCGTGAGCGTTTCCGAAGCGCACACAGCGGAGGTGTGGTCGATTATCTCGCCTATACCCGCATTGGGCTCAATTACAGGCGGGGCGGGCTTGTATACAGCCCCAGACCCGATATGCTCGACCGCTCAGGAAACGATTCAGGTCGACGTCACACTGGCCAGCGGCGGATCAGAATCTACGACCGCCGTGGTGGACCTTACAGTCTCAGGCGAGTGCGGACCTCCGAGTACCCCTCAATTGACGATCTCGGGGGTCACGTCGCCCCCTTCTCAAGTAACTCGTGGAGGGAACTTCACCGTTCGAAACCAAGTCCAAAATTCTACCTCCGGCGCAGCTGACGATGTTGTCATCCGCTACTACCTGTCGAGTGACACAACACTTCAGCCAGGCTCCGACACGCTCTTGAACCAGACGTTTCCGTTTGATGTTGGGGCATTTGCAAGTGTCACCGCCGCGCCACTTACCGTCACAGTCTCAGCTTCACAACCGACCGGATCGTACTGGTTTATTGCCTATGCCGCCGAGACTGGCGACAACACCCCGGAAAATGCAAATTGCGGTGGGGACACGATTTGCTACGCCCTGGAGGTTCTGTCACAGTTCCCCAATCCGGGTGACCCCGACTTTGTGCCAACCAATCCTTCTTACTTCTTAACGATCACGACGCTCGATAACCCTTGGGCCATCCTTGGGGCATTCAACCAAGGTCAGACATGGACGTCTGCCGGCGAGACGCTCTTTATTAGAGGTACCGTCAGCGACGGCGTGTCGACGATTTTCACGCAGGACCAAGCTGTTGCCAACACATTCGTTCCGGCGAGTTCGGCGACCGCAGTTATCACTCCGTACACCTTCGCGAATCCCGGTCTCGGGGATTACAGCTGGATGGCGGAAGTTGATCCCTTCAATCAGATCCCAGGCGATCCAAGTTCCAACAATACGAGCGCAGCATTCAACTTCATCGTCATCCTTCCGGGCGATCCAGACCTTCGTTGCAGTCTTCTGACCGTGTCGGCGACAACCGTGTCGCCAGGCGATTCGGTAACGGTTAGTTGTACGATCCCGAATGATGGCCCTTACGGAGGGGGCGGTACCTTCCGAAGCGGAATCTATCTGTCGTCGGGAAGCATGATTGACCCCTCAGACGAACGACTGGGCGACTGCCTGCCATCCAGCCTTACCGTTCCGGCTCCCGGTGGCACCACCTCTTGCTCAGCGACCGTGACGATCCCGACGACGACTGTTCCGGGGGACTACCATGTCGGTGTTCATGTCGACGATCAGCTGGTGATCGCCGAAGAACTAGAAACAAACAACGGCACAGGACAGCCTATCACGGTCAGCGGGCCACCTCAGGCGGTATCCGTAGCCCCGAACGCCGGCCAGGGGGCCCAGCAAACGTTTATGTTCACCGCCACGGATCCGAACGGTGCGAATGACATCAACCAAGTCAAGGTGATTATGAACGGCTCGATCAGCTGGGCGGGATCGTGCGGTTTGATCTACGACAACGTCGCAGACCTGGTTTACGTCATCGACGACGGCGGAAGTAGTTGGCAAACAGGCTTGCAGCCGGGAACGCCGGGTCAACTTTCGAACTCCACCTGCTCGCTCGATGTCTCCGGCGTGAGCGTAACCAAGAGCGGAACACTGCTCACTATCGGCTACCCAATCACGTTCACAACTGCTCTTAGCTCAACGCGAAACATCTATATGAACGTTACTGACTTGGACAACGCTTCGACCGGTTGGCCACAGCTGGGCAGCTGGGGATTCCCCGGTGCCACGCCGAACGTTGGGCCAGTCAACGACGCCACCGTGCCTGCATCCGGCACCGGGCTTTCACAAACGTTTGTCGCGAAGTTCAGCGACGCGAATGGAGTCAACGATCTTGCCTGGGCCAATTGGAAAATCTCCGGTTCGATCAACGAAAGCCTAAACGCATGCACGGTTTGGTACAACCGGCCGAACGACCGGATGTATCTCTATCCGGATTGGGGTGGTTCGTTCACGCCTGGCGGTAGTACTGGAATCATCTCAAACAACTTCTGTAGCATCGACAAAGGGGCGGTTACGAAAGCGATTGACGGAGACGAACTGACATTCAACCTCCCGATTACATTCAACAGCGGCCTCTCGGGTCCACAGAACCTTTACCAATTCGTAAGCGACAGGTCCGGAGCCTATGTTGGCTGGCAGCAAATGGGAACGTGGGACGTCAGTACGCCCGGCGCTAACCCCGAACCTCCACAAGTAGGCACGGTTACGCCAAGCTCTGGTCAGGGCGCTCAACAGACATTTACGTTTGCGGTCGCCGATCCGAACGGCGCAGCGGACATTCAGAAGGTGGAAGCCATGATGATGCAGGACGCGATCTCTTGGACCGGCTCCTGCGGCGTGGTCTACGACAATGTGGCCGACCTCGTCTACCTCTACAGCGATGACGGATTTAGCTGGATCGGGGGAGTGCAGCCCGGAACGGCGACGCAAATCACCAACGCGACTTGCAGTCTCGACGTCGGTGGCACGGAGGTGACGCCGAGCGGCACGATTCTCACTTTGAAGTACCCGTTAACCTTCACGACAAACATTTCATCAACACGACGGATTCGCACCCATGTACTTGATGTTGGCGGCGCGTCGACAGGTTTCGTCGAAGTCGGCACCTGGACGTTCCCCGGGGCGACTACCAATCTGACTCCCTCGAATCCGCCTACCGTTCCGGCGTCTGGGTCCGGTTTGGCCCAAATGTTCACGGTGACTTTCCGTGACCCGAACGGAGTAGGCGATCTCGGTATAACGAACTGGAAAATCGCACCCTCCGCGGGCGAGTGGGCAAATGCATGCTTGCTCTACTACAACGCCGTATCGGACAAGGTTCTCCTCTATCCCCAATGGGGAGACTCGTTCACACCGAACAACGCCACAGGGATTTTATCCGGGGACGATTGCAGCCTCGACAGGAGCGGAGTAACCAAGACGGTTAGTGGAAATGACATCACTCTTACCTTCCCGTTGATCTTCGACGGCACGCTCTCCGGCCCACAGAACATTTATCAGATCGCGATCGATGAATCCGGCGCGTACGCGGGCTGGGATTTGATGGGCACTTGGAATATCCCAGGCCCAGGACCACTGCCACCGGTTGCACAGTCGGTCGTTCCGTCATCCGGCTCGGGTGCGGGCCCACAAACATTTACGTTCACCGTTGCAGACCCGAATGGCGCTGTAGACATCAGTCGCGTGGAAGTCATGATGATGCAGGACGCGATCTCTTGGACGGGAGCCTGCGGCGTTCGCTACGACAATGTCGCGAATCTGATGTACCTCATCAGCGATAGCGGCTACAGCTGGATCGGGGGAGTTCAGCCGGGAACGACAACACAACTCACGAACGCTACGTGCAGCCTCGATGTTGGAGCTACTCAGGTGACGCCGAACGGCACGATACTGACACTGCGGTACCCGCTAACGTTTACAACAAACGTTTCGGCAACGAGGAGGATCCGCACGCTTGTTATCGATGTAGCCGGGGCGTCCACCGGATTCCTAGAACTCGGCACCTGGACGTTCCCGGGCGCAACGGCAAATTTGACCCCCTCGAACCCGCCTACCGCTCCCGCGTCGGGTGCCGGATTGAGCCAAACGTTCACCGTCACCTTCCGGGACCAGAATGGAGCCGGCGACCTGGGCATCACGAACTGGAAGATCGCCGGGTCAGTAAACGACGCCTTGACAGCCTGCTTGCTATACTACAACGCGATTTCGGACCAGGTGATCATGTACCCCCAATGGGGTGCACCATTCACGCCGAACGTCAGTACTGGAATCCTCACGGGTAGCACCTGCAGTATCGACAGGGCGGGAGTGACGAAAACCGTTAACGGAAATGACATCACACTCACATTCCCATTGATCTTCGACGGTACTCTTTCAGGCCAACAGAACATCTATCAAATCGTCATCGACGAGTCCGGCGCGTACGCGGGCTGGGATTTGATGGGTACTTGGGATATCAGCGGACCATGACAACGAAATTTGTCACCCGGCACCGTCGACGACCCGGCAGTGCCGAATCTGGCTATAGCGCCTACTCAGTAAGGAATCTGTCTATCTCGATGCCAACTCCGAACTCAGCCAATCAAACTTTCAACGCGTGGCTAATCAGTCGCGCTCACCCACGTCGGCCCATATCTCAGTTGGTCGTGTTGCTACTGGCCCTCACCGCCGGTGGCCTCGCCCAAACGCCCAACCCTGAAGACAGACTTATCAACATCGTGGCTCCGATCCTCCGGTGGCACGGCTTTGAGCCAAACCAGGTGACGATCCCGCCCGGCAAAACGCGCTTCGAAATCACAAATAGGACAGGCCTCGAGGAAATCGAGCTCATCGTTGATCGAGAGGCGTCAGAGAACAACGGAAACGAACGGCTTGAGCGCAAGAAGTCTCCGCGCCAAGACCGAAGCTGGAAATCGGACTTCAATCTTTTTCCTGGGACCTATCAGGTTACAGAAGCCACCCACCCAGAATGGATCTTCACCTTGACGGTGAGCGCGACAGCCAAGCGCCCGCCCGGCTCGAAGGACGCGCCCACCAACTGACACGCTCACATTCTTCTGAGGACAAATTCCGCAAAATGCGACTCAAAGGCATTCGACAACTCGGCGTTCAACGGCTCTTGTTGGCACTAGTCTTTCTGCTTGCCCCGGTGGGCTTAAGTGGCGACGAACGGCTGGCTAATCCTCTGGACGGCTTCACCCCTAAGGCGCTTGAACCGGGGACTCCAGCCGGTTCGTTCTTATTGAGCGGCTTCGAGTCGGTCAATCTGTTCAATGGGAAGCTCAATGCCGCGCTCCCTCTATTGGACGTTGGTGGACGCGGTGATCTCTCTCACACGATTCAACTGCGTTTCGAGCAGCCGTGGAAAGTCGAAGTCACCTCAAACTGTGCGACCACTGTGGCCTGCGAGGGCGGTGTCGTGACCTCCGTCCTGATCCTTCCGACATTTTGGGGGCCGACCGAGCCACCAAACATCGGCGCCAATGAGATCTCTATTCCTGGGTTCATGTACTCGCGGCGCGCTAGGGACTACGCCATTTGTCCCGCAGGCGGTCCCAACCCTAATAAGCTTCTCCCCCATTTTTCCGTCACTCGACTTACGTTCATCAATGGCGATGGATCCGAGATAGAACTCGTTGATTCGGCCACGATGGGAGCGCCCCACACGCTTTCAGGACCTTGCTTAGTAACTCCCGCCCCAACGGGATTCAATCGAGGCAGAAAGTTTGTATCCCACGACGGCTCCGCACTGACGTTTATCGCTGACGCCGATGTCATCGACAGCGTCGAAGAGAACACAGACACCGACCTGCTGTTCAACAAATCGGGAAACCTGCTGTTTCCGGATGGCACAACCTACAGATTCCAGTCAGGGGCTGTAGTTTGGATTCGGGATCGCAACGGCAACAAAATCGATTTCGGATATGGCGGCTCCAATCCTGTTGTCGGGCCGCTTGTTCAGAAAGTGACCGACCCCCTGGGACGAGCCATAGATATTCAGCGAGGCCTCAGCCACAGCGAATGTTCAAACACAATCACTAGGCTCGAATACGACGGGACGAACGGCGTTCGCCATCAGATCGATCTTTGCTACGAGGACCTTGACTTCACCGGCGCGGGTATTCCGACGGCCATTCCTGCACTGCGCCCAGGAGAGTCTGTTGCTACCTTGGCCCAACTGTTTCCTGAACTCGATGTCGGCAACTTGCAATCCGGCACGCACAATCCACGAAAGCCGGCCTGGGTAGAACTTCCGGATGGGCGCAAATATCGATTCCAGTTCAACAGCTACGGAGAGCTAGCACGCATTGAACTGCCAACCGGTGGGGCATTTGAGTACGACTGGATCAATGGATACGTTGAACCGACGCCGGCAGCTCCGCCTTCCTGCTTTAACTCACAGTTGGGTGTCTCCAACGATCCGCTTTCGAATAACCCCTGCCGAGGCGGCTTCAATAAGATCACCGGAACGAGTGTCGCTCCAATATCGATCTATCGCCGCGTGTTCGAGCGACGGGTGTGTCCGAGCGGCGAGACCAATGGTGCCTGCAAGCAGTTCACTCGGTACTTCAATTCCGTAGTACCTTCTGGGCCTGAAATCGGCAACACGGAAGTGCTCGTAGAGCACCGAAGTTCCAGTGCCTTACTTTCCTCGGAAACTCACAGATTCAAGGGTCAGGTTCGAGCGCTCGGATCCGATCCGGCCAATCCGCTGCACTATGCAGCGTGGAAGAAGGGCCGTAAACTTCATTCTGAGGTAATCGATACGTCAGATGGCCTCATTCAAAGTACTGACAACACCTGGAGTCAGATGAACGACCAGACGCTCGGCTGGTGCGCATCGGTACCGGCAGCGTATTGCGCAAACTTCACCGCCGACAACCAACCGTCGAACAACCCGAGACTGGCGGAGAATATATCGACTCTCCACGACGGCGCTTCGACGTTTCCGGCGAAGAGTACGTTTGAGTACGACGTCTTCAACAATCAAACGAAGGCCTACTCATACAACTTCGACAATACACCGGCGAGGATGGCGCAGACGACCTACCTCAATAGTGATGCGTCCTATGTTGATCCCCTCCCAGGTCAGCCGAATTACGCTCAAATCCGCCTGCGCAGGCTCGTCTCCAAGCAGCAGACCTGCGGATTTGCAGACGAGGGTGACGCCTGCACCACATCGAACTCGGCCTCGCAATTTGAGTTTTTGTATGACGAGTCAACTCCAAACGCCGTGCCAACGGGCTCCTCTGGGATAACGGGGCACTGTGCTAGTACTTCAGCCCCAACCGGAAACGAGGTCGATTTCCGCTGTATCGCTGTAAATCCAGCTAGCTCGCCGACGAACTTCTTGTTTGACTCCTCGTTCAACACACGCGGCAATGTAACTGAAATCAAGGGGTTCAAGGATGCCACAAATTCCGTATCGGTAACCAGGAAATACGACGCTGCCGGCAACATCGTCGAGTTCAAGGACGCGAAGCTCAATGCCTACACCGCTAACTACGCGGACGTATTCACGTCAGAGACAGGCTGTGCCACGAGCGGACCAAAGCTCGCGTTTCCGACTGCCATCACCAACCCGCTAGGCCACGTCACTCAGATCAAATATGACTGCGGACTTGGCGCTGCCACGGACGTGACCGATCCAAACGACGTCTTGACAACATTCAACTTTGAATCCGGCCTCGACGAACTCGACCGACCGGTATTGATGACTCAGGATTTTGGTGGATTTTCGGCCAAGACTGCCTTCGAGTATACCGACACGGTTGGCAGCCTATCGGTGATGACGAAACGAGATCAATTCGCAGCGGGTGACGGCAATCTCATTACGGAAACTTTCTTCGACGGCGTGGGAAGAGCCAAGCGAACGAGCCTCACCGTCCCCGACGGGGAAGGGCTGGGTACCGACGAAACATGCACTACCTACGACGCTCGCGGCCGAACCAAGACGACCTCCAATCCAGGTCGTAACGCCTGTTCCACCGACGTAACGACAAATACCTACGACGCTCTTGGACGGATCACCGAAATCAAACACCCCGACGACTCGGTCGTGGCGACCGAATACGCCGGCAATGTTACTACCGTCACCGACGAAGCGGGTAAGAAGCGAAAGACGACCACCGACGCTCTGGGCCGCTTGTCTCAGGTCATCGAGGACCCTGACACGCTCAACTACACCACCGACTACCAGTACGACTTACTCGACAACTTGGTCACCGTCACGCAGCGTGGGAACCCGACCATTCCTGACCCTGTACAAACCCGGACGTTCGCCTACGACCGACTCAGCCGTCTTGTCTGCGCCTCCAACCCGGAGAGCCGGACGGACTTAGCTACCTGCTCCGTGACTGCGCCCACGAGCGGCGTCGACCGCTTCACCTACGACAACAACGGCAACCTCAAGACCAAGGCCGACGCCCGCGGAGTTACCGCCACATGGGGCGACTACGACGCGCTCAATCGCCCCACGATCACGACCTACAGCGACGGCACTCCCACCCTCAGTTACAACTACCACCCCAGTGGGTCCTCGCCGTGCTTCAACAAAGGCCGGTTGGATACGGTCGTCAATAGCGTTTCCACGATGAGCGTCCCCTGTTACGACGCTCTAGGCAGGGCTACACAGAGCAGTCAAATCACCGCTGGGACAACCTATCCGTTCATCTACACCTACAACCTTGACAGCACACTCGAAACCCAGACTTACCCCGACGGCCTCAAAGTGGCGTACAAGTACGACACCGCCGGGCGTCCCACCAAGGCTGGGCGCAACACCGTCGGCCAAATCGACTTCGCCCAAAACGTCCTGTACGCACCCCACGGAGTGCCTGATCAATTCACGCTTGGCAACGGACTTACAGAGACAACGACCTATAACAACCGCTTGCAGCCGTGCACAATGACCGCGAGTACACTACTCACGCTCACCTTCAAATACGGGGCAACCGACAGCGGCAACTGCGATGTCGAGAGCGATGACAACAACGGTAATATTCTGCAACAAGTGATCAGCGCTTCGGGGAACCCGACCTTTACTCAGAAGTACACCTATGACGCCGTCAATCGCATTAAGACCGTCGGTGAGAACAACGACTTCTGGCAGCGCACGTACAGCTATGACGCTTTCGGAAACAGAGCTGCAACTGGTTCGGGCATCACGATGGGTTCTCCGACGCCCACGGCCGTGACGCAGTTCGATGCGGCTACAAACCGCATTACGAAACTGCCAACCGGCGTCGATCTCGACCCAGACCCCGCCATAACGACCGACGATCCCTACGACGAGGCGGGCAATCTGGTGCGCCACCCGATTGTCGGGTCGATGGCCTACGACGCCAACAACAAGCAGCGTTTCTATTGCACGGGGCACGTGACCTGCACGTCCGGGAACGCCATCGCTGAATACCGATACGACGGAGCGGGCAACCGCGTGGAGAAGGTCACTTCTGCTGAGACGACGACCTTCGTCTACGACGCGTTTGGCAAACTCGCCGCCGAGTATTCGACGACCCCGCCGACCAACTCTGGGCTGTTCTTTCGCACGCTTGATCACCTCGGCTCGACCCGCTTGGTAACGGACGCAATTATAGGCGATGTCGGCGATCCGGATGGCGATGTTGTCTCACGCCGCGACTTTCTGCCCTTCGGCGAACACATCCCAGCCGACGCCACGTTCAACCGACAGGCGCTCACAGGTTACAACGCCGGCTCGGCCTTCACCCAACAGTTCACCGCCAAAGAACGCGATGCCGAGTCGGATCTTGATTACTTCCTGGCGCGGTACTACTCGCCCAAGTTGGGTAGGTTTACTTCGCCAGACACACCATTCGCCGACCAATTCGTAGGTGCGCCACAGAGCTGGAACCTATACGGATACACCACGAACAGCCCACTTGCGCATGTCGACCCTGACGGGCGGGGGAAAACCAAGTTTGTCGTAAGTGTTGTCAAGAAACTTCAGGTGGGTTTCAGGCAGATCACCAAAAGAGTCGACAAGCCTGCCAAGAAAATTGGCAAAAAGGAGGCCCAGGATCGCGTTAGACACGGGGGGTCGGATGTCGTTGCCGAGGGAGAGCGGGGCGCCCGGAAGGCTGCGGGAAAGAAACCAGTGAGACACAACGCACACATCCGCGCGGGCGACGATGCACTTCCCCACCAGCACCCAACGAACTCTGCTGGAAAGAAGCAGAAGGGCCACGCGTTCGTCGACAAGGCAAAGAACGTCATACCGGGAGCCACGATCGGGACCACCATCTTCGGGGATAACCTAGTGGGTGAGACGGTGGACTTCTTCAATCCGATATCCGAAGCGCAGGACGTGTTCGAGGTTATGGATGAGACTGTAATTCCAACTATCTTCCAGTTTGCCGACGACTTCCTAATCAATCCGCCGGTCCTCGACCCACCACGAACTGACAGTGATGACCAGGCCGACAACCCTGGTGGCAAAACGAGCATGTGTTCTGCCTCAGAGGAATGCTCAGACAGCCAATGATCAAGCGGTTCTTCAGGGTTAACGTATCACTCGACGTGGACGGCATTGAGGTCACGGTAGATGAGGGGGACCGTAGGCCAATCGGCTATTACAAACTGCTCGGGTGTAGTGCGAGGGGCTATCGAGATTTCGAGGCACAGATTAGAAGACACGTCGACGATGACATTGGAGGACGCCTTCTCGATATCGAGGATTTGGGCGCAGACATCGTCGACGAGGAAATGGAGGACCTAAGAGAACAAATAGTCGGCGATACAGAACGTGAGGGCATATGGTACTACAGTGGGCGGTCTTTCTACCTGTCAAAAGATGACTGCGAAGCGGACGCTGAAGACGACGAAGACTTGTCATACACGCCGGTCGAAGTTAGTATCGCGGAACACGCGAGAGATGCTAGCGAGTGGGCCGGGCCACGAACAGGCCTTAAACGGATTCACGTTACTCAGGACGACGACTCTCTTCGGTTTGGGTCGCGTATAAAACGACTCATATCCGCGCTGTGGCAAAAAGGAGCGCAAGAGCGCAAGTGAAACCACGCCTATCCGCCGATCCGTGCGGGGCGATCGGGGACAGGGGCGATCGGGGACAGGGGTAAAACTTCGCAAACCTTTATATAACATCAGTGAGAACGGCGCTGACAAACTAGACCACAGAACGGCGTTTTAAAGCCGTTCAAGGGCGGCGGAAAATTAGACCGCCCGGGTGGTCCGCTGGCATCCATTCGGTGTTTTGTGGAACACGGGAAGGATGTATCGCGTGGAGCTATATGCTCAAGTACGGCGCAGTGTCTACGTCGAAGGGCTGAGTGAACGCGAAGCCGCCAAGCGGTTTGGCTTAGCGCGGGAGACGGTGCGCAAAATGCTGCGCTACGCTGCTCCGCCGGGCTATCGGCGGAGCAAACCGGTGAGACGGCCGAAGCTCGAAGCGTTCACCGGAATCATCGATCAGATCCTGCTCGACGATCAGCAACAACCAAAGAAACAACGTCACACCGCGAAACGCATCTTCGATCGCCTACGCGAGGAGTACGATTTCAGCGGTGGCTACACGATCGTCAAGGACTACGTCCGCGAGAAGAAGCTCGGTGGACAAGAGATGTTCGTGCCACTGGCGCATCCGCCCGGCGACGCGCAGGCCGACTTCGGCGAAGCGGTTGTCGTTATCAATGGAGTCCAGCGCAAGGCGCACTTCTTGGTTGTCGATCTGCCGCACAGCGACGACGCCTTCGTTAAGGCCTTTCCCGCCGAGACGACGGAAGCCTTTTGCGAAGGACACAACGCCGCGTTTCGTTATTTCGACGGCGTGCCACGCAACATCGTCTACGACAACACGACGCTGGCGGTGGCAAGGATTCTCGGCGACGGCACGCGCAAACGTACGCGGGTGTTCAGCGAACTGCAGTCGCACTACCTGTTCGCCGATCGTTTCGGGCGTCCGGGCAAGGGCAACGACAAGGGAAAAGTCGAAGGGCTAGTGGGCTTCGCACGGCGCAATTTCATGGTGCCGATCCCGAGATTCGAGAGTTGGGAAGCCTTCAACGAACACCTCGAAGAGAAGTGCCGAGCCAACCGTGAACGGCGTTTGCGACGGCACACCGAAACCGTCGGCGAACGCTTCGAGCGCGATCGGGAAGCGCTCTTGCCCTTGGCACCGACAGCCTACGATGCCTGCGACAAACGCTCGACAAGGGTGACTTCGTTGTCGCTGGTGCGCTACGCGACAAACGATTATTCGGTGCCAACGCGTTACGGCCACCGCCAGGTCCTGATCAAAGCCTACGTGGATGAGGTAGTGATCTGTTGCGGCAGCGAAGAGATCGCCCGCCATCAGCGCAGCTATGAACGTGAAGAGTTGGTTTTCGATCCGCTGCACTACTTGGCGTTGTTGGAACGCAAGACCAACGCGCTCGATCAAGCCGCGCCGTTGGTCGGCTGGGAGTTGCCGCCGGAGTTTGCGAAGCTGCGACGACTGCTCGAATCGCGGTTGGACAAAGCGGGCAAGCGCGAGTACGTACAGGTCCTGCGACTGTTGGAGGACTTCCCCCTTGAGCACGTCGCAACGGCGGTGCGCCAAGTCTGTCTACTGGGAACGATTGGCTTTGACGCCGTCAAGCATCTACTGCTGTGCGCGATCGAGCAACGTCCGCCGAAGCTCGACTTAACGAAGTATCCCCACCTGCCGACGGCTCAGGTCGAGCAGACGTCGCCGGCATCCTATCTGGCGCTGCTAGCAGGAGCAAGCTGATGGCGAAGTCGAGAATGCTGCTGGAAACCCACCTGAAAGCGCTGCGGCTGCCGACCTTCCTGCGCGAGTACGACAAACTGGCTCGGCGCTGCGCCGCCGAAGGCTTGGACTTTCGGGACTTCCTACAGCAACTCTGCGAGCTGGAACTGGTCGATCGCGAGCAGCGGGCGACCGAGCGTCGCATCAAGGCCGCCAAGTTCCCGGTGACGAAGAGTCTCGACACGTTCGACTTCTTGGCCATACCCTCGGTGAACAAGAAGCTCGTTCTGGAGCTGGCGCGCTGTGAGTTCATCGACCGCCGTGAGAACGTCTTGGCGCTGGGGAACTCCGGCACCGGCAAAACGCATATCGCCTTGGCGCTGGGACTGGCAGCTTGTCAGAGCGGCTATCGCACACGTTTCACCACCGCCGCGGGATTGGTCCATGAACTGCTCGAAGCCCGTGACGAACGGCAACTACTACGGGTCCAGAAACAACTTGCCAAGCAGGATCTACTGATCGTCGATGAACTGGGCTATGTGCCGCTGTCGAAGACCGGGGCAGAGCTGCTGTTCGAGATCTTTTCGCAGCGCTACGAACAGGGCTCGACGTTGCTGACCTCGAACCTGCCGTTCACCGAGTGGACCGAGGTGCTGGGTTCCGAACGCATGACCGGCGCTCTGCTTGACCGGCTCACGCATCACGTCCATATCCTCGAGATGAACGGCGACAGCTACCGCCTCAAGCAAAGCAAAAAGAAGCGCCCGCGCTCTTCAAACTGACCCGCCGGCCGCTCGCGCCGGTTTGCGTGGGCCGTCTTCCACTACGCCTGGGCCGCCCTAAAGGGCGTCCTCAGGCTCCGTTCCAGCCGTCCCACGCAAACCGCTGGATCCCCGCCAACTGGTCTATTTTTGCTCCGCCGAAGCGGTCTACATTTACTCCGCCCTTGACACCTTAAGCATAATTCCAAGCCTCCTCAAGCGAGGCAGGGGTAAGTACTGTTCGACAGCTTGTTACGGTCGCGTTTTCACGGCTAGTCAAGAGCTGCTCAATCTGATCAACCTAAAATGACCCGACGTCGACGCTCAGCCAAAGCCATTCACTGCCATTGAGACGCCATCAACTCGTTGACATAGTGATGACAAAATCCTGTGAGCCGCAGGAAACATATCCATTATATATTGATAATAAAAGAGTTGTATCAACTTGCATCGACAATAAGTCCTGCTCCGGCGACATGTACGCATACGTCCCAAAGACCGCCCCTTCTTTAGTGAGCTTGGTTTGCGCGTTGGCTAGTTGCGCGATGCCAAAATCGAGGATGACGCCGCGGCCGTTCTCTCCGACGAACAAGTTCGCAGGCTTGATGTCGCGATGTACCATCCCGGCGCGATGGGCCTCGGCCAAGCCGTCGGCAAACTGGGTTGCTAGATCGACCGCGCGGTCTACAGCGATAGGCCCTTCCTCAATCTCTTCGGATAGCTCTCTCCCGTCGAGGTAAGCCATCGAGATAAAGGCGCTTCCGTCGGCTTCGCCGATTTCGTACACCGTGCAAATGTTCGGATGACTGATGGACGCAGCGGCCTTGGCTTCGCGCAGAAATCGCTTGCGAATGTTAGAGTCCGAGATTAGGTGCGCTGGGAGAAACTTGAGCGCGACAGATCGGTCGAGGTCCATGTCGCGGGCCTTGTAGACGACACCCATACCGCCTTCACCGAGTTTTTCGGTGATCTTGTATCGGCTGATGGTGCGGCCGACCATGCCGGCTCAATCTTAACGCTTCTTGTGTCAAAATTGCGAGGGGTCAAACATTTGATGCGGTTGATGGTGCTCGATTGACCGTAAGACGCAAATAATGGAACTGTGCGACGTAGCGCTAGTTGCAATGTATCTGCTGAATCCACCCGGAACGGTCAAAGTAAATCTAAGTTGCCGGAATGGTTCCCATCCGCTCTACCCGAAAGCCGCTTGACAGGTGTCTTATCCTGAAACTGTGAAGCTCGCCGATCGAAGGAGAAAGTAGGGAGATCGGTGACAGCCACCTAACTGTGCATTTCATTGTTTTTATTTGTTGAATTTGACGAAAACCAGATAAAGCAGCGGGCGGGACGGTCCGGCGGGGCAGGGGGGAATCCCGGCGCGTCGTCGACTTCGAATCCCAGGGTTTCACGCTGGGCTAATACAAATGCCACCCCTTTCGGGGTTCAGTTCCTGCGGCTTCGCGCACAGTCTTACGAGCAATTCGAAGCCTGAGTCATTCGATTATGGACTCATTCTTCAAGCCTTACAGCCTCCAATAAAGCCAAACTCCATACGTCGACCTAGAGGTCGACGCTGCCCGCCGGAGGCGCGCGCCACAAAGCCCACAAGCGAAAGCCAACGAAGCAGCCAATCTATCACCGAAGGTCCAACGACATCACAGCACTCCGAAAAGCCGTCCGCGACTCAGCAGACTGCCCGGATCAAAGTCGGCCTTGATCCGCCGCATCACCGCCAGCTCGGTCTCGGGGGCACGCCAAAGTTCAAGCTCGCGCCGAACCGCCTGCGAGCCCGATTCGACCACGGCGAGAAACCCGTCATCGCGTACCCGGGCCAAGCCCGCGCGAACACCCTCTAAGCCGTCCAACGACAAATACCCAACGCCATTACCCGCACGCACCACCATCGGCGCGCCTAACTCGCCAGCGATCCGAACAAGCTCCCCAATTCGACTAGCCGTAGTGCTCACACGAATCACCGCGCCATCAGGACGCGCGGTCAACGCTCGCGATGCGAACTCGCGAACGCCCTGCCAAATCGCGCCGTCGATCTCGTCAACAGAAACGCCGGCCGATGGAAGCGTCGTCAAGTCCCGCCGGTATCGCTCTATAGTTGCCGCGCTCCCGGAAACTTCAACCAACAGTGCGTGCCCAGCGACCAAACCGACTCCCTCGGCGGCAAGCTCGTTCAGCGAGTCAATCGCCACAGGCTGCAAAATCCCCTGCAAAATTGACCGGCGGACTTCTAAAAGCGCATCGACATCGGAGGAAACGAACGCCAGCGTAGCCGAGTGTTCGGGGCTCGGAAATACCTTGAAATTCGCGGTCACCATTGCCCCAAGCGTTCCGTACGAGCCGATCAGGAGCTTACCCATGTCGAGGCCCGTAACGTTTTTAACAACCATTCCGCCGGACTTCACCAGCTTGCCCTCAACGGTCGCAAATTGCAACCCAATCAGCATGTCGCGGGCCGTGCCGTAGCGCCGCCGCCGCGGCCCGCTCGTATTCGTTGCGAGGATGCCGCCGACGGTAGCGTTATCGCCGAACGGCGGGTCCAACGGTAAGAATTGGTTGTTGGCCGCTAGCGTCGCCGTGAGCTGCTTGTAGCTCATTCCGGCCTCGACGCTGACGGTCAAATCCGCCGGTTCATAGGCAAGCAGCCGGTTGAGGTTGCGCGTCGAAATGGTAACGTCGGCGGACTCAACAGCGCCGCCCATGGCGCGTTTCGAAAACGCGCCGCCAATCTCTATTGACTCACCCGCCGCGCCCGCCGCGGCAAGCTGTTCTCGTAACCCCTCAACGTCAGAGGGTGCAAGCGCGTCAGGCATCGATCAACAGATGCTAACTGGCGACTAGTTAGAGACCTGCTCGAAAATCGCAAAGTCGCCAGGGTTCCAGGCCTGCGCGATGACGTAAAGCTTGCCGCCCATTTTGTGCAAAACAGCGTTGTGGACATGCTGGAATTTTTCGAGCCCCAGCTCTTCCTTCGGCATGATCGTCGAGACTAGCTTGTCGTCTTCGAGGATGTATATCGGAGCGCCCTTCTTGCGATCAGGTCCATGCAATGAACCGACGACCCCAAGGTTGTCCATATAGTCAACGTCGCAAGGGTACGATCCCAGCGGCAATTTCAGAGTCGACAGATACTGGCCGTGACGCGTAAAACGATCGATCTCGGAATTCGGCCGATCAGCGACATCGATCCGCGTGGTGCCCGGCGGGACGGTAATCCCATGGCCGGTGCCAAACTGCCCCAGGCCGCCGCCCTTGCCGCCAAACGCTAAGTCAAACCAAGAACCCTTAACGCCCTTGCTGCTGTCAACGGTTGCCGTCAGTACGTAATCCAGGTTCGAGTAGCCGGTCGCGACGTAGAACTTGCCGTCTAAATACTCAACGTCGGTCGGAACGAAATTTCCCTGTCCAAAAAAGTAGTCGGTGGCGGTGGGATGCCCGAGGTCTTTCATGCCCGTCGGCGGTTTGAGCGTATGCTCCAACTTGCCGCTCAAGTCAGTCGTATAGACAGCACCGGCGCCATTGCCGGGGAAGGTCAGATGCGCGTCGCCATTCGACCCATACCAGATGGTCGCGTTATGCATGTTGTGAGGTTTCATCGCCTCGTCGGTCTTCAGCATCTTGGTCTTGCTGAAGTCCGAACTGACTTCGATAATGCCCGCGCCCGGTAGCGCAAAGTAGGTCTCGCCCTTGCCGGAGCGGCGGTCAACCGCGAATCCGCCATGCGCCTTTTCAAGCACGGCCTGCGCTTCCGACGGCAAGTGATCGCCCTTGTAGACGACCTTAAATTTGTACTTGCCCTGGCCGCTGAGTCCGACGGTATCCGCCGACGTTAGCGGCGAGTCGAGCGCTAGCCAAGTGAAAGCAAGCAACACGCCGAAAAACGCTGTAAGGGCTGTTCGTTTCATGACATTGACCTCGCCCTCCACTTTACACGACAACGCCGCTCGGTGGCAGCACGAATCGCCTAGATCTATAGCATTTGAAACTATTTCCGGCTGGATCGAATGCTCCGAGTGTTTTGGTCGCCAATGTCCGAGGTGATATCATTTGCTTACACTGCAGCGAGCGATTTCTAGGATGTCTACTAGATTGGTAGACATTGCGTAGGTCGTTATTTCGACGGAGGTTTTAGCCATGGCTAGCCCGACTTTCACCCCAATTGACACGAGCGAAACCTGGGGTCATTTGCCCCCCGATATGCGCGAGGAAATCGACGTCTTCGAGACCGAACTGCGGCGCGTCCAGTCGGGTCTCGTAGATGAAAAGCTATTTACTGAATTTCGCCTGCGCCACGGCGTTTATGGACAACGGCAAGACCGTGTCCAAATGCAGCGCATCAAGATTCCGATGGGTATGGTGAGCGCGGATCAGCTTATCGGGCTAGCGAATATCGCGGAAGAGTACGCTGTCGGCGTTCTGCATATCACCACGCGCCAAGACTTTCAGTGCCACTACGTCGACATCAACGACGCACCTAACCTGATGCGGCGCCTCGCCGAGGTCGGCATTACCACGAAAGAGGCCTGCGGCAACGTAGTCCGCAATGTCACCGCGTGCCCGCAATCCGGCGTTTGTGTTGATGAGACTTTCGACGTCACGCCGTATGCGGAGGCGATGGCTTACTTCTTGCTGCGTCACTCCGACGCTCAAAACTTCGGCCGAAAATTCAAGATTTCATACTCCGGTTGCGACGAGCATGCTTGCGGCCTGGGCCACATGCACGATATCGGTGCGATCGCCAAAGTCAAAGACGGCGTGAAGGGATTCAAAGTGCTCATTGGCGGCGGCCTCGGTTCCCTGCCCCACCAAGCCAAGCTCTACAGTGAATTTCTGCCGGCGGAAGAAATGCTGCCACTCGCACAGGCGGTCTCACGCGTCTTCGCCCAGCTAGGCGAAAAGAAAAACCGTGCCAAGGCTCGCATGAAGTTTTTGATCGCCAAACTCGGCCTCGACGAGTTTAAGAAATTGGTCGAAGCAGAGCGCGCCAAGCTAGTGGCCGATCCGCGCTGGGAAACTGAACTTGCCGAGGCGATGGCTAGGCACAAAGACGAGCCGCTCAAGGGGCCGTCGGAGGTCACACTGCCCGAAAATGCGTCGGACGAACTGCGCCATTGGCTCAACATTAACGTCAATCCTCAGAAGCAGAGCGGCTACTCGATGGTTGACATCTTCCTGCCGCTGGGCGATATTACCTCCGAGCAAACGCGGCAACTTGCGACACTCTCGCGACGCTTCGTGAAAGACACAATTCGCACTAGCGTCGACCAAAACTTCCTGCTGCGCTGGATTTCGAACAGCGACCTGCCGGAGCTATACAGCGCTCTCAAGGAAGTCGGCCTAGCCGAAGTCGGCGCCGGAACGCTCAAGGACGTGGTCGCCTGCCCCGGCACCGACTCCTGCAAGCTGGGCATCACGTCGTCACGCGGATTGGCGGCTCATCTGCACAGTCGATTTTCAAACGGCATGAGCGATATTGCCGACCGTACCGACCTCACTGTCAAGATCAGCGGATGCTTCAATTCCTGCGGTCAGCACCACATCGCCGACATTGGTTTCTTCGGTTCCGTGCAGCGGAAGAAAAACAATACCGCGCCCGTTTTCCAGGTAACCGTCGGCGGCTCGACGAAGAATAACGCCGAATCCTACGGCCTCGCCGTGGGCAAGATTCCCTCGCAGAATGTCGACAAGGTCATCGTCAAACTCTCGGAGTTTTACTCTCAAGAAAAGCAGGGCGACGAAACGTTCAGCCGTGTTGTGGAGAGGCTCGGCAAAGCGCGCCTTCGCCAAGAGCTAGAAGAATTCATGCTGTTGCCGACGCTTGACGAGGCGCCTGAATTCTACAAAGACATTCGGCAGCCCTGGCAATATCAGCAGTCCATCGGGGTCGGGGAGTGCGCCGGCGAAGTCGTTGACCAAGCCGAGTTTTTACTCGAAGACGCCGATCGCATTCACTTTGAAGCGACGCTCGACCTCGACGAGGGGCGCTTCGCCGAGGCCGCCGGTAAGGCTCTCGAAGCCAACAAAAAGGCCGCCGACGCGCTGCTCTTCACAAAGGGGCTTTGGCTGTCGGACAAGTACGACACCGTCACCGAGTTCAAGAAATTCTTTTACGAGTCCGACTCGTTCCATCGGCCATTCGCTGAAAACTTTTTCCGAGCCGCGGAAGAGGGCGAGACCGCCGATTCTGAGAAAGCCCGACTGCGGGTTGAAGAGGCGACGTTATTCATCGAGGCCGCCCATGGCGTCTACTCGCAGGCAACAAATTTCTAGGGGCCCGACCCGCTAACAACTCACTATCGACGCGGACGCGATCGCGCGGCGGCCCACAGACTATGGATACAGATCTACAAAGAATCGACGTCAAGCTGTTGCTTGACACACCGGCGAACCCGAACCTCGATCCGTTTCTAACGATTTTTGACCATTGGCGAAGCGTTGAAGATCATCCCTGCGATTGGGTCGACCTTGCTGACTATGCCCATATGGTGAAGGGCCCGGGGATCGTGATTGCCGGCAAACGCGATCGCTATTCGATCAATCTCAATGACCCTGGACCCGGCCTTATGACGAGCACGCAGAGCGGCCTGAGCGGCGACCTGCGGAATCGTTTTTCGGAAGCGCTGGAGCGTGCTCAAGGTCTCAACGAAGCTCTAATTTCCGAGCCGGAATTCCCGTCGGAATTCAAGCTGCGAAACGGTAGCTGGGAAGTCTTTGTAAACGACCGGCTGGGCTACCCGAACGACGACGCAACCGATGCGTTGGCCCGCCCGGCGGTTGCCGCTGCTTTCGCGGTTGACCCGTCTGAACTGCTGCGCCATACCGACCCGCTCGGCAGACTCGGTTACTCGCTGCGTAGCTGAGGCATCGGCGATCGAAGCTCACCACGACTGACCTCAGCGAAGAGCTCGAGGACCGCATCGGTCAACTGGCCGTTCGTCGAGACCAAGTGGGCATCGCCGGGCTGATATCCGCCGCCTTCGAAATCGCAATAGTGCCCGCCGGCCTCCGCCAGAATCACCAAACCAGCGCCGACGTCCCAAGACTTGAGGCCGATTTCCCAAAAGCCCTCGAGGTGGCCTCGGGCGACTGAGCACAGGTCGAGCGCGGCGGAACCCGTACGCCTAACGCCGTGGCTGTTCATCGCGACTTGGTAATAGTAGTGGATATTAACGTTTGAATGCCGGATGCTACTCGGGAAACCGGTCGCAAACAGTGCCTGTCGGAAATCAGCAACGTCAGAGACCTTCAGGCGACGTGTGTTGAGATACGCCCCAGAGCCTGATTCGGCGCAATAAAGTTCGTCGCGAGTAGGGTCGAAAACAACACCCATTTGGCCGCGGCCTTTCGCCCACAGACCGATGCTGACGCAAAACCTCGGCAACCCATGTGCAAAGTTTGTTGTCCCATCGAGCGGATCGATATACCAAACGTACTCGTCGCCCTGATCGATGCCACCACCCTCTTCCGCGATGATCGAATGCGACGGAAACTGCGCTCGAATGCGCGCGACAATCAGCTTCTCAGCGGCGCGATCAGCCGCTGTTACAGTGTCAAACGAGCCCTTGTATTCTACGGTGACCTTCTCGTAGTGGCTCATCAAAACGGCACCGGCGTCGCGTGCGACATCCGAGGCGAAAGAAACGAAATCAGGGCTATTCATGGGATAGATTTCAGCCTAGCAGCCTGCAATTGCCGAACCTGGTGGAGTGAACCCCAAAAGCGAGACAGATGAAAGTGGGACAATTTTCAGTGAATGGAAAAGGAGTTCCCGATGAGAGAGAGAAAAGATAGGGTTGCGAGGAAGCAGCGCTCGTATGAAGTTGAGTTCAAGGAATTGGCGGTAAGCCGCATGCTTCGCGGTGAGAACGTCGTCAAATTGAGCGGTGAGTTGGACGTGCGGCGCAGCGTGTTGTATCGCTGGCGCGACACCTACCGCGCCGAGGGACGCAGCGGTCTTGAGCGGCGTCAAGGGCGGCCGCGTCCCGGACAAGAGGTTGTGCAATTGGATAGCGATCCGAGCGCCGATCGCATTGCCGAACTCGAACGCCTAGTCGGTCAACAAGCGGCGGAATTGGATTTTTTCGAACGAGCCTTCAACGCCTTAAAACCGGCGATGCCGAACCAAGTCGCTCGCAACGCGAGCGGCTCTACAGCGTCATCGACGAAATTCGCGTTGAAGGCCGACTCAGCGTCGAGCGCGCCTGTGCACTCGGAGAAGTCAGCCGAGCCGGATATTACCGGCAATTAGAGCGAGACAAGCCTGTCGAATCCAACCTGGAAGTGCGTGACCGTATGCAACGCATTACGCTCGCAAATCGCCGCTACGGCTATCGTCGAGTGACCGCCGAACTGCGTAGGCAGGGCTTTACGGTGAACCACAAGAAGGTCTTGCGGCTGATGCGCAACGACAATCTGCTGGCGATACGCAAGCGCCGCTACGTATTGACGACGGACTCGGATCAGCACCGCGCGATCTACCCAAACTGGGCCAAAAACCTGCAGATCGACGGTCTCGATCAGCTCTGGCAGGCCGCCATCAGCTACGTGCGCATGCGCCGTTCGTTCGTCTACTTGGCGGTCGTGATGGACTCGTATTCCCGGCGCGTGGTGGGCTGGGAATTGGGGCCTTCCCTCGAGGCCATATTGGCAGTGAACGCGCTGCGCAAAGCGATCGAGTTTCGCTGTCCGAAGCCGGGGCTGGTGCATCATTCCGATCAAGGCACGCAATATACCTCGCGGGCTTATGTCAGTCTGCTGGAAGAAAACGGCGCGTTGATCTCGATGAGCCGGCGAGGAAACCCGTACGACAATGCGCGCATGGAAAGTTTTATGAAGACGCTCAAAAGCGAGGAGGTGAACCTACAGACGTATCAATCGATGGACGAGGCGAGAGCTTCGATCGAGGAGTTTATCGACGCGGTGTACAACCAAAAGCGCCTGCATTCGGCGTTGGGGTATCGGCCTCCGCAGGAGTTCGAGCAGTTGTTGCCGTCGAGCGAAGAGCTCAGAAATCCGCAGTTTGAGTTTTCTGAGGCATGAGGAAATCTATCGAGACAGTGGTCGCACTCGGGACGGGAGAATGTCCCGCCCCGAGCGCTCATCGTCTCGCTGAGTTTCCAGCCGGGTATTGCTTGGCGGGTTGCTCTCCAGCATTGCCCGCCTCCGCTTTCCCGGCCGTTTTCAAGTGTGCGGCACGTTCGCCGAAAAGGCTATACTTTTTCAGCGAACGGCAACTGTCCCATTTTTAAGCTGTCTCAGCTTAGGGGTGCATGCCATGTTGAATTGCGTGAGTGTCCCGGATCTCCATTCGGGCTCCGTCCCGGATCTCCCCGGGATCTCGGGATCTCCCCGGATCTCCCGGATCTCCATTCGGGCTCCGTCCCGGATCTCCCGGGATCTCCCGGATCTCCCAGATCTCAGATCTCCCGGATCTCCCCGGGCTCCGTCCCGGATCTCCCGGATCTCCTGGCCGGAAAACGCGGGTTTCCACCGGGTTTCCGAAATCCACCTCCGCCCCGGATCCGGGTTCCCTTCGGTCATCAGAATGGTACGTCGTCGTCAGTAATGCCGTCGTCAACCACGACGGGTGATTCCTTGAAGTCCTCGTATGCGTGTTTGAAAGGTTCCTGCCACTCCTTCGGCCCCGTTCTCATAACACGCCCGATAGCGGTGTGAAATCTCGTGTCTCCAGCTTGTAGCCCTTCGTTGATTATGATTGCCATAAAAACACTCGGTTCGGGAGCCATTTTCCGCACGTAGCTGAACAAATACTCGAAAACGTAGTCTTTCTCGGAGTCTGATCCCATCAGCTTTGATTCGACGCAGTCAACAAGTTGATCTTTGAGCAGAAGATGGTTGCCCAACGAGCTGATCCAGGTTCCAAAGACACCACTGTCGCAGCGCTCCGTCGCTGTGTTGTAGTGCCCGTTTTCGATCGCTTTGATCAACTTGTTCTCGATCCGAAGACGAACGGCTTCATCGAAGTTTTCCCAGCAATCTCGCGGAGTTATTCGGAAGATTTGTCTGATCGCGGTTTCGTCGCTAGTACTGCGGAGTTCTTCTTGCACGACGTCCAATGCCGCCTGTTTTTCTTCTTCGGTCATTACGCCCAAGAGTTCATGAAAGAAAAACTTTAGCTTCTCGCCGTCACCGGTTTCTTTCAATCGAAAAACTGCAATGAACGCATCCAAGCGTTTGGTCGCCGGGATTTTCCCCGCAATTATCTTGGCGTAACGGTCCCCTTCAACGAAGTCCTCGTCGAAGACCGTCTGTATTAAATCGCTCTTCGTGTATGGAGACTTCGAGCGGTTTATTACTCTCACTAGATAGTCGATGAAGGCGATAATTGCATCAGCATCCTCCTCTGGGTCAGCGAGCTTTTCGTGACTTCTTGGGTTCCGTACCGCTTGGTATATACCCCGAACGAGGAATTCCGTTCCCCTTTGGATACTCCGTTCCGACTCGGTTTCTAACTTGTTGACTTACAGTTTCGGGGACGGGCCACCGAAGGCTTCTCCAACGAGCGCTGCGCCATCAGAATCGAGCCCCGCCTTGTCGCGAATCAAATCGCCGAGGAAATGGACCGCGTCGATGATGGCTGCCGCGTAGTCCCGTCTCTCGTAGGCACTTTCTACCGCGCCCCACAACTCGTCAGTGATTTTGGCGTGTAGGTTCATATTCCGATTTTAACTGGAGAAAGTCGGGGAGATCCTGGAGGGAAGCAGATTAATGGAAGCCCGAGGCGGAGGAACAACGGCGAAGTGTAACTATCTTAAAATCAACAGAAAACTGCCCTGAACGCTGACCGGCGAAATGTGAGGAGCCGTTGAGCATTCCTAGGCACAGCTTGAAGCTAGCTGAGAACAATTCACGTAGACTGCACGACTAACTTCAAAAAGAGCGTTGTCCACTTATTGAAAATCCACCAGCGGCGTTACGGGATGCTCAGTCTTGCGAAAACTGAGAGATCCGGGACGGAGTCGCAATTCGAGATCTGCTCTTTACGGTACGGTCGCGCTCAAGTCGGTCCTGGAACATCGTTCGTGGCGTTTTGATGTTCCAACAATGATAGGGGTACACGATTCGTCCTGAACGATTCAGCCCCTCATTGCCGGCTCGACTTCGAACATCGAACGGAGTGCGAAGATAGGGCTGAGGCGACGGAGCCCTTAACAAATCGGGAGCTACAACAAACCATTTTTCATTCGATCTATGCTCCCTGACGCGCGCCCGATTTTCGGGAAACCCACCCTAACCGTCCTGCCAAAACGAAATTCTTAACCAACTGCCGAGTGAATCTGCTCGGTTGGTGTTGGATGACGAATCACGCCCATATGATCGCCGTGCCGCGGTGCGAGGATTCGCTCGCGCGCTCGATCCGCATTTCTCACCACCTGACGGCGAATGCACGCGATAGGTGCGCCACTAGTTCGTTGCGCTCGATCGCCCTGCTCGACGGACTCTCAAGTACTCCTCCGCGCGGCGGCCGGCGCGCGCCTCGTACTGACGCGCCTCTCGCGCACTTTCGATCGCCACGTGGTGAGAAATGTGGGCTATAGCATTTTCACCGAAAGCGTCGACCGGCAATTGGACACTCAGGCCGGGAGTGCTGGGTCGGAAAGAACGTCGACCTAGAGGTCGACGCTGCTCGCCGGAGGCGCGCGCCACAACTTCCCGTGAGAGTGCGTGCAGCGGTGTCTAGAATCGGTCTACGTAAATTTTGAAAATGCTCTAGTGTCGACGCCGCGAGAGAACTGGCGCGGAGTAAGCGGCGCATGCTGATTTCGGAGAATAACAAGTGCTGGGACGCCGCGCAGCCTACTGGACGCGCTTCATGCGGCCTCTAATGCGCTTGACGAGTCTCTCAATCTCTTCCGCTTTTCTGAGGCTGCCCAGGTCGACGACGTGGTACTCGTTGCGTTCGATTTCTTGTTGGAGTTCAATCGCCAGTGCGATCACTTTCTCGATGTCTTCGTTCGACTTCTTGGCGTCGCTCTTAAGGACCATCAGCCTTCGCGAACTGCCGTCGGGCATCTTCGGATCTTGCTCATCCTTCTGGGCGACGAGCGGCATCACTAGCAATAAAGCGATTCCCAGGCGGAGCGTCATCAGTAAGCCTCAGCTTCATGATAAGCTCCAAAAAATTACTTGCGCTAGCCTTTGCGATCCGTCCGTAAGCAGTCGTCGCAGGCTGACGGCGTAACGGATACACACGAACAATCACCCGTACACCGTCTCGCCGCGGATACTGTTAAGACACCGCGCGCGTGCGGCGTCGTTCGAGGTCAAGTAGCGGAGGCGTGGACGGAAGTCCGCGCCCTGGAGTTTGGCCTTTCACTAGATGGGACGCGCGGTAAGCACGTTCTTGAGTTGTGAGGGATCTGAGAATGCTTGTGTCTCAAAACATTTTGAGGTATTCTTGTGTCTAGTTGTTTAGCTTGTTGTGTAACTAGATTCATTTCCAAGGAGACCTCATGTCCTTCCCCACCAAACTGCAGTTGATCAAGCGCAAGGCTTCCCAACAGTTCTACGTCAACTTCCCCTCCGCTAGCGCTCAGATGCTCGACTTCCAGCCCGGCGAACAGCTCGAATGGATCCTGCTCGACCGCTCCCAACTCGTGCTCAATCGTTTGCAACCTCCGCCCGTCGAGTTGAAAAAAAAACTCCCGATCGAGTCGTCGACACCTTCTCCCGACTCTTCGCCAAAGGCCTCAACCCCCACGCCCGACAAAGCGTGAACGACCACCTCACCCGCCTCGCTCTCGGTGCCGCCGTCTGCCTCGGCCGCTCCACCATCACCGGCCTGCTACATGCCTCCGGCGAGAGCTTTCAGGACTGGAGCGCCGGCTACCGCCTGTTCTCGCAACAACGCGTCGAGCCGCAACGCCTGCTCGATGCCTCGCGCCGCGAGGTGCTCGCTCGCTTGCCGCCCGAGGCTCCCTTGGTCGTCGCCATCGACGATACACTGCTCGCCAAGTCGAGTCTCAAAACGCCCGGCGTGAGTTGGCGGCGCGATCCGCTTGGACCCAAGTTTCAGGCCAACTTGATTCTCGCGCAGCGCTTCTTGCAATTCTCGGCAGCGCTGCCTCCCAGCGAGCGGCAGCAGCCGGCGCGACTCATTCCGATCGGCTTGGAACACGCGCCGACTCCGCGCCGACCGTCGAAGAAGGCCACGGACGAGGTTTGGAAACAGTACCGGCGCGAGGCTCGCAAGTGCAGCTTAACGGCCCTCGCCGCCAGGCACATCGCGCGCTTGCGCGAGGCCATGAACGCCGATCCCGGAGGCGCTGACAGAGCCTTGCACCTCGTCGTTGATGGCGCTTACACCAACCGCACGGTGTTCGGATCGTTGCCCGCCGAGGTGACGTTGATCGGCCGCATTCGTTCCGACGCCAAGCTATATCATCTGCCCCTCGAGCAGCCTGGCAAAGGCCGCAGGCGTTGTTACGGCGAACGCGCGCCGACGCCCGAGCAACTCCGCCAGGACGACAACGTGCCGTGGCAAACGGTCGAGGTTTTTGCCGCCGGCAGCCTGCACCAGTTCAAAGTGAAGACGCTCGCGCCGCTGCGTTGGCGGCCGGCGGGAGGCAAGCGGGACTTGCGTTTGGTGGTGATCGCACCGTTGGGTTATCGGCCGCGGGCGGGCTCGAAGGTGCTGTATCGCAAGCCGGCGTATTTGATTGTCAGCGATCCGAGTTTGGGGCTGGAGCAGATCGTGCGGCAGTACGTTTGGCGCTGGGAGATCGAGGTCAACTTCCGTGAGCAGAAGACGCTGTTGGGAGTCGGACAGGCGCAGGTGCGGCAGCCGGACGCGGTCGAGCGGGTCCCTCAATTTATGACGGCGGTGTATGCGCTACTGCTGTTGGCGGGCGCGAGTTGGAGCCGCCAACAGGGCGTGGACGACGCCTTGCCGCGACCGCACTGGCGACGCCGCTCGCAGCCGCAACGGCTCACCACGCAACGGCTGATCAGCCACCTGCGGGCCGAGCTTTGGGCGGACGGCGTGCAGCGGCAACATTTCTGCGGCTTGCGGAACACTTCGCAATCCAACACGAAGCTGCAGAAACTCCCAAGAGGCGCTCCGCCTGCAGCAATCTACGCTTCCGGCTAACGCCAATCCCCTATTTCCGCACCCTACCCCAAACTTCAACCCTCTTTGAACAGCCAAACTCCAGAGCGCGGACTTCCGTCCGCGCCTCTGTTGATCCGGTTTGAGGTCGTCGCTTGCTTACAGACGGATTTGGGGCCTTTGCGAGCTGTGCTAGAATTCGCTATCTTGAGCTTGGGGTCGGCAGTTTGTCGTCGGCCGCCGATTCGACAAAGAGGAGAAGCTAGAAAATATGGCCTACATTATCGCGGAGCCGTGCGTGGGAACCAAAGACACCGCCTGCGTGGACGCCTGCCCGGTGGACTGCATTCACCCCAAAGCCGACGAGGATGATTTCGAAACTGAAGAAATGCTCTACATCGAGCCCGATGAGTGCATCGATTGCGGCGCTTGCGTGCCCGTCTGCCCGGTTTCGGCCATCTTCGCCGAAGAAGATTTGCCGACGGAATGGGTGGAATTCACTGAGCGCAACGCGAAGTATTACGGCAAGTAGAAATCGAAACCATTTGCGAAGCGGCCCGTGGTGGGCTACAGACGTGGTCGCGAGCCAGTGAAAAGTTAAAGGGGTCCCGCACGGGACCCCTTTTCTTCGTCGTCAAGTAGGCCTGGCAACCTCCGAAGTAACCGACCCAACTAGTGACAGAATGGTGTTGCGGCCATGTTCGTCGACGAAGCACTAGTCAAGATCAAGGCAGGCAATGGCGGCGCGGGCTGTATCGCGTTTCGGCGCGAAAAGTATATTCCGCGCGGCGGGCCTTGGGGCGGCGACGGGGGCAATGGCGGCAACGTTGTTCTGCGATCCAGCCAGAGCCACAACACACTCGTTCATTTCAAATACCGGCCTGAACAAAAGGCCGAGAACGGCCGCCAAGGTGAAGGCAGCAATCGCACCGGGCGCTCGGGCAAAGATCTCGTTCTGGCAGTGCCGGCGGGAACGATCGTTTTCGACGCGGATAGCGGCGAGCGGATCTTCGACTTCACCTCGGTGGACCAGACGTTTATCGCCGCCCGAGGAGGTCTTGGGGGGCGGGGAAACGCTCGATTTAAATCTTCGACAAATCAGGCTCCACGCTTTGCCGAACCCGGCACGCCGGCCGAATTTCGCACGCTGCGGTTGGAGCTAAAACTACTCGCGGATGTTGGACTGGTTGGCTTTCCGAACGCCGGAAAATCGACACTCATCTCGCGAATTTCCGCCGCGCGCCCCAAGATCGCCGACTACCCATTCACCACGCTCGAACCCAATCTCGGGGTCGTCGATCTCGGCGAGTTCGACAGCTTTCTCGTTGCCGATATCCCGGGACTAATCGAGGGCGCCCACGAAGGTCACGGCCTCGGTGATCGATTTTTACGGCACATCGAACGGACGGCGATACTTGTCCATCTCGTTGACGTAAGCGAGAGTTCAGGGCGCGAGCCGGTGGACGACTATCAGAAGATCGTGCGGGAGCTGGCGAACTTCTCTGCTACGTTGGCCGAAAAACCGATGATTGTGGTGGCGACGAAACTCGATGTCGTGCAAGATCGCGATCGCCTCAGTTCACTAGAAGAGTTTTGTGAAAAAGAGGGCCTCGAGTTTCGCAAAATCTCGGCGGTGACGGGCGAAGGAATCGACCCGTTAGTTCGTGAGATGGGTTCGCGAGTACGGCTGATGCGAGAAGAATCGGCGGCGGTAATGACTCCGTGAACTTGGCGATTTTTGGGGGCACCTTCGACCCCATCCACTCTGGGCATATCGAATCGGTCATCAGCGTAGCCGACGCATTCGCACTCGACAAGGTGCTTGTGATTCCAAGCGGCAATCCGCCCCACAAGGCGCGCACGGATCAAGTTGAATACGAACATCGCTATCGGATGGTAGAGCTAGCATGCTCGACCGATTTACGATTGACTCCAAGTCGACTCGAAGAGCCAAGCGCGGATGGCCAACGGCACTACTCTTACGACACGATCCAAAACGTCCGGCGCGACTTCGAGTTTGACGAGCCGTTACGGTTCATTATTGGAGGCGATGCGTTCGCCGAGATTCACCTTTGGCATCGATGGCGGGAAGTTGTGGGCGAAGTTGAGTTTCTGGTCGTCGACCGACCCGGCTGCTCGGTTGATGAGGCCGCGCTTCCGGCAGGGGCGAAAGCGCAGCGGCACACCGGACCGTTGCACCCAGCGTCGTCGAGCGAAATCCGCCACCGCGCGAAGATGGGCGGAACGCTCGCGGACATGGCTCCGGCCAGGGTTTGCGACTACATTTGGGAGCATCGGCTGTACCAGCTTTACTGATTGACTGGATGTTACGCCCTGAAGCATTGCAGGCCGCGGCCGACTCGCTATACGATCTGTGGCAACAGGGTCGGCGAACCGATACGCTCCCCGACGGTCTGATCCCGGGCGACCGGTCGGAAGGTTACGCGATCCAGGCGCTGCTGGCGGCACGAAGCGACAAGCCAATTTATGGTTGGAAGATCGCGGCGACTAGTAGCGCCGGGCAGGCACACATCAATGTCGATGGCCCGCTGGCGGGACGGTTGCTAGCTGAGAGAGTTTTCGCCAGCGGCTCGACGCGGCCCTTTGGCGCCAACCATATGGCCGTGGCGGAGGCCGAGTTTGCCTTCCGGATGGGTCAGGATCTGCCGGCACGATCGACTTCATATTCTCAAGAAGAAGTGCTCGCGGCGGTAGATAGCCTGCATCCGGCGATTGAGATTCCTGACTCGCGAATTATCGACTTCACGAAGGTTGGCGCGGCGCAATTGATCGCCGATAACGCCTGCGCTCACGAGTTCGTTCTCGGCGCCGAGGCGCCCGCTTCGTGGCGCTCGATGGACCTGGCGGCTCACGAGGTTCAGCTAACAATCAAGTCGGCGGAGGGTCCCGAGGTCGTGCGAGAGGGGCGAGGAGCCAACGTACTCGGCGGTCCGCTCATCGCGCTGACTTGGCTAGCAAACGAACTTTCACAGATCGGGGTCACTCTCGAGTCCGGCCAGGTTGTGACGACCGGCACGTGCGTCGCGCCACCGCCGATTGGTCCGCACGACTCCATCACGGCTGAATTCGGCGCACTCGGCGTTGCAACGCTGCAGCTTGGCGGCTAGGCCGCCGTTTACAATAGCTTTGGAGTTGAAATAGCAATGAAAACACGACGTGACGTTCTTTCTTGGATCGCCGCCGCCGTGCCATTGGCTGCGGCATCTCCAACGAATTGGCCGCAATTTCGCGGGTCTGACTCGCGCGGAGTGTCGGCGGACGATCCGAATCTGCCGATGAGCTGGAGCGCGACCGAAAACGTTCAGTGGAAGACTGATCTGCCCGGCATGAGCTGGGCTTCGCCGGTTGTTTGGGGCGAGAAAGTATTCCTGTCGTCGGTTATCAGCGAAGGCGCGGTCGAGACGGTCAAGCGTGGCCTCTACTTTGGCGGAAATCGCCCAGAAACAACGACAGATCCGCACCGCTGGATGGCTTACGGGATCGACGCCGGCTCAGGCAAAATCGCTTGGGAAAAGCAGCTCCACCGAGGGACACCTGAGACTCCCCGGCATTTAAAAAACTCCTATCTATCTGAAACGCCCGTCACTGATGGGGAGCACGTGTTCATCCACGTCGGATACCTGGGCACGTGGTGTCTCGATCATGACGGCAATGAAGTTTGGAAGCGCGACCGGAACCCGTATAAAACGCGATTCGGTTGGGGCACGGCTTCTTCACCGGTACTCCACAAAGGGCGCCTGTACTTCGTCAACGACAATGATGAACGTTCGACGCTGGTTTGCCTCGATAAGACCAACGGAAAAACGATTTGGGAGATCGAGCGCGAAGAGCCAAGCAACTGGGCGACTCCGTTTATTTGGGAGAACGAGAAGCGCACCGAAATTATCACCAACGGCCGCAAGAAGATCCGCTCGTACGATCTCGACGGAAAGGTACTTTGGGAAATCGCCGATATGTCGTCGATCGTTATTCCCACGCCTTTTACCGGCCACGGATTGCTGTATTTGACCTCGGGGTATGTGGGCGACGAGAATCGCCCGACGTATGCAGTGCGACCTGGGGCAATGGGTGATATTTCTCTCAAAGAAGGTGAGACTAGCAACGAGTTCATCGCTTGGTATCACCCGCAGGCCGGACCATACAATCCTTCGCCGTTGCTATACAAAGACCTTTACTACACGCTAATGGACCGCGGATTCCTGACCTGCCACGACGCCAAGTCGGGGGCTGAGGTCTACGGCAAGCAGCGCTTTGAAGTTGGTGCCAGCGCCTTCACGGCCAGTCCCTGGGGCTACAACAACCGCATTTTCTGCTTGAGCGAAGACGGCGACTGCTTCGTGATCGAACACGGGCGCGAGTACAAGATCGTTGGCAAAAATTCAATCGGAGAATTGTGCATGGCGACTCCGGCGATCGCGCAGAGCAGTCTTTTTATTAGGACCGATAAGCGCTTGTACCGGATCGGAGCCTAGCAGCCCGTGGTGAAAGTCACGCAGGCCGCGTTACGCGCCTATGGGGCGGATTGAGTAATAGACGAGTGCCTCAACGAATCAACAGTCAGAGCGCACCAGGAATCTTTAAAAGGCGCGCAACCCGTTGGGCGGCGGGCACTTGCGGCCGTCGGCTTTGTCATTCATCGGAGACGATCGCCCGGATCGCCGGCCTCCTCACTCCGCGCCGATCAGCCACAATTGCCCGCCGCGCCCTACGGGACTTTTACCACGGACTGCTAGCAGTCCCTCTGGGGTTTGGCCTTTCACTAGATGGGACGCGCGGTAAGCACGTTC
The DNA here is from genome assembly GCA_965247305.1 of Bryobacterales bacterium. Classification (GTDB taxonomy): domain Bacteria; phylum Acidobacteriota; class Terriglobia; order Bryobacterales; family UBA6623; genus CATQHP01. The sequence continues at coordinate 4,105,631 of OZ252030.1, read as the reverse complement.
TTGAGTTGTGAGGGATCTGAGAATGCTTGTGTCTCAAAACATTTTGAGGTATTCTTGTATCTAGTTGTTTAGCTTGTTGTGTAACTAGATTCATTTCCAAGGAGACCTCATGTCCTTCCCCACCAAACTGCAGTTGATCAAGCGCAAGGCTTCCCAACAGTTCTATGTCAACTTCCCCTCCGCCAGCGCTCAGATGCTCGACTTCCAGCCCGGCGAACAGCTCGAATGGATCCTGCTCGACCGCTCCCAACTCGTGCTCAATCGTTTGCAACCTCCGCCCGTCGAGTTGAAAAAAAACTCCCGATCGAGTCGTCGACACCTTCTCCCGACTCTTCGCCAAAGGCCTCAACCCTCACGCCCGACAAAGCGTGAACGACCACCTCACCCGCCTCGCTCTCGGTGCCGCCGTCTGCCTCGGCCGCTCCACCATCACCGGCCTGCTACATGCCTCCGGCGAGAGCTTTCAGGACTGGAGCGCCGGCTACCGCCTGTTCTCGCAACAACGCGTCGAGCCGCAACGCCTGCTCGATGCCTCGCGCCGCGAGGTGCTCGCTCGCTTGCCGCCCGAGGCTCCCTTGGTCGTCGCCATCGACGATACACTGCTCGCCAAGTCGAGTCTCAAAACGCCCGGCGTGAGTTGGCGGCGCGATCCGCTTGGACCCAAGTTTCAGGCCAACTTGATTCTCGCGCAGCGCTTCTTGCAGTTCTCGGCAGCACTGCCTCCCAGCGAGCGGCAGCAGCCGGCGCGACTCATTCCGATCGGCTTGGAACACGCGCCGACTCCGCGCCGACCGTCGAAGAAGGCCACGGACGAGGTTTGGAAACAGTACCGGCGCGAGGCTCGCAAGTGCAGCTTGACGGCCCTCGCCGCCAGGCACATCGCGCGCTTGCGCGAGGCCATGAACGCCGATCCCGGAGGCGCTGACAGAGCCTTGCACCTCGTCGTTGATGGCGCTTACACCAACCGCACGGTGTTCGGATCGTTGCCCGCCGAGGTGACGTTGATCGGCCGCATTCGTTCCGACGCCAAGCTGTATCATCTGCCCCTCGAGCAGCCTGGCAAAGGTCGCAGGCGTTGTTACGGCGAACGCGCGCCGACGCCCGAGCAACTCCGCCAGGACGACAACGTGCCGTGGCAAACGGTCGAGGTTTTTGCCGCCGGCAGCCTGCACCAGTTCAAAGTGAAGACGCTCGCGCCGCTGCGTTGGCGGCCGGCGGGAGGCAAGCGGGACTTGCGTTTGGTGGTGATCGCACCGTTGGGTTATCGGCCGCGGGCGGGCTCGAAGGTGCTGTATCGCAAGCCGGCGTATTTGATTGTCAGCGATCCGAGTTTGGGGCTGGAGCAGATCGTGCGGCAGTACGTTTGGCGCTGGGAGATCGAGGTCAACTTCCGTGAGCAGAAGACGCTGTTGGGAGTCGGACAGGCGCAGGTGCGGCAGCCGGACGCGGTCGAGCGGGTCCCTCAATTTATGACGGCGGTGTATGCGCTACTGCTGTTGGCGGGCGCGAGTTGGAGCCGCCAACAGGGCGTGGACGACGCCTTGCCGCGACCGCACTGGCGACGCCGCTCGCAGCCGCAACGGCTCACCACGCAACGGCTGATCAGCCACCTGCGGGCCGAGCTTTGGGCGGACGGCGTGCAGCGGCAACATTTCTGCGGCTTGCGGAACACTTCGCAATCCAACACGAAGCTGCAGAAACTCCCAAGAGGCGCTCCGCCTGCAGCAATCTACGCTTCCGGCTAACGCCAATCCCCTATTTCCGCACCCTACCCCAAACTTCAACCCTCTTTGAATAGCCAAACTCCAGAGGGCGTAGCTTGCTACGCCCCCCCTACAAATAACTTGCGTTTTATCAGCGCTGTAGGGGTGCGACATGTCGCACCCTCGGACGACCGCAGAGCTATTCGAGGTTTTTTCACAGCCCCCAAGCTTGCGACCACAGCACTACCCATCGCCTCAGTAACTACCTGGTGACATAGCGAGTTTCTCGCACGATCGATCAGGCGCGGCCGGAGGCGTGACTGAGCCGAACTTGATGTCTCGAGCTGCCAACACGAGCTGCTTATTGGACGAAACTTTTCGCAGTACCGAGCCGCGCCGCCTCGCGGTGCGGTCCTCTCTGCGAGCTGTGCAACGCAACACACGGCGGCGCGGCTCGGTACTGCGAAGCTCAACGTCGCCGCTCTAGTGTAGTGCGTCAATCAGATTGAACCTTAAGAAGAGCGGCTTTGCCGCGCTTGACCTTCTCAAGGGTGTCGGAAGCGGTAGCAGTCCAGATGAAGGGCTTGGGCTGCTGATTGTGTCGAGCGATGTAGTCTTCGATGGCGGTGGTGAGTTCGCCGACGCTACGAAAGACACCGTGGCGGATGCGCTTATCGGTGAGGTCTCGGAAGAACCTCTCCACCATGTTCAGCCACGACGCTGAGGTGGGCGTGAAATGGACGTGGAAGCGTTTATTGCGCTGCAGCCAGCGTTTCACCGTGGCGTGTTTGTGAGTGGCATAGTTGTCCACGATCAAATGGATCTGCTTGTCCTTGGGGGTCTGGTTTTCAAGCAAGCGCAAGAAGCGCAGCCATTCTTGGTGGCGGTGCTTGGGCATGCAGGTTCCGATCACCGAGCCGTCGAGCGTGTTGAGCGCGGCGAACAAGGTGGTTGTGCCGTTGCGTTTGTAGTCGTGGGTCATGGTCCGGCCGCGTCCCTTTTTCAGGGGCAGGCCGGGCTGGGTGCGGTCGAGGGCTTGAATCTGTGACTTCTCGTCGAGGCAAAGAACGAGGGCATGCTCGGGCGGGTTGAGATAAAGTCCGATGATGTCGTCGAGTTTTTCGGCGAAGCGCGGGTCGTTGCTGAGTTTGAAGGTCTTGACGCGATGCGGCTTGAGGCCGTGGGCGCGCCAAATGCGACCCACGGTGGAGGCGCTGACGCCGACCGCGGCGGCCATCGTGCGGCGGCTCCAATGGGTGGCGTTGGCTGGCGTTTCGCGGGTCGTCTTGTGGATGATCTGTTGCACTGTTGGGGAGCAGATGGCGGGCTTACGGCCGGGCCGCGGGGCGTCCTTTTCGATGCCGGCGACGCCGGATTCAAGAAAACGGCTTCGCCAGCGCGCCACCAACTGACGCGAGACCGACAGCTGCGCGGCAATCCGTTTGTTCTCAAGACCGTCGGCGGCGAGCACGATGATCCTGGCTCGCAACGCCAGACGAACAGCGACCCGACGACCGTTCGCGTAGCGCTCCAACTGCCTACGCTGCTCCTGCGTCAATGGGACTGGCTCTGCTCTTCGCATCCGTGTGCCTTCTACTAGTAAAGGCGACACGAAGATACTATAAGTTACATTATTTATGGCGCACTACACTAGTATCTCAAGACTCCCCTGGGAATGATCCGCCCAACCAAGGCAACCAGTGGCTGGGCTAGGAATGGTCGAGAATACAAATTCTTATCCGGACCCTAAGCTACGTCCACAAACTCAACTTCGTGGCCGCGCCGGATCTGCGAGTGCTTCTGGAATTCCTTGCGCGCCTCGGGGAAATCCCCGCGGTAGTGGCCGCCGCGGCTTTCTTCTCGGGCGATCGCACAGCGGGTGATTAGCCGTATAACTTGGTACAAATTGTCGGTTTCGAACCCGTGCCGGCTATTGCGCGCCAGACCCTTTTCAAATGTCGGTGAGATTCGGTTGAGCTCGTTTAGCCCGGCTCGCAGGCCTTCGCCCGATCGCTCGATCCCGGCGTGTCGCCACGCCAATCGGCGCAGGTCGGAGACGGCGTTTGCCGGCAGCGGGCTTGACGGATGCCTAACGGCCAGCTCTCGATGGCGCAGGTTGTCGCCGGCATGCTGCCTCATTGTTTCGCCGGCTCGCGCCCCGAACACCAGGCCTTCAAGTAGGGAATTACTCGCCAGCCGGTTTGCGCCGTGCACTCCGTTGCAGGCTGCCTCCCCAGCGGCATACAGCCCGGGGATTGTCGTCGCGCCGTCGCAGTCGCTCTTGACGCCGCCCATCGCGTAGTGTGCCGCCGGATGCACGGGCACCGGCTGCAACTCGAGATCGACGCCGTAGTGCTTGCAAGTCTCGTAGATTCGCGGGAAGCGCTTAGAAACGAACCCGGGTTCGAGATGAGTGAGGTCGAGGTAGACAGGACCCTTGCGGACGCGGTGAATCTCGCTTACGATTGCTCGCGAAACGATGTCGCGCGGCGCCAATTCTTCCTGGTCGTGGTAGCGCGACATGAAGCGTTCCATGTCGGCATTGCGCAGAACGGCCCCCTCCCCGCGCAGTGCCTCCGACAGCAGAAATCGTGGCGCGCCCTCGAGAAATAGCGCGGTCGGGTGGAACTGCACCATTTCGATGTCGGAGATGATGGCGCCTGCTCGATAGGCCATCGCCACCCCATCGCCGGTGGCGACGTCGGGGTTTGTGGTCTCGCGGTAGACGCGTCCAAGTCCACCAGTCGCAAGTAACACCGCCTTGGCGTAGACCGGAACTAATTCTCTGCTTTCCTCGCGCCAGGCGACTGCGCCGCACACTTGGCCATCTTCGATGAGCAGGTCGACCACGGCTGAAAAACTCTGTGTGGAAATATTTTCGATCGATCGAGCTTTGCGGAACAGCGTGCGGGCGATTTCGCGGCCGGTTGAGTCGCCGTCGGCATGCAAAACACGGTTGACACTGTGCGCGCCTTCTCTGGTGAATGACAGCTTGCCGCCATCGGTATCGAACTCGACGCCCCAGTCGATCAAGCGCTGAATTCGCTCGGGTCCCTCCTCTACTAGCGTTCGAACGGCCCGGGCGTCGCAGAGTCCGGCACCGGCCTGGAGCGTGTCTTGCTCGTGGAGGCTGACGCGGTCATCGTCGCTGAGCGCGACGGCGATACCGCCCTGCGCGTACTCCGAGGCGGATTCGGTGAGGCGGTCTTTGGTGAGGATCAGGACGCGGCCCGCCTCGGCGACATCAATGGCGGCACTGAGGCCGGCTACGCCGGCACCAATGATTAGGAAGTCAGTTTCCATGGCATTGGGGAAATACCCATGCTAGCCCGTAATTCTCACCACGTGGCGAGCGAAAGTGCGTGAGATGTGCGCCAATACGAGGCGGGCGACGGTTGGCGCGCGGAGGCGTACTTGACAGTACGTCGAGCACGGCGATCGAGCGCAACGAAGTAGTGGCGCACCTATCGCGTGCTTCCGCCGTCACGTGGCGAGAAATGCGGGCTCGCCACAATTGGGTTGACCTGGCGGCTTGGGTCGCGCACGGCAGCGGATCAAAAACAAAATGGACACAGAATGTTTCAGTTGGATTCCAAACTGGGCTAGGATAGGGGGCAGGAAGCGATTCTCGTAGTGGAACCGCGGGGCCTAGAAATGACTGACGAGACCTCTGATATCAACGCTCTCGAACGGCTGGAGAGCCGCATCGTAGAGATCGTTGATCAACTTCGCAGCGCGCGCGCGCTTCATCAGGAAGTCGAGCAAGAGGCGGAAATGCTGCGCGGGCAGCTTGAAGAGAAAGAGCGTGAGATCACGCAATTGCGGGCGTTGACTAGTGGCTCGGACGCGCAACAGGGCGAAGTCCGACGCAGAATTGAGTCACTGTTGGAACGAGTTGAGGGGCTGGGCTAAACAGAAGGGGAGGATCATGGCATCCGACCGAAGCGCTGAAGTTCAGATATTTGGCCGCATCTACCACCTAAAGGGCGACAACTCGGAGCATACCCGCGAAGTCGCTCGGCTGGTCGATGAACAAATGAATCATATCGCCGACCGCATCCAGACCTCTGACAGTTACCGGGTCGCGGTACTGACGGCGTTGCACATTGCCGATCAATTAATTTCCGAGCGAAAGGATCTTGAGAGTTACCGCTCAAAGGTCGATGAGACTAGCGATCGGATGCTTAAGCTGCTTGACCCGGATCTCCCGGCCGCGGAACCGGAACTGTTCGTGAGCTGATCGCTAGTCGCCCGGCTCGGCTGAGGCTTCTTCAAAAAACCCGCCCATCGCCCGGAATTTTGCGTAGCGATCATCGACAAGTTGCTCGGGCGAGAGACTATCGAGGTCGTTGAGGTTCTGCGTAAGCGCGTCCGCTAGATTGCGAGCGGTCTGGTCGACGTCAGTGTGGGCTCCGCCGACCGGCTCAGGAATAATTTCATCGACGAGGCCGAGCTTCGTCAAGTCGGTAGCGGTTAGCTTCAGGGCGTTGGCGGCCAACTCGGCCTTGCCCGCGTCCCGCCAGACAATTGCCGCGCAGCTCTCGGGCGAGATCACGCTGTAGACGGCGTTTTCAAGCATCAAGACGCGGTTGCCGACGCCCAGCGCCAGGGCTCCGCCGCTGCCGCCCTCGCCAATGCAGGTGACGATAATCGGAACTTCGATCTGCGCCATCTCGTAGAGGTTGCGGGCGATCGCCTCAGCCTGGCCGCGCTCTTCGGCATCGATCCCCGGGTAGGCGCCGGGAGTGTCAAGAAACGTCAGGATCGGCCTGCCGAACTTTTCAGCCAGTTTCATCGCGCGCAGCGCCTTGCGGTATCCCTCGGGTTTGGGCATGCCGAAGTTGCGATGAAGTTTCTGCTTCGTCTGGCGGCCCTTTTGTTGCGCGATCACCATCACGGGGTGGCCCAGGAAGAAGCAGAACCCGGCAATGATCGCAGAGTCGTCGCCGAAGTTTCGATCCCCGTGAATTTCGTGAAAGCGCTCAAAGAGCCGCTCGATGTAGTCGAGAGAATGCGGCCGCTCGGGATGACGCGCTAGCTGGACGCGATGCCACGCTGACGCTTTGGGCTGGTCTTCGCCATGGGAACTCGAGCCGTTCGGTTGCGGCGCTGGAGCAGGCGATTCGCCGCTTGTTGAGGCTGAGAGCTGAGGTTCGTCGGACATTTGTCGCGAGACTCCTATTGTCCCGCATTCGCTCCGCCCTGTGCCAAAGCGCACAGCTCCACCCGAACATCTTCGATCACACCGGCCCAATCACCGGGTTTGGTCTGGCGAAATAGACGCATCGAGGGGTACCAGTCCGTGCGATCTCGCACTAAGCCCCAACGCCAGTCCGGAGAGAAGGCTAGAAGGTTCCACACCGGGATTCCTAGCGCCCCCGCCAAGTGAGCCGCGAGCGTATCGACAGTAATGACCAGATCGAGCAATTTGATTGTGGCGGCGAGATCGGTCAGGTCGTTGATTTCTATTCCGATCGAATGCACGGTCGGCCCGGTCAACCGGTCGTCGGTCCCAAGATCAAAGAAAGACACTCCCGGAACTTTCAGCAGGGGCCGTAGACGGCTCGCTTCAATTGAGCGTCGTCTATTGGTCGGGTTGTTGGGGTTTCCGGCATAGACGATACCTACCTTTAGGCCGGTAGTCTTTTCGACGAGGCGGTGCGCGGAGCCGGTGGATTTCAAATAGGGCGGTTCGCGAGCCGATTCGAGATAGCGCGCGAGATTCAACAGCGGGCACTGAAAATCAAAGGGGCGATACGTGGTCTCAGTGATTTCGATCTTGGCGTCGAGAGTTTCGAGCAGTGCGATGACGCGCCCTTGGCTGACAAACGTCACGTGCTCTGCCTGATCGGCCAGGGCAGGCAAGAACCGGCTGAATTGAACGCTATCGCCGAGGCCTTGCTCATGCCAAACGACAATCGACTTACCCGCAAGATCCTGACCTTCCCAGGGCTCCGTATCGACGGGCGGCGGCGGCAACAGCGCTGTGCGGTATGAAAACTCTTCCCAACCCTCCACAGTTTGGCCGGTTTGCAGCAGAGCCTCGCCGATATTCATGTGGACAAACGCGAGATCCTCTTCGCTGCGGAGGGTCTGGCGATAAACGGCGATTCCTTCGTCGGGCCGGCCCATGGAACAAAGGATCGAACCCTTGAGGTTGAGCAAGTCAATGTCGTCGTCTTCAACCGCGAGGCCGCTGTCGACGGCTTTGAGCGCCGCCTCAAGATCGTCGAGGTCTTCGAGCGTCATCGCCAAGTTATTCCAGGCATCAACGAAGTTGGGATTCCATTGCACCGCGCGCCGAAAACTCGCCGCGGCATCAGCAAAGTTGAGCTGCCGTCGATATGCAAGGCCTAGAATTTGGTGAGCCTCTTCGTCGCGAGGAGCTTGCTTGATCGCTTTTTGGCCGAATCGTAGCGCTCCGGCGAAATCGCCGCACCGTAAGGCTGCCGCTCCGCATCCCTTGGTAAGTCCGATCTGCCTGGGACGTGAACGCGAGACGACGGCGAAATATAGAGACGCGGCATCGTCTCGCTGGCCGTCCGCAAGAAGGCTCAATACCCTGAACAGAGACTCTTTCTCGTGCTCGGTCATTCCACACAGCATGCCATGTGTGTGGCCGGCATCGTCCGTGCTGTGCTGGGTGTTAGGATTTTATGCTCGGCCGCCGAATGATTCAGGTCGGCTAGCGTTAACGGTTGTCCAAGCTATATTTGGTTTACGGTAGAAAGCTTAGAAGGTAAGTTGTGGCCGAAAAAGAATTCTGCGATTACTACGAGTTGTTTCAGGTGAGTCCGACGGCGGATAGCGAGCTGATTGACTACGCATACCGCGTGCTTGCGAAGCGCTTCCACCCAGATAATCCCGACACAGGTGACCCGGACCAGTTTCGAGCCACCACCGAAGCGCACGGAATTCTGACGGATCTGAAACTACGTGAGGAATTCGATCTGCGACGGCGCCGAGAGAAGCTTCGAATCGACGAAATTTTCGAAGAGGCAAGCTCGGAAAACTTTGATGTAGGGTCGGACGTTCGTACACAGCAAGAAATGCTGGAAATGCTCTACGTCGCCCGCCGGCGCAATGTGGATGAGCCCGGGCTCGGAGTGATCGAGCTGGAGAATAAACTTGGCTGCAGTCAAGACCAGCTCGGTTTTCATATGTGGTACTTGCGGGAAAAGGGCTGGGTAGTTCGGCTGACGTCTGGACTGCTGGCCCTAACGGCCGATGGCGTCGACAAGTTGACCGAAGGAAGCGACGCAAGTCGCGAGCAGCGACTGATTCGTGCCGGGGAGGACGAAAGCAAGAAGCAGGGAACTCAGGCGGTCGACTAGAGCATTTTCCCGATTTACGTAGACCGATTCTAGACACCGCTGCACGTACTGTCGCGGGGATTCGTGACGCGCGCCTCCGGCGGGCAGCGTCGACTTCTAGGTCGACGTTCTTTCCGACCCAGCACTCGCGGTCGGCGTGTCCGATTGCCGACTAGCCTTGGTCGCGGATCATTGTTTCGACCTCATCGAGCGTTGGCATTGCCTCTGAGCAGCTTTGGCGGCTGACTACGATTGCCGCGGCGGCGTTGCCGTAGTGCAGGCAGTCTTCGATGGACTTTTCTTGCAAGACCGCGTACAAGAAGCCTGACGCGAAACCGTCGCCTGCTCCGATAGTCGATAGGACGTCGACTTTATAGGGCGGCATGAAGACGGGGCCATTTTGAGTCCACACACGGGTCCCGGCCTCGCCTAGTTTGGAAACCAGCATCGGGACCCTTGGCCGCAGGTGTTCCACGGCTGCGTCGAGGCGCTCGAGGCTACTTACCAGTTTCAATTCAAGGTCGTTGCCGATTAGAACGTCGACGAGCGGGAGAGCGAGTCGGATGGCTAGGCCGGCTTCGCCTGGTCCGCGCCACGACATCGAGCGGTAGTCGACATCGAGAACCACCCGGCTGCCGGCCGCTTTGGCTGCTTCCATGGCTTGGTAGGTTGACTCTCTCGACGGCGATGCACACAGCGACGTGCCGTTGGTGATGAAAAGTTGACCAGAGGCTAGGTAGTCGAGGGCCGCGTCTTCGAGCTCGACTTGGGTGTCCGCCGGGTCGTTGCGGTAGAACACTTGCGGGAAGTGGTTTGGCGGCGATATCTCAGTGAGGCAGAGTGAGGGGAGCGCACCTGGGACTCGTTTGACGTGCTGTGTATCGACGTTCTCCGAGTTCAGGTATTCAACGAGATAGTCGCTCAGTGCTTCTGTTCCTACCGCGGCGGCGATGCCGACGTTTGCGCCCAGCCGCGCTAGGCCGATTGCCATGTTGGCGCTTGATCCGCCAAGATATCGGGAAAAGCGAGTGACTTGCGCTAGCGCGACGTGGGGTTCTTCAGAGTAGAGGTCGTAGCCGATTCGGCCCAGAATGGTGACGTCTAATTTCGCCGACATTAGAGGTAGTAGCGCTCCTTCTTGCTATCAGCTTCCCAGTCTCGACGGGCGGCCTGGACGGCCTCGACTTCTGAAACTTCAGCGATTGGAACGTCCCACCAAGATTCGTGGCCGCTGACGCGTTGTTCGCGATCGGTCTCGATGACGACTACGCTGGTGCGGTCGTGGCCGGCCATGGCGCGAACGGCGTCTTCGAGTTCGTCGCGGGTTGTGGCGCGCACGGCGTGGGCCCCTAGGCTGCGCGCATTTTCTACGAAGTCGACCGGGATTTTCGCCCCGCTCAAGTCGCCGTTTTGGCGGAAACGGTATTCAGTGCCGTAGCCCGCGGTGCCGCAGGCCTCGCTTAGGCCTCCGATACTGGCGAAGCCTTGATTGTCGACGACGATGATGTTGAGTTTTACGCCCTCCTGGACTGAGGTGACGATCTCTTGCGCCAGCATCAGGTATGAGCCGTCGCCGACTAGGACGTACACATCACGGCTAGGGTCAGCCATTTTGATGCCGAGTCCGCCGGCCACTTCATAGCCCATCGTTGAGTAGCCGTATTCGAGGTGATAGCCCTTGGGGTCGCGGGTGCGCCACAGTTTGTGAAGGTCGCCAGGCATGCTTCCGGCGGCATTGATCATGACGTCTTTTTCGCCCGAGAGAGTGTTGACGACACCGATGACTTCGCCTTGGCTAATGGGCGGGCCATGTTGGAGGTTATAGATGCGGTCTACCTCGGCTTCCCAGGTTTTGCGATGGTTATTGATTTGCTCGCTGTAGTCGCCGTCGACGCGATAGCCGGCGGTGGCGGCTGATAACTCGGTCAGGGCGACTCTTGCATCAGCGACTACCGGGAGCGCGGCGTGCTTGAAGGCGTCAAACTCGGCGACATTGATGTTGATGAAGCGGACGTTGGGGTTTTGAAACGCGGTCTTAGATGCGCTGGTGAAATCACTGTAACGAGTGCCAATTCCTATGACTAAGTCAGCCTCTCGGGCCATGATATTTGCGCCGGGAGTCCCCGTCACCCCCATGCCACCTAGTGCTTGCTGGTGGTCGTAGCGGAGCGAACCTTTTCCCGCCATCGTCTCCGCGACTGGAATCCCGGTTGCCGATACGAAGCTCGAGAGGGCTTGGGTGGCCTCGCTGTAGATGACACCGCCCCCGGCGATGATTAGCGGCTTTTTGGCGGCGCGGATCCACTCGGAGGCGGTGCGCAGGCTCTCGGCGTCTCCTCGCGGCCGCTGCACTTTCCAGACGCGTTTCTCGAAGAGGGCCGCCGGGTAGTCAAACGCTTCGGTCTGCACGTCTTGCGGCATGCTCAACGTCACCGTGCCCGTTTCGGCTGGGCTAGTTAAGGTGCGCATGGCCTCGGGCAGTGCGGTGGCGATCTGTTCCGGGCGTTGGATGCGGTCCCAATAGCGGGATACCGGCTTGAAACAGTCGTTGACTGAGATGTCTTGGCTGGACGGCGATTCGAGCTGCTGCAGCACTGGCGCTACGTTGCGGCGAGCAAAGATGTCGCCGGGGAGCAGTAAAACTGGAACGCGATTGATGGTGGCGGCGGCGGCGCCAGTGATCATGTTTGTCGCGCCCGGGCCGATGGACGTAGTGCAGGCCAAGGTGCGTTTGCGGTTCGACATTTTGGCGAAGGCGGCGGCCGTATGAACCATCGCCTGCTCGTTGCGGCACAGGTAGTAGGGGAAAGATTGGTCCTGGTGCAGCGCTTGGCCGAGGCCTGTGACGTTGCCGTGTCCGAAGATGCCGAAGCAGCCGGCGAAGAATTGCTGCTGTTCGCCGTCACGCTCCACGAACTGGTTTTTCAGGAATTCTATGGTGGCCTGGGCCATCGTCAAGCGGCGTGTCATTCGGGACTCCAGTGGAAGTTGAAAACGTTAACGATTCTATCGCAGGGTTGCGGGTGGGCCCTGCTGACGACTTTCTGACGCTCATGCCTTCAAAAGGAGGTATGTATTAACCTAGCGGTTGTCTTCTCGGGCATTCCAGCGGAGGATTGTGATCTCGGCTAGCTCATCTTCGTCGTTGCGGTCTTGTTGGCCTTGGTATTCTCTCAAGCGGCGTTCTTTCAGTCGTTCTAACAAGCGGGTCTGGCGGCGGGCTTGCGTTAGTTCGGCGCGCAGGGTTGCGAGGGAGCGGAGATCGTTTTGCTCTAGCGCGTGACAGTTTTTGATCTCGGTGTTTAGGTGGGCTCGGTGTGTTTCGAGCGCGCGCAGGTTTGCGCCATTGAGTGTTTCTCCGGCTGGAACGTTTTCGAACAGGCCTCCCACGGCGGCTTGCAATTGACTGAGTTGCCGGCCGCGCGACGATCGCCGTAGTTCAATTGCGGCGACTTGGGCCGCGATTCGATCGAGCCGGTTTTGGCGAAGCCTGAGTAGGGCGTCTCCGGCGAACCTGAACTTTCTCACGGCGCTACGCTCTGATTACAGGGACTTTGCCAGTGAGACCAGTTGCTCGACGGTGCTGTTAAGCGTCTCTCCGGCCGTGAGGTCTTGGCACAGAAACTCTTCCAGATCGTCGCGGCTGCGGATCGCGGAGTCGACGCGGGCGTTGGAGCCGGCGGTGTAAGCGCCCAGGTTGATGAGATCTTCACTGCGCCGATAGGCTTCCATCGCGTCTCGGAGTTTCGACGCCGACGCTAGATGATCAGCGGACGCGACGCGGTTTGCCAGCCGACTGATGCTCTCGAGCACGTCGATCGCCGGGAAATGGTTGGCGGCGGCGAGGTCCCTGGAAAGAACAACGTGGCCGTCGAGCAGTCCGCGTGCGGCGTCGGCGATTGGGTCATTGAGGTCGTCTCCTTCAACCAGAACGGTATAGAAGGCGGTTATCGAGCCCGTTCCGAAATTGCCGGCGCGCTCGATGACTTTTGGCATTGCTTGGAATACCGAGGGAGTGTAGCCCTTGCGGCCTGGCGGTTCGCCGGCGGCTAGTCCGATTTCGCGCTGGGCCATGGCGAATCGGGTTAGCGAATCCATGATTAACAGCACGTGTTTGCCTTGAGAGCGGAAGTAGTCCGCGACGGCGGTCGCGAGGTGTGTCGCTCGCACTCGTACCGGGGCGGGCCGATCGGATGTGGCGGCGACGACAACGGAACGCTTCAGGTGGTCATCACCCAGCACGTCGTCGAGGAATGCCCCGACCTCTCGATTGCGCTCGCCGATTAGGCCGATCACATTGACGTCGGCGGTTGAGGCTCGGGCAATCGCGCCTAGCAGAGTGCTTTTGCCCACACCAGACCCTCCGAACAGCCCGATGCGTTGGCCCCGCCCGCAGGTCAAGAAACCGTCGATGGCGCGGACGCCGGTAGAGATTGGCTCGGTGATGGCGTGTCGCTCAAGAGGCCCCGTAGCGGCGGCGTGTAGTGAGGCGTAGCCGCTTGCGTGGATCGGGCCCTTGTCGTCGATCGGGTTGCCAAATGCGTCGATTAGGCGGCCCAGAAGGTCGGGGCCGACGCGTACATCCGACTCGGACGGTCGCGCGGCGGTGCGCGCTCCGATCGAGACGCCGGTGAGCTCCTCTAGCGGCATCGAAAGGACCTTTCCATTTCGAAAACCGATCGCTTGGGCGCGCACCGGACCATTGTCGGTCTCAATCTCGCAGAGCTCGCCGACGGCCATCACCGGTCCCTCTGACTCGACGAGCAGGCCCGCGAAGTTGGTCACGATTCCGAGCGCCTTGATCGGCTGGAGCCGATCGACTTGAGCACTGTAGGCGCGCAGAGTTTGGCGCAGATGCTCGCTCATCCCGTGCCCCCCGCCGGTGTCCAACGGTCAGCAAGCCCATTTTCGATTTCGCTGATTTGCGCTTCAAGCCGCGCGTCGAGTTGCCCTTGCGCTGTATCGAAGATCGCGCCGCCGCGCTGAATTGAATCGTTGGGAACGATGTCGATAACCGGCCCCGGTTGGTCATCGAGATAAGTTGAAATGAGGCCGGCGTCGGCGGGATGAACCTCGAGGCGACGGATTTCCGCCGCTGCAAACTCTTCAAAGCACGAGCGGATAATACCCACTGTCGTCGAGGGGTCGACGGTGAGTTCGCGTCGGATGATTCGCTTCGCGATCGAGAATGCGAGCTCCACGAGCTCGCGCTCGACGTCACGGCGTAGGGCGTCTTTGTACGAAGCGAGTTCCGCGGCTACTCCGCCTAACGCTTCCAGCGAAGTTTGCAACTCTTTGCTTGAAGTTTGCGCCGCCTCTTGGCGTCCGCTTTCGACGCCTTCAGAGAAGCCGTGCTGAAAGGCTTCCTTGCGGACTTCGTCAAGGTCAATAGGCGGCGGCGCTGGCTCGGGCGGCGTCTCGGCTTCGGGTTCTGGCGCTTCCTCAACCATCGGTTTGCCGTCCGTGTCGAGATGCCGCGGTCGGTACTCGTGAACACCTTGCTCGTCGAGAGCTCCGAGCGGCGCCCAGTCGTAGGACTGAGCCATCGAGGCGTCCGGCGCTTTGATGAGCCTAGACATGACGCGGCTCCGACGGCGGCCCGGTTATCCCAAGACTAGCCCGCTGCTCGGCATGCTGACCCGCGCTACCGAGCCACGGACGGAAAGTCCGCGGTTGTTTCCGTGACGTACCAGCGCCGAGATTCCAGGCGCGGCAAACTACGTCCCTACGACCGACCTGTTCAGCGCTAGACAACGTATTGTTCACCTACCGCACCTTGCAGGCTGAGAACGCCCTCGGTTTCGAGTTGCCGGACGACTTCGATAATGGCGGCCTGAGCTTCTTCGACCTCGGCGATCTTGATTGGCCCCATGGCTTCCATGTCTTCCTTGACCATGGCGCCGCCGCGTTCGGACATGTTGTCGAAGAAGTGCTCTCGGAGTTTTTCGTTGGCGCCCTTGAGCGCGATGGTCAGTTGTCGCTTGTCGGCTCGGGTGAGGATCTCGCGCATGCCCATCTTGTCGATCAGTAGTAGATCGTCAAAGACAAACATCAGGTTACGGATTTCGATGGCTAGATCCTTGTTCTCACCTTCAATCTGTTCAAGCAGCTCTTGGCCGGATTGGCCTTCGAGCCGATTGAGCATCTCGGCGACCGCCGGAATGCCGCCTTGAGTTTCTTGGCTGAACTGCCCAAGAGACTCGACCTTTTGCTGAAGAATTTCGGCAATGCGGCGAATCACTTCCGGTGAGACCTGCTCAAGCTGGGCCATGCGCATGCTGACGTCGGCACGCGTCTCTGGAGGTAGAGCCATTAGCATCCCGGCAGCGGAGTTTGGGCTTATATAGGCGAGGACGAGCGCGATCGTCTGCGGGTGCTCGCCCTGCAAGAACTTTGCGACACGGCTAGGATCAGCGCGTTCGATGGCGTCAAAGGTTGGGAAGTCCGATCCGATCGACTTGACAACTTTGTTGACTAGAAACTGCGCCCGCTCTGCGCCGAACGCGCTCTGCAACATGCGTTTAGCATGTTCAACGCCGCCGGTCGTGAGGTGCTGTTGCGTCAACGCCAGTTCGTGGAACTCGCCGAGGATCTGCTCAACTCTCTCGGCGTTGACGGCTTCGAGCTTAGATACGTGGCGGCTAAGCACCTGGACGTCAGTTTCCGGGAGGTATCGAAACAGCTGTCCGCTGGCTTCGTGGTCGAGTGCGACCATGATGACCGCCGCTTTCTTCAGCCCACTAAAGATTTCATTTTCGTTTTCAGAATTGCTGATGCCCATCGGTAACTACCTTATTTATTCCTCGCGAATCCATCCCTGGAGTAGCTTTGCGAACTGCTGCGGGTTGTCGGAAATCATTTCCTCAAGGTGTTTCTTGAGGACCCGGGCCTTAGTCGAACCAACCGGCGCTTCGAGGCCCTTGAGTTGCCGCTCTTCGTCTTCGAGAAGTTTGCGGCTTTCCGCGTCCCGCGCTGACTGCAGGGCTTGTCGTTCGTCCTCCGCCCTGAGCGCCGCTACGCGCTCGGCCCGCTGCGCCTTTGCGCGTTGACGTTTGCGCAGCCACCACACCAACGCCACACATAGCAGGCTGAGAATCACAGCGAGAGCTAAATGAATCCTGTACTTTGTGAACCACTCCAGAGACAAAAGCTGATCAGAGGGGTCAAGGGGCGGCGCGGGCAGTGTTAGCGGCGGCTCGAGAATTGTGAATGGCAAGCTGCGCACCGTGAGCTGGTCGCCGCGCTCAGGGACGATGCCCGCCGCCGCGGCCGCGAGATCTCGCGAAGCATCGAGTTCGTCAGCAGCGCGCGGCTGCCGCACAATCTTTCTTTCGACCTCGTCGAGCGATTGACGGTAGTCAATTAGGACGGCGACCGACATTCGTTTGACCGATCCCCGCTCGAGCTTCATGTGAGTGACGGTTTTGCTGGTCTCGTAATTGTGCGTTTGGACGGAGCGTGATACGTCGCGAGGGTCTGAGTCGGGGTCGGCTGGGTCTCGGGGTAAGTTTGACTCGGTGCCGGGGGCGCCGCTCGGCAGGCGCAAATCGGTCGATTCCGACGACGTTTGGGTCGTCATGAGGACGGCATCGGGGTCAAGGATTTCCTCGGTCTGCTCGCCGCTATCCCAGTCACACTCGACGACAGCGTTGGCGCGAAGTCCCCCGGCGCCGACATTGGGCTCTAGCGTTTCGATGACTTTGCGTACGATCTCTCTTTCGATTTCACGCTGGTAGCGAATCTGTTCTTCGGTGTACTTCTCGGCTTCGCTGCGGTCTTGAACGAAGAGCCTTCCACTGGTGTCGATCACCACGACTGCTTCCGGCGGCAAGTCTTGTACCGCGCTTCCAACGAGCTTGGTAATCGCTCGGGTCTTCTCGGGAGTCAGCTCGGCGCTCGGCATCAACTCGAGTACCACGGAAGCCTTTGCCGGTTGACGGCTGTCCAGGAACACAGAGCGCTTGGGTAAGGTCAGGTGGACTCGGGCGGTCTTGACCTCTTCGAGCGAAGTGATGGTGCGCCCAAGTTCGCCCTCAAGCGCTCGCTGAAAAGTGACCTGCTCGGCAAACTCGGTCGCGCCGAAGTTCGATTGATCGAACAGCTCAAACCCCAGCCGGCCGCGCTCGGGGAGCCCCTCGGACGCCAGTTGCAGCCGCAGCTCGTCAAGGTTGGGCTCAGGGACGAGGATCGTCGTCCCGCCGTTCGCTAGTTTGTACGGAATTTGTAACTCGCTCAGGCGGCGAACGGCCGCTCCGGCATCGTTCTCAGGAAGGTCAGCGTATAGCGGGCGATAGGCCACGCTGCGCATACTCCAGACAAAAAAGCTCAGCAGCGTGATTGCGGCTAGTGCCGAGCCCACGACGATGATCTGATTGCGTCGGCTCAGCTTGGCCCACGATTCGACCAGTTGATCGCGGAACTTTCTTAGAATTTCGAGGTAACGCTCCATCGTTTGGGCGGGCCATCATTCGCACGATCGGCGTTTGGCGCTAAACCGGCATCCTCATGATTTCTTGGTAGGCGTCAACCGCCTTGTTGCGGATGGCGATCATGAGTTCGAACGCCAGGCCGGCTTCCTCGCCCGCCATTACCACTCGATGCAACTCGACCGGTTCGCCCGACATGAGTTTGCGGACCTCCGTGTCGGCTGCCTTTTCGAGCTCGAAAATTCGGTTCATGCCGTCGGCGAGCAGCTCTTTGAAATTGCCTGCCTCGGCGTCGGGGCTCTTGTTAACTTGCTCCAGCGGCGAAAGCGCCGCTAGGCGGCTGGATTGGATGGCGTCCATTTCGTTATCCTCGCGCTAGCTCGATGGTTGAGTTGATCATGTCCCTAGCGGATTCGATCGCTGACAGGTTGGCCTGGTACGAACGCACCGACGCCGTCAGATCGACCATATCGCGGACCGGGCTAAATGGCGGGAAATCCACGTAGCCTAACTCGTCGGCATCGGGGTGTTCGGGCATGTAGCGGCGCTCGGGTTCGCTCGGATCGACCACCACGCCACCTCCACGGACGCCCTGAATTTCGCTCGTTCCCGGGAACGGCGAACCGAACCATTGGTTATTGAGGACGTTCACCTGATTGAGCGTGTTCTGGAATCGACTCGTCGCAAATGAGCGCGACTCGAAGATGACTGAGCGGCGGCGGTAGGGCCCCCCCTCGGGCGTGCGAGTGGTTTCGGCATTGGCGATATTCTGGGTCAGGAATTCGACGCGCGCGCGCTGTGCGGCGAGCCCGCTGGCGCTGACGTCGATCGCGTTGAAGAGGCTCATAGCGGCTCAGCGGCGTCGGACTACCCGATTGCGCCGCGTCCCTCCTGGATTGCGGATCGGACGCTGCGTATGCCGCCGCGAAGCATCAGCGCCGCGTGCCGGAATCGAATCGCTGATTCCGACATCAGCCGCAGCTCGCGCTCGAGCACCACGTCGTTGCCATCGTTCTTTACCGCCGAGAGGCCCGCCTCGAAGACTGCTGGAGCGTCTCCATCGTGGCTTTGCGGGTCCTCGAGCGCACGCTGAAATTCACTCTGGAAATCGAACGTCAGCGTGCGGTATCCGGGTGTGTCGGCGTTTGCGATATTTGCGGCCGTTACCTTCTGTGTTGCCGAGAGCAGGTCCATGTAGCGGGCTGTTAGATGCGTTTGGGGGCCAAGCATATTCGTTTCCTAGTGTAGTGCGTCAATCAGATTGAACCTTAAGAAGAGCGGCTTTGCCGCGCTTGACCTTCTCAAGGGTGTCGGAAGCGGTAGCAGTCCAGATGAAGGGCTTGGGCTGCTGATTGTGTCGAGCGATGTAGTCTTCGATGGCGGTGGTGAGTTCGCCGACGCTACGAAAGACACCGTGGCGGATGCGCTTATCGGTGAGGTCTCGGAAGAACCTCTCCACCATGTTCAGCCACGACGCTGAGGTGGGCGTGAAATGGACGTGGAAGCGTTTATTGCGCTGCAGCCAGCGTTTCACCGTGGCGTGTTTGTGAGTGGCATAGTTGTCCACGATCAAATGGATCTGCTTGTCCTTGGGGGTCTGGTTTTCAAGCAAGCGCAAGAAGCGCAGCCATTCTTGGTGGCGGTGCTTGGGCATGCAGGTTCCGATCACCGAGCCGTCGAGCGTGTTGAGCGCGGCGAACAAGGTGGTTGTGCCGTTGCGTTTGTAGTCGTGGGTCATGGTCCGGCCGCGTCCCTTTTTCAGGGGCAGGCCGGGCTGGGTGCGGTCGAGGGCTTGAATCTGTGACTTCTCGTCGAGGCAAAGAACGAGGGCATGCTCGGGCGGGTTGAGATAAAGTCCGATGATGTCGTCGAGTTTTTCGGCGAAGCGCGGGTCGTTGCTGAGTTTGAAGGTCTTGACGCGATGCGGCTTGAGGCCGTGGGCGCGCCAAATGCGACCCACGGTGGAGGCGCTGACGCCGACCGCGGCGGCCATCGTGCGGCGGCTCCAATGGGTGGCGTTGGCTGGCGTTTCGCGGGTCGTCTTGTGGATGATCTGTTGCACTGTTGGGGAGCAGATGGCGGGCTTACGGCCGGGCCGCGGGGCGTCCTTTTCGATGCCGGCGACGCCGGATTCAAGAAAACGGCTTCGCCAGCGCGCCACCAACTGACGCGAGACCGACAGCTGCGCGGCAATCCGTTTGTTCTCAAGACCGTCGGCGGCGAGCACGATGATCCTGGCTCGCAACGCCAGACGAACAGCGACCCGACGACCGTTCGCGTAGCGCTCCAACTGCCTACGCTGCTCCTGCGTCAATGGGACTGGCTCTGCTCTTCGCATCCGTGTGCCTTCTACTAGTAAAGGCGACACGAAGATACTATAAGTTACATTATTTATGGCGCACTACACTAGGTTGTTCTTTTCCCCGAGGACAGCCAGGACCGAAACCTCGTTCTTGTGATGTTGCTTTCACAACACCGGATGGATGGTCTCATCTTTCGCTTAAGCCAGGCAAACTCCATAGGCATCCGTACTTGTACTTTGCACGCCCTTAGGAACCTGTTTCAACACTACACCCCCGTGTCAAGTTTTTAGGGGGTCTGGCGGGGCCTAGCAATGGCTAAGTTGTTGATTTTTCAGGTTCAAAAAATATTTCAAAACCCCGGTACGGGCTAGCCCGGCCACCGCGCACATTGCTAGGGCGGATCATTCAAGGATGAAACTTGAGAATCCAGAGCGGTGAGGTTGCGCTTCGCAGTACCGAGCCGCGCCGCCGTGCGGTGCGGTGCACACGTCGCAGAGAGGACCGCACCGCGAGGCGGCACGGTACCGCGAACAGTTTCGTCCAACAAGTAGATTGGCGGGCAGCTCGAAAAATCAATTTCGCATCAGCGCTGTTGGTCGCGGAACTCTTGATACCAGTTTTCGACTACTCGAATCGATGGCGGCTGCTCTTCGGCGGTCTCGGCCGAGTCCGCGAGCACGAAGCGCCCGTCCGCTGACACATCGTAGGAGACTTGATCTGAGCTGCCAACCGCTAAACGAGGATCAGAGAAAAGTTGCTTCGCCGAGGTTGGCGTGAAAACCGGATCGGTGACCAGCTCGACCGCGTGGAGCGTGTCGCCCCTAACGTAGAACAACTCTCTGCCATCGGCGCTCCAACGCGGCTGACAGCCACCGCTCGACGACACTTGCCACTGGCCGCCACCTGAGGGAAACTGCCGCACATACACCTGGTCGCTGCCAGACTGGTCAGTGCAGTAGGCCAGAAAGCGGCCGTCGGGAGAAAGACTCGGGGCATTCTCGCTGGACGGCGTTGTTAGAAACGGATACGGTTCAAAGCCATCCCCGGCAGGGTTGCGCTCCAGGTACCAGACGTCGGTGCGGCCTCCAGCTTGCAACACGTAGATGAGGTACTTGCCGTCATTCGACCAGCCATAGGGCCGTTCGATCGCATCGGTATCGACCAAGGCGGTGGGGTCGCCGGTGCCGTCAGCAGCTCGCAGAAAAACGTCGTAGGTCCCCCCACGTAGCGACTGAAAAGTGATTTCGCGGCCCGATGGTGACCACTGTGCCCGTGTGTCGGACGATGGATGGAAGGTCAGCCGACGGGCGATTTCCCGTTGCACTTCGTGAATCCAAATGTCTTGGTTTCCACCGGCGCTAGACCGGACCGCAACGCGAGTGCCATCGGGAGAGAGCGATGGATTCCGAATGTCTTGTTGCGGCCGGCCGATCTTGCCGAGCGCCTGGCCGCGCCGTCCTCGCCAGACCAGTTGCGAAAGTTTACCGCCTCGCAATTCAACCGAGACCAGAGTCCCGTCGCTGGCAACACTGTGGAACCCGCCTGTTTCGGTGATCGGAAAAGCTTCGCCGCTGGGTTTCAACGCCTCGTCAGAGAATGGCAATGCCCACAGGCCATCTTGGCGCGCAAACACGATGTGTCCGGTGGGCGAATAGACCGGGCTAGAGCCCTCGGCCAGCACTTCGGAGGCGCCGGTCGTCAAACTCTTGATGACAATGTCGCCTTGAGTGGGGCTACCGACCTCGAGTAGCAGGTTGCGGTCTCGAGTGCCGGAATTCAAAAAGTGAGGATTAAAGTTTCGCGAGCCCTTGGCAGTCTTTTCGGGCTCGAACAACAGTTTCGGCTCACCGCCTTGTGCGGGAACTTCGAAAATACGCGATGGCGAGCCGGTGCTGAACGCGACAGTCTCGCCGTCGGGACTCCATGAGCCCCCAAAAAATCCGCCGGGCGACGGGCAAAGCGTGATCGGTTTACCGCCTAGGGCCTCTACGCGCCGAATCTCTCCACCCGCAACGAAGGCGATAAAGCGGCTGTCGGGTGACCAGAACGGATGTCGAGCACCGTCCGTCCCCGGCAACTCGCGGGAATCCACGTTGTCGACGTCTCGCACCCAGAGCCGCTCCACGCCTGGGCCGGCCACGTAAGCTATATGCGTACCGTCGGGTGAAACCGATACGGGCCCGACCCCGGTCGAGAGTGCTTCAGGAGTCAGTAACCACTTTCGAACTGCCAGCTCGATCGGCGCCTCTCTGAAATGAACGAATGCAAGAGCGGCAAGTGAAAGCGCCGTCGCCACGAGTAGCGCCGAGGCTAAGCGAAGGTAGCGCCTAAGCGCGAGGACTCCTCGTGAGGTAGCTCCAGACCGTTTGAGCCACGAGCGTTTGCGGTGGGCTCCCGATTGAACAATCGTCGTGTTGTGATCTGAGCTGAGGTGGTCGCCTAAGTTCTCGAGATCAACAATCAACTCGGTAGCTGACTGATAGCGATGGGACGGATCTTTCGCTAGGCACTTGTCGACCAAGAACTCCAGCTCAACTGGTACGCCCGTCCGAACCGCGGTAAGCGGTTCCTGCTCATCGTTAACGAGCTCGAAAATCACCGCCTGGTCTAACTTGCCCTTGAACGGACGCTGGCCAGATACGAGTTCGTACAGCACGCAGCCAAGCGACCACAGATCGGTGCGGTGATCGACGTCCGTTCCCTGGGCTTGCTCGGGAGACATGTACGAGACGGTCCCGAGCATGGAGTCAATTTTCGTTAGCCTCGATCCCTCGGCCAGTAGCGCCAGGCCAAAGTCGAGAATCTTGACCCGCCGGTCTGGAGTAACTAGGATATTCGCAGGTTTGATATCGCGGTGGACGACGCCCGCCGTGTGGGCGGCCCGCAACCCCTCCGCAATCTGTCGAGCGATAGCGACAACGTCACCAAGCGGCAATGGTCCTTTTGCGACGAGCGCTTCGAGCGACTCGCCGTTGATCAACTCCATTGCCAAGAAGGTTTGGCCGTCGGCCTGGTCGATGTCGAATTATCGTGCAGATGTTGGGGTGCGAAAGACTCGCCGCGGCGTGGGCTTCACGCTGGAAGCGTTTCTGAACGCCGGGGTCGGCAACCAAGTGCGCGGCGAGAAACTTGAGTGCGACCGGCCGCCCGAGACGCGTATCTTCGCCACGATAAACCACGGCCATTCCGCCTTGGCCTAAGATGTCGAGAACTCGATAGTGCGATATAGTTTCGCCGATCATGAGTGCCGCGTACGTCCGATTCTACACGCCCTGGGGCTGAACACGGGGTGATGACTTTTGTGCTCCTCATAAGTAGCGAGGGTTCCGCTTACGCTCCACGCTCTATGTTTGGTTCGGGACTGCGGAGTGAGGTTCCCGCGGGCCACGGTGGTAGGTCCTACTGATAGCTCAGTAGCAGGACCAAGGGCAGTTGGGCTAAGCCGTGCCTTCGCTACCGCACTTGCTTACGCGCGCGCCTCCGAATTTTTGTTGTCGTTGCGAGCTAGGGGACTGGTTCGCTGGGTTGGGGCGGCGGACAGACGTTCCACATGTGTGCAATGTGTAACATCATGTATAATATGTAACTCATTGAAAACAAAATATTTGAATGAAATAGATATTTATATTTTTAACCACATGGAAGGGCGAGTCACTCGACGCCGAGCCGCCCCTGTCCGGGGCTCGTAGGTAGGCATTTACCTGGCGGACCGAGGGCTTGAGTTGTCTCAACGTACCCGCGGTTATGCTTAAGCTGCAGCCGCGTTTCTTGCAAACCGACCCCTTGGGACCGCAAGATGAGAGTTCCTCGCAATGTCGAAACCTCGCATGTGCCCCCATTGCCGGGCATTTATCGACCCGTCTGAAAAGACTTGTCAGTACTGCGGCAACGAGCTGCCGTCGCCGGCCGCAAAGCGCATTGCGCGCGGGGCCGCCGGGCAGGGGATGCTCAGCCAAGCGGTTTTTACGACCTCGATCATCATGTTGATCAATGCCGGGCTATTCGCAGCGACGTGGATACTCACCACGCGGTTCAACGGTCAGGCGAGTTTCTTGGGTGGTGTCGATTACAACGTGCTCAAGATGCTCGGCGCCAAGGAGTATGGCAGCATCTTGTACGGCGGAGATTGGTGGCGCCTAGTCACCGCGAATTTTCTGCACGGTGGACTGTTGCATTTGGCGTTCAACTCGATGGCGCTGTTTCAACTTGGTCCACTATGCGAGCAGATTTTCGGGACCCCGCGCTACATCGTGATTTATGTCGTCGCGGGAGTCAGCGGATATCTCGCCAGCCTCTTCTACACACCGGCACTTTCGATTGGCGCGTCGGCGTCAATCTGCGGATTGTTGGGCGCGCTTTACGGCTATGGGCGCATGAGCAAGAACTCAATGATCGAGTCGAACACCACTCGCTGGATCATTTTCCTAGCGATCTACGGTTTTCTCGTTGACCACATCGACAACGCCGCCCACGCGGGTGGTCTTATCGGCGGATTCGCCCTAGCTTATTTGGGCGGAACACCCAGTCTCAGCGACGACAAAGAATCAATATGGAAGGGCGCCGCGATTGTAGTCGGATTGATCTCGGCTGCGGCATTTTTCCTCGCTTACCAGAACTTCTCCCAGGCAACGCAATAGTACACGCTGTATCGCGGCGCGCGGGAATTTTTTACAAAAATGCCAATGCTGGTGCGATAGCTCACAGAGCCTACTAAGTGGGGAAGTGACCAGCGGAATAACGCTTAGCCGCTCTTACCTAAAGCGTAAAATTTTCTCTTCCCGGTAAGTTGTTCATACGCGGACTGATACAGATTTCAACTGTTCAGCCAAAGGGCCCCGCCGCGTCAAAACGGCTCACTTTACTACTACAAATGTCTAGAAATAGAGCGCCGTGCAAAACCCTCTAGAAAGGGCTTACTGATTGAAAACAAAGGCCTCTAGCGAGAAGAAAAGTCTTGCAAACCGAAACACTTCCCTGTCAAAATGTTCTGAGTGAGCACAGTTCATCAGCAAGCGCAATGCTCGTCCGCACTTTCGTCTCCCGCAACCGAAAGCTACGGCTCTGAACTGATGGCACGCTACGTGCTTTTACCTAGCTCGATTTTCTCTTTGATCAAGGAGATGCAATCTCAATGTTGAATAAGTTGCTGGCGTCCGTTGGAGCTCTCATATTGGGTACAAGCGCCTTGATGGCGCAAGGTCTCGAGACCCAGGCAAACAGGGATGATTGGGAAGAGATTAACTTCGAATTCGATTCGTCGATATTGACCGACGGCTACCCTAGTTTGCTGCGGCTCTCGGATCTGCTCAAGCAGAGCTCCGACTACCGGGTGACGCTTGAGGGGCATACCGATTTCATCGGCTCTGATAGCTACAACCAGGCGCTTTCGCAGCGCCGCGCCGAGACAGTTCGCGAGTTCCTTGTCAAGTACGGCGCAGGCGCGACTCAAGTAACACTTGCGCCTCACGGCGAAGGGACTCCCAAGGTTCCGAACACTTCCGACGAGGGGCGCTTCATGAATCGCCGCGTCACCGTAAAGCTCTACGACGGCGACGGCAATCCTGTCAGCGATGGGACCGTCGGCGACGCAATTGACAAAATGCAGCAGCAGCTCGCGATGAGCGAAGAGTGCTGCAACAAGATTCTCCAGAAGCTCGACAAGCTCGACGAGATCCTCGACCTCATCAAGGGGCTCAAGGGTGACAACGACGAGTTGCAAGAGCGAGTCGCCGAGCTTGAAGGTAACCAAGGCAAAATGGCCCAGGACATCGGCGACAAGCTCGACGACTATCCGAAGACCCCGCAGGTCGAGCGGATGGTCAGCGAGGCAAAGGACGAAGTGATCGAGGCCACCAAGCCTGGTCCGAAGTACGCCACGTTTGACATCAATGCCGGACCGTCGTTCGGCGACGTCCCGGGAGACGGCAATTTGGCCGTTTCTGGCCGCGGCCGCGTATTCGTTCCTTTCGCCAAGAACATGGCATTCCAGACCCAAGGCGAGTTCATGCACTTCAAGGGACGCGACGAGGGCCAGTATGACGCCGGTTTAGTCGGCCGTTGGGGCAATGTCCAAGCCGGCGGCTTTGCCAGCTTCAAGGTCGTCAAGTGGGACGTGTGGCAAAACTCCGGCACACTCGGCCAAGGCGCATTCACTCTTGACTACATCTTTAACAAGGGTCGTCTCGGTTTCTTCGGAACCAAGGCATTCATGGACGGTGCGGTGGTCAATAGCGAGCAGATCAGCAAGAACATGATCCGTGAGACGTTCTTGCGCGTGAACGATCAAGTTGGCGTGAGCACCGCGGTTGGCACTTGGGGCGACCCGTGGATCGAGGGTAACCTCGGCGCGATCTTCCGTCATGGCGGCGAGAACAAGCTGGGCGGCACAATCCGCTATATCCACCCAATCAACAGCAAGGTAGCCTTTACTGTCGAAGCCGGTGTCAACCAGACCTACGTTTCGAGCACAAACGAAGGCCGCTTCGTTGTCGGACTGCAGTTCGGCAGCTGGTTGTCGCCTCATAAATATAAGGACAGCGGCGACACCCCCGTTCCCGTCGATGTGCCGCGTATTCGTTACGAAGTCTTGACGCGCGATATCCGGCAGGGCAACGACCTGCCAGTGGCCGATGCTGGTCCGGATCAGCTCGGCATCGAAGAAGGTCCGGTGCAGCTCGACGGTTCGGGTTCGTATGATCCTGATGGCGACGAGATCACTTTCGAGTGGACTCAGATTGCCGGCGAGTCGGTTAGTCTCGCCGGCGCCGATACGGCCACGCCAACCTTCACGGCGGTGGAAGGCCAGACCTACCACTTCCGCTTGACGGTTCGCGATGATCTCAACGGTGTGGGTACCGATCGTGTCACGGTTTCGGCGAAGGATCAGCAGATCAGCATCCGCAAGTTCATCGCTAGCCCGACGTTCTTACCGGGCGAGGGTATAACGAACCTCGTTTGGGATGTCGAGGGTGCCGACAAGGTGACGATCACGCCAATGCCGGGCGACGTCGACAATAGCGGAACGTCATCCGTGAATCTCAAGGAGACCACCGAGTTCCTGCTCACGGCGATGAACTCAAAGCGCACCGTCAGCGAGAAAGTCGTCGTAACGGTCGATCAACCGAAGCCGATCATCAAGAAGTTCCTGACCAATCGGCCGGAGATCACCAAGGGTGAAACGGCGGAACTCCAATGGGTGGTCGAAAACGCGACCGAGGTCACCATTACCAACGTCGGCCCGGTTGGCGAGGTTGGGTCGACGGGCGTGTCGCCCGAGTCGGACACCTCATACACCCTGACCGCGAAGAACAAATACGGCGAGGTTTCCGAGACCGTATCGATTCGCGTCCTACCGATCGATGCGCCAAGGATCCTCAACTTCGTGGCGTCGCCAACCCAGATACTTCCTGGTGAGCAGAGCTTGCTCAGTTGGGAAGTTGAAGGAAAGGACGTGACAGTCAAGATCGACCCGATCGTTGGCCAAGTCGACCCGATCGGCACGAGCACAGTGGATAGCCTAACCGACACCACTACATTCAAGCTGACCGCTACTAACGAGAGCGGCAGCGTGTCGGCAACGGCGGTCGTCGTAGTCTTCAAGCAGGTGCAGATCAACAGCTTTAGCGCCAACAAGACAACGGTTGCGAACCCGGGCGAGCCCGCGGTTCTAACCTGGTCGACAACGGGCGCGACGCGAGTAGTGATCACCGGCGTGGGCGACGTCGATCCGAACGGGTCGGCCACGGTCAACCCGGTCGGCACCACGATCTATACCCTGATCGCCTATGGCGAAAACACCGAAACATCCGCGGTTATTACGCTCAACGTGGAGAACGCGAACCGTTCGCCCATCGCAATCGCGATTGGGCCGCGCTTCCTGATCTTTCCGCCAGGCACCGAGACCGCACAGACCGAGCTCGATGGCAGCCGCTCGTACGACCCAGATCGCGATCCGATCACGTATGAGTGGCGCTCCATCGGAGAAAAGTTCGCCGAGGTATTCCAGCCGACCGCGGCCAAGCCGACGGTTGAATTCCAGGGCGGGCCCGGTTCTTACGAATTTGAATTGATGGTGACGGACGACAAGGGCTCTATGGGCTTCGACACCGTCCGGGTCATTTTCGATCCATAAACAGATCCCGCAAACGAAAGCATCCGAACAAGCAACATGGCGCGGTTCCCAAAAAGGGAACCGCGCCGATTTTTTTGGGGGGAGGCGATGCGTCGCTCAAAATATGGGCATCTCGAACTGAAGCAACGGTGCCGCGACCTAAGGGGCTGTGAATAAACCTCTCCTAACTCGAGAATCGCGCGTAGCAAGCTACGCGCCTACGAATAACTTGCGTGTTATCAGCGCTGTAGGGGTGCGACATGTCGCACCCTCGGACGCTCGCAATGCCGGTGGAGGTTTTTTCACACCCCCTAAGGTCGCGACCACTATACCTCTCCCTAGCCAACTGTCCGCGCATTGCGCTGTTGGCTTAACCAAAGGGACTCTAATTCGGCCACGTCGCGGATCTCACCGCGTTTCATCTGTTACGGGCTGAGTCCCTGTCCGCGCCCATGCGAAAGCCGGTGCCCGACTCCGCTTCGTCCGACATGGTGCTTTCCGTCTGTGGCAGAATGAGCGGGCGAAAGGGCCCGCGTTCGTTCGCCGATTGAGAAAGCTGGCTAGGGCAAAGGGTCTCGAAATGAATTTGGTGGAGTCACACGGATAAGGTAGTCACGCGACGCTCTACCTCGGGGACGCGCGAACCACCATCAAGGATCGGAAGAAAGACATTAGCGAAGGTCTTCTCAACGCCATGTGTACCCAGCTCGGGATCTCAAAAAGCGACTTGATGGAAACATGACGCAGGTTCTCAGTTTCGCAGCGACTCTCGAGCCTGACGGCGAGGGCTACTTGGTTCGCTTCCCTCAGCTGCCGGAAGCGCTAACCGGGGCCGAGTCCGAATGTGATGCCCTAGCCGAAGCCGAGGATTGTCTTGGCGAGGCGCTGTCTGCTCGGTTGGAGCACGGCGAGTCTATCCCCGAGCAGTCGCCAGTCGAGGAGGGGATGCGCGAAGTTCCCGTGCCGCTCTATCTAGCCCCAAAGGTTGCGCTATCTCGGGAGTTGAAGGCCCAAGACGTCAGCATCGAAGAACTGGCGCGCCGCATGGATAGTAGCGTTGACGAGGCGCGCAACCTTCTGCATCCTCGCAGCGAAACTCCGCCTGAGAGACTACAGCACGCCCTCGCGGCGCTCGGTCTCCGTATTACTGTAACCGTGGACGCGGCGGCCTAGCTGCGCGAAATACTGTCGGTCGAAGTCTGACAAGCTTCGGGACAGCGTTGGTGACACAGCCCGCAATTTACTAACGGTGTCAGCGCCGGTGTAAGAATCCCCGTATCGCCGGAATAAAATTCCCCACCCGTAGCTTGCGTCGGAGCCGACCCTGGAAGCAGGAGGTACAAGGCGCTGTTACGGAGTTCAGATGTGCAAGAAATCGAAGAATTAGTTCGACAAGGGGTGAGCCTCGCCAAGATCAGCGAGCTCACGGGATTTGACCGCAAGACGGTTCGCAAGTACTTAAGGCAGGACGATCCGACGCCCAGATACGGCCCGCGCAAGCCGCGTCCGTCCAAGCTGGATCGCTTCAAGCCGTTTATCGAAGACCGCCTCAAGGCCGGCGTCTGGAATGCCGTCGTGCTGTTGCGTGAGCTGCGAGAACACGGCTACTCGGGCGGCTATACGATCCTCAAGGATCACCTACAGCCGTTGCGAGAAGCCGCAACCACGGTGGCCGTGCGGCGCTTTGAAACACCCGCAGGCAAACAGGCTCAGGTCGATTGGGGCCATCTCGGCGAGATCACCGCCGACGGCAAGACTCGCAAGCTTTGGGGTTTCGTCTTCACGCTCGGTCACAGCCGGGCCATCATGGCCGCCGCGGCGACCGACCAGAAGCTGCCGACGCTGCTGCGCATGCACGAGGAAGCCTTCCGGCAACTCGGCGGCGTGCCGCAAGAGATCCTCTACGACCGCATGAAGACGGTCTTGGAGGGGGTCGACGAGCGCGGCGAGCTCAAGTGGAATCAAACCTTCAAGGACTTCGCCGACTATTGGGGCTTCACCCCGCGGGCCTGCAAACCTTACCGCGCGCAGACCAAGGGCAAGGTCGAATCGGGCGTCAAGTACGTGCGCCGCAACTTCCTGTGCGGACGCACGGCGACGAGCCTGGATGATCTCAACAACCAGCTGCACGCTTGGGTCTGGGAGGTCTCGAACCGGCGCGTTCACGGCACCACTCACAGCCAAGTGTTAGAGAGTTGGGAGTCTGAAAAGACCGCCTTGCAGTCTCTCGACAAGCGTCCGCCGTATCCCCTCGCGGACGCCGAGTCGAGGCGTGTGAGCCGGGACGCCTTCGTGGCCTGGCGCTCCAACCGCTACTCGGTTCCCTGGCAAGACGCCGGCGCCGAAGTCTCGTTGCGCGAACTGGCCGGCCGGCTCGAGGTATGGCGCGGAGCCGAGCGGATCGCCGTTCACGAGTTGATCGACGACCGCCACCAAATCGTTGTTCGCAAAGAGCATCATGCCGACATTCCGCTGCACGTCGCCAAGCGTCCAGGAGGAAAAACGTGCATTCACATCCAAGCCGGCGCACCCCAAGTCGAAGTGCGGCCGCTAGCGGCTTACGAAAGCGCCGCCGCCGGAGGTGCGCTGTGACCGCCATCGAACAGCTTCACGAACGGCTCGAAGCACTGGGGCTGAAGACCATCGACGATCGCTTGGAAGCGCTGCTTGAACAAGCAGCCAAGGCTGAACCGGCCTACGCCGACTTCCTGCTCGACGTCGTCAGCGCCGAGGCCGACGCTCGCCGACAACGCTATCTCAAGACGCGTCTACAGCTCGCGCATCTGCCCTATGTCAAGACTTTCGAACAGTTCGACTTCGACTTTCAACCATCGATCGACGAGCGCCAAATCCAAGAGCTGCGCACGTTGCGCTTCGTGCACGAAGCCTCCAACGTGATCTTCCTCGGGCCACCCGGCGTTGGCAAGACGCATCTCTCGGTTGCCTTGGCCGAGGCTGCGATCCAAGCCGGTTTCGGAGCCTACTTCATCACCGCGCACGACTTGATCGCCGATCTGTCGAAGGCCATCCGCGAAGGACGGCTACAACGAAGGATGCGCATCTACCTCGCGCCGAAGGTGCTGATCGTCGACGAGATGGGTTACCTTCCGCTCGACGAGCTGGGGGCGACGATCTTCTTCCAACTCGTCAGCGCGCGTTACGAACGCGGCAGCATCATCCTGACCTCGAACAAGAGCTACGCCGATTGGGGCTCGATCTTTTCCGACCCGATCATCGCCACGGCGATCCTGGATCGACTGTTGCATCACTCGACGACGGTGAACATTCGCGGCGAGAGCTTTCGCTTGAAGGAGCGCCGAAGAGCCGGTTTGCTCTCGCGGCCGGAAGATCAGTCCGGCGAACGGCCGACGGTCGATGCGGCTGACGCGGCGAGCCCTGGTCGCAAGAGCGGGGGAAGTGGAAGATGAGTTTTTTCAGGCATGGGCAAATCTATCGATCCGATGGGCGTTGGGCAGCGGAAAAGAAGCCGGGAGCGATCTCGGCCGCCGCTCCCGGCACTCATCGTCTCGCTGAGTTTGCGGCCGGGTATTCCTTGGCGGGTTGCTCTCCAGCATTGCCCGCCTCCGCTTCCCCGGCTAGCTCCATGCTTAGCAACACGGTGGTGGTCCACAAAACCACCACCGCAACCAGGGTGGGGAATTTTCAACCGGCGAAAACGGGATTTTTCATCCGGCCTTGACAACGGTTCAAATCAAAAGACTGAGCCGCCCGAGCTCGGGCTCCGCGCCCCATCCCCCCGTCTAGTTGGTAATGTCGCTCGTGACCGACTGCCTCCGGACAGGCTCGTACAATTTGTACCAATCTGACTGCGCTGGACTTCCGGCATAGTCCTCAAGCGCCTTCTCGCTCTCGAATTCCATCGCAAACGCGGCTTGCTTGGTTTGCGACTTGATCGATCGCAGCCAAACACGCTTGTTGCCCGGATAATTCATGCTCGCGACTCCGTCCAGTGCCGCCTGGATCTGCTCGGGTGTTGCATCGTCGTTCCAGTCGAGCGTGACGACATGGATGACCGAGCTCGGCTTTTCGATCTTGACGTCTGCGCCAATCAGCAGACCTGCGCCGAACAGAACGACTCCGACAGCCGCGACGAGAGAAATCTTGGCAGACTTGTGCATGAACAAAAAGCTCCTTTTCGATGGTGACGTGGACGAGCGAAAGGCAACGTCCGACTTCGTCTTACCGGAGGCGAATATCTCACGAGCCAACTCCTTAGCCCTTTAGAGCTATTTTGATTTAAATATTTACATTCATGCTACAGTGTTCGTGCCGCTAAGGGGGGCAGCGATGCACGCATACTCAAGAGACTTACGGGATCGAGTGCTGGGTGCGTTGGATCGCGGGGAGCGACCAACTGATATTGCTAAACGCTATGAGGTGAGCCGCGTATGGGTCTATCAGGTGCGCGACCGTTTTGAGAAAACAGGTCGGCGTGACAGCCTGCCGATGGGCGGTTATCGGCGCTCTCGTCTCGCGGACAAGGAGCCGCTGCTGCTTGAATGGATCAAAGAAAAGGGGGACATGACTCTGGCTCAGATGTGTGAGCGTCTGGCCGATCACGGAATTGAAATCAAGCCTTCGGCCCTCTGGCATCAGCTCAACAAGTGGAACCTGACCTTTAAAAAAAACCCTGCGCGCCAGCGAGCAAGAGCGCGATTACGTGCAGGCAGCGCGGCGTGAGTGGGTCGAACAGCAACCAACACTCGACGTTGCCAGGCTTGTGTGTTTCTCGACGAAACCGGAGCCTCGACGAACATGGCGCGGACCCACGGACGCGCACCCAAAGGAGTGCGCTGCATTGCCTCGGTCCCGCATGGACATTGGCAAACCACGACCTTCATCGCCGGCTTGCGGGTGGGGGAAATCAGCGCGCCGATGGTGCTTGACGGACCCATGGACGGCGAAGCATTCCTTGCCTACGTACGCACATTCTTATGCCCGACGCTTACGCCTGGCGACATCGTCATCGCCGACAACCTGTCCAGCCACAAGGTTGCGGGAGTGCGAGAAGCGATCGTGGCCAACGGCGCAACGATGCGCTACTTGCCGCCCTACTCACCGGACTTAAACCCCATCGAAAAGATGTTCTCTAAGCTCAAGACACTGCTCAGAAAAGCTGCTCACCGAACTGTTGAAGCGCTCTGGGAAGAGATTGGAAAACTCCTCGAAACCATCTCTCCAAGCGAATGTGAGAACTACTTCCGCTCTTACGGATATGTATATACCTAAATCAAATATTCTCTAGCCCGCACATCATCGCCACGCGGCGAGCCCTCGGGCCTGAACTTGTCGAGCGCGTCTACGGCCTGACCGATTGCGCTGAACGCGGCTATAGCGGTACCGCAACCGTTTGCAGAATCTCTTCAATTACGCGGCTAGCACGCTGCCCCCCGTCGTTGCTAGGGGAGTTTCTGAGAGTCACGCGGTGACCAAAGACCGCGACCGCCAACTGCTTGACGTGATGCGGCGTGCAATAGTCGAAGCCTTCCACCAGCGCCAGCGCCTGAGCCGCGCGATAGAGCGCCAATGATCCACGAGGACTCACTCCAAGCGCCAGCCGCTCGTGTTTGCGGGTGGCACTGACGATCTCGATTAGGTAGTCCTCAACGGCGGCGTCCACGCGAACTTCGCTCACCATCGCCTGAAGCTGCGTAACGTCGTCCGCGCTCAAAACAGGCGAGAGCGCCTCAAGTGCCAACCGGCGTCCTCCACCGCGGAGTATCTCCCTCTCGCTCATCTCACTCGGGTAGCCCATTTCGATCCGCATTAGAAATCGGTCGAGCTGCGCCTCGGGCAACGGATAAGTTCCGTGGTACTCAATCGGGTTTTGCGTCGCAACCACCATAAACGGTGCGGGTAAGGGGTAGGAGTGCCGTTCTATCGTCACCTGTTCTTCGTTCATGGCTTCTAACAGGGCCGACTGCGTCTTTGGAGTCGTGCGGTTGATCTCATCCGCTAGCAGAATGTTAGTGAATACCGGCCCACGCTTGAATTCGAACTCCTCACGAGTTCTCGAGTAGACCGTCACGCCCAGAACGTCGCCTGGAAGCATGTCGCTTGTGAATTGAATGCGATGAAAACTACAGTCGATCGACTGCGCCAAGGCCTGCGCAAGCGTGGTCTTGCCAACCCCAGGGACGTCTTCTATTAGCAAGTGGCCGCGAGCAAGAAGGCACACTACGGCTGAGCGCACCGCGTCGGATTTGCCACGGATAACCTGTGAAAGCGCAGCTTCAAGCACTGCTGATTTCTCAGCCGCGGCTTCAGCCACCTGCATACTCAACGCCATCAAAGCATTATCGTATGGCGCGTACCGCCGAACTAAGCGCCCCTGATCCGTCGGCAAGCGGTTTCCTCGAAGGCATTGATCCATTCGAGGAAACCGCTTGCTGGCGCGCGCGGCTCAAACGCAACTCTCGCCGGATTTGGAAAGCGCTTTTTGTCGCCGACAGTCCTCGATCGCTGAAGCTAGAAATACGGGCTAGGCCCCAATGGTATGGGCCGACTCGATGACAGATTTCGTCTCGCGGCCGGCTTGGCCCGGCAGTAAGAGATCGCTCGAGAACCCGCCGACGCCGAGCTTCATCAATTGGGTAAACCTCTCACTATCGAGTGGGCGGCTAAATAAGTAGCCTTGTGCAATGTCGCAACTGTTCTGGTTCAAAAAGTCCAACTGCTCTCTGCTCTCAACCCCTTCGGCAATAACGTTGAGGTCTAGACTGTGTGCGAGGCCGATAATCGCCTTCGTCAATGACCCGGCGCGAGCGTCAACGCCAATCTCTGAAATAAACGAAGAATCGATCTTTAGCGTGTCGAATGAGAATCGCCGAAGGTTGTGGAGTGACGAATAGCCGGTCCCGAAATCATCAATCGAAAGCCGAATGCCGCGCTTACTCAGCCACGCCAAGTTCCGGCGAGTAACGTCAACCGTGCCCGTCAGTGCCCCCTCTGTAATTTCGAATTCGAGCAGATGGGGATCGACCCCGGTTTGTTTGAGAATGCGATCAACCGATTCGTTGAAGCTCGCCGACTGCAGTTGTCTGGCGGAGATGTTGACCCCAACCCGAAGCGCCGGGAAGTCGGCGTCCTGCCAACGGCGGATCTGTTCGCAGACCGCAAGCAGTACCCACTCGCCCAGCTCATTGATCAGACCCATTTCCTCTGCTTCGGAGAGGAATCGCGCCGGCCGCAGCAACTCGCCGTCCGATCGGCGCCAGCGGACGAGAGCCTCGGCATTGCCAATGGATCCAGTTTGCAGCGTGACCAGCGCTTGATAGTGCATCACCAGCTCATCGCGACTGAGCGCGCGGCGCAGGTCGTTGCGAAGTTGATTGTTCTCAATCGCGTCGTCGTACATTTCGTCGGTAAAGAGGCACACCTCTCCCGAGCGAGTCGCTTTGGCCCGGTACATCGCTGTGTCCGCGTGTCTGACTAGCTCCTTGCTATCGCTGAACCTGGCTCTGCTAGTAACGATCCCGATACTAGCCGTGACTAGTACTTCGCGCTCGCCGATCAAGAAGGGCGATGACAGCTCACGCTGAATCCGATTGGCCACCGAGAGCGCCTCGTCGGGGCCGGCGACTCCATCGAGCAAAACGACAAACTCGTCTCCGCCCAGGCGCGCCACCGTGTCGCGGGCCCGCTGGCAGGAGCGGATTCGGCCCGCTACGCCGGCGAGCACAAGATCGCCCGCCAGATGGCCCAAACGGTCGTTAATCAGCTTGAATTGATCGAGATCTAAAAAGATCAGCGCGAATTCGTAATTTTGGTTTCCCGAGCAGCGCTCGATCGCCTTGCGCAGTTCGATATTGAAAAACGTCCGATTGGCCAAACCAGTCAGGCGGTCCCTTAGCGCGTCATGGACCAGGCGATGTTCAAACTGCTTGATTCGATCAATATCTGTTTGGGAGCCGGCTACGGTAACCGGCGTATCGTCAGATCCAAAAACAGCCTGGCCCCGGCAGTGGACCCAAACATAGTTTCCATCCTTCTTACGAATCCTATAGACGTTTTCAAACTTTGATGAACGCCCGCCGATATGCGACTCAAGGTCAGTCCGGAATCTTGCAAGGTGGTGCGGGTGTATCAGGTCGAGCCAATCATCCAGGTCTTCGCCCACGTCGCCCGGCTCGTGTCCTAGCATCGTCGCCCAGCTCTTCGATACCGACAGTTTGTTGGTCCTTACGTCCAGGTGCCATAGGCCGTCATTCGACGCATCAACAGCAAGCTCCCTGTGCTCATCAGGGAACTGAGGCGCACTGGAGGGAGGCCCGGATGCTTGCTCGGCAGGCTCGCTGTCGAATTGTCGCTCCGCCTCCTCTGCCTGCGATTCGACAGCAGGCGCTGGTGCCTGTTCGGCCCCATTCAACGAGCGAAAAACGATGAACGCGAGAGGGAAGCCGACGGCGGCTAGCAGCATACTCAGAGTGGGCACGGCCTGGGTCACAACCGCCAGCCAGCCGATTGCAGAGAGAGCTGCTATCTGGGCAAAACCTCTAGGCGAATGAGTGAAGTAGGGTCCGCAAGCGACGATGATTGCGAGCAACGTGGCGTTGTTTGAAGTTCCCTCGCTGGAGAGCCTCGCCGTACCGTACGCGACAACACAACCAAATAGAAAAACGAACGCGCGATCGAGCTGTGTCGATTCGGAAAATTTACGATTCAATAGCCAGTAGAAAAGCCCAAACACACATGCCAAAGCGATCTCCGCCAGCAGCAGAATTTGGCCCGTGCCAACCGGAGCGGACGCCGCCCGCATGGCGGCGAGAACAAGAAATAGTCCCGCCCAATAGGGTAAACCAACGCGTAATCGCGCGTAGGCAGCCTGTCTATTACAGACAGGTCCAGAGTATGAGTCGGCGGCCCCCAACAACCTTAGTGTTCCACTAAGGTCAAACTCGCTCTATTAGGTGTTCGCCCTATTGGGTTAGTACGTTCGTTCTATTCCGACTATGTCAATTCCTACCCGCGTACCTTCGGGCGATGATCGTAGAGCTGCCGTCGAAACAGTGCGGGCAATCACGCGACTATTCCATCGTCTTAGAGCCGCGGCGCTCCTATCGCGGGCTATACGATTTTGAATTACCGTTTCTGCTGTTGTGAATCGAGAAAGACCCGTCCGGTTGAACCGTGGCCCTCAACCAATGTCCTTTGCAGTCATCGGTTTCTCCAAGGTTTGCGATCTGACGCTCATCGGGGTTGTGCTCGTCGTCGCTCTCGACCGCGCGGTGGACCTGCCAGAGGTCTTCGAGCGATGGTGTCGACGTTAAGAGTTCGTAAGTCTCCGGCACGCCGCCTTTGCGAGGGCCATTGTTCATTACTGCAACCAGTGGCTGGATCGCGGCAATATGTGCCGGCGCACCCGACATATTCATGCCGTGATGAGTCACCTGATACAAATCGATTTCGCCAAAAACATTGCTAGGGCAGGCGGTCTCGATCTCATAGTTCCAAGTCAAATCGCCCAGATCCAAGAATTCGAAATTTCCCATTCGAATCATGAACCCCACGCTCTTGCCGTTTTCGCCCTTGTCGACTTCTTTCTGAGTGGAATCCCGACATGCAACGTTGGGTCCGCGGTCAACAATAGGCTTTGACAGGAATTTGCTGCCGGCCGCAACGAACATGAACTCGGTATTCTTCAAGCGAAGTCGTTCCCCGGCCCGCACTTGCATGCGGTTTCCTTTCGCGGTCGCCAGGTAGTTTTCCCAAAGCGCGTCGGCGCGCTCATTCCAGCCGATTTCAACACTGTCGCCGTGGTCGACATATTTCTTAATCGAGACTAATTTTGCCAAGGCGGGCACGCCGCCGGCGTGGTCGCGATGAAAGTGAGACGTAATGAAGTAGTTGAGTTCCTTCTTACCCACTTCGTTCTCAAGAACATCAGCGATTCGCTTAGGGTCGCGATCGTCGTAGCCCGACCAGCCGGCGTCCATCAAGATCGTTTCGTTGTCGGGCGTGACAATCAGCGTGGCGGCGCCGCCCTCCACATCAATCCAATAGATTTCTAACGTATCCTTGGCAATCGCGAAGCCTGAGGCGAGCAGTAGAACTAGAAGGAGTCGCATACAGCCCGTATCTTAGCTAACAGCGCGTAGCCCGCATTTCTCACCAGCCAGCGAGGGAAAGTGCGTGGAAGGTGCGCCACTACGAGGCGCACGATACTTGGCGCGCGCAGGCGTACTCGACAGTCCGTTGAGCACGGCAAGCGAGCGCAACGAAGTATTGGCGCGCCTAACGCGTACTTTCACCGTTGACTGGTGAGAAATGCGGGCCAGGCCCTACCGCCGCCGAATCGCATCGCGAGCTTCTTCCTTCTCGATGGCCTTGCGTTTCTCGTCACGCTTGTCATGCAATTGCTTACCCTTCGCAATGGCGAGTTCGACCTTTACGCGCCCTTTTAGCAAATAGACCTTGGTCGGAATCATCGTTTGACCCTTTTCTCGTGTCTTTCCCGCCAGCCGATCAATCTGCTTCCGGTGGGCCAGTAGCTTTCGGCGAGTCGTGGGCTCTCGATCGTCAGCTCGCGCGTAACCGTACTGACTGATGTGAGCGTTGAATAACCAAAGTTCGTTGTCTTTGACCGCGGCGTACGAGTCGGAAAGCTGAATTTTGCCGCTTCGACAGGACTTGACTTCGGCTCCGGACAGCACAATCCCAACCTCGAAGTTGTCGCTCAAGTGATAGAGTCGGCCCGCCCGTCGATTGGCCGCCAGAATCTTGATGCCTTCCGATTCCGCCATTTCTTCTAAACGATCGGTGTCAGGCGGTCGTCAATCTTTACGTAGACAAGTCTCATGCACGCGCTCCCCCTCAGAATGGCATGTTCCTCAAAACCGGCGCGGTTCGTCGTACTGCTCGTTGTTACGGCCCTCATTTTCTCTCAACCCGTCGAAGCCTCAGCCCGAAAGGCTCGTGGCCTCTACGATAAAGGGCGAAAAGCGGAACTCGCGAAAGACTACGACGCGGCAGTTGAGTTTTTCGAGCAGGCGAGCATCGAGGCGCCCAAAGACCATCGCTACGATCTCGCCGTCCGGCGGATGCGCTTCGTGGCCGGCCAATCCCATGTCGATGTGGGACACCGTTTGCAAGAGCAGGGGCAACTCGAGGAAGCGCTAGAGGAGTTCCAGCGCGCCCTTGAAATCGACCCAGCCTCGGGCGTCGCCTCCCAAGAGCATCAGAGAACGCTCAAACTATTGGAGGATCGCGACAAGTCCAACGACGACGGCGGGAATTTTGACGTCGAGAGTGCCGGTAGCCCCCTTGAGGCAGATCGGCTTCAGCGCTCGCAGCGTGTCAAATCGCTCATGCAGCCGGCCGAGCTGGCGCCCCTCTCTACCGAGCTAATCGACATTATGCTCACCGAGAATTCCAAAGTCGTATACGAAACGATCGGCAAGCTAGCGGGCATCAACGTCTTATTCGACCCGGAATTCAGCGACGAAGAAATTGAGATCGAGATCAAGAACGCGACGCTACAAGAAGCCCTCGACTATGTGGGACTGATGGCCGGCGCGTTCTGGAAACCAATCACCCAAAACGCGGTCTTCATAGCCGACGACAACACGAATAAGCGTCGCGATTTCGAGGAAGAGGTCGTCAAAACCATTTACTTGACCAACGTATCGACGCCCCAGGAGCTCCAGGAAATTACGACGGCCATTCGAGGCTTGACCGATATTCGCCGCATGTTTCCGGTCAATTCCATGAGCGCGATCATCCTGCGCGGCTCGCGCGCGAAGGTGGCCTTAGCGGAAAAGGTGATCCACGATGTGGACAAGCCGCGACCCGAGGTGATCATCGATGTTCTGGTTCTCGAAACATCGAAGTCGAACAATCGAACTCTCGGCATTACTCCTGTTTCTGGTGACGCAAACGGCTTGCATTTCCCGGGCACGTTTACGGGGATCGAATCCGGAGGGGCCGACGGCGCAGCCAGTGCGAGCGTGCCCTTGAACCGGTTGCGAGATATCACCTCGGGCAGTTGGTCCACGACGCTACCTGGTTTTCAGATATCCGCCCTGTTCAACAGTTCAGACACGAATCTGCTTCAATCCCCGCGGATTCGCGCGGCTGATAACTACAAGGCGGACTTGAGGATCGGCGATCGCATTCCTATCGCAACCGGCAGCTTC
Source organism: Bryobacterales bacterium (assembly GCA_965247305.1). Lineage (GTDB taxonomy): Bacteria > Acidobacteriota > Terriglobia > Bryobacterales > UBA6623 > CATQHP01. The sequence continues at coordinate 4,065,621 of OZ252030.1, read as the reverse complement.
CAGCCCGGCGTCGGAGGAGTCGGCATCAATCCGCTAGTCAATACCCAATTCAGCTACACCGATGTCGGCGTTAATGTCGCGCTGACTCCAAAGATTCATTCCAATCGCGAAGTTTCTATGCACGTCGAAATCGAAATCTCGAACGTGCGAGACATTGTCGACATCGGTGGCATCTCACAGCCGATCATCGGTCAGCGCACGATCCAACACGACGTTCGCATTCGCGAAGGTGAGGCAAACGTCATCGGTGGGCTCAACCAATCGCAGCTTTTCAAGACCAAGTCGGGCGTACCGTTTCTTGGCGAGATACCGGTCATTGGGCGGCTATTCAGCTCGGAGGAAGTTCAGCGATCTGAAAGCGAGATCCTGATTGTACTGATTCCGCATATCGTCAGAATGCCCGGCATCGACGCGTCGAACCTGCGGGCGGTCGCTTCTGGAACCGATCAAATATTCCAGGTTCGATACGAACCGAAGGCGAACGGGAAGTCCGCGCTGCCAGATCTTGCGAACTTCGATGAAGGTACCGCGGAGGAGCCCGAAGACACTCCAGAACCCGCGGCCGTGGCCACTGCGGTCGAGCCCTCGACAACCACGGTTGACGAGCCACAGCCGGCGGAAGCGACGACCGTCGAGCCAGCGGCGCAAGCTGTAGTGGAAGCTGCTCCGGCTGAGGCCCCAACTGCACCAGCTCCAGCGCCGGCAGCCCCAGCAGTAGCCCCTGGAAGCGGGCTGCGGCTTAGCCTCAATCCGGCCGCGCCGACGGTAGCTGTCGGAGCGGAAGTGACCGTCACGCTGAGAGTCAACGACGCAGTTCAACTCTTCAGTTTGCCGATGCGAGTGCAGTTCGACCGGGAATTCTTGGAACTCACAAACGTCAGCAAGGGAGGGTTTCTTGAGGGCGATGACGCCAGCGATGTCATCTTCTCGAGGACGATTCGTCAGAGCAACGGTCTCGCCGCGATCAACATTTCGCGATTTCCCGGTACCGGAGGCGCGGACGGCAGCGGTGCACTCATCAGTCTTACTTTCAAGGGAGTCGCCCCTGGCCAAGCGAAGCTGCGATTCGTTCCGACAGGGCCCCGAAATGCCGACACGGAGGTGCTCGAAATATCGCCTCTTGCCGTCGATTTCCGGGTGGAATAGCGCGTGACGGGATCAGCTGGCAACACAGAGAGCATCCAAACCACGCTGCGCCCGACCCGCCGGCTCGCGAAGCGCTACGCACCAGGCGCGGCAAAGGCCGGGTTAACGCTAATCGAGCTAATCGTCGCGTTCACGTTGCTGCTGATTCTGTCACTAATGGCGCTGCCACTCGCAACGGTGAAGGTCAGACGCCAAAAAGAGCGACACCTACGGGAGGCTTTGTATGACATGCGCAAGGCAATCGACCGCCACAAGGACATGGCGGACGCAGGAAAACTCGGCGAACTCGACCCAGACAATCACGGTTATCCCGAGAGTCTCGAAGTCCTAGTCGAGGGAGTTGAAATTGCGGAAGGCGGGGTCTTACCGGGTGCGGGCGGCGGCTTAGGGCTGCCGCTGTCGCAAGGTGGAGGAATGAATCAAAGGCAAGGCGGTGGGTTCGGATCGAATTCATCGTTCGGCGGCTCATCTGGTTTCGGCTCCGGCGGCATGGGCGGGGGCGGAATGGGTGGTTCCGGGTTTGGCGGTTCCAATCGAGGTTCCAGCATGGGCGGCTCAGGATTCGGAGGGAATCGCCAGTCGTCTTCCGGCGGCCGGTCATCCGCGTTTGGGGGTTCTGATGGAATGTCTGATCCGCTAGACAGCGAGGACGCTCCTAAAACGGTTCGGTTCCTACGCAAAATTCCAATCGACCCAGTCACTGGTACCGCCAATTGGGGAATGCGCTCGATGTCCGATGACCCGGGCTCGATGAGTTGGGGCGGCCGCAACGTGTTTGACGTATTTTCCCTGAGCTACGAGCTTTCGCTCGATGGCACCCCGTACTACGAGTGGTAACGGCCGATGACTAAACGTAGCGGATTCACTCTTGTCGAAATGATGGTCGTGATGGCCATTATCGTGACGATATTGGCCATTGCCATTCCTTTTTATTCAACGGCGCTAATTGCGGCGAAAGAAAGCGTTCTCCGTTCGAATCTCTTCACGCTGCGCTCAGTCATCGATCAGTACACATACGACAAGGAATCGCCGCCGCAGTCGATTGACGAACTCGTCACCGAAGGATATCTGCGCGATATTCCAATCGACCCTTTCACAGAGTCCCGCGATAGCTGGGAGGCAATCGTCGAAACGGGACCGAGCGGTGAGTCCGGGTTGTTTGACGTTAAGAGTGGATCAGACAAAACCTCGCGCATGGGCACCCCATATAACGAGTGGTAACGGCCTGAAATGCGGGCTAGAGCGTTTTCACCGAACGCATAGACCGCTTGCCCCACCATCAAGCCAGTGAAATTCGGAGGCGCGACCGTAAGGAAGTGCGGTGGCGAAGGAGATTTCTGGAATACGTTGAATCGGGTCCTGCTGATCAGTCCTCAAAAGGACCCGACACAACAGACCCAGTTCACCCTTCGCAGTCAGGTGGTGAGAACTGCGGGTCAGACTCGGGAATCTAGTCTCCAGTAGTTGCCGGCGTCAACACTTATTGTTCACGAACGGTCTACGAGTTCGCTGAAAATGCTCTAATTCGTGGTCGGGATCGTGCGCCCGACGCTGACAGCCATTCTTTCGATTGCGTCGAGCACCGTTTGCTCAACGGTCGGTTCGAACAGCCCGTAGTCGACGTAGAGACCTCGAGTTTCATACCCGCCTTCCGCCAGCACCCTGGCCGTTGGAAGGTAGCCGAAAACGTCGTTGTTGTATCCGCTAACCCATAAATTGAGCGGACCTAGTAAGCGCTCGGCGTTGACTGCGTAATCAACGAGCGTTTCGCCACTATAGGCCACCAACGTCAGGTCTTGGCCAAACTGCCATAGCGCAAACGGTGCGCTGTAGGTCTCAAGCAACTTTTCGCCCCGATCGAGTTTCTGCACCGCGCCTTCGACAAAAAATCGCCGGTAGGACGCGGCACCTGAGGCCATCGCTTCGATTTCGACGCGCGAGTATGTTTTCAACGGCAGTGCCACCCGCTCGAACTGGGTCTGTAGGGGACCGCGCACGCGCCGCAAGTCGCCCCTCAAAACGCGCATGACCTCTTCCGCCAGTTCGCTGCCATGACGCCTCGCGAGATCGAAGGTCCCGCGCGGATTGGGGTTGGCATCGCCGGCGCATCCCGTCACAAACATCGCCTGAACGCCCGGCCAGCGCTCCTCCAGAAACTGCTGCGCAAAGCCGGCATAGTCGCCGCTGATACGCATGTTTCCGCCTGTCAGCGTCGTGTTGTGCGACGCCGCGCCAAACACGACTGCTCGAGGACGCCCGTCGGCGCCGTCCACCCGCAACACCGGCACAGAACGGTCGGCCACGCCACGCGCGTTGGTGCCGAGAATGACGCCCCTCTCGGTGAACTCTCGGCGGTTCATGACGAAGTTCGCTACTCCCTGACCCCACGAAAGGTTGGCGGGACGCAGGTCACGCAGCGCCTTCTGGCCGGCCGCGACAATTTTGTCCTCGAGGACCGCGATGTAGATGTCGATCATGCGGCGACTCTCGGCGCTCACCCCGTTTAGCATCGACCCGGCAACCAGCGGCCCTGAGTGGGTATGCGAGGCGTTGAACAAGATGTCTTCGCGGGCGATGCGGTCGCTTTCGCCTAGGCGGGCCGCGATACGCTCGGAGCGCTCGTTGGTGAATCCGAGAATGTCGGCGGTAATTAACAATGCACGTTTGCCGGCACTGTCTTCGATCGCGAGGGCCTTAGCAAACAGCGGCTGCTCAACGGCCTCAAACGGCGCGTCTCGACCACCGTAGCCGCCCATGGGGACCGGCGTTTCAGGGGTGATATCGACCGAGGCCAGACCAACTTTCCAATCGGTTGGCTGCTGCGCCGCGAGAGTCGACACACCCAAAAGGGCAAATACGCAAAGGAGTCGCATGGGATAAGGGTACATCCCCCGCCGACGCTATGGAATCGGCGATTCCGCGATCAAACGCCGGTAGGTCTGCCTGGCGTGATCGTAGGCGGCCCTTGCGGCTTCGATTTCGGTGTCGCGAATCCGAGGCGCTTTCTGCGTCCAGCACTGGTTGACCGCTGCAAGTGCCCACTCGCCGCTGCGGCGCGAAGCACGAATCGGCTTACCGTCAACGGTGACGAATATCGGATTGGTATGAGACGTCATCGGAATGCGCAGGGCAACCCATGAGCTACGCTCGACCTTGGTTTCGAAAGTGATGTCGCGAACTAAGCCGTCCGCTCGAAGGGTTTTCGTTTCGACGACCTGGCCGTTTATAACGAGTTCGACGGGGACATCGCCGGTCTCGGGGATGCGCGCGCGCTCGACATCCCAGTACGGTTTTTGGTCATAGCGCAGCTCGTGAAACTTGGGGTCGGGATGGGGATCAAGCATCGCCGCCGCCTTGACTTCTATCGACAACGTGTCGCCGGCAGCGGCAGTCACTTGAGGAGTGCCCGAGCCCAGTTCGACGCCATTGACGGCGAAATCCATCAGATGGCTTTGGCCATCGCCGACGTATGCGGCGCCCACGCGAACGCCCTCAATCCAGCCCGGGTAGCTAAGTTTGTCGAGTTTTACATAGCTGCGCCCGAGCCCGACTTTCTCCTGATAGATACAGGGAAAATCGGTTTCGCCTGAAATGCGCGTCTGGAACCCCAGGTTGAGCGTGTGATACCAGATGTTGAGTTCCCACACCGAAGGCGTGTCGACGGTAGAGATGAAATCGATCGCGTCGGGGTGGGTGACGTCGACTATGTATTCGTTGGCGCCGATGCCATCGAAGCCGGGGATTTCATAGTTGGGAAGGTCGTTGCTGGTGACCTCGAGGCCCCAGCCGGAGTGCGAGAACCCGGTGACAGCGCCTTGCGACTTGCCCCACTTCAGGACCGGAAGGTCCCACGAAGGCCACTCATCGACGCGGGTGGTGTTGGGATAGTCGTCTTCGCTGAGACCCAGCAATACAAGGTGGCCGGTGTGGCTTGACGGGAATCCCGAGACCTCGACGTCGTAGTGCATCACGCGCTCGTCCTTCGAGAGTAGGTGGTCTTGGCTCGAGAAGAACTGCTTTTGGAAATACCACGATGGCCCCCAGGTCAGCACCGCGCCGATGTTGAGATTCTCGCCTAGGATCTGGCGCAACATCGCTTCAGGCGTTACGCCTTCGGTGGGGTTCTTATAGTGCGCGCAGCCTGAGGCGTGGACATGATGGTCGCCCGACCACCAGCCGTACTTCGATGGATTGATCCAGCGCTGCAGTTGCACATCGATGCGTTCAGGGGACTGGGCGGTTACGGAAAACTCTTTGGTCCGTGTGTAAAATTCTGGTCCTCCGGTGTTCTCGACGGTGTAGTAACCGGGCGGGAGAGTGATGCTTTCGCCGTCGGCGCGATAGACCTGCTGTTGGAACGGGAAGTCTGGCTCAAGGCGTTTTGACGGATTCGGATAGACACGGCCTTGGCGGTCCCTTATCAAAAACGAGGCGATGGTCGGTTCGCCATTTTCGTCACGTACACCAAACTTGATCGCGCGCGTGGGCGCGCTGTTGAAAACGACCACGATGTCATTTCGGAATCCGATGTCTTGAGTTCCCTGCCCTACGTCGAATGCAAGCTTTGCCGAACGACGGCCCTTGTCGCGACTGTAGACCTGCAAGATTTCGTACTCAACCTCAAGCCCGCTGAGTCGCGCCGCCATCGGAGCAAGTTGGTAGATCGCGATGTCCGCCCAGCGCTCTCGAACGTCTAGTTGAGTCAGCTCCATCGCGGGCTCTTTTTCACCGCGAGACTTAAGTGATGTGGGCCCGCTGTTGGGACTGTGGACTTGTAGCGCAGCCGTGACCCCGGCCTGATTGAGCACCTTGACGAGAAATAGTCGCGTGCCATTTTCAATCACATTTGCGGCGGCAGCGCCCTGGTTCACCTTGACGCGACTCTCGGGATTGATTTCGACCTCGGCAAGGACGAAGGGTTCTAGAATCTGCTGCAGTTTGCGGGCCGCCGCCGCTTCGTCCTGCATCGCGACCGCTTCATTGATGGCGGCTCGGACTTGCGGCGAGAACGGCTGACCCAGATAAGTCAGCGCGGTTTCGAGTCGGCGGATCTGCTGGGCGAGGGGCTGGAGCTCAACGGCGGGTTGAGCGCGAATAGATGTCGATGACATCACGGCCAACATGAAAATGGCCACTAGGCTCTTATGCATTTCGCACCTCCTACATCGTGCACGGGCAACCGAAATTCAATCGCCGTCAATAGCATACGCCTGATTGAGCCGCTCGCGACGCTGTCGAGATTACATTGTTCTTCAGAGCCCGTTGCTATGATGTGAGCAAATCGGTTTCAGCATGAGAAAACTCATCATTTGCGCTGCTGTCGCGGGTCTGTTGGTCGGTTATTTTGCATTTGCGCAGACTCGCCGATCGCGCGCCGACCTGGCGAAACTACAACGGCAGGTTTTGAACTGGCAGGTTGTCCGCCCGGTTGTTCGCGGCACTCGAGCCGCGGTGGCGGCGGGCACGCCGTTGGTTTCGCAGGCGTCGATGCGAGTGCTGCAATCAGGCGGCAACGCTGTCGACGCGGGAATCGCCGCGCTCTTCGCGGGTGCTGTGACTGAGTTTTCACACTTCGGATTCGGTGGCGAAGCGCCCCTGCTCATCCGCACTCCTGACGGCGAGGTCCACTCCATTTCGGGCCTGGGTACGGCGCCTAAGTTGATGACCCGCGAATTTTTCGTTAATCGCCCACCTAATCCCGAGCTTGACGAAGAAGCAAAGCGGCGCGACCACGAGAACGGGCCAATCCCGTCGTACGGCATTTTGCCGGCGCTCGTGCCCGGGATGGTGGACGGCGGCCTATTGGCCCTGAAAGAGTTCGGCACTCGTTCGTTCGCTCAGGTGATTCAGCCGGCGATTGAATACGCCGGCGCCCACCCGATCGACGAAACACGGGCCGGATCAATCGCCCGCGCCAATCACTTTCTGAAGCTTTTTCCGACTTCGCACAAAGTTTTCACCCCTGAAGGGCGCTTCCCGCGGCCGGGCGATGTTTTCCGGCAGCCCGATCTCGCGCGCACCCTCCGGGCCATGGTAGACGCTGAAAAAAAAGCACTTGCGGCGGGCAACTCACGCAACGCGGCGATCGAAGCAGTTCGTGACTACTTTTATCGCGGCCCGATCGCACGAGAAATCGCCGGCTACGTTGAGGACAACGGCGGTCTGCTGCGATACGACGATTTTGCGGAGTTTCACTTGGAAGTTGAGCAGCCGCTGTCGACCAGCTTCAACGGTTACGAGGTTTACAAGGCCGGATTCTGGACCCAGGGCGCGGTAATGATTGAGGCGCTCAATATACTCGAGGGCTACGAATTGAAGACTCTTGGCTGGAACTCGCCCGAGTACATCCACTACTTAGTCGAAGCACTCAAGCTAGCCTACGCTGATCGAGATACCTGGTACGCCGACCCCAACTTTTCAGTAGTACCACTAGAACTCTTAACAAAAGAATACGCGGCATCCAGGCGCGACTTGATCAGCCCGGCGCAGTCGTCTCGGGTCTTTCGTCCGGGAAAATTCGGTGTTGGGGCTCCCCCGCATCCTTCGAAATTCCCTGGTCAGCTTCGACCTCTTCCGGACGCATTAGCGTCGAAAGACACTACTTGCATAAACGTCGCGACGCAGGATGGAATGATGTTCTCAGCAACGCCTTCGGGCGCATGGATGCCGTCGGTGATCGCGGGCTCAACCGGCATTCCACTGACCCAGCGGGCCCAGAGTTTCTTGATCGTGAAAGATCATCCCAACGTCGTGGCCCCCGGCAAGCGGCCTCGGATTACGCTGACGCCCACCCTGGTGACACGCCGAGGCGAGCCTTTTATGGCACTCTCGACACCCGGCGGCGACCAGCAAGATCAGGCTCTTCTGCAGGTGCTGCTGGCGTCTATGTTGTTTAATTTCAATCCACAAGCGGCGGTCGAGGCTCCTCGGTTTCAGACGAAACATCTTGTTGCAAGCTTCGACGACCACGCCATGGAACCCAACAAGCTACTGCTTGACGATCGCATGCCGAACATCATTTTCGAGCAGCTCTCAGCGCTGGGGCACGATGTCGAGCGTCGCGGGCGCTGGCAAAGTGGCTCCGCGCCAACGGCACTAAAGATCCTACGGAACGGAGTGATCGAGGCCGGCGCCGATCCGTACGCATTTCGCTACGCCGACGCGTGGTAAGCCGGCCCGCGGCTCAACTGTAGGGCATCATAAATTTCTTCACATAAAATTCACGCTCTAGGGAATAAAACCGGTTGACAGGGGCTAGTTTTATAAGTACCATTAGTTCCATAACTAAGTTGTTCAAAAAATGCCTCACCTGAGCGATCAGTCCGAGAGGCGCGCCGGACAACGAAGAAGATGATTTACGTCGTTCTAGCTGTGCCGCTGTTAATTGGCCTATTCCTAGCGCATCATGCGATTGGGCTAAGCGGTGGCGGAATTGAGATCGATCTCCAGAAGGTCGAAGAATGCCGTGTTTCGCCCAAGAACTGGAAGCTGCTCGACCGTCAAGAACGGGTAGAGTACCGCCGCAAGCTGCGGGCAGACTTTTCGTTCGTCTGGAGAGTCTGCAGGATGATGGCTCCGATGATGGAAGATTCGCACCGCGGCTTGCCATTGATCCGCATGTGGGTGGACTTCCATATCGCTTACTTCAAATTGACGTTTTTTCAAACGCAAGGTGAGTCGCTAGTCCAGTCGATGACGAAGGTGCACAGCACAGTAGTTGACGTGGTTAGCGCGGGGCTCACCGAAGTGGCCGCCGGCGCCTGACGCCGCGCGACGCGCGCCGCTCAATTGCTAGACGATTCCGGCTCTTCCTGCTCGGGCTCTTCCGCGGGCTTCAAAATTTCTTCAATGGCCCGTTGGATGTCTTGGGCCGGCGCTTTCTCGACTTCGTACGTTGTCGGCTCGCCTACGCGGGCCGCGTACACTCGTTCCGCATCGGGTGAAGACACCACCACTTTCTCCAGCTCCGCGCCCTCTCCCGAGGGAGTCACCTCGGCGCTTATTACAGGCTCGCTAAGTCCGTAGCGAGCCTGATCCGCGGGCCTGTCGGATGGGAATTCCGTGGCCGTCAGATTCCGCAAGCCGTCTAGCAACGTTTGAACCTTTTCGCCCTCCAGCTCTCGGTCGCCATCGGAACTCAACAGCCATTTGTCTTCCGCCTTTGTAACTACCACCGTCGTCGAGCCATCGCGGACCTCGATCTTCGCTGGGTCGGCGAATCCGAAGTCGAACACCTTCTTGTTGCGGAAGTCGCTAACCGGCTTGTCGAAACTTTCAGCGAGGGTGGAGGCGACTTCGTAGACTCCGGCCTGGTCAGAACTCTTGGCATAGAACGTGTCGCCGTCTTTTGCCACGGTCAGCGCATGCGCGCCCGAATCGTCGACGATTTCGACAATCGCTAAAGGACTCCTAAAGTTGTACTCGCCGCTGCTCTCGGTTTCATCCAACACGCTAGTCATCTCGGCTGTTCGAGCGGCACGCACCAGATCGCCGATCGTAAAGTTGTCTCCGCGAAGCGGGCCCGGCTTGAGGATCTGCCAATCGTCACCACTCTTGCCAAACTCGATCGAGCTGTTGCCGGCGGTCACTGTGACGCGCGAGATCTTGTCATCATCTACCTGCATCAAATTCTTGTCGCGCAAGTCGAAGAGCTCTTTCTCAAACGCCGTCTTGTTGTAGCTGTAGACGGTGAACAGCCTTGGATCGTCTTTGATCCTGGCGAACACTCCCGACCCGGTCGGCGTTTCCTTTCCGAACCAGACTTCGCCCCCTTCGGCATCCTTCAGCTTGTAGCTCACCTGCAAACCAGGGCTATCCAAGTCGTAGGGTGACCAGTCGAGCACGTTTTCGGACACGATGCGGTCTGCGTTGAGCGATGCCAAGCTGGTGATCATGAATCCGATCGACGACGAATCGCCGGGGATGTCGATTCCCTCGCCAAAATCCCACGCATCGTCGTCGCCTCGCACGACGGTAACCGTGTCGTGACCGGCGCGCGTAACGGAAACTTCTTCGATTGAGTCTTCTTCGACCTTGACGATCGTCGGAGCGTCATCGTCCGCCGGCGGGGGATTCTCACGCGTATACCAGACGGCGCCGCCAAGCACCGCCAGCACTACAACAGCTACCAGTAACGGATTCGCTTTCATTGCAACCGCTCCGAAATATCGCTGGACGGGTTAGCGCCGCCCCCACCAGGACCAAATTCCGCTGACGATGATGATCAGCGGCAGTAGTAACAGGCTGAAGAGAAATACGCTTTGCATCTGACTTTCAGTCAGGTCGATCGGCGTGCTTTCGGGGTCTTTAGGACGAATCGAAATCAACTCTTCGTCCGAAGTCAGCCAGTTCAACATGTTGAGGAACAGGTCCTGATTGCCACCGCGCCCCAGACCGTAGTTGCTGGCGAATCGCGACGAACCCATCACCACGATGCGGCCCTCGGGCTCTTCGTCATCGGCGCCGATTTCCACGGCTGGCTCTTCGCCCTCGCCGGGATCCGCCGGCGCGTCGGGCACGTCGAACGTCGCGGCAACACCAAGGTTGACCGGGCCTTCAGTTTCGGCCAATTCGTTGCGCACCAAAACGCCTTCCGAATCGGTATCGAACGACGTCGTCGAGAAGCTTGATCGGGAGGTCTTCAAGAGCTCCTCGATATCCCACCCCGTTGGAGCGTCGTCGGCTTTCTCAACGCTGCGTGACGCGGGAAAGAGCGTCGCGACGTTGCCCATCACTGACACGATCGGGTGCGACTCGTAGTCGGCAACCATCGGTGTCAACGGGCCGCCGCCAAACATCTGCCCGATCGGCGACTGGTCGATAACGATGTCGTCGTTGACCTTGACACCCCATCCCGACAGTAATTCCGCGAGTTCCGGACTCGAGGGCTGACGCTTGCCGTTAGCATCGGGCAACGAGGGGTTCAATAGGAACAACACGCGCCCGCCGGACTCGACATGATTCTTTAAGGCAGCGACCTCGGGTTCAAAGTATCCCGTCGACGGGCCGGCGACAATGAGCACAGTGCAGCTAGGCGGCACCGACCCGGACACTAGTGTGACGTCTTGGTAGTCGTAGTTGGCGTCTTCAATCGCCGTGCGCCCGTTGGAAAAACCGTCGCGGTTGGTGTCGTCGCTCGCCGATTCGCCGTGACCGGTCACGAGGCAAGCGGTCTTTTCTTGACCCTTCAACGCCGTGATTATCGCGTTGGTAATTTCTTGCTCGGTGGTGGACGAAACCTCTTTACGATTGCCACCGATATCGAGCACCAACGTGCCGTAGCTGCGTACGTTCATCGCCTCGGTCTTGAGCGGGTCTTCGTCCGGATCGACGTACTCGACGTTAACCTTGGCGGACGCGTTATCGTACCGCAGCAGCATGTCCTGCGCGGCCGGGAAATTCAATTTCCGGTCAAAGTAGAACATGTTGACGTCGCCGTCCAGATCGCCGAGGATCTTGATCGTTTGATCAGAGAGGCTATAGAGCTTCTGTTCAGTCGAATCATACGTTTGGTTGTACTGATTCGCGAGCCAGTTCACCGCGCCGAGAATCGCCACGAACACGAGAACGTATACACCCGCGTAGCTGCCGGATTTCAATTGTCTGGACTGGAGTGCGCTCATCGTCGATTCTTCCTTACGCTCTCCAGCGCATCGATTCGATCGAGCGCTTGCTTAGAAACACACCGAGCGAGATCGCGCTGATGAAGTAGACCAGGTCTTTGAGTTCGATCACGCCTTTTGAAAACTGCTCGAAGTGAGGTGAGAGCGCCAGAAATTCACACACGTCGCCGAGTACCGAAGTGCTAAACGAAGAGGTCCAATTGAGCACCCACAACATCAACAGCAAGCCAAAGGTTAGGGCGCCGGCGACGATCTGATTCTTCGTCAATGTGGACAAAAACGTGCCTATCGAAATCATCGCTCCACCCATCAGAACCAGTCCCAAGAGCGCAACCAACATCGGCTTCAGATCCGGGGATGAGTAGTAAAACAGAATTGACAGGTTGATCATGGCGACGACGAGCATCGAGCAGAAAAGCAGCAGTGCGCCGAGCCATTTTCCGATGATGATTTCGTAATCATTCACCGGCGACGTTAACAGCAACTCGATAGTGCCGCTGCGCATTTCTTCCGCGAACAGCCGCATCGTGATCATCGGGACCAGAAACAGCAACACGATGCTCATATTGCCGAGCGACGGCGCAACAACGAACTGATTGATGTTCAGTGGCGGCATGCCCTGGCCGCCGCCTTGCATGGCGGCTTGCGCGCTGAACTGTACGAAATACGCCAGGCCCGTTGAAAAGAAATAGCCAAAGATCACAGCAAACATCGCCAGCACAATGTAGGCGATTGGCGAGCTGAAGTAGACCTTGAACTCGCGCATGGCGATGGTCATGACGTTTCTCATTCGCTTACCTCCTCGCTTGGCTCTTCCGTATCTTCGACCGCTTCCGAGGCGGCCTCTTCAGGCGCGGCAGCTTCGGGGTCTTGACTAGTTAGCTTGAGGAATACATCTTCGAGACTCAGGCCGAGGCTCTGCATGCCGTAGAGTCCCCAGCCAGAGCTGACTACGGCGTCCGCTAGCCGGCGCGGAATCTCGGGGTCTTTTTCGGCTTCCACGCGCCATCCCAAGCGGGTCCCGTTGCCTTCGCACGAGACGGCGGTTACGCCGGAAATTTCTGCCAACCGCCGCCGTACATCGTCCTCTGGGCCGTCGATTTCGAGCTTCGTCGCTTGAGCGCCCTGCAGTTGCGCGGTCAGATTTTCAGGTGTGTCGCTGGCCTCGATGCGGCCCTCGCTGATAATGATGACGCGGCTGCAAGTGCCGGAAACTTCGGGCAGAATGTGAGTGCTGAGGATGATGGTGTGTTCGCCCGCCAGTGAGCGAATGAGCTCGCGCACCTCGATAATCTGCTTCGGGTCGAGGCCTGAAGTCGGTTCATCAAATATCAACACCTCGGGGCTGTGGATCAGCGCTTGAGCAAGGCCCACACGCTGCCTGTAGCCCTTCGACAGCTTGCCAATCAGCTTGCCTGTGACATCGCCGGTCGAGGTACGCTCAAGCACGGCGTCGACTCGGTTTGCGACGTCAGCGCTGGCGATTCCCTTTATTTTCGCGACGAACGCCAAGTAATCGCCGACCTCCATTTCGGGATAGACCGGTGGCGACTCGGGCAGGTAGCCGATGCGCTTTTTGAGTTCAATCGGATCTCGCTGAACGTCATAGCCGGCGACAGTCACGGTGCCTTCGGTAGGAGGCAAGAAGCCCGTCAGAATCCGCATCGTGGTGGTCTTCCCGGCACCGTTAGGACCGAGGAAACCTACGATTTCGCCTTTTTCGACGCTAAAACTGACGTTCTTGACTGCAGTCGCGGGGCCGTAACGTTTGGTTACGCCTTCAACTTGGATCATATCTTTTACTTGTTTCGAACTAAGGGGCCGACAGCCCGAGAGTGGACTGTCCGCAGAGCCTTCCGGGCCTCTATAAGAGAACAATTATCGCATAGCGGGGCGACCTGTCAACGGGGCTCGGTTTACGCAAAGTTCTATTTGTGATGGTGCTCGTGCTTCTGTGTCGCCTTGTAGATCGCCAAGTCAGGAATGAAACAACCAAGCGCCTGCGTTTCTGGAGTCGTCACGGCATCGCCCGCAAGCGTGGCATCGATCGCGTCCCTGAGGTCATGGACCGTGACGAAACGACGAGGCTTGCCGAGGGCGGCGTAGAAGTTGTTGATGCGGCCTTGGTAGAGCACTGTGCCGTCGGCGGAAACTAGCGCCGCCTCGGGCGTCACCTTGGCGCTAATTCGCCTGACGAGCGCGTGCTCACTGTCGTGGATCACTGCGCAGCAGTCGTGGCTGTACTCGCCTATGTGCTTGCGGATTGCCTCTTTTGAAATCGTCGGGTCGATATACACGAGGTAGCAGCCCACGTCCTTAGCGGCGTACGCGCCGTAGATTCGATTGATCTCCGGGGCGTACTGGTTCGAGATCGGACAATCGTTGGTGATGAAGTAGAGGACGTTGGCGAGTTTCGATGAGGCATCGAGTTGGTCGTGGGTCTTGCCGTCAATGTCGATAAGCGGGGTCGCCGAGAACGCGGACACACAAGCAACTACCAAAATCACCGCGAGCCGCATACGTATTTATATTAAGACGGAAATGCGCGCCGTGACTCATCTCAGTGTGACTTCTGAAAAGCGGGCGACCTTCCACCGCGCCTCGGCTCGAACCAACGTGAGGCTTTCTTTGGTGCTGTTCCGCGATTCGTATTTGGTGACGAAATCGATCGTGACGTACGGTCCACCGGCCAGATTCGGCAGAGTTTTGTGAAACTGGGTCGCCCGCGGCGTACGTTCAATGAGCTTTCCGTCGCGACGCTGAGCGGTACTGACCCGAGCAAGCCAGCTCTGGTCGTCATTGGCGTCTCGCAGCAAATCGGAAGCAGCGAGCCATGCTGGCGCGTAGTCCTGCCCGTCGAGCAGCTGCAACCAACCTTCCGCGTTGTAGGTGGCGGAAACGATCGATTGGCGCTCAAGGCTGGTGGCACGGTAGAGTGTCCGACGCTTCTGATGCACCGTACCGGCGATTGCGCCGGTGATCAAACCGAAGCTGCTGAATATCATTCTGCCGAGAGCGCCCTCTCCGCCCTCGTTGGGTCCGATGTCGGCGACTGCGCCGACGACAAAACCAGTCCCTCCGCCAACCAGCACGCCCCAACCTAGACCACGCAGCCGGCTCACCGAGTCAATCTTGAGGGCGTTCGTTCTCTGCACTGTGACGTCACGCCCTCCGCGCCGCAGCGTTAAACCTTCAGAGGACACTTCAGCGAATCGGCCCCGCGCGCGGCTATGATCCATGAGCGTAACTACGAGTTTCGTTCCGGGGCGAATCCCCTGAAGATCTCCCCAAGCTCCGCGAATGACTTGGGCCTCGATCGAGAGGCCCAGAAGCGCAACTAAGACAACAAGCCAAGCGAAACAGCGGCACTGATGCGCCGGGCTTGAGGCACCCCGAAAGCTGCGAGTCATAGCCGGCATGACGAGAGTCTGTGTGAAAACACTTTCAGATCGGCCTGCCACCCACATATTCCGTGCCCACATTTCGTAGGGGCGCGACATGTCGCGCCCCTGGAGTTTGGCCTTTCACTAGATGGGACGCGCGGTAAGCACGTTCTTGAGTTGTGAGGGATCTGAGAATGCTTGTGTCTCAAAACATTTTGAGGTATTCTTGTATCTAGTTGTTTAGCTTGTTGTGTAACTAGATTCATTTCCAAGGAGACCTCATGTCCTTCCCCACCAAACTGCAGTTGATCAAGCGCAAGGCTTCCCAACAGTTCTACGTCAACTTCCCCTCCGCCAGCGCTCAGATGCTCGACTTCCAGCCCGGCGAACAGCTCGAATGGATCCTGCTCGACCGCTCCCAACTCGTGCTCAATCGTTTGCAACCTCCGCCCGTCGAGTTGAAAAAAAAACTCCCGATCGAGTCGTCGACACCTTCTCCCGACTCTTCGCCAAAGGCCTCAACCCCCACGCCCGACAAAGCGTGAACGACCACCTCACCCGCCTCGCTCTCGGTGCCGCCGTCTGCCTCGGCCGCTCCACCATCACCGGCCTGCTACATGCCTCCGGCGAGAGCTTTCAGGACTGGAGCGCCGGCTACCGCCTGTTCTCGCAACAACGCGTCGAGCCGCAACGCCTGCTCGATGCCTCGCGCCGCGAGGTGCTCGCTCGCTTGCCGCCCGAGGCTCCCTTGGTCGTCGCCATCGACGATACACTGCTCGCCAAGTCGAGTCTCAAAACGCCCGGCGTGAGTTGGCGGCGCGATCCGCTTGGACCCAAGTTTCAGGCCAACTTGATTCTCGCGCAGCGCTTCTTGCAATTCTCGGCAGCGCTGCCTCCCAGCGAGCGGCAGCAGCCGGCGCGACTCATTCCGATCGGCTTGGAACACGCGCCGACTCCGCGCCGACCGTCGAAGAAGGCCACGGACGAGGTTTGGAAACAGTACCGGCGCGAGGCTCGCAAGTGCAGCTTAACGGCCCTCGCCGCCAGGCACATCGCGCGCTTGCGCGAGGCCATGAACGCCGATCCCGGAGGCGCTGACAGAGCCTTGCACCTCGTCGTTGATGGCGCTTACACCAACCGCACGGTGTTCGGATCGTTGCCCGCCGAGGTGACGTTGATCGGCCGCATTCGTTCCGACGCCAAGCTATATCATCTGCCCCTCGAGCAGCCTGGCAAAGGCCGCAGGCGTTGTTACGGCGAACGCGCGCCGACGCCCGAGCAACTCCGCCAGGACGACAACGTGCCGTGGCAAACGGTCGAGGTTTTTGCCGCCGGCAGCCTGCACCAGTTCAAAGTGAAGACGCTCGCGCCGCTGCGTTGGCGGCCGGCGGGAGGCAAGCGGGACTTGCGTTTGGTGGTGATCGCACCGTTGGGTTATCGGCCGCGGGCGGGCTCGAAGGTGCTGTATCGCAAGCCGGCGTATTTGATTGTCAGCGATCCGAGTTTGGGGCTGGAGCAGATCGTGCGGCAGTACGTTTGGCGCTGGGAGATCGAGGTCAACTTCCGTGAGCAGAAGACGCTGTTGGGAGTCGGACAGGCGCAGGTGCGGCAGCCGGACGCGGTCGAGCGGGTCCCTCAATTTATGACGGCGGTGTATGCGCTACTGCTGTTGGCGGGCGCGAGTTGGAGCCGCCAACAGGGCGTGGACGACGCCTTGCCGCGACCGCACTGGCGACGCCGCTCGCAGCCGCAACGGCTCACCACGCAACGGCTGATCAGCCACCTGCGGGCCGAGCTTTGGGCGGACGGCGTGCAGCGGCAACATTTCTGCGGCTTGCGGAACACTTCGCAATCCAACACGAAGCTGCAGAAACTCCCAAGAGGCGCTCCGCCTGCAGCAATCTACGCTTCCGGCTAACGCCAATCCCCTATTTCCGCACCCTACCCCAAACTTCAACCCTCTTTGAACAGCCAAACTCCAGAGCGTGGACTTCCGTCCACGCCTCGTTTTCTAGACATCAATCGACTCCGCACCCGCACGGTGTAGTCAAAGTATCAGTGGAAAAATAGTGTGGGGTTCGTAGTTCGCGAATATACCCTGCTCCGTCAGCCGACGTCGAATGCTTACAGACGGATCGCGGTCGCTACTGCGTGAGTTTGCACCGCGAGGGCCGATGCTACGATGGGCGAATAGGCGCTTCCTCTTGCCTATTCACCCAAAAAAATCATGCGTTGGAGCCGTCTCTTCATACCCACTTTGCGCGATGTGCCTTCCGACGCCGAGGTCGTCAGCCACAAGCTTTTGCTGCGTGCAGGCTACGTTCGGCAACTGTCCGCCGGCCTCTACTGCTACCTCTACCTCGCAAAGCGCTCGCTGCTGAAAATTGAGCGCATCATTCGAGAAGAGATGGACGCAATCGGCGCGCAAGAGGTCTACACCCCCGAGCTGCATCCCGCTGAGATCTGGCAGGAAAGCGGTCGCTGGGACGTGATGGGGCACGACATGTTCCGCCTCAAAGACCGGTGGGGGCGCGAGCTCTGCCTCGGCATGACCGAAGAAGAGGTGATGACTTGGATGGCTCGCGGCGAACTGCGTAGCTACAAGCAATTGCCACAGATTTGGTACCAGATCCAGGCAAAGTTTCGCGATGAACCGCGTCCGAAGTCGGGCCTGATGAGGGTCCGGCGGTTCACCATGAAAGACTCATATACGTTCGACATTGACGAAGCCGGTCTGGATGTAGCTTTCCATAAGCACTACGACGCCTACTGCCGGATATTCGACCGCTGCGGGTTGGAGTACTTCGCGGTCGATGCGCATTCGGGATCGATGGGTGGCAGCGAGTCGATTGAGTTTGTCTTGCCCTCGGACGCGGGCGAGGATTGGGTTGTCGAGTGCGCCGCTTCAGGGTACCGGGCGAATCTTGAAAAGGCGGTGACGCTGCCGCGGGAACCGGAAGCGGCTGACCCGGAAGACGCCGAGACTCCGGAGGAATTTCACACCCCTGATAAGAAGACGATTGAAGAGGTCGCCGAGTTTGATGGCTCAGCCAGCACATCTCACATCAAGACGCTCATCCTGGTAGCGGATGAGAAACCTTTAATGGTGCTGCTGCGCGGCGACCATGCTCTTAGCGAGACGAAGTTGGGGGCCATTGTACAAGCGGCGGAGATACGCCCGGCCCATCCGCAAGAAATCGAAAAGTGGCTGGGCGCGGACGCGGGGTCGCTTGGCCCGGTTGGTGTCTCAGTGATGGAGATCATCGCCGACTCGGCCCTCGAAGGCCGTAAGAGCATGATCACCGGTGCCAATAAGAACGACTATCACTTGCGAAATGTGACGCCAGGCCGCGATTTTACCGCGCGATTCGCGGATGTTCGCGAGGCCGAAGACGGTGACCTCGATGTCGAATCGGGGCAGCCCGTTCGCAAGCTCAAGGCGATCGAAGTGGGCCACATTTTCAAGTTGGGCCGTCGCTATGCCGACAAAATGGGACTTCGAGTGCTCGATGAAAACGGCAACGAAGTGACACCGATCATGGGCTCGTACGGCATCGGTCTCGAGCGCATTCTGACCGGCGCGATCGAGCAGAACAACGACGAGCGCGGAATGAGCCTGCCGGTTGCGATCGCGCCCTTTGAAGTGGTCGTCACGCCGATCAATCTTAAGAACGACGAGCAGCGTGAGGCCGCCGAAACCATTTATGAAGCGCTGCGATCCGACAGCGTCGATGTGCTTTTTGACGACCGTGCGGAACGTGCCGGCGTCAAGTTCAAAGACGCTGAGCTGATCGGAATTCCGTTCCGCATAACAATCGGAAAGCGGATCACCGAAGGTATGGTTGAGCTCTCCGAGCGCTCGACGGGCGAATCAGTCGATGTTAAACTCGAAGAGATTGCGAGTGTCCTTCGGGGGCGAATCGAGGCCGCAAGACTTCTGCCAACCTCATAGCACGCGCGGGAGCTAGGTTTTGGGTCCGGTTTAGATGTTCTTTCCCGGCTTGGAGCCCTCGACGAATGCAGCTTCGACGGATCGGTCGATGAGTACGCGCAAACTTTCCAGACGTGGTGACTGCCTGGGTCGACCGCGGGCAGGCCCGCATTTCTCACCACGTGGCGAGCGAAAGTGCGTGAGAGGTGCGTCAACACGAGGCGGGCGACGGCTGGCGCGCGGAGGCGTACTTTTGCAGTCCGTCGAGCACGACGATCGAGCGCAACGAAGTAGTGGCGCACCTATCGCCTGCTTTCGCCGTCAGGTGGTGAGAAATGCGGGCTAGCCGATTGGGCGCGATTGTGCTGTCCGGCTGGATCGCCAAACCTGTCAAGTTCCTGCGTAGGCCAATCGGCAAAGTGTTGTTGGCGCTAATGCTGATAACCGCGATCGCCGGTGGCGTCGTTTTTAACCACTTCTACTGGAAATATCGAAAAATCATCGATGTGCGTTTGGCCGGCGGCGCGTTCAACCGTACCGCGCGGATTCTGTCGGCTCCAAAGCCAGTCTATCCGGGCGACGAACTAACTCCACTTGACGTAGCAAACGGCCTGCGAGCGGCTGGCTATACGCAACAGCAAGACAGCGCGATTGGCTGGTATCGAATGGACGAGTCCTCGGTCGAGATCCACCCCGGCCAGCTCTCGTACTTCGCCCCGGAGCCCGCGGTCATTGATTTTGCCAGCGGCAAGGTGAGTGGTGTTCGCGCGCTCGATACCGACGAGAAACTTGAGGCTTACGAGCTTGAGCCCGAACTCATCACGAATCTGTTCGACGACCAACGCACAAAGCGCCGGCTGTTCAAGTTCGAGGATTATCCAAAGAATCTTGTCAATGCAGTGATTGCGATTGAGGATCATCGCTTCTTTTCGCATCACGGCCTAGACGTGATCCGCACAGTTGGCGCCGCCATTGACGGTCTTCGCGAGTGGCGCAGGCCACGCGGAACCTCGACACTGACGCAGCAGCTAGCCCGCAACTTTTTCTTGACTCGCGACGGCGGCTATAGCCGAAAAGCCGCCGAAGCGATGATCGCCTTCCAGCTCGAGGCCCGGCTGAGCAAGGAAAAGATCTTTGAGTACTACTCGAATCAAATCTTCATGGGCCGTAGTGGCAGCTTCAACGTGAACGGATTGGGTGAAGCGGCTCGAGCCTACTTCGACAAAGACGTTCGCGATATCACCTTGGTTGAGGCGGCCCTGTTGGCGGGTTTGCCGCAAGGGCCCAGCTATTTAAACCCATACCGCCACCCAGAACGCGCCAAGCGTCGCCGCAACCAAGTTCTGTCCGCCATGCTACGCGTGAACTATATCGATCAGGCGACGTACGACAAGGCCATTCGAGAAGAGATCACCGTACTGCGTGGGCATCTGGAATCACGCGAGGCCCCCTACTACGTGGATTTGGTCAACCAGAATTTGCGCGAGCATTTCCCGCCGGAAGAATTGATCACGAAAAACTACTGGGTCTACACCACCCTCGATCAGCGCCTGCAGGATATGGCTGTCGAGGCCGTGCGCGCCGGCATGGAAGAGGTCGACAAGCTGATCGCCAAGCAAAAGCGGTTTGCCGGGCTTGAGGAACCGCCCAGGGCTCAGGCCGCCCTGGTCGCTCTCGACCCCACCACCGGCGAGGTCAAGGCGATTGTCGGCGGACGCGACTATGGCGACTCGCAACTAAACCGAGTGCTCGCTAGACGTCAGCCGGGTTCGGTTTTCAAGCCATTTGTGTACGCCGCTGCGATCGATAGTGCTCTTGATGAAGAGCGCGCCCTGCTAATCGAACAGGGTTACGAAGACGAGATGCCCGAGTACGCCCGCGTCGAGTACGCGCCGGCGCCGGAGCCCCTAACCACAAGCACCTTGGTCGATGACGTACCGACCACATTTTGGTTCGACGAGAAGCCCTATGAGCCGGCGAACCACATGAACAAGATCTATGGCCTAATCACCTTGCGCTATGCGTTGATGCGCTCGATCAATGTTGCGACCGTGAAGGTGGGCGAAATGGCCGGCTTCCAGCGGGTCGCGGACTTAGCAACGCGCGCTGGTATGGGCATGGACTTGGAAGCCACGCCGGCCTTGGCGCTAGGGGCCTACGAGGCGACTCCGTTAGAGATCGCTGGAGCGTACACGAGCTTTGTCAATGGCGGCATTCGTAAGGAGCCGCATTTCGTCAAGTTGGTTCGCAACAACGAGGGCGCGCGGCTGTTGGAAGCCCAGCCCGCCGATCGCGAAGTGATGGACCCACGCGTTGCTTACATCACGACCAACATGCTCGAAGACGTCCTGCGGCGAGGTACCGGGGTTCGCGCCCGCGGGATGTATGAGTTTACAGCTCCGGCGGCGGGTAAGACCGGGACCGACGACGACGGCTGGTTCGCCGGATTCTCAAACAACTTGCTGTGCGTCGTGTGGGTCGGCTTCGACGACAACGTCGATCTTTCAATCGAAGGCGCGCATTCCGCACTACCGATTTGGGCTCGCTTTATGAAGCGGGCGCATGAGCTGCCGGAGTATGAAGATCCCGAGCGGTTCGCGATGCCCGAGGGTGTGATCAGCGTCGAAATGGATCCCGAGGCGCAGGCACTGGCGACGAACCCGTGCCGTAGCTGCGTGAGAGAAGTCTATATCGCCGGGTCGCAGCCGACAGCGTTTCGGATGGCTGAGAGCTCGGGCGGGGTTTCTACGAGCGTGGCCGGCTGGACACTGCCTACCGAAGACGAGAACTCCGCGGCGGCGGGCGAGTCCGACGGGAAAAAGAAGAGTGGTTTCTTCGGTCGCGTAATTGGAATTTTCGGCGGTGGCGAAAACAAAAAGACGCCCCAGCCGCGGCAATAGAGGGCCGCCGCGCCCGAGGCCGGCCAAGTTTGCGCTACCAGTTGTCCGGCCGCACGTAGTCCTTCGGTGGCGGCGGCGTAGTCTTATCGCGAATCGGCGGCTCATGGGCCGCATCACCTTCTTTGCCGTGTCTCGGAATCAGCAGCCTCGGCACCCGATCAATTTTGCCGATGGGCCGCGCTGTCGGCGGCAGCCTGATTCCTGGGTCATTGGGCCACAGCGGACCGTCGCCGATCTCTTCGCGGCCCTTTTCGATCAAACCCTGTAGCCGAGCGGCCACCTCGGGCTCGTCGCCGGCGCGGTCATTGCTTTCGGCGATATCGGCTTCTAGATCATAAAGCGTGCCATCGCTGTGGAGTTTCCATTTGCCGCTCCGAACGGCGCGTAATTCGTATCCCCGGTAGTAGTAAAAAGCCTCGTACTCTGACGGCCGATCCGTGGCTCCTTTCAGAATCGCCGATATGTCGTGGCCATCGGTACGCTCAGCCGGAACCGTGCCGCCGGCCATCGCCGCGAACGTTGGCAAGATATCCATAGTCGACGCAATGTCGCCGTATTCGCTCCCCGCCGGGACAGTTCCTGGCCACCAAGCGATTGTGGGTTCGCGCATGCCGCCCTCGTACGTGCTGCCCTTGCGTCCCCGCAGAGGGCCGGCGCTGCCGCGTGCGGGGCCGTTATCTGAGGTGAAAAAGACCAGCGTGTTTTCGGCGATGCCGTGCTCTTCGAGCTTCTTGCGCACCTCGCCGACACTCCAGTCCAATTCCTCAATCGCGTCGCCTAAGATGCCGTTGTTCGATTTCCCTCGAAACTCGTCCCCCGCAAAAAGCGGCACATGAACCATCGAGTGCGGCACGTATAGGAAAAAAGGTTCCTGATGGTGCGCATCGATAAACTTAAGAGCCTCGGCTGTATACTCGCCGGTGAGGAACGACTGGTCCTCGGGGACCTCGCGAATAACCTCGCCGTTGCGCAGTAGCGCCAGCGGAGGGTGATTGCGGCTGTTTCGCGGCAGAAACGGCGACATGTCGTTCGAGTACGGCAGGCCAAAATAGTAATCGAAACCGTGGGCGTTGGGCAAAAACTCCGGCTGGTCGCCAAGGTGCCATTTACCAATCATCCCGGTCGCGTAGCCCTGAGCTTTGAGCGCCTCGGCGACAGTAATTTCGTCGGCATGAATACCTTGCGGGTCACCGGGCATAAGCACTGGATGCCAGAAGCCCGTCTGCAAGCCATTGCGAATCGGGTACGAGCCCGTCATCAGCGACGCCCGCGACGGCGTGCAGACGGGATGCGCATAAAAGCTAGTCAGCTTCATGCCCTCCGCAGCGAGGCGGTCGAGATTCGGTGTACGGTTCTCAGTCGACCCGAACGGTCCAATATCGCCATAGCCCATGTCGTCGATAAAAATCAGAACGAAGTTGGGTGTCTTGGGCGCCTCCGCGGGTTCCGGGGCTGCGCCGCAAGAGATCAGCAACAATGCCGCGGCAATGCTAAGGGCAATACGTTTCATGGCTCCGCCTATGTTAGCGAAAGCCCGCGGGCGTAGTAACTAGGATCCGCCTACAATCACCCCTCACGAATACCAGCAGCCGCCTCGCGCTACAATTATGCCCGTCGGCAGATGCGAAACAGCGAACGAATCTGGAGTGAATCTCAATCAAGGCGAGCCGCCATCAAGGGCCTAGCCGGATTCCTCATCGCTGGCCCCGCCCTCTTCGCCCAGCAAGACCCGTTCCGCGATCACAGCCGCGTGCCCGGCCTCAGCGAGATGCTTTCGGCCTTTGATTTCGAAGAGGTCGCCTACGCGAAACTGTCTCGCCAAACGTACAACTACACGGCCCACGGCGGTGGAGGCGAAAACACCGTGCGTCGCAATCGCGAAGCCTTCAACTGGGTTGACCTGGTGCCGAAATCCGCGTCCAAGCTAACGACGGTTGATACCTCCACCGAAGTCCTGGGGACCAAGATGCAGTTCCCAATCATGGTGGCGCCCTCGGCGGCGCATCTGGCGCTACACCCCTCCAAGGAGCCTGGAACCTACCGTGGCTGTACGGCCGCCGCGGAAACGCCCTTCATCGTCAGCCACGTAACGAGCACGCCGTTTGAGGAGGTCGCGCCGACAGCCGACGGCCCGCTCTGGTTTCAGCTCTATCCGCGCGAGAAACTCGAGGACAACCGACCCTATCTAGATCGCGCTCAAACCGCCGGCAGCCAGGCCATCGTCGTGACGATCGACCAGCAGTCTTCCTACTACGACCGCACGGCTCACGACGCAAATCTTTCGGGACGGCGCAGACGTCCGCCGGTCCGGCCCGGCACACAGCCGCAGAACCCGTACCGCTTCCGCTCGACAAGGCTTTGGTACGAGTGGAAGCTGTTCGACGGTCTGCGCCCGATGATCAAGGTACCGATGCTCGCCAAAGGAATTCTCACTCCCGAGGACGCCCGACGATGCATCGACCACGGTCTCGACGGCATCATCGTCTCCAACCACGGCGGACGCGGGCTCGACTACTCTCCATCAACACTTGAGGTGCTTCCTGAAATCGTCGACGCCGTCGGCAGCCAAATCCCCGTGCTAATCGATAGCGGATTCCGGCGTGGCGAAGACATTCTCAAAGCGCTCGCCCTCGGCGCCAAGGCCGTGTGCCTTGGCAGAGTTCCCCGCTGGGGCCTAGGAGCTTTCGGTCCCGCCGGAGTCCAAAAGGTTCTCGAAATTCTCCAGGCTGAGTTGGTCCTGGCCATGCGCCAGGCCGGTGTCCCCAACCTTGCCGCCATCGACCGCGGCCTGGTGAGGCTCAACCTACCGTGAAGCGCCACAACTTCTCCAGGCGTGAGGCGGTCGCGCGGTTCGCCTCTTTCGTCGCTGCGTCGCCGCTGCTGTCCGCTCAGCAAGCTCCACGACTAGAGGGCGAGCGCCCCGGGCGGATCGCTCCGTTCAACCAGCTAGCCAACACACACGAATTCGAGCCGATGGCCGAGCGAAAGCTCGACCGCGCGGTTTTTACGTCAGTCGCCGAAACGGCGCGCGACGGCTTCCAACGCATCACTTTCCGTCCGCGGTTGATGGTCAACACGCTAGCTCTAGATCTGACGACGAAACTGTTCGAGCACTCCATGTTCGCGCCGATCATGGTCGGCCCCGTGTCGCATCAAAAACAATTCCACATCGAGGCCGAATTAGCAGTCGCAAAGGGCTGCGCGGCGGCAAAGTCGCTGATGGTTCTCGCCGACCGCTCAGACACACCGATTGAACAAATCGCGGAACAAGCAAAGTCGGGCCTGTGGTATCAGGTGTACGCCGAAGGCAACGCGCAAGACACCCTCGGGCGTATCGATAAGGCAATCGCCGCCGGCTGCGCGGCTGTAGTTGTCACCGCCCCTCCGGATGAAGCCAAGCCGAACTGGAAGTTCTTCGAGCGCATTCGCGCCGCCATTTCAGTTCCGCTACTGTTCAAAGGCATTATGGAGCCGAACATCGCCCGTGACGCTATCAAAAACGGTGCCAACGGAATCGTAGTCTCGAACCACGGCGGGAGCGCGGGCGACGCCTCCACTGACCCGATCATCGCCCTTCCAAAAATCGCCGACGCCGTTGGCAGCGAGCTGCCGATCCTAATCGACGGCGGATTCCGACGCGGTTCCGACGTCTTGAAAGCGCTAGCGCGCGGAGCGAGTTCCGTACTAGTGAGCCGACCCGTGATGTGGGGCTTAGCCGCCTACGGAGCTGACGGTGTCCGCACCGTTATCGAGCTACTGCAAACCGAACTAGCGCGCGACATGACGATGCTCGGAACCGTCAACATCGACGCAATCACCCAGCAGCATGTACGCATTCACAGCCGCTAGCGCGGCCGGCTAGAGCATTTTCACGATTTACGTAGACCGATACTAGACCCCGCTGCACGCACTCCCGCTGGGATCTGTGGCGCGCGCCTCCGGTGTACAGTCTCATGACATCGTATACACTTTGACAACACACGGCGATGCAAATGTTCGGACTACAAGATTCGCTATGTCAAGGCCTTACAGCGAGTCGGCGGAACCGAGCCTTGACATAGCGAATCTTGTAGTCCTTTCAGTCGGTTCCACTAGCGCCGCGTGTTGTCTGCCCATTGTTCGTCCCGACGCCCGAGCTAAGCTCCATGTTTCCAGTCTGCTCGCTTTTTTGGGAGAACAAACAGCGAAGCAAAGTGTATACGATGTCTTGAGACTTGACACCTCCGGCGGGCCGCGTCGAGCTCTAGGTCGACGTTCTTTCCGACCCAGCACTCGCGGCCGGCATGTCCAATTTCCGCTCTACGCTTTCGGTGAAAATGCTATAGACTGCCCTTCCAACCTGCGCCGCGCTCCGCAAGGTTCCTGAGTCCGGCGCACCGGTGGCTGCGGATTGCTCGGAGAAGCGCGATTTACCGACAGTAGACTGCCGAAGTTGACCTAAGGCAATTGTCACTAGTAGATTGGCGGCTATTCGCAGTCGCGGAACTCTTCGTGCCAGCAATGAGCGCCAACGCCCCCACGCTGTGCTTGGTCCGTGAGCTTCATGGAGCTCTTGCGCATTCTATTGCGACTTCTCGACGGACCCGAGGAACTCGGCGACAATCTCGTTAAAGGCTTCGGTCTGATCTATATCGGACATGTGGGCAGCTCCGGTTATCACCTTGACAATCGATCCGGGTACGCGAGCCTGGAACTCTCTCACCGTCTCCGGGCGCGCTTCGTCGTACTCACCGACCAGAAACGACGTCGGAAGATTCACCTTACTGAGTTCCTCGGTTCGGTCGTATTCACGCAGCGTTCCCGTCGAAACGAACTCCGACGGACCCCACATGTACTTGTAGAGCTTTACATTGAACCGCACTGGGGTCGCTTGGCAGGCTGGAAGCTGCCATTGGTCCCGCGGTGTCCGGGAGAGGAAGTTTTCTACGAACACTTTATTTGCCGTCCGGAACTCTTCCGAATCGTAGTTCCCGCTGATCTTTGTCGCCTTAATGGCCTCACGGGCATCCAGAGGTAACGACTCGACGAGGGCATTGGCGTCTTCGAGCCAGCGGGGCGTCGAAAACAACGGGCCGACGAAGGTGGCCGACAACACGCCTGTTGGGGCCTTGGTGAGCAAGTACTCAAGCGCCACTGCTGCGCCCCAAGAATGGCCCATCAGATGAACCTCTTCGAGCCCAAGCTGTTGCCGGATTGCAGCCACTTCCTCGACAAACCTAGGGAGCGTCGCGTCGCGCTCGAGATCCAGCATTCGATCCGAGTTGCCAGATCCCAACTGGTCATAGATGACTACAGGACGCGACGAGGCGACTCCGACCATCGTGCTGGCGGCATTGCAACTGGTGGCCCCGGGTCCGCCATGGATCATGAGCACCGGCACCCCCGTTCCGCTACCCAGAACCCGAAAAGCCACCCGCCCACCCGGCACGTCCACAAAGCCGTCATCCGGCAGCGGTTGATGAGCGTCGCAGGCGCCAAAGCAAACTGCAAGTAAGGCAGACAACCAAGCCAGGCAGACTCCTCCGGGACGGATGGTGATGTTTTCTGCCGTGTAAGCAATCATTCGGTCCACCTCAAGGACTCGTACTGTCTGACGGTGCCGCTGGGCCACGTCTGGCCGATTCTACCTCTCAACGGCCCGTGTTGCTGATACATGGTGAAAACAAACGCTCCCACAAACGATGCCTTGAGAGCGTCCCAAAACCCCCGCCAAACGGCTCTAACACCCTGTTTGTAGGCCTCCGAGCGATTTCACGTCGTCGTCAGATCTACGTGAAAATAAATTACAGTATCTATGCTCTGAGTGGCTGCGATGAGCCGTTTTCGGGTGGACTCGTGGACTTGATGGAACCGAGTGCGATGGAGATTTGAACGAAGCCTTCGGCAGACGCTTCGCGTGCGAGTAACAAGAGAGGAGAGCGAGAGTCGGGCGTAACGTCGAGACACCCAAAGGAGGTGTCCAATGACACAACTACGCCGACAGATGCTCGACGAGTTCGAGCGTCGCAACTACTCCGCGAACACAGTTCGCACCTACATCCGCACGGTCGAGGACTTGGCTCGCTATTTCAAGCGGCGGCCCGATCGGCTAGGGCCGCATTTCTCACTACGTGGCGAGCGAAAGTGCGTGAGAGGTGCGTCGATACGAGGTGGGCGACGGTTGGCGCGCGGAGGCGTACTTGACTGTCCGTCGAGCACTCGCGAGCGAGCGCAACGAAGTAGTGGCGCACCTAGCGCCTGCTTTCGCCGTCAGGTGGTGAGAAATGCGGGCTAGGGCCGGAGCACATCCGCCAATCTCAAGCACACCTGTTTCGCGACCGCCAGCTCGCCGCCAACAGCGTGGCGCAACGCCTGGCGGCTCTGCGCTTCTTCTTGTATCAGGACGCTCGGGCAAGAGTGGAACCTGGATCGAGTGCCCTATCCGAAGAGACCGCGCCAACTGCCCAACATCCTCTCTCCCCACGAGGTCGCTCGTCTGATCGACGCCGCCCACCCTCCTTTCTATCGCGTCATCGTGATGACGCTCTACGCCACCGGAGTACGCCGCTCGGAGTTGACGCACCTGCGCATCCACGACATCGATTCCGCACCCATGGTCGTGCACGTTCGCGGCGGCAAGGGCCGCAAAGACCGCGACGTGCTGCTCTCCCAACAGTTGCTCGTCAACTTACGCGAGCACGTTCGCCGCCTGCGGCGCAGACCCGCGCATGGTCGTGCACGTTCCCGGCGGCAAGTGGCACACCAGCGCTGACCCCATCACGAGCAACGTGCCCTGGCTCGCTTGCAGCCACGCCGCCAAACGGGCCGGCATCACCAAACCCGCCCACCCTCACATTCTGCGTCATTGCTTCGCGACGCACTTGCTCGAAGCCGGGGCGGACTTGCGCATCATCCAGATGCTGCTCGGTCATCGCGATCCGCAAGAGACGGCCAGGTATCTGCATCTGTCGGTAATGCGTCTGAGCGAGGTCGCCAGCCCATTGGATTCCTTGGAGCTGACTGCAACGAAGAAAGACGATCCCGAGACGAAGTAGATGCAGGGGCCGCCGCTGGAGGTGGCCGATCTGGTTTGCGTCGCCGGGCAAGGCTTGCTTGTCCACAGCCGCAAGTGGCTTCGCGGACAGCACCTGAAAGTGTTGTCGGCGATCGCCCGTTGCCGTACAGCCGCGCTCGGCGGTCATCGCCTGCGCTGCGACGACTGCGACCATTCCCCGCCCCTCGTCTACAACTCGTGCTTGGATCGGCATTGTCCCAAGTGTCAGGCCGGCACCCGCAAGCGCTGGCTCGAGGCTCGCCGCAAAGAGCTGCTGCCTGTGCGCTACCTGCACGTCGTCTTCACCCTGCCGCGAGTCCTCTCGCAGCTCGCCCTGCAGAACCAAAAGCTGCTCTACTCGCTGCTGCTGCGAGCGAGCGCCCAGACGTTGCTCGCAGTCGCTCGCGATCCTCGCCGGCTCGGCGCCGAGAGCGGCTTCCTCTCGATTCTGCATACCTGGAATCAACGCCTCCAACCTCACGCTCATCCCCACCTTGTCGTTCCCGCCGGCGGCCTCTCGCTCGACCGCAGCCGCTGGATCGACGCGCCGCGCAAGAACTTCTTCCTGCCCCAGTGGGTCTTGGCGGAAGTCTTTCGCGGCAAGTTCGTCGACGCTCTCAAGAAGGCCTTCGCTAAGGGCGAGCTGCGTTTTCATGGGCGCTTCGCGCCGCTCAACCGAGAGCGTGAGTTCAAGGCCTTTGTGAGGAGCCTATATCGCACCAAGTGGGTGGTCGAAGTGCGGCCGCCCTGCGGAGGAGCGGGGAAGGCGCTGGAGTACTTGAGCCGCTACACCCACCGGGTGGCGATCTCGAACCAACGTCTGGTCTCGTTCGAACAAGACCAGGTGACGTTCCGTTGGCGCGATGCGGCCCATGGCAACCGGCAACGGCTGCTGACGCTCGAACTTTACGAGTTCTTGCGTCGCTTCTTGTTGCATGTGCTGCCCAGCGGCTTCCAGCGCATTCGCTCCTGGTGTTTTGACCAACTCCAAACGCGGCAAGCTGTTGCCGCTCTGCCGCCGCCTGATCGCTCGCGTCAACCCTTCGCGCACGATCTCCTACTCCGCTGACGAACCCGCTCACGGCAACGACCGGCGCTGTCCTCGCGGCGGCGGCCGCCTGCGCGTCGTCGAACGTTTCACTGCCGCTCAATTGCTCGCTCGCGCCCCGCCAGATCTCGTTGCCGCATGATGCTACGACGCATCCCAGCTCGAACCGCTGCCGCGCTCCGGCGGGCGCCGTCCCCGTGCGACTGGGCTCGGCTTTCCAGGCGCTCTGGCACGCTTCAGACGCCTCTCGGACCGCCCAATCTTGCCTTATCCCTTCCCAGCAGCGCTCGCAAACACTCCGCGCCGACGTTCTCCCCGCGCCGCAGCCTTCTCGTGGTCGCCTTGCCCCTGCCCGCTCGCCAAATACTAAACGCATAGACTGCGACCTCTCGCTGGTCGAGCTTCGTTCAAATCGTTGTACCGCAAGCGCCTAAATCTGTCGCCCGGCGAGGCTCCTGCGGTCCGGTCGCCTGCTGTACAACACTCAGATTTTCACAACATCAATCCGCCACCAAGAGCTAAGCAGTTTATTCTGCAGGGTTAAGGGGCATACATGGCTCACTGCCTTCTGGTTAAGTTCTTCCTAGTCCAATCGTCTTGGTTCGTGAGCGATGGAGATAGCGATCCGCAGGGTCACCGACAGGGCCGTCATAGAAATCGATTGGCGGATTGTGTTCGGCGAACCCGTCAACTCGACCCCCGCAATCGCCGACGGAAGAGTCTACATCCGCACGCACCAAGCATTGTACGCGTTTACCAACCGACGTGAGTTCTACGGCCCGGAAACTGCAATCGTCACATCAGCTCGGCTCGTCCGCCCGCCAGCCTCGATCACCAACGAAACCGCGTCGCCGGGCGCAACGCCCGCCGGAACGACAGCATTGATCTGGAACACGCCAACAAACTCAGGCGAAAGCCCCGAGAAAACAACCTGTGCCTCGACGCCGCCGATCAGTACTTTCACCGGCGCCGCATCGCGCCGCACGAAGTTGCCGTCTAAATCGAAACTGTTCCGCCCGCTGACTCCGCCCGGAGTAGTCTCACCCAAGCCCGACAGCAGCAATACAATCGCATCGCCTATCATCGCCGGATGACTCGCCCCCAACGAGCCCATCGGCTGGGCGAGCGTTCCGTCGCCGTTGATCGCAATCGCGCGGCCCGCCCCAAAGTCCGCCGTAAACATACCCGGCGAAGTAGGAGCAACCGGTAGGGCAACAGGCTCGCTGTTCACGCCGTTCGCCCTAACGACCGCGCTCACTGTGCCGCTGCTTGTGTCAACCTCCCAAGGAATCTGTATGTTGAGCTGCGCCGCGTTCACGAACAGCAACGGCGCGGGAATCAGCGACATCGTCCCCTGTTCCCTGGGTCCCGACAAGTTCCCGCCGAGCGCTGCCGCCGACAAGTCTACCTCAAACAGCACCTGCAAGTTGTCACCCATCCGTCGCGGAAGCGGAATGTTCTGTGCGGCCTCCTGCACTGTTGGGAACGTGCCAAACAGCGACGCCAGTCCACCGGCCGACGGCATTCCGCCAAAGCTCGCCGCATCGCGGAACCCATCGCCCGTAAACTCCGCTTGGGGACGCGCATCCAACTCAAGCGACATTTCGCCCAAAGCAAACGGCGTCGGAATACCACCCTCCAAAAACAATGGATACGGCGGAACTGCAGGCTGCTCCACGCGACTTCCATCTTCTTTGCTAGCAGAAGTCTGCCCGTTGGCAATCCTCCTCAGCTCAAATCGAAGATTTGTCGCGCCTGTAGACGTCGAGGCTACCAAAAGGATCGCGTTCGGACCATGCAGCCCTGTCATGCCCCAGCCGTCAAGCTGCGGTGTGAACGTCAACTGAGCCGCCGCCGGACCCGTCATCCGCCGATCCTCGGTCGAAGGACCTTCAAACGACCCGAATGGCACTTCGAAGGGCGGGTGCAGCCGAGTGGTCAAATGCACGGGGCCGTCAGCATCCTCGCCATCGCACTTAAGCTGCGAAAGCACGAACGGCAAATCGTTGTTTGTCCCGTATTCGAGGTCATGTCCGGCGATGATCACCTCCGCGTGGCAGGGCATCTCGATCTGTTTCTCCACCTCGCCGTTGTTCAAGATCTGCACGCGCGCCTTGCCGTCCCAGAACGTTTCTATTTCGCCGACATGGCACTTCAACGCATTCAAATCATCCGAACTCAATAGGCCAAGATTCACCGCCGTTGCCCACGGGAAAAAACTCTGCTGCCCCTGCACCGAAAAAAACAAGTCCGCTCCGCTTGCGCCCGCGAGACTCTTTGAATCCGATGTGAGAGAAAATAAAACCGTTCGTGCAATTGCATTCAGACAAAAGGCGTCAACGTCGTCCTCGACAGGATCAAGCCCCATGTCCTCCGCCTTAATGAATTCCATTGGCGCATTGCCACCCGACGTGACAAGAATGTCCGCCGGACTCAACGATGCCATCGGAGCCGACACCGTAGCCAACGATGGCGAGTCCTTCCCCAGAGAGAAATAAACGTTTCCAACGGGAACGCCATCCTCGCCAGCGACAAACGACGGCGGCGGCTCGGTCAAAGCATCCACGTCATCAGATACCAGCAGCGGAAACTCCGGCGCCGTGTCACCATTTTCATCCAAAACCTGAACGTTCGAACCACCGCCAATCCCTGCAAACGGCGTCACTCGAAACTCATCGCCGTGAGCCTCCGACGGCGACTTCGACGATTCTGACTGAACCGCGCTGCCAACCTGCCCCCGTGAGCCGTCCTTGGGCGAAAAACGGATGTCGATGATTGAAGGTCTCGCCCGCCCCATCATGTCGAAGAAGGGCGGCGCCACGAAGTCAAACCCATACGAGAGCCCGTCCACATCATCAGGTTTCTCGGCATCGGGCTCATTCGCCGCGCCGAGGCCAAGCTGAGGTTCTCTGATTGCCGGTGCAGTGGCCCGCTTAAATAAGTCCGCTGGATTCAACTTTGACGGGCCCTGAGGAGCGACCGAAAACGTGGGCTGCTGGCCCACAAAATGCCCCACATGTGAAAGGAACCCAACGACATTTCCAGTCCCATCAACCAAATCCACGCCGACAAACGACCCCTCCGGCTTATACTGCGCGTCGAACGGAGGAAGGTCGTTGATCACCGCCATCATCCGCACCGGCTTGTTCGGATCGCTAAAAACCGTGATCGGACCGATTGGCGACTGCGCCACGATCTCCACCATGACATCGAAAAACGAAGTCGCGGGAAAGTCAACGCCCGCGTCGATCTGCTGAATCTCCCCCGGCCCGGGTGGAATCACGCGAATCAGTGCGGGCCCGAACGGCGTGACCCCCGACATCACCAGCGACTCCATCTCCGTGTCAATCTTGGTCCGCCCATCACCGGGATCATATGGATCGCCAAGCCAGATGTGCGCCGGTCCCGTGACGGTGAACGCCGTATCGTTTACCCCAAGCGCCGGCACGGAGATGCGAATAATCGCCATCGAATCAAACTTGTGCCAAGACGACGGCGGATAGCCATGCAAGGCCGAAACCGACAACGCCAAAAAGATCAAAAGAACAAAGCGAGTCAATCGAGTGTGTTTATACAAGGGGGAACCTCCACCAGCCCGACACTACCACGCCGGAAAAGCGAACACAAACGTTTTACGAGAGCAATTGACCTGCCGAATCGGCAGTGCGGGTTTTCCGAATCGTTTCTCCGCAAGCGTGTATCGCTCGTTTCAGTCAAATCTCTTTTTCTCTGGCTCTACCGCTTCGACGTAGGCCATTGCGATGAAGGGCTGCCCGTCGCTTTCACTCACCTCATACACTGTGCAGATGTTCGAGTGCTAGAGTGCGGTCGCCGCGTGAGATGGCAGGAATTTCAGAGCGACGCTGCGTTGGAGCGTCAGGTCCTCGGCCTTGTACACCACGCCCATGCCACCCTGGCCTAACTGCTCCAGGATCTTGTAATGGCTGATGGTGCGGCCTTCCAAGACACGTCGATTTTAGCGCTGTGGGATAGCGGTGAGATAGGTGTTGCAAACAAGCGTTGCCACAAACTCCCCATCTGGAGTACGCCAGAAGCCCCGCCAAAGGGCTCTAAGCCCCTGTTTACAGGCTTCCGAGCGATTTGGTCCTGTCGCCAGGTCGGCGTGAAATTATTTTTTAGTGGCTATGCGTCAAACGGCCGAAATGCCGGTTTCGGGACGATTCCGAATCGATGATCGGCTCGGGGCGGAACCTCAAGCCAGGGAGATTTCACATTAGGAATCGACCGATCGTCCACTAAGTTCTTTCTGATCTGCTGGATGGGCTATTCGCGATCACGGAGTCGCCCGTACTGGTTTTGGACTGCCTTGACCCATGGCGGGATGTCCCTAACCTCAGCGCATGATGCTGGGGCGACGGCTGACGCCTCGAGGCCCCTAACCAGCTCGGGATGGGGACGTTGAAAGCGGTAAAATATGCACCGACTGATCGATCCTCTCCATGATTCATCGCAGGGACTTCTTTAATTCTCTTGCAGCCGCCTCTTGCGGTGGCTTAGTCACGGCGTGCGAGACCTCGCCGCAAGTCCCTTCCGGCTTGAAACGCCTGGACCGAATAGGCATAGGGCTCTTCACCATTCCACATCGCCTCCAGGAAGACTTTGCCGCCTCCATGAAGCGGCTGGCTGACATTGGATACAAGGAGGTTGAATTCTTCGGACCCTATTCCTTTAGCGCCCCGGAGGCGCAAGAAGCGTGGAAGCCGATCGCTGAGGCACTGGGCTTCTCCCAGGGCGGCTACTTCGGCCTGACGCCGCCAGAGGCTCGGAGTGTTCTCGACCACAACGGTCTCTCCTCTCCTTCGATGCACATCGACATTGAGACCCTTCGGAGTAATCTCGGCCCGGCTTCGGAAGCGGCTCATGCCTTGGGGCACCGCTACGCCGGTATTCCCTCGATCCCCGCGCACGAACGAAAAACGCTCGATGACTACAAGCGCGTCGCCGACGAATTCAATGAGATCGGAGGACGGATGAAAGAGCTGGGTCTCCAGTTCCTTTATCACAACCACGGATACGGTTTGGTCGAGATGGAGGGCGAAATCCCCTTCAAGGTTCTTCTGGAGCGCACCGACCCGGATCTGGTGGTCCTCGAGATGGACGTGTACTGGATGACAGCCGGCCGTGCCGATCCGATTGCGTACCTAGACGCCTACCCGGATCGCTTCCGGCTGATGCACATCAAAGACATGAAGGAGCTGGTTCACTTCGCGGGCGACGGCGGGGATCCCTCGCAGTGGATCGAGTTGTTCCCTCAAATAGCCGATGCGGGCAGCGGCGTACTCGACCTTGCGACGATCATCTCCCGCGCTCGTCGGGCCGGCGTTGAACACTTCTACCTGGAACGCGACCTGGCGCCGGATCCTGACAAAACTCTCGAGGAGAGTTTCCGCTACTTGTCCTCGCTCGAATTCGAGGAATGAACGATCCGATCGGTCGCGCGATTGAGATATGAACGAAGCCTACGGCAGACGCTTCGGGTGCGAGTAAAGGGAGAGAGGAGCGAGAGTCGGATGTAAGGTCGGGACACCAACACAAGGAGGTGTCCAATGACACCTTTACGCCGAGAGATGCTCGAGGAGCTCGAGCGTCGTAACTATTCCGCGAACACGGTTCGCAGCTACATCCGCGCGGTCGAAGAGTATGCGCGCTACTGCAAGCGTTCGCCCGAGAAGCTGGGGCTTGACGAGATCCGCAGCTACCAAGCGCACCTGATTGGCAAGCGCAGGCTCGCGGCCAATACGGTAGCGCAACGGCTCACCGCCCTGCGTTTCCTTTACGTCAAGACGCTCAAGCGCGGCTGGGACGTCGAGCTGACGCCCTATCCCAAGCGGCCCGTCCGACTGCCGAAGGTTCTCAGCCAAGGAGAAGTCGCAGGGCTGATCGACGCCGCCGACAGCCTGTTCCAGCGCGCCATTCTGATGACGCTTTACGGAACCGGGGTGCGCCGCGAAGAGCTGATCCGGCTCGAGGTCCGTGACATCAACTCGCGTCGCATGGTCGTTCACATCCGCGGCGGCAAGGCCCGCAAAGACCGTGACGTGATGCTCTCCCCGCAGTTGCTGTTCGTCTTGCGCAAACATCTGCGGGGCTTGTATCGCAAACCCAAACAGTGGCTGTTTCCGGGAGGGTCTTGGCACACCGGCGCTTCGCCGATCAGCCTCAATGTCCCCTATCAAGCTTGCCGCATCGCAGCCGAGCGGGCCGGCATCGACAAACGAGTTCATCCCCACTTGTTGCGCCACTGCTTCGCTACGCATCTGCTTGAAGCCGGCACGGACTTGCGCACGATCCAGATCCTGCTCGGTCATCGCGATCTGGAGCAGACGGCGGTCTATCTGCATGTCTCGGCGCGGCATCTGGGCAGCGTCGACTCGCCGCTGGATTCTCTCGAGCTGGCTTCACTCAAGAAGCGCAAATAGATGCAGGATCCGCCGTTGGAAGTGGCGGATCTGGTTCGCGCCGCCGGGCAAGACTTCTTTGTCCGCTCTCGCAAGTGGCTTCGCGGACAGCACCTGAAAGTGTTGTCCGCGATCGAGCATTGCCGCACGGCCGCGATGGGCGGTCATCGCTTGCGCTGCGACGGCTGCGACCATTCCCCGCCCATCGTCTACAACTCCGGCCTGGATCGGCACTGTCCCAAGTGTCAAGCCGGCACTCGTACGCGTTGGCTGGAAGCCCGCCGCAAAGAGCTGCTGCCGGTGCGCTACCTGCACGTGGTCTTCACGCTGCCGCGCATCCTCTCTCAGCTGGCCTTACAGAACAAAAAGGTCCTGTACTCTCTCTTGCTGCGAACCAGCGCGGCGACGCTGCTCGCAGTCGCTCGCGATCCGCGCCATCTTGGCGCCAAGCTCGGCTTCCTGTCGATTCTGCATACCTGGAATCAACGCTTGCAAGCTCACGCCCACGTCCATCATGTCGTTCCCGCCGGCGGGCTCGCGCTCGACCACAGCCGTTGGATCGACGCGCCCTCGAAGAGCTTCTTCCTCCCCAAGGCAGTGCTGGCCGAAGTCTTTCGCGGCAAATTCGTTGACGCTCTCAAGAAAGCCTGCGCCAAAGGCGAGCTGGACTTCTACGGGCGCTTTGCGCCGCTTCAGCGAGAGCGCGACTTCAAGGCCTTTGTGCGGGGTCTCTACAGCACCAAGTGGGTGGTCGAAGTGCGCCCGCCCTGCGGCGGCGCCGGCAAGGCTCTCGAGTACTTGAGCCGCTACACCCACCGGGTCGCGATCTCGAATCAGCGCTTGGTCTCGTTCGAACAAGGACGGCTCACCTTCCGCTGGCGTGATTCGGCCCACGACAACCAGCAACGGCTGATGACGCTCGAGCTCTACGAGTTCCTGCGCCGCTTCCTGTTGCATGTGCTGCCTTCCGGCTTCCAGCGCATTCGCTACTACGGCTTGATGACCAACTCCAAACGCGGCGAGCTGCTGCCGCTGTGCCGCCGCCTGATCGCTCGCGTCAACCCTTCGCGCAGGATTACGCTCCCCGACCAAGACCCTGTCCGATCCGGTTGGGTCTGCCCGCGTTGCGGCGGCCGCTTGCGCATCGTCGAGCGCTTCACCACGGCTCAGTTGCGCGCCCGCTCTCCGCCTGCTCTCGCCGCCGCATGATGCTACGACGCATCCTCCCGCGAGCCGCTCTCGCGCTTCGGCGTGCGCCCTACCCGTGCGCCTGGGCTCGGTTTTGCGGCCGATTTGGTACGCCTCAGAAGGGGTGTGCGACAAAATTGTGACGCTCAGACGGCTTTGGTGCGGTTTTCCCAGTAGTCGTCGAAGTGGTTGGAGAGGCGGGAGCAGCGTAGGGCGATGATGGCATTGGCGCCGCGCAGGCTCCAGAACATGCCCGATCGCTTTAATCGAGACGCAATCACTGTGCGGCAGCCGGCCTCGATCACTCCCGAGCCTACAAACAAACCTTGTCGCCGAAACTCGCCGTACCGCATCCGCTCGGCATTGCGCGCGAAGTAGTCCGCCTGCAGCGCCACTTGATGCGCTAACTCAGCATCATCGGTTTCAATCGCGCGCAACGACGCGGGCAGTTGTTCGATGCGTCCCGCGTCGAGCTTCTTGCGCATGCGCCGTACCCAACCATGACGCCAGCTCTCGTCTGATGGATACAGCTTCGCGGCCAACTCCCAGAGGTGCTCGCGGGCGTGAAACAGATCGACGATCTCGATCGCTCCGGGAAAGTATTGGTGCGCAAGATTCCAGATCCAGGCCGCGCCGCCGCCCTTGCCCTTGCGCCCTCGTGTCTCCGCGGCCGTTGTCGGCACGCCCGTGCCGTCCATTTCGAGGTAGAGAATCGGAATCTCCGGCGCGCGGATTTCCGGAAGTTCCAACTGCACGGCGCGCTGGATCTCGACCTGTTCGAGGGCTGCGATATCTTCGCCGATCGCCTCGGCCTCGCGCTCGACCGCCTTCGCCGTTACCTCCACTCCGGCCAGTTCGTCGAGCAACACGCGGCCGCGGTCGAACGAAGTTTCACTGCCGACCAGCGCCGTCATGCGGCGCACGCCCGGCGAATATTGGGTCGCTTCGACAGCGAGTTCTCGGTCGCGCGGCGCGAAGCCGCCGCCACAACGGCTGCAGTGATAGTAGGCGCGTTCGACGACGACCGGGCCCAACAGGGTGACAAGTTTCTTGGCGCGTTTGCCGCCGTAACGCGCTGGTTCGCCGCAACTGCAAGGCTGCTGCGATGCAGCCGTCTCGTCTTCGTTCAACAACGTCTCGAGCAGCCTCGCGCCGGCTTGATGCAGCGCGGCGCGAGTCGCTTGTTCGATCGCTTCGAGATCGAGCACACCCGTCTTGCGCCGCGCGGCGAAGATCACCCGCAGCAACCGGCCTACTTCTTCGGCGACTTCTTGTTGGATCGCTTCGGCCGTTTTTTTTCCTGCGACGTCAACTCGCTGTCTTCCTCCACGGGGCGCAGACGGCAGATCTGTTCGTTGACCTCAAGCAATTGCCGACTCAGTTCGCGGAAACGTTGGAACGTGTCGACTTCGCGTTGGGCCTTGCGTCGGGCGGCTGGCGAGGAAAAGGTCTCACTCACGCTTTTGCCGTTGACTTTTTTGGTCAGGCGGTAATTGGGGCCGTGAGGGGGCCGGCCGGGTTGGTGGCAGCGGCAGGACGGTTTGCCGCAGCGTCCGCTGACGGCGCTGATCGAACCGCTGCGGAAGTCACCAAGATCGAGAATCCGAGCGAGGATGGCTTTTCGTTGACGTTCCAGCGCGACAAGAGAATCGGTCATCACGCACCTCCTTATCCTAACGTATTACTACGTAAGGATTAACGCGCAAAAAAAGAGAACCCGCAAATCATCATTCTCTTGTCGCGCACCCCGCCGGGACTGGCGCAAGCTGCATATCGGGGTGGATGACGAGGGGTTCATTGTGGCGGCGGAGCTCACGACGAGCAGCGGGGACGACGCCTCCACCGTCCCTGCTCTACTCGACCAGATCGAGGATCCAATCCGGCGATTCACTGCGGACGGGGCCTACGACCACAGGTCGATCTACGGACGGGTCGGCGCAGCGGGTACAGAAGACATTGCGATCGTGATCCCGCCGCGTCGCTGTGCGGTTTCGGCGGGGCCGACGGACGGCCCATGGGCGCAACGAGAAGCGGCTCTACAGAGGATTCGAAAGATAGGACGACGAGAGTGGCAGAAGGAGTCGGGTTACCGCCAGCAGGCGCGGGTAGAGAACGGGTTCTTTCGATACAAGTCAGCGCTCGGAGGAAGCCTGAAAGCAAGGAACAGCGACGCGCAATGGAGAGAGGCCACAATCGGTTGTCACATGAGCGCCGGGATAAACCGGCATGTTGTCAGGAATGAAAGAGTCCTACAAGGAAGGAGGTAGCGAGCCACCTTGACCCCGTGTCTTGCGGCGGGCGTCGTGAGGCGTCAACCGAAGCGTAGATAGGGGCATCGATGGGCCGGGCTATTGAGCTTCGAAAAATCCTTTTTTCAGGGTGCCGACCACGTATGTGAGATGGGAAGGCAACACGGGCGTTCGCGCTAGTTCGCGAGTGGGCGTCCGGCCCTGCGTAGTCGAAGAACCTGAGCACGTCGAGAAACAACATGCACGAGAACCGGGAGACCTCTGGAGTGTCTCGATCTGATCGAGACCGGTCCGAGAAGGCGCTGAGCCGAACGGCGGACACGTTCGCTTCAGAGGGGTCTGACTGCGCCGTAGTACCAGTGAACCGACCGAACAAAGAAGGAAAACCTTTGGCGGAGGCCGGGGAGGGAAGGGCGCAGACCAAGGAGAACGCTGAAGAGTCCAACACGAGCCCGACACCGAGCGGGAAGAGAGTGTCCCAAGGACTTGGAGGCGTGCGTAGAGCAGCCAAAGAGAGGAGGCAGGAGAAGTTCACCGCCTTGCTCCACCATCTGAACGTCGATCTGCTCAAGGACAGCTTCTACGCCTTAAGGCGACAAGCTGCGCCTGGGGTGGACGGGGTAACGTGGCGGGAGTACGAGACCGGGTTGGAGGATCGACTCGTCGATCTCGACAGCCGGGTGCATCGTGGAACGTACCGGGCGCAGCCCTCGCGAAGGGTCTACATCGAGAAGACCGACGGGCGGCAACGTCCGCTGGGCATTGCGGCCTTGGAGGACAAGATTGTCCAACAAGCCGTGGTGACGATCCTCAATCAAATCTATGAGGTCGACTTCAAGGGCTTTTCGTATGGGTTTCGACCGGGACGCGGTCCTCATCAGGCGCTTGATGCGCTGACGGTGGGGATCGAAACGAGACGAGTGAGCTGGGTGCTTGACTGCGATGTTCAGAAATTTTTCGACACTTTGTCGCACGAATGGCTGGACAAGTTCCTCAAGCACCGCGTGGCCGATCCGAGGGTGCTTCGCCTGATCCAGAAATGGTTGAAGGCGGGAGTATCGGAAGACGGTCAGTGGTCGGAGACGAAGGTGGGGACTCCGCAGGGTTCAGTGGTGTCGCCGCTGCTCGCTAACGTGTACCTGCACTACGTCTTCGATCTGTGGGTGGAAGCCTGGCGCAAGAAAGTGGCTAAGGGCGACGTGATTGTCGTCCGTTACGCTGACGACTTTGTGGTGGGTTTTCAGTACCGAGCCGAAGCCGAGCGTTTCTGGAGAGAGCTTCAGGAACGGTTGGCCAAGTTCGGTTTGGAACTCCATGCGGGTAAGACGCGGTTGATCGGGTTTGGGCGGTTCGCCGCTCGGGACCGGAAGCAACGTGGAGAGGGAAAGCCGGAGACCTTCGATTTCTTGGGCTTCACGCATTACTGCGGGAAGCGTAAGAAAACCGGCACATTCATCGTCTGGCGCAAAACGGCAAAGAAGCGGATGGTGGCGAAGCTGCATCAGTTAAAGGCAGCTCTGCGACGCCGGATGCACGAGCCGACGGCGCTGGTCGGAGCTTGGCTGAAGCAGGTCGTCCAGGGCTTTTACCAATACCACGCAGTTCCGGGTAACTCGGATCGACTGTCGTTGTTCCAACACCGGTTGCGCCTGCTGTGGCGACACGTTCTGTTTCGCCGCAGCCAGAAGGGACGCAAGTCCTGGAAGAGGCTCAACCGATTGTTGGACCGCTGGATTCCCATCCCTCGCGTTCTGCACCCTTATCCGATGGAACGTTTCTGCGCTATTCATCCAAGGTAGGAGCCGTGTGCGTTAGGAGCGCGAGCACGGATCTGTGCGGGGGGTGCCGGGTGACCGGCATTCCTACCGCGATCCTCAACCGGATGGCCGAGCTCGGTAGGCCGCAGTCTTACGCCGTGGCGTCATGAACGAGGGGTTGGGAATGCGGCCCAACTCGCTCCGAAGTTGAATCGTGCAACAACGCCAGAAAAAACGGCCGCTCGCGGTTCTTGCGAACGAAGGTCACGGCGGCGTCGGTGAGGACGTCCGTGATATGCCCTCGGACGTGAATCGGCTTTCCTCGTTTGAGCAAGAACTCCGGGTAGAAATAGCGTTCGGTGTGGCCGAAGGGGAAGTAGATCGCCTCGTCGAATCCGCGTTGCTCGGGTGCATGGCGCAGGTATTCGCCGAGGTGCCATTTGCCGAACATCCCTGTGCGGTACCCAGCGCGCTGCATTAGATCGGGTAGAGTGACCTCGTCCGGATGCAGGGTGTCTCCGCCGAAACGGGTGTTATAGAGGCCGGTGCGCATGTAGTGGCGGCCGGTCATCAGTCCGGCGCGCGTGGGCGCGCAGACCGGCGCGACGTAGAAGCGCGTCAGCTCTACGCCCTCGGATGCAAGCCGGTCGAGCGTCGGCGTTTCAATGTCTTTGTTGCCGTGAATGCCGATGTCCCACCAGCCCTGGTCGTCGCTGACGATCAGGATGATGTTGGGCGAGGCGTCTTGCGCGAGAGCGGAAACGGCTAGGACCACAGCGATGGTGAGACCGCGAGCGAGAACCACGAGCTATATTATGGTCGAATCGGAATGCCCACGACGCGCCGCGAATTTCTACTGGCTTCGGTCGCGGCCTCCGCTGCCGCGCAGCAGGATCGCCCAAACTTCTTATTCGCCATCACCGACGATCAACGCTGGGACATGATGGGTGCCGCGGGCCATCCGTTTCTCAAGACGCCGAACATTGACCGGCTGGCTCGAGAGGGCGCGCGATTCTCAAACGCCTTTGTAACGACATCCCTGTGCAGCCCGGCTGGTGCGAGCTTTCTGACCGGGCGATATGCGCATGCCCATCGGGTCCTGAGCAACTGGGAGGGCATCGCCGACCAGGAGATGCGACGCTCCTTTCCGGCCCTGCTCCAAGCGCAAGGCTACGCAATGGCGTACGTCGGGAAGTTCCACATGGGCCGCGACCCGAATCCGCGTCCAGGCTTTGACCATTGGTCGGCCTTCCCCGGCCAAGGGGTGCTTCCGTCATTGAGTGTTGCCTAGAAGAGCTTAAGTGCCTATCATGCAGCCCCTTACAGCCGATTTTGGCGTTGACAGCTTTTGGCATTGCTAAAATTGGGCGTAAGTGCTGTCGTCAGAAGGAGATACGGGCGATACAGCAACAGTGAATGACGGAAGCACCCAAAGAGTCCGTTCGGCGCCCGATTCCCCTCGCTGGTCAGCGGATGCTGCCCGGAGTTGTGCGGCCCGCCGGCGAACTCCCACACGTTGTCGGAAATCTTGATCACGAAGCTGTTGTGCAGGTCGCCGGTGATCACGAACACCGGCTTGCCAAGCGTGTTCCACAAGTCGATGAGCTGGTCGCGCTCCTCGATGAAGACCGTCCACGCCTCGTCCTTGCCCTCGTCGACCTGCGTCGCCGAGGTCGTCCCGCCGATGTGTGGAATCGTGAAGTTGACGGGCGAGACGATGAACGAGAACGTCGCATCCGACGCCCGCATTTCGTCCATGAGCCACTTGCGCTGCCGCTCGCCGATCATCGACCGGCCCGGGTTGCGCACATCGGCCATGTCGTGCTGCTGGCGAAACGTACGCGTGTCGAGGAAGAAGATGTCGACGTTCGAGACGCGCTTCTTGAAGTAGCTACGCCGGCCAATCGAATACGTCTGCGAACCGTTGGCCTTCGCCGGAGGCCGGATGCGCAGTCGATTGTCGTCTAGGACTTCGACGATCTCGTAGACACCGGCATTAGGGTCGCCGCCCTCGGTTTCCGACACCGCGCCCCACAACTCACCCGCATTCTCGCCCCAATGAACATGCAGTGTTGCCGACTCGTCCAGCTTGAGCTGGGAGAATTTCGCCTCGCGGTCGGTGAGCACGTCTGAGTCGGCTTCGAACGACGCTTCACCAAACAGGATCGGCTGCGTCGGCGGGACCTCGTTGCTCCAAGCCAAATAGTCGTACCAAGCCGTTAGCGCCGGATCGCGAAAGACGGGCTTCCGCTCGACG
The DNA here is from genome assembly GCA_965247305.1 of Bryobacterales bacterium. Lineage (GTDB taxonomy): Bacteria > Acidobacteriota > Terriglobia > Bryobacterales > UBA6623 > CATQHP01. Next base: position 4,021,688 of record OZ252030.1, on the reverse strand, counting down.
ACCCCGACCTCGCCCATGCGGTAGACGTCGTTGAGCACTTCGTGATCGTCATAGGTGTAGTAGGAGGGCACGTGACGGTGCCAGTCCGAGAGCGGCACGCCGCGGCTGAGGTAGGTCTTGTAGTTCTCCCAGACGCCGACGACGTAGGGCATCAGCGAAACCTCGCGCGGCGCTTGCGCGACGTCGATGCCGACCTGTCCACGCCAGGCGTCGACCGGGTAGTCGCGGTCGGCTTCGTAGAGCCAGTCGCCGTTGAGGATGGCGAAGTCGACCTTGTGCTTTTCATCCTCGCGGATTAGCTCGCGCAGCATGGTCTGGAAGGTCGGCAGCGCCGGGCCATACGCGCGTGGATCGGGCCGCTGGTTGTTGCCGGTCGCGAACTCGAAGCGGAAGTTGAAGAGGCCGTCGGGGTTAGTTTCGGGGTCGCGGAACGTTTCGGCCGACGGCAGAGTATGAAAGTTGCCGCGACGGGCGGCGTCGCCGATCGGGTGGTCGAGCGCCGTCGCTTCGTAGTAGTACTTGGTGTCGGGATCGAGCCCCTCGAGCATCAGCCAGCCTGTGTTGTCGTCGCCGAGGCGCGTCTCGACCGGCCCAGCGACCAGGTCGAGCTGGTCGGGCTCGGTCCCGTAGAAGACGCGGAATCCGGCGGGCCGCGAAGTCCGCGCCCAGACGCCGATGTGATCGGCTCCGACGCGGCCCAGCATCGGCCCGTGCGTGATTTTGGGATCAACCTCGCCGCGCTGCGCGGCAAGGAGAGCGGCACATGCGATGAGAAGGAGGGCGATCTTGTGCATGAAGATCGATTTTAGATCAAGTGGCCGAAAGAATTCCGTTTATCCCAATCGAGGATCAGCCTTGTCTATGCGGTAAGGGCAGGACGGGGTTGGCCGGGAGCGCCGAGAGCGGTTGCTCAAGCTGTTGCGACAGGCCAGGGAGGCGAACGAACAAAGGCCGGTCAGGAACTCTATCCAAAGAAACGTCACCGACGTTGCCAGTCTACTGCCCTCGCCGATCGAGGGTGAGACGCTTCAGGCGCGCTGTGAGCGCTTACTGATAACATCTGCTGCCAGATCAATCGTGCGCCAGGACTTCTGCCACTATCAAAGATGTAAGGCTCTGATAGTTAGGACGCTAGGGCGATTCGTGCGGTTAGTGTTAAAATATCTCCTTTCGCCGAGCTTTGAGCCATCGAGAGAGCGTCGGGCCTAGTTCGCTACAATTCTTCCATCTTGATCGGGACTACGATCAGCCATTACAAGATCCTCGAGAAGCTGGGCGAGGACGGTATGGGGGAGGTGTGGCTCGCTGAGGATATGAAGCTTGAGCGTAGGGTTGCGCTCAAGTTCCTAGCTCCGAATCTCGTTGGTGATGGCGAGTTACGCAAGCGTTTCCAGCGTGAGGCCAAGGCGGCAGCCAGCTTATCGCACCCGAACATTTGCACAGTTCACGAGATCGACGAGGCCGACGGTAAGACGTTCTTGGCGATGGCGTTCTATCTGCGAGGAGGTCTAGTATGCCCGAGCTGAGGGTCATCTTCGGAATGTCGTTCACCCTGCTTGCCCTTGCTGCGCTCGCCCTCACCGCGCAGACGGCCCAGCAGCCGAGCCCAGAGAAGCTAGCTGAGATGACGGCCATCCGGCCCGTGTCGGGGAAGAAAGGCCTATACGTCATTCCCGGTTTCGACGGCGGAACTACGGGCGGGAACGTGGCGGTCCGCGTCACCAACGACGGGATCGTTCTGGTCGACAACAAGTTCCCTCACAGCTTCGAGAAGATCTCGCGAGAGGTGCGGAAAGTGTCGTCGCTGCCGATTCGGTATGTACTCGACACGCATCACCATGATGACCACAGCGGCAGCAACGCCGACTTCATGGCGGTGGGCGAGGTGATCGCGCACAAGAACGCGCGCGGCAACATCGTGCGAAACAACCAGCCGGGTGCCCCGCGTATTGTCTTCAGCGATGAAACGTCGGTTTTTCTCGGCGGCGTTGAAACGCGCGCCCAGCACTTCGGTCGCGGGCACACAGACGGCGACGCGGTGATCTTCTTCCCCGATCTCAAGACGGTTCACACGGGCGATCTGTTCATCTGGGGGAAGCGATCGAACGGAAGTGCGCTTTCCCCGTTTATCGACTACCGCAACGGCGGGAGTGGCCTGGAATGGACGGCCACGCTCGACCGCGTGCTGGCGCTCGATTTCGACACGGCGATCCCGGGTCACGGACCGGTCTTGTCGAAAGAGGAGGTGCGCGCGTTTCGCAATCGCATGCAGACGCTGGTGGAGCGGATGCGATCGGCCATCGAGGCAGACGTGGCTCGCGACGAGATTTCGAAGCGCGTCGAAACCGCCGATCTCGAGTGGCCGTTTCGGCCAGCCGCGCTGCAAGCGCTTTACGATGAAGCGGTCGCCGCGCAATAGAGAGGATCGCAGCCTCTTATCTCCTCACCCCACGCGAAGCGTCTGCCGAAGGCTTCGTTTATAACCCGTACGGTCTAACTTCCGCTCCCTCCTGATCGACGCGCCAGAAATCGACTCCGAGGGGCCGTTCGGGCCTCCGAGAGAAAAGCCACTGGAAAATAATTTCCGGCTCAGCTGAAGCGCTCCCGAAATCGCCTAAACCCGCATAAACAAGGCTCTAGGCTCATTCTGCAGGGTTTAGCGCGAGCTTAAGACGGTCATTCAAGCAAGCGTTTGTTCTCGCCAGTGATCACGCAGGACTCTGGAAATCTTGTGCGTTCACATACGCTGACGCGGTCCGGTAGCGCTGAGAATCGCTAACTTTAAGCCAACTAGTCAGGATCTCCTTTAAAGCAGTAGCGGTGATGCTTACCGTACTTTAGCTAGGTCTGTCGGGCTTTGGAGCCTACTGAGGTTTCCCTGTACCCGCAACTTAGAATCTTGTACAGTCTAGTAGCAGTGTGTTGGTCCCCAGTGTTCCCAAATGCGCCTAGTCCTGCAGTAAGAATCGCGGTCTTCGTGGGCACGCTCCCTTTAGTGATTCTCGGTTTTCGCGGAGGCGCGCCGCCCGGGTTCACCGGGGCCCCAAATGAACAAAGTTGCTTCACGTTGGGTTGCCACCGTACGGCGGACGCCACTCTGATCGAGGATTCGCAGTCGATTTCCATCAATTTTTCGGGCGGCGCCGACTACCAACCGGGAGTGAGGCAGAGACTCATCCTTAGCATTGACGATCCGATGGGCGTCGTCTTCGGGTTTCAGACCACGGCTCGCGACGGCACGGACGCAGCCGCGGGTGAGTTCATCTCGACCGATGCGTCTACACGCGTCGAGGCCGCTAACGCGGCACAGTACGTCGGCAACAACTTGATACCCCGCGAGGACGGCATGTTCTTGTTTGATTGGGTTCCCCCTGCAGCCGACGTCGGAGCCATCACTTTCTATGTGGCGGCCGCGGCCGCGAACGGTGATCGCAGCAGATTCGGCGACCGCACTCACATTCGGGAGATCACGATCAAGCCGGCGGCGCCACCGCCCGTGCCGGCGATTGGCGCCGGTGGAGTAGTGCACGGAGCGACGCTCACCGCCGCCCCGGGCTTCTCGCCGAATACATTTGGCAGCGTGTTTGGAACCGACCTGGCAGTGACGCGCGAAACTTGGGATGCGTCATTCGTCGACGGCGTCGCACCGACGTCGCTGGGTGGTACGCAGGTGCTGGTTAACGGCAGGTCGGCGTTCATATCATTTATCGATGACGGTGATCTTTCCGGTCGCGGCTTCGATCAGGTAAATTTCGTTTGGCCCGACGATGAGGCCAGGGGGCCGGTGACCGTGGAGGTCATCACGCCCGGCGGACGCAGTCCGGCGGTGATGGTCACGCTTCAGGACTCGGCGCCCGGATTTTTCCCGTTTGACCCACAAGGCCGCCGCTTCGCCGCTGCTATTCAGAACGATGGCTCTTCGTTTGTGGCCCCGGCCGACCTCTTTGGCGGCGTTGACGTCGGTCGTCCGGTACGGCCGGCGATGGCGGGGGACATTGTCGCGTTCTTCTTGACCGGGGGCGGCGCCACGGTCCCGGCGGTTCCGGCGGGCCAACTCCCGTTGCCCGGGACGATCGCGCGCATCACCGCGGCCGTGCGGGTGTTTTTAGGACCGACGGAGGCGGAAGTGTTGTTCGCTGGTCTGTCGGCCTTCGCAGGCGTGTATCAAATTGTCGTGCGGGTACCCAACGTTGATGCCGGGGAGCATGAACTCGTCACCGAGATTGGCGGTCGGCGTTCGCCCGGCGGGCTGTTCGTTCCGGTTATGTGAAGGAGGGAAAGGAAGAGTCTATGTTGCCATCTACAGCCCTCCTTGAAATTCGCTCCCGGCTCGGCATGGCTATGTTCGCGGCGTGCCTAGCCGTGCCCCTCGCGGCCTCCAGCCACCGCGAGGCGCCGGCCATCACGCGCAGTCCGCAGGTGGACGGGACCGACTTTTACATGTTCCGCAGCTATGAGCCGGGACGTAGCGATTTTGTCACTCTTATCGCTAACTACAATCCGTTCCAGGATCCCTTCGGCGGTCCCAACTACTATCCGCCGAGCCGCAATGCGCACTACGACATTCACATTGACAACAATGGGGATGCGATCGAAGACATTACCTTCCGCTTCCAGTTCGGGAACAATGTGCGGCCGCTAGGGTTTCGGCTGGGTCCGGACAATACGCCGGTGTTTGCGCCGCTGACACTGCTCGGGCCGGTGGAGGCCGGCGCCGATTCGGCCCTCGCGCTGAACGCTCAGCGACCGTACTACGTGCGCGTCATCCGTGGCGCCGTCGGCAGCGAAAATCGTGAGGAGCGTTTTGTCACGCAGTCAAACGGGGGCTCGGGGCAGTTCGAGATGCCGTTCGACTACGCCGGCGAGAAGTCGTTCCCGGATTATGAAGCCTACGCGGCGCAATACCTCTACGACGTGTCGATTCCCGGCTGTCCACGGGACGGCCGCATGTTTGTCGGCCCCCGCAAGGAGTCGTTTGCGGTCAACCTGGGCGAGATTTTCGACTTGATCAATCTCGACCCGCTCGGAGCGCCGGACGAGGAAGCATCGACGATTGAGAACAAGAACATCACCACCATCGCGCTGGAGGTGCCGGTCAATTGCTTGATGGGTGACTCCAGCCCTCTGATCGCGGGATGGACGACGGCATCGCTGCCTCGAAATCGAACACGCCGCGACGTCGAGCCGACGACCAGTCTCGGCGAACGCCTGGTCGCCTCCAGCGGCTTCGAGGTGCACAGCGGCGATTTCGTTCAGGTATCGCGGCTCGGTAATCCACTTGTGAACGAGGTTGTGATTGGGCTGCCAGACAAGAACCTTTTCAATGCGAGCCACCCCAGCGGCGACGCTCAATTCGAGCTGTACGTGACGAACCCGACACTGCCTGCATTGATCGAGGCGCTGTTCCCCGCCGCCCAAGCGCCCACGAACTTTCCGCGCGGCGATCTAGTGGCGGCCTTCTTGACCGGTCTCGACGGCGTCAACGCCAACGGTTCGACCGCCGAGATGTTGCGGCTGAACACGTCGATCCCGCCGGTCGATTCCGCCCGACAAGACAACCTAGGCGTGATTGTGGGCGACAACGCCGGTTTCCCGAACGGCCGCCGCCCGGGCGACGACGTGGTGGACATCGCCTTGCGCGTCCTGATGGGACGGCTCTGCCACCTCGGCTTGGAGCTGTGCGACCCGGCCGACGCGCCGGCGGGAACGTTGGACTTCACCGACCAAACGATTCAGAACGCCGGGCAGTTTGACGACGCATTCCCGTATCTCAAGATGCCTCTGCCGGGGTCCCCGCAATGACAAACACGAACCACCGCCTCCTGTTCGCATGGAGCCTCCTGGCCGTCGCCGCCGTCTTCGGCGCGCTCTCCGCGGGCGCCTCCTCTCACCGCGAGGCGCCCGGAATTTTGAGTTCGCCCCAGATCGACGGCACTGACTTCTACATGTTCCGGAGCTACGAAGAGGGCCGCGATGGCTTTGTCACGCTGATCGCTGACTACAACCCCCTCCAAGACCCCTACGGCGGGCCAAATTATTTCTCGCTCGACCCCGAAGCGCGCTACCGCGTCAACATCGAAAATGACGGCGACCTCAACGGATCTGAGGATATTGTGTTCGAATTTCAGTTTTTCAATACATTGAACACTCCGACCGTATCAGTCGGCGGACAAGATGTAGCCCATCCGTTGCGCACAATCACTCCGCTCGCCGGCGGCATCACGCCAAACGAGGACGAGCTCTACACCGTCCGGGTCATCCGCGGAGACGACCCGCCTCAGTTTGCGACGAATGGTACGTCAGGGGACACCTTCTTCGTTAAGGCGCTCGATTATTTCGGCGAAAAGACCTTTGCCGATTACGACGTCTACGCGTCTGATCGGATTGCTCCGATCCAGATTCCCGGCTGCGACGACGGCCGAGTCTTCGTCGGGCAGCGCAAGGAGCCGTTCGCCGCCAATCTAGGGGAAATCTTCGACCTGATCAATCTAAACCCTGTCGGCGGCAATCGCGACGAAAAGCCCTCCTCCACCCAGGGCAAGAACATCACCAGCCTGGTGCTCGAGGTGCCGACCGACTGCCTGACCGGCGAATACCCAGGTCTGATTCTAAAAGAGTTAGATCGTGATTGGGTCCACGTTGGGACCCGAATGTGTCGCGGCGGTTGCGAAAAGTCCGCGATTCTCCGACCGATCTCGCTGGATTTTGAGTCCAGTGGATGCCGATTTCGAGGGTGCCGTGGGTCGTTAAATCAACGAGTTACGAGGTGCGCTGGGCGCTCAAATACCCCCGGTTGCCCTGCGAACCTTCCCAAAACCTTCCCAAAACGGGCGTGCGGAGGTGCGGCGTGAACTTATTCAGAAGCGGCCCAATCCGAGAACCCTCGTGGTTTGCCAACGGCGCTCGAAATTTCGAGTCGTCCCTCAAGCTCTATCGCACCGACAGGTTGCCGGAGCCTTTGGAGAGGTCAATGCTTGTAGTCCCGATCAAGTACATGTTGAGGGGAGCGTACGGCTGCTCAAATTGGCGAGTGATCGGGTATCTGATCTTGGATGAACTCTACGACGTCTACATTCACTTGCTGACGATTACTCCGAAGTACCGACGTGAGTTCGAGGCTAGCTTGGCCGCCGACCCCCAACCCAACCAAGGAGAAGTAGATGAGCACAGGAGATAGGGTTTTTGCCGACCCAGACGGAAAAGGGTTGAGGGTCGTTGAAATCCTCGGAGTCGCATTGTCTGACGGCCGATGGAGCGCAGCGGTTTGGGACGGGTCGCACGTTTACAACGATCTCGAAATGGGTGAGAACCCGTGCTTAATCAGAGAGCAGAACTTCGATCGATACCCGGTCGGCCAGCTTGCCGGGCGCGATTCCGGAGCAAGTCGGATTAGGCAAGCCTAAAAATAAGTGGTTGCACAGCTAAACCATATGTGGTATATTCTGTTTCAGAGACCTCAAGACGTTGCGGGCGTCATTCCCGGCCTCTGCGGTGCCGTAAACCGCGGCCGCGCTTTCCGTAGGATCTCTGCATCCAAAACAGTCTGTTCCCTGGGGGTGGCTATTAAGCAACCTAGAGTACTCGTGTATCCAGCACGCGGTAATCACTCGACGTGCATGATTTTGATGTCCGAGGCTATCGATTGGGTCTCGAACGGATTTGCGATCTGGCGAAAGAACCGGGGGGCAATCAAGCTGACCACGAGCTTAACGGCTCTCGAGAAGGCGCGAACGAAAATGCCGATCGGGCAAGTGCTCTCGCATAGAGAGAAGAACGGGGACGGTACGCCTGGGGCGTGGAGCCACTCGGACAAATGCTGGCTTTGGGGTATTGGGGAGCCACAGATTTAGGATGTGGTCACTAGCGGTCCAAGCATGGCGGGCGCTGGTGGTATTGGCCCTGATTGCAGTCGTCGCCGCGATCTACGCTGGAAGTGCCTATTCACCGCTGCCTAGGTTCAACCGCGAACTGACGGCAGCTCTCGTGTACGTCGATTCCGACGATGAACCGTGGGTGGTTGAATGGGTTCCCGAACGCGAGAGGGTGTTGGGGTTTGGATACTGGACGGTATACCGCGAAGGAACAAAGCCACCACGGCTGCCGACTATGACGGTTTTCGATAGGAAATTCCTCAGGGCAACCTGGGCCGGGCTGACGGTCTACATGGATGAGTGCCCGTAAGAGCCTCACGCTCAGTGATGTCGGGCAGCGGGTAAACGAGATAAAGGAAGTGAGCGGTGACGACGAGATCGCACATTCACTTGAGGATGCCCTGAGGCGGGATGTCCTAAGTTGGGCTGCCATAAACAGCGTTGATGCCACGGTTCGGGCTATTGCCGCCGAGGCGCTAAAGACTGAGAACGGCGCTGACAAACTAGACCACAGAACGGCGTTTTAAAGCCGTTCAAGGGCGGCGGAAAATTAGACCGCCCGGGTGGTCCGCTGGCATCCATTCGGTGTTTTGTGGAACACGGGAAGGATGTATCGCGTGGAGCTATATGCTCAAGTACGGCGCAGTGTCTACGTCGAAGGGCTGAGTGAACGCGAAGCCGCCAAGCGGTTTGGCTTAGCGCGGGAGACGGTGCGCAAAATGCTGCGCTACGCTGCTCCGCCGGGCTATCGGCGGAGCAAACCGGTGAGACGGCCGAAGCTCGAAGCGTTCACCGGAATCATCGATCAGATCCTGCTCGACGATCAGCAACAACCAAAGAAACAACGTCACACCGCGAAACGCATCTTCGATCGCCTACGCGAGGAGTACGATTTCAGCGGTGGCTACACGATCGTCAAGGACTACGTCCGCGAGAAGAAGCTCGGTGGACAAGAGATGTTCGTGCCACTGGCGCATCCGCCCGGCGACGCGCAGGCCGACTTCGGCGAAGCGGTTGTCGTTATCAATGGAGTCCAGCGCAAGGCGCACTTCTTGGTTGTCGATCTGCCGCACAGCGACGACGCCTTCGTTAAGGCCTTTCCCGCCGAGACGACGGAAGCCTTTTGCGAAGGACACAACGCCGCGTTTCGTTATTTCGACGGCGTGCCACGCAACATCGTCTACGACAACACGACGCTGGCGGTGGCAAGGATTCTCGGCGACGGCACGCGCAAACGTACGCGGGTGTTCAGCGAACTGCAGTCGCACTACCTGTTCGCCGATCGTTTCGGGCGTCCGGGCAAGGGCAACGACAAGGGAAAAGTCGAAGGGCTAGTGGGCTTCGCACGGCGCAATTTCATGGTGCCGATCCCGAGATTCGAGAGTTGGGAAGCCTTCAACGAACACCTCGAAGAGAAGTGCCGAGCCAACCGTGAACGGCGTTTGCGACGGCACACCGAAACCGTCGGCGAACGCTTCGAGCGCGATCGGGAAGCGCTCTTGCCCTTGGCACCGACAGCCTACGATGCCTGCGACAAACGCTCGACAAGGGTGACTTCGTTGTCGCTGGTGCGCTACGCGACAAACGATTATTCGGTGCCAACGCGTTACGGCCACCGCCAGGTCCTGATCAAAGCCTACGTGGATGAGGTAGTGATCTGTTGCGGCAGCGAAGAGATCGCCCGCCATCAGCGCAGCTATGAACGTGAAGAGTTGGTTTTCGATCCGCTGCACTACTTGGCGTTGTTGGAACGCAAGACCAACGCGCTCGATCAAGCCGCGCCGTTGGTCGGCTGGGAGTTGCCGCCGGAGTTTGCGAAGCTGCGACGACTGCTCGAATCGCGGTTGGACAAAGCGGGCAAGCGCGAGTACGTACAGGTCCTGCGACTGTTGGAGGACTTCCCCCTTGAGCACGTCGCAACGGCGGTGCGCCAAGTCTGTCTACTGGGAACGATTGGCTTTGACGCCGTCAAGCATCTACTGCTGTGCGCGATCGAGCAACGTCCGCCGAAGCTCGACTTAACGAAGTATCCCCACCTGCCGACGGCTCAGGTCGAGCAGACGTCGCCGGCATCCTATCTGGCGCTGCTAGCAGGAGCAAGCTGATGGCGAAGTCGAGAATGCTGCTGGAAACCCACCTGAAAGCGCTGCGGCTGCCGACCTTCCTGCGCGAGTACGACAAACTGGCTCGGCGCTGCGCCGCCGAAGGCTTGGACTTTCGGGACTTCCTACAGCAACTCTGCGAGCTGGAACTGGTCGATCGCGAGCAGCGGGCGACCGAGCGTCGCATCAAGGCCGCCAAGTTCCCGGTGACGAAGAGTCTCGACACGTTCGACTTCTTGGCCATACCCTCGGTGAACAAGAAGCTCGTTCTGGAGCTGGCGCGCTGTGAGTTCATCGACCGCCGTGAGAACGTCTTGGCGCTGGGGAACTCCGGCACCGGCAAAACGCATATCGCCTTGGCGCTGGGACTGGCAGCTTGTCAGAGCGGCTATCGCACACGTTTCACCACCGCCGCGGGATTGGTCCATGAACTGCTCGAAGCCCGTGACGAACGGCAACTACTACGGGTCCAGAAACAACTTGCCAAGCAGGATCTACTGATCGTCGATGAACTGGGCTATGTGCCGCTGTCGAAGACCGGGGCAGAGCTGCTGTTCGAGATCTTTTCGCAGCGCTACGAACAGGGCTCGACGTTGCTGACCTCGAACCTGCCGTTCACCGAGTGGACCGAGGTGCTGGGTTCCGAACGCATGACCGGCGCTCTGCTTGACCGGCTCACGCATCACGTCCATATCCTCGAGATGAACGGCGACAGCTACCGCCTCAAGCAAAGCAAAAAGAAGCGCCCGCGCTCTTCAAACTGACCCGCCGGCCGCTCGCGCCGGTTTGCGTGGGCCGTCTTCCACTACGCCTGGGCCGCCCTAAAGGGCGTCCTCAGGCTCCGTTCCAGCCGTCCCACGCAAACCGCTGGATCCCCGCCAACTGGTCTATTTTTGCTCCGCCGAAGCGGTCTACATTTACTCCGCCCTTGACATGAGAGTCGCACCGCTCTAAGCCTAACTCTTCAGGTGGCAATTCACAAGCGAAGACCCTTAGCCCGCATTTCTCACCACGTGGCGAGCGAAAGTGCGTGAGAGGTGCGTCAGTACGAGGCGGGCGACGGTTGGCGCGCGGAGGCGTACTTGACAGTCCGTCGAGCACGACGATCGAGCGCAACGAAGTAGTGGCGCACCTATCGCGTGCTTTCGCCGTCAGGTGGTGAGAAATGCGGGCTAGCCGCTGGAATAGAAAGGCTCGCCTATTGCAAACAAGTGGCGGACGGATAGCTGGATTATTTGGCTGGGAGGCAGGGATTCGACACCCCGACTAATCGTAAGTTCTTGATTCTTCTACTAACATCATTAGTTTCAGCAGCTTGATCCATTCTCTCTGTATCTCTCCATGCCTCTGGATTCTACCTGTTTCGCCACATTTTTGGCTAGTATGGCTAGTAAATTTAGGCTGAGGGTAAACGCTCGAACCCTAGATCACGCCTTCCTCAGCCGCCCGCTAACGGAGATGTTCTCGACGAATGCTGCTTTTGCTGTCGGACTTCCCAAACAGCAAGCATTACCTGCACCGCTACCAAAAAGGATCAGGCAGCTTTGCTCTCGGCCCTGTCTTGCTCACCCCGCCATTCTGGGCATCGCTGGTGTATACTGTGGCCGTGCCAGGACCCAAATGGCAATCCTGGCTTGAGTGGACATGCAGTAGTGTACGATGCGATTGGTACGCTACCGAACTGACATAATTACAGCTGAGGCGTGCCCCCGCTTGAGGTAGTACCCGCGTGAAAGGAGGCGAGAAACATGAAATCTAAAGTTTGGACCAAGATGGTTTATGGTTTCATTCTCCTTCTTGTATTGTTTGTTCCGCGAAATACACCGGCGCAGATGAAAGGTCGAATAGCGGTCTTAGATTTCGATGATACCGACGTTCGCTCAGCTGCCTACGCGATACACCGTCGTCCTCTCGGCAATTGGATCGCTGGACTTGTCATAGATGATCTGCTTGAGCGCAAAAGAAGCAACTCCTTGAGAGGAACAACAAAAAAGTTCCAGTATATTCTGATCGAGCGTTCAAGAGTGAGCAAGATTCTACAGGAACACCGATTCTCCAGCACATCATCGTTCAATCGGAGTGACCAAGAAAGAATCGGCAATCTGTTGGGAGCAGATGGCCTCATTCTCGGAACTGTAACCGACTATCGGCCCACTCAAAAAACTGCCAAGCTCAGCTTTGTTGAACAAGTGGCTCATGATGCGGCTTGCAGAGCGAATACGTCACTGGGTAGGCAGACCCCGTGCGCTGATGAGGTCAAGATCAACTCCACTGCTTTCGTTCACCTGAACGTTCGTCTAGTCTCAACGAAAACTGGAGAGATCATTTCTTCCGCTGAAGTACGTGAGAAAGAGGATAAATCCGAAAAAGTCGCAGCCAACAATGCCTACCCAAATCCCGAACGACTGGCCCCGCTTTTTGAGGTAGCCGTCAATCGGGCTGTCCTCGGAATCTCCCACCAGCTGTTAGGGTTGCCAAAACTGCAGTCCATTGTCGTGGCAAAGAAGTTGTCGGAAAAGAAGTTAATCATATCCGCAGGCAAGGACCGTGGAGTGATGAAAGGAGACCGCTTTAAGATCAGAAGAAATCTGGGGCTAGTGATACATCCTATCTCACAAGAAGGTCTTGGTGTAGCTTTCGAAGATCTGGGTGAATTCGAAGTTGTCGACGTTTTCGAGAAATACTCAGTCGGACGATATAAGTCAAAGTCTCACAAAAAGGTTGTTGTAGGTAATGTTGCTACACCTCTCTGAGGAAAAGCGGTTCGCGGGTATGGCGAGGGAGGCATCACGACGGGCACCTTCGGCCTACCACAAGATTCGCAGTTCATTTCCCGGAGGCTTCTAATCCCTCAGCCATCCACTTGGGCCGTCTACCCCGAAGTGGTCTTCCCAACCGTATTGCCTCGGCATTCTTGATGGCCATATCAATCTGTTGTAGCCGAAATTGGAGGTAGTTGGGATCAACTGGTCGTTCAAGAACGCCTTAGAGAGGCTCTCAGAGCCTCGTTTTTTGTTCGACTGGAGATTCAAGAAGAAAGGAAGCCCCCGATTCGGTGATCGGGGGCTTCGGCTGATCCTTCAATAACCTTCGGTGGGCTCAAGTCAAAATTAGCTGACAGCACAGAGCAGGTTAACCGACGACGTGGTTGACGGTGGAGTGCGAAAGCGACAACAACCCCCACGATACCTACAACAAAGCCTGCGACTGTTACAACTGTCCCAAAATCCATGCTTCCAAGATCCTACCCTATATGACGTGCTCCGTAAGCGTTTCCGGAGGCAGTTGGGGTCACTGGTCTTCCGGCAACGCCTTCTTCTCAGAAGACGATCCGCTCAACCTCGTCAAGGGAAATGCGGTCATCACGGCGGTCGTAGAGCTTGGTCGTACCCTAAGGACTCCGCATCAACTTCTGTTCTGTCCTTCAAGCGGCCACTCAATGGGCCTGATTGTGTCTGCACTGAACGGTCTTGATACTACTCCATCGATCATCAACTTCAGATAGATGCTGTGGTTGGGTAGGTTCGTCAAGTCAGAAGGAGTGAACGGCGGAGAAAGTTCTTTGGACAAGAAGGCTGCGTCTCTGGGTCCCACTCGGAATGCGATGAGCGTACCGACGTTCCCGAGAATGGCATCAGAGACACCTGGATCAATCTGAGAGAGGTACTGGTTGGCCAGGATCAGATTGACACGATATTTCCGAAGCTCCGAGAGCATGCTGGAGAGGCTGGCAGTTGTAAAGGTTTGAAACTCATCAAGGTATAGGTAGAAGTCCCGACGCTCTGGTTCAGCGACTTCAGCGCGGCTCAAACCTGCAACACCTATCTGTGAGACCAGCATGGCTCCAAGGAGTGAAGAGGCGTTTCCGCCAATCCTTCCCTTGGCCAGATTGACCAAGAGGATCTTCCCGTCATCCATGATCTGACGGAGGTTAAAAGAACTCTTTGGTTGGGTCAGAATCCGGTTCAGGATAGGTTCGGAAAGGAATGCTCCGACCTTGTTCTGGATCGGTGCGATGGCCTGGTTCCTGAACTGAGGCGAATACTTTTCGTATTCCTGGAGCCAGAACCGTCTGACTTGCGAGTTGGCAACCCGCTTAGCAGCATTTCGGCGAAAGCTGTCGTCGGTGAGCAATCGAGAGATATCGGCCAATGTTGCCTCCGGCTGATCAAGGAGAGCCAGCAAGACATTTCGGAGTATGTGCTCCAGCCTCGGTCCCCAGGAGTCTGTCCAGATCTTCTTAAAAACCTCCAGGAGGCCGTCGGCGGTAAGCGGCCTCTTCAGCGGAGGAACACTCTCCAGTGGGTTGAAACCAAGGGAGCACTCTGGGTCGGGCACGTTGAAGTGGATCAGATCGGCCTTTCGCCGCTCGGGGATCTGGAGAAGAAGTCTTTCAACCAGATCTCCATGAGGGTCGAGGAGCGCTAGTCCGGCGCAGTTGTCAATGTCCTGGCGTACCAATGTCTCAAGCAAGGTGGACTTTCCGGTACCGGTTTTGCCGACCGTGTACATGTGAAAACGCCGGTCAGCTCGTCTAATACCGAAGAGGCGCTGGTGGTTCCGGAAGTTGGTTCGGGCGAAATATGTGATCTGGTTGTCTCGGTGCATTACCCATATGGTTCTTCCAAATGGATCAGCATCCAAGGCCCGGCAATTGGCTAGGAGCAGCAAGATTCGCCGTCTCTGCCTCGACGAGGTCTCCTACGGTTTAGGTGTGCCTTCTGTCGCTGTCTTTCTGTCGGGCCGCCTCCACGGATTTCCGAGAGTCACCTTCAAGAATCTGGGCTTCGAAACGCTGAAGCAGCTCAGATGGACGTACCGCAAGGACTGATGCTAGGCCCACGATTGTGCGCAACGACGGACTTCTCTTTCCCTGTTCCAGGTATCCGATGAATACGCGATGGTAGCCCGTTTCCTCTGCGAGACCTTCCTGAGTGAACCCCCGATCCTTCCGCAGATCCCGCAAGGCAATACCGAAGAGCGTCTCGGGGGAGAGAGCGGTTCCAGCCTGCCTGCGACGCGCTTGCATCTTCAACTCCAGGCTGTTACGATCCTTACTATAGTTCTACAAACTATAGTAAGAGTTCGAATTCTCTAAGATGCCCAACTTTCGTCGCAAGCGGTGTCCTGATCAGCGTTCGAACCACCAATTTCACGACAGGAGGTTGAGAGATGACGTTTCTGATGAAGATGGGGCTCTTCCTGATGCTCACGTGCTGCGTGTCTGCTCAGGATGTGCTGACTAACGATTCAATCCTGAAGCTGAGCAAGGCCGGGATGTCCGACGACATCATCCTGAACCTGATCAAAACTGGCTCCGTGCAGTTTGACCTTGGGGTTGAACAGATTTTAGCTCTAGGTGACGCTGGCGTCAGCGATGCAGTCATCAAGGCGATGATTGACCCTGAAAAAGCCACCTCTCCTCCGTCGGTTCAGACGGCGGCTGCCCTAGACCCATTCACGGCCCTCTTTGGAGAACACAAGGTATGTGTTCATGCTGAAACGCCCGACGGCAGCATCATTCAGCTAGAGGAGGAAGTTGTTACTCACATGGGTTTCGGAAATGCACTAGGGGCCTTAAAGTCTACCAGTACTTTTGGAATTCTAAGAATGAAAGGTAAATCATCCGTCCCAAACAAAAGGAGTCCCGTTCGGATTTCGAGATCAGAGACGATAGTTGTTAGCTGTGGACTTCCAGAAAACTTCCCTCTTCTAGTCTTGAAGGAAAAGAAGAAGAAGAGAGAGTTTGTTGGAGTCAGCACAGGATTCACTGGAGCAAAGCAAGAGAGTGATCACGCGATCCGGCTCAATTTTGAGGAGACTTCGCCCAAGGTCTACAAGGCTTCTTTATCTGATTTGGAACCAGGTGAATACGGCTTTAGGTCTATGGGAACTGCAGGTGGTGGAAACCTCCTAACCTTCGGTCTTCAGGAAGGTGCCCAAAGCAAGATCGGTGGTTCCCCTGGTGAAGAAAAAGATACTGTCAAACCCCCGAGGCCCAAAGCAAGAAGAACCATTGGCTCTGGGACAAGCAAGTTGTTCATAAAACTTTCAGAGCCCGATATAGATGGAAGTACGTTTGCAGATCTGAAATTGGTAGACACCTTGAAGGATCTGAAAAGAAGACACCGTAGCTTCACCATTGTAGAGAGCGAAGCCGAGGCGAATTCTCTCATGGTCATCCTTGAGCGCGGAAGCGAAATGCGAAGCCCTCTTGGCAATCCGGTGAACTACAAAATGATCACAGCAACAATCAGTTTCAGGAGCAATGGCTCATGGACACCTGGGTGCAAGCTGATCAACAGTGGATTCAACGGAGGTGCCAGCTGGGGAAATGCTGCCACAAGTCTAATGAAAGCAGCTGAGAAGTGTGCAAAGGAACATAGAAACACCTCCTCTTCCAATTCCAACTAACTTCTGAAAGGACCTCAATCTATGTCACAACTCATCGTTGCCTTCGTTTCTCCGGTGTACTTCATGCAGCGCCAGATGTGGGGTGCTTTCGTCGTGAACGCCTGCCTCTACCTAACGGCGTGCCTCTTTCTGGTTACTTTTATTCTGGCCTTTGTCGGAGTATTTTTCTGGTTCTTAGGTGTGGTACACGCCAGCTACTACCTTCGCAAGGAAATGATGGTGGGGCAAGCTGAGCTTCTTGCAACCAAGATGGCCGAAAAAATGAAGTAGTAGTATCGGTCGCGATACTAGACACTTTTATACTTCTACCCCCACGAGGTTGGCTGGTCGCGGCAATCTCGGAGCCGACTCTTTCTACACTGCGCTTTGGTAAGCACCTACTTCTTCGACATGCCCATATCGCTGAGCGCCGCTGCGGTGAAGGGTTTCCTCTTGTCGCCCTGAGAGCGATGTTTGCGACCGTCGTGATTCGGAACTGTTGCGAAGCCACAGATTCCGCACGGCTTGTTGGGATCGACGGGACGCTTTACGCCACTGCCCCTTCCACTCCGTGCCCCGCTGTCTCCGTGGCCGAACTCGGCAAGCTGTGCATCGATAGCCTTCCGCTGATTCAGAAGCTCCTGAATAGCGCTGTCACGAAGATTGTTTGCGGCGTTCTGTTGTTCTCTCCACGCTTCCAATGCAGACTTTTTCGCTGTTGCCAATGTATGTCTCCTTCGTCTCGGGATCACACGTTGTGTGCGATCGTTGAGTGAAACTATACGAGATCGACGATTGGAATGTCAAGTTCTGCAAGATTGCAAAAGTTGCCAATCTTCGATCACATGAGGCTCGTGGCTTCGTGTTAGCTGGATTTCAGAGAACTCGGAACCACGTGTGCAAAGTTGACAACTCGGAGAAGCAGACAAGGCACTTACCATCGTCCGAGAGCAGCTGCGAAAACTCATACGTTCGCGGAAATACAGACGAAGATTGGGTCGCTCGAATGTCAAGGCCTCAATCCACGTACAAAACAACAACTATCACCCTCTATACGCCTAAGCCGGTTTAGATAGAGTGTCCTATGGAATCGGAAAATTCATCCTGGATGACTGATCTGTGTACTTTGGTGTTGTAATCCCCATCGTGACTTGAACCATGTTTGGGTAAAAGAGGACCGGATGATCCCCTCGGGGACCCGCTCTGGTCAGTGGGTTTCGTGGTCCGCGGCCCGCAGTTCAGCGGCCACAGATTCCTGATGATTGAAATGACAGAGGAGACGACAAGCGGACGCTCTTCATCGCCCACGTCCTCAAAAACGTTAATGCCCAGGAGCCGAGAGCGGTTTCGGGGGTCAAGCAGGATGACGTCGTTGGTACGGTTGTGCGGAACAACACTCAAGAGGTCATCGATGAGTCCGCCGTGGGGATCAACTACTGTAAAACCGCCTCCTTGTTGGAGGTCGGTGAAAGCCATGTTGTAGATAACAGTGGTCTTGCCGACGCCGCTCTTGCCGAAAAGGGCCAAATGCTTGCGACGGACCGCCTCGGAAATCCGAACGATGCCGTGTCTTTCCGATGAGCCGATGGGGATGTTCAATGGAATGAATGTTAGGCGCTTGTAATTGAACCAACTCCTTTATTATAAGTGACTTACTGAACCTCGACAATGTACACAGTCACGTACCATTCTCTATCGCCCGAACCTCCTAAGAAGAATCCCTGTCAAGGCCGGATGAAAAATCCCGTTTTCGCCGGTTGAAAATTCCCCACCCTGGTTGCGGTGGTGGTTTTGTGGACCACCACCGTGTTGCTAAGCATGGAGCTAGCCGGGGAAGCGGAGGCGGGCAATGCTGGAGAGCAACCCGCCAAGGAATACCCGGCCGCAAACTCAGCGAGACGATGAGTGCCGGGAGCGGCGGCCGAGATCGCTCCCGGCTTCTTTTCCGCTGCCCAACGCCCATCGGATCGATAGATTTGCCCATGCCTGAAAAAACTCATCTTCCACTTCCCCCGCTCTTGCGACCAGGGCTCGCCGCGTCAGCCGCATCGACCGTCGGCCGTTCGCCGGACTGATCTTCCGGCCGCGAGAGCAAACCGGCTCTTCGGCGCTCCTTCAAGCGAAAGCTCTCGCCGCGAATGTTCACCGTCGTCGAGTGATGCAACAGTCGATCCAGGATCGCCGTGGCGATGATCGGGTCGGAAAAGATCGAGCCCCAATCGGCGTAGCTCTTGTTCGAGGTCAGGATGATGCTGCCGCGTTCGTAACGCGCGCTGACGAGTTGGAAGAAGATCGTCGCCCCCAGCTCGTCGAGCGGAAGGTAACCCATCTCGTCGACGATCAGCACCTTCGGCGCGAGGTAGATGCGCATCCTTCGTTGTAGCCGTCCTTCGCGGATGGCCTTCGACAGATCGGCGATCAAGTCGTGCGCGGTGATGAAGTAGGCTCCGAAACCGGCTTGGATCGCAGCCTCGGCCAAGGCAACCGAGAGATGCGTCTTGCCAACGCCGGGTGGCCCGAGGAAGATCACGTTGGAGGCTTCGTGCACGAAGCGCAACGTGCGCAGCTCTTGGATTTGGCGCTCGTCGATCGATGGTTGAAAGTCGAAGTCGAACTGTTCGAAAGTCTTGACATAGGGCAGATGCGCGAGCTGTAGACGCGTCTTGAGATAGCGTTGTCGGCGAGCGTCGGCCTCGGCGCTGACGACGTCGAGCAGGAAGTCGGCGTAGGCCGGTTCAGCCTTGGCTGCTTGTTCAAGCAGCGCTTCCAAGCGATCGTCGATGGTCTTCAGCCCCAGTGCTTCGAGCCGTTCGTGAAGCTGTTCGATGGCGGTCACAGCGCACCTCCGGCGGCGGCGCTTTCGTAAGCCGCTAGCGGCCGCACTTCGACTTGGGGTGCGCCGGCTTGGATGTGAATGCACGTTTTTCCTCCTGGACGCTTGGCGACGTGCAGCGGAATGTCGGCATGATGCTCTTTGCGAACAACGATTTGGTGGCGGTCGTCGATCAACTCGTGAACGGCGATCCGCTCGGCTCCGCGCCATACCTCGAGCCGGCCGGCCAGTTCGCGCAACGAGACTTCGGCGCCGGCGTCTTGCCAGGGAACCGAGTAGCGGTTGGAGCGCCAGGCCACGAAGGCGTCCCGGCTCACACGCCTCGACTCGGCGTCCGCGAGGGGATACGGCGGACGCTTGTCGAGAGACTGCAAGGCGGTCTTTTCAGACTCCCAACTCTCTAACACTTGGCTGTGAGTGGTGCCGTGAACGCGCCGGTTCGAGACCTCCCAGACCCAAGCGTGCAGCTGGTTGTTGAGATCATCCAGGCTCGTCGCCGTGCGTCCGCACAGGAAGTTGCGGCGCACGTACTTGACGCCCGATTCGACCTTGCCCTTGGTCTGCGCGCGGTAAGGTTTGCAGGCCCGCGGGGTGAAGCCCCAATAGTCGGCGAAGTCCTTGAAGGTTTGATTCCACTTGAGCTCGCCGCGCTCGTCGACCCCCTCCAAGACCGTCTTCATGCGGTCGTAGAGGATCTCTTGCGGCACGCCGCCGAGTTGCCGGAAGGCTTCCTCGTGCATGCGCAGCAGCGTCGGCAGCTTCTGGTCGGTCGCCGCGGCGGCCATGATGGCCCGGCTGTGACCGAGCGTGAAGACGAAACCCCAAAGCTTGCGAGTCTTGCCGTCGGCGGTGATCTCGCCGAGATGGCCCCAATCGACCTGAGCCTGTTTGCCTGCGGGTGTTTCAAAGCGCCGCACGGCCACCGTGGTTGCGGCTTCTCGCAACGGCTGTAGGTGATCCTTGAGGATCGTATAGCCGCCCGAGTAGCCGTGTTCTCGCAGCTCACGCAACAGCACGACGGCATTCCAGACGCCGGCCTTGAGGCGGTCTTCGATAAACGGCTTGAAGCGATCCAGCTTGGACGGACGCGGCTTGCGCGGGCCGTATCTGGGCGTCGGATCGTCCTGCCTTAAGTACTTGCGAACCGTCTTGCGGTCAAATCCCGTGAGCTCGCTGATCTTGGCGAGGCTCACCCCTTGTCGAACTAATTCTTCGATTTCTTGCACATCTGAACTCCGTAACAGCGCCTTGTACCTCCTGCTTCCAGGGTCGGCTCCGACGCAAGCTACGGGTGGGGAATTTTATTCCGGCGATACGGGGATTCTTACACCGGCGCTGACAGCAGGTTGAAGACTATGCTCTGGCTGTAACTGGAACCCTTAACGGAACCCCTAGAGAGAGCAGCAATGCTGTATCTCATTGATAACAATGGTGGGCGCGCCCAGACTCGAACTGGGGACCTCCTGCGTGTGAAGCAGGGTATGGCCTATTTCGTAAGTCATTGACTAGCTGAGGGTTAGAGATCGACAGTCCCGTAATATCTCTTATAACATAGCACTTATTCTTGACACCTGCTGACACCAGGCGCATACTGGTAGTCACAGCGATGCCATTCTCTCGCTGACATAGTGCTGACATGAAGGGCCCTCTGTCTTTTAGGTAGGTCCCCAGCAAGGAGGGCAAGTGCGGCTCACCGAAAAGACAATCAAGGCGATTCCAGCCGCGGGGGCATGGAAAGAAGCGGACTGCAAGCGGGGCTATCGCCTTGACTGGGACGATGCATGTGTGGGCCTGGGACTTCGGACGACGGCGAACGGCGTTAAGGCGTTCGTTTATAACTACCGGACGGTGGATGGACGACAACGCCGCGCAACCGTCGGGCGTTGGCCCGCGATGACGGCCACGGCGGCGCGCGCTTCGGCGGCGAAGTTCCAGTCGAAAATCGCCGTCGGTGGTGATCCCCTGGCGGCGACGCAGGCACGCCGCGGGGCACTCAGGTTCGCTGAGTTGGTTGCCGAGTTTGCGAGCCGTCACCTAAGCGATAAGCGCTCGGGCGGCGAAACTGAAAGACTCCTACGCTCGGACGCAATCCCGGTACTTGGCCCCCTAACGGCTTCTGGGGTGAAGAGGCGGGACATCATCGCACTTATTGAAGCCAAGGCCAAGACTGCACCGGTCGCGGCGAATCGACTCGCCTCGGCCATCAGCCGCATGTACAACTGGGCTATCAAGCGCGACATTTTGGAAGTCAATCCGGCGGCGTTCGTGCCGAAGGTGAAAGAGGCTGGGCGGGATCGGGTTCTCAACGAAAGCGAGCTGGTCACATTCTGGGAACGCTTGGACGGCGCACCGCGCATCGGAAAAGACATCGCCGACGCGCTGTGCCTCGTGCTCATGACGTTGGCGCGTCCCGGCGAGGTAGCGGGCTTGCGCTGGGATGAGATATCGGCCGGCTGGTGGGAGATACCGGGAAGTCGAACGAAGAATGGACGTTCACACCGCATTCCGTTGAACAGGCTGGCGCTCGAGATACTCGAACGTCGTGAGCGAACGGGTGAGTATTGCTTTCCGTCTGATTACAGGGATCACATGCAGCGTTTGAGTTTGTCCCATGCGCTACGCCGAAGTCAGGACCACTTTGGCATGCCAAGGTTCACGCCGCACGATCTGAGACGCACGGCAGCGAGTCATATTGCAGCGCTAGGAGTGCCGAGATTCATTGTCGAGCGCCTGCTCAACCATACCGACCGTAGTGTTACCGGGCGCTACGATCGCTACGAGTACTCCGCCGAGACGCGAGATGCGCTTGAAAAGTGGGACCACAAACTGCGGGCACTGCTACATGGCGAGATGGCGGAAGTTGTCGAGTTTTTGCGATGAAGCAAGTAACTATCACTGACCTGATCAAACCGGATCGCGAAGTCATCAAGTTCGGAGAAGAGGACCGAGGTTCAGCGGAATTGGCTGAGGCGTGGGATAAGGCCAAGCGATGGGATACTGACCTCGACCTGGTGCTTGATACGTACCGCCAGTTTTCGGAAGGCCAGTTGGCAGAGCTTAGCACGGCACTCCGTCAATGGAGTGATGCGCGGAGGCACCACAACCCACAAGACTACGACGCCCTTCTGAGGAAACTCGCGAGCACCCGCAAGGTGTTCACGACTCTCAGCAAGCTTGAGAGGCGACGCTCGATGCGCAGATGGAGGCACGCTATTTTGGCCGGCATCGAGTTGGGAATTGCGGCATCGGAGGCGAAGATTCGACCACATGTTGAACCGAAGCTGCTTTCGGGACGAACACGCGAAATCAGGGCTGGGCGAGCAGGCGCGATGGCTCGCCGCAAGAAGAGCGAGCAGCACGACAAGAAATTCCGGCTCCTGTATCAAGCCCGTGTAAATGAGTTGATGACTGGAGCCCACCCGTTGAAGTACACGCCTGCCTGTGTGCAAACCGCGAAAGAGTTCCGAGAGAAATACAGCTCGAAAATGCACAACCTCAAGCGAGTGATGTATCTAACGAAGAATGAAACTTGATAAAGGCTAATCGCTAGCGTCGAGCAACAAACCTGGCTGTAGTTTGGGTGTTAAAGGAACTCTTTGACATGCCGAACCAAGTCAAGAACAACCAAAGCGAACTAGAGAGCCTGTTGTCACTGCCCGAGCTGGCACGAAAGCTCAACGTTTCGGAACGCACCCTACATCGCTGGCACGCCCTGCGCTCGGGACCGCGCCGAACCAAACTCGGACGGGCCATATATTACCGCCAGGATGACCTCGACGCTTGGATCAGGACCCAGCGAGGACCAGACCAATGAGGGCGTCCCACGCTGAAGGAGCGGGCCGTCGTCAGCGACTCACGGATACTCGGGCCACGGCGATCGAGCGGTGTCCCGCTCGAGAGAAGCTGGCCCCCGACACCAGCGTTGCGGCAGTGAGTCACCTTGTAGAACTCGATAACCATAGGGAGAGATATTCATGAATTCGACCAAAGAAGCCAAGAAGACCGACAGCGATGCCCAAAACTCAGAAGAGGTCACTCACTCGGAAGGTCCAACGGACCGTGCGACAGGACCGACTGAGGCACTGGCGGGCAACGGCATCTTCGACCTTGAGAAATTGCGATTGAACCAAAACTTCGCCGCCGAACTCGGCGTCAAAAAGCGATTGATTACGGTAAGGGTACGCAAACCCCAGCGGCAGGAATTCTTCCGAGTCCATCCCGATGACACTTACACTCTGACGACTGGTCTTCTGGAGCTAAAGGAAGAACGCGAGACGTACCTGGTCGATCCTAGCCTGTGGTCCGAACTACCAAGTGAGATCCAACCGCGGCAGATCCTCCTAGCAGTGACGCGCCAAGATACCGTCTTCTTGTGGCCGCTTCGGCTGCCTGACCAGGACGGTCGGTTCGACGACTGGGGCCGCTCGGCCATGGAGGCTGCCAGCCTCGCCAGGGACCGCTGGATCAAGGTGGTCGCCAACATGTCCAATGGCGCCTTCGACCTATTCGAGGCCAACGGCAAGATCCCGGACCCCGAGTGGCCAGACGAGCCTTTCAGCAAGTTGATCGAGATTGCGTTTCGCGATCGCTACATCCAAAGCATGGATCACCCGGTCGTGAAGCGCCTGCTTGGGTTTGCCTGAGGTGTGGGAACACTTTCAAGGCTTCGACGAGATCGTGTTGGCGGACTTCGAGTTCTCTGCACCACCGGGAGAGATTCCAAAGCCGGTGTGCCTCATCGCTCATGAGATTCGAAGTGGTCGGGTCCATCGGCTGTGGCGTGACGAACTCCTCTCGTGTAAAGAGCCCCCCTACCCGGTAGGTAGCAAAACGCTCTTCGTCGCCTATTTCGCTTCCGCCGAGTTTAGCTGTCACCTGGCGTTAGACTGGCAGCTTCCGGCAAAAACAGTTGACCTCTACACGGAGTTCAGACTTCTAACCAACGGCATTGGGACGCCTTGTGGGGACAGTCTCTTGGGCGCTTTGGCCTACTTCGGACTCGAAGGTATCGAATCGGTCGAGAAGGATTCCATGCGCCAACTGGCCCAGCGGGACACGGACTGGAGTGCGGATGAGAAGGCACAACTGCTCGACTACTGCGAATCCGACGTATTGGCACTAAAGCATCTACTCGACGCCATGGCGCCGAAGATCGATATCGGGCGGGCGCTACTTCGGGGTCGCTACATGGTTGCGGTCGCGAGGATGGAGTACAACGGCGTCCCGATCGACACCACAACGCTCGACAAACTCCGTCAGCACTGGGGTGCAATCAAGCTCGGACTTATTGCTGATGTTGACGCCGGCCGCGGCATCTACGAGGGATCGACCTTCAAGCGGGATCGCTTTGGCGATTGGCTCACCTCGCAGGGCATCGCTTGGCCAGCGCTCGAGTCCGGACAACTCGCACTCGACGACGAGACGTTTCGGGAAATGTCTCGGCTCCACCCACAGTTAGAACCGTACCGCCAGCTACGCACTAGCCTGTCGCAAATGCGGCTCGAGGACCTTGCTGTTGGTCAAGACGGCCGCAACCGGACGTTACTCTCACCCTTCCGTTCGAGGACCGGCCGCAATCAACCCTCAAACACAAGATTCATCTTCGGACCGTCGGCCTGGATGCGTAGCTTGATTCAGCCTCGACCCGGGTGGGGCCTCGCCTACATCGACTGGAGCCAATAAGAATTCGGCATTGCAGCCAAGCTCTCAGGAGATCAGTCGATGATCGAGGCCTACGAGTCAGGCGACCCCTATCTCGCCTTCGCGGTTCAAGCAGGTGCCGCTCCCAAAGACGCCACCAAGAAGTCCCACAAGAATATCCGTTCGCAGTTCAAGCAGTGTGCTCTCGGAGTTCAGTACGGCATGCGGGAGGAGAGCCTGGCAAGAAAGATTGGGAAGCAGCCAGCCCATGCACGGGAACTGCTCGAGCTTCACCGTCGCACGTATCCCGTTTATTGGCGATGGGCGGATGCCGCTGTTGACCACGCCATGCTGCACGGAAGCCTGTACACCGTGTTTGGCTGGACGGTTCAAGTTGGACCGGAAGTCAACCCGCGATCCCTGCGCAACTTCCCGATGCAGGCGAACGGCGCCGAGATGCTGAGGTTAGGCTGCTGCTTAGCTACGGAGCGGGGAGTACGCGTGTGCGCACCCGTACACGACGCCGTTCTCATCGAAGCTCCGCTCAAGTGTTTGGATCACGCGGTCGCCGAAACCCAAAGTGCAATGGCGGAGGCGAGTGCTACGGTCCTCGATGGCTTTCGCCTCCGAACCGACGTCGAAGTCTTCCGCCACCCGGAGCGTTTTCGTGATGAGCGTGGTGCTGAGATGTGGCACCTGGTGGAGCAGAACCTGGAGCAGATCGATGGCTAGTACAACCCCAATCCGCGAGTCAGTTGTTGCATTCGTGCAACACCGTTGTTGCACCAGTGACCACCCGTCCTATTTATTCTTTATATCTATTTCTTGTTCTTTCTTTATCTAGTTAAGACCCCTAGCGTATGGAAGCCGAAGACTGTCGATATCTGAAAGGACCCGTGTCGTGGCAGTGGCTCTCGAAGGCTGCCTCCTTACCCGGTAAGGCACTTCACCTCGCCCTGGCACTGTGTGTGATGTCAGGCATTCGACGTTCGAAGGAAGTGACTGTTCCGACCAAGCTCCTGCAGGAGATGGGTATCGAGCGACATTCCGCCTACCGTGCTCTCGAACAACTTGAAGAGGCTGGACTGGTGAGTCTAGATAGGCAGCGAGGAAGAAAGCCAAGGGTGATGATTCACCTCCCGGAGGTCAAGTTCTCGGGGCGGCCCGTCAGGAGGACCACACGGTGAGCGTCAAGCCTTTGCACGCAAATGCCGAGACGATTGAGTCGACGTTGACGTCGTTGCTTTCTATCGTCGTGGACAACGTTGTGCGGGGCATGTGGGCCTGGACGGGGAGGGGGTATGGGGTTGAATCTCTACAGCCTGACGCCCTGAAACCGATTGCGGCGTCTTCTTTTCGCACATCCAACCCTATTTGGGTTACAGGAGGACTGTTGAGAAAGCCAATGCCAGCACGCAAGCCTAGCAAAACCAAGAAGATGCAGGGAACAGAGCGCCCCTGCCGCGCAAACCGAGATGAGCCGAAGCCGGTAGCGGGTCGACCCGACTCATACCTTCCACTAGAGGGTTTGGCCGCCGAGATGTACGACAGGATTTCTGCCGATGTTGAGGCGCTTGGCGTGCTGGCCACAACTGACGGCGCAACGATCTACGACGCCGCTGTGAATCTGGCTAGTCTCGCGGCAATACGGGTTGAGATAGCCGCGCTTGAGAAGCTTGAACGGGAAGACACCGAAGAATCTGCCCGCCTCAGAAACTTTGACGCCCGTATCAAGCTAATGATCCGCGAGGAGTCGCGCAGCAAACAGCACCGGTCGTATATGCAAACACTTGGCCTGACCCCGGTTGACCGCGCTCGCGTGAGCGTAATCGAGAAGAAAGACAAGAGCCAGAGTCGCTGGGCGGAATTCATGAAGCCCGACGACGGCGAGCGGTTGCCGCTGAATTGAAATCCCCGTACCTGACCAAGGCGCACAATTACGCGCGCTCTGTGGTTGACGGTGTAATCCCTGCCGGCGAGCTAGCGAGGTTGGCGTGCGAGCGCCAGTTAAACGACCTTGACCGGTGGGGTACAAAGCGCGGGAAGCACGAGTACTACTTCGATGAGGCCGAGGCGAACCGGATCTGCGGTTTCCTGTCGAACCTGCGCCACGTCAAGGGTGAATGGGCGCGTCGGCGGGAGTCGATACAGCTAGAGCCCTGGCAGTGTTTTAGGTCGTCGACGATATTCGCATGGCGGCATTCCGAAGACCAGTCCCGTCGGTTTCGCACGGCATATAGCGAAGAGCCGCGCAAGCAAGCCAAGACAACCATTGCGGCGGGCGAGGGACT
Organism: Bryobacterales bacterium; assembly: GCA_965247305.1. Classification (GTDB taxonomy): domain Bacteria; phylum Acidobacteriota; class Terriglobia; order Bryobacterales; family UBA6623; genus CATQHP01. The sequence goes on along the minus strand of OZ252030.1, from coordinate 3,994,558 downwards.
GTACCTGACCGTTGGCGATGGCGAGCCGGGCGCTGAGGTTGTGGCGGCTGCTGTTGATTCCGAACAGGCGCGGATATCTTGGGGTATTGCGAGCCGGATGATCAAGGCGGACCCCGAGTTTCGCCAATTGTTTGGCCTTGAGACCATGGCCCACTCAATTGTGGCCGGCGGGTCGACGTTCAAGCCCCTGTCCGGTGAAGCGGGCGGCCACGACGGTCTAAACATCCACGGCGCGATCGTGGACGAACTACACGCGCACAAAACGCGCGACATGTGGGAAGTTTTGGAGACTGGCACTGGTTCACGCCAGCAGCCGTTGATAAATGCGATCACGACGGCGGGATCTAACCGCGCCGGGATCTGCTACGAGCAGCGCGACTACGTAAAGAAGATTCTGACTGGAGTTATTGATGACCCAACCTACTTCGGGATCATCTACACGATCGATGACGGCGACGACTGGACGGACCCGGCTAGCTGGATCAAGGCGAACCCGAACTACGGAGTATCGGTCAAAGCCGACGATCTGGAACGTAAGGCCAGGAAAGCAATGGAGATGGCATCGGCTCAGCCGGGCTTTCTCAAAAAACACCTAAACGTCTGGGTCTCGAGCGATCAAGCCTGGATGGACATGCGCCGCTGGGACAAACTCGGCGCGGAATTGAACATCGATGATTTTCGCGGGTGTCCGTGCTGGATCGGCGTTGACCTCGCGAGCAAAATTGACCTGTCGGCCATCCGTGCGGTGTTTAAGAAGGATGGCAAGGTCTACATGTTCCGCTGGTGCTTCTGTCCCGAAGACACGGTAGACGCTTCGACGAATTCGCAGTATCAGGGCTGGGTGCGATCGGGCCTACTAGAGGCCACGGACGGCTCGGCTATGGATTTTGAGTTGATTGAGGATAAACTTCGCGACCTAGCGAAGGTACACAACGTTCAGGCGATTGCCTTTGACCCGTTCCAGGCGCATCAGATGATGCAACACCTGGAGTCGGAGGGCTTGCCGGTTTTGGAGGTTCGACAAACAGTGCTGAATCTTTCAGAGCCGATGAAGCAACTAGAGGCCGATATCTATTCAGGGGTGGTAGAGCACCAAGGTTGCCCGATGGATGCGTGGCAAATGTCGAATGTCGTGTGCCACCGCGACCAGAAGGACAACATCTACCCGAGAAAAGAGCGGGACGACAACAAGATTGACTTGCCGGTGGCGACGATTATGGCCTACGCGGCTATGATCCGCTCGAAAGTTACCGGGCCAATTGATGTTTCACAACTAGCCTTCGCATGAGTCTTCTCACCCGAATTAAGGCCGCCTCGGCAGCCTTTAGAGGGGTAGATATCTCTGTCGGCCAGCTAGACCAGATTATTGACGGGCTCGACATCGGACACCCTACCCCGTCTGGAGTGAAGGTCTCCGAACACAGCGGCTCGCGTCTGACGACGGCGTACGCCTGTATCAATATCCTGTCTAGGGATAAATCGGCGCTACCGCTGAAGTTATACGAGAAGAAAACGAACGGCGGTCGCGCGGAAGTTAGCCAGCATCCCGTAGCGGAGTGGGTTCGACGGCCAAACCCGATCATGACGCCCACGGTCTATCGGCGTCGCGGTTGGGTTTCGAGCCACACGTACGGTAACGATTTCTCGCAGATCGTACGGAACGACCTAGGCGGCATCGAGACGTGGCCGCTAGACGCGAGAAAGATGGAAGTCCGCGTTAGTGGCGGTGTGAAGTCCTACTGGTATACGAAGCCGGGGGACGTTCGACCGACACAGCTAAGCGCCGATAGGGTTTTACACCACTTCGGCTACAGCATCGACGGCTACTCCGGTGTTTCGCCCATCAAGTGGAACATGGACTCGTTCGGGATGGCGATAGCCGTGGGTGAATACGGCGCGGCATACTTCAAGTCGGCCGTTCCGAAGGTGATCCTAAAGCACCCCACGGGTTTCGAGACGCCAGAGCAGAAAGCTGATTTTGTAAAAGATTGGCGTGAGAAGTTCGCCGGCAAGAAGGGCCTGAGCACCGTCGCGGTTCTACCGGATGGGATGGAAGTCGCGCAGGTGATGAAAATCCCTAACGATGAAGCTCAGTTCATCGAAACGAACCGCTGGAACAAAGAAGTTATCGCGTCAGTCTATCTCGTGCCGTTGCATCGGCTGAATGCTCTGGATCGCGCGACGTTCTCTAATATCGAACATCAGGATCTTGAGTATCTGAAATACACACTCACGCCTGATCTAGTGGCGTACGAACAGGCTGTCGAGGCGGCATTCCTGTCGCCTGAAGAGCGCCAGCGTTTCTTTGTGAAACATAACGTCGATGCCTTGCTTCGTGGCGACTTCAAGACCCGGATGGAGGGTCTTTCCATCGCGGTTCACGGCGGACTGAATACGGTTAACGAAGGCCGCGCGAAGCTCGACCTTGAAGCGCTGGAGGGTGGCGATAAGTCGCTTGTTCCGCTGAATCTCGGTCCTGTTGATTCGATTGGCGAAGAGATCGACGAGCCGGGCGATTCAGAGGATCAGACGGAAGAGAATCTAGCGGCCGGACTGACCCACCAGGAGATCAGGGCCGCCTCGGGACGACGCAAGGTAACACAGACGTACGTCGAGAGGCTAGAGCCGGTATTCGCGCGCATTCTTGCCGATGATGCGAAGGCTATTCGCGGGAACGCACCACAGCACTTAGAGCGCACAGCCGAATCGTTCATCGACTGGCTAGAAAAGTACGTCAACGAGCGCAACGATAGCGTGGCGAACGCCGTACGGCCGCTAATGGCGTCTCTAGCGGAAGAGATTGCTACCGAAGCGGCTGGCGAGATCAAGGCCGACGCGCGCGATATGACCCAGGTGGTCGACGATTACGCCGCGATCATGGCGCGTCTTTGGGTGAGAACGGCGCTGGCAAACTAGACCACAGAACGGCGGCTTAGAGCCGTTCAAGGGCGGCGGAAAATTAGACCGCCCGGGTGGTCCGCTGGCATCTTTTCGGTGTTTTGTGGAACACGGGAAGGATGTATCGCGTGGAGCTATACGCTCAAGTACGGCGCAGTGTCTACGTCGAAGGGCTGAGTGAACGCGAAGCGACCAGGCGGTTTGGCATAGCGCGGGATACGGTGCGCAAAATGTTGCGCTACTCCGCTCCACCGGGCTATCGGCGGCGTAAGCCGGTGAGACGGCCGACGCTGGAAGCGTTCACCGGAATCATCGATCAGATCCTGCTCGACGATCAGCAACAACCGAAGAAACAACGCCACACCGCGAAGCGCATCTTCGACCGTTTGCGCGAGGAATACGGTTTCAGCGGCGGCTACACGATCGTCAAGGACTACGTCCGCGAGAAGAAGCTCGGCGGCCAAGAGATGTTCGTGCCATTGGCGCATCCTCCCGGCGACGCCCAGGCCGACTTCGGCGAGGCGGTTGTCGTCATCGGTGGAGTTCAGCGCAAGGCGCACTTCTTGGTGGTCGATCTGCCGCACAGCGACGAGGCCTTTGTGAAGGCCTTTCCGGCGGAAACGACGGAAGCATTCTGCGAGGGACACAACGCCGCGTTTGAGTACTTCGGCGGCGTGCCGCGCAACATCGTCTACGACAACACGAAGTTGGCGGTAGCAAGGATTCTTGGCGACGGCACGCGTAAGCGCACGCGAGTGTTCAGCGAACTCCAATCGCACTACCTGTTCGCCGACCGTTTCGGCCGCCCGGGCAAGGGCAACGACAAGGGAAAAGTCGAGGGGCTAGTGGGCTTCGCGCGGCGCAACTTCATGGTGCCGATTCCGAGATTCGAGAGTTGGGAGGCCTTCAATGAACACCTCGAAGCGAAGTGCCGGGCCAACCGCGAGAGGCGCTTGCGGGGGCACACGGAAACGGTTGGCGAACGCTTCGAGCGCGATCGAAAGGCATTGTTGCCCTTGCCGGCGACAGCCTACGATGCCTGCAACAAACGCACGACAAGGGTGACCTCGCTGTCGCTGGTGCGCTATGCAACGAACGACTACTCGGTGCCGACACGCTACGGCCACCGCCAGGTCTTGCTGAAGGCCTACGTGGATGAGGTGGTGATCTGTTGCGGCAGCGAGGAGATCGCCCGCCATCGGCGAAGTTACGAACGCGAAGAGCTAGTTTTCGATCCACTCCATTACCTGGCATTGCTGGAGCGCAAGACCAACGCGCTCGATCAAGCCGCGCCGTTGGTGGGTTGGGAGTTGCCACCGGAGTTTGCGCAACTACGTCGCCTGCTCGAATCGCGGTTGGACAAAGCGGGTAAACGTGAATACGTACAGGTACTGCGGCTATTGGAGGACTTCCCCCTCGAGCAGGTCGCAACGGCGGTGCGTCAAGTCTGTCTACTGGGAACGATCGGCTTCGATGCCGTCAAGCACTTGCTGCTGTGCGCGATCGAGCAACGTCCGCCGAAGCTCGACTTAACGAAGTATCCTCACTTGCCGACGGCGCAGGTCGAGCAGACGTCGCCGGCATCCTATCTGGTTCTACTAGGAGGAGCAAGCTGATGGCCAAGTCGAGAATGCTGCTGGAAACCCACCTGAAAGCTCTACGGCTGCCGACCTTCCTACGCGAGTACGACAAACTGGCTCGGCGCTGCGCCGCCGAAGGCTTGGACTTTCGGGACTTCCTGCAGCAACTCTGCGAGTTGGAACTCGTCGATCGCGAACAGCGGGCGACCGAGCGTCGAATCAAGGCCGCCAAGTTCCCGGTGACGAAGAGTCTCGACACGTTCGACTTCCTCGCCTTGCCTTCAGTGAACAAGAAGCTCGTGCTGGAGTTGGCGCGGTGTGAGTTCATCGACCGCCGCGAGAACGTCTTGGCGCTGGGCAACTCTGGTACTGGCAAAACGCACATCGCCTTGGCGCTGGCACTGGCGGCTTGCCAGAGCGGCTATCGCACGCGCTTCACCACCGCTGCGGCTCTGGTCAACGAACTGCTCGAAGCCCGCGACGAACGGCAACTCCTACGGTTTCAGAAGCAACTTGCCAAGCAGGATCTGTTGATCGTCGATGAACTGGGCTACGTACCGCTGTCGAAGACCGGGGCGGAGCTACTGTTCGAGATCTTTTCGCAGCGCTACGAACAGGGCTCGACGTTGCTGACCTCGAACCTGCCTTTCACCGAATGGACCGAAGTGCTTGGTTCCGAACGCATGACCGGAGCACTGCTTGACCGGCTCACACATCACGTTCACATCCTCGAGATGAACGGCCAAAGCTACCGCCTCAAACAGAGCAAAAAGAAGCGCCCGCGCTCTTCAGGCTGATCCGCCGGCCGCTCGCGCCGGTTTTCGTGGGCCGTCTTACACTACGCCTGGGCCGCCCTAAAGGGCGCCTCCAGGATCCGTTCCAGCCGTCCCACGAAAACCGCTGGTTTCCTGCCGACTGCTCCATTTTTACTCCGCCGCTGTGGTCTAAATTTACTCCGCCCTTGACACTTATTGGCCTTCGCCGCCAGACGCCGACGCTGGTCATCGGTCAGCCGCAGGCGTTTGTCGCCAAATTGTTCGCGCAGAATACGGTTCTCTTCTTGCAGGTAGTCGATGACATCGCGTTGCTGCTGATTCATCCAGCCAGCGAAGCTAGTGAGCATGAACCGGAGCGGGTCCAGAGGTTGCATGAAGCAACAAACCTAGCATGCGAACGTCCCACAAACCCAATCCAAGCCCAGTTGAGAACTCATGACAACTCACAGTCAGCAAACCACTTAGCTCACGTTCGAGTTTTGGGACCTTACGCCGTTGCCGCCGGGAGGTAATTCAAATCTCTCTATCACTGCGAAACCGGTTTGTCTACGAAACGCCCGGACCGACCTTTCAAGCGCAAGGCCGCACCCAATCGCCGCCAAAGTGTATGTGCTCCTGAACAATAGCCGTCATCGACAGCACGAAACTCAATCGGCACGGAGCGCCGGGGCGTTGGAGAACGCCTTTGACATCCCCAGATCTAGTTTTGATTACGGACAGGGGTGCATGCCATAGTGAATTCCATGCGTGTCCCCGATTGCCCGATTGCTCCCGCATCTCCCGTCCCGCATCTCCCCTTCAGCCATTGCCCCCATTGCCCACCGGGATTTACTGATTCGTAGTCTCTTGAATCGTGTGCCCGCAATGGCCTTCCTCAAAACTCCAGATGCCTTGCTCCTCGCCCTCCTCCAAGATTCGGTACACATTGAACACGTTCGTCAATGCTGGAACGTCAATGGAGAGCCACCGCCGCTTTGCGACTTCGTACGTACAGCCTAGTTGAGCCAGTGCTTGCCACGCTTCTTTGAAATTCTCGTCTTCATGTCCGTCCGAGCCAGCAATCAGAATTCGGTATGTAGAGTGGCCGCTTCGAGCGGCAACTTTGCGAAAGTTTAGCCGCTGATCTTCCTCGCCAGCCACGATTTCATCGCCATAGCTGATGCCAAAGGCGTAAAATGGGCTGTTTTCGATGCGATACCGCGACGCACCAACCTTCTCCGCCCATAGATTCTCTGCCATTACGCCAATGGCTTGATCATCGGCGGCCAGGGGGAACCGTACTTTAACAAGACCCAATTGGTCTCTATCGGAGCTTAACAAATGATTTTGCTTGTCCATCGCTACCGCTCGCCCGCAGTCTTTCGGAGAAACTCCTCCGACGTTTGCGCATGCTTTCCGCCCCGACCGCGGTTACACTTTGTGCATGCCGGTTGTAAGTTCCCTCCAGGCCCAGTGGTGGTGTCACCACCGCGCGACTTCGGGATCGCGTGGTCGGCTTCGGTTGCAGTCTCTCCACAGAATACACAATTGCCGTCATTCTCTTTGAGTGCTTCTGATCGCTTTTTTGGGGTTGACTTCTTGCCAGCACCGGGTCCGCCGGCACTCCCTACCTTGGGGCCGTTCGGTTGGCCGAGTTGGCCGCCACCGAGCGTATTTGCGGGAAGGTCGTCTGCAGCGCCCGCAGAACGTCGAATTGTGATCTTCGTCGCATCTGCGACGTCGTCTGCCTTTGTGAGAACTTGCTTCGCACCCTTGGCGACCGTCCCACCGGGACCCGGGACGACTACTCCTGCAGCAAGACCACCGGCTGCCAGAGCGATATCGCTTCCGGTCGAATTTGGGTCTTGGATTGTCTCGGCAAGCGTGAATACATCCAGGGCGGTGGAAGCCACCTCAAACGCTGTGTATAGAGCCGCTCCAACTGCCGCCAGCGTGAAAACGATTCGACCGTCAGGATCGACTCGCACTAATGGGTTGTTGCCGACATAAGAGTATCCGTTCCAGAGTTGTGGATCAGCCAAAGATGCACCGGCGTTCTCGGGATCCACGCTCGTAAATCGTCCCAACTTGGTCGAGTAATAGCGCGCCAGAAAGTAATCCAGGCCCGACTCGTCATCGCGTTCTTTGGCGGTGAACTGCTGGGAGAAGCCCGAGCCGGCGTTGTAGCCCGCGAGGCCCTGTCGGTTGAAGGTTGCGTCCGCCGGAATGTGTTCGCCGAAGGGCAAGAAGTCGCGGCGCGAGACGACGTTCGGCGGGTTGGCAGCGTCGGTAACGAGCCGCGTCGAGCCTAGATGATCAAGCGTGCGGAAGAACAGCCCAGCGGTCGGCGGCGCTGCCGTAGAATACTCGGCGGCGAGCTTGCCGAAGGCGTCATAGACGAACGTCGTTGTCTCACCAGAAGCGATCTTCTCCACGCGATTGCCCGTACCGTCATACCGATATTCGGCGATGTCGTTTGATGACGTGCACGTGACGTGACCCGCACAATAAAAACGTTGTTTGTTATTGGCGTCGTAGGCCATCGAGCCAATAATCGAGTGGCGCACCAAGTTGCCCGCCTCGTCGTAGGGATCGTCCGTCGTTGTTGCTGGGTTGGGGTCGAGATTGACCCCGGTAGGGAGTTTTGTGATGCGGTTGGTGTTCGGGTTGAATTGGGTCACGGAGGTGGGCGTCGGCGAACCCATCGTGATGCCCGCGCCGCTGGCGGCGCGGTTACCAAAGGCGTCGTAGGCATAGCTGCGCTGCCAGAAGTCGTTGTTTTCACCAACGGACGCGATGCGGTTGACGGCGTCGTAGGTGTACTCCTGGGTGAAAGTCGGATTTCCCGAACCGACGATCACTTGGCTCAGAATATTCCCGTTGTTGTCGTTGCTAGTGACATCGCAGTTACCAGAGTCGCCTGCCCCGTATTTGAACGTCAGAGTGAGTAGACTACTGGCGGTGATTGAGCACGGCTGCAAGCGGTTGTTATAGGTCGTTGTCTCCGTCAGCCCGTTACCTAGTTGAAACGTTGTTGGCGCTCCATGCGGCGCGTACAAGATGTTTTGGGCGTAGTGGATGGCGCCGACGGTGTCACGCCCGGCGTGGATGGGGCGGCCGGCACTGTCGTACTTGTACGCTACCTTGAGTCCGTCTGGGTATGTCTGCGTTTCGAGTGTGCCGTCAAGATTGTGGGTGTAGGCGAAGGCGTAGGTGGTTCCCGCGGTAATTTGCCGGCTAGCTGTGACGCGCCCCAAAGCGTCGTAGCCGGAAATATTGCTGGTCGAGAATCCGTTCGCCGTTGCGGTTAGGCGTCCCTTCGAGAACGCCACAGCGGGATCATCGTAGGTGAGCGTGAGTTCGGGAGTGCTATCGCTGTAGTCGGCGGATGTCAGACGGTTGAGTCCGTCGTAAGTGTTTGTTGTGATTGTGCCCCGAGGGCCGGTCTTGGTCTTCAGATTGCCATTGCTGTCATACGTAAAAATCGTCGCGGCGTCTTGCTCGGGGTTGTTTGCCGTCAACAAGCGGCTGAACCGATCGTACGTGAAGGTGCGGGTCTGCGCGCCCTGGTTGACCTGGGTTAGATTGTCGAGGGAGTCGTAGCTGTAATCTGTTATCCAACCGAATCCCGAGACACCTGGTGCTTCGACAACCTGTGTGAGCCGACCGAGCGCGTCGGTTGTGGTGTCGCGCTTTTTGCCCGCTTCTTCCGTTACCTTGGTGACGTTTCCTTCATAGGTCGTCAGAACCTTGGAATCATCGGGCTGGGTGATCTGCGTGACGCGAGAAAGGGCGTCGTAGAACGTGGTGGTGACATCGGACGAACATGAGTTGAATCCGGGATTGGAAACGGTGGACTGACGACCGAGCGCGTCATACGTCGTGCATGTCTCATTGAAGCCTAGCGGCACGAATTGCCGGGTCGCGTCCGCACGTCCGAGGCCATCGAAAAGAGATTCTGATACATCGGTATACGTGCCGGGGTTGTTACGGTCACGCGTGAGGGCTGTGCGGACCGACCGTGGCGGTAGACCGTTGGCACACGACACCGAAACGTTGTCGCAGTATTCAAACATCGTCTTGAGTGCATCCGTCGTACCGCTTGCCGCAACCATTTCGAGCGGTCGATCAAGCTTGTCTGTGCCGATTTCGTAGTCGAACGTTGAGGTCACCGAATTTGGGTCGGTGGTTGTGATCGGCTTGCCGAGAAAGCAATCGTAGCCGACAGTCGTCGAGCGTCTCGCCGCCCGCGGCTCCCGCCTCGGGGTGGCGTGTCACACCCCCTCCAGCCGCTGAAAGCGGCTCTGCGTTCCCCCAGGGGACCCGGAAGTTACTCCAGGCGAACTTGTTGATTCTAAAGGGATGAGAACAAGGCGGAGGCGGCTAAAGAAGCGTCGAATCAGGCGCAACTCGTTGATACGAAAGTGGTTCGCACAGGGGAACCTGGACCTGAACGCTAATCACTAAAACCTGGCGGTCGATTGTTCAACTGATCGGCGAAGTTCCAGCCTTCCGGCTTGTCCTGAGGCCTGAACCAGACTCCGCCTTTCGACAGCCACTCTTCCCGATACCGTTTCGCGGATAGCGGCGTGGAGTCCTCGTAGCCGAACTCCACACCACAGCACGGGCAAATCTCGAACAAGGGAGTCTCTCCGTCCTGTCCCCATGGCGGCTCTTCCAATTTGAGGCCGCAAACCCGGCAGTTGTACTGGTGGTCGATCATTGGCTCTGGAAATAAGCCCAGTTTGATGCTTGCCCGTGCTTCGCCGGGTCGGGCTTGAAATACGTCCTCGGAACGCCATCGGCCGTCTTGACGGCGAACGTGTTCGAGAAGGGGTTGTAGAGGACAACATCGCCGTTCGCTCTCACTTTCGTGAACGTTCCCGCCGGCGGAGCACTTACGAAGGAGTTCGCTGCTTTGACGTACTCGGTTGCTGTCTTGAGACCGGGGGAATTACTGCCATGCTTTCTCCAATGGACGAGCGCGTTTTCGAACCGGGAGAACTTCTGAGTAGCAGTCCAGAGCTGAGTGATCCTCTTTCCGCGCCGAGTGATGTTTGCGAGGCCGACGGGGGGAACCGCGGCGAGGAGGGCCGTGTCCCTAGCCTCCGCGGCTATCTCGTTGGCGATCACCTTCACATCCCGAGTGGCCTGATCTCCGGCACTACGAAGCGCGAGAGCAACCAGCGGATCGAGCTGCGGATATGCGTATACGGTTGTTTGCTGAGGGTCCGCTTCGACAACAGCCTGACACGCGGCCCCCTCACCGTCGTCGGCTGTCTGCCCGTCACCTGTTGTTACGCATTTAAGCCCAGTTGGATCGAAGAAGCGCAACGGGTTGTTCCGGACGTAGCCATACAGATTCCAACTCTGTGGGTCTGACGTGTACTGATCGACGAACGGCAGGTCGGCTCCCGTGAACCGGCCCAGGCTTGCCGAGACGTACCGCGCCAAGAAGTAGTCCAGTCCGGACTCGTTATCGCGTTCTTTGGCGGTGAACTGCTGTCTGAAGGCCGAGCCGGCGTTGTAGCCCGCTAGGGCTTGGCGGTTGAATGTAGCGTCCGCGGGGATGTGCTCGCCGAAGGGCAGGAAATCGCGGCGCGACACCACGCTCGGCGGATCGGCGGCGTCCGTTACCAAGCGGGTCGAGCCGAGGTGATCAAGCGTGCGAAAGAACAGCCCAGAGTTGGTCGGCGGGGTCGTCGAATACTCGGCGGCGAGTTTGCCAAACGCGTCGTAGACGAAGGTCGTCGTCTCAGCAGAAGTGACCTTCTCCACGCGGTTGCCCGCTCCGTCGTATCGGTATTCAGCGATGGCGTTCCCGGACGTGCAGGTCACGTGCCCCGTGCAATAGAAACGCTGCTTGTTGTTGGCGTCGTAGGCCATCGACCCGACAATCGGGTGGCGCACCAGATTGCCCGCCTCGTCGTAGGGATCGTCGGTCGTTATGGCGGGGTCTGGGTCGAGATCGACGCCGGTTGGCAGTTTCGTAATGCGGTTTGTAGCCGCATCGAACTGCGTCACGGCCGTGGGCGTCGGAGAACCCATCGTGATGCCCGAACCAGTTGCAGCTCTGTTTCCGAAAGCGTCATAGCTGTACGTGCGCTGCCAGAAGTCGTTGTTCTCACCGACGGTCTTAATGCGATTGACGGCGTCATAGGTGTACTTCTGAGTAAAGGTCGGGTTCCCCGAAGCGCTGATCACTTGTTGCAGAATATTACCGTTGTTGTCATCGCTCTCGACATCGCAGTTGCCGCTGTCGGTTGCCCCGTATTTGAAGGTGAGCGTGAGTAGTGTACTCGCGGTCATTGTGCACGGCTGCAAGCGGTTGTTATAGGTCGTTGTCTCTGTAAGTCCGTTGCCAAGCGTGAATTGATCAGGCACTCCGTGGGGTGCGTACAGGACGTTTTGGGCGAAGTCGATTTGGCCGACGGTGTTGCGCCCAGCCTTGGTGGGACGCCCGGCGGTGTCGTACTTGTACGCCACTTTGAGGCCGTCGGGGTAAGTCTGGGTTTCGAGTGTGCTGTCAAGGTTGTAGGTGTAGATGAACGGATAGGTTGTCCCAGCGGTGATTTGACTGCTCTGTGTAGCCCTGCCTAGAGCGTCGTAACAGGGGACGCTCATCGTGGAAACGCTATTGACGACCGTATCCAACCGGCCTTTGTTGAAGCACGGCGAGGACCCACTGGGGTGGTAGTTGTAACTGAGGGTGGGAGTGCCGTCGCTGTAGGTCGTGATCGTGGGGCGATTGAGCGCGTCGTAGTCGCCCCATGTGGCGGTAACTCCGCGGGCGTCGGCCTTGGTCTTGAGGTTGCCGTTGTTGTCGTAGGTGAAGCGGTCGACGCCGCTCGTGGGCGCAGTCACGGAGCAGGTAGCTAAGTCCGTCCGGCTCTCCGGGTTGGAGGCGCAGACAAGACGGCTGAGTCGGTCGTAGGCGAACGTCCGGGTTTGTACAGGGTCAGGAATGGTCGGGTTCCCACGCTGCGTGACGGTGACCAAGTTGTCGAGTAAGTCGTACTGGTAGTCGGTGGTGTAGTTGAGCGTGTCAGGGTCCTCGATGACCTGAGACAAGCGGCCCAGAGCGTCGGTGGTCGTCTTTCGCTTCTTACCCGCTTCGTCGGTGACGGTAGTAACATTGCCGGCGTATTCGGTCGCCACGACCGAGTCGTCGGGGTGTTTGATTTCGGTGATCCGTCCAAGAGCGTCGTAGGTATTTGTCGTTACGTCGGTGGAACAGGCGTTACGACCTGGATTGGAGGTCGTCTTGGTTCGGCCGCGAGCGTCGTAGGTAGTGCATGTTTCGTCGGTACCCAGCCCTTCCCCGTCGGGGACGGTGAGGCTCGTTCGCTTGGCTCTTCCCACGCCGTCGAAGAAAGTTTCCGTAATGAGATTGCCGTCACCCGCTGCGAATTGATCTCGTTTCGTCATCACCGATAGGCTGCCAACCGTGTCGGTATACTCGAAGGCAGTCTTGGCCGAAAATCCACCAAAATCCTGAGTCATCAATACCGGTCGGTCGAGTTCGTCGAGGCCGGATTCAAAGTTGAATGTTGTCAAGACGTCGTTTGGATCGGTCACGTCCGTGGCAGCGCCAAGTCCGCAGTCATATTTGATCTGAGTGACGTGGCCTAGCGGGTTGGTGATGGCAGTCGGAAACGCGAGCTTTGGTCCGCTCGTGGCACAGCCTGTCTCTGACGTGAATACGTCCGCGTAGTTAGCGGTGTAGGCATTGAGCTTCGCGTCCTTGAACTCGACGATGTTGCCGGCAGCGTCGTATTTCCTGGTTACCGATACGGAATTTGTGGCATCCTTGAACCCCTTGATTTCAGTTACATTGCCGCGTGTGTTGAACGAGGAGTCAAACAAGAAGTTCGTCGGCGAGCTAGCTGGATTTACAGCGATACAGCGGAAATCGACCTCGTTTCCGGTTGGGGCTGAAGTACTAGCACAGTGCCCCGTTATCCCAGAGGAGCCCGTTGGCACGGCGTTTGGAGTTGACTCGTCATACAAAAACTCAAATTGCGAGGCCGAGTTCGATGTGGTGCAGGCGTCACCCTCGTCTGCAAATCCGCAGGTCTGCTGCTTGGAGACGAGCCTGCGCAGGCGGATTTGAGCGTAATTCGGCTGACCTGGGAGGGGATCAACATAGGACGCATCACTATTGAGGTAGGTCGTCTGCGCCATCCTCGCCGGTGTATTGTCGAAGTTGTATGAGTAGGCCTTCGTTTGATTGTTGAAGACGTCGTACTCAAACGTACTCTTCGCCGGAAACGTCGAAGCGCCGTCGTGGAGAGTCGATATATTCTCCGCCAGTCTCGGGTTGTTCGACGGTTGGTTGTCGGCGGTGAAGTTTGCGCAATACGCTGCCGGTACCGATGCGCACCAGCCGAGCGTCTGGTCGTTCATCTGACTCCAGGTGTTGTCAGTACTTTGAATGAGGCCATCTGACGTATCGATTACCTCAGAATGAAGTTTACGGCCCTTCTTCCACGCTGCATAGTGCAGCGGATTGGCCGGATCGGATCCGAGCGCTCGAACCTGACCCTTGAATCTGTGAGTTTCCGAGGAAAGTAAGGCACTGGAACTTCGGTGCTCTACGAGCACTTCCGTGTTGCCGATTTCAGGCCCAGAAGGTACTACGGAATTGAAGTACCGAGTGAACTGCTTGCAGGCACCATTGGTCTCGCCGCTCGGACACACCCGTCGCTCGAACACGCGGCGATAGATCGATATTGGAGCGACACTCGTTCCGGTGATCTTATTGAAGCCGCCTCGGCAGGGGTTATTCGAAAGCGGATCGTTGGAGACACCCAACTGTGAGTTAAAGCAGGAAGGCGGAGCTGCCGGCGTCGGTTCAACGTATCCATTGATCCAGTCGTACTCAAATGCCCCACCGGTTGGCAGTTCAATGCGTGCTAGCTCTCCGTAGCTGTTGAACTGGAATCGATATTTGCGCCCATCCGGAAGTTCTACCCAGGCCGGCTTTCGTGGATTGTGCGTGCCGGATTGCAAGTTGCCGACATCGAGTTCAGGAAACAGTTGGGCCAAGGTAGCAACAGACTCTCCTGGGCGCAGTGCAGGAATGGCCGTCGGAATACCCGCGCCGGTGAAGTCAAGGTCCTCGTAGCAAAGATCGATCTGATGGCGAACGCCGTTCGTCCCGTCGTATTCGAGCCTAGTGATTGTGTTTGAACATTCGCTGTGGCTGAGGCCTCGCTGAATATCTATGGCTCGTCCCAGGGGGTCGGTCACTTTCTGAACAAGCGGCCCGACAACAGGATTGGAGCCGCCATATCCGAAATCGATTTTGTTGCCGTTGCGATCCCGAATCCAAACTACAGCCCCTGACTGGAATCTGTAGGTTGTGCCATCCGGAAACAGCAGGTTTCCCGATTTGTTGAACAGCAGGTCGGTGTCTGTGTTCTCTTCGACGCTGTCGATGACATCGGCGTCAGCGATAAACGTCAGTGCGGAGCCGTCGTGGGATACAAACTTTCTGCCTCGATTGAATCCCGTTGGGGCGGGAGTTACTAAGCAAGGTCCTGAAAGCGTGTGGGGCGCTCCCATCGTGGCCGAATCAACGAGTTCTATCTCGGATCCATCGCCATTGATGAACGTAAGTCGAGTGACGGAAAAATGGGGGAGAAGCTTATTAGGGTTGGGACCGCCTGCGGGACAAATGGCGTAGTCCCTAGCGCGCCGCGAGTACATGAACCCAGGAATAGAGATCTCATTGGCGCCGATGTTTGGTGGCTCGGTCGGCCCCCAAAATGTCGGAAGGATCAGGACGGAGGTCACGACACCGCCCTCGCAGGCCACAGTGGTCGCACAGTTTGAGGTGACTTCGACTTTCCACGGCTGCTCGAAACGCAGTTGAATCGTGTGAGAGAGATCACCGCGTCCACCAACGTCCAATAGAGGGAGCGCGGCATTGAGCTTCCCATTGAACAGATTGACCGACTCGAAGCCGCTCAATAAGAACGAACCGGCTGGAGTCCCCGGTTCAAGCGCCTTAGGGGTGAAGCCGTCCAGAGGATTAGCCAGCCGTTCGTCGCCACTTAAGCCCACCGGGGCAAGCAGAAAGACTAGTGCCAACAAGAGCCGTTGAACGCCGAGTTGTCGAATGCCTTTGAGTCGCATTTTGCGGAATTTGTCCTCAGAAGAATGTGAGCGTGTCAGTTGGTGGGCGCGTCCTTCGAGCCGGGCGGGCGCTTGGCTGTCGCGCTCACCGTCAAGGTGAAGATCCATTCTGGGTGGGTGGCTTCTGTAACCTGATAGGTCCCAGGAAAAAGATTGAAGTCCGATTTCCAGCTTCGGTCTTGGCGCGGAGACTTCTTGCGCTCAAGCCGTTCGTTTCCGTTGTTCTCTGACGCCTCTCGATCAACGATGAGCTCGATTTCCTCGAGGCCTGTCCTATTTGTGATTTCGAAGCGCGTTTTGCCGGGCGGGATCGTCACCTGGTTTGGCTCAAAGCCGTGCCACCGGAGGATCGGAGCCACGATGTTGATAAGTCTGTCTTCAGGGTTGGGCGTTTGGGCGAGGCCACCGGCGGTGAGGGCCAGTAGCAACACGACCAACTGAGATATGGGCCGACGTGGGTGAGCGCGACTGATTAGCCACGCGTTGAAAGTTTGATTGGCTGAGTTCGGAGTTGGCATCGAGATAGACAGATTCCTTACTGAGTAGGCGCTATAGCCAGATTCGGCACTGCCGGGTCGTCGACGGTGCCGGGTGACAAATTTCGTTGTCATGGTCCGCTGATATCCCAAGTACCCATCAAATCCCAGCCCGCGTACGCGCCGGACTCGTCGATGACGATTTGATAGATGTTCTGTTGGCCTGAAAGAGTACCGTCGAAGATCAATGGGAATGTGAGTGTGATGTCATTTCCGTTAACGGTTTTCGTCACTCCCGCCCTGTCGATACTGCAGGTGCTACCCGTGAGGATTCCAGTACTGACGTTCGGCGTGAATGGTGCACCCCATTGGGGGTACATGATCACCTGGTCCGAAATCGCGTTGTAGTATAGCAAGCAGGCTGTCAAGGCGTCGTTTACTGACCCGGCGATCTTCCAGTTCGTGATGCCCAGGTCGCCGGCTCCATTCTGGTCCCGGAAGGTGACGGTGAACGTTTGGCTCAATCCGGCACCCGACGCGGGAGCGGTAGGCGGGTTCGAGGGGGTCAAATTTGCCGTTGCGCCCGGGAACGTCCAGGTGCCGAGTTCTAGGAATCCGGTGGACGCCCCGGCTACATCGATAACAAGCGTGCGGATCCTCCTCGTTGCCGAAACGTTTGTTGTAAACGTTAGCGGGTACCGCAGTGTCAGTATCGTGCCGTTCGGCGTCACCTGAGTAGCTCCAACATCGAGGCTGCACGTAGCGTTCGTGAGTTGTGTTGTCGTTCCCGGCTGAACTCCCCCGATCCAGCTGTAGCCGCTATCGCTGATGAGGTACATCAGATTCGCGACATTGTCGTAGCGAACGCCGCAGGCTCCCGTCCAAGAGATCGCGTCCTGCATCATCATGACTTCCACGCGACTGATGTCTACAGCGCCATTCGGGTCTGCAACGGTGAACGTAAATGTTTGTGGGCCCGCACCCGAGCCGGATGACGGAACGACCGACTGTGCAACCGGTGGCAGTGGTCCTGGGCCTGGGATATTCCAAGTGCCCATCAAATCCCAGCCCGCGTACGCGCCGGATTCATCGATCGCGATCTGATAAATGTTCTGTGGGCCGGAGAGCGTGCCGTCGAAGATCAACGGGAAGGTAAGAGTGATGTCATTTCCACTAACCGTCTTGGTTACTCCGCTCCTGTCGAGGCTGCAATCGTCCCCGGATAAAATCCCTGTGGCGTTGTTCGGTGTGAACGAGTCTCCCCATTGGGGATAGAGGAGAACCTTGTCCGATACGGCGTTGTAGTAGAGCAAGCATGCATTTGCCCACTCGCCCGCGGAGGGTGCGATTTTCCAGTTCGTTATACCGAGATCGCCTACTCCGTTCGGGTCACGGAAAGTCACCGTGAACATTTGGGCCAAACCGGACCCAGACGCCGGAACGGTAGGCGGATTCGAGGGAGTCAGATTGGTAGTCGCCCCGGGGAACGTCCAGGTGCCGACTTCGACGAAACCTGTCGACGCGCCGCCAACATCAAGTACATGGGTGCGAATCCGTCGTGTTGATGAAATGTTTGTCGTGAAGGTTAACGGGTACTTCAAAGTGAGAATCGTGCCGCTCGGCGTCACCTCCGTGCCACCGACGTCGAGACTGCAAGTCGCGTTGGTGATTTGCGTCGCCGTTCCGGGCTGCACTCCCCCGATCCAGCTAAATCCGTCATCGCTGTAGAGGTAGACGAGGTCGGCCACATTGTCGTAGACCACGCCGCAGGAGCCGGTCCAAGAGATCGCGTCCTGCATCATCATGGCTTCCACCTTCTGAATGTCCGCTGCGCCGTTCGGATCGGCGACCGCAAACGTAAATGTCTGTTGAGCGCCCTGACCAGAGCTTGGCGTAACCGTGCCTACTTGTGGAGGTTCGGGGTTAGCGCCGGGCGTACTGACGTCCCACGTTCCCATTTGCTGCCAGCCAACATAGGCTCCGGACCTGTCGCTTACGAATTGGTAAAGGTTCTGTGGACCCGAGAGGCCGCTGTTGAATGTAATCGGGAGGTTGAATGTCAGTTCGTCTCCGTCAATCGCTTTCGTAACCGCCCCTTTGTCGATGCTACAGAAGTTGTTTGAGATGATTCCAGTACTACCGCCAGGCGTGAACGAACCACCCCAATCCGGATAGAGATACATCCGGTCGTTCGGCCGGTTGTACCAAACCGTGCATGCGTTTAGGCTTTCGTTGATCGAACCGGAGATTTTCCAATTGGCCCAGGCAAGATCGTTGACTCCATTCGCGTCGCTGAACTTCGCGACAAACGTTTGTGAAAGCCCGGTGCCGGATGCAGGCACGGTGGCGTCGTTGACTGGCCCAACGTTCGGCGTGGCACCGGGGAATCCCCAGCTGCCCAGCTGTGGCCAACCGGTCGAAGCGTTGTCCAAGTCAGTAACGTTCATATAGATGTTTCGCGTTGAGCTAAGAGCAGTTGTGAACGTGATTGGGTAGCCGATAGTGAGCAGTGTTCCGCTCTTGGTTACGCTCACGCCGGAGACATCGAGCGAGCAGGTGGAGTTCGAAAGTTGACCCGGCGTTCCCGGCTGCAAGCCTGTTTGCCAACTACTTCCGCCGTCGTCGATGACGTAAACCAGGTCTGCGACGTTGTCGTAGATCAAACCGCACGATCCCGCCCAGCTGATCGAGCCGTTCATAATCACCTTGACTTGGTTGATGTCATTCGCACCGTTCGGATCCGTGGCGGTGAACATAAACGTTTGCTGGGCCCCCTGGCCGGCGTTCGGGGCTACGGATACCGCCTGAGGTGGCCCGCTGACCGTGATAGGCTGTCCTGTGCCGTTGTTTGTTTCTAGTTCTTCGGCGATCACCAGCTGATCGTCGACATGAACACCGACATGGTAGTCCCCCGGAACAGTCGTCGTCGGGATCGTCACGGTCGCTGAGCAAGAGGTGGTGCCACCGGGAGCCGGAACGGTAAGGCTGGATGGCAGGCAGTCGCCCAGTCGTTCGTCTGAGGGGTCAATCATGCTTCCCGACGACAGATAGATTCCGCTTCGGAAGGTACCGCCCCCTCCGTAAGGGCCATCATTCGGGATCGTACAACTAACCGTTACCGAATCGCCTGGCGACACGGTTGTCGCCGACACGGTCAGAAGACTGCAACGAAGGTCTGGATCGCCCGGAAGGATGACGATGAAGTTGAATGCTGCGCTCGTATTGTTGGAACTTGGATCGCCTGGGATCTGATTGAAGGGATCAACTTCCGCCATCCAGCTGTAATCCCCGAGACCGGGATTCGCGAAGGTGTACGGAGTGATAACTGCGGTCGCCGAACTCGCCGGAACGAATGTGTTGGCAACAGCTTGGTCCTGCGTGAAAATCGTCGACACGCCGTCGCTGACGGTACCTCTAATAAAGAGCGTCTCGCCGGCAGACGTCCATGTCTGACCTTGGTTGAATGCCCCAAGGATGGCCCAAGGGTTATCGAGCGTCGTGATCGTTAAGAAGTAAGAAGGATTGGTTGGCACAAAGTCGGGGTCACCCGGATTGGGGAACTGTGACAGAACCTCCAGGGCGTAGCAAATCGTGTCCCCACCGCAATTTGCATTTTCCGGG
This sequence comes from Bryobacterales bacterium, assembly GCA_965247305.1. Taxonomy (GTDB): domain Bacteria; phylum Acidobacteriota; class Terriglobia; order Bryobacterales; family UBA6623; genus CATQHP01. The sequence goes on along the minus strand of OZ252030.1, from coordinate 3,975,088 downwards.
GTGTTGTCGCCAGTCTCGGCGGCATAGGCAATAAACCAGTACGATCCGGTCGGTTGTGAAGCTGAGACTGTGACGGTAAGTGGCGCGGCGGTGACACTTGCAAATGCCCCAACATCAAACGGAAACGTCTGGTTCAAGAGCGTGTCGGAGCCTGGCTGAAGTGTTGTGTCACTCGACAGGTAGTAGCGGATGACAACATCGTCAGCTGCGCCGGAGGTAGAATTTTGGACTTGGTTTCGAACGGTGAAGTTCCCTCCACGAGTTACTTGAGAAGGGGGCGACGTGACCCCCGAGATCGTCAATTGAGGGGTACTCGGAGGTCCGCACTCGCCTGAGACTGTAAGGTCCACCACGGCGGTCGTAGATTCTGATCCGCCGCTGGCCAGTGTGACGTCGACCTGAATCGTTTCCTGAGCGGTCGAGCATATCGGGTCTGGGGCTGTATACAAGCCCGCCCCGCCTGTAATTGAGCCCAATGCGGGTATAGGCGAGATAATCGACCACACCTCCGCTGTGTGCGCTTCGGAAACGCTCACGACAAACTGGAACGTCTCACCCGCTTGCAGCGATCCTGGCGGATCATCGACTGTCACTGTCACGCCACCGCCAGCGGCTGGTGCCGTGTCAATCGTCACCTCGTCAAACTTACTGGGATCCTGCTGACTCGTTGCTCGCAGGGTCGTTGTTTCAAGCTGCGATACACTCGCCGCTCGAAAAGTTACAGGATTTGATGTGGGGCTTGGCTCAAGGCTACCCGGGCCGACGATCGACCAAGTCACCGAAGGGTCTGCCGCATTGCTCACGGTCGCCGTGAACGCCTGAGTTTGGCCCTCTGTAAGCGTGGCTCCGGCCGGGCTGATACTAACTGCGATCGGGAGCCCAGGAATGTCGACCGCGACCAGCCGACCGCCGACGTACACATATCGCTTCGAGGCGGTTTGACCACTAGCGACCGATGCGACGACTAGAAGAAGGAAGCTAAACGCGATAAAGGCGCAGGCAGTGTAGCGAGGACGAGAGTGTGAAGCGTGAATCATCTTTCTCGCTCCTAGCGACGACTCTCGCGAAATACGCGTGGCGTGACGACAAGCACAAGCGAAGTGTCGGGTTGAGCGTCATGCGCGGCACGGATCTGTTGCAACAGCCGACGTGTCTCCATGCCCGGTATTTGCACTAGATCCTCCAGCAACGCCCGGTCGAAAACACCGGTTAAAACGAAACTCTGTCCGGGCTTTACGTCCTGGTATCGGTCGGCCGTGCGCAACATGGTCGCGGGCTCGATGAATCCGTTCCTCACCGTCGAGTTTGCAAAGTCGACACATCGGACGATGGATCGAATTCTCACCCGCAGACTTCCGTCGGGCATCTGGATCGGTGAGAAGCTCAGTCGCGCGCCGAATTCTTGAAGCGGTCCTCGGGGCGCTTCGTTGTCACCCGGCAGCGGAGGTGTGCGCAGCGGCGGCACGCTAGTCGCCGCCGTCGCACCGTCGCTTCCGGGCAGGGCTGGCGTGAACAGAGGCGGCATCCCCGGAGGCGTTGTCGACTGCGCCGCCGCTCCTGTCGACGGCGGTGGCGATGCTGTAGGGTCACCACCAAATACGATCGGAGTCGGGGCCCTGCGAGCAATGGTCTCATCGCGTTCGATCTTCGTTCGTGGGTGCGGGTAGCGCCCCCCAATTAGATAGACCGCTTCCTCTCCAAGCTTCGTCTCAAGCCGGAGCCGGGCCAGACGGTTCGCTGTTTGGGCTTGCAACTGATCACCAACGAGTGAATCTCCAACCGTGTCATCTTTGAGCAAATGGACACGGGTGCGCTCGGTACGTCGAAACGATGCCAATGCCCGCGAGCTGCCAGGAAGAATATCGCCGCGCTGCTTGCGCTCCCGTCCGATTGCATTCTGCGCATCAGTGTTGGCCTGCACCAACTGCACTTCGAAGACGACCCGATCGGCCCCACGGACGTCTTGTGATCTCAGCGGCAACGCAGCGAGCATGAGGAGGCTCGTTAGGGCAACTGCCACACCCTGGATCTTTCCAATCGCAGACAGTTATCGCAGACAGTTGCTGCGACGACGGCGGTGATTTCCAGGGGTAATGCGACGCCGACGTACGTTTCAATTTTGGAAGAAACCAAATACTACACATCATGGTTTATCAATCGATGTTTCTACGTCGCAGCGGCCGCGCAACTTTAGATATTGTGATCGAATTCGTAATTTAACCACATGTAGACTAGTTCGTGTCAAGCAGATTAATGATAGTTGGCGATCTTTTTCACATACTCAAATATTTCGAATGGCAGTATCTATGAAAGTTACAAAACATTCGAAAATGGATATGTTGTTAGTTACGGCCAAATACAGTTCCACAGAGTGCAATCGAGCACTAATTGACAGATCGTTGAAAGCGCGCGGTAATTCCAGCTGAAACGGGAAATGGCCGAGCCGAGTATTAGCAAGCCGTATGGCAACACAGCAACGAAATTGCCGATCGAGGTTACCGCATGAACCTCGTGGCAGCGGACCGTCGATAGTAGTACGCATTTACTACTTGCGAACCATAAGTCACGCTCTTTCAATTCGATAGGAGCCACTAGACTCCTGTTGGGCGACTTCAAGATCGACCGTCACGGCACTCTGCGTAGACGAACAATCAACGCTTTCCGGTTCGCCGACCTTGTCTAGCGCTGTTGAATTGAGAGAGAAAAATGGCCTCCATGGGATAAATCATGTGCCGTGCACTGCCGGGCAAATCTGATTCCGAAAACAACCAAGATATTGGACAAATGTGCTGTGCGTATCCAATCAGATACTCACGATTGGCATCATTGTAGCTGGGCGAACCACTGCAACCACAGAACTCAATCTGACACTGCCATTTTGCTTCCCGCGATCGAAAGATGGAGTTGGGCTTGCGCAGCATGCTCTAATCAATCTGCCGAGAATCGGATCGCCGGTGTTGATAGAAGAGAGTGGGGTGATACCTCACTTTTCTTCCCTTCCTTCAAGATCTGGATAGCTAACAAGCCAGCTTCTGGATGGTAATCTTGTCAGCTAGCCCACCCAGGCAAATTACTCATCCTTGGTCCATTAGCCTGTTCATGAGAAGGTTGTCTCCGGAGTTGGCTGGCATGGCCCTGCTGGCTGCAAGTGATCTTCAAGTAGATCTGTTCGCCAGATTTGTGTATATTTGGTTCGAACTTTGCAACCGGGGTCTATTCTCTTGTATTACTTCGAACCACCTATTTAGACCCCTTTTCGCCCTCCTGATACGCTCTCATCAGATCAGAAAAAGCCTGTAGTTCGCCGTAGATCTGGTTCCAACTTTTGCAAGTGGGGGCCACAAATGGAACCACTACTCTTGCCGTTATGCGCAAGAAACGCATTCTTGGAACCAGCGCTCAACTGAGGGCTGGTTTTGGAATACCAAGCTGTTTGTGACGGTCCAAATACCTACATCTGACGCCTTCTTATCCCCATCATGACTCGAACCATATTTGGGTAAAAGAAAATTGGGTCCCTCGGGCACCCGGTCTGGTCAGTGAGTTTCGTCGTCCGCGGCGAACCTCATACGTCGCGATCGCCTACGCGTTCCCTGGAGGCGATTCAGAGGCAGTTAGGGTCAACCGGGGTTCCGGCATTGCGTTAGAGAGCTTCTCAGCGCGTCGTTTTTTGAGGGTAAGGGCTTCTGCGTCAATTTTTTCGGCGTCTCCTTGAGATCCCGTAGCAAGCTCTCGAACAATACCTACCCCGGCCTCGCCTGTGGAGGCTTGGAATTACGCTTAAGGCCTTGCGACAGGTTGGGCAAGTCTTTTTAATTCGAACTCTCTCTCCTTGAGCCCTGCTTGCGGTCCAGGAACAAGCTGTCGAACAGTGCTTACCCCCGCCGTACTTCAGCACAGATGGATATACATCGAAGTTTTTTTGACAGATTTTACACTTCGTAATCATTGTTCCAAATGATAATAAACTGGCAGGAAATTGCAAGTTTGGCGGCCTGAATTAACCCTTGCCGACTAGGCAAGATCTAGCCGTTCACGGGTTGTGGGTCCACGAACCCGTCGGCTAATCGAGGCCTGCTAACAGGCCCCGGCCGAAGTTCGATAGTCCAGGACCAGATTCGGTCTCGAGCGATGGTCTCAGATTCTCCGCCAAGATCATCAATTGTTGGGTGCATCCCGTGCGGAAGCCAATCCCTGCCGACTGGCCGGAGCCGGTCCTAGAGCAGTCGCGGAAGACACCAAGCGCGCATTTCGCCCGCGAAATAAAAGCTCATCTAGTGGCACTGTCCGGCTGCCTAGCGGACAGAATCCAAGTGCTCAAGTACGTTCCTAAGTTGTTGCGGATCGAAGACATCCACTAGAATCACGAGCATTACTGCGATACCGAGCCAGAGGATACAAATGGAGGCGACTATTCGCCAAGTCTGCTGCGTAGTCCAACTTCTTAGACCGCCAGGATGCGAATCTAGACTGAGTGTTTCGAGTGACTCCTGGTTGGCGCTCTGTCTTACAGTGAGCGCCCATCTCACAACTGGCTTCAACGCAACAATAAACAGACATCCAGTAGAAGTCCAGGTAGCCAGCAATAAAAACCACTGATCACCAGGTTGGCCCGATAGGGTCAAGACAAGTCCGGCCACTCCTTCAGCAAAAACCGCTGCTAGAACGACGAGCGCGAAAAGTTCCTTTTGCAGCACAGTTGTTGGGGCCCACGTATCCGGGCGCAGCAACAGACGAATCGCCCTGGAAACCATATCATTCCGTAGATTCTTCGTCGACTGCTGATTCGCTATCGGGCTCCGAGGCTGATTCCGTCTCGGCACTGTGAGCTTGAACAAGTGTAGTCACACCAATGTTTATCTCCCGGATAGTCAACTGAAGAGAAATAGTTATGCAAATGGCGACAATAAGCGTAAAGTCGATCACCAGGACCTTTGCGATCATCTCCATTTCTTCTGGCATGATGTTGAGGTCAAGCAGCTTCTGCGAGATCGCGAACGAAGCGACTAACGACCAGCTTCGTCAACACCGACCTCGACGAAAACGGTTTCTTAGACGAGCGCGACTGGACATTCTATCGTTCTCGCCGAAGCTCACGAAGCGCCCTCACTGCGATTCAGCCCGACGGCCTCGGCGACCTCACGAAATCAGGCGCGATCACTTGGAGGCTCGAGCGGTTTCTTCCCAATGCCCCGTCCCCGTTGCTGTACCAAAATGTGCTGTACCTCGTTAAGGATGGCGGGATATTCACCGCTCTGGATCCGGCGACAGGCGCGATCCACAAGCAGGGCCGACTGGCTGACGCCCTCGACAAATATTACTCTTCGCCCATTGCGGCCGACGGCAAGATCTATGTCGTCGATCAGAGCGGCAAAGCAACAGTAGTTGAGGCCGGCGCCGACTGGAAAATCCTGGCGTCCAGCGATCTTGGCGACGAAGTTTTTGCAACACCGGCGGTCATGGATGGCCGCTTATTCATCCGAACCCGCCATAACTTATACTGCTTCGGCAAAAAAAAGAGCGGGACCGTGAGGTCCCGCTACTGGAGTTTGGCCTTTCACTAGATGGGACGCGCGGTAAGCACGTTCTTGAGTTGTGAGGGATCTGAGAATGCTTGTGTCTCAAAACATTTTGAGGTATTCTTGTATCTAGTTGTTTAGCTTGTTGTGTAACTAGATTCATTTCCAAGGAGACCTCATGTCCTTCCCCACCAAACTGCAGTTGATCAAGCGCAAGGCTTCCCAACAGTTCTACGTCAACTTCCCCTCCGCCAGCGCTCAGATGCTCGACTTCCAGCCCGGCGAACAGCTCGAATGGATCCTGCTCGACCGCTCCCAACTCGTGCTCAATCGTTTGCAACCTCCGCCCGTCGAGTTGAAAAAAAAACTCCCGATCGAGTCGTCGACACCTTCTCCCGACTCTTCGCCAAAGGCCTCAACCCCCACGCCCGACAAAGCGTGAACGACCACCTCACCCGCCTCGCTCTCGGTGCCGCCGTCTGCCTCGGCCGCTCCACCATCACCGGCCTGCTACATGCCTCCGGCGAGAGCTTTCAGGACTGGAGCGCCGGCTACCGCCTGTTCTCGCAACAACGCGTCGAGCCGCAACGCCTGCTCGATGCCTCGCGCCGCGAGGTGCTCGCTCGCTTGCCGCCCGAGGCTCCCTTGGTCGTCGCCATCGACGATACACTGCTCGCCAAGTCGAGTCTCAAAACGCCCGGCGTGAGTTGGCGGCGCGATCCGCTTGGACCCAAGTTTCAGGCCAACTTGATTCTCGCGCAGCGCTTCTTGCAATTCTCGGCAGCGCTGCCTCCCAGCGAGCGGCAGCAGCCGGCGCGACTCATTCCGATCGGCTTGGAACACGCGCCGACTCCGCGCCGACCGTCGAAGAAGGCCACGGACGAGGTTTGGAAACAGTACCGGCGCGAGGCTCGCAAGTGCAGCTTGACGGCCCTCGCCGCCAGGCACATCGCGCGCTTGCGCGAGGCCATGAACGCCGATCCCGGAGGCGCTGACAGAGCCTTGCACCTCGTCGTTGATGGCGCTTACACCAACCGCACGGTGTTCGGATCGTTGCCCGCCGAGGTGACGTTGATCGGCCGCATTCGTTCCGACGCCAAGCTGTATCATCTGCCCCTCGAGCAGCCCGGCAAAGGCCGCAGGCGTTGTTACGGCGAACGCGCGCCGACGCCCGAGCAACTCCGCCAGGACGACAACGTGCCGTGGCAAACGGTCGAGGTTTTTGCCGCCGGCAGCCTGCACCAGTTCAAAGTGAAGACGCTCGCGCCGCTGCGTTGGCGGCCGGCGGGAGGCAAGCGGGACTTGCGTTTGGTGGTGATCGCACCGTTGGGTTATCGGCCGCGGGCGGGCTCGAAGGTGCTGTATCGCAAGCCGGCGTATTTGATTGTCAGCGATCCGAGTTTGGGGCTGGAGCAGATCGTGCGGCAGTACGTTTGGCGCTGGGAGATCGAGGTCAACTTCCGTGAGCAGAAGACGCTGTTGGGAGTCGGACAGGCGCAGGTGCGGCAGCCGGACGCGGTCGAGCGGGTCCCTCAATTTATGACGGCGGTGTATGCGCTACTGCTGTTGGCGGGCGCGAGTTGGAGCCGCCAACAGGGCGTGGACGACGCCTTGCCGCGACCGCACTGGCGACGCCGCTCGCAGCCGCAACGGCTCACCACGCAACGGCTGATCAGCCACCTGCGGGCCGAGCTTTGGGCGGACGGCGTGCAGCGGCAACATTTCTGCGGCTTGCGGAACACTTCGCAATCCAACACGAAGCTGCAGAAACTCCCAAGAGGCGCTCCGCCTGCAGCAATCTACGCTTCCGGCTAACGCCAATCCCCTATTTCCGCACCCTACCCCAAACTTCAACCCTCTTTGAACAGCCAAACTCCAGAGTGGGCGCGTAGCGCCACTGTTTGACTGCTTCGATTGCCGCCGGGGCGAGTAGCGGATGTCCGCTGGTGAGTTTCAGGTCGCGAATCCGGCCGTCAAACGACACGATCGCTTCGAGTTCCACCGTGCCGCTGATCCCTTCTTCGAGCGCGTCGGCCGGATACGCGGGCGAGACACGGTGGATCAAGCGCGCACTCTGCACGCGGCCGCCAATGCGGATCGGCATTGGCGGCGGTGGGGCAAACGAATCGGAGAAAGTGCTACCCAGAATGCCGTCAGGAACACCCCCGGGGAGCCCACCGAGGACGCCCGAACTCGCCGCCGCTCCCGCTAAGTAGCTGGGAGTAGCGCCCTTGTCGTCGATCAAGGCAACTTTGTCGGGGATCGCCACCGGCTGCTTGAGAATGTCGACAAAGCGGTCTGGAACAATACGAGCGGCCGGTGTCACTTGCGGTGGAGCCGGCGGAGGTGGAGGCGCCGGTGGAGCGAGTAAAAACGTTGAGGCCGCCCAGTTGTCCAAAGGAATCTCGTAGGTGAATACCAGAGGGATCAACAGGATCACTCCGATCGCCGCAATCTGAACCCCCATCGAGAGCGCAAAACTCCAACCGCGGCCGGGCCCGCGCACGTCGACTATCGAGTGTTCAAACACTTGTCAATCTACTGCTTTAGGCCGCGAGACGACTATCTAGTGTAGTGCGTCAATCAGATTGAACCTTAAGAAGAGCGGCTTTGCCGCGCTTGACCTTCTCAAGGGTGTCGGAAGCGGTAGCAGTCCAGATGAAGGGCTTGGGCTGCTGATTGTGTCGAGCGATGTAGTCTTCGATGGCGGTGGTGAGTTCGCCGACGCTACGAAAGACACCGTGGCGGATGCGCTTATCGGTGAGGTCTCGGAAGAACCTCTCCACCATGTTCAGCCACGACGCTGAGGTGGGCGTGAAATGGACGTGGAAGCGTTTATTGCGCTGCAGCCAGCGTTTCACCGTGGCGTGTTTGTGAGTGGCATAGTTGTCCACGATCAAATGGATCTGCTTGTCCTTGGGGGTCTGGTTTTCAAGCAAGCGCAAGAAGCGCAGCCATTCTTGGTGGCGGTGCTTGGGCATGCAGGTTCCGATCACCGAGCCGTCGAGCGTGTTGAGCGCGGCGAACAAGGTGGTTGTGCCGTTGCGTTTGTAGTCGTGGGTCATGGTCCGGCCGCGTCCCTTTTTCAGGGGCAGGCCGGGCTGGGTGCGGTCGAGGGCTTGAATCTGTGACTTCTCGTCGAGGCAAAGAACGAGGGCATGCTCGGGCGGGTTGAGATAAAGTCCGATGATGTCGTCGAGTTTTTCGGCGAAGCGCGGGTCGTTGCTGAGTTTGAAGGTCTTGACGCGATGCGGCTTGAGGCCGTGGGCGCGCCAAATGCGACCCACGGTGGAGGCGCTGACGCCGACCGCGGCGGCCATCGTGCGGCGGCTCCAATGGGTGGCGTTGGCTGGCGTTTCGCGGGTCGTCTTGTGGATGATCTGTTGCACTGTTGGGGAGCAGATGGCGGGCTTACGGCCGGGCCGCGGGGCGTCCTTTTCGATGCCGGCGACGCCGGATTCAAGAAAACGGCTTCGCCAGCGCGCCACCAACTGACGCGAGACCGACAGCTGCGCGGCAATCCGTTTGTTCTCAAGACCGTCGGCGGCGAGCACGATGATCCTGGCTCGCAACGCCAGACGAACAGCGACCCGACGACCGTTCGCGTAGCGCTCCAACTGCCTACGCTGCTCCTGCGTCAATGGGACTGGCTCTGCTCTTCGCATCCGTGTGCCTTCTACTAGTAAAGGCGACACGAAGATACTATAAGTTACATTATTTATGGCGCACTACACTAGAGCTTCATCACTGAGATCATCTGGCGGCGACGGTCGGCCAGGATCAAGCTCCAATTCGTCGGGGTTCGTGCGACACGGTTGCGCCGTACCTTGGGCCTCTTTCCTAGCATTTGATTTTCGGTTCATGGCTACTCCTTGGTTTTTGTACGGTTTCGATTGCACGCACGCGCGCGAGCCGCCGCAATCGGTCTCAGGGCGCCAGGCTGTAGAGATTCAACCCCATACCCCCCGTCCCGGCCACGACACCCCGCACAACATTCCCCACAACAATAGAAAGCAACGAAGTCAACGTCGGCTCTTTCGCCTCGCCATTTGCGTGCAAGGGTTTGACGCTCACTGTGTGGTCCTCCTCAGGGGCCGCCCCGAGAACTTGACCCCCGGGAGGTGAATCATCACCCTTGGCTTTCTTCCTCGCTGTCGATCTAGACTCACCAGTCCAGCTTGTTCAAGTTGTTCGAGAGCGCGATAGGCGGAGTGCCTCTCGATACCCATCTCCTCCAACAGCTTCGTCGGAACAGTCACTTCCTTCGAGCGTCGAATACCTGACATAACGCACAAGGCCACGGCGAGGTGAAGTGCCTTACCGGGTAAGGAAGCGGCCTTCGAGAGCCACTTCCACGATACGGGTCCTTTCAGATATCGGCAGTCTTCGGCTTCCATACGCTGTGGGTCGTAACTATATAAAGAAAGCTGAAGAAATAGATATATAGAATAAATAGGACAGGTGGTCACCGGTGCAACAACGGTGTTGCACGAATGCAACAACTGGCTCGCGGGCTGGGATTGTACTCGACATCGATCCGATCCAGGTTCTGCTCCACCAGGTGCCACATCTCAACACCGCGCTCATCACGAAAGCGGTCCGGGTAACGGAAGACTTCGACGTCGGTTCGGAGGCGAAAACCATCGAGGACCGTAGCACTCGCCTCGGCCATTGCACTTTGGGTTTCGGCAACCGCGTTATCCAAGCACTTAAGCGGAGCTTCGATGAGAACGGCGTCGTGTACGGGTGCGCAAACGTGGACCTCCCGCTCCGTAGCCAAGCAGCATCCTAGTCTCAGCATCTCGGCGCCGTTGGCTTGCATCGGGAAGTTGCGCAGGGATCGCGGGTTGACCTCAGGTCCAACCTGAACTGTCCAGCCGAACACTGTGTACAGGCTTCCGTGCAGCATGGCGTGGTCGACAGCGGCATCCGCCCATCGCCAGTAAACGGGATACGTGCGACGGTGAAGCTGTATCAATTCCCGTGCATGGGCTGGCTGCTTCCCAATCTTTCTTGCCAGGCTGTCCTCACGCATGCCGTACTGAACTCCGAGAGCGCACTGCTTGAACTGCGAACGGATATTCTTGTGGGACTTTTTGGTGGCGCCTTTGGGAGCAGCACCTGCTTGAACCGCGAAGGCGAGATAGGGGTCGCCTGACTCGTAGGCCTCGATCATCGACTGATCTCCTGAGAGCTTGGCTGCAATGCCGAATTCTTGTTGGCTCCAGTCGATGTAGGCGAGGCCCCAACCGGGTCGAGGCTGAATCAAGCTGCGCATCCAAGCCGACGGCCCGAAGATGAATCTTGTGTTTGAGGGTTGATTGCGGCCGGTCCTCGAACGGAAGGGTGAAAGTAGCGTCCGGTTGCGGCCGTCTTGGCCGACGGCGAGGTCCTCGAGGCGCATCTGTGACAGGCTAGTTCTTAGCTGGCGGTACGGTTCTATCTGCGGGTAAAGCCGGGACATTTCCCGAAACGTCTCGTCGTCGAGTGCGAGGTGTCCGGATTCGAGCGTTGGCCAAGCGATACCCTGCGAGGCGAGCCATTCACCAAAGCGATCCCGCTTGAAGGTTGATCCCTCGTAAATTCCGCGGCCGGCGTCAACATCGGCAATAAGTCCGAGCTTGATTGCACCCCAGTGCTGACGGAGTTTGCCGAGCGTTGCGGTGTCAATTGGGATGCCGTTGTACTCCATCCTCGCGATGGCCACCATGTAGCGACCCCGAAGAAGCGCCCGACCGAGATCGATCTTCGGCGCCATGGCGTCGAGTAGACGCTTTAGTGCCAATACGTCGGATTCGCAGTAGTCGAGCAGTTGCGCTTCCTCATCGGCACTCCAGCCCGTGTCCCGTTGGGCCAATTGGCGCATCGAATCCTTCTCGACCGATTCGATGCCCTGGAGTCCGAAGTAGGCCAAGGCACCCAAGAGACCGCTCCCACAAGGCGTCCCAATGCCGTTGGTTAGACCTCTGAACTCCGTGTAGAGGTCAAGTGTTTGAGCCGGAAGCTGCCAGCCTAACGCAAGGTGACAGCTGAACTCGGCGGAAGCGAAGTAGGCGACGAAGAGCGTCTTGCTACCTATCGGGTAGGGGGGCTTTTTACACAAGACGAATTTGTCACGCCACAGCCGATGGACCCTACCGCTTCGAATCTCATGAGCGATGAGGCACACCGGCTTCGGGATCTCTCCGGGTGGTGCAGAGAACTCGAAGTCCGCCAACACGATCTCGTCGAAGCCTTGAAAGTATTCCCGCACCTCAGGCAAACCCAAGCAGGCGCTTCACGACCGGGTGGTCCATGCTTTGGATGTAGCGATCGCGAAACGCAATCTCGATCAATTTACTGAAAGGCTCCTCTGGCCACTCGGGGTCTGGGATCTTGCCGCTGGCCTCGAATAGATCAAAAGCTCCATTGGACATGTTGGCGACCAGCTTGGTCCAGCGGTCCTTAGCGAAGCTGGCAGCCTCCATGGCCGAGCGGCCCCAGTCGTCGAAACGGCCGTCTTGATCAGGCAGCCGAAGCGGCCACAAAAAGACGGTGTCTTGGCGCGTCACTGCTAGGAGGATCTGCCGCGGTTGGATCTCACTTGGCAGTTCGGACCACAGGCTAGGATCGACCAGGTACGTCTCGCGTTCTTCCTTTAGCTCCAGAAGACCAGTCGTCAGAGTGTAAGTGTCATCGGGATGGACTCGGAAGAATTCCTGCCGCTGGGGTTTGCGTACCCTTACCGTAATCAATCGCTTTTTGACGCCGAGTTCGGCGGCGAAGTTTTGGTTCAATCGCAATTTCTCAAGGTCGAAAACAATGTCGCCCCCTTGCGAATCGCGGAGACCGCCGTCGGGCTCGGTAGAATCCGTTGGGTGGGATTCCGGCTTAGCTACTGTCGTCGGGGCCGTTAGGGCTTCAGTTTCTTGTTCTGGATTCATGAGGTTCCTCCATAGGATTCGAATTGTTCTTGATTACTGCCGTCAGCCCGCAATCGCTATGTTGCGACGGGCTTCCCAATCGATCGACTTCGCACTCGGGCGAGGTGAAGCGAATCTGCTCGACCGCCACCGACTCGACGAACGCCCACAAGCCGTTGTCGTCTCGGTGCGGATTCTTTGCGCGCATGCTGGACGCCAAGCTGACAGCTACCCATGCGCACGAGTAGAAATTGCCAGCCGTATCGTGCAGTCTCACCGCGAGATTGCGACGCAACGAATACAGCAGCTTCGCGTCCCGGTCCGCCAGACTGGGTATCTGATGCTGTGAGCGGGTGTGATCGGTGGCCTGCTCGGACAACAACCGTCCTTGACTGGAACGCACGATCGAAGATCCAAGCTTGAATGTGTGGCCCGCTTGCCCCGAAAAATCAGACTTACCCGTCTTACACGCCGCCGGGTGGTTTGCCAGAGGCCTGGCGGTGCTCACTGGTTCCCCTCATCTTGGTAATGGATGTATCTGAGCAGCGCCCCGCGTGTGTAATAGGGCCTGCGTCCTATGTGCGCTCGAACAGGCCCGCGTCGCAACTCATTCCACCGTCTCAGGGTTCGCAACGAAACCCCGAAGATCCTCGCCGTTTCAGCTTCGGAGAACGCGACGCCTGCGGGTATCTCAATGATGTCTTGTGGCATTTCGTTTAGCCTCTGAAGCTAACGGTAGCCACTACACTCCTGGGGCCTCCAGGGGGAGAGCCCCACCTTTTTTAGCTCTTCTTACGGGCCGCTAGTATGCGCCTCTTGACGCTATCCGGCGTGAGGTTGAAGCGTTTGGCGATTGTTCGGTAGGTGCGCTCCCCAGTTCCTGGACCCTTGTACAGTTCCCCGTATAACTTCAACATTTCTGCAGTTCGACGCGCCCGTTCTTCTGGCGTCCCATGACGTCGTTCCGTGCGAAGTTTATTGGCGTCGATGATCTTTCGCCCAGTCTTGACGGGCTTCTGGAAATGTTCAATCGCCACCAGGCGCTCAAACATTCGACCCGTATCAACCGCTGAAGAGATCGCTTGTGCCCAATTTTCCAGACGCGCATTTTCTTTGGTCGCCAGTAGAGATATCCAGCATTCGTATGCCTGAACCACGAGCGCGTCTCGGGACTTGCCAGCCTCGTGAACATCTGGAATCTTCGCGCGAAACCCGCTCCGCTCGAGAAACGCAACCGTCTCCGCTTCGACCGCCTCCAGCCCTGTCGGCATAGCGAACCAGTCCTCTTCCGAAATCGACACGTCTTGCCTATAGAGGGCGTTGCCGGGTTTCCGTGGTGCTTGGTGCTCGCTCGCCAGGCGCCGGAGTTCAGTGAGTTGCTCCGGCGTGAGGTCCCGAACTCTGACGGGCTTTCGTTTCATCTTGAGAGCTCCACAACTTCCGCACGCTCCCCGAATAGTAGCGCCCGCAGTTTGCGATCCCAGGCATCGAGCGCCGCTTGTTTTTCCTTGCCGTACTCATAGCGATCATAGATCCCCGTCACGGACCGATCTGCGTGGTTCAAAAGCCGTTCGACGATGAAGCGTGGCGTGCCGAGCGCCGCGATATGGCTAGCGGCGGTCCTCCTTAAGTCGTGCGGTTTGAACTCCGGCACGCCGAAGTACTCGCGGCTCTTGCTCAAGGCGTCGGATAACCTCATCCGCGGCAGCTGGCCGCCTTGTGGGGCATTGAAGACATATTCGGACTCTTGCGTCGTTTTGGCCAAGATCTCCCTCGCCAGCTTGTTCAGTGGTACGCGATGGGTGTGCCGGTTCTTCACTCGCTCTGAAGGGATCTGCCACCAGTCCTCTTCGATCTCATCCCAGAGCATGCCCGCCACTTCGCCCGGACGCGCCAGCGTCAACAGGATCATTCGTAACGCATCGGCGGTCTGTAGACCCAGCCGTGGCGCGTCGTCCAACCGCTGCCATACTGTCACCAGTTCGCCTTCGCTCAACACTCGGTCCCTCGAACGTTCGGGCGCTTTGGCGACTAGCGCCGCGGGGTTGCCGGTTTCGATCAGGTCACGCTTGAGCGCCCAGTTGTAAACGCGGCTGATTGACGTCAGCAAGCGATTCGCCCCAACCGGCGCGGTAGCGGCTTTTTGGTCGAAGAGAGCGATGACATCCCGTTTTCTGACGTCTGAGGCCTTCATCTTCCCCAGCATCGGGACCGCATCACGTCGTAACATACGCTCGGTCTCGGAGCCCGAGGGCAACTTCGACAAATGTCGCTCGGCGAACTCGTCAACGAGTCGAGCGAAGCTCAACTCGCCTCGTCTGCCTTGGATCGCCGCGAGGGGGTCACCGCCACCGTCGACTGACGAACGCAGTTTGACAGCGGCAGCCCGCGCCGCGGTAGCGGTCATGCCCGGCCAGCGGCCCACGGTCGCCCTTCGTTGACGCCCGTCCGTGGTGCGGTAGTTATAGACAAAGCTGTTCGCGCCGGCGGAAGTGGTGCGCAGGCCGAACCCTTTGAGTTCGTCGTCCCAGCTGAGTCGGTAGCCTCGCTTGCGGTCCTGCTCGGACCAGCGATCAGATCCCGGAATGGCGCGGATGGTCTTCTCAGTTAGGCGCATAGAGCCTCCTTGACGCCGCGCTAGGTGGACAACGAACGAAGGAGTTGGAGTTTCTCATGCTGTCATCACTATGTCAGCAGACTAATGGCGTCGATCTGACTGTGAGTGTGGCGCTAGTATCAGTGGATGTCAAGCTTAGAAGGTTGATAAATAAGGATATAACCTATGATTCAGACAGAAGTGTTGAAGGCAAGGAGGTTATGGTTTTGCTATAGTCCTGCCGCCCGAACAAGCAACTGGAAAGAATCTCGACGCACGGACCGACATTTGGTCATTGGGGGTGGTGCTGTATGAAATGGTTACCGGCCTCCTTCCCTTCCGCAACGAGTACACCCAGGCAGTCCTTTATTCACTGTTGAATGAGGAGCCGGCGCCACCGACGAGCGTCAGAACCGGCTTACCTGTGTCGCTGGATCAAGTAATCCGCAAGGCTCTCGCGAAGGAACGGGAACGTCGCTATCAGCACCTTGACGATTTCCTGGTTGACTTAACTGGACTTCGCGAGATGCGTCGCACCGTGAACACCGGGTCCGTGCGCGGCATCAATAGTGACCGTTCGATCGCCGTATTGCCGTTTGCGAACATGAACCACGACGAGGAAAGTGAATTTTTCAGTGGCGGAATCACGGAAGACATCAATTCCTTGTCCGCCATTCCGCGCCTACGCGTAAGCTCGCGGAATGCCAGCTTCGGCTACAAGGGCATGCGCTACGGTCTGCGGGAGGTTTCGGAAAAACTGAATGTCGAAAAGGTGCTCGAGGGTAGCGTTCGACGGGTGGCGCAGCAAGTGCGTATTACGGCCGAACTCGTCGACGCTCGGGACGATACTCAGCTATGGGCGGAGAGATACGACAGGAATATCGAGGATGTGTTCGCGATTCAAGATGAAATTGCCCAATCCATCGTGTCGACACTTCGGATCAAGTTAGATGCTGATCTGTCAAGGCCGGAGTAAATTTAGACCACTGCGGCGGAGCAAAAATAGACCAGTTGGGTGGAGAAAAAGCAGACCCGTTGGGATGGGGTGACGGTTTCTTTGGGGTTTTCGTGGGACCGCTGGAACGGAGCCTGAGGACGCCCTTTAGGGCGGCCCAGGCGTAGTGGAAGACGGCCCACGAAAACCGGCGCGAGCGGCCGGCGGGTCAGTTGGAAGAGCGCGGGCGCTTCTTTTTGCTCTGCTTGAGGCGGTAGCTGTCACCGTTCATCTCGAGAATGTAAACGTGATGGGTGAGGCGGTCAAGCAGCGCGCCGGTCATGCGCTCCGATCCCAGCACCTCGGTCCATTCGGTGAACGGCAGATTCGAGGTCAGCAAGGTCGAGCCCTGTTCATATCGCTGCGAGAAAATCTCAAACAGTAGCTCTGCCCCCGTCTTTGACAACGGCACATAGCCCAGTTCATCGACGATCAGCAGATCCTGCTTGGCAAGTTGCTTCTGGAGTCGCAACAGCCGTCGTTCGTCGCGGGCTTCGAGCAGTTCGTTGACCAACGCCGCGGCCGTGGTGAAGCGCGTGCGATAACCGCTTTGACAGGCCGCCAGGCCTAGCGCGAGGGCGATATGCGTCTTGCCGGTGCCGGAGTTGCCAAGAGCCAAAACGTTCTCGCGACGATCGATGAACTCACAGCGTGCTAGCTCGAGAACAAGCTTCTTGTTCACCGAAGGTAACGCCAGGAAGTCGAACGTATCGAGACTCTTCGTGACCGGAAACTTGGCCGCCTTGATGCGGCGTTCGGTCGCCCGCTGATCGCGATCGAGCAGTTCCAACTCACTGAGTTGATGCAGGAAATCCCTAAAGTCCAAGCCTTCGGCGGCGCATTGCCGCGCCACTTTGTCGTACTCGCGCAGGAAGGTCGGTAGCCGCAACGCTTTGAGCTGGGCTTCCAGTAGGATTCTCGACTTCGCCATTAGCCCGCTCCTTGCCCCAACAGCGCGAGATAGGACGACGCCGCAGTCTGCTCGACTTGAGCTGTCGGCAAGTGAGGGTACTTCGTCAGGTCGAGCTTCGGTGGACGGTGCTCAATCGCGCACAGCAGCAAGTGCTTGACGGCATCAAAGCCGATTGTTCCCAGGTGGTAGGCTTGGCGCACCGCCGCTGCAACATGCTCCAGTCGAAAGTCCTCCAGTAGGCGCAACACCTGCACGTACTCACGCTTGCCCGCTTTGCCCAAACGAGCTTCGAGCAAACGTCGCAGTTTCGGAAACTCCGGCGGCAGATCCCAGCCGACCAACGGCGCGGCTTGATCGAGCGCATTCGTCTTGCGCTCCAGCAACGCCAGGTAATGGATCGGATCGAAGATCAGTTCTTCACGTTCGTAACTGCGCCGGTGGCGCGCGATCTCTTCACTGCCGCAACAGATCACCACTTCGTCCACGTAGGCCTTGAGCAACACTCGGGCGTGGCCATAGCGCGTCGGCACCGAGTAGTCGTTGGTCGCATAGCGCACTAACGACAGCGAACTCACCCGCGTCGCGCGTTTGTTGCAGGCATCGTAGGGCGTGGGCGGCAAGGCCAAAAACGCTTGCGCGTCGCGCTCGAAGCGCGCTCCGATCGTTTCGCTGTGTCGCCGCAAGCGCCGTTCGCGGTTCTTGCGGCACTTCGCTTCGAGATGTTCGTTGAAGGCTTCCCAACTCGAGAACCTGGGGATCGGCACCATGAAGTTGCGCCTCCCATAGCCCACCAAGTTCTCAACTTTCCCTTTGTCGTTGCCCTTACCCGGCCGCCCGCATCGATCTTCAAACAAGTAGTGCGACTGTAGTTCGCTGAACGCTCGCGTGCGTTTGCGAGTGCCATCGCCAAGAATCCTTGCTACCGCCAACTTCGTGTTGTCGTAGACGATGCTGCGCGGCACGCCCCCGAAGTACTCAAACGCCGCATTGTGCCTCTCGCAGAACGCCTCCGTCGTCTCGGCCGGAAACGCTTTCACAAAGGCGTCATCGCTGTGCGGCAGATCGACCACCAAGAAGTGCGCCTTGCGCTGGACTCCATTGATAACGACGATCGCTTCGCCGAAGTCCGCCTGGGCGTCACCGGGCGGATGCGCCAGCGGCACGAACATCTCTTGCCCGCCCAGCTTCTTCTCACGCACATAGTCCTTAACGATCGTGTAGCCGCCCGTGAAGGCGTACTCCTCGCGCAGGCGGTCAAAGATGCGCTGGGCGGTGTGGCGTTGCTTCTTCGGTCTCCCGCGATCCTCGATGAGGATCTGATCGATGATGCCGGTGAAGGGATCCAGCTTCGGTCGCCTCACCGGCTTGCTCCGCCTATAGCCCGGTGGAACGGAATAGCGCAACATTTTGCGCACGGTCTCCCGCGCCACGCCGAAGCGCTTGACCGCTCGAATCGACGCGCACTGCGAACAAAACCGTGGCCGTACAATACCTTCGCCGCCGATTGGGGGAAGTCGACAACGGCCTTTTCCTTGGCCGCAACGCGCAGAGACTCACGGTTGAGGACCTGTGCCAGGTCGTAGTCGACGACTATGAAATCAACGGCTATCGATCTCTGCCGGATCTGCAACGCCGCATTAAGAATCAGGTCTCGCCTTTGGTTGGAACAATCAAGGCAGCGCAGTTTGGCTCCCAACACGTCAAGCGCTACATTTCGCAGAGGAATAAGAGGGGAGCAGCGGCGGCCACGATCAACCGTGAACTCAACATCATTCGCAGAGGCTTTCAGCTGGCCTATCAGTCTGATCCGCCTCTGGTTGCGCGGATCCCCCATATCCAAAAACTTGCCGAGAAGCACGTACGTCGCAGTTTCCTGGACTTCGACCCCTATTCGGAACTGCGGGCGGCACTGCCGTTCTACCTGCAAGTGTTTCTGGTTATCGGATACAACAGCGGCGTGCGCAAGTCGGAGGTTTTAGGCGACAGTCGGCGAGAACGCCCTAAGGAGCCACTAACCTGGACACAGGTCGACTTTGAGGCAAAGAGGATCTACTTCCCCGAGACGAAAAACGGCGAGGCTCGCTTCATCCCCTTCATTGGAGACATGGAAGAGTGGTTAAGGATGGCGTGGGACGAGCACGTATACAATTGGCCGGAATGCCCGTACGTCATCCAGCGCGGTGGCAGGCCCGTCAGCGATCCTCGCAAAGCGTGGAAGAAAGCCTGCCAAGCCGTTGGCCTTCCCGGACTTTGGCCTCATGACCTCCGGCGGTCTGCGATTCGTAACCTGGACCGGGCCGGAGTATCACCGAAGATCGCGACAGCAATCAGCGGCCACAAAACTCGCTCGGTCTATGAGCGCTACAACATCGTGGCCGACAGGGATCTAGCTGATGCCGCTGAGAAGGTGGACCGCTACCTGGAGCAACGCCGCGAACGTATTGATCTATCTTCGTCCAAGGTTGTTCAGTAGCGAATGGTTACAAAAATGGTTACACTCGTGCCGGACGGACTCGACGGAAGAACCATAAACTCTTGAAAAGAATGGCGGGAGCGACGAGACTCGAACTCGCGACCTCCGGCGTGACAGGCCGGCGTTCTAACCAACTGAACTACGCCCCCGCGTAGAGAACTCGATCAATCCGATCGAGGAGTCGGAAATTTGATCCTATCATGGCTCATTTCAACTCCGCAAGAATTTGTCCCCAAGGCAAAGTTGAACTCGGCGCATTCTGCATCTGGCGTCGAGTGGTCTGTGATGACGCCGTTGGGGCGTATCCGCGAACGAATAAGGTCAATTTTTCAGGCACCGAAATCGGCTATCGAGGGGACTTCAGGTAACCAAGTGTCAGTTCGCTATGATGTGCGCTATTGTATAGGCGAACATAAAGAGAATGTTACGCAGTTGTAATGCGAACACTGTAACTGATCATGCCCGCCACGAACCTATCCCTCGACTTTGGATCCCCAAACGGCGTCGCCGCTCCTCGCGACAAATCGCTCGAACACGTCGTCGAGCAGTTCCACGCGATGCAGAGCCGCGAGGAGTCGCCGATTACCGCGATTCGCCATCAACCTGCTCGTGAGGCTCAGTTTGTCGTGATTCCCGAAGCCGTTGACGCTCGGATTCGCGGAGTACTGGCACAGCGAGGCATCGTGCAACTCTACTCCCACCAGGCCGAGACTTGGGAGCAAACTGCCGCCGGAAAGAACGCCGTCATCGTCACGCCGACGGCTAGCGGGAAAACTCTCTGTTACAACCTGCCTGTACTGAACACCCTCGCCGCGGACCCCGACTCTTGCGCGCTCTATCTCTTCCCCACCAAGGCGCTTTCTGAGGATCAGTTGCAGGAATTTCAGGTGCTGGGCGATGCATTGGGTTCTGACGTAAAAGCGTTTACGTACGACGGTGATACGCCGGGTGACGCTCGCCGCGCGATCCGCCGCCGCGCCAATGTCGTCCTTACGAATCCCGACATGTTGCACGCCGGCGTGCTGCCGCATCACACCAAGTGGTCGCGATTCTTTGAAAACCTGAAATACATCGTCGTCGACGAGTTGCACACCTACCGCGGCGTTTTTGGCAGCCACCTCGCCAATGTGTTTCGGCGGCTGAAGCGCATTTGTGAATTTTATGGATCGCAGCCGCAATTCGTGTGTTGCTCCGCGACAATCGCCAACCCTAAAGAGTTCGCTTGCAGCTTACTCGAAGAACCGTTCGAACTCGTCGCGGATAACGGAGCGCCAAGCGGCGAGAAATACTTCGTTTTCTACAACCCCCCGGTCGTGAATCAACAGCTTGGCATCCGCCGCAGTTATATCAACGAGACGCGTCGCATGGCGGAGCTGTTTTTGGCCAAGGGACAACAGACGCTGGTGTTCGCGAACAATCGCCTGGCGACGGAAGTGCTCGTCCGCTATCTCAAAGAGGCCATCGATCGATCGCCCGCTGCTCCGCCAAGTATTCGCGGCTATCGAGGCGGCTATCTGCCGAAGGAGCGCCGCGAGATTGAGCGTCAGCTCCGCGATGGCGAGACGATCGGTGTTGTGGCCACGAACGCGCTCGAACTTGGCATCGATATCGGCTCGCTCGATGTTGTGGTGATGGCTGGATACCCTGGCTCAATCGCTTCCACGTGGCAGCGAGCTGGGCGCGCGGGACGGCGGCAATCGCTATCGGTGAGCGTGCTGGTGGCCTCATCGGCGCCACTCGATCAATACATGGTCGAGCACCCGGACTACTTTTTCGAAGCTCCGCCCGAGGGCGCCCACGTCAATCCGGACAACCTAGATATTCTCGTCAGCCATCTTAAGTGCGCGCTGTTTGAACTGCCGATTCAAGACGGCGAAAAATTCGGGCCCCACGACACCACTGAGCTTTGCAAGCTGCTCGAAGACGTCGGCGTGGCGCATCACTCGGGTGACGCCTGGCACTGGACTTCGGAATCTTACCCCGCCGACGCCGTGAGTCTTCGGAAGGTCAGCAGCGACAATTTCGTCGTGGTCGACATCACCGCGGAAGCGAAGGTCATTGGCGAAGTTGCGTTCACCGCGGCCCTGACTACGCTCCACGAAAAGGCGATCTATCTGCATGAAGGCCGGCTCTTTCACGTTGAGCGCTTCGAGTACGACGAGCGAAATGCCTACGTCAAGAGCGTCGACTGCGACTACTATACCGACGCAATCGACTACACGCAGGTGAAGATACTCGAAGGCTTCGATGACGCTTCAATGGGCCCGGCAATTTCCAATCACGGCGAGGTGCGGCTCAATCGCCAGATTGTGGGCTTCAAGAAAATCAAGTTTTACACCAATGAAAACGTTGGGGCGGGAAAGCTCTCGATGCCAGAGCAAGAGTTGCATACGACTTCGTTTTGGCTGCATTTTCCGATGGATTTTCTCGCGCGATTACGCGACTACACTCCCGCTGAAAAACAGAACGGCATCGTCGGGCTTGGCAACGTCATGCGAACGGTCGGATCACTGCTTCTTATGTGCGACTCGCGAGATCTGGGCGTATCGATCGGAAGTCGACACGGCGAATCGACGCCGATGTCAGAGCCAGACCTTTTTCTATACGACACCTACGCTGGCGGTATCGGCCAAAGCGAGCCGCTCTTCCGCATGCGCGCTAGTCTTGTCGAAAAGTCACTGGAACTGATGAATGCCTGCCAGTGCGATGGTGGTTGCCCGAGCTGCGTAGGCGCTCCCGGGGAAGTCGGCGAGCGAGCGAAGGAAGTCGCCATCCGTCTCGCGGCGTCGATCGCCGGAGTCACGGAAGCGGCGCAGTCGACCGCCATTGCGTCGTGACGGGCGACATCTCGGTGAGATACTAAGAACTTCGCGAGGGCGACGCCCGCCATGAATCTTGCCGAACTCAGCCCAGGAGTAGACGCTGTAATCGAGGCGTTCGAACTCAGCGAAAACGACGCCCAACGCTTGATGGAGCTCGGGTTCATTCCAGGTATGACGGTTGGCTGCTCATGCCGTTCGCCGCTTGGTGATCCCGTGATTTATCAGATCGATGGGTCAGAAGTAGCCCTGCGGCTCGAAACTGCTCGGCAGATCACGATTCGGCTTGACGCCCCCGTCGTGAGTTAGCGCGCGAGCACCTGCTCTCCAATAGAATGGCTACCTTAACTACAGCGACTCCCAGGCGCGTCATCGCTCTGTGCGGCCCGCCAAACGTCGGCAAGTCTACGCTGTTTAATCAGCTAACCGGCCTACGCCAAAAGGTAGCGAACTACCCGGGTATCACGGTTGAAAAGAAGATCGGGATCCTGCGACTGACGTCGGGCGAGGAGCTCGACCTCGTCGATCTGCCTGGAGCCTGCAGTCTCGACCCGCAGTCGGAGGATGAGCGCATAGCCGTTGAAGTGCTTCGCGGAGAAAACGAGGCTGTCGACAAACCGGCGGCCGCGATCTTGATGCTCGATTCGACCAACCTCGCGCGCCATCTCAGCCACGCGCCCGGCATTCTCGACCTCGGTATTCCCACCCTCGTTGTGCTTAATATGACCGACGAACTCGCGAGCCGGGGCGGCGCGGTCGATGCCCGGGCGGTCGCGGCTGAGCTGGGCGTTCCCGTGGCTGCCATCAGCGCGCGCAACGGTGCCGGCGTCGACGGGGTGCTGCGCTTTATCGAGGGCTCACGCAGCCCTGTGAAACGCGTTGAGCTTCCGGTAATCCAAAATGTTCCGGCGGCGCGAAGGTGGGCTGGCGGAGTGGTGCAGCGTTCCGGCTACGAAGCCCCAGGGCCGCCCGAGTGGAGTCGCCGGCTCGATCGTATTTTCTTACATCCCGTCGCCGGGCCGCTAATTTTCTTGGCCGTGGTCCTTGCCGTTTTTCAAAGTATATTTACTCTCGCCGTACCGTTGATGGACGCCGTGGATGCGTCCATAGGCGCCACCGGGATTTGGCTCGGCGCCGTGCTGCCCGACTCGTTCATCAAGGGCCTCTTGATTGATGGCGTGTGGGGCGGTGTCGGCTCCGTCGTCATCTTCTTACCCCAAATCTTGATCTTGTTTTTGTTCATCGGCGTTCTCGAGGACTCCGGCTATTTGGCCCGCGCCGCCGTTATCGCCGACCGCACGATGCGTGTCTTCGGCCTACAAGGCAAATCGTTCATTCCATTGCTCTCCGCATACGCCTGTGCCGTACCCGCAATCATGGCGGTGCGCACTATCGAAAATAAGCGCGATCGCATGGCCACGCTACTCGTCGCGCCCTTAATGACTTGCTCGGCACGGTTGCCGGTCTACGCCCTGCTGATCGCCGCATTCATACCCGAGCAGCCGATACTCGGTCCATTTTTTGGAACACGCGCCGCCGTACTGCTGGGGCTTTACGTGGTCGGCTTTTTGGCCGCGGCGATGACCGCTTGGCTGCTGAAGTCCACGATATTGCGCAGTACGTCGACACCATTCATGTTGGAGTTGCCTCCGTACCGAATGCCCACTCTGCGCTCGCTTTCGTATCGACTTCTCGATCGCTCGAAAATTTTCTTGCGCCGTGCCGGCACAGTGATTCTGGCGACGACGATCATTTTGTGGGTACTTGCGAGTTTCCCGCTAGACAACGGCGAGTCGCCGAAGATCGCGGATAGCTACGCTGGGGCGATCGGTCAGGCAATTGAGCCGGCGATCGAGCCGCTCGGATTCAATTGGAAGATCGGCATCGGCCTCATCACATCGCTGGCCGCTCGTGAGGTGATCGTCGGCACTCTAGGGACGATCTATGGAATGGAGGCCGACGAAGACTCCGTCGAACTACAGGAAGCGTTGCGAACCGATCTGTCCTTCGGCGCCTCGATCGCGCTGATGCTGTTCTTCGCGTTCGCAATGCAGTGCATGTCGACGGTGGCCATCGTGAGACGCGAAACGGGCGGCTGGAAGTGGCCGGCGATTCAGTTCGCTTACATGACGCTTTTGGCGTATGTGTCGGCCTGGATTACTTATCAATGCTTCAGTTAAAATCTGAGGCAGCGAGAGGATTCTTACGACTAATTCAGTGGAATGCCCTAGGCTGCCCTGTCTGATGATCGTGGGAAACTCACGTTAGCCGCGGTAGTCCTGCGATCGACTTACTGTTCAAAACCGCTACGGAGAACATAGATGTTAAAGCCGCTCCCCCTCCGGTTTAGCGCTAGTTGGCGCATTCCACATCTCGTGATGGTAATCGCGCTGGCCGCCAGCGTAATTGGTTGCATGCCTGAGCCGGAACCGATTAATCCGATGGACCAAGAGCCGACGATTCAACTGAGCGGTGTCGTTGTTGGAGTTGTCGGGCTTGGGGTTCTCTTTCAGAATCACACGTCTGAAAAGTTGGAGCACGTGCGTATCGTCGTCAATGAGGGCTCCCCCGATAACGAATACAAATTCGAAATCAAGTCGATCATCGAAAACTCGACACAGAACCTCCTAGCCCGGGCCTTCCGAAAGGAAGATGGCACCAGTCTTGACCCTCAAAATGTTGACGTAATGTCGATGACAGTATATGCTTCCACGTCAGAGGGCCGAGGCTCGTGGCGAGGCACGTATCCGTCGCGCCGTCGGCCACCTAAACCGCAGCCCGACGCTGAGTAACTAGCCAGCGTTCGGTATCCGCGAGGGCCTTAGCAAATCCGTCTATCAACTGATCGATTTCGTCTTCGGTGATGATCAGCGGAGGCGAAAATGCGATCGAATCCCCCAGCGCCCGCAGAATAGAGCCGTGCTCGATCGCCCGCTGAAAGCAGTACGGGCCGACGCCGAGTGAGGGCTCGAATCGCTCGCGCGTCTGCTTATTGGCGACGAGTTCCACGGCCGCTGCGAGACCCACGCCGCGAATCTCACCGACCATCGGGTGGTCGGCAAATCGCTCACGCAGCCCGTCTTGCAAGCGCGGAGCGATTGTCCTCACGTAGTTGACGATGTCGCGTTCTTCGTAGATTTTCAGGCACTCGAGCGCAATCGCGGCACTGACGGGATGACCGCTGTAGGTATAGCCGTGTGCGAATGTGCCGATCTCGTCGCTGCCGCGCGCCAACACTTCATAGACTTTCTCGTTGACCAGCACGGCCGAGATTGGCGCATAAGCCGACGAGAGCTGCTTGGCGCTCGTCATCATGTCGGGGCGCAGGCCGAAGGTTTCAGAGCCCCACAAATTTCCGGTGCGCCCAAAACCGCAAATCACTTCGTCAGCGATGAACAACAAGTCGTACTTCTCGACGACCTTCTGGATTTTTTCGAAGTATCCAGCCGGGGGTAGCAGAACACCGCCGGCGCCCATGATCGGCTCGGCAATGAATGCCGCGACGGTCTCCGGACCCTCGTCGACGATCTGTCGGTCAAGCGATTCCGCCATTCGCGATGAGAATGCATCTTCCGATTCCCCCGCCAGCGCGTCGTGATAGTAGTGTGGCCGGGCCGCGTGGATGATGTTCGCAATCGGAAGATCGAACTGTCGGTGGTTACGGCGAATGCCGGTCAGGCTTGCCGCGGCAACGGTTGAGCCATGAAATCCATCCTCGCGAGCGATGATCTTCTTCTTGGCGTTTAGCCCGCGAGCGTTGTTGTAGAACCAGACCATCTTTACGACGGTGTCGACTGCCTCAGAACCAGAGTTTGCAAAGAACACCTTTGACATCGGGACCGGCGCGAGTGCGAGCAGCCGCTCGGAAAGCTCGATCGCCGGCGATGTGCTGCGCGATCCGAATAGATGCATGAACGGCAGCGTTCTCATCTGCCGATTCGAAGCTTCGATCAGCCGCTCTTCGCCAAAGCCAAGCGATGCACACCAGAGTCCCGAAGCGCCCTCGATATAGGCCTTCCCAGCCTCGTCATAAACCCAGACTCCTTTGCCTGACTTGATGACAAGGGGTCCCTGTTGTTGATGCGCGACGGGGTTGGTAAAAGGGTGAATAATGCTCGCGATATCGCGTTCGCGAGTGGACTGCGACATCCCTGAAGTATAGCCGCCCTCGGTTACGTTCCAAGGCATCGAAACCGCGCTATCACGCTTCGCGCTTGGCGCAAATTTGGCTCGTCAATCAGCTGACCTTCGAGGCCGATCGGCGCGGCGTTCAGTACGCTCGGCGGTGTCTCGATGATCGAGATGATGGCCACGTCGTCTGCCAATCGATCTTCGAGCCGAGCGATGTCATTGGCCGAACCACACTTGGGTAGCACTACGGCGTCGGCTCGGCAATTCCTAAGCGCTTGGCCTTGTCGAGTTTCTTGACGATGTCCCTAGGAACGAACAGCAAACTACGAATCAGAGTTAGATCGATCCCAACCCCCCATAAGGTACGCCACCCACGGGCCTCGAGTCCAAGTTCGCGGCACCTGAACGCAGGCGCTGTCTCGGTCGCTGCTCGACTCACGCTGTCAACGACCGGGTACCAAATGTACCCCACTGCAACAACCGGAATTCGCCGCCCGAAATCGGCCTTCTGCCCGATCCGCGTTGACCACAGATCGGCGCAGCTCTCCTACCAGAATGTCCGGTTTCGTCCGGTTTTCTCTAAAACTCCGTGGTCGGGCGTGACCCGCCGTGCTTATTATTTGTATTCCGTCAAACACAGCAATGCAGTACGAGGAGGTCCCCGCGCGCTTATCCGATTCGATCCGCTGGCCGTATCCTGAATGCTGCCCTTTGGCCGGATCTGGCAGGGTTTCTGTGAAATTTCGAGCCTCCTTGATGGGCTTTCCGCATCCTCCAGATATAGTGTAAGGCCCGTGTGTCCGGTTTTCGGCCGACCGTATCGCTAGGTTGCTGATTTCAAAGACAAAAGAAATTTCAAAATCGCGGGACGGCCGTTTGGGCGGGTTCCGTCTTGGCCGTTGTGAGCCTCAATCGCCCTGTTTTATAGACATCGAGATCGCTGGAAGCTGTTGATTCATGGCTTTACGGGGTTACGTGATTGTCCCCGATCGTCCCATCGAGCCCGGCTCCTCCGTCGACCGATTGCGGGTCCGACGATACGCTGCTCCGCATTGCCCACACCTCGACCGGCGCCTGGCCCGCCATCGTGAAGGCGATGAGCTTCCCGTCGGGAGACCATTTGGGACTCAAGGGTATGCGGCTGTAGGCTGCGCCGCCCGCCCATACCACTCTGCGCTTCCCCGTATCGCGGTCCACCACCCACAGTTCCACTCTGCGTTTCTCCGGGACGGCGACCGCCCACGCGAGCATCCTGCCATCAGGGGACCAAGAGAATCCCATTGGGTTATGCCAGCGGGGCTTCCGCCTCCACCCGTCGGCCGCCGGCCAAGCCTGGGGCAGCGGAGGACCGCAGGCAAGTGTGACTGATTGCCCAGCGGCGACGGGCGCGACGCGCAAGCAATTATCGGCCACAAACGCGATTTCTGTGTCGTCAGGGGACCATTGCAGCGTTGAACGGCTGGTCTGTGTCAGTGTCCGAACACTTACGCGACTCAAATCGATCACCTTCAACTCCCAGTCTTCCGCTGAGCGAGGCCGCTCGACGAACGCCGCGTCCTTTCCGTCATTGGAGAATCGAGCCATTCCCGACTCCTGTTCCAGCCCCAGCAGCTCGGAAAGTTGGCGGGTTTCCGCGTCAAAAAGATAGAGCGCACGGGCTCGGCCGCGGCCGGCGTTTGCGACAAAGAGGCCCTTGCTGTGGTCACTGCTGTAGCTGAACGAAGTCCAGGCCAGCTCCGGCCAAGGGATTTGGTGAATGCGCTCTTCGCCGGTTGCGATATCCCGTTCACGAAAGGCGAGCACATCAGAGATCACTTGCCAGCGCACGCTCGGATCCCAATAGTAGAATTTCATTCCTTCCGGCGCCCAGTGCTTGCCGCTGGAGCGCTCGGGAAAATCCGACTCGGGCCCACCCCGCGCTTCGCCGCTTTCGGGGTCCACGGCAAGCAAGTGCACACGACTAAGGCGTGCGCGCCGCGCGAAGACGACTTCACCGTTCGACATCACGGCGGGATGGAATAGCTCGTAGTAGGGGTCCGGTGCTGCAGGTAACTTAAAGGGCGTTCCTTGCGGTAAGCCGTCTTTCGGGTCGATTCGCCGGCCCCACATTTCGTATCGGTCACCCCCAATGCCGAACCCCCGCATGAACAGAAGCATGCGGCCACCGGCGGCCCAGAACGCATAGCGCTCACCGCTTGAAGGGAAATCGGCGATCTCGATGGGATCGCTTGCGCCGCTTGTCGCGACGATCTCGACATCAAAAAACCTGCCGTTGCGGTAATGATAAGCGAGGAACCTTCCGTCCGGTGAAAGCGCCGGGCGGTGGATCTGGAGGCGGGGCATCTTGACGGGTGTGAGAGTCAAATCTCGCAGCCCAAGAAAGCCCAACGATTTTCCGTCGCGGGCGCCGCACAAGAGCCGGTTGCCTACGGAGTCCCAGGCGAAGGGTACGCGCACCTCGTCAAACGAGGCGCCCTGTCGAAGGACCTGCCGTTCGCCGGATTCGACGCTCAAAATTTCCAGCCGGTAAACTCCGTCCCGCCCGGTGGCTAGCGCCAGACGCCTGCTGTCGGGCGACCAGGCGAGCTCGGGGGCGGTGCGCTCCCCGACGAGCAGCCGGTCGCTCCGGCTCCGTAGATCGCGTAAACGCAACTGATAATTCTCAGCGCTGGTGTAGGCAATGTAACGTCCGTCCGGCGAAATCCTGCCCTCGTCAAAGCGAAACGAATCGAGCTGGCGCTGCGAAGGGCTCCCGAGCGTCTCGGCGCTAGGATTCTGGGCTGCTTGCCACAAGACGGCTACCAGCAGCGCCACCGCCAGAGCAATGGCCGGCCGCGTCCAATTCCATGCGCGTTTGCCCGCCGCCCCCATCGCTCGTTGTGAAGACGCGCCCGGGCCGGTCGTTACCTCATCCGCTGGAGTTGCTTCTGCTGCGCCGTGGCCCCGCGGCACCGACTTCGTTGGAGCGACGAAGCAGTATCCTCGCTTCTGACGGGTCTCGACGAAACGCGGATTTCGCGGCGAATCCTCCAACGCACTACGCAGTTTCTTGACCGCCGCATTCAGGCTGCGGTTGAAATCGACGTGGATATTGCCCGGCCAGAGACGCTGCTTAAATTCGTCGCGCGTTACCAGCTCGCCAGGCCGTTCGAGCAACGGCTCCAGGACGAGAAACGGCTGTTCGGCAATCTTGATGCGGATGCCGTACTTACGCAGCTCACCTGTTTTTAGGTCCGCTTCGAAGGCCCCGAAGCGAACGATGCGCCTTGTGCCTGCCTCGCCCGGCCGTTCCATATCGGTTTGTGAGCCGTATGCCGCGAGCCGACCACGCTCGAGACCCGTGAAACCGGCCAGCCGCGATCCACCGACGGTGCCCAGTATAACGCTTTCTCTCAGTACCTAGAGGGTCCTCGCTGCCCTTGAGGCTGTGTTTGGGCTGTTTCTGGCGTATCGCAATTGATGACAACCCTCCTAAATGGAAAGGGTTAGACAGTCACAAAAAAATGGCTCGGAACTGGCTTGGAATCCCGGCCCAGGGGGGGCAAACTATACGCCTAACAGGGATGAAGACCGCTTCAGCGCAGATGGAGATTCGCTTCAAGTGCGCCAGTTGACTGACAAAGTTCAAACACAGGAGGACAACATGTTTACGAAATCGCATCTCACGCTTTCCCTTTTCTTCATATGCGCGCTGGCGCTTCTGACCGCATTGGCGGTGGACCCGGCGCCGGCAGCACCCAGCAGCGAAAAGGGTCCGCGCTGCTCTGATGGCATCGACAACGACGGAGATGAACTCATCGATGGCGACGACCCCGATTGCGGCGGCGGCGGTGGCGGCTCCGCAACGGTGACGATGGAAGTGACGACCCTTCCCCCGTGTCCGACGATCCCGATGTCCCCAACGTCACGTTCTTGATCGTCGAGGACAACCCCCCGATCGACGAGGACTGCCCGCCGGTGGCCAACTTCGACATCCCCAGCAAGAAAAGCTTTGGCTTCGCGGCGGGGGACTGCCTTGAGAACTTCGATCTCACCGTGGACGACTCCGGAACGCTTGCCGATCCGCTCTTCACACTCGGTCGCGGAGGAATGATCTTGACGCGCAACAACGTCGGCGACATCACTTCAGTCAAATTCTTTTTCCGGCCAAAGGGCGGCCCGCCAAGCGACGAAGTGCCGACCAACAACCACATGATCACCCCGGTGACGCCGAACGCGAGCGGGTTTCAAGTCGTCGTAAACGATACACTGCAGATCCTCGAAAGCCAAAGCAAGAAGGCAAGTGAGATCGGCATCATCGAGGTCGGCACGGTGATCTTCACCCCTGTGCCATGAGTTCGAAGGCGATCGGCCAACCTAAAAAGACGGCGTCAAGACCGCGGTGCCGTGACGAGGGCCGAGCCCGGGTTTCCCATCTAATGGGTCCGATGGAGGGGAAGAAATGGACTTGAAGAGGGTTCTAGAGCTCAATGGGCCGCGCAACCGAAGCGGTTGGTTGCGGCACAAGACATGAGTGGTTGTGGGGGCGGAGATGTTCAACGTCCGAGGCGCCGCGTGAGGGCCAGGGTAGCGCGGCGCGCGACTTATCTGGGAGGTACGGCATGAAGCGCAGATTCTACGTGAGAGGTTTGAGAAGACTTCTGATTGCCGCGTTTGTGATGCTGGCTGCGGCAACAGCATCGGCGGAGATTGAGGTCATCGAAACGATCGAAGATGGGATGCTCTGCCGCACGGTCACCTTCGAGGGAGGCGGCCATTTCCAGCCCATCGCTCTGGAGACAGGCGGTCTCATTCCGGGATCCGGGATGACATTTACGAGTACTTGGGTTACTGTTGTCGCACCTTTGTCAAGGCCGGATGAAAAATCCCGTTTTCGCCGGTTGAAAATTCCCCACCCTGGTTGCGGTGGTGGTTTTGTGGACCACCACCGTGTTGCTAAGCATGGAGCTAGCCGGGGAAGCGGAGGCGGGCAATGCTGGAGAGCAACCCGCCAAGGAATACCCGGCCGCAAACTCAGCGAGACGATGAGTGCCGGGAGCGGCGGCCGAGATCGCTCCCGGCTTCTTTTCCGCTGCCCAACGCCCATCGGATCGATAGATTTGCCCATGCCTGAAAAAACTCATCTTCCACTTCCCCCGCTCTTGCGACCAGGGCTCGCCGCGTCAGCCGCATCGACCGTCGGCCGTTCGCCGGACTGATCTTCCGGCCGCGAGAGCAAACCGGCTCTTCGGCGCTCCTTCAAGCGAAAGCTCTCGCCGCGAATGTTCACCGTCGTCGAGTGATGCAACAGTCGATCCAGGATCGCCGTGGCGATGATCGGGTCGGAAAAGATCGAGCCCCAATCGGCGTAGCTCTTGTTCGAGGTCAGGATGATGCTGCCGCGTTCGTAACGCGCGCTGACGAGTTGGAAGAAGATCGTCGCCCCCAGCTCGTCGAGCGGAAGGTAACCCATCTCGTCGACGATCAGCACCTTCGGCGCGAGGTAGATGCGCATCCTTCGTTGTAGCCGTCCTTCGCGGATGGCCTTCGACAGATCGGCGATCAAGTCGTGCGCGGTGATGAAGTAGGCTCCGAAACCGGCTTGGATCGCAGCCTCGGCCAAGGCAACCGAGAGATGCGTCTTGCCAACGCCGGGTGGCCCGAGGAAGATCACGTTGGAGGCTTCGTGCACGAAGCGCAACGTGCGCAGCTCTTGGATTTGGCGCTCGTCGATCGATGGTTGAAAGTCGAAGTCGAACTGTTCGAAAGTCTTGACATAGGGCAGATGCGCGAGCTGTAGACGCGTCTTGAGATAGCGTTGTCGGCGAGCGTCGGCCTCGGCGCTGACGACGTCGAGCAGGAAGTCGGCGTAGGCCGGTTCAGCCTTGGCTGCTTGTTCAAGCAGCGCTTCCAAGCGATCGTCGATGGTCTTCAGCCCCAGTGCTTCGAGCCGTTCGTGAAGCTGTTCGATGGCGGTCACAGCGCACCTCCGGCGGCGGCGCTTTCGTAAGCCGCTAGCGGCCGCACTTCGACTTGGGGTGCGCCGGCTTGGATGTGAATGCACGTTTTTCCTCCTGGACGCTTGGCGACGTGCAGCGGAATGTCGGCATGATGCTCTTTGCGAACAACGATTTGGTGGCGGTCGTCGATCAACTCGTGAACGGCGATCCGCTCGGCTCCGCGCCATACCTCGAGCCGGCCGGCCAGTTCGCGCAACGAGACTTCGGCGCCGGCGTCTTGCCAGGGAACCGAGTAGCGGTTGGAGCGCCAGGCCACGAAGGCGTCCCGGCTCACACGCCTCGACTCGGCGTCCGCGAGGGGATACGGCGGACGCTTGTCGAGAGACTGCAAGGCGGTCTTTTCAGACTCCCAACTCTCTAACACTTGGCTGTGAGTGGTGCCGTGAACGCGCCGGTTCGAGACCTCCCAGACCCAAGCGTGCAGCTGGTTGTTGAGATCATCCAGGCTCGTCGCCGTGCGTCCGCACAGGAAGTTGCGGCGCACGTACTTGACGCCCGATTCGACCTTGCCCTTGGTCTGCGCGCGGTAAGGTTTGCAGGCCCGCGGGGTGAAGCCCCAATAGTCGGCGAAGTCCTTGAAGGTTTGATTCCACTTGAGCTCGCCGCGCTCGTCGACCCCCTCCAAGACCGTCTTCATGCGGTCGTAGAGGATCTCTTGCGGCACGCCGCCGAGTTGCCGGAAGGCTTCCTCGTGCATGCGCAGCAGCGTCGGCAGCTTCTGGTCGGTCGCCGCGGCGGCCATGATGGCCCGGCTGTGACCGAGCGTGAAGACGAAACCCCAAAGCTTGCGAGTCTTGCCGTCGGCGGTGATCTCGCCGAGATGGCCCCAATCGACCTGAGCCTGTTTGCCTGCGGGTGTTTCAAAGCGCCACACGGCCACCGTGGTTGCGGCTTCTCGCAACGGCTGTAGGTGATCCTTGAGGATCGTATAGCCGCCCGAGTAGCCGTGTTCTCGCAGCTCACGCAACAGCACGACGGCATTCCAGACGCCGGCCTTGAGGCGGTCTTCGATAAACGGCTTGAAGCGATCCAGCTTGGACGGACGCGGCTTGCGCGGGCCGTATCTGGGCGTCGGATCGTCCTGCCTTAAGTACTTGCGAACCGTCTTGCGGTCAAATCCCGTGAGCTCGCTGATCTTGGCGAGGCTCACCCCTTGTCGAACTAATTCTTCGATTTCTTGCACATCTGAACTCCGTAACAGCGCCTTGTACCTCCTGCTTCCAGGGTCGGCTCCGACGCAAGCTACGGGTGGGGAATTTTATTCCGGCGATACGGGGATTCTTACACCGGCGCTGACACCTTCCCTTGGTCCGCCCGAGAGCCCTTTCGGTCCGCCGGCTGGCTTCTGGGGTTTCTACGGTACTGACATCGCAGAAGTGACGTTTACTCAACCTGTGGCAACAATCGATCTTGTCTATATCGCGACTATGGATCTGCTGCTCGAAGCCTTTGACGCCGACGGCAACTTACTGATGTCCGCCCTGGGGCCCGCCAACTTCCCGGAGGCAGCGGGGTCCTGGGATCCCATGGAGGTTCAAGTACCGCGAGACTCCATCGCTAGTGTCCGGTATCTAAAGTTCGCGTAACATTAAACAGGTTGTTGTCGCCATGTCTATATGGGGAAGACGACGACAACTGGTCCTCAATTGAAACCGCTCAAGCTCAACCCGGCCGAGCGCGAGAGCCTGCAAAGTTGGGCGCGACGGCGCAAGTCCGCGCAGGCTCTTGCCCAACGCGCCAGGGCCATTCTGCTCGCCGCCGACGGACTCAACAATACCGTCGTCGCCGCCCAACTCGGCTGGGCCCGCCGTACCGTTGGCAAATGGCGCCAGCGCTTCCTCGACAAAGGCCTCGACGGGCTGCTCGACGAACCGCGTCCCGGCACGCCGCGGCGCGTCAGCGATGACGAGGTCGAACGCGTCATCACGCTCACTCTGGAATCGACGCCCCCCGACGCCACGCATTGGT
This sequence comes from Bryobacterales bacterium, assembly GCA_965247305.1. Taxonomy (GTDB): domain Bacteria; phylum Acidobacteriota; class Terriglobia; order Bryobacterales; family UBA6623; genus CATQHP01. Next base: position 3,940,774 of record OZ252030.1, on the reverse strand, counting down.
CAACACGCTCGATGGCCAAGACCTGTGGCTTGAGTCACTCCAGCGTGCAGCGCATCTGGAAGGCCTTCGCGCTGCAACCCCATCGCAGCGAAACTTTCAAGCTCTCGCAAGATCCGTTGTTCGTCGAGAAGGTGCGCGACATCGTCGGTCTGTATCTCAACCCGCCCCAGCGGGCGTTGGTGCTGTCGGTTGACGAGAAGTCTCAGATCCAAGCCCTGGACCGCACGCAGCCGCTGCTGCCGCTGCGTCCCGGACAAATCGAGCGCCGCACGCACGACTACAAGCGCCACGGGACGACCTCGCTGTTTGCCGCGTTGGATGTCAAGACCGGCCATGTGATCGGCGAGTGTCATCGCCGTCATCGCGCGGTCGAGTTTCGCAAGTTTCTCGACACCATCGACCAGGCGGTCCCCGACTCGCTCGAGATCCACTTGATCCTCGACAACTACGGAACCCACAAGACCCAGATTATTCAGCGTTGGCTGGCCAAACGGCCGCGCTACCATCTGCACTTCACGCCGACCAGCGCGTCTTGGATCAACCTTGTCGAGCGTTGGTTCGCCACTCTGACCCAGAAGCAGATTCGCCGCGGCGTACATCGCAGCACAGCGGAGTTGGAACGCGCCATCGAGGATTACATCCAACTCAGCAACGCCGACTCCAAGCCGTTCGTCTGGTCCAAAACCGCCGACCAAATCTTCGCTTCCCTCGCCCGCTTTTGTAATCGAACTTTAGAGACAGGACACTAGAATTCTTCTCACTGGGGGCGCCTTCGCATCGGTCATCGACGGTCTTCGAGCCTGTCAAGTCGGGCCGCTCACTTCCGATGTCGAAGCCGCACCGAACCCCGCCTCAATCAACGAGATGATCACGCTATCCGCGACAATCGACGATTTAACTGGGGCTAATTTGATCGTTTCAGCCGACTTTGAAATCCGCGACATTAACGGTGCCGTCGTTCTGAATGGCTTCGGCACCAACGGTGTGTGTCCGGGGCCTGGTTCGCTTTGCCCCGTTGACGCCAACGGCAATCCAGAGTCTCCAATGCCGTTCGATTCCCCTACGGAAGAGGTCGAAGTCACCATCTCGGGCGGCGCCTTGGACTCGCGTGTTTACGACGCCTGCGTGCGCGGAAGCAACTCGGTTGGACACACGGGCCCGTTCAATTGCATCATGCTACCTGTCTACGACCCTGACGGCAGTTTCGTCACCGGGGGCGGGTGGATTGAATCCGACCCCGGATTCTGCTCCCTCAACCAAGTGTGCGCGAACGCGGGCGGCAGCGCCTTCTTCGCCTTTGTCTCGAAATACCGACAGGGAACGAGTGTTCCGACCGGTCACACGACTTTCCGATTTCAGGCCGGCGACCTGCGATTCAATAGCGCCGATTACGATTGGCTGGTCGTGGCGGGCCCGATGGCCCAGTTCAAAGGCGCCGGGACAATCAACGGCAGCGGAGACTACGGATTCCTGCTGACCGCCAAGGACAGTGCTGTCAACGGCGGTCCGCCCGACGACATATTCCGCATCAAGATCTGGGAAAAAGCAGGCGGGACGAACGCCTACGACAACGGCTCCAACCAACCGATCGGAGGAGGGAACATCATCATTCACAAACACTAGTGTCCCATCATAAGTCGAATAGATTGAGTTGTTTAGCGGGTGGGGTAATTGAAGAATGGGAATCGAGAGGCTGGAGCACCTGTAAAATCGGGCTTTTTTTGAAAACAGTGACGCTGAGAATCTGTAGGATCCTGTAGAGACTGGCCTCGATGCCAAGCTGCTTCTTGAGGATCGCCACCAGCAGATAGACGATCACCGCGACCCAGATTTGGGTCTTCACAGCATTGGGCGAGGTGCCGTAGAACTTCTTGATCCTGAGATGTTGTTTGATCCACTTGAAGAACAGTTCGATGTCCCAACGGCGCTTATAGAGTTGGGCAACCGTAAGTGCCGGCAATACGAAATTGTTAGTGAGGAAGCGCAAACGTAGGTTGTGTTGCTCGTCCCAATAGCGGATCAGACGCGCTGGCGCGGGGTAGTCGTGTTTCGAATCTCGACCGGTCATCACGATAGTCTGATCCGAGCGTAGGCCCATCGTTGTGTCGACGCGATGCGAGTAGCGCCGACGGTACTGCATCTTGTCTTTCGCTCGGATGACGAAAAACGCTCCGGCTTGGGTAATGCGATAGAGCCGCGGGAAGTGGATGTATCCACGGTCCATCACGTAGCAGGCTCCGGGCTCGATTGTGAGCTTGTCCACCAGGCCGGCATCGCCCACCAGAGGCGGCGTTACTTGAATAATGCTAGGAATACTGCCCCGCAGATCCAACGCTGTGTGAATCTTGATGGCGGCCTTGGTGTATCAGAAAGGCGTCCACGGGAATAACGACAAGCACAGATCGACGGCTGTCGAATCGAGCGCGCAGGGTGTCGCAAGTTCTGACAATTCGTGGAGGCAGCCAGAGCCGATCGGCGATGTGCTACCGCCGGTGCGACCTTGCGATCCCGAGCACTTGCCCCAATCATTTGGGGGGGCGGCAACGGATATTGCCGAACGTATGCAAGTGCCTCTGGACGTCGTTGCTGCGGCGCTGATCTCGACTCTTGCGGGTGCAGTCAATCGGCGCCCGAGGATCCAGCCGAAGGCTCAGGATGATCAATGGTACGTTGTGCCAAATCTATGGGGCGGAATCATCGGAACGCCCGGGGTGATGAAGACGCCGGTAATCGAAGCTGCCGCTCGATCACTTACTGATCTACAAGCACGACATACGGAAAGCCATTCGTTCACCGAGGCTGAGTACCAACGAGAATCTGAGAGATTCGGCTTGGAACGAGAGGCCTGGACCCAAGTCTACAAGAAGTGGGTGAAGAACAATCGGGAAGGGGAACCGCCGGTTGAGCCACTTCCACCGCAAGAAATTTCGCCAGCCGCTCGCTTCGTCTTGACCGATGCGAGATTCGAGGCGCTCCACAAAGTAATGGCCGAAAATGCCGCCGGTGTATATGTTCTTCGAAACGAACTAACCGGCTGGCTCTCGATGCTCGATCGATCGGGACGAGAAGGAGAAAGGGCTTTCTGTTTGGAGGCCTGGAGTGGCACGACCTCCTACACCATGGATCGTATTGGGCGGGGAACGATTCACGTCCCGCATTGCTGTATGCGCCTGTTTGTATCCATCCAGCCTGCCCGCCTTCGCGCCTACCTAAGAGATGCCGTACAAGACGGTCCGTCCAATGATGGATTGGCGCAGCGCTTACAGGTCATCGTTTGGCCTGACATCGACAAGAGTTGGCGTCTCGTCGATCGACCGTGCAATCAGCAGGCTCTTGAACGAGTCGCGGCAGTGCTTGGGGCGCTTGTTGAGCTTCCAGCGTCAGCAGTCGACACCTGGCGATTCAGCAGTGACGCCCAGACCCGATTCAATGAATGGTTTAGCAATCTGGAAAGGCGACTTCGAGGAGATGAAGTACGCCCTGCGCTTGCCTCGCATTTCTCGAAATACAAGTCCTTGATGCCATCGCTGGCGCTGCTGTTCGAGCTGGCAGATCGTGCGGTCGTAGATGACGTACACCGTGAGTTACTTGTTTCGATCTCACATGTCGAACAGCCGATCCAATTCTGTGCGTACCTGGAAACTCACGCAGCTCGTGTTTATTCGTGCGTGACGAGTCCCGAGACGACTGCCGGACGAGAGCTTGTGTCGAAGCTAAAGGCTGGAAAGTTGCCGGAGACGTTCAGCCTGCGCGACGCCTACCGCCCCTTGTCTCGCCTCACTCATGCGATCATCCAACTCGCCGAAGTCCCCCGGCTCGCTCCTCAATCCCGCCGGCGTGAAAACATTCAACGCCGACCACATCGCAAGGTACGCGCTAGACAGCGCCCACGCTAGGTCATCTAATTCCGGTTCCTCGTCGCTCATTCTGCGCCCCCGTTACGCGCCCAAACTAAGCCCGAAACCGTCAATTACCTGCACGTCGGACCAACTGCTACGCCCCCTGTCGCCCCCCACATCAGCGTACAGCAAACCCTTTGTTTTCAGTTATAAAGAACCTGTTAAGAACGCTAAGTCACTGAAACGGTTGGTCGGGGCGCGGAGATTCGAACTCCGGACCTCTTGCTCCCGAAGCAAGCGCGCTACCAGGCTGCGCTACGCCCCGACTCTTTGATTCTAAACCACTTCAGTCATTTCCTACCATCGACATACACTCGTTTTAGGCCCAACTGTATCAAAACTGTATCAAAACCCCCTCAGTTGGGCTGCACTGTATCCAATCGGATTTCCCTCTCGTTGGCCTGACGATCAAGACGATCGAGGGCCTCTCGCTTCATCCTCAATTTCATTTGCGAGTATCGCTTGAAGACCTGCGCATCGCCTTGCCTCAGCATTTGCGTGACCCACTCATCGGCCACCCCTCCGGCGCTAAGCCGGGTCGCAAACGCGCTGCGACAATCATACAGCCGGAAAAACGGCACTCCGGCCCGCCGCAACGTTGCCTGCCAGGCTTTCTTGAAGGTGAGTTGATGCCCGGTCGGATTCCGGTCACTTGGAAACAGCCACGGACCAGGGCCCGCGATTTCAAGCTGGCTGCGAAACGCCTCCGCGGCTTGGAGAGTCAAGGGCACATCGGCAACTCCGTTAGGCGTCTTGGAATCCGGAATCCAGACCACAGCGTTGCCGAGATCCACTTGTTCCTTGCGGATCGAGGCCAACTCCTTGTAGGGCCGTAGGCCGGTTTCCGTGATGATGCGAATGACGTTCCGCAAATGGATTGGTGCGCAAAACTCAATCCGCTGCTGCTCTGACCAGCACATGTAGTGCGGTCGAAACAGTCCCCTCACGGCAACCGGAAACTCCACGGCAAAACAAGGATTCGCGGTAAGCAGCCGCTTCTTCACGGCGACATTCAAGATCCGACGCAACACCCGAAACTCCATATGCACCGTGGTCGGCTTGATGCCGCCCAGGTCTCGGAAACCAAGTTTGGTCTTCACGCGCTTATGCTGCTTGAGGCGGCAACGCAGATAGTCTTCGATCCCGTCTGCCGTAATCTCCGACAACCGCTGATTCCCAAAAGCTGGACGGAGATGATGCAAGGCGGCTATGTTGGCCTCGTGAGTTTTTACTGCCCGGAACGGCGGCTGGGAATACTGTTCCAGAAAAAAGTCCGCCCATTCGGAAAACTGCAGTCGTTCACCTTTGCGAACAACCTCCAGGATGTTGTCATCTCTGGCTCGGAGTCGTTCGCGTAATCGTTTCTGGGCTTCTGCCCAATCGGGAGTTGAGGTTGATTCCAGTCGCCGCTTGCCGTCACGATCTTGGTAGCGCATCCACCAGAGTGTCGTCCCCGCTCTTCTGTAAAGAATCCCGTCATGTTTTCTTGGTCTAGCCATTCACCACCTCCTGTTTGAAACTGTCTCGAAAGGCCTCAAGGTCGGTTCGCAAGAACCGAATGTTGCGGCCCATCAGACGGAAGTGGGGAATCTGCTTTCGCTCCACCCAAAGATACACCAACTGGGGGCTGACACTCAGAAATTCTGCAGCCTCCTTCACGGTCAACGGAAGTTCTGAGGCTACCGGCTTTCGTGTTGGCGTCAACATGGCTACTCCCCCTTGTTCAATAGTCGCGGTCGGAAGGATGTGTTAATGACTAAAATCTAGATCAAGGGTTCCACGATCGCTTGGGCTTGCTCAGCAGACTCTGCTGTCCAGACCTTTGCAATCGCCAAGTCGTAAGGCCGAATCGGTTTTGCCCGCTCAGCCAGGGCCTTGTTTTCTTCTTGTCTCAACTTCTGTAGAGCAGATTCAGGAATCTCCGACTGAACAATTTGGATTACACCGTCAGAGTTGCACTCGAATCCTTTTGCCTCAAGCTCAGACTCGATATTACGAAGGGCTTGCTTAGCATTACCGATAGCTTGCTCAGCACTGGCATGGTCCTTGTGCAACTGCTTAACGGTTGTCGCCAGCTCGGCGGCTCCCTGCTGTTCAATGAATTCGGGAACAAGCTTTGCTTGAACTCTGTCCCGGCATTCCCAGACAGGTTCTAGCTGTTTCTCCTTTTTGGTTTTGGCCTCCTGCAGCATTTGGACTAAAGCGTCCCGCTGCTTTTGGTTGATTGATGGTTGTTGTTGGTTCATATGTTTGTGGTCAAGTCGTCCTTCCGAAACCGCGACTTGATTTGCAACCTTTCCAGCAGGTGAATCTTTAGGAAGCTGTCTGGCAAGGCACTCATCAGACAATCTTGTGAACAAGCTTTTGCTGCGCTCGTCAACAAGGATGTCGTGATGCTCCCGGCCAGCCTTTGCTTCCATTGCTCAACCTCCTGGTCATGCCGCAAAACCTGATGTATAGAATTCTTGGCCGCCTGTCTCCGCCCATCAGCGCTCCTGCGCTAAACACCGGAGGACGGATTACTTCCGCCGTCTCCGATTTCCAATTACCCAGGCCTTGATGCTTCGGTCGTATCGCAGCAGCGTCGCGAGCGCTACTACGGCAACGAAGATCATGCCCGGAAATAGAAGTTCGGTTAGCATAAGCATTCGACACTCCCGGGGTTAATGAAAAAGTCGGAAGCGCCGGTGGACAGAGACAAGGCGTTAAAACGTAGCTCGGCAGGCCGGGTTCACTTATGGGCGAAACTGCCTGCTGAAAACCTTTTAGAGAAACTTGGGGGGTTGCATCTATTATTCCTCTGTTCCAGGCGACCTGGCAGCGCTCTTGGCCAGCGCGTTCAATGCCTTCTTGTGCTGTCCCAGATCCTTTCTCTTGTGAGACACGGCGTTCTTGAGTTGCGCAAGTTCTGTTTCCAGACGGCGAATGGCTTCTTCGATTTGACCAACGATCGCATCTTGACCCGGCACTGCAGTTCCTCCCTAATAGGCTACCCGTCATTTTAGTTAAGTTACTCATTAAAATACAGTTATAACCACCAAAGTGTTGTCTCGTCACAACACTTGGAGACAACACTTTTCAACCAGGCTGACCGCCTGCCCATTGACGGCCTGAAAGAACACCGGCCCCACAAACCCTCCGTTATCTCTCACCAGCTCGATCGTGCTGTAGAGAAACAAACCTTGCTCATCACCGATGGCACGAGCCAAGGCCTTCATGCGTGCATTGCGATCAGTAATCACTAAGACGGCTGCCAACGGAAGTCCCTGCAGTCCACGCCGGTAGGCTGCAACTTTGGTCTTCAGAAAGAATCTCAAAGTTTCTGTGCCTCGGTCGAATTCGACCGCAAAAGTTCTCCCACCGGTCGAAAAAACCGCATCGGGAATAATCCCGTGCGGCCAGTCCAGATTGCTCAGCTGCCAGTGCGCCAGAAAATATTCCAGCGGCAAGGTCAACTCCGAGGCAATGCGAATATCGTTGACTGCCTCAAAGTGCGGCCACTGCTTCGGCGGCATGCGCTCCAGTTCAATCTCGGCAAAACCGATCTGTTCAAGAACTCGCTTGCCCTCTTGGCCCAACGTGAAGCGTGCTTCACTCATGTGATGTTCACGAAACCGGAATAGAAAGCCGCCATCGACTAGTTTTCGCAAACATCGGCGGGCAACTTCTTCTCCGACCCCATCAAACTTCCATCGATGTACCTGCCTGGTCGTCAACCAGCGAGCCGAGGGAAACCGTCTCATCAAGTCCAGACGTCGGTTCGTCAATCTCATCGTCTTGGTAACTTCTCTGTCGAGCCGCATCCAAAGCACCGTGCCATACGAGGCACTGACTGACAAACCGGACAGACGATCAACAAGTGCCCGCGATAGGTAAATCCGCACGGGCATTTCCAGATTCCGACCAGCGAAATCTCCGCTTGGCAACTCTGACAAGTGATGCTCGTCATATATGAGACTCGCCAAAAATTTATTCGCCGCACCCCAAGGAATGCGGCCTTGGCCGCCAACACCGGACTGGCCAGCAACCAGAGGCCCAGATCATCTCGCTTCATTACTCCGCTCCTCGACTTTCCTGGTAAGCCTTCTGAAGCGTCGTGTTCAGGGTTGCTGGTTCTTGGTCCTTCCACTTCTGATCCCGCTCGGCGATTAGCCGGTCATGCTCTTTGCGAGACATCCGCTTTCCGATACTCGGATCGCGTCTGAGCTGGCGCGTGACCAACTCCAACTCGTCGGCGTCCGGCAAATCAATCTGCTGGGTTCTTATCTTCAGCGCCTCTGCCGAGCGAGACTTGAACCACAAATGCCCGATGCGATCCGGCAGATTCGCAATGGCCTCCAAAGCCATCGACTGCTCCTCAGCCAGGGAGTAAAAGCTCTTGTCTTCAAACGGATTGGCCTGCGGCCGGAGCTTTCTTCCCGTAACCGGCAAGAACGGTTTCAAAAACGAGCAGTCAGCAGGTTCGCCACGCATGGAAAAGGTCCAGCGAACGTTAGTGTGAAGACTTTTGCGCAAGCGAGGGTCCGGCACGGCCACGCTCAGGTTCTGAGTTAGGAACAAAAAGTGAGTGCCAAAAGACCGCGACGCCGCCAAGAGATTGCCCATGTGCTCGCGCAATTTCTCTGTTGCAAAGCAATGCTGGCCCTCGTCGAAAATCGCCAAAAACGGTCGGTCTCTATTTTTTCGATCAAACACGGACTGTCCAAAGTCAAACACGCATATACCCAGCAACAACCGCTTCACACTTGGAGCCATGTTTGTGCCGGAAATGTTTATTAAAACGATGGCCGATTCATCTTGATCCCGGCGAAAGTCCGGTGCGGTCTTGCCAGCCAAGGCCAGGCGCACTCCTTCCGAGCTAAACAGCCCGTCGATTCGTCGCGCCAGAGCCGCAATCGTTGATTTGGGAACACTCGGGAACTGACGAAGAAAATATCCCACCAATTTACGGTTTTGGCAACGAGCCAAGAGCCTGTTTCTCAACGGCTCATCAAAAAGCACGTCAGTCAGATAAGTGATCGGCAGCTCAGCGTCACAGAGCAAGTGAAGGCAATGTCGCAACAGAGACAGGCCGGCGAGACTGATCTTGTCAGTTGCTCCAAGCAGATCGAGAATCAGATCGGCCCGCTTGTAGGCAAATGATTCCAAATCAGCATTACGCGGCGGGCTCAGCAAGTTATAGCTAAACACCGGGTCGGAGCTGGCAAAGTCAATGATCCGAGTACGGCGGCGAAGTTCTTTAGCCGCCTTGGGATCATCGCGCGTAAGAGAATCGAGGCGCTTCTGTAATAAATAGAGAGCCCGAAGATACAAGTCACCCTTGGGATCACAAACTAAAACTCCGACCTTGCCGTTGTAAAGATCAAAGCTCATCTCGATGTGGCAACCTCAATTAGTTTCTCGACTAGAATTGAAATCGCCATAGTTTTGCCGGCACCCGTGCCGCCAGTTGCCAGTCCATGACCAATTACAATATCCTCCAGCGGCACGACAACCGGCTGTCCCCACATGGTTTGGCCAAGCGTAACTTTGGGACCGGGCTGAGAACGCAGACTAGTTAGAAACTCGATCGCCTTCCGGCGCGAAGCCTCGGTTGGCAACCGCTCTAGCTGACGCAGGTAGCGCTCAGTTTCCCGCTTGACCTTCCGGCCAAAAAAGAGATTCAAAATCATTCTCATGAGTCTTGATCGCTGTAGGGAAGAATCGGCTGGCGTTCCACTCCTCGGATTCGCTGACGATCCCGACGCAGACGACTCCGGCGCAGCCGGTGTTCGCGAAAAAAGTAGGCTCCAACACTGAACAGCGAAAGCATCAGAATCAAACGAAAAAGATCAACGCTGCCGACCAATCGTTGAACAAGGGACGGCAGCAACAAAACAAGGAGCAGGACCAGCCCTAACTTTTTGAACAGCCTCGCCGCCCAGCTAGCATCAACGAAATATGCGAAAGCTCCCAGGAGGAGAAGCAAGAACAACAACGGTCGAACTAGGGATAAGAGGGCGTCCATAGCAATAACCTCATCCGCCCGGATTACAAAGTTTGCAGTCCGTTCGGCGCGCGTCAATGGAGTATCTTTCAAGGTCTACAAGAAAAGCGTTGTTCTCGTGCAAGAAGTCAGTGAGAGTCTGGATAGTCATCGTCAAGCCTCCAAAGCCGCTGTCTTCTCAGTCCGACCGGGCCCGCAGAGTTTACACTCGGCAAGCCGGTTCACAGCCAAGGCTTCGATGTTGTAGCTCTCTTGATCGATGAAAAATAGATTGTTTGTCCGTACGCACTCCGAGCGAAAGTCGGTCAGCAACTGTACAGCCATGTTTGATGCCATAGCAGCCGCAACAGAGGTTACCGATGTAAGCAATCCCTCGCCCCGAGAGAAACTTTGATGTGCTGCCAGCAGACAACCGAAACAGGCTGACCAGTCGTTCTCAGGCAGACGAATAAAGATCATGGCGGCCAATCGATCGCGTCCGTCAAAGGACGCCACTTGCATCACCGGCTTGCCATACTTGATGGCTTTGTCATTAGCTACCATTCGGGCTGAGACCGAATTCGCACAAGAAAGGACCAACTGAGACTGCTCAAAATATTTGTCGACTTCGGATGATTCCGTGGGAACCGGGACGGGCAAAAACTCAAGGTCCGGACGACCGTGAAAGAATTGCTCTAGGGCGAAGACTTTCTCTCTGCCAATGTCGGTCGACCGTGTGTAAACAGTTGGCCCGATATTTTCTGCTTCGAGAAGCTGTGGATCATTGGCAGAAATCTTTCCCACGCCAGCAGCAGCGAGACCTAACGCCATGACTGTTCCTACACGCCCAAGGCCGGAGATGTGCACGGTGGACCGGCCGAGCTTCAGCTGCTTGCGTCTGCCCAGGACACGGACTTGCGTTGCGTGCCGGGACGCGTAGCTACTGTTTTGTTCAGCTCGGACAGTCATGCGATTGGGTCTTATCTGGTTTGACACCGACGATTTCGGCCGAGGGACAAAGCACCACATCGCTGACGCGATATGTAACAAGCTGACAGCCCTGACAAGCTGGGCGGACTCGTGACCGCAGCACAATTAAGTTTTGGGCTAGAGTGTCAAGGGCGGAGTAAATGTAGACCGCTTCGGCGGAGCAAAAATAGACCAGTTGGCGGGGATCCAGCGGTTTGCGTGGGACGGCTGGAACGGAGCCTGAGGACGCCCTTTAGGGCGGCCCAGGCGTAGTGGAAGACGGCCCACGCAAACCGGCGCGAGCGGCCGGCGGGTCAGTTTGAAGAGCGCGGGCGCTTCTTTTTGCTTTGCTTGAGGCGGTAGCTGTCGCCGTTCATCTCGAGGATATGGACGTGATGCGTGAGCCGGTCAAGCAGAGCGCCGGTCATGCGTTCGGAACCCAGCACCTCGGTCCACTCGGTGAACGGCAGGTTCGAGGTCAGCAACGTCGAGCCCTGTTCGTAGCGCTGCGAAAAGATCTCGAACAGCAGCTCTGCCCCGGTCTTCGACAGCGGCACATAGCCCAGTTCATCGACGATCAGTAGATCCTGCTTGGCAAGTTGTTTCTGGACCCGTAGTAGTTGCCGTTCGTCACGGGCTTCGAGCAGTTCATGGACCAATCCCGCGGCGGTGGTGAAACGTGTGCGATAGCCGCTCTGACAAGCTGCCAGTCCCAGCGCCAAGGCGATATGCGTTTTGCCGGTGCCGGAGTTCCCCAGCGCCAAGACGTTCTCACGGCGGTCGATGAACTCACAGCGCGCCAGCTCCAGAACGAGCTTCTTGTTCACCGAGGGTATGGCCAAGAAGTCGAACGTGTCGAGACTCTTCGTCACCGGGAACTTGGCGGCCTTGATGCGACGCTCGGTCGCCCGCTGCTCGCGATCGACCAGTTCCAGCTCGCAGAGTTGCTGTAGGAAGTCCCGAAAGTCCAAGCCTTCGGCGGCGCAGCGCCGAGCCAGTTTGTCGTACTCGCGCAGGAAGGTCGGCAGCCGCAGCGCTTTCAGGTGGGTTTCCAGCAGCATTCTCGACTTCGCCATCAGCTTGCTCCTGCTAGCAGCGCCAGATAGGATGCCGGCGACGTCTGCTCGACCTGAGCCGTCGGCAGGTGGGGATACTTCGTTAAGTCGAGCTTCGGCGGACGTTGCTCGATCGCGCACAGCAGTAGATGCTTGACGGCGTCAAAGCCAATCGTTCCCAGTAGACAGACTTGGCGCACCGCCGTTGCGACGTGCTCAAGGGGGAAGTCCTCCAACAGTCGCAGGACCTGTACGTACTCGCGCTTGCCCGCTTTGTCCAACCGCGATTCGAGCAGTCGTCGCAGCTTCGCAAACTCCGGCGGCAACTCCCAGCCGACCAACGGCGCGGCTTGATCGAGCGCGTTGGTCTTGCGTTCCAACAACGCCAAGTAGTGCAGCGGATCGAAAACCAACTCTTCACGTTCATAGCTGCGCTGATGGCGGGCGATCTCTTCGCTGCCGCAACAGATCACTACCTCATCCACGTAGGCTTTGATCAGGACCTGGCGGTGGCCGTAACGCGTTGGCACCGAATAATCGTTTGTCGCGTAGCGCACCAGCGACAACGAAGTCACCCTTGTCGAGCGTTTGTCGCAGGCATCGTAGGCTGTCGGTGCCAAGGGCAAGAGCGCTTCCCGATCGCGCTCGAAGCGTTCGCCGACGGTTTCGGTGTGCCGTCGCAAACGCCGTTCACGGTTGGCTCGGCACTTCTCTTCGAGGTGTTCGTTGAAGGCTTCCCAACTCTCGAATCTCGGGATCGGCACCATGAAATTGCGCCGTGCGAAGCCCACTAGCCCTTCGACTTTTCCCTTGTCGTTGCCCTTGCCCGGACGCCCGAAACGATCGGCGAACAGGTAGTGCGACTGCAGTTCGCTGAACACCCGCGTACGTTTGCGCGTGCCGTCGCCGAGAATCCTTGCCACCGCCAGCGTCGTGTTGTCGTAGACGATGTTGCGTGGCACGCCGTCGAAATAACGAAACGCGGCGTTGTGTCCTTCGCAAAAGGCTTCCGTCGTCTCGGCGGGAAAGGCCTTAACGAAGGCGTCGTCGCTGTGCGGCAGATCGACAACCAAGAAGTGCGCCTTGCGCTGGACTCCATTGATAACGACAACCGCTTCGCCGAAGTCGGCCTGCGCGTCGCCGGGCGGATGCGCCAGTGGCACGAACATCTCTTGTCCACCGAGCTTCTTCTCGCGGACGTAGTCCTTGACGATCGTGTAGCCACCGCTGAAATCGTACTCCTCGCGTAGGCGATCGAAGATGCGTTTCGCGGTGTGACGTTGTTTCTTTGGTTGTTGCTGATCGTCGAGCAGGATCTGATCGATGATTCCGGTGAACGCTTCGAGCTTCGGCCGTCTCACCGGTTTGCTCCGCCGATAGCCCGGCGGAGCAGCGTAGCGCAGCATTTTGCGCACCGTCTCCCGCGCTAAGCCAAACCGCTTGGCGGCTTCGCGTTCACTCAGCCCTTCGACGTAGACACTGCGCCGTACTTGAGCATATAGCTCCACGCGATACATCCTTCCCGTGTTCCACAAAACACCGAATGGATGCCAGCGGACCACCCGGGCGGTCTAATTTTCCGCCGCCCTTGAACGGCTTTAAAACGCCGTTCTGTGGTCTAGTTTGTCAGCGCCGTTCTCAGACCATCTCGCCGTCGAGCTTTAGTTGCACTGGAGGGGTGTAACTTAGCCCCGAAGGCCAGCCTTGCGGCATTTCTCCCTTGGTCGCCTCAGCGCCCTGAGCTTCAGCCGGATCCAACATCGCTTTGATGATGGTGGAGCTGACATTTGCTTTGTTCAGTTCCAAGAGTTGATCGACTGTCAGGTCGAACGGTCGAGCGTTTTGCTCGATCACTTTAATAATCACGTCTTCTGCTACACCCGACTGGAACAAGGTGATGACATGCTCCACGGTGAGCCCAGCTGATACAGCTTCACCGGAGGGCACCGGTGATTGCGCTAGATTCTGGATCGGTAATAAAAAAAGCCCCGCTGCCAAAGCTGGCGAGGCCAACAACTTCCGTATGGGCATCGATACTTCCCCCTTATAGTTTGTGAGCCGCGCCAACTATGACCCTGACGCGACTCGATAAAAAGCGGGAAAGCCGAATGTATGATGGTTGATGTCTCGTACAAGCGGCTTATCCCGCAAGTGCGCGAAAGTCCCGGTGGGGAGGGTCATCTCCCTGCCGGGGCGCTTGCAAACAGTGTAGCCGTACCTGACCAAAAGAGCTATACACTGGTTCGAGAATTTGACAGCTCAAAGAATTCCACGTCGCTCATCTCATCTGGCCCTCAGCGAAACCGGTCCCTCACGCCAGCGATGATATATGCTGCTATTACAGCGGCCAAACCGCCCCAGAATGCGAACAGAAGCCCTCGATATGCCTCTTTGCTCTGATTACCTGCTCCGCATGCGAAACCGACAACACCAATCACAAAAGCTACCCCTCCAAGCACCAGCAACGTCATCTGCCAGACCTGTACATCGCTGACGATTCCCCAGACTATAGACAGGCACAGTAACGCGAGCCCCAGCATCACTGCGAGGATAATTAGCCCTACAATCAACTGAGCCAGCGATTCCATTCGGTGGGAGCGTCAACCTGAGTCAGGATAAACCTAAAGTGACCGCTTGACACCTCTCCCCTGGTGGCATAGACGTTATGCTAGTTCAACTACCAACCTACAATCAGATCTCAGATTGGGTCAAATAGCACCATAGGTTCGTCCGTAAAAGCTGTTGGATCGTTCACTGCAATGAATTGAACGGCCAACCTCTAAGGCCAGCTCATAACCGGCGTGGAACTCAACGAGAGACGCCTTGTCCACCTGGCAGACGCCCGGCTATCGAATCAGCCTTCCGACACTTTGGAATGATCAATTAACTCCAAGCGGCATGACCCCGAATCTAGCGGCTGCCAGCGGCCGCAAACTTGCCCGAGCAAGGCTCCCACAGCTTCATGCTGGATCGAAACCAGCTGTATCAAAACTGTATCAAAACCTCTGCTGTTGAGCCTGTTGAGGTTAGCTTTGAGCGAAGAGCAGATTCCCCAAGTTGTTGAAAACGTTAATACGGGAGAGTAAGCGATGGAGGCTGTGGAAGAGGATCAATTGGTCCCGAAGCAAGCGCGCTACCAGGCTGCGCTACGCCCCGACTTTTTTGATTTTACCGTATGTGGTCTTCGCCCTGTTGATCGGACTTTAGACAAGATTTACGCCGGCCTGTTGTGGCCGGAGACGGTGGGCAATTAAGCTACTCCTAAGCGACGGCACTCCCGTTGCCTCTATGCAACTCAACCGGTTGGGAGTAGCCCGTGCTATCCGGGTCTTCCTCCTCTGCCTTCTGTCTAGCGGGGCATTCGCACAGTTTTCCTTATCCGATGGGCGCTTGTTTCGCGGCGAAGAACAGGTCGTCGTCAGGGGAGTTGTATATTCGGCAAACCCGCTGTCGGCGGCGGGGTCGTACGGGCTCGACTCTTGCGCCTTGTCGCGAGACTTCCCACTAATCACGGCACTCGGCGCGAACACTGTCGTCATGGAACAGAAACTCGCGGTCGGCGTCGAACTCGTGACGACCGCCGCCGCTACGAATAATCTGTACTGGATCGCCGGATATCCTCTCGAAGATGCGCTGACAGGTTCGACCGATCTGTCAGACGAGTCAACGCGCCGCAAAATTCTAGGCGATCTGCGCAATTACGCGGCCACCATTCGACACGATCCTCGTCTGGTCGCAATCGCGTTTGGCAAGAATGAAGCCGCGAACTATGAGAACCTGACTGGCCGCAATCCCAATCACTTCTATTCTTTGTTGGCAGAAGCCGCGACGCTGCTACAACTCGATGAGCAGCCGATCTTGGTAACTTCGATCGTCTCCGACCCATCAGAGATCGGAGCGTTTACGTGGGGAAGTGATGACGCCGGCCAGCCCAATCTCGCGTTTTGGTCACTCGACAGCGTCGGACAGATTCCCGTGCGGACAGCTGCTTCGGAAGCTCGCTCGCGAACGCGCAAACCCGTTTTGTTGACGGCAATCGGTATCGACGCGTTCAATGCGCGTTTTCAGGCCGAAGACACGGCGAATCAAGCCTCGCTAGCTTTGGAGTTAGGGCGGGAGGCTCTCGAAATCGCCCGCGACTCAACACTGGGCGTTCTCGGTGTCGCCTGGCGTGAGTTTAGCGATCAGTGGTGGCGAACGGGGTCCGCCGGTAGTCATGACGCGGGCGGGACTCGCGCAGCTTCGTTTCCTGACGGCAGCGCCGAGCCGGAATGGTTCGGTCTATTCGGCCGCCGAGAGGAATTTGCGGGAACAACTCTCCGTGCGCGACCCGCCTACATCTCGCTTGCCGAGGCCTGGGGCGGGACGCCTCCAATCGAGTTGACAGACGGAAGCAGACCGCAAATCATCGAAAATGGCTTCGTAAACGCCGCCAGTGGACTGCCCATGGTCGCCCCTGGCTCGTTGATCGAAGTGCGTGGCGGGCCCTTTTCGGCGGCGGCATTGGTGGCAACTCAGGTCCCCGAGCTTCCCAATAACCTAGGGTCGGTCAGCGTCTGCTTGGGCAAGCAGGCACTACCGCTCTACGCCGTCGGCTCCGACTCCATTCGAGCCGTCTTACCAAAGCGAACTCCCATCGGAACCGATCAAGCAGTCGTCTATCGCGCTGGAAAAATTAGCAATGCAGTGATGCCGCAAGTCCGCGAGGCGGCCCCAGGGATATTGCCGCGGGCCGTATTTCGACCGAGATTGCCGTGCCCAGTAGATCCCGATAACGGGGTTTTCGCGGGTACCCACCTCGAGGTCTACGGCACTGGACTGGGCAACCTTCCCCGCCAAGTCGTGTCCGGCCTCATCGACGGTGAGACTATTTTCGAAACCGTCTTGCCGCGGGCGACGTTGGGTCACGAGCCCGTCGAGGTCACGTATGCCGGCGAGCTTTCAGGAGCCCCCGGAGTCAACCAAGTTAACGTGATCCTCCCGGCTGACAGCCCCGCCGGAGCGAGCCAACTTCGCATCACCGCCGCTGGAGCATCTAGCAATGCATATGACCTAGCGATCATCGATCAGGCGAAAACTCCCGAGGTCTCAATCGCGATCCAAGAGCCTATCCATCTAGTGCTACAGGAGAGCGGACCTGCACAGTCTGTTCTCGTGCATATTGCCGCCCGCAACGGTTTTTGCGGTCTGGTTCGCTTTGAACTATATAACTTACCGTCGGGAATTGCCGCGTCCGTGCCCGTCGGGCTGCCGGGGCAAACCGTCTCTTTGTCACTGAAAGTGTTACCAAGCAGCCCACTCGTCGATGAGCACGTGGTGACCCTGCGAGCCGTTTCAGCGGGCATTGCGCCCGTCGAGCAAACGATCCGGGTGAGCACCCTTCCCGCGCACGGCGACATCGACTTCGAAGTGATCTCCGGAGGATGGCTCAGCGGCAACCCTATCGCTCAGTTTTCAATGGCCGGGCGATTGCTTTACAGAACCAGTGGCGGTGGGCCCGGGCGTGGTTTTAACTTCTTGACGATCGACGCTCGAACAGGAGTACTCGGCGCGGTCCGGGGGTTTGACACCTGGGGAAGCACCGAGGCCGTCGATGCAATGGAAGACTACCTGCAATCGATTCCTACCGGAACCCTAGTGCTTGCAGCGATCGCCGATGACGGCTCTTTGTTAATCAACGACGGCACTCGCACAATTCTCCGCGAGACCCTCGGCTCAGACCTAATCGGCAATCTCGAATACCAATGGTCATGGGCAATCATCAGTAGAAAGGGAGCCGCCAACCCAATCGCGGAAGGACTGCGCCCAAACGGCACGGTCGTGCTCAAAAGACTAGTAAGCTTCCCATTGCCGGAATTGTAGCCCTGCAATCATGCCGCTCAACGGCGCACGCAAGCCAGATCGACTCCGCGGGACCTCTAGGAATTTCCAAGTGCTGCTAGACAAACGGATTCTCAACGACTGCGCCGAAATACTCCTGCCCCGAATTCAGATCCTCTGACCAAATGCGAGTGCAACCGGCGCGCTCCGCCGCGGCTACGATCATGCCGTCGTAGAAGTGAATCCCGTATTCCTCGTGTGCCTCGATCGCACGGCGCACCATCGCAGCGTTGGGTGCCATGATCGGAATCGCAGCTAGTGCGTCCAGCACAGCGCGGACGTCATTCGCGGAAGCGAGGCTCTTCTGTTTGTGTAATAGTGTCGACGAAAACTCAGCTAACACTTGGACCGACGTGACGATCAAGCCGTCGACCGCCTGGCGTACGAGTTCCCGTGCGATCTGTTGCTTGCGCTCGTCTGAGGGGTCATAGGCGTAAAACAAAATATTCGTATCGAGGAACTCAGTCGCGGGCATGGAGATCCTCTCGCTTCCAGTTCCGCTTGCCGACCCTGAATTCAAACTGCTCGAAGCTCCGTTCTAGTGCCCGCCGTTCGCGACTTTGCCGGCCAGAAACGGCATCCTCGGAGACGAGCTCCTTCAGATGCTCACGCACCAAACCAGAGAGCGTCGTGTCCTTCTCGACTGCGATCTTGCGAACTTTCTTGACTAGATCGGGGTCGAGCGAGAGCGTTACGTTCATATTCACATAATACGTGATACACGGAATATGTGAATAATTTTCGTCGGCCTCCGATTACCTAAGATGTGTCGCTCGAATTTCAGCGCAACCCTTCAACCAGGTATAGCGAAGAAAGGTTCCGCATATAGCTGTAACAGTAAGACAGTTCGTCATCTGAGACTTGCAGGCCCCAATACGACACAATGCCTGCCGGATCTGGGTGATTCAGCTCTTTCCACAAACTGGTTTCGCCGTCCGACAGCCGAATCTCATAGACATGGTTCGGCTTTCCCCATGCGAAACCGAACACATAGATCGAGGAGCTGTCAGCGCTCCACCCTGCTGTACCTTCGGTGCCGTCTGGAACCGCGATGAGGCGAGGTTCGCCTCCGTCAAACGGATAGACAACTACTTCTCGGGCGACAGTCTCCCCCAGAATCCATTTTCCGTTCGGCGAGAGAATTCGCTCACCGAAGCCCACATTGATGCCCTCTGGTGTGACGGCTTGTGGGGCGCCACCATCGAGGTCCTGAATGTAAATTCTGGACACCCCACCGGCGTTTGCGGCGAATAGCACGCGGTCTCCATCCGGGTGCCAGTCTCCTCCAGAGAACCCAGTGAAACCTGGATTGACGAGGCGCAACGGCTCACCCGCACCCGTCGGGCGGATCACGATCTGAGGCGGGTCACTCAAATCGAATGTGAGCGCCCGCGCACCATCTGGCGATAGTGCAAGCCCCTGGCCCGCAGCTAACATCACTGCCGGCGTTCCGTCGGTGTCTTGCAAATAGACGGACCACGAATCAAGTCCTCCTGCCTCGCCAAACTCACTCAGTAAGATCTTGTGGCCGTCGGACGTCATGTCGTTGACGTCTGAAAAATCCAGTCCAGGAAGCTCCTGCTCCGAAGACTCGCCCGGCGCAAGGCAACGGATTCCGGCGCGCGCCTCAGAGCGGCTGAGCAGCACGCGACCGTCGCCAGAAGCATCAAGCAGGCGCATCTGTCCGGGAATTCCCAGGACCACTTCTCGGTCCCCGCCGGGCGTAAGCATGAAGATTTTGTCGCCTCCCAATTCGCCGGATTCGTACCAAATTCCGTCGCCGTCCGGGTCCCATGCCAAACCAACACTCGTGCCGAAACCTGGAATCTCCGAGCGAGTAGGCTTTGTCCCGCCATCAAACGTCAGCAGATTCCATGAACGCCCGAATCCGTGGCCTCGTTCCGCTAGGGCGATTCTGCCGTCAGGTGCGAAACTTAGCGCCAACGGCAAAGCTCCGAACTCATGAATAGAAGTCCCGATCGGGACTTCGAGCCTATTCTTTCCGCCGCCAAGACGGACCACTCCCAACTCGCCGCCGCGGTTCCAACCGGCAAAGATAACGTCATCCAACACCGCTCTCGGCACCCCTCCGGCCAGCGGGGCGGTGTAAAGCGTCCCGTGTCTGCCGGTTTGTCCGAGAGTGCGCTCGCGAAGCGCCATTTCGCCAGATCTCGAGATGGCCAGGATGTCGACACTTTCAATCCCGAAATTTCTCGAGCTAGTCGACCCCGGGCGGGTGGAGTACAGCTCGGCCGGACCACCGTCCCACGCCGCGCTATAGATGATCTCGTCGCCGTTGGGTGCGAAACGAGCACCGGTGATATTGCCGCGCCTAAACGTAAGCCGCGTGTACGTTGGGGGATCGAGCGTCGCCATCCGTGAGCCGGCAATAAATGCCGCCGCCAGTAAGACTATGGCGAGCAGCGCCATGGTGGCAAGAAGCTTTGCTCCTAGCTTGGGCCGACGCCCTCCAGGCTCATCGACCGACGTCGCAACGACGGCCGGACGAACCCGCGAACGACTGTCCGATTCGAGTTCTCGCGCAATCCGGCGGAGGTCGACCGCCACTTCCGATGTAGAGCCATAACGGTCAGAAATCTTCTTTTCCAGGCATTTGGCGATAGTAAATTCCAATTCCATCGGAACGCCTGCGCGGATACCGGTCAGGGGTGCCGGCGATTCGTTGACAATTTCATAGCCCAGTGCTTGCTCGTATTCCCCCTTGAAGGGGGGTAGCCCCGCGACCATCTCGTACAGCACCACGCCAAGTGCCAAGATGTCGGTGCCTTGGTCGACCTCGGCGCCCTGCAGTTGTTCCGGCGACATGTAGGCAACCGTCCCGAGAGTAGACTCGGGTTTCGTGAGCCGAGATGCTTCCGCCAGCCGCGCCAGACCGAAGTCCATGATTGTTGCGAGCCCTTTGGGGTCGACCATGATGTTGGCGGGTTTGATATCGCGATGTATGACGCCTTTTTCGTGAGCGGCCTGTAAACCCTCGGCGATCTGACGCCCAATCTCTAGCGCCTCTGCTAGGGGTAGGGGACTGCGCGCGATGCGAGCCTCAAGCGACTCGCCCTCGATCAGCGCCATCGCCAGGAACGTTGTGCCGTCGGCCTCGCCTACTTCGTAGACCGTGCAGACATTCGGGTGATCGAGGCTGGCGGCGGCTTTTGCTTCTCTCAAAAACCGCGCCTTAGCCTCATCATCGCCAAGCAGTTGAGACCCGAGAAACTTCAGAGCAACGGTCCGGTCCAACCGCGAATCCTGGGCTTTGTAGACTACGCCCATGCCGCCTTCGCCGAGCTTCTCAAGGACCGTGTAGTGGTTAATAGTTTGGCCGACCAAGATACTGAAAGTGTAGCGGCTAGGGCTGTTCGTCGTCGGTTAATCGGGCCGAGCCCGCGAGCCTATCACCCCGAACGATTGAAGCTGATGACGCACGTGGTCTCGCTGTGGTGCTCGTCTGGTGTTACCCTACACTCGGCAAGGTGGCACCTGTGAATCGCAGAACGTTCTTAATCGGTGCACCGCTGCTTGGCGCAACATCGCTTCCAGCGGCGCCGTCGCATCGCATCACGCGGATAATCTTGTCGCTTATTCAAGGCCGATTCCACAAATTCGTCGCGATGAATTCGTACGATGTTCGACCAAAGGGCCATACGTACGAAAACACGCTGGTGAAGGTGCAGACCAGCGCCGGTGTCGAAGGTGTTGGCGTAATGGACTATGCGTTGCCCGACGAGCCTTTCGTTAAATCGTTGCAGCAGCTAGTTGGCGCTGACCCGATGTCCCTATACGAGATGCGCGATGGGAGAATTGTCGGGCGTTCGAGCAAATTCGCCGCCGTGTTAAGCCGATATCAGCACCTCGACGGCCCCCTGTACGACCTGATCGGCAAGCTAACCAACCGCCCATGCTGGCAGCTGATCGGCGACTCGGTGCGCGACCGCGTCGAAGTCTACGACGGGACGCTCTACTTCAGCGATCTTTGGTTTCGGGACCGCGGAGCCAAAGCAGTCGTCGAAGAAGCAGTTGAAGCCGTGCGTAGCGGCTACTTAGGAATGAAGTTCAAAGTCGGGCGCGGTTCGAAGTGGATGGAGAAAGAAGCGGGGCTCAAACGCGACATCGAGGTTCTGACATCGGTGCGTGAAGCAGTTGGCCCGGGCCCCAAAGTCCTCGCCGACGCCAACAACGGCTATAGCGAAAACTTCGAGGGCGCGTGGGAGTTGCTGCGTCAAACCAAGAGCTTGAATCTCTACTGGATGGAGGAGATATTCCCCGAAAACCGAGCCGACTACACCCGCCTGCGTAAGCTCATGGCTGAAGCCGGCATCAAAACCCTTGTCGCCGAAGGGGAGAGCATCCGCCAAACTGCGGACCTCCGGCCGTTACTTGAGCCCGAACCCGTAGTCGACGTCACTCAAATCGACATTCGCCGCGGTGGATTTCTCGACAACTCAGCTTCAGCCCGACTCGCCGAGGCCTCGGGTGTTCAAACGGTCCCTCACAACTGGGGCTCACAAATCGGTCTGTGCATGGGGCTACACCTCGCAAAGGCAGTCAGAAGCGTCGTCGCGGCTGAGGACGATCGCTCAACATGCGACGCGATCACCACAAAGGGCTATGAGTTTCGCGACGGCCATTATTCGGTGTCATCCGAGCCAGGTCTCGGCATCACACTGAACGAAGAAATTTACGCGGAGAAATACAAAGACGGCGAAACCGTAGTCTCCTAGCCAACTTTCGACCAATCGGCGAATCTAACTTATTGCGTGATCCACTCCTGGCGACGAGGCCATTTCGGTCCATCCTCGAAAAAGCGAACGCCGCTGCCGATGCGATCGTAGTCGCCAAGTTCCTCGCGTCCTTTGTCCGCAAGCGCAGTCAGCCGCGCGACTACGTCTGGGTGCTCCGCCACAA
Source organism: Bryobacterales bacterium (assembly GCA_965247305.1). Lineage (GTDB taxonomy): Bacteria > Acidobacteriota > Terriglobia > Bryobacterales > UBA6623 > CATQHP01. Next base: position 3,918,086 of record OZ252030.1, on the reverse strand, counting down.
CGTTAATCTGCTCACCAATGTCGGATTCCAAGTTGTAAAGCGAGAGTTCGCTAACACCCTCGCGGTACTCTCCCAGAAAAGCTCCACCGCGCGAAAGCAGCCAATCCGATTCCTCAATCCCCGGCCGCGCAAACACCAGTTTCCATTCGCCGCTGCGAACGGCATGCAGGTGAGTTTCTCGGTAATAGTAAAACGCTTCGTGGGGACTCTTGGCTTCTGGTTCCCCAAGCACGATCGGCGAAATATCACGGCCGTCCAGCGTCCGATCCGCGGGCAGCTCCGCTCCTGCCATGGCGATGAAAGTTGGCAACAAGTCCATGGTCGAGGCGACTTCCCCGGTCTCGCTGCCGGCCGGCACGTAACCGGGTCCCCACATCACAGTTGGAACACGAATCCCGCCCTCCCAAGTCGTGCCTTTCGCGCCACGCAATGGGCCCGACGAACCGGAGTGGGCGGTAATGTCAGCCGTGTATTGGGGCAGAGAATGGTTACTCCATGGGCCGTTGTCAGACGTATACACAACGATCGTGTTCTGGTCTAGCTCCAGTTCCCTGAGCAAGTCGATGATCTCGCCGGTGCTCGAATCGAGCTCTTCGATTACATCGCCGTAGAGGCCACGTTCGGAACGCCCGTTGAATGGCTCCGTCACGCCGAGCACGACATGCGCCATCGTGTGGGCGATGTACAGAAAGAACGGACCATCTTTGTTCTCACGAATGAACTTCAGTGCCTCGTCGGTGTAACGCCTCGTCAAGTCGTGGACCGGCGCTGATTCCTCAATCTTTTCCTCGTTGCGATGGATCCAGTGCACCTCGCCGCTATCGTTCGCGCCAACCACGCCAAAGAAATAATCGAACCCTCGACGCACCGGATTCAGCTCAGGCTTCCATCCGCGTCGACGCTGGGTAATGTCGACTTTGCCGATCATGCCGGTTGCGTATCCGGCCTGTTGCAGTACCTTGGGCAACAGAATCTCTTTTTCGTGGACATACGGGAAGCCATTCTTCTCATTGCCGTACTCACCCACTCGAATTGGATAGCTACCGGTCAACAGCGCCGTCCTCGAAGGTCCACAAACCGGCTGGGCGTAGAAGTCCTTAAATTTCATTCCCTCGCGCGCCATCTGGTCGATCCGAGGAGTCTTGAAATCCGTCGCGCCAAACACGCCGAGATCGCCGTAACCCTGGTCGTCCGCGAAGACAATAATGAAATTCGGAGCCTTCGCTGCCTCATCAAGTGTTGGAGGCGAACACGCGAAAGTGCCGATGAGAAGAACGAGAAGCAGGAGAACGTGTCTTAGATTCATATCGTGGTCTCGACTGTGGCTGAATCGCCGCGTGGCACCGGCATACCAGTAACGTGCCGCCGACTATCAACAGGCAGGCATGATGATACCGTAGGAAATTAAGCATGGCGGAAACAATTAAATATGTCGTTGACCCCGAGGTCACGTTTCAAGAGCTCGGTGATGAGACGGTACTGGTCCACCTAACCACGGGAAAGATTCATCACACAAACGCTACGGGCGGACGCGTGTGGGAGCTACTTCACGAAGGCCTCGGCACCGAAGAAATTCTCGAAAGGCTTGAGGGCGAGTTCGAGTCAACCAGCGACAAATTGCGGGCCGATGTCGAGGCGTTTATACAGCGGTTGTCTACCGAACGAATCATTCAGCCGGCTGACCAGGCTTTATGAGTGTGGCCGAAACCGCCGTTCGTGTGAAGCTTCCGGCGTGGCAAGGTTGGATTCGGAAGGGCTCGGACTACCCTTCGGCGATTAGCGAGAAGCCGGACGGTGAGGGCGGCCTGATCATCGAAATGGGTGCGGCCCTCATCAGGCTGCCGGACCAGGAAAAAGTAGCGATCAATAGCTGGGTCTGCTCGAGGCAGAAGCTTTGCGTCTTCGCCGGTACGCTATATAACCGCGATGAATTGGTAGCGGAGTTGTTCGCCGGTGAGCCCTCGTCGACGAGCGACGAACCATCTCCGGCCGAGATCGTGTTGCGCGGCTACCAGCGCTGGGGAGGCGATGTCCTCGACCACTGTGACGGCGCCTTCGCGTTAGCAATTTGGGACCAGGAGGAACAGCGGTTATTGTGCGGTCGCGATGCGGTCGGCCTACACCCTTTCTACTACGCCCACATCGGGTCTGAGCTAATTTTTTCCTGGGATATCGAAAGTGTCCTGTGTCATCCACTCGTCAGTCGAGATCTGGATAGAGCAGCGGTCGCGGAATTCCTCACCCACCACTGGTCGGTGGTCGAAGAGACGCTTCACAAGCAGGTTAAGCGCCTCCCTGGTGGCTGCGGAATGCAGTTTTGTTCAGGGCAGCTAAACGTAAAAAGGTACTGGACTCCTATCGGCGAGGACGTTGCCGTGCAGTGGGCAACCGAAAACGAACTGCGTGAGTTTCCGAACGTGTTTAAACGCTCGGTAGAGCGGGTAATGAGTTCCGTCGGGGGCCAAACCGGCATCCTACTGAGCGGCGGGATCGACTCGGTGGGTGTTGCCGTTTCGGCAAACGACTTGGCGACCAACAATAATTGGCCCAAACCTCACGCTCTGTCCGCTATTTTTCCGGAGCCATTTTCCGAAATGGAAATTCAGCAGGGCGTCGCTGGGAAGCTAGGGCTGCCACAGTCGTTTGTCAAAGTCGACGACTACTTGCAGGGGGAGGGGCTGATGAAAAGGGCTGCCGAGCTGTCGCAGCATGCCCCTTGGCCAGCCACGTTTCTTTTCGGGCCAGTATTCGCCGATCTTGCGAATCTCGCCAAACAGCATGGGTGCTCAGCGATATTATCGGGCGACGGCGGAGACGAACTGATGGGGGTGGCTCCAATATACGCCGCGGATCTGATCCGCGGCGGCGACTTGGCTGGGCTACTTCGGCTCATCCGGGTGATGCAGCGCTACTGGAAAGGTTCAACTTTCGTTACGATTCAAAGTTTGGTCTGGCGACACGGTCTCCGTACAATCGGACGGAACTGGATCTGGCGGAACTATCCTAACCTCGCAGCGCGGCGGCGGCGGCAGTTACTGACGAAGGCATATCCCGGTTGGATGCTTCCTGACCCTGAGCTTCGCAGTGAAGTCCTCGAGCGATTCGAAGAACGCTGGTTAAAGGCATCTACAGGTTCCAATTTCTATAAAGCTTCGGCCGGTCGCATGTTAAGCCATCCCTTGGCTCTGAGGGTGTTCGAGGAGCATTTCTACCGGCACGCCCCTAACGGCGTGTCGATTCTTCGTCCTTTTTGGGACCGGCCGGTTGCCGACCTCCTACTTCGGGTGCATCCCGAGCTTTTAAACGGCGGAGGCCGCTGGAAAGGGGTGATGCGAGACGTGCTTACCAAGCGCCTACCGGATCTGGGATTCGCAAAGCAGCAGAAACACCTCGCTGAGCACAAGCCTCTCATGTGCCGTGAGGGTCCCGAGATTTGGGAACACCTCGGTGGACCACGCTGCTTAAGCGAGCTCGGTGTCGTCGACACTCGCGCGTTCGAAGATATGATTTCCCACAGCCTGATATCGAACGACGTGTTGAAAATTCATCGCATCTGGCACTCTGCGACTACTGAGACCTGGTTGCGGGCTCGCCTGGGTTGACGCTAAGCCCCGGGCTTGCGAATGCGTAATCTAACAGAGTGGGAGCTGTATGTCGCGGTACCAAGTTTCCAGGAACAGGAAGCAAATAGCTGCGAACGGCTCTTGGCGATTGGAAGATGGCCGGGGTAGCACTATTTGGAGTCTACAATGAGCGACACAGTCCGCGATTTTGAGAGAAACCGGTATATCGTAGTGCGTTCGTTGCTGGCCGAGCCGACTCTGTCATCGCTGAACAAATATGCACTCAAGAGAATCGCTCTGTTACCCACTGAAGTAGAGAAGCTGAACGACGACGAAGAGTCGGCTCCGACGCCTGCTGCTTACGGCGATCCAATGATGGAAATGTTGCTGGCGAATCTGACTTCAAGAATCGAGGGGTTAACAGGATTGGAGTTGTACCCGACTTTTGCTTTTTATCGCGTCTATCGACACGGAGATCGACTAAAGAAGCATAAGGACCGCAAGGCCTGCGAGATAGCTGTGACCCTGTCCATTGGCCAGCAGGGCGACCATGATTGGCCGCTTATGATCGAGGGCCCGCACGAAACGACTGGAGCAGCGTTGCGCCCGGGCGATGCGGTGGTCTACCGTGGCCTGGAATGCCCTCATTGGCGGGATGAGTTTGACGGCAACGAGGCCGTACAGGCTTTTTTATTTTGGGTAGACCGAAACGGACCGCACGCGGAGTTCAAATTCGACAAGCGAAAACATCTCAATTGCTTCGTGCGCCCCGTGGGCGTGAAGTAGTGCTCCGAATGATATTCATTGACTCTTAGGCTGTCACCTAGATGGATTGGGAACCTGTATACCGAGAGCGAGCCAGGCTAGTTGCGCGATGGTTGCGTTCGTTCTAAACTGGAGAAGTACATAAGGAGGACTCATTTATGGGTAAGGCCAGTAGTCAGGGATCATCTGTCCGGAAGAAGGCATGGGTGACTCCCGCGCTTGAGTACGACGGGCAACTGACCGAAATTCTAGAATCCAGCATGAAGCCGACCGACGTATCGGGTGAGCCTGGAGACCCGGGCGCAAAGCCGACTGCCGCATAGCGGGCATCTTCTGGCGAGGTGCCCTGGATACATTGGAATTCCGCGACGGTTGCGCCTAAGTGGGTAACGACCATTGTCGATCCATGTGGCTTCTCCAGTTCGAAATTCTCTCTCGTCAAATCGAGTTTCCTAGAGTTGCTGAATCCGGTTCGATCGAAGAAGTTTGGTTTGACGCCAGCGGGCGCGAATACGGAAAAGGGCGCTTTCAGCGTGATTTCATTTGGGCTAAGATCCACAACGCCGGAGTCTATCGAGTAGACGCCTCCAGCGGACGTGCGCAAGGCTTTCCCAATGACGGCGTTAGTCCGAAATGGTTTAGGGAGCTCTTTTTTCATATCGTCGCTCCCTGTGTCTTGCAGCGCTACCAATGGGACTGTCTGCATGCCAGCGGCGTGCTAACGGACGTTGGAACTGTAGCATTTTGTGGTCCAACTAAGCGTGGCAAATCTACGTTAGCGCGAGCCTATTGCGACCGAGGCCACGTTCCATACGCGGATGACGCTCTACCTTTCCTAATCGAGAACGACGAGGTTTTTTCGGCACGAATCCCGCAGCGGATAAGGCTCCGAAAAGCGGCCGCAAGTCGATTTGATGAACTCCCGATTGAAGACGTTCTCGTCAACGGGAACGGACAGGTCACTTGTGATCTTCGCGGTACTCTTCGACCGCTTCGCGCAATCTACTGGCTCGACCCTATGAAATCAGATGATGGCCGGACTGCTGCGGAAATCGACCCAGTTCCAGCTTCTGAGAGCTTTCAACTCCTGATGGGCCAGGCGCACTGCATGTCTCTTAAGGACCCCCAATGCAACCGCAAAACTGTTCGAAACTACCTCGACCTGGCGAACAATGTCCCGCTACATCGGCTCCGCTTTCCGAGAAATCTTGATCATCTATCGGCGACGCTTGACTTGCTCGACCAGCATCAATCCACACTGTCGACTTAGCGGGCATAGCGAGACATGCTCAATAAGCGCCAGTGCACCGACGCCTCGAATGAATCGTCATTATTTTCGGCGGACAACCAGTCCAAAATGTGAACCATGCCTTCCGCCGATTTTTTTCCAAACTCGGAATATTTACGGTCCCCGGGTTTCTAGACCGAGATGGCTGTGAACTGATCCGGCGAGAGATGGACGAGAACGCTCACGTCACCGCCACCGTCGGCAGGAAGAGCGGCGAGTATGTAGTTGACAACTCGATTCGCAGTGCAATGTTTACTGACGTAGGCCATGAAACCGAGCTCGGAGTCCACCAAAAGCTCCTCGATCTAATGCCGCGGGTATCGGAGTATTTTAAGATTGATTTGGTCGACACCCAGCCGCTTCAGTTCTTGAAGTATCAAACCGGTGACCATTATCGTGCGCACGTTGACCGCCGAGACGATGAGCAGGCCAGCGAGATCGCACGACAGCGACGTATCTCCGCCGTGATATTTCTCAACGATCAGACGGAGGAAAAATCTCCTGGCGGCTATGTAGGAGGCGCACTGACGTTTTACGGATTGATGCACGACCCGCGCCTGGCTAACCGTGGACTAGCCTTAAAAGCGCAGGCTGGGCTGCTCGTCGCGTTCCGGCCGGAAACCTTTCACGAAGTGACTCGAGTAGACTGGGGCGTACGGAACACCATTGTCACTTGGTATAGGTAGTCGCGCACCCGCGTATTAGTCAGCGCGGCCGACTGCGCGACCGAAGTCTTGGTCACTAAAAAACTGTAGTTCGAAACCGGCCTCCGAAAATTCATTAGCTAACTCAGCTTTCGAAAAGAAGTGATCAAATCTCCCTGCGAGTGAGTCACCAAGTTCGACCCGGTAGCTCCGACTAGCAAATGGCTGAGCCGCTCGCGCCGCCATCGCGATCATGCGAAATCGGAAGTTCTCTTCGCGGCGCGCATAGAAAGGAGACAAGAATAGGGCCACCTGTTCTTACGTGTTGGCGAACACGTTTCAAGAATTCTACTCGCGCATCGCGACCGGCTATGTGCATGTAAGCGCCCAAACCCATCAGGAACCCGTCGTGTTCTCCTAGTTGCTCAGGTACCTCATCCGGACGCGACAGTTCGACGTGCGCGGAGAATCCTTGGTTGACGACGGCGCGTTGCGCGCTCTCGAGAAGACTTGCGCTGCACTCGAACGCCTCCACTTCGATACCAGCCCTTAGCAGCGCCATGACCTCGCGGCCCCCACCGGCGGCACCAACCAGAACCGATCGACACTGGCCAAAGTATTGACTGAAGGCCGCTTCTTCCCACGGGAAGAACCCAGACAAATTGTAGTCGGGGTTTTGATACCGACGTTGTTCCATGTAATGTCGCGTTGTAATGCGTTGCAGTTCAGCGCGGCTAAGTAGCCCGAGCCAGAGACCTTGATGGACCGCCTCAATTCCGCCGACGAGTCGTTTGATCCACCGGTTCGCCTGCTCGAACTGATTAGCAGTAAACATGATTCGAGGTCGGCGGAATTCGCCAAATATCAATCCCAATGTTCAAATTTTAGCCTCATTCGATCGATGCCGCTGATTTCACCGATCAAACGCCTCGACCCTTCGCTGGTTTATCAGTGATCTCTGCTCGGCTGATCCGTCTTCACCACGCCAACCTCGTACAGCCGTTCGATCTCGCCCGCCTCAAAACCAACTTCCTCAAGCACTTCGCGAGTATGCTCGCCCAACAGCGGCGTTGGCCTACCCATGCTCATTTTTGTCTCGGCGAAATTAATGGCATTCCAACCGATGCGCATCGCACCCCCTGTCGGATGCTCACACCTCGCCACCATTTCATTCTTGATCGCGTGATCGGTGCCGAGGAAAACGTCACTGTTCCCCGGTAACACCGGTGCGGCAGCTACGCCGGCGTTCGCCAACCTCTCCAAGCTTTCGGCGACCGTCAAGTCCGCGAACTTCCCCGCGAGTGCATCCCCCGTGCAACCCAACAACTCGCACAGCGCAATCCGCTCTTCGTCTCGATCCGCCACCACATAGATCCAACCATCCGAGACTTCGAAAAGCCGGTGGAAATCGTTCAGCCCAAACTGCTCCTTGTCCGCGAGTGGCCGCGCGCGGCGACCGTTATATCGAGAAAACCACTCTGAACACAGCAAGATTGCGCCGTTGAGCAGGTTCGATTCCGCCCGTTGCACGACTCCTGAGCGACGACGGGTAAGTAAGCAAAGCACGGCGCCCAGTGCTCCAACCGCCCCAGTCGTAAAGTCCGTAGGAGCCAGCTCGGCAGGAAACACTGGCGGATTTTCTTTGCCGCCTTGCGCTCTCAGCAGGCCAAGATAGGCCGACGCCAGTGGATCGATTCCTGGCCGCTCCGCATACGGTCCGCTCCAACCGTACCCAGTCAAATGAACTTCGATCAGCCTCGGGTTGAGCGCCGTGCCTATCCCCATGCGTTCCGTGGCCCGCGGGCGGAGGTTTGCCAGCAAAATATCGGAATCGGCGGCAATCCGCTGCACGACAGTTTTGCCGTCCGCGGTTCGTGTGTCGACGCAAAGCGAGCGCTTATTGAAATTTACCCCATAGAAATAGGTTCGCCCGAGAGGCCTAGAGATGTCACCGCTTGGTGGTTCGATCTTCACAACATTAGCGCCAAGGTCCGCCAGCAGCCTACCGGCCGTCGGCCCCGCAATCAGATTGGTTATTTCTAAAACCCGAACGCCCGCAAGTGGCGCAGCCAATGACCGGGGCTCCGGTTGCGGATCTCCGGGCCGCGGCTCGGAAGCTTCCGACGCAAGATCCGTCGGAAGTTCATTCAGGCCGGCCGCATCCCGGCGCGGCCCCTGCACGCTACCGGCCGTCTCGCTCAACTTCAGCGCCACGCCCATTTGAGCAACGCGATCGAAAACCGGGTCCTCCAGCTCGACCAACATTTCGTTGTGCGCAATTTGAGGGTCGTCGAAACTCTCGTCCGTCCAGCGCGCGCGCGCATAGGGGACGTCAGCTTCTTCAAACCTACTGGCCCAGGCCGCGTACGGTCTAGTTCGAATAATCTCTGTCAACTTCGCGCGCAGTTCCAAGGCGTCTTCTAAAACCGCGGGGCGTCCGTCGCCGAACCGCGGATCCGCCAACACTTCCGTGAGCCCCGCTACCCGTGCGGCGGACGCGACGAATCCCGGATGCACACATCCAAGCTGCACCCAATCCCCGTCGGCGCATTCGTAACCGCTATAGAAAGGCGCGCTTCCCGACGGGTGCGTTTGGAACACATAGGGCTCGAAGTTCTCGGCCGTAGCCTTGGGGTGATACAAGAGCGCCCCAGCCAGCAACGAAGTTTCGACCTCGAGGCCTCGTCCGCTCTCTTCGCGAACGTAGAGCGCCGCTGAAATCCCCAGCGCCGCTAAAATCGCCGCGCCAACCGTTGGAAGCGGGTGTACGACGTGTACCGGCGCAGGCCGAAAGCCCGGCATGCTACTGAGCACGCCGACGCGAGCCAGCACCAACTCATCGATCGCGGGCTCGTCTTTCCAAGGCCCTCGCTTGCCGTAGGCCGTAATCGAGCACGCCACCAGCCGCGGGTTGAGCTGACGCAGCCAGCCGTACTCGACATAACGCTGACCGCTGTCGGACGGGGGCAGGTCCTCAACCAAAACATCCGCCGCCGCGACTAGACGAACGAACACATCCGTCGAAGAATTTCTGCCCGCTTCACCAGGATCAACCCGCTCCATATCGATCCGCGCGCACTCCTTGCCGCGATCCCAAACGACAAATCCACCATCGCGAAATGCAGCCGCGTCTCTCCCGATGACTCTGATAACTCGCGCGCCATGGTCGCTAAGGAACATCGTCGCCATCGCACCGGCCGCTCCGGTCGTGAGGTCGACAACTGTGAACCCGTTGAGTGCGCCCGGCATAGACTCGTCAATCGATCAGAGCGACTCGCGCAACAGCGGCCGCTGAGACAGATAGTCCATCGCTGTTTCGTGCGCCATTGCGAACTCGAGTAGCCGTTGGTCCTCGCCCATGCGCCCGATAAACTGCATACCCATTGGCCGCCCGGATTCGTCGAAACCGGCAGGCAAACTGACCACCGGTAAGCCCGACAGTGTAGCGCCGATTACGACCTCCATCCATCGATGGTATGTGTCCATCTCTCGGCCGTTGATAGATGTGGGCCAATGAGTCTCAACTGCAAAAGGAAACACCTGCGCGGAAGGCAGCGCCAAGACGTCGTACTGCTGAAGTAGCTCCAGTAGCGCGCTGTACCACTCCGATCGCGCAATCCCCGCATCAAACAGTTGCTGGCCGCTGATCCGCAAACCGCCTTCGACTTCCCAGACAACCTCGGGCTTCAACAGCCGGCGCTTGTCGCTATCGTCGTAGATCTCTTTGAGCCACAAGCAAGACCAATGGCGCAGCACCAGCCAGGTCTCCCACAGAAGACTCATATCGTAGATAGGCTGACAGTTCTCAACAGTCGCGCCATGCTTGGCGAGCTCACGCAAGCTCCGCTCGCAGACGTCCGTCACCCCGCTATCGGTGGCGAGATAGCCGTCATAGTTGCCCATCCAGCCGATCTTGGTCTCACTCAACTTGCGTGCTTGAAACTCCTCGTATTCCGCAAGCGAGTCCCTTAGACTCAAGGGCGCTCGCGCGTCAAAGCCCGATATAGTACCCAGCAGGCGAATCGTGTCCTCAACGTTGCGGCCCATTGCGCCCGCGGTTGCAAGCTGTTGATAGAAAGCGTCAGCCGTTGGAAGACGAGGCACCCGCCCCTGACTCGGACGGTAACCGACAACATTGTTGAACCCCGCGGGGTTCCTCAGCGATCCCATCATGTCGCTACCGTCAGCGCACGGCAGCAGGTGTGTCGCCAGCCCGACCGCCGCGCCGCCACTGCTACCGCCGGCGGCTAACCGCGGGTCATAGGCATTGCGAGTTGGTCCGAATACGCTGTTGTATGTCTGTGAGCCGAGTCCAAATTCCGGCGAATTGGTTTTGCCGATAAAGATAGCGCCGCTTGCGCGAATACGGCTAACGATTAGGTCGTCCGCCTCAGCGACCGTACCCGCAAAAATCGCCGAGCCCCGGCTCGTCTCAAGCCCCTCGGTGTCGGCAAGGTCTTTAATCGCATGCGGCATGCCGTGCATCCAACCGCGATACTGGCGGGCTTCAAACTCACGATCGGCCGCGGCGGCTTGAGACATCAATTCGTCTTCATCGAGCATGCTGACAATCGCGTTGTAGACGCCGTTGTAGCGATTGATCCGCGCCAGGTACGCCGCCATGACGTCGACGCAAGTTACGTCGCGCCGGCGAATCGCATCCGACAAAGCTGACGCGCTAAATTCCGTGATATCAGAAGGCATCAACTGTCGTAGTCCAAAGCCTCATCACATTCTAATTCGCCGCGGCAAGAACGATGCGCCGGCTCAACGGCGCGCATCCTGACGACTTCGCGACTCGTACCAGCCAGAGGAGTTCGATACAATCAGCCCGCATGCTTCGAATACTCGTCCTCGCCGCGATTTCGCTCGGTGCCCTCACTGCGGGACAGTGGCAGAGGCACACGATTGACGCCTCTTCCCAAGGCGCCGACGGCGTCCGGCTCGCCGACGTCAACGCTGACGGACTGCAAGATATCGCTACCGGCTGGGAGGAAGGCGGTAAAGTACGAGCCTACTTAAATCCGGGTCACAAGAAAGCCCGTGATCCCTGGCCCGCCGTGACAGTGGGCAGCGTGCCTTCCCCGGAAGACGCCGTTTTTGTCGATCTCAACAGAGACGGGGCAGTCGACGTCGTCAGCTCAACCGAAGGGAAGAGTCGGACTCAATTCGTCCATTGGGCTCCTAGCGAAAACTACCTCGACCCGAAGGGTTGGCGCACCGAACCGCTTCCCTCCTCCGCCGGGATGACGCCATGGATGTACGTGCTGCCGCTCGACGACAAGCGCACCGGCAAGACCGATTTAGTCGCGGGATCCAAAAACGATGCGGGCGCGGTCGGAATCTGGAAGTCGAACGCGAACGACGACAAGCTGACCTGGCAGCACTGGTACGACGCCGGATGGATCATGTCGTTAATCGCCCGCGATGTCGATGGCGACGGTGACGACGACGTTCTCGCGACAGACCGCAAAGGCGAGAAGCGAGGCGCGCTGTGGTTCGAAAACACAGGTCGTGAAGGCCCCTGGCGCAACCATCGCATCGGACCAGTCGACAAATACGAAATCATGTTCCTCCACTACGCCGACCTCGACGGCGACGGGCTCGAAGACGCGCTTGCCGCGGTTCGCGAAGGCCCGATCCTGTTCATCCGTCGACTGCCCGGCAAAGGAGTTCGCTGGGAGACTCACGAAATCGACCTACCGCCCGGCTACGGCACCGGGAAAGCCGTCGCAGTCGGCGACATCAATCTCGACGGCGCCCCCGACTTGGTATTTACCTGCGAAAATGCGCACGGAGAACTTTCCGGCGTCGGTTTACTTACGGCCGCGGGCGGTGCGGCAGGCAAGCCCTGGCAAGCGACTAACGTCGCGGGCCCCGAAGGAGTAAAATTCGACCTGGTTGAATTGCTCGACCTCGACGGCGATGGCGATCTCGACATCCTCACCTGCGAAGAGAGAGATCTCCTCGGGGTAGTCTGGTATGAGAATCCGACGCGTTGATCGCTGCAACGCCCTACCAAATACTGCTGAAAGCTGATGCTGTGAGTGGACTCGTTTCTGCACGCCTTGCGGCGGTTGTACTTCTACTTTTAGTCCCCGCGAGCGGACTGGGGCAGGAGCAGCCCACGCCTGAACAGCCTGCGCCACAAGCTGAAAACGAAACCGACGAGGCTGAGTCTAGCGATCGCACGTCGCTCAACTTGCTCGGCGAAGTTGACGCCGAACAGGGCGAAAGCCGTCGAAACGAGAACGTTCAGATCACCCTGATCGACAACAACGTGCTGCGGGAATTGACGACCCGCATGGGGACGACAGCAACCGTAACGAGCGAGTTTAAGGTCGATCAGCGCTACTTCGCGACGGAATTCGGACAGCCAATCAAGCGCCCTCCTCACCAAGGCTCGTCACTCGTTTTCGGCCTGTACGGCAACCTGCATTGGACGCACCAAAACAGCATCACCAGCGCTCGATCATTCTTTCAAGTCGGCAGCGTCAAGCCCGCCCGTGACAACGCCTACGGTTTCACCGTCGCCACCTCGCTGTGGGAAGGCGCCGCCGTCACCGTGAACGCCGAAAAGGTGCGGTCGCGCGGCAACGTCAACGGCAATGTCCTCGTGCCCGCCCCGGACGAGCGCACGCCTCTGGCAACTGACCCGGCACGACGAGCTTACGTGCAAAGGGTGATCGATGCCTACCCGGCGGAACTCCCAAATCGTACCGACATCAACCCCAGAGCGCTGAACACAAACGACATTCAGTCAATCAATAACGATCGCGGTTCGATTCAGCTTGACGAGCGGCCGAACGACAAAGACAGCCTCACGCTGAAGTACAGCTTCACCGGGCAGCAGGTCGACGCCTTCCAACTTGTGGGCGGCCAAAACCCTGACACGACGACGAAGAACCACGACGCCAAGATCACTTGGACTCGCAACTGGTCAGCGGCCACAACAACCGACTTCAGCGTCGGCTACGAACGCGTCGGCTCGCTGATTGTGCCGGAAGAGTCCTCGGTCGGGCCGCTTATCCTCACAGGGTTTGTGACGGACTTCCTCGGGCCTAGTTCGAATATCCCAATTGACCGCGCCCAAAATCGATTTTTCTACGCCGCTCGAGGCTGTCACATCGCCGACAATCACGAGCTAACGATCGGCGGCGAACTGCTGCGAAGGCACGTGAATGGACGCGAAGCCGAGAGCCACCGAGGCTTATACTTTTTCAGCAACGATTTCGGACGCGATGCCATTACCAACATTCGCCTCGGCACCCCCAGCGTGTATCGCGTGGCGATCGGCGACCCGCACCGAGGATTTCGGGACTGGAACATGCAGTTCTACTTGGGCGATCGATGGAGGGCGACGAGCCGCCTAACGCTCGACATAGGGTTGCGCTACGAACCCGTCACGCGCCCCTCTGAAGTCAACCAGCTCACGAACATCCCGTACGACTGTGACTGCAACAACCTCGCGCCACGCTTCGGGCTAGCGTACAAGCTGGGCGAGCGTCTAGGAGTGCTACGAGCGGCCTACGGCATCCATTACGGCCAAATCTTCAACGTCACGTTCGGCCAAGCGCGCTTCAGCCCGCCACTTAACCTCAATATCACTGTGCAACGTCCTGATCTCGTCGACCCGCTCGGCAGCCTAGGGCCGGAGGCCTTCGACCCGAACGGGCGCTCAACCGTGTTCACCATCGACCCAGAGCTAGCGGTGCCCTATTCGCATCAATACAATTTCGATTGGCAGCTGCCACTAGTTGGCGACTGGTCGCTCAACCTCGGTTACGTCGGTAGCCGAACGCACAAGCTGCTCACGATGTGGTACGTCAATCGGGCCCGGCCGGTCGACGGAATCGCCCAGATCACCTCAACCGCCAACCAACGCCGGCCCGACTCTCGGTTCTTCGACAATCGCCTCGTTCTCAACGGTTCGCGCGGGTACTTTGACGCGACCAAGATCGTCCTCACCGTTCCAAACTGGAAGGGGCTAACGGTAGGCGCTTCGTATTGGTGGAGCAAGGCGATAGATCTCGGGAATAGCTTCTCAAATACCGCGTCCGGCAGAGATGCGCGGCTCGGACGAAGCCAGACTGAGTTCAACTCGCACGCCGAGTTGCGTTCAGTCAGCTCATTCGACCAGCCCCACGCATTCTTGCTACGGACAAGCTGGTCAATGCCAAAGGCGCGTGGCGTGATTGCGCCACTCGTGGGCGGCTGGCAACTCAGCACGGTCTTTTTGGCGAAGGCCGGCACGCCGTTTGACATCGCGGCAGGGTCGGACGGCCCGGGCTTTGGAAACGTCGACGGGTCTCCCGGTGATCGGCCAAACATTTTGGAACCGTCGATCTTGGGAAGATCGCTAGACAACCCCGACACGTCGTCGGCGCTACTGCCTGCCTCGGCATTCGCCTTTATCCAGCCGACTGAGACCGCCGGAAGCCTAGGCAGAAATGTATTCAGAAAAGACGGCATCTTCAACATCAACGCCGCGCTATCGCGAACCTGGTCACTCGGCGGCGATGCGGCAATGACGCTCCGCGCCGAATCGCTGAACTTGTTCAATCACGCGCAATTTGCCGAACCAGGCAAAGAGCTAACTTCCCCAAATTTCGGCCAAATCACAAATACGCTCAACGACGGCCGCGCATTCAAACTTGCGCTAGAGCTGGCCTTCTAACCGAAACTTGATTTTCCAAGCTGCCCGCCAGGCTACTTGTTGGACGAAACCGTTCGCGATACCGAGCCGCGGCGCGGCTCGGAAACGCCAAACGGAGGAAGACGGACTTTCGGGCGGGGACTGGCACATGCGATCTCGTAATCTCTCCACCTCGACAAACCCTCGTGTTGCCTGTCCCCCTACCCAGCCGCGTGGGTAGAAATGCGCCTAGATAGAATGGACCTAGTGGACGGTGTCATTGTTGTAGATAAGCCTTCCGGGATCTCGTCGCACGATGCTGTGCGAAAGATGCGTAGGCTCGCAAGCACTAAAAAGGTCGGTCACCTCGGGACTCTTGATCCGCTCGGCACTGGCGTCCTGCCGCTGGTTATCAATAAGGCCACGCGGCTTGCGAAATTCTTTCTCAATCACGATCGCGAGTACGAGGCGAAAATTCGATTCGGCTGGGCCACTGACAGCTACGACCGTGACGGCGACCCGGTCGGCGACAGCCAAGAGGTCGACCTCGGCCGATCAAAACTCGAGGAACTCATCGAAGATTTTAGGGGAGTGCAGTCGCAAACGCCCCCGGCAATCTCGGCGAAGAAAATCAACGGCGTTCCGGCCTACAAGCTCGCTCGTCGGAATCAAGAGGTCAATCTTGAACCCGTCGAGATCGAAATCTACGAACTCGAAGTTTTGGATATCCGCGACGCGATGGCGACGATTCGCTGCCGCTGCTCGGCAGGCACCTATGTGCGCTCGCTTGCCCACGATCTCGGCCAACGGCTCGGCTGCGGAGCCCATGTCGAAACCCTGCGCCGTACTCTAATGGGCGACTTCAAGATCGAAGACGCCCACACTATCGAGGAATTAGAGACGCTCAAAGAGCAAGATCGACTCGACGGGGCCTTCTTGCCGCTCGAGGGTTTGCTGCCCGAATTTCCAGTCCACCGGGTCGACGCCGTCACCGCTAACCAAATCGAGCATGGCCGCGACTTTCGGATTAGCCCGTACGGCAATGCGAGTGATGCGCGCCAAGTGAAAGCGGTCGGCCCCGGCGGAAACCTCATCTGCATTGGCGAAGCCGTGATGCCGCGCCTCTACCACCCAATCGTTGTTTTTTAGTTGAGCGACTGGGTCTGTTGTATGATCCTGCTGATATGAACAAAGTAGTTTCAGCGGCGATCACCCTCGCCCTTCTCTCATCGTCGGCGGCCTTCGCCCAACAACGCAAACCCAATGTAGTGCTCATCTTGACCGATGATCAGGGCACTCTCGACGCTAACTGCTACGGCTCCAGGGACCTCTTCACCCCGGCGATCGACTCGCTTGCCGCCGACGGTGTCCGCTTCACGCAGGCCTACTCCCACACGGTCTGTTGCCCAACCCGCGCCATGTTGCTGACCGGCCGCCAACCCCAGCGCGGCAACGTCAACGACTGGATGCAGGGCCCGCTCAAGGGGCCCAAGGGCCGCAACATGTTGACCAGCGAAGTTACACTCGCCGAGGTCCTCAAGCAAGCCGGCTACCGCACCGGTCTGTTTGGGAAATGGCATCTGGGCGGACACGGCGACCACGGCCCAACCAAACAGGGCTTCGATGAGTTCTTCGGAATCCGCGATGGCTTCATTGAGAACTTCACGCACTATTTTTTGCATCGGGAGGGCTATCACGACCTCTACGAAGGCACCCGCGAAGTCTTCCACCGCGGTGAGTACTTTCCCGATCTGATGGTCGACCGCGCTCTGTCATTCATCGAGCGCAATCAAGACGATCAATTTTTTGTCTACATTCCGTTCAACATTCCGCACTACCCCGAGCAGTCGTTAGAGCGTCATCGTGACCGCTATAAATCGATGGCCGAGCCTCGTCGAACGTATGCCGCCACGGTCACGACCACCGACGACTACATCCGCCGCGTCTTGTTGCAGCTTGACCGTTTGGGCTTGCGCGAAAACACCATCGTCATCTACCAGAGCGACAACGGCCACTCCGAGGAAGACTACCAAGTCACAGTCGACGGCCATCTCAGCGGCTTACCCAAGGGCTGGAACTACGGCGCCAACAAGGGCGGCGGCAACACCGGTAAATGGCTCGGCGCGAAGGGCAGCTTTTTGGAGGGCGGTATCCGCGTGCCATCTATTGTTCGCTACCCGCCGACCGTGCCCAGGGGCGAAACCCGCAATCAGATCGTTACCGCGATGGACTGGTTTCCAACGATCCTCGAAATGGTCGGCGTCAATCCACCAGCTAGCCTCAAACTAGACGGGCATAGCGCTCTTCCAGTGATAAAAAATGCACGCGCGTCAACAGCGTATGGAATTATGCATTGGCAGTGGCAAACGCGCTGGATGGTCCGCGACGGCGACTGGAAACTCATGTTTGACGGTGCCAGGAATCTAGCGGGCGGTGATGACACCAAGATCTATTTGTCAAACTTGACGGACGCATTGCCGGAACGAACGAACCACGCCAAAAAGCAACCCGAAATGGTGAAGCGTCTGACCGCGGCGCACGAAGCCTGGGCGAACGAGGTGACGCCGAAGAACCTTCCGTCGGGCTCTTCCCTACCCTGATTTGCGACCGCGCAATGGGATGCAATGGCGGGCCCGGCGCGATTCGAACGCGCGACCTACCGCTTAGGAGGCGGTTGCTCTATCCAGCTGAGCTACGGGCCCGATTGCGCAGCTTTGACTCAAGAATAGCAAGCACCCGATCCAGCGAACGTACTAGCCCGTTCGCGGCTGATTTCTACCGGTCGTATCGTATGATATGGGGCGATGAGCATTCGAACATCCGTCTCAACGCTCCTATCTATCCTGCTATTCTGCGCGGTCGCCGCCGCGTCCGAAGTCGTTCGCGACAGTCTTGAAACGACTCTAATTCCAGGTGGCTCGGTCGAATACGCCGTATTGTTACCGGACGGGTATAGCAATCAAGGTGAGCCGCTGCCGCTGTTGCTCATGCTGCACGGCGGCGGCGGAAACCGCGAGGAGATTCCGCGATGGCAGCCACAAATTGATGCGTTGTGGAACGACGGCACGCTGCCCAAACTGGTGGTCGTGACTCCTTCGGTCCCAACCGGGTCCATCTATATCGACAATTACGACGGTTCCATCAAGGTGGAAACGTTCATGGTTGAGGAATTCATTCCGCATCTACGAAAGCGGTTCAACGTTAGCAGCGACCGCAACAAGACCATGCTCACAGGCATCTCGATGGGAGGGCTTGGCGGCTTATACCTGGCGTTCAAGAACCCCGACGGGTTCGGCGCGGTCGCCTCAATGGAGCCCGGAGTCTGGCCGGGGCTCACCTGGGATGAGGTACCCGCCGGAAACAAGATTCGTAACGCCAAGAGCATCGCCAATTTGTTTGGCGACCCGTTTGACGCGAATCATTGGCAGTCGATCAACCCGGCTTCCATTGCGGTCGCCGACCCGAGTCTATTACAGGACCTTGCGATATATTTCGAATGCGGTGACGATGATGCCTTCGGCTTTCACGCGGGTAACGATTTTCTGCATCGCACGCTCTGGTCGCTACGAATCCGGCACGAGTTTCGGCTCGTTCGCTGGGGCGATCACGTCGGCCCCAGCGTCATCGAGCGCTCGTTGAACCGCTTTCGCTTTTTGGCGCGCTACCTCAAGCAGCCGGAGGAGCCGACCGAGCGGTTGACGAATTTCAGAAAGAACCGTAACGATTGGGCGACATCCGCGGGTTTCAAGTCATTGCCATATTGGCCGTCCGTTCCTGAACGCATAGGCGTCGACGACGCGGCAACCACAAGTTCGATGCGTCGAATAGCAGAGGATGTTCGGCGCCAGCGAGGTGTCGTGCGGATCTCGAATCTGCGCTACGACGAGAAGCCCGGCGTCGATCCCGATCGGCTCCGTTTAGATGTTTTCACCGGCGACGATCTCGAGAATGCGCCCGTCATCCTGTTCGCTCACGGCGGCAGCTGGGTGCGAGGCGATAAGCGCGCCGCAATGTTCAAGCCCGGTCGGTTTGTGCCCGCGGGCTATTTGTTCGCCTCAATGAACTATCGATTCAGACCAAGTGCGTCGCTTTCTGAAATGGCGCAAGATGTGGCGACCGCTACAGCCTGGATCAAGAACAACGCCGACAAATACGGCGGCGACCCCGACAAGATTTTTCTCATGGGACACTCGGCCGGCGCGCACCTGGTAGCCGCCGTTGGCACGAATGGAATGTTCTTAGAGAACGTCGGCTTGTCGCTCAACGACCTTTCCGGCGTGATTCCGCTTGATACCGCGATGTACAACATCACTTTACAGATGAAGCAGTCTACGGCGATCTATGAAAAGGCCTTCGGGACCGACCCAAACGCGTGGGCTTCGACGTCACCCTGGGAGCACGTGTCACGCGGCAAGGGCATTCCGCCGTTTCTACTGCTGATCTCCGACGGGCGCGCACAGGCACCGACACAACCAATCCCGTTCGCCAAAAAGCTTCGAGCGGCGGGAATCGAAGCGGATTGGTTCGAGGCCAAGGGACGCGGCCACGGTCCGCTAAATACGTACCTTGGAACGCCCGGCGACGAAAGTACCGAAGTAGTATTGGATTTTATCGAGCGAAATTCCAACTAGAGCAGTTTCAGTAACGGCGTAGACCGCCCTTGAATGAATAGCGGTGAAGCCGGCAATTTCTTGCTACTAGATTCCGCTGTCCGAAATCGGAGGCGCGACTGTAAAGGAGTGCGGTGGCGAAGGGTGAACTGGGAAAGTTGAGTCGCGTCCTGTTGAGGAATAATCAGCAGGACCCAACTCAGCGTATTCCAGAAAGCTGCTTCGCCACCGCACTCCTTTACAGTCGCGCCTCCGATTTTCACGGGCTTGGTGCTGGGGCAAGCGGTCTATGCCATTCCTGAATATGCTCTGGTTGCGAGCTAAGTGGGCCACAAAACACGCGACCTCACCACCAACGTGGCGTACGAATGTACCGTGCGCCGAGATCAATCAGAGGTAGCTTCGAGCGTCGTACGCAACGTTTCTCTGAGACCGTCAAGTCTGTAGGGCTTCTGGAGAAACGCCGCGGGTTTAGTCTCGTCGGCCGACATTGCGATCTCTGTCTCGCTGTAGCCGCTGCTAATAATGATCGTGACTTCGGGGCTGATTTCCCGCAAC
Organism: Bryobacterales bacterium; assembly: GCA_965247305.1. Classification (GTDB taxonomy): domain Bacteria; phylum Acidobacteriota; class Terriglobia; order Bryobacterales; family UBA6623; genus CATQHP01. The sequence continues at coordinate 3,898,023 of OZ252030.1, read as the reverse complement.
CGCCTCATCGTCTGTGTGCCATTCATCTCAGGCATGGCGTGATCCAAGAGCACAAATCGAATCTCGTCATGATTTTTTTCGAAGACGTCGATCGCCTCCCGGCCCCCGAACGCCTCGATGGTTTCGAAACCAAGATGTTGCAGCATCGCCGCCGCCGCGCACACTCCGCGCTCATCATCCACCACCAGGACCTTGCCAGTCACATTCCAAGCGGAATCGACCTTCGGTTGATGGTCTTCGATCGACTCACCGCTTACCGCGGGCAGCAGAATCGTAAACGTCGTACCCGAACCCAGATCGCTGTCGACTGCAATCACCCCTTGGTGTGATCGAACGATGCCGAGTACGACTGCCAGGCCGAGTCCCCGTCCCAGAAACTTCGACGTAAAAAACGGATCGAAAATTTTGGAGCACGTATCCCTGTCAAGCCCGGGGCCAACGTCGTGAACTTCGAGGACTGCGTACGGTACTGAATCTATCGGTGCACTGCGATACAGCCGACCGATTGAGACAGGCGGCAAATCAAGCGTTGCAGTTCCAATCCGCACGACTCCGCCGTCAGGCATGGCTTCCACGGCGTTGGTGATCAGGTTCATCACGATCTGTCGCACCTGAGTCGCGTCGGCGCGCACATTGACGGGAGCGTCAGAGACGTCCAACATTAATTCCACTTTGCCGCCGGTTGAAACATCCAACAAGTCAGCCATATCGGTGACTAGACTAGAGAGATCCAAAACTGTCGGCGTAAAATGTGTTTTGCCGGAATAGCTCAGCAACTGCTGCGTCAGTTCGGCTGCGCGTTCGGCAGCCTCAACTGACCGCCTGACGTAGTCGCTGGCAGTAGACTTCTCATCCAGGTAGCTAAGTGCAAGCTCCGAGTTCGCCATGATCGTCACCAACAGGTTGTTGAAGTCATGGGCGACGCCACCAGTCAGGACTCCGAGACTCTCCAGCTTCTGAGCCTGGACCATTTGCCGCTCCAGCCGCAGCCGCTCGGCCTCCGCGCGTTCACGCTCCACAATTTCGCGCTCGAGCTGGGAGTTGGCTTCGCTAAGCTCCTGAGTCCGAGCCTCTACTCGATACTCGAGTTCAGCGTGTATTCGGTGCAGCGCTTGCTCGGATTCTTTACGCTCGGTCACGTCGTAGTCAACGCCGATCATCCGAGTTGGATTTCCGTTGTCATCCCTAAAAACGCTTCCTTTTCCGACCATCCAGCGAACCGTACTGTCGGGCCATACGATGCGGAACTCGCTACGGTATGGTGCTTCGCCTTCGAGCGCCGCCTTGATCTGCGCGCCCACTCTTTTCCTATCATCCGGGTGCACCAGCCCAATCCAGGCCTCATACCCGGGTTCGCATGAGTCCACGGACATTCCGTAGATGCCCCAGTAGTTGTCCGACCAGGTACCCTGGCCCGTGACCACGTCCATATCCCAGGTGCCGATCTCGGCGGCCTCCTGCGCGAGGCGGAAGCGCTCTTCAGTGCTGCGCATTAAATCAGCCGTTCGAGCTTCTTCGATGCGTCTTCGTTCGAGCTCCGCCGCGGCGCGGGACGCAAGGATTTTCAAGATCGCCAAATCCTCGGCCGAGGGGTTCATCGGTCGAACGTCCATGGCGGCTATGTGCCCGATGACCTTACCGCTCGAGTCGGTCAGAGGGCACCCAAAGTAGCTTTGCGGCGAGAGACTTTGCAGCGCTTCGTTATTGGGGAACTCTTGGCAGACATTCTCGGCGACGTGAAGTACCCCACCGGCCAGTACCTGTTCGCAAGGTCCGCCTTGTGCACAGAAATCAAGGTTATCCCCAAGGCCGCTCTCACCCCAGAAGGCGAGAGTGCGAGCCATCTGAGTTTCTGCGTTGGTGCACTCGGCAACGAACACGAATCGGACATCGAGCAGCACGTAAAGCAAACGGGCTGCCGAAGTAAAGAAATCCGGCCCGACAACGGAGGCAATTTGCTCCATCGCGACGAGGCACCGATTGTCGCTTTGTACAAGAGACTTTCTAAGTTCCTCGGTCTCGAAGTAATTAGTCAACATGCCTTTCATCCGCCTTGCGCCCTACTTTGGACCCAGTACCTCACTAGACCATTAGCTTACAGGAGTTTACCGCCAGAGCAAATAAATTGTCGACAATAATCATCTTTTTGCAGTGCCGCGCCGGTGTTGCTGGTTAGCGTGGATCAGTGGCTTCGCGAACACGACCGCTCGCATGAAAGAAACTATAAATAGCGTCAGCGTGCGTCTAGCTAGGAATTCGGATCGCTCGATGACCCCCGGTTCCCCCCGTGACGATTGAGCGATTGTCATCAAAAGTCGATCTCGCCTGCTGACACGAGCGAACCGCGATCGAGCGGAGGCGCCTCTACACCAGCAATGCCCCGCGAGCGGTCAAGGCTCACTCGATGTCAGCGCCAATAGGGCAAATCCCGTCGCCGCGTCCGACATCAAAAGCCGCCTGAATGCCTCCTGGCCGCTGCGATCTTTGTTCGCCGAAACCGCGTCCCAACGGCGGTCAGCCTACTGGTTCCGCCGGAGCCATCGAACGCCGCGCTCGACTGACGCGGCGGCTAGCCCGCATTTCTCACCACGTGGCGAGCGAAAGTGGGTGAGAGGTGCGTCAATACGAGGCGGGCGACGGTCGGCGCGCGGAGGCGTACTTGACAGTCCGTCGAGCACTCGCGATCGAGCGCAACGAAGTAGTGGCGCACCTCTCGCGTGCTTTCGCCGTCAGGTGGTGAGAAATGCGGGCTAGCGGATCGTCCACCTGTTTCAGCACGAAAGTCGCGAACGCGGTGGAGTAACCGTCGCGCGGGCTAGGGTTGAGCCGCGCGGTAACGGAGTGCGCCGAGCCTGCATCTTTGTCCCACTGCAATACCGCTCCGTCTCGCAAGTTTCTTGCCGTGCGCTATTGACTCTCGAATGACTCGCGATCGATGGGCCCGTTGTGATGGACTTGCTGAAAATTCAACTCCATCTCCGAAACGTTCGGCAAATTGCCAATCCGACCTTCCTTGAAGATGTCCAGGCGCAGCTTCCACAACACCGGCAACATGATTCCTTCCGCCGGTTGAAAGTCGTCGAATGTCTCGGTCAATCGAATGATGCTGTGCTGCATTCGAGCGATCTGCGGATCGCGCGGCGCATTAGGCACTGACGACCGAAAGGGGTCCGGCTCTGCCCCGATTCCCGCCGGAACGCTGTCGAGGTATTCGGTCCGCACGTGACGATAGGTTTCAGGTTCGAAATACAGCTCGATCTTGAGGTCGCCTTTGCGTTTCCTCGGCTGATAGTCGAGACGGTACAGCGGCCGGCCGTCGACATCGGTCAACCCGCGGTACTTGACCTTCGCTCTCCTTGCGGCTAAATCCTGCAACGGCCAACTGAGGCCCGCGGTGCCACCGAGGAGGCCTTCGGAGAGGATGTGAGTATTGGTTTGGATGAACCGGCCGAGCACGGAGTGTTCGCGTGGAAAGGCTCGCTTCACGAGGGCTTTCCTGCCGTCGAAGCTAAATCGCTCACCGTAAAAGGACTGGTTGGAACCGCTATCGAAACTAACGTCAGTAGTGTCATGCGATGAGGCGAAAAACACCTGTCCCGAGACTTGGCCCACGCCTCCCAAGATCACCCGCCAGATCCCCTCGCCGGCGTATGCTCTGGTCTTGAGCCTTTGACGCGCATCAGCGGGGCCGATGGATTCAAGATGGCGCGCAATAAACTCTTCCGGCGTAATTTTTGTGTCTTGGGCTTGTAGCGCGAAAGCAACGGATAGTGGCAGCAGAACTAGGGTGAGTCGATGGAATCGCCAACAAGTGGATTTTCCGTACTGTATCATCGGCAGCTCCTCCAGCATGTTCTGTCGATTTGATTCTGCGTGACAAGCGTAACAGTGTCAACGTTGAGCCAGCTCAACTGATCCGAAACTTGATTTTTCAAGCTGCTCGCCAAGCTACTTGTTGGACGAAACCGTTCGCGATACCGAGCCGCGTCGCCTCGCTTGTATCTCAAGTTTCTCCCTTGGATGATCCGCCCAACCAAGGCGGGCGGTGGCCGGGCTAGCCTGAAACTTCAAATTTCTCCCAAATGCGGAGGAAATAGCGAGCCGAAACAACGGTGCCGCAACCGCAAGGGGCTGTGAAAAAACCTCGGTTAGCTTTGCGGCCGTCCGAGGGTGCGACATGTCGCACCCCTACAGCGCTGATAACAAGCAAGTTATTTTTAGGGGCGTAGCTTGCTACGCCCGCTGGAGTTTGGTCTTTCACTAGATGGGACGCGCGGTAAGCACGTTCTTGAGTTGTGAGGGATCTGAGAATGCTTGTGTCTCAAAACATTTTGAGGTATTCTTGTATCTAGTTGTTTAGCTTGTTGTGTAACTAGATTCATTTCCAAGGAGACCTCATGTCCTTCCCCACCAAACTGCAGTTGATCAAGCGCAAGGCTTCCCAACAGTTCTATGTCAACTTCCCCTCCGCCAGCGCTCAGATGCTCGACTTCCAGCCCGGCGAACAGCTCGAATGGATCCTGCTCGACCGCTCCCAACTCGTGCTCAATCGTTTGCAACCTCCGCCCATCGAGTTGAAAAAAAACTCCCGATCGAGTCGTCGACACCTTCTCCCGACTCTTCGCCAAAGGCCTCAACCCCCACGCCCGACAAAGCGTGAACGACCACCTCACCCGCCTCGCTCTCGGTGCCGCCGTCTGCCTCGGCCGCTCCACCATCACCGGCCTGCTACATGCCTCCGGCGAGAGCTTTCAGGACTGGAGCGCCGGCTACCGCCTGTTCTCGCAACAACGCGTCGAGCCGCAACGCCTGCTCGATGCCTCGCGCCGCGAGGTGCTCGCTCGCTTGCCGCCCGAGGCTCCCTTGGTCGTCGCCATCGACGATACACTGCTCGCCAAGTCGAGTCTCAAAACGCCCGGCGTGAGTTGGCGGCGCGATCCGCTTGGACCCAAGTTTCAGGCCAACTTGATTCTCGCGCAGCGCTTCTTGCAGTTCTCGGCAGCACTGCCTCCCAGCGAGCGGCAGCAGCCGGCGCGACTCATTCCGATCGGCTTGGAACACGCGCCGACTCCGCGCCGACCGTCGAAGAAGGCCACGGACGAGGTTTGGAAACAGTACCGGCGCGAGGCTCGCAAGTGCAGCTTAACGGCCCTCGCCGCCAGGCACATCGCGCGCTTGCGCGAGGCCATGAACGCCGATCCCGGAGGCGCTGACAGAGCCTTGCACCTCGTCGTTGATGGCGCTTACACCAACCGCACGGTGTTCGGATCGTTGCCCGCCGAGGTGACGTTGATCGGCCGCATTCGTTCCGACGCCAAGCTGTATCATCTGCCCCTCGAGCAGCCCGGCAAAGGCCGCAGGCGTTGTTACGGCGAACGCGCGCCGACGCCCGAGCAACTCCGCCAGGACGACAACGTGCCGTGGCAAACGGTCGAGGTTTTTGCCGCCGGCAGCCTGCACCAGTTCAAAGTGAAGACGCTCGCGCCGCTGCGTTGGCGGCCGGCGGGAGGCAAGCGGGACTTGCGTTTGGTGGTGATCGCACCGTTGGGTTATCGGCCGCGGGCGGGCTCGAAGGTGCTGTATCGCAAGCCGGCGTATTTGATTGTCAGCGATCCGAGTTTGGGGCTGGAGCAGATCGTGCGGCAGTACGTTTGGCGCTGGGAGATCGAGGTCAACTTCCGTGAGCAGAAGACGCTGTTGGGAGTCGGACAGGCGCAGGTGCGGCAGCCGGACGCGGTCGAGCGGGTCCCTCAATTTATGACGGCGGTGTATGCGCTACTGCTGTTGGCGGGCGCGAGTTGGAGCCGCCAACAGGGCGTGGACGACGCCTTGCCGCGACCGCACTGGCGACGCCGCTCGCAGCCGCAACGGCTCACCACGCAACGGCTGATCAGCCACCTGCGGGCCGAGCTTTGGGCGGACGGCGTGCAGCGGCAACATTTCTGCGGCTTGCGGAACACTTCGCAATCCAACACGAAGCTGCAGAAACTCCCAAGAGGCGCTCCGCCTGCAGCAATCTACGCTTCCGGCTAACGCCAATCCCCTATTTCCGCACCCTACCCCAAACTTCAACCCTCTTTGAACAGCCAAACTCCAGGGCGTAGCTTGCTACGCCTAGGGGAGGTTTTCTCACAGCCCCCAAGGTTGCGACTGCGGCACTACCCATCGCCTCAGTAACTACCTGGTGACATAGCGAGTTTCTCGCACGATCGATCAGGCGCGGCCGGAGGTGTGACCTACGCGAGATATCACGTTGAGCCGTAGGCCACAGCCAACCGTCGCGGCAAACGAAAGTCTTTCGCACCGCGGCAATGTTTGCCCGGCTACCACGTCTGCAAGGTGAAATCGCGTCGCTTCGCATCGGGCCGCCACCTTGGGGGTGGTAATGCCTAGTTGAGCCACGTTCGAGCCCGTTGCCGCTAAAGCGACTCGCTACAATAACAATTGGCGGAATCCGCCTCCACCCGTTCATGCTCGATACCGCTTTAGCCAAGATTTTTGGCACCAAGCACGATCGCGAGATCAAGCGATTGTTGCCCCGTGTCCAGGAAATTAACGATTTCCGACCAGCGATTGAGCCACTACGTGACGGCGATCTGAAGGCGAAGACCTCGGAGTTCAAAGAGCGCCTTGCCAAAGGAGAAACGCTCGACGACCTGCTGCCAGAGGCGTTTGCCGTTTGCCGCGAGGCAGCTTGGCGGGTTATGGGCATGCGTCACTACGACGTCCAGATGATCGGCGGAATGGTGTTGCACCAGGGAAAGATCGCCGAAATGAAGACCGGTGAGGGCAAGACTCTTACTGCGACGCTTGCCGTGTATTTGAATGGTCTAGCGGGCAAGGGAGTGCACGTTGTCACCGTCAACGACTACCTCGCGCGGCGCGATGCCGAGTGGATGGGCCGGCTCTACGACTGGCTCGGGCTATCCGTTGGCATCATTGTCCACGACCTGAGCGATCAAGAACGCCGCGACGGATACGGTGCCGACATTACCTACGGCACGAACAACGAGTTCGGATTCGACTATCTTCGCGACAACATGAAGTTTGACGCGGCCGACATGGTGCAGCGTCCGCACTATTTCGCGATCGTCGACGAGGTTGATTCCATTCTGGTTGACGAAGCGCGAACGCCGCTGATTATTTCCGGTCCTTCAGAGGTCTCAACCGACAAATACTACCAGGTCAACCGGGTTATCCCCAAGCTTGAACGAGGCGAGACCATCGAAGGCGACGAGCCCGGTGACCGTACCTATACGGGTGACTTCATTCTTGAGGAAAAGCATCGCTCAGCATGGCTAACGGAGCGGGGTGAGGCGAAGGTCGAGGAGTTTCTCAAGATCGACAACATTAACGAGCTCGCCAACTACGACATCAAACACGCCGTGGAACAAGCTCTCAAGGCGTTCGTTGTTTTTGAGCGCGACAAAGACTACGTGGTCAAAGATGGCCAGGTGATTATCGTTGACGAATTCACAGGACGTCTGATGCCGGGGCGCCGCTGGTCCGACGGGTTGCACCAGGCGGTCGAAGCCAAAGAGAAAGTCAAGATCGAGCGCGAAAACCAAACACTCGCGACGATCACCTTTCAAAACTACTTCAGGATGTACGACAAGCTTGCCGGCATGACGGGTACGGCGGACACTGAAGCCGCCGAGTTCAGCAAAATTTATGAGCTTGACGTTGTTGTGATCCCGACGAACCGGCCGCTTGTTCGCTTGGAACACCAAGATGTTGTCTACCGCACGGAAGACGAGAAGTGGCGCAACGCTGCCGTAGAAATCAAGGAGTGCCAAGACAACGGGCAGCCGGTTTTGGTGGGCACGATTTCGATCAGCAAGTCAGAGCTTCTTTCGAAGCATCTGAAGAAAATGGGCGTCAAGCACGAAATCTTGAACGCCAAGCACCACGAGCGCGAGGCGAAAATCATCGCCCAGGCGGGCCGCAAAGGGGCGATTACTGTATCGACCAACATGGCCGGCCGCGGCACCGACATCTTGCTTGGCGGCAATCCCGAGGCTCTGGCGCGTGAGGCGCTGCTAAAGAAGGGCATCGATCCCGATAATCCGGACAACCGGCGGGAGTGGGGAAAGTCGGTCGAGAGATTCAAGGTCGAGACCGACCGAGAACACGATGATGTCGTTGCCGCCGGCGGGTTACACGTCTTAGCCACGGAGCGTCACGAGTCACGGCGAATCGACAACCAGCTCCGTGGCCGCTCCGGACGCCAGGGCGACCCCGGTGCTTCGCGCTTCTACCTGTCGTTGCAAGATGACCTGCTGCGAATCTTCGGTGGCGAGAAAATCCAAAACTTGATGCTTAGGCTGGGCATGGAAGAGGACGTTCCGATTGAGTCGCGCTTGATCACGAAACGCATCGAGGCGGCGCAGAAGGCGGTCGAGGCGCAAAACTTTGCAGCTCGCAAACACCTTCTCGAATACGACGACGTGATGAACAAGCAGCGCGAGGCCGTCTACGGCACGCGCCGCAGACTACTGCAAGGGAAAGATCAGCGCGAGTACATCTTGGGTCTAGCCGGGGACGCGGTGGGGCGTTTCGTCGACGAATGTTGCCCTGAAAAGGCCCATCCCGATACCTACGACATCGCGGGTCTCGCAACGAGCATCGCAACCCAGTTCGGGGCAAAGATCGACGACCTCGATTTGCAGGGGCTTGATCCGCAAGAAATTGCCGACGAGATCACTGAATTCCTGTGCCTCAAGTACGAGACAAAGGCGAAGGCTCTCGGCGACGAGCGCATGCGTTATTCCGAGCGCATGATTATGTTGCAGTTGCTCGACCAACAGTGGAAAGACCATCTGTTGTCGATGGACCATCTGAAAGAAGGCATCGGTCTACGGGGCTACGGTCAAAAAGATCCGCTGATCGAATACAAGAAGGAATCGTTCGACATCTTCCAGACCATGATGGCGAATTTCGAGGATGAGACGCTCAAGATTCTATTTCATCTGCAGCCGGCCGCCAGAAGTGACGCGGCTGCGGCGCCTCAGATCGGAACGCGGCCGGGCAGTGATTCCAACTCAACCAACGGAGCGAGTGCTCGAGAAGAAGACAAAGTACCGGGCGGCGGCGGTTCAATTGAGGCATTCACGCGCGACGTTCGACGGCGCAAGGAAAAGGAATTGGCGCAGGTCAAGCTAGCGGGCGCTGGAGATGCCTCCGTTGAGGTGAAGCAGATCGTTCGTGGCAAAAAGATCGGCCGGAACGAAGAGTGCCCCTGCGGCAGCGGAAAAAAGTATAAGAAGTGCCACGGCAAGACGGCCTAAGCGAGCCGGAGTGGGGAACTTTTTGAGCACTTCCGGAGTCAGAATAGTGACACCCATGAAATTGATACTGGCGTTCTTGTCGGTGGTCGCACTCTCGCCGGCCGCGCTTCTTCATGATGCGATGGGGGCTTTTGAACGGGGCGAGGCTTCGGCCTACACGCCCGACGATGCGGCGCTCTACGAAGAGTTTGGCTTCGAAGAAGGCGAGCGGGCGGAGTATCGTACCGCCGGCGGACTTTCGGTCGAGGTACGGGCCTGGCAGTTCTACGACGACACTGGTGCGTTTGCGGCGTATCAATGGCTCAAGCCCTCCGGCGCGACGGAAGTGCTCCGCGGCGAACGGGCCGTCGAGAAGCAGAACTACACGCTGATTCATTTCGGCAACTATTTGCTCGAACTAACCGGCAGTCTTCCCGAGGACGACGACATCGAGATCGGCCTGGCCTATCTACCTCGCCCGCAATTGACTAGCGATCCGCCGCTATTGAACTACGTGCCCGAGGACTCGCTCGTGGCGGACTCATCGCGCTACGTTCTTGGCCCGAATTCGTTGGAAAGAGTGGCGCCGATGTTACCGCCGTCTGTCGTCGGTTTTCACTTTGGCACCGAGGGCCATTTCGGTTCATACCAGACGCCCGAAGGCGAAATGCGGATGATGATATTCAGCTATCCGTCCGCACAGATAGCTCGCGGGCAGATTGACGCATTCTACGGCGTCGAGAACATCGTTGCTAAGCGCGACGGCCCGCTAATCTCGGCTGTGATCGAGCCGACTTCTCCAGACGAGGCCCAGCGGCTGCTGGCGTCGATCCGCTACAGGGCCGATGTGACGTTGAATCATCAACCGGCCGGCCGCTACGACAGCCTCAGAAATATTGTGCTCGATTCGTTTTTACTCTGCGGAATCTTGGCGTGTCTGATGGTCTTAGGCGGCATCTTGGTTGCCGTGGCGCGCAAGCTCGCGGGCAAGTTTGCTCCGGAATCGATTTTCGCCTCGGCCGGCGCCGAGATGCAGCGGCTTAACATCGAACAGGTCGATCGGCGCTCGCGTTTACGCTAGAGCATATTCAGGAATGGGACAGAGTGCTTGCCCCAGCACCAAGCTCGTGAAAATCGGAGGCGCGACTGTAAAGGACAGCGGAATCTAGTCTCAAGAAGTTGCCGGCCTCACCGCTTTTCATTCACGAGCGGTCTACGCCGTTAATGAAAATGCTCTAGAGCATTTCTAGCGCTGGTTCAGCTTCCGCAGCTCGTTAAGCAGGGAGTCCGGTAGCCGTTGCGAGCCTAGCGACGGTTCGTCGAATGAGCGGCCGTGATAGTCGCTGCCGCCGGTTATCGCGAGGCTGAGGTCTGAAGCCGCTGTTCTCAAACGGTCGCTCTGCGACTGCGAGTGGTCGCGGTGGAAAACTTTGACCGCGTCGAGGCCCTTCGCTTTTAGCTCGGACAGGTACGGTAACGCCTTGCGGCCGTGGCGCTCGATGAACCGTCCGGGGTGGGCCCATGATGAGATTCCTCCGGCACAATTGATCCACAGCAAAACGTTTTCGATCGTGGCCTCTTGCCTCGGCACGAAGCCTTCGGCAGCCTCATCAAGATAGAGAGTGAAGGCTTCACGCAGATCAGTGGCATAACCCTTTTCAACCAGTACCTGGGCGAAATGCGGGCGGCCTGTCTGACCGGCTCCGAGTGATTCCGCTTCAGCTAACGTAATTTCGAGGCCAAGCGAGGCGAGCTTTTCCGCGAGTCGTTCGTTTCGCTGCCGCCTGGATTTCTTTAGGCATGACAGGTGGTCGCGGAATTCCGAGGTCGGCGGCGTGTTGAGGAAATAGCCGAGCACATGGATTGTTTCGCCGCTATATTTTGCGCTGAGTTCAACTCCGCAGACCAGGTCAATGGGCTGCGATGAGGCGTATGGCGCAGCGACGTCGTAGCCGGTCAGGCAATCGTGATCGGTAATCACCAGCGCGCGTAGTCCGCGTTTGACCGCGAGGTCAATGAGATCCTCCGGGCTGAGTGTCCCGTCGGAGCGGTCTGTATGTGAGTGCAGATCGACCATCCGATTGATCTGATGCCGCTTAGTCTAACAGCCCGTGGTCAGAGTCCCGCGGGCCGCCTGACTTTTGCCACGAGCCGTTACCTTACGGTTTCGAATTCGCGGCCGTTCCGACGGATTGGTAGGCCGTCATCGCATAGGAAAGTCCCGAGAAAACGACTATTCCCGCGGTCGCTATTGTTCCGAAAAGCACAAGTTGCGGCGACAGGTTCAGAAATATCGCGATGAGGAATATCGCCTGGAAGCTGTCGGCGACTTTGCCTGCAATGTTGGGTTGGATTGCGACCCCGACGCGATAGAAAATATAGCTCCACCCCAGCACGATCGAGACGTCTCGTACGATGACCAGGCAGGCAAACCAGAGGTAAAATTGGCCGGTGAGCGCGAGCGTCAGGTACGCGGCCCCGATATAGAGTTTGTCCGCTAGCGGGTCGACAATTTCACCGAAGCGATTGCCACCTTCAAGATGTCGCTGGCCGGCGCGGGCCAAGAACCCGTCGAGGATATCGGTCACCTGCAGAAAGATAAGGAGAGCGATGACCGCGGGCCGAACCTCGGGGGACTCGGCGGAGCGCCACACCATTACAACGACCACGGGCGTTGCAAGAAGACGCAGCAGCGTTAGGAAGTTCGCAGTCGAGAGCAGTAAGCGGGCTATCTGACGCGACACTGTTTCGTCCCACGCCGACGATGATCGAACGTCAATCGCCGGTGCCGTCCTTTCCCCATGATACTCGGACAACTATGAATCGAGGCAAACGGGCTCGGTGAATTTGCTAGTCTGTCAAGTCGCGCCAATTACGGGCGTTCGATGAATCGGCAGCATGGAACAACAACTCAATTGGGGTCTTATTGGCGGTGGCGAAGGAAGTCAAATCGGGGATGCGCATCGCATCGCCTCGGCGCTGGATCGCAAGTTTAAGCTAGTTGCGGGGACCCTAGATATCGATCCTGAGCGCGGACTCGAGTTCGCCATCCGCTGCGGTATCGATAGCGGGCGCGCCTATGGCGACTGGCGCCAAATGCTCACGGCCGAAAGCGCTCGAACCGCGGACGCTGAGCGTTTAGACTTGGTGACTGTCGCGACTCCGAACTCGACTCACTACGAGATTTCGAAGGCTTTTCTTGAGGCCGGGTTTGACGTCTTGTGTGAGAAACCGCTAACGACTACGGTCGACGACAGCGCAAATCTCGTCGCACTCGCGAAGAAGCGTGGCAGCGTACTGGCGGTGAACTATGGGTACTCGGGCTATCCGATGATCCGGCAGGCGCGGGCGATGGTTGGCGCCGGAGAGCTGGGCGGCGTTCGCGTCGTGGTCGCCGAGTTCGCCCATGGCTCTCATGCGGATGCCGCCGATAGTGACAACCCTCGCATTCGCTGGCGCTATGACCCAGCGCAGGCGGGCGTGAGCTCCGTGCTGGCGGATGCCGGGATTCACGCACTACACATGGCTTGTTATGTGATTGGCCGCGAAGTCTGCAGCGTATCTGCCGATTTCGCTTCTTGCGTAGCAGGACGCGAGCTAGAGGACGATGCGATGCTTTCGCTGCGGTTCACAGGTGGAGAAGTCGGGCGGCTGTGGACCAGCGCGGTCGCGGTCGGGCAGATGCACGGTTTGACGCTCAGAGTGTTTGGTGAGCGTGGCGGACTGCGTTGGGCGCAAGAGCAGCCCAATCAACTTTATTGGACGCCCCTCGGGGAACCGACCCGTGCACTTGAGCGCGGGGCGGATGGGCTACTCCCAGAGGCATCGCGGGCGTCGCGAATCGTTGTGGGTCACACCGAAGGAATGCTCGGTGCGTTTGCGAATGTGTACGCGGACCTCGGCGAGGTCTTATCTGCTCGTCGCGACGGTAGGGCGCCTGACCCGCTGGCGCTGTCGTATCCGAGCTGGGCGGCGGGTGCCCACAGCGTAGCTGTAGTTCATGCGGCTGCGGAGTCCGCGAAGGGCGGCGGGCGCTGGGTCGAGGTGTAGGCGTCAAAGCGTCCGGCGCGCCGCGGGTGCGCCGAGACGTTCGGGGCGCACGATTCCGCATCGGCTACGCTTGACGATGGGCGTGGCTCTGGATCAATTCAATCGATGGAAACCGGCGGTTTCAGCAGTGCTGTCTGCCGTTCTGTTTTTTGTTGCAACGTTCATCGTAGGCGCGCTCGTGGCTTGGTTGGCGGGTTCATTCACCGAGTCGTCGATTGCTCTGAACGTGATTCCGCTGTTCGTCGGATCGCTGCTGGTGACGGCGATTCTGTTGCGGGTCCCGCCGCGAAGGCCGTGGTCGGCCGTGGGGCTTGACTCGGATTTCGCTCGGCCACTTCTTTTGGGGCTCGCACTTGGCGCGGGAATCTGCGCGCTGATCGTCGGGGTACTGTTGACTGCCGGATGGGCGTCGTGGACACCAGTCGATCCGGCGGCCGTTCGGTTCGACTGGCGGGGATCCCTCGGGACGGGGCTTACCCTCTTAGCGATTGGCGCGGCCGGCGAAGAGCTATTCGTTCGCGGCTACTTTCTTCAACAGCTTGGGCGAGCGATGACTCCGATGGGAGCGATTGCGGCGACGTCGATTGTCTTCGCACTGCTTCATGCCTCGAATCCCAATTCGACTTGGATCGCGACGCTGAACACGGCGCTTTATGGGGGTGTTTTCGGGCTGGCGATTTTGTGGCACCGGTCGCTGTGGATGTCCTTTGGAATACATTACGGGTGGAATAGCGCGGAAGCATTGCTCGGCGCAAACATCTCGGGCCTTACAATTAGGTTGACTGAGTTGAACCTCGAGTCGAGCGGAGCGGCTTGGCTGACGGGCGGCGAGTATGGGCCCGAAGCCGGAGCGATCGGCACCGTTGGCGCTGTTGCCATGGGAGCGATCTTGTGGGTTCTGCCCCGTCGCGAGGTGAAGACTGCACAGCTATGGGAACCAGCCCTCATTTCTCATCACGTGGCGAGCGAAAGTGCGTGAGAGCTGCGTCAATACGAGGCGGGCGACGGTCGGCGCGCGGAGGCGTACTTGACAGTCCGTCGAGCACTCGCGATCGAGCACAACGAAGTAGTGGCGCACCTATCGCGTGCTTTCGCCGTCAGGTGGTGAGAAATGCGGGCTATAATCCGAAGTCACGATAGGGGCCACCGATGCGAGTAACGCGAGTCTTGGTGACGTTTTTGGCGGCGCTGACCGTCCTTCCGGGCACCGCTGCAAAGCTGACGCCCGAGCAGAGAGTTCATCTCGTTCGCGAACTCAGCGCGGAATTTGGAACGGCGAAGGTCTTGATTCCGCGTTCGAAGAAGCCGCTTGAGCTTTCCGCGCAAGGGCAGTACGACCGGGAAGCTTGGGCTTTTTCGATGAGCAAATTCGGACCGGCGGCACGCTTGGGCGATTTGGTGCAGATCACAAAAATCCAGTTTCAGAGCAAGAAGCTGATCATCGAATTGAACAACGGAATCAGTGGCGGGCGGCGATGGTGGCACCGCGTGCAGGTATCGGGTTCGACGAGTCAGAACACCACGCTGGGCGCGAACCAGGCGACCCACGCGCCGGGCGGGACCAAGATTGCTCTGATCTTTGACGACGGGGAGCTTCCGACGACGGCGGACGAGTTCAAAGCGATGCTCAATCCGGTACTGGACTTTGAACAGCGCTCGGCCACAGAACTTTATCTGGATAAGATCGACGCAAAGTATCGTGAAGCCATCGAGAACGAGGAAGTCATTGAGGGCATGGATAAAGAGATGGTGCTGCTCTCGCAGGGTAGACCAGTGCGCAAATTTCGGGATTTCAAGGCGGGCGTCGAGACCGAAGATTGGATCTATGGCGAGCCACCGGGTGACATCGTTTTTGTTACTTTCGAAGACGGCGAGGTGATCCGAATTAAAGAAGCGTACGCGGCGCTTGGCGGACAGGTTCGCGAGACTCCGCAGCTTAAGCGTTAGGCGACAGAATCGAGCACTCTTCGAGAGACTTCGCTTTCGACGTCGTCTTTTTCTTTAAATTCTGAAGCGTGCTTCTCGCGTTGCTCTTGAATAAGTTCGAGGCGGGCTGCTTGTTCAAGTTGTGATGCCTTTGCGGCTACCGATCGGTCTTGGCTCGGCGGGCGCATTGGCGGCGGCTTGGATCTGACGCGCCTTTTGGATCGTTGCTTCGGGGTCACCGTCTACCGGCGATGTGTCGATGCTGACCTCGCCTCCTACCGCGTAGCGTTGCCCATCGGGACCGGTGACGTAGGTGAACGAAACCCCTCCAGCGAGGCCTCCGGCGGCCGCTAGATGGGCTTGTTCGTGAGAGCGGACTTCTCGGTCGGTTTTTTGGAGCTCGCGGACTTGCTGTTGTTCGGCGTGGTCGAGGCCGGCGGCGTTTTCTTTCGTTGATTTTTCGGGCACCGTGTTCGCTTGCGAGGCTTCGGCGGTTTTCGATTGCTGCGAGCGCTCGGGACGGAGCTGTGGCGTGGCGGAGGGAGCTGTCGCTAGTGATCCGATGGTCATGGGCCGAGAGCTATTGGTCTTATCGACCGGCGTCGGCGGGGTCTCAGGTTGCCGTTCGCTGTAAAAGGCTTGCTTTGACTACTGAAGATCCGGGACAAGATCCGCAAGATCCGGGACGGAGCCCGAACCTTGGGAAATGCTGATTACAGAGAGATTCATACATCAAGATCCGGGACGGAGCCCGAACCTTGGAAGATCCGGGACGGAGCCCGAACCTTGGGAAATGCTGGAAGATCCGGGACGAAGATCCGGGACGGAGCCCGAACCTTGGGAAATGCTGATTACAGAGAGATTCATACATCAGAAGGCTGTGCGTTTCAGCCAAGGTTTCACGAATCGTGCTGCAATTAGAGACTTTGTCGACAAAGTTCGGGCTCCGTCCCGGAATTCCGGTACTTCCTCGGTGGGGTGGTCTAACGCCTCCACGTCTAGCTTACGACGGAGATGCATGCTTTTCTGAGGGTGATGTTGATCGCCCGCTATTTATTGCGATCTCCGTCGCCATCCGCAACTTCGCAGCTGGAGAGATCAAACGAGGCGCTGGTCCCCGCTGGGCAATGTTCGAATGCGAATAGAATGCCGCCCTTTCCGGTTATCGGGTAACCTCCCGGCCCGCTTTCCGAGCCGGCCGGTGCTACAACGAGCCCGTGTTGCCCAGTCCCTTTCCCTGCCACCGCTTACGCTCATCTTGTATTGGACAAGTCGGTAGCCAGGCACCTGTGCGTCGGCTGCCGTAGGGGTAAAAGCCGCCGCCGCGCCGGCGATCGAGCTGCCTATGAAAGTGCGTCTACCAAGGTTCTAGTCTTTCTTAGTTGTTCGTTGAGGATCTGTCTATACGGGTATGAAATGGACTCGTTCCGGATGCGATAGCGGCCACCGTACATTGGTGCTGGGCTCATCAGCCTCACATCCATCAATCCGGCGACCAATCTACTGTTCACGGGCCGCGCAGTCGTCCATGATGCCATTTCGGATGTCAGCCCTGGTTTCGTTGAAAAGTGGGAAGATTTCACCCAGAGATCCGTAATTAATTACAAATAGGAAGCGTTGCAATCAACGCTGGCGACCGTTAGACTGGTGCCGCGGTGACGCCGTTATGCTCGAACTGACACAAGCCAATATATTCTTCGCCATCTTCGCGTTTGGCGCGTTATTCACACTGCTGGCATTCGTCGTTGGCGAACTCTTCGACGGCCTCGAAGATCTACTTGGAAGTCTGTTTGACTTCTTCGACTTCGCCGATGTGGACGGCGGCCACCCTGGAATTTTTAGGGCGCTGATGGTCTGCATTGCCGGTTTTGGCGCCAGTGGTTGGACCGCCACAGTCTACGGCATGAGCGCCTTGCCAAGCTCCGCTATCGGTGCGCTGGCAGGCCTCGTGTGTGGAGCGCTTACCATGGCGGTGCTTGTATTTGTGACCAAGCAGCAGGCATCGAGCACGATCGCGCCGGCCTCGATCGAGGGTTCGACCGGAACTCTCACGCTCGCCATTCCCGAGCGCGGTACGGGCCAGGCCGTGCTGTCCGTGGCGGGCGCTCGCGTCACGAAACCGGCGCGGTCGGCGGGCGGCTCCGCAATCGCAACCAACGCGCGCGTAAAAGTGATCGCTCTCGAAGGCGACAGCGTCGTCGTCGAGACAGTGACAGGCAGTTCCGAATGAAAGATCAAAGGAGGGTTTAAGGATGTTGCAGGAATTTTCAGAGTTATTGCTCCCGATCGTATTGGGCGGCGTCGGTCTCACGATGCTGGCTGGCATCCTGGCCTTTCTTCGCAACTGGAAACGTGTTCCGCCCGAAAAAGCTGCCATCATCTACGGCCGTAAGTACAAGGTTCGCGATGCCGACGGCAGTGCCGTCCGCAAGCGCGGGTTCCGCATCGTAAAGGGCGGTGCAACGCTCGTCTGGCCGGTTCTCGAGAAGGTCTCGTGGCTTGATCTCAACGTAATTCAACTCCACGTCGTTGTCGAAAACTCCTATAGCCGCGACGGCGTGCCGGTTTCTGTCGAATCGATGGCGAACGTCAAGATCGACGGCACCGACGCCTCGCTCGAGATCGCCGCCGAGCAGTTTGGCGGCATGGGCGAGGTGGAGATTCATTCGACGATTCAGGAAACTCTCCAAGGCCATCTGCGCGCCATCATTGGCAAACTCACTCCCGAGGAAATCTATCGCGACCGTCAAAAATTCGGACAAGAAGTGCAAGATGCCGCCGAGCCCGACCTAAAAGCGATGGGCTTCACCATCGTGACCTTCCCCATCAAAGACGTTCGCGATCCGGAAGGCTATCTCGACTCACTCGGCAAGAAGCGCACCGCCGAGGTGAAGCGCGACGCGTCGATCGGCGAGGCCGAAGCCGAGCGCGAAACGATGGAGAAAACGTCCGAGGCGATCCGCCGAGGCAAAGAGGCGTCGTTCGTCAACGAGCAGAAGGTCGCGGAATCCGAACGCGACTTGAACGTGCGCAAGGCGCAGTTGTTGGCCGAAGTAGAGTCCGAGCAAGCGACAGCCGCGCAGGCCGGTCCTTTGGCGAAGGCAACGGCCGAGAAACAAGTCCGCCTTGCCGAGGTGTCGAAGGAAACAGCCGAGACCAACGCCCGCATCGGACTGCAAGAGCGCGAACAGAACCGCAGACGCGCCGAACTCGACGCGACTTTGATCACCGCGGCAACCGCCGAAAAGCAGAAACTCATCATTGAAGCTGAAGCCGAGCGCGAAGCCGCAACGCGTCGAGCTGAGGCAACGCGAGTACTAGCGGAAGCCTCGAAAGACAAGGCGCGATTCGAGGGTGAGGGCGAAGCCGCCGCGATGCTGGCGCGCAAAGAGGCCGAGGCTGCGGGGCACAAGGCCGCTTTGCTAGCCGAGGCCGACGGCGAGAAGGCATCATTGCTGGCGCAGGCCGAGGGTCAGAAGGCTAGGCTGCTGGCCGAGGCAGAAGGTAAGGAGCAGCTAGCGCTAGCTCTTGCCAAGTTGGATCAAACCGGTAAGCTCTTGCAAGTCCTCGACGCCGCCCCCGAGGTCGCAACCGCCATTGGCGATGCTGTCGCCAAAGCCCTCGGCGACGACGGAGCCGCCAGAATCTTTGCCGCCGCCGCGGCGCCGTTGGCGTCGGTCGACGAGATTCGCATTATCGATCTCGGCGGCGAGAGCGGAAATGATCCGGTTTCGCGCTACGCCTCCCAGGTGCCGAAGTTCGTCTTCGATTTGATCAACAAGGCTGACGCGGTCGGCATCGGCCATCTTCTCCAGACGGTCGGAGTAACGTCCGACCTATTGGACCCTATCGTCAATGCCGTAAAGGAGAACGAGAATGGAGGAACAACTGATGAGGTGAAGCCCGAGCTTTAGTGTGGCCGATTGGCTACCAAGCTGTGGCGCGGCTGCGCGTGCGCCCGCCACAGTTTGGGCTCCGTCCCAAACCGCCGAAATTTCAACCGTTTGACGCATAGCTACCAAAAAATAATTTCCGACCCAACTGTCGACGGGTCGAAGTTGCTCAGAGGCCTATAAACAGAGCCTTAGAGCCCTTTGGCGGGGGTTTTGGCACCCTCTCGAATGGGAGTTTGTGGCATCGTTTGTTTCTACTAGTTATCCGGTCAGCATCGTCTGGACGGTAAAATCGGGCTGTCTTGATAGGCCAGACGATCAGTCACTACAAGATCCTGGAACACATTGGCTCCGGTGGAATGGGGGAAGTGTGGAAGGCGGAGGATCTAAAACTCAGCTGGCAGGTCGCGCTGAAGTTCCTCGCCTCGCATCTGGTCTCCGATCCAGAGATCCATAAAAGATTCGAACGTGAGGCCAAAGCCTCAGCGGCGCTAAACCACCCGAACATCTGCACCGTCTACGAAATCGACGAAGCGGACGGCAAGAGCTTCCTGGCGATGGAACTTGTCCAGGGCGAGTCGTTGGAGGCTCGCATCGAGAAAGGCCCGCTACCGCTCCCGGATGTTCTCGATATAGCACGACAGATCGCCGAGGGGTTACAAGAGGCACACACGGCTGGAGTTGTCCATCGCGACATTAAGCCGGGGAATCTCTTGATCACGCCGGACGGGCGAGCGAAGATCCTCGACTTCGGCCTCGCTCTGCTGACCGAGGGGTCGAAGCTTACGAAGCTCGACACAACGGTTGGAACGGTCGCCTACATGTCTCCCGAGCAAGCGCAGGGAGCCGAAGTCGATCACCGCACTGACATTTGGGCGCTCGGTTGCGCACTGTATGAAATGGTTGCGGGCGTGCGCCCGTTCAAGGGGCAGTACGACCAAGCTCTGCTGTACGAGATTGTCCAGGAAGAGCCCGAGCCGCTCACTGGGATTCGGGCCGGTGTCCCAATGGAGTTGGAGTTCGTCGTCGGCAAGTGCCTCGCCAAGGATGCTTCGGATCGTTACCAGCATGCCAGTGAGATTGCGGTCGATCTGCGCACGCTGAGCGAGAAGCTCAAGTCGGGAAGATCGACGATTCTGCGGACCGAGAATTTGACCTCAAGCGCTCCCATTCCTGCAACCTCGACGGCTGGAACGACCGTCAAGCCCACCGAAGCGGTGGTGCCCGATGCAATTGTAGTGGGCAAGCGCAGATTGCTTGTGCTGCAAGCTCTGGCTGCCGTAGCGACACTAGCCTTCCTGCTTGTGACGGCGGTCCACTTCACCGAGGCTCCGCCAGAGCGGCCAGTAACACGCTTTTCGTTCGCTCCGGAGGGCCTCAGTCAAGCACACATTTCCCCGGACGGCAAGTACATCCTGTATGCCGCTCAGACAGGCAGCGACAGCAGCCTCTGGCTGCGATCACTCAGCGACGAGTCCACGAGTAAACTTCCAGGGACGGAAGGGGCAATCGACGGCTTTTGGTCGCCGGGCAGCTCGGAGATCGGCTTCGCTGTTGGTGACCCGGATTACCAGTTGAAGCGAGTTTCGATCGACGGCGGCAGGCCGATCACGCTCTGTGAGTTGCCGGCACAGAACTACTTCATGGGTGGAACCTGGAGCCCAGGCGGCGAGCGAATCGTGTTTTCCTCAGGTCTACAGTTGTATGAGATCGCTTCCCGCGGCGGCCAGCCGCAGTTGCTATTCGATGCCAGCGACAGCCCTCGACGCGTATCTCTCTACCCTCATTTCTTGCCGGCCGACGACGGCCCCCTTGCACTTGTCTATTCAGCGACGGTCACACCCTCTGATCGCTGGGTAGCGGTCTTGAACATGGAGACGGGAGAACGTCGCGAACTCGGTCCCGGCACAAAGCCGGTCTACTCGCAGGACGGCTACCTGATCCACGCGCCCACCGACGATGGTGATCGAGGACTATGGGCCCTGCCTTTCTCTCTTGACTCCCTCGAGCCGACTGGCGACGCATTCCCCATCAGCACAGCCGGTTTCGCCGCTACGGTCTCACACGACGGAACGCTGTCCTATCGAGACGACGCCGGAGGCGCCGCCGTTCAGACTCTCGTCTGGCGCAGCCGCACAGGTGAGTTTATGGAGTCCGTCGGCCAACCGCAGCGCACAATCAGTCATCTAGTGTAGTGCGCCATAAATAATGTAACTTATAGTATCTTCGTGTCGCCTTTACTAGTAGAAGGCACACGGATGCGAAGAGCAGAGCCAGTCCCATTGACGCAGGAGCAGCGTAGGCAGTTGGAGCGCTACGCGAACGGTCGTCGGGTCGCTGTTCGTCTGGCGTTGCGAGCCAGGATCATCGTGCTCGCCGCCGACGGTCTTGAGAACAAACGGATTGCCGCGCAGCTGTCGGTCTCGCGTCAGTTGGTGGCGCGCTGGCGAAGCCGTTTTCTTGAATCCGGCGTCGCCGGCATCGAAAAGGACGCCCCGCGGCCCGGCCGTAAGCCCGCCATCTGCTCCCCAACAGTGCAACAGATCATCCACAAGACGACCCGCGAAACGCCAGCCAACGCCACCCATTGGAGCCGCCGCACGATGGCCGCCGCGGTCGGCGTCAGCGCCTCCACCGTGGGTCGCATTTGGCGCGCCCACGGCCTCAAGCCGCATCGCGTCAAGACCTTCAAACTCAGCAACGACCCGCGCTTCGCCGAAAAACTCGACGACATCATCGGACTTTATCTCAACCCGCCCGAGCATGCCCTCGTTCTTTGCCTCGACGAGAAGTCACAGATTCAAGCCCTCGACCGCACCCAGCCCGGCCTGCCCCTGAAAAAGGGACGCGGCCGGACCATGACCCACGACTACAAACGCAACGGCACAACCACCTTGTTCGCCGCGCTCAACACGCTCGACGGCTCGGTGATCGGAACCTGCATGCCCAAGCACCGCCACCAAGAATGGCTGCGCTTCTTGCGCTTGCTTGAAAACCAGACCCCCAAGGACAAGCAGATCCATTTGATCGTGGACAACTATGCCACTCACAAACACGCCACGGTGAAACGCTGGCTGCAGCGCAATAAACGCTTCCACGTCCATTTCACGCCCACCTCAGCGTCGTGGCTGAACATGGTGGAGAGGTTCTTCCGAGACCTCACCGATAAGCGCATCCGCCACGGTGTCTTTCGTAGCGTCGGCGAACTCACCACCGCCATCGAAGACTACATCGCTCGACACAATCAGCAGCCCAAGCCCTTCATCTGGACTGCTACCGCTTCCGACACCCTTGAGAAGGTCAAGCGCGGCAAAGCCGCTCTTCTTAAGGTTCAATCTGATTGACGCACTACACTAGCCCTCTCGCCGGAGGGCCAGCGGGTCGCTGTGTCGGCTTCCGAGAGCGGGAACTTTGACATTTGGGTCCACGACCTGACCCGCTCCACCAAGACGCGGTTGACGTTTGAAGACCAAATCGAAGGCAGTCCGGCGTGGTCGCCCTCGGGGCAGGAGATCGCTTACCGCTCCTTGGGATCGCAGAACCGCATCATGCGCCGGGCGGCCGACGGAACGGGCGAGCCGGCGGTTCTAGTTGAGTCGGCGAATAGCCTGAACGATCTCGACTGGTCGCGGGACGGACGCTATCTGATCTATCGCGAAGTCTACCCAGATAGGCGACGCGATATCCGTTATATCGAGTTAGGGTCCGACGGCGATGCCGGCGAACCTATCACGTTTCTTGGCTCACCCGCCAGCGAGCAGGATCCGAAGCTCTCGCCGGACGGTCGCTTTCTGGCGCATGCCTCCAACGAATCAGGGAGGTTTGAGATCTACGTGCGCCCGTTCCCGGGCGGCGACGGCAAGTGGCAGGCGTCGGTAAACGGTGGAAGGCGGCCGCGTTGGCGCAGCGACGGCAGGGAGTTGTACTACATCGAGGGCGGCACGCTGATGGCCGTTTCCGTCTCGAGCGATCCGACGTTCGCGCTGGGGCGGCCGCAACCATTGTTTGAGGTCCCTGGCGGACGGGACTACGACGTCTCCGCCGACGGGCAACGCTTCCTGACCGTCGCGCCCGTCGAGGGGGCCGACGCCGCGCCCCCCAAGATCCGCATTGTTGAGAACTGGCACGAAGACTTCCGAGTCCGCGACTAGCCTAACGAATAGAGCAGAAAAGACTTAAGGGTAATTCGCCCGATTCGTGTCGGAAAATCTTATTCGCTTGAGTTTCCACCAAGAATGATTGATCCTGGCTCCCAGTCCGCCCAAATTTCCTCAAACGGCCAAGCGTTTTTCCAGCACCGTGTCTAGGCAGACGGATCGGAGAGGGCGGGGGTACTCACGCAACCTCGCAAACCCTTATCAATCAACCGCTTCCAGGGGTCTCAATGTTCACTAACCTGGCCAGTCTGTGAGTGGGTCCATGCACAACAACTGTAGGCAGTACGGATGGAGCGTTGTTAGTCCACGAACCCCGTACCGCGAGAATAAAATTTATTTTCGTTGATTCAAAACGACTTCTGCGATCCGACCCCAAAAAACTGGCAACACGAGGTGTAAGGTAGAACCAGGAACAAGACCGTGGCCTCAAATCGCATGAATATGCCCCGAGCAGGGAGGGAGCCATACTCTAAATCTAGGTCCAGGTACGCACGAAACTTAAGCGAAACCCTGCGAAACCCTGCCAAACCCTGCCAAATCCGGGCAAATCCGAACATTTCTATCACAAACTATCGCTGCGTCTCGCTTTATCCATCCTCATCGTCGGTCGTATCAGGCCAGAGTCGCCGCCTGGCTACGCAGACCTGCGAGTGCGCGTTCGATTTTCGCGATCGGGGGGAGGGGGACGGAGCCCTTAACAACAACAGTAACCTCTGTGAGTTCAGCGGGTCAGCTCGTTTCAGCCGCCACCACCCGGAGTGAAGGGGTCAGAACGGACGCTGCAATCTCGACTCCGCAATTGCCGGCACCCACTCCCTTTGCAGTTACGAGCAGCCCGTATACGCGAGCGCCGAGGGCGTGTTGCAGCCGACAATCGCCGGGGCCTCGTGCACCAATTCCTCGTTTTCGAGAGCGGCAACCATGAACAATGCAAAGTCGACGCGGCGCGTCAAATTGCTCTTGAGGATAGGGTCGCCCACATACCGGCTCCAGACAGGAATGCCCTGGCTCTCGCCCTCTTCGAGGTCGCTCCCGCGCACGACGGTCCAGCGAGTTTCGCTAGCGAACACCCGTCGGCAGGCCTCAACTTGGTCGTCGAGATCCGCGATGCGGATGAGCCGCGCGAGCCGGCCAAAAGCCTTCACTAGCCATTTGAATCTCCGCGTGTAGACATCCTGACCGTCGCGGCTGATATGCCATCCGCACGAGAACACCAGGCGAGCCCCCGGGCGTGCGTAGTCCAAGACCGCCTGGGCCGTTCCTGAGGAATACTGCTGTACGCCCCACGGAACCAGCACGGTCAGTACACCATCGCAGCCCGCGACCGCGCTCTTGATAACCTTGCGGTCATTCGTGGCTCCCGGGATGACCGTGATGCGCCCCTGGAACGGCTCGAGCTTCGCAACGCTGCGTTCCCGACACACGCCGATTACCTCGTGGCCGCGATCCAGCGCGTGTTGCACCATGTATCGCCCGAGCTTCCCAGAGGCCCCAACGATGCAGATTCTCATCGAGTCCGTCCCACTGCGCTGTCAAAGTAACACGTGCCGCGCACCCGCTGAACGGGACGGTGTGTAACGTGACCATGCCGCACGACAAGATCCCGCGGATAACTCGCGCCGGCTGAGGAGCCTAAAACAGGGCGATTGCGTCTCGCAACGGCCAAGACCGAACCCGCCCAAACGACCCGTCCCGCGATTTTGAAATTTCTTTTGCCTTTGCAATCAGCAACCTAGCGATTCGGTCGACCGAAAACCGGATACACGGGCCTTACACTATACCTGGAGGGTGCGGAAAGCCCTGCAAGGAGGCTCGAAATTTCACTAAAACCCTGCCAAATCCGGCCACAGCACGGCATTCATGATGCTGCCGGGGGACCGAATCGGATGAGCACGAGAGGAGTCCCCTCGTACTGCATTGTTGAGTTTGACGGAATACTAATGGTAAGTATGGCAGGTCGCTCCGACCAGCGATTTTTAGCAAAACCCTGCCAAATTCGGCCAATTCCGGACATTGCGATTTGAAGGCGGAGTTGCGCCCGGGCTGTAGTTTCTCCTATCTTGGCGGTCGACAGCCCTTGCTGTCACACAACTTCCGGCATTGCTGAACGTCGGCGTTGGTAATTGCGAAGTCGCCGTCAACGTCTCTCGGATCGTTCGGCAGCGCAGTTTCGCCTCTCGACTTACGAATCACTTCGAGATCGCGGCGGTCGATGCCTGGGTTGCCGTCGGCGTCGCACAGTATGGCGTCGGGCGGCGTCGGTTGGCGGAAGTCCATCGTCCGGCTGAAGGGCAGATTGCAGTCGGCGACGACAAAACTCGAGAAGTTGGGGCCGGGCGCTATGGCCTTAGCCGGGAGTCCTTCGGAGATTACGAAGCTGATCGATTCCGCCGCGTCAAGGGGCGCGCTGACAGTCGGTGGAACGGTTCCACTTCCATAGAATTCGAGGCCGGAGGTGGCGTCGCCCGGAGTTGTTCCGAAAGCATCGGCGCTGGTGTTAGCTAGGATCAGGCGGCGGTCTGTGTCGCCCGCGTGCTCGACAAACGGGTAAACCGTCGGCGCCGGTAGCTCGCTGCGCGGCAGATCGAGCTTCTCCCCGTTGTAGGCATGGGCGGCCAGTAGGATTGCACCGGACTCCTGCTGGATCTGTGCCAATGTGTGCGCGCCGTCGAAGTCGCAGCTTATGCTTATGTGGCCCCGGAAGCTGTTGGCCGGTGATATGCCCAGTCCGCTTGAGCCCTCAGACAGGAAGAATTCTACCTGGTCGCCGGCAAAGACCGCAGCGACCTGTGTGGGCAAGACCGGGCTGGTAGCGTCACCGTGATAGTCGAGTTGACACATGCCGTCTTGCGGCGTCATAGCGCCCGGAAAGTGGCTAGCGTTCGAGACAACGATGCGCGTGTCGAAGTCGTCGCGGCTGGAAACGTGGCTTAGTAGTAAAGCGGTACCAGCGGCCTGGTTGGATCGAATGGGGCCGGATTTTAGCGGCGCGGCGGGTGGTTCGATGAGTTCAGCCGGAACAGCGAACGCTACCCCGTCAGTGCCTATAACGCGGGCAAGGCCACGCGCGAAGCCGAAACCGCACTCGACCGTTACGTAGCCTTCAAAGGCGGGCGCGGGCGCGATATTCTGTGCGTCGTTGCCGGCCGAGAGCGAGAACTTAAGAAGATCCGGGCCCTCGATCGGCGTGCTGGTTTGGGTCGCGATTACATTCTGGCCGAGGTAGTTCACCTCACAAGTGGCTTCTTCTTGCGGGGTTCCAAACCAGTCTTGCGTGGTGTTGGCGATGACGAACTCGGTGTCGTAGCCGTCTTGGTTTGACGCGTATCCGCATAAGAGGGCCGGAGCGTCGTAGACTCGGTCGCCGGATGGGAAGTCGCGGCTGATAACCTCGGCGTCTTGTTCGACGAAGTTCGTCGGTGTCGCACCGAAGCCCTCATGAATAATGGCGCGGCCGGAAGCGCCGGCAAAGTTACATTCGGCGACGATTTAGCCCTCAAACTCGAATGCGCCGTCGATCATCTGCCCAGGATTTCCAGCGGATAGCGCGAAATCGAGCTGGCCACCAGAGGGTATAGCAGACGAGACCTGATCGGCAGGTGCGGCACCGCCGCCGATTCGTGCTCCATGATAGTGGATCGTGCAGGAGTCGCTGTCGGGTCCGCTGCCGGCGACGATTCCGGGGGCGTTGGAGATGATAACGCGTGAGTCTCGCCCGTTTTGGTTGCTTACAAATGGAAATAGTAGGGTCGTCTGGCAAGTTCGAATCTCGAAGATCGTCTCGGGTCCCCTGATGCGTCGAGAAAACGAGGAGTCGGAGCGCTGTCACTAGATTGAAAGACCGTTGAGAGTGGAGCAAATGATATCGCTACCTGAGACGCTCCGAGACTGGGGGAATCGCTGCCGAGATCAGATTGCCAGCTATACCAAACCGGAATCGTAGCTCGCTCGATACGAAATGAGTCGGTATCGGTCACTTCGTATGCCACGGTCCCGAACCCGGCGGCGAGTGTAACTTCGCTCTTGCCTTCATCCGGCAAGACGCCGACAACACCGCCGGCGCCGCTCTCGTCAACACCGACAACTAGCTCCAGGCGGAGGCCGTCGCCAGGGACCGGAGTGCCCAACTCTAAGACGTTGAGCACCTCAACGGCGGCCCCGCCGGCACGTTCGAGAGCGTAAGATGGAGCCGTGTCCCTTGGCTAGCCCCGGCCCCGTTTTGAGACCCGGGCGCAAAGTAACCACTCTCGAACTGAGTGTTGCCCGGATTAAACGTGGCACTGCCTTGGCCTTTGAACGCAGTGGCAAACCCTTCTTCGATCTCAATTGCGGCGTGAGATTCTCCGTCGAAGCATTGCAGACCGGATGCGGTTTCCGTAACGTTCGAAATCATTCCGAGAATGGGTACCGCGACAGTAAGAACGTTGTTGTTTATTGGGATGTTAGTGGGTCCGGTGAGCGAAACAAAAGCAAGGACCTGCGGGCCTGGGAAACTCGGTTGATCGGGTATGCCCAGTTGGGATGCGTTCGCGCGAAGGCTCGTAAATCGCAGAGTTGTGGTCGACGGATGATTTCCGCCCGGGATCGAGGCCCCAGGCACGGGGAAGTTGATTGTGTCCCATTCGAGCCGATTGACGTTCCTGAGAATGCCATGTTGTGGATCTTGCACTGCCGGATTAGGAGCGCCACAGACACCAAAGACCGGGGACGCCTGAGGGTCGGTGCAGTTGTTCTCGTTCACGATCATGGCAGCGTCGGTAATCTCCTGTGAGACTTCGAAGCCCTTGTTGTTGGTGATGTTGACATTCAACGAAATACTGGCGTTGATGATGACGTTTGGACCGGGCCCGCCGCCGCCAGATTGGCAAGCGAGAATAATATCGCCAACGAGCTCGGCTATACCCTCGGCCCGAACAACCGGCGGCACTGCCGTCGCGGTGCAACTCAGTAGGCCTGGTAGTCGCGCTTGCGCTGTAACGGCAGAGAACAGAACAACGATGACCGCGAGATTGAGGCGAAGACGGAATGACATGGGGAGATCCTCACTAACAATTGCGACGAAGTGGCCAACGCTCGCCGGGCCGCGGCCAGATAAAGAAATTCGTCGGAAGACAGTGAGCTTATCACGGAATTGGACTGCGTACAAGACGATATTGTACTTGGTGTCATCTTTTCTAACTTAAATATTGGTTAATACGCGGCCGTGTCGAGTTCGAGTGACTGAAGGGGACCGTCTCCTTTCTCTTTTGCTCTTTGACGCACACAATGCAGTCGGTTGGACACGCTTTCCCGGCTCGGCGTCCGGCCTGTGTTCGACTGTCCCGCGTTCCCCTCAGTCGACGCGCTTCGCTCCGCGGCTGCCGCCGATGTTGGCCCATCTTTGTTCGGCTGCTTCATCGCTACTAACGCGTTGTCCGACTCCTCGCCGGCGTACGCGTGGGACGTGCGGCCATAGCCTTCTCGCACCGGTCTGTCGGTTTCGCGACAGACGCCGAACGCGGTCTCCCGGTTCTCGTGCGGAAAGGTTCCGGACGTGCCACAGGAATCAAGCCCGGTGTCTACCGACCGCGCCGGGCCCTCCGCGGACTCGTATAGACGTCCGCGTCGATGTTGCCTTCCGTCTCGGAGCATGGCGTCGGCGCCCGAAACTGGTTCTTTCACGGCTCAATGCCCAGCCCGTCAGTGCCCCTGACAACGCTTCGCCTGTCTTGTACGGTTCTCTCATCCGCTCATTCCCGCCAGTTTATCCCGGCGCACACTCCGTCCCCGATCTCCCGAATCGCTTCTCGCTCAGCTTCCTATTTCTTCTTCAGGCTAGGGGCGTCAGCGCCTTCGACGACTGTCCTCTTTCAAATTCGACGGCCGCTCAGAGGCTTCTCATTACTGGGAGCGGTGGTGAAAACAACTTTACGCAGCAAACCAGATTGGCGGCGCCAGGTACACTTCCGCGAATAGGAGAGGCCCGAAGCTGACTAGCTAATGCCGCCTTGGTTCCACGAACGGCGTGTCGGAGGTGCAGCCTGCGAGCTCCAAGTGGCATGATGCTTGAGGAGTTTGGAATGGAAAGTCGTACAGACCAAATGAAGCGGGACGCAAAGGCGTTCTACGACCTGATGTTCAACGAAGGCCGACCCGGCGACGCAGTCGAGCGATACGTCCGCGACAGCTACACCTCACACAACCCGGGTGTCGGCGATGGCAAACGGGCATTTATCGACTACTTCGAAAGAATGGCCGCTAGTTACCCGGGTAAACGGGTTGAGTTTAAGCGGGCCGTCGCCGAAGATGACCTAGTCGTTTTGCACTGCTTCCAGCACTGGCCCGGGGACCATGACTACGCCGGCATCGAAATCTTCCGCTTCGATAGTGACGGCAAGATTGTGGAGCACTGGGACGTGCTGCAAGTTGTTCCTGACGCCGCGGAGATCGACAACGGAATGTTCTGATGCCGCTCAATCGCGGGTTGGCTCGGCTTGACGCCCTCGTGGCCATGACGTGTCGATCAACATTGACTGCGGCGATAGGAGACGAACGATTCGGAAATGGGTTCGGGCAGCAGGAATCCGGTCGTTAGTATAATCTGCACCAGAATCGCCCACTTACGCTGTACTTAAATTCCGCCGTGCCCGCTGACAAACTTCTTACAATCTGCTTACGAGCTTCTGACCACCTCGAACTGAGTTCGCCGTAGCCTCAAGGTACAGAGTCGTCAATAAAGGAGTTCTCAAATGACAATCAATCACAGTTTTTCCCGTTGCCGGTTGCTTCTCGCGATCATCGCCATCGCGTGGGCCGTACCATCGCCCGCATCGGCCGCCGCTGACTCGAGCGCACTGGAAGTCGAGATGTCGTCGTCGCTCGTGCTCACTGGAGCCCCCCGAACCGCCTACTTGCGTATAAGCCTGCGTGGGCTCGACCATCTGACCGAGGATCGCGCAGCTGTCAACGTCGCCATCGTGCTCGACCGCTCGGGCTCGATGCAGGGTGAGAAAATAATCGAAGCCAAACGCGCGGCGATCGCGGCGCTCGAACGTCTCGGCCGCGACGACATCGTGTCGGTCGTCAGCTACCAATCGACAGTGGACGTAGTCGTTCCAGCCACCAAACTGCGCGATCGCGAGGCCGTTAGAGCCGCGATTCGTGGCATCAGGGTTTCCGGCAAGACGGCGCTCTTTGGCGGTGTCAGCAAGGGTGCCCGCGAGCTCGAGAAATTTCTCGACGAGAATCGCGTCAACACGCTGCTGTTGCTCTCCGACGGCCTCCCCAATGTTGGGCCTAGCTCGCCGAGTGCGCTTCGACAACTCGGCGTCTCGCTGGCCCGTCAAGGCATCTCTGTCACAACAATCGGTCTCGGGCTCGACTATAACGAAGACCTGATGACCGCCCTCGCCATGGCTAGCGACGGCAATCACTTCTTCGTTGAAGACGCGAGCGATCTTGATTCCGCATTCGCCACCGAGTTTGGCGACGCCGTCTCAGTCGTTGCGCAAGGCGTGCGCATTCACATCCGGTGCGCAAACAATGTCCGTCCCGTACGCGTGTTGGGCCGCACTGCCCAGATCGCCGGCCAAGAGGTGCACGCCTCGATGAACCAGCTCTTCCGCGGTCAAACCCGCTCGTTGCTGCTGGAAGTCGAGATTGACCCGGGCGCGAACGGCCGCGTGCGTCCAGTGGCGGACGTCGAAGTTGACTACCGCAATCTTTTGACCGCTGAGAACCGCACGCTGCGGTCGTCGGCGTCGGTTACGGCGACATCGTCGCACGCCGCGGTCGAGCGACGGGAGAATCGGGACGTCATGGTCGAGGTTGTCCGCCAGACGGGCGCCGAGCGCAACCTCGCCGCAACCGCCCTGCGTGACAAGGGGAAAGTTAAGGAAGCGCGACTCGCCTTCGAGAGCAACGCCGCCTATCTGCGTAGCAACGCCGTTACGCTAAAGGACGAGAACTTGCGCGAAGAGGCCGCGAGCAATGCCCGCGCCAGCGAAAGCGTCGAGGACGACGCCCTGTGGAAACGCGAGCGTAAAGTTCAGCAGGAAGGCCAGTACAAGACGCAACAATCGCGGACAAAGGTCGTTCCTAGATAAGTGAAGAACGAAGATTGAAACCGAAGCTCATAGCCGTCCTCGCTCTGATCGTCATTGCGCCCCTAGCTGTCGTCGCATGGCTAGGGGCGAGGGCGAGCCGCGACGAACAGTCGATGCGCGAGTTCGGTTTTCATGAGCTGATGCGAGGCCAGCTCCACGCCGTGGACGCCGTGCTCGCCGGCGCTGTCAACGCATATCGCGAGCGCTTGCTTCTTGAAATGCGTCCGCTGACCGTCGATGCGGACGAACTGCGCAAGCGCACCCGCAACTCGCCCTACGCCGTTCAGCTTTACGTGCTTGCGCCGGACGACCGCTTACTATTCCCCCCCGTCTTGACGCCGGAGAACCTGACCGAGGACGAGCGCCAATCGCTCGATCGCACGAAACGGATATGGGACGAGGGAGAGATCTCGAACCAAAGCCTACGTTCCGCGGATGGGACCGCCCGCTCGGGCGTGAATGACGAGTCGAACGGCAGCGCCACTGGGGACTCCCGGTGGCACGTCTGGTACCACGATCGCGGCCTGCAAATGATGCTCTGGCTTCTCGACAGCGATTATCTCCACGCGGCCGAAATCAACCGTACTAGGCTTCTCGCCGAGCTCATAGCAGCGCTACCTGAAACTGACGGTCTGACGCCGGAGTTAGCCGAAGGCCAAGTGCGGCTGATCGACTCCACGGGCCGCTCGCTCTATCAATGGGGGGCCGCCGAGCCTGAAGACGGCGCAAGGCCCGATGTGGAAATGACCGTCAGTGAACCCCTTGGGGCGTGGCGTCTCGAATACTACGCGTCTAGTTCTGTCGCCGGCGCGGCTCTCGGTGGCGAACTCTGGTGGACTTCTTCGGCTACTCTAGCGGTGCTGGCTCTGGGAGTTTTCGGTCTCGCTGTCTACTTCTACCGCGAGCAGGCCCGCGAGATGCGCGAGGCTGCCCAACGCGTCAGTTTCGTCAACCAGGTTTCTCACGAGCTCAAGACGCCCCTAACCAACATCCGCATGTACGCTGAACTGCTTGACCGCGACCTGCCGGATAGCCCGGCCGACAACGATGACAACCGTCTTAGGCGCTACCTCGATGTCATCGTCTTTGAAAGCCAACGGCTAAGCCGGCTGATAGGCAACGTCCTCAGCTTTAGCCGTAGCCGTCGCGATGCCCTCGACCTGCATCGCCAAATTGGTGTCGTGGACGACGTCGCCCGCCGCGTGCTTGATCAGTTCCAGCCGGCGCTTGAAGCCAAAAACATCGAGGTCGAGTTCACGCCTGGGGCGCCCGCACGCGTGTCGTTCGACAACGACTCCATTGAGCAGATCCTAGGCAATCTTGTCAGCAATGTAGAAAAGTACGCCGCCTCCGGTGGTCTGCTGCGGATTGCCTCAAGCCAGAGCGGCGCACGCGTTGAGATCAGCGTCCAGGACGGCGGCCCGGGCCTGCCCGCCGCCGAAGGCCGACGTGTCTTCGAGCCGTTCTACCGCGCCAACAACCAGCTCACGGAAGGCGTTAGCGGAACCGGCATCGGCCTTACTATCTCGCGTGAGTTGGCGAGACTACATGGCGGAGATTTGGAGTTGCTGCCCTCCGACACCGGCGCACGCTTTCGTTTGACGATCGATTGTCCGTCTGAGCCGAGGCAGGAGTAGAGCGATGCGCGTACTCGTAGTCGAAGACGACGCCAACATCCGTGCCGGGCTCGAAGACGTGCTCGAACGCGAGGGCTACGAAACCCTATCCGCCGCCGACGGCGTCGAAGCGCTCGAACTTTACCGCCGGGATTCGCCTGACTTTATTTGTCTCGATATCATGATGCCCGGTGTCGACGGCTATCAGGTCTGCCGCGAAATCCGCCGTGACGACTCGACTACTCCGATCATTTTTATCAGTGCCAAATCCGAAGAGGTCGACCGCGTCGTTGGGCTCGAACTTGGCGCCGACGACTTCATCTTGAAGCCGTTCGGCGTCAGTGAGGTGCTTGCCCGCATACGCGCGGTCACGCGCAGATGTTATAGCCAGGCCCCTCGGGAGAAGGCGCCCGAGCCCTTCCGCATGGCCGACCTCGAAATTATCCCAGCGGAGTTGCGCGCAAGACGCGGCCAACAGGTCATTGACCTCAGCCTGCGAGACATCAAGATTCTCGCCTATCTGCATCGTATGCGCGGGCGCGTCGTCGAACGAAACAGCCTGTTCAACGAATGCTGGGGACTAGCCCATCTCGCCAACAGCCGCACCCTCGATCAGCACGTCTCGCAACTGCGCAAAAGGATAGAGCGCGACACCAAGAACCCCCAAATCATACGCACGGTCCACGGAGTCGGCTACCGCTACGAAGGCCCCGAGACGGACTGACGGTATCGTTCGCTTTGCGAATTGAAGAGGTCTCAAGATTGGCGGCGGGCCCGAAGGCCACGCAATAAAGCAATCCGCCAACAATCTTATTCATCGAAGACTGGCAAGAGATTTCGCTATCACTCGAATTCGGCGTCGTAGGAATTGGCAGGGTTTTAGCGAAGTCTTGTCACCTCCCGATTGCATGTTCCGCTGCCCCAGGTCCAGTTTACGACGCCGGTCCAAGGACTTGAGTTGGCGGGTTTGCTATGTTGTTGAATTGGTTGGGGTTAGAAATGTAAAATGGGGAGGACACGCGTTTGGGCGGATTCTGGTCTGGCAGTAGCGCGAGTGATTCTCGCAATTTTATGAACATTGAGATCGCTGTAAGCCGCTGACTCTATAAAGGTTTAGTGGAGTGCACCCCAAAACTGAGACAGATGAAAGTGGGACAATTTTCAGTGAATGGAAAAGGAGTCCCCGATGAGAGAGAGAAAAGATAGGGTTGCGAGGAAGCAGCGCTCGTATGAAGTTGAGTTCAAGGAATTGGCGGTAAGCCGCATGCTTCGCGGTGAGAACGTCGTCAAATTGAGCGGTGAGTTGGACGTGCGGCGCAGCGTGTTGTATCGCTGGCGCGACACCTACCGCGCCGAGGGACGCAGCGGTCTTGAGCGGCGTCAAGGGCGGCCGCGTCCCGGACAAGAGGTTGTGCAATTGGATAGCGATCCGAGCGCCGATCGCATTGCCGAACTCGAACGCCTAGTCGGTCAACAAGCGGCGGAATTGGATTTTTTCGAACGAGCCTTCAACGCCTTAAAACCGGCGATGCCGAACCAAGTCGCTCGCAACGCGAGCGGCTCTACAGCGTCATCGACGAAACCCGCGTTGAAGGCCGACTCAGCGTCGAGCGCGCCTGTGCACTCGGAGAAGTCAGCCGAGCCGGATATTACCGGCAATTAGAGCGAGACAAGCCTGTCGAATCCAACCTGGAAGTGCGTGACCGTATGCAACGCATTACGCTCGCAAATCGCCGCTACGGCTATCGTCGAGTGACCGCCGAACTGCGTAGGCAGGGCTTTACGGTGAACCACAAGAAGGTCTTGCGGCTGATGCGCAACGACAATCTGCTGGCGATACGCAAGCGCCGCTACGTATTGACGACGGACTCGGATCAGCACCGCGCGATCTACCCAAACTGGGCCAAAAACCTGCAGATCGACGGTCTCGATCAGCTCTGGCAGGCCGCCATCAGCTACGTGCGCATGCGCCGTTCGTTCGTCTACTTGGCGGTCGTGATGGACTCGTATTCCCGGCGCGTGGTGGGCTGGGAATTGGGGCCTTCCCTCGAGGCCATATTGGCAGTGAACGCGCTGCGCAAAGCGATCGAGTTTCGCTGTCCGAAGCCGGGGCTGGTGCATCATTCCGATCAAGGCACGCAATATACCTCGCGGGCTTATGTCAGTCTGCTGGAAGAAAACGGCGCGTTGATCTCGATGAGCCGGCGAGGAAACCCGTACGACAATGCGCGCATGGAAAGTTTTATGAAGACGCTCAAAAGCGAGGAGGTGAACCTACAGACGTATCAATCGATGGACGAAGCGCGCGCTTCGATCGAGGAATTTATCGACGCGGTGTACAACCAAAAGCGCCTGCATTCGGCGCTGGGCTAGCGGCCTCCGGAGGAGTTCGAGCAGTTGTTGCCGTCGAGCGAAGAGCTCAGAAATCCGCAGTTTGAGTTTTCTGAGGCATGAGGAAATCTATCGAGACAGTGGTCGCACTCGGGACGGGAGAATGTCCCGCCCCGAGCGCTCATCGTCTCGCTGAGTTTCCAGCCGGGTATTGCTTGGCGGGTTGCTCTCCAGCATTGCCCGCCTCCGCTTTCCCGGCCGTTTTCAAGTGTGCGGCACGTTCGCCGAAAAGGCTATACTTTTTCAGCGAACGGCAACTGTCCCATTTTTAAGCTGTCTCAGCTTAGGGGTGCATGCCATAGTAATTTCGTGCCTGTCCGCGATTGCTCCGGAATTTATCGACGCGGTGTACAACCAGAAGCGGCTGCATTCGGCGCTGGGCTATCGGCCTCCGGCGGAGTTCGAGCAGTTGTTGCCGCCGGGCGAAGAGCTCAGAAACCCGCAGTTTGAGTTTTCTGAGGCATGAGGAAATCTATCGAGACAGTGGTCGCACTCGGGACGGGAGAATGTCCCGCCCCGAGCGCTCATCGTCTCGCTGAGTTTCCAGCCGGGTATTTCTCGGCGGGTTGCTCTTCAGCATTGCCCGCCTCCGCTTTCCCGGCCGTTTTCAAGTGTGCGGCACGTTCGCGAAAAAGGCTATACTTTTTCAGCGAACGGCAACTGTCCCATTTTTACGCTGTCTCAGCTTAGGGGTGCATGCCATGCTAGGATTTACCCCTGTCCCTGATCGCTTCTGTCCCTGATCGCTTCGATTCGTTTTTGCAGAACTTGACACGCACAACTCGCCTGGCACCAAACGCCCCCCCAACGCCCCCATTGAGTCCTCACGGGTAGACCGGAACTGATTTTGCCAGATCGCTCGATCCGGTTGCCCCACGCAAAGGTGCCAACGGATCACCGAGGATGCGGTAGGCATCGATGGCTCGATCATGGAGTGGCAACGC
Source organism: Bryobacterales bacterium (assembly GCA_965247305.1). GTDB lineage: Bacteria > Acidobacteriota > Terriglobia > Bryobacterales > UBA6623 > CATQHP01. The sequence goes on along the minus strand of OZ252030.1, from coordinate 3,861,696 downwards.
ATCGACGACGAGTTGGCCGATGGAGGTAGGCCCGTCGGCGAGCTTTCTGCACAGCCCCAACGCCCAGCGCGTGTTGTCGACATGGAGGGTGTCTGTCACGGCACCGAACGAAGCGGCGGCCAATCCCGAGAGAGGAACGGCCTCAGCAAATGACAGGCCGGTTCTACGTCGGCTGGCGGTCCTACAGCAAAGTGAGAAGAGCGCGCCCATCGGCTCGCCACGTTCCGGCTCAAAGTGATGACCACGGAGCCTCCGGTATCCCACCCAGCCAATCGAACGTCCGTGACCGACATAAATGGCAGCTGATAGCCCGGCCTGGAGGCCCTCAATCATCTCCTCGCGGAAGACAAGATCACTTGTCCACGCCACAACAACCTGGTTCTGATCCTTTAGGAGCCGTTCAATTCGCCCTGCCAGATGGATGTACTGCCTTTGCCACTGGCCGAGGACGGCCACCGGACGTTCTTTATCGCTTCGTTTGTGCACTTCGGCGGCTCGCTCTGCAAACCGGGTAAGGGCGTGTTCTCCCGTATCGGGAAGCCAGCCAACGGGGATGGCGCTTCCGTCCTTTCTGCGAATCACTGGACCGTCCACCACCGTGCGTGGCGCTCGTCGGCGATTACCGACGATGAGGATCGCGGCTGACTCTTCAGCCAGCCCTTTCAGGGTCACCCGGTCGACGAGGCCAGAGGCGCTCGATACCTTCTCCACCGCGTACCCAGCCTTCAAGTACTCTTTGAGCAGTGGGCGAAGCTGGATCAGTGCAGCCTCGCGCGCTACTACGGTGACTCTTTCCCCGCCTGGCACGCCCTTTATGCCGCCGCCTGGATCACGTCGATGTACGGTTGCCAGGGTGCGTAGCCAGCGGGGGTGGCGGCCTGCCCCAGCAGAACTCGGCGGGTGAAATAATGCATAGCTATCTGACCTTGCTGTTCACGGTTGAATGCATCGAAATTGCCGGCGGCGGCATTCAGGTCATCCTGACCTGCCTCCCCGGTTACGCGACCCTGGTTTATTGTGTCAGTGTTTCCGGCAAAGTCGATCGTGAGGACAATGTCTGGGAGAGTTTCGTCATACCCGTAGTTGTAACCCGCACCGGTGATTTGAGCATTGACGGCCTGCAACAGGTACTCGGGTCCATCTGTCTTAAACTGCCAGACATGGCACAGTTCGTGGATGAGCGTGTGCCGCGTGATGCCGTCGTCGACATCGAAGTTGATCAACGTGTTGGTCACGAAGGCGCGCGAGTCGGGATTGCCGCTGACCCAGTCTTGGACGCCGAAGATAATCGAGTTCAGCGGGTCTTCCACTGCAATACCGACCGTGTCTAGGTCGATGGAATTGCCGTACACGATCTGGGCATCGGCGCGCTCGTCGCCGTTCAGCGGACGGTAGGTGCCCAGCAGACGAACGAGGATTCCGATCACGGTGCCGACGGCGCCCATGGCCGCCTCGGCAACACCATCGAGGATGTCTCCGGCGGCTCTCCCAAGTCGATTGAGTGCGATCGTGACCTCCTCAACAAACTCTTCGCCGGTCTCGACGATCACGGCCTCGTAGAGGTCTCCAAGGGTCTGGCCCGCTTCGTCGATGGCACGCAGCAGGTTGTCGAGTGCCTGACCCGGATGTTTGATCGTTTCTGTCAGCAATGTCCCAATCGTGACACCGAAGTCCAGCGCCGCAATGACGACTTCCTTGACCGTTTCAAAGGCACGGTCAGCCATCCAGGTGACGAGTCCAGCGACAGCAAAGCCTGCGTCGAGAACGCCCTCAACCACTTTCTGGATACCGGGCAGGAAGTCATCCTCCAGGTATGACAGCACGTAGCTGACCGAGTTGCCGACGCGAACGGTTGCTTCGCCAAGCGCTTTCAGCGCAGCATCGCCGACGGCCTGAGCCCACTCGATCACCTCTGAAATGGTCTCGCCGATATCCTCGACGATTGCGAGCATGGCGTCGAAGAACTCGGCACCCTGCGCCAGGGCCCAGTCGAGCGCCTCGGTGACGCTTTTCTTGACGTATCGGATGGCCAGCACCGTTTGTCTCCACAGGCCCGACGCGAGATCCTCGGCACGATCGAGAAGCCATTCGAAGATGTCACCCACCGGCCCCAGCGCCTGCAGGACGCCGTTTACGATTTTTCGGAAGACATAGTACCCTTTCTCGACAACGGTCTCGATCATTTCAATCACGGTTACGCCGATCTCGAGTGCGGCCTCGATGAAGCGCGCTGCGGTCTTGTAGGTGAACTCAATGAGGGAGGCCGTGAACTCCACCACCGTCTTGCCGAGCTCGAAAGCGGCTTTGACGACCTCTTGCAGCAGGTCGACAGCGAGGTTCACGACGTCGCGGAGCAGCCCGACCAGGGTCACCCCGATTGCGAAGGCGGCTTCAACAACCTTTTTGACCGCCGCGACCGTGTGCTGGGCCATTGAGATGACGAGCTCGGCAATCGTTTTGCCCGCAGCAACCAGTCCGCGAATGACTTCGGTCGCAATCTCCACCGCAGACTGTGCGATGTAGACAGTGAATTCGACGAGCGCCGTTCCGATGTTGGCGGCGGCCTTGGCGACCTCGTTTAGGAAGTCGGCCCCGGCATCAACGACCTCGTCGAAAAGCTCGCCAAGCGTATTGCCAAGGCTGCCCAGGGAATCGACGACGGCGTCTAGCAAGTCACCCGGACGCGTGACGGCGACCGCGAGGATTTCAAGCACCGTCTTGCCGATCTCGATCATGGCCTTGACCGTGTTGAAAACGAGTGTCGCGCCAAACTCCAGCGCCTTTCCCAGGAGGTTGATGACTGACTTCCCTATTTCGAGCAGCGCTTCTACGCCCTTCTTGATTATGGAAAACGTCTTGGTCGCCAACCATGAGACCAATTCTCCCAGCGTTCGGCCAAGCTGGTCGACTGCCTTGAGAACGGTTATAAGTGAATCTTTGGCGAGCGTGAACGCAGCCTCGAGCACATCGAACAGCGCCTTCCCGATTTCCTCGAGGGCGTTCACGATTTTCTTGACAAGCTGGTATCCCGTCTCGAGGGCGGCCACGAGGAGCTCACCGATCGTCTTGCCGGCCTCGATGAGCGCGTGAACCAGGTTCGCAATTTCTTCGGCAACCCAGCTCACCACGTCCGCAATGGCATTGGCCAGCGTCCCGACGGCGTCGACAACGGCGTCGACGACGGCGGTGACGGCCTCCGAGATGGCGTCAGCGACATCCTCAAAGAACTCAACAACCGCCGAGTCGGTACCGTTGTCGTCACGGGCTGCGGTGCTTTCTTTCTTGAGTCGGTCGATTTCAGCACCCGCATCTCGGAGCCACAGCATGACATCTTTGAGTCCGTTCTTATCACGCTTGCCATCTTCCTTATTGACCAGATCACGCATCAAGGTACGGCCCTGCGCGCGAGGCAGTTGGCTGATTGCATGCACGACCCCCCGGCGCTGGCCTGCTCTCCGGTAGCCTACGATCAACGTCCGCCGTTCGGCTTCTGGCATCTGGGCGACTCGTTGGAACAGTTCGCGGTGCTGGAGCGGTTCTTTTATGGTCATTGCGAACGCTCTGGCTAGACTGACCCCGCGGTTCGTGCTTATCGCACTAGTGTCCTGTATCTAAAGTTCGCGTAACATTAAACAGGTTGTTGTCGCCATGTCTATATGGGGAAGACGACGACAACTGGTCCTCAATTGAAACCGCTCAAGCTCAACCCGGCCGAGCGCGAGAGCCTGCAAAGTTGGGCGCGACGGCGCAAGTCCGCGCAGGCTCTTGCCCAACGCGCCAGGGCCATTCTGCTCGCCGCCGACGGACTCAACAATACCGTCGTCGCCGCCCAACTCGGCTGGGCCCGCCGTACCGTTGGCAAATGGCGCCAGCGCTTCCTCGACAAAGGCCTCGACGGGCTGCTCGACGAACCGCGTCCCGGCACGCCGCGGCGCGTCAGCGATGACGAGGTCGAACGCGTCATCACGCTCACTCTGGAATCGACGCCCCCCGACGCCACGCATTGGTCAACACGCTCGATGGCCAAGACCTGTGGCTTGAGTCACTCCAGCGTGCAGCGCATCTGGAAGGCCTTCGCGCTGCAACCCCATCGCAGCGAAACTTTCAAGCTCTCGCAAGATCCGTTGTTCGTCGAGAAGGTGCGCGACATCGTCGGTCTGTATCTCAACCCGCCCCAGCGGGCGTTGGTGCTGTCGGTTGACGAGAAGTCTCAGATCCAAGCCCTGGACCGCACGCAGCCGCTGCTGCCGCTGCGTCCCGGACAAATCGAGCGCCGCACGCACGACTACAAGCGCCACGGGACGACCTCGCTGTTTGCCGCGTTGGATGTCAAGACCGGCCATGTGATCGGCGAGTGTCATCGCCGTCATCGCGCGGTCGAGTTTCGCAAGTTTCTCGACACCATCGACCAGGCGGTCCCCGACTCGCTCGAGATCCACTTGATCCTCGACAACTACGGAACCCACAAGACCCAGATTATTCAGCGTTGGCTGGCCAAACGGCCGCGCTACCATCTGCACTTCACGCCGACCAGCGCGTCTTGGATCAACCTTGTCGAGCGTTGGTTCGCCACTCTGACCCAGAAGCAGATTCGCCGCGGCGTACATCGCAGCACAGCGGAGTTGGAACGCGCCATCGAGGATTACATCCAACTCAGCAACGCCGACTCCAAGCCGTTCGTCTGGTCCAAAACCGCCGACCAAATCTTCGCTTCCCTCGCCCGCTTTTGTAATCGAACTTTAGAGACAGGACACTAGCGTCCCGAAACGCTGCGGCAAGCTCGATTGGTCGGAACTCGACCTTCTGGATGGCCGCAGCCATGCTGGCGAAGTCCTTGATCGGTATTCCTGATGTGGCAGTCGTTATGCGGTTCATGGCTTGTTCCTTCCAGGTGGGGGCGGGGCGGCTCGGGCTTGTGTGGATGATTGTTGGCGAAAATGATAGCTGACGTCGACCCAGATGTGACGAGCGAGCCGACGGATTCTCAAACTCGGCAATAACCAAGATTTCCTTTTTGCCCTCCTGGCAGGGACAGGATAGCCGGTCCCCGGCCGCGATGCAAGGGTTTTCGCACTACTTGTCAAGGCCGAATAGAAATGTCGCCTTGACAGCTGAGGAAGATCGGGGACACTCTGGCATGCACCCCTAAGCTGAGACAGCTTAAAAATGGGACAGTTGCCGTTCGCTGAAAAAGTATAGCCTTTTCGGCGAACGTGCCGCACACTTGAAAACGGCCGGGAAAGCGGAGGCGGGCAATGCTGGAGAGCAACCCGCCAAGCAATACCCGGCTGGAAACTCAGCGAGACGATGAGCGCTCGGGGCGGGATATTCTCCCGTCCCGAGTGCGACCACTGTCTCGATAGATTTCCTCATGCCTCAGAAAACTCAAACTGCGGATTTCTGAGCTCTTCGCTCGCTGGCAACAACTGCTCGAACTCCTGCGGAGGCCGATATCCCAGCGCCGAATGCAGGCGCTTTTGGTTGTACACCGCGTCGATAAACTCCTCGATCGAAGCTCTCGCCTCGTCCATCGATTGATACGTCTGTAGGTTCACCTCCTCGCTTTTGAGCGTCTTCATAAAACTTTCCATGCGCGCCTTGTCGTACGGGTTTCCTCGCCGGCTCATCGAGATCAACGCGCCGTTTTCTTCCAGCAGACTGACATAAGCCCGCGAGGTATATTGCGTGCCTTGATCGGAATGATGCACCAGCCCCGGCTTCGGACAGCGAAACTCGATCGCTTTGCGCAGCGCGTTCACTGCCAATATGGCCTCGAGGGAAGGCCCCAATTCCCAGCCCACCACGCGCCGGGAATACGAGTCCATCACGACCGCCAAGTAGACGAACGAACGGCGCATGCGCACGTAGCTGATGGCGGCCTGCCAGAGCTGATCGAGACCGTCGATCTGCAGGTTTTTGGCCCAGTTTGGGTAGATCGCGCGGTGCTGATCCGAGTCCGTCGTCAATACGTAGCGGCGCTTGCGTATCGCCAGCAGATTGTCGTTGCGCATCAGCCGCAAGACCTTCTTGTGGTTCACCGTAAAGCCCTGCCTACGCAGTTCGGCGGTCACTCGACGATAGCCGTAGCGGCGATTTGCGAGCGTAATGCGTTGCATACGGTCACGCACTTCCAGGTTGGATTCGACAGGCTTGTCTCGCTCTAATTGCCGGTAATATCCGGCTCGGCTGACTTCTCCGAGTGCACAGGCGCGCTCGACGCTGAGTCGGCCTTCAACGCGAATTTCGTCGATGACGCTGTAGAGCCGCTCGCGTTGCGAGCGACTTGGTTCGGCATCGCCGGTTTTAAGGCGTTGAAGGCTCGTTCGAAAAAATCCAATTCCGCCGCTTGTTGACCGACTAGGCGTTCGAGTTCGGCAATGCGATCGGCGCTCGGATCGCTATCCAATTGCACAACCTCTTGTCCGGGACGCGGCCGCCCTTGACGCCGCTCAAGACCGCTGCGTCCCTCGGCGCGGTAGGTGTCGCGCCAGCGATACAACACGCTGCGCCGCACGTCCAACTCACCGCTCAATTTGACGACGTTCTCACCGCGAAGCATGCGGCTTACCGCCAATTCCTTGAACTCAACTTCATACGAGCGCTGCTTCCTCGCAACCCTATCTTTTCTCTCTCTCATCGGGAACTCCTTTTCCATTCACTGAAAATTGTCCCACTTTCATCTGTCTCAGTTTTGGGGTGCACTCCACAGCAGCTTCCCGTGATCTCAATGTTCATAAAACAAGGCGTTTGAGTCTCGCAACGGTCAAGGCGGAACCCGCCCGAACGGTCGTCCTGCGATTTTGAAATTTATTTTGCCTTTGCAATCAGCAACTTAGCGATACGGTCAGCCGAAAAACGGACACACGGGCCTTACACTATACCTGGAGGATGCGGAATGCCCTGCAAGTAGGCTAAAAATTTCAAGGAAACCCTGCCAAATCCGGCCAAAGCGAGGCACTCATGATGCGGCCAGGAGATCGGCTTGTATGGACACGCGAGGAGTCCCCCGTTCTGCTTTGTTATGTTTGACGTAATACAAATGTAAGTATGGCGAGTCGCCCCCGACTAGAGATTTTTAGAGAAAACCGGACAAATCCGGACATTTAGCCCTTCACCGACAGGCAGGGAACTCACCAAATTCTTCTGAATCACCGGTTGAAGCGCGCTGTTCAACTTGCTCTTGCGACTTCGCAGCCATTTCACTGACTGCAACCGATATGCTCAGGCCGGTAACATAGACTCTGGTTTGAGAGATTCAATGCCCGACCGTGGAGCAAAAAAATATGCCAACTCATCGAAACACCCGACGGGACTTTCTGAACACGGCCGGGGCAGCCGCCGTTGCCGCTGGCTTGCCCGCAAGCGTGGGTTCGGCGCAGAACAATAAGGGGCGGAAACCGAATGTCGTCGTACTCTTCATCGATGATCTGGGCTTTGGTGATCTTGGCTGTTTCGGGAACAAGCGAATTCCGACGCCGCATCTCGACTCCCTGGCGGCTGCCGGCGCGAAGTGCACGATGTCGTACATCACCAATCCGCCATGCTCGCCCAGCCGCTGCTCTCTGATGACTGGAATGTATGCGCAACGGTTCGGCAAGTCGGGGATGGCCCGCGGCCTGCCTATTCCGGATGATCATCCCACCATGGCCGAGTTCATGCGCGAGGCCGGGTATGTGACGGGTCAAGTGGGGAAGTGGGATATTGGTTCGTCCGAGCAGGGGCCCCATAAGCGCGGCTTCATGGAAGTGGCGCGGCATGCTCCGGGCTTTCAGTACAACCGCGAGTTGGAGGACGGCTCGCCGGTTTATCTCACGGATCTGGTCGGCGACTATATGGCGGAATTCGTCGAGAGAAACTCCGAGAGAACTGCCGAGAAACCTTTCTTTCTCTATTTCTCGCCGTTCGCCGTTCACTCGAAAGTCAAGGACACGCCGCAGCACTATCGGGACCGCATCGAAGCGGGCGACGGCACCGCGTACGAAGGGGCGGTCGTCGCTGTGGACGATGCGGTCGGCAAGCTGCTTGCCATGCTAAAGAAACACGATCTCGATAAAGACACGATCATCTTTTTGACCGGCGACAACGGAGCGAATCTGACAGAAGGCGGATCTTCCGCTCCTTACCGCGGCGGCAAGGGAAAGGGGACGCAACTAGAAGGCTGGGTGCATACGCCGACGATCATCTCGTGGCCGGGGGTCGTTCCCGCCGGAGTCACCTACGACGGGATGATGTGCACCTTGGATTTCTACGCTACGGCAGCCGCGGCTGCCGGAAAGCCCTTACCCGAGCGCTGTGACGGGAAGAACCTGCTGCCTTACATTAAGGGCAAGAAAGAGGGCGACGTCCATGAGTATGTCTTCTGGCACAACGCCGACCCTACGGATGCGCCGCGCCGTAATTTATACGCTGTTCGTTGGAAGAATTGGCGTCTCATCAAGAACCCGGACGGTTGGCGATTGTTCGATTTAAAGAAAGATCCGGAAGAAAGGAACGACGTCGCGAAGACCCATCCCGACGCGGTTGACCGTATGCTCGAGCGTTACAGTGCATTCGTCGCCACGCTCCCGCCCTTGAAGCCGAGTGCTGATTACAAAGGCGGCGGCGAAGTGCCAAAAGGCTGGGGCTGGACGATCAGCGAGGGTAAATAGCCCTGCCAGAAACTACGATGACGCGCTTGGCGCTTTACTTCGCGCTCGCCTCCGCCGTATTCGTCGGCTGCGGGGCCCAACAATCTGAACCATCCGCGGACCCTCCGCCGAACTTCATCGTCATCTTCGCCGACGACCTCGGCTACGGCGATTTGAGTGGCTACGGCTCGGAGAAGATCCGCACGCCGCGTCTCGACCGGATGGCGGCCGAGGGAACTCGCTTCACCAATTTCTACGCCGCAGCCCCCTTCTGCAGTCCTTCCCGCTCGTCGATCCTCACGGGTCGATATCCAATCCGGGCCGGAGTTCCGAACGTGCTCTTCCCGACCGAGATGACCGGGCTCGATCCCGAAGAGATCACGATCGCCGAGATGCTCGCGCCCGCCGGCTACGCCAGCGCTGCGATTGGAAAGTGGCACCTGGGCTATCCCAAGCCCTTCCGGGCCCAGCGTCAAGGTTTCGAGTTCTTCTTCGGACTCCCCTATTCCAATGACATGTACAAGAAGCCCGACGGCGAAGAGATGCGGGCCCAACACGGGCTGTGGGAGATCCCTCTGTTCGACAACGACGAGGTCGTAGAGGCGCCGCCGGTGCAGGAAACTCTCACGCAACGCTATACGGCACGCGCGATCGAGTTCATTCGCTCGAACCGCGACCGACCGTTCTTCCTCTATCTCCCGCACACGTTTCCGCACAACCCGGTCTACGCTTCGGAAGAATTTCACGGGCGCTCTGAGCACGGGCTCTACGCCGACTCGGTCGAGGAGATTGACTGGAGTACGGGAGAGATCCTCGACCTGCTCGACGAGTTGGCGATTGCCGAGAGGACGATGGTCGTCTTCACGTCGGACAACGGCCCCACTCGGAATGCGCCTGTCGCGCGCTTCGGGATTCATGCCGGCAGCGGCGACGCCGGTCCCCTACTGGGATTCAAGGGAAGTACGTTTGAGGGCGGCATGCGCGTTCCCGCTATATTTCGGCTTCCCGGCGCCATCCCGGCGGGGCACACAACGAACCAAGTCGCCTCGATCCTCGACCTGCTCCCGACTATCGCCGAGCTAGCGGGAGTCGAGTCGCCGAAAGACCGCGTCATCGATGGCCGCTCCATTGCGGGACTGTTGCGCGGCGAAACCGAGGAGCTTGAGGAGCGCCCGTTCTTCTACTACTTTGGCCACCAACTCCAGGCCGTCCGCTTAGGCCGCTGGAAGTTGTTTTTACAGATCAACAATTATCCTTCGATGCCGATTTCGCTGTGGTATGAGATGCTCGACGGTCTCTTCGAGCGGCACTACCGGCGTTGGCCGCAGCCCCTGCTCTACGATCTCGAGGCCGACATCGGGGAAACGACTGACGTTGCGGCGGAGCATCCCGAGGTGGTTGAGCGGCTCACTGAGCTGGCGAGAGAGTTTGACGAGCGGATGCAACAAGACAAACGACACCCGCCCGTACTCACCGAAGAAACTCTGGGAAAGTACGAACGGAAATAGGATCGTCAGCAGGACTAGCAAGCAGAGGGACGAGGCTTAGGGCGATCGGGCTGAAAAGTGGCGGAAAATATCGCTTGCTCGAGCTTCCTGTCAAAGCGTCGACGGCCGTCGAAGGCGCCCATGCGAGCAGTCCGATAGATAGATTTCTTAAATTATTTTCACGCCGAGCTGACGGTACTCTGACATCGCTCCAGACCGCTTGAACGGGGCGTTAGAGCCATTTGGCGGGGGTTTTGGAGGGCTCTCGATGGGGAGTTTGTGGCATCGTTTGTTTTCACCAGCTTTCCGCTCAGAGTCGCCTCAGCGGTAAAATCGAACCATCTTGGTTGGACAGACCATCAGCCATTACAAGATCACTGAGAAGCTCGGTGAAGGCGGGATGGGTGTCGTGTACAAGGCCGAGGACACGAGGCTTGAACGGACCGTCCCGCTGAAGTTTCTAGCCGGGTATCTACTTAACGACGATGAGGCCAAGGCGCGCTTTCTGAAAGAAGCGAAGGCAACGGCCGCTCTGGATCACCCTAATGCTACATTCTTGACTATGAAATTCCTGGAAGCCATCCGACTTCCATCAGTGGAGGATATCGATGAAGAACATCATTTTGATCTCGCTGCTGTTGATGCCCGCTTTCAGCGGCAGCGCGCTATCGGCCAACGAGGCTCACGACCAGGCGGCGAAGGCCATCGAAGAATCCGGCGGCTCCGTCCGGAAGATTGGGGCGAATGACGAACGGGTCGAGGTTGATTTTCACCTGAGCGGGGAAGACACGAAGGACGAGCATCTGGCACCCGTTTCCAAGCTAACCGGCGTATACCTCGTCCATTTGGGCGGTACGGGTATCACCGACGCGGGATTGGCATCCCTTAAGGGTTCGGAATCGATCGAGTACCTGCACCTCGAAGGAACAAAGGTAACCGATGCTGGGCTGAACGTCGTTGCCGGTCTGAAGACGCTGAAGTATCTGAACCTATACGGGACCGCCGTCACCGACGCCGGCCTGAAGAAGCTCGCGACCCTCGAAAACCTGCGAAAGCTCTACGTCTGGCAAACAAAGGTGACCGATACGGGCGTCGAGGAGCTGCAAGCCAAGCTGCCCGACGTGGCTATCGACCGCGGCTGGGACACAGCCGACCTGGTGACTCCCGAGAAGAAGAAAGAAGCGGAGCCTGACAAATAGCGGGGACAGGTTCTTCCCTCGCGAGAAAGCCCGCAGAGCGCGGTGCAACGCTGTAGTCGTCTTGGCGGATATCGTCGCGATAGATCCTGAGAACTTCTTTACCGTCGAGCCACCACGACTATACGAGGTGCCGGCAGTCGAATCAGCCTTGTTGGTGGGGCTCGCCGCTCAGCAATTAGACTACCCAATTTCGCCGCTGTTCCAGAAGGACCTGCTTATGGAAAAGTTGATCGGAATGAGCCAGGAATGGGCACGGGAGATATCGGTGTTAGACCCCATCGCGGAAGGCGGCAGGCTGAAACAGGCCACCGAGGCACAAATGTTGATAAATAATTTCACACCAACCTGACAACCGCCCATAGTGGCTCAGAACCCTTTAAACAGGGCGTTAGAGCCATTTGGCGGAGATTCTGGTGTTCTTTTGATGGAGAGTTTGAGGCAACGTTTGTTTCCGCCATCTACAGGGCAAGCAATCCGACTCGAAATAGATACAGGTCCCAAGAAACAGTTTTTGATTCGCCCCTGAGCTGTTTCTTCTCGACAACGCGCCAGCCTGGAATCGGATAATTCACTGAGACGACCCTGACGCCATTTCTGAGTTGTCTCGCCAAGATGGGCGCGAGCCGTTCCCATGACTTTGGCAGCAGATATCCCGTCACGACCGTAGCCGAGCTTACGTCCTGATTAAAAATGTCCCCTTGTATCACCCTGACCCTGCCTTCCAATCCAAGGCGCTGGATGGCCGCAGAGGTCTTTTCGCACAACGCTGGGTTCCACTCTATCCCTACTGACCTAGCCTGAAATCTCTGGGCTGCCGCCAGAATGATCCGCCCGTCACCGGAGCCTAGGTCATACACCAGATCGTCTTCGCCAACTTTCGCAAGCTCTAAGGCGGCGTTCACCACTGCGGCAGGAGTGGGGACAAAAGGGCCTAGCCAGTTCGGATGCTTGAGGTGCTCGTTGCTGTCAGCGATTGCAGAGGAGTGCTGGGCTAACAACGGCGAATCGCCGGGAGTCTGCTTTGTTTGCGAAGCAGCCACGGTGGCAACAGCCAATACAATCAGGCAAGTCCGGATCGGATGCATCGATATCCTCTACTTATGAACCCGCGTCAAGCCTGGCGGTTCAGGCCGGATATCGGGTGACCTGGGGGGATTGTACCGCTGGGGACTACCGGTAGGAGAAGACTGCCCTCGTGCCCTGGACATCGGGGGTTCCAGGACGCTAATCCGCTTAGGCGAGGATAACTGTTGCGAGATCGCGCTTGCTTGAGGTTTCTGCCCCGAGCCGGGCACCCACCCGAATCGTTCCGAAACCGGCATTTTGACCTTCCGACGCATAGCCAATAGGAGTTAATTTCCCACTCAATTGGCAACACGCTGAATTCGGTCGGAGGACCTTAAACAAGGCGTTAAAGCGCTCTGGCGGGGGTTGTGAAAATTGTGATTGTTCTATCGCTTTCTCGCTGCCTGCATGCCGACTCCAGGTGACATCCGCAGGCGGATCGGCTTGTGAACCACCATGCCGGCCTCACGTTGCCATTCCGCCATCTCGTCGAACGACCAAGTCCCCGAGGCACTGGTGACGGCATAGTAGAAGTCCATCAGGGCGCCGATTTGCTCTGCTTTACGAGATGGCTCTGACCGGATGATCTCGAGAATGACGCAGTAACCTCCCGGTCGTAGCACCCGGGCGGCGCGGCGTACCAGGTCACGGTTGGTTCTGTCGTTGAAGTGGTGCGCCAGATTGGCGATAAAAACGATGTCGTATTCTTCCTCGTCGGTTCCGAGGCCGTCTACCCGAGCATCGCCCTCACGATACGAGATGCGATCCCCCATTCCTTCCTGAGCCAATCCTGGCGCTGAATGCGCGACCGCCTCGGGCAGTTCTAGGATCGTGGAGTGGAGGCCAGAGTGACGGCGGCACATCGCAACCGAGAAGTAGCCGTGTGCTCCACCAATATCAATCATGCTGCGGGGACTTGGGGGGACAGGCATACGCCGCGCCACCTCGGGCGCTGCATAGACCGCGTGTGCGCGGAGACCACGTTGGTATATGTCCCATTGATCCGGTGACATCGTTTCGTGAAAATTGACCGGTTCACCGGTTTGGAGGAACTCCTCGGCGTGCTCCATCAGGGCCGCATCAAGATACCGCAACAGCACGGCATCGTGCAGGGACCGTGGGCTGTCTTTGAGGAGCCACCTCCTCACCACCGACGTGAGTGAATAACGATCTTTTTCCACGCGCAGATAGCGCGCTCCCGTCAGAGCGAGAATTAACTTCTCGGTCGCACTGGGATTGGTCCCGCAACGCGCCGCCACCTCCTGAACGGTGCGTGCCCCGTCGGCTAGCGCCTCAAAAACGCCAAGCTTAGTTGCCGTCATCACTGTGCGCGACAACAGCAACGCAACCAGCGTGTCGCCCAACGGAGTGGGTAACTTGCCTGTTGCCAGTAGGAGTCGCTCAAGCGGGCTTTCCGGGATAGGCCCAAGTCTCATTTGTGGGATTTCCTCTGCGTGATGACATCGGTGAGTGCGCTGATCACTGTTGCAATATCGCACTTGCTTGAGGTTCCAGCCGGGATCAGCGGTTCAGCCCTCATCGTCCGCCCAAATCCTGTGAGAGCGGGCTAGCGAGACTTAACCCAGATCGGTGACGACCAGGCGATCTCGCCGTCTTTGTCCGGCTCGATTGCACTGTAACTTTGAACGACCCTCACATAGTAGTAGCGTTCGACGCCTTCCGGCCGCGGCCGAATACCCGTCTCGGGTCGCGACCAGTCGCTGATGGTTGCGGTTTTGCCGACGCTCACTTCGTCGAAGCGGTCGAGATCGCGGAACTCGAACGCGAGCTCACTAGCCCCCAGCCCCTCGCGTGTGAACACTACCCGGTTGTTCTTGATGAGTTCGACAGTGCGGATGGGTGCCGTGCCCTCGATGTTGATTCGAAATTCAGGACTCTCCGAGGCGATCAGTTCCCCGCCCAGGTTCGTCGAGCCGGCGCTAAAGTCGAGCACGATGTTATCGGTCGACGCGTAAGTGCGGCGATTCCGAAACGCATCGAGCAGATGCTCTCGCGTCGTCACGGCGGCGGGGACGATCAAGTTCGCATAAGAAATGTGCGTCGAATAGTGATCGCTCGAAGCGATGAAACCCATGCGGTAACCGACACCGAGCGCGTTCTGAACGAGCCCTTGCTGGAAGGGCATGCTTCCCGCGGAACCAAGCCCTGGGTCGCCCGGAATCGCCGCCCGCGGGCCGCCTTGCGTCTCGTACGAATTACGGTCACCCTGATAAATCTCGGTCACCGGGATGACTTCGTCGTCTCGGCGTTTCCAATCGGTGCCCATGGTCGTGCCTGGTGTGTGCGGAATCCCGATGCCTTCTGTGGCTCGCAAGTAGGCCCACAGTTTCTGCGGATCGCGATCAAGCAACTCCGGCCGTTCCCAGGCGTGCAGCTTCGGCACTCGCAGACTAAAAACGCCTCGCTTGGCATGAAAGACGTTGCGGTGGCCTAACGGAAAATTCAGCGTGCGTTCGTAACCGTAAAGCGGCGTAAATCTTCCGGGCACGTAAAAGAGGTCCGCTGATTTCTGCGTACGCCACCATTGGAACTCGTTGTCGCTCTGGGGGTACTCGGGTTCGTCCGTGTCGAGCCATTGGCCGTAGTTGTGATCGCTAACGCCTAGAAAGTCGAGCTGCGCGGCGTTGATCGCGTAACGATAGGCGTCGAAAAGCGTGCCGTCGGTAGCGCCGTCCATCGAAATCTCGGTGTGGCGGTGGAGGTCGCCCCGGACGATCTTCCAGTCGTTGTCGCCGACTCGCGCGCGGTGTTGGCGAATGCGCTCGAGGTCGCTGCCTTCGTTCGGGTGAGTGGGGCGGAAGTTCGGTGTCGCCGTCGACTCGAATGGAACCCAGCTTGGTGCGCGATTAGCCGACGAGGGATTAGCCAGCAGTTTCGAGTCGATCGTCAACACAGAGATGTCGTGGTGCTTGGGAAGACCCACCGGAAATCTTCTGCCATCACCGACGACAGCAGCGACGAGCCCACCTGACTCGGCCGGCGCAAATGACGCCACCGTGTCCTGGCGACCGGTGCTACCGGTGAGCAAGATCGGAGACACCCAGCCGTCATCCAGCCAAGTCGTAGCGTAGAGGTCAAAAAAGTGCCCGCCATAGCGGCCGGCCGCGCGCCATTGATGCCGCAGGATGACCCACGCGCTTCCGTTCCCGCCGATCACTACTCGTGGGTCTTGGAAAAGTTTGGCGTCGAGAAAATTAGGAGCGGCCTGCTCCGGCGGGCTGGCGGGCTGCTGTAGCGTGCCGTTTTGTAGCCTTGCAATTCTGGGTCGTCGTGGGGTTGCTCCGGCGCGGCTGTCGTATAGCCTGCCGCCATTCTTCTTGAGATTGATGCGATGGCGCGGGTTTTCGTAGCCGGTGTCTTTGCCCCAATTGGCCGGTCCTTCTTCCCACGACAGCCAAATCGTATCGTCAGCGTCGACGGCCACGCCGGCTCTCATCTCGGCGCGCGGCGTCGCCGCGATCGGCGTCGGGGCGGGCTCGTCCACTCGTTGCAGCATCACGTCAAAGCCGTCTTCAGCGTAAGTGTCCCAAGCTACCCAGGCACGTCCGGCCGAGTCGACCGCCACTGAGGGCTCCCAATCATCGTCCGGCGACTGGGTCAGATTTTGCGCATCGGTCCACTCGCCGTTTTCAAATTTGCGGACAAAAATGTCGCTCTGCGGTGATCCTCCAGTTGGATGCTCGCGCCAGCCCATCCAGACCAGCGCGAGCGTGCCGGCGGAGTTGCCGGCAAGCCGGTGGAAAACGTCAGGGCGCGCGTCATCGCTCAGTTGACGCGCCGCCGACCATGCGCCGCCGTCGAGCACCTTCGCATACAAATCGAAATTTCCTGAGCCGAGTTGTTTTTGCAACCCGTATACACACACGATGCGACCGTCTGAATCCTCTGCTAGAGCGACGCGAAAATGATCGCCGGGTGGCGTGATCGACTGCGGCCGCGACCATTGTTGGCCATCCTCGCTGTGCGAAATCTGAACCTCGTCAGCGCCCTCGTAGAAATAACCGTCGCGGCCTCTGGTCTTGTACGCCACCCAAGCCAGCCAGTACCGGCCAGAGCGGGATCGGATAAGCGATGGCTCGGAGTCTTCGAAATCCGCCGACGAAACAATCCGCGGTAGCGGCACTCGCTCTACTGCGATGTCGCCGCCAAAACCGTCTGGCCAAATGACCTTTCCGAAAGGAATGTCCGCCGGCCGGATGACCAGGTCGCTGCGACGAGTTCGTACATTGAGGGGCGACGACTCGGGTCCGACTAGGTCGAGGATGACAGCGGGTGAGGCCACGTCACCGCCGACGCTGCGCATTGTGACGTCCCATCGTGCCGGAGGCCTCAGGCGATCGTCGTCATGTAGGTGCCAGCCCAGCATGCGGCGAACCCGTGTCGAATCTTCGACGCCCCCATTCCAGACTGCACCGTGGCGTTGATTTTTAGTTCCGTATGTGATTTTGAAGCCGCTCGTCTGCTGTGCGTAGAGAGACGCGGCGATAACTGAGAGGATGACGAGCCGAAAAACCTTCATGGAGTTGCGCGTCTAGGGTAGCGCAGCTGATTGAGGGCTCGGCCGGAAATCCAAACTCGCTGACCCGAAACTTGATTTTCAAGCTGCCATAAAGCTACTTGTTGGACGAAACCGTTCGCTGTACCGAGCCGCGCCGCCTCGCGGTGCGGTCCTCTCTGCGACGCGTGCACCGCACCGCCCGGCGGCGCGGCTCGGTACAGCGAAGCGCAACGTCGCCTTGCTGGTATCTCAAGTTTCATCCTTGAATGATCGGCCCAGCTATGGAAGGCGGCGGCCCCGCCGACTTATAATCTTACAACTGCGGCCAAATTCGGCGCGCCGATCGCAAGCGCTATTCGAGGACGAGTGCCGTAGCCACAAGCTTTCGATTGGACTTGGGCCCGCCGACAACCTTCACCGCGACGCGGCTGCCAATTGAATAGGCGCCACTTACAGAGAGTTCGTATTGGCCTCGAACAGCGCGAAATACTAGAGCCGCCAAAGCTTTCGGGTCGAGATCGAGTTGCTTGGAGTGAAAGTATGCGCCGCCGGTCCGTCTCGAGATCGCTTTGAATAGTCCCCGATCGGTCGCGTTGACGAAAACGGAGTAAACCGATACGCCTCTCTCGCGGGCAAGCGCGATCACATCGAATTGCGCACTGCGGCTGCGGCCTTCGACTCCGGCCGAAAGTAGAACAACGGCCCTGCGGCCGGCGCTGGATTCAAAGCCGCTGTCCACGGCGGCGAAAACAGCGTCAAGCACTCTCGGGGCGTTGCCGTAGCGCGGACTCGAAACAGCCTCCTGCAGTAGTTGCTTGCTCGAAGTAAAGTCTTGCGCAAGGTCCGCGCCGTCGGCGTATGTCACGATCGCCATCTGCTCGTTTTCTTCTAACTGGTCAATGAAAGCGGGTACCAACGGGCGAACGATTTCACCAACCATGCTGGTGTCCGCGAGAAGAAGAATGTCGACTGGGCTTTCGAGCCGATTCGCCGACTCAACTCGTAGCGCCTTTTTGTCGTCTGTTACCTCGAAGTCCTTCGCGGCAAGTCCAGCGCGGTGCTCGCCAGATTTCTCGTCGAAGACCGTCACCCGAATCCCGATTTCTTCGGCGCCGAACGCCGACGCTCCAAGGCAGAGAACGAGCGCAAACAACGCGAGTCGAGGCATCGCCAGCATGTTACCGCGCCTGAGGTTGTGAACGCCTTCAGGCCAGTGTGATTGAGAACCGGCTACTATACGGTCGAGACAGAGGGGGGTACGGGTAGGTGATCGAAATCTTTGCAACGACGCGGAATTTGCTGTTGATTTTTGGGTTGACGGGAGCAGCGTTGGCCGCGCCCCACGAGGAGTTCGTATTCACTGACGCGCCATTCGCACAGTGCCACGCCTCAACGCTAGTGGAGACCAAGGACGGCGAAATTCTCTCGTCGTGGTTCGGCGGTAGCCATGAAAACAATCCCGATGTCGCAATTTGGATGTCGCGGAGAGGCGCGGCCGGCTGGTCAGCTCCGAAAGAAATGGCGCGCCACAAAGATACTCCAACTTGGAACCCAGTCTTGTTTCGGACGTTGGACGGCATTACGTGGCTGTTTTATAAATTTGGAACCGACCCCCGGCAATGGACCGGGGCGTACCGGCAGTCAGCCGACGATGGCCGCACCTGGTCGGATTCCGAGCGCTTAGCTGCTGGGTTGCACGGCCCGATTCGAGCGAAGCCGCTCATACTTCCGAACGGCGTTGTCCTGGCGGGCACCTCGATTGAGAGCTATCAGTCCTGGTCGGCTTGGGTTGAGCGCTCAACCGACCACGGCCGTACTTGGAGCAAGCATGGCCCGATCTCCCACGCAACTGAGCCGTACGGCATCATCCAACCGACCCTGATTCCGCGCTCAGGTGGGGGTGTGCGAATGTTTGCTCGAGCTCGAAACATCGGCTCAATTTGCTACGCGGATTCATTCGATGGGGGCATGAGTTGGACGCCGGCGCGTGAAACAGAGCTTCCAAATCCAAATGCCGGAGTTGACGCCGTCAAGTTGGAGGACGGTCGGGTCGTGATAATCTACAACCACACAAAGAAGGGTCGAACACCGTTAAATCTCGCGGTTTCTAACGACGACGGTGATAGCTGGCAGCCATTTCTGGAGCTAGAAACCCAGCCCGGGGAGTATTCATACCCCGCGTTGATCCAGGCGAGCGACGGCGATCTGCACATGACCTACACCTGGAAGCGCCGGCGGATCAAGTACGTGAGAGTGCCGCTTGCGGAAGTCCCCTAACGCCGGGACTACAGATACGCGATAGACGCGGTCACTAGAAAAAGCAGACACCAAACGGCTGGTAGGACTTTGTCGACGATTCGGTAAAGGGGTTTCACTTCGATTGCTCCAGGCTGCGTACTGCCGCCCTAGGAACAAACCTAGGGTGATTCCCCCTACCAGTCAATAACCCGACAGTGATACACGCTACCCAACCTCGGTAGTACGACTCAGCCAAGACGCGGCCAAATCCGGCGTGAGTTGCGTTTGAGCCGCGCGCGCCAGCAAGCGGATTCCACGAAGGCATTGATCCATTCGAGGAAACCGCTTGCTGGCGCGCGCGGCTCAAACGCGAGATCTTCCGCGGCAACGGAGCGCACCCACGAGGTGTCGCGAATGGATATCCCAAGAAAACATGAATGGCCTACTGTTACAGGCGACCAAGCATTGCAGGCATTCGCGAAGGATGCTTGCCGACGGATCAGGGACGTGTCGGCCGACCCAGCCTTTCTGGTAAAGTAGCGGCGCAATGTCAGATACAAATCGACGTGAGTTTTTCCATCGAGCCGTTACCGCCGCGGCACTAGCTGGAGTCCCCGGGGGAGCCCAGGCGGCCACGAGAAAATTCACGATCGCATTCGTTCCGGGGAGTATCGGCATCAAGTCGGACCAGGGGCGATCGATCGAACTCGCCGCGAAGCATGGGTTTGAATCCGTGCAACCGTTTGGCAAACAGCTACAGAGCGAAGGTGTCGCCAAGTACGTCGAGATGCTGCAAGCGAGCAAACTGCAGTGGGCCGCCGCCAGCCTGTCAGTCAGATTGCGCGGAGATGAGGATGAATATTCAACTGCACTCAACGAGTTACCAAGAGAAGCTAAAGCATTGCATCAAGCAAGTGTCACACGCGTAGGCACCGCAATCTCGTCGGCCAGTGATGAATTCAACTATCTCGACAATTTCAGACACCACACGCGGCGGCTCCGAGAGGTCGGGTCAATTCTCGAGGACAACGGCCTTCGCCTGGGGCTCGAGTATCTCGGAACAAAGCACATTTGGACATCCAGGCGTCACGCCTTTGTGCATTCAATGAAGGAGTGCCTGGAGCTGATCGCCTCCACAGATAAATCGAACATCGGTGTCGTGATCGACAGTTGGCATTGGTGGACGGCACGAGAGACATTCGACGACATACGCAACGTGTCGAACGATCAGGTCGTCTCCGCCGATCTCAACGATGCCCCAACAGGTATTGAGCGCGAACTACAGCGCGACAACCAGCGCGAACTGCCGTTGGCTACCGGAATGATTGACGCCACCGGCTTCCTCAACGCCCTTGCGGATATTGGATACGACGGCCCGATTCGCGCTGAGCCGTTCAACAAGATACTCGACGAAATGGACGACGACCAAGCCAGCGAGACCACTGCTAAGGCCATGAAAGCGGCCTTTGCGACGGTGGGTTAGCATAGAAATCAGGCCCCCGGTCTCGGAGGAACAACGCGTTGTCAGTTGACGTCAAGGCGATTAATGAACGTGTGGAGTCAGAAGCTCCACTGCTGTCGCAAATTCGCGAAGAAATCGGCAAAGTCATCGTCGCGCAGGAGAAGTTGATTGACGGCCTGCTGCTCGCTTTGCTGTGCAATAACCATGTCCTGATTGAGGGTGTTCCCGGGTTGGCTAAGACTCTCTCGGTGACGACTTTAGCGCGTGCGATTCAGGCATCTTTTCAGAGGATCCAATTTACGCCTGACCTGCTGCCGGCGGACTTGATCGGAACATTGATCTACAGCCCGAAGGACGGAGAGTTCACCACCAAGAAGGGGCCAGTATTTGCGAATATTGTCCTCGCGGACGAGATCAACCGCGCGCCCGCGAAGGTACAAAGTGCCTTGCTAGAGGCGATGCAAGAGCGTCAGGTGACGATCGGCGATCAGACGTTCCCGCTACCACAGCCGTTTCTGGTGTTGGCGACCCAGAATCCGATCGAGCAGGAGGGAACGTACCCCCTACCCGAGGCGCAGGTCGATCGCTTCATGCTCAAGTTACGAATCAGCTATCCGTCGAAAGAGCAAGAATTAGAAATACTTCGGCGGATGGCGCGCACGAATGTCCAGCTCGATATTGGCGCAATTATCGAGCCCCGCGACATTGTCCGGCTGCGAGAGTTGGCTGACGACGTTTACATGGATGCCAAGATCGAGGAGTACATCGTCAACCTAGTCGAGGCAACCCGAAACCCCGGGGAGTACGGCCTTGATATTGCCGAGCTGATCCGCTATGGAGCTTCGCCCCGGGCGACCATCTTCCTGGCAATGGCCTCCCGCGCGCGGGCTCTGTTGCAAGGCCGCGGGTACGTCACTCCTCAAGATGTTAAATCGGTTGCCTACGACGTGTTGCGTCACAGAGTGACGGTTACTTACGAGGCTGAAGCGGAAGATTTGGCTTCGGAGGATCTGATCAAGAAGGTCCTCGATACTGTTGAAGTCCCGTAGGGGAAGCGGCCCTCAGCGCCGGCGGTTTCCATGATTTCAAGAGAACTCGCGAAGAAGATTCGTCTGATCGAGATTCAGACAAGCAAAGCTGTCAACGACGTGTTGGCGGGCGAGTACCACTCGGTGTTCAAGGGCCGCGGGATGGAGTTCGACGAAGTTCGCGAGTACGCGCCGGGAGACGAAATTCGAACGATCGACTGGAACGTCACGGCGCGCACCGGCCGCCCATTTGTGAAGCGCTATGTGGAAGAGCGTGAGCTGACAGTCTGGCTTATGGTCGACCTGTCGGCCTCGGGCTCGTTCGGAAGCCGGGTGCAGCTCAAGAATGAGGTTGCGGCCGAGCTTTGCGCTCTGTTGGCATTTTCAGCAATTAAGAACAACGACAAAGTCGGGCTCGTCGTTTTTACAGATCATATCGAGCTATTTGTCGCTCCTAACAAGGGGCGCTCGCATGTCCTGCGGCTGATTCGAGATCTGTTGAATTTCACGCCCCAAAGCAAGGGAACCGACATCGCCCAGGCGTTGGACTACCTCGGCCGGGTTACCCACAAGAAGGGCGTTGTGTTTCTCGTGTCGGACTTTATCGCGTCCAACTACCAAAAGCCGCTTCGCATCGTTGGTCGGCGGCACGACCTTATCGCGGTTTCGGTTGCCGATCCGCGTGAGGCGACCCTGCCCGACGTCGGCCTGATCGAGCTGGAAGATTCGGAAACCGGCAACCGCGTGTTGGTTGACACATCGAGCAAGAGAGTCCGATCTCAGTACGCGGAATCGGCCGTGCGACGCCGCAACGACCTTCGCGAGCTTTTTCGATCATTGAGCGTCGACCAAGTCGAAGTCGAAACGGGCGAGGATTACGTTCGCGATCTGATGCTGCTGTTTCGCAGGCGGGAGCGTCGGCGGTGAGCGCGACCTTCACTCGGAGATGGGCGCTGCCGGTTGTCGCCATCGTGCTGTGCCTAACTGGCTGCGCGCCTGAGGAACAACCAACGTTTGAAGGGGTCGAGCAGATCCACGAGGCGGAAGGCGCCACTCTCAGGCTCACACTCGACCGTCGGACCTTAACGACGGTTGACAGCCTAAATCTGATTCTTGAGGTTGATGTCGCGGAGTCCGATCAGGTTGAGTTCCCAAGGCCCGACTCTGAATTTGGAGAATTTGAACCGCTAGGCGACGAACCGGCTCCCCCGCGCCTCGGCGAAGATGGCCGCGTAACGCGTAGCCACCGCTACGAGCTGGAACCCTTTCTCCCTGGCGAATTCGAGTTCCCTGCCCTGACCGTTGTTTTGAATGGCTCGGCGCAGATCGAGACCGAGCCACTGACTATTACCGTCACGAGCGTTCTCGACGATCCCGAGGAGGCGGAACTTCGAGATATTGGCGGTCCGCTGGACGTGCCAGTGCCTTGGTGGTGGTGGGCGCTCGGCGGGGTCGCTGTTCTCGCGGCAATTGCGGGTTTCCTTTGGTGGAGACAGAGGAAACGTGAAGCAACGCCGCCGCCTCCGCCGCCTCCGCCACATGAAATTGCGCTTGCGGCGCTGCGTGCCCTTCTGGCGGAAAACCTACCCGCAAAAGGCCACATTAAGCCGTTTTATATGCGGCTGTCGGACATCCTGCGCCACTACATCGAAGAACAATTCGGTTTGCGAGCGCCGGAACAAACCACTGAAGAGTTTCTCGAGGCCATGCGAAACTCGCACGCGGTCGAGCGGGCGCACAAAGACCTTCTCAAGGAATTTCTAAAGCACGTCGACATGGTGAAGTTCGCCGAACTGACGCCACAAGCCGATGACATCGATCGGACCACTGAGTCGGCCCGACGGTTCATCGAACAGACAATTCCAAAAATCGAGCCTTGGCGGGAAGACGCGGAAGCTAGCGCTGGAAGCCGTACTCAAGCGTGAAGTACCTCGCGTTGAGCTCGGCCAGAGGTTCGCGTAACTTCGCTAATTCTTCTTCGACGCCGTGAATTTCGAAGCGCAACAGTTCCGAAATTCCTAGCGCCTCGTTAATAAGCGCGCCAACGTTTTCGATGTGGGCCAGCGCCGCGTCGGTGTTGTCGTAACACTCGCGACAATGCACTTCGTCACCGTTGAAGCTGAAACCGTAATATTGACAACCGGGCTCAGCGCTTGCCTTCGAGACGAACTCCTCTAGATAGGCACGGAACTTTTCCATGTTCTCGTCGGGCACTTTGAAATATGGGTGGATAGAAACGCGGCGGTCTTCGGTAGCCATCGAATAATTGTACAGAGTTTGTGCGCGTGGTTCCGTGCGAACTATGATGGTGGCGGTGTCGGCTCGGAACGTTTCGTGGCTCGTTTGCGTTTGGGGGTTGGTTCTGTTTGCGGCGGAACATCCGACGAAGCCGAGCGCGCTGCTTACGCCCGCTGAAGTCGTTGCCGCTCAACTAGACGCTCTCAAGGGAAACAATGCTTCAAACCAAGATCAGGGCATTCGGATCACGTTCGGGTTCGCCTCGCCGCAGAACCAAAATGCAACCGGACCAGTTGAGAGCTTTATCAAACTGGTCAAGAATCCCGTGTACTCGGCCCTGCTGAACCACCGCGTTGCCAGATTCAGCGAGATGATGGTGGTCGCGGATTCGGCGCGACAGAAGGTCACGTTGACGGACCGCGACGGCATGCCGGCAACATTCGTATTTATTCTGTCGCGGCAGGTTGGGCCGCCCTGCGAGGGATGCTGGATGACCGATGCTGTAGTTCGGACTGAAAATCATGTGCCCGCGCCACGGATCGCTTTGTTGGGCGCTGGGGATGACGGATAGCGTGGGCTTCCGTCTACGCCCCTGTTTTTTGTTCGGGGCGAACTTGTGCGACTACTCTTCTGACTGCTCGAAGTTGGCAAACATATACTCCGCATAGGGGCCGTTCAGGAAGCCCAGGAAGACCTCGCTTACCAGTTTGACGGCCGACCGACAAGCGTATTCAACGTCGCCGTTGGTGGGGGATACCGTGATCGTCACGTAGCCTTTTCGGTTGCTGCACTTCGCCGTGGCGCGCTCGGGATCGATGCGCCTATGCTCGGGGATTTCTGGTTTTTGGCGCGACTGAACGAAGGTCTTGAGGTCGCGGTAAATCTGAGAATCGGGCGCTGCGTTTGGCAATAGCCGCCCAAGTGCCAGCGATCCGCTCTTTGGATCGAAGAGCAATTCGATGTGACGATTTGGCGGGTACTCGAAGCAAAATTTTCGTTTGCCTCCTCGAGCGTTTCCAGCGCTGAACGAGCGAAACACGCCCCGGTCGGCGTAGCGTTGTAGAGATTGCTCGACGTCGTCAGCTGTCTGAGCGACAGCGGCCATTAGTGGTAATAGCCCATGCAGCCTGGCTCAACTTTTTGCAGGAAGCCGGGTGGATAATCCTGCGAACTCCAGAACTCCTTAATCGCTTGGCAGTTGATCACCGTCGATAGGCCTTGTGACGCCGCGGCTGCGTAGCTCCTCTCGAGAGCCGGCCGGAAGTCGGCGGCGGCGGTGACATATTCGCCCCGTGCACCGAGACCTTCGCCGACCTTGTCGTAGCGCAGATTCTCTTGGAACACGTACATGTGTTGCGTCCGGGAGTTGTTGCCGCGGCCGCCGCTTTGGCCATTTCGCCAGACACCCCAGGCGTTGTTGTTATAGACGATTACGACGGAGGGGATGCGGTACTTCGAAAGCGTTTCCATTTCCATTGCGGAGTAGGCAAATCCCGCGTCCCCGGTAATCGACACGACCGGCGAACCCTTATACGGTTTGTGTGGTCCGACGCCTTGCTGGACGGCGGCACCGGCGCCAACCGTGTAGCCAATGTCCGGGCCGATGGCGCCGTACTGATAGGCGCCGTTGAGCACCTGCCCCGGCCGTAGTGCCTTGAAGGCGCGTCTGGTGTAGCGGGCGATTCCGTAGCCGCCGGAAACGACCGTCGTTTGTTTCGGGTCAAGCTTCGAGTTGTACAAAAAGTCGCCCAGCTCGCGGGCGATCACGACTGGGTGAACCGCGTCCGCGCTCGCGCTGTGCTTCAGCCCTAATTCGTAGTACTCGTCGTTCTGATCTTCGAAGGCCTTACGCGCGGCTGCGATTTCGTCACGCCAGGCGGGTCGTTTTGCTTTCTTGACTGTGTCGGCGAGTGCTTCAAGCGCGGCCTTCTCGCAACTCACGATACCGAGGTCGATCGGGAGATTGCGGCCGATGTCGGAAGGGTCAGGGTCGATGCGAATGTACTTGGCGTCAGAGTCGAACGAGTACTCGCCGACGGTTGGCATCACATATTGGCCGATCAGGATGACAAGATCGGCGCTCAGCAGCGCGTCCGGAGCAAGGTTCACCGACAACGGGTGGTCGTCGCCGAAATGACCACGGCTTGGCCCCGATTCGACTACCGCGATGTCGGCCTTCTCCGCAACCGTCTTTAGCTCGTCCCATGCCTTGCTGTAGAACACGCCGGTGCTGGCGACGATGATCGGCCGCTGGGCCTTGGCAATCATATCAGCGGCTTTTTCAATGTCTCTTTTTGACGGATGGGGCTTGGCGTCGGTGCGATATTTTGTGTGGTCGTGGTAGTAGGCCAAGTCGTCAGGCGACTCGAAAACCGCGCGCGCGACTTCGCCTGGGAAGTCGAGATGCACGGGTCGTGGAACGCCGGTTTTGAGTTGCCGGAATGCGTAGGCAGCGTACTCATGAATGCGTCGCGGGTCGATCAGACGTTTGCCATATTTCTTGAGGCCCACCGTTGTGGGCTGCTGGTAGCCCCGCTGGATCGCCTGCTCAGTGTCGTCGAGGCCGATAGTCATGTTGCTGGCCAGCAGCAGTAGCGGCGAACGCGCCGAGTTCGCGGCGGCGACGTTCATGATCATGTTCGTGAAGCCGGGGCCTTCGGTGCCCGACGCGGCCGCGACTTCGCCGGTGACCCGCGAAAAGCCATCGGCCGCCGAACACATCATGCCCTCGGTGCGGCCACCGTAGCTAGGGATGCCTTCTGAGGCGATGGCGTTGATTACGGTGTAGTTCCCGGGTGCGCAAAATAGCGCGGCAAGGCCTTCCGCTTTGCAGGCCTTCGCAAATACCTGCGCGCCCGTCATCGGGAAATCGGCTGGGCGAGGCTCCTCCGCCAGCGATGCGGGGACTTCTTTGGGCACCAGGATCTTGCGGTCGCTCTCCGCCGCCGCCAGGGCCGCCGTAGGAATGGTGGCGGCCGATGCGGCACCTACCAATAGATTGCGGCGTGAAACTCGGGGTGATTTTGCCATGATAATTTCTCACTCGCTGGGTTGGCCGCGATAATTCTCGGGGCCAATGCTTCTTACAAAATGAACGACCTGCCAGATTTCTTGGTCGTTTAGTTTCGATTTGAACGGTGGCATGTCGTGGCCGAAGCCTTCTTTGATCGACAGGAAGAGACGCTCGTCAGACGTCCCATTGCGCCACTCTTCGGGTCTACGTAAATTGGGAGCGTCAAAGTCCGGATTGGCTTGTGCCCGACCATCTTGACCATGGCAGTATTGGCAGAGCCGAAGGTACGCCTTGCGGCCCGTGCGAGCGGATTCGGCGGAGTATTTAGTACTGCTTTTCTGAGCGATTTCTTGAGCGGCGGCAACTCCCGCCAAAGCTACGACGAGCGCGAGGATACGGACCGTTCGCGTCGCGCTAGCCATACGATTTTGAAACGAGCTCCAGCATCGCCACTCCGTTGTACCACGCACGCGACCGGTGGTCTTTAAGATCGTGAATCCTTCAGGCTCCGTAGCCTATTGGTCCGTTCTCGTCTCGACGGTAAGACCGCCAAAAGCGTTCCGTCAGAATGACGGTGGGATTGGACCGCGCCGTCGCGGGTCCAGTGGCTACCCCAATCTAGCCCGCGGCGACGGCGTTCGCGATCACCAGTTGTTGCGATAGATAGATTCCCAGACCCATGTCGTCAATCATCTGAAGCTGCGCTTCAAGCCAGTCAACGTGGTCTTCCTCGTCTTTGAGGATGATTTCGAATAAATCGCGTGAGCCGTTATCGCCGGCTTCGACGGAATCTGTAATCGCGTTGTTGAGAATAACGACGGCTTCGTGCTCGACCGCGAGGTCGTTGGTCAGTTGCTCTTTCACATTCTGCCCAACGCGCAGCGGCCGAAGCTCGCCCATGGCGGGTACGCCGTCGAGGAACAAGATACGTTCAATCAGAACTTCCGCGTGACGCATTTCGCCAATCGCCTGTTGCTTGATGAACGCGCCTAGCCCCGTGTAGCCCCAGTTGTCACACATCTCGGCGTGAACGATGTACTGGTGAATGGCCGTGAACTCGCCCTTGAGGACTTCATTGAGGTGCTCGATAACTTTGGCGTTGCCCTGCATAACCCCAATTGTAGCGACCTTGCGGCGCACCGTCGTCTCTGTCGGCTATGCTGGATTTCTCTGACGATGCGGTTAATTCTTCTTCTTGCCGCCTTCGTATCGACGTCGTTTGGCGCCGGTCCAAATATAGTTTTCGTTTTCATTGACGACATGGGCTACGGCGATCTGAGTAGCTACGGCAATCGAGAAATTGAGACAGCCAACATCGACCGGCTCGCGGCTGAGGGCATCAAGTTCGAACAGTTTTATGTGGGCTCCCCGATTTGCTCGCCATCGCGCGTTGCGATTACGACGGGTCAGTATCCGGCGCGTCACTTAATCAATTCGTATCTGAATAGCCGTGAACGAAACCGCGCGCGCGGCATGAGCGATTTTCTCGATCCGGCAGTGCTGACCGTGGCGAGAACTTTTCAACAAGCGGGCTATGCGACGGCGCATTTCGGAAAGTGGCACATGGGCGGTGGACGCGACGTCGACAATGCGCCTTTGCCGTCTGCCTACGGTTTCGATGAATCACTCGTATCGTTCGAAGGCTTGGGCGACCGCATCCTTCCGCCGGGCGGACTTTCTGAACAGAGCAATAAGCTTGGGCACGGAAACGTTCGTGACGTCGCCAAGCACGAGATGACTGGTATCTACGTTGACCGTTCGATCGACTTCATCCGCCGCAAAAAAGAACAAAACTTTTACGTGCACCTGTGGCTGAACGACGTGCACGACCGGCTGCAGCCCAAGGCTGAACTGCTGCCAAAGTTCGAGAAGTTCGCATCGAACCCCTACGTGCAGCAGTACTACGCCGTAATCGACGAAATGGACCGCGAGTTGGGTCGGCTTTTCGACGAGATCGACAGACTGGGGCTCGCGGAGGAAACCTTGATCGTCGTGGCAAGCGACAACGGACCGACCGCCTGGAAGCGCTATTACGACGAAGGCCACGACCCACCCGGAAAGACCGCGGGGCTTCGCGGCCGCAAGTGGAGCCTCTACGAGGGCGGCATTCGCGAGCCTCTGATCTATCGCTGGAAAGGCACCGTGCCCGCCGGCCGCGTCAACAAAAAGACGGTCGTCGGAGCAGTTGATTTGTTCCCCACTTTTTGCCACATCGCGGGCATCCCCGCACCGGCTGTCGCGTTTGATGGCGTTGATATGAGCGCGGCGTTTCGCGGGAAGCAACCTCTGCGGCGCAGTCCGCTGATTTGGGAGTACGGCCGGCAACCCAGCTATCTGCGGCCCGGCAACCCATCCGACGTGAGCCCCAATTTGGCCATCAGGGACGGCCGCTGGAAGCTACTCATGAACGCGGATGAATCTGGCCTCGAGCTTTACGATTTCAAAAACTCCTTTGATGAGACGAGAAATGTTTCCGACACGAACCCGAAAGTCGCGGGGCGGTTATCTGCTGCTCTAAGCGACTGGTGGAAATCGTTGCCACAACTCGACTAAGGATTCGAATCAACTATGCGACGCCTAATCGACGCCCATCTCGATCTTGCTTGGAACGCGCTGTCGTTCGACCGAGATCAACTGCTGTCGATCGACGAGCTACGGCAACGCGAGGTCGGTATGACCGGAAAATCGCGTGGCAACTGCACGGTAAGCCTGCCCGAGATGAAACGTGCCGGGATTCGGGTTTGCCTGGCCACTTTGCTCTGTCGTGCTATGCCGGCTGGCCTGCCCGAGCTAGACAATAATCTCGGCGAAATCGGCGAACGCAGCCACGGGGAGATCATTCTGCGCGAAGATCTTGACTACGCTAACCAGACGATCGCGTGCGCGGCCGCGCAGGCGCAACTCGCCTACTACTCTCTGCTCGAGCAACAGGGTCAGATGCGCATGATTCGCACGGCCGCCGACCTCGACCAGCATTGGAATCTCGATGTTGCCCCACTCGGAATCATTCTCAGCATGGAGGGCTGCGATCCGATCATCGAGCCTTCACAGGCGGCTTGGTGGTACGAGCAAGGGCTTCGAACAGCGTGCCTCGCCCACTATGGCCCAAGTGCATACGCGATGGGCACCGGGGGCGATGGTCCGTTGACGGCCGGGGGGCGCGAACTGCTCAAAGAATTCGACCGATTAGGTTTGATCTTAGACCTCGTTCACACTGCCGACACAGCCCTCGATCAGGCGCTAGACATCTATACGCGCCCCGTATTCATCAGCCACGGAAACTGCCGAACGCTCGTTGCCCATGACCGCCAGATCAGCGACCGGCAGATCCAGGCCGTAGCCGCGCGTGGCGGAGTAATCGGCTCCGTGCTCGATGAATGGATGCTCGTCCCGGACTATCATCGCGACGCCCGCGACCGCGCCCATGCCAGCCTCGAGTCGGTCGCGGATCATATTGACCACGTCTGCTCGCTCACCGGCAGCTCCCGGCATGCGGCGATTGGCAGCGACCTTGACGGAGGGTTCGGGACCGAGCAGACCCCAGAAGGACTTGAGACGATCGCCGACCTTCAAGGCATTGCGGAAATTCTGCAGCGCCGAGGCTACGCCGATGCCGACATCGACGCCGTATTCTACGGAAACTGGCTCCGGTTTTTCAAGGATAATCTCTAGCCCACATTTCTCACTACGTGGCGAGCGAAAGTCCGTGAGAGGTGCGTCAATACGAGGCGGGCGAAGGTTGGCGCGCGGAGGCGTACTTGACAGTCCGTCGAGTACGACGATCGAGCGTAACGAAGTAATGGCGCACCTATCGCGTGCTTGCGCCGTCAGGTAGTGAGAAATGCGGGCTCGCGCGGGATTCTTGGCCCGCCGAATCGATTTCTAAGCCGCGCCGCGAGCAGCGGCAAGAGCCGAGTCGTAGTCGGGATGTTCGGTTACTTCGGGCACGTACTCCGCATGAACAATCGTGTTGTGCTCGTTGATCACGAAAATGGCACGCGACTGGATTCGCAGAGCATCAATCATTGTTCCCCAAGCTTCGCCGAAGTTGCCGTCTTTGTAGTCGGAAAGAGTCGTCACTTTGTCAACATCCGAAGCGCCGCACCAGCGTGCCTGAGCGAATGGCAGATCGCAACTTACGCAGTAGATTGAAACACCGTCAAGATTCGTTGCTTCCTTGTTGAACCGTTTGATCTGCATGTCGCAGATGGGTGTATCGAGAGACGGTACGACGTTCACGACGCGAACGCCGCTGGTGCCGTCGAGTGTCACGGCCGAGAGATCGTTGGCGGCTAGTGAGAACCCAGGGGCCGCATCGCCTGGCTTTAGTTCGGGTCCTATTAGATCCAAGGGATCGCCCTTGAGCTTTGTTTGTCGCGACATGTCTTTACGCCTCTTGTGCAGGATGCTTAGGAAAGAACTTCCAAGCTACCAGCCAAGGCGCGAAGAGGTCAATCAGCCCGAATGCGCCCGCAAGCAAACGGAGCCTCTACATGGATCAACAAAAATTACGCCAAAGTCCGCGCCCGATGCGCGGAGTGCGGCCTATGGTGCTCCTCAACGTGCCCCGAGGGGTTAAGTCCCCGGCACCCGCGACGAATCTGCGAACGGCCGATTGTTCGTGCAGATCAACTACGCCGGTAGCCTACGATAAATGCTAGAGGACGCATCACGACCCGGCGAAAATTGTGATGCCGCGGCCGCACGCAGCTAGCTATCGCCGCTACCCTGTATTGACCTGACCAGACGGAGAATTCTATCGCTCATGACGACAACGACCGAAACCCTTGAGTTTCAAGCAGAAACCAAACAACTACTCGATCTCATGATTCATTCCTTGTACACCAACAAGGAAATCTTTTTGCGTGAACTTATTTCGAACGGCTCGGATGCGCTCGATAGACTTCGCTTCGCCGCACTGACCGAGTCAGATTTGATGGAAGAAGGCGAAGAGCTTGAAATCCGGCTCGATGTCGATAAAAAGTCGCGAATCTTGACCGTGCACGACAACGGCATTGGCATGTCCCGCGATGAGGTCATCGAAAATATCGGTTCAATCGCCAAGTCCGGCACCCGAGAGATGATCGACAAGATAAAGGCCGCCAAGAAAGACGAAGTACCGCCTGAGTTGATCGGACGATTCGGTGTCGGGTTCTACTCAGCCTTTATGGTCGCGGAGAAAATATCACTGGAATCTAAGCCGGCCGGCGAAGAAACCTCGACGCATTGGGAATCCGAAGCAGACGGAACATACAGTCTCTCGGAAGGCAATCGCACGAAACGTGGCACCAGCATCACCCTACATCTAAAAGATCTGGATGCCGACGCCGGTATCGAAGACTACACCGATGAGTGGACGCTGGCTCGCATCGTTAAGCGTTACTCCGACTTCATCTCGTATCCGATCCGCCAGAAAGTCCAACGCGAAGAAAAGGAGACCGACGAAAAGGGCATCGTGAAACCCGACGGTACGACGACCATCGTTACCGACGATAAAACGCTCAATTCAATGAAGCCGATTTGGGCACGCGCTGACTCCGACGTCACGGACGAGGAGCACACAGAGTTCTACAAACACCTCACCGGTGATTGGAACGAACCGCTTATGCACCTGAGGGTCAAGGCCGAAGGCATTTCCGAGTACGAGTCGTTGCTCTATATCCCGTCGGAGTCTCCTCATGATTTGTACGTCTGGGGCATGGAGTTTGGCCTGCAAATTTACGCCCGACGGGTAATGATCATGGAGCGCTGCGAAGAGGCGGTACCGCGCTACCTGCGGTTTGTTCGCGGTGTCGTTGATTCGTCCGATCTGCCACTCAATATTTCGAGACAGACTCTTCAAGAAAATCGCCACATCGCCAGGATCAACAAATTCCTCGCCAAGAAGGTTCTCGATACGCTCGCGGACCTGCAGAAAAACGACGAAGAGAAGTATTTAAAGTTTTGGAAGCATTTTGGGCGGGCGCTCAAAGAGGGTGTCAGTACGGAATTCGAGCACAAAGATCGCATCACCTCGCTGCTGCTGTTTGAATCTTCGAACCATCCCGAGAAGCTCACAACTCTCAAAGAGTACGTGGAAAGGATGAAAGACGGTCAGTCCGATATCTATTTCCTAACTGGTGAGTCGCGATCGATGGTCGAAAACTCTCCGTTGCTCGAAGCATTCCGCAAGAAAAACTACGAGGTGCTCTATCTTGTCGATCCAGTGGACGAGGTTCTCGCGCAGTACGTGACCGAGTTTGACGGCAAGAAGCTGCAGTCCGCCGCGAAGGGTGAACTTGATCTCGGCGGCGAGGACGAGAAAAAGCAACTCGAAGAAGAGCGGAAAGTGCAAGAAAAGAAGTACTCTAGCCTGCTTGACCTGCTTGGCAAAAAGCTCGAAGACAACATCAAGAAGGTGCGCCTATCGACCCGACTGACGGACTCACCCGCCTGTCTTGCCGGTGACGAACACGACTTCAGTCCGCAGCTTGAGCGCATGATGCGCATGTCGAACCCCGATGGTCCGAAGCAAAAGCGGATCCTCGAACTCAACGGGTCGCAC
This sequence comes from Bryobacterales bacterium, assembly GCA_965247305.1. GTDB lineage: Bacteria > Acidobacteriota > Terriglobia > Bryobacterales > UBA6623 > CATQHP01. Next base: position 3,828,276 of record OZ252030.1, on the reverse strand, counting down.
GAAATTGTGAAGAAGCTTCAAGAGCGCTTTGACGCGGATAAGGTTGACCCAGTAATCAACGACTACGCGGAACTGCTCTACGGCTATGCGCTCCTGTCGGAGGGCACTGAACTAGACGATCCGGTGAAGTTCAACAAGGCCCTCTCCGGCCTCATGTCCAACTCTCTCTAGCCAACGTCGTACCCTACAGTCCATGGAAGCTAAGTTCTCCATAGGCCGTGCGGTTCGCCATTTGCGCTTCGACTATCGCGGCGTGATCTACGACGTCGACCCCGTTTTTGCGGGGAGTGAAGAATGGTACGAGCACGTCGCAAAGTCCCGTCCTCCGAAGGACAAGCCCTGGTACAAGGTTCTCGTGCACCAGGGAACCCATGAGACTTACGTCGCCGAGCGTCATTTGGAAGTCGACGACAGCAGCGAGCAGATCATCCATCCGGCGTTAAGCTATGTGTTCGAACGATTCGAAAATGGCGTGTATATTCCTCGGGCTCGAGTAAACTGACTCGCAGTACGTTTCGTTCCAATGCCGATGGAGGTTCACAAGATATGAATCGACGCTACTTTTTCATGACTGCCGCTGCCATGGCCGTCTCCGCCGCCTCCCGTCGTGCCGTAGCCGCGAACGACAAGGTCAACCTCGCATTTATTGGAGTCGGCGGGCGCGGACGCGGATTGGTCACTGATTTCGCCAAGCTACCCGAGGTGAACATCGCCCACCTCGTCGATGCCGATCAAGCGTCGCTTGAACGTGCCGCCGCCCGTCTAAAAGAAAACGGGATCAAGCAGCCACCGACCAGCAATGACATGCGGCGGGCCCTTGATCTGAGCGACGTCGACGCCGTAGTCATCGCCACTCCCGATCACTGGCATACTCCGGCCGCGCTGCTAGCTTGCGAAGCCGGCAAAGACGTCTACGTTGAAAAGCCCTGCTCTCACAACATTCGCGAGGGGCGGCTACTTGTTAACTGCGCGCGACATCACAAGCGCATCGTGCAGCACGGCACGCAGTCACGCAATCGTCCGTCGACCCTGCGCGGGATCGACTACGTCAAGTCCGGCAAGATCGGAAAAGTTCTAATGGCCAAGGCTTGGAACATTCAGCTACGCGACAACATCGGCCATAAGCCAGACAGCCCAGTGCCCGAGGGCGTCGACTACGATACCTGGCTTGGACCCGCCCCCTGGATCCCGTTCAACGAAAACCGCTTCCACTACAAATGGCACTGGCACTGGCATTTCGGTACTGGTGATGCGGGCAACGACGGCGCGCATCAGCTCGACATTGCGCGCTGGGCTCTGGGCGTGAGCTATCCGAAAACGATTTCCGGCATGGGCAGCAAGGTGTTTTTTGATGACGACCAGCAGACACCCGACACGATGAACGTCACCTTCGACTACGGTGATAAGGCGCTGATCTGGGAACAGCGCATCTGGACGCCCTACCCCCAAGACGGCATCCACAACGGAGTCGCGGTCTACGGAACCGACGGCATGGTCCACATCGGTCCGCGAAACCACAAGTGGGAATTCAAAGCCTTCGACGAAAAGGGCGTCGAACTACTCCAAGACGTCGAGCAGGAAGACGAGATGGCCACGCACGGCCAAGACTTCATCGACTCGATCAAGTCCCGCAAACTCCCCAACGCCGATATTGGCATCGCCCACTTATCGGCAATGCACTGCCACTTAGCAAATATCGTCGCCAAGACCAATCGCACGCTAAACTTTGACGCCGAGACGGAGACTGTGGTCGACGACCCGGGGGCCAACCTTCATGTCAAGCGCCGCTACCGTACACACTGGGGCTCGCCCAAACTAACGTAGCGGATCCCATCCCAAATCCGTCCGTAAGGAAGCGATGACCTCGATTCGGATCAACAGAGGCGCGGACGGAAGTCCACGCCTCGCTTTCTAGACATCAATCGACTCTGCACCCGCACGGTGTAGTCAAAGTATCAGTGGAAAAATAGTGCGGGGTTCGTAGTTCGCGAACATGCGCTGCGCCATCAGCCGGCGTCGAATGCTTACAGAAAGATCGGGGGCGCGTGTTAAAGTATCGGCGTCCGACAGGTCAGACCCATTGGAATTCGAAACCCTTCTCTACGAAGTATGCGACGGCGTCGCCACGATCACGTTGAACCGGCCCGACGCGTATAACGCGCTGAACACAACGCTATTCCAGGATTTCTTTGACGCTGTTCACGAAGCTGACGCCGACTCTGCCGTCCGCGTCGTGACGATCACCGGAGCCGGAAAAGCGTTCTGCGCCGGCGGGGACATCGCGGACTTCGCCGCCAACATGGATCGCACGAGTTGGTTCCTCAAGCGCATGACCACCCTGGCGCATGGCGCGATGTCGCGTCTGGCCCGTTCAAGAAAACCGTCGCTGTCAATCATCAACGGAGTCGTCGCCGGCGGAGGCTTCGGTCTTGCCGCGGGAACGGACCTAGCCATCGCGGCTGATAGCGCCAAGTTCAATTTGGCCTATTCAGGATTAGCCGTCAGCCCCGACATGAGTAGTTCCTTTTTTCTACCCCGCCTCATCGGCATGCGTCGCGCGATGGAACTGGCGCTCCTCAATCGCGTGCTAACGGCTCAAGAGGCCCTCGAGTGGGGGCTAATCAATCGCGTCGTACCTGCTACTGATCTCGAATCCGAAGCCTCAAAAATCGTCGCGAAACTTGCGGAGGGACCAACTCTCGCATACGGTGCAACGAAACGACTGTTCCATCAAAGCTTTAGCAACACCCTTGAGACACAAATGGAATACGAGTCGCAATCGATCGCCGAGCTGAGCGAGACCAAGGATTTTCGCGAAGCCGTCAGCGCATTCACCGAAAAGCGCAAACCCAGTTTCAAGGGCGTTCGCTAGAGGATTTTCAGTAACAGCGTATACCGATCTTGAATGAAAAGCGGTGAAGCCGGCAATTTCTTTAGACTAGATTCCGCTGTGCGAAATCGGAGGCGCGACTGTAAAGGAGTGTGGTGGCGAAGGGTGAACTGGCAAAGTTGAGTCGCGTCCTGTTGAGGAATAACCAGCAGGACCCAACTCAGCGTATTCCAGAAGGCCGCTTCGCCACCGCACTCCTTTACAGTCGCGCCTCCGATTTTCTCGGGCTCGGTGCTGGGGCAAGCAGTCTATACCATTCCTGAATATGCTCTAGCCCGCATTGCTCGCCACGTGGTGAGCAATTCGGGCTCCACCGCCGCACCGAACGATCAGAACGCCCACGTCAGCTCAAACCGAAACGACCGGCCATCGTTGAGCGTATTCGTAATCTGAGCAAAATCCGGTGACGAAAGCGTCAGCCCGGGCTCGGCGAACTGCGGCGTGTTGAAAGCGTTGACTGATTCCGCCCGAAAACTTAGCCTGCTATCCCCGCCGGTCTGCCAAGTACGAGATAGCGCCAAGTTGACGTTAGCGATGGGAGCCTTGCGAAAAGTATTTCGACCCAACGTGCCGGCCTGCTCTTCGGGTCGAATAAACGCGAACGCACTGGCTGGAAGTAGAGTCGGCGCGCTATCCGGGTGACCAATCGTCCTCCCCAGCAGCGACGTGTCCAGTAAGTGCGGACGATCTCCGGTCGAGCCGTCGACGTTTCCAAAACCGGGTGAGTCAGATCCGGAAATGACCGTAAAAGGAGTGCCGCTCTTGGCCAGGGTCACGGACGAAACGACCCAGTTTCCAAGAATCTTCCCGAGCCAACGAGACCCGCCGCGCTGTGCCGGGATTTCATAGCTTGCCCGAAACAACAGGGCATGAGGTTGGTCGAAGGAACTCAATCCTCGCAGATCGTCGCCGATATACTCCGCCGTCTGGCTGCGCCCTTCGAGCGAACTGCGGCCAGAAGCAGTGTCGGTGTAGCTTGTCCCAAGGTCGATTGCCTTGCTGAACCAATACGATGCTTCGACTGATAGCCCTCGCCAGTTCGGAACGATCAGAGTTGCCCTCGCCGCATCGTAGTAACCTCGCGATTCGTTCGAAACCCTGCGAATGTCAAACGCGCCGCTGTCGGGCCGTCGCTCGTTAACGGTCTTCGACGTCAGCGCAATCCCCGGAACCTGCAGGCCCCGATTTAGCGACCACTTCATTAACAGTTTCTGCGAACGGCTTCCGACATAACCGAGCCTTAGCTTCCAGTCTTTAACTGGCTCGAGTTGCCAACTGAAGTTGTACTGCAAGGAGTACGGCGACACCAACCCGTCGTCGAGAATGATCCTGGTCGCCGGAGAATCCGGGTCTAGGTCAGCTTCGGTCACACCCTTCAAGGGGTTAAGCAACGAGGCGTCTTGCACCACTAGTTTGAAAATTTTCGGAGGGTTAAACCGCGCCTGCTGATACGTAGCCGGTAGCACCTCGGCATAGTGCAATCCGGCCGAGGCGCGCAGCACGCCCCAGCGCCGAGGCAAGCGCTGCGCCAGTCCAATGTGACCGCCAAAGTTATTGCAGTCGCAGGGATAAGGAATCTCGGTCAGGCCGTCGACTTCGTACGGGCTACTGATCGGCTCGTAGCGTACGCCCATCGTCACGGTTAGATCGGAACTGGCGCGCCAAGCGTCGCCGAAATAGGCTTGGCCCCGCCAGTCGCGAAAGCCGCGATGTGGATCGCCGATGCCGGTAGAGAATCGCGATGGCGTGCCCATGCGTAAATTCGTCAACGCGTCACGTCCGAAGTTGTTGCTGAACTTGTAGACGCCCCGCCGGCTTGAGACCTGCACGCCGTTGAACTGCCGCCGCATCAGTTCTCCGCCAATCGTGAGTGTGTGTTTGCCGCGAATGTGATTGAACCCCGCGGCGTATCGAAAATCATTCTGCGCGCGGTCGACAGGGATGCGCGAGCCGGGCCCGAGGTCTTCGACGATATTCCCAATCTGCACGGTCGGTCCGACAGCGTTCGTTTCTGGCGCAAGCAGCGAGCCCAAGCGGTCGAACCCCACCGTGAATTCCGCCGTGCTACTCGCGCCCCAGCTTCTATTCCAGGTGATACGTGCCGCGTGGCTACGGACAGTCGTGTCGGGGTTCTGTCCCGCGACGAGCTGGAAAGCATCGACCTGCTGGGCGGTAAAGCGGTACTGAAGCGTTAACTGCTCAGCGAACGTCAGCCGCACGCCCGCGGCATCGGTGTCGATCTGTTGCGGTGAGTTGGTGTTCAGGGCGCGAGCGTTGATATCCGTGCGATTCGGAGCCTCGTTCGGGTAGGCGCCGAGAAACGACTCCACCAGCGCCCTCTCTTCAGGGTCGGTCGTCAGCGGCGTGCGTTCGTTCGCCAGCGGCACCAGCACATTTCCGTTGACGTTCCCCCGCACCAGGGTCCGGTTGCCGTCGGCGCTGAGGCTAACTCTCCTTCCAAGTGGCGCGGTGATCGCCGCCTCGAAGCTGTTCTCCCGCGCCGCGAGCACGTCTCCGACTTGGAAGAACGACCGTGCTCGCAACTCACTGTTGTCATGGCCAAACGATATTTCGCCGTGTATCGATCCGGCCGGGGCGGGCGCGGCATGAGGCGACGAAGTAGGGCTAGCGCCGAATTCCGTCCCAAAGTAATTTCTGTCAACCTTAAACTCCTCAACCAACGTCGCCGTCGTCCCCATGCGGATGTTCAGCTCGCGTAGGGCGTTGTTGTCGATTGGGTCGATTTGAACATTCTCGTTGCGCCTGCTTTCGCCGGCGTCGGACTTGGTCTGGCCCAGCAGGTTGAGCTCAGAGCGCTCGTCGCCGACTTCGATCTCGGAACCCTCTTGAGCTTCGCTAGAGCCCTGAGAAACATCTTCGGGGGCGACGCCTACGTCAGACGATTGCGCGTTCGCGATGGAGGCTAGCGCAAACCAAATGGTCAGGACCGGGATGAATCGTCGCATCGATCGCCACGGCCGAATACGCACACAACGATCATCGCCGGCGCCGCAATCGACGGTACTTCGATATCATCCCACCCGCGGAAACGGAACCCCGTGGGGGGTGACCTCTAAATTGGCCCAGGGTGCAACGCTGGGAAAACCGCCAGAACGCTACTCAACGACGAGTTCCATCAACTGCGCGAGCACCGGGTAGTACTGCGCTTTCACTTTAGCTCCGGACTCCAGTTCCTCAAGACGCATCCGTCTTTTACCGAGCCGCTTCAGCGCCTTTTTCCCTGCCTTGAGCTGCTCACGACCCGCGGGCTGCGAAAACGCTAGCTCTAACGGTTGACCCTTGGATGCGGCGATCGTAACGGTGCGCTTTTGAAGATCGATACTCTTGACGGTGCCCTTGAGCTTTACGACCTTCAGTACGGAATTTGGACGCGTGCCTTCAAGCGCCTCACCCTGCGAGTTGTCGCTAACGCCGGGGCGTGTGCCCGAGCTGATCGTTTTCTGCTGTGCGCCGACGACGCCGAGCACGAAGATGAGGGACAAAACGACTCTGATCGCGATTGGTAGGCTCACTTGTTAATTCTGGGGGCCGCCGACACTCGGCGTCAACCGTAGTCGAATTCCCGATTGGAAGGTTTACAACAGTGACCGCAAATAGTTGACGATCTCCGGACGTGACCAGTCCTCGGCGCCAACGTACTTGCGAAGCACTTCGCCGTCGGGGTCGATCAAGTACGACTCTGGATACTTCGTGGTTCCATAGCGTCCACTCACGGTGCGCTCGGGGTCGCGGACCGTGGGAAATGCGACTCGGTTGTTTGCGATGAACTCTCGATATTGGTCCTGATCTTCGTCGATGCTCACAGCCAACACGACGAACCCCTTGTCCTCAAATTGCTGGTATGTCTCGTTGAGCGAAGGAATCTCTTGAACGCAGGGCGCGCACCAGGTCGCCCAAAAGTTCAGCAGGACATACTTGCCTCTGTAGTTGTCGAGACCAACACCAATTCCCTGGTCGTCTACCAACTCAAAATCAGGCGCGCGATCGCCCGGTTGCACGTCGTAAATCCGCAGGTACCCTTCGACCCGAAATATCAAGACTGCCGCCAGCGAAAGCGCTAGGGCAAAGACCACAGCCTCTTTTTTGCTCCATGCCATAATTAGATTTCACCCTTACTTTAGCGGCCTTCCGAGGGTGTAAGCAAATGGTAGTGATCACCCGCAGGGCCGAATTCTCGGCGTCGCATTTCTGCGCCAGTCCCGATCTTTCAGACAAAGAAAATACTCGTTTGTACGGCAAGGCTGCTCGGCCAGCCGGCCACGGCCATAACTACGTACTCGAAGTTTCACTCAGTGGAGACATTGACCCCGTTAACGGCATGATCCTCGATCTCAAAGACCTCAAGCAAATCATTAATCGCGAGGTAGTCGACGTCTACGACCATCGTTTTTTGAACCACGAAGTCAAACCATTCGACACTGTTGTGCCAACCGCTGAGAATATTGCGCGTGACATCTGGGAGCGCCTAGCGCCACCGATTCGAGACAGTGGGCAAAAATTGCACTCGATCCGTTTATACGAGTCGCCCGACCTTTTCGTGGACTACTCCGCGCCCGAGTCGCTGTGACCAAACTCACCAAACGCTTCGGTTTTTCCGCGTCGCACCGGCTTCACACCGACACGCTCACTGACCAAGAGAACATCGGGGTCTTTGGCAAGTGCGCGAATCCGTTTGGACACGGGCACAACTACTGGCTTGAGGTGACGGTCGGTGGCACACCGGACGAGCGATCTGGAATGACGTTGGCGCGTGACGAGTTCGACGGCTGGGTTCATGACTCGGTCATCGACCGCATCGACCACACATATCTCAACGAAGACATTGAGGAGTTTCGAAGCGCAGTGCCGACAACCGAGAATCTTGGACTGGTGATCGAGAAATGGCTTCGCGCGGGCTGGGCTCAGCGCTATTCCAATCGTGAATGCGCGCTCTCGGAGATTCGCATCGAAGAGACGCCAAGAAACAGTTTTCGGCTAAGCTGACGGATTACCCGACGAGCAATATGGCAAAAGTACTCAGCGCACACGACCTGAATGACGACATCAAAAACCGGAATGGGTCGCATGATCCCATAGATGCGTCGATCCGCGAATTGATCAAGCAGGTCGGAGAGGACCCTGACCGTGACGGCCTGACCGACACGCCGCGCAGGGTCTCTCAAGCATTCCGTGAACTAACGCGTGGCTATCAACAAGATCCACATGAAGTGCTGCAGTCGGCGCTGTTCGACGTTAGCTACGACGAAATGGTGATCGTCAAAGACATCGAAGTGTTCTCGCTATGTGAACATCACCTGCTACCTTTTTTCGGGAAGATTCACATTGCCTATATTCCGCAGAAGAAGGTCATTGGGCTCAGCAAAACGGCGCGCCTGGTCGATATCTTCGCCCGGCGTTTTCAAATCCAAGAGCGACTAACGCAGCAGGTTGCCGAAACCATCCAAGACGCGATTAAGCCTACGGGCGTGGGAGTCGTTTGCGAAGCGCAGCACCTGTGCATGATGATGCGCGGGGTTGAGAAGCAGCACTCCTCGACAATTACGAGCGCTATGTTGGGAGAGTTCCGGACGAATCACCAGACCAGAGAAGAGTTTCTCTCGCTCATCGCGACAAACCGAATTGGTTAGGCGGCCGCGATATTATTCTTCGATTAACGTCGTTTGGTGTGCAGCCAGCTGCCACGTGGCGCCCGATTTGACCCAGGTGTGAATCATCATCAGGCGATTGTCGAATGGTCCCGCTGGGTTCGTTCCCGTCATCGTCACAATCGAGTGCACGATCGCAGCGTCACCATGCACCCGAACGGTGGATTTGTGATGCGTGATCGCAGTATATTTCTGCTTGCCACTTCGAAGCTTTCCCATGTACTCGGACTTTGACTCGATCCCACCCGTCGAATGCGCGTATATTAGGTCGTCGTGATAAATTTCCTCGAGCGCTAAAAATTCGAGGCCAACGACCTTTGACGCCCAGTTTTTCTCGACCGCAAGGACATCGTCTTTGACAGCCCCGAACGCGACAGAAACGAGAAATAGGGATAAGATCAGCCGTGTCATTTTCATAAGCCTAGCAGGGAGACGCAGCGTTTCCGAGAACATCTGGCCCGCAGGACCCGCTACCGCCTGGCCTTGTCGCGGCATTTGCGGGCCAGCTCGAGGTTAGCTAGGATCGACGCGTCTTCGGGCCGCTGCAAAGATGCCCCCAAGAAGTCGTTGTAGGCGTCCGCGCAGCGACCAGCCAGGTAGTACTCCTGGGCACGCAGACGCCGGACCTCCGGCTGCCCTTCACCATACTTGGCGGCTTCTTCAAAGCTTTGCCACCCCTCGTCCGCCCGGCCAAGCCTCATCTGAGCCACCGCCAACTGCGCCCACCCGACCGGGCTCGCCAGCTGCGCTGCAAGTGCCTGTTTGTAGTAGTCAACGGCCCGCTGATAGTCCTTCTGTTTGGCAAAACTCAGACCCAGGTTAGTCAGAATACCGGCGTACTCACTAGTCTCCTGATCAACAACCGCGGCAGCGCGCTGCCAGGAATGTTGCGCCCCGACCACATCGCCTTTCTCCAACTGGGTTTTGCCGAGCCACACCCACGGACGGGCCTTCTCTGGCGATTTGTTTGCCGTATCCTGCCACAGCGCCAAGTCGTCGCCCCAGATCGTTGCTCGCTGGTAGGTCGTCACTCCGTAAATCAGAGCGAGCACAACCAACAGCGGGGCAACGACGTTGGGACTGGGCTTCAAAAACTTATCGACGAGAAAGAACGTGGCGGGCAAAAGGCCAACGAGCGAGAGATAAATGTGTCGATCCGCATAAAAATCGAGCAGCGGATAGAAGCTGCTAGTCGGCGCCATCGTCAGGAAAAAGAAGAGCGCAGAGAACGCGAGAAGTGGCCGCCGACGGTGCAAATATACAACCGTGGCGACGGCGCCTAACAACAAAAGCATTGCCAGCCACGAACCCTGCTCAAAGATGTTCGCCGAGGGCGTAATATCGCGATCAAGGGTAAGCCCTACCGGCAGAAACGTCAGCCTCAGGTACAAGAAATACATGCGGAACTGAGTAAACAGATAGGTCACCCAGTCAAGTGAAAAGCCCGCCGAGGGCGCGAACAGTATGGGCTTGATAACGACGAAAAACCCGGCCACCCCAGAAAAAGCGAAAAGAAGATAACTCGGCCAAGATCGAAGCAGTGCGCGCCAATCTTGGCCCGACAGCACGAGATAGTCGAGTAGCACGATCGCCACCGGCAATGTCACCTTGTCCTGCTTCGTCAGCGCGGCTGCTCCAGTCAAAATCAGCAAGCCCACCGCGACGACCCATCTTCGGCGAAGACGCCAAGGGCTAGCGAATAGACACAGCGCGGCCAAGTAGAACGTAGTTGACAGCACGCCGGCGCGACTGCTGATATACGCCACCGACTCAGTCTGAATCGGCAATACAAGAAAGAGCAGGGGCACGCCGTAGATCAATAATTTCCGCAGAACATCTGACGTCTGCGAACGGATAGATTCAACGCCACACACAGATCGCCAAAACAGCGAAAGCAACATGGCATTGAGCGCATGCAGCAGAATACTTGGCAGATGAAACCAAGTCGTAGGGGTAAACCCGCCGATTGCTTCGTAGCTCCAACGAAACGTTTCAATGAGAATTGGGCGCCCGGTGCTTGTCAGAACTCCGAGATCTCCGCCACGCACGGCGCTCGCGACTTCTTTGAGGTCGAAGTCATCCAGGATGAACGGGCCGTCGACTGCCGGCCAATAGATGGCGACGCCCACAACCAAGAGCAGCGGAAAAAACAACCACGGTCCGACTTCGGCGACCGAAGTTGACGACGCTGACGGCTTTGTAGCCTCCGGTCGCGCGGCGTCCCTAGCCGATGTTTGTTTTGGACGGCGCTGTTTCTTACGGCTCATCGCGTTGCGTAACCTGACCAGGTATCTAGATCAACCGTCGGGCATAGGCGCGCTGCTGGGCTGTGCCAGCCGACCCATCCCATTTCTACCATGAGCGACAGGCCTCGGTGTGAACGATTCTTTGCAGACGAATGCCCGCGCCTATCAGCTCAGCGTTCGGCCGGCTGGCGAGCATGGCCGCGCTCGAGCGAAGCGCCTACGCGAACCCGCGGCCGCAACCGATCAAACTGCTTGTCTGTGAGCCGCGGAATCGCTCTCACCTCGCCGACGGTTTTGAAACGTCCATTTGCTTCGCGCATGCGTATGATCATCCTGGCACGGGTGGCGCCAATCCCCGGGAGCGTCTCAAGCTCGTCTTGTGTTGCCGAGTTGATATCGATTTTTGCGGACCTAGACGCCGGCGCCTGCGCCTGCGCCTGCGCCTGCGCCTACAGCGTTAGCGTCAGGATGATCGGCAGCAGAATCTTCAAGTTGATTTCGTTCACTGTCACTCCGCATTATATTCACCGTTTGCTTCGCAATATTCTCGTAATAAACTCCTAGGCGCGGTCCCTGACGAGCTGCCGCCGAATTGGCGCACAGTTCCTCGCCATTTGAGACAAAAATGGAATCGGGCCGAATATTCTTAGAAGATTTAAAATAGTCCGAGAGTGAACGCTCAATCAGTTCTCGGACCACAGGCAGCACGCGCTTACGCCGGAATCCCGCTTGCACCGCCGCCTCAACAGCCGCCTCAAAAACACCAGCTGTAAAATCCGAGGCAATCGACACCGCCAGCGAGGCTTGAAGCTTCTGATCGGGCGAAACCACCCGGTACTCGGCCCCCAGTGAGCCAATCATTTTCCGCGCGGTCCTCACCGCAACTGCCTCTCCCTCAATCGCAAATTGCACGCCCGAGAGTGAGCTTGTCGACGCGTGAAACAAGTGCAGCGGAAAGACTGTGGCGACCGAGGCGCCCACGGTTCGCAACCCGGCAAATGCCGAACTGTCGACCCGGCCAGACACCGCCAGAACAACTTTGGCCTTCCAGTTGATCTCGGTACGGGCGAGGGAATTTGCGATCTCAGCGGTCGCATCCGACGGTGTAGCGATCAGAACCATGTCACACTTGTCGAGTCGCGAAAGGTCCGCTGTCGGCTCGCCGGCCCGGATCTCACGAACAGCCCTGCGCGCGCCCCGCATGCCGCGAGAAATCACATATCGGAGCCGATATCGATCTGCCGGCAGTAGGCGTACGATCGTGCGGCCTACTCTGCCGGGGCCGATCAACCCGATCTTTTTCACTACTCGCTAGACCACTGAGGCATTCGTTAGATCTCGCGTCTTGAGTGCTCTGATTCTATCGCGAAAGCCGACAGCTTTTTCGAATTCAAAAGCCTTTGCGGCATCTTTCATCTTTTTCTCGAGCGAATCGATCATTTCCGCCAGCGCCTCTGGTGTGTCGGGCAAGGCCGCCGATTCGTCTTCAGCCGGAATGTTGAGATAGTCGGCGTCGACAATCCGCGCCAGACTCATCTCGAGCGGCTTCAAGATCGTCTCAGGAGTAATACCGTTCAGCTCGTTGTACTCGCGTTGCGTCACTCGCCGTCGCTCTGTTTCGTCGATTGCGTGCTTCATGCTGTCCGTCATTCGGTCAGCGTAGAGCAAGGCACGACCGTTGAGATGGCGGGCCGCGCGGCCCATTGTTTGTATCAGCGCCCCCGCCGATCGCAGGAAGCCTTCCTTGTCGGCGTCCAAGATGGCGACGAGAGACACTTCCGGCAGGTCGAGCCCTTCGCGAAGCAGATTGACGCCAATCAAGACGTCATACTCGCCTCTGCGGAGATCGCGCAGAATCTTTACGCGCTCGAGAGTGTCAATCTCTGAATGCAGGTAGCGGCACTTTACGCCGGCCTCGGCGTAGTACTCGGAGAGATCTTCCGACATTCGCTTGGTCAGCGTCGTGACAAGTACGCGCTCACCGATTTCCGCGCGGGCACGAATTTCGCCGAGCAGGTCGTCGACCTGTCCGCGCACAGGGCGAACCTCAACCTCGGGATCGAGCAGACCCGTGGGTCGAATAATTTGCTCCGCGACGACGCCGGCGGACTTCGTCAGTTCGTACGGCCCTGGCGTTGCCGACACGTATACCACTTGGTTGACGCGATGCTCAAATTCCTCGAATGTCAGTGGCCGATTGTCGAGCGCGCTGGGTAGCCGAAAGCCATGTTCAACAAGCATCGTTTTTCGGGATCTGTCGCCCCTATACATCGCGCGCAGTTGTGGAACCGTTTGATGACTTTCATCAATAAAGATCAGCGCGTCTTGCGGGAGGTAGTCGAGCAAAGTAGGTGGAGGCTCGCCCGGCAGACGGCCCGAAAAATGTCGCGAGTAATTTTCGATCCCATGGCAGTAGCCGATCTCGCGCATCATCTCGATGTCAAACTGCGTGCGTTGGCTAATGCGCTGTGCCTCCAAGGGCTTTCCGTTGTTGTGAACCTCGCCACACCACCAGTCAAGCTCTTCTAGAATGCTCCCGATGGCGCCTGCCTTGGTTTCATCAGACATAACGTAGTGGGTTGCCGGATAGATCGGCAGGCGCAAGTAAGTTTGCTTGACCTGGCCAAGCAGCGGGTCAACTTGCGAGAGTTGCTCCACCTCGTCGCCCCATAATTCGATGCGATATGCAAAGTCATCGTAAGTCGGAAAAACCTCGATAACGTCGCCAATCATCCGAAATGAGCCGCGCGAGAAGTCGCCGCCGTCTCTACGTTTGTAAAGAATCTTGACGAGATTGTTGACAATCGCTTTGCGAGAGATCTGCTGACCTTTTTCGATCATCATCAGCATCCCGTAGTAGGCATCCGGAGAGCCCAGGCCGTAGATACAACTCACGCTCGCGACGATGATGCAGTCGCGTCGTTCGAAGAGCGAGCGCGTCGCTGAAAGCCGTAATTTGTCGAGTTCGTCGTTGACCGTTGCTTCCTTCTCAATGTAGGTATCGCTTGCCGCCAGGTAGGCTTCGGGCTGGTAGTAGTCGTAGTAACTGACGAAATACTCGACAGCGTTCGAGGGATAGAACGAGCGAAACTCGTGATAAAGTTGCGCCGCCAGCGTCTTGTTGTGGGCCAGCACGAGCGCCGGTCGGCCAGTGGCCTCGATGACTTTGGCTACCGTGAATGTCTTGCCCGACCCGGTGACGCCGAGCAGAACTTGATGCGGGTCGCCGTCTCGCACTCCAGCGACGAGCTGCTCAATGGCAGGCCCCTGATCGCCTCGTGGCTCATAGTCAGAAGCCAGTTGAAAACTCATTCGACTACTCAGTGTAGCGGCGGCGGCTCATGAGTTAGCGGTATAACGGACTGAATGCTCGAAGGGATTCGCGTCGTTGACCTGTCGCTCAATATCGCCGGTCCGAGCGCCACGCAGATCTTGGGTGATTTCGGAGCCGATGTCGTTAAAGTCGAGCCGCCGGCCGGCGACCCGTCCCGAAAATGGGGGCCGCCGTTTTGGGAAGGCGAAGCTCCGCTATTCCTTTCTTGCAACCGCAACAAGCGCAGCATCGTGCTCGATCTAAAGTCCCCCGACGGGCAGGCGGTCCTCGAAAAATTGATCGCGGGTGCGGACGTCTTCGTGCAGGCTTTTCGCGGCGGTGTCGTTGAGTCCCTGGGCTTCGGCTACGAGCGCCTTAAGCAGAAATACCCGAAACTCATTTACGCGTCGTTGACCGGATTCGGCTCTAAGGGACCGCTGGCCACCAGTCCCGGGTACGATCCACTGTTGCAAGCCTACAGCGGCATCATGTCGATCACCGGGCATCCGGATTGTCCACCGGCGCGCGTTGGTGGCTCGGTCGTCGATATCGGCACAGGAATTCTCACCGCCATGGGTGTTCTCGCGGCGCTGCGCAAGCGCGATCTTACAGGCAAAGGAACCCATGTCGAATCCGCGCTACTCGACACCTCCCTCGGCTGGATCACGTTTCACATGATGAGTTACCTCGCCGACGGCAACGTACCGCGGCGCATGGGTTCCGGCCTGAAGATGGTCGCGCCCTATGAAGCGTTCCCAACGACTGACGGCGAGCTAATGATTGCCGGCGGGAACGACAAAATTTTCGCCAGATTGTGCCAAGCGTTAGGAGTTCCTGAAGCCGCTTCCGACCCACGATTTCGCGACAATCCGTCCCGAGTCGCGAACTACGCCGAGCTCTGCGAGCTGATCTGCGCGAGAACCAAGACGTTTTCAACGGCGGACTTAGCCGAGAAGTTGGCCGAGCATCGCGTCCCCTGCTCGCCCATCAACGACATTAGTCAGGTCGTAGACGACCCGCAAGTTCGCGCCAACGGCATGTTTGAGCCCTATCCACATCCGCGGATTCCCGGCTATCGAAACCCCGCGATGGCGCTGAAGTTTGATGGGGAACGCCCCAGGGTTCGCCAGTTGCCGCCGGAGCATGGGGAGCACACGGCGGAGATCTTGGAAGAGTTGGGCTATGGTAACGCCCAACTCAAGGACCTGCTCGCAGGTGCGGCGGCGGTCCGTACGGCCGAGCCCGCCGGTGACCAAAATGGTTGAGTACGCGTACAAATCGCCTCCTCGGCAATCCTGGGATGACGCATGAACCGTCCGTCATTTGCAATCTCGATTCTGCCGGTACTCGTACTGGTCTCGCTGCTGGCCGTGGCCATTGGCAAGATGGATGGCAGCGGTCATGTTCCGCTTATCCTGAGCAGCGCATTCGCAGCGCTTTTAGCCTCTTGGCGGCTTAAAGTTTCCTGGAACACGCTTGAGGCGGGTATTCGCCAGGGGATCGACGCCGGCATGCAGGCGATCATCATTCTTTTGATCGTTGGCCTACTGATCGGCGTTTGGATCGCATCGGGAGTTGTCCCTTTACTCATTTACTACGGACTACTGATTCTCGCGCCCAGCTACTTTCTCGTCGCGTCTTGCGTGATCTGCGCAGTCGTTTCTCTCGCCACTGGGTCGTCTTGGTCGACGGCGGCCACCGTTGGACTCGCGTTGATAGGCGTCGGCAGCGCTCTGGGGATGGACCCCGGTATGACGGCCGGAGCGGTAATTTCAGGCGCCTACTTTGGCGACAAGATGTCACCTTTGTCCGACACGACTAATCTCGCACCCGCGACGGCCGGAAGCGAACTTTTCGAACACATCCGGCATATGGTTTACACGACCGTCCCGGCGCTGGTCTTGGCCCTGATCGCCTATACGGCACTCGGGCTCGGTATGGATGTCGCGACGCAAGCGACGTCAGCAAACTATGAGCAATTGATCGTCACGTTGCACGAGACATTTCGGCTTTCGCCGATCTTGTTGCTCGCGCCAGCGGTCGTGCTCGGCTTAGTCGTACGAAAGGTGCCCGCGCTGCCGGCTCTGATGGCTGGTGTCGTGATGGGTACGGCGCTGCTGCTAACGGTGCAAGGGGGATCGTTAGCGACCGCGCTTGGCTCGCTATACGCTGGCTATGAAAGCGCTACGGGGGTCGCTTCTGTTGACGAGCTTTTGTCGCGCGGAGGCCTGACGAGTATGCTCGACACCATTGCGCTAATCATCTGTGCGTTGACGTTTGGCGGCGTGATGGAGGCTTCGGGGATGCTGGCGTCGCTGGCGGACGCGATCCTTCGGTTGGCCCATTCAACGGGATCGCTCATCGCCGCCACGTTGGCAAGTTGCATCGGCATGAACATCCTCACGTCGGATCAGTACATTTCAATCGTGATTCCTGGACGGATGTATCGATCCGCCTACATAAAGCGCAGGCTACACCCGAAAAACCTGTCGCGCGCACTTGAGGATTCGGCAACGATGACGTCGCCACTCGTTCCCTGGAACACCTGCGGCGCCTACATGGCGGGCGTCCTAGGGGTCTCAACTGGGGCCTACCTGCCGTACGCTTTTTTGAACTTGGCGGTCCCGCTAATCTCGCTGATTCTAGGATTCATCGGTTGGACGATCGAACCGGCGGTGAAAGACGAGCGGTCAGCGTAACAAGTACACGCTAGATGTGGTGCGCGGCGCCGCAGAACCTGAACCCCGGTTAGGGGTGACGTTTGTATTAGCCCAGGGTTGCACCCAATAAGAGTTAACCTAATACTTGCTCTCGCAGAGCGGTTTCTCTCATACTGTTGGTATGAGAACTGCAGATGCGTATTTGGCTGACATCGAAAATTGGGAGGTGCTGTGTTCGTTTCTCCCCGACGGCTGGCGGGAGCAGGCTAAGACACTGGGCGCCATGCGTCGCGCCCGCTATATCAAGGATCCCGAAACCGTTCTACGGTTGCTCCTGATGCATTTGGCGAGCGGTTGTTCGCTGGCTGAAACGGCGGCGCGAGCATCGGCCTCCGGGTTGGCACAAATCAGCGCCGTGGGCGTGTTCAAACGGCTACGCGCCGCCGAGGGGTGGCTGCGTTGGCTGGCGCAGCAAATGCGTGGCAGCGTGCAGTTGCCGTTGGCCTCGTTGGATCGACGCTTGCGCGCCGTTGACGCGACCGCGGTGTCCGAACCCGGCAGCACGGGCAGCGACTGGAAACTGCACTACGCCGTGAATCTGGCCAACCTCGAGTGCGACTTTTTTGAACTCACCGCAGTGCGGAAAGGCGGCGAAACCTTCCGGCGATTCGATGTCGAAGCGGGCGATGTGATGATGGGAGATCGCGTGTATGCCGCGCCGCCGGGGGTGGCCCATGTGGTGCGCGCGGGTGGCGACGTGATCGTGCGACTCAACCGACAATCGCTTCCATTGTTTGATATTAAGGGCAAACGCATCGACTTGCTGTCGCGAATAGGCCGTCTGCGCGGCTACGTTCCGCGCGAGTTTCCGACCCGCGTGAAGGACCCAAACGGGGATTGGATCGAGGGACGTCTGGTTGCTGTGCGGCGCTCCGCCGAAGCGACGGAGCAAGCCCGGCGACGTTTGGAATCGCGCGCCAAACGCAATCAAACAACGGTTTCGGAGCAGTCGCTAGTGTTCGCTGAGTATTTGATGATTTGGACGACGCTGGCGCCGGGCATCTCGTCAATCGACATTCTAAACACGTATCGATTGCGTTGGCAGATCGAGTTGGTATTCAAGCGGATGAAATCGATTATGAGCCTCGGCCATCTACCGAAGAAAGACGAACGAAGCGCGAAAGCCTGGCTGGCGGGAAAGCTGTTAGTGGGCCTATTAGTGGAGCGAATGATCGCCTACGCGGACTCTATTTCCCCCTGGGGGTACAATCTCGAGCCGCGGTCGAAGCCGCTGGCGTGAGACCGAGTTTCTGCATCGACAAATCTGTACCGCCGTGCTGCCCGCGCAGACCCTGAAGGAGGTTCTGGGCAACTGGTCACTCATCCGTAACATGCTATCCGAACCGCCGCGACGGAGAACGCGATTCAAGTATAGATAGGTTAACGCTTATTGGGTGCAACCCTAGGATTCAAAGTGGACGACACGCCGGGATTTCCGCCACGATTCCCTGCCCCGCCGAACTACCAAGTGCGCTCGATACCAACGATCTCCGCGCCACTCCCGCCGACTCTCACATAAACAACGACAGTTTTCGCAGGGTCATCCGCCGTGATCGTCGCCGCGTAATATCCAGGCGATTTCGTCTGCGCCGGCAACGCCAAGCCACTCGCGCCATCGATCCCAGTGCTTGTTTCGCGCTGGTTATCGAACACGCTCCAACCAACCGAATACTCGGGCCGCTCGGCAAACCCGTGCTTCACAGCCAAGTCTTCAAATTCGAGCCGTCCACCCTCGATCCGAAAATTATCTAGCGCCACTAGTGTCCGGCTATAAGTCGAACAGATTCAACTGGTTAGAAATTCCGTACGATTTATCTTGGGACTTGGCATCGTCAAAGGCCCGTGGAATGGGCACTTTCTCGAAGAGCGTCACGCTGAGTACCTGTAGGATTTGATAGAGGCTCGGCTCAAGGCGCAGTCGCTTTTTAAGGATCGCAATTAAAACATAAATGGAGACCGCTATCCAGATTTGGGTCTTCACTGCATTGGCGCTGGTGCCGAAGAATGCTTTGATGCGGAGGTGCTGCTTGATCCACTTGAAGAACAATTCCACTTTCCAGCGCGATTTGTAGAGCAGCGCGATCGTGAGCGCCGGCAGTTCGAAATTGTTGGTCAGAAACACGAGCCTGCGATCCTGAATGGTGTCGTAGTAGCGAACGCGGCGAAGCGGGTCAGGATAGCGTTTGGCCGATGTGGCGGCAATCGGAACAACGGTCTGATCCGAAAGCACACCGGTTTCCGGTGGCGCCGCATGAGAGTAACGGCGACGTAGGCGCAGGCTTTTCTTCGCGCGTACGACGAAGAAGGCGGCCGACAACTGCAACACGTACAGACGCTCGAAGTCGACATAGGCACGATCCATGACATAGAAGGAACCGGCCTCGGGCATGATCCGGTCGAGGATGTTGACATCGTGTGTTTTGCCGTCGGAAACCTCAATAAACGTGGGGATCGAGCCCCGAACGTCCAGCAGAGTATGCAACTTCACGGCGCCCTTGCGAGAGCGAAAGCGAGCCCATGGGAACACGGAAAGACAGAGGTCGATGGTGGTGGAGTCCAAGGCGTAGACGCTGGAATTCAAGTCGAAGCCCAAGGGTTGTTCGGCGTAGAGTGGGCGGGCGATGTCAATGAGGACCTGAGCAAAGTCAGCGTAAATGCGCCAGTCGTGAGTCTCGTTGGCGTCGGCCAGCGTGGAGCGCGAAACCCTGCCGCGGAACCCCATGTGGTAGAGCTTGGGCTGCACCGAGCGCAGGCATGCTTCGATATCGCGCAGGCTTTCGCGATAGGTCAACTGCGCGAACGCCAGACAAAGAAACTGATCCCAGCAAGAAAAGCCGCGCAATTTATGGTCACCGTCATAACGAGCCACACATTTTCGGAATTCGTAGATTGGAAGCTCATCCATCAACTGTGCGAAGACGGTCCGGCCAAGGTTCATGCCTCATTGTCAAAAACTCGAGGCCGGCCCCTGGACCATCAAAACCACCATTCAAAATTCAAATCGATAAATCTTCAAATCGCACTCAACCCGCTCATTCCAAATGACTTGTCGGATATTACCCAGACCGTAGCCGGACACTAGTGATCTAGCGCCAAAACCTTCTGGAAGTACACTTCGCCGATGCGGTCGCGGCGGCCAATGATGTAGTCGCCGAGCAATTTCGTAGCCGCCGGATCGCTGTACTTAGCCAGCTTCACAGCCTCGCGAATGTGCTCATCGCTGAACGCCATCACCTTCTTCGCGGCCCAGTATTCGTCGTCGGGAAGGCGGTTGACAAACGCGGTCGTCGGGTAGTTTGGCTTCCAATCTTCGGGTTCAAATGTTGGGAACTCGACCATCCCGAGAGCGCTGTGCTTGGTGTAGTTCGCACGGACCCAGCGAGGTAGGTAAATCCCAAGAGAGCCCATTTGCGCCCACATCGGTTTCCACGAGAAGAAGTAAGCGTTGCCGTCGCGAGCGGAATTCGACACTACGCTAGCGCTGCCCATAATGGCGCCAAAGTCGATTAGAAAGTGTTTGACGAATCTGCGCCCGTCCTCTTCCACCAGGCTGTCGAGCGTATTGATTGCGCGCGAGTCGCTGTGGTTGAGCCACGCGCAAAAAACGTTGAGGCCGCGCAAGTCGCGGCGATGCTCGTGTTCGACGATGTCGTTCGGATCATCACTGCGAGTGCCGTAGTAGCGAAATTCTCCCAAAATCTTCCCGGGCAAAAATCGGCTAGCGACCGCGCGAACCCGGCCATTCGGCAGGTGCGGGACCCGCCGCAGCGCCGCCATCACGTCGCCGCGACTCATCGGAACCTCGGTGCCCGCCGTTCTAATCGTTGTACCTTCGCCTACCACGAGATCGTCGGGATGGAATTCGACCACGTAGTTTTCAGGGACGTTGTAGCCCAACGCGTGAAACAGCGACGAACCAATGATGTCCGCGCCGGTCGCCATCTCGGGGTGCCTGATTGGATCGAATTTGATCAGATAATTCTCGCCGGTTGAGTCCTGGATCCGAAATCCCGGCGTAACGCCCTCGGTCTTCGCAGCCTTAATCGTCCAGGGCGCGCTCTGGTCGGGAGGGCGCTCGCCACCAGCCGCTTTACGAATCTCCTCGAGAGTAAACTCGCGCGAGCCGATTCGGTTTGTGAACCAACTGTTGTTCGGAACCTCGCCGAGTGTGTTTACCGCCTGCGCCGGAATGGGAGCAACTTTATCGCCGCCGCGCCGTTCGCTCTTTTTGATCTGCTTCTCGCTCGGCTGTTTCTCGCCGAGCTTCGCGAAAAGGTTCGTGAAGAGATCAAAATAGTCGTTGAGCTTGCGGTACTTGGCGTCGTCAACCTGTACCGGCGGGGGCATCTCGCGAATCGGATCATCGTCATAGAACTTCGCCCCGGGTAGCAGCAGCGGCAGAAGCAGGCAAATGAGGCTAATCCGTTTCATGACGTCAAGCTCCTAGAACGCCTTCCCAAACTTAAACCACAGTTGATAGCCCTCGTGGCTCTTTGCGACGTCAATGCGCAAGAACACACTGTTCTGAATATTGAACCGCCAACCAAGGCCGGCCGAGGCCTCAAGATCATGAAAATTGATTTGCGACCGGCGATTCGCAACCTTTCCGGCGTCGAAAAACACCGCCATATCAAGGCCGGAAAAAGCCTCCCAGCGATACTCGGCGTTAAGAATCACCAGATTATTTCCGTAGAAGCGGAACTGCTGAAATCCACGAAGATCGTCCGATCCGCCCAGCACCGGTTGTAGGTAGAACGGCACGTTCTGGGTGCCGGGGCCATAGGTCATGATCGTCTTGCCGCGAAGCGCGATCACACGGCGATCATTGAAAAATGGAATGTATTGCTGCGCGTCAATCTCCAGTCGCTGATGACTGTGCTGCTTGATGTCGCGATCGCTGTACGCAAGAAACCGTGCCGAGTAGAGTCCGCCGTTGCGCGGCGCGCCGGGAAAATCTCGGTTGTCGAAATCGACAAAAAACCCGCCGCGAAGAAAATCTGTTTGATTCGTCAAGCCGGGCGTCGTCGCGTCGCTAAAGAACTCCCCAAGGTGTGGGTCGCTCGTGTCGTTGCCAGGGCCGGTGTTGAAAAGAACGTAGCCGCCGGTCACGCCCATTCGCAAGTTTTTGACCGGCCTTACACCCGCGTTGAAATCAACGGAACTTTTCTCTATCCGGAACGTCGTGCCATTTTCGGTCGAGGAGTCTGGGCCTGAGCCGAAGTACTCAAAACGAGGATAGTTACTGTGTTTGGCGTAGGTATCCACAAAAACCCGGCCATTGACCAGGTCAGGGGAATATACACCCAGGTCCGCCACCCAAGCCCGACTGGCCGAACCTGCGATGGATGACTCAAAGCGCAACGCCCCGCCCAGTAATGTCGAGTCGCGATAACCCACCCCAAGCGCGAACCCTTGTCCCGTCGGTAGCCCGCCCAGCCGGGGAGCGAATCCCTCGCCGCCAACGAGCACCTTCTGTACGAACTCGCCAGACAGTACTTCGTTGATCTTTGCCTCGGTAGGTGACTCCTCCGGCTTGATCGTTTCCGACTTAGCCTCGCGCGCCAATTCGATCTCTTCGGCGCGTGAAGTCGCCAGTGCCTGCGCGTTGAGCGATACAGCGGTGGCAACCAGAAGAGTGATTAAGAGCCGCATTACGTAACAAAATTCCTACCGCTCGTCAGTCAACTCATCAAATGTACGACCCGCAAAACGGGCGATAAAGATCCAGGCTAGCAAGATGACGGCTGTCAACAGCGACAGCCACCTAACGCTCTCGAATCCGGCGAAGAAAGTAGTAATCGCAAGCGAAAGCCCCACGGCGAGTGCCTTCGCAAAGCGCTGCACGAACATATCGATGAAGGCCTTGGCGGAGTACTTTTCCACGCGGCTGGTCGCGGTGTAGAGAAGTTCCTTCGCCGACTGGTTGATCGAATAATTGAATCCGTTGTCGAGCGTGTTGAGTGAGCTGCCCACCAGCAGCCCCGGAATGATCATGAATCCGACGGAGCCTCCCATCGCCGCCACTGGCATCACCAGCAATTCCACTGTTTGGCCGAAGCGCGTCAGAATGAAACTGGCAAAGAAAAATTGCACGATGAGTCCGAATATATTAGTAAACGCAAATACCTTGGAACACTAGTGTCCGGCTACGGTCTGGGTAATATCCGACAAGTCATTTGGAATGAGCGGGTTGAGTGCGATTTGAAGATTTATCGATTTGAATTTTGAATGGTGGTTTTGATGGTCCAGGGGCCGGCCTCGAGTTTTTGACAATGAGGCATGAACCTTGGCCGGACCGTCTTCGCACAGTTGATGGATGAGCTTCCAATCTACGAATTCCGAAAATGTGTGGCTCGTTATGACGGTGACCATAAATTGCACGGCTTTTCTTGCTGGGATCAGTTTCTTTGTCTGGCGTTCGCGCAGTTGACCTATCGCGAAAGCCTGCGCGATATCGAAGCATGCCTGCGCTCGGTGCAGCCCAAGCTCTACCACATGGGGTTCCGCGGCAGGGTTTCGCGCTCCACGCTGGCCGACGCCAACGAGACTCACGACTGGCGCATTTACGCTGACTTTGCTCAGGTCCTCATTGACATCGCCCGCCCACTCTACGCCGAACAACCCTTGGGCTTCGACTTGAATTCCAGCGTCTACGCCTTGGACTCCACCACCATCGACCTCTGTCTTTCCGTGTTCCCATGGGCTCGCTTTCGCTCTCGCAAGGGCGCCGTGAAGTTGCATACTCTGCTGGACGTTCGGGGCTCGATCCCCACGTTTATTGAGGTTTCCGACGGCAAAACACACGATGTCAACATCCTCGACCGGATCATGCCCGAGGCCGGTTCCTTCTATGTCATGGATCGTGCCTATGTCGACTTCGAGCGTCTGTACGTGTTGCAGTTGTCGGCCGCCTTCTTCGTCGTACGCGCGAAGAAAAGCCTGCGCCTACGTCGCCGTTACTCTCATGCGGCGCCACCGGAAACCGGTGTGCTTTCGGATCAGACCGTTGTTCCGATTGCCGCCACATCGGCCAAACGCTATCCTGACCCGCTTCGCCGCGTTCGCTACTACGACACCATTCAGGATCGCAGGCTCGTGTTTCTGACCAACAATTTCGAACTGCCGGCGCTCACGATCGCGCTGCTCTACAAATCGCGCTGGAAAGTGGAATTGTTCTTCAAGTGGATCAAGCAGCACCTCCGCATCAAAGCATTCTTCGGCACCAGCGCCAATGCAGTGAAGACCCAAATCTGGATAGCGGTCTCCATTTATGTTTTAATTGCGATCCTTAAAAAGCGACTGCGCCTTGAGCCGAGCCTCTATCAAATCCTACAGGTACTCAGCGTGACGCTCTTCGAGAAAGTGCCCATTCCACGGGCCTTTGACGATGCCAAGTCCCAAGATAAATCGTACGGAATTTCTAACCAGTTGAATCTGTTCGACTTATAGCCGGACACTAGTGACCTTGGAAATATATTCCCCCAGCTCCGGACCGTCGACATAATGGACGACTGCCGACGTGAACTGAAAGTCCATGATCGTCGACACCATTTCGTAGAGTCCGACGATTGCGACGATCGATAGCAAATAGCGTGATCCAAAGACGAGCCGCGCTCCTTCAGTCGCGGCATTCCCGGCGAGCGGTGGTTCTTCGATCGCTTTCGGCACTTCTTTGGGCACCTTTAGAGAGCGAGCCGCGAACCCTGCGACCACCGCGATGACGAGAGCGATGCCAGTGCAAATAGTCAGCCAGGTAGTTAGCGAAAGATCATCCACTTTCGCGGCTACAAAAATCGAGCCCACCGCGCCGCCGGCAAGGCCACCGAGCACTATCAGCCCGTACAGCCTTTTTCCCTGGGCCGGCGAGGTGCTGTCGTTGAGAAACGCGAAGAATGCGGCCAGCATCAGAGTGTTGTAGATATCCCCAAAAATGTAGAACGACCAAACCGACGCGCCTTGTGGGTCGACCAGCGTAATTCGAAAAACCAGGTAGATCGCGATGATCAGTCCGGTAAAGGCATAGGTCAGTTTTTCGCGACGCAGATACCGAGACAAATAAGCAAATAGCGCGGCGGCGAAAAACGCCACCAACATGTTCCCGACCTTGGCGATCATCTCCGCTTGAGGCGCACTGAATTGTGAGCCTAAAATCTCAATACCGTCAGCGACGTAGTGCCCAATAAAAAGACTCTTCTTGAGCGGTTTGAGAATCCAGAAGGTCGTGATGACGAGGAAAAAATACGAGAACATCAGCAGAGAACCAGCCCATTCGTCGCGACGAATGTCTAAGATCTGCTTAAGTGGGTTGCCCGACGCCATCGCTGCACAGTTGATGATTCTCCCACAACAAAGGATTCACCACCAATTTTTGTCTGTCGATGGCGCTCAGCAACCAGGTCGCTATCGAATGGCTATGCCGACGGCTCACTAGGCGCGGGGGCCGTATCCTTGCGTCGCGATCCCGCGTTTGCGCGTTTTCGACGCGGGCGCCGTTTCGGCGGATCGTCATCAGGGCTTGCCGCGACGGCTTCGGGATCTTTCGCCGTAGCAGCTTTACGCCGAGATCGCCGAGCACGCTTCGGCGCGGCGGCGGGAGCTGCTTCTTCCGTCGCCGGTTCCGCCGCTTCCGCCCGCCGAGCGCCGCTGAGTTGATCGCCTTCGAAGTAGCGAAGACCCGTCGCCGCATCGGCTTCAGAGGCCACGTAACCCTTGTCTTGTGCCAAGTTAAGCAACTCAGCAAAGTCTTGTACACCGTACTCGATCGGGTCGAAACCGCGAACAACGGCTAGAACGAGCGCCTCGACCTCGCGGCCTGGGATACCGATGTCTAGCAGTTCGGTGTTGTCTTGCAACACACCGCATAGGACGGCCAACGCATCCTCTCGTGTTGGCCCGACTCGCGAGTCCTGACGATCGCTCTTGCTCTCTACAACGAAATGTCCTTCCAGCACTTTTACCGTCAAGAAGCCCTTGTCAGCGAGCTTGTCAATAAACCCCTTGAACGATGAACTGCCGTAGTTGCGTTCACTGAATGCTGGATCAAGCTGCAGCACTGTGCTTTTCAGTAATCCCATTTGTGGCACGGAACCACGCATGTCGAGTGAGCGTAGCGCGCGGTCAATCACCGGCAGCGCTTTCTCGGCGGGCAATACCGCACGCTTCGGTCGTTGCAACCGGGCCGACTCGCTGCGCGGCGTATTCTGCGGGGAGCTGTCGTAAAGCGACTCATAGCTAATAAACTCGTGACAGTTGCGCTGCAAGATCGTGCTGGTGAACGCCTTGCCACCAACGATGTAGACGCGCTTGTTGTACTGCTTGAGCTTGTTGACCAGCGCCATGAAGTCGCTGTCGCCACTCAAGATGCAAAACGCATTGATGTGGTCGCTCGTGAAGGCTAGTTCAAGCGCGTCCAACGCGAGGTTAATATCCGCGCCATTCTTGTCGCCTCGCGGAGTCGTGTCCCGCTGCACCATTTGCACGCCGTTCTCAGTGAACGCCCGCGTGACGGACTGCTGGCGACTCCAGTTGCCATAGGCGACTTTCGAGACGATCTCGCCGCGCTCCTTGAGTCCCTCGAGTACACACTCGACATCGAAGGTTCGATGCAAGGTCGACTTCACCCCAATTTCGATGTTGTCGAAGTCAATGAAAACCGCAAATTTCAGTCGTTCTTCCACTGGCCCCAGTATAACCGGGTGAGTCAAGCGCCAAAACATCTTGGGTGGAATATGTTCGTCGCATTTATAGCACCACTATTTAGTGGTTGACAATTTCCAAGCACAGGCGTACTCTAATGACGGCGGCAACTCGCCAGGAGACAAATACCATGGGGTGGCACGTTCAATAACCGCACCGCGCGCGGCGCACACGAGTATCTCGAACCGATTGTTTGTACAGCAGCGGTACGATTCATACGGCAGTAGTCAGCACGCGACCTGGTGCAAGCTTTTCGACGGGATGGAACCGATGTGGGCGCGCCACGCATCGACAAACTTCGTTCGGGGCGTCCAGCGGCTAGGGCTTGATCGCGATTGCATCCCAGACCTCGACCACATCAATCGGCGATTGGCGGCGTTGACCGGATTTCGTGCCGTGGGCGTCGGGGGCTATCTCGAGGCATCAGTCTTCTTTAGCTGCTTGGCGGCCAGCGAATTTCCGACAAGTTTAACGATTCGCGACGCAGCAAGCCTGGGCTACCTTCCTGAGCCCGACATTTTCCACGACGTTGCCGGACACGTTCCGATGCACACCGACCCCGTTTTCGCCAAGACGTTGGTCCGATTTGGAAAACTTGCGTCGAGGGTCGCCGGCGACGCTTCCGCTGTTGAAGCACTTGCGCGATTCTTCTGGTTCACGGTGGAGTTTGGACTAATCCGAGAGCGCGGCCGGCTTAAAGCCTACGGAAGCGGTCTCATGAGTTCCGCCGGCGAGCTGCGCCATTCAATCGAATCGCAAAATGTCGAGCGGGTTCCGTTTGGTCTAGATCGGGTTCTTCGCCAGACGTTCAAAATCGATCACTACCAACCGCTGTTGTTTGTGATCGAGTCGTTTGACCAACTATACGAGGCTGTAGGCGAGGTGGAAGCGCGTTTTTCCCAGGAATCTATTCTTCCATCCTGATTTTGAGCGCTTTGAGGAATGCTTCGTCTTGCTCGGTGAATTCGGTGTCTGCCGCGCTGACAGCGGCCCCCTCGAACTCATCAGCGTCGTCGCGCCGATTGAACCCGATCGTAGCTTGCAGCACGAGATACACATCGTAACCTTCGCGTTTGATTTCGCCAATCGCCTCGGCAATGCTTTCGGAATCGTTGACAGACTCGTTGATTGCGTGTCCGAGGCGTTCCATCAAGTCTTTGAGCTGCTTGTCCACGGTTATATTCAGGTGCTGAAATGCTTCAACTACATCATACGACGGCCAGACGAGCGGTCCTGTTTCTGCGACCTTTCGCACACATCCGTCGCCGGCTATTGAGGCATCTCGCCCAAGTTTCGTATCGGCTAAAACTGCGTCCTTCGCGAACGTCTTCGTGCCTCTGTGACAATCGAGAGGCCGCGAAAAGGTCAATCCCAACTACTTCGCCAAGTCACGTGTTACCCGCCGCAGGTCCACGATGAAGTCTTCAGCGAATTGATAGCGCCGATCGGGGCTCTTCGCGAGCGACTTGGTGACAATCCGATCGAGCCGCGCTGGCACTTCCGGCCGCAACGACTTGACCGGCTTGAGCGGCTCATTGACGATCGAGTAAGTCGTCGATAATTCGTGTTCTTCGTCAAAGGGTCGAGTGGCTGCAAGCAGTTCGTAAAGAACGACGCCGATTGACCACAAGTCCGACCGATTGTCGATATCAAACCCCCGTACTTGCTCAGGGGACATGTATGACGGCGTGCCGAGCCTGGTTTGGGGCGACGTTAGTTGCGTGCGGGTCAGCCATTTGACGATGCCGAAGTCAGTGATTTTGACGACTCCGTCTTGGCTGCAAATCAGGTTGACGGTGCTAATGTCGCGGTGGACGATCAACTTGCGGTGAGCCTCTGCCATGCCTGTCGCCGCCTGTTGCACGATATCGATGGCCTCGGCGATCGGTAGCGGCCCCTCTTGCACTCGATCGAATACGCTCACGCCGTCAACGAACTCCATCGCGATAACCGACTCATTGGCATGCCAAAAGAGTTCGTAAATCGTACAAATGTTTGTGTGGCTAAGGCTCGCTGCGGCTTGAGCCTCGCGCAGGAAGCGGGTCAGGCGACCCTTGTCTTTCGCGAATTCGGGTCTTAGAAACTTCAACGCTACCGGGCGATCCAGGGCCGAATCAGTAGCCCGGTAAACGATCCCCATTGAGCCTTCGCCAATCAATTCCTCGATTGTGTAGTGGCCAACTCGTTGCCCAAGCCTTGAATCATTCATACAGCGATTCCTTAATGCGCGACTACGTCGAAACGAGGTGAACTTATTGTATCGGGACGGCCCAAAGGATCCGCGGGAACAATGTCTAATAGCGGCGCGCCGCTGTGGCGTCGATCGGAGCGAAGAAACAGAGGCGCGGACGGAAGTCCACGCTTTCGTTCGAAGTGCCCACCGAGTCTGACATCCACGCCTCCCCAAACGGCTACGATAGATGCGGGAAAGTAAAGGGAGCAAGCAATGAGAAGAAGAGAGCTACTTGCAGGCGCGATCGCGCTGCCACTGGCGGCCGTTCCAAGGGCGGGAACTGGGCCGGTCCGGGTGGGCTTTATGGGTGTCAGCCACTCCCACGGCGACCGCAAACTTCGTATCGCAATCGAGTCTCCCGACTACCAGCTCGTAGCCGCTGCTGAGCCCGACCCGGCTCTTCGAAAGAAGTACGAGGCGCTCGGCGTCAAATTCATCTCGCCGAAGTCGCTTCTCGGCGATCCCTCGATCGAAGCAGTGTTCGTCGAGTCCGCTGTAAGAGATCACGCTCGCCAGGGGCTAGAGGCGCTGCAAGCCGGCAAACATCTGCACCTAGAGAAACCACCGGCGATCGACGTCGAGTCATTCCGCGCCATCCAAGACCTGGCCGCCGAAAAAGACCTCGTTTTGCAAATGGGATACATGTGGCGGCATCACCCAGGCTTCCTGCGAATCTTCGAAGCGGCGCGAAACGGATGGCTCGGCCAAATTTACATGGTGCGCGCGGAGATGAACAAGACCCTCGGGGCCGACAGCAGAGTCGCCTGGGCTGAATTCCGCGGCGGTCACATGTTCGAGTTAGGGCCACACGTCATCGACCCGCTGGTTCGACTGCTCGGTCGCCCCGAGCGCATAACGCCGTTCCTGAAGAAGCTCGGAGACTTCGACGACAATATGGCCGACACGGTCATCGCGGTCTTCGAATTCCCGCAAGCGATTGGAACCGTGGTGGGCACCTCGCTACAGCCGAATTCAGGCCGCTATCGCGAGTTTGTCGCCTACGGCACCAAGGGGACCATGTCGATTGGCGCGCTTGACAACCCGACGCTCGAAGTCGACTTCGCCGAGCCAACCGGTCCCTATCCCAAGGGCCCGCAAATGGTCGAGTTGCCCAAGTACACGCGTTACGTCGACGACATGAAAGAGTTTGCCGCCGCCGTCCGAGGCGAATCGAAAATAGCCGTCACCCAGCGCGAAGATCTGATGGTCCAAGAAGCGATCATCGCCGCCTCGGCGATGTGACCAGAGCGATTTCAAGATTGAAGTAAACCGATTCTAGACACCGCTGCACGCACTCTGGTGGGACAGGTCAGGAGTTTGGCTTTATTGGAGGCCTTAATCGAACTACTGAGCCCTCGGATTGCGCGCGAAGCCGTGGAAGCTGAACCCCGACAGGGGTGACGTTTGTATTAGCCCAAGGTGCAACCCTGGGATTTGAATCGACGACGCGCTTGCGTTCACCCTCAGGTCCTGCGAAATGCGCGCTAGCTGCCTGCCGGCCGACGCAAAAACAGCGTCATGGAGCGATAAACCAACACTGCGTTGCCGTGCTGATTCTTAACGGTGGTCTCGAACGTGACGACGCCACGTTTAACCCCGCGCTCTTCCTTTTCAGCGACCCGGTTGTGGACCTGAATCGTATCTCCGATAAACACCGGCCGAGTGAACCGCAGCCCATCGACGCCGTAAAACGCCACGACCGCCGGATTCGGGGGAGCCATCCTCACCGACAAGCCAGTAGAAATACTAAAAATCAGCGCGCCGTGCGCAATTCGCTTTCCGTAGCCGGACTCCTGCGCGAACAACTCGTCCGTATGATGCGGGTTATGGTCTCCCGACAACCCAGCAAATATCACCAGATCCGCCTCAGTGATTGTGCGTCGAGGCGATTCCGCCGAGGCTTCGATCTCAAAGTCCTCAAAGTAACGCGTCATTCGTGCGAGCGTTTGCCTTGCAGGAATGAGGCCATTTCGCGATAGCGCCGGTAGATCGGTTCATACGCCCGAGTGTTTTGGCGAGTTGGCGCCACGAGTAGCCCGTCGCGCTCCGCCACGCCCTTCTTCACGCCACCCATCGTGCGAACCGCCGATCGAATGGAACTAAACCCACCCGCGCGCTTGCCGGCAGCGATCGCTCCTAAAATAGCCGATCCAAGAGCCGGCCCCTGCTTTGAGGGATGCACCAGGATGCTTTCGCCGAGCACGTCCGCGTAAACCTCGACAATCAAGGGATTGTGATGCGGCAGCCCCCCGGTGGCAATAAATTTCTTTACCGGCACGCCGTGCTCGCGCAATAATTCCACAATCCAGCGCAACCCGAAAGCCGACGCCTCAAGCATTGCCCGATACATATGTTCGGGACCGTGGTTCAGCGCCAAGCCGCTAAACGATCCGCGCAAATTGCCGTCCATCAGCGGCGTCCGGCACCCGTTGAACCAGTCGACGCAGAGCACGCCGTCAGCTCCCGGACTCATAGCCGCTGCTGACCTTGAGAGCTTCGTAAGCGTCTTCTCGCCGGTTAGTCGCCGCAGCCAATCAAATGCGTCTCCCACCGCCGCTTGGCCGGTTTCATAGCCGTACATACCCGGCAAAATCCCGTCGCTGACTACACCGGCCACGCCCGGAACGTATCGGTACTCCGTGGCGTTTAGCATGTGGCAAGAGCTGGTGCCGCAGACCATCACCATCGTCCCAGGGTCGGCCGCGCCTACTCCCGGCACACCCGCGTGGGCATCAATAATTGCCGTGCTCACCGGCGTCCCTTCAACTAAGCCAAGCGCCTTCGCCGAAGCCGTCGACAACGAGCCGGCGGTCTGCCCCGGCGACATCATACGGCCCGGCATTTTCGACCTAACAACATCGACTAAATCAGGGTGTAGCGCGCGCAGAAATGGCTTCGAGGGAAACCCGTCACGAGCCGACCACAGTCCCTTGTAGCCAGCCTGACAAGTCGAACGCGCCATCTCATCCGCGGCGCATCCAACCAACTGCCAAACAAGCCAGTCACCGGCCTCGAGCCAAACATCGGCGGCGTGGTATACCTCTGGAGCCTGCTCCAGCGTCTCGAGCATTTTCGGGAAAAACCACTCCAGACCGACCGTGCCGCCGTACTGATTTAGGAAGTCCTCGCTTCGTTCGCGCGCAATCCGGTTGATCCGATCGGTTTGCTCCTTCGCCGCATGATGCTTCCAAAGCTTTGGCCACGCCTGCGGAGTCTTCCGGAACTCCGGCAGCAGGCACAGCGGCGTACCGTCCACGGTCGTCGGCAGCATCGTGCAGCTCGTAAAGTCCACACCGGTGCCGATCACTTTGTTGCTCGTGCTACCCGACCGGCGCAAGGCGCCGCGGACCGCCTTCGCGGCGGCTTCCATCCAGTCTTCCGGGTGCTGCAGGGCATAGTCCGCCGGTAGTGGCTCGGCCCGGCCGGCCAGCTTTTTCGTTATCTGGCCGTGCTTATACGCGGCGACGGCCGAGCCTCGCTCGGTCCCCTCTAGGTCCACCAAAAGCGCGCGCACCGATTCGGTGCCAAAATCTAATCCAAGGGCTAACGCGTTCTTACTAGGCAACTTTCCCGCCTCCGCACATCAAGCGCAGAAAAATATCGTACCGTAGAGCAGGGTCAATTTGAAACATTCAGCGCCAAACAGCCTTGTCCGCGATTTCGCGGCGGACGAAGGTTTTACGCCAGCGACGCTAACCACGGAGTGTCATTCGACGCCTTTTCCAATCTACCGAGACCCCTAAAGGTATCAAGTCAAGCCCTATGAAACTCATCGTAACATCTTTTGCATCAATACTTTGTCTCATGTGCTCTCACTTGTTACTTGCGGAGCCGACCATCAAAGATTCCTGGCATCAATGGCGCGGCCCTCACAACAATGGGGTGGCCGAGGGTGACGCCCCGACCAACTTTTCTGCAACTGACAATGTCAAGTGGAAAATCACGATTCCAGGCAAGGGAAACTCCACCCCGGTCGTGTGGGGAGACGTAATGTACCTCACAACCGCTGTTGCGCGAGCTACTCCACAAGCCGCCGCGCAGCCACCGGAAGGCCCACCACGCCAAGGGCCCGGCCGCGGCAGAAAAGCCGCTGGCGGCGGCGGTCGGCCCGCTCGCGGCCCAGGCGGCGGAGCTGGTGACCTTGTTGACACCGACTTTATCGTGCTGGCGATCGACAAGAACAGCGGAGAAGTTCTGTGGCAAAAAACCGCCATAACCGCGGTACCGCACGAAGGCTACCACCGCCAATACGGCAGCTTCGCCTCAAATTCGCCCATAACCGACGGCGAAACGCTCATCGCGAGCTTCGGATCGCGCGGCGTCTACGCGTTCGATATGGACGGCAATTTGAAGTGGAAGAAAGATCTCGGCAAGTTGCGAATGCGATTGGCATTCGGTGAGGGCGTCGCGCCCGCGCTACACGACAAATACCTGATCATCCAAAACGATCACGAAGGCGAGTCGTACATCGTGGTTCTCGACAAAAACAGCGGAGAAGAGCTGTGGCGAGCCCAACGCGACGAGCACAGTAGTTGGCCCCAACCGATCGTCGTCGACTACGATGGCCGCAAGCAGCTCGTCACCAGCTCGGCGAGAGTTCGCAGCTACGACCTTGCGACCGGAGAGTTGATCTGGGAAGCCGGCGGCTTAGGAGCAAACGCGATTCCGGCGGTTATCAACGTTGACAACGAAATGGTCATCGCAATGACGGGTTATCGTGATCCGAATCTGCTCGCCATCAAGTTGGGTGGCCAGGGCGACCTAACTGACAACCCCGAGTACATCAAGTGGACCAACGATCGCGGCAACTCCTACTCCGCCTCCCCGGTGCTGCACGAAGGGATTTTGTATTTCGTAACCGATCGCGGCATGGTGAGTGCCTTCGACGCCAAGACCGGCGAAAAGTTCTACCACCAACAACGTTTGCCCCAATCCTACACATTCAAGGCATCGCCCGTAGCAGCCAACGGTAAACTCTACCTGGCGGCCGAAGAGGGCGACGTTACCGTGTTGAAATTAGGCAAAACCTACGAAGTCCTAGCGACCAACAAGATGGGCGATGAGATGTTCGTATCGTCGCCGATCATAGTCGGTGGAGACCTCTACCTGCGTAGCCAAGACGAGCTTTTTTGCATCAGCAGCGACTGAACGCCATCAGGGAAATAGTAGGTAGCGCGCGCCTCCGGCGGGCGGCGTCGACCTCCGGGTCGACGTTCCTTCCGATTCCCAAATCCACTCTCGATCGCTGTAACCGCGGCCGATGATCTCTTCGGAACTGCCCTAGTCCGCATTTCCAGCCCGGCAATTGTATGATTCGGAAGTGCATAGCGAAGCCTTCGACGTGCGCTCAATCGAGCGACCCCAGTCCACACTCCTGATCTATTACCTCGTTTCTTCGCTCGCACTCGGGCCGTTCTTTTGGGCCGTTCTTCTCCCCCGCATTTTCAAGTACGAAACCCTTCGCTATCGCTTCGATGACGAAGGCGTATCGATGAAGTGGGGAATCTTGTTTTTTCGAGAGATCCACCTGACGTATGCCCGCATTCAAGACATCCATCTGCGCAGCAATGTGGTCGAGCGCTGGCTGGGTCTGGCAAGGGTCGAAATTCAGACCGCCAGCGGCAGCGCCGCGGCCGAAATGGTCATCGAAGGGATCGAACAATCAGAGCAGGTTCGAGACTTTCTCTACAACAAGATGCGCGGCAACCGCCCGTCTACAGCGGCGCCGTCCGCGGCGACGCCCACCCTCCAACCGGGTGACGATTTAGCGGCGTCTTTCCGAGAATTAGCCACCGAGTTGCGCGGAGTACGCCAAGCGCTCGAGCGCGTGCGGGGTCGGCTCGATGCCTAGCCAAATCAATGCCGCAATTGCGAATGTGCTGGCGGTGCCGCCCGAGCCCGAGCCGCCGTTTGGCGCCGAAGGATCGCTCCATGTGTTTCGCGCCGCAAAAAACTACCTTCGCTACAAGTTGCTCGCCTGGGCGATTCGCCAAGCGGGGTTTGTCTTCAGCGTGGTGCTCCTATTTGTGTTCTCGATCGGTGATTTACCTGACATTCTTGAGCGCTTCCGCCCGCTGTCGCAGGTCACGCAAGCTTTTTCCGAGCAATCCCAATGGTTCTTCGTCGTAGACACCGTTGTCGTCGTGTTTTTTCTGATCCAGCTACCGTTCTCATGGCTTCTGGTCGTCCTCGACTACGAATACCGCTGGTACATGATCACTGACCGTAGCCTGCGCATTCGCGAAGGCATCTGGAACGTTCGCGAACAAACGATGACCTTCTCTAACGTCCAAAACGTAGAGATCCGGCGTGGTCCCATCCAACGCCTATTCGCTATCGCCGACCTCGAAGTACGCACCGCGGGAGGCGGATCGGCCGGCAAGCAGGCCGGCCAAAACGGCGCTGAAGCGGCGAATCTTCACGTCGGCTACTTTCGGGGCGTAGCGAACGCGCCAGAGATACGCGAGCTAGTCATGCAGCGTCTGCGCAAAATCGGCGGAACCGGTCTAGGCGATCCCGACGACAAACCGGCCGAGCTTGATTTGATGTCCGCAACGACAGCACTCATCTCCGAAGCTAAGCAGCTAAGAACATCTGTATCGAACCTACCGGGCGCACCCGACGCCTGATTTTTCTAGCGACTACCCACGAGATGCTGGTTGGACGAAGCTTTTCGCTGTACCGAGCCGCGCCGCCTCGCGGTGCGGTCCTCCCAGTCACTCCGACGATCGTCAAAGCCCCAGCAGACCCATCCGATCGATCCATTCCCCGCGCTGCATCACGTCGTGGATCTTACGAGTATTCGTAATTTCCGCCGACGGATCCGCGTCGAGCACGATCAAGTCCGCGCTCTTGCCTGCTGCGATTGAGCCAAGAGCTGCTCCTGGTTGTCCTAGTAGCTTGGCGCTCACTGACGTCGCGACGGTCAAAACCTCCATCGGAGACAGGCCGGCTTCGACCAGTAGCCGCATTTCGTTATGGCTGCCCCAGCCCATTGGAATCATTCCACCGTTGGAATCTGACCCAAGAGTGATCGTAATCCCGGCCTCGTGAATCTGTCTGAAGAATCTCTTCGCCCGCCCAAACTCTGGCTTTAAGATCGGAAGCAGCGGGTTCCGTAGACGCTCTTCACGCGCGGCATCGTCAGCGAGAATCTGAAGCGTTGCCGCATTCGATGCGGCCATCGCCTCGGGATCGGTGGTCAACTTCGAGGGTCGTTCTAGAAATAGCCAGTTCGACTCAATCACAGTGAGCGTCGAAGCGAACGTCGAGCCGTGCTTGCGAGCGGTGTCTAGTGTAGTGCGTCAATCAGATTGAACCTTAAGAAGAGCGGCTTTGCCGCGCTTGACCTTCTCAAGGGTGTCGGAAGCGGTAGCAGTCCAGATGAAGGGCTTGGGCTGCTGATTGTGTCGAGCGATGTAGTCTTCGATGGCGGTGGTGAGTTCGCCGACGCTACGAAAGACACCGTGGCGGATGCGCTTATCGGTGAGGTCTCGGAAGAACCTCTCCACCATGTTCAGCCACGACGCTGAGGTGGGCGTGAAATGGACGTGGAAGCGTTTATTGCGCTGCAGCCAGCGTTTCACCGTGGCGTGTTTGTGAGTGGCATAGTTGTCCACGATCAAATGGATCTGCTTGTCCTTGGGGGTCTGGTTTTCAAGCAAGCGCAAGAAGCGCAGCCATTCTTGGTGGCGGTGCTTGGGCATGCAGGTTCCGATCACCGAGCCGTCGAGCGTGTTGAGCGCGGCGAACAAGGTGGTTGTGCCGTTGCGTTTGTAGTCGTGGGTCATGGTCCGGCCGCGTCCCTTTTTCAGGGGCAGGCCGGGCTGGGTGCGGTCGAGGGCTTGAATCTGTGACTTCTCGTCGAGGCAAAGAACGAGGGCATGCTCGGGCGGGTTGAGATAAAGTCCGATGATGTCGTCGAGTTTTTCGGCGAAGCGCGGGTCGTTGCTGAGTTTGAAGGTCTTGACGCGATGCGGCTTGAGGCCGTGGGCGCGCCAAATGCGACCCACGGTGGAGGCGCTGACGCCGACCGCGGCGGCCATCGTGCGGCGGCTCCAATGGGTGGCGTTGGCTGGCGTTTCGCGGGTCGTCTTGTGGATGATCTGTTGCACTGTTGGGGAGCAGATGGCGGGCTTACGGCCGGGCCGCGGGGCGTCCTTTTCGATGCCGGCGACGCCGGATTCAAGAAAACGGCTTCGCCAGCGCGCCACCAACTGACGCGAGACCGACAGCTGCGCGGCAATCCGTTTGTTCTCAAGACCGTCGGCGGCGAGCACGATGATCCTGGCTCGCAACGCCAGACGAACAGCGACCCGACGACCGTTCGCGTAGCGCTCCAACTGCCTACGCTGCTCCTGCGTCAATGGGACTGGCTCTGCTCTTCGCATCCGTGTGCCTTCTACTAGTAAAGGCGACACGAAGATACTATAAGTTACATTATTTATGGCGCACTACACTAGAAACTTCTCGTCCATCGGTTCCTTGTCCCGCACTGCATGGAGAAAGTCGGTCATGCCGAGGCTGTCGAGATGATAGAAGTCCTCCTCATCGAAGATGTGCGCGACCGGGACGAGATTGTTCTTCAACGACTCGTCGACGACAGCCTCACGAATGTCTCTAGTGATCTTTGGGATGGAGCCGTACTTTGAGTCGACCCACATTTTCGTAAAGCCGACGCGTTGCGCGGCAAGCTCTCGAACGCCGTCGCGTGCATCTTCGGGGTTAGTTGGACGCCTTAGATGATCGCGGCCGACCGGGTGCCCCGCCGGATGCGTAAAGCCGGACCCGGCCGTCACGATCACAGGGCCGGGCAGGTGCCCCCCGCTGACCTGACCGAACGTCTCGAGGGTCGCCGGGGTGTCAGTGCCGATGCTCCTGACTCCGACGACGCCGAACGCCAACTGCGCGGCAAGTTGTTTGGCGACGTCACCTACGTAGTGGCTGTGCAGGTCAATCAGCCCAGGGATCACCGTCTTACCGGTCGCGCCTACGATCTGCGCACCGTCCGGAACGTCGACGTCAGCGCGGGCCCCAACTGCGACAATCCATGGGCCCTCAATCAAGATCGCTGAGTCGGCCACGGGGGCCGATCCTGTACCGTCGATCAATTTCGCCCCAACTATCGCCGTTAGGCGCGAACTCGGCTCGGAGGACCCGCCGCCACAAGCAACGAAAGTCGCCAGCATTAAATAGGCAAGATGACGCCACATACGATTGAACCCTCCCGTTCGCTACCGCCCCATACTACTCAATACTACTCAATCAAGAAATCAGTGTAGGCTGTCCCGTCCAACTAACAGCGGGTAGAACTGCATCACGGGGCGGGACTGTCCCATGAGACGACGCCATCTACACTGTGAAATCGAACCCACGTGTGGACTGTCCCGTCCCAGCGAAGGAACCCACGAACCGCCGCCAATCCCGAGCCCAAGAACCCACATCCATCGTGCGGCGAGAGCTCGATTTTTAAAGAAAACCGGACATTTCCGGACATTTTCAAAGTCAAGCGCGATACTCGACCGGCCTGTTCACCAATCGAAACGCGGTCAAACGTTGCGACTGAATCCAGCCCCCAACTTGCATCGGGCCACCCGCTCAGCCGATGATGAACAAGGAAGGAGTTCCTTCGTCAATCATGCTTGACGACCCTGGAAGTTGTAGCAATATTGCGCCGCCGCGCTTCGACAGCGCCGCTCTAGTGGTGATGTCCGCGTGGCCTCTCAGTCATGGCGACGATCCGAGTAGACCCGGTGCGCTTGGTCTATCTCACGGAGCTGACGGGAATGCGCTTGGTGGGCCCGCACGGTACTCGTATTGGCCGGGTCCGCGAAGCAGCCGTTGCTCCGAGGGAGCACCCTCGACGCATCTCCCGCTTCCTTTTTGGACACGGGAACACGAACTTTGCCGTTCGTTGGGACCAGGTCCGCTCAATTTCCGATAAGGGAATCGAGCTCTCCGACGACCGTTTCACTCCGTACTACGGCGACGACTATCACCTGCTGCTGACGAAAGATTTGCTCGACCAGCAGATCGTCGACGTCAACGGCCGCAAGGTTGTGCGCGTCAACGATGTCGGGCTGCGAGTTGCCGTCAACGGCGGAGAACAATTATGGGTTCACGAGGTTGGCGTTGGTCTGCAGGGCGCTTTCCGCCGCCTAGCCGAGGGGCTGCTTCCGAACAAAGTCATCCGTGAAATTCAGGAAAAGCTCCAGCCAAACTCGATTCCGTGGGAGGCCTGCAACATTGTCGAACCCGATCCGCAGCGCCGCCTGAAGCTGCTCATCTCGCACGATCGGCTTGAACAGATCCATCCCGCCGATCTCGCCGATATCGTAGAAGAGCTCGGCTCCGAAGAGCGCGAGGCGTTGTTCGAAACACTCGACGAAGAAGTCGCGGCCGACACGCTCGAGGAGGTTCGCGCCACCGTCAAGACGACGATCTTGCATTCGCTCGACGCTGATCGCGCGGCCGACATCCTCGAAGAGATGGACCCCGCCGAAGCTGCCGACGCCTTGGCTGATCTCGATGAGCGGTCACGCAGGGATATCGTTCGCGACATGGAGCGCGAGCCCGCGGCGGAAGTTTCAGAACTGCTCGGATACGAAGACGATCGAGCAGGCGGAATGATGAGCACGCGCTTTTTCTCGCTGCACGAAGACGCTGACGTCGACGACGCCATTCGCGAGCTGAAAGACGAAGACGCACTGCTCAAACGCATCACGCATATTTTCTTGGTCGATGACGACGGCCGTTTAGCGGGTGCCGTTCCTTTGGGGCGGGTGTTGGTGGCCGAGCCCCATCACGCGTTGGGAACTTTAGCGTTTCGAGAGACCGTTCACGTTTCAGTCGACGCGCCCCGCGAGGACATCATTGAGCTGTTTGATAAGTACAACCTTTATGCCCTTCCCGTCGTCGACGAGGGAGGCCGCCTCGACGGCGTGATTACCGCTGACGACGTGATTGCCGAGCTGAGCCCGGAAATCGAGCGGGGCCTTTAAATGGCGCTACTCCGGAATGTCCGCGGCCGGGCGTTAGTATTCCTGGCCGTGCTCGGGCCAGGCTTCATCACCGCGATGGTCGACAACGACGCCGGCGGAATCTTCACCTACTCCGAGGCCGGCGCGCGCTGGGGTTACCTCGCTCTTTGGACATTGATTCCGATCACATTGATGCTCGTCGTCAGCCAGGAAATGTGCGCCCGGATGGGCGCCGTAACGGGCAAGGGGCTCTCCGATCTAATTCGCGAGGAGTTCGGACTCCGCACAACGTTCATCGTGATGGTATTGCTGCTGGTGGTGAACTTCACCAACATCGTCGCCAATTTCGCGGGCATCGCCGGCGCGATGGAATTGCTGCCGGTCAGCCGCTATATCTCGGTCCCGATCGGAGCACTGCTGGTGTGGGTACTGGTTGTGAAGGGGACCTACCAGAGTGTCGAGAAAATCTTCTTGGTCGCGAGCACATTCTACGTGGCCTACGTAATTTCGGCGGTACTCGTCGAGCCCGACTGGGACGCGGCTATCGCGGCAACCGTGCAGCCCGTGATATTGCCCGACGCAGCATACGTTGCGATGTTGATCGGCCTCGTCGGCACGTCCGTTGCGCCTTGGATGCAGTTTTATCTGCAAGCGGCAATCGTCGAAAAAGGCATCGACAGCAAACAATACGGCGATTCGCGCATGGAAGTCATTATTGGCTGCATCGTGATGGCAGTGATCGCGTTTTTCATCATCGTGGCCAGTGCCGGCGCAATCTGGGAAAACGGCCCGCGCGCTATCGGAGATGTCGCCGAGGCCGCTGTGGCGCTCAAACCGCTCGGCGACTACGCCTTCCCGCTGTTCGCCGGCGGGTTGCTTTTCGCGTCGCTATTTGCCTCGAGTATCTTGCCGCTCTCGACAGCGTATTCGGTCTGCGAAGGCCTAGGATTCGAGTCGGGTGTGGACCGCGATTTCGATGAAGCCCCGGTATTCTACTGGCTTTACACGCTTCTAATCGTCGTCGGCGCGGGCGTTGTCCTCATCCCAGGATTCCCGATTGTTCGCATGATTCTGATGTCGCAGGTGCTCAACGGCATCTTGCTGCCCATCGTATTGATCTTCATAGTCAAGCTCGTTAACAGACGCGACCTCATGCGTGAGTGGACGAACGGCCCGCTGTTCAACCTTGTCGCGTACGCATCGGTGGCGGTCATGATCGCTTTGTCACTGGCGCTGGCGGGGCTGTCTGTTTGAACGGCATGACGTTGACGTTCAGGGCTAGGGACGGCTACCTTGGGAGGCCTGTATGCCGTTTGATCTGAACCAGTATTCGGAGGGAGTGCGCTCCGTCTTGGCCGAAGCTGACTCGGGCAGCCGAGCGATGCCACTCGCGCCGCCAGCCCCATACGAAGGCCCAGCTCTAACAAAGCTACGCTCGATGAGCGGTGACGATCTATTCAGAGGCGAGCAAGTAGCTTCGCGGCATGACGCCGATTGTGTTCGGAGCGGCCTCTATTTGTATCTCTCGGCACTCGACGAGTCGCACACGATTTCGCAGAGCATCTCAACCGATTCCGGCAGCTACTGGCACGGCGTTATGCACCGCCAGGAACCCGACTACTCGAACGCCAAATATTGGTTCAGGCGCGTGGGGCGGCATCCGGTTTTCAGCGAGCTAGAGCAAGCAACGGGTACGGCCTGGGATCCATTCGAATTTGTCGACCGCTGCGAATCCGCGCAGCGGGGACACAGCGACGATCGTGAGCACCTTGAGAATCTACAGTTGCTCGAATGGCAGACCCTCTTCGACCACTGCTACCGGCTGGCCGTCGGGCGGTAAAGCATGTATTTTTTGGGCGTCGACGGTGGCCAGTCCTCGACTCGCGCCGTGATCGGTGATGGCCAGGGCACGATTGTAGGGCGTGGCGCTGCCGGTCCGTGCAATCACGTCGGCGCAAGCGAGGGCGAACGCAAGCTGCTACGGGTCTTGAACGAGGTTGTGGCTACGGCCTGTTCTGACGCGGGAATTTCGAAAGATGCTCGCTTCCAGGCGGCCTGCTTCGGTATGAGCGGCGGCCCTGACGACAAGCGCCGAATCTTAGGTGAGGCTGTCAACGCCGCGACGATCGATGTCGTCAACGACGCGCAAATTGCGCTAGCCGGCGCTGCGGCCGGTGGACCCGGCATCGTTGTGATTGCGGGCACAGGATCGATCGCTTACGGCAAAGGCGAAGACGGCCGCACCGCACGCGCTGGAGGATGGGGATACGTTTTTGGGGACGAGGGTGGGGCGTTCGATATCGTGCGTCGCGCACTTCGAAAAGCGCTGGCCGCCGAGGAACGATGGGGGCCGGACACGACGTTGCAAGCGATGTTCGTGACCGCAACATCATCGAACACAGTCAACGAGGCGATGCACAAGTTTTACACGGACTTATGGCCTCGCCACCGCATCGCCAAGATAGCGCCGCTAGTTGACGAGGCCGCCGAGGATGGCGATGATTGTGCGGTTTTCGTGCTCAATGAGTGCGGGCGCTCATTGGCTGCCTTAGCCGGTCAGGTGTACCGAGTTCTCGCCGTCGACCATCCTGAAAACTTGTCGGCTTACCCTATTGGAGGCGCGTTCGAGAGTAACTTCGTCCGCAAAGCCTTCGAAACGGAGTCGCTGGATCAAGGCGTTCGCGCCGCGCGAGCGAGGCACCAACCCGCGGTCGGCGCACTGATATTGGCGTATGGGCTTCTCGGACGAATCGTCGAGATCAAGGAATCGAATGAACGCTGACGCCAACATGCTAGCTCGCGCTCAGCGCCATCTGCGCCGCAAGTGCCCTCATATGCGGCGGGTGATCAAGCTCGTTGGTCCTTGCGAGATGAAGTTAGAACGCGACCGATTCAAGATGCTGGTGCGGTCGATCACTTCGCAGCAAATCTCCGTTCACGCGGCGCGGGTGGTGCAACGGCGACTGCTAGAGGCGGCGGCGCCGGGGAAGCTCGACGCGCCGACAATCTTGCGTCTGGGCGAGGACCGACTCCGTGCGGCGGGCTGCTCGGGCCAGAAGGCTCGCTACATGCTCAGCCTGGCGCAGCAAGTTGAATCTGGCGAAACGAAGCTGCGGACGATCGGGCACAAAAGCGACGATGAGATCATAGCCACGCTGACCAAAATCAAAGGAATCGGTGTTTGGACAGCGCAAATGTTTTTGATGTTCTCGCTTGGCCGTCCAGACGTATTTCCCCACGACGACCTTGGGATTCGCCAGGCTATCCGCAACTTTCGCCAGCTCGATGACTTGCCAACGAAGCAGCAATCTCTCGATCTAGCCGAGCCTTGGCGGCCATACGCGACCGTCGCAAGTTGGTATTGCTGGCGTAGCTTAGACTTGCCGCTCGAATCCGTTTCGAAATGACGACCGTCGCAGCCGCGCTCATAGAACGCGACGGAAAAATCCTCATCTGCCGACGACGTTCGGACCAAGCCCATGGCGGCAAGTGGGAGTTTCCGGGCGGCAAGGTCGAAAGCAGCGAGACATCGTCCGAGGCCGCGCGGCGCGAGCTGCGAGAGGAGTTGAACGTAGAGGCGACGATCGGACGCGAGATCACTAGCTACGAATACGCTTATCCAGCCAAGAGTTCGATCTTGCTGGTTTTCTTTCAAGTGACAGAATTCGACGGTGAGCCCGACCCGGCACAATTCGCGGAGATTCGCTGGGAACACCCCCGCGACATGCCGCGCTTCGATTTTCTCGAAGGCGATGTCGAGTTCGTTCGACAGCTCGCCGCCGCCAGCGGCTAGGCTTGCCCAGCCTTGCGGCGTTCGCGTTGAGTGAAGAAGTACGTTCCCGCTACGAAATACGCGAGCGTTGGGATGGCGAGTGAAGCCTTGAACGCCGCCAGCGCGGCGTCGTACTCACCGATGCTTACCCTCGAGACCGTGACGGCAAGCCACAGACAAACTGCCAATGCTAGAATCGCAATTCCCCCTGAGATCCACATCGGTGTAGGGCTACCGAGTTCGCTCGGCTCTACATCCGGTTCCTCGTAGACTGGGGCCGCGACCGGTTCTTCGTCGACAGGTTCGACCGAGCCCGCACCCATTGCGCGAGCCAAGACGATGTAGCTGACGGATGCGAAGGCGTACACCGGAATGAACAAATAGAAAAGGTGCAGCGTGCCCGAACGCTCGAGCGTCAACGCCAATGCAATCGAAAGTATCCAAGAAATCAGCGCCGCCCAGTTCAGTCGAAGACCTTTGTGCGAGGCCCAGTACCGCGTTAACCCGAGCCGTGGGAAAAGCCAGTGTTCCGTCAGTACGACGGCGCCAATCGGCGCCAGTAGCAATCCGTAGATGCCGACAAATTCGAGCAGCCCGGTGAAGACAAACGGGAAACAGGCAATTGCGGTGGTCACGACGCCGGCCGTTAGGGTGACCTTAACTCGCGACCAGTTTGGAGTGACTGACTGCAGCGCCAGGCCGACTCGATAAAGCGTGGGGTTCGAGGTCGTCCACCCGGCGATGAGGACTGCCAACGCTCCCGCCCAGCCAAGTGCTTGATAGCCCACCTCGCCAGAGTCGAGTCCGGCAAGAGGGCGATTCATAATCAGCCCGGCGCCGGCACCCATCAGTCCCGCACAAATCCATGCGAGGTAGTGTCCTAAGAACATTCCGAAAACTGAAAACAGTCCATAAGACGCCTTGCGG
The DNA here is from genome assembly GCA_965247305.1 of Bryobacterales bacterium. Lineage (GTDB taxonomy): Bacteria > Acidobacteriota > Terriglobia > Bryobacterales > UBA6623 > CATQHP01. Next base: position 3,783,834 of record OZ252030.1, on the reverse strand, counting down.
GCATAGCGAAACAGCGCCATGTCTGACAGCGCACCGTGCGCGGCCAGATTGCAGATCCAAGCGAATGCTGCCACTTTCCAAAAGCCCATCGGCTCGCTACCGTCAGGCGTTTGGCCGGTCCACACCACCTGCCGCGCCATCTCAAAGAAACCATCGACACCGGCCTCGGCGTAGAGCTTGGGCAACGACACGAGCGCGCCGGCGACGAACATCAGGAACATCCAAGGTGCGCACACCGTGGCAAATGTTGCGAGCTTCTTGAAGCCAAGAACCGCCAGTGCGACTACGACGACGCCTACGCCAATTACGACGAGCACGAATCGAAAATCGGTCGGATACCAATTGATCTGAGAAGGAATTCCAAACGGAATCCGAACAGCGGACGCCGAGACCGTGATCATGCATCCACCCAGGACGGCCCACGCCAAAGCGTTTAGGACGTTGTAGATCGAGGTGAAGTACGGCCCGCCAATTTTTCGGAGATACCAGTAGAGAGTCAGACGCGTGCTGACCGCGATCGGCGCGCAAACGAACGTCCAAGTCAAAACCGCAAGGACGTTTCCGATGACGAGTCCCAGAAAAATGTCTTGGACACTGGCGCCCCAATTGACGAACGTGACGCCGATAACAAATTCAGTTGCCGCGACATGTTCGCCGGCGAAGACGCCCGCGAAGTAGCCGGGGCCGAGAACTTTAGAGTCTGGGATGCGCTCTCGATCGAATTCGTAGAGGCTCGATTTCGCGGCTGGCGCGGCGGGAGTATTCACTGGGTTTGCTCGTTAAGAAAATACTAGCGTCGATTTAGAACCTCAGACTCGTAACGCCGGATTTCTTCCAGCCAAGCGAGCCCGACGGGTACGCCACTGCGCTCACAGTAGGTATCCCAAACCGCACCAAACGGCATGGATTTTAGTTCTTCCTGCAGAACTAGACGCGCGGTGAAGTCTCCCGACGATTCCATATCTCGGAGTTGAGCGGTGGGTTCTAACAGCGCCAACAGTAGTGCCTTGATCATTGCGCGTGTACCGATGACCCAGGCGGCGACGCGGTTGATGCTGGCGTCGAAGAAGTCCAGACCGAGGTGCACACGGGAGAAGTAGTCGCCGCGGACAAGCTCGCTTGCGATAGCCCGCAGCTCATCGGAAAGGATGACGCCGTGATCGCTATCCCAACGGACCCCGCGGCTGACGTGCAACATAAGCCTATCGACCCATTGCATTACAGCGGAGATTTTGTCGGAGATCACCTCCGTCGGGTGGAAGTGCCCGGCGTCGAGGCAAAGCACCTTGTGGCGCGAAATCGCGTACCCGAGATAAAACTCATGTGAGCCGACGACGTAGCTTTCTGACCCTAGGCCGAACAGCTTGCATTCGACCGCGTCGAGATTGTGGCTCGGGTCGAGCTGTTCGGCGAAAAGCTCGTCGAGCGCCGCGGTGAGGCGATCGCGTGGGGCCTTGCGGTCGGCCGGCAAGTCTTTGTATCCGTCGGGGATCCAGACATTCGTCACGCACGGCGAGCCTAGCTCACGGCCGAATGCGGCTCCGATCCGACGGCAGGCCTGGCCGTGTTCGATCCAAAATTGCCGAATGCCGGCATCCGGATGCGCCAGTGTAAAACCATCGTGGGCTTTCGGGTGGGCGAAGTAAGTTGGGTTGAAGTCCATCCCAAGCCCAGCGGCTTTTGCCCACTCGATCCAGTTGGCAAAGTGTTCGGGCTTAAGGTCATTTCGTTCGACAGCGTGCCCGCCAGTTTCCGCATAGCTGGCGTGGAGGTTTAGCCGGTGCTTGCCAGGAATCAGCGAAAGGGCCTTGTCGATGTCGGTACGCAACTCGCTAGGCGTGCGCGCTCGACCGGGGTAGTTTCCGGTGACCGCGAGACCGCCGCCGACATCCTCGTCGCTGCCTTCGAATCCACCAATATCGTCGCCTTGCCAGCAGTGCAGCGAGATCGGAAGTTCCGCGAGCCGCTCAAGAGCCTTCTCGGTATCGACGCCCAGTTCGGCGTAACGATCGCGTGCGGATGAGTAAATCGAATCGGCTGCCAAAGCGGAAGATAGGATAGCGAATATGACCTCGACAATGTGCCCGGGCGATCGGACTAACGCCGAACCTGTTGCGCGAGGTATAGGCCCAGCCCGGCGTCGCTGATGATTTGCAGTTGCGACTCTAACCAGTCGACGTGCGCCTCTTCGGTGATGAGAATACTCTCCAGAAGTTCGCGCGACGCGTCGTCCGAACGCGAGACGGCGACAGCGACTCCCTTATTTGTGCGCTCGACCGTGTCCGCGGTGAGTGCCAGATCGTTCTTGTGAATCTTGCCGACATCTTTTCCGATTCGAAGCGGAAACATGTCGCGAAGGTTCGGCATCCCCTCCAGAAACAAGATGCGATCGATGAGCTTCTCGGCGTGCTCCATCTGCACGATCGAGTCTTTTCGTATCTGACGGCCGAGGCCCTCGTATCCCCAATCCGAGCACATTCGGGCATGCAAGAACGATTGATTGATGGCCGTGAGCTCTGACTTGAGCACAGTTTTCAGAGTCTCGAGGACTTTCGGGTGGCCCTTCATCTCTATATCTTAGGCGGGACTTGCGACACCAAGATTCGTGACTCGAACTGCGTAAGAATCTTCATATGAAGCCCGTGTTTGAGTCTTTCTCAATGCCGCGATCAACTCCCGACGATCAGTTGCGCCGGGCGACTGATTTCCGCGACGAGATTCGCCGGCGCAGATCTGTTCGGCAGTTTTCGTCAGAGCCGGTGTCGTTCGAAGTCATTGAGCGCGCGATCGAGGCTGCGTGCTCGGCGCCATCGGGCGCCAACCGCCAGCCTTGGCAATTCGTTGTCGTGAGTGACCCCGACGTCAAACGCAAAATCCGCGCGGCGGCCGAAGCAGAGGAGCGCGAAAACTACGAGGGGCGATTTCCAAAAGAATGGTTGGACGACCTGGCACCTTTTGGCACTGACTGGCATAAGGAATTCCTTGAGAACGCCCCGTACCTGATTGCTGTTTTTAGAATCGACTACGGACTCGAAAAAACCGCCGAGGGCGACCGAAAGTCGAAGCACTACTACGTCTCGGAGTCAGTCGGAATCGCCTGTGGTTTTTTGCTAGCGGCGCTACATCTGGCAGGGCTCGCAACGCTCACCCATACGCCGAGCCCGATGGGTTTCCTTCGCGAGATCCTTGGGCGTCCGCGACATGAAAGACCGTACTTACTAATTCCAGTCGGCTACCCGGCGGCCGAGGCGATGGTACCGGTCATCTCGAAAAAACCGCTCGCCGAAGTCATGAGTCAGGTTTAAGCAGTTCGACGATCAAGACCATCGCCTCGGTTCGCACTACCGTCACCGATTCACCGCTGTCGATGACGGCGGTGCTACGGGCCTGCCAGAGCTCCGAGCCGACCTTGACGTAGCCATCCGGGCCAAGGCGTTGCGTCACCACTCCGGTTGAGCCGATCAGGCGCTCAGCCCCTGTCGCCACGTTCGTCTCGTATGAGCCTTTCAACAGCGGGTAAAGCAAGGCGTCCTTGACGACCCAGATTGCGAGTACGACGGCGCATGCCCAAATCGGCATGCCGAAGAAAAATGTTCCTACCGCAAGTACACCGGAGGTGACTACGATTCCAGGAATCTGAAACAACCAGTAACGATGGGAAGTTTTCACGGAATTCCCGACAAAACAAAAACCCCGGACGAAGGCCCGGAGTTCTAGAACATCACAGTCGACCGACGTGTCTAATTATTATTTCATCATCGGCGGCAGCTCTTTCGCTTGCGCGAGCGAGGCTAGGGCTCCAAGGCCACCAGTGGCCGTCCCGACGACATCTTCTCCAACGCCGAGGTTGGCAGCGGCCGATTGAATAAAGTCTTGAATGTTTGCCATGTGGTTGTATTTACTCGCCGGTAAATCTCGGCCAATATATCAAGGTTGTTAACAACCTGACCGAATTTATCGCACGACGAAGTTTACAAGCTTGTCGGGCACCGCAATTACTTTCACTATCGTCTTGTCCTCAAGCAATGGCTTGAGCTTTTCGGTCTGTTTTGCGAGGGCGGCGAGATCGTCTCTGCCCAAGCCCTTGGTGACGTCCATTCGGTCTCTCAACTTGCCGTTGACCTGCACGATGACCGCAACGGTGTCTTCGATTAAGAGTGCCGCATCGGCCTGTGGCCAGGCGACTTCAAGCACGGGGCCTACTTGGCCGAGCGCACTCCAAAGCTCCTCAACGATGTGAGGCGCGAATGGACTCAGCAGCAGCGTCAGGTCTTGCACTGCCTGCTTTCGAACCGCCGCGGACAGTTCGGACTCCTTGGCGTATAGCTCATTCGTCAATTCCATGATTGCGGCGATCGACGTATTGAAGTGCCAGCGGGATTCAAAGTCCGACGTGACTTTAGCGATCGTTTGGTGCAGCTTTCTAAGTACAGCTTTGTCTGCGACGTTCTGCGCCTCGGTGCTCGGTTCCACATTCGAGTCGGCATGTCGCGTTACGTATCGAAACACCCGCGAAAGAAAGCGCCACGAGCCCTCGACGCCCTCGTCTTGCCAGTCGAGATCGCGGTCGGGTGGCGCGGCAAATAGCGAGAACATTCGTGCCGTATCGGAGCCGTACTTCTCGACAAGCTCTTCGGGGCTTACGACATTGCCGAGATTCTTCGACATCTTACGGCCATCACGAATGACCATCCCTTGCGTAAATAAGCGCGTCGCCGGCTCGTCCCAAGTGATCAAACCGAGATCACGCATTACTTTCGTGAAGAAGCGGCAGTAGATGAGATGCAAGACCGCGTGCTCGACGCCGCCGATGTATTGATCGATCGGAAACCAGGCCGCCGCCTTTTCCTTGGCGTAGGGCGCCTGGTCGTTCCGCGCATCGGTGTAGCGATAAAAGTACCAGTTCGAATCCATGAAGGTGTCCATCGTGTCGGACTCACGTTGGGCGGCGCCGCCGCACTTGGGGCAGGTTACGTTGACGAAATCAGGTACCCCCTTGAGCGGAGACTCGCCCGAGCCGGTCAGCTCAACGTTCGCCGGCAGCAGAACTGGTAAATCTTTGTCGGGTACCGGCACGACCCCGCATTCAGGGCAGTGAATCATTGGGATTGGCGTACCCCAGTAACGTTGGCGCGAGATTCCCCAATCGCGTAGCCGGTACGTAACCGCCCCTTTGCCGAAGCCCTGCTGCTCGGCGATGGCGGTCATTCTTGCCTTGCCGTCCGCGCTTGAAAGCCCCGTAAACTCGCCGGAGCTCGCCATCGTGCCGTACGCGACGTAGGCCTCCGTCATGTCGGCCTCGATCGGCAGTTCACCGTTCTCGGGCCGAATCACCGGGACAATTGGGATGTCGTACTTTCGGCAAAATTCAAAGTCGCGCTGGTCGTGCGCGGGAACGGCCATGACGGCGCCAGTGCCATACCCCATCAATACGAAGTCGCCAACCCAGATCGGAACCTTCTCTCCGCTGTAGGGATTGATCGCGAAATTGCCGGCAAAGAATCCTTCTTTTTCGAGGTCATCTCGTTCGCGGGCAGCGGCCACATCGGCCATTTTTCTGCCTCGCTCCTCAAAGCCAAATTCCGCAACCAACGGATGCAGCGGCGCGAGAATCAGACAGGTTGCGCCAAAGATCGTATCTACGCGCGTTGTGAAGACACGAATTTCCGTGTCAGAGCTCTCAAGTGTGAAATCGACTTCCGTACCGCTCGACTTGCCAATCCAGTGCCGCTGCATCGAGAGCACGCGCTCTGGCCAGCCCTCTTCGAGTTGATCGAGGTGGCTCAGCAATTCTTCCGCATACTCCGTCGTGCGGAAAAACCACTGCTCTAGATCGCGCTGCTCAACCTGCGTTTCCTCGTGCCGCCAGCAGCAACCGTCGACGACTTGCTCATTCGCCAGTACCGTTTCGCACTCGGGACACCAATTGACCTGCGCTTTCTTGCGGTAAGCCAAACCCTTTTCGTACATGCGAATGAAGAACCATTGATTCCAGCGGTAGTACTCTGGCTCGCAGCTCGACATCTCGCAATTCCAGTCGTAGCTGAAGCCGAACATAGCTAATTGTTCTTTCATCGCGGCGATGTTCGCGCGCGTCCACTCGCCCGGATCACGCTTGTTTTTTATCGCCGCATTCTCGGCAGGCAACCCAAACGAATCCCAGCCCATCGGGTGCAATACGCGAAATCCTTGCATGCGCTTGTAGCGCGCAAGCGCATCACCGATCGAGTAGTTCCGCACATGACCCATGTGCAGCACGCCCGACGGGTAGGGCAACATTTCGAGAACGTAGTACTTGGGTTTCGTTAAATCAGTCGAGGTGCTGTAGACGCCGTTTTCTTCCCAATACCGCTGCCACTTCTGCTCGATGTCACTCGGATGATACGACTGCTCGGACATCTACCCAGGTTACTAGTTTCGACAGCCGTCACATTGCGCGGTTCCCTGATCCGTCGGCAAGCATCCTTCGCGAGTGCCTGCAATGCTTGGTCGCCCGTGGCAGTAGGCCATTCATGTTTTCTTGGGAAATACATTCGCGACACGCATTGGGTGCGCTCCGTTGCCGCGGAAGATCTTGCGCTTGAGCCGCGCGAGCGAGCAAGCGGTTTCCTCGAAGGCAGTGATCCATTCGAGGAAACCGCTTGCTGGGGGGCTGTGAAGAAACCTCCGCGAACTCGAGAAACGGGCGTAGCAAGCTACGCCCCTACGAGCAACTTGCTTGTTATCAGTGTTGTAGGGGTGCGACATGTCGCACCCTCCGAAGCTCGCTATGCCGGTGGAGGTTTTTTCACACCCCCTGGCGCGCGCGGCTCAAACGCAGCTCACGCCGGATTTGGGAGTTTCTCTTGCGCGTGCCAAGAATCCTGACGACCTGGGATAATGGCTAAACCAGTGACGGACGAGTTCAGGCGTAACGTCCTCGTGACGGTGGCCGCATTGGCCCTCGCGGCGATCGGCGTTATATCAGCGCAGACCGCTTACAAACCAGTTTTAGAAGAACTCGACCAGAAGCCGATAGAGCAACCGTTGCCGTTTAGCCACAAGGCGCATGTCGCGTTAGGCGTTAAGTGCCGGGATTGTCACGCGATAAAAGACCCTGGTTTTGCGGCGGGCTATCCGCTCGAGGCAACCTGCATGGCTTGCCACGTGGCGATCAAAACCGAGAGCCCGCACATTCAGAAGCTGGCGGAGTTCAGCAAATCCGAGCAGTCAGTACCGTGGAAGAAAATCTATCGCGTGCCGGACTATGTTTGGTTTTCCCACGCCTCACACGTGGAAGACGCGGCTCTCGGTTGTGAAACCTGCCACGGTCCGGTAGCCGAGCGCGAAACGCTGTTCAAAGAGAAGAAGACTTCGATGCTTTCGTGCATGGAGTGCCACGCGAAACACAGTGCTCCGAACGATTGCGATCTGTGCCACGATCCGGGCTAGAGTGCGTCATTCGTCGAAGTCGACGCGGTGGTTTCCATCAACGGCGACGGCGAGATCAAATCAACATCTTCGAGGGGCGAGCTATGGGCGGGCTAAAGTATCTCGAAATTTGAACCTACGAGATGTTCGCCGATCGTGCTCGCGGCGCTGCGCTCCGCGGCCCGCAAAACCCGTTCTACTTGCGCCTGATTACTTGAAACCGTCGTCACTCCGACGACGGAATCTTTCCAGGTCGTCTGATGATCCAACTCGGCGACCGCGACATTGTGACGCCGTCGCAGGCGGTCTTTCAATGAGCGCAGGACTTGTCGCTTGTCCTTGAGCGAGCGCGAATGCTCGATGCGAATCTCCAAGGTCAGCAAGCCGACGACCGCCATGTGGGCCTATTCAGGTGTTAGTTGACCGGGATGAGTTCGTTGATGTCTTGTTCGACCTCGACCTTTTGGAACATCTCGATCTCGTCACCTTGCTTGACGTCGTTGAATCGCTCGAAGCCAATGCCGCATTCCTGGCCCGCGCGCACTTCCTTGACATCGTCCTTGAAGCGCTTGAGCGACTTGAGCTTGCCGGTGTGCACAACAACGTTGTCGCGTAGCAAACGAGCGTAGGCCGTGTTCTGAGCCACGCCCTCGGTCATGCGAGAGCCGGCAATCGTACCGACTTTCGATACGTGGAAGATCTCGATAACTTCGGCGCGCCCCAAGAACTCTTCCTTGATGATCGGTTCAAGCAAGCCCGAAAGGCCCTTCTTGAGTTCGTCGACGAGCTCGTAAATGACGGTGTGCAGGCGGATGTCGATGCCTTCTTTTTCCGCCAGCTTCGTCGCGGAACGCTCTGGTCTCACGTTGAACCCGACGACAATTGCGTTGGCGGTAATCGCCAGTAGAATGTCTGATTCCTTGATTGCGCCGACCCCGGAATGAAGCGTACGAACCTTCACCTTGTCGCTGGTCAGCTTTGCCAGCGTATCCCTTAGCACCGTCGCGGAGCCCTGCACGTCAGCCTTGAGGACGATCGGTAGTTCCTTGACGTCACCCGCCGCCAGCTGCTCTTGGAACTGCTCAAGCGAGAGACGCGAAGTCTTCGACATGGCCTGATCGCGTGCACGCTCTTCGCGATACTCAGCGATCTTTTTGGCGCGATCGGTGTCAGTTACCACTGAAAGCTGATCGCCGGGCTCGGGAATGTCGTCGAGACCGAGCACCACCACCGCTGACGACGGTCCAGCTTCTTTGACCTGTCTGCCACGGTCGTCCATCATGGCGCGTACGCGTCCCATCACCGCGCCTACGATAAACGTGTCACCCACGCGCAGCGTGCCGTTTTGCGTCAACACGGTTGCCACCGGGCCCTTACCGCGGTCAAGCTTGGCTTCGAGCACGACTCCAATTGCTGAGCGGCTCGCGTTGGCTTTCAACTCACGCAACTCAGTTACGAGATTGATCATCTCGAGCAAGTGGTCAATGCCTTCGTGCGTTTTCGCCGAAACGTTGCACAGTATGGTGTCACCACCCCAGTCTTCAGCTAACAGCCCACGGTCAGACAACTGCTGTTTGGCGCGCTCGGGCTGTGCATTCGGCAGGTCGATCTTGTTAACGGCAACAATGATCGGAACATTCGCCTCGCGGGCGTGGTCGATCGCTTCGAGCGTTTGGGGCATCAGCCCGTCGTCGGCCGCAACGACTAGCACGACAATATCGGTTACCGAGGCGCCCTGGGCGCGCATCTTAGTGAACGCTTCATGCCCGGGCGTATCGATGAAAACGATCCGCTCGCCATCCTTTTCGACGTGGTAGGCGCCGATCGCCTGCGTGATTCCACCGGCCTCTCGATCGGCGACATTCGTCTCGCGGATCGCGTCCAACAGCGATGTCTTGCCGTGGTCGACATGACCCATCACAGTTACGATTGGCGCGCGGGTCTCGACGTCTTCAGCGGCCTCGACTTGATCGAGATCGAGCAATGTCTCCTCTTCGAATGTCAGCTCGGTCGCGGACGCGCCGAAAAAGCTGGAGATCTCTTTGATTCCATCGAGGTCCAGTGGCTGGTTGATGGTCGCGAACTTACCTTTTTCGACCAAAGTCTTGATGATCTGATTGGCCTTGATTCCTAGTTTGTCCGCAAGCTCTTTGACGGTGGTGCCATCGGCGGCAAAAATCTCTGTGTTGACAGCTTTAACGACTTCGGCTTTGCGCTTCCGCTGCAGTAGCTTTCTCTCGGCCTCAGCCTCGAGATCCCTTCTGCGTGCCTGAGCTGGACGCGGCCTTCGCGAGCCCATTGGCCGCCCACCAGGGCCGGGTCGACCAGGCGCTCCGCCGGGCATCGGCGGAGGCATTCCAGGGCCACCCGGGCGGAACCCCGGGGGTGGTGCGCCCGGGCGCCTAGGAACGTATCCGGGTGGCGCGCCGGGCGGCGGGGACGGCATGCCAGGTACCGGCCCTTGGGGCGTTCGTCGCTCGTAAATCGGCTTTCCAGGAACGAGAACGGGCTGGCGGCGGCCTTGGGGTTGCTGAGCTCTCGAGAGCTGCGGTCGTGGCGAACCGGGACCTCTTCCCGCCGGCGCTCCAGGTCTGCCCATAGGAGGTGATTGAGGTTGACCCGGTCCCCTGGGTAGCCGGGCCGCCCGGCCTCGCGCAATTGGAGGACGAACCGGACTTCCGGGTGTCTTGCGGGGTTCAGGCGCGCCGGGCACAGCAGCCGGGGCCGCATCTGGAAGCGGGGTCCGTGGACCGCGCGCTACAGGAGTTGATGATGATGCCGGTATCGGGGGAACGGCTTGGCCGGCGGGCGGCACAGCCGAGCCGGCGCGGGAGGGACTTGTTCGCAGCGGCGGAGTCGGAATTTTCGGAACGGCATGACGCAGTTGCGGCGCCGGTGTGATTGGTGTGCCCGGGACCGGCGCATAGTCAGGCCGCTCGGCGATCTCCTCGATATCTGGAACCTCTAATGGATCCGGCTTCTCGGTCGCGGCGATCTCGTCTTGCTTGGCCGCCTCGGTTGCCGGCTTCGATACTGCGCGTTCGGCGGCAACATCGTCTGTTGCAGGTGCTGCTGCTTCAGTTACCGCTTCAGTGGGAACGGCGGACGCTGTGTCCGTAGCCGCGGGTTCGGTTGGAGGCTCCTCTACCTTCTTGAGCGGTGGGCGAAACCCGCCGATCGGAGGGCGAAATGGTTTTGCACCACCGCCACCGATCTGGATCGAAGGTCGAGCAGCGGCTGAAGCCGCCCGGCCCCTTGGGGGGCTAGAGCGGCCAACCGATTGGCGACTGCGGTCCGGCAAAGGCAGTTCGAGTTCGGCAGTCGAGGCGTCAAGCGCATCCTGCCGACTTTCTCGAAGCTTGTCGCGAACCTTGTTCGCCGTCGCTTCGTCGACGGAACTCGAGTGGGTTTTCTTGTCGACAACGCCGACATCTGGAAGAACCGCAATTACTTCCGACGCCTTGACCTCCAGCTCCCTAGCTAGTTCGTTAATTCGAATCTTCTTGCTCCAGTTACTTTTTGTGCCTATTCCGATGCTGTCAAAGATTTATCTTCGCCACTTAATTTACCGACATCTTCGTCGTTGACGGTTTCACTTTCGGCAGTCGTGGTGGATTCGGTGGCGTCAATTACAGCCGTGCTTGCATCGGCCTCGACGGACGCTTCGGACGAGGCCGGCTCCTCAATAGTCTGGACCGGCATGTTCATCTTATCAAAGCGTTGCAACTCACCCTCGTCGAATTCAACAGTTTCGTCGTCTTCTTCTTCGACTGCTCCGGCACCGGCTTCAGGCACGCCTGGCAGAACGACAGGAACGGCAGGCGCACTCTCCTCAGCTTCGACGTTATCTAAAGCCTCGTCCTTCTTCGCCTTGGCCGCGGCTTCCGCCTCTTCCGCTTCCGCGGCGCGCGCGCCAACAGTCTTCTCAAAGTGCGAGTAGTAACCATTGACGCCTAGTTGAATCTTCTCCACCAGCTCGGCGCCGATGCCAGGCATTGCTTCCAACTGTTCCGGCGTCATGTCGGCTAGAGCTTCGACCGTCGCGCCGCCCGACTCAATTAGCCGATCGACGAGACCCTCGCTCAGCCCGTATTCGATGAGGACGCTGACCGGCGTGCCGCCTCCGCTCATCGCCGCCATGGCCTCCTCAACCTCAATGCACTTCTCGTCTTCGCTCTTGATGTCGATTCGCCACCCCAGCAATTTCGCGGCGAGGCGGACGTTTTGGCCTTTTTTGCCAATCGCCAACGACAGCTGCATCTCGTCGACAATCACTTCGAGGTGTTTCTCGACCGGATCGAGAAGCACGACGCGACTGATTCTTGCCGGGCTTAGCGCTCGGTGCGCAAGGTCTGTGGTAGATACCGTGAACTCAATGATGTCGATCTTTTCACCACGAAGCTCGCGAATGATTGTCTGCACGCGCATGCCCTTCATGCCTACGCAAGCACCCACCGCATCGACATCGCGATCATGCGATTTAACAGCGATTTTCGTGCGCTCGCCGGCCTCGCGGGCGCAAGCCATAATCTCGACCGTATTGTCGTAGATCTCGGGAACTTCCTGTTCAAAAAGCCGCCGGACGAGGTCTTCGCTCGCTCGCGAAACGATCACGGCTGGACCACGCCCAGCCATTTCGATCATCTTGATAGCTACCCGAACGCGGTCCCCGATTGAAAAGCTTTCTAAGCGCGATTGTTCCCGGCGTGGTAGGCGTGCTTCAGTCCTGCCGAGCTCGACAATCAGGTCTGGTCCTTCGGTCCGCTTGATGGTGCAGCTCTCCATCGTTCCGATGCGGTCCTCGAACTCCGCGCAGACCGTATCACGCTCGGCTTCGCGAATCTTCTGGAAAATGACCTGCTTGGCCATCTGCGCGGAGATTCTGCCCAGCGGTGCAGTGGGCATCGCGAAACGGATCTCGCCGCCAATGACGGCCTTGGCGTCGATCTTGCGAGCCTGCGCAAGACTGACCTCCTTCGTCGGATCCGCGACGAGGTCGGTCACCGTTTTGACCGCGAATACGTCGATTCCGCCTGTCTTGGTGTTGAGCTCAGCTACAAGATCCTCGGTGGATTTATAGTATTTGCGAGCAGCAACGAGCATCGCATCCTTGACGGCCTCCATTACGATGCCGGCATCGATGCCCTTTAGCTCGCTGAGCTGTTCAATCTCCGAATATATTCCGGCAGACATTGATTCAACCTCCGCGTTGCAGCTCTCGTCTGTTGCCTTTCGACAAGACTTCGAGCTGAATCGCTCAAATCTCCACTACTAAACGCGCTTGTTCGATCTCTTCGAGCGCAAAAGCCGTTCGTGACCCACTACTCGTTTCGATCGCAACCCTACCGTCCTGAACCCCCTCGAGCCGACACGTTAACTGCTTCGTGCCCTCAAACGAATCCCTCAGCCTTATCTTTGCCTTACGACCCGCGAACCGCTGATAGTCCGCTTGCTTAAGTAACTTACGGTCAAGTCCCGGTGACGACACCTCTAGGCTGTATTTCTCTGGAAAGAGATCTTCCACATCGAGGATTATAGAAAGCTGACGGGACACGGCCACGCAGTCTTGGTGGGTGACGCCGTCAGGTTTGTCGATGTAAATTCGCAAAACGCCCTGTTTCGATCCACCCTTCCACTCAGCTTCGACCAATTCAAGACCCGCGGAAGACACAATTCTCTCGACAATCTGACGAACTTGCGACTCTGATTCTGCGGATCTAAACGCCATAACGGTCCGGACAACAAAAAAGTGGGCCAGAGCCCACTCATTTGATCGGCCGAAGTAGTCGACCGTCTATTAGTTTAGCGGCGGACGACGATTTCGGCAAGAGGTGTTCTCGGCATTGTCAAGTCCAGTAGTCCGCTACCCGTATGGCCTCGGAATCGCCAGGCCACGGCGGCATCGTGGTGATTGCGAACGTTAACGCCTCATCGCCGACATTGCGGAATTGAAAGTGGGTGCCAACCGGGATCGATATCGAGGTCTCGGGGCGAGTTTCAACAACCTCCTCGTAGTCGCCGGTGGCACGCCAAATTTCCCCCCGTCCACTGAGGCAGTACCAGATCTCGTCGACAGTTTTGTGTCGAACCGCCAAGGACGTTTGACCCGGTCGCAGTGTGCAGTGGACGGAGCTGCCGCGGTCGGTGCCGGCCAAATAGCGAATCTCAGAACCATCCGGCGCGATACAGTCGGCGTCAAGCGACAGGCTGCGGGATTCGAATGCCATAAGAGGCATTATCGAAAATCACAGTACCGTTTAATCGGGGCCGGCTGTTCGAGTGGCTACTGATCTCCAGCTTCCCCGGTCGCCTCAGCGAGCCACTAGCCAGCATTTCCAGCCACGTGGGTAGAATCGCGGGCTAGCGGAAGTTGCCCTCGACAATCATCAGATCCGATTCGACGATTACTTGGCCGGCGAGGGCGCTCTTTCCGTCTGGAGCCACAGAAAATCCGGGAGCGCCCCAGGTTGGCGAGTCCGCTAGCGGGGCTAGCTCCTCCGATGCTGCGGCCCCAAAACGGCGAAAATAAATCGCCCAACGCACAAGCCCGTCTTCGCCGATTGCGTCATCGACGTAATAGATTCCATCGCCGACTATCGACCAGTTGGCCCAACCCGAAGAAACGCCCTCGACTACCGGCTCTGCCGCGCCAGTGGCGATAGACATGCGCCAGATCGCACTTTCTTTACTGCGGGCGCTTGCATAGTAGAGAAACTCGCCGTCGAGCGACTCTGTGCCGTACAACCCAACGCCCTCGGTTACCGATACAGGATCGGATTCACCGTCGATCGGTGCCTTCCAAAGTTGAGGTGCTCCGGTTCTGTCCGATGCAAAATACACCCATTGGCCGTCCCTCGACCAAGTTGGAACGTAGTCTGATGCCGGATCGGCAGTGACTCGAACAGGCTCCCCTCCCGAGGCTTCGACAACCAAGATTTCGCTGTTGCCATCCACAGTAGAGTCGTACGCAACAGATGCGCTATCGGGAGACCAGTGTGGACTCCCTGCCCCGCCCGAGAACGTAATTTGGCGAGCATTGGCGCCGTCCACATCGCAGACCCAAATCTCGACAGCCCCAGACCGGCTGGACGAGAACAAAATCCGCGATCCGTCGGGCGAGTACTGCGGATTGCCGTCGAAGCGTGTTGAAGAAATAAATGGCCGCGCTCGCTCGTCATCACCAGTTAAGCTGACGCTCACCACATCGTACTGGGACGTCCTCTGCGAAAATGCTAGACGCTTGCCGTCAGGCGATATCGACGGTTCGCTGGCGCTCTCACCGATTACGATTTCGCGCACATCTCCGTCGAGCGAGGCATACCACAACGAGCGGCGTGCTTCCGGCGAACTGCGTGAATAGATAACCGCGCTCGAACCCGACAACCAAGCTAAGCCTTCGGGGAATCCCGGGGTCAAGTTGAGGGATTGAGGAGTTCCCCCCGAGGCCGGAACCAGGTAGGCGGCGCCGAGCCAGGGTCCGGTGATCGTATCGAAGGCAACGGAGCCACCGTCAGGTGAGTAGGCCGGAAAACGAGCTTCCACGGCGCCGGCAGGCGCTTCGACGAGAACACGCTTTTCGCCGCTTTGCACGTCGACCAGTACGATGACGGCCCGAGATGTTTCGCTCGCGACATCGGGGGCGACGATGTATTTACCATCGGGGGACCAATCTAAACCGTGTCGAGCGGCCGCCCTCAGTGTGGTGATCAGCCGCTCGGGGCCGCCTCGGATTGTGCTTACGCGTAGCTCGGATTCGGTGTCGCCGGTTTCACGCAGAAATGCGATCGAGCGGCCGTCGGGGGACCACGCCGGGCTCGACTCCCAAGCGGGGTCGTCGGTGATTCGCTCGGGAGAAACGGAGTCTCGGCGTTGTATATAAATGTCGTAGTTGTCGAGCCCTGGACCGTTCCAAGAGAAGGCGACATGAGCGCCGTCGGGCGAAAACGCCGGGCGCTCTTCTCGTCCGGCGAGACTGGTTAGCGGTGTTGGTTCGGCGGTCGTGAGCGGTTCTGCTTCGTTTGACGATCGAGTCATCACCAAAAAGGATCCCGCCGCGAGCACGACTGCCACGGCCACCACCGCGACTGTGATGTGTCGATTTTCTGTAGTGCTCGAAGCCGCTGGCGGGGCAGACTCGCGTGCCTGCAGAGCATCCATAGCCTGCAGCAGTTCCGATGCGCTCTGAAAGCGCTCTCCCGGCTCCTTTGTGAGCAGCTTCGTCACAATCCCCTGAATTTCGGAAGGGATCTCGTCAGGCAATGCGGCGGGGTCTTCGTTGACGATCGAATAGAGTACTTCGGTGATATGCACTCCCGCAAACGGCAGCGATGCGCCCAGCATCTGATGCAGCGTGACGCCTAACGCCCACAGATCGGATCGCGGGTCGGCGTCGCTGCCGAGCACCTGCTCAGGCGACATATACGCCGCCGTCCCGACCGTTTGGTCAGGTGTGCTGAGTCGCGAGGCCTCGGACAACCGCGCCAGACCGAAGTCCATGATGGTGGCGCGACCGTCGGGCGAGACTACGATGTTGTCGGGCTTGATATCGCGATGCACGATACCCTCGGCGTGCGCCGCCCGTAGACCATCCGCGACTTGACGGCTGAGATCAAGAGCGTCGGACGATGTAAGCGGGCCTTTTGCGATCAGGTCTTCTAGCGTCTCGCCCTTGAGGAAGGCCATCGCTAAAAAGGGCTTGCCGTCGACTGAGTCGATTTCGAATACCGGACAAATGTTCGGGTGATGCAGAGCAGCGGCAGCCTGGGCCTCACGCAGGAAGCGCTCTTTGGCCCCGTCATGGTTGAGCAGATGGGTGGCTAGAAACTTCAGGGCGACGGTGCGTTCGAGCGTGATGTCATATGCCTCGTAAACCACACCCATGCCACCTTCGCCGATTTTTTCGACGATTTTGTAGTGACTGATGGTTTGACCGACCAAGATTGGTCAATTTTACCTCTCTGGGAGTTTACAACGCCAAGGGGAGTTCTTGACTGACGACGCCGACAGTGGGGCCGGTGCGGCAAATTTCCAAGCGAACACTTTTGTTGCGCCTGTGTTTCACCGTACGCCGGTCTAGAGCATTTTCAGGAACGGCATAGACTGCTTGCCCCAGCACCAAGCCCGTGAAATTCGGACAGCGGAATCTAGTCTCAAGAAATTGCCGACTTCAGCGCTTTTCATTCAAGAGAGGTCTACGCCGTTTCTGAAAATGCTCTAGCTCAAAAGTTGCGTTAGCTTTTGGTTAAACGCGATCGCTGAAATCCCTAGGAAGAACAAGAAGCACCCGACTAAGCCGGCTTGCATCAACCACGGCATCTGCAACTCCTTCGGCATTAGCTTTCGATTGACGTAGAGCGTATGGAGCGCTGTCGCCCCTAGCCCGATGTTTCGCAATGTACCGGTCACAATTGCGAGCACTAGCGGATCGGGCGTCAGCCGCAAGGCGATCAGCCCCCATAAGAAAAACAAGAACATGATTACGAAATAGATGTTCTTGACCTGGTGACCCTCGAGGTGTTGCACACGGGCGTTGCCGGTCCAAATGACGTCGGTCCAGCGGCGCGTGATGCTGTCGATGTCTGATATTTGCCCGGGCGCCAATACGATGAAGCCGCAAAGCAACGTCAAGAACCAAAACACTTCGCCAGATCGATCGGCAATACCCCTGGCGGTCATAGCGGCTGCCGCGTGGCCGTCAATTTCAACGCCGGGAATGAACTCAAGTGACAGCATCGAGGGCAGCGCCATGCCCAACATGCAGCCAACAAACCAGACCGCGAGCTGGTCGCGCTGGATATGGTGGAGCCAGCCCTTCCAGCGCTTGAGTGAGTCTTCGTTGATGGCGAACACTTTGCCGACGTGGGCTAGTTTCACCGTCTTGCCGCCGACCATACTCGGGATTGCGCCGACCAACGGACCCATTCCCCAGCCTTTGTCGCGTGCATAGTTCGAAAAGCTCATGTTCGACAGCCCGCCCGCGCCGGCAATCGCGGCGAAGGCGGCTAGCGTCGCCCAGTCCACATCACCCTCGGGCATCGACCCGAACTTTACAAACCCTGAAAAGATAGAAAACCAAGTTTCACCGCTCACCATGAACAGCGAGACGAAAGTCAGATAACCCATCACGAGGACGATTTTCGTGACCATCACCTTTTCGATCGAGTTATAAATTTTCCCGCCGAAAATCAGCGGTATGAACGCGGCGGTAAAAATTCCGTACCCCGTCCAGCGAACAATTTGGTCGTCCTCCGGACCGGGAAGTCTGCCAAGAAACGCCGCCACCAGCGGCACCGCGGCGTTCGATGCGAGGTATGGCCAGATGCCACCGAGGTCGATGAACAAGTAAAAGATCGCCCAAAATTTAGGCCCCGGGGTCGTCCGGAAATAGCCGACAAAAATTGGCTCGCCCGTGTAAAGCGTATAGCGCATCACCGCCAAGTTGTAGAACAACTGGAAGACGATGCTCAGAGTCGCCAGCCACATCAACTGGCCGCCGTAGCGCGCGGTTACGATCGGGCCGAACAGCCATTCGCCGCCGCCGATATTGCTGCCGGCGAGCAGCAGGCCGGGGCCGATTAATAGCGTCCAGCTTTTGAGGCCAAGTTTCGGAGCGGTAGGTAGTTCAGCTTCTTCCCAGGCGGGAAAAAAGCGAGATGCAAATTCACGAACGTAGCGCGAGTCGCCCTCAGGCATGGCGACGATCGTATCAGAGGGTTGTTGGCGAAACTAGCAACGCGGTTCGTCGATTGCCGCGCCGGCTCCGGCGAGCAATTCGATGTCTTCGGCAGAGGCAAGGAACTCCGCACCCGGCATGCTCATACAACCCAGACCGCAGCGGTGTGCCTCAAACAGTTTCGAGAAAATCCGCCGATTCCAGTCGCGTGACTCTTGGCGTGTCGGGAACGAATTCGCGAGGCAAATGCCGCCACCCTCGATCAATGCGAGGAATCCATCAGAGCCGTCAACCTCTTCGGTCACTAGATGGATGATGTCTTTGCCAACCTGATGAATTTCTGACTCGGCCATAGGCATGTAGCCATTGTGCGAGTTTCGCGCAGCCAAAACAAGGGACTGGGAGGTTCATTTTTGAATGGGACTGCCGTACCATTACTTCATAGGCCATGCAGAAATTTAGCCGTACCGTGGGAGTCGTTTTTACCTGTCTGTTACTGAGCGAAATGGCATTCGCAGAGCCAAAATCGTACCAGCCCGCGGCCGGCGATGCGGCCTGGAAAACGTGGGCTACGCGCGAAGAAATCGCACCGCTCACTCGGCGTGACAGCCAGGTATTTCGCAGCGCGCCCGAGTCGCTGCATATTTCGGGGGACGGAAACGCCGCAGCCCACGGTGGCTGGGTCTACCCGGTCGTGCATGTCGACGCGGGCCGCTGGTACCGATTTAGCGCCTATTTGAAAACTCGTGGCATTGACACGCCGAGGCTTCAAAGTGTCGCTCGACTCGACTGGAAGACCGTCGAAGGCAAGACCGCCGGCCGCCCCGACTATCCCTTCGAGCGGACGGAGGTAGACGACTGGGTGCGGCTGACGCTAGATGTTCCGGCACCGGAGGGGGCCACATCCGTTGAGATCCAGCTCAATTTAGCTAACGCCGCCAACGGAAAACTTTGGTGGGATGACGTTTCGTTCGAAGAGATCGACGCACCGCTACCTCGAACAGCCAAAGTTTCCACGATTAACCTACAGCCTCGTCGTACTGGCTCCGCTAAAGAAAGCGTTTCGCGATTTCTCGATGTTGTCGAGAGCAAAGTCGAATCAGACGCCGACATCATTCTATTGCCGGAGGCGATTACGCTCGTCGGCACGGGCCTTAACTACGTAGACGTGGCAGAAACGATCCCCGGACCGACCACCGAGAGACTTGCAAAGGCGGCCCGCTCGAAATCGGCGTATTTGGTAGCGGGTTTACTTGAACGCGATGGCCCCGCTGTATACAACACCGCCGTGTTGCTTGACCGCGCCGGCAAGCTAGTTGGCAAGTACCGCAAGGTTTATCTCCCGCGCGAAGAGATTGAGGGCGGCGTCACGCCCGGCAGCGAGTATCCCGTATTCGAAACCGACTTTGGAAAGGTCGGCATGATGATCTGCTGGGATGCGCAGTATGCCGACCCGGCCCGTGCTTTGGCGCTACGAGGAGCCGAGCTGCTGCTGGTCCCGATTTGGGGTGGCAACGAAGTGCTCGGAAAAGCCCGCGCGATTGAGAACCACGTGTTCATGGCGACATCTGGATACGGCTACCCGACCTACGTGATGGACCCCCTTGGTGAGACGCTTGCGATCGCTGCCGATGAAGGACAGGTCGCAACCGCCACGATCGATCTAAACCGCCGCTACACCGACGACTGGCTAGGCTGGATGCGTGGTCGGTTTATGCACGAATTACGAACGGACGTTGCGGTCGAACCGCGGTGAACGCCGCGGCTATCCTCCGATTTGCCGAGCTGTAACTTCAGAGGCGCGGACGGAAGTCCGCGCTCTGGAGTTTGGCTGTTCAAAGAGGGTTGAAGTTTGGGGTAGGGTGCGGAAATAGGGGATTGGCGTTAGCCGGAAGCGTAGATTGCTGCAGGCGGAGCGCCTCTTGGGAGTTTCTGCAGCTTCGTGTTGGATTGCGAAGTGTTCCGCAAGCCGCAGAAATGTTGCCGCTGCACGCCGTCCGCCCAAAGCTCGGCCCGCAGGTGGCTGATCAGCCGTTGCGTGGTGAGCCGTTGCGGCTGCGAGCGGCGTCGCCAGTGCGGTCGCGGCAAGGCGTCGTCCACGCCCTGTTGGCGGCTCCAACTCGCGCCCGCCAACAGCAGTAGCGCATACACCGCCGTCATAAATTGAGGGACCCGCTCGACCGCGTCCGGCTGCCGCACCTGCGCCTGTCCGACTCCCAACAGCGTCTTCTGCTCACGGAAGTTGACCTCGATCTCCCAGCGCCAAACGTACTGCCGCACGATCTGCTCCAGCCCCAAACTCGGATCGCTGACAATCAAATACGCCGGCTTGCGATACAGCACCTTCGAGCCCGCCCGCGGCCGATAACCCAACGGTGCGATCACCACCAAACGCAAGTCCCGCTTGCCTCCCGCCGGCCGCCAACGCAGCGGCGCGAGCGTCTTCACTTTGAACTGGTGCAGGCTGCCGGCGGCAAAAACCTCGACCGTTTGCCACGGCACGTTGTCGTCCTGGCGGAGTTGCTCGGGCGTCGGCGCGCGTTCGCCGTAACAACGCCTGCGGCCTTTGCCGGGCTGCTCGAGGGGCAGATGATACAGCTTGGCGTCGGAACGAATGCGGCCGATCAACGTCACCTCGGCGGGCAACGATCCGAACACCGTGCGGTTGGTGTAAGCGCCATCAACGACGAGGTGCAAGGCTCTGTCAGCGCCTCCGGGATCGGCGTTCATGGCCTCGCGCAAGCGCGCGATGTGCCTGGCGGCGAGGGCCGTTAAGCTGCACTTGCGAGCCTCGCGCCGGTACTGTTTCCAAACCTCGTCCGTGGCCTTCTTCGACGGTCGGCGCGGAGTCGGCGCGTGTTCCAAGCCGATCGGAATGAGTCGCGCCGGCTGCTGCCGCTCGCTGGGAGGCAGCGCTGCCGAGAACTGCAAGAAGCGCTGCGCGAGAATCAAGTTGGCCTGAAACTTGGGTCCAAGCGGATCGCGCCGCCAACTCACGCCGGGCGTTTTGAGACTCGACTTGGCGAGCAGTGTATCGTCGATGGCGACGACCAAGGGAGCCTCGGGCGGCAAGCGAGCGAGCACCTCGCGGCGCGAGGCATCGAGCAGGCGTTGCGGCTCGACGCGTTGTTGCGAGAACAGGCGGTAGCCGGCGCTCCAGTCCTGAAAGCTCTCGCCGGAGGCATGTAGCAGGCCGGTGATGGTGGAGCGGCCGAGGCAGACGGCGGCACCGAGAGCGAGGCGGGTGAGGTGGTCGTTCACGCTTTGTCGGGCGTGGGGGTTGAGGCCTTTGGCGAAGAGTCGGGAGAAGGTGTCGACGACTCGATCGGGAGTTTTTTTTTCAACTCGACGGGCGGAGGTTGCAAACGATTGAGCACGAGTTGGGAGCGGTCGAGCAGGATCCATTCGAGCTGTTCGCCGGGCTGGAAGTCGAGCATCTGAGCGCTGGCGGAGGGGAAGTTGACGTAGAACTGTTGGGAAGCCTTGCGCTTGATCAACTGCAGTTTGGTGGGGAAGGACATGAGGTCTCCTTGGAAATGAATCTAGTTACACAACAAGCTAAACAACTAGATACAAGAATACCTCAAAATGTTTTGAGACACAAGCATTCTCAGATCCCTCACAACTCAAGAACGTGCTTACCGCGCGTCCCATCTAGTGAAAGGCCAAACTCCAGAGCGTGGACTTCCGTCCACGCCCTGGAGTTTGGCTGTTCAAAGAGGGTTGAAGTTTGGGGTAGGGTGCGGAAATAGGGGATTGGCGTTAGCCGGAAGCGTAGATTGCTGCAGGCGGAGCGCCTCTTGGGAGTTTCTGCAGCTTCGTGTTGGATTGCGAAGTGTTCCGCAAGCCGCAGAAATGTTGCCGCTGCACGCCGTCCGCCCAAAGCTCGGCCCGCAGGTGGCTGATCAGCCGTTGCGTGGTGAGCCGTTGCGGCTGCGAGCGGCGTCGCCAGTGCGGTCGCGGCAAGGCGTCGTCCACGCCCTGTTGGCGGCTCCAACTCGCGCCCGCCAACAGCAGTAGCGCATACACCGCCGTCATAAATTGAGGGACCCGCTCGACCGCGTCCGGCTGCCGCACCTGCGCCTGTCCGACTCCCAACAGCGTCTTCTGCTCACGGAAGTTGACCTCGATCTCCCAGCGCCAAACGTACTGCCGCACGATCTGCTCCAGCCCCAAACTCGGATCGCTGACAATCAAATACGCCGGCTTGCGATACAGCACCTTCGAGCCCGCCCGCGGCCGATAACCCAACGGTGCGATCACCACCAAACGCAAGTCCCGCTTGCCTCCCGCCGGCCGCCAACGCAGCGGCGCGAGCGTCTTCACTTTGAACTGGTGCAGGCTGCCGGCGGCAAAAACCTCGACCGTTTGCCACGGCACGTTGTCGTCCTGGCGGAGTTGCTCGGGCGTCGGCGCGCGTTCGCCGTAACAACGCCTGCGGCCTTTGCCAGGCTGCTCGAGGGGCAGATGATATAGCTTGGCGTCGGAACGAATGCGGCCGATCAACGTCACCTCGGCGGGCAACGATCCGAACACCGTGCGGTTGGTGTAAGCGCCATCAACGACGAGGTGCAAGGCTCTGTCAGCGCCTCCGGGATCGGCGTTCATGGCCTCGCGCAAGCGCGCGATGTGCCTGGCGGCGAGGGCCGTTAAGCTGCACTTGCGAGCCTCGCGCCGGTACTGTTTCCAAACCTCGTCCGTGGCCTTCTTCGACGGTCGGCGCGGAGTCGGCGCGTGTTCCAAGCCGATCGGAATGAGTCGCGCCGGCTGCTGCCGCTCGCTGGGAGGCAGCGCTGCCGAGAATTGCAAGAAGCGCTGCGCGAGAATCAAGTTGGCCTGAAACTTGGGTCCAAGCGGATCGCGCCGCCAACTCACGCCGGGCGTTTTGAGACTCGACTTGGCGAGCAGTGTATCGTCGATGGCGACGACCAAGGGAGCCTCGGGCGGCAAGCGAGCGAGCACCTCGCGGCGCGAGGCATCGAGCAGGCGTTGCGGCTCGACGCGTTGTTGCGAGAACAGGCGGTAGCCGGCGCTCCAGTCCTGAAAGCTCTCGCCGGAGGCATGTAGCAGGCCGGTGATGGTGGAGCGGCCGAGGCAGACGGCGGCACCGAGAGCGAGGCGGGTGAGGTGGTCGTTCACGCTTTGTCGGGCGTGGGGGTTGAGGCCTTTGGCGAAGAGTCGGGAGAAGGTGTCGACGACTCGATCGGGAGTTTTTTTTTCAACTCGACGGGCGGAGGTTGCAAACGATTGAGCACGAGTTGGGAGCGGTCGAGCAGGATCCATTCGAGCTGTTCGCCGGGCTGGAAGTCGAGCATCTGAGCGCTGGCGGAGGGGAAGTTGACGTAGAACTGTTGGGAAGCCTTGCGCTTGATCAACTGCAGTTTGGTGGGGAAGGACATGAGGTCTCCTTGGAAATGAATCTAGTTACACAACAAGCTAAACAACTAGATACAAGAATACCTCAAAATGTTTTGAGACACAAGCATTCTCAGATCCCAGACAACTCAAGAACGTGCTTACCGCGCGTCCCATCTAGTGAAAGGCCAAACTCCAGGGCTCGGCGCAGCCGAGCGCTGGAGTTTGGCTGTTCAAAGAGGGTTGAAGTTTGGGGTAGGGTGCGGAAATAGGGGATTGGCGTTAGCCGGAAGCGTAGATTGCTGCAGGCGGAGCGCCTCTTGGGAGTTTCTGCAGCTTCGTGTTGGATTGCGAAGTGTTCCGCAAGCCGCAGAAATGTTGCCGCTGCACGCCGTCCGCCCAAAGCTCGGCCCGCAGGTGGCTGATCAGCCGTTGCGTGGTGAGCCGTTGCGGCTGCGAGCGGCGTCGCCAGTGCGGTCGCGGCAAGGCGTCGTCCACGCCCTGTTGGCGGCTCCAACTCGCGCCCGCCAACAGCAGTAGCGCATACACCGCCGTCATAAATTGAGGGACCCGCTCGACCGCGTCCGGCTGCCGCACCTGCGCCTGTCCGACTCCCAACAGCGTCTTCTGCTCACGGAAGTTGACCTCGATCTCCCAGCGCCAAACGTACTGCCGCACGATCTGCTCCAGCCCCAAACTCGGATCGCTGACAATCAAATACGCCGGCTTGCGATACAGCACCTTCGAGCCCGCCCGCGGCCGATAACCCAACGGTGCGATCACCACCAAACGCAAGTCCCGCTTGCCTCCCGCCGGCCGCCAACGCAGCGGCGCGAGCGTCTTCACTTTGAACTGGTGCAGGCTGCCGGCGGCAAAAACCTCGACCGTTTGCCACGGCACGTTGTCGTCCTGGCGGAGTTGCTCGGGCGTCGGCGCGCGTTCGCCGTAACAACGCCTGCGGCCTTTGCCGGGCTGCTCGAGGGGCAGATGATACAGCTTGGCGTCGGAACGAATGCGGCCGATCAACGTCACCTCGGCGGGCAACGATCCGAACACCGTGCGGTTGGTGTAAGCGCCATCAACGACGAGGTGCAAGGCTCTGTCAGCGCCTCCGGGATCGGCGTTCATGGCCTCGCGCAAGCGCGCGATGTGCCTGGCGGCGAGGGCCGTTAAGCTGCACTTGCGAGCCTCGCGCCGGTACTGTTTCCAAACCTCGTCCGTGGCCTTCTTCGACGGTCGGCGCGGAGTCGGCGCGTGTTCCAAGCCGATCGGAATGAGTCGCGCCGGCTGCTGCCGCTCGCTGGGAGGCAGCGCTGCCGAGAATTGCAAGAAGCGCTGCGCGAGAATCAAGTTGGCCTGAAACTTGGGTCCAAGCGGATCGCGCCGCCAACTCACGCCGGGCGTTTTGAGACTCGACTTGGCGAGCAGTGTATCGTCGATGGCGACGACCAAGGGAGCCTCGGGCGGCAAGCGAGCGAGCACCTCGCGGCGCGAGGCATCGAGCAGGCGTTGCGGCTCGACGCGTTGTTGCGAGAACAGGCGGTAGCCGGCGCTCCAGTCCTGAAAGCTCTCGCCGGAGGCATGTAGCAGGCCGGTGATGGTGGAGCGGCCGAGGCAGACGGCGGCACCGAGAGCGAGGCGGGTGAGGTGGTCGTTCACGCTTTGTCGGGCGTGGGGGTTGAGGCCTTTGGCGAAGAGTCGGGAGAAGGTGTCGACGACTCGATCGGGAGTTTTTTTTTCAACTCGACGGGCGGAGGTTGCAAACGATTGAGCACGAGTTGGGAGCGGTCGAGCAGGATCCATTCGAGCTGTTCGCCGGGCTGGAAGTCGAGCATCTGAGCGCTAGCGGAGGGGAAGTTGACGTAGAACTGTTGGGAAGCCTTGCGCTTGATCAACTGCAGTTTGGTGGGGAAGGACATGAGGTCTCCTTGGAAATGAATCTAGTTACACAACAAGCTAAACAACTAGATACAAGAATACCTCAAAATGTTTTGAGACACAAGCATTCTCAGATCCCTCACAACTCAAGAACGTGCTTACCGCGCGTCCCATCTAGTGAAAGGCCAAACTCCAGGGCTCGGCGCAGCCGAGCGTTGCAACGGTGATGAGGGCGGCAACGAAGAAGCGGGCCGCTGAAACGTGACGACAAGTCATGGACTCAGAATGTTGCCAGATTACGTGTGCCTAGCGAAAACTCCATCGGCATTATCAGGTCGCCGATGTAACATGATACGCCGCCTGGCTGCCTACCGGCACAAGTTGCTGATTCTAATCGACGACGAAGTTATGGCTACCCACAGGGGGCAATCTCGTTGCGCTGAATGCGACGACGGGCGACGCCCTGTGGCACGCCAACCTCGGCAATCAGCTGGGCAACGGGCCGATCAGCTCCGAACTCGACCGAGAGCAGTACCTAATCGTCGGCGCCGGCGATACCCTTTTCGGATTCGTGATGCACGAAGACGCCCGCTGAGAAAACCTTGGCGCGTCAACTTGACAGTACCCCAGCTAAGCCAAAGTCAGTCCGAGGATCCGTGCCGCATTGTCGTGGTAGATCTTTTTGAGGATCTCATCGGGCAGGCCGATGCCGTAGATCTTCCAGCGGCCTTGCGGCGGAGTCGGCGCGGGGGAATAGTCGAAGTATTCGTCGAGCGTTTCGAGAAAGCGGAAATAGCAGCGGAACATTTCCGGCTCGAGATCCTGCTGTGGCACCGAGGTTCCGTTCGGTGAGGCATCGGTGCCGAACATGATGCGGTCTGGATAGTCCTCGAAGAACTTGCGCGCGCGCCGCGGCTGGCGGCCGAGCTCTCCCAGACGCGCGCCGATCTCCAGGTGCATATTGGGGTACTTGTCGAACCACGACGAGACCTCGTCGAGGTTCTCGGGATGGTTGGCCACGTGGAGGCAAACGAATGTCGTGTTCGGATGCTTTTCGATCACACGATTGCGCGCGGCCAGCAGCTCCGACTTCGGCGGAAAGTCTTCTCCGTAGAACGACCAATTGGGATGGTTGCCGAGTTCTTCCCAACGTGCGTTGAAGCGGTCGGTCGGGGTGAAGAAGGCATCGGGGTCAGCGATGTGAATGAAGACCGGCAAGCCGAGCCGGCCCGCCGCTTCCCACATCGGATCGAAACGCGGATCGTCGATCTTGACTAGCGGACCTTGTTGGCCTTCCTCGCGCTCGGACTCGCTAAAGCCCCCTTCGCGCAGGTACAGCCCAAGCGTCTTCGAGACTTTCAGACCGATCGCGCCGGCCTCCTTGGCGCGGCCGAGCTCGTCGGCCTGCCACTGCGGGTAGTTAGGCTCGTTGAGCTTGTCGTAGGAAGGAACGGTGCAGGTGATCAGCCGGCCCGGGTGTTTATTCACCATCTCGTCGACTGTACGCTGCAGCCCCTCGCCCGCGCCGCCCGTGAGGTTGACCAGCGTCTGAATGTTGAGCTCGTCCATCCACTTGACGATCTGATCGAAACGCTCGGCGGGCGCTCCTTGCAGAGCGTCCTTCGGCCCCGGCGTTCGGCGGAACACCGATGAGACATGCGTGTGCATATCTATCACCGGAAAGTGGGCGCTCGCTACGGCATGCTCCTCGACGACGAGCATGCTTTTGGGCTCGAACTCGGCGAGAGTAAGTTGGGCCCCGGACGCGGCTTCTTCCGTAGCGGGCTCGCGCTGCGAGCAGCCGGTCGAGAGGGCCGCGCCGGCTAGACTCGCGCCCAAGAAAGTTCTACGAGAATGTGACATTCGTTCTGATTCTTGTTGCTGGTTCGGACGATTTAGGCGAAGCGGATCGCCGGCCGCGTCTTCCAGGCTCCGCGGGTGAAGTCGGGAAACTCGACCGGCTTGCTGCGATTCGCCACCGATTGTTCGGTGAGCGGCGAGACGACGCTGGAGGTGACCGAGTCGTAGACGTCGAAGTAGGGCGGCACGCCCTCGCGCACCGCCTTGATCAGCAGGTGCCAAGTGAGCGGCGTCTTCGTGCTGCGTCCGCCGTGCCCGCGCAGCGAGCGCCGCTCCGGCGGATTATAGCTCTTGAGCAGCGGGTGCTTGTACTCTTCAAGGTACTTGTCGGCGGGCTCCCACTGGTGGCTCGTTCGCGTAACGCCGTCGAGGTAGATCTTCGGGCCGCCCATTCCGCGAGCGTCGAAGAAAACGCCCTTCGAGCCCTGGATGCGCGTGAAGCCGCGAGGGTGCGGCGTATTCGTGTCGAAGTTCAACGTAACGAGCTTGCCGTTGGCGGTTCGGATCAGTGACGCATTGTAGTCGCCCTGTTGCATTTTCTCCTTGGCGAGCGGATGATCCCTGCCGTATTTCTCGACGGCGTACTCGTTGAGAACGCCCGAGCCCGAGCTCATCGATGCGAGGCGCTCGAAACGGTCGCCGTGATTGACATCCATCGCGGGCATGATGCGGCTCAGCGGGTGATCGGGATAGAGGTTGCCGTTGCGGTCGATGGAATGCTGCAGCCGCCAAGGCTCGGAGCCGTCGGGGAACTTCACGCTGCGCAGATCGTGAACGTAGCCGCTTTCGGCGTGCAGGATCTCGCCGAAGACGCCATGGCGAATCATGTTGAGCACGGTTAGAAACGTCCCGCCGCCGGACTCGATCAGCACTTGCTCCAGAGCGAGCGCCGACCAGCGGCCAGTCTTCTCGAAGCTTTCGACCAACTGCCAGGCCTCGTCGACCGTCAAGACGATCGGGACCTCGCTGACGGCGTGCTTGCCGTGGGCGTTGGCCGCCAGGCAGACCGGGGCGTGCCACTTCCACGAAGTGCAGCAGATGACGCAGTCGAGCTCTTCCTCGGCGCACAGGCGCTCGTAGTCGGTCATGCCGCGGCCGTAGAGCCGCGGCGCGGCTTGGCCGGCTTCCTCGACCCAACTCCGAGCGCGGTCGAGTCGATCCTCCTGGATCTCGCAAAGCGCCTTCACTTCGACGCCGGCGATGCCGAGCGCGGAGTCGAGGTGGTAGGAGCCGCGGCCGCCGATGCCGACAAAGCCGAGCCGCACCGGCTTGGCCGCGCTCGATGTCTGCGCCGCGACAGCGGACGCCGTGAGCCCGAGCACGGCGGCGCGCCGGGTGATGTGAGACTTCGTGTCGCCGTTCATCGTTGTCCCCCTCATGCCGTTTGGTTGCGGTAGGCCTCCTCCACGGGAAGCCGTTCTTTCCATTTGCCGCGCGTGAAATCCGGGAAGTCAACGGGCTCGCCATTCGCGACCGAGGCCTCGGTCAGCGGAATGATCGCGCTTGACGTCACTGAATCGTAAACGTCGAAGTCGGTGATTCTTCCCTCGCGCAGCGCCGCGACGAGCCGATGCCAGCTTATCGGTGTTGTGGTTTGTCCGCCGCCGTGGCCGCGAATGCTGCGCCGCGGACGGGGTTTGTATGCGGCGTCGACCGGATGCACGTAGTCCTTCATGTACTTCTCAGCCGGCTCCCACTGGTGCGAAGGGCTGACGCCGTCGAGATAGATGAACTGACCGATGCCGCGGCTCGAGAAGTACACGCCCTTCGTGCCCTGAATGCGCGTAAGTCCGCGCGGATGAGGCGTATTCGTGTCGAAGTTCAGCGTGTACACCTTGCCGTTGTAGGTCCGCAGCAGCGTGCAGTTGTAGTCGCCCTGCTTCATCGGCTCGGTTGCGTAGGGATGGTCCGGACCGTAAAATAGTTCCGCATACCGGTTCAGGTTCACGGCCTTCGAACTCATCGAAACGAGATGGTCGAAGCGGTCGCCGTGGTTGACGTCCATCAGCGGCATCAGCCGGCAGGTCGGATGGTCGGGATAGAGATTGCCGTTGCGGTCGACGGAGTGCTGCAGCCGCCAGGGCTCCCGCTCGGGATCAAACTTCACCAGCCGGAGGTCGTGGATGTAGCCTCCTTCGCAGTGAATGATCTCCCCGAAAACGCCCTGGTGAATCATGTTCGAGAGCGTCGAGTGGACGCCCTTGAAGCCGAGCGTGGCCCACTTGCCGGTGCTCTCGTGCGTCTCCACGATCTCCCAAGCCTCGTCGAGAGTTTGGATAATCGGCACTTCCGCGATCGCGTTCTTGCCGTTGCGCATTGCCGAGAGAAGGACGGCGGCGTGCGCTTTCCACGACGTGGAGCAGATCACGCATTCGAGCTCTTCCTCGGCGCACAGCCGCTCGAAATCCGTGCGACTCTCGCCGTAGAGCCGCGGCGGCGGCTTCCCGGTTTCTTCGATCCAACTCTTGGCGCGATGAAGCACCGCCGGATTGATGTCGCAGATGGCGGGAACTTCGATGCTGTCCATACCCAGCGCGATGTCGAGGTGGTAGGAGCCGCGGTCGCCTACGCCCACAAAGCCGAGTCGAAGCGGACGGCTTATACGAGTCTGCGCCGCCGCTTGACATCCCAAACCTGCGAGGGCTGCGCCAGCGGCGGCTCCGGACAGGCTAAGGAAATTGCGTCGATCGATCGGGTCGCCCATGCTCCATCCTCGGTGGGGCCGTTGCCGACTGGATTGTACACCACGAGGGCATTGTCAAGTTAACTGATTTCCGAAGGTGTGCCTACCGAAAACTCCATTGGCATTTTAAGGTCGCCGATGTAGCATGTTACATCGGTCGTGTCGGATCCCAAATTGCCGGCCCCCCGTGCTCTGGGGTGCTTCCGTCATTCCCTGTGCCTGTCTCGCCCATATCTCCTTCTGACGACAGCACTTAAGCTCTTCTAGGCAACACTTGATGACGGAAGCACTAGCGGCGCGACAGGTCGCGACGTTCAACGCTTCAGCGATAGTCAACCCAAATCGGGCTCGACCAAGCCATGTTCCGATCGCGCTGCTCGATCCGCAGGTAGTAGTAACTCTCGTCGCCGCCGGGGTTGTTGTCGACAAACTCAAACTCAACCTGGTTCGATTCGGGCTCGGAGTGGTAGACGAATTGGCGATCTTTGATGAGGTCGACTCTCGTAATCTGGTCGGTGCCAAGAATCTTGACTTTGATTTTCGGAGCCGAGAACGCCGGAAACGAGTCGCCCATCATGTAACTCTTACCACCCGATTCGGCCTTGAGATCGACGATGATGTTGTCGGTGGCAGCGTACGCATGGCGCTTGCGCATACTTTCAAGGATGTCGTCCCGGCTCATGCTGGGCGTGTAGACCACGGTGTACGAAGCGTGATTCGAAATATGGTCGGAGCTCGCTTGGACGCCGAGTTTGCGGCCGTTCGAGAGCGCGTCCCACCAGTACCCGCCCGGTTCGTAGCGGCCGTGGACTTGCACGTTGTAATTTGCCGACTCAGCGCGGGGTGCTCCCGGATATTCGTAGCTAGCGTGGTAGCCCTGGTAGAGTTCGACCAGCGGTTCAAGCTCCTCGTCCCAATCGCGGAAGTCCGTACCCTGGCTGCTGGCGGTCGAGTGTGACATGCAGATGCCGTTGTGCTTGCGCAGATAGGGGTAAAGTATCGGACCCGTCGGGATCTTGCCGTTAGCCTCGTCTCTGGGGATGGGCAGAACGGGCACGCCGCGTTGCGCGAAGACGACATTGCGGTGGCCGTTGGGGTATCCGCAACTTCGTTCGTACCCGAACATCGGCGTGTAGCGGCCAGGAATTAAGAATATGTCGATCGCCTTCTCGGTACGCCACCAGGAATAGGCGTCGTTGTTGCCGATGTTGTGGTCGCCGACAATTCCGGTTTCCATCGAAGCGGCATCGATCATGTAGCGGAAGTAGTCTTCGATCGAGCCGTCTCCAGAGCCGTCGGTCGAGATCTCTGTATGGCGGTGGAAGTCGCCCCGCACGATTTGCAGCGTGTCGCCGTTGTGCTCACTGCGATATTCGCGGATGCGCTTCACGTCCGCGACTTCGTTGGGGTGGACGGTGATAGACGCCAGCGGCGGCTCGGCAAACGGCCGCAGCTGCGCTTGCTGCGCGCGGGCCGCTCCTTCATAGTTCGCGCTGAAGATCTCATAGTTATTTGGAATCTTGGCGTAAAACCCCGGCGCCACGAGTGGCCGATTGTCATTCGACCAAACCAAGTTCAGCCCGTTCGTTCCGCCGTCGAGCACAAGAGGTCCCTCTGGACGATTACTCGACTGCGCGATCGGGATGGCCGGCATCCAGCTTTCGCCCACGTACTGTGTCAGGAAAAACTCCCAGCGTCCGTCGAACGCCCAGAAATCGCTGCGAGTATGCCCCGTTCCCGTGCGGACTTGCAGCCCCAGCCAGACACGACCCTGACGGTCTGCTGCTAGGCGCGGGTACTGCACGTAGCGGAGATGGCGGCTAGGGACTGCTTTGATCGGATCAGCGAGCGGTTGTCGCCAGTCGTGGCCGTCATAGATGGCGACCCGCGGCCGTCGGTTGGCATAAAGCGTCACCGAGCGATTCTGGTCCTCGCGCGTCCAGTCCTTGCCCCAATTCGCACCCGACTCGTGCCAGGCGAGCCAGACGCGATCGTCACCGTCCACCGCGATGCTCGGGTGAGTCTGGAAGACCGGTGTTTCGGTAACACGGATCTCATCTCCGAGATCTCCACCCGAGCCGATCTTCCGCAGATAAATGTCGTAATCGCCGTTGCGATAGCTGTCCCAACTCACCCAGAGGTTGCCCTTTGAATCGGCCGCTGCTTCGGGGACCCAGGCGCTGGGGCCGCTGATCTCCGTAGGTTCCGTCAGACTCTCACCGTCGTACTTGAGCCAGTAGACGTATGATCGACCGTCGCGATGTCCGACCCAGACGAGATGGAGATTGCCCGATCCGTCGCGGACCATCCGGTGAAATACGTTGGGCTGGTGACCGCTGGTGATTTGCGTGCGTGGTCCCCAACCGCCGTCACGATAAGACCGCGCGTTGAGATGCCAACTCTGGCCGCTGCGTTGGGACCAGACCACCCAAGGCTGCCCCTTGGAGTCCTCACCGATAGCCGTACGGAGCACATCAGTCGGCTGCTCGGTAAGGCGCTGAAGATCGCCGCCCACACGACGCGCATAGACGTGGTCGCCACCCTCGGAGTAGCCCTGCCAGGCGACCCACGTCTCGCCGCCGGAAGTTGTGGTTGTCGATGGATAGTCAAAGTGAGAATCCGGGGACGAAGCAGAAACACGTTCGCCTACGATCGCCTTCTCGGCGATCACGTCGTCGTCTAAGAACCGCAGGGGCCGGCTTTGGCGCAGATCGGCCAATTCGAAAGAAAAACGCCCTTGCTGTGTCTGGACGTGGACTTGGGCGTTCGTTGAGGCGTCGACGGTCACGTACACTCCAGCCGGAGGTACGTTCTCTGTCCGCGGATCGCCTGTCATGTGCCGAGCACGGTCCGGTTGGTCTTCGAAGAAACGTCGCTTGAGTAGGAGTTCCCAGCCCGCATCTCCGGCAAGCCCATCTCCGTCAAGAAACCGCCAGGGCGTAATCTTGACCACTTCACCAGCTGTCAGGGTCAGTCGGCCCGAATAGTCTTTGGCGCGCTCCTGAAGCTCGCCGAAAGTGACCTTGAAAGTAACAATGTCGGCGGAGAGCTGGGTAGATAGCAACAGGCAGGGGACGGTTAGCTTGAGAAGGTGGCCCACGGCGGCTAGTCTACCCGAAGTCGGGCCGATCAGTCGCGGTAGATTTACTTCGTTGTCAAACTTGCGATGTTCGTCAACTAATTATGCGAACGAGGTAGCCAACAGGGCTCTCGATTTCGGCACTAACCGATTGGCGCAGCGGACCTCAATCCTGTCCGCGGTTGCGGAACTCTTCGTGCCGGAAGCGATCGCCGTGTAGGTTCCGCTCCGATCCTTCGACAATGTCGATTCCTAGGTCGGCTCAATGTACCGTTGGCTTGACCTCTTCCAACAGCGAATCCATCTTCTCGGACACGCGCGACACCGCAGCTCTCACCCGAGCCTGATCCTTTGCGCGCGCAGCTAGCACCTTCTCTCGATCCCTGAACGTCCCGGCAGGCGTCGGTTCCTGGTAAGCGGCCCACGCTTCATTCACGGCTTCGAGGTACGGGTCCACGTTGATGCGGCGGTAGGCGCGCTGGCGTGTTTTCCAAGAGTGCCGTTTAGTCGCGCGCTGGGACAGCAGATGCTCCTTGTACCAGAGATCAAAACCGCTGCCGCCACGCTCGATCAGAAACACGGCCGTGTCCCGTATCAAACCTTCAGCGTGTGAGCAACAGACCTCAACCTCCCAAATCAGTTTCGGCGTCGACTCGGGCACCCGGCTCGTTATGTCGACGTTGGTATGAGAAGGCGTCAGTGGTCGCCGCCGGCGTAGCTTGTTTCTTGCTTCTCGGCGGTAGTTGCTTTCCTCGTCTAGCCTTTCGTGCGTCACCTCTACAGAGTTCGGTAAAGCCCTGTGGATCAACTCGGAAACCGCATCTAGCGGGTTTTCGATTGCCTCTTCCGCCGTCAGCGTGCGGTCGTTGACGTCGGTCAGACTCGGATCTTGAGCGTATCGTTTCCGCACCTCTCGTATGAGCCGCGTCGGATGCTTCACTTTGACCTCGAGTGAGACGAAGTACCTGTTCTTTTTCTTCACTGCCGCCCCCCTTCCCCAGCCAACCCTAACGACCGGACACGCGGCAAGAACTTCAGCGCGACCGGGCGATCAAGCTTGGTATCGTCAGCCCTTTGCACCACGCCCATGCCGCCCTCGCCGAGCTTGCCGAGGATCTTGTAACGGCTGATAGTCGTGCCGACCGAGATGATGAAATTGTACCCTCGGACCGGTGAGTGCGACTCTCAGTGGCTGCAAGCTCGGTGGAACGCGATTTGACCGAAGTCGCTACGCGACAGACGCTTCGCGTGCTAGCATTTGGCAGGGCAACTGCAGTGAAGTCGATCAGTTTGCGATTACGGGTATCTCGTCGATCCGATTCTGAATCAGTAACATACAGCTTTTGCCAGGGCGGGGCGCATACAAACCCCATAGAGCAATTGCCCTGCCAAACCTAACCCGGGCGGCTCCCTTCAAATCGTTGTAACGCTTGCGACGACGTTCCTCGTTTCGCGGGGCTTTTCCGCTCAGGTCGCCAGCGTTACAACACTCAGATTTGACCGAAGTCGCTACGCGACAGACGCTTCGCGTGCTAGCATTTGGCAGGGCAACTGCAGTGAAGTCGATCAGTTTGCGATTACGGGTATCTCGTCGATCCGATTCTGAATCAGTAACATACAGCTTTTGCCAGGGCGGGGCGCATACAAACCCCATAGAGCAATTGCCCTGCCAAACCTAACCCGGGCGGCTCCCTTCAAATCGTTGTAACGCTTGCGACGACGTTCCTCGTTTCGCGGGGCTTTTCCGCTCAGGTCGCCAGCGTTACAACACTCAGATTTTCACATTAGCTATCGGGCTGTCAGGCCCGAAGTCCTTCCTACTCTATCCGTTAGGCTATTCCCGGTCGCGGACTTCTTAGAATCAGTTTTGGGCGACTAAAGAGTCAGGCGGACGCAGTAGGATATGGAGGTCAGAAGGCGCGCCTTCCCAACCGCTAACCGCTGTGCCGGAACTCGAGGAATTGGTCATGACGCGAGACGAGTGGAACTCGATGACGCATGAAGAGCGTGTGCGGCACTATTCCGGCATCCTTGAGAAGCTCAAGCTCGTCAGTGGAGTGTTCATTGCTATCTATTCCTTGGTCGTCGCCGGAATATCGTTTGCGCTTGCGGAGGAAGCTCCCGACCTGATCCGCGGAGACGGAGAGTTCGACCGGATACTGCTGGTCGCTCTGCCGATTGCGCTGGGGGTTTCGACTTGGCTACTGCTCCACGCCTGGAAGGCGTTTCGGGCGTTCGATGGCCTGCTGGCCGAGCTGATGAGGGGTTTGATTCCGAACTCTCTTCGTCCATCCGGCATTTCGCGCGGGGGTTGACTCACGAGAAGAACCTCCGGCGCCCGTTGGTCAATCGATGAGCCGAAACGTCTGCGGCGAGCTGGCTACCTGCCCCAAGCGACGTTCGGTTCCGCCGGTTAAGCTATCAAGGTCGATTCCGATCGCGGACGAACTGGCACTAATGCAACCCGACCAAGCGCTAAGAGAACACCTGATTTGCCTGTTGGACTGGCAGGACGCTCACGCCAACTTTGAAGTGACTCTCCGTGATTGGCCGCCCGAGCTTCGGGGGATCAAACCGAATGGATGCCCCCATACAGCCTGGCAGTTGCTTGAGCATCTACGCATCTGTCAGTGGGACATTCTACGGTTCAGTCGCGATCCAGAGCACGCATCGCCAGAGTTTCCAAGTGGGTACTGGCCGACGAACGAGGCACCTCCAAGCGACAAGTCCTGGGACGAAAGTATCGTCCAGTTTCGAAAAGACCTTGCGGAACTGAAACGCCTGCTGGCCGACCCTTCAGTGGACCTATTCGTCCCCATCGCCCATGGCCAAGGACAGACCGTACTTCGTGAAATGATCTTGGTCGCCGACCACAATTCCTACCACCTCGGCCAGTTGCTGCTACTGAGACGACTGCTCGGTTGCTGGCCCGCATAACGGCTCTGCCTGCAGCAAGTCGCCCAGGCCGAACCGGCAACTGAACGCCCGGTGGGATCACGGTACATCAGGCCAAATCTCTAATGCCGCTGCTCGGCGCGGCAGGCACGACAGGTGCGCGACATGGTGTAGTCGGTGCGACCGCGCCGCGTTCTCCTCGTCAGCGCGAAAAACTCGGTTCTCGCGAGCCATTGTTCGCCGCAGCGAACGCACCCACGCCCAGACTCGCTCGTTCCAGCGCGCTTGAGCTGTCGTTCCAATTGCCGCAACGCTCGTCGTCTTTCCGCCCGCCACCTCCTCCAACGGGCTCGAGTCTTTCTGGCAATCACCTTTCGTACGCGGTCCTGGCGTTCTTGATATCCCGCCGAGTCTCGAGCCTCACGCCAAGACAACTGGAGGTTCAGCCGACGCCGGTAAGCCGTAATCGTGCTTAGCGCCAACTTGAATCGCTCAGCGACTTCCCGACTTGCCATCTTGCGGCCTTCTGAGTGGAGGAACTCTTCCAGTGCCAAGCGCTGATTTGGATTGAGTCGATGAGCTCTAGCCGCAGCGCGCCTTCGCTTCGGATTCCCCAAGCCCTGTCGCCGCATCTGTTGACTGACCGAGTCTTTGCTGCGGCCCGGGAGCAGGTCCCTATGGGCGATCTCCCTAGCGCTGAGTTCATAACGTCTGCAGTAATAGGCCAACTCGCGGATCTCCCTGATGGTCCACACTCGCAGCGCGCGCTTAGGGTGTTGATCCAGCACTCCCGAGTCCCGAAACCTCTGTCGCTGTTGATTGACCGAAGCGGGAGATCGTCCCTGGATGCGGAGCTGAGGCAACGTCCATCCCCTCTTGACCTGCCGTATCAGAGAGTCTCGCTCTTTCTGGGTCCACCTCTTACCGGGCATTGCTATTGCCAACGGTAGTATAGTGCCCTTTGGCTCAGGGAGCAGCTCGCTTTAGTTTGGGAAACTTGACGACTGTTCATGCGATCGCGATCCCGATAGGTTCTCCGGTTGTATGGTTTTTGACCGCTTCGTATACTCGAAGCGTTCACCGAGACAAAAAGTATCTGACAGCGATCGGGGAGGAAATCTCATGGCTCAGGTAATCTACGCACTTCAGTTCAAAGGTCAGGCTCAGCCTGTCGAGGGCACCGAGGGACTACTCAGGGCAGCTACTGAGTCGCCCAGTTCCATCGTCCGCACCGAGATCGGCGACAACGGTGTCACCGGCTCCGTCGAGCAGACGGCGGGAGGAGGCGCCCGATTCGAGTCCGAGGTCCGATTCACCGCTGAAGGAGTCTTTCAAGAGACCGGCTCCATTCAATTTGGTGACGCCAGTTCAATTCGATTCAGTACTGTCGGCGAGGGACACCTCGGACCGTCTGCTGAAGAGGGCGTACAGCATGGCTGTGTGTGTTGGAGGGTGGACTCGGGCTCAGGACAGTTGGAGGGGGCAACCGGGCTGATCACGTCTAACTTCACCGTCGATTCGTCAGGCACGGTGACGGACAATCACTTCGGGGTTTTCTGGACTAGCTAGTGTAGTGCGTCAATCAGATTGAACCTTAAGAAGAGCGGCTTTGCCGCGCTTGACCTTCTCAAGGGTGTCGGAAGCGGTAGCAGTCCAGATGAAGGGCTTGGGCTGCTGATTGTGTCGAGCGATGTAGTCTTCGATGGCGGTGGTGAGTTCGCCGACGCTACGAAAGACACCGTGGCGGATGCGCTTATCGGTGAGGTCTCGGAAGAACCTCTCCACCATGTTCAGCCACGACGCTGAGGTGGGCGTGAAATGGACGTGGAAGCGTTTATTGCGCTGCAGCCAGCGTTTCACCGTGGCGTGTTTGTGAGTGGCATAGTTGTCCACGATCAAATGGATCTGCTTGTCCTTGGGGGTCTGGTTTTCAAGCAAGCGCAAGAAGCGCAGCCATTCTTGGTGGCGGTGCTTGGGCATGCAGGTTCCGATCACCGAGCCGTCGAGCGTGTTGAGCGCGGCGAACAAGGTGGTTGTGCCGTTGCGTTTGTAGTCGTGGGTCATGGTCCGGCCGCGTCCCTTTTTCAGGGGTAGGCCGGGCTGGGTGCGGTCGAGGGCTTGAATCTGTGACTTCTCGTCGAGGCAAAGAACGAGGGCATGCTCGGGCGGGTTGAGATAAAGTCCGATGATGTCGTCGAGTTTTTCGGCGAAGCGCGGGTCGTTGCTGAGTTTGAAGGTCTTGACGCGATGCGGCTTGAGGCCGTGGGCGCGCCAAATGCGACCCACGGTGGAGGCGCTGACGCCGACCGCGGCGGCCATCGTGCGGCGGCTCCAATGGGTGGCGTTGGCTGGCGTTTCGCGGGTCGTCTTGTGGATGATCTGTTGCACTGTTGGGGAGCAGATGGCGGGCTTACGGCCGGGCCGCGGGGCGTCCTTTTCGATGCCGGCGACGCCGGATTCAAGAAAACGGCTTCGCCAGCGCGCCACCAACTGACGCGAGACCGACAGCTGCGCGGCAATCCGTTTGTTCTCAAGACCGTCGGCGGCGAGCACGATGATCCTGGCTCGCAACGCCAGACGAACAGCGACCCGACGACCGTTCGCGTAGCGCTCCAACTGCCTACGCTGCTCCTGCGTCAATGGGACTGGCTCTGCTCTTCGCATCCGTGTGCCTTCTACTAGTAAAGGCGACACGAAGATACTATAAGTTACATTATTTATGGCGCACTACACTAGGATTACGGTCCAATAGCCTGTGTGCGCTGGTGTCGGACTGTGTACGGCGACTTGCTGTGGCAGATTCAGAGGCGGAATGCGATATTTCACCACGTATCTGGCGAATAGCCCCTAAGTCCTTTCTGTTCTATCGGGTAGGCTATTCGCAGTCGCGAAACTCTTCGTACCGATTTTGGATGATCCGAACGGTGGGCTTGAGCGGCGACTAACGGGTGGTGTCCCGAGTGGCCTGTTGCAATCAAGTAGAGCGCTCAGTCGGTAACCTACTCGGATCCTTCTTGAATCCGACTCCAACTGTCGAGCGCTGCCTGGATCTGATCGAGACTGGCGGGGGAGATGAGTTGGTGCCGAACAACGTCGGCCCCCGGCAGTGCGCTGCGAACAACCGGGTACGCGCAGGAGTCACAGAAAATCAGATCCGCTGCACCAATCGAGGTGGGTTGCCGGGGAGAGATCAGCACGCTCCGCAAGGTGTGGCAATTCTCCGCCGCCGGCGCCAACACGCCGCGAGCTGTCTCAAGGAAGTACTCGCTGATCGACGCTACAACGATCAGGGAGGGACGCTCAAGGCGGCGAATCCTCGAGACGTGCTCGGCAGCAGATGAGTAGATCACCGTAATCGCTGGCCGACCGGCAGGGATTATCGCTTCCAGCGTAGCGATGTTACCGGGGGCAGTCACGAGGAGCGCGCCCAGCAATAGGTGCCGGTCGGCCAGGAGGTCCGCTGCCGAACAAGCATGTATGGGCATGTGGAATTGAGCGCTGAGCTCGGCGGGCATTAAGACGCGCATGCCGGCATCGTCGGACACAAGCAGGATGTGGTCCGGCGGCGCGACGAGGAGACGATCGCGGAGGTGGTCGATTAGCTGTTGCAGGCTGTATCCGTGTTGGCGGGCAGCCCGGATCGCGGAGTCCACGAATTCGTCGAGCTCGTTTCCGACTTCCGCCTTACGACTGTGCGGTTCGCGAACCACAAACCGGCTTCCCCGACGCTTAACGACTAATTTCGTGAGGACATAGTCTCGGTAGGCCTCCGTGACTGTGTTGCGATGAATACCCAGCCGACGGGCCAACGCTCTCACACTGGGCAGAGCATCCCCCGGCCGTAGCGCCCCGGAGCCGATGTGCAGCACGATTTGGGCCGCAACCTGCTCATGGATCGGAACGTCGGCCTCGCGGTTGATCTGGATATCGAGAGCCACGACCAACAGCATTGTGCCACTTCACAAACTGTCACGCCACAGCTAGGCACAAAGTTCTCGCCCACATAAACTTCGGATATGACCGAGGTAATACCGAAACTCGAAGCCGCGAACTCAGACGGCCGCAAGAGTCGACGTAGGAGAATCGCGCTGCTGATCGCAATTAGCGTTCCGTTGCTGGCCGCTGTCCTGCTCTCGCCTCCGATCCCTCAGCCGGCCGAGTACCACGACTTTACCGACCAGCGCCGGCTCGCCGGAATTCCTCATTTCTGGAACGTTACCTCGAATCTTCCTTTCGCCATCATCGGCCTGGCAGGCTGCGCCTGGTTGCTACTTAGGGTTGGCCTGGCTAAAGGCGAACCCTGGGAATGGGCCGCTTACTTTGCGTTCTTCTTCGGCGAGTTCCTGACCTGTTTTGGGTCGGCCTACTACCACATGGCTCCCAGCAACGCGACGCTCGTTTGGGACCGGCTCGTCTTCAGCCTTCTTCTCACATCATTCTTCACGATCATCGTCGCCGAGTTCGTGAGTCGGCGCGCGGGCCGAGCACTGCTCGCCCCCATGCTTCTGACCGGGCTTTTCAGTGTGCTGTGGTGGCACGGGACCGAACTGGCCGGAGAAGGAGACCTCCGCCTCTATTTAGTGGTTCAGTTCTACCCCGTACTGGCGATTCCGTTTGTCATCGCACTCTTCCGATCGCGCCACAAGCTCGAGCGGATATTCCTGCTGACCTGGTCGCTCTACGGTGTCGCCAAGATCTGTGAGCTGTTTGACCGCCCAATCTACGAGTTGATCGGCGTGTGGAGCGGTCACACCTTTAAACACCTTGTTGTTGCCGCCGCTACCGGCTGTGTTCTCTACGCCCTGCGACGGCGGATGGCGCAAGAGACCCAGGGGTCAGGTGCGGTTGCGGCCTAGGGGCCGTAGGCGTCGCAACTCAACAAGGAGGACCGTCATGAAGACCTACCGAGTTCTGCTTCTCGCAATGAGCGGTGTTCGCGTCAAGAACGACGAACTCAGGGAGCTAGGCATGACCCTGCCTGGCTTCATCGAGCGTGGGCAGGTCATTGCTTCGCTGCCGAGTCTTTCTTTGCTGACGCTGGCCGCTCACACGCCGGAGAACTGGGAGACGGAGTATCGTGAGATCGACGACCTCAGCGCCGGCGCTGCCGCTCAGATTGCCGGCTCCGGCTACGACATCGTCGCCATCTCGGCTTTCACCGCGCGCATTCTCGACGCTTACGAAATCGCCGATCAGCTCCGAGATGCCGGTGTCACGGTTGTGCTGGGCGGCCTCCACGTTGCCGCACTTCCGGAGGAGGCTCTCAACCACGCGGACGCCATCGTCGTGGGCGAAGCCGAGCTGCTCTGGCAGGAGTTGCTCGCCGACTTCGAAACCGGCGCTCTGCGTCCCCGGTATTCGTCAATGGACAGCGCTCGGCGATTCGACCTCGAGCAGGCTCAGGTTCCTCGTTACGACATGCTCGACGTCGGTCGGTACAACCGGCTCACACTGCAGACAAGCCGGGGCTGCCCGTTGGACTGCGAGTTCTGTGGAGCATCGCGACTAATCTCGCCTTACAAGATCAAGCCCCTCGCCCAGGTTCGGCGCGAGTTGGAAGCGATTCTCAACATCTGGCCCGAGCCTTATATCGAACTGGCGGACGACAATACTTTCGTCTCAAAGAAGTGGGCTCGCGAGTTGGCGCGGCTGTTCGCCGAGTACCGAATCCGATGGTTTACCGAAACCGATCTCTCGGTGGCTGACGATGATGAGCTTCTCGAGTTGCTGGCCCTTTCCGGTTGCGCGCAGGTCCTGGTCGGACTGGAGTCGACGGACGCCGCCACCCTCGGCCGCGTCGACAGCCGGCGCTGGAAGGAGAGCCGGCTCGCCGGCTACACCGCCAAGATCCGCAAGATCCAGTCTTATGGGATTACCGTCAACGGCTGCTTCATCCTTGGATTCGACCAGGACGATTCCCGGGTGTTCGACAGGACGAGGGAGTTTGTTCAGGCCAGCGGGCTGTCGGAAGTCCAAATCACCATCCTGACGCCGTTCCCCGGCACGGCACTATACAGCAGACTCCGGTCCGAGGGACGCTTGCCGAAGCCGGTTTTCTGGGACTCCTGCACGCTCTTCGATGTGACCTATCGCCCGAAGCGGATGAGCGCCGATGAGCTCGAGGACGGGTTTCGCGATCTGATGCGCGATCTCTATTCCCCGGAGCAGTCCGCCGGGCGAAAGGAGATTCGAAAGGAATGCTACGAGCGGCAGCGTGTAGGCGCGACAGGATGACGCCGGACCGTCGATCAGGAGAGACGAATATGTCTAACACTCCGACAACAATTAGCCGTTCGAAGGCGTGAGGTTACTCGGTGGGCGATCTTAACCGGATCGTAGCCTGGACGGGCATGGCGTTCGGGGCGGTCCTCGGTCTCATCATGGGTCTGTGGTCTTTTGACGGCCCAGTCGCTCCGCCGAACTTCATCGGGGACTACACGGACACTCCGCGGCGGCGGCTGCGGCTAGGGCACATCGCCTGTTTTGGAATAGGCATACTGAACCTTCTGTTGGTGCGGGAGTTGCCTAACTCGGGGGGTTCGCCCCGGGTCGCGCGCCATGCGGCACAAGCCATGAATTTCGGCAATATCTTCCTGCCCCTCGTGCTGCTTATCGCCGCCGTCTACGCCCCGGCCAAATACCTGCTGCCGGTCCCTGCTCTTAGTGTTTTCGCCGCCCTTTGCTTGGCCGCTTATGTTGTGGGCGCCCGGAGGCAAAGGTGCGAGTAAAGGATCGTCAGATGCTGCGAATCTCCTCCGAGGAATATCGAAGGCGCCTGGAATCGCTTCAGGCCAGCGTCGCGGAAGCCGGCCTGGACCTGTTCATCGTTTCGGCTGTCGACAGTCTCTACTATCTGATAGGCGCTGGGTTTGAGCCGCTGGAGCGCCCCTTCTTTCTGCTGATTCGTCCCCGCCAGGCTCCAATCCTGCTAGTGCCGAAGCTCGAACAGGAGCACATGAAGGAAGCCCACGGTATCGCGGAGCAAGACATTCGCACCTACTGGGAATATCCAGCCCCGCCTGGTCGGGGGTGGCCGGACGCTATCCACCACCTCATCGCCAAAGCCAAAGAAATCGGTGTCGAGCCCACACTCCCACAAGAAATTGCAGGA
Organism: Bryobacterales bacterium; assembly: GCA_965247305.1. GTDB lineage: Bacteria > Acidobacteriota > Terriglobia > Bryobacterales > UBA6623 > CATQHP01. The sequence continues at coordinate 3,740,891 of OZ252030.1, read as the reverse complement.
GAGTTGAAAGGTTGCACGATTCGCGTCGCGCCGCTCGTCGAACGGTTGCGCCTGATAAAGTCTGACACCGAGATTGCCATGATCCGACGAGCGGCTCGCTACGCTGATCTTGGGGTTCGCTCTCTGCTGGCGGCTTCGTACAAGGGGGCCACTGTCGCTGAGGGTTTCGCTCAAACGCGCCTCGTGACGTCACGGATCATCCGCGAGGTCGATGATTGGGATGCGCTGACATCGAAAGTGGTGATGGCGACGTGGGCGGCCCCCCGCAGCGCGATGCCACACTCGATTCCGGACCTCAACGACTGCCTCCGCGAGGGGCCGCACGTGGCGCTAGTACTCAGTCGCGTCAACGGCTACGCCGCGGAAAGCGAGCGAACGTATTTCACCACACCGCCATCTGGCGAGGTACGAGAGGGGTTTGCGGCCATGACGGAGGCCCGCCGGATCGCGCTTGGGATGATCCGACCCGGTATACCGTGTGGCGAAGTAGATGCGGCTGTGAACGACTATTTGCGGAATGAAGGATACGGCGGCGAAGATCGACGCTTACACCGCACCGGGCATGGGATCGGACTCGGCAACCACGAAGCCCCTTGGATCGCCGAAGGCAGCGAGGAGCGGTTGGCCGAAAACATGGTGATCAGCGTTGAGCCGGGCATCTATTTGCCGGGTGTCGGGGGCGTGCGACATTCCGATACCGTCTTAGTGACCAAGGACGGTAATGAGACACTCACCCACTTTCCCCTAGCGCTCCGCTCGTTGGTTATCGGCGGCTGGAAGCCTGTGACTCGCGTCAAGGGGAAATTGGTGCAGTGGCGGCTGGGGTTGAGCGCGAAGTCCGCCATGTCCTTTGAGACCGACACTTCGACCTAAGCAAAGAGAGCGATGCCGCCCCATGGTGCGTCTTGCGGGGTACAGGACGGCACGGAAACACGGTGACTTCCTGAACGATTTTCCTTGGGCCTCGACAATCCTCACGAACTTGTGCGAGGCCCCAGAATGGTCTCGAGATCACAGGGGCTGTGACACCTCGAAAACTGTCACGATCTTTGTGGCCACAGGTCCGAACCTCCCGTACGATTGAAGTCGCAAGGATCAACAATCCTCTGCACACTGAGGTAAACGTGATGCCCGACACAAACAGGAAGTCGTCTCATTCGAAACTACACCCGGCGCTGTTTGTCAGTGCGCTTGGTTTGTTCTTGTTCGCTTCGTGTGGAAGCAGAGAAGGAGCCCGTCAGGGCGCCACGTCTGCTAAGTATTTCTCCCCCAACTACGCGACGACTCGGACCCAATTCCGAACCGCCGTAGAGAAGGCGGGCGGGCGGCTGACGGCGCTGCAACTCGATGCCAAGGGCCCGAACGGGGAAGACTTGACGATCGACATTGCCTGGTTTGGTGCTGAGAAGCCCAAGCGTGTCCTACTGCACTCGTCCGGACTACACGGGGTGGAGGCTTTCGCCGGCTCTGCTATCCAATTGCAGTGGCTGGACGAGGGCATTCCTTCCATACCCGAGGACTCGGCACTTGTGCTGGTCCACGTGTTGAATCCGTTTGGGATGGCCTGGCTCCGAAGATTCAACGAAAACAGCGTTGACTTGAACCGCAATTTTCTTGGGCCCGACGAGACCTACGAGGGCGCCCCTGAGGGTTACGACTTGCTTGACCCTTTCTTGAATCCTACGACTCCACCTGCGTGGGATCTGTTCTACCCTCGGGCGGCGTGGCTGATTGGCCGGCATGGCATGTCAACTCTCAAGCAGGTGATTGCCGGCGGGCAATATGAATACCCGAAGGGTCTTTTCTTTGGCGGATCGAAGCTTGAAGAAGGACCGCGGAAGGTTCAAGAATTCGTGAGACAGCGTCTGGAGTTCGCCCAACATCTGGTTGTCGTTGACGTGCACACCGGGTTGGGGCCGTTCGCCTATGACACTTTGTTCGTTCACGCTGGTGACGAAGGTTCCGAGATCTACAAAGTGATGAAGAAAACGTTCGGCGAACGTGTTGCATCCTTGGACCCGGAACGCGGCCCGGGCTACCGAGTCAAAGGAGCCTACGACACCATGTATCCCCGCATCTTGGCTGCGGAAGTGTCTTTCCTTTGCCAGGAGTTCGGCACGTACCACGCCGTGCGGGCTCTCAGGGCTCTCCGCTCCGAGAACCGCTGGCAGCACCATGGGGAAGGAACGGTCGATCATCCAGCGAAGGAGGAACTGAACGAGAAGTTCTCTCCTGATGATGAGTCTTGGCGGCAGACCGTCTTAGACCGAGGCCGTGAGGTAATCAGCCAAGCACTGGGGTTAGCGTTCGGCGATTGACCGGCATTACGTCAGGCTCGCCGCCGACTTCGGTAAACACGCATTATGAAAGGGCGCCGTTTTATGATGCGTGTTTATTCGTTGGCACCCTCGCATCCGTGCCGACTGCCACCCGGATTCCCAGTCCTTGAACGATACCTGTTGGGAACAAACGATGCCACAAGCTCTCCATCTAGGGCGTGCTAAACGCCCCTCTAGAGCGCTCTAAGGCCCTGTTCAAGGGGCTTCGAGCAGTTTCAAGGGGTGGTCGGGTCAGCGGGAAAATATTTAACAACACCTATGCGGGAAAGCCTCAATCGACGACCCCGCCCGGCAGCCGAGGCCGATTCGCCCAGCAACGCCACCAGTTGGCTACAGCGAAGGATCTCGCGCAATACTGTTATCTGAAGCAAAATACGGTTGAAATCAGCGGGACACTCGGCGGAGTCGCGCCGATAAACGATGCCGGATGCCGTACACGCGATTGGGGAGATTTTGGAGCAGAGAGCTTTACGGGCCTTCCGCCCCGAGAGCCGGATACGAGGAATATCTGATTCATGGACCAAAAAAATGTACGCAGGGTTCGGGCGGCCCTCGGCCTCCGTGGCACGGATGTGTGTGCACAGGCAGGCTTCTCTCGCTCCAAGTTGAGTAACCTTGAGCGCGGCGCCGTGCGTGCCACTCCCGAAGAGCTTTCGAGCATCACTGCAACTTTAAAGGCGCTGTCATCGAAGCGAGAGACAAGAAAAGCGCGTGACGCCGTCGTCGCGTTTGCTGCCGAGGTTGGCTGGGCGATCTAAGCAGGGTTTGTTGCGACCGCAGTTGACGCTGTTCGCACGTTTCAACCCCGGCGCTGAGTCGGGCTACTATGGAATACTTCGTTCACGACACCACAGAGTAGGAGTGCGACCTGCCGCTCTCGATCAGTCAGGCAATCGCCAGGAGACCGCGGTGACACCGTCCGACGGATCAGCACTAGCCATCTCGACCATCATCGCTGAGCGCCGCTGCTGACAGCTCTTTCGGAACCGCCGTTACCTTTACTGGGAGCCTCTCCCTGGCGGACAGGATGGTAGCCAAGGCGCATCGTACGGCTCTGACCCCATCCTCGCCCGTGTAGCGAGGAGGCCTTCCCGACACGATACTGTCAACGAAACTCTGGATCTGGTTGACGTGGCCCTGGCTGTAGTAGCAAACATCAGACTGCCAAACATCGTCATCGCCTTCCTCAAACCGGAATGTCAGCGTTTCCTTGGAGTCTCTGTGAAGAATGAGGTGCCAGGGTTTCCCGTTGAACGTCAGTCCGCCGCCGCCTTCGCCGAGTACCTCGATCATGCCTCGCTCACCAACGATGGTGGTGCTGAACCCGCGCATGTAATCGTAACGGCCGTTGAGTCGTTCGGCTCGAGTCCACACACTCTGTGACCGTCCGCTGCGGTGCTTCCACACGATCATTGGAATGTCTGGTTCCGCGCTAGTGTATGGGTCGTGGGCGGCGCCGGCCCGTTCCGCGCCGCTGTACTGGCCCGCCTCAAGCGCATAGACTTCCGACACCGGATCGTCAAGCAGAAAATACTCCGCCGCCGCGAAGAAGTGCACGGCGTGGTCGAAGATCCAGGGGAATCTTCCACCGCCGGATCTTTCGGCATCGATGCGCCACCCACGGTCTGCCGGCCCCGTGGGGATCGCAGGCGGATCACGCTCCAACCATCCGCCGTGACGCTGCCGGACCTGTAGTGGTTGCCCGATCTCGCCCGCTTCGATCAACTCGCGTGCCTTTTGGTGGGAGGAGAGAAAGACATAAGTCTCGCCGACCGCGAGCGTGACGCCGTTCTCCTCGGCGGCCTTGCACGCTGCTTCGCCTTCAGCCACAGAGCGGCAAAAAGGCTTCTCGCAATGGACATGCATTCCGGCTTCGGCTGCCTGCCGGGCCATCCCGGCGTGGAGGTAGGTCGGAGTGGCGATGTCGACGACATTCAGCTCTGGATCCTGAAGCATTTCCTCGAACGAGCTGTAGATAGATAGGGCGCCGAACCGATCGGCAAACTCTCGAGCCCGAGACCCGTCCAGGTCGCAGACGCCGACAATCTCCGCGTCCGGGTGAGCGGCGTAACCCTTCGCGTGGGGGGTCGCCGCAAGGCCGAGACCGACGATTCCTACACGAATTCTCGACTCGTTTCGCGGCATCTACTCTAGGTAACGCTCCAGGTCGGGATGAAGGAATCTGAGGATGTCGGGGTCGGCGAGATCGGCCGCGCTGACCACGCGAACAGGGGTGTCGATTCTCTTCGGAGATATCTCCCCATTTAGGTGCGAGACCATTGTTTGGACGGCCAAGAAACCGATACGAAACGGGTCCTGAACGACAACAGCATCAATCACGCCGTCTTTGAGGCCCTGTTCAATCGTGTCGCCGTAGTCGAAACCGACGAGCCGCACTTTGCCGGAGAGCTCCCGTCCTCTAATCGCTCGCGCTGGCCCGACCGTGGCCGGTTCCGTCGAGCCGAATATGCCGTCGAGACCGGGATGGGCTGAGAGGAAGTTTTCAGCGATCTCAAGGGACTTGGCATGGTCGGCCATACAATAGTCCTCGGCGACGATCTCAATCTGCTCGAATTCCTTAGCGACCGTGTCTTTGAACCCCTGTTCTCTCAAGTTCGTCGAGTGACTCCCAGGGACCATGCGCATCATGGCGACTTCCCCGGCCCCCTTCAACAATTCACCCATTCGCCGTGCGCCGAGAACCCCGCCTTCGTAGTTGTCGGTGGCCACAAACGAGACGTAGTTCTCGGAATTGATTCCCGAATCAAACACGACAACAGGGATACCGGAAGCCTGCGCCCGATCGACTACAGAGATCAGCGCCGTCGCATCGGTCGGGGCGACGACGATGCCGTCGACTCGTGAGTTGATCATCGACTCGACTATCGTGATTTGACGGGCAAACTCCGTCTCGGTCGGAGGACCTTGCCAAAGCACTTCAACGCCGGCCTCCCTACCGCTCGCTACAGCTCCGGCATGCACGCTCTGCCAAAACACGAGCCCGGTCGCTTTTGGGACTACGCCGATGCGCATTCTCTCTGAGCGCTCACAGCCGCCGAGCGGGGCGAGACCCACCAAGCCAAACAAAAAGATGGCGTCTCGCCTTGTGATGATAGGATCCGCAGACGCCATGCCCCTTGGCTTCTTCCTTCCGAGGACCACAGCCGGTCGCCGCCGTCCCAGCTTGTCGAGGATCTTGTAGCTGCTGATGGTTTCCCGCTACCAGGACCCAATGGCCGCCGGGCGAGACTTCGTAGTTGGTCCGCGGCCGCTCACCCAATTATTACCGATCAAAGCACTTGGTGCCCGGACCGACCGTGTCGGCGCTTCGTAGACGCCTGGATGCTACATTGACGTGCGAGTAATCGAAGTGCAGGATCAGCAATCGATCGAAGCTTTTCTAAGGGATCGTACCGTCAAGAACCACGGTGCTCGGACGCGATTCTCAGCGCTATACGAGTCGTACCGAGGCTGGGCGGAGACGAGCAAAACCACTGGGCAGGCCTGCTTGAGTCCCGGCGACTTTTACACGCTGATCAAGAACCAGGGCTTTGTCCACATCCGAGGCAGCTACCGCAGACAGATGGTCACCGGGCTCACCCTCAAGTAAGAATGACTAGTCGATTCGGGCGACAGATTTCTTATGCGATTGCGATATTCCAACAGTAATCGTGCGAATCGCTATACACGGTTGACTAGGAGGACCTTAGCCTAGTCGCGGTCCCGAAACTCTTCGTACCTGTTCTGCACGATGTGGATGGAAGCCCTGTGTTGTTCCTCGACATCCACCGAATCGAGAAGAACGATGCGCTTCCGGTCGGCGGAGACATCGTAATAATGTTGAGCTTCATCCCCGGAGCGCAGGAATTGGTGAGAAAACAAGGGTTCGGTGGATTCGACTCTTAATCCATTCGATCGCGAAACCCGTACCGCAATCAGGGTGGTCTCCTCGACATAGAAGATTTCCTGGCCATCGTCGCTCCAGCGCGGCTGACAGCCGCCGTTCTCCGAGATCTGCTCGATTTCGACCCCTGACGGGAACTGCCGAATGTACACTTCGTACCTCCCCGATTCGTTCGAACAATAAACGACGTAGTTCCCATCGGGAGAGAACTGGGCGTTCACCTCGTCGAACTGGCTCGACAAGAACGGCACCGAGCTGAAACCCCCGCGTTCATCGCGCTCGAGATAAGAAATGTTGTGGCCCGTCTGAGGAGCTGAGGAGGTGTACAACAAATAGGTCCCGTCTTGTGACCAGTCGGAAGGCAGGTCACCGAAGTCGCCTCCGCCTAACCTTCGAGGTTCTGTGCTGCCGGCGGATGAGATCGAATAGATGTCCCCGTTGCCGGAACGGTTCGACCGATAAGCAAGCTCTTTCCCAGACGGGGCCCATACGGGCCGGCCGTCGGTACCGTCAAAGGTCGTTATCCGCCGCTTGAGCGCGCGGTCGACCCGGTGCGTCCAGACATCGTAATTCGTAGTTTCCATCGCCGTAACGGCAACACTGGTCTGATTCGGAGCTAGGACTGGCCCCCTAATCAGAACTTGGGCTTGACCAATCGCGGCGAGCTTTCGACCGGCACGGTCACGCCACACGAGCTGTTGCCGACCAGCATTCTCGACATCTGTATAGACCAAGGTACCGTCCGACGTAAGACTCGGGTCCACCGCACCGTCGATCAGCAAGAAAGGCTCTCTCGTCGCCTTCAGCGTCTCCAAGGAGAACGGCAGCGCCCACAGGCGAGCCTTCGTTAGCGAGGCCTGGTAGACAATATGTCCACTTGGTGAGTACGCCGGAAACAGGCCTTCGGTCAAGAGCTTCGTCTCGCCGGTCTCGAGATTCCTCGCAAACAGATCACGTAGTTCGAAGCCGCCCGGGCTGTACAGCAACCCTCTTGGCCCCACCCCCTCCGGGAGAAAGAAAGGAGTTTGGATACCCGAGCCTTTTGCGGAACTCTCCAACGGAAACGTTTTGAGATCCCCGCCGTTTGCCGAGACCTCGAGTACGCTAGGAGAGCCGGAGGCTGTGGCGACGAGGATGGTGGCGCCATCCGGGCTCCACGAACCTCCGTCGTAGGTGTTGCCTGGCAGGTCAGATAGCTTGATGAGCCCTCCCTCGTCCACGCTGATCTTCTTCAGTTCGGTTTCCGTTGCGAAGGCGATGAAGCGGCTGTCGGGAGACCAGAATGGAGTGCGTGCGCCCTCCGTTCCCGCGAGCATGCGGGGCTCATCGCGGTCCAAATCGCGCACCCAAAGCATTCTTTGTCCGACAGAAACATATACGATATGGCGTCCATTGGGAGAGATCGCGGTCGTCTGGTAATTGGTCGTCCACATCGAGTCCGGCGTGAATGAGAATCGGTTTAGCGGCTTCTGCTCCGACGGTTCCAGAAAATGAACGAACGAGACCGCTGCCAGCAACGCCGTCAGCACACCCGCCGCTACCGCCCAGGGCAACGCGCGCGCCCATGATGCCGACTCTTTCGTCTTCGTCAGCCGACTCGCTTCCGTCAGTTGGGCCAAGCCAAAATCCATGATCGTCACGCGTCCCTTAGAATCGACGATCACGTTCTCGGGCTTGATGTCGCGGTGGTAGATGCCCTTCTCGTGGGCGGCTTCGAGGCCCTCGGCTATCTGTTTGGCAATCTCCAGTGCCTCGTCGAGCTTCAGCGGACCCTGCGCGATCTTGGTGTCGAGCGACTCCCCCTCGATGAACGCCATCGAGATGAACCATTTCTGTTGGTCGTCGTCAATCTCGTAGACCGGGCAGACGCTGGGATGGTGCAGAGATGCCGCGGCCTTGGCTTCTCGCTCGAAGCGCTTGCGGATTTCTTGATCACTTAGCAGGTGGTCGGGTAGAAACTTGATGGCAACTTCGCGTTCGAGCTTGCTTCGCGTTCGAGCTTGGTGTCCTCGGCCTTGTAGACCACCCCCATGACGCCCTCGCCGAGCTTCTCGAGGATCTTGTAATGGCTGACGGTTGTGCCTACCAAGATGTTGAGATTGTACCGCCGTGCGATCCGAACGGCTCAGAACGCTCGATCACTCAAGCAAACGCGATTTGAACGAAGCCTTCGGCAGACGCTTCGCGTGCGAGTAACAAGAGAGGAGAGCGAGAGTCGGGCGTAACGTCGAGACACCCAAAGGAGGTGTCCAATGACACAACTACGCCGACAGATGCTCGACGAGCTCGAGCGTCGCAACTACTCCGCGAACACAGTTCGCACCTACATCCGCACGGTCGAGGACTTGGCTCGCTATTTCAAGCGGCGGCCCAATCGGCTAGGGCCGCATTTCTCACCACGTGGCGAGCGAAAGTGCGTGAGAGGTGCGTCAATACGAGGTGGGCGACGGTTGGCGCGCGGAGGCGTACTTGACTGTCCGTCGAGCACTCGCGATCGAGCGCAACGAAGTAGTGGCGCACCTAGCGCCTGCTTTCGCCGTCAGGTGGTGAGAAATGCGGGCTAGGGCCGGAGCACATCCGCCAATATCAAGCACACCTGTTTCGCGACCGCCAGCTCGCCGCCAACAGCGTGGCGCAACGCCTGGCGGCTCTGCGCTTCTTCTTGTATCAGGACGCTCGGGCAAGAGTGGAACCTGGATCGAGTGCCCTATCCGAAGAGACCGCGCCGACTGCCCAACATCCTCTCTCCCCACGAGGTCGATTCCGCACGCATGGTCGTGCACGTTCCCGGCGGCAAGTGGCACACCAGCGCTGACCCCATCACGAGCAACGTGCCCTGGCTCGCTTGCAGCCACGCCGCCAAACGGGCCGGCATCACCAAACCCGCCCACCCCCACATCCTGCGTCATTGCTTCGCGACGCACTTGCTCGAAGCCGGGGCGGACTTGCGCACCATCCAGATGCTGCTCGGTCATCGCGATCCGCAAGAGACGGCCAGGTATCTGCATCTGTCGGTAATGCGTCTGAGCGAGGTCGCCAGCCCATTGGATTCCTTGGAGCTGACTGCAACGAAGAAAGACGATCCCGAGACGAAGTAGATGCAGGGGCCGCCGCTGGAAGTGGCGGATCTGGTTCGCGCCGCCGGGCAAGACTTCTTTGTCCGCTCTCGCAAGTGGCTTCGCGGACAGCACCTGAAAGTGTTGTCGGCGATCGCCCGTTGCCGTACAGCCGCGCTCGGCGGTCATCGCCTGCGCTGCGACGACTGCGACCATTCCCCGCCCCTCGTCTACAACTCGTGCTTGGATCGGCATTGTCCCAAGTGTCAGGCCGGCACCCGCAAGCGCTGGCTCGAGGCTCGCCGCAAAGAGCTGCTGCCTGTGCGCTATCCGCACGTCGTCTTCACATTGCCGCGAGTCCTCTCGCAGTTGGCCTTACAGAACAAGGATGCGATCTACTCGCTGCTGCTGCGAGCGAGCGCCCAGACGTTGCTCGCAGTCGCTCGCGATCCTCGCCATCTCGGCACCGAGAGCGGCTTCCTCTCGATCCTGCATACCTGGAATCAACGCCTCCAACCTCACGCTCATCCCCACCTTGTCGTTCCCGCCGGCGGCCTCTCGCTCGACCGCAGCCGCTGGATCGACGCGCCGCGCAAAAACTTCTTCCTGCCCCAGTGGGTCTTGGCGGAAGTCTTTCGCGGCAAGTTCGTCGACGCTCTCAAGAAGGCCTTCGCTAAAGGCGAGTTGCGTTTTCATGGGCGCTTCGCGCCGCTCAACCGAGAGCGTGAGTTCAAGGCCTTTGTGAGGAGCCTATATCGCACCAAGTGGGTGGTTGAAGTGCGGCCGCCCTGCGGAGGAGCGGGGAAGGCGCTGGAGTACTTGAGCCGCTACACCCACCGGGTGGCGATCTCGAACCAACGTCTGGTCTCGTTCGAACAAGACCAGGTGACGTTCCGTTGGCGCGATGCGGCCCATGGCAACCGGCAACGGCTGCTGACGCTCGAACTCGACGAGTTCTTGCGCCGCTTCTTGTTGCATGTGCTGCCCAGCGGCTTCCAGCGCATTCGCTCCTGGTGTTTTGACCAACTCCAAACGCGGCAAGCTGTTGCCGCTCTACCGCCGGCTGATCGCTCGCGTCAACCCTTCGCGCAGGATTACGCTCCCCGACCAAGACCCTGTCCGATCCGGTTGGGTCTGCCCGCGTTGCGGCGGCCGCTTGCGCATCGTCGAGCGCTTCACCACGGCTCAGTTGCGCGCCCGCTCTCCGCCTGCTCTCGCCGCCGCATGATGCTACGACGCATCCTCCCGCGAGCCGCTCTCGCGCTCCGGCGTGCGCCGTCCCCGTGCGACTGGGCTCGGCTTTCCAGGCGCTCTGGCACGCTTCAGACGCCTCTCGGACCGCCCAATCTTGCCTTATCCCTTCCCAGCAGCGCTCGCAAACACTCCGCGCCGACGTTCTCCCCGCGCCGCAGCCTTCTCGTGGTCGCCTTGCCCCTGCCCGCTCGCCAAATACTAAACGCATAGACCGCGACCTCTCGCTGGTCGAGCTTCGTTCATATCGTTGTAGCGCAAGTGCCTAAATCTGTCGCCCGGCGAGGCTCCTTCGGTCCGGTCGCCTGCAGTACAACACTCAGATTTCAATGTGCGGGCAAACGCTAACCGTATGTGTTTCAGAGACTTAGTTCTAAACTAGGGACTTTGGATCATTGCGCGCACTTCCATCAGCGGAACCCTTCGGCATAGTAAAGGTCTTGGCCCGCGGAGTCCATCTGCACGTAGACGAGAACGCGCTCGTCGACCGACACCGACACCTCCCCTTGGGTCTCGTCGGGAAGTCGACCGACCGTGCGGAAGCTCTTCGTCGAAAACTCCCACAACTCGAGAGTCGTTCCCTCCGGCCTCAGCGCTGCGATCCAAATCCCACTTGGCCCAAGCGTCCACAGATAAGGGACGTCGACCTTGAACAGGAGCTCGGGGTCGCCGCCCGTTGCGGCCACTGCCCACATCCCTTGACCGCCAATTCGAGAGAAGTAGACGAATTGGCCGTCGTGCGACTCGAACGGGTCGATGCCGCCGTCGACCGTGACCAGAACGGGCTCGCCCCCCTCGACCGGGACTTTCCAGATCTCGCCGTCTCGGGCACCATCCTCGCCCCCACGGTTCAGGCGATAGTAGACCCAGCGACCATCCCCTGAATAGCTGGGCCGGGCCTCGTAGAGGTCCTTAGTCTGAGTCAGATTCCTGGGCGGACCGCCTGCGACGTCGACGACCCAAATGTCGCGCGGAGGCTCGCCCTCGCGCTCGCCGTTGAAGACGACGTGACGGCCATCGGGAGACCAACGCGGAGTCGCTGCGTAGCCGCCTTCTTCTCCCATCGTGGTGAGTCGGATCGGATTTCCGCCATCGACATCACTCACCCAAATCTCCGCCGCTCCCGAGCGATTGGAGACGAAGACAATGCGGCGGCCGTCCGCAGAGACCTGCGACGCTGCATCCAGCTTCGTGGAGGCGGCGGCCGGTTGCGGCTCACCCGCCGGCTTGCCGTCCTCATCCAGGTCAAGACGCCACGTATTAAGGTCCGAACGCGCCTCAACCCACGCCAGTCGATCGCCCGAGACCGTCGGTCGCAAAACGCTGCCGGCTACACCCGCAACGATTTCGGGAGCGCCTCCCGTTACGGCGAGCCTGTGCAGTCCGGAGACCGTCGCATAAAGGATCTCACGACTGTCGGCTGTCCAGTCTAGTCCTCTAATCAGAGTAAGGTTCTCGGCGATCGCACGGGGCTCCGATCCGTCAGCTCGGGCCACGAAGATGGTGCCGACAGCGGGTTGAAACCAGGTCTTGGCCCGCAGGAAGGCCAACCCGCGCCCGTCTGGGGAAACAACCGGATGAAGATCACCGGCGAAGTAGTTGCCGCGCATGTCGTCGGGCAACACGGTGAGTTGCTCGCGCTCGCCCGAAGACAACGAGATGCGATAGAGCACGTTGCCCAAGGAGTCGGGTGCCCGATCGCGAAAGACGAGGAACTTGCTGTCCGGAGTCCACGAAAGCCGCTCGTTCGGTTGAATCGGAGGCTGAATAGACGTGATCTTGCGCTCGGAGCCGCCAAGGGGAGAGATCACATAGACCGCGCCGCGGTCGCCCAATTCCCCGCGGTCACGGACGAACGCGACCAGGCTGCCGTCAGGCGACCAGGCGGAAAAACGATCTCGGGCCGGGTCCTCGGTGACCTGCAAGGGCTCGACCGCACCGACGACCTGAACGTAGATGTCGTAGTTCGTCCGATCGTCCCCGGGCCCGTTCCAGTGGAAGGCGACTTGCGCGCCATCGGGCGAAAAGCTCGGCGAGCCTTCTCGGCCGGGCAACGTCGTAAGCGGGACAGGGCGAACAATCGTCTGGCATGCACCCCTAAGCTGAGACAGCTTAAAAATGGGACAGTTGCCGTTCGCTGAAAAAGTATAGCCTTTTCGGCGAACGTGCCGCACACTTGAAAACGGCCGGGAAAGCGGAGGCGGGCAATGCTGGAGAGCAACCCGCCAAGCAATACCCGGCTGGAAACTCAGCGAGACGATGAGCGCTCGGGGCGGGACATTCTCCCGTCCCGAGTGCGACCACTGTCTCGATAGATTTCCTCATGCCTCAGAAAACTCAAACTGCGGGTTTCTGAGCTCTTCGCTCGCTGGCAACAACTGCTCGAACTCCTGCGGAGGCCGATACCCCAACGCCGAATGCAGCCGCTTTTGGTTGTACACCGCGTCGATAAACTCCTCGATCGAAGCTCTCGCCTCGTCCATCGATTGATACGTCTGTAGGTTCACCTCCTCGCTTTTGAGCGTCTTCATAAAACTTTCCATGCGCGCATTGTCGTACGGGTTTCCTCGCCGGCTCATCGAGATCAACGCGCCGTTTTCTTCCAGCAGACTGACATAAGCCCGCGAGGTATATTGCGTGCCTTGATCGGAATGATGCACCAGCCCCGGCTTCGGACAGCGAAACTCGATCGCTTTGCGCAGCGCGTTCACTGCCAATATGGCCTCGAGGGAAGGCCCCAATTCCCAGCCCACCACGCGCCGGGAATACGAGTCCATCACGACCGCCAAGTAGACGAACGAACGGCGCATGCGCACGTAGCTGATGGCGGCCTGCCAGAGCTGATCGAGACCGTCGATCTGCAGGTTTTTGGCCCAGTTTGGGTAGATCGCGCGGTGCTGATCCGAGTCCGTCGTCAATACGTAGCGGCGCTTGCGTATCGCCAGCAGATTGTCGTTGCGCATCAGCCGCAAGACCTTCTTGTGGTTCACCGTAAAGCCCTGCCTACGCAGTTCGGCGGTCACTCGACGATAGCCGTAGCGGCGATTTGCGAGCGTAATGCGTTGCATACGGTCACGCACTTCCAGGTTGGATTCGACAGGCTTGTCTCGCTCTAATTGCCGGTAATATCCGGCTCGGCTGACTTCTCCGAGTGCACAGGCGCGCTCGACGCTGAGTCGGCCTTCAACGCGAATTTCGTCGATGACGCTGTAGAGCCGCTCGCGTTGCGAGCGACTTGGTTCGGCATCGCCGGTTTTAAGGCGTTGAAGGCTCGTTCGAAAAAATCCAATTCCGCCGCTTGTTGACCGACTAGGCGTTCGAGTTCGGCAATGCGATCGGCGCTCGGATCGCTATCCAATTGCACAACCTCTTGTCCGGGACGCGGCCGCCCTTGACGCCGCTCAAGACCGCTGCGTCCCTCGGCGCAGTAGGTGTCGCGCCAGCGATACAACACGCTGCGCCGCACGTCCAACTCACCGCTCAATTTGACGACGTTCTCACCGCGAAGCATGCGGCTTACCGCCAATTCCTTGAACTCAACTTCATACGAGCGCTGCTTCCTCGCAACCCTATCTTTTCTCTCTCTCATCGGGGACTCCTTTTCCATTCACTGAAAATTGTCCCACTTTCATCTGTCTCGCTTTTGGGGTGCACTCCAGTCGGGCGCCCGGATTCAGCGCTCTGCTGAAACCGCCATCCGAACGCTGCCAGAACCACGACGGCGGTCAAGCCCAGCGCGATCGCGAGGCGCCGAGTCCCTGATGGTACTTCGCCCGAGACCGTCGCCTGCACCGGCGCCACAAACCGATATCCGCGCCTTGGGATGGTCTCCACAAAGCGGGGCGTCTCGGCGGAGTCGTTCAGCGCCTGCCGAATCTTCTGGACGGCAGTGTTGAGGCTCTTGTCGAACTCCACGAATTCGTCCTGAGCCCAAAGCCGCTCCTTCAGTTCCTCACGAGTGACCACGCTTCCGGGCTTCTCGAGCAGCGCCTCGAGCACGCGGAAGGGCTGGTCTTGCAAGCGCACCCGGACGCCCCGCTTGCGTAGCTCGCGCGCGGCGAGATCCAGCTCGAAGACACCGAACCGGACGGCGCCGGAACTCCTTACTTGCACAGCCCTTCCGTGCTGAGATTCTAGCGTTGCGAGATTAGTGGTGTGAACAAACGCTGCCACAAACTCTCCATAGAGACCATGTTAGAACCCCTGTAAAATGGCTCTAACGCCCTGTTTATAGGCCTTCGAGAGATTCTAAGGCGTTGTCAGTTGGGCGAGAAATATTTTTCAGTGGCTTCGGAGAAAGCGGTCGAAATGCCGGTTTCGGGACGATTCTGAAGGGTGACCGGCTCGCTGCGGAACCTCGGCACAATGAGATATTTCACTAGTTTCCGGCGTCATCATGCCAATCATCTTTGTCTTGAGCCAGTTAGAGCGAAACGCACTAGATGACGGCAAGGTACGGAACTGGCCTCTGAACGGCCATTGAATGCGGCTGGATCTACCCTTCGCCGTTAGATCGGGATAGGGGGAGGCCTCACGGCTCCCCCCTCCCACACCACCGGGCATACGGGTCCGTACCACGGCGGTTCGGACGAGTTAAGCGCTCGAAGCGGTTGACACACGAGGCAAACCGAGCGAGTCGAAATAGGCATTGGGCAGCGCCTGCTGGACGGCCACATGCCGCGACATCGCCCACAAGCCAGTCGGGGATCCGGCAGCTATAGCTGCTCTCATGTGTGGCAGGCCCAATCGCCGTAAGTTGACGTATCGGGTGTGCCCATTCCCCCACTGCCGCCAGATCATCATACGAAGTCTGCGGCGGATCCGCGCGTCCAGGTTACGAAGCACTAACGGCTCCTGCCTGAAGCCAAAGTAGCCTCGCCAGCCAAGCAGATAGGGCCTTAACGAACCGACCATCTGCTCGATACTGACCCCGCGCGTTCTGCTCGTCAACTCTCGTACTCGCGCCTGAAACCTTCGCAGAGCCTGCGGCGATATCAATCGCTGAGGCTCCGCTCCGCCCGTCAAGCGAAAGCCCAAGAACTTCCGATCGTCGGGTCGAGCCACCGCGCTCTTCGATTGGTTCACCTTGAGCCGGAGTTTCTTTTCCAGAAACTTTGTGACGGAGGCCATCACTCTCTGCCCCGCCCTGCGGCTGCGAACGTAGACGTTACAGTCGTCGGCGTAGCGGCAGAAGCGGTGACCGCGCCTCTCCAACTCGCGATCCAAATCGTCGAGCACAAGGTTTGACAACAACGGCGACAAAGGCCCACCTTGCGGCGTTCCCTCATCGACACAACTCAGCAGTCCGTCTTCCATTACTCCGGCAGTTAGATACGACCGGATGAGTTTCAGCAAGCGCTTGTCGCCGACCCGTTTGGCCACCCGAGCCGGCAGCAGATCGTGATGAACGCGATCAAAGAATTTCTCCAGATCAACGTCCACCACCCACTGATGACCCTCGACGATGTAGGCTTGCGCCCGCGCCACCGCTTGCTGCGCCGAACGTCCCGGCCGAAAGCCGTAACTGTTGTTGGAAAACGTCGGGTCCCAACGCTTCTGAAGAACCTGTAACACCGCTTGCTGGATCAGTCGGTCGCGCACCGTAGGGATACCCAACTTCCTGACCCCGCCAGCCGGCTTCGGGATTTCCACCCGTCGCAGCGGCTGCGGCTTGTACGTTCCTTGAAGCAACTGGCCCCGGATGACCGGCCAATGCTCGCGTAGGTCGTCCCAGGTTTCGTCGATAGTTTTGCCATCAACACCCGGACTCCCCTTGTTGCCCCGGACTTGCTTCCATGCCTGTACAAGATTGTCTCGCTCACACACCTCCTCCATGAGTCGTTGCTCGCGCGCCGGGCTTTCGGTCTCTCGCTTCACCGCGCACGGTTCGGTCCCTTGTTGAGCAGGCCTCGGGGCTTCACCCTCCGGCTCGTTCCTGAAGGCCAACTCCAGTTGGTTGTTCTGCCGCTTTCCGTCCATGAGTTACGAGTCCTAATGGCCACTCTCTTCCGTTCGGGCCTTCAGCCATCGTTCTCGGTTCGGCCTATCCGTTAACTCCGTCTTTCGACTTGCGGAGTGCCTCACTAGCTTCACCGACTGCATGGCCTACTATGCCCTCTGCTGACTTCTGCGTCCCGATCGGGTCGCCTCTCGGCTTCCTCAGTCCCGAACTTCGAGACGGAACACAGACCTCCCGGGGTCAGTCTGACCACATTCGCTGCACACCTGCCGGATCTACAGCCTTGGCCCTTGATGGATCTGGACTTCGCGATTCGTTGTCCGCTCGCCCGGCCAAGCATGCCTCGTATCCGGTTTCTGTTCGTCAGGTCGCAGTTTGGATTCACGCTTCCTCCAGACCCCGCCTCGCGACGGCGCCCTTGCGTTTCACTAGTACTTCGCTTCCATCAAGCTGTACAAAGGACTTTCACCTCCTTGCGGTCAAACATGCCCGGCACACAACGAAGTCGCTGGCGCGGCGGACGCTAGGCGTGGTGGTTTAAGCGGGGAGCCGTGTAATAAGGAGATAACCTGGACACCGAAATGGAGTGAACCCCAAAAGCGAGACAGATGAAAGTGGGACAATTTTCAGTGAATGGAAAAGGAGTCCCCGATGAGAGAGAGAAAAGATAGGGTTGCGAGGAAGCAGCGCTCGTATGAAGTTGAGTTCAAGGAATTGGCGGTAAGCCGCATGCTTCGCGGTGAGAACGTCGTCAAATTGAGCGGTGAGTTGGACGTGCGGCGCAGCGTGTTGTATCGCTGGCGCGACACCTACCGCGCCGAGGGACGCAGCGGTCTTGAGCGGCGTCAAGGGCGGCCGCGTCCCGGACAAGAGGTTGTGCAATTGGATAGCGATCCGAGCGCCGATCGCATTGCCGAACTCGAACGCCTAGTCGGTCAACAAGCGGCGGAATTGGATTTTTTCGAACGAGCCTTCAACGCCTTAAAACCGGCGATGCCGAACCAAGTCGCTCGCAACGCGAGCGGCTCTGGAGTTTGGCCTTTCACTAGATGGGACGCGCGGTAAGCACGTTCTTGAGTTGTGAGGGATCTGAGAATGCTTGTGTCTTAAAACATTTTGAGGTATTCTTGTATCTAGTTGTTTAGCTTGTTGTGTAACTAGATTCATTTCCAAGGAGACCTCATGTCCTTCCCCACCAAACTGCAGTTGATCAAGCGCAAGGCTTCCCAACAGTTCTATGTCAACTTCCCCTCCGCCAGCGCTCAGATGCTCGACTTCCAGCCCGGCGAACAGCTCGAATGGATCCTGCTCGACCGCTCCCAACTCGTGCTCAATCGTTTGCAACCTCCGCCCGTCGAGTTGAAAAAAAACTCCCGATCGAGTCGTCGACACCTTCTCCCGACTCTTCGCCAAAGGCCTCAACCCCCACGCCCGACAAAGCGTGAACGACCACCTCACCCGCCTCGCTCTCGGTGCCGCCGTCTGCCTCGGCCGCTCCACCATCACCGGCCTGCTACATGCCTCCGGCGAGAGCTTTCAGGACTGGAGCGCCGGCTACCGCCTGTTCTCGCAACAACGCGTCGAGCCGCAACGCCTGCTCGATGCCTCGCGCCGCGAGGTGCTCGCTCGCTTGCCGCCCGAGGCTCCCTTGGTCGTCGCCATCGACGATACACTGCTCGCCAAGTCGAGTCTCAAAACGCCCGGCGTGAGTTGGCGGCGCGATCCGCTTGGACCCAAGTTTCAGGCCAACTTGATTCTCGCGCAGCGCTTCTTGCAATTCTCGGCAGCACTGCCTCCCAGCGAGCGGCAGCAGCCGGCGCGACTCATTCCGATCGGCTTGGAACACGCGCCGACTCCGCGCCGACCGTCGAAGAAGGCCACGGACGAGGTTTGGAAACAGTACCGGCGCGAGGCTCGCAAGTGCAGCTTAACGGCCCTCGCCGCCAGGCACATCGCGCGCTTGCGCGAGGCCATGAACGCCGATCCCGGAGGCGCTGACAGAGCCTTGCACCTCGTCGTTGATGGCGCTTACACCAACCGCACGGTGTTCAGATCGTTGCCCGCCGAGGTGACGTTGATCGGCCGCATTCGTTCCGACGCCAAGCTGTATCATCTGCCCCTCGAGCAGCCCGGCAAAGGCCGCAGGCGTTGTTACGGCGAACGCGCGCCGACGCCCGAGCAACTCCGCCAGGACGACAACGTGCCGTGGCAAACGGTCGAGGTTTTTGCCGCCGGCAGCCTGCACCAGTTCAAAGTGAAGACGCTCGCGCCGCTGCGTTGGCGGCCGGCGGGAGGCAAGCGGGACTTGCGTTTGGTGGTGATCGCACCGTTGGGTTATCGGCCGCGGGCGGGCTCGAAGGTGCTGTATCGCAAGCCGGCGTATTTGATTGTCAGCGATCCGAGTTTGGGGCTGGAGCAGATCGTGCGGCAGTACGTTTGGCGCTGGGAGATCGAGGTCAACTTCCGTGAGCAGAAGACGCTGTTGGGAGTCGGACAGGCGCAGGTGCGGCAGCCGGACGCGGTCGAGCGGGTCCCTCAATTTATGACGGCGGTGTATGCGCTACTGCTGTTGGCGGGCGCGAGTTGGAGCCGCCAACAGGGCGTGGACGACGCCTTGCCGCGACCGCACTGGCGACGCCGCTCGCAGCCGCAACGGCTCACCACGCAACGGCTGATCAGCCACCTGCGGGCCGAGCTTTGGGCGGACGGCGTGCAGCGGCAACATTTCTGCGGCTTGCGGAACACTTCGCAATCCAACACGAAGCTGCAGAAACTCCCAAGAGGCGCTCCGCCTGCAGCAATCTACGCTTCCGGCTAACGCCAATCCCCTATTTCCGCACCCTACCCCAAACTTCAACCCTCTTTGAACAGCCAAACTCCAGAGTCGCTCGCAACGCGAGCGGCTCTACAGCGTCATCGACGAAATTCGCGTTGAAGGCCGACTCAGCGTCGAGCGCGCCTGTGCACTCGGAGAAGTCAGCCGAGCCGGATATTACCGGCAATTAGAGCGAGACAAGCCTGTCGAATCCAACCTGGAAGTGCGGGACCGTATGCAGCGCATTACGCTCACCAATCGCCGCTACGGCTACCGTCGGGTGACAGCCGAACTGCGCCGCCAAGGCTTCACCGTAAACCACAAAAAGGTCTTGCGCTTGATGCGCAACGACAATCTGTTGGCGATTCGCAAGCGCCGTTACGTGCTGACGACAGACTCGGATCAGCATCGCGCGGTATACCCAAACTGGGCTAACTCACTGCAAATCGACGGACTCAATCAGCTCTGGCAGTCCGACATCAGCTACGTGCGCATGCGCCGCTCGTTCGTCTACCTGGCGGTCGTGATGGACTCGGATTCGCGGCGCGTGATTGGTTGGGAATTGGGATCGTCGTTAGAAGCTGTATTGGCGGTGAATGCGTTGCGCAAAGCGATCGAGTTACGGCGACCGAAGCCGGGACTGATACATCATTCCGATCAAGGCGCGCAGTATGCCTCACGGGCATACGTGAACTTATTGGAAGAACATGGCGCACTGATTTCGATGAGCCGGTGGGGAAATCCATACGACAAGGCGCGCATGGAAAGTTTTATGAAGACGCTCAAAAGCGAGGAGGTGAACCTACAGACGTATCAATCGATGGACGAAGCGCGCGCTTCGATCGAGGAGTTTATCGACGCGGTGTACAACCAAAAGCGCCTGCATTCGGCGCTGGGCTATCGGCCTCCGGAGGAGTTCGAGCAGTTGTTGCCGTCGAGCGAAGAGCTCAGAAATCCGCAGTTTGAGTTTTCTGAGGCATGAGGAAATCTATCGAGACAGTGGTCGCACTCGGGACGGGAGAATGTCCCGCCCCGAGCGCTCATCGTCTCGCTGAGTTTCCAGCCGGGTATTGCTTGGCGGGTTGCTCTCCAGCATTGCCCGCCTCCGCTTTCCCGGCCGTTTTCAAGTGTGCGGCACGTTCGCCGAAAAGGCTATACTTTTTCAGCGAACGGCAACTGTCCCATTTTTAAGCTGTCTCAGCTTAGGGGTGCATGCCATAGAGACCCTGCGCGTGTACTACCGCTGGATGAAGCCCAAGACCTATCTGTTTCCGGGTACACACAGAAACTGGCGAGTCGACAAGCCGATCACCGCGAGGGTGCTGTGGGGTGCGTGTCGCGAGGCGGCCGAGAGAGCCGGCATTGACAAACCGGTTCGGCCGCACTTGCTACGGCACAGTTTCGCCACGCATCTGCTCGAACAAGGAGCCGATTTGCCGACGCTACAGGCACTGCTCGGGCATGCCGACTTGAAGGCGACCTCGATCTACCTGCACCTGTCCGAGCGTCATCTCAAAGCGGCTGGCACTCCAATCGACCAGGTGGAGTTTTCCAGTCCGGACAAGGTAAAGCGATCAAAGAACATCCATAAGAAGACGTGAGACGGCCGCCCTTCGAGGTGGCCGATATCATTCGCGCGGTAGGCACAAGTTTTCTGCAACAGCGGTCCCGTCTGACCGGGCTGCACCTGAAGGTGCTTGCAGCCATCGAACGCTGTCGTACGGCGGCGCTCGGCGGACATCGCGATCGCTGTACTCGTTGTAGTTACAGCGCGGCCATCTCGTACAACTCTTGCCGCAATCGCCATTGCCCCAAGTGCCAGACCAACGCCAGGGACAAGTGGCTGGACGCTCGTCAGAACGAACTCCTGCCCGTGTCCTACGCTCACGTTGTCTTTACGCTTCCTCGCCAGTTAGCCGACATTGCGTTCCACAACAAACGACTGCTCTACGGGCTGTTGTTCCGAGCCAGCGCGGCCACCCTGTTGGAAGTCGCCGCCGATTCGAAACACCTTGGCGCTCAGATCGGCTTTCTGAGTGTGCTACACACCTGGGGGCAGAACCTCGTTCATCATCCGCACGTCCACTGCGTCGTGCCCACCGGAGGACTCTCGCCCGATCACAAAGCCTGGGTTCGCCCTCGATATCGCTTCTTCCTGCCGGTGAAAGTCCTTAGCCGGGTCTTCCGGGGCAAGTTTGTCGCCGCATTGAAACGGGCGTATCGCAACAACGAGCTCTGTCTGCCCGGCGAGTTGCAATCGTTACAGCAACCGAAGGCGTTCCCCTCCTTTCTGCGTTCGCTGTTCCGTCAGGACTGGGTGGTCTACTCGAAACCGCCCTTCGGCGGACCGCGCCATGTCCTCAACTACCTCGCCCGTTATACCCACCGCGTCGCTATTTCCAACCACCGCCTGGTCGCATTCGACGACGGCAAGGTCACCTTCCGTTGGAAGGACTACGCCCGCGGCAATCGACAACGGCTGATGACGTTGACAGCGGAAGAGTTCCTGCGGCGCTTTCTTCAACATGTGCTGCCGCGCGGCTTCGTTCGCATTCGCTACTTCGGTTTCCTCGCTTCGCGCAGGCGTGGAGAACTCTTGCCTATTTGTCGCCAACTACTCGACGGGACTTCGACACCACGCTCGCGAACCGAGGTGCAGGCCCGCTCCCATGCGCCGGCTTCCTGAAATTGCCCGCGTTGCGGCGGCGCGATGATCGTCATCGAAAGGTTCGACGCTCAACAGACTCAGCGACTGTCCGAATACGGGAGGATCTACTTTGACACGTCATGAATCTGCTGATTTCCTGACCACAACAACGTGCGGCGCGGCGCGCTCCCTGGGCGTCTGTCTTACCACCGGATCGGCCCGCCGAACCCACCGTAGAGTCCATCGGAACCCACCTTCGGAGCTTGTCGCGCCTGCCATCGAAGCCGCATCCCGGTTCATTGACCTCAGCCGCAGCGCCAGCGCAGACCAGGGAACGTCGCCAGGCGCGATTCAATCCCCATAATCGACCGCGTCCGCCGCACCAGCGGCTTCCTTCAAACGCCCTTATCTAAAGCAACCCGGCCCGAGGAACCTCACCCACACTCCAGCCTCATACCCCCGGGTTCCTCCAGATAAGGTCCTAGCGTTAAGCGGCAAAGGTTCAGAGATCGGGCCATCAGCCGCCTGATTCTATGTCCTGCGCCTGGCGCGAATGTCGCGCAGTTCGCGAGCCACCAACGCATTCAGTTGAGAGCCAGAAGCGCTGGACAAGCCCCGAAGTCCGAGGAACTCTCTGTTCTGCTGACTGTGCTGCGACTCTGGCGACGTCTTCAGGTCTTGACGGCTTCCATCCTGGGCTTTTCAGCTCAAGCTGCAAAGCTTGGGGTCGCGAGCCGGCGGAAAGTCACTTGAATGTATGGCCGGCAATTGGGAACAAGTGCCGTTCTCTTCGAGACTCCTTGGAAAGCTTCGAAGGGCAGCTAGATCCGCCCTTGTCGGCAACAGCGGATCTAGGATCTATGAAGTAGCTGCTCCCAATCTGCGGTCGCCAACTCCAAAACCGACGACCGAGCGAGGCGGCAAAGCAAACGAGACAGTCACTCAAGCCCCATTGTGTCGTTCACTGCATGCCGGAGCTTCTGCTTGGATCCGAGATAGCGTTCGGTCGTCTCGACTGATACGTGGCCGAGAAGAATTTGAATCTGTTCGAGTTCTCCTCCAGCAACGTGGCAGAGTCGGGCACAGGTCCGTCTCAAGTCATGCGGTGCCAGCGTTTCAATTCCTGCCTTTACCGCTGCGGTCTTGACGACGCTCCATACGACTCTCGGACTCACGCCGGTTCCCCAGACACAGCCGCTCCGGTGGATGCCACGAAAGATCCGACCATTGCAGATTCCACTTTCCGCGACCCAATCGTCCACAGCCGATTTGACCCATTTCGGTATCGGTACCGTTCGAATATGACCCGCCTTGCCAAGCAGGTCCGCTACGACCCAATGGTCGTCTCGTAACTGGATGGCCTCCACGGTCAGGTTGAGAAGTTCGCCTCGTCGCAACCCGCATCCGACCAAAACGGAAAGCATCGCTCTGTCGCGCTTTGCCCTCAGCGTGTTGGCCGACACAGTTTCAAGTAACGACTTTGTCTGTTCGGCGGTCAGCCAGTTGCCTAACCTCACGCCCAAGCGGCGGACGCCTTTCACCCGCCGTATCCTAGCAGCAAGCTCTGGGCTCAGCAGACCCGAATCAGCAGCCTCGTACGCCAAGCGGCGGACGGCGGCGAGTCGTAGGTTGATTGTCGAAGCGGCGTACTGTAGTTGCTCGAGATGTATCCGGTAACGCAAGACGACAACGCGATCGAACGCCAGTCGCGGTTCAGAACAGTACCAGTCGACAAACTCAGCTATCGCGTGATCGTACGAGCGTTGGGCACTCTCAGAGGTCAGCGTATTGAGCACGGCAGTTTTAGCGAGCTGCAAATCTGGCAATCGCAAGACTCGTTTAGGTGTTCTCTTTTTTCTTCGTTTCCTCGGCATGATTGGCGGCCTCCTTTCCGCTGCCGAGGAATATGTCGTTCAGCTACGGCTCAAACAACTGGGAAAACTCCGCTAGGCCGGTGCAGTAGACTTGGCGCCACTTCCCTTGATTCGGGTGCGTTTGGATGAGTGGAGTTTCCGCCGGTTGAAACCGTTCGACGCGACATGCCGGGCGGCAACTCTAGCACGCTTGCTGGACTGGACTCCTCTACGAACTCACCAGAATTGAATGTTGCCACAATTGTTGTATCTGTTGCGTCTGATAATTATTCTCGTTTAAGATAAGGTTCCCGATGAATGGCTTAAGTCCGGGCGTAAAGGCCCGCATGAGTGACTTCGCCCGCCGATGCAAAGAAGCCGGCTTGACGACTACTCACCAGAGAATGGTTATCTATCGCGTGCTCGTCGAGAGCTGTGACCACCCGAGTCCCGAGCTTGTTTACGAACGTGTCAGCCGGGAAATCCCAGAAATCTCGCGGGCGACGGTCTACAAGAACATCCGCACATTCGTCGACGCCGGAATGCTACACGAGGTGAGCGAGTTGCATCAGACCAATCGGCTCGATGCAAATCTCGAGCGCCATCATCATTTGATCTGTACGCGTTGCAGGACGGTGGTCGATTATCAAGACGATCAGCTAGACCGCATCCGGGCAATCAATCAGCAACCGGACGGGTTTCAAATTAACGAGTACAGAGTTGAGATTCGCGGGCTCTGCCCCGCGTGCCAATCGTAGTTCAACAGGAGACGGAGGAAGCATTCCATGGCTAACGGAGTAGATTCAGACGTAAGCAAGTGCCCGGTAATGGGGGCGTTTAACAGGCATACGGCGGCTGGAGCCCAGTCGAACGCAAGCTGGTGGCCGGACCAGTTGAACCTAAACATTCTCCACCAGAACTCTTCGCTGTCCGATCCCATGGGCGAGGATTTCAACTATGCCGAGGCGTTCAAAACGCTAGATCTCGATGCCCTGCAGAAAGACGTCGAAGCGGTGATGACGACATCGCAAGACTGGTGGCCGGCCGACTACGGCCACTATGGGCCCCTTTTCATCCGCATGGCGTGGCACAGCGCGGGCACGTACCGTATCGGAGACGGCCGCGGCGGCGCAGCTTCCGGGACGATCCGCCTCGCGCCCCTCAGCAGTTGGCCCGACAATGTGAGCCTCGACAAGTCACGCAGGTTGCTTTGGCCGATCAAGCAGAAGTATGGCCGGAAAATCTCGTGGGCCGACCTCATGATCTTCGCGGGGAACCGCGCTCTGGAGTCCATGGGATTTACGACGCTCGGTTTCGCCGGCGGGCGCGAGGACGTCTGGGAGCCCGAAGCCGACATCAACTGGGGTCCCGAGGCGACCTGGCTTGGTGACGAGCGCTATAGCGGCGATCGAGAACTCGCAGAGCCCCTGGGTGCCGTCCAGATGGGCCTGATCTATGTCAATCCGCAGGGGCCGAACGCCAACCCGGACCCGCTCGCCGCAGGCAGGGACATTCGAGAGACTTTCCGCCGTATGGCGATGAATGACGAGGAAACGGTTGCGCTCATCGCCGGCGGACACACGTTCGGCAAGGCTCACGGCGCTTGCCCCGAGGATCCCCACATCGGTCGGGAACCCGAGGGCGCCGCCATCGAGCAGCAAGGTCTTGGCTGGAAGAATAGCTATGGCAGTGGCGCAGGCGGCGACGCCTGGACGAGCGGGTTGGAGGGCGCATGGACGACCAACCCGGTGAAGTGGGACAACAACTTCTTCGACAACCTATTCGGCTACGAGTGGGAGCTGGGGAAAGGGCCCGGCGGCTCCCACCAGTGGGCGCCTAAGGATGGGGCCGCGGCGGAGGCCGTGCCGGATGCGCACGATCCGTCGAAGAAGCACGCCCCGATGATGTTCACGACGGACCTCTCGCTGAAGATGGACCCCGAGTACGCGAAGATCTCGAAGCGCTTCCACGAGAACCCGCAGGAGTTCGCTGACGCTTTCGCCAAGGCTTGGTACAAGCTGACGCACCGCGACATGGGGCCCCGCACGCGATGCCTCGGCCCCCTGGTCCCCGGAGAAGACCAACTGTGGCAAGACCCCATCCCGGCAGTCGATCACGAATTGATCGACGCGGATGACATCGCCACCCTGAAGGGCAAGATCCTGGCGTCGGGAGTTTCCGTGTCGCAGCTTGTCGTGACCGCTTGGGCGTCAGCAGCAACGTTTCGCGGCACGGACAAGCGCGGCGGCGCGAACGGGGCACGAATTCGCCTCGCACCGCAAAAAGACTGGAGCGTCAACCAGCCGGGCGAATTAGCAGCGCTTCTCCAGAAACTAGAGGCCATCCAACAGGACTTCAACAGTTCGCAGTCCGCTGGAAAGAAGGTCTCGCTTGCCGACACAATCGTTCTGGGCGGCTGCGCAGCCGTGGAGGAAGCGGCGAGGAAAGGCGACGTCGACGTGACGGTTCGATTCACCCCGGGGCGCATGGACGCATCGCAAGAGCAAACAGACGTGGAATCGTTTGCCGTGCTCGAACCGACCGCGGACGGGTTCCGCAACTACGTTGGGAACGGGCACAACAGATCGGCTGAAGAGTTGCTGCTCGATCGGGCGCACTTGCTCACGTTGACCGCTCCTGAAATGACGGTTCTCATCGGCGGCATGCGCGCCCTAGATGCAAACGTCGGGCAGTCCCGAAACGGTGTCTTCACCAGGAGGCCCGGGACATTAAGCAATGATTTCTTCGTGAATCTGCTTGACATGAATACGAAGTGGGACGCGTCCCCCGCGTTCGAAGGCGTGTTCGAAGGGCGCGATAGCAAGACGGGCGAACTCAAATGGACTGGCACCCGCGCCGACCTCGCCTTCGGTTCGAACGCGCAGCTCCGAGCCATCGCCGAAGTCTACGGATGTGACGACTCGCAGAGGGCGTTTGTGCACGACTTCGTAGCTGCCTGGGACAAGGTGATGAATCTAGATCGCTTCGATCTTGGCTAATCTCGGTTGAGCGCTTCTGTAGGATAGCTGCGAGTCCGGCCATAGGGACGGATTACCGGGGTGCGATCTCTGCTGCTCGCCCACCGGCCACAATCACAACACGGGCAGCTGGCCAGCGAGAACACACCTGCATCGGCGTTTCGGGACTGACGGGGCCAGCGCCTAGAGCAAAAGCCAAGCTTGGCCTTGTGGTTAGTTCTCGGAAGCTGCAGGCCGCATCGGAACTCTGGCGAAGAGCGTTTTCAGACGTGGTCGGCTACCGAAATGTCATCGGAGTCGATGTCAAGCTGGACTGTATCCTGACTGCTCGGGACGGGTTGGGGAACAGCAAGATCCACGTCAATCCTGATAGATCGGCATTTCGCCGTTACACAGGATCTAGCGACTCCATCTGGGCTTTGATAGCTGATCGATTGACGAAACTCGATTCACGTCACCCCCGACGGACAAGTCGTAAGAGCCTGTCGACAGGAGGCTTGGTCCTGTCAGCGGTCGCGGAACTCTTCGTACCAGTTGTTGTTGATCCGAACGGCGGCTTGCACTGGGGCATTCGCTAAAGCGAACAATCCTCGACCTCGAAATATGCGATCCAGTTTTCGGACATTGCGGGGTCACACGAGACGTTGCAGAAGCAAGAGGCTAACGAGGCCCGCGAGCGACGTAATCGATTTCATCACGGAATAGGACTTCAGCGTGTCGGGCACGCTCATCCCGCAGTATTCCTTGACCATCCAGAATCCCGCGTCATTGACGTGCGACGTGAACGATCCACCGATAGAGACCGCCATGACCATCAGAGCAGGATCGATCTGCGGCAAAGACACCGTGAGAGGAGCCACGAGTCCGCCGGCGGTAACGATGGAAGCGACTCCGGACCCTATGATCAGGCGCAGGGTCGCTCCGACCAGAAACGCGAGCAGAAGCGGAGAGATCTGGGCCTGCAAGAGAAACTCCGCAAAGTAAGGCCCGGCACCGCAGTCCACAATCACCTGCTTGTAGGAACCCGCGCAGCCGATGATGAATAGCATCGAGCCGATCGCGTTGAGGGAACTTGTGGTTTGCTCGAGCAGCGCGCTACCGCTTAACCCGCTCCGTTTTCCGAGAAATATCAGAGCGGCTACGGCCGACACGACTAGCGCGATCAGAGGAGAGCCGAAAAACGAGATCCATTGGTATACCGACGATTCCAGCGGGGCTGAACCCGGCGCCAAGGCTCCGATACTGATCAGGACGACGGGCAGCAAGACGACTCCGAGAACGGCGCCGAACGCTGGGGAGTGTACTGGAGTCTGCTGTTTTGCGATCAGCGTTGTGAAGTTTTCCGGCACCGGCACGAAGATGCGCCTGCCGATCCATCTTCCATAGATCATGCCGCCCGTCAGGCTCATCGGCACTGATAGCAGCAGACCATAGAAGATGACTTTTCCTAGGTCAGCCCCCAGGAGCTGCGCCACGGCGGCCGGGCCCGGGGAAGGAGGAACAAGACCGAACGTGGCTGTGAGACCGGACAGGAGAGGGAGCGCATAGAGAAGAACAGACCTTCCGGTTTCGCGGCTCACGCTCCACACCAAAGGAATGAGAGCCAAGAACGCCGCATCGTAGAAAACCGGAATGGCAATCAGGTAGGCGGCGACGAGAAACGCCCAAGGTATTTTCTCCCGCCCAAAGGCCTTGATGAGAACGGTGGCCATGGCCTTGCCGCCGCCGGAAACTTCGATCATTCGCCCCAGGATCATTCCGCCGCCGACCAGCAGGCCAATGGAACCGAGCAAATCCCCCATCCCTTTCTGAAAAGAGCTGACGATGGCCAGCGGCTTCATGCCGGCTGACAATCCGAGCACTACGCCTGCTGCCAGCAATGCGAAGACGGCATGCGCTCTGAAGCGAAGGATCAGCAGCATCAACACGGCGATGGAAAGCAGCATCGCGATCAGCAACGTTGGGCCCGCCACGTGACTAGCTCCTTGTGAAATTGAACGATCGAAAGGGAATCGTGCCGAGCGTACGAGAGGAACGAAACATCGGAATCAGAATCAT
Organism: Bryobacterales bacterium; assembly: GCA_965247305.1. Taxonomy (GTDB): domain Bacteria; phylum Acidobacteriota; class Terriglobia; order Bryobacterales; family UBA6623; genus CATQHP01. The sequence continues at coordinate 3,712,031 of OZ252030.1, read as the reverse complement.
TTGTTGGCGCTTAGCGCTTTGTCTCGAGATCACTAGACCTCCGCAGGTATTCTGTCTAGGTGTCGGTTGCAAGCAGCCGCGTGAGGATGCCGATGTCCGGCAGCTTTTCGATGTTGTAAACCGCCTCTGCGATCTGCTCCCCTCGGCTCGCGGGCAACACATCCGCGGTCAGCCTGGCAAACTTTTGCTGCAGGGCCTCCCGGCTGAGAGGGTTCTGCGGCGAGCCCTTGGGGTGTGTGAGGTCGCGGCTGTGCCAGGCGCCTGATTTGGTTTCTACTTCCAGAACGGAACGGTAGAGGTCCGGGTAAGTCTCGTCTAGTTCCGCATCGCCAAGCACCTGAGTGTTTTCTGAGAGAGTTTTGATACCGGGATCCGAACGCTGATCGTGCAGGATGTCATAGAAGTCGATGCGGCGCTTGTAAGCGCCGACAGCAAGCACGTATTGAGCGCAGTGACTCCGCAGCGCATTGTTATCGATAATCTTGAACCCGGACTCAGGAAAGCGCAGAGTCATGCGGGCAATGTCCGAGCCGGCCAGACCTTCGGACTGAAGGATGTCGAGCAAACCGTCCAGGCCGGGATGCGTAAATGCACAACACGCGTACTGCTTGACATACATTTCCATCAGCTTCCATTGCTTGCCGAGGTCCCGGAAAAGCTCGGTCTCATCCCATTGCCCCGTGAACGCTTCTCCGAGGGGGTACTTTCCTTCGAAGATCGTGGGCGGCCCCCCAAAACCGCAGGCGGCAAGATGCGCGCTTCGCACTCCGTGGAAAGACCCAAGCCCCATGTTGTAGGGGCGCGAGTGTTCGGTCGAATCGTCCACCCACGAGAGCAAGCCCGAGGCCTGGGTGCCGGCGAGGCCAAAGGCGTGCTGCAGAGCCGCTCCCTTCAATTCAAATAGGTGGGCGGCGGCAGCCATTGACCCGAATGTGCCCGCCACGCAGGTAGGGTGAAATCCCCGTGCGTAGAGCGTCGGAGCATCGAGAGCGTAGCTGACGCGGCAGGAGACATCCGTCCCGAGCACGATCGCGCCAAGAACATCTCGTCCGGGCGAGTGCAGACGCTCGCCGACCGCTAGCGCGGCGGGCATGATCACGGCAATGGCATGCATGATGGCGCCGGGATGATGGGGCTCGATATCGCCGTAATAACCGAAGGTTCCGTTGATCAACGCCGCCGTATTGCAGTCGCTTCTAAGGGGCGTACCGAAAATTTGAGATTCGGGTTTTCCTCCCAGCTCGCCGACCCAGCGCTTTAGAACTGCGGCAATGTCAAAATTGGGCGAAGTCGCGCCCAGTAGCGCGCCGAGACCATCGTGAACCAATTCTTTGGCCCGTGCGATGACAGGGACGGGAAGGTGGTCGAATTGAAAGCCTTCCACGAACTCGCAGAATCGAAGGGTAGCGACGGCGGCAGGAGAGGTCATGGGTATGGTCGTGGTTCCCAAGAAAGCCCGCAGGACTCCTCGCGCCCCGCGCTACGGTATTCCGTTGCGGCCGCCCGACGGATAGGTTGTGCTCGAAGATCATCGCGCACAAGCGGCACTGGTGTCAAGAATTGAGATCAACGCGGACCGCACACCTCAGATTCAAAGGAAAATTAGACACTCAAGCCTGCGCCTCTTGTCGGTTGAGCGGAAATCTCTCGGGCGATAGGGCCGCGATCGGGAGATCGGTTTTCCCAGTGGTAATCAGGTCGGCCATGATCTTGCCGGTGGGCGGACCCAACACGATGCCTTTCTTGAAATGCCCGGCCGCGACGTAAATGTCACGACAGCCCGGCACGGGACCGACCACAGGCTTCATATCCTCGCAATAAGGACGGAACCCAGACCACGCGCAGGCAGTCGGGCGGTCAGCGAGCAGCGGGAACAGCTGATCCATTTCGGCGCGGATGGCATGTACGGCGGGAGGATCTACACCACGTCGGAATCCCACGTCGTCGACGGTCCCTCCTCCCCCGACATACGCTCCCGCCAGCCGCCAGTAGAAAAAGTTCGCCGTCACGATGTCCCTCTGCGGCGTTGAGTCGATGGGGCCGACTGTTAACAACGTTCCTCGCATCGGCTTGATCGGAGGTTCCCAGCCAAGAACTCGTGTGATCAAAGGAGTCCACGAGCCGGACGTGATGACCACATTCCCAGCAGTGATCGCCCCGCGGCTGGTTTTGACCCGCAGACCCGGGCTCGATACTTCTGTGCGCAAGCACAGTCGCACATTGCGCGATTTCAGGTGACGGATGAGTGCCAGCCCGAGTTTCACAGGGTGGAGATGGCCATCTTCGGGATAGAACAGTGCGGCCGGCGGTTTGAAGCCAAGGGCCGGCTCAATGGCTTGGGCCTGATCGCCGCTGACTATCTCCACGCGAAAGCCAGCTTTTCGCGTGACGTTCGCACGTTGCACCGCGTCCTCAATCTGTTGCTGGTCGTAGAGTAGTTGCAATAGGCCGCATCGTTCGAAACCAAACTCGAACTGCAGCGCGAGCTGGTCGTAAAGACGGCTGGCGGTGCGAGCGATCCCGGGCACGGCTTCGAACTCGAGCGCGCGCTGTGCAAACCACAGGCCACCGGCGTTCGCCCCGCTGGCTTCCGCAAGCGCGGTCGAGCGGTCCACGACACAGATGTTCGTGACTCCCGCCTCGGTGAGGTAATAGGCCGTCAGCAGGCCGATCATCCCGGCTCCAACGATCACGACGTCCGCGGATTGAGGCAGCGGAGCGGACTGGCCAAGCAGTTCACGATCCTCGGGAGGAACGGTTTGAAACCAGATGGAGTCTTGCAAAGCGTAGCGTGCAGTCCAGCTGAGCGCGGACGTGTTTTTACGCCGCGGCGCGCGTTGCCGGAGGAGTCACGGCTATAGGAATTGTGTACCATAGTGGCGACTTCCCCTTGGCGGCTTGGGTGTCGTGAAGGAGCCCCGTGCGGACCGACGGCATTGAAATCACGCGTTGTCTTCTTGTCCTCACTGCAGTGGCGGTGAGTGCGTGGTTCCTGTCGTCTCTTACCGCTGCGGAACCAGCCGCCCTGCCCCCACCAGTCGCTCGGCAGGTGGACTACGCCCGCGATATTGAGCCGATCTTCCGCTCTCGTTGCTACGTCTGTCATGGTGAGCAAATTCAAACCAATGGTTTACGGCTGGATCGGCCGGATGCGGCGTTCCGCGGGGGATATTCGGGTCCGGTCATCCAGCCCGGACAGAGCGCCCAGAGCAAACTGATTCAACTGGTCGCCGGAGTGAAAGGCGACAAAGTCATGCCGCCGGTAGGAGAGCGGCTGACACCAGAGCAGATTGGACTACTTCGCGCATGGGTCGACCAGGGTGCGCTGTGGAGCCCATCGGAGGCTTCAGCCAACCTTCCACAAGCTTCCGCGAAACTGAAGTCGCGCCACTGGGCACTTCAGGCCGTTCAGAGACCTCAAACCCCTCCTGTCCAGAATGCTGCTTGGGCCAAGAATCCCGTGGACGTTTTTGTCCTGGCACGCCTCGAAAAGGAAGGGATGGAGCCATCTCCTGAAGCCGAAAAAACGACTCTGGTGCGGCGAGTGCATCTGGACCTGATCGGGCTTCCGCCGCCCCCTGAAAGAGTCAAGAGGTTTCTCGCCGATAATCGTCCCGACGCCTATGAGCGACTCGTCGATGATCTCTTGGATTCCGAGCACTACGGCGAGAAATGGGCCAAATATTGGCTCGACCTTGCCCGCTACGCCGACAGTGACGGCTACGAAGTGGATTGGGTCCGTCCGCATGCCTGGAGGTATCGGCACTGGGTGATTGAAGCATTGAACTCCGACATGCCGTTCGACCAGTTCACGGTTGAGCAGATCGCGGGCGACCTTCTGCCCAATGCAACGGTTAATCAAAAAGTAGCTACCGGGTTTCATCGCAACACGCTGACCAACCGCGAGGGCGGCGTCAAGGCCGATCAGTTTCGCTTTGAGCAGATCGTGGACCGAACCAACACAATCGGCACGGTGTGGCTAGCTCTGACGGTCGGGTGCGCGCAGTGTCACGACCACAAGTACGATCCGCTGACACAGAAGGAATATTACGAGCTTTTCGCGTTCTTCAACACCTCGATGGAAATCAACATCGACGCTCCTCTGGCGGGGGAGATGGGACCTTATCTTCGCTCGCGAGCGGAGTATCTGAGCAAGCGCGACGAACTGCTTCAGCAATACGGAATCCCTCAGCTCATGGCTCCATGGGAAGACAGGCTGCGTTACGCGGCCAAGCATCCCGGCGAGGCGGCGGAGTGGGACATCAACTACGAGCGAATGCTCGTAGAAGTGGACAACGGGAGAAAGATTCTTGCCACATCCCTCGAGAAGCGCAATTTCGACCAGCAGGCTTCTTTGGTGCGGTTCTTTCTATTTAACTACCAAGAGGTTGTCCCTGAGGGCGAGTTCGAGAAGCTCGGATTTGAAGTAGTCAAGAAGAAACTTGCCGGGCTGGACGCTTCCTATCCAACCCTCAGCCAAACCCAGATCATCGTCGAAGATCCAGACCCGCCCGGGAGTCATATCCACATTCGAGGGGACTACTATCAGCCTGGGATCGAAGTGCATCCCGCGTCGCCAGCATTTCTGCACTTGATGCCCGAAGGCGGCACGCCCGGCCGTCTCGCGCTCGCCCACTGGCTGGTTTCCCCTGAGAATCCGCTGACCTCGCGTGTGATGGTGAACCGCCTTTGGCAAGAGCTTTTTGGCCGCGGAATCGTCTTCACGTCGGAGGATTTCGGCACGCAAGGTGAAAAGCCTACCCATCGTGGACTGCTTGATTGGTTGGCCGCCGAGTTCGTTGAGCGCGGGTGGAGCATGAAGCAGATGGTCAAACTGATGGTAATGTCCGCGACCTACCGGCAGTCGTCCGATGTCGGTGAAGAGCTGCTCAAACGAGACCCGGACAATATCTTGCTAGGCCGGCAGGCGCGGCTGCGTTTGCCGGCGGAGTTGGTTCGGGACGTGACCCTCGCTGCGAGCGGCCTTCTAAATCCAGCGGTAGGAGGACGTAGCATCAGTCCGCCCCAACCCAAGGGTGTGGCTGAGTTGGGACACACGGCGCAGTTCCGCGAAAGCACCGGCACGGACCGCTACCGCCGAGGGGTTTATGTGCATTTCCAGCGGACCGTGCCGTACCCATTCTTGATGAACTTCGATGCACCGAATACCCTGCAGAGTCTTTGCCGACGCGAACGCTCGATTACGCCGCTGCAAGCCTTGAATCTGCTCAATGATCCGGTGTTTATTGAGGCCGCACACGGTCTGGCGGCCAGGGTCCTGCTGGCTGGGGTCAAGGCTTTTGAAGAACGGCTCGACTACGCCTACCGGCTGTGTCTTTCGAGGGCGCCGAGCCGAACTGAAGCCGAGACCATGGAGCGCTATTACCGGCGGCAAATACACGTACTGGAAGCCGACGCCACTGCCGCGGAATATCTCTTTCCGATAGACGGAATTGGTTCGAGTCGGGCGGAGGCGGCGGCCTGGACCGGAATCGCCAGCATCTTGCTGAATCTGGACGAGTTCATTACTAGAGAGTGAAGGAAGTCTAAGGGTTAAACGGATGACGAACATGGACTTTGCCGATCTTACTCGTATCCAATCGCGCCGCCATTTCTTCGAACGTGTCGCGGGCGGCATCGGGACCGTCGCGCTGGCGAATCTTCTGGACCTCGAAGGCCGGGCTGCGGAGCCGCCCATCACTAAGGTCAATCCCCTCGCTCCGAGGCAGCCCCATTTCACGCCAAAGGCCAAGAACGTCATTTTCTTGTTCATGGCGGGCGCGCCCAGCCAGATTGACCTCTTTGACCCCAAGCCGGCTCTTCAAAAGTGGCACGGACAGCCGCTACCGGGGTCCATGACGAAGGACATGAAAATGGCCTTTATTAAGGCGACGGCCAAGGTCATGGCGAGTCCGCGAAAGTTTACGCCTTGCGGAGAGAGCGGCATCGAGATTTCAGACTGGCTTCCTCACACGCGAACGATTGCCGACGAGATGTGCGTGGTGCGCTCGATGTACAGCGAAGCCTTCAACCACCACCCCGGCCAAGCCCTGCTGATGAGTGGGCACACCCAGTTGGGCAGGCCTACGGTCGGCTCCTGGGTGGGTTATGGGCTCGGCAGCGAGTCGCAGAGCCTGCCTGGATTCGTCGTTCTCAGCTCGGGAGTGGGGACGAGCGGCGGTTCGAGTAACTGGTCGAGCGGTTTTCTGCCGTCTACGTATCAGGGTGTGACGTTCCGCAGCGCGGGGGACCCGATCCTCTACCTCTCCAATCCGCCCGGCTTGACTCGTGAGATGCAGCGGGCGCGGCTTGACGTGATGCGGAGTCTGAACGAAGAGCGTTATCTGAAAACCGGTGACACCGAGATCGCCTCAAGAATTGCTTCGTATGAGTTGGCATTCCGGATGCAGGCTGCCGCGCCCGAGCTATTGAACTTTTCCAGCGAGCCGGAAAACATCAAGGAAATGTACGGTGTTGACCACGAGCCGACTCGTCCCTATGCCGTCAACTGCTTACTGGCGAGGCGGATGATCGAGCGTGGAGTGCGTTTCGTCATGTTGGCGCATTCCACTTGGGATGATCACATTGAACTCAAGAAGGGACTTAAGAAAAATTGCGACATCACCGACCAACCCGCGGCGGCTCTCGTTAAAGACTTGAAGCAGCGCGGCCTGCTCGACAGCACTCTCGTTGTTTGGGGAGGAGAGTTTGGGCGCACACCTCTAGCTGAGATGCGCCGCTCCGGGGATGAAGACTACGCCGGCCGGGACCATCACCCAAACGGTTTCAGCATGTGGCTGGCTGGCGGCGGCATCCGCGGCGGTCAGGTGATCGGGGCCACCGACGAGCTAGGCTTGAAGGTCGCGGAAGACAAAGTGCATATTCACGACGTACAGGCGACCCTCCTGCATTGTTTGGGACTGGACCACACGCGCCTCACCTACCACTATTTGGGCCGGGACTTCCGCCTTACCGACGTTGAGGGAAAGGTCGTCAAGAAGATGCTTTCCTAAGACTTGTGGGAGGCTCGAGCACTCGCATCCGATTGCCCAAGCACTGTGACACATTCGACTTCGTAGCGCTGCCTTCGGTAAACAAGAAGCTCATTCTGGAGCTGGCGCGCTGCGAGTTCATCAACCGCCGCGAGAACATGCTGGCTCTGGGCATGACCGGCACCGGCAAGACGCATATCGCACTGGCACTAGGCCTGGCCGCGCGTCAGCGCGGTTGTCGAACACGATTCGCCACGGCCGCGGCACTAGTCAACGAACTACTCGAAGCCCGCGACGAACGGCGGCGGCTGCGATTCCAAGAACAACTTGCCAAGCAGAATCTGCTGATCGTCGATGAGCTGGGCTATGTGCCGTTGTCGAAGACCGGCGCGGAGCTACTATTCGAAATCCTCTCGCAGCCCTATGAACAAGGCTCCACGATGCTGACCGCAAACCTGGCGTTCACCGAGTGGACAGAGGTGCTCGGATCCGAGCGCATCACCGGCGCTCTGCTCGACCGGCTCACCCATCATGTTCATGTCCTCGAGATGAACGGCGAAAGCTACCGCCTCAAGCAGAGCAACAAGAAGCGCTCTCGTCCTTCCGGCTGACCCGCCGACCGCTCGCGCCCGTTCTTTGCTTCGGCTCGCTGGAAGAATAATACTCCGGCCTTGACAGATCCAGAGCTATCCCGCTTCGATCAGTGCCCAAGCCAGCGCTCCTTGCGTGACCAGCTGCGTTCGCCCTTGCTCGTCCGCGAAGTAGTGCAGCGGCAGCACACCACGTCCGCGCTGTGAGTAGCAGGTCATCTTGTACTCTCTGTCCTGATACGGGACGACGACGGCGGCTTCCCTCGCGAGCCTTTGGCCGGACTTATAGAGCAGCAGGTCCTCGAGCAACCCAAACCGCCCTGGAAGTTCCGACGAGGCTGCGGTCGAGAACACCGGCGTCCATTGGCAAACCAGCGGCCCCTCGACCGCGAACACCCGCTCTTCCAGCCCGTCTTCGATGTGCACTGCCGTGCCCTCGTGGCGCCCGACGACTTCGTACAGGCAATCGTCGCGCTCTTCGATTTTGCCGGTAAGCTTCCAGCTCCGCAGAGAGAGCAACGGGTCACGATTGCAAATGATCTCCGCTTCCAGCCGGTTGTTGGGGGACGAATAGCGGGTGGTCTGGAGCACATTCACACGCGCATGATTCTCGGAATTCTCCATCTTTAGCTCCAGACGGCCGATTTCCTTGTTCGTCGTTACGCCCGTCTGTGGGACCGTCTTCGTCCAGTGTCAAGGCCGGATGAAAAATCCCGTTTTCGCCGGTTGAAAATTCCCCACCCTGGTTGCGGTGGTGGTTTTGTGGACCACCACCGTGTTGCTAAGCATGGAGCTAGCCGGGGAAGCGGAGGCGGGCAATGCTGGAGAGCAACCCGCCAAGGAATACCCGGCCGCAAACTCAGCGAGACGATGAGTGCCGGGAGCGGCGGCCGAGATCGCTCCCGGCTTCTTTTCCGCTGCCCAACGCCCATCGGATCGATAGATTTGCCCATGCCTGAAAAAACTCATCTTCCACTTCCCCCGCTCTTGCGACCAGGGCTCGCCGCGTCAGCCGCATCGACCGTCGGCCGTTCGCCGGACTGATCTTCCGGCCGCGAGAGCAAACCGGCTCTTCGGCGCTCCTTCAAGCGAAAGCTCTCGCCGCGAATGTTCACCGTCGTCGAGTGATGCAACAGTCGATCCAGGATCGCCGTGGCGATGATCGGGTCGGAAAAGATCGAGCCCCAATCGGCGTAGCTCTTGTTCGAGGTCAGGATGATGCTGCCGCGTTCGTAACGCGCGCTGACGAGTTGGAAGAAGATCGTCGCCCCCAGCTCGTCGAGCGGAAGGTAACCCATCTCGTCGACGATCAGCACCTTCGGCGCGAGGTAGATGCGCATCCTTCGTTGTAGCCGTCCTTCGCGGATGGCCTTCGACAGATCGGCGATCAAGTCGTGCGCGGTGATGAAGTAGGCTCCGAAACCGGCTTGGATCGCAGCCTCGGCCAAGGCAACCGAGAGATGCGTCTTGCCAACGCCGGGTGGCCCGAGGAAGATCACGTTGGAGGCTTCGTGCACGAAGCGCAACGTGCGCAGCTCTTGGATTTGGCGCTCGTCGATCGATGGTTGAAAGTCGAAGTCGAACTGTTCGAAAGTCTTGACATAGGGCAGATGCGCGAGCTGTAGACGCGTCTTGAGATAGCGTTGTCGGCGAGCGTCGGCCTCGGCGCTGACGACGTCGAGCAGGAAGTCGGCGTAGGCCGGTTCAGCCTTGGCTGCTTGTTCAAGCAGCGCTTCCAAGCGATCGTCGATGGTCTTCAGCCCCAGTGCTTCGAGCCGTTCGTGAAGCTGTTCGATGGCGGTCACAGCGCACCTCCGGCGGCGGCGCTTTCGTAAGTGTCAAGGGCGGAGTAAATGTAGACCGCTTCGGCGGAGCAAAAATAGACCAGTTGGCGGGGATCCAGCGGTTTGCGTGGGACGGCTGGAACGGAGCCTGAGGACGCCCTTTAGGGCGGCCCAGGCGTAGTGGAAGACGGCCCACGCAAACCGGCGCGAGCGGCCGGCGGGTCAGTTTGAAGAGCGCGGGCGCTTCTTTTTGCTTTGCTTGAGGCGGTAGCTGTCGCCGTTCATCTCGAGGATATGGACGTGATGCGTGAGCCGGTCAAGCAGAGCGCCGGTCATGCGTTCGGAACCCAGCACCTCGGTCCACTCGGTGAACGGCAGGTTCGAGGTCAGCAACGTCGAGCCCTGTTCGTAGCGCTGCGAAAAGATCTCGAACAGCAGCTCTGCCCCGGTCTTCGACAGCGGCACATAGCCCAGTTCATCGACGATCAGTAGATCCTGCTTGGCAAGTTGTTTCTGGACCCGTAGTAGTTGCCGTTCGTCACGGGCTTCGAGCAGTTCATGGACCAATCCCGCGGCGGTGGTGAAACGTGTGCGATAGCCGCTCTGACAAGCTGCCAGTCCCAGCGCCAAGGCGATATGCGTTTTGCCGGTGCCGGAGTTCCCCAGCGCCAAGACGTTCTCACGGCGGTCGATGAACTCACAGCGCGCCAGCTCCAGAACGAGCTTCTTGTTCACCGAGGGTATGGCCAAGAAGTCGAACGTGTCGAGACTCTTCGTCACCGGGAACTTGGCGGCCTTGATGCGACGCTCGGTCGCCCGCTGCTCGCGATCGACCAGTTCCAGCTCGCAGAGTTGCTGTAGGAAGTCCCGAAAGTCCAAGCCTTCGGCGGCGCAGCGCCGAGCCAGTTTGTCGTACTCGCGCAGGAAGGTCGGCAGCCGCAGCGCTTTCAGGTGGGTTTCCAGCAGCATTCTCGACTTCGCCATCAGCTTGCTCCTGCTAGCAGCGCCAGATAGGATGCCGGCGACGTCTGCTCGACCTGAGCCGTCGGCAGGTGGGGATACTTCGTTAAGTCGAGCTTCGGCGGACGTTGCTCGATCGCGCACAGCAGTAGATGCTTGACGGCGTCAAAGCCAATCGTTCCCAGTAGACAGACTTGGCGCACCGCCGTTGCGACGTGCTCAAGGGGGAAGTCCTCCAACAGTCGCAGGACCTGTACGTACTCGCGCTTGCCCGCTTTGTCCAACCGCGATTCGAGCAGTCGTCGCAGCTTCGCAAACTCCGGCGGCAACTCCCAGCCGACCAACGGCGCGGCTTGATCGAGCGCGTTGGTCTTGCGTTCCAACAACGCCAAGTAGTGCAGCGGATCGAAAACCAACTCTTCACGTTCATAGCTGCGCTGATGGCGGGCGATCTCTTCGCTGCCGCAACAGATCACTACCTCATCCACGTAGGCTTTGATCAGGACCTGGCGGTGGCCGTAACGCGTTGGCACCGAATAATCGTTTGTCGCGTAGCGCACCAGCGACAACGAAGTCACCCTTGTCGAGCGTTTGTCGCAGGCATCGTAGGCTGTCGGTGCCAAGGGCAAGAGCGCTTCCCGATCGCGCTCGAAGCGTTCGCCGACGGTTTCGGTGTGCCGTCGCAAACGCCGTTCACGGTTGGCTCGGCACTTCTCTTCGAGGTGTTCGTTGAAGGCTTCCCAACTCTCGAATCTCGGGATCGGCACCATGAAATTGCGCCGTGCGAAGCCCACTAGCCCTTCGACTTTTCCCTTGTCGTTGCCCTTGCCCGGACGCCCGAAACGATCGGCGAACAGGTAGTGCGACTGCAGTTCGCTGAACACCCGCGTACGTTTGCGCGTGCCGTCGCCGAGAATCCTTGCCACCGCCAGCGTCGTGTTGTCGTAGACGATGTTGCGTGGCACGCCGTCGAAATAACGAAACGCGGCGTTGTGTCCTTCGCAAAAGGCTTCCGTCGTCTCGGCGGGAAAGGCCTTAACGAAGGCGTCGTCGCTGTGCGGCAGATCGACAACCAAGAAGTGCGCCTTGCGCTGGACTCCATTGATAACGACAACCGCTTCGCCGAAGTCGGCCTGCGCGTCGCCGGGCGGATGCGCCAGTGGCACGAACATCTCTTGTCCACCGAGCTTCTTCTCGCGGACGTAGTCCTTGACGATCGTGTAGCCACCGCTGAAATCGTACTCCTCGCGTAGGCGATCGAAGATGCGTTTCGCGGTGTGACGTTGTTTCTTTGGTTGTTGCTGATCGTCGAGCAGGATCTGATCGATGATTCCGGTGAACGCTTCGAGCTTCGGCCGTCTCACCGGTTTGCTCCGCCGATAGCCCGGCGGAGCAGCGTAGCGCAGCATTTTGCGCACCGTCTCCCGCGCTAAGCCAAACCGCTTGGCGGCTTCGCGTTCACTCAGCCCTTCGACGTAGACACTGCGCCGTACTTGAGCATATAGCTCCACGCGATACATCCTTCCCGTGTTCCACAAAACACCGAATGGATGCCAGCGGACCACCCGGGCGGTCTAATTTTCCGCCGCCCTTGAACGGCTTTAAAACGCCGTTCTGTGGTCTAGTTTGTCAGCGCCGTTCTCACGTAAGCCGCTAGCGGCCGCACTTCGACTTGGGGTGCGCCGGCTTGGATGTGAATGCACGTTTTTCCTCCTGGACGCTTGGCGACGTGCAGCGGAATGTCGGCATGATGCTCTTTGCGAACAACGATTTGGTGGCGGTCGTCGATCAACTCGTGAACGGCGATCCGCTCGGCTCCGCGCCATACCTCGAGCCGGCCGGCCAGTTCGCGCAACGAGACTTCGGCGCCGGCGTCTTGCCAGGGAACCGAGTAGCGGTTGGAGCGCCAGGCCACGAAGGCGTCCCGGCTCACACGCCTCGACTCGGCGTCCGCGAGGGGATACGGCGGACGCTTGTCGAGAGACTGCAAGGCGGTCTTTTCAGACTCCCAACTCTCTAACACTTGGCTGTGAGTGGTGCCGTGAACGCGCCGGTTCGAGACCTCCCAGACCCAAGCGTGCAGCTGGTTGTTGAGATCATCCAGGCTCGTCGCCGTGCGTCCGCACAGGAAGTTGCGGCGCACGTACTTGACGCCCGATTCGACCTTGCCCTTGGTCTGCGCGCGGTAAGGTTTGCAGGCCCGCGGGGTGAAGCCCCAATAGTCGGCGAAGTCCTTGAAGGTTTGATTCCACTTGAGCTCGCCGCGCTCGTCGACCCCCTCCAAGACCGTCTTCATGCGGTCGTAGAGGATCTCTTGCGGCACGCCGCCGAGTTGCCGGAAGGCTTCCTCGTGCATGCGCAGCAGCGTCGGCAGCTTCTGGTCGGTCGCCGCGGCGGCCATGATGGCCCGGCTGTGACCGAGCGTGAAGACGAAACCCCAAAGCTTGCGAGTCTTGCCGTCGGCGGTGATCTCGCCGAGATGGCCCCAATCGACCTGAGCCTGTTTGCCTGCGGGTGTTTCAAAGCGCCGCACGGCCACCGTGGTTGCGGCTTCTCGCAACGGCTGTAGGTGATCCTTGAGGATCGTATAGCCGCCCGAGTAGCCGTGTTCTCGCAGCTCACGCAACAGCACGACGGCATTCCAGACGCCGGCCTTGAGGCGGTCTTCGATAAACGGCTTGAAGCGATCCAGCTTGGACGGACGCGGCTTGCGCGGGCCGTATCTGGGCGTCGGATCGTCCTGCCTTAAGTACTTGCGAACCGTCTTGCGGTCAAATCCCGTGAGCTCGCTGATCTTGGCGAGGCTCACCCCTTGTCGAACTAATTCTTCGATTTCTTGCACATCTGAACTCCGTAACAGCGCCTTGTACCTCCTGCTTCCAGGGTCGGCTCCGACGCAAGCTACGGGTGGGGAATTTTATTCCGGCGATACGGGGATTCTTACACCGGCGCTGACAGCAGCGCAAGATTGCATACTTCAACGAAAAAGCCGGCACGGCACCTGAACCCGGCTCATGCCCGCCCAAATACCCCTGGATGGCAGACAGCCCTGCAGGAGTATGCCCCAGTGCGCCTAACAGCGGTAGCCGACTCACGGCCGCCCAGGCTGCGACGCTTCCCGCCAAGCCTAACGCTTCTCGACGAGTCGGCTCGCTCATACCGCCAACCCCTCGCCGGCAACGATGCTGTCGTACCAGTCACGCGCCCTGCGCAGCCGTTCTTTGCGGCTCTGGCCGCTGCGGTCTGTGCCCGGGGCATCCTCGCCCAGCTTCGAGTAGATCGCCCGTTTGCGCACGTAACGCCGCAGCCGATCCGCTAGCCCCTTCAGTCGGTCTTGATGGGACGGTGAGGCGGCGAGGTTGCGCATTTCCAGTGGGTCGACATTGAGATCGAACATCCTCGTCGCTGCGCTGGGGTAGAAGATTGCTTTGAATCGCCCGTCGCTGACCGCGGCCGAGTGTTCGGTCTCGCCAAACACATGCGACCGCCACTCAACCGGCTTACCTTCGAGCACCGGAAGCAAGCTGCGGCCTACGTCGGCGTCGGGCAGCGGCGGCACCAAAGCGTAGTCGCAGATCGTCGCCGGGATGTCGAGGCTCGACACCAGCCGCCGCTCTTCCGCGCCCGACATGCCTGCGCCTGGAGCGACAACAATCGTCGGCACACGCCACGATTCCTCCTCCAAAAAATTCTTGAGTATGCGGCCATGATGCCCCATACCCTCGCCGTGATCGGCGGCGAACACGACCAGGGTGTTGTCGGCAAAGCGTGAACGCCGCAGCGCGTCGTAGACCAGCCCGACGTGAGCGTCGGCCATCTCGGTCTGTCGATAGCAGGAGTAGATGTAGTAGCGCCAGTCGAGCTCGCTCCAGTGGCCGACACGGTGGCGTTGCTCGTCGGAAATCCAGGGCAGAGCGGGATCGAAATTGTCGGGCAGTGGCGGCAGCTCGTCTTCAATCGCGGCAGCATGCTCGAACTTGCCCACGCCGCCGCTCGCCCCGCAGGTGTAGCAGCAGTCATGCGGATTGAGGAAGCCCACCGAGAGAAAGAACGGCCGCTCGGACTTCCGGCGGCTGAGGAAGGCCGCTGCTGCGCGTCCCACGTCGCCGTCGCCGATCTCGCCCATGCCCGTACCAGGGTGCAGGTAGTCGAAGCTATCCGCGACGTTTCGGCCGGGGATGTGCCATTTGCCGGCATACACGGTTTCGTAACCGCCGTGTTGGCGCAGCCACTGACCCAAATCCGGCAGCTTAGGGTTGATCGGAACTGCGTTGGTCAGCACGCCGTGCTCGAGCGGCGTCCGCCCGGTAAACCAACTCGCGCGAGCGGGACAGCAAACCGGCTGGGCTGCGTAGGCCCGGCGGAACGAGACGCCATCCTCGGCTATGCGATCGATCCCCGGCGTCGAACAGTAGGGCGAGCCATACGCCGAGACGGCGTCAGCGTGCATTTGATCGGCATGCAGGAAGAGGATGTTCGGATCGGGCACGATCAAGCGTCCTAAGTCGCGGTGATCGTAGCACACAACGTGGCCGTCTACATCGCATCAAACCCGCAGTGTTTCATCGCCCGTGAGATGAAGCGAAGCGACATCGCTGTAAGGTCACACATACTGTCACAACTCTGGGGATCGAGCGCTCAAGGTTTGGTTTGTTGATGAGTAACGGGAGCCGTTTCAAACGATCCTTCGGAAACCACGAACATCAACCGAATCGGAGGTCTTTGCGGTTCAACGTGGTGCCTGCGGTGCCCAGATCGGACCGCCGAAACATAGGTATTGGCAACAAACGCTCCTGCAAACTTTCCATCCCAGGCAGGCCAGAACCTCCGCCGGAGGGCTCTGAGCCTCTGTTTATAGGACTTTGAGCGACTTGAGGCTGTCGTCAGGTCTGCGTGAAAATTTAATTTAGTGGTGACGCGTGGAACGAATGGAACCGCGCTACAAGTCTAGAGCGTGTGCCGCTACTACGTCTTCGTCCCATTCCAGTCCAACGCCCGGAACATCAGGAATGCGAAGGTTGCTGTCTTTGATCTCGTAAGGTCTTTGCAGGATGGGATCCGCCCAGTTTTGCCATTCGAGCCAGTGCGCGGTTTCCGTCACCCGCATCACGTGCGCCGCCACTTCGGGGTACAGGTGGGTTGACATCGGTACTCCCCATGCGCCTGCGATGCTCGCCGCACGCAACCACCCCGTCACGCCGCCGATGCGCATGAAGTCGGGCATGACCAAGTCACATGCGTTCCGCTGCAGGGCCTTGTGAAGCTCTCGCGGACCATAGAAATTTTCGCCGATTTGGATCGGCGTTCTTAGATCGGCAGCCAACTTCGCGTAGCCGTCCAGATTGTCGTAAACAATCGGTTCCTCGATCCATGCCAGGCCGAGATCATCGATCTGCCCGCAGCGCTGCATCGCCTCCGCCAAGTCAAGGCCTTGGTTGAAGTCGATCATCAATTCGACATCAGCACCGAGTACTTTGCGGACCTCTTCAATGGTGGCGAGGTCCTCTGTGGCCGGCTCCCGTCCGAGCCGCAGCTTGAGTCCTTTGAATCCACCCTCGTCACGCAGTGCTATCGCTTCTTCGGCTGTCTCGGTGGGGGACTTCAGCCAAAGACCGTTGCTGTTGTAAGCCTTCACGGGCCCAACCGATCCTCCGAGCAAAACGCAGAGCGGAATGTCAGCCGCCTTAGCGACCGCGTCCCACGCCGCCATGTCAACTCCGGAAACGGCAATCATCGACATGCCTTCATAGCCGACAAAATGGAGGCTTTTCCTCGCCTTACCGTACAGATCAAGAGGAGAGACGCTGTGGCCCTTCAGCATCTCGCCGAGATCACGGAGAGCCGGAACCAGGTATCGAATTGCCTTCGGCGTATACGGCTCGAGATAGGCGCGCCCGACTATGCCCTCCTCTGTCTCGAGATCAATGAGGATCAAGGGCCAATCCGTAATCGTCGCGATGCGAGCCACAACGGGGCGCTCAAGTTTCAACACCACAGGCCTCGCCGTGAGGCTTTTCAGAGTGAGTTTTGATTGCACCATTTATTGCCGACCAAGATGGGCCGATTCTAGCGCCGAACAGCTTGGCTGCGGTTAGCTGTTGGTAACAAACGATGCCACAATCTTCCATTTGAGAGGGTGGAAAAATCCCCGCCGATGCTCTCTAACGCCTTGTTTATAGGCCTATCAGCGATTCTAGGTAGTCGTCAGTTGGGTGGGAAATTATTTTTCGGTGGCTTTGCAAAAAACGGTCGAAATGCCAGTTTCGGGACGATTCTGACCGGTAAACGGATCGGCGCAGAACCTCAGCACTAAGCGATTTTCTGACAGTGCTTCGACGAATCGCGCCTAAGCCCTTTATGTTCTGTCCATTAGGCTATTCGCGGTCGCGGAACTTTGCGTACCGATCTCGAACTATGCGGACATAAGACTCAGGAACACCGCCCGCGACGACAAGAGAGCGTTTGCCTTTACTTGATGTGTCCGGCAACAGCAGGCACCCTAGCCGGCCAGGTTGCCGCAGCACAGCAACTGTCTCATTTTGTTATTCAGAGAATACTTGGGTCTGCCGCTCATAGGCGTCGTGATCAATCAGCCAGCGAATAACTTCACTGTATCGACTACTCGGATCGAGGTCGGCAGGCCAGGTAGACACAACATCGAGTACGCCCTGCACAACTAGTGGCGAAAAGAACAGAGACCAGCCACCGTAGCCCATGCTCCATGTGTGATCGGAGAAACTTGTTAAAAACCCTGCCTCAATCTTCCATCGTTGTGGGCTGCCGCTCCGACCAAACCGGCTGAACGAGCCTGTTCTGAATCCGGCGGTTGGAATCTCTTCAACATCCGCAGCGATCCGAGATCCCTCCACGTCCGCTTGGATGTTTCGGATTCTCACGCGTATGGCCCCCTTCTCGACGTATATAGCCTCGAGGCCGTCGAAATTCTGGCGCACCTGATCGCAATGGATGGCTGCCTCACTGAGCTTTTGCTGCGCCACTTCGCTACTGTCTTCTGTGAGACCCAGGCTGAGAGTTTTGGAAAGAAGCCGTCCGAGAAGACGTTGAATGAGTATTCGTATCCCAAGCGAGGCCGTCAGCCGAGTTAACTCTACCAGTCGAGCACTTCTTAGCGAAGATCCTATCGCTAGTTGACACGGTCCCAGCCGAGACGTTGCGCGGCGCTACGAGACGGAGGTAACCTTGTCGCGACCGAGTCCAAGGCCGAACAGGGAGATTGCAGTGGAGTCCCGATGTACTGAACGCCACGAAGAGTCGCTCGCGAGAAACTTTCAAAAACATCTCAGTGCGTTGACGCAAGGATTTGTTGTTTCTGTGGCCGCGCTTGTGCTATCCCCAGCGACCCTTGCCCAGCCCGATAGTTCGGAGTTTGTGATCGACACGGTAGTGGGATCGGATCCCGCTCGGGACGGTGGTCCAGCGGCTTCGGCACTGCTGGCGTTCCCGGATAGCGTTGCAGTCGATGCTGCAGGGAACCTCTACATAGCTGACACCAGCAACTGGAGAGTACGAAGGGTTGCGTCGGATGGTGTAATCACAACGCTGGCTGGAACTGGGACGGGCGGTTTCTGCTGCCGTTTCGGCGGTAGCGGTACAGCGACCGAGAGCCAACTCGCTTTTGTCAGGGGCCTGGCAGTCGATCATGTTGGCAATGTATTTGTGGCCGACTCCCTCGCTGACCAGATTCTAAGAGTCGGCGTCGACGGTGTGATAAGCGCCGTTGGCGGTCGTGGCTTTCGAGGTGGCAGAGGGGACGGCGGCCTTGCCGTCGATGCGGACCTCAATTCCCCTTTTGACGTGGCCGTAGGCGGCGCTGGGAATATCTATGTCGCTGACAACGGCAACCACCGGATCCGGAAAGTTACGCCGGGCGGGACGATCAGCACGGTAGTTGGTACCGGGACGCAGGGCTTTGGAGGGGACGGCGGTCGCGCCAGTTCTGCGGCGCCAAACTTCCCGCGACACCTGGGACTTAATGGCGACGGCAATCTTTACATTGCGGATGGTGCCAACCACCGCATCCGCAAGGTCGCCGTGGATGGGACGATCAGCACCGTAGCAGGTACGGGAGTGCCGGGATTCAGCGGAGATGGCGGTCGTGCAACAGAGGCTCAACTAGCATTTGCACAAGACGTGGCGGTAGACAGCAATGGAACCATCTATGTCGCCGACACAACCAACAGCCGTATCCGCACGGTGACGTCAGAAGGTGTGATCTCTACAGCGGTGGGGATGAGTCACCTAAGCGGAGATGGTGCTCTGGCCACGGATGCTGTTTTGTTCTTTCCTTGGGACGTAGCGACTGACAACGCCGGAAACTTGTACGTGGCAGATACGAATAACCACGCCGTGCGATGCATCACACCTGATGGAGTGATCAACACCGTGGCAGGGACGGGTGACGCGGGATTTGGCGCGGACGGTGGCCTAGCGATTGAAACAGCGCTGGCGTTCCCGCGTGGCGTGGCCGTCGATGGGTCCGGAAGCATCTACATCGCGGACACCGGTACCAACCGAGTTCGCAAGGTGTCGCCTGAAGGCGTGATCAGTAAAGTTGCAGGGACTGGGAAGCTAGGTTTTAGCGGGGACGGCGGCCTTGCGACCGATGCGGACCTCGATTCCCCAGTTGACTTGGCGGTCGATGGATCCGGAAGCATCTACATCGGGGACATCGATAACAACCAAATTCGCAAAGTGTCTACTGACGGCGTGATCAGTACCGTAGCGGGCACAGGCTTGCGGGGCTTCGGGGGGGACGGGGGTCTTGCGACTTCTGCAGCTATCAACATTCCGATCGCGGTGACCGTAGACGGCAGCGGGAACATTTACTTCGCTGACAGAGACAACCACAGGATCCGCAGAATAAGCTCTGCGGGTGTGATCAGCACGGTAGCGGGCAACGGTTTATTTTCCGGGCTCGTGTGTGACGGGGGACCTGCTACCGAAGCACAGGTAGCGTCCCCCTGGGGGTGTTGCGGTCGATTCTGTGGGCAATATCTATGTGGCCGAAGGGCGTAATACGATCCGCAAGGTAGCACCTGACGGAACAATCAGCACCGTGGTGGGTAGTAGAGGAGTGAGGGGCTTCAGCGGAGACGGCGGATTAGCAGACGCCGCACGTCTGGATTTTGGGCGAGGCCTTGCGGTGGACGACGCCGGACACATCTTTATAACCGACTCAAACAACCACCGGATTCGCGTACTCACACCTACTCCCGTCATCTATTCAGGCGGAATCTTGAACGGCGCAAGCTTTCTGGGTGGCCCGTATGCACCAGCTTTGATCGTCTCGTTGTTTGGATCCAATCTAGCCACCTCGACAGAACAGGCAGGGTCAACGCCCTTGCCGACTTCTCTATTGGGCACGACGATGACGGTCACCGATAGCACGGGAACGGAGCGTCCAGGGTCGCTGTTTCTTGTTTCGCCGACACAAATCAACCTCCTGATTCCACCGAAAACAGCGATCGGGCCAGCAACAGTCACTGTGACTACAGCGGATGGTAACAGTTCATCGGCTGCAATTCAGACCGAAGCGGTCGCACCGGGTCTGTTTGCGGCGAATGCGAATGGCGAGGGTGTAGCGGCTGCGTTGGCCCTGATGGTCGGGGACGACGGGTCACAGAACACAGATTTCGTTTTTGAACTGGATTCGACTCAGGGGAAGTTTGTCGCATTAGCGATCGACCTCGGCCCTGAAGGGGCTCAGGTCTTTCTACTACGGTTTGGTACGGGAGTGCGAGGCTTCACTTCGCAGGTCACCGCCACAGTAGGCGGGGAGAGTGTCCCCGTTTTGGGCGCAATCCCTCAGGGCCAGTTCGTGGGCTTGGATCAGATCAACATCGGACCGCTACCCCGCTCCCTCGCGGGTCGCGGCGAAGTCAACGTCGTTCTGACCGCGGACGTCAAGCACGCCAACACAGTGACCGTGGACATTCAGTGATTTCAAGTAAGTTCAGGGATGTGACTGAACGTGAACCTCTACGCATAATCTCCGAACAGATTGTATGTGCTCAGGCCGACTTTACCGCAGGGCGGTTTGCGTCGAGAGCTGAGGTGTGTCGAGACCATCTTCGAGCGTTTGTCAGCGCCGGTGTAAGAATCCCCGTATCGCCGGAATAAAATTCCCCACCCGTAGCTTG
This sequence comes from Bryobacterales bacterium, assembly GCA_965247305.1. Taxonomy (GTDB): domain Bacteria; phylum Acidobacteriota; class Terriglobia; order Bryobacterales; family UBA6623; genus CATQHP01. Next base: position 3,691,545 of record OZ252030.1, on the reverse strand, counting down.
CGTCGGAGCCGACCCTGGAAGCAGGAGGTACAAGGCGCTGTTACGGAGTTCAGATGTGCAAGAAATCGAAGAATTAGTTCGACAAGGGGTGAGCCTCGCCAAGATCAGCGAGCTCACGGGATTTGACCGCAAGACGGTTCGCAAGTACTTAAGGCAGGACGATCCGACGCCCAGATACGGCCCGCGCAAGCCGCGTCCGTCCAAGCTGGATCGCTTCAAGCCGTTTATCGAAGACCGCCTCAAGGCCGGCGTCTGGAATGCCGTCGTGCTGTTGCGTGAGCTGCGAGAACACGGCTACTCGGGCGGCTATACGATCCTCAAGGATCACCTACAGCCGTTGCGAGAAGCCGCAACCACGGTGGCCGTGTGGCGCTTTGAAACACCCGCAGGCAAACAGGCTCAGGTCGATTGGGGCCATCTCGGCGAGATCACCGCCGACGGCAAGACTCGCAAGCTTTGGGGTTTCGTCTTCACGCTCGGTCACAGCCGGGCCATCATGGCCGCCGCGGCGACCGACCAGAAGCTGCCGACGCTGCTGCGCATGCACGAGGAAGCCTTCCGGCAACTCGGCGGCGTGCCGCAAGAGATCCTCTACGACCGCATGAAGACGGTCTTGGAGGGGGTCGACGAGCGCGGCGAGCTCAAGTGGAATCAAACCTTCAAGGACTTCGCCGACTATTGGGGCTTCACCCCGCGGGCCTGCAAACCTTACCGCGCGCAGACCAAGGGCAAGGTCGAATCGGGCGTCAAGTACGTGCGCCGCAACTTCCTGTGCGGACGCACGGCGACGAGCCTGGATGATCTCAACAACCAGCTGCACGCTTGGGTCTGGGAGGTCTCGAACCGGCGCGTTCACGGCACCACTCACAGCCAAGTGTTAGAGAGTTGGGAGTCTGAAAAGACCGCCTTGCAGTCTCTCGACAAGCGTCCGCCGTATCCCCTCGCGGACGCCGAGTCGAGGCGTGTGAGCCGGGACGCCTTCGTGGCCTGGCGCTCCAACCGCTACTCGGTTCCCTGGCAAGACGCCGGCGCCGAAGTCTCGTTGCGCGAACTGGCCGGCCGGCTCGAGGTATGGCGCGGAGCCGAGCGGATCGCCGTTCACGAGTTGATCGACGACCGCCACCAAATCGTTGTTCGCAAAGAGCATCATGCCGACATTCCGCTGCACGTCGCCAAGCGTCCAGGAGGAAAAACGTGCATTCACATCCAAGCCGGCGCACCCCAAGTCGAAGTGCGGCCGCTAGCGGCTTACGAAAGCGCCGCCGCCGGAGGTGCGCTGTGACCGCCATCGAACAGCTTCACGAACGGCTCGAAGCACTGGGGCTGAAGACCATCGACGATCGCTTGGAAGCGCTGCTTGAACAAGCAGCCAAGGCTGAACCGGCCTACGCCGACTTCCTGCTCGACGTCGTCAGCGCCGAGGCCGACGCTCGCCGACAACGCTATCTCAAGACGCGTCTACAGCTCGCGCATCTGCCCTATGTCAAGACTTTCGAACAGTTCGACTTCGACTTTCAACCATCGATCGACGAGCGCCAAATCCAAGAGCTGCGCACGTTGCGCTTCGTGCACGAAGCCTCCAACGTGATCTTCCTCGGGCCACCCGGCGTTGGCAAGACGCATCTCTCGGTTGCCTTGGCCGAGGCTGCGATCCAAGCCGGTTTCGGAGCCTACTTCATCACCGCGCACGACTTGATCGCCGATCTGTCGAAGGCCATCCGCGAAGGACGGCTACAACGAAGGATGCGCATCTACCTCGCGCCGAAGGTGCTGATCGTCGACGAGATGGGTTACCTTCCGCTCGACGAGCTGGGGGCGACGATCTTCTTCCAACTCGTCAGCGCGCGTTACGAACGCGGCAGCATCATCCTGACCTCGAACAAGAGCTACGCCGATTGGGGCTCGATCTTTTCCGACCCGATCATCGCCACGGCGATCCTGGATCGACTGTTGCATCACTCGACGACGGTGAACATTCGCGGCGAGAGCTTTCGCTTGAAGGAGCGCCGAAGAGCCGGTTTGCTCTCGCGGCCGGAAGATCAGTCCGGCGAACGGCCGACGGTCGATGCGGCTGACGCGGCGAGCCCTGGTCGCAAGAGCGGGGGAAGTGGAAGATGAGTTTTTTCAGGCATGGGCAAATCTATCGATCCGATGGGCGTTGGGCAGCGGAAAAGAAGCCGGGAGCGATCTCGGCCGCCGCTCCCGGCACTCATCGTCTCGCTGAGTTTGCGGCCGGGTATTCCTTGGCGGGTTGCTCTCCAGCATTGCCCGCCTCCGCTTCCCCGGCTAGCTCCATGCTTAGCAACACGGTGGTGGTCCACAAAACCACCACCGCAACCAGGGTGGGGAATTTTCAACCGGCGAAAACGGGATTTTTCATCCGGCCTTGACATTATGGGCACTCATCCATGTAAACCGTCAGCCCGGCCCATGTTGCCCTGAGGGACTTCCTATCGAAAACCGTCATAGTCGGCAGCCGGGGTGGCTTGGTTCCTTCGCGATATACGGTCCAGTATCCAACCCCCAACACCTTCTCACGTTCGGGAGCCCATTCAACCACCCATGGCTCATCGTCGGAATCGACGTACGTGAGAGCTGCCGTCAGTTCGCGGTTGAACCTAGGCAGCGGTGAATAGGCACTTCCAGCGTAGATCGCGGCGACGACTGCAATCAGGGCCAATACCACCAGCGCCCGCCATGCTTGGACCGTTAGTGACCACATCCTAAATCTGTGGCTCCCCAATACCCCAAAGCCAGCATTTGTCCGAGTGGCTCCTCGGGAACGCCCAAGGCAGTCCAAGGCGCCGCGTTAAAGGGAGTCACCCGCCACCACAGGCCCTCCAGCGAACCTATCTCCGGTGTACTGTAGCCCGCCTGTCGTCCTACTAGTTCGTTGCCCATCTACTTTCTCCCTTTTGGCAGGGTTGCCCGCCGAAATCTACTGTGTTTGCGGGTCCCACTCGACATGCAGGTGATCGTCCTCTAAGACGATGTCGAACTCGCCGCCTAGCCGCTTTTTGCATTGGTCAGTAACAATAAGTGCCGTCTCTCGATCAAAGAAACGGGTGCGACAATCAAGGGCAAGTCCCTTGTAGTGTAGGCTGCCGCTTCCGTGCCTCCCATCGGTTACGCTCGTTACGACCAGGTCCTTCCCGTGTTCGCGGTAAACCGAATCAACGACCCCAATTGCGAGGGCGATCTGCGGCGTCATGCCGAGCAGCTTTACACCCTTCTTCAGAATCATGACTTGACGCTCACCGGTTCGCCGGATGGCGCGGGTCAATCGGCCAGCCGTCGGGGCCGACTGATGAGCTATAGCCGCGCCGCTCCTCGCGCTGCTTGTGGCGGCTGTGACAGCTTTTGCACAACGGCTGCCAGTTCGTGAGGTCCCAGAACAGCTTCCGGTGGCCTTGCATCTCACGCACAGCGGATGGCGCGCGAGGTAGGCTCTCCGTGCCTTCCTCCAGTGCCGGCCATGCTTGGACCGCTAGTGACCACATCCTAAATCTGTGGCTCCCCAATACCCCAAAGCCAGCATTTGTCCGAGTGGCTCCACGCCCCAGGCGTACCGTCCCCGTTCTTCTCTCTATGCGAGAGCACTTGCCCGATCGGCATTTTCGTTCGCGCCTTCTCGAGAGCCGTTAAGCTCGTGGTCAGCTTGATTGCCCCCCGGTTCTTTCGCCAGATCGCAAATCCGTTCGAGACCCAATCGATAGCCTCGGACATCAAAATCATGCACGTCGAGTGATTACCGCGTGCTGGATACACGAGTACTCTAGGTTGCTTAATAGCCACCCCCGGGGAACAGACTGTTTTGGATGCAGAGATCCTACGGAAAGCGCGGCCGCGGTTTACGGCACCGCAGAGGCCGGGAATGACGCCCGCAACGTCTTGAGGTCTCTGAAACAGAATATACCACATATGGTTTAGCTGTGCAACCACTTATTTTTAGGCTTGCCTAATCCGACTTGCTCCGGAATCGCGCCCGGCAAGCTGGCCGACCGGGTATCGATCGAAGTTCTGCTCTCTGATTAAGCACGGGTTCTCACCCATTTCGAGATCGTTGTAAACGTGCGACCCGTCCCAAACCGCTGCGCTCCATCGGCCGTCAGACAATGCGACTCCGAGGATTTCAACGACCCTCAACCCTTTTCCGTCTGGGTCGGCAAAAACCCTATCTCCTGTGCTCATCTCTCTTCTCCTTGGTTGGGTTGGGGGTCGGGGTCGGCCCGAAGGCCGCGAACTTCAGCAATCCTGCCGGCCATCAATGTCATCGAGACTCCATATCTTCGTGCGAGCTTACGAAGCTTGTCATCGTCATTGATTTCGAAAGCAAGATCCTCCTGCAATAAGAACTTCGTCGGGACGAGCAAGTGCTTCGCGAAGTAGTTGGCTTCGGCTTCGCTGTCCGCAAAGTCCCTCACCCCGTACCTCCTGCCTCTTGTGGGGCTACGGTCCTGGCGTGGTGGTTGCAGGCGAGAACGGCATAATCTTTCGACGACGCATAATGCTTCCAATCGGGGCCGTCGCCATGTGTGGCGAGGAATTGGTATAGGTTTTCCCTCCATGGCTCGGTGTGAATGTCTCTCTCGAATATGGAGTACGGCGTACCCGAACCAATGGATAATCGTGAGCGCAGCAACCAAAGCCCAACGTCAACCTTTGTGACTTTTGGATGCCTCACGACGCACCCCCGGCCAACACCCGAGGTCCACAACAGGTGACCAAACTTTTAGTAATTTGGTCCACAGAAAAGTACACAAAATCGTACGTAGAACGATTTCGCGGCCTGTATCTTGTGTGGACCGGCGTTGATTCTACAAGGGGTTGGAGCGGGAGACGGGGATCGAACCCGCGATATTCAGCTTGGGAAGCTGACGTTCTACCACTGAACTACTCTCGCTCATCGACACCGATCGACCGTCACCGTAACTTGTTGAAGTTTGCCCCATCGACCAAACAAACTATCAGCAACCCAGTTCCCAACTCCTCCCCGTTGCGTCGCCATCCAGAATATAACATGTGACAGGAGTTGAGTTGCGCAATCGACTCGCGTCGGTCCAGACCCTCATCACCACTCGCAAGCGTGGTTACCCAACGTACCTCGAGAAGCCCGAATCTCTCCCCACGAGGCTAGCGGCGGTTGGTGCGCGGAGGCGTACTTTTGCAGTCCGTCGAGCACGACGATCGAACGCAACGAAGTAGTGGCGCACCTGTTCGGTGCATTCGCAGTCAGGTCGTGATCACTGCGGGCCAGCGTCTACATGCTAACTTCGAGCCTGATGCGCCTTTTTCTGCCGACACTCGCGATAGCCATTGCAGCGCCGATCTTTTCGGCGAATGCTGCCAGTGAACTAGACGCCGTTCTGCGGCAGATCGAGCACTCCAGCTCAATACCAACCAATCTCCGTACCCTTTGCGACGAAATTGGCCCGCGCATGGCGGGAACGTCGGGAATGCAGCGCGCCGTCGAGTGGGCCAGGCCGGCATTCGAAAAAGCAGGGGTTGATGCCGTCACCGTCGAAGCCGCGGCGATGCCGGTTCGCTGGCAAGAGGGCGCAAGTAGTGTCACGGCTCTGGGCGAGCAATCGTTCCCGCTCCGTGCCGCATCTTCCGCGCTGTCACCGGCCACGCCCATCGGCGGCATCGAAGCTCCACTCGTCTATGCAGGCACCGGCTCCCAGGGCCGCATATTGCGCCGCCGCAAGGGTTTCAAAGGCAAAATATTGCTCATTCGTCTGCATGAGGTCGAGTCCTTCGAAGGACTTGCGGTCGAGCAACGAAACGCCATGGTCGCCGTTCGCGAGGCGGCCCAGGTACAGGCGGCGGGAGTTCTCTTTATCTCCACCCGCCCTAATGGAATCATGTACCGCCATATCAATAATATTGATGGTCAACTGGATCCCATACCTTCAGCGATAGTTGCTCGCGAAGATGGTCTGCGGCTCATGCGGCTACTCGACAACAACCACGACTTTCTCGTCCGCCTCGACTTGCCAAACAAAATTTCCGGCCCTTACGAAACCCACAGCGTCATCGCCGAAATTCCGGGATCCGGCCTCTCCAATGAAGTCGTCTTGCTCGCAGCCCACCTCGACTCATGGGACATGGGGACAGGTTGCCTCGACAACGCTGCCAACGTTGCCCTCGTGATCGAAACGGCTCGGGCAATCACAGCCGCGAAAGCCAGCCCGCGCCGGACTATTCGATTTGCTCTGTTTGGCGGCGAGGAATTCGGGCTTTTCGGCTCACGCGCCTACGTCCGCCGTCGAGTGGATGAACTCGACAATCACGTCGCGGTCATCGTCCACGACATGGGCATCGGCCCGGTCAAGGGGTATTCACTCGGCGGTCGCCACGACCTTTTGAAAAACCTCGAGAGCGCGCTAGCACCCGTTCACGATCGCTGGGACCTCGAGCATCTGACCGAAGCGTTTTTCGGCAGCGACCACTTTGACTTTCTTTTGCAAGGAGTCCCCAGCCTGGTTGCAATCCAAGATACTTCGAACTACCATTCGCCCTACCACTCGGAGGCCGACACGTTCGACAAAATCGAGATGAAACAGGTGCGCGACCGAACGGCCCTAGCGGCCGCAACCGTCCTAGGAATCGCCAATCTCGACGAACGGTTTGGAAAACGCTACGACCACAATCGCGTCGACAACCTACTGAAAGACTCCGGTCTCGACGACCAAATGAAATTCCTGGGAATCTGGGAAGCTTGGCAAGACGGCGACCGTTCCTATCGCGAGTCACGCTGACGACATCGGATTCCTTGCGAAAACATACTCTTCGACAGGCTCGCCGCCAATGACGTGTTCCTGCAAGATCCGCTCAAGCACCTCCGGCGTAGCCGAGTGGTACCAAGTCCCGTCCGGGTAAACCACCGCGATCGGACCCTGCTCGCAAACCCGCAAGCAGTTGACCTTGCTACGAAACACACACCCATCGCCGCGCGCTAGACCGAGCTGGTCAAGCCTGTCCTTGAGAAAGTTCCAGGCCGGCACCGTCACCTCGCGAGGCGCGCACTTGTCTTTCGTCTGATCCGCGCAGAGCAGAATGTGGCGCTTATATGGTCCCGTCGGAATCTTCAACTCAGCCATCAGCCGACCCCGATTAGGCCGTGCATCAAATCAGTCAAGCGCTCAACGTCCTCTCGAGATTCTGCGGCTAAATCGTTGTTTTCAAAAGGGTCTTCTTGAATGTCAAATAGCCTAGCGGCAGTGTCTTCGCTAGCGATCGCGTACGGCCTAATGTCATCGCCGCGTGCCGCGGGACCGCCGGCATAGCCTCGAATCAACTTCATTCGCCCGTCCGAAACGCAGCGCCAGGGGTCTAGCCCACTCAGAAGAATCTCGCGGTGTGACTCGCTCTGCCCCTCGAGTACCGGCCGAAACGAGCGGCTGTCCATGTCGCTCGGCACATTGACGCCGCCGTAATCGAGAAACGTCGCCGCAAGATCCATCACACTAACAAGCGCATCACTAACGACCCCTTCGCGAATCCCCGGACCGGCCGCAACCATTGGCACTCCGACCGACGCCTGCCGAGGCGGGTTCTTCATCCAAAGATTGTGATCGCCGAGCATTTCGCCATGGTCCCTTGAGAATGCAATGACCGTGTTCTCAAGCTCGCCGCGAGCTTCAAGCTCATCGACAGAGCGCCCTAGCCATTGGTCGAGATTCTCAATCATGGCCGAATAGTTGCGGCGAATCTCGACGTGCTTTTCGGGAGTGAATTCCGTATTGCGATTCGGCTGCGGGAAATCAACTCCCTTATAAACTTCGTCCATGCGAGCCGTGATATCGACGGGCTCGTGCGGACCGGCAGAGTTAATCGCCAAGTACCAGGGCGTGTCCGCAGGGGCGTCTTTCAGCAAGCGCATGCCGTTCGCGCCAATCCAGTTGTCGCAGTAGTACTCCTCCGGCAGAGGCGTTGGGAACGTTGCGGCGAACGTGCCAACCTCAGGCCTTTTCAGAAAATCTTGATTGTGAGTCTCGACCTGGCCACCCATGTGTAAATGGTTGGTGTAGGGGTCACAAGGCTTTTCCATGCCCCAGCGGATCGCATCCCACTTGCCGGCGCTATCGATGCCCGCCGAAAATCCCCATTCCGAGATCAGATACTGCCCGTCCACACCCCAGCTCGGTTCCGGCTTGTGCAGATCAAATTTACCGCAACCCATCTCGTGATAGCCGCTCTCGCGCAGCAATGAGTAATGCGTGGTTTTATCCACTGGATAGTTCGCGGTATTGCCCACCACACCGCATTTGTCGTACTCCATCCCCGACGCCAGACAGGCCCTAGACGGCGCGCAAAGCGGCGACGCGCAGTAGCAATTGTTGAAGCTGACGCCCCGCGCCCTGAGCTTGTCGAGATTGGGCGTGCGCACCGCGAGATCTTTGTTCGCGCCCGTCCAGTCATAGCGAAGCTGATCGGGAAAGAACAGCAGAAGATTCGGAGGCTTGGCCTCAACTACCGGCTCGCTGCCACATGAGAGCGCCAGTGCTCCGGCGGAGGCGGTAAGGATTTCGCGACGAGTCGATCGAAACATCAAAGCTAGTGTAGCGAGGTCAGCGGAAGCGGAACCCGGGGCACTTTGACGACCACGCGAGGCCCAAACGGCCGGGCTCTAAAGAGCTGCTAGAACTTCCTTGAGCAGGTACTTCATTCCGTCAACGCCGTCCCACGGGCCGTCTTCGTACTCAAGGGCAAAGATGCCTTTAAACTTAGCGCTTGTGAGGATTTTGACGCACTTCTGAACATCGACATTCTCCCAACGATCCCAGTACTTGGCGTGAACCGTCGAATGCGTATAGGGCGCCAACGCTTCTAGACCGTGATAGAGCATGTATTCGTGCTCCCAATTACAGAAGTCCGGCGTGGCCTCGCAGTACGGGTGGTTGACCTCGTCAAGAATGATTCTGGTATTCATGGGGTTTGCGCTTAGACCCCAGTGGTTTTCGATGGTGATTTTGACGCCGACGCTTGCGCCATAGTCCGCCATTTCCTTGAACGATTCGATGCCCTTGCTCAAGTAGTTCACGATCTCGTCGTTGCGAGGATAGTTTGACGTTGCCGTGGCCGCCGGCGCGATTCTCGGTCCGCCGGTGTTGACGCGCATGGTCTTTGCGCCGATCTGGGCTGCGGCGTCGAGCCAAATCTTCGCGACGCGGATGCCCTCTTTCCGCTTCTCATCATCGAGGTCGGAGATATTGCGAGGCGCATTGTTCGAAATGTGATGGCACTTGACGCCGGTTTTTACGATCGTATCCGTGAGCTTGTCGAGCCACTTCTTGGCGGACTGCCGCGATGGATCGAATTCATAGAACGTACGCGTGTTGCCACCGCGCGTAAATTCCTGGCTGCCGAACATCGAGTCGTCGGTGACATCGCCAAAGAGTGACGACCACAAGTCCATGTGGGTCACGCCTGGGAAAATGTCCGTGGTGAACTGGCCGACGTCGAGCATCGTCATCTCGCCGTATTTCTTTTTGAAGGCTACATCCTTCTCGCTTGGAGTTCTCCCGCTGCTCCGCCTCTTAAAAAGAGCGCGAATGGGCCACGTGTTAGAGGCGATTCGAGCGAGTTTGTCTTTATCCGTCAGAGGCCGCGCCATGGCCTCACTACCGGAAGCCAGAACGGCGCCGGCCAGCGACAGGCCCGTGCCGGCAGTCTGGAGAAACCCTCGTCGATCGGAATTAGCTGGGCTGACGTTGTTTTCGCTCATGGGAAGTGCTCCCTTGGAGTATTCGGCGGGAACTCCATTGTGGCTTCTCGACTGAAGCCAGTATACATTCCGGCGTGATGGGCGACGGGCCGAAACCGCCGAGATAAACCAAGGCGAATGAGTGAGGGCTTGGAGCGCCAACGAAAATTCGCCCCTATTTCGTGATCTCGCCGACCGGGCGCATTCCACCATTCGAATTTCGTCAAACTCCACAATACAGAATGAGGAATTCCTCGCGTGCTCATCTAAAGCGATCCGCAGGCCGCATCTTGAATGCCCCCTGTGGCCGGATTTGGCAGGGTTTTGCTTAAATTTCGAGTGAGAACGGCGCTGACAAACTAGACCACAGAACGGCGTTTTAAAGCCGTTCAAGGGCGGCGGAAAATTAGACCGCCCGGGTGGTCCGCTGGCATCCATTCGGTGTTTTGTGGAACACGGGAAGGATGTATCGCGTGGAGCTATATGCTCAAGTACGGCGCAGTGTCTACGTCGAAGGGCTGAGTGAACGCGAAGCCGCCAAGCGGTTTGGCTTAGCGCGGGAGACGGTGCGCAAAATGCTGCGCTACGCTGCTCCGCCGGGCTATCGGCGGAGCAAACCGGTGAGACGGCCGAAGCTCGAAGCGTTCACCGGAATCATCGATCAGATCCTGCTCGACGATCAGCAACAACCAAAGAAACAACGTCACACCGCGAAACGCATCTTCGATCGCCTACGCGAGGAGTACGATTTCAGCGGTGGCTACACGATCGTCAAGGACTACGTCCGCGAGAAGAAGCTCGGTGGACAAGAGATGTTCGTGCCACTGGCGCATCCGCCCGGCGACGCGCAGGCCGACTTCGGCGAAGCGGTTGTCGTTATCAATGGAGTCCAGCGCAAGGCGCACTTCTTGGTTGTCGATCTGCCGCACAGCGACGACGCCTTCGTTAAGGCCTTTCCCGCCGAGACGACGGAAGCCTTTTGCGAAGGACACAACGCCGCGTTTCGTTATTTCGACGGCGTGCCACGCAACATCGTCTACGACAACACGACGCTGGCGGTGGCAAGGATTCTCGGCGACGGCACGCGCAAACGTACGCGGGTGTTCAGCGAACTGCAGTCGCACTACCTGTTCGCCGATCGTTTCGGGCGTCCGGGCAAGGGCAACGACAAGGGAAAAGTCGAAGGGCTAGTGGGCTTCGCACGGCGCAATTTCATGGTGCCGATCCCGAGATTCGAGAGTTGGGAAGCCTTCAACGAACACCTCGAAGAGAAGTGCCGAGCCAACCGTGAACGGCGTTTGCGACGGCACACCGAAACCGTCGGCGAACGCTTCGAGCGCGATCGGGAAGCGCTCTTGCCCTTGGCACCGACAGCCTACGATGCCTGCGACAAACGCTCGACAAGGGTGACTTCGTTGTCGCTGGTGCGCTACGCGACAAACGATTATTCGGTGCCAACGCGTTACGGCCACCGCCAGGTCCTGATCAAAGCCTACGTGGATGAGGTAGTGATCTGTTGCGGCAGCGAAGAGATCGCCCGCCATCAGCGCAGCTATGAACGTGAAGAGTTGGTTTTCGATCCGCTGCACTACTTGGCGTTGTTGGAACGCAAGACCAACGCGCTCGATCAAGCCGCGCCGTTGGTCGGCTGGGAGTTGCCGCCGGAGTTTGCGAAGCTGCGACGACTGCTCGAATCGCGGTTGGACAAAGCGGGCAAGCGCGAGTACGTACAGGTCCTGCGACTGTTGGAGGACTTCCCCCTTGAGCACGTCGCAACGGCGGTGCGCCAAGTCTGTCTACTGGGAACGATTGGCTTTGACGCCGTCAAGCATCTACTGCTGTGCGCGATCGAGCAACGTCCGCCGAAGCTCGACTTAACGAAGTATCCCCACCTGCCGACGGCTCAGGTCGAGCAGACGTCGCCGGCATCCTATCTGGCGCTGCTAGCAGGAGCAAGCTGATGGCGAAGTCGAGAATGCTGCTGGAAACCCACCTGAAAGCGCTGCGGCTGCCGACCTTCCTGCGCGAGTACGACAAACTGGCTCGGCGCTGCGCCGCCGAAGGCTTGGACTTTCGGGACTTCCTACAGCAACTCTGCGAGCTGGAACTGGTCGATCGCGAGCAGCGGGCGACCGAGCGTCGCATCAAGGCCGCCAAGTTCCCGGTGACGAAGAGTCTCGACACGTTCGACTTCTTGGCCATACCCTCGGTGAACAAGAAGCTCGTTCTGGAGCTGGCGCGCTGTGAGTTCATCGACCGCCGTGAGAACGTCTTGGCGCTGGGGAACTCCGGCACCGGCAAAACGCATATCGCCTTGGCGCTGGGACTGGCAGCTTGTCAGAGCGGCTATCGCACACGTTTCACCACCGCCGCGGGATTGGTCCATGAACTGCTCGAAGCCCGTGACGAACGGCAACTACTACGGGTCCAGAAACAACTTGCCAAGCAGGATCTACTGATCGTCGATGAACTGGGCTATGTGCCGCTGTCGAAGACCGGGGCAGAGCTGCTGTTCGAGATCTTTTCGCAGCGCTACGAACAGGGCTCGACGTTGCTGACCTCGAACCTGCCGTTCACCGAGTGGACCGAGGTGCTGGGTTCCGAACGCATGACCGGCGCTCTGCTTGACCGGCTCACGCATCACGTCCATATCCTCGAGATGAACGGCGACAGCTACCGCCTCAAGCAAAGCAAAAAGAAGCGCCCGCGCTCTTCAAACTGACCCGCCGGCCGCTCGCGCCGGTTTGCGTGGGCCGTCTTCCACTACGCCTGGGCCGCCCTAAAGGGCGTCCTCAGGCTCCGTTCCAGCCGTCCCACGCAAACCGCTGGATCCCCGCCAACTGGTCTATTTTTGCTCCGCCGAAGCGGTCTACATTTACTCCGCCCTTGACAGCCGAACCCCTGGGCTCAGTTCCTACCCGCCGAAAAAACCGCTTCCGTTGCAACTGGGACAGCCACGAGCGGACACAGGTTGACATGACCCTTTTTGATGTGATAGGAAGTATATGACGTTTCCTTGAAGGCCACTGAATCTCGCCGGGAAAGCGCGCACAATCAAGCAAGACATCGGTCAGGAGAAATCTCATGGGAAAACTACTTGTTCGTTTCAAAAGCTTGGGAATTTGCCTGCTAGGCGCACTTGCCCTGGGAGGCTTGGCACTTGCGCAGGAGTACCGCGCGGTCCTCCAGGGGCAGGTGACGGACGCCACCGGGGGCGGGATCCCCGGCGCCGAGATGACGGTCACCAACACCGCTACCGGAGTGCGGCTGGAAACCCAGTCCAGCGCGACTGGCAAGTACATCCTTCCATCGGTGGACCCAGGCACTTATACGCTCACGGTCGAATCCACCGGCTTCAAGAGATATGTGCACGAGGGCCTGCAGCCTCGGGTCGGGGAGCGCCTGGAATTGAACATTGTCTTGGAATTGGGTACGGTGACCGAAGAGATCACGGTGAGCGGCGACGTGCCTTTGCTCGAGACCTCCAACGCGGATCTTTCGCAAGTGGTGGACAACCGGTATCTCGAGCGGCTCTACATGCCGAGCCGGAACCCGCTAAACCTGTTGACATTGTCGCCGGGAGTCATATACGACAACCCCACCCGCTTCTCGGTCACGCAGGGCTCCAACCTTCAGATCAACGGCGGAGGTTCCTCGGAGGGATCCAACGAGGTGATCATCGATGGGGTCTCGGTTGTGATGCCCCGGCAGAGGGGCGCCATCGCCAGTTCTCCTTCGGCGGACGCCCTGTCGGAGTTCAAGGTGGTGTCGACCATGTTTGACGCTTCGTTAGGTCGTAGCAATGGTGGAGCGGTCATTATGGCGTCGAAAGGCGGCACCAACGAGTACCACGGTTCGTTCGAGGCTTTCTTCCGCGACAAGGCGCTGGAAGCCAACAGCTGGACGAACAACAACACCGGTAGGGAACGGCCGGAAACCGACCGGACGTTCGCGCTAGGCACGTTCGGCGGCCCGATCGTCAAGAACAAGACCTTCTTCTTCTTCAGTTACCAGCGGGAAACGATCAACACCGCCCTCTCCCACCAGAGCCGGGTGCCGAGCGAGCTGGAGCGCAACGGCGATTTCTCCCAGACGCTGAACAGCAGAGGCGGCGAGCTGTCGATCTACGACCCGATGTCGACGATCGTGACAGGGAGCAAGGCGACCCGTGATCCGTTTCCGGGCAACCTGATTCCCTCATCGCGGTTCGATCCGACCGGGAAGGCGATCATCGACGTTTATCCGATGCCGAACCAGGACGTGCCGGTGCAGATCGGCCGGCGCAACTTCGTCGCCACCGGTGTCGGCCCCAGCACCGCCTACGGGGTGACCAGTCGGGTTGACCAGATGCTGAGCAACCGCCAGCGGCTCTTCGGCCGGTTCAGCTTCACCGACCAAGAATCGGCAGGCGGCAACGCGCCTCCAGGCATGCGGATCTGGACGGGGCAGTTGCGGAATTTCTGGTCATCCTCGTTGAACCATGACGTCACCTTCTCTCCGACGACGCTGGCCACGTTCCGCTACGGCTGGGTCCGGTACTGGAACAATCAGTTATTCAATGCCAATTCCCGGGATCCGCGGGAACTGAACGTACCGGACATCATCCTGAGCAACTCGCTGAACGACGCCTGGCCGTTTGTAAACATGAGCGAGAGCATCCAGACGCTCGGCGGCCGCGTGAAGCAGCGCGCCAACGACGTCTTTTCCATCGTGCCGAGCGTGACGAAGCTGATGGGCAGTCACACGCTGAAGTTCGGCGCTGACCTGAGATACACGGCCTGGAACTCGAACGAGGTGGGCAGCAACGGCGCCGGGCGCTTCAACTTCAGAAACCAGTTCACCAGAGGCAACCCGTTCAAGTCGTCCAGCGGCAGGACATCGGGCACCTCCATGGCTTCGCTGCTGCTGGGAACGCTGCAGGACAACAGCATCCTCAACGGCAGTTCGCCGTACTCGCAAAATACCTTATACACAGCGTTCTTCGTTCAGGATGATTGGAAGGCGACGTCGAAGCTGACGCTGAACTTCGGACTGCGCTACGAGATCGAGACGCCGTACAAGGAACGCTACAACCGGATGTGGTACGGGTTCGACCGTGATGCCCAGTCCCCGATCGAGGTGCCGGGCATGGATCTCCGTGGTGGAGGGTTGTTCGCCGGGGTAGGCGGCAGGGGCGCCCGCGAGGGCGACACCGATTACAATAACTTGGGCCCGAGATTCGGCTTCGCTTACCGGCTGTTCGAAAACACCGTCATCCGCGGCGGTTACGCCGTGTTCTATTCGAGCAACGTCTACAACACCACGAACTCGACGCCGATCCCGCGGAGCTTTGGCCTGCAAGCTCCCATCATCGGCTCGGTGGACGGTCACGCCACGCCGTTTGCGACGCTGCAGAACCCGTTCCCAAATGGGGTTACGCCGCCGCCTGGCAATTCCCAGGGGCTGGCCGCGCGGGCGGGCGACAATATCCGGTTCATGAATCAGACTCGCATCCTGCCCTACAACCAGCAGTGGCAGTTCAGCGTCCAGCAGCAGCTCAGTCCGACCATTTCGATGGAGGTCGCCTTCCTGCGGATGCTCAGCATCAACAGCATCGGCGACGCCACGGATGCTTTCTCACGGCTAGACCTGAACGAGGTGCCGGACCACTTCCTGCAGTTCGGAGCAGACGAGAACAAGAAGATCCCCAACCCGTTCTTTGGAATCTTGCCGCCGACCACGCGCCTGGGCGCATCGAACACCCTCCGCCAGCGTGATCTCTGGCGGCAGTTCCCCCAGTTCACGCAGGTCCAGTCCACGGAGAACGGGAAGACAGCTTACTATCACGCGCTGAGCATCAAGCTCGAAAAGCGGTTCTCCCACGGGTTCAACCTGCTGTTTAATCACAACTGGTCGAAGATGATCGAGGACAACCGGGTGAGCCTGGTGAACGCAAGGCCGTTCTATCGGGGCATCTCCGGTCTCGACCGGCCGCACATGACCAACGTGGCGTTCGTCTACGATCTGCCGTTCGGTCGAGGACAGCCCTTGCTGAGCGGCGCCGGCCGCGGCTTGAACGCCCTCGTAGGCGGGTGGACTGTCTCCAGCCGCTTCCGCTACGTCTCCGGCCGGCCCCTGGGGATAAGCGACGCTAACGGGCGACCGATCCGGATTAGGAACCCGAGGATCAACGGTTCGATTGACGGCCGGCTGGGAGACCAGCGGGATGCGTCAGGCATCGTGATAAACCCGTACTTCGACATTGCGGCATTCGAGTCGTTGCCGACCCAGTACACCATCTCCCCCGAGGCGCCGTTCTATGCGGCCGAGATCAGGCATCCCTATCTCGTGCAACTCGACGTTTCCCTGATGAAGAGCTTCCAGGTCTGGAAAGAGCGTGTCCGGTTTGAAATCCGGGCGGACGCCCAGAACTTCACCAACACGCCGGAGTTCGGCTCTGTCGGCACCAGCCTGGCAAGCCTGGGTACGTTCGGTGTTGTTCACAGCGGCGGCAACCCCCGCATCGTCCAGTTGGCGTTGCGCGCAGTGTTCTGATCTCGGATTTGACCAAGCCTCGAAAGGCGCAGCCTCCAACCAAACCGGGGCCGCGGGTTCCCGTTGTGTCTCCGCATGTCCAGAAGGGTTCCGACAGCCGCTCACGGCGAGGCTCAATTTACAGAGAATGAAGCAAGGCGAATTGTACTCGAGAATTCATGGAGCATGTATGGTGAACCGTACCTTTATCTTGATCGCCGCGCTGGTTCTCCCATGTTTCGCCGGCGACGAGGCTGCACCTGACCAACATCGCTATTTAGACGTCGTCAAAACCTTCGTGGAGACCATGATGGACCGTGGCACAGACCGCTACGGCAAGGTCCAATCGCCGTTGTTTGCGGGCATGCTCGATCTGGACACAATGTCTCTGCCAAAGCCAACAGACATCGACGAGCTCCCGCGAAGGAAAAGCGGCCATATCAAAGCCATTGGCTACGGACTGCCGGATCCTCCGGTTGGAATTCGGCCCGGAGATAGGGCGCCGTTCGGCAATAACCTGGAGCACGACATTATGCTCCTGAGAACGATGTACGAGCTTTCAGCAGTTACGGGAGACAAGAAGTACAGCGACCATGCGGATTCGGCCTTGCGGTTCTGGTTGACTCATTGCCAGAGCCCGGAGACCGGTCTCATGGCCGGCGGGGAACATATGAGCTGGGATTTCCGGCACGAGAAAGCGTACGGGAACATCCATGAGGTGTTCCGGCTCTTTCCCTTCTATGACAAGCTCTACGGTATCAGTCCCCACCGGGCCTTGCGCCTAGCGGACGGCCTCTGGCTGTCGCAGATTGGCAACAAGAAGGTAGGAGATTTCAGCCGTCACGCCGATTGGAAGAGCTACAACGCACATACCGGCGCCGCCTATCCCAGACATGCTGGTTTTTACATTTGGGCTTATGCCAACGCCTATGTCCAGAGCCGGGATCCGAAGTACATCGAACGCATCGAGGTGCTAATAGAGAGCAGAACCGGCAGGCGGCTGCAGCCGGAAACTCTCCTCGTACAGCCTGGATCCTTCAGGCCGCAACACTCCACCGATCCAACGTTTCGCGTGATGCTTTGGGACGCAGCGGAATTGGCGCCCCGCCGCCGGGCAGCGTGGCGCAAGCTTGTGCGGGAATTGGACGAGGAAGCACTCGCGGCGCTTGGGCGACAGCGCGAAGCAAGACCTGCCCCGGAATCGGCGAATCCCGTGGAGCAAGAAAAGCTGGCCAAACTCTATCCTCAATTGGCGCGTTTTAGCAGAAGGATTGTCCCCGGATGGCCGGGTACGGAGAGCACGACGCTCAGTGCACTGTGGCGGTTGAGGTACGGCAGCGCCGGGGTCTCCGGAGCCGCGCTCAGGGATTTCACACACTATCGCCAGACCAAAGACAATCGCTTTCTTCGGCTGGCGGAACAAGTTGCTGACCGATACATTGAAGAGGGTATACCTGAGAAGAAAGACGATCTCTGGCCCAAGGCGTGCGGTCAGGTGATGTCGCTCATGCTCGTGTTGGCGCACGAGAACGGAATCCCAGAGGCCAAGCAGAAGCGTTACAAGGCCTTTGCGAGTCAAGTGGCTGACATGTCGATCGGCCTGTTCAGCAAGAACGGGCTCTTCCGCGCCGATGGCCAGGCGCGGCACTACGAGGCGATCACCGGTGCCGATGACCTTGTGTGGGCCTTGTTACAGCTCCACTCTGAGCTAAAGAGGCCGAATCAACGGCTTGGGCATATTGACGTGAATTTCTAGCGTTCCGGCCCCGATTGCATCCCCAAATTCACGGAAAATCAATCTCCCTCTACGTTTCACCGCAGCCACGCCAAACTGGGGCGCCAAGCCTCTCGGGCCGTCGGCAGTCCACAGGAAATTGAACACCTGCGTTGCCGTCTTCGATACCGGCTTAGCCAACGCCGCCAGAAAGCCGTCGCGTTTCTCAAGCTCGATTTCGGCTTGTGTTGTCGGAGTGAGCAGCGATCCAATGATGCCTTCAGTAGATGGGCCGCCAGGAATTTGAGAGTAACCGTCCGGTCGAGTTTTCGTGTCTTCAGCCTTGTAGACCACTCCCATGCCACCCTCGCCAAGCTTCTCGAGGATCTTGCAGTGGCTGATCGTAGTCCCGACCAAGATGCGTCGATTTTACTGCTCGGAGGCCCTTGGTCGGATAGCTAGTAGAAACGATGCTCCGAGAGCGTCCCAAAACCCCCGCCAATACACTCTAACGCCCTGTTTATAGTCCTTTCGGTGATTTCGACCTGTTGTCTGTTGGGTGTGAAAATAATTAATAATATCTATCCATCGAGCTGCTCGAATGGGTGCTTTCGACGCTTCCCGGCGGCGGCGAACATGCGCTTGAAGTCGGGGCGTTCACTGGTTGCGCCGGACTTCTGGTCTACATATTCGCCGACAACGGTCCAATCACGCTTCTTGCAGTAGCGGCGAAGTTGCTCAAGTTGGTTTTCGGTGTCTTGTCCTTTGTCCCGGGTCGAGACTCGGGCATACAGTGCGACGTTCATGGCTTAAGGTCAACTTAAACGTTCGTTTTCGGAACACCGTGGGCAGCCGCCAAAAGGAGTTTTGCTTCAACGGCCTTGGGCCAACGTTCAACCGACCGTTTTTGTAACAGCGATAACTCCCATATCTTTGCGACCATGTCACGTTCACTGATATTTGATGACCGGCTGTTTCAGCGTGACGAAATACGGTTCAACAAGATCGACGCGCAGACACACGTCGTAGCGCCGGGAATCTTCGCCCGACGGCCCCAGGTATTCAACGACGGCGGTGACCTGCGAAGAGCCCACGCTCGTGCCCCGGTTGATATTCCGTAACGATTTGAATTCAATAGCTTGCCCGGACGGCTGCAGTCGCAGCGGCTTGTCGCTTGAGCAGACAAGTGCATAGTGAGTTTTCTTGGGCGACTTCGGATCGTAGCCGCTCAACACGGGCGTTTGCTTAAAAAGATGAAACGGGCTGCCGTCAAGACCTGTTGCAACTTTCCACGACACCACCGCGTCAGGCGCGATGTCCTTTCTGCGGGGTCGCGATTTCATCGGGCTGAAGAGAACTTCCGGTCGGTCGCAGGCTCGCACCAGTTCTGAAATCGACCGTCCAACGGAATTTCCAATCCCCCACAGGAAGACACCGCTGCAGCTTAGACGGTGCCGTTCCTTTTCAGCTAGAATCTGGTCGATCGAATAGCCCGATTCGGGTCCAAATTTTGTCCAGCAAAAATATCGCGGAAGATCCATGGCGACTGAGCTATTTTCGTGGCCAGATCGCAGTCCTTGCTCTCGACTGGGTACTGTCAAGTTAACGGATTTCAGTCTGAGGTCACCCCAAGCTGTTGGTGGTGCAGGTCGTGTTGAATACTGCATATGGTAGCTTGTCCCCCCGGTTATCGCTTAACTTGACAGTACCCTCGGAGCAGTTGTCGGTTGGGCCTTCGGCCGGCGGCCCAAGACGGTCTTGATCTATGATGCCGGCGGTCCCGGTACGGCATGGCCCGAACTCACTGGGAACACGGATGGGTCCGGGACGAGATAGGCGGCGCACCTTGGCGTCGAGCCTGCTTCGCTCGGTTGGGAGCTTCCCTTCACGGATGGAGGGGCGAGATCTGGAAGGCTGGCGAGGTCATCACCTCGACTGCCATCAGCGTGTCGCCCTCAACATAGAACAGCTCGTTTCAATCTCGGCTCCAGCGGGGCTGACAACCGCCGTTCGTTGACGCTTTCATCTGGCCAGCGCCGGGCTGGTTTCCCCAGTGGGGTCATGGCCAGCGAGATAGCCCAACGCCCCCGGACTTGTTTGGCTGCTCTTTGAAGTGGCTGCCGGCACTCGACTAGACTAAGCGGGCGTGAGCACAACAAGCTTTGAGACGTTCTTCGGCTCGTTCGACCCCGATCCAAGAATCCGAGGCAAACAATGGGAACACGCCTGCAAATGGTTGCTCCAGAATGATCCTGTCTACCGTTCAACCATCATGTCAGCGCCGGTGTAAGAATCCCCGTATCGCCGGAATAAAATTCCCCACCCGTAGCTTGCGTCGGAGCCGACCCTGGAAGCAGGAGGTACAAGGCGCTGTTACGGAGTTCAGATGTGCAAGAAATCGAAGAATTAGTTCGACAAGGGGTGAGCCTCGCCAAGATCAGCGAGCTCACGGGATTTGACCGCAAGACGGTTCGCAAGTACTTAAGGCAGGACGATCCGACGCCCAGATACGGCCCGCGCAAGCCGCGTCCGTCCAAGCTGGATCGCTTCAAGCCGTTTATCGAAGACCGCCTCAAGGCCGGCGTCTGGAATGCCGTCGTGCTGTTGCGTGAGCTGCGAGAACACGGCTACTCGGGCGGCTATACGATCCTCAAGGATCACCTACAGCCGTTGCGAGAAGCCGCAACCACGGTGGCCGTGCGGCGCTTTGAAACACCCGCAGGCAAACAGGCTCAGGTCGATTGGGGCCATCTCGGCGAGATCACCGCCGACGGCAAGACTCGCAAGCTTTGGGGTTTCGTCTTCACGCTCGGTCACAGCCGGGCCATCATGGCCGCCGCGGCGACCGACCAGAAGCTGCCGACGCTGCTGCGCATGCACGAGGAAGCCTTCCGGCAACTCGGCGGCGTGCCGCAAGAGATCCTCTACGACCGCATGAAGACGGTCTTGGAGGGGGTCGACGAGCGCGGCGAGCTCAAGTGGAATCAAACCTTCAAGGACTTCGCCGACTATTGGGGCTTCACCCCGCGGGCCTGCAAACCTTACCGCGCGCAGACCAAGGGCAAGGTCGAATCGGGCGTCAAGTACGTGCGCCGCAACTTCCTGTGCGGACGCACGGCGACGAGCCTGGATGATCTCAACAACCAGCTGCACGCTTGGGTCTGGGAGGTCTCGAACCGGCGCGTTCACGGCACCACTCACAGCCAAGTGTTAGAGAGTTGGGAGTCTGAAAAGACCGCCTTGCAGTCTCTCGACAAGCGTCCGCCGTATCCCCTCGCGGACGCCGAGTCGAGGCGTGTGAGCCGGGACGCCTTCGTGGCCTGGCGCTCCAACCGCTACTCGGTTCCCTGGCAAGACGCCGGCGCCGAAGTCTCGTTGCGCGAACTGGCCGGCCGGCTCGAGGTATGGCGCGGAGCCGAGCGGATCGCCGTTCACGAGTTGATCGACGACCGCCACCAAATCGTTGTTCGCAAAGAGCATCATGCCGACATTCCGCTGCACGTCGCCAAGCGTCCAGGAGGAAAAACGTGCATTCACATCCAAGCCGGCGCACCCCAAGTCGAAGTGCGGCCGCTAGCGGCTTACGAAAGCGCCGCCGCCGGAGGTGCGCTGTGACCGCCATCGAACAGCTTCACGAACGGCTCGAAGCACTGGGGCTGAAGACCATCGACGATCGCTTGGAAGCGCTGCTTGAACAAGCAGCCAAGGCTGAACCGGCCTACGCCGACTTCCTGCTCGACGTCGTCAGCGCCGAGGCCGACGCTCGCCGACAACGCTATCTCAAGACGCGTCTACAGCTCGCGCATCTGCCCTATGTCAAGACTTTCGAACAGTTCGACTTCGACTTTCAACCATCGATCGACGAGCGCCAAATCCAAGAGCTGCGCACGTTGCGCTTCGTGCACGAAGCCTCCAACGTGATCTTCCTCGGGCCACCCGGCGTTGGCAAGACGCATCTCTCGGTTGCCTTGGCCGAGGCTGCGATCCAAGCCGGTTTCGGAGCCTACTTCATCACCGCGCACGACTTGATCGCCGATCTGTCGAAGGCCATCCGCGAAGGACGGCTACAACGAAGGATGCGCATCTACCTCGCGCCGAAGGTGCTGATCGTCGACGAGATGGGTTACCTTCCGCTCGACGAGCTGGGGGCGACGATCTTCTTCCAACTCGTCAGCGCGCGTTACGAACGCGGCAGCATCATCCTGACCTCGAACAAGAGCTACGCCGATTGGGGCTCGATCTTTTCCGACCCGATCATCGCCACGGCGATCCTGGATCGACTGTTGCATCACTCGACGACGGTGAACATTCGCGGCGAGAGCTTTCGCTTGAAGGAGCGCCGAAGAGCCGGTTTGCTCTCGCGGCCGGAAGATCAGTCCGGCGAACGGCCGACGGTCGATGCGGCTGACGCGGCGAGCCCTGGTCGCAAGAGCGGGGGAAGTGGAAGATGAGTTTTTTCAGGCATGGGCAAATCTATCGATCCGATGGGCGTTGGGCAGCGGAAAAGAAGCCGGGAGCGATCTCGGCCGCCGCTCCCGGCACTCATCGTCTCGCTGAGTTTGCGGCCGGGTATTTCTTGGCGGGTTGCTCTCCAGCATTGCCCGCCTCCGCTTCCCCGGCTAGCTCCATGCTTAGCAACACGGTGGTGGTCCACAAAACCACCACCGCAACCAGGGTGGGGAATTTTCAACCGGCGAAAACGGGATTTTTCATCCGGCCTTGACAGCTGGCCATTGAATTCGAACGAGCGTATTGCGTTGAGGCTAGCTAGTCCTTGGGTTAATCCCATGACCTGGGTCGCTGCATCGCTGACACTATGGGTCGCCTTCGGACAGATCACTACTGGCCTCGCCCTATTGCTAGGTGCCCTGCTGCTGAGTGGGTTCATTTTGTCCATGGCTCCAGCCCCCGTAGAACACATCATTTGGAGGCGTGTTCCAAGCCTTCCCGGGCAGTTCAGTCAGCTAATACGAAAGGAGTTCCGTCACGTTCTATCCACCCTAGACTTCTACATTGCCGTGTTGCTGAGCATTGGCACAGCTGCCGTTCGTGTGAGCGGAGTAGTCATGCCTCAGTACGGTTTGATGATACTTACAGTATTGTTGGTCTTGTCCCTCTCGAACTACACTATGTCGCTTTTCGCACTTGACGGTTCGAGTGGTATGTCACGATATCGCCTCTTGCCTCTGCCGGGATCGCGCGTGTTGATCGCGAAGGGCATCGCGGTCATCCTGGCGACATTACCCCTACTCGGTCCCCTACAGCTAGCTGCCGGCCTTGCTGCGGTCCTAACGGCGCTTGCGATCGGACATCATGCAAGCATTCGCAACCAGAGATTCGGTAGAAGGTGGCGATTCTCGCCCGGCACGCAGTTCCTGCCTCAAGGTCTACTCCAGACAGCGGGGATTGCGAGTAGTGCTTCGCTAGTCTTTTTCTACGGACCCTGGTTGCTAGTTCCGTTCTTCGCAGCGTGGGGATGTTCAGCGTGGCTGTACGGAAGGTCGTTCGACGCACCGGCCGCTACCTGAGGTTTTGAGGACGCGGCTGGTGCCTCGAGACTAACGACTCGACAGGCCTAGTGTCATGTCACATCTCTATCGTCGGATAGAGTCGACGTAGTTTGGTACGGGTCTTTTCGGTGGTAAACTGCCAGTTGATGGTCGAGTTGCGGTTGTTGCGATGGGACTGCCACTGCGCAACCTTCGAGGTCAATTTGTCGCGGTTGTCGATGCGCTCATTCAGACACTGGCCACTCAGTACGTTCAGTTCGATCTCGGCCATGTTGAGCCAACTGCCATGCTTGGGCGTGTAGATGAACTCAAACCGGCCCCACAGAGCCTTGGCCTCGCCCGGCGCCAACGTCTCATACAACGAGCCAGACCGGTGGGTGTTGAGGTTGTCCATGACCAGCGTGATCTTGGTGGCCCTTTTCATAGCGCTCTGCGATTTCTTTGATAAATAATACCCAGTCCGACTTCCTTCTGTGCTCGGTTACCTTCACCATGCGCCGGCCCGCAAGCGGTTTGCCGGCCATGAAAATAATGCACCTGCCACAGCGTTCGTACTCGTAGTCATGGCGCTCGGGCTGGCCGGGGATGGCGGTGCGGGTCTCGCTGCTGAGAACGGCGCTGACAAACTAGACCACAGAACGGCGTTTTAAAGCCGTTCAAGGGCGGCGGAAAATTAGACCGCCCGGGTGGTCCGCTGGCATCCATTCGGTGTTTTGTGGAACACGGGAAGGATGTATCGCGTGGAGCTATATGCTCAAGTACGGCGCAGTGTCTACGTCGAAGGGCTGAGTGAACGCGAAGCCGCCAAGCGGTTTGGCTTAGCGCGGGAGACGGTGCGCAAAATGCTGCGCTACGCTGCTCCGCCGGGCTATCGGCGGAGCAAACCGGTGAGACGGCCGAAGCTCGAAGCGTTCACCGGAATCATCGATCAGATCCTGCTCGACGATCAGCAACAACCAAAGAAACAACGTCACACCGCGAAACGCATCTTCGATCGCCTACGCGAGGAGTACGATTTCAGCGGTGGCTACACGATCGTCAAGGACTACGTCCGCGAGAAGAAGCTCGGTGGACAAGAGATGTTCGTGCCACTGGCGCATCCGCCCGGCGACGCGCAGGCCGACTTCGGCGAAGCGGTTGTCGTTATCAATGGAGTCCAGCGCAAGGCGCACTTCTTGGTTGTCGATCTGCCGCACAGCGACGACGCCTTCGTTAAGGCCTTTCCCGCCGAGACGACGGAAGCCTTTTGCGAAGGACACAACGCCGCGTTTCGTTATTTCGACGGCGTGCCACGCAACATCGTCTACGACAACACGACGCTGGCGGTGGCAAGGATTCTCGGCGACGGCACGCGCAAACGTACGCGGGTGTTCAGCGAACTGCAGTCGCACTACCTGTTCGCCGATCGTTTCGGGCGTCCGGGCAAGGGCAACGACAAGGGAAAAGTCGAAGGGCTAGTGGGCTTCGCACGGCGCAATTTCATGGTGCCGATCCCGAGATTCGAGAGTTGGGAAGCCTTCAACGAACACCTCGAAGAGAAGTGCCGAGCCAACCGTGAACGGCGTTTGCGACGGCACACCGAAACCGTCGGCGAACGCTTCGAGCGCGATCGGGAAGCGCTCTTGCCCTTGGCACCGACAGCCTACGATGCCTGCGACAAACGCTCGACAAGGGTGACTTCGTTGTCGCTGGTGCGCTACGCGACAAACGATTATTCGGTGCCAACGCGTTACGGCCACCGCCAGGTCCTGATCAAAGCCTACGTGGATGAGGTAGTGATCTGTTGCGGCAGCGAAGAGATCGCCCGCCATCAGCGCAGCTATGAACGTGAAGAGTTGGTTTTCGATCCGCTGCACTACTTGGCGTTGTTGGAACGCAAGACCAACGCGCTCGATCAAGCCGCGCCGTTGGTCGGCTGGGAGTTGCCGCCGGAGTTTGCGAAGCTGCGACGACTGCTCGAATCGCGGTTGGACAAAGCGGGCAAGCGCGAGTACGTACAGGTCCTGCGACTGTTGGAGGACTTCCCCCTTGAGCACGTCGCAACGGCGGTGCGCCAAGTCTGTCTACTGGGAACGATTGGCTTTGACGCCGTCAAGCATCTACTGCTGTGCGCGATCGAGCAACGTCCGCCGAAGCTCGACTTAACGAAGTATCCCCACCTGCCGACGGCTCAGGTCGAGCAGACGTCGCCGGCATCCTATCTGGCGCTGCTAGCAGGAGCAAGCTGATGGCGAAGTCGAGAATGCTGCTGGAAACCCACCTGAAAGCGCTGCGGCTGCCGACCTTCCTGCGCGAGTACGACAAACTGGCTCGGCGCTGCGCCGCCGAAGGCTTGGACTTTCGGGACTTCCTACAGCAACTCTGCGAGCTGGAACTGGTCGATCGCGAGCAGCGGGCGACCGAGCGTCGCATCAAGGCCGCCAAGTTCCCGGTGACGAAGAGTCTCGACACGTTCGACTTCTTGGCCATACCCTCGGTGAACAAGAAGCTCGTTCTGGAGCTGGCGCGCTGTGAGTTCATCGACCGCCGTGAGAACGTCTTGGCGCTGGGGAACTCCGGCACCGGCAAAACGCATATCGCCTTGGCGCTGGGACTGGCAGCTTGTCAGAGCGGCTATCGCACACGTTTCACCACCGCCGCGGGATTGGTCCATGAACTGCTCGAAGCCCGTGACGAACGGCAACTACTACGGGTCCAGAAACAACTTGCCAAGCAGGATCTACTGATCGTCGATGAACTGGGCTATGTGCCGCTGTCGAAGACCGGGGCAGAGCTGCTGTTCGAGATCTTTTCGCAGCGCTACGAACAGGGCTCGACGTTGCTGACCTCGAACCTGCCGTTCACCGAGTGGACCGAGGTGCTGGGTTCCGAACGCATGACCGGCGCTCTGCTTGACCGGCTCACGCATCACGTCCATATCCTCGAGATGAACGGCGACAGCTACCGCCTCAAGCAAAGCAAAAAGAAGCGCCCGCGCTCTTCAAACTGACCCGCCGGCCGCTCGCGCCGGTTTGCGTGGGCCGTCTTCCACTACGCCTGGGCCGCCCTAAAGGGCGTCCTCAGGCTCCGTTCCAGCCGTCCCACGCAAACCGCTGGATCCCCGCCAACTGGTCTATTTTTGCTCCGCCGAAGCGGTCTACATTTACTCCGCCCTTGACATAAATGCGTACTACTATCGACGGTCCGCTGCCACGAGGTTCATGCGGTAACCTCGATCGGCAATTTCGTTGCTGTGTTGCCATACGGCTTGCTAATACTCGGCTCGGCCATTTCCCGTTTCAGCTGGAATTACCGCGCGCTTTCAACGATCTGTCAATTAGTGCTCGATTGCACTCTGTGGAACTGTATTTGGCCGTAACTAACAACATATCCATTTTCGAATGTTTTGTAACTTTCATAGATACTGCCATTCGAAATATTTGAGTATGTGAAAAAGATCGCCAACTATCATTAATCTGCTTGACACGAACTAGTCTACATGTGGTTAAATTACGAATTCGATCACAATATCTAAAGTTGCGCGGTCGCTGCGACGTAGAAACATCGATTGATAAACCATGATGTGTAGTATTTGGTTTCTTCCAAAATTGAAACGTACGTCGGCGTCGCATTACCCCTGGAAATCACCGCCGTCGTCGCAGCAACTGTCTGCGATAACTGTCTGCGATAACTGTCTGCGATTGGAAAGATCCAGGGTGTGGCAGTTGCCCTAACGAGCCTCCTCATGCTCGCTGCGTTGCCGCTGAGATCACAAGACGTCCGTGGGGCCGATCGGGTCGTCTTCGAAGTGCAGTTGGTGCAGGCCAACACTGATGCGCAGAATGCAATCGGACGGGAGCGCAAGCAGCGCGGCGATATTCTTCCTGGCAGCTCGCGGGCATTGGCATCGTTTCGACGTACCGAGCGCACCCGTGTCCATTTGCTCAAAGATGACACGGTTGGAGATTCACTCGTTGGTGATCAGTTGCAAGCCCAAACAGCGAACCGTCTGGCCCGGCTCCGGCTTGAGACGAAGCTTGGAGAGGAAGCGGTCTATCTAATTGGGGGGCGCTACCCGCACCCACGAACGAAGATCGAACGCGATGAGACCATTGCTCGCAGGGCCCCGACTCCGATCGTATTTGGTGGTGACCCTACAGCATCGCCACCGCCGTCGACAGGAGCGGCGGCGCAGTCGACAACGCCTCCGGGGATGCCGCCTCTGTTCACGCCAGCCCTGCCCGGAAGCGACGGTGCGACGGCGGCGACTAGCGTGCCGCCGCTGCGCACACCTCCGCTGCCGGGTGACAACGAAGCGCCCCGAGGACCGCTTCAAGAATTCGGCGCGCGACTGAGCTTCTCACCGATCCAGATGCCCGACGGAAGTCTGCGGGTGAGAATTCGATCCATCGTCCGATGTGTCGACTTTGCAAACTCGACGGTGAGGAACGGATTCATCGAGCCCGCGACCATGTTGCGCACGGCCGACCGATACCAGGACGTAAAGCCCGGACAGAGTTTCGTTTTAACCGGTGTTTTCGACCGGGCGTTGCTGGAGGATCTAGTGCAAATACCGGGCATGGAGACACGTCGGCTGTTGCAACAGATCCGTGCCGCGCATGACGCTCAACCCGACACTTCGCTTGTGCTTGTCGTCACGCCACGCGTATTTCGCGAGAGTCGTCGCTAGGAGCGAGAAAGATGATTCACGCTTCACACTCTCGTCCTCGCTACACTGCCTGCGCCTTTATCGCGTTTAGCTTCCTTCTTCTAGTCGTCGCATCGGTCGCTAGTGGTCAAACCGCCTCGAAGCGATATGTGTACGTCGGCGGTCGGCTGGTCGCGGTCGACATTCCTGGGCTCCCGATCGCAGTTAGTATCAGCCCGGCCGGAGCCACGCTTACAGAGGGCCAAACTCAGGCGTTCACGGCGACCGTGAGCAATGCGGCAGACCCTTCGGTGACTTGGTCGATCGTCGGCCCGGGTAGCCTTGAGCCAAGCCCCACATCAAATCCTGTAACTTTTCGAGCGGCGAGTGTATCGCAGCTTGAAACAACGACCCTGCGAGCAACGAGTCAGCAGGATCCCAGTAAGTTTGACGAGGTGACGATTGACACGGCACCAGCCGCTGGCGGTGGCGTGACAGTGACAGTCGATGATCCGCCAGGATCGCTGCAAGCGGGTGAGACGTTCCAGTTTGTCGTGAGCGTTTCCGAAGCGCACACAGCGGAGGTGTGGTCGATTATCTCGCCTATACCCGCATTGGGCTCAATTACAGGCGGGGCGGGCTTGTATACAGCCCCAGACCCGATATGCTCGACCGCTCAGGAAACGATTCAGGTCGACGTCACACTGGCCAGCGGCGGATCAGAATCTACGACCGCCGTGGTGGACCTTACAGTCTCAGGCGAGTGCGGACCTCCGAGTACCCCTCAATTGACGATCTCGGGGGTCACGTCGCCCCCTTCTCAAGTAACTCGTGGAGGGAACTTCACCGTTCGAAACCAAGTCCAAAATTCTACCTCCGGCGCAGCTGACGATGTTGTCATCCGCTACTACCTGTCGAGTGACACAACACTTCAGCCAGGCTCCGACACGCTCTTGAACCAGACGTTTCCGTTTGATGTTGGGGCATTTGCAAGTGTCACCGCCGCGCCACTTACCGTCACAGTCTCAGCTTCACAACCGACCGGATCGTACTGGTTTATTGCCTATGCCGCCGAGACTGGCGACAACACCCCGGAAAATGCAAATTGCGGTGGGGACACGATTTGCTACGCCCTGGAGGTTCTGTCACAGTTCCCCAATCCGGGTGACCCCGACTTTGTGCCAACCAATCCTTCTTACTTCTTAACGATCACGACGCTCGATAACCCTTGGGCCATCCTTGGGGCATTCAACCAAGGTCAGACATGGACGTCTGCCGGCGAGACGCTCTTTATTAGAGGTACCGTCAGCGACGGCGTGTCGACGATTTTCACGCAGGACCAAGCTGTTGCCAACACATTCGTTCCGGCGAGTTCGGCGACCGCAGTTATCACTCCGTACACCTTCGCGAATCCCGGTCTCGGGGATTACAGCTGGATGGCGGAAGTTGATCCCTTCAATCAGATCCCAGGCGATCCAAGTTCCAACAATACGAGCGCAGCATTCAACTTCATCGTCATCCTTCCGGGCGATCCAGACCTTCGTTGCAGTCTTCTGACCGTGTCGGCGACAACCGTGTCGCCAGGCGATTCGGTAACGGTTAGTTGTACGATCCCGAATGATGGCCCTTACGGAGGGGGCGGTACCTTCCGAAGCGGAATCTATCTGTCGTCGGGAAGCATGATTGACCCCTCAGACGAACGACTGGGCGACTGCCTGCCATCCAGCCTTACCGTTCCGGCTCCCGGTGGCACCACCTCTTGCTCAGCGACCGTGACGATCCCGACGACGACTGTTCCGGGGGACTACCATGTCGGTGTTCATGTCGACGATCAGCTGGTGATCGCCGAAGAACTAGAAACAAACAACGGCACAGGACAGCCTATCACGGTCAGCGGGCCACCTCAGGCGGTATCCGTAGCCCCGAACGCCGGCCAGGGGGCCCAGCAAACGTTTATGTTCACCGCCACGGATCCGAACGGTGCGAATGACATCAACCAAGTCAAGGTGATTATGAACGGCTCGATCAGCTGGGCGGGATCGTGCGGTTTGATCTACGACAACGTCGCAGACCTGGTTTACGTCATCGACGACGGCGGAAGTAGTTGGCAAACAGGCTTGCAGCCGGGAACGCCGGGTCAACTTTCGAACTCCACCTGCTCGCTCGATGTCTCCGGCGTGAGCGTAACCAAGAGCGGAACACTGCTCACTATCGGCTACCCAATCACGTTCACAACTGCTCTTAGCTCAACGCGAAACATCTATATGAACGTTACTGACTTGGACAACGCTTCGACCGGTTGGCCACAGCTGGGCAGCTGGGGATTCCCCGGTGCCACGCCGAACGTTGGGCCAGTCAACGACGCCACCGTGCCTGCATCCGGCACCGGGCTTTCACAAACGTTTGTCGCGAAGTTCAGCGACGCGAATGGAGTCAACGATCTTGCCTGGGCCAATTGGAAAATCTCCGGTTCGATCAACGAAAGCCTAAACGCATGCACGGTTTGGTACAACCGGCCGAACGACCGGATGTATCTCTATCCGGATTGGGGTGGTTCGTTCACGCCTGGCGGTAGTACTGGAATCATCTCAAACAACTTCTGTAGCATCGACAAAGGGGCGGTTACGAAAGCGATTGACGGAGACGAACTGACATTCAACCTCCCGATTACATTCAACAGCGGCCTCTCGGGTCCACAGAACCTTTACCAATTCGTAAGCGACAGGTCCGGAGCCTATGTTGGCTGGCAGCAAATGGGAACGTGGGACGTCAGTACGCCCGGCGCTAACCCCGAACCTCCACAAGTAGGCACGGTTACGCCAAGCTCTGGTCAGGGCGCTCAACAGACATTTACGTTTGCGGTCGCCGATCCGAACGGCGCAGCGGACATTCAGAAGGTGGAAGCCATGATGATGCAGGACGCGATCTCTTGGACCGGCTCCTGCGGCGTGGTCTACGACAATGTGGCCGACCTCGTCTACCTCTACAGCGATGACGGATTTAGCTGGATCGGGGGAGTGCAGCCCGGAACGGCGACGCAAATCACCAACGCGACTTGCAGTCTCGACGTCGGTGGCACGGAGGTGACGCCGAGCGGCACGATTCTCACTTTGAAGTACCCGTTAACCTTCACGACAAACATTTCATCAACACGACGGATTCGCACCCATGTACTTGATGTTGGCGGCGCGTCGACAGGTTTCGTCGAAGTCGGCACCTGGACGTTCCCCGGGGCGACTACCAATCTGACTCCCTCGAATCCGCCTACCGTTCCGGCGTCTGGGTCCGGTTTGGCCCAAATGTTCACGGTGACTTTCCGTGACCCGAACGGAGTAGGCGATCTCGGTATAACGAACTGGAAAATCGCACCCTCCGCGGGCGAGTGGGCAAATGCATGCTTGCTCTACTACAACGCCGTATCGGACAAGGTTCTCCTCTATCCCCAATGGGGAGACTCGTTCACACCGAACAACGCCACAGGGATTTTATCCGGGGACGATTGCAGCCTCGACAGGAGCGGAGTAACCAAGACGGTTAGTGGAAATGACATCACTCTTACCTTCCCGTTGATCTTCGACGGCACGCTCTCCGGCCCACAGAACATTTATCAGATCGCGATCGATGAATCCGGCGCGTACGCGGGCTGGGATTTGATGGGCACTTGGAATATCCCAGGCCCAGGACCACTGCCACCGGTTGCACAGTCGGTCGTTCCGTCATCCGGCTCGGGTGCGGGCCCACAAACATTTACGTTCACCGTTGCAGACCCGAATGGCGCTGTAGACATCAGTCGCGTGGAAGTCATGATGATGCAGGACGCG
Source organism: Bryobacterales bacterium (assembly GCA_965247305.1). Lineage (GTDB taxonomy): Bacteria > Acidobacteriota > Terriglobia > Bryobacterales > UBA6623 > CATQHP01. The sequence goes on along the minus strand of OZ252030.1, from coordinate 3,659,651 downwards.
ATCTCTTGGACGGGAGCCTGCGGCGTTCGCTACGACAATGTCGCGAATCTGATGTACCTCATCAGCGATAGCGGCTACAGCTGGATCGGGGGAGTTCAGCCGGGAACGACAACACAACTCACGAACGCTACGTGCAGCCTCGATGTTGGAGCTACTCAGGTGACGCCGAACGGCACGATACTGACACTGCGGTACCCGCTAACGTTTACAACAAACGTTTCGGCAACGAGGAGGATCCGCACGCTTGTTATCGATGTAGCCGGGGCGTCCACCGGATTCCTAGAACTCGGCACCTGGACGTTCCCGGGCGCAACGGCAAATTTGACCCCCTCGAACCCGCCTACCGCTCCCGCGTCGGGTGCCGGATTGAGCCAAACGTTCACCGTCACCTTCCGGGACCAGAATGGAGCCGGCGACCTGGGCATCACGAACTGGAAGATCGCCGGGTCAGTAAACGACGCCTTGACAGCCTGCTTGCTATACTACAACGCGATTTCGGACCAGGTGATCATGTACCCCCAATGGGGTGCACCATTCACGCCGAACGTCAGTACTGGAATCCTCACGGGTAGCACCTGCAGTATCGACAGGGCGGGAGTGACGAAAACCGTTAACGGAAATGACATCACACTCACATTCCCATTGATCTTCGACGGTACTCTTTCAGGCCAACAGAACATCTATCAAATCGTCATCGACGAGTCCGGCGCGTACGCGGGCTGGGATTTGATGGGTACTTGGGATATCAGCGGACCATGACAACGAAATTTGTCACCCGGCACCGTCGACGACCCGGCAGTGCCGAATCTGGCTATAGCGCCTACTCAGTAAGGAATCTGTCTATCTCGATGCCAACTCCGAACTCAGCCAATCAAACTTTCAACGCGTGGCTAATCAGTCGCGCTCACCCACGTCGGCCCATATCTCAGTTGGTCGTGTTGCTACTGGCCCTCACCGCCGGTGGCCTCGCCCAAACGCCCAACCCTGAAGACAGACTTATCAACATCGTGGCTCCGATCCTCCGGTGGCACGGCTTTGAGCCAAACCAGGTGACGATCCCGCCCGGCAAAACGCGCTTCGAAATCACAAATAGGACAGGCCTCGAGGAAATCGAGCTCATCGTTGATCGAGAGGCGTCAGAGAACAACGGAAACGAACGGCTTGAGCGCAAGAAGTCTCCGCGCCAAGACCGAAGCTGGAAATCGGACTTCAATCTTTTTCCTGGGACCTATCAGGTTACAGAAGCCACCCACCCAGAATGGATCTTCACCTTGACGGTGAGCGCGACAGCCAAGCGCCCGCCCGGCTCGAAGGACGCGCCCACCAACTGACACGCTCACATTCTTCTGAGGACAAATTCCGCAAAATGCGACTCAAAGGCATTCGACAACTCGGCGTTCAACGGCTCTTGTTGGCACTAGTCTTTCTGCTTGCCCCGGTGGGCTTAAGTGGCGACGAACGGCTGGCTAATCCTCTGGACGGCTTCACCCCTAAGGCGCTTGAACCGGGGACTCCAGCCGGTTCGTTCTTATTGAGCGGCTTCGAGTCGGTCAATCTGTTCAATGGGAAGCTCAATGCCGCGCTCCCTCTATTGGACGTTGGTGGACGCGGTGATCTCTCTCACACGATTCAACTGCGTTTCGAGCAGCCGTGGAAAGTCGAAGTCACCTCAAACTGTGCGACCACTGTGGCCTGCGAGGGCGGTGTCGTGACCTCCGTCCTGATCCTTCCGACATTTTGGGGGCCGACCGAGCCACCAAACATCGGCGCCAATGAGATCTCTATTCCTGGGTTCATGTACTCGCGGCGCGCTAGGGACTACGCCATTTGTCCCGCAGGCGGTCCCAACCCTAATAAGCTTCTCCCCCATTTTTCCGTCACTCGACTTACGTTCATCAATGGCGATGGATCCGAGATAGAACTCGTTGATTCGGCCACGATGGGAGCGCCCCACACGCTTTCAGGACCTTGCTTAGTAACTCCCGCCCCAACGGGATTCAATCGAGGCAGAAAGTTTGTATCCCACGACGGCTCCGCACTGACGTTTATCGCTGACGCCGATGTCATCGACAGCGTCGAAGAGAACACAGACACCGACCTGCTGTTCAACAAATCGGGAAACCTGCTGTTTCCGGATGGCACAACCTACAGATTCCAGTCAGGGGCTGTAGTTTGGATTCGGGATCGCAACGGCAACAAAATCGATTTCGGATATGGCGGCTCCAATCCTGTTGTCGGGCCGCTTGTTCAGAAAGTGACCGACCCCCTGGGACGAGCCATAGATATTCAGCGAGGCCTCAGCCACAGCGAATGTTCAAACACAATCACTAGGCTCGAATACGACGGGACGAACGGCGTTCGCCATCAGATCGATCTTTGCTACGAGGACCTTGACTTCACCGGCGCGGGTATTCCGACGGCCATTCCTGCACTGCGCCCAGGAGAGTCTGTTGCTACCTTGGCCCAACTGTTTCCTGAACTCGATGTCGGCAACTTGCAATCCGGCACGCACAATCCACGAAAGCCGGCCTGGGTAGAACTTCCGGATGGGCGCAAATATCGATTCCAGTTCAACAGCTACGGAGAGCTAGCACGCATTGAACTGCCAACCGGTGGGGCATTTGAGTACGACTGGATCAATGGATACGTTGAACCGACGCCGGCAGCTCCGCCTTCCTGCTTTAACTCACAGTTGGGTGTCTCCAACGATCCGCTTTCGAATAACCCCTGCCGAGGCGGCTTCAATAAGATCACCGGAACGAGTGTCGCTCCAATATCGATCTATCGCCGCGTGTTCGAGCGACGGGTGTGTCCGAGCGGCGAGACCAATGGTGCCTGCAAGCAGTTCACTCGGTACTTCAATTCCGTAGTACCTTCTGGGCCTGAAATCGGCAACACGGAAGTGCTCGTAGAGCACCGAAGTTCCAGTGCCTTACTTTCCTCGGAAACTCACAGATTCAAGGGTCAGGTTCGAGCGCTCGGATCCGATCCGGCCAATCCGCTGCACTATGCAGCGTGGAAGAAGGGCCGTAAACTTCATTCTGAGGTAATCGATACGTCAGATGGCCTCATTCAAAGTACTGACAACACCTGGAGTCAGATGAACGACCAGACGCTCGGCTGGTGCGCATCGGTACCGGCAGCGTATTGCGCAAACTTCACCGCCGACAACCAACCGTCGAACAACCCGAGACTGGCGGAGAATATATCGACTCTCCACGACGGCGCTTCGACGTTTCCGGCGAAGAGTACGTTTGAGTACGACGTCTTCAACAATCAAACGAAGGCCTACTCATACAACTTCGACAATACACCGGCGAGGATGGCGCAGACGACCTACCTCAATAGTGATGCGTCCTATGTTGATCCCCTCCCAGGTCAGCCGAATTACGCTCAAATCCGCCTGCGCAGGCTCGTCTCCAAGCAGCAGACCTGCGGATTTGCAGACGAGGGTGACGCCTGCACCACATCGAACTCGGCCTCGCAATTTGAGTTTTTGTATGACGAGTCAACTCCAAACGCCGTGCCAACGGGCTCCTCTGGGATAACGGGGCACTGTGCTAGTACTTCAGCCCCAACCGGAAACGAGGTCGATTTCCGCTGTATCGCTGTAAATCCAGCTAGCTCGCCGACGAACTTCTTGTTTGACTCCTCGTTCAACACACGCGGCAATGTAACTGAAATCAAGGGGTTCAAGGATGCCACAAATTCCGTATCGGTAACCAGGAAATACGACGCTGCCGGCAACATCGTCGAGTTCAAGGACGCGAAGCTCAATGCCTACACCGCTAACTACGCGGACGTATTCACGTCAGAGACAGGCTGTGCCACGAGCGGACCAAAGCTCGCGTTTCCGACTGCCATCACCAACCCGCTAGGCCACGTCACTCAGATCAAATATGACTGCGGACTTGGCGCTGCCACGGACGTGACCGATCCAAACGACGTCTTGACAACATTCAACTTTGAATCCGGCCTCGACGAACTCGACCGACCGGTATTGATGACTCAGGATTTTGGTGGATTTTCGGCCAAGACTGCCTTCGAGTATACCGACACGGTTGGCAGCCTATCGGTGATGACGAAACGAGATCAATTCGCAGCGGGTGACGGCAATCTCATTACGGAAACTTTCTTCGACGGCGTGGGAAGAGCCAAGCGAACGAGCCTCACCGTCCCCGACGGGGAAGGGCTGGGTACCGACGAAACATGCACTACCTACGACGCTCGCGGCCGAACCAAGACGACCTCCAATCCAGGTCGTAACGCCTGTTCCACCGACGTAACGACAAATACCTACGACGCTCTTGGACGGATCACCGAAATCAAACACCCCGACGACTCGGTCGTGGCGACCGAATACGCCGGCAATGTTACTACCGTCACCGACGAAGCGGGTAAGAAGCGAAAGACGACCACCGACGCTCTGGGCCGCTTGTCTCAGGTCATCGAGGACCCTGACACGCTCAACTACACCACCGACTACCAGTACGACTTACTCGACAACTTGGTCACCGTCACGCAGCGTGGGAACCCGACCATTCCTGACCCTGTACAAACCCGGACGTTCGCCTACGACCGACTCAGCCGTCTTGTCTGCGCCTCCAACCCGGAGAGCCGGACGGACTTAGCTACCTGCTCCGTGACTGCGCCCACGAGCGGCGTCGACCGCTTCACCTACGACAACAACGGCAACCTCAAGACCAAGGCCGACGCCCGCGGAGTTACCGCCACATGGGGCGACTACGACGCGCTCAATCGCCCCACGATCACGACCTACAGCGACGGCACTCCCACCCTCAGTTACAACTACCACCCCAGTGGGTCCTCGCCGTGCTTCAACAAAGGCCGGTTGGATACGGTCGTCAATAGCGTTTCCACGATGAGCGTCCCCTGTTACGACGCTCTAGGCAGGGCTACACAGAGCAGTCAAATCACCGCTGGGACAACCTATCCGTTCATCTACACCTACAACCTTGACAGCACACTCGAAACCCAGACTTACCCCGACGGCCTCAAAGTGGCGTACAAGTACGACACCGCCGGGCGTCCCACCAAGGCTGGGCGCAACACCGTCGGCCAAATCGACTTCGCCCAAAACGTCCTGTACGCACCCCACGGAGTGCCTGATCAATTCACGCTTGGCAACGGACTTACAGAGACAACGACCTATAACAACCGCTTGCAGCCGTGCACAATGACCGCGAGTACACTACTCACGCTCACCTTCAAATACGGGGCAACCGACAGCGGCAACTGCGATGTCGAGAGCGATGACAACAACGGTAATATTCTGCAACAAGTGATCAGCGCTTCGGGGAACCCGACCTTTACTCAGAAGTACACCTATGACGCCGTCAATCGCATTAAGACCGTCGGTGAGAACAACGACTTCTGGCAGCGCACGTACAGCTATGACGCTTTCGGAAACAGAGCTGCAACTGGTTCGGGCATCACGATGGGTTCTCCGACGCCCACGGCCGTGACGCAGTTCGATGCGGCTACAAACCGCATTACGAAACTGCCAACCGGCGTCGATCTCGACCCAGACCCCGCCATAACGACCGACGATCCCTACGACGAGGCGGGCAATCTGGTGCGCCACCCGATTGTCGGGTCGATGGCCTACGACGCCAACAACAAGCAGCGTTTCTATTGCACGGGGCACGTGACCTGCACGTCCGGGAACGCCATCGCTGAATACCGATACGACGGAGCGGGCAACCGCGTGGAGAAGGTCACTTCTGCTGAGACGACGACCTTCGTCTACGACGCGTTTGGCAAACTCGCCGCCGAGTATTCGACGACCCCGCCGACCAACTCTGGGCTGTTCTTTCGCACGCTTGATCACCTCGGCTCGACCCGCTTGGTAACGGACGCCGCCGATCCGCCGAGCGTGGTGTCGCGCCGCGATTTCCTGCCCTTCGGCGAGCACATCCCCGCGGACGCTACATTCAACCGCCAAGCCCTAGCGGGCTACAACGCCGGCTCGGCCTTCAGACAGCAGTTCACCGCCAAAGAACGCGATGACGAGTCGGGGCTCGACTACTTCCTCGCGCGCTACTACTCGGCGGGCCTCGGGCGGTTTACGAGCGTGGATCCAGGGAATGCTGGCGCACAAACTGGCAATCCGCAGCTCTGGAACGGGTACACGTACGTTTCAAATCGACCGTTGGTCGCCACCGACCCTGACGGGCGCGTTCTCAACCTCGTGGCTGGCGGAGTTGGGGCGATAGCCGGCGGATTAATAGGTGGAGGATTAGAATTCGCGGTACAGGCGACCGAGAAGCTGAGCAGTGGGCAACGTCTCGAACTCGATGGGGACAAGATTCTCGCGAGTTTTGTCAAAGGCGCTGCAGTCGGTGGCGCGGCTGGACTCACAGGAGGCATAAGTCTTGGCGTTCAGGCGGGTGTCGTCGCCACTGCTAGTGTCGGAGGAGGGATTGCCGAACGGGCAATAGATGGTGACAGCGCTACTCCAGCACTATCACTCGGAGACAGTACGGCAGACTTTGTAAGTGGGCTCGCAACTCCCCTCATCCCCGCTGCCATTGCGAAGAAAGCAAAGGATCTGCCAATTGTTCAAGAGATTTTCGAAGGAGCGGCCACAAAAGCCACAACTGTGGGGGCTATTACTTCATCAGTCTTGCCTTCGGCGGCCCCAGGGGCGGCGGCGCAGGCTGGACAAACCACTGCGAAGGCTGGGGTTGAATTCGTCACAAAGAGAGTCATTGCACAGCCTGTCAGGACAGTTGTCGGGGACGCAGTGCGGGAGTTACGGGAACAGGAAGATGAACAGTGAGACCCGGGTGACAATTGACGCATCATCTGATGAGCCTGTTTACGAGTGCCGGGAATCGCGGATACTAACAGCCTTGATCTCGATTCTATTGCTAGCCGGATTCGTCGTGTGCGTTTACGTAGTTGTGGCTGGATGGGGCGTCACCTCAATCCCCGCGAAAGCAATACTCTTATTCACGGCAGCAGGATGCATCTACGCGCTTGCGGAAGCCATTTTCACTAGAACTAGGTTCTACGACGATCGAATATCGCACCGGTCATGGCTTGGCCAACGTCGTGAGTTCGAGTATGGTGAGGTCTCGGCTGCTATTAGAAAAGATGGGGGCGTGAACCTAGACTTCAGAGACGGGAGTGCGGTGCGCTTGTACAGATTGCGAGTTGACCAAGATCGAGTTTGCGAAATACTTCAGAGCAAGAACCCTGATATCCGCATTCTCGAAGCCTGAAACCTTAGCAGGGAGATCGGGGACAGGGGTAAAACTAAGCATGGCATGCACCCCTAAGCTGAGACAGCTTAAAAATGGGACAGTTGCCGTTCGCTGAAAAAGTATAGCCTTTTCGGCGAACGTGCCGCACACTTGAAAACGGCCGGGAAAGCGGAGGCGGGCAATGCTGGAGAGCAACCCGCCAAGCAATACCCGGCTGGAAACTCAGCGAGACGATGAGCGCTCGGGGCGGGACATTCTCCCGCTCCGAGCACGACCACTGTCTCGATAGATTTCCTCATGCCTCAGAAAACTCAAACTGCGGGTTTCTGAGCTCTTCGCTCGCTGGCAACAACTGCTCGAACTCCTGCGGAGGCCGATACCCCAACGCCGAATGCAGCCGCTTTTGGTTGTACACCGCGTCGATAAACTCCTCGATCGAAGCTCTCGCCTCGTCCATCGATTGATACGTCTGTAGGTTCACCTCCTCGCTTTTGAGCGTCTTCATAAAACTTTCCATGCGCGCCTTGTCGTACGGGTTTCCTCGCCGGCTCATCGAGATCAACGCGCCGTTTTCTTCCAGCAGACTGACATAAGCCCGCGAGGTATATTGCGTGCCTTGATCGGAATGATGCACCAGCCCCGGCTTCGGACAGCGAAACTCGATCGCTTTGCGCAGCGCGTTCACTGCCAATATGGCCTCGAGGGAAGGCCCCAATTCCCAGCCCACCACGCGCCGGGAATACGAGTCCATCACGACCGCCAAGTAGACGAACGAACGGCGCATGCGCACGTAGCTGATGGCGGCCTGCCAGAGCTGATCGAGACCGTCGATCTGCAGGTTTTTGGCCCAGTTTGGGTAGATCGCGCGGTGCTGATCCGAGTCCGTCGTCAATACGTAGCGGCGCTTGCGTATCGCCAGCAGATTGTCGTTGCGCATCAGCCGCAAGACCTTCTTGTGGTTCACCGTAAAGCCCTGCCTACGCAGTTCGGCGGTCACTCGACGATAGCCGTAGCGGCGATTTGCGAGCGTAATGCGTTGCATACGGTCACGCACTTCCAGGTTGGATTCGACAGGCTTGTCTCGCTCTAATTGCCGGTAATATCCGGCTCGGCTGACTTCTCCGAGTGCACAGGCGCGCTCGACGCTGAGTCGGCCTTCAACGCGAATTTCGTCGATGACGCTGTAGAGCCGCTCGCGTTGCGAGCGACTTGGTTCGGCATCGCCGGTTTTAAGGCGTTGAAGGCTCGTTCGAAAAAATCCAATTCCGCCGCTTGTTGACCGACTAGGCGTTCGAGTTCGGCAATGCGATCGGCGCTCGGATCGCTATCCAATTGCACAACCTCTTGTCCGGGACGCGGCCGCCCTTGACGCCGCTCAAGACCGCTGCGTCCCTCGGCGCGGTAGGTGTCGCGCCAGCGATACAACACGCTGCGCCGCACGTCCAACTCACCGCTCAATTTGACGACGTTCTCACCGCGAAGCATGCGGCTTACCGCCAATTCCTTGAACTCAACTTCATACGAGCGCTGCTTCCTCGCAACCCTATCTTTTCTCTCTCTCATCGGGGACTCCTTTTCCATTCACTGAAAATTGTCCCACTTTCATCTGTCTCAGTTTTGGGGTGCACTCCAGCAAACCTTTATATAACATCGGTTTACGGCGATTTGAATGTAGCAGTAAACTCACAACGTTATGCCCCGCGATGAGTGTCTCGTTATCGCCGGAATGCCCCACGACATCAGACAACGAATACGAAGAAATGGGGACACGAAGAAATGGGGACAACGCGAAAGCGCCGGGATAAACCGGCGGGGAGTAGGGGATGAAAGAGCCCTACAGTGAAGGAGTAGCGAACCACGCTGACCTCGAGTCATGCGGCGGCGGGGGCGACCTCGCGGCCGAAGCGTTGACAGAGGTACTGGCGGGCGGGCTATTGAGCCGTGAATAAACTCATTTCGGAGGCCGACGTAGTGCGTTGTACGGGAAGGCAACAGCGGCTGTCGCGCCATCGCGAGCGGCGGTCGGCTGCGGCGCGGTCGTTGGAAACTTAGCACGCCAGGAAACTCCCCGCGCGAGAACCGGGAGACCTCGACAACGCTCTGTCGGCAACGGCAGGCCGGCGGGTGAAGGCCAAGGCCGCACGACCCGCGTGTACGTTGTGGAGGAGTCGGACCGAGCCGTAGTACCTACGAAGGAACCGAACAAGGGCGGGGAACCGTCGGCGGAGGTTTTGGAGGAAAGGACTCGGGCCAAGGAGAACGACGATGAGCCGCGCACGGTCCGCACACAGTGGCGGACAAGCCGTGACCCCGGGGCCATCGGCGTACGGCGTGGAGGCTTCTCAGAAGCCGCTACGGACGTCATTATCCGAGGCAGGAGATGAAATGAGGAGGCCCGTCAGGGGAGTGAGTTAAGCTCCCCGCAAAGGGCGTCGCCGCGGGGCGGCGATCCTGGATTTTTCTAAGGAGAAAAGGAGAGACGAGCCATGAAGAAACAGAGCAAGACCCTGGTAGTGAGATCGAAACAAGAGATGATCGAGCGCGGTATGAATGCCGTAGCCGGGCTCGACTTGGGCGACAAGCACAGTGTTGTGACGGTGATGGACCTCGACGGCGAGATCGTGGAGCGCAAAAAGATTCCGACTAGCTTGGCCGGGTTCGAGAGTTATTTCCAAGCCTGGGTCCAGATGCGAGTGGTGTTTGAAGCCGGCACTCACGCCAACTGGACCTACCGCTTGCTCGAGCGCTTGGGACACGAGCCGTTGATGGCCGACACGCGCCGTCTGGCGCTGATCACACAATCGCTGTCGAAGGACGAGCGCAAAGACTCCGAGCGATTGGCGGAGTTGGGACTGCGGATGCCTGAGATGTTGAATGCGGTCGAGCCGTGCTCGTTGGAAACCCAGAACGATCGCGCGGTATTGAAGGCCCGCGAGGCGCTGCTGGAAGTACGCACGAAGCTGATCAACAACATACGCGGCACGCTGAAGAGTTTCGGGCGGCGGCTGTCGGCTTTGACTTCCCCCGCGTTTGCCAAGAAAGCGGGTCCGCTGCTGCCGGAAGAGTTGCGAGAGGTGCTGCATCCCGTGCTGCTGCTGATCCAACATTTCGGGGGAGCGTTCACCCGAGCTGGGCATCACCAAGACGGGGGATCCGATGATGCGGCGACTACTGGTGCAATGCGCCCAGCACATCTTGGGTCATCGTGGAAAGGATTCGGCGCTGCGACGTTGGGGTTTAGGGTTAGCGGCTCGTGGTGGGACCAAGAGCGCCAAGCGCAAGGCGCTGGTGGCGCGCAAGCTGGCGGTGCTGCTGCACGTGTTGTGGCAACGCGACGTGGACTTCGACCCGTTCTACGGCGTTGACGATGTTCCCGAAGCCGTGCCACAAGCAGCTTAGCTCGACTGCGCGACTTGATTCGAGCGTGATGGATTGAAGGCAACGGAGACGAGACGAGCAACAGCGGCAGGAAATGTCTGACAACGAGTTCACGGTGACTGCGGGCATACGGCCGGCCCTCGAGGCCGTCGATGGAGCGGGCAGCAGCGTCCAGAACCGAACTTCATAGAGCACCGCATCGAAGAACCGATGCCACTGAGAGTGCGGATGGAAGCCCGGTCGGACTATTTTCCAAGAACCTGAAGCTTATTGAGACTCTTTTGCCCTTGACAAAGCGAACCTCCTCATGGAAGCCGTATGAGTTGAAGCTCACGCACGGATCTGTGCGCGGGGCGTCGGGTGACCGGCATCCCTACCGCGACCCGATTTTTGCGGGGCAGCGGTTCCGCGCCGTGCTTCAACAAAGGCCGGTTGGATTCCGTTGTCAACAGCGTTTCTACGACGAGCTTCCCTTCCTACGACGCGGTAGGCAGGGCCACGCAGAGCAGCCAGATCACCGCTGGGACAACCTATCCGTTCATCTACACCTACAACCTTGACAGCACACTCGAAACCCAGACTTACCCCGACGGCCTCAAAGTGGCGTTCAAGTACGACACCGCCGGGCGTCCCACCAAGGCTGGGCGCAACACCGTCGGCCAAATCGACTTCGCCCAAGACATCACCTACAAACCCCACGGAGCGCCTGATCAATTCACGCTTGGCAACGGACTTACCGAGACAACGACCTACAACAACCGGTTGCAGCCCTGCACGATGACCGCGAGTACACTACTCACGCTCACCTTCAAATACGGGGCGACCGACAGCGGCAACTGCGTTGTTACCAGCAACGACAACAACGGTAATATTCTGCAACAAGTGATCACCGCTTCGGGAAACCCGACCTTCACCCAGAAGTACACCTACGACGCCGTCAATCGCATCGAGACCGTCGGCGAAAACAACAACTTCTGGCAGCGCACGTACAGCTATGACGCTTTCGGAAACCGAGCCGCGACTGGCTCGGGCATCACCATGGGGTCCCCGACGCCCACGGCGGTCACGCAATTCGACGCGGCTACAAACCGCATCATAAAATTGCCTACCGGTGCCGATCTCGACCCAGACCCCATGGTGACGACCGACGATCCCTACGACGAGGCCGGCAACCTCGTACGCCACCCGATTGTCGGCTCGATGGCCTACGACGCCAACAACAAGCAGCGTTTCTATTGCACGGGGCACGTGACTTGCGGGTCCGGGAACGCCATCGCCGAATACCGATACGACGGAGCGGGCAACCGCGTGGAGAAGCTCACATCATCGGAGACGACGACCTTCGTGTACGACGCGTTCGGCAAACTCGCGGCCGAGTACTCGACGACCGCGCCGACCAGCTCCGGGCTGTTCTTCCGCACGCTCGATCACCTCGGCTCGACTCGGCTCGTGACCGATGACACTAATCCTCCGAACGTCATCTCGCGCCGCGACTTCCTACCCTTCGGCGAACACATCCTCGCCGATGCCACGTTCAATCGCCAAGGCCTCGCGGGCTACAACGCCGGCTCGGCGTTTACCCAGCAGTTCACCGCCAAGGAACGCGATGACGAGTCGGGCCTCGACTACTTCCTGGCGCGGTACTACTCGCCGAAGTTGGGACGGTTTACGAGTGTCGATCCTAACAATGTTGGAGCGACCCTCGATACACCGCAGTCGTGGAACGGGTACGCGTACGTCAACAATCGACCGCTCGTTCTGACCGACCCTGACGGCAGGTGCCCAAACTGCGCAACTGGGGCGGCAGGATTTGGGATCGGCTTCGTCATCGGGGCAGGCGCAGAAACGTTCCGACAAGCAAAAGAACAGTTCTCGAAGGGTGGGAGAATACAACTCGACGGCAACAAGATTCTGGCCAAGGGAGTCGGGACCGGCGTCTTCGGTGCCGCAGTTGGCTTCACCGGAGGGTTGAGTCTGGCCGCAGTTGGCGTCGGGGGTGCCGCTGGGGTTGCAGGTGGAGTCATTGAAAGGGGCATCGACTCGGACTCGACCACCGCTCCTTTTAGCGCGGGCGACGTCAAAGCTGATACGATCAGTGGCGCAGCTGGCGTACTGATTCCAGGGGTTGTAGTCAAGAGCTTTGGCAGTCTCCCCACTGCCGCCGCCGCGAAGGGCGCTGCGACGCAAGCCGGTGAAGTGGCCGCTGAGGCTACAGCGAACGTCTTTCCGAGTTTGGCACCGGCGGCTGGAAAAGAAGCGGCTCGCCAGAGCGCCGTTATCGTCAGTGGTGTCGAGTCGGCAACAAAGCAGGTTGTCTCGCAGCCGGTAAAACAGTTCGTCAACTCAGAAGCCGAAAGGCTGCGAAAGAAAGAGGAGGATCAGTAGGTGCCCTCGAGCGGAGCTGCGAAGCCAGTGGCTGTCCAGCAACCCCAAGAGTCGGAGCTTGGTGCGTTTGTTTACGAGGCTCGGCTGCCTTGGTGGTTGAGGATACTCTTCACGGCAATCGTCCTTCCTGTGGTCGCCGTATCGACCGCCATCCTGATCCGAAGATGGGCGGATCTCGATTGGATTGCTTGGGTGGCTTTCGTTTTCTGCGCCCTGGTGCTGCCTTTCGTTATCGCTGATGGATGGATACGTCGAGTCCGGTTTTACGATCATGGTTTGGCCGCCCGCAACTGGGCTTTCCAGACGCGTATCCTGAGGTACAGTGACGTGATCTCAGTCGGACGTGCCCAAGACTTACGAATTCACCAGTCCACGGGCGCAGTGGTAAACATTCCAAAATGGCACGGTGATTTCGACTCGATCGAAGACATCCTAAGGAAAACTGAAGGGACAGAAACTGAAGGAAACTGAAGGGGACATCCATGATAGGTATTTGTCAAGGAAAAAAATGGCGGCGGGCATTTTCGGATGGCCGCAAGCTGGGTTCGCCCGCTTGCTAGGTATGTTTTTCGCGGCGGGGCGGGTTCTGTCCACCGCGCGTCGCTTCGACGCGGCGTAGCGCACGGTTGACAGCTCCCGCGCTGGCGCGTACGTCGATTGTTCGCGGGCGAACACGGCGCTCTCCCACGGCTGAGTTTTAGGTTTCGATCCACGACGATTGCCCTGCCCAATCCGTCCGTTTGGAGTTCGGGAGTTCGGGTGACAGGCACCTGAGTTCGCGGGTAGTAGCGGCGAGTGTACGGCATCAAATCACGCAAAACGCAATCGGTACCGAGCGCGCTATCGCACTCAGCCGCCGCCGGACCAGCGTTTGGCTTCGTGCCTGAGGATCATGCTTTCGAGCAGGGAGCGGATGACGTTTTTGTCGTCGGGGTCGAAGTGGGAGACGGCTTCGAACTGGAGTTTGAGGTCGTCGTCGGGGCCGCGCTCGTCCTTGCCGAAAAGCAACAGATCTGCACTGATGCTGAGAGCCAGAGCCAACTGGCGGATCACATCCAGCGTAGGCTGAGAAGCGCCGCTTTCGTAGCGCCTCAGTTGCACCACATGGACGCCGATGCGGCCGGCTAGGGACTGCTGCGTGAGACTCCGCTCCTTGCGGAGCGCCGCCAAGCGCTGCGGGAAGTCGGTCGTCGCCTTCGTTTTCCTCACTCCCCCAAGGTAGAGGCAGGGAACCGATATGTTGACTGCTTGAGATACCATGTGTTAGTACAAATATAACACATGTGTCTCTTGACAGCTTTCCCATCTGAGCGCCGCTTCGCGGACATCGTTCCATCCGAGGTTCACTGATGGCGCGCATCCCCGAGCACGAGATCGAGCGGTTGAAGCGGGAGGTGCCGCTGGAGAGGCTGGTCGCGGCGCAGGGGATCGTGCTGAAGCGTCACGGGGCGGATCTACTGGGGCTGTGTCCGTTTCACGATGATCGCGAGCCGTCGTTGGTGGTGAGTCCGAAGAAGAATTTGTGGCATTGTCTGGGGGCTTGCGGCGTGGGCGGGTCGGTGATCGATTGGGTGATCCGGACCAGGGGCGTGAGCTTCCGGCATGCGGTGGAGTTGTTGAGAGCGGACCATCCTTCTTTAGCCGCTCCGCTTGAGCGCGTGGTGCGTAAGGCGACGGCTGAAGATGTGAAGCTCGAGACGCCGATCGCGGCGACGGCCGAGGACAACGAGGTCTTGCTGCAGACGCTGGACTACTACCACGAGACGTTGCTCGCCTCGCCCGAAGCGCTCAAGTACCTGGCCGCGCGCGGGCTTGACCATCCGGAGATGATCAAGCGGTTCCGGCTGGGTTTTGCGAATCGCACGTTGGGGTATCGGCTGCCGGAGAAGAACCGCAAGGCGGGCGCGGAGATTCGCGGACGCTTGCAACGTTTGGGCGTGCTGCGCGGCTCGGGGCACGAGCACTTCAACGGCTCGATCGTGATGCCGGTGTTCGATCGACAAGGCGCGGTGCGGGAAATCTACGGGCGCAAGATCTCGTCGGGCTTACGCGCCGGAACGCCGTTGCATCTCTACTTGCCGGGTCTGCACCGGGGCGTCTGGAACGAAGAGGCACTGGAAGTCTCGAACGAGATCATCTTGTGCGAGTCGTTGATCGATGCACTGACGTTTTGGTGCGCCGACTATCGCCACGTGACGGCGAGCTATGGGGTGAACGGTTTTACTGACGACCATCGCGAGGCGTTGAGCAAGTACGGCGTCAAGAAGATCTTTCTGGCGTACGACCGCGATGCGGCGGGCGAGAAGGCCGCCGGCGAGCTAGCCGAGGAGCTGCTGGGGTTGGGGTTGGAGTGTTTTCGTGTGCCGTTCCCCAAGGACATGGACGCGAACGCCTATGCCCGAGCGAATCCGCCGGCGCGGGAGAGCCTGGGGCGGCTACTCAATCAAGCCCAATGGCTTGGTAAGGGCGAAACGGCGACTTCCGCGGAACCGCAAGAAGCGGCTAAAGAAGAAAAGGACAACCCGATCTCTTTAGCCGTTCCGACGACCGCCGTCATCGACGTGCCGGTGGAAGTCCACGGCGACGAGATCCTGATCCAGCAAGGCGAGCGGCGCTATCGCATCCGCGGGCTTCAGAAGAACATGAGCCATGAGTTGTTGCGGGTCAACGTGCTGGTCTCGACCGACGAGCAGTTTCACGTCGACACGATTGATCTGTACTCGGCGCGGCAACGCGGGCAGTTCGTCAAGCAAGCCGCCGAGGAGCTACGCGTCAAGCCCGACGTCGTCAAACGCGATCTCGGCCGCGTGCTGCTCAAGCTCGAAGAGCTGCAAGACGAACAGATTCGTAAAGCGCTCGACGCTGAACCCGAGAGGGTCACGCTGAGCGAGGAGCAACGCGCCGCCGCACTCGAGCTGCTCAACGACCGGCGCTTGCTCGATCGCATTCTTGAGGACTTTTTGACCTGCGGCGTGGTGGGCGAAGAAACCAACAAGCTCGTTGGCTATTTGGCCGCCGTTTCGCGCCGGCTCGATACGCCGCTGGCGATCGTCGTGCAGTCTTCCTCGGCCGCCGGCAAGAGCTCGCTGATGGACGCCGTGCTGGCTTTCGTGCCCGAAGAAGACCGAGTGCAGTACTCGGCGATGACCGGACAATCGCTCTTTTACATGGGCGAAGCTGACCTCAAGCACAAGATCCTGGCCGTGGTGGAAGAGGAAGGCGCGAGCCGCGCCGCTTACGCCTTGAAGCTGTTGCAGAGCGAGGGCGAGCTCTCGATCGCTTCGACCGGTAAGGATCCGGCCACGGGCAAGCTCGTCACGCACCAGTACCGCGTCGAAGGCCCCGTGATGATCTTCCTCACCACGACGGCGATCCATCTCGACGAAGAGTTGCTCAACCGTTGCCTCGTGCTGACGGTGGACGAAGACCGTGCGCAGACGCAAGCGATCCATCAGCTCCAGCGTGAGCAGCAAACGCTCGAAGGACTGCTCGGCAAGAAGCGGCGCGAAGAGCTTCTTGATCTGCACCGCAACGCGCAACGGCTGCTGCGGCCGCTCTTCGTCGCTAACCCCTACGCGCACAAGCTGACCTTTATCGACAGCCGCACCCGCACGCGCCGCGATCACGTCAAGTACCTTACGCTGATCCGCGTCATCGCCTTGCTGCACCAGTTTCAAAGGCCTTTGCAGTCGACCAAGTGGCAAGGCCGCACGATCGAATACATCGAGGTGACGCTCGACGACATCGCAACCGCAAACCGTCTGACAGCCGAGGTGTTGGGGCGTTCGCTCGACGAGCTGCCGCCGCAGACGCGCCGCTTGCTGTTGCTGGTTGACGAGATGGTTGCCCAAGCCTTGAAGCGCTCAGCGATGGAGCGTAGCGATTACCGCTTTAGCCGCCGTGACGTGCGCGCCTACACCGAGTGGAGCGACTCGCAGCTCAAGCGCCACCTGCACAAGCTCGAAGAGCTCGAATACTTGATCGTGCACCGCGGCGGACGCGGTCAGAGCTTGGTCTACGAGCTGGCGTTCGAGAGGCCGGCCGACCCGGCGCAACCCTTCCTGCCGGGACTGCTCGATGTGGAAAAGCTGCGTGTCAAAAAGCTCGGTTACGACGAAAACAAGTCTGGGCTTGAGGGCCAAAAGGACGGGTCAAGTCCGCCCCAAGTTTGGGGGGAGCGCAGGGCCGCTTCAAAGCCCTCAACACCAATAGCGACAGGCCTTCCAACGGGTCTACCCATATCGCCCCCAAAAAGTACTGTTCCCGGCTCCGAAAAGAATCCAGCCGTCGTAGCCGCAACCGCAGGCTAAGCCCATGCCGCGCTCGACCAACAAACGCAAGAAGAAGCCAATCCCCGCGCCTATCTCGCCGCTGGCCGCCATGATGGAACGGCATCTCGAAGCGCTCAGCGTGCAAAACTACTCCGCCTACACGGTGAAGAACCGCCGCGTGCACCTGGGCTTCTTCCTCGACTGGTGCCACGAGCGCGGCCTGCGCGAGCCCTTGGAAATTACCCGGCCCGTTCTCGAGCGCTATCAACGCTATCTGTTCCACTACCGCCAAAAGAACGGTCAACCGCTCAGCTTCCGCAGCCAACACTCCCGACTGGTGCCCTTGCGCGTCTGGTTCCGCTGGATGGCGCGTCAGCGGCTGATCCTGCACAACCCGGCCAGCGAGTTGGAGCTCCCGCGGCTCGGCCATCGCCTGCCCAAGAGTGTCCTCACCGCCGCCGAAGCTGAGCGTGTGCTCGCTCAGCCGGACATCCGCGATCCGCTCGGCCTACGCGATCGCGCCCTGCTCGAAACGCTCTACTCGACCGGCATGCGCCGCCTGGAGCTGGCCAGACTCAAGCTCTACGACCTCGACGCCGAACGTGGCACGGTCAACATCCGCCAAGGCAAAGGCGGCAAGGATCGCGTCATTCCCATCGGTGATCGCGCCGCGGCTTGGATCCACAAGTACGCCGAAGAAGCCCGGCCGCAACTCGTCGTCGAGCCGGACGACGCCACCGTGTTCGTCTCTAACGCCGGCGAAGCGTTCTCACTCGATCACCTCTCCGACCTGGTGCGAGTCCACGTTGACGCGGCCGAGATTGGCAAGCGCGGCGCGTGCCACCTGTTTCGCCACACCATGGCGACGCTGATGCTCGAAGGCGGCGCCGACATCCGCTACATCCAACAGATGCTCGGCCACGCGGACTTGAAGACGACGCAGATCTACACGCAAGTCTCGATCCGCCAATTGCAACAGATCCACGCCGCCACGCACCCGGCCAAGCTGCCCAAGCCTTCTTCCCTTTAGCCGCTCACGCTACACCCGCGCCGTACAATCGAGGGGACGGTGCCGGTGTCCCGCACACGAACGCTTGTCCAGACTGCGGCGCTAGTCGCGATTTGCAGCCTGCCGCTCGCCGCGCACACGCGCGTAGCCCAAAACTCGCCTCTAGGCCTCAAGACTTTCAGCACACCTTCGCACCAGGGCTTCGCCGAAGCTAACCCGCTGATTGCACCTGGCTTAGCCGAATCGTTGTGCCACCAAGGCGTCCGATCCCGTTGTTCCGCCAAAGAGCGCGATGACGAGTCGGGGTTGGATTATTTCAAGGCTCGTTATTATTCGGCGAAGATGGGCCGGTTCACCAGCGCGGATCCAGACAATGCTGGAGCGGTAGCGGGGTCTCCTCAGACATGGAACGGTTACTCCTACGTCTCGAACAGTCCGCTAAGGTTAGTAGATCCGACCGGTGAGTTCGACAAAGAAGCGATTCAACAGCAGCTTGAAGAGGTGCTGTCAAAGACAGCAGTGGAGGTAGCGGATTTTGCCGAAGGCACCGCTCGCGGAGCGGCTGCTAGCATCACATTCGGTGCGGTCGGTCGCCCAAAAGAAACTGATTCGCTAACGAACCGAGCAGGCCAAGCTCTGGGCACAATTCTAGTTGGAACTGTGAGTACCGAGGCCGCAATTGGAGGAGGTGGTTTAGCTGTCGTAACATCGCCGAGTGGAGTAGGATTTGTTCTAGGTGGCGGGGTCGCGATAGCCGGCGCCACAGGCGCCGTGGGCGCGGCCGGCAATCTCGGGCCACTGGTCACGACGCCAATTCAGCGTAAATCACGAACGCAAACAACCAGTGGGTCGCCGAGCAAGTCAGCCCAGCGAGCGGCAAAAAAGCAAAAAAAGACGACAGACGCGAAACAAGATCGGGCAAATCAAAATGCCCGAAAAGCAAGGCGAGAAGAGAGTGGAGAGCCAGCCGGTGCTCACGATTCCAATAAATCTGAAAGACGTCGTAACGTTCACGAGGAGGCAAATACGAGGCGCCACAGAGAGCAAAACAGAGACGACAAATAGCCACTCGACGATAGCGTTCGTGTAGTTGAAGCAGATTACACTTGAAGCGTAGCCATACACAAGCACTTTATCCTTCTAAGAGAGCCGGCCTTGAAGAGTCACGACAAAGACCACTCAGAATTTCAAGCCCTCAAGTCGCTGGCGGAGCAGGGGGACGTAGAGTCCATGGTGTTGGTGGCGGATCGCTACGACAGCGGTCGGGGAGTAGCAGCAGACGTCAATGAAGCTCTCCGATGGTACAAGAGATCAGCCGATGCTGGCAGCGTCGATGGCACGGTAAGCGCGGCCATCTTCCTCGCGGGCGGTCTTGCTGGAGAGCAGGATCTGGATGCGGCGAAGGCGCTGTACACATTCGCTGCCGATCTGGGTGACAAGGATGCGATCGAGGCCCTCGAACGCCTTTCGGATGATCCTACAGTATCAGTACGCCCGCTTCTTAGCGAGGCTGAAAGAGGCAATCCGGGAAGTATGGTTGCTGTTGCGGAACGCTATCAATCGGGTTCCGGTGTGGAAAAGAGCGCGGCACTTGCCTCTGAGTGGGAAGCAAGAGCTCAATCCGCCTATCGAGCCAAAACTCCTGCCTTGATTGAGAGGGCTGAACGCGGAGATAACGAATCGATGTTCGAACTCGCCACCTGGTTTGAAAAGGGCCTTGGTGTCGCACAGGATCTTCGGCTAGCGCTTCGGTGGTACGAAAGGTCAGCGGATGCAGGCCACTCAGCCGGTGCGTACTGTGCGGCCGTAGCCTACGAGTTAGGCCGTGGTGTTGCGGTCAGTCGAAAAAGGGCACAGTACCACTTCCAACTCTCATCCGACCTGGGAGATCCAGAGGCACAGTACGACGCCGACCGGCTTTCGAACGATCCGAAGGTGATTTTCGAGTGGGCCAGGAAGCATTCTGCGCTCGGTGACGAAGAGGCAATGTTCCAACTAGCCCGCTGCTTTGAACAGGGCGTCGGAACTGCAGTGGACCTCCGAAAATCCCTCTCACTCTTCGAGGATGCAGCCGTGAAGGGTTTATCTGGAGCAGCCTTCAACGCCGCGATTCTGTACGAGGATGGCGTTGACGGTTCTCCGAATCTCACAATGGCGCGGAGATATTTTGAGCTAGCGCGCGATTTGGGAAGTGAAGCTGCGGCTCAAGAGCTGCAGCGAATCTCGTCGCGATCCGAACCTTGAGCCGGATGGGACGGTCGCTCGATTGACACCTAGCTCGACTTCAGGTATTGAGTGACAGGCACCGAATTGGAATTCCTTAGATAAAGTGCTGTCAGTAGCATCGAGTTTAAGCTAAACCATTGGTCTTAATCCTGCCGCAACGTTTCTGGCGGACTGCCGTTCATCCAAGATCCCGGGAAGAAAAGGGGACAAGAAGAAAAGGGGACAACGCGAAAGCGCCGGGATAAACCGGCGGGGAGTAGGGGGGGATCGGGGACAGGGGTAAAACTAAGCCTTTATACAATCAACAACTTCCAGCGATCTCAATGTTCATAAAATAGTCTCGTAACTCGAAACCATGTCGCGCCAATCACGGGTGCTGGCGGTCGGCGTACCGCATCACATCACCCAGCGCGGCAACAACCGCCAAACTATTTTCCGCTCCGACGCCGATCGGATCTTGTACCTCGCCACCTTGCGGCGCAAGGCGAGAGGGTCCTAATCATAGTTGATGGTTTTAGGCGGCGATGTAGAGGAGCATTGTACTAGGCGGCCTTTGGCTTGGCGGCGTCGGTAGGATTGAGCACAGCGTCGAGCATCCAAAGGTCTTTGTAGCCCTGGAGTTTATGACTTGCAATTTCCTGCCAGTTTATTATCATTTAGAACAATGATTACGAAGTGTAAAATCTGTCGGAAAAACTTCGATGTATATCCATCCGTGCTGAAGTACGGCGGGGGTAAGTATTGTTCGACAGCTTGTTCCTGGACCGCAAGCAGGGCTCAAGCAGAGAAAGTTCGAATTAATAAGACTTGCCCAACCTGTCGCAAGGCCTTAAGCATAATTCCAAGCCTCCTCAAGCGAGGCAGGGGTAAGTACTGTTCGACAGCTTGTTACGGTCGCGTTTTCACGGCTAGTCAAGAGCTGCTCAATCTGATCAACCTAAAATGACCCGACGTCGACGCTCAGCCAAAGCCATTCACTGCCATTGAGACGCCATCAACTCGTTGACATAGTGATGACAAAATCCTGTGAGCCGCAGGAAACATATCCATTATATATTGATAATAAAAGAGTTGTATCAACTTGCATCGACAATAAGTCCTGCTCGGGCGACATATACGCCGCCGTCCCGGCCGTCTCTGCCCCGCCCGAGCCGCTGCCCGCCATCAGCGCTACTCCAAAGTCGGTTAGCTTCAGCGAGCCGTCCTCGGTCAGCAGAATGTTCTCGCTCTTGACGTCGCGATGAACGATGCCGTGGTTGTGCGCGTGCGCCAGCGCGCGCCCAACTTGCACAACCCAGCGAAACGCCTTGTCGCCCGCCAGGCTGCCGCCATCGGTATAGATACTCTTGAGCTCTGAGCGCAGCGTTCCACCGGGCAGATACTCGAACGCCAAGAAGGGCTGACCCTCAAATTCGTCAACCGAATAGATCGTCGCGATGTTGGGATGGTTGAGCCGCGAAATGGCGCGCGCTTCTTGCAAAAATGCATCCACCTGCGAGCCCGTACGGCCGTTCGCTCCCGACAGAAACTTCAGCGCGACGTCGCGGTCCAGTCGCGAATCGCGAGCGCGGTACACCACACCCATACCGCCGGCGCCGAGCTGCGCGCCCACGACGTAAGAACCGATTGATTGACCCGACCGCGGCATCCGACGACCTCTCTATTATCAGACGGATTTAGTCTCGATTTGTTCCCGGCGAATTACCGGCCTGTTCTTATACTGGGTATTGCCGTCACCGAGCGAAAATTCTGATTCTTTCGACGTCATCGTGGTGGGCGCCGGCCCCACCGGACTAGCCTGTGCGATTGACGTGCAGAATGCCGGCTACAGCGTCGTCACATTCGATAAAGGCTGCCTCGTAAACTCGCTTTACAACTACCCCACCAATCTCAATTTTTTTACCACGCCCGAGCTGCTCGAGATCGGCAATATCCCGATGACAGCGTCGCGCGACAAGCCCACTCGTGGTGAAGGCCTCAAGTACTATCGCCGAGTGACAGGCCATTACAAGCTCGATGTGAGGCAGTACGAGGCTGTCGATTCCATTACCGGCGACGACGGCGCGTTTGAGATCGAAACCACCAAGCGCACTGGAGCGCGGCACCGCTACAGCGCCAGAAAACTCATCCTCGCCACTGGGTTCTATGACATACCAATTCGCATGAACGTCCCAGGTGAGGAGCTAGAAAAAGTTCGCCACTACTATCGCGAACCGCACCCGTTCTACGACTGCGACATCGCCATCATCGGCGGGAAAAACTCCGCCGCGATCTGCGCATTGGAGTGCTACCGAGCCGGCGCCCGCGTGACCCTGATCCACCGCCAACCTGAGTTAAGCGAGAAGATCAAGTACTGGATAAAGCCCGACATCTCGAACCGCATCAAAAACGGCGAAATCGAGGCGTATTTGGGTACCACCGTAGAACGCATCAACGAAGAGTCCCTCGACCTAAAAACCCCGGCGGGCCCCAAGCAAATCAAGAACGACTTCGTGCTAGCGATGACCGGCTACAAGCCAGACACCGAGTTTCTAGCCCAACTGGGCATCCTCTTCGACCCCGAAAGCCAGCGCCCCCGCACAAACCCAGACACACTCGAAAGCGACCGGGCCGGGGTTTACCTAGCGGGAGTGATAGTAGCCGGCATGAACACCGGCGAAATTTTCATAGAAAACGGTCGCTTCCACGGAGGCCAAATCGCCGCCGACATCGCCGCCAAGCTGTCGTAGGCAGCGCTTTCGGTGGCACGCGCGTTAGCAAGGAAGCAATGCCGGTTGGCGGACGACCCACTGTCAACCACTTCGCGTTCATCTTTTCAAATAGCGTCGAAGGGTGCGACATGTCGCACCCCTACAACACTGATAACAAGCAAGTTGCTCGTAGGGGCGTAGCTTGCTACGGCCGTTTCTCGAGTTCGCGGAGGTTTCTTCACACCCCGCCAGCAAGCGGTTTCCTCGAATGGATCAATGCCTTCGAGAAAACCGCTTGCTGGCGCGTGCGGCTCAAACGCGAGATCTTCCGCGGCAACGGAGCGCAGCCGCGGGGTGTCGCGAATATATTTCCTAAGAAAACATGAACGGCCTACTGTTAAAAGCGACCACGCATTGCAGGCACTCGCGAAGGATGCTTGCCGAAGAATCAGGGAATTTCGTTTGCGACCGCACTCCCCAACCCGCCCGCGCTAAAATCACACTATCTTGACGGGCCAGACTATCAGCCACTACAAGGTCCTCGAAAAGATCGGCCAAGGCGGCATGGGCGTCGTCTACAAGGCCCTCGACACCAAGCT
The DNA here is from genome assembly GCA_965247305.1 of Bryobacterales bacterium. GTDB lineage: Bacteria > Acidobacteriota > Terriglobia > Bryobacterales > UBA6623 > CATQHP01. The sequence goes on along the minus strand of OZ252030.1, from coordinate 3,635,864 downwards.
CGATCGCGAAGTCGCGCTGAAATTCCTCCCCACCCAAATGCTTGGCGACGAGGACGTCCGCAAGCGCTTCGAGCGCGAGGCGAAAGCGTCAGCGGCTCTATCGCATGCGAACGTGTGCCACGTCTACGAGATCGACAAGGCCGAGGACAAAACCTTCATCTCAATGGAGCTTATCGAGGGCGAGTCGCTCTACAAGACCATCGAGCAAGGCCCGCTAAAGCGAGAACAAGTCCTAAACATCGCGCAACAAATCGCCGCCGGCCTCGAAGCCGCCCACAAGAAAGGCGTAGTCCATCGCGACATCAAGCCTGAGAACATCATCATCGGCGACGACGGTCACCCAACCATCATGGACTTCGGCTTAGCCCAGCTAACCCAAGCCAGCCGTCTCACCAAAGCCAATCAGACCATGGGCACGGTCTTCTACATGTCCCCCGAACAGACTGAGGGCGCGGACACCGACCACCGTACCGACATCTGGTCCCCAGGCGTCGTGATCTACGAGATGGTCACCGGCCGACACCCGTTCAAGGGCGACTACGACAAAGCGGTCATGTACTCGATCCTCAACGAGGAACCCGAGCCGATGACCGCGTTGCGTACCGCCGTGCCGATGCAGCTCGAGTACCACGTCGCGAAATGCCTAGCGAAGAACCCCGACGAGCGCTATGACGCCGCGTCGGACCTCGCAAAGGACCTCCGCGCGGTGAGCGAAAAAATCCGATCTAACCGCCCCATGCAAACCCGAGTCGTAGCCGACCCGCTCCCGGAGTCAATTCCTGCGAAACCGGCGAGATCCCGGCGAGAACTAATTCCATGGGCAATCGCAGCAGCGAGCCTGATCGGCGCGTTCACTATCGCAGCCTCGTTCTACCTCGGCAAAACATCGGACACACCGCCGGCGACCACAACCAGATTCGCATTCTCGGTCGGATCTCTCGACCAGGTCGTGGGCCGCCGCTCAGTTGCGATCTCTCCCAACGGGCGCCATATCGCGTTCGTAACCGGCGGTGATGACGGGGCGTTGTGGATCCGAGACCTCAACAGCGAGCGTGCTCGCCTGATCGAAAATTCGAGCGCGGCCTTTACACCGTTTTGGTCGCCAGACAACGAAACCGTTGGATTTTTTTCGGAAGGCGAGTTGAAATCCGCTCCTGTTTCAGGCGGTCCGCCAAGCACGGTTTGTGAAGCGGCGGATACGCGTAACAGAGGAGCAGCGTTCAGTCCGGACGCGGACTGGATCTTTTTTACAGGCGAGTTTCCGACAAAGATCTTCCGGGTGAGATCGCGGGGTGGCACACCGGAAGAGATTCTCGGCATCGACCCTAGTTCAGAGAGTCCGACGGGCCGAGTTTCACCGCAGTCCGTACGGTCCGCGTCTGGCGAACAATTTCTGCTTTTTTCCGCCGGACAGTACTACGGCAATACGGTCGTTCTTCAGAGCCTGGACACTGCTAAGCTCCATGAAATCGTCGATGGGACACGTCCGTTCTATGCCGCGAGCGGACACTTATTCTTTGAACGGGCAGGCGACATATGGGCGCTGCGTTTCTCCCCAGATGACATCGAAAATCCAGGAGAGCCCTTTCCCGTAGTGCAAGACGGCTCCTTCCCTACGGTCTCCCAGAACGGTACGCTGAGCTACGCCGACCCCCAGGTTGTTGCGCAAAGGCAATTGATCTGGACGGACCGAACGGGGACCACTGTAGAAAGTCTCGGCCAACCGCAAGAGAATCTTGAATACCCGTCAATCTCGCCCGATGGCAATAAGGTTGTTTATGAAGCCGGGCTTGACGTTATCAATGACGTCTGGATTTACGATCTCGTGAATGGCGCCCGGACAAGGGTAACGTCCTCGGCGAGTAGCGATGGAAGACCGGCATGGTCGCACGACGGAAGTTTCGTTGCCTTCCGCACCGACCGGCGCGGCAACCTAGACATATTCCAGAAGCGAGCAGACGGCATTGGCGAGGCGGAAGCTCTGATCGCAACAGAACTTGTCGAAAGCATGCCTCACTGGTCAAACGATGGCCGCTACATGGTCTACCACGCGAGCGGCGAACAGGCGGGCAGGTACGTGCACTATTTGGAGAGATTCGACGGTTCGTCTAAATTCAAGTCAATCCGTCATTCCGAAGAGATCGGGACCACCCCAAGACTTTCACCGAATGGGAGATACATTGCATACGCTTCTAGTCAGACAGGAAGAGACGAGATCGTAGTCAAAAGCTTTCCAGACGGAAACCGCAGGTGGCCGATCTCGAATCGCGGCGGGGACGAACCACGCTGGCGCTCCGACGGAAAAGAACTCTACTACCTTGAGGGCGAGAAACTCATGGCAGTACCGGTAACGACAGAGGGTGAATTCTCCATGGGGCGGCCGGTTACACTCTTCGCTGATTCCAATCTGGTCGCAAATTCAAACGTAACCAACTATGACGTCGCTCCAGACGGTCAACGTTTTCTCATGCTGCACGTCGTTGATGCTAGCGACCAGCCTCGCTCGATCCACGTCCAGAACTGGTACGAAGAGTTCCGCGACCGGCTTGCTCCAGACGGTCAACGTTTTCTCATGCTGCAAACTGTCGTTGATGCTAGCGACCAGCCTCGCTCGATCCACGTAGTCCAGAACTGGTACGAAGAGTTCCGCGACCGGGATCAAGATTAGGCAGCGAATCATCCCAGCTCGCCCAAGTCCCTTGACACCGGCTGTACCCTGGAATCAGTGACCAAGACCAACACCAAGGAGGCAACCGCGGCCTAGCCCACCGTCTCCCAACGCGGCCTCGCGCGCGCGATGGCGTAAATCGGCCAGCAGCGGCCAAATCCGGCCATTCCGACGCCTAAGTTGCACCCACCGAGGCCCTTGAAGTTCCACAATGGCGATAGAGTTAGACTCATTCCCGAGCCGCGCCGCCCTGCGGTGCGGTCTTCACCCTCGAGGAAACAGCCGCAACGCTCCCGGTCGAGACGCAGAATTCACGCTACGATATTTCTGGTAACCATGCGGCTACTTCTCGCAATATTCCTCGCCGTCACCGCTTCCGCTGAAATCATCAATTTCACCGGAGACTCGACTCAATCACATACACTCCAGGCCGGCGAAACCGTCGAAATCCAGATCGGCATCGACGCCCCATCCGCCCTGCCACCCAACGCCAGAATCGAAGTCCACTGGGACGGCCCCGACCTTCCCGATCTCGCCTACGACGGCCCGCGCGGCGACCTCAAGCAATCCCCAACGGCTGACTGGTCAAAGACCCTCCACGTTCTAGACCCAGACATCTACCTGCTCTACAAGGCCCCAAAATCCGGCAAGTACACCCTAACGCTCGAAACCATCACCGACCGCGAGCCGCCGGCCCCGAACTATCAACGCGACACCGGCCTAGCCCCGCAGGCAACGGCTCTACCTACAAAAACCCCCACAGTCGACCGGGCCCAAATTAGCGTCCGAATCAACCCAATAAAGGAAACGCAATCGGGTGACATCGTTCTAGAAACCGAGCCCAACAACACCCCCGAGCAGTCGATCCAACTACCGTTCGCGTCGGGCAACCAAGACCAGACACTACGAATCATCGGTGGCCACGACGAACTCGAATATTTCAACAACGCCCAATCCGGCAGCGGCCCCGACGACTGGTACCGCATCGATTACAAGGGCACCCAAACAAAGCTACTAACCGCCAACCTACAACTGGTCGAGCCCGTAGTCAGCGCCCGCATTCGCGTCTACAAACCCGGTATCCCGACCCCCGAAGAAATCGCGCCGCGCGAACCAGCCATGCGCGAGGACTTCGGCAACAACAACCCCATCCCCTACATCCATCCCAACGCCGCCATCATCCCCGGTCGCGAGCAAATCTATACCTACTACGACGGGCGCGACGTAAACGAACGCATCCACCAGCAAGACGAGAGCTTTCGCTCTTTTGTGACCCGTAGGATTTACCCCGGAGGAAGGTACTACCTGCGCGTCGAGGCCAACCAGCCCGGCTACGAACTCGAAGTCCGCCTAGTCGACCCCGCCCCCTTCAACACGCCGCAACGCGCGCTCAAACAGTCGCTCTACTACCATGTCGCCGAGATCGACGCCTGGCTGATACACCGCCCGCGCAACATCGCGGTCCATCGCCGTGTGCGCGACGGCTCAAGCCTGTTCGGCGAAAACTGCATGAGTTGCCACACACAAAGTGGCGTCTGGGGAGTCGCCGACGCCTTCCGCAATGGCTACCGCCCCGAGGGCACAGTCCAAAATCAGCGCCGCCTCATCAATACGATGTACGAAAGCCTGCGCCCCACCGTCAAGCTCGTCGACGCCGCTGTCAATACCAGCCTGGCGCCCAACGATCTCGGCGACGCGCCCGCCGGCAGCCGCGTCGCCGGACGAAACGTCGTGCTCCACGAGCGCACTTTCCAGCCAAAGGCACTGCACTCGTACCAGCAGAAACGCACCGCAAACTACGTCCTCCAGACGGCCGATCCGGGCGGAATAAACGCCGCGGGCAAAGGCTCGAATTTCGGACCCAACGTCGTCTTTAAGTTCGCCGCCGAAATTCTCCAAAAGGCCTGGCGCGATCACGGCGACCAGAAATACCTCGACGGCCTGCTAGAGAAATCAGAAAAGATCGTAGCCACCGGCGACGACCAACTCAAGGTAGTCGATGACCTAGGCCACCGCATCGAATTTTTTTACGATTTATTCCCTAAGGGCGAGGCGGACAGCGATTTAGTCAAAGGGTTTGAATCTCAAGTCAAGCGAGACCTACGTCGCCTGCTGGCGCTGCAACAAGACGACGGCTCGTGGGGATTCGACCTAGGCGTCTACGACCAAGCGACCGATTCCTGGAACCGCATCGACGAACCCGGCGACGCCGCACCCACCGCCGTCTCGCTGATCGCGCTTAAATCCGCCGGCTATACGCCCGCCGACGCGCCGGTAAAAAATGCGGTGGACTGGCTGCTCGCAAGTCAATTCGAATACGGCCTCTGGAACAACTCCGCCCAAACCGGCTTCGTCACCAACGCCTACGCCATCCGTGCCGTAAGCCGCTTCTTCCCCGGAGACGCCAAGCCGTACCAACGCTCGACATTCGAACCGAAACCCAACGAGGCTTTTTTGCAGAAACTATCTCGCGTCCGCGCCCTCGAAAAAACAAACCAGTCCGAATTCGCCGACCTGATGGTCGACGCCACAAAAGACGAACACCCGCAAGTCCGCTACCACGGCTATCTAGGCATCGGCGGCGCCCTCTCGGCTAAAGGAATACCCGCCGTAATCTCGGGCCTCCACGATCCCGTAAAAGCCTGCCGCGAGGCCGCCTTCTGGTCGCTACGTCAACTCCTGCTCGACGACCAAGGCTGGCCCGCGCTATTCGCCAGTTTTCGTAATGGCGACGATCGCACCCGCCAGTCGATCACGCAAGCGCTGATTACCCGCGTCGACCTGGTCGGCCCGCAATCGCAAGTCGACCGCAACGAATTGGCCTCGGTTCTGGGCCGCGCAATGAGCGACACCCACCCGGGCGTCCGCGCCTTCGCTTTCAAGGCCGCCTGGCACTGGTGGGTCTGGAATCCACCGTTGCGCCAACGCCTCAACAAAGCCTGGGTACAAGCCCTAACCCGCTCCGAATCGAACGCCAACGTAGAATCCGCACTGCGCTACTCCACGGCGTCGATGCTAATCGTCAACGGCCAGATCGCCAATCAAACCGGCGTCAAGAATCAAGACCAGCAATACCGCGAGCTGGAAGATCTTTACATCATGCTCTCGTCAGCCCGCAACGAAGGCGATGCCGCGCGCGAGCTTCTCGACAAGCGGCTAACCACCGTAGCCGCCACACATTTCGGCGAGCGTGGCGGCGACGGGGGACCCGGCCAGCTCGGCTACTCCACCCCAGGCTCGACCGAGCTGCTCGGCCAAATCGTACTCTCCGAATACGAGTCCAACAAAAGCCCAAACTGGAATCAGATCGCCCTACAAGCAGCCGCCAACGTCAACTACGCCCCCCTCCAACAACATCTTTTGGCGCTGCTTGAAAACGGCGATCTCGACCAAGTGGCAGCAGCGGCCAAAGCCCTCTCCACCCCGCAAGCGCTCTCGCTGCGGGCGGACACAGCCATTCTAGAGCCACTACTCCAAAAGGTCGACGCCTTCCTCAACGACAGTCGCGATGCCGATGCCGAAGCCCTAGTGCGCTTCCTCTCGCGAGTCAAATGGGATTTTTCTGAGACCGACGAGGCCACCGAAAAGCGCTTCTTCGAACTACTAGTGCCGGCCTCGAGCCCCAAGCCACAAGCGCAAGCTGCCGCTGCATTTATGGGCCGTCCCGCGCCCAACGACGACGTGAACGCAATCACCCCCGAGAGACGAGCCGCTCTACTAGGCAAGGTCCTGGGACAAAACCAAACCCTCCAGCGCCGCGCCGCATTCGACCACGTCGGCGGCGATGCCCGCTTCTGGCTGCCGTCCACCGAATGGATGCTGAAATACCAAGACGGCATGCCCAGCTTGGAAGAAGCCGTCGAGGGGGCCACCGAAGCTGAAGACCTCCAAGTGCTCGATTTAACCGGTGGCCGCACCACCGAACAAGTCGTCCCCGATGGCCTAGCAAGCAAAAATTCAATCCTCTGGTGGCGCGAGGGCCTGCCCGGAGCCGAGCTAACCTTCGCCGTTGAGGCACCCGACGACGGTCGCTACGAGATCATCAGCGCCTTCCTCTTCGATCGCGAAATGGGCACCATTGAAGCTTCCCTCAACGGCGAATCGATCAGCGAAGCCATGGATTTCTACCGCCCCGACCTCAGCGGCACCGGCCCAACATCTCTCGGAGTTCATGCCTTGAATAAGGGCGTCAACCGCCTAACCTTCAAGATGACCGGGGCCAACCCCGACGCCGAGAAAAACTACATCTTCGGTATCGACTATTTAAAGATCGAACTCGACGACGGCAGCGGTTCCGTCTTCACAAAAGACGAACAAGGGGTCGACGTGATCGATCCGATCGTCGACGCGAAGAACCGGCTCATCAATATGTTCACCGCCTGGTTTTCCGCCGACACTCCCGAAGGCGTCCGTAAGGAGGCCATCGCGCTAGCCAACAAGACCGCTCTGCGCCGCCACCCCGAAGTCCTCAAAGCACTCGCGGCCTGGCACGAGCAAGAAACGAGCCCGACGTTCAAAACGCGCATCGAAAACATTCTCAATAGTGACGACAAGGTCTACGGCAAGAAACTCCGCGAGCTGATTGCTGACCAAGCCCAAAAGCAAACCGCTACCGACATTCGCAAGCTACATCCTGAAGACGAATGGATCGCCGACATCATCCACTTTCGCGACTACGTCTTCGTGGAGATGACCAAAATCAACTCGACCGACAACCGTGCCTGCATCTCGTGCCACGGCGTGCCGGGCCGCGTTCCGACGCTCTACCTGGCCCCACCCGACGCCGCCGGCTACATCCCTCCCGAAGACCTGCTAGGCAACTATCGCCGCATGCAACAGCGGGTCAACTTGGCCGAAGTTGAGAAAAGCAAATTCCTTCGAAAGCCGCTCAACATCCAAACCGGAGAAGAAGATGGCCACCAAGGTGGCGTCCGCTTTGAAGCCGACCAACCCGGCTACCAAGTCATCAAGACATGGGTCGAAAACCAAGCCAAGTTGCAGCGATCGCAATAGCCGGCGGCTGCAGGCGTCACGCTAACCCGAATCTTGATTTTTCAAGCTGCCCGCCAAACTACTTGTTGAACGAAACCGTTCGCGATACCGAGCCGCGCCGCCTCGCGGTGCGGTCCTCTCTGCGACGTGTGCACCGCACAGCGGCGCGGCTCGGTACAGCGGAGCGCAACGTCGCCTCGCTGGTAACTCAGTTTTCTCCCACGAATGATCCGGCCTTCGCCGGTGGCCACGCTAAACTGAATCACCCATGCGCGCTCTTCTCAACGTCGCAGCCGCGGCGCTGCTTTCGATATCGGCTATACAGGCCGCGGTGCAAATCGACTATATTGCTCACGCCTGTTTTCGGATCGAGTCTGACGCCGGTCACTCCGTAGTCATCGATCCGTACAATACGAACCGCTGGCTTGGATATCACTTCCCCGCTGCCGTCGCCGCCGATGCGGTGCTGATCACGCATCCCCACTACGACCACGACGCATCCTACAATTTCTCCTCGGACGTGCCGGTGTTTCGCGCGGCCGGCGAATACTCAGTGGGCGATATCAAGATCGTCGGCCTCGCCGGCAGCCACGCCGAACCGTATGGCAAAGAGTTCGCGCAGCTCAACACCGTCTGGCTTGTCGAAGTCGATGGCGTTAGGGTCCTGCAAGTCGGCGACAGCGGTCCGCTGAGCGATGAAATCGTAAACAACGTCGACCGTGTAGACGTGCTGATGTTGCCGGTCGATGATCTCGACCACATTCTTAAACGTGACGAAATTGCGCAGATGCGACGACGCCTGAATCCAAGCGTCGTCGTGCCGATGCACCACCGGCTGGAACAGTTAAGCAAACTACCGGAGTCCGTCGGGCCAATCGATCAGTGGCTCAAAAGCCAGCCGAATGTCCGTAACTTGAAATCCTCGACTGTTCGGCTTTCGCCGGACTCCCTTGGCGCCAAGCCCGAAGTCTACGTCTTTCAGCCTTCTTCCAGAGTCACCCCGTGGAGGCCCGAGCGGCATCGCGCCTGGGCTGCACGCGACGCGGCACGGGATAGCGACGACCAGACCACCAAAATCCAGTTGATGACCAAAGCTCAAACTCTGGCCCCCGGTGTTCTGCCATTTTCAGTTGAACTCGCCGAGGCGCTTTTGTCCGCCGATCAGTCATCGCAACCCAAACGGGTGCTTGAAACGGTGCTCGCGGCTGCAGCGAGCAGCGACTGGGAATACCGCAATCGTGGCCGCATCTTGCTAGCGCGAATCCACGTCGATGAACGAAATTCCGCGGCGGCCGCTAGACAGTACCGGCTAGTGCTCGAACAGGCATTCCGCACCGCTTGGCGCGAAGAGGCAAGAGCGTTTTTATCCAAAGCCGACCCGTCCCATCGCTAGCAACCGCCGGGTGCGCATTCCAACGTGACATACAGGCTATTCTGACCCTAGAGCGCCACCACGGGAATGAGACTCCGAACCCAGCTTGGTCTATTCGCGCTCGCCGCAATTCCGCTTCAGTCCGCCGACCTCCCGCCGGCCGAGGGACGTCCCAAGCTGCTTCCTCAAGGCGGCTACGTCTCATCGGCGGCTTGCAAGACCTGCCACCCCAAGCAGCACGCTTCGTGGCACCAGACCTATCACCGCACCATGTCGCAAGTGGTCACCGCCGAGACCGTCATAGCCGATTTTGACGGCGTCCACCTTGAACTAGACAACAAACTCTTCGAGCTGACCCGCGACGCCAAATCCTTCTGGGTCCAACCGCCGGGCGCAACACAACCGCGTCAGGTTATGCAGTCGACCGGCTCTCACCACTACCAGCTCTACTGGTACACAACCGGCCGTGGCCGTGAACTCCAAATGCTCCCCTTCGCGTTTCTAAGAAACGAGAACCGCTGGGTGCCGCGCCACTCCGTATTCCTCGAACCACCCGGAGTGCGCGAAGAGCCGCTGACCTGGAACGTCCAATGCCTTCCCTGCCACTCCACCGACGGCCGCCCACGGTACGGCCCCGAGGGGCAACACCCCGACTCCCAGGTAGCCGAACTAGGCATAGCCTGCGAGGCCTGCCACGGCCCGGGCGAAAAACACGTCAACGCCGACAAGCCCGCCGAAGTCCCGCTAGTCCATCCCAAAAAAGTCGCCGCTGAAACCTCGGCGCAGATCTGCGGTCAGTGCCATTCCGTCAACGTTCCGTTCACGCAAGAAGCATGGATCGACTGGCTCCTTGACGGGCCGACATTCCGGCCGGGCAGTGACCTCGACCAACACCGATTCGTCGTCGAGCGCGGCCAATCCGAAAAATCATCGCTATTAGCCCAGTGGCTCCAGAAGGACCCGACAACGTACGACCAATGGTTCTGGCCCGACGGCATCGTGCGGGTCACAGGCCGCGAGTACAACGGTATCCGAGCCTCGCCGTGCTTTAACGGCGGTAAATTCTCGTGCGTCTCCTGCCACTCGCTCCATGACGGCAGCCGCGACGATCAGCTAGCTAAAGGCATGCGCGGTTCTGGAGCCTGTACTCAATGCCATGGCTGGGATAGCGCGAAGGTCGAAAGCCACACTCACCACTCGGTCGATTCTACGGGCAGCGACTGCCTCAACTGCCACATGCCCAACACCACCTACGGGCTACTCAAGGCGACCCGCAGCCATACAATTTCGAGGCCGTCAATCGCGGAAACGGTTATCGCAGGCCGTCCCAACGCCTGCAACCTCTGCCACCTCGACAGAACCCTGGCTTGGACCCAGACGAATCTCGTCGACTGGTACGGCCAGCCCGCGCGACAACTCAACCAGCAACAAACAACCATCCCCGCCGCTGCACTAGGAACCCTAACCGGCGACGCAGCTGAAAGAGCGATCTACTACTGGCACATGGGCTGGCAACCAGCCCGCGAGGCATCCGGCACCGAGTGGTTAACCCCTTACTTGGCCGAGGGGCTAACCGACACCTACGACGCCGTCCGCTACATAGCCGCCAAATCGCTAAAAGCCGCGCCAGACTACGACTACATCGGCCCGAAGGCTCAGCGTCAAGCCGTTCGCGACAAGATCCTCGAGTCCTGGAAACCCGATGAGAGCTTCAACGCCGAAACGTTCCGCAATCTACGGGCGACCCGCAAAGACCCACCCACCAAAATGGGAGAGTAGCTGTACTCCCAGCGAAATCTACTCGAACCCAAACTCGTTGACGATCATGCCAAGATCGCGGTCGTCTCCCGGCGGCGAATAAGTCTCATCAATCGCGATCGTCAGCCGCACCGTAGCGCCCGGAGTGACCGCAACCTCCGCTTCGAAGTTCTGCCCGCCAGTTTGTTCCATCCGCCGGTCAATCACCGTGTCGCCGTCCAAGCGAATCTCGACCCGACGCGCCGGCGCCTCATCAGGAACAAAGAATTGGATCCGAAATTTCGAAGCACCCTCCGGAGCGAGTAACAAGGCACTCCCCCGCGCCCCCATCCAACGCCAAGGCGCATCATCGGGAGGCGGCCAGAACCCAGACAGCAACTGCTCATCGGCCTCAGGGCTTCGCATCTCGAGAAACCCAACCGTTGGTTCCGGCATACCGATCGTGTAAGCCGTAACTCGATCCGCGACGTGAGCACCAAGCCCGAACGGCAACACTCCGAACTCGCTCGACGAATACCCGGAATGTGTACCGCGCCCGATCGTTGTCAGCGGAATCGCGCTGGCTATCTCGGTGGACGCCAATGCCGCCTTGCGACCGTCAGTCTGGTGCGCAATCTGCGAAGCCAGCTCACTCTCGACAAAAACCGTGTCGGAAAGCAAGACTTGATCCCGCAAAATCGGCTCGCCGCCGGCGGCCACCAAGTAGTGCCGCAAGCCCCACTCCGCATTTGTATGAATTGGCTTCGACCCCGCCAAGCCACCCACCTCCCATGCAAACTGCTGGTAGTGGCAAGCCTGCTCATACTCCACCGCCGACAAGCCCAACCCGAGACAAAGGTGCGCCCCCAACGCGCCAGCGACAAGTTTCAACGGAGGCCGTGCTCGAAAAACCAAAATCACCAGCGCCGGAGCGAGAGGCAGCAAGTATCTTGCCGACCCCGAGTAAAACACCGCTAAAGATCCCGCGAAAAATACGAGCACCCAAGCCGCCAAGAAACCGTTATCTAGTTCGCGCTCACGCAGCAGCAATCCCGTCAGCGAGATAAGAACCGCCACACCGGAAGCCACTGCGACTAACAGCAGTAACCGCTCGGCAGCGCTGTAGTCAGGAACGGCCAGCGCAGCCAGAAAACCCATCGCGACTGACACAACTACGACCGCTCGGCGACGCACGCCAAACCAAATCGCCAGTGGTGAAACCAAGAAACCCAAATGAGCCACCAAAGCTAGCGAGCTCTTGGCCTTCCTCTCTAAGGCCAGCAAATCGTAGGTCGCAAAATAGCCCGCCAATACCTCTGCCGGAGCCGAGCCAGCCGCGGCCCGCTCCCAAAGCTGCCAAGCCACTAAAGTCAAAGGCGCGGCCGCGGTCGCGAACCAACCGAACCAACTCTTGCGGTCGTTAAACCAAACCCAATGCGCCAATATCGGCACTGCAAACACGCTCTGATAAGCGCAAAGCCCCGCCAGACCCAACGCCGGCAGCGCCAACCAATACCGCCCGTAAACGAACAGCGTGAACCCCGCAATCCAGAAAGCCAGCAGCGGAAGATCCGCCTCCAACTTATTGCCATTCACCACGAACGAGGGCACCACCATCAAAGTCAAAGCAGCCCACACAGGCGGAACGCCAAATCGGCGCGCCAAAAAATACATTGACCCGACGGCGGTCAACGAAAACAACAGGTAGGCCGCGTGGTAGCCCACCTCACCCGGAGGCCCGAACAACGACATCAACAGCGCCAAAAAATAAGCGTTAAACGGAGGCCTCGTATGTCCCGCCGCCCAAACCGTTTCCCCCTGTAGCGTGAAACCCATCTGCAGCGCGTGCCAGGGATCGCTCAGCGCATTTTCAGCAAACAACAAGTAGTAGACGTCGTCGCCCTGCACGGGCAGCGCAATAAACGGCAGCCGCAGTAAGACGACCGCCGCGGCGAGGATGAGCAGATCGCGCCGCATGACGAATCCCTACGCCCCGTCGCCCGGCGGTTCCCAAATTACGATCGGTTTGCGAGCCGCCAGCGTCTCATCGACGCGGCTGGTGCGCGTAGTTTGCGGTGCATTTAGCACCAATTCAGGATCGTCCTCTACTTCGCGAGCGATCGAACGCATCGCATCGACAAACAAATCCAATTCGCCCTTGCTCTCCGTCTCGGTAGGCTCGATCATCAAAGCCCCATGAACAATCAACGGAAAGCTAACGGTGTACGGATGAAACCCGTAATCAATCAAGCGCTTAGCGATGTCCCCGGTCTTCACCCCGTGCAGGGCCTGCTTGTCGTCGCTAAATACGCACTCGTGCATCGAAGGCGCGTCATACGGCAACTGGTAGTCGCCCTCCATACCCTTGCGAATATAGTTCGCATTCAGCACGGCATCCAACGTGGCGTTGCGTAGCCCGTCACCACCGTGCGCCAGGATATAAGCCAGCGCCCGCACGAGCACACCAAAGTTCCCGTAAAAAGCGCGCACCCGCCCAATAGAATCGGCAAGATCGAAGTCGTAAGTCAGCCCATCGCCGGCCTCACGAATTCGAGGCGTCGGTAGAAACGGCGCCAGGTGGCTCTTCACCGCTACGGGCCCGGCCCCCGGGCCACCACCGCCATGCGGAGTCGAAAACGTCTTATGCAAATTCAAATGCATCACGTCGACGCCGAAATCTCCTGGCCGCGCCACGCCTACCAGCGCGTTCATATTCGCGCCATCCATGTAGAGCTGTGCGCCGCGCTGGTGCAGCAGCTCAGCGACCGCGGCAATATCCGGCTCGAATATCCCAACCGTATTTGGGTTCGTCACCATCAACGCCGCGACGGAGTCATCAACCGCCGCGGCAAGTGCCGCCATGTCGATCATGCCGCGCTCGTTCGAAGGAATCTCCTTGACGTCGTACCCCGCGATCGCCGCTGTAGCCGGGTTCGTACCATGCGCTGAATCAGGAACCAGAACAACCCGCCGCGCATCGCCCTTCGACTCGAGATACGCGCGCACCAGCAGTATTCCGGTCAACTCGCCATGAGCCCCGGCCGCCGGCTGCAACGTCACGGCGTCCATCCCCGTGATGTTCGCCAGATACGCTTCCAGCGTCTGTTGAATGCGCATAGCCCCTTGGGCCAGCGCCTCGGGCTGGTAAGGGTGCGCGTCAACAATCCCCTCGATGCGCGCAACCGCCTCGTTCAAACGAGGGTTGTACTTCATCGTGCAAGAGCCCAGCGGATAAAGTCCTAAATCAATCGCGTAGTTCCAAGTCGAAAGCCGAGTAAAGTGGCGAATCACTTCGACTTCGCTCACCTCTGGAAAACCCGATATCTCGTCCCGCACGTTCTCTGAACCCAAAGCCACGCCCGGATCAACCGTCGGCACATCCAAAGGCGGAAGCTGGTAGCCAATCTTCCCAGGCGACGAGCGCTCAAAAATCAGAGGCTCGTTTTGCGTTTGATGCTGCCGGATCTTCGTCATCAAACCCCCCTAAACCGGCGACCCAAAGCAACTCGCATAGCGATCCATCTCTTCGCGCCGATTCATCTCCGTGGTGCAAACAAGCAATGCCCCGTCCAACTCGGGATAAAACCGCCCAAGTTCCAACCCGCCAACGACCTTCTTGCCGAGCGCGATCTCGTTCACCAGGCCAGCGGCACTCGACCGAGGTCGAACAACAAATTCATTAAAGAAAGGACCCGAAAACTCCAATGCCCCCCCGTTTGTCTGAATCGCATCGGCCAAATACTGCGCTTTCGAAAGATTTTGCTCCGCCAACTCACGCAGGCCCCGTTTCCCGAACACAGTCATGTAAATCGCGCCCATCAAAGCGATCAAAGCCTGATTCGTGCAAATATTCGAGGTCGCCTTAGCCCGCCGAATATGCTGCTCGCGAGTCGCCAGCGTCAAACAATATGCGCGTTTCCCGTCCGCGTCAAGAGTCTCGCCAACCAAGCGCCCCGGGACCTGCCGAATATATTTCTTCTTCGTCGCAAGTACGCCGACGTAAGGCCCGCCGTAGCTTGCCGGATGCGCAAACGACTGCAACTCGCCGGCAACAATATCCGCTTCCGCCGTAGGCTCCAAAACGCCTAGGGCCACGGCCTCGGAAAATATCACCACCAGCAATGCGCCATGGCGATGCGCCAACTCCGCGGCCTGGCGAGTCTGGTCAATCACTCCAAAAAAATTCGGAGATTGAACGATAACCGCCGCGACTTCATTCGAAAGCTTGCTTTCCAGGTCCTCAAGATCGAGCTGCCCCGTCTCGCGGTCGTACCCCACCGTTTCGACAGGCAATTTCTGATGCCGGTAATAGGTATCGAGAACCTGGCGATATTCCGGGTGAAGCGACCGCGCCACAATCAGCGGATCGCGCCGTGTAATCCGCGCCGCCATCATTCCCGCTTCGGGCACCGCCGTCGAACCGTCGTACATCGAAGCATTCGCCACTTCCATGCCGGTCAACTGCGCGACCATCGTCTGGAATTCAAAGATTGTGGTAAGAATGCCCTGTGAAATCTCCGCTTGGTAGGGCGTGTAAGAAGTAAGAAACTCGCCACGCGTAGCCAGAGCGTCAATCACCACGGGTCGAAAATGCCGGTAAGCCCCGGCCCCCAAAAACGACGCGTAGCCCTTAGCGCCCTCATCCGCGCGCGCCTTAAAGTAGTCGGTAATCTCGTATTCCGACTGCCCGTTGGGAATCGCCAAAGGCTGCTTGAAACGCAGCTCTTCAGGAATACTCTCAAACAAGTCCTCAAGGGACTCAACGCCGAGGGTCGCCAGCATTTCGAGACGCTCCCCAGGGGACTTCGGCAAATAACGCAACCAGCCGCCCTCGCTTCCTAGTGGCCGTTCTCGGCGGCGACGTATTCCGTATATTGTTCCGCGTTCATCAACGCATCGATCTCGGCCTTATCGAAAATCTTCAGCCGCACTAGCCAGCCTTCGCCATGCGGGTCGGAATTCAATATCTCCGGCTTCTCAATCAAAGCCTCGTTGACCTCGCTCACATCGCCGCTGATCGGCGCGTAAATATCCGAAACCGCCTTCACCGATTCAACCACGCCGAACGAACCATTCGCCTGCAGTTTCGCCCCGACGTCAGGCAGCTCAACGAACACCACATCACCCAACTGGTCCTGGGCGTGATGTGTAATGCCCACAATCGCCGACTCGCCGTCGACCTTGATCCACTCGTGTTCTTTCGTATAGCGATATTCCGACGGATACATAGTTCCCTTAACCCTTGCGCGAATAAAATGGCGTGGGGACCACCTCAGCCTCGATCATCCGGCTCCTCACCGCGATCTCGATCGACTGCCCCACGTTAGCGAACTCGACCGGCAGTATACACATTCCAATATTCTTACCCAACGTGGGCGACGGAGAACCGCTAGTCACCCAGCCCACATCCTCGCCACCAACGTGAACGCGGTAGCCGTCGCGCCCTATGCCGCGGCCTTTCATTTCAAACCCGACAACCTTACGTTTCACACCGTCCGCCTTCTGCGCGGCCAACGCCTCACGCCCGGTGAACCCCGCCTTCTTGAGTTTCACTACCCAGCCCAGACCAGCTTCATAAGCGGTAATTTCGTCGTTGATCTCGTGCCCATAGAGCGACATCGCGGCCTCGAGCCGCAACGTATTCCGAGCCCCTAATCCACAAGGAACAATTCCGAACTCCTCGCCCGCGGTCAAGATCTCGCTCCAAATGTGCTCGCCTTCAGAAGGCGCGAAGTAAACCTCAAAACCGTCTTCGCCGGTGTACCCGGTCCTAGCGATGATAGCCTCGGTTCCCGCAAACTTGTCCCGAGTAAACCAGTAGTAGCGAATCGACGACAGGTTAGCCGAAGTCAGCTTGCCCGCCACCTCCAGCGCGCGAGGCCCCTGAATCGCCAACTGCACGTAGTCCGGGCTAACGAATTTTATTTCGGCATCAAAATCGTTGTGGTCGCGAATCCAAGCAAAGTCCTTGTCCTGATTCGAAGCGTTGACGCAAAGGAAGTAGTGTTCAGCCGAAAATCGATGGACCAGCAGGTCGTCCACGAACCCACCGTTGGGCAACATCAGCCCCGAGTACTGCGCCTGTCCATCCTTAAGATTGGTCGCCCGATTCGAACAAAGCGCGTCAATCAGATCGACAGCCTGGGTCCCTCGCACCTCGATTTCGCCCATATGGCTAATGTCGAAAAGGCCGACGCCGCTGCGCACAGCCAAGTGCTCGGCAACGAGCCCGGAATATTCAACAGGCATGTCCCACCCACCGAAATCCACCATCCGCGCACCAGCGGCCCGATGCACCCCGTTCAGCGGAGTCTTCTTAAGCATTTCGACGGAGTAGGAGTCAGCCATGTTGGCCGTTGCACCGGCAGAAAACCGGAAGTCCCCAAGCTAGCACCACCCAAACCAACTGTCAACGAATCGCATACGTCAGGCGCGCGACGAGTTGAAAAGCCTCCCTCAACTCCTTGAAAGACGAAACCGGCCCGAGCCCAAGATCGCCCCAAGCTCTTGCGCGTATCTGCTAATATCCGCCAGACGGCGTTTGCCCACGAACATTTTTCCAAGGACATCAAATGATCACCAAAACTTACCTGCAAGGCCTTGCTCTGCTACTACTCACTCCGTTTGCTGCGCAGGCGCACGACTGCGAACTGGAGTCATTCGAAGCGGCCGCCGCAAGCTCTCCGTACGGCGTGACCCTGACGAGCGCCGAATGGCTAGGCGAATCCGCGGACTACTGCCAGCTCGAAGGGAATATCGCTAACGCCGAGGATGGCAAGAGTCAGATCAAGTTTCGTCTGAGATTGCCAGATGCCGGGACGTGGAACAGCAAATTCATAGTCCTAGGAAACGGGGGAACCGCGGGTATGTTTCAGGGTGAGGCCCGGGTTCAGGTCGCGCTCAATCTCGGCTATGCGACAGCTCAGACGGACACCGGTCATACCGCCGACGGTCCTCCGAGCTGGCTGATGAAAGAGATTGAGCCAGGTGTAGTCGTCCCCAACAATGTGACGATTGACGACTTCGCTCACCGTGCCATTCACCTGACGACAGTCATCGGAAAGCAATTCGTCGACGCGTACTATGCGCGAGCCCCGAGCTATTCGTACTACTTTGGCTGCTCCACGGGCGGACGTCAGGGATTGAAAGCTATCCAGCGATATCCGAATGACTTCGACGGCGTGGTTGCCGGCGCCCCAGTCTTCTCTCTCACCCGCTTAAATATGTCGCAGCTCTGGACAGCCCAACAATCCCAGAAGCTCGAGGCCAAAAACCAAGCTCTGTCAGGTGAGCAACTGACGATGGTCAAAGCCGCCGTCCTTAACGCCTGTGATGCGCTCGACGGTCTAAAAGATCGAATTATCGATGACCCCCGGCAATGCGACTTCGATCCCGTGGCGCTTCAGTGCGAAGGATCTCAATCGCCGCCTCAATGCCTCACCGATAGCCAGGTTGAGTTCGTGAGCGCCGTCTACCGCGGACCAGTTACCAAGGCCGGTGAGCGGATCTTCCCCGGGCGCCCACGCGGAGGCGAGGGAGTTGGCCGCGGAGGTTGGAGCTTCCTAGGCCCAGACTGCCGTCGCTGTGGCGTCATCAAGCACGCCTGGTATCAGGACCCTGACATGGATCTCGAACACGACTTCAGTATCGATGCCCCCGACGACGTGGTGGCTGCTGACGCCAGCTACTACTCGCAGGCGACGCGCGCCGACAATCCAGATGTGACACCGTTCGTGCAAGGCGGAGGCAAAGCAATTCTCTATCACGGCTGGACTGATACCAACGTCACTCCGATTCCAACGGTTGAGCTGTACGAGGCGATGGAAGACACCGTCTCGCGGAAACGTGGGAAGCCCGACTTCCGTGACCACGTACGGCTGTTCATGGCTCCGGGAATGGGCCATTGCGGGGGCGGCGACGGTCCGAAAAGCTACAGCCGATCGGTGCTCGAGGCGATCGACGCATGGGTAACCGACGGCGAGGCGCCGGAATCGATCGTTGCGACTCACGAAGCACGAGGCTTGTCGCGTCCCTGGTGCCCCTATCCCCAAGTAGCAAGGCTGAGGGAGCCAAACTTGGACCCGAACAAGGCCGAGAACTTTCGATGCGTCAGCCCGGCGGAGTAACGATCGATTGGCGGCGTGAGGGGAGACTGCGCTGGCGTAGACCAGCTCCAAAGCGTAGACTTCGGTCTCACCTCGGTAGATTCGATTCAAGGCAATGGCCGCATAAGGACGGAACGGTGTCGGGTCCCAAATCCGTCCGTACGGAAGTTATGTACGCAAGTTCCGGGCAAATCCGGCGTGAGTTGCGTTTGAGCCGGTAGAGTAGGGGAGGGTCCCGCAAGCGGGCTTAACCTCCCCCCTCGTCGAACCGGACTTGCGGATTTCCCGCATCCGGCTCTCCAACAAGCTCTCGCCTCAGGCATGCGCAGCAGCGAACACCGCTGCTTGGCCTTTTGGCCCAGCTTCTGTCTCAAGCGAGAGAGTTTCTCCGGCATCGCCGGGCTAGCAAGTGGAATCTTTTGAACATAAACGGCTCTCCCTTCTGTCGCAATTAGCATGCTTGTCTGACTCCGTCAGCATTAAAACGCCAGGGGCCCTTCGCTCCACCCGCATTACCGAGCTTCGTCGCTACTATGCGCCCCTCCGACTCCCGCACCAACCCCAGCAAGGGTTATGGATTCCCCTCGCCGGGTTGGCGACCCGCGCCCTTTCCAGCGCGCAGCCCCCCTGCCGATGCAGGCCTCCGTATCTCTCTCAACGCAAGGTTCCTGACGAATCTTTCCACGCGCGCTGTCCGCTTCCACCCCGAAGAGTCCGCCGGCTGCTGGTGTTCGTTGCTTCACCGACGGTTGCAGGCTTCACCCTACGCGACAGGCTGGCCACTCTCGACTTGCTAACGAGGCTCTCGAACGCGGTTCACTTGCGTTACGGCTCACGTGTTTGCCTTCTCGGGCTTCGCCCGCCTCGGCCACCAACAGCAGTTACCCGCTGAAGACGTCCTCCACGAACGCCGAGTCGGCTACGGGGGTGAACGAACGATTCCCACGATGAACTCCTTTCAGTTCACTAGATTCACCAGACCTAGCCTGGCACTCCGCGCGCCAGCAAGCGGTTTCCTCGAAGGCATTGATCCATTCGGGGAAACCGCTTGCTGACGCGCGCGGCTCAAACGCAACTCACCCCGGATTTGCCGGAAAATTGCGTACATAACTTCCTTACGGACGGATTTAGGTCGGCGGTTAGCTCAGGCGAGGGTGCGCAGTGGCACAGGTAGATCTATTTCGGCACGTCGACTCGCTGGGAGTTTGGGCGTTCTAAAATTTCAGCTACCGCCGACGCCCGTGCGGGCCGATCGACACGCTCACCGAGGCCCGGGCTCAGCACCTATGTCCGCGGCTCCCGTCAGCAGGGCTCCCTCGACGGTGATTCGATGCATTAAGCGGCGCCGACCGGGATAGTCGTTGAGGGCACAATGCCATGTCGAACGGTTGTCCCAAATGGCTAGTGAACCTTTCTCCCAGCGAATCCGGCAGGTGAAGTCTGGGGTACATGCGTGCTTATAGAGAAAATTGAGTAACGGTTGGGATTCCTCTTTGCTCCAGCCATCAAAGTGGACCGTGAATTCCGGATTGACGTATAGCGCTTTGCGGCCCGAGATCGGATGGCGAATGACGACTGGATGAACCGCCTCTTGCGTCGCAAGGTCGGCATTGCCGACACGCGAGATCGTGTCCGGTTTCTCTACGCCTAGATTGCCGAATACGTGCCGACTGGTGTGAAACGCTTTTAAGCCTTCGAGTGTCCTCTGCAGCCCAGGCGAAAGGGTTTCGTATGCCCGATACATACTGGCGAAAAGCGTGTCACCGCCGAAGTCGGGAACTTCGCGCGCATACAGAATTGAGCCCAATGCCGGAACGCTATCATAGGAATGATCGGCGTGCCAATTGTGGCCGATGTTGACTTGTTGGTCTGGCTCTTTGCGCACCTCGGCGATGGTCGGATGGCCGTCGACTGCTTTAAAAAAGCGGTTGATGTTGATCTCGCCCCAACGCAGAGCAAACGCCGTATGCTCTAGCTCGGTGAGCGTTTGATCACGAAAAACCAAGACACCGTGATCACTGAACGCTTGATAAATAGCGGCGAACGTTTCGTCACTCAGAACCGAAGCGAGATCGACACCATCGATCTCGGCACCTACGGCGCCCGATAGCGGTCTTACGGCAATTGCGGTCATTCCCTGCGCATTCCGTATCCCACTGGATCTCGACTACATGTCGGCGGGCATCGAGCCCTCGGCGAGAAGTTTGATTCTGTAGAGGCCGGTTCTTGCGGTCATGTAGAGCGTTTTCCCGTCGTCGCCCCAGGCCACGTTTGCGGGAACTTCTTCGGGACGAATTGTACCTAGGTGCGTGCCGTCGGGGCTAAACACCCAGACGCCGCTCGGGCCTGTGCAGTAGAGATTGCCATTCTTGTCGAGCTTGAGCCCGTCGGGCGCTCCTTCTGCCGTCTCTGAGGTCACATCGTAGAAAACTCGTCCGTTAGCAAATTTCCCGTCATCGGTCACGTCGTAGGCCATCCATATTTTCATGGCGGCGTCGGAATTGGCCACGTAAGCTGTCTTTTCGTCGGGTGAGAATCCGATGCCATTCGGGCGGGTTTGATCGTCGACGAGCAATTCTATCTCGCCGCTCTCGTAGTTGAGGCGAAAAATTCCGTTGAAACCCATCCACTCCGGGTCTTCCTCAAGTTTCTCGAGACCGTACGGGGGGTCGGTGAAATATAGCCAGCCGTTCGAGTTCCAAGCAAGATCATTGGGGCTGTTGAGCTTTTTCCCCTGATAGTTATCGACTACAGTAGTCCACTGATCGTCCTCGAAGCGCGAAATGCGCCGGTTGGCATGCTCACAGGCCAGGATGCGCCCCTGGCGGTCGAGATTTAGTCCGTTGGAACCGACTCCTCCGGTTCGATCGCCTTCAAACACGTTGGCGCGGAAGATCGATGCCGCCGTGTCGCCTGGGTTCCAACGATAAATATTGTTGCCACGAACGTCGCTAAAAATAAGGTACGGGCCGCCATCTTTGATCCACAACGGTCCTTCGGTAAAAACCATACCGTCGGCCAGCTTTTCGATTTTGAAGTCGGCGGGAACAATCGCATCTAGGGCGTCGCTGACCTTCAAAACTGTACCGGCGCCGTGGTCAATTTCAGGTTCGGGAGCAGGCGCGGAGCAGGCAAGCGCGATCGCCATCAATGGGAATGTCAGGTAACGGTTCAACATGTTCGGATTCCTCCAGTTAGGGCCTCCCTATCGTAGCGCCAACGGCGGCTTCCTAGGCCCCGGCATGCGACGCCTGAGTATCCGGCAATCTCCTTGACTTTGGCCGTGTGGGTGTGCGATCTTTGCGGGTTCGTTGCTGGTTTCAGCTGATTCCACCGGTCCGTTCAAATAGTCCTCGATGACAGACGCTCGAAAGCTTTCGCTCAACTTAGAAAGCACGCTGGACAGTGTCGAGGCAGCGGAGTTAATTGTGCAGCGCTTGGCGCAGCTCAATGGATTCGCTGAAGAACTGGTCGACCACATCGGCATGGCGGTTCGCGAGACCGTCGCAAATGCAGTGACGCACGGAAACGGCTATAGCCGCGAAAAGACAGTGTCATTCGAAGCTTCGATTGACGATTCAGCTTTCCGCGTCACTATCGCCGATCAGGGAGAAGGGTTCGACCCGGAACAGGTGGCTGATCCGCTTGACGCTGAAAATATTCTCAAGGCGTCTGGGCGGGGGTTGCTGCTGATGCGCGCCTTCTTTGATGAAGTCGACGTGGGACCCGGGATTGAGTCTGGAACGAAAGTTGTTTTGGTAAAGTACCGGAGCGACCAACAAAGTTAGTGAGAGAAGCTCTAGGTTTACTAGGAGGAAGATTTCGATGAGTATGTCAACAGGAATTCGCGAAGTGGACGGCGTCACGATTGTCGATTTGTCAGGCCGCGTCACACTCGGTGAAGCTTCAGGGAAACTCCGCGACACCGTTCGTGGATTACTCGACGGAGGCACCACCAAGATGGTCTTGAACTTGGGAGATGTGAGCTATATCGATAGCTCGGGTCTCGGTGAGTTGGTCTCAGCCTACTCAACCGCCTCTGGCAAAGGCTGCACGGTAAAACTTCTGAATGTCCAATCCAAAGTCAAAGATTTGCTTCAGATCACCAAGCTTTACACAGTTTTTGAGACGCATGACGACGAAGCGAACGCTGTCGCCAGCTTCTAGCCCGTCGCGTTAGTTTTTGTAATTAGAGCCGCGCCGCGCCGCCCATTGAAGGCAGCGCGGCTGCGGCTATCTTAGTTTTTGGCCGTGGCCGAACATCGCCGACGCCGGGCCCCAAATCCGTCCGTAAGGAAGTTATGTACGCAATTTCCGGGCAAATCCGGCGTGAGTTGCGTTTGAGCCGCGCGCGCCAGCAAGCGGTTTCCTCGAATGGATCAATGCCTTCGAGGAAACCGCTTGCTGGCGCGCGCGGCTCAAACGCGAGATCTTCGGCGGCAACGGAGCGCACCCATGGGGTGTCGCGAATGTATCCCTTAAGAAAACATGAATGGCCTGCGGTTACAGGCGACCAAGCATTGCAGACACTCGCGAAGGATGCTTGCCGACGGATCAGGGCCGCTCGGACTATCGGTGGTATCGGACGAACTCGATGGTATGCCCGTCTGGGTCGCTGCAGAATGCCTGGCTCATTCCAAGGCGCTCGTTGCTGCCCTCTGCGAACTGGATCTCGAACTCGTTGAGCCGCGCCTTGACGACCTCGAGATCGGCGACCTCCATCGCCATGTGATCCGAACGCCCGATATTCTCGCGAATTTCCCTGCCCCCGGACGCATCTTCAATCAAGTGAAGCTGACGATCCCCAATGGCGTACCAAGCTCCCGCAAAGTTGAAGTCGGGACGTTCGTCTTCAGGCAGACCGAGCACTTCACCAAAAAATCGCTTGGATGCCGCCAAGTTTGAAACCGCAAATGACACGTGATGCAGGCGTTTGAGTCCGATCTTATCCATGACCCAAACAGTGTATCGAAACGCCCTCGCCAACTGACAGGCCAGCCGGCCTGCAAGATTCCAACGAGGGCACTGGCGCGCATTTCTCGCCGTGTGGCGACCGAAGCTCACTACACGAAATTTTTATGGCTGCTCACACAATGTGGGATAGCCGCTCTCCAATAATAAAAATGCAGGCTCTTTTTTTACGCCTCCGATGCACCCACTCGAACGCGACGCCCCCGACGATGATTTCGGATTGATCGGCACTTCTACTGAGATTCAGGCAGTTCGCCGTCAGATTTGGAAACTTAGGCACGATACGTCTCCTGTGTTCGTCGTCGGCGAGAGCGGCGTCGGTAAAGAATTAGTAGCTCGCGCGCTGCACAGCGAGTCAGCGCTCTCCGAGAAAGTATTTCTCCCCGTTGACGCCGCCTCGCTGGCGGGCGATTTAATGGAAAGTGAACTGTTTGGGCATCTTAAAGGCGCGTTTACCGGCGCGATAGAAAACAAGGTCGGCCTTGTGCAAGCGGCCGACGGCGGCACGCTGTTTCTCGACGAAATTGGCGAGCTGCCGATCGGTATGCAGGCGAAATTGCTGCGAATGTTGCAGGAACAAGAGGTACGACCGATCGGTGCGATCGAGCCAACGTCGGTGAACGTCCGCGTGCTGGCGGCGACCAACCGCAATCTTGCTAAAGAAGTGGAAGTACAAAGGTTTCGCAAGGATCTGTTCTACCGCTTGAACGTCATCACGATTACTGTCCCTCCTCTGCGGGAACGACACGCGGACGTACCCGCGTTGGTGCGTCATTTTGTTTCACGCGACGCAGTTCACGACGTAACTATCTCTGACGGCGCAATGCGGGCCCTCACAAACTACGATTGGCCGGGCAACGTCAGGGAGTTACAGAGCGTAGTGCATCGGCTAGTAGTGATGAAGTCAGACCCAGTTATCCAGCCGGACGATTTGCCGGATCACTTGGGTGATGCGCCCGAACGCACGATCCCGGGAGTTGACCGCCGGGGCCAAGTCCTGCCGCTTGCCGAGCTCGAGCGGCTTCACATCTTGCACACGATCGAGTTGACCCACGGCGACCGAAATGCCGCCGCCCACTTGTTGGGGATTGGCCGCTCGACGCTCTACAGAAAGTTGAAGAGCTATGATGGCGGATCGAACGGAATTCCCGTTCAGACGTCGCTGTTTCCAATCTAGCCGGCATTTCTCAACATAGGTATTTCCGTATGCAGTTGCCGATGATTGGCGTCGTTCGCGATCCTGGAACGAGTGTCTCGATCGGAACTCGCCGCCGTTGTCTTGTCGCAGCCATGCGCTTCCCCGCGCTGGCGTGAAGCGGTTAGCTCTCTCGCTGGACTCGCGCTGTCGCCCGACTCCAGTGTCGCGGCGGACGCCACACGCACCATCTTTGCGGAAATAATCGAACCCTGGTCGGATCATTTTGATGCGGCCGACTGCGGCAGATATTTGGACTTCATGGCCGAGTGTGTCTTTGTGGACGGCAGTCCGGTTGCAACCGACTTGGCGCGGTTGGGATACGATTCGCCCGCGAAGTTAACTACCCGCTCGCGTCAACTGCGCCAGGCAGATCCACTAGATTTTCTGCGCCGTGGCGTGCGCAAAGTCCTTGTGCTTTCGCGGGTCACGCTCGGCGCCGACATCGCAGTCACGAGCGTTGTGATCGAGGCCGCGAAACGCTCATTTCCGCACGCTAGCGTGGAGTTCGTTGGCGGGCCTAAGGGTGCGGCGTTCTTTGCGGGTAGCGAGCGCGTGCGGCAATTGCCGGTTTCGTATTCGCGCGGAGCTTCGTTTGCCGACCGCCTGCAAGTGTGGCTCGAGACGCGTCGTGTGATCGAGGGCTCGATCGCGGGGCTGGCGCCCGAGGAGTACGTAATTCTCGATCCTGACAGTCGATTGACTCAACTGGGCGTTTTGCCTACCAGCGACTCCGATACAAACTATCGGTTCTTTGAGAGCCGAAGCTTCGGGGGGCATTCTGACGAAACGATCGGGCACATCACGGCGCGATGGTGTGGCGAGGTACTTCCGGAAATAGACCCAGACGAACTGAATCCGCGCGTTGCACTTTCGAGCGAAGATATGCAGCGCGGATTGGCTCTTCGCGAGGCGCTTACCAATCCAATAGCCGCCGTGAGCTTGGGCGTCGGCGGTAGAGAGTCAAAACGGCTTTCCGGGGCATTTGAGGACGAGCTTCTCGAAACGTTGAGGCGCTCGGGGTATGACATCGTGCTCGACTACGGCGCGGGAGACGCTGAGAAGCGTCGCGTCGAGCAGCGCATCGAGCGGTTTCAGGGAACGACGGGGGACCTCAGCGACGCGCCCGCGCAGCTCGTCACTTGGCAGGGGAGTCTCGCCGCGTTTGGCGGATTGATTGCCGCCAGTGATTGCTACGTGGGGTACGATTCCGCGTCGTCTCACCTGGCGGCCGCCCTGGCCGTACCAGTGGTCGAGGTGTTCGCGGGCGCAGCCTCGGAACGCATGAGGCAGCGCTGGACGCCGAGCGGGCCGGCGCAGGTGCAAATGATTCCCGGCGAGCCTGAAACGTCGGAGACGGCGGTTCTAGCAGCAGTCGCGAAGGCAGTCGCTAGATGATCGGCATCGACGCCGGACATAGCTTCGACCGGCCGCCTACAGGAGTGTCTGTCTATTGCCGGAAGTTGATAGGCGCTATAACGGCCCATCGCCGCGACGAGCGGTATCGGCTGTTCTATCGCAGCAATCGGTACTTTCGCTCGTTCGGCGAGCGGCTACCGATGAACTGCTCGCGGGCGCTGCTCGAAGAGTTTGCGCTTGGCATCACGGGCTCCGGCCTGCAACTGTTTCACGGACTGAATCAGAGACTTCCGAGAGGCCTATCGTGCCCGATGGTGGCGACATTTCACGACTTGTTCGTGATGACGAGCGAGTATTCGACGCCTGAATTTCGTCAGCGTTTCACAAGGCTTGCGCAAGAAACCGCCGAGCGAGCGGACCAGGTGATCGCGGTTTCCCAATTCACAGCTCAGCAAGTGGTCGAGTTGCTCGGAGTTCCCCGCGAGCGGGTTACGGCAATTCATCACGGCGTTGACGCTGTTGCGAAACCTTCGCAGCAACGGATGGACGCACTGCTGTCACAGCTTGGCATCTCTCGCCCGTTCTTCCTCGGCGTTGGGGCGATTCAGACGCGAAAAAATTTCATCCGCATCATCGAAGCGTTTGAAACGGTCGAAGCCGACCTCGATTTAGTTTTAGCCGGTCCCGACGGGTTTGGCTGCGATGAAATTGATCGTCACATCGAGGCTAGCCCGCTGAAGAGTCGTATTCATCGAACCGGCTTTGTATCCGCTGAGACTCGGGCGGCCCTCTATGCGCGGGCGCGGGCGCTGCTCTTCCCTTCCCTCGACGAGGGTTTTGGGCTACCGGTGCTGGAGGCGTTTTCCTGCGGACTGCCCGTGGTGACGTCGAATGTTTCGGCATTGCCGGAGGTCGCCGGCGACGCGGCTCTGCTCGTTGATCCCCGCGACGTTTCAAGCATTGCGTCGGCAATGCAGTGGGTAATCGAAGACTCCGAGCTACGGCGCTCGCTTGTCGAAAAAGGAACGGCCCGCGCCAAGCTGTTCACTTGGGAGCGGGCCGTTCGCGAAACGTTTGCTGTCTACGAAAGACTTAGGTGAGGCCGGCGCGAGTGATCACGCCGTCAATCGCCAGCACGACCATGCGGCTGCCGTCTTGCATGGTGAAGAAATACTTCTCGGAATAGTTGATTCCCGCCAGACCATAGATTGAAGTTGAGGGGCGGCCGAGGCTGCCGATGATGCTTTGGACGGAGCCGCCAATCGCCGCGCTTCGACTTGGTCGAATGTGAAGGGGGCGGGCGCCGGGACGGGCGCTTCGATTGCTGCAACGGTATTTTCCACCGGGGCTTGCGCTCGATCGCCAGTGGACGCCTCAGTGGCCTCTAGGCTCTCGGCGATAACGCCTGACGACGCGCCGTTATTCGCCACTTCACGCGATTCCGAACTGCCGGCGGCTTCCGTCGTCGGGGGGGCCGGCTGCTCGAGCTCTGGCGCGGCGTTCTCGGCGATGGCATCGTCCTGATCTGCGTTCGCAGAGGCGGGAGCCGGACCGCGCGACGGTGACGGCGCTGCCGTGCTGGTATCGAAAACGGGCTTCGCTTTAATTTCTTGCTCGGTCAGCACGGCTGTCGTCGCGCGCGCTTCAAGCACTTCGGCACCATCTTCCGCCGGTGTAGCTAAGTCGTCGACCTTTTCTACAGTCTCAAACTCGCCACCACTGATCAGGATTTTTCCTGAACTCGTGCCGGTGCTCATTGTGGACGACTTTGTGACTCGTCTCAGCGGCGACCGTTTCCGTGAACTCGTACCTTCGAGCGTCGACCCTACCTTTGTCAAACCGCCGGCCAGCCCGCTGCCAACAGCGGCGCCGATCGCGCCGGCTTTCGCCACCTGGTGGCCATAACCGATCATTGCTTGGGCGTCCAGATTCGGCGTGACGGCGAGCGCCAATACCGCTAGGGCGAGGATGATTTTTTTAGGCATGATGTTTCGTCTCCTAATTAAGGGTGCTTTGACAAAACTAAATCAGAACGCTCTAAGGAACTATCAGTGTTGTGCTGTACGAAACCTAAGGTGAAAGCCCTACGACTCTGACAGCCTGCGATCTGCTTGTCTGCACTCCAATGAAAACGGGCGGACGCCATGTGACGTCCGCCCTGACAGCAACGAATTGAGGTCGCTCTTTCTAGAACTACTCCAAACAGAAGCCTGCGTGATGCCGGCTCGCGATGCTGTTGACGATTGCTCGGTCAATCGCATGCACCTCGATGACGTATCCGCATGGTTTCATGCCGGCCGTGGCCAGTGTCCAGTTGTCGCCCGGCGCCACCGCCGTCTGAACCGTGCCCGAACTCGGGCTCGGTACGCCTACCCCCGGAGGGTTCACTCCGCCGGGTTTGACCACGAGACTGTAGCTCCCGAAGTAGGCGTCTCGTGCAACGAATTGCCCATGTAGCATCGCTCCAATCTGGAACTTACCGCAGTTCCCTGGTCCGGTTTGGATATCCACTGACGCGCTCGGGCCAGTGTTGTCAAGTTGAACACGTTGGACGGCGGCCACAGCTCCCGGAATCGGATTGCCTGCGTTGTCGAAGATGTCCAGTCGGACTTCCGACAGGTTGTCCGCGGCGGAATTCCACCAACCTAGCGTGTTATTGATGTTGTCCACGAAGTTCAAGTACGAGACCATTCCTGTCGTGGGGTCGGGCAAGATCGAGCTGACGAACCCGAACTGATTCACGACAATGAACTTGGTCTTCACGGTAGTCCAGCCGGTCCAACCCGTGATCGGGTCGAACTCTCGCGTTTGGACGCGATACTTGAAGCCCGGGAACTGCGGCCCCTGCACCACAACTCTCGCGCCGAAGGGACATGGCCGGCCGAGGTTGTCGGCGGGCAAACCGTTCAACGCGAAGACAGCGCTGTTGGTCGTCACGCCGGCGTTGTTGATCATGGTTATCGGAATGCCACCGACGATCGACATCACCGCGCTCGGGCCTGGAGGCAGCGACGGTCCTGGGTAGATGTGGACCAGCGTCTCTTCGCGATTACCCCAAACGGGCACGTAGTTGGGATTGAACGGGGGTGGCGCGACGTTCCACGAAAGAATCGCACGTACCTTGACGACTGTAGGTCCTTCTTCGCATGGACGCCGATATTTGCTCAGATCAACAGGAAGCGAGACGGCGTATTCCAATCCTTCCTCTGGGATCTTACTGATGTCATGAACGTTAACTTCCGCCGTTCCGACATATTTCCAGGTCCCGTTATCCTTGAAATCAGCCCAGAAGGCAACGTATTCCGTACTCCCCTTCGTGCAGGGCCCGCCCGAGAAGCCGTTTGGGCGCTTGATGCGGACGACCCCGGCAAGCCGGTCCTGCCGCGGGTTAAGGCCGACACATTCGAGTTCTTCGTAGCTAGTATTCCCGTCGCCTGTGACCAGAACAAGAATGTCTTCGATGTTGACGTCCAGCTTCTGGAAGAGGCCGGGCTGGTCGGGCGGCAGGAACACGGCCGATGAAGCCGACTGCTGTACGAACTGATGCATCTCTTTCAATGCAAAGCGGTGCGGCTCGACCTTGTTCTTGTAGATCTTCTTCAGTTCGATTGCCGAAAGCTCTTTTGGCTCGGCCACATTGATTTCGGCCGAGAGGTCGATCGTCTGGCTCAACCCATCAGGGATCTTGATATCGAGTTCACTAATGAGATCTCTTACCTTGAATAACTTGAAGGGCTCGACTTGGATGTACGTATCGTGGATGTCCCCCCAATGCGGCACATGGTTGGGCGTATTCACCGGCGGCTCGGCGTTCCACGAGAGGATCGCGCGGACCTTGGCGACGTTTCGCCGCGTACAGAACCGACGTTTGGGCTTGATCTCCAGTGATGCGGCGTTCCACGAGAGGATCGCGCGGACCTTGGCGACGTTTCGCCGCGTACAGAACCGACGTTTGGGCTTGATCTCCAGTGATGCGGCGTATTCTAGCCGCGCTCGCCCGGAGGCATCCGCAATGTTATAGGCGGTGAACGCGGACACGCCTTCATCAATCCAGGTGGCTCCATCGTCGTAAGAAATGTAGAAACGCACGTATTCGAGCGACCCGTCGGAACAGATATCGCCGTTATAGCCAAAAGGCTCGTGAACGTAGACGACTGCTTCGAGCCTTTTCTGTTGCGGCTGGTAGCCGACGCAGCCAAAGCTCTCGAACGTGGAATTCGGCTTTTTGGCCGCTTTGAGTCCTCCGACGGCAAGCTGAAATCGAGTTTCTGCGCGGCTCTTGAGCAGCCTGCGGGCTGCGGCGGACGTTTCGACCTTGGGGGTGTTTTCAGGCATTGTTGATCTCCTATGAAAATGTCTGGGCGACATTCTCGAAGTTATATTTGTTTCCAGTCAATTGCAACGATTTACCGTTAACTAGAGACCGGTGATAGGAATGGACGTAGGAAGAACCCTTACGCGTCGACAGTTTCCAGCGGCGAGAACAATTTCAAAGCGGGGAACGCTGGGTACTGTAAAGGAGCTGCCGAGCCCTCGGTTTTCGAGACCTACCGGCCCCATCGACGTTGATCATCGCGCGACTCTTCGACCGCATCTTGGCGACCCTGACGCTCGCTACCCAAATCCGTCCGTACGGAAGTCATGTACGCAAGTTCCGGGCAAATCCGGCGTGAGTTGCGCTAGAGCCGCGCGCGCCAGGGAGCGTGAAAGAACCTCCACAGGCATTGCGACCTTCCGAGGGTGCGACATGTCGCACCCCTACAGCACTGATAACAAGCAAGTTGCTCGTAGGGGCGCAGCTTGCTTGTGCGCGCGGCTCAAACGCGAGATCTTCCGCGGCAACGGAGCGCACCCGTGGGGTGTCGCGAATGTATCTCCTAAGAAAACATGAATGGCCTACTGTTTCATGCGACCAAGCGTTGCAGACACTCGCGAAGGATGCTTGCCGACGGATCTGGGTCGCTATCGTACGCGCCGCCGTCTCGATAGACTGAAAGATACATGATTCAATTCACCGCAGCCAAGATGCGCTACGGCGATCGGGTGCTCTTCAGCAACCTCGATTGGCTGATCGTCCCCGGCGATCGCGTCGGTGTTGTCGGCGCTAATGGCGCGGGCAAATCGACACTTCTAAAGATCCTCAACGGCATGGAGCACCTCGATTCGGGTTCCATCTCGATGCAAAAGGGAATCCGCGTCGGTTACCTGCCTCAAGATGGGCTGACACTTTCCAGCCGCACCGTATTTGAGGAATGCTTGTCGGTGTTCGACGAGGCGATCGCGCTCGAGAGCGAACTCGAGGAACTTGCGGAGAAGATGTCGGCCGTCGATCACACCAGCGCCGAGTACCAGACCATCATCGATCGCTATGAATGGTGTTCCAACAGATTTCATGTGCTCGACGGCTACACGAAAGAGGCGCAAGTCGGAACGGTTTTGGGTGGACTCGCGTTCCCGTCGCAAGACTGGCAGCGATCCTGCAACGAGTTTTCCGGTGGCTGGCAGATGCGCATCGCGCTCGCCAAGCTACTGCTCGAGAAACCGAGCCTACTGCTGCTCGACGAGCCCACCAACCACCTCGATCTAGAGGCGCGCAACTGGCTTGAGGACTACCTCAAGGACTACCCGAACGCTCTGCTGGTCATCTCGCACGATCGATTTTTTCTCGATACGACCGTCAACAAGATCGTCCACCTGTGGAACAAGCGAGCGCATTTTTATGCGTCGAACTATTCCAAATTCGAAGTTCTCAAAGAGGAGCGCCTAGTTCAATTGCGCGCGGCACGCAAGAATCAGAAAGATCGCATCGAGCAGCTTGAAGCGTTCATTAACCGATTCCGATTTCAAGCGACCAAGGCAAAGCAGGTGCAGAGCCGCATCAAGGAAATCGAAAAGATCGACCGCATTGAGATCCCCAACGAAGAGAAAACGATCTTCTTCAAGTTTCCGCAACCGCCTGCCTCGGGCCGTGTCGTTGTTGAACTCAAAGACGTCGCAAAGAGCTACGGCGAGACCCATGTGTTTTCGGGAGTCACGCTCAACATCGAAAAGGGCGACCGCATCGCTCTAGTCGGAGCAAACGGCGCGGGTAAATCAACTCTCATCAGGGTGCTGGCGGGGATCGATCCGCAGACCGCCGGGCATCGCAAGGCCGGGCACAACGTTGACATCGACTACTTCGCGCAGGACCAATACAAAGAGCTCGACCCCGAAGCCGTCATGTTCGACGATCTGGCTTCGCGCGTCCCTCAGATGAGCGATGCTCAGATTCGCGGTTTGCTCGGTTGCTTTCTGTTCTCGGGTGACGACGTTTTTAAGCGAGTGAAAGTGCTCTCTGGCGGCGAGCGCAACCGCTACGCGTTAGCGAAGATGCTCGTGAAGCCCAGCAACTTCCTGCTGATGGATGAGCCCACCAACCACCTCGACTTGCGCGCTAAAGACGTCTTGTTGCAGGCGCTCCTCAGCTTTAACGGAACGCTTGTTTTCGTCTCACACGACCGCTACTTTATCGACCGCCTCGCGACAAAAGTGTTCGCTGTCGGCGGCGGCAAGATCGACACCTATAGCGGCAATTACGAGGATTATCTGTGGGCCACCCAACGTCGCGGCGAAGAAGCGACGAGCGGTCAACCTGAAATTAGTGACGCGCTACTGACCGCGCTGCAGGTTGCCAAGCCGGCCGCCAATGGCGACGCGCCCGAAAACGGCACGCCCAAGCAGAGCAAGCGCATCAACCCAATCAAAGCCGAGAAAATGCGCAAGCGCATCGAGGCGATCGAAACTGAAATCGCGGTGCTCGAAGATGAGAGCGCCAGGCTGCAAGCCGAGCTTGGCGAGAGCGGCCGCGATCACAAGCACCGACAGCGGGTCATCACCGATCTGGAAGAGCGCCAGCAACTTATGCAAAAGCGCGAAACCGAATGGGCGGAGCTGGCGGAGCAGTTAGAAGGCGTCGCCTAGATCAAAGGAAACAGAGTCGACAAGATCACCGTAACCGTCCCGCCGGCGAAGGCCATCACCATCAGCAGCGTCGACCAAGTCTGTAGCGTCTCTGTCTCGGTGAGCCCAGACATTTTGGCGTAGACCCAGAATCCCGAGTCGTTCATCCAAGACCCTAGCTTCGACCCCGAGCCGATCATGCAGGCCAGATAGGCCGGGTGAAACGGAAGGCCCTCGGCCGCCAGCGGAGCAAGGATTGACGCCGAGGTAATCATCGCTACAGTCCCCGAGCCTTGCGCCAGCTTGAGCAGCGCGGGAAGAACGAAGGCCAGCGCCAACGCCGGCAACCCGAACGACTGCGCGGTCCCCGAAATCTCGTCGCCGATGCCGGACTTGACCAACATCCCGCCAAACGCGCCGCCCGCGGCCGTTATCAAAATGATCAGACCGCCCGACGCCAGCGCACGCTCGATCGAAGGACTAACCTCCAAGAGCGAGCCACCTTTCTGCCGCACTAGAGTTCGCAACGCGACAACCATCGACGCCAGTAGCGCGAAGTTCGGGTTGCCCACAAACATTGCAACGGATCCGATGATTCCTCCAACAGCAAGCGCCGAGAGAATCGTATTCAGCGTGATCAGCATGACCGGCAGCAGTACCGGCAACACCGACTCGATCAGACCAGGTAGCTCTGACTCGTCTTGCAACGCCATTTCTTCGAGCTGCTCGATCGACACGCCGGGGGCATCACGTAGCGGAACACTGAGCTGACGATCGCGAACGTACGAATACGCGAGGCCCGCCATCGACATTGGAAAGCTCACCGCCAATCCGACCAGGATCATCATGCCGATGTCGACGCCAAAAAATTCCGCCATCGCAAGCGGTCCCGGTGTAGGCGGCACGAGCGCATGGGTAGCGGTCGCTCCGGCGGCGATCGCCATCAGATACAGCACGTAGTTCTTGCCGGTACGCACCCGCGTCGCCCGTGCGATTGGCGCGAGCAGATAGAAAACGGTGTCGAAAAAGACCGGGATCGAAAGAATGTATCCGCTGGCGACCATCGAAAAAGCCGGGTTGGCCCGCCCCATCATGCGCTGCAACGCGCGTACGATCTTGTCCGCCGCGCCGCTCTCCATCAGGCATTGGCCGACGACGGCAGCCAGCGCGATTACGATTCCGATGCCGCCACAAACGCGCCCAAACGAGGCCGCGACTTCGCCCATCACGTCGCCTAGAGAGATGTTCGGCGAGAGCAACCCGACCGTAGTCGCCGCAACAATCAACGCCGCGAAAGCATTGATCTTCAGCTTGATGATCAGAAACAGAACGACCGCGATTGAAACAAGCAGAATGGCTAGGGGAGGCATGGATAGTAGCGATCGGTACGACCGCGGGAATGGCTGATTGTACACGTTCCGCGAATGTTTCGCGATTACGCGGCGCTGCTTTTATGATGGGCCTATATGGGCAAGTCGAAACCGCTCGCGGTTGTGCTGCTAAGCGGCGGGATGGATAGTTGTGTCACCGCCGCGATTGCCGCCGAGAGCTACGAGGTCGCAGCGCTGCACTCGTCCTACGGGCAACGGACGGCTCAACGAGAGCGCGTGGCATTCGAAGCGATCGCTGATAACTACCAAATCCAGCGGCGCCTCATGATCGATCAGAGCTACATGACGGAGATCGGGGGATCCGCCTTAACCGACTTGGCGATCGCCGTTCCGGACGGCGGACCCTCCGACGGCGAGATTCCACCGACCTATGTTCCGTTTCGAAACACTCACTTCCTGGCAGCGGCAGTTTCATGGGGCGAGGTGTTAGGCGCTACGGCTATTTTTGTCGGCGCGGTGGAGCAGGACAGTTCCGGCTATCCAGACTGTCGGCCTGAATACTACGAGGCATTTGCGCGTTTGGTCGAGCGCGGGACACGCCCCGGAACGTCGATTGCGATCGAAACGCCGCTAATCGGAATGTCCAAGGCGGAGATCATTCGCCAGGGGATCGAGCTGGCCGCGCCGCTGGAGTCCACATGGTCGTGCTACCGAGACTCAGACGTTGCCTGCGGCCGCTGCGACAGTTGCGTCCTGCGCGTCCGAGCATTTGAGCAGGCTGGTGTGAACGACCCGATCCCGTATAGCGATCGAAGTGACTTTTCAATGGCAAGAGGATGAGGGAGTACGCTGGCAAAGGTCGTTTCGATAGCAAGCGTCCTATTGCTCACTTGCCCGCGAGCGAACGAAACTCTCGAAGCCCTCCTCCCGCAATTCGACAACGATGGCTTCTCCATCGCCACTGTCGCCCGGCACGACTAGCACGCGAAAGCGCACGCCGTCGTTGGTTTGCGCCTCTTCGAGTTCTGCTTCGTAGCCAAGACGATTTAGGTTAGAGAGCAGCGCCTCGGCGTTCGACCTCCGTCCAAACGACCCGACCTGCACCACGTACGCCGAACTGGGCGCGGGTCCCTCGACGATTTCTAGTCGAACCTGGGCGGTCCCCGAGCCGATCATATCGATCTCTTCCGCTGCAGCTTGTGACAGGTCGATAATTCTTCCTTTCACGAACGGGCCTCGGTCATTGATACGAACCTTAGTCGCCAGGCCATTGCTTTGGTTTGTCACCTGCACCCAGGTATCAAACGGTAGCGCCAAGTGCGCGGCTGTCATCTTACGCATGTCGTAGACTTCGCCGTTGCTAGTGCGGCGGCCGTGGTAAGGATGGCCATACCAACTCGCGATGCCTTGCTGCGTCGTGCCAACCGTAGCGGGCATGGGAGGCGGCAGCCGGCTGGGCTTGGGTTTCCGTCCGCCGCAGGCCGTTAGCAGCGTTAGCACCAAGACGGCCAAAGCGGCGACCCTCATAGCTAGCTAGTGTAGCGGCGTGATACCATGCCGCCTTCGCGACGATGACTACAAATTTATTTGTCTACCCTGGGCTGGTTTCGCTGCTGCTTTCATTGGCAGCTTGGTTGAGCGGTCATGCCGACTGGAGCGGGCCTCCGCTAGTACTCGCGCTCGGATTCCTTGCCGTATATTTCCAGGGTCACCACAAACTCAACGTTTTGGCGTTCACGTTCTGGGTATTCACGATGACATCGTGGGCGCTTTTCTACCCCGCTCATTTCGGGAGCTGGGCAGGATATCCGCTGGGCAAACTCATCACGCCGCTGATCCAGCTCATCATGCTCGGCATGGGCGCAACGTTGAGCCTTGCCGATTTCGCTCGAGCGCTGAAGATGCCGCGAGCTGTGCTGATCGGGATGGCGTTGCAGTTCTCGGTCATGCCGCTGCTCGGCGCCGGGATCGCGATGCTGTTCGGGTTTCCAGCGGAGGTGGCTGCCGGCGTGATCCTGATCGGTTCGTGTTCGGGAGGAGTCGCTTCGAACGTAATGGCGTTTCTGTCGAAGGGCAACGTCGCGTTGTCAGTGACAATGACGGCGTGCTCGACGTTGGCGGCGCCGCTGATGACTCCGTTGGCGATGGAGCTTCTCGCCGGCCGGCTCATCGAGTTGGATTTTTTGACGATGATGTGGTCAATCGTTGAACTCGTTATCTTGCCAATTGGAGCCGGACTGATCATCAATCGCTTGATCGTCGGCCGCCGGAAATTGTTCGACCGCGTGCTGCCTGCCGTATCTATGGCCGGCATCTGTTTCATCTTGGCGATCATCGCCGCCGGGTCGCGAGATGAACTCCTTCAGAGTGGCTTGGCGCTATTGGGTGCGGCACTGCTTCACAACGTCAGCGGCTACTTGTTGGGCTACTGGGGCGCTGGTCTGGGGGGACTTTCCGAATCCGACCGTCGCACGGTTGCCTTCGAGGTGGGCATGCAAAACGGCGGCATGGCTGTCGGCTTGGCAACGAACGTCTTGAAGAGCACCGCCGCCGCGCTGGCGCCGGCAATATTCGGTACCTTTATGAACGTGACGGGCTCGACTCTAGCGTCGTGGTGGCGCGACCGTCCGCCCGCCGAAACCGCATGAATCTAGAACTGCAAGTCTTTCTCAATCTGTTCGTTTCGATCGCGGACGAGATGGGCATTGTGCTGCGCCGCACGGCGTTTTCGGCCAATATCAAAGAGCGTCGCGATTACTCCTGCGCCGTCTACGACGCCAACGGGCAGACGGTTGCGATGGGCGATCACATGCCGGTGCATCTGGGCGCAATGCCGGCTTCAGTCGGCGCCGTGCTTGACGAGGCGCAGCCCCAGCGAGGTGACATTTACTTTTTGAACGACCCGTTCCGTGGCGGAACACACCTACCCGACATCACGTCGGTTTCCGCGGTGTATGCGGATGACTTGGACGCCCCGTCGTTCTACCTGGCCACGCGCGCTCATCACGCGGATGTTGGCGGAATGAAGCCAGGGTCGATGCCGCTAGCGACGGAGATTTACCAGGAAGGATTACGTATACCGCCAGTACGTCTCGTTCGTGGCGGCGAATACGACAAGGGGCTGCTCGCGCTGATCCTAGCGAATGTACGCACGCCGGAAGAGCGTCGCGGTGACCTTGGTGCACAAGTCGCGGCCCACCGCGTGGGCGAGCGTCGCTTGCTCGAGGCGCTTGCGAAGTATGGGCAGGAGAAGATCAGCACCCAAATGGCGAACTTGCAAGACTATGCCGAGAATTTGATGCGCCAGCGAATCGAGGGCTTGCCCGATGGAGACTACGCCTTCGAAGACTGCCTCGATAGCGACGGGTTTTCAACTCAGCCGGTGCGTATCGCTTGCCGCCTATCGGTACACGGCGACTCTGTGACTGTGGATTTCAGCGAGTCCGATCAGCAAACGCGCGGCGGCGTGAACGCCAATCGCGCCGTGACCGACTCGGCGGTGATGTATTGCTTCCGCTGCTTGATACAAGGTGACGTCCCATTCAACGCCGGTCTAATGCGACCGATCTCGGTCGTGACCCGTGCAGGTACGGTGTGTGACGCGCGGCTGCCGGCGAGCGTCGCGGCGGGCAATGTAGAAACATCGCAGCGCATCACCGATGTGCTGATGGGGGCACTGCTCGAAGCCTGTCCAGAGAGTGTGCCGGCGGCTAGCTCGGGAACCATGAACAACGTTAGCCTGGGCGGTATAGACCCCCGCAGTGGGCAGCCCTTCGCATACTACGAGACGATTGCCGGGGGCGCCGGCGCTCGGCCGTCGGCCGACGGGCTGGACGCGGTCCACACGCATATGACCAACAGCCTCAACACTCCGGTCGAGGCGCTCGAGCATCAATATCCGCTTCGCGTCGTGCGCTACTCAAAGCGGCCGAATAGCGGGGGCCCTGGGGAGTACCGGGGCGGAGACGGGGTGATCCGCGAGATTGAATTCTTGGCGGACAGCGAGGTGACGCTACTCTCTGACCGCCGTGAACGCGGGCCGTTCGGCGTTAAAGGCGGCGAAGCCGGTCAGCCGGGACGAAACACTTTGAACGGCGCTGACGTGCCGGCAAAAGGCAGTTTTGATGTTCGGCCCGGCGATCGTTTGAAGGTCGAAACGCCCGGTGGTGGCGGTTACTTTTCAAGCAAGAAGTGACCGACCAACATCGAGTCGATTCCCGACGAGTAAAAGCTACGCAGGCCCGCGCGCGGATCGTTCACGAGTGGTTCGCCGAACAGGTTGAACGATGTGTTGTAGAGCACCGGTAGCCCGCTAACGCGGCCCGCTTGCTGCAACAGCTCCCAGTAGAGTCGGTTGTCTGATTTGCGAACAACGTGGACGCGGATGCGCTCACCGTCTAACAACGCCGCCTCAAACGTCTTCTTGTGAGCTGGCTTGACACGGCTAACGGTCGCCAGGTGCCGAGCCGCCGCGCTCGTCTCGAAGTACTCATCCGCGGATTCTTCAGGTACCGAAGCGGCGAATTTCCGAAATTGTTCACGGCGCTTGATGTAGACGTTGAGGTTTTCGGTCGAATACGGATTCAGTGGCGAGGCTAAGATACTCCGATTGCCAAGTGCACGCGGGCCAAACTCCGTGCGTCCTTGAAACCACGCCAAGATCTGGTTGTCAGCCAATCGCTGGACGGCCATGGCAATGACCTCGGTGTCGGTCATCAGATAACGCATCCGAAGCTTGCAGTTTTCCAGAATCTGCTTGATCTCTTCGCTTTCGAAACTTGGTCCGAGGAACAAGTTTTCCATCGGCACTCGCTCGGTCCGCTTGAGGACCTTGTGCCAGGCGTGGTACGCACTGCCGATCGCCGTGCCGGCATTGCCGGCGGCGGGTTGTACGAAGACATCGCCGAACTTGCCACCAGTTTCTAGCGCCTCGACCAGAAGTGTGTTCATCGCTAGGCCCCCCGCGAGGCACAGATGGTCGGCTTCTCCGGCCACTCGGGCGACACAATTGGCGACGGCAGTCTGAACGCTGGCGGCGAGATCGCGCTGCAGCTGCTCGTCGACTTCCGCACCGGGTTCGGTTCCGATTTCACGGTAGAATTTATCGCTGAATCCGCCCTGAGTCGGTCGCGCGGTGTCGAAGTAGCTCTGGTTGAGGCGCGGTAAGGTTGCGGATTCGCCTCCCAAAATTTCAGTAAACAGTTCGGCAAACTTTGCTTCGCCGAGCAACGCCAGCCACTGCAGTTTGTGTTCCTCGCCCCCCGCGGCAAAACCGGCCAGCTCCGTCACCCGGCTGTAGAGCGCGGCCGGTGAGTCGGGAGAATAGAGTTCCTCGATTGCGTCGAGTTGTGAGCCGTTGCCTTCCCACACGGCGCCACAGCGCATGTCGCCATGGCGGTCAAGGGTGACGACGCGCGCGGACTCATGCGGAGAAGCGAAGAATGCGCTGGCAGCATGAGCGTCGTGGTGATCGATGACCACCATCCTGGCGTTTGGAAAGACGGATTTTAGGTGAAGGTGAAACGAGCTATCGGAGCCAGTTGCCAAGGGTCGCGCCAACGCCACGATGCCGACGTCGGCAGCCGATGCCGAGGCCATCGCCAAGCACGATGAAATCGCTTTTTGGGGCAGACCGGCCCGGTGCGATTGCCTCGCAAGCTTCTCCTCTTCAACGGCGGCGACCAGCTGGCCGTCTCGCATGAGCGCGGCGGCTCCGTCGTGTATCCAGCCTCCAATTCCAAGTATCAGCATTGTTCGTTTTCGCGCCAATCTACACGGCCGTCAAGCGCTCAATCACCCGTTGTCTGCCAACAAGCGTAAACACTTTGAAAGCGCTTGGCCCGACGGCTTGGCCGGTCAATGCGGCGCGAGCTCCGTTGATGAGTAGTCCGGGCTTAACTCCCTGTTCTTCAGCTAGGGCGCGCAACACCGCTTCGACTGACGCTTCAGTAAATTCCTCGCTCGATGCCAGCCGCTTGCCTAATTCCTTAAGCCCCTCACGGGCGCCTTCTTTGTCGAGATTGGCGGCAGCCTTTTCGTCGACGTCAAAAGAGTCTTCGAAATACGCCTTGCAGCGCAGCGAGAGATCAGTCGTGAGCGTGAACCGTTCGCGGAATGCGTCAAGCGCTTCGACGATCGAATCGCGCTGATCACCGTCGAATTCCGGTTTCCACCAGCCTGCACGCTTGAGTTCTGCTTCAAAGTGCGGAAGCAATTGCTCCGCCGGGATCGCGCGCAGATGCTGCGAGTTCAGCCAAAGTGCTTTTGGGTCGGCCCAGGCATGCTCAGACTTTTCGTCAAACTGCACGACAGCGTTCGCCTTCAATACGTCGTCGGTTTTGAAGAGCGATACCAATTCGTTGACCGACAACACCTGCCGGTCGTCCTTCGGAGACCAACCCAAAAGGCTGAGATAGTTGACGAACGCGGCCGGAAGAAAGCCCTTGTCGCGATAGGTTGTGACGCTCACTACCGGACCGTGCTTGCGCTTGGAGAGCTTCGACCCATCGGGGCCGAGCAACAACGGAAGGTGGCCGAACTGCGGTACGTCATACCCGAGCGCTTCGAAAATCAAGATGTGCTTGTGTGTATTCGTGAGGTGGTCTTGTCCACGAATCACATGCGTGATGCCGAGGTCGCCGTCATCGACGGTTGACGCTAGGTGATAGGTCGGGTCGCCATTTGAGCGGGCCAGCGCAAAGTCTTCGATGTCCGCAAACTTCCGAAACTGCTTTTTGCAGACCAGGTCTTTGAACGGTACGCCGTCGTCTCGTTCGCGTGGAACTCGAAAGCGCGCGACAAAGCGCTCACCGGCGGCGGCTCGACTATCACTTTCTTCGTGCGACAGCTCGCGCATGTCGGGGTTGCAGAGCCAAGCTACCCGCTCGCCTGCCGCCGCTCCGGTGGCGTCGCTGTTGTCGGGGGTGAAGTCGCGATAGGCCGCGCCTTTTGCCAAGAGCGCATCGACCGCTTGGCGGTGAATATCATTTCGCTTGGATTGAAAATGCTGCTCGTCCCACGGCAGCTCCAACCATTTGAGACCCTCGAGGATCGACTGCAATGATTCGTCAGTGCTGCGCTCCACGTCTGTATCGTCGATTCGCAGAATCATTTGGCCGCCGGTCGAGCGAGCAAACAACCAGTTGAAAATGTAGGTGCGCGCGCCGCCTACATGCAGGAATCCTGTTGGAGAAGGTGCGAATCGAACGCGGTTCATGGCTAACCGGGGGTTGGAACCCGGGACGCCGGGCTCAACGGCCAGTATATCGAGATCGGCGCGGCCCTGGCTGTGAGGCCGAGTCTGCTACAACGGTGAACTTAGTGTCCGCGAGAGGTCCAAGCCCCAGTTGATGTTCCGCTGCCCCAATTGCCTGCGCGGAACGGTCTCTCTGGATGAAATCGATGCCTCGGGATGGGGTT
Source organism: Bryobacterales bacterium (assembly GCA_965247305.1). Classification (GTDB taxonomy): domain Bacteria; phylum Acidobacteriota; class Terriglobia; order Bryobacterales; family UBA6623; genus CATQHP01. The sequence continues at coordinate 3,593,776 of OZ252030.1, read as the reverse complement.
GTCCATCGTGCGAAGAGATGACCGCGCTGGTCAATGGCGTTCCCAACGGGTTGAGCGCCGACCGCGAGGATTATTTCAAAAACTTCTGCGCCGAGTACCTCAAGATCCGTAACGCTGAGGACTACGGCACGGACGACCCGGAGCACTACCGAGCGCTACCGAATAATTTGGGCACTCGACGAGTCCACGAATGGATGCTTACCGCTCGCAGTTTTCGCTTTTTTGAACGATCGATCTTGAAGCGGCTGACTTCAGAGGTAGCGAGGCCCTTGAAGATCCTCGACGCTGGGGCGGGCAACGCTTGGCTGTCCCACCGCTTGCGAAAGCTGGGACACGAACCAGTTGCCCTTGACCTGTTGACCGATCCGCGTCACGGACTAGGGGCTTGCCGCCATTATGACGAGGGGTCGGGCCGGGCGTTCGCGGCGGTCCGAGGAGAGCTCGAACAATTTCCCCTGGCCGACGATCAGTTCGATTTAGTCGTGTTTAACGAGGCGTTCCACTACGCCACTGACTATTGGCGGGCCCTTCAAGAGGCGCGTCGCTGCCTGCATTGGGCAGGGCGGGTCGTGATCATCGACACGCCGATATTCACGAATTGGAGTGACGGCGAGGCATCAGTAGAGAAGGCCCATCGCGAAACCGAACAACGGCACCGATTTCGCGCCGATTCAGTTCCCAGCATGGGCTATCTCAGTCTCGACATGATCCAGCGGCTGGGCCGGGATCTGAACATCGAGTGGCGTTTCCACCGGCCTTGGTATGGCTGGGGTGACTACGTCCAGACCGTGCGCTCGAGATTGCCCGGCGGCAACCACGAAGCGATGCGCTGGATCGTCGAGGGCTCATGGCCATCGGCCGTAACGTGAGATTGTCCCACCGACCGCATCAGCGTTTAGGCTACTCGGGGACGATCACGACCTTGCCAAATTGCTTTTTATCTTCTAAATATTCGTGCGCGCCGCGAACGTCGCTAAGCGGGAAACTACGGTCGATGACGGGCTTAAGTAAACCCTTGTCGAAGAACCGGAGCACCTCGTAAAGCTCTCCCATCGTTCCCATGAATGAGCCGTTGAGACTCAGGTGCTTCGCGAACAGATGACCCAGGTTCAGCGTCGTTTCGAAACCTGACGTGGCCCCACAGGTGACGAGTCGCCCGTGGTGCGCGAGCGACGCCGTCGAGTGACCGAAGGTCGCCGCCCCGACGTGCTCAAAAACGATGTCGACGCCGCGCTTGCCGGTTATCGTCCTAACCTCGTCTTTGATCGATTGCTCGTAGTGATCGATCACGTGATCGGCACCGAGCTCTTTGGCCTTGGCGAGTTTCGCCTCTCCACCGGCCGTCGCGATCACGCGGCAGTGAAACAGTTTCGCGATCTGGATCGCCGCTATGCCAACACCGCTCGAGCCGCCGATGACCAGCACGTCCTCGAGCATCTTGATATTCGCGATACCGACAAGCATGTGCCACGCGGTCAGGAAGACAAGTGGCACCGATGCTGCCTCTTCGTAGCTAAGGCCAGCGGGGATCGGAAGCACATTCGACTCCGGAACAGCGACGTATTCCGCGTTCATGCCCGGGTAGCGGTAGCCGAAGAGTCCGTAGTCGGCTGCCCAGTTGTCACGTCCGCGCGCCGTTTCGTAACTCGAGCTGAGTGTGCGCCCGGGCGCGACGAGAACCTTGTCGCCAACCTTGGCTCGCGCACACAAATCACCAACTTCGACTATCTCGCCGGCGGCGTCGCTGCCCAGCACCCACGGGAAATCTAGTTTGAGCCCGCGCAGCCCGCCGCGGACCCACAGGTCGAGATGATTGAGTGAGCACGCGCCCACTTTGAGTAGCACCTCGTTGCCCAGTGGCTTGGGCTCGGGCGCGTCTTCGTAACGCAATACGTCAGGGTTGCCGTTTTCGTGAATTCGCGAGGCTTTCATTTCGTCGATTTCTCCTAACGTGGGACCTCCGATTATAGTGCGGCGCCGCTGAAGTTCAGTCCTTGATCCGTAGGCAAGCATCCTTCGCGAGTGCCTGCAATGCTTGGTCGCCTGTAACCGTAGGCCATTCATGTTTTCTTAAGAGCGACTGACCCGGCGGTGCGACCGGGGCCTGGAGGGAAGGAACACGGCGAGAGGGAGTGCGCTAGCGTTGGCGACGAGGACGGGCAGGACGGCAGTTCGAGGCCGTTGCGCCAATGGTGCGATTTCGCAGCCCGCTTAAGAGCATGGCCGCCGGTCCGGTGCGCTTGTGAGTGGTGACGCCGCCGATCATCCTGGCGACGATCCCGTTTAGGAGACTACAAGCTTTGCACGGCCGGGCCGCCCTGACCCGCTCCTCACCTTAGGAGGAGGAGCCCGCTATGCGCAAACGCAATCGCAGAAAACCCGCCCGTCAGGTCGCGCCCACGAAGATCCGTAACGACGCGGCCGGCATCGATATCGGTGCTACAGAAGTCTACGTCGCCGTTGCACCCGACCGCGACCCCGAACCCGTTCGCTGTTTTTCCACATTCACCGTCGACCTCGAGCGGCTCGCCGCTTGGCTCAAAGAGTGCGGCGTCAAGACCGCCGCCATGGAGTCGACCGGGGTCTACTGGATTCCGCTCTTCGACATCCTTGAGAAGCATGGCTTCGAGGTCTGCTTGGTCAACGCTCGGCACGTCAAGAACGTGCCCGGACGCAAGAGCGATGTGCTCGATTGCCAATGGCTGCAGTACCTGCATGCGGTCGGGCTGCTGCGCGCGTCTTTTCGTCCGGCGAGCGATATCTGTGCCTTACGGGTGCTGCTGCGGCATCGCCAAAATCTGGTGCGCTACGCCGCCGCGCACGTGCAGCACATGCAGAAAGCGCTCGACCAAATGAACCTGCAATTGCACCACGTGCTCGCGGACATCAGCGGTCGGAGTGGGCTGCGCATACTCGACAGCATTCTTGCAGGCGAACGCGACCCGGTAGTTTTGGCGAAGCTGCGCGACCCGCGCGTACGCTCGTCCGAGGCGACGATCGCCAAGGCGCTGACGGGGAATTATCGCGATGAGCATTTGTTCACCTTGCAGCAGGCGTTGGAAACCTATCGTTACTACCAGCGACTGATCGAGGCCTGCGATCAGCAGATCGAAGCGCGCTTTGCCGACATGCCCGCGAAGGTCGATCTTGAAGAACAACCCTTAGCGCCGGCGCGACACAATCGGCGTGGGAACCAGGCGCACTTCGACTTGCGCTCGCATTGCTATCGCGTGTTGGGGACGGACCTGACGGCCGTGCCGGGTTTGCAAGCGCTGAGCGCTCAGGCGGTGGTCGCCGAAGTCGGCACTGACTTCTCGAAGTTTCCGAGCGCGGCGGCGTTCAGTTCGTGGGCGGCGCTTTGTCCGCACAACGACGTGACGGGCGGCAAGGTGATCCGGCGTGGAACGCGCAAGGTGAACAATCGGCTGGCCGTCGCCTTGCGCATTGCATCGCAGTCGCTCGTTCGCGACCAGTCGTATCTGGGTGACTACCATCGCCGCATGCGCGCGCGACTGGGACCGCCGGCGGCAACGACGGCGACCGCGCACAAGTTGGCGCGCATCATCTATCACCTCGTCACGACGGGCGAGGCCTATGACGAAACCGTCTTCGCAAGAGAACAACAACGCCAACACAAACGAAACGAGAACCGCCTCAGATCTCGAGCCCGCAGTTATGGCTTCGAACTCGTCCCCATCCAAGCTCCTCAGTAAAGTGTTCCTTAGGAGATACATTCTCGACACCCGCGGGTGCGCTCCGTTGCCAAGGAAGATCTCGCGTTTGAGCCGCGCGCGTCAGCAAGCGGTTTCCTCGAAGGTATTGATCCGTTCGAGGAAACCGCTTGCTGACGCGCGCGGCTCAAACGCAACTCACGCCAGATTTGCCCGGAACTTGCGTCCATAATTTCCTTGCGGACGGATTTGGGTCGGTCCTTTAGGCAACACCCCCCGCTCCTTGGAGGTTGACCCGCATTCAGAGCCATCGCTATCATCAAATTGGCGGTTCCGCACCTTCCGCGGAACTTCAAAAGGTAGGTGTCAACGCATGGGCCCTCTTGGAATGGGCGAAATTGTAGTCATCTTCGTCTTGGCCTTGCTGATCTTCGGACCCAAGAAGCTTCCGGAGCTAGGCAAGACTTTTGGCAAAGGAATGGCTGAGTTCAAACGCGCGTCGAACGAATTGAAGTCGACGTTTCAGCGCGAGATGGACAACATCGAGCGTGAGACTAGCGACGTCAAGGACCTAGCCACTGACGTGAGTAAGGACATCGATAAGTCGTACTACGACGACGGGGAAGAAGATTATCACGACGCGTACGATTACGACGACGGCGTCAAGAGTACAACTTCCTCTAACTCAACGTCGACAAGCGGAACTGCGCTGATGGCAGATGCGGCCAACGCGGATCCAACCAACGAAGCCTCCCCCAGCCCGGAAGGCTCTGACAGCGCGGCGGAAGCTGCTACTGAAACCCCGAGCGAAGACAGCTCAAGCGAAGGCGCCAGCGAAGTCGCCGAAGTCTCACCTCCACCGCTTGAAACTGACGTCGGGGCTTCGGAGCCAAAGCCCGCCTAGCTGTTCCTCAGGAATTCCTGTGGTCCCGGCTGCTGCTTGCAGCGGCTTGAAGGGGAGTATCGTTCGATGAATCCGGAAGACAAAGATCCAAAGGACACCAGTCCCGATGACGACGAGCTTGAAGCTGGTCCGAGCGGGGAAGACACCCCCGAGGAGTCACCGCCGGAATCCTCAGATCAGGGGTCGTCGACTTATTACGACGACCCCTTTCACGACGAATCTGACTACGAGTTCGACGACCCCCACGCTACGGCGGAACGTGCGGCGGAGGAAGAAGAGAAGTCCGTAAGCGTTCCTGAGCCCGAGGTCGCCGCGGCGCCGCCACCCAAACCTCCCGCTACGTCAGATGACGACGAAGACGAGGACGATGGCGAGGAAGACGGCATGGCGCGCATGTCGTTTATGGACCATCTGGGCGAACTGCGCACGCGGCTTTTGCGGGCGCTCGGCGGGTTGTTCGTTGTCTATCTGCTGTGTCTGGCATTTGCACAGGACCTGTTAAGGCTCGTGCTACTTCCGTTTTACGCGGCCACCGCTTCGATGGTCGGGCCTAGCGGTGAAGCGCTCAAAATCATCAATACGAAGCCGCTTGAGCAGTTCCAAGTTATCTACATCAAGGTGCCGCTCATTGCCGCCGTTTTCTTAGGCGCGCCGTGGTTGATGTATCAAGCTTGGGGATTCATCTCGCCGGGCCTTTACAAGAAGGAACGCCGCTGGGCGGTGCCGTTCATATTTTCAACAGCGACTTTGTTCATCTTGGGCGGAGCGTTCTGTTATTTCATTGCTCTGCGAGTAACGCTGCAGTTCTTACTGACCATCGGGATGGATCAGATCGAGCCGTTCATTTCCGTCAGCGAGTACCTCGACACGTTTATCATTCTGGAACTCGGTTTGGCGCTGGTCTTCCAGCTCCCGGTATTGATTTTCTTCTTTACCTTGATGCGTCTCGCGACACCGCAGTTTCTGCTGCGTAACGTTCGCTACGCGATATTGATCATGTTCGTCATAGCGGCGATCATTACTCCGACCGGCGATCCGTTCACGATGACGCTTTTTGCCGGACCAATGATCTTGCTCTACTTCGTTGGAATCGGTGCAAGTTGGTTGCTCGTACTCAAGCGCGAAGGCAAATCGCTACCATGGCTCCGAATTATCCTGGCGGTACTGCTGTTCTTCGGCCTAGTCTCGGGGATCATCTACTACATGTACGCGAACATGGGCTATCGAATCGTATCGGAGTTTCCATGGTTCGTCGGGCCCTAGGGCGCCGTTGACAGAAAGCTGGCCCGAAATTTAATAATTCGAGCTGCCAACACGAGCTGCTTGTTGGACGAAACCTTTCGCAGTACCGAGCCGCGCCGCCTAGCGGTGCGGTCCTCTCTGCGACGTGTGCACCGCACCGCGCGGCGGCGCGGCTCGGTACTGCGAAGCGCAAAGTCGCCGCTCTGGTACTTCAAGATTCTCCCTTGAATGGTCCGCCCAATCAAGGCGGGCGGTGGCCAAGCTAATCCGCATACCTCACTGCTCGCAGGGGTATGCGGGTTAGTTACTGAATGTATCCAAGCGACTTGAGTTTGTCTTCAAGTTCCTTGCCAAGAGACCTGCGTTCGGGTCCGAGATTGATTCGAGTAAACCGGGAGTTCCAATCCCGCCAGGTGGCAAGCAAAGCCGCGGCTGCTTCGCCTTGCTCCGCCAGAACGTTCTGCTGCTCTGCCCCGTCGCTGGACAAGTCATAGAATTCGACCGCTTCTTGGGTGTTTGTATTGATCACGAGTTTTGATTGGTTCGTTCGAACCGAGGCACGCCCTCCCGTCCATTCGAGGTCACCGAGCGCGACCAAATTCTGAAGTTCGTTTCCGGCTTCTTGGCTGAACGCCGGGGACAGATCGTGACTTTGAAACGCCGCTCCAGTCGTGAGAGTGCCAAACTCACCGGGGCTCGTCTCGACGTCGACAAGCGAAAGAATCGTTGGGGCTACATCAAGCAATCTCACCATTCCACCAACGCGTTTTCCGCTAGGCACTCTGCCAGGGAACTTGAAGATCAACGGTACGCGAACCACCTCGTCATACAGCGTATTCATGTGACCAAAGCCCCGGCGATCTAAGAACTCCTCACCGTGGTCCGCGGTGAACACGATCAGCGTGTTGTCGATCTCGCCCATCTCTTCAAGCTTGTCGAGGAGTCTCGCAATTTGGGAATCGGTGTACTGTAACTCGCCGTCGTAGAGAGCCACGACGTGCTCAACATCTACGTCGTTGATGGCACCCTCTTCGGGAGCCCAGTAAAACAGGTCCGCCGACGTGAAGTCGCCTGCGTAGTTCGGGTCGAATGCTTCGTCGTGCGGTGACGGCGGGTTATACAGCTCGTGAATGTCGCACATGTGTAGAAAGAAGAAAAATGGCTGCTGCCGATCATTTGCCGCCCAGTCGTCGAGCAACGATGAGGCGCTAGCGATAAGCCGTTTCGAAGTGATACCCGTCAAATTCTCCCCATTCCTGGGGATCGCCGAATAATCGTCGTACACATCAAAGCCCTGATAGAAACCATATCTGGCCGCCAGACTTGGCCCCGAGACCGCCGCCAGCGTGCGATAACCGTTTGCTGCTAGAACCTCCGCTAATGTCTCAGTGTCCCGACGGAGTTGCGTGTAGTAAGTCCGTACGCCGTGTTCTAACGGATCCTGGGCCATGAGCAGCGTTGTGTGCGATGGGACTGTCCAAGAAGTCGGCGCTATGGCTGTCTCAAATAGGGTGCCCTCGCTGGCGAGGAGGTCGATGGTTGGGCTCGTGTTGTCTTGCTATCCATAGCAGCCCAAATGATCGGCACGCAAACTGTCGATCGAGATCAACAATACGTTGGCTGGTGCTTGGGCCCGCGGCGCTTCGTAGGGCGTAAGCGTCGCGCTCTTGTTACTACCGGTAATCACGGCTGTCGCTAACGTCGCGCTCATTACGGACGCGGTGAGAACGAGACCAATGCGAGAGAACCGGCGCCACCGTCGCTCGTTCTGAAAGAAGCTGAACAGGAGGGCGGAAAACAGAGCGATGAAGATCGGAACACTAGTTACGATCCGTGGGTATCCATCGAACTCGCCGCTGCCAAGAAGTTGCGTCGGGATCGTAGCGAAGCAAACTGCGAAACAAAGTGCCGACGCGATTCGTATTTGCGCCGGCACGGCATTCTCCGGGATGACAGGTGCCGCTGCCGTGAGCTTGCGGCCAATCGTGGCCGCTGCCCAAAGCGATAGCCCAATAACGAGGGCCAGGACCAAGTTCACGAAAATAGCATCTCTAAGGAACGCGGCAATCTGATCCCATTCGGCAAAATCGCGATAGTGATTGACGAACGAAGGCACGGACTCGTCAATCTCGATGCCCAGTCCACGCAGACTGTGCCGAATAACGGCAAACAGACTAACCTCGCGCACCCTGCCACCACGCCACCATCGTCCGTAGAGCCAGACGAATTCCACCAAACACGCCACGGTCACCGCAGCGAATCCCATAGTTACGTGGCCGAGTGCAAACTTTCTCACGGATACTGCTGCTTTCAACCTATCTAAGTCGATAGGCTAACATCAGCAATCGACATAGCTTCAACAATTTGCACTGCTGTCGACCCGAGTATCGCGTTCAGTTTGCAGCCGTAGTGTTACAGTTCGTTCGTTAGATTGCGCCCATCTGAGAGGAGCCAATGGCGGAACTGAAAACCAAACCCAACAAGGCGAGCGTGAAGCAATTTATTGACGCGATCGACGACGAGGCGAAGCGTCGCGACAGCCGAGCGTTGCTCAAGATGATGAAGGGCATTACCGGGGCGCGGCCGAAGATGTGGGGCGAAAGCATCGTCGGGTTTGGTGACTACCACTACCGCTACGCATCGGGGCGCGAGGGTGACTGGTTCATCACCGGATTTTCGCCGCGTAAACAGGCTATGACGGTCTATCTGATGTGCGACATTTCGGTCCATCAGCCATTGCTCGCCAACCTTGGCAAGTACAAGATCGGCAAGTCGTGCCTCTATTTCAAGAAGCTGGTGGACATCGATGAGGCAATATTGCGGAAACTCATCGAAGCGCAATGGGCCGAGCAATCGCGCTAGTCCGCAATTCTAACCGAACCTTGATTTTTCAAGCTGCCCGCCAAACTACTTGTTGGACGAAACCGTTCGCGATACCGAGCCGCGTCGCCTCGCTGGCATCTCAAGTTTCTCCCCTGAATGATCCGTCCAACCAAGGCGGGCGGTGGCCGGGCTAGCCCGCATTTCTAACCACGTGGCGAGAATTGCGGGCTACGGTCCGCCCTATTGATCCGGTACCGACAACCAGCCGTCTAACGCTGCTCGCAACTCGGCCACGATCTCGGGCCGTTCTGACGCCTGGTCGTGCTCTTCGTGCGGGTCGGCCACAACGTTGTAAAGCTCAGGCTCCAACGTGGTCCAGTCCATCTGGCCGGGTCGGATCATCAACGGTACGTCTTTGTTCGGCTTGTACGGCAAGATCAGCTTCCAGCCATCATTGCGGATGACTTCACGGTACTTGAGGTTGGCGACGGGGTCATCGACATCCGCGGCGGTGTGGGCGTAGTGCGCGCCAAACACCATCTGACGACGAGCGAGCGCTTCGCGGTCAAGCAAGTCAATACCGGGTAGATTCGACGGCCCTTCCGTGCCGGCCCCATTCAAAACGGTCTGCGCGAAATCGACCGTACTGACCAGGGTTTCGTCGTCGCGGCCCGGCTCGACCTTGCCGGGCCAGCGAATCATGACGGGCGAGCGAATCCCCATTTCGTAGGGCGACATCTTCGCTCGCGTCCAAACTCGGCCGTCCGTGCGCGGAGCGTCGGGTTGCGAGATCCACCCGTTGTCAGCTACGTAGAGCACCAACGTGTTTTCGCGTAGGCCATTTTGGTCAAGATGATCGAGCAGTTGTCCGACCGTTTCGTCAAACCACTCGACCATGGCGTAGTACTTTGCCTCGTTCTGCTCAATGTCGAGTTCTGTATATTTCGACAACAATCTCTCAGGCGGATTGTGTGGCGTGTGCGGCAAAAACGGCGCGTACCAGATGAAAAATGGCTGCTCGCCGGCGGAGTCGATAAAGTCGAAAACTGGCTCCATCCCCTCGCGCCCGACTTTGAGCCCATCGTCGCCGTGTCGCCCGCCGCGAGTGGGGTCGCCATGGGTCATCGCCGCGCTGAAGCCCTGGTCAAGCGGGTTACCTTCCCACCACTTGCCGGACTGATGACTGACGTAGCCCTTCTCGCTCAACAGTTCGGGCAGGGTGTGATTTTTCTGAAACACCTCGACCATCCGTGCGTGGCCTTTGGCGTTCTTCATTGGGCCTAATCCGTTCTCGGGAGGGTCGTTGCCGGTAATTCCGTTTTGGTGCGGATAGAGCCCCGTAGCGAGTTGCGCCAAGCTTGGCCGGCAGACTGGCGGTACGTAGCCACGGGTATAGAGCATGCTGTCCGCCGCCAGATTGTCCAAGTTAGGCGTTGTGGCGACGGGGTGGCCCATGAACCCGTAGTCCGTCCAGGCGTGGTCATCCGAGATGATCATGACGACGTTGGGAGGCGGCTCGGGATTCGTTCCACAGGACCAGCCGGCACTCAACGCCAACGTCGCCACAAGCACGGGGAAGAATCGAACACGAGTGCATTGAGTCATGAGCTATCCCTAATCATCGAGAACCGGATGCCCGATTCTAACGCTTACGCGTCGGGGCGCCTATATGCGCCGCCGTAGGAGTCTCTCAACTCGTCGCATCGACGGCGCATCTTGGCGAGGGTTGGCCCGTATTTGGGGTTCTCGACATAGTTGATAAGTTGGTCGGGGTCATCTTCGAGATCATGCAAAAATTCGTAGCCATGATCAAAGTAGCGTGCGTAAACATAGCGCTCGCCGCGAACCCCCTCGTACTTGGGGATCGCCTCGTTTTCCATTAAATGCTCGCAGAAGAAGTCCGTCCGCCAACTGCTAACGGCTTTGCCGTGAACATGGCCGAGCAGGCTGTGGCCCTGGAGTGAGCGCGGCAGCTCGACCCCGGCCGCTTCGAGAAACGTTGGCGCAAGGTCGATGTTGAGCGCCACGTCCTCAACAACTCGGAACTCCCGCGGCTGACTGACGCGCGGGTCGTAGACGATCAATGGAACCCGTAGCGACTGCTCAAAATGGTTCCACTTGCCGGCCATACCGCGGTCGCCCATCATGTAGCCGTTGTCGCCCGTATAAACAATGATCGTGTTGTCGGCAACGCCCTTGCGCTCAAGCGCGCGCCGAACTCGGCCAATCACGTTGTCAACGCCGCTCAACATTCTGAAGTAGGCGCGCATGTTTGCGGTGTATTTTTCGGGTGTGTCCCAGCGCCATTAGAAGCGCTGGCGGTTCATTGAACTCTCGCCGAAAAAGTCGGGAAGTACATCTCGAAACTTGGGGTTCGAAAGCTTAGGCACTGGGATCTCGACATCTTCATACATGCCGTCGACGGCTTTTGGCCACGGGAAGTGGCCGATCGCGGGCCGCTTGTCACGGTCCTCGGCGTGCGATGCATTGAAACTTACCGACAGGCAGAAGGGGCCGTCGCTGGTATCAATGAAGTTCTCTGCAAAGTCGCCCGAGAGTTCGCTCTCATGTCGCAGCGACCCGTCGGGTTGTTCGTGGAGATAAGGGTTGCGATTGATCGCTTGGAATTCGTCGAAATACTCGTCTTGGGAAGGGCGGATGCCGTATTTTCCGCAGAATCCGGTGCGATAGCCGGCCTTCTTCAACTGAGCGGGGTAGCCGTTTGCGAGGTGTTCAGCCGACACCGGCGGTTTGCCAAAGGTGTACCCATGGGTTCGCTCGACTAGTCCGGTGAAGATCGAAGCCCGACTCGCCGCGCAGATCGCAGTCGTCACGAACGCGTTCGAAAAACGGACGCCGTCGCGCGCCAATGAATCGACATTAGGGGTCTTAACGATCGGGTGCCCCGCGCAGCCGAGGGTGTGGTTGCGCTGATCGTCGACTAGCAGGAAGAGGATATTCGGTCTTTTAGAGTTCTCCTGCGCGACCGCAAAAGATGTCGTTGGAGCCGACGCTCCGAGCCCTGCCATCACCTGTCGTCGTGTTAGTGCCATTGCGTCACCAGACTAGCAGGCTCAGTAACGTCCATCGACGTCCCAAATCCGTCCGCACGGAAGTTATGTACGCAATTTCCGGGCAAATCCGGCGTGAGTTGCGTTTGAGCCGCGCGCGCCAGCAAGCGGTTTCCTCGAAGGCATTGATCCATTCGAGGAAACCGCTTGCTGGCGCGCGCGGCTCAAACCCGAGATCTTCCGCGGCGAAGGATACTTGCCGACGGATCAGGGTCGAGGTGCTCCGCCCACTGACATATTTATCGACTCTTTACGCCTTAATGGCCCGAAAAGGAGTTGTCCGATGTTAGCCTAAAATTTCGCCGGTAGAGCGTCCGTTCCACGCGAATTCCGACGAATGCTGGAAACATAGGAGTCGAAATTATGACAGAACCGGGCATTTCGAACGCATCGCTTGATGGCTTGCTCAAAGAACTTCACGGCAAGCGTGAATGGTTGGATACGATGATCGAGGGTCTTGAGAATTCGATGAATTCTCCGCAGCACAAATTGATCAATATGGCGGTGGAATCGTTCACCGCGCAAAGCGATAAGCTTCCAATCGTCGACCTCGGCGAGAGCCGGCAACACGAGTTGCAGGCGCTTGCGAGTGCCGCGGCCAGGCGCAAGCGCGGCCGGCCGCGAGGCAGCGCAGTCGCCGCTAGTTAGTGCAGCTACGGATAAGGCCAAGCAAGCGGATCTGACCCCAGCTCCTGATGGGCTAGGCGTCGAGTGCTCGTGCTTGCCGGCTAAATGCTGCCGCCGGTGCGCTATTCAGTCGATCCGCCCGAACCGCGCGGGGCCTGTTTGGGCGTTGCCAAGTAGCCGGCGATAACGTCTTTCTCGATCTTGTTGATGACTAACTCGTACGGGATGCGCGATCCCATAACGTAAAACTGCACCGGCTCGAGTAGAGTCTTGCGGCGTTTCTCGATTTTCTTGTCGTCGGCCCAAAGTTCAATCGAGAACCGGTTTCTCTTCTTGTCCGAGCCGGTCAGCCTGATCCGAATTGGTCCGACCTTCTGGGGCTGCTTGGTCTTGCCCATATCGAACTCGTAGTAGTCTCGGTCACCCAAGGCGCGTAACGCGGCAAGCTCGCCACCATTTGTCGCAATCAAGCCGCTTTGGACACCGAGATCGCCGCGAACACTCGTCAGCTCCGCAATGGTCTTCTCCAACTCTGCCTTTGTACTGTCAACCTCTTTTTTGACGTTGGTAACGCGGCCATCAAGCGACCCGACTTTGGACTCGGTGTCGGCTTCGAATTCCTCAAGCCAGCCACCCACGGCAGCGATTCTTGCCTGGTGTTCCGCCGACGATTCGTTGATCCGTTTCTCCAGACTGTTCGTGCGGCCCAGCACGCGGCTCTCGATCTGACGGGCGCGCTGATCAAGTTCTCTTTCGGCCGTAGCGACTAGGTTTTTCACCTCGCCGACTTTCGAGTCGAGCTGACTAGACGTTCGCTCGACGCTACCATCGAGCATTGCGAGTCTCTCGTCGACCACAACGAGTCTTTCGGCGACCTCGCCGCGCAACGCGCGTATCTCAAGAAACGGATAGACGTTTGCGCCGACGAGCAGCGCGATCGCCACTAACAAGATGATTGCGATGGGTGGTACGGCACCCTCACCGGCGTTTCCCGGCAACCTTTGACCCGTTCGCGAGACTTTTTTTACCACAGCTAACCTACCTCTTTAGTTTCGATGACGATATACCCATCACTCTATCATCTATGGACGAGGTAACCTCGCGTGCCGGTTTCACTTAGAAGCAGAAAAATACTTCCTCAGACGAGTTCGTTTTGAGTGTTAAGCCCGCCGATGGTACTCTGGTGCGTCTATGTCTCGCCCGAGAGTTGTAATTCCCGATGACTACCCGGCAGTGATGGGGCCAAGTGTTGCTTATCAGTCACTTACGGACCGCGCGGAGGTCAGCTACCACGACAATCTACCGCCTTCGGCCGATGTCCTGCTCGATCGCGTCCGCGACGCCCGCTACGTCATCAATATCCGCTCGTCAATCGACTTTACTGACAAGGTATTGTCAAGCTGCCCGAACCTCAAAGTCTTGTCTTTATGGGGGACAGGTACCGACCACGTCGATCTCGCGGCAGCGGCTCGACTGGGCATAGCCGTCACAAATACCCCGGCCGTGTCCGCCAAGGCGATGGCCGAACACACTCTTGCCTTGATGCTTGCAGTCGCGCGCGACATCCCGCGCATCGACGCCAAGACCAAGAAAGGGGCGTGGCCGCGCGGCTTCGTGACGCAGCTCAACGGCAAGACACTTGGCATCATCGGTCTCGGTGCAATCGGACTGCAGACGGCTCGTATCGCCCGAGGAATCGGCATGAACGTGGTCGCTTGGACGATGAATCCCGCTGGAAAGCCGCTCGAAGAGATTGGAATACGCCTCGTCGAGCTTGACGAGCTGTACCGCGAAAGCGACGTTGTTAGCGTTCACCTGCGACAGTCAGCCGATACGCTCGGATTCATCGGGAAGGCTCAATTCGATCTGATGAAGTCGACCGCGATTTTAGTCAACACGGCCCGCGGACCGATTGTCGACGAAACGGCACTCGTTGACGCACTGCGCGCGAAGACGATTAAAGGAGCCGGTCTAGACGTCTACGACGTTGAACCGCTGCCGGAAAACCACCCGTTAGCGGCACTTCCTAACGTCGTCATGACGCCGCATTCTGGAGGCGTGACTCCCGAGGCTCTAGAGGCCGGCTTGCAGCTAGCAATCGACAACGTGTTTTGGGCGATCGAGGGAAAAGTGCCTAACCGAGTCGCCTGATTGCGCGAGCTCCGCGCCACTATGCCCGGCGCTCGCGGAATTCATTGCTGCAATCATGGCAAACGTCTCGGGCGTTTGGGTCCCAATTCCACCCGGATCAACAGAGGTGTGGACAGCAGTCCACGCCTCTGCCACCCGACCCGAATCTTGATTTTTCAAGCTGCCCGCCAATCTACTTGTTGGACGAAACCGTTCGCGATACCGAGCCGCGCCGCCTCGCGGTGCGGTCCTTTCTGCGACGTGTGCACCGCACCGCACGGCGGCGCGGCTCGGTACAGCGAAGCGCAACTTCGCCTCGCTGGTATCTCAAGTTTCTCCCTTGAACGATCCGCCCAACCAAGGCGGGCGGTGACCGGGCTGATCCGAAAGTTCAACCCAATGACCTTCCTCTCCCCTTCCCAGCAGGCCTGCGTGTTGCGGCACGGGCGTTCGTCGCGCTTACGATTAAGTGACGCCGCCTGACCAGACGCATGCGGAACTACCGTCGGCGCTCGCCCGTCGGCTGCGCCCAGCCATTGTCGCGGCCGCTGAAAACATCGATCGTGAACGCGCGCTTCCAGCCGATCTGGTCGATGAACTTTCCGGCGCCGGGTTATTCCGCTTGCTTGCCCCTGCGTCTGTTGGTGGCGGAGAGATTGACCTCGTTGAGTTCCTGGCGGCCGTTCTCGAACCCGCTCGAGCTGATGCCAGCACCGCTTGGTGTGTCGCTCAGGCGGCGGTGTTCGCGACGCACGCCGGCTCAATGCCCGAAGCGCTGGCGAAAGAGGTGCTCGGCGAACCGACCGCGATTATTGCGAACGGTCCGCTGGCGCGCGCAAGTGCAAACGGCCGACGGCGGCTACCGCCTGAGCGGCCGCTGGAATTTCAGCAGCGGCAGCCGTCATGCGACCTGGTTTACGGCTGTCGCGCCGCTCGATGGAGATGACGAGATCCGCATGTTTCTATTACCCAAACCGGACGTCGAGCTGATTGACGTCTGGCAGGTCAACGGCCTTCGCGGGACCGGCAGTTTTGGCTTCGAAGCGGTCGACGCCTTTGTCCCTGCCTCACGGGTCTGGGACCCGAAAACTGCTCCGCGAGAGCCTGGGCCACTCTACGTGATCCCTCAGGTATTGCTGTTCGCCGCGAGCTTCGCCTCGGTCGCACTTGGCGCCTCGCGCACGGCTCTTAACGACGCGATTGAGTTTGCCGGCGGCAATCGAGCGCGGCTTGAGCGAGATTTACGGCGGGACAAACCGGTTGTCTGGAGAGATGTCGGCCGGGCCGAGGCAGTTTGGAGTTCGGCTCGGGCGTTCTTAAACGAAGCAGTAGTCGAGCTTTGGGCGGGAGCTCAGCGCTCGCGGTCGCTCACCGTCGACGAAAGAATCCGGCTCCGTCTGGCCAGCACGCACGCGACCCGCTTGGCAGCCGACGTAACGGATATTGCCTACGAGCTTTGCGGATCGGACGCGATGTTCGAGGCTAATCCGGTGCAGCGCCGGTTTCAAGATGTCCACGCCATTACTCAGCAGATTCAGGCGCGGCTCGCTCACTACGACACCGCGGGACAGTACTATTTAGGCCTCGAGCCCGAAGGCTTGTTTTAAATCGAAAACTCGCGCGCGATCAGCTCATAGGAGTGCACGCGATCTTCGAATGACGGCGTAATCGTAAGAATCACCACCTCGTCGGAATTAGTTGCGTCGACCAACTGGTCGATCTCTGCTTTGACCTCAGCGGGGCTCCCGATGATTTGCCTCGACCGCTTAGTGCGCATTCCCTCGAGCTGCTCATCACTAAACTTGTAAGAGGCGGCTTCTTCGAGGGTCGGCATCGGTCCTCGGATTCCACGGTCGCGGCGAATCCGTTGCAGTTGGCGCATGCGGCGAAATAGATCGACGCGGTCGGGATCTTCGTGAGCAATCGCGAAGACACAAACCGATGAGTAGGGTTTTTCAAGATGCTCCGGTTGAAACTCGCGACGATAGGCTTGCATCACCTCGATTGCCGGTCTGGGTTCGATGAAGTGCGCAAACGAGAGCGGTAAACCAAAGTGGGCGGCGTACATCGCGCTATCCATACTCGAGGCGAGCACCCAAACCTCTGGAAAAGTCGACGTTTTCGGCGTCGCCTCAATACTTTGGAGGCCCTCGGTTAGCGGCGTCGTCTCCGTGACCCAGGCCAGCATGTCTTTGACTTTCGCCGGGTAGTATTCGATGCCCAGCCGGTTTCCATAGGCCAGCGCTCGCGCGGTCAGGCCGTCGCTACCAGGTGCCCGTCCGACGCCGAGATCGATGCGGCCCGGGTACATCAACTCGAGCATCTTGAAATTCTCAGCGACTTTGAACGGCGAGTAGTGCGATAGCATCACGCCTCCGGAGCCGACCCGAATACGCTTGGTCTCTTGCGCGACGCGCCCGATCAAGATTTCCGGGGCCGAGCAGGCGAGCGCGCTCGTCGCGTGGTGTTCGGCCAACCAGTAGCGATGAAACCCAAGTTCGTCGCAGAGCTTGGCAAGCGCAATCGTGTGCTGCACGGCATCGAGCGCGGTTTCACCGTTTGCGATTGGGGACTGATCAAGTGCGTTGAGTTTCATTTCTTAACTGACTGGCGGATCAATATCCACTAAGCCTGGTGACGTTCTATCGAAACCCACGGCCCACGACTGAAGTAGTCGGCTAAATAATGGCTGGTGGAATGGTTACAAGTGGGTCTGTTTATTGATTGCAGTAATAGGTTAGCCCGGCCACCGCCCTCCGTGGATGGGCGGATCATTCCTGGGAGAAGCTTGAGATTTTAGAGCGGCGACGTTGAGCTTCGCAGTACCGAGCCGCGCCGCCGTGCGGTGCGGTGTACACGTCGCAGAGAGGACCGCACCGCGAGGCGGCGCGGCTCGGTACTGCGAAAGGTTTCGTCCGGCACGCAGCTCGTGTTGGCAGCTCGAAACATCAAGTTTCGGATCAGAATCGCACCGCGACATGTTGATTTATTAATGTGTTGATAGAGTTAATCCCATTAGAACATCGCGTTCGTTTCGCCATTTTCTTCGAGCCGTTTATCTGGGTGTCCCGGCTCGTAGCTCTTCTTGCGAATCCGTGATCACCCGTGTCAAGCGCTGACCAAATCGAGATTGAGAATTCGCCGTACATGCTCTTGCGGTGGCGTCGTGCCGGCCACGATGTAGTCGGCGTGCTCGCGAGTTGGTGAGGTGTATTCGCGAAACATTGGCAACGTGTGGCGCTGCCATTGGAGGGTGACCGATTCGGGCGTGCGGCCACGCTCGGCGACGTCGCGGTAGGTCCGCCGGTCGAGGCACACTTCGTCGGACGTGTCGACGAAAACAGCTAGATCGAGCAAACGGCGGATCTCCGGATGCCACAGGCTGAAAATGCCTGCAAGGATGGTCGATTCCGACGGGCCGACCTGCTCGGTCTCGGCTCGACGAGTGTGAGTCTTGAAGTCGTAGTGCGGGACGCCGGCCGTGCCACCGGTTTTCAGCGCCGTCAAGTGTTCGAGCAGCGTTTCCCAGTCCACGGCGTCGGGATGATCGAAGTTGACCTCGGTTCGCTCCGGGGGTGAAAGGTGCGAGAGGTCGAGGTAATACGAGTCCGTTGAGACCAGAGCGGCGCCTGGCAGGTCTGCGACGAAGGCCTTCGCAAGTGTTGTTTTGCCTGAGCCGGAGGCGCCCGCGATCGCGATCATCATGGCCGCGCAACTACCCTTTCGAGGGGAACGAGTTCCATGCGTTCACGCAATGGCTGTCGCGTCGCAAGATCGTAGTGATCTCCCGGAGCCAAGAAGTAAAACTCGCCACCCGTGTCGATTGCTCGCTTCGAATCGTAGATCGCAACGTAACTTTGGCCGATTACCTCGAACTTGCTGCCTCTGACGACGATGGCGGTGTCTTCGTCTATGCCGATTCCGAGCAGGTGCGGCTTTGCCCGGATCACTTCGAGTAGGTCGTGCTGACGATTGCGCCGCAGTAGATGCTGGTCAATCGCGACGTTCGTGAGAAAGCCGAAGCCCTCTTCGTGATCGCCCATCATGATCGTGTTGGTTTTGGTATCGCCGCGCGCGAGGTATGCGCCTTGGATGGTCGCGCCGGCCGAACTGCCTCCGACAACACCGCCTCGGGCGAGCAGACTTTGCAGTTCTTCGTGAACCTTAGTGTTCAAGTAGGAGTCCGCAAGGCGCCACTGACGTCCACCGGGGAACCAGACGGCACGCGCTTTTCGAATCGGTTCCACAAAACTGTCGCTGGCGGAATCGTCTCGATTGTAGGTATGGACGAGGGTTAGGTTGCGGGCACCGAGTTTTCTAAGGCGCGTCAGGCCAGGCCAGTTGGGGCCATACGATTTCTCGCCACCGGCTGTTGGGATGACGACGATCGGTGCATCGGGCCCCCCGGCTAGGTCAATAAAACGCTGAAATATCGCCGGATCTTGCATGTTGCCGCCTACGATCACCAGCGAGCCATTTACCGGACCGGCGGTTTGCGACGAGGCGCCGGCGACGAGGGCGACCAGGCCAAACGCGATTCGCAGGCCTAGCCCGCATTTGAATCGACTCGCAACGCTCGACCGCATACGCGCCAAGTTTAGCGGCTTACCGGCCCATCGCGGTTGCGGCGTTCTCACGGATGCGGGCTTGCAACTTGCGCATGCCTCGGATCCAGCGATTCGGATCGCTCGCCTTGCGACGAATGAACTCGGAGACCTCGGGGTGCGGCAAGATCAAAAAGCGCTCGTCAGCAAGACCCTCGACCACGCACTGCGCAACGTCGGCCGGCTCCATCGCCCCGGGGATGAGGAAGTTTTCGCGCTTGCCATCGTGGCCAAGCAGTAGGCGAGTGCGAACGCCTTGTGGACACAGCACCGATACTTTCAGTCCCTCGTCGCCGTGGGTCACCGATAGCCATTCCGCCAGCGCGACGGCGGCGTGTTTGGTGACGGCGTACGGCGCCGAGCCAATTTGTGTGAGGACGCCGGCGGCCGATGCTGTATTCAGCAAGTACCCATCACCACGGGCCGTCATCTTGGGGACAAGATTGCGCGCCGCGTAAAGGTGCGAGCGGTAGTTGACGTCAAACACCCGTTCGAACTCCGCGTTCGAAAGTTCGACTCCGCCGGGGTGCGAAATGCCGGCGTTCGAACAGAAAAGGTCGATCGCACCGAAGCGCGATTCGGCTTGTTCAATCAGGTCGCTGAGCGACGATTCGGAGGTGACGTCGGCGAAAATCGCTAGCGCGCCGGTTTCCGATGCCATCGACTCGAGTTCCGCTGCGTCAACATCGGAAGCGACGACGGCCTTAGCACCTTCCTTGACGAAACGGTCGGCCATGGCGCGGCCGATTCCACGGGCGGCTCCGGTTACGACGACGACTTTTCCACCAACTTTCATGCCTGTACTCCTCGGTTGCCGCGATCGACAATTCTCTCATACGCTCGCCGGAATCGAGCAGTGGCTGGCGCCCCGTAACGTATCGCAGCGCGTCGAGCAGTCGCGACTCAGCGCCATCGTTTCTCGGTAAGATCCGAAGAATGTGTGAATTATCTCGCGCAAACATCGCGACGCTCCTGGTGTCGTGCCGAGACCAGCGCGGTATCGTTGCGGCGCTGGCACAGGTGCTATACGGCCACGGCGCCAACATCCTAGATGCCGACCAGCACACCGACACGATTGAAGAACAATTCTTTCAACGAATTCGCTTCGATCTATCGCGCTTGCATACTGACAAAACATCGCTTGAGCGGGCGATCGGCGAAGTTGCCGAGCGGTTCTCGATGCGTACGCAACTCGCCTACGGCGATCGACGTCCGCGGATGGCGATCTTCGTTTCGAAGTACGACCACTGTCTGCACGATCTGCTATGGCGCCGGCGAGCGGGAGAACTAGAATGCGAGATTCCGCTCGTGATCTCGAATCATCCCGATCTCGGCGAAACCGCGCGGCAATTCGACGTAGACTTCCGGGCTTTCGATATCAACAGCCAAAACAAGCGCGCGCAGGAAACAGCCGAGGTCGAGTTGCTGCGCGAGAAAGAGATCGATGTCGTCGTGATGGCGCGCTATATGCAGATCTTGACGCCGCAGTTTCTGGACGCTGTTGGCGTACCGGTGATCAACATTCACCACTCGTTCCTGCCGGCGTTTCAAGGCGGAAAGCCCTACCATCAGGCCTACGAACGCGGCGTCAAACTGATCGGCGCAACGGCGCACTACGCAACCAGCAAGCTTGATGAAGGGCCGATCATCGACCAAGATGTGGTGCGCTGTTCCCATCGCGACGCGATCACCGACCTGATTCGCAAAGGACGCGATCTAGAAAAGATCGTGCTGGCGCGGGCGGTTCGAGCGCACCTAGAAGACCGCGTTTTGGTTTACAGCAACAAGACGGTGGTCTTCGATTAGCGCGCCAAATCGCCGATCGATTTTGGTTTGACTATGGTCGTTGACCATGGTTTAATTGGCAGTGTGGAACAGATCGCAATTTCAAAGTTCAAGGCAACGTGTCTGGCGGTTCTCGAGGAAGTACGAAAAACGCGCCGGCCGATTCAAGTCACACGCTTCGGCAAGCCGGTGGCCGAGGTCCAACCGCCCTCACAGCCAAAGCCGGCCGGACGCCGCTTAGGTTCGATGGAAGGCTCGGTCGAGATCCTAGGAGACATCGTCAGTCCGGCCTGGGACGAATCCGATTGGGAGTCGTTGCGGCGGTGAAGCTGCTGCTCGACACGCATGTCCTGGTTTGGGCCAGCAGCGATCCAGGCAAGCTCGGCCGGCGCTCAGCACGGGCGATTAACGACGTGAAGAACGAGCTTTGGCTATCTCCGATAAGCATCCTAGAGTTAGCAAATCTCTCGCGCCGCGGTCGGCTACAGTTCGATCGAGGCTTTGATGAATGGGTGACAGAAGCGCTATCGAAACTGACCTGCAAAGAAGCTCCGTTCACCTTCGATGTCGCGCGTGAAACACGCGGACTCTCAATGCAACATCATGACCCCGCGGACCGGATTATCGCCGCGACCGCGCGAGTCTTTGCATTGACGCTAGTCACATCGGATGAAGTTCTCTTGGCCGCTGGCGACGTCCAGACTATGGCTGCTTGAACCAGTATCGACCAAGCACCGCGCTTTCGCAGATAGGGTCACCAACGCAGTCAAGGGGATTAGAAAGGGTCGTCCCCTTCGTATCTCCACTGACCAGAGAACTCCGGACTGTCAGCCCTGTCCGTGATCTTCTTCTGGATCTTCCGGGCTAAGCACACAAAATATTGTCTCTGGATCTCCCGCCGTGTCAATGAAACGCGGGACTGGGTTGGAGCTATCGGACACCGTTACAGTCGTTGTAGGAGCGAGGGTTACTGACACTTGAGTGCAGCCAGGGCTCGAACCGCCGTCCGGCGCGGCCAACACAAAGCCCAGCGTCATTTTCCGACAATCCTCACTATCGCTTCGGCACAAATTCACCCATTCCCAGCAGCTCATTGCGTAGCCGCTACTGACGTCGAGCTCCTCCAAAAACATAGGGCCTTCGCTAGAATTTGCAGCCTTTTGGATAGAAGCGTCCGCGTGAACCAGGTCGCCGCCGAAGCCATTGCTGTCCGCACCTTTAACTAGCATTGCATTGACTCCATTAGATTCCGCTATCACGTCGGTGCAAGTTGCGAAAACGCGAATTCCAGTTGGGACATTGTACAATCGTGCTAAGAATCGCGTTCCGTGTATTTTCGGCCGCTCCTCAATCGGCGCGCTGCGACGCTCCGATGTGCAGCTTCGAAACGCGCCGTTGAATCCCTCCCCAACCTCCACGACAAAAGTCAGTTCCGGGGGCCCATAGTCAGGGAATTCGACTCCAGGATTGAGTTGTGTATCGATTTCTACGTACTCGTCGTGCAGCGAACGTGCATGTGTTGTCAAGCCCAATATCGGTCGCGCGAGACTACAAATACTGTTAACTACTTCAATTGGAGCTTCTGAGTTAGCACTCTCGCGAATTGAGACGAATGCTCCCAGCTCAGTCTCAAATCCGAAGACAATGCTGTTCGGGAAGAGAGGTTTTGGAGCGCCCTTCACAGCGAGCGGCACGCCAAGTTGTGAAGCGTTACAGCGAAGGTTCTTCACGTAGAGCTTTAGCGTTGTACCATCGCCGGGGACGACCAGGGGCACCCGTTCGAAACTAACGCTGTTGACATTGCTGAGTGAACCAAAAACTGCTCGCTCTTGACCAGTCTGGTCGCTTTCGAGGGTGGCGTAAGCGCTCGTAATCGCCTGTTCAGGATTTGCATGTCCGCGCGAAATGATTGTATTGGTGACGTTGACATTTAGGCTTATATCGATGTCAACAATTTCCGAATAACTTCCCTCCTCTTTGGGAGGCATCCAGAATAGAAGCACAATGTCCGGGAGAAGTTCGCTGACAGACTCAGCTCTTATCGTTTGCCTCTTGGCTGATACTAGTGTAGTGCGCCATAAATAATGTAACTTATAGTATCTTCGTGTCGCCTTTACTAGTAGAAGGCACACGGATGCGAAGAGCAGAGCCAGTCCCATTGACGCAGGAGCAGCGTAGGCAGTTGGAGCGCTACGCGAACGGTCGTCGGGTCGCTGTTCGTCTGGCGTTGCGAGCCAGGATCATCGTGCTCGCCGCCGACGGTCTTGAGAACAAACGGATTGCCGCGCAGCTGTCGGTCTCGCGTCAGTTGGTGGCGCGCTGGCGAAGCCGTTTTCTTGAATCCGGCGTCGCCGGCATCGAAAAGGACGCCCCGCGGCCCGGCCGTAAGCCCGCCATCTGCTCCCCAACAGTGCAACAGATCATCCACAAGACGACCCGCGAAACGCCAGCCAACGCCACCCATTGGAGCCGCCGCACGATGGCCGCCGCGGTCGGCGTCAGCGCCTCCACCGTGGGTCGCATTTGGCGCGCCCACGGCCTCAAGCCGCATCGCGTCAAGACCTTCAAACTCAGCAACGACCCGCGCTTCGCCGAAAAACTCGACGACATCATCGGACTTTATCTCAACCCGCCCGAGCATGCCCTCGTTCTTTGCCTCGACGAGAAGTCACAGATTCAAGCCCTCGACCGCACCCAGCCCGGCCTGCCCCTGAAAAAGGGACGCGGCCGGACCATGACCCACGACTACAAACGCAACGGCACAACCACCTTGTTCGCCGCGCTCAACACGCTCGACGGCTCGGTGATCGGAACCTGCATGCCCAAGCACCGCCACCAAGAATGGCTGCGCTTCTTGCGCTTGCTTGAAAACCAGACCCCCAAGGACAAGCAGATCCATTTGATCGTGGACAACTATGCCACTCACAAACACGCCACGGTGAAACGCTGGCTGCAGCGCAATAAACGCTTCCACGTCCATTTCACGCCCACCTCAGCGTCGTGGCTGAACATGGTGGAGAGGTTCTTCCGAGACCTCACCGATAAGCGCATCCGCCACGGTGTCTTTCGTAGCGTCGGCGAACTCACCACCGCCATCGAAGACTACATCGCTCGACACAATCAGCAGCCCAAGCCCTTCATCTGGACTGCTACCGCTTCCGACACCCTTGAGAAGGTCAAGCGCGGCAAAGCCGCTCTTCTTAAGGTTCAATCTGTTTGACGCACTACACTAGACACTTTAAATCGCGCTCGCCGTCTCTTGGCGAGGTAGTACCGGACTCTCCATCAATGTGGCTCTCCAGGACGGCATTGGCTATCGAGTGAGGACCTGGGATATTGAACTGATCGGCCAGTTCGCGTTCCCGCAGCCTTCGAACTTCGATCCTTGTCTTTTCGTTTTCGAGCTCCTGCGCTTCTGCACGCGCTTGAGTGAGGTTTGATTCGGCAGCCTCTTGCCTTGGCTTCCAAAATATTACTCGTTCTGCAAGGCGTACAGCGACGAATATAACACCGCTTAGGAATGCGATCCTAAGATTTTCGGGGTCATCCAAAATCTTTTGAAGGAATTCGACCATGGATTTCATTTTCACTTTCGATCGCTGCTTAGGTCATGTTTTATCTTACCTGCCGTGGCGAAAAGGGGCGTAAAGACGACGGATCCTGTTGCGCCCTTCCACTAAATTCAAGATTCCGCGTGCTTGACGCCACAACCCCTTGACACGCGCCTTATCCTGAAACCACGAAGCCCGGCGATTGAAAGGGAGAGGGGGTAGCCGAGACCGTGCACCTGCGAGGCCTCGCGCGCGTGATGGCGCTATCCGGCCAAAAGCGGCCAAAAGCGGCCAAATCCGGCCAATTTGACGCCCGAGGTGCGTCCGATCAGCGAAAAGAGGCCGCACCGATCTAGCATTTGCAGCACAAGCTATGCGTCAGAATCCTATCCGCGACGTTCGATCCAAAGAGCACCACTCCGATCAGAAAGTCGACGTGCCAAGGCCGCCGGGTTTGGCGTATCATCGTGCGCAGAAGTCTGTTCAATCGAACGAGGAGTAGCCCATGACTAGACCCACCAATAAAATCTCCAGGCGCCAAGCGCTTAAAGGCGCGGCTGCCTTTCCACTCATCGTCGGTCCGCACATCCTCGGGCGAGCCGATGCGGCGGCGCCAAGCAACACTCTCAACGTGGCCACGATCGGGGTCGGGAAGCAAGGCCGCTTCAACACCCGCAACGCCGCCAGGGCCGGCGCGAACATCGTCGCGATCTGTGACGTCGACGATGCGCAGGCAGCCGAAATGGCGAAGGATTTTCCGCGCGCCAAGATCATCAAAAATTTTCGCGAGTTGCTCGAAAAGGAAAAAGGCATCGACGCCGTGATGATCGCCACTCCCGACCACTCACACGCGACCATCGCGATCGCCGCGATGGAAGCGGGCAAGCCGGTGTATTGCGAGAAGCCGCTCGCCCACACCGTGTACGAATGCCGCAAGATGGCGCAGTCCGCGCGCGACAACAAGGTCGCGACGCAGATGGGCAACCAGGGCCACTCGTTTCATTCAATGAAAGAGTTTTGCCAATGCATCTGGTCCGGGGCGATCGGCGAGGTGCGTGAGGTCCATTGCGTCCAGGCCGCGTACGGATACAGCCGGATCAGTCTGTTGCCGGGCATCAATGACGATCACCCAGTCCCGAACGGGTTCGACTGGGATATGTGGATCGGCGGCGCGAAGTTCCGGCAGTACAATCCGGCCTATCATCCCGGCGCCTGGCGCGGCTGGACGGCGTTCGGCGGCGGCAACATGGGCGATTTCGTTTGCCACATCGTCGATCCCGTTAATTTAGCGTTGCAACTGGGCGGGCCCGCCTCGATCGTCGCCGAGGCCGAGGGCTACAACCCGAAAGTTCACGGCGAGACATTCCCGGCATCGACCAAGGTGACCTTCAAGTTCCCTGCCCGCGGGCAGCGGCCGCCTGTCACGCTTTATTGGTACGACGGTGACCACTACAAGCCGCCGCATCCGAAGGAAGTAGCGCCGGGTGGAGAAACAATTCCGGTCCCAGGCTGGCGCGAGGGAAAACAAGTCGGCGGCATGGTCGTCGGCGACAAGGGCACGATCGTGTACGGGTCGCACGGTGCTAGGAACTGGCGTATCCTCGGCGAAGGCAAGATGGAAGAATACATGGCGGGCCGCAAGCAGGTTGCCGAGCCGCTGGAGCCTGGTCCGCCGCCTAACAAGAAACATCTCGCCGAGTGGCTTACAGCCTGCAAGGGTTGGAAAACCGCCAACTCAAACTTCGACTACGGCGCGCCGCTCGCGGAAATCGCGATGCTCGGGAATATAGCGATTCGCATGCTCGGAACAGAGTTGGCGTACGACGCGAAGAACATGACGTTCCCGCATCAGCCCGCGGCGAATCAGTTCTTACACACGCAATATCGCGACGGCTGGTCATTGTAAGCATCGTTGTTGGCGTCGCGCAGGACCAACGAACTTGGCACCTCTGAATGGGGGGGGAAGCTTGAAGCCGTTCGCTAGGTAAATTCTCAAAACTGAGCGTAGCGCTCGTACTCAGTTTCTTTCGAGGCGGGGCGCTCGCGAGTGTGCCATAGCAGCAGCACACTGGTCGCGAGTAGACCGACTGCCCACAGCAGAAACGGCTGCACGAGAGCGATCTGAGATCTGGGCACGAGGCCGATTGTCGCAACCAAGAATCCCATGCCAAGGGCCGCCGCGATCCAGATGCCGGCACGGATGTTACGCCTGATCAAAAGCACCGCGGTCAGACTCGCGCCGAATATCAAACAGACGTCCCAACGGACGGCTGACGAGTCGAAGCGCGACCAATTGAGTAGCGTCAAGAATGTTGCGATCAGCAACTTCGCAAACTTAGGAGCCTGCGCGTTACGGACACGCTTTTTACTTTTCCACGCGGCGTTTTTGGGAGTGTAGGATAAAGCCATGTCTGCTATTTCCTCCTCCAGTCGACGAGAGTTTCTCTACGCGGGAGCGACCAGCGCGCTTGGCCTGGCGTTGAGCGCAAAAGCGGATGCAGCCGATGACACGGCGTCTGGCGAATGGCGTAATCGCAACTCTCAAATGTCTTATCGGCGTCTCGGACGCACGAATTACATGATTTCGGAAATGATCTGTGGCGGGAACACGATTGCGCCCGACAATTTCCGGCATGTGGAAGAGGCGATCGACCGTGGGCTGAATTATCTCGATACCGCTCCGGCCTATGGCGGCGGCAAAAGCGAAGCCGGCTACGCGAAGGTCATTGCCGGCGCGAAACGTGAGCGAGTTTTTCTCAACACGAAAGTCAGCGTTTGGTCAACGAACCGAAACGAACTTTTGAAGAAGATTTTCGAATCTCTAAGTGAGTCGGAGCAACGGAAGATTCGCACTGCCATGACGGACGAACTAACGCGCAGAAGAGCGCTCGATGCCGATCATATCTGTCACTACTTTGGCGGTCAGCAAAAGGCCTTGGAGGCGTCGGTGCTCGCGAATGTCGTGGAGCGCAAACACGGCCATCTCATCGATCGTCCTCAAAACTATCGCGAGCTTCTAATCAACTCGGTCGAGAAAAGCCTGCGGATATTGGGGACGGACTACCTCGATCTGTTGATGTGCCCACACGCCGCGAATAGTTCATACGAGTTGACGGAGTTTCCAGAAGTATTCGAGGCCTTCGCGCGGCTCAAGAAGGCCGGTAAGGCGCGGCATCTCGGCGTCTCTGGACACAGTGATCCGGCGGGTGTTTTGGAAGGCGCCATTGCGGGGAGGGAATATTCCGCGGCGATGGTTGCTTACAACATCGTCAACCACTCCTACGTAGATGCGGCGTTAGACAAGGCGCGGGACGCGGACCTCGGCGTAATTGCGATGAAAGTTGCGCGGCCTTGCCATCATGGCCGCGGGAATGGCCTGCCGAACGATCCGCGCCGTATCGCAATGATTGAAGAGGCGGTGCCGGGCGACTTGAAAGTTCCGCAGAAATGCTACCTGTGGGTGCTGCGCGATTCGCGGATTGCGGCGGTGAATTCTGAGTTGAAGAATTCGGAGTTGGTCGCTGACAATTTGCCCTTAGCGGGCCGCAAGGGTGCAGAGGCCTAGGCTCGGAGGGGCGGTCGTGCGACCCGCATCATCTTGTCACCGCCGCGCTGGAACTCGTACGGGACGGCTTCGACGCTAACGCCAATGCCTTCGCCTTCGAGCGTGGTGGAAACCATGTCAAGGTGAGGCGAAGGTACACTTCCCATCGCGAGCAACGGAAATACTCGGACCTCGTTCGCGACGCGGCAGAGTTTTCGAATTGCAGCGAGATGGAACTCTACGTCGAACTGTTCGCTGTAAACGAACAAGAAGTGAGAACAGACGGCGAGGTCGAATTGGCTCTCATCGAACGGCAGCGAAGGTAGCTCGGCGTTCACGTAGCGACCTTGTGTCAGACCCGCTTCGTAGTCGTCAAGAAACGCCGTCATCGCCCGAAGACGGGCACGACCAAGTTCTTCGACTGAGCAGAACTCGGTCCAAACAAATTCATGACGATTGGCCGCGGTCTGTTCGAGAACTTCGTCCGAGGTGACTTCCACACGACGGCGAATGTCGGCTGTATTGAACTGATACAGCGGGTCGCACGAAGTTACGTGATGACCAAGCCTCGTGGCCTCCGCGTTGAAGCTCGCCGGGCTATCCGCGCAGCCTAGAATGCGGTTCCTGAGATCGTCGGCGCTCAACGCAAACATGCGGCGATATTCGTCGTAAGACCTGCCCCACGGCACCGCTTGGTCGAGCGTGAAAGCCATGGTCCCATGCTCCCAATACGAGCAAACGAAATCAGGCGCTAGCCTGCCATCGATGCTAGGAATTCGGTGTTGTTCCGAGTCTTGGCCAGCCGGTCCAGCAACAGTTCAGCAGCTTCGACGGTGCCCAGTTGACTCAAGACCCGACGCAGTACCCAAACCTTCTTGAGCTCGTCCTCGCTAAGTAGCAGCTCTTCCTTGCGGGTACCGCTGCGGTTGGTGTCGATGGCCGGGAAGATGCGCTTCTCGACGAGCTTCCTGTCGAGGTGGCTTTCCATATTGCCGGTGCCTTTGAACTCTTCAAAGATCACGTCGTCCATGCGGCTGCCGGTTTCGACCAAAGCGGTCGCTACGATTGTCAGCGAGCCGCCCTCTTCGATGTTGCGGGCCGCGCCAAAGAACCGCTTCGGCCGCTGAAGCGCGTTGGAATCGACGCCGCCCGATAGCACTTTGCCCGACGAGGGCACGATCGTGTTGTAGGCGCGAGCTAAACGGGTGATCGAGTCGAGCAAGATCACCACATCCTTTTTGTGCTCGACGAGCCGTTTCGCTTTTTCGATAACCATTTCGGCCACTTGCACGTGGCGAGTGGCTGGTTCGTCGAATGTGGAGCTGACCACTTCGCCGCGTACCGAGCGCTGCATGTCGGTGACTTCCTCGGGTCGCTCGTCGATCAGCAGGACGATCAGCGTGACGTCGGGCTGATTGGTCGTGATCGAGTTGGCTATAGCCTGCAATAGCATCGTTTTGCCAGTGCGTGGTGGTGAAACGATGAGGCCGCGCTGGCCCTTCCCGATCGGGACCAGTAGGTCGAGGACGCGACCGCTGAGATTTTCTTTAGTCGTCTCGAGCTTGAAGCGGCCCTCGGGATAGAGTGGCGTCAGATTGTCGAAAAGAATCTTTCGCTTGCCCGGGTCGGGCTCCTCAAAATTGACCGCCTGAACTTTAATCAGAGCAAAGTAGCGCTCACCCTCTTTAGGTGGGCGAACTTGACCAGAGACGGTGTCGCCTGTGCGCAGATTGAATCGTCTGATCTGCGATGGTGACACGTAGATGTCGTCGGGTCCGGCGACGTAATTGTACTCAGGCGCCCTCAGAAAGCCAAATCCCTCCGGCAAGACTTCGAGGACTCCCTCGGAGAAAATCAACCCGCTGCTCTGAGCTTGAGCTTGGAGTATTTTGAACAACAGTTCTTGCTTTCGCAGCCCCGAGATGGCCTCGATCTCAAGCTCCTGCGCTTTCGCGTGGAGCTCGGTGATGGTCATCAGTTTTAGAGCCGCCAAGTCTACCGGTTCGAGACCATCGCGCCCGGAGGCTTCAAGTGCTGCCTGGTACTCGGCCTCCTCGTCGACCTCCTCGTTTTGAGAGGGACCGCGCTCGCGGTCTCGGCGACCACGGTTCTGGCGTCCGCGACGGCGACCGAATCGATCGCGATCGTCGTCACCTCGTCCGTCGGCCGAAGCTTCCCCGCCAGTCGACTCTGCTCCGCTGGATTCTGATTCTCCTGATCGTTCGCTGCCGGATCGTCCTCCGGTTGGCCTTTCGTCGCTGGAATCTTCGCGGGTCGACTCTCCTTGTCGTGCCTCTCGCGATTGGTCGTCGGGACGCTCGCGGCGCGAACCGCGTTCACGGCGGCGACGCCGATCTTGACTGCCGCTACGTTCGCGGTCCCGATCACGGTCTCTGCCTCGATCCCTGTCTCGATCTCGACCGCTATCTCGGTCTTGGTCCGCGGCAGGATCGCTCGCATCAACAGGCGTTGCGTCGCTAGCTTCGGAGGTGCGCTCGCGGGGAGCGCGGGCTTCGGCCTCGGGCTCTTCGTCACGCGAATCAGATTCCGTCCG
This sequence comes from Bryobacterales bacterium, assembly GCA_965247305.1. Classification (GTDB taxonomy): domain Bacteria; phylum Acidobacteriota; class Terriglobia; order Bryobacterales; family UBA6623; genus CATQHP01. The sequence continues at coordinate 3,563,270 of OZ252030.1, read as the reverse complement.
TTCACCAGATACTTCGTCCGATCGCGGACTCGTCTCGGTTCTCGAATAGGCCATGCGAGATGGCCGACTCGGCTTCTCATCATCGGCGGTTCGGGGCTCTCGCTCCGATGCCGGCTCGCGGGCAGGCTGCTCCATTGACTTGTCTGACTTGTCTGCCTCGGGACTCGCCAGCGAATCCGGCTCGGCTTCCGCCGCTACGGCTTTCTTTGCAGCTTTCTTGGCTACCCGCTTGCGCGTCGACTTGGCGGCCTTCTTCGCGACCTTTTTGGTGGCCATCTTCGGTGCGGCCTCGTTAGGCTCTTCAGACTTTGATTGAGGCTCGGCAGCTTCAGTTAAGGATTTATCGTTTTGCGGGGATTCTTCGGTGGGATCGTTTATATCGGAAGGCACTGTTGACCTCGGCGGGATCGTCGAATGACGACTGAAGGCGGGGATCTAGTCGGAAATAGCTTCTCGGATATGGTTCCAAATTGAATTGACGCCCTCACCCGATATCGATGAGAACGGAACCACCGCGAAAAAGCTTTCTTCTATAGATCGTACGGAGCGCAGTAGCGCCCCTCGCTTTAGCTTATCTGATTTTGACGCCACGACCAAGAAATTCTGTTCGTTTGCAACCAACCAGTCGGCCATTCGGCGGTCGAGCGGTGTTGGGCCATGACGGCTGTCAACGATCAGAACAACCAGTCTTAGCGTCTCACGCGCTGTCAAGTAGCTATCGGCCAACAGCCGCCAACGCTGGAGTTCCGATGCCGGAGCCTTGGCGTATCCATACCCCGGCAGGTCTGCAAAATACATCTCGTCGTCAATCCGGAAAAAGTTGATCGACTGAGTACGGCCCGGTGTCTGGCTTGTACGCGCAAGGGTTTTCTTCAGTATGGGCGGCTGGCCCTTGGCGCGCTTGCCGCGCAGCAGTAGAGTATTGAGCAGACTCGATTTGCCGACATTACTGCGCCCCGAGAACGCGATTTCGGGCACACCGTCGGATGGAAACTGGTCTGGGCGATTCGCGCTCAGAACGAATTCGACTGACATTTTCGAGATCCAGAGCCGGGCACCGAGCCCGGCGTCCGAACGATTTGATATCTAGTTCGCCACCTGCTCGTCGTGGCGCGTGACCTCGACGCCGCCGGCAATGAACGGGTTCTTGGCAAGCTCGACGATGGGCGTCTCGAGCGCAATCGAAAGGACTTCGTCCATTGTCTCGACGAAGTGGAGTGTCATCTTGTCGCGAATGTTCTCCGGAATATCGGGAAGATCCTTCTCGTTGTCTTTGGGAAGGATCGCTTCGGTAATTCCGCTGCGGTGCGCCGCGAGAAGCTTCTCTTTCATGCCGCCAATCGGGAGGACTCTTCCGCGCAGCGTGACTTCGCCGGTCATCGCAATGTCGCCGCGAACTTTGATTTTGGTCAATGCGCTCACGAGAGTGGTGGTTAGGGTAATTCCGGCAGAAGGCCCGTCTTTCGGAATCGCGCCCTCGGGTACATGGACGTGAATGTCGAGATGCTGATAGAAATCCTTCGGCAAGCTGAACGCTTGCGAGCGTGACCGCACGTAGCTCATAGCTGCCTGCGCGGACTCTTGCATGACGTCGCCGAGCTTTCCGGTGAGAGTGAGCTTGCCTTTGCCGTCCATCAACGTAGCCTCGATCGTGAGGAGCGTTCCGCCAAACTCTGTCCATGCCAATCCGACGGCCGAACCGATTTCATTATTCTTGTCGGCGGCTTGATCGCGATACCGTGGGACTTTCAGAAAATCGGCTACGTTCTCGGGTTTCACCGTCGTTTTTAGCTTGCGTTTGGTTTTGTCACGGCTGACCACCTTGAGCGCAACCTTACGGCAGATGTTTCCGATTTCACGTTCCAGGTTACGGACGCCTGCTTCACGCGTATACTGCTCGATGATTGCCGCGAGCCCGGAATCTTTGAACTCGAGGTCTTTGTCTTTGAGACCGTTTGCTTTAAGCTGCTTCGCGATGAGATGGCGCTTGGCAATCTCGACTTTCTCGATCTCGGTGTAGCCGCTAATGCGAATCACTTCAAGGCGATCGAGCAACGGCGCCGGCAGCGTATGCAACACGTTTGCGGTCGCGATGAAGAATACGTTGCTGAGGTCGTATTCGACATCGAGGTAGTGATCTTGAAACACAAAATTTTGCTCGGGGTCAAGGACCTCCATCAGCGCGGCTGAGGGGTCACCGCGGAAGTCGGTCGACATTTTATCGAGCTCGTCGAGCATCAAGACTGGATTGCGAGTGCCAGCCTTTTTCATCATTTGAATAATCTGGCCAGGGAGTGCGCCGATGTATGTGCGCCGGTGGCCACGAATCTCGGCCTCGTCACGAACGCCACCGAGAGACAAGCGTACGAATTTGCGCCCAGTCGCGCGTGCAATGGACTTTCCGAGAGACGTTTTGCCGACGCCTGGAGGTCCCACAAAGCACAGGATGGAACCCCGCGGGGTTTTGACTAGTCGTCGAACAGCCAGGAATTCCAAGATGCGTTCCTTGACCTTTTCGAGCCCATAGTGATCATCGGCAAGGACCTTTTCGGCGAACGAAAGATCACGAATCTCGCGAGACTTCTTCTTCCACGGAACTGCCAGCAACCAGTCGATGTAGTTTCGCGAAACCGTCGACTCGGCCGACATCGGAGGCATATTCTCAAGCTTCTTGAGCTCAGTGTTTGCTTTCTCGTGGGCATCTTTCGTCATGCCCGCATCTTTGATTTGCTTCTTAAGCTCGTCGAACTCGCTCTTTTCGCCGCGGCCGAGTTCCTTCTGAATTGCCTTGATCTTTTCGTTGAGGTAGTACTCTTTCTGAGCCTTCTCCATCTGGCGCTTGACGCGGCCTTGGATGGTGCGATCAACAGAGAGTTTCTCGATCTCAATGTCGAGGACATCGGCGATACGCGAGATCCGCTCGATCGGATCGAAGATTTCAAGCAAGTCTTGTTTCTCGGGAATCGTCAACTGAAGATTCGCGCCGATAGTGTCAGCCAGCTTGCCAGGATCATCGACGCGGACCGCCGCGATCATCGTTTCGTAGTTGAGGTTCTGGCTTTGCTTGACGTATTGCTCAAACAGCGAGGTGACTCGAGCCGTGAGCTGCTCAAGATCTACATTTTCGAGATCGGGAAACTCGGCCGTTTCGACCGTTGCCAGCATGAAGCCGTCCTCGACACCGACGTTGCGGATCGTTCCGCGTTCAAGGCCCTCGACGAGCACTTTAATGTTGCCGTCTGGCAGCTTGAGGCTTTGAACAATAGTGACTATGGTCCCCGTGCGGTAGATTTGGTCGGGCTCGGGATCGTCGATAGAGGCGTCGTGCTGGGTGGCGAGGAAAATCTTCTTGTCAGCCGCAAGCGCCTCTTCGAGGGCGCGGACGCTGGCCTCGCGGCCAACGACGAAAGGAGTCATCATGTGCGGAAAGATGACGACGTCCCGAATAGGCATCATCGGCAGACGGCGGCTGATTTTTGTGCTCGATGAGGGTTCCATAAATTTCATTGTAGACCGTGGATTTTTGAGCAGGTTAACGATTGGGATTCAGGCCTACCCACTGCGCTAGATTCTGTTCGACGACAGCGGAAATCACCGCTACGGAGTCGGCTCCGGCGCTGAGCACCTCAGGTGCGCGACCCAACGAAATGCCACCGATCGCGACTAGCGGTTTGGTTGTTAGCCGGCGAAGATCGGGTAGGTTCTTTATCCCTACGACTGGATCGGGATTTTCTTTAGACGGGGTTTTGAATATCGGGCCGATTGCTAGATAGTCAACGGGCTGGGCATCACCCGCGGCTAGCTGATCGGCGCTGTGGGTTGAATAGCCGACCACGAAATTAGGGCCAATGACTTTTCTGACGTCGGCGGGAAAGAGATCATCCTGACCGACGTGGACGCCCGTTGCTCCGACGGCCAACGCGATGTCGGCGCGGTCGTTAACAATGAACGGAACATTCGCAGCAAGAAAGAGTTTCGCAATGGCATCAACTTCATCGAACCGTGATCTGGTGAACTCGCCCTTGTGGCGATACTGCGCGATATGAACGCCGGCGCTCAACAAGAGTCGCGCGAACTCCACGGGATCGGCATCGATCTTGCCCAAGTATCCCGTATCAATAATTGGATAAAAAGCCGGTAGCATTTAACCGACGATTTCCTGTGAGTCTCGCGCGGTGGCGCGAAAAATCCCTTGGGCCATAGTCGACGCCTCTTGATCGGCGCGGGCGGCGTAAATTTCGGCGCGGATGGCGTGTACGTCTTTACTATCCGGCTCGGCATCCCCGGCCCAATCTAAAAGGTGGCAAGCCATGCGGTGGTCGCCCTCTTCGGCCAACACCTGTGCTCGACGAACAAGCACCGCGGATCCTCCGGCCAGATCCGCGATCTCTTTTGCCCGCCGCGAGCGCGGCGCCGGCTTGAGTTCAGACGGCACATCGTTGTACCAACCTGCGTAGCAGCGATGAATGTTTCGAACAATAAACTCGGGCTCGTCGTAAATCGGCTGGAGATACGGTTTCTCGGCGAGTTCTTTCGGCGGATGAACCTCTTCGATCAACTGGTCGAGCGATGCCCCTTCGTTCATCAACTCGACAGTGCGGTCGTGTAACGCCTCTAGGTACTCAGCGGTGTCTAGCAGGGCTTCCCTGACACGAGCTTCACCGTAAACAGGAACGCCGTGACCGCACAGCAGAACCTTCGCGTCACACTTGGCCATCGACCGCAACGCGCGTACCCAATCGCGGGCATAGCGCTGAACTTTCTGCGGATTGCCCGCGTTCGGCGCTGCCCAAATGAAAAGATCCCCGGTGTAGATCACCCTTTTGTCGGGCAGGAAAATCCAGGTGTGGTCGTCGGTCTCACCCCTTGCATGGGTCGCTTCAAACTTTACGCCGCCAATCTTCCAGATCAGCTTACCCTCGTACGTTTTCGTCGGGTAGATAGGGTCTGTCGGCCACTCAATGGTCGTTCCGAACTGCCGCGAGTTGATGATCGTGTTGAAGCCGTTCGTCAAAATGTAGCGATCCATTCTGACCGGAACGAGCTCGTGAGCGATGATTTCTATATTGTTCCAAGTGTTGCGTCGCGCTTCTTCGATGAAGATCGGCAAACCATAGGCATGATCAACGTGTCCGTGACTGTAAATCGCGGTATTGATCGGACTTTTGGAATAGCTGCGGACTTTCCCGAAGACTCGTTGCTGCGCGACTTCGTGCGACGAGCCGGTGTCAATCAAGACGTCCCCGTCGTCGGTCTTGACGACCGCTACGTTCGAGAACCCCTTATACAAAGCCACCTCGTCGGCGACATCTTCGATTTGATAGAGCGGAGTAAACGGGTGACAGCCCTTGTCGGACGTCTTGTCGGTACCGTCCCAAAGGCGGTCAGATAGTTCTGAAAGAGATGTCATAGGGTCGAGTCAATTGTAGCTAGAAGGCCCGCGGCGCATATTCGTCGCTGCCTCGCCCGAAACTTGATTTTTCAAGCTGCCCACCAAGCTGCTTGTTGGACGAAACCGTTCGCTGTACCGAGCCGCGCCGCCTTGCGGTGCGGTCCTTTCTGCGAACGGTGCACGGCACCGCACGGCGGCGCGGCTCGATACAGCGAAGCGCAACGTCGCCTCGCTGGTACCTCAAGTTTCTCCCTTGAGTGATTCGCCCAACCAAGGCGGACGGTGGCCGGGCTAGCCCGCTCGTTGACACCTTCGGCGAATGCTCGGTAAGAGAATATCCAAACCCAAGAGCCCTGTTTATAGGGCTAACAGCGCGGCGCAATCCAAGTACTGCGGCCCGGCAGCCCGACCAACGCCGTCAATGAAATCGCTGAAAACGCGCTAGCCGATCTCCAGAACGTCTGCTTCCTTCTTCGAGCCCGCTTCGTCGACCGCCTTGATCATGTTGTCGGTGAGCTTCTGGATGTCTTGGTGGGCCCTCTTGCTTTCGTCCTCTGAAATTGACTTGTCTTTCTCTAGAGTCTTAACGGCTTCGTTGGCATCGCGGCGGATGTTACGCACCGCAACGCGATGATGTTCGACCATTCCGTAAAGCTTTTTGACCAGTTCCTTGCGTCGTTCTTCGGTCAGCGCCGGTATCGTGAGGCGGATTAGCTTGCCGTCGTTGTTGGGGTTGATGCCAAGGTCGGAAATCTGAATTGCTTTTTCGATTGCACCAATTTGGCTGGCATCCCACGGCTGGATCGCGATCGTCGCGGGATCGGGGGTGGTGATCGTTGACATTTGATTCAGCGGTGTCAGCGTGCCGTAGTAGTCCACCTTGATGGGGTCGAGCAAATTGATCGAGGCGCGGCCCGTGCGGATCGTCGTCATCTCTCGGCCCAGATCGTCAACGGCCTTGTCCATGCGAGATTCGGCCTCTAACATGATTTCGTCGATATCTTCGCCATGAATGTGGGCCATCAATCCTCCTTGCGTGCCAGCCTACGAGTCACTCGGTCATCAGCGTCCCGGGCGTCTCACCGTTTATCACGCGAGCAATGCTACCGCGATCGGCGAGATTGAACACCAGTACGGGCATTTTATTGTCGCGGCAGAGTGCGACTGCCGCCGCGTCCATCACCCCGAGACCGTCAGCCAAAACTTGATCGTAGGATATTTTCTCATACCGTTTCGCGTCGGAGTGGGCCGCCGGGTCTTTGTCATAAACGCCGTCAACCTTGGTGGCTTTGGCCAGTAGGTCGGCCTCAATCTCGATCGCCCTCAGCGACGCCGCCGTGTCGGTCGTGAAGTAGGGGCTACCAGTGCCCGCGGCGAAGATCAGCAGCGAGCCTTGACGCAGGTATTCACGTGCTTTTTCGCGGTCGAATGCCTCGGCCACCGAACCCATCGGTATCGCGCTCATCACCCGTGTCGCCGTACCACTGACGTTTAAATAGTCAGCCAGGGCGAGGGCGTTGATGACCGTTGCGAGCATCCCCATGTGATCGACCGTCACGCGCCGGATGCCGCTTTCCGATGCTTTTATTCCTCTGAAGAAATTGCCGCCGCCAACGACTAGCGCGATCTCGGCGCCTTCGGCTACGGCAGCGCTGAGGTCCGCGGTGAGGGTTGCAAGCGTAGCGGCGTCGACTCCGAAACCTTCCGATCCCGCAAGCATTTCGCCTGACAGTTTGAGGAGAATACGTTTCGGTTTCACCATGTTCGGACCGCTGCTCGCTAAGGCTTACGGTCCTCCCATGATATCCAGAGATTAGAAAATCGCGGTGGGCCCCGGTGGAAGGCTATGCCGCGCGCTTGCACGCGAGGGGCGGGTAAGGGCGCGGCAGATCGCGCCTCCTCTCCGGAAAACGTTCGCAACAGCGAAAAGCGAGCTAGCCTTCTACTTCGTTTTCGCCGACCTTAAAGCGCGTAAAGCGGCCGACAGCAATGTTCTCGCCGAGTTTTGCAATCGTGGCCGCAATGAGGTCTCCGACGCTTGTGGCGGGGTCTTTGACGAACGGTTGATCGACGAGCACGATTTCTTCGTAGAACTTGCCTATTCGCCCATCGACGATTTTGTCGATCACTTGCTCGGGCTTACCGTCGGCAAGAGCGCGATCCCGTTGGATCTGACGTTCCTTTTCGACATCGTCCGCGGATACTTCAGCTCGCGTCGCATAGCGGGGGTCGGCGGCAGCGATGTGCATCGCGATATCTCGCACAAGGGCTTGGAATTCGTCAGTGCGCGCAACGAAGTCCGATTCGCAATTCACCTCAACCAATACGCCAAGTTTCGATCCGGCATGAATATAGCTGCCGATAACGCCCTCGTTGGCGGCACGGCCACTCTTCTTCTGGGCCACCGCGATGCCGCGTTTCCGAAGAGCGATCTCGGCCGCAGCCAGATCGCCATCGGCGTCAACAAGCGCCTTCTTGCATTCCATGAACCCGGCGCCGCTTTTGTCTCGCAGCTCCTTAACCAACTTTGCGCCAATTTCCGCCATAGCTATGCCTCGATCCTCTCGCAACTCGATCTCGTGATGAACTTACAGGGCAAAAACCCAGCCGGGCTACTCGCCGACTGGAACCGGCTCGGCGAGTTGAACATCTTCGTCGCCTTCCGCATTCTCATGTTCGCCCTCGACCTGCGCCGCCGCGGCCAGCTCTTGCTCAGTCACAAGCGCTTGACCCTCAACGACGGCGTCAGCGACTTTGTTCGCAAACAAACGAATGGCGCGCAGAGCGTCGTCGTTGCCGGGAATGACGTGATCGACCATGTCGGGATTGCAGTTGGTGTCAACAATCGCAACGACGGGAATCCCGAGCGTGCGAGCTTCTTGAACCGCGATTTCTTCTTTGCGGGAGTCGATGACAAAAAGGACGTCTGGCAGGCCTGGCATGTCTCTAATACCCACCAAGTTCGCGTGAAGGGCTTTGCGCTCACGCTCAAGGCGTGAAACTTCCTTCTTCGAACGGCCTTCGTAACCTTCTTCTTCAGACAGGCGCTCGAGTTCTTTGTAACGCTCGATCGACTTCTGTACCGTCGCCCAATTGGTCAGCAAACCACCGAGCCAACGGTGATTGATGTAGTACATGTTGCAACGTTGGGCTTCTTCGGCAATCGCCTCTTGCGCTTGTCGCTTGGTTCCGACGAAAAGTATATTCTTACCAGCTCCGGTCTGCTCGGTGACAAATCGCAACGCATCTTTGAAGTGCTTCAGTGTCTTCTGAAGGTCGACAATGTGGATACCGTTGCGTTCGCCGAAGATATATTCCTTCATCTTCGGATTCCAGCGCCTGGTCTGGTGCCCGAAATGAACGCCTGATTCGAGCAACTCTTTCATAGTGATTTGCGGCACGATTTCTCCTCATTTTGGTTGTGCGCGTCTCAACTGCCGATCCTTGCGAACGGCTCCGTACAGTCCGGACCCCTCCAAGCGGGATTTGGATCCGAACCGCGATTACTAAAACGCCGATCCCTTGAACACGAAAGGCGTTCTCTGGAGTTAGCGTTTAGAGAACTGGAAGCGCTTGCGGGCTCCCGGTCTTCCGTATTTCTTGCGCTCGTGCTTACGTGGGTCACGACTCAGGTAACCACTCTTCTTGAGCGTCGTGCGCAGTTCCGGATTGAATTTCTGAAGAGCGCGGGCAATGCCCAAACGAACGGCATCGGCCTGGCCGGCCTTGCCGCCGCCATGGGCCAAAACGGTGACGTCGAACTTACCGTCAGTCTCGCTGGTCAGCAGCGGCTGGCGCACTTTGGCTTGCAGCGAGGTGCTCGGAAAATACTCTTCCGGCGAAAGCTTGTTGATTTCAATTTTCCCTGATCCGGACCGCAGGATCACGCGTGCGATTGCGCGCTTACGACGACCTGTACCGAAATATTGAACTTGCGTAGAAGTCACTAGGCTCTTTTCTTTCTATTCAAAAACTTACACAGCCCAGGGGGTCGGACTCTGTGCTTGATGCGGGTGATCAGCCCCTGCGTACACCTTGAGGCGAGACGCGAGCTGATTCCCAAGTTTGTTCTTTGGAAGCATCCCGGTCACCGCGCTCTCGATGAGACGTTCGGGCTGTTTTTCGCGGACCTGGCGAGCGGTAGCCTCTTTGAGGCCGCCCGGGTAGCCAGAGTGCCGCCGGTAAATTTTGATGTCTTCTTTCTTGCCGGTCAGGTGAACTTTTGAAGCATTCACCACAACGACAAAGTCGCCGGTTTTTAAGAAAGGAGTGAAGCTCGGCTTGTGCTTGCCCATCAGCAATGTGGCTACTTTGGTCGCTAGCCGACCGAGGGTTTTCCCTTCAGCGTCAACGACATACCAGTCGTTTTTCACTTCGGACGCACGGGGAACGTATGACTTCGTCGACATGGGACACAAATCTCCTGGTAAAAGGGGAAACCTCTAAGTGTTCATCCTACCCTGGGTGCTTGCCCGCGGTCAACCAACTGTCCAGTGGTGGTTAGTTGGGAGAGGTCCTAGACTGGCCGAACCGCGGGTCGGCCGGAGTCTCTAATACTAACGCACTCGAGGCCGTCTGACGATGGAGCCGTTAGGTAGAAGAGGTGCATTGTGTCGACAACCGAGTCACTTAGCCTGCTGGCGTCACGGACCGGAACCGAGGCCGACCTCGGTCATAATGAAATGACCGGCGACGTAGCCGTTCCCCCTGTGATTCCAACACTCAACTCACAAACCCTGGCATTGCCGGACTCACTTCAGAAGGCCGTCACCGAGCACATCTCGGTATGGACGGACGGCGCAAAAATGCGGCGACTCTGGACCAAGGACGAGACATTGTGGACCGAGTCGGGTGAATCAACCTGGCTGAGTTGGCTTACGATCATCGACGAGCAGCTTGCCGATCCGGCGCACTTAACTTCTTTTTCGGGAGAACTTCAGGGGCAGTTCAGCGACGTCGTGCTGCTGGGCATGGGTGGTTCCAGCCTCTGTCCGGAGGTCCTGCGAATGACCTTCGGCGCGATCGACGGTTACCCAGATCTACACGTGCTCGACTCGACCGATCCGGCGCAAGTGAAGGCGCTTGAGGACGCGATCGAAATTGAGAAGACGTTGTTCATCGTCGCCAGCAAGTCCGGCTCCACGCTCGAACCGTCGATCTTCATGAGCTACTACTTCGACCGATTGGCGGCGAAGATCGGCAAGGCCGCGGCGGCGAACCAATTCGTCGCGATTACCGACCCGGGCTCGAAGCTCGAAGCCGAGGCCAAGAAACTGGGTTTTCGCAAGATTTTCCCCGGCGTCCCGACCATCGGCGGACGCTACTCGGCGCTTTCGAACTTCGGCATGGTCGCCGGCGCTGCGATGGGGCTGGATACGGTTGAGTTTCTCGAGCGCTCGCGCCAGATGGCTGTGGCTTGTTCGCCGTACGTGCGTGGCGCGAGTAACCCCGGCCTTGAGTTGGGGGCTCTGCTTGGCGTAGCAGCCGCCCAGGGTAGGGACAAGATTACGTTTGTTGCTTCCCCAGGAGTTTCCGATCTTGGCGCTTGGCTGGAGCAGTTGATTGCAGAATCGACCGGCAAGCAGGGCAAGGGCATCATTCCCGTTGATCGTGAGGCCATCGGCGAAGCAGACACCTACGGTCAGGACCGCATCTTCGCCTACCTTCGATTGGACAACGAGGCCGACGCTGCACAAGACGCCGCGGTTGCAAGGCTCGAATCAGCCGGGCATCCGGTCGTGCGAGTCGGCATTCGCGACCGCATGAACATCGGACAGGAGTTCTTCCGCTGGGAGATCGCCACCGCGGTCGCCGGCGCGATTATGGGAATCAATCCATTCGATCAGCCCGACGTCGAGGCGAGCAAGATCGCTACGAGTGCGTTGACCGACGAGTATGAATCGGCAGGGTCGTTGCCCGAGGAATTGCCCTTCGCCGAAGGATCTGGACTGAAACTATTCGCCGACCAGACCTACGCCACGTTGCTAAAGGAAATGGCCGGCGGCGATGCGCCCGAGGGTCTGATCAAGGCTCATCTCGACAACGTTGGTGACGGCGACTATGTTGCGCTCCTGGCCTACATTCACATGACCGAGGCGCATGAGGCGGCATTGAATGAAAGTCGTTCGCTTGTTCGCGCGTCGAAACGGGTGGCGACCTGCGTAGGCTTTGGGCCGCGCTTCTTACATTCGACCGGCCAGGGATACAAGGGTGGACCCGACAGCGGCGTGTTTCTACAAATCACCTGCGATGACGCGGCGGACCTCGCTGTGCCCGGCCGAAAATTCACATTCGGCGTCGTCAAAGCAGCTCAAGCGCGCGGCGATTTTCAGGTTCTCACCGAGCGCCATCGGCGAGCATTGCGCGTCCACCTCGGCTCAGATGTCGCCGCCGGCCTGGCCACGTTGAATCGGGCCGTTAGTAGTGCGCTTTAGGCGCCCTACTTAGCGAAGAGAGTTCCCATGGTGAAAGAGAAATCTTCAACGGCGATTATGCAGCAAGCCGGCGAACCGTCCGACCCCTGCGTGATGGTGATTTTCGGTGCGTCCGGTGACTTGACGAAACGTAAGCTTCTGCCTGCGCTCTATAACCTTGCGCGTGAGAAACTACTTTCGAAGAATTTTGCGATCGTTGGCATCTCTCGCAGCGAAATGTCGCACGAGGCCTTTCGCGACAAAATCACTGACGACATTAAGGAGTACTCAGAGGGCGAGATCGATTCCGACATCTGGGGTTGGTTCCGCGAGCGTCTCTACTACCTCGCCGGCGACGCAGATGACCCCGCCACCTACGAGAAGCTCAAGACGCTGGTCGCCGAAATCGATAGTGAGCACGGCACGCGCGGAGATTACTTTTACTATCTCGCCACCGCACCGCGTTTCTTTTCGACCGTGACCCAACGCCTCGGCCAGGCGGGCTTGGTGACGGAGAGCGACGAGAATTGGCGGCGAGTGATTTTCGAGAAACCCTTCGGACGCGACCTCGACTCGGCGCGCCAGCTCAACCGCGATAGTTCGAGAGGTTCTCGACGAGCGCCAGATCTATCGCATCGACCATTACCTTGGCAAGGAGACGGTCCAGAATATTTTAATTTTCCGATTTGCCAACGGAATTTTCGAGCCGATTTGGAACCGCCGCTACATCGACCACTTGCAAATCACCGTCGCCGAATCGATCGGCGTCGAGCTGCGCGGCGGATACTACGACCGCTCCGGCGCGATGCGCGACATGGTGCCCAATCACATTTTCCAGCTCATCTCGTTGACCGCGATGGAGCCGCCCATCTCGTTCGGCGCTGACGCGGTCCGTGACGAACAGGCGAAGATTCTACGGGCGCTGCAGCCCATGTCACCGGAGGAGGTACTTGAACACGCGGTTCGAGGTCAGTACGGCGCGGGCCAGAGCAGCAACGGCGCCGTGCCCGCCTACCGGGGAGAAAAGAACGTCGACCCCGGGTCGCATGCTGAAACGTTCGTCGCGCTCAAGATGTCGATCGATAACTGGCGCTGGGCGGGCGTTCCGTTTTATCTGCGCACGGGCAAGTGTTTGCCCAGGCGCGTGACGGAAATCACGATCCAATTCAAGCAAGCCCCGTTCGTTCTTTTCCGTAAGACCGGCATCGACAAGCTCAACCCCAATCGATTGGTCTTGCGGCTACAACCCGATGAGGGGATCTCGCTCAGTTTCGGCGCGAAGATTCCCGGGCCGCTGGTGCGGCTGGGCGAGGTCAACATGGACTTCGACTATCACGACTATTTTGGTTCCACGCCGTCGACCGGATACGAACGGCTGCTATATGACTGCATGATGGGCGACGCGACATTGTTCCAGCGGGCGGACATGACAGAGTCGAGTTGGAGCGCGGTAGCCCCGATTCTCGACGTCTGGCAGGCGTTACCCCCGCGTGATTTTCCGAACTACACGCCCGGTAGCTGGGGCCCGGCGGCGGCGGACGAACTCCTCGCCCGCGACGGACGCGAGTGGCAGCAGAGCGAATAGATAGCTTGAGGCACACGGGTCTCAGTCGCCCATAAGCCCAGCCTTCCCCTAGATCGCTGGTCCAACTCCAACCGATACGGGCGGATTTGGCCAGAACGACTCGGTAGCGTGGTGCCAGAGCGAAAATGTTGTAAATTATTTTCACGCTGAGGTGACGACCACCGTAAATGGCTCAGAACCCTTTAAACAGGGGCGTTAGAGCCCTTGGGCGGGGGTTTTGGAGGCCTCTCGAATGGAAGTTTGTGGCATCGCTTGTTTTCGCCACCTGACAGAGTCTAGGCCCCGGAGCGCTAGAATCGACGCATCTTGGTAGGCTCGACCATCAGTCATTACAAGATCCTGGAGAAGCTCGGCTCCGGGGGCATGGGTGATGTGTGGAAAGCCGAGGATACGAAGCTCCACCGCGACGTCGCCCTGAAGCTCCTAGCTTCGCACCTGCTGCGAGACGAGGAAGCCCGCAAGCGTTTCCACCGTGAAGCTGAGGCTGCGGCGTCGTTGAGCCATCCGAACGTCACAACGATCTATGAGATCGACGAAGCCGACGACAAGACGTTCCTGGCGCTGGAGTACATCGAAGGCGAGACGTTGGAGGAGCGGATCGAGAAGGGGCCTTTGCCACTTGAGGACGCGCTAGACGTCGCCCGTCAAATCGCTGACGGACTACAGGCCGCGCACTCCAGGGGGATCGTCCACCGTGACATCAAACCCGGCAACGTCCTGTTCACGCCGGACGGGCGAGTGAAGATCCTCGACTTCGGTCTCGCCCTTTTGACGGAACGATCAAGGCTCACCCACCTCGACACAACCGTCGGAACCGTGGCGTACATGAGCCCCGAACAAACCCAGGGTTCAGGGACCGACCATCGCACTGACATCTGGGCACTCGGCGTCGTGCTGTACGAAATGCTCACCGGCCAGCAGCCGTTCAAGGGCGACTACGACAAGGCGGTGATGTACTCCATCCTTAACGAGGACCCGGAGCCCATCACCGCCCAACGCACCGGCGTCCCAATGGAGCTCGAAGTCCTCGTCAACAAGTGTCTCGCGAAGAACGCCGATGAACGCTACAGGGATGCGGGCGACATCGTCGTCGATCTCTCGACGCTGAAGAAGAAGCTTGGATCGGGCCGCTCGGCAGTCCTGAGTTCACACGTCGCTCCGGCCATCGTCGGCCAGACGCCGCATCCCGTAGGAACGTTGCTGCCTGATGCTGTCGTGAGGGAGCGGAGCGCCAAACGGGCCTTCCAAGGGCTCGCTGCCGTGCTGGCTCTCGCTCTGCTTGCGGCCTTAGCGATCCTCCTCACCGGGCCACCAGCTCAGGAGCCCGGGAAGGCGCTGCGACGCTTCGCATTTGAACCGCCTGGGGATCTCTATGGGAGTCTCGTTGGCGGCACGGGGCTTGCCATCTCCCCAGACGGGAAGCACATCGCGTTCACGACGGCAAACGACGGCGGCGCGCTCTGGGTTCAAGACCTCGATCAGGACGAGCCTCGCAAACTGCCGGGGACCGAAGGCGCGGTGTTCCCTTTCTGGTCGCCCGACAGTCAGCTCATCGGTTTTGCGGCGGGCCGGGAGCTGAAGATGATCCCGGTCCGGGGCGGCGCCAACGGACTCATTTGCACTCTCCCGGGTGCATACTTCTGGCAAGGGACTTGGAGTCCGACCGGCGAGTCGATCGTTCTCAGCGCCGGCCGCTCGGTTGGCGCAACGTTGTATGAGGTGTCGGCGGCAGGCGGGAGCGCAAAAGAAGTCATCAGCTCAACCGATCTCAGGACCGAAGGAAGTGCGGTCTCTCAACCCCATTTCTTACCCCCTGAAGCCGGTCGCGCTCTTGTCTTAACTGTCGGCGGTCAGACGACCAGCTTGATGTTTGCCAAGAACCTCGAAACGGGTCAAACAGTGGAACTGGGGCCAGGAGACAGCCCTTTCTACTCCGCCTCGACCGGCCATTTGATCTATCAGGCGGAGAGAGATGTTTACGATCTGTGGGCTCGCCCGTTCTCTACTGAAACCTTTCAATTCAGCGGTGCGGCGCTCCCGCTTAGACCCAACGCCCGGCAACCTTCTGTGTCTCAGGACGGCACGCTGGTGTTCGCGGACGGGTCGGTCAACGAAGCCCGCACTCTCGTCTGGAGGAATCGGACGGGCGATCTCTTGGAGACTGTTGGTCAACCGCAGCTTGGCCTGAATAACCCAGACCTTTCCCCCGACGGGCGTCGCGTGGCGGTGGTCTCCACTGATAGCGGCGGGTCTAACGACATCTGGGTTCACGATCTGAGTCGTTCCACGAAGACTCGCCTGACGTTTGACGAGGGGGTTGAAATGTGCCCGGCCTGGTCGCCTTCTGGTCAGGAGATCGCCTACTGGCACGGCGGCCCCGGCCTGCGCACGCTGGAGACGAAAGCCGCGGACGGCTCGGGCGAACCCTTGGTTGTGCTGAGTGAGGAAGGGGCGGCTAATCCCGATTGGTCACCCGACGGGCGGTATCTGGTCTACTTCGATGCGGTCGACGGCGACATCCGCTACCTGGAGCTGGACGCGAACGGCACGCCTTCCGAGCCCGTCACGTTTCTCAATACGCCCGCCCGCGAACAGGACCCGCTGTTTTCGCCGGACGGCCGCTTTCTCGCTTATGTTTCCGACGAAACCGGACGTAACGAGATCTACGTGCGTACATTCCCTGACGGCGCGGGGATCCGGCAGGCATCGGTGAACGGGGGCAGGCAGCCCGCGTGGGCCGGCGACGGCACGGAGCTTTACTACGTCGAAGGCCGGAATACGCTGATGGCGGTCTCTGTCGCGACCCAACAGGGGTTTACGCTGGGACAGCCGTCTCGGCTCTTCGAGTCCGCGGACCTGGCTTCCCCGTACGCCACAACGCGGTACACAGTATCCGCGGACGGTCAAAAGTTCCTAACCGTCACTCGCGTCGATGAGGAGGCAACGGAGTCTGCGAAGATCCGGATCGTCGAAAACTGGCACAAAGACTTCCGCGGCCGGGAGCAGCCTAAGTAGATGCACATCAAACAGTTAGCGCTCGTCGGCACTTAACTGTCAGAAAATCGCGCTTCGTTGAGTTTCCGGCCACTGAGAGCCGTCTAGCCTGCTCGCCGGTAGCATTTTCTATCTTGATCAGGTCCACGCTCAGGCACTACGAGATTCTCAACTTGATCACCTCAAGGTGGTCCATCACTGACTCCTGAGAGAGTGAGCGCCCGCCGACCGGAAGCAGGCAGATGTCGGACGACCAGACTTCGGTCTGAAACAGGCGAAACCTGCAGTGCGCTACAGTCCGATATCGCCCTGGGTCTTTCACTCGACAATGCGGGCGAACCGATTCCATGAAGGAGGTCTGTGGAGTGCACCCCAAAAGCGAGACAGATGAAAGTGGGACAATTTTCAGTGAATGGAAAAGGAGTCCCCGATGAGAGAGAGAAAAGATAGGGTTGCGAGGAAGCAGCGCTCGTATGAAGTTGAGTTCAAGGAATTGGCGGTAAGCCGCATGCTTCGCGGTGAGAACGTCGTCAAATTGAGCGGTGAGTTGGACGTGCGGCGCAGCGTGTTGTATCGCTGGCGCGACACCTACCGCGCCGAGGGACGCAGCGGTCTTGAGCGGCGTCAAGGGCGGCCGCGTCCCGGACAAGAGGTTGTGCAATTGGATAGCGATCCGAGCGCCGATCGCATTGCCGAACTCGAACGCCTAGTCGGTCAACAAGCGGCGGAATTGGATTTTTTCGAACGAGCCTTCAACGCCTTAAAACCGGCGATGCCGAACCAAGTCGCTCGCAACGCGAGCGGCTCTACAGCGTCATCGACGAAATTCGCGTTGAAGGCCGACTCAGCGTCGAGCGCGCCTGTGCACTCGGAGAAGTCAGCCGAGCCGGATATTACCGGCAATTAGAGCGAGACAAGCCTGTCGAATCCAACCTGGAAGTGCGTGACCGTATGCAACGCATTACGCTCGCAAATCGCCGCTACGGCTATCGTCGAGTGACCGCCGAACTGCGTAGGCAGGGCTTTACGGTGAACCACAAGAAGGTCTTGCGGCTGATGCGCAACGACAATCTGCTGGCGATACGCAAGCGCCGCTACGTATTGACGACGGACTCGGATCAGCACCGCGCGATCTACCCAAACTGGGCCAAAAACCTGCAGATCGACGGTCTCGATCAGCTCTGGCAGGCCGCCATCAGCTACGTGCGCATGCGCCGTTCGTTCGTCTACTTGGCGGTCGTGATGGACTCGTATTCCCGGCGCGTGGTGGGCTGGGAATTGGGGCCTTCCCTCGAGGCCATATTGGCAGTGAACGCGCTGCGCAAAGCGATCGAGTTTCGCTGTCCGAAGCCGGGGCTGGTGCATCATTCCGATCAAGGCACGCAATATACCTCGCGGGCTTATGTCAGTCTGCTGGAAGAAAACGGCGCGTTGATCTCGATGAGCCGGCGAGGAAACCCGTACGACAATGCGCGCATGGAAAGTTTTATGAAGACGCTCAAAAGCGAGGAGGTGAACCTACAGACGTATCAATCGATGGACGAAGCGCGCGCTTCGATCGAGGAGTTTATCGACGCGGTGTACAACCAAAAGCGGCTGCATTCGGCGCTGGGATAGCGGCCTCCGCAGGAGTTCGAGCAGTTGTTGCCAGCGAGCGAAGAGCTCAGAAACCCGCAGTTTGAGTTTTCTGAGGCATGAGGAAATCTATCGAGACAGTGGTCGTGCTCGGAGCGGGAGAATGTCCCGCCCCGAGCGCTCATCGTCTCGCTGAGTTTCCAGCCGGGTATTGCTTGGCGGGTTGCTCTCCAGCATTGCCCGCCTCCGCTTTCCCGGCCGTTTTCAAGTGTGCGGCACGTTCGCCGAAAAGGCTATACTTTTTCAGCGAACGGCAACTGTCCCATTTTTAAGCTGTCTCAGCTTAGGGGTGCATGCCACTGACGGCGCTATGGATGTCACTGTTATCGTCATCGTCGCGTATCTGGGCCTGATCACCCTCGTGGGGAGCTTACTCGCGCGCAGGACCTCAGGTTCGCGCGACTGGGCGGTCGCTGGCGGCGGGATGAGCACGATCATGATCGCCGTCGGAGTGGCAGGAACGCGGATTGGCGGCGCGGGCACCTATGGCGTCGCGGGAAACGTGATGACCGGCGGCGTTTGGAACATGTGGTGGTACGGCATCACGACCTTTCTCGCGATGGCTATGGTTGGCTTCTTCTTCGCCGTGCCGTACCGCCGGTTGCGCCTGCAGACCGTGGGTGAGGTCTTCACGATACGATTCAAGACGCGGCGTAACCAGGTCCTCACGAGCCTGTGCGTTCAAACTGAATACTTCATCGTAAATATTGTCGAAGCTTATGTCATTGCCGTCATCCTGCGGGGACTCTTCGGTCTGGATATGGTCTTTGGAGTCTGGATCGCCGCGTTCATTCTCATCACCTACATCGCCTTCGGAGGTCTTTGGGGCGCCGCAGTCACCAACCTCGTCCATTGCGTTGTCATCGTCTTTGGTTTGTTGGCGGTAGGCTTGATGGGCATCAATGACGCGGGCGGTTGGGCCAGCGTCACCGAGCAGGTGAATACGCAACTTGCTGGGGCGGACAGGGACAGCGGGGCCTGGTGGGCGATTGCCGGAGCGGGCTGGGGCGCTGTGCTGGGCATGTTCTTTTCGGTATCGGTGCACACTCCGGCGGCGTCCATCTACACGAACTACTCGACCGCTGCGCGCGCCGAGAAAGACCTCCTGCCCGGCTTCCTCGTGGCTGGCGTTATCGCAGCCTTGATGCCGGTTCTGGCCGGACTGATCGGGATTCTCACAATCGCGAAGTATGGCGTCAGTCCGGGTACGGCAGGGTACACGAACTTGACGAAGCTAGCGATGGACATCAACCCGGTGGTCGGCGGCCTCGCATTGGCGGCTGTGCTGGCAGCGGTTATTTCGTCGGGCGGTCCAATCTTGCTCTCGAGCGCCACGATGTTCGTGCGGGATTGGCTTCCGTTTACGCGGAGCTACTCGTCGGACAAGAAGCTGCTTGCGTATCGCATCACGACTCTCGGCTACGGGCTGATAGCGGCTTTGTTCGCCTGGATCGTTTCGTTGCAACCGAACGTTTCCGTTCTGGACATGATTCTGTTCGGTTTCGCGATGGTGGTACCGCCTGCCGTCGCCATCGGGTACATCCTGTATTGGAAGCGAACGACGGACGCCGGGGCCTTCTGGGGGATGATGACCGGATATGCGGGCGGGCTGATTTGGTTCGCGCTGATTAAGTGGGCGTTGGCCGTGGAGTTCGCCGCGCCCGAAGGTTCATCGGCGCTCCGAAGACTGTTCGATTACTGCTTCACCCACAACGGTGAAGGCATAGACCCCTCCTATCCCACGATGTTTATTCCCTTTATCGTCGTTCCACTCGTCTCACTATTCACCGAGGAGACGCAAGAAGGCCGGGACGATTTCTATGCGATCGTCTCGGGCGAAAAGGAGTCCGAGCCGGAGCCGTTGGAGGCCTGACACGGGCTGTTGCAAACGCCTAAATGCCTGATCGGCATATTCGAGTACCACAGGGCTATGGGGCCAAGGAACTTTCAGAGCGCATCGGGATTTGGTTGGGCTGCCGGCGCGTGACTCGTACCGAATTGGGACGCACGTCCAGCCTACCCGCCTTCTGAGCGATGTCCCGCAGGTACCGCTTCAAATCAACGTTGAACTGGCACCAAGAGTCTATCAACCGCGAATAGGACTAACACCCATCGCAGCAAGGACTTGACGGCGTTTCGCTGGAAACTGTTGGGATATCGCGTTGTGCCGAGGTTCCAGCGCGGATATGAGTTCACACGAAAACGGCTCGTCGGAGCCGTCAGCGGAAAGATATTGTAAATTTATTTGCCGCTGATTCACCGGCCACTTGAAATCGCCCCAACCCGTTTAAACAGGGCCTTAGAGCGCCCTAGAGGGGCCTTTGGGAGCTTCTCGGACGGTCATTCATGACATCGTTTGTTTCTACTAGTTATCCGCGTTGTGTAGACACAGCGGTAAAATCGACACATCTTGATCGGGACTACGATCAGCCACTACAAGGTCCTCGAGAAGCTTGGCTCCGGGGGGATGGGTGACGTTTACAAGGCAGAAGACTCGAAGCTCCACCGCCAAGTCGCTCTCAAGCTCCTCGCATCTCACCTGCTCCGAGATGATGAGGCACGCAAGCGCTTCCACCGTGAAGCTCAGGCTGCGGCCTCCTTGAGCCACCCGAACGTGACGATCTACGAGATCGATGAGGCGGAAGACAAGACGTTCCTTGCGCTGGAGTACGTCGAGGGCGAGACACTCGAACAGCGTATCGAGAAAGGCCCAGTGTCGCTACAAGACGCGCTGGAGATCGCTCGACAGATCGCTGAGGGCCTTCAAGCTGCACACGCCAAGGGGGTCGTTCACCGCGACGTCAAAACGGGCAACATCCTGATCACACCGGATGGGCGAGTTAAGATTCTCGACTTTGGTCTGGCACTGCTGATCGAAGGATCGAAGCTGACTCAACTCGATACCACGGTCGGCACTGTCGCCTATATGAGCACTGAACAGGCGCAGGGAGCCGAGGTCGATCATCGCACCGACATCTGGGCGCTGGGTTGCGTGCTCTATGAGATGATTTGCGGACAGCGACCATTCAAGGGGCAGTACGACCAAGCCCTGCTCTACGAGATCGTCAACGAAGAACCCGAACCGCTCACCGGACTAAGAACAGGCATTCCGGTCGAGTTGGAGGTTCTCGTTGGTAAGGCGCTCGCTAAGACCGCCGCCGAGCGCTACCAGAGCACGGGCGAGATCGCGCTCGACATTAAGATCCTTCACAAGAAGCTCGACTCAGGGCGAACGGTTGCGGTCAGCAAGCCCGCTGTCGACCCGGCCGCGTTGACAAATCCGGTTTCCGGCAACTTGGTTCCGAGGAGAAAGTTGCAGGTCGCTTGGGCGCTGTTTGCGGTCGCAGCCCTGATAGCAGTTGGCGTCTCGGCGCTGCATTTCATGGTGCCGGGTAGCGGAGATGGGCCGGGGTGGACGATCGCTCCGCTTACGTCCTACATAGGGACGGAGCGGGATCCGGCGATCGAATCCGACCCAGGCTGGTCACCCGACGGCAGGCGAATCGCGTTCATACGTAAGGACGGCATCTTTATGCTTCCGGCGCTGGGCGGTCAGGAGCGACAAATCGCAACGTTGAAAAATGCATTGAGAGTCAGCCGAACCTCGTCATCGGGACTATCCTGGTCGCCGGACGGAAGATTCGTCGCCGTTGGCACATTAGATGGCATTCGCTCGATCAACGTGGAAAGCGGTGAGTCGCGCCCCCTGACCCAAGTCTTGCCGCCGACGTTTGATCGTTTCCCTCGTTTCTCCCCCGATGGGAATTCGATAGCGTTTTATAGAGGTTCGTCGATTTTCTCCGGTGCAGCGTACGTTCTTTCGTTGTCCGGTGACGGCTTGGGAAACGGCGAACCGTCGCGCATCACCGAACCGGCATGGCGATCCGATGGGTTGGACTGGCTCGACGAAGGTCGCACCCTAGTGTTTTCCGGCCGCATGGGAAGCCGATTCCTCCTTTGGAAACTGCGGACTGCGGGAGCCAGTCCAGAACTACTGCCGGTGGATTCCGACGGGGTCCTCCAACCGTCGGTGTCTACTCGAGCCCGTCGTTTGGTCTATCGCAGGGACAGCAGAGAGGTGAATATTTGGCAGTTCGAGGGCCCCGGCCCGAGCGGCCGCCCTGCAGAAGGATACGCTCCCCAACCTTTCGTCCGTATCGGTTCAACTCAAGAAGACCGCAATCCTCAGTTCTCCCCTGACGGGCGGCAAGTTTCCTTCATTTCGACCAGGACGGGCTTCTCAGAAGTGTGGCGCGCCGGTCGGGATGGAACCGGACAAATCCAGTTGACCGACCTCAAGCAGCAGGTCTCGTACATATTGAGCGCTCGCTGGTCTCCCGACGGACAATGGCTGGTTTTCGATGCGTACTCCGAGGGCAACAGCGATATATATCGAGTGAGCTCCGAAGGGGAAGCGCCAGCAGGCTCACCTCCGATCCTGCGATTGACGGCTCACCAAACTACTCGCACGATAACAAGTGGATCTACTTCACGAGCGTCCGTAGCGGCGAGCCCCAAGTTTGGAAAATGCCTTCGGGAGGCGGTAAAGCGATCCAGTTGACCCAAGACGGCGGCGGACGGTCAATTGAGACGCCCGACGGAAAGGCGCTTATTTACCGGAATCGCAGGACCGAGGGTCTGTGGAAACTGGACGTGGAAAGCGGTCACGAAACCGAGCTCGTAACGGCTGAAGTTCGGAGCGTCTTTGCGCTGGCAGGGAACAGCCTTTACTATGGCGCTACAGAAACCGAAGATTCTCCAAAGCGTATTTCCGTCCGCCGGCTTGACACTGGAGCTGAGTTCGATTTGATGCGTTTTCCGATCAGGGCTCCGCAATTCCCGGGTGGTACGTCTCTCGAAGTTTCTTCAGACGAGAATACAATCTTGTTCGCTCAGTGGGACCGCTCCGAGTCGGACTTGATCATGGTCGAAGGACTGGAATAGGCGGCTACTACCGCGGGACGGGGCAACAAAACCGATTATTCTGCCCGAGCCGCAGGCGAAGAACGTCCCTCGGCGCGAAGATCTTTGTGCGGATTAACTCGTTGTGCATCAGCTATTTGTGGGCCATTCGCAATTTGATAATGTGAAATAAAAAAAATCTGAGTGTTGTAACGCCCGCGACGCGAGCGGATGATCTGCGGGCGGACGGCGGAGTTAGACGCGGGCGTTACAACGATTTGAAGGCAGCCCGCAACGAGCTTTGGCAGTCTATGCGTTTTGTATCCGGCGTCGAAGCGGGAGAGACGAGCAAGAGAGAGCTTCGATGTACGAAGAGGCCAAGGCGGAGTGGTATGGAGCGCTGATGCGAAGAGCAAAGGCAAGATT
The DNA here is from genome assembly GCA_965247305.1 of Bryobacterales bacterium. Taxonomy (GTDB): domain Bacteria; phylum Acidobacteriota; class Terriglobia; order Bryobacterales; family UBA6623; genus CATQHP01. The sequence continues at coordinate 3,539,923 of OZ252030.1, read as the reverse complement.
TAATGGCCTGGGCGGCGGTTGGAAACAGGCTGAATCGGTCGTGAAGGCGGGACCAGGCGCACGAGTAGGGCGCGCGCCGAAGCGCGAGAGCGGCTCGAGGGGGGATGCGTCGTAGGATCATGCGGCAACGAGAGCGGGCGGAGCGCGAGCGAGCAATTGAGCGGCCGTAAAACGTTCGACGACGCGCAGACGGCCGCCGCAACGAGGACAGAGCCGGCCGCTGCCGCGAGCGGGTTCGTCATCGGGAAGCGCGATCGTGCGGGAGGAATTGACGCGAGCGATGAGTTGGCGGCAGAGCGGCAACAGTTCGCCGCGTTTCGAGTTGGTCAGGAAGCCGTAGTAGCGAATGCGGTGGAAGCCGCTGGGCAACACGTGCAGCAGGAAGCGACGCAGGAACTCGTAAAGGTCGAGCGTCATCAGTCGTTGCTGATTGCCGTGAGCCGAATCGCGCCAACGGAACGTGACCTGGTCCTGCTCGAACGAGACGAGACGTTGGTTCGAGATCGCCACACGGTGAGTGTAGCGGCTCAAGTACTCCAGAGCCTTGCCCGGACCTCCGAAGGGGGGCCGGACTTCAACCACCCACTTGGTGCGATACAGGCTCCTCACAAAGGCCTTGAAGTCACGCTCTCGATTGAGCGGCGCGAACCGCCCGTGGAAACGCAGCTTGCCCTTGGCGAAGGCCTTCTTAAGACCGTCGACGAACTTGCCGCGAAAGACTTCCGCCAAGACCCGCTTGGGCAGAAAGAAGTTCTTGCGAGGCGCGTCGATCCAGCGGCTGTGGTCGAGTGAGAGACCGCCGGCGGGAACGACAGTATGGACGTGGGCGTGTTCCTGCAGGCGCTGATTCCAGGTATGCAGAATCGACAAGAAGCCGATCTCGGCGCCCAAGTGCTTGGGATCGCGAGCGACCTTGAGCAGCGTCTGTGCGCTCGCTCTGAGCAGCAGCGAGTAGATCGCCGCCTTGTTCTGTAAGGCCAACTGCGAGAGGACTCGCGGCAACGTGAAGACGACGTGCAGATAGCGCACCGGCAGCAGCTCTTTGTGTCGAGCTTCGAGCCAGCGCTTACGAGTGCCGGCTTGACACTTGGGACAATGGCGATCCAAGCACGAGTTGTAGACGATGGGCAGCTCATGGTCGCAGCCGTCGCAGCGCAAGCGGTGACCGCCGAGCGCGGCGGTGCGGCAACGGGCGATCGCGGACGACACTTTCAGATGCTGTCCGCAAAGCCACTTGCGGCTGTGGACAAGGAAGCCTTGCCCGGCGGCGCGAACCAGATCGGCCACCTCCAGCGGCGGCCCCTGCATCTACTTCGTCTCGGGATCGTCTTTCTTCGTTGAAGCCAACTCCAACGAATCGAGCGGGCTGGCAACATCGCTGAGTCGGCGCGTCGACAGATGCAGATACCTGGCCGTCTCTTCCAGGTCGCGATGACCGAGCAGCATCTGAATCGTGCGCAAGTCCGCGCCGGCTTCGAGCAAGTGCGTGGCGAAGCAATGACGCAGGATGTGGGGGTGGGAGGGTTTGGTGATGCCGGCCCGTTTGGCGGCGTGGCTGCAAGCGAGCCAGGGCACGTTGCTCGTGATCGGGTCATCGCTGGTGTGCCACTTGCCGCCGGGAAACAGCCCCTGCGCGGGTCTGCGCCGCAGGCGGCGAACGTGCTCGCGTAAGTTGACGAGCAACTGTTGGGAGAGCAGCACGTCGCGGTCTTTGCGGCCCTTGCCGCCGCGAACGTGCACGACCATGGGTGCGGAATCGATGTCGTGGATGCGCAGGTGCGTCAACTCCGAGCGGCGTACTCCGGTGGCGTAGAGCGTCATCACGATCACGCGATAGAAAGGAGGGTGGGCGGCGTCGATCAGACGAGCGACCTCCTGGGGAGAGAGGATGTTGGGCAGTTGGCGCGGTCTCTTCGGATAGGGCACTCGATCCAGGTTCCACTCTTGCCCGAGCGTCCTGATGTAGAAGAAGCGCAGAGCCGCCACGCGTTGCGCCACGCTGTTGGCGGCGAGCTGGCGGTCGCGAAACAGGTGTGCTTGATATTGGCGGATGTGCTCCGGCCCTAGCCGATCGGGCCGCCGCTTGAAATAGCGAACCAAGTCCTCGACCGTGCGGATGTAGGTGCGAACTGTGTTCGCGGAGTAGTTGCGACGCTCGAGCTCGTCGAGCATCTGTCGGCGTAGTTGTGTCATTGGACACCTCCTTTGGGTGTCTCGACGTTACGCCCGACTCTCGCCTCTCTTGTTACTCGTACGCGAAGCGTCTGCCGAAGGCTTCGTTCAAATCCCGTTCGCTCGAGTGATGGTTCGCCTCCGAGTATTGACACTGCTGCTGGCATCGAATCGACTTCCGCAAACCAGACTTCGGACCTATCGGAACTGCCGTTTAAGTTCCGCTCGATGTGCGACGGGCTTTTTTCTAGAAGTGCGTAAGAATGTTCACCCGAGCGCGACTATCCCAAGAGAAGGTCGAGATTTGGATACCTCGAAGCAAGACGGGCTTTATGAGCAAGCAGCCGCCGAATACCGCGGGGCCGTCGCTCGACTCGCCCGCGCATACGAAGCCGACGTGGACAAGCGCGCCGAGCTGCGCCAAGAGATCCATATCGCTTTGTGGCGTAGTTTCGCTGTTTTCGATGGTCGCTGCTCCTTGAGCACATGGGTTTACCGCGTCGCGCACAATACGGCCGCGACCCACGTCATCAAGAGCAAACGCGCGAAGGCCAATGGGTTTGTCAGTTTGGACGATCTTGAAGTAGAGCCGGCCAACATCACCGTGGACACCGACCGCGAACTGGCACTCGAACGACTCGCGAAATTGATTAGGCGCCTGAAACCAATCGACCGACTGGTGATCTCGCTCTATCTCGAATGCGAGGACGGCGCATCGATCGGAGAGATCACCGGTCTCGCCGCCGGCAATGTCGCCGTCAAAATCCATCGCATTAAGGCGGTCCTCGCCCGCCAGTTTGAACAAGGAGAACGCCGTGCCGAACAAGCTGACTCCCAATAGTCCCGAAGAACTCTGGCAGAACCAGACCGAGGAGGAAACTAACGTGACGCTAAAAGACATCCGTAGTCAAGCGCTAAAATTCCAAACGAAGATTCGCCGCAGAAACCTGGGCGAGTACATCGGCATCGTCGTGGGGACCGTCATCTATTGCGGCTTCATGTGGTACTTGTCGGGACTGCTTGTCAAACTCGGGGCTGCCGTCACGTTGGCCGGGATGTACTTCAGTGTCTATCAGATCCGTCGAGACGGATCGGCGCACGAGGTCCCAGTCGATTCGCCACCAAGTGAGTGTCTGGAATTCCATCGCCAAGAGTTGACCCGCCAGAGAGATATGCTTCGACGAGTTGGACCATGGCATATTGGACCGATGATGCCGGGCCTGTCCCTGTTCTTCGTGGGCTCCTGGATCGGGAACGTTCACGATCTGAAGGACTCTTTGATAGTGGCGGCCTCTGGCGTTCTAACAGTAGCCGTCTTGTCATTCGTGTACTGGCTCAACGTCCGCGCGGCCAACAAGCTTGATCAAGAGCTTGAGACGTTGAGCCAGTAGGTTCGCGAACGTCCTGATGTTCTCGACGTACGACTCAGGAGGGGCGCTTCGCGAATGGGAAATGTCGGAAGTAGCGTGTTGTCGTGACCAGTGTTAGGTCACACGTTGCGACGAAGCGAGGGGACCGGGGCAGCGACAGCGGCAGTGGAGGCCAGTTTTGATCCCCTCTGTCGGGGAGCGCGTTTTCGCCATAACCGTCTGAAAACAAGAATGATCAGAGCGATGCGACGCAACGATGTCCGGATCACGGAGTCCACGACCGACGTCTGCATCTTCACGAATCGCTGCTAAGACGTGATGGGTAATTAGGTGGCGCGACCCACAGCGATAGGATGGCTGTATGGTGGCAACGTCCCGACTGCTCAGCCTCGCACCGCGCCCGGTACCGGCGTTGGAAACGAAGCACCGCCGAATCTGTACTTCACTGCCCGTACCCGAGTCCATTCCGATTCTCAAGAAGCTGCAAGAGTTGGAGCCGCAGTCGATGTCCGGCCAGCCGCCGATTGTGTGGCATCGCGCCGAGGGCTTCAACGTGTACGACGCCTGGGGCAATAAGTGGATCGACTGGTCCTCTGGAGTGTTGGTCGCCAACGCGGGCCACAGTCACCCCAAAGTCGTTGAGGCAGTCAGGCGTCAGCTCGACCGTCCGCTGATGCACACCTACTGTTTCCCGTCAGAGCCCCGCGCCCGCTTGGTCGAAAAACTGGCTTCGCTGGCTCCAGAGGGCCTCGACAAGATTTTCCTTTTGACCACCGGCTCAGAAGCGACCGAATGCTGCATCAAGCTGATGCGCAAGCACGGCGCCGCTGTCGGAGGCGACCGGAAACTCGCGATCGTAACGTTCGTCAACGGGTTCCACGGCCGCACGATGGGATCGCAAATGGCCGGCGGCTGGCCGGCTCAAAAAGAGTGGATCGTGAACCTCGATCCGGCCATGGTGCAAGTGCCGTACCCGGACGGTTTTCGGCAACCGGACACTTCGTTTGATGTGTTCCTCAACAGCCTGGCCGAGCAGGGTCTTCGGCCGGGCCAAGTCGCCGGCGTCATGCTTGAAACGTATCAGGGCGGCAGCGCGCGCTTTGCGCCTGTTGACTACATCCAGCGTCTAGCCGAATGGTGCAAGAGTCACGACATTGTGCTGGCGTTTGACGAGGTGCAAGCCGGCTGCGGCCGCACAGGTAAATTTTGGGGATTCGAGCACTACGGCGTGACGCCCGACTTGATCGCCTGCGGCAAGGGCATTTCGAGCGGCCTACCGCTCTCCGCCGTGATCGGCCGGCCACGGCTAATGGATCAGTTTCCGCCGGGCTCGATGACCAGCACGCATACCGGCAACCCGGTTTGCTCGGCAGCCGCGCTCGCCGCCCTCGAAGCCATCGTCGAGGAAGGTATGGTCTCGAACGCCGCCCGCATCGGTGAGATTCTTGGTGAGGAGTTGTCGGGTATGCAGGCCAAGCATGGCGCCGCCGCCGGTCCGATCGGGGCGGCCGATGCCAAGGGCGCCGTCGCAACGCTCCAGATGGTCGAGCCGGGGACTACAAACCCGCATCCGGAATTCGCCGCGGAGATCGTGCGCGCCGCGATAGACCGCGGAGTGCTGATGTTTTCGCCGGTCGGTACCGGCGGCGGTACGGTCAAAATTTCACCACCATTGATGACTCCCGAAGATGCCCTTCGCGAGGCTCTGGAAGTGCTCACTGAAGCCTGTGCCGAGGCTCTAGTTTAGAGAACACTTCCCAGCGAGTGGCTGCCGCCTTCATCTCAGCCCCTGCTGTCAGTGCTTCGCCGCTTCGCCCCAAACTTCTTTGAGGCGCGCGTCGCGGCCGCAATTCCAGCGATAAACTTTGTAGCGAATCGGATTCTTCTTGTAATAGTCCTGGTGGTAGTCCTCCGCGGGATAAAACTGCGCGGCGGGAAGAATCTCGGTAGCGATTGCGCTACCCGATTTACCAGCGGCCTCGATCTGAGCGACCAGCGCAGCCTTCGACTCGTTGGAAAGCCGAAACTGTTCGTCACTAAGCGCGATGACTGCCGAAGTGTATTGCGGCCCCTTGTCGCAGAATTGGCCTCGCGGGTCGTACGGATCAATATTGTGCCAAAACACTTCGAGTAGTTCGGCGTAGCTGACGCGGGCGGGATCGTACTTGACTTGAAGAACCTCGCGATGGCCCGTGCGACCGCTCGAGGTTCGTCGGTATGTCGCGTCTTTCTTTGAGCCGCCGGCGTAGCCCGACGTGGTCGACAAGACGCCGTCAAGCGCGTCGAAGGGGCCCTCCATACACCAGAAGCAGCCGCCAGCGAACACAGCAGTTCCGGCTGCGTCGTCGGCGTCCGCCGTTGCTCCGGCAGCCGTCATCGTAAGCATTAGAAAAAAGATCGCAAAAGCTGAAAGTCGGCGCATTGATCTATCTCCGTTCATCGCTAGTTGCACGTCTTGAGTGTTAGTCGGAATCGCCTGTCGGGGCGAACTTCATCGCCACTCCGTTCATGCAGTAACGCAGACCGGTTGGCTTGGGGCCATCTTCGAAGACGTGGCCAAGATGGCCGCCACAGCGACGGCAGTGGACCTCGGTGCGGGTCATAAAAAACTTCGTGTCGGTGGTCGTTTCGACCGCGTTGTCGAGTGGCTTCCAGAAACTGGGCCAGCCCGTTCCGCTTTCGAACTTGGTGTCCGATGAAAACAGCGCCAGGTCGCAACCGGCACAAGTGAAAGTGCCTTGGCGCTTTTCGCGGTTCAGGGGGCTGGTGCCGGCTCTTTCAGTTCCCTCCTCGCGGAGGACGGCAAACTGCTCGGGCGTGAGGATCTCGCGCCATTGGTCTTCTGTTTTGGTCACTTCAAACTTCTCCGAAGGTTTCGCTATTACAATCGAAAGTGCCCCGGCGGCTGCGCTGAGCATACCGAGGGATGGTAGGAATTGTCGTCTCGTTATAGTCATCAGATAGGCTCTCCAGTTGGGATTTCTAATGGGATTTCTAAGATGTTGGTTTCGACTATTGTTTCGCATTCTGACACGGAAAGGTTACGGATGTAACGCCCGAATTCACGCGGGTGCCGAAACGTCAGGCGCTGCCGCGTGGACGTAGCCGATTTCCTTTGGTAGATGTTAGAATCAGATTGAGCGGTCCAAACGGGCCTGTGGCGCAGTTGGGAGCGCGCCTCCATGGCATGGAGGAGGTCGAGGGTTCGAATCCCTCCAGGTCCACCAATCTTTCTATTCGTGAAGCTTTCGGCTGAGAGACCAGCAGGTCTGCGAAGACCGCTTTACCTCGCACCAACGCCCAAGCGGCGAGCCCGATCCAACCACTGACACCACTTTCTCGTGGGTCTGATTCGTCAAGTCGAACAATCGCTTCGTCCGTAACGACGACGGCAATTCTTGAACTGCCGTAACTTGCTGTGCTATGTTGGTTTTGCGGGGTGGAGCAGTCTGGTAGCTCGTTGGGCTCATAACCCAAAGGTCGAAGGTTCAAATCCTTCCCCCGCAACCAATAACCGACAGCTACGTTGTTTGTTTTCAGTGAAGTCGTACTTTTCTGACTTGGCTGGTGTGGTCCTGGTGACCCCAATAGTGCCGTAAAGGTGCCGTAAAGGGTCACTGCGCTGCGCAGCCCTCGCTCATCTGTCTGGTCGTTCCGCCGTCTTCAATTCACTAGCTCCGTCAGATCCACCGCGATTCGCTTCGACTCGCAGTACTTCTCAAAAAACTCCTCAGCCTGGGCACCGGCCCGAACCGTCTCGGCATCTGTGAAGATTCGATATCGCTCAAACATCGCATCCGTCTTGTGCCCGATCGTCCGCTTGATCGCCTCGCGCGGTACACCCGCCTGAACCATGAGCCAAACTGCCGTCCGCCGTAGGTCGTGAAACCAGAGCTCCGGCATCCCAATCGCAGCCGTAGCCGCGTGCCACGCATCCCGATAGTCAGCTACCCTCTCGCCATTACGATTGACGACATAGGCGCAATTGGGAAAGTCGCGCTGGTGCTCCATCCACGCGACTCGCAGCGCCCCCTCGAGATCACCCCAAATCGGAGCAGGGCCGACCCACTTGTTCTTCGCTTGACGCCCGGGAGGCGAGATGATCTTGCGCTCGAAATCAACCCGGTCCCAGGTCAACTCGAGCAGCCGCTGTAGTCGCCAGCCCGTGTGGAAACCCAGTATGTATAGCAGGCGTTCCGGCTGCCTGAGCGCGTCTCGTAGCTCTTCGTAGCGCTCTGGTGGCAGGTAGACACTGCGCTCATTATTGGGCAACAACAGGCGAATCTTCGGAGCACGCTGAATCAGATATTCACCATCGGGGGCTTCCGTCTCAAGCCCCAACCTGAACGCCCGCCGGACAATCATCAATTCGTTGTCTACCGACTTCTCGGAAGCACTTGCGGTCAGCCTCATGTCGACATAGTTCTCGATGTAGACCTGCCGGAGTTCGCTAGCTTGGATATTCTCAAAATATGGCCGGACGTGATTCTTGAGCCGGGATCTTAGTTCCCCAATCGAGCGGAGATTGCGGCGTTCGTAGTTGGACTCTACGAGATCCAATAATGCACCGACCGTCACGCCGCGCAGCATCTGAAAGTCTTCTTCAGTCATTGCCCGTAGCTTGAGAGCTTCGTCGGTACGCAAACAGTCTGCGTCGTTCGGGTAGCGCTGCAACACATACATCAATCGCCGCATTCTCGTAAGAGCTTCCCGGTGATGCGACGTTCGCGTGTTGTAGTCCTTGGTGTTGAACGTGAAGAACCAGTTACCGGTCGGCTTGCCGCTCTTTTTCTTCCGCCTCAAGACCCCGCTGCCGAGTCGTCGCCTCATGCCAGACATTCTACGCCGCCTCCCCTGTAGCGAACCGATCAACCTCGGATCGCCGGATAAACAATCTCCTACCGCGCTTGAAGCCGTGCAACTCGCCCGACCTCACGAGCGCATAAATCTCGTCTCTCGATTTGAGCCCAAGGCGTTGCGCGGCTTCTACCGCGCGAAGCAGGGGGTCGCTCCCAACCTTGCCTGCAAAGTACGGCTTAAGCCGCTCGGCGAGAGCTGACAGCACTTCATCCGGCATCTCCCGAACCAGGACTTCGTAGGCTTTGGAGACTTCAGGGGACATCAGGGAGCGCCCCCCGGCTCCGACACACCTTGCGCTGGTCGTCGCTCACCAGCCTTCTCGGCCGCGCGGCTCCACCTAAGCGCCTCTTTGCGCTTCTTCTCCAGGTCAAAGAACGATCGTGGTGCGGTTGGACCCCAGTGGGTTCGCTGTCCAGTAGCTTTCGCTTGTCATACGACTCGGCGTAGCAGTGCTCGCAGGCCGGAGACTGCTTCGTACAGCCGTGCGACAAGTTCATCGTGTAGTGGTGCCAGGAAATTTTGGTCTTGTCAGCCATTCGGCACCTTCTCAACTAGAACCGTCCGCCGTTCGCGCCAATAGAATGACGCCGTCTCCGCAATCGGACGGCTCGTTGAATCGAGGCGACCCGAACGCGACACCCACAGCCTCTAGGTTCCTCGGCGAATACGTTTCGCACCTCTTGGCCAGAGAGCCCCCAAAGAGCCGCCACTTGCTGAACCGTGTGGTGGATTTCAGTTGCTTTGGTCGACTCAGTCATTTCGTTCGATTTCTAGAGGAATCCGGCGATTCCTTGCGCTCGGAACGGGTGGGGCGTTCGAGCAGTGCGAGCCTCTTGTAGTTCCATTCATCATCGCGGGCGTAATCCCAAGCTTTCTCCGCCTCAGCCGTGTCGATAATCGGCGCCACGGGAATCGGAACGGCCTGCTCGTTCCAAAAGTGAAAGTACGCTGCCTTCCCAGTGTCTTTCCAGACGAGCCGCGAACCCCGCCATTCCAGTCGATCGTCGGTCGATCGTGTCTGGCAGGGGTAACGTTGTTTCCAAATATCATCACTTGTCGGCCGATTGGGCTCGTCGTAAACGCAGTAGACGCGATGACCCTGCTCATCCCTTCGCGCCACCTTAAACTGCCGGCCTCGTACTTCCGCAGTGTGCTCGAACAATCCAGTTTCGCGAGTTTGATATTCGACAACTCCGAATATCTGGACGTCGGCAAATTCCGAGGTCGATTCCATTCCCTGCGCGATGGCCGTCATTTCGTTTGTGATGGATCTCAGTTGTCGGACCGTCATCGTTGTACTCCCAGTAGCTCTTCGAGTTTTGATTGGAGTTCTCCCACTTCTTGTTCGAGAGCTACGAGCTCAACTCCGCGATTCGCGGCATCCAGTACCTTCGAAATGTCGGCCGCCTGTCTCGGTGTAATGTCGCCGCTCGCCAGCCCCTCAAGAACCTTTCGAAGGATTTCAGCGAGACCGCGAGAGCCGCCACTCTCAGGCTTGATGTCGATGCTGATGGGCAAATCTTTGCAGTTCGGGATGAGACGCTCCAGACACAGTCGCAGTGCTGTCATATCGCCCGCCAAGGCGAGTTCAACGGCTTTGCTCGTTAAGGCCTCGGCATGGCCATCTAGCAGCTCCAGGGCCGCGATCGTGGCCCTATTGCGGGACCCTTGTGGACGACCCGCCGGGTTTCCGGAACTACCTCGCTGAAAGCGACCCTTCGTATCGCGCGTCGTTGGATCTTTTGTCGCCCTAGGCATCAGTCACGATCTCCTCCAAGCGGTCCGATCCACAGTTGCGGTCGCGGTCATAGTAGTCGCCGTTATCGTCGTCGGAACGTTTCGGCTTCGATCGCATTTCGATAATGCAACCGGACTCCTGGTGACAGTCCCCGACGACGCGGCCCTGAAGAGGCTCGCATTGGCCCTGGCCGAAGCCGTATCGATTCCGACGCTCGTCGCAGTCAGTGCCTTCCTCGTGGACCCGAATGAGAACCCGGGCTGGCCCGGGCGCTAGCTCGCAAACCGCTGGCCTCACTGGACCCGAGCGATTGGTTATTCCGCAAATAGTAGGTGTCATCGTCTAGTTATCCTGATTTGGCAGGTGCTTCATGGCGTTTACCAACGCCCCAACAGACACTTCTGGTGCTCGTCGTCTTCGACGCTCTGGCGATCTGCGGCGGCGAGTACGAATGACGACAACTGGATCACGTGGAAAATCCCTCTGCACTGGCGGAACTCGAAGCGATGCGTCTCCATCGAAGTTCGTTAGGTTCATCGACGTGTTCGCCTTTCGTCGATCTGGTCGCAGAGCTTCATCACGAACACCACGGGATTTTGCGCATCCATCGTCGCCCCGCGGCTACTTCGACCGAATATTCCCAACCAGTAGTCGATGAATTCAAGGAGTTCTTCGGGGCTGCAATTCCGCTGGGCCATGACCGGGATGATTTTGTCCTGGAATGTACTTCTTCGAGTGGAAGAAAACTGCCTAATTGAGCAAATCCGCTCATAGATCTGCTCCCATTCCTGACTTCGTGTGTCTCGGGTGTTTGATGCTAATTGCAAGTCGGCGAAATGCTCAGTAGTCCACGTTGATTCAACTTCATGACGACCACGATTTTGCTCGCGTTCGAGATGACTGCTAGCGCCGGACTCCCTGTCGACGCAGTCGTAAGATTTTGGACTCGTATTCTCGGAATCCCTACCGTTTTCGTCGTTAGGAACTCTATAGGCAAATTGCTTCTGCTGCTGCCTCTCGTTTTCACTTTCTGATTGTTTAGTAATAACTATGTTCTGCGGGCCACCTGTGTCCCCTTGACCAGGGGACATCAACTTCACCTTGCCAGGGGACAATCCGGTATTCGTTTCGCTGTCCGAACTCGCGGTTACCTCAGGGTTGGAGTTTCGTAGCTCGCCGTTTGTAGCGTTGCTAAATCGTGTCTCTGGACGCAACTCCGATGTTTCACCCAATCGACCTGCGAGATCGGGCTGATCGCTCCCCAAATTAGGCTTCGCGATCGATCCGTACTCATCGCGCCAGAGCCATTGATACTCGTTGACACCGAAGCGTTGGCCGCGGCGAGCACGGCGCTCCACTCGAAGAAACCCCTTGGTCGAAAGCCCAGCGACTCGACGTTTTACCGTCCGGCCGGAGACAGACAGATCCAGCGACAACCGAGCTTGTGAGGGCCACGCACGACCCAACTTCCGGTTTGTGTAACCAAACAGGACTTGCAATAGGGCCTTCTCGCCAGCGGTCAGGGCGCTGGGCGCCAGCGCCCTGAGCAAGTCATGGCCAAAAAGAGAAGTTCGGGGATTGAACACTTCCCCGTGTTTCAGAGTCCGCCTGTCGAAAACCGGTTTCAGTTCACCTACTCTTCCGGCGACGATCGTTCCTTCTGAATCGTCAATCGGATCGCATGGCGCAAGAAGCACTGTAGAGGCCTCAGGTTTTACAGCATTCGTCACGACACTGCCGCCAACCTTTCGATAGCGAAGCGGGGTGAGATCTTGAACGTGACGTAAATGTCGCCTCCGGCGTTCTCGCAACTCACGACCTCGGCGGCCACGTTCCGCGATTCGAAGGAGCATGGCCCGGCTGTGGCATAGACCGCGGCGACGTGGTCGTGGGGCATCTCGTGCTCACCGTCTGGAACCTTGCGCCAGAACTGTGTCGGGCGGTCGAGCCCTAGAAACGGCTCAACCCGCTCTTCGAAGCGATCGAATGTCGCCAGGCCGGCCCGATCAGTGAGAATCATCCAGCGTTTGAATCGCTCCCAGGCCGCGCGGAATGAGTGGCTCGATGCTTCGCGCTGACTCTGATGGCAGAGCGCGGGTGCTGGTGAGTTTGGCAGCTCCGGCGGTGTGTCTAAGCCGGCGGTGGCCGTGAATGCGACAATTTTCCCCATGGCGCCTCCTCCTGTTCTGTCGTAAAGTCTTATTGATGGCAGTTCCGAGGCTCGCCTTTGTCCTCTGGTCGCCCAGCTTTGTCACGAGAGCGTTTGAGATGTGCTTCGACGGCTTCCGTTACAAGGCTAATTTTCGAGACATTGCCGGCGCTCTCAATGTGAACGTACCTGTGAAGGTCGTCAGCAACGTGGCGGCGGAGCTGAACCGTCGAAACGGGCGGCTTATCGGCCATCAACATGGGTGTGTGGTGTGTCATAATTGAGCCGACCTACTGAGCTACCGTGCACTAGGTCTACAATTAGTTTGACACTTTGCCATCAAACCGTCAACAAGAAAATACGGTTGGACGTGAGATAGTTCGTAGGTGACTGCTAAAAAACACGCGAAGACTACGGTGAGGTTCGATTTGGACCTGTTTGAGGAGTTAGATCGTGAAGTCATTCGTGCGAAAAGCGAGGCGCGCCGAGCCGGCAAGAGCCTCCCGAGTAAGGATTCGATCGTCCAGGACGCCTTGCGGGCGTACTTGGATGTTCTGAGCGCCGGCGGGACTGCCTGGAGTAGCGACTCCCCCGTCGCATCAGCACTTAACTCCGGCCTGGGGTCGCTGAGTGATCAGGAAATCGATCTTTGTCGTGCAGTCCTAGAGATCAACCGCATCAGCCCGGAAAAGTCGGAACACATTTTTACGATCGCTGAGCACCTAAAGGGCCTGATCGAAGTTGATGCCGCGCTCGCGGAGTACGAAGAGGCGGAGTCGCAGGAGAAAACGGCCTAGACTGACCGACTGGTGACCGTGATCCCGCGGCGTCGCTCTGCTGTGTGGGCTGGGACGACGGCTGATCGGTGGGCACAACGAGGAGCGTCGGTTGCGACGACTCGTGCGCTGGGACGACGACAGTGGCAGCGGGAGTCGGGCTACGGTCAGTAGTCCCGACTCGAGAACGGATTCCTCCGATACAAGTCAATACTCGGGGGCGGCAGTCAGGCGAGGAACAACAACACGCAACAGAGCGGCCATGATCGGGTGTCGTTTCCCAACTCGGCAGGCCAAAGTCCTACGCCGTGGCACCGGGAACGAGAGTATCGGAAAGCGGCTCAACTCGCCTAAATGTTGAATCGTGCAATCACGCCAATGCGGTGGCAAACAGCGCACAACGCCGAAAGTGCATTCTCTGGGTCGAGTACATCGTTCTCGCAGCAGCGGACCGCCCTTGACACCGTCGCGATCACCGCGAGCGATCCCGCCTAATTCGAGATGCCTGGGCGAGGACGTCGACGAAAACCGGTTTCCAGAACGGTTCGACCCATAGCCAGACTGTCGGCCAACTTAATGGGCGTAAAGGGCGAGACGATGACAATGTCGTTCCAGCCCATCGTGAGAGGTTCGCAGGAGCAGCTCACGCCCTTGAGGAAGGCGTCAGGGTCCGCCCAACGCCGTCCCCGGTTCGAAGAACGATCGAAACCGCGAGTTCGACACTCTGCGGGCGCTCCCCTGTACTATTTTCTCGTCGAAGTCGAGCGAATCCCATGATAGTCGGCCTGGCGCGGGCCGTTCTGACCCTCGAATTGTCGATATTCGGCTCAATTAGAAAGCGCGACGATCGGCAACGCAGGGTTTTCGAAACATTCTGCCTTCCCCGCTGGAACGTTCCGTTGGGCAAACAGAAACGTCGAGCGACGCGGCCGACTTAGCAGGAATGGAGCGCCATTATTCGAAAGGCACTGTAAGAGATCACACGGGAGCGTATCTGAATGGATACGCGAGCTGATAGAGTTCACTGAATTTCCTACCCGAACATGCGAAATGTACAAAATCCTACAAGTTTCCAAAACATTACTTCAAATTACGATTTTGTACTTGCAAACCACTAACGTATGATGTCACTAGTGTCCGGCTGCGGTCTGGAGCGCGACTGACAAGCCACTTGGAATGAGTGGCTTGAGTGTGGTTTTAGGATTTATCGATTTGAATTTTGCGGGCTGATTTTGGCGCGCCGAGAGCCTTCCACGGGTCGTGAACAATGAGGCATGAACCTTGGCCGGACCGTCTTCTCGCAACTGATGGATGACCTTCCCGTCTACGAATTCCGTAAATGCGTGGCCCGTTATGGAGGCGATTACAAGTTACGCGGCTTTTCTTGCTGGGATCAGTTTCTTTGTCTGGCTTTCGCCCAATTAACCTATCGCGAAAGCTTGCGCGACATCGAAGCATGCCTGCGTTCGGTGCAACCCAAGCTCTACCACATGGGGTTTCGCGGCAAGGTTTCGCGCTCGACACTGGCCGATGCCAACGAGACGCACGACTGGCGGATCTATGCCGATTTCGCGCAGGTCCTCATTCGCATTGCTCGGCCCTTGTACGCTCGCGATCCGCTTGGCGTGGATCTCGATCAAAGCCTTTACGCCCTAGACTCGACCACCATCGACCTGTGCCTAGCGCTGTTCCCGTGGGCCAAGTTTCGCCGCCGCAAGGCTGCCGTGAAGATGCACACGCTGCTGGACCTACGGGGCAATATACCCACGTTTATCCGCATTTCCAACGGCAAAACGCATGACGTCAAGATCCTCGACGAGATCGCTCCCGAGCCCGGCGCCTTCTATGTTATGGATCGCGCCTATGTCGATTTCGAACGACTCTTCGCGTTCACCCTCTGTTCATCGTTTTTCGTCGTGCGAACGAAGAAGAACATTTTGCTCCAGCGGCGCTACTCGCATGCGGTCGACAAGTCCACGGGCTTGCGCTCGGATCAGACAGTCATGCTAGTGTAGTGCGTCAAACAGATTGAACCTTAAGAAGAGCGGCTTTGCCGCGCTTGACCTTCTCAAGGGTGTCGGAAGCGGTAGCAGTCCAGATGAAGGGCTTGGGCTGCTGATTGTGTCGAGCGATGTAGTCTTCGATGGCGGTGGTGAGTTCGCCGACGCTACGAAAGACACCGTGGCGGATGCGCTTATCGGTGAGGTCTCGGAAGAACCTCTCCACCATGTTCAGCCACGACGCTGAGGTGGGCGTGAAATGGACGTGGAAGCGTTTATTGCGCTGCAGCCAGCGTTTCACCGTGGCGTGTTTGTGAGTGGCATAGTTGTCCACGATCAAATGGATCTGCTTGTCCTTGGGGGTCTGGTTTTCAAGCAAGCGCAAGAAGCGCAGCCATTCTTGGTGGCGGTGCTTGGGCATGCAGGTTCCGATCACCGAGCCGTCGAGCGTGTTGAGCGCGGCGAACAAGGTGGTTGTGCCGTTGCGTTTGTAGTCGTGGGTCATGGTCCGGCCGCGTCCCTTTTTCAGGGGCAGGCCGGGCTGGGTGCGGTCGAGGGCTTGAATCTGTGACTTCTCGTCGAGGCAAAGAACGAGGGCATGCTCGGGCGGGTTGAGATAAAGTCCGATGATGTCGTCGAGTTTTTCGGCGAAGCGCGGGTCGTTGCTGAGTTTGAAGGTCTTGACGCGATGCGGCTTGAGGCCGTGGGCGCGCCAAATGCGACCCACGGTGGAGGCGCTGACGCCGACCGCGGCGGCCATCGTGCGGCGGCTCCAATGGGTGGCGTTGGCTGGCGTTTCGCGGGTCGTCTTGTGGATGATCTGTTGCACTGTTGGGGAGCAGATGGCGGGCTTACGGCCGGGCCGCGGGGCGTCCTTTTCGATGCCGGCGACGCCGGATTCAAGAAAACGGCTTCGCCAGCGCGCCACCAACTGACGCGAGACCGACAGCTGCGCGGCAATCCGTTTGTTCTCAAGACCGTCGGCGGCGAGCACGATGATCCTGGCTCGCAACGCCAGACGAACAGCGACCCGACGACCGTTCGCGTAGCGCTCCAACTGCCTACGCTGCTCCTGCGTCAATGGGACTGGCTCTGCTCTTCGCATCCGTGTGCCTTCTACTAGTAAAGGCGACACGAAGATACTATAAGTTACATTATTTATGGCGCACTACACTAGAGCTTCATCACTGAGATCATCTGGCGGCGACGGTCGGCCAGGATCAAGCTCCAATTCGTCGGGGTTCGTGCGACACGGTTGCGCCGTACCTTGGGCCTCTTTCCTAGCATTTGATTTTCGGTTCATGGCTACTCCTTGGTTTTTGTACGGTTTCGATTGCACGCACGCGCGCGAGCCGCCGTAATCGGTTTCCAGCCGTCCGCCTCTAGGTATTCGAGGGGGTTCCCCCCCTGCGCCCGCCACGGTGCATTACGGGTTGGCGACCGCCGTAAGCAAAAACCGCCAAGTTGCTCTCAACGCGGCCTACGCCGCCCACCCGGAACGCTTCGTCCGACGACCGCCTACTCCACCGCAGCTTCCCAACGAGGTCTGGATCAATAAACCGAAAAGCTCACACGACAATACTCACTAAACTCCATGTCGGAGTGTCTCAAAGTCGTTGACACGCACCGGGTTGGACAGTGCAACCACGCAGTCTCGATACCGAAGTGCTCGAAGATACGATTCATCCGCCGCTCGACCCCCTGTAAGCGCTTTTTGTTAATGTTGATTTCCACAGCGCATAATCCCCCTCAAATAAAATCCTTCGTTTGCGGGCTACAATCAGTCTGCAAGTATGAGCGTTTCGCTTCCTCGGCTCACAGCGACGACGCTGATCCTCTTCTCCTGCTCCGACCCCGGAGAAGGTGAACGGGCTCAGTCGACCGCTGACGCCATTTCTCGGCCTGTTGTCACAAGCGTCTCGCCTCAAGCAAAAGAGCGACTCAAGAAGGCCTATCGCCGAACGCTGGAAAAACCGCGAGACCCCAACTCTTTCGGCCGTCTGGGGATGATTCTGAATGCCTACGAGCAATACGAGTCGGCGCAGCAATGTTACCGGCAGGCGGCTGGCCTCGATGCGGACTCGTCGCGCTGGACGTACTTTCTTGGGACCATTCTTAGTGAGCAGGGAAGAGTCGAAGAATCGATCGGATGGTTCCGGCGAAGCTTGGAGCTACACCCGGGGGATTTAGCAACAAGGCTTCGGCTCGCCGGAGAAATCTTGAAGTCCGGCAACGACACGGAGAGTCATTCGATCTACGCGGCAGTTTTGAGCGAGCGTCCGGAAACGCCCGCCGCGCATCTTGGCATCGGCCAAATCGAATCGCAGCGCGGCAATCCAGCGGCCGCGCTAACGCATTTTCAGCGTGCTGCGGCTCGACTGAGCGACTATGGTCCCTTGCATTATTCCTTGGCGCTCGTCTACCGAGAACTTGGGCGTGACGAAGCCGCACGAAGCAGCATGGCGCGCTTCGAACGTTTGGGTCCGACGCGCCAACCTCCATTCGCTGACCCGCTGATGGATGAAATTGTGGCGCTGAAGACGGGTTCCTATCTTTACCATCTCAATCAAGGCCGCCGAATGGCGGCGGCAGGACGTCCTATCGAAGCGATCGCGGAATACAGGCGAGCAGCGGATATTGAACCTGAGAACGCACAGGCTCACGTGAATTTGATCGCCGGCTACGGAACGATTGGCGAGTTCGACAAGGCCGAGGAGCATTTCCGAAAAGCGGTCGACATCAACCCGGATTTGGAGGAGGCCTATTACAATCTGGGGACTCTCTGGACTATGCAGTCGCGTTACTCAGAGGCTATCGAAGCGTTCCAAAACGCCCTCAGGGTCAACCCGTTCTCGGCCGAGGCCCACAATAGCCTGGGCTACGCGCTGGAGCGAGTCGGAAGACACGACGACGCTGTTGTCCACTACCGCTCGGCTCTGGAGTATGAACCCGCAAATCGCTTAGCGCACTTCAACCTGGGCAGGTATCTATTCGGCAGCGGGAAAACGGAGCCAGGGATTCGGCATCTTGAACAGACGCTCTTGCCGGAAGATGAGCAGACGCCGCAGTTCCTGCTCGTGCTCGCTCGAGCGTACCGGAACTCGGGGCGAAGCGAGGAAGCCGTCGCGCATGGACAACGGGCGAAATCGTTGGCAGAGCAATTTGGGCAAAAGGGTTTGGCTGATTTGGCGGATAACGAGTTCGGGGCACCGTAGGGCTTTCCCCGGGTGACCAAACATTTGTCGTGCCGGGGGGCACCATACGGCCCCCCCGGAAGGCCACTCTAGAAGTAGAACTTCAGCCCGAGCTGAATATGCCTCGGGATCCGCTGCAACGTAGTCGGCGACGCCGCCGACCGGATCCTCCCGGCATTCGCACTCCCGATATTCGTCGTCGGGTTGTTGAACTGCGGGGTGTTCGACATGTTGAAGAACTCCGCACGGAACTGCAACCGGCGCCGCTTGTCGTCACTGAAGTAGAACTCCTTGAAGATCGAGAAGTCGAGGTTCTTCGTGCCTGGCCCGAATAGGATGTTGCGGCCCGCGTCGCCGAACTGCTGCGGCCCGGGTCGAATAAAGGCGTCCACGTCGAAGAAGCGTTGCAGGGTTTGCTCGCCGCGTGATAGCCGCCCGTCCCCGATGCGGTCCGGATACGCCGTGCAGCAGTTGAGCGTATTGGGCGAGGTCACCCTCATCGGGAAGCCGTCATACATCGATAGAATTCCGTTGATCTGCCAGCCGCCCACCACTTGATTCAAGGCGCTGTTGGTGGACTTGAACGGCAGCTCGTACATGAAACTCGTTACCAGCCGCCGCGGCGCGTTGAAGCCGGCGGGGCCGCGATCCCGGTCAATGTTACGAATGTCGGTCGGCGTGCCAAACTGAGCGTCGACGTTGCTGAGCGCCTTGCTCCATGAGTAGCTTGCTAGAAAGCCCAGTCCGTTGGCGAATCGCCGTTCCCCCGTCAACTGCAACCCGTGGTAGTTCGAGTTGTAGCGGGTCTGAACGGTCCGAATCTGCCCGAAGGCCGGGAAGTCTCGGCGAGCCGCAACAGGACCAGTTCCGGGGACGGCCTGGTTGATGTCGGTGAAGCCTTGGAGCTTGGTGCCCACGCTGCCCACGTAGGCAATCGTGAACGACGTCTTGCCCAATTGTTGCTGGATGGCTACATTCCACTGTTGCGTGTAAGGGGTTCGCGACGTCAGATCAATCGAGCGCAGCGTGCCCGCGATGGTTCCCAGCGGCGGGCGGTCAAATCCCTGGGACGCCGGGCGGGCGCCGGCGAAGTCAAACTGGTTGTTGTTGAAGTTTGAGGTGATGAACTCCGGCGGGTTCGCGCCCAGATTTCTTGTCGTATCGAGTTGACCGACCGAATAGAACAAACCATACGAGACTCGAACAACCGTCGAGTCGGTCGCTTTGTACGCAATTCCAAGACGAGGCGAGACATTGTTGTTGTCGCCCGGATGTCCCGATCGCCAGGGCACTTCGGCGCTGCCAACCTGCGCCACCGTTCCCAACTCGCGAACAAAGTTGTATTGACGGTCGTTGACTTCGGTCCACGGCCAGCCGAGGAAGTTGTCATAGCGAACGCCGAGGTTCAACGTTAGGTTGTCGCTGACCTTATAGGTGTCCTGCAGGTGGAAACCGAGCTCCTTGCGCCGAAAGCCCCGGGTGCCGTTTACAAAGCGGATCAGGCCGCTGATGGGCTTGCCTAGCAGAGCGTCTCCCGCTCCCAGTCCAGTGCCGGCCCGAGAGGAGGGATTGACCGTGAAGTTCCCATTGAAGCGCATGTCGCCGCGCATCGCGCTTGACTGTAAGGCGTTGTAGCGCAGACGCCGGAACTCGACGCCGAACTTGAGGCTATGACGTCCCGTGTTGATGCTGAAGGTATCGCTGAAGTGGAAGTTGTCGCTGACGATCACGGCCGGCGAAAAACCGTTGCCGCCCAAGCCCCGAAACCCGCCGACATGGATGATTGTGAGCCCGGAGGTCAGATCGTCGCCCGCAACATTGGAACCCGGGATGCCGATCTCGTCGCTGACGTTCCTGCCGTAATTCGGATTGAACGACCGCAAGTTCAGGCGAGTCCAACCGGCGCGAAACTCGTTGACCATCGTCGGCGTGACCAGATGGGTGTCGCTCAACACGATCTGATTGACGGGCTGGTCAGCGGGTCCCGGCACGCCCGGACCCCTTCCCACCGCGGGAGCAGGCAGAAAACTAGGCTCGGTCAGATCGTCATCGCTAAAGCTATAGCGCACGAACATGTTGTTCAAGTCGGACACGATATGGTCGACCTTGAAGTCAAGTTTCTTGCCGTTAATGGTGCGCAAGGGGTTCGCGAGATAGTTGTCCGATTCGTTGGCGTTGAGGTTCGGCCCCGGGTACAGATTGAGGACATTGGTTCCGACTTGGTCGATCATCGCGCCCGGGATGGTGTTATTGGGGAACGGATCGCGCACGAATCCACCGCCCTCCTCACGCTGCGTAGTGGGGTCGAAAAGCTGAAAGCGCGATTGCGAGAAATCCCCGCCGCGAAACGCGGCTGTAGGCACGCTGCTGATGTATGTCTGGGCTTGGCGCACCCGTGAGCCCTCGAAATTCGCAAAGAAGAAGGTCTTAGGGTTCGAGCCAGGGGTGAGCGGCCCGCCAATAAAGGCGCCGTATTGGTTTTGCTTGAACGGCGGAATATCCTCGTCGGCCCGATCGAAGAAGTTCTTGGCGTCGAGTTTCTCGTTGCGCAAGAACTCGTAGACGCCGCCGTGAAACTCCTTGGTGCCCGATTTATATGTCAGGTTGACGGTCGCTCCGCCGCCACGGCCGAACTGGGCGTCCGCGCCCGAGGATTCGCTTCGGAACTCTTGAATGGCGTCGATCGACGGGAAAATCAGGATACCGAGTCCATTGTGACTTTCCGAGTTGCTGACACCTTCGATCAAGTAGTTGTTGTCCGCGCCGCGGCTGCCGTTGACCGACGCGTTCGAGACGCCGCGCTTGCGCGTGATCGGGCTGCCCTGGCTTTGCGTGGACGTCGGCTGCGCTCCCGCGTTAAGCAGAATGAGCTGCGCCCAGTTGCGGCCGTTCAATGGCAGGTCCTTGATGACTTTTTCGGTTGTCACGGTCGACAGCGTCGCCGACTCGGTCTGCAGCAGCGGCACGACATCGAGAACAGTGACGACCTCGGTTAGCGCGCCGACGTCAAGGTCGAAATCAAGGACTGCGCGCTGATTGACCTCAAGCGTAAAGCGCTTCGCCGAGGGGTCGAAACCATCCGACCGCACTTCCACGGTGAACTCGCCGGGACGCAATGGGGGAGAAACATAGATGCCTTGGGCACCTGTACCGACCTCGTATCTCAGGCCGGTGCCCACGCTCTCAACGATCACCGTCGCCCCGGGGATTACGGCTCCCGAGGCGTCGCGAACGGTACCGGTCACGGTACCTGCATCCACCTGTGCAAACACAACGGCCGCAAAAACCGCAGCCAAAGTCGGGATACAAAGCATTCTGCGCATGTCAAAATCTCCCAATCGTATTCTAACCGCACGCCCCTACCCGGCGCAATCTAGTGCGTAAGGGCTTTCTCAAAGGCATCATCGGCCTGCCGGCAAACCTCTTTTATGGCACGGGTATTCCGGCCTGCATCGTCGTCATCGACAAAGAGGACGCCCATGCCCGCAAGAGTGTCTTTATGGTCGACGCCGGCGCCGGCTTTATGAAGGACGGCCCAAAAAACCGCCTTCGCTTGCGCGATATCCACAAGATTGTCGACGTTTTCACCAAAACATGCGCGACGTGCCGCGTTTTGCGCGCATGGTCGGCTTCGATGAGATTGAGAAAAACGATTTCAACCTCAACTTGCCGCAATTGGCGACAATCCCGATGTGTCAATAACGACTTCATCCATGGAATTCTTCTAACCTCCTTTGTTTCAACACTTGTAGCGGTTCTGTTGTCTCCGGCAGCGCCAATTCCAAAAAAATCTCAGTTGGCCGCGCGCGAGCGGGACGCCGCAATCGGTTTCCAGCCGTCCGGTCCTAGAGATTGAAGGGGGTTACCCCCTCCGCGCCCCAGCCGGTACCGCGCCCGGTGTGTTAACGCCCGTCGCCTATGGACAGCCTGTCTACTGTGACTGCCTGAAGCTTTGCTCATTAGCAGTACAGGCGACGACGGGCGAGCCGTCAGGGGGTGCCCCCCCATTTTCAATAGCCCCGGCTGTGTTCTCATTTCCCTTGTGCTGTCTTCTTAGCGTGACAAGCACGACAGAGAGACTGATGATTGGAAGAAATCCAGAACAGATCGGGACGTTCTCTCGCTGGCTCGATGTGGTCAGTCACTTCGGCTGGCGTTAACTTGTTACGTCGCTTACACTCACGGCACAGTGGCTCTACCTGGGCCAGCCTAGCCCGGCTATATTCCGCCCACCGTTTTGTGTAGCCACGTTGGTGTGCTGTTCCACGCTGCCTGTCGCTTGATTGGCGTACGTCTCTCAGCGCATCGGTAGCGTGGTCTGGGCAGTATCCTCGAGTAACAGTGTTCGGACAGCCTGGCTTAGCGCAGTAGCGCTTAGGCGCTTGGGGCAATTCGTTCGGCTACCAAAAAAGCCTTGCGTTTCACCATGTCCGCAATAGGCTCACAGGCATCGCTGTCGTCCAACAGTTACCGACCAATTCTCGTCGCCGGCTGTTTGTGCATCAGCGAGCGTGGCTCGTTTGACACCGCTGTCGACAACTACCTGGAATGTTTGCTCCACCGGGATTCGACCGGCGGCTCGATAATAAAGGCTGGTATCAGTTGTCAATATGTTGGGCAATTCCACTCGCGCTTCCATCAGTGACCGCTCCATGCGCTCCTCGACACTACCGAAGCAGCCAGCCCCGACAGCATCCCGAACAGTGTTCGTCTAGTCATCAATCCCGAAAAATCTCAACGGCGTTGGCCAGCGCAAGCAGTCCAATACAGATAAGCACGAAGCAACCGCTCACAATAATCGCAACTTCCATAACACCCCCTACGGACACTCATCCATGTAAACCTGAAGCGCTCGCCACGACGCCCGCAGCCTATCCTTGGCCGTAACCGTCATGGTCGGCAGCCGCGGCGCCTTATCGCGCCCCCGCCATGCGTACCAATAACCCAAACCCAGAACGCTCTCTGGCTCGGGTAGCCACTCGACAGCCCATTGCTGGTCATCGGCGTCAACGTACGTCGTACTGAACGCCCTTGAGCGGTTAAAGCTGGGTAGTGGTGCATAGGCGTCATGCGCGTAAACTACAGAAACCACTACCAGGACAGCCGTCGCCAGTAGCCCTCGCCTCATTAATCAATACTCACCCGACCCATGCGCCCGACAAACCCCGTCATGGCACCCACACCGCTCCGGCTTGCACGACGTGCGGCAAGCGTCCTTGTGTGTGTGCGGCCGCGCCACTATCGTACAGTGGTCCTCAACCTCGGCGACCATACAGGCGTCTATCGCTGGGTTGCGATATTGCTCACGTAATCGCACGTCTTGTGGCATTGGTAATGGACTTGACCAATGCTTCGCAAAACACTGATTTACCTGATGTTCCTGTACTTCCGCAACCATGCCGATGCAGGTGCAGGGCGCGGTGTTTTGCGGGTCCTTTGCGGCCCTTGGCGGCATATCGCAGTGCGGTATCTCATGGCTCGGTGTGTCGCTGAAGCGGTCGCCCTCTTGGCCCACCAGGGCGTCGGCCACCATCAACAGAAATGCCAATACTAAAGCCAGCACAAGCACGCCAACTGATCCACTCTCTTTGATAGATCTCATTCCCGGCTGCTGCGGTTCTGGCGGAATCACCCCATTACTATTCATTCCTGCAGCCTGTCAAGGGCGGAGTAAATGTAGACCGCTTCGGCGGAGCAAAAATAGACCAGTTGGCGGGGATCCAGCGGTTTGCGTGGGACGGCTGGAACGGAGCCTGAGGACGCCCTTTAGGGCGGCCCAGGCGTAGTGGAAGACGGCCCACGCAAACCGGCGCGAGCGGCCGGCGGGTCAGTTTGAAGAGCGCGGGCGCTTCTTTTTGCTTTGCTTGAGGCGGTAGCTGTCGCCGTTCATCTCGAGGATATGGACGTGATGCGTGAGCCGGTCAAGCAGAGCGCCGGTCATGCGTTCGGAACCCAGCACCTCGGTCCACTCGGTGAACGGCAGGTTCGAGGTCAGCAACGTCGAGCCCTGTTCGTAGCGCTGCGAAAAGATCTCGAACAGCAGCTCTGCCCCGGTCTTCGACAGCGGCACATAGCCCAGTTCATCGACGATCAGTAGATCCTGCTTGGCAAGTTGTTTCTGGACCCGTAGTAGTTGCCGTTCGTCACGGGCTTCGAGCAGTTCATGGACCAATCCCGCGGCGGTGGTGAAACGTGTGCGATAGCCGCTCTGACAAGCTGCCAGTCCCAGCGCCAAGGCGATATGCGTTTTGCCGGTGCCGGAGTTCCCCAGCGCCAAGACGTTCTCACGGCGGTCGATGAACTCACAGCGCGCCAGCTCCAGAACGAGCTTCTTGTTCACCGAGGGTATGGCCAAGAAGTCGAACGTGTCGAGACTCTTCGTCACCGGGAACTTGGCGGCCTTGATGCGACGCTCGGTCGCCATACCTCGAGCCGGCCGGCCAGTTCGCGCAACGAGACTTCGGCGCCGGCGTCTTGCCAGGGAACCGAGTAGCGGTTGGAGCGCCAGGCCACGAAGGCGTCCCGGCTCACACGCCTCGACTCGGCGTCCGCGAGGGGATACGGCGGACGCTTGTCGAGAGACTGCAAGGCGGTCTTTTCAGACTCCCAACTCTCTAACACTTGGCTGTGAGTGGTGCCGTGAACGCGCCGGTTCGAGACCTCCCAGACCCAAGCGTGCAGCTGGTTGTTGAGATCATCCAGGCTCGTCGCCGTGCGTCCGCACAGGAAGTTGCGGCGCACGTACTTGACGCCCGATTCGACCTTGCCCTTGGTCTGCGCGCGGTAAGGTTTGCAGGCCCGCGGGGTGAAGCCCCAATAGTCGGCGAAGTCCTTGAAGGTTTGATTCCACTTGAGCTCGCCGCGCTCGTCGACCCCCTCCAAGACCGTCTTCATGCGGTCGTAGAGGATCTCTTGCGGCACGCCGCCGAGTTGCCGGAAGGCTTCCTCGTGCATGCGCAGCAGCGTCGGCAGCTTCTGGTCGGTCGCCGCGGCGGCCATGATGGCCCGGCTGTGACCGAGCGTGAAGACGAAACCCCAAAGCTTGCGAGTCTTGCCGTCGGCGGTGATCTCGCCGAGATGGCCCCAATCGACCTGAGCCTGTTTGCCTGCGGGTGTTTCAAAGCGCCGCACGGCCACCGTGGTTGCGGCTTCTCGCAACGGCTGTAGGTGATCCTTGAGGATCGTATAGCCGCCCGAGTAGCCGTGTTCTCGCAGCTCACGCAACAGCACGACGGCATTCCAGACGCCAGCCTTGAGGCGGTCTTCGATAAACGGCTTGAAGCGATCCAGCTTGGACGGACGCGGCTTGCGCGGGCCGTATCTGGGCGTCGGATCGTCCTGCCTTAAGTACTTGCGAACCGTCTTGCGGTCAAATCCCGTGAGCTCGCTGATCTTGGCGAGGCTCACCCCTTGTCGAACTAATTCTTCGATTTCTTGCACATCTGAACTCCGTAACAGCGCCTTGTACCTCCTGCTTCCAGGGTCGGCTCCGACGCAAGCTACGGGTGGGGAATTTTATTCCGGCGATACGGGGATTCTTACACCGGCGCTGACACTATGGTCTCCCAAGAAACATTTGCCAAGGTCCAGCAGATCGTAACCAGGCGAAGCAGGTCTATCCCACAGCATAAACATCGACCAGAATTTCCCCTGCGCGGCTTTGTGCGGTGCCGTAGTTGCAAGCGCTACATGACGGGTAGCTTCTCCCGAGGACGCACTCAGCGATACCCTTACTACCACTGTGGAAACAGGGTCTGCCCGCTGCGGGGCAAAACCCTGCCGACTAGGTCTATACACAAAGAGTTCGAAGCTCTCCTCGTCTCGATCTGCCACAGGGAGGGTTTCGAGAAGAACCTCGGTCAGATGATTATTGATTCGGCTGTTCAGCAGGAGGCAATTCAAAAAACTCAGCAGGAACGCAAACGTGGCGCCATGAACCGCCTCAAGCGGGAGAAGCAGGAGCTGATTCGGATGAGGACCCAGAGCCTGATTACGGACGAGGAGTTCACGGCCCAGCGTTCAGTACTACTAGCAAGGGGTGCTGCTGTTGTGGGCAGTATGACCCAGGTCAAGGTGAACGCCGATGAGATCCGCGAACGCATAAGGAAAATCATCGAACCCCTGACCAACCTGTTCGCAACCTGGAAAGCTCTGCCAGATGCCCTGCAGAGGCGGTTCCAACGTCTTGTGCTTCCAGTAGGCTTCGTGGCACACGAAAGTCGAACCGCCGAACTAGGGCTTCTCTTCAGCACATTTCGGGCATTTTCCCGTGGGGAAACAATCGGGGTGGCCCCCACTTGCAAAAGTTGGAACCAGATCTACGGCGAACTACAGGCTTTTTCTGACCTGATGAGGGTGTACCAGAAGCACAAAAACGGGTCCAAATAGGTGGTTCGAAGTTTTACAAGAGAATAGACCCCGGTTGCAAAGTTCGAACCAAATACACGAATCTGGCGAACAGATCTTCTTGAAGATCACTTGCAGCCAGCAGGGCCATGCCGACCAACTCCGGAGACAACCCTCTCATGGACAGACTAATAGACCAAGGATGAGTAATTTGCCTAGCTGGGCTAGCTGACAAGATTACCATCCAGAAGCTGGCTTGTTAGCTATCCAGATCTTGAAGGAAGGGAAGAAAAGTGAGGTATCACCCCACTCTCTTCTATCAACACCGGCGATCCTATTCTCGGCAGATTGATTAGAGCATGCTGCGCAAGCCCAACTCCATCTTTCGATCGCGGGAAGCAAAATGGCAGTGTCAGATTGAGTTCTGTGGTTGCAGTGGTTCGCCCAGCTACAATGATGCCAATCGTGAGTATCTGATTGGATACGCACAGCACATTTGTCCAATATCTTGGTTGTTTTCGGAATCAGATTTGCCCGGCAGTGCACGGCACATGATTTATCCCATGGAGGCCATTTTTCTCTCAATTCAACAGCGCTAGACAAGGTCGGCGAACCGGAAAGCGTTGATTGTTCGTCTACGCAGAGTGCCGTGACGGTCGATCTTGAAGTCGCCCAACAGGAGTCTAGTGGCTCCTATCGAAGTGAAAGAGCGTGACTTATGGTTCGCAAGTAGTAAATGCGTACTACTATCGACGGTCCGCAGCCACGAGGTTCATGCGGTAACCTCGATCGGCAATTTCGTTGCTGTGTTGCCATACGGCTTGCTAATACTCGGCTCGGCCATTTCCCGTTTCAGCTGGAATTACCGCGCGCTTTCAACGATCTGTCAATTAGTGCTCGATTGCACTCTGTGGAACTGTATTTGGCCGTAACTAACAACATATCCATTTTCGAATGTTTTGTAACTTTCATAGATACTGCCATTCGAAATATTTGAGTATGTGAAAAAGATCGCCAACTATCATTAATCTGCTTGACACGAACTAGTCTACATGTGGTTAAATTACGAATTTGATCATAAAATCTAAAGTTGCGCGGTCGCTGCGACGTAGAAACATCGATTGATAAACCATGATGTGTAGTATTTGGTTTTTTCCAAAGTTGAAACGTACGTCGGCGTC
The DNA here is from genome assembly GCA_965247305.1 of Bryobacterales bacterium. Taxonomy (GTDB): domain Bacteria; phylum Acidobacteriota; class Terriglobia; order Bryobacterales; family UBA6623; genus CATQHP01. The sequence goes on along the minus strand of OZ252030.1, from coordinate 3,512,137 downwards.
GCATTACCCCTGGAAATCACCGCCGTCGTCGCAGCAACTGTCTGCGATTGGAAAGATGCAGCGTGTGGCAGTTGCCCTAACGAGCCTCCTTATGCTCGCTGCGTTGCCGCTGAGATCACAAGACGTCCGTGGGGCCGATCGGGTCGTCTTCGAAGTGCAGTTGGTGCAGGCCAACACTGATGCGCAGAATGCAATCGGACGGGAGCGCAAGCAGCGCGGCGATATTCTTCCTGGCAGCTCGCGGGCATTGGCATCGTTTCGAAGTACCGAGCGCACCCGTGTCCACTTGCTTAAAGATGACACGGTTGGTGATTCACTCGTTGGTGATCAGTTGCAAGCCCAAACAGCGAATCGTCTGGCCCGGCTCCGGCTTGAGACCAGGCTCGGAGAGGAAGCGGTCTATCTAGTTGGGGGGCGCTACCCGCACCCACGAACGAAGATCGAACGCGATGAGACCATTGCTCGCAGGGCCCCGACTCCGATCGTATTTGGTGGTGACCCTACAGCATCGCCACCGTCGTCGACAGGAGCGGCGTCGCAGTCGACAACGCCTCCGGGGATGCCGCCTCTGTTCACGCCAGCCCTGCCCGGAAGCGACGGTGCGACGGCGGCGACTAGCGTGCCGCCGCTGCGCACACCTCCGCTGCCGGGTGACAACGAAGCGCCTCGAGGACCGCTTCAAGAATTCGGCGCGCGACTGAGCTTCTCACCGATCCAGATGCCCGACGGAAGTCTGCGGGTGAGAATTCGATCCATCGTCCGATGTGTCGACTTTGCAAACTCGACGGTGAGGAACGGATTCATCGAGCCCGCGACCATGTTGCGCACGGCCGACCGATACCAGGACGTAAAGCCCGGACAGAGTTTCGTTTTAACCGGTGTTTTCGACCGGGCGTTGCTGGAGGATCTAGTGCAAATACCGGGCATGGAGACACGTCGGCTGTTGCAACAGATCCGTGCCGCGCATGACGCTCAACCCGACACTTCGCTTGTGCTTGTCGTAACGCCACGCGTGTTTCGCGAAAGTCGTCGCTAGGAGCGAGAAAGATGATTCACGCTTCACATTCTCGTCCTCGCTACACTGCCTGCGCCTTTATCGCGTTTAGCTTCCTTCTTCTAGTCGTCGCATCGGTCGCTAGTGGTCAAACCGCCTCGAAGCGATATGTGTACGTCGGCGGACGGCTGGTCGCGGTCGACATTCCTGGGCTCCCGATCGCAGTTAGTATCAGCCCGGCCGGAGCCACGCTTACAGAGGGCCAAACTCAGGCGTTCACGGCGACCGTGAGCAATGCGGCAGACCCTTCGGTGACTTGGTCGATCGTCGGCCCGGGTAGCCTTGAGCCAAGCCCCACATCAAATCCTGTAACTTTTCGAGCGGCGAGTGTATCGCAGCTTGAAACAACGACCCTGCGAGCAACGAGTCAGCAGGATCCCAGTAAGTTTGACGAGGTGACGATTGACACGGCACCAGCCGCTGGCGGTGGCGTGACAGTGACAGTCGATGATCCGCCAGGATCGCTGCAAGCGGGTGAGACGTTCCAGTTTGTCGTGAGCGTTTCCGAAGCGCACACAGCGGAGGTGTGGTCGATCATCTCGCCTATACCCGCATTGGGCTCAATTACAGGCGGGGCGGGCTTGTATACAGCCCCAGACCCGATATGCTCGACCGCTCAGGAAACGATTCAGGTCGACGTCACACTGGCCAGCGGCGGATCAGAATCTACGACCGCCGTGGTGGACCTTACAGTCTCAGGCGAGTGCGGACCTCCGAGTACCCCTCAATTGACGATCTCGGGGGTCACGTCGCCCCCTTCTCAAGTAACTCGTGGAGGGAACTTCACCGTTCGAAACCAAGTCCAAAATTCTACCTCCGGCGCAGCTGACGATGTTGTCATCCGCTACTACCTGTCGAGTGACACAACACTTCAGCCAGGCTCCGACACGCTCTTGAACCAGACGTTTCCGTTTGATGTTGGGGCATTTGCAAGTGTCACCGCCGCGCCACTTACCGTCACAGTCTCAGCTTCACAACCGACCGGATCGTACTGGTTTATTGCCTATGCCGCCGAGACTGGCGACAACACCCCGGAAAATGCAAATTGCGGTGGGGACACGATTTGCTACGCCCTGGAGGTTCTGTCACAGTTCCCCAATCCGGGTGACCCCGACTTTGTGCCAACCAATCCTTCTTACTTCTTAACGATCACGACGCTCGATAACCCTTGGGCCATCCTTGGGGCATTCAACCAAGGTCAGACATGGACGTCTGCCGGCGAGACGCTCTTTATTAGAGGTACCGTCAGCGACGGCGTGTCGACGATTTTCACGCAGGACCAAGCTGTTGCCAACACATTCGTTCCGGCGAGTTCGGCGACCGCAGTTATCACTCCGTACACCTTCGCGAATCCCGGTCTCGGGGATTACAGCTGGATGGCGGAAGTTGATCCCTTCAATCAGATCCCAGGCGATCCAAGTTCCAACAATACGAGCGCAGCATTCAACTTCATCGTCATCCCTCCGGGCGATCCAGACCTTCGTTGCAGTCTTCTGACTGTGTCGGCGACAACCGTGTCGCCAGGCGATTCGGTAACGGTTAGTTGTACGATCCCGAATGATGGCCCTTACGGAGGGGGCGGTACCTTCCGAAGCGGAATCTATCTGTCGTCGGGAAGCATGATCGACCCCTCAGACGAACGACTGGGCGACTGCCTGCCATCCAGCCTTACCGTTCCGGCTCCCGGTGGCACCACCTCTTGCTCAGCGACCGTGACGATCCCGACGACGACTGTTCCGGGGGACTACCACGTCGGTGTTCATGTCGACGATCAGCTGGTGATCGCCGAAGAACTAGAAACAAACAACGGCACAGGACAGCCGATCTCTGTTAGCGGACCGCCACAGGTCGTATCGGTGACCCCGAACGCCGGCCAAGGGGCACAGCAGACGTTCACATTCACTGCCTCGGATCCGAACGGCGCAAATGATATCAGTCGCGTCGAGGTGATCATGAATGGCACGAGCAACTGGCCAGGCTCATGCGGTTTGATCTACGACAATGTCGCCAATTTGGTCTACGTCATCAGCGACGGCGGAACCGCTTGGCTGGGCGGGTTGACGCCCGGTTCAGCGGGACAGATATCAAACTCCACCTGTCAACTCGACGTCGCCGGCGTCTCGGTGACCAAAAGCGGGACACTTCTAACGATCGATTACCCGCTGACGCTTACGACGAGCTTAAGCGCTTCGCGAAATATCTACATGAGCGCTACGGCCGTCGACAACGGTTTCGTCAATTTCACACAGTTGGGCTCTTGGGGATTCCCCGGGGCGACACCCAACGTCGGACCTATCAATGAGCCGACCGTACCCGCTTCCGGCGCCGGACTCACGCAAACATTTGTCGTAAAGTTCAGCGATGTGAACGGTGCGAGCGACCTAGCGTGGACTCATTGGAAAGTCGCCGCTTCGGTCGGCGACGACATCAACGCATGCACGATCTGGTACAACCAGCCGAATGACACCATGTACCTGTACAACATATGGGCCGAAGGCTTCACGCCCGGTAGCAGTAGCGGAACTGTATCCAACGCCTACTGCACCATCGACAAAGGCGCCGTTGCAAAAGCGACTAACGGAAACGAACTGACACTCAGCATCCCAATTACGTTCGAAAGCGGCTTCTCGGGCACACAGAACATCTACCAGTATGTGAACGATATGTCCGGTGCCTATGTTGGCTGGCAGCAAATGGGAACGTGGGACGTCAGTACTCCCGGCGCTACCCCCGAACCTCCACAAGTGGGCACGGTGACGCCAAGCTCCGGTCAAGGCGCCCAACAAACATTTACCTTCACTGTCGCTGACCCGAACGGAGCGGCGGACATAAAGCAGGTAGAGGTCATGATGATGCAAGACGCGATCTCTTGGACCGGCTCCTGCGGTGTGATTTACAACAATGCGGCCGACCTCGTCTACCTTTTCGGCGATGACGGCTATGGCTGGATCGGCGGCGTGCAACCCGGAACAGCAACGCAGATATCAAACGCAACCTGTAGTCTCGACGTCGGGGCAACCGAGGTAACGCCAAGTGGCACGATTCTCACGTTGAAGTATCCCCTCACCTTTACGACGACTATCTCAGCAACACGGAAGGTCCGGACGAACGTGGTGGATCTGAGCGGTGCTCAGACATCCCACCTCGAAGTCGGCACATGGACATTCCCGGGAGCAATAACGAACTTGACTCCCTCGAATCCGCCTACCGTTCCGGCATCTGGTTCCGGAGTGAGTCAGATGTTCACGGTCACCTTCCGGGACCCGAACAGAGTAGGCGACCTCGGCCTATCGGCTTGGCAGATTGCCGACTCGTTGGGACCAGCGAGCAACGGCTGCTATCTCCAGTACAACGCGGTTGCGGACAGTTTGATTCTGTACGACCTGTGGGGTGAATCGTTTACGCCAAACGTCGGTTCGGGTACGCTCGATGGCGCCAAGTGCAATCTCGACACGGGCGGCGTAACGAAGACCGTGAGCGGAAATGACATCACCCTCACCTTCCCGTTGACCTTCGATGCCAACTTCACCGGTCCAAAGAACATTTACCAAATCGCTATTGACAAATCCGGGGCCTACGACGGCTGGGATCTGATGGGCACTTGGGATATTCCGGGACCAGGTCCACTACCACCGGTGGCGCATTCGGTCGTTCCATCGTCCGGTTCGGGCGCGGGACCACAGACATTTACCTTCACGGTCGCGGATCCGAACGGCGCTGTGGACATCAGCCGCGTGGAAGTCATGATGATGCAGGACGCGATCTCTTGGACGGGAGCGTGCGGAGTCATCTACAACAACGTGGCCGATTTGGTGTACCTCGAGAGCGATGACGGCTTCAGCTGGATTGGGGGAGTACAGCCCGGAACGGCGACGCAGATTACCAACGCGACTTGTAGCCTCGACGTCGGCGCCACTGAGGTAATCCCGAATGGAACGATTCTCACGCTTCGGTATCCGCTAACGTTTACATCAAACGTTTCGGCAACGAGAAGGATCCGCACGCATGTGCTCGATGTAGGTGGGGCGTCGACCGGATTCCTAGAACTTGGCACCTGGACCTTCCCGGGCGCAACCGCAAATTTGACTCCCTCGAACCCGCCTACTGTTCCCTCGACCGGTTCAGGCTTGAGTCAAACATTCACGGTGACTTTCCGTGACCCGAACGGAGCAGGCGATCTCGGTATGACGAACTGGAAGATCGCGCCTTCGGTAAATGAGTACACAAATGCGTGCCTGTTGTACTACAACGCAGTCTCGGATGAGGTACTGCTGTATCCGCAATGGGGCGCACGATTCACTCCTAACGTCAGTACTGGAATCCTCACGGGTAGCACCTGCAGTATCGACAGCGCGGGAGTGACGAAAACGGTTAACGGAGATGACATCACACTCACATTCCCATTGATCTTCGACGGCGCTCTCTCCGGTCCGCAGAACATCTATCAACGTGTCTTCGATAAGTCCGGAGCGTATGCCGGCTGGGACCTGATGGGTACCTGGGATATCAGCGGCCCATGAGACGCGACCAGAATCGAGCGGAGTACCGACGGTGAACAAGATGAGAAATCCAAATAACGAATTGAGATGGACCGCCGTTACAGTTCTCGCCCTTACGCTTCTTTTCGCAAGCCTGGGATTCGGCCAGGTACCGTTCAACGAAGACCGCAACAACCCATTTGATCGGAGCGCGGCCACGGTACTGAGACTAAGCGGCTTCTTTCCAGAGAAGGTCACAATCCCACCGGGCAAGATTCGGCTCAAGATATTCAACCGCACAAGCCTCGCCGACTTGAACTTCGTGGTCAACGAGGCTGACGGTGACTTTCAGGTCTCTAGGGCGCAATCCAGCAAACGAACCCGCCGTCGTGGGCGGAGCTGGAACGACGTGAGAACTCTTCCGGTTGGCAACTATGTCGTCACTGTGGAGAACTATCCACAGTGGAGATTCGAGATCACGGTCGCCAATTCACAAGGGGGCGGCCAATGACGAGTCGTTCGACGAGGGGGCGGATCGGCTTTGCCTTGACGGTCTTGGCGAGCCTAGTCCTCGCAGTTGTGGCGCACGCCGACATCACCATTACAAACGATCCCACTTCGGCGTTCACGCCAGCCGGCCTCGAGCCGGGCTCACCTGTGGGCTCCTTCGTACTCAGTGGGTTCGAAACCATAAACGTGTTCAACGGTTCGTTGAACTTGGCGTTGCCCTTGTTGAGGGTAAGAGGACGGGGCGAAAGTGGCACGACTGTGTTTCAGATCATCGATCGCAAGTGGTCGGCCGAAACCACTCAGACCTGTACGGTGGGCAATTCGAATGGCGCTGAATTGGAGTGCGGTCCGGAAAACGTTGAAAAACCTGCAGGAGAACCGACTGCTCTCTGGAAGAGATGGGATCCCGGTTACAGTGCCGGAGCGCTGTTCGGGCGGATCGCGCGAACGTTCGCGACCTGCAATGTACCGCCAATCGACCCTTACGAGAACCTTTTCGATGTATTGACTCGTCTCACTTTCGTCGGCGCCGACGGTAGCGAAATACAGTTGGTTGATGTGGCGACCATGGGCAGACCTGAAGAAGCGCCCAACCTTTGCCAACTGACCCAGGGAACGTTCAACCGTGGCAAGGAATTTGTTTCGATCGACGGCTCCGCCGTAACATTCGTCTCAAACGCGGATATCCTCGACGACTTTGATGTGAATTCTACGGATGATGACCTCATCTCGGACCTCAACGGGAAGCTGATGTTTCCAGACGGTCGCACGTTCTCGATCACTGATAGTCGAGTCACGAAGATCCGTGATCGCAACGGCAATGAGACGACCTTCGACTACTTCGACGATGGAATGGGCAACGTGCTGGCTGAGCACGTCAAGACGATTACCGACCCGCTCGGCAGGACCACAAATTTCGACTACGACGTGGCACAAGACTATGAAGACTGCCAAAGCAACGGCGGCGCCAACAACGGCACGCTTCACACCATCAAATACACTGGCTTCGAAGACACCGAGCACACCATCTACATCTGCTACCAGCCACTTGGAGGGCACCTAAGGCAGAGCGGCAGCATCCAGAATTCCACCGGCACATACCAGCTCATGACGTATGGGAACGCGGGTGGCCTCTTCCCAACATTTAGCGATACGGGTGCGTCTGACATCTACGACCCAGATGTCGTCGCCTGGATCGAACTCCCGGACACACGCGAGTATGAGTTCGAGTACGACAGCTACGCCGAACTTGCCCGCATTCAAATTCCAACCGGGGGGGCTTTCGAGTACGACTGGGGCACTGGCGATCACGCAAGCGATACGGTGACAGCGCCGTTCGTCGGGGGCTTAGCCACAGGCCCAACAAGTATGGTTTCTCGACGAGTCGTAGAGAGACGCTTGTGCGCGGGCGGCGAAACAGGGTTTGGGAATTGCTCAGAAGTCACGAAGTACTTCTACGATACGGACGGTGTGAATTTCGGCGCCGGAAACGCAATCGTCGACGAGCACTTCACCGATGCCTCCGGGACTAAGCTCTCGGTGATTCGACACCATTTCCACTTAAACCCGTTCTCAAATATCAGTGGCCAGCTTGGTCCGCAGTACGGCGATTGGAAACAGGGCAAGGAACTCAAGACCGAGACGAAAACTTCAGGCGGAAATGTCTTACGGACGGTCGATGATATTTGGACTCAGCGCGATAACGAGGGCCTCCCTTGGTGCACCGGGACGGTGCCCCCTGAATTAACTGCGTATTGTTCAATCGGGCCGCCGAATAGCCCTCGTCGCACCCAATCTACGACTACCTTGAATGATGCTTCGCCAGACATTTCATCGGTTCAAACGTTCGAGTACGATCAGTACAACAACCCAACGAACGTCGAAGAAAAGGACTTTGATGGAGCTCTACTACGTCGGACGGAGACGACGTACCTTGCGCTGGCAAACTATATCGATCCGCCTACCTCCAACTCCGCTTATCAACGGCAACGCCTGCGACGGCTGCCGCTCAAGAGACTCGTTTGCGACTCGGCGGATTGCACGGATTCTAACGCCGATGAGCGAGTCGAATTCACCTACGACAACTATGGCGATACCGACACCCCTCTAGATTCGGCAGCTAACATCGTCGGCCACGACGCCGCTTTTGGAGCGGGTCTTTCGGAACGGGGCAATCTGACTCAGGGGAAGGCCTGGAGTACGACTTCGGCATTCGTTGAGGTTGAGCGCCAGTATGACATCGCGGGCAATCTGATCAAGTTCATCGACCCAAACGACAATACAACCACAGTGAGCTATGCGGACAGTTTTCCGCTGACCACAAACGAGTGCAACCCCGGGTCGAGCGACCAGACCTTCGCTTTTCCCACATCGATCACCCGTCCCATCGTGGGCGCCACGACGGTCGGTTACGACTGTTTCCTCGGCAAGCCGGTCACGACAACCGACCCCAACTCGGTCACGACGACCTTCGACTACGAGAAAGGCACTGACAAGCTTGATCGGCCGCTCGAAATGATCGCGGCCGTCGGTACGACGGATGCATTTAAGACGAAGTTCGAATACTGTGACAACGTCACGGTTTCGTGCGGCAACGGCCTATCACCGCTGTCGATGCGAACAGCCGTTACGCGTGACCGCAACAACTCTGGTACGTACACTGATGTGTCCGAGTCCCTCTTCGATGGCTTGGGACGTTCAGAGGTATCCCGCCAATTCGTACCGGTTGGCTTCAACGCAACATGCGCAACGTACGACGCGCTCGGGCGTCAGTCTACAGTTTCGAACCCTGGACTCAATGCCTGTTCGTCCGATGTCACCACAACGCTCTATGACGCATTGTCTCGAGTCACGCAAATCACCCAGCCTGATAATTCCAAAGTCCTAACGACCTATGAAGGCAATGTCACCAAGGTGACGGACGAATCGGGCAAGAAGCGAGACACCACCACCGATGCCCTGGGTCGACTCACCCAGGTAGTCGAAGCTCCGGGAGTCGCCGGATTTGGCTGGATCACCAGCTACGCTTACGACTCGCTAGACAACCTCACCGAGGGCAACCAGAGCGGACAGATACGCACTTTCACCTATGATCGCCTCAGTCGGTTGCTGACGGCGGACAATCCGGAGCAGGACTCCGCAACGATCTTTACGTACGACAGCAACGGTAACGTGAAGACCAAAACCGACCCACGTGGAATCGTAACAACGAACAGCTACGACTCCCTCAATCGGCTGATATTAGCCAACTACAGCGACACCACGCCCGCTGCCACCCTCACGTACGATGATGCCGCCGTGCCGTTCTCAAAAGGCCGACCGACTAGCACCACAAACAGCGTCTCGACCAGCAAGATAACTGCGTACGACGCCTTGGGCCGCGTCACTGCGAGCGAACAAATCACAGCGGGAACCACATACGGATTCGCCTCCAGCCACAATCTTGACGGTACGCTCAAAACGCAAACTTATCCCGACGGCCTCAATGTAGCGTACAAGTATGACAGCGCCGGCCGTCCGATCAGTGCCGGTCGTGACACCGTCGGCGCAACTGAATACACCGAAAGCATCTTGTATGCAGTGCATGGAGCGCCGGCAACGTACAAGCTCGGCAACGGACTGACGGAGACAACGACATACAACAACCGCCTGCAGCCGTGCACGATCACCGCGAGTACACTACTCACGCTCACCTTCAAATACGGCGTAACCGACAGCGGCAACTGCGATGTCACAAGCAACGACAACAACGGCAACGTCCGCAGCCAAGGCATCAACGGCGACGGGCTCCCAAACTTCACCCAAACCTACACGTACGACGCCGTCAACCGCATCGCCACCGTCGGCGAGAACAGCAACTTCTGGCAACGCGCCTATACCTATGACGCCTTCGGCAACCGATCTGCCACTGGTAACGGGATAACATTCGGCTCGCCGACACCCACGGCGGTGACGCAGTTCGACGCGGCCAGCAACCGTATCGAGTTTCTGCCGGACGGCAACCCGCTCGACCCCAATCCTGCCATTAGTACGGACGACCCCTACGACGCGGCTGGGAACCTCGTGCGCCACGCGATCGTTGGCTCGATGGCCTACGACGCAAACAACAAGCAGCGCTTCTACTGCGCGGGCCACGTGACGTGCGGGTCCGGAAATGCCATCGCCGAATATCGCTACGACGGCGCGGGCAACCGCGTGGAAAAGCTCACCTCCGCCGAGACGACGACCTTCGTGTATGACGCCTTCGGCAAGCTCGCCGCCGAGTACTCGACAACGGCGCCGACGAGTGGGGGGCTGTACTTCCGTACTCTCGACCACCTCGGCTCAACGCGCCTGGTGACCGACACCGCTAGCCCACCGAACGTCGTCTCGCGCCGCGACTTCCTACCCTTCGGCGAACACATCCCCGCCAATGCCACCTTCAACCGCCAAGGCCTCGCGGGCTACAACGTCGGCTCGGCTTTCAGGCAACAGTTCACCGCCAAAGAGCGAGATGACGAGTCTGACCTCGATTACTTCCTGGCGCGTTACTACTCGGCGGGGTTGGGGCGGTTTACAAGTGTGGATCCGATTTCAAAGAGCGCAGCGCACATAGCGGATCCACGAAAGTGGAACAGATTCACGTACGTCCTGAACAATCCACTAGGATCAATCGATCCAGACGGCCTCGCCGAGGTAGATTTTCAACTGCGGGCGTTTATTCCTCAACCCGACGTGGGTGGATTTAAAGGTGATGGTCGCGAGAACTCCACAGATCTGGGTGCTAGTTCTAGAACCTCAATCACTGTTCGTGTCGAAACTGATCCTGCAAAGGTGGGTTCAAGCGGGCCGCTAATTAACTTCCATAAAATGGTACAGTCAACACACACTTCAATTGGCAATTTCGAGGCTACCGCCGACGGTCCGATTTTGCCTACAGCCAGCGCCGGGTTCGATAAGGAAGGCAATACGGTTATCAGCATCAAACAGGATGTCGCTAACCCGTTTGTTGAGGGCGTATCACGTGGAATCCGGGCTGACCTCAAAGTGACGATTCCACAGGACGCGTCAAGACTTTCGATAGGTGGCACTGTCTCGGGCAGTCCCTCCTTCGAGGGGAATGTATCGGTTGATGAAGGCAAACGACAGAACATTCCGATTCAGCAGGCTGCGCCAGGGACTGCCGGGTTTATGATAAACCTTCAGATGACGAGGACGGTTAGTGTCCAAGTAGATCTTGACAGCGAGGACCAGCCGTAGTGAAGATTGCTGAACCCTATGCAGCGATACCTTTCGTCGTAGGCTGTGTGCTTCTGGTTTCGTGCTTTATCGTGCTATCCGGCATGATCAGTATTGCGTCAGTCGCTTCGTGGGTTCATGTGGTCGTACTATGGAGCGCGGTTTTCGCTGGGCCACTATTGTTGACAGTTGGTTCTGGGATATCGACCCTTGGCATCGCGGGCCAGAGTGGCGCCAAACTTGCACTAATCGGCGCCGCCATAGCTAGCGTCTGGGTAGCTGTACTGATCTTCGAGCTCATCAGTAGCCTTGGCGAACAACCGGTCGACTTCGGATTGGTCGGTATCGCGAGCGCACTGTCGATTAGCATCGTTGCGTCCGTCGTCGTACTAGTCGGATTACTTCGGAATGAGTGAGCCGCATCTCCGCACGAATGGGGGGGCAGGGACAGGGGGAGTTCGGGGACAGGCACGGAACTCACATAACCTTTATACAATCAGCTACTTACAGCGACAACAATGTTCATGAAACGGCGCGATTGAGGAGATCAGGGACAGGGAGATCAGGGACAGGAAGGTGTGAAATAATTCAAAATCGACGCATTAGGGAGCACCTAAGTCTTTTAGAACCAGCGTAGATCAACCGGAGAAATCGATTTTTTCACACCTTCCAGGGGTAGAACTAAGCAAACCTTTATATAACATCGGTTTACGGCGATTTGAATGTAGCAGTAAACTCACAACGTTATGCCCCGCGATGAGCGTCTCGTTATCCCCGGAATGCCCCACGACATCAGACAACGAATACGAAGAAATGGGGACAACGAAGAAATGGGGACCACGCCCGATTTGTGCTGGGCAGCGGTTCCGCGCCGTGCTTCAACAAAGGCCGGTTGGATTCCGTTGTCAACAGCGTTTCTACGACGAGCTTCCCTTGCTACGACGCGGTAGGCAGGGCCTCGCAGAGCAGCCAGATCACCGCTGGGACAACCTATCCGTTCATCTACACCTACAACCTTGACAGCACACTCGAAACCCAGACTTACCCCGACGGCTTCAAAGTGGCGTACAAGTACGACAGCGCCGGGCGTCCCACCAAGGCTGGGCGCAACACCGTCGGCCAAATTGACTTCGCCCAAAACATCACCTACAAACCCCACGGAGCGCCTGATCAATTCACGCTTGGCAACGGACTTACAGAGACAACGACCTATAACAACCGCTTGCAGCCGTGCACAATGACCGCGAGTACACTACTCACGCTCACCTTCAAGTACGGTGCAACCGACAGCGGCAACTGCGATGTCACCAGCAACGACAACAACGGAAATATTCTGCAGCAGGTGATCACCGCTTCGGGGAACCCAACCTTCACCCAGAAGTACACCTACGACGCCGTCAATCGAATTAAGACAGTCGGTGAAAACAACGACTTCTGGCAGCGCACGTACAGCTATGACGCTTTCGGAAACCGAGCCGCGACTGGCTCGGGCATCACCATGGGGTCCCCGACGCCCACGGCCGTCACGCAGTTCGACGCGGCTACAAACCGCATCATAAAACTGCCTACCGGTGCCGATCTCGACCCAGACCCGATGGTGACGACCGACGATCCCTACGACGCTGCTGGCAATATGGTGCGCCACCCGATTGTCGGTTCCATGGCCTACGACGCTAACAACAAGCAGCGTTTCTATTGCGCAGGTCATGTGACCTGCACATCCGGGAACGCCGTCGCCGAATAGCGGTACGACGGAGCGGGCAACCGCGTGGAAAAGCTCACATCAGCCGAGACGACGACCTTCGTCTACGACGTCGTCGGTAAACTCGCCGCGGAGTACTCGACAACCGCGCCGGCCAACTCCGGGCTGTTCTTCCGCACGCTCGATCACCTCGGCTCGACCCGCCTAGTGTAGTGCGCCATAAATAATGTAACTTATAGTATCTTCGTGTCGCCTTTACTAGTGTAGTGCGCCATAAATAATGTAACTTATAGTATCTTCGTGTCGCCTTTACTAGTAGAAGGCACACGGATGCGAAGAGCAGAGCCAGTCCCATTGACGCAGGAGCAGCGTAGGCAGTTGGAGCGCTACGCGAACGGTCGTCGGGTCGCTGTTCGTCTGGCGTTGCGAGCCAGGATCATCGTGCTCGCCGCCGACGGTCTTGAGAACAAACGGATTGCCGCGCAGCTGTCGGTCTCGCGTCAGTTGGTGGCGCGCTGGCGAAGCCGTTTTCTTGAATCCGGCGTCGCCGGCATCGAAAAGGACGCCCCGCGGCCCGGCCGTAAGCCCGCCATCTGCTCCCCAACAGTGCAACAGATCATCCACAAGACGACCCGCGAAACGCCAGCCAACGCCACCCATTGGAGCCGCCGCACGATGGCCGCCGCGGTCGGCGTCAGCGCCTCCACCGTGGGTCGCATTTGGCGCGCCCACGGCCTCAAGCCGCATCGCGTCAAGACCTTCAAACTCAGCAACGACCCGCGCTTCGCCGAAAAACTCGACGACATCATCGGACTTTATCTCAACCCGCCCGAGCATGCCCTCGTTCTTTGCCTCGACGAGAAGTCACAGATTCAAGCCCTCGACCGCACCCAGCCCGGCCTGCCCCTGAAAAAGGGACGCGGCCGGACCATGACCCACGACTACAAACGCAACGGCACAACCACCTTGTTCGCCGCGCTCAACACGCTCGACGGCTCGGTGATCGGAACCTGCATGCCCAAGCACCGCCACCAAGAATGGCTGCGCTTCTTGCGCTTGCTTGAAAACCAGACCCCCAAGGACAAGCAGATCCATTTGATCGTGGACAACTATGCCACTCACAAACACGCCACGGTGAAACGCTGGCTGCAGCGCAATAAACGCTTCCACGTCCATTTCACGCCCACCTCAGCGTCGTGGCTGAACATGGTGGAGAGGTTCTTCCGAGACCTCACCGATAAGCGCATCCGCCACGGTGTCTTTCGTAGCGTCGGCGAACTCACCACCGCCATCGAAGACTACATCGCTCGACACAATCAGCAGCCCAAGCCCTTCATCTGGACTGCTACCGCTTCCGACACCCTTGAGAAGGTCAAGCGCGGCAAAGCCGCTCTTCTTAAGGTTCAATCTGATTGACGCACTACACTAGTAGAAGGCACACGGATGCGAAGAGCAGAGCCAGTCCCATTGACGCAGGAGCAGCGTAGGCAGTTGGAGCGCTACGCGAACGGTCGTCGGGTCGCTGTTCGTCTGGCGTTGCGAGCCAGGATCATCGTGCTCGCCGCCGACGGTCTTGAGAACAAACGGATTGCCGCGCAGCTGTCGGTCTCGCGTCAGTTGGTGGCGCGCTGGCGAAGCCGTTTTCTTGAATCCGGCGTCGCCGGCATCGAAAAGGACGCCCCGCGGCCCGGCCGTAAGCCCGCCATCTGCTCCCCAACAGTGCAACAGATCATCCACAAGACGACCCGCGAAACGCCAGCCAACGCCACCCATTGGAGCCGCCGCACGATGGCCGCCGCGGTCGGCGTCAGCGCCTCCACCGTGGGTCGCATTTGGCGCGCCCACGGCCTCAAGCCGCATCGCGTCAAGACCTTCAAACTCAGCAACGACCCGCGCTTCGCCGAAAAACTCGACGACATCATCGGACTTTATCTCAACCCGCCCGAGCATGCCCTCGTTCTTTGCCTCGACGAGAAGTCACAGATTCAAGCCCTCGACCGCACCCAGCCCGGCCTGCCCCTGAAAAAGGGACGCGGCCGGACCATGACCCACGACTACAAACGCAACGGCACAACCACCTTGTTCGCCGCGCTCAACACGCTCGACGGCTCGGTGATCGGAACCTGCATGCCCAAGCACCGCCACCAAGAATGGCTGCGCTTCTTGCGCTTGCTTGAAAACCAGACCCCCAAGGACAAGCAGATCCATTTGATCGTGGACAACTATGCCACTCACAAACACGCCACGGTGAAACGCTGGCTGCAGCGCAATAAACGCTTCCACGTCCATTTCACGCCCACCTCAGCGTCGTGGCTGAACATGGTGGAGAGGTTCTTCCGAGACCTCACCGATAAGCGCATCCGCCACGGTGTCTTTCGTAGCGTCGGCGAACTCACCACCGCCATCGAAGACTACATCGCTCGACACAATCAGCAGCCCAAGCCCTTCATCTGGACTGCTACCGCTTCCGACACCCTTGAGAAGGTCAAGCGCGGCAAAGCCGCTCTTCTTAAGGTTCAATCTGATTGACGCACTACACTAGTGACCGATACCGCCAGCCCACCGAACGTCGTCTCGCGCCGCGACTTCCTGCCCTTCGGCGAACACATCCCCGCCAACGCCACATTCAACCGTGACGGCTTGTCCGCCGCCGGCTACAACGCCGGTTCGTCCTTTAGCCAACAGTTCACCGCCAAAGAACGCGACGACGAGTCCGGGCTCGATTACTTCCTGGCAAGGTATTACTCGGCGAGCCTGGGGCGATTTACTAGCGTGGATCCGGGGAGCGCTGGGGCTTCACGAGGTGACCCACAAACATGGAATGGGTACTCGTACACGCGCAACAACCCGACGATCTTCATCGATCCCGATGGCAAGAAGTTGCGGCTTGCGGCAGGCCAGTCTAGCAAGAATCAAGATCTGCTCATCCAAGGACTTGCTCGACAGTACTCGACGGCCGAAGGTCGTGCGCAGATCGAGCGGGTTGCACGTAGCGAATTCGAAGTCGAGGTGACCGTGGGGCGGTTGCCGGTCCGAACCACAGGTCCTGCCGCAGGGCCCGGAACTACGTTCGGGACTACAAGTAGTCACGTCACAGGTGGACTAACAGAGGTCGAGACGGTATCGCCGAACGGCGGTGGAAAGATAGCCGTTATTCGAGGCCCTGAAGGCATGGAAGCAAACAACCCGATTCGCGTAACGGTCGACCCCGAGAATGCACGTCGAATCGGAAAATCGATTCCAAAGGTGTTGGCGCACGAACTCGGCGGACACACTACAACGATCCTAGACGCGGCGGAGCAACCTATTCCAGGTAGTACTTTCCCGAGCCTGGACGTCAGCAATCTTGATGCTGATTTCGATGAACCGGGAGCTAAGCAAGCTGAAAGGATCGGAAAGATCCCTGGCAAGGCGTCTCAGGAGTCGATCGAAGCTATCAAGAGAATCCTAGAGAGTGAACGACGAGGACTAGGATGGCCGAACTAAGGCAGGTCTCACCGCGTCTGCTGGCTATCTTTTGTCTGGCTGCTACCTGTTGTCACGGCCAGTCGGAATCGCAGCGCGTGCTTGAACTCGCGTACCCGGCGAAAAAGGCTGAGCTGAAAGCGGGGGTCCTGGCGTTAGACGAGTCTGGTGTTCAGGCGGTTATTTCAGATATCAAAGACAATGGCTTGAAAAGCGGCTTGGACTTGTCCAGAAAAAGTTTTCTGATCGACGTGATTCTCGACCGCGAGGAACCCGTAGCCGCGATGGCCATCGGGAATCTGTTGAATCCAAATGTTGATCCTGTGGTTGTAATGTTGACCGTAAGGCAGATCGCTCACCGTCGTGAGCCGCACTATTTCAGTGAACTCGGACGGTTGCTCGACGACGAGCGGGTGTCGAGCACGGTTTCAAGTCCGACTGGTGATCACCCAGTCACGGTACGACATGAAGTTATCGAAGCGCTAAGGCTGATCACGGGCGCGAGACCGTCGGTCGCAGGCGCTTCGGAAGGAGAACGCGCCGTGGCGTGGCGCCACTGGCTGCAGGAGCGTCAATAGAGTTCGGAGCGGGATTCGGGGACAGGCACGTAGTACGCTAGAATTCTGCAACAAGTGATCACCGCTTCGGGGAACCCGACCTTCACCCAGAAGTACACCTACGACGCCGTCAATCGCATTAAGACCGTCGGAGAGAACAACGACCTCTGGCAGCGCACCTACAGCTATGACGCTTTCGGAAACCGAGCCGCGACTGGCTCGGGCATCACCATGGGGTCCCCGACGCCCACGGCCGTCACGCAATTCGACGCGGCTACAAACCGCATCATAAAACTGCCTACCGGTGCCGATCTCGACCCAGACCCGATGGTGACGACCGACGATCCCTACGACGCTGCTGGCAATATGGTGCGCCACCCGATTGTCGGTTCCATGGCCTACGACGCTAACAACAAGCAGCGTTTCTATTGCGCAGGTCACGTGACCTGCACATCCGGGAACGCCGTCGCCGAATACCGGTACGACGGAGCGGGCAACCGCGTGGAAAAGCTCACATCAGCCGAGACGACGAGCTTCGTCTACGACGTCGTCGGCAAGCTTGCCGCGGAGTACTCGACAACCGCGCCGGCCAACTCCGGGCTGTTCTTCCGCACGCTCGATCACCTCGGCTCGACCCGATTGGTAACAGATGCCGCCGATCCGCCGAACGTGGTGTCGCGCCGCGATTTCCTGCCCTTCGGCGAGCACATCCCCGCGGACGCTACATTCAACCGCCAAGCCCTCGCGGGCTACAACGCCGGCTCGGCCTTCACCCAACAGTTCACCGCCAAAGAACGCGATGCCGAGTCCGGGTTGGATTACTTCTTGGCCCGCTACTTCTCGGCGAGCCTGGGTAGGTTCACCGGACCGGACGGGCCTCTCGTCGACCAGTTCGTCGTCGATCCGCAGTCCTGGAATCTCTATGCCTACACTCGCAACAACCCGCTCAAGTACGTCGACCCAACCGGACAAGCAATTCAACTCCTTGGCGACACTGAGGCCGATCGAGACGCTGAACTTGAGGCAATCAAGCAGTCGCTGGTAAACAGCAAAGTTGCCAAAAACCTTACGAGCACAGGGAATGAAAAGGACGGGTTCTTCGTTGGGGTCGTAGGCAAGGTCAGGGACTTCCAGAAGGCTGGCTCCTTGGAAACAGACCTCGGCATCCTGATTGCCAAGGACGAGGTCGTGGAGTTCACACTCGATGATGCCACCAGTACGAAGTCCGAGGGTGTCCTAGACTTTCTCTTTGGCAAGCATAACTTCGACGTGGGAAACGACTTTGGTGGTGGTGTAACACACAGGTCAGATGCGTCGACTTCCGGGAATATTCAATCTGTCGTCGATCCGAATGGAATAATGCACCGCACTCCGGGAGTGCCTGTCCAGACGCTGGGTGAAGCTGTCGCTCACGAGCTGTTGGGGCATGCCGTGGGCTTTACAATTAGGCCGAGAGCGCGGGGAGCGACCACAAACAAGCGGGCTAACGATGCCGAGAACGAAGCCCGACGCCGTGGTGGCCCCCAAAGAGGTATCCGACGGACACATCCCGGGGGATTTCCAACGAAGTGATGCGCCTGCGAAAACTGTTCGTAGTCGCACACAGTGGGCTGTTCCTGGCTGCGTTGTTCGTCTTTCTAGCGGATCACGGCGGAGTCCGAGGTGACTACGAATTCGTCGCAGGAAATGACGTGATCACTAGCCCGGCTGACGTTGGGCAGGTTTTCTTCAATCGGTGGCAGTTCATACAGCGAGAGGAATCGTGGATCGTCCAGACGTTCCTCTATCTAAATGTCCCGTCTTTCGCATCCGCAAGGTTTATGGTCTCTTCCCTTGGGTTACTAGTCGACGAGTTGACTCGGACGTTTCCTTATGGGTTGTCGTTCTCGTCATACATTGTTTCGCTTGGCTTGCCGTTCACTTTCCTTCAGTGGTACTTAATTGGGCACCTTGCCGAAAGGCTAGTCACGAGGAAAAAGGGCGCGAGTAGGGCCTATCGGTGACAGGCACTCAATCAGTGCGGAGTGTACTGTGGTACTCAGCCGCCACCGGACCAGCGTTTGGCTTCGTGCCGTAGGATCATGCTTTCGAGCAGGGAGCGGATGACGTTTTTGTCGTCGGGGTCGAAGTGGGAGACGGCTTCGAACTGCATTTTGAGGTCGTCGTCGGGGCCGCGCTCGTTGTTGCGGAAGAGCAGGTCGTCGGCGCTGACATTGAGTGCGGTGGCGGGGTTGCGGATGACGTCCAGTGCAGGCTGTGAAGCGCCGCTTTGGTAGCCCCGTACAATCGAGCACTGGTCCATGACCAGCAGCACCCAATGGCTTCGCAAGATCGCTGACTCGCACCGCAACAGGTCGATGCTCCAGAGGCTGTCTTTGGCATGTCCGAGGAACGTCAGCCATGAGGGGCCACACGAATCTGGTTCCGGCTGGTACCGAACGGCGAGAATGCGCCGAACAACATCTCTATCGATTGCAATGCCGAAGGCCAAGGCGACCTGTTGCGCGATCCGTGGACAACCCCAGGTCGGATTCCGCTGCTTCAGGTCGACGACGGCGGCTATCACGTCCTGGGTGGGGCCCTTTGGGCCAGGCTTCTTCCGGACCCCGGATGAGAAAAGCCGGCGATACTTCCGCCTGGTCAGCGCTTGATGGAGCGTCAAGAGCGTCGAGGGTTTCATGACGATCGCGGAACGAATCAACCGGCGAGGACGCATGAGGAGAGCACACAAACCCGCGACGATGCGATCGGAAGGGCGAGGGTTGGGTGAACGTCTCCGGGAGCGATTGAGGATCAGCACTTGCTGCTTGACGAGCACGGATTCGGCCAGCACGGAACGGGCGCCGCCAGGACCGGCGAGTCGGGCCACCGTCGCCAACTGAGAACGGCGCTGACAAACTAGACCACAGAACGGCGTTTTAAAGCCGTTCAAGGGCGGCGGAAAATTAGACCGCCCGGGTGGTCCGCTGGCATCCATTCGGTGTTTTGTGGAACACGGGAAGGATGTATCGCGTGGAGCTATATGCTCAAGTACGGCGCAGTGTCTACGTCGAAGGGCTGAGTGAACGCGAAGCCGCCAAGCGGTTTGGCTTAGCGCGGGAGACGGTGCGCAAAATGCTGCGCTACGCTGCTCCGCCGGGCTATCGGCGGAGCAAACCGGTGAGACGGCCGAAGCTCGAAGCGTTCACCGGAATCATCGATCAGATCCTGCTCGACGATCAGCAACAACCAAAGAAACAACGTCACACCGCGAAACGCATCTTCGATCGCCTACGCGAGGAGTACGATTTCAGCGGTGGCTACACGATCGTCAAGGACTACGTCCGCGAGAAGAAGCTCGGTGGACAAGAGATGTTCGTGCCACTGGCGCATCCGCCCGGCGACGCGCAGGCCGACTTCGGCGAAGCGGTTGTCGTTATCAATGGAGTCCAGCGCAAGGCGCACTTCTTGGTTGTCGATCTGCCGCACAGCGACGACGCCTTCGTTAAGGCCTTTCCCGCCGAGACGACGGAAGCCTTTTGCGAAGGACACAACGCCGCGTTTCGTTATTTCGACGGCGTGCCACGCAACATCGTCTACGACAACACGACGCTGGCGGTGGCAAGGATTCTCGGCGACGGCACGCGCAAACGTACGCGGGTGTTCAGCGAACTGCAGTCGCACTACCTGTTCGCCGATCGTTTCGGGCGTCCGGGCAAGGGCAACGACAAGGGAAAAGTCGAAGGGCTAGTGGGCTTCGCACGGCGCAATTTCATGGTGCCGATCCCGAGATTCGAGAGTTGGGAAGCCTTCAACGAACACCTCGAAGAGAAGTGCCGAGCCAACCGTGAACGGCGTTTGCGACGGCACACCGAAACCGTCGGCGAACGCTTCGAGCGCGATCGGGAAGCGCTCTTGCCCTTGGCACCGACAGCCTACGATGCCTGCGACAAACGCTCGACAAGGGTGACTTCGTTGTCGCTGGTGCGCTACGCGACAAACGATTATTCGGTGCCAACGCGTTACGGCCACCGCCAGGTCCTGATCAAAGCCTACGTGGATGAGGTAGTGATCTGTTGCGGCAGCGAAGAGATCGCCCGCCATCAGCGCAGCTATGAACGTGAAGAGTTGGTTTTCGATCCGCTGCACTACTTGGCGTTGTTGGAACGCAAGACCAACGCGCTCGATCAAGCCGCGCCGTTGGTCGGCTGGGAGTTGCCGCCGGAGTTTGCGAAGCTGCGACGACTGCTCGAATCGCGGTTGGACAAAGCGGGCAAGCGCGAGTACGTACAGGTCCTGCGACTGTTGGAGGACTTCCCCCTTGAGCACGTCGCAACGGCGGTGCGCCAAGTCTGTCTACTGGGAACGATTGGCTTTGACGCCGTCAAGCATCTACTGCTGTGCGCGATCGAGCAACGTCCGCCGAAGCTCGACTTAACGAAGTATCCCCACCTGCCGACGGCTCAGGTCGAGCAGACGTCGCCGGCATCCTATCTGGCGCTGCTAGCAGGAGCAAGCTGATGGCGAAGTCGAGAATGCTGCTGGAAACCCACCTGAAAGCGCTGCGGCTGCCGACCTTCCTGCGCGAGTACGACAAACTGGCTCGGCGCTGCGCCGCCGAAGGCTTGGACTTTCGGGACTTCCTACAGCAACTCTGCGAGCTGGAACTGGTCGATCGCGAGCAGCGGGCGACCGAGCGTCGCATCAAGGCCGCCAAGTTCCCGGTGACGAAGAGTCTCGACACGTTCGACTTCTTGGCCATACCCTCGGTGAACAAGAAGCTCGTTCTGGAGCTGGCGCGCTGTGAGTTCATCGACCGCCGTGAGAACGTCTTGGCGCTGGGGAACTCCGGCACCGGCAAAACGCATATCGCCTTGGCGCTGGGACTGGCAGCTTGTCAGAGCGGCTATCGCACACGTTTCACCACCGCCGCGGGATTGGTCCATGAACTGCTCGAAGCCCGTGACGAACGGCAACTACTACGGGTCCAGAAACAACTTGCCAAGCAGGATCTACTGATCGTCGATGAACTGGGCTATGTGCCGCTGTCGAAGACCGGGGCAGAGCTGCTGTTCGAGATCTTTTCGCAGCGCTACGAACAGGGCTCGACGTTGCTGACCTCGAACCTGCCGTTCACCGAGTGGACCGAGGTGCTGGGTTCCGAACGCATGACCGGCGCTCTGCTTGACCGGCTCACGCATCACGTCCATATCCTCGAGATGAACGGCGACAGCTACCGCCTCAAGCAAAGCAAAAAGAAGCGCCCGCGCTCTTCAAACTGACCCGCCGGCCGCTCGCGCCGGTTTGCGTGGGCCGTCTTCCACTACGCCTGGGCCGCCCTAAAGGGCGTCCTCAGGCTCCGTTCCAGCCGTCCCACGCAAACCGCTGGATCCCCGCCAACTGGTCTATTTTTGCTCCGCCGAAGCGGTCTACATTTACTCCGCCCTTGACACGTCTGTACGTGTTGCAGTTGTCGGCCGCCTTCTTCGTCGTACGCGCGAAGAAAAGCCTGCGCCTACGTCGCCGTTACTCTCATGCGGCGCCACCGGAAACCGGTGTGCTTTCGGATCAGACCGTTGTTCCGATTGCCGCCACATCGGCCAAACGCTATCCTGACCCGCTTCGCCGCGTTCGCTACTACGACACCATTCAGGATCGCAGGCTCGTGTTTCTGACCAACAATTTCGAACTGCCGGCGCTCACGATCGCGCTGCTCTACAAATCGCGCTGGAAAGTGGAATTGTTCTTCAAGTGGATCAAGCAGCACCTCCGCATCAAAGCATTCTTCGGCACCAGCGCCAATGCAGTGAAGACCCAAATCTGGATAGCGGTCTCCATTTATGTTTTAATTGCGATCCTTAAAAAGCGACTGCGCCTTGAGCCGAGCCTCTATCAAATCCTACAGGTACTCAGCGTGACGCTCTTCGAGAAAGTGCCCATTCCACGGGCCTTTGACGATGCCAAGTCCCAAGATAAATCGTACGGAATTTCTAACCAGTTGAATCTGTTCGACTTATAGCCGGACACTAGTGTTGACAGTCATAGGGCACACGTTCTGGGACTAAACGCTTTACTTGAGATATTTCGGCAGCGGCGCAATGAGTACTCGGATTTCTTGTTTATCGACAGCGATGCATTTCCGATCCGAACGAACTGGTTGGAGATTCTTCGAGATCGGATGCAGCCGCCGATTGAGATCGCGATCGCGATGAGACCCGAGAACCTCGAACAACGATTACATGGTTCAATCCTCTTCGCCGGTCGGGCGGCACTGGATCGATTGTCGTGAGAGATCGGGACTGTGGGGCTGGACCTCGTCGGCAACTTGGAGTTCGACGTCACGGTACCTTACTATCAGTATGCGGGGCGCGAGAAAGTTTATACCCTTGTACGGTCGAACTGTCTAAATATCCATCCGCTGCTTTGTGGCGTCTACTTTGACATGTTCTATCATCATGGGTGTGGTTCTGGAAGAGAGTTCCTCGTTCGCTCGCAGCCGTACTGGGCCCATGCGGTCGAGGAAGACATAGATGTCAACGCGTTGACCACGCAGCTAATGGAGAATCCCTCAGACTTTATTTGCCGACTAGCTGGATGGAACCCCCAAGAATACGGGCGACCCCACTTTCAGACGACATAAGTATCGACGAGTCTCGGAGGTCTGAATAGTCGGTGAGATGAGTCGGAGTCAAGAAGCAATCCCCCTATTCAAGGTCCGAATGTCGCCAGACGCGGTAAACCGTGTAGCGGCGGTGTTGCGGTCAGGCTACATCGGTCAAGGCGAGCAGGTCGAAAACTTTGAAACCGTTCTTTCAGACTTCATAGGCAAGCCGTCTCCATTGACACTCAACTCGGCGACCTCTGGCCTGACACTGGCGCTGCGGCTTATCTGTGAAAGTTCGTCCGAACCTGGGGAAATCTTGGCTCCTCCGATTACTTGTACTGCAACAAACTGTCCGATACTCGCGAACGGTCAATCGATCCGGTGGGTTGACACAAGCCCGGTCGATGGGAACATGGACATAGAAGACCTCCGCCGGAAGGTGTCGCCAAATACGAAGGCGATCATGTTGGTACATTGGGGCGGATATCCCAACGACCTCGATGAAATCGAGGCAGTGGTTGACGAGTGCTACAAGAAATTCGGATCGCGCCCCGCAGTCATTGAAGATGCCGCACATGCCCTTGGTGCATCTTTTCGAGGCAAGATGATTGGAACATCAGGTAACTACTGCGTGTTCAGTTTTCAGGCGATCAAACATCTTACGTGTGGGGACGGCGGCGCATTAATCTGTCCAACTGAATTCGAGACCGAGCGGGCACGCCGTCTTCGATGGTACGGTATGGACCGGAGTGGCGGCGACAGTTTTCGTTGTGAACAGGATGTCGATACATGGGGCTATAAGTTTCATATGAATGACATCTCAGCTTCGATCGGGCTCGCCAATATCAAATTGTTGCCGGAAACTCTCGCTGCACACCGACAGAATTCTGAATTCTATCGCGCTTCATTAATCGATGTGCCAGGTATTCGGCTGTTACACCAGGATGCGGATCGAGTGAGCGCTAGTTGGTTATTTACGCTAAGAGCAGAGCGCCGCGATGACCTAAAGAAGAAGCTGGATGATCGCGGTATCGGTTCCAGCCCGGTCCATCGCCGAAACGACACTTACACCTGTACGCGTCAGTTTGTTCGCGACGAACTTCCCGGTACCGACATCATGGACCGAGAAATGCTCTGTATTCCCGTCGGTTGGTGGGTTTCCTCCGCGCAACGACAGTTCATAGTAGAAACGATAAGGGAGGGATGGTGACCGCGTCGGTCACCCTCAGGGAATTGCTGGAATCCGATCTAGAGTTTCTCTCGGAGGTCCGGCATGATCAAAGTACGCTTCCATACCTCCATAACCCCGCAAAGTTCTCGATGGAACAAGTCCGTAGTTGGTATTTGTCTGAACGACCCAACTGGCTGATTATTGAACATTTAGGCACTCAAGTTGGGTACGTCCGAGTATCAGACCCGGAACCGATCGCCAAGACGATTAAAGTGGGTATAGACATGCACCCACTGTATCGGAGACGGGGATTCGCGTTTGCCGCATATCAAATTCTCTTGGAGGACATACGCGAGCAAGGTTGGAAGACCGCATGGCTCGAAGTGCTCGCTACTAACCAACCGGCACGGGCACTCTATGAAAAACTTGGGTTTCAGTACTGCGGCTCCAAGAACCGCAAGTCCGAGAAAGGCGTATCTAGTGTGTGGTCGCTTTCTATGGCAAAGATTCTCTAGCGTCGGGATTTCAGTAGAGCGAGGTTGTGCAATCGCCGAACATTCATACGTAGCTATCGAGTAAGCGTCTTGCTATACACGGTACATTGAATCGGATTTGGGATGAAGCAAGATAATTGCAAATTCTAGGCGGCGCATAAAGAATCTGGTCAAGTATTAGCGCACAGGTGCACAGCAGGTTTTGGGGCTTTCGGGACAGTCACCGAAGTGGGGGCTTTCATGGCATACTGTTGGAGTTCGGGGAGTTCCGGGGAGTTCGGGGGACAGGCACCTCAACTCTCACCTATTTTTCAACCCAGGCCGCGAACAAAGCGGTGACTTGGACATGTGAGGACCTCGGTTATCGCTATACAAAAGGAGAACTCGTTTTTCGGAAGGTTCTTGACAGGAATGAACTGTGAAGAGTTGGCCGTACTACTGTTCTGGCGCGATCGACGGCTAGCAGTAAATGTGGCTGCATTCGGGTTTCAACGGAACACCTCGCCGGACCGTGCACATTGAGATATCAGATCAATCAAAGCTACGCTTAGCCCGCCTAGAGATTCCGGAAGAACTCAATCGGAATTCCCCTGCCATTGCGGCGGCCGGTCTAGAGCGAACCGGCGAGTGGCTGCTCCGGCTCGCACAAAATCGCTGCGGCTTCAGCACTCTTGCGGACGCCGATCTGCTGGACCTAGGCTGCGGCGTGCGATTCACGGCTGCCATCGTCAATCGCCGAATCCCTGTAAAGTCGTACACAGGCCTCGAGGTGGAGCCACGGATCGTCGAGTTTCTCACCAAGAATTTCGCCGCTCTAGATGGCAGGTTCACCTTCCTGCATTGGAACGCGCATAACGAGCTATATAACCCTGACGGGGTCCCTCTGTCGCAAGTTCGAGCAGCTCCCGACCGATCAGACTTTCGACCTGATCTGCGCGTTTTCGGTGTTTACGCATCAGTGTCCGTCGGACTCACATGACCTGCTGCGACTGCTGCTCACTCAGATTCGGCCGACGGGGAAGCTCTTTTTTTCTGCCTTCATTGATACCGATCTAGAAGGTTTTGAAGACAGAGACAATAACGGTCCGCTCGTGATGGCCTTCTATGGCAGAGCTTTGATGGAGTCGATTGTCGGAGGGGCGGGATGGAAGATCGAAGACTTGCAGCCGCCGGACGAAAAGCAGTGGGTCCAGCACGCCTTTGCCTGCTCACCGCGGTAGCCCGCATACTGCCCCCTGGGTATGCCTGGTATAGTGCGGAGCGTTCGAGAATCAGATCGCCGCCCCCATTTGTTCGCGTAAATCTTTAGTGACATACGCCACCCATCCCATTCCCGCTAAACTCACGGTCTCGAACCGAAAGCCTGTTTGGATTGACCGACCTCTTCTTCCTCGGTGGTGCATTTGTACTCGATGCAGCTCGATATCAGTTCGTCCGATGAAGGTTAGAGCCCTAGCCATTCCTCAGCAATTTCCCGGCGTTGCGGACGGCGATCTAAAGGGGGGTCTCAGTTCCGATGTAGGAGCGCATGTGCGACTCCCGACGAATGGACTGATTGTCTCTCATCGCCTTCAAACTGCGGGCCTGATCTGGAATTGGCAATCTCGTCTTCGCAAGAAGTTCCAGCACCGGAATTGAGAGGCTCGTGGGAACAGGCACGACGAAACGTCGAACTCCGCCGGCCGCCGCTATCACCTGAACCAATTCGTTGCTGAAAAACACGTTTTTGTTTCTCAGCGGTTTGTGATGCTGGCCACTGTCGCTGCTGCGGAGTCGAAGAGCCCGTCGATTGTCAACCTCTCTACCAAGATTGTGTATGACAACTACGGAATTAGCAGTCGGTGCTCTTCATTGCTGGGTATGGGCTTTTCCTGTTAGGCGTTTACAGTACTGCTGGTTACATACTTGGGCGTTAATAAAGAATACGGCGAGGCGTCCTCATTGATTCCGGACAACATATCGTCGGTTATATCGATCGCAGCATACGCACCCAAAAATGGCCTATAACCTGTTACATATCAGCGGTTGAAATTCCGTCACGAGCTGTCAGGGAACAATCCTCGGCTGTGCCCGTTTCTTGATCGTCCGGAGCGCCTCAACTCCAAGCACGAACACTCCTACGATACCGAGAAACCAATATGCGACCGCTGTGTAGAGAAAGGCGGCGGCTACGATCCCGCTCGCGGATGCCTGATCAGCCAGGAGAAGCGCCAGGGCTCCATCGCGAGTTCCAATGCCACTAATTGAAATCGGGACTACTCCGGCGAGAACGGCGAGTGGCATGCTGACGAACACACGCTCTATCGTCACGCTATCCTCGCCTACCGCACGCAGTAAGCAAGCAAAGATCAAAATGTTGTTGATCGACCAGAGCAGACTAAGGCCACAGATCGTAGCGGCAATCGGCAGACGTTTTCGAAGTACCCGGGCGGCCTGACTGAGGCCCACAAGCCTAGCGGGCAGCCAGGAGAGCCGGTCGGCGAAGGCGAGGGTCATGATTCCGGCGAAGGCTCCGCTGCACAGTAGCAGGGCGATGAGGGCCTCGGTCGGGCGTCCAGCACTAAGAGCAACTGACAAGCTGATGACGCTCAATACAAGAATGTCAATCGCTCGCTCGACGATGACGGCGCTAAGAAGCGGCTGTCTCGATTCTGGAGTGTCGTGCAATGAAACGACCTTGTATAAGTCGCCTCCCCGCGAGGGCAGGAATGTGTTCAATGTCAGCGAGGCCATAACCGCCGACCAACAGCGCTTCCAACTGCGCGATATTTCAATCGCATCCATCAGGCGCTGTAGTTTGATAGTGACGATCACCGTCGCCACCAGGGCAAGGCAGACGGAGGCCGCTAACCAAGCGGGGTCGGCTGTGATGATGGCGTCGAGCGTTTTCCCCCACTCGACGAATTGAGTCAGCGCGAGTAAGGCCAACGCCAGACCGATTGGCGGTACGAACAGCAGAAGCTTGTCAAACGCCCGTCGACCAATCCCGGGTCGTGGGGATTCAGCGGGCTCGCCGTGCATTGACCAAGTCGCCGAGGAGGCCCATGCAGAAGACGATGATCCCCGTCGCAAAGAGTATCGTGACCGTTACATCGGGAACGACGCCATACAGGATCTTCGAAACAATGCCGATGGCGACCGAGGCAGCGATCAACAGTACTGCAACTACACCAAACACTTGCAGTGGTCTGAAGTACATCACCGATCTAAATACGAGCATAAAGAAGCGCAACGTGTCTCGAATCGGACGAATCGAGCTACTGCCAAGTCGTTGATGATAGTCGATGGGCTTGTAGACGACGGTCAGTCCCTGCATGTGCATCGCCAAAGTGATTGTGGTCGTGAAACTAAATGCGTCCGGTAGCATGAACCAAAATGTTCGGATATGCTCCGCTCGCATCGCTCGCAGTCCACTATTGATATCTTGAATATCCGCGCGAGACATCCAGCGGCTGTACTTCAGCAACAGCCATTTGGCGGGTCGCCGCAATAGTGGAATCTTGACGTTGCTCCCGACCCGAGCGCCCACGACCATATCGACTTTCTCAAGATCCTGAACGATATCAGGGATTCGTTCATTCGGATAGGTCCCATCGGCGTCGGTGATAACGATTCGATCGTAGTCGCTCTTGAGAAAGCCCACCTTCAAAGATGCGCCGTAGCCTCTATTGACTTCATTGTGGACAACCCGTAGGCGTTGATACTTCTGCTCTAGTTCATCCAGAATTGTTCCGGTATTGTCGGAGCTGCCATCATTGACGAACACCATCTCTGATTCGCAATCCATCGAGGCGAGAGCGTGGTCGACTTCGTGGACGGTTTGTTCCACCGCCCCTTGTTCCTGGTAGCAGGGAACAATTACAGAGCAACCGTGCAGACGTCTCGACGGATCAATCGACATGCTTCGTTTTCCTCTTGAAGAGATGGTGTTTATATTTCGAACTTCTTGGCCTATTCAGCTCAATATTTTGTAGCAATGAAAAGCTGATTTACGAATGAAAACTCGAAAATACGTAGTGACTGGACGAGCTTATCTAGCCGATAGGCCAGACGCGGCGAGACCGGAAGCTTGAGATATGGAAGAAAACCGACTGGCGCAAACATGAAACGCTCATAGCGTTTGCCTGCAAGGCCTGCCCGGCGCGCTAGAGCCTCAAATTTCGCGCGGTCAAACTTCGACTCATGATGTTCTTCCTTGTGTAGACCCAACGAGCCTGATATCGAATCCCATGAACTCGAAGGGCACGTCCCCACAAAAACGCCGCCCTTCCGCAAGGCCCAATGTGCTTGTTGCATCAGGAGCAGCGGATCGGGCAGGTGTTCCAGCACTGCCAGAGCCGTAACACAATCGAAGGAGGCAGGCTCGACGATTCCGCGGATACTCGTGGCGTCGCCCTTGACGAGGCGACAGCCGCTCGGTAACTCTCGGACACAATCAATCAGATCCTGAGCATATTCGATTCCGATAGACTCGGCCGCGCGCAACTCTCGATGCAACGTCGCCATGGTTCGACCCTCGGCGGCTCCCAAGTCGAGGAGACGGATCTCGGTCCGAGGAGGCGAGTACTTTCGGTAAGCCTCGGCGGCTACGAATGCCCGCGATCGGAAACGGAAGCTCAGATGGGCCTTACTGTCACGATCTCTCGCGTAGCTGGCATCCATTACACCTCGCGGAGTTATGACATCGTCCTTAGCATCCATTCCACACCATTTTAGCCACAGTTCTGGCCTTTTGCTTAAGATTTCGTATATCGCCGTGAAACCTAGTCCGCAACTACAGCCTACGTACCCGAGTCGAGGTCGTCCACTGAAACACACTCTCCGGCGTCCTTAGGGCGTGATCGCGAATAGGTTCGGCGCCAAACTCGCTGTCCATCCACAACGTCGAGCTTGTTCAAATCCGCGTGATGCCATTCGCACAAGACGGACTCCTGATAGACGTTGCTGTTGGCAACATAGATACTTGTCGCGTCTGAGCCGCAGCTCAGTCGCTCAAGTTCGAGATTGGCATCAATCCGATCCTCGACGAAAACTTTCTCCCCTTCAAATTTCAACGTCCGAAGAAATCTGTACGGAGTGGTTGGCTTACCAGTGATTAGGAGTTTTTGAAGTAGGCTCCGGGTTAAGTTGGCGTTGTAGCGACCGACGGTAAGAGTCAGGATTCGAAATAAGACCTGCGTCCATGGCGTCGGCAATCTCACCTTACGCTTGCAAAGATAGCCTGCCACCGAAAACTCATTAGCTTCGACATCGGCCTCGATTTTGGAATCATGTTGAACCAGATGACTCACCAAGACAGACCCATCCGAACTACGCTGCGTCTCAGCGATAATTCCGGTGTCAGAAGCAATCGGTCCGTCTTCGTCGAACACTTTGACGACTCCACCTTTGCTCAGGTTTGCCACCGCGTAGCGGCTTGAGCCGCTCCAAGAAACCGCTATTTTTGCACCCGGCATCCAAACTGTGGAACCTGTTAGTCTCGACTGTCGGATGTCCTGCGGGCGGTCGATATGATAGTCGTCATATGACTGCATGAAGTTGTAGACATAGTGAGCCGTCATTCGATCGTCATCGTTGTGGTACCGCCTGTCGTTATGGACAGACCGCAAGAAAGCGTCCGCGATCTGCCCCGCTTTTTCACTGTACTGGGCCATCAGTTCGAATCCGTGCGGGTAGAAATGATAGGTGTTCCGACTTCCATATTCGCCCCCGTAAGAACCATCAGGATGCATGAAATACCATGCAAAATCCACAGCTTTTGTAAGAGGCCCAACGAGTGACTCGTCGCCACGCTTCTTTTGCAGCTTGGCTAAGAAATCGATCGTGCAGGTGTGATATCCCGGATCGGCGCCTTCGTATTCCTGGAACCACCCTTCGTCTTTGTTCTGCCAGCTAAGCGTAAGTTCGACACGATCCTCTGCAACCTTTTTGCACAACTCGTCTCCAGTTAGTGCGAAGACGTTGTAGGCCGCGAGCGCGGCGAGAGCTTGGTGATTGCTTAATCTACCGGTCTCGTTCTCTTGAGCCAGGTGATGTACTCTCTTGAGAAACAAGTCCAGCACCCTGTCATCTCGCATCTCAAGGATCTGATACGCTTCGCTCGCGGCGTAGAGACTGAACACCAGCGCACCCATCGCGCGTTCGAATGGGAAATAGTCGTCACACGTGCCGTCGGAGTGTGAGCCCATGACCATGTACTGAATCGACGCTTCCGCGATCTCACGTACGCGCGTTTTTTCGAAGTATTGGTTGGCGGGGTAGTCGTTGGCGTATGCCAGCGCAAGTGGTAGGACAAACTCCTGGCTCATCCCGCATGGAAAGTCCATCGTTCGATAGTGCCAGTAAGCCCGATCAAAGCATCCGTATGTCGGGCTAAATGGATTTCTATCGACGAGTTGGAGGAGGCGCGGCAGATAGGGTAGGGCGAGTTGAAGATAGCGCTCACGCATGTATTGGTTTCCTAAAGATCAGGTCGGGCGAAAAACAGTTGTTATCGAGCAAAAGGTCTCTTACAGGGAAGCACCAATTATAATGGGCACCTGGGTCGGATTCCTTCAGGTCGAATGGTCAGACGCCACCAGTGGACAACGACAAGACAATACTACGTGGCCGTCTCGTGGCGCTTCCGCATGTACGTTTGAGCGACGGGCAGTACTCTTGAGATCACGGACTTGACTTTGGGCCAAATGATGACAGGGAGTACCAGAATATTTACGAGAGTCAGAGGGTAGGCCGGAAACACGTAACGATCGATCGATGCCAGCAGCACGGCATGCGCGGATGCAAAAGCAAGGGGCACGGCACAGAAAACTAACAACTTCCAATTTCGAAGGATCACTCCGGCGAGCAGCCCGAATACGGCAAAAGAATTCCCAACAATAATTAGTAGATCGTATCCTGGAATCAAGGTGTTCAGGAACTCCGAAACAGCCGATGTGCTAGACGGCTGGCTATAGGTCTCTCGAATCCTTGAAGATAGTTCGGGCCGCGCGGGCGCGTGCGACATCCGATTTTTGATGGCCACCATTCCGAGCACTCTGGTTCGAAGATTATGGTTCTGATTGATCTGCGCCTTAGCTCCGCCAAACAGCATGAACGTTCGAAACACACCTTGTAGATATCGGCCGGGATTTTCAACGACGAGTTCGCGGAAAACCTCGCTGGGACGCCGGTTCCTTACCGATGGCTGGGCGAATACTTTTCGAAGCAGATCAAGCATATGATCCTCTCGGAGTCCCGAATAAAGATTTCCTTCATAATAGGACTCGCTTATTGCTTTTCGGTAATCAGATGAATACGGTCCCATAATCGGATGGTTTTCCGGGGGCAATAATTGCTTGATCATTACTTTCCTTAAAACCACTTCGCGAAACGCTGAGGCATCCGTATAGGTCCAGGCGGTAGAGAGTAGAGCAGGCACTATCGCTACTAGCAGCATTTGCGCCACAAGCAGACGGAATCGCCCACGCGTGTTGTTGACTTTGTCCTCTTCAGCGTAGCCGAGAAGTCCGTGCGCTAGTGCTACGACAGCTGCTAACGCCATTAGCGACGATCGCCAAAAGTTCCCAAAGACCAGGGCGAGAATTAAGGCTGCCGTTCGCTTCCACAGGGGCCCTCGCCCGTGAAACGGCCATAGCAAAATCGCAACAAACAAAGAGAGAAAGAACGCGGTTCCAATCTCCGTCAAGACGAGGTGCTGGTATGCCACGAACGTGGGGTAAACAGCCAATAGCACCATGCTGGCACCGGCAACTTTAGGACCCACAAGACGGCGTACTGAAAATCCGACGAGCAATATCGTAGCGACGCCGATAGCGGTCATTCCGGCGACCAACGCGTTGGCTTGTCGACCAAAGAGAAAAAGGATCGCCTTTAGATAAAGGGGAAACAGGGGATACCGGTAGCTCGCCCACTCTTCGGGAAAGCGGTCGGACCCCAATACGTCAGCCAGATCCAGGTAGCCGATCCCATCGTAGGTGATACACAGTGGAAGGACAATGGCATGAACGCCGCTCACAACGGTAGCAACCAGTGCTGAGATCCAAAAAAACCTGTTGCGCTGTCCGTCAGTCATCTCGCGGTCCCGACTCAAAGTGTCGGGGCCCGAACCCGAGTGGGGCCTTAGGATAGCAGAGGAAACGAGAATGGGAAAAGAAGTCGCCGGAGCGATATCAAGGCCGAATAGAAATGGAGTGCCTACGGAAAACTAGACTATTAGTGCTGGGACAAAATAGCATCGAATGGAGAGGAGGATGGAGTGTCTCGCGGGAAATTCACGAAAGAGTATAAGTTCGGCGGGGCTGCCAACCAGTAGAGCTAGCAAGAGTGACGAAGACAAGGGCTGCGCGAGTGGGGGAAATTCCGTAGCGAGTAGAATCCCGAGAAATATCGGCAACAGGCCAAATTTGGTGCGACAACCGAGAGTAGGCATCGTGATAAAAATGCCCCGCGAAAGTTAGAACGACTCGTTACCGGCAGTGAGATTCGAAAACCTCAGGAACAATCACGGCCAGCTGGGTGGTCAACACTACTCGGTAAACTCAACACTGACTTCCTGCAGGTGAAGGACGCGATTGGTCGGGTTGAATTCAATATCAGAGTTGTACAGACCAACTATTCGAAAGGCCTTCACCTCTTCGCCGTCCAAGTCGATAGTGACCAGGCCGGCCTGACCATCTGCCGAGCGATCATGCACGAGCCGCCACCGGCCTCGATTCAGCGCCTCCACCGTAAACCTATAGAGCCGATCGTCTAGATCGTAAAGTTGGATCGTGAGAGACGCTACTCTCTTGGGTTCTCGAAACTCAAGAAGAACCGGGGAGTTCAGTGGCGCAGTCGAGAACTTTTCGGGGTCTCTGGTTAGGCCGTCGAACAATCGCGCGGGCTCGGTAATGCCGGAGATCGAGCCGAAGGGATATGTCGGGGCGGGTACGGAGTCGTCTCGAATGGGACGGTCTTGTGCCGGAGCCGGCGCCGGCTCCGCCGCGGGCAAATACGCGAGGGATCTCTCCGCCCTGGCTTCGACAACGAAATTAGGCGCCTCAAGTTTCAATAGAGCCTCAAACTGTCGGTTAGTTGGATATGTCCAAACGAATGCACTGCGCGAGAAGTGCCTCGCCAACGGTTGTGCCTTATCCAGCACGCCGGCCCGGAAAAACGAATCGTGTGTCATAAGCAGCCGACCCGAGCCATTTGTGGCCTCAAATGCCATCGGCTTGTTATATTCCAGCCAGTCCGGCCATCCGAGATCCAGAGGCAAATTTATTTCGGCGGCCACCTCCGGCTGCTTCTGCAGCGGCAGCAACATCAAAGCCGGGGCGGGACCTGGCTTTTGGAGGCCAAGCATTCCGACGAGATCGGTGTAACCGTAGGCCAGCTCTGCGTGCACTCTCCAGTCCACACCCAATTCCGCGCGGCGTCCAATTTCAGTCGCCGCAGCGATTCGTTCGTGGATCGCGCGGTAGCCTATAAACCTGCCACTGCCATTCCAGTGCGTGTCGTCCTTAAAGTACAGCGGTCCCGAAGTTTTTTGAGACTTCAGTCGGACCGTCAGATCCAGTACTGGTACGCTACTGTGGCGCCCCAGATAGTCCACGAGTTGCTCCCGCCGAGACTGTCCGCGATGGGACTGGATGTGCTCCGGCAAGTGCTCTGGATAGATTGTTGCCTTGTTCGGCGCAATTACGAATAGATACTTCGCCCCTCTGGCCGCACATTGGGCGTGGTGGTTTTCGAGCAAGGCTTTCCAAGCTGCTAGTTTGTTGTCCGAAAATGGGTTCTGGCCCGTGTAGTCTTCGATCAATCCGCTTTCCGCGTAATAGAGCCAGTCGTCTTGACCCACGATCACCTTGTCGGTCGACACTCTCAAGAAGCCGTGGCGCAAGCGGCTTTGCAGCCGGATCAACTGCTGACGAAATGCGAACCGATCTTGAAAGTAGGCATCGAGCTTCTGGGGAAACCCGTCGATGGGTTCCGTTGAGAAATCCGGCATCGATGCCAGAACCCGCTTCTCACCGGTATCTTCGACTGCTGAAACACCCAAGAACATGGCGATCAAAGGCACGAATAGAACAACCACGAATATCAAGACCAAGATCCCGTCGCCGACAAGCTGTAGTTTTGGTTTCGACAAGAAGAAGCTCCGCTAGAAACGAAAGTAGATGAAAGGGTTGTGCGTTCCTGATGCAAGCGCCGATACGCAGAAGGCTAGAATAACGAGCAAAGTAGCGATTCTGA
The DNA here is from genome assembly GCA_965247305.1 of Bryobacterales bacterium. Classification (GTDB taxonomy): domain Bacteria; phylum Acidobacteriota; class Terriglobia; order Bryobacterales; family UBA6623; genus CATQHP01. The sequence continues at coordinate 3,476,670 of OZ252030.1, read as the reverse complement.
CAATGGGGTTCATCCCCACGGCGGTCCTAGTCGTTCCGCGGGTATTCGAAGCGGTTGCAGCCACACACCCGGCTATTAGTGTCTTAGCGCTGGGCGTCGAGAACGCGATTCCAATGAGAAGCGCAATCACTAAATCCCATTCCATAAACGATGCCACGTTGTGTACTGTACCGGAACCCACCCCGCCGACGGTCATCGCCGCAAAAAACGCGGCCGCCTGTGAGAATGTCTCGGATCGAAAGAGCACCCAGCCACCCATGACGACTAGCAGTGTGTAGACGCGCCCCATGCTTGCCGGCATTCGGCTAAGAATGGTGTTCGACGATCCGAGCCGCTCCATCACCAAGAAGAATCCGTGATAGAGGCCCCACACGACGAATGTCCAACTAGCCCCATGCCATAAGCCGCAAAGCAAGAAAACGGCTACCAAGTTGAGGTATGTCCTGGGGCCTGAGATACGGCTACCCCCGAGCGGGATGTAGAGATAGTCTCGAAACCAGGTCGAGAGTGAGATATGCCAACGCCGCCAGAAATCTTGCACATTGTGAGCAGAATATGGGTAGTTAAAGTTCTCTGGAATGGCAAATCCGAACATTAAACCAAGTCCGATCGCCATGTCAGAATAGCCTGAAAAATCGAAGTAAATCTGGATCGTATAGCAGGTTACCGCTAGCCAAGCGAGACCGAAGGTCAGATCAGTGAGCGACAAGGCGAAGATTTTGTCGGAGGCGATGGCGACCGTGTTGGCTACGATCACTTTTTTTCCAAGTCCAATAATGAACCGCTCTACGCCCCGTGCGAAAGTTGATACGCCGACGCTGCGTTGTCGTAGCTGATCGGCCAGATCTCGATATCGCACAATTGGTCCGGCCACCAATTGTGGAAACAGTGTTACGTAGCAGGCAAAGTCGAGGAAATTGCGGGTTGCCCGAACGTGTCCGCGATAGACATCGATTGTATAGCTCATAGACTGGAACGTGTAAAAGCTTATGCCGAGCGGAAGGGCCACCGTGGTCGCCCGCTCCCATGTCGATCCCACCCCCAAAGTTTGGAACGCTGTGATTGCGGAATCAACGGCAAAGTTGGAGTATTTGAAATATCCAAGGAAAAGTAGATTCGAGACAATCGACAGAGCCAATCCAAATTGCTGGAGCCTGGAACGACGGCTTCCAACGTCGACTAGTTGCGGGGGGTTGTTCTGGAACCCGCCCGAAATCATTAATCCACATATGTAGTCAATCGAGCTCGATGCGATTACTATCCATACCAAGAAGTTCTCGCCCCAGAAGTAGAAGATCAGGCTGAAGATCAGCAGAACGCCGTTTGCGAGACCCAAACTCCGCGGCGCGGCCTGACCCGTCAGTTGGGGCGCAAGCGCGACGTAATACACAGCCAGAACAAGCGGCAGGTACAAAAACAGGAATACAATTGAACTGAAAACCACGTGATATGCGGATCGAGTGTGCGCCGATGCACCGAAGTGGTCTGCTTCGGCCCATTGTACTTGACTCGATTCTCACGTAGTGAGGGTGAGGAACACGCATACGCACTCGTAGGTAGAATCTTCCGTAGCTGGAACGTGTCAACTTCGCCTATTCGAAGCCAGTCTCTCGAACTCAGATGGGCTGAATCGCAGAAACGGCCATCCGAGATGTGTTGATCAGGTCAGAGTAAGCGGCACTAGAGTGAAGCCGGGTGAAGCCGGCTTGGGCCTTGCGGCTCTCTCAGAATCGCCCGTAACCTACACCACTTAGGGATTACCAATAGGCGTTGGACTCGCGGTGTGTCTAGGATCAAGTTTTATAAGGATATGCCCAACTCCAAATTACTCGTGCCCGGCTCGTGGGGGCTGATCGGTCCGGAGGTGCATGTATTCTTTTCGGAACGCGGCTTCCACGTATCCGGGATTGAGAGCAAACATCGCGCAGAGATCTTCGGTCCCGACGGCGATACGAACTGGAGGTTGAACTCCCTTCGGGAAAAGTTTCCGGGGTAAAGTGACGCGGCAATCAACATTCGAGGTCGCGAGGAGATCTTGGAATTTGTCGGTGAACTTCACGGCATTCTCAACTACGTCGTGGAACCGAACGCCGCGGGCAGATTGTACCGTGTGTACGGCTACGGCGGAAAACAGGTTCGCGACAACATCCAAGCTTGTGATGTAGCGGCATTTATGTACGAATTTTCCCCGGCGCCTCGCATCGCTGAATTCTGCAAACAAGGTGGCGGAAAAAATATCTCTTGTTCGATCATGGAAGCGTTCCAAATGGCTGAACAGATCACTGGGAACCTGATGCAGTGGGAATATGTGGAAGATTGCCGAATCGGCGATCACATTTACCACTTCAGCAATTTGAAAAGATGCGCACCCACTACCCTGGCTGGAATATCACGAATCCCTTGCCGCCCATTGTCACCGAGATTGTCGACATTTGGATGCGGAATGATCAGCGTGCCTGAGATGAGAAATTTTCCGCGGGGACCCGCCCTGTCGGCGGCCGACACCTTGAGAGGCTCTGTACACCACCCAGTAATGCGTTTGGAACGGATCGAAGTATGCATCAACCGCCGCTAGGACCGCTGAGGGGCGCTGACAAGCTCATCTACTGAGCATCGTAATTCCAGGGCGGAGACGAAGCGAGGTGCCTTCCCCCGGAAAATTTTCCGAACGCGCTTCAACGACATCACGGATGCGTTCAAAGCCTTCCGACGGGCGACCATCGACAGCTGCCAGCCGTTTCTATCGCAGCACCTTAAATTGACGGTCGAGCTACCCTTATAAATTTATCGTACGGGACAACCCCTGGACGGTCGTGCCAATCACCTGGCGCAATCGCCAAAAAGGCGAGTCGAAGCTGGTCAACTCAGCTCGAAGCGCCACCGCCCGCAGCCAACCTCGGTGTCGGGCCAAGAATCCTGTGCTACACTTCGCGCTTCGTCGAGTCAAGAATTGCGATAATCGGGTTCCATCCAAGATCAAGGTGGGCCTACTAGACTGAGAGAAGTGCCTTCGACAACGAAAGCGTGACATTCCGCGGATGAGCGCCGAATGTGTTGCAAATCGTGAGCGTGGGCACTGTGGGTAACGATGGCAAAGTCTACAAGTACTGACCGCAAAAACGTAGACATTCAGCCGAAAAGGAAGACGTCTCCAGGCCGGCCTGAAAAGGCGGCTCCCGTGGGCGGTTTGAAGCTGGCCGGCTCGGATGCAAAGAACCGTCAAGTCGTCTTTGTGCTGGGGATGCACCGCACCGGCACATCGGCCGTTACGCGCATTCTCATGGATCTGGGTTGTGCGCTTCCGGGACATCAGGTTCCCGCGAGCGATGACAACCCCATGGGATATTGGGAGCCGCGCGAGATCGTTGAGACTCACGACGAGTTTGTGCACGCGATCGGGAGAACCTGGAGCGATCCACGCCCGCTCGCCGACGAGACGTTCAGACGGGCCGCGGCTAAGGATGCGACGAAGCGGCTGACTCAGGCGATGAAAAAGCCAATAGAGTCGCGCGCCAAATGGGTAATCAAAGATCCACGCATGTGCAGATTGTTGCCGCTTTGGAAGCCTATATTTTCTAAGCTTGGCAGCGATGCGCAGATGCTTTTCGTTATCCGTTCACCACTAGCAGTTGCCGCCTCGCTCGCCAAACGCGATCGATTCGAGAAGGAAAAGAGCCTACTCCTCTGGCTACGTCACTATTTGGAGTCGGAATACCTGACTCGATACTTGCCGCGTTGCTGGATCTCATTCGAAAAGCTAACTTCAGCAACGACGCAGGAGATTCTCGATCCAATTCGAAATGCGCTAGGGATGTCGGCTATCACAGGATCAATCCTCGACGAAGCTGGGCGTAGTTTCGATGACTCTTTGGTGCATCATCGATGGGACCCCGAAAAAACCCAAGACGAACTCAGCGCGTATCCGTGGGTCGCTAAAGCCTGGAAGGCGTTGGCGCTGTTGGGCACCGACGAGGAATCCAGCGGGCGAAAGCGCCTCGACAGTTTGCGGGAGGAGGTCAGGGCTGCCGATCAACTTAACTTGAATGAAATCGGTGCTTCGGATAGCGCAGACCACGGGGAGCGATATTTCTGGCTTCTCCAGGAAATTGAACAGTATCACCGCTCGGTCGACGCCCAGCGCCGAGAAATCGGCGCTCAGCGCGCCGAGATCAACGCAGCACGCGAAGCGTCCGCACTAGTTCAAAGCAAGATTGAATCGTTCAACCTATCGGTCGAAACACAGCGCGCTGAAATCAACGCCCAACGTGCCGAGAGCAACGCAGCACGCGAAGCGTCCGCTTTGGTTCAAGACAAGCTGGATGATCTGTTCGAACTGGTCAAGAATCAGTACAGCTCGTCGCTCTCTGTTCAGCAGGAGCGAATCAACGCGCTGGTTGCGACCGTTCACGGTGACCAGCGGGCGGAGATGGAGGGGCTGCACAACTTCGCCGCTACGACCCAGACCCGGCTGGTAGGACTGCAGAGTTTGCTTGAGACTCAGAGCGAGGCTTCGCTGCTTCGTGATCAGGAGCGGACGGACGGGGCTGTCGCGAAAATCCAGTCCGCGCAGTCCGCGGAACTTGAATCGTTGCGAGCCGAATATGCCGGAATAACCAGCCGCATAAGTGAGTTGCAAAACGTCCTAACGACTCAACATGAGACCTCGTTGGCGGCAGGAAAGGAACGCACCGACGACGCCATTGAAAGCATTTGCGAAGCTCAGCGCTCGGAAGCGGCTACATTGCGCGAAGCGTCCCTGCAGCTAGGCCGACGCCTCACTAAACGCCAAGACCAAATCGAAGCTCAACTTCAATCGTCTCTCGCCGACCATCAGAAAGAAACTAACAAAGGCTTTGAAATATTGCAGAGCGAACACCGTGCGGATATTAACGAATTTCGCGACCTCGCTGAGTCGCTTGGAAACAAGAACGATTTGACGCTTAAAGCTTTCGAGATGCGTTTGGATGTCGTTGGCCGGTTGTTCGATGACCGACGTAAAGAGGACGCGCGCATCGTTAGTTCCCGACTGGGCGGGCTCGAGTCGTTGCTAGAGGGACGCATCGAGAAGCGTCACTTAGTCCTATTGGAGAAAAGCCTGGACCTGTCGGCCCGCATCGAATCGCAATGGGCCGTGCAGCGGGATCAACTCGATCAGTTATTCGGCAAGGTCGAGGGCATCGATTTGCAGTTGGCGGAGGACGGCGAGAGCGTGGCGCAGTTTAGGGCGGTGAATGCCGAGTTTGATAGAATTGTCGATGAACTCGACGACGCCCGCAAGGCAAAAGAGGAAATTCTGCGATCGAAAACCTGGCGATACACAGGTATTTTTAGGAAACTGGCGGAATCGATGTTACGCATGGTCAGTATTTCATGAACCCGCACGAAGACGGGCAGAAACCCTTAACGAATCTTCACGTTTCGCATTCGTGGGGCGGCGGCCTAGCGATTTGGATCGAGGACTTCAGCAACGCGGACCCGTTTTCGAACAATCTCATATTTGAAAGTATCGGCACAGCGAGCTGCTACGGAATTCAGTTTCAGCTTCGCCGGTCGTTTTCGAGGGATATTCTTCAATCCTGGACCTTTCAGCAGCCGATTAGCGAGGTCACCGAGTCTCACGAAGAGTACCGCGCGGTGCTGGCCACGATTCTAGAAACCTACAAGATCGACCATATCTACGTCTCTAGCCTCATCGGCCACTCGCTGGACCTGTTTCGACAGGGCACCGACACAACAGTTGTCTACCACGACTATTTCCCATTTTGCCCAGCCTTTTATTTGACGCGTGACTCCCAGTGCGCGTCCTGCAACGAAGACGACTTGGAAGCGTGTAAGACGTTTCCTCTTGGAGCGCGACCGAAAAATTCGCCAAACTACTATCTCAAGTTTCGCGAAACCTACTTTAATCTCCTGCAACGATCCAATTTGTCACACGTAGCTCCGTCGGCCTGCCTGCCGATTAACTTTCGCAAGATTGATTCCCGGTTTGAATCGATTTCATTCCACGTCATTGAGCATGGTATACCGCTGGACCATGAGGACTTCTTCGGTGGCGCCACTGACGGGCGACTCCTTAGGATCGGTGTGCTTGGTGTTTTGCCGTGGTACAAAGGCGCACACGAGTTGGAGCGCTGCTTTCCCGTCGCGAGGACGATCGCTGATTTCTACTTTATCGGAAGCCATTACTGGGCCAGCTCCTTCGTCGGACGTTGGGGTACGAAGCACGTGAGGCGCTACGACCGCGCAGAGTTGCCAGGCATTATGGCCGATTTTCAATTGGATTTAGCTCTTTTCTACTCGATTGTGCCGGAGTCGTTCTCTTACACCAGGAGCGAAGTCCAGAATATGTGCATCCCACCACTCGCGAGGCGAATTGGAGCGCATGAAAGCCTGGTCCGCGACGGCGTTGACGGGTTTCTGTTCGGCCACGAGGAGGAGCACTTTATCGACGCGTTGTTGAGTTTGGATAGAAATCGATATCGCATTCGCTCCGTCGCGGCCCATCTCCGGAGAACTCCAAGGCGCGGAGTGAAGCAGGCCGTTCGCGACTACTATGCGCTTAGGGGTATTCCAGCCGCTACTACGGAGAACGGCGAGCTGCTACCGACCGGTAGAGTCGGAGAATGATTTATATTTATACTTCAGCAGGACCGAATTACATCGGCAAGGTCCGCGCCCTTCGAGAATCGGTTGAACGACACTGGCCGCAAGCCCGTTTTTGCTGGATAGTCGCCGATATTCGCGGCGAAGCTTTACTCAACGAGATCAAGGATGGAGAGTTCGACGAGGTTATTTTCGCCGACGACCTCGGATGCGGGAAGGATCCGATTTGGCTGTTCCAGCACAATATCGTTGAACTCGCCACAGCAATCAAGCCCGACGCGGCGATCGAACTCCTCGGTCGAGAAGACTGCGAGCTACTGCTCTACATCGACCCAGACATCGTCGTCTTCTCGCCGCTCGATGATCTGGTGAGAGAGCTCCGTTCCGCGAGCATCGTACTAACCCCGCATCTCTTGCATCCAGAAAAGGAATTGGATGCCGTGATGGATCACGAACTCAGCGCGCTGCGGCACGGGGTCTTCAATCTCGGATTCGTTGGCGTGAGAAGCTGTCCGGAGGGCGTCCGATTCCTTGAATGGTGGCGAGACCGCTGCCAAGAATTCTGCTGGTCCGATTGGAGATCAGGGGCCTTTACGGATCAGAAGTGGATCGACTTTGCCCCGGTCTTCTTTCCGGATACACATATATTGCGGAGTTCGCGATTCAACGTCGCGCCATGGAATATCAACCAACGTCAACTGAGCGGCACGTTTGATGAAGGCTTCGTAGTCGACGGTAAACCGCTTGGATTCTACCATTTCACCGGATTCGACAGTGGCGCTCATCGCCAAGTTGTCGGCAAGTATGCCGCGGGAAATGAATCCGTCGAGATGTTAATCACGTGGTACGAAAGCCGCACTGCCGACTTAGCACTGACCGAGCCAGTTCCCTGGAAGCTGGGATTTTATAGAGGCGAAGACTCTATCGCGCCGCAGCATCGGGAAATCTATCGCAAGCGCCCAGACCTTCACGCAGCATTTCCAGATCCTTATAAGGAGCCGACCATTGGCTCCAGCCTGATGCGGTGGATGCAAGTTACGGCGCCAATCGAACACCCGGAATCCTTCGCCTCAACCGAGAAGTGAGACAGCATCCGGGCGCCCGCCGCGAATTTACATGGTCGGCAATCAACAATTAGGTTCTCCACCCGATATTCAAACTACCGGAACGATTGTTTGCGTTCAATCATGAAATGTTGAATCAACTGGATTGTCAATGGTTGCGCGACACGAAAAGAGATGAACCATTCGTATACTTCACAGAGTGACTAATTGCGCCCCCGACCACGCGCCCAAAGTTCAAGACCGAAGCATATATCTAGGCCCCACGCTGTCAGGCGACGAATCTAACATGCGCGAACGCTGCAGCCGCGCCACCCGCGCCACGATTTCCGCGATAGGCGCATGAGCGCGTCTGAAACCGGGCTGGAGCTCGATAATTGACTCTATAGAAGCGCAGGTTGGAGTCTGTCGCTCGCTACGGAAGCCGGCTGGGATGGATGGCACCAGCGCCGTCGATGCAACACATTCTTGATCACATCACGGCGTCGACGAAGGTTCCGGCGAAGAGGAACGTCTGCTCAAAGTAAAACTGACGTCAGCGGCCGGCGCTGGAGGCTAAGGTGCTGAATTGACGATGGTTAAACGCACAGCAACGGGGAGGGATTCGATTCAAAAGACGCATCCGATTCTACGTGATACGGCCTCGATCGCTCGGAAGAAAACTGATTGCGCCTGATGGCGCCATCGCGAACTTGAATTAGTTTTTCTTCGGACATTTCGGTTGCGCTTCAATTCGACTCACACCCGGTCACACTCACAACAATCAGGGCCGGTGCCCTCCCAGCGGAGGTGAGGCGGCAGGTTTCGGTGTTTATATCACAATATTTGGGCTCTGCTCAAAACAACGTCAACTATAAAGGGCCTCGGTCGGCTTACAATTGACTTGCGAGGTGAGAAGCCTCGCTGGTAGTTTCAAGGTCACATCGACCTGTCAGATTACGCTGGCGGATTCTAGGCCACTTCGCGCGCCAGATTGCATTGCAAGAGAGCCTTTGACAACCAACGGCCACAAACGTTTCGGCACCATTGAACAGCTTCACGACAGTCGGGATGCTCGCGACAGAGTTGACCCTACGAGACTGGAAGTCGAAAACAAAATTCTACGGCGGCGATTAGAACTGCTAACCGGGAGTCCAGGCTGGCGGCTAAATCGCGGATACCGCAGATGGCTCAGAAATTCCAGTCTCGGCCGGGCACTCAGTCGGCCGCTCGCTTGGTTGTTAAAACGCGTTTCCGGCCCTTCAGGCGCTGCGCACGGTAAAGAACCTTTATCGGGCACGGATTACCACGCCGGAATCATCAATGAATCGATTCTTTACGAAAGTATGTCTGGGGGAGACATCGTTATCGTTTGCGAATTTCCAGCGAAGCTCGCGCGCGTTCCGTTGGTCGGAAACACCCGCATTTCAGGGTGGGCTGTGGCCAAACAAGGCATTGCCTCCGTCACCGCTTCCTTAGACGGCGATCAAGAAATAGCGATAGATTTCGGTCGGCGGCGTCCTGACATCGGCATGCATCTGCCAGATTATCGAGGGTCGTCGGATGCGGGCTTTCTCATCGATCTCGACTGTGCGAAATACGCGAGGGGCGATCATCAACTCTCCATTCTGGTGCGCACGACGGATCAGGCGCAGACAACGTTCAAGCGCTCAATTAGGATCGAGCACGGGTCGCCGTATTCCGTCTGGATTCAATACCACGAAGCTCAGTCGAAGAAAAACAAGAACACGACGAGGGAGCTCAGCGGCGCGGCGGCTAACTCAACGATTCTTATCGTCATGGAACTCAACGCATTCCGTCCACAGGTATTGCGAGCCCAAATAGACTCGGTTTTCAAGCAAACTCACACCAACTGGGAGCTTTGTCTGAGGCTACCCGCGACCGCGGGAGACGAAGCCAAGGCGACCGTGGAATCGTATGCGAAGCAGGACGCAAGGGTCAGCATTGATTTCTCGAATCCCACGCAGGTAAGTGCCAGCCATTGCGTCGAAGCCATTCGACACTCGAACTGCGGCCTGTTAGCTTTCGTCAGCGATTCCACCCTTGACCCCAGCGCGCTTAGTGAAGTCACGCTCGCCTTCGATCGCAACCGATCTCTCGCTGTCGCCTACGCTGACGAGGACCGAGTGTTGGATGACGGCACCCGGGAAGTACCTTTTTTTAAACCCAACTACTCGCCAGAACTGCTGCGAGGATTTAATTACATTGGTAATTTCTTCGTGGCGCGCCGTGATGTTGTTGAAGAACTTGCCAATGTTCAAGATTCGCCAGATGCCGACCCAATTTACGACTTAATTCTGCGCCTATCTGAGATCACATCTAACGTGGAAAGAGTCGCGAAGGTGTTGTCTCACAGAGTCGGACGGGACGACGGATGGCTACCGAATCCAGCATCAACGAACGGGAGACCGAGCGCCGCTCGTCGGGCGATTGAGGCTCACTTTGAGAGAACGGCAACGTCGGCGTCGGTAGAAGCTGTCGCGCCATCTTCGTTTCACGTGCGCTATCTACTGGACTCCAACCCCGAGGTGCTGATTGTCATTCCAAGCGCCGGTCGAGATGGTCGCCTGAAGGTGGCGCTCGAAAGCGTGCTTCAAAAAACCGAGTACTCGAACTTTAGGATCCTCGTCGCCGACAATTCCGACGGCCACGAGGTTGCGGAGCTAGTTTCGTCACTAGCAGCCGACGACAGGGTGACGCTCAGGGACTTTCGCTTCACGCCGTTTAATTTCTCGCGACTCTGCAACCAGGCTGCCGGGGGCTCATCATCTCCCATACTGCTGTTCTTAAATGACGATGTCGAAGTGATCACTCCGACCTGGTTGGGGTCGATGGTTGAGCATGCGAACCGCAAAGAAATCGGCGCGGTGGGAGCACGGTTACGATTTCCAGACGGGACGCTTCAGCATGCGGGCGTCGTGATCGGGATTGGTGGCCTGGTTGGAAGCGCATTCCGCGGTTCGCTAGACGGCGATAACGGACACGTCGATTTATCCGCTACAACGCGCAACTGTGCGGCGGTTTCGGCTGCCTGCCTGATGACTCGACGTAGCGTTTTTGAGGAATTGAACGGCTTCGACGAAGTCAATTTGCAAATCTCGCTCCAAGACGTCGACTACTGCCTGCGCGCGCTTGAAAAGGGATATCGAACGGTGTACGATCCGCACGCGGAATTGACGCATTATGAGTCGGCGTCTCGCGAGCAGGCCGGCTTGCTGACACATCCGGAAGAAGATCACTACTTCCGCGAACGCTGGGCCGATTGGATCAAGGACGACCCATACTACAACCCGAATCTCACTCGCTCGCAGGATAACTTTGCTATTCGGCTCACTACTTAGGGAGCTTCACTTGGACGCATTTCGAGGCACTCTCCGGTATGGTACTGGGCGAAAACACCCACTAGCATCTGGAGCACGCTAAAACTGGCGCATCTTGAATGACGACAACGTGATCGCCTCGCGGCGGGACTTCATCTCAAAAACTACGGCCATAGCAGCAACCGTAGTCAGCGGATTCCCGCTAGTCGCACGCCCCACCGATATGCTGACGCTCAGCTTTCTCACCATTCCCGACCCCGATGGCTGGCACCCTCACCTCCGCCTCAAAGGCGATCGGCTGATTTTAAAAGTGAGCGACGGCACCCTCTCCGGTTACGGCGAAGCCTCGCATAGCAAGCAAGACGATCTTTGCAAGAGCACCGCTGAATCCTTATTCCAGACGCACTATGCCGAGTTCAAGCTGTCTGTGGAAACTCTGAAAGCGAAAGAGCAAGAGCTTGCGGCATTGGAGCCGGACTTCGTCACCGCCACGGCCTTCTCCGGGTTGAATCAAGCCCTCTACGAGCTGCTGGCTAAGCGCGAACAAGTGCCGGTGTGGCAGCTTTTTAAGGGCAAGGCTGGTTTCGAAAGCCTACCTCTATACACCACAATCAATCGATCATTAATCAGCCGTTCAAACGACGAATATGAGAACGGCGCTGACAAACTAGACCACAGAACGGCGTTTTAAAGCCGTTCAAGGGCGGCGGAAAATTAGACCGCCCGGGTGGTCCGCTGGCATCCATTCGGTGTTTTGTGGAACACGGGAAGGATGTATCGCGTGGAGCTATATGCTCAAGTACGGCGCAGTGTCTACGTCGAAGGGCTGAGTGAACGCGAAGCCGCCAAGCGGTTTGGCTTAGCGCGGGAGACGGTGCGCAAAATGCTGCGCTACGCTGCTCCGCCGGGCTATCGGCGGAGCAAACCGGTGAGACGGCCGAAGCTCGAAGCGTTCACCGGAATCATCGATCAGATCCTGCTCGACGATCAGCAACAACCAAAGAAACAACGTCACACCGCGAAACGCATCTTCGATCGCCTACGCGAGGAGTACGATTTCAGCGGTGGCTACACGATCGTCAAGGACTACGTCCGCGAGAAGAAGCTCGGTGGACAAGAGATGTTCGTGCCACTGGCGCATCCGCCCGGCGACGCGCAGGCCGACTTCGGCGAAGCGGTTGTCGTTATCAATGGAGTCCAGCGCAAGGCGCACTTCTTGGTTGTCGATCTGCCGCACAGCGACGACGCCTTCGTTAAGGCCTTTCCCGCCGAGACGACGGAAGCCTTTTGCGAAGGACACAACGCCGCGTTTCGTTATTTCGACGGCGTGCCACGCAACATCGTCTACGACAACACGACGCTGGCGGTGGCAAGGATTCTCGGCGACGGCACGCGCAAACGTACGCGGGTGTTCAGCGAACTGCAGTCGCACTACCTGTTCGCCGATCGTTTCGGGCGTCCGGGCAAGGGCAACGACAAGGGAAAAGTCGAAGGGCTAGTGGGCTTCGCACGGCGCAATTTCATGGTGCCGATCCCGAGATTCGAGAGTTGGGAAGCCTTCAACGAACACCTCGAAGAGAAGTGCCGAGCCAACCGTGAACGGCGTTTGCGACGGCACACCGAAACCGTCGGCGAACGCTTCGAGCGCGATCGGGAAGCGCTCTTGCCCTTGGCACCGACAGCCTACGATGCCTGCGACAAACGCTCGACAAGGGTGACTTCGTTGTCGCTGGTGCGCTACGCGACAAACGATTATTCGGTGCCAACGCGTTACGGCCACCGCCAGGTCCTGATCAAAGCCTACGTGGATGAGGTAGTGATCTGTTGCGGCAGCGAAGAGATCGCCCGCCATCAGCGCAGCTATGAACGTGAAGAGTTGGTTTTCGATCCGCTGCACTACTTGGCGTTGTTGGAACGCAAGACCAACGCGCTCGATCAAGCCGCGCCGTTGGTCGGCTGGGAGTTGCCGCCGGAGTTTGCGAAGCTGCGACGACTGCTCGAATCGCGGTTGGACAAAGCGGGCAAGCGCGAGTACGTACAGGTCCTGCGACTGTTGGAGGACTTCCCCCTTGAGCACGTCGCAACGGCGGTGCGCCAAGTCTGTCTACTGGGAACGATTGGCTTTGACGCCGTCAAGCATCTACTGCTGTGCGCGATCGAGCAACGTCCGCCGAAGCTCGACTTAACGAAGTATCCCCACCTGCCGACGGCTCAGGTCGAGCAGACGTCGCCGGCATCCTATCTGGCGCTGCTAGCAGGAGCAAGCTGATGGCGAAGTCGAGAATGCTGCTGGAAACCCACCTGAAAGCGCTGCGGCTGCCGACCTTCCTGCGCGAGTACGACAAACTGGCTCGGCGCTGCGCCGCCGAAGGCTTGGACTTTCGGGACTTCCTACAGCAACTCTGCGAGCTGGAACTGGTCGATCGCGAGCAGCGGGCGACCGAGCGTCGCATCAAGGCCGCCAAGTTCCCGGTGACGAAGAGTCTCGACACGTTCGACTTCTTGGCCATACCCTCGGTGAACAAGAAGCTCGTTCTGGAGCTGGCGCGCTGTGAGTTCATCGACCGCCGTGAGAACGTCTTGGCGCTGGGGAACTCCGGCACCGGCAAAACGCATATCGCCTTGGCGCTGGGACTGGCAGCTTGTCAGAGCGGCTATCGCACACGTTTCACCACCGCCGCGGGATTGGTCCATGAACTGCTCGAAGCCCGTGACGAACGGCAACTACTACGGGTCCAGAAACAACTTGCCAAGCAGGATCTACTGATCGTCGATGAACTGGGCTATGTGCCGCTGTCGAAGACCGGGGCAGAGCTGCTGTTCGAGATCTTTTCGCAGCGCTACGAACAGGGCTCGACGTTGCTGACCTCGAACCTGCCGTTCACCGAGTGGACCGAGGTGCTGGGTTCCGAACGCATGACCGGCGCTCTGCTTGACCGGCTCACGCATCACGTCCATATCCTCGAGATGAACGGCGACAGCTACCGCCTCAAGCAAAGCAAAAAGAAGCGCCCGCGCTCTTCAAACTGACCCGCCGGCCGCTCGCGCCGGTTTGCGTGGGCCGTCTTCCACTACGCCTGGGCCGCCCTAAAGGGCGTCCTCAGGCTCCGTTCCAGCCGTCCCACGCAAACCGCTGGATCCCCGCCAACTGGTCTATTTTTGCTCCGCCGAAGCGGTCTACATTTACTCCGCCCTTGACAACGAATACCTAGAACTGGTTGCAAAGTTGCAGTCACAGGGTTTCCAGACATTCAAATGCGCGCCGTTTGAACGCGTCGACGGTCCCGACGATGCGTTAGAGAAAAGCGAATTCGGCATCGAAACGCTAACTAGTGTAGTGCGCCATAAATAATGTAACTTATAGTATCTTCGTGTCGCCTTTACTAGTAGAAGGCACACGGATGCGAAGAGCAGAGCCAGTCCCATTGACGCAGGAGCAGCGTAGGCAGTTGGAGCGCTACGCGAACGGTCGTCGGGTCGCTGTTCGTCTGGCGTTGCGAGCCAGGATCATCGTGCTCGCCGCCGACGGTCTTGAGAACAAACGGATTGCCGCGCAGCTGTCGGTCTCGCGTCAGTTGGTGGCGCGCTGGCGAAGCCGTTTTCTTGAATCCGGCGTCGCCGGCATCGAAAAGGACGCCCCGCGGCCCGGCCGTAAGCCCGCCATCTGCTCCCCAACAGTGCAACAGATCATCCACAAGACGACCCGCGAAACGCCAGCCAACGCCACCCATTGGAGCCGCCGCACGATGGCCGCCGCGGTCGGCGTCAGCGCCTCCACCGTGGGTCGCATTTGGCGCGCCCACGGCCTCAAGCCGCATCGCGTCAAGACCTTCAAACTCAGCAACGACCCGCGCTTCGCCGAAAAACTCGACGACATCATCGGACTTTATCTCAACCCGCCCGAGCATGCCCTCGTTCTTTGCCTCGACGAGAAGTCACAGATTCAAGCCCTCGACCGCACCCAGCCCGGCCTGCCCCTGAAAAAGGGACGCGGCCGGACCATGACCCACGACTACAAACGCAACGGCACAACCACCTTGTTCGCCGCGCTCAACACGCTCGACGGCTCGGTGATCGGAACCTGCATGCCCAAGCACCGCCACCAAGAATGGCTGCGCTTCTTGCGCTTGCTTGAAAACCAGACCCCCAAGGACAAGCAGATCCATTTGATCGTGGACAACTATGCCACTCACAAACACGCCACGGTGAAACGCTGGCTGCAGCGCAATAAACGCTTCCACGTCCATTTCACGCCCACCTCAGCGTCGTGGCTGAACATGGTGGAGAGGTTCTTCCGAGACCTCACCGATAAGCGCATCCGCCACGGTGTCTTTCGTAGCGTCGGCGAACTCACCACCGCCATCGAAGACTACATCGCTCGACACAATCAGCAGCCCAAGCCCTTCATCTGGACTGCTACCGCTTCCGACACCCTTGAGAAGGTCAAGCGCGGCAAAGCCGCTCTTCTTAAGGTTCAATCTGATTGACGCACTACACTAGCCTACGAAGGCAGTTCCCCGAGCTAGGCATTCGCGTCGACTTTCACGAACGATTCGGCCCGGAAGATTTCTTCGAGCTAGTCCCCGAGTTAGAAAGGCTCAAGCTGGATTGGTTGGAAGAACCATTCAAGATGGGCCCCGCGTTCACGAAGCTTAGGAGCCTCACGAAGCTGAGAGTCGCCGCCGGAGAGCTGTTTTGGGGCCAGACACGGTTTGCAGAGATTGCGAAAAACGAATGGGCTGACGTCATCATGCCCGACGTCAAACATGTCGGCGGCTTCGGCCCACTACTTGCGGCCCTAGAAATGGCTAAGGGGCGCATCGAAGTTTCGCCTCACAACCCGTCCGGCCCGGTTTCAACGGCTGCCAGTTTGCATGCCGCCGCGCTTTTCCCAGAGACAGTGCGTTCCATCGAATTTGCGTTCGATGGCGTCGGGACCCGGCACCAAACGGGGGAGCAAGTCGAGGGC
Organism: Bryobacterales bacterium; assembly: GCA_965247305.1. GTDB lineage: Bacteria > Acidobacteriota > Terriglobia > Bryobacterales > UBA6623 > CATQHP01. The sequence goes on along the minus strand of OZ252030.1, from coordinate 3,460,717 downwards.
GGCCGGCTGTATTTGAGCGACCGGCCCGGTTGGGGAATTGACCCCGAACCCTCGGCCTGAATCTAGGAAGCTTGGAGTCTGTCCCACAGAACGAAAGCGCTCGACTTTTCGTCAGTATGTTGCTTGGCTCGAGAACAACGAAATGTGGGCAGACCCTGGTCAAAAACGTGAGGGGCCCGTTTCGGCAGCTATCGTAAAGTCAACTGACGGTTGGTGGCAACGTGCTGCAATATTGAGTACATAGCCCCGACGATAGCCTAGTGTCATCTCGCGGTAGTAGCTCTTGATTAGATGTGGCAATCAGACAGCAAGGCCTCTCTGACGGTACATGGGTAAGACCCCCAGCAGCAGTCGACCTGAAATGAGATTACTGGCGCAACCGCAGGTCTGGATGCCGGCCATCTTAATGGTGCGCGGAGCGATTGACGCCTACATCACGCGACAATCCGGGAATCCCGATGGGCTTTGCTATCTCGGCGTAAGCGATGCATACCTCGACGGAGCATGGGATGCGGCGTGGAATCCGCTGTGGAGCCCGCTCTACCCGTGGTTGTTGGGCCTGGCCATCGCAATCGTTCGACCGGAAGCCTCGTTTGAGCTCCCGCTTGTGCACATTGTGAACTTCTTCGCATTCGTATTTGCGCTCGCCTGTTTTCACGCTTTTTGGAGGAGCTACCTGGACTGGTGTCTTCCGCAGCAGAAGGGCGTCAGGGAAACCAGATGGACCACGAGAAGCTGGCTCTGGCTGCTGGGGTACATCTTGTTCGCTACGCCCTGCCTCGACTGGATTCGAATCGAGCTCATTACACCCGATCTGTTGGCGTTCGGGTTCTTGCTCCTGATGGGCAGGCAGCTAATACGAATCCAATTGGGTGGTTCTCAGTTCCGAAGCTACGCCACCCTCGGCGCCTTGGTTGGACTGGGCTATTTAGCAAAGTCTCCGCTGCTCTACATCGGGCTTTTAATCATCGCTATCAGTCTTCTTCCCCTAACGCGGAAGCGCGCGATTTCGGCACGGGCAGCGGCGGCATTCGGATGTTTGCTACTCGTCGCCGGGCCCTATGTAGTCGCTCTGTCGGCGGCGACGGGGCGCTGGACGACAGGAGAGGCAGGACGGCTGAACTACCTCTGGCACGTGAATACTCTGCCGCACTTGTTGTCGTCAGAACCAATTGCCGGGCACGGCACGCCGGTCCACCCTGTTAGGCGAATTCTCGAGCGCCCCGCGATCTACGATTCGCGTAAGCCCAACGCCGGCGCCTACACGGCCGGATGTCAAAGGACGTATTGGTATGAGGGCTACCATCCGGCTTTCAATCTCCAACAACAGCTGCCGATTTTGTGGCGCCACGTCAAGGTGTATTTCACGTTGCTTCGCGAGCAAAAGATTCTGGTGGCGTTTCTGCTCGTTCTGATGTGGGTGGTGCCACGACCGCTGGAATTTCAATTCCGCCGAAGCCCGCTGGTACTTCTGATACCAGCGGTATTTGGCTTCGCCATGTTTATGGTGATTCACGTCGAGCTGCGTTATATCGCGGGCGTCGCCGTGCTCGGCTGGGCGGGTTTGCTGGCCCCTTGCGTTTCCAATCTTGGAGAGGCTGGCAGGCGAGTCTTTCCATCTCTCGTAGCGATCGTGGCTTTAGCATTTGGGTTGAGCGGTTGGGCCCAGTGGGCGGTGGACTCGTATCGCTACGCCGCTCAGCCGCAGCGCCTCGACGTCCGCATTGCGAATGAACTGACCGACCTTGGCGTGACTCCGGGGTCGACGGTCGGCTCTGTAGGTCGATGCCCCGATTGCTTCTGGGCACGATTCGCCGGATTAAGCATCGTCGCTGAGCTTCAGGACCCCGCTGGCGAGTGGGCCCGACCAGCCGATGCCTCGCAATGGCAGCCAGCTCTCAATGCGTTCCAAGGCCTCGGACTATCCGCGGTTGTCGCTCCAGGTAGCGGGGGTACCCTTCCAAGTTCCGGTTGGCAGGCGCTCGGCTCGACCGGTCACTACGTCTATATATTTCCCGATCAAATCCCTTGAGGGCGCGAAGCAGATGCTGCAACAGCACAGGGCTGGCGCGAAACTTTACATAGTCGGGATTGGGCCGGTGCCCCATGCGCGAGGCGGCGAGCAAAGTAAGCCTTCATGGTATTTTCGGATTTTTCGACGGCGGTACAATCTCTCAGACGAAAATCTGTCACGGATGATCGCTGTAGTTGAGCTCTCTCATTGAAAAGAATGGATCAGACTCGCTGGACTCTCTTGGGCCTTGCTCTCTGCCTGATTGTTCCTTCGATTGGCGAGGTTCAAAAATATCTCGGCAATCCCGCGTTGGCCGTATACGCGCTGAGCGTTGTTATCACGGTTTTTTGGGGCTATGCTAGCCTGCTGCCCTGGTTTCTCAAGAATGTGAGCCAGCGCAGAGCGACGCTGCTGGCGTGGGCAACGCTCATCGGATTGGTCGCGATTTTCGCTGTATTGCGACCCATCGCGGAGTCTGGCTCGATCGGCGGCGGCTCCGACTCCGATGACGCAATCAACATTGGCGTTGAGGAGTTGCTCGAGGGGCGCTATCCCTACTATCCGAAGACGTATATTGGCAACCCGATCTTGCCCATGCCGGGCGCGTTTTTGCTTGCGACTCCTTTCGTTCTATTAGGAGACGGCGCCTATCAAAATATCTTCTGGCTGGCTGCCGCCTTCATGGCGGCAACAATCTATTTGAAAGATCTACGCTGGGCTCTGTTATTCGTTTGGGCCTTTTTGGCTCTGTCGCCGGCCGTCTGGCAGCAAGTCGCCTCGGGTAGCGATAAAATTTCAAACGCGATCTATGTCCTGCTCTTCACGTTACTCGTGTTGACAAACGCTTCGCGGGAGCAATCCGGCGGCAAATCAAGAGTTCTTGCGGCATCGGCGCTATTAGGGTTGGGGCTTTCGGCACGCGCGAATTATCTCTTGGTTCTGCCGCTGATATTTTCGGCGTTGGTTCGACGCATTGGGTTGAGCCGAGCGTTGCAGTGTTGCGGCGTAACCATTTCAGTGTTGTTGACTATCACGATGCCTTTTTACGTTTATGACCCCGAGGGCTTTACGCCGTTGCTGAGCTATGAAAAGGCGTCACAATTTGAGCGCATATTGCCGTACGCGGGAATCGTGATAACGGGCGGCGCCGGCTTGATTGGGTTGGCTCTCTCGTTGCGGAAAACAGGCTACGACGACCCGGTCGTGCTGCGAGATTGTGCCATCGTGCAGGCCTTCCCTGCCCTTAGCGTGCTTGCGCTGAGCGCCGTCGCCGCGGGTGCGCCCTGGATGGCGCTGGCTGGTTACGCTTTCAGCTTTGCCTTCTTTGGCGCGTTTGCGGCTTTCGCCAGCCTAGGAGTCTGTCCCGCAGAAAAATCATAAAAAGGGTGGAATGTTTGAGGTATAAGGCGAGAAACTAGAGCGATGGGGATGCGTTATCGCGACTACAATCCGGAGGAAGCGTTCTTGCTGCCGCCGTCGCCGAGCGACTGGCTACCGGAAGAACATCCGCCGTATTTCATCGCGGACACGCTCGACTCACTGGACCTGAGCAGCTTCCATACGCGCTACGAAGGCGATGGGCGGCTCAATCGCCCCTACCATCCTGCGATGATGCTCAAGGTGCTTGTTTACGCCGATGCGACAGGCGTCTTCAGCTCCCGCAAGATCGCCCGCAAGATCAATGAAGACGTCGCCTTGCGGGTGCTCGCGGCCGGCAATCGTCCTGACTTTCGGACCATCAACCGCTTTCGATGCGAGCAACTTGAGGAGTTCAAGAAACTGTTCATCGAGATCGTGCGGCTGGCCAAACGAAGCAGACTGCTGAAGCTGGGAACGGTGGCGCTGGACGGCACGAAAGTGAAAGCGAACGCGTCGAAACAAAAGGCGATGAGCTACCAGCGGATGCAAGAGGACGAGGCGCGCTTGGTGGCCGAGATCGCCGAATTGCTGGAACGTGCCGAGCGCATCGACGCGGCCGAGGACGAACAATACGGCGAGGCGAGCGGCGGCGGACACTGCCCAGGACCGTAGTCCCGACGACGAGCGGAGAGGCGACCGCGCGAATGCGCAAGCGCTTGAAAGACCAGCGAGGCCGCAAGCGATATCGGCGCGGGAAAGCGCTGGTGGAACCGGTGTTTGGATGCGTCAAGCGAGTGCTAGGATTTCGAGAATTTTCGATGCGAGGGCTGGAGAAGGCGCCAGGCGAATGGAACTTAGTAACGGCGACGCTCAACTTGCGGCGCATGTCGCGGATGACTCCGCTGCCGCAAGGCACCTGACGCGACCGTAAGCAGCCAGGCGCACGCCGAACCAAGCCTTTCAGCCGCCGTCCAAACGCGCAGAGCAAGAACCAAAAAAAACGAACCGCCCCGCCCGCGGCCGCCCTCGTCTCTTTTTCTGCGGGACAGACTCCTAGCCCGCATTTCTCACCACCTGACGGCGAAAGCACGCGATGGCCGCACCACTACTTCGTTGCGCTCGGTCGTCGTGCTCGACGGACTGTCAAGTACGCCTCCGCGCGCCAACTGTCGCCCGCCTCGTATTGACGCACCTCTCACGCACTTTCGCTCGCCACGTGGTGAGAAATGCGGGCTAGCGCCCGGTCCGAACGAAGAGTGGAGTGAACCCCAAAACTGAGACAGATGAAAGTGGGACAATTTTCAGTGAATGGAAAAGGAGTCCCCGATGAGAGAGAGAAAAGATAGGGTTGCGAGGAAGCAGCGCTCGTATGAAGTTGAGTTCAAGGAATTGGCGGTAAGCCGCATGCTTCGCGGTGAGAACGTCGTCAAATTGAGCGGTGAGTTGGACGTGCGGCGCAGCGTGTTGTATCGCTGGCGCGACACCTACCGCGCCGAGGGACGCAGCGGTCTTGAGCGGCGTCAAGGGCGGCCGCGTCCCGGACAAGAGGTTGTGCAATTGGATAGCGATCCGAGCGCCGATCGCATTGCCGAACTCGAACGCCTAGTCGGTCAACAAGCGGCGGAATTGGATTTTTTCGAACGAGCCTTCAACGCCTTAAAACCGGCGATGCCGAACCAAGTCGCTCGCAACGCGAGCGGCTCTACAGCGTCATCGACGAAACCCGCGTCGAAGGCCGACTCAGCATCGAGCGAGGCTGCGAACTCGCCGCAGTCAGTCGAGCGGGATATTACCGGCAATTAGAGCGAGACAAACCCGCCGAAGCGAACATCGAACTCCGGGATCGTATGCAACGCATTACGCTCGCAAATCGCCGCTACGGCTATCGTCGAGTGACCGCCGAACTGCGTAGGCAGGGCTTTACGGTGAACCACAAGAAGGTCTTGCGGCTGATGCGCAACGACAATCTGCTGGCGATACGCAAGCGCCGCTACGTATTGACGACGGACTCGGATCAGCACCGCGCGATCTACCCAAACTGGGCCAAAAACCTGCAGATCGACGGTCTCGATCAGCTCTGGCAGGCCGCCATCAGCTACGTGCGCATGCGCCGTTCGTTCGTCTACTTGGCGGTCGTGATGGACTCGTATTCCCGGCGCGTGGTGGGCTGGGAATTGGGGCCTTCCCTCGAGGCCATATTGGCAGTGAACGCGCTGCGCAAAGCGATCGAGTTTCGCTGTCCGAAGCCGGGGCTGGTGCATCATTCCGATCAAGGCACGCAATATACCTCGCGGGCTTATGTCAGTCTGCTGGAAGAAAACGGCGCGTTGATCTCGATGAGCCGGCGAGGAAACCCGTACGACAATGCGCGCATGGAAAGTTTTATGAAGACGCTCAAAAGCGAGGAGGTGAACCTACAGACGTATCAATCGATGGACGAAGCGCGCGCTTCGATCGAGGAGTTTATCGACGCGGTGTACAACCAAAAGCGCCTGCATTCGGCGTTGGGATATCGGCCTCCGCAGGAGTTCGAGCAGTTGTTGCCGTCGAGCGAAGAGCTCAGAAATCCGCAGTTTGAGTTTTCTGAGGCATGAGGAAATCTATCGAGACAGTGGTCGCACTCGGGACGGGAGAATGTCCCGCCCCGAGCGCTCATCGTCTCGCTGAGTTTCCAGCCGGGTATTGCTTGGCGGGTTGCTCTCCAGCATTGCCCGCCTCCGCTTTCCCGGCCGTTTTCAAGTGTGCGGCACGTTCGCCGAAAAGGCTATACTTTTTCAGCGAACGGCAACTGTCCCATTTTTAAGCTGTCTCAGCTTAGGGGTGCATGCCATGCGCCGCCTCCATGGCGTCCCTGTTTCATAGGCGTCAACAGTTCCCATTCGCCAGTTACGGGATCGAGGTGCTGGGTTTCCGCGTGAGCGGGCCTCTGGACGGATTCGCCGCCAATATAGTAGATGTGCCCATCCAGCTCGACCAATCCCCCCCGCGGCAGTGGGAGTAGGCAGCGTGTTTGGTAGCGTCGACCAGAGGCCGGTTGAGAAGTCGTAGACGTCGACTTCGCTGATCACCACACCGAAGAATGCACTGAACTTCTCGGGCTCGTGATAGCTTGTGTTGCGTCCACCGAGGTAGTACAGACGATCGCCGCTCACAATCGCAGAGAAGTGGCCTCGAATGCGAGGCGCATCGGGTAGTTGCGTCCACTTGCCGGTCGTCGGATCGAATTCGTCAAACCAAGCCACGGTGCCGCTGGTATGCCCGTCGATGATTCCGCCGACGAGGTAGACCTTGCCGTTGTAGGCGACCGTCCCGGCGCCCCCGCGCCTGCGGCTCTCGGGGCCCTCGGGGCCCTTCTGCCAAGAGTCGCGATTCGGGTCGTAGATGTAGATGGTCTCGAGCGGCGTTTCCTTGGGATACGCTCCAGTCATCGCCGTCATCACGTAGACTCGGTCGCGGTAAACGACTGGTTGAAAGTGGTGGATCTCGAGCGGCGTCGGCTCCAACTTCCGCCACGTCTTTGCCGCCGGATCGAATTCCTCGACCGGTTTCACGCCTCGGCCGCCCATCAAGTAACCCTAGCCGTCGAACGCGACCATCGCCGCTTCGTGCCTGGCGGTCGGCTCGGATGCGACGGCCACGGTTTCCCAAACCTGCCCAACGCACGGCTGGCACAAAGCCACAATCGCGAACATGCGTTGGAGGGTAGTAGTCATACGCCCGCCAAACGTTGGAGCTGTCACGCGCGGTCGTTGATCGATTCGGGGCGAACTTGGTGTTGACGGTTCGAGCCGACTTGCCCCGCGAAGGCCCCTTCGAGTCGCCAGATCTCGAGGTATTCGATCTTGAGTCGTCCGTAGGCCGCAACTGCGGGCGCCGCGCCGCCAAAGTTTCTTCGAGTCATCTCGTGCGATTGTACAACGACGCTTTTCTCTTCACAAAGCTTGACGCTACCGCAACCAGCGTCCGCGCGCCGGCCGATATATATCCGCCCGTGCAGCGAGCGCCGCTTGTCGCGAGTGCGTCGATATTTGGAGTCGCGATGGTCGTCGAGCCGTACGCGCCAATGTCGCCGTCGAGCATTCCGACAGCGAGAGACACCGAGCCACCGGGCTGTTCAGTTGCGGGAATCTTTCGGCACCATCGGGACAAACCGTACCGGCGTAGTCGATTCGCGCCGGACGCCCCCTTGCGCATCCTTGGTCACAATTACGAGATATTGGTCGCCGTCCCGCGGCCCTACCGGCGCTATGAGGATACCGCCGGGTTTGAGTTGCTCCACGAGCGCTTCCGGCAACTCGGGTGGAGCGGCGGTGACGATAATGCGGTCAAACGGGGCGGCTCGCGGCCAACCCTCGTAGCCGTCAGCGGTTCGAATGGTAATGTTTCCGTATCCTAGATCCCTGACCCGCGTTTCAGCCTGTAGAGCGAGTTCTTCGTGGACTTCGATCGAATAAACGTGGTCGACCAGTTCCGCCAGCACAGCGGCCTGGTAACCGGAGCCGGTCCCAATTTCGAGCACCTTGTGATGCGATTCCGGCTCGAGCCGCTCAGTCATATGGGCGACGATGTAGGGCTGCGAAATCGTCTGTCCCATGTCGATCGGCAGGGCGTGGTCGCCGTAGGCTACGTCGACGTACCTGTCGGGCACGAAGAGGTGCCGTTCGATGTCAGCCATCGCTTGCAGGACGCCCGGGTGTTTGATGCCGCGAGCTGCGATTTGTTGTTCGACCATAGCTTCACGTCGATCAGCGTGGATGTCATTGCCCAATCCGGCAATCGAGCTCAGAGTGAGCACTACCGGCCACAGAAATGTGAATCTGCCGCGCACGGGCTCAAAATAATTGGTGGAGGCGGCGGGAGTCGAACCCGCGTCCGAAAAAGATCACCGGAAAGAGACTACATGCTTAGTTCATTCGTTTGTCTCGACCGCCCCATGGGAATGAACAAGCCTGACGCGGTCCAGCCCGATTAATCTCGACCCGGAGCTACGAGCAGAAGCTCCGAAACCTATCTCGCAAAGTGACGCCGGTTACTATCGTGCGAGCCCGATAGCAGCGACGCGCAGGCCTAATTAGGCTGCGTAAGCAAACTGCTGATTGTTGTTGGCAGTTATCATTTTTCCGATCGTTTAACGGGTGCTCGGAACCCGGCATGCCTCTCAACGTTGATTACAATCCCGTCGAATCCAGTACGCCCCCTCCTTTCTACAACTTAGATTCTCAGTCTACACCCAAGGTTTTATCGGACGGCTCCTCGCTGCCGCTCTATGGCCGGATTTGGCAGGGTTTTGGCCAAATTCCGTTTCTCCCCGAGACGCGCCGATCCCTCGCAGTTCCATTGTAAGGCTCGGTGGTACGGTTTTTGGGTGGATGCCGGCGTAAGTTGTTGAATTGATTGGCGAACTTTATTTCAAAACCCCGGTACGGCCATAATAGTTGCCGGTGGGGACGTTCGGCAGTGACTCAATTAGCGAACATCGGGATCGCTGGAACATGCTGATAGATCAGACTGTTTGGAGTGCACCCCAAAAGCGAGACAGATGAAAGTGGGACAATTTTCAGTGAATGGAAAAGGAGTCCCCGATGAGAGAGAGAAAAGATAGGGTTGCGAGGAAGCAGCGCTCGTATGAAGTTGAGTTCAAGGAATTGGCGGTAAGCCGCATGCTTCGCGGTGAGAACGTCGTCAAATTGAGCGGTGAGTTGGACGTGCGGCGCAGCGTGTTGTATCGCTGGCGCGACACCTACCGCGCCGAGGGACGCAGCGGTCTTGAGCGGCGTCAAGGGCGGCCGTGTCCCGGACAAGAGGTTGTGCAATTGGATAGCGATCCGAGCGCCGATCGCATTGCCGAACTCGAACGCCTAGTCGGTCAACAAGCGGCGGAATTGGATTTTTTCGAACGAGCCTTCAACGCCTTAAAACCGGCGATGCCGAACCAAGTCGCTCGCAACGCGAGCGGCTCTACAGCGTCATCGACGAAATTCGCGTTGAAGGCCGACTCAGCGTCGAGCGCGCCTGTGCACTCGGAGAAGTCAGCCGAGCCGGATATTACCGGCAATTAGAGCGAGACAAGCCTGTCGAATCCAACCTGGAAGTGCGTGACCGTATGCAACGCATTACGCTCGCAAATCGCCGCTACGGCTATCGTCGAGTGACCGCCGAACTGCGTAGGCAGGGCTTTACGGTGAACCACAAGAAGGTCTTGCGGCTGATGCGCAACGACAATCTGCTGGCGATACGCAAGCGCCGCTACGTATTGACGACGGACTCGGATCAGCACCGCGCGATCTACCCAAACTGGGCCAAAAACCTGCAGATCGACGGTCTCGATCAGCTCTGGCAGGCCGCCATCAGCTACGTGCGCATGCGCCGTTCGTTCGTCTACTTGGCGGTCGTGATGGACTCGTATTCCCGGCGCGTGGTGGGCTGGGAATTGGGGCCTTCCCTCGAGGCCATATTGGCAGTGAACGCGCTGCGCAAAGCGATCGAGTTTCGCTGTCCGAAGCCGGGGCTGGTGCATCATTCCGATCAAGGCACGCAATATACCTCGCGGGCTTATGTCAGTCTGCTGGAAGAAAACGGCGCGTTGATCTCGATGAGCCGGCGAGGAAACCCGTACGACAAGGCGCGCATGGAAAGTTTTATGAAGACGCTCAAAAGCGAGGAGGTGAACCTACAGACGTATCAATCGATGGACGAGGCGAGAGCTTCGATCGAGGAGTTTATCGACGCGGTGTACAACCAAAAGCGCCTGCATTCGGCGTTGGGCTATCGGCCTCCGCAGGAGTTCGAGCAGTTGTTGCCAGCGAGCGAAGAGCTCAGAAACCCGCAGTTTGAGTTTTCTGAGGCATGAGGAAATCTATCGAGACAGTGGTCGCACTCGGGACGGGAGAATGTCCCGCCCCGAGCGCTCATCGTCTCGCTGAGTTTCCAGCCGGGTATTGCTTGGCGGGTTGCTCTCCAGCATTGCCCGCCTCCGCTTTCCCGGCCGTTTTCAAGTGTGCGGCACGTTCGCCGAAAAGGCTATACTTTTTCAGCGAACGGCAACTGTCCCATTTTTAAGCTGTCTCAGCTTAGGGGTGCATGCCAGTTACGACGATCTACCCCTGTCCCGCTTGCCCCAACTGTCACTGAGCCTCGTGGAAACCTCGTGTCTTGAGCACTTTGCAGGCCCTATTCGCGGCCTTCGCTAGTGACGTGAGATGGATTGGCGCTCATCCCTACAGCATGCGCCTCCAGGACTGACGCGCGCGCTTGTACGGTTAAGGCGTTAATACGGCCAACTGGATCGCTTCCGAGCGATCCGTGAATGGAGTATCAACTGCCGTGTTAACTTCCCAGAATCGGAGTTGAACGAAACTTTTCTATGGTGGCGGGCGGCTTTGGCTTAGCGAAGCGAGCCGTAAAGTGGAAGACGCTCCCCTTCCCAGCTTCACTTTGCAACCAAATGCGCCCCCCCATAACCTCCACCAACTCCCGTGAGATAGTCAACCCGAGACCCGTGCCGCCAAAGCGTCGCGTCGCAGATCCGTCAGCCTGTCGGAAGGGCTCGAAGATAACGTCTTGCATGGCGGCGGGAATACCCACACCTGTGTCTGTGACAACAAAATGGATGCTGTTCTCCTCGCTGTCTTCGAGTTCGGCGCGTACCAGCACGCGGCCGTCGTCGGTGAACTTGATCGCATTGCCGACCAAGTTGAGAAGCACTTGCCGTAGACGACCCTCGTCTCCAATCACCCTTTCCGGCAGGTCGCGTCCAACATCCAACGACAGGTTCACACCTTTCTGACTAGCCTTTAGACCCAACACCTTCACCGTCTCGGCCAGCGTGTCGTGTACGTCGAACTCACCGGTCCGCAACTCCACCGTTCCGGCCTCAATTTTTGACAAGTCCAATATGTCGTTGACAATCGCGAGAAGATTGTCGCCTGCCTTCTGCACCATTCCGAGGTGCTTCTTCTGCTCGGCATTCGACGCGACGTTTTGTGCTAATTCCGTCATCCCGCAGATGATGCTCAACGGCGTCCGGACCTCGTGGCTCATATTGGCCAGGAATTGACTCTTAAGCCGATTCGCTTCCTCTAACTCCTTCTTCTGACCTATTTGCACGTTCCTGCTTTCGATGAGCTGCTCGATCCTCGCGTGGAGAGCCGCTACCGACGACGCGACACTGCGGGTCAATGCACGCACCTCTGACGGACCCGCCTCCTCCAAATCAAAGGGTTGATCCTGAGTCACGGATCGCTCTGCTGCGCCTGCTAAGGCTTGGAGTGGCTTGACAAGCTGGCGCGCTGTCCACCGATAAACCAGGATGACGACGACAACGTAAAGGATCGTTATCACAGAGATCATCCATAGGGTGCGACTCCAGCGCGTTTCCAGTGCGGCCTCCTGTCTATTCGCGGCAGCACGAGCGGTGGCTTCGAGATCTTCAAGGAGTTCGACAAAGGTTTCGGCCAGAGCGTCAAACCTTTCGAGCGTCTTATGTTTGGAGTCTGTCAATGGTTCAGAAACAGCAGCTTCCCCACCAGCTACTGTCAGATCAGCGAAGGTCTTGTCGATCTCCTCGATGAGTCTGCTGGGGGAGAAAATGTGGGAGGTTTTCAGACGAGAGATATCCTCGATACAACGCTTAGTGAGACGTTCAGCAATGAGAAAAACCCCCGAAGATTCGCTGCTGAGGAGGTCCATTGCGGAAAGCCACTCGTAGCTGTCAGCAACAAAGGTTTCCACCAATCGGAAATCTTTGGACGCCAGCCCCGAGCTTTCTGACACGCTCCTGATCTGCCAAAAGGAAATACCTGCCGTGAGAAACAGACCTAAACCACCCGTGATAACGACAGCCAGCAGCAGTGAGATGTGATTCTTAACTCGCACGAGCTGTTCTCGGCACCGAACTGCTGGAAAGCCGCATCCTTTCGGGGGGTCGAGCTATCCGCGATCGCCGCTTCGACCTCCATTCACCGAGAGCCATTCACAGCTATCCACCACGAGAGACTGAGCCTGCCCGAACTCCTGCGACGCTCGACCGGAGCATTGGGAGGTGCGTGTGACATCCCAAGGTGGCTCTACCGTAAGCGACGAGCCGACTGCGCCTACGAGGGCCAGAATCAGCATTGGCAGATGGTGGCTTTTGACGTGCATAGCTTCACTCGGTTTCGCTATCGAACGGATCGTGTACCAGCGCGTGAGACGGCGTTTTCGAAGACAAGGGCCGTAATCACCAAGGTCTTAACCCCGGAATGGACCACGGTTTGGGCGATACTGCCGGCTTCTTGGGGGACCTGCAACGCTTCCAAGTCGGCCGCCCGGGTTCCGGCAGTGAGAAACTGTCGCAACCCTTGGTAGTCCCGGCCTACTAGTCGTGCGCGGAAGTTACTCGCTTTGATGATCTCTGTGGACTTCTCCCGAGAGCGTTGGACCCGAAAGTCTTTCACAGTGAGGTCCAGATCGAGTGCCCAAACCAGTTCCAAAGAACCCCGTCGACCAATTTCCGAACGCGCATGAATGAAGCCGATGGGCTTAGCTCGCCTTAAGACAACGTACAGCGTGTGTTTGCCCAAATCGTTGAAGGAAATCGGTCCGCCGACTCCCTCTTCGATCTCGCTCCTCAACGTGGAGTCAACATTGCCGAGGACTGAACGGTAGCTCGTGGCTTCCGGAAAGATCTCGTAAATCTGCCGGTCAGGATTTCGAAGGGCACAGTTGGCCCCTTTTGTTGGCAGTGGGGCTATGAGAAGAACTGTGCCCACCAGAGCGATTCGTAAAACCGGGGACATCACCTTTCACCTCTCCTTCATGCTCAGCGGTAATAGCGGAGTTGAACCCTGAATTCCCAATCCTCCGGCCGGGTCATCATCATGACCATTTCCGGACCGTATTGACCCTCCAAGGACCAGTGTCGGCCCACCACCCAGTTCACTCCGACTCTAGGAGCCACTTTGTTCACCCAGCCAAACGGCATCTGTCTGCGAAGGTAGATCATCTGGATGTAGGCACTCAGCGTTTCTTCCACGCTCGCCCAGTCCAGTTCGACAAGGTTGTGGAAAACGGTGCGATCAAAGTCTTTCCCAAAGGATGCCTCACCTTTGAGGGTGAACTGGCTCATGATCCACGTCGCGTCCACACCAATTCTCTTCCTCGGAACTATAACGTTACGGCGCTGGTTGAGAACGCGTCCCTGAAACGCGGCGATTCCCAGGATCCAATTGCGGTCTGAGGGAGTACCGATTCGTCCCGAGACGGCGTAGTTGTCCTCCCGGGCGTCGAATTGAAAACCCGAGCCCCGAGTCAGCGCAACTTCGTAATCCAAGTTGGGAAAAACCCCGTTTAGTGACACTCCCCAATCCTTTTTCATCCCAAGGTTCTCCATGGGCATGAGTTGATAGATCTTGAAATGCGTGTCCGTCAGCGGTTCCAGGCCGAAAGGTACGTCGAAGTGCCCAAGTTTGATATTTGTGCGACCCGTGCCCCACCGAGTTAGGTTGAAATAAAAGTCATGTAGCTCCACCTCCCAGTCATTAGGACCTTCCAGGTGAGCCATGATCGGTCGCGCGAGATCGCGACGCACTAGGTACGGCTGGAGAACAAGGGTGCCGATGTTCCCGGATTTGCTTGTGGCCACAGAGTGGAAGTCCAATCCAACGGCATTGAGGGACGAGAACGCCCGTACCCCCGGATTGCTTTCTACCCGTGAAATGACATCGGCGCTGAGGCGAACATTCTCGCCCACCGACTTCCACCACTGAACGCCACCTTCCTGCTCAGGCGGTTGCTCTCCCTGATTGGCTTCCTCGGTTTCCGCAACCCGCCCGTCGTCTCCGCTTGACATCTTGGCCTGCAAATCCCCGGCAGCATCGGAGCCCGGGGTCTGCGCGGTGACTACAAGTGTTGTCTGTATGATCCAAAGGCATACCCGCAAGAATCGCCAGAACGCTCGGGGCGCGCTGGCGTCCTGTCTCCTTTTGGTAAGAGTGCAGTGCATGGGTATATGCCGGCGTTCAAATCAATAACCCTGTCCTGAGCTTGGTCGCCGAACTGTTTTGGGATAGGCAAAATAGCGCCGCGAGTGCTCTGGAGAAGTATTGAACCTAAAAGTTGGACCCTAAGAGTTTCGTCCAGAGGCCGATATCGCCTCTAATGTTAATCGCGCCAAATCTTGCAAGGCGATAGAGCAAGAGCGTGATTCGAAGTGGGCTCGAACAACTACCACCGCAGGGCTGAATGTACTAGAGCATTTTCATAGAATTCATAGGCCGTAGCCGCAGTGGCGGAAGCAGGCTTGCGTGTTGTGCGGAGTGACGGTAGCGAGGGCATCGGCTAGGCATTGTTCAAGCTTGGGAAGCGAGCGAACTTTGGCGGCTCGCAAGCTTTGCTTGACCTGCGCCCAGCACTGTTCGATGGGGTTGAAGTCGGGCGAGTAGGGCGGCAAATAGAGCAACTCGGCGCCGCGCGCCTCGATCGCCTCGCGTACCCCGGCGACCTTGTGCGCCGACAGATTGTCCATCACCACGACGTCACCGGGTTGGAGTTGCGGACCCAGCACCCGCTCCAGATAGGCGAGGAAGATCTCGCCGTCCGTCGCTGCTTCGATGCTCATCGCCGCGACCCATCCCGAACGGCGAATCGCCCCCAACACGCTCAACGTTTGCCAATGCCCCGCCGGCACTCCCTCGCGCACGCGACGCCCCCGCCGCGCGCGTCCGTAGCGTCGATTCATTTTGGTGGCGATGCCGCTTTCGTCCAAGAATATCAGCTTTTCCGGATCAACTCGGCTGACTTGCTCACTCCACGACGAACGCCGTTCGCTGTGGCTGTCGCTGTCTTGCTCGGCGGCGTAGAGCGACTTTTTTTAACCCCAGCCCCATCTCGCGCAACACCATCCACAGCCGTCCGATGCTCGCCTTCAGCTCTAACTCTGCGCGCAGCCGCGACTGCAATTCGTGCAACGTGAGGTCGGGCTGCTCGTCGATCCACTCGCCCAGCCGGCTGCGGACTTCCGCCGTGAACTTGCTGCGCGGCCCGCGCGGACCCGACGGTGGACGTTCCCAAGTGCCCGTGCGGCTGAACGCCGCCCACACTTTCCTTGTCCAGCCCACGCTGACGTGAAACCGCTCCGCCAGCAACGCAAGGCTCCCTTCTCCCTGCTGATACGCCTCGATGAACTTGCGGCGCAGATCATCCGAATATGCTTTGGCCATGGCTTCTGCGAAGAAGCAGAGAATCTACAAGAGCTATCTACATTATCCTTGAAAATACTCTATTGCTGTAGTTAAGCCACGGGCTTAGACCTTAATCCGATTGCCCGTCTTCGTGATGCTCGGCTCAGGAGACGCCTCTCCCGAATCGCGACCCTTCGGCCGCAGCCCGGCCGGGCCCCCGCGGGCCCCCGAGGGGACGGAGCCCTTTACAATTACAACAACGTCGGCTAGATCAGCGCGTTAGCTCACTCCAGTCGTCTCTCGGAGTGCCCGGCCTCCCCGCCAATGAGTGCGCCCCCCGCCCGCTGCAAGACCGAGTCGGTCTCCATGTTGCCGAGAATTTTCGTCGCCAAACGCCCTTCCGGGCTGCGTCGCCGTCCGAATACGGTCCGCCACTGATTCGTCTTGGCCGGGCGTCCGAGGAACTTGCCTCCTTTTTGGCCTAACCCCTTGACACCGCTGCTAGCCTGAAATCAAACCAAAGGAATCTCGTCATGGCGACCCAAAAACAAATCGAGGCCAACCGCCGCAACTCCCAAAAAAGCACTGGTCCGCGCACCGAAAATGGCAAAGACCGAGTCGGCCAAAACGCCCGCAAAAACAAAGCCTACGAGCGCGAAACTCTCCTCCCCGGCGAAAAACCCCACAATCTAGACGCGCTAGTCGAAGCCTACGAGCGGCGTTTCAACCCGCAAGACCCCATCGAGAGCGACCTGGTCTTCCAACTCGCCGCCACCCAATACCGCATGCGCCGCGCCCTCCGCTTTGAAACGTCGATCTTTGACGCCCGTGTCAATACCAAACTCGACCGGCAAGCTCGCTACGGCGATCCCTTTGAACTCGATAAAACCGTCACCATCGACGCTAGCCAAGGCAACACGCTCTCCAAACTCCCGCTCTACGAAAACCGGCTCTCCCGCCGCTACGAACAAACCTTCAAGCAACTCGAGCGCATCCAATCACGTTCAAAAGAGGCACAAAAAAATATCGAAACAAACCCAATCGTCGAACACGACATGGACAACCTATTCATCGTGGATTAAACAAGTTATACACTGACAGTTCAACTTTCACGCCGATATAAAACAAAGCCAACTCAGCGACTATCAGTGACAGCCAATGAGATCGGTAAGACATCGGTGACCGCCACTTCGGATGTAAGAAAGCGAGGACTTCCGTCCTCGCCTCGGATTCTTGGCTCTGCAGCTCGGCGCGCCCGCCCGGCGTCATCACAGTATCTCTGTGGATGACTGCCTACCCGGTGATTTCCGCGAGGGCATCTGACAAGTCGCTGTACTGGAACTCAAACCCCGCGTTTAGCGCCGCCTCGGGCATCACTCGCTGCGAACCCAGTAATACTTCGGCGAACTCGCCGATTCCTAGCCTAAGCGCGAACGCCGGCGCGGGGAAGATTGCGGGACGATGAACCGCCTTTGCCAGTACCCTAGTGAATTCTCTATTTGTCACGGGGTTCGGCGCCGCGCCGTTTAGCGGGCCGCGCACTTGCTCGTTTTCAGCGGCGTATATAAACATTCGTACCAGATCATTCACGTGAATCCACGGCATCCATTGGCTGCCGCTCGCTAGGCGTCCGCCAGCGCCCATTTTGAATATGGGGAGCATCCGCCCGAGGGCTCCTCCTGACTTTCCTAGCGCCAAGCCAATTCGGATAAATGCCGTTCGAATGCCGTGCTCCTCGGCTGTTGCGGCGGCGGCCTCCCACTCGCGACAGACATCGCCTAGAAAGTCTTGCGCGGCGCTCGATTGCTCGGTTAGGATCTCGTCTCCACGCGAGCCGTAGAAGCCGACCGCTGAGGCAGAGACCAAGACTTTCGGCTTGCTCGCAAGGGCAGACATTCCAGCGACGAGATTGCGCGTGCCCAGCGAGCGGCTTTCTCGAATGGCGGCTTTCTTCTTGGCGTTCCAGCGTCCCTCGGCAACGGGCTCACCCGCTAGATGAAATACCACGTCGATGTCTTCAAAAGCCGCGGCCGGAGCGGGTCCGGCCATCGAGTCCCATTCGTAAGCTTCGAGCGTCGACAACTCGGCCGGGAGTCTGCTGATATTTCTTGTGAAGATCTTGGGTCGATCAAGCGCGGCGCAGAGTTGCATTCCTATGAAACCACTTGCGCCGGTAACGATAGCTCGCATCACTCTTTATCTTCCCGCATTGGGCTAGATATGCGGGCGCACGCCGTCACGATGGTTGCGCGCCTCTCAGACAGCACTTCTTATACTTCAAGCCGCTTCCGCAGGGGCAAGGCGAGTTGCGTCCAAAGCTCGGTCTACCTTTTTTCCTTTCGCGCGCCAAAGCTGCCGCCCGTTGGGTGAAATCCTGATTGAATACCTTTGACAGCATCGCGTAGAGTTCGGGATGTTTGCGCCGCATGATGCCCGGACGCTCGAAGAAGTATTCCGAGGCGACGGCGAAAAACTCCGCCTCGTTTGTTAGTCCGTACGGATTGATGTCGGAATCGCCGCGCTCGATCTCGCCCATCTTGCGGCGGACTAAGTCGATCCAGGGGCCAATCGCGGCTTGCTCAAGGCCGACCCCTGGCAAGCCGTCAATTTTTCCGTCGCTCTTGTCGACCAAATGGGCGAACTCGTGGACGCCGACATTGCGCTTATCACCGGCATTGCGAAAGCCGCCAACAAGGTCGGGCTGCGACAGGATCATGAGTCGGTTGAGCGCGCCGGTTCCGACCATGCCCAACGTCTGGCGCTGATCGGCGTCTTCGAACGCGTACTCTCCGTCGAAGCGATCGGGGTAGACCAGCACCTCGTTGATTTGATCCCACTCCCATTCGGGGAAGCCGAAGATTGGGATGATTGCGCTCGCGGCGGTTAGAACACGGGTTGTCGCATCCATCTTGAAGCGAATTCCGGTGATCTGCTTTTCACCGATGAAGACCTGCAACTCACGGCGAAAGCGCATCTGCTCGTCGGGGTTGAGCGCGCGGAAGAACAGCACCTCACGTTGGAGGATCGCCTCCCACTCGGTAGGGAACGGTTCGGCGAGGATCTGATGGCGCCGCCGAATTTTGCGGGTCATGCCGAGGTAGGTGAGTAGCGCGGCCACAGCCGAGGCAGGAAGCCACAGCCCCGCTGAAACACGCCCGTCCATGAGCAGCGCCGAGAACCCTGCCAGCACGACAAACGTGGCGGCGGAAACAAGGGTCGCGGTACGGGTGATGCGCTGCTCCCATGCCGTCGACAACCCGCGTCGCTCGATTGAGTTCGCTGTTTTCAAAATTTCCCCAAGCGCCCCGGTTGCTGTATCCGCGACTCAGCCTAGTCCGTGAGAGATTGAAGCCCAGAGCGACAATATTGGCGACCGGTAGTCGGGGGCGGCACGTAACGAGGCGGTACCTTGTCGCACCCACATGTCGAACTATACGTCGCAGAGCTTGACAGCAGCCGCGAGCCCCTCTTCGGGCGTCTGGGTCGGGATAAATTCGTGTCCGACATAGCCGTCGTAGCCGACTTCGACTAGCGCTTCCATCACGGCTGGGTAGTTAATTTCCGAGCTGAAGTGCAGCTCGGCTCGGCCAGGATTGCCCGCCGTGTGAATGTGACCGATGAGGTCTTTCATCTCGTGAATGCGGCGGATCACATCGCCGTTCATAATTTGCACGTGATAGACATCGAAGAGCAGTTTCACGCGCGATGAGTTGACCTCGCGAATCATGTCCGCGCAGTAATCTATATCGTCGCCCTGGAAGCCCGGATGACCCTTCATCGGGTGGCTGCCGTCGCGCGTGTTGAGCATTTCGAGATTGACGGTAACGCCTTTTTCCTCGGCGTAGGTAGCTAACTCTTTCAAGCCGGCGACGGTATTCTTGAACCCGTCCTCGCGCGAAATTTCGCCGCTCGACGGATCTTCAGCATCGTTCCACTTGTAGCCGGTAAAGGCAATCGTGCTGGGAATATCTTCCTCCGCGCAGGCGTCGATCGTCTTCTTGGTCGTATCGATGACGGTCTGCTGATAGCGAGGGTTGTTGAGACCTTTCATGAACGGCGGGTCGGGCATACCGTTGTTCGCGATCGCGCATGTGAGCCCGTGTTGCTTGGCCGTTGGCCATTGATCCGGGCTAAGGAGTTCAACGCTCTTCATGCCTAGCGCAACGGCTTCGCTACAAAGTTTGTCGAGATCCCAGGCCCATTCCGGGACGCTAAAGCACCAAAAGCAAACCGAGTGTTTGATTCGCCCGTTGACGGCCTTTGTCCAGGCCGGCTCAGTGCTTGCGCCAGGGTCGGCGGCGCATGCTCCCAATGATGCCGCCGCTGCCACCGCGCTTGATTGTAGTACCGCTCGGCGTGTCGAATTCTTTATCATTATTGTCCTGTCCTCTGCCCACGATGGTATCTAATTGGCGCGGTTCACCGGCCTGCGGGACACTGAGAACATATGGCCGACTTGTTTAACGCGGACGATCTATCGATCTACGAAATAAAGACCAAGGCACCGGGACCGAAGGGCTTCCTTCCACTTACTCCCGAGATGCTTCGTACACGGCCCAGTGGCGACATTTTCGGCTGGACACAAGATGCTGGCATGGGTTGGAATCCAGCCGAGCTTGGCGGCGACGAGTATCTGATTCTAAGTACGCAGGGCGGTATTCGCGCCGAAGACGGAACGCCGGTCGCGCTCGGCTATCACACTGGGCATTTCGAGGTCGGCTTGTTGATGGAAGAGGCGGCGCTCGAGATCCGCCGAACCGGTGGCATCCCGTTCGCTGGATATTGCTCAGACCCCTGCGACGGGCGCACTCAGGGTACAGCGGGTATGATGGATTCCCTGCCGTACCGTAACGACGCGGCTCAAGTACTGCGTCGGCTGATAAGATCGCTGCCCACTCGCAAGGGCGTAATCGGCGTAGCCACCTGCGACAAAGGGATGCCGGCGATGATGATGGCGCTGGCGTCGATGCACGATTTGCCGTGTATTTTGATCCCAGGGGGCGTCACGCTTCCGGCGAGTGATGGCGAAGATGCGGGTAAGGTCCAAACGATTGGCGCGCGCTTTTCACAAGGTGAACTGAGTCTCGAAGACGCCCAGGTGCTTGGCTGCAAGGCCTGCGGCAGCCCTGGCGGTGGCTGCCAGTTTCTTGGAACCGCCGCGACCGCGCAAGTAGTAGCCGAGGCCCTCGGACTTACGCTCCCCCATGCGGCGCTGGCTCCCTCTGGGCAAGCCGTTTGGAAGGACTGCGCTAAACGTTCGGCCACCGCCGTCGCCGCGCAAAAGGCCGCCGGCATTACGATCAAAGACATCGTTACCGACGCTGCCGTCCGCAACGCGATGGTCGTGCATGCGGCATTCGGCGGCTCAACGAACCTGTTGTTGCACCTGCCCGCCGTCGCCTTTTGCGCCGGCCGGGAGCGTCCCGACGTCGACGCCTGGACCGAAGTGAACTGTAAAGTGCCCCGCTTGGTCGATGTTCTTCCGAACGGGCCGAGCGGGCATCCAACGATCCGCGCGTTCCTAGCCGGCGGAGTGCCGGAAGTCATGCTTCACTTGTGCGACCTGGACCTGCTGGACACTTCGGTTTCGACAGCAGCCGGCGTCACTCTGGCCGAGACCCTTGATCAATGGAAAAACTCCGAACGTCGGGAGCGCTTTCGAAAGTTGCTCGTCGACCGCGACGGTGTCGACCCCGATGACGTCATCCTGACACCCGGCTCCGCGGCAAAGCGAGGGTTCACAAGTACGATCACATTTTGCCGCGGCAATCTTGCTCCCGAGGGCTCGGTGGTCAAGAGCACGGCGATCGACCCAGCCGTGGTTGACGACGATGGCGTGTACAGAAAAAGTGGTCCGGCGCGAGTGTTCACCCGCGAGTCCGCCGCGATTGAGGCAATTCGCTCCGGGGCGGTTCAGCCGGGCGACGTCATGGTGCTGATTTGTTGCGGTCCACTTGGTTCAGGAATGGAAGAAATCTATCAGATCACCTCGGCACTTAAACACCTTTCATACGGCAAGCAAGTTGCTGTTATCACGGACGCGCGATTCTCGGGCGTTTCGACGGGCGCATGCATCGGTCACATCGGCCCCGAGGCACTCGCAGGCGGCCCGGTCGGCAAACTGTTTGACGGCGACATCGTATCGCTCGAGGTTGACCGCGTGAATTTGCGCGGGTCACTCGATCTGGTGGGACACGCCGATGAGTCATTCGATCGTGCAGAGGGTGCGCGCCGTCTAGCCGCTCGGGAATCTCGCGCGGATCTCGCGCCGAACCCGGGCTTGCCCGACGATACTCGGCTATGGGCCGCGTTGCAGGCCCAAAGCGGTGGCACCTGGGGCGGCTGTGTCTACGATGTTGACGCGATTGTGACCGCGTTAGACCGGGCTCGCGCCGTATGACCGAGGAGCGTGCCGCGCACTATCGCGACCAGTTGATCGCGGTACGCGAAGAGCTTGAAAAGTCGCTCGCCGCCGACCGGGACGAAACGGCACCAGTCAGCCCAGACCGCGCGATCGGACGGCTTACGCGCCAAGACGCCATGCTCGCGCAGCAAATGGCGCTCGAACTTAAGCGCCGTAACGCGGCCCGGCTGGGGCAAGTTCGGCGGACGTTGGAGCGCATCGACGATGGCGAATTCGGCTTCTGCATTCGTTGCGACGAAGCGATTTCCGAAGCTCGGTTAAACGTCAAGCCCGAGACGCCAATTTGTATACGCTGTGCAGGATCAGCCTAGCCCGCATTTCTCACCACCTGACGGCGAAAGCACGCGATAGGTGCGCCACTACGTCGTTGCGCTCGATCCCGAGTGCTCGACGGACTGTCAAGTACGCCTCCGCGCGCCAACCTTCGCGCGCCTCGTAGTGACGCACCTCTCACGCACTTTCGCTCGCCACGTGGTGAGAAATGCGGGCTAATCGGCGGGATCGTCAGAATCTGGCGAAACTTTTTTCCAGGTTTCGAGTTTGTACGGGTATCAACGAGCGAAGCCTGGCGGCTCACTCGCATCGATTCGAACGGAGAGGACAATTATCATGAACAGCATTTTTCGTCATTTCACGATCGCAGTTTGCACTTTAACTATTGGAGCCGGCTTCGTCCTCGCTGAGGGTCCGTCGGCGAAGAACCGACAGAAAGCCCAACAGAAACGCATACGGCAGGGGGTCCAGAGCGAATCCCTCACTAAGGCCGAGACGCTTCGGCTGCAGCGAAACGCGGCAAAGATCCACCGCCAAACAGCTCGCGACCGCAAAGACGGCGGTGTCTTTACGCCGCGCGAAAGGGCGCAAGCTCAACAAAAGCTCAACAAGCAAAGCAAAGCGATCGCCAAACAGAAACACGATCGCCAGCGCCGCTAACCGACGACGCTCGACCACACCGAGCGGGCCGAAAGTCCTGAATCCTCAGGTGGGCCCGCCCGGTTCGAAGCCAGGAGTCTGTCCCACAGAAAAATCATAAAAGGGTGGAATGTTTGAGGTAGAAGTCGAGAAACTAGAGCGATGGGGACGCGTTATCGCGACTACAATCCGGAGCAGGCGTTCTTGTTGCCGCCGTCGCCAAGCGACTGGCTGCCGGAAGAACATCTGGCGTATTTCATCGCCGACACGCTCGACTCACTCGACCTGAGCAGCTTCCATACGCGCTACGAAGGCGATGGGCGGCGCAATCGCCCCTACCATCCGGCGATGATGCTCAAGGTGCTTGTTTACGCTTATGCGACAGGCGTTTTCAGCTCACGCAAGATCGCCCGCAAGATCGATGAAGACGTCGCCTTGCGGGTGCTCGCGGCGGGCAATCGTCCTGACTTTCGGACCATCAACCGCTTTCGATGCGAGCAACTTGAGGAGTTCAAAACGCTGTTCATCGAGATCGTGCGGCTGGCCAAACGAAGCGGACTGCTGAAGCTGGGAACGGTGGCGCTGGACGGCACGAAAGTGAAGGCAAACGCGTCGAAACACAAGGCGATGAGCTACAAGCGGATGCAAGAAGACGAGGCGCGATTGGTGGCGGAGATCGCGGAACTGCTGGAGCGTGCTGAGCGCATCGACGCGGCCGAGGACGAGCAATACGGCGAGGCGAGCGGCGACGAGATACCGGACGAATTCAAGCGGCGAGCAAGCCGGTTGGCACGGATACGCAAAGAGAAAGCGGCACTGGAAGCCGAGCAAGCGGCGGCGGACAGTGCCCAAGCCCGCAGTCCCGACGACGAGCGGATGGCGGGCGGGAAACGGCCGCAGGGAGGTCGCTCGAAGTTTAAGCGGAAGTTTGGCGAGCCGCCGCCGAAGGCGCAACGCAACTTCACTGACCGCGAGAGCAAGATCATGAAGACGGGCAAGGGGTTCGAGCAGTGTTACAACGCGCAAGCGGTGGTGGAAGAAGGCGAGCAGTTGATCGTAACGACGGCGCTGGGCTCGAACGCGGCCGACAATGGCTATCTGATCGAGTTGTTGGACGAGGTGAAAGCGAACACGGGCGTCAAGCCAAAGCGAGCATTGGCGGACGCAGGCTACAAGGGTGAGAGGAATTTTGAAGAACTAGAAGGTCGCGGAATCCGCGGCTATGTGGCCTTGGGACGCGAGAGTAACAAGGGTGGTGAAGCGCAAGCGAAGGCGGGCGGAGAGGCGACCGCACGAATGCGCAAGCGCTTGAAAGACCAGCGAGGCCGCAGGCGTTATTGGCGCAGGAAAGCGCTGGTGGAACCGGCGTTTGGATGGGTCAAAAGAGTGCTGGGATTTCGAGAATTTTCGATGCGGGGGCTGGAGAATGTGCAAGGCGAATGGAACTTAGTAACGGCGGCGCTCAACTTGAGGCGCATGTCGCGGATGACTCCGCTACCGCAAGGCACTTGACGCGACGGCAAACACACAAGCGGCCGCCGAACCAAGCCTTATAGCCGCAGGCCAAACGCAGAGAGCAAAAAAACAATCGGCCGCGGCCGCCCTCGTCTCTTTTTCTGTGGGACAGACTCCTAGCCCGCATTTCTCACCACCTGACGGCGAAAGCACCCGATAGGTGCGCCACTACTTCGTTGCGCTCGATCGCGAGTGCTCGACGGACTGTAGAGTACGCCTCCGCGCGCCAATCGTCGCGCGCCTCGTAACGACGCACCTCTCACGCACTTTCGCTCGCCACGTGGTGAGCGATACGGGCTAGTACTTACTTGCGTAAGTTATAATAATTATGAGATAAATCGCGAGGGGTGACGGTGGTCTTGGTCCACTGGAACGGCGTGGCGTCGCGGTTGTAGGCCTGGACAAATTTGTCGATCGCGTCACGTACCTGGCGGGGCGATGTGAAGCTGGCGCCTTGCAGCGCCCGGCGACTGAGAATGCTGAACCATATCTCGATCTGATTGAGCCAAGAGCTATAAGTCGGCGTGTAGTGAAAATGCACGTTCTTATGGCGTTGCAGCCAGCGGTCATGGCGGGGTTTGTGGGTGTTGAGATTGTCCAAGATGACATGGATTTCGAAGCCGTCGTAGAGATCCGTCAACTGATTCATGAAGTCGAGAAACTCGCGCCGGCGGCGGCGCTGGTAATGGTCGGCGGTAATCCAACCGGTGGCCACCTCCAGAGCGGCGAACAGCGTTGTTGTGCCATGGCGTTTATAGCCGTGAGAGAAACCGGTCAAAGCCTTGCCGTTGGGCAGCCGCAGCCAACCTTGTGCCCGCTCGAGTGCTTGAATACTAGGTTTCTCATCGACCGCCAACACGACGGCGTTCTCCGGCGGGTCGAGATATAGAGCGACGACATCGGCGGCCTTGCGCGCAAATTCCGGGTCGGTCGAGATACACCAGCTGCGTCGTCGCCGCAGCGAGATGCCCTGCCGCTTGAGTACCCGCCAGACTTGATGATCGCTGACGTCGCCCAGCGCCGCGGCCAGCAGCGTGCCCGTCCAGGTGGCGTGACCTTCCGGCGGGGGCTGATCGAGCATCGTCAAAATGCGCTTGCGGGTGGCCTCGTCGTAACGCGCCGGCTTGCCCGAGCGGGGCTGGTCGACGAGGCCCACCAGCCGCTGCTCGGCAAAGCGCAGGCGCCACTTCGACACCCGCGACGGCGGTGTGTTGAGTTGCTGGGCGATGGCGCTGGTGGCAGCGCCGGCGGCAGCCAACAGCACGATCCGAGCTCGCTCGACCATGCGCCGTTCCGTCTTGTGAGCCTGGACCCAGTGACGCAACGTCTGCTCTTCTTCCGAACTCAACGTGATCGCGGTCGCGGGCCTGGGCATGCCCCAGCTTGTCATACTACGTAGTACTTGTGCAAATAAGTACTAGTCCGAACGTCTCACATCCTGAACGTTGCCGCTCAGAGCGATAACCGGGACTAGCGTTGAACGAAATGCTCGTGCCGCTGCAGTAGGTACTTGTCCGTCATACCAGCGAGATAGTCGCAGACCACCTGATGGAGCGGTTCACCTAGTGACTGTTCCTGATAGGAGCCCGGCAGGTCATCAGGATGGCTCACGAAGTACTGAAAAAGTGTCGCCAGCTTATCAGCCGCGGCGCGCGACTCCCTGGCGACGACGTCCGCACTATAAAACTTCTCGCGAAGTAGGCCGCGAAGCTGCTTTGAAGTTGCCGTGCCTGCCGACCCGAGAACAGCGACGCGCTGGTCCAGGCTGCGAATCGCGTCAGGCGTCTTAGCGCCCGTCTTTGCCACCGAATCGTTGGTTCCGTGGATGAGTTCCGAGACCAGCCAGTCGAGCAGCCGGCGAATCGCCTCGTTGATTTTTTGCCGGGCCGTCGCGTTCGGGTGCTCGCTGCTACCGCGCGCAAAAAAGTCGGCGAACATCTCGACCTGTCGGCAGGCCTCGTCTACCGAGATGAATCCAGAGTCGATGGCGTCGTCGAGATCGGCGCAGTTATACGCGATTTCGTCTGCCGGGTCAATCAATTGGGCCTCGAGCAGTGGGCGCAGAGTCGGTGAGTACTCGGCATTCGATTCATCCGCAGGATCGAGTTCGCTGGAGTGTTTGATCAGGCCCTCTCGAACCTCGAAGGTCAGGTTCAGCCCTCGAAACGCGGCGTATCGTTGCTCGAAACGCTCCACGATACGCAAGGCGTGGCGATTGTGGTCGAAGGTTGCCCCAAATTTGCACATTTCCCGGTCGAGCGCTAGCTCACCTGCATGTCCAAACGCTGGATGGCCCAAATCGTGAGCGAGGGCGAGGCATTCCACCAAGTCCTCGTTGAGACCCAGTGCTGCAGCCACCGTTCTTGCGACCTGCGAGACCTCAAGGGTGTGGGTCAGGCGATTTCGAAAGTGGTCGGAGTGCGGGGAGGTGAATACCTGTGTCTTGTGCTCAAGCCGACGGAAAGCACGCGAATGGATAACGCGGTCGCGGTCACGTTGAAACGGTTCTCGGTAGGGGTGTGGTGGCTCGGCGTGGCGCCGACCGCGGGAGTGTTCTTGATGAAACCGGAGATCGGCGCGCATCGAACGGCGCCTAATGCTAACTACCTTCGATCAACTGTTGAAGCGCTGTTGCCGCCAAGATTCCAGCGGGTCCGGCCTCGGCCTGCACTTCGGTCAGAATTTCTCTGGCCTTGCCCGGATCGCTCACGGCGTAAGTCTGTGCCAGCGCGATTTTTGCACGGCTCTTGGGAACAACTCGGGTTGGCTTTGCGATCAACTGATCGTAGTGCTGTCGGGCGTCTTCGACTTTGCCGCTTTGATGAAGCATATCGGCCAGCGCCATTCGCGCCAAAGCCGCATATTCCAGGTCAGACCCGTTGATCGCACTTTCAAACCGCTTGGTCGCATCGTCAGGCTTATCCTGCTCAGATTCCAAAAGGCCAAGGTAGTATTCCGCGGCGGCCGCCTGGGCAGTTCCCGAATAGTCGTCGATGACCCCTTCCATAGCCTCCCGTACCCGGCGAATGCGTTCTAACGAGGTCGCGTAGGTTATAAATCCCGGCCGGTTTTCTAAGCTCACCGATCCGTGAAACAAGTCGACTGCCTTGTGCAGAGCGGCTCGGCTCTCAATTGCTTTAGATTGCTGGTAGGTCCAAAACGAGCCGCCGCCTACGATAACCGCGAGCGCTATCGCCCCGGCGAGGATGACCATATTTCGGTTCTCCGAAATATAGCTGACCTGATGGCCGACCTCCTCAACAAACAAGTCGCGCTTGAGACGCTTTCGATTCAATTTTGCCACGGAAAAACCCTATGCTCACTGTGTTGGGGCTAAGTCTGGTCGATGACAATCGTCACGATGGTGACGACAGCTAACGTCCTGATCTAAGTTTACCTCTTTCTTCACCATAGGTACAGGGTATGCTGTAGTCATATGTCCGGGGAGACTGACACAAAAAGTCCCATTAGTCATGCCTATAGACCTAATGGTACTTTTTCCGATAGTATCTAGGGGTGGGCGCGCTGGAAGGCTCCGCGCAACAACGTACTAGGACCTAGGGTAAACCACTGAAATGTAAGGAGAACCCTTGTATACCTAGTGCTAAATGTGTATACTCACCGGTGTAAATGCTTCGTGATCTAGAACGTACGCCAGTACTGGGCCAAGAGGGCCTAGTACTTACTTGCACAAGTACTACGTAGTATGACAAGCTGGGGCATGCCCAGGCCCGCGACCGCGATCACGTTGAGTTCGGAAGAAGAGCAGACGTTGCGTCACTGGGTCCAGGCTCACAAGACGGAACGGCGCATGGTCGAGCGAGCTCGGATCGTGCTGTTGGCTGCCGCCGGCGCTGCCACCAGCGCCATCGCCCAGCAACTCAACACACCGCCGTCGCGGGTGTCGAAGTGGCGCCTGCGCTTTGCCGAGCAGCGGCTGGTGGGCCTCGTCGACCGGCCCCGCTCGGGCAAGCCGGCGCGTTACGACGAGGCCACCCGCAAGCGCATTTTGACGATGCTCGATCAGCCCCCGCCGGAAGGTCACGCCACCTGGACGGGCACGCTGCTGGCCGCGGCGCTGGGCGACGTCAGCGATCATCAAGTCTGGCGGGTACTCAAGCGGCAGGGCATCTCGCTGCGGCGACGACGCAGCTGGTGTATCTCGACCGACCCGGAATTTGCGCGCAAGGCCGCCGATGTCGTCGCTCTATATCTCGACCCGCCGGAGAACGCCGTCGTGTTGGCGGTCGATGAGAAACCTAGTATTCAAGCACTCGAGCGGGCACAAGGTTGGCTGCGGCTGCCCAACGGCAAGGCTTTGACCGGTTTCTCTCACGGCTATAAACGCCATGGCACAACAACGCTGTTCGCCGCTCTGGAGGTGGCCACCGGTTGGATTACCGCCGACCATTACCAGCGCCGCCGCCGGCGCGAGTTTCTCGACTTCATGAATCAGTTGACGGATCTCTACGACGGCTTCGAAATCCACGTCATCTTGGACAATCTCAACACCCACAAACCCCGCCATGACCGCTGGCTGCAACGCCATAAGAACGTGCATTTTCACTACACGCCAACTTATAGCTCTTGGCTCAATCAGATCGAGGTATGGTTCAGCATTCTCAGTCGCCGGGCGCTGCAAGGCGCCAGCTTCACATCGCCCTGGCAGGTACGCGAAGCGATCGACAAATTTGTCCAGGCCTACAACCGCGACGCCACGCCCTTCCAGTGGACCAAGACCACCGTCACCCCTCGCGATTTATCTCATAATTATTATAACTTACGCAAGTAAGTACTAGTCTTAAGCAAGAACGACGAGCGAAAGCTCAGGCGGATCGCGGCGAACGTGCGTCCAAGGGCTTTGGAAATCGAGTCCCGTTGGTCACGCCGGCTAGGAAAAATATTTGGAGCCTCTCCGGATACACCTCGGCTGAAGGCTCTGAAGATGCTTAATCCGGGTGCCTGGCTGCCTCTACTACAGGCGGGCCAGGTCGAGGATTTTCTTGAGGCGGTGGACTATCACGGCAAGAGGCTGGCAAAACTTGACGTACCTCCACATACGGTTCTCGCCGCTGTCAGTAGCTACGAGCGCGGTCTGTTGCTCGACCTCAAGAAGCATGCTCCGAAGGATTACCCCGAATGGAACAGCGTTGTCGAGCGGCTCTATTTCTCAATCAAGCTCACGCTCAACAACGCCTACTACGAGGTTCGCGACCTTGAGGCGCGGGCATTTTATGAGGTTCTGCGCGATCAGCTTGAGGCTCTTAGCGTTGACGAGCTTTTGCATCGCGTGCTCGAGACGTTGATGAGAACGTTCCGTGCGCACGGCGGAGTGTTTTTGCTTCTACAGCCCGAAACCGAGCAGCTTGAGCTGCGTGCCTGGAAAGGCATGACCAAGTCGCTTGCGGGTTGTTTTAGCACGACTATTGGGCACGGTCTCGGTGGAAAAATTGCTGAGGGCGGAAAGCCTCTGGTCGTCGTCGACGTCAAGCAAGACTCGCTGACCGAAACACCGAAGATCAGACGCACGCTCGAAAGTCTGTGGGGCGTTCCGCTGTCGGTCCGCTCGAAAGTAACGGGAGTCCTGCTGCTCGGCTTCTCGCATGAATATCACTGTCTGCCTCGTGAGTTGAAACTTTTCGAAGCGATCGCGGAGCGATGCGCGCTCGCGATTGATAAGGCGCAACTGCTCGAAGAGCTGCGCAAGCGCGAAGAGCAAATTCGCGCGCTCGGCGAGCACATGATGAAAGTGGAAGAAGAGGAGCGGCGCCGGATCAGCCGTGAGCTTCATGACGAGGTGGGGCAGTCGCTACTGGTGATCCGCCTGTATCTCGAAATGGTGCAGCGTGATATGCCAGGTGGGTCCGAACACTTGGGCCGTCGGCTGAGCGAAACGCAAGAGGTTGCCGAGTCTACGATCGTCGAAATGCGGCGGTTGATCTCGGCACTAAGTCCGAATGTTTTGGCGGAATTGGGTTTGACCGCGGGTATTCGGCAGTTCGTTAAGAACTTCAGTCGTACATTTCCAGGGCGCGTCAAGATGCGAATGTCCAATGTCGACAAATTACCGGAAACCACCAAAATCATGGCTTACCGGCTGGTGCAGGAGTGTTTTACCAATGCGGTCAAGCACTCCAAGGCACAAAATGTCGAATTGCGTCTGACACGCCGCAACGGGCGAGTGCATGTCCAAATAGAGGACGACGGGATCGGTTTTGACCTAAAAGACGCTGACAAGAAGCGCGATTCGTTTGGTCTGGCCGGTATGAAGGAGCGTGTAACCTTGTTGGGCGGCGACATTAGTGTCGAGTCCGCGCTGGGGCACGGAACAAAAGTTGCCATTGCGATTCCTGTCTTAAGTGAAGATAGGGTCCCGTGGAACTGAACCATTTTTTGTGTTTTTTGAGTTGAGGAGAATGAGATGGCAAAGATTCGGATTCTGCTGACGGATGATCACACGTTGTTTCGTCAGGGAATCAATACCCTGCTGGCCGGCGAGTCAGACATTGATGTAGTGGGCGAGGCCCCGAATGGTACTCGGGCCGTCGAGCAAGTTCCAACCCTTCGACCGGATGTCGTACTGATGGATATTGGCATGCCCGGGCTTTCGAGCTTCGAGGCAACCCGCCAAATTAAGAAAATTCGTCCCGAGACGAAGATTCTGTTCCTGACGATGTACGACGACGAAGATTATTTGGTCGAGTGTATGGAAGTCGGTGGCAGCGGATATGTACTGAAGGACTCCCCGGCGCCGCAGTTGCTGGCCGCTATTCGCGACGTCTATCGCGGTGGCAGCTACTTAAGCCCCAAAATGCTTTCGCAGTTGGTTGACGACTTCCGCTCGCGGATTAAGTCGACACACCGGCAACCGCGCTTCGCGACGCTGACACCACGCGAGAAGGAAATTTTGAAATTCCTCGCTGAAGGTCAGTCGGTGAAAGAAATCGCGCAACATCTAAACCTGAGCGTGAAAACCGTTGAGGCTCATAAGTTCAATCTGATGCGTAAGCTGGATATCCACAACAAGGCACAGCTCGTGCAGTACGCGATTCAGAAAAAGATTATCAAGATTCCGGTCGGACCATAGTCCGATTCGGCTTGCTCAAACATGTTTCGAGTACCGGCGGGTCCTGTGGGCCCGTCGATTTTCTTGGGTGATCCACTGCTCCATCGCAGGTTGCGCCGAGACTTGTTGACCGTGCCTGGCATTAGCCGATACATTACGGATGGAATGCGATTGCTGCTGATATTGGTTCTGGCACCTGTTCTCTTGCAAGCGGAGGTTCGCTTCAATCGGGACATTCGGCCCATCTTGTCTGAAAAGTGTTTCGCCTGTCACGGACCCGATAGCAACGCCCGGCAGGCGAATTTGCGGTTGGACCGGCGCGAGGACGCCGTCGCTCGCGGCGTATTGACCAAGGAAAAGCTCGTCGCTCGGGTGAACCATACAATCGAAGCGCTGCGGATGCCTCCGGTCTACTCGAATAAGACCCTTGACGACGAGCAGAAACGGCTACTTGGCGAATGGATTGATCAGGGTGCTGAGTATGAGCCGCATTGGGCCTATATTCCGCCGGTACGGTCCGCTTCGCTGCCGCCTTCAGCAGCAATAGACGAACTAGTGACGAGGCGGCTACGGGACAAAGGGCTCGAGGGAGTTAACGAAGCAAGCCGACGGACGCTGGCTCGCAGATTGAGCTTTGATTTGACCGGGCTGCCCGCCGATTGGGAGACGGTTCAGCGGTTTGTGGAAGATTCGAGTCCCACAGCATATGAGCGTTTGGTTGACGAGTACATGGCGTCAAAGAGATTTGGCGAGCGGATGGCTGTTTATTGGCTAGACCTCGTTCGATATGCGGACTCTGTTGGGTATCACAGTGACGTCGAGATCTCGATGTCGCCCTATCGCGACTACGTCATTGGAGCGTTCAATGACAACAAACCGTTTGATGAGTTCACGCGCGAACAACTGGCTGGTGACTTACTCTCGAATCCGACGGATTCTCAACTCGTTGCCAGCGCCTACAACCGGCTGAACCGCATGACCGCCGAGGGTGGCTCGCAGCCGAAAGAGTATTTGGCGAAGTATGCATCGGATCGAATTCGCACGACCTCGACGATTTGGCTCGGATCCACATTGGGGTGCGCGGAGTGCCACGACCACAAGTTCGATCCTTTTGCCCATAGCGATTTTTATCGTTTTGGCTCGTTCTTCGCGGATATCGAAGAGCGCGGTGTCTACGGTGGGCAAGCGGACTTTGGCAGCAAGATCTCGGTAATGCCCGATGGGGCGGCGGACGAAGCATGGCGGCTCGAAGCCGAGATCGCTCGATTGACCTCCGAGGGATACGGCGGCCTATCGCGCATGGAGATCGACGAAGAAACGGTCGCGAAGTATCAGATGCAAACTTCGAAGAGTTGGAATGCAGGCTGGTTAGCGGAGGCACTTAAGGACTGCGCGCACCCCGACATTTCGGGCTGTGAAGACTATGCGCTAGCCATCGATCCGAACGGCGCGTTCGTCAACACGCTGCTTACAGACGCGAAAAAGAAGCCGCGCGAAGCGATGATAAGACTGCGGTCACATAACTACAACGCAGCCAGGAAACTGACGGGATGGCGACTGGAAGTACTGCCGGCCAAGGGGTTCGACGCCTTTGAATTGAGCGAATTTGAAGTTCGAGTCGGTGGGCGTAAGGTAGCGCTTGCCGGGTTTGCAACCGCGGATGGCGTTCCGCGCAACGGGCTGGTTGATACGGTTGACGGCAACTACCACTCGGGTTGGGGCGGTAGTTTCGAGGAGATCGACCGCTACGTCGCGATCTTCGAGCCGGAGTCGGCGGTTTCAATCAATCAAGGCGAGCTGTTCGAGGTCCTACTTACGTTTAATGGCCGAGCGGCCCAGATGATCCCGGGGCAGTTGCGGGTCGCGGTAACGTCGGCGGAGTTTCCGGATTTCACAGTAGGCTCCGGCGTCGATGGGTATTTCGAAAGGACCCGGGGCAATTCAAACTGGGCAGAAATTCGCAAGCTCGAGCGACGAGCGCAGCGGCTACGTGACTCGGCGGTTGGCTGCCTTGTGACTAAGGCAATTGATGAACCACGTACGATGCGCGTGCTACCTCGCGGCAACTGGATGGATGACTCCGGCGAGGTGGTGATGCCCGGTGTTCCTCACTTCCTTAAACAACTAGAGACGGACGGACGGAGGGCAACACGGCTCGACCTGGCGAACTGGCTGACGGATTTGGAGAATCCGCTGACCGCTCGCGTGTTTGCGAATAGGCTGTGGCGGATGTTTTTCGGCACCGGTTTGTCGAAGTCGCTGGACGACTTGGGTTCGCAGGGCGAGGCCCCTGTCAATCAGCAATTGCTTGACTGGCTAGCGGTCGAGTTCATGGAGAGCGGCTGGGATGTGAAGCATCTTGTTCGCACGATGCTTCTGTCGCAGGCATATAGACGCTCTAGCGAGCCAAGCGAACAACTACTAGCGGCCGACCCGTATAACCGATTGCACGGGCGACAGACGATTTCGCGAGTGGACGCGGAGTTCGTTCGCGATTCGGCGCTACACGTCAGCGGCTTGCTCAATGAAAAGGTAGGGGGGCCGAGTGCTAAGCCTTATCAACCAGTCGGCTACTACGGCGAGTTGAATTTCCCTAAGCGGGTCTATGAGGCCGACTCAGGTGACGCGCAATATCGCCGTGGGCTCTACACGCATTGGCAGCGGACTTTTCTGCACCCGTCGATGGTGGCGTTTGATGCACCGGCTCGCGAGGAGTGTACGGCGGAGCGGGAGATTTCGAATACACCCTTGCAATCACTGGTCCTGCTGAACGACCCAACTTATGTCGAGGCGGCGAGGGTATTTGCCAGCCATTTAATGGCCCAAGACGATCGCGACGACGCGCGCATTGACGCGGCGTTCAGACAGGCGTTTTCGAGAGAGCCGACCGCTGAGGAGCGCAACGTCGTTGACAAATTGCTAGCCCTTGCGCGCAGCGAGTTCAGCGCTGGACCGAATCGCGCCGCTGAACTGGTGTCAGTGGGCGCGTCGGATATCGATGCCGGTGTCGACAATGTAGAACTTGCCGCTTGGACTTCGGTCGCACGCGCGCTGATCAACAAGCACGAGTTTGTTACTCGCTATTAGGAGTTGACAAATGAAGAGGAACTGCCATGAATAGAATTGGCCGGCGAGCGTTTCTTGGGCGAGCATCGATGGGAATGGGCGCTTTCGGGCTGGCATCGATGTTGCGGCCGGAACTGTTTGCAGCGAAATCGGCTGTTCCCGGATTCCCAAATTATTCTCCAAAGATCAAACGAGTGATCTGGCTGTGCATGGCCGGCGGGCCGTCGCACCTTGAACTTTTCGACTACAAATACGAGCTGGCGAAACATGACGGCGAGGCGATGCCGGAGTCGTTTACCCAGGGCCAGCAGATCGCGCAATTGCAGGGAAAAGAACTGCGCGTACTGGGTCCGCAGCACCCTTTTACACACTACGGCGAATCCCGGCAACACATGTCGACGCTGCTGCCGAATATCGGCACCATCGCCGACGACATCTGCATTATTCGGTCCATGAAGACCGAACACATCAACCACGACACCGCGCACACGTTTATGAATTCCGGCACTGGCATCGCTGGCCGGCCGAGCATGGGCGCTTGGTTGAACTATGGGCTCGGCAGTGAGTCCGACGATCTGCCGGGCTTCGTTGTGCTGACGTCGGAAGGCGGCGGTCAAGCGCAACCGATTGCGGCGCGTCAGTGGCATTCGGGGTTCTTGCCAAGTCGCTACCAGGGCGTGAAGTTTAACTCGGTTGGCGATCCGGTGGCTTATGTTCGTAACCCTCCTGGTGTCGACAACAAGATGCAGGGCGACTTGATTGAGAGTGTGGCCGCGTTGAACCGGCTGCAGGGCGAGACCGTGAACGACCCCGAGATCGAGACACGAATTTCGCAGTATGAGTTGGCGTTCAAGATGCAGATGAGTGTCCCGGAGCTGGTGGATTTTTCAGACGAGCCTCAGCACGTAAAAGAGTCATACGGAACCGAGGGCGGTGACGGTTCGTTCGGCGCGAATTGTTTGTTGGCGCGGCGACTGGCTGAACGGGGAGTGCGATTTATACAGCTCTACCATCGTGGCTGGGATCACCATGGCTCGATCAAGAAGGGCGTCGTAGAGACCGCCGGCTACGTGGACCAGGGTTCGGCGGCGCTAGTCAAAGATCTCAAACAACGCGGCATCCTCGACGAAACCTTGGTGATTTGGTGCGGCGAATTCGGACGCACACCGATGTCGCAGGGCAATCGAGAAACGGCCGGCCGCGACCACCACATTAAGGGATTTTCAATGTGGATGGCCGGTGGCGGCATCAAAGGCGGGAGCAGTTGGGGCGCAACCGATGACTTCGGTTACAACGCCACCGAGAATGTCGTTCATGTACATGACCTACACGCGACGATGATGCATTTGTTTGGGATCGACCACCTAAAGCTGACGTACAAGTTCCAGGGCCGGAACTTCCGATTGACGGATGTTCACGGGCGAGTGGTTAAAGAAGTGTTGGCGTAAGACAGCCCGCTTGCGCCAAACTGTCGGCGAGCTCAGCCGCGCTACGCTGAAACCTTCGATGGGCCGCGTCAGAATTCTTCCGGTAAAAGTTGCGAACCAAATCGCCGCTGGCGAGGTGGTCGAGCGGCCGGCCTCGGTCTGCAAGGAGCTTCTTGAGAACTCTCTCGACGCGGGGGCAACGCGCGTTCGAATCGAAGTTCAGTCTGGCGGGCGGCGGCTGATTCGAGTGGCCGACAACGGCTATGGCATGCTGCTCGATGACGCTCTCATCGCGATCGAGCGACACGGTACTAGCAAGCTCCGCGAGCTTGGAGACCTGCTATCGATTCCAACTCTGGGGTTTCGTGGAGAAGCCCTGCCGTCAATCGCCAGCGTGTCACGCTTCTTACTCGAAACGCAGTACACGGACGAGGAGACCGGTGCCATCGTCGAGATCAACGGTGGAAAGATCGTGGATGTCCGTGAAGAAGCCTTGAAGTCGGGGACAACGGTGACCGTTCGCAACCTGTTCTACAACGTGCCGGCACGGCGAAAGTTCCTGCGGGCTGAGAAGACCGAGCTGAGCCATATTATTCAGCTCGTCACGCACTACAGCCTGGCGCATTGCGATAAGTCGTTCACGCTGACTAACGAACACTCGAAATTGCTCAACGTGACCCCCGTAGACACGTTGCGTGAGCGCATCTATCAAATTTTTGGGGGCGAAACGCTCGACGAGCTCGTCGAGCTGGAACCGGTTGAGCGTCGATTGCAGGTGGCGGGTTCTCCCGTGCCCGCGACCCAGGCGGTACGCGCTTATCGCGAAGGCAAGCCCGAGACCACCGAGCATGAATTTCGATTGCGAGGATTCTTTTCAGAGCCCCAAGTGCATAAACGCAGCCGGAATTCGGTATTTATATTCGTCAACAATCGGCTGATTCGTGACAAGATGATTTTGAAAGCGATTTCATCGGCCTACTACAATTTCATCCCGCCGGGATCATTTCCATTCGCGCTGATGTTCTTGGATCTCTCGCCGGAAGAAGTTGACGTGAATGTTCACCCCTCGAAGACGGAGGTGCGCTTTCGACACCAGTCGTTTGTCTTCGACTTCGTGCGCGACTCGATTCGCGCATGCTTGGAACGGACGAAGCCCGCCTCTCAGTTACCGCCACCCCGAACGGTTATCGAAGAGCCGGCAGAAGCGCCGTCGGTCGAAGTAGAGGTGACTGGCGAGCGACTGGCGGCCGAAAATCCTTTTACTCTCAGGCCGGAACCTCCGCCGCCGGCGCGCTTTGACTTCAACGCGAGCGACGTGATCGAAGTATCTGGAGCGACCGGGTTAGCAGAACTGCCGGCGAGCGTAGTACCGCCGGCTTCCGTCGAGTCCAGTCAGACAGGCAGCTATTCCACGCACAGCCGTGCTCCCCTGGTGGACCGGCACCCCGAAAGCTTGGGGGACCTATCGGACCTTCGACTACTGGGCCAAATCAAGGAAAGCTTTATTGTCGCGGCAGGCCGGGACGGTCTATGGATCATCGACCAGCATGTCGCGCATGAGCGGATCCTCTACGAGCAAGTGGTTGCCGAGCGAATGTCAGGTCGAATGAAAGTGCAGCGGCTGCTTATGCCAATCGTCCTTACCCTGACGGCGGATCAGCAGATTACGTTCACTGAGATCGAATCGGAGTTTCGTGGGAATGGATTCGAACTCGAACCGTTTGGGAAGCGCACGATCGCCGTGAAAGCGGCGCCGGCGGCGCTGTCACCGCACGAGGTTGAAACACTAGTCCACGAAATCTTGGAAACGCCTCAGCGCGAGATGCGCGAGCTATCGCTAGACGATCTGCGCAGGCACATGGCGGCGACGATAGCGTGCCACGCGGCGATCAAAATCAATATGCCGCTCGATATGGAAAAGATGCGATGGCTACTGGATTCGCTGGCGAAGACGGACTGCCCAATGGCATGCCCTCACGGGCGGCCGATCGCGCTTAAGTATGGAATGCGCGACATTTTGAAAGCATTCCATCGCGTTTAGCAGTCCGCTTACTCTGCTGGTTTCTGTTTACGGCGCAGCATGATAATGCCGAGCACGGCGATCGCGATGACACCACATGCGAGTCTTACTGTTGCTGGATCCATTTTTACTCCCTTTTAATTTCACGAGTTAGCCGGTCATCATCGGGATCAGCTCGACGAAAATCCGTACGACGACGGGGCCAACCGTTACGACGAACAATGACGGCAGGATGCAGAAGAAGATCGGGAATACGAGCTTGATACCGATCTTTGCGGCCTGTTCCTCAGCTCGCTGGCGGAAGATCGTGCGCATGAATTCTGAGTGAGTTCGTAGCGTCTTGGCAATGCTCGTGCCAAAGCGGTCGGCTTGCACCAGCGTGCTGACCAACTTCTTCATATCGTCGATATCGGTACGTTCAGCTAAGTCCCTAAGCGCATCGGATCGGCGTTTGCCGTGCCTCATCTCGAGATTGGTCACGGCGAGTTCACCCGATAACTCGGGATAACCGTCTTGTAGCTCACGGCTTACCTGGACGATGGCCTGGTCGAGCGCGAGACCCGATTCCACGCAGACGACCAACAGATCGAGTCCGTTTGGGAGGGCCCGAGCAATACTATGCTTACGGCGCTTAATTAAATAATTCAACACTTCGTTCGCGCCGACAAAGCCGAGGCCGGCTGAGGCCAGCGCGAGGACGATGGTCCTCTCGCTACCGAGGCCGGCTGACGAGCAGCCTATCCAAGCGACAATTGGAAGGCCGATCGCGGCGACGAGCTTGACACCCAGGAAGACTTTCAACGCGCGGCTAGTGCGGTAGCCCGCGCGGAACAGTCGTTTTTGCGCCAGCGACACATCGGCCGGCGACGATGGAACGTACTCACCGAGTTTTTCCAGTAGGTCATGAAAGGCAAGGCTCGGGTGCTTGACCTGGCCGGCTTTCGCCTCTCCCATGACGCGGTCAACCATTGTCTGGGGGCTTACCCAAAATTTCACGCCGATCAGGTAGAGGAAGCAGGTGATTGTTACAAAAAAGAGAGCCGAAATCAGAATTACCGCCACACTACACCTCTATCTTTACGATCTGGCGCATGACATAGTAGCCCAAACCCTGGAAAGCGATTGCGAGCCCCATCATCCATTGACCGGTTTCTTCTTCGACGAAGAACATCATGTGGTCGCGGTTGAC
Source organism: Bryobacterales bacterium (assembly GCA_965247305.1). GTDB lineage: Bacteria > Acidobacteriota > Terriglobia > Bryobacterales > UBA6623 > CATQHP01. The sequence goes on along the minus strand of OZ252030.1, from coordinate 3,421,567 downwards.
GAAGTACATCATTCCGGCGACGACCGCGGGAATTGCCGTGAGAACGCCGCTTGATAGCCGCCCATGCGCGCTGATCGACTTGATCTTGCCGCGCAACTTGAATCGCTCACGAATGAGGGTCGCGAGGCTCTCAAGTATTTCAGCGAGGTTACCTCCAGTGCGCTTCTGCAACATCACCGCGGCGATAAAGAACTTGAGGTCCATGAGTGGAACCCGTCGTCCGAGTTTCTCGAGTGCCGTATCGATCGGTAGGCCGAGGTTCTGTTCTTCAAATACTCTTCGAAACTCACCACCGAGGGGTTCGGCGAAATCGTGGTGCAGCATTTCGAGCGAAACGGAGAATGCGTGGCCAGTCTTCATGGCTCGCGACATGAAGAGCAGAGAATCGGGAAATTGTGCCTCGAAAGCATTGATGCGCTTGGTCCGAAGGCGCTTGAGATACAGAATAGGAATCCAGGCGGCGGCCGGCGCTGCTAGAAACGCAAGTTTCTGAAAGAGCGGAGGCGCTTGGCTCCACCAAACGTTGAATGCCACGAGTCCGAATCCCAGACAGGTGATGCAGACCTGACCTGGAGCCCAATGCTTTCCCGCTTGCTCCAGCAGGGCCGTGAGTTGTCCGTCGACGTTAAACTTCTTGAGGAGCCATTTCCAAACATCTTCATCACGGTCGCCGGCAAATAGAGTTTCAGCGCTCTTTTTGACCTTTTCGTCGGAGGATGTTAGGTTGCCAACGACCCTGCGGTGAACCTGTGCTGCATCGCGTGATTGTAGAGTCCGATTGACGAGGAGGTAGGTGCCTCCACAGACTGCGGTGATCGTGACGAAAATGATCAGGAGCGCGGCTGGAGACACGACTAGTTCACCTGCAGTATTGATTCGAAGACGTCATTGCTGAGGTGATATCCCGACGCCTGCATGCGCTCGTAGAAGCGCGGCCGGATGCCCGTGGCCGCGAATCGCCCACGGACTGTTCCTTCCTCGCTCATGCCCTGTTTTTCGAACACAAAGACGTCTTGTAGCGTTACAGTGTCGCCCTCCATGGAGCCGACCTCGGTGATGCTCGTGACTCGCCGGGTACCGTCACTTAGCCTTGCGGTCTGCACGATAACGTCGACCGCCGATGCGACTTGTTGTCGAATGGCGACAAGGCTAAGGTTGGAATTTGCCATCGTGACCATGACCTCGAGACGAGCGATGGCATCGCGGGGCGAGTTGGAGTGTACAGTAGTCATCGAGCCGTCGTGGCCGGTATTCATCGCCTGCAGCATGTCCAGCGATTCCTCACCGCGACACTCGCCGACGATGATGCGGTCAGGCCGCATGCGCAGGGCATTCGTAAGCAACTCGCGCTGTCGAATCGCGCCGTTCCCTTCCATGTTTGGCGGCCGCGTCTCGAGACGCGCAAGATGAGGCTGCTTGAGCTGGAGTTCCGCGGCGTCCTCGATGGTGACGAGACGCTCGCGGGGCGAGATGAACGCTGAAAGTGCGTTCAGGAGTGTTGTCTTGCCGGAGCCGGTGCCACCTGAAACGATAATGTTAAGGTGCGACCGAACGGCCGCCTCGAGCAGTTCCATCATTCCTTGCGTCATCGATTGCTTGTCGACGAGGTCGGAGGGCATCAACTTGTCGGTGCCGAAGCGACGGATCGAAACAAGCGGGCCGTCGACCGATAGCGGACGAATAATCGCGTTGACGCGTGACCCGTCAGGCAGGCGAGCATCAACCATTGGCGAAGACTCGTCAACGCGGCGGCCGACTTGCGAGACGATTTTGTCAACGATTCGCATCAGGTGCGAATCGTCTTTGAAGGTCACGTTCGTCAGCTCGAGTTTTCCGCGACGCTCGACGTAGACTTGATTCGGTCCGTTTACGAGAATGTCGCTAACCGTAGGGTCATGGAGCAAAGGCTCTAGGGGCCCCAGCCCGAAGACTTCGTCCAGAACCTCGCCGACGATCTGATTGCGCTCGACGGCGCTGAGCAGAGATTGCTCTTCGTCGATCAACACCGTTAACGCACCACGGACCTCGCTGCGCAGCGTGTCGGATTCGACGGTCGCGAGTGCATCGAGATTGATCTTGTCGAGCAACTTGCGATGCAGAGTGAACTTGATTTCTTGGTGGCGCTCACTCAGCGGCCGCTGGGCGCGAGTCAGCAGCGGATTGTTGGCTGTAAGAGGAAAGTTCGACGATGAAATGGGTTCCAGTTTTGCGGACATGGGAAATCGATCCTTGATATCCCATATCGGTCGAAGCAGGTGATTTATTTGGCCTCGAAGCTCCTCACTTCTTTACTGGGTCGCGACGCGGGCCCGCATTCTTCGGCAGGCGATGCTAAGTGCGCCCTAACCGCCGAGCAGGACCTTGAGAGACCCGATGCCGAATCCTTTTGAGCTCACTTCCGCTGTGGTGCCTGCAATGGAGCGGACGAAGTCTCGAATCGAGCGGCCGAGTTCGCTGCTGGTTGGCACCGTTACACCTTCTCGTAGTGCACTTCGGACCGCCGCCGGATCATCTGGAAACGTTCGAAACACTTTGGCTCGAAAGATTTTCTCCATGTCGTCGGTGGATAGACCGTTTTGGCCGTCATAGCGGTTCACAACAACGTTGATTCGATCACGCGGATGGCCTAGCTCTTCCAGCATCGGTATCGTGCCACGCATCATGTATAGCGAGGGCATTTCAGACGAACATACGGTAAAGATTTCGTCGGCGGAAGTTAGAGCCGCCATCGAAAAGGAGTCGCAAACACTCGAGAGATCAATGACGATGTGGTCGTAGGCGGTACGGGCATATTCGAATAATTCCTGGACTGGGTAGGGCTCGACGATCAACGGTTCGGGTCGCTCGGGAGCAGGCAACACGTCCAGACCTTGGTGCGAAACTACCAGCGACGCCCACAGCGGCGGATCGAGGCGTGACGAATGTTTGAGCGCGTCCAATACGGTGTAGTTCGTGGGGAGACGAAACAGGAACGCAATCACGCCGGCACGCAGAGCGCAATCGGCGAGGAGTACCCGACCTTTTGTTTCGTTTTGCAGTTGAAAGGCAACGTTAGACGCCAGCGTCGTCGCCCCGGCGCCCCCTTTGACAGGTGCGAATGCTAGAATCCGACCCCGTCGAGCCGTTTCGGTGCGCCGATCGAGCAACTTTCGACGGAGCATTCGCCCAACGGCGCTGGAAATGTCACCGTTTGCGAACGGGCTGTGGAGAAACTCGGACGCCCCACTTCTCAGGCAGTTAAGTATTGTTTCCGGATCGTTCGTGCGATGAACTCCCGCGATGGACACCTGCGGGAGTTGATCGCTACAGCGCTCGATCAGACTCATCGCCTTTTCGCCGTTGCTTGCTAGATCGACGAAGATCGAGTCAGCTCGTAGTTGTCCGACAAGTTCTGTCAATTTGGCGGGATCGAAGTATTCAACAGCTTCGCCGGCGAGCTCAATGCTCGATACTTCGCGGGCTGAGGCTTTGAAGCTTTGGTTGAGATCCTGGTCCGGGCAAACCAGCAGGACTCGGAGCACCCGCGACTCGTCCTCGACTGTGTGGCTCAAACCGGAATCTCCTCGCCCTTGAAGCTAGCCCGCATTGTGGGCCTGCTGCCAAAAGCGCCTGCTCACTAGCCGCCGGCGGTCGCGGAAAACGTCGCGACGCTGCGCTGGTTGCCTCGAATGACTTCAATCTCGCGGGGAGGGGGCGGAGGAGCAGGGCGCGCTGGGACGACGGGGGCATCCCTTGGAGCTCGGCGTACGGGTTCGGGAGTCGCGACGAGGCCAAACAGCTCGTTTTCTCGGACTCCATTGGTCTCGGCGATCGAGTCATCGCCATTATTCCGCAGAACGAGCTGGATTCGCCCGTGAGAAGTCGCAAGCGTGACCATTTCGCCCTGCTCTGGAGTTACCAGGATCGTAACGACCGCCACGCGTTGCGGTTTTCCTGTAGAGTCGGGTTCCAGATTTTCGCCCGCTGATAACACGCGAACATTGCTCAAGATGGTGCGCGTCATCTTGGCGTTGGAACCAGCGCTAGGAGTGCCGGTCAAGAGAACGTCGACGCGAGCTTCGGGCATCACGAATCCCGAGAGCGAGTTGAGATCGTCTACCCTTACCGATAAAGCACGCATGCCATCCGGCACCTTGGGGGAGAGACCAACACCCGAGCCGGTGGCCGCTAAGCGTCTGCCAAGGACTGGTTCTCGAGCGAGAATACGACTGATTGGGACTCGTTCGACGACTTCGTTGACGTCGGTGAAAGAGCCCTCTGGAATGCGATCGATGGGCCACGGTTCCACGCAACGAAGTTGCGTCAACAACAGCGCCGATTTCAAGATCCGCCACCGCGATCACTATCTCTTGGCTGGGCACGAGATCCTCGTTGTCGGAGCGGCCACTGAGAGCAACTTGATAGAAGATACCGGTAACCAACAACGCCATACCGGCGGAAATTGCGAGAGCAAGCACAAATCGGGAGTTCATACATTGTGCATATCGGCCGGTTTCAGGCACTGCCTTAACGCGGACGCGGCAACCGAACCGCAATGTTCACTTGACAGCGAGAGAAATTGCGCTATGGCCGAGCTGCAAACTCGTATTGATCAAGCGATGCGGGTTTCATCTCGATGCTATAGCCGGGCTCCGGAGGGGGCATATAGCAGCCGGCCTGCAGGCGAACCGGCGTTAGGAAATGCTCGTGGAGATGGTCGACGTATTCAAGGACTCGGTTTTCAAGCGTGCCCGAAACGCAGATATAGTCGATCAGCGCGATGTGCTGGACGTACTCGCATAGACCGACCCCTCCGGCGTGGGGGCAAACTGGTTTCCCAAATTTCGCGGCCATCAGCAGTACCGCGAGAATTTCGTTCACTCCGCCTAGCCGGGCGCTGTCGACTTGTACGAAATCGATGGCCTCGGCCTGCAAGAACTGCTTGAAAAGAATACGGTTCTGACACATCTCCCCGGTAGCAACACCAATACCGTGAGGCCTTAACGCCTCGCGGATCGCCTTGTGGCCGAGTACATCGTCCGGGCTCGTCGGCTCTTCGATCCAAAGCGGCTTAAACGGTACTAGATGCTGCATCCACTCGATAGCCTGAGCCACGTCCCAGACTTGATTGGCATCGGTCATCAGGTCGCGATCGTCGCCGATTTCTTCGCGAATGATGCGGCAGCGGCGTACGTCCTCATCGAGGTCACTTCCAACTTTTATCTTGAATCGATTCCAACCCTTGGCCAGACCTTGGCGGCAGAGCGCGCGAATCTTTTCGTCGGAGTAGCCGAGCCATCCGGCCGAGGTTGTGTATGCCGGGTAGCCTTCGACGTGCATGTGGGCTATGCGATCGGCTCTTGACGCCGAGCGGGCTTCGAGGATTTCGAGGGCTTCGTTGGGGGTTAGAGCGTCGGTGATATAGCGAAAGTCGATGAGCCGCACGAATTCTTCAGGGCTAAGGTCGGCGACCAGCCGCCACACCGGTTTGCCCTCGACCTTGGCCCAGAGGTCCCAGACAGCGTTCACGATTGCGCCTGTGGCTAGGTGCGTGGCCCCCTTTTCAGGACCAATCCAGCGGAGCTGCGATTCACCGGTGATGTGCCGCCAGAACTTGCCCATGTCGGCCGTGAAATCTTCGAGCGAGCGACCGACAACTAGTGGCTCAATCGCCTTGACTGCTTGGACAACGATTTCGGTGCCGCGCCCCAGGGTGAACGTGAGTCCGTGACCAGAATGGGCCGAGTCGGTCTCGAGCACGACGTACGCCGCGGAATAGTCGGGGTTAGGGTTCATTGCGTCGGAACCGGAGAGGTCGTCCGACGTGGGGAAACGGATGTCGCGAACCTTTAGGCGTGTAATTTTCATGGTGGAAAGCTCGGGAGATTAAACCATTCAGTCTGTGACAATCACGAGCTGGGTCGCCAGCATTTCCTAGCAGCCCCAGCCGTATAGTATTACCTACGCTTATGCTTCTTTCCGGAATTCGTGTGATCGACTTTGGGCGCTACATCGCCGGGCCTTACTGCGGCATGATGCTGGCTGATTTTGGCGCCGACGTTATCAGGATTGATCGTCGCGGCGGCAGTGAGGACCGCTATCTCGGCCCGCTGGCTGAGGCTGGCGAAGGTGGGATGTTTTTGTCCATCAATCGCAACAAGCGCAGTGTCACTCTCAGCCCGTCGAAACCCGGCGGTCAGGAGCTGATTCGCCGGCTCGTCGCATCAGCCGACGTGGTAGTCGCGAACCTGCCCTTGGTTGTGATGAAGAAGATGGGGATCGACTACGAGAGTCTCAAGGCGATCAAACCCGACATCATACTCACGATGGTTTCTACATTTGGACCAGATGGTCCGTACGCGGACCGGGTCGGGTTCGACGCGGTCGCGCAGGCGATGAGTGGCTCGCTGGGGCTTACTGGATTTCCGGAGAATCCGATCAAGGCATTGGTCCCGTTCGAAGATTACGGAACCGCGTTGCACGCCGCGTTTGGGACGATGGCCGCGATTTATCACCACGAACGGACCGGCGAGGGGCAACTCGTCGACGCTTCTTTGCTGGCGACGGGCGTTACGTTTATGACAGCGTTTCTCGCTGAGCGCCACGTAACTGGCGCCGAGCGTGGGCGTCAGGGGAACGTCGCGTATTGGGCCGCTCCCAGCGACGTTTACAAGACAATAGATGGTTGGGTGGTAATTGCGTGTAATGGGGGGCCGATGTTTGCCCGATGGGCGCGAGCCGTTGGCAGGGCAGATCTGGTCGACCACGAGCTGACCCAGACTGATTTAAGCAGAGCAGACCACCACGAATTGATCGACGAAGCGATGGTGCCCTGGTGCAAAGAGCGCACCATGCAGCAGGTAGTCGACGAACTGGAGGAGGCGCGCGTTCCGGCGGGACCGCTATATACGCTCGATCAGACTCTCAACGATCCGCAAGTCAAGGCGCGCCGACTGCTCGAGTATCACTCGTACCCAGGCACGCCCAAGGATGTGCCGATTGCGGCGCCTCCGGTTCGGCTTTCGGGAAGTCCAGCTAAGATTCGCTCACGCGCTCCGCAACCCGGGGAGCACTGCGACGAAGTTCTCGGTGAGCTTGGCTATTCAAAGGACGAGATCGCTCAGCTACGGACCAATTCGACTATCTGAGCCGAAACTCGCACCTAAGGACTTTCGGGCGGGGACTGGGACATGCGACCTTGTCGTCTTTCTACCTTGCGAACCCTCGTGTTGCCTGCCCCCACCCCGCTTGGCCCGCATTTCTCACGAGCCCGCAATCCGCGTCCCTCCGGCTGATTGTGACCCTCGGAAGGTCCAAGCCCCTTGACACGCATGATAACCTCCAAGCAGACAACCAACAACCATCAAATCAAGCGTCGGCCGGCCATAAAAAAATGTTAACACGAACCCAATTTGAAATCCACTAAAATCCACCTAACTCATGACTAATGAGTATCTTACAGGATATTCGGAAGATTACGAGTTGACATAAAACAAAGCCAAACGAACCCAATTTAACCCGCTTTTCTCACCACGTGGCGGGCGAAGGTGCGTGGGAGTTGTGTCAATAGGAGGCGGGTGAAGGTCGGCGCGCCGAGGCCGCCATCAAAGCAACGGATAAGACGACCGATGTGCGGGTTATCGTTGATGGGAAACTCGACGGTGAGGTGATCGCGGTTTCCGACGTAAAGATCGCCGACTAGTCGCCGATCTGCAATTCTTCCTTGTCCGCCTTCGTCTGTTCGAAGTCCGGGAGCCAGCTGTTCGAGTGGTCGTACTTGCCGCCCCTGATTGAAAGCACGACGAACGAATACCAAGGGCAGGAATTTTTCAGGTCGGTTTCGGAAAAGTACGCGTCCGCGTCCGGGTGGGAATGGTAGATACCGATGAGTTCCCTGCCCTGGGCGCGGGCGGCTTTGTCTGCTTCGAGTAGGTGCTCGTTTGAGAGCTGGTAGTAGGCGCGTTGCGATCCTTCGGCGGAGTTTTCAAGTTTGATCGAGAAGTCCACGAGCTTGTCGCCGTTCTCGCTCTTTCCAAGCATTGCGCCAACGCACTCGTCTGGGTAAGTGGCCTCGGCGTGGGCCTTCATTTGCTCGAATGAGTCTTTCTTGATTTTTAGCATTGCCGGATCAGTCGTCCCAAAAATGTTCGCTCAGATACTTGTCGGCGCCGTCGCACAGGACGGTCACAATTACGCCCGCTTCTAGCGTCTTCGCAAGCCGCAACGACGCGACAACATTCGCGCCGGCGGAAATGCCCACCATCAGGCCTTCCTCAAGCGCGAGGCGCTTCACCATGGCGTATGCGTCTTCGGTGTCGACAAATATCGCATCGTGAGGCACTGATTCGTCGTAGATACCCGGCTTAATCGCCGTGGCCATGTGTTTGAGTCCTTCAAGGCCGTGAAATGGCGTCGAAGGCTGCATGGAAGTGATGCGCACGTGCGGTGCATGTTCGCGCATGAACCGCCCGACTCCCATCATCGTTCCGCTCGTGCCGAGACCGGTTATGAAGTGGGTAATACGTCCGCCGGTTTGGTTCCAGATCTCGGGGCCAGTCGTGGTGTAGTGGGCCTGCCAATTTGCCGGATTGCCATATTGGTCGGGGTAAAAATAGCGGTCGGGGTGAGCTTCGTACTCCGCCTTGCAGGCAACGATCGCACCGTCAGTCTGCTCACCGGCGGGTGTCAGGACTAGCTCAGCGCCATACGCTTTTAGGATTTTCTTGCGCTCAGGTGATGCGTTTTCGGGCAAAAAGAGCTTGACCTTGTAGCCACACGCCGCGCCGACCATGGCGTAGGCAATTCCTGTGTTGCCACTTGTCGCATCGACGATCGTGTGCTCGGGGCGGAGCTTACCGGTCCGCTCACCCTCGCGGATCATATTCCAGGCTGGACGGTCTTTGACGGAACCGCCGGGATTGAAGTATTCCGCCTTCCCGAAAATTTCAACGTTGGGAGTCGCCGCGTTGACTCGCCGAAGCCGAATCAGGGGCGTGTTGCCGATCTGGTCGAGAACGGTCTGGCCCGTTCCAGCGATAGGCCCTCTTGCCGCGTTGGATTCAGTCATAGGAGCCAGGCTATACGCGGCCTCTTGTCCGATCGTAGGGAATCGTCGGAATGAGTGTCAACGCGATGGTACGCCGGCGACAGCCTCGAGGCAGAAGCTCAAGACACGGCGCGTGTTGTTAGGACGAATGATGGCGTCGACGTGGCCGTTGGCGGCGCACCATTTTGCGTCGAGGCAGCGTTCGTAGTCGGCTCGTGTGCGCTCGATGGCGGCTTTGAGTTCGTCGGGGGGATCTTCGCCCGCGTCTTGGAGCCGCTGCAGCTCGACCGCAAACAGCGCTTGAACCGCCGACTCGCCCTCCATCACGCCGACCCGAGCGGTCGGCCAACTGAAGATGAATTCGGGGTCGAAACCTTGGCCCGCCATCGCGTAGTAGCCGGCGCCGCTGGCGTGTGAAAGAGTCACAACGATTTTTGGTACGCGCGTGCAGGCCATCGTTTCGACCATTTCGGCGCCTGCTCGAATGATGCCGCCCTGCTCGGCCTCAGGTCCGACCATGAATCCCGTCACGTCCTGTAGATACACGAGCGGGTGCCCCTGTCGATCGCATTTCTCAACGAATTGTGCCGCCTTGCGGGCTGTCTCTGTATAGAGGATTGCGCCAATGCGAGTCGCGTCGCCTTGGCGAAACAGTCCGCGACGGTTGGCTATTAGCCCGACTCGCCGGCCGCCGATACGGGCGTTCGCGCAGAGTAGTTCCTGGGCGTAGTCGGCCATGAATTCGAGATAGCCGTCGTTGTCGAAGATACGTTGCACGATTTCGTTAACATCGTATGGAAGCCGATGATCGGTCGGCAATACGCCGTTGAGATCTCCACCGAGCGCTGGTTCAGTGGACTCTGAGGAGTTAGTGGTGGTGCTCGGCAGGTCGGCGATGCTTGCACGGATTTTCAAAATACAGGCCGCGTCATCGGTCGCCATGTAGTGGGCGACGCCGCTTGTTTCAGTGTGCATTTTTGCGCCGCCGAGTAGCTCGGAGTCGACTGATTTGCCGATAGCGCCTTTCACCAAATTGGCTCCACCGAGGCCCATAAAGCTCGTGCCCTCGACCATGAAGATGACGTCGCTCAATGCCGGGAGATAGGCCCCGCCAGCAATACAGGGACCCATAACAGCGGCGATCTGAGGGATTCTTAGATCTCGGCGCATGCGAGAACAGTTGTAGAAAATTCGTGCCGCGCCATACTTTCCCGGGAATGTTGTTTCTTGCAGAGGCAGGTAGATCCCGCCCGAATCGACCAAGTAGACAATCGGTATACGGCAGCGCATCGCCGCGTCTTGGATTCGCAGGATCTTCGCGACGGTTTCGGGAAACCAGGTGCCGGCCTTGACAGTCGCGTCGTTGGCCATAATTGCTGTCAGTCGGCCGGCTACGCGGCCAATTCCGGTGACAACACCGGCGGCGGGCGCGGCTCGCTCGTAGCTGTCGTACGCAACGAGCTGTCCGATTTCAATGAATTCCGCGGGGCTGTCGAGCAGCGCGGTAATTCTTTCTCTGGCCGTAAGTTTTCCGGCCTTGTGTTGACGCTCGATGCGCTGCGGCCCCCCGCCGAGCGATAGCCGCTCGCTTAGGGACTCGAGCTCTTCCACGAGGCCTGCCATGTAGAGTCTTCGACGGCCGCGCTCGGCGTCATCCGGCGACGTGAGGCCGGCTTGCGGCTCGATAGGACTGGACATCGAACCTACCGTATCAAAGACACCAATTGCCAAATCTCGAAAATGGAATTGTCAAAGTGAGCTGACACACGCCCGGCGAACGTTATTCTTGAAGTTCGCTATCGGCATGCCAGTTCAGGGCCCAAAGTACATCGATGAAATTCAGCTAGCGCGCGAGCGCCTCGCTAGCCATTTGTCGCCAACTCCGCTTATTCGATCCGAATATCTCACGAGCCGGCTCGGCCATGCGGTGTGGCTGAAGGCCGAGACCCAACAGCCGACCGGTTCTTTCAAGGTGCGTCCGGCATTCAACAGCATGCTGGCGAATGAGGCAAGGGCGCGCGAGGCGGGCGTGGTCACGTCGTCGTCGGGAAACTTCGCCCAAGCGGTTGCCTTTGCCGCAACAAAGCTAAGCATAGACGCGCAGATCGTAATGATGGAAGGCGCTTCGGAATTCAAGCGCGAACGAACCAGGCAATTCGGCGGCAACGTGGTGCTGTGCGACAACACGTTCGATGCTCGTTGGGAAACGACGTTCCGGATCCAGCGAGAAAGCGGCCGGCTGCTGGTGCACCCATACGACTCGGCCGAAACGATTGCTGGTGACGGCACCTTGGGTTTGGAGCTGGCAACCCAGTTCCCGGAAATGTTCACCGTGTTGGTACCTATTAGCGGAGGCGGGCTGATCTCAGGCATTGCCTCTGCGTTGAAGGCGGTTCGACCCGAGTGCCGCATTGTCGGCGTTCAACCCGAAGCGAACCCGTCAATGAAGGTTTCGTTTGAGAATGGCGAGCGAGTTGGGGTTCAACCCGGCAAATCTCTCGCGGATGCGCTGTCGGTGGCCATGCCGGGCGAATCCACCTTCGCCGTGGTGAAGCAGTTGGTCGACTCTGTTGTGTTGGTTAGCGAGACCGAGATTCAGCGAGCTGTTAGGTTGCTCGCTTTGGAGCAGAAGTTAATCGTCGAGCCTGGCGGCGCGGTTTCGGTTGCAGCGCTGCTGGGCGGGGCCGTTGGCTCGGAAGGTGGCCCTGTGGTCTGTGTGCTTAGCGGCGGGAACGTTCATCCCACCGTGCTTACTGCAATTCTCGCAGGCGATGAGCAGGCTAGTTCTGCGTCCACTGATACTTTTCAAAATTGAAGATATACGCGGACTTCGTGGGCGCGTCTTGCGCTTCTTGCCGCGGCATCCGCGCGGATAGTTGCTGCTTGATCCCGGTGAACTCGCCGCGATCTGAAAGGTTCACAAACTCTCCCGGATCACCAACGCGGTCGTAGAGTTCTTCGCCGCCGTCTGAGTAGCGGATGTAGGCCCACTCTTTCGTTTTGACAACGTGATTTCCTCGCAGGTACGTTACGAGCGCGGGCCGCTGTTCAACCGACGAAGCGCCACTCAGCAGCGGTAACAAACTGTGCCCGTCGAGTTCCGGCTTTGGCGGCAGCCCGCATACATCTAGCAGCGTCGGGAAGAGGTCGATCAGCGTGACGGGAGCGTCGCTAGTCGTTGCAGACTGAGTGACACCGGGCGCCAGGACCGAGAATGGCACGTGCGTGGCGCGGTCCCAAAGCGTCGATTTGAACCAATGCTGCTTCTCGCCTAGGTGAAAGCCGTGATCGGAGAACATTGCAATGACAGTGTTGTCACGGTATTGACTGCTATCGAATGCGTCGAGGAGCCGGCCGACCAACTCATCAGCGAAGCGGATATTCGCCAGGTAAGCCGCGACGGCCTCTTGGTGTTTGTCGAGCTTGCGGATCGTGTCCAGCCCAATCCGTCCACTTGCGGCAAGTTCTAATCCAACAGGTGGGACGTCTTCAAGATCATCCTCCGGCATTTCGGGGAGTTCGGTATCTTCCGCCGGATGGGCTAAAAAATGTTGATTGGGCGCGTACCAAGGTAAGTGCGGATGGAACAAACCGATAGCGAGGAAGAACGGCTTCTGATGTTCGCGGCCAAGAAAGTCAGAGGCCCAGCGAACCGTCCTTGAGTCGCCGTACTGGTCATCTTCGATTGGCAGCGAGCCCCAGTCGAACTCGTGACGAAATGGCCGAATACCGTTAAGTGGGTGGCCCTCCGGCGGGTCAACTTTCGGCGTGCCCGGGTAGGCTGAGGTGGTCCGGTCCCACTGATCGTCGAATCTAAGGTCGAAGTACTCGTCCCACTGATCGGGAGGATTGAAACCGGCGGTGTGATGAAATATTTTTCCGCCGCCCGCAGTGAGATATCCGTGCCCACGGAAGTACTCGGGCATGGTCACGACGTCCGGCAGGTGCGGCTTCCACCAATGGCCGTTGTCGTAGATACCGGTTGTGGAAGGCATCAAGCCGGTATAAATCGCCGTTCGAGACGGGTTGCATTTTGGCGAAGCACAGTGGGCGTCTTTGAAAAGTAACCCTCGCGCCGCTAGCCTATCGATATTTGGCGTGTGTGCGTCGGGATGCCCGCCCAGGCAGCCGACCCAATCATTGAGGTCATCAAGGCTTACGAGGAGAACGTTGGGACGCGAGACCGCGGGCTGTGGTGAGCATGCGGATAAGATCGTCGCTAGCCCGACCGATCTGAGAAATTCTCGGCGTTTCACTGGTTGCAAACTTTAGCAGGCCGTAGCCGGCATTCGCACGTCGCGTCAGTTCGCGCCGTTAGCAGTCCGTGGTAAAAGTCCCGTAGGTCGGGCGGCGGGCAATTGTGGCTGATCGGCGCGGAGTGAGGTGGACGGCGATCCGGGCGATCGTCTCCGACGAATGACAAAGCCGACGGCCGCAAGTGCCCGCCGCCCAACGGGTTACGCGCCATTCAAAGATTCCTGGTGCGCACTGACTGTCGATTCGTTGAGGCACTCGTCTAATACTCAATCCGCCCCATTGGCGCGTAACGCGGCCTGCGTGACTTTTACCACGGGCTGTTAGACTGTTGGTGCTTCTCGACCGGGGCCCTGGCCATCCACTGCTTCCACATCCAAAGCGTTGTGCTGATCACTAGCCAAGTCAGCACCGGGATGTACTCAAGGTCGAGTATCACGCGGTCATACTCCCAAACGGAGTTTGTCTCGTATCGCGTTACGACGTGGTGCGCTAGCGGGACGACTGATGTCCACAGCAATAGCGGCGCAGAAGGATGTACCGCTAAGAGAGGCAAAAGCCACGTCAGATACCACGGAAAACAATTTGCGGACAGGAGCAGAAGGACCGTTGTGGCGGCCAAAGTCGCATGCGTTATACGAAGTTGCAAAATCCAAATAACCCCAAGCGCGACCACAATCAATTTCTTTGTTAGCGCGGTGGCGGCGTCGAAATCTTGACCGGCGTAGTCGTAGGCGTAGCCGAATAGGCTGTCGTTGTTCTGCCAACCTCCGACGAACCCGGTGAGCACCTCTTCGATGTTCGACAGGCTCTGCCAATACGGCGCACACAAAACTAAGGCGACCGGAATACATATCAACAGCGGGCGCCACTGGAATCGCCACTTTCCGGCTTCGCGATTGAGAACCAGGTATGGGAAAAGTATCAACGGCCAAATCTTTCCTAGAGTCGCGACGGTTAGCGCCGCGAACGCCCACGACAGCCGCCCGCGCAAGTACAACGTCAGCGCGGCTACGACGAACAGCAGCGTAACGGAATCGTTATGCCCTTCCCCCCAAAATTCGACGATTGCGAGTGGCGACCAAAGGTAGATCAGCGCCCAAGACTTTGGCCGGCCAGCCGCCGAAAGCAAGGCCATTAGTAGCCAGCCGACAGCCAAGTCGGCTAGCGCGAAGGGAATTTTGAAGAGCCAAACTTCCGTTTTGGCGTTGGCGCCAAACGAATTTATCAGCGTGAAGTAGTGGACGTGAATCTGCTCGTACACGGGCCCATAGACGGAAGTGAGGTCCTTGCGCGCGACGCGCGGCCAGGTCTCGTCGCGCAAAGACTCCCAACGAGCATCTTGCGGCGCGTCGAGGTAGGGGTCTCCGCCGGCAGCCTGCATGGCGCCCTGCCAGCGATAGCGGACCAGGTCTTCCGAAAGGCTCGGATCGAGCGGCAAGACGGTCAACCGGAAGAGGATTGCGGCGACCCAGATTACGCTCAGCGTCGTTCGCTCATTGCCGGCCTCGGCACGGCTCTGCGTGATCAGCCAACAACAGACCAAGTACACTACGGAAAGGAAAAACGCGTGCGCAATATATGCTGGAACGTCGTCCGCCAGGCGCTCCAGACCGAGCATCGAGAGGTACGCGCCCTCGAGTACCGCGATAGCGAGAAGCGATCCAACACGTTGACGGACGCTCATTGTTTCAAGCGATTGCCGGCAAAAGGCGCATTTGAAAAATAGAGAATCAAGGCCCTCTCAAGCGTATCTCACATGAGTTCATTTGACCTGATACTGGTCGGGCTGTATTTCGCTGTGATGGCGGTGTTGAGCCTTTACGGGCTCCATCGTTATTACTTGATTTACCTCTACTACCGCTATCGCGCGGCCCGTCAGAGTGAACCCACGAAGCGATTCGTGGAATTGCCGCGCGTAACGGTCCAGTTGCCGATCTACAACGAACGGTTCGTCGTTGAACAGTTGCTGGAATCCGCCTGTCAGATCGACTACCCCCGGGAATTGCTTCAGATCCAGGTGTTGGATGATTCGACAGACGAGACCCACCAGATCGCGAATCGAAAAGTGGAACAACTAGCGGGCGAAGGATTCCCAATCGAATATCACTTTCGCTCGAACCGTGTCGGCTACAAGGCTGGCGCTCTTGAGGCCGGCCTCACAACAGCAACGGGCGAGCTGATTGCGATATTCGACGCCGATTTCACACCGCCCAGAAATTTCCTGCGAGACACCGTCGACTATTTCACCGACAGTGTTGTTGGCGCGGTGCAAGCGCACTGGACTTATTGCAATCGCGACAGTTCGCTCCTCACGCGGCTACAGGCACTCTTGCTAGACGGACATTTTGTGTTCGAGCACGGCGCCCGCGCTCGCTCAGGAAGATTCTTCAATTTCAACGGCACCGCCGGAATTTTGCGCAAGAGCGCAATCGCAGATGCCGGCGGATGGCAGCACGACACTTTGACCGAAGACACCGAATTGAGCTATCGAGCTCAGTTGCGGGGTTGGAAGTTTGTCTACGCGCCTCAGATAGAGGTCGAGTCGGAATTGCCAGTGGACATGGCGTCATTTCAGATACAGCAGGCCCGCTGGGCCAAGGGCCTGATTCAAACTGCTTTCAAGCTCTTGCCGCGGATCTTGGCGTCGGGTCAGCCGTGGCGAGTGAAGTTAGAGGCATTCGTCCACCTCACCGCGAATATTTCGTATCCGCTCATGTTGTTGCTGTCGGCGCTAGCTCTACCGTCTATGTTGGTGCGTTTTTATCACTGGGAGGGACGGCTACTCTGGCTTGATTTGCCAGTGTTTCTCGCCACGCTTACTTCGCTTTCGACTTTCTACATCCTGGCGCAGCGCGAACTCGGCAGGGGTGGGTTTCGCCGACACGTACTACTCGTGCCGATGATGGTTGCAACGGGAATTGGACTGACGATCAGCAACTCGAGGGCCGTGCTTGAGGCAGTCTTTGGATTCGCAAGCCCGTTCGAGCGCACCGCAAAATACAGTGCGGATCAAAAATTTGTGGCGCTCGCGCGAAATATATACGGTGAGCGTGGGGGCTGGAGGGCAGTAGCCAATCTGGCGGCGGCGCTTTACTTCGCGGTCAGTTTGGCGCTAAGCATCTACATCGGCAACTGGCTAACGGTCCCGTTTCTTGGTTTGTTTCTAATGGGTTACGCGTATGCTGGGGCGCTTATGCTGGTTCAGTCTAGGGCTCAGTCGGGCGCTTCCTTGACGGTCGCCAGCGATCCGACGCCATGATTGCGAAACATTTTTTGGTAGACATGTTTCGACTAGATCGCGATTCGTGCACAATGGTTTAAATGCCTCGTTACCGTATCCTTTACTTGCTCCCCGAGCACGCTTCGAGCTTTCGCGATAAACCTCCGAAGAAGCCCCCCTATATCATTCGTGAGAGCCACTACGAAGAAGGCCCCGAGGTTGAAGCGCAGACGCCATATGAGCTGTGGCTACAACTCCAGGAACAGCCGGAAACGATGGAGACGCCGCAGGCTATTAAGGTTGGCGACGCCATTCGAACCGCCGAGGGCGAGCTATTGGTTTGTAATTTTTGGGGGTTCGACAAAGCTGAGTGGTGGGCGGCCCCAAGGGCTGAAGAAGTGCCGCTAACCGAGTCAAAGGCCGAAGCCGCAAGCTACGAACCCGCATTAACCGCCGTCGCGGTAACCAATTGATCGCTGACAGCCGCGGAATCCGGCAGGTGCGACCCGATTCCAGTACATGCTCAACGCGCCGCTACTTGTAGGCCAGGTGCAGGGCGCTGATGCCGCCCGTGAGGCGCTGGTACTCAACCCGGCGGAACCCACAATCTCGCATCAGTTCGGCCAATTCGTCGGGTGTCAGGAACCGTTCGACTGAGTCCTGTAGGTAGGAGTATGCGCCCGAGGCTCCAGAGATAGTGTTTCCGATACGCGGCAGGATGTGGCGAAAATAGAAACCGAACGCCGGCGCCATCAGTCGATTCGTCGGCTGTGAAAATTCGAGTATCGCCAGGCAACCTCCGTCATCAAGTAGCCTGGCAAATTCTTCGATCCCTCTTTGGTAGTTGGCCAAGTTGCGAAAGCCGTACGCGACTGTGATGAGATCGAGTGATCCGTCGTGCAACGGGAAGCGCGTCGCGTCGGCCTCGATCAGTGGATTGCGAGAACGCTCGCGTTCGAGCTTCGCGGCAGCTCCCGTCAGCATCGGTCGACAAAAATCACTGCCAATGATGCTCGTTGATTCCGAGGCTGCAACGCGTCTATGCTCACTCGTCAGCTCGAGTAAGACGTCCGCCGTGCCGCAACACAGGTCGGCGGCGCGTAGATTTGACCGCTCTAGGTACGGCCGCACGGCCGCGATTAAACGACGGCGCCAATAGTGGTCGATGCGGACCGAAAGAAGCTTGTTCAGTAAGTCGTAGCGCGGCGCCACGCGGCCAAACATCTCCCGAATGCTCTTCGCGGCGGCAGCTTCGTCACCTTGAGCGATGCCGGTTGGTGAGGCTCCACGACTGGCGGTACCGGTCGGCATGCTAGGCCGGGGCGAGAGCCATCTGGCGGGAAACCTTCAGAGCGTGCTTGGCCGCGGCGACGACAAGGTCGGCCGGCGGGTCGATTTCATCGCCTACTTTGCCAATGGCATCCGCCAGAACAAAATGGACCTTGCCGCCCAGTGATTTCTTGTCGCCGCCGACTCGCGCCGCGATTTTCTCGGGAGACAGTCCCTCTAGACTTGGAATCGAAATGTAGTCGGCGATTGTGGCTTCAATCCGCTCGCGCGTTGGCGTGGCGAGCCTTCCTCGAAGCTCGGAAAGATGGGCTGCGGCCAGCATTCCGAAGGCTACAGCTTCGCCGTGGAGCAGTTGTCGATACTCGGTTTCTGCTTCCAGTGCGTGACCAAGCGTGTGGCCAAAGTTTAATATGCGTCGCAAGCCGCCTTCGCGTTCATCTTCGGCTACCACCGCGGATTTGATGCGAACAGATTCCTCGATGATGTGCTCAACAGCTTCTGGGTCTCGTCTCAGCACGACTTCTCGGCGCTCGTTCATAAAATCGAAAAGCGCCTCGGAGCGTATGATCCCGTGCTTGATAACTTCTTGCAGGCCGGCTCGATATTCACGCTCCGGGAGGGTATCGAGCGACGTAGGGTCGATTAGAACCAGGCTTGGTTGGTGGAAGGCGCCGACGAGGTTCTTGCCGCTCTCTAAGTTCACCCCCGTTTTGCCACCGACCGAGGCGTCGACTTGTGAGAGCAGCGTGGTCGGGATCTGCACAACACGCACGCCGCGCATGTATGATGCGGCGACGAACCCACCAACATCGCCCGCGATTCCACCGCCGAAGGCTACGACGGCGCAGCCGCGGTCGGCTCCGGCGGAGTGCATGGCGGAGCAGAGTTCTTCTACCGTGCCCAGACGTTTGCGCTGCTCGCCTAATTGGACCTTGAGCAGAGTCCAATCGTGACCTTTGAGGCCATCCGCTAGACGTTCTCCTAAGTGAATCCAAACTGACTCGTCAGCGATGACGAACAGGCGCGGGTTGCCAACGGCCAAGCTGATCAACTCGCCCGCGCGATCTAACGACGCTCGTTCGATCACGACATCGTAATCGCCTCCGCCGGTACTCACGCCGATGCGCACCATGCCTCCATTTGTAGCATGCGAAATTTCGTGTGTTTAGCCGCCGATCGGCTCGATCGACTAGCTCCGCTAAAATCGTGCTGATGCTTCGATTAACGGTTCTCCTGATGTTTTTTGTGGCCGCCGCGCATGCTCGGCCAAACATCATCCTCGTGATGGCCGACGACATGGGGTACGAGTGTATTTCGGCGAATGGCGGAAAGAGCTATCAAACCCCGACCTTCGAGCGAATCGCCGACGAGGGGATGCGTTTTTCAAATTGCTACTCGCAGCCCGTTTGCACACCGTCGCGCAACAAGATCATGACGGGAAAATACAACTGGCGGAACTACCAGCGGTTCGGGCGTCTGGAGAAGAATCAGACAACCTTCGCGCACTTGCTCAAGCAAGCCGGTTACGTAACAGGCATGACCGGCAAATGGCAACTTGCGGGCGGTTCGAATGGACCAACGGAACATCTAACGGGGATGACGCCGAGCGACGCCGGATTTGACGAGCACGCATTTTGGGCCTACAACGCAGAGCTTTCTATCGAAGAGCGCGACCGCTATGCCTCGGTCGGCTTGCCGGGCAAGAACAAGACCTCACGCTTCTGGCATCCGGCAATCATCAAGAACGGTCAGCTCATGGATACCGGGATGGATGACTACGGGCCCGACATATTTTCAGACTTTGGACTTGATTTCATCGAGCGGCACAAAGACGAAGAGTTTTCCTCTACTACCCGATGGTGTTGACACATGCGCCGTTCGTCGCCACGCCGAAGAGCAAGGTAGTTAACGTAACGACGAAATTCAAGAGCAAGGTCGAACCATATTTTGGCGACATGGTGAGCTACACCGACTATCTCGTGGGCCGCCTTATTGACCAAGTTGACCGCCTGGGTCTCAGTGATAATACGTTGATCCTTTTTACCGGCGACAACGGAACCGGGCGGGGTATCCAGACAAAGCTAGCGAATCGGGTCGTCACCGGAAAAAAGGCTTATCCGCCCGACGCAGGGACGCATGTTCCAATGTTTGCGCGCTGGCCGGGTACTGTGCCCAACGGACTTGTGAACGATGATCTGATTGAATTCAGCGACTTCTTCGCGACGTTTGCCGATCTAGCCGGCGTCGAGCTGCCGTCGGATGACCACTTCGACGGGCGAAGTTTTCGGGCACAGCTTGAAGGTGGGGCGGGAAATCCTCGTGAGTGGCTGTTCGTTCACTACGACAAAGACCCGTCGTTAGAGACGGTGCCTTTCCCGAGAGTCCGGTTCGCTCGGACTAAGCGCTACAAGCTATATAGCGATGGCCGGATGTATGACGTCCCGCACGACTGGGAAGAGCAGCAACCGATTGACGCGGCCGCCGCGGGCGCGGACGTCGCCGGGATTAGGGCGATGTTGCAGCGAGTCTTACACTCGATGCCCGCGTGGAACCCGCGTCAGGCAGAGTAGCTATAACCCGCATTTCTCGCCATGTGGTGAGAAATACGGGCAGACGGGCTTTCCTCACTTACTGGGCCGTCCTAGCCCAGCGCTCGGTCGAGCGCCTCGACGAAGAAGTACTCGCCCCACATGACCGATTCGCCGACTCCGAGATTTTTGTCGAGGTGGTAAATGCCTTCTTTGAGGATGCCTTCCCACTGCGGCGTCTCACTTGCTAAATAGGGGGGCTGCGCCAAGGTGAGAAGCATGCGCCGGGCAGTTTGGTCGTAGAAAGCTCCCTTAGTGGTGTCGCGACTCAACTTTGCTAAGCGAAACAGCCCGGCGGCGGTGATTGCCGCTGCCGAGGATTCCTCGCGTTGGCTAACTTCCGGCGGAAAGTCGTAGTCCATCAGAGGGATGCCGTTGGCCGGCGTGTTCTCGATGTAATAGTCGGCGCAGAGTTCGGCGGTGTTGAGAAAGCGCGCGTCGCGGGTGCGTTTGTAGGCCGACGTGAATCCATAGATAGCCCAAGCGAGGCCGCGCGACCAGCAGGAGTCCGAGCGATAGCCCTGTTGGGTCGACTGCCGTAGAAACTCACCGTTCTCGAGATCGTAGATGCCCTCGTGCGACGAGCTGCCGTCGCCGCGGACAAGCACTCGGCGGCTGGTGAGACAGTGCTTCATGGCGACATCCATGAGTTGTTCGTCACCGGTTTCCATGGCGGCATAGAAGATGATGCCGACGTTGGCCATGATGTCGATAAAGATCGATTCCGGGCCCATGAACGACGACATGTACTGGCCCTTTTCCTTGAACCGCAGGGCCAGAGTACGGCCGGCCTGGATGACGACATCGTTGAGTTCCTTGCGGCCCGTCAACTCATACCAACGGTGATAGGTCGAGAGAAAGATGAAACCAAGATCGTGGACGTCACGGTCCATTTTGCGGTGCTCAAGCGGTGTGGTGTAGCGCTCAGCCAGTTCGGACCAGGCGGGGTCGCCGGTACGTTTAGCGAAGACCCACATCATTCCAGGCAGGAAGCCGTCGCACCAGTTGGTCCAGGCCTCTTTGCCATGACGCCATCGGCCGCCATCGGTGTACATCGGGTAGAAGTCGGGGTCGCGTTCTACCGTCGCCTTGACTTGGGCCTGGGCGAAGTCGAGGGCGTTCTGGAAAATGTCGCGAGAGCCTGCGAGGGAAGTCAGTTCGATCATGGATCAACAGTGTACAACAGTCGCTCCCGGGACTTGTATATTCGCTTTTTGTTCGCTATTCTATTTGAGCGCTTCAGGAACGGTAAGGAGTCTTGCACAGAGACAAATAACATGACAGATCACGACACAATACTCTTCCGAGGAGACGATCAGCCCTCGATTCATTTGCGCGTGAACGGCTACTCCTGGGCCGACAGTGAGGGCAGCGCTGAACTGTTGTCGATGACGGTGCGTGTGGAGAATGCACCCTTCTCGGGCGGGTTGACGGTTGATGTCGGAATCGAAGCGCTCAGTGATTTTCAGGGTTCGCTAATCGATTTATTGCGTAGCGGAAAAGGTTCAGTTTTATTTGAAACTTGGGAGCAAGACTTCAAGCTCAGCATTAAGCTAGATGCCTGGGGACAGGTCGAGATCATGGCGAAGCTTAACGCGCTCGAATATGTCGTGGAAGGCGCACGGGTGACCGGGGTGTTAGCCAGCACCGTGTTTACCCACCCCAACAGGCTGGAGGATTGCATCGGGCAATTACAGAGCGTGTTGCAAGCGTTTCCGGGGAGGCTGTTGCAGTGCGTTACCGAGCCGTCGGCGGAAAGTCGACGGTGATCCGTTACAACGCACCACGGACTTTCCGTTCGTGGCTCGGAAACGCCTTATGTATGCCGAACTTCATTGTGCCTCGGGTTTTAGTTTTTTGGAAGGCGCCTCGCAGCCTGAAGATCTCGTAGCCGAGGCCAAACGCCTCGAGTACAAAGCCGTCGCCCTGACCGACCGCGATTCCGTCTCTGGCGCTCCGCGCTTTTTCAAAGCCGCAACCGACGCTGGGATCAAACCAATCTTTGGAGCGGAGATTACGCTCGAACAATCCGGCCTTAAGCGCCACACGGCGAACTCCACGCTTGACCGGCGCGTTACTGTTCTCGTCGAAAATCAGCGCGGCTATCAAAACCTCTGTCGGCTACTCACGTGCATGAATCTTTCAGCTCCCAAGGGCGAAGGACGCGCTTCGTGGAGCGACCTCGCCGACTACCATTCCGGCCTCGTTGCGATGATTCACGACCTGCGAGACGCCGACGAGACACTCGGCATCTTCGGTCGCCACAACGTGTTCGTCGAACTGCAACGCCACTTTTTGCGCGATCAAGAAAAGCTTAATCGCGAGCGAATCGACTACGCCAGGCACCGCAACTTGCCGCTACTCGCATCGAACGGCGTGCGCTACCACAGGACCGAATACAGAGACCTCTTCGACGCGCTGACTTGCCTGCGCCACAAGGTTGTACTCGATCAAGCCGGACGCAGGCTCAATCCCAACGCCGAGCGCTATCTGAAAGCGCCGCGGGAGATGACGCGAATTTTTCGCGACCTGCCCGAGGCGCTGTCCAACGGCGCGCTGCTGGCTGAGCGTTTGGAGTTTACTCTTGGCAATCTTGGCTACCAGTTTCCGATCTACCCGCTGCCGCGTTTTGAAACGCCGACGACGTATTTACGCAAAATCACGCTCAAGGGCGTGGCCGAGCGTTACCGCAACTCTCCCCACATCCGTAAAGCGCTGCGGCAGGTCGACCATGAGCTGAAGGTCATTGAAAAGCTCGAACTTGAGGGCTATTTCCTCATCGTTTGGGACATTGTGCAGTTTTGCCGACGCCAAGGAATTCTCTGCCAAGGGCGCGGCTCGGCGGCCAACAGTGCGGTTTGCTACAGCCTCGGCATTACCGCCGTCGACCCGGTCGGCATGGAATTGCTTTTCGAGCGCTTTCTTTCAGAAGAGCGCGGCGAGTGGCCCGACATCGATATTGACCTGCCCTCTGGCGACCAGCGTGAGCGCGCTATCCAGCACGTCTACGAGCAGTACGGCAAACGTGGCGCGGGTATGACCGCCAACGTCATCACCTATCGCGGCAAGAGCGCCGTTCGAGAGATGGGCAAGGTGCTGGGGTTTCCCGAAGAGATGATTGGGCGGCTTTCAAAGTGCATTCACTCTTTCGAATACACCGACGATCACGACAAGTTGGTTAATCAGGCGAAATCCGCCGGGTTCGATGCGGCGCATCCACGTGTCGGCCACCTGCTGCGGCTGGCGATGCAGATTCAAAACTTGCCACGCCACCTCGGCCAGCATTCCGGCGGAATGGTGATCTGTCACGGAGCGCTCGACTCGGTTGTGCCGCTAGAAAACGCGCGCATGGCCGACCGAGTTGTCGTGCAGTGGGACAAGGACGATTGCGCCGACCTCGGCATCGTCAAGGTCGATCTTTTGGGGTTGGGCATGATGGCGGCGCTCGAGGAGACGACGGAGATCATCCGTTCGCAGGGGGGATCGTTTGACCTGTCGAAAATTCCGCCCGACGATCCCAAGACCTACGCGATGATCCAGAAGGCCGACACGGTGGGGGTCTTCCAGATCGAAAGCCGCGCGCAGATGGCGACCTTGCCACGTCTTAGGCCCGCTTGTTTCTACGATTTGGTCGTTGAGGTAGCGATCATTCGGCCCGGGCCAATCACCGGTAATATGGTCCACCCCTATATCAACCGCCGCTTGGGACGTGAGCCGGTTGAGTATGCGCATCCTTCACTTGAGCCGATTCTCAAGCGCACCCTGGGTGTTCCATTGTTCCAAGAGCAACTGCTGCGCATGGCGATGACGGCTGCGGGTTTTTCAGGAGGCGAAGCCGAGGAACTGCGCCGCGCAATGGGCTTCAAACGTTCGGTTGAACGGATGAGAGATATTGAGACGCGTTTGGAACGCGGTCTTGCGGCCAACGGCATACATGGCGAAAACGCCGCGCAGATCATCCGCTCGATTACTTCTTTCGCGCTATACGGCTTTCCAGAGTCGCACTCGGCAAGTTTTGCCTTGCTGGCTTATGCCAGCTCGTATCTCAAGGCGCACTACCCGGCTGAGTTCACCACCGCGCTGCTCAACTGCCAGCCGATGGGTTTTTACAGTCCGGCGGTGCTGGTGAAAGACGTGCAGCGTCACGGGGTGCGGGTGCTTCCGATTGATGTCAACCATTCGGAAGTCGTCTGCAAGGTGGAGGTAGGGGCGCGACATACTGCGGCCTCCAATCGGCAGCCGACCCTACGCTTAGGCCTGCTCTACGCCTCAAACCTAAGAGCTAAATCCGCGCAGTCGATCGCCCAAGGCCGGCCATTCCACTCTGCCGACGACCTAGTTCGCCGTGTTGATCTACAGAAAGCTGAACTCGATGTGTTGGCTGAAATCGGCGCGCTCAACTCCATCGAAAAAAATATGCACCGCCGTGAAGCGCTGTGGCAAATCGAGCGCGCTTGGAAACCCAAAGGTCCGCTTTTCCGTGATCACGACGAACCCTCAAGCGAGAGCCCTCTGGAGGCGATGAACCCCATCGAGCGCCTGGACGCCGACTATCGAGGGGCAAGCATTACCGTGGGCCCCCACCCGATGTTTTATTTGCGGCAAGCGCTGAAGGACCAACGCATCTTGCGCTCGACCGAACTTGCCAAAGTGTCATCCGGCAGGACGGTGCGTGTGGCCGGCGCTGTGATTACACGGCAACGGCCTGGGACGGCGAAGGGGTTTTGCTTCCTCACCCTAGAGGATGAGAGCGGTGTTTCCAACCTAATCCTACGCCCGCAAGTGTTTCAAGAAAACCGTGTGATGGTGATGAGCCACTCGTTCCTTATCGCCGACGGGGTGTTGCAAAAGCAAGACGGCGTGACGTCGGTTAAGGTTGAGGCGGTGCGGCCGATCGAAGATGTGCGATTAACGATGCAATCGCACGACTTTCATTGATGACCTGTGCGCCGCAGTCAGCCGGCGGCTTCTAGCGTCGCTCGCGTCACCTCGAACAACTCGTCCGCTGGAATCGGTGATGGCGAGCCCTTCGCCACGGCTTCTAGAAACGCCGCGACACAGGCTGCCTGCCCCTTGTCTTGCGCTCGCGACTTGAGCGAACGGAAACCCGGCCATCCTCAAGCCTTCAACTCGCGGAAGTTGTCGAGCTGCAAGACGCGCCCAGCGCAAAAAACATCTAGGCGTTCTTTGGAGAACGATGCGTCGCCATCTGTGAAGTAGTGGATGGTGCCAATCGAACCGCCAGCGAATTTCAGAGTTATCGTCCGGTTGTCAGTGTCGTTGCGCGCGGCGGTCGCTCGGGTCTCAGCGATTGCCTCGGCTGACAGGAATCGCAACAAGTCGACGAAGTGGCAGGCCTCGCCGATGATTCGTCCTCCACCGACCGCCGGGTCACGAGTCCAATGGTCGGGGGCGATGGCCCCTGCGTTAACCGTCATGACGAAGCTCTTGGGGCCGACGACTTGATCGAGCAACTCTTTCGCGCGAACCGTCAACGGCGCGAATCGACGATTGAACCCGACCATCAACAACGACGACGCGCCGACGTAAGAAGCTTGCACTTCCTCCAGTTCGTCATGGGTAATCGCTAGTGGCTTTTCGACGAACACATGCTTGCCCTCACGCAACGCACGGCACGCAAGATCAGCGTGGCTGTTGTGGCGGGTGGCGATGATGACCGTATTGACGTCGGCGTCGTTGAGCGCCGCGTCGAAGTCTGTCGAACCTTGCTCAGCGCCGAATTTTCGAGCGGCCTCTGCCGCTGATGAGCCGCCAGATGAGACGATCGTTTTCAGACGACAGCTGGATTTCTGTAACGCCGGCAGGAGATATCGCGACGCGTAGTTTCCGGCGCCGATCAGCGCGGCGACGGGCTCGTCTGGGGTCAGTGCTCGGGCCACATGATCGCGGAGTGCGATGGTAGAAGCCGTTGCCTCGCTTCCACCCTCGCAATACTCCAACATGATCCCCAGGCTTGGCTCCTCGCTAACCAGCAGGTCATACGCTTCCGGAGCTCGTTCAAACGGGAAGCGGTGGCTAACGAGCGGTTCGACATCAAGTTTGCCCTCGGCCATTAACGCGAGCACAGCCTCGAAATTGCGCTGCTCCGTCCAACGGACATGGCCGATAGGGTAATCGCCGCCTTTGTCCTCGTACGAGGGGTCGTAACGCCCTGGTCCGTACGAGCACGACACCTGGAAGGTCAGCTCCTTCTTGTAAAAGTCATCGCGCGAAAGTTCGAGTCCCGTCACGCCAACGAGCACAATTCGAGCCCGCGAGCGGCACATTTGCGCGGCCTGGTGAACCGGTTCGTTGCTTTGCGTGGCCGCGGTGATCAGCACCCCGTCAACGCCTCGACCGGAGGTCCACTCGTTCGCCGCGGCTAGCGGGTCGGCCCCACTAGAAAGGTCGACAACCGAAGCTCCGAATCTCTCGGCGAGACTCAACCTGGAAGCGTCGAAATCAAGCCCAATCACTCGGCAACCTTGAGCGCGCAACAGTTGCACCGTGAGAAGACCGACCAGGCCGAGCCCGGTGACGACGAAGGTTTCGCCGAGCGTGGGCGCGGCGAGCCGAATGCCCTGCAGCGCAATCGCTCCAACGACGGTGAAAGCCGCCTGTTCATCCACAACGCTATCGGGCACGCGAGCGCATAGGTTTTTCGCGACGCGAACGACCTCGGCGTGCGAACCGTTCGAAATGACACGGTCGCCCACTGAAAAACCGGGGCAATCGCGGCCGACTTCTAAAACTGTCAAGGCCGGATGAAAAATCCCGTTTTCGCCGGTTGAAAATTCCCCACCCTGGTTGCGGTGGTGGTTTTGTGGACCACCACCGTGTTGCTAAGCATGGAGCTAGCCGGGGAAGCGGAGGCGGGCAATGCTGGAGAGCAACCCGCCAAGAAATACCCGGCCGCAAACTCAGCGAGACGATGAGTGCCGGGAGCGGCGGCCGAGATCGCTCCCGGCTTCTTTTCCGCTGCCCAACGCCCATCGGATCGATAGATTTGCCCATGCCTGAAAAAACTCATCTTCCACTTCCCCCGCTCTTGCGACCAGGGCTCGCCGCGTCAGCCGCATCGACCGTCGGCCGTTCGCCGGACTGATCTTCCGGCCGCGAGAGCAAACCGGCTCTTCGGCGCTCCTTCAAGCGAAAGCTCTCGCCGCGAATGTTCACCGTCGTCGAGTGATGCAACAGTCGATCCAGGATCGCCGTGGCGATGATCGGGTCGGAAAAGATCGAGCCCCAATCGGCGTAGCTCTTGTTCGAGGTCAGGATGATGCTGCCGCGTTCGTAACGCGCGCTGACGAGTTGGAAGAAGATCGTCGCCCCCAGCTCGTCGAGCGGAAGGTAACCCATCTCGTCGACGATCAGCACCTTCGGCGCGAGGTAGATGCGCATCCTTCGTTGTAGCCGTCCTTCGCGGATGGCCTTCGACAGATCGGCGATCAAGTCGTGCGCGGTGATGAAGTAGGCTCCGAAACCGGCTTGGATCGCAGCCTCGGCCAAGGCAACCGAGAGATGCGTCTTGCCAACGCCGGGTGGCCCGAGGAAGATCACGTTGGAGGCTTCGTGCACGAAGCGCAACGTGCGCAGCTCTTGGATTTGGCGCTCGTCGATCGATGGTTGAAAGTCGAAGTCGAACTGTTCGAAAGTCTTGACATAGGGCAGATGCGCGAGCTGTAGACGCGTCTTGAGATAGCGTTGTCGGCGAGCGTCGGCCTCGGCGCTGACGACGTCGAGCAGGAAGTCGGCGTAGGCCGGTTCAGCCTTGGCTGCTTGTTCAAGCAGCGCTTCCAAGCGATCGTCGATGGTCTTCAGCCCCAGTGCTTCGAGCCGTTCGTGAAGCTGTTCGATGGCGGTCACAGCGCACCTCCGGCGGCGGCGCTTTCGTAAGCCGCTAGCGGCCGCACTTCGACTTGGGGTGCGCCGGCTTGGATGTGAATGCACGTTTTTCCTCCTGGACGCTTGGCGACGTGCAGCGGAATGTCGGCATGATGCTCTTTGCGAACAACGATTTGGTGGCGGTCGTCGATCAACTCGTGAACGGCGATCCGCTCGGCTCCGCGCCATACCTCGAGCCGGCCGGCCAGTTCGCGCAACGAGACTTCGGCGCCGGCGTCTTGCCAGGGAACCGAGTAGCGGTTGGAGCGCCAGGCCACGAAGGCGTCCCGGCTCACACGCCTCGACTCGGCGTCCGCGAGGGGATACGGCGGACGCTTGTCGAGAGACTGCAAGGCGGTCTTTTCAGACTCCCAACTCTCTAACACTTGGCTGTGAGTGGTGCCGTGAACGCGCCGGTTCGAGACCTCCCAGACCCAAGCGTGCAGCTGGTTGTTGAGATCATCCAGGCTCGTCGCCGTGCGTCCGCACAGGAAGTTGCGGCGCACGTACTTGACGCCCGATTCGACCTTGCCCTTGGTCTGCGCGCGGTAAGGTTTGCAGGCCCGCGGGGTGAAGCCCCAATAGTCGGCGAAGTCCTTGAAGGTTTGATTCCACTTGAGCTCGCCGCGCTCGTCGACCCCCTCCAAGACCGTCTTCATGCGGTCGTAGAGGATCTCTTGCGGCACGCCGCCGAGTTGCCGGAAGGCTTCCTCGTGCATGCGCAGCAGCGTCGGCAGCTTCTGGTCGGTCGCCGCGGCGGCCATGATGGCCCGGCTGTGACCGAGCGTGAAGACGAAACCCCAAAGCTTGCGAGTCTTGCCGTCGGCGGTGATCTCGCCGAGATGGCCCCAATCGACCTGAGCCTGTTTGCCTGCGGGTGTTTCAAAGCGCCGCACGGCCACCGTGGTTGCGGCTTCTCGCAACGGCTGTAGGTGATCCTTGAGGATCGTATAGCCGCCCGAGTAGCCGTGTTCTCGCAGCTCACGCAACAGCACGACGGCATTCCAGACGCCGGCCTTGAGGCGGTCTTCGATAAACGGCTTGAAGCGATCCAGCTTGGACGGACGCGGCTTGCGCGGGCCGTATCTGGGCGTCGGATCGTCCTGCCTTAAGTACTTGCGAACCGTCTTGCGGTCAAATCCCGTGAGCTCGCTGATCTTGGCGAGGCTCACCCCTTGTCGAACTAATTCTTCGATTTCTTGCACATCTGAACTCCGTAACAGCGCCTTGTACCTCCTGCTTCCAGGGTCGGCTCCGACGCAAGCTACGGGTGGGGAATTTTATTCCGGCGATACGGGGATTCTTACACCGGCGCTGACAAAACCAAACCAACCTGGCTGTAGCCGGGGGTTAAGGGTTGTTCGAGCTTGGCCCGAACGGCGTCGTATGTTGCCGAAAGCCCATCGGTCTTAGCCTTGTCAATGACTTGACGCACTTTGTCGGGTTGCTGCCGCGCCTTGTCAATCCACCCAGCGCGCCCAAAATCGATCATCATGCGCTCGGTCCCAGCCGAGATCAGGCTACGTCGAGTTTGGATTACAAGCGAACCGGGTTGGGTGGAGGGAGCGGGCGCGTCGACCACTCGAATCTGGCCTGTTTTTACGCTTTGAAGAAGGTGCTTCATCGGAAGCTGTACGCTGCCTTAATAAAGCACCATTCTCTCATGGTGTTGCCCGCTCCCTTGTGGACAAGGCTCTGATGATTCAGCCCGATAATTCGGGTCTCAGTTCAGAGCCGTGACCGTTTGCGGGTTCTAGGACTTAGTCTACGGAATAGCCGGCAAGGCCGCGGCAATATCAGCTTCTACTAGACTTACGCCGCAGAGAGTGTGGCCGAATCCGCCCATGCTGTCTTCATTGGGATTGCCGTGGGCATCCGCGAGCAAATCGTAAATGATGTTATCGGGACGCATGCCATCGCCACTGACTCCCCCGGGCACGTGGTCAAGCCCTAGGGTGTTTCTGGTTCTCCAAGCAATCGCATGATCGTCGCAGGAGCTGTCACCACTTACACCGACCGCTCCTATAGCACGTCGCCCGAGTTGTAAAGAGCGAGCCCACCACCGAAGACATTGACGCCACCGACCTTCTTACCAACCATCGGGTCGTTGGGTTGGCCTTGGTGCTTGGAATTACCACCATATGCGACGTCGGTGTCAACAGGGTTGCTGTGCTGCAGCCCGAATAAGCTGCCACCTGGCTAGGTTGCACACCAATACATGGCGTATAGCTACACGTGTAAACTTCGTCAAATGTTTCGCGCGATACTACGGCAGTAGAACTCCGCACATTTACGGTTAACCAGACAATTTGTATCTGATTGGATACGGGAATCGCAACCATTCTTCTACTAATACATAGTGAATCTAACGTCGCGACCGTGTCCGGCAGCGATCGCTCGACATCACTTCTCAGTGCTGTCGGCCCAGATTCCATGTCGCCGCTATAAACTAGTAGTGACCCGCTTGTGCGCAGAGATTGCGGTTGCGCACGAAGATATTGGAGGAGCATGTCCAAACAAGTCGCGCTGTCGCTGCTTCTAGCCGGGGCACTTTTTGGAGCCCCGTCGATGGATACGCCCGTCG
This sequence comes from Bryobacterales bacterium, assembly GCA_965247305.1. Taxonomy (GTDB): domain Bacteria; phylum Acidobacteriota; class Terriglobia; order Bryobacterales; family UBA6623; genus CATQHP01. The sequence goes on along the minus strand of OZ252030.1, from coordinate 3,390,719 downwards.
ACTTCCAGAAGGACGTTCGCCCGATACTGTCGGACCAGTGTTTCGCCTGCCACGGTCCCGACGAAAAGGCGCGTCAGGCGAATCTGCGGCTTGATACACGCGAGGGCGCATTCGCGGATCGCGGCGGCTCGGCCGTGATTGTCGCGGGGAATGCCGCGGACAGCCGTCTCTATCAGCGAATGAGCCACACGCAAAACGCGGCGCGCATGCCGCCACCAACTGCCGATCGCCACCCGAGCCCCGAACAAATCGAGACAATCCGCCGCTGGATCGACCAAGGCGCTCGCTGGCAAACTCATTGGGCGTATGAGCCTATCGGCATGAATAGTGGTAATTCCATTGATGAATTCGTACGGGCTCGCCTCGACGAACGTGAGCTTTCGCCGGCGCGAGAGGCGGATAGGCGCACGCTTCTTCGGCGACTTAGCTTTGACCTCACGGGCCTGCCGCCGGATCCAAGTGACCTGAAGGCCTTCCTAAAAGACCGTTCCCCGAAGGCTTTTGAAAAGCAAGTCGACCGCTTGCTCAGCTCGAAACACTACGGCGAGCGGATGGCTCTTGAATGGCTCGACCTGGCGCGCTACGCCGATACGCATGGCTACCACATCGACAGCAAACGCGATATGTGGCAATGGCGCGACTGGGTGATCAACTCGTTTAATGCGAACAAGCCGTTTGACGAGTTTACCGTCGAGCAAATCGCCGGCGACTTGCTGCCCGAGCCAACGCGAGATCAACTCATCGCAACCGGGTTCAACCGCAACCATATGATCAACTTCGAGGGCGGCGCGATCCCCGAGGAGTATCACGTCGAGTACGTGATCGACCGCGTGGAAACGGTATCCACTGTTTGGATGGCGATGACGATGGGTTGCGCTCGCTGCCACGACCACAAATATGACCCGATAAAGCAGCGCGAGTTTTTCGAATTTTATGCCTTTTTTAACTCAGTTGATGAAAAGGGTTTAGACGGGATAATGGGCAACGCCGCGCCGCTGTTGCCCTTGCCCGGCCACGCCCAGCAGCAGCGTCTTGACGAGCTCGAATCCGCGATTCGTAGCGTTGAATCCGACCTGCCCGAGGAGCGGATTGATCATCAAATCGCGGACTGGGAACGCTTGGCGCGCGATTCAATCCCAAGAGGGTCGAATGATTCGTTGGAAGGCCACTACGAAATGGAGGGCGGCTTCGCTGACTCCTCTGGCAAATATCGCCACGGCCGAATTATGCGTGGTGAGCCATTGTTTCGAAATGGCGGTGCCGGACGCGCGGCAAGCTTCGATGTCGATACTCACATCGCGCTCAACGGTACTGAATCCGTTGATCTCTCGAAACCGTTTACGATCGCGTTTTGGATGCGGCCGTCGGGTCAGGTGGCGAAGCCAATTCTCCACAAGATGGACGATGCGATTTCAAGGCGCGGGCTCGAGTTGACGCTCACCCGGCCGACGCCGATCCCTGATGCGTTGCGGACTGACTTCGATATGGTCGTGCGACTATCGTCCTCAAGCGATCACGCAATCATCGTTCAGACCAAAGAGCCGTTGCACGCTGGCCGCAGGTATCCGGGGAGTGATCACGTTGCCGTTTCCTACGATGGTTTCGGAAAAGCAAGTGGCATCACTCTACGGTTCGATGGAACACCAGCGGAGACAAAAATCCTCGCGGACTCTTTAGAAGGGTCACCCGATGTTGACCGCCCGTTCGAGATTGGCGCGGCGCGCTTTGGTGGCGGACGGTATACCGGTACTCTGGACGACCTCCGCATCTACTCGCGTGTTCTACCCGACGCCGAGCTAGACACGATCAACAAGCACGAGCCGATTCGCGCCTTGCTGTCCGAGCCATTCGTAGATTGCGCCAGTATTCTAGCCGGCGCTCCGGAACCGTCGGAAGACGATATCTATGGGGCCAAGCCGGCGAAAGCGGTTGACCGTTGCGAAGCGAGGAACTCGCGCCTTAAGGATTACTATTTGACCCACGCCGCTCCTGAGTCGGAGCGAACTCTCTACGCCCGCTTGCAATCGCTCAAACAGGAGAAGAAGGCGCTTGAGAAGGAAATTCCCACCCTGATGGTGATGCGCGACCTTGAGCAGCCGCGCGAAACCTTCATGTTGGGACGCGGAGACTACCGCAATCGCACCGCGAAGGTTACGGCGAACACGCCCGCTTGGCTGCCTGCGTTTCCGGCTGACGCACCTCGCAATCGTCTGGGGCTAGCGAGGTGGCTAGTCAGCCCCGACAACCCGCTGACCGCCAGAGTTGCGGTGAACCGTTACTGGCAAATGCTGATGGGCCAGGGACTTGTAAAGACTTCCGAGGACTTCGGCTCACAGGGAGAACTTCCGACGCATCCAGAACTGCTCGACTGGCTGGCATCTGATTTTGTCACCCATGGCTGGGACATCAAGCGGCTTGTCAAGCAGATTGTGATGTCGGAAACGTACCGGCAGGATTCGCGGTCGACTCCCGAACTCCGCGACCGCGACCCTGAAAATCGCCTGCTCGCACGTGGAATGCGTAGCCGGCTACCCGCCGAGTTCGTTCGTGACAACGCTCTAGCTATTTCTGGATTGTTGAACGACAAAATTGGTGGCGCCAGCGTATTTCCGTATCAGCCTAGCGGTATCTGGAAGGAACTGGCGTACGGCGGCGTGTTCACCGCGCAAGTTTACCGTCCCGATACGGGCGCCGATCTTTACGGCCGAAGCCTATATACGTTTTGGAAGCGCACGGTTCCCCCGCCTTCGCTGGGAGCCTTTGATGCTCCGGACCGCGAGAAGTGTATCGCGCGCAGGGCGCTCACGAATACCCCGCTGCAGGCCCTGGTTTTGATGAATGACCCGACGTACGTTGAAGCGTCGCGCGCGCTTGCCGAGAAGATGATTCGAGAAGGCGGCGGGAATGCGGCAAAGCGTATTCGCTATGCCTATTTACGGGCGCTTGCCCGCGAGCCCAGTGCTATAGAAATTGACTTGTTGTCGCAACTCGCGCAGGTTGAGAGCGACAAGTATAGGGCTGCGCCCGATCAGGCCGAGCAGCTTCTTGCGGTCGGCGATTCTGCTTACGACGAACGCATCAATCCCGACGAGCTTGCTGCCTGGACGACTGTCGCCGGCAGCATTCTCAACTTCGACGAAACGATTACGAAGGAGTAACGGCGCCGTGAACCCTCGCATCGAACACGAACTCGTCAGCACGCGTCGACAATTCTTTGGGCGGTCGTCGAAAGGCCTCGGGACGGTCGCGCTTGCCTCGTTGCTCAATCAGCAGGGCTACGCCGCAGCCTCGAACCCAGCTACCGGCGGGCTTGCCGATCTGCCACATTTTGCACCCAAGGCCAAGCGAGTCATATACCTTTTCCAGTCCGGCGCACCCTCGCAGATTGATCTTTTCGACTACAAGCCGAAACTACAAGAGTTTCACAAGCAGGAGCTCCCCGACTCGATTCGTAACGGTCAACGCATCACCGGAATGACCTCCGGGCAGGATAGTTTCCCCGTCGCCGCATCGATCTTCAAGTTTCAGCAGCACGGCCAGAATGGCACCTGGATGAGCGAGTTACTGCCGCACACCTCGAAGATTGTCGACGACATCGCGCTCGTCAAAACGATGCAGACGGACGCTATTAATCACGATCCGGCGATCACGTTTATCAATAGCGGCTTTCAGCAGCCAGGCCGTCCATCGATCGGTGCCTGGGTCAGCTACGGCCTAGGGACTGAAAATCAGGATCTGCCGGCTTTCGTTGTACTGGTCTCGCAAGGCAGCAACAAGAACGCGGCACAGGGAATTTTTTCACGCCTGTGGGGGCCCGGCTTTTTGCCGTCGAAATATCAAGGTGTCAAGTTCCGTTCCAGCGGTGACCCGGTACTTTATCTTTCTAACCCTCCGGGAATTGGAGCGTCGACGCGTCGCAACATCATCGACGTGGTTTCGAAAGTCAATCGTTTACGCGCGGAGGAGTTTGGCGATCCGGAGATCGAAACCCGCATCGCTCAGTACGAGATGGCCTACCGCATGCAGACCTCAGTGCCCGATCTGATGGATCTGTCGAGCGAACCCGAGAGTACCTTTAAGCTCTACGGCGACGACGCTCGCAGGCCGGGAAGCTATGCCGCGAACTGCCTGTTAGCTCGTAGGCTGATCGAGTGTGACGTCAGGTTCGTGCAGCTATACCATCGTGGCTGGGATCAGCACACCGACCTTCCGCGCGAGATTCGCCTTCTGGCGGGCGACACCGATCAAGGCTCGGCCGCACTAATTCAAGACCTAAAGAACCGTGGCTTACTCGACGACACACTCGTCGTTTGGGGCGGGGAATTCGGACGCACTGTCTATTGCCAGGGCAAGCTCAGCGAGACCAATTACGGCCGCGATCACCATCCGCGCTGCTTCACGATGTGGATGGCGGGGGGCGGCATCAAACCCGGTATCACTTACGGCGAAACCGACGACTATTCCTACAACGTTGTAGCGGACCCGATGCACGTCTACGATTTACAGGCCACGATGCTGCACTGCCTAGGCGTTGACCATAAGAAGCTGACGTTTAAATACCAGGGCCGGCACTTCCGATTGACGGACGTTCACGGCAAGGTCGTCGAGCCGTTATTGGCTTAGCGCGGCCGCGAAATTCATATCCTAATGCTTGACTCCAGAAAGACTAAGATTCTGTGTACCCTCGGTCCGGCAAGCTCCGACGAGCAGACGTTTCGAAAGCTGGTTGACGCCGGTCTGAGCGCGGTTCGGCTAAATTTTTCCCATGGCTCGCACGAGCAGCATCTTTCGAATATCGAAATGATTCGCAGGGTGGAGGCGGAGTTCGGGCGCCTTATCCCGATCGTTGCCGATTTGCAGGGTCCGAAAATTCGTACCGGAAAGCTCATTGACTCCAGGCCCGTTGAGCTGAAGTCCGGCGGCCGGCTGACGCTCTGTAGGCAGACTCGGGTAGGTGATGCCGAGGCGGTTTCGATCGACTATCCCCACCTATCGGGCGATGTAGAACAAGGCTCGCGGATCCTACTTGCTGACGGGGCTATCGAACTCGAAGTCAGACGCATCGAGGGAGAAGACGTGGTTTGCGAAGTCGTGAACGACGGCGTCTTAGGCGAGCGAAAAGGCGTCAACATTCCTGGCGCGAAGCTCAAGCTGCAGGCAGTTACGAAGAAAGACAAGACCGATCTCGAGTTCGCGGTTGCTCAAGGCGCCGACTACGTTGCTCTATCGTTCGTTCGCGAGGCGAAAGACGTCGAGCTGGCGAAAAACTTGGTCGAGTGGGCGGGGGGCCACGCTCACGTCATCGCAAAGATCGAGAAACCGCAGGCGCTCGACAGCCTCGACGAAATTCTCAGCACGGCGGATGGCGCGATGGTGGCGCGCGGCGATCTCGGCGTCGAACTCAGCCCGTGGCAAGTACCCATTGCGCAAAAGCGAATCATCGAGGAGTGTGCTCGCTTGCGAAAGCCAGTAATCACGGCAACTCAAATGCTGGAGTCAATGATCTCGAGTCCCCGGCCGACTCGCGCTGAGTCGAGTGATGTCGCTAACGCGGTCTTCGACGGCTCGGACACGCTGATGCTTTCAGGCGAAACGGCAGTCGGGGCCTATCCGGTTGAAACCGTCGCAATGATGGCGAAGATTATCGAATCGGCTGAGGCCTACTCCGAAGGGCCGCTGCTAGACCTGCCGGCGCTCGCACATGACAAGTCCGACTACTCGGCGCAGGTTGCGCTGAGCGCATCGCGGCTTGCTCACGATCTAGACGCGAAGTTCATCGTGGTCTACACAGAGAGCGGCTATTCCGCGCGACTGATTTCAAAGCATCGACCGACTTGCCCGATATTGGTCCTTTCCGCACATGAAGAGACCTGTCGCAAGGCCACGCTTCTGTGGGGGGTACGTGCGCACAAAATCGAGCGGCAACGACTTCTTTCCGACCTAAGGAATTCGATCGACGGGCTCTTGACGGCAAGCGGCTGGGCGGCACCCGGAGATTTGATCTGCATCGTCGCCGGCACGCCGTTCGAAGTTGCCGGCCGCACGAACATGATCCAGCTTCACGCGATCGGAACCTGATGGTTAGGCGAATTTCGGAAACAGATCCGCCGGCAACGAAGCATCGACGAAAAGCTCCGCCCGCATCTCAGTGAGATTATCACTGACGCGCGGAGCGAATCCCATTTGGGGCATCAGGTCACGCTTGATATCAACCCCGGGCGCGATCTCTTGCAACACCAGGCCCTGGTCATCGAGCCCGAATACAGCAGCTTCGGTTACGTATAAAATCTGTTGACCCGCTCGCGTTGCATAGTCCGCGCTGAATGTAACCTGAGTCACTTCGTCGACGAGTTTAGGCTTGCCGAGCTCGCTGTAGATAAGCCGGCCGTCGCGCAGTTCGGCTCGCGACTTGATCGCGAGAGTTCCGCAGAATACCGCCTTGTCAGCTTTCTGCACGATGTCGATAAACCCGCCGGTGCCGATGATGCGCGAGTCCAGCTTGCTGACGTTGACGTTGCCCGCACGGTCTATTTGAAGAAAGCCGAGGAACGTTTGATCTACCCCGCGCCCTTGGTAGAAGTCGAACATGTGGCCGGTTTCAACGATCGCTGTCGGATTGTGTACGGCGCCAAAGTCTAACCCGCCCGCCGGCACTCCTCCGAACTGGCCATGTTCAATCGTCGGCACCAAACTGTCGGCGATGCCTTGTTCGCGCGCGACAGCAATCACGCCGTCGGGAATGCCGAAGCCTACATTGATTACCGCGGCGGGTTCAAGTTCCATGGCTGCCCTGCGCGCAATCACCTTGCGGAGGCTGAACGGAAACTCGTTGAATTGCCCCGCCGGTTTCTGGGTGTCGCCCGTGAATGTGGCGTCGTAATCGGTTTGGTATGTCTGGCCCTGGTCGGGGTCGACGACGATCAAATCGACGAAGCATCCGGGAACGCGCACATCCCGCGGATGAATTTCGCCCGCGCCAACTCGCTTTCTTACCACCGCAATCGTCAACCCATGCGAGGCTTTCGCCGCTTGCGCCATGGCGCAGTTGTGCCAGAAGCCGGCTTCCTCGTTCATCGCGAGATTGCCCTCGGGGTCCGCTTCCCAGGCATGTATCAGCGCCACGTCAACCGGCAGTGTTTTGTAGAACAGCCACGGATTGCCATCGCGTTCGACGTACTCGACTAGGGTTTCGGTGGCCGTGGCGTTTAGCTTGCCTCCTTCGCGACGTGGGTCAACGAAGGTGTCGAGGCCGACGTGGGTCATCCAACCAGGGCTTCCAGCAGCGGCGCAGTGAAACAGCTGCACCATAACGCCGGCAGGCAGGCAATAGGCAGGGAACTTGTCGTCCGCCGCCAGTTTGGCCATGTCCGGAGCCATCGACCAGTGCCCGCCGATCACCCTCCGGTACATTTCCGGATAAGCAATCTGCTGCAGTCCGCGGGTCTGTTGGTCACCGACGCCGAATGGGTGGATGAGCGTCAATCCAGTTGGCTTTCGAGTATCACGAAAGCGTTCACCGAGCGCGCGCAGCAGGATGTCAGGTACGGCGTGGCCGGCGCCGGAGCCGCCGATTGCAACAGAAGATCCGTCCGGAATGCGCGCAACGGCTTCGTCGGCCGTCACCACGGGCTTGATGGAATTTGCGGCTAGCGCCATCGAGCTAGGGCCATGTGTCCGCTAAAAGATAAGCTAATCGAACGGCAGCTTTGGCGAGCTGCTCTTCGACTGCGCTTTCGGCCCGCGCGATGTACGCCGTGTCTAGTGCCATTGCGTCGCCCAAGGGCAGATCGGCGTAGGCGTTGTGGAGCGCGGTTTGGTGCGTACCCCAGGTCCAGCCCCGGAGCGAACCGCGCGCCCACTCGGCTTTCGCGTCGGCGGTCACTCGCTGACGCACACGACCGACAATTTCGTCCTCGGAACCCATCTGCTCAAGTAGCGCTGACTCCCAAACGTCGAATAGGGCCAACTCTTGGTCATTAAATCGGACGGGCTTTTCTTCGCTGCCTTGCCCCGGTGGATATCCGACGCGGAGCGGTTGGTGCAGATCTCCGGCCAGGCCGACAAGCATCTTTAAGGCGTCGACCCGCTCCGACTTGGGTTTCATTGCCAACCGTAAGATGCCGACGCAGTCACGTAGCTTCACGGGCGTGCAATCGCCGAGCGGGCAGTCTCTTTTGTAGTCAACTTTGCTCGCGCCCGGTGGCACGGTAATCGAATGCCAGGCCTCTGTTTCCGGCCGCTCGTCGATGAGCGAGTCCGCCCATCCTGCGAAATCTACGAGCTTCGCATCTTTGCCCACAATGAACGCCATGCGCCGGACGGCGTTAGTTTCGAGATTCTCTTGAGCCAATCGGGCGATGACGCGATGCCCGAGTTCGCTCCACGCCGCGGCGGTCGAATTCCCACAAAGTGCCAATGCTGCGACGATTAATCCGCGGGCCACTGCCGCGTGTGACGTAAACCGAATTTCCATCTCTTTGTACGATATTAACGTGGACTCGCGTAGTCTGTGCGAGACTGCGATTCACCAGTTCAATATGAAGGTTGGAGCTATAGCGAAACTAGTTGGGGGCGAGCTAGTTGGCGACGCCGACCGCGAAATTACTTCCGGCCACACGCTCGGAATGGCCGGGCCCAGCGATCTTGCGTTCTGGGACCACGGAGGCCGAGAGTCTACGCTCCCCGTTAGCGCTGCCGGTTGCATTTTGGTCGGTGCCGAAACCGCTGCCCCCGGTCGTACATTGATTCGAGTCAACGAACCTCGTAACGCGTTCGCGCGAGCGCTTAAAGAATTGACGGCTGAGACTACCGCCGCGCCTGGGATTCATGCCACCGCCGTGATCGACTTTTCGTCTGAAATCGCCGACGACGTATCAGTCGGCCCCCATACGGTGGTCGAGGCCGACGTTGTTGTGGGCCACGAAACCGTCATTGGCGCCGGCGTGTTTTTGGGTACCGGGGTTCAGATTGGTGAAGGCTGCCAGCTCCACGCCGGTGCTCGAGTCTATGCCGGATGTCAGCTCGGTGATCGCGTCATATTGCACTCCGGCGCATGCATTGGCGCGGATGGCTTCGGCCTAATTTTCGAGAACGATCACTACGAGAAGTTTCCTCAAATTGGAGCCGTCGACATTGGTGACGACGTGGAGATCGGCGCCAACTCCTGCGTCGATCGAGGGGCACTCGACGACACACGCATCGGTTCGGGTACTAAGCTCGACAATCTGGTTCACATCGGACACAACTGCCAGATCGGAAAGCATGTCGTGATGGCCGCGCAAGTCGGGTTGTCAGGCGGAGTGACCGTCGACGACTACGCCGTAATGGGCGGCCAGGCCGGCATCGGCGAAGGCGCTCACGTCGGCGCCAAAGTTCAACTCGGAGGGCAGGGTGGCCTGCTCCCGGACAAGAAGCTGGAGGATGGTGGCGTCTTCTGGGGTACGCCCGCGCGACCTTTGCGAGAGCATCTGGCTTCTCAGGCGCGAGTCAACCGTTTGCCAAAATTGCAAGAGCAGATCAAGCGTCTCGAGGCCCGTGTTGACGAGTTGGAGAAGGAATGAAGACTCTCGTCGTCGGCGGAAATAGCAGAAATATCGGGAAGACGTCGCTAGCCTGCTCATTGATCACTGCCACGAGGGAGTTCGAGTGGACGGCGCTGAAAATCACCCAATTCGGCCACGGAATTTGTTCAAGCTCGGGCGAGCCTTGCGGTTGCGCTATTGATGATCCGGAGTGTCCGTTTGAGATCACGGTTGAATCTGGTGAAAAGCCTGGAAGTGACACGGCGCGCATGTTGCACGCGGGTGCCCGTGAGTCGTTGTGGGTGCGCGTCGCGATGGGCCAGCTCGAACGGACCATGCCGGCTGTTCAAGAGCGTATCGTCGGCAGAGAACACGTCCTGATTGAATCGAATAGCGTGGTTGAATTCATCGAGCCCGACGTTTACTTGTCGGTTCTAGATTTCGATCAGCTCGACTTTAAGGCCAGCGCGGCAAGGCTGGGCGAGCGAGCCGATGCTTTCGTGCTGCCGTCGTCCGAAAAGTGGTCCCCCCCGTGGCCCGGCTTCGATCAGACGTTGCTGTCCAAAAAGCGCACGTTCAACGTCGAGCCGCCAAGCTACTGCAGCGCCGCCGTAGTACAGTTCGCCACGGACTTGTTGGCGTAAGAGTATCGAGCGCATTGACCGCTGGAGCAAGGGTCGTCTCGAATGTGCCCGTTCAGTGGCACGCGCCGCCGGCGGCCAGCGTCGACCTCTAGGTCGATGTTCTTTCCGACCCAGCACTAGCGGAAGGCGTGGCCATTCGCCGGTCTACGAGTTCGGTGACAATTCTATAGAGCGCGCCGCGAGAAACCGCTCGACTTCAGCGTGCGTAGGCGCTGACGGCTGAGCGCCCTTTCGCGTAACTGAAACGGCAGCCGCTGCACTGGCCCAGCGTGCGGCGTCATTGATGTCAGCTCCAGCGCCTAGTTGAACGGCTAGAGCGGCGTTAAACGTGTCGCCCGCGGCGGTGGTGTCGACCGCCTCGACCGCGAAAGCCGAGATTGCTCGCGCCGACGATCCGTCCGCGACGACGCAGCCACGTTCGCCGAGCTTAAGAATGACCGTTCGTGGGCCCATTGTCCGCAGCGCATTCGCTGCGATGACAGCCTCGGATTCGGTACCCGCCGCACTCGCGCCGAGCAGCGCCGCCGCCTCGGTTTCGTTTGGTGTGAGGATGTCAACGTTCTGAAGAACGTTCTGAGAGAGAGCGCACGCCGGTGCCGGGTCGAGAATCGTCGTCGCCCCTGCGGCGCGGGCAATCTTGAGTGCTTCGGCCACCGTTTCGAGCGGCGTTTCAAGTTGGCACAGCAGAAAGTCTTGGGGACCGATCTCTACGAGTCGATCCCGCGCGTGAGTGGGGGTCAATCGCCCGTTGGCTGCCGGCGAGATAACGATCGAATTGTCGCCACTGGGCACGATGTAGATTAGGGCGCAACCGCTTGCGCCCGCGATTTCGCCGATGCCGGAAACATCTACTCCCGCTGAGATTTGGCTTTCGAGCAAGAAGCGGCCGGCCGCGTCGTCGCCAATTTGGCCGATCATTCTTACGCGCCCGCCAAGACCGGCGGCCGCCACCGCCTGATTCCCCCCTTTGCCTCCCGGATAAAGCGCGAGATCGCCGCCTGGGAGCGTTTCGCCAACTTGCGGGATGCGCTCAACGGGGACGGCGTAGTCTGCGTTGAGGCTGCCGACTACGAAGATCGTGCTCATCACAGCTCTCGTGGGCGATGCTGAAACCAAAGTGAATCGTTCGTTTCACTCGCCCACTTGTCGAGCCGGGTTAGCAGTTCGAGTTCGACATCGTGCCGCGCCGCATCGCCGGCGAGATTGTGGGCCTCGTGCGGATCGTTCTCGAGATCATAAAGTTCACGTCCATCTTGCAGGTACTCGACAAGTTTCCAGCGCTCGGTGCGAATCGCCCGCGCCGGGTTCACCCAACGTTGTTTCGAGTAGTACTCGGCGACTATCGCCTCGCGCTGCAAGCTGCCGGTTTGTTCGAGCAACGGCCGCAGCGACTGGCCGTCAACGTCGGAGGGCGCAGCGAGACCGGCGAGATCGCACAGCGTGGGTAGTACGTCGGCCTGTGTGGTCAGGGCATCGCTCGTCGTCCCCGCCTTCAGATGTCCTGGGCGGGAGATCACTAGCGGCACGTTGAGCAGCTCTTCATATAGAAACGGCCCCTTGAAAGCGAGACCGTGCGCGCCGATGCCGTCGCCGTGATCGGAGGTGTAGAGCACAATCGTGTCCGTCCCCTCGATCGCGTCGAGCAGCTTTCCGAGATTGCGGTCGGCGTCTTCGATCAGATCGTAGTAGAAGCTGCGATAGCGCTGCCAGTCCTCTGGACCGTAGTCGGAGGTGACCTGGCCCTGGTCGTTCTCGTTGTATTGGCGCTGCGGGCGGGGACGGTCGTCCAGGTCGGCGGCGGTAGTGGTGGGTTCGCGAATGCCCGGCCGGATCGGCATTTGCTGGTCTTTGAGCGCCGCGAGGTGTGCCCGCCGCGGGTATTCGTAGACGTCGTGCGGCTGGATCAGCGAAACGACACACAGCCAGGGGTCGTTGGCGCTTTGAGCGATCCAATTGACGGCGGAATCAGCGATAGCGGCGTCGCTAGTGGCATCCGGCTTGGTGGCCTCGAAGCCGTGCTCTTCCCAGCCCGTGCGCCTTCCGCGCGAGAGGTGCCACTTGCCGAAATAGCCCGTGCGGTATTTGCCTTTTTGGAAAATGTTGCCAAGGGAATTGTCAGCAACCCGCAAGGGTTCGCCGCCGGCGGCACCGACGTTGCCGAGTACACCGGTGCGATGCGGATAACGCCCGGTGAGCAATGTCGACCGCGCCGGCGAGCACTGCGGGGTCGTACACCAGTGGCGTGTGAAACGCACGCCGCTACGCTCGAGACGCTCGCGGTTGGGGAGTTTGAGCAAGTCCCGCTGCACCCGCTGGGTCTCTTGATCCGAAAGGAACAGCAGCACATTAGGCCGGGTCGCTTGCGCGGCCAGAGTGGGCGTGGCGGCAAGAGCAGCCATGAAGCATCGGCGAGTCATCGGAAGCATTTCATCATAAGCGCCGCGGAGCAAATGAGCACCGCACTACCGGCCAGGGACTGTCACATGAAAGTTCGTGATCTAAGCTTAGACCCGAAACCTCGTGTTGACTGTCCCCAACCAAGCTACGGAAATTTCGAACCCGAATCACTTACCGGCCGACCGCTGTTTGGCGAGAATACGCTCAAGGTCCCGCTCGGCTTTGGTCAGGTAGCGGTCGACGAAACCAGGCGAAGAAGACTCGTGTTTGAGCAATAACTCGATTGCCTCGCGAAAGTGCGTGATAGCCTTGCCGAGGTCACCCGATTCTTCTCTACGATTACCTAGTACGCAAAGGCTCAGCGCCAAGTTGGGCTCGAAGCGGGCGGGGTTGGCGGCGGCCAAGCGGCGACGGATCGCGACGGCGTCTCGAATAGCTACGAGCGCGGCGGGGTTGTCACCGGCGTCGCTGAGGAGGGGCGAGAGGTTGTTCAGGCTCACCGCCAAGTCAGCTTCGAAGCGCGCGGGGTTGGCGGCGGCCAAGCGGCGACGGATCGCAACGGCGTCTTGAGTGGCTATGAGAGCGGCGGGGTTGTCATCGGCGTCGCTGAGGCGGGGCGAGAGGCTGTTGAGGCTCATCGCCAAGTCGGGTTCGAAGCGCGCAGGGTTGGTGGCGGCCAAGCGGCGACGGATCGCAACGGAGTCTTGAATGGCTACGAGCGCGCCGAGGTTGTCTCCGGCGTCGCTGAGGCTGAGCGAGAGGTTGTTGAGGCTCAGCGCCAATTCGGGCTCGAAGCGCGCGGGGTTGGCTGCGGCCAAGCGGCGGCGGATCGCAATGGAGTCTTGAATGGCTACGAGCGCGCCGAGGTTGTCTCCGGCGTCGCTGAGACGGTTCGAGAGGTTGTTGAGGCTCAGCGCCAATTCGGGCTCGAAGCGCGCGGCGTTGGCGGCGGCCAACCGGCGATGGATCGCAACGGCGTCTTGAATGGCTTTGAGCGCGGCGGGGTTGTCTCCGGCGTCGCTGAGGCGGTTCGAGAGGCTGCTGAGGAGTCCGGCGCGCTGCTCGTCATCGAGGCCTTCTTGTTCGAGTAACTCGTGCGAGATTATGACGCTCATCTTCAGCGTCCCTGGCGTTCTGAACTCTCGTGGCAGCCAGGCAAGCGCCTTCGCCCGATCGAGATTGCCTTCGACCATCGTCGCTAAGAATTGCCCGAAGCGTTTTTCGGCTGGGCCATGAATGCGGCGGATGTCGTAGTCGATACGATCGGCCGTGGTCGCCCACTCGGGGTCGGCGCCATCAATGGCGAGCCACAGCCATTCGGGCGCATCGGCGGCGTGCGAGGTAATGACCCGATGAACCAGCGCCGCCGCCAAGATATCGGGCCTCATGGGTTGCAGAGCCTCATCACGCCACCAGTCCAACTTTTCCACCGCGTCGATCAACAGAGCCTCCGGCGGAAACTCGAACCCCGACGGGGCGGCGCGAGCGATGCGGCGGAGAGCCACACCGTTGATGCCACCGCGCACCGATGCGAGCGCCGCCAAACGCTCAACGGTCTGCTCGCCAAAGCCCCTTGCCTTGCCGAAGTCCCGCATGCGCTCGAACTCGCGGTCCAGTAGGCTATCCAAAATCTCGGCCACACCAACGTCCACGCGGTGATCCGGATCACGCACGTAGTTGACCGCGGCGGCCACGACCAACAGCGGATAGCGAAACGAGTCGCGATGCCGCGCAATCCATTCCGCGATCGCGTCGTCCGGCAGCGGCGGCGCGTTACGGCCGATCGCCTCGCCGAAGCGTTCCGCAACGCCGCGAAATAACTCGGCGACCTGAGCGTCGTCCAACGGTTGCAGCGCCAGCGCGTGCTCGCTACAAACCGAGCGCGCGTGAGCGGGTAGGATGTCAACCCATGCCTCAAAATTCTGCCGCGAGATAAGAAGCGCCCGCACAGGGCCCTTGCCCTCGGGGATATTGGCAATCTCTTCCAATAACTCGCGCGTGGCCTCGCGATTACGCTCGGGGTAGTCGACAAGCAACAGCAGCTTGCGCGCTCGCGCCTGGGGCAGAACTTCGACAGCGTCGCGTTTCACGAACCCCGCTTGCCAGCCCTCGCGGGCAAGTTCGTCCGCGACCTCCGCGGCGAGTCTTGTCTTGCCCGCCCCGCCCTCGCCTGTGAGAAACCGGACCCGCACGTCTGTCGCCTCGCGACACCAGCGCAGCAGCTCCGCCCTCTCCCGATCGCGGCCGACCAGCGGAACCAACCGTCGTCGCCAATCGAGCAACTGGAAGGCGCTCAAGTCGCCATGGACCGCCTCATGCCAGTCGATCGGATTGACTGGCGAAGGCTTTTTCCGCGCCTCAAGCCAAGCCAGGGTTGACGCCGTTACGCTCGCCAACCCGATGACAAGCGAGACGTACGCCGTCCATTCCACGGGGATGACGCTGGGTGCTCCGGCGCCTCCGGCGATGAGGACCCACAGCCCCCATCCCAAAAGCGCTCCGCCAAACATGAAGCTCCCGGCGATGAGAACAAGCCGCATTGGGATCAATCTTATGCGAACGGCGGGTTATGAAACGATCGCGGCACAGCGGGCGGGCTAGCTTCACCGCCTACTGGTTTATCAGTTCGACGTCGCGCGAAGGCAGCCAACAACGCCGCCCGTCGGACAACTCAACCTGATACCAGTCCGGTCGCTGTTCGAGCAGTCTCACCTCGGCGCCCGCATGCAGAGGGTCCGTAAAGCTAGGCTCGTAAGTCTCACCATCACCCTTTCGGGCGACGACGTCAGGCGCGGTCACCACGCCATGTCGCAGCTTTTCGCCCACCGCGGCGTCATAAACGATCGACCCAAGAAACAAGGCAGTGACGATCCCCAAACCCGCCAGCACGCCCATGGGAATCGAGAGCCGGCCGAACAGCCGCAATATCATCGCCGCCCAAAAAAACAGCGATAGAAGTGTAAAGATGCCGAGCCTTGTTGAGGGTGCCAGGTCAAAGTGCCAAAACAGCAGGGTGCGCAGCACTTGCGTTTGCTGCGCGTCTTCGAACTTGTCGTAGCGCCGCGTTCGCGCGAACTGTAAGTTCTGGCTAACGTTCGAGTCGGACGGATTCAGTCGCTCGGCCTTGCGGTAGTTGAGGATTGCACGTCCGATGTCATCCATCTGAAAATAAGCGTTGCCCAGGTTGTAATAGAGCTTTCCATTGTGAATACCCGACTCTGAAATGAGGCGTTCGTAGCGCAAAACGGCCCGCTGATAGAGCCCCCTCGCCGCTTCGGGGTCGTTCGACTGGAGCCGATTAGCCTGCTGGAAAAACGTGTTGGCTTCGTCGAAAATCACGGCAGCGTCTTGCGCCTGCACCGGAATCAGAGCCAACAGCATAGCTACGACTAACCGTGTCATCGTAGCCTCTCTTTAAGCTTTTCCTCGATCGCATCTACCGCTGATTTCGCATCCGCGACCAAGTCGTCCGACGAGCCAAACGCCGCGCCCGCATAGCGGCCGGCCTCGCAACGGTCGATCACACTTTTTAGAGCATCAAGTTCGTCGCCGCTAACACCGGCGGCCACCAGCGGCGACTCAACGTCTTGGAATGTCAGCGCGCCCGGGGCCAAACCAAGCCGCGCCCCTAGGAACTCTCGCAGCGCTGCCAGCACCTCGTCCGGCCGGTCCGCCGAAAGACTTCGCGCGCCGTCAATCCACTCAGGATGAGCGCGCCTGGCTCGCCGCTGGGCCCGGCTCTCGCGCCCTTGCGCCAGTTGCAAACCAAGAAAACCAAAAAACGTCAGAGGCGGCAACAACATCGCACTCAGCCACCACGGCGAGCGAAGCTGCTTTGAAAACGATTCCGACTGCGAAACTAGCGCGTCCCGATCGACGTAGTTGTGAGCAATGCCATGCTCGCTGCTTTCGATTTGCGTCTGTTGGATACCGCTGCCGGTAATCCCCTCGGCATCCTGCGCCGTCACGATGCGTGTGCCTTTTACCGACAGTGCAATCGGTTCGGTCTTAGCGGTGCGGTATTCGGCCGCCACCGGATCGAAATAGCTAAGCTCAATTGGCGGAATCGCAGAAACGTCAGGCTGCTTAGCCCGGATCGTTTGCGTGAAATGCTTTGCACGACCCTTCGTTTCGCCGGTCGCCATCTCCTCTGGGATCTTAAAATCCCGCGACAATGCGTATTGCTCTCCCAGCGGCGGAAGCCGTACGCCACCGAGATAGCCCTTGCTGCCAATCTTCAAATTGAGCGTAATAGGGTCGCCGACGTTTACGTCCGTCGGGTGCGCATCGGCTTCGATCGTGTACTCGCCGATCAAACCGCTAAACGTCGGAGGACGTCCGTCGTTGGGCAGCTCTTTGACCTTGAGCGTAATTCTATTCGAAGGGATCGCGAGTGTCTCATAAACAGCCTGCCGCCCAAACCCGCTCCCCGAAAAAAAGTCATCGAGTAAGCCGCGCCGTTGTTGGTAGCCCTTGACGGATCGAAACGTCACCGTCGATGGCGCTAAAGCGATGTCACCTGCCGCCCGCGGAATCAATATCTTTTGATACTGCAATGTGACATAGTTACGTCCGTTCAATTCACCGTTCGACTGGCGTGCCGTCGCTCGCCGGTCGCCGAGACGAATCTCCATGTACTCCCTTTGATTCGCGCTCGGCGGCTTAAGGTTTGGGTCGACGATTTCGAAACGGCGGTCGTCCAGCAACGGCATGGTGAACGAGTAGTCGTTCACCTCGCGGCCGACGTACCACGTGGTGTTAAGGGTGACAGGCTGTCCAACGTAGACGCTCTGATCCGAAAGCGTCATTCGCAGCTTGAAATCGTTGTTCTCCTGGGGAGCCTGCACGAGAATATTGATCGGTTGCGTGCGCGTGGCGCGGTCCTCGTGCTGCACAATTAACGACGGGATCGTGAGCGTGCCCTGACGTCTCGCCGAAAGGCGGTAGTTGTAGGTGTAGCCGTGCCGCGTCAGCTGGCTCATCCGTCCATTGACGACGGTCAACGAAGTACTGTTGTTCGATCCGCCACCGGTTTCTTGAATAATGAAATCCTGCTCAAGCGCGCTCGTATCGATTGGCTTAGGATCGTCGGTTCCTTCCACTTGGATTTGAAAAATGAACCCCTGGCCGACATATACACGTTGCGATTCGACCGCCGCCCGAGCCTGCAACGGCTGTTGCTCCTGACCGCCGAGGGTCGAAGCAAACACAAGCGCCAGCAGTGCTATTGGCCGAATCAACGCGCCTCTTTCCTACCAATCCTTCTCAACGGGGACGATTCTGGCTTTGAGTAAGGCCTGGCGCGCACTCTTGTCGCGTTTTTCTTTGTCGAGAATTTCAGCCGCCGTCATCGCCTGTTCCCCGGAGCTCTTTTGGGGCTGCTGTTGGCCCGAAGGCTGCTGCTCAGCAGGTTGTTCCTGAGCCTGTTGATCTTGCTGCGATTGCTCGTCCCCGGACTGCTGGTCTTTCTGGCTATTCGCCGCCTGCTGCAGTTCGTCGGCCGCTTTGCGCTGCTGCTCTTCAGCCGCCTTCGGCTGATTCTTCTCGAGATTTTCTTGTGCTTGTTGTTGATGCTCGGCGGCGTTATCTAGATGTTCTTTGGTCTTCGGGTCCGCGTCTTTTGACATCTGCTCCGTCTGGTCCCGCAGATCTTTCTGTTGGTCGGCCAAATCATCAGATTGCTGTTCCTGACGTTGCTTCGACTGGCTGTCTTGGTTCTGTTGCTCATCTTTGTCGAGGTCGTTGCTCTTGTTCGCAAGCTCTTTCTGTTTGTCGGCTGCGTCTTGCAGTTCGTTTTTCTTATCGTTGTCGCCCTCTTGGTCTTCGCCGCCCTCTCCCTGCTGTTGCTGTTGCTCAGCTTGCTCGCGAAGTTGCTTGATCAGCCGGCGAGCAACCTCAACATTGTGCGCGGCGTCGGTCAAGCCGCGATTGAGGCGATACGCGTCCTTGTACGACCGGACAGCTTTCCCCAACAAGTCAAGAGCACCCTGTGGATTCTGCGCGCCAAGTTGTTCGCCTTGTTTATAAAGAGCGTTGCCGAGGTTGTAGCGCCCAGCGGTCTCGAGATCCGCTCGGCCCTGGTCGAGACTTTGCTGAACAGCTTTCTCGTACGCCTCGATCGAATCGCTGAACTTTTCATTGCGATACAGGGCATTGGCGCGATTGAGCGCAACGTATGGCGAGTCAGGGTCCTGCTCACTGGCTTGTTCGTACGAGCCGATAGCCTTTTCGTAGGCCTCTTCCCGGTAAGCCTCGTTCCCTTCGTTAACGAGACTTCTGACCGAAGCTGCCTGAGTGCTCGGCGGGAATGCGAATAGCCCAGCTCCAATAACCGCGATCGCCGCGGCGGATGTCGCCCGACGCATTCTCTGACGAATCAACATTTCAATCATGAGAAACAAAAAACTGAGCGCCAGGAATATTTGGAACTTTTCCTCATAGCGATTGATAATCCGTGACTCGATGTCCTTGCGTTCCGCCGAAGCAATGAGCTGCCGGTAGACGTCCCCCAGGTCGATTGCCCCCGTGGATACGTTAAGGTAGCGTCCACCAGGCGTAGCATCGACCATTTGGCGCAGTGTCGTTGCATCGAGTTTCGACCAAACTTCTTGATCGCCGAATTTCAGAAAACTCATTTCGCCATTGGCTCCGGTTATCGGAATTCTTTTCCCCACATTCTCGTCACCCAACCCAATCGCAATCAGACGTACATTGAGGTCACCCAACGCTTTTGCCGCTTCAACGGGGAAACTTTCGTGGTCCTCTCCATCGGTAATCAAAACGACGTCTCGATATTCGCTCTGCTTCTGATCAAAGACGCCGCTGATCACTTTTCGTAACGCGTCTCCTAGTAAAGTTCCCCCACGCGTGACGCTAAACGGCGAAACGTCGTCGAGCGACATGCGGAAGAACCCGTAGTCCAAGGTGAGCGGACACTTTACTACCGCCGTGCCAGCAAAAACGACGAGAGCTACTCTGTCACCTTCGAGTTTATCGACTGCGTCGACGATCGCCAGCTTGGCGCGATCAAGCCGGTTGGGCGCCAAGTCTTCAGCGAGCATGCTCTTTGACACGTCGAGCAAGAAAACAACGTCGCGTCCGCGCTGCGTAACCTCGTGCGGAATACGATTCCAAGCGGGCCGGGCCAGGCCGATGACTAAAAATGCAAGCGCCAGCGTAATCGTGATCGCCTTGCGAATGTGCTGCCCATCGGTCGACGCCGCGTTGAGCTGCGGCAAGAGCTTCGCATCCACAAACTTCTCGAGGGCGGCACGACGTTTCTTGGCGGCATAGTAGAAAACGACGACAAGCACGGGAACTACCCACAGCCAATTGAGCATTTCCACGCTATGAATCCGGAAATCGCTCACGGCACCCTCCGGAATACCGTATTGCGCAGAGCGGTCTCGCCTATCAGCAGCACCATCGCCGCCAACGCCCACGGCATGAACAATTCACGAAAGTCGAGAAAACGCACCGCCTCGAATTCGCTTTTCTCAAGTTCGTCGATTTCCGAATAGATGTCGCGTAGAGAGTCGGCGTCTGTCGCAAGCCGGTAGATGCCGCCGGTCGTATCCGCGATGGCCCGCAATGCCTTATCGTCAAACCCGCGCCTCAGTGGGGCGGAAAGCATCCCAAACGGTGTCTGTAGACCGCGCTTGTCGCCCACCCCGATGGCATAAACCTTGATGCCCCACTCCTTGCAGAGTTCCGCTGCATCTTGCACGCCTCGGTCGCCGGCATTGTTTTCGCCGTCCGTGAGCAAGATGATGATCTTACTTTTGATTTCGTAGTCTTGGCGAGTGCCGGCCTTCTCATTCAAAAAGTCCTCGGCCCCTTGAAGCCGTGCCGCCGCCAGGGCCACTGCGTCACCAATTGCAGTGCCGTCTTCGCCGGGGTTGTCGGCTAAGCGCACGGTCGTCAACAATTCCCCGAGCGTATCGTGCGACAACGTCAGCGGGCACAGCGTGTCGGCGTAGCGGGCGAAGTTGATCATACCGATGAGGTCGTTGGGGCGGCCCGGCATATCGCCACTCTTGGGGTCGATGAAGTCGCGAAAAACTTGTTTGACCGCCTCAAGCCGCGTGACCACCCGCCCGTCAAGCTCGATTTCAGCACCCATGCTCGATGACCGGTCGACGACCATGTGCATGGCGACGCCGCGCGATATGTCACGGACGCGTTCCGTCCCCGCCTGGGGCCGCGCCAGCGCTATCACCATGGCGATCAGTGTTAACACCCGCAGAACGCTAGGCGTAAAAGCAAGCCGCTGCTTCCAAGATCCGGTAAGCGCCTCGGCGGCGGCCGTTGAGGAGAATCGCAAAGACGCACGACCGTCGCGTCGGCTGCTGAAATACACCAGGGCCGGTATGAGCAGCACGAGCAAAAACATCCAAGGTGATTCGAACCGAAGCATCGAATATGTGACCGAGGTCGAATCTCTTATTTTAGGTCGCCACGCGTCCTGGCTGTATTTGGCTAGCGGCTCCGCCAGGCGCCACTCCCGAGAAAATAACACTCTCGGTGCCGGCAAGTTACGATAAGACTGTAATGAAAATCCACCGAAGACGGCCTTCCGTCTTCACACGCCCATGGACGGATTCAGGACGAAGCACTCGGTACTACACGCTTCGAGGTGACGACCCGACTTTGCCATTCGGCCGCAGTTGGCCGCCTCGCAAGTTGAGCGAGCGTCACCCGATGGCGCCCGCGCCCCACGTTCCTGATGTAGGCCGCTGGCCCGATCGCGGACTTTTTGCCGCCTGGCTTGGACACAGTAGCGTTCTTTTGAAAATCGATGGCATTATCGTGCTAACCGATCCGATCCTCGGCCGACGCGCCGGGGTAAATCTGGGGGTGTGCACCGTCGGCATCCGCCGCGATGTCGCGCCGGCTCTCACGGTCAGCGAACTGCCACGGCCCGACCTGATTCTTCTCTCGCACGCTCACATGGACCATTTCGATACTCCTACCTTGGCGGAATTGGCGGACCCCGGGACGGCAGTCGTGACCGCTCCAAACACCGGCGACTTGCTACGTTTTCGCTCCTTCCAGTTGGTCCACGAATTGTCCTGGAACGAGAGAATCCAACTGGGCGACATCAGTTGCAAGGCAGTCGAACCTAACCACTGGGGTGCTCGCTACGGTTCCGACACTCATCGCGGCTACAACGCCTACGTCCTTGAGTGTGGTCGCTATAGAGTGCTATTTGCCGGCGACACTGCGTTGACTGATAGCTTCGGTGAGCTTAGGGATCAGCGGGGAATCGATCTCGCGATTATGCCCGTGGGTGCGTACAATCCGCGAATCGACCGCCATTGTTCGCCCGAACAAGCCTGGCAGATGGCAGATGCCGCGGGAGCCGAGCACGTCATGCCGGTACACCACGGCACATTTCGGCTGAGCCAAGAATTGGCTAACGAACCCCTCGATCGCTTCGTAACCCATGCCAGGGGCGACGACCATCGCATCGTCGCGTCGCAAATCGGCCAAGAATTTCAGCTCGTCTAGCCCGCATTTCTCACCACGTGGCGAGCGAAAGTGCGTGAGAGGTGCGTCAGTAGGAGGCGGGCGACGGTTGGCGCGCGGAGGCGTATGCTTGCAGTCCGTCGAGCACTCGGGATCGAGCGCAACGATACAGTGACGCACCTATCGCCTGCGTTCACCTTCAGGTGCTGAGAAACGCTGGCTAGTTACTAGCTGGCCGCGCCTTGAATGGGTCGTTCTCATCCCAGACAGCGTTATAAGTAACGCCATAGCGCTCTTTCGCGCGAGCGGGGTCGTAGTCGGGATTCGGCGGTGTGTCCACAGCCCCAACCGACGCGCGCCACGCCGCAAGGTCGGCTCGAAGCTCGGCGGCTAACTCTGATCGCTCGCCGGCGAGATCGTTCGATTCCGCTTGGTCGTCGCTGAGGTCGTAAAGTTCTACGTGGTCGTCCTCAAAGAATTCGATCAGTTTCCAGTTACCTCGGCGGATCACACCGCTCGGAGTCGATCCGGCGTTGGCGTAGTGCGGATAGTGCCAATAAAGCGTGTCGCGCTCAAGCCCGCCGCTCTGCTCGAGCAACGGGACGATGCTGACACCGTCGACGCTGTGCCCCGCAACATCGGCGACGCCCGTAATATCGAGAATACTAGAGTAGAAATCGACGCTGCTAACAGGCGTATGTTCGAGCGAGCCCGGCTTCGTCACGCCGGGCCATTTAACAATCAGCGGCTCTCGAATGCCACCTTCCCAGAGATAGCCTTTGCCCGAGCGCAGCCCTCCGTTGAACGCGACCCGAGGTACTCCGCCGTTGTCGGAGAAGAAGAAAATCGCCGTGCGATCGGTCAGGCCCAGCTCATCGAGCTTGGCGGTCAGGCGGCCCAACGACTCGTCGACACCTTCCGTCATCGCTGCGTATTTGGCGTTGTTACGGCCTGATGGATCGACGCGGCCGTCGTAGTGCTCGATCAGATTCTCCTTCGCCTGTATTGGCCCGTGTATCGCGTAGTAAGGCAAGTAAAGAAAGAATGGCCGATCTCTGTTGGATTCGACGAATCGCTCGGCGGCGTCAGTTAGATTGTCGGTCAGGTAATCGCCGTGCTTTGCATCCGGGACTTTGACGAACGGGTGCGGCTCGAACATCGATCGGTGGGCATTCCAGTGACCGCCCGCATAGTTGACGTCGAAACCTCGGTTCTGCGGGGCGTAGCGCCCGCCGCCAAGATGCCACTTCCCGATGCTCGCTGTCGCATATCCCGCTTTCGAGAGCGGTTCGGCGATTATCGTCTCGCTCAGCGGAAGACCCAACGGCAATTCCGCTTGCAGTAATTTCGCGTGAGGCAACACGTTGCCCGGCAGATACTGCGTAACGCCAGTCCGCGCCGGCCATCGACCGGTCATGATGCTGCCGCGAGTCGGCGAGCAGTTCGGCGCAGCCGCGTACGCATTTGTAAACCGCACGCCTTCGGCCGCGAGGCGATCGATGTTTGGCGTCAGATGATACGTGTTCCCATAGGCGCCGGTATCGGCATAGCCCATGTCATCGAGCAACAAGAAAATGATGTTTGGTCGCCTTTGCTCTGAGTCGGGAGCCGAGACCGAGCAAGCGGCGGTCAAGATTAACGCCAAGAAGGAAACGATTCGCGCAAGGGACTGCAAGGCGCTAGTCTATCAACGCCACTCACGTCTTCGACAAACTGACGTCATGGTGTATCTTCCAAATGTGGAGGGCGTTTTCACACCGCGAGAGCTGCCGGGGCCCGGCGAGGCCTACTGTCCCGAGGACCAAATCGAAGTTTGGTCGGTCGACCTCAACATCTCTGACGATGCCCTAGCTGACCTCAGGCTCACGTTATCGAACGACGAGACCGCCAGGTCCAACCGCTTTCATTTCGAGCGTCACCGCCGCAGATTCGTCGCCGCGCGCGCCTCGCTTCGCGCCATTCTAGCCGCATACGTCGATCTCGACCCTTCTCATATCGAGTTCGAGTACGGCCAAAAGGGCAAGCCTCGGCTGGCTGGAGAAGCGGTGAATTCCGGCCTTCACTTCAACGTCTCGCACTCCAACGAAAGGGCGCTGATCGCGGTCAGCCGAGCCCCGCTCGGCGTCGACATCGAGTATATCCGGCCGCTGAAGGACTGCGATGCAATCGCCCGGCGATTTTTCTCTGAAGCTGAACAGTGCTCGCTCCTCTCGGTTCCGGCGGAGCGGAAGCTCGAAGCGTTCTTCACCTGCTGGACCCGTAAGGAAGCGTACATCAAAGCGGTCGGCGACGGACTTTCAATTCCGTTGGACAGTTTCGACGTGACGTTCCTGACCGAACAAGAGCCGAGCCTAACCGTACGCTCGGCGGCGCGCCAAGGCGAACGGTGGTTCGTGAATCACCTCGCCGGCGGCCCAAACTACATCGGCGCACTGGCTGTTCGCGACCACGATCCGCGGGTTGCGACGTGGCGCTTAGCTAGTAATCCGATACAGCGTTGAGTACGTGCGAATAAGCAGACCATGGTCCACTATCGCCGGCGTCGCCATCGACATTTCCTCTAGCCGGTTCTCACCTAAAACACTAAATTCTCGCCCGGCCTGAACCACGAACGTCGTCCCATTCTCGTCCAGGCAGAAGAGCTTACCGTTGTACGCCCAGGGCGAGGCGGTAAAGTTCGCGCCGTCACGCGACACTCGCTGCTTGTCATAAACCTCTTCGCCCGTTTTGGCGTCATGGCAGGTCATGAACGCACGGTCATGCAGGGTGTAGTAGAAACCGTGATACACGATCGGGGTTGGGTGATACGGGCCACCTTGAGGCAAGCTCCAAGCAATGTATTCATTCGCGCTTTCGCCATCGGCGAGCGAAATATCGCCAGACGCGCCGGGACGAATCGCGTAGACGGGCCTCTCTTCGCTGCCAACATAACCCGAAGTCACATACAGCAGGCCGTCAACCGTGAAGGGCGTTGGAATCGACAGCGCCGACATGCCGCTGAGTTCCCAGAGCAGCTTGCCGTCGAGATCGTAAGAGCGAATCTTTTCTTGGCCCGCTGTGATGATCTCAGTGCGGTTGCCGGATTCCCAAACGAATGGCGTCGACCACGTCGTAGGTTCCTCGCGGTTCGTCCGCCAGATTTCCTTACCATTCGATTTATCGAGCGCGACGGTGTAGGACTGCTCTTGACTGTCGTTGGTGATGTAGAGCCGGCCTTTGTGAAGCGTCGGCGACGAGGCCGTGCCATACCCGTAACGGGTCTCGACGGCGGGCCAGGCTTTCGACCAAATGAGCTTGCCGTTCATGTCAAGACAGTAGGTTCCAAGGTCGCCGACATGAGCCCAAACGTGCTCGCCATCGGTTACGCAAGTTTCGGAGGCATAGGTGTTCTTCTTGTGCCGCGGACGCTTTGGAGCGCCACGATGCAGCTCAGTTTCCCAAGCAATTTTCCCAGTCTTTAGGTCGAGACAATAGGCAACCCAGCGATACTCTTCCGTCGGCACGGCGTTGACGACGCGGCCGTCGAAAAAACCACCCTGGGGAACGCCGGTCATACTGTCGGCAACAGCGGTAGTCAAGAAAATACGATCTCCCCATGCCACCGGGCTTGACCATCCCAGGCCCGGAATTCGCGTCTTCCAAGCAACGTTCTTGGCTGCGCTCCAAGTTTCGGGTAGCCGCGGGTCATCGTCGACGACGCCCAGCACCCCGGGGCCTCGAAACTGCGGCCAGTTGGCGAGCACCGGCAGCGCGGCCAGGCCGAGCGAACTTTTGAGGAACTGTCGTCGTCGAATCATCGCCGCACCATCATTTTGTTGGTTCCTTTTTGAACCACTTCGTCGCTCTGATTGAGCACTTCATAGTCCACGGTCACCACGCCGCGATCGGGTTTAGAGCGCGAAGCCTTCTTGTTGATGACCGTCAACTTCGCTCTGATTGTATCCCCTATGAAAATTGGCCCGGTGAAATCCCAAGACCAGTGCAGCGATGCGATCGCGTCCACCTGAAAGTCCGAGCGGTGCTTCAGTCCATCAGCCATCGCCAGACCCATCAGGCCGTGAGCGACGCGCCGGCCGTAGTCTGTTTTCTTCGCATATTGGTCGTTGGTGTGAAGCTCGAAAAAATCCATCGAAACCGCCGCAAAGTTCATTACGTGCCAGTCGGTGACAGTGATAGCAGGCGTCTCATGGCTCTCGCCCACGTCGATTTCGTCAAACGATCGCGTCGTCATAATTCGTATCGACAGAGTAGCGCGGTATGGCCGCTCGGCCTCGGCGGTATTGCAAGGTTGTAAAGTAAGACCCATAGGAATGGGTTCTGACGCGTGAAAACTTGCCACCTCCTAGCCTTTGGACTAGCCGCATCGGCCGCCCTTTGTTGGGCCGAGCGGCCATCAAAGACAGAGCTGCCCTGGAAGCGCCATGCCATCGACCACGGCCTCAGCGGCGGCGATGGCGTGCGCTTGCATGATGCTGATGGTGATGGCGACCTCGATGTCGCCGTCGGCTGGGAGCAGGCCGGAGCGTCGCGTCTGTACTTGAATCCCGGCGCTCGCCAGGCCGCCAAACGCAGATGGCCCAAGGTTGACGTAGGGCCCGCCTCGTCCGTCGAAGATGCCGTGATGGCGGATGTGGATGGTGACGGGCGTGTCGACGTCATCAGCGCAACCGAAGGCAACGCCCGTAGTTTGATTGTCCATTTTGCCCCAACCTCGGGTGACTATACCGAGTCCGCGGCATGGTCGACGGTGGAATTCCCAAAGCAACTCGCCGGCAATCGGAAATGGATGTTCTCGACGACCTTCGACGTGAACGAAGATGGCCGGCTCGACATCGTCGCCGGCGGAAAAGGCGCCGATGCGAAGATCGCTTGGCTCGAAGCGCCGGAGGACGATCGACGAGACCTGGCGTCGTGGAAATTTCATGCCATTGGTGACGTCGGCTGGCTGATGTCGCTGGTTAGCAGCGATATGGATGGCGACGGAGACTTCGACCTCGTGGTTGCGGACCGTCGTAGAGAGGGCTTGCAAGGCGCGCGCTGGTTGGAGAATCCCGGAGTGCGCGGTATCCAAACGAATCCCTGGCGAAATCATTTCATCAGCGTCCCAAACGTCGAAGCGATGTTTCTGCGGCTTCACGATCTGGACGCTGACGGCGATCTCGATGTCGTCGTTCCGATGCGGCTGAACGATATCGAGAATCCGAAAGACCGCGACTATTCCGACCCAAGCCGAAACCCGAGCCGCCTGCGCTGGTACGAGCGACTCGACGCCTCCGGTCAAAATTGGCGCCGCCACGAGATTGCCTATCCCGCCGACGTCGGCAAGTCAAAGGGTGTAGCCGTCGGCGATATTGATGGTGATAACCGGCTGGATATTGTCGTCTCGCACGCCTCAGCTAAAGCGCCAATGTCTGGGCTGGTCTGGCTGTCTTACCGCCATACGGTATTCGACGCTGAATGGACCCGCCACGAAATTTCCGGGCCAATTGGCATTAAGTACGACCGTATCGAACTCGTTGACTTCGACGGCGACGGCGACCTCGATGCGATGACGACCGAAGAGAACGCGGGCGAGGACAGCATCCGCCTCGGTGCCATCTGGTACGAAAACCCGTCCACCACCAATCTCGACAATTTGACGCGCTAGAACTCATCAATCCGCGTACCGGCTTAGCGAGCCTACGATTGCTGAAGCCGGCTCCCGGCGACGGCGCCCTGATTGGGGTGCTTGGCCCATCTACCGAAACGTTGTTTTATCCTCCGCTGGAAAGTCGTCCGGCGCCTTCTGGGAAACACGGCCCGTCGCGGCCCATTCCGCGCCTCGCTGAATCAGCGTGATAAATCCCACGCAATCGATTGCCGGCCAAGGTCCTGATCCCGGACTCGCTCCGCTGCTGACGTGGCCCATCGGCGTGCCAAACACGCGGCCTTTTCCATAGCGAACCGTGTACGCCATCGGCTCATGCTCGCCCGTACCATGTTTCTCCACGCCCCAGTGGGCCTCATATTTTGGATCGGAATACGCCGTCGCAAGAATCGTCAGGTTCTTTGCCGGACCGCGCAAATTGCTGTACAATTCGTCACGCCCGTGCAGCCACACAGGCGGCAGACCGTGCATGATCGGGTGGTCTGCTTCGCGCGTAACAACGGCGAATTCATGTGCGTCAATGCATTCCCCCGCGTGGCCCGGGCGATCGACCAAAACCATTTTGCCGTCCCGATAG
Organism: Bryobacterales bacterium; assembly: GCA_965247305.1. GTDB lineage: Bacteria > Acidobacteriota > Terriglobia > Bryobacterales > UBA6623 > CATQHP01. Next base: position 3,362,465 of record OZ252030.1, on the reverse strand, counting down.
TGCACGTACGGCCCGACTCTTTCATCGCGCCCGCCCCATCCGCCGATCCCAATAATCTCGTTAAATTCTTTCCAGTCGGCGAACGCGTGGTTGGTAGCATGGCCGTAAACTAACCCCCCGCCGTTATCGATGTAGCGAACAAACGACTCTTGCGCTCGCTTCGGCCAATCGTCGCCGTAGTATTCAAGCAGCACTAAGTCGTATTCAGCGAACTGCGGGTCGAACGTACTCATGTCCGCTCCCTTGGGCGGACTCGTGACCAAATCGACCTGAAAGAGCTTTGTCTGCTCAAGAATGCTTTTGTAATGAGCGCTGCTAACTTCCCATCCGTGATTGCACTGACCGGTAAGAACCATCGCTTTCAGAAATCCGGCACGGTCTTGGCCTTGCGCGGACCCCAAGAAGGCGACGGTGACGAAGAGCAGCACTACTGTCCGCCATGCTCTATCTCTCATTGATGGAAACTCCCTTTTCGCCTGCCGCTCGCACGCGCTCGGCGCTATGACATCAACGCGCCGCCGTCGATATTGTAAGCCTGCCCGGTGATCATCCGCGCCTCGTCGCTCGCTAGGTACACCGCCATCGGCGCGATGTCTTCGGGAGCAAGCCGGCCACCAATAGGAGTTAGCATGCGTTCGTGTTCGGAAAGCTCTCTACCTAAACGCCGGGCATCATACTCGATGCGCTTGTCGTTCATAAGAGTTCTCACCGGACCCGGGCAAATACAATTAGCCGTGATGCCTGTGGTGGCGGTCTCGGCAGCCAGGGTTCGCATGAAACCCAGAACACCGTGCTTCGTCGCGGCGTAGGCCGCGCCATGCAGCGATCCACGCCGCGATGCGATTGACGCAACGGTGATTATACGGCCCCACTTGCGCTGAATCATATCCGGCAGAGCCGCCCTCGAAAGCAAGTACGGTGCGGTCATGTTTACGGCGACACTCAGGTCCCAAAAGTCGTCGTCGAAGTCAACAATCGGTCGAGGATCAGAACTGCTCCCCACGCCGGCGTTGTTCACGAGGATCTCAATTGGGCCGAGGGATTGGCGGACTTCCGACACCAGTCGAGCCGGTGTCTCGCGTTGAGAGAGGTCAGCTTCGAACGCAACTGCGCTCCCACCCTGCGACTCGATCACGCCGACAACTTCGTCAAGTTCCGATCGCGTACGCGCACTGACGGCAACGTTCGCGCCGCTCCCTGCAAGAGCAATTGCTATAGCTCGACCAATACCGCGGCCGGCTCCGGTGACAAGTGCGACTTTGTTATCTAGGTTTGCGGCGGGCATGGGGGCGTGATTCGCGGATGAAGCGTCTCTAGACATTACCGCATTCCGCGAGAACCGGTTCAGCTAGAACGATCAGTTGCCAAATCCGTCCGTAGAGAAGTTACGTACGCAAGTTCCGGGCAAATCCGGCGTGAGTTGTGTTTGAGCCGGTAGAGTAGGGGAGGGTCCCGCAAGCGGGCTTAACCTCCCCCCTCGTCGAACCGGACTTGCGGATTTCCCGCATCCGGCTCTCCCACAAGCTCTCGCCTCAGGCATGCGCAGCAGCGAACACCGCTGCTTGGCCTTCTGGCCCAGCTTCTGTCTCAAGCGAGAGAGTTTCTCCGGTTGGACCGGACCCGTAGTGAAATCTTTTCGATTCAAGCGGCTCTCCCTTCTGTCGCAATCAGCATGCAAGTTGTAGGGGCCCTTCGCTCCACTCGCATTACCGAGCTTCGTCGCTACTATGCGCCCCTCCGACTCCCGCACCAACCCCAGCAAGGGTTGTGGATTCCCCTCGCCGGGTTGGCGCCCGACCCGCACCTCTACGAGCGCGCAGCCCCCCTGCCGATGCAGGCCTCCGTATCTCTCTCAACGCAAGGTTCCTGACGAATCTTTCCACGCGCGCTGTCCGCTTCCACCCCGAAGAGTCCGCCGGCTGCTGGTGTTCGTTGCTTCACCGACGGTTGCAGGCTTCACCCTACGCGACAGGCTGGCCACTCTCGACTTGCTAACGAGGCTCTCGAACGCGGTTCACTTGCGTTACGGCTCACGTGTTTGCCTTCTCGGGCTTCGCCCGCCTCGGCCACCAAAAGCAGTTACCCGCTGAAGACGTCCTCCGCGAACGCCGAGTCGGCTACGGGGGTGAACGAACGATTCCCACGATGAACTCCTTTCAGTTCACTAGATCCGCCAGACTTAGCCTGGCACTCCGCGCGCCAGCAAGCGGTTTCCTCGAAGGCATTGATCCATTCGGGGAAACCGCTTGCTGACGCGCGCGGCTCAAACGCGAGATCTTCCGCGGCAACGGAGCGCACCCGCCGGGTGTCGCGACTCCCTCTCGCCGTGTTCCTTCCCTCCATGTATCTCTTAAGAAAACATGAATGGCCTACTGTTACAGGCGACCAAGCATTGCAGACGCTCGCGAAGGATGCTTGCCGACGGATCGGGGTCAGTTGCTCGCCCCTCCATCCGCCGCGGCCGGCTACTCCACGAACGACACTCGGTTCGTCGACGGGTTCCTTGGCGAAGTCGAAAATCCGTAGTTTCCACTAACTTGAGCGGTCCCGTGGAAACGGAGTGTGTCGGCAATCACCTGGGTGTAAGTCTGGATGCTTATATCAGAATTTCCACCCCAGTCGAGGTGAACGGACGGAAAGTAGATCGCGCCCTCAAACGTTGAGCTACTAGTGCCCACAATCTTGCCGTCATTCGGATTCGTCGAGGTCATGTTGCGGTTGTTGTAGAAGAGAACGTTTTCATAGGTCCCAGAAGTCGAAGCCGTTAAATTCGCCGTCGCGTTGCCGGCGATTTCGATATTCTTAAGCCCGTCGCCAGTGTTGTAAATGGTGATATTGTCTCCCAACACTGTCCCGCCCGTTATTTCCAGCCCGTCGACGATGTACATCCCGGGCGCGAAGGTGTAGGGCCCGCCGCCGGTGATCTTGATCCCACCCGTATAGCCGCCAGGTTGAAATGTTTCGGCCCCATCAGCGTTGCTTCGTTGAAGACGGCTCGCGGATTGAACGGTGTAGGCGGTCGGGTCCGGGGCGGGCAAATCGACGTACGGATCGTCGGGCGGGATTACACCCAATGGTTCGGGATCCAGGCAGCTTCCATTTCCAGTATCGATGTAGCCGCCGCCGGTGCCGTACCCGATCGCTCGTGCTGTCACGCAGGGGCCGCCCAGCGCTTCGATGGCTTCTTCGTGATTCGACCGCGCGATGATTTCGCAATCAGGAACATTCATGTCAATCGTGCCGTTGAAGATTATCGACCCCTCCTCTGATTCGTTAAGCGCCAAGATACACATCGGTGCCGTATCTGGTGCTACCGCCGCGACCGCCCGCGCACGCACAACAGTAGTCGAGTCGGCGACTAGCTGCATCAGAGTGGTGCTAACGGTGCTCTGAACGATGACCTCAACGGCGTTTGCGTTCCCGACCGCCGATCCGCTAAGCGGAGGGTTATTGACGGTAATAGCGATGTCCGCATCGTCGTCGTCGAATCCATTGATTTTCGTGTCAGCCTTGGCTGAGGCTGTTACCCAAGCACTGTTGCTGTGCAACAACTCGAGCGTTCCCGCGTATGCCGCGGCGTCGGCGGCCACTTGGGCTCGCCTGCGCTCGAAGTAGATCATGCCACCGTCAGCGACGAGACCAAGAAATAGAAGTAACGCGGCAAATGTAATCGCAAATATCGGCAGCATCGCTCCACGACGGGTAACCAGGCCGAACTGCCGGCGAACAACGCGAATGTAGGGGGACATCTATTATTCCTCGATTCTGGCTGCGACGCTGGGGGATTGAGAGGCACCACAGACCGATGAACAGGGGGCGATTTAGAAACATATAAAGTGCCCACACTGCCATGAGGTTCTTAGCGTAGGGTTACTTTAGTTTGTGGGCATATAGGTATAAATCCCTACCTGGCTCGGTAATATCCATTTACGCCATAGGTAGGGCTTTAGGGGCTGCCCCCGATGCTCAACCAGTACCACTGGTATGGTACGAACGTCCTAATAGTTTGGCCCGGACACTCTCTCGCCGGTCGAACGCGTGTCGTACCCGCCCAGAGCTGACAGCTCTCGCCGGAACGTGGACCGCTGTAGTGCATTCAGCAGCGCCTGTACTGAACGAGTCTCGATCCACTCGTCAGATACCACTAAGTCGTAGCGCTCGGACACCAATGGAACGAAGCTTAGATCGAACGCCTGAGCCGCAATTCTGGGAGCCACGCAGCAGTCCGCGGCCCCTCGCTTGACCTCCAGAGCCGCGGCGAGATGGCCTGACGCTAAATCTTCGTACCCTTTCACATCGGCAGCGTTGGCGCCGTATTTTGCCAGCCCTTCGTCGAGCAGCGCGCGGCTGCCGGAGCCCGCATCACGATTGATGATCCGAACCCTGCCGCTACAAACATCAGCCAACGATCGCAATCCCTTGGGGTTTCCGCTCGCAACGACCAGGCCTTCTTGCCACTCGGCGTATGCGAAAGTGCTGCAGCCGTTTGGAACGCGGCTACTGCGTTTGCCGAGGTGAGTGCCTGCCATATGGACGAGCCCATCGCGCAGCATCTCGATCGCGCGGCTACTTGAACTCGGTATCGCGATCAAGTCGGTTCCAGCCGCGTTCCTTAGGTGTTCCGCCAAGAGTGAAACGGCCGGGTCACAGCCGGCAATCAGCAGGCGGTCGTCGATCGATGATTCCGGGCCACGCAGGCGGACATCGACGAAACCATTCTCCAGCTTAGAAACCGCCGCCGCGTCCAACACCGGAAGGGCGAAAACCTCGGACGACCAGGGAACCGCTACCATCCGATTTCCGACCCTGCCTACCCTCAACTGGGCGCCCCGGTGGATCGGTCCGGCCACCGCTTCCGCCCTCAACATTGGCCAGCGCTCGGCCTCGGGTAGTTGAAACAGGTCCTCAACGCTCACCTCAAGTAAGCGCGCGAGCTTCAGAGCCACCGTCGTGTTTGGAGCGTATGCGCCCGACTCGATCGCGTGGACACTTTGGCGGGTAACTCCAATTTGTTGAGCGAGTTCGCTCGCCGAAAGGCCGCGCCGCGCACGGATTTCCCGAAGGCAGGATGTCACTTTCATTTGACGTTGACAATAATACCAGACGCTCGCTAACCTGAGACACCCGGTCGCGCCGCCGCTGCGACAGCCCCGGCCTCGTCGAAGAAAATGAGAACCGCAAGATTATTCACGTTGGTATTTACTTTGGCAACCGCCGCCTATCCCGAGTCCGCGCTGGTGGCGGTAGCAACGAATTTCGCTGAAGTGATGGAAAAGTTGGAGGCCGATTTCGAGCGCACGTCCCCACACACCCTCACAGTGACGAGCGGTTCGACTGGCAAACTCTACGCTCAGATTCGAAATGGCGCACCGTTCGACGTGCTCCTCTCGGCCGACCAGGCTAGACCCGAGTTGCTTGAAAAGCAGGGCCTGGCAGTCGAGCGTTCGCGTTTTACATACGCAATTGGTCGGCTAGCGTTGTGGAGTCCGGCCCCAGATCTAATTCCCGCGGACGGCCGGCGGATTCTCGCGGCGTGCGGTTTTCAAGAGTTAGCGATCGCAAACCCAGATCTCGCGCCCTACGGCAGAGCAACGCGAGAAGCGTTGATCGCCCTGGGGCTGCTTGAGAAGCTGCGTCCTCAAATCGTTACCGGTGAAAACATCGGCCAGACGTTCGCGCTAGTGGCGACTGGCAATGCGGAGCTGGGGTTTGTGGCTCTCTCCTACGTTTTAAGCCCGCGAAACCGGACGCCTGGTAGTCGCTGGGACGTCCCCCAATCGCTGCACGGGTCGATCCGCCAAGACGCAGTCCTCCTAAGCCGCGCGTCAAACAGTGCCGCGGCCAGTGAATTGCTGGACTACTTGAAATCGAGCGGGGCCCAAGAGCTCATTCGATCATTCGGCTACGTTACGGAATAGAGATGCCCGATACTGCCCCTTTATGGCTCACCATAGGCCTGGCCAGCGTCACGACGGCGATCCTTTTGGCCGTTGGAACCCCTCTAGCGTGGTGGTTAGCGACCACGAAATCTCGCTTCAAACCTGCTCTGGAGGCCGTCACAGCTCTCCCCCTAGTGCTGCCTCCAACCGTTCTAGGCTTCTACCTACTGGTCATGATGAGCCCAACGTCCCGCCTAGGCAAGCTATGGGTTGACGTTACGGGCGACGCCCTCACATTCTCGTTTAGCGGCTTGGTAGTGGCCTCAGTGATCTACTCATTACCATTTACGGTTCAACCACTTGCAAGCGCTTTCGAATCCATCGGTCGAGGACCGATGGAGGCTGCTGCAAGCCTGCGGGCATCGCCCCTCGACGCGTTCTTTACGATTGCCGTGCCGCTCTCGGCGAAGGGCTTCCTCACCGCAAGCGTGCTAACTTTCGCGCACACGATCGGAGAATTCGGAGTTGTCTTGATGGTCGGTGGCAATATCCCCGGCCGCACCAAAGTAATTTCGATCGCTATCTACGAGCACGTCGAGACCTTGCGTTACACCGAGGCACACGTGCTGTCAGCCGGTCTCGTGCTTTTCTCGTTTTGCGTGCTGCTGACAATCTACTCGCTGAATCGAAGGTTTCCGACGCATGCCCGCTGACCCGCTATCGTTGGCGGTGAAACTCAGCTACCGGGATTTCGATCTCAACCTGAGTCGAGAGTTGCCCCTGAATGGAATCACCTGTCTTTTCGGCCCTAGCGGAAGCGGAAAGAGTACTCTCTTACGGGTTATCGCAGGGCTCGAGACGCCCGGCGTAGGGCGCGTGGCACTCGGCCCGCGGGTCTGGTTCGACCGCCGTTCAGGAATAAACGTGCCTGCTCATCGTCGGCCAGTAGGCCTGATGTTTCAAGACGGGCGCCTATTTGAGCATCTGAATGTCGCCGGCAATCTCGCGTTCGCCCAGGTTCGCAGCAAGCATGCTACTCAGGGAATTCCTTTCGACGACATCGTTTCAGCTCTAGATCTTGGTGCTCTTCTCGATCGAACGATCGGGGCCTTGTCAGGCGGCGAACGCCAGCGCGTCGCGCTCGCTCGTAGCTTACTCACTTGCCCCAGTTTACTGCTGCTGGACGAGCCATTCTCCGCGCTAGATGACCAGCGAAAGGCTGAAATCCTGCCGTATCTGGAGCGCGTCCCAAAACTGTTTGGAGTTCCAACCATCTTCGTAAGCCACGCGCTCGCTGACGTAGTGCATCTTGCGGACTCCATGTGGATTTTGGACAACGGTCGTGAAAAAGCCTACGGCCCGACTGCGGACATCATGGAGCGTCTTGATCTTCAGCCCCTGACCGGGCGCCAAGAGGGCGGCGCTCTGGTCGAAGCTCGCGTGAGCGGGCACGACCGACGTCTAGCGCTAACCCGCGTCGATCTCGACGGTCAGACGCTCAAAATGCCTATGGTTGACGGACTCGTCGCGGGCCAGAAAATTCGTTTGCGGATCCGTGCCCGCGACGTCGCCATAGCGACTCGGAAGCCCACGGGCATCAGTATTCGAAACGTCCTACAAGCTTCGGTGGAGCACATCGCGATGGATTCAGAGACCCCATTTGCCGAACTGTTCATGCTCCTCAAAAATACTAGAATCCGCGCTCGGCTAACCAGAGAAGCTGTAGAAGAACTCCAACTCGCCCCCGGAATGCCGGTGTTCGCCCTGGTCAAGAGTGTCAGTTTTGACCGGCGCGTTGTCTAGCGCGTGCTTTTTCCGGCGGCTGGTGAGAAATGCCGGCTGGAGCACTTCAGTTGAACAACCCGTCAGCCAAGCTCACCGCGTTTGTATTTTTCAGCGAGATAGTCGGTAGCTCTAACCGTAAGAGCCATCATCGTCAATGTGGGGTTCTGGTGCGCGACGGTTACAAACGCGGAACCATCAGTTACGAACAGGTTCTTGATATCGTGCGACTGATTCCAGCGGTTAAGCACCGATGACTTAGGATCGTTACCCATTCGCGCCGAACCCACCTCGTGGGTCTTCCCGCCAGGCCACTGCTCGGGTAGAAACGACTTGATCTCCTTCGCTCCGGCGGCCCGCAGCATTTCCTCCGCGGAATCCGCCGCGTGCCGTCTCAGCGCCAGGTCGTTCTCGCTCCAGGTGACGTGCATGCGCAGGGCCGGTATCCCCCAGGCGTCTTTCAAATCCTTGTCAATCGCGACGTAGTTGTCGTATCGCGGTAGACATTCACATGAACTACCGAGTGAAAATACCCAGCGGCCTTCTCGCAGGCGTTCTTTAAACTCTTTACCGAAGCCGGGCATCCGCCACAGCGACGATGACGAAACCGCGCGAGTCCCGCACTGGTAGCCGTACCCTCGAATGAGGCCGTCAGTGCGCGCCCGGTCCAAATTGAGCAGCCGTGGAACGTAGAGGCCATTCGGACGCTGCGGCGGGCCAGTCCATACGCGGCTTTCTCCGATCGGCAACTCGCCCACGGTTGAGCCACTGAGGTGGTCCATCACGTAATGGCCGACCGCCCCGCTCGAGTTGGCAAAGCCGTCGCCCGAATTCAGCATCAGTCGCGCTGATTCGAGGCTCGAAGCCGCCAGCACAACGACTTTCCCTCGAATCTCTCGAGGCACGCGCGTCAAGCGATCAACGAAAGCGACGCCCGAGACGAGCCCGGAGTTCGGGTCCTTCACAACGTGGCTGGCAACGGCGTTAAGGATGACCGTTGTCCGGCCAGTGGCCTCTGCGTCCTTTAGCGTTGTCCAAGGGCTGGCAAAGTAGCTCTGTGTGACGCAGCCCTGTTCGCACGGGCCGCAATAGTGGCAAGGCTGACGGCCGTTGTGCTCGCGAGTAATGATCGAGCTGCGGCCGATTGTAACCGGCCAGCCGAGCTGCGACTCGACTTTTTGCTTGAAAAATTTCTCACCGCAGGTCATCCCCATCGGCGGCAAGAAATCGCTGTCGGGCAACTGCATCAGTCCCTCAGCCTGGCCGCTAACGCCAACATATTTCTCTACGCGCGAGTAGTACGGCGCCATCTCGTCGTAAGAGATGGGCCAGTCCACGCCGTAGCCGTCGCGCGAGGCAGCATTGAACTCGAGATCGCTAAACCGATAGCTCTGCCTCGCCCAAGTGAGCGACCTTCCGCCGACGATGCGGCAACGTGTCCATTGAAAAGGTTTGTCTTGGTCGTGCGTATACGGGTTATCGATGTCGTTGACGAACCACTTGTAGTTCGATTCGCGGCACGCATATTTCATCGACTGGATTGGCCGATTGCGAGCAATCTCGGGAGACTTGCCGCGGTACTTCAGCTGGTATGGCTGGACATGTTCAGTAAACTCGTCCGGCGTCACACGCGGGCCCGCCTCGATAACAGCCACCGTCATGCCTGCTTCGCTCAATTGCTTGGCGGCCCAACCGCCAGTAGCGCCCGACCCAACGATGACTGCGTCGTAAGGCTGTTGCCGTTCGATGATCTGCACCGAGTCAGTCTATCAGGGTTACCTCAAAATCTCGGCGGCGGCCGCGTATACGACAGGAAGGCACCTACGAGAGCGGCAGGAGAACTGTAAATGTGGAGCCGCCGCCGGGAGTGCTATCGACCTGTATCCCGCCATCGTGACTCAGCAAAATTCCGGCTACCGAGGCAAGACCTAGACCTCGTCCGGCGAATTTCGTCGAATAGTAGGGCTCGAATATTCTCTTGATTTCGTCCGCGGCAATCCCCCGGCCAGTATCGGCGACCCGCAAAAACCCGAATCGGCCAGGTCGCAAAGGGTGTCCGGCGAAGACTAAAGCCTGGAGGTCGTCGTCGACGTCTAGCTCTCCGGTTGTAACCGTCACCGAGCCGCTCGAATCGCCAACCGCTTCCGCGGCGTTGTTGATTAGGTTCGTCGCTATTTGCTCAACCTGCGATCTGTCGGCGTCCACTATAACGCGCGGGTGGCTAGCATCTGGGATCCGCAAGTCGACGAAGTTTGCGATCGATGACCGCAAATCGCATCAACACGGCTTGGACGGATGTCCACGCTTTCCACAGGGCTCTCGTGCTCGACTTTCTCACCAGGTGGCGACCGAAAGCACTTGAGAAATGTGCGGGCTAGGTATCCTGTGGTCTCGTGACCGAGAGAAATCCAATGAGATATTCAAACCTCCTCCTAGTCACTCTTATTGCCGGACTCTCGTGTTTTCAGGGCGTTATCCTTGCCGACGTTGTTCTCGGCCACGAGCAAATTCTCCTTTGGCCAAAAGGGGCGCCCGGGGCGGATGGCGACGAGGTCATAGACAAGCCTGCCCTGACCATTCATCTAGCTGACCGTTCGAAAAACACCGGCGCCGCCGTAGTGATCAATCCCGGCGGCGGGTACAGGATCCTAGCGTCGGATCACCAGGGGTTGCAGGTAGCGCGGTGGTTGAACTCAGTTGGAGTCAATGCATTTGTGCTGCGCTATCGGCTGAGACCGAAATATGAATCTGCAGTGGCGCTACTCGATGCTCAGCGGGCGGTCCGATACGTTCGGTCGAGGGCGCCAAAACTCGGAATTAGTCCGAATCGCATTGGCATGTTGGGATTTTCCGCCGGTGGGCACTTAACGACGGCCGCTGGGACAGCGTTCGACGACGGGGATCAGCGCGCGGCTGATCCAACTGATCGTGTAAGTTCGCGTCCTGATTTTTTGGTGCCCGTCTACGCTGCTGTGTCCGGAGCACTTCTCGGCCGCGGCGCTGAGACGTACAACGATACCGCGGCGACGGTGACCTCAGCGACCCCACCGTCATTCCTTATCCATACGCATACCGATCCAACGGTGACGCCAAAGCACAGCATAGCTTTCTACCAGGCGTTGCTCGAGGCGGGTGTCTCGGCCGAGATGCACATCTTTGCGCTTGGCCCGCACGGTACAGGGCTGGCTCCGGGCGACCCTCAACTAGGTCAGTGGCCGGCGTTGGTTCACGGCTGGATGCAGCGCCAGGGGTTCTTGACGGATACCGAGCGGGTGGAAGTCAACGGGCTCGTTACGCTCGACGGGAAGCCGCTGTACTGGGGTTGGCTGACATTGATTCCCGAGGACGGTAATCATCCGCCGGCTACAGCCTATTTAGGCTGGCGTAGCGAAGGTGAGTTTACGATTCCCTCGTATCTCGGCCCAAGCGTTGGGAGATATCGAGTCGAAGTCCACCGCGTCGCCACTGATTTTTCAGAACCCACGACGGGTTCGTATTCGATGGAAGACGCCGAGGTGTATACCACCAGATCGCCTGGCGGGAAACCGATCGTCGTTGAGATCGCACCCGGACGGAACGTCTTAAAGCTTGAAATCGCGACGAGATAGCAATCGCGCTCCTTGGCCTGTCTTCGCCCATCCGATCGAGTCTCGGTCGCGGCAGTGCGATGATCGAAAGTTGCTGCTTCTTGTCGCGGCGGACCGTCGAGAGTTTTCAGGCTTCGCCGGACTTGCGCTCCGCCGCGAACAGCACGCGCGCAGCTTGGCCACCGGAGAATTGAACGGGGTCTCGGCGACCTTCGTCGCAAACGGCGTGGGGCGCGGGCCCGCGGCAGCGGTGGCGCGGACGATGATCGGCCGGGGATCGGTCAACGCCCTTGTATCGGTCGGATTCGTGGGTGCTCTAGATCGCCGCTATGCCGTCGGCGATGTCTTTGTCGCGGAACGTATCACCGACGGCCATGTAGAGTACTCTGGGTGTTTACCGGGTTCTTCTAACGAGCCGTATCGGCGGGGAACCTTGCTTACCTTGGACCACGTTGTGCAGAGCGCGGAGGAGAAGCGGCAGTTGGCCGCTTCCGGCGCGCACGCGGTCGACATGGAGGCCGCGGCCCTTGCCGAAGTAGCTTCAGAGTACTCGTTGCCGTTTTACTGTGTGCGAGTCGTGAGCGACAGCGCACAGACCTCGTTTGCTGTCGATTTCAATCAGGCCTTGCGTGATGACGGTTCATTTTCGGTCGCGAATCTCGTTTGGCAAATGGGGCTGAATCGAACACGCTGGCAGCAACTGTTGCGGCTCAAGCGTGATAGCGAGTTGGCCGCCCATTCACTTGCGAAGTTTCTAACGGTGTGTTCGTGGAGCTTGGCGTGAACACGGGAGAAAATACGAAGCTCGAAGCGCGCGCTCGTCCCGTTCGCCGATCGGTGGGTCGATGAATCAGCCCATGGAAGCGGCGGTCTATCGTGGCAGTAGCTCTGTCGCAACCGAGCGCGTGCCGGTCCCCGAAATCGGCCCTGGCGAGATGCTCGTCAGGGTCGAAAGCTGCGGCATCTGCCATACTGATCTTAAGAAAATCGAGTACGATCTCTTACCCGCTCCACGCATATATGGCCACGAAACGGCCGGTGTCGTCGCCGCCGTTGGAGAGGGTGTTAGCAACTTTGCAGTGGGTGATCGCGTATGCCTGTTCCACCACATTCCATGCAAGGAATGTTTTTACTGCGCCCATCGAGACTACGCACAATGCGCCACCTACAAAACCGTAGGGATCACGGCCGGGTTCGAGCCAGCCGGCGGCGGATTTGCGCAATTCGTCCGCGTGATGGATTGGATTGTGGAACACGGCGTAGAGAAAATTCCCGACGATGTCAGCTTCGATCGGGCGACGTTTGTCGAACCGGTCAACACCTGCATGAAGGGGCTCCAGAAGTGTGCCGTCGGCCAGCACGAGACTGTTCTCGTAATGGGCCAGGGGCCGATCGGTTTGATTTTTACCGCACTACTTCGGCGACAGGGGGTGGCGAATTTGTTCGTCACTGATCGATTGTCTTCGCGGCTGGAAAAAGGCGCTCGGCTCGGTGCGAGCGAGACGTTGGATGCGTCCGGCGATGTCGCTAAGACCGTAAATAGCGCCACTGAAGGGCGCGGTGCGGACGTAGTAATCGTTGCGGCTTCGGCTCCCGGTATCGTCGAACAGGCTGTAGAGCTCTCAAGGCGAGGCGCTAGGGTAATGCTGTTTGCGCAGACGTCCACGAAGGAAACGTTTACTCTGAATGGAAAGGCAATCTGCGCGGAGGATCGCACCGTTTTCGGTTCGTATAGCGCCTCAGTAGATTTGCAAGCTGAATCGGCGCGGGTCGTTTGGGATAAGAGTTTTCCAGTGGAAGAGCTGATTTCACATCACCTGACGCTCGACGAGTTCGGGCGAGGCATGGACCTTGCCCGCAACCCACAGAACGGTTCGTTGAAATTGATCGTGCACCCACAGGAGCGAGCACCCGCGTGAAGGAAACGATGCTAGCCGGCGTCCTCCACGGCAAAGAAGAGTTACGCATCGAGCAGATATCCGTGCCCACGATTGGGCCTTCGGAAATTCTGGTTCGCGTCAAAGCAGCGCTTACCTGCGGTACCGACCTAAAAGTCTATCGTCGCGGTCATCACGCCAAGATGATTACGCCGCCCGCCGTGCTCGGGCATGAACTGGCCGGGGACATTGTCGAGGTCGGCTCGTCGGTTAAACATTTCCAGGTGGGCAATCGCGTGGTGGCAGCGAATTCGGCGCCCTGTCATAAATGTTTTTTCTGCCGGCGCGATCAAAAAAATCTTTGCGAGAACTTGCTGTTCAACAACGGCGCTTATGCACAATTTGTGAAGATCCCAGGGCCGATCGTTGATTGCAACACGCACCAGATTCCCGACCACGTTGATTATCGAGAAGCGGCGCTGACTGAACCGTTAGCCTGCGTTCTAAACGGCCTTGATCAAACCGGCGTTCGAGCGGGTGACACCGTCACCGTTATCGGACTGGGGCCGATCGGGCTGATGTTCGTTCGCCTGGCTAAGATTGCCGGCGCTCGAGTGATTGCCGTCGGACGGCGTCAGATGCAACTCGCCCGCGCCGAGCACCTGGGCGCGGAGGCATTGATTGAATCCCGCCGGGGCAACGACCCTAGCGATGAAGTGCGCCGTCACACCGAGGGCGGGCGAGGCTCCGACATCGTCATTGAGGCGGTGGGCTCGCCGCACGCCTGGCGCCAATCCGTCAGCATGGTACGCACCGGTGGCGTCGTGAATTTCTTTGGCGGCTGCCCAAGGGAAACGGCGATTTGCTTAGACACAGGGCGAATCCACTATGGCTCGCTTACGTTACAAGCAACTTTCCACCATACGCCTGAGCATATTCGAGAGGCACTCGATATCATTAGCCGAGGCGACGTGCATGCCTCAGACTTCATTTTGAACGAAGCGCCATTGACCGATCTCATTGAAGTCTTCAAGCATATGATGAGTCACAACGGCCATTTGAAGACTGCGATACTTCCGGAAGAATAAGCCGGTCATTTATTCTCATATTTTTTGTTTGACTCGTCGCTATTATGCCGTACAATTCAGGGGCGATGCCCCGGCGATTAATCATCCATGTCGTGCTGATTGCCCTGGCGCTGGTCGTTGCGATCGGCTCAAATGGCCGAGAGTCCGCCCCCGGACGCTGGATGGCTGGCGACTTTCACCAGCACAGCTATTTCACTGACGGCCGCAATCGTCTCGCGGACGTTCTTGGCAATGGAGTGAACTACGGGCTCGATTGGGAAGCCAACTCCGAGCACGGCGGCGCCGGCGCGCGCGACGGAGAGGGCAACTTCTGGGACGACACGTCGGTCTATTCGACTAGTCCCGCTCGAGGCGACGAAGTACAAAGCGGCGACCATCGCGGAATGTGGCGCTGGCAGTCTCTGATTGAGTTTGCATTTCCAATCATTCGGACGGTGCGCGGCGAGAACCCCAAGAATTTGATCGCCACGGGGCTGGAGTGGAACGTCCCAGGCCACGAACATTGCAGCGTCGGAATCGTCGCAAGTGATGCGGCGCCGATCGCTGAATTCGAGTATCGCTTTGACCGCGCTGACAACGACACGTCGGGTGGATTGAAGGGCTCTTGGCGAGGGAAGCAGTTCAACCAAGACGACCATCAGAAAGCAGTCGAAGCCGCCAAGTGGCTACAGGCCAACCACCGCGGATCAGCCTGGATGGTGTTTGCTCACCCTGAACGCGCGGCCTCATACACAGCTGCGGATTTTCGCGATCTTAATGATGCGGGCCCGGATGTGGCGTTTGGGTTTGAGGGGCTGCCAGGCCATCAGAAACAAGCGAATCGCGGTGGTTATCGTGCGCGGGCCGTCGGAAAAGGCACGTATGGCGGTGCCGGTGTCTACATCGCGCAGGTTGGCGGACTCTGGGACTCGTTGCTCGGCGAGGGGCGTCACTGGTGGACATTCGTCAGTAGTGACTTCCACTCGACCGGCGGTGATTTCTGGCCGGGCCAATACGCCAAGACCTGGACCTACGTTCCCGACTCCGACCGCAGCGGTTCGTTTTCGCTTAACGAAGTTGCCTCGGGGTTGCGCTCGGGGAATACCTTTTGTGTTCATGGCGATTTAATCGATGCGCTTGATATTCGCGCCGAGAGTCAGGGGCGCCGAGCTGGCATGGGCGAGACGCTGCAGGTTCGAGCAGGACGTCGACTCGATGTGAAAATTCGATTCCGATCGCCTCAACGCAACGACCACGGGGATCGGCCCCAGGTGCGTACGGTGCAACTCATCGCCGGCAGTGTTCGCCCGCCCGCCTCGAAATTTCTTGAAGACGGCACGACGGTGAACCCCGATTATGAGCGCGACACCAACGAGTCGACGCGAGTGGTTGCGACCTATCGCCAGAGTGACCTGCGGCAACGAAAGGGCGGCTGGTACGAAACGCCGACTTACCGCCTGAAGAAGCTTGACGGTGATATGTACTTCCGAATTCGTGGGAGCAGCTTGCCGCCGAGTACTCCGCGTGAGACAGACGCAGAGGGAAATCCGTTAGCTGATTCGGAGCAGACCGGACTCGATCCCGAGGAGGCTGCTTGGAGCGACCTGTGGTTTTATTCCAACCCGATATTCGTCGAATCCGCGACGACGTCAAAATCTCAACTTCATTTGGACCGTCGCTTGCCGGCCGGGAGCTAGTGCCGTTCCCGAAAATAGCCCGCTGAAGTTGATCACGTTGAGGCGATCCGTCAGATTACGCAAATCGAACTGCAGGGTGAGCGAACGCGGGTCTCGATCCCAAACCCGAAAACCCGCCGAAAAGTCGAAAGTAAAAATCGGCCGAATCCGCCCGCGCTCAAAATTTACTCGCTCGAGGATATCCTTCGGAATCGTTTGCTCTCCGCCGGAATTGCCCTCGTCTTCCGCAACATCGAGTTCGACCGGGAGGCCGCTGCCGTAGCGAGCACCCGACATTAGCCAAACGCGACGATGCGGCTCAAATCGAATCTGCCCGGCAACGGTATTGCGTTGATCCTGCGTGATCGGGAAGTGCGCAACAACTTCGCGTAATTCGTCCGCTTCGCCGCCTTCGATAAAGAATCCGCCGGTAACGGGCGAAGTCGTAGTGCCCCGCATGTTCGAGTAGCTCACAGACGACGTCCACCCATGCCACCTCGGCAGCTCAAGACGAACTTCGGTGCCGACGATCCGCGCCGTATCAAACGTTATCGGAAATGAGATCCCGGTGTTCAAAAAAACATCGTCATCAACCGGATTTCGAAACGTCCGCCAGTAGTGACTAACGTCTAGCCGCAGGACATCCGCTAGCGGCTTGCGCACCCCAATCTCAAAAAAATTAGCGCGGCTTGCTTGTACCGGCAGTGCGTCTTCAATCGCATCCAAGCCCAGTGTCGGAGCAGCGCTGCTGAGCAACAGGTTCTCAGTCGGTGGCGGCTGAAAGATTCGATCATACGAAGTCCTCAACTGAACATCCGCAACTGGGAAGTAGTAGCTCAACGCAATCCGCGGGCTCAGCGCGCTATCTTCGACCAGCAAGCTGTAGCGATCAAACCGCACGCCAACATTGGCAGCAAAGTTTCCAAGCCGGATCTGATCCTGCAAAAACAGCGAGGCCTCGTTACTCCGCCGCTCATCGCGAAAATCGATATCAAATGCGGGAAACTTGCCGGGATCAGCCAATTGAAACTGCTCGCGAATGTTGTTTGTTCGGAAGTCGCCTCCAACCTTGAGCGTCTGCCGCTCCATTTCGAAAGTCAGATCAGCAACTACCGCACCTTCACGAAACCCACGATCCTGCAAGACGAACACCGGCGTGGACCGCGGGTTACTCCAAAGTTCGCTCGTGAGATCACGAACCATGCCCCGAACCGAACCCAGCGAACGCGCTGAAAACGTATGTTGGTAGTGAACCTGCCCTGCGGTTTCAGCGCTCCAGCGATCTTGACGTTGCCCAAGCTGCTGCTGTTGAAGGTCGTTTGGAACCAAGAACCCCGTGCGATTTGAGCGCAGGTAGAGAGTCACTCTATCGCGGTCGGAGACATCCCGCGAAAGGCTGGCGTTAAACCCAGACGAGCTTCCCTTGTTCGTGAAATTCTCAAGCGACGGAGGGTCGAGGTAGCGATCCGTAAAACCACCCTGAACTCCTACCGACGCCACAGTCCTATTCGAGACAAATTGATGCGACGCGGCGCCCAGGTAGGAGTCGAACGTGCCGCCCTGAACATCCAACGAGGAGTGATGCCCGCGCCGCGCCGCTCGCCGAGAATCAAGCGAAATCACTCCTCCCAACCGTCGCCCGTACTCAGCCGGAATTCCTGCGGTCAAGATACTCACCGCAGCGAACTCACCGTTCTCGAAGCCGGGCGCGAACGCAATCGAGCGATTGTCATAAAGCGGCATGCCGTCTATCACGTACTGCGTGTCGTATTCCGAACCGCGAGGATGCAAAACGGCGTTCGCCTCAAGCAGCCAACCTGGCATCGTCGTCACAACCTCGACCGTGCTGCGACCCAGAGTGGTCCCGAGTGCCAGGTCGAGCGAGTCTCCCGAAGCCCTCATCCGCTGTGACGGCTGCAGACGATCGAGCAATGGGGGCTGGCTCGTTACTGTGACTTCAGCCGAAGCCGCCTCGATGCGTAAACTCACTTCGACTTGAAGTGGAACCGCCGATCGAATGTCAATCGGCTCGGTATGGTCTGCAAACCCGGCAAATCGCACGCTCAACCGATAAACGCCAGGCGGGATGCGATTCATCGTCGCAACTCCGTTTGCGTCCGCATCCATACGAGCGACAAACTGAGGATTGCGGCCAATCAGTTCGACCGTCGCGGCAACCGCCCGCTCCGAAGCGTCCCGAACCTGAATTCGCAGCCGCCCATCCATCACCTGACCAGCCGCAACCTGCGCGAGCATCAAGCTCAGTTGCGCGGCGAACAGGATCGAGCCGCACCAACGATTTTGTCGGCGAAACATTAGATAGCAGCTATCTAGTAAGATTATCGGGCCAGCCCGCCGCCTATTCTTTGAGCCGCCGCCATTCCATCGTGCGGCCAAATATCGGGTGCCCGACGAACCCACGCACTCGCAAGGTTCCATTTGACAGCAACTTCATCTTGCAGTTCGCCATACGGCCCCGATCGGGCGCGTAGAGCCGACCCTGCTTCCACTCGCCGTTGCCGACGTACTTTAGCTCCGCAAGCACTGCGACGCCGACGATCGGTCGCGTCCGCAGCGCCGGGTCCGGATTGTTGCGGTCAACTTTAGGCTCGCCGCCCATTCCCCTCGGGTCATTCTCGGGAAATAATTTCTCCTTGATCCAAACAATCGACCCGACATACAATGCGCCTGCCTGTTCGATCTCGATGTGCACGATGTCCTTCTTGTTGTTCACTTCCCACGTGCCGACAATCGCATCCGCGTGCTGTGCGGCCGCGACCGACACCAGTTGGAAACAACAAGCTGCAACAACCAGTCGCATCCAGTCGTCGCAATTCTTACACACGTACAGGTTGCGACCGTGTGAGGTTTCCAACCCGCATCTCAATCCCGATCCGTCTGCATCCATCGGTCGCAGGAACGGCGGTCTTGAACCCCCGAGGGGGTGGCATTTGAATTAGCCCTGGGTGGAGCGTAAGCGGAACCCAGGGTACTTTTGAGGAGCACACGAGGCCTCCCCCCGCCGATCGACAGCCTAAAATGAGTTCAGGTCGCTGATGCCTCCCAGCCCCGCGCTGCTCCCGTTACGAAAACTGGCCTACTCCGGCACGATGCTGCTCGCGTTCGGAGCGGCCGCCGCCCTCAATCAACTAACGGGCCTCGACATAATCCCCAGTGCATACGTGGCGGCGATTCTCGGCGCCGCGCTTGTAACTCTGCTGGAATTCGTAATCCCATACAAGATCGAATGGCAACCGCGATGGCCCGAAGTTAAGAGCGACCTCGCATTCATGGTGGTCGTCCAACTCCTACTACCACAGGCCTTCGCGCTGGCTGCCGTAGCGTTCCTCGCCCGTTCGGGCGACTCCTTTCAACTTTTCGCTCAACGTATCTGGCCAGACAATTGGCCCGTCGTGGCACAGGTCATCTTGATGCTGTTGTCAGCCGAACTACTGCGTTATTGGATGCATTTCGCCGCTCACCACACGAGTTTTCTTTGGCGGCTTCACGCCGTCCATCACTCGCCAATCAAGCTCTACTGGCTCAATGTCGGCCGCTTTCACCCCGTGGAGAAAGCACTGCAGTACCTACTTGACGCGCTGCCCTTCATGCTGCTCGGGGTCTCTGAAAACGTCCTGGCCTACTACTTCGTCTTTTACTCTGTAAATGGCTTCTTCCAGCACTCCAATGTCGACGCCCGCTACGGCGCGCTCAACTACATCGTGAGCAGTGCCGAACTTCACCGCTGGCACCATTCGAAGCTAGCGGACGAATCCAATCGCAACTTCGGGAACAACCTCATCATCTGGGATCTCATCTTTGGCAGTTGGTTCCTACCGTCCGGCCGCCGCGTTGGCGATCTGGGCCTGCTGAATCCCGCCTACCCGCAAGACTTTCTCAATCAGATGCTGACGCCGTTGCAGGCGGGTCTCGACCAACAACAGGCTGATGCTGACGATACGTGAGTCGCTCGGGAACTCCGCTGTGTGGGCCCACATGCAGACCCTACGTTTGACTCACTGGCGTCCGTTTGTAAATGCGGCCCGCGACCCCCGGGCTACCCAGTCAGACCTACTGCGGGCGCTACTTGAGCGCAATCGCGACTCCACCTTCGGACGCGAGCACAACTTCGCCGCCATTAGCGGATACAAGGAATTCGCCGACGCCGTGCCGCCGCAGACCTACGAGTCGCTTCGCCCTTATATCGAAAAACAACAACAAACCGGTGAGCCTGCCCTTACAGCTTCACCCCCAATACTCTTCGCACAAACCAGTGGGACTACTGGCAAACCCAAACTCATCCCGCTGCTCGCCGAAACACTTGAGGCTCACAAGCGCACCCAGTCAACTCAGGCGTTCGCGCTATTCTCCGTCCACCCCGATGTTTTTTACGGAAGGATTTTAGGAATCGTCAGCCCGGCCGTCGAGGGACATCTCGAGAACGGAACGCCGTTTGGCTCCGCTTCCGGCCACGTCTCGCGCACCATGCCCGCCCGCGCCCGAAAGCGTTATGTGCTACCCGATGAGGCGCTGGAGATCACCGACTACGAGTCGAAATATCTAGTGATCGTTGCCCTGGCTTTGGCCTGCCCCGACCTAACCTGCATCGCCACGGCGAACCCCTCGACGTTGCTTAAGTTGATCTCTGTCTTCCGAGAACACCGCGAAACTCTTTTAGGAGCCATCGCCGACGGGACACTTCCCTGCCCCGATCGCCTCACGCCGGCACAACGGTCGGCGATCCTGCCGCGCCTTCGATGTTCGCGCGAGCGAATCGCCGAACTCAAGGCTCTGTTGCAAGTCGATAATCCTTCCGTCAGCGATCTCTGGCCGAGATTGCGACTAATCACTACTTGGACCGGCGGAAGTTGTAGCATCCCGCTCAGCGCCGTCCGAAACTCCCTACCCGATTCGGTGCACATCGCCGAGCTTGGCTATATGTCGAGCGAGTTTCGCGGAACCATCACCGTAGAAAGCAACACAAGCGCTGGTGCGCCGACGATCCAACAAAATTTTTTCGAATTCATTGAGCGCAACGCCTGGGACAGCGAGCACAGAACTTTTCAAACAATCGAAGAGCTCGAAGACGGCCGGCAGTACTACATTTTCGTGACGACCAGCGGCGGCCTCTATCGCTATTTCATGAACGACATCGTCGAGGCATGTGGTCGTTTCCACGACACTCCCTGCATCCGTTTCGTCGAAAAGGGCTCGGGCGTGACGAACATAACTGGAGAGAAACTACACGAAAGCCAAGCCATCAAGGCGGTGTGCTCTGTCGAGGAACGGCTCGGTCAGTCACCCGTTTTCTTCGTGCTGGTCGCGGACGCTCATCGCTCCAGGTACCGGCTTTATATCGAGCGCCAAGGAGCAAACACCAAGGGGACCACAAGTCTCCGTGATGCAGTTGAGCACGAGTTATCGGCAGCCAATGTTGAATACGAACAAAAACTCAAGAGCAGCCGCCTAAAACCACTGGAAGTCGTCGCTCTCAAGCGCGGCACCGGTCATGCCTTTAAAAGGCATTTCGTAGAACTAGGCCAACGCGAGAACCAATTCAAAGTCGTCGTCCTGCAATACGCCGATTCCTGCAACTTCCCGTTCGCGGATTTCGCACTCAAAAGCGCCGTCGAGTAGCTGCCGTGCGCATCGAAGATTTACAGCTCTCGCGTCTCGAGATCCCATTCAAAGTTAAATTCCGCCACGCTTCGGCCGAGCGCTCGCGCATGCAAAGCGTCTGGGTTGAGGCCAAACGAAACGGCGTCACCGGAGTCGGCGAAGGATGCCCGCGCGAGTACGTCACCGGCGAGAGCTTCGAATCCGCTGAACAGTTTTTTTGCAGTACCCGCGATCGAGTGATTGCCGACATCCATTCGATCGACGATCTTCGCTCCTGGCAGTCCGCCCATACGAACGAGATCGACGCCAACCCGTCGGCCTGGTGCGCCATCGAATTGGCCCTGCTCGACCTCTTCGCTAGAGAGCAGCACGTGCCTGTCGAATCTCTCCTGGGCCTGCCGCCGCTGAGAACGAAGTTTTTCTACTCCGCGGTACTAGGCGACGGCGCGTTTCGATCATTCCTAAAGACCGCGCTTAAATACCGCGCGTTTGGATTCACCAGTTTCAAGGTCAAGCTCTCGGGCAACGTCGCTGTCGACCGGAAAAAGATAAAAACCCTGCGTCTACTGGGTCTCAAGCGCGACTCCGTTCGGATAGATGCAAACAATCTTTGGAAAGACCACTCCACGGTCAGCGAATACTTGGCGGCGCTCGGCCGCATAGGCGCCATCGAAGAACCTGTTACGGTCGGCGACTACGACTGGATGAGAAGCATCGCGAACGAGACCGGCGCGAGTATCATTCTCGACGAAAGCATGCTGAGAGCGGAACAGCTCCGCGAGTGCGCTGAAGATCCGCACCGCTGGATCGTCAATATTCGTGTCTCAAAAATGGGAGGCCTCCTACGCTCGCTAGAAGTAGCGGAACAAGCCCGACAGCGATCCATCCGGATCATTGTTGGCGCCCAGGTCGGAGAGACCAGCGTCCTCACCCGAGCCGCGCTGCCCGTCGCTCAAGCCGCTGGAACGGCGCTCTACGCCCAAGAAGGAGCCTTCGGGACGCGGCTCCTAAGTGAAGACGTCTTTGCGAACCCGGTGATGTTCGGTTTCGCGGGGCGCCTCAAAATCGATGGCGGCGGGCCGGGTTGGGACCTGGCCCGCAGTTCTCAATACGTGGCGAGCGATAGTGCGTGAGAGGTACGTCACTACGAGGCGGGCGTCGAACGTTCAATCGGGAAGCCTGCCCACTACAAGAGAATCTTCGGTGAACTCACCGTATTCCGATCCGTGATGATTCGATACTTCGGATGCTCGCGAATCCACGTCACCGGATAGTCATCGCCCGGCTCACCCAGCAGTGCCAATCGCAAAACCGTATTCGCCCACTCAAGACCGTGGCTGTTTCTACAGTAGAGTTCGATCCGTCGGGCGCCAAGGCACTGCTTCATTCCAAGCGTCCAAGCCCGCCGAGGGAAGTTTTCCAGATCGCCGCCGACGTGCTCCCGAATCGCATTGATCGTCCGCGTAAATTCGTTGAGCTGCACCAACCGGGGCCCCGAGTTTCGCACGCCGAGCTCCGGCTCATTGAACGCGATGTGTCCGTGGATTCCGATGCCGCCGTAGCAGACTTCGATCCCGCCGGCGTCGTCGATCATCGCAGCGAGTTTCCCGGCATTCGACTCGCTCGGGAAAATCACGTTCTCAGGCCGCGGCCGTAGCTCTGAATCGATCGTCTCTATCCACGTCTCAACAGCACCCTTGAAACTCAACGCATGCGCGGGGTCGATGGCCTTCCCGGCGTCGTCAGCGTAGTCGTCCATAAAAAACAGCCTGCAGTACTCAAGTGATATTCGATTGCGCTCTATGCGATCCCGAAGCAGCGGGTACTGCCCCACCGGACCATAGGGAAGGATAAGTACTGTCGCGCGTCCCGCGGCGTTATTCGCCTCGACGGTTCGAACGATAGACTCGGCGAAATGCTCATGAAGCTCGTCTAGGTCTTCAACCACAATCAAGCGCTCGCCGGCGCGCCAAACGATTTCATCTGTCGAAAGCGCATTCAGTCGCCGAATCTCAGCAGCACGTGCATCGAACATAACCCAGCTCCGTCTGTGTAGTATGGATGAGTTTCTCTGTCGATCATGCCCAACGTCGAAACGGATCAACCCGCCTGGTACACCGGGGTCACCAAGTATCAATGGCTGGTCTTAGTCATCGCATCGCTAGGCTGGGTCTTCGACGTCTTCGAAGGTCAAATCTTCGTCGCCAGCATGAACGAGGCGATGCAAGAGCTTCTCCCCGACGCAACCGCGCTAAGCGCGGCTCAGCGCGCCGGCCGTCTGTCGTACTACAACAACATCACCTTCGGCGCGTTCCTTTTGGGCGGCGCGCTGGGCGGAGTCTACTTCGGAATGGTCGCCGATCGCATCGGGCGTACCAAAACGATGGTGCTCACCATCGCCATGTATTCAGGATTCACGTTCCTCTCGGCACTTTCGCAGGAATGGTGGCACCTCGCCATCTTTCGCTTTCTGGTGGCGGTCGGGGTCGGTGGGGAGTGGGCGGTCGCCACCGCGCTGGTCGCCGAGGTATTCCCCAAGAGCGCCCGCGCCTGGTCGCTATCAATCTTTCACGCGTCAAGCGTTTTCGGAACGATCCTGGCCGTAGCCGCCGGCACGTTCATCATCGCCGAACGCGAATTCACGATCTTGGGACTCGAAGTATCGAGCTGGCGCTTAGGTTTCGCACTGGGCCTGCTGCCCGCCCTGTTGATCATTGCCATCCGTCTAAAACTGACCTCCGAACCTGACACCTGGAAAAAGTCTCGCGAAACCAGCGGATCACGCGCTGCCGGACGACTCTCAGGAATTTTCACGCAAGAACTCAGACGGCGAACTCTCATAGGCGTGACCCTCGCCGCCATCGGCATGGCGACCTTCTGGGGTGCCCACATTTACGGGAAAGACACGCTGCGCCAAGCCGTCGAGCAGGACTACCTCGAGGACAATTCAATGGCGCCGCGCGAGCAAGTCATTGACGAAAATTTCAGGTCGATCAAGCGCTGGGAGATGTTGGGGATGCTACTGGTCACAACTGGTGGCGGGCTCGGCCTACTCTGCTTCGGGCCAATCTCAGAGCGCTTCGGGCGGCGACCGGCATTTCTGTTCTTCCATCTAGCGGGCCTCGTTTCCACCGTAGTGCTATTTCAATTCCTGACCGACGTACCCGTCCTGATTGTCGCGCTGCCAATCTTCGGCTTCCTCACGCTTGGGATGCACGCCGGGTATGCGGTCTACTTTCCAGAATTATTTCCAACGCACGTCCGCGGCACCGGAACGGGCTTCTGCTTCAACATAGGCCGCGTCGCCGCCGCGCCAATTCTTTTCACTGCCGGCTGGATGCAGCGCGACTGGGGATACTCTCTCCGCGACACGGCCTCGCTTTTGAGCCTGCTATTTCTCGTCGGCATGGCCGTTCTGCTCTTCGCCCCCGAGACTCGCGGCACGGAATTGCCGGAATAGCGAATCGTCGATTGGCTATTCTAGTGAGCAGTTTGAGTGACCGGTTCACGGCCAACTGCATGATTACGCGACGCACAGCACTGCTGACAATGACGGGTTCCGCATCAGCCGCGCCCACGATTCCACAAATACGCGTCGGCTGCCAAACCCGTGCCTACGGTTCACCGCTCCCAGAACGTGGCGAATTCCTGCTGGCGCTGGACGGCCTCAACAGGGCAGGCTACGCCGGCTTTGAAACCAACTTCCGCAGCGTGGAAAAACACTTCGGCGCGAACGCGCAGGCGATGCGACAAGAGATTGAGTCACGCGGTGTCGAGATGATCGGCTTGCACCTCGGCGTCGGTCTTTTCGAACCGGCAAAGATACCTGACGAACTTCAAACCGTGCGGCGCGTAGCTCGCGGCGTCAAAGCTCTAGGTGGCAAACATCTGATCATTAGCGGCCGCAAGCTACCGCGCGATGCAGCCGGCAGAGCCGACGATGCGGCACTCTCGCTAAAGGCCGCCAGTCTCAACAACGCCGGCCGCATCTGTCGCGACCTTGGCGTACATGTCAGTTCGCACAACCACACCCACGAAGTCGAGCACGACGCTGACGAGATTCGACGGCTTCTCTCGAAGACTGATCCCGAGCTCGTGTCTCTACTATTCGATGTCGGCCACGTCCACCACAACGAAGTCGACGTGCCGGCCTTCGTCGCCGAGCACGGCGACAGAATCGCGGGCCTGCACATCCGCGACGTCAGAGACGGCGAAGAGGTACTGATCGGGACAGGCAAGGTCGAGTTCCCGGCCCTGGCCGGTGCTCTGCGACGAAGTGTCTGGGCCGGCTGGGTCATCGTCGAAGTCAACAAGCGAGACGACATGTCGAGCGACGATCTCGTTGTTCGCGCCCGCCGACACTTACAGAAAACAATGGGAATTTAATGCCTCATGAGCAATCAAGCAGAATCAATGCCCTTGACTCGACGCACCGTGATCGGCAGCGCTATCGCCACAGCGTTCGCTACACAACTTAGCGCACAAGAGCGTAACGCCAAGCTAGGGCTCATCGGCCTGGGCAATCGTGCGCAGCGGCATCTTGCCGCCTATCGCGAGATGGGTGATGTCGAGATCGCCGCGCTGAGCGACATCCAAGCCGACCGCATGAGAGCCGCCCAGAGTGGCCCCGCCGCTAACGCCGAGTTGTACGTCGACTACCGCGAACTCATCGCCGACAAGAACGTCGAAGCGGTTGTGATCGCCGTTCCGAACTTTCTTCACGCCAAGATCGCGATTGAAGCGATGGAGGCCGGTAAAGACGTGCTGATGGAAAAGCCCATCGGGCTGACATACGCGGAAGCAAAGAGAGTCGCCGACGCGTCAAAGAAACATGGGCGCATCGTAGCCGTTGGCATGCAACGCCACTACGCGGCCGACTACCGCAAGATCATCGAACTCGTGCGTGGCGGTGAGCTAGGCACGACCCACCTTTTCACGCTCAACGAGTACCGCGGAGACTGGAACCCGAAGACGTGGTCTCTGGAAGACCCCAAGACCGGCAAACTTGTCCCATGGCGACACCTTCGCAGCTTGGCTGGCTCGAGCCTATTGGAGTTTTCAGTCCACTCCTATGGTTTTCTCTACGAAATGATCGCGGCCCCAATCACGAAGTGCTCGGCGACCGGAGGAGCGATGCATTGGCCCGATCGCACTACCGAAGATGTCATAGCGGTAATCGCGGAATTCGGCGATGTTCGCCTACAGCACGCATACTGCGGATTTGCGCCAGGGGCTGAGTGGCAATTGACGATTGCAGGCGATAAGGGCTCGCTACAGTACGACCGACGCCACGCCGTACTCCGAGTAGCGGGATCTGATCCGCGAGAACTCGATTTATCGAGCCCTAGCGACGCGGTGAGCAATGAGGCCCAGGTCTACCGTGACTTCTTCCGAGCCGTCCGTAATCGCTTCCAGCCTGAACTCAACCCCGACTTCGCCATCGAAGCCAGCAAACTCGCCTACGCCGCCTGGATGAGCATCGACGAAAACCGCTTCATAACCGACAAGGACTTCGGCTAGTGACCGATCCCCGAAGGCCGTGAACGTGATCACCAGACGCAGCCTCCTAACGCTGCCCCTGGCCGCCGCGGCGCTACCTGCGCAATCCCGGCCCCCATTGAAAATCGGCCATCGGGCCGCCTCCATGAAGATGGTCGGCAACATCGATGTCCTTCGCCTGGCGAGGCAGATCAAAGGCCTCGATGGAGTCGAACTCCAGATCACCACGGGCGACGCCGATCTATGGGATCTCGACAACGTCAGAGCGTACAAGCGCGAAGCTCACCGCTGGGGAATCCAGATCCCATCCCTAGCCGGAGTTTGGCCAAAGGGAGCATCGATCAAGAATTCTCCCGATGCAGGGATTCAACTCCTCCGCGCAATTCGCGCCGCCGAACTGATCGGAGCCCACATCATTCTAGTAGCGTTCTTCCGCGACCGAGCACCCGACATGAACGACGAAAGCTCCTACGGACCCGTCGTTGAAGTGCTGCGCGCAGCCGCCGGCCCGGCAAGGGACGCCGGTGTCGTCCTCGGTCTAGAAAACTCCCTCAGCCCCGCCCACAATGCGAAACTCGTCGACCTCATCGCCGAAGACAACGCCAAGGTCTACTACGACGCGCACAACATGGCCTTCTACGGCCATCAGGCCGAGGCGATCCCGGGCATCAAACTCCTAGGCAAAAAGCGCATATGCCAAGTCCACGTAAAAAACGATCACAAGCTGATCGAAGAATCAGGCCCCATTAACTGGATCGCCGCCTTCGACGCTTTCAATGAAATCGAATACGACGGCTGGTACGTCTTCGAGTCGAAGCACTCCGATTCTGAACAGCTAATTGCGTCGACTGAACGAAATATCAACTTCCTACGCGGCACTTTGGGCTAGACGGCTAAAGCGCACGAAAAACGTAGCGCCCCGGCCAACTTGGCTACTCACTGTGATCTTCGTTCCGTGAAGATCGGCGATATGCTGCGCAATGGGCAACCCCAGGCCGGAACCCCGCGACACGCCGTTCCGCGAGGGATCCGCCTGATAAAAGCGATCAAAGATTTTCTCTCGTTCGGCTGGCCGGATGCCGGGACCTCCATCGGTCACCGACACCACTACTTCGTCACCCTCCGACTCTACGCTCACCTTTACTCGTTGGGCTCCCGTATAGCGCAAGGCGTTGTCGAGCAATGCACTAAACAGGCGCAGCAACGATGGCTCGTGACCTAAGACCTCGCAGCCCTGGTCTTGGATGCACAGATCGATGCGAAGACCATTCGTGCGATTCCGAAAGCGCTCCGAGGCATCCCGCACAACCCGGTCAATCTGGACTAGCTCTCGTGGCAACGCCTCCGCCCCGTTGTCCCCTCGTGCCAATGTAAACAGGTCGTCGAGAAGCCTCGCAAGTCGGCGCGATTCCGCAACGATATCGCTCAAGTCGCTCCGCAAGGATTCCTCGCTTGACGGCTGGCGAACGGCAAGTTCCGCCGTCGTCCGAATCACGGTCACCGGACTGCGCAGTTCGTGTGACGCGTCGGCGGTGAACTGCTCCAAGCGCCCAACCGAGCTCGCAATTCTACCGAGCATTCCGTTGAACGTATCCGTAAGGCGCTGAATGACGTCGCCGGACTCTACGACCGGGAGCCTCTCTTCGAGGTTCCCGACGTCGACATTCGCCGCCAACGCGACCAGCTCGTCAACAGGTTTCAGCGCTCGCCGACTGATGAAGTATCCGCCCGCCGCAAGTATTGGCATCCCCAGGAGAAGTGCCCAAAAAAGCCACCAAAGCAGCAACGACCTCGTCCGCGCGAGAGATTCTAGCGATGACGCCACTTGAACTTTGAACGTTTCTCCGATAATTTCAACGGAATCGTTGCGCACCCGATACTGTGTCCCGTTCACTGTGACGGTCTCTATGCGAGGCTCGGAAAACCATTCCACCAGCGAGTGCTCCCCCGCTACCGGCGCGATCCGCGCGCCGGTCGGCGAGCGCACCTCGATCAAATGTCCTTCCGTGACAGCGAGGGCGTATTCGCCAAGAATTTCGCCAAGTTCGTCGACCGCGGTTTGACTCGACCTGAACTCTTCGTCCTCGTCGGCTAAGTCCGCCTCGATAAATTCGACCATGCTGGCCAAGCGTTGGTCGAGCAGGGCATCCGTTTCGGACAGCATGCTGTAGCCAATGCCAAACCACACCACGCTGCCTAGGGTTAAGACGGCAAGCGCCAACAGCATCGAATACCAGACAGCCAGTCGAAATTCGAGTGATCGGCGCGAAGTCACGGCTCGGTGCCCCCGATCGAAAATCCCACACCCCGCACGGTTCGGATCAGCCGTTGTTCACCCGGCACCTCGATCTTTTTCCGAAGTGAACTGACGAAAGCGTCTACGGTATTGAAGCCGATCTCGGAATCGCCTCCCCAAATCGTGTCGAGCAGAGTATCTCGCGTCACCACCCGGCCGGCCCGCCGCATCAGCAGTTCCAAAACTTGATACTCACGAGGCGTTACGCTGACCTCGTCTCCGCCTTTGTGCACTCGATGAGACGCTGGATTCAAAGTGAGGTCATCGATTTCCAGCAGCACACCACGCGACACCGGACCTCGCCGTGATAACGCCCGCAGTCGCGCCAACAGCTCATCAAACGCGAATGGCTTCGTAAGGTAGTCGTCGGCTCCCGCGTCCAAGCCAGAGACGATGTCAGCCTGAGAGTCTTTCGCCGTTAACATCAGAATTGGCGTACGGTCGCCGCGATCCCGAAGACGTTTCGCGACTTCGAAGCCGTCCATGCCCGGTAACAACACATCCAGCACAATAACGTCGTAGTCGCGAAGGGTCGCGTAGTCGAATCCTTCCAGACCATTACACGCCGCAAATACGCGATGCCCCTCATGGGCCAGCCCACGCTCAAGCAAAGCCGCGACCCGACGGTCGTCCTCTACGATGAGGATCTCCATAACTCCTGGAATTTATCCTAGCCCGCATTTCTCACCACGTGGCGAGCGAAAGTGCGTGCGAGGTGCGTCAGTACGAGGCGCGCGAAGGTTGGCGCGCGGAGGCGTACTTGACAGTCCGTCGAGCACGACGATCGAGCGTAACGAAGTAGTGGCGCACCTATCGCGTGCTTTCGCCGTCAGGTGGTGAGAAATGCGGGCTTGCGGCCAATCTCTGAAGGGTTTCTGAAGGGCAGCGCTCGCATCGTTCGCAGCGCCGTCAAGACCGAGATGTGGACGGTGAGTCCAAGGTCGGCAGCCCACGTAATTCACAGACTCAGTCATCATCCCGCTCGATCTTGATCGCCCGCAAATGCGTTCGAGCTGATTCGACCGCGACTTCGATACGATCGCCGACATTCGGTGAACTCGGGCCTTTTATCTGAGTATCGTCGTCCCATCGAAACTTAACCGGTCCGATTGAAAAACTATGCTCCGCATGGCTGGCGGATGTCACAGTACCATCGATCTTCGCGTCGTCGCCACCGTCATCATCGACCTCAACCGACGACGCGACAATGTCTCCGTTCGGGTTGATCGTCGCCTCAAGCTCAACGAAGTGCCCTTTTTGAATGTCAGCGGCCGTACGCACGCCATCAATTTCAGATTCAAACTTCGCACCCTCCAATAGGACGCGCACCAGACCGTCGAACATCTCGATAGAGTTGCCCTCGGCAGTGCTGACAGCACCCTCAAGTTCTATTTCAACTTGAGCCCTGAGGGGGGCGGCGAGCAACAGCGAGAACGCAAACGCGACGGCACAACATTGGCTGACGTAGTTCATACTCCGATCATAAAAAGCGACCCTGAAGGTTCTCTGAGGCACTCGTAATTTCGGCGATTGCTGCAAACTCGACCCCACCCACCACCTCCACGCGTTATCCTTCAGAATTCCTTCAGGTTCGTCTGTTGCGGTATAGAACTATGAATTTTGTCGAATCGCGTTACGGCTTTAGGCTGTTTCGGACGGCAGCGCTCGGAACTGGAGCTCTGCTGATTGTTTCGGCCAGCACCCAACCCGCGTTCTCGCAGGATACGACAGGATGTGCGCCGTCTGAAGACGTCGTAGAACTAAAACGCTTCCACAAAGAGCTTGGCTGCAACTTCTTAGCGATGTGGACCGGCGAGAATCTGATCCCGTTGGCGATCGGGACGGGAGTGACTCTAGCCGGACGCCCCGCCGACGACAGCGTCGCCACGTTCTTCTCAGCGGAAGATCGGTGGAAAGGTTACGACTCGGTGGGTAAGCAGTTGGGGAAAACATACGTGATCGGTCCTGCCGTGGGGCTAACGTTCCTTGCCAGTAGAGCGACCGATAACGAAAAATTCCAGCGTTTTAGCTACTCCCTCGCCCAGGGCTTCATCATCACCAACGGCATCACCGGCGGCATTAAGGTAGCTGCAAATAGGACTCGTCCCGACGAAACCGACCAGCGCTCGTTTCTTTCCGGACACACCTCTAACTCATTCGTCGTTGCAAGCGTCATGGCGCACCACTACGGTTGGAAAGTCGGTGTGCCGGCCTTCGCGGCGGCCGCTTACGTTGGCAGTTCTCGTTTCCACAGCCGCAAGCACTTCGTAACGGACGTCGCAGCCGGGGCAACTCTTGGCTTCATAATTGGCAGGACCGTCTCCAAGCGCTATCGCGGCGATCGCGATTCTCGGGTCTCGTGGGGTGCCGGCGTAGCACCGGGCGGCGGCGTCGCGCTGAACGTTCGAGTGCGCCCTTGGTGAGCGGGTCCTTGCGCGAAGCTCAGGGTCCTATACTGTTGCGGACCATTGAAAACGCGCTGAGCCTATCGCCGTCGTTCACCGTTCGGTAGAATCAAGCCAGACTACCTCGGAGGTCCCATGAATCGTCGCAGCTTTCTTTCCGCCACCGGCTCCACCATCGCCACCCTGACCGCCGCGCAATATTCTCGCGTGATGGGCGCGAACGAGCGCCGCAACGTTGCCGTCATCGGGGTCAACGGCCGCGGCAAATCGCACCTCAAGGCCGCCACGGAGAATCCCAAGACAGAAGTTGCAGCCATCGTCGACATCGATCAAGCCGTCGCCGAAAGAGCGGCCGCTCAAACGGCTCAGGACCAAGGCCGCAAGCCCAAGGAATATCGCGACATGCGCGAGATGTTCGATGACAAAGAAATTGACATCGTCACCGTCGCGACGCCCAACCACTGGCATTCCTTGTCGACCATTTGGGCGGTGCAGGCGGGCAAAGACGTCTACTGCGAAAAACCCGCCAGCCACAATATTTGGGAAGGCCGCAAGATGGTCGAGGCCGCCCGCAAATACAAGCGCATGGTGCAAGTCGGACAACAGTCGCGCTCAACGCCGCACAAGATTGAGGCGGTACGCCAGCTCCGCGAGGGAGCTATCGGCGAACTCTACATGGCCAAGGGCCTTTGCTACAAACGCCGCAAGTCAATCGGCGTGAAGACCGCAAGTGCCGTTCCTCCGGGAGTTGATTACGATATTTGGCTGGGACCGGCGCAGCCTCACGAGTTCCGCGAAAACCGCTTTCACTACAAATGGCATTGGCATTGGGCGTTTGGCAACGGCGACATCGGCAACCAAGGTGTCCACCAAATGGACGTCATTCGCTGGGGCATGGGTAAAGACCATCTCCCGGAAAAGGTCTACTCCTCTGGCGGACATTTCATCTACGACGACCAGCAAGAAACGCCCAACACGCAGCAAGCGGTCCTCGACTACGGCGACAGTCAGTTGTTGTTCGAGGTGCGCGGCCTGCATACCGGCGGCGAATGCGGCCTGCTCGAAAAAGACGGTGGCGGCAAGCACACCATCGGCACGCTCTTCTTCGGTAGCAACGGCTATATGATCATGGCCGGTAACGGCTACTGGACATATCTTGGCGAAGAGCGCACACCCGGCCCATTCATGGAATCAACCGGCGACGACACGACTTACTTACACTTCGACAATTTCCTCAAGGCCGTCGATAGCCGCCGCGTCTCAGACCTCAACTGCGATGTACTCGAAGGCCATCTTTCGGCTGCTCTCTGCCACATGGCCAATATTTCGTACCGCACCGGCAACAGCCTCAACTTCGATGCGATGAATGAGAGGTTCAATGGCGACGCCGGTGCCAACGATCTGTTAAAGCGCAACTACCGCGACCCCTGGGTAGTTCCCGAAATAGTCTGATCCCACACTTCAAGTCGATATTCTTAGACAAGCGATGAATTTCGACTTCAGTTCGGAACAAGAACAACTGCGTAAATCGTTGCGAGAGTTGGCCGCGGCCGAGATCGCTCCTCACGTTCAGCGATGGGATGAGGGCCAAATCTTTCCCCGCCAAGCGTTCGAGGCGCTAGGGCAGCTAGGCGTTTTGGGAACGATGCTGCCGGAAGCATTCGGCGGCGCCGGCATGGGTTACATCGAGTTCTCCATCGTCATGGAAGAGCTTGCCAAGGTTGACCCATCAGTGGCTCTTATCGTCGCCGCGCATAGCTCGCTTTGCATCGGTCATATCGACAACAGCGGTTCCGACGAACAGCGCCACAAGTATCTGCCAAAGCTCGCAAGCGGTGAATGGATCGGCTGCTGGTCGCTGACCGAGCCAGGTTCCGGTTCCGACGCGGCGGCCGCCCGCACGACCGCGGTTCTCGACGGCAATCAATGGGTCCTCAACGGAACCAAAGCTTTCGTAACCAACGCCCCAGAAGCCGACATCGCGGTGGTTATGGCTGTCAGCGACCCGGGCTCGAAGCGACGCCGCATCTCAGCATTTCTGGTCGAACGTGGAACGCCTGGTCTAGAAGTCGCGAAGAAAGAAAACAAGCTAGGGATGCGCGCCAGCGGCACGGCGCAAATGCATCTATCCGACTGCCGCATTCCGACGGGGAATCTGGTCGGCAAGCGTGGACACGGCTTCATCGACACGATCAAGAACCTAGCGCGAGGGCGCGCAACATTGGCTGCCTTGTCCACCGGAATTGCCGAAGGCGCGCTCGACGCGGCGATTCGCTACAGCAAAGAGAGGCACCAGTTCGGCAAACCGATCGGAGCGTTCCAAGCGATCGAACACAAGCTCGCCGACATCGCCACCGACATCGAGGCCTCGCGCTTGCTCACCTACCAAGCAGCCTGGAAAGTCGATCAAGGCCACGCCGACATGAAACTCGCTGCCATGGCCAAGCTATTCGCCAGCGAAGCAGCCGTGCGTGCCGCCAATGAATGCGTCCAAGTGCACGGCGGATACGGCTTTATCAAGGACTACCCGGCGGAAAAGTTTTATCGCGACGTAAAACTCTGCACCATCGGTGAAGGCACAAGCGAGATCCAGCGCATGCTGATCGGCCGCGAGTTGCTCAAGTAATCTCGACCGCGTCGCCGCGAATGCGCATACCCCAAATTCGTCCGTATCCCAGCCACAACCTCAAACCGCATCAACAGATGCGCGGACTGCCGTCCAAGCCTCGGTTCCTTGACCCCGAGCGCCTTCAGCAAAGTATCACGGGCGGCAACGTCGCGGCCCTTCGTTCGCAAAGCCCCATTGCGCGGTCCGCCGGCGACGAATGCTAGCCCGCATAGCATACGAAGCACCCCGCCCGGCACCCGCCTCTCGCGCTATATTCTTCTTACATGCTGTTTCGATTGCTCGCTGTATCGACGTTGGCCGTTTTGGCGCTTGCAGCCGCCGACTGGCCACAATTCCGAGGCCCGCAAGGGCTGGGTATCGCTGAGGGCGATTCGCTGCCGGCGCATTTCGGAGTTAACGAAAATCTTCTCTGGAAAACCGACCTACCTCCCGGTCATTCCTCACCCGTTTTCAGCGAAAAGATGATCTTCGTCACCGCGTATGAAGGCGACAGTCTGTTGACGATAGGGCTTGAACGCGAGTCTGGAAAAATCTTGTGGAAACGAGAGTCCCCGCGGCCGCGGCAGGAATCGTTTCAGCCAACACACGGCCCCGCCTCACCCTCGCCCGTGACTGATGGTGAGAACGTTTACGTTTTCTTCGGTGATTTCGGGCTGCTCTCCTACGATTCGGTAGGCAATGAACGCTGGCAGCACCCTCTGGGGCCCTTTATAAACGGCAACGGACACGGCTCGTCACCGATTTTGGTCGATGGAAAGCTTATTTTGGTTGTCGACCAATCGAGCAACTCCTACTTATTGGCGGTCAATACAAGAGACGGATCGGTAGAGTGGAAGACTGATCGCTCCGAGGTGACTCGCGGCTATGGCACCGCGGGAATCTTTCGGCCCAAGAATGGCAAACCGCAGGTCATCGTGCCCGGAGCGTTTCGCGTGCTCGGATACGATCTCGAAACAGGAGAAAAAGTCTGGTGGGTAAACGACTTCGCCTGGCAGCTTAAGTGCGTCCCGATTATCGACGGCGACACGATCTACATCAACGGCTGGGAAATCGGCGGCGATGCGGGCCAGCAAAAAGAAACTGAGTCGTTTGCGGACGTCATAGCGAAACATGATGCCGACGGCGACGGAAAGATTTCCAAATCTGAATCGCCCGACGCACGCCTCGCGCGCGCTCAATCTTGGGCCGAGCACGACCTCGATCAAGACGGTTTGCTCGACGAACGCGATTGGTACTTTTACGCGGCGCGCCGTGCCCCCATCAACAATTTGGTCGCCATTCGCCCGGGGAACCTCAAGGGCAACATCTCTGAAAACGGCGTCGTCTGGCGATACACGAAATCGCTTCCCAACACGCCCTCTCCGCTGCTTTACAATGGCGTACTTTATCTCGTGAAAGACGGCGGCATCTTCAGTAGCATCGACCCCAAGAACGGCAGCTCAAAGCGCGTCGCCAGATTGACCAACGCCATCGACAAATACTGGGCCTCACCCGTGGCCGGCGACGGCAAGATATTCACCGTCAGCGCAGGCTGCGTCATCAGCGTGATCGCGCCAGGCGTCAACTGGAAGGTCGTGACCACTAGCAGCGTCGACGACATTTGCTTCGCGACTCCCGCGTTAGTGGACGGCCGATTCTACCTACGCACCATGAGTGCGCTGCACGCTTTCGGCTCCAAGTGACCGGTCCGCCGCCGAAGCCGCGTTCTCGCGCGGCCTACTATTCGTTAGCTCTATCTCTGTCGTTTCTGACGGCGGCGGCCGACGCTCACGTCATGAGCACCAGCCAGGGGACACTCAGCCTTGCCGGCCACGAAGTGCGCTATGAGCTCGAAATGCCGCTCTACGAAATCTCCGAAGTCGAGTCTCCCCAGACCACACTGCTCGCTGCTTTCCAGGTAACATCCGACGGCCATGAGCCGACACAAACCAGCGGAAATTGCTCGGAGCAGACCGACGATTCCGTATACGTGTGTAACGCCTCTTTCGTCTTTGAAGAGGCCCCGCGAACCGTGAACGTACGCTGCGACTACCCCGCCGTAACAGTGCCCAATCACGTTCACATTTTGCGCTCCGGCGAAGGAGATTTATCCCGCCAGACCATGTTCGATATAGCTTCGCCGGAAGCCGAAATCCGATTCGTTGAGCCCACATCGCTAGAGGTTTTTTGGACACAGTTCAATGCCGGTCTGCGCCGCGTACTCATCAACCCAGTGCTGGTACTGTTCCTGCTCGCACTTACTGTCTCGGCTAGAACACGGCGCGAATCTCAAAGCATTTGTGGGGCATTCGTGGCGGTCGAAGTTGTCGCGGCAATGGTCTTCCGGACGGGCATTTGGTCAGCGCCGGCGCGCTTCGTTGAGGCTGCCGGAGCGCTGACAATCGCCTATCTCGCGGTTGAAATCTTATTGCTCCCCGAGGCTGGAAAACGCTGGCTGATCGCGGGAGGCCTGGGCCTGTTCCACGGCCTGTTTTTCGGGGGCTTTCTAGTCGAAGCAAATCTGCGGCCGATCTACTTCCTCTCGGGAGTCGTGCTTTGCGAAGTCCTCGCCCTAGCGATGCTAGGCGCGATCTGGCGAAAAGCACGCACGCGACGTCACGAGCAACTCGCCGCTTTGCTGCTGCTAGTTGTCGGGCTCGGCTGGTTTTTTGTCCGCCTGCAGGGCTGAAGATTGGCTCTCGCGCCTACTTCGATCGGCTGGCGGTAAACGTCATCGCGTACTGATCCCAAGACCCTTTGCCCTTGAGTTCATCGCCTTCGAGAGTTCCTGACACTTTGAGCGGAGCGTCATAGCCCGCCTCCGCGGAGTAAAAGCTTCCCTCGACCGCGAACTGGCTGTCTTTGATGGTCCCGCTGAGCTTGCTTCCGCCAGTTTCGACGGTGACCTTCTCGCCCTCCTGGCGGACCTCCCAAACCGTGCGCCGGATGCCGCCCTCGGTGTCCCAAACCATATCCCACTTACCGCTAATGTCGGCGGCCGATAGCGGGAAAACGGATACGCCGACCACCAGCGCGAAAAACATCCCAACAAAAGCTGATCGAGTCATAGTCAGTACAGCGTATCGAACTAGCGGACCTCGCTGCCGCGGCGGTCTTGAACCCCGGGTACTTTGAGGAGCACACGAGGCCTTAGCCCGCCAATCGAACCGGCAACCGCCCGGTCGCAACTCAAGCATCGAAATGTCCGGAAATATCCGGTTTTGTCCGGTTTTCTCTAAAAATCGCTAGCTGGGAGCGACCAGCAACACTAATACTTGTATTCCGTCAAACTCAACAAAGCAGTACGAGGAACACGTTGTGCGCTCATCCACGCCGAGCCCCCGTCTCTGCCATGAAGACCGCCCATTGGCCGGATTTGGCAGGGTTTTCCTAAAATTTCGAGCCTCCTTGAAGGGCTTTCCGCAACCTCCAGGTATAGTGTAAGGCCGGTGTGTCCGGTTTTCGGCTGTCCGTATCGCTAGTGTAGTGCGTCAATCAGATTGAACCTTAAGAAGAGCGGCTTTGCCGCGCTTGACCTTCTCAAGGGTGTCGGAAGCGGTAGCAGTCCAGATGAAGGGCTTGGGCTGCTGATTGTGTCGAGCGATGTAGTCTTCGATGGCGGTGGTGAGTTCGCCGACGCTACGAAAGACACCGTGGCGGATGCGCTTATCGGTGAGGTCTCGGAAGAACCTCTCCACCATGTTCAGCCACGACGCTGAGGTGGGCGTGAAATGGACGTGGAAGCGTTTATTGCGCTGCAGCCAGCGTTTCACCGTGGCGTGTTTGTGAGTGGCATAGTTGTCCACGATCAAATGGATCTGCTTGTCCTTGGGGGTCTGGTTTTCAAGCAAGCGCAAGAAGCGCAGCCATTCTTGGTGGCGGTGCTTGGGCATGCAGGTTCCGATCACCGAGCCGTCGAGCGTGTTGAGCGCGGCGAACAAGGTGGTTGTGCCGTTGCGTTTGTAGTCGTGGGTCATGGTCCGGCCGCGTCCCTTTTTCAGGGGCAGGCCGGGCTGGGTGCGGTCGAGGGCTTGAATCTGTGACTTCTCGTCGAGGCAAAGAACGAGGGCATGCTCGGGCGGGTTGAGATAAAGTCCGATGATGTCGTCGAGTTTTTCGGCGAAGCGCGGGTCGTTGCTGAGTTTGAAGGTCTTGACGCGATGCGGCTTGAGGCCGTGGGCGCGCCAAATGCGACCCACGGTGGAGGCGCTGACGCCGACCGCGGCGGCCATCGTGCGGCGGCTCCAATGGGTGGCGTTGGCTGGCGTTTCGCGGGTCGTCTTGTGGATGATCTGTTGCACTGTTGGGGAGCAGATGGCGGGCTTACGGCCGGGCCGCGGGGCGTCCTTTTCGATGCCGGCGACGCCGGATTCAAGAAAACGGCTTCGCCAGCGCGCCACCAACTGACGCGAGACCGACAGCTGCGCGGCAATCCGTTTGTTCTCAAGACCGTCGGCGGCGAGCACGATGATCCTGGCTCGCAACGCCAGACGAACAGCGACCCGACGACCGTTCGCGTAGCGCTCCAACTGCCTACGCTGCTCCTGCGTCAATGGGACTGGCTCTGCTCTTCGCATCCGTGTGCCTTCTACTAGTAAAGGCGACACGAAGATACTATAAGTTACATTATTTATGGCGCACTACACTAGGTTGCTGATTTCAAAGGCAAAAGAAATTTCAAAATCGCAGGACGACCGTTTGGGCGGGTTCCGCATTAGCCGTTACGAGACTCAATTGCCCTGTTTTATGAACATTGAGATCGCTGGAAGCTGCTGATTCATAAAGGCTTTGCGGAGTTACGTGAGTGGAAGGTGTGAAAAAATAGCCTTGTTCGATTTTTCGACGCTGATTCGAAAAGACTTAGTGGAGTGAACCCCAAAACTGAGACAGATGAAAGTGGGACAATTTTCAGTGAATGGAAAAGGAGTCCCCGATGAGAGAGAGAAAAGATAGGGTTGCGAGGAAGCAGCGCTCGTATGAAGTTGAGTTCAAGGAATTGGCGGTAAGCCGCATGCTTCGCGGTGAGAACGTCGTCAAATTGAGCGGTGAGTTGGACGTGCGGCGCAGCGTGTTGTATCGCTGGCGCGACACCTACCGCGCCGAGGGACGCAGCGGTCTTGAGCGGCGTCAAGGGCGGCCGCGTCCCGGACAAGAGGTTGTGCAATTGGATAACGATCCGAGCGCCGATCGCATTGCCGAACTCGAACGCCTAGTCGGTCAACAAGCGGCGGAATTGGATTTTTTCGAACGAGCCTTCAACGCCTTAAAACCGGCGATGCCGAACCAAGTCGCTCGCAACGCGAGCGGCTCTACAGCGTCATCGACGAAATTCGCGTTGAAGGCCGACTCAGCGTCGAGCGCGCCTGTGCACTCGGAGAAGTCAGCCGAGCCGGATATTACCGGCAATTAGAGCGAGACAAGCCTGTCGAATCCAACCTGGAAGTGCGTGACCGTATGCAACGCATTACGCTCACCAATCGCCGCTACGGCTACCGTCGGGTGACAGCCGAACTGCGTAGGCAGGGCTTTACGGTGAACCACAAGAAGGTCTTGCGGCTGATGCGCAACGACAATCTGCTGGCGATACGCAAGCGCCGCTACGTATTGACGACGGACTCGGATCAGCACCGCGCGATCTACCCAAACTGGGCCAAAAACCTGCAGATCGACGGTCTCGATCAGCTCTGGCAGGCCGCCATCAGCTACGTGCGCATGCGCCGTTCGTTCGTCTACTTGGCGGTCGTGATGGACTCGTATTCCCGGCGCGTGGTGGGCTGGGAATTGGGGCCTTCCCTCGAGGCCATATTGGCAGTGAACGCGCTGCGCAAAGCGATCGAGTTTCGCTGTCCGAAGCCGGGGCTGGTGCATCATTCCGATCAAGGCACGCAATATACCTCGCGGGCTTATGTCAGTCTGCTGGAAGAAAACGGCGCGTTGATCTCGATGAGCCGGCGAGGAAACCCGTACGACAATGCGCGCATGGAAAGTTTTATGAAGACGCTCAAAAGCGAGGAGGTGAACCTACAGACGTATCAATCGATGGACGAGGCGAGAGCTTCGATCGAGGAGTTTATCGACGCGGTGTACAACCAAAAGCGCCTGCATTCGGCGTTGGGCTATCGGCCTCCGCAGGAGTTCGAGCAGTTGTTGCCAGCGAGCGAAGAGCTCAGAAACCCGCAGTTTGAGTTTTCTGAGGCATGAGGAAATCTATCGAGACAGTGGTCGCACTCGGGACGGGAGAATGTCCCGCCCCGAGCGCTCATCGTCTCGCTGAGTTTCCAGCCGGGTATTGCTTGGCGGGTTGCTCTCCAGCATTGCCCGCCTCCGCTTTCCCGGCCGTTTTCAAGTGTGCGGCACGTTCGCCGAAAAGGCTATACTTTTTCAGCGAACGGCAACTGTCCCATTTTTAAGCTGTCTCAGCTTAGGGGTGCATGCCAGTTAGCGCCTCCGGGAGTGTCTCCAGCTGATTATTTTCCAGATAAAGGCCGGCGAGCCCGTGCAACGCCCCAATCTCAGGCGGCAGAGCCTTCAGCGAGTTCTCCGATAGTTGAAGCGCTCTGAGATTGGTGAGCTCACCAATCCAGGTGGGAAGCTCAATAATCTTGTTACCGGCAAGGTTCAATCCTGCGAACCAGCGAGCCGATCGCAGAGACTCCGGTACTTCCTTCAGTCCGAGGCCTATGGGGCGAAGGGTGGACATTCGCTTGAGACGTCCTTTAATTCCCCAATCGTCCTTCGGATCAGGCTTCATCGCCGCGATCAGCTCATCTGCCTTCTCCTCGGGCGTTCGTTTCTTGCGCCTGGCCCTTTTCTTAACGTCAGATTCTTTTTTCGAAGTGCGTGTCTGTCCTGTCGCGCGTTTCTTAGCCATGGTCCATGCCTATTTGTAATGAAGTATAGAAAATTCTATCGGCGAGTACGAATCCCCGTCCAACAATTTCGGTGGGAGATCGCGGAGATCGGGGAGATCGGACGGAGATCGGTGACAGCCACCGATCTCATCTCAGCTCTACCCGATAGCGGCATTTTTCACCTTCAGCGTCGCGGCTGAAGGGACAGAGCCCTTCAGCCCGACTGTCGGTTATAACTTTGGGCCACCTTTCAACACGTTTCGAAGGTCTCGCATGGTCCTGACGAACGCGCCTCGCGGCGTCATCTCATATGGCCGCATGGCCCAAGCCTACGGCCAGGCGGCCAAGATTACAGTCCCCAGCCAGACGTGCCCGCGGCGGGGGCACAAATCGGCCAAGTGGGGACAAGAGATCGGGGACAGACAAGAGATCGGGGACAGGCGCGTAACTCCGTATGGCATGCACCCCTAAGCTGAGACAGCTTAAAAATGGGACAGTTGCCGTTCGCTGAAAAAGTATAGCCTTTTCGGCGAACGTGCCGCACACTTGAAAACGGCCGGGAAAGCGGAGGCGGGCAATGCTGGAGAGCAACCCGCCAAGCAATACCCGGCTGGAAACTCAGCGAGACGATGAGCGCTCGGGGCGGGACATTCTCCCGTCCCGAGTGCGACCACTGTCTCGATAGATTTCCTCATGCCTCAGAAAACTCAAACTGCGGGTTTCTGAGCTCTTCGCTCGCTGGCAACAACTGCTCGAACTCCTGCGGAGGCCGATATCCCAACGCCGAATGCAGGCGCTTTTGGTTGTACACCGCGTCGATAAACTCCTCGATCGAAGCTCTCGCCTCGTCCATCGATTGATACGTCTGTAGGTTCACCTCCTCGCTTTTGAGCGTCTTCATAAAACTTTCCATGCGCGCATTGTCGTACGGGTTTCCTCGCCGGCTCATCGAGATCAACGCGCCGTTTTCTTCCAGCAGACTGACATAAGCCCGCGAGGTATATTGCGTGCCTTGATCGGAATGATGCACCAGCCCCGGCTTCGGACAGCGAAACTCGATCGCTTTGCGCAGCGCGTTCACTGCCAATATGGCCTCGAGGGAAGGCCCCAATTCCCAGCCCACCACGCGCCGGGAATACGAGTCCATCACGACCGCCAAGTAGACGAACGAACGGCGCATGCGCACGTAGCTGATGGCGGCCTGCCAGAGCTGATCGAGACCGTCGATCTGCAGGTTTTTGGCCCAGTTTGGGTAGATCGCGCGGTGCTGATCCGAGTCCGTCGTCAATACGTAGCGGCGCTTGCGTATCGCCAGCAGATTGTCGTTGCGCATCAGCCGCAAGACCTTCTTGTGGTTCACCGTAAAGCCCTGCCTACGCAGTTCGGCGGTCACTCGACGATAGCCGTAGCGGCGATTTGCGAGCGTAATGCGTTGCATACGGTCACGCACTTCCAGGTTGGATTCGACAGGCTTGTCTCGCTCTAATTGCCGGTAATATCCGGCTCGGCTGACTTCTCCGAGTGCACAGGCGCGCTCGACGCTGAGTCGGCCTTCAACGCGAATTTCGTCGATGACGCTGTAGAGCCGCTCGCGTTGCGAGCGACTTGGTTCGGCATCGCCGGTTTTAAGGCGTTGAAGGCTCGTTCGAAAAAATCCAATTCCGCCGCTTGTTGACCGACTAGGCGTTCGAGTTCGGCAATGCGATCGGCGCTCGGATCGCTATCCAATTGCACAACCTCTTGTCCGGGACGCGGCCGCCCTTGACGCCGCTCAAGACCGCTGCGTCCCTCGGCGCGGTAGGTGTCGCGCCAGCGATACAACACGCTGCGCCGCACGTCCAACTCACCGCTCAATTTGACGACGTTCTCACCGCGAAGCATGCGGCTTACCGCCAATTCCTTGAACTCAACTTCATACGAGCGCTGCTTCCTCGCAACCCTATCTTTTCTCTCTCTCATCGGGGACTCCTTTTCCATTCACTGAAAAT
The DNA here is from genome assembly GCA_965247305.1 of Bryobacterales bacterium. Lineage (GTDB taxonomy): Bacteria > Acidobacteriota > Terriglobia > Bryobacterales > UBA6623 > CATQHP01. The sequence continues at coordinate 3,319,331 of OZ252030.1, read as the reverse complement.
TGTCCCACTTTCATCTGTCTCAGTTTTGGGGTGCACTCCAAATTGTGTTGATTTCAAAGGACTTCGTGGATCGCAGATCGGTGCATGACGTCGTGGAGTCAGGCCTATCGTACTGTAAACACAAGTGTTATGCGAGTCCAATCGGGCTATAGCCCGCAGTTGTCACTATTGGCCTGTTCAAGGCTTATGCTGGTGCCGGATCAAAAAAACGGGGCGCGCCAATTGGCACGCCCCACATCAAACGTGTTTCGAGTACATGCGTTTGGGTTGAGAGTTCGTGTGTCTATTGGCTCGCCGCCAAGTTGGGCTGGGTGCGGTACTTTTGCACCTCGCCGAAGAACTGATCGATAGTCAGTGCGCCATCGGTGACTGCACGGTCGAACGCGCCGGATACGGCCAACTTCTTTTCATCGGCGCCACGCACCAGACGACCATCGCGCACTGCTTGCACGGGACGGTGCTGATGGTCAACGATCGCGGTCGTTCCGCTCGCCGCATCACGTTCAACGTAGAAAATGCCCTGCCATAGCCCCACGGTTGGTGTGAGGGACGTCGCGGTCTGACCGGCGAGAAACAGCACGACCTCTTGCCCTTGCTCAAACCGCGGCATGCCCGCGATATACAGGCGCTTGCCGCCGACTTCGCCGCCAACCATGCGAAACGAAAACGTCTTCGCCATCAAGCTGCTTGTCGACGATTTGCTCAGAGCAATTTCGACGTTGGAATAGATATAGCCCGTTTCCGGATCAACGTCAGTGGCCACACTGACGATCTTGCCGGCGACGACGTTCGCGGCCATGCGGCTGAGCTGCCCGAAGTCCAGCTTGACCACCGTAGTGGCTTGGAGTGATCCAACGAGTAGGAGGGAGGTGAGTAGTAGATGTCTCATCGGTGTCGTCTCGTTCTAGCGAATACTCAGCAGTACCGTGTTGCTCTCAACACCCGCGATAGTCAACGCAACGGGCACGTCTCCTTGCAGCTCAGGGGCTACAAGGTTGGCCTGTGCCAGTCCCGCAAAGTCGGGCGTTAAACCCATATAGCTGACGTGCACGCTCTGACCACCGATCGTCGCGTCGAATTCAGATGTCGATCGCGAAAGGTTGACCGAGGATGCGGGTCGACCGTCAGGCACGGGTGTATCTACCGGGCCCACCCCAGTAAAGTACACGCTCACGATGCTGCCGCGGTCAGCCGGGTTGTCGGCCGAGTTCAGCGTCCCATCTTGATTTAGAATCAGACCGTGCTCGCTGCCGACGACGAAAATCTGCGGCGCGGCTGGAGCTAGCCCAAAGCCGACCGAACGAGTTTGGCCGAATCCTGTTCGAACGATGATGCCACTCGGTCCGGGGTTCGCCGAGGCAGGAACAATCGCATTAATCTGCCCGCTGGAAGCATAAAGGATTGGGGCGATGGTGCCATCGATGACCACCGTCGCTCCACCCAGATTCGTGGGCAGCGGAAATCCCGAAGCCTGCGCCGTCTTGGTTGCCAAATCGACCCCAAAAATTGAGATCAGAGAGCCTCGTGTAAGTTGTGCGTTTAGGAGATTAGCGCCGTTGATAATTCCTTCACGCGTCAGGAACGGAACCGGACCAGAGACGTTCGCACCGACGTTCAACTCCACCTGTAGGCTGGCTGGAGGACCACCCCATCCGTCGACGTTGACTTCGACGGTGGCGGTTCGCAGGCCCGCGGGAAGGCCGGAATCTGTCACCAGTAACTCAATCGAGGTGTCGCGACCAGTGAAGGTACCGCTTGGCGGATTTACCGACAACCAGCTCCCGGCATCGCCCGACACGTTCGCGCTCCAGCGGCTGGCGCGAGTGCCGTGAATTTCTACGCTTTGGCTTTCTGGTATACCGCCATGCGCCACGTCGAATCGCAGCGACCGATCGCTCTCAAAGATGCTGACAGCCGGTTGCTCGGGAGAAGGATAGAGAAATTTGATGCCTTCCACTTCAGCCGGCTGAAGCGTCCTGTCGCCGGCCCCGAAGTCGACTACCGATTCCATGATCGTCGGCCCTACGTTGCAGTTGTCGGAATGGCCGAGCCCAAACGAATGCCCCAGCTCATGGAGCAGTACAGTGTTGAAATCAAACTCGTTGCTCTGTGGGTTTACATTAAACGGCAGCAGCGGGTTGAACTCAATAATCGCGTCCGAGACACCCTTGCCGATGGTCGAATCCTCGAAAATCAAGGTGACGGCGAGCGCGGTTTCGAAGGAGCTGCCTTGCGTCAAGACTGTCCCGGGGGGCAGCCCGGGCCCACCGGGGTCGGTTGGAGGGGGCTGATCGGGGCAACCGAATAAGACTCCGCAGGGCAGAATGTTGAGCACACCGTCGGCCGGGTTCGGAAAATCGCTGGTGAGTCCGTCGAACTCAAACCGGAAGTTCGAGCCGGAGACGGCGTTCCACTGGTCGAGCGCCGCGGTAATAGCGGGTAGCCAGATTCGCTCCGTGGTTTGAAATTCGCCTTGAAAGGCGTTGTCGATCTTCACGCGAAACGATTGGGTGCTGAGCGGGCCGAACTCGTCGGGATAGCCGATGACGGTGAAATTTCCCGGCTTACAAGCTTCAACCGGCGGTTGGTCGGGCGACTGCGCAACGATAGTCGCGCAGAAGCACACCAGCGCGACTACCAGCCGTGGGAGGATTATTGGCACTTTGTTTACCGAAAGAGGGGGTTTTCGGGATCGATTTTGCATTGACACACCAGGGGAGCGGTCGGGTCACGTAGGCCTAAAGCCTTCGCTCCTAATCAAATAGATACGGTGGGGGCGCCATTTTGCTCCCTTGGGAGTTCGCAGCAATCGGGCGGGGAAATTACCCTACAGACGCCCTTGGGGGCGCATCGCTTAGCTCGTCGGAAACGACCAATCCATCGCGCAATACGATGCGACGGTCAGCTTGTGAGGCCAGCGAGGAGTCATGCGTGACCAGAATCAACGTCGTGCCCTCGGTGCGGTTAAGGGAGCGCAACATCTCAAGCACGAGGTCCCCGTTGTGGCTGTCGAGATTGCCTGTGGGCTCGTCCGCCAGTACAATTGGCGGTCTGCTGACGAAGGCGCGAGCGAGCGCCACACGCTGCTGCTCACCGCCCGATAGCTGTACCGGGTAGTGGTCAAGGCGATCTCCCAGACCGACTTGTTCTAGTAATTCCGCCGCCCGCTCGTCGGAGTCGGCGCCCGCTGAACCGGTCAGGTCCAGCGGAAGGGTCACATTTTCAATCGCATTGAGAGTCGGAACGAGTTGATACGACTGGAAGACGAAGCCGATTTTTCGACCCCGCAAGATCGCCATCTCGTCCTCTGGGAGGCCGACAATCGATTCACCGTCGATGGCGATGTCGCCAGAGCTGGGCGTGTCTAGTCCGGCCAGCAAACCGAGTAGTGTACTTTTCCCGCTCCCCGAGGGCCCCTCGATGGCCGCAAATTGGCCGGCCGGGATCTCAAAGTCAATTCCTCGCAGAATCTCAACCTGGTGGGTGCCGCTGTGGATCGACTTGTATAGCTTACGAACCGCCAGGACAGATCTAGCCCGCATTTCTCACCACCTGGCGGCGGATGCACGCGATAGGTACGCCACTACTTCGTTGTGCTCGATCGTCGTGCTCAACGGACTGCAAAAGTGCCTCCGCGCGACAACCGTCGGCCGCCTCGTATTAACGCACCTCTCACGCACTTTCGCTCGCCACATGGTGAGAAACGCGAGCTAGGATTCGACATCAGTCTCCAAAGAAACTTATTATGGCAAGGTGGCCCCCATTTCAGCTCTTAGTCTTCTAGATCCTCGTGCGGCCGTCTATCCGAGGCAGCTAGTTTGGGTCATTTGCGCCGTGTTGTTCGCACTCCTCGCCTGCGGCGGTGAGATGGTCGAGTCCCCTGCTCTGGGCTCTTCGGAAAATTCCTTTGAGCCTCCGCCGACTGATGAGCGCCAGGTCGTCGTCGCATTCGGGGATAGCTTGACCGCGGGATACGGGGTTCCTCCGGGCTCGAGCTTTCCCGATTTTCTACAGCAGGAGTTCGACAATCGCGGGCTCAACTACAACGTCATCAACGAGGGAATCAGTGGAGAAACGACAGCCCAAGGCCTCGTCCGAAGCGAAATTGTTCTTTCCCGTAAACCCGTCTGGGTAATTGTGGTGTACGGGGCAAATGACGGACTTCGGGGCCTCTCTACGGAACGCATGGAATCAAATCTGCGCACGATCGTGCAGCGATTTCTCGAAGCGGATGTCAACGTTTTGCTCGCGGGTATGCGCTTGCCACCGAACTACGGCACTGAGTACGTACGGATGTTCGAGGCAATATTCCCGAAGATTGCGAACGAGCTGGACGTCCCGCTGATTCCCTTCCTACTGGAAGGTGTCGCCGGTCGCCCCGAACTCAATCAACCGGACGGAATTCACCCAAACGTTGAAGGCAACCGCCTCGTCGCGGCGCACGTGGCCGGTTACTTCGAAACGGCGATCAAACCTTGAGAGACGGGGTCAGCCCAGCGCTTAAAACAACCTAAAGACGGCTATCAAGAGCGTGAAGCATGAGACCGCCGCGATGATCCAACGGCTATCGCGTGCCGCGACGTACGGCTGGTGAGGCGTGCGGGCTATCGGCAAACGATCGATCCTTGGCAGCAACAAGATGCCCAGGGGGATTGTGACGGTGCCAACGAACATCGTTAAGATACTCGCTGGCGGCCCGAACCGGACTACGGAAAATGCGAGATAGCTTAACGCTGAAGCCGCGTAGGCATAGGCACTCAGGCTAAACGAGAGGTCGGCCCGATTTGCTCCCCGCCCCCGAAAAATTTCCGCGTGTTGCGATGATGCAATGAGACCCATTGTGAGCACTAAAAATGCGATTGCGATGCCGGCAGTGCGCCAGGCAACGATTGGCTCTAAGTCCGCAAAAAACCACGCCCACTCCCCAACGCCGAGCAATGATCCGATCATCATACTCATCCCAGCCGCCATTACGTTGAGAGTCGCCAGCGCCCAGTATAAAAGCCGCCAGTTCGTCGGATGATTGCGTGAACCGCGACTTAACGCATACCCCACGGCCGCCCCAACTAAGTTTCCCGCCGTACCTGAGGCGCATAAAAATCGAAAACGATCTAAATTGAGGATGAGTGTGGTTCGAATCCGCGCTAGGCCGGCATCGTCCCAGGTCACGTCAGGACAGTTAACCCACCAGCAAGCGGCTTCTTGAAACAGCGACGATATGGCGCGCGAGCCAATCGTCGCTATCGCGATAATCGCGATTACCGTGGGCCAGTGGTGAGACTGGGCCCGTTGTTTGGCCGATGAATTCCCCATTACTACGACACTCTCAATCCAACATTCCACTCAAATCGAGTGGCAGTGCGGCAGCGAAGACCGGGGGTTAAGAGTGCCTTTGCAACCGCCGCAGTATAGACCTGCGTTTATATTACGAAAATTTGAGCCGCAGCGGAAGTTAACGAACTGCCGCTGAAGCTACGCCCATTTCAATGCGCGTTGTCGGAATAACCAGACATACCCAACAATAAGAATCGCCAGGAATACCAGCATCTCCAAAAGTCCGAAAAGACCAAGCACATCGAATTGAATTGCCCAGGGAAGTAGGAAGATCGTTTCTACGTCAAAAATTACAAATAAGATTGCGACTAGGTAGAACCGGATCGAGTATCGTCCGCGACTGTCGGAGTCGGGAGCAATGCCGCATTCGTACGCCTCAAGCTTCGTTTTTCCCGGAGCGCTGGGGCGAACCAGCTTAGCGGCCATCAGCGTAACAATCGGAAAGGCCGCCGCGACCGTGACGAAGATGAGGATGGGGATATAACCTCGCGGCATTTCCGACGATCATAACATGCCTGTCGCGGCCAAAATCAGTGCTCGGGGGCAGCGGCAGGTCGATCTTCGGGCAGATCCTCGGCTCCAAAATCGGCCTCGCTGAGCGGCTCCGGCGGAATCCGCTCGCTCGACGGACCGACGTGAATATGCGGTCCCGTCGACTGCCCTGGCACCGCGCTGCGAAATGCAATATACGGGATCCCCCAGCCCTCCAGCAGAAACATGATGTACAATCCCTCTTCGCTATCGGGATGGAGAGCCATATCTACACAGCCCGTATGGTCGAGCCCTATGGATCGATGAAGAGCCGTATCGCCGTCGGCGCTAATTGGTGGGGGAACACCGAAAGCGTTGAAGTAAAGATCGTCGATCTCTATCAATGCATCCATTTCGTAAAGGTCGAATCCGTCGAATCTGAAGGCTAACTCTTCCTCCTCAAGCTCATCGAGGTAACTCTCGGCGGACGCCATCCTTGAAAGTTCTCGAACGAGTTTCGCCCTGGAGATGGAAAGCTCAAGTTGGCGTTCGGCTGTCTGCAGTGCTTCGGTCGCCGCGACAAGCTGATTCGCCGCCAACGCGCCCGCCTCAATATGTTTCAGCACCGTGTCGAGGTGGTCTTTCGCGACATCCCGCAACCCCTCTGCCGCCTGCAGCATGGCTGGAATTTCGGCTTCGGTTAGAGTTTGCTTCAGAAGGGTGCCGCGGAGCACCTTGCGATAGCGAGATTGCAGAAACTCTCGCTGCGCCTCAGCGAGGGCTTGGCGAGGCAGAGCTCCGGCCGCGACGAGCGCTTGAATCCGCTCAAGTTCCGCTTCAGTCTCTACGGCGGGCTCCGCCAACGGCGCAAGGCCCAGCAGAATCACAGCCCAAAGTAAGAGCCGACATGGCACGTTCCTCATTTTACCGGTGCCGTTGCACAGGTGCGATCGACACACAAGTTTCACAAACCCAACACTAGTAACGACGCTAAGATAGAAGGGTTGGGTTACGCCAACGGCGAGTTCAACCGAGTCAAATGGAAGATTGGGAAGTAGCGGTTCAAGCAGCGCACAGTCGTAAAGCCGTGGATTTGAAAGTGCTCCATATTGGCGCCATCAGCACCTTCACCGACCACTTCATCATCTGCACCGGTACAAACAGTCGCCAGGTACAGGCCATCGCCGATTCCGTGCAGACCGATCTCAAGAAAGAGGGCTTGCGCCGTATGAGCATTGAGGGCTACGAGAATGCGGATTGGATTCTGCTCGACTACGGCGATTTCGTGTTTCATGCGTTCTCGCCGGAGAAGCGCACATACTACGACCTCGAACGCCTGTGGAGAACCGCGCCGACCGTGCCGGTTCCAGCCGCAGCTTAGCAGTCCGTGGTAAAAGTCACGCGGGCCGCGTTAGGCGCTTCTTGGCTGGATTGAGCACTTGTGGCTAGTATCATCGTGTTCATCTGTTTGATTCATGTCGAGGTCGTCGAGCCACCTAACCCGTTGGGCGGCAGGCACTTGCGACCGTCGGCTTTGTCATTCGTCGGAGACGATCACCCGGATCGCCGTCCTCCTCACTCCGCGCCGAACGGTCACAATTGCCTGCCGCGCGACCCACGGGACTTTTGCCACGGACTGCTAGGCTTGGCGGCCGTTCAGTGAAGATCCGCCTTATCTCGGTTGGCAAATCTCGCGCCAGTAACGCGAACGCCATGACCGATGAGTACGCCAAACGGCTTGGTCGCTACTGCAGATTCGAAAGCGCGGTCTTGAAGACCGCACCAACTAAGTTGTCGGGAACAAAAACTCTCAACGTGGTCTTCGACCCGTTGGGCCGTCAGCTCGATTCTGACGGCTTTGCGCGGTTGATTGAGGGCTGCGGCCGGGATATCGACGTCTACATCGGAGGAGCTGACGGGTTTACCGAGCAGTTTCGGCAGCAAGCCGACCATCTGGTTTCGTTGTCGAAAATGACGTTTCCTCATGAACTGGCACGGGTCATCGTAGCCGAGCAAATTTACCGCGCGTTTACGATCATTAGCGGCCACCCGTATCCGCGCTAGCCCACGTTGACGTCAATGCGCGTTAGAGCATATTCAGGAATGGCATAGACTGCTTGCCCCAGCACCAAGCCCGTGAGAATCTGTGGCGCGACTGTAAAGGAGTGCGGTGGCGAAGCAGCTTTCTGGAATACGCTGAGTTGGGTCCTACTGACTATTCCTCAGCAGGACACGACTCAACTTTCCCAGTTCACCCTTCGCCACCGCACTCCGTCGAAAACACAGGTTATTTTGGGGACGGTTGGGGCAGCCCGATTCTCTGCGGTCGTGGCTCTGAGGTAGCTATGTGCTGCGTTTTCATCACCTTGGGTGGACCGATAGGGCCATGACCACTCCTTTACAGTCGCGCCACAGATTTCGGACAGCGGACTCTTGTCTCCAGAAATTGCCGCCTTCTCCGCTTTTCATTCAAGAGCGGTCTACGCCGTTACTGAAGATGCGCTCGGTATCCGGGCTAAGATGGCGAGATGCTGACGCGTCGATCGTTCCTTCAAAGCTGCGGCGCGGTGGGCTTAGCCGGCGCGCTGTACGGCCAGCAAGCCGCGCCGATGCGACCAAACGTCGTCATCATCCTGAGCGATGACCAAGGGTACGGGGACGTTGGCTGCTACGGCGCCCAAGATGCATTAACTCCGCATCTCGACTCGCTGGCGGCGACTGGGATTCGTCTCACCGACTTCTACGCCAACGCGCCGATGTGTTCGCCGACCCGGGCGTCACTCCTCACCGGGCGCTACCCTTATCGCTGCGGCGTGCCGTTCGTGGTCGATTCACGACCCGGCAAGATGGGGCTGGCCGGCAGCGAAGTCACCATCGCCGAACTACTTCGCCGCGAGGGATACCGCACGGGATTGATTGGAAAATGGCATCTCGGCTCGCACCGCGATAGCTTGCCCAACAACCAGGGATTCGAGGAGTTCTTTGGTTTTCACGCCGGCTGCGTGGACTACTACTCGCATCGTTTCTACTGGGGCTTAGGCGCTGGGGTTCCCTCGTTTCACGATCTTTGGCACAACGACGAGGAGATCGATGAATCTGGCACTTACGCTACGGAGTTAATCACTCGGGAGTCCGTCAGGTTATTGGAGGCAGAGGATGACCGACCGTTCTTCCTAGTCATCTCGTACAACGCGCCGCACTACCCGATGCACGCGCCGCAAAAGTACCTCGACCGATTCCCAAAGGACATGGACCCCGAGCGCCGCATGCATCTCGCGCTGTGCGCGGCGCTAGACGATGGCATCGGCGAGATCATCGATACGCTCGACCGCAAAGGCTTGCGCGACGATACTTTCGTTTTCTTTCAGAGCGACAATGGCGCGACGATTGAAGATCGCGCGGGGCTCGGCGGTCGCAACACGCCGTATCGCGGTTTCAAATTCAGCCTTTTTGAAGGGGGCATCCGCATGCCGGCAATCGCGAATTGGCCCGGCGTGTTGGAGCCCGGCGAGACCCGCTCGCAACCCGCGGCGTCGATGGATCTACTGCCAACAGTCGCCGGCCTGTGCGGTGCCGCGGTGCCGACCGACCGCATTATCGACGGACGTGACATCTGGCCCGTGTTAGCCGACAACGCGCCGTCGCCGCACGAGTTTGTGTGCTGGAAACGTTACGACCAAGCCGCCATTAGAGAAGGCGACTGGAAACTTGTGGTCAACGGCATCATGGGCTTGGGCGAAGAACACGCGCTCAAAGGCAGCGACAAAGTCTTTCTTTCGAACCTCGCGGAAGACAGCCGCGAAGTTCGCAATCTGGCGTCACGCCACCCCGAAATCATCGAGCAGCTAAGTCGCAAATTGCGAAGCTGGGAACTCGACGTTCAATCTGGCGACTGAAGACCGCGTTAGCCGGCCGGTTGTGTACTGGCTGATTGCGTTGCCCCGGGCAAGTTTCCAGCGCGAGCCAGCAATGATTCAACCGACTTAACGATGATGCGGCGTCGTCTCAGCTCGATGCAGCCCGCTCGCTGTAGACGGTTGAGCGCACCAGAGGTGGTTTCGCGGGTTGCGCCGACGAGCCCGGCAAGATCACGCTGCGAGAGCTGCAATTCCGCGGGCGCTTGCTCGGGCTCCGAGTGAGCGCCGACCTCCCACTGCAGAATGAGCCTTGCAATGCGTTGCTCGACCTCGAGGAAGGTGACCCACTGTAGGTGCTGCCGTAGATTTTGAAGTCGCCGGGCCAAAAGGGCGGCGAACAACTTCCAAAAATCGGGCTGTTCGGCGGCTAGCTGGTCTATGTCGGCCTTCAAGGCCATCGTCACCGACGCCTTTTCGATCACCTCGGCAGACGCGGGTCGAGTATCCTCACCCATTAGCGTCTCTTCGCCGAACACCTCGCCGGCTTCAACAACGTGAAACAAACAGTGCTTCCCACCAGAACCCTCGACCGAAATTTTGACGCGCCCGCCAGTGAGCACGAAAACACGATCAGCAGGGTCTCCGGGCATGTATAAAGTCGTACCGCGGGCTATATTGCTGAGCGAAACGGTTCCGCGCAAGCTCAGCAAACAGGCGCCAAGACTCGGCCCATCTTCGGGCAGAGAGTTAGCAGACATAGGGGACCTCCCGTTGCCGATATGAATTGTAAAAGCTTATTAAACCGGCAAAATTTTCTTTATGGTACCCGATCGAAATCAGTCCTGTATCAACTTGCGTCGCAATCTTTGCGCGCGGTCGAAGCACGAACGTGCCTCGTGCGTCTTGGCGGCGGCTCGCAGGTCCTCTAATTTACGTATAAATGCAACTAATACAGCATCGATCGCGCCCTGATTGGTGTCTAGAATTCCCTCCCACATCTCGTACGAGCTGGCTGCAAGGCGGGTCATGTCACGGAGCCCGTCACCGGCGGTCATCATGTCGTCATCAGAATCGACGTTTTGCAGCACTGAATCGGCTAACGCGGTAGACACGAGTTGCGGTAGATGAGAAGTCCAGGCGACAACGCGGTCGTGGGTTGCGGCGTCCATAACGCGCTCTCGACAGCCCATTTTCGCGAGCGTGGCCCGGAACTCGGTCAAAATTTCGCTAGTCGGCATCGCCTCACCGGCCGTGGTCAGGATGTATATCGCGCCTTGGAATAGATCTGCCTCCGCGATGCTGACGCCGCGGCCTACCTTACCGGCCATTGGATGTCCGCCGACGAAAATCGCGCCGCCAGGTCCAAACACTTCGCCCGCCCGGTTGACGATCGCTTGCTTCGTGCTTCCGGCGTCTGTAACAAGCGCGTGAGCGGGCGCAAGTTCAGCAACTTCACCAAGTTGCTTAAGGATTCGTGCGACCGGCTGGGCAAGATAGATCAGCTCCGATTGCGGTAAGGCGTCGGATATCGGGAGCCCTTCATCAATGACCCCGCGCTGCAGCGCCACCTCGATCGTGGCCGGCGAACTAACGCCCAAGATACGCCCGGTGAAGCCGGCCTTACGCAATCCTAGGGCGAACGATCCGCCGATCAGCCCAACCCCAACAACCGAAATGGTTCGGATGGCCACGTTTGCTTACTCGGCCGGTTGGTTCTGCAGTTCGCGCATCTCGCGCATCACCGCCTCATAGATGCGTGTCAGCGATTCGGTCGAAAGCGGCCCCTCGTTCGCCGCCTCAATGTTGTCGTGTACGCGACGTTCGCGGTCCGGCTCAAAAACAGGAATCCCCTGCTGACGCTTTAGGGGCGCCAATTCCAGCACACAAGCCGCCCGCCGGTTTAGGATCGCAACGATTTCGCGGTCTAGGTCGTTTATTTCGTTTCGCCAGTCGCTAAGGTCCTTCATAAGAATTCATTCCGATGTGGCTAATTTCAATCCTTGTTTAAGATCGGCGGCGAGTGAGCTGAGTCGTTCAGCCAAGTCCGCCTCGTCGCCGTGCTCTTCGATCACCCGCATGAACGCGCTGCCGACGATCGCGGCGTCCACATAAGGCGCGACCGCCCGCATATGCTCTGGCTTGGACAGGCCAAATCCAATCGCAAGCGGAATGTCCGTTTGAGCGCGAGCACGCTCTATAAGCGGTAGCGCGGCGCTCGAAAGAGTTTCTCGTACACCCGTAACTCCCGCCATTGAAACCAGATAGACGAAACCGCTAGACCAACGCGCGATCTCCGCCAGGCGCTCGTCGCTAGTGGTTTGCGTAGCCAGGAACACGCAGTCGAGATTGCGCTTTCGCATTTCAGCGACGTAGTGTTCAGCCTCTTCAATATTGAGGTCGGTTAGCAACGCACCGTCGGCTCCGGCGGCGGCGGCATCTTCAGCGAATTGCTCAAACCCATAGCGCAATATCGGGTTCAAGTAGCTGAAAACGATCAAGGGCACTTCGGATTTCTGACGCAACTCGCGAATCAACCGCAAGACGATTTTGACGTTCGTCCCGGCCTTCAACGAGCGATCAGAGGCGCGCTGAATCACGGGACCGTCGGCGATGGGGTCGGAAAACGGGACACCTAGTTCGATAATGTCCGCCCCCCCGCGCTCGAGCGCGAGAATCAGCTCAACGCTTCGCGAGGGCGCCGGGTCTCCGGCGGTGATATAGCCGATCAAAGCGCGCGACCGCTCGGCTTCAAGGCGCCCAAACGCACGCCCGATTCGAGACGATGGACGGCCACTGTCGGCGGTCAAGATGGATTCGGCGGCGCTCACGGCAAAGTCTTCTATTGTAAGCGCCCGTCTGTCGGAGTTCGCTAATCTCGTGAGGCTATGCGCATCGACCGAATCGACGTCGCCCACTACAAGATTCCACTGCCCAAGGTGCTCAGCGATTCGACCCACGGTGAAATTCGCCATTTCGCGGTGGTGGTCGCTCGCATTTCCACCGATGATGGGCTCGAAGGCGTCGGCTACACCTACGTGGTCGGCAACACGGGCGGATCGGCGATTCGGCGCTTGATCGAAGACGATCTCAAGCCGCTGTTGATGGGCCAAGACCCGAGAGAAACCGAGCGGATTTGGAAAGCGATGTGGTGGGCGACCCACTACGTCGGTCGTGGGGGTCCAGCGAGCTTCGCGATTTCAGCGGTCGACATCGCGCTCTGGGACCTCAAGGCCAAGGCGGTGGGCGAGCCACTCTGGCGCTTGCTCGGGGGCCACTCCCAGAAAGTGCACGTCTACGCGGGCGGAATCGATCTCGACATGCCACTCGAAGAGCTCAAGGAACAGACGGCGAAAAATCTCAGCGCCGGCTTCCGGGCGATCAAAATGAAGATTGGCCGCGAACGCTTGAGCGACGATATCTCGCGGGTGGCCGCCATTCGCGAAGCGCTCGGTCCCGACATCCCACTCATGGTCGACGCCAACATGAAGTGGCGCGTCGACGAGGCCATTCGCGCCTCGCACGCGCTCGCCGAATACGGCGTCTACTGGTTGGAAGAACCCACCATCCCGGACGACGTTGAGGGCCACGTTCGTATTGAGCGGGAAGGCTCGCTTCCAGTGGCCGCGGGGGAGAATCTTCACACGATTTACGAGTTTCAAAAAATGTTCGCGGCCGGCGCCGTCTCGTTCCCTGAGCCGGACCTATCGAATTGCGGTGGCGTCACGGCATGGATGAAGATCGCCCACCTCGCCGAAGCGCACAATCTTCCCGTGACCACCCACGGAGTTCACGACTTGCACGTCAGCTTGCTCGCGGCCGTACCCAACGCGTCCTATCTAGAAGCGCACGGCTTCGGGCTTGAGCGCTTCATCGAACAACCGATCCACATCGAGGACGGGTTCACGAGCCCTCCGGAACGTCCAGGCCACGGCGTAAGCTTTCTGTGGGAGGCTTTAGATGCACATCGGTTCTCGTAGGGGGTGTGAAGAAGCCTCCGCGAACTCGAGAAACGGGCGTAGCAAGCTACGCCCCTACGAGCAACTTGCTTGTTATCAGTGTTGTAGGGGTGCGACATGTCGCACCCTCCGACGGTCGCAATGCTGGTGGAGGTTTTTTCACACCCCCGTAGGACCCCGCCATCAAACTCAAACGGAAATTGTGACATCCGCGGCAGATCGGCGCACGTATACTGAGTGTGGATCTAGCGAAACACGCTACGGCTAGTGGCGATTCTAGTAGCCGCTGACAATTTTCGACGTGCCCAATCAAGATTCGCAACCAGACGATTTAATGGCCGCGCTTAGCCGCTCTCCACTGGCCAATGTGCAAGGCCAAATCGAACGCGAATGGCTCGGCAAACCAAACATTGTCGGTGTTAGTGATGGGTTTCGTACGAAGAATGGCGTGCTCACTAGCGAACCCTGTGTGGTCGTTTACGTAGCTCGAAAGATCCCAAAGGATGAGCTTGATCCCGACGACGTATTGCCCCACGAAATCGATGGAGTGCCCATCGACGTGGTTGAATCCGGAATCGTTAACCCCTTGATCTGATTAGTTGTGGCCGCTTTTTGATGCGCATTGCGCATTAACAAGATAGGAGGGTCACAACAATGACAGACCAATTGCGTAACTGGACCTCATCTGAGCAGTCGAAAGCATCTAAACTCGCGAATGCTTGGGAGTCGTTCTTCAAGACGGATTATCCCAGCGACACCACCCGGTCCGCTGAGATAGCCGAAACAGCGAAAATTACCGAGATTCAAGAAAAACACGAATCTGAACTACTAGCTCGTGACGGTGTTGTCGGAGTCGCGATTAGCAACAAAGTCAAAGCAGGGAAGCCGGGAAAGGCTCGGTCTCTCACTGTTTACGTCGAATCGAAAAAGAAGACTGTAGCCGCGGCTGCGCGGGTTCCCCCGAAAATCGACGGCGTAGTCACTGACGTTGTCGAGGTCGGAAAGATCGAAGCACTGGCATTTACGGCCCGGCTCAGACCTGCAGCTCCCGGCTTTAGCATCGGCCACCACAACATCACAGCAGGCACTTTCGGGTGTCTGGTGCAAGATATTCGGCGTTGCTGCTGCGAGTCGGAAACATGTTGCTGCGGATCGAAACAAGAATGCAAGGGCGACTACCTCATCCTCAGCAATAACCACGTTCTAGCGGCTACAAACAGCGGCAAGCCGGGCGATCTAATTTTGCAACCCGGCTCGGCGGACGGCGGCGTCTATCCGTCTGACTCCGTGGCGACTCTCGAGCGTTTCGAGCCGATCGTGTTCGGCCGCTCCGGCTACAACCTTGTCGATGCCGCGGTCGCCCGACCCACTCACAGCCGCAATGTGACGGCTTCGATCATCGGCCAGATCATGCCGAGAGGCGTCGACCAGGCGTTCACCGGTTCGCAAGTAATTAAGGCTGGTCGGACGACCGAAGTTACTTCTGGGCGTGTCACCGCGGTCAATGCAACGATTACGGTTGGATACGGCGCCGGTCCGGCGGTTTTTCGGCATCAAATCATTACGACTCCGATGGGTGCCCCGGGCGACTCCGGAAGTCTGTTGATGGACGCAAATCTAAACGCGATTGGACTGCTGTTCGCCGGCTCATCGGCGCTCACCATTTTCAATCACATCGCGGATGTCGAAGTTGCGCTCGGCGTGCGGCCCGTCACCGCACCTCGATCCACCTAGTATCCGATCGAATCCCGAAACCAGCCTTGGGCAGTCATAACCGACTGCCCAAGGCCTCGTCATTCCCGGTCGAGTCCCAAATCCGTCCGTAAGGAAGTTATGTACGCAAGTTCCGGGCAAATCCGGCGTGAGTTGCGTTTGAGCCGCGCGCGCGGCTCAAACGCGAGATCTTCCGCGGCAACGGAGCCCACCCGCGGGGTGTCGCGAATGTGTCTCTAAAGAAAACATGAACGGCCTACTGTTACACGCGACTACACGCGACCAAGCATTACAGGCACTCGCGAAGGATGCTTGCCGACGGATCGGGGTCGAGTCGAGCGCCGTAGTCGCGGGGGGTGGTGCCCCGTTACAATCGGATGCTCGCGCGCGATGCAGCTCGACACTCCGATCACTTATCTCAAAGGCGTTGGGCCATCCCGCGCGAAAACCTTTGAGTCACGCGCCATCGCGACTATCGAAGACCTGCTTTACTACATGCCGCTACGGTACGAGAATCGCAGTAACGTTAAACCGATTTCGGAGCTAGCGCCGGGAGAGACCGCGACCGTGATCGGCACTGTTAGCGCGACGCAACTCTACCGTCCGCGGCACAGCCGACTGCGCCTGTTCGAGCTTCGCCTGAAAGACCGCGAAGACACCTGGATCGTGTGCAAGTGGTTTCGAGGCGACTATCTACAATCGATTTTCGAGAATGACCAGACAGTCGCTGTCTACGGGCGCATCGACTACGACAACTACTCTCGCGAGCTTTCGATTTCACACCCCGAGTACGAGATTCTACGCGAGGATGATCCCGAGGCGAAGCTTCACTTGGGGCGTATAGTCCCGGTCTACAAAGCCGTGGGCAAGGTGAACACGCGCATGCTGCGCGGCATGGTTCATCGCGCGCTACCTCTCGTGCCTGAGGAAGACCCGATCCCAGAGTCGATCCGTCGGCGTGTCGGCCTGCCCAACCGCAGGGCCGCGTTAAACGAAACACACTTTCCGCCTACCGACGTCGACATGCGGCTGCTCGGGGCTTACCGCACGCCCGGGCAGTTTCGGCTTATTTTCGAGGAATTTTTCTTCCTCGAATGCGGCCTAGCGCTCAAGCGCGCGAAGTCGCGAGCGGTCGTCGGCATTGCGTTTGAACTCAACGACGGCGCCCGCGAAAAGATCAAGCAGATTCTGCCGTTCAAGCCCACCGCCGCGCAAAAGCGAGTGCTCGGCGAGATCGCAAAGGATATGGCGGCGCCGGTGCCAATGAATCGCCTGCTGCAAGGCGATGTCGGCAGCGGCAAGACCATCGTGGCTATCGAAGCGGCAGTCATCGCGCTCGAAAACAACTACCAGGTCGCTGTGATGGCGCCGACCGAGATCCTCGCAACGCAACATTTCTTGTACTTCAAGAAACTGCTTGAGCCGGCGGGTTACGTGGTCGCCGGGCTGACCGGGTCGCATCGCGCCAGCGAGAAGAAGAAAATCAAGCGGCTGATCTCTGAAGGCATCGCGCACGTCGTCGTCGGTACGCACGCGGTGATCTCTGAGGACGTGGAGTTTCAGAATCTAGGCCTTATCGTAATCGATGAGCAACACCGATTTGGCGTGATGCAGCGCTTGCAACTGCTTCGAAAGGGCGCCCATCCCGATGTGCTGGTGATGACTGCCACGCCGATTCCTCGCACCCTTTCGCTGACGCTATACGGCGAACTCGATGTCTCGATCATCGACGGACTGCCTCCTGGCCGCAGTCCGATCGTGACCAAGCACCGCTCGGTTGACCACGCTGAAAACGTTTATAGCTTTATTCGCGAACAGGTTCTCAGCGGGCGTCAGGCGTACATCGTCTACCCGTTGATCGACGAATCAGAAACGAAGTCGGTCAAAGCCGCGCAGAAGCAGTTCGAACACCTCGCGACAAACGTGTTCCCCGACCTCAAGCTCGACATCCTCCACGGACGGCTGCCGACCGGCGGCAAAGACGAAGCAATGGAGCGCTTTCGTCGAGGTGAAACGCAGATTCTCGTCTCGACGACGGTCGTGGAGGTCGGAGTCGATGTCCCCAATGCCACGGTGATGATGATTGAGCACGCCGAAAGCTTCGGCCTCAGCCAGTTGCATCAATTGCGCGGTCGAGTCGGCCGTGGGGCGCACAAAAGTTTCTGCATCCTGATGACGGAAAAACTTACCGAGAACGCTCGCGAGCGGATGCGAACCATGACCGAAACCCAAGACGGCTTTCGAATAGCCGAGGTTGACCTGCGGCTACGGGGGCCGGGCGAGTTTTTCGGGACCAAACAAAGCGGACTACCGTCATTCCGAGTAGCGAATTTGCTGCGTGACCGAGAGACGCTCGAACTGGCCCGTAACGAGGCGACAGCCTATGTTGAAAACCCGCCAAGCGTCGAAGCGCTCGCCGAACTTGTGAACTACATCAGAGACAAGTGGCAACGCCGATACGGCCTCGTGCACGTAGGTTAAGCAGCGCAGCAAAATCAAACGCAAGATCGTGCCCACGCCCGCGCGTTTTATGGTCCACTATGAGAACATGACGCGCTTATCGCTAGTACTCGCATTGCTATTCGCCGCGGCGGCTGTGAATGCCCAAGTCGCCTTCGATCCAAAGGATGACCGCATCGACATCTCGATAGGGGGTAATCCATTCTCCACTTTCTACTTCGGACCGGAGACGACTAAGCCCTATCTGCATCCGCTTCGCGCGCCCGACGGAACGATCGTCACGCGCGGCTTCCCAATGGAGGATATCCCCGGCGAGCAACGCGACCACGAGCACCAACGCAGCATGTGGTTCAGCCACGGCGAGGTGAACGGCTTCGACTTTTGGGCCAACGAGAGAACTCAACTGCCGCGAGACAAAAAGGGCATCATTGCCCTCGACGGCGCTGCTGACGTCAAGCTCTTAGGCAAGGGCGACAAACTAGGCGACAGCGGCCGCATTCGCGCCACTTTCAACTGGAATGCTCCAGACGGTTCGACCCTGCTCTCCGAAGCCCGCACGATGGTCATTCGAAGCGCCTCGAATGACCGCATTATCGATTTCGACATCACACTAACCGCCGTTGCTGACAAGGTGCATTTCGGCGATACCAAAGAGGGTACGTTCGCCGTTCGCATCGCCACCGAACTAGAAGAGCAACACATGCGCGCGAAGGGAGTCGCTCGTACCGGCAAGATCACAAACGCCGCGGGCAAAACGACCGAGGCCAATACGTGGGGGAAACAATCCCCATGGATTGACTACGCCGGCAGCATCGAGGGCAAGCCGGTCGGCATTGCGATATTCGACCATCCGTCGAATCCAAAACACCCCACGTACTGGCATGTGCGCGGCTACGGCCTGTTCGCGGCAAATATTTTTGGCGAGCATCATTTCCACGCCGACGATTCTCGCGACGGCAGCATAACCTTAGCCAAGGGCGAGAAACTGCATTTTCGTTATCGAATGTTGATCCACGACGGCAGCACAGCGTCCGCCCGAATTGGTAGAAAATACGATCGCTGGTCGAGCCCAAAGAAAGAGTGAGCGCGTAAATCGCCCCCCTGATGGCCGATCTTCAAACGTTCAGCGGATCGACTTACCGAAAATCGCCCGGGCTGTTGTCGCGGATTGCCGATCGGTTACCGTTCGGCTCGCGCCACTCCCACGTCGGTCTCGATCTCGACACTCGCATGGCTCTGGCTGTGGCGCTTGAGCAACGCTCGGATGGGATGCGTCTGAAAGCCGTAGTCGGCGCAAAAATCCCGCCGCGGGCGGTCACCGAGTGGCAGTTGACCGACGGCCCATTGGTTGCGCTAGAACTTCGTGACCTATTCCAAAGTGAACACCTCAATGGCCGCAACGTTGTCGTATCGGTGGGCGGCGAGAAAGCGCTCTGTGGGTTTGAGCGCGTCGACAACAGCGACTACGAATTGGTCGATTTCGTGCGCACCTCCGTGGAAGGCCAAATCAGCTATAGCTTCGATTCAGCCTACTGCGACTACGAGATGCTCGAATCGGGCTTTGGCGCGGCGCAATCTTCGCTGGTCTGGGGATGCGCTCCGGCCGACCAGGTCGAGTGGCTTCGTGAAACGGTTCGCCTCGCGGGCCTGCAGCCGGTCACAGCCGATATTCGCGCGTGCGCCTTGGCGAATGTCTTCGCCTTCAACTACAGCCCGGCCGTCGATCAAGCCTCTCTGTTGGTGGATGTCAACGAAGACCTGATCACGATGGTGGTTACACGCGGCGGATTTCCGCTAATCTCTCGTTCCGTACGCATTGCCGAGCATTGGTCCAGCGAAGTGACTCTTCCGCCGGCTGAGCGCGTCGGCTCGGCCCTGCGCGAAAACTGGCCAGAACTTTCACAAAAGGCCGAGCCTCTAAAGGTAGAGAAAGTCTACCTATGCGGGCGAGCCGCCGACCGCGGAGAGTACTCCACCGGCGTCGCGGCCGGCACGGACCTCGAAGTTGTCCCGCTCGATCCATTCGCGAAAATCGATACTGCGTCCGCCGGAATCGTATCGGAATCCGCATTCGCGGTGGCCTGCGGCTTAGCCCTGCGAAGTTTGAAGAATCTATGATTCGGATTGACCTCTTTCGGCGCCGGGCAAACCTTCCCGAAGGCGCCGACCGCATGGCCGAACCGGGTGGCGCCTCCGCGTTCGTCTCGAAGCGAGAGGTTGTCGTTGGCGTCGTGCTGTTGCTCGCCGCATTCGTGCTTTTGGCGACCCAGTTGTACGACCCGTATGATCGCGAGCTGGCGGCGGAAAATCCTTATTCGGTGGAACCAGAGGTACTGCAACCGCCACCCGTTGAGCCGGAACCGGCCGCGGTAGTGCCGCTCGATCCCGAAGCCGCTGAGGAACCTGCGCAGGACCCGCCCGAAACCACGCCCGAAGCCGAGCCCGCGCCAGAGCCAGAGCCAGAGCCGGTAGAGCCGTCACCCCCCGCCCAACCAACGTCACCCGAGCCGGCTTCGTCAGTCGCCACGCTCCGCGCATTAGACGTCGCGGTGGCGGACGGCGCCGTCGAAATTCGCATCCGCGCGGGCCGCGAACTGGAGTCAAGCTGGTTCACCCTACCCGACCCCGCTCGCGTCGTCGTCGACCTTAAAGACAGCGATCTAGACATGGAGCAGCGCTCGCAGTCGATCGAGCACCCGACGATCAAGCGCGTGCGGATCGCGCAGTATCAACTAGACCCGATGATCGTTCGTGTGGTCATCGAAGTTGATAGCCGGCCCGAGGTCACGACTACTAAGCAACCGGACGGCCTTACCATCCGTGCCGTTCCGCGGGACACTCAAGAGTGACTGAATATTCCGCGCGGTTAGATGCTCTTCGGACGGCATCAAACGGTGTTTCCCTATACATCGCTGAGCTAACGAACATCCGCTATCTCACAGGTTTTAGCGGTAGCGCCGGCCACCTGCTCGTCGATGACGACGGGGCTACCCTATTCACCGACGGCCGCTACGAAGCGCAAGCGGCCGAGCAGACGCCTGGAATCGATCTTGAGATTACGTTCGGCGATTCTCGTCCGGCATTTGTCGCCGCAGTCAAAAGGCATCGCATCAAGCGCCTGGGCTTCGAGCAGAACCGATTGAGCTTTGCGACATTCCGATACCTTCAGAAAGCCCTATCGAACTGCCGGCTGATGCCTCTCGAAGATCTCGTCGAGAACCTCCGCATTATCAAGAGCCCAAGCGAGATCGAAGCGATTAGAAGCTCGGTCGAACTGAACTCCAAAGCCTTCGACCAAGCCTGTAAAAAGGCACGCCCGAGCTGGACCGAAGCTCGCCTTGCGGCCGAGATCGAATTCGCGATGAGACGGCTCGGCGCGGAGGGCGCCGCGTTCCCTACAATCGTCGCCAGCGGCCCCCACGGGGCGCTTCCGCACGCCGAACCCAGACCCGTCAAACTGGTCCCAAATGCGCTAGTTGTCGTCGACCAGGGTGCTATACTCAACGGCTACAACAGCGACATGACGCGGATGATCAGCCTGGGTCGTCCGGACCGGATTCAGATGGAAATGTTCAACGCCGTGCTCGAAGCGCAGCAGGCTGCGATCGACGCCATCCGGCCCGGAGCCGAGTTCCAGACTGTCGATCGACGCGCCCGGCAAGTTTTGAGAAAATCAAAAGTAGCCGGCAAAAAGCTCGACGAGTTGTTTTCGCACTCGACAGGTCACGGACTCGGCCTCGAAATTCACGAAAGTCCGCGACTGGCCCCCAAACAGCGCGAACGCTTGCAGACAGGCATGGTGGTGACTGTGGAACCGGGGACTTATCTGAAGGGAATCGCGGGAGTTCGAATCGAAGACGTCGTGGTAGTCAAACGCGGTGGCTGCGAAGTACTCACTTCAACACCTCGAGAGCTGTGGGTCAGCGAATAAAGGTACCGACGAGAAATGGCTGATACCAAAATTAATTTGGATTCCATCAAGGCGCTGGCCGACCTGGCCATCAAGAAAGACTTGACCGAAATTGAGTACGAATCAGCAAAACTGCGCCTTCGCATTGCGCGGCACGGTTCGACGCTCGTAACGACGGCAGCCCCGGCTCCGCCTCCCGCTTCAGCCGTGACGTCAGCGCCACTAGAAGCCGATCCACCCGAGGTAGACGACTCAGCCGCATACGTCGACTCACCAATGGTTGGCACTTTTTATGTCTCGCCGGCGCCCGGAGCCCCCGCATTTATTGAGCCTGGTGACCGCGTCAAG
The DNA here is from genome assembly GCA_965247305.1 of Bryobacterales bacterium. Lineage (GTDB taxonomy): Bacteria > Acidobacteriota > Terriglobia > Bryobacterales > UBA6623 > CATQHP01. The sequence continues at coordinate 3,297,282 of OZ252030.1, read as the reverse complement.
AAGGGCCAAGTGGTCTGCATCGTCGAAGCGATGAAGCTCATGAACGAAATCGAAGCTGAAGTCGACGGCATACTCGCCGAGCGGCTCGTTGAGAACGGAGAGGGCGTGGAGTTCGGCCAGCAGCTGTTCAAGATCATGCCATCTGAGTAAGCGCTGCATCGAATGATCGAAAAAGTTCTTATTGCCAATCGCGGCGAAATCGCGCTCCGTATCATCGCCGCCTGTCGGGACCTCGGAATCGGCACGGTCGCTGTCTACTCGACCGCCGATAAAGACTCGCTTCACGTCGCCTACGCTGACGAAGCGATCTGCATCGGTCCACCAAAGAGCGCTGATAGCTACCTGAGCGTGCCGGCGATCATCAGCGCCGCTGAAATGGCCGACGTCGATGCCATTCACCCCGGATATGGTTTTCTGGCGGAAGACGCTAGCTTTGCCGAAATCTGCCAAACCTGCGGTCTACGCTTCATAGGGCCCAGCCCGAACGCGATCCGTTTGATGGGCGACAAAACGCAAGCCCGTACGGCGGCCAAGAACGCGGGGATCCCGGTCCTGCCGGGCACCGAGGAGCCGTTGAAGTCGGCGGGCGAGGCCAAAACGTCGGCAGACGACATCGGCTATCCCGTAATCATCAAAGCCTCAGCCGGCGGCGGTGGGCGTGGTATGCGCATTGTCCGCTCGGCGGATGAAATCGAGAACGCTTTTCAGCAGGCGCAGAACGAGGCCGAGTCTGCATTCGGCAACGGCGATGTTTATCTTGAAAAATTTATCGAGCGCCCGCGGCATATCGAGTTCCAAGTCCTAGGCGACAAAGACGGTAATGTGATTTCTTTGGGCGAGCGCGAATGCTCCATCCAGCGCCGTCACCAAAAGCTCGTCGAAGAAGCACCGGCCTGCGGCATCAGCCCGGAACTTCGGGCCAAGATGGGAAAAGTCCTATCCGATGCCCTTTCCGCAATTGGATACACCAACGCAGGCACCGTTGAGTTCCTAATGGACGAAGATGGCGAACTCTACTTTATAGAGCTAAACGCGCGCATTCAGGTCGAGCATCCGGTCACCGAAGCGGTTACCGGGGTCGATCTGGTCAAGAGCCAGCTGCTGTTAGCAGCGGGTCAACCACTTTCAGTGGTGGTTCCAGACCCCATCGAGATCAAGGGACACGCCATCGAGTGTCGAATCAATGCCGAAGACCCAGAAACCTTCACTCCGTCAGCGGGACTCATTACGAAATACGCACCGCCAAACGGATTAGGGATACGCGTCGATTCGGTCGCCTACGGAGGCTGGCGTGTACCGCCACACTACGATTCGTTAGTAGCAAAAGTCATCGCCCACGCACCATCTAGGCAGCTAGCGATCCAGCGCATGAAACGCGCTCTCACGATGAGCATCGTCGAAGGCATCAAGACATCGATTCCGCTGCACCTACGAATTCTAGACGCACCAGAATTCGTCGAGGGACGCTACGACACGCATTTCATCGAAGATTTAGGCTTGTAGGCCATCCGCCGTCGAACTGCCAGGGGCCGGCCGCTCTACCACGCCACCACGCAACCATCCTTGCGGGGATCCGTGCCGCCAATCAATACCCCGCGCTGCCAGTCGATCTCGATCGCCTGATAACCGCCGAAAACTCCCGGGCGCGAAACCACCTCGTGTCCCATTTGAATCAGCTCCGCCCGCGTCCGCGGATCGACACCCGTCTCCAGAGCCAACCCGTCACCTTCTTGGTGTCGAAAGCGCGGCGCCTCACCCGCGTCCTGTACGTTCATCCCAAACTCAATCATGTTCAGCAAGACCTGAACGTGCCCCTGGGGCTGCATCGCGCCGCCCATCACTCCAAAGCTCAACCACGGCTTTCCGTCCTTAAACGCCATTGCTGGAATGATCGTATGGTACGGGCGTTTGCGAGGTTCGATTTGATTGGGATGGTCCTCTTCAAGAACAAAAAGCGCGCCTCGGTTCTGCAGCACAACGCCGGTTCCCGGGACAACTTCGCCGGAGCCAAATCCGTGAAAAATGCTGTAGATGAACGAGACGGCGTTGCGGTCTTTATCCACTACGGTTAGGTAAACCGTATCGCCGTCACGGTCGACGCCCGAGGAGACGTCATCGGCCGCCGTCTCTAAATCGATGCGTGCCCGTTGCTTCGCGGCGTAATCCTTTGAAATTAGCTGCGGCACCGGCAGCTCACTTCGTTCCGGATCCGCCAGCCATGCACCTAGGTCCGCAAATGCCAACTTCTTCGCCTCCACGAGCCGATGCAGATATGCGGATGAGTTAAACCCCAGGCTGCGAAGATCGAACCCCTCTAAGATGTTGAGCATCTCGAGAGCCGCCATCCCCTGGCCGTTCGGCGGCAACTCAAACAACTCGTAGCCGCGATAGGTCGTGCTGATCGGCTCGACCCAATCGGAGTGCTGGAACGCGAGGTCATCGAGCGTGACCGGCCAGTCCTGCGCGTTCAGGTGCGCCACCATCTTGCGAGCGAACTCGCCCTTGTAGAAGGCATCGCGGCCACCCTCACTGATCTGACGAAACGTCTTCGCCAGGTCAGGATTGCGAAATACATCGCCGTGGCGCGGCGCGTCGCCGGCTGGCAAAAATGTCGCGGCAAACGGCCCTTTTTCAGCGTGCACGGCGCCGAAATTCGCCCAGTCGCCGGCAATGATCTCCGATACCGCGAAGCCCTGCTCGGCATACTCGATCGCGGGCGCCAGCACTGCAGCAAGACTCATAGTTCCGTGCGCCTCGAGCAGCGTCGCCCAGCCGTCGACCGCCCCCGGAATGCTGACCGAGTGCGGCCCGGTGATCGGAATGGATTGTAGATTTCTCGAAGAGAAAAACGAGGCGTCGGCGGCCCCGGGCGAGAAGCCGCTAGCGTTAAGTCCGACAAGCTCGCCGCTCTTCGCGACGTGGGCCAAGGCGAACATATCACCCCCTGGCCCGGTCATCATCGGTTCGACAACGGCTAAAACCGCCGCGGTCGCGACCGCCGCGTCGAAGGCGTTTCCGCCCTGCTTCAAAATGTCGAGGCCTGCCTGGGCGGCTAGCGGCTGGCTCGTCGCAACCATGCCGTTTCGGGCGACAACGGCCGAGCGGCCGGCTGCAATTTCGCCGTGGGGACGATCAGCTCCTTGAGTCAACACGGAGCCGGTCATGAGCAATCCCAACGTGAATACAGCAGTGTTTCGCACGCGCCAATTGTCGCAGAGTATCTTCGCCTCGCTTGCATCACCGCGAACTCGACCCGCCGCCCGAAATCGAAGCGCGATAGATTACCCACATAGCCGCAAAAATTCCAAGCGTTGAAATGCCCAAACTGTCGACCACGGGAATCGGAATCTGCACATCGGCGAATTGCGGCAGTGTCTTTGGGATCGCAATTAGTATGCCCGCGATCGCCTCACCCGCAATGAGCCCCGAGCTGATCAGTACGCCGTTGTGAACCGCCACTTCAGAAGTTCGCTTCAATAGCACCGAAACAACTCCGCCCAAAAAAATCGGCACCATCAACGCTAAGGGCAAATAGATGCCGACCGCGACCGGCATCACGTGGGCTCGAAAGCGGCTGCCCGAGCGCTCGAGGAATGCATCAAGCACGAGCAGGCCGATTGCGATCGCGGCGCCGATCCAAACCATGTTCCAGGGCAAATCAGCGCTGCCAAACATCGCCTCGGCGATTGACGCAAACAGCGTAGCCTGCGGAGCGCGCAACGCATCAGGAGCTCCCGTTCCAATGCCGTAAGCGTTATGCAAGAGCGTCAATATCGGCGCGATCGCAAAGGTCGGCACCAACACGCCAATGAACTGCGCGATCTGCTGCTTGCGTGGGGTAGCACCAACAATTTGTCCCGTCTTCAAATCCTGTGATGTATCACCGGCCGTTGCCGCGGCACAGCAGACGACTCCTGCTACGCCCAGCGCGCCGAGAATCCCAGCAGGGCCGGCCATACCCAGCAGCAACAATATCCCGGCGGAAAACATCAAGGCGCAAATCGTCATTCCCGAGATTGGATTGTTCGATGAACCGACGAGTCCGCAGATGTAGCTCGCGACCGCGACAAAGAAGAACGCGGCGATCAGCATCACGATCCCGGCCACGATTGCGATCGAGAGCGAGCCCGTAACCATGCGATAGAGCACGAACGTACCGACGGCCGCGGCACCGAAAATCATTCCGCTCGTTGACAAGCGGATATCGCGGTCAGTGTCTTCGGTGGCGCTCGCCCCCTTCGCCAATGTGCCCCGCAACTGGCCCAACGCGCGCCCTACCCCGGAGCGAATTTTCCACATCGACGACAGTCCGCCAACGATCATGGCTCCCACGCCCATATAGCGAATCTGGCTGCTCCAAGCCGCCCACGCGGCGTCGAGCACCGACCCCTCGGGCATCGGATTACCGAGGTAATAAAGCGGAATCGCAATGCCCCAGGCGATCAAGCTGCCGCCAACGACTTGAACGCCGATTTCGATGCCGACAATCACACCCACGCCGAGCAGCGCGACCGAGACGTCGGAGCCCATGTAGAGCACCGAGCCGCCAACGCGCCAAGCGTACTCGACCGTCCCGCGAAAAATCGCGAAAAGTCCGATGCATGATTTGAAAACCACTCCGCCGATTAATGCCGCGACGATGCGAGAGAGCGAGCTTCCACCCTCTTCGCCCGCTTCGAGCACCTGCGCGCAAGCCACGCCCTCGGGGTAGATCAGCTCGTCATCTTCGACGATCAGTGTCCGCCGCAAGGGGATCATGAACAGCACACCCAGCACGCCGCCGAGCACGCCGATCATGGTGACCTGCCAGTAGTCAAACTCCGTCCAAACACCGGCGATGATCATTGCCGGAACGGTGAAAATAATGCCGGCCGCGACAGACTCACCCGCCGACGCCATCGTCTGCACGATGTTGTTCTCGAGAATGCTGCCGCGCTTGAGAATACCCCGCAAAATCCCCATCGAAACGATCGCAGCAGGGATACTGCCTGAAACCGTCATGCCCGCATAGAGGCCAAGATAAGTGTTCGCCGCGGTCAACACGGTGCCGATCAGCAAACCCAGGATCACGGCTTGTACCGATAGCTCGGGCGCCGAGCGGGTACCAAGAGTCGCGGACATCAGGCCCATTGTATCGGTGCGGGTGTAGTCCCCTGGCGCTGGTTTGACCTGGGCCCGAGCCCCATCCCGCATGCAGTATTCTCTAGATGACCCTCAGAGGCGACCCCTGTTGAAGAATACTGTCTATTCCCTGGCCCTAGCTTTTTTCCTTGCTGTGCTCCCGCTTGCCGCCGACCCGGCGCCGTTTGACGGAACAACGTTCCACGGCCGCATCGCCTACAGCGCCGACGGTAACCACAACGACGAGGATGATTGGGCCGCCTCGCCCGTGTCGCTAGCGATCTTCGATGCGTTCGATGTGAAAGACAAATTGGTCCACTTCGACTACAATTCAATCCTTCCGAAGAATGACCCTGAGTTGGAGAAGATTCATCGCGCGAGCGTTCTCGGAGCTATCGAGCGTTACGGCTACGATGTCTCGAAGTTCTTCGACTGCCGCCGCGATGTCGAGGGGGCGATCAGCGATATAGCCGCCGCGATTAACGCCTCAAGCGCTGACGATCCGCTGTATTTCATCATCGCCGGCCCGATGGAGGTTCCCTACAAGGGGATGATGCGCGCCGATCCGGCCAAGTTGAAATTCGTCTACGTCATCTCGCACAGTCGCTGGAATGACGGCTTCGCGACCGACTATCAGTTCACCTACAACAAACGGCCTCTGATCGAGCTTGGCGTCCACTGGGTGCAGATTAGCGACCAAAACCGCTATTGGAGCACCAGCAGATTTGGCCGAGAACCCAAGCCCGAAGAATGGGAGCCTTGGCACTGGATGCGTGATTCCGCCGACCCAAACGTTCGCTTTCTATGGGACAGAATGCGCGTCACAACCCGTGCCGACTGCTCAGACGCCGGCATGGCCTACTTTCTGATGACTGGCGACGAAGACGCGGAAATATCGAAACTCCAGGCACTGCTAGAGAAGACTTCCCTGCCCCAGCCGATCGCCGAGCGTCAGACGGTTCGCGTGGAAGCAGAAAATTTCGTAACGCTCGGGGAATTCGCACTCGATTACCGCAACGACCGCACAGCATCGCACCGAATCAGCATAAGATCGAGCGGCGAAACTTCGATCTCAACACCGCTGCGCCAGCCGGCCCTCGCGGACTCAGCCCGTTACGACATCGACGTCAGATACGCCGCGCTAGATTCCTCAAGCAGCGAGCTATTGCTCTTCGTCAATGGCCGCGCTACAGGCCACAGCTGGACGGCACAGGGTACGCCGCAAGAATGGCAATCTCACACAATTCGCGAAGTCGAGGTCAAAAAGGGCGACTCGCTCAAGGTCTCATCCAAAGGGCCCGTAGGGCTGGACTACGTCGAACTGCGGGCTAACGGCCGTCCACGATAGAATCGTTCAGTTGGCTCCCTTCAGTTATTTTTCCGCCAGTTGTCGGCTCGCGATCAGCAGAGCACTGCCGGTCGTCGCCTTTTTCGCACTTATTCCAGCGGTTAAGGGCCCCGTAGTCGATTTACCGAAGCCGGTTCCCCCCGCAGTGCCGCTTTCGCAACTCTTGCAAGAGGCCAAGGCTTTTGCCGAGAAACTCCCGCGACTCCACAGCTTACTGATCGACATCGACGAAGAACTGGTTCTAGAGAAATACTTCCGCAAGTATGCAAAGGGCGGGGCGAACATCAAATCTGCTTCGAAGAGCGTCATTTCGGCATTGATCGGAATCGCCGTCGCGCGTGGGGACATTTCGAGTGTCGACGTACCGATCGCGCAGTACTTTACTAGCTATCTCGGTCCGCGCTCCGACCCAATGAAGCGCAAAATCACCGTCGAAGACCTGCTGACGATGCGATCAGGCTTGCAGCCAGCCAGCGGCAGAAATTTCGGCAACTGGATCGCTAGCGGAAACTGGGTCCGCGATGCCCTACGGCGTCCACAGTTGCGTCCTCCCGGGACGCGCATGGCCTACAGTACCGCCAATACCCATTTGCTCTCGGCGCTACTCACCCAAGCCAGCGGCGACACCACCTGGAATTTCGCCAGAAAACATCTCGCGCGGCCGCTCGGGTTCTCTCTTGCGAAGTGGCCGCGCGACCCGCAAGGCATCTACCGCGGCGGCAATGACATGGAATTGACGCCACGCCAGATGTTGGAGTTCGGGCGGCTTTACCTCAACCGTGGCATGGTCGACGGTCAGCGAGTTCTCACTGAAGAATGGGTCGAGCAAACGTTCGTCCCGCGCGGGCGCTCGCGCCACAGTGGCCAGCTCTACGGCTATGGATGGTGGATTCGCGAGTCTTCCGGCCACGACGTTTTCTTCGCGTGGGGGTATGGTGGGCAGTACATTTTTGTAGTTCCGGACGCCAGGCTGCTGGTTGTCACAACGTCTTCGCCATATCCAGGCAGTGCGCGGCGCGGGCACAATCGCGCAATTCACGGAATTGTTGATCAGCTCCTGGTGAACCTCGGTGGCGCTAGAATCACGACCTCTAGTTGAGCCTCGCCGCAACGAGTTCCGCCACATCAACGATCTTGACATCCTCACGGTTCGCTTGGTTCGCGGCGTCCTTGAGCATGATCGGGCAGTAGGGGCATGCCACGACCACGGTATCGACTCCGGTGGCTTCGACTTCGGCGAAGCGCCTATGGTTGACGCGGCCACCTGGAAATTCTTCCTTGTCGTCGGCGATGAAGAGCTGTGCGCCACCCGCTCCGCAGCAAAAGGTTTCTTTGCCGTGGTGCTCCATCTCGATGACGTTTGCGCCGATAGCTTGCATGACGTTGCGGGGCTGCTCGGTGACGCCGCGTCCGCGCGCTAGGTAGCAGGGGTCGTGCATCGTTACTTGCTCAAGCGACGGCGTGAGGTCGAGCTTAGGCATCAGCCGGTCGAGCAACTCGGTGTGGTGGATGACCTCGATTTCAAGCTCGGCGAACGACTCGTCTTGTCGATAGTCGAGGTCAAACATGCGGGTACAGTGCGGATCACTGGTAACAATCTTTTTTACCGTGCCCGACTCGAATGCCTCGATCACCTTTTGCGAAAGCTCCATGTAAAGATACTCATTGCCCGCGCGCCGCGCAGGCTCACCGCAGCAGGTCTCGCGCTTGAGCACGCCCCAGGACACGCCAGAGGCATCGAGAATTTGCTTCATCGAGCGGGCTACATCTTGACCGTGCGGGTCGTAACTACAGCCACACCCGAGCCAAAGCAGCCATTCTTGCAAACCGTCGAAAATTGGCAGTTGCTCGGTCTCGACGAACTTCCGGCGGACATCTTGTGACACGCCCCAGGCGTTGTGGGGCGAGCGCTCCATCGTCGTGAACATGTCGGTGAGTTTGTCGCTGTTCGTGCGGCCCTCGCTAACTAGTCCCCGCCGCAGCTCTAGGATCTTCATACCAACGTGTTCGATTCCAACCGGGCAGGCCTGCTCGCACGCCCCGCATGAAAGGCATTGAAACAGGTCGAGCTCCGACACCCAGGCCTCGCCACCTTCGACCTCGGCGGCCGTGCCGGCGATCGCGCCGCCGCCAGCTAGAAGGCCGCTCTGCATTTGCAGAATGACTTGTTTCGGGTCGAGTGTTCCGCCAATGATGTTCGCGGGACAGTTGTCCGAGCAGCGCCCGCACTCGACGCAGGAGTTCACGTCGAGGATGTCTTTCTGCGAGAGGTCAGAGAACGCGAGCATTCCAAAGTCATCGTCGTCTTCCTCTCGAAGCGCGCGAACGTTACTGGTGACGTCACCACGGAAGAATACGGCCGCCGGTCCAATGACTAGGTGCAGGTGTTTCGACCGAGGGATCACCCAAAGCATTCCCAGCAGAGCCGCGCTATGCGCCCACCAATTGGTTTTCCAGGCGAGGCTGGGAACGTCGAGCCAGCCCCAGCCGGCCAAATAGGTGACCATCAGCACGACGATTAAGACCGCCACAATGCCGGAAGTAACGGACAGATGATCGCCAAGAGCCGCCGGGCGAACGATGAATCGCCGGTACGTGAGCCCAAGTATTCCGACCAAAACCGCGACCGCCCAAATCGCCGCGAACCAGCCGTACCAAGAAACGTCAGGCGTGGCGTGTTCAAGTCCGGCAAACCCATGCCAAAAGTGCTGGATGCTGACCCAAGCGAACGCAAAAAAACCCCACATCACCAAGGCATGCAGAATGCCGGCGAGAGGCCGTTCGCGGATCACCCGCGTCTGCAGCATGACCTCGGCAAAAACGGTCCATAGGCGCTTGCCGACGTTATCGAACCGCAGGTTCTTGTCCTTCGCGGTACTCATTCCGGCGAGGCGCGTTAAGACAATCTTGAAGAAGTACGCAACGCTGGCGAGCGTCGCGAGCAGCAAGATAACCGGCGTCAACACAGCTTAGGATGATACCGTAACGGTCCATCCTTGGGCGCTCAGATCAGGCCCCCGATCCGTCTGTACGCATTCGACGCAGGCTGACTGCGCGGCGTATTTTCGCGAACTACGAACCCCGCACTATTTTTCCACTGATACTTTGACTACACCGGGCGGGTGCAGGGCTGATTGATGTCTAGAAAACGAGGCGTGGACGGAAGTCCACGCTTTCACTCGAAGCATCTACCGAACCTGAAGAAAACGCGGACTTCCGTCCGCGCCTCGGTTGATCCGGTGCGAGGTCATCGCTTGCTTATGGACGGATTTGGGTCAGGCCAACTCCGCGCTCGCTCGTTCGAGCAGCGCCCGCATGTAAGCGATGCAATACGCCGTGCCGGCCGGGTTAATACCTTTGTCCGCTCCGAGCACCGGAACGTGGTCGGGCATGACCGCGCCACTGAAGCCTGCACGCTTGAGGTCGCGCATCACACGGTAAAGATCTAAGTAGCCCTCGTCTGGAAGCGTCTCGGTGAAGTTCGGAAGCGGTGAACTCACGGCGCGGAAATGTACTTCAGCGATTTTTCCGCGACGGCCAAAGTCATCGATCATCTCAAAGACATCCTTGCCCATCTTGTCTCCGCCCTCTGACCAGGTCCCAACGCAGAACGTCAACCCCCAGCCCGGCGAGCCCTTTCCCGCGATCGACTCAGAGATTTGCTCGGCGCGGCGATAGCCATCGTAATGCACCAACATCTTCCCGACGCCGTTCATCATGGCCAGCGGCGGATCGTCCGGATGCAGCGACATCGTTACGCCCGCTTGCTTTGCTACAGGCAATGTCGCCTTCATGAAGTAGGTGTAGTTCTCCCAAATTTCTTCCACCGGGTAGACACGCTCATGGCGCTGCTTCTCAACTTTGTTGCGGAAATCGTCAAGGCGAAACTCGCGGGTTTGGTAACCTCTCTCGCTTTCGACGTGGTCAGTCGTATAGGTGTTGCCGGGGTGAAAATCGTAGCTAGCTACCGGAATGCCGAGTTCGCCGCAGTCGCGCAAGAACTGTGCATAGCTCTCGATGTGACGGTCGCGGCCGGGGCGACCAAGCTGCACATCGAGTTCGCGGTAGGAGTAGTGGACCGCCGAGTGAATCTTCATTCCGTAGCGCCCATATCGCTCAGCCGTCCGAGCCATGTAGTCACGGCCTGATGACTTCGGGTCAAATCGAACGCGCGCCCAGCGCAGGCCGATCTGCTTCAAGAACAGCATTTCTTCATCGCTCAACTCCGCGGGCAAGCGGCGACAAATCTTAATCGGCTCATCGCTAGTCTGGGCAGCGAGGCTAAAGGCAATCGGTAGTTGCAAGAAGTTGCGGCGATTGGGAGTCATGGCTTCGTCATCATAGCTCTGCAAGGCGCGTCCCGTTGCGACGTTCGTTTACGATGGGATCAATATGCTGCGAGTGTACGTCGGAATCTTCATTGCCAGCGCGTGCCTGTCGGCCGAGACCTATCACGTCTACTACCTTGGCGGCCAGTCGAACATGGATGGCTATGGCACGGTCAGTGAGCTACCTGCTGATCTGCAGGCGGTCAACGACGCGGTTCCTATCTTCCACGGCAACCCCACGCCTGACGGTGAAGCCGGTGGCGGCCGGGGTCTTTGGACGAATTTGCGTGCGGGGCACGGCGCCGGATTCACTTCCGACGGCAAGACGAACTCCTACTCGGGCAAGTTCGGTATCGAGATAACATTCGCTCGTCGGCTAAAAGAACTTCGCTCAAACGAAAACGTGGCCTTGATCAAGTACTCGCGCGGGGGTACCTCAATTGACGAGACGGCGGCGAGATGGTTCGGCAGTTGGGAGGCCGACTTCGTAGGCGGTCCGCCAGAACACTCCGGCGTCAATCAGTACGACAACTTTTTGACCGCTCTACGCAATGCATTTGCCGCTCGTGACATCGATGGTGACGGCAACGCGGACGAGCTGATCCCCGCCGGAATTCTGTGGATGCAAGGCGAGAGCGATGCTATGTCGGCGGTCGTCGCAAAGCGCTACGGTCGCAACCTAAAGCGCTTGATGGACTTGCTACGTGCCGCGCTACGAGTGGATGATCTTCCGGTCGTGATCGGTAGAATTTCCGACTCGGGCAACGATAAAGACGGCAAAGTGTGGAACTACGGCGACGTCGTTAGAAAAGCACAACACAACTTTGTTGATTCCGACACTGCCGCTGCAATCGTCACAGAGACCGACAACTACGGCCACTCCGACCCGTATCACTACAACACCGCCGGCTACATCGATTTCGGAAAACGTTTCGCCGACGCGATCCATTCGATTCGCCCGGAGTGATTTTGCGTCGAGCGGCCAGCCCGTTCAACGTAGGCGAGAATGAAACCTCGATGCGAACGGCGATCGTAGCTGTAGCGCCCGCGCCCTACCGCGATCGCCTTTTCGAAGAACTGGCCGCGCGGCCGGGTCTTGAAACTCGGGTATTTTTCCTTCAGCCGCGCGACAGTCTGCGCAACTGGACCGAGGCAGAGCTCCACTATCCGGCTGAGTTCGTTCCCTGCCTAACGCCAGAGAGTTGTTATCGCTTTCCTCTGGCTGGCGCGGTCAATCCCTCACTCGTAGGTCGTATCGCGGCATTTGATCCCGACTGCATACTGCAATACGGGCACAGTTTTTGGTCACAATTTGCCGTCATGCTGTGGGCTAGACGTCGCGGGATTCCGTACCTTTTACGCTGTGATTCCAATCTCGGGAACCGCCAACGCCGACGCGCTGGAGGAACTCGACGGCTCGGCACGCTAAGCTCTGCCGTGCTGCGCTACTTCGCGAAACGCGCCGCGGGCGTCGTCTCGATCGGTAGCGCCAACGACCAGTATTGGGAATTCTTCGCCGTTGAGCCCAGACGTCGATTCTTCGCGCCATTTGCCGTCGACAACGATCGATTCCAGCTAGATGTGCAGCTACATCGCCCCAACCGTGCGGCGATACGCGGTGACTTCGGGCTAAAGGAATCTCACCGAGTGCTGCTGTTTGCGGGCAGATTTGTAGCACCCAAGAACCTCGAACGACTGTTGCGCACGTGGCAAACTGTCGAAGCAACCGGCGCAACGCTGTGGCTCGTCGGGAGTGGTCCGCTGGAATCACAGTTGAGAATTGTGGCCGACGATCGAGTCGTCTTCACGCCGTTCCTGGCAAACAACGACATGGCAAAAATTTACAGTGCCGCCGACGGACTGATCCTACCTTCAAACTTCGAGCCTTGGGGCCTGGTAGCGAACGAGGCCATGGCGTGTGGCCTTCCACTGCTAACTTCAACGGCCTGCGGATGCGCACCCGACCTGCTCGAAGACGACAGCAACGGCTGGAGTTTTGACCCGAGCGACGAAAAGGAAATCTTCGACGCCATGCAATCATTTTTCGACGCAGGCTCCGACAGGCTCGAATCGATGGGAAAAAGGTCGACAGAGATCATCGACAAGTGGCACTACCGCAACGCGATCGAGGGCCTCGAAACCGCATTCCAGACCGTGGCCGGAAAAAGAATCCGAGGTTAACCCGGTACCGGTGCGGTGGGGCCGAAGTTTAGCGCAATTTCGCTGATGGCATAGACCGGTCATGATTGAGAAGCGGTAAAGCCGGCAATTTATGGAGACTAGATTCCGCTGCCCAAAATCGGAGGCACGACTGTAAGGGAGTGCGGTGGCGAAGGGTTAACTGGGAAAGATGAGCCGGGCCCTGTTGAGGAATGATCAGCAGGTCCCAACTCAGCGTATTCCAGAAAGCCGCTCCGCCACCGCACTCCTTTACAGTCGCACCACCGATTCTCACGGGCTTGGTGCCGCGGCAAGCAGTCTATACCATTCCTGAAAATCCTCTAGCGCTGCTATGCCCCAGATCGATCTCCGTTTGGGAGCGCTTCGCCCGGAGCCTGCTGCTATCCGGCGCGGTGTGCCGCCGCAATCGGACCCGTGTCGAATATCTCAAAGAAGTTGACAACCTTGCCGTCTTTTACCGTGTTTATGTGTGCAAATGATGTCTCGCCAGTTTTCCCGGTGCGGCGAACTCGCGCCTTGACGCGCCCCACCGCGACGACCTTTTCGCCGTCAGCGATCCAATCGTTGATCACAAACTCCAGAATCTCTTCGTCCTCCATAAGAGTTTGGAAAAACTTCGCTACTCCAGCGGGCCCGTTATAGACTCCGCCGTGGTTCGGACCTTCATATTCCGGCACGGTCCAGACGACATCGTCGGCCATCACTCCGAGCAAACCGTCTATATCGCCGCGCTGGAACGCTGCGTATGCTCCCTGCACGATTTCAAGATTTGATTGAGTACTCATAGTCTTTCACCTCCGCGACCGATCAATTGAGCGCCGACGGCCGAGGCCGCGACACGGAGAACAGAATACCCCAGCCCCCACGTCGGCAGCAACGCCGCTACCGACGCTAAGCCGGCCCCAAGTCCAACCGACGAGCGTCCACCTTCGCCCCTTCAAATGCCATCGGAAAGTTCGCGCGCACCAAGGGATCGTGGCCCGGGATCACTAACCGCCGGGCGCCGGCCAGCCTACTCAGCACGTCATACCCGCGCAGCATGTCTTCAACGTCAACCACAAGTGGGAACGGATTCCGCGCCTCATAGTTTTCGTAATAGTGGGCCGCGTCTGAAGCCAGCACGAGTGGGCCGTGCGCGGTCTCGACGCGGACCGCCTGAAGCCCCCGGCTATGCCCGCCAATTTTGTGGATCGTCACGCCAGGAGCAATGGTGGCGTCGCCGTCGTGGTAGGTCACCTGACCCGCGTAGACACGCCTTATTATCTGGCACACGTGGTCCGCGGTGAAGGGCATGCGCAAGACTCCGTGGCACATGCACCGCCCGGTGGCGTAGATCATCTCGGCCTCTTGCAAATGCAAACGAGCATTGGGAAACTGATCCAATCCGCCCGCGTGGTCGTAGTGCAGATGGGTAATTATCGCGGTGTCGATCGACTCGGGCGCGATGCCGATTTCCGCCAGTGCCGTGGCTGGCTCTATAAGAATCGGTCGACCGCGTTGCGCGGCTTCGCGAGTATCGTAGCCAGTATCGACCAGGATCGTTCGCTGGTCGTCCCGGACGACCCACACGAAGTAGTCCATTGGGTGCGAGACATCGTGGGACGTGTCAAATATGAACGATTCCCGGCGGAAGCGCTCCGTGCGCTCGGCGTACTTGATCGCATAGACCTCGTAATTGTTGGTACTAGGCAATTGAGCCCTCCTCGACTGTGACGGATTGACACCTGCGCGCCGCGCTTGCAAGCTCCGTAATTTGATCGAATCACTCGTCGAAACCACGTGCTCACGCGCGCGGTTCAAACTCGTAGAGTCTAACCTTAACTGCCCCCAAGATGTAACAGTCCGTCCAAGTGACGACCCACCACGAGCGCACTATACTCGCTAAATGCTTGGCAATGAAAAACTGATGGCCTTCGTAGGCACGGCGGACCGCGAGCGTGCGAAAACTTTCTACGCCGACATACTCGGGCTGCGACTTGTCGACGAGAATCCCTTCGCATTGGTCTTTGATGCGAATGGAATCTCTCTGCGCGTAACGACCGTCGAGTCGGTCGTGCCGCGCAGCTACACCGTGCTGGGATGGGACGTCACGGATGTCTTCGCCACGGTTCAGCAATTAGAAAAAGCCGGCGTCAATTTGACGCGATATCCAGGGCTCGATCAAGATGACTCGGGGGTTTGGACCGCCCCTGGTGGCGCCAAAGTCGCCTGGTTCGAAGACCCGGATGGCAACGTACTTAGCGTGGCTCAGTCCTAGCCCGCATTTCTAGCCCGCATTTCTCACCACGTGGCGAGCGAAGGTGCGTGAGAGGTGCGTCAATACGAGGCGGGCGACGGTCGTCGCGCGGAGGCGTACTTGACGGTCCGTCGAGCACTCGCGATCGAGCCCGACGAAGTAGTGGCGCACCTATCGCGTACTTTCGCCGTCAGGTGGTGAGAAATGCGGGCTAACCACGTGGCGAGAAATGCGGGCTATAGCATTTTCACCGAAAGCGTAGACCGGCAATTGGACACGGCGACCGCGAGTGCTGGGTCGGAGAGAACGTCGACCTAGAAGTCGACGCTGCCCGCCGGAGGCGCGCGCCACAAATCCCCACGAGAGTGCGTGCAGCGGTGTCTAGAATCGGTCTACGTAAATCGTGAAAATGCTCTAGGCCAGCTATCTACTCGGACGTAATCGGCTGGTACTCTTCTTCCGGTTCAGGGCGCAAATCCGGGTTCGATTCGAGTATGCGGGCGCAAGAATTCCAACGCAGCTTGGCGTCGTCGTTGTCCTCGGAGCTGAGCTGCTCGGCTCGCTCATAGAGTTCCATCGCTTGACCGAAAAACTCGTGCGCCGTAAACGCCGATCGCGGACGGCCGGAATGGAAGTGCGATTTCGCGGTGCGCTCCGCAATCACTCCGCCATAGTAGGCGCGCTCGTATTCCCCGTGTAGCCGCGGCAACAATTCTTTCGCCGCCCGCGCCGCGTCCGCCCGCCCCAGGTGGATTTGGTCCGTAAGCGACAGCAGCAGCCACTCGAGCGCTTGTTGATTCTGTGGGTCAACTTCGAGGACATCAAGGCAGATACTTTCCGACTCACGGGGCTCATTCAGCAGCCGGTAGCGCTCTGCCTTCTTCAGCCCTTGTGGAATCAGCTCGAGTTTGAGTCGCTTGAGTTCAGGCACGACGGCGTATTCCTCCTGTCGGCGGCGCCTCGTGGAGCCGATGCCCGCCTATGTGTTGCCGCCAAAGAGAGTCTTCAGCGGATCGTAGAACTTGTCGACCCTTCGTTCGTTGAGCGGAATGATCGCGTTGTCAGTGATCGTGATTTCTTCCAGGCAGACCTTCGTGCAGCACTTCATGTTGTTGCAAAAGCCGATGCCGTGTTCGTCCCTGAGATCCTTGAGTCGTTCGGCTTCGTCGATCGTGATCGGATCGCTGATGTCAATCGACGTCATTCTGGTCATGCACGTCCGGCGCGGGTTAGCGTTGATCTCCTCCGAACACGAGCCACACTTGCCGGCCTTACAGTTTCAGCGGCAGGCCCTTAAGGAAGATGCCATACAAGATATGCGGCCATAGCCGTTCCGACAATCGCTCCTCCATAGCAGAAAAAATTGATGAGTTCGTTGAGGTGTTTGACCTGTAAGCCATCGTACAGGGTATACCGGAATCGATGTGCCCAGTGGAAGAGGGAAAGAGAGCAGATAGCGAATAGACAAACTCGTCCCAGGGGAAATCCAGCTAAGGCTAGGACTCTTTCGTAGCTAGGAGCGTCGAGCCAGCCCAAGGGGAACGCCAGCCCAAACAAGAATAGAAGGATCGGGACCAGAAGCGCAGCGATAACGCCGCCGGCGCTAAAGAGCATCCAAAGAAATGGTTCGTTCGACCTTTTCACCATTCATACCCCGAGAAGCAGCCAAGCCACTCCGGCTGATGCCGCTAACCAAACAAGATAGTTGCTGCCGGCGATGACCAGATCGGGTACGCGCCGGCCTCGAAGGCGGACGACCATCGCCTTGGGAGCCAGGTTGAACCAGGTGATGGCGTGGAAAAGCACAAAGAGAAACGCAATCCCGTTAAGTGCGATCAGCGTCGGGGACCGCAGCCATTCCTGGAATTCTTGATAGGCCTCCGGGCCCTGGCTCACGGCGCGGATCTGCAGCATGAGCGTGATTACGAACCATGCTACGAAGACACTGCTGAGCTCCCGCAGAATGAATTTCAGATTGGCCCGGCTCTCGAGCCACCAGTAGGTCGAGACGCGGGCCCGATACCACCGGGGATGATGTTCGGATTGAGCAGCCATCTGTTTCACTTCCCTCCCCACGGCATGAGCAGCGATTTCATCCACTCCTTGGAGGCCGTTAGCTTGTATTGTTGAATGGCTCCCGCGGGATCCACGTTCTTCGGGCAGACCTCAGTGCACTCTCCGACAAATGTACAACCCCAAATTCCTTCGTCCTGCGAGAGGACATCCAAGCGTTCGCTTGATCCCTGGTCACGGGAGTCCATGTTATATCGCTGCGCCAGGGCGATTGCCGCCGGACCCAAGAATTCCGGATCAAGCCCATAGACAGGGCAGGCGGCGTAGCACAACATGCAATTGATGCACATGCTGAACTGCTTGAAGGCGTCCAGCTCTTCGGGTGTCTGGAGAAATTCTCCTCCCTCCAATGGTTTCTCTTCGCTGCGAATGATCCATGGTTTCACTTCTGTCAGCTTGTTCAGAAAGTCGGTCATGTCGATGACGAGATCGCGAATCACAGGGAAGTTCTTCAATGCCTCGATGCGGATAGGCCCTGGTTCATAGCTTGATAGGAAAGTGGCGCACGTCAACTTGGGCTCCCCATTCACCGTCATCCCGCAACTACCACAGATGCCCATACGGCAGGACCAGCGAAACGAGAGCGAGCCGTCCACGTTGTCTTTTATGTAGTTCAGAGCATCGAGAACGACCCAGTCTTCTCTGAGAGGAACCTCATACTCTTGTAAAACAGGTTCCGAGTCAGTCTCCGGACGGTAGCGGGCCACTTCGAGTGTGATTGTTTTAGCCATTCAATCTGCCTTGTCTGTCCTTGCCGCCGAACCGCCTTGGTTCGGCTGAATTTCCTCCGAGAATCGAGCTGCGCGTTCCTGTCAAGCTCCGGCAGAGCAATTCCCGCCTACCGCCCGTAAACTCGCTCGCCGGGTGGCAAGCTTGTGATTGTTACCGGCAGGTAGTCCTGTCGCGACGATCCGTCATCGTTGCGAAACACCATTGAATGAGCCAGGAAGTTCTCGTCATCCCTAGACGGAAAATCCGTGCGCTGGTGCGCCCCACGTGACTCGGTCCGATGCAATGCGCACTGGACGATGGTTTCGGCTACATCCAGCATGAACGAAAGTTCGAGCGCCGCGGTTAGTTCGGTGTTAAAGGGGCCGCTGTGGTCGTCGACACGGACGTTCTTGAATCGCTCCTGCAACTCCTGAAGTTTGTCAGCCCCAGCGGCGAGGGAAGGACCCGAACGGTAAATTCCCACGCTTTCTTCCATGATTTTCCGCATCTCATCGCGGATCACGGAGATGCGCTCGTGACCTCCGTTCTTGCGGAGGAACTGATCTTCCAACCGTTCCTGCTCATCCATTGCTTGCGCTAAAACGTGGCGCTTCGACGCCTTTCGTCCGGAAACGGACATCGCGGCCGTACGGCCGGCTCGCGCCCCAAAAACCAAAAGTTCGGGCAACGAGTTTGAGCCAAGGCGATTTGCGCCGTTGATGCTAACACAGGCGACCTCACCCGCCGCATACAGGCCTTGCAGCGGTGTGGCCCCGTTTATGTCGGTGTGAATGCCGCCCATTGCGTAGTGGACGACAGGTCTCACTGGAATCAGCTCTTTCACGGGATCAATGTTTTCGTATTTTTGACACAGCTCCCGAACGAAGGGAATGCTACTGTTGATGACCCGCTCTCCCAAGTGCCGCAGATCCAAGTGAACGACCGGCCCGTAGGGACCGTCGACGGTACGGCCCTTCTCCAGTTCTTGAACGAACGCCTGGGACAAACGGTCACGCGGACCCAATTCCATACTGCGCAGGACGGGTTTTTCTTGTGGCGTCCCCAGATCATAGTCCTGCAGGTAACGATACCCATCCTTGTTGACTAGATACCCTCCCTCAGCGCGCGCCGCCTCGGTAATCAGGATCCCGGTAAACGGTAGGCCGGTCGGATGATACTGGACAAACTCCATGTCTTTCAACGGAGCACCCACTTCGTATGCCAGCGCCATCCCGTCACCGTTCTTGATACTGGCGTTCGTCGTGTACGGGAAAACCTTCCCGCAACCTCCGGTGCAGATAATCACGGCCTCGGCCGTCAAAACGTGGATCTTTCCAGAGGCCAATTCGATGGCTACAACGCCGTGTACCCGCCCGTCGTCGACCAGCAGTTTGGTGACGAAGTACTCGTCGTAACGTGTAATGGCGCTGTACTTGAGCGAGGTCTGAAACAGCGTGTGGAGCATATGGAAGCCGGTCTTGTCGGCGGCGAACCACGTCCTCTTCTTTTTCATTCCGCCGAAAGGCCGAACCGCGATATGACCGTCCGGTTGCCGGCTCCAAGGGCAGCCCCAATTCTCCAGCCGCATCAACTCTTCCGGGGCTTCCTTCACAAAGGCTTCCACGGCATCCTGATCACAGAGCCAGTCGCCGCCGGAGATCGTGTCGTAAATGTGCTCATCCAGGCTGTCATCTGGAGCGACCGCCCCGGCGGCTCCTCCTTCCGCCGAGACAGTATGGCTTCGCATCGGGTACACCTTCGAAACCACGCCAACGCTGAGAGCGGGGTTGGCTTCCGAAACGGCGATGGCCGCACGCAGACCGGCACCGCCACCACCCACAATCAGAACGTCCTTCGACAAGACACTCTCCATCATCGGTTGTCCAAATTCATACTCTTACTCTCGGTATCGTTTCAACGTTCGCTCCAACCAGGATTCCGCTTTGGCTCCCCTGGCACAAGATATCCCTTCTAGCCATCCCGGAACGGAGAGGATAGCCCAAGGCATCGCTCGGATGCAAGGTTTTCAACCTCCTTGTCGGTGAGCTGCTAGTCAGCTAGCCCTGGTAAATTGACCCCTGAGGTCGACTTTCGGTGAAGTCTACTGGATATTCAGTTCAATCGAATTAGCTATCATTCCGTCTACCATGGCTGTGACGGCGACTGGACCGCGGCCCTCAAGCGAGCGTGGCAGCGGCCCTATATCGACTTGATCTAGACCGAAGAACTCGCTGTGCGCGCCGGCGAATCTCACCGGAACGGGTTCGCCGCCGACGGTCACTGATACCGCTGACAGGCCGCTGCGATTCCGTAGGCCCGTTGCGAATACAGTAAGAAACACTTGATCGCCAGCCACGCCCAGGTCGAGCGAAACCGTCGTCAGGCCCGTTTCACGACTGTTGTCCGCCAATACCCTCAGGAAAAGCGCCGGCCTGAAGAGCCCCGGCGCGACGGCCGCGATCGCAACCGCCGTGCTGGCCTCGGAGCCGTTATCGCGCGTGAGCGTAATCGTCGCTTCGCCAACAGAGACCCCCGCCGGTACAAGGAAGTTGTTTTGAGTCTTCGAGGCAAAAAACTGCCCGGCCTCGTGCTCGGTTCCCGCACTGTCGACGATCACGATTCGCGAAAATGCAAGCCGAGTAGGCAGCGGTGACTCCGTAGCCGCGGCTGACTCGCCGCCCAGGTTTGTTCCAAAAAGCGAGGCTATCGAGCCCGGCGCCAAAATTGGTTTGAAGCCCGCGGCGTTAACCGCGGCGTTGTCGAGCAGCCGCGGTGTAGGCTGCAGAATGCGAATGCGGTGATTGTCGTTGTCTGAAAAGATGACATCGCCGTTTGGCTTGATGGCAAGGCCCTTTGGCAAATTCAGCTTGGCATCTAACGCCAGCCCGCCATCGCCGTCGTCGCCCGCATCGAGCGGCGATCCCGCAATGGTGTGAATGAACCCCGCAGGCGTAATCATGCGGATGACGTGGTTGTAGCTATCGCCGATGTATAGGTAACCGTCCGCGTCGAACTTAATGCGATGCGGCTCATTGAGCCGGGCTGCGGTGGCCTGCCCGCCGTCGCCAAAGAATCCCCTACTGCCGTCGCCCGCGAAGGTCTCAATCCGGCCTTCTGGGGAGATCTTTCTGATTCGGTGGTTGAATGTGTCCGCGACGTAGAGGTTGCCGTCGCTGTCAAAATCCATGCCGCGAGGTGAATTAAGCCTGGCGAGCCTAGCGAGCCCGCCGTCTCCACTGAATCCACGTTCTCCAGTTCCGGCGACGACATCAACCAGGCCGCGACGGACGCGCAAAATTTGATGGTTTGAGCTATCGGAGACGTAGAGATTGTCGTCGACATCGATTGCGAGTCCGCGCGGAAGGGTCAACTGGGTATCGAGTGGGGAAGATTCGACGTTAGACCCGCGCTCGCCGCTGCCGAGAAAGACCCGTGTGATTCCACTGGGTTCAACGATGCGTACCCAGTGGTTGAGCCACTCCGAAACGTAGAGCTTTCCGTGACTGTCGAAAACCACGTCGCGCGGCCGGCCCATCGGAATCCGAGGTGTGAGCCCCTCGCCGACGCTTGCGCCCCGGACGCCGTTTCCGACCATTGTCTCTAGGGTTTGGTCTGACTGGACTCGCCGAATCACGTGGTTGAACGAGTCGACGATGAGTGGGTCGCCGTCTGGGTCGAGGCCCACGGCATTGGGGAAATAGAACGCGGCTTCGTTCGCCGGACCGGTCTCGTCTCGAAATCGCGGCCCACCGGCGACGGCGGTAATGATGCCCGAGGGCCAAACACGTCGGACCGCGGCGTTGTTCGAATCGGCGACCAGCAGGGTGCCCCCGGGCTCAACTGCGACCGATATTGGGCCAAATAGTTGGGCGTCAACCGCCGACCCGCCATCACCGGAGAATCCGGCGGAGCCATTGCCCGCGACCGTGTCGATGGTCCCATCGGGAGACACCTTGCGAATGCGATGGTTGTCGCGGTCAGCAATATAGAGAGACCCATCCGAAGCAACTGCCACATCCCTGGGAAAGTTCAGTAACGCGAAGCGCGCCGGCCCCCCCATCGCCGCCGAACCCTCTGGAAGTCGTACCCGTGACCGTCGTAATGATGCCTGTAGTCGATATTTGCCGCACGCGGTGTAGGGCGAACTCGACGAAATAGATGTTGCCGTCGGAGTCAATATCGAGACCTCGCGGCGAGACTACGCGTGCCTCGGTCGCCTGCAGGCCTTCGCCGAATTGATCGTCGCCGCCACCTCCCGCGATCGTATCGATCACCCCATCGCGGTCGATGCGCCGGATGCGTTCGTTGCCCGAGTCGGACACGTAGATCGAGCCATCGGCGGCAATAGCTATTCCTCGCGGTAGACGTAACTGCGCTTCCGCCGCCAGACCTCCGTCACCCGAAAACCCATCGCCATTCCCGCCCGCGACCGTGGTAACGGTTCCGTCGGCTGAAATTTTTCGAACTCGGCTCGATCGGGTTTGCACGAAATAGATATTGCCCTCCGCATCGACCGCCGCATCAATCGGGACACCGTGGGCCTCAGTCGCCGGACCCCCATCGCCAAAGTCTCGTGGTCCTCCCGAGCTGAAGCCAGCAATGCCGGAGCCAAATACCGTTTTGAGCCGGTTGTCTGGCGACACGCGGTAGAGCGCGCCGTTGGAGCTCGCGCAGATGTAGATATTGCCGTCGCGGTCGCGCGCGACACAAAGCGTCGGTGAGATCGCGGCGTCGCGCGCAAGAACTCCGTCGATTGCCAGCTTGCGGCCGGCGAACTCGTCAACGCTGTAGACGAACGGCTGGGCAAATGCGCTGGCCGCGAGCAGAAATCCCAGCACGATGGTTAGGTGTCGCACAACAGCTCCTCCTCGCGCGACAAGGTGGTGGATGCGCGCGAAACCACTGCAAGTCTACAGCAGATTGCGAGACGAATTGTGTTGATAGTTACGAAGTATGGGGCAGGGTTCAACGAACTGGCGGGCCGGTCCAGGGGTCAGCCTCTGTGCGCGACATCAGCCAATCCGTTGAGGTTCCAAAGCCACTCAATACGGTCGAGCCGATCGCGATATTCCAGAACACGAAACAGACCATCCAGCCGATCACCGGAATCAGTTGGATGAATGTTATCAACACAGCGCCGGTGAACGAGGCAGCCAGCACGCTGGAGTTGCGCAAGATACTTCGCCCGACCCAGTAGCTGACACCGCAGTAGCCGACGATCGTGATGGCGATAAAAAGCAAGAACACTGGGAACGGAATCGGAAAAGTGAGCGCCACGATGATGTTTGCGAAGAATAGCGCCATCGACGTGCCGATGCCGACAAGAAATGAAAGACCGCCGCGCTGCGCCGCCGTATCAGCGAGTACCCGAAAACGAGGTTCTTTCAGCACTGCGAATCCCACCAACACTAGGATCGGCTGGAAGAGTAATGCGGCTACGACGAAAATGGCGATTGCAATGAGAATTCCCGAGATGGCGAGCGGCGCAATCGACTCGCCGCCAACTTCTTCGACATCGCCTCGGATCACTGCCTGAGCGCGACCCGAAATTCCTCCGAAGACCGCTATCGCATCGCCGTCGAGAGTTACGCCAGGCGCTAGCCTGATTCCGCCCATAATGGCAACGGTGTCGCCGCCCACATCCGCGCTCAGCTTGGCGCCGCCCGCCACGACGACGACATCACCGCCAATCGGTCCGGATGAGTCGAGACCGCCGGCGACCACAACGACGTCTCCATCGACGCGGCCGCTAATGTTGACCCCGCCGGCAATGACGACGACTTCGTCTTCGACCACGCCGTCGATTCGCACGGAGCATGCAATGCAAACCACGGTATCGACGACCTCGTCCGCGCCGACGTAGATGTCTTCGGCGAACATCACCCGCTCGGCGGCGGCCGACGGGACCAGCACCAAGGAAAATACCGCTAGAGCAACGACGCGCCAGGTCGAGGCGATCTGCTTGATCGAGCTATTCACAATAGAAGGATACGAGGCTAGTGCGGCAAAGTTCCAGAAGCTTCGAAACTGCTATCGGGTGAACTGAGTGCGGCCACGGCCAGGATCAACCGTTTGAGGCCCAGCTCCCTGCCCTCTGGGTCGTACCACTCGCTCGGCGCGTGAGCATCGCCTCCGCGTCCGCCGGCACCGACCGTGACCGCGGGCAATCCCATCGACAGCGGAACATTGGCGTCGGTCGAGGCGTAGTCCAATTTTGATTTAATCTTGAGATGGCTATCGACGGCTTTGAAGCAATCGACCATCGGATTGAACTCCAGCGCCGCCGAGGCCGGGCGATGGCCGACGTCTCTTAGCCGATAGTTGTTCAATCGGTCACTCGAGCGTCGATTCTCGTGCTGCACGGCGGCCCGCGTCGCGTCCTCAATAATCTCGACCACACGCTGCATCGTGGCCTGGTCACGAGAGCGAACGTCGATCTTTGCCCGTGCGGACGAAGGGATCGCATTGATACTTGAACCGCCCTGGACGACTCCAACGGTCAGCGTCGCTCGCGGGTTCTCAGGCAGTGCCGCGTCAGTCATTAGCGAAATTGCTCGAGAGAGCGCGTGAACGGGATTGGCGCGCCCGAAATCATTCCAACTGTGGCCACCGTGGCCCTCGATCGCGAGCTCAAAGCGACGGCTGCCAAGGGCCTCGGCCGTAATGTGCGCGGTCGAAGCGCCATCAACGACCAAATAGCGGTCGATGAGTTCGGCGAACCGGGAATGCTCCGCGATATAGCGCATTCCCTGCAGGTTGCCCTCGCCCTCTTCGGCCACATTGGCGATCAGCAAGACGTTGCGTCCCGCGTCTTGGAACAAGGGAGTATCGAGCACCTTGGCCAAAGCCAGCAGCGCGCTGAGCCCGGGGCCATTGTCGGTAACTCCAGGTCCTTCCATCGTGCCGTCAGAGCGCACGCCAACGTCCTCGGGACGAGCTGGCGCTAGGATCGTATCCATGTGGGCGCTAACAGCTACGAACGGGCGATTCTTCGCGTGCGTCAGAGGCACGACCACGTTGCCGGCCTCGTCTATTTCGGGGTTGTGCCTAAGTAAAGAAAATTTCTCGAAAAGAAGCAGGGCGCGCTGCTTCTCACGAAAAGTCGGCGCTGGGACGCGGCAAATCTCAAGATGTTGCTGGTTGATCCAGCGCTTGTGCTTGCTAATGAGCTCAAATCCGCGGCGCACGCTCTCAAGCGAGGCCAGCGACGAGACAAGGCTCGGCCAGTTGGTTTCGGCTTGTTCAGCCGCTATTCCCAGGGCCGTTGTATGCGCAGCCATCGAGGGCTCAGTTTAGCAATCCGGTCGCACACCGACGATACAAGCGAATCCCGCACTGAACTGATCTTCCGCAAGCAGACCTGGTTGAGCCCGTAGGAGCGTCGCTGCGCCGCATGCGCCAAGACCGATATCCAATCGACACTTCGTCGCACCGGGTGTTACCTTTTCAGTTGCTGCACAAAAAATCACCGATGAAACTGAAAATAGTTACACGCTGTGTCGTTGCCTTAGCGCTCATCGCGCTGGTCGCCGCAAACGTTAGCGCCCAGGCCTACGAGCCGAACTGGGAGTCCCTTGACGCGCGTCCCACGCCGGACTGGTATCTCGATGCAAAGCTCGGAATTTTCATTCACTGGGGAGTCTACTCAGTCCCATCCTTCGCTTACCCGGATTCCTACTCCGAATGGTATTGGCATTCTCTGAACGGTGCGCGTGATAACTCGAACGAGCGACAGTCGCGCAACTCCCAGGCCACGCGCGAGTTTCACGACCGAGTTTACGGCAAAGATTTCAAGTACGAGCAGTTCGCGCCGCGCTTCAAGGCTGAGTTATTCGACCCGGATCAGTGGGCAGATGTCTTTCGGCGCTCGGGCGCAAAGTACGTTGTGCTGACTTCGAAGCACCACGATGGATACGCACTCTGGCCAAGTAAGGAAGCGAGCAACACCTGGGGCCGCAAATGGAACAGTGTCGAAGTCGGCCCCGAGCGCGATCTGCTTGGCGATCTCGGCGACTCGGTACGCTCCGCCGGGATGAAGATGGGTTTCTACTACTCGCTCTACGAGTGGTTCAACCCGCTATGGCTTGGTGATCGCGATAAATACGTGAGGGAACACATGATCCCGCAGTTTAAAGACGTCGTGACCCGCTACAAGCCGGCGATCATTTTCAGCGACGGCGAGTGGGACATGGAGTACCAAAAGTGGCAGAGCCCCGAGATGCTTGCTTGGTTGTTTAACGAAGCTCCGAGCCGCGACGAGGTTGTGATTAACGATCGCTGGGGGAAAGACATTCGCCACAAGCATGGCGGGTATTACACGACCGAGTACGGGGCCGGCATGGCCGATGCCTCACACGCATGGGAAGAGAATCGCGGCATGGGGCACTCATTCGGGTACAACCGCAATGAGCCGTTGAGCAACTACAAGACTGGCAAAGAGTTGGTTTGGGTGTTGGTCGATTTAGTCAGCCGCGGCGGAAATTTCTTGCTAGACGTGGGCCCCACGGCGGACGGCCGCATCCCCGAACTGCAGCAGGACCGTCTGCTAGAACTCGGCGCCTGGCTTGACGTAAACGGCGAGGCCATCTTTGGCACGCGCACCTGGAAAACATCGGCGCAGTGGACGCAGGGCGAGCAACCGAATCAGGAATACGCGCAGTACCGTCAAAAATACGACATTCTCGAACTGGCGGGATTAGCGCCTGTCGATGGTAAAGCCCGCAAACAGGCGTTCTTTACACGCAAGGGCCAAGATCTTTACGCGATCACGCCCGGTCTGCCAAAAGGCTCGCTCACACTCAACGGCGTCAAGGTTTCTAAAGGTGCCAGCGTTTCGATGTTAGGGTTGGGCCGGTCTCTGAAATGGAAGCAGAAACGAGGCGATCTAGTGATTTCGGTGCCGATTTTGTCCGCTGACGAGGTTCCCGGCGATTACGCGTACGTGTTCAAGATCCCTGGCGGCGCGGGAGAATAGTTGCCCGACTAGAGCATTTTCAGGAATGGCATAGACCGATTGCCCCAGCCCCAAGCCCGTGAAAATCGGAGGCGCGACTGAAAATGCTCTAGTCGTGCGATTCCAGCAGGGGCCGAAGCTTGTAACAGACGGTCTCCGGCGAAATCTCGCGCATCGCCGCCGCCACTGCTTTATCGTGGCGGTAAGTTGTCTCAGCTCCGTCGGTTCTAAGCACGTCGATCGACCCGCCATATGGTCCGTTTCGGGCTGGATCCGTGGGACCGAAGATCGCTACCCCCGGCCGCCCAAGTGCGGCCGCGAGGTGCAGCGGTCCGCTGTCGACGCCGACCACTGCCGCGGCACCGCGCGTGACGGCGATCAATTCGGCGATGTCTGATGCGTGAAGAACCGCCGCCCCTTTGTCGGCCCCGTCCACGATTAGTGATGCGGTGTGTTCGTCGCTCGGGGCACAATCCACCAGCAGCGGAAGCCCATATCGGTGCCGGATTAGATTTGCCAATTTCGAAAAATGCTCCGGCGGCCATTGCTTCGCGCCCCATCCGGCTAGGGGACTTGCGATCACATAGCGAGGCGGCAAGCCGGCCTTTGGGGAACCGGCGGGCAATGAGAATTCGGCGGGCCCTTTGGGTCGTAACCCGCGCACTGAAGCTGCCAATTCGCGGTAGCGATCGACGACGTGCTCGGCGTCCGTCTTGGTGTGGTTTGAGTAGAACGCCGCCGAGAAGGGCTCACGGAGGCCTGAGCGGTCGAAGCCATACACGCGCTCAGCACGACTAAAGAACGTGACCGCGGCGGACTTGAGCAGTCCCTGAAAATCGACCGCCAGATCGAACTTTGCCTGCTTCAAATTGAGTCGAAAATCGGCAAACTCTCGGCGGGTCGCGCGGCTTAATTTTGCTTTGCGCCAACGGCTCAGCGGAATCTCGAAAACCTCATCGACGTAGGGGTTGTCGCGGAGTAGCGGCGCCCAGCGACTCTCTACCGCCCAGGCTAGCCGTGCCAACGGGAAGCAGCGCTTGAGTTCGACTGCCGCGGGCAATGTATGTATGACATCGCCCATCGCCCCAAGCCGGACGAGCAAGATACTCCTGACGCCCTCACTCGCTGCGCTCACTGGCAATCACATCCCTCACCACGTCGCGATTTACTAGCGCCTCGATATCGACGGCTGCTGCCGACTGCCATTGCGAAATCAGATCATCCACTTCGGAATCGTCACAGATTACCACCCTATCTACGCAAGCTAGGCCGGCGACGAGCTGAGCCCGGTCGTTGGCATTAAGCGGTGTCGGGTGAGCGGCCGTTTCATTGAAAATCAATACCACTAAATTGCAGTCCGGTTGCCTCGCGCCGGCCAGCGCACGGCAGTGGTCAGCGGTCAGTACATCGAACCAGCCCTTCGCGATAACGTTGCGGGCCCCAGGAACAACGCCGTCTCTCGACGGGCGGATTTTCGTGCGCGTGTCCAAATGCGATTTACCGAATAGTGCGAGCTAAGCAACCACGACCGGCTTTGGGGCGTAGTGACTCTCAACGTAGACGTCTAGGATTTCAATGAACTCCGCGACAATGTGGTCACCTTTGAGCGTACGGTTGAGTCGCCCATCAATGTAGACGGGGGCCTTGGGTTCTTCGAACGTACCGGGCAGAGATATACCCAAATTCGCGTGTTTCGACTCGCCTGGGCCATTGACGACGCAGCCCATGACGGCAACGTTCATGTCCTCGACGCCCTCATACTGAGTCTTCCAAACTGACATCTGAGCACGCAGATAGCCCTCAATCTCCTCGGCCATTTCTTGGAAGAACGTGCTCGTGGTGCGCCCACAGCCCGGGCAGGCGGTGACCTGGGGAGTGAAGCTCCGAATCTCGAGCGACTGTAGTATTTGCTGCGCAACCAGGACCTCCTCGGTCCTGTCTCCGTGCGGCTGTGGCGTTAGCGAAACCCGAATCGTATCGCCGATGCCATCCTGCAGAAGCACGGCAAGGGCGGCCGCCGACGAAACGATCCCCTTGTTACCCATACCCGCCTCGGTCAACCCGAGATGCAGCGGGTAGTCGCAACGTGCCGCCAGATCGCGGTAGACACCGATCAAATCCTGCACGTTTGAAACCTTTGCGCTAAGGATGATCCGATCGTGCTCGAGCCCGTAGCTCTCGGCGGCTTCGGCGGACCGCAGAGCGCTCACGACGATGGCTTCGCGCATGACGTCAGCGGCCTCTTTCGGCTCGGTGAGACGCGCGTTCTCGTCCATCAATTCGGTGAGCAATTGTTGGTCCAACGAGCCCCAGTTGACACCAATACGAACCGGCTTGCCGTACTCAATCGCAACTTCGATCATCGTCCGGAAGTTATCGTCGTGCTTTTTGCCGATATTGACGTTCCCCGGATTGATGCGATACTTCGCCAGCAATTCCGCGCACTCAGGATACTGCCGCAACAGCAAATGACCGTTGTAGTGGAAGTCGCCAACGATGGGCACATTGCAGCCGAAATCGCGAAGCGCGCGGACGATCGTTGGCAATGCCGCCGCCGCGTCATTGTGGTTGACCGTAACCCTAACCAACTCGGAGCCGGCATTCGCCAGCGCAAGCGTTTGGTTGACTGTCGCAGTTGTGTCGGCGGTATCCGTATTCGTCATCGACTGGACGACGATCGGGCTCGCACCACCGACTTTAATGCCGTTGATATCACAGCTAGCGGCAGGTCGTCTCTTGATTTTCATCGGGGAAACCGCGGGGCTGCGGAGTTACTTCGAGTCTATCAATTGGGGCCTGTGTCAAGTTCGCCGGCCCGGGTATCCGCTCGGAGTTCGATAGTGAAGGTACGGTTAGCCTGATCGACCTCAGCCCCTGGCGGATTTGGGGATCGTTGATGTTGGCGGTTCCCTCAGCCCAGATCCGTGCCGAGTTGAAATTCAGAAAAATCTGTCGATCAGTCCTTTTCTGAGCTGAATTTCGCGGCGGCTTCGTCTTCGGCGCGGGCGCCGCTTAGGATGTTGAACATCGAGTAGTTTCCCTCGTGGCAGGCGTACTCATAGATCTCGTAGTTGTCCAGCCGAGGCATCGGACGAACAGCGGTCCAAGGTTTGGAATACGTTGTGGGATCGTCGATCGTGAATTCGTTGTGAATGGTGTTTTCATCGACGCGGGTGAAGCGCTCGACGGCCCGAAGATGCTGAGAAGACGGGAATCGATGTTCGGTCTTGTCACTGAAGTTGCCGGTCTCGACAACCAGAGTTGAGCCCTCCCAATGACCGCGCGAATCTCCATTCCATAGGCGGATCCGCTCGTCGAGGACGGGGCGTCCGTCGAGAGGGATGATACGTACGTCGTGAATGTTTTCGACAAGAATCGCTACGTAATTGGGCGTCTGAAAAATTTGATAGGTGTTGTTGTATCCGGTCGAGACCGGCGGTACTCCGTGATAGCTAATACAGCGAACCCAGGCGGTGGTGTTCAGCCAAGAATCGGGGCGGCCACGTTGACGCTGGGCCCTCTCGGCAGTCCGAGCTATCCCCGCGGGAGTTAATAGTGGCAGGCGGCCGTTCGGCGGATCGACGATCAGAGAGGTGCGCAACTTAGGGTCGACCTTTCCTTTGTCGAACCAAAGTGCGTTGTAGGAACCCACGACTCCCGGGACGGGCGGCGTCTCGGCGCTGGCTGCGGTGTTGCGCGCGGCCGCTTCCTCAGGGGTATAAAATTCTTTGTCGGCGAATTTGGCGGGCCGTTGCAGTGGTGTCAGCGAGGCGTAGGACCAGACCCCGCGTAAGTCAGGGTCGCCCCAGGCCGTGCGCGCCGGCGTGGCGGTTTGGGAGGCGAGCGGCACGGTTGCAATGCAGGCGGCTAGCAGCGACGCAACGAGCGATGTTTTTGCAAAGTCGACTCGGTTTCTCATGGGGCACCTCCCTGGGCGTTGACCGGAGTGTGGCATTAAATGGAGTTGCTCGGCAAGTAGATCGTTAGCGCGCGTTTGCTCGGGAGGGATCGTGCGTCGACTTTTAGCATTTTCAGCGAAAGCGTCGACCGGCAACTGGACACGCCTGTCGTTTGTGCTGGGTTGGTAATAACGTCGACCTGGAGGTCAACGCTGCCCGCCGGAGGCGCGCGCCACAGATTCCCGCTAAATCGTGAGAATGTCCGGATTTGTCCGGTTTTCGCTAGAAATTAGGCTCACGCAGCACGATTTCCGCGGTTCTGGTGGGATGGGACAGTCCACACGTGGGTTCGATTTCGCGGATTAGATTGCGTTGTCTTATGGGACAGTCCCGCCCCGTGATGCTGTTAGTTAGACGGGACAGCCAACGCGTGACTGCCCCGCCCGTTGGTTTGCCTGCTCATTTCAAACTCGACAAACCGATAAAATGGGAGCTCCCAAGTTGCCAAACCTCCGTGTACCAGCGACGTTGTGCGGGCAAGCTTTTTGACAGCAACGCCGGGTTGCTAGTGTAGTGCGTCAATCAGATTGAACCTTAAGAAGAGCGGCTTTGCCGCGCTTGACCTTCTCAAGGGTGTCGGAAGCGGTAGCAGTCCAGATGAAGGGCTTGGGCTGCTGATTGTGTCGAGCGATGTAGTCTTCGATGGCGGTGGTGAGTTCGCCGACGCTACGAAAGACACCGTGGCGGATGCGCTTATCGGTGAGGTCTCGGAAGAACCTCTCCACCATGTTCAGCCACGACGCTGAGGTGGGCGTGAAATGGACGTGGAAGCGTTTATTGCGCTGCAGCCAGCGTTTCACCGTGGCGTGTTTGTGAGTGGCATAGTTGTCCACGATCAAATGGATCTGCTTGTCCTTGGGGGTCTGGTTTTCAAGCAAGCGCAAGAAGCGCAGCCATTCTTGGTGGCGGTGCTTGGGCATGCAGGTTCCGATCACCGAGCCGTCGAGCGTGTTGAGCGCGGCGAACAAGGTGGTTGTGCCGTTGCGTTTGTAGTCGTGGGTCATGGTCCGGCCGCGTCCCTTTTTCAGGGGCAGGCCGGGCTGGGTGCGGTCGAGGGCTTGAATCTGTGACTTCTCGTCGAGGCAAAGAACGAGGGCATGCTCGGGCGGGTTGAGATAAAGTCCGATGATGTCGTCGAGTTTTTCGGCGAAGCGCGGGTCGTTGCTGAGTTTGAAGGTCTTGACGCGATGCGGCTTGAGGCCGTGGGCGCGCCAAATGCGACCCACGGTGGAGGCGCTGACGCCGACCGCGGCGGCCATCGTGCGGCGGCTCCAATGGGTGGCGTTGGCTGGCGTTTCGCGGGTCGTCTTGTGGATGATCTGTTGCACTGTTGGGGAGCAGATGGCGGGCTTACGGCCGGGCCGCGGGGCGTCCTTTTCGATGCCGGCGACGCCGGATTCAAGAAAACGGCTTCGCCAGCGCGCCACCAACTGACGCGAGACCGACAGCTGCGCGGCAATCCGTTTGTTCTCAAGACCGTCGGCGGCGAGCACGATGATCCTGGCTCGCAACGCCAGACGAACAGCGACCCGACGACCGTTCGCGTAGCGCTCCAACTGCCTACGCTGCTCCTGCGTCAATGGGACTGGCTCTGCTCTTCGCATCCGTGTGCCTTCTACTAGTAAAGGCGACACGAAGATACTATAAGTTACATTATTTATGGCGCACTACACTAGGTTGTTCTTTTCCCCGAGGACAGCCAGGACCGAAACCTCGTTTTTGTGATGTTGCTTTCACAACACCGGATGGATGGTCTCATCTTTCGCTTAAGCCAGGCAAACTCCATAGGCATCCGTGCTTGTACTTTGCACGCCCTTAGGAACCTGTCTCAACCCTACACCCCCGTGTCAAGTTTTTAGGGGGTCTGGCAGGGCCCAAAAACGGCTAAGTGGTTGAAAATGCAGGTTCAAAAAATATTTCAAAACTCCGGTAAGGGTTGTTAGCGCCTACTCCACCGCCATCGTCCACTCTTTCGGAGCCTTCCAATCAGGTGGATTCGGGCCACCCATAGGAGGCACGCCGCCTTCTTTGCGGATCGAGCGGAACTCCTTTAGCTTTTCGAGCATCCCAGCGACACGCGTGGGCTCTTTCTCAGCGAGATCCCGCTCTTCATTGGGATCGTCACGAACGTTGAACAGCTCGATGGTTGGAACTTCGGCGGCCGGGCGGTTGGACTGGTAGTAGTCGGGTGGGGCGTCGTCTGGATTGACTCCGAGGATCGGGGGCCCTTGACGTACAATTTTCCAGTCGCCGTCGATCAAAGCGAGCGACTCACTTCCATAGCGGTCGTAGAACGAGAAAAACTCGCGTGGCTGGGGTTTGGCCGTGCCGGCAATCACATCGAACATGTCGCGGCCGTCTAGAGCTTCGCCGGGACCGCCTCCTCCGCCTAGGCCGGCAACACGGCGCAGCGTCGGCCAGACGTCGAGGTAGCTCATCGTGCCACTGACTTCGCGACCGTCGCCAGCCACACCGTTGGGCCAGCGGAGGGCGGAAACGACGCGCGTGCCGCCCTCGTAGACTGTGCCCTTCCCGGCCCGCAGCGGCGAGTTATCCGCGGCGACCTGCCCGCCGTTGTCGCTTGCGAACCATACAAGAGTGTCGGCGGCGATTCCCTTCGAATCGATCGCGTCGAGGATTCGGCCGATGGCATCATCGAGCGCCGCAACCATGGCCATGTAAACGCGGCGCCGTTCGTCTTTTACGTTTGCGAAAGGAGGCAGCCACTTCTCTGGCACTTGGAAGGGCGCGTGCGGCGCGTTGAACGGCACGTAGAGGAAAAACGGCCCGTCGCCGGCGTGGCGCTTGATGTAGTCAACCGACGCGTCGGCAATGAGATCGGTCGAATAGCCTTCGTCGGAGTTCGGCTCAAATCCGCTGTGCCAATCGAGTTCGCCTTCGCGAAGGTGAGTGAAGTAGTCTATGTTTCCGTTGTAGTGGCCTAGAAAAAACTTGAAGCCTTGATTGAGTGGATGGTACTTCCGAGTGGCGTGGCCGATGTGCCACTTGCCGACCATTCCGCGATTGCGGTAGCCGGCTCGGGCGAGCATCTCGGGCAGCATCTCCTCGGAGGGCGGCACACCAAGCTCGAGGAAAGGGCGGCACACCGCGCGCTGCATGCCGAAGCGAATCGCGTATCGTCCGGTCATCAAGCCTGCGCGAGTGGGGCTACAGACCGGGCAAGCGTAGTAGCGTTCGAGCTTGACACCTTCGTTGGCAATGCGATCGATGTTGGGTGTTGGGATTTCTCCGCCGTGATAGCTGACATCGTTCCAGCCTTGGTCGTCGGTCAGTATGAGGACGATGTGGGGCTGAGCGGCATTGAGCCCGAGGGCGGACAGAACGAATAGGAATAAATGTTGGGCCGATAATTTCACAGCACGAGAGTAACAGACAGTCGACTGATGGGGAACGAAAAGGGTGGGACGGGAGTGGCGTGAGGTTCAAGAGCGGACGTTGCGTCGTGGGCGTGGTCCCTTGCGAAACTAAACTAGTGCATGTCGCCGGTCGCAAAGCGCAGCTCGGCCAGCGCTGCTTGCAACTCGTAGCTGGCGGCGGCGGCGGCGGCCTGGGCGGTCTCTTGCTCGCTTTCTGCTTGAGCAAGCTCAACTAGACTGCCCAACTGTTCGCGATATCGCGCGCGCGCCAGACGGACCGCCTCGGTCGCCAACTCCGCTTGTTGCTCGCGTAGCGGAAGTTTTTGGCTCGCCGCTTGGACTGCGAAATACGAGATGCGAGTTTCGAGCGCGACTAACTGGCGCAGTTCTTCGAGGCGCAGTTCCGATTGCGCCAGTAGCGCCTGCGCTTCTTCGACCTCTCCTTCGAGCCGGCCAAAGGTTAGCAGCGGCATCGACAGGCCGGCGCCTATTGCGGTGAGACTGCTCAGCTGCAACGGATTGAACCTCGCCCAACCGCCTGTGAAAAAAACTCGAAGCCACGGTTTTCGTTGGGCCTCGGCGAGATTGACGACTGCAGCGGCAGCGTCGCGATGTGCCGTCAATGAGAGAACGTCGGGGCGTTGCTCATAGGCTCGAGTGATCAGCGCGTCGAGGTCGCCTGTATCTGCAGCCGGGGGCTCTGGCTCCTCGAGCAGCCCGATACTTTCTGGCGAAACGCCCATCGCGTAGGCCAGTTGTGCATTCGCCATATTCGCCGTTCCGGCTGCGTCTACTAGGTCGGCCCGAATAGCGGCTAGCCTCGTTTGCGTCATTCCGAACTCGATCTTCGAGCGCATCTCGCCCTCATAGAATGCCTTCGCTTGGCGGGCGGTAAGTTCGCGACTTTCGACGGATTTCCGCACGGCCTCAAGCTCGGCATGACTACGCAAGGAATCATAGAAAGCTTTCTCAACTCGGAGTAACACTTCGGCCTGGGTCGTACCCAGGTCGGCCTCGGCGGCGGCCAGCCGTTCTTGCTCTATCGCGATGCTCGACTTCGTTCGACCAAAATCGAGGCCGGGATGGCTGACGTGGGCACCGGTAGCAAAATTTCGAAAGAACGGCGAATTGGCGATCCCGATCGGGTTGAGTCCATTCATCGCGCCCGACAACCCAGCCTTCGAAATACCGCTAAAACCTAGTTGCGGCATACGCCCGGCCCGCGCCGTTCGTAGCCGCGCCTCGGCTGCGTCGACGGCAGAGCGTGCTGTGCCAAGCGACGGATGATTCTCAAGAGCCGCCCGGCGGGCATCATCGAGACTTGTCGCCCAAGTGGTAGCGGCAAGCAGCAACGCGGCGGTTATCAGTTTCATCTCGGGTGCTTTGCTAGGGCGCATTCTTAACGGGCATGTTGTTTGCCAGCGGGGCGGACGCGCTAACTACGACGGAATCAGTCGTAGAAACTCCGGTCGTGATGCGAACTCGATCGCCCACTTGCAAGCCAACCGTTACGTCGCGAAAGACGGCCTTGCCGCCTTCGACAACGTAGACTCCCTCGCCTTGCAAGGCCTCGACCGGGACAGTGATCGAATCTTTCAACTGGCGCAGTTCAAGCGTCACTCGTGCGGTCATTCCGGGTTTCAATCGGCCGCCAGAATTTGCGACGTCACACTCGGCGCGTAGAGTCCTGGTGTCGGCGCTTAGCGCGCCCGACGTGCGGGTAACCTTGCCATCGATTGGCTCCGCGCCGACTATCTCGATCGTCGCGGGAGTACCACGGTTTACGAACGCCGCGCCGGTTTCGGGAACGTCGACGACCACGCGAACGCGATCAGTGCGAGCCAGCGAGACTAGCGGTGCAGCTTGTGTCCGCGAAGAAGACGCGGCCTGAATTAGGGCCCCGGGGTCGACGAAGCGCTCCGTTACGACGCCGCTTATTGGCGCGGAGATCGAGGTGTACTCCGCTAGGCGATTCATCGTCTCGAGCGCCGCGCGGCGGCTTGCGACCGCGGCATCAGCGACGCGCACTTTGGCCTGAGCGGAGCGTAGATGGCTCTCGGTCACGGCGACGCCGGCTGCTGCCTGATCGACGTCTTGCTGCGCTAAGACGTCTTTGTCTCGCTCGCGGATTCCGGCTAGCCGCTTGAATGTCGCGCGGCGGAAATCCAAATCGGCCGAGTGCTGACCGACCTGCGCTTTCGCCTCTTCGACCGCGGCCTCCGCCTCGATCAGAGCAGCCTTCTTCTCTTCGAGTGAGGCGGCCATCTCAGGCACTTCGATGGTTGCCAGTTGCTGACCCTTGCGGACGCGGTCGCCGAGATCGACGTTTAGGGTTTCGAGATAACCGGTGACCTTGGCGTAAACCGTGACTTGCTCTTCCGGCACGACGGCGCCCGACAACGTGATCGATTCCGCCAACGTCTCGACTTTGGGCGTTACGACAGTTACTCGAACGGTTGTGTCGGCGGCCGACCGCTCTTGGGTTCCCGGAGATGTTCCGCAGGCCGCGGCCATAAGCAGTGTCGAAAGCACGAAGAGGAATTCATGCCGCTCGCGGGTTTGGGGATTCTGGAATGGCTTCATGGGGCTCGGCCGCGGGGAGGTCATCATTTCTTGAACTCCCGGTACAACAGCGGGACAACGATCAGAGTCAGGATGGTCGACGTCGTTAGGCCCCCGATAACGGCCCGCGCCAATGGCATGATTGGCTCGGCTGCGTTGAGTGCCGGCGGCATAAGCGCTAAGAGAGCCGTCCCTGTAGTCATTAGAATCGGGCGCAGTCGGACGCGGGCCGACTCGAGCGCCGCATCGTGGGCGCTCATGCCTTCGGAGCGCAGGCGGTTGGCAAATTCAACCAACAGTGTTGAAGTCGAGGCGGCGATGCCAATCATAAAAATAGTGCCCATGAATGACTGGATGTTGAGAGTTGTGCCGGTTGCCCACAGAATCCAAAGCACGCCAACCAAGCCGAGAGGCACCGACAGCATCACGATGAAGGGGTCAAGAAAACTGCGGAACAGCGCCACCATCACGAAGTAGACCAAGACTACCGCTAAAGCGAAACCTAGGGTGAGTCCGCCGAACGATTCCGCGATCGACTCGGTTTCGCCGCGAAGCGTAATCGAGTAGCCCTCGGGGGCTTCAATCTGGGCCAGGCCGCGCTCGATGTCGGCGGCGACACCGCCCACGTCACGGCCGTCAACATTCGCATAGACGTCGGTCACTCGGCTGATGTTGACGTGGGTCACCTCGGTAGGCGCGGTCGTGCGGCGAATGGTAGCTATGTTTCGCAGTAGTACCGACGCGCTCTCAATTGAAGTTTCGGGGCGTGGGGCAGCTCGCGACCCGCTCGACGTCAGCATGGCCGTCGGCGCTTGATTTGGGGAGGTAATCGGGATGTCCAATATTGAGTCGATCGAGGAGATGTCTTCTTCGCGATATTGCGCACCTACGAAATAGTGATTGCCGTTGCGTTCATCGATCCAGAACGCCGGGTCGAAGTTCACGCTTGAGTTCAAACTGGCGACGATGTTTTTCACCGCCTCGTCGGCGTTGATTCCCAACAGCGCGGCTTTCTCGCGGTCGAGATCGATCGAAAGTTGGGGGTAATCAAGCTTCTGCTGGATGCGTACATCGACGGTTCCCGGCACCGCCTGGATCACAGCACGGACCTCACGGGCAAGCTCGGCGGCTTTCGCCAGATCGTTGCCTTGAATCTGGACATTGATCGGCGAGGGCAAGCCGAAGTTGATTGCGGAGCTAATCATCCCGCCGGTTTCGAACGAAAAGTCGAGCAACGGAAACTTCTCAGCTAGCGAAGAACGCAGCGCTCGGACGTGATCGAATGACGGCGTCGAGTGCTCGGGCGTCAGTTGGACCATGAACGTCGAATCCATCGGGCCCGCGTTGCGCGTGTAGGCTGCCGGCCAGTCGTAGAGCACGCCGGTGTTGGAGATTAGCAAGTCGAGGTCCGCGCCGATGGCCTCGGTCACAACCTTTTCAACCGCCGCGACTTGCTCTTCAGTTTTTTCGATGCGGGTCCCCGACGCTACTCTGACTTGGATCGAAAACTCGCCGGTGTCAAGCTGAGGAAAGAGTTCTTGCCCGATGTTCCAGTACAACGGAACGGACAGCGCGACGATTATCGCGACGACAAGCAACGTCAGTACTCGGCCGCGCATAGCAGCGCTTAGTAGTCGAATGTAGCCCGCCTGCATGCGCTCAAACCCGCCCTCATGCAGGGAACCCGCGCGCAAAAAGCGGGTGCAATAGGCGGGCACCACAGTAAGCGCGACAACGTACGACGCCAGCATCGCGAAAGTGACACTCAACGCCAGCGGTGTGAACAAGAACTTCCCGATGCCCGTCAAGAATACGACAGGCGCAAACACGACGATGGTTACGACGGTTGCGACAAGGATCGGAATCCGCACTTCAGCCGCACCGGCACGGGCCGCTTCGATTGGAGACTTTCCCATGTCGAGGTGGCGATGGGTGTTTTCAAGGACGACGATCGAGTCATCGACCAAGCGACCCACCGCCAGTGCTAGTCCGCCCAGCGTCATGGCGTTTAGCGTGTCACCGGTGAAGTACAAACAGGCGACCGCCGCAGTGACCGAGAGCGGGATCGAAAGCATGATGACGCCGGTCGAGCGCAGGCTCCCTATAAATATCCAGATCATCAGTCCGGCCAGCACGGCACCCAACGCAGCCTCGAGTTGCAGGCTGCTAATCGCCTTGCGCACGTATATCGACTGATCGAGAACGACGTCGAGATTCACTCCTCTAGGGAGACGCTCCAAGATCGTAGACAGGGTTTCTTTAATGCCGTCTACAACGGCGATCGTGTTCGCGCCCGGTTGCCGATAGATCGGAATGTAAACCTGTCGCCGACCGTTGACTCGAACAATGTTCGACTGGATCTGCGCCGTGTCTTCCACCTCTCCGACATCGCGAATGCTAATCGGGGCGCCACCCTTGCCGATGCGAATTGGGAAGCGATTCATCTCTTCGACATCGCGCACCATGCCATTGGCGTTGATTTGATAGTCGAACGGGCCGATTTTAGCGTTGCC
The DNA here is from genome assembly GCA_965247305.1 of Bryobacterales bacterium. Classification (GTDB taxonomy): domain Bacteria; phylum Acidobacteriota; class Terriglobia; order Bryobacterales; family UBA6623; genus CATQHP01. The sequence continues at coordinate 3,257,920 of OZ252030.1, read as the reverse complement.
GGTCGGAATAAATGTGTTGAAGTTTTTCAGTGTGCGAACTACGTCCATCGGCGAAAGGTTGCGCGCCGTAAGTTTGTCACGGTCGACGTAGGCGAGGATGCGGCGAATGCGACCGCCATAGACCGCCGGGGCTATAACGCCGGTGATGCCCTGCAATCGGTTTCGAAGCTCAAAATATGCAATATCGTAGAGCTGCGTTTCGTCAAACGTCTCGCTGCTGACGCTGACCAAGCAGAGCGGGCGGCTCGCAGTCGGGTCGAACGGCATGATCATCGGCGGCACGGTGCCGGGAGGGAGGTAGTACATGTCGGCAATCGCGAGCGAGGACACTTGCGACATTGCGGTATTGGCATCGATGTCGGGCCGGAAGTAATCGCGAACGATCGATACGCCGTTCATCGAGCGAGCTTCTTGCCTCGCGATTCCGTTTGCCTGGCCGGTCCAACGCTCAAGCCGGCTGGTGATGTCCTTCTCCATTACCACCGCGGGCATGCCGGGGTAGAGTGTCAGCACCTGCACCGCGGGCGTAGTGAAGATTGGCAGGATATCGGTCGCGATGCGCGACGCCGCGACTGCGCCTAGTAATAAAACAGTCAGCGCACCAACAACAACCGCGTGCGGATTTTTAAGGGATCCCTGGACCATGCTGCCCGCTTAGCGCCGGTAGTCTACCAGCATAGGTGACGAAACGGAGACGGGGAACTTTTTTAGCAAGAGTGCGTATATTCAGGCAGCATGAGTGAGCAAAGATACGATGATCACGGCGAGCAAACCGGACCCGACCCTGACAGCGGGACTTCCACTTCGGTTGAAACTGTGCAAGACGAGGGCGTAGTGGCCGACGAGGGGTTCGAGACTCCTTCCGGAGCGACCGAAGCGGCCGAACCGAGCGAACCGATGGTTGCGGATGATAGCCCGGCGAGTTCCGAGGCCTCGGCATTTTGTCCGCAATGTGGTGCGGCGATGGACGCGGATGACTCGTTCTGTGGGGGGTGTGGCTGGCGCCTGGGTGAGGTGCCACGGGCGGAGATTGGCGCGGCGGGTCGGGTGGTTGCAAACCCTTCCGGTCTCAATCGGCTCACGGCGCTGCTGCTGTGCCTGTTTCTGGGGGCCCTCGGCGCACACCGTTTTTACGTTGGGAAGATCGGAACAGCTTTACTGTTCCCGATTACGTTGGGTGGATTCCTAGGTGTCTGGTGGATCTATGATTTGGTCATGATCACGACCGGCGAGTTTACTGATTCAGAGGGCCGCCGGCTGCACTACTGGCAGTAGGAGGCTGGGTGGGTTGGTAGGGGACCTCGAAATCCTGGCGTAGCAAGCTAGCTACGCCCCTACGAATAATTTACTTGTTATCAGCGTTGTAGGGGTGCGACATGCCGAACCCTCGGACAGCCAATTTGGTAATCGAGGTTCTTTCACTGTCCCTGGCGATTGCGGCACCTTTGACGCCGTTCGATGTTGATTTAGCTGGGAGGGGGACAGGCAACAGGAGCATTCGTGGAGGAGTGGAGATTGCGGGATCTCATGTGCCAGTCCCCGACCGGAGGATTTTTTTCGTTCGGGTTGGCTGGGCTAGTGGCAAAGCTCGAACGCTTTAGGCCGCGAGGTCGTCCCACTCGACGATTCGCTTCTCGTCCATCGCGATTCGACCCATAATCGCCATTAGCGTGGCGTACATTCCGTATGTGGCGTTGTTGAGTGGCTCTGAGTTGTCACGAACGTGGCCGAAGAATGCGTCGACGGCGGATTGAGTCATATCGCCGCGATCTCCGTCAAATAACTTGACCGGATCCAGGCGCTCTTCGCCGCGCTGCGTCAGCTTGTACTTTGTTCCGGTGGGTAGATCGATCGCGAATTCCGTACCCCAGATTTTTTCTGAGATTCCGGTAAAGCCCGCCGGGTCGATAAACAGATGGGTGAAACAGAGCCGGACGTCTCCTGGATACTCGTAGATGATGACGTAGTTATCGAATGTCGTTCGACCCATCGGCTGGTCATGATAGACGTTGATTCCGCCCGAACCCATGGCCCGAACGGGATGCGTTTGCATCGCCCAATTCATGAGATCCATGATGTGTACGGCTTGCTCGACGATCATATTGCCGGAGCGTGAGACATCAAATAGCCAGGTGTTCTCGCGCGGCAGATCGCGGCCATGGCGGTTGCCCTGCATGTAGGCGACTTTGCCGATGCCGCCACGATGGATTTCTTCGATGGCGGCACGGCGCGGGGGGTCATAGCGAAGTTGGAATCCAAGTTGAAGTTGACCGCGCGATTCCTGAGCGGCCTTGGCGACGGCGTGGACCTCATCGGTGGTGCGACCCATCGGTTTCTCAAGGTAGAGGTGGCGGCCGGACTCTAGCGTCGCGACTGCCATTTCCTTGTGCAAATCAACCGGCGTGGCAATAACAACCGCGTCGATATCATTTCGATCTAACAACTCGCGGTAGTCGCTCAGCAGAGTGGGCGACGAGTCTTTCGCGATCGTCGCGCCGCGGTCTCGGGCGTCCGAATCGATGTCACAGACGGCCACGACGCGCACATTCGCCGACTTGACCACGCGCGTTAGTACCGCTGATCCGCGGCCACCGACTCCGATGATTCCGACACGAATCTCGTTGTTGGTGTTCTGGGCTTGGAGGAACGCTGGGGCGGACAGGGCGGCGGCCGAAGCGCTCAACAATTCACGCCGTGTACGGCGCTTGGGGTGTGGCGTTGAAAGGGGCATTTGCACGAACAGGTTAGCGCTTCGCGGGAATTTCGCCAAGCGGCTAGTCGCAACGCTATCCCGAAAGTTGATTTTTCAAGCTGCCCGCCAAGCTATTTTTGGGACGAAACCGGTCGCAGTACCGAGCCGCGCCGCCTCGCGGTGCGGTCCTTTCCGCGACGTGTGCACCGCACCGCACGGCGGCGCGGCTCGGTACTGCGAAGCGCAATTTCGCCTCGCTGGTATCTCAAGTTTCTCCCTTGAATGATCCGCCTGACCTAGGCGGGCCGTGGCTGGGCTAGCCCGAAAGATCGCCAACGCTGTCGGCAAGTCCACGCTTCAGCAGCTCGTCGTCGATGCGGCGGTGGTGAAGCAGCTTCTCCTCAGTGGTACAACGATCCCAACTAAATCCGTCTTCTCGAGCTACCAGAGTGCTAACCCAGGCGCGGGCAAACTCGTAGACTCCATCTTGATCCCAGCCGCTGATTACCTCGGCCATGATCTTGATGGGCCCCACGTCGAAAGGTCTGGTGCGGCGTAGATATCCGTCGGCGGCGAGGGTCTCGAGCAGCAAACAGAGGTTCTCAGATTCCTCATCTGAAAGCGTCCGTAGCAGTTCGACGATGCTCCTTAACCGTTCAGTTTGAACGGTTGATATCGGCGCGGCGCCACCTTCTAGAACAACGAACTCCGGCCGATTTTGCATCACGTCCCTGTTCGACACATCGGCTTAAATTCGACGCCGCGGCAGCGTTTCGTTACAATTTGCGTATGAAGGCGAGACTGCTCGATATCGCCCACGTTCGGTCGGGCGATAAGGGAGACAGCGTCAATATTGGCCTGATCGCAAAGAACCCGGAGCACTACTCACTGCTGGTACGCGAGGTTACGGCCGAGCGCGTCAAAGAGCACTTCTCCGGAATCTGCAAAGGTCGCGTCGAACGCTACGAAATGCCAAACCTCGGAGCGCTGAATTTCTTACTTCATGAATCGCTCGGTGGCGGCGGAACAGTTTCACTAAGGACCGACGCGCAAGGCAAAACGTTCGGGGCAGCGCTGCTTCGAATGGAGATTGATACCGGCTGAAGCAACGAAATCAGAGTTCCCGAAACACACCTACGAAAAATCACTACGCTCTCGGAGCACTGCGAGTAGAATGGAAGTTGTCGCCCGTCCGTGCCTGTCTAAGGTCCTCCCACCGAGTCTGGAAATTTCTATGAGAAATCGCGTAAAGCAGCTGTGCTTCGCCTTGGTCGTTTTTGTTCAATCCGCCTGGGCGGTGCCCGTGATGAGGGTTATCGTTCCGGACGAGCTCAAAAATCCCATTTGGGTCAGCACGGGCACTAATGGTCCGAGTGGACTTATTTTCGAAGTCACCAATGACGGCGACGGGACGCTAAGCCCAACTGTCAGCGGCGGATTTTCACCTTGGTTGTCCCCGACGATCGGGGGCCCGTTGGGTTGTATATTTGATTTCCAGCAGTCCTGCCGTCAGGTACGAGTGATGTTCACAACCGCGGGCCTCGCCGCCGGCACTTATGAGGGCGAAGTCATCGTTTCCGATCCCGGCGCCGCCAATGCTCCGCAGACTGTACCGATCAAGATCTTTGTCGGGGGCAACGTGCCGGACCGCATTGATTTGTATGTGCGTCCGGAAATCAACAATAGCGATTTCGTGGAGTTTCAGACCGCGCCAGGCGCCGCTCCTGCATTTAGCGCGGACGTCCCATTTGTGCGCGTGACTTCCTCTGGGTTGGGGTCATTTCGCAGCGACTTTCATGCCCACAAGGTTACGGCGACTTACCAGGCAGGCCTACCAGTGGGTGATCAGAACGGAACCCTTTTGATTTTGGGCTCATCGGTCGAAAGCGACAACGGAGACGTGCCGATTACAATGCACGTCACGGATGGCCCGATTGCCGCCCCAAGTGCGAACCGCTTGCGATTTACGACCGCTGAGGGCCTGGCCGTGGGCGACCAATTTGTGGCCTTCAACAACCGCGGCGCCGGCGCGTTGGCAATCACAGCACTTACGGCGACTACTGATAACGGTGGCGGCTGGTTGACGACCGAGGACGCCGGCAACAACCTATTTCGAGTGAGCTCCGCGATCGAGGGATTGGCGGCCGGCCGATACACTGGGCGCCTCACACTTGAGTCAAACGCGCCGAATGCAATCACGATAGAGGTCGAGCTGATCGTTCAACCGGTGGCCGGCCCAATTATCTCCTTCCGCGGCGTCGTGAATGGCGCGACTTTTGCGAATAACCGGCCGTTGACTCCGGGTCTGATTACATCGATATTTGGAATCCACGTCGCCAATCAGTTTGCGCTTGCGGGTGCGCTCCCGCTGCCAACAGATTTCAACGGTACGCGGGTTGTCGTTGACGGCATCGATTCTCCCTTGTTCTTCGAATCCTTTGGACAGTTGAACTTCCAGGTGCCGTGGGAGGTCGGGCTGGGGAATAAGTTAGTCCAAGTTTTTCGTGACGGTCAAGCAGGCAACCAGGCGCTGGTCCCCGTGGAAGGCAAGTCTCCCGGGATTTTCCGTTTGAATATTGCTCAGTACGGCGCGATTCGAAACGCCAGTCAAGGAAACTTCCCCCTGCCGACCGCGCTCGGACAATCAGTGGGAATTGCGGCGGCGCCCGCCCGTCCCGGTGACGTACTTGAGATTTTCGCAACCGGATTGGGAGCCGTTAGCCCTTCAGCTCCTACCGGAAACGGCGCTCCGGCTGGGCCGCTGGCAACAGCGATTGAGCAGCCCGAGGTCCAGTTCGGATTTAGTTTTCCAGCAAAGGTGATTCCACTTTTTGCGGGTCTGACGCCGGGGTTCGTTGGATTATTCCAGATCAACGTGATTGTGCCGGTAAACGTGGCGACAAACAATCGGACGTTCGTCACGCTAAACTACCCGGACGGTCGGCGAAGCAACACGGTTGAAATCGCGACAATAAAGTAATCGAGTTTGCACTCGTAGAGCTAGGCTTCGATGAGCGTGAGCGCGCCGCCCTTGCGCGACCAACAAACATTCGCAAGCTCTAGCCCGGCCCGGAACAGCCCGCTGTCGAGCCGCCGGCAATGGCGCACCTGGGCGCTGCAATCGAAGCAGAGATCGATGTCACCATCGGTCAGTGCTGCGCGAAAGCTAACCCGGGCGCCGGCGGGAAGTTCGACGTAAGTTTCGATGCCGACGCCGGACTCGCTGACGTCGAGCAGGCGTCCAGCCACGTCTCGATCGAAGTCCCGCAGCGTCAAGGCAAGCTGCACTGGAAACCTGGGGCGCTCACGAGAGATTTGTCGACGATCGTCCACGGGCTTATCCTCCGCCACAGCTATCGGCAATCTGGCTAAATAACCGTATCGGCTGACGCCCAATAGGTGAGAATAAAAGTTGGCGGGCGAACTAAGAGTTATTCCACTCGGCGGACTTGGCGAGTTTGGCATGAATATGCTGGCGCTCGAGTCCGGTGACGACATCATCGTTGTTGACGCGGGCATCCTGTTCCCGGGTGTAGAGCAAATGGGGGTCGACGTAATTGTCCCCGACCTGACGTATCTGCTCGACAACCGCGAGCGCGTTCGTGCCCTGATCCTCACCCATGGCCACGAAGACCATATCGGAGCAGTCCGTTACGTCCTTTCGCAGATCGACATTCCGATCTTTGCAACAGCATTCACGCTGGCGCTAGTAAATCGGCGGCTCAAGGAATACAAACTCGCCGACAAGCCCCGCACGACGACCGTCAAGGCCGGAGAAACGGTCACAGTCGGCTGTTTCAAGATTGAGTTCGTCCACGTTACGCACAGCACGGTAAACTGCGTTGCGCTAGCGATTGAGACCCCGGCCGGCTACGTAATTCATACCGCCGACTTCAAGATCGATCAAACTCCGATCGACGGTGGGGTGATGGATCTCACGACGCTTTCTGAGTACGGAAAACGTGGCGTGCTTTTGCTTTTGTCAGATTCCACAAACGTAAATCGTCGAGGCTTCACAGCTTCGGAGCGAACCGTTGGCCCGGCATTTGCGGACATTTTCATGCGCGCGGAAGAAGCGCTGTATTTCACCTGTTTTTCGTCAGCAACGCATCGAGTGCAACAGATTATTGACCATTCAGTCGACCACGGCAGAAAAGTTGCGTTGGTCGGTCGCAGCCTGGCGACAGCATCGGAGCTGGCCGCTGATCTCGGCTTGCTGCGGCTGCCGCCGGGAACGATGCTGAGGCCGCAAGAACTTACAAACCTGCCTCGTTCGCAGCAGACCATGATTATTGCCGGCAGTCAGGGCGAGCCGCTCTCGTCGCTCTCACGAGCGGCAGTCGGGAAACATCGACACGCGGTGATCGAAGACGGTGACACGGTCGTATTTAGCGCCAAGATGATCCCAGGCAATGAAAAGCCGATCTTTCGGCTGATCGACCACCTCTACCGGCGGGGAGCGGACGTTCTCTACGGCGATGAGCACCCCGGCGTTCACGTCTCGGGCCATGCGTCGCGAGAAGAGCTGAAGCTGATCCTTAATCTCGTTAGACCGCAGTATTTCGTACCTGTCCATGGCGAATTCCGGCAACTCTCCCAGCACGCCCGCCTAGCGGAACTGGTTCTTGGAAGTGAGTTAGACCAGACCTTCATCCTCGAGAGCGGAGACGTGCTGCAATTCGACGAGTTGGGCGCGCGCAAGCTCCCCGAAAAGGTTCCGGTAGGCCGCGTATTCATCGATGTGGGCACGGGCGACGAAATTGTCGAAGAGTTCGTGATTCGCGACCGCCAGAATCTCTCGGAATTTGGAGTGCTGGTGCCGGTCGTCAGTATCAATCAGAGCACAGGAAAGGCCGACAGCTCGCCTGAGATTATTTCGCGTGGCTTCGTGGTTTCGGAGGAAACCGAAACTCTCCTCGCTGGCGCGAGCGACATCATTGTCGCGACGGTAAACGCCAGCTCGGCGGAGGAACGCAGCGACTGGGGAGTGATGGAAGAAAAGGTCCGCGACGATTTACGGCGCTACCTGGCCAAGAAGACTTCCCGGCAGAGTCGGCCCTTGATCGTACCGGTGATCCTCGAAAGCTAGCGCGGATTGCGGGCGAGCCGCTGCCCCGTCGACTTCGAATCGCAGGGTTGCGCCCTGCGCTAGAGCATATTCATTGATGTCATAGACCGATCTTGAACGAAAATCGGTGAGGCTGGCAGATTCTGGAGACTAGTGTAGTGCGTCAATCAGATTGAACCTTAAGAAGAGCGGCTTTGCCGCGCTTGACCTTCTCAAGGGTGTCGGAAGCGGTAGCAGTCCAGATGAAGGGCTTGGGCTGCTGATTGTGTCGAGCGATGTAGTCTTCGATGGCGGTGGTGAGTTCGCCGACGCTACGAAAGACACCGTGGCGGATGCGCTTATCGGTGAGGTCTCGGAAGAACCTCTCCACCATGTTCAGCCACGACGCTGAGGTGGGCGTGAAATGGACGTGGAAGCGTTTATTGCGCTGCAGCCAGCGTTTCACCGTGGCGTGTTTGTGAGTGGCATAGTTGTCCACGATCAAATGGATCTGCTTGTCCTTGGGGGTCTGGTTTTCAAGCAAGCGCAAGAAGCGCAGCCATTCTTGGTGGCGGTGCTTGGGCATGCAGGTTCCGATCACCGAGCCGTCGAGCGTGTTGAGCGCGGCGAACAAGGTGGTTGTGCCGTTGCGTTTGTAGTCGTGGGTCATGGTCCGGCCGCGTCCCTTTTTCAGGGGCAGGCCGGGCTGGGTGCGGTCGAGGGCTTGAATCTGTGACTTCTCGTCGAGGCAAAGAACGAGGGCATGCTCGGGCGGGTTGAGATAAAGTCCGATGATGTCGTCGAGTTTTTCGGCGAAGCGCGGGTCGTTGCTGAGTTTGAAGGTCTTGACGCGATGCGGCTTGAGGCCGTGGGCGCGCCAAATGCGACCCACGGTGGAGGCGCTGACGCCGACCGCGGCGGCCATCGTGCGGCGGCTCCAATGGGTGGCGTTGGCTGGCGTTTCGCGGGTCGTCTTGTGGATGATCTGTTGCACTGTTGGGGAGCAGATGGCGGGCTTACGGCCGGGCCGCGGGGCGTCCTTTTCGATGCCGGCGACGCCGGATTCAAGAAAACGGCTTCGCCAGCGCGCCACCAACTGACGCGAGACCGACAGCTGCGCGGCAATCCGTTTGTTCTCAAGACCGTCGGCGGCGAGCACGATGATCCTGGCTCGCAACGCCAGACGAACAGCGACCCGACGACCGTTCGCGTAGCGCTCCAACTGCCTACGCTGCTCCTGCGTCAATGGGACTGGCTCTGCTCTTCGCATCCGTGTGCCTTCTACTAGTAAAGGCGACACGAAGATACTATAAGTTACATTATTTATGGCGCACTACACTAGAGTCCTCTGTCCACAATCGGAGGCACGGCTGTCAGGGAGTGCGGTGGCGAAGGGTTAGCTGGGAAAGTTGAGTTGGGTCCGGTGGAGGAATGATCAGCAGGTCCAAAGTCAGCGTAGTCCAGAAAGCTGCTTCGCCACCGCACTCCTTTACAGTCGCGCCACCGATTTTCTCGGGCTTGGTGCTGGGGCAAGCGGTTAATGCCGTTCCCGAAAATGCTCTAGTCAGCCGCGCGGGTTTCGATGTGAACTTCCGAATGCAGCGTCCGGTGCACTGGGCAGCGATCAGCAATCTCTAGCAGCCGGGTTCGTTGCGGTTCGGTCAGATTTCCCACGATCTTAATTTCGCGGTCAATGTGGTCGATCCGGCCCTCGCTTGTCTCGCAATCGGCGCAATCCTCGGCATGTATCTTTTCATGACGAAGGCTCACCGAAACATTCTCTAGTGGCAGACCCTTGCGGTCGGCATACATTCGAAGCGTCATCGACGTACAGGCGCCGAGTCCGGCCAGTAGGTAGTCGTAGGGGGAAGGGCCCGCGTCGAGCCCACCGAACCCAACAGGCTCATCGGCGGCGAGTTCATGGCTCCCCACCCGAACTTGATTGAGAAACTTCCCCGCCCCGGTTTCTTCTACGACAACTCGACCGTCCGTTGGTTGCGTTGTCTGCTGTGGATTCGCATCAACGTACTTTGCGCACCACGCCACCAGTACGTCAGCGACGTATTCCGAATCCTCCGGACGGGTCAGCAGGTGATCCGCGCGATCCAGCGAGACGAAGCTCTTAGGGTGTTTGGCTGCTTGAAATATTTGTGCCGCGTTGTCAATACCCACCGTCTGATCTGTGACGGCGTGCATCACGAGCAGCGCCTTGTGCATGTTTTGAATCCGGCTGGTGAGGCTCTGCTCCGCGATGTCGTCGAGAAACTGCTTGCGAATTCGAAACGGCCGGCCGGCGAGCTGAACCTCGGCTTCTCCGTCCCTGGTGATCTCTGCGCTCTTGTCCGCAAATAAGTCGGCGACGTGACCGGGGTCGGCCGGTGCCCCGATCGTCGCAACCGCTCGCGTCTCTGGAATATTCTCAGCCGCCGCGAGCACCGCGGCGCCGCCGAGGCTATGACCGACCAGCAGGGCCGGCGCCTGATGATTTTCGCGCAGCCAGGCCGCGGCGCTCACTAGATCTTCGACGTTCGAAGAAAAATTCGTATTTGAAAACTCACCTTCGCTGTGGCCGAGTCCGGTAAAGTCGAATCGCAGGACGCTGATACCGCGCGCCGCAAGACCTTTCGAAATGCGCGATGCCGCCGCAATGTCCTTGGAACAGGTGAAACAATGGGCAAATAGCGCGGTTGTACCCGCTCCGGTCAGTGCCTGATCAAAGCGGGCGGCGAGCGCGGTTCCCTGTGATCCAGGAAATTCGATCCTGTCGGTTGCAATGGCGGACATTTTGGGTTCTCCATGTATGCCGGGTTCTATGTCGCGGCAGGGGTTCTTCGGCATTCAGTTTCGCACTGTGCGGGCTACGGCATAAGCGGCCCGTAGCCGCCCGTGGCCACATTGACAATCGGTTGCATTGGGTGATAGCTTCGCAATCGGTATGTCTCGAACTGTGAACCGACGTCAAGTGTTCGAACAACTGGCGGGATTGTTCCTGACTTCGCCGCTGTTGGTCGCGGCCGACAAGCCGCTTCTGACCGACTCGAAGAAGCTCGCTAACGTCTTCGACTTCCGCGAGTTGGCTAAATCGTTACTCGACCCGGTCGCTTTCGACTACATGGCTGAGGGCGGCAAGGACGAAGTTTCGCTCAAGGAAGCACGACTTGCGTTCAATCGGGTTATCCTGCGTCCTCGATTCCTGACGGACGTTCATAACATCGACTTGTCGACGGAATTCTTGGGCAAGAAGCTGGACTTCCCGATCTTTGTTTGTCCGGCGGGCGGCAAGAACTGCTTCCTCCAGAATGGCGAGGAGGAGACCGCGCGCGGAGCAGCGGCTGCCAACGCCATGTACGTGACAAACGGCGGCGTCGACGATTACCTTGCCACCGGCGACGGGCCAAAATTCTGGTGGCGGTACACAACCGGCGGGCAGTTTCAAACGACTAGTGTAGTGCGTCAATCAGATTGAACCTTAAGAAGAGCGGCTTTGCCGCGCTTGACCTTCTCAAGGGTGTCGGAAGCGGTAGCAGTCCAGATGAAGGGCTTGGGCTGCTGATTGTGTCGAGCGATGTAGTCTTCGATGGCGGTGGTGAGTTCGCCGACGCTACGAAAGACACCGTGGCGGATGCGCTTATCGGTGAGGTCTCGGAAGAACCTCTCCACCATGTTCAGCCACGACGCTGAGGTGGGCGTGAAATGGACGTGGAAGCGTTTATTGCGCTGCAGCCAGCGTTTCACCGTGGCGTGTTTGTGAGTGGCATAGTTGTCCACGATCAAATGGATCTGCTTGTCCTTGGGGGTCTGGTTTTCAAGCAAGCGCAAGAAGCGCAGCCATTCTTGGTGGCGGTGCTTGGGCATGCAGGTTCCGATCACCGAGCCGTCGAGCGTGTTGAGCGCGGCGAACAAGGTGGTTGTGCCGTTGCGTTTGTAGTCGTGGGTCATGGTCCGGCCGCGTCCCTTTTTCAGGGGCAGGCCGGGCTGGGTGCGGTCGAGGGCTTGAATCTGTGACTTCTCGTCGAGGCAAAGAACGAGGGCATGCTCGGGCGGGTTGAGATAAAGTCCGATGATGTCGTCGAGTTTTTCGGCGAAGCGCGGGTCGTTGCTGAGTTTGAAGGTCTTGACGCGATGCGGCTTGAGGCCGTGGGCGCGCCAAATGCGACCCACGGTGGAGGCGCTGACGCCGACCGCGGCGGCCATCGTGCGGCGGCTCCAATGGGTGGCGTTGGCTGGCGTTTCGCGGGTCGTCTTGTGGATGATCTGTTGCACTGTTGGGGAGCAGATGGCGGGCTTACGGCCGGGCCGCGGGGCGTCCTTTTCGATGCCGGCGACGCCGGATTCAAGAAAACGGCTTCGCCAGCGCGCCACCAACTGACGCGAGACCGACAGCTGCGCGGCAATCCGTTTGTTCTCAAGACCGTCGGCGGCGAGCACGATGATCCTGGCTCGCAACGCCAGACGAACAGCGACCCGACGACCGTTCGCGTAGCGCTCCAACTGCCTACGCTGCTCCTGCGTCAATGGGACTGGCTCTGCTCTTCGCATCCGTGTGCCTTCTACTAGTAAAGGCGACACGAAGATACTATAAGTTACATTATTTATGGCGCACTACACTAGCATGATGCTCGATTTCGTCGAGCAGCTTGAGGACACCGACTGTAGCGGCATCTGTTTCACAGTCGACAACATGCTGGTGTCGCACCGTGAGCGCTCGATTCACAATGGCCTTGTGCGGACCTGGTGCAATCTCGACCGGATCCCCCGCGACAGCGCCGGCAACCTGATCTATCAGGAGGGCGATAGCACTTGGATCACCGGCGTGTACCCCAGCCGCCCGTTCCCGACGCCGACTTGGGAAACCGTCAAGCAGCTTCGCGACGAAACAGACCTTAAGATAATGCTGAAGGGACTGATGATCGGCGAAGACGTTGAAAAGGCTGTTGAGGTTGGCGTCGACACTGTGGTCGTCTCGAATCACGGCGCGCGACAGCTCGACCACACAGGCTCGTCCATCGAAGCGCTGCCCGAATGCGTCGAGGCCGCCGCCGGGAAAATACCCGTGCTGGTCGACGGTGGATTTCGGCGCGGAACCGACATCTTGAAAGCGCTGGCGCTCGGAGCGACCGCCGTCGGCGTTGCGCGGCCCTACCTTTGGGGGCTGACTTGTTTCGGGCACGAAGGCGTGGCCCGCGTTTTGCAACTACTCAAGACCGAGTTGGCGCTTGATATGGGGATGTCGGGCGTCTCGAAAATCGCGGACATCGACCGCTCATTGGTGCGGATTCGCGACTGGGGATATACGGGAGGTCCACTATGACACGACGAACTTTTTCTTTGGCGCTTGGCGCGGCCGGGATGACGGCGGGCACGTCATTTGCCGCTCCCATCGATGGGAACAATTATCCGATCCGACGGCGCCGCAAGGTTGAGATTCTATACCAATCGCCGGAGGGGCACCCCAATGGACTTGAAGCCACGGAAGACGGCCTTTGGGTCGGCGAGCAGATTAGTGACCGCGCCCATCTGCTGGACTGGGAAACCGGCAAGTCGCTGGTTGCCTATGAAACGCAGTCATCGAACACCAGCGGAATAGCCGCCGGAAATGGCCTAGTTTTTATGGGTGCGAACGGCCCCGGCAAGCTGCGGCCGCGGCGTCCTCATGATGTCGTCAAGGGCGGACGCATCGTCAAGCTCGACGCCAAGACAGGCAAACACATCCAAAACTTTCAGACACCGAGCGGTGGCGGGCTCCACGGCCTTCTTTGGGCCAAGGATTTCTTGTGGGTGACGCAGTTCAATCCCAATAAGATCTTGAAGACCGACGCCGACGTCAACGTTTTCCACGACTTTGACTCGCCACTATCGCGGGCCCACGGCCTGGGTTGGGACGGCGAGTTCATCTGGTGCATGTACTCGAACGACTACCGGATACTGCGATTCGACATCAAGACCGGACGCGTAATCGAAGCAATCCAGCTCGACAGCAGCGACCCTGATCCGCATGGCATGACTTGGTGGAACGGCAATTTGTACTACTGCGACGCTGGAATCGCGCCGGGTCATCAGGACAACAAAAGCAAGTACGCCGGAGCGATCTGCCGCATTCATGTTTAAGGCGCTGGTCGCAGCGCTCATTTTCGCGCTGCCGTTGATTCCGGCTGAACCGGTAGGCAAGATCATGCGGCCGGCCAACAACGCTTGGTTTCGTGACGGTGCAATCGATATCGTTGCTACCGCGCCCTCGGGGACGCTGCTGCTCGATGGCGCCGCGATCGAATCAGAAGAACCGTTCCCCAACGTATTTCACGCGACGATCGACGCTACGCCAGGCAGCCATGAAGTCAGCCTGAAATGGGCCGGCGGCGAACAGACGGCGCGAATTTTCGTCGGTGCGTCGGCCCCTGCTGGGTTCGAGAAATTTGTATCGCATCCAGCAGCGGCGGTCGAGTGCGAGAGCTGCCACTCTTTGAGCCGCCGAGGGCGCTTTCGATTTTCAGGAGATTGTTTTGGTTGCCACGTGAAAGATGCATTCGCGAAAGTGCACGGCCATGAGCCGCATATGCTCGAAAGCTGTGGGCGCTGTCATAACGCCCATGGATCGACGACCGACAAACATCTTGTAATGGCTCAAGAGTTGGCTTGTAAGCAATGCCACAATTGACGTTAGGAGTTGCATGAAACACTGGCGGCCCTCGATATCGAAATTCGGTCAGCTTCATCTGAGGCAGGCACTTTTGACTTGCATCACGGCGTTCTCACTAGCGCTGGGTGGTTGCGCTCCGACAGCGCCCCCCACTGTCAGCGCGGACGCTCTTGCCGAGGCGGTGCGAGCGGTCGAATCCGAGCGTCTGAGCAAGATCGGACTGGCCGCGCTCGACCGCTTTCAAGAAACGTGGAACACCGCGTCAGTCGAAAGTTTTTCGCAGTCACTGCACTACCCTCACATGCGACCTTCGGCCGGCAACTTCGGCCTGTCGCCGACTCCGGTGGACTACATTCAGGCAAGCCACGGGGTCTTCGAACGTGTCAAGGCGGCCGGGTGGCACCGCAGTCAGTGGAACAACCGCCGGGTGCTTCACGTTTCACGCGACAAGATACACGTTGCCGGGCAATACAGCCGATATCGCGCGGGTGGCGAACGACTCGCCACTCAGCAGGTGACGTACATCGTTACCCGGCAGGCAGATGCATGGGGCATTCAGGCGCGTTTCGGCACTGGTTTCGTGCAAGGCGAGCAGACTGCCCCTGACATTCGAGCCGAGGCGGAGGCCGCGGTGATGGCATACTTCGATGCGTTCAATGCGCTCGATCCCGAACGCTGGGCCGATACGCTGCACTTTCCCCAGGTTCGTCTGAGCTCGTCGGGATACGCGTTCTGGGAGACACGCGCCGGGTTCCTTGCCGGACCCGAGCCGGGGCGGCTGCGAACCTGGCCTGAAACGAGAGTTGATTCGATGGAAGTCCGCCAAAATGGGCCGACTGGGGCGAATCTTGACGTTCGCTACAGCGTGATGAACGAAGACGGTGAAGCGCTTTCTACCTACGACGCGGTCTTTCTCGCGACGGTGCGCGACGGTCGCTGGGGAGTGCAAGCGCATTCTACTTCCGGTCCATAAGCTGGGGCCGCGAGTGCTGGGTCGGAACGAACGTCGACCTGGAGGTCGACGCTGCCCGCCGGAGGCGCGCGCCACAAACTACAAATCGCCGCGAGACTGGGTGCAACGGGGTCTAGGTAGATCGTGGAAATGCTCTAGCGGTAAAAGAATTCCACCAAGCTGAGTGGAATCGCCGGCAGGTACGTCACCATTAGCAGCACTAGCGCGAGCACGCCGACGAAGGCGACGTTGATGCGACTGACGTCCCAGATATCTGCCTTGGCGATGGAGCAGGCCGTTACCAGAACGCTCGCGACCGGGGGAGTCTGCTGGCCGATACCGAGATTGAGTGTCACAACTAAACCGAAGTGGACAGGATCGATGCCGGCGGCGTGAACGAGCGGCATGACGATTGGTACGACCAGAATGATCGCCGCCGACGAATGTAGAAATAACCCGATGACGAGAAAAAAGACATTCAACAACGCAAGAATCGCCCAACGGTTGGTAGTAAGCCCCAACAGGGATTCCGCGACGGATTGGGGAACTTGCATCGCGGTCAGATGCTCGCCGAGAAGTGCCGACGTCGCTACGAGCAGCATTACGACCGCAGTCTGAATCCCTCCGTCGAGGACGGCCTGCCGCATGGACTTGAAATCTAACTCGCGATAGACGAGCCCGCCAATTGCGATGGCCGCAACGACAGCCAGCCCAGCACCCTCGGTCGCAGTGACCCAGCCGGAAAAAATGCCCCCGAGAATTATCACGGGCAATAACAAGGCCCAAGCGGCGTCTCGGAAGCTGGTCTTCAGACGGCTCCACAAGAATTCCTGCTCGACGGGATACCCGCGTTTGACTGCGATGCGATGCGCGACGAGCATCATTAGGCCGGCGCCGACAATACCGGGAATGATTCCCGCTACGAAAAGCTCCACAACCGAGGCTCCAGCCATCACGGCGTAAAGGATCATCGGAATTGAGGGCGGAATAATCACTGCCAGCGTTGAGGCCGAAGAGGTAACGGCGGCCGCGAAATCGGATGAATACCCAGATCGCTTCATCGCAGGGATCAGGATCGATCCGAGAGCCGCGACATCCGCTACGGCCGAGCCTGAAATTTCAGCGAAAAACAGCGAGGCGCCGATGGTCACCATTGCCAGCCCGCCGCGCACGAAGCCTATCAGCGCTGAAGTGAGGGCGATCAAGCGGCGTGAAATACCAGTCGCGTTCATCACCGCTCCGGCGAGAATGAACAACGGAATCGCGATCAGCGAAAACTTCGTCGAGCCGTCGTGAAGCGTTAGCGGTATGTTCGGCAAATCACGGAGGCCGGTTTCAAAAATCATCCCCCCGACGGCGACTAATCCCAGCGCGACCGCAATGGGGACGTCGATTAGGATCAGCGCAATGAGAGCGAGAATAATGGCGGCGAGCGTCATGGCTGCTCACCCCGTGCTTGCTGCTGCAACGACAAGATTTCAACAATTACGAATAGGGCGGAACCGATTGGAATCGCCGAGTAGACAATGCGCGCCGGCAGCCATGGAAGACTTACCAGGTAGGTACCGCCAAGCACGGCCATCATCTCTACGCCCATCCAGGCGGCTAGTGCGAAGAAGCCGACAACAAGGCATTTGCTCGCGAGGAATAAGGCGCGACGGGATCGTCCGCGACACTTTTCGACTAACTTGGGAAAACCGATGTGCGCGTGGTGAATTGCGGCCAAGGCGGCGCCGTAGAACGTCAGCCAAGCCAGCAGGATGGCGGCGACTTCGTCGTACCAGACGAGTGAGTAGCCGATCTTGCGAAAGATGACGGCGACGACGACTAGACACGAGAGCGCGACGACGGTCGCAATAACGACGCCCTCAAGAAAGCGTTGAATCGCGTTACGAAGTGGGATCAGATTCATGGGATGGGGACAGGCAACACGAGGGTTTGTGACGGTGTAGAGTATTCGGAATCTCATGTGCCAGTCCCCGACCGGCGGATTCCTGTTTCGTTCGTTGGGAAGAGTATAAGTTTCAGGCTAGTTCGAAGCCGAAGCAAGCGCCCTCTCTATCATTTCTTTTCCGCCGGGGACTTCGGCGCCAAACTGCTGGAAAATCGGTTTACTGGCCAATACGAATTGGTCGCGGTTCGCACGATTCACCTTGATGCCTGATGCTTGGAGCTCGGTCAGTTGGTTCGTCTCAAGCTCGACGGCCCGCTTGTAGACGAATGATTGGACTTCTTGCGCGGTCGTCTCTAGCGTCTGGCGTATTTCCGCTGGGAGGGCATTCCAGCGATCGATTCCGGCGAGCAAATAGGCGGGCGCGTAGACGTGGCCAGTCAGGCTTAAGTACTCCTGCACTTCGTAAAATTTTTGACTAGTAATTTGGTTTAGCGGATTCTCTTGGCCATCAATCACACCCGTCTGCAGTGCCATGAAAGTTTCCGACAGCGACATCGGTGTTGGATTGGCTCCGTAGCTTTGAAACAGCCGCACGCGCCAGTGACCGCGTGGAGTGCGCAGTTTGATGCCGGCGAGATCCGCGGGAGCCTCGATTGGCCGCTTGCTGTTGGTGATGTGACGAAAGCCGTTCTCCCAAACGGCAAGAAGCTTGAAACCTCGTTTTTGCGCGTCGACCGCAAGACGGGGCTTGATGATCTCTTGCTCAATCCGGCGCATGTGGGCGCGGTCTTTGACGAGATAGGGCATCTCGAACAAGCCGAAGGATTCCACCGCTGACGACATGATCGTCGAGGGTACCGAGAAATCCACAGTGCCTAGTTTCAACTTGATCAGAAGCGTTTCGTCATCGCCTAGCTGACTTGAGCCGAATATTTTTATTTCGGCACGTCCCGCTAGGCTCTCGTTCGCCCGACTGACGAACTCCTCGGCGGATATGGCGACGAGCGACCCTGGCGAAGCCACGTGGGCGAGCCGGAGTTCAAGAATGTCGCTCTTACGGCCGCAGCCTAGATTGAACAGAAATAGGAATACAAACGCGTAGGCCGCGGATCGGATCACTACCAAGGCATTTCGCGCTTGGTGTACCGCCTTCCCTTCTCCGCCGTCGCGAGTGAAGCGCCGGCGCCGATTTTGACACCTTCGTCGATCATCTCGGTGACGTCGTTCTCACGCACTGTGTTCAAGAACGCGATATTGGCCTTCTTACAGGCGTTAAGAACGGTCGCTCTCGCTTCGCGCATTTTCGGATGCAACTGGGCGTTACCGACGTGGCCGTCAGGCAGATCGAGGGAGAGACCCATGTCGCCCGGCCCCCACTCGGCGAACCCGATTCCTGGTACGGCCGCCGACTTTTCGGCGTTCACTAATGCGTGACGATCTTCGATCTTGAGCCCGAGCAGAAATTCACCGTTGGGGTTGAGCGGCCATGGATCGGCTCTTTTCCGGTATTCGTCTCTCGAGATGCCCCAAATCTCTGACGCATAACCTTGGCTGCCATTTCCGAGTAGTCCTTCGCCAAGCTCGGCCACCACCGGTTTGGCGTCGGGATAGCGGGCCGCGCGAACCATCCACTTGATCGCCTCCGGCTCACGGGCATGGCAGAGTAAAATTCCGTGGATGCCGCAAAGAAGCGCCTGTTGCACGACCCAGAAGTTTGCCCGCATGTGCATTTCGTCGATGCCGAGCACGGGTAGGGTCGCGATCACGGCCGGTGTGCGATGCCCACTGCGTGTCGGGCCGCTGTCAGCCAAGCCCTTCATGAAACCGCGCAACGCGGTGAAGTCGAGAGCACCGTGCTCCATCTCGTAGTTGATGTAGTCGGCATACGTTCCGGCCGTTTTTACGCCTTCTTCGTAGCCGCCGCGACCGCCGGTATAGTAGATCGGCTGGCCGTCGGCAAGCAGCTCAACAGCACGGTTAATGCGCTTGGGTTTGTAGTCGGAAGCAACCGGTGCAGCTGCAGAGGCCGCCGTGGCCATCAGGGGAGTCGCGAGGAACTGTTTGCGTGTCATGGCCGCACGATAGCGCCGAGCTTGGGTCGTCGTCAAGGGGTATTTCGATTCCGTGGCGGACATTTTCCCTATTTACATACCTCGGAACGACAGCCTAGTGTCCTGTATCTAAAGTTCGCGTAACATTAAACAGGTTGTTGTCGCCATGTCTATATGGGGAAGACGACGACAACTGGTCCTCAATTGAAACCGCTCAAGCTCAACCCGGCCGAGCGCGAGAGCCTGCAAAGTTGGGCGCGACGGCGCAAGTCCGCGCAGGCTCTTGCCCAACGCGCCAGGGCCATTCTGCTCGCCGCCGACGGACTCAACAATACCGTCGTCGCCGCCCAACTCGGCTGGGCCCGCCGTACCGTTGGCAAATGGCGCCAGCGCTTCCTCGACAAAGGCCTCGACGGGCTGCTCGACGAACCGCGTCCCGGCACGCCGCGGCGCGTCAGCGATGACGAGGTCGAACGCGTCATCACGCTCACTCTGGAATCGACGCCCCCCGACGCCACGCATTGGTCAACACGCTCGATGGCCAAGACCTGTGGCTTGAGTCACTCCAGCGTGCAGCGCATCTGGAAGGCCTTCGCGCTGCAACCCCATCGCAGCGAAACTTTCAAGCTCTCGCAAGATCCGTTGTTCGTCGAGAAGGTGCGCGACATCGTCGGTCTGTATCTCAACCCGCCCCAGCGGGCGTTGGTGCTGTCGGTTGACGAGAAGTCTCAGATCCAAGCCCTGGACCGCACGCAGCCGCTGCTGCCGCTGCGTCCCGGACAAATCGAGCGCCGCACGCACGACTACAAGCGCCACGGGACGACCTCGCTGTTTGCCGCGTTGGATGTCAAGACCGGCCATGTGATCGGCGAGTGTCATCGCCGTCATCGCGCGGTCGAGTTTCGCAAGTTTCTCGACACCATCGACCAGGCGGTCCCCGACTCGCTCGAGATCCACTTGATCCTCGACAACTACGGAACCCACAAGACCCAGATTATTCAGCGTTGGCTGGCCAAACGGCCGCGCTACCATCTGCACTTCACGCCGACCAGCGCGTCTTGGATCAACCTTGTCGAGCGTTGGTTCGCCACTCTGACCCAGAAGCAGATTCGCCGCAGCGTACATCGCAGCACAGCGGAGTTGGAACGCGCCATCGAGGATTACATCCAACTCAGCAACGCCGACTCCAAGCCGTTCGTCTGGTCCAAAACCGCCGACCAAATCTTCGCTTCCCTCGCCCGCTTTTGTAATCGAACTTTAGAGACAGGACACTAGAATGAAAGCGCCCACATCGGGCGTGTACCAGATTGATTGATCGAAGTAGTTCAGTGCCGACTCGGCCTCGACCGTTACGGTTCGCAGGCGTACTCATTGCGATGCTTGTGCCTTCCGGAAGCGTGCTAGTTGCTGCACCCGCAATCGCGCCGGCGGCCCCAAGCCTTTTCAAAGAAAACTGCATTCAATGCCACAACAAGGCACTCTCGTCGGGCGGCATCAATCTTGAAAAACTGACAAACGACATTTCGCTGGCCGATGACTATCGCCATTGGAAAAAAATTGCGGCAGTGCTCGAAGACAAGCGGATGCCGCCGCCCGGTGTTTCGCAGCCGAGCGAATCAAAACGAAAGAATGCGGCCGAATGGGTTCGATCCAGTCTAAACGCCTACATCGCTGAACACGCGGGCGAGCCAGGCGCGGTCACCGTTAGGCGCCTAACTTCCAGCGAATATAGATACACGATTCAGGACCTTACTGGGCTCGATCTTGACGCCACCGTCGACGTCGCAGCGGATTCCGCGGGCGGCGAGGGATTCACTAATTACGGCGGCGTCCAGTTTATGTCAGAGGCGAATCTCGAACGCTACTTCGCGGCCGCAAAACGGGTCGCTGACCATGCCGTTATCGGGACGGGACCACTATCGTTTTTCGCGGATCCCGGTATGAGTGGCTTCGAGCTATCGGCGATCAGCCGAATTCACAACATATACCGTGAACATGGCTTTCGGGCCGTGGCGGCCGAAGGAGGTAGAGCGTTCGGCCTCGAACGGTACGCTCAGGCATTCTTCGTCGCATGGCAATATCAACACCGTGGCGACCTCGGGAAGGGCTCGGCGTCTCTGGACGAATTGGCGAGAGCCGAAGGTTTAAGCCCACAGTTTGCGCAGCACGTGTGGACGGTCGTGCAACAGGCCAGCCCGAGCTACCCAACGTCGGAGGTTGTTTCTCGCTGGCAAGCGCTGCCCTCCCCTGGGGACCTCGATTCACCCGACGATGTGCGATCCGCCTGCACTGAAATTCAAGAGTTCGTCATTAATTGGCCTCGGCGGTTGTTCGCGGCCGGAGATTTAGCCGCGGGCGGGGCCGGCGATGAGCGGGCGTTAGTCATTACCTCTGAATCGCTGACGGCGAAGGTAAAACAGCACCTAAGGTTTGGACTCCGCGACCGGGGTCAAGGTGCCGGCGGCGTTTACCTGTCGGTCGTACCGATGAACCCTGGCTCCGCCGCGGTACCGGTTGTTGTTTGGCGTGACGCGACGGTTCGAATTATCGATGCTGAGCGCGGCCGTGGCCCGACGCAGTCACTACGCGAGGCCCTGCCGCCGGAGGCAGGGGAAAAACTTGGGTTCGGACAGCGGCCAGACGGCGGCGCGATCGGTCCTAACGATTTCGCAACCGAGGGGGAGGCCGCGGTATTTTTCGAAGTACCGACTCCACCAGGAGCGAGAGGGCTCGAGTTTAATGTCGATATCGAGCTCGGCGTCGAGCGGTCGGACGATGCCGTCATGAGAATTGTTATTTCAGACAGCGCGGAAGGATCTAGGGGGCGGCCAACATGGGCGCTGCTCGCGGACCCGACCAGCGCGGGCTTCGACACATGGCGGTCTAGTGTGCTTGAATATGCCGCGAATCTGCCACAAACGTCGCATGGCGAGCCGACGCCGTCCGACCGCGACCCGATTCCGGCACCTTTCAATAACGTTTACAATCAGCCCGAGCGGGACCGCTTCCACTTCAGAGTTAAATACTTCCGCAACGACAACTTTATTGTCGAAAAGATGCTTGACAGCTCGACGCGAGGCGATCTGGAAAACGCCTGGCTCGACCTCAGAGCATCGTTTGAGTTTCACGACGCGATCCTCGACTTCGTTGACGACAAATACACGCTTGAGTTAGGTGATCTTGGAATCGCTGATCTCGACGCCGCTGAAATTGAGGCTATACCCTCGGAGCCAAAAAAGTACGTTAGCGAATTGAGCCTCGACTACGACCGTGTCGTCAATGCGCAATTGGCCGCCCAGCCGGGCCACCTGGAAGATACGCTCCGCCTTGCCGCGCGAGCTTGGCGGCGACCGCTGTCGGCTGACGAGAATGATGCGTTGCGCGGATTTTATGTAGAAGCGACGGAGCGCGGCGAGTTGGATCATCGTTCGGCGATTCGGGCCCTGATTGCGCGCATCTTGGTCGCGCCCGCGTTCTTGTACCGCTGGGAGAATGCGGCGGAGACTTCGCAAGCAAAGCTGCTGACCGACTCGGAAATTGCAAATCGGCTCAGTTACTTCCTTTGGTCGTCCGCTCCAGACGACAAGCTTCGGACCGCTGCCGACGACGGCCTGCTTAGCGAACCCGCCGAAGTTGCAGCACAACTGCGGCGGATGCTCACGACGCCCAAAGCTCGACGCCTAGCGGTTGAGTTCTTTGGCCAGTGGCTGGGCTTTTACCGTTTCGACCAGTATCGCGGCGTCGACAGCAAGCGCTTCCCCGAATTCGATAACGAATTGAAATCGTCGATGTACGACGAGGCAGTCTCGTTCTTCGACCACGTCATTCGCAACAACCGGCCGATTCGAGAAATCATTTCGGCTGACTACGGCTTTCTGAATGAGCGCCTCGCTGAACATTACGGCCTGGAAGGCACGGCGCTACCGGCAGGAAAACCAATTTTGGTTGAGGGCGTCGACAAGCATCATCGCGGCGGCCTGGTACGCCTTGGCGCGGTACTGACGGCGACATCAGCTCCGCTGCGGACCAGTCCGGTCAAACGCGGCGACTGGATGCTACGCCGCATACTCGGCACCCCCACTCCGCCGCCGCCCGCGGATGCGGGTTCCCTGCCCTCCGACGATCAGGAATTTGGGGAACAAACCGTGAGGCAACAGCTAGAATCCCATCGCCGCAATCCATCGTGCGTGAGTTGCCATTCAAAGATCGATCCGCTGGGGTTCCCACTTGAAAACTATGACGCGATCGGTAGGTGGCGTAGTGAGTACTCCAACGGGCAGCCAATCGACGCGACGACCGAATTTAGCGATGGTACGGAAGTAAACGGCGTCGAGGGTCTGCTTGCAGCCCTTGAGGAGCGCGAAGACCAAGTACTGCGGACCTTCGCGACAAAGTTGCTTGGATACGCGCTTGGGCGTACCATAATTGCATCGGACGAACCATTGATTGACAGTTTGGTCGAGAGCGGTGGAGACGCCACGTTTGCCGACCTCGCGTCTCAGATCGTATCCAGCAAACAGTTTCGGTACCACCAATGAACACTGCGACGTCACGGCGAAATTTTCTTAGAGGAGCGGGTGTTGCGCTCGCCCTGCCTTGGTTTGAATCGCTACCCCTGCGGGGAGCGACGACCGACTTGCAGTCCAAACCTCCGCTGCGATTCGCGACGGTCTACTTCTCCAACGGCGTCGAGCCTATCCATTGGTGGGCCAAAGGCGCTGGTAAATCGATGGAAATCGGTCCAGGCCTGGAACCAATGCGGCCTTACCGCGAAGATTTCACCTTCATTCGAGGCCTCTATAATCAGTCCGCCGTAGCGTCATCGAGCCCCCACTTGGGGCGCATGGCCAACATGCTTTCCGGTGAGACCGTTAGTCTTGATCCCGCGGACATCCGCGTCGGCAAGACGATGGATCAAGTGCTGGCACAGCAGATCGGAGATCGCACCGCGGTCCCGAGCATGGCGCTTGGAATCGAACCGAACGAGTTGCGGCTCGAAGATGGCCTATCGATGATTCTCGGCTCTTGCATTTCGTGGTCGTCAGCCACGAAGCCGGCGACGAAGGAGATTTATCCCGCACGCGCCTTCGACCGATTGGTCGGCGATGGAACAAGCCGCGAGGTCGACCGTAGCATTCTCGATGCGGTCCTTGAAGAAGCGCGGGATCTCGAACACCGCATCAGTAAATCGGACCAGCGCAAACTCGACGAATATCTCGATTCCATCCGCGAAATCGAAAACCGCATTGACCGCGCGGCCCGCGAGGAGCACATTGAGGGTTGGCGCCCCACGATCAGCGAACCGAACATGCCGCGGCCGGACGACAAGATACCGCAAGATGTCCCGCGGCATATGAAGTTGATGATGGACATCATTGTGCTCGCGTTCCAGATGGACAAGACACGCATCGCGACGTGCATGCTCAACAACGATCTTTCGCAAATGAATTTTGGATTTATCGAAGGGGTTGAGGGCGCGCTGCATCTTGACCTGACACATAACGGAAAGTCGCCAGAGCGCGAGGCGATGTATCTAAAGACCAACCAGTTCCACGTCTCGCAGTTTGCATACCTTATTGACAGGCTGAAAGAGATCGATGAGGGCGGGCAGTCGCTGCTCGACAGTTCGATGATTTTGTGTTGCTCGAATTTGTTCGATGGTGACGCGCACGGCGCCGATCAAATGCCCATGCTGCTCGCCGGCCGAGGTCGCGGAACGCTTACTCCGGGCCGCGTACTTGATTATTTGGAAAGCGGCGACGAGAGCCGTCGCGCGTGCAGCCTATACCTGTCGCTGATGGATCGCATGGGCGTCAAACTTGACCGCTTTGGCGACACCGAAAAACGATTGGTTGAACTTTAGGCGCCGCTTAACGATTGTATTGCGGGGTTGGGCCTCGTAAGTCCGCCCACACTTCGTTGCATGCGTCAATCGCTTCGCTCGGCAAATCATCGCGGTCGAACGCCGCTAGGTTTGCCGCTAGATGATTGAACTTTGAGGCACCTAGGATGACACAATCAGTGCGGTGCACTACCCAACGCAGCGATAGCTCGACGAGTGAAATCCCTAGGCCGTCCGCCACCCGCCGCAAACTCTCGACCGCGTCGAAGTAGGCTTGCTTCCAAAAGCGCTTCTGATACATCGCGTTGCCGTCGAACCTCGTCCCTGGAATTGGCCCGGCCTCTAGCGACTGCTTGCCGCTAAGCAAGCCGCCCGCCAATGGGTTGTAACAAACATTGGTCACGCCGTATCGCGTCGTATACGGCAGGTACTCCGGTTCAATTCCGCGCGCCACGCAGTTGTACATCGGCTGAGCTACCGTCGGAGCTTGAAAGCCTTTTGCCTGTGAAACCGCGGTCATTTCAGCCATTTGCCAGGCTGAGTAATTCGATGTCGCGATGAAGCGGATCTTTCCCGCACGGCGCAGTTCGTCCATCGCCCCTAGGGTCTCTTCGATGTCGACGTCGTAGTCGGGCATGTGAAGGTAGTAGAGGTCGATATAGTCGGTCCCGAGACGGCGTAGACTCTCTTCAGCCGCGTGACGGATTGATTCCGGTGACAGCCCGATATACTCCGTCGGAGTCTTCATCCTCCCCCGCACCTTGGTCGCGAGTAACACCTCAGAACGCTTGTTTTTCAATACGCGACCCGTGATTTCTTCTGAAACGCCTTGGTTGTAGACGTTGGCGGTGTCGTAGAAGTTCACACCCTGGTCGAGCGCGAAGTCGACCATGCGCTGCGCCTCGTTCTGGTCGACCTGGGACCCAAACGTCATGGTCCCCAGGCAGGCTTTCGAGACGGTAAGGCCGGTCTTTCCGAGCGGAACTGTATTCATTTGTCCGATTCCACCTCGGCCTATGCTAGCATCCGAAATCCGCACGCCCCATGGACGAACAAGCGAAACGCCTGGCACTATTTGTCGCCGGAATCTTGATCATCTGGACCGTACGCATTACGGTGTTTGGGGAGTTTGAACGGCAGTTCCCGACCACTTGGCAGCGCATCGGCGTGTCGACGGTATTTCGCATCGTATTCTTGCTAATTCCGCCGATTCTCTATATAAAGTTGATCGACCGGGGAACGGCACAAGAATCCTTGGGCCTTTCTCGACCGTCGCTGAGTTGGGTAGCTGGGACGGTGCTCGTCTGCATTGTTTGGCAGTTGGTTGCGCTTTCGCTGGGGTTCGACGAAATCGGCCCCAAAGCTCTACGATCCACGGCCGCGGCCGTTGCTAGTGCTCCATTTATCGAGGAGGTCTTGACTCGCGGATTCGCGCTCAACCAGGCGCAACGATTCACCACGTTCTGGAACGCCAATATTCTTTCGGCGCTCTTTTTCGTAGCAATCCACGTGCCCGTTTGGCTCATGATCGACGGACTAGCCGCGAGTTCGCTGGCCAAGAGCGCGCTTTGGGTATTCTGTTTTGGGCTGGCGATGGGCTACCTGCTCAAGATTTCGAAGACGCTCTGGGTGCCAATCATCGCCCACGCGGGGAATAATTTCATTTCCGGCGTCTAGGCGAACCGCTGCCTACTCCGACCTACGGGTCGGGCGGCAAGATATCAATACCTTTCTGAATCGAAAATATCTTGGGATCGATTTTGGTGTTGATCTCGTAGCTGCGTGCGAACAACTCGAAGACCTGATCGCCGTCACGCTCGCGCCGAATAACGGAAGGCAGTAGATTCGCGCCAACTTCGCGATAGCGCCCAAACACCGAACGCTCTTCGTAGGGAACACGCGTTTTCGGATCGCGCCGCAAATACTGCTGACTGAGCGGCAGGCCATCCGACTGGCGCAAATACACCGAAATCGCTTCACCGTCGGCGTCGGTTATATCTACAGCGTCACAGGGTGTGTTGTCGATGATCTCGGTGCCTGTGTAGTAGTAGTACAGCCCCGGCTCATTCATGCGATAACGCATGAAAAAGAAGATGTCGCGCCGCGCCCCGAGACGATACTTTAGCATGTAGTCTTCAGGCTGTGGAGCTGCGCCGCGATAGGTTATCTCGTACCCTTTCCCATTCAGAAAGAGCGCGTAGTAGTCGCCTTTTTCGGTGTAGACTTCGCGTCGGCTGACTGGGAGCCAATCGGGGTCGGCATCCGGCTGCGGTGCATCGAATCGGTCGTAGAGGGTAATGCGCGCCAGGCCTCGGACCTGACGGTTATAGAAGGAATACGCGCGGCCTCTACGAACAGAATTTCGAATGCTCAGGAACGAGTCGCCACCGATTGCTTCAAGCGCCTGCTCGATGAGCCGTTTTCCCTTCTCTTGACGAGTTTCGGCGCTTAGATTCGGCGCGGCCACGACAATCCCGGGTAGCACCTTCGTAAATTCCCGACGAGTAAGCATATCTGATTTCTGTGACGCCCCCTGAACCTACATTGTTCCACGACCGCGCTCGTAGAACGACGCGTCAAATCCGTCAGTAAGGAAGTTATGTACGCAAGTTCCGGGCAAACCCGGCGTCAGTTGCGTTTGAGCCGCGCGCGCCAGCAAGCGGTTTCCTCGAAGGCATCGATCCATTCGAGGAAACCGCTTGCTTGCGTTTGAGCCGCGCGCGCGCGCGGCTCAAACGCGAGATATTCCGCGGCAACGGAGCGCACCCGCGGGGTGTCGCGAACGTATCTCTTAAGAAAACATGAATGGCCTACTGTTACAGGCGACCAAGCATTGCAGACACTCGCGAAGGATGCTTGCCGACGGATCAGGGACGACGAGTCGAGCCGACTACATTTTCGTTTGCTGCGCTATTCTGCAAATTCGTGGCGCCTGACCATCCAGCAAAGACAGAAGATCCGCGCCTCGCTGCGCTACTTTCGTCACTCGAAAAGCGCTTACCCGCACGTGCGATTGAGGGCATTCCGTCGCTTCTGGCAACCGTTCCCGATCGCTACACCGCTCTTCAGCGGCTCAACCGTTACTTCTCGGAAGTCCCATGGACGCTGGGTCCCGAGGACTACTCGAGTAATGTTCTCCATGCCGCGCTTACGGTATTCGGGAACAGTCCATTTATGTCAGCCGTCTTGCTGCGATATCCGGAACTACTTCGCTGGACAATGCTGCCGGAAAATCTTTACGGCGTGACTCCAACGGGAGAGCTTCGGTCTGAGTTGGGCGCGATTCGGGTGGATGCAGACGATGCTGAAGCCGCGCAACTGCTGGCCCGATTCAAACGCATGCACATGCTGCGAATCGGCTTACGCGACTTTCTCGGCATCGCCCCACTCGACGACATCACGCGGGAAATCTCAAACCTTGCCGATGCCGTGCTGCAAGGCGCCCATGACCACGTGCGACAGCAACTGGTTCGACGCTTTGGACGACCGCTTTGCGAAGCTGACACGGGCCCAATCATCTGCTACTTCGTCGTGCTCGCGCTCGGAAAACTCGGCGGAGCGGAGTTGAATTACAGCTCCGACATCGACTTGATGTACCTCCATACCGGCGATGGCTACACGTGGGGTCCTGTCAAAACTACGAACCACGACTTCAGTAAGCAATGCGCGACACGGCTGACCAAGATGTTGTCAATGATGACGCCGGAGGGCTTCAACTACCGAGTTGATCTGCGGTTGCGGCCGGAAGGCAACGCCGGCGAACTCGTTGTGCCAATGGCCTATGCAGCGAACTACTATTTCAATCGCGCTCGTGACTGGGAGCTACAAATGCTGATCAAGGCGAGACCAGTTGCCGGCGACCTGCGGCTCGGGCGGCACTTCCTCAGCATGGTGACGCCTCGAATCTACCAGACCACGACCGATTTCTCTCAAATTGAGAGCCTCGCCGAATCTAGGGACCGCATCCGAAGGCAACGTGCGCGGGATCAGCGCACAACTATCAACGTCAAGCTTGACCCTGGCGGCATCCGCGACATCGAGTTTCTCGTCCAATGCATGCAGCGCTTATACGGGGGTGCGGACTCGTTTCTGCGCAGCGGTGGAACATTGTTCGCGCTGGATCGGCTACACGAGAAGGGGTATATTACTACCCACGACTACGGCCAACTATCCGCTGCCTATCACTACCTCAGAACAATTGAACATCGCCTGCAGCTCCAGGCGAATCAGCAAACGCATACATTGCCGTCGCGCCCCGAAGCGTTGCGCCATCTTTCGTCGCAGATGTACGGAAGTGAAAGTAGCGACGAGACGGCCCGCCTGATTGAAGAAATACAGGGGCAGTTCAGCAAAGTTAGCGCCGTCTATGACCGGGTGATCCAAAGCCGCCGCTTGCAGCAAAATGCGGGCGAATTGCCGAAACAGACCACGCCTTCAACGGCGGAGACGCCGACAGAGGAAGTCCACGATGTGGCCCGAGCGAGGGTCGAAACACCCTCGCAGACGCCGTCGCAACTCCCACAGCAAATGACTGCCAGACTTGGCGGATCGAGCGCCAAGATCAATCTGCGCCGCGGCGAGCGTGCGTTCGAACAGTTTCTTAACAGCGCGGTCGTACAGCCTGACGTCATCGATTGCTTAGAGCGGCATCCTCTCGTGATCGATTGTGTCACCGACTTGATGGAGCACAGCCCCCATTTCGCGGCCTACATCGCACGATTCCCCGAAGACGTTGCGGAACTAGTCGAGGCGGCCGAGGGGAACGAGGACGAGTATCACACTCGAACGGTCCACCCGTACATTGAAGAACTGCTTCACAGCACGGTAAACGCGGATGATGCCGCGGCCGGCTTGCGCCGGTTCTACCGCCGTCAGATGCTCCGCATCCAAGCACGCAGCATCTTTCGCCGCGAACCCATCTTCACGACATTGTTGCGATCGAGCGACTTGGCGGAATGGATTATTCGTGCCGCTTACGCAATCTCGATCCGCGACCTAACGGACGGCGAGCGATACGGCGACGGCATGCAGATTGTGGCGCTGGGTAGGCTGGGTATGCGCGAATTCGACCTCGGCTCAGACGCCGACATTGTGTTCGTCGTCCCCGATCGTGAATGTGCGCGCCTGCCACACTGGGCCCGCGTCGCAAATCGCATTATCGATATCGTCGGAAGCTATACCAGCGATGGGCAGATGTTCAGCATGGACCCGCGTTTGCGACCGATGGGCCGAGATGGCGAATTGGTTCAGACCGAAGGCCACTACCTCGACTACTTCGCACAGAAAGCCGAAGCATGGGAAGCGCTGACTTATATGAAGGCAAAAACCATCGCGGGCGATGTTGTCGAAGGCAAGCGATTTCTATCGGACTTACAGCGAGTGGCTTGGCATCGATTCGGCCTGAGCGACGAGCTATCGCCTTTGCTCGTCAAAATGCGTATGAGACTCCAGAAAGACCAGGGCGAAAAGCGACCGATCAAGTCTGGAGCAGGCGGCTACTACGACATCGATTTCATTCTGATGTATTTGCGTCTGCGAGGGGCCGGCGCGTTTTTTGAGTCCCTCAACACGCTCGAGCGAATCGGCATCATTCACACATCAGAGCTGCTCAGCGACGCGGACCGCGACGCGCTATTAAGTGCCGCGACATTCTTCCGCTCACTGGACCACGCCATTCGTGTGGCCACGGGATCGTCTTCCAGCGCCCCGACGGCCGAGCAGTGGCAGCGAGAAGTGTTCAGCGAACTCTTAAGTCGCTGGAGCCCCGTCCGGCCCGATGGCCGACCGCTGAATTCGTTGCTTGATGACGTGCGGGTGTCAACGCGAGCGATCTTCGAGCGGATCTTCGCCAGCGCATAGTTTTACGCTCGGCATTCGAGTCGAAAGCAGCCGGTCGGCTGCCATACTATGAGCTAGTAATCAACAATATGAAGAGCAAGAATCTTTCACGTCGCCATTTCTTTTTTGGCTCGCTGCTCACAGCCGCAATTCCCGCTGGTGGGTATGGTGCGGTGCCGAGCCTAGGCCGCCTCGGGTATAAATCGCCGAACGAGAAACTCAACATCGCGTCGATTGGCGCCGGTGGTAAAGCCCGCTCCGATATTAAGGGCTGCTCAAGCGAGAACATCGTCGCTCTTGCAGATCCGGATGCAGAGCGCGCCGCCGAATCGTTTGAAGCTTATCCCAAGGCAACACGATATACCGACTTCCGAAAAATGCTTGACAAGCAGGAACGGGAAATCGACGCCGTCATCGTGACGACGCCCGACCATATGCACGGCATGGCATCGATGTGGGCGATGGAGCGTGGAAAATCCGTCTACTGCCAGAAGCCTCTCACGAGAACAATCTGGGAAGCTCGCGAGCTGACCAAGGCCGCGGAGAAATTTGGCGTTGCCACGCAAATGGGCAACCAGGGCTACTCCAACGACGGCACGCGCGAAGCGGCTGAGATCATCTGGTCCGGCGAGATTGGCGAGGTCACCGAGGTCCATGCCTGGACGAATCGGCCGATTTGGCCGCAGGGCGTAGCGAAGATTCCTCCCGCTGAGCCAGTCCCCTCGACGATGGACTGGGATAGCTGGATCGGCATTGCCGACGACCGCCCGTACAGTCCCGCATACGCGCCATTCGACTGGCGAGGCTGGTATGACTTCGGTAGCGGCGCACTTGGCGACATGGCTTGCCACATTCTTGGATCGGCCAACATGGCGCTCATGCTTGACGCGCCGACCAGTGTCGAAGTCATCAGCCAAGAAGGCAAAAACCCTCACACGTTTCCGACAAAGTCGGTCATTCGCTTCGACTTCCCTGCCCGCAAAAACATGCCGCCGGTCAAGGTGTTCTGGTACGACGGGGCGAAAGATGCCGCCTACCGCCCGGACGACCTCAAGGGCGAGCGGCTCATCCCGATCGATCCGCTGGCGAAGCAACGGCTGCTAGAGAAAGACGATTTGACCGCTGCCGACATCGCAAAGTTCGAGGCGCGCTCACAGGCAAATGGCGCGTTGTTCAAAGGCTCAAACGGCTATTTGGCGACGGACACTTACGCTGGTAACGTGCACGTACTGCCGAATACGCGCATGGATTATTTCGAAAATCCGCCTGAGCTGCTCACGCGCTCCCCGGGCCACTATCGTGACTGGATTCGCGCGGCCAAGGGTGGCGATCCCTCCTGCTCGAACTTCGGCATCGCCGGCCCATTCACCGAGTGGATCCTACTCGGCGTCCTTGCGCTTCGCTTTAAAGGGAAGCTCGAGTGGGCCCGGGAAAAAATGAAGGTAAAGAATCTCGCCAAGGCGAATGAATTCATCAAACCCAGTTTCCGCAAGGGCTGGTCTTGGACCTAAGCACAGCTTGACCTCAAGCGACTCATGGCGCCTGGCCGCCAAAATCGCCTGGCGTGAAGCGCGCGCCTCAAGCAGTAAGTTTCTCTTCGTTGTGCTCGCAGTAGCGCTCGGCGTGGGCGTGCTGAGCGGCGTGCGCGGATTTTGCGCAGCGTTCCGACAGATGCTATTGCGCGACGCCAGAATCCTAATGGCCGCTGACATTAGCGCGCGCATCTACCATGAACCGAGTCCCGAGGAGCAACACGCTCTAGACGACCTTGTGTCACGTGGGGCGACGATCACGAATGTCATCGAAACGCCTTCGATGATGAATAGTCCGGCCGTGTCGCGACCGCTGCTGGTTTCGGTAAAAGCCGTCGATCCGACCCACTACCCGTTCTACGGCGAGATCGAGCTCATACCGTCTCAAGATTTGTCGGGTGCTCTGACACCCACCAGCGTGGTCGTGTCAGATGACCTCATTCTTAGACTCGGAGTTGAGGTTGGCGACAGCGTTCGCCTCGGCGATGAGTCATTTCAAATTGCGGGAATCCTGTCGATCGAACCTGATCGCATGACCGGAAGCATGAACGTCGGCCCTCGCGTCATGCTCTCGGAGCAAGCACTCGACCGCACCGGTTTGATCCGCCTCGGAAGCCGCGCGTCACAGCGGTTTCTAGTGAAGCTTCCTCTCGAAGGCCTCACCGTCGACCAGGCCCGCACAGCGCTTCAAACCGGCCTGCCAGGCTCGCGCGTAGCGGACTTCCGCGAAACACATCCCACCATCCGCCGAGGACTTGACCGCGCCACCAACTTTCTCAGCCTAGTTAGCCTGATCGCAATGATTGTGGGCGGCCTCGGTGTCGCCATGGCAATGTACTCGCATCTGCAACAGCGGCTCGACACGATCGCAATCATGAAATGCGTCGGCGCTCGTTCCGCCCAGATCGTTCGCATCTTCGCGCTGCAAGCTCTTGCCCTGGGAACACTCGGAAGCTTGATCGGAGTCGCGGTCGGCCTGATGGTGCAGGGTGCGGCGCCGATCTTCGTGGCGCGATATTTTCCGGGGGCGCCAGCCCTAGAGTGGCAACCGTGGGCGGCGATTCAAGCGGGCTCCGTGGGAGTGCTGACCGCTCTGCTATTCTCGCTGCCGACGCTGTTGAGCATTCGTAACATCCGGCCCGCGTTGATATTCCGGAGAGATATGGAGGGCACGCCCCGCTCTTGGAAAGTTCGCCGGAAAGAGTGGCAAGCGTCTCTTTCGGTAGGAGCAATAATTGTCGCGGCGATGGGCACAATTGCAGCCTGGCTTGGCGACTCGCTGGAACTAGGCGGCTGGTTTGCGCTCGGTCTCGTTGGCAGTCTGGCTGCAATGGGCATCACGGCCTGGGCGCTGCTGCGCGCGCTTAAGGCGCTACCGAACATCCTGCCTATGCGGCTTCCAACGGCACTTCGCCACGGGATCGCAAACCTCTACCGGCCGGGCGTCCACGCCGAGGCCATTCTTGTGGCGCTTGGCATCGGCGTCACATTTACGCTTTCGGTGTACCTGATTCAGACGACGGTGCTGTCACAACTCATCCGCAGCGCACCGCCGGACATGCCCAACGTCTTTCTGGTCAACATCACGGAGGAGGAGCGCGGCCCACTTGAAGAGCTGCTTCGAAACCACCCCGGTGTCAACAGCGACGCCGAGCTGCTTCCGTCCGTCGCGGCCCGCTTGATCTCGATCGATGGTGAAGATCTCGAAGGCCGGCCGCTTCGGGGCTGGAATCGCCGCTTCCGCTCGACCCGCGCAATCACCTGGTCGGACCAGTTGCCCGAGGAAATCGAAGTCATCACGGGTGAGTGGTGGGGCGATCAACCGCCCGAGAACGTCGTCTCCGTTCGCGAGGGTTCCGCTGAAGTGCTTGATCTTCGTCTGGGCTCTGTACTTAAATGGCGAATCGGCGCTAAAGAAGTCTCCGCGACCGTGACCGCGACGCACCGCGTCGAGGGAATTCGTCCCGGATCAAGCAACGATTTCGTGCTCAATCACGCCGCTCTCGAAGGCTTCCCGACGATTTACTTTGGCGGAATCCGGGTTGACCCCGATCAGGCGGTGGAACTCCAGCGCAAGGCGTTTGAGCTGTTCCCATCGGTAAGCGTGATCAACGCGGCCGACGTTCTGAGAATCGTGCAAGAAGTCGTCGATCAGATCTCCGTGGTGATCCGATTCGTGTCGGCATTCGCGATCTTGGCTGGAGTGATCATTTTGGTATCAAGCGTTGTTTCCACACGCTTCCGCCGGATTCGTGAGGTTGCGGTGCTCAAGACTTTGGGTGCTACTCGATCGAAGGTCGGACAAATATTTTCCGTCGAGTTTCTAATCCTCGGAACCGTTGCGGGCCTCATCGGCAGCTTTCTGGCGACCGGCTTTTCGGTTGTGCTCTTGGAGCAATTCCTTGAAGCTGAATCCGCCATCGACTGGCTGCCCAACGTCGTGACTGTCGTCGCAACCGCACTCATTGCGAACGCTGCCGGCTGGGGAGCCAGCTTCCGAATTCTTGGCCGCAAACCGCTTGAAGTGTTGCGCGGCGAATAACCGCAACAAGTAGCTCAGCGCTGCTCGACGACTTCAAAACCGTCTGTGAGATTGAACGAAATCACGCTCTCGGATCCGATCACCGCCGCGTCGCCGCGAGTCGCCAAAACAACGCCGCCACCGGCGCCCGCTCCGATCGCTCCGCCCTTGGCCGCGCCGCTGCCGCCGCCCGCAATTGCGCCGATCGCGGCGCCAACACCTGATGCGATGCCGACCTTCACCGCGTCTTTCTTTACCGTTGCCTTCGCCTGAACGACGTGGCGCCCGGTGTCGACGTCGATCCAGCGACCGTCGGCGAGTTGCAACTGTGTCAGCCGCACGGACAAGCTAGCCGTGCCTTTGACGCGGCCACCTTGATCAGATTCGACGACCGCGCCCTTGACCGAGGCTCCCTTCGCAGCCACAACCCAAGTGCCGGATACCAATGGTTGTTCTAGTGACGCGTCGAAAGAATCGCCCGACTTCGCCGATTTGGAAGACAGTGTCGGAATCGTGCGAACTACCAGATCGGAACCGGCTGCAAACTCGGCAACCAGCGGCGCGACTTCCTGGCTTTCGACGGGTGCTTCGCCGTCAGACTCCGCTGATTCTGAGCCAACGGGGAATCCTTCTCCGCAACCGACTAACAAGACTGCGCATGAGACCAGAATGGATAAAATGAAACGTTTCATGGGGGTAGATTCTCCTCTAAATATCCTGAAGAGACGTGCGGTAGAGGGGGCGGGTTTCGGAAATCCACCCCAGATTGACACCGCAACGCATCGTCTGCGACGATCGAAGAAGCTGCACTGATCCTCAGTAGCTCAATGGTAGAGCATCCGGCTGTTAACCGGAGGGTTGTAGGTTCGAGTCCTACCTGAGGAGCCAATCTTTTCAACTAGTTACAATCCTTCTACGTCGTCGACTGCGCGAGTGTGTCACTACGTGTGTCACCTCACGATCGACTGTTTGGTTGCTGTGACCTCCGAACGCCCCGTCGATCAGCTTGATTGCTCGATTCATGTGCGTCGGCGAGAGATGCGCATAGCGCAGCGTCATCTTAAGGCTTTTGTGTCCCAAGAGTTCCCTGATGGTATTCAGATCCGCTCCATTCATTACAAGATGCGAAGCAAACGTGTGGCGCAGGTCGTGAAAGCGAAAACTGTCGATACCCGCCGACCGAACGGCGCGTCGAAACGCCGTCTTAACGTCGACTGGTACTTACTTGCACAAGTACTACGTAGTATGACAAGCTGGGGCATGCCCAGGCCCGCGACCGCGATCACGTTGAGTTCGGAAGAAGAGCAGACGTTGCGTCACTGGGTCCAGGCTCACAAGACGGAACGGCGCATGGTCGAGCGAGCTCGGATCGTGCTGTTGGCTGCCGCCGGCGCTGCCACCAGCGCCATCGCCCAGCAACTCAACACACCGCCGTCGCGGGTGTCGAAGTGGCGCCTGCGCTTTGCCGAGCAGCGGCTGGCGGGCCTCGTCGACCAGCCCCGCTCGGGCAAGCCGGCGCGTTACGACGAGGCCACCCGCAAGCGCATTTTGACGATGCTCGATCAGCCCCCGCCGGAAGGTCACGCCACCTGGACCGGCACGCTGCTGGCCGCGGCGCTGGGCGACGTCAGCGATCATCAAGTCTGGCGGGTACTGAAGCGGCAGGGCATCTCGCTGCGGCGACGACGCAGTTGGTGTATCTCGACCGACCCGGAATTTGCGCGCAAGGCCGCCGATGTCGTCGCTCTATATCTCGACCCGCCGGAGAACGCCGTCGTGTTGGCGGTCGATGAGAAACCCAGTATTCAAGCACTCGAGCGGGCACAAGGTTGGCTGCGGCTGCCCAACGGCAAGGCCTTGACCGGTTTCTCTCACGGCTATAAACGCCATGGCACAACAACGCTGTTCGCCGCTCTGGAGGTGGCCACCGGTTGGATTACCGCCGACCATTACCAGCGCCGCCGCCGGCGCGAGTTTCTCGACTTCATGAATCAGTTGACGGATCTCTACGACGGCTTCGAAATCCACGTCATCTTGGACAATCTCAACACCCACAAGCCCCGCCATGACCGCTGGCTGCAACGGCATAAGAACGTGCATTTTCACTACACGCCGACTTATAGCTCTTGGCTCAATCAGATCGAGATATGGTTCAGCATTCTCAGTCGCCGGGCGCTGCAAGGCGCCAGCTTCACATCGCCCCGCCAGGTACGCGAAGCGATCGACAAATTTGTCCAGGCCTACAACCGCGACGCCACGCCCTTCCAGTGGACCAAGACCACCGTCACCCCTCGCGATTTATCTCATACTTATTATAACTTACGCAAGTATGTACTAGGCGCCTCTGACCGTCTAGAGAACCAACGTCAGACACCGGGCTTGGGAACACAAGCCCAGCTATCGGCCGGGACGGCATACATTGAAGAACAGACCTAAGATCCGTACTCATCGGAATGTGCCGGCCTTCGCCGTTCTTTGATTCTTCAACTCGAATCGTGTTGCGTGCGAAGTCTACGGCAGACCAACGGAGGTTGAAAATCTCGCCTCTTCGCATGCCTGTGTGGAGGGCCACAAAAACGATCGGGCGTAAGTGCAGACCACAGTTAGCGAGCAGTCTCGTAATCTCTCCCCTGTCTAGGAATCGGACCCTTTCGTTCCGTTCCTTGGCGAGTTCTAGGTACGAAACTGGGTTTTCCAGTAAACCCCGCCAGCGCTTATAGCGGATCACCTTGTTGAACATTCCCTTGAGTTCTTGGAGATCTCGGTTAACCGTTCGCTCCGTGACACCGCCGTTCTCCCTTCGGAGCCTCCGGTACGAGTCCACAGATTCGGGTGTGATCGCCATTAGATGTCTGGATCCAAAGTGTGACTTGAGACGATCGACCATTCCTTGGACACCGTGTGACTTTTTGAATCGTCCGTGCTGATGCCAATACCAGTCAGCGAGTTCGTTGAAGGTCATCAGGATTGTATCGGCAGTTTCTAAGCTTCGCCCTTCGGCAACGTCCGTGCGTCGCTTCCGGAGGATTTTCTCGGCAAGACTCTTAGATTCTTGTCTTGTGCTTTCCCGTTTGACCTGTTTGTCCTGTTCGTAGCGTATGTACCATATCCTTCCTCGTCTGTAGACTCCCATATTATTTCTCCTTCCGTTTGGGAGCTCCCAGGAGGCAGAACCTACGACGAGGCCTTGCATGTCTTCTGGGATAGCTCACTTCCGACTGCGCAGTCAAGGTTGCGTCCGGGCGGATCGATCTCGAGAACGCAGCCAGCGTCGAATAGCCTCTGGTCGAAAGCGAACGCAGTTCTTGCGGGTGCCCCTCGAAAGGGTGACGTGTGGGATCGTTCGCTGTTTGACCCATGAATAGATGGTTGTGGGCTTCACTGCGAGGAAGCGAGAGACATCCTTTACGGTCCACAAATTATCCATCTGACACGCTCGGAAAACTCAAGGATTCGTCCGTGCGGGTCCCAGGCAGCGCGCCGCAATCGACTCGGTCGAAGGTTGTGCGCATTTGTCGAATAGCCTGAGGCATCGTTCGAACAGCGATCTGCAGACCGGGAGGCCGCACCAATTCGCAGACTCGAAGCTTTCTTTTGGCCGCAGTAGCTAGCTTTCTGGAAGGCAAAACAATCAGCAACAGGTCAGCGTGCACTGCGATCGCCTTTTGAACGAAGCCTTCGGCAGACGCTTCGCGTACGAGTAACAAGAGAGGCGAGAGTCGGGCGTAACGTCGAGACACCCAAAGGAGGTGTCCAATGACACAACTACGCCGACAGATGCTCGACGAGCTCGAGCGTCGCAACTACTCCGCGAACACTGTCAAGGGCGGAGTAAATGTAGACCGCTTCGGCGGAGCAAAAATAGACCAGTTGGCGGGGATCCAGCGGTTTGCGTGGGACGGCTGGAACGGAGCCTGAGGACGCCCTTTAGGGCGGCCCAGGCGTAGTGGAAGACGGCCCACGCAAACCGGCGCGAGCGGCCGGCGGGTCAGTTTGAAGAGCGCGGGCGCTTCTTTTTGCTTTGCTTGAGGCGGTAGCTGTCGCCGTTCATCTCGAGGATATGGACGTGATGCGTGAGCCGGTCAAGCAGAGCTCCGGTCATGCGTTCGGAACCCAGCACCTCGGTCCACTCGGTGAACGGCAGGTTCGAGGTCAGCAACGTCGAGCCCTGTTCGTAGCGCTGCGAAAAGATCTCGAACAGCAGCTCTGCCCCGGTCTTCGACAGCGGCACATAGCCCAGTTCATCGACGATCAGTAGATCCTGCTTGGCAAGTTGTTTCTGGACCCGTAGTAGTTGCCGTTCGTCACGGGCTTCGAGCAGTTCATGGACCAATCCCGCGGCGGTGGTGAAACGTGTGCGATAGCCGCTCTGACAAGCTGCCAGTCCCAGCGCCAAGGCGATATGCGTTTTGCCGGTGCCGGAGTTCCCCAGCGCCAAGACGTTCTCACGGCGGTCGATGAACTCACAGCGCGCCAGCTCCAGAACGAGCTTCTTGTTCACCGAGGGTATGGCCAAGAAGTCGAACGTGTCGAGACTCTTCGTCACCGGGAACTTGGCGGCCTTGATGCGACGCTCGGTCGCCC
This sequence comes from Bryobacterales bacterium, assembly GCA_965247305.1. Classification (GTDB taxonomy): domain Bacteria; phylum Acidobacteriota; class Terriglobia; order Bryobacterales; family UBA6623; genus CATQHP01. Next base: position 3,218,330 of record OZ252030.1, on the reverse strand, counting down.
GCTGCTCGCGATCGACCAGTTCCAGCTCGCAGAGTTGCTGTAGGAAGTCCCGAAAGTCCAAGCCTTCGGCGGCGCAGCGCCGAGCCAGTTTGTCGTACTCGCGCAGGAAGGTCGGCAGCCGCAGCGCTTTCAGGTGGGTTTCCAGCAGCATTCTCGACTTCGCCATCAGCTTGCTCCTGCTAGCAGCGCCAGATAGGATGCCGGCGACGTCTGCTCGACCTGAGCCGTCGGCAGGTGGGGATACTTCGTTAAGTCGAGCTTCGGCGGACGTTGCTCGATCGCGCACAGCAGTAGATGCTTGACGGCGTCAAAGCCAATCGTTCCCAGTAGACAGACTTGGCGCACCGCCGTTGCGACGTGCTCAAGGGGGAAGTCCTCCAACAGTCGCAGGACCTGTACGTACTCGCGCTTGCCCGCTTTGTCCAACCGCGATTCGAGCAGTCGTCGCAGCTTCGCAAACTCCGGCGGCAACTCCCAGCCGACCAACGGCGCGGCTTGATCGAGCGCGTTGGTCTTGCGTTCCAACAACGCCAAGTAGTGCAGCGGATCGAAAACCAACTCTTCACGTTCATAGCTGCGCTGATGGCGGGCGATCTCTTCGCTGCCGCAACAGATCACTACCTCATCCACGTAGGCTTTGATCAGGACCTGGCGGTGGCCGTAACGCGTTGGCACCGAATAATCGTTTGTCGCGTAGCGCACCAGCGACAACGAAGTCACCCTTGTCGAGCGTTTGTCGCAGGCATCGTAGGCTGTCGGTGCCAAGGGCAAGAGCGCTTCCCGATCGCGCTCGAAGCGTTCGCCGACGGTTTCGGTGTGCCGTCGCAAACGCCGTTCACGGTTGGCTCGGCACTTCTCTTCGAGGTGTTCGTTGAAGGCTTCCCAACTCTCGAATCTCGGGATCGGCACCATGAAATTGCGCCGTGCGAAGCCCACTAGCCCTTCGACTTTTCCCTTGTCGTTGCCCTTGCCCGGACGCCCGAAACGATCGGCGAACAGGTAGTGCGACTGCAGTTCGCTGAACACCCGCGTACGTTTGCGCGTGCCGTCGCCGAGAATCCTTGCCACCGCCAGCGTCGTGTTGTCGTAGACGATGTTGCGTGGCACGCCGTCGAAATAACGAAACGCGGCGTTGTGTCCTTCGCAAAAGGCTTCCGTCGTCTCGGCGGGAAAGGCCTTAACGAAGGCGTCGTCGCTGTGCGGCAGATCGACAACCAAGAAGTGCGCCTTGCGCTGGACTCCATTGATAACGACAACCGCTTCGCCGAAGTCGGCCTGCGCGTCGCCGGGCGGATGCGCCAGTGGCACGAACATCTCTTGTCCACCGAGCTTCTTCTCGCGGACGTAGTCCTTGACGATCGTGTAGCCACCGCTGAAATCGTACTCCTCGCGTAGGCGATCGAAGATGCGTTTCGCGGTGTGACGTTGTTTCTTTGGTTGTTGCTGATCGTCGAGCAGGATCTGATCGATGATTCCGGTGAACGCTTCGAGCTTCGGCCGTCTCACCGGTTTGCTCCGCCGATAGCCCGGCGGAGCAGCGTAGCGCAGCATTTTGCGCACCGTCTCCCGCGCTAAGCCAAACCGCTTGGCGGCTTCGCGTTCACTCAGCCCTTCGACGTAGACACTGCGCCGTACTTGAGCATATAGCTCCACGCGATACATCCTTCCCGTGTTCCACAAAACACCGAATGGATGCCAGCGGACCACCCGGGCGGTCTAATTTTCCGCCGCCCTTGAACGGCTTTAAAACGCCGTTCTGTGGTCTAGTTTGTCAGCGCCGTTCTCAGAATAGTGCGTTTGCTCGATAAGACTAACCCCAACGCTGCCGAGATGGCTATTGCGCTTCAAGAAGGAGGCAAAAGTTACTGTACTGCTAAGATCGTCGAGCGGCTTATTGACTTACTCGACAGCGATAACGACGAAACGGTCAGAGTCGCTGCCGACGCCCTTTGGTCAACCGTAGAAGCTTCGAGTCCTTTGTCGACCAAGGTACTGGCGGCTGTGCGGAAGCTTCTAGCGGCAGATATCTTGGGCACCGTCGCGAGAGCTGTCCTCGAGCGCGCCGGCGCTCAGGCCACAACAGATCCAGAATTGGTAGCTATCGTGGCTCGCCTGTCTTCAAGCTATTTTCCATTCATTCGACCAAGGGGATCTAAAATCGTGAAGAACTGGCACTCGTCAGGTGTGAGAATTCTGAGAGACGGTCACGGATTCCGTAGCATCGTGGTTGGTGACGATTCCCGCGATTAGTACGAAGTGCAGATAGCGGGAAAGTGCGACGATAGGACGTGTGCTTGAGTACTACGCGATCGTGAGCAAACAGCGACTATCGAAGCGATTTTGAGAAACGCCTCAACGGGACGCGAACAACTGTGTCCAGCCGGCTAGCGTCGACCGAGACGTTCTCTGGAAGTCACTAGACGGCATTGTCAAGTTAATGAGCCCGAGGCGGGTTTGCCCTGAAGCGCGCCCGAAGTTTCTCTATTTCAACGAGCACAAGTCGCCGTCTTCCAGTCAGTAAAAGCTCGCTCTCTCAACAGTCGATAATGGACCGCCTTGAGCTTATGACGTCCTACTCTGAGCAGATTGTGAATCGGGCTGTGGACTGAGAGAAATCGTTGGAGTTGTGGCACTGATTTGAAGCGACGCATTTGGCGTTCCTGCTCTCTGGTGTGCTGGTGCGACACTTCAGCTCGGTTGTTTTCATACTTGCCGGTTCGATGGTTGACGGATGGAAACACCTCTCGGTGAGCGGCCGGATAGCTTCGAAGTTTGTCGGTCACGAGTTGCCACGGCGGCCTCCCTTGTTGTTTCAACACCTTGCGAAAGAAGCGTTTAGCGGCTTTCTTGTCGCGGCGGCGTGTGACCAGGATGTCGAGAACATCGCCGTCCTGGTCCACTGCTCTCCAGAGATAATGACGCTCACCGCGGATCGTGATGAACACTTCGTCCACGTGCCAGATGTCGCCGAGCCGACCTTGCCGTCGCCGCAGAGTGCGCGCGTACTCGGGTCCAAACTTCCGACACCAGGATCGGATGGCTTCGTAGGATACCTTGATGCCCCGCTCAGCAAGAAGGTCCTCGACGTCTCGAAAGCTCAGCGTGAACCGATGGTATAGCCAAACGGCGTGGCTGATGATTTCTGGGGGAAAGCGATGGCGTCGATAAAGCGATTTCACAAGCCGATTGTCGCCGACCCCCGTTAACTTGACAATGCCATTTCACGACCTCCGTCGAACGGGCGTCCGCAACTTGATTCGAGCCGGAGTCCCCGAAAGGGTTACGATGACGGTCTCTGGACACAAGACCAGGTCGGTATTCGACCGCTACAATATTGTGAGTGAGCGTGATCTCTCCGATGCTGCGAGACGGCTTGAGCAGCACATCAGGAACGTTGAATCGAGGCCTGACAAGCTCATTTCAAGCACAGAGTCACGGTCCGACAACCAGAGAATTATATAAGTTCTTTATTTTCAACCGGCGAACGTGGCGGAATTGGCAGACGCGCTAGATTTAGGTTCTAGTGGGGCAACCCGTGGGAGTTCGAGTCTCCCCGTTCGCACCAGATTTATTTCAATAACTTGCGGCTCATCCGCTTTCGGCGCTAACTGATTCGACCGGAATCGCGCCGGATACCGTTCGCGGAACGCGATTTATAGCGTCGCTTCGATTTCCCGCAAGAGGGTTGCGCTGTCGCGTGCTACCTGTTCTCCGCTTGGTTCGAATTTGAATACTTCGAGCGAGAGCCAGCCCTGGTAGTGCAGATCTTTGAGGGCCTTCATTGGAATCGCAAAGTCGTATTCGCCGGTACCGGGGTGGCGGCCGTCCATTTCGTTGATGTGGACGTGTTTGATTGAGAGTCCGTATTTTTTGATGAGCTGGTCGTGCGGTAACTTCTCGGCGACGGCGTTGTGGGTGTCGAACATCGTCTTTACCGCCGGGCTGTTGACTTGACGAACAACCTCCATCGTTTCGTCCATCGAGGTCATCACGTCGCAGAGGTGGGGCGCTAGAGTTTCGGGCAGAATCGTGACGCCGCGAGACTCCGCGTGAGGTGCGACTGAGGCTAGTCCGTCGACGAGGCGTTTCGACGCGTCTTCGACGCTCGACCCATCCACCGTTCGTCGTTGCTTGCCTGAGCCCAAAATCATGAGCTTGTTGCCTCCAAGATCGGCGCAGAGATCAATGAGTTTACGGAAATAGTCCCAGCTTTTGTTGCGGAGCGTATCGTCCGGCGTGGTGATGTGGAGTGCGCCGGTCGGCGCGGTGAGCAGGCTGTGCAGTCCGACGCAGGTCACCCCTTCGTCCGACATCGCCTGCTTGCAATCGGCACGAGTCTCGGAGGAAACCGTGACCGGGTCGTCCGATAGCGTCCAGGGCGCGATTTCCAGACCGGTGTAGCCGGTTTCAACGGCCAGGCGGCAGCCTTCGGCGAAGGTGGCCTCTTGGAAGGTCTCGTTGCAGACGGCTAGGCGAAAGCGAAACGGCTCCGGTTCGGAAACCGGGGGCGATTGATCCGAGGAGCAAGATGCCGCGGCCAGCATCGCCAGCCAGCCACGCCGGGTTAGAGGGACGGGCGCGACGCTCATAGGTTAAAAAGTTTCTTGGCGTTGCCGCCGAAAATCTTGGCCTCGTCCTCTGGCGACAGTCCGAGGCTTTGAAGGTGTGTCGCGATCGTCTTTGGATCGACCCAGGGATGATCGCTCGAGTAGAGCATGCGGTCGACGCCGACATAGTCGATTCCGTACTGAATCGCCATCGCGATGGGCGAAACCGCATCAAGGTAGATGTGCCGCAAATACTCGCTCGGTGGTTTGGTGATGTTTTCGGCGCCGCGCTTGAGGATCTGCGTCTGGTGGTCGATGCGCCCGACGAGATAGGGCAGCGTGCCGCCGACATGCGGGCAGACGAGTTTCAGTTTTGGGTGTTGATCTAATACGCCAGCCAAGATGATGCGGGCAAGCGCGATCGTGGTGTCAAACATCAGCCCAAGACCGGCCATCATGCTGTGACCCTTGGTTTCGTCGAACGTCACCGGGTGCGCCGGGTGCAGAAGTACCGGAATATCCAGGCGTTCGGCCTCGGCGAATAGCTCGCGGAACTCAGCTTCGTCGGGAAACTTTTCCGCAAGGTTCGAATAGAGCAGAATGCCCTTCATCTCGAGCTTGTTGACGCAACGGTCGAGTTCTTTCAGCGACTCGTTCATGTTCAACAGCGGCATGACGGCGAGGCCCGAAAAACGCTTGGGGTGGCGGCGCGCGACGTCGCCGATCCAGTCGTTGCAGACGCGCGCAGCGGCCGCGCTGTCGTCCCCAAAAACTTCCGGACCGGGGTCGTTGATGCTGATCATCGTGCGGTCGATGCCGGCTTCATCCATGTCGGCAAGTTTGGCGTCGACGTCCATGTGTTTGGCGCGGAGACGGCGGTGCCATTCTCCCGGCTGCCCGGTGACTACGTAGGTGTTGCCGTCCTTCTTGTAGGAGTACGGCAGGTCCTTTCGCTTGGCCATCATCTCGATCAGCTCAGGCACGAAAAGGTGGCTCTGGCAATCGATTGTTGGATGGCCTGGCTTTCGATACGCGGCAGCGTCGGCCGCCGCCGCTACGGCCGTGGAGGCCGCGCTGGCTTGTAGGAACTGTCGGCGTGTGGCTGCGCTCATCGTTGTCTCCGCTGTTGGGATCAAGCAACTATCGGACGTAATCTTGGTAAAGTTCTTCGACGTTCACTTCGCCAGGAAGACCCTCGTGGATCACGAGTCGATAGTGGAATGTGACGGACTCGCCTTCCGCGATTGTGTAGCTGCCGTCTTTGCTTTCGTCACCCGTAAAGCTCTTCGTCGCGAACGGGTTCGCAGAATTCAGACTATAGCCGCGAGCATGCCACGTGGTGGGGTGTCGAATGTTTTTGGGGTTGTCAAATGTCGCGACGCCAATTTGCTTGCCGTCGATTTCAGCAGAGTAGTTGGTCCACTTGGACGCTTTGCCCCAGATGGCGTCCGTGCCTTTTTGCCCTTCGGCATTTTCAGACGCACCGCCCTGGTCCTCGCGGAAAGCGTCGGCCAGTCGGAACGCAAAGCCGCCGTCATCGGTGTCGCCGAATTTCAACGACGTTCCTTGGTCGGCTCGAACTTCGATCACCGCGTCGATGATGCGCTGGTTGCGCGTTCCTGAAAAACTGAATGACTCGGCAATCGTACCGATCGACATCTTGCTTGGCGTTTGCATTGAAAGCTCGACAGACAAGGTGTCTTGCATGGTCGTCGGCGGAGCCTTAGGAACGAGCATGCTCGTAATTTCGCGGCCTCGTTCGCGCCAGAAATCCTCACCGTTCGTATCGCCGTGGCCGTACCAGATTCCTCGATGCCAGGCGTGATCGTTGGCCTCACCTTCGCGGGGCTCGATCGGATAGCCCCGCGAGATCACCTTGCCCGAGGCCGTGGTGAGGGGGTACAGAAACGGCTTGTCCCATTTTTCTTCATAGTGGAACGCGGTAAACGGTTCACCGAGGACGCCAACGCCAATGACGTGGTCGCCTTGCTCGAAGACCACGGTCGGAGCCGCGGTTGTGCTGTCGGGGGTGGGGGGCTCCGCAGGGTTGCTTCCGCAACCAATCGAAGAAATCGTCAGCAGGAGTAGGGTCGCAAAAACATTCATCATGTAATCCGATCGTACGGTGTCTCGCGGGTCGAAGAGTTCTTTATTTCGCGTCCGCGACCCGAAAGACTTCAGTCTTGGGTCGGAATGCGTACCACCCAAACCAATACGCCAAGCTTCCGCCTAGGCGCGGGAGTTCCTCTTTGTTCGGGCCTACCAAGGCGTGCTCTTCAACGCGCCATCGTTTACCTTCGGCATCGAGCAAGACGTCGGGCGCGTCACCTTTTCGAAACTCGTATTGGCCGCGAGCATACGCACGAACTTCCCCTATCAAAGCTCTCGCCGCGACTTCGTTACGAAGCGACTCGGGGAAGAGAGCGTTCTTCCCCGTGGACGCGCCGGCGGTCCGCTCGTGAAGCAGTTGTAGCCTGGCTTTTGTTGGAAGAGCCAACAAGAATTCCGCTGACGCGCTGGCGGCCAGCTTTGGATCTTTGGTGAGAGCGCGGTCGATCGTTTCGAAATCAAGATCGTTGACAAACTCGACCGTCGATGTGGGCGCCTTTCCGAGAGCCGCCTTCCAGTCAGCGGGCATTTCTACTCTCCCGACGGCGTCGCGATAAATCACCGTTAGTGCACCTGGGCCAAGGGTGTCGTTCACAATTCCGCCGGCTCGATTCAACTCCGCGAGCGGGTAGGCCTTCGCGAAGCCGCGCAGCTCGATCGCAAATATCCGTTCCTTTTTCTCGAGAACCTTGCTCTGCTGCCAAACGGGGAACATCGTGCCGGGGTCGGAGAAATATTCGCCATACGCCGCTCCGGCCGTATACGGCCGCTTGTGGCCCGTCCTGATGTCGACCACCGTGGTGTCAGGATGCGTCTTCTTCCATTCGCCCCATGACGTCACGACCAAGGGAAGAACATTCAACTTGATGCCATAACCAACAAGGTCGCCGAGCACGGGTTCTCCCGTTTGCTGGCTCCACAGCGAACCGTTGCGGTCGTCGAACATCAACTTGTTCGAGCGATAGAGCAGGACGGAAGACCCAAACTTGAACGTATTGCCCTTCTGGGTCGAGTCGTAGAGAATACCTGAGCCGCAGAGCGTGCAGTAGGCGAGCGTGACTGGCACTCCGCCGATCACGTCGTTTGACATTTCGTGCCAGTCCAAAATTTTCAACGGGTAGGCGCGGTGTGATCCATTGACGCTTGCGCCGAACACCGGGTCAGTGTCCGCGAGGTAGTCAACTTTCTCCGCGGGAAGTGTCTTGGGATTGTCGAGCGACGGGATGCCCGCGACTTTTACTCCGCCCCACAAAATTTCTTCCGGGCGAATGGACGTCTTCGAATCCGGCATCAAAAATACTTTGAATCGCTCGTCGATGCGGCCCGCCAGCAATTCGCCCTTCCAGGCGATATATCCCGGCGGGGGCTTTAACTCCGGGTGCGCTCCATACCAGACGGAATAAGCCTCATGAGGGTCGTCGCCAATGTCGATGCGTGTTCCGATCAGGCCATTGAGTGTTTTGGTCAGCGCGGCGAGTTCTTCGCGGGTCTTCACGAAGCGCAACAGATCGATTAGAGGTCCGATGTAGGCTTCGTTCTTGTCGCGGCTGATCGTCTGGAGGGCGCGGGTGTATTCTTTTTTGCCGGTTTCGAGTAGAAGCGAGTTGAGGGTCTCGCCGGACGGTTGCGCTTGGGCACCCGAAGCGAACGCGATTCCAAACAGAGTTGCCAGTATCGCGGTGGTGCTGGCGGCGGTGCTCAGACGCGTAGGGCGAACGTGAATCTTCATTTCTCGAGCTGCATTCAGTAACGGCTCATTGAACGAAACCATTCGCGGTACCGAGCCGCGCCGCCGTGCGGTGCGGTCCACCCTCCGACTTGCGGACCGCACCGCACGGCGGCCCGGCTCGGTACTGCGAAGTACATTGTCGCCGGTCTGAAATCTAACGTTTCCATCCGGACCGATCCAGAACGGTCGGTGGCGCCCCTAAACGCCCTTAGGAGTTCCCCAATGTTTGCGGTAGCGGCGCTTGACATAGAGATTAGCCTCATGGTCGTCGATAATCGTTTCGCTTTCGGCGTCAAAGTGGACAGTACGGTTTGTCCGCGCCACGATGTTGGCAAGATGGCAGTGCATCGCTGAGAGATGACCGATACCGATGTCGGCTCTCGGCAGCTTGCGGGATTTTATCGAATCGATGAAGTCTCGCGTGTGCAAGCCCACCGCCCCCTCGGTTTCCGATTTGTGCAGAACTTCTTCGCCCTTTGCATTAAACACCTTGTAGCCGCCCACGCCTGCCCAGCGGCCGATCTGAACCATGCCGTCGGTGCCGTAGACGGCGACTCCGTTGTCGACGCCCTCCAGCATGTAAGGGTTCCAGATGCGCATCTCCCACTGCAGCGCTTTTTTGCCGTAGTCAAAGGTTACGTTCATCGTGTCGGGTGTCTGCTGATCGTCGTCAAAGAACACTTTGCGGCCCATGCCAGACGCGGTCGTAGGGTAGTTGACGCCAAGTGCCCAGCGGGCAATGTCGAGCTGGTGCGCGCCGTCGTTGCCGGCGTCGCCGGTTCCGAAATGCCAATGCCAGTGCCACTTGTAGTGGAAGCGGTTCTCGTTGAACGGAATCCACGGCGCGGCGCCAAGCCAGGTGTCGTAGTCGACGCCTTCGGGTACGGGACTGTCTTCTTTATGGCCGATGTAGTCGCGCAATTGAACGTCCCAGGCTTTGGCCATCAGCACTTCGCCGATCTTTCCAGATTTGATGTAATCGATGGCCTCGATGACGTGGGGACTGTTGCGAGCCTGCGTGCCGTGTTGCACGATGCGCTTGTGATAGCGCGCGCAATTTACGAGCAGCCGGCCTTCGCGAATATTGTGGGAGCACGGTTTTTCAACGTAGACGTCTTTGCCTGCCTCGCACGCGAGCAACGCCGAGGGAGTATGCCAGTGATCAGGCGTAGCGACGACCACGCCATCGATGTCGGCTAGGTCGAGGGCGCGGCGCATGTCGGTGCTGGTGGGCGGACGTTTGATCTCCCTCTTGTCGAGCAACGCGAAGGCGCGTTCGAGCGAGGCTTGGTCGGCGTCGACGAGGTGGGCAATATTGACGTCTGGGTGTTTGGCGAAACTGTCAACCAACCCGCGCCCACGTCCGCCTACTCCGATGAAAGCCAAATTGACTTTGTCGTTCGCCGCCACGGCGCGCCGCGTAGCTGCAACCGCCATCGCGGCGGCGCCTACGAAAAAATATCGTCGATTCATCTGGCTCGAACTCCCTTCGGATTTGTCTCCGCGATTGGCCGGGCTACGTTGCATCATCTCAGCCTAGATGAGCCGTTTACTCGTTCGGTATTTCCACCAACGGGAAACGCACATAGCGAATGCGCTCACGTTTCCAGGTGTACCTAATGTGCAAGTCGCCGTTGCTGCCCTGAATCATAGCCGGGTACGAGTATTCGCCGGGTTCGCTTTCAAGGACGTGGAACATCCGGAAATTCTCTCCATCTCGACTGACGGCCAGATTCAACGGCGAACGTCCCTTGTCAGTGTGATTGTAGATCAGCACGACGCGTCCGTCAGCTAGGGCGACGGCATCGAGGCCGGAGTTCGGGTTCGGCACGTTGATGGGCCGCGCCTGCGTCCAGGTGACTCCGGCATCGGACGAGTCGGCGACGCAAATCTTGCCGGTGCGCGAGGTTGAACGGGCGTACAGCCGCAGCCAGCTGTCGCGAAGCGCAACAACTGAGGGCTGAATGATCCCCTCCGTATGCTGCCATTCGGCTGAACCGGGGACAGCCGGCGCGGCGTCACCCGACACACCGGGTCCGCGCAGGCTTGCGGGAATAGTGATCGGGCCGAACTTGCTCCAGGTGCGCCCAGAGTCGGTACTGCACTCGATCCAGGCCGCCCACGAGCGGTAGGTTTCGACTGACGTCCCACTCACAATCGTGCCGTTTGGGAGAACGAGTGGTTTCGCGCGAATCGGCCCATAGAGGCCGGCGGGCAGACGTTCGATCGGCGACCAAGTGTGGCCGTCGTCCTCGCTCCAGCGTCGTGCCGCGGTCCAGCTCATTGGGTGTTGACCGAACTTGTAGTAAAGCCAGAGCCGCCCTTCGGCGGTATGGAACAAGACGGGGTTATAGCAGGCAACGCCCGGTTCGGTTGCTACTTCAAGCGGAGCCGACCATTTGCCCGCGGATCGTCGAGACGCCCAAATCGATACGTCGGGATTGCCTTCGGCTGAACCGCCAAACCACGACGACATAAGATCGCCGTTTGGAAGCTCAACAATCGTCGAGGCGTGGCAGGATTCAAATGGCGCTGAGGTGAAGACAAATTCGGCGGATGGGGCGGCTGCTAGAACTGAGACGCCGACAACGAGCCAACAAATGACGATATGTCGCATACCCGTGCGTTGCTCCCCTAACTACTCGTTAGGCGACCAGTGGCAAGGAATGTTTGTCTGACCAATCGTCAAACCATGCTCTAAGAGCATCGAGTTCGTTACGCCGCTTGCGCGAGACTGCTGACGCGTACCCTGATGCGCCAAGCCCGCGGAATTGCGCGAAAACCTTTAGAGCCCAGGGCGTCGGTAACGACTCGATGCGCTCGATGATTTCCTGTAACGCGCGGTCGGCCTCGGTAAGGTCGTCGCCGGCGCGATGCGCATCGAACAAGCCCCCGACGATCTCAGGAAATACTCCCGCCACACCTGATATGGGCGCCGTTCGCAACACCCAGCGAAAGCGCCTCCGCAATTATTTTGTCGTTACCCATCCAACGAACTTCGGCGTTCTGCTTTTCGAGCGCGGTTAAGGCCTCGAGGCTACCACTGCTATCTTTCATTCCCGCGATATTGTCGACTTCGCCGACGAGGAGGGCCGTCGACTCGGTTCCAACGGGGTTCGTGAATAATGGAAGATTGTAGATCAGGATTGACCCGTCGAGCTGCCCGGCGACCTCGCGATAAAAGGCGTCGATGTCTTCGGGCGAATAGCGGAAGTAGTGCGGCGGAGGTAGTAATAATCTATCGGCTCCATGGTCGAGCGCGTGACGCCCTAGTGCAATCGATTCGTCGATCGTGGCCGCCCCGATACCCACGAGCAGCAGACCTCTGCGTATCCTCGCGTCGTTAGCGGCCTCCGTAATCGCTCTTCGGTCTCGATATTCCCAGCAGCAGTACTCGCCAGTCGCGCCGCCCACGCAGATGCCGTCCACTCCGGCATCCAATACAAACTCGACGTTTCGGGAGAGGGCGGGCAGGTCGACTGATCCAGCCGAATCGGCTGGGGTCAGGAGAGCCGGACACAGCGTGGCAGTGCGATTCCTCACTCGGTTTCACTTTATCACAATCGGTTTCATTTCTGGCACCAAAATCGGCTTCGGGCCAGATGGGACTATTTAGCCGGAGTCAGTCCGAAGACCCGAACGATCTTGGCGGCCCCCGCCTTGAGAGCTTTTACAATTTCCTTCTGCTCGCCTTCGAGTTTGTGCCGATTCGTTGGCATCGAGAGGCTGAGGGCCGCGTAAACCGCGCCTGAATCATCGAGCAACGGCACGCCGAAGCAGCGTCCACCGGCGGTGTTCTCTTCGGCGTCGGTCGCATAGCCCAGTCGGCGTATCTTCTCGAATTCCGGTTGCAGTTCTCCCTCGTCAACAATCGTGTGATCGGTATAGCGATAGACCCCATAGCTGCGAACGAGCGTCTCCCGACGTTCTTCGGACTGAAATGCCGTGATGGCCTTGCCTAGCGAACTCGCGTGCGGAGGTAGGATGCGCCCGACGGTGTTGCTCATCCTCATAAACTCTGGGCTTTCAACGACTTCCACGACTTCGATATGGTTGTCGAACAGAGCGCCGAGGCTCACGGTCTCGCGAAACCGTCGCCTCAGCTTGAGCATCTCAGGCCCGGCGGCCTCCGGCAACTGTCGGCGGTACTGAGAGGATTGCAGCCCACCCTGTCCTATCGCAATATACCCGCCGGACGCGTCTTTTGCGACGTAGCCTGCATCTTCGAGGGTGCGCATCAATCGAAACGCGGAGGCTTTTGCAAGCCCGAGATGCTCGCAAATGGACTGTAGGGATTGTGAGTCTTGCGAGCGGCTAAGGGTCTCAAGTACCGCCAGGGCTCGTAGTACCGCTTGCGAGGTATAGGGTTCCTTTTTCGATACGTTTTTCTTCATCTAATGACCCGCGAACCTGCTTGCCTGCTTCCATCAAAACATACGCGCTGCGCTGGGGCGCCTCGATCGATGTTGTAACACCATGAAACTGGTTTCATTTTCTCTTGACTTCGGTTGAGATCGGGGGCTATCCTGTGTTCAAGTTAGCTCGCGGACCCGAGTAGGGGTGTTTCCGTCATTAAGTGAACCAAATTCCAACCAAGGGGAGAATCGAACGAGAAAGACCATGATGCGTCGGCCTTTATGGGCCGCGTTGGTGGTGCTACTGGCTATTGCCATAGCGGCGCCGAGTTTAGCGCAAGTCACGACCGCCACCATTTATGGGCGCGTCCAAGATCCTTCGGGCGCGGTCATTCCGGGCGCCAGGTCGAAGCAGTAAACGAAGCAACCGGTATCACCAAAACCGCCTCGACCAACGAGCGCGGCGAATTTGCCATTGCGTACGTGCCCGTTGGCCCGTACACGATCACGATTGGATCCGATGGATTCAGCACACGCGAGCAGGCCGGCATCAACTTAACGTCGGGGCAGAAAGTCGACTTGACGTTTGTGCTCGAGCTGGGCGCGACGACTGAAACTGTTTCCGTCAGCGCCGAGGCGCCGATCCTCAATACGACCAGCGCTGATCAAGACATCAACTTGAGCGCCGATCAGGTCGACGAGTTGCCCATGAGAAACCGCGAGATTACGTCGATCGTCGCTCTGGGTACCGGCGCGGCCAGCGACGGCTTGACGATTTCGTTGAACGGCCTACCCCCGCGCGGCTTTACCTTCGCGGTCGACGGCGTCAATGCGGTTCCGGATTCTGAGTTCGCCTCTTTGGCCGCTTACCAGAACTACAATTTCGTCAAAGGCGTTAGCGTCGAAGCGGTGCAGGGCGTCGAGGTCTCGAAGAATATCTTCTCGGCCGAGATCGCCAACACCCTCGCCGGTAACGTAAATATTATTGCGAAAGGCGGCACCAACGACTTTCACGGTAGTGCTTTCGAGCAGTATCAGGCCGGCGGTCTCAACGCCAACAACCACATTCTTGCCCGCAAGGCCTCACTCGTATTTCACCATTACGGTGGCTCGCTTGGCGGCCCGATCATTAAGAACAAGCTGTTCTTCTTTGGAACATTCGAGGGCTATCGCCGCAACGCGCAGCAGCCTCTCACCGGTTTCGTGCCGTCAGATTCGATTCGGTCGCAAACAATTGCGGCTATCCCAGAATCGGCCGGATATTGGGATCTGTGGCCAAAGGCGACTGCAGCCCCCGAGAATCCCGACGATGTCGTTGCGTTTTTTGCTGGCTCCGACGCGCTCCAGAACGAAGACAATACCGCTGCGTTTCGCGGCGATTACGGCATTGACGACAACAATCTGTTGACGGTGCGCTACACGCGCGGCCGGACTTCACAGCCCGCTTCCGCTTCTATCAGAGCAATGACTCGACGCTGTACCACAGCCTCCAGACATCGCTTAAGAAGCGGTACTCGCGGAACCTAACGTTCAACATAAACTACACCTGGGCGAGCAACATGGCTTATTCAAGTGGTGACCTTAGCTGCTGCCTGATTGAGCCGTGGGATTTGAACGATCTGGCCAACAATCGCGCTGCGACCAGATTTCACATTCGTCACAACTTCCTGACCGACTTCTTGTACGAGATTCCGATGCCAGGGAATATTCAGGGCGCGGCGAAGCAAATTCTCGGTGGCTGGCAGATCGGCGGAATTCTCACCTTACGGGGTGGCAATCCGCTCAACATCAGCCAGAGCAGCAGCGGTACCGCTCAACGCCCCGATATCATTGCAGGCAGTCATGAAGCCGCTATTCGCAGCGACTTCGGTTCGCCGCTCGCCAATGGAACCTACCAGTACTTGGATCCGACGGCTTTTGCGCAGGTCGCTAGAAACCCCGGCAGTGGGCAATCGCTGCGGCAAGGCACGCTTGGCCGTAACGCGCTCTACGGCCCCTGCTTCGCCGGCTTAGACGCTTCCATCCATAAGAACATCTTCTTGAATGAAAAGCATCGGCTACAATTCCGCGTGGAGTTGTTCAACGCCACGAACCACACCAACTTCTCGAGGGTTCAAACGAACATTCGAAGTGGTCAATTCGGGCGCATGACTCGCACACGGCCAGGCAGAGAAACGCAGCTAAGCCTGCGTTACGACCTCTAACCCCAGAACGAGTAGTTTGAATCTACTACGGGCCGGTTCGCCAAGTGCGAGCCGGCCCTATTTTCTTGGGCAGGCCCAGTAATTCGGCGGCAAAGTAATTACTGAAACTAGGTTTCAAAAAAGAGTGCTCGCGTTTCAATTGAACGCGCCGCTGTCGTACAATTAGATTCGTTGTCCATTCCAATTACACTAGGTTTTTTGCTGGCGGTGGTGTCGTCCCTGCCAACTGCAGACGCTCGTCCGAATATCGTTTTTTTATATGCCGACGACCAGGCGGCTTGGACGATCGGCGCCCTCGGAAATCGCCAATCGCGCACCCGCAATATCGACCGTCTCTATAGAGAGGGCGTGGCCCTGACCAACGCTTTCACGACGACCCCGGTTTGCAGCCCCTCGCGTGCGAGCTTGATGGCTAGCCGTTACGGCACCGAACTCGGCGTGACCGACTACCTTAACTCGACCGCTGAGCCGGATAACGGTCTTGATCCGCGAGTACCGACTTGGCCGAAGTTGCTGCAGGCCGCAGGCTATCGATCCGCCTTTATTGGCAAGTGGCACCTCGGAGCGCTCGATAAGTTTCTGCCGACTCGCAACGGCTACGACCACTTCTATGGCTTTCGAAATGGCGCGGGGATCTCGAAAGATCCCAAGGTGGAATCTAGAGGAGACGTTAAGGTTGTTCACGGTTATACGCCGGACATCCTGACGAACGAGGCGATCCGCTTCATTCGATCTCAAGATGGGGAATCGCCCTTTCTCGTGAACGTTCACTACTGGGCGCCCCACGCCAATACCGCGAACAAGACTCCTGCCGGCGACCGCACCTGGCTACCGCTGAGCGATGCCGACTGGACGCCGTTTCGCGAGTTGGATCCCGAACTCACCAAGCCCGGCCACCCCAAGCTCGACGTTCCGCGTGCCAAGCGCATGATGCGCGAGTACCTAGGCGCCGTGGCGAGCGTCGATCGCAATATCGGGCGAATTTTAGACACCCTAGACGAACTCCAAATCGCCGACGATACCGTCGTCGTATTCAGCAGCGACCACGGTTACAACCTTGCCCATCACGGACTTTGGCACAAGGGGAACGGCCGTTGGCTGTTGACCAATAGTCAGGGACCGCGTGCCAACATGTACGACCACTCCTTGCGCGTTCCGGCGGTTGTTCGCTGGCCGAAGCGGCTAAAGCCCGGAGCGCGGGTCGATGAGATTGTTCTGAACATTGACTGGTTCCCGACGCTGTTGGCGATGGCGGAGGTGGCTGTTCCCGCAAAGACCCTGATTTGGGGCAGAAGTTTTCTTCCACTGCTGGAGCAACAGAAAATCGAGTGGAGGACTTCGTTTTACGCCGAGTACGACCAGAAGCACGTCGAGATGGTCGACCAACGCATGTGGCGTACACCCGCCTGGAAACTCGTGCGCGACAGCCGCGAGGGCATGGATGAACTTTACGAGTTAAGCACCGACCCAGGCGAGCATCGCAATCTGATTGGCGACTCAAGCCCCAGGGTGCGGAAGGCCATAAAATTGCTTGACGCGGCGCTACGCGAGCGCATGGGCCAGATCGAACCAACCAGCCGCTAAGGAAGAGGCTGCGACAGGAGCAACCATGAATCGACGACACTTTTTCGAACTCTGTTCCGCCGCCGGGTTGGCCGCCTGTAGCGCGCCCGAGCCGGTTGTGGAGTCCACGCCGGAAGCGGCGGCTGCGCCCGCGCGTATGAAACTCTCGATGTCGGTGCGTGTGGCCGAGAGCTTCAGCAACAAGAAGGAATCGTCGATGACGATCGACGAACTGATCGACGTCGCGAAGAGCAACGGCTACCAGGCGCTCTGCATGCGTGCGTCGACGGCCGGCACCCATTCGCCTAAGGAACAGGTTGCCGAGTACGCAGAGAAGATCCACGCCGCCGGGCTTGCTGTTTCGATGGTAACGGGCGACTTCGCCATCCCGATGAATAACGACGAGGGTCCGGGATGCTTGCGAAACATAACGCCGTATCTTGATCTCGCCGAGGCCTTCGATTCCGACCTGATGCGCGTTTGCATGAAGAAGGACGAGGATATCGAGTGGGCGCAGCGCGCCTGCGACGAGGCAAAAGAGCGCAACATGCGGCTCGCGCATCAGGCCCACGATGCGAGCATTTTCGAAACCGTCGACGGTTCCGTCGAAGTACTCAAGAAGATCGACCGCGAGAACTTCGGCATCATCTACGAGCCGGCCAACTGGATGATCGCCGACGAGCCCTACGGCCCCGAGGCCATAGAGAAAGTGCGCCCGTGGATCTTCAACGTCTACGTACAGAACCACCGTTTGAACCCCGACGCCGAAACCGCGGTGAACACCTGGAAACGTGGCCCGGTCAACGTCGACCACATCGGGCTTTGGGAAGAAGGCGGGGTTGATTTTGAGAGCGCCTTCTCGGCGCTAGACAACATCGGATACGAAGGCTTCGTCACGGTACACCAGGCTTTCGAAGGCGTGATGACGGTCGACGAGGCTGTCCAAAAAAGTGCCGACTATCTGTCGAAGTTGATCGTGTAACTCAGGGGAGAAAGCAATGACCCGTCGCACATTCCTAGCAGCATCCGCGGCGATCCCCGCGTTGGCAAAGACCGCCACCGGAAAAGTTCGAACCGGCATCTTGGGTGTACAACACGGCCACCTCAAGGGCAAGCTGCAAGCGATGCTCGACAGCCCGATGTATGAGGTTGTGTCGTTCTGCGAACCTGACGACGCTACGCGCAAAGCATTCACGAAAAGTTGGACTGGCAACCATTCGCCCAAATGGGTTTCGATGGACGCGATGTTAGGCGATGCCAGCCTCGATCTCATCGTGTTCGAGGGTGAAGTTCGCGACGCCATCCCGTGGGGAACCAAAGTGATCGAGGCGGGAAAACATCTCCATCTCGAAAAGCCCCCGTCCAACAAACTCGAACCGTTTCGAGACCTAGTCGAGCTCGCCAGGAAGCGCGACAAAAAAATCCAACTGGGCTACATGTGGCGTTTTCACAAGGGCATCGAGGCCGCGCTTGAGGCGCACAACAAGGGTTGGCTCGGCGAGGTCTTCATGATTCGCGCCACCATCAATTCCGACCGAGGCCAAGAGCAACGCAACACCGAGGCGCGATACCCGGGCGGATCGATGTTTGAGCTCGGCGGCCACATCGTCGACCGCGTTGTGGCGTTTCTCGGCAAGCCGAACAAGGTTAACCGCTGGTTGCGGCACGATACCAGCACTCCCGACAAGCTCAACGACAATACGCTCGCGGTGCTTGAGTACGACAAAGCGCTGGCCCTACTCGTCAGCTCGGCCAAGATGGGCGGTAGCGGCGGCCATCGCTCGTTCGAGGTGATCGGCACCGACGGCACGTTTTTCATTCAGCCGATGGAACCGACTCCCACGATGAAGGTCTTCATGCGTGAAGCGCAGGGCCCCTACAAGGCCGGCTGGCAACAGATCGAGCTACCCGCCCAACCCCGCTACATCGGCGATATGAACGAGTTGGCGTCCGCCATTTTGGAAGGGCGTCCGCTCAAAGACTCTTACGACCACGAACTCGCATTGCAAGAGACACTCTTGCGGGCTTCCGGCGAAATTGATTAGCGAAACGAGGTATTTGTCATGTCTGAAGAACGTGGTGGTTTGACTCGACGGGCTATCCTGTCCGCGGCCGCGGCAGCTCCTCTAGCTTCGGCGCAGTCAAACGTCGCGAAATCGACAAAAGCGAATTCCGCCGTTTCGGTCGCACTCATTGGCTGTGGCGGGCGCGGGCGCAACCTCATGCGCGAGTTGGTCAGTAACACCGACGCGCGGCTCAGCGCGGTGTGCGATCTGAGGCCCGAGCGAATGGAACAAGCCCGCGCCGAGGCTATAGAGCGCGGCGAAACGCCTGCCATGAACCCAAGTATGGAGAGCGTGCTGGCCTCCGATGTCGACGGCGTGATCATTGCCACGCCGGTCTATATGCACGCCGACCATCTCGAAGCGGTCGTGAAATCCGGCAAGCACGTTTACATCGAAAAGCCTGCCATGCCCGACGTTGCTGGCTGCAAGCGCATGATGACGATCGCGGACTCGGCCGACCGCAAGCTGAATCTTTCGATCGGTTTCCAACGCCGCTACGGGCAGGTCTATCACAAAGCCAAGGCGCTGCTTGATTCCGGCGCGTTTGGTGACATTCACCTGGTCCATTTGCACTTCATCAAGAGCTCAAGCTACAACACCCAACCGCAAGTGCCAGAGCCGAAAACCGCGGACGAAAAAATGCGTGGATGGCATGTGTGGAGCGAGCTTTCAGGCGACTTGATTGTCGAGAACAATGTGCACCTTATTGACGCCATGAATTGGTTTGTCGGCGACCACCCAGAGAGCGCCATCGGCGCGGGCGGCCGCGCGATGAGAGCGATCGGCGACATGCGCGACCACGGCAGCGTTTCATACCAGTACGAAAACGGTGTGGAAGGCACGCTAATCGGAACGACCGTCGCGCCCTCGTTCCACCGTGATGTGTACGAACGCTACTTTGGCGATACAGGCATCATCGAAACCGCCTCGGAATACTGGAAACATTACCGCGGCCGAGACGACGTGTTCGAGGAAAAGTCGCCTCGCAACGTGACTACCGACGCGCTCGACGCCTTCGTCAAGCGCATCGCCAATAACGAACCCGAGAACACTATCGTGCGCGGAGCCGAAAGCACCCTAACCGCAATCCTAGGCCGCATGGCCATGGAAGCCCGCCGCGAGGTCACCTGGGACGAAATGATGAAGTCGGCCTAAGCGTGGGTGCCCGCGGACATACGCTAAATAGCGCCTTTGCGTTTCCAAGATAAAGTCTTCGCGGGGCGCTACGTCGAGAGTTCAGTCGAACATTTAGTGTCGCCACCGATCGACGAGACACTCAGACGTCGCTGAGTATCGAGTTGAAATAGCTCTTGCCGACAAGGCTGGATTCGGACAGATCGTCGTGGTGGCGTGGCAGCAGAGCGAAAATGTTGTAATTTATTTTCACCATGAGCCGACGACCACCTGAAATCGCTCGAACCCTGATAAACAGGGGCTTAGAGCGCATTGGCGGGGATTTTGGCATCCCCTCGAATGGAAGTTTGTGGCATCGCTTGTTTTCACTAGGTACGACCGAGCGCTAGAATCAGCCCACCATGAGCGTTCGCTGGAGCAGCCGTGCCGAAATTCCGACGGACCCGAGTGCGTATGTTAGTGAAGCCAACTGGCGACACATTACGAGGATGCTCTCAATGCTTCTGGCAAGCATCGCACTCTGGGTCGCTCCAGCTTCCGCTCAAGACATCGTAGACGCTTCGATTTCGTTCGAGGCCATAACGATCAGCGCTTCCGAGATGGACAGCGCCATCGAACTTGAGCTGCCGACCATGACTTTCTTGCCCGACGGCAACAACATCTATGAAGTGCCGCAATTCGTCGCTTTCGGCAATTCCTTTACCGACGTCAGCGTAACGATTAGCTACAGTTATCGAAACGCCCACCCAACAGCGCCGCGTGGTGCGTTCATCGAATGTTCGGTAGCCGAGGAGCCAGTCCCCGACAGTAACGTCGACATAGATCAGGACGGGGTTCCAGGCGCGGAACAGTTCCGCAATAAGCGGGATTTTGCTGTCTTTCGAACTACCCCTAGAAACGCTGAGCCAGGACAAACGATCGAAGTTTCATCCGCCACTTTAGAGCCGGTCCCGCTCCTACTCCTAGACCGCAGCACCACGCTGACCTTCAATTGTCGGCTCACTGCGCGCGTCAATAACGTTCCGGGAGTCTCCGTTGCAACGGCCGATCCAATCGTCGTGAACCAATTGATGGTTCCGCATGACTCGATCGAGATCTTCTTCGTCACGCCGGCGCCAGGGCAAACGCTTGAGGGGGGCTCGGAGCAGGACTTCGTTGCGTCGATACGGTACTTGCTGGGCACGGAGGATGCCGGCGAAATCTTTATGAGCCTTTCACTGCAGGACGGAACCATTGTCACCAGTTCCGAGCGAGTTGCGGTCGAAAATACCGGCCGCGCAAGAACCCGAAGCTCCAAGCTGGCCGCGACTCTTCCAGACACAGACGCTGTATTCTTGACCGCCTTCCTGCGCGGGCCCAACGATGAAGAGCTAGCGCGCTCGGAACGGGTCGAGTATGAGGTGGTCGAGGGCATCAACGTAACCATCGACCACATCGAGGTCGTGCAAGTAGTGCAGAACGTCGACAGCACCGTTCCGCTGATTGCCTTCAAGCCAACGGTCGTAAGAGTCTTCACTAAGAGCCTCAGCGGCTCGGGAGTGAAAGATGTAACAGTGCAATTGGTCGGCCGGCGCGGGCGCGAAAATCAAGTTATCGGCTTGCCGCTGACTCAGACGCGCTCAAGTGTCCCGAATCCACTTAGGGAGATTCAGCGTCACTCCCACAACTTTAATATCCCGCTTGGCTGGACTGAGCCTGGACGACTAGACTTAATCGCTGTTGTCAAACTAGACGACGTCCCGCCTGAGAACGACACGACCGATCTCGAGCAGTTGATTACCGTAAGCTTCCGGGCATCGCGCGCACTGCGGGTGCGCTGGGTCAAAATTTGCTTCCAAGGCACAGGTAGCCGCCGCATCTGTCCGGGCGCCGTCCCGCCTGACCCAGCCTTTTACTTGCGCAGGCTCTATCCTGTCTCGGACAGCCTCGTGGCCATGGGTCCCGTAGCAATTCCGGACTGGACTTTCCCCTTCAGCAGCCTTGGCGGGGGTTATCAGCTTTTGTACAATCTGCAGCGGGCTTACTGGATCCTCGTCGGTGGCAATCGTTTCGGCCAGAGCGGTTTCGATCAGCTCATCGGCTGGATCCCGGACACAATCGATCACACCGCCGGCGGCTTGGCCTCGGCTTTGTTTTCCTTCGAACCACGTGCGGCGTGGGTGATCAATTACCGCAACCAACCCAGGTTCACGTCCTACAACGTGGCTCATGAGATCGGGCATAACCAAGGCCTAGATCATACTGGCTTCGTGCAGGGTTGCGGGGCCGTCTCGCCAGGCTTGTTCGGCGACTGGCCTTTTTCTACGTCGAATACCCATGAACACGGCTTCGACCCGCGCTCGATGTCTCTCAAGGTCGGAAAGCCGTTCGGCGCCGCCGGTGTGCATTCCGAATTGATGTCGTACTGCCAGCCGCCATGGATATCCGAGTTCTATTACCGCACCCTCGTCGGCCGCTTTCCGAGGGCTGCCCTCCAAGTTTCCCAGGCGGTCCCGCAACGCGTCGGTCTGCTGAGCGGAACTGTGAGCGTGGACAACCGCACAGCGACGCTGGACCCCTTGTTTGAGTTCGAGACTACGCTGCCGTTGTCGGAGAACAACCCGCAAGGAGAGTACTGTCTGGTTCTAGGCGGCGGTTCCGGGGAACTGGCGAGGTACTGCTTCGATCTCAAATTTGGAATTGGGGAGGACGGCATCGAGATCCCCTTCGCCGACTTCATCCAAGTCGTTCCGCTGCCGGACGGGTTGGCTCGTGTCGCACTGCTCAACAACGGAACGGAGCTCGCAGCGTTAGATGGAGGCACCAGTGCACCTACTGTCGAGATCACGGCTCCAGTGGCCGGCGCGGTTTGGGACGCCGCGGTACCACAGACGGTTTCCTGGACATCGACGGACGCCGACGGCGACCCGCGGCGTTGGTGCATGAATCGGGTCGGCTCACTGGAACTCCGGCTCGCGGTCCCAATCCATCATGAAGATCGAGGGAACGACGTCATGGCCGCAGCGAAGTCGAGTCGAGTTAACCGCAAGTACAAGACGAAGTACAGAGTCCAGAACTGGCGGGAGTACGAGCGTGGCCTCAGGAGCCGCGGCGAGGTCACGATCTGGCTGAGCGAAGAGTCGATCGCCGCTTGGACACCACCCAAGAACGGTCTGCGCGGAGGCCAGCGGCGCTACTCGAACCTCGCGATCTTGACCGCATTGACGCTGCGGGTCGTCTTCGGCCTGCCACTTCGTCAGACCGAAGGGTTCCTGGGCTCGTTGCTCAGCTTGATGGGCCTCGACCTCAAGGCCCCGGACCACACCACACTTTCGCGCCGGAACCGAATCGTTGAATTACCGCCTCTAACGCGAGCCCACGACGGTCCGATCCACGTGATCGTCGATTCCACAGGGCTCAAGATCCTGGGTTCGGGCGAGTGGAATGCGCACAAGTACAAGGCATCGAAGAAACGCCGGGACTGGCGGAAGCTACACATCGGAGTGGATGACGAGGGGTTCATTGTGGCAGCCGAACTTACGACGAGCAGCGGCGACGACGCCTCCACCGTCCCTGATCTGCTCGACCAGATCGAGGATCCAATCCGGCGATTCACGGCCGACGGGGCCTACGACCACAGGTCAATCTACGAGCGGGTCGGCGCAGCGGGTACCGAAGACGTGGTGATCGTGATACCGCCGCGTCGCTGTGCGGTATCGGCGGGTCCGACGGACGGCCCGTGGGCGCAGCGAGAAGCGGCGCTCGATAGGATTCGCGCGGTCGGACGACGACAGTGGCAGAAGGAGTCGGGTTACCGCCAGCAGGCGCGGGTCGAGAACGGATTCTTCCGATACAAGTCAGTGCTCGGGGACGGCCTGAAGGCGAGGAACAGAGACGCGCAAAAGAGGGAGGCCGTGATTGGATGTCACCTCCTTAACCGGATGGCCGAACTCGGCAGGCCCAAGTCGTACGCCGTGGCGTCGTGAACCAGGGGCTGGAAAGCGGCTCAACTCGCCCCAAGGTTGAATCGTGCAACAACGCCAAGAGCCGCGGCCAAGCGTCGTCAGTTCGCTTGAGCCTGGTCCGCTTGAAGACACTGTAATCAAGCTATTGTCTTAGGCGCTCCAAGGAACTTTTTCGCGGCGTGTGACGGACGCATTGAGGCGCCCCACCCCTTCTACCCATGCTTCGACCGTGTCTCCGGGCTTGATTCGCGCGCCTTTAGGGCAGCCTGTGGAGAGCACATCGCCGGGCTCGAACGTCATAACTTCCGTGTGGAAGGCCGCTAGCTTGGCGGGGCTGTGTTTCATGTTGCGGACGTAGTCGCGAGAGAATTCTTCACCGTTGTGGATCGTCACAACTTCAAGAGCGTCGAGATCGTCGATCTCGTCGGCTGTTACGATCACTGGTCCAAACGTGAAGAACGTGTCGAAGCTTTTTGAGCGCTGCAGGTAGCGGGTGTTTTTTGCGAGGACGTCGAGCGCGGTCATGTCTAGCGTGGTGGTGTAGCCAAAGAGCACGTCTTTGACGCTTTCGATTGGCACGTCACGGCAGCGCTTGCTAAATATCAACGCGAGTTCACCCTCGGCATCGACATCTTGCGTCAGCTCTTCGGGCGGCAGTTCGATGGCGCCGCCGGGTTCAAAGAAACACGAGGTCGGCTTCATGAAGCTGCCGGGCTCCTCTGGTTGCACAGCGCTCAGGTCGTCGGCGTGCGATCGATAGTTGAGGCCAATGCACCACACCTTGCCGGGGTTCGGGTAGGGAATCCGCAGCTTGACTTCAGATAATGGGATCTCGGCCTCGATACCGACAGCGAGCTGCTTGACGGCCTCGATCTCGTCGGACTCGATCAGAGCAAGCATTTCCTGCGGGAAGTTCGCGCCTCGTTTGGTGTTGACCAGGCTCAACGGCAGTACCCGCTCGCCGACGATGATTCCGACTTCGCTAGCGCCGGAGTGTTCAAATGTGCAGAGTTTCATAAGCTGATCCGCCATTCTAGCGTGCGGCCAACCACGTATCTTGGGCGGGGACTGGCACATGCGATCCCGAAATCTCTCCACCTCGGCGAACCCTAGTGTTGCCTGTCCCCCACCAAGCATCACCGGGATCACCGTCGTCTTCCGCGCCTTACCAAGCGCCAGTGCAACAGACAACTCCTCGCTATCGATGTACTCAGAAGCCAAAGACGCCGGGCTAACGATCAGCAACACGATGTCGGCGGCCAACAACTGCTTTCGAATCTCGTCATCCCACTCATCACCCCCGTCGATCTCGCGGTCATACCGAACAGAAACCAGCCTCTGCCTCTTGAGGACGGCAAGATGGTCCTGCAGATTCTTCAAATACCGTTCGTCCGCGTGGGCATAGCTGATAATCAACCCCGGTACTCTATCGTTCCCGCCCACCTCAATAGGCGTGTGGCGAATCCCCCGCGGGTCGACGCGGTCGAGTTCCCGTTTAATCGAAATCTTTTCGACCCTGCCGTCAACGACCAGTACAAGCTCAGTTTCGCCGGCTTTTTCAAGCGCCAGCAAATCTTCGTACGAAACGGGAGTCGCGGTATCACCGGGCGTCGGGACCAGCCGCTCCTCGGCGTCCAGCCCATTGATTTCGCGATGTACCTGCTCGAAATGGTTCCGAACGGCATCAGATCGCAGAGATACGTTCGCATGCGTGGCGGGTATTCGTCCGACGGCAAGACCGAACGATCGCCCTTCGAGAACGGGACGCCGAGTATCGACTTTGACACGGACGACGGATGCGCCTAACGACAGGCCGGCGCAGAGCAATAGGACAACAGATTTCGCAAACGGCATATTTGGGCCTCGCGACCCGAGTTTACGCCCGTGGTAAGCGCGAGCGCGACGGTACTGGACTATCCCCTCTCTCGGGGAAATGCCCGGATTTGCCCGGATTTGCCCGGATCTGGCCGAATTTGGCAGGGTTTCGCTTAAGTTCTGCTAGCCGGACGGCCCGAATATCGTTCGCCTGAGACGCGCGCGTGACGGGCCGCAAAAAACCTCGCTGGGCATCGCGCGCCGTTGCGCGGTGGCATAAGGATGTGTCGGAAATAAGCGCGGAAATACCTCCCAGGTCCATCTTACAGGTGAGTGGTACAGCTTTCGGGGTTGGGTTTTAGGAAGTTGTTTGGAATCAGCGAGAAAAAGTTTTAAAAGCCCGGTACGGGGGTATTGGCCGCACCCCGGAGCGATGCTTCGGGAGCAATTACCTGGACCGTGGATCCGCGGTAAAGGGTCCGCGCTGGTGGTAAGTCGCTTGACCCCTGTGGCAGACAGGTGGACGATGTCGCCGAGTGCATGTTTGCGCACAAGATGGAAACCTAAGTTATCCCTTAGCAGCCCGTGGTAAAAGTCACGTAGGCCGCGTTGGGCGGCGGGCACTTGCGGCCGTCGGCTTTGTCATTCGTCGGAGACGATCGCCCGGATCGCCGTCCTCCTCACTCCGCGCCGATCAGCCGCAATTGCCCGCCGCGCGACCTACGGGACTTTTACCACGGACTGCTAGGGCGCGCCAAACTGCGCGACGAACAACTCGCACCTTCGAATGGTCCCGAGTCACAGCTCAATTACACGGCATTAGAGGCGTCGCACTGTTTCGAGGCGACGGAGTGGCACTGGTGAAATCAGATCCGTTATCGTCGGTGTCCGAGCATCCACCCGCGGCCCGCCGAATTCCTGTGGAGTTGTTCACGCCAGGTGCGGGCGAGCCTTCCGAGAATCCAGCGGACCCGTAACCGACCAAGTCGCCGATACTCGAAGCGGAAGGTGTGGCTCCCACCAGCAAGGCAGTTCCAGAAACTAGAGCAACTTTGCCAGAGCTGGCACTTAGCCCGATGCCACCTGTCGCGTCAGGGGTTGGCAGCGCAGCTCCGTCGCCCGTCTGCCCCATTCCTTCTTGGACGAGGTAGTACTGGCCTGGAAGAATTGTTCCCGAAAGTTCCGTCGCCCGCCAGTTTGAGCCAGTCGCGGAGGCATATTGCACAGTCCAGCCGGCAATATTCGCCGTTGTATTGCCCCGATTGAACAACTCGATAAAGTCGTTTCTGAGAGTTGCGCCCTGGTTTCCTCCTCCACCGTAAATCTGACTTACGACTACTATTCCCTGGCTGGGTGGCGGCGGAGGTGGGGGCTCACGTGCCCCCTCAATCGTCATGAAAACCCCAGACTGCGTCCGCCGGCCCATCACATCCGCAAGCAACTCAACATCACCGTTTGTAAGTCCTTCGGGCACTACTACGTTGAACTGATTCAATCCAGCGCCCGAAAGGCCACCAAACAGGACCGTAGCCTCAACGCCGTTGAACAGAATTCTCGCGGGAGTCCGCAGGGGTGACGCCCCTGCGAAAACTGATCCCGCCGCGACAGGGGGATCGGTCGCTCCGAAGCCGGTCCCAAACAGCAGCACGACATCGCCAGGCTTTGCCGGTCGGGCCGGAAGAGCGCCGCCAAATAGATCGGACTTGCCGACGAACGTCCCATCTGCGTGGACCGCCGCCGGAAACATTCGATTCTCTTGATTAAATAGGAAAAACGCGGGCGCCGCCTCACGCAATTCCGCCTCACCCCTAGCGGAACCGGCACCATCTCGAATGACTTCGACCGTCACCGTACCGAGCGCGGTGTCGTCCGGCGCCTGAACGTTAAGTTGTCCCGGGCTGATAAAGAAAACTGCCGCCCGCTTTCCATTGACCAGAACCCGGACACCGTCAAGTTCCGTCGGCAGCGCGCCATCTATAATCTCGTCGTTTCGCCAAATACGGGAGGTAGCCGCGAGGTTGTCACCAAAGATTGTGAGCCAAGATCCGGATGAAATCCCAGGTGCGAACGACGCGCCGTTCACAACTGATCGGATCGAGAAGATTGACTGCGTCACATCCGGCTGAACATCATCTCCGATCGTCCAGAAGAAAGCGACGATCGGGAAGTGATCGGATGTCAGCCGTTGTTCCGGATCATCAATGTTGTCAGTGAGAATTTCTGTCGAGACGCGGCGAGCCTGCACTAGCTCTTCCAAGGCGTCGGCAGAAAATATAAAGTGGTCGTAGTTGTTCGCCGGCGTACCGCCGTTGGCTCTTGACCGACGCGATGTCGGGTCATGCACCGTCACGACAAATCTGCGTTCGCCGACCTGAAACCGCGGGTCGCTGTCGAAAAGCGAGTCGAGCACAATACCTGCTGATCCTGTCTGTCCACTTAGCCGTGACGGGATATTAAAGTCGCCGCTAATAATCACATCAGGATCGTGGCCGGGCTGTTCAAAGTACATGTCCAGGTAGTCGAGCAGCACGCCCATTTCTCGGGCTGATTCAGTCGTGTCACCGTTAGCGAATGTCAAATGCAGCGTGATTAGCGTGAAGTCGAAGTCGTTGATCTGGAAATGCGCGGCTCGAGGCGGATGAACGGCCAAACTAGAGTCTGAGACCAGCCGCCCATTACCATCCGTGACCCCGGTCGTAAACAGTGTCCGCTCGTCTTCCGTCTCGAAAATTGGTCGGTACCAAAAACCGTTGTCTTGGGCGTCCGTCGTGTCTACAAACGAAGCATTCCACGTAGTTGCCTCGCCAGGAAGAAGATCGAGAAGTACAGTCGAGTTTCCAGATCCAGAGATCTCTTGGGCGGCAAGGAACTGGTAGGTTCCGAGAAACAGTCGTTGTAGAGCGTTCGCGACCAACGGAGGCCGCGTCGCAGTTGGTGACGTTGACACGCCACCGACCTGAATGTTCCACGATACGAGCGCAAGCCAATCGTCCGGGACCGGAGACTCGTCAGTAGAAATCTCCGCGAGAGGCAAAATCACCGCGCTTTCACGGAGGTTTGTCAGTCGTTGTTCAATGAGCGGACTGGTTCCATCCTGCGCAATAATTACCGAACTAGCCACCAAGCTGAACGACAGTAAACGAGTCAGGGCACTCATTTCTCCTCCAATCACGATAGATGCCGGATGATTTTGACTTCGACGACGATAACCCGAAAGGGACTTTGAGGATATATTACACTGTCGACGTACATGTTGTGGGAATTTGTCCGTGATACTTCTCAAAAGTTGCCGATTCTGTCACTCGTGAAACTACGCAAGTAATTATTGGTCAATAACCTGCGAGTGTCTCGGCGCTTATTGATTCGAGAAGTCTTCAGAAGCGTGGAGCGGGTTTGGCTTGGAGGGGGACAGGCAACACGAGGGTTTGCAAAGTCGGAGAGATTACGAGATCTCATGTGCCAGTCCCCGCCCGAGAGTCCGCCTTCTTCCGTTAGGCCTGTCCGAGCCGCGCCGCCGTGTGCTGCGGTGCACACGTCGCAGAGAGGACCGCACCGCGAGGCGGCGCGGCTCGGTACTCCGAAGGGTTTCGTCCAATAAGTAGCTTGGCTGGCAGCTTGAAAAATCAAGTTTGGACTTGGAGGGGAACAGCCAACACGAGAGTTTGTAATATTGGAGAGCTTCCGGGATCTCATGTGCCAGTCCCCGCCCGAGAGGCCCTGGCCCCGCTTGGGATTCCTCAGCAGGACCATGGGCAGCCGGTTTAGGCCAGGTCTTCGCCACCGCCCTCCCTTACAGTCGCGCCTCCGACGGCAAACTTTTGTAGCTGCCATTTTTTCAATAAACGCTGGTATGGAGCTCGGCTGCGCCCCGGGATCTGAAGGCGGACATGACGCCGTGTTCCTTACCTACCGCCGCCGTCGGAATAAACACGCGCCGACATTTGTTCTTGAGTTAGACTTCATTATTCACAGCGAGGCGCTGGTTCGTCTCTGGAGGACGTTTGTCCGTGGCCGACAACTCAGATCATTCGCAATCAAATCTTGCTTGGCGGCGCGTACTCTCGCCCGGCTAACTCGGCGAGGGCCGCGTTACGCCGGTGACGTGCGGGCACACCACCGTGTGCATGACGCACCACAACGGCCAGTACTCCGCGCTCGACAATAAGTGCCCCCATCAGGGCGGACCGCTCGGCGAGGGCTCCATCGAAAACGGCCTGCTGCGCTGCCCCTGGCATGGCTGGGACTTCGATCCGCACACCGGCGCGCCTCCGGGATACGACGATTGCGTCAAGACCTATCCCGTCGAAGAACGCGACGACGGAGTTTACGTTGGCTTCGAAGTCGAGTCCGCTCGCCAACGCACGGCCTCGGACGTGATGGTCGAGACGATGGTCAACTGGGGCGTCAAACACGTTTTTGGAATGGTCGGCCATTCGAATTTGGGCCTGGCCGATGCGCTGCGAGTTCAGGCCGAAGCCGGGAATCTCAGCTACTACGGCATCCGCCACGAAGGCGCCGCGGCGTTCGCGGTTTCCGCTTACGGCAAACTCACCGGACGCCCCGCCGCTTGCCTTTCGATCGCCGGTCCGGGCGCAACAAATTTGCTGACAGGACTGTGGGATGCCAACGTTGACCGCTCTCCCGCCATCGCCCTGACTGGCCAGGTGGATACGCAAGTGCTCGGTCCCGGAGCATTTCAAGAGGTCGACCTCGTCGCCGCGTTTGGAAAAGTCGCGCAGTGGGCGCAGTCGGTCCTGCACTCGAGCAAACATGCTGAGCTGATGAACTTGGCGTGCAAAAGCGCCATCTTAAATCGCGGCGTTTCGCACCTAATTTTTCCTGACGAGGTGCAGAACCTCGTGGCTGCCGCCGGCGCGAAAGCCGGCAGCCCCGCTGGACGAATCACCGAGCGAAAAATCTCTCCGCCGCAACAGGCGATTGACGACGCGATTGCTCTGCTCAAAAAATCGAAGCGCCCCGTAATTGTCGTCGGCCATGGCGCGCGATTCGACATGGATGCGATCAAGGCCCTCGCCGAGTCACTCAACGCCCCCGTCATCACCACGTTCAAGGGCAAGGGTCTGATTGCCGATGCGCATCCGCTGGCCGGCGGCGTGCTTGGCCGCAGCGGGACGCCAATCGCGAGTTGGGCGATGAATGAATCCGATCTGCTGCTCGTATTTGGCGCAAGCTTTAGTAATCACACCGGAATAACGCCGAAGAAGCCAACGATTCAAGTCGATTTCGACGCCATGGCGCTGGGGAAATTCCACGCCGTTGACGTTCCAGTATGGGGCGAGATCGGCGTGACCGCGGCGCTGCTGCAAAATGCGGTGGCCGATGGGATCGCAACTGACGACCAGCGGCCCGATGTCGCCGCTCGCTGGGCAATCTGGCGAGCAGAGAAACGCAGCCGCGAAGACGACGACTCTGGGCATGGCGTCAACTCCGCCTCGATATTCGCCGCCATGAATCGCCACGTCCCCGAAGACGCGATCATCGCAGTGGACGTCGGCAACAACACGTACTCATTCGGGCGCTATTTCGAATGCAGCCGCCAAGCGGTGCTGATGTCCGGCTATCTCGGTTCGATCGGATTTTCGTTCCCGGCGGCGATGGGGGCGTGGGCCGCGACCCGCGAAGATGACCCGCGCTTCAAGGGGCGCAAAGTTGTTTCCATATCGGGCGACGGCGGTTTTGGGCAATACATGGCGGAAGTCAACACCGCGATGAAATACGGCATGAACATTACCCACGTCCTGCTTCACAACGGCGAGCTTGGAAAGATTTCGAAGGAGCAACGCTCGGCCAATTGGGACGTTTGGCAGACCTCACTGCACAACCCGAGTTTCGCGGCCTATGCTGAGCTTTGCGGCGCGCTTGGCATACGAGTAGAAAGCAAAGATGAGTTAGACGACGCCCTGGCGCGGGCGCTGGCTCACGACGGACCAAGCTTAGTTGAGATCATGTCCGACGCCGCACTCATTTAACGATTGGTTTACGGAATTAGGAGAACGTTGCATGGATAGTTCATCCACCCGTACCGCGACGGCCCAAAAGGTCGCCCAGTGGAGCAGTTTGGAAGATCGCCAGCCGGCGTATGCGCTGGTTTCGAGCACCGACCTGGTCGTAGTTCGCTATGGCGATGATGTGTCGGTGCTCTACGGGCGCTGTTTGCACCGCGGCGCGCTGATGTCCGACGGTACGGTCGTGGGCGATGACCTCGTTTGTGGTGTACACGGCTGGGACTATCGCGTCGATACCGGTGTCAGTTCTTACAACAACAAAGAGGTGCTCCACAAATTTTCATCGTGGATTGACTCGGCTGAAGACGGCGTTTACGTTGACGAAGCCGAAGTGCGCGCTTGGGAAGTCGACAACCCGCAGGCGTACGATCGATCGGCCTACCAGGGTCTGTATGCCGATCTGCACGGTACCTCGGAAGAGCCGTTCAATCAGCATATTCAGAACTTGGCAAAAAACGGTCTCAGCAAAGTCGGCCATCACGGTCCCGTCTCGGCGATGGGCATCGCGCTGACTGAACTTCCCCGCTGGGACGACTTGCAGATCGTGACGGCACAGCTCGCGCGCAAGCCCTTACTCGACGAGGCGGCAGTAGGCACGGAACTCATTATTGGGCCGAACGCTAAGAAGCCGCTGCGTCTGGAGATCCCACTTTTCGTCAGTGATATGAGCTTTGGCGCGCTGAGCGAAGAGGCCAAAGTCGCGCTCGCAACGGGCGCCGAGCTGGCGGGAACTGGAATTTGCTCAGGAGAAGGCGGCATGCTCGAAGAAGAGCAGCGAGCAAATTCGCGCTACTTCTACGAACTAGCGTCAGCGAAGTTTGGTTGGAGCCTCGACAAAGCAGCGCGTTGCCAGGCGTTCCACTTCAAGGGAGGCCAAGGCGCAAAAACCGGCACCGGCGGCCACCTGCCGGGCAACAAGGTTAAAGGAAAGATCGCCGCGGTTCGCGGACTGCCGGAAGGAGAGTCGGCCATTAGCCCGCCGACATTTCTCGACATGAATGCGCCCGAGGATTTTCGTCAGGTGGCGGACCAAGTGCGCGACGCGACGGGCGGCATCCCAATCGGATTTAAGCTGTCGGCGCAGCACATTGAAGATGACATCGACTTTGCGCTCGAGGTTGGAGTTGACTACATCATCCTCGACGGACGCGGTGGTGGCACCGGCGCCGCTCCGAATATTTTCAAGCAAAACATTTCGGTGCCAACCATGGCGGCGCTGGCGAGAGCGCGGCGGCATCTCGACACGCTCGATCAAAAGGGAGTTACGCTGATCATCACGGGTGGGCTGCGGACCGAGTCGGATTTCGTTAAAGCGCTTGCGCTCGGCGCCGACGGGGTTGCTGTTTCGAACAGCGCCCTGCAAGCGATCGGCTGCCTAGGTATGCGCGCCTGCCATACGAACAACTGCCCTGTTGGGATCGCGACTCAACGCAAAGACCTGCGAGCGCGGCTGCTGGTCGAGCAGTCGGCCGAGCGACTGAAGACGTATTTCGAGGCCACGACCGAGTTGATGCAGATATTAGCCCGAGCCTGCGGACACAGCCACTTTAGTGAATTTCGTGTCGACGATCTGACCACTTGGAAGCGCGATATGGCTGACCTCACCGGGGTGCGCTACGGGGGCGTCGGCGCGGGCTAAACTCTTCGCTGTGAAGACTGTTTTCGACAAGCTCAACTTAAAAGACGCCAAGCGAATCTTAGTGATCAACGCCCCCGCGAGTTTTGACGTCGAGCTGGCGACGTTGAAGGACGTCGATGTTGTCCGCGACGTTGCTAAGGCCGAGCAAATTGGTTTCGCGCTGGCATTCGTGACTCAACAAGAAGAGGTCGACTCGATTGCGCGGCTGCTGGCGGCGAACTGCCCGGGCGATGCCGCGGTTTGGTTCGCATACCCCAAAGGTTCGTCGAAAAGGTACAAATGCGAGATCAACCGCGACCAAGGATGGGGCGCTCTTGGCGAAGAGGGCTTCGAAGCGGTGCGGCAAATTGCGATTGACGAAGATTGGTCGGCGCTACGTTTTCGCAGAGTCGAGTACATCAAGTCGCTCAAGCGCGAACAAAAAAGAGCGATGTCAAAAGGCGGCCGACTCCGCACGGCCTGATGGGAATTTTCGATTCGCCGAGCCCGCTGCCACGCAGCTCAGTCACTGCTAGGAATACAGATGCCCGCAAGGCGTCGATAGGCCGCAGCGCTCGACGACAGCCGTATCCGAGCATCACTTGTCGCCCTAAGGTCCGTGTCCGATGACGGCCGGCGAGCCTACGTCTGAATTCGTGGGCTAAGTTATCAGGCCCCTTTAGCGGCAGCGGTCTGGCCGCTAACCACCATATGCCAATTGACTACGGCTCAGCAGGACACTCTCACAAACGACAGCACTAGCCCGCATTTCTCACCACCTGACGGCGAAAGCACGCGATAGGTGCGCCACTACTTCGTTGCGCTCGATCCCGAGTGCTCGACGGACAGTCAAGTACGCCTCCGCGCGCCAACCGTCGCCCGCCTCGTATTGACGCACCTCTCACGCACTTTCGCTCGCCACGTGGTGAGAAATGCGGGCTAGTGTCCTGTCTCTAAAGTTCGATTACAAAAGCGGGCGAGGGAAGCGAAGATTTGGTCGGCGGTTTTGGACCAGACGAACGGCTTGGAGTCGGCGTTGCTGAGTTGGATGTAATCCTCGATGGCGCGTTCCAACTCCGCTGTGCTGCGATGTACGCTGCGGCGAATCTGCTTCTGGGTCAGAGTGGCGAACCAACGCTCGACAAGGTTGATCCAAGACGCGCTGGTCGGCGTGAAGTGCAGATGGTAGCGCGGCCGTTTGGCCAGCCAACGCTGAATAATCTGGGTCTTGTGGGTTCCGTAGTTGTCGAGGATCAAGTGGATCTCGAGCGAGTCGGGGACCGCCTGGTCGATGGTGTCGAGAAACTTGCGAAACTCGACCGCGCGATGACGGCGATGACACTCGCCGATCACATGGCCGGTCTTGACATCCAACGCGGCAAACAGCGAGGTCGTCCCGTGGCGCTTGTAGTCGTGCGTGCGGCGCTCGATTTGTCCGGGACGCAGCGGCAGCAGCGGCTGCGTGCGGTCCAGGGCTTGGATCTGAGACTTCTCGTCAACCGACAGCACCAACGCCCGCTGGGGCGGGTTGAGATACAGACCGACGATGTCGCGCACCTTCTCGACGAACAACGGATCTTGCGAGAGCTTGAAAGTTTCGCTGTGATGGGGTTGCAGCGCGAAGGCCTTCCAGATGCGCTGCACGCTGGAGTGACTCAAGCCACAGGTCTTGGCCATCGAGCGTGTTGACCAATGCGTGGCGTCGGGGGGCGTCGATTCCAGAGTGAGCGTGATGACGCGTTCGACCTCGTCATCGCTGACGCGCCGCGGCGTGCCGGGACGCGGTTCGTCGAGCAGCCCGTCGAGGCCTTTGTCGAGGAAGCGCTGGCGCCATTTGCCAACGGTACGGCGGGCCCAGCCGAGTTGGGCGGCGACGACGGTATTGTTGAGTCCGTCGGCGGCGAGCAGAATGGCCCTGGCGCGTTGGGCAAGAGCCTGCGCGGACTTGCGCCGTCGCGCCCAACTTTGCAGGCTCTCGCGCTCGGCCGGGTTGAGCTTGAGCGGTTTCAATTGAGGACCAGTTGTCGTCGTCTTCCCCATATAGACATGGCGACAACAACCTGTTTAATGTTACGCGAACTTTAAATACAGGACACTAGCGCCGTTCGCTAAGACTCGGTGATCTAGCCGGCGCATTCGAATACAGGCCTTTGAGTGACCGACTCTATCGGGGCGGCCGGTTTGTGAACCTTGAGATCGCTTTAAGTAGTTGATTTATAAATCCTTTACTGGATTTAGTGGGTGTTCCCGATCTCCGCTGACCGCTCCCGCCGCACATCTCTTCGCATCGCAGCCGGGCGTAATCGCGGGCGGAGAATTTGCAGTCGGGATCGTTTGTCATGATGAACGAGTCGTCGCCAAATAATAGATATCCCTTGTGAAGCTCTGTGAGTGTGCTAGTTTCACTGAAACCCTCCTGCAGGCATCTGTCAACTACTTTCTTACAGGCGGCAACGGCGCTGGAGCAATCGCTGAATTTGCCGATCTCGTAGCGCTCATCCTCGTCCATGTAGTGAAAGTTGTCGTCGACGTAGACGACGTAGTCATACGTCTTCATGGCAACCGATCCTTCCGGCAGGACGCCAAACAGAGGTTCCGCGCAGGCTGCCGAATGTAGAAATTCGGATACTTCTTGAGCACTCTTTCCAGTGAAATAGCAGCTCTATTCTACTATCTTCTCCGGCCTCATTCTGATGCCGCGGCTGACGGCCCCTCGCAACGCCCTGTCGCCGGCCGACCCGCGGCCTATGTCGGCATCAGTGGCCAATCGCGCTCATACAGAACTCCACGTAATTTCGGTATTCGGCGTCCGTGATTTCTGATCGTCGACGCCCGTTGGACCAAATCGCGACGTCGATCTCCACGAGGTCTTCCAGGCCGCCGAGTGGCGCGGTCCGCGAACTCCAGTCGTAGTCGTCGTAATTGAGTTCTTGAAAAATGAAGGGCATTACGCAAGCGTCGAGCTTTCGTTCATCCGGCAACGGTAGTCCGTGTTCTTGGACCATGCTTCGTAGGTCGATCAGAAAGCGCCGCCGCACCTGTAGAATTGGGTCGCTGCCATCGTCATAGCCGACCAAGCGTTCATCGAGCATAGTCAGAATGTCGTTGGCATCTAACGGCACATTTACCCTCTCAATAGTGTTGCTGTGCCCGATGTGGATGCACCCGTCGAGAAGCTGAGGTCAGAGGCGCTGTAGCGGGACGGATCGTTCAAGATTCAGGTGCCCTTAGCCTTTCAAATCACGCCCGGGGAAAATGGGCATCGTCCCCTTTTGTCTCCTTTTGTCTCCCCTTTTGTCGCTATGCGGTAGTCTCGTTAGCGCTCTCGGAATTCTTTGTACCAATTCTGGACCACGTGGATTTGCGGGGGAGGGGCGGTCTCGTCTGGGACCTCCTCGGTGAAGACAAATCGACCGTCGTCGGCGACATCGAAGATGGTTCCGTCCCCGGCTCGTGTTCGGAACGGAGCCGAGAGGGTGAATAGCACCTCATCGCGGAGAACGCGGAAATCAGGCGCAAGGCTCAGCTCTGCGACATGCATTTCTGGGCCAACGAGGTAATACAGATCGCGACCGCCAGGGCCCCAGCGAGGCGGGCCGCCGCCGGACTCTGAGACCTGCAAAGCCCGACCCTCTGGATACTCCCGCAGCCACAGTTCAATGCGGCCCGTTTCGTCGGACGTATAGGCGAGGTGTTTGCCGTCAGGCGAGAATTGCGGGTTGCCTTCGTTTGCGGAAGACACGAGCAGCGGGCGCTCTTCAAGTTCTCCTTCGAGCCGCTCAACGCCAACCCATAGATCCGTTCCCGTCCTCTCGGAGCTACGGAGAAACACAACGTGCTTTCCGTCACGCGACCAGTCGTGGTTGCGCTCCTGAAGAGGCGATGTGATCAGAGGGGTCGACTCGCTCGAACCAGATGCCGATATTCGAAGAATGTCGCCTGCTCCCTGGCTCGTGGAGAAGTATGTCAGCTCGGAGGCGGTGCGCCAGACTGGTAGCCCGTCCCGGCCGGGCGTGTCGATGAGCCGCCGGTTGATTCCGCGATCCGTCGAGTGAATCCAGATGTCGTCGTCCCCGCCGTCTGATGCCTCCACGGCAACCCAGCGGCCATCAGGCGAAAGGGAAGGGTGAGCTATGCTCTGCTGGAGAACTCCGATGGGCCCAATTCTGCGACCTCTTCGATCCGCCCAAACGAGCCGGTTGTTCGGACGATGCGGAAAGTCTGTGAAGACTAGCGTGCCGTCCCCGGCGACGGTAGGATCGTACCCTCCCTCCCCTATGGGGAACGGTTTACCTGTCGCCTCAAGCGTGTCGGTTGAGAACGGCAGCGCGAAAAGACGCGGATCGTAGGGTCCGGCCTGGAAGACGATATGGCCGCTCGGTGAGTACGCGGGCCGCGCCCCCTCGACCAAGAAACGCCTCTCGCCCCGATCGAGATCAACGACGTACACATCCTTATCCGATGGCGAACCGACCGTGAACAGCAGAACCTGGCGACCATCCAACCCGGGAATAAATAGAGGGCTCTTGTGGCCGATGCCTTTGTCCGTCGGAATCGGCTCGAACAGCAGCTCAGCTTCGCCCCCCAGCGACGAAACCTGATAGAGCACTGGGAAGGTGGTTCTTTGGGCCGCAAAAACGATCAGTTCCCCGTTCGCGCTCCATGCGGGGGTACGGACCAAGGCGGGCCCGCTACAAAGAGTGACGATGGAGTTGTCTTCGATCGAGACACGCTTCAACTCGTCTCTGACGCCAAACGCTATGAACCGGCCATCCGGCGACCAGGCAGGTCCGTAGTTTAAACCCTCGCTGCCTTGAATGGGACGCGGCCTCTCTTGGTCCATGGAGCGAATCCAGATCCGTGGAATCGACTCGTCGGAAAGGTAGGCGATCTTCGTTCCGTCGGGCGAAATAAACAGCGCACGCTCATCGAGAAGTCGCGAGTTGATTCCGTCGAGGGCGAAGCGGCGGACCGGCGCTGTATGCGTGTCGGTGTCGGATGAGGCTAGCCATTGGTAAAGATTCACTGTGAGCAGCAGGCCGGTGAGGGCTAGCAACGCTGCTGTGAAGGTCCTTGGTGGTCGGACGCCCGGCAATACGCCCACGTCATGGCGCGTCTCTGCCGGGGATACAACGTCTCGCGAGGAGCCGGAGCTAAGTTTGTCGGAAAGCGTTCGGAGGTCGACGATCAACTCGGAGGCGCTCTGATAACGGTCGTCGGCTTTCTTTGCCAGGGCCTTACCGATGTGGTCCTCCAACTTGATCGGTACGCCCGTTCGTAATCCAGTGATCGGCTCGGGTTCCTCGTTGAGGATCGAGTACATGACGGCCTTGTCGTAGTCGCCCTTGAAAGGCCGCCGGCCGGTGATCATTTCATAGAGCACGACTCCGAGCGACCAGATGTCAGTGCGATGGTCCGTACCTGAGCCTTCAGTCTGTTCAGGGCTCATGTAGAAGACCGTGCCCATCGTCTGGTCCGTCTTGGTCAGGCGACTGGCTTCGGTTAGCTGGGCTAGCCCAAAGTCCATGATCGTCACGCGTCCCTTAGAATCGACGATCATGTTTTCCGGCTTGATGTCGCGGTGGTAGATGCCCTTCTCGTGGGCAGCTTCGAGGCCCCCGGCGATCTGCTTCGCGATGTCTAGGGCGTCTTCTAACTTGAGTGGCCCGACGGCGATCTTGCTGTCCAACGACTCACCATCGATGAACGCCATCGAGATGAAGGATTTGCCATCAGCCTCGTCGATCTCGTAGACCGGACAAATGTTCGGATGATGGAGTGCTGCGGCGGCCTTCGCTTCCCTCTCGAAACGCTTCTTAATCTCTTCGTCGCCCAGGAGATGGCTGGGGAGAAACTTCAGGGCGACAGGACGATCAAGCTTCGTATCCTCAGCCTTGTAGACCACGCCCATGCCGCCCTCGCCGAGCTTGTCGAGGATCTTGTAGTGGCTGATGGTCTGGCCGATCAAGATACGTCAATTCTACTGTTTCGGTGAAGGAAAAAGGGGGAAACAAGGCCCTTTACGGGCAGAGGTCTAGCCGCTAACTCACCATATATCAATTAACTACGGCTCAGCAGATGCTCTCACAAACGACGGCGCTAGCGCCGTTAGCTAAGGCTCGCTGATCTAGAACGCTGATTCTAAATGAATTACTGTACTCGCAAAGTACCGGCTGTGAAGATCGGCGGCGTCCCCTTTGCCGTCACCGTTGACACCATCCGCGAACGTCGGGTGAGTTAGTACAATAGGGCGCGACCGGCCTGCAAGGTATGACAGATCAAGGCGTTTAAAACTATGAAGCGAATTCTCATAACGGTCGTGACGTTGCTCGTTGCCATATCGATGCCACTCGCTGCAGCGGCGGTCGAAGGCTACCTAATCGACAAAATGTGCTCGGCCAAGGTAGTCGAGGAAGGCGTCGACGCGGCCAAGGCGCACACCAAGGACTGCGCCCTGATGCCCAATTGCAAGGCCAGTGGTTACGGTGTCGTCACCGCGGAAGGCAAGTTCTTGAAGTTCGACGAAAGCGGTGACGGAATGGCGGTCAAGTTCCTCGGGGTCATGGACGAAAAGGACAACATCAAGGTAGCCGTCAACGGCACCGTCACAGGCAGCACGATCGCCGTCATAGCCATCCAGCTCCGCTAGAGTTTTTTCAGCGAACTCCTAGCCCGCATTTCTCACCACCTGACGGCAAAGGCACGCGATAGGTGTGCCACTACTTCGTTGCGCTTGATCGTCGTGCTCGACGGACTGTCAAGTACGCCTCCGCTCGCCGACCGTCGCCCGCCTCGTAATGACGCACCTCTCACGCACCTTCGCTCGCCACGTGGTGAGAAATGCGGGCTAGACCGTTCGTGAACAACAAGCGTTGGCGCCGGCAACTACTGAAGTCTAGAATCGGAGTCAGCACCCTTCGCGAAGATACTATGCTTCGAGTCTGGGAGGCACGTCCGCGGCAATCGTATCGACTTCGAGCGAGGTCACACATTTATTGACAAAAGGCCTACGTTTGTTAGAGCATTTTTAGCTAAAGTGTAGACTGGCGGTTGGACCTGTCGGCTGTGAGTGCTGGGCCGGAAAGAACGTCGACCTGGAGGTTGACGCTGCCCGCCGGAGGCGCGCGCCACAATTCCCCCCGAGAGTGAGTGGGGCACTGCGTAGAATCGGTCTACAAAAATCATGAAAACGCTCTAGCCGTACTGATTGGAGAGATGCCGCGGGTCGACGATCCGACTAAACCAGGACCCTGGGATAGGCCCGTCAACGCGCTGAGCACCACTACAAAAGACACTGCGGGCGAACTCCGAACGATCGTCAAGGGTATGTTGACAGGGGAGCTACCTCCTGCCGAGCATCCTTACGCGCACTGGCGACCCAGTCAACTCTAGCGCTCTGCATCCCAACTAAGTTCTAGTGATCGGCGATGCCGCCGTCTTTGAATCGCAACTGCTGGCGCGTCACCGGGACGTAGGGCCGTTTGGCTCCGACCTCTTCGTTGAAGCTTACGCCCAGCCCCGCCTTGTCCGGCGGCATTCCGAATCCATCTTTAAAAATGGGTCCTTGGCCGTAGAAGAAATCCGTCCAAAACGGATCTTGCCTGCCGGAGGAAATCTCTTGAATGGCGAAGTTCGGCGCCGACAAGTCGACATGCAGCGAAGCCAGCGTTGAGACCTCGCTTTGCGGGTTGTGAGGCGCGAACTCGATCCGATAGGACTCGGCGATGGTCGCGATCTTTTTCATCTCCAAAATTCCGCCGCAGTGCACCACGTCGGGTTGGACGTAGTCCACCAGATGACGCGAGCAAATCTCGGTGAAGCCGTATTTGGTGAACAGCCGCTCGCCGGTGGCCAACGGAATGCGCGTCTTTGAGCGCAGCAGCGCCAGCTCCTCGATGTCTTCGATCTGCGTCGCTTCTTCGACGAAGTAGGGGTTGTAGGGCTCAGCTTGGCGGCAGAAGGAAACCGCCATGGTCGGTGTCGCCTTCCCGTGTACGTCGATGCAGATCGAGAAGTCAGGTCCGACCGCTTCGCGAACAGCTTTGAGGTTCGCGATGCCTTCGCTTACCGCGCCCACCGGATCGATCACGTCGTCATGAGTCGTCAAGAAGCTGCCCTTACCCGCGTTCCAGCCGGCTACCTTTGCCTCGAGCCAGCTTTCGGCATACCGTTCCGGCGTCGAGCCACCGCCTGGGTGCACGTACATCAGCGCTTTTTCGCGCGCCTTACCGCCGATCAGCTTGTAGATCGGTTGACCGAGAGCCTGGCCAAGGATGTCCCAAAGCGCAATCTCGACCGCCGAGATCGCCGAGTTCAAGATCGGCCCGCCCCTCCAGCGTGGCCAGCGGTACATCGCTTGCCAGTGCATCTCGATGTCGGTCGGGTCGCGTCCAACCAGATAGCGATGGTGCTCGTCGATGGCGGCCTTCATCGTCATCGCCTTCGACGTAACCGAACCTTCGCCGACGCCGACGATGCCCTGATTCGTGTAGACCTTGCAGTAGACGTAGTTCTTGCCGGAGGAGTGGTTGACGATCCAGCTTTTGAGATCGGTAACATCGAGGTTGAGCGGTTTGGCTTTTTCGCGCGCCTGCGCCAGAAGGCCTTCCGGGCCGCTCAGCGCGGCCAGCCCGGCAGCGGCGGACGTGCCGGCTAAATGGAAAAAGTCGCGTCGCGACAGTTTGGGGTCTCGAATATCGGCGTTGGTCAACATGGCAAGGCAATTATAGTGCTTCGCATCGAGAACTACACGAGCAGGCAAACAGACTCACCTGCCGGCGGGTAATAACCTATCCTCGACGAAAGCGCCTGCGCGGCTCGTCGTGGTTTATGCCCTCGCCCTCATACGCCGGGCGGGCCGACGGCTGGTCAACGCGCTGCTCGCGGACGGGGTCCCACAGCATGGTCTTTCCTTCGCGATAGCTGTCGACGCCGAGCTTAATCGCGGTCATGATTTTGTACGCGAAATCCGCGTTGCAATTCGGTTTTTCTCGTGTCCGCATGCAACTCAAGAAATTGGCGATGTGCTCCTCGCCCATCGCGTGCGGCTCGACCTCGACATACATTTTTGACGAACCAGTTTTCTCAGCGAACTCGCTCGCGAATTGCCACTCCGGTTCAACGACGACCGCCATACCGTCAAGAGTAAGCGTGCCTTTATGCCCGTAAATAACCGGCTTCCATGTGTTCGTTGCCCGCTGTGTTGGCCATTGAGCTGCCGAGGATGCAGTAGCTATCCTCATACTCAACAGTCGAGGTATAGGTGTCTGGCACCTCGCGATCTTTGTGGACGTAGATGCCGCCCGAACCGCTGACTCGGGTCGGGAACTCGATGCCCATAATTTGACGAAGCGGCGTGAGTCGGTGGTAGAAAAGGTCGGTGGCGATACCGCCGGAATAGTCCCAGTATTTCCGCCAGCGGAAGTAGCGGTCGGCGCTGAATGGGCGCTTGGGGGCCGACCCTAGGAATGATTTCCAGCCGACGTCCTCGGCAGTCGCATCTTCGTCGATCGTATAGTTCCACTCACCGTAAATGCTGTTGCGCGAGTAGTTGGCTTGCGCCCACAGGGGTTGGCCGATCCAGCCGTCTTCAACGAGTTCGCGGGCTCTGAGATGACGTTTGTCAGACGTGTGTTGGCATCCGACCTGCACGATGCCTCCCGTTTCCCGCACTTTCTGGGCGACGGCCTTGGCCTCGGGAATAGTCAACGTGACCGGCTTTTCCACGTAAACGTCTTTGCCTGCATCGAGTGCGTCGAGCGTCATGGGGGCGTGCCAATGGTCCGGCGTGGCAATGAACACGCCGTCGACATCGGAACGAGCCAATAGGTCGTGATAGTCGCGATGCAGCTCTTTCTGCGTTAATCGCGCGGCCTCGAGCGCGGGGTCATTACGCTTGAAGTAGATATCGCTGATGGCAACGATGTTGACGTCGCCTTTCATCTCTTTGCGCTGATTGAGCGAGCGGAGATGGCCTGAACCACGTCCGCCCACTCCGATCATGCCGATGTTGATGCGGTCGTTCGCGCCAAGAATGCGCTTGGCGGACTGGGCGCTCAGCGGGCGGGCACTAGCCGCTGACGCCGCTACTGCTGCTGCTGTAAGGAACGAGCGTCGAGTGGTTGCGTCATTAGCCATAGCGGAAGTATACACCGCTGATCGCGCGGGCGAGCGCTTACAGGAAAGTATCCAGCCAGCATTTCTCCACACTTAACAGTGACTTCAGTAGATAGATGCAGCGCTGAATTTCGAGGGCTTGACGGTGGGGCATGCGGTCTATGCGTTCGGTGAAAACGCTCTAGAATCCCATTACTTTCAAGATTCGGTGATTGTAGCTATCTGAAACGTAGAGTGCGCCATCGGCACTCACATAGACACCATGAGGGCGTCTCAGTTCGGTCTGTAGAGCGTCGGAAGCGTTCATTGCGTCGCCTGGTTCGCCAGTCCCCATGATCGTCGAGGTCTTCCCCGTCTGGATGTTGTACCGCCGGAACAGGTGGTTCTCCGCATCGGCGATAATCACATTCCCGTTTTGGTCGATACATAGATGTTTCGGTCCATTCAGGTCCGGCGTGATATCTCCCGGCTTGATCAGCGTGCGAATCCGTCCGCTCTTGTCTACGACGCGCAGGGCATTGCCTCGGCGCTCTAGGATGTAGACGTTTCCTTCCGCGTCTACGGTCACCGCGCGTGGGTCGACCAACGGGCTGGCTGCCGCCGGTGCCCCATCCTGTGGGACACCCTGCTCGCCATTGCCTGCAACAGTCGACGCGATGCCCGATTGAAGATCGATTCGCCGTACCCGCCGGTTCGTCAAGTCGGCAACGTAGAGGTTCTGGCCGTCTGGAGCAATGTCGATGGCGTAGATCCCGCTGAACGCAGCTTGAGTCGCCGGGCCGCCGTCACCCGCATAGCCCTTCTCGCCGTTGCCCGCGACGGTGGTCATCTTCCCGGTCGCCACATCCATCCTCAGCACACGGTTGTTGTGGGTATCGGCGATGAACATCTGGTCGTGGCCGTTGACAACAAT
This sequence comes from Bryobacterales bacterium, assembly GCA_965247305.1. Lineage (GTDB taxonomy): Bacteria > Acidobacteriota > Terriglobia > Bryobacterales > UBA6623 > CATQHP01. Next base: position 3,174,191 of record OZ252030.1, on the reverse strand, counting down.
TCCATGCGGCTCATGGAATGAATCTCCTCCCGCCACCAGCGACGTCTGTCCGGCGCTGTCGATTCGGATTAACCGGTTGCCCTTGTATTCGATGACGTAGAGATTGCTCGCCCGGTCGAATGCGACGCCAAACGGTTCGACAAATCGTAGGTCAGTCGCGCTGACGCCGGGGTCGCCCATGCCACCCCCGGCAATGAGTTCCACGGTTGCAGCCGCCAAGCAAGCGGCAGACACGACGATAAGCAGGGCGATTCGACAAATTGACATCGGCCCCATCTTACACGAGCTGGAAGTAGGGTCCGGCGCCTCGAAGGCGTTCTTGACGCTAATTCGCGCCCATGGCGGAGCGATCGAGCTCTGACCCTTTCAGGTAAACAGCGGCAATTCGCCGGGTGTTCGTGATGTCGTCGAGTGGGTTGGCCTCGAGCACGAGGAAGTCCGCGCGCTTCCCGGCTTCGATGGTACCCGCATCGGCCAGGCGCAGCAGCGCGGCTGAATTGCGAGTTGCAGCCACGATGACTTGCGCGGCCGTCATACCGGCGGCCACCATGTCTTCCATCTCGAGGTGCGGGCCCCATGGCGTGTTGCCGTCAGACCCCACCGCGATGGTGACGCCCTCGGCGCTTAGCCTGGCGAGGTTGCGCGCCTGGATCGCATAAGCAGCCTGCGCCTCTGGGCTGTCTGTAGCCGCCGCCTGCAGCTTATCGAGCTGCTCGGATGGAAGGGAGTTACTCAACCAGCTTAGGTCCGTCGCGACCCCTCGATTCGGCAGGTTCGGTACCACCACGAAATCTGGGCGCTCTTTGAACAGTTCAATGATTGCTTCGTCCACGTCGATGTCTCGTACGCCGTGCGCAAACGCGTCGATTCCGGCGAGCATCAGACCTTTGGCATCCTCGAGGTTGAAGATATGGGCAGTCACGCGGACGCCGTTCTTGTGAGCTTCGTCGATCACCGCGCCGTAAAGCTCGGGCGACAGCTTGGTGTATTCGCCGTCGCGATCATCGACCCAAATCTTGACGAAATCTACCTTTCTAGCCGCTTGTTCCTGAACGGCCTGACGCGCCTCTTCTTCGGTCGTCACCCAGTAAGGCGTTTCTGATCGTCCAGGCTCGGGCGACGTAATTCCGACTCCGGCCGATCTGAAGCGGGCCGCACCGGGAATATCCTCGTCGCGTATCGACAAGTCGCCCGTATCTCGTCCTAGGCTCATCGTGGCACCGATCCCGAAGTACGCCCGGCGGCGGAGGTCTTCGATCAGACCATCACGATCCTCGCTGAGGTGAGTGTGGGTGTCGATGATTGCAGGCATGACAGTCCTGCCCGCCAGATCAACATGGGTCGCGCCGGCCGGCACTTCCACGTCGTTGGCGGCGCCCACCTGAACAAACTTGCCGCCGTCGACGACAAAGGTGGCGTTCTCGATCGGCGCGTCACCGTCGCCAACGATCAATAGCGCGCCTTCGAACACGACGGCATCGCTCGTCGGGGCGGGCGAGCCGCACGACGCGATTACCAGCGCCGCGAGACAGACCGCAAACTCCACAACACAGTATTTCGTCATTTTTCGGGACATCGTATTCTCCAAATTGTCGATTGGTCGCCATTCCTAGGCGCAGTCTAGAGGTCAGCCTATTATCTACGCAGACTTGCTTCACGCCAAATCGGTCAGATCCAGGTTACTCGGTATGGGTCGAGCAGCAGGACCACGACGCCCGCAATTCACGCTATTCTATCTGAAGTGCTGGGGCGTGCGTAGCGTGCTTTCCCGGCCATCGGTCCCGGTCATGCGGGCGCACGGTTTTCTCCCGTCCAGATCAACGCCTCGGCAGTGTTCTCTCTGCGGGCGGCGCTGACTTGAAGGCCACAATCGCGGGGCACCGAACGAGTCGCGTATGGGCAAAGTTACAGGATTCATGGAATACTCCAGGCAGGCCACGCCATATAGGCCTGTCGACGAACGCCTCGGCGACTGGAACGAGGTGATGGATCGACTGAGCGAGTCGGAGCTCAAGGACCAGGGCGCACGCTGCATGGATTGCGGCATCCCTTTTTGCCACACCGGATGCCCGATCAACAACATCATTCCCGATTGGAACGACCTCGTCTATCGCGATCGCTGGCAAGACGCATTGCGCGAACTGCACTCGACTAACAACTTCCCTGAGTTCACCGGCCGTATTTGCCCCGCACCGTGCGAATCCGCCTGCGTGCTCGGTATCAACAACGACCCCGTCAGCATCAAGTCGATTGAAAAAGCTATTGTCGATCGTGGCTGGGAGGAGGGCTGGATCAAGCCCGAACCGCCTCACTCCAGGAGCGGCAAGAAGATCGCAGTCGTCGGCTCGGGACCAGCCGGGCTAGCCGCCGCGCAGCAACTGAATCGCGCCGGCCACAGCGTCACGGTTTTCGAGAAAAACGAGGTGCCCGGTGGATTGATGGTTCTCGGCATCCCCGATTTCAAGATGGAGAAGCATCTCGTCGCTAGGCGCGTCAAGCAGATGGAAGCCGAGGGCGTTGAATTTAAATGCAACGCTCACATCGGTGTCGAAATCCCGGCGCAGCAACTCAGCGACGAATTCGACGCGATCTTGCTCTCGACCGGCTCAGAGAAACCTCGTGACCTCACTATTCCGGGGAGAGAACTCAAAGGCATTCACTTCGCGATGGACTTTTTGCCGCAGCAAAACCGTCGAAATGGGGGCCGTCCGGTCGATCCGAATTTCGACTTAACGGCAAAGGGTAAAAATGTCGTCATCATCGGCGGCGGTGACACGGGGGCGGATTGTCTGGGCACCTCGCGTCGTCAGGGTGCGGTCGGCATCCACCAGTTCGAGTTGCTGCCAAAGCCGCCGCTCGACCGCGATGAGTTGGGCGCTATGCCCTGGCCGCTCTGGCCGTTTACCTTCAAGGTCGAGAGCTCGCACCAAGAAGGCGACGTGCGCGACTACGCGGTCAATACCAAGGAGTTCATCAGTGACGGCGACGGCAACGTCAAAGCCCTCAAGGCCATCCGTTTGCGCTGGCCCGATCCCGACCCAGTCAGCGGCAAACGCCCGTTCAACTTCGAGGAAGTTCCGGGTTCTGAATTCGAGGTTCCCGCCGACATTGTCCTGCTGGCGATGGGATTCGTCCACCCGGTGCACGAGGGGTTGGTGGAGCAACTAGCAGTCGAAAAAGACCCCCGCGGCAACGTTAAAGCGGAGTATGGGGAATTTCAAACTTCGATCGAGAAAGTCTTTGCGGCGGGCGATGTGCGTCGCGGCCAATCGCTAGTCGTTTGGGCCATCGCTGAAGGCCGCAAGGCCGCTCGCGCTGTGGATACCTACTTAATGGGCCGCAGCGATCTGCCTGCCCACTAGCCCGACAGGCTAATTCCGGATAGCCGGCCCTAATCGATGCCCCCTCGGGCGACTTGCCGCGAGGGCGCTTTTCTTTGAAAGGTGAAACTCTGCTGCAATACAGTGGAGCACCCATTGTGAGAATCTTTATTCCCAGCGTTTTACTTGTCGGACTGCTATGCAGTTGTCTGATCCCCGCCGTTTTGATCGCACAAGACGCTGACTCAACTGGAAGTGCGGACCATCCGCTGATTACGCGCTACGCCGGGTCAGTCATTGACGGCTACGCGATCAATGATTTTGATCGTTTCAGATTGCCGCTGGCAGCCGCGGTTAAGAATGCGGCTGGAGAGCGGGTCCCCTCCAAAAAAGCAGACCTCGAAGGAAAGATCACTCGCATCCTCTACCGCGGACCGGAGGGCCGTTCTACGCTCGAAATCCTGAGGAACTACCGATCCGCACTAGAGCAGGCTGGATTTGAGACGCTATTTTCCTGCGGCGGAGACGACTGTGGCGCCCTTTTCCACTGGACTCTCTACCACGACGAAAAGCAGCGCCTAAAGAATACGCGCACCAGCGGTGGCGCATTCGACATTCCGCAAGACATTCAGTATCTTGCCGCGAAAGGGATTGTCGAGGGTGCCGAGATTCATGTCTCGGTCATGGTCGCCTTCGATGCCGGATTCAGCAAGCTGAGCAAGCGACCGGTAACTTTGCTCGAGGTGATCGAGTCGGAGGCGATGGAAACCGGCATGGTGACCGTAACCGCCGAGGCGATAGCGAAGGGGATTGATGCCGACGGGCATTTTTCCATCTACGGGATTTACTTCATTACCGACAGCGCCGAGATTCGCCCGGAGTCGGCGCCGGCGCTGGAGGAGATTTCGAAGTTGCTTAAGCAGCGCGCGGAGCTAAACGTCCTGGTCGTAGGCCATACCGACAATCGAGGCGATTTCGACCACAACATGGACCTCTCTAGGCGCCGTGCCGAATCCGTCGTCAAATCCCTGACCGTGAACCACGGCATCGCGACAGCCCGCCTAACAGCGGCTGGGGTCGGCTACCTTGCCCCGGTAGCTACCAATGACAACGACTCAGGCCGAGCCAACAACCGCCGCGTCGAACTGGTGAAACGCTAACATCCGCGCGTTGGCCGACCCTTGCTATCCTCAACTCGATGAACCGGCGCGAAGTCCTCACAGCACTCGGCGGCCTTGTCACATCCCTTTCGTGTAATCGCTCGGACCGAACGATCATCGGTGTCGCACCGAAAGGAACGTCGTCAATTTTCTGGCAGTCGGTGCACGCCGGCGTCATAGCGGCCGGTGAAAAGTATGACGTCGATATCCTGTGGAACGGCCCGCCGCAAGAAACCGAATACGCGCGACAAATTCAAATCGTCGAATCGATGATTAACAGGCAAGTGGACGGTATTGTGATTTCGCCCTCAGAGAGCACCGCGTTGGTGGGTGTGGTTGAGCGAGCGCACGAGATGGGCATTCCCGTAACGGTATTCGACTCTGGAATCGACACTGAAAACTATGTCTGCTTTGTAGCAACCGACAATGTCGGAGCCGGACATCTTGCGGCGAAAACGCTCAGCGACCTGCTCGGGGGCGAAGGCAAACTGGCGATGGTGAAGCACGTCCCCGGAAGCGCCTCGACGGGCAACCGGGAGATTGGCTTCCACGCGGCGCTAAAGGAAACGTACACGAAACTTGAGATCGTCAACGAGCAGTACTGCATGTCGGACCGCACCCGCGCCCTAACCGTAACGGAAGACATGATCACAGCCCACCCTGAGCTCGAAGCGATTTTCTGTTCAAGCGAAGCGGCAACGGTCGGCGCGTCTCAGGCGGTGAAGGCTCGCGACATGGCGGGCAAGATCAAGATCGTGGGCTTCGATGCCAGTCCGACACTGCAGCAAAACCTGCGCGATGGCATCATCGACGCGTTGATCGTCCAAGACCCCTACAACATGGGCTACAAGGGTGTGGAGACGGTCGTGCAAAAGTTGCGCGGCGAGACGCCGCCAAAGCAGATCGACTCACCAACGCGTGTCGTAACGGCGAAAGATATCGATACGCCTGAGGTGCAGAAGTTGCTCAACCCTGATCTCGACAGGGTCTAGTGGCGAATGTAGGTGCCTATCTCAGAGTTGTCGGTAGGATCTTTACTTCGCGCCCGGCGGCGATGGTCAACTCATACAACTGCATCGAGGCCTTCTCCACCGGGTAAATATCGGACATGCGAATTGGCGTCCAGCCGTCTTGATCTTGGGGGTCCGGGTCGGCGCCCTTTGCGACGAGGTAGCGAATGATCTCGCAGATTTTCTCCTGTGTCGTCAGGTACGATGTGCCGGTCACCGAGGCGTGCATTACGGTGCGGCCGAACCTTGTCGCGGCGCCAACTCTATCGTCCAGGCTATATGCATACTCGATCACTGGGAGCTGGGCGCTCTTGATCGTTTCCATAAGCAACGTCGAGCCATCCTGAGTGGTCGCCCTGGGGTCCGCGCCCGCGGCCACTAGCTGCTTCATGACTTCGATATGCCCGCGCTTGGCCGCTGCGAGCAGTGGTGTAAAGGCCGCGTCGTTGCGACGCATACTGCTCGAACCCTTGAGACTCTCGAGCGTATTCGTGTGTCGATTGGGGTCGGCGCCGGCCGCGAGCAGCAGGGCTATCGATTCCGAGTCGCCAGATTCGGCAGCCGAAAACAACGCGATACGCCCGTCCTTGTCAGGGACGGCATAGTTTGCACCCGCCTCTAGCAACACCTGAAGCGCCTGCCAGTGACCATAAGCCGCAGCGACGTTGACAGGCAAACCGCCGTCCGATAGCGTCGCATTGGGGTCGGCCTTCGCGCCAAGTAAACTTCTGAGCGAGATCACGTCATCCTTCGTTACCGCGAATGACAGCGCCGAAAATCCTGACTTCGATGTGATGTTCACATCCGCGCCGGCATCAACCAGGGCTTTCACAACATCGGAGTGCCCCTCGGATGCCGCCCACATCAACGCGCTCTGCCCACGGCGCGATTCCGTCGCGTCAAGCCGCGCCCCCTTCTCGACTAGCAATTTCGCTGAGGCCGCGAGCCCGGCGCCAGCCGCAAGCATCAGTGGCGTTTCGCCGTTCCACCTCATTGCGTTCGGGTTGGCGCCGACCGTCAGCAGTTTTTCAATCAATTGCGCGTCACCGTTCGCACAAGCCAGCGTTAGCGGCGTGTCGCCATAGTCATCGCTGGTGTTGACCTCAGCTCCCGCCGATAGCAGCCGAGCGGCAGTCTCACGATCCTGTAAATAGACCGCCCAAGCCAACGCCGTTGCGCCATCGGGCAACTTCGCATCGACATCAACGGCCCCACCCATCAAGTCGTCGATCACATGATGATCGCGGTTGCGAACGGCGTCGATTAGGCGAATATCATCGCTACTCGCGGCGAAGGCAGTGGTTGATATCAGGACGACCGCGAGAAATCGAAGAACCCGTTCAGGTGCGGTCACGGCGCTGTTGTGTCGGCTCGATATTTCGCGGCCCACAAAGTGCACGCGACTCTCCCTAGCCGAGTCCTTCGAGCCGGCCGGTGCTGTCGCCGAGTTGCTCTGTCGGCACGCCTGCGTAATCCAGCAAGCTAAGCAACAAGTTATTCATTGGCGTTTCGCGCGCGAACTTAAGGTGCTGCCCGCCACGCAATTGCCCGGCGGCGCCACCGGCCAGAACCAGCGGCAGATCGTGATGTAGGTGCTGATTGCCATCAGAAATCGAACTGCCGTACAGCATCATCGAGTGATCGAGCAGCGTCCCGTCGCCGTCCTCAATCGATTGCATTTTTTCGAGCATGTAGGCAAACATCGACAGGTGAAATTTGTTGATGAGAATTGTTTTGGCGATCTTTTCCGGGTTGTGCTGGTGATGCGTAACGGAGTGGTGTGCATCGGGCACGCCAATCTCGGGATAACTACGGTACGTACCCTCGCGTCCCATCATGAAGCTCGTTACCCGCGTGAGATCGGCCTGGTAGGCCATCACCTGCAAGTCGATCATCAGCTTGGCGTGCTCGGCGAAATTGTCGGGGACGCCGCCTGGCCGCTCGACCGTCGGGAGCGTACGCCCGCTCTGCGCTTCGGCCTTTTCGATGCGCCGCTCTAAGTCGCGGATCGCTTCGACGTATTCTTCGAGCTTGCGCTTGTCGCCCGCGCCTAGCCCTGAGCGAAGTCGCGATAAATCCTCGCGAACGAAATCGAGAATCGTACGTTGCTCGCGCAGTCGCGCCAGCCGCTCGGCGGGATCAGTGCTTTCGCCATCGCCAAATAGGCGCTCGAACAGCCGGCGTGGATTGTCCTCCACCGGATTCGGTGTCGTCGGCGTCCGCCACGAAATCGTATTGGTATAGGCGCAGCTATAACCGGAGTCGCAACCGCCGGCAACACTGGGCTCTTCGGTGCCCACTTCGAGCGAAGCTAACTGGGTATGCATGCCCAACTTGCGAGCCGCGATCTGATCGGCGGAAACGCCGGCCATAATCCCAGCACCCTCGGTCTTTACCGCGCGGCAGCCTGTGAGAAAAGTCGCTCCGGCGCGGGCATGGTCACCCGGCCCGTCGCCGCCCGGTCGCCCGTTGAGTTGAGCCAATCCGCTGATCGGAATGATTTGTTCGCGAAACGCCTCGAGTCCCTTGAGGGTCCCGCTAAATTCAAATCCGCGCCCTTCGCCTTGGGCTGACCATTCGCCCTTCAGATCCATGATGCCGTTGGGGACATAAACGAACCCCATCCGCACCGCCGGCATCGTAGCGCGATCGAGTGGCGCAGCTAGCGCCGGAACCATTGCGTCCATAAACGGTAGAGCTACCGTTGCTCCCAATCCACGCAATACTGCACGGCGAGATAGGGTCTTTTTGGTGACGATCATGAACCCGGGCTCCTTCTCATCTGAAACGGCTTACTCTTCACAACACTGACAATCAGGTTTGCCAGACGGTATTCATTATCACCCGCCTCGCTAACTATTGCACGGACCGTAGGTTTATCGTAATACTCCAAACCCCGCCCGAGAGCATATGTGAGTAATTTTTCGGAAACTGTCGTTACGAAGGCATCGCGAAATTCGGTCGCTAGAACTCGTCTCAGCCCCAGCGGGCCGTCAAAAGCGATCCCGCCGGGAAGTTGGCCCGAGGCGTCAATCGCGGCCCCGTCGTCGTCGGCTCGCCAGCGGCCGATTGCGTCGTAATTCTCGAGCGCAAAGCCAATCGGATCCATCCGAACATGGCAGGCCGCGCAAGTCGGGCTCTTGCTGTGGAGCGCCATCATCTCACGCAGAGTCCGCTTCTTACCGTCGTGGTTGGCTTCTTCCAACGCCGGGATGTCGGCTGGCGGCGGTGGCGGTGGCATTCCAAATAAGTTGTCCAATATCCATTGGCCGCGAATTACCACCGAAGTGCGATTGGGATATGAAGTTACCGTTAGAACGCTCGCGTGGCCGAGCAACCCGCCGCGCTGCGAGCCACTCAATGTCACCGGCCGGAATTGCGGCCCAAAAACGTTCTCGACGCCATAGTGTTCGGCGAGGCGCTCGTTGAGAAACGTCGTGTCGGACGTTAAAAAGTCGAGCACGCTGCGGTTCTTTTTGAGGATGTCCTCAAAGAACAGCTCAGTTTCGCGCTTCATCGCGAACCGCAATTCGCCGTCAAACTCCGGGAACAGCAACTCATCGGGCCTCACTTTCGCGACGTTGCGCAACTGAAGCCATTGACCTGCGAAGTTCTCGACCAGCGCACTCGATCGCCAATCGCCTAGCATGCGTTTGACTTGAGCATTGATGAATGCCGGCTCGCGTAGACGTCCTTGTTCCGCAAGTGTCAACAACTCCTCGTCCGGTATGCTGCTCCATAAAAAGAACGACAATCTTGACGCAAGCTCGAGGTCGCTAATCCGATAGGACCTGCCCGGCGCGATGCCGTCAGGGTCTTGTTCAAACCGGAATAGGAAGCTCGGCGAGACTAACAAGGCCTGTACGGCCTTCGCAATCCCGCTTTCAAAGTCGCCATCCGAACGCCCTAGTTGATAAATTGCCATCAACGCAGTGACGTCCGCCTCTTCGATCGGGCGCCGATAAGCTCGCCGCGCCAAAACGGAAATAATTTTGCGCGCGCACGGGCTTTCATCCGCGGCGCCGGCCGGCTGGCACGAGAATATTTTCTGGCGGCTGGGGGTATTGCCAGGTCCGCTCGGGTTAAATGGCCCCTCGATTGAAATCGACCGGATTTTGAATTGCCCGGAACTATCGGGCATGTCGAAAAGCTCGATGCGTTTGCCATCGACGCGCACATCAAGTGGAGGGTGGGGGATTTCTGATGCCGCCGGGTCCGCGGGGCGCGACGACTCGATACGAGATGATTCGCCCGGGAATGTAAACGCGAGCACCCGCATTCCAGCGTCAACATTCAGTCGAAGCTGGCGCGATTTGTATTCTGTCCGGCTGTCACCTCCGTCCAACGCGAGGACAATCTCATACTCGCCGTCGAGAGGGAAGTAATAGCGAAGTGCGGCGCCGCCGTAGGCGCTCAAAGGTAGATCTTGCCGCGAGCTTGAGCGGTGGCCGGCGTTGAGAAACCCTGTTTCACGGTCGCGAACGAAGATATCCCGCAGTGGCTTCGGCGGTGCCGATCCGACCGCCAAGCGACTGATCCTGCGAGCCGCAAGCATGTACCGATCGAGCAACGCTGGGGATAGCGACAAGACGTCGGCGATATTGTCGAACCCGTAGCCGGAGTCATCGCCGGGAAGAAGGTCGCTGACATCAAGGTCGACCGCCAGTAAATCGCGAACCGCGTTTGCGTACTCCGCGCGATTCAAGCGATGAGCAGGTGGCCGTCCGGGGTTCGGATTTTTTTCCGCCGCCAGATCAAGCGCCTTCACCAGTTGGGATACGAATCGACCAGAAAGCGCCGCGTCCGGAGCCGGCATTCCGGCCGGAGGCATCTCGCCCGACGCGACTTTGCGGAGCACTTTTTCCCATACGGCGCCGTCTCGGCCGACATTGTCTAAGTCCAGCGGTTCGACTGAAACCCCAGCCGTGCGCGTCGCATTGCTATGGCAAGCGATGCAATATTGGCTGACCAGGGACGCTGCATCGCTGTCTGCCGCGGCGAGGGCGAAAGACTGTGCCGCAACTAACAGCAATGCCGCGTATCTAGCCCACATTTCTCACCACCTGACGGCGAAAACACGCGATAGGTGCGCCACTACATCGTTGCGCTCGATCCCGAGTGCTCGACGGACTGTCAAGTACGCCTCCGCGCAACGCCCATCGCCCGCCTCGTATTGACGCACCTTCCACGTACTTTCGCTCGCCACGTGGTGAGAAGTGCGGGCTAGCGATGTTATGCGAAGAAACCACCCGGAATCATTCTACCTGGGATTCGCCCATGGGCTGTCGAGCCAAGGCCGGCCCGTCTCAACTGCCGTCGATTTGGTCGGGACAAACGGGTCGCGTAGGTCTCCGCAATTCGTTCGCTTCCAGGCGATTTGTCGAGTAGCGCTTGCAGGCCGGTATACAATTCGGACATGAGGGAAACCGAGAGCAGTCTCGCCCCTCGCACAGGCTATTCAGCCCAAACGACAATTGCTCTAAAGGTAGCGGACGCGATCAACAACGGGCGTATCCATTTTTGGTGCGCATCGGTGATCAATCCACTGCACAACACCTTCTCGTCGAATCCATTGTCGATATTCGCCGAGTTGTCGCGTTTTGTGCGCGGCGGCTTGTCGGATCACGATCTTGACAAGAGTCAGACGGTTCAGGCGAATCTTGTCGTTTGGGTACAGCGAATGGCCGCGCGGGGCATGGATATTGGGGTACGGAACAGGACTCTGGCGGCAATTAAAGAGGCGTTTCAGGAGCGCAACTTCGAGCCGAAGATCTTTCGGCTTGCCGACCTTACGCGCGTTCAAGATCGCGATCAGCCGGACGAGTTCATCGCGACGAATGAATCCTGGAGGGGCACCCGGATACGACCGATGAGGACGGTTGATTTGGATCAAGACCTTTAACTCGTAATTGTCGCCACCGTTCGGGTAGGTAGCTTGACAGCGGGCTTAAACTGAGAACGGCGTCAAGTCGATGAGTGTCAAGGCAGTGTCATACAACGAAGTTTCGGGGGCAAGGTCAGCCGCCTACCTATCAATGTGGTCCGCTCTGAATTGGTTCGTAGCCGAGAACCAGAGATCCGAGCCGGCGGAATTTGGGTCTCTTTCGGAGCGTTTAACTGCGGCGGGAGCGATGTTCCATCGGGCGGAAGAGTTACTTGCCGGCGAGCGCGGCCAAAAGGCAACTATTGAAAGCGACCTTATCCGCGACCATCGGGAGTTCCAACGCCGACTCGACGAGCTTCAGACGGGAAGCGTATGCGAAGACTTGAAGGAGTATTCAATAAGACTTCGCGACGAGGGTCTCCGGCTAAGCCACGAAGCCGTCAGCTTCGCCCGAAAGAGCGTCGTGAAATAGCGCTTCGGAGTGAGACACGTTTCATTCGCGTGAGATGCGCCCTCGGCGCTCTGAAAAGCAATCGAGCAAGTAGACCAACGCCACCAAGGGCGCGATTTGACGTGTTTTCGCCTTGCTGTTTTCGCCAACTTAATTGGAATTCATTTGCCTTGAGTATACCAACTCGAAAGGTCGTGAACTTGGACACTTCCGTCGGAGCTTTGGAACACAACCGGCGCCTCCGCGAGAACTCTAGCGATCTGATCGGCGGCGACATCCCCAATCATATGGGCGTCGCCTGCCGACATCACCCAATATCGAGCATTGATCGCTGCGGCCACCGTCTCGACGTTTGTGAAAGATCGCCGCAATAACTCCAGATCGCCCTTGTAGATCCATGTAGTCAGAGGGACAGCCGGTAGGATACCTTGCCGGCCAGTGTATAGATACAGTAAGCCGTCGCTGAACGCAACGAATCGATCGTCGAAGTTCGTGCGGCGCTTGATCCAAGAGTAAACTTCAACTTTTTGCCTCGATGCTACTATCCTGGTCTCGAAATGCGCACTTGTCTCAGCTGGGATCGCCCACAAGTACCGATACGAAACAATCAGACCGCCACTAACAACGATCAAGGCGATGGCAAACGCAATGAGTCGCTCAATCGGCCTACTGCGATTCCGACATGCCTCGATCAATACCCCTGCAAACCTACGGGATTCTCTACCCAGGCCCCAGGCAAAACATGGAAGAAATGGAAATAGAAGACGCCCAGCAATTGGAAAATTCCAGAGCAATACTATAGAGCAATAGAACGGCAGCACAAAGTGAACGGCTCTTGGGTTTCGCGTTGCGCCGCGAAACATGCCGACTACGACCAGCAGCGAGAAACACGCCGCCAAGCTTGACAATAAAGTAATATTCAAACCGAGCGGCAATTGAAGGCACATCCCTCCTGGTTCTACAACTGTCCAAAGCGTGTTCATCTTTACCATGGATATTAGGGTCTGCCAGTCGGGTACGCTCGCAATCCAAAACTGAACATAGCTGGAGTAGAACGTGAGTGTCGCCTGCAAGATCTCACTCGAGCCGGTTACCTGCGCCCAATCCGGCGCGTGGGCCCTGGCCCACCAGACCCAGGCCAATTCGGTGAGCATCGCTACTCCAGTGACCGCAATCGCGAATCGATACTTGCGGCGCCATAAGCCGCACACGGCGATACCAACCGCCACCGCAACACCAAGTGTTCGCAACAAGATCATCGCGGCGACAGAAAGCAGCAGGCGCACCATGAGATGGCGCTTGTCCCGTTGATCCGCGGCCATCTGAAGGCACCTGTCCGCGCAACTCATCGTCGTGAGCAATAGCCCCGCGAACAAAATATCTGTGAGTAAGACTGAGCTGAAGGCGATAGTCGATGCGTGAATCGAGCAGATTGCTGTAAGCGCGATTGCACCTTCGCGCGGGCACTCGACACTTCGGGCGAAGTGGTAAGTGGCAAGCAAGAACAAAACGCCGAGCAACACCATTAGGGACTGGGCCCAAATGAGGTTTTCTGGGAAGCTCGGTTCAATGAGCCACACCACCGATAGCAGCGTGGAAAACAAAATTGGGTATTTAGTTTGCTCCGGTTCGCCAGGCAGGTTTGAAATGCGATAGGTTCCGCCTTCCGCGAGGGACTGGGCGCCTTGGAAATACAGCATTTCGTCGTGCAGTCCGCCAGCCACCAACTCAGAGAAGACCGTACGACAGTTGAAAACGAACACAAGCAGGATTGCCGCCAAAAAGAGATTTGCGTGGTTTCGTTCCAATTTCATGAACTTGCGGAGAATGAGCCGTCTACCGTAACAGCTTAGCGGCCCCTAGACTCTGACTTTGGCGAGTGCGCAAGGAGCTTAGATTGAGTGAAGGCCGTGTTTGAAACGCACAAGACGGTTTCTTTGGCCGGGTTTATGTGATAAGAAAGAGCTGTGAAGAACCTCACGTTGTGCGGCGGTATTGTTGCCCTGATTGCAATTGTGGCAATTTCGTTTGCGGCTGATTCGCCGCCGTCAAACATGACGGTCCCGCACTACGACGACGCTGGGCGCTTACTCCAGCCGAAAGGCTACAAGACGTGGGTTCACGTCGGGGTGAACCTTGGTATTGGTTACCAGGAGAACACCGAAGAGCCGACCGATCCCGGCCAATTCATGAACGTCTATATGCAGCCGGAGTCGTATCGGCACTACGAACAAACAGGGCGCTTCCCCGAGAAAACGATGCTCGCGCTGGTGCAATATAAGCCCGAGAAGATGGGCGCCATCGCTCGGACTGGATTGATGTCAGGTGATCACGTCGGACTTTCGTTTGCGGTTAAAGATTCCGAGCAATTCGAGGAGTCGTGGGCATACTTTGGCTTTGCCACGCGCGAAGGGTTTCGAGACACCGCCGAAGCGTTTCCGAAGCAAGCCTGCTATAACTGCCACGCGGCGCATGCGAAGGACGACAACGTGTTTGTGCAGTTCTACCCCTTGCTCCGGGACATTCATGAAAAGCGTGCAACAGCATCGCGCTAGGCCGCGGATCGAAGAATTTCTCGAACCGCGCGTCATATCGATCGCTTCGCCGGGCGACTCATCTACAAAACCCGCCTGCCGCGAAGCGATGAGCGAATCGGAACTACGAGAGGCCTTGGCCGAGCACCATGACTCGGCTTACGGCTGGGCGCTCCATTGTTGCGGCGGCCGGAGGGATGAGGCGATGGATATTCTGCATAGTGCTTACGTCAAAACGCTCGATGGCCGCGCCGTATATAGCGGGCGGTCGACCTTTCGAACTTGGCTTTTTGGAGTGATTCGCAATACGGCGCTTGATCAGCAGCGCTCGGTGCTTCGCCGCCTCAAACTTTTGCGCGATGCGTTTTGGCGAGACCGCGACGACGTCCAACCTGTTGATGTAATCGAAGGCGAGCGGTCGGCCGCGGTTCGCTCCGCACTGGGTGAACTTACCGACCGGCAGCGGAGCGTGCTGCACTTGGTTTTCTACCAGGACATGAGCGTCGAAGAAGCGGGCTCGGTGCTCGAGATTTCCGTGGGCTCGGCGCGCACCCACTACCACCGGGGTAAAGAGAAGCTCCGGTCGCTTCCGTCTGATTTCGGTGGCGACTATTTGGAGCGCGCCGGATGAACGATCAACAACTTCGTGAAGTCTTTCAAGCGGAGCGCGCGGCCGATTTGTCGAATCGGCCGTCGCTGACCAGCGTGCTTTCACGCCGACGCAAACGCCGTCGTTTGATTCCCGCCGTGGTCGCGGTAGCCGCAGCCGGCGCCGCGCTTTTTGTGGTGTTGATCGACCGCGATGCACCTGCCGAACTGGCCTCATGGCAGTCGCCGACGGAATTTTTACTGGGCTCGGAAACACCGAGTGTTCTCGATTCCCCGCCCTCATTCAACCTCGAACCTTCGGAGATTTCCCTATGCGAATCTTGCTTGTAGTTGGATTGTTGTTATCTGTCGCTGCCAGCCAAATTGGGCGGGCGCAAGACCCCATCCAGCGACATTTGATCCCGCCAGAGATCATCATGCAGAACCAGGCGCGGTTAGAACTTTCTAGTGACCAACGAGACCGCATTCGCGAGCGTGTGTCGGCGTCGCAGGCGGAGTTTACGGGACTGCATTGGGATCTGCAGTCAGAGATGGAAGTGATGTCCGGACTGCTCTCGGACTTGGCTACCGAAGAAGCAACCGTGCTCGATCAACTGGAGCGGATTCTTATGATCGAAGCGAAAGTAAAACGTGCGCAGATCGGAATGATGGTTGGCATTCGAAAGGTATTAACTTCAGACCAATACGAAATAGCACGTGACTTGGCCCAGCGAGCCCGCAAGCGCGGCTCGTCGCCGCCCAATCCTCCCCGTCCGCCAGGCTAGGAACTAGGACCCAGCGGCCACTAGTTCCCTCGACTTAATTACAGCGTTCTTCGATTGCTGCGCTTGCGCGGCGCCGGGGATGCTCTGTCTTCAATTTCATAACCAGATAGGAAATTTGTGATGAGACATCTACTTAAGATCGCGGCCACCCTGGTACTTGCGAGCGGCCTTTTCGCTCAGCCGATTCCCGGGGAGGCGCTTGGAATACTGCCGCCTGGGCCGGGAACGCCAGACTTACCCGCGTTCTTGGAATTGACCGAAGCACAGATTGGAGAGATCAGGACGATTCGTCAGGCGCTCGCCACCGAGGTTGAACCGATAGCGGCGTTCCTCGTCGAACAACGGATCGCGCTAGAAACCCTGTTGCAGGGGCCTAACCCTGATCCGACCGCCGCCGGCGAATTGCTGATTGTCCTGCGCTCGATCGCGGGCGAGATTGTCCAGTTGAAGGCGAATTCGCGAGCGACGGCGGTCGCGGTGCTGACAATCGAGCAGCGAGAGAAGTTAAATCCGTTGAGGCTCGCATCGGTGCTAGCCAAGGCCGCTGCACAGGCGCGTGAGATCAACTTGATTGGCGCCGGCGATCGGCCGAGCGGGGATTAGATCGAGGGCGTACCGCTCGCGGGGTTGGCCGAACTTTCTTTCGCCGGCTCCGCGGCCCGCTCCGCTTTCTGTAGTCTGAAGGTAGAGCGTCTTCTAGCCCAATGAGCAACTCGCTGATGGTGATAGCGCCTTACGTGTTCTACGGCACCTGGGTCTTTGACGACGAAGCGACAGGACTGGTTCACGAACCGTTCATTGAAGGTATTCCCGAAATGATCGAAAAGCTCGTCGCGGATATCCCAGACGCGCGTACCGGTTTTCGACTTACATTTTCGGCTCTTCCATTCCCGGGAGCGCAGGCACACCTGGAATGGGTCCGCGAGGATATGGGAGGCAACTGGTATCACTCCGATCTCACCGGGGCGGAAGGGTGGCTCTGCCCCGCACTTTTCAAATATTTTGAGTCGGCGCCGGCCCAAATCTTCCTAAAGGCCGAACCCCTCGGGCAGGGGCAAACTAGTTAGCCGGAACTGGTGTGACGGCCTGGGCTAAGTAGGCTCTGATCGCCTCGACGGTCTCGCCGTTTTCGGCTGCGATATCGTGCTCCTCAGCGAGATCGTTGCTCAGATCGAATAGCTCAATCGGCTCCTCTGGACCTTCGCGAACAGCTTTCCACTTACCCCAGCGGACAGCTTCGGCATTGCCCGGCGTGCCACCCCAGTAAAGGAAGCGATCAACGCGCTCTTGCTCGGCGCCCATCAAAGTCGATAGCACGCTCGTGCCGTCGATAGACTCCGGGCTGTCGAAGCCGACCAGTTCCGCGACCGTGGGGAGAAAGTCGGCGAAATACCAAACGAAATCGCTGCTGCGACCGGCCGGCACCTTGCCGGGCCAGCGGACAATCATTGGCACGCGAATGCCGCCGTCATGCAACGAGCGTTTGTAGCCCTGCAGGGGCCCGTTCGAATCGAAGAAAAACGGGTCGTTGCCGCCTTCTCTATGCGGACCGTTGTCGGAAGTAAAAAAGACCAGGGTATTTTCGTCGACGCCGTGCTGCTTCAGGGCATCGAAGAGCCGGCCGACGTCACGGTCCATGTAGCTAATCATGGCGGCCGTGCCTTTTTGCGGGCCGGGCCAATCTTTGTCCTGGTAGATTCCGGCGTCTGGCACTTCCATGCCGACACGCTCGCGGTGGTCTCCGAGGTCGGCTTTTACGTTTTGGATTCCTGGATCGCCGCCGCCTTCGAGCGTGCCGGCCTCGTTGTTCGCATGTGGAATCGTCAGCGCCAAGTACAAGAAAAATGGCTCGGCGGAATGTCCTTCGAGCCAACCCAGCGCTTCTTCCATCAGCTTGTCGTGCGAGTAGTCAAGGCGCGTCGAGGCGACGCCGCTCATGCCGTTGTATCGGCTGGATTCGACGATTTTGTTCCGCAACGGTACGCGGTCGCCCATTCGCATCAGAAATTCGGGGTAGTAATTGTGAGCGTGGCCTTGGCTTAGGTATCCGTAGAAGTAGTCGAAGCCCTGCAGCCAGGGTGCGCCCGGCGAATCTTCCATGCCGATTCCCCATTTACCGACCAGAGCAGTTGAATAACCTTGTCCTTTTAGCAACTCCGCAACTGTGATGTCTTCGTCGAGCAGGCCTGACGTGCCATTACGGCGAACTCTTGTGTGCCCGGTGTGCTGGCCTGTCATGAGGACGCTGCGGGACGGCGCGCAGACGGTAAAACCCGCGTAAACATCCGTGAACCGCAATCCTTCCGCGGCCATGCGATCAAGGTTGGGGGTTTGGATCTGGGTCTGACCATAAGAGCCAAGATCGCCGTAGCCAAGGTCATCGGCCATGATCCAGATGATGTTGGGCTTGGTTTGTGGGGGTTCGGGCTGCGGCGATCCGCCGCAGCCTGCAAGGAGTGCGAGGGCAATGACGATGGAGTAGATGCGAGACACGGGTATAGCTTAGCGCGCTAAAGTAGCGCGTCAGCTACCAGATTGTCGTCGGCTTGTCGGGTACGTTCATTGCGAAATCTGTAATCCCCTTGTCGTGAGTGATTAACGGAACTTCCAGTGTCATCGCAGTGGCGGCGATGATTCGGTCCGCCGGATCAGGCACTAGGTTTCGTGGAACATCGCGCATCCGACTAGCGATGATAGACGTGACTGGGACCTCTGCTAGCGCGGAGAGTGGATCATCAACCACCTCCGCAATCCGCTCAAATGCATTGGGATAGTCGAATCCTGGCTTATCGAGCAGGTATACGACCTCCGAGAGAGTCCAGGCACTTACGCCAGTTTGGTTATTCTCCGCAGCTGCGTCGTTGATGGCGAGGCGCGCGCGTTCGCTCATCCGTTCGTGGCCGAAAACGTACCACAGCACTGCGTGCGTATCAGCGACATACGCGATCATTCGACGTCGTCACCGACGTGTTGGAACATCTCCGCACGGTTTCTCTTGATATCTTCTTCGCTAGGCGCGGGGCCGAGGTCCTTAAGGATTCCCCAGGCGGATTTTAGCGGCAACTTCGAAGCACCGCTTGAATCAGCTAGTGCCGACGTTTCAACCAGCCGCCGGACTAGGACTTCGAGCGATAGGCCTTCTAGTTGGGCTCGTTCCTTCAACAGATCGCGAATCTCCGCGGTGAGTTGAATGGTGACACCGCGGACGCCTTCGTTCGCTTCCGGTGACATAGTCGCTTTTGTTTTTGCGGGCCCCGCCTCGGGCACTCCGTCTACCTCCAGTGATCGGCCGAATTCGCCGAATGCTGTTCTGTCGTCATGTTATCAGTGGCGTCAAGGGCATGGCTGTTTGGTAGAATCACGCGGCTATGGGAAATACATTGGATCGACGACGTTTTCTGCAGGTCACGGCGGCTGGGGCAGCCGTGGCGGCTTCGGCCTCGAAGGCTCAGGCCGTCGTTACTTCGTTCAACCAAGCGGACTCGCTCTACCACGGCCACGACTGGGAGTCGCTCAACCCAGGCTACTGGCAAATCAAGGGGAATTCGCTACGCCGCCGCATCCACAGCTACGGTGATCGTGCCCGCAACACGGGCTTTCCCTACCACTACGAGACGCACGGAGCCCGCTTCGGTAGCTTCACCATGCCGGTCGACTACGACCCGTCGCTGCCACCGGGATTCTTGTGGAACCGCAAGTGGAATCTTACCGGCAACTTTGCGCTCGAGATCAAGGGCCGCATCGTCGCGCTCCCGCACGTGCCTCGTCAGGGCGACAAGGCTGACTGGGAGATGTATCAACCCGGATACGGCTTCGTTGGACTAGCGTTTGGTTCGTCCACACAGTACGAATCGTTCGGCCAGTCCGGGACCAACGGCAAGGCCTCGTGGTTCGCCGCCTGGCGCGACGATGGGCGCTTCGGAATTTATGAGCACGGCTCCGAAACAAGTATCAGCGACGAACGAGCGATGCTCCCGGCGGACGGTAAGAACTTCACTCTAACGCTTGCGGTAAGCGGCAACGATTCGGTACTCGCTAACGTTAGCGCCGAGCTTGCGATCGACGGCAGCGCTTCGGTTCACCGCGTCGAAAAGAACGGCGTGGAACGGAGGAGGTCGACCGACGGCTACGTCGGCGTCGTAGGCCAAGGGCTGCTTGATTTCGAGATCACAGGCTTCACTGTGGAGCCCGGCGAGAACCAATCGTTGGCCCCCAAACTCAATGATTGCCACTGCTGTTATGCGCTAGGCGACACACTGCGGCAAGTCGACGGAGATTGGCAGGTTCGTTTCATTAGTCTGTTTCGATCGGACGGCGAAACAGCCGAGGTCCGCATCAGCGATTCCCAAAACCCGGCGGGCGGGTGGGCAAACGTCCCGGCCGCGGGCTCGGCGCCAATCGTCAACAACAACTTCCGGCGCAACACGGCTGTAATAGACGCCAAGCTCCCGGCGAACCCAGCCGATGCCACGCTCTACTACACGGTCTGGAAAGACGGGGTCGACCACACCGCGGACCCGCGCCTGGGCTCAGACGCCGTGGGAATTGGGACCGGCCAAGTCGGGCGCGTCCCCGATGCGGGAAACTACGTCGGACGACTGCCGCGACTCCAGGCCCCTTACAAGCTATGCGGGCTATCTTGCCACGCCATCAATGGTGGTGGGCCTAAGCTGCCCGACGCCGGCCGCGGCGGCGGATTCTTCGTCCACGACCAGCCCACTCCCGAGGCCTACAAGCACCTCGACGACTACAACTTCCAAGTGATGATGTGGGAGGACGACGTCTGGTACATGGAGCTGCTGCTCTACCCACCGTCGCCCGACGACGCCTACAAGATCGTCACCACGACTCTTTGCGGACCGACTTCTCGCTGGCAGATGATGCGCCACTGGAACACGATTAATCCCGGTGACCACGACTACGGTATGGATGACATCAAGGGCCCCGAGCAGATCGCCATCCGCAACCACGCCGATCTCGGACAAGACGTCAACTACATGCGCCGGAATTTCCAGATCGTGCACCACCTCGTCACAGGCGACGAGTCTCCCTCGGGCACGGCCAACCCCAAAAAATGGCGTCGCTGGAAAATGCCCAATCGAGACTTCAGCCTCCTCATCATCGACAGCCGCCTTTGGCGATCGAGCCAAGATACGAACATCTGGGACGACGAAGGCTGGGGCGACAAGAAAAGCTTGTACAGCCGTACCGATGTCACCCGCAGTCTTCTAGGTGAAGAGCAATTCGCATGGCTGAGTGACACGATTCGCACCGATTCTTCGCCGCTGATCTGCCTAACGGGTATCAACGGCATGCACACCATCTGGACCGGCGACGGCAGCAAGCCTGGCGCCAAAGCGCGCCTCTATGAACGCGATCGGGTCGCGGCCGACTATGCCGGATGGGTGTCCGCGGGAGTTGATCGAATTCTCGAAGTACTTGGATCTCGTGATGGAGTCGTAACGGTCTACGGCGATGTCCATGTGGGAATGATTTTGCGCAACACCGATCATCGCCTCTACGAGTGCTCCTTCGGACCCATCGGCCGTAGCGGTGGACGCGGAGTCAAAGAAGGCTTCGGCCCCAAGATGCAAGACTTCGACGGCCGCGACGTCGAGATCAAAGCCCTCTACCACCAGAGATATGATTCGCCGATGCTCGAGAAGAAAGATGGTCCGTTCTACTGGAATTTTCTAGAGATGGAATTTGACCCTCGCGGTGCCGATCCCCAAATCGGGTTGCGAGTTCGCAACTTAGTTGATGCGCCAACAGAGCAGCCCCGGGGCGGAGGCTCGGTCAGCGAATCCGCGTCCCAGACCGGTCGTGAACTGACTTGCGGTCTGCCGGTAGTGCGGCTTCTGGCGAATGCGGACGTGCTCATCACCGATACCGACGGGCACCCAATACGCGCCGGTCGAACGCTCGCCGACGGCACCCTTCCAATTCAAGGGTTGGTGGGCATTGCTCCCGGTCGAGTCGTGATCATGACGGCTCGCAACGGCGAACAGGTATCCACGAGTGCCGTCAAGACGATAGCCATGGAAGCGTAGCGACGCTGCGGCCGTTTTCTGGCCGAAGCAGCCGGCCACCCTGGGTCCGTTACACGACGGCGACCTAGGATGGCCCGCATTCTTCCGCTACTACGCTTTTTGACGTGCGTAGCGAGGCAACACGATGGACTCTCGGCAACAGCTTGCTCGCCGCTGAGGCATTCGCGATCCGACAGAGCCGGATGCGGCCGATACCGCGCCCGTCCTCCTCGGCGGCAACGGCAACGGCAACTAGAGCATATTCAGGAATGGCATAGACTGCTTGCCCCAGCACCAAGCCCGTGAAATTCGGAGGCGGTAGAGTAGGGGAGGGTCCCGCAAGCGGGCTTAACCTCCCCCCTCATCGAACCGGACTTGCGGATTTCCCGCATCCGGCTCTCCAACAAGCTCTCGCCTCAGGCATGCGCAGCAGCGGACACCGCTGCTTGGCCTTTTGGCCCAGCTTCTGTGTCAAACGAGAGAGTTTCTCCGGCATCGCCGGGCTAGCAAGTGGAATCTTTTGAACATAAACGGCTCTCCCTTCTGTCGCAATTAGCATGCTTGTCTGACTCCGTCAGCATTAAAGCGCCAGGGGCCCTTCGCTCCACTCGCATTACCGAGCTTCGTCGCTACTATGCGCCCCTCCGACTCCCGCACCAACCCCTACGCAGGTTATGCTTTCCCCGCGCCGGGTGGCGAACCGTTCGTTTCCGATCGGCTCACTTGCCCATGTGGGTCTCCGTATCTCTCTCAACACAAGGTTCCTCGATGGATCTTTCGACGCGCGCTGTCCGCATCTACCCCGAAGAGTCCACCGGCTGCAGATGTTCGCTGCTTCACCGCTGGTTGCAGGCTTCCCCCTAGTCGGCGGCTTGGCCACTCTCAACTTCCTTAACGAGGCCTATCTGCGATTCACTTTCGTTACGGCTCACGTCTTCGCCTTCCCAGGCTTCGTCCGCGGCGGTTCCCCCCCACGAACGCCGGGTCGGCTACACGGGTGAACGAACCATTCCCATGGTCAACTCCTTTCATTCAACTAGATCCACCAGGCTTATCCTGGCGCACCGACTGTAAAGGAGTGCGGTGGCGAAGGGTGAACTGGGAAAGTTGAGTCGCGTCCTGTTGAGGAATGATCAGCAGGACCTAGCCCGCATTTCTCACCACGTGGCGAGCGAAAGTGCGTGAGAGGTGCTTCAGTACGAGGCGCGCGAAGGTTGGCGCGCGGAGGCGTACTTGACAGTACGTCGAGCACGACGATCGAGTAAAACGAAGTAGTGACGCACCTATCGCGTGCTTTCGCCGTCAGGTGGTGAGAAATGCGGGCTAGCTCAGCGTATTCCAGAAAGCTGCTTCGCCACCGCACTCCTTTACAGTCGCGCCTCCGATTTTCGCGGGCTTGGTGCCGCGGCAAGCAGTCTATGCCATTCCCTAAAATGCTCTAGATCTGGGCGAGTTCGATCGAGCCTTTTTCGGTATCGAGTTTGGTGATCGTGAAGGTGTGGATCGAGCCCACCGCCATGGCGTCGGCCGATGCCGCGGCGGAAGCTCCGCCACTTTTCCAGGCGGCTTCGAGCATCGAGGTCATCGATGAAAGATCAACAGCCGGGGCGGACCTCTCAGTCCCACCGGAGCCGTCGTCACTCTTCAAGTGGCAGCGCGCTGTCACGCCTTCTCCAATTCCGATGACCGCTACGCTGTCGCGGACTTTCACTACCCGTCCGGTCACCTTGTCGCCAACCTCGACTTCGCTCATGAAGCTATCGATTTCGGTTGGCTCGAGTTGCTTCATTCCGAGCTTGAGACGTCGTTTTTCGCGATCGATTTCAAGCACTTTTACGCGGACCTCTTGGCCCTCTCGTAACATCTCGCTGGGGCTGTTGAGCCGTTTCTCAGAGGTGATATCGGAGATATGGAGCAGTCCGTCCATTCCCGCGAATATCTCGACGAATGCGCCGAATGTCGCGATTTTTCTGACCGTACCCGTGACGGCGGTTCCGACCGGATATTCCTTTTCTACGCGCTCCCAGGGGTCGCCGAGGGCTTGCTTGAGCCCGAGCGAGATTCGCTTCTCAGAGATCTTGACGTCGAGCACCGAAACTTCGACAATCTCGCCGACCTTAAGTACTTCACTGGGGTGACGGACGCGCTTGTTCCACGACATCTCCGACACGTGAACGAGCCCGTCGATGCCAGGCTCGACCTCGACAAATGCGCCAAAATCTTTCAGCCGCGTTACGGCGCCGGTGATGCGGTCACCAGGATGAAACTTCTCGGCGATGAGGGTCCAGGGGTCGGGCTGCAATTGTTTCAGCCCAACCGAAATCCGCGTGCCTTCTTCCTCGATCTTGAGGATCTTTACTTCGACTTCCTGTCCCTCGCTTAAAACGTCAGCCGGATCATTGACGCGATGCCAGGCGATGTCGCTGACGTGTAGCAGTCCGTCAACTCCACCCAGGTCGACAAAAGCGCCGAACTTGCGCAAGTTTCGAACGACTCCTTGCACCGTGTCGCCCGGGGCCATCCCGGCCAGAGTTTTGGTCCGCTGAGTCGCGCGTTCCTCTTCGATGATGACTCTGCGATCGAGGACGACGTTTCGATCTTCTTCGTCAAGCTGCACGATGCGTGCTTGGATCTCTTTGCCGACGAGCGCCTGCAGCCCCTCGTCGCTACGCTCACCGGAGCGCGAACTGGGAAGAAACGCCCGCACACCGACTTCGACAGCGAGACCGCCCTTGATGATCTCGGTGACCTTGCCCACAACGTTTCCGCCGGAAGCGAAGGCGGCTTCAAGCTGCGACCAGCCCTTGGGCCGCTGCGCCTTGAGGTTTTGGAGCAACAGGTAGCCTTGCGAGGACGTGCCGCTGATTGTGACATCGAGCTTATCGCCGAGCTTTAACGGCTCAGCTTCGTCGTCTCCAGGCTTGATCTCCATAAACGCTTCGGACTTGCGATTGATGTCGACGAAAACTCCGTCATCGCGCAGACCGACCACGGTACCGGTGATTACCCCAGGCGCGGCAGCCTCCCGCTGGGCGGGCGGCGTTGCTTCAGCGTGAACGATCGCCCCGTAATCCACGTCGTCGGGCATCTCAAAGTCGTCATCGTCGTCATCCGCCCCGGGCAGCGCGGCACCGGGTAGAGCCACTCCAGGCATTGCCGGGATAGCACTCGACGTAGCGGCCGCGGCTGGTTGCGCGGCAGGCGGTTGAGGTTCGGGCGTGGGCGGCGCGGTAGGCGGCGCGGCAGGGGTCTCGGCAGGCACCGCCGCTTGCGCGTCTTGCCGCGCGTCTGACGGAACTGGTGCGTCCGCGGCGGGTTCGGGTTCCGGCTGCTCGATCACTGGCGCGACGTCTTCAAGCGCGGGCTGATTCGGCAGCTCTGGGGCATGCAGGTTCACAGGATTCTCCATGGAAGTGCTTCTTTTATCTTCCCATAGCGGTTGGGAGTGGGAATCTCGTTGCGAGCCATCAACTGGGGTGGTGACGAAACGGTATTCCTGGCGAGTTTTCGATCAAATCCAGCGGCTGAACACCTCACGCCCGGCGTAGCTAGCGTTGGGCCCGAGCTCAGCCTCGATCTCGAGCAATCGGTTGTACTTCGCCACGCGATCGCTGCGGCAAGTCGAGCCGGTCTTGATCTGGCCACCGCCGCAAGCCACCGCCAAGTCCGCGATCGTAGTGTCGGCAGTTTCGCCGGAACGGTGCGAAATGATGAACGTGTAACCGTTGGCGCGCGCCATCTCGATGCAGTCAAGCGTTTCAGTCACGGTGCCAATTTGGTTGAGCTTGATAAGGATCGAGTTGGCAAGTTGGTTGTCGATTCCGTCTTTGAAAATCTTGGGATTTGTTACGAATAGATCGTCGCCGACGAGCTGAATTTTTTCTCCTAGGCGTGGGGTCGCTGACTTCCATCCGGCGTGATCGATTTCCGAATGCCCGTCCTCGAGAGAAATTAGGGGATACTTGCTGCTCCAGTCAAGCCACATCTCGGTCAGTTCATCGGCGCCGCGGCTGCTGTTGTCGGATTGGTCGAACACGTAGGCTCCGTCTTTGAAAAACTCGCTTGAGGCGGCGTCGAGGCCGATGTAGACGTCGTCGCCCGGCTTGTAGCCCGCCTTCGCGATCGCGTCGACGAGCAGTTCCATAGGCTCTTCATTCGACTTCAGCTCGGGCGCGAAACCGCCTTCGTCACCAACCGCCGTGCCGTAGTCTTTGGACTTCAGAATGCCCTTGAGGGTATGGAAAATCTCAGTGGCCGCGCGCAGCCCTTCTGAAAATGTCGGCAGGCCTAGCGGTAAGATCATGAACTCCTGAATGTCGACATTGTTGTCGGCGTGCTGGCCGCCGTTCATGATGTTGAACATCGGCACCGGAAGGACGTAGTTCTCCTGGTTGGCTAGGCGCCGATACAGGGGAATCCCAAGTTCGAACGCGCGAGCGTGCGCGACCGCGATCGAGACACCTAACAGGGCATTTGCACCGAGCCGGCCTTTGTTTGGCGTGCCGTCGAGCGCAATGAGCTTTTCGTCTAGTCCACGCTGGTCGTCGCCGTCAGTGCCATTCAGGGCAGCGGAGATTTCGCCGTTGACGTTCGCGACAGCTTTCAAAACTCCTTTGCCCATATAGCGATCTTTGTCACCGTCGCGCAGCTCGACCGCCTCGTTGATGCCCGTAGAAGCGCCGGAGGGTACGCGTGCTGTTCCACGGGCTCCCGACTCCAGCGCGGCGTCGACCTGTACGGTGGGATTTCCACGTGAATCTAGGACTTCTAGTGCTCGTAAGTTACTGATTGCAGACATCGGCGCCTCTGATACGCCGCGTGCTTGGGCGGAGCGCCGCACGCGGGGTAACTTTCTAAAAACGGGGGGTGCGCGACGGCGATCAGTCCGACGCGATCAATTTTCCAGATTAGCACGTTGGGCGTCGCAGGGAATCGAGCCGTGGCTGAGAATGCATAAAAAGCGGGCCGGCTAAACCGGCCCGGAAGGAGGGACTAAATGAGTAGTTTGATCGAGCAGAGAACTTCTAGCTGCAGCCCGAAGTCGAGCCACAGTTTTCGCATTTGTAGCAACTACCGTTCACGGTCATGATCGAACCACATTCGGCGCAAAACGGCGCGTCGGCAGTCGTCCCAGCTTGGAACGGCAGCTCCTGTTGTGGCTCGGTCTCGGTAGGCTTCAAGTTTGGTGTTTCACCGGCCTCGCTGACTTGGTAGTCAATTGAGACATATTTCGACCCGAGCCAGCGGAAAATATAGTCGGTTATCGATTTCGCGTAAGCGATGTTTTTATTGCCCGTCCAGCCGCTCGGCTCAAAACGAACGTGCTGGAACTTGTCGACGAGCGTTTTCAAGGGCACGCCGTACTGCAGGGCCATCGAAATGGCGGTCGCGAAGTTATCCATCAGGCCGCTGATCGTCGAGCCCTCTTTCGACATGCGAATAAATATTTCGCCCGGCGTACCGTCATCGTAGAGCCCGGCGGTGATGTATCCTTCGTGGCCGCCGACGGAAAATTTATGAGTCAGCGATTGGCGCTCTTCAGGAAGCTTGCGGCGAAGCGGGCGGTAGACGACTCGCTCAACCACCTCGGGGGCAGTTTTCTTTTCAGCGTCCTTTCCGATATTCAGCGGCTGGGTCATCTTTGAGCCGTCGCGATAGATCGCTACAGCCTTCAGGCCGAGATGCCATGCCTCGGTATAGGCGTCCATAATGTCTTCGACAGTGGACTGCTGAGGCATGTTGATGGTCTTCGAGATGGCACCCGAGATGAAGGGCTGGACCGCCCCCATCATGCGCAAATGACCCTTGTAGTGAATCGTGCGCTCACCGTTCTGCGCTTTGAAACTACAGTCAAATACTTCTAGGTCTTCGTCTTTGAGGTGCGGGGCGCCCTCGATGGTGCCGGTTGAATCGACGTGGTTGACGATCTCGTTAATCTGAGTGCTCTTGTAGCCGAGCTTCATTAGCGCGTCGGGCACGGTGTTGTTGACGATCTTGATGAGTCCGCCGCCGACTAGCTTTTTGTACTTGACTAGAGCGAGCTCGGGCTCCACTCCGGTCGTATCGCAATCCATCATGAAGCCGATCGTGCCGGTCGGCGCGATAACCGTGACCTGGCCGTTGCGGTAGCCGTAGTGGCTGCCGACATCGTAGGCTTCGTGCCAGGTGGATTCGGCGCTATTGCGGAGGTCTTCTTGCACGCCCTCGTGATCAAGCAGCGTCGCTGCGTCGCGATGCATGCGGATCACGTCTAGGAAGGGCTCCCGGTTCTTGCTGTATCCAGGGAAGGGCCCGGTCGTTTTCGCGATGCGGGCACTCGTCAGATAGGCTTGCCCGCACATTGTCGCTGTAATCGAACCTGCTATCGTACGGCCGCGATCGGAGTCGTACGGAACGCCCATCGACATCAGCAGCGCTCCGAGGTTGGCGTAGCCCAGCCCAAGGGGCCTGAAGGCATGAGAATTTTCGGCGATCTTCTCGGTCGGATATGCCGCACTTTCGACCAATATCTCTTGGGCGATGATCAACGTATCAACCGCGTGCCGGAACGCTTCGACCGCGAAGGTTCCATCTCGCTGTTGGAATCTCATCACATTGATCGACGACAAATTACACGCCGAGTCGTCGAGGAACATGTACTCCGAGCATGGGTTCGAAGCGTTGATACGGGCTGTATTCTTGATCGGGTTCCAGCGATTGATCGTCGTGTCGAATTGCATCCCCGGATCGCCGCACTGATGCGTGGCTTCAGCGATTTCACGCAGTAGTTGCTTGCCTTTATGTCGTTCTTTAGGCTGACCAGTTAGAACCGAGCGAGTCCACCAGTCGCTATCACTGGTTGCGGACTCCATGAATTCGTCTGTCGCACGGACGGAGTTATTGGCGTTTTGGAAAGAAACTGTCGTGTATGCGTCACCGTCGATCGCGGCATCGTAGCCGTTCGCGATCAAGACATGGGCCTTCTTCTCTTCATTGGCCTTGCACCAAATAAAATCGCGAATATCGGGATGATCTGAGTTCAGTATCACCATCTTGGCGGCGCGGCGTGTCTTGCCCCCGGACTTGATGACCCCTGCGAACGCGTCGAAGCCTTTCATGAACGAGACCGGGCCCGAGGCGCGACCGCCGCCCGCGAGACCGGCGTCATCTTCGCGGATCGCTGACAGGTTCGAACCAGCGCCCGAGCCCCATTTGAATAGCATGCCTTCGGTCTTTGCGAGGTTAAGGATCGACTCCAGCGAATCGTCGACCGAGTTGATGAAGCAGGCCGAGCATTGCGGACGATGTTCATCTGGGTTCAGAGTCGTGACGCGAGCGCTAGTCTTGTCCCACGCCCAGCCGTAGCCGCGCGACTCTTTCTTCACACCGACGTTAAACCAGACAGGCGAATTGAAACTCGCCATTTGGTTGAGCATCATGTGAGCCAGGTCGTAGCGGAATTTCTCTACGTCCGCCGGTGAGGCGAAGTATTTTCCAGACGCACCCCAATCGGCGATGGTGTCGACGACGCGGTGTACTAGGTCGCCGAGGCTGCTTTCGCGATCGTCCTGTCCGACTGTGCCATGAAAGTACTTACTGGCGACGATATTTGTGGCTGTCTGTGACCAATCGACCGGCATGTCGATGTCGCGCTGCTCAAATACTGAATTGCCCTTAGCATCCGTGATCGAAGCGGTTCGGCGCTCCCACTTCAAGGCCGAATATGGCGTTTCGCCGTCTTCTAGGTCCTTCGTAAAATACCGCGAAAAGGTCAGTCCCTTGGGGGTGGCAAGGGCGTCGGTCGCCTCTTCGGAACGGACAGCCAGGTCTACTCGAATTTCACCCATCTTCTAAACTCTCCTGCGGAGCGCATTCCGTTAAAATCAGCCTATCAAGGCGCGTTTTGAAGGGCTTGCTGGTGCGCCCGGGGGCGATCTGTCGATCGCGCGGTTCCCCCAGTGTACACGATCTGGGGTGTCAGTCAAGTGAAATTCCGATATATAGCGGTGTTCTTGCTTAGTTTCTTTGTAATACTACTTTTGTGTAATCAGCACTAGGGCGTGGGGAACCCTCAGCTGCGCGGCGCGGCACTATTCCAGTGCCGACTGGGGGACTATAGACCGGCCACCGTTAGCATCCGATTCGAGTTATGAAATGGCCTCCCTCCAGAACGTATTGATCGTCGACCGCGACGAGACGGCGGTCACGCTATACAAACGAGCGCTACGAGGGCGCTTCGAGATCACGACCGCAACCGACAGCCTGGCGGGCCTTGAGTTGTTGCGGCAGGAACAAGAATTTCCGGTCGTCATCGCCGACTATGATGCTCCCTATCTACAAGGGCCGGAATTCTTTGCCGAAGCGAAGGCGCTGGATTCCGAATTTGTGCCTATATTGACCGCGCGGGCCGAGCCTGGATCTGAATCGCTCGAGGCCGTGAATCGCCACGACCTTTTTCGACTGCTCATCAAGCCGAGCTCGGGCAGCGACATTACAAAGGCGGTAGACGACGCGGTCAAGCAGCACGCCGTACTAACGGCAGGGCGACGCGCGGTAGTTGAGATGTCTACGAGGCTCGTTCAAGTTTTGGGCGAGCTGCTGCGTCACGTGCGGCCCGCGGCCTTTGATAAAGGCGCTCGACTGCAAGAACTCACGAAGCTGTTGAGCCACCAGTTCCCCGGCCAGGACAGCTGGCAACTGGAAGCAACCGCGATGCTGTCGCAGTTCGGTTTTTTGGGAGTAAGCGACGCGGCGATCGAGAGCCTTGAAAACGGAGCCGTGCTTACCGCCGGCGAGCAGGCGGAGATTGACGCGCAGATCAGCATCGCCGCTAAGCTCTTGTCAGATGTCGACGTCCTCGATCCGGTCGTTGAAGATCTCAAATGCCTCGCCGCCGCGACGGCCTCGCAAGACGGATCGCCGGGGAGGGGGGGCCAGGCGCCCGACGGCGCCAGATTGGTCGCAGTCCTTATCGATTACGACGAGCTCATCGAATCCGGATACAGCGATACCCAAGTACTGACGAAACTTTACAGCGGCGACAAGAATTACGACGAAAACATCCTGTCGATATTAGAGGAGACACTCGTTTCGGTCGGCGACGGACAAACGTTCCGGATGCTCACACTCGCCGAACTCGAAGAAGGCATGGTTGTTCGAGAAGGCATTCGCGCCAAGAACGGCAACCTCGTCACCGGCAAGGATACGGTCCTGACGGCTTCCATCCTGCTCAAGATTCGTAATTTTGCAAACTATCACGCCTTGATCGAGCCTGTGGCCGTTCTAGCGCCTGATCGCATCACGATTGGATAGACTCTCAATCACGGCGGTGAGCTGGTTACAGCCAAAACATACTTGGACTTAAATGTTCTCATCGTGCTACTCTCGTTCAGAACCCACTCATCGATCCCATGGACACGTTCGAAGCCCAGAACGGCACAGCAACCCCTCGCAAGCTCTTGCCTGCCTTAGAAATGGAAGTCATGAAAGCGCTATGGCTGCTTGGCACCGGCACGGTCAGCCAAGTGCAAGAGCGCATGCGGCGTCACAAACCGCTGGCCTACACGACGGTGATGACGATGCTCGATCGGCTCACCAAAAAGGGCGTTGTCACCCGGGCAAAAAACGGCCGCAGTTACTGCTATACCCCGCTGTTGCACAAAGACGACGCACTGCGCTTGGCGCTCGACCGGCTGGTGCACGACTTCTTCGGCGACTCGAGTCAAAGACTGCTGGAGCACCTGATCGATGCCCAGCGCGGGGCGCAACAAACGGAAACTGCGGGGCACCCACTAGATTCCGCTCTGCTTTAACCCGCATTTCTCGCCACGTGGTTAGAAATGCAGGCTAACCGGCTACGCCCAGATCGATTGCGTGGCCTCGCCGCCTAGCCGGGCCTCTCCGCTCTGGACGATTGCGAACTTGGTGCTGATCGGGCCAAACATTTCATAGACGACGACCGAGGACAATATTACGGTTGAGATGACGGGATAGTACTCGGGAAACTGACCGCCGACCGTAATTGTCAGACCGACAGCCAACCCAGCCTGCGCCATTAAGCCGAAGCCTAAGAAGCTCTGGACCTGCGGCTCCATTTTGAGTCGCTTCGCGCCGATGTGGGCGCCAACGAACTTGCCTAGCGCGCGCATAACCAGGTAAGCGACGCCAAGCACGCCCATCGAGGCGACGAGTTCCAAGTTGAGATCGGCCCCGGCTATCACAAAAAAGATCGCGTAAAAGGGTGGGTCGGTCTCGCCCAGCGTCTTAAACAGCCGACGGCTCCTGCGCGACAAGTTCACCATCGTCGCGCCCACCGCCAAGCTGGCGACAAGCGCCGAGAGATCGAATATCCTCGCCGCGCCGACACAAAGCAGTATCGAGCCCGCCAGCAGGATGAGCATTTCGCCTGTCTCGGTCACTTGGGTAGACCAGCCGGCCAGCATCAGCCCGACCAAAAAGCCCAGCGCGACCGACCCGACCAATTGCCAGACGAGCGGAAAGCCGGCGCGGTACAAAGTCATTCCAATGGCGCCATCACCCCAAGTGTTCACGAGATTGATCACCGCCGCGGCGCTGAGGTAAACAATGATGCAGATAATATTGTTGACGGCGATTATGCCGAGCAACGCTTCGCTCAGAGGCCCCTTACCGTTGCACTCGCGGATCACCATCAAGGTCGAGGCCGGAGCGGTCGCGATCGCAATGGCCCCTAGTAATAGGGCAATCTGCCAGCTCTGCCCCAGCACGAGAACGCTTGTTACGACCAAGCCAGCCGCAAGCGCCGATTCGATGAGAGTCAGGCGAACGATGCGGTCGCCGATTCGACGAAAGCGCTCAAATTCGAACACCGACCCGATGGAGAACAAAATCAGACCAAGCGCAACCTCGCTCAGAACTTTGAGCGCTTGCAGATTGTCATGACTGACCCATCCGAGCGCCGACGGACCGAGCGCGACCCCGGCGAGGATGTAGCCGGTGACTTCGGGGATCCGGATGACCTTGACCAGGTGTCCGGCCAGCAGCGCCAGCAACAGGATAAGGCCGAGCGACGATAGTTCATTCATCGTGTCTCCGCGAACGCTCCCCACAGTCGACCGTGTCGCTCGAAAATCAGATGGACCGCGCCCGCCTTGGAGCGGGCAAACGCGCGGTCAACGTCGGTAAACGAGTTCGGCCGGACCTGGTTGACGGCGATGAGTCGATCCCCGGCCCGCGCACCCGCTCGTTCGGCCAGACTGGCCGTGTCGGTCCGAATAATTGGCAGGCCCCGCTCAGCTCCAACGAATCCATGGGGCGACGACATTGCCGCAGCCATGAATCTTGCGGGAAGCGAAAGTCTACGGCGTCGCCGCGCTCGCCAAACCACGAGTTCGAGCATCTCGCTCGAGACGGGAAGAGTCAGCCTCTCGAGATCGGCTACGGTTTCAACGTTTTGGCCATCGATCGACAAAATAATATCGCCAGGTAGCAGCCCCGCTTGATGTGCCCCGTAGTCAGTCCAAACTTCGCGAACGATTGCGCCACCCGGTCGATCGAAATGCGTTAACTCCAACTTTGTCGCGGAATCGACACGCATCCCATAGCGCTTGATTAAACGTGCTTCGAGCGAGTCGTCAGGCACGATCGCGCTGGCCAAGGCGTCGGCATCAATCGCTATCGTTTCCGTGTCACAGGTCAACGCCACCGCGACCATGTTGCCGTCGAGGTCAAATAGCCCGGCCCCCGGATTTAGGTACTCTCGGCTAAAGTTCGTTATCACTTCGATGACATCAAGCCCGCCACAGACGCGCTCAGCCTGCCCCAACAGATGCCCCTCGGAATAGCGCATGCTGCCGTCTAAAGTGCGCCAAACGGCAACCAGCCACGAGCCCGGCGTGTAGAATCGCGAGGGCACACGCTCTCGTGGAATCAGATCGACCGCTGTGCCGAGCAGGACATACGGCAGATGTGGACCGGCCGTCTCGGTTACCAATTCAAGCTCGCCTTCGCGCAGAGCAGTCCGATCGTTGGACGGAAAGGGTCCGCGCTTTGCGGCGGTGAGCACCGTACGCGCGTCCCAGATCACGCCCGTATGACCGCTCGAGCCCAGCAAAAGCACGGACTGTTCGACGAGGCTGGCTACATGCGCGAAATATTCCGCGTAGTCCTCGACTGAGCGCCTTTGTGTGAGCTGCTCGAGGCGTACAATCTCGCCCGGGGTACGCGTCGTCGCGGGTTCAGTTTGTTGCGGTTGCGGACGCATGAACGCGCCAATCGTCAAGATCATTGCCGATGAGATCGCCAAGATCGCGATGTACTTCGGGTTTGTTACCTGCGCAGCCATGAAGTCAGTTCAAATTGTAGTAGCCGACTCTAACGGATCAAACTAGCATGCGGCGCCGACGAAGCCCTTTAAGGATGCCTAAGCGACCGCCGATTCGCCACTGACTCGATTTTCGATCACAAGTATCAGAAGCAGCAGTGACGCGACCAACGAACAACCTAGCGCGGCCCAAACGACCAGCCCAATGCCCAGCGTATCCATCAGGCGCCCGACCGGCCAACAAGCAAGCAGGGCGCCCGCAAGCGAGAGAAACAACAGAGCGCTCAATCGGCTTTGCTCGACCACCGGGTATCGGCGTTGCACCATTCGTAACGTCAGCGGGTGAATTGCTCCAAGCCCAACCCCTAACAGCGCCGTCCCAACGGCTGCTCCAGACGACTGCGTGGTTTGCAGCAAAAACAGGAACCCAAGGCAGAAAGCAGCGGTCGGGCCGACGAGGGAGAGGATGCTTTCCCGTAGCGGCGGCATGCGCGCCGCGACTACCCGGCCGACTGTCAGTGCACCCCAGAACACAAGCAACACCGCCAAGCTGCCGCGGGTTGTCAGTCCGAGAGCGCGGGACAAGTAAACCGTTAGCCAGCAGCCGACGATGCCGTATGCGGCAGCCTGCAACAACAGACTAAGCCCCAGCAGCAGAAGACTCGGTGAGATCACTTGCGACCAACCGATCCGACGGTCAGGCGGAGTGGGCGCGCGAAATCGCAGCCGGCCGGCGCGTGCCGCGGCGGCGACCGCTATAAGCGGGAGTACTGCCATTAAGCGCAGAATCCCGTCGGCGGAGAAGAAACCAATGCTCAGCCGAATCAAAAGGCACCCGGCCAGGCCGCCAAGACAAAAGCTGACGCCGGCGAGGTTGAGAATCTCGTGAGCGCGCCGCTCGGTCAGAATTTGGGAGAGCAGTGCGGCGACAGCGCCGGCCAAGCCACCTAGCGCCAACCCCAAAACGAACATCGGAGCAACCAACAAGGCGGCGTCATAAATGAACGACATCGCCAGCAGATCGATCGACGCCAGGACCCCAGACACCACGAAGAGCCATCGCGTTCCAGGTCCAACTGAACCGGCAATCTTGCGGGCCAGCAGAAATGCGGGTAAAAGACCGGCGGCCAGCACCAGAAATATGTTGCCGGCGGTCGGCGCGTCCAACGAAAGTTGTAGCGACCAAACCTGCAGGATTGCGCCGAGCAGCCCCAATCCCAGCCCCAAACTAAATAGCCCGAGCATCCCGAAGCGCACATAAACTGGCTCCGGGGTATGCCGCAGCCTGGCATCGGCGAACATGCCCGCATTCTATCAACGCCCCGTCTACCCGCCTCGCCTCGGACCTGTAGAATGGGCCTAGTCCGCGCCAATTCGCGCGGTCCCGTCCGCCGCCCGCCAGCGCGGCTCCCATTTCGTATCCCACTAGGGGGTAAACCGATGCGAGCTGCCGTTAAGAGGGCTGCCCTAACAGATCCCGCCGTCATCAAGACCACGATTGAGGCCTGTGTCGCCCGCTTTCGCGTCCCGATTTTCGTAGAGGCCGGCGAGCAGCCGATCAGTGTCGAGCCCGGAAAATACACCGTCGACGTCGGGCCGCGTGGGTGCGTGCTGCACGTGTGGTCTGAAAGTGGAAACTTGGTTCGGCGGATAACCGAGGTACTGACTGAGTCCAACGGACGACTTGAGCTCGGGATATCGCGGTTCGGCCGCGGGGATTCAATAGCCAATTTGATTGACGAAGCGTCGAGGGGTTCGGCCGTTCTTCGAGGCGCGCTACGGTCGGTGTTCAGGGAGTTCTTTCGTCGCATGATTTCACGGCGATACAAGGGCTGGGTGCTTGAGCGGCTGTCGACAAGTGCGGACCTAGAGCGGTCTTTGTCGCCAATCTACAGTCGCGCTGTGTTGAGGCTCGGAACGGCTCGCTGGGCAGTCGTCGGGGTAGGCTCTGACCAGGCAGCGGAGGCAGCCGATCAAATCCTCACTACTGGTCTTATTTGGCTCGACATCCTCACTCGGAGCGACGTAGGCACGGTGGCCGGGCTGAAGGTGTTCCTGCCTGCGGGACATTCGACAACAACGGCGCAGCGTGTAAATCATCTGACTCGCGAATTTCGATTCGAAGTCTTCGAATTCGATCAACAGGGGAATCTCTCGGAAATCGACACCGCGGATCACGGAAATCTTCAAACCAAGTTGGAGCCATGCCGCGTGTCGGCCCCGCCGTCGGGAGTGATAGGAGAGCAGCTAGCAAAGATCGTCGCGCACAAAGGCGTCGACTGCATCTACGGATCTGACGGCGCGATTTCTCTGCGCGCTCACGGGATCGAGTTCGCTCGAATCGTCGGCAAGCGAATGCTGTACGGCATCGACCAACGAACACCCGTCAGCGATCGCAACTTCGACCGAGTCGGCGCTCTTGCCCGAGAGATTCTCAGAATGCGCTCAGCCTCGCCGCCTGACAGCCACAATCCTCTGTACACCAAATTCCCCGAGCGTTGGCTGGAATCGCAGGTGCGGCGCGCGATCAGCGAAATCGATGCGAGGCTGACCCAGCGGTCGATCTACGCGCACGTGCCGACCCAGAGCGGTCGCGAGCGTGGGGTGATCGACCTGTTGACTCGCGATATCGACGGGCGATTGGCAATTCTCGAACTCAAGGCCTCAGAGGATATCCACCTGCCCTTGCAGGGGCTGGACTATTGGATGCGGGTGAGCTGGCATCTTGAGCGCGGGCGGTTCCATGAGCAGGGTTACTTCGGTGCCGAGCACCTTTCGCAAGAGTCGCCGCGATTGTTTTTGGTTGCGCCGGCGCTTGAGTTCCATCCAACGACTGAAGCGATTCTGCAATTTTTCTCGGCCGAGGTGCCTGTCGAGCGAATCGGTGTAAGCGAAGATTGGAGGCACAAACTGCGCGTCGAGTTTCGGCGGAAGGGAGCTCGTCGATTGGCCTAGCCGGAGTGATGCCTGGCGCTGTGCCTGACACTAAGCTGCGCCACTTTTGGGTTTCCAAGGAAGCGGGCTAGTTTGCGGCTCCCGTCGCGGCCTCAACCTTTGAAATTCTGAAGTTTCGATAGGCAACCGGTTTTTCGCTGAATTGCCTTAGGCCGATTCTGCCCTGCCCTAGCGGCCCGCCAAATTCGTCGTCTTCCTCGGTGTAGTCGAGCCTCACTTGCCCGTTCACCTCGAGTTGGACGCGCCCCTCGGCCTTGAGTAAGCGAACCCGTTGGATACCGCCCGCATCGGTTGGGACGGTACTGGATCCGATGGCGACCAAATGATGCCCGGCATTTCTGTAGAGCTCAGTGCTGCCTCGATCGGGCTTCGATCCGTATTCAAGTTGGTAGTTATTGAGCGCCCCAAGCGTGTAGCTCTCCATCACACCGGAGCGGCGAACGAGGCGTCCCTCGAAGATGTCAGCAGCGCTACGAGTGGTCGCAGAGAAGAGTACACCCAGCGAGCCGGCGGCCGTTACGTCCGCGGCGGCTTCGAATTCAAGTAGAAACCCATCAGGAACGCTGAGCGAACTCCAAAGAACGCTATTCAGGGCAGGGCGATCGGGGCGACCTTCTACAAAGAGCTTGCCGTCAGACACGGAGGCGCTCCCTAGCCCCTCGAATACCCAGTCCGCCTCGGGCGGCGGCGGGCGCCGCGAACGTCCGTCAAACACGTCTGCTTCGTCAACTACATTCAATGGCTGCGAAAAGTCGGCCTCGAACAGCGGCGTAAGCTTGTACGCCTGGAGGTCCAGCGGCCCCGCCGGCGCTGTGCGCGCCTCGCCATTTAGCTGGACAACGCCTCGGTCTTCGAGATCGCTTTTCAACTCGTCAGCGCCGCGCACGTTCGCGTAAAGGCGGGGTTCGTCGATCGACACACGAACCGCGGCTTCGCCTAGGCCGGCACTACCGCCAAGATGCCACACTCCCCCCATGCGTCGGGCAGGCCTCCACGAATTGTTAGGCGCCAGCGGGCGCAACTCGCCCTGTGACTCTCCGTTGAGATAGGCGGCAAGAACACCGTCATCGGCGTCCCACGTAACAGCGAAGTGATACCACTCACCCGCATCGAGGCGCGTCAAGTTTAGGACTCCTGTTTCACTCTTGCCGCTCGAGGTGAGGGCGCCAATCTCGATAACGGGATGCTCGCTCGTTTCTCGCAGTGTCACGCGCAAGATGGGCGCGTCCATCAACGGAATCGCGAGCGGCTTGGCAGTGAAGCGCACCCGGCGGTCGAGCGCAAAACGAAACTCGAGGGTGCCGCGAATCTGCCAAAAATCATCTGGAACCGGAATTGTAAGCGCGGGCCCCGATGGGCCTGGCGTAACTCCGTTGCCCTCGGCTGAGGCGACGTAATCGGCACCTTGCAGCAGCGCGGCTTGAAATTCTCCGCTCGCCGATCGCACCTTCGAGTGGCCGTCGAGTGAGGCCTCGAGCATCTGTCCGGAAAGCACCGAGGCGCACACCAGCGCTAAAACAAGCAGCATCGATGTCAGGTTAACAATCGGCGGTGGTTGTGTTGGCTTTGGCTAGCCGTCGGCTTTCGCTCTAAGCTGCTTCGCGAGCCCACTGACAGCGCCCCACAAAAGCGCCAAGTCGTTTCCGCAACCGATCAGCTTCATTCCGCGATCAATCCAAAATTCAGCGAGTTCGAAGTTGCGAACTTGAATCGCCGGGAAAATACCTCTGTCGTTGCAGGCTGCAATGACGCGATCAATCGCCTCGACTAGCTTTGGATGTTGCCAATTGCCGGGCACCCCAACCGCTATCGATAGGTCCGCCGGCCCTACCAGCAGCGCATCTAGACCTGGCACTGAAGCCAGCTCATCAACCCGCTCGAGCGCGGTCGTGGATTCGATTTGTGCCATCAACAGCGTCTGCTCATTTGCGTGGCTCATGACTTCTTCGAAGGTCATGGCGCGGTAGCCCACTTGCGGCGGGCCGAGGCCGTAACCGCGATGCCCGATTGGCGGAAACTTGGCGCCGCGGATCGCATGGGCCAATTGATCGGGGTCTTCGCTGCGTGGAAAGAGGATGCCCTCGGCACCGGAATCGAGCGCGCGAGATACCAAATCGTACTGAAAATCACAGACCCGCACGACCACCGTCACGTCCGTCATGAGGTAGGCCCGAATGAGATCGTGCAGCGTGTCGCTTGAGAACGGGCTGTGCTCAGAATCGAGAAAGACCCAGTCCATATTCGCCGCCGCAAACATTTTCGGAATCTCGGCCGTACCAAGCTGGCTGTGACTGATTCCTACTGCGACGTGGCCTTCTTTGAGGCGCTTTTTTGCTCTGTTGGTGCGCATGGCCCAACAGTATCGCAGATCATGAGTAGCGGAAGGAATAGGGAACCGTTACGCGGCAAGCTCCTCGAAAACGGCGTCCTTGAAGGTGAACAATTCCGACTGCCGCAGTTCAAATCGCCGATGCTGCTCAAGGAAGAAATTGCGTGCCAATTGGAGGCCAACGCATTCTTCGGGTGCGCCTCCCAAGGTCGTAACTCGCAGCTTCGGCGTAACCGTTAGGGCCGCGATCGTGTTTCCGAGGTAGCCCGACTGGAGGTCGCAAAAGATATCGTGTGCGTCACGAAATCGTGCTCGAACGATTTGATTGTAGGGGTGAAACGGGTCGTCGCCCGCGGCGTAGTTGTAGTGTGCAAAGTCGATCTCCACATCGAAGACGCCCGTACATCGCTGCCCATGCTCGCTGTCAATTTCATCGTGAGAGACAATCTCGATCCGCTTCATGAATCCGTCATGGAATCCGTTGAAATAGTCGAGGACGAGGCGCCCATCGTCGATCGACGAAATTTCGAGCTTTGACTGGGAGTCCATACTGACATTTTCGCCTAGCCCGGCAGAATGCGGGCCCCAGCGCCCCCGTAAGCAAGCGACGACGTCAATCCGGAGAATCAGAGGCGTGGACGGAAGTCCACGCTCTGGAGTTTGGCTGTTCAAAGAGGGTTGAAGTTTGGGGTAGGGTGCGGAAATAGGGGATTGGCGTTAGCCGGAAGCGTAGATTGCTGCAGGCGGAGCGCCTCTTGGGAGTTTCTGCAGCTTCGTGTTGGATTGCGAAGTGTTCCGCAAGCCGCAGAAATGTTGCCGCTGCACGCCGTCCGCCCAAAGCTCGGCCCGCAGGTGGCTGATCAGCCGTTGCGTGGTGAGCCGTTGCGGCTGCGAGCGGCGTCGCCAGTGCGGTCGCGGCAAGGCGTCGTCCACGCCCTGTTGGCGGCTCCAACTCGCGCCCGCCAACAGCAGTAGCGCATACACCGCCGTCATAAATTGAGGGACCCGCTCGACCGCGTCCGGCTGCCGCACCTGCGCCTGTCCGACTCCCAACAGCGTCTTCTGCTCACGGAAGTTGACCTCGATCTCCCAGCGCCAAACGTACTGCCGCACGATCTGCTCCAGCCCCAAACTCGGATCGCTGACAATCAAATACGCCGGCTTGCGATACAGCACCTTCGAGCCCGCCCGCGGCCGATAACCCAACGGTGCGATCACCACCAAACGCAAGTCCCGCTTGCCTCCCGCCGGCCGCCAACGCAGCGGCGCGAGCGTCTTCACTTTGAACTGGTGCAGGCTGCCGGCGGCAAAAACCTCGACCGTTTGCCACGGCACGTTGTCGTCCTGGCGGAGTTGCTCGGGCGTCGGCGCGCGTTCGCCGTAACAACGCCTGCGGCCTTTGCCGGGCTGCTCGAGGGGCAGATGATATAGCTTGGCGTCGGAACGAATGCGGCCGATCAACGTCACCTCGGCGGGCAACGATCCGAACACCGTGCGGTTGGTATAAGCGCCATCAACGACGAGGTGCAAGGCTCTGTCAGCGCCTCCGGGATCGGCGTTCATGGCCTCGCGCAAGCGCGCGATGTGCCTGGCGGCGAGGGCCGTTAAGCTGCACTTGCGAGCCTCGCGCCGGTACTGTTTCCAAACCTCGTCCGTGGCCTTCTTCGACGGTCGGCGCGGAGTCGGCGCGTGTTCCAAGCCGATCGGAATGAGTCGCGCCGGCTGCTGCCGCTCGCTGGGAGGCAGCGCTGCCGAGAATTGCAAGAAGCGCTGCGCGAGAATCAAGTTGGCCTGAAACTTGGGTCCAAGCGGATCGCGCCGCCAACTCACGCCGGGCGTTTTGAGACTCGACTTGGCGAGCAGTGTATCGTCGATGGCGACGACCAAGGGAGCCTCGGGCGGCAAGCGAGCGAGCACCTCGCGGCGCGAGGCATCGAGCAGGCGTTGCGGCTCGACGCGTTGTTGCGAGAACAGGCGGTAGCCGGCGCTCCAGTCCTGAAAGCTCTCGCCGGAGGCATGTAGCAGGCCGGTGATGGTGGAGCGGCCGAGGCAGACGGCGGCACCGAGAGCGAGGCGGGTGAGGTGGTCGTTCACGCTTTGTCGGGCGTGGGGGTTGAGGCCTTTGGCGAAGAGTCGGGAGAAGGTGTCGACGACTCGATCGGGAGTTTTTTTTTCAACTCGACGGGCGGAGGTTGCAAACGATTGAGCACGAGTTGGGAGCGGTCGAGCAGGATCCATTCGAGCTGTTCGCCGGGCTGGAAGTCGAGCATCTGAGCGCTGGCGGAGGGGAAGTTGACGTAGAACTGTTGGGAAGCCTTGCGCTTGATCAACTGCAGTTTGGTGGGGAAGGACATGAGGTCTCCTTGGAAATGAATCTAGTTACACAACAAGCTAAACAACTAGATACAAGAATACCTCAAAATGTTTTGAGACACAAGCATTCTCAGATCCCTCACAACTCAAGAACGTGCTTACCGCGCGTCCCATCTAGTGAAAGGCCAAACTCCAGGGCGTGGACGGAAGTCCACGCTTTCGTTCGATGTTGCTACCGAGCCCGGGGAAAGCGTGGACTTCCGTCCACGCCTCGGAATCTTCGCTGGAACGCCGCCGCACCCAAGCGGTGTCATCAGCGTGTCAATGGCGAAAACATGCGCGGCCCAGTGTTCGTGAAGATCAACTTCGCCGCTAGCCTACGATGGCTGCTTATACACGGATCGTGCCCCAACGCGACGAAGTCCCATTACGAAAGTACCGTGGCGAAAAAACTGTGAGGAGTGGTAGGCTTCCAGTCGGCGCTAACCTGGCGCCCA
Organism: Bryobacterales bacterium; assembly: GCA_965247305.1. GTDB lineage: Bacteria > Acidobacteriota > Terriglobia > Bryobacterales > UBA6623 > CATQHP01. The sequence continues at coordinate 3,132,056 of OZ252030.1, read as the reverse complement.
ATAAATGCCGGTGCAACGCAAATCGCTGTATTCGCGAATCGCGCTGTCTCTGCCGCTGGCCGGCTTGCTTTCGGCTGCTACGGCTTCGAGCGACGCACTGGCGGTGTTTGGTCAGGCGGACACCCACGTCAGGTTCTTCGATTCAGCGACGCTAGCGCCGCTCGGCGCCGTCGACATCGGTCGTGCCCCGCTCAGCGCTGTCTCTACAAGCACCGGGAACATCGCCATCGCTACGCGGGATGCGATAGCGCTCGTAAACTCGAACCTCCAACTAAGCGGCTTCGTCGAACTTCAGGCGGCGGTATCTGAAAACCGCCAGGCCATGCTGCCGACCGCGGCTGCGCTATTGGTTGTTGCCGGTGGACGAGTCGCAGTCGTTGATGAGCATGCGCTGGAGGCAATTCGCTGGCTCGATCCGGGTTTCGCGGTTGACGGGATAGTCGACCTCCCGCGTGCCGGCTCGGCGATGGCATTTAGCGCCCGTCAGGGCCTAGCGATTTACATCAAGACCGACGAGATCGAGCTAGTCGGCAACCCATTCCTACTGCCGCATGGCCTGGGCGGATTTTCGAGAACGCCTTCCCCGCGGACGCTCGGAGCATCCGACGACGCGGTCTATGACCTCGCCGGAGTGAAGCCGATTTTTGGTGGCTCAACCGCCGCCGCGACCACGGCCGTAGTCGAGCCTTTTGGCGCAAGCGGTTTTCTTCTGATGCGGCGTTCAGACTTGCATCTCGGCGACGTGCGCGACCCGACGAAGTTGCGGCGCGTTGCAACCGACGCTCGCGATCTGGCGGTGAGCGGCGAGGCTGGATTCGCGCTAACGAACAGTCAACTGATTCGCTTCGACTCCCAGGGCCGGATACTCAACTCGGCGGAACTCTCATTCGACGCATCAGCTCTGGCAGTCATGCCTGGGTCTGCCCCGTCCGCGGAAGAAGCCCCCCAACGTGTGAACCAGGCCAACGGTCAGTTGCTCGAAAATTTCGGCGACGGTCAAATCATCACGCCCGGACAATCGTTTCTGATCGGCGTGTTAGCGCTTGACGAAGCCGAAAATCCGCAGCAGAATCTGGCCGTATTTGTCAGCGCCGTCTTCCCCTCCCCTGGCGCCGCAAACTGCGCGCCGGCCGTGACAGACGCCAACGGCCAGGCAACGCTCACTTGTACCGCCGGTACCCAAATTTTCGGATCGGTAATCCAAATGACCGTCGAAGATGCACTGGGCCGCAAGGTTGCGTTCGGCCTAACCGTTTCAACCAGCAGCTTCGGAGACGGCCTCAACAAGCTTTCGGGCGACCTGGCAGTGATTCCCCGGAACTCTGACTTTACGCTAGCCGTACAGGCGCTCGACCAGGGGAGCCCGCAGAGCAGTTTGCCCTTGACCGTCTCGCGAACTCCGAACGACGGCACGGCCAGCTGCGCGTCCGTTGTATTCACTGGATTCGACGGCATCGCCTCGATCCCGTGCGTGGCCGGCTTCGTGACCAGCCCACGGGTCGTTCAAATCACCGTCTCCGACAGCTTCGGCAGATTCGCGAATTTCACTGTCACGGTCATCCCTGACGCCGTGGCTCCAAACGGGTTGAGCATCGTCTCTGGCGATGGCCAGGTCGTCGCCCGCAATTCGTCTTTCCCTTTGCCGCTCGTGGTTCGCTATCAGATCTCCGATATCCCGCGGATTGGGGCGCAGTTGTTGGTTTCGACAGATGCTCCGAGCATCTTGTTCTGCCCATCGTTCGTGTTTACCGGCAGAACCGGCAATGCGGCGATATTCTGTGCTGTCGGCAACGTGGTCGAGCCTACGACAGCGCGTGTATTCGTAACCGCGCCGAACGGCAGCTCGCTACCTAGTCCGTTCGAGGTCAACGTCGTGCTCGAGGCGTCGAATGCCGCGACTCGCTTGACGCTTCTGAGTTCACCAGTGCTGCAGGGGCAGTCGGGCGACACGTTCATCGACGTAGTGCGCATGGTCGCGACCGACGACCTCGGAGTACGCATCAGCGGAGCCACGATCCTCTACAGCGCATCGAGCAACATCACATTTTCTCCTAGCATCGGCATCACCGCATTCAACGGCGAGGCAGAGGCATCGCTGACGCTTGGCTGCCCCGCAACAACCGGATTTTTCTCCGCCCGATTGCAGAGTGGAGGAACAGCCATCAGCGTTCCGATCGTCATCAACAACGGTGACGCCCGACTCATGGAGATGACCCAAGGCAACGGCCAATCGGGCAGTTCAGGACAACTACTACGCTCACAGGCGCTCGTCGTCAGAATGACCGATCGCTGCGGTTCCGGGTTGAATGGAATTCCAGTTTCATGGACCGTCAGCCCGGTCGACGCTGCAACACTCGAAAACACCGTCGGTCTGACGGACGGACTCGGCCGCTCGTCGACACTGGTGCGGCTAGGTACGCGCCCGGGTCCGTTCAACGTGATCGCTCGCTCCGGCGATCTATCGCAAGTATTCACGATCACAACCGAGTCCGTGCCGGCATCAATTGTCGCGATTAGTGGCGACGGTCAGAGTGTTGCGACGGGTGAAACCTCGGCTCGCGACCTGGTCGTCGAAGTCCGCTCAGACCAGGGGATCGCTCTACCGGGAGTCTCGGTGACATTCGCGCTCACGTCGGGGTCGGGAACCCTCACGAATTTCGGTGCGACAACTGATTTCCAGGGTCGCGCCGCGACCAGATTCACAGCCGGGCAGATCATCGGCGACGTAGCGGTCGCCGCCCGCGTGTCGAGCCAAACGCAGATCAGTGCGGTGTTCCAACTACGCGTGACGGGGCGCGCTCCCGACGTCGCGTCACTGCAATTCCTCAACGGCGCGAGCTGGCGTCCAGGCTGGGTTCCCGGCAGTACTGGCATTCTCGTCGGGTCAGGAATCGTCGATGACTTTGTCGGCGTTCTGACGGCCGGCCCAGCGCCTTTCCCAACCGAACTTAGGGGAGTCAGAGTCACGGTAGCCGGTATCCGGGCGCCAATCCTGGGGATCGCGAACGTCAACGGCGTCGAACAGGTCAACATTCAAGCTCCATTCGAAATTCGTGCGCCCTCCGCCGCCACGGTCGTTATCGAAAACAATGGCGCCGTCGTTACTGTTCCAGGCGTCCAAATCCTCACGGCGCAGCCCGGCATCTATGAGTTCTCGCTCAATGGAGTCACCTACGGCGCGGCGTTGCACACCGAATTCTCAGCGGTAACGTCGGCAAACCCCGCCAAGCGAGGCGAAACAATTCTGCTGTTCCTAACCGGACTTGGACCGCTGAGCACGCCGGTGCCGACGAACGTTGCGGGCCCCGTCCCAGCCGCCAAAGCCATATTCGATGTTGCTGTCGGAATCGACCACGTCGGAATGGTGAACTCCGGCGCTTTCTATGCACCGGGGCTGCTGTCGGCGTTCCAGATTAACTTCGTCGTTGGCAATACCGTCGCGTTCGGCGAACGTAGCCTCAACGTCGTCGCACAGGGCGTCTCGAGCCAAGAGGTACGATTCCCGGTCGGCCCATGAGCAATCTTCAGTCGACCAGCGCTTGGTAAGCCACCGACTGAATGTCTTCGCGGATATTCAAGTGCGTGTATGGCCGCACCTGCGACATCAAAATTCCGATGACCTCTTCAACCGGGTCGACCCAGAAAATCGTGCAATAGGCGCCGCCCCAGGCGAATGACCCTAACGAGGCCGGAAGCGCAGTTTGGCCCTGATCAACCACGACGCTGTAGCCGAGCCCGAAGCCGTAGCCCGCGCCCCTAATCCAAACAGAATGGTCTCCAACGTGGTTCGTCGTCATCAGCTCAACCGTCTTACGGCCGAGGATCCGCACGCCGTCAAGTTCACCGCCGTTTAGCATCATTTGTTGAAAGCGAAAATAGTCGCTGGTGGTCGAAACCATTCCACCCGCGCCACTGAAATAGACGTGCGGCTCGCGCACGAAGCGGCTGTTTTCGTCAGGCGCCTCCGTAAGCTTGATCTTGCCGTTCTCATCCGGCGTGTAGTTGGCCACGAAGCGCGATAATTTACTGCTCGGCAGGTAGAAGTGGGTATCGGTCATTCGCAACGGCTCAAAGATCCGTTCGCTGATGTAGGCGTCTAATTTCTGGCCGGAAATAACTTCAACCAGGCGTCCCGCGACGTCGGTTGCCGGACCGTATTCCCAGCTCTCACCCGGGTGAAAGTTTAGTGGAAGCTTGGCGAGTTCGGTTACGTAATCGCCAATCGTCCAGCCCGGTTTGACCTTCGCGCGAAGTTCGTCGTACATCGGTTTGGTGAACCCTCGATAAGGGTTCGCGAGACCGGCCGTGTGGGTCAGGATGTGCTGGAACGTGATCGGGCCTTTACTTTCGATTAGCTTTATCGGGCCACGCGCGTAGTCGCCCTTTGCCGGCGCAATCGCGACGCGCATGTTTGCGAACTCCGGCAGGTGCTCGGAGATCGGATCGCGCAACTGAAACGCACCTTCCTCCCATAGCAACATGAGTGCGACCGAGGCGATCGGTTTCGTCATCGAGGCGATGCGAAAAATGGTGTCTGTGCCCATCGGCGCGCCCGCCGCGACGTCCCGCTGGCCAAAGCTCTTGTGATACACCACCTTGCCGTGCCTGGCGACGAGCGCCACGGCTCCCGGCACCTCGTTGCGATCTACATACCCCTGAATCACCGGGTCGAGTCTCGCCAGCCGCTGCGCGGAGAAGCCGACCGATTCAGGCGAATGAACCTGAGGCTCGGCCTTCGGCGGCTCGGCGAACGAGGAAACAGACAGCAGCGTGGCCGCGAGAATCGGAACGAGTACCTGTAGGCGTCTCATAGTGGACATATTGTACGCCGACTTCCGTAGCTCCGCCCACCTTCTCGCACAAAAGAAAAAGCCGCGGGCTTTCGCCCGCGGCTCTGGAGTTTGGCCTTTCACTAGATGGGACGCGCGGTAAGCACGTTCTTGAGTTGTGAGGGATCTGAGAATGCTTGTGTCTCAAAACATTTTGAGGTATTCTTGTATCTAGTTGTTTAGCTTGTTGTGTAACTAGATTCATTTCCAAGGAGACCTCATGTCCTTCCCCACCAAACTGCAGTTGATCAAGCGCAAGGCTTCCCAACAGTTCTATGTCAACTTCCCCTCCGCCAGCGCTCAGATGCTCGACTTCCAGCCCGGCGAACAGCTCGAATGGATCCTGCTCGACCGCTCCCAACTCGTGCTCAATCGTTTGCAACCTCCGCCCATCGAGTTGAAAAAAAACTCCCGATCGAGTCGTCGACACCTTCTCCCGACTCTTCGCCAAAGGCCTCAACCCCCACGCCCGACAAAGCGTGAACGACCACCTCACCCGCCTCGCTCTCGGTGCCGCCGTCTGCCTCGGCCGCTCCACCATCACCGGCCTGCTACATGCCTCCGGCGAGAGCTTTCAGGACTGGAGCGCCGGCTACCGCCTGTTCTCGCAACAACGCGTCGAGCCGCAACGCCTGCTCGATGCCTCGCGCCGCGAGGTGCTCGCTCGCTTGCCGCCCGAGGCTCCCTTGGTCGTCGCCATCGACGATACACTGCTCGCCAAGTCGAGTCTCAAAACGCCCGGCGTGAGTTGGCGGCGCGATCCGCTTGGACCCAAGTTTCAGGCCAACTTGATTCTCGCGCAGCGCTTCTTGCAATTCTCGGCAGCACTGCCTCCCAGCGAGCGGCAGCAGCCGGCGCGACTCATTCCGATCGGCTTGGAACACGCGCCGACTCCGCGCCGACCGTCGAAGAAGGCCACGGACGAGGTTTGGAAACAGTACCGGCGCGAGGCTCGCAAGTGCAGCTTAACGGCCCTCGCCGCCAGGCACATCGCGCGCTTGCGCGAGGCCATGAACGCCGATCCCGGAGGCGCTGACAGAGCCTTGCACCTCGTCGTTGATGGCGCTTATACCAACCGCACGGTGTTCGGATCGTTGCCCGCCGAGGTGACGTTGATCGGCCGCATTCGTTCCGACGCCAAGCTGTATCATCTGCCCCTCGAGCAGCCCGGCAAAGGTCGCAGGCGTTGTTACGGCGAACGCGCGCCGACGCCCGAGCAACTCCGCCAGGACGACAACGTGCCGTGGCAAACGGTCGAGGTTTTTGCCGCCGGCAGCCTGCACCAGTTCAAAGTGAAGACGCTCGCGCCGCTGCGTTGGCGGCCGGCGGGAGGCAAGCGGGACTTGCGTTTGGTGGTGATCGCACCGTTGGGTTATCGGCCGCGGGCGGGCTCGAAGGTGCTGTATCGCAAGCCGGCGTATTTGATTGTCAGCGATCCGAGTTTGGGGCTGGAGCAGATCGTGCGGCAGTACGTTTGGCGCTGGGAGATCGAGGTCAACTTCCGTGAGCAGAAGACGCTGTTGGGAGTCGGACAGGCGCAGGTGCGGCAGCCGGACGCGGTCGAGCGGGTCCCTCAATTTATGACGGCGGTGTATGCGCTACTGCTGTTGGCGGGCGCGAGTTGGAGCCGCCAACAGGGCGTGGACGACGCCTTGCCGCGACCGCACTGGCGACGCCGCTCGCAGCCGCAACGGCTCACCACGCAACGGCTGATCAGCCACCTGCGGGCCGAGCTTTGGGCGGACGGCGTGCAGCGGCAACATTTCTGCGGCTTGCGGAACACTTCGCAATCCAACACGAAGCTGCAGAAACTCCCAAGAGGCGCTCCGCCTGCAGCAATCTACGCTTCCGGCTAACGCCAATCCCCTATTTCCGCACCCTACCCCAAACTTCAACCCTCTTTGAACAGCCAAACTCCAGAGCCGCGGGCTTTCGCCCGCGGCTAGCAATCGCTAAGCGATATAGGGGGTGCTAATTAGGCCGCGGTCATTCCGTGGGGATCGATAACAAACTTCGTCGCTGCACCCTTATCAAAGTCGTCGTAGCCCTCCGGCGCATCATCCAACGAGATGAACTGCGCGTTGCAAGCTTTGGCCGGGGTTGCCTTGCCAAACAGGATCGCCTGCATCAAGCCGTGGTGATAGGTCATCACCGGGCATTGGCCAGTCATAAAGTGGTGAGATTTCGCCCAGCCGAGGCCGATGCGGATTCCCAAATTGCCGACCTTGGCGTTCTCATCGACGCCGCCGGGGTCGCCCGTAACGTAAAGCCCGGGGATACCGATTCCACCACCGGCGCGAGTAACGCCCATCAAGGCGTTGAGCACGGTCGCGGGGCGCTCGACGACGGCGTCTTTGCCGTGGCCGCGGGCTTCAAACCCGACGCAGTCTACACCGCAGTCAACTTCGGGCTCGCCGACAATCTGCTCGATTTGCTCCTCTAATGTGGCGTCCGCGCTGAGATCCACCGTCTCGCAACCAAAGCTGCGGGCCTGAGCCAGCCGCTCTGGGATCATGTCGCCGACGATCACGCAGGCGGCGCCGAGCAGTTGGCAGCCATGCGCCGAGGCCAGCCCAACGGGACCGGCACCCGCCACGTACACGATCGAGCCCGGTCCGACGCCGGCCGTCACCGCGCCGTGGAATCCGGTCGGGAAAATGTCCGACAGCAGCGTCAGGTCACCGATCTTCTCCATTGCCTGAGCATTGTCGGGAAACTTGAGCAGATTGAAATCGGCGTAAGGAACCATGACGTATTCGGCCTGCCCCCCAACCCAACCGCCCATGTCGACGTAGCCGTAGGCAGCGCCCGGTCTGGCGGAGTTTACGTTCAAGCAAATGCCCGTCTTCTTGTCTTTGCAATTGCGGCAACGTCCGCAGGCGATGTTGAATGGCACGGAGCAAATGTCGCCAACGTTAATGTATTCAACGTCGCTGCCTGCCTCAATAACCTCACCGGTAATTTCGTGGCCCAAAATCAGACCTTCAGGCGCCGTCGTGCGCCCCCGGACCATGTGCTGATCGCTTCCGCAAATATTGGTTGAAACGATTTTCAGAATGACGCCGTGCCCGCACTTGCGATCACCGAGCTCGAGTTTCGGAAAGTCAATCGAATGAATTTCCACGACTCCGGGTTTGATGTACGCTACTCCGCGATTTGATGCCATATTTATCCTCCGAGTTTCGACCGGCGGTTTTCGCAAAGCTGGCCGCCAGGTGCCGAGCCATAGGATACACGGTCCGCATTCGGGATGCAATGCGGGTTAGTCCAAATACATCGTCTGCAGCGAGCTGCATCTGGTGGTCGATCAGGACAGGTTGGCTTCTCATGGACCCTGCCCCGCCGGTCGGTCCGCCGAAGTATCGCTAGAGCATATTCAGGAATGGCATAGACTGCATGCCCCAGCACCAAGCCTGTGAAAATCGGAGGCACGACTGTAAAGGAGTGCGGTGGCGAAGCAGCTTTCTGGAATACGCCGAGTTGGGTCGTGCTGATTTTTCCTCAACAGGACGCGACTCAACTTTCGCAGTTCACCCTTCGCCACCGCACTCCTTTACAGTCGTGCCTCCGATTTCAGACAGCGGAATCTAGTCCCAAAACTTGCCAGCTTCACCGCTTTTCATTCACGAGCGGTCTACGCCGTTGCTGAAAATGCGCTAGTCATTGATTACGAAAATTTTGGTTAAAGGTATATGGCGGCCCTGCCGCGGCCTACGACCAAGTGATTACGGCGGTCCCTAGGTATCATAAAAAGTATCCGGTGGGAATCTAGGATTCTTCCCTAAGGTCCCCAATCGCGCGTGAACCATACGATGGGTTCGTGGAATCGAAATTCGAGGACCTGTCTGAGTCCGGCAAAATTAACGCCCTCGAGATACTCGAATCGATTGCGCTCAAGTGCGCTGACTGTGGTGAATGGAAGTTCGTCGCCGAAGAGCTCGATCAATTCAGCGCCGGCCTATGCCCGGACTGCCAGGCGAAGCTGATCAGGGCGTTTCGAGAGCACCAACAGTAGAGCGAATTCCGTCTACCGCGCATCGTTCGATTCCTACCACCGGCCCAGGATTTTGAGACTTCGCTCGATTTACTATGGTCGACATGACTGCCTTTCGCTTTTGCAGCTCGGTTCTCTTGGTTGCTACTGGAATTGTACTGCTGGTGTTCCCATCGCTGGCCTCGGCGCAGCAATCAAGCCTGTATGTATTCGGCGCCGCGGGCGGGGCGCCGGAAAACGAGGGCTCAACGCTGCACATCGGTGGCGGAGGAGAAATCGTAGCGGCAGGGCTGATCGGTGTTGGAGGCGAACTCGGAGCGCTCACACACTCCGGCTCGTTTCGCGATACGTTGGGCGTGCTTTCAATCAACGGCTACGGCCACATCCCGACGGAGGGCCGGATTGACCCCTATGTCACCGGTGGCTACTCGCTTTTCTTCCGATCCGGAACCGCGAGCGGTGGCAACTTTGGGGTGGGCGTCAACATGCGGCTACTTGCGAAACTCGGTCTCAAGCTTGAATTTCGCGATCACGTCATCTCCTCCGGAGGCCGCGCGAACCATTGGTGGCAGGGTCGCGTCGGAGTGACATTTTAGACGGTCGTACAGCATTTTCACGATCTACGTAGGCCGATTCTAGAAACCGCTGCACGCACTCTTGCGGGGATTTTTGTGGCGCGCGCCGCCTAATTGTGACGAGTCCGAGACGGTCTGTGGAAACTTTGAAAATACGTTAGTCAGACGCCGCCGAGGGGTCCGACACGTAAGACGTACCGGGCGGGAGCGTCAACAAATCCGACCTACTCGCTTCTTTGTCCTCGTACATCCTGCGGTCGCTCGCATACATGAGGTCGTCGGCGGTCGTGCCGTCGCGAGGATAAAGCACCGCACCCACGCTGATCACCGCCCGCGCATTCACGGCATGCACGACCTCGATCGGCGCCGCCGAGACATGGCGTTTAAGTACTCGCACTCTTTCCTCGATTCCGTCGGGAGTCACGCCTGGCAGAACCGCTAAAAACTCGTCGCCGCCAATTCGGCCGACGAAGTCGTAGCTTCGCAGCGACTCTTTCAACTTCCGTCCCGTTTCGCTGAGCAATTTGTCGCCGGCCGAGTGCCCGTAGCAGTCGTTAATGGGCTTCAAACCGTTGATGTCCATAAACAGAACACCAACCGTCGTGCCTTGCCGCTCGGCACGCAGAAGCTCTTCTTCGAGTCTGTTGAACGACGCCCTGGAGTTCGCTAAACCTGTCGTTTCGTCGGTGTGCGCATCAAACGTTAGTTTTTGGAGTTTCTGTGAGGATACGAGTGCTTGCGCCAACTTGTCGGTTATCAGACTGACAAACAAGCCGTGCTCTTCGGTCATCCAGCCGGCCCGATCGGACGTTAGCAGAATCGCTCCGACGTGGCGCCCGCGGTGCGTAAGCGGCGCAACAAGGCTGCTCTTCACGTCTCGCATGTACACGGCCGAGGAACTATCCGACGCAGTTTGCGGACCCAAATCGCTGATGATCGGCACGCCCGACTGCGCCGCCATTTGAAACGGTTCCATTTGGCTTCCAAATCGAAGTCGAGAAACGCAATGCTCGGGCAGTCCCTCCGCCGCCACAAGAAGATACGCGTCCTCTTCTTGCAGATAGATTCCGCCTTGATCAAACGGGCAAACAGTTCGCAGTTTTTCGAGACATGTCGTGAAACTGCGTTCGAAATCGAGATCCGCGCCCAACGCTTGAAGAATCTCGTAAAACGCCATCAAGCGCTCGGGAGCCTGAGTGAGTTTCTGGAGTTTCGCGTGCTTGTCCGTCTTCAAGTGCTCGGTCTCGTCTTCAGCCCAGATCTGTTTGAAACTCGAAGTAAAGACGCCCTCCTCGATCAAGCGCGTGCGCTCGGCCTCGAGCTGGTCTTTCAAATCGTCGAGATGCTCAGGCAGTTGCTGTAAGAACGCATCGCAAATTTCGGGATCGAAGATCTTGCCCCGCTGGTCTCGCATCAGCCGAATGGCGCTGTTGATCGACAAGGCCCGCCGATACGGCCGTTCGCTGACGAGCGCGTCAAAGAAACCAACGACCGTTAGAATTCGCGCCAGCCGCGGGATCGCTTTGCCGACTAAACCGCGCGGATAGCCCGAGCCATCCCAGTGTTCGTGGTGAGCCAGCACAACCTCCTCGACGGGCTCGGGGAATCGCATCGAGGCAACGATGTCCGCGCCAATCTGGGCGTGGCGGGTAATCGTGTCAAATTCGCGCTGCGAAAGTCGGCTGGGCTTCATCAAGATGTAGTCGGGTACGCCGACTTTGCCGACGTCGTGTAGAACCGCCGCGAGCCTGATGGTGCGAATTTCGACATCGTTACAACCCAGCCGCTTGGCGAGTCGGGACGCGTGCAGACGAACTCTCTGCAGATGGCCCGCCGTGCTCCCATCCTTGGCTTCGATCGCCACAGCCAATGTTTCCAGCGACTGCTGCCGAACGTTCGCCATGCGATCAGCGTGCTGTTTGCGAGAATGCAGGGCTGGAAAGTATGCGCGCAGCCCTACGTAGAGAACGCCCAACAGAGCCGCCCCGAGCAACCGAATATGTAGCGGCCCCGAATTGACCGTCATACTCAGCAACAAAACACCAATAGGAGCGACTAGGACCTGTGGGATATTCGCCAGCCAACTGTCAGCCCATTGATCAAGAATGTTCGACCCGTGAATAGCCTGTTCTACCGCCTCCGCGCCCGCTACCACGCCAAAGTAAACCGCGGCCGCCGCCAATACGCCGACCAGCGCTGGGAGACCAATGGCTCCACTCAAAACGAAGTGCACCGATACAGCGGCTGCTGCGCCAACAGGCGCGGCCGCCAGTTCAACGAGCAGGTTCGGGCCAGCGGAATCCTCTGACTCAAGCACGTCGATTGTGTCCTCAACGATCGGAGAGCCGCTCTCGGAACCCAGCAGCCGCCAAATAGCCTCCGACCCGACCGCCACAACAGCGAGCATCGCTACAGCCCATGGCGGCTGGGTTGAAATCGCGGTGAACAAAGGCACTGCCGCGGGAGACACACTCCGCAATCGGCCCGGGGCCTGAAAACGCATTCCCGCCAGAGCTATCGTCGCGGCAACGTAAAACCCGAGGACCGACCAATTGGGGCGAACCGCTCCAACCAGCATCCCACTGACGAGAGTCACCGACAGCAGTGCCAGTCCGCCTGCGTAGAGCAGCGACAATAGCGACCGGCGTACTTGTACTCGCCCTTTTCCTGGCATCCAAACCCGTAAGCGGGAGTCGGCCCGACACCACCCAGTGTCCTTTATTTTTGTAGAGTCGTATGACGGAGTCAATAGCCGCCTAGTACCAATTTCACAGGTAAGTTCGTACCATCATTCCTAAGGTCGCCGTAATATTGTCGGGCGTTCTCCCTAGGGCAATCTAGGGCAAAACGCTTAGAACATGTCGACGCAGGGACCCGCAAGCTTTTCCCATGAAGATCGAAAGAATCAGCGTTTATCAGGTGGACCTCCCGCTGCACGAGGGCAAATATAGCTGGTCGGGCGGGAAGTCGGTTTCGACATTTGACAGTACTGTCATTCGAGTTGACACCGATGAAAGTACTACCGGCTACGGCGAAGTCTGTCCTCTCGGGCCGGCGTATCTGCCTGCATATGCTTCGGGCGCACGCGCCGGCATAGCCGAACTAGCCCCTCACTTGATTGGAGAAGACCCCCGCCAGCTGCAAAAGCTCAACCGCCGCATGGACGCCGCGCTAAAGGGCCACCCGTACGCGAAGTCAGCGATCGACATCGCCTGTTGGGACATTCTTGGGCAGTCCGCGGGCCAGCCTGTTTGCGAATTGCTCGGTGGCCGCTACGCCGACGATTTTGTGCTCTATCGCGCGATCTCGCAAGAATCACCGGCCGAGATGGCGGCGAAGGTCGCCGGCTACCGAGCCGAAGGATACCGCCGATTTCAGCTAAAAGTGGGCGCCGACGCCGAAACCGACATTGAGCGAATCCGAGCGGTAGCTGCAAAACTCGAGACGGGCGACCGGCTCATCGCCGACGCAAATACCGGCTGGTTGATGCACGACGCGATGCGAGTTATCCGCGCCGTTGGCGACATCGACGTCTACATCGAACAGCCCTGCCTCTCGTACGAAGAGTGCCTGTCGATCCGCCGCCACAGCGATCATCCGTTCGTGCTCGACGAGACAATCGATGGCATCGATGCGCTGCTGCGGGCCCAGGCTGATCAAGCGATGGACGTGGTCAATATCAAGATCAGCAAGTTCGGGGGTCTTACCAGGGCGCGCCAAGCGCGTGATCTGTGTGTCTCGCTCGGAATCGCGATGACGATCGAAGATTCCTGGGGCGGCGACATTACGACGGCGGCAATCGCACATCTGGCACACAGCACGCCGACGGGGTTCCTCTTTACGTCGACGGACTTCAACAGCTACGTAACGGTCAGTACGGCCGACGGAGCACCGCAGAGACAAAACGGTCGCATGTCAGCGAGCATCAACCCCGGCTTGGGGATATCGACGAAGGTTGACGTGCTCGGCGAGCCGTTGATGGAATTTTCCTAGACCGGATTTCTCACCACGTGGTCAGAAATGCGGTCAGGGTGCCGGCTCGAATTCAAAGCGGTTGATGATGACTTCCTGCACCTGACCGTCTGTCGGCGGGTCACCCCGGAACATCCACAGGTTGAAACGGAAATTCTCATCCTCTGTCGTCGGCACGCCCTGCGTAAACGGAAAGCTCGACACCAAGGGTCCGGGGGTCTCGGCCGTCCCATGGCCAATGCGGCTTTCGAACGTAGCTTGGCCCGGCGTCCAATTGAGGATCTGCGTCGACTGCGCTGTGGCCGGCGGCTGCGAAAACCGAAAGATATTTCCCGGAGTGTCGTATGGCTGAACCACATACTGCGCGTTCAGGTTATTGGGATCAGACCAGCGTGAGAACTCGATGTCCAACTCACGATGATGTTCCGCCGGCAGATCACTCCACGTGAAAATCCCGAGGACCACGTTGGGATCGAATGCGTCCACTTCACTATCGAGATAAATACGATACGTCCCGTAACCCAACGTGCAGAGGTTGATGACTTCCGCCGCGTGCCATTTGCCTTTGATTTTGCGGATTTTCAGATGCAGTCGCCCGTCGTCGTCGACGAAGACACTTCCGCTGCTATCAGAAAATCGGTTCGGGCCCGGCCCGGCCAACGATTTTCCGTGGTTTTTGACGGCCCAGACGTACTCCGAAAACGCGATCCGGGAACTGTAGCCGTCGTACGTCACTTCGCAGTCTGGCGGCGGAGGGGGAGGAGGCGGAGGAGGCTTTTTGCCGCCGCCTCTGCCGTTGCCGGGCGCCGCGATCATCATTCCCGCGATTAGGAATGCTAAGGCCAGCGATCTAACGAGTACTAACTTCGACGAACTCATAGTTCCAACCGTCTTTCTAGAAGTCACCGTTGCAAACTCCAGGTTCCGGACCCTCGATTACACCGTTGCCGCAGCAATACCGCCTGCTCGGCTTTCCGTTCTGAACGCCGGCGCAATCGGAAGCACAAGTGCTGCAATCCTCGCCCAGACCGGCTTCGCAAACGCCGTTGTTGTTGCAGGTTGATGGCGGCTCTTGACAGAACGCGTCGGCGGAACAATCCACCGAATCGAGGCAATCAGCCACACCATCGCAGTCGTTGTCGAGGCCATCGTCACAACTGAGCGAGGCCATCTCTGACGACGGAGGAGCTCCGCAATCGAGCGCGCAATTGTCGCAGGATGATTCGCCGGCTTCGCAAGACGCGTTGCCGCAACAGAATGGCTCCGCAAGCTCGGTGACGCATTGATAGCCGTCAGCGTTGCACTGGCTTGCCGAACAATCACTGCCGGAACACGCGTATCGCCTGCTTGGGTTCCCGTTCGTTTTTGAGCGGCAGTCCGCCGAACACGATACGGAATCCTCGCCAGGTTCACAAACGCCGTTGTTGCAAGACGCCACGCCGCCGCCCGAGACGCAATCGCTCGGACAAGTTAAACAGTCTTCGCCCTCTTCGCAAACACCATCGTCGTCGCAAGCCGATACGAAGCACTGATCGGCTACCTCGTCGCAGGCCTGACCAGCGCACGGGTCGGATCCGCCGACGCAAGAGCCGGCCACGCAACTCTCAGCACCGTTGCAGAACGCCCCGTCGTCGCAATCTGGATCGGTTGAGCAGCCCGCGACTGGCTCGCTCATGAAATAAGAGGCCAGAGCCACATAAGGCCCCTGGTAGCCAATTGAGTTTTCTGTGATTTCCCACGTAAGAACCGTCCAGACCGTTTGGTCGGCCCAGTCGCGGTAGAACCGGTTGTAGTAAACCGCGTTCCCCGGGGGAACACCGTCGCCCGAATAGTTCTTGTTCGGCCCACCCGGCACAAACCCCGGCGGCGGACCAAGCGTCGAAGACTTGTTGTCGTTGATGCCGTGGTTGTCGGTGCCCTTGTAGTAGGGATAGTCCGGCTCAACCACACCCGCGGGCTTTCCTAGGAAATTGGTTGACGAAGACGTTCGCGTCGAGTCTCCGAACCAAGCGTGATAAAACTGCCACGACGAATGCTCTCCGCCTTGAGCGGCCATATTCGTGAGATAGGTCATGCTCAAAGCGTTCTGACCATGGAAAAAGTGCAGCAAATCTTGGGCGTGCAGCCGCGCTTCGGCGGGAGTCTTCGCGCCCGTCTCGCTTAGGTCCGCCGCGGCCAGCAGGAACAGCCCATAGTGCGCGCGCATGTTGTTCGAACCCCAGTGGTACGACCAGTCCGGCATGCCATTGCGGTACAGATCGTCGTTACCGAAGATGTAATCGACTTGCGCGGACACGTCGGCCCGCATCTGCGAAACTACCGTTGCGTTGGCGCCCGGCGTAACAATGTACGTAAGCGCCGCGAAGGTATTGAAGCGGCCTACATTGAAAAACTGTCCGCTCCATCCAAACCCGTCCACATAGGCCTTTGCCGTTGTCACGGTCGGGTCCATTCGAAAGATCTCAGCCGCTGCCCAAACCTTCTTTTCACCTTCGTCGACCGTCGCCGGTGCCCGTGGCGAAAGCCAATTCCAGGCATCTATAGCCGCCGATTCGAGCGTCGCCGCGTAGCTCGACATTCCTTCGGCGGCGTAAATACGCGATGCCATTGCTAGCGTCCCGGCGAAAATCGCCGCCGACTCGTTGTTGGGGTTTTGATAGTAACGCCGGTTCGTGTCGACACTGGGGGGCGAGTCCGATAGAAATGTTGGCACGTGGGTCTGGTGCAACACCGATCCATCTGGCAACTGCATTTTCAGCAGCCAGTCGAGTTCGTACTTCACCTCGTCGAGCACATCCGCCGTTCCGTTGCCCGACTCTGGGATGTTCAGATCGCCATCACTAAACATCTGCGGATGGTCTTCATAAGCCAATAGCAGCGGGCGAACGGCATAGGCAACGGCGCCCCATACGTATTTGTTGTAGTCACCAGCGTCGTGCCAGCCACCGGTCAGGTCCAGCGTGCCGTGGTCAGCGTGACCCGCCGCGGCGGTCGAGTCTAAGTCGGTCATGTGGCACAGTGCGGCGTCGGCCCAGTCACCCGCGTATGCGGCCTCTTTGGGTGTGTTGCAGCGTTGGTAGTAGAACGTCTTCAACGCTGTCAACGTAGCTTGGTTGTAGACGTCGTCAGCAATCACGAAATCGTACGACTGCTTAAGCAGTGCCGAGCTGTACAGCCGGTATGTGCCCGCGCTCGAGAAAGGCGAAAAGTCGACCCACCAGACGTTGTCTCCAGATGGCGCTCCGTCGTTCCCCTTCGAGGTGATCGAGCCGCCGTCGTTGGGCACCGTGAATATCACCTGATCGGCGATGTCGCGTACCTCAACCGTCGATCCTGGATTTTCGCTGAATACAGCAACCTTCGAATCCGCAGGGCGATAACCAAAAACATCGACCTTGATCGAAGTTGTGGTGTCGGCAGCGGAGAGGGTCGCAATGGCCACGAAAGCGGCCGTAAGTAGACGTAGTTTGTATAAGAAAAAATGACGCAAGTTCACCGATTGAGCCCCCCGACTCAAAGCTATGTTAAGCCCGAAATGTGATATCCACAACTACACCGTCGGGCTAAGGACCGTATGCCGAGAGGCATAGGCCACGCGAACCCGTTGGACGTAGTGTAGTCGCCGACGGGAATTCGGCGGCACTGTAATGTCTCGCGACCGTCGCATTGATACGATATTTCCAGCCCAATGCGCCAACCTCTGGTGGCGCCCTGCGCGGCTCTGGCCATCGGCATTGCCGTCGCGCGGACGATTTCCTTCAGCTTTACCGAAACGCTGATTTCGGCGATTGGTTTGGCGGCTCTAGCAGCCGTCGGATTCGTCTATCGAGGACCCCGCGCCGGGCGCGCGGCCTGTTTGCTCGCGTTCTTGTTTGTTGGAGCGCAGCGGGCGTCGTTGCCCACCGAGTCCACCGAGCGGCGCGTCGATCAGGTTTTCTTGAGGTCCGGCATCGCCAGAGAGGTGCCGCTGCGACTGCGTGGTTGGGTCCGCGAGCCGCCCGAGCATTTCGATGACGCCGATCGAATCGTCGTCGAAGCTGAAGCGCTCTACAAGGGATCGCTGGTGTGGGGTGGCGTCCGGCTGACACTAAACCGCTACCCCGAAGACCCACCGCTTGAGATTGAATACGGCGAACAAATCGAGCTGCTGGCGCGGTTTCGCGAGCTACGAAACTTCGACAACCCCGGCAGCTTCGATCGAGTTCGGTTTCTCAATCGCCAGGGGCTGTTTATTGGCGCCGTCGCGCGACCGCGAGTCCCACTTCACCGTCTAGGAAATACACGAGCGAACTCGGTCGCTGCCTACGTCTGGCGTGGGCGGGGATGGCTGGCCCGCCGATTCGACGTCGTTTGGGGGGGCAGCGAGGCCGAGCCAATTCTACGTGCGCTGCTGCTCGGAGATCGCTCGTTGCTTGACCGCGACACAACGACTCGATTTCAGCAAACAGGCGCCTACCACGCACTCGTCATTTCGGGGCTACACATTGGACTGCTCGCTTTCGTGTTGCTTACTATTTTGCGGCTTGCAATGGTGCCGGCTGCGGCACGCGCATTGGTTTCGATGGCGCTGATAGGCGCCTACGTTGTGCTGCTCGGGGGCCAGTTGCCGGTTACACGAGCGGCCGCAATGCTGGCCGCGGTCTTAGTAGCTTCACTGATGTTTCGGCCGCGACATGCGCTGAACGTGATAGCGGTGGTCGCTTGTGGCTTGCTGCTCATCGACCCGGAGTTAGTTGCGGAAGCGGGTTTCCAGATGTCATTCGCGGCAGTGACCTTAATTGCGGCAATCGCAGTACCACTGCTCGATCGAACGGTCGAGCCCTCTCGTCGGGCCGCGATCGAGCTAAACAATATCGACCGAGACCTGCATGTCGACATCGCCGTCGCGGAGAAGCGCGTAGTGTTGCGCAATTGGATCGAGCCCCTGAAGCGGCTAGCCCCGTGGCCCAACACTGTCACGACGATGCTCGTATGCGCGGTGTTGCGGCTGGCCTGCGGGGCCGCTGCCTTGGCGCTGGTTTCGTTCGTGATTCAAGCGGGCCTTGCGCCGCTGATGGCGTTCCACTTCCAGCGCGTGTCATTCAGCGGAATCGTTGCCAACTTGTTCTTGATGCCGCTGTTGACTTTGGTGATTCCCAGCGGACTGCTTGCGCTTGCGACCGGCTGGAAATTCCCCGCCGCCGTGGCCTCGTTCGGCGCGGAATGGATGACCGACGGAACGGCTGTGCTGGCTGAATACCTTCGTCTGGATATTCGCACGCCCCCGCCGCCGGGCTGGCTAATCGGTTTAGTCATGGTTGCTTTGGTTCGCTGGGCCTGGGCCCTGCAACGGGATAAATCCGTTGGCTGGCGGCCCGCAATAGCCGTCGTTGTGTTGGTCGCCGTCGTGTGCCTGCACCCGTTCCCCGAGCAGATCGATCGAGGCCGGCTCGAACTCACCGCGATCGACGTGGGTCAGGGCGAATCGTTGTTCGTCGCATTTCCCGATGGACGGACGCTCTTGATGGATGGCGGAGGCCAGCCCGATTTCGGACGCGATGAAGATGACGAGTCTGACGGCGCCGATGCTCGAATAATCGACATCGGCGAATCGGTGGTTTCGCCATACCTTTGGTCGCGATCGATCCGCCGCCTCGATGTCGTCGCGGTCTCACACCCCGACGCCGACCATTTAGGCGGGATCCCGTCCATCATCGAGAACTTCGAAGTCGGCGAACTCTGGCTTGGCGAAAACACATTTGAGGTCGAGTACGTACCGCTGATCGAGCAAGCCCGGGCGAACGGCGTTGAGGTCATCCGCGTCAAAAAAGGCGACGCGCGGGCGTTCGGAGCCGCGAGACTACGGATTTTGAGACCGGGCGATGTTGCCGGGTCTGGTGCTACGAGAAACAACCTCTCGATGGTGCTGCAGTTGCCGTTGGGAGACCACAAGTTTCTGCTCACCGGCGACGTTGAGGCACTCGCCGAAGTGGCTCTCAGTAGAGAGCTGCGAAATGAGCGTCTTGATGTACTGAAGGTCGCGCATCACGGCAGCCGGGGGTCAACCAGCGAAATTTTCCTCGAACAGATCCGGCCGATGTTCGCCATGATTTCCGCCGGGTTCGACAACACCTACCGGCATCCTCACGTGGAACTGCTCGAGCGCCTTCGCCTGAAGCACACGGCCATACTACGCACCGACCTTAACGGAGCAATCTCGATCGTTTCCGACGGGCATAGGCTAGAGGTACGGCGATTCGCAACGGATCGCCAGGTAGGCACGAGCAATCGGGCGTCGAATGCTTACAGACGGGCCGGGCGCGTGCCTCGGCACGCCTCTGAAATCAATGCGCTGCCGTAGAATAGATAGCGTTATGCAATTGCGGCCCATGACTGGCGTTCTGGTGTTCATTGCGCCGTTACTCGTCAGCGGGGCGGATCTGGCAATAGAAGCCGGCACCATCCTCAAAGAGAACTGCCAGATGTGTCACGGCGCGGCGATGCAGCAGTCTGGGCTCGATTTACGCACGCGCGACAAGATCCTACAGGGCGGCGAGCGCGGCGCTGCTGTTACCGGCGCTAACCCGGGTCGCAGTTGGTTGTGGAAGCTGGTCACGCACTCCGCAAAGCCTTCGATGCCACCCGGGCGCAAGCTTCACGACGAGCAGATCGAAGTCTTACGCAAGTGGATTATGGCCGGCGCGCCCATGCCCAATGCGGACGTTTCCGACGAAGAGGCCGAGCGTTTGGCAGCACTGAAAAGGCTCGAAGAACGACCGATCACTGACGACGAACGAAGCTGGTGGGCATTTCAAGAAGCGAAACGTCCCGAAGTTCCGGCCGGCAAACAGACCGCAATCGACGCGTTTCTCGCTGCAAGTTTGAAAAAAAACGGCTTGGCCGCAAGCCCCCAAGCCGACAAGCGAACGCTCGTTCGCCGGATCTACCTCGACCTCACCGGACTGCCGCCGAGCCCGCAACAGATTCAAGCATTTCTCACGGACGACGCCGCGGACGCATGGGAGAGGCTGGTCGAAGATTTACTAGCCTCGCCGCACTACGGAGAGCGCTGGGGACGCCACTGGTTAGACCTCGTGCACTACGCCGACTCGGGTGGCTATGAACGCGATTTCGACTGGCCCACGATGTGGCGCTACCGCGACTACGTCGTCAACGCATTCAACAGCGACAAGCGTTTCGATGATTTTATTCGCGAGCAAATGGCGGGCGACGAGATTGCCCCAAACTCCGCCGAAGCGCACATCGCTACGGGCTATTTGCGCATGGTGATGGACAACAACGTCAAGGACGAGCGCACGCGCATGGACGAGCTTGACGACAACGTGGCCACCACCGCACAGACGTTCCTCGGGATGACGGTGCAATGCGCGCGTTGTCACAACCACAAGTTCGACCCGATCCCGCAGAAAGACTACTACCAGATGCAGGCCGTATTCTTCTCGACGGTCGGCGTTGACTATCCACTGGTTTCGCAGCAAGCTGTCGCTGATCACAAGGCCGAAAACAAAGCGGTGCGCACAGAGCAGAAGCCTCTCAAGAATAGAATCGCCGAGCTAGAAAAGCCTCATCGCGACGCATTGTTTGAGCTGAAGCTCGATTCGCTGCCCTCCTACTATCGCGAGGCCTGGGAAACACCGGCGGACAAGCGAGTCGAAGGCCAGCGCCTCAACGCGCGCCAGGTGCAAGCGCTGTTCGGCCAGATCAACCTCACCGACGTCCTGGCGCGGATGTCCGAGACCGAGAAAAGTGAGCGAGAAAACCTGACGATTCAAATCGAGACGCTGAGTGCAAAGCGTCCGGCGCCCTATCCGACGGCACGAACGATCACTGAAGAAGGCCCTGACCCGTTGCCCTCATACTTCTTGCATCGAGGCGACCCTGGGAGCAAGGGCTCGCTCATGGGCGGCGGTGTCTTGACGGTGGCCAGCACGGGGGACTTCGCGATTCCCGCGTCCCCCGCAAGCGCATCGACAACCGGTCGGCGCGAGCATTTCGCCAACTGGATCGCCTCCGCCGACAACCCGCTTACATCGCGAGTGATGGTCAATCGGATCTGGCAGCACCATTTCGGCGAAGGCATCGTGCGCAGCCCCAGCAACTTCGGCAAGACTGGCGAGTTGCCCTCGCACCCCGAGCTGCTCGACTGGCTGGCGGTTGAATTCGTCGAATCCGGCTGGTCCGTCAAACACATGCACCGCTTGATGCTCAAGTCGGACGCCTATAAGATGGCCAGCCGCGATATTCCTGAGAATCTGGAAAAAGACGGCAACAACCGATACTTCTGGCGACAGAGCAGAAATCGGCTAGAAGCAGAGGCGATTCGCGACCAAATCTTGTCGCTGGCCGGCACGCTGAAACTTTCGACCGGCGGGCCCGCGGTCAGGCCCTACATCGATCCCGCTTTGTTCCAATCGAGCACCGATCGTACATGGCCCGGAAAAGCGATCGGTGATCCGGAGACGTGGCGTCGCAGCCTCTACGTTTTTTCGAAGCGCTCGATCCGCTACCCTTTGTTCGAGGCGTTCGATCAACCGGACATGGTCACCTCTTGCAGTCGCCGAACGCGTTCGACAGTCGCACCGCAGGCGTTGCTGCTGATGAACAATGCCGACGTGCTGCTACAGGCCAAGTACTTCGCGCAGCGCGTGATGCTTGAGGCCGGGCACGATACCGACGCGCGAATCGACCACGCATTCGAAGTCGCGTTGGCGCGGCTTCCCAGCGCGACAGAAAAGAAAGAGGCTCTGGCTTTCGTCACGTCAAGCACGACCGGCCTGGTCGATCTATGCCAGACGTTGTTCAACTTGAACGAGTTCGTTTATCTTCACTAGCCCGCACTTCTCACCACGTGGCGAGCGAATGTGCGCGAGAGGTGCGTCAGTACGAGGCGGGCGACGATTGGCGCGCGGAGGCGTACTTGACGGTCCGTCGAGCACTCGCGATCGAGCGCAACGAAGTATTGGCGCACTTATCGCGTGCATTCGTCGTCAGGTGGTGAGAAGTGCGGGCTAGCAGTTCAACGGCCGGTTGAGCCGAAGCCGCCCTCGCCTCGTTCGGTTTCGTCGAGATTTTCGGCGAGCTCCCAGTCGACGGCTGCGTAGCGGCCGATGATCAGCTGCGCGATGCGATCGCCCGGCTGAATCGAGAATGTCTCAGAGCCGTGGTTGATCAACGTTACGCGGATCTCGCCACGGTAGCCCGGGTCGACTGTCCCCGGGCTATTGAGCACCGTGACACCGTGTTTGCGCGCCATGCCACTGCGCGGGCGTACCTGGCCCTCATATCCCGGCGGAATTTCTACGGCGATTCCGGTGCCGACAACGCTCCAGCTTCCTGGCAATATCTCGGCAGCTTCGACCGAATGCAGATCCATCCCGGCGTCCTCTTCCGGGCCATGCGCTGTTGATGGCATCTGGGCAAGCGGGTCGAGCTTCGCGAAACACAGTTGTAGACGCTCGATTGCCACGGGAATACGAAATCCTAACATGGCGCTGAAGCGCCGCTCGGCGCTGGTCGATCGATACTCCGATGGGATTAATCTCGATCCGCCGCTTGATGAGCGGAGGAGCAAACTCAAATCAGCAGCCAGACGTGTGCGGCCAGTGCGCAAGAGCTGTACTCCAACTCGTCGTTGAGAAGGCGCCCGGTCTCGACACCGACGCTCGCCAGGGACTGCTCGATCAACTCGGCCTGCAACCTGCCGGCACAGCCGCGGTCGACGAATTACTTCGCGCCGATTCGTGGGCCAGCGACCTTCTCGAAAAGATCAACGGTCACTGGTGTAATCTCGAATCGGAAAATGAGCGCCATCGGCTGGCTTTGACCGACGTTATCACGCTTCTAGTCAAAACCGCGTCGCAGGCCGACCACGGGCACAGCGAGTTCTACGACAGTATTCTCACCTCCGTGCGCTCCATCGAGCAGGTCGGCCAACTTGAAGACATTCAGGCTTTGCGCTCAAGTCTGAACGACCACCTGTCCGCGCTACGCCGGGCGGTAGAAACACAACGACAGGAGAGCAAGATGTACAGGCAATCGATCGACACAAATCTAGCAGAGGTCCGCGAGCAGGTCCACGTCTTTTCACGGCTCATCCATAGCGAACCACTCTCGTTGCTGCCAACCGCCGACCACGGCCGCCAACTGATTGGAGAACTCATCGAGCTTCGAAGGCCGTTCGTGACAGCCGCAATCGAACTCGAGGGCATAGAAACCGTCGAGCACCGTTTCGATAAGGCCGTGGCCGACCGTGTTTGGGACCGCTTTCGGGCGCGCACGCAGTCGGCGCTGCCGGTTGCGGTCCACCTCTATCGCTGGAGGCGGCGGCTACTTGTGGCCGTAAGCGACCAGATGGAAGAACCCGCCCTGCGTGAGCATCTGGAGGAGTTGAAGCGAGTGGTCCGGGACAACCCCCTGAAGGACGAAGAGATGACTAGGGCATTGACACTTTCGCCGCGGGTCCACGTAGAGACTCATGCGACCGGGATGTCGCTAGAGCGCTTGGTTGAACGCATCGAACAGTCAGTGGCTGTAGCCTAACACCCAAAGCCGCCGCCGGTACTGCTAAAATCCTTGGTCGGAACGAACCTTGAGGTTCGGCCCCCATCCTGAGGAGGAATCCATGACCAAATTTTCAGTAACGCTCGCAGCGTTTGCGCTTTTCGGACTCGTAGCCGCACCCGCGGTTGCGCAAGACATGACATTTTTCTTGACCAGCGAAGGCCCCGGCCAAGGAGCGAATCTCGGCGGCTTGGCAGGCGCTGACGCCCACTGCAAGAAACTCGCCACCACGGCCGGCGCCGGCGGCAAGACCTGGCGCGCCTACCTGAGCACCGATAAAGTAAGTGCCCGCGATCGCATCGGCAGCGGCCCGTGGCACAACTCCAAAGGCGTCAAAGTCGCCGACAACGTGGCCGATCTGCACTCTGACAACAACAAGCTCAGCAAAGAAAACTCAATCAGCGAAAAGGGCGCCGTGCTCAACGGCCGTGGTGATGATCCAAACCGACACGACGTACTAACTGGGTCGAACCTAGATGGCACCATGTTCTCTGACGGCAAAGACCACACCTGCGCCAATTGGACCGGCACCGGCGAAGGCAGCGCTGAAGTCGGCCACCACGACCGCCAAGGCGGCGGCGCGAACCCGACATCTTGGAACGCCGCGCACGGCTCGCGAGGTTGTACGCTCGAAAACTTGCGCGGGACCGGCGGCAACGGGCATTTCTACTGCTTCGCGACCGACTAGAGTCGCATCGGCCGGTATTCTATGGCCTCTACCGCGCTTGTCGCTCCGGAATCGTCAGTCGAACATCTGACGCCGCACGGTCATCCCGAGCGGCCGGAGCGATTCAGCGCGGTGATGGGTGCACTCGCCTCGACGGGTCTCGACGCCCGCATGAAGCGGCTCACCTCCAACGCGACGGATCGCGAAACAATATTGCTGTGCCATGGCGCGGACTACATTCGCACGGTCGAACGCGACATCGCGGCCGGTAGCCCACACCTGTCGACCGGCGATACCCACCTAAGCCCGCAATCGCTTGAGGTCGCGCTCGAAGCAGTGGGAGCGGTCGCAGCGGCCGTCGACGCCATTGCAGGCGGCGAGCAGAAGAACGCCTTCTGCGCGCTGCGGCCCCCGGGCCACCACGCTCGTCCCGACCAGGGCATGGGATTCTGTATTTTCAATAACGTCGCGATCGGCGCGCGACACGCCATCCGCCGCCGCGGTCTGGAACGCGTGCTCATCGTGGATTGGGACGTCCATGGAGTGAACCCCAAAAGCGAGACAGATGAAAGTGGGACAATTTTCAGTGAATGGAAAAGGAGTCCCCGATGAGAGAGAGAAAAGATAGGGTTGCGAGGAAGCAGCGCTCGTATGAAGTTGAGTTCAAGGAATTGGCGGTAAGCCGCATGCTTCGCGGTGAGAACGTCGTCAAATTGAGCGGTGAGTTGGACGTGCGGCGCAGCGTGTTGTATCGCTGGCGCGACACCTACCGCGCCGAGGGACGCAGCGGTCTTGAGCGGCGTCAAGGGCGGCCGCGTCCCGGACAAGAGGTTGTGCAATTGGATAGCGATCCGAGCGCCGATCGCATTGCCGAACTCGAACGCCTAGTCGGTCAACAAGCGGCGGAATTGGATTTTTTCGAACGAGCCTTCAACGCCTTAAAACCGGCGATGCCGAACCAAGTCGCTCGCAACGCGAGCGGCTCTACAGCGTCATCGACGAAATTCGCGTTGAAGGCCGACTCAGCGTCGAGCGCGCCTGTGCACTCGCCGCAGTCAGTCGAGCCGGATATTACCGGCAATTAGAGCGAGACAAGCCTGTCGAATCCAACCTGGAAGTGCGTGACCGTATGCAACGCATTACGCTCACCAATCGCCGCTACGGCTATCGTCGAGTGACCGCCGAACTGCGTAGGCAGGGCTTTACGGTGAACCACAAGAAGGTCTTGCGGCTGATGCGCAACGACAATCTGCTGGCGATACGCAAGCGCCGCTACGTATTGACGACGGACTCGGATCAGCACCGCGCGATCTACCCAAACTGGGCCAAAAACCTGCAGATCGACGGTCTCGATCAGCTCTGGCAGGCCGCCATCAGCTACGTGCGCATGCGCCGTTCGTTCGTCTACTTGGCGGTCGTGATGGACTCGTATTCCCGGCGCGTGGTGGGCTGGGAATTGGGGCCTTCCCTCGAGGCCATATTGGCAGTGAACGCGCTGCGCAAAGCGATCGAGTTTCGCTGTCCGAAGCCGGGACTGGTGCATCATTCCGATCAAGGCACGCAATATACCTCGCGGGCTTATGTCAGTCTGCTGGAAGAAAACGGCGCGTTGATCTCGATGAGCCGGCGAGGAAACCCGTACGACAATGCGCGCATGGAAAGTTTTATGAAGACGCTCAAAAGCGAGGAGGTGAACCTACAGACGTATCAATCGATGGACGAAGCGCGCGCTTCGATCGAGGAGTTTATCGACGCGGTGTACAACCAAAAGCGGCTGCATTCGGCGTTGGGGTATCGGCCTCCGCAGGAGTTCGAGCAGTTGTTGCCAGCGAGCGAAGAGCTCAGAAACCCGCAGTTTGAGTTTTCTGAGGCATGAGGAAATCTATCGAGACAGTGGTCGTGCTCGGAGCGGGAGAATGTCCCGCCCCGAGCGCTCATCGTCTCGCTGAGTTTCCAGCCGGGTATTGCTTGGCGGGTTGCTCTCCAGCATTGCCCGCCTCCGCTTTCCCGGCCGTTTTCAAGTGTGCGGCACGTTCGCCGAAAAGGCTATACTTTTTCAGCGAACGGCAACTGTCCCATTTTTAAGCTGTCTCAGCTTAGGGGTGCATGCCAGCACCACGGCAACGGCACGCAGGACATTTTCTATGACGACCCGGCGGTGCTATTTTTTAGCACCCATCAATCCCCCTGGTATCCCGGCACCGGCATGACCGCGGAAACAGGCGAAGGGGCTGGCGCCGGTAGCACGATCAACTGCCCGTTCCCATCCGGCTCTGGCCGCGATGAGATTCTTGGCGCCTTTCGCGATAAGCTGCTCACCGCCGCGAATGACTTCAAGCCCGACCTGGTGATGGTTTCAGCCGGGTTCGACTCCAGGCTAGGCGATCCACTCGGCGAATTTCGATTGAGCGATGAAGACTTTGCCGAACTCACCGAAATGATGCTTGAGGTTGCGGACAAGCACGCCAACGCCCGGCTGGTATCGGTCTTAGAGGGTGGCTACAGCCTCACGGGCTTAGCGAGCGGAGTGACGTCGCACGTCACGGCCTTGGTAAACGCCTAACCCGCGCTGCACCGTCGGCTGCAGAGAAATGCGGCTTAAGCAGCCAACGGGCGGATCTCGACGATTCGCGAGGTCGTAATCGTCTTGAAGTCCGGATGGTGGAATTCAAGGTGCATTCCGCGCCCGATGTAGGCGACCTTGAGCATCGACCCGCCCCAACTTGAGCCGTGAACGCTCACCGGCACGGGCTTTGGACAGAATACCGGGTGGCCCGAAATGAATGTCCCACTGTCTCGGAACTCGATGCGGTAATGACGATTCTCGGTCTCAACTTCCAGCGACGTTCCTTCGCCGATGCGATCGAGATGCACCCCGCCCTCAATCTCCGAGCGCACAATGCGATTGTTGACATCTTCACTGAAGCTCGAAAGCCCGGTGAAGAGGCTTGGGGTGAGTTCTTGGGTTTGATGGTCCATCTAGCTCAAAAGAACTTCAACTCTGGTTAATTGTAACCGAACCGTCGTCAGTTGGCACCTAGTCTACGGTAGTACTCCGCCACCGCCTCGCGATAGGTCTCTGGTACTGGTTCAGAGACAATCGCGCGGACTTCCTCCTTATCATCCAACTCCACTTGTCTACGCACCTGAACCTCGAGTTGTTCGAGCAGCGCCAGCATCTTGCGGTACTCTTCCTCAAGAAGTTTGGGGTTCCCTTTGAAGCGCTCGGCTGAAAGGCCGCGCACGAAATTTCGAATCTCACTGAGGTCTTGTGGCGTCACCTGGCCCGAACTCCTCAAGCGGCTGGTTAGCCTCGGGACCTCGTTCATACCCTGTGCGAGCGCCTCTTCCATCCTCCGCCTGACTTCAGGGTCGGCGGTGCTCCACTGCTGGCGCGGGTTCCAGTCGCCGTAGTTGACGGCGCCGAGAGAGCCAGGACCGCCGCGGCGGTTACTGTTCTGGCCGCCCCGCCCGGGGGTCGCCTGCTGGCTCTGGGTCGCCTGCCCCTCGCCCAGGGCACTACTTCCACCGGACTGGCCACCCTGCTGCCCCGACTGGCGGCTCTGGCTGCGGCCGGGACTCTCGCCTTGTGATTCCTGGCCCTGTTGGCCTTGCCCCTGCTGTTGGCCGGGTTGCTGACCGCCCTGCTGCTGCCCGGGCTGTTGGCCCTGAGCGAGTTGCGACTGCTGCTCGCCGGGCTGTTGGCCGCCGCCCTGCTGACCCTGCTGTTGCTGTCCAGGTTCGCCAAGGCCGGCCGCTTGCTCCATTCGGCGGCGCAGGCTTTCCATATCGTTCAATGCCCGCGCCAAGCCCTGCTGCTGGCTGTCGCCGCCGCCCTGTGCCATTTGCTCGACTTCGTTGAGGCGATCGCGCAGTTGCCGCAAGGCACGCGCCACGCCTTCTTCTCCCTGCGCAACATACGGCGCCATCCCGCGGCGTATCATGTCGGACGCATTCTGGATCGCGGTCGAAGCCTCGGACTGCTGCAATTCCCCTAGCGCCGAGCGTAGGTGGCTCGCAGCCGCCTTGTTTTCGGTGCGCAAACGCCTGGTCTGTATCTGCATCTGGCGCTCGATCTCGGCTAATTGCTCGCCCATCTCAGCCTTGCGATTTGCCAAGGCGATCTCTTCCTCGCGGTCCATTCCGCTCGGCAGGCGACCCTGTTGTTGGCCGCCCTGTGCCTTCAGCGCCGCCAATGCCACCTTGAGTGACTTCTGTAGCTCTTCGCCAACCTGCTCTTGTTCGCGGACCAGTTTCTCAGCGCTCTGGCGCATTTGCGATAAGGCATTGCGGCTCTGCTGCTGCCGTTGCTGGGACATCGACTCGAGCGCTTGCTGCATCTGCTGCTGTGCGCGCGACGCGGCTTGCTGCCCTTGGTTGCCGTTTTGGCTGCTCTGCTCCATGGCGCGGGTGGCGCGGTCTAGCTGCTGGATCGCGCGATCGAGTTGCTGGCTTTCCTGCTGCTGTTGTTGCTGCGGTTCGCCTTGAGGAGTACCGCTACTGGAACTAGACGACGAACTGCCGCTTGAGGAAGCGGACTGGCTCTGCTGGGAACCCTGCCCTTGCTGCTGGCTTTCCTGACGCCGCTGCAATTGCTCCAGCTCGCGTTTGAGCTCCTCGGCCTCGCGCCGCAGCATTTCCTGCTTCCAGCGCTCCTCGAAGCTCATTTCCTGGCGGTCCTGGGCGCGCGAGGCAAGCTGCTCTTGGCGCCGCGCGAGCTCTTCGAGCTTCTTGAATGCGTCGTCAATCTCTTCTTCAACTTGCTGTCCGGCCGATCCGCCCCCGGTCTCATACTGGTTTTTCTCAAGATCCATCTCGAGTTCAAACATTTCGGAGAGATCACGCGACGCTCCGCCTCCTCCGCCACCTTGTGTCATCGAGATCTGGATGTCGGTGAAAATCGCCTCCGCGCGCAACAGGTACTGCAATGCCTGTTGCTCCGGGCGCACAGCGTCGTTGAGCTTGTAGGCTGCTAGCGCGTCGGCAGCCGGCTTCATGAAGTCCGCCGCGGTCTCCAAGTACTCAGTGAACTGCTTGAACTTCGGGTCGCTGTCGGTCAGTTGTCGCGCTCGGGTGCGCTCAACCAGGATGGCCGCCTGCGCCATCAGCGTCGCCTGAAGCTCGGCGAGCATCGCAGCGCCCTCGCGCAATTCCGCCGGTTTGCGGCCGTCTTTGGCGTCGCGCTCTTTGATCAGATTCCAGGTAGCGACGATAATTTGCTTCTCTCTTCGGGAGATTTCGTCACGCTGCTGTTGCTGCCCGCCGCCTTGTCCGCCAGCCTGCTGCGATTGCGAAAAACTGCGATCAAAGGGCTGGATCTCAATGAAATAGATATCCGTGCGGGTTTCGTTCTTGCCGTCACTTGCGACCGCGTAGTAGCTGACTAAATCGCCCGCAATCAAGCCGACAGGCGGAGCGGAAGCGGGCAAGGGACTGTCTGAAGCGTCCGTCGCCGCGGCCTCCGCGGCCACCGGCTCGCCCATCTCCTCTAAAGAAAATAGGTGGCTTCCACTAAATTCCTTCTTGCCTCGGCCGGCACTCAAGTTGATCTTGGGCTGATCGAAACCATTCACCGCGTAGTGCAGTGCTAATGACCGTAGCCCGAAATCGTCGCTGGCTCGGAAGCGCGCCGTGACTTCCTCAATACTGGTCGCTTTCCAGTCGCGCCCGGGCTCGAGAATCTTGAGCTGGGGCTTCTCGTTAGGTACTACCGTGATAAAGAAGTCATCGGTGAGGCGGATGTTTTCACCTTGATAGACCGCCGCGATGTGGTACTCGCCGTCGTCTACGACCTGAATCTCGGCAATGTTGTCACGAATCGAAATCTCGTTCTCGCCAACGATCACGATGCCGGCAACCAACGGCTTGTCAGTCTTGAGCGTGACTTTAACTTTCGTGCCCTTGACGGCTCGGATATCGCCACCGGGATCTTCCGTGAGCGGCTTCAGGCCGGTCCACGACGGGAATGCATAGTCGAGTTTGATGTTCTCGACGTTGGGCATCTCAACCACGTCGACGTTAAACTCGCGGGTGCGCACTCTTCCGGAGACCATGTAGTAGCGCAGCGGCTCGCGCACGGCGGAGAAAGTAAATTCGTATCCGCTACCTTCGAGCTGCGGACCCATCGCCGCCCGTTCCCAGTCAACACTGCTCTCAAACTTGGCATAGATATCAACGGCCGCCGGGTCAAATCCGACCGGCTGCGCGCTGACGGCGAGGTTAGCGCCCTTGCGAACGGTCGTATCGCCCGGCTCCACGAGCAACTCGTAAAGCGGCGCATCTTGCGTGTTGAACCAGCCGGTCCAAAGCCGCGAAGTGCCGTACTGCCAGTAGCCGGGCCCGGAAGTTCCCAGCCAGACTAGCGCGAAAAGGCCAAAAATAGCGGCACTCGAAAACGACAAGATTCGTGCCCGGCCGACAACATCGTCGACTGGCACGGCTTCGGTAATCCGCACGGTATCTTCCGCTAGCAAATCAACCAGCGGGTTTGCCGCGGAGCCTTCGGCGCGCATGCGAGCGGTCTGGTCGACCCAAGTGTCAAGACGGCCCCCGAAGGCCGGCGACATCCGTTCGATCTCATCAGCCGCCCGCCGGTTTCCCACTCCACGTAACGGCCGAACTAGGAGAAATACAATTACGGCAACGATGGCGGCAATCAGCAGCGTTCGCACGCTGACAACGCTGGTATATGAGAAGGCAAACCTGTTGGCGAAATAGACCCCGCAAACCGTAATAAGAAGCGCGGTCAGAGCCAAGGCGCCAAGCCCGCGAGTCGCCAGCGAAGCTTTTAGGCGGCGGCGAACGCGGTCGAGGTAGTCGTTGAGGTCGGTCGAATCGGTCTGAAAACTAAATCGAGCCATCGGCTCAAACCTCCCTCACTACGTTTAAGTGCCAGTTGCCTACGACTGATTCTAGCAGCGCGATCGCAATCAAAAGAAATAGAAAGAACTTCCAAAGTTTAAGCGGTGGAGGCCTTAGGGGCGACTCTTCACCCGCTGCCACAGCCGCCACCGAGCCCGTTCGGCCAGTCGACTTCCACAACGCCAGCGTGTCCTCGTCGAGAGGACGGAGATTTGATTCAAGCGGATCGGGGTTTACTGCCAGCAACTCCGAAGTTTCGGCGCGGCGAACTTCATAGAATCCCACTTGATCGAGGCTAAGGTCATTGCGAGCCGCTGCCTCCGACAGTGTCAGCGCTCGATCTCCTTGTGGGTCAAAGACTTGCACAGATCCGGCGGAGCTGCGACGACGGTTCAGTTCGAGGACTGAACCAACCAACGCCTGACCTCGTGCAGTTTCCATTCCTGTTAAGTAACGCGCGGTTTCGACGGCGAAAGGGACGAAGATTGGGTTAACGGGCAGGTCGTTCCAAACGTTGTCGAGCGTCGAGGTGAATAGAAGAACGCGGCCCGCGCCAAGCGAATGCTCAACTAACAGCGGAGCACCGTTGCCTAGTCGCAGCGGCACCTCGTCGTTCTCGCCCGTTTTCACCCGAGCGTATAAGAAGAATTTCACTCCACGCAGGCGCTTGAGCTGCTCAATGATTGGGTGGGAAGCGTCAGACTGACCGGCCGCCTGAAAACGCGCAATTCCGCGCTCGGTCGAAAGCGGTTGGTCGACCTCATGGCCCGTTAGCACGACTTTTCCGGCATTTGTCGTCTTCGGACCCAATGCGATCAGAACGGATCCACCGGACTCAACGTAGGCCTTCAGGCGAGTCAGCAGGCCGCTCGACAATTGCGGCACGTCTGACAGCACGATCATCGCGTAGCGATCTGGAGAGAGCCGCTCCGCCTCACCCGGCGAGGCCGACTGCAGCGAGAACCGAACGCCGGCCGCGGCGCCAAGCGCTGTGCTGTAGTAGAGCAAATCGCGTTTGCGGCTGTCAGCGCTCACGAAAAGAACCGGGTCGGGCTCGGAATTATCTAGCGCAACCAAGCGAGTGTCGTCGGCCAGCAGATCGTCGCCGGGTTCGATGACGAACTCCGCGCGACTGAAGTCTCTCGGCGGATCGAAACCCTCGAACGTAAACGTCGTGCGCCCGTTCTCGGGGATCTCGCCGGTCTCGACCGCGATCTGCGATCCGTCGATCTTGAGGGCCACTCGTTTATTAGCCTTCGGCGTCGCGTAGCCGCCTACCGTCACCTCAAGCTTCGGTTCATCGACGCCAAACACCTGGGTCGTGCCCTTCACGCTCTCGATCGCCCAATTGGCGCCCACTTCTTCAGCAACGTTGTGAATGGCCAGTGTCGCGGTTGTCGGCAAAACCAAGTCGCCGAAGCGGCCCGGCATGGCCGTGTTCTGATAATCGGAAATCAGGTGTACCTCAACCGGGTAATCGGCATTCGGGGCCAGACTGCGCACCGCCTCAATCACGTCGCCAAAGCTATTGCGACCCGAAGTCGGCGCGAGCGAGCCGACGGCCGCGCGAAGCTCGACCTTATCGTCGATCGCATCGGTGACAACACTCACAGATGGCCCGTGCGTAATAACCTGCGCCCGGTCGCCTTCGCTCATCGCGCCAATGACCTCGTTCGCCGCCGCCTGCGCCCGGCTCCAACGATCGGAATGTTGCATGCTCAACGACGTATCGAGCGCGATGATGTGCAGCGAGGGAATATCGCCCGCAAGCGCTGTCGGCGGGCGCTCCCAGATCGGCTTAGAAAAAGCCATCGCGAGCAGTAGGAACAGCGCCAGCCGTAGCGCCAGCAGCAAAAGGTAGCGAAACTTTTTCTCGAGAATCGTAGTTTGCGTCCGCTTCTCGAAAAACATCAACGAACTAACCCTGAGCTCGATTGGGTTCTCACGCTGCAATAGGTGCAACCACAGCGGCAGTCCGACCGCCAGGGCTCCGGCCAAAAACCATGGAGAAAGCAACGCCATCGTTCTCTATCTCCTCCTTTGCCGGAACAGTAAATACTCACGAAGCGCCAGATCCAGAGGCTGCGACGTATCCATCAAAACGTAGTCAGCACCTTCTGACTCGACCGTGTTCTTAACCCGGTCGATGTGCGCTTGCAGCCGCGCGGGATATTCGCGATTGGCGAAGTCTGAGGAAACCTCCATCAACTCACCGGTCTCCATGTCTTCTAATACGGCCGACGAGGTAAATTTCGGTGCAATTTCGTGCGGATCGAGAATTTGGAAAAAAACGATGTCCTGGCCCTGAAACACCAGCGGCCGGACGGCGTCGACCACCTGCCGCGGATCGGCGAAGAAGTCAGAGATCATCGCTACCAGCCCTCTGCGGCTCACATGCCGTTGAAACTCGTGGAACGGTAGCTCCAAATTCGTGCCGGTGGCCGGTTCGGCGTTCTGGAGTACGTGCAAGATGCTGCTCAAATGCCCAGGCCGAAATACTGGCGGCCGCATCTCACGAACCTTTTCGTCAAATAGAATCAGCCCAACGGCATCGTGTTGCTTGGTCGAAAGGTACGCCAACGACGCCGCCAAAAATTTCGCGTACTGCAGCTTTGAAACTTCGCCTGACTTGAAGCCCATCGAAGCGCTGGCATCGACTAGCAAAACCAAGTGGGTGTTTGTCTCCCCGAGGAACCGCTTAATGTAGGTGCGATCCGTTCGTGAGAGCACATTCCAGTCAATAAACCGCGGGTCGTCCCCTTGAACATAGGGCCGATATTCAGCGAATTCCTGACTGAATCCAAAAAACGGCGAGCGGTGCAGCCCGGTTAGGAAGCCGTTGACAACAGTCTTAGCGACCACTTGGATGTTCGAGAGTCGAGTGAGAATCTCCGGATCGAGTAGTTGCTGCGTGGCCACCGGCTATGTCTCGTTCGGAGCAGGCTTAGCCGCAATCATCTGACGCAGCACGTCATCAACATCGACTTTGTCCGATTCGGCGTGAAAGTTCGTCAGCACGCGGTGGCGAAGAATCGGCAGCGTCAGTGTTTGCAAGTCTTCGACCGTAACGTGGTAACGCCCCTGAAGCAGCGCGCGCGCCTTCGAGGCAAGCACCAAGAACTGCGTGGCGCGGACACTCCCGCCGTAGTTGATGTATTTCTTGACGATCTCCGGCGCTTCTGGGTCGGTCGGGCGCGTGGCTCGAATCAAGTTTACGGCGTAGCGCGTTACCGCCTGCGAGACCGGCACCTGACGCACCAGCCACTGATATTTGAGGATGTCTTCCGCCGACGTTACCGTCTGCACCTCCGGTAGCGGGGTGCCGGCTGTATTCCGATCAACCACGTCGACTTCTTGTTCCTCTGAAAGGTAATCGAGGATTACGTTAAACAAGAACCGATCGAGCTGGGCTTCTGGCAGCGGATACGTGCCTTCGAGTTCAATCGGGTTCTGGGTGGCGAGCACCAGAAAGGGCGGGTCGAGCTGGTAAGTGTTCCCACGAACCGTGACGCTGAGCTCCTGCATGGCCTCGAGCAAGGCGGCCTGGGTTTTCGGCGGCGTGCGGTTGACCTCGTCGGCCAACATCACATTGGTAAACAGCGGGCCCTGGACAAACGTCCAGGTGCGCCGGCCCGTGGTTGGGTCCTCTTCGATGATGTCGGTGCCTGTAACGTCTGTCGGCATCAAATCGGGGGTGAATTGGATGCGCTTGAAGGTCAGCCCCAACGCGGATGCCAGCGTGCGCACCAGCAAAGTTTTCGCCGTCCCGGGCATGCCGGTAATCAAACAGTGCCCACCCACCAACAGGGTCATCAGAAGGTTTTCGACAACCTCGTCCTGGCCAACGATGATGGAACCCACCTGTTCGCGGATGCGGTCCATCGTCGCGCGGAACGATTCGATGAGTTCGCGTGACTCGCTGGTTTCTAGTTCGTTTTGGATCGAAAGAGACATGAATTAGACCTATTTCTTAATTTGCATCAACAGCTTCAGCGCGGGGCCAAATGTCGGAGCGTTCTCCAGCGCTAGTAACACGTGCCGCCGGGCCCTTCGCGAATCGCCCATCTTATCGTAGGCCCGCGCCAAGTTGTAGTTGGCGTCCGCCTTATTCAACGGGTCGAGCGCCAAGACCGCGAGAAATTCGCGAGCCGCTTGCCGGTAGTCGCCGCCGCTAAACAACAAGTTGCCCATATTGCGATGGACTTCTTCGTCCTGCGGCCAGTTGTAGAGAATGCCGTCGTAGGCGTGAATCGCCTCTTCGGCCCGCCCGGCTTCCTCGAGCCACTTGGCGAGTTTTTTTAGTGTTTCGGGATTCCGGCCGCCGCGCTCTTCATACGCCAGCAACTCGTCGATCGCTTCGTCGCGCTTGTCGGTCTGGTCGTAGACCTCCGCGAGTAAAACGTAGGGAGTGCCGGCGCCAATGTATTGCGGATACGTTTCTTTGGCCTCGTTGGCCGGCTCGACAACAGCCTCCCAGTCCTTCTCCCGAGCGGCTTGAAGCGCCTTCTTGAGGGCGGCACGCCAGGGCTTCATGCCATCGAGCGCCGGGCCGATCAATTCTTTGAGGAAAACCTGGAAGCGGCTGTCGAACTCGTCAGGCACGACCCCAAGAACCGCCTCGATATTGTCGGTGGTAGGGGTATCTTTGGCGAATCCCTTCAGCAACGCGACGAGCTTCGCTTCCTCCCACTCTTCCGCGATGAACTTGCATACAAGCCCGGCCTGCATGTAAGAAATTTGCACTTGACCGGGAAACCGGGGCCGTATGAACCCACGGTCAAGCTCAGCAATCGGCAGCAGTTTCTCTTTCTCGACAGCATCAATGAAATCCGGCCCGACGCTTTCTCCCCAGCGCGAGTCGCCCTGCCATTCCTCGTACATCGAGATGCCTTCGGAGTACCAGCGCGGCACCAGATGATTGGTCGCCTCGAGTGTGAATACGTGCGCCAACTCGTGCCACAGCGTAGTGCCCCAATGGAAACCACCAGGCTCGCGGCCCGACGGGCTATCCATCGCGACGACATACCCAAAGGTCACTCCCAGCAGCCCGATACCCGGCATCGCCATCGTCCGCACTGCAAAATCGTCGTGATCAGGGTAGAGTTCAACGTGGATAGGCTTCTCAGGCGTGAAATCGTATTTTTTTGAAAACTCGGCGATCGCCCGCTCCGAAAGCTCGGTGACGTACGGCCGCAGCAACTCGGCCTCTTCCTCGTGCAGTTTCACCAAAACCTCGGGCTTCGTCAGTGAAGCCCGCAATTCTTCCTCGGTCGCCAGGGCGGAGTGGTCCTTGTTCGACGACGTGACAAAATCGCCGAAGCTATCCATCAGGCGCAACGTGTTGACCGTTTTGGCGCTATAAGGGTCACCGCTGAAGGCGGTTTCGAGATGACGCCGGCCAGCCTCTTCGAGGCCTTCTCGCATCAGATTCACGCCCAAATCGGCATGTGCCTGCCATAGCGTCGGATCGAGGTCAACGGCCTTTGTGAGTCGCTCCGTGGCTTCGCGATAACGGCGAGTAATCACATAGAAATGAGCCTGCTCGGCGTAAATCTTGCCGTACGTCGGGTTATGGGCAAGCGCCTTGTCAATCCAGTCGCTGTCGCGCTTATCGCGCAGCAAGTCGAGCGAAGCATACAGCGAATAGACCTCCAGCGGCGAGGCGTTCAGTTCTCCAACCTTTTCAAGCGCCGTATCGAGAGATTTCTCGGCCTTCTCAAGGTCTCCTTCTTCAAGAGCCATGCGCGCAAGCAGCAGGTGCCCCTCGACCTGTTCGGGCTTCGCTTCGAGTGCTTCTTCAACCTTCTTGATTGCCTCGCCCTCAAAACGGCCGGACATCACGCTAGCGATGCCAAGCTTGGCCGCGACGTGGTCGCTGTCGCGCTGAAGGGCTTCTTCGAATAACTTTGCCGCTTCACTCTCTTGATGTGACTGAACATAGAGGTGTCCCCAGCGGACCCGTAAATCTGGGTCATCGGGCAACGCCCTAGTCGCGTCGCGGAAGCGCTCGTTGGCGCTTTTGAGATCGCCCAGCATCCAAAACGCTTCAGCCTGTACGGCGGGGTCGCTGCTTTTCCCAATCACACCTTGGTAGCAACCGGCGGCCTGGCCGCGGCGGCCGCGGTCGAAATGTTCGTCACAGGGTTCAAGTAACTCACTGCGATGACCGCGATCCGGATGAAGCGGCGCGCCGAACAGCGCCAAGCTGCAAAGTGTCAGCCCGCTCAGCCCGACTAGCCCGCATATCGCACCACGTGGCGAGCGAAAGTGCGTGCGAGGTGCGTCACTACGAGGCGGGCGACGGTTGGCGCGCGGAGGCGTACTTGACAGTCCGTCGAGCACGACGATCGAGCGCAACGAAGTAGTGGCGCACCTATCGCGGGCTTTCGCCGTCAGGTGGTGAGATATGCGGGCTAAGGACAAAGGAGCTAGACGCAACCTCACTGCGGTTCCTCATCTTCTAGGATCTGTTCCTGGATCCCTGCCAGTTCGACGAGCAGCTCCTGCAATGCGTCCAGGTATTCGTCCTCCGAAATATCATCCTTGCGGAGTCTCAATTCATCGATCTTTCGCTCGATGCCCTCCCGCTGTGTGAGCAACGCTGCCTTTGCCGGATCAGTTGCGGCCGCAGCCGTGGAACCGAGTCTCGCCAGGATAAAGCTGCCCGCAAGTTCACCCTCGATTCGAGGATGCTCGGTGGCCAACTTCTGGGCGTCTTCAAAGTGCGATTTCACCTTGTCCTCGGTGTACTTGTACGCCTCCAGCGCCGAAATCGTCTCATTTTTATCGGTGTCGGTTTCCGGGTCCGACAAAGCTTCGGCCCAGTAGCGCCCAAAGACTGTCGCGTTCTTTTCACGGCCATTCTTGGTCGCGGTGATCACAATGCGGCGCTCCGACGTCAACGTTTCCATAGCTCCACCGCTTGAACTGGTAGTCGAGACCACAAGCTGCCTGCCGGCCGGGACCGCGTCAAGCCACTGTTTGAGTTGAGTAGCCGTAAAATCCGCGCCGGGAATATTTAACTTGTACTCTTTGCCGTCGTGGCTGCCATGGCCAACCATGACCAGCGCCAGGGCGTCAGCCTCCGATAAGCTAGCGGCCAATGCCGTCAGCACCTCTTGCAATCGCGTGCGGGTGGCTTCCTTACCGGCCAGTACGTGAACCTGCGAGTCGTCATTCACCGCCAGTCGAGCCGCTAAGCGCAGGTCGATCACTTGCTCGCGAAACTCTTCGGCGTACTCCTCGGTACCGCCCAGCCCTTCGATGATCACAAAATGAGTTTCGGCGCAGACGGGTAGCGTCGCGAACACGCCAATTAGCAGCGCCGCGCCAATTCGGATCCACTGATTACCGGTACGTCGAATCAAACTACGCCCCATTTCCGGCGCAGCAGCCATTCGCCGCCTTTGAACAGCAGAAGTAAGAAGAACAACGCCGGCATGTCCCATAGATCTAAAATCTCGCGCGAGTTGATGCCGGCTTCAGAAAATCGAATTTCCTCCGGCAAGCCCGCAAGGTCATCAAGACCCCAATAGCGTCCGCCGGTTTGCTCCGCCAATCGCGTCAACAACTCGCGATTCTGGCCAGGGTGGAAATCCTCGGCAACTCCGTCTTCGCGCCGCAGATGAAGCGTGTCGGCCCCGAGCCGCTCCTCACCTAATCGCGCTGTCGTTTCAACTCGATAGGCGCCCGCGCCGGCTGCGGTGAACTGCGTCTCGTAGACGCCCGCCTCATCCGGAGAGGGGTGCATGTCGACCGTTATCGGCTCGCCCGACTCGGGCGTCACGACTGCGGTCACCATCGCATTATTCGCGGCCTCATACGTCTTCGTGCGAACCTCCGCGCGCAGTTGGACTCGCGGCTCGTCGGCGTAGATTGTGCGATCGCTAGACAACAGCACGGTGCCCTGCGTGTCGGCCACCAAACTGCGCAAAAGTTGGCGCCAAAACGTGTGATGACGTTGGTCGTCGCTGGGCAGACTCATCTTCCAACGCCAGCTTCCACCGGTCGCGAAAATCATGCCTCGCCCGCGCCCATAATTCTGCCGCACCAGCAACGGTAGGGCCTCGCGTCCGACTCGGACATTCAACAGCGTCACGGCGGCCGGCTTCAAAGCGCCCAGGCGTTGGTAATCGGCCAGCTCAGGCATCTG
Source organism: Bryobacterales bacterium (assembly GCA_965247305.1). Classification (GTDB taxonomy): domain Bacteria; phylum Acidobacteriota; class Terriglobia; order Bryobacterales; family UBA6623; genus CATQHP01. Next base: position 3,092,446 of record OZ252030.1, on the reverse strand, counting down.
GCCCCAGAACCGTACGTTTTGTTCGGGGTCCGAATCTAAACGGCAAATCAACGATTCCCGGCCTTGCGCGGTCAGCTCGACGCTAACCTTTTCGCGCACGAACGACCCCTCGCCGCCGGGCAACGCCGCCGGCAGTACATCGGCGACCTCGGACGTATTCCAGCCCCCCTGCCCGAGCCCATTCGGACCCGCAATCATCATCAGGGTTCCGCCTCGCCGGCTGACGAACTGCTTGATCATTTCTTGCTGCTTCGGGGTGAAAAACGCCGCCTCGAAACTGCCGATAATCAGCGCATCGAATTGGAACAGTTCCTCGGCAGTCTCGGGAAAGCCCTCTTCAAGCTCCTCGGCCGTGTCCACGCCCTGGCGGTAGTACTTGTTCGTCGAAGTCCGCAGCAAAGTAACGAGCTGGATGCTGGCGTCTTTGTCGACCGCCCGGCGCATGAATTTGTACTCCCAGCGGGGCTCGCCTTCGACGTACAGAATGCGACGGCGGCGGCGCGGCACATCGATGACTCGCCGCAGCGAGTTATTGCCAACCACCTCTTCGTCGGGAACCGCGTCGAGCGTAAAACTAAGATTCCGAATGCCCGGATCACCGGCACTAAAATCGACCCACTCACCCTGAATGGGCTCACCCGGACGTAGCGTAATCTCTTTCGTCGCGAGAACCGACGGGCCGTCTTTCACCGAAATTCGCGTCGCCCGCTGACTCTGCCCGTCGTGGCGAATCGTTACTTGCGCGCTCACACGCGAATTCGGCAGCGCCTTCGCGGCCACCGCAACGTCCGTAAGCTCGATGTCGTTCGGAATTTCCTCGCGCCCGACGCCGACTGTATGTACCGGAACTTTACGTCTGCGGATCTCAGCCATCAATTCGCGGCCGAACCGGCCGGTATTGTCCGAGCCGTCGCTAACAACCAACACCGCGCCGAGCGGCACCGCCGTTGACTCGCGCAGAACATTAGCAAGCGATTCGCCAATCCTGCTGCTGGTGCCGGGCGCGGGCAGGTGCTCATCAGCGAGCGATTCCAGACGGCCCACCTGACCGGCAAATCCGTATAGTCTGACCCGGAATTTTTCCTCGAGCTTGTCAAGAACCGGTCCCTGCAATGCTGCCACGGCCTGTTGCAACCGAGACTGCTGTCCTTCGCCAATAGCCATGCTTCTCGACGTGTCGAGCAATACGGCAACCACGTTTTGGCGATTCTTGAGTGACTGTATACCCAGCCCGGGCTGCCAAAACATCAGCAGCGCCAGCGCCGCGGTGGCACAGTGCAGACCCCAAATGCACCAAGAGCGTCGCCCGCTCAGCCGGCTCTGCGACTGTCTCATATGCCACCAAAGGCCTGCGCCGGCGGCGGCAACTAAGAGAACCAGCAACCATACGGGCCAGCCGCTCGCAAACACGAATTGACCCTTGCGAAAGGCCGACAGCGGGTAGTTGAAGAAAAACTCGAACACCGGCGCTGCTCTAGTGTGTCATCGAATAGATGACGTAGTTGATCGCGAAACGATAGGCCAGGGCCGTCATATTCTCAGGGTATCGGGGATCGTCGGCGTGCTCCCAAGCGTCGCCCATGTCCATGTTGAAGTTGATCGCGACCATGAGCCGCTCTTGGTCGTCGTAGATACCACGCCAGTGCGGCGCGATTCCGTCCTGCTCGTACGTTCGGCCGCTCCACAGCACTCTGATGCCCGGGATCTGAATCCTCTGGTCGAGGTCGTACAGCGTATGCAAAATCGGGTCATTCTCGGGGATCTCAACAATCGGCCGGCCTGGAAACACACGCTGCATACTATCTAGGAATGACGCCCATTCGTACGATCCGTGGAAGTCATCAGTCATTAAAAATCCGCCGCGCAAAAGATACTCCCGCATTCGCGCCGCTTCTTCGTCCGATAGGTACCACTGCCCGACTTCCACCGCGTAGATCCACGGATAGTCAAACATCTCCTCATCCATCGGTTCGAAGTATCGGCCACCGTGAACAGCGTCGACGGCGGTCAGGCGCTTGATGCCATTCGTGAGGTGATATTCGGCGGCTGGAAAATCCGTAGCCCAGCTACCGCCACCGCGGCGGCCACCGTACGATGAGCCGTAAGCGTAGCGCGCGAATGAGAACTCGCCCTTTTTGTCGCGCTCGAAGTCGTACGCACGCGGGTCTTCGCGCGATCGCCGTCCACCGCGGCCACCAAAAAATTGTAACGCCTGGAGCAAGGGCAGCGCCGCGACGAAAAACAGCGCTAAATATGTTGTGATTCGTCTGCGATTTCCGGTCATCACCCGGTATCCCTTCCCCTTTGGCGTTCCTGAGAGTAGCATACGGCTCCCGAGGTCCAGCTTCGCTCAGTACTATGATGGCAAGAAGATTTCGTTACCAACGAGTGTGCGTCGTTTGAGCCGCGCGCGTCAGCAAGCGGTTTCCTCGGAGTGATTAATCCATCCGAAGAAACGGCGCGCAGACAAGTCTGCATGAAACCAGATTCAGATGCGGCTGTCAGCGCCAATTTTTGTACCCACAATTTCTCGGGGCGCGACCAGTCGCGCACGACTCCAACACCCACCCCATCCGCTGTTTTCGAGCCAGAATGGCCATAGCAACGTCGTCTCCCAGACGCCCTACGAGGAACTTCCGTTTAGGCGTCGCGCTCGATCTCAGGTTACCGCGAGCAGTCTCTCGCCAGTGGCGCGAAACGTGCGCGGCCCCACATCGCCCACCGCCGTCGCATCGCCCTTGATCCATTCGAAAGCACTGCCTGCTTGCGCACGGATCTGGGGCCCGTCGCCAGCCGAAACCCACGCCACGGCGGTCCGTTATCATAGCGAGCATGTCCGAAAAAATCACTGCCCTTCGAAGCGCCCTTGCCTCCGGGAACGGCATTGTACGATTGGCTCCGTGCTGGGTGCCGCGCTCGTTCTTAATGCCCGGCGGTCGCCTAAAACTCCACCCCAACGACTTATATGCGCTCGGCGCGCAACGAGGCGGCATTGACGAACGCTGGTTCTCATCGACTACCCAAGCCTCGAATGGGCCGGGAACCCCCGAAGACGAGGGCCTCGCTTACATCGTGGCCTCGACCGGCTCCAACGGCGACGCCCAAAAAATACTCTTGAAAGAGGCGGTCGCGGAGATCGGCGATGAGTTTCTCGGCCAGGGCGTGATGAGCGAGTACGGCGGTTGGAACGTCCTCTGCAAATTTTTCGACAACCTCGGCCCCATACCGCACCACATGCACCAAGGCGACGAGGCGGCCGCGCGCGTGGGCCAAAAGGGCAAGCCCGAGGCCTACTACTTTCCGCCACAGTTCAACTACAAAGAAAACAACTTCGCCTACACCTTTATGGGCCTTGAGCCCGGCACCACTAAAGACGACGTGCGCCGTTGCCTCGAGCGCTGGGACGAAGGCGACAACGGCATCCTCTACCACTCCAAGGCGTACAAGCTCAAACCCGGCAGCGGCTGGCACATTCCTGCTGGAGTGCTTCACGCCCCAGGCTCGGCCGTGACTTATGAACCACAGGTCAACTCCGACGTCTTCGGCATGTTCCAGTCGTTGGTTGAGGGCCGCGCGGTTCCCTGGGACCTGCTCGTAAAAGACGTTCCCGAGGAATTCCACCACGACCTCGACTACATCATCGGCATGCTCGATTGGGAAGCAAATGTCGATCCCCATTTCATGCAGAATCGCTATTTTGAGCCGATACCCGTCAAGCCGGTCGATGAGATGACCGCCGCTGGCTACGGCGAAAACTGGATCACGTACTCAACCGATTTCTACAGCGCTAAAGAGCTAACCGTTCTGCCGGGCCGTAGCGTCACAATTACCGACGCCGCAGCCTACGGCATGATCCTCACCCAAGGCCGAGGCAAGCTAGGCACCTGGGATGTCCACACGCCCGCCATGATCCGCTACGGTGAACTGACGTCCGACGAGTTCTTCGTTACCGCCTCAGCCGCACAAGCCGGCGTTGAAATCACCAACACCAGCAGCGAAGAGAAATTGGTCATGCTCAAACACTTCGGACCCGGCAATCCCGACGCCAAACATTTGATTCAGTAGCGCACGATATCTGGTGGCTACTCGCAATGAATTCTAGAACGTCCGTAGCCGCGCGGAAACCCACCACGGCAAAAACAATCCTGGCGCGCGCCATCTAATTGGCCGGACTGTCGGTTGAGCATACTCCGAGATTCTTCAAAGGACAACGGCGGACGTGAAGCATCTGGAGACAGATGGAAACTTGGGGGTTTCGGATCAAGAGGGCGAGTTCTGCAATCGACAGTTTTGCCTGGTGCTGGCACGACAAAGCTGACGCGCGCAAACTCCCCGTCACAACCATCGACAACATCGTTCGAGAAATGGGCTTGGATCGTGTCGACTTTATTAAGCTCGACATTGAGGGCTCCGAACCGCGGGCAGTCAAGGGCTGCGCAAACACGCTAAGAACTTTGGGTCCGCGATTAGTTTTTGATGCCGACAATGATGTTCCGAGCTACCTCAGCACCCTCGTGACCGATGTCGAACCCTCGTACCAGTCCCTCGTCGGCCCGTGCCTAGATATTGGGTCAGAGGCCGTCCCGACGGCGGTCTATCTTTCAGCTTTCGGCCGCTAATTTAGAGCGTATCGGCCCCCACGGCATTAAAAGTTTTTATGGGTCCAACAGCGGCCCGCGACGGCTGGCCGCTGTGCTATCCTCGCCCTTTAAAACCCGCATTTGGACTACTTAGTCGGGCTGACTCTTTTCCCCTTGTTCGGAAAGTTTTTAGGAGGTTGAATGGCTACCAACAGAACCCCAGCAGAGGTCTTGGCCTTCGCGAAAGACAGTGGCGCTAAGATACTCGATCTGCGTTTTGCGGATCTTCCCGGCTTATGGCAGCACGTTTCTTATCCGATCGGCATGCTCGAAGAAGATAGCTTCGAGGATGGCTTCGGTTTCGACGGATCATCGATCCGCGGATGGCAGGCGATCAGCGAATCTGACATGCTGATCATGCCCGACCCGAACACAGCGTTCATTGACCCGTTCCCAGAAGTCACGACGTTGTGCATCGTCTGCAACATCGTCGATCCGATCACCAAGCAGCACTACGAGCGCGACCCTCGGTGGATCGCGCAGAAAGCCGAGCAGTACCTGCAGTACACCGGCATCGGCGATACTGCCTTCTTCGGCGCTGAAGCCGAATTCTTCGTGTTCGACAACATCAGCTATGACTCGTCGTACAACTATGGATTCTTCAAGATCGATTCGGAAGAAGGCCGCTGGAATTCCGGCCGCGCCGAAAATAATCTCGGGTATCGCCCGCGCTACAAGGAAGGCTACTTCCCAGTTCCGCCGACTGACCATCTTCAAGACCTCCGCACCGAGATGGTGCAGGTCATGGAAGACTGCGGCATCAACATCGAGTGCCATCACCACGAAGTCGCCACCGGTGGCCAATGTGAGATCGATCAGCGCTTCGACACGCTCGTGCTCTCGGCCGACAACATGATGCTCTACAAGTACATCGTGCGCAACGTGGCCTACCAGCAAGGCAAATCAGCGACATTCATGCCGAAGCCGCTTTGGAACGACAACGGGTCGGGCATGCACACTCACCAGTCGATCTGGAAGGATGGCGTTCCCACATTTGCCGGCGACGACTATGCCGGCCTGAGTGAGTCCGCTCTGCACTATATCGGTGGATTGCTGAAGCACTCCCCCGCTCTGGCCGCAATCGTCGCGCCAACTACCAACAGCTATAAGCGCTTGGTCCCAGGCTTCGAAGCCCCGGTCAGCTTGGCCTACTCGCGCCGCAACCGCTCGGCCGCCTGCCGCATCCCGATGTACTCGCAGAACCCCAAGTCGAAGCGCGTCGAACTGCGTTACCCCGATCCGTCCTGCAACCCTTATCTCGCCTTTGCCGCCTGCCTAATGGCCGGCCTCGACGGCATCCAAAACAAGATCGATCCGGGCGAAGCACTCGACAAGGATATCTACGATCTGAGCCCCGAAGAGTTGGCAAGCGTTCCATCGTTGCCCGACGATCTCGCTGGTTCACTCGACGCGCTCGAACGCGATCACGACTTCATGACACAAAACGACGTGTTCACCGACGAGCTAATCTCCAGCTACATCGACTACAAGCGTTCAGCCGAAGTCGATGAGGTTCGCCAGCGGCCACATCCGTACGAGTTCTCGCTGTACTACGACATCTAGTCGAACAAAAGACTCGATTCAAAAGAGAGCCGGGAGCGACCCTCCTAGCTCTCTTTTCGTTTTAGAACAAGCGGCCGACTCGACGCCCCGAACGCCCCATCTGAAACATCGTACGGACGGAGAAGGACCTCCGGGCGGGGACTGGCACATGAGATCCCGAAATCTCTACACCTTCACAAACCCTAGTGTTGCCTGTCCCCTACCCAGCCGATGCCCTCTCGAACTTTCTTCCCCACATATTCCGGCCCTCGCCGACGACAGGCCCTAGACCCCGTCCAACCGCAAGTAATCCCGCACATTGTTAAAACAAATGTTCTCGATCATCGAGCCGACCAGGCCATCGTCATCTGGAATCTCGCCGTTCTCGATATCGCGGCCCAGCATATTGCAAAGCACTCTTCGAAAATACTCATGACGCGGGTATGACATGAATGAACGCGAATCCGTCAGCATCCCCACAAACCGCGACAGCAGCCCGACGTTCGACAGACAGTTGATCTGCCACTCCATCGCCTCTTTCTGATCGAGATACCACCAGCCGGAGCCGAACTGCATCTTGCCGGCAATCGTGCCGTCTTGGAAATTCCCCATCATCGTCGCGAACTGGTAGTTATCGTTCGGGTTGTTGTTGTAAATGATCGTGCGTGGCAGAGCATCTTGTTGCTCAAGGCGGTCCAGGTAGCGGCTCAAACTCTCCGCTTGCGGCCAATCGCCAATCGAGTCGAACCCAGTGTCCGGGCCGGCGACGCGAAATCCGCGCGCGCTATTGTTACGCAGTGCCCCCAAGTGCATCTGCTTGGTCCAGCCGCGCGCCGCGTCGAGCTTGCCAAAGTAGACCATCATATAGGCGGAGAATTGCCCGTGCTCGCCCGCCCCCGCCGCAACCCCGTCGCGAGCGGAGTCAAATATCGCTTCCGCCGTCGCGTCCGAAGGAAAGTCACGAGACAAATAGTTGAGCCCGTGGTCCGACAGCCGCCCGCCCATTTCGTGAAAGAAATCGTGCCGCTGTTTGATCGCATCGAGGAACGCCTGGAAGTTTCGAATCTCGACGTTGCTAGCGGCCTCAAGCCGATCGACCCAAGGATTGAAGACTTCTGGCAGGTTCACCGCAAGCGCCTTATCCGGTCGAAACGCCGGATAGACCTTCGTTTCCAGATCCGACGCTGCGATCGCCTGGTGATGGCCCAAATCGTCCGTCGGATCGTCTGTCGTGCAAAGCGCGCGAACATCGAATTTGCGCAAAATTCCGTGCGCGGTTAGCTCATCGCCGGCGAGCTGCTCGTTCGCTCGCTGCCAAACGCTCTCGGCATTCGATTCGTCGAGCAACTCATCAATTCCGAAGTACCGCTTCAGCTCGAGATGGCTCCAATGGTAAAGCGGGTTTCGCAGCGTATGCGGAACCGTCTTAGCCCAAGCAAGAAACTTGTCGTGCGGGTCGGCGTCGCCCGTGCAGAGCTGCTCATCGACTCCGTTGGCCCGCATCGCTCGCCACTTATAGTGATCGCCCTCAAGCCAAATTTCGAACAAATTATTGAACCGGCGATTGGCCGCGACGTCTTCTGGCGGCAGGTGACAGTGGTAGTCGAGGATCGGCGGCTTGACGGCGAACGTGTGGTAGAGGCGCTTGCCCGTTTCGTTGCCAAGAAGGAAATTTTCGTGAATAAATGACATGGTGGTTGTTCAAATCGTCCTTCATCATAGCCACTCCCAAACTGCAAACTTCGGAGCCCCGATCCGCTCCCGCCAAGCTCCAATTCGAAGCTGCCTACCAGCCGCTACAGCAATAGTTCGCCGGCGAATGGCGCTAGAATCTGGTTAACCATGCACCTCAAACTCGTCGTTGCGGCTACGCTTTCAGCCGGGCTCCTCGCTGCCCAGCCGTTCCCGGCCGAGCAATGGGAGCAGGCATCGCCCGAGGAAGTCTCGTTAGACCCGCGGCATCTCGCCAAGGCGCGCGACTACGCACTAGGCGGAGAGGGGTCCGGTCTGATCATCCGAAACGGGAAAGCCGTCTTCCACTGGGGTGACCAAGAAAAGATTTACGACCTAAAGTCGACCTCGAAATCCATCGCAGGCTCAGCGCTCGGCCTAGCGCTCGCCGACGGCAAGTTGACCCTCGAGACCGCGGCATCTAAATGCCTCCCTGAACTCAACACCGAAACTCCCGAAAGCAATAAGCACGAGCGCTGGCTTCAAATCACGGTATTTCATCTGGCAACGCAAACCGCCGGCTTCGACAAACCCGGAGGCTATTCCTCGTTGTTGTTCGAGCCCGGCACACAGTGGGCCTACTCCGACAGCGGGCCGAACTGGCTCGCGGATTGTCTTACTAATACCTACCAGCGCGACCTGGAAGAACTACTCTTCGACCGCGTGTTCAAACAGCTCGGAATCAAGAACAGCGATCTGCGATGGCGGGAAAACAACTACCGCCCCAAGCAACTAGGTGGCGTAGCCCGTCGAGAGGCGGGCTCCGGCGTCCACGCCAACGTCAACGCCATGGCACGGTTCGGCCTGCTCTTCCTGCACAGCGGCTCCTGGCGCGGTCAACAACTTTTGCCCGAGTCCTTTGTCCGCCAAGCGTCACGTCCGCAACCCGAGCTACTGGGACTGCCGGTGCGTCTACCCGAGCGCTACTCCAACGCGTCAGATCACTACGGCCTGCTGTGGTGGAACAACGCCGACGGAACACTCACCGGCGTGCCCAGAGACACGTATTGGTCGTGGGGGCTGTACGACAGCCTGATCGTCGTCATTCCGAGCCTCGACATCGTGATCGCGAGAGCCGGCAAGAGCTTTGAGTTCGAAAAGGAAAACTGGTCGCACTACGGCAAGCTCGAGCCCTTCCTGCGGCCGATCGCCGCCGCCGCGGGAGCCCCCTACCCTGCAAGCGACCTAAAGCTCGACTGGGCGCCGGCGGAATCGATCGTGCGCCAGGCCGAAGGCTCCGATAATTGGCCGCTCACCTGGGGCGACGACGGAGCCCAGTACACGGCCTACGGCGATGGCTGGGGCTTCGATCCCAAGGTCGACCACAAGCTAAGCCTCGGGTTTGCCAAGCTGCTAGGCGGCCCTGACGACGCGGGCGGCATCAACATTCGCACTCAGTCCGGTGAAAAGATTGGCCAAGGCCCCGCCGGCATCAAGGCCAGCGGCATCTTGATGGTCGAACGAACGCTCTACCTGCTCGCTCGAAACGCCGAGAACGCCCAACTTGCATGGTCGCAAGATCACGGGAAAACCTGGACCTGGGCGAATTGGAAATTCAACGGAAGTTTCGGCGCTCCGACGTTTCTCAACTTCGGAAAAAACTACGAGGGTGCTCGCGACGACTACGTCTACATCTACTCCCATGACGACGACAGCGCGTACGTCGCCGCGGATCAAATGGTCCTAGCTCGAGTACCCAAACAGCGTCTCCGAGACTCAACCGCCTACGAGTATTTCGCCGGCGGATCCCCCCCGAGCTGGACCGCCGACGTCGCCCAGCGCCAGGGAGTTTTCGTCAACCCAGGCCGCGTCTATCGCTCCGGCATCACCTACAACCCGGGGCTCAAGCGCTATCTCTGGTGCCAAATCATTCCCGGCGACGACACACGTTTTGCGGGCGGCTTTGGAGTCTACGATGCACCCGAACCCTGGGGGCCGTGGACAACCATGAGCCACATCGAACAATGGGACGTCGGGCCAGGAGAAACCTGCAGCTTCCCTACAAAATGGATGAGCGCCGACGGCAAAACAATCCACATGGTCTTTTCCGGCGATGACTACTTTTCCGTGCGAAAAGCGACCGTGAGTCGGTCCGAGTAATTCGCTATGGCGCCCGACCTCCGCCCTCTAACGAAAGAGCAACTCTCCCGGCGGACGATGCTCGCAACCGTGATCCCAACGCTGCTGCCGTTCGCCCCCGGTGCCGCCATTAACCTGAAACCTAGCTCACAGTGTAACTTCACAGGATTCGATTTTGTAATGCTCCTAACAAACCGAAAATGATCGACGGGTCGGGGACTGGTACATTTGATCTCGAAATCTCCACTTCTTGACGAACCCTCGTTGTGCCTGTCCCCCACGCAGCCGCGGACTCGGCCGAGACCGCCGAAGAACAGCCGCCATCGATCCGAATCGTCGAAAACTGGTACAAAGAGTTTCGCGGCGAACAGCCCTAGCGAACCCCGAAAACACCCACGTCCAATCTGGGCGGGATTGGACTTAGCCGTCGCGAGACACAATCGCGCCGTTTTGTGGATTTTTTGATCGCTGGAAGCTACTGATCCATGGATACTGAACTCATCCAATTCGGGATCCGGATCTCCGAATATCCGACTAGCGTCGGAGCGAAAAACGCTTTCGCGGTTGTTACCGCGTTGATTGATGTGACTCGCTGCGCCACGACCCATGACTAGCGCGGCATGGCTTTTGGCTACACAGCCATTTTTTGAACTTTGAGATCGCTGTAAACTATTGACGGTATGAAGGAATCGCGCATTGCGTGAGTGTCCCCGATTGCTCCGTTTTTGTAGTCATTTTTTATTACTCTCAGTCATCTAAATAATGACTCAAGGGGAAGTTATGTTGACAAAGTACAACACGCATGTTCTAATGGTGTTGGGCAGCCGATACCGGCTGTGTCCATCTCGTGAATCAGCAGTTCACTGATGCAACCATTGAACGACAACACAGCCCAGCTCCCCTGGGCAGCCCTCCCCGAGGGCTTTTCGCAGACGCGCAAATCCGTACCTGTATGCCGATTGGCAATCAGCGCGAGTGATTTGTTCTCACTTAGTCGTGAGATCAAACACTCCGCTGACAGGCGACGAACGCGCCTGATCCAGATAAGTGGTCTGTCGGGTCCAGCCGTCCCAGCGCTCCCGGTTGTGTCTTGGCGACGTGCACAACCTGCACGTAGGAGCCTAAAAGTGAACATTAAATCTATTCACGGTTGCGTTCGATCTTTAGTAGAGATTCGGGCGTCAATGGACGATGAGCTAGACCCGGGTCTCCGTTTGGAATTCGACGAGATAATCGAAGGACTCCAGCGGTGTTCGGAAGAAGAGTCGGACGATCGCCGCAGGGCGACGATGGCGGGAAGGGCGTTGCAATTTATGGGACGCCTTGTCGATGTCACCACAAATGTCGCGGATCTCATTGACCGATACCGAAACTGAGGCAACAGCCACTTATTCTTGAATCGTTGAATTTGAAATGAACATCGGCAACGCAATCCGTATCTGTAGAGCCCACCGAGGAATGACCCAATCAGACCTTGCGTCGAAGGCGGGTCTTTCGCTTTCCTACCTATCGTTGGTTGAACACAATAAGCGGGAGCCCAGTATTACCTCTCTGAAGGCAATCGCGCGAGGTATAGAACTCCCGCTCAACCTACTTTTCTTCGTCGCGTCCGACGCGTCGGAGATCCAGGGTCTGCCAGAAGAACTTCAAGACAAGTTGTCCGCAGTACTTTTGAGATTGCTAAATGAACCACGCAGAGACGCTCAGGCCCGTTTACCCCTATAGGCCATTCAGCAGTATCGCCAAGCTCGGGGAGATCCTTCGCGAGGATCCAGACGAATTAATCGCTATCGCCTCGGAAAGCGAGAAGCACTACCGAAGGGTTCTCGTGCGAAAGCCAGGAAAGAAGCCAAGAGAGACATGGGACGCAAAGGCACCGCTAAAGTCTATTCAGGGCCGGATTCAATGCCAAGTCCTGAAGCGCGTTTCGTATCCTCACTACTTACACGGTGGCATACGCGACAGAAGTAGACCTAGAGACTTCGTTTCCAATGCGTCCAACCACACCAACAAACGAGTCTTGATCGCAGAAGATATAGAGAGTTTTTTTCCCTCAACTTCCGACGAGTTGGTGTACGACTTATGGCGCGGACTGTTTCAATTTCCTGAAAAGATCGCGAGAGTTCTGACGGGCCTGACTTCGAGAAATGGATGTCTTCCTCAAGGTGCAAAGACCAGCAGTTACCTGTCGAATCTCGTTCTATGGCGACGCGAGCCGGCGCTTGTTCAGCGCCTCAACGACAGTGGGTTTGTATACACAAGATATGTCGACGACATTTGTGTGTCCAGTAATCGGCATCTAAGCTTTTGCGAGGTGTCCGATGTGACGAGAATGCTAGCCGGAATGTGCAGTCCGTTGGGATTACGCCTCAAGCGTGAAAAGCGAGATACGAGCCACAACGGCCGAAAAATGGTTTCGTTGAACCTCACCGTCAATAACGGCATTGCGCTGCCTAGGGGGTTTCGCTCGGAGGCTGGAGATCCGGGACGAGATCCGGGAGATCCGGGAGATCCCGGAGATCCCGGAGATCCGGAGATCCCGGAGATCCCGGAGATCCCGGAGATCCGGAGATCCGGAGATCCGGAGATCCGGGACGGAGCCCGAATAGGACAAGATCAGAAACCTTTATGAATCAGCAACTTCCAGCGATCTCAATGTTCACGAAACAGGGCGATTGAGCCTCTTCACACCGGAAACGGGACCCGCCCAAACACCCGTACCGCGATTTTGAAATTTATTTTGTCTTTGGAATCAACAACCTAGCGATACGGTCGGTCGAAAACCGGATACACGGGCCTTACACTATACCTGGAGGTTGCGGATAGCCAGGCAGGGGGGCCGAAAATCTGAGGTAAACCCCGCCAAATCCGGCCACGGGACGAGATTCATGGTGGGGCACGCCGATTGAGTTACTCGAGCACGCGAGGAAGCCTTGGTCCTAGCCCGCATTTCTCACCACGTGGCGAGCGAAAGTGCGTGAGAGGTGCGTCGATACGAGGCGGGCGAAGGTTGGCGCGCGGAGGCGTACTTGACAGTACGTCGAGCACGGCGAGCGAGCGCAACGAAGTAGTGACGCACCTATCGCGTGTTTTCGCCGTCAGGTGGTGAGAAATGCGGGCTAGTGCTCGAATCTGAGAGAAAACCTGCCAAACCATGCCAAATCCGGGCATTTCCGGACATTTTCACGAGGAGATCTGCGGAGCCCCAGTACGGAGCCCGACTAGGACGAGATCAGAAGCCTTTATGAATCAGAAACTTCCAGCGATCAAGATGTTCACGAAACGGCGCTATTGAGTCTCGCGACACCCAAGTCGGAACCCGCCCAATCGGTCGTACCGCGATTTTGAAATTTATTTTGCCCTTGAAATCAACAACCTAGCGATCCCGCTGGCCGAAAACAGTACACCCGAGCCTTACACTATACGGGGAGGATGCAAACGGCCTGGCTGGGAGGCTCGAAATCTGACGGAAGCCCTGCCGAATCATGCCCAATCCGAATTTTGGGGGACGGAGCCCTAATCCGTCCGGCAAACCGCTTGATTTGTTCACGTTTGGTGCAACGCCGTCGGAGATGCATCGTTGATCGCGCCGAGAAGTCTTCCGGCCTCGCTATTCAGTATGGTTCCGGCGCCGTCATTGATTCGCTCCCGTTCGCATTTCTCCAGATTGGAAAAGTGCTTTTGGGTATAATCCCTCCATGGCGGATTCTACTTGGGTCCCGAGTGTTTCAGCCGCCACCCCAACCACTACGGATATTCCCCGGCACGCTGTGCTTGTGCGGGTCACTCACTGGGTCACCGCCCTGTGCTTCTTTGGGCTTCTCGTGAGCGGGGTCGAGATTCTCATTTCTCACCCGCGCTTCTATTGGGGCGAGACCGGTAACGCACTAACTCCGTCGCTGTTTGATATACCGATCCCAGCTTCGAGGGCATCCGTACCGACCGGTTACGGTTTCGTGCTGCCGGACCAGAACGGTTGGAGCCGCTCTCTCCACTTTCAAACCGCCTGGGTCGCGGTATTCACCGGTTTGTTGTATGCGGTTTTCGGCCTAGTTACCGGCCATTTCCGAAAAAACTTGGTGCCTGTGGGGGCCGATCTCTCATGGCGAACACTCTCGAGGGTCATCGCCAACCATCTGCGCTTTACGCGGCCTGGTGAAGCAGAAGCCTCGTCGTATAACGTGCTGCAGCGGCTCACGTATTTGTTTGTGATCTTGGTTGTGTTCCCGTTGGCGATCTGGACGGGCCTGGCTATGTCTCCCGCCGTCACATCGGCGTTACCCGCGATCGTCAATGTGTTGGGCGGCCAGCAATCGGCACGCACGATTCATTTCTTCGTCTCCGTATTTCTTGTACTCTTCGTCGTGGCCCACGTCGTGATGGTTTGTCGGGCCGGATTCAAAAACCGCATGCGAGCTATGATCACCGGCGGCGCCGGCGCAGCGGTGCATAATAAGGAGCGCGCATGAGCAAGCTTTCACGTCGCAAGTTAATTCGAAACGGGCTGGCAGCAACGGCGGGCGTCTCCGGTCTCGCGGTGGCCGCTAATATTGCGGACCGCTATGGTCTGATTCCGCCCGACCACGGCGGCATTTACGGTCCCGGTGAAACGCTGACCTATTCCGCGCAGCGGCTGCTGACCCGTAACTCGTTGGCCCGAGAGTTTCCTCGCGGCCAGATTTCGAAAACTCCGTTCGCAAACGGACAACCTCCCAAGGATGAGGATTTCAAGAACCTACAAGCCGGAGAGTTTGCTGACTGGCGGCTCGCGATTGACGGCATGGTTGCCCGCCCCGGATCGTTGTCGCTTGCCGAGCTAAGAGATTATCCCGCCAGCAGCCAGATCACAGCCCTGATTTGTGAAGAGGGCTGGTCGTTTATTGCGGAGTGGATCGGGGTTCCGCTATCGCACGTTCTTAACGTCGTGGGGATCCAGCCACAAGCGCGGTATGTCGTCTACTACTCCATACAAAGCAACTGGTGGGATAGCGTCGATATGGCCGATGCGCTGCACCCGCAAACACTCTTGACCTACGGGATGAACGGCGGCGGGCTTCCCGTGGGCCACGGCGGTCCACTGCGTTTGCGTATCCCCCGCCAGCTCGGCTACAAGAACCTGAAATATATCACCCGCCTGACGGTCACCGATAGTCTAGAGGGGTTCGGCCAGGGCTTGGGCTCCGCGTCGCCAGAAGTCGGCTATTCCTGGTACGCCGGCATTTGAAGGCACGAGCGAGAAGCAGCGCGCGGGCGGTTTCGTGGTCTCGCGAATCTAGCGCGGGCTAGTGGATTTATAGCATTTTCACCGCAAGCGTAGACCGGCAATTGGACACGCCGGCCGCGAGTGCTGGGTCGGGAAGAACGTCGACGTGGAGGTCGACGCAGCCCGCCGGAGGCGCGCGCCACAAATCCCGGAGCGTGCGTGCAGCGGTGGCTAGAATCGGTCTACGATATCGTGAAAATGCTCTAGCAACACGAATTTCAGTCGCCAAGGACGGTGAAGCTCACGGCGCGACCAACGCGACGCCGACGAGCGCGTACTTCAAATTCGTTGACCACAGATTCGGTACTGGCGCTTGCGCCTCCGCGGCGGGCGCCTCCGGACGCGGAGTAGGAGTTCTCTCGACTGCTGCTAGGTCCGCAAGCATTTCGTCCAAGTGTTGGTAGCGATCATCTGGCGATTTCTCTAGCGCCTTGTCGACGATTCGGGCAAGATCTTCGGGAACATCGACCCCAAGCGCGGATAGCGATTCGTGGCGCTCGTTCATGATCGAGTAGGCGATCGCCGAGAGATACTTTCCTTCAAATGGTGCACACCCGCTAACCATTTGGTACATCACCACACCTAGAGCCCAGACATCGCAGCGATGGTCCGAGCGTTCGCCCGCGATCTGTTCGGGGGACATGTAGATGCCGGTGCCCAGCATCGTGCCGGTCTGAGTGAGCTGGGTTTGAGCGTCCGCTAAGCGAGCCAATCCGAAGTCCATGATTTTGACCAGGGGCTGTGCGGCGCGCACTTGCGTCACCATGATGTTGGCAGGCTTGACGTCACGGTGAACGACGCCATTTTCGTGCGCGGCGGCAAGGCCGCGGGCTGCCTGAGTGGCGAAGTCAATCGTGTCCTCGAGCTCGAGCGGGCCGCGTTGGATTTTCGCCTCTAAAGTCTCACCCTCGATCAGCTCCATGGCAATGAATGCCCGACCGTCTTCGGCCTCGTCGATCTCGTAGATGCTGCAAATGTTTGGGTGGCTCAGCTGTGCCGCCGCTTGGGCTTCTCGTTCGAAGCGAGCCTGGATCTCGTCTGATGTGTCAGCGTCGGGCGAGATGAATTTGATGGCTACTCGCCGCTGCAACCGGTCGTCGTTAGCCAGGTAAACGACGCCCATATTTCCCTCGCCGAGTTTCTCGACGAGGCTGTAATGCGAGACCCTTTCGAGCGATCGCTGTGAACCGGCTGACTCAGCTACGTCAACAGGCGCGATGAAGCGGTAGCCTACTCCTGGAACCGTCTCGACGAATCGCGGCGAATCGGTCGTGTCCCCGAGTGCCTGCTGGATGGATGCGATGGCCGTGTCGATGCCGAGGTTGAACTCGATGAAAGTTGTGTCAGCCCACAGCAGATCTTTCAACTCGTCGCGGGAAACTAGTTCTCCGTGACATTCGACTAGCGCCGGCTAGGACCTCGAATGGTTGTTCAGAGAGTTCGACCTGAACGCCCTTTTGGTGGAGTTGGCGGCGATTAAGATCTAACTCAAACGTCGCAAAGCGGCGAATTTCGCCTTGCCCTATGTCCTGTTGTTGGCCTCGATCGGGCATCGGCGCGAATCCGATTATAACTTGTAAAGCGGTCACCGCATTTCGGCCGGCGATGCGTTACGGGAATGTTCGCTACGACGGCTTAAAGACGCTACGATCGTCGGCCGGACCTTGTGCGCCGGGGACTTGGGGTGACGGAGCCCTTCAGGAGCGAGCCCGCATTGCTCACCACCTGACGGCGAAAGCAGGCCTCCGCGCGCGCGCCGTCGCCCGCGTCGTATTAACGCCACTCGCAGGCACTCTCGCTTGCCACGTGGCGAGAAATTCGGGCTAGATAGATCCAGATGAGGGTCAGCCGTTCAACTCTGGCGAAGTGGCTGAAGAACACCAATCGTTGAATTATCAATTGCTTCGGAAAACGACTAAACGAATCGAGGCTGTCGCCCCTAACTCCTGCTACTCCCAGCGACTGCACACCACACCTTCTAAAACCGTTCAAGTCAAAGGTTTCATCGCACCCTCATCCATGTAGTCTGATCGATCGTCGTACCGGTCGGGACCCCGGGCATCTTGATAACCGTTGTAAAATCCGTGGTCGCATTGACCTGGATGTAGGCGCGCGGGGAACCATACCCCGTACAGGTTGTGGCGGAGAATTCGCTGCACAGAATAGCCGTCCAACCGCCACTGCCGTCAGGGCAGGTGCAATATTGAGCGGCGGTGGCGGTAATGTTGCCTGCGTCGGCTGCGTCCCCTTCGGCCTTTGAAACCATGCCCGCTGCGTCACCAGAGCGCGCGAACCGCTGCGAGCCGTACATAGCCGCGGTCGCGGTACCAGATTTCACTGCGATTGCCTCGGTAAAAATCCGGCCAAAGTCGCCGGCTCCGGCGGCAAGCAACAGCAGAAGCGTGGCGACGAGTGAGAACTCGACCAGCGCGGTGCCCCTAGTTCGGTTTCTTTGTCTAAGTTTCACTTCTAGCTCCTTCTATTCGACGAATGACACTCGATTCGTGGTTGGCACCCGGTCGGGGTTCGAATATCCGTAGTTGCCGCTGACGTTGGCGGTGCCATGCAAGTTAATGGTGAGAGCGATGAGTTGGCTAAACAGATCGATAGTGGTGTCTTGGTTCCCGCCAAACTCCAACTCGACAGTGGGAAAGTATTGGACGCCCTCGAACGTGGAGGTGGAGTTGCCGATGATCTTCGCATCGTATTTCGGTTGGGGCCCAGCATCTCTGCTGTTGAAGAAGAGGATATTGTTATAGTCGCTGCTCGCATCGTTCGTCGCGCTTAGCTCCGCATGAGCGCCGCCCGTGATCTCGATATTGCTCAGCGGGTTGCCGCCGGTATTGTAGAACGTTACGCCGTCGCCGTATATCGAGCCGCCTGTAACATTAAGGCCATCTACGATGTACATCCCGGGTGCAAACGTATAGGGGCCGCCGCCGGTAATCTTGAATCCTTTTTCATAGACACCGGGTAGGAACGTCTCGGCACCGTCCGAATTGCCACGACTGACGACGCTTGTCGCTTGGGTAGTGTAAGCAGCCGGGTCAGGTGCCGCTAAGCCTGAGTAAGGGTCGTCCGGGGGAATAATGCCCATGGGCTCAGGGTCAATACAACTGCCAGGGCCGCTAGTGCCGTCGTAGCCCCCACCCGCGCCGTAGCCGATCTCCGCCGCGATAACGCAAGTAGTTCCGTTGAATTTGATAGCCTTCTCGTCATTAGACCTGGCAACAATCTCGCAATCAGGAGTGTACATGTCGACATCACCGCTAAAGGTGATCGCGTTGTCTGTATACTCGTCGAGCGCCAGAATGCATAGCGGCCCGGTTTCGGCAGCAATACCAGCGACTGCACGCGCCCGAACGATGCTGTTGTCGTTCGCGACCAGCTGCATCAACGTTGTCGCGACGGTGCTCTGAACGATCACCTCGACGGCAGTGTTGTCTCCGGCGGCGGCACCCGTGGCCGGTGGATTGTTGACCGTAATGACGATGTCTGTGTCGTCGTCGTCAAAGCCGTTCATCTTTGTGTCGGCTTTAGCTGAAGGGGTGACCCAGGCTGTGTTGGCGTGAAGCAATTCGAGCGCGCCGGCATAGGCACCCGCGTCGGCCGCGGCTTGTGCGCGCCTGCGCTCGAAGAAGATGATGCCTCCATCTACGACGAGTCCGAGAAAGAGCATAAGAAATGCGAAGGTAATCGCGAATAGCGGCAAGATAGCGCCCCTTCGCGACCAGTCAGCCTGCCGGTGTAACCCCAGTAAGTTCTGCGTAGACATTTAGATAACTCCCCAATTTTGTTCGCCGCCAGATCCGCGATGCGGTCTAGCCAACCGGGCACGAACCCGTCGAGTCGAATTAGGGGTGAATTCGACTCTCGTAGGGCTTCTTTGTAGGAGAGAGTAACTTTATTTGACCCTCTGGAAAATTGGGCGTAGTGCTTACTGAGCTCAGTACCTTTGGGCTAATAGGATAAAGGTACTAAGATGTATTGGGTGGCATTTAAGGACAATTGGGATAGGCGTACACGCGAAGTGCCGGCTCGGGTGTTTCAAAGGACATGGCGGTCGGTCAAGTGAGAGATCAACGAGACGCGACCGAGTCGGGCGAGCACTCCCCGCGCTAGCGCGCATTTCTTACCACCTGACGGCGAAAGCACGCGATAGATGCGCCACT
Source organism: Bryobacterales bacterium (assembly GCA_965247305.1). GTDB lineage: Bacteria > Acidobacteriota > Terriglobia > Bryobacterales > UBA6623 > CATQHP01. The sequence goes on along the minus strand of OZ252030.1, from coordinate 3,073,019 downwards.
ACTTCGTTGCGCTCGATCGCGAGTGCTCGACGGACTGTCAACTACGCCTCGGCGCGACGACCGTCGCCCGCCTCGTAGTGACGCACCTCTCACGCACTTTCTCTCGCCATGTGACAAGAAATGCGCGCTACCCGGCCGCCGATTCGTGCAAAGCGACTCGGTTGCCTTCGCTGTCTTCGAATTGGGCGACGAAGCCGTGCATTCCGACGCCTATTCTAGGCATCAGGGTCTTTCCGCCGGCATCACCGATTTTCGTTAGAGCAGCGTCGATTTGCGGGACGTGGATGTACACCACCGTGCCCGCATGCGAAGGCACGTAGCCTTCGGGCTGGATGAGCGTTCCGGTCGCGCCCGACGCTCCTATCTCGGCGGGGAACATGGCCATCTTGACCGGCCCCATGTCCATGTCGGTAAATTCCGCGCCGAATGCAGATTCGTAGAAAGTCTTCGCTCGCGCGATGTCGGTGACAGGGATCTCGAACCAGTTCACTGGGTTTGGGCTAATAAGCATTTCGATTTTCCTCGGCACCTAATATGGCATAGCTTTTCACAGCCACTGGAGATTGTGCCTCGCTAGATAATAGAGATAACTGCGGAGTTAATTCAATGGCGACTTCGTCACTCGTCGCAGACAGTTGTTATTCTTCGAACTTCTTGAGAGACCAGGCCGCCGCCGCGCGCACGCCGTGGTCGGGATCAGACTCGCGAACCTCTTGAAGCCTCGCGTCGGCAACCCTTGCTCGCAACACCCCTAACGATTGCGCCGAGGCGCGACGGACCGGCGCGGACGCATCACCAAGCGCGGTCATCAATGCGGGAATCCCCCCGCTGTGCTTAGTCCTGCCGAGTGCCCACGCAGCCTCTCGTCGTACGCTCGGGCTGTCGTTGCGCAATGTTTCAATTAGCGCCGAGATCGATTCGGAGTCGCTAGCTCCGACCAATCCGAGCGACCAGGCGCTCCACTGCCGGGTCCGTTCATGCGAGTCGCTTAGTGTGGCCACCAGGAAGGGCACAGCCGCGGCGGCGGCGGGGCCCATATTGCCGATCGCGTAGACCGCCTTTTCCCTAATTTGTGCATCGCCATCAGACAATGTTGCGATCAGGGCCCGCACAGTATCCGGGTCGTCGGCGCCGACCTTGGCCAATGCGTACAGGGCGTCATATCGCTCATTGCGGTCTCCCTGTTGGAGAAGCCGCGCCAAGCCGGCAGCCGCACTCGTTGTGCCGCAGCCGATTTCCGCGATAGCCGTTGCGGCTGCTCGCCTGACCGCTGTATCGGGATCTTCGAGCATGTCTGTCAGCCGCTCGACGGCAGGTTCCGCCGCGCAGCCGACGTTTCGCAACGCTCGTAGAACCGGCATGCGGGCTTCTTCGTCATCGAGTAGCTTCACGAATATCGGCACGGCTGGTGCGGCGTTTTGTCCAATCGCGCCTAACGCCTCGATGACTACGCGCTGGGCTCGGCCAGTTTCGCTTTGCAGGGCGTCAAGCAATGCCGGGACCGCGCCGCTAGCTCGGTAGCCCAATGCTTTCAGGCGCCGTGCCGACTCGATTCTGACGTCCTCGTTCGCGTCATTCAGCACGTTTTGGAATATCGGCACCGCCGGCAACCCGAAGCCCTCGAGAAGTTCGCCGGCCTGGGTACGAGTGGCCTCATCTTCGCTTCGCAACGCTGTTTCGAGTCGGGCTAGTGTGTGGCGGTCCGGAGCGTCCGACGAGTCGGCGGGAGGGGCCGTTCGAACATACATGTCGACGAGCGCCTCTACTTCATCGGCGCTGATGCCCGGCCGCGGATCGATGGCGGCCAGAGCTCGCCCCGCCGCGTTTCGAATCCAAGGATGTTGCGCCATTAGGGCGCGGGCCAGATCGGGAATGGCAACTCTTGACTCCGGGCCCATGTGACTGAGCGCATCGGCCGCGCCGCTACGTACGTGGAAGTCGTTGTTCGGGTCGTTGAGCGTTTCGGTAAGTGTAGGGATGGCTTCGATAGCGACATCGCCCAGAATGGTGAGCGAATTTGTCGCGGCGTTCTGGGCGTGAGCATCCGAATCTCGCAGCATTGCGATCAAGGGGCCGACGACGATCTTGCCTTCGGGATCAACCCGCGCCAACGCATCGGCAGCGGCGGCACGAACGGTTGCGTCTGAGTCCGCCAGCCGATCGATCAATTGCGGCAACACGCTCGCTGCCCGCGTGCCCATTCGACTCAGCGAGCCGACAACGGTGCGCCTTACTAGCGCCGACTCGTCAGCGAGATGGTCAGCGAGAGCGGGAATCGCGCGCTGGGCCGGGGGGCCAATCCCTCCAAGCGCGGCGGCCGCGGCCACTCGCACTCGCTCCTCGAAATCGCCGAGCAGCCTGGTCAGCGCAGCGGTTGCGCGACGGGCGTCCACACCGAGTCGTCCTAGTGAGTTAGCTGCACTGCTTCTGACCTCGACATCGGGGTCAGCGAGGGCGCGAACCAGAGGATCGACACCGGCTTCGCCGAGGCCCAGCTCGCCCAACTGGCGCGCCGCCTGGGAGCGCACCTTGGCATCGGGATCTTGCAACTCCCGAACAAGTTGCCGAGAATCGGAGCCTGCCGCCAGGAGCGAACAGACCGCCAGAACGACCCAGCCCAGTATGGATTTCAATACCACTACAGAGATGACGCTAACCGACGCAGTTCCGCCGATGCAATCGGTGGTTAGACCTACAGTGCGAATGGACACGTGGTGAGGGCAGCGCTTGCGGGGAATGACGCTTTGTGACTCGATTCAACGCCAAGCGTGCCTACGAACGGTCAGACGCTTCGTTCGAAGCGCCGTTCTGACACCTGAGATACTACTCCTGAACTGATCGATTAGGAGGAATGAATGATGGGAAGAAATGGTTTCGCACGTGTTGCGCTAGTTGCCGCGGTTGCCGCTGGGTTGCTTGGGACAGTGCTGCTAGTTGAGTCGGCGGCGCAGGCGCCTGGCCGGGCAGGTCGGGGCGGCGGCCTCTACCCCGCCTATGAGCCCGACGATGATACGGGCTTCGTTCCCATTTTCGACGGTAAGACGCTGAACGGTTGGGACGGGGACACAACGTTCTGGCGTGCCGAAAACGGCGAAATTATCGGTGAAACCACTCCGGAAAAAGTCGTCAAGGTGAACAACTTCTTGATTTGGCGCGGAGGCACGGTTAAAGACTTCGAGTTGAAGGTCGAGTTCAGGCTGAGCGGCACAAACAGCGGCATCCAGTACCGCAGCGTCGAGCTTCCCGACGTGGGCAAGTGGGTCCTCAAGGGATATCAGGCTGACATGGAGTTTCGCAACGGATTCACTGGCAACCTGCATGAGGAGCGGGGCCGAAAGCCTGGCCACGTGGTGCTCGCTCGTCGAGGCCTATTGACGCGCATCACCGACGGGCCGCAATACAAAGAGTTAGCGTCGCTTGGAGACGCGACGCTCTTGCGAGGCGTGATGAATGTGGACGGCTGGAATCAGTACCACATCATCGCGCGCGGGCCCGTGATGTTGCAGATTCTGAATGGCCGGCTGATCAGCGGGACGATCGACGAAGACGCGAAGAATTTCGTGCCGGAAGGATTGATCGGTTTTCAGATGCACACCGGGCCGCCATTCAAAGTCGAGTACCGAAACATCCTGTACCGAAAGCTGTAGCCCGTACGCGTAACGGTCGGGGTCGGAGTGGGAGCAGGGTGTTGTCAGCGTAAGAGGCCTTTTGCCGGCACCGGTCCGGCCTCAAGCCCGCATTCGAAGGAGTTTTGACGAGATGGAAACTAAAGACACCCTATACAAGCGATTGGGCGACTACGACGCGAATCGGAGAACGATGCTGACGGCTCTGGTAGCCGGCGCTTTCGCCGCACCGTCAGCTCGGGCTCAAAGAGCGCGGGGAGGAGAGCTACGCCGAGAGTCGCTAAGCGGCCCGTTTGCAGGATACGAGGCGCGCTGGCTGGAGCTTGTCCGGCCGCCGGGCGCCGCGTCGATGGTTCACAAACATCCTTGACCGGTCTTCGGGTTTGTGATCGAGGGACAGTTTCGATTCCAAGTGCGGGGCGGCGACGAACAAATTCTTGGCCCCGGGGACACTTTCTTCGAGCCTATGGGGGCGATCCATCAGACATCAGCGAACGCCGGCGACACGACCTTGCGATTGTCAATCATCGCGCTTGCCAAACCAGGCGAGGCAATTTCGCAACAGCTATAGAACGATGCTCGACGGGTAGGGCGCTTGCGGAAGAAGAGTGGTGCCACGCGTTTCAGTGGCGCGAGCGTGAGCGAGTGCGTTGGAGGAGGCACATCGCCAAAGTTCTCCGAAACCGGCCCTGCTGAGAAATTTCCAGCCGGCCCCTTCGCCAATGCACTTGCTCACGCGCCTGCTGCCAAAATGTCGTCACCCTCCGGAATTGTCGCTGTCCTCCGGCCGTTCGCCGGCGATGTCGAGCCCCGCTTTTCGCAGACCGTCCAGGCGATGCTCGATGAACTCCTCCGAGGGATACCACCACTTTGAGAACTCCGCTCGTGGGTTCCGTGCAACGTCGGGAGCAAGCGCGATAAACGTCTTCAGATGTTGCCGCGCTTCCTCGATCCGTCCGAGCTGAGCAGTAGCCATAGCCAGGTTGAGGCTCACAAAATAGTAGCCGGGCATGTTGATTTTCTCGAGCGCCTCGACGGCTTGTTCATACTCGCGCTCGTGGTAGTGATAATTGGCGTAGAAGAAGTAGAACCAACTTGGGTGATGCGGGTTCAGTTGCCTGACCTTGACGGCAATCGAGTGTCCGGTTGCCCAATCGCCTGAATATGCGATCAGCATACCCATCCAATGAACATTGGTTGTATCGCGGGGGTTGAGCGCCAATACCCGGTCGGCGGCTGGGCGGAACGCACCGAGCTCCCGCCGGAAATAGTGTGTTTCCGCCAACGCGAGATGAGCGAGCTGGCTCGTGGCGTCCAGCTCGACGGCCCGCTGCGCCGTCTTTAAGGCTCGGTCCAGCGCGTCGGGTCGCTCGTTGTTGCCGAATCGAAATTCGTCCACATACATCCGGCAAGACATGCACATGCCTCAGCGTGGTCGGGTTCCCGCTTCAGTGCCTGTTCCAGGGCGGACCGCACGTCCGCGTGCTCCTCGGGAACGACCTGTTGCCAATAGCCGAATGTTCGCAGGACGCAATCATGGGCCGTAAGGCTATCGACCGGCTTCGCCTTCGCGATTGCACCGAGTGATCGTGTCAGCACGCCGAAAGGGTCGGCCACGGTAGCCACGATTCGATCGGTTAACTCGTCTTGCGCATCGAAGATGTCGCTCGTGCTCAGGTCGCGATCGAAACGCTCGGACCACAAGTGAGCACCCGTCTCCGCGTCAAGTAGTTGCACGCTCACGCGGATGTTCGAACCCGCTTTGCGGATACTGCCTTCAATCACGAACCGCGCGCCCAATTTCTTGTCGACATCTCGCACGTCAGCCCGAGTTTGGAAATCGGCGGCGGCGTTTGCTGATATGACAACGAGGTGACGGAACTGCGACAGACCGGATGTGATCTCTTCCGTCAGGCCCTCGGCGAAGGCGTCCATCTCTGGGTCGCCGGTACGCGTCTTGAGCGGTAAAACCGCGACGCGCGGGACGTCCGAAGATGTGGCAGTCGCCCCTCTGGATGGCGGGCGATATGACTCCTGGCGGTTCCGGAGGGCTTCGAGCAAAACCTTCCCGTCCTGATAGCGGTCGTCTTGAATCTTTGCTACGCAGCGGAGAACGACGGCTTCGATCTCGGGCGGAGCTCCCTCAAGCGGCTGTGGGTCCTCATTCAGAATCGAGTAGACGATCGCCTGATCGTAGTGCCCACGGAACGGCGTATGGCCGCTCAGCATCTCGTAGAGCACGCAGCCCAGCGCCCAAACGTCGGTGCGGGAGTCAACGTCCGACCCGCTCGTCTGCTCCGGCGACATGTAGGCGCAGGTTCCCAGAGTCGTGCCGTCACGGGTGAGCTTCGAGTCGGCGGAGACCAATTGCGCCAAGCCGAAGTCCAAGATCACGCCGCGACCCGTCGGGGTAACGAAAAGGTTTTGGGGCTTGATGTCGCGATGGACGATGCCCTTCTCGTGCGCCTCGGCCAAGCCCTCCGCGAATTGCGTGACGAGCTTGAGCGCCCGCTCGATTTCGATTGGACCCTCGGCGATCTCGGCGGCCAACTCGCGCCCTTCGAGATACGCCATCGCGATGAAGGTTCTGCCGCTGATCTCGTCAATCTCGTGGACGGTACAGATGTTGGGGTGCTGCAGCGCCGCGGCGGTTTTTGCCTCGCGCACAAGTCGTTTGCGGACCTCTTCGTTCGAGACTAGGTGCGGCGCCAGAAATTTCAGCGCGACAGTTCGGTCGAGACGCGTATCCTCGGCTTTATAGACAACGCCCATGCCGCCTTCGCCGAGCTTGTCGACGATCTTGTAGTGACTGATCGTTTGGCCGACCACGCTGTGATTCTACCCGCTGTGGATAATTATGTTCTTGTCAGCGCGATTAACGGGAGGAAGTATAGAGCGCGATTAGGGAATGACAGCGCACACGTTCCACAACAACTGACCAGGAATTTCAACCCAAGGACTTTCGGGGGGACTGGCACAGGCGATTTCGTAATCTCTCCATCTTGAAGAACGCTGGTGTTTCTTCAACTGATGTCGACGTCTCTCTGACCGGCGCCGAGCCGCGCGTCAGGCAGGATGCCTTTGCCGACCGGCGGCGCTGTGTCACGCTAAGTCTAACCCGTCTACGAGATCGAGCAGCCGCCCGGAGAGCGCCGCGAAGCACACGTATGAACGTCAAGTTAGCCACGTTTTGTTTACTCGCGAGCGTCGCACTTGCCTCGGATCCTCCGGACCGCCAAGCGCTTTCTCTCACTGATTTGAACGCAAACCAGCAAACGTTAGAGCAATATCGCGGCAGCATCGTCGTGTTGAATTTTTGGGCCACCTGGTGTGTACCCTGCCGCGAGGAGATGCCGCTTCTCGTTGACCTCGAGAAACGCTACGCCTCGCGTGGCGTCGTCGTCGTGGGCGCTTCGGCCGACGACGAGAGCACACAGCCGCGGATCGAACCTTTCGTTGAAGAGCTGGGCATCACGTTTCCCATCTGGATCGGCGCCAATACCGCTGACATGGAACGATTCGGACTCGGCGCGGCCCTTCCAGCGACGGCAATCATCAACGAGGATGGACGCATCATTTTTCGCATCGTCGGCCCTCTCAAGCGCAAGGCGTTAACGCAGCGAATCGACTACCTGCTTTCCGACAAACGCGGGAAATCTCCTGAGCCGCAGATCGACACGCTTAGCGAAGCGAATCTCGACGACGACCACCACGAAGAAGGCCACGGTCACGGCGATGAAGAGGAGCACTCGCATGGGGGCGTGGGCGTCGAAGGCGCGTCTATGGTTCCCTCGTGACCGCTTTGACCAGGCGAGGGCCGCGCCGTGAGCGGGGTAGAAGGCAGCAACAAGAACCGATTTACCTACAGCGCCCGTGTCATCCCGGGCGGCGTTCGCCGGGCGCAGTTGCGGACCACGCTCACCTATCGGCTGAGGCCGCGGCTGCAGGCCGGCATTGAGGTCAACCCGCTATCGACCGAAGAGCGAGCGAACCCATTGGTGAACTGGCTCGCCGTTCCTGAAGGGATGAACACGCCTGCGGTTATCGTCGGTACGAGTTCCGACCGCATCGGCACGCCTGGAGGACAGAGTTTCTACGCGACCGCAAGCAAGAACCTAAAGCGCGAAACAAAGCTGCCGATTGCCCCCTACTTTGGTGTCGCCTACGGAACGTATCAAGACCGCTTACGCTATATCGGCGGCGTCAACATCGGCTTCACTGAGCACTTCGGCGCACTCGTCATCTTCGACGGTGTACACGTTCACCCGCTGCTCAACTACAGTTACAAGCGCCATGCATTTTCGTTTCTGTTGGTGCGCGGAAAAGAGCCGGGTCTCAGCTACAGCGTTTCGTTTTGAGGTCCGGCTTTGCTAGTCGCGACGCGGACGAAGCCCGGAATTAACGAAATGCCCACCGGCCGAACGTAGAAGCAAGACGTTATGGAATGCAAACGGTTAGTGATAAAGTGCATGGCAGTTAAGTTGAGGGCTAGTGCCCAGAGGAGATAGGGTCCGTTGACTAGAGCCTCTTACATCAGATTCTTCGCGCTGTTAGTGACGACGGTCGGGATCAACCTGGTTGTTGCCCAATCCGCGCCGCCGGAGCTTCCCGCGGAAGCACGAAAACGGCTCGATCATCACATTGGACAGTGGGACGTACAGACGGAGTTCATCGGCCGCGACGGCCAAGTCGTTCGTACGACCGCTGCGCGTGACACCGCCGCTTACATCATTGACGCTAGAGTCGTCGAGCTAACAAACGAGGATCTCGCCAGAGGCAGCATCAGCAAGGCATGGATGTTTTACAACTTTGCGGAGTCTAAGTTCTACCTGACATCCGTTGACGCCGCGGGTGATTTGTGGGTGCTCTCTGGTGGACTTGATGAGTACGTAATTACATCGGAGCCGAGGCCGCATCCCCGTGGTGGCACTACGCAGATTCGATTCACGCACAGTAACATCGAGCAGGACTCGTTCGACGCGGTCATGGAGATGTCGCGCGACGGGGGCAAGACGTGGTGGAAGCGAAGTAGGCAGCGGCTAACACGACGGAAGTAACGCGACGTCCGCTAGCGTCCCAGAATGTCGAAAGTCGTTGTGCCCGCGACCCGCACCTTCTCGTAGGTCTTGACCCAGGCATCGTGTGCTGGGTGCGCGGCATATGCGTTCAAGGCGGCTTCGTCGGCAAGTTCGAAGCAGGCTCCGTATTCGCGACCTAGCTTAACTTGCTGCGAGACGGCAGGCCGTTCTCGAAGACTGCCGACCCAGACTTTGCTCAGACCCTCGATCTTGCTGGGCAGCTCGTCGGTCGCCCGATAAAACGCCTCCCACTCAGCGTCGCCGGCTTCCGCTATTGGAGTAAAGAAAAAGCAGTGCAGCAAAGTCTTCTCCCCAGCGCTGGAGATGCCACTCAGCAGCGCCATCCCGGTGAGCAAAACTATTGCACGTGCAACCCGAAATCTCAACATTCTAGACACCCGCCTTTTCTCGATTGGTGAGCCTCCGAACCTCGGCGCGGAGTGCCTGCCCATTCTATCTCGCGGCGACACTCGCGACTAGAGCATCCCGCAAACTTCGAGCAGCGCCTTCTGTGGAATCAGGTCATGCGCGACTACGTAGTGCGGCTTGCGCCTCTGTCGAATCACCCCAAATTGAGTCCTCCTTGATCTAGCATTTTGTAATGTATAACTTGTAGGATTGTTGGCCATCGCCAAACGGAACATGGCCGTAGTAGTGTCCGGATCACTAGTGTCCGGCTACGGTCTGGGTAATATCCGACAAGTCATTTGGAATGAGCGGGTTGAGTGCGATTTGAAGATTTATCGATTTGAATTTTGAATGGTGGTTTTGATGGTCCAGGGGCCGGCCTCGAGTTTTTGACAATGAGGCATGAACCTTGGCCGGACCGTCTTCGCACAGTTGATGGATGAGCTTCCAATCTACGAATTCCGAAAATGTGTGGCTCGTTATGACGGTGACCATAAATTGCGCGGCTTTTCTTGCTGGGATCAGTTTCTTTGTCTGGCGTTCGCGCAGTTGACCTATCGCGAAAGCCTGCGCGATATCGAAGCATGCCTGCGCTCGGTGCAGCCCAAGCTCTACCACATGGGGTTCCGCGGCAGGGTTTCGCGCTCCACGCTGGCCGACGCCAACGAGACTCACGACTGGCGCATTTACGCTGACTTTGCTCAGGTCCTCATTGACATCGCCCGCCCACTCTACGCCGAACAACCCTTGGGCTTCGACTTGAATTCCAGCGTCTACGCCTTGGACTCCACCACCATCGACCTCTGTCTTTCCGTGTTCCCATGGGCTCGCTTTCGCTCTCGCAAGGGCGCCGTGAAGTTGCATACTCTGCTGGACGTTCGGGGCTCGATCCCCACGTTTATTGAGGTTTCCGACGGCAAAACACACGATGTCAACATCCTCGACCGGATCATGCCCGAGGCCGGTTCCTTCTATGTCATGGATCGTGCCTATGTCGACTTCGAGCGTCTGTACGTGTTGCAGTTGTCGGCCGCCTTCTTCGTCGTACGCGCGAAGAAAAGCCTGCGCCTACGTCGCCGTTACTCTCATGCGGCGCCACCGGAAACCGGTGTGCTTTCGGATCAGACCGTTGTTCCGATTGCCGCCACATCGGCCAAACGCTATCCTGACCCGCTTCGCCGCGTTCGCTACTACGACACCATTCAGGATCGCAGGCTCGTGTTTCTGACCAACAATTTCGAACTGCCGGCGCTCACGATCGCGCTGCTCTACAAATCGCGCTGGAAAGTGGAATTGTTCTTCAAGTGGATCAAGCAGCACCTCCGCATCAAAGCATTCTTCGGCACCAGCGCCAATGCAGTGAAGACCCAAATCTGGATAGCGGTCTCCATTTATGTTTTAATTGCGATCCTTAAAAAGCGACTGCGCCTTGAGCCGAGCCTCTATCAAATCCTACAGGTACTCAGCGTGACGCTCTTCGAGAAAGTGCCCATTCCACGGGCCTTTGACGATGCCAAGTCCCAAGATAAATCGTACGGAATTTCTAACCAGTTGAATCTGTTCGACTTATAGCCGGACACTAGTGTGTCCGGATATGTTCGGGTTTCCATCGAACGCGGGCGGGCTGCAATCCTTAGGCGTATCTACTTCATCACGACTGGATCATTACGAGGTCACATGAACATCCGAACTGCTGTAGCTGTCTTGCTAATCACGCTTTTTCTCGCTGGATGCGGACAGCCTGTTCCCGCTGAAAAATCCGCATATGTAGGAGAGTGGGAAGAAACTACGATGTACCTGCTCATAACTCAAGACGGCTCCATCCGGTATAAGCGCCTCAAAGGTGGCGTAACCACTTCAGTGGAAGGCCCGCTCAAGGGCTTTGACGGAAATAATTTTGAGGCAGGGATCGGGCCCCTCTCCACAACATTTGTCGTCAGCAAGCCCCCGTTTCAAGAAGAGGGTGTCTGGAAAATGGTGGTAGATGGTGTAGAGCTAACGAAATCTCCACAGTGATGACGGCGCTGCCTAACAGTTCGGTCCAGAAAAAAAGTAGGAAATAAAGGGACGTAAAAGCGCGTTGCCCGCTTTTTTCTCTCTTTTCCCTCTATGGAGAAACGTTGGGATTTTTGAACCTACCTACGGCGGCGAGTCGGGCGGCATCATCAGGCCGGTATTCCCAGTGCCAATGTTCTTTACGAACGGTTCGGATAAATCCGTGCTTGGGACCGTTCTTCTTGAGCCAGTCATAGATCGGGCTGCCATCGAATCCGCCGGTATTGAGGTCAAAAGCCTGGCCGTGTTGGTGGTTAGAACGTCCCGGTTTGGCCGCCAGGTTTCCCCGTCTCTGCTGGAAAAGGTCGAACAGTTGTTGCTGTTTCGCAAAAGTTCGAAATCCGCTCGTAATGCTAAGAACGAGGTTCTTCTTGGCGGCCCCGTTCTTAAGCTTGAGGTACGCCGGTAGGCTTTCTAGCGTGACTTTCTGCATCTGGCCGCCGGTACCTACAATATCGACGAGGACCTTTGCACCGATAAACTTGCCCCTTCTCCAGCACCCGTTCGGCCCTTCTTTGTTGATCCAGGCTTCGGTGGTAAACACCCGCGAACAGCCTCGTGCGAGGTTCGAAGCGGACGTCCAGCCGAAGGGTTCCACTGGAGTGATCCCGACGTTTTCTATCTTTCCCCGGCTGACGCGGACGAATTTGCCCCGGGGGTCGGTATCTTTCGATTTGGCTGTAACGACTACGAAGGTGCTGGCCGGAACCGTGGTTCCTAGCGACTTGAACGGAAGCGAACCCGTGCGGAGCAGAGCGTTGTTGTCGGTGACGGTGAAGTTGTTCCCCAGCGGTTCTAGGTCCCACTCGGCTGGTGCGAAGTCGACCAATTCATTGATGAAGCTGCCGTCGAGGTTTGTTGAGCGGGTCCAACCCGACGGAATCACCAGCTCCGGTGTGGCCGGCTCAGCAAATACATAAACGTCCCTATTCCCGTGCGTTCGTACCCCGCTGACTATAACCTGGCTCATCAAAGGAATGACTTTCTTGTCGCCCACTCTACTACCCGGAGGAATCGTATCGCCGGGTTTATACCTGGATGATTGAGCAAGATTGTTGGGGTTGCGGATAACACACTGGTTGTCGTCGATCGCGAAAGTCTTGCCGACGTAGCTCGGGACTGGTTCGTTCATTCTGGGCCTCCAATCGTTGAATCAGCTTGGGAGAATCTCCCTGACAAATTAACGGTCACTCCAGAATATTACAGACAATTGATGTCCGTTACAAGAGATTTCGTCTATATTATCCTGTCGGTACATACATTTAGGTGGTACTACGATCGGGAGAAGCGACGCCTAGTCGGCCTCGCCGGAACGAACGCATCTTATTGCGAATCTCCCACTATGGCCGAATCTCGGGTCGTCGAAAACCTTCCAGCCACCAGCCCCTGTCCAACGTTGATCCACTCTACCTTTGTCCGACCGGGGCGATAGTGAACACTTAATGGCCCAGGGCGGCATTGCCGCTCTACACCCGTTAGAAACAGACTTGACCACGTGGCGAGAAATGCGGGCTTGGCGGCGGGCGACAGCCGGCTTGCAGAGCGGGGTTGCAGACCCCGGGGAGTCCCAGCGGCTCAACCCGAAATTCACGTGACACAGATCTTATCCTGGAACCGGGGAGCGCGACTTGAACGTGTCGCAAGCAAGGCGACCAAAAGGAGGGAAAAGGAGCTAGCCCTCGAGGCCTCGCGCGCGATGGCATTTTCCGGCCAGAGGCGGCCAATTCGACGGTCGAGGTGTGTTCGTTCCACGATTTGTGGCAGGCGCCGCTTCGCGCCCGTGTGGAATCGATTCCGCCTATCTGAAGGCTGTAGAGGCGATCTGTCCGTACGAGGAAGAGCGTCCAGGCCAATTCGGTCCGTGATTGCGGTATGAATTAGGAACTTATTGGTGGTCGGTCCAGTCGGCTACGAAAATGTTGAACTCGTAGCGGGACTCGGCTTCGCGGTCGGAGCTTAGGACCAGCTGCTTGCCGTCGGGCGAGAACTCGGCGAAGGAGGTGAAGCCACCGAAGTTTGTAACTTGGCGGAGGTTGGAGCCATCAAGGTCAACCATGAAGAGGTCGAATTCGCGGCTATCGCAGTTGTTTTTGTTCGACGAGAAAATGATGCTCTCGCCGTCTGGGGTGAACTGCGGGGCGAAGCTCGCGCAGCCGAAATCGGTGATCTGGTTCGCTTCGCTGCCGTCGGCGCCGGCTATGAAGAGTTCCATCTTCATCGGGGCCGTCAAATTTGCGGCTAGCAGTTCAGCGTATTTGTCCGCCGGCGCGCCGTCGACGGGGTGATTGGCTCGCAGCACCAGCTTTCCACCGTCGGGCGAGAAGAATGCGCCGCCGTCGTATCCGAACGAGTCCGTAAGTTGTTTTTTTTCAGTCCCATCGGGATTCATCGACCACAGTTCGAGGTCGCCCGAGGACTTCGATGTGTAGACGATTTTATTCGTACTCCAGTTAACCGTGGCTTCGGCATCGTAGCCTTCGGCGTCAGTGAGGCGCGTCGGTTCCGCACCATGTTCGTCGGTCAAAAATATGTCGTAGCCGGTGTGGACCGGCCAAACGTAGCCCTTGCTGCGGTCTGGGCGGGGCGGGCAGGCGTCGCCGGCTAGGTGCGTCGAGGCGTAGACGATACTTTTGTTGTCGCTCAAGAAATAGCCGCAGGTGGTCGCGCCTTTGCCAGTCGAGACACGGTGGACGTCGGAGCCGTCGGCGTTCATGACATAGATTTGGTCGCACTCGGCGCCGTCGCGCGTCGATTGGAAGACTAGCTTTTTGCCGTCGGGCGACCAGTAGGCCTCAGCATTTTGTCCGCCGAAGGTCAGTTGGCGGAGGTTCGAGAGGTACTCGTGGGGCTCGGCGGGCACCCGTGGAGCCTCCGTTAGGCGCCCACAGGCCGCAGTCAAGAGGGTTAGAAGCGCAATCGCAAAAAAGTTTCGCATGAAGTTTTGCTCGAAGATCCTATTTTAACTGACTGATAATAAACTACATATGTGGAACTTGGCACCTACATCTAGTGTGTGTCCCAAAAAATACCACAAAATGTTGTTGCAATGTTCCACTAGTTGCGCTAGTCTAGCAATGACACTACGCCCGCAGATGGGGTGCTAGATCGCGGCGCAAGCCCTGGTTGAAAGTCCTTCCAGCCCAACCCGTACCCCATCGCCGGGCGTTTGTGTGTCTGATAGGTGAATGCGGGGTAGGCGTCATTGCTAAAGCTCAAGAAAGTCGAGTTACTCGGCTTTAAATCGTTTTGTGACCGCGAGGAGTTGCGGTTCACCGGAAACGGAATCGCATCGGTCGTCGGACCGAACGGCTGCGGCAAATCAAACATCAGTGACGCGATTAGCTGGGTGCTCGGTGAGCAGTCGGCGAAATCGCTGCGTGGCCAACGCATGGACGACGTGATCTTTAACGGATCGCGGAGCCGAAAGCCATCGGGATTGTCTACCGTCACGCTGACGCTGCTTGACCCTGACTCGTATCTCGAAGAGATCGCCAAAAACCGTCCCATGGGCGCGCCAATCCCCCAGGGTAAGCGCTCGGGCGAGATTACGGTGAGTCGCAAGCTGTTTCGAAGTGGCGAGAGCCGCTATATCATTAACGGCAAGACGGTTCGGCTGCGCGATGTCCACGACCTTTTCATGGGGACGGGGCTGGGGCCGAACCACTATGCGATTATCGAGCAGGGACGCATTGAGCAGATACTGAGCACGCGTCCACTGGATCGGCGCGCGTTTATTGAAGAAGCTGCCGGGGTTACGAAATTCAAGTCCAGGAAGAGGCTGGCTGAGCTGAAGCTCGAGAACGCCAAGCAGAATCTCCACCGCGTCAACGACATTCTTCAAGAGATTGTTCGGCAGGCGAATTCGCTGAAGCGTCAGGCTGCAAAGGCTGAGCGTTTTGAAGAGTATCGCGGATTGCTCGGCGAGGCGCTATCGCGCCTATTGGCTAGCCGTTTTCGTCGAATGGATACCGATCGCCGGCGCCTAACGACCGATGTGGAAGCTGCCGAGAAAGCGTTCGAAGAGCGCTACGCCAAGGCCGAGTCGATGGAGCAGGAGCTGGCCGACAAGCGCGGCAATGAGCAGCGCTGGGAGGCTGAGCTTGATAAGTCCCGTGACGAGCTTTCACGGTTGACGGTTGATGTGGAGCGTCTGAAGGCCCGCATCGACCAGCAGGCGCGCACGGCAACCGAGAACACGGCTCGCAAGGAACAGGCGGAAATCGATATCGCCGGCATCGTGACTCGCCTTGCGAGCATGACCGCCGAGCTTGGCGAGGGCGAACAGGCCGTTGGGGTTGCCGCGACGGCTTCGTCTGAACTCAATCAATGGTTGCAGGAGAAGAATGCGGAGATTGCGAGCGAACAACAGGGATTGCAAGCGTTGCAGGCGGAAGAAGAAACCTGCCGTGCGAAGACGCTGACTCTTCTCAATGAAGTCGCCGGCGCTCGGAGTCGCGTTGGGAAACTCGAAGAGTTCATGGCCGGCAACGACCGGCTAGCTGAACAGGCGCGGCAGCAAGAAGCCGGCGCGGGCGAGGAGTTACAGCAGTACGGTGAACGTCACAAGCAACTTATCGAGCGAGTCGATGCGGAGCAAACTCGGATTGAGCAGACAACCCGCGAGCGCAACGAAATTCAAGCGGCCATCCAAACACTCAAGCAGCAACACAAGCAACATCTGGCGGATTCGAATCTGCTTCGTGGCGATGTTTCGCGACTGACCGCTCGGCGCGAATCGCTCAGCGAGATTCTTTCGCATCGGGCCTATACCACCGAGTCGGTCAAGGGGATTTTCGAGGCAGTCGAGCGGCAGCCGGTTGACGGATTCAAGCCGATTGGAATTTTAGCGGACTATATCGAAGTCGATGCCGACTACGAGCGTGCGGCCGAGGGATTCCTGCGCGAAGAACTTGAATATGTGGTTGTGAGCGACTGGAGCGAAGCGGCCGCCGGTGTGCAGTTGATGCGGAGCGACCTTGAGGGTCACGCGACGTTTCTGGTCCACCCGGAATCGCCGATACCGGCGGAAACTCCAGCTTTGGGACCGGAAACAGGAGTTTTGGGGCGGCTGTCGGACCACGTCCGTTTAACTAACGGCCTTGCAGCATCGGCTTCGACGCTGTTGCCGAAGTTGCGCTGCTGTTACTTGGTCGACGATGCTCAGGTCGCGCGCGGTCTGGCGGTTCGGTATCCAGACCGCTATTTCCTCATGCCGGATGGGACCTGCTATCGCGGCTATACATTGAGTGGTGGGAAGAAGGGTTCGGCAGGCCCGTTGGTGTTGAAGCGCGAACTGCGTGAGCTGGTGCCGAAAATTGTCGAGGTGGAGCAGCGTTTCGACGGCGCATCGCGAGCAGCAGCGCAGGCCGAGCAAGAGATCACATCGAAGACAGAGCGCCTCGAGACCGTTCGAGCCGAGTTGCAGACCCTCGAAAAGACCGCGCTAGCGGGCGAGCATGAGTTGCGCCAGACGAAAGAACAGATCCAGCGGGTAGAGAAGACACGGACGGCAGCGGTTCAGGAAATTGAGCGACTGAGAAGTGAGACGGCTCGTGTAAAGGCTCAACACGAGGAGCAGACCGCGGCGATCGAACAGCGTGACAAGGAACGGCTGGAACTAGATGCTCGCGTGGCGGAATTGGTTGAACTCACGCGACAGCGGCGCGAGCGGCTCGCGGCGCTGAACGAGCAGCAGACCGGGTTGCGCACCGAAGTGGCCGCGCTCGAAGAGCGGCGCCGCGCCGCTCTGGCCGCGCTAGCACGCGCGCGACAAGCAGTTGATGAGCAGCGGCAACGAAAAACGCAAGTGGGTCAGCAAATATCCCTCTGGGATGAAGAGAGCGCTCGACTGCTCGCCGACAACGATAAGCTGACTGGTCAAGTCGATTCCGGAACAGCCCGCCGCGAGCAGTTGCAGCGGATTGTCGGCGAGACATCTCGAAATTTAGAGGCGTCTCGAGGACGCACTGTGGCTCTTGTCGGTGAGGTCAAAGAGCAGCGCGAGGCGGTTGAGCTACTGCGGCGCGAGCGTTCAAGCAAAGAACTGGAATTGGTGCAGGTTCGCTCAGACCTGAAGCATCTGAGCGAGACGTGCCAAGCCGAACTCAATAAGCCCGTGGATGAGGTCGCCAAGTTAGCTCCTGAGGGTCTGACGCCAGAGGACCTGCGCGAGGCCGAGGAACAGTACCACGAACTGAAGGAAAAGATCGAGCGTTTGGGCGCGGTCAACGTGCTGGCGGTTGAGGAATACGAAGAGGTACGGCAACGTCAGACGTTCCTCGAAACGCACCACCAAGATCTGTTGCAGTCGATCGAGGATACGCAGGCCACCATCAAAGAAATTGATTTCGCCTCACGTGAAAAATTTGACAAAGCATTTCGAGGCGTGAACGAAAACTTCGGCAAGAAGTTCTCTATTCTTTTTGGCGGCGGTGTAGGCGAAATGCGTTTGACTGACGCGGAAAATATCGACGAGTCGGGTATTGATATTGTTGCTCAGCCTCCAGGCAAACGGCTGCAGAACATTGCGCTGCTCTCAGGTGGCGAAAAGTCGCTGGCGGCGCTAGCTTTGCTGATGGCGACGTTCGAGTACAAGCCGAGTCCGTTTTGCGTGCTAGACGAAGTTGATGCGCCGTTGGATGAGGCGAATAACATTCGTTTCCGGCGGCTTTTGCAGGAAATGAGCGACCAGACGCAATTCATCATAATTACGCACTCGAAGACGACGATGGAAGTGGCCGAAAGCCTCTATGGCGTGACGATGAGCGAGCCCGGCGTGTCAAAGCTGGTCTCGGTGAGGATGGTGGACGGGCTACGGGAATCTCAGCCGGCGCCTGAGCTAGAGCGTGAAGAAAACGCCGTCTCCGTCGCCGGATGAACGCCGGGCGGGGCCCTTGTCCTTACGCGCTGAGAGCCTTTGCACGCATTTTAATACGTGAGCTGGAGTTTAGCGGTCGTCCGCGCGCTATCAGGCACGATCGCGGATAAATCTCCTGGATTCTCGAGCCTGAATGGGCAGTGACAAAAATTTACAGTTAACAATCAGTGAAGTTGGGTTATACTCGTAACCCATAAGCACCTGTTGCAGCTAACGGCTAACACGCAGTGTGTAATCCGATGGGTTCTTGGGAGTACGTCCGCAAAATATTCGACGAGGTCGTCGACGCTTCGGTTGACGAGCGTGGCGCGCTTCTTGAGATGCGTTGCGGCCAAGACATTGAGCTGCGCGACGCGGTCGAGCGATTGCTGGTCGCTGCGGACTGTGAAGATTTCCTCATAGACGGTAATTTAGTCGGCGACTTTTTAGGCAGTGCGGACGGGGCTGATGAGCTTGACCGGCCATTGATCCAGAAGCATGCGTTTGACGAGGGGCAGACTCTCGCTGAGCGATTTCGCGTGGTCCGCTATATCGGCCGGGGCGGTATGGGCGAGGTTTATGAGGCGTATGATCCGGACCTCGGACGGTCGGTGGCGCTGAAAACGGTGCGTTCGGAATTTGTCGGTGATGCGCTGAGTCTCAGGCGCTTCATGCGCGAGATTCGGATGGCACTGGCGGTTACACACCCGAATGTTTGCCGGATTTACGATGTTCACCGGCATCTGGGTGAGGACGGCAACGAGGTGCTATTCCTCTCGATGGAACTTTTAAAAGGCGAAACGGTTGCCGAGTTCATCAAGAGGCGCGGCAAGATCTCAACGGACGAAGCTGGTCCGATCGTGCGCCAGATGTGCGACTCGCTAGGCGCGATTCACGAGAAAGGAATTGTTCATCGCGACTTTACGCCGAAAAACGTAATGCTGGACGGCGATCGCGTGGTCGTCACGGATTTTGGACTGGCCCGGCCGCAGATTCAGGAGAGCGGCGTTCACTCGATGACGGTTACCGGGCAGGTGCTCGGAGTTCCCGACTACATGGCGCCTGAGCAGTTGGCTGGGGCGGAAGTTACTGCGAAGGCTGATGTGTATGCGCTCGGGGTGATCGCTTATGAGATGGTCACCGGTCGCAAACCGTTTTCGGGGGAGACGGCGCTGGAAGTGGCGCATGCGAAGACCAGCGGGTCGATGACCGACCCAGCGAAATACGCGATCGAGCTGCCGGATCGTTGGCGATCCGGGTTGCTGGCTTCTATTCAGATTGAACCGGCTAAGCGGCCGACTCCCGGGCAATTATCGAGCGTGATCGGCGGCGAGACGGAGTTGGCGCTTCGGACGATCGTGGGCGCCCTCGACAGTCAGCCGGCGAAGATAACCCCAGGCGGAGCCTACCGCTATGCGGTTGCGGTCGCACTTTTTTTGGCCTTGGCGGCCCTTTTAGTGTACGGTTCGCGCTTTAAGGGTGACGGCGGAGAAACCTCGCCCGCCGCTGTAGTCAAGAACATCGTGGTCTTACCCTTCCAAACGCATGGCGAAAGCGCTGATCTCGAAGCGTTCAGCGCGGGCTTGATCGATAGCCTGACCAGCGGACTATCGCAATATCAGGGCGAGCACGATCTGGCCGTTGTCCCCACAAGCGAAGTCAGCCGACGAGAAATTTCGACGGCGGGCGAGGCACGAGAGGCGTTTGACGCTGACTACGCGGTCGAAGGTTCGATCTACGAAGACAACGGACGCCGCCGTCTCCTAATGAAGCTGATCGACACAGCGGAAATGCGCCAGGTCGATACATACCGATTCGAGGGCCCGGCCGACAACACCTGGAGCCTGCAGGACAACACGCTGGCACGGCTGGCCGTGATGCTAGACCTCGAATCACGCCCAGATCGGGTTGACGAGCAGCCGGTACCGAAGCCCGGAGCGCACGGATTCTATTTGGTCGGCAATGGCTATCTCCAACGCAATGACAAGATGGAGAACATCGATAGCGCGATCACAGTATTCGAGCGCGCGCTGGAGTTGGACCCGGATTACTCGCCAGCTCATGCCGGTCTCGCGGAAGCGTATTGGTACAAGTTCGAGCGCACCAAGGAAGCCGTATGGCTTAATAACGCGACCGAAAAGGTAGAGTTTGCATTAAAACTAGCCCCCTCGTCAGCTCGAGCACTTCGTACTCGAGGAAGCATTCGCTACAGTGGAGGCCAGTACACCACATCAATTAGCGACTTTAAACTTGCACTGGAAGCTGAGCCGAACCGGGCTGAGTCACTCATTGGGTTAGGAAAGGCGTTAAACAAGATCGGCCAAAAAACCGCAGCGGAGGCAACATATCAAAGAGCTCTCTCAACGGTGCCATTCGACTGGCGGTTGCATAAACAGATCGGTCTCCACTACTTCGCACACGGAGAGTACGACAAATCAGCCGTAGCATTAGAGAGCCTTACCGCATTGTCGCCAGACAATGCGCAGGGCTTTACGAATCTTGGCACAGCGTACTACTATCTAGGGCGGAACGATCAAGCCCGGCAGGCATGGCAACAAGCGATCGCAATCGAACCACGTCGGGCCGCGCTGTCGAACTTGGCGAACCTCCTCGTCGAAGAGCGGCTATTCGATGAAGCCGTCCCGATACTCGAGAGGGCGATCAAACTCGATTCGAACGATTTCAGAACATGGGGAAATCTGGGCATTACCTACGGTCGAGTTGGTAGAGACGCAGAGGCAAGGGAGAGTTTCCAGCAAGCACTGGATCTGATTGAAGATGCGAGAAAGATAAATCCCGAGCGATCCGATATATATAGCTACGCCGCGAAATATGCCGCTCTCATGGGGGACACCAAGCCTGCAGAGGATTGGCTAGACAAGGCAATCTCCTCCAAGAGCGCCGACCCTAGGACCCTCCTAAGAATCGCATCGACCGCGGAAGACCTCGGTCACCGCAGTCTTGCCTTGAAGTGGATTGAAAAGGCTTTACTTCACGGATTGGACGCGGCGATTGTCAGTAATAGCAATACTTTCGAGGATCTTGTAAAGGATTCAAGATATCGTAACTTAGTTTCGACTCAATATTAGAGCCGACCATCAAACAAGCGAACTAAGCAGGAAGGACCATATGCCAGCTATTGTCAAATTCACTCTGATGAAGCGCGACGATGATACGGAGTGTCTTACGTTAACCCAGAAGGGACAGAATTGCACCGGCCGCGTCGATCGGAATGTGCAGTTGCATCTCATAGCCGGGGCTAACACGTCAGGGACCGCAACAGTAACAGCTCCCAACGGCGTTTTTACGGATGGCCCCACATTTGTACTGACTCGGGGCGCGCCCACCAACACATCGATAGTGGAAGGGCAAATCAACGAGCGCGACGGAGGGTGTGACTTCACCAGGCCTGCCGAGGCGCGTCATCGAATCAGCGTAGAATTCGTGACCGAACCTGAGCGATGCGGGAATCTTGGTGATCCCGATATGGAAATAGAGTGCTAGCCGTTCGAATAAGACTTCTGGCAGCGTTTTTTGTTGCAATATCGTCGCAATCGTCTGGGGCGGCGATTGACCACCGGATATTCAGTCACGAAGTGTGCGTGGAACGAACAGAGGAGTTTGTCGCCACCGTGAAAAATCGATATATGGTCGCTGCAAGTGTCGGGACCGATACTTGTGACGAACCGATTACGTGGACAATAGTTTCAAATAATACACCCGACGTTCTTCTGCGTTTTACCTACCCTATTCGGGAGTTTGGCACTCTCGATTCTGGCGGCGAATGGCGCAATAAAAGCACGATTCGAGTGACGGGAAACACGACAGCGGTTCTGCGGCTCGAACGCCGCTGCAAGGCGAATCATATTGACATTGACAGCCTCGATTCGATCGTAGCTGCGAAGATAGTTTTTCGAAAAATTAAGAATCGTGGAAATGGACAGTTAGTGATAACCCAGCGGGGTAAATACAAACGTGATGCAGACGAGGAAGACCTTCGGAGGTCAACCATTCAATATTTTGCCAAGCACTGCGCTCTAGGACAGAAGTTTCAAGATGGCGATTCTATCTCAGTTTCAGCAGCTGTGCCCATCGAAAGCCCGCTGATCCTCATCGACGGAAGCGCCGAGTACAACCTAGCAAACGATCGATTGTTTACCGCTAGGTCTCCCAATCCCCGTGCGTCAAATTCAGTCAGCACGGAGAACTTCGGCCCGCTTCAGGAGCCGCAAGTCAGCGAAGCAGTAGTGTTCTCGAAAAGTCACGCCGCTCATCGAATCGACATGCAATCGGAGCTTGCTCCCGAACCGGGTGACAAGGTTGAGATTTTTCTGAGTCCACCGATACCAGTGGGGATTCAAGTTTGGATGCCAGAGATGTTGACTCACGAAGAGCGAAGCACCAGGATTAAGTTTCTGAAGGACGAAATCGCTCTTTCGAACTGTAGTTTCAGAAAGCACCGCGTGGGGGTTCAGCTAAGATGGAGCGTTTGTAACAATGAGCAGTCCGCCGAGTGTCCGCCGTCCGATGCGATGGCAATGATAGCGAAGGCTCGAGCGGGCGAAGATGAGTTACGGACATTAAAATCCTCTCGCTGGTACGCCCCGGATGCGATCAACGTCTACGACCTATCGGGACCTATAGGCCAAGCTCTTAATCCCTCGGGAATCGACCAGGCATTTGAGCCAGCAGAACGAATACTGTATCTGAGCGCTAACGAGCATGAATTAATCCTGGCCCACGAGTTGGCGCACGTATTTGGGTTAAGTGGGGACAAGGCGGACACAACGGGACGTCAGGAGTTTGGATGGAACAACTTAATGAACCTTAAGTGGCCTGGAATTGACCTAACACTGGGTCAAGTGTTCCGAATGAACTTTCACACTAAATCCGCGTTAGCCGATCTTGCCGGTCGCATCTCGACCGACGGAGTTCGTAGACACTGCAGCCCCTCTGATGGACCTTCGATGCAGTGCCCCGCGATGACGATGGACGTTGCCAGTGCCGATCACCCCAGGATGCTCGCGGCGGGTCTTGAGCCGAAACACGAAGTCGGTCGCGTGGAACGTTCCGCCAGGGATTCATCTACTACTGACATTTGTCCTAATTGCGCGTTGGATGACTTCGTGAAGATGCTAGAGCGCCTGCCCTTGGCAACTCGAACCGAAGCTGCTTACACAATTCTCAGAGGGTTCTCCGATCTAGGCTCTGAAGTTGAATGGCAAAACTATATCGCTTCGATTCGGAATGAATGTCGAATTGAGGGCAGTTCGGACTTGAGTGAGGTTTCGCCGAAAGTCTCCCTACTTCGACAAGGTGAAGCGCATGTCGGAACCGACGCGCTTTTCTCCAACGCCCGATTAAGAAACCTGTATGCGAGCGAGTTTGCTAATCGGTTGGCTACTAAATTGGAAGAAAATGCTAAGACGGGACGAACGCCAGCCCTCATGGATCTAATCGGCGAGTTGGATTCGATAATTGAGAAACTTCCTGAGAATGTTCGAATGACGCTGGGCAGCGCGTTACAGTTGAAACATTAAGGATCAGCAATATAATCGTCGTTCGTGTTCGAAAGGCTGGTTCGCGATAGACAAGACCGAATCGGGATTGTTTAGGATCCGCGTCTGTTTTACTCGGCAGAGGAGGGGCGGTCGCATCCCTGGCAAATAAGCATTCGATGCTGGCTTTTGTTTGGATGCCCCCCTCACTTGTCGGAGTTCTCGGCATCGAACGACCGCTATTTCGGGTCCCCTTGGCAGGTCAACACTGGGTGATCGCGTGACAGCGGCCCATCATTTCCGGCAAGTTATTCCCCATACTTGATCGAGTAGGAGCCTGGAAGGTGTGAAAAAATAGTGGCCGGATAGGCTCTGGTCAGTAAACTACTTTGGTATAATAGGTCATGTCCGACAAGGGCGCCCCGCGCGATGTCCCGATCGACCGTTCTCAAGTCCGTCTGCTGCCGCTCGATGTCGACCGTCTGATCGCCGACAACCATGTCGCCCGGCGCATCTGGCGCCTCATCTCGTCGCTCGATCTGGGCAGCTTCGAGCGCGACATCCGCGCCGTCGTGGGCGTCGCCGGACGCCCCTCCCACTCGCCCCAAGTGCTCATTTCTCTCTGGCTCTACGCCTTCACTCGCGGCCTCCATTCGGCCCGCGAGATCGAGCGCCAAATGGACTATGAACCCGCCCTGCGTTGGCTCACCGGACTCGCAGCAATCAACCATCACACGCTGTCGGATTTCCGCGTCTCTCACGGCCAGGCGCTGCGCGTGCTCTTCGAGGACGTGCTCGCGCTGATGATGAAAAAGCGCTTGGTCACACTCCAACGCGTGGCCGTGGACGGCACCGAGATTCGCGCCGATGTCAACAAGAAAAGCTTTCGCCAAAAAGACAAGATTGAGGAGTATCTCCAGCTGGCGCGCGAGCACTTGGACGGGCAGAAGCGCCAAGCCGACGGGTCTTGGGAGGCGCCGGCACGCAGACTACTTTGCCGACAAGTTCGTTTGGGAAGAGGCGGCGGACGAGTTGGTTTGCCCGCAAGGCAAGCGTCTGTCGCGCAACGCAACGCAACATCCGAAGGGGCGCACGATCCGCATGTATCGGGCGCGCGTGCAGGACTGTCGGGAGTGTCCGGTACAGCAGTTGTGCTGTCCGGATTTAAAGCTGAAACGCGCTGGGCGAAGCGTGTCGATTCAAGAGTATGACGAGGCGGTGCGGCGCTTTGATGCCAAGATGGAGACGGAAAAGGCGAGGGCGATTTACAAGCAGCGTGCGCCGTTAATCGAGTTCCCGAATGCCTGGATCAAGACGAAATTCAAGTTGCGACGCTTCTCGACCAGGGGCCTGGCCAAGGTCAATTGCGAGGCTCACTGGGCGGCGCTGGCGTTCAACCTGCAACGCCTGTTCAAGCTGGCGCCGGAACTGATCCCGTCGGGCTAATCGAGCCCCGGAAGGCCGCCCAACCGGCCGATCAGAGCCCCCAAGCCGCCACAACGGCCCATCCGGCCAATTTCGGGCGCCTTCAACCGATTCCCAAACAATCGACCCGACCGACTCCAAACCAGCCCTGAGCGCCAATACATCCCACCCGCACCTCGAAAACCGCATTCTTCCACACCTTCCTGTCCCTACCATGCCGATGAGACAGCGATTTTCCACCACGAACGATCCGGCCCACACCGCTAGCCGCGCTGACCCGAAACTCGATTTTCGAGCCGCCAACGCGGGCTGCTTGTTGGAGGAAACCCGCCGCGGTACCGAGCCGCGCCGCCGTGCGGTGCGGTCCGCCCTGCGACGTGTCACGCCGGCGCAGCTCCGAAACGCCCAACGAAAGTAGACGGACCCTCCGGGCCGGGACTGGCACATGCAATCTCGTAGTCTCTACACCCTGACGAACCCTCGTGTTGCCTGTCCCTACCATGCCGATGAGACAGCGATTTTCCACCACGAACGATCCGGCCCGCACCGTTGGCCGCGCTGACCCGAAACTCGATTTTTCGAGCCGCCATCGCGGACTGCTTGTTGGAGGAAACCTTTCGCTGTACCGAGCCGCGCCGCCGTGCGGTGCGGTCCCCCCTGCCACGTGTGTACGTCGGCGCGACTCCGAAACGCCAAACGAAACAAGAAGGACTCCCGGGCCGGGACTGGCACATGCAATCTCGTAGTCTCTACACCCTGACGAACCCTCGAAGATCGGTGGAAGATCGGTGACGGAAGATCGGTGAGGAAGATCGGTGACGGAAGATCGGTGACAAGATCGGTGACAGCCACCAAACTCATCTCAGCTCTACCCGGTGACAAGATCGGTCAAGATCGGTGACAGCCACCGAACTCATCTCAGCTCTACCCGATAGCGGCATTTTTCACCTTCGGCGTCGGTCCGCAAGATCGGTGACAGCCACCGAACTCATCTCAGCTCTACCCAATAGCGGCATTTTTCACCTTCGGCGTCGGTCCGGGCGGCTTCGGACGCAGCCCGCGGCCAAGTCGAACCTCCATCTCGTCGACAAACTCCTCACTTCCGAACGGCAGACCCGAGTACGTCGCTCGCCTCAGCTCGTCGTCGCAATGTCCGCCAGATTCCGTCCGCAATCGCCCTTCCCAATCCGCCGCCAAGCCCTCTTTGTCCCACGCCCACGGGTCAATCAGGCGATCGTCGACAGCGTTCCCGCAGTGCGCCGCCGCACTCGACCACAGGTAGCGAGTCGCCGTCCCGACGATCGCCGCGCGCACCGGATTCAGATCGACGTAGGCTAGTGCCGCGACCAAGTGCGACGGCCCTAAAGGACACGAATAAAAGCGGTTCTGCCACAAGTGTCCCTGCCGGGCATTGCTCTTATTGAAGTGCATCGTGTAGCGCCAGTGGGCCTGCCCGATCGCCTCGGCCAGTGAGTGCGGCTGCTTCGGAATCGCGATCAGGTGGACGTGATTCGTCATTAGACAGTAGCCCAGGATCGTCAGGCCGTACTGGCGGGATTTCGCTCGCAAAGCTTCGAAGTAGAATCGCCGATCTTCGTCTAGCAGGAAGACATTCTGGCGGTTGTTGCCCCTCTGGGTGATGTGATGCGGAACGCCCTCCGCGACCACCCGGGCTGCGCGTGCCATAGATAGGTGCGGTCAGATTACCACAGTTAGGTGGCTGTCACCGATCTCTGTCACCGATCTCTTGTCACCGATCTCTTCACCGATCTCTAACCACAGTTAGGTGGCTGTCACCGATCTCTACGTGGGCCAGAACGCAGGCGAAACACAGCAAGACCGGGCGTACGCTCGCTGCACTTGACTCCCTGATCGCAGCGACAGCACAAGTGCACGATCTGGAACTGGTGACGCACAACGTGCGGCACTACGAGAATCTCGGCATCGAGATCGTCAACCCGTGGGAGGGTTGAAGCCAGGGACCGCTGGCCGCCGTCTTTGGCGGTGCGCTACCGGTGCAACACTTTGGGTAGTTCTGTTGCACCAGAGATCGGAAACTGGCGACTGATCTGGCTGATGGGTTCACAAGTGGGAAACGCCTTTGTCGCAAGTAATCCGGTCCAGGCAGGAAAGGACGCCTGCAGGGGTTCGCTGCAACAGAATGGGTGCGGAAGGGTTGCTGGCAGGAGGGCCAAAACGGAATCCTGGCCATCATGGCCGGGATAGCCTATCCCAGGTTGAAGTGTCAGGACCGCAAACAAAAGAAGGAGGCGACATCTTGATGGCATGGATCTATAAACTCGCTCAGCACACCGGATATCTCGGTATCGCAGTTTTCGTTTGCATGAGTGCGCCGCTCGGAGCTCAAGCGCTACCTGAGGATGGCGATTATTTGATCAAAGCCCGGCACAGCGACCAGTGCCTAAACGTCCTCAATTCCGCCCAAGAGAACGGTGCCAACGTTGTACAAGCCGAAGACTGCAATATCAGTTCCTCTATGTGGGTGCTTGAGAAGATCACATCCCCGCGCTCGGCTACGAAGCTACCGTTCTTTACCATTAGGAACAAGAACAGCCGTAAGTGCCTAAACGTCGTTGGTTTTGGGCAAGAGCACGGTGATAACGTTGTACAAGCGACGGACTGTGAGATCACTTGCTCTCAGTGGATTATCGAGCCAACCAGCAATCGCCGCTACAACTATATTGTGGCCAGGCATAGCGACCAGTGTCTGCATGTCGCGAATCGCTCGGTAGAGAACGGTGCCGGCGTTGTACAAGCCAGAGAATGCGAGGTCGACAACGCACAGTGGAAGCTAGGAGAGATTCGCTAACGCAGTCTTCAGCGCGGTCCTCGCCCATCCTCCCAAATTGTTGTTGGTCAAGGAGGCTGTCTCTCCACGACGAAGAGGGACAAAAAGGGGTGCAAGTGACAGACTTCACGGAGCGTTCTGTGATCTTGATTTACTAGACGATAAAGTATATTACCGTCTAGTATCCCGTGGCGTGAATCGTTCGCGCACGTCACCTGGCGCGGGTGGGTAAAACTGTACGGAACTACGAACCTAACCCGACAAACCGCGAACTCAACCAATCGTCAAAGGCAGCTTCGAAAACCCCCGGAAATTCGGAGTGCGTACGCGTTCAGCCTGACCCCGATCGACTTCCCAACGAGTCGCCACGTCGAGCATCGCGCTAAAAATTAACTGCGCCATCGCGCGCCCCAACGCCGCGCCGACACAGAAATGTACACCCTGCCCCATGCCGAGGTGGCGCTGCTTGGGGCGATGGATGTCAAACTCGTCCGGGTTGTCGATACTACGCTCGTCACGGTTCGCCGACCCAATATGCAGTAGCACCTGCGCGCCCCTCGCGATCGTCTTTCCATGCAGCTCGATATCGGCCGTTGGCGAGCGAACAAACCCCTGCGCGGGCGCGTCCCAACGCATGCCTTCTTCGACGAATGCCGGAATCAAATCTGCACTGGCCTTGAGCTCTCGAAACAGCTCGGGGAATCGCCCCAGAGCGTATGTCAGATTCGTAAACAGGTTGTTCGTCGACTCGAATCCAGCGGTAAGAAAAGTCATCGTTGTTACGACAACTTGCTCTTCCGACAAGCGCTTGCCGCCCTTTTCCGCCAGCAGCATCGCGGTCATCAAATCATCGCCCGGATCGGCAATCCGGCGCGCGGCCAACTCCCCCAGGTACTCGCGAAGGTGGCGCATGGCGACGACTTGTTTCGCCTCATGGCCGTCGCGAGGCTCCTCGCGGAGAAAAAAATCATCGAGCCAGTGGCGCAGACGAATAAAGTCCTCATCGGGCACACCGAACATCGACCCCAAAATTGCAGCGTTGCATGCCGCGGAGATATCGGCGACGAACTCGATGTCTCCACGTTCGCGAGCTGCTCGAGCTAGGGTTTCCGCCAGCGCCTGAATTTTCGGTTTGAGATCATCGACCGTCCGCGGCGTGAACGCTTGGTCGACCAGGCCGCGAGCATGTGTGTGCGCCGGAGGGTCCGTAGTACCCAAAGTTTTCCCGACACGTTCCGGTATGTCGTTGAGTAGATTCCCGCGACGTTGCGATGACCATTGTCTCCAGTTCTTAAACGCAGCGGACACATCCTCATAGCGAGAGAGCACCCAAAAGTCTTCCGTTTCCGAGTAGTGCGCCGGGTCTTCGTCGCGCATCCACTTGTAGGTCGGGTACGGATTGTCCTCGGCAATGATCAGCAGAGGATAGTTGAAATCGTGGATGTCCATTCGCGTCCGACCATTCTATCCTTCGCGTTTCCGCGATGCTCTATCCTCAGGGATCATGCAGCAGTTCGAGCGAATCATGGTCGCCTTCGCCGACTATGCCTGGGGACCTTGGCTGCTCATCTTGCTACTCGGCGGAGGAGCGTTTTTCTTCGTCTATTCACGCTTTCTCCCGTTCCGCTATTTCGGTCATGCCTTTGAGATTCTGCGAGGCAAGTACGACAACCCCGGTGACCGCGGCGAGCTGACACATTTCCAAGCGCTGTCGAGCGCGCTGGCCGGCACCATCGGGCTCGGCAATATCGGCGGCGTGGCAGTAGCGATCCACACCGGCGGCCCCGGCGCAATTTTCTGGATGTGGGTCGGCGCGTTTCTTGGCATTGCAACCAAGTTCTTCACCTGCACCCTGGCAATCATGTATCGCGGGCCCGACTCGCGCGGTGAGCTGCAGGGCGGGCCGATGTACACCGTAATGAACGGTCTCGGCGCTCGCTGGAAGCCCTTAGCAATGCTCTTTGCCTTCTGCGCGCTGTTTGGACCGTTGCCGGTCTTCCAAACGAATCAGCTCGTGCAAGTAGTTCGCGATGTCATCCTGGTCCCCAATGGTTGGGCGGCGAGCGCCGAACAAGCCTGGTGGTTCAATTTTTGCATTGGCGTCGTGGTCGCCGCTGCAGTCTCGCTCGTTGTGATCGGCGGCATCCACCGAATCGGAACGGTCACTTCGCGGATCGTACCGCTGATGGTCGCGCTCTACGTCGCAACGGCCTGCTGGATCTTGGCCCTAAACTTTTCCGAGATACCGTCTTACTTCGCTCTGATACTCAGCGACGCATTTACTGGAAATGCGGTAGCTGGTGGCGCGCTCGGCAGCGTCATCGTAACGGGCATCCGGCGCTCCGCGTTCTCGAACGAGGCCGGTATCGGCACCGAGGCACTCGCCCACGGGGCAGCCAAAACGAACGAGCCGGTGCGCGAAGGTCTGGTGGCGATGCTGGGTCCGATAATCGACACACTGATCGTCTGCACCGCTACCGCGATGATCATTCTGAGCTCTGATGCATGGCAAAACTCTGATGCCAACGGCGTGACGTTGACCGCCATGGCCTTCGAAGAAAACCTGCCAGGCATTGGGCCCTACATCCTGGTTCTCTGTGTTCTGTTCTTCGCCACCAGCACGATGTTCTCGTTCACCTACTACGGCGAGAAATCCCTAAGTTTTCTCATGGGCGCCGAGTGGAAGCACCTGTACAAGTACTTCTACGTCGCAACCATCGTGTTTGGCGCCGTGACCACGATCGATTCCGTCATCAGCATGACCGACGGAATGTACGCCATGATGGCGATCCCAACGATGACGTCGAGCCTGATTTTGGCTCCAAAAGTCATGGCTGAAGCTCGCCGATACTTCGGCGCCCTCAACTACTGATCGCCGAGCGCCGCTAAACCGATAGCCGCGCCCACCTTACGACCCCTAGGCATATTCCTTAAGGGGTTTTACCCAGTAAAACGGAGTAGTTTGCCCCGTTTTCAGAGGCCTGTAACCACTAGTAATCTCCTTAGCAAGCCCCCAAATAACACTACTTTTTGAACCAAGGACAGGAATCCATGAAACCGCAGAATCTACGGGGGCATCGCACTTACGCTTGCTTGCTAGCAATCATTCTTTTCGCCGTTCCGGCGAGCGCGCAATCCGTGCAGGGCCAGCTAAACGGACTAAACAACGCGCTACTCCAGCTCTATACGAATACATTGGGCGCGAGCCCGGAAGCGGCCGCCGAAGCTCGGCGCCAATCCGTCAATGTGATCGAAGCGCGAGCTGCACTGCTCACCGCGCTCATTGAAAGCGACCCCGAAGCGGCTCTGGCCGCGGGCTTCAGTAGCGACCTACTCGAAAAGCTTGCCGACGCATTCCCGGCTTCCGCGGGATCGCTTGAGGCTCGCGGCTCCATAACCGGGACGTACGAAGTCGAGATCGGCGACTCCACGCAGCTAGGCGCCGGTACCGAGACGCGCGGCTTGCGTATCGGCAACCGTCGTATCGGTCTATTCTTCGCGACGGACGACAATCCCGAGCCCGGCTCCACAGTTGAAGCCGCCGGAATTATCGTGGGCGATTCGATGGCGACAAGCTCGGCCCAAGAAGCAGCGCCGGCCGCTGCGACATGCAGCGATCTCGGCAACCAGCGCGTCGCGGTTATCAAAGTCAACTTCCCAGGCGAATCACCCAGCCTGGCAAACGCCTCGATCGACGATTGTTTTTTTGAGCCGGAAATACGGTCAGCGAATTCTGGCTGGAAAATTCCTTCAGTCAATCCTGGGCAACCGGAGATGTTTATCCGGCAGGCGCCGACGAGTGGTATGCGCTGGGCCAGGGATACAGCTGTAACAGCTCGGATTTTAGTCCTTTAATGACTGCGGCCATCGCTGCCGCCGACGCGGACATCAATTACAACGACTATGAGCGAGTCCTGGTAGTCTTCCCGAACAACGCCAATTGTAGCGGCCTTGCCGGCAGAGCCAGCCTCGATTGCAGCCGTTCCTCATCGGACGGATCACCCGGAGTGTCTTGGGCGATTCAGCGTCATGACCAGATGAATACACGAGATCGCGCCGTCAAGCTCACGACTCACGAATTGGGTCACAACCTGGGTTTACATCATGCCTCTTCGCTAGACTACGGCACCGAGGCATTGGGCGATCCGTCAGACAGCGGCACGCTATCGGAATACGGCGGAATCTTTTCGACCATGGGTAGTTGGAACCTCGGGCACTACGATTCCGAGCACAAAGTGGCTCTCGGCTGGCTCCCCAATCTGCAGACAGTTTCATCTGGCGGCTCGTTTAACATCGCACCTTACTCGACGTCGGTCGGAACCACGGCACTACGGGTTGACCGCGGGGCCACCAGCCAAGACCTTTGGATCGAGTTCCGGCGGCGCCTAGTACTTACTTGCACAAGTACTACGTAGTATGACAAACTGGGGCATGCCCAGGCCCGCGACCGCGATCACGTTGAGTTCGGAAGAAGAGCAGACGTTGCGTCACTGGGTCCAGGCTCACAAGACGGAACGGCGCATGGTCGAGCGAGCTCGGATCGTGCTGTTGGCTGCCGCCGGCGCTGCCACCAGCGCCATCGCCCAGCAACTCAACACACCGCCGTCGCGGGTGTCGAAGTGGCGCCTGCGCTTTGCCGAGCAGCGGCTGGCGGGCCTCGTCGACCGGCCCCGCTCGGGCAAGCCGGCGCGTTACGACGAGGCCACCCGCAAGCGCATTTTGACGATGCTCGATCAGCCCCCGCCGGAAGGTCACGCCACCTGGACGGGCACGCTGCTGGCCGCGGCGCTGGGCGACGTCAGCGATCATCAAGTCTGGCGGGTACTCAAGCGGCAGGGCATCTCGCTGCGGCGACGACGCAGTTGGTGTATCTCGACCGACCCGGAATTTGCGCGCAAGGCCGCCGATGTCGTCGCTCTATATCTCGACCCGCCGGAGAACGCCGTCGTGTTGGCGGTCGATGAGAAACCCAGTATTCAAGCACTCGAGCGGGCACAAGGTTGGCTGCGGCTGCCCAACGGCAAGGCCTTGACCGGTTTCTCTCACGGCTATAAACGCCATGGCACAACAACGCTGTTCGCCGCTCTGGAGGTGGCCACCGGTTGGATTACCGCCGACCATTACCAGCGCCGCCGCCGGCGCGAGTTTCTCGACTTCATGAATCAGTTGACGGATCTCTACGACGGCTTCGAAATCCACGTCATCTTGGACAATCTCAACACCCACAAACCCCGCCATGACCGCTGGCTGCAACGCCATAAGAACGTGCATTTTCACTACACGCCAACTTATAGCTCTTGGCTCAATCAGATCGAGGTATGGTTCAGCATTCTCAGTCGCCGGGCGCTGCAAGGCGCCAGCTTCACATCGCCCCGGCAGGTACGCGAAGCGATCGACAAATTTGTCCAGGCCTACAACCGCGACGCCACGCCCTTCCAGTGGACCAAGACCACCGTCACCCCTCGCGATTTATCTCATAATTATTATAACTTACGCAAATAAGTACTAGGTCAATATGCGACAGCCAAGGGCGACGCTTCAAACCACGCCCTGATTCATTTGAATTCGACTGGCGGCAAGACTCGGCTGCTTGACTTTACCCCGGGCACCAGCTCTTTCGGAGACGGCGGCCTCGCGGTCGGCCAAACGTGGACCGATCCGCACACAAACCTCACGATCGAATCGGTTTCCGCCTCCGATACCGCGCTCAACGTCAACATTACGTACGGCGCGGTGCCGTGTACTCCACAAAGCCCGACGGTAACCATCAGCCCAACTTCGCTGACGGTGTCGGAACCGGACCCGGCAAACTACACGGTCACGGTGAACAACAACGACAGTTCGACTTGCACGTCGGAAACGTTTGATCTTTCGGCTTTAGTCAGCGGCCCCAATTCTGCCGCTCTAAACGCTTCGGTTACCCCCGCGTCGCTATTGATCGCGCCCGGCGGCAGCCAGGCGGCAACTGTTACCGTGACGCCCGTAAGCAGCCCTGCTGACGGCGTGCATACGCTAACTGCTTCGGCTGAGAAAAATAGCGATCCCGCCTCGTCGGACTCTGCAAACGCCGGATTGACGATCTTAGAGCCGTCCGTGACGCTGTCGCTGTCCGTCACCGGAGTAGGCACGATTACGGTTCAAGAGACATCGGAGCAGTGCAGCGGAAGTTGTTCGTTCACCTATCCGGAATCCAGCTGGGGTGGCGGACTCAATCTCACGACGAGTACCACTCACAAGAAGCAGAAATTCTGTGCCTGGACTGGAGATTGCAACACTCCGGAAAACAATGCGGCGGGTACCTGTAGCTTGCCAGATCTCGCCGATCACACGGTCGGCGCCGCCTTCGCAAATAAATGCGGCGGCGGGGGCGGGGGCGGTGGCGGCGGCGGCGGTGGCAAAGGTAAGGGTGGCGGTAAACCTCCGAAATAGAGCTCCGCTGTTATCGATCTCGGTGGCGCGGCAATTGCGTCGCCGAGAACCGACATAGCCCGGCGCGCGTCTTCTACTCTAGACAGAGATGCGCGTGACGGGAATCTTAGTTTGGTTGGCGCTGGTTTGTTCGGTCTCGCCAGCCGCGCAACTAACCGCCGCCGCGGAAGAGGACTTCAACAAATACATCAGTGAGGTCGAAACTGGGCTCGCCGCGCGCGTCAGAGGGCAGAAGCAGTTTTTGTGGATCGAGGAGGCCGGCACTCGCGAAGTCACCCTGCGCCGCGAGGGAGTCATCGTGGAACCGTTTGCCGACAAGGGTGACGTCAGCATCCGCAATGGCTTGATTCACGACTGGCGGGGCGCGGCGTTCGTTCCCAATGCGACCGCGACTCAGGTCGTTAAGGTCGTTAGCGACTACGCCAATCACGCCAAAACCTATTCGCCTGAAGTGGTCGATTCGAAAGTACTCGATCACTTAGGGCCCAAGTACCACGTCTTTCTGAGGCTCAAAAAGAAGAAGGTGTTGACCGCGGTACTCAACACCGAACACCGCGCGGAATACAGATCCGTCAGCGCCATGCGCTGGTACGGCATTTCGCGCAGCACGCGTATTCAAGAAGTCGAAAATGCCGGCGGCGCCAACGAGTCGACCAAACCAGTCGGCCAAGATAGCGGATTTCTCTGGAAGTTGAACGTTTACTGGCGGTTCGCGCAGGTTGCCGGAGGCACAATCGTCGAGTGCCGCGCGATCTCACTGACCCGCGACATTCCGACAGGTCTGGGTTGGATCATTCGCCCAATCGTACGCTCGCTACCCCGCGAGTCTCTCGAAAACACCTTGCAGGCAACGCGCGCCGCCGTGATGGATCGTGCCACCTCGGGCACTACACTGTAAGGACGCAATGGCTTCGACCAATCCGCCATCCCCTCTTGAAATTAACCGTCACGGCGACCATGACATTCACATTCGCTGGAACAGCGGCGAACAAGCGGTATACCCAGCAAGATTTCTACGCGGACAGTGCCCCTGTGCAAACTGCGTAGACGAGCTGACCGGTGTCCGAAAAGTCACCGAGAGCTTGCTGCCTGTTTTGGTCTACCCCAAATCGATCGAGCCCATAGGACGCTATGCGATTCAAATTTTTTGGAGCGATGGGCATTCCACCGGGCTCTACACCTGGGAACTGCTGTATGAACTTTTGGAAAAGATCCCGAAGCCGCCTTCAAAAGAGCCAACTATTCAGTAGGTTGTTTTTGGTTGGCGCAAGCGCGCTCGGGTTATGCGGACAGGTTCCTGTAGTTTTCCCCAACGGTGCGGTGAACGCCGCCTCATACCTTCCCCCAGCCGTTCCTGGCGGCGCCCTGCCGCAAGGTGGAATCGTGTCGCTGTTTGGGGCAGATTTGGGACCACAAGGCGGCCAAAGCGCCATCGCCATGCCATTGCCGATGGAAATCGCAGGTACAACGGTCAGCGTGATTTTGCCCGACGGCTCCGAGCTCGCCTGCCCGTTGCTTTACGTCGAGGCTTCGCAGATCAACTTGATCATTCCTTCTGCGGTACCGATAGGCTCGCATTTCTTGCTCGTCCGTAGCCGGGGGGGAGCTTCCCCACCGCTACGCATCAAGGTGGTCCGCTCTGCGCCCGGCCTGTTCTCGTTTCAGCACCTCGGGATCAGCCAACTCGCCGGCACCTCGCTCGATAGCCCGCTAGCGCCGCGAGATCGACTCACGATCTGGCTGACCGGCTTGGGCCCGACTACGGCCGACGATCGCTCCCTGCCGCCAATCGCCGGGCTATCGGCCGACGTCACAGTCTGGGTCGGGAGTCAGCGTGTCGGTCAAGTGCTCTACGCCGGGCGTTCCGGTTGTTGCGCCGGACTCGACCAGATCGACCTCGTCTTGAATGACGATACGCCGGCCGGATGTGCCGTGCCAGTGCAAGTTTCCGTCGGGGGCGTCATGCACAGCAACATGGCCACGATTGCGGTCGCGGAGAATGGGGAGCCGTCATGCTTGAGCGGAAATTCGCAAAGTTCGCCGGCGCAAGCAATCGTGACGCAAGGCCGAGTCAGCGCTCGAGAAATCACGAATCTCGATTCGAAAACAGTCCAGACCGAAATCTTCGCGACGTTTATAACACGCCTGACTCGCTCATTTTCGGCACTGGATTTTCCGTTAGGGCGTCTCGACCCAGGTCTGTTGCCGCCCGTCTCCGATCAACCATCGTGCGTAACGCGCGATCCATCGCTGTCTATTCAAGGAGACTTCAGCGGATTCCTCGATGCCGGTCCATCGCTTGCGTTTTCAGGCGTCGAGAGGCCGGTGCCGAAAGTCGGTGAGACGTACTCCCTTACCGCGACCGGAGGCCTCAGCGCCGCGAACACGTTGACAGTAGCCGGCCCGGGCGGAACCGGGTTCCCAGCCTTCGAGGCGTCGATTACGCCTTCAGCCCGTTGGCAGGTCGATATAGCGGGCGAGGACCGATCACTCTCGCCCGAGCTCACCGAGGGTGCCGAGAGTATCGACGAACTGCTGTGGTACGGCTGGTCGAGTGAATCCTTCGCGCCCTTGTTTATTTGCCGCTCAGGGCGCGGCTCCGGTCCAAACTTGACCCCCGAACGGGTAATGGCCAATCTGCCCGGCCAGTCGTTCACCGTCGGCGCCGTGCAACGCTCGATGCCCGCCGACATGCAATTTATGACCGACGGCCCCGAACAGGGCCTGTTCTTGCTCGACCGTGAGTCTGTTCGCGCCCTCGACATCGGCCCGCCGCGCCTCGCGGCGACACCGGTCGCGCTGCCCGACGGAGCAACCATCCAGGCCGAGCTCGCGGTAACCGGGCGCGAGCAACAGCGTGGCCTCATGTTTCGATCCCAGCTCGATGCCGATCGCGGCATGCTGTTCTGGTACACATCTCCCGGGACCCGCCGCTTTTGGATGTTCAACACTTTGGTTCCGCTAGACATCATTTGGACCGACTCCAACCGGAGCATCATCTTCATCTCCGCCAACACGCCCCCCTGTGGCTCCACGAACCCCGGTCAGTGTCCAACCTACAGCCCGGCCGAGCACTCCCAGTACGTTTTGGAATTGGCGGCCGGAGAGGCTCAACGTAGAGGACTCGAAGTCGGCGCGACCCTCGACTGGTAGCTCAACTACTCGTGAACCAGAGCGGTCGCCGCCCAAAAAAATTAGTCCGGTCCGGGCGGCCCCAGGCGAGGCTAGACCCACGCTCGGCGGCCACGGCAGAGGATCAACGCAGCGTCCCGGCAACCGTAGCGTGTCTACTAAACTGAGAAGATTCAGCGTCTTAGATTCACGAGGCAGTAGTGAAATGGTTCGCGATCAAAATCTTGGACGAGTAGTCCAAGATTCAAATAAACATATCTCAAATTACTTAACAGAATGGTACTAGGGTCTTACACCTAATAAACGTATTGACATTACTCTAGGCGAGGTGTAGCGTGGACCCTATACTTACAGTTTCAGGAGTATCATCATGGCAGTTATAGGCGGGGACGTTTTGATCGACCCTGAGGGCACTGGACCGAAGGAATCGTCGTCGTCCAGGCCTCGGCTCGTTCAGCCAGGCAGCGATTCAGATTCCGCAGTTCTATCGGAATTAGCCCGGCACGAGATCATACTAAAACACGTGAGCGACCAAGTCTCGGCTTTGGCGCGCATGAGGATTCCGCAGCCGCGGAGTACGCCTCGCCTCCGCGAATCCCCGAAGGAGCTGTTCACTCGACTGGTGGCCGAAGTCTTCGTCGTGATCGTGGCGCTAGGTTTGACTTTTGTTCTGGATCTCGGCCTGTCGCGCTCGTTTCCTGAATTCCACGGGGCCTCATCGGTTCCTTTGGTCTGCAACTTGATCGTTTCGATCCTCGTGATTCGCTTTGCGTTTATCTGCTGGGAGCCGCTGCGAGACTTGGCGCACTGGGTATACACCACCGGACGAAATTTTATTGTGACCCGAGGCGCCCGCAGCGAAATTGACGACCTGAGCATCTCGGGGCGCTAACTCGAATTTCACTCGATTGAGGATGACTCGTCGAATCGACGCCACCGTGCCGAAATCGTACGAGGGTGTAAAAAACCTCCACAAACTCGAGAAACGGGCGTAGCCCGCTACGCGCAACTTACTTGTCATCAGTGCTGTAGGGGTGCGACATGTCGCACCCTCGGACAGCCACAATGCCTATCGAGGTGTTTTCACAGCCCCTAACCCGCATTTCTCACCACCTGACGGCGAAAGCACGCGACAGGTGCGCCACTACTTCGTTGCGCTCGATCGTCGTGCTCGACGGACTGTCAAGTACGCCTCCGCGCGCCGACCGTCGCCCGCCTCGTATTGACGCGCCTCTCACCCACTTTCGCTCGCCACGTGGTGAGAAATGCGGGCTAAGATTGCGACCATCGCATTTACGACACGTCCACAAGACCACGTTCGGAGTCACGGTAGCGCGAGGTTCCCACCGGATTGATCCGAGCGTCCGGGGGTAGGGCTAACCAGAGCGAGCTTCTCTCCAACCAGGTCGAGGCGGCGATTAGCCCCAACGACCGGTCTTGCCCTCTGCCGCCACGTACTCCGCGGCGCGAGCCGTAATCGCCATCATTGTCAGTGTCGGGTTCTGGCAGCCAATCGATGCCCACGCAGCGCCGTCTGTCGCGAACACGTTGTCGATCGCATGCGATTGCGCTTGGGTGTTGAGCACCGACTTCTTGGGGTCTTTACCCATGCGGGCGGTCCCCACTTCGTGAATGCAGAACCCCCCGACCGACTGCGCGCCGGTCAATCGGACGTTCTTGTGGCCGGTGGCTTCCAGCATTTCGGCGCCCTGCAGGCGCGCGTCCTGCCACAGCGCTTTCTCGTTCTCACTCCAGTCGAAATGGATGTCGAGCGTCGGAATTCCCCACGCATCGCGTCGATCTTTGTTGAGTGCGACGTAGTTTTCATAGCGAGGCAAGCACTCACACCAAGCGCCGAAGCCAGTGCGCCACTTGGCTCCATCGTGAACGGCCTGTTTGTAGCCGGCGCCGAAGCCTTTGGCCCTCATATCAAACGCGGGAGCGCTGCCACCCTGGTAGCCGTAGCCGCGAATCATCCCTTTCGTCTCCGACTGATCGATGTTTCGGAAGCGAGGAATGTACATTCCATTCGGACGGCGTGGCATGCCAACCCAAGGCTTGGCCTCGATCTCAGGCATCTCGCCAGCCGCGCCGCCCTGGTAAATGTGATCCATCAAGTAGTGTCCAAGAGCACCGCTAGCGTTGAAGTCAAGCCCTTCCGCCGCCGACAACATCATCAACCTCGTGGACTCAAGCGTTGACGCACACAGCATCACAACCTTGCCACGAATCTCACCCGAAGCGCGCGTATTGCGGTCGATATAAGCTACGCCTGACGCTTTCCCGCTGCGCGAATCCTTGGTCAAGTGCGCCACGACCGCGTCAGTCACGATCGTGCATTTGCCGGTATCCACCGCCGTCTTCAGCGACGTCGTGAGGCTGTTGTAGTACGAATGTGTAATGCAGCCTTGCTCGCACGGGCCACAGTAGTGGCAAGGCTGCCGGCCATTGTGCGGCCTGGTAATAATCGCCGAGCGGCCCATCGTCGCAACCCGTCCCATGCGGTCTTTCAAGCGACCCCGGAACATCGATTCGGCGCACGTAAACGGCATCGCTGGCATGAACTCACTATCAGGAAGTTGCGACAAGCCCTCGCGAATGCCGCTCAGGCCGATGTAGCGTTCGACTTTTCGATAGTAGGGAGCGAGATCTTTGTACTCAATGCCCCAGTTCTCGCCGTGCCCATCGCGATCGGCGCATTTAAAGTCGATGTCGCCCATGCGGTAGGACTGTCGGCCCCAAGAGAGAGAGCGCCCACCAAGAGCGCGCTGGCGAATCCAGCGGAAGGGCTTACCTTCGGGGGTCTGGTAAGGGTTCTTGATGTCGTTCGCCCACCATTTGTAATTCGACTCGCGGCAGGCGTAGACCAGGCCCTGGATGGGCCGCGTCCGCAGCAACTCGGGCGATTTGGGGATCCCGCCGACGAACGGCGCGGAATTTCCGCGGTACTTCAATTGATAGGGCAGAACGTGCTCGGTGAAGTCGGCGTCGCTGATCTTCGGGCCGGCCTCGACTACACAAACGTTAAGGCCGGCGGCGGTCAGCTGCCATGCCGCGATTCCGCCGGTTGCGCCTGATCCGACGATCACGACATCGTAAATCTCGTTGTCTTTGACTGCTGATTGAAACACGAAACCAGTCTACCATCGGGTGTGTGAAATACCTGTAACGGGGTGTATTGTGCTGGCGAAACTGCATCTCCGGGGCGGAACTGTCCCATGAGACGACGTAATCTTAACCGCGAAATCGAACCCACGTGTGGACTGTCCCATCCCAAGAGCGAGGCCCCACCGAATATCAGGCGGGCCGGTCTTGAGCCCCGCGAGTACTCTAGAGCATTTTCAGTAACGGCGTAGACCGGTCTTGAATGAAAAGCCGTGAAGCCGGCAATTTCTTGAGACTAGATTCCGCTGTCCGAAATCGGAGGCGGTAGAGTAGGGGAGGGTCCCGCAAGCGGGCTTAACCTCCCCCCTCATCGAACCGGACTTGCGGATTTCCCGCATCCGGCTCTCCAACAAGCTCTACAAGCTCTCGCCTCAGGCATGCGCAGCAGCGGACACCGCTGCTTGGCCTTTTGGCCCAGCTTCTGTGTCAAACGAGAGAGTTTCTCCGGCATCGCCGGGCTAGCAAGTGGAATCTTTTGAACATAAACGGCTCTCCCTTCTGTCGCAATTAGGATGCAAGTTGTAGGGGGCCTTCGCTCCACTCGCATTACCGAGCTTCGTCGCTACTATGCGCCCCTCCGACTCCCGCACCGGCCCCTGCGCTGGTTGTGCTTTCCCCGCGCCGAGTGGCGAACCGTTCGTTTCCGATCGGCTCACTTGCCCATGCGGGTCTCCGTATCTCTCTCAACACAAGGTTCCTCGATGGATCTTTCGACGCGCGCTGTCCGCATCTACCCCCGAGAGTCCACCGGCTGCTTGTGCTCGCTGCTTCACCGCTGGTTGCAGGCTTCCCCCTAGTCGGCGGCTTGGCCACTCTCAACTTCCTTGACGAGGCCTATCTGCGATTCACTTTCGTTACGGCTCACGTCTTCGCCTTCCCAGGCTTCGTCCGCGGCGGTTCCCCCCCACGAACGCCGGGTCGGCTACACGGGTGAACGAACCATTCCCATGGTCAACTCCTTTCATTCAACTAGATCCACCAGGCTTATCCTGGCGCACCGACTGTAAAGGAGTGCGGTGGCGAAGGGTTAGCTGGGAAAGTTGAGTTGGGACCTGTTGAGGAATGGTCAGCAGGTCCGAACTCAGCGTATTCCAGAAAGCTGCTTCGCCACCGCACTCCTTTACAGTCGCGCCTCCGATTTTCGCGGGCTTGGTGCCGCGGCAAGCAGTCTATGCCAGTCCCTAAAATGCTCTACCCGCATTTCTCACCACGTGGCGGACGCAACGAAGTAGTGGCGCACCTATCAGGCGCTTTCGCTGTTAGGTGGCGAGAGATGCTGGCTAGTATAACTCGTGGGTGTCCAGCCTCCGAGCCAGCCAGGCCACGCGGCCAATCACAAGATCCGTGACGGACCGGCCTCCTAGTTCAAGCCGAGTGGGAAGAAAGCCAGGGGCGGCCGAGTTTTCGTAGACGATTACCAACGAACCGTCTACTCGAGCGCAGCGTCCCATGATGCCGACGCCAAACCAGTCCAGCAGGAAAATGTCTTCAACACGCAAAGCAAGTCGCCGGGCCGGCGAGCGATCGAAAATTAGCTCGTCTCCACCGAGAATCCAAGGCCACATTGCGACCTCTGAGTTGGCTACGGTACACGCCACTGGTCGAACGAGTCCTCGCAAGATTCGAAACGAACTAACTCGATATTTTTCACTCTCCTTGCGCGGTAGGTCGCTGCCCGCCCCAATCGGCGTTGCCCAGCGAGGGATCTCGGGCTGGTCGACAGGCTCGGTCTCAGATTGCAGATCGTCTAGAGAAATGTTTAGGGCTGCCAGTATCCGATCGGCAAGTTCGAGATTCAGGCCGCGCTTGCCCTTGAGGACATTGTGTATATGTGGTTGGGAATATCCGGTGAGCTTGGCCAAGTAGCGCTCCGACACTGCTCCTTGACTGATGAGCAGTTTCAAGTGCGAGCGCAACAACTCCGCAAGTTGGCCAAAACGGGACGGGCTAGCCATATAGCTTCTAGACATAGGGTATCGGATATTCGAGGGATCTTCGTAAATAAATACTCTACTAGCAATTTATCTCTCAACCCGCTGAAACAAAAACCACTAGAAGTCATTGAGTGAATCCCAATTGAACCCACCAATCCCATATTGGGACTCTATTAGTTCTAGGACGTATAGAGCTTTTTACGTTGACATATTACTACTAGTACGTATTGTTGACGCATGTTTCGAAAAAGCCGAGTAAAGCCGTCTCCCATGTTTCCGCTGAGCTTGGCTGAGGAGAATGTTGACTATGCAATGGAACCACAAGGACCTTTCCAGGCTGTCGTTCTCGAACTGCGCAATATGCGAAGGTCGAGGCGTCCGTCGGGAACGTCACGGTGAACCCATACCTTGCGGCTGCGCGCTGCGCGCCATTTTTCGGGCCTGTCACGCCCGTTTTCGCTCCTGTGTACTGCGCGGCAAACACAAAGGTCCGGCCAACTTCAACCGCGCACCCGGGGCCAGAGGTTACAAAGGCACCTGGGGCCGCAAGGAAGAAGAATTCATGGCGGATTTCGTAATCGTGGCACGCCGCAACCTAGATCCCTGGCAGTACCGTTTGTTTCGTTTCCAATTTTTGCTTGGCGCCGATCCAAATCTGGTCCGCCAGCGACTCGGCCTGCCTAGGGGCGCTTATTTTCACGCGATGTACCGTATCGAAGAGAAGCTCGGCCGCATCTACACTGAGCTGCAGCCGTACGCGCTCTATCCGACCAAGGATTACTTCACTTACCGAAGCAATGTCCCGGTCGAGCCCTGTGATCCTCGAACCGTAATTATGCCTTCTCCGGCGGCGCGACAGGCGGCCCGTGCGGCGACGGTAAAGCATTCACAAATGTTGCGGTTGTCGGCCTAACAGTCAGTTGCAAAATTCTGCTGAGCCGTGGCGGATACATCCAGCTCGGGTGCGCCGCCGCGGCCCGCTCAGGCGATCACCTGATTGCGTTTCTTGCTCACACCAACGAATCTAAAAGCTGGCGTACCCAATGTCTGAAGTAAGTCAAATGATTGTCCGCAACCAGACCAAGACCACCGTGCTTGGTGACCGCATCGGCATTGCCGATCGGCCGGCAAGCCGCAACGTCGGTCTGCTAAAGCACACCCACCTCGACGCAGGCGAAGGGCTGTGGATCATACCGACACAGGCGATCCACACGTTCATGATGAAATTTGCGATCGACATTGTGTTCGTTGACAAGCACAAGAGGGTCACAAAGGTGGTTCCCGCGCTGAAACCGTCGCGAATGGCAATGAGTTGGCGCGCACAGGGCGTAGTCGAGTTGCCTCCAGGAACCGCCGAGGCAACGAATACGCAGCGCGGCGATCAACTCGAGTTCGAGCGCATTTCCGACTCGTGAAGCGAGCTGCGCTCTTGTAAATTTTCTATTGACCGATGAGTGCGTGAGATGTCCCTCCGCGTAATCCTCACCGCTGTCGCGCTGCTTGCGTCTGCGATTTCCGCCGAGCCGCCCAAAGAAAAGCGGCTTGTTGCGGATCGCACGTTTCGCACACTGCGCTCGCAGCGGCCCTGGGCGCGCGAAGCTCGCGCACGATTGGTTGAGTCCAGGCTACGTCAGCGCGTACGGGCAACTTCAACTGCGACGACGCCCACGGCGCCAGTTGATACGACCGCCCCGCCGCCCAATCGTGAGACGAAGCCGCCCGAAACGGCCCCATAGGCCTTCGGGTGGCGAGAAATGCGGACTAGCCAATCGACTGCATTAAATATACGATCCGCTCCGTACCTTCAATCGGGTCGGCACGGACGATTTTGAATTTTGTCCGAAACGCGTTTTCAAATCCGTCTCGGTTGTAGTCCGGAAAGATGTCTTGACGAGTCGCCAACATTCTCTTTACCTGAGAATCGGACTTTGGTATGAATTCGATCACAAGCGCGCCCGACTTCAGCGAAGAAACATGCCAACTCAGCGAGTGGTACGTTGTTGCCGATCGCAAGGTGATGGATGAGTGCCAAGGCCAGCACGAGGTCGGCCGGACCGCGCCCGAGCAGCGAATCGCGCTCGGAACTCGACCAGCCCAACGACGGGCTCGGGTTGGTCAGGTCGATCAGCAAAGGGTGCAAGACCCGATTGTCGGCGGTGGCGCATTGGCGATAGTTGAGTTCGACCGCAACAGGGTCGAAATCCATCGAAACCGTCGAGATGCCCGCGCCGGCCGCCAGGCGGCTGAAGGTGCCGTCGTTGGCGCCGAGATCCCAAACGCTGGATGGCGAAACACTCGAAATCATCTCGCCGACCAACGTCTCCTTCCGCTGCATCGCCGCATCGCTGTAATTCGTATTCGAGTAGTAGTCTCCCCAGGTAGTCGCCGGGGTCTTCCATTCCAGCTTTTTGACGGTGCTCCGCAAACTGTCTAACAACGCCTTCGTTTGAAACCGGCTGATCTTGCGGCCAGTCGGTTTACTCGCATCGTGTTCGTGCC
This sequence comes from Bryobacterales bacterium, assembly GCA_965247305.1. Classification (GTDB taxonomy): domain Bacteria; phylum Acidobacteriota; class Terriglobia; order Bryobacterales; family UBA6623; genus CATQHP01. Next base: position 3,028,105 of record OZ252030.1, on the reverse strand, counting down.
GTTTCTGGGCGGCGGCGTGCCAGTGTATGTGCGTCAGCAGTCCGAATCTCAAACGCGATTGGATCGGTAACAAGCGGCTGGCGAGATCCAGCGGAATGCCATTGATGTTCGCCCTAAGCAGCATGCCTAGTCGGATATCCGTCATCGACATCAGCGAGAGAGGTGCTAGAAAATGCTCACAAAATTGTCGATATGCGATCCACGGTTCTCCCTCGACGTACGGTTCAAACGACAGAGTGTCGACAAAAACCGGGCTGGAGCCGACAAACTGTACGTTGTACGCGCTGCCGTCTTTCAATGAAAATTCCGCGTCGAGTGCCTTCGATTGGATCTCGAGCGTTAGCAGCGCGGCGGCCTTAAGCTGAGAGAACGACCATTCGTAGGGATACGAGACAAAAGGCAACTCTACCGGCGCGATAACGCGATGGGCGTTTGGAGCTACGGCGGTTTCGACGCCGACTTCTTTGTGGCCAATCAGCAGACCGGCATCAGTCAGGGAGTCAAAAAGTCCAGCCGCCTGAATTTTGTCGTAAGTTTCCGCGTAAAACTTGTTCACCTGGCGATACAGTGAACCATCTCGGCGGAATACAAACCCGCTGGGATCGCGAAATGATCCCGGAATCTTACCCCAATCCATGGGGTTACGGGTTTTCGGATTTCTTTGCGACGATACCCGAAACGAACGATTTCACGCGGTCCCAATAAAGCCGCAAACTGTACGCGGCTCCGATCGCGCCGGCGGCAATTATCTGAAAAAGATAACTTCCCGAACCAGGATCAATATATGCCGATGCCGGCTCCGTCACGACGAGCATAAGTAGGCCTAGGCAAATAATTCCAGAAGTTCGTTTGTGTCGTATCGCTATTAGTCACCTTGGACTTCTACAATCAAGTTTACGCCCGCGGCGGACGGTTCTATCTAAGCATAACGTGTGGCCTAGACCCTAAAGATAACCCGAGATAGTAGGCCTCCTAATGAGTACCCGCTGCCGGCCTTGCGGGATTCTCGTACCAGATCACGCCTAGCTCTTTGCCCTGATAGCCTTGGGCCAAGTAGGGTCCCTTTTCCTCGAGCGTGACCGCATCGAGGTCGCCATCGCCGTCGAGGTCTGTTAGCTGGATTAGGTCGTTGATGAAGCCCTCGGGACCGCTGATTGACGTCGCGGTCCAGCGGGATTCCATCGGCTCGCGATCATACGAGAGCCAGAAGGTTCCGATCTTGTCATCCGTCGCGTGCTCGCAGGCAACGACGAGGTCTAGTTGCCCATCGAGGTCGACGTCGGCGACTTTAACGGCCTTGCCGCTGCCAGTGTTTGGTGGCATCTCGATGCTGTGGGTCTCCCATGCCGGGGGAGACTTCTGGGTTCGCCGATGGAATTGGATCGGTCCGCCCTTGACCGCGACTATGACGTCCTCGAGACCGTCGCCGTCTAGGTCCGCGAGGGTGTTGTGCATCGCCTCATGGTCATCGACCGGACCGATGCGGTGCTCACCCCAAGCTACGAATCTGGCGCTTGCCGCACCGGGGTTTTCCAGCCACAAAGCGCCACGGCGAGCACCGCGGCGATCGGTCGCGACTATGTCGAGGTCGCCGTCACCGTCAATGTCGGACGGTCGGAGCGTCATTAGCCAGCCGGCTTGATAGAGCGGATGCCAGAGCCAGCTCGCCAGATCGCGAGGGTCTTCAGGAGATTCGAACCAGCCCAGTTGGGCGCCGTGACGCTTCGAACCCGCGACAAGGTCAACTCCGTCTTCTCCATCGACCTGCATCGCAAAGGCGTACATCCACTGGGCAATGCCCGCTGCCGCTGGAATCTCGCCGGTCGTCCAGGCGTTGGGGTCTGATAGCTGAGCCCGATCGCTCGGCGCCCAATGAACAAACATGGAACGTGTTTCGCCTTCGCAAGAGCTGACGACATCAAGATTTCCGTCCCCATCTAGATCGACGAAGAACGAGTCTTCCGGATCTCCGACTGCGCCAACCGTCACCGCCGGCCAAGGGTCGCGAAGACCGTCGTCTCCGGGGTTGAAATAGACGCGAACTTGGCCTCCCTGTTCCCACGGCGACGTGATATCGAGGCGGCCGTCGCCGTTGATGTCGGCCATGCGAACCCCATCCGCTCCGATCGAGGAATCGTCGATGGTGTGCCGCGGCCAGGCGCCTTGCGGCCAGGTCGGTTCTGGAGGCGTCGTTTGACCACAGCTCACCAAAAAAAGGGCACATGCAAAACTCACCAAAAACCAAAGGGCGTACAAAACGAAAATCCTCCAAACATCAACTCTTCCAAAACAAACGAAAAAAATCCACTGGTCGGGGACTGGCACATGAGATCCCGAAATCTCTACACCGTCATAAACCCTAGTGTTGCCTGTCCCCAACCAAGCCAAAATTCCCCCGGTCGGAACCAAGCCGCGGAACCCCCGTCGATCGCGCATAATGGGAACACTCATGAAACGTATCGTGGCAGCCCTGCTACCAATCTTGCTAGCTCTACCGGCGCTTTCACAGGAACACCCATTGCGGGCGCTCAATATCGAATTCGGAATCAAGGATAGCCAGCCCACGACGTGGGACGGCTCGCTGAGTATCGACAAGGGCGAAGTGGTGGAAGTAAAAGGCCATCAGTTCAAGGAGGGTGAGTCCATCGGGGCGAACAACTCTTGGACCGCCCGGACCGAAGGGTGGCTGCCGAATACGGGCGGCATGCATCCGCATGAGTTGCCGTTTCCGCAACCCACGCGAGTGCAAACGGTCGGCGTGACAGCGTACTATCGAGCGCCGGACGACGCCACGATAACAGTTAAGACGGCCAACGGAGACTTCTTCTTCAAGCCTGCCGATTTGCCGCCGTCGGATTCAATGCATCTACTAGCGACACGCTCGGAAGTGCGGCGGGTACCACCGGTCGAATCGTTGACTACTGATGAATTCGAGGACGACTTCTCAACGATGGCGATGTCCGATGATGGCACCATGTCGGTGGCCTGGATCGGCTACAAGAGCGAAAACGACCAAGTGTTCGTTCGCGACCGCGATGGCGACGAGTGGGGCGAGATCGACTCAGTGCGACGCGCCTCGGGCGACCTGCAAGGGTTGGCCTCGGCATACGACGCTGACGGGGCCCTGAACCTAGTTTGGTCCAAGCGGTTTGAGGGCAATTGGCACGTAATGCACTCGAGGCGCTCAGGAAGTTCCTGGAGTGCGCCGAAGCCCGTCACGTCGGGAACCGGCAATAACATCTTTCCAGTGATGGCGAGCGATCGCCAGGGGAACTTGCACATCGCTTATCAGTCTGCGCGAGGCGGTTTTTCATCGATCTATTACAAGTCGTTCGATGGCTCGGCATGGTCATCGGAGGTCCCACTTAGCGCGCCTGGCGCGGCTGCGAACGAGTGGTACCCAGATATCGCGACGGATACCAAGGGCACGGCTTGGGTTACGTGGGATAGCTACGAGGGCGGCAGCTACAACATTCGCATGCGGCCCGTACGCGAGGGGCGCGCAGGCGATTTGATGAAGGTCACCGATACGCCCCGCTACCACGGTACGCCCAGCATCGCGGTCGACGCCGAGGATCGAATTTGGATCACCTACGACGAGGCCGAGGAGAACTGGGGCAAGGACACTGGATTCCTGCTGCGGGGCGGGGCAGGGATTTACCAGTCACGCACAAACCGAATCGTCATCTGGAGTGGCAGCGAGTGGCTGGCGCCTCTCGATGATGTCAACCGGCACTTTAGGCCAAGCGTGCGGCGATACGTGCAGACTCCGAAGCTAGCGGCCGACGCCAAGGGCCGCATGTGGCTCTTGCTGCGCCCCCGTATCCGCGCTGTCAAGCCCGAATCGATTTGGGCGGCCGGTGGCAAGTGGGACCTGATGGCAACTTACTATTCCGGCGGGAAGTGGGCCGTGCCGTTCGGCATCCCAGAAAGCATCGGTCGCAACGAAGGTCCGCTGGAACTCGCGGCCGGCCCTGACGGCGAAATGTTCGCGTCATGGACAACCGATCAAAGGCTTTGGGGCGGCGCGAGCTTTGGCCACTATCCAAAGGAAAACCAAATCCACTTCGCTGACATTTCCGGGCAGTTTCGCACCGAGAAAATCCCGCCCGTGATCTTGGGGGCGCGTGGCGCGGAAAATCCGGCGATGCTGCCGGGCGAAGCACGCGAGGCTCAGCAGGTTGCGGCCGTTCGCAACTACACGGTCAATGCGGCCGGTAAGCGCTATAAGATTTATCGCGGCGACATGCATCGCCACACTGATATTTCGCTCGACGGTTCAGGCGACGGCTCGCTCAACGATTCGTTCCGCTACATGATGGATGCCGCCGCGATGGACTTCTACCTGGTGACTGATCACAAGGGCACCCGCGACACCGAATACAGTTGGTGGCGAACGGAGAAGACCGAGGACATGTTCAACGTGCCCGGCAAGTTCGTGACGCTGTTCGGCTATGAGCGCAGCCTGAGCTACCCGAACGGGCACCGCAACATCATCTACGCCGAGCGCGGCAACAAACCGATTCCGATCACGCAGGAAGAGCGCGACACGAGTACTGGGCCGTTTTTGTACGACGCGCTTCGTAGGCAGAACGGCATTGCGACCTCGCATACCTCGCACACGACCATGGGAACCGACTGGCGGGACAATGACCCCGAACTCGAGCCGATCGTTGAGATTTTTCAGGGTGCCCGAACTTCGGCAGAGCACGAGGGGGCGCCGCTAGCGTCTTCGGCGGCACGGACCGACCTTTGGGCCGGCAATTACCGGCCGAAGGGTTTCGTTTCACTAGCCTGGGCAAAAGGCTACAAGCTCGGGGTGCAGGCTAGCTCCGACCACGTTTCGACCCATACCTCGTACGCCATGGTACTGGCCGAAGACTACACGCGCGAAGGCCTAGTCAACGCCATGCGCAAGCGCCACACCTATGCCGCGACGAGCAACATCATCCTTGATTACCGCATGCAAACCGACGACGGCGAGTGGATTCAAGGGGACGAGTTCGCCACGTCGGCGATTCCGACCGTCAAGGCCGTCATCCGAGCGACCGGCCGCATTAAGGAAGTTGCAGTGGTGCGCGACAACGAATACGTGCATACGAGCGATGGTGACGGCGAGCGCATGGAATTTGATTTCCGCGAACAGTCACTAGCGGCGGGCGAACATTTCTACTACGTGCGCGTCGAACAAGAAGACGGCAACGTCGCCTGGTCGAGCCCGATCTGGGTCACAAAGCGCTAACCTGACACTTCAACCCAATAGTTGCGGCAAGGACACAGACTGCGTATCGTGCCAAACGGAAGAAGAAGGACTTTCGGGCGGGGACTGGCACATGCAATCTCGTAATCTCTCCACCTTGACAAACCCTTGTGTTGCCTGTCCCCTACCAAGAGACGAACTCCAACGATACCGATTAGCCCGATCTGCTGACACGGATCGCCAGATCGGGTACGCTACCGAATGCGGCTCGCACCAGCGGCCGCGTATCGAGGAATTGCAAGTATGAAATTCGGCCGCTACTTCGAGGAGTTCGAGATCGGACAGGAGTTCGAACATTGGCCCGGACGCACAATCAACGAGGCCGACGACACCTGGTTTTCGCTGATGACGATGAACCAGCACCCGGCCCATATCGACGAGAACTACGCCTCGAAAACGCAGCATGGCCGGCGCTTGGTTGTGGGCACCTTAGTGTTCAGCATTGTCGTCGGCATGAGCGTCGCCGACATCAGCGGGCGCGCGATTGCCAACCTAGACTACACCGACGTCAAACATGTTGGACCGGTCTTTCACGGTGACACGATTTATGCCCGCAGCCGCATCGTCGACCTGCGCGAGTCGACGTCGAAGCCCGACCGCGGTCTCGTTTTCGTCGAGAGCGAGGGGTTCAATCAGCGTGAGGAAATCATTCTCACTTTCAAGCGGACTGTGCTGGTGCCGAAGCGCCCGGTGACGACGGCGTGAGCTACGCCCTAACCGACGAGCAGAAGCAAATCCGCCAGGCCGTCAAGGAAATCTGCGCCGACTTCCCCGATGAATATTGGCGCAAACTCGACGAGCACGATGGCTACCCCGATCAGTTCGTAAAAACGCTAACCGCGGGTGGTTGGCTGGCGGCGCTCATTCCCGAGGAATTCGGCGGCGGCGGCCTCGGCCTGTTGGAAGCGAGCTTGATCTTAGAAGAGGTCAACAGGCAGGGCGGCAACGCCGCCGTTTGCCATGCCCAGATGTACATCATGGGGTCGCTGGTGCGGCACGGCTCGCCCGAGCAGAAGCACCGCTACTTGCCGGCGATCGCTGACGGCAGCATGCGCCTGCAAGCGTTCGGCGTCACCGAGCCGACCAGCGGGTCCGACACGACCTCGATCCAAACGCGAGCCGAGCGCCGCGGCGACAAATATGTGGTTCATGGGCAGAAGGTGTTTACGTCGCGGATCGAGCACTCCGATCTGATGTTGCTGCTCGCCCGAACCACTCCGCTGGACCAGGTCTCGAAAAAAACCCAAGGGCTGTCAATCCTACTCGTCGATCTCCATCAGGCAATCGGTAACGGCGTAGAAATTCGACCGCTTAAAACCATGATGAATCACCACACGGCCGAGGTCTTCATCGACGGCTTAGAGGTTCCGGCCGAGAACTTGGTTGGCGACGAAGGCAATGGCTTTCGCTGTCTGCTTGATGGACTCAACGCCGAGAGGATTTTGATCGCGGGCGAGTGCGTCGGTGACGGGCGCTGGTTCATCGAACGCGCCTGCAACTACGCCAACTCCCGCGTAGTCTTTGGCCGGCCAATCGGGCAAAACCAGGGAATTCAATTTCCGATCGCCAAAGCCCACGCCGCCATCGAGGCCGCTGATCTGATGCGCTTTCAAGCCGCCGGGCTGTTCGATTCCGACAACCCATGCGGGGCCGAAGCGAACATGTCGAAGTTGCTGGCGGCCGATGCTTCATGGGAGGCCGCGAACGTCTGCTTGCAAACCCACGGCGGGTTCGGTTTCGCGGCCGACTACGACGTCGAACGAAAATTCCGCGAGACAAGGCTATACCAGGTTGCCCCCGTCTCGACCAACCTAATACTCAGCTTTATCGCAGAGAAGGTTCTGGGGTTACCGCGCTCCTACTAGCCCGTAGCTTCACGATTTACGTAGACACCGCTGCACACACTCTCGCGGGGAATCGTGGCGCGCGCCTCCGGCGGGCAGCGTCGACCTCTAGGTCGACGTCCGGCGTGTCCGATTGCCGGTCTAAGCTTTCGGTGAAAATGCCATAGCGCGCCCTAAGATAGTCGAATGCCGCTAAGCAACTCTGACCTCGACCGCGATGCCATCGGACTAGCCGCGCTCATCCGCGCCGGCCAAATCAAACCGCTGGAGCTCATCGACGCCGTGATCGCCCGAATTGAGCGTACGCACTCGCAACTCAACGCCGTCAACACGCCAATGTTCGAGCTGGCTCGAGAGGCCGCCCGTCAGCCCCTATCCGAAGGACCGTTCGCGGGTGTGCCATTCTTGCTGAAAGATATTCGCGCCTCGTTCGCCGGCGTGCCAACTTCGTCGGGCAGTCGTGGCCTCAAAAACTATGTTCCGACTTACGACAGCGAATTGATCCGCCGTTACAAGTCTGCCGGACTGATCTGCGTGGGCAAGACCAACACCCCGGAGCTAGGGCTCACAGCGACGACGGAGCCCCACGCATTCGGCGCATCGCACAATCCTTGGGACCTTGAACGCACGCCTGGCGGTTCGAGCGGCGGGTCCGCCGCGGCCGTCGCCGCCCGCATCGTGCCTGCCGCCCACTCGAGCGATGGCGGCGGATCGATCCGCATACCCGCGTCGTGCTGCGGACTCGTCGGCCTCAAGCCGACTCGCGGCCGCAATCCGATGGGCCCCGACATTGGCGACGCGATGGGCGGCTTAGTCAACGAGCACGTCGTATCGCTGAGTATCCGCGACAGCGCAGCGCTGCTCGACGCAGGCGCCGGGCCAGACATCGGCGACCCCTACTTCGCCCCACCTACTAAACGCCCGTTTCTCGATGAAGTTGGTGTAGACCCGGGCAACATGCGCATCGCGTTTTCGACGGCATCGCCGGTCGATGGACCCGTTGACCACGACTGCGTCGCGGCGGTTGAACACGCTGCCGAGCTGCTCGCGCGCCTCGGCCACAAAGTCGAAGAGGGCCGCCCACAGTACGACGACCCCGCCTTCCGCGAAGCCTTCACCACAATCTGGTTTTCAGGACTAGCGTCGTCGATCGCAAGACACCCGGCGCTAATTCGCCGCGAGGTGACTGAGGCCGACTACGAGCCGCTCACGTGGAAGATCCGCGCTCGCGGCGCGGCGATTCCGGCAACGGACTATCTAATCGCGGTCGGCGTAATCCAAGGGATCGCTCGAAAAGTGGCGTCGTTTTTTGAAGAGTACGACTTTTGGCTAACCCCGACGTTGTCGTCACCAGCGCCAAAGCTCGGCTACTTGCACCCTGGGCCCGACGCGCAAGACCTGCGGCCCTACTCGCAGCGCGTCAGAGACTTCTGCCCGTTCACTCAGCTCGCGAACGCGACCGGCCAGCCCGCTATCTCGCTGCCGCTTCACTGGAACGACGATGGCCTGCCGATCGGGGTGCATTTCATGGCGCGCTTCGGCGGCGAAGCGAAGCTCATTCGGCTAGCATCACAACTCGAACAGGCACAGCCCTGGTTCGACCGCAAGCCGCCCGTCTGCGCGCTCTAGAGCATTTTCACGAATGGCATAAACCGCTTGCCCCAGCACCAAGCCCGTGAAAATCGGAGGCGCGACTGTATAGGAGTGCGGTGGCGGAGGAGCATTCTGGAATACGCTGAGTTGGGACCTGCTGATCATTCCTCAACAAGACCCAACTCAACTTTCCCAGCTAACCCTTCGCCACCGCACTCCTTTGCAGTCGTGCCTCCGATTGTGGACAGAGGAATCTGGTCTCCAGAAATTGCCGGCTTCACCGCTTTTCATTCATGAGCGGGCTATGACATCAATGAAAATGCTCGAGCGCAACGAAGTAGTGCCGCACCTATCGCGTGCTTTCGCCGTCAGGCGGTGAGAATTGCGCTCTAGTGTAGTGCGTCAATCAGATTGAACCTTAAGAAGAGCGGCTTTGCCGCGCTTGACCTTCTCAAGGGTGTCGGAAGCGGTAGCAGTCCAGATGAAGGGCTTGGGCTGCTGATTGTGTCGAGCGATGTAGTCTTCGATGGCGGTGGTGAGTTCGCCGACGCTACGAAAGACACCGTGGCGGATGCGCTTATCGGTGAGGTCTCGGAAGAACCTCTCCACCATGTTCAGCCACGACGCTGAGGTGGGCGTGAAATGGACGTGGAAGCGTTTATTGCGCTGCAGCCAGCGTTTCACCGTGGCGTGTTTGTGAGTGGCATAGTTGTCCACGATCAAATGGATCTGCTTGTCCTTGGGGGTCTGGTTTTCAAGCAAGCGCAAGAAGCGCAGCCATTCTTGGTGGCGGTGCTTGGGCATGCAGGTTCCGATCACCGAGCCGTCGAGCGTGTTGAGCGCGGCGAACAAGGTGGTTGTGCCGTTGCGTTTGTAGTCGTGGGTCATGGTCCGGCCGCGTCCCTTTTTCAGGGGCAGGCCGGGCTGGGTGCGGTCGAGGGCTTGAATCTGTGACTTCTCGTCGAGGCAAAGAACGAGGGCATGCTCGGGCGGGTTGAGATAAAGTCCGATGATGTCGTCGAGTTTTTCGGCGAAGCGCGGGTCGTTGCTGAGTTTGAAGGTCTTGACGCGATGCGGCTTGAGGCCGTGGGCGCGCCAAATGCGACCCACGGTGGAGGCGCTGACGCCGACCGCGGCGGCCATCGTGCGGCGGCTCCAATGGGTGGCGTTGGCTGGCGTTTCGCGGGTCGTCTTGTGGATGATCTGTTGCACTGTTGGGGAGCAGATGGCGGGCTTACGGCCGGGCCGCGGGGCGTCCTTTTCGATGCCGGCGACGCCGGATTCAAGAAAACGGCTTCGCCAGCGCGCCACCAACTGACGCGAGACCGACAGCTGCGCGGCAATCCGTTTGTTCTCAAGACCGTCGGCGGCGAGCACGATGATCCTGGCTCGCAACGCCAGACGAACAGCGACCCGACGACCGTTCGCGTAGCGCTCCAACTGCCTACGCTGCTCCTGCGTCAATGGGACTGGCTCTGCTCTTCGCATCCGTGTGCCTTCTACTAGTAAAGGCGACACGAAGATACTATAAGTTACATTATTTATGGCGCACTACACTAGCTAATGATCTGCGGGACCGGAACCCCGTGAACATCCGTTAGCCGCATGTGGCGACCGTTGAAGAAGTACGTGAGCTTCTTATGGTCCATGCCCAGCATGTGAAGCATCGTCGCATGCAGATCGTGATACGTCATGACCTGTTGCTCAGCCTTGTAGCCGAACTCATCGGTCGCCCCGATCGATTGGCCGCCCTGAATGCCCGCGCCGGCCATCCAAGCCGTCATCGCGCCAGGGTTGTGGTCACGGCCGACGCCGCGTTGCGAAATCGGCATGCGGCCGAACTCCGAATGCCACACAACGAGCGTGTCTTCCAGCAGGCCGGTCGCTTTCAAGTCCTTCAGCAGACCGGCTATCGGACGGTCGACTTCTTTCGCATGCCGGGTGTGATTATCAACGATGTCGGCGTGCGCGTCCCAGGTATCGATGTTCTGTTGCCGCAACGCGCCGCTATAGAGCTGAACGAAACGCACGCCGCGTTCAACCAATCGACGCGCCAACAAACACTGGCGGCCAAACGGCTCCGTGACGGGGTCGTCCATCGCGTATAGCTTCTTTGTCGCGTCGGACTCCTGCCCAATGTCGACGGCCTCGGGCGCGCAGCCCTGCATGCGGTAGGCGAGCTCGTACGAGGCAATACGAGCTGCAAGGTCACTCGCACCCGGATATTCCTTAGCGTGTGCGTCGTTGAGCGCCGCTAGGTGGTCAAGGCGAGCGCGTTGCTGTTCCGGCGCCACCATGTCGCTAGGCGGCCGCAAATCGAGGATGGGGTCGCCGCTTGAGCGGAATACCGTCCCTTGATAGGCGGCCGGCAGATATCCGCTACTCCAGTTTGCCGGGCCCGAGAACGGTCCGCCGCGGTGGTCGTAGATCACAACAAATCCGGGCAGACTTTGATTCTCGGAACCAAGGCCGTAGGTCACCCAACTTCCGACACTCGGGTGGCCCATCAGCAGCGAGCCGGTGTTCCATTCATAGTGGGCAAGCACGTGGTCGTTCGAGCGTCCCTGGCCACCATGCAGAAACGCCATCTCGTCGACCATCGAACCCATGTGAGGGAACAACTCCGACACGTACTGGCCGCTTTGTCCGTATTGCTTGAAGCTGAACGGGCTTTTCATCAGCGGCCCCGGGAAACCCTGACGGACTTCCACGGTTCCTTTGCCTGTCAACGGCTGGCCATGATACTTCTCAAGCATCGGCTTGTAGTCGAAGCTATCGACATGGCTGACGCCGCCGCTCATGAAAAGCGAAATAATGGCTTTGGCGCGCGGCTTAAAGTGCGGATCGCGCGGCGCTATCGGTGAAGTAATCCCGGTGGCGTCGCAGCCGGGCTCCGACGCCAGCAAGCCCTCCTGGTGCAGCATGTGGGCCAGCGCGACACCGCTAATGCCCTCGCCGGCGCGGAATAGGAAATCACGGCGCGAAGTGAAGCGCCCTTTAGTTGAGGTAGACAAACTCATTGAGATTCAGTATTACGTCGCAAACATCGGTTAGCGCGGCAATGGTATCGCCGCCGTGGAACTTCTTCTGTTGCTCGAAGAACTTCTTATTCACAGACAACTCACGCGCTGTCGGCTGCCTGCTCAGAGCGATCCGATAAGCTTCGATGACTTGGTCGTCGGCTGTTGTCGCCTCTTCGGCGACACGTTCGGCAAAGTGCCGGGCGTGGCGTAGAGTAAAGTCGTTGTTGAGAAGCGTCAGCGCCTGCGTGGCAACGGTTGTCGTCGTACGGCGCTCATTGGTCACATTCATGCTGGGCTGATCGAACACCTCAAACATCGGATAGCGCAGGCCGCGTTTGCCGTAGGCGTAGACGCTTCGGCGCCACACGTCGGGACCGGGCTCGTTCATATCCCATCTGCCCTTCAGAAACGAATCGCGAACTTCCTGCGGAATCGGTGGGAAGAACCCCGGGCCGCCAGCCTGGAAGTTGAGCTTGCCGGCCGATTGCAAGATAACGTCGCGGATCGTTTCGCCCTCAAGCCGATGCTGCGGGTAGTGCCAAAGCAGCGAGTTATCAGGGTCGACTTCGCGCGCGGCTTTATTATCGTGCGCCGAGACCACCTTGTAGCTGTCGGAATTCATGATCAATCGGTGCATCGACTTGATGCTCCAGTCGGCCTTGACGAATTCGAGCGCCAACCAGTCGAGCAATTCCGGATGCGACGGCAACGTGCCCATGCGCCCAAAGTTGCTCGCGGTCGTCACGAGACCGCGACCAAAGTGGTGCATCCAAATGCGATTTACCATCACACGCGCGGCCAGCGGGTTCTCCTTTGAGGTAATCCACTTCGCCAGCGCAAAGCGGCGTCCGCTCGAGATACGCTCGTCGGTTGGCGCCGCCGGAACAAACTCTTGCCCCCGTGCAACCGTCTTGATGTAGCCTGGCTCCACACGATCGCCCTTGCCGCGCCAGTCGCCGCTCGGCAGGAAGTGCGCCGGCGGCGGGGTGTAATTCTTCGCCGGCAGCCAAGTGCCGGTAGCGTCTCCGAAGTCTTCCCGATGACCCTTGCCCGGCTGCACCTCGTCGCCCAGGCCATTGGGCGCGAAACGGTAGTCGCCATCGCGAATACCCATTGCGACCGGTAGCGGTTCAGGTAATTCTTTCTCGAGCTCCTCGATATCGGCTTCGAGCGTGGCGATGAGTTTGGTGTCTTCGGCTGAAATAGCCTCTTTTAGGCCGTCGACCCCTAGTCTCTCGACTTGGGCGGCGAGCAGTTTCTGACCTTCCGTCCGCTCTGCCTCGGGCGTCGCCACCGCTTCTTGAATGTCGGCTGGGAACGTTGCCAGTTTCTCCGCGCGAAGCTTCTCTTTATAGGGCTTCTCAATTGCGGCGATGCGATCCTTCAGCGGCTCAGTACGCGCCTCAACTTTTGTGGTCGCTTCTTCGTGACGTTTGACCTCGTCTGCATCAGCTAGCGGAAAATCGTAGCGAACGTGCGGATAAAAAACCGCCATCATGCGGTAGTAATCCATCTGTTCAATGGCGTCGAACTTGTGATCGTGGCAACGCGCGCAGTCGACCGTCATGCCAAGAAAGGCGCGGCTCGTAGTCGCGATCATGTCGTCGAGATAGCTATAGCGGTACTGCGGGTTGTCTTTCTCGCGAAACAGAACGCGCGGGCCAATGCGGTGCATTCCGGTTGCGATCAACGTGGCGTGACTCGGGTTGTCGACTTCGTCGCCGGCCAGCTGTTCCTGAACGAAGCGGTCATACGGTTTGTCGTCGTTGAACGACTCGATGACGTAATCGCGGTAGCGCCAGGCGTTGGGGTAGTCGTAGTCCATCTCGTAGCCGGACGAATCGGCGTAGCGGACAACGTCGAGCCAGTGTCGGCCCCAGCGCTCGCCATAGCGCGGCGATTCAAGCAATTCGTCGACTAGCTTTGCGAAGGCTTCGGAAGAATCATCAGCGACGAACTTGTCGACTGCTTCGGGCGTTGGCATTAAACCCGTGAGATCGAGGTAGGCGCGGCGAATCAGCGTGCGCTTGTCAGCGGGAGGAGCCGGCTTCAATCCCTTGGCCTGCAGGGCGTCGCGCAAGAATCCATCGATCGGAGACGCCGCTGCAGTCTTAGGTTCTACGCGCTGAGGCGGAACGAATGACCACCACGTTTTCTCCTCCCCCGAATCCGTTGCGTCGTCCCACCGAGCGCCGTCGTCGATCCACTGCTTGAGGAACTCGATTTGTTCCTTCGCGAGTGTTTTGCCCATCGGCATCGCGGGGGTCTCAATGCCGACCACGTGACGGTATAATCGACTGTTTTTGGCGTCGCCAGGAATGATCGCCGGGCCGTGTATTCCACCCTTGAGCAACGCATCGCGGCTGTCAACTCTTAGCTCTGAGAGCTGTTGCTTTTCGCCGTGGCATTGCGAGCACTGTTGCTCGAAAATCGGTGCGACGTCGCGGGCAAATTGGACGGAAGAATCACCGGCTGCGAATGTGAACGAAGTCACTCCGCAGCTTGCAAGGAGCATCGCTGCCAGGCGTTTCATTAGAGTATTTTCGTTACTAGCAGTGTAGTCCTCTCATCGGCAATCGGTCAACCGCCCTTATTTATAAGCATCGCGTGACGAGCGTCCTTGAGCTCGGCCCTGATCCGTCGGCAAGCATCCTTTGCGAGTGCCTGTCTTGCTTGGTCGCGTGTAACCTCATGCCATTCATGTTTTCTTAGGAGGTACATTCGCGACACCCCGCGGGTGCGCTCCGTTGCCGCGGAAGATCTTGCGTTTGAGCCGCGCACGCCGGATTTGCCCGCAACTTGCGTACATAACTTCCTTACGGACGGATTTGGGGCCCGGTGCCCGCGGCCAGACCCTCTGCCGATCAAAATTCAACACCTCAAACCGCCATTTCAACCGGCCACGAGCGCCCAAAAACGCATGCTATATTTTGGTTTTGGCCGCTCCGCCAACCCCCTCACATCCATGAACTTAGAGAAAGCTTACGAGCCTTCGAGTATCGAACCGCATTGGGCTGAATGGTGGGTCTCGGAAGAGCTTTTCCGCGCCGACGAAACCTTCGATGCCCCGTCATTTTCGCTGGTCATTCCGCCGCCCAACGTGACCGGCGCGCTACATATGGGGCACATGTTCGAGACCTCGCAAGTCGACATCACCATGCGCTGGGAGCGCATGCGTGGCAAGAACGTGCTCTGGCTCCCGGGCTGTGATCACGCTGGCATCGCCACCCAGATGCTCGTCGAGCGCTCGCTAAAAGAGCAGGGCATCGACCGCCGCGAGATCGGCCGCGAAAAGTTCCTTGAGCACGTCTGGGCCTGGAAGGAGAAGTACGGCGGCACGATCTTTGGCCAGCTCAAGCGCGTCGGTGCCAGTTGCGATTGGAGCCGTGAGCGTTTC
This sequence comes from Bryobacterales bacterium, assembly GCA_965247305.1. Taxonomy (GTDB): domain Bacteria; phylum Acidobacteriota; class Terriglobia; order Bryobacterales; family UBA6623; genus CATQHP01. The sequence continues at coordinate 3,012,988 of OZ252030.1, read as the reverse complement.
ACGATGGACCCCGGCCTGTCCCGCGCCGTCGCCGAATGCTTCGTCCGACTCTACGAAAAAGGGCTCATCTATCGCGGCGAGTACATGGTCAACTGGGACCCGGGAACACTCACCGCGATATCCGACCTAGAGGTTGAACACGAGCAACAGCAGGGCTCGCTGTGGTACATGCGCTACCCGGTCACCGGAGCCGATGGCGAGCACGTGGTCGTTGCGACGACACGTCCGGAAACGATGTTGGGCGACTCGGCGGTTGCCGTTCACCCCGACGACGAGCGCTACAAACACTTGCACGGCAAAACGGTCACGTTGCCATTAGTCGGGCGTGAAATGCCCGTCATTGCGGACGATTTCGTTGACCCAAAATTCGGTACCGGCATCGTAAAAATTACCCCTGCCCACGACCCCAACGATTTTGCGGCCGGCCAACGTCATGGCCTCGAAATCATCAACGTCCTCGACGACGAGGCCAACATCAATGAAAATGGCGGCGCATACAGCGGTCTCGGCCGCTACGAGGCTCGTAAGAAAATCGTCGCCGACTTAGAGGCGCAAGGCCTCATAGAAAAGATTGAAGACTACACCAACAACATCGGCCGCAGCCAGCGTTCCGGTCTAATCGTCGAGCCGCGAGTTTCGACGCAGTGGTTCGTCAAGACCAAGACACTCGCCGACGCCGCCATCAAGGCGGTCGAAGACGGCCGCACCCAAATCGTCCCCGATCAGTGGGAGCGCAATTACTTCGAGTGGATGCACAACATCCGCGACTGGTGCATCTCGCGGCAGCTTTGGTGGGGGCACCGCATCCCAGCCTGGTACCTAGAAGACGGCTCGTTCATCATTGCCCGCAACGAAGAAGAGGCTCAGGCCAAGGCCGCGGCCGCCGGCCAAACGATCACGCACCAAGAAACCGACGTGCTCGATACCTGGTTTAGCTCGGGGCTATGGCCCTTTTCGACCATGGGCTGGCCGGACGAAACTCCCGATCTCAAAAAGTACTACCCGACATCGTTGCTCAACACCGGCTTCGACATCCTGTTCTTCTGGGTCGCCCGCATGATGATGCTCGGCATCGAAATGATGGGCGATGTGCCCTTCAGTCATGTCTATATTCACGGCCTTGTCCGAGACGCTGACAAGAAAAAGATGTCGAAGACGAAAGGCAACGTCATCGACCCCATCGAGATGACCGACAAGTACGGCACCGACGCCGTGCGTTTCGCGCTCGTGTCGTCAGCAGGGCAGGGTTCCGACGTCGTACTCAGCGAGGAGCGCATCGCCAGCTACCGTACGTTCGCCAACAAGATTTGGAACGCGCTGCGATTCGTCGGCATGAGCCTCGAACGCGCTGGCGCGGAAGTCTGGACGCCTGAAGACCTGGCTGCCTTCCGGCCGCTTCCTGATGAGGCAACCGGCAAAGTTTCGCTAGAAGACCGCTGGATCTTCTCGCGTCTCAACACCGTTACGGCCGAGGTCAACGACAACATAGAAAAATTCCGCTACCACGAAGTCGCCAACGCGCTCTATCATTTCTTCTGGCACGAGTTCTGCGACTGGTATATCGAGTTCAAGAAGCTCTCATTTGGTGACGACACGGGCCTGACCAACGGCTGGAAGAACATGCTCGCTGCAACCGAGCGCGCCCTACGGCTGTTGCACCCTGTAATGCCGTTTATTACGGAGGAACTTTGGCAGCAACTCGCGGCGAATACGACCGGCAGGGCCAAATCGATCGCTCTCACGGCCTACCCCGGTGCCAATCCGGCGGACTCCGACCCCGACGCCGAACAAGAAATTACCGCCCTACAAGACCTAGTAACGAGCGTCCGCAATCTTCGCGCCGAGATGAACATTCCGCCCAAGGAGCAGCTCAGCGGCGAGGTGTATTCCAATGCCGCAAACGTTCGCGAAGTGGTCGAAACGGAATCGGAGATCCTAGCGAAACTAGCCGGCGTAACTCTCACGGCAATCGAAGGCAGCGCCCCCCAAGGCAAGGCGATGGGCCACACCTCGACGTTTGACATGGCCCTACAGCTCCCTGAATCCCACACCCAGGCCCTCAAACAAAAGCTAGAAAAGCAAGCCGCGCAACTAGAAAAAGCCGCCAAGGGAGCAAGAGGCCAACTCTCCAACGAAAAATTTCTAGCCAAAGCCCCCGACCACGTCATAGCCACAATAAAAGAAAAGCTATCCGACTACGAATCGCAAATCGAGCGCATCCAAGGCACGCTAGCGGGCCTCTAGCCCGAATCTCAGACTGCGGCTTAAGCCAAACGAAGAAAGACCTTCGGGCGGGGACTGGCACATGCGATCTCGTAATTTCTTCACCCTCACGAACCCTCGTGTTGCCTGTCCCCTACCAAGCCGACGACCAACCGATTCACGTCGCCCGCGCAAAAACAAACAACCAAGTCCAACAGACGTTAAACTGGCCTAGATGCATCCAAGACTAGTCCTATCGGCGCTTCTTCTCGCAATTCTCATCGGCTGCGCCCCAGCCCCCGCGCCCAAGCCCCCCAACATCCTCTTCGTCATCTGGGACGACGTCTCCTACCCGCACACCTCGGCCTACGGTTCGAAAATGCTATCCACCCCGGCCTTCGACCGCGTCGCCAAAGAGGGCGTGCTCTTCAACAACGCCTTCGCCCCGGCCCCCGGCTGCAGCCCTACAAGAGCCGCCTTCCTCACCGGCCGTCACATCTGGATGATCGAGCAAGCCGGCACCCACGCCAGCTCCTTCCCCGAGACCTACCTCTCCTATCAAGACCTGCTTGAACAAGCAGGCTACGCGGTCGGATTCACCGGCAAGCCCTGGGGGCCCGGCAACTGGGAAACCTCTGGGCGCACACGTAATCCCGCCGGTCCCGAATACAACGACGTCAAGCTTACGCCCCCCTATACAGGGATTAGCGACAAAGACTACGCCAGCAATTTCGACGCCTTTTACAACCAGAAACCCGAGGGCCAACCCTTCAGCTTCTGGGTAGGCGGCCACGAAGCCCACCGCAGATTCGAAGCGAATACTTGGGAGAAAGAGGGCAAGAAGCTAGAAGACGCAGAAGTTCCGACGTTCCTGCCGGACACCCCTGAAATACGAGCCGACATCCTCGACTACGCAGTAGAAATCGAATGGTTCGACTCGCATTTAGGCCGCATCATGGAAACGTTGGAAGCGGCCGGTGACCTCGACAACACGCTAATCATCTTCACATCCGACAACGGTATGGCCTTTCCTCGTGCCAAGGCCAATCTCTACGAGTTCGGAATCCACATGCCGCTGGCTATCCGCTGGCCCGGCCATGGCAAACCCGGCCGCAGTGTAGACGATCTGGTGCAGTTCGTCGACGTTACCGCGACCATCTACGACGCCGCCCAGGTTGAACATCCCGGCGGTGCATCGCAGCTAGTGGGCCACAGCATCCGCAATATCCTCGAGTCCGACCAAGATGGCATCGTCGACGCCTCGCGCGACGCAGCCTTTAGCGGACGCGAGCGCCACTCCTCCTCGCGCTGGAATAATTACACCTACCCCCAGCGCTCCATCCGCACGCCGCGGTATCTCTACATCCGCAACTTCAAGCCCGAGCGCTGGCCCGCCGGGGCTCCCCAGAAGTTTGAACAGGACGGAGCAACGCTAGGGCCAATGCATGGCGGATATCACGACATCGACGGCTCGCCGGCGCTCACGCACCTGATCGAAGGACGCGACGACCCAGCCATCAAAGAATATTTCCACTGGGCCATCGACAAGCGCCCCGAAGAAGAACTCTTCGACATCAATGCCGACCCCGGTTGCTTGAAAAACCTGGCCGTCGACCCCGCCCACGAAGAAACGAGAGCAAAGCTCTGGGGCAAGCTCGAAGCTCACCTCAAAGAAACCGGCGACCCCAGAGTCGCAGGCAACGGCGACATTTGGGAAGAGTACATCCGCTACTCAGCCATCCGAAAATTCCCCGAGCCTAAGTAGGCACTTGACACGCCTGTTACTCTGTTCACGTGAGACAAATCGAACAGCCTCAGCCAGCCGAAACAAAAATTGCGAAACGAACCCAAACGAACCCAATTCGAACCCAATATTGGCGCTACCTTAGCCTGGTGACCAACCGATGTAGAGCGGGCTACATGCCTAGTTCCGGTCGCCGATCTTAGCCAACTGGTTCTCGACCTCATCAATATCGAGCTTGTGGATATTCGCCGCTTTCTGAATCTCAGCCACGATCTCGCGGTTTTCACGAGAGACATCGTGCTTCTCGCCAGGGTCGTGGCCTAAGTGATACAGCAACGGCGTCCCCTGCCGAGTTTCACCGCGATCTCGATAACCCGACTGCGTAAAGAAGTGAGCCTTGTAGTCACCCACTCGCGCCGCAAATAGCTGCGTGCCGCGCCAATAAAACATCTCGTTGCGCGGACTCTCAGCCTCCATCTTCATCGCCTTACTGAGGTCGTAGCTATCCATCTTGCGGTCGTCGGGCATCGTCGTTCCCGTGATCGAGGCGACCGTAGCCATCAAGTCCAGAGTCGACCCCATGCCGATCTGCGTTGATCCCGCTGGAATCGTACCCGGCCACCACATGATCGTGGGCTCGCGCATACCGCCTTCCCAAGTCGAGCCCTTGCCTTCGCGCAACGGGCCCGCCGAGCCACCGTGGGTGTTGAACGTCAGCCAAGGTCCGTTGTCAGATGTGAAGACCACCAACGTGTTCTCGGCAAGATCATTCGCGCGCAAAGTTTCGAGAACCTGCCCGACGGACCAGTCGACTTCTTCCATCGCATCGCCATAGATCCCGGCCATGCTGCGATCGGTAAACTCCTGTGAGCGAAACAGCGGCACGTGCATCATCGTGTGCGCAAGGTACAGGAAGAACGGTTTGTCTTTGTTCGCGTCAATGAACTTGACCGCTTCCTCGGTGTATCGCTTCGTAATCGTGAACTGATCGGCCGGCCGCTCGATCACTTCCTCATCCCGCATCAGCGGCACATTCCAATAGTCGGCGCGCTCAGGGTGGAAAAGCGCCCAGCGTCGCTTGTCACGGGGCTGCGTCGCGTCCATGTCGTTGGAATACGGGATACCAAAGTAGGAATCAAAACCCTGCTTCGTCGGAAGGTAATCCGGCAGATGGCCGAGATGCCATTTGCCCACGTGCTTGGTCGCGTAGTTCTTCTGCTTGAGAACTTCGGCGATGGTGACTTCGCTCTGTTGCAAACCACTCCGAGATTCGGGGAACAACACCCGAATTCGCCCGTGCATCATGCCGCTGCGGATCGGCAATCGTCCCGTGAGCAGCCCCGCGCGGCTAGGTGTACAGACGCTGGCGGCGGCGTAAAAGTTTGTCCACTTCTGGCCCTCGTGCGCCATGCGATCCAGATGCGGCGTCTTGATCGTCGGGTGCCCAAAGACTCCGACATCGCCATATCCGATGTCGTCCCCAAAAATCACGACTACATTTGGCGGACGATCCTGGGCCATGAGCGCGACCGCCATGAACGCGACGGTGCAAGCCAAGCGAAAAGCAATCTTCATGCGAACAATCTCCTAAACTCACCAATTGAGGCCCGCAGCCCATCTTCAAAGCTGCCGCCCTCGGGGTGATACACGCTCTCCAACGAAATCGGCCCGCTGTAGCCATCACTCTTCATCGCGGCCGCAATGTCGGCGAAGTAAGGCGCCATTTGCCCCGTGCCGATCTCAACTTGATCAACACGAGCCTTGGCCACATCGACAATTGAATCCTTCACATGAAAGTGGCCCAGGTATCCCCCTCGCAACGAATCGTAGCCATCGGGATACGGCGTTTCCGTGCAATACAAGCTGTTAGCCGGATCCCACAGGATCTGCAAGCTCTTGCTTCCAAGTTCGTCGATCAGCTTGTGCCCTAAGTACGCCGACGTGATCATCGCGTTGTTGCCCGTCTCAACGACCAGCCCAACTCCGCGGTCTTCCGCAAGCTGTACTGCCGGCGCGATAAGAACCTTGACCTTGTCCCAAGCGCCATTGCTGACGTTCCATTGCTCAGCTCCGCCGCCGCCGAAAAGAATCATCTCCTTGCGGAAACTCATCGTGCGAACCAGTGGCGCTCCAACCGCTTTTGCGAGGTCAATGCAAGCCGCGAGCTTGGCCATCTGCCGCGAGTGCGCCTCGTCCCCTACTTCCGTCTCGAACACACCCATCCCGCCAAAGATATGCCGCGATATACAAGAACTTTGCATCTCGTACTGGCCCAGTAGATCGACGATACGGCCGGTCTCGGCGTCGGAGTGATCTCCAACTTCCTTGTCCCAAACGAACTGCAACTCGGCATGCTTTAGCTCAAACTGACGCATCACCTCGAGCGCGTGCTCGAACTCGCGGCTGATGCCGTCTGTAATGACCCCAAGATTCGCCATTGATCCTTCCGCTCCCTACCGTGTTACTTCGGTGTCGGCAATCCGCTCGAGCACTTTGACCACCGCCCAGTTATCTTCGTCCGGGTACATCGAGATACCCGACTGGAACATTTCATAAACCGTGCTAGTCAGAAACATCGCGGCGCCGTTTTCATGCCCGACGTCCACGCTGATTCCGAGATCCTTGTGCATCGTTCCGATGCCGCTCCCAGTGTTCTTAAACTTGCGGTCCATCACCATCGCGGCGCAGTTCTCAAACAAGGGACTGCCCGCCGCGCTCGAGCTGATCACGTCAAACATCGTTTGGCCGCTGACGCCCGACTTCGAGGCCAACACCAGTGATTCGAACGTGGCCGCGAACGTAGCGCCAATGAACACCTGCAAAGCCGCTTTTACCGACTGGCCATGGCCGATTTCTTCACCGACGTGAAAGATCTTCTTGGATACCGCGTCGAGCACGTCGCGGTTTGCTTCCAGCACGTCCGCCTTAGCCGCCGTCATCAGTGTCAAAGTCCCGCCTTCGGCACCCGACTTGCCTCCGCTAACCGGGCTGTCAATCAATCCGATACCAGCCGCCGCAAGGGGAGCCTCAAGCACTTTCACCTCACGGGGATTGATCGTCGCCGAAACGATTACAGTCGAGCCGGCATTTAAGCCACGAACGAGCCCAGACTCGCCTAGCACGACCTCGTACGCTTGCGAGCCGTTGAGCACCATGACGAATACCGCGTCGCACCGCTCAGCCAGTTCCCTGCAGCTACTCGTGCGCTTACCGCCGGCCTCTTCGAGTAGAGCCAAGCGCTGCTCCCGCAAATCAAAACCGACGACCGAAAAACCAGCTTTCAGAACGTTGCCGGCCATAGACAGACCCATATCGCCGAGCCCAACGAACCCGATTGTTTTCACGTGCTATTTACCTCGTGGAAGATGAAATCGCCCGCAAATCGAAGCTGGGCGAGGGCTGTCGCGAGCCCCGATTATCTGACGATTGTAGCTTGAGCCGAGCCAACGAAGCACATCACTAGATTGCGCACATCCGTCAGCGAGCATTGCCCCCTAATGGGCGGAGTTGGCGCAAGCTAGCAGGTCCGGCCGTCCTAACGCTGCACACGAATAAACGCCACTGGACTAGGAGTGCCTCGCTGCGACACCTGAGCCTCCATGTTCCCGTCCGGCGTGTCGGCGTGGACTCTAAAGTTCACTTGGTAGAGCGTAAACCCGGTCGGTGCGTAGAAGCTCCCAAGCGATTCCTGTAGAACACCGTTGAGCGTTACCGTCGCGGCGTTGACGGTCGTCGCGGCCGGGATCGGGCCCGCTACGTTCGTCGCGATCGCGGGGTCGACCGGACCACCGCCGGTAAAGAACAGCAGTATCACCTCGCCCGGGCGTGCGGGGTTGGCGGGTTCCACCGGCGAAAAGTCGGCATGCAACGCCGCCGCGAATCGGCCTTCTGGCAATGTGAACTCGAAGATCCCAGGCTGCACAATAAACGTCCGGATACCAGGGAATGACGCCGACGATTCATTGTTCTCAATCGTTACCACAACATCGGCCGCGGGAGACGGCGTCGAAAACGGCACCTGAATGTTGATCTGTTCCTGGCCATTGATGTTGGCAAGCGAAATAATCGGTGCCGGCACGCCGTTGACCAGCACTCTCACGTTGCGTAGTAGCGTCGGGAACGGTGCGAAACCGGCCTGTACGATCCCGTTGATGCCCTCCATCAACCCAACGCCGAAGATCGAGCCTAGGCTACCTGGTACCCAGCCGGCAATGAAGCTCGCGCCATTAACGAAACCTAGTGAGCTGACGACAGGCACGCGACCCACGACCAGCAGACTGAACGTCGTAGTCTGACCAATAGACTGTGCTTCGACGACCAACGGGCCAACTTGGCTGCCTGCTTGAACAACTACAAAAGCTCGACCGTCGGAGCCCGTTTTGACCGAGCTAGGTGTCGAGAAAACACCTTCGCCTTGCGCCAAAGCAAAGACGACATCTACGTTGTCGACTGGAGTTCCGGCGTCGTTACGAAGTTCAACCACCAGCGGTTGTGATGATGCCCCCGATTGCAACCGTTGTCCATTGCCCGAGAGCTCAACCATCTGCGTTGCGCTGACTTCAACCGCCAAGTCGAACGTCGTGCTGGCGCCATTGAGCGAAGCTGTTACCGAAAATGGGCCAGGCTGCTGACCCATACGAACGAGAGTTGAAATTCTGCCGTCGTTGTTGCTCACGGCGGTAGAAAGTTCGAGCGTGGCAGCGCCCTCTGGAATAACCTGCCAACTAACAGGCACGCCACCAACCGGGTTTCCACACGAGTCCGTGACGCGCGCGACGAGCGCTTGGCCCGGACCGTCAAGCCTTTCGCCGGCGATCCCAATCTGGTTATTTCCCTGCAGGCGAACCATCGAGCTTGCGGGTCCCGCCACGATCTCGTAGTCAAACTCGTCCTCCGGCAGTCCGGGTGCGTTGAGACTTGTGATGAACGTACCCTTACCTCGGCGGCATCCGAACTGGATGTCGGCGCGAATGAAACCAAACGGGTCCGAAGGAGCGATGAGCGGGATCGGAGTAACGTTGCGATCGGTCTCGAACTCAACCGCGACGTTCGGCACCGGGCCGAACCCCGATACCAACAGCAAACTCATTACGACGGCGTCTTCCGTGACACCCCCAGCCACGCCTTGGATAACCCCGCGTTTCTCGATACGCGGATTACGCGGCAAGTCGTTTTCGTTCTCGACGACGCGAATTGTGAGTGGCTCGGCGAGGCTGCGGCCGAACGTGTCTTCGACCGCGATCCGAGTTACCGTGGGAAATGGAGAAAAGACCGTATCGCCGGCCGTGCACATAAACTTGGCGATACCTTTTGAATCTGTCTCCGCGGTCGGCGGACAGACGACCGCTGCGTTGTCGGGCGTAATCGTGAGTTCCGTATCGGGGAGCGCGACGCCCGCGCTCACCGTTCTGATTTGGATTTCGCGAGGCAGCGCCCTGTTCTCGACCACAGCCTGAAAGTCACCTGAAACGACAGTCAGCGCCCCTTCGGCGATTGCCCCCGTATTAAGGTCGACGACCGCGACGTTGCCAGTCAGCGTCTGTCCTCTGATTGAAAACTCGTCGTCGGTCGGCACGCGAACATCGGTCGTCACGACTCCGAAACGGTTTGTCGTCGCGGTCGTTGGGTCGAACAAAACATTGGGCTCGAAGCTCGAAAAAACGACTTCGGCGCCGAACGTAGGTCTTCCATCTGGGTCTCTTACCTGGAATGCGACGGGCCGCGGCAGCTCTTGGCCTTTTGGCGCAACCTGATCGGCTCCACCGTATTCGGCTATCTGAGCCGCGGCGCTGCCTGCCGTCGATAAAATCGAGAGCCCAGTCGGGTCACTCGGCACACCGGTGAGTCCCCCAAACGTCCCGCCATCGGCACTGAGTCGAAACAATTCGTCGTCACGCTCATAGAGGACGAACAAGTTGTCCGCCGGCAGGTCGAGTTCCATGTCAATCGCGTCGGCACGAAGTGTAGTGAGGCTGCGAGGGTCTCGCAGATTGTCAAACCCTCCCCCAACAATGTGGCTTACGATCTGCTGCGAATCTCTATTCAGCATGAAGAGTTTGTCTTGTGTCGGCGCCAAGAGTTTGTCGATAACAATTGGCGGATTCGCGCCAAAGTCGAGCGTAAACGTCTCCATCGTCACCAACGAAACCCGGTTTCCGTGGGTCAGCATCAGCCGCTTCAAGGGCGCTCCGCTGTCAAACTCGAAAAATCGCGGAATCGTGTTATTAAGGGTCAGAGTGTCGCGGATGTCGTTGGAGTCGATATCAACGTCGTAAAGCAACCCGGGTGTCGCCGCGTATAGACCCGCGCCATTTGGCGCCACTGTTACCGCGTTCGGAATTTCCGGCAGCTCGATCGGGCCGGCAAGCCGCTGCGGAGGGTTCGACTGCAGACCCACCGGCTGAACATCCGTCGATCCAGAGACGGTTAAGTACGCGCGGCGGCCGTCAGGTTCGACAGAGATGGAGGTGATCATTTGACCCATCTCGATCAACTGAACCGCGGGGTTAGCGGGATTCTGCGCGTCGAAGATAAACAGTGTGCTCTCGGCGGGAACCAATAGCCAGCGTGCGTCGGGAGTCAACATTCCGGCTCGCTCCCCAAAATTCACTGATTTCGGTAGCGGCGTGCTGGCGACCGTCGCGAACGGAGGCCCGGATTCTAAAACACGAACATCATTGTCGTTGATGATGTAGATTTTTACGAATCTGGTAGGGTCAGCCACGTCGGGAACACCGACGGCTTGCATGGCGTTTGCGCCGACATTAGGTGTCGCCACTAGGTCGAGCGAGACCGCGTCGAAGATGCTCGCCGTGACTCCTTTGTGAAAAACAAATGCGTAATCAGCCGCGGACGAGACCGAGCCGGCCGATGCCCAAATGAGCACGGCAAGCAGGGGGACGCGTCTTAGCAGCCCGAGGTAAAAGGCCCCTGGGCTGCGCCGTGGGCTTCTGTGGGCCCCGGACCAAAGTGCAGCTAGCCGATATGCTCTGATGTCGCCTGATCCGCTACAGGGGCGCTTAACGCGGCCCGCGTGACTTTTTCCACGGGCTGTTGTGGACACCATCAATTTTCACAAGCCTCCAGAGCGTAATTAGAGAGCGAAGCGGGTCGGAACTTCTCAAGCTTAACGCTTTCGAGTCTAAAACAAAACTTCTAATTTGTGTTGGATGGCACGTGGCGCGCCTATCGCGTGCGTTCGCCGTCAGGTGCTGAGAATCGCGGGCTAAGGATCGACCGGAAATTCACGCACGCCGCCGCTCATCCCGTGGACCTGAATTCCGCCCGAGCGAGGTTCTCGCTTCGGTCGCGGGGCTGCCGGCTGAGCGGGAGCTACGCCCGACTCTGTCGACGTCCGCGCGTTCTGCGAAAGCTGCTGCAGCGCGGACTGAGGAACGCTAAGCGATGCCCGTATCGATGTGCCTTCAACGCTCATCGAAAAATCTTTCAACAAGTCGGGCTTGCCCGTGTCCGGCTGCTCGGCCTGGCTCATCTTGGCCATCGCCAAGAGTCCGTTGGCGAGATTATAGAGTTCCGTGGCATCCGCCGCGGTCGAGGCGCGAACCTCTAGACCGACTTGAACTGGGTCCGAGACCGTGACACCCAATCCGAATCCGGCCAATTTCGATACCGCTTCAGCTCCCATTGCAAATCCGCCATCGCCGCCGGGCGCCTCGAACGGACCGAGCGCGGCCAGCCAGATGTGGTGGCCGCTGAGCGAGTTAACCCATTGCAGTAAGCCCGATTGCAGGCTGGCTGGCTGTCCGCCGCTGACGCGTTCCGCCAGGGTGCGGATTCGCGATTCACTCGCGAGCGCGATCAAACTGTTGTCAATTGTGAGGATGTGCGGTGATTTTCCCTCAGCCGACATGCTGGCGGGCAGCGCCAGGTAGTCCAGTCCCGCGTGGGACCGGGCTTGGCAGCCGGCGCCGCAGATAGCGTTTTGCAGCGCCTCGCTAGATCCGTTTCCCCTGAGCCACACGTACCCGTCGTCGGGTGCGCCGCTGCCGCCGCCTTCGACGTTCCCAGTGATAATTACTTCGTCGACAAGCGAAATTGCCTGCTGAAGGATGCCCGCGGCCCAAGGTGACTCGCTAGCCGAGGCGCCCGCCTCTTCGATCGCCTGCATGATGACCGGCGATTGCGCGGCCGCGCGAACGTTGACGCCGACCACAAAGTTAGTGTTGGCGTCGAGATAGCTAGGGAGTGGCGCGGCGCTAGCGATCACCAGTTGCGTCGTCAGGGCCGCCAACAGAAATGCGAGATGTTTCATGAGCTTTCGCTACTCATTGTGCGCTATCGAATGCAGAGAAGGAATGATGAGAAGCTCCTAGAGTGAGAACGCCCAGTAATAGAGAGCTTCTGGCAACAGACATATGTCGCTCGCAAGTCGATGACGCCCGTCGGATTCTAACGTTGGGCGTTCATCTACCCAAATCAACTCGCCCCTGACTCAGCCTTCGCCCGCCAGGCGCCAGCCGATTTTCGAAGTCATCTCCACGCCCTTGCCAAGTAGCAACGCCGTTTGCGAACTGGCGTTGCCATCGAGCCCCCGTTTATAAACCCCCTGGCCGATTCCCGCCGATCGAAACAACGAGAAGGCCATATAGAAATTCCAGTTCTCAATCCCGTCCCGCCCGCTGTGATTGCAGTACGCGTCCAAATATTCTTCGATCGTCGGAATACCCGTTTCCGCTGAATCATTCTCCAGCAGCGAGGGGCTGCGAAAAGCCGGCAGGTAGTACGGCATGCAGTTATACGAAAGGTCGGCGAGTGGGTGGCCGAGCGTCGACAATTCCCAATCAAGGGCGGCGATGATGCGCGGCTCGGTCGGGTGCAAAATCATGTTTCCAAGCCGGTAATCGCCGTGCACGAGTCCGGCGCGGTCGTCGACTGGAATATTTTCTGGCAGCCAGTCGATCAAGCTATCCATCGCAGGGATGGTCTGAGTCTCGGAGGCCCGGTACTGCCGCAACCAGCGGCTGATCTGGCGCGCGTAGTAGTTGCCCGGCCTGCCGAAATCGCTCAGGTCTAACTCATCCGGAACGACCTTGTGGATCTGGGCGAGCACTGCAACCATGTGGGCGTAGATAGCGCCGCGATCCTGGCGCGAAAGCCCCGGCAGCGTCAGGTCTTGGAAGACCCGGCCGACGACGTGTTCCATCACGATGAACGGCGTACCGATCACCGAGTCGTCCTCGCAGATTAGAAGCATTCGGCATACCGGCACGTTGGTATTCTCAAGCGCCTTCATCACCCGATATTCGCGCTCGACCGCGTGCGCCGAGGGCAGTAGTTTGCCCGGCGGTTTCTTCCGCATGACGTAGGTCTGATTTGCGGTTTCAAGCAAGAACGTAGGGTTCGACTGCCCGCCCTCAAATTGCGTGATCGTGCAGGGCGTTTGGAAGCCGTCGAGGTGTCTGAGCAGATGCCGCGTCAGGGCCGCCTCGTCAAACCGATGGGCCTCGCGCACGGGCGTTGTTTCGGGGCTTGAACTCATTCGAATGGGTGTGCCGTCAAGCGATTGTAGACGATCATACCCGCGTGAGCACTATAATCGGTGGCTTGAGCAATTTCAAAAATGGCATAGACTGCTTGCCCCACGATCAGGCCCGGGAAATTCGGAGGCGCGACCGTCAGGGAGTGCGGTGGCGAAGGAGATTTCTGAAATCCGTTGAAGCAGGTCCTGCTGATCACTTCTCAACCGGACCCGCCTCAACTCGCCCAGTCAACCCTTTGCTAGCGCACTCCCTGAAGGTCCCGCCTCCGATTTTAGAGGGGGAGTTCTAAGCTCCTGGAGATGTCGGCGTCAACGCTTCTGACTCACGAACAGTCTACGAGTTCACTGAAAGTGCTCTAAACGAAAGGACGGCTCCCCAATGAGTTTTAGTTTGGAAGGCAAGGTAGCGATCGTCACCGGCGGCGGCCGCGGCATCGGCAAAGAGATCGCGCGGCGCTACGTCGAAGCCGGCGCAAAGGTTGTAATCGCAAGCCGCAAGATGGAAAACCTCGAGGCCGCGGCTGCCGAATGGGCCGAACTGCCGGGCGAGGTGATGCCATTCCAGTGCAACGTTGGCAAGAAAGATCAGATCGAGGCCACCGTCGCGGCCACCGAAAAGCGCTTTGGCACGGTCGACATCATGGTCAACAACGGAGCCACCAATCTCGAACAGGGTCCCTCGCTCAACGTCTCCGACGAGGCGGTCCTAAAAATGGTCGAGATCAACGTGCTCTCATCAGTGCGCTTTCTGCGCTTGATCGTTCCAAAGATGATCGAAAAGGGCGGCGGCTCGATCATCAATATCGGCTCCATCGCCGGACTGCGGCCTCAGACGGAAGGCCTACTTTACAGCTTCACCAAATCGGGCCTGATCATGATGACCCGCACCTGGGCGAATGAGTGGGGCAAGCACAACGTGCGCGTTAACGCGATTTGTCCAGGCTTAGTGAAGACCGATTTCAGCTCATTTTTCTGGAAAGGTGGCGACGCGGGCGAAGAGCGCGTCCCGGCCAACCAGCCGATCAGGCGCCTCGGCGAAACCAGCGATCTAGGCGGTATCGCGCTCTACCTAGCCAGCGATGAATCAAGCTGGGTCACTGGCCAGAACTGGGTAATTGACGGCGGCGCTACAGCGCGATAACTACGGACGTTCCGTCCCGCCGAGCCGCTCAAGGCATCGGCAGGCTAGGTAGGCGTGTGAGTCTTTAAAAACTCGACGACCCCTTCGACCGTACCGTCTTCCTCCGGCGATTTCCAGTTCTCAACCAGCGTAGCGTTCGGAGCGATCTCGGCAATCTCGCGCGATATTGCCTGTGGATGGTAGTCATCGTCACCCATCAGTACCAGCATCGGCACGTCGCATTGGCGTACGAAATCGCGGCCAACGTTGAAGTCGAAGTCGCCGTCGTACATGTTCGATCTGAAACTCAGCCAATCACTTCCATCCGCTTCCGGATGATCGCTCTTTATCGCGTCCGCCCAAGTCTGGAACATCGCGTAGAAAAGGTCGCGGTTATTGTCGAACCCGATGGATTGTTGCAGCACGGCGGCCGTCACCCGCCCTGGTGCCTCTTGCACGAGACCCAGGCTATAGGGTCCGCCAATACACCCGCCCAGCACGTGAGTGCGTTCAACTCCCAAGTGATCTAACAGCGCGACGTGATCCGACGTATATGTGTGCCAGCCGTCACTGCCCGAGACCGGCGCTCTGGAGTTCCCGGCATTGCGCTGATCCATCGCGATCACGCGAAAGTGAGCGCTCAGCTCGGTGATCGGATTAAATTGCGACCCTTCCCAAAACGAAACCGCCGAGCGCATCCCTCCCGGGGCGAACAGCACTACCGGAAATCCCTCGCCGTGCAGCTCGTAGTAGATCGTGGTCGCGTCGCGTTCGAAAAACGGCATGACGTTGCCCTGTCAGCGGTCGCGTCTAGTTTGCGCTCAGCTTAATATCGCGCGCCTGCCCTTGCGCCGTGACGATCGAAATGGTGAAACTGTTGCCGCTCTTGGTGTAGCCGAGGCGCTTCATGCCGCTCGTGCCGGTATTTTCGAAGACGATCTTGTTCGGCGCGGACTCGACCAGCCGCATCACCAGGGGCTCTTCCGTGCGCGGCTTCAGTCCCGGGTTCCACTGCTGAAGGCGCAACATCAACGAGCCTGCTTCCTCTTCGACCACGATCAATTCGATCATCGACGTGGCGCCGCCTTCGCCGGTTGCTCGCACCAGCGACGCGATCGAACCGCCCTTGGGCTCGGCCCAATTTTCTTCGAGCGTTCCCTTACCCAGCGACCCTTCGTAGTGGCCGGTCATCCAGGCGAGGTCGCCAATCTTTGCCGCCGGGCCCGCCGCAAGCAACGAGGCAGCGCCAAAAATCACTAGTGATAAATATGCGGTGAGTATGCGGGTCATCGAAGATCTCCTCTATTAGTTCGCGCGAAGCGTCGGAAGCTGAACCCCGGTAGGGGTGGCATTTATATTAGCCTAACGTGCAACCCTAGGATTCAATGTAGCCCGCTACGCCCGCCTTGGCCGCGAATCAATTCTTGCGAATCCCTAGCATCGTCTCGGCAATGATCTTGGTGTGCAGTTCACTCGTCCCCTCGCCAAGCTCCAAACTCTTCGCCTCCAGCAACAGCCGCCCGATCTCATACTCCGCCGAGCAAGAATAGCCGCCGAAAATCTGCATGCCGTCGAGACAATTTTGCACCGCGGCTTGGCTTGCCACTAGCTTGGCCATTGAGCTTTCCATACTCGCTCGCGGTACGCCGGCATCTTTCATGCGGCCGAGCTGGTAGACGAGGTGCCGTGCCTGCGCCAGCCGCGTTGTCATATCCGTAATTTTCTGCTGAATCAGTTGGAAGTGTCCGATCGGCTGGCCAAACGCCTTGCGCTCAACGGCATAAGGAAGCGCCAAATCCAAGCAGCGTTGCGCCTGTCCGACACATCGTGCCGCAACCGAAAAGCGCCCCGTGTCGAGCGCCGAGCCGAGTACCGGGAAACCTCGACCTGCTTCGCCAAGCACAGCCTCTTCGGGGACGAAAGCGTCCTCGAAGAATACCTCGGCCAAGTTATCGCGTTTGAGTGTGCGCATTGGGAATTCACCGATTCGAATACCATCACCCGCCTCAGTCGTGGGATCGACGAGGAAGGCAGTGACGCCTTTGTGCTTCTTCGCGCGGTCTACGGTTGCGACTACAAAAAAGAGTCCGGCATGAGCGGCGTGCGAGATAAACACCTTCGAGCCGCTAAGCGTGTAGCCGCCGGCAACCTTTGTCGCGGTGGTCTGCATGTTCCCAAGGTCGGTGCCGCCAGAGGGCTCGGTGAGGCAGGCCGAACAAAGCACTTCGCCGCTAGCGATTGGCGGCAGCCAGCGCCGTTTCTGCTCTTCGCTACCGAACTTGAGAATGCCGCTCGCACACAACGAGTTGGCGACCGAAACCACTGAAGCCATGACCCAATCGCAGCGAGCCAGCTCCTCGCAGATAATCCCATAGCTAACGAAGTCGCTAAACGAGCCGCCATATTCCTCAGGAATCATCGGCCCCATCAAGCCGAGCGGTGGCAGCTTGGCGATTAGCGCCAGTGGATACTTCTCTTCGCGCTCGTATTGCTCGACAAAAGGAAGAATCTCGGCCTCGGCAAACTCACGAACGGTCTGACGGACCATCCGCTGCTCTTCAGTCAAATCGAAGTCGGTCATGCGGTCAAGTGCAGTGGCCATGGTTTCCCATCGTAAGCGATCGCCAGCGCCCCGTACCGGGGTTTTGAAATATTTTTTAAACCTGATAATTCAACAACTTAACCATTTTTGCTCCCCGCCAAACCCCCTAAAAACTTGACACGGGGGTGTAGGGTTGAAACAGGTTCCTAAGGGCGTGCAAAGTACAAGCACGGATGCCTATGGAGTTTGCCTGGCTTAAGCGAAAGATGAGACCATCCATCCGGTGTTGTGAAAGCAGCATCACAAAAACGAGGTTTCGGTCCTGGCTGTCCTCGGGGAAAAGAACAACCTAGTGTCCGGTATCTAAAGTTCGCGTAACATTAAACAGGTTGTTGTCGCCATGTCTATATGGGGAAGACGACGACAACTGGTCCTCAATTGAAACCGCTCAAGCTCAACCCGGCCGAGCGCGAGAGCCTGCAAAGTTGGGCGCGACGGCGCAAGTCCGCGCAGGCTCTTGCCCAACGCGCCAGGGCCATTCTGCTCGCCGCCGACGGACTCAACAATACCGTCGTCGCCGCCCAACTCGGCTGGGCCCGCCGTACCGTTGGCAAATGGCGCCAGCGCTTCCTCGACAAAGGCCTCGACGGGCTGCTCGACGA
Organism: Bryobacterales bacterium; assembly: GCA_965247305.1. Classification (GTDB taxonomy): domain Bacteria; phylum Acidobacteriota; class Terriglobia; order Bryobacterales; family UBA6623; genus CATQHP01. The sequence continues at coordinate 2,995,219 of OZ252030.1, read as the reverse complement.
ACCGCGTCCCGGCACGCCGCGGCGCGTCAGCGATGACGAGGTCGAACGCGTCATCACGCTCACTCTGGAATCGACGCCCCCCGACGCCACGCATTGGTCAACACGCTCGATGGCCAAGACCTGTGGCTTGAGTCACTCCAGCGTGCAGCGCATCTGGAAGGCCTTCGCGCTGCAACCCCATCGCAGCGAAACTTTCAAGCTCTCGCAAGATCCGTTGTTCGTCGAGAAGGTGCGCGACATCGTCGGTCTGTATCTCAACCCGCCCCAGCGGGCGTTGGTGCTGTCGGTTGACGAGAAGTCTCAGATCCAAGCCCTGGACCGCACGCAGCCGCTGCTGCCGCTGCGTCCCGGACAAATCGAGCGCCGCACGCACGACTACAAGCGCCACGGGACGACCTCGCTGTTTGCCGCGTTGGATGTCAAGACCGGCCATGTGATCGGCGAGTGTCATCGCCGTCATCGCGCGGTCGAGTTTCGCAAGTTTCTCGACACCATCGACCAGGCGGTCCCCGACTCGCTCGAGATCCACTTGATCCTCGACAACTACGGAACCCACAAGACCCAGATTATTCAGCGTTGGCTGGCCAAACGGCCGCGCTACCATCTGCACTTCACGCCGACCAGCGCGTCTTGGATCAACCTTGTCGAGCGTTGGTTCGCCACTCTGACCCAGAAGCAGATTCGCCGCGGCGTACATCGCAGCACAGCGGAGTTGGAACGCGCCATCGAGGATTACATCCAACTCAGCAACGCCGACTCCAAGCCGTTCGTCTGGTCCAAAACCGCCGACCAAATCTTCGCTTCCCTCGCCCGCTTTTGTAATCGAACTTTAGAGACAGGACACTAGCCCGCATTTCTCACCACCTGGCGAGCGAAAGTGCGTGAGAGGTGCGTCAATACGAGGCGGGCGACGGTCGGCGCGCGGAGGCGTACTTGACAGTCCGTTGAGCACTCGCGATCGAGCGCAACGAAGTAGTGGCGCACCTATCGCGTGCTTTCGCCGTCAGGTGGTGAGAAATGCGGGCTGACAACCCGGCGTTGCTGTCAAACAGCTTGCCCGCACAACGTCGCTGGTACACGGAGGTTTGGCAACTTGGGAGCTCCCATTTTATCGGTTTGTCGAGTTTGAATGAGCAGGCAAACCAACGGGCGGGGCAGTCGCGCGTAGGCTGTCCCGTCTAACTAACAGCATAACCGGGGCGGAACTGCATCACGGGGCGGCGCATCCCCGGGCGGGACTGTCCCATGAGACAGCGCAATCTAAACCGCGAAATCGAACCAACGTGTGGACTGTCCCATCCCACCAAAGGAACCCACGAACCACCGCCAACCGCGAGCCCAAGAACCACCAAGCCGCATCAGCCTCCGTTCGCAACGCCACACCATTCGGCAAAAAATCCTGCAAGCCCGGCTGCTAATCTCGATAGAACTTACGGGAGATGCAGATGAAATCAACCAGAGCTGTTGTTCGTGCGCTGTTTGGAACCCTTCTCATGCTAGGCGCTTCAGCTAGCGCCATGGCCAAGTGCGGGGATAGCGGGGTAGCGCTTCAGATCTTAGGATCGGGTGGACCGTTTGGCGTCGGTCGCGCATCGGCCGGATACATCGTTTGGATCGACGGCGTGAGTCGCATTATGGTCGATGCGGGCGGCGGCACCTTCGCGCATTTCCACGAGTCGGGCGCTAAACTCGCCGATCTCCAATTGCTCGCTCTGAGCCATTTCCACCCGGACCATTCTTCAGAAGTGCCGGCGCTGCTATGGCCGCGCGGCGGAAACGTGCGGGTGGCGGGTCCGTCCGGGAGTGCCGCGTTCCCTTCCCTAGAAGAGTTCCTCGAGAGTCTGTTCGGCACTGACGGCGTGTTTCGCGTGTTGAACCGCCGTGTGACTTTTGACCCGATCACGGTGGATGCCCAGGCGTCGGAACCCACAGAGGTATTCACTGAGGGGCAAGTGCGGGTTACTGGTATCGGTGTTCCACACGGCACCGTTCCGGCGATCGGCTATCGCGTCGAAGTTGCTGATGCGAGCATCGTATTCAGCACCGACCAGAACGGCTCTGATCCGACGTTCACCGACTTTAGTCGGGGCGCCGACGTGCTGGTTGTTCATTTCGCGGGATCGGAGAATTCGCGGGGCCAGGGCCAGGGCCGCAGCTTGCACGCTAAGCCCAGCGTCTGGGGACAGATCGCCACCGACGCCGAGGTTGGCATGCTGGTGCTCAGCCATATTTCGTCCGACCAAAACTTCGATGCGAATCTGGAGCATCTACGTAAACACTACAGTGGGCCGCTGACGGTGGCTAAAGATTTGGCGTGCCTGCCGGTGGAGTAGCCGCGAGTTCGAAATAGCGCGCCGAGAAGGGGCCGCCGCGGGGTGTCCAGGGGCATACGAATAAGCTGGTAGATAGTGTGTCCCGAAACTTTATCCGGTTGATTGTTTTTGCAAGCTGCTTGACTCTTGCCCTCTCGGTTGTCGGCCAGCGCAAGGAAGACGACAGCAACGTCAACTACGACGAGAGCCTAGTTCCGAAATACGACTTGCCTCCCCTACTAGTCACTTCGCAGGGCAAGCGAATCACCACGCCCGAGGGGTGGCGAATCCAGCGGCGGCCACAGATCCTCTCGCTCTTCAGCAATCTGATTTACGGTCGCGTCCCCGACCCAGCCAGCCCGATCGAGACTAGTTACGAGACCCTTCGAACGGACCGCAACTTCATGAGCGGCAAAGCCACCCGGCGCGACGTGGTGATCCGTTTCAGCAACCAACGAGGCTCGGCGGAGATGTTGATTTTGGTCTTCGCTCCAAACGCCGCGTCGGGGCCTGTTCCGGCGATTCTCAAACACAGTTTCGACGACACCAAATCCGCTAAATTCGAGGCCGACGCGGACCGCGAAGGTTTACTCAAAAACGGTTGGCCGCTCGGCGAGCTTCTCGATCGTGGCTTCGGCTTCGTGGCCGTCTACCAGCAGGACTTGGTGCGCCATAACGAGATAGAATTTCGCGATGGAATTCACCCGCTTTTTTACCGCGAGGGGCAGAGCTTTCCAAAGGCAAATGAGTGGGGCACGTTGTCGGCCGTAGCCTGGGGAGCGTCGCGTTCGCTGGACTTTCTCGAATCCGACAGCGCCATCGACCACCAGCGCGTAGCCGTGATGGGGCACTCAAAAATGGGTAAAGCGGCGTTGTGGACCGCCGCGCAAGATGAGCGATTCGCGCTTGCAATTTCCCCGCAATCCGGCTACGCCGGAGCAGCGCTTTGGAGGCGTCGCTTCGGCGAAACTCTCGAAAAAATGGTCACCCGTTTTCCGTACTGGCTGAGCCGCAACGCCTGGAAATTCGTCAATCAAGAAGATGATCTCCCGGTCGATCAGCACACGCTGCTTGCCCTTACCGCGCCGCGTCCTGTGTACGTACACAGCGCCACGGGCGACACCTGGGCGGACGCTCGCGGAGAATATTTGTCGGCGTATCACGCTAGCGAGGTTTATCGTTTGCTCGGCAAGCGCGGACTGCAGTCATCATACTCGCCGCCTGTAGGATCAGCGATCATCGAAAGCGAAGTCGGATACCACATCCGCGATGGGGGCCACTCGATCGAGCCCTACGACTGGGAAAGATTCTTGGAATTCGCGGAGTACCACCTGGCGAGTACGAACTAATCTGCTCGAATTCGTACCGATCGATTGCACCGGGTTATAGGAGAGAAGCCGTGACGTGGCCGCGAAATCCCCGACGACACTATCATGGATTTTGGCACTGATCTAGTTTTCAAGTGACTTCATGACGCCCTCGAAGACTTCAACCACGCCGATTCGACTGCGGTCTAGTGCCCATCTCGATATCGTCTCCGGTGCTGGCGGACTCGTCGATTGCCGTCGCCTATTCATCGGCGATCATCAGCGCGCGCTCGTCCGCACATACGCCGAGGCGGTGACGTTGCTTGAGCAGTCGCGGCGCAACCCAGAAGCGCTTAACAGCCTTAAAAATTCGAGCGACGTGAACAAGTTTTACGAGGTCTCGCTGGATTCGGCGGACCCATCCGTAACGCTGCGCGACGAGGTCTTCACAGAACCAGGCCCCCAGTTCGAGCTGGACCCACAGCTCGAAATCCAATACGGCGGGCGACACATTCGCCGACCGTTTCCGATTGAGCAGCTAGAGGGCCTCGGCTTGCTTCTGCCACTACTGCGCGGACGCTTTGCCGAGCAGGAAATTCGATCAACTCTGGCCGAAACCGGCGGCTCGCGAGCCAACTATGCCGGCGATCTGCTCAACTGGTTCCGGAAATCGGACCTAATCGAGAATCCCGTCAACAATCGAAACGGTTTTCCAGGGCCGCCAGCGGGCACACGGCTGACCTTCGTTGGCCACACGTCTTTGCTGATTCAGACGAACTCTACCGCGGTAGTTTTCGATCCGCTGTTTCGGCCAGACCATGGCCATTTCGCGCCTGCCCGAGGCATAGCCGACCTCGCCCTTTCGGCGATGTGCTTGTCGCACAGTCATTGGGACCATTGCCACTTCCAAACGCTCGCCTGGTTTGACAAGACCGTGCCGCTGCTGATTCCACGCGTCACGAGGCCGACGGCGTTTAACCCGCCGATGGTCGGCATGTTAGAGGCTCTCGGCTTCGAAGATATCCGCGAAGTCGAGCATTGGTCGCCAGTATCGTTCGGCGATATCGAGATCATTCCGACGCCGTTTCACGGGGAGCAGGACGAACCGGGAGCCGAGATCGACCACTACACTTACGTGGTCCGCACCCCGTCCACGACGCTGTACGGAGGCGTTGATTGCTTTGAAGACACATTCGGGAAAATGCCCCCTGTGCTGGAGCGGATTCGCAATGAATTTCAGCCCGATATGGCGGCGCTTCCGGTTTCGAAGATGGTCTTCTATTTTCGCAACGGCGGCGTGAACAGTTTTTGCAGAGAGCTGTCCACGCGGTTGCTCGACGACTCTTACCAGTACACGGCCGGACCTCAGGAAGCGGCGGCCTGGGCGAAAACTCTTGGCGTGAAGTACGTGTTCGGGTACGCAACTTTCGTTTTCGGCAGGTGGTTTGTTCCGCCCGTGCTGCACCAGTTTCGGCTGGCCCTGCGTGCCGTCGGAGTCGAGCACGCGCTGCTTCCACTGCGCCCGTTCGATAGTCTCGATCTGCCTACTCAGTCCGGCGCGCTCGCCTTACGCAGGCGAGTGCTGCTAGGGTGGCTGCGCATTGCTGATCTTTCGCAACGTGTTGATCAGCGACTCACAGGGTTCGCGCTTTATCGCGGCCTGCGCCGTGCCGTCCGGCGACTGCTGTCTGCTAGCTCCGATCACCACCACTAGCCCGCGCTTTCCTGCTAGGATCACCGACAAGTCGTGTCTGATCTGGCCAAAGCATTCGTGGGAGTATTCGGCGTCGTGCTAATGCAGTGCGGTGGACCGGCGACCAACGGCAACCTCACCGTCCCGGAAGGGTTCGAGATCGAGTTGGCCGCCGGCGCACCGCTTGTCGAGCGTCCGATGATTATCGACATCGACGAACAAGGCCGCATGTATGTGGCGGAGTCGTCCGGCTCGACCGACAGCGTGGCGCAACAGCTCATCGACCGGCCGCATCGCATCTTGCGCCTGGAAGATGTTGACGGCGACGGCGAGTTCGACCGGCGCACGGTCTTCGCGGACAAAATGATGTTGCCAGAGGGCGTTCTCTGGCACGACGGCTCGGTATACGTCGCGGCGCCGCCAGTTATCTGGAAGCTGACCGACACCGACGACGATGGTGTAGCCGACCACCGCGAAGAATGGTTCGACGGCAAAACCTTAAATGGCTGCGCAAACGATTTGCACGGGCCATACCTCGGTCCCGACGGCTGGATCTATTGGGCCAAGGGCGCTTTCGAAGAGCAAACCTACGAGCGCCCCGGGCGGCCGCCACTCGTGACGAGTGCGTCGCACATCTTTCGCCGCAGGCCTGAAGGCGGACCGATCGAGCCGGTCCTGACTGGAGGCATGGACAACCCGCTCGAAGTCGCCTTCTCCAGCGAAGGCGAGCGCTTTCTCACGTCGACGTTTACCGAACACCCGACGCGCGGCCGTCGCGATGGACTGCTGCATGCGCTATACGGCGGCGTCTACGGGAAGGTACACCGCGTTACCGATTCCCACCCAATGACCGGCGGGTTTAACAAGGTGATGACGCAGATGGACGCAACGGTTCCGGTCGGGCTTGCGCGCTATGAGTCAACCGTACTTGCGGACGCTTTTCGCGACAACCTTTTCGTGACGCTGTTCAACATGCGTAAGGTTACGCGTCACAGGCTGATCCCCGAGGGCGCGACTTACAGAACCGAGGAATCGGATTTTCTGGTTTCAGATAGCTACGATTTTCATCCAACCGATGTGATGGAAGACGCCGATGGCAGCTTGCTGATCGTCGATACAGGTGCCTGGTACAAAATTTGTTGCCCGACGTCTCAACTCGCGAAGCCCGAGGTGCTCGGCGCGATTTATCGGGTGCGACGGAAAGGCGCGGCGCCAGTTGAAAACCCGCGCGGCGAGGATATCAATTGGGCCGGTTTGGCGGCTCGGGAGCTAACATCGCTACTCGGAGATCGTCGCCCCGCTGTTCAGAAGCGGGCGATCGCGCAGTTGGCCAAAGCTGGAGTCGAGTCGATCGAAGCGCTCGTCGATGCGGAGGGTTCGGTCGAGCTACGTCGAAACGCGGTGTGGGCGCTGACGCGAATTTCGGACGATCGTGCGCGATCGTCGGTCCGCAAGGCGCTGGCTGACCCGGACGAAAGCGTACGGCACGCGGCGCTGCATTCGGTGAGCGTTCGGCGCGATCGCGAGGCGACGGAACTCGTGCTGGCACAGCTTCGCTCGGGATCGAGTGCGCTCAAACGAGTCGCTGCCGAGGCCCTTGGGCGGATCGGCGACCGCTCCACCGTGCCCGAGTTACTAGCGGCAACCGCCCTGACCGATGACCGGGCTCTCGTGCACTCACTTATCTATGCCCTCATCGAAATCGCGGACCCCGATGCGACGCGCGCCGGACTCAGTTCGGCCTCCGCACAGGCGCGACGGGCGGCGCTGATCGCGCTCGATCAGATGGAGCCGCGAAACTTGAAGCCCGATGCAGTTGTGCCATTACTTTCGTCGGCGGACCCGCTGATCTCGCAAGCCGCGGAGTGGATCGCCGGCAAACACCCGGAGTGGGGCGGCGAACTGGCGGGATATTTTCGGCGTCGCATCGGCGATCCCGCGGTCGCGCAACAAATTCACAAATTCAGCACTGACGCCACGATTCAACAAATGTTGGCCGAAACCGTGAACAGCCCTGGTGTCGATACAAACCGCATAACCGCGCTGGGAGTGATGGCCAATGCGGCTGTCGACGAAATGCCAAACGGCTGGACACAGGCGTTGACGCGCGCCCTTGAGGCCGACCAGCCAGGCGTAGTCGAAGCCGCTGTCGACGCGGCGTGGCGACTACCTTTGCCCGAAGCGGGCGACCCCTCGGTGGATGCGGCTTTGATACACATCGCGCAGGACGAGAATGCCAAAGCGCGGGTGCGGGCCGGCGCGGCCGAAGTGTCGATCGCGCGGGCTAACGCCGTGAATGAGGACGCGTTCGATTTCCTGCTTAGCCACGTCGGCCCATCGCAGCCGGTCGACGTGAGGGGCGCCGCCTCGCGCGCGCTAGCGAAGGCTCCACTGAGTGAGCAGCAGTTGCACCGTCTAGCCGAAACGATTGGCCAAGTCGGTCCGATGGAGTTGCCATCGATCGTCGAGGCCTTCGGGCGTGGATCGAGCGAAGAACTTGGGAGCGAGCTATTGCAAGCGCTGGAAGCCTCGGGCGGTTTTGCAAACTTGCGAGCGGACATCCTGGAGACAGTTGCCGAAGGCTATCCACCCGAATTTCAACTACGCGCACGCGCGCTTTTAGCCGATCAAGAAGTCGATGCTGATGAACAGCGCCATAGGATCGAGAATCTGCTCGCGAGTTCCGACGAGGGCGACATCCGACGAGGTCAAGCGGTCTTCAACAGCACCGAGGCGGCATGCGCGTCGTGCCACACGATTGGCTATCAGGGCGGCGACGTCGGGCCGGCACTGAGCCGCATCGGACGCGTGCGGACCGAGCAAGATTTGCTGGAATCGATTGTCTACCCCAGCTTGAGTTTCGTTAGAAGCTACGAGCCGATCGTCGTGGTTACAACGGACGATGTCCACAGCGGCGTGACGCTTGAGGAATCAGAAACTCATCTTGTTCTCGCGACAGGCGCTGACGAGCAAGTCAGGATTGCGAAGGCCGATGTGGAAGAGATTCGGCCTGGCACTGTTTCCGTCATGCCCGCCGGCTTGGCTGAGGAGTTTTCGGGCCAGGAACTGATCGATCTAGTGGCCTTCCTCAAGGACACAGCGTACAAGCCTTGGCAGCGTCCGTAGCTCGCTGTGCTACGCTACGCCCCGATGAAGTGCTTTTTTGTTCTCTTGTTCTCGATCGCGGCGAGCCTTCAGGCGCAGATTCCAGAGGGCTTTGAATCGATCTTCAACGGCCGCAATATCGCCGGTTGGCACGTTAGTCTGACCAATCACCACGGCGACACGAAAGAGTGGCGCGTCTTCGAAGGAGCGCTGATCGGCAAGCAAGATCGCGAGGACAATGGCGGCATTTTGCTGACCGACGAAAAGTACAAAGACTTCGAAGTCTACATCGAACTCAAGCCAGATTTCGGTTGCGACGGCGGCCTGTTTCTACGCTCGAACAACAACGGCCAGGCCTATCAGGTAATGCTCGACTACCTCGACGGCGGCAACATGGGCGGGGTCTACGGCGAGAGGTTGCAGGGCGTCGAGCGTAAAGTCTCCGATGGTTGGGAGAAGGTCTGGAAAAAAGACGACTGGAACTCGATCCGAGCCCAAATTACAGGCGAGGTCCCGGCGATCAAGGTCTGGATGAACGGCACTTTGATTACGGAATTCCAAGACACCGAGAATCATCTGCCGGGCGGCGCGACGGCGGGCATGGTGGCTGTGCAGGTTCACGGCGGCAAACGCTGCAAGCCGGGGTTGCAGCACCGTTTTCGGAAGTTGGCGGTTAAAAAACTGGGCGGCTAGGGCATTTTTAGGAATCGGATAGACTGCTTGCCGCGGCACCAAACCCGCGAGAATCGGAGGCGCGACTGTAAAGGAGTGCGGTGGCGGAGCAGCTTTCTTGACTACGCTGAGTTGGGACCTACTGATCATTCCTCAGCAGGTCCCAACTCATCTTTCCCAGTTAACCCTTCGCCACCGCACTCCTTTACAGTCGCGCCACCGATTTTGGACAGCGGAGTCTAATCTCCATAACTTTCCGGATTTACCGCCTTTAATTTAAGAACGGTCTATGGCATCAGCGACGCTGCGAATTCTGATTGTTTGCGTGGAATAGCAAGCTACTCCTCATTCGCGCTTGGGAACCAGTGGCCCGCCGCCCACCAGACGAGTTCCATTAGGACGAGCCACATTCGAATTGCTACCGCCACGGTTAGACCGGTTCCGGCTGCTAGCACCCCCGTCAGCAGCAGCCCCAGGATGCCCTCGCGAATGCCCATGCCTGCCGGTGCGACCATCGTCAGCAACGCGCTTACCCAAGCAAGCGCATAGCTGCCCGCGATGAACGTAAGGCTTGAATCCGTGGATGGAAGTAGGGCGCGAACGAAGAATGCCATCGCAAACGCCAGCCCCACCCACGCGCCAACGTACATTGCCCAGATTCCGAAGAGCCTCACGGCACTGATGCGGATCGGCGTGTAAGGCTGCCGTGCCAGCCGCGACAGGAATCCGGCCCATAGGTTCAAAATGCGGGGATGAACAACCGCGAAGGACAGTACGGGAAACGCCATCAAGACCGCGCGTTGGTATTCACCAAGCTGTGGCAACGCGGTCGCAATCACCCAAACCGCCGGCACCATCGCCGCTAGCGCAGCCAAAACCATATCGACCAGCGTGGCGGCTAAACACGCCGAGGGTTCGACACCGTATTTGCGGACAAAATAGACGCGGCTAGCAAACTGCCAGACGCCGCCGGGCACGTAGCGGCTGAGTTCTGATTTTCGGTAGACGCGATAAATTTCGCCGAACGGGACCGCGTGTCCGAAGCAGTTGATGACTATGGTCCAGCCGAAGGGTCTGCCCAAGAACCACCCCGTTGCGAGCACGAATGAGAGGAGCAGATAACCCGCGTCCAGCTGCCACGGCTCGCTGCGAACCTGTTGCCAGTTCCCGTAGATCGAGCGGCCGATGAAGAACGCGACGAGCAGCGGTATGGCCAGCTTGAGGGCTACGCGCGCCCACGTTTTGGGCGGAGATGTAGGCCCATTGATCGGCATCAGGCGCTACGCGTTGCGCACGCCAAGAAGGTGCGCTAAAGAGTTAGTCACACCTTTCCTCAACGTCAAACCACGCTGGCGCCTTTCCGTTAGGAAAGCTAGCTACCGCTATCTCGGCGACCCAACCGGCCGCTAGCAGAATCACGGCGCTGAGGCCGAAGAAAAGCGCCAACCCACCAATCACCCGGACGCTGGGGAACACCAACTGACCGGCTAGCAACGCCAGTGCTATCGAACCGCAGCCGATCGCGACAAACCCGAACCCGTGCGACGGCCGGTCAGCAAAGCGCGTCTTGAGCAGGATCGTGATCAGGTCGAAAAAGCCTTTAAACAGGCGGCTGAAACCATATTTCGAGCGGCCGTGTTTCCGGGCTTGGTGGCGGACTTCGATTTCACCGACGCGGTACCCGCCATGCGCGGCAAGCGCCGGGATGAAGCGGTGAAGCTCGCCATAGATCCGCAGGCTACGGGCGAGATCGCCGCGATAGCACTTGAAGCCGCAATTCATGTCATGCAGATTCACCCTCGTGAGGCGGCGAACGCAGGAATTAAATATTCGCGATGCGATGACTTTGTTGATCGGATCGTGGCGCGTCTTCTTCCAGCCGGAGACCAGATCGAATCCCTCGTCGAGTCTTTCGATAAAGCGCGGGATTTCGCTGGGGTCATCCTGCAAATCGCCGTCCATCGTGAACACCAGCTCTCCGCGGGTAAGTGCGAATCCTGCCATCAGAGCGGCAGCCTTGCCGAAGTTCGTTCGGAACTTGACTAGGCGAACGCGATCGGGCTGGTGCAACTTTTCGAGTCGTTGCCAGGTGGCGTCGGAGCTGCCGTCATCGACGAAGATGATTTCATCGTCTGGGCCGAGCACTTCGGTCAGACGATGGGTGAGTTCGGCGACGTCATCCTGCTCGTTGTGGACGGGTATGACGACCGAAATTGTGGGCTTCGCTGGCATGGTCGGCGAAACGCCGATGATAGCGAGACAGCGGCACGCGGGCAACTGGCCCGCATTTCTCACCTCGTGGTGAGACGTTCCGGCTAACCCACTTGACAGATGCCCAGCTGAAACGCCACGGTGGGGAAAGCCATGGCACTAAAACGCATTTCTCCTGAAGAAGCCAAAGAACTGCTGGACTCCGACGAGGGGTACGTTTACGTCGATGTGCGCTCGATTCCGGAATTCGAAGGCGGCCACGCCCCGGGAGCCAAAAATATCCCGATCATGCATCGCACGAACATGGGCATGCAACCGAACGGCGAATTCGTCGCGGTCTGCGAAAAGGCTATTGGCAAAGACGCAAAGATCATTACCGCCTGCCTTAGGGGCGGCCGCTCGATGAAAGCGGCTCAGATTCTGATCGCCAACGGCTTCACGGACGTGGTCGATATGCGCGGCGGTTTCATGGGCGAACCCGACCCGATGGGCGGCGCGGAATACCCAGGCTGGCAACCGCGCGGCCTGCCGGTCACGACCGAAGCAGCGGACGACGAAACGTACGAAGGACTGTCGAAAAGCGAGTAGCACTAGCGCACAGTGCGAACGAATTTCCGCACATCTTCGACTAGCAGCCGCGGCTCTTCCATCGCCGCAAAGTGGCCGCCGCTCGGCATTTCGGTCCATTGTTGGACGTTGTAGCGCGTCTCGACCCACTTGCGGGGCGAGAAGAAAATCTCGCCAGGGAAGACGGCTATCGCGGTTGGCACCTCGACTCTGTCGCGCCTTGATCGATCGCGTCTCGACTCGTAGTACAGGCGAACCGACGACGGCATGGTTTCGGTGACCCAGTAGATCATCACATTCGTCAGCAGTTGATCTTTCGTGAACCGCGATTCCACATCGCCGTCGCAATCGCTCCAGGCTCGGAACTTTTCGACGATCCACGCGGCGAGGCCCGCTGGAGAATCGTTGAGGCCGTAAGCGAGCGTCAGTGGCTTGGTGCCCTGGATATTTCCATAGGCATTCTCGCCGTTCCACCACTCGACACGTTCGCGCCAACGCTTGAGCTCCCACTCTGGAATACCTTTTTCCGGGTCTTCCATGCCACTCGGTGGGCCGCCGCCAACCATGTTGATGTGGATGCCCGCGACATGTTCAGCATCAAGCGACCCCAGCCAGCTAGACACGCCTGAGCCCCAGTCGCCCCCCTGCGCCACGTAGCGCTCATAGCCAAGCCTGGCCATGAGTTTCGCGATGACGGCTGCCACTCGGTTGACGCTGTAGCCGCGCTCGGCAGTCTTCCCTGAAAAGCCATAGCCCGGCATCGACGGCAACACTAGGTGGAACGCGTCTTTGGCGTCGCCACCATGCGCAACGGGATCAGTAAGCGGCCCAATGACTTCCATGAACTCATAAATCGACCCGGGCCAGCCGTGCGTCATGACCAACGGCATTGCGTCCGGCTCTTTCGATTTAACGTGGACAAAGTGCATCTCAAGACCGTCGATATCGGTCTTGAAGTGCGGCAGTTCGTTTAGCTCGGCTTCGTGCTCCCGCCAGTCGTAGCTGTGGCGCCAGTAGTCTACGAGCTCGCGAATGTAGGCTGTGTCGGAACCGTAGTCCCACTCAGAACCTGGGACTTGGTCGGGGAACCGCGTGCGACTCAACCGGCTCTTGAGGTCAATGAGGGTCTCATCTGGAACGTCGATCCTGAATTCACGAATCGAAGTATCTTGAGCGGCTAGTGACATAGCTACAACAATCCAGACAAGAAATCCGCGCGTCATCATCGTCCACCCAGAAGAGCCTCGAATTTCACTACCACTCGAACACGGCGCCAGGCTCGGGGGCGACGACCGTAACGCTCGATCCATCGCCCAAGTTTGCGCGAAGCTTTTCGGGTGTCCCTGATAGAACCGGGAAGGTGCCGTAGTGCATCGGGATCACCGTTTTTGGTTGCAGAAATTCACACGCCAGAGCGGCCTCCTTCGGCCCCATCGTAAAGAGATCGCCGATCGGCAATATCGCGAGTTCGGGATCGTACAGCCGCTTGATCAACTGCATATCGCTGAACACGTTGGTATCGCCGGCGTGATAAAACGCCCTGCCGTCGGGCTGCTTAACGACGAACCCAGCGGGCTCGCCGGCGTAGATGATCTGGCCGTCTTCGAAGATCGAGCTACTGTGCTGTGCCTGGGTCATTGAGACCCGTACGCCGAGCGTGTGATGACATCCGCCCTTGTTCATACCCGTCACATTTTTGACGCCCTTCGAATCGAGCCACTGATAGATTTCGTAGCTGCACACGATTTGGGGCTGAAATTCCTCAACGACTGTTAGCACGTTTCCAATGTGATCGGCGTGGCCGTGGGTGATAAGCATCAGATCGACGCGCTCGACTTTGTAGCCCTCAGGGTAGGACGGATTGCCGTCAAACCAGGGATCAATCAGGATCGCCGGCCCATCGGCGACATCGATGTGAAATGTTGAATGCCCTAGCCAGGTGATTTTAGTTGTTGCCATGGGTTTCCGAAACCTCTCTAGGCAACAATTTTAGCTGGCTACGACCTGCCCGTGCCGCGCCTGGGTCTGCGGGAGCGAGCGCCTGGGGACGATTCGCGCTCTGTGGCGGGCTTTTTCGGCTGCGGCTTCATGCTCGTGGGGAGCAGCGTTTCAACCGCTCTCACAAGCTCGTGCTGCTCGCGCGGGCCCTTTGCCAGCACCAGATCAGCGCCGGTCAACTCTGGCGTCAGCTCCAAAGAAGTCGCGTATCCAGAAAGAATCACGACAGGTATGTTCGGGGATGTTGATTTTATCCGCCGAACTACCTCGTCGCCCCAGATGCCGGGCATGCGGTAGTCGGTTACGACCATGTGAAACGGCTCGGATTCCAGTAGCGATTCGAAAAATTCAAGGCCCTGCTCGCCACTGCAGGCGGTTGTGACTTGGTAGCCTCTGTCAGCAAGGATAGTCTTGCGCGCGGCCAAGCCGTGCCGGTTGTCGTCGATTAGGAGGAGTCGGCAGATCTTCTGTTGTTTTTCGGCTGCCAAGGTAGCAGCCAAGGTATCAGTCAGATTAGAAAAGTGTCAACGAGTCTGTAACTTCTTTGAAACACGGCAAATCTAGTTCTTGACAAATCCTAAATTTTGCGCATCACCCACCGATGCCGGCGACTACTCCACTTCACGAGGAGCTGTGTAGCCCTTGCGCGCGACAATCTTGTATTTGATGCGCTTGCTCTTCTGGTTCGTGATGCGCAGTTCTTTGTTGGTTTTTGGGTCGACGAGGCGCACTTCGATCTTTCTGAACGTACCGTCGCGCTTGGTGTTCGAGGGCTGGTAGATCGCCGTGTATTGGTTGCGCATGAGGTAGTTCAGGCTTTGAAAGATTGTCCCAAACTGCCCATAAAACCGAGGAAAAAAGGAGAAACCGCCGGTTTCACTCGAGAAAGTCTTGAGCTGGTTGTCAGCCTGTAGCCAGCCGATTCGTTCAGCGCCGCCGACATAGCCGTAGGAGTCAAGCATTTCCTTAAGCATCTGCCCGAGGCCGATGGCATGCACCGTGACGCCCGCTTCTTGAACGATCTTACGAGCTTGGCCGTAATTGAGCTTACTGAACGTGTCTTCGCCGCTTGAGAGCAGTACGACGGCCTTGCGGCCCTCGATGCCCTGCATGCGCGTCACCGTATCGGTAAGTGCGTCGAAAAGATTCGATTCGGAGTAAGCCGCGATGCGCATGCGCTGCAACGCCTCATAGACCTCGCTGCGGTTCTGCGTGAAGTCGGCCAAAATTTCCGGGTTTAGGTCATAGGCAATAACCGCTACCCAGTCTTCAGGCCGTAACGTTTCGACGAAGCCATAAGTGGCGGTGAGTGTTTGATACCAAGTTTCAGACCAGTACTGCTGCCAGCGATTGCTGAATTCGACTAACAACGCAACCGTCGCGGGTGCTTCAGTCTGACCGACGCTGACCACCTTCTGAGGCACGCCGTCTTCCAGGATTTGGAAGTTGCCGGCCGGAATACCCGGTATGAACTGTCCCTTGTTATCCATGATCGCGATGTCGACCGTGACGGCATTCGTATCAGCCGAGAAAATCGGCTGGTCATCTGGAATGCGATTAGGAGCGCGGGTCGGCACGCGTGGCAGGTTTGTAGGCGAATCAGGGACACCACCCGGCCCAGGGTTCGAGCCCGGACTACGCGTAGTGGTGCCGGGACGTGGACGCCGTGGTCCCGAGCCGACCGGCCCGCTTACTTGTGCCAAGGCAACAACCGCGCTGATACAAGCCACTGCGATGAGCTTCAAACCAAAACGTCGGATAAACTGCTGTCGTTCGCGCATTTTCGTTGCCCCCAAAGAAATGAACTCCCATAGCGATAGACTCGGCTAAGGCGTAAGAAGTTTCCATTATGGTAACCCCGGATTGAGCGGAATCCCGTGATTGTTACACCCGGCGGCCCTTAGAGCATTCCCGTGATCGGCGGGCAATCTGAGAACGAGGCCCGATCGCCCAGCGTCAGCCTAGGGGCAGTAGGTGCCGCGGCAGCCAACGCGTCGCGTCCCAGCCGGTGCCTTCCGCAAATTTTAGCCCGATGAGATAGCCGTAGTCGCAGATTTCGCAATAGGCCACTTCGCCTTTGCCCGAGAAGTCTTCCGCTCGAACGCTTACTTCGCGAGCTAACGGTAGCGGCAGGTTGAAACTTAGGCACATCCCGTCGACGCTGACATCTTCGACCAGGGCGGTTTCGCTTACAACGATGCCGGCGTCGTCTTCGAAAGTTACATCGACCAACTCGGAGCAAAGGTGGCGGGGATGCTGGCGGCGTTCTTCGTTTGCAGTCGGCACGAACCCCATATCGGCCCGCTGACGATCAACTAGAGAGACTGACTGTGCGTATCACACCGGCGATTCGGTTGTGATTGATGGCGGGTACGCCTGTTTCTAAGTGGCGCTACTCTTCGGTGACCTGGAGCTCGGTGCGCAGGCGCGCTAGCTCCGTTTCGAGTTCTGCTCGGACCTCGGCCCGCGCGGGGTCGTCGTAAATGCTTTTCAACTCTAGCGGGTCGTCTTCTAGGTCGAACATTTCCCATTCGTCTATCGGCTTGTAGTAGTGGATCAGTTTGTAGCGCTCGGTACGAACGCCGTAATGGGGATAAACGTTGTGAGAGCTGGGGTGCTCGTAATAGTGGTAGTAGACTGACTCGCGCCAGCCGGTCGGAACGCCGCCTCCTAGCACGGGGCGCAAACTATGGCCCTGCATGTTGTCGGGGGCTTCTATCCCGGCCAGGTCAAGCATTGTTGGCGCGTAGTCAACATTGAGCGCCATGGCATTTGTGCGACTGCCTGCTTTGATCAGCGGCGGGTAGCGAACCAGCAGTGGGACTCGTAGTGGCTCCTCGTACATGAAACGCTTGTCGAATAGACCGTGGTCGCCCAGGAACATGCCGTTATCGCTCGTGTAGATCAACACTGTGTTGTCGGCTAGCCCCGATTCGTCGAGATAGTCGATGAGGCGCCCGATGTTGTCATCGACCGAGGCGACAACGCGCATATAGTCTTTGACGTAACGCTGGTAGGTCCATTTCTTGCGGCCCTCGGCGTCGAGCTCAGCTGGCGGCGCACTGCCCCAGCGAGCGTAGCGCTTGGCAAGTTCGGGTTCTAGATCGCTCTCTGAATCGGCAATCGCGCTGGCGCGGTTTGAGAAATCGTCGTCAAAGTGCGCCGGCTCGGCAATCGTTTCACCTTTGAACAGCGCTTGATGTTTCTCGTCCGGCTCCCAGGGGCCGTGCGGGGCTTTGTGGTGGTAGAGCAACAGGAAGGGCTGATCTACCGCACGATTTTCAAGCCACTTCAAGACGGAATCGGTGATCAAGTCAGTGACGTAGCCCTCGATCGTGACGCGCTCGCCCATCTCGATGAATTCGGGATCGTGATAGCGCCCCTGCCCTGGAAGAACTTTCCAGTAGTCGAAGCCGGTCGGCTCGCTCTTGAGGTGCCATTTGCCAATCATCGCGGTCTGGTAGCCGGCTGCCTGCATCAGCTTGGGAAAGGTTTGTTGCGAGCCGTCGAAGCTATCGCGGTTGGAAAGCTGCCCGTTTTTGTGGCTATACTTCCCGCTCAGCAGTACCGCCCGGCTCGGAGCGCAAAGAGAGTTCGTGACAAAGGCGTTTTCGAACAATATGCCGCCCTCGGCGATGCGGTCGAGGTTGGGCGTCGAGGCGATCTTGCTGCCATATGCCGAAAGCATATGGGCCGCGTGGTCGTCGGTCATGATGTAGATGAAGTTCGGGCGCTCGGTCGAGCCGCAGCCCGCCAGCGCCAGGCCAATGGCCATCAACACGCACTTCAGTCGAACAGGCATGACGAATACTCGCTAGCTTACCAAGGTATCTGAACAGATACGGTGGTTTGGCTGGCTATAGCGCGGTTCGCAAGCGCGGGTTGGCTGCCGCGTCGAAGGGCCGCGTCAACCGTGACAAAATGAGAGGCTTCGCCCGGCTGCACCGGAATGCTCTCGCAATCCACCCCAATCGTGAAAGATCTGGTGCTGCTCGGCGGCGGGCACTCGCACGTTATCGTTCTTAAGCGCCTCGGGATGAATCCAATCCCGGGGGTGCGAATCACGGTCGTTTGCCGCGATGTCCACACGCCGTATTCGGGCATGCTGCCGGGGCTGATCGCCGGCCATTACAGCTATGACGAAGCGCATATCGATCTTCGCCCGCTGACCCAATTTGTCGCTGCTCGGTTCATCCACGCCAGTGCGACCGGGCTCGATGTCGAGAATCGTTTGATCCAATTCGAAGATCGGCCCGCGATCACTTACGACTTGCTTTCGATCAATCTAGGATCGACTCCGGGGTTCGGGAATGTGCCCGGCGCCGAGAAATTTACTGTGCCGGTGAAGCCCATCAGTAATTTTCTACCGCGTTGGGAAGCACTTGTCGAGCGGGTGATGGGTTCTCACGAACGGCCACGGATCGCGATCGTCGGTGCGGGTGCCGGAGGAGTGGAACTGACATTGGCGATCCAATTTCGCTTGCGCCACTTGCTTGCTGAAGCCGGCCGTGCGGAACAAGACCCGGAGATCCATCTGTTCAGCGGTACCCGCGATATTCTGGCCACCCATAACAAGCGAGTTCGCGATAAGTTCAAGCGTGTGCTCGCCGAGCGCAATGTGCGGGTGCATGGCGGTACTCGCGTCGCGGAAGTCACGGAAAGTAGATTGCGGACAGAATCGGGCATTGAAGAACGGTTCGACGAGATTGTCTGGGTCACTAGCGCTTCGGCGACGACCTGGCTGGCTGGGTCCGGGCTGGCGTGCGACGCGGAAGGTTTCGTCCAGGTCGACGATTGCCTTAGGTCGCTGTCGCACCCGGCCACGATCTTCTGCGCCGGTGACGTTGCAGCGGTCGTCAATCACGCTCGCGAAAAGGCCGGCGTATTCGCCGTCCGCCAGGGACCGCCACTCGAGGAAAACCTGCGGCGGGTGCTCAACGGCGAATCACCACGACCGTTCCGACCGCAGCGGAAATTTCTCAGCTTGATCAGCACGGGTGACAAGTATGCGGTCAGCTCGCGTGGAAGCTGGTCGATCGAAGCAAAATGGGTATGGGACTGGAAGGACTGGATCGACCGCCGGTTCATGGAGAAATTCAGCAACCTGCCTCAAATGGAAGCGGCCGCCGAGAATCTTCCGTCCGAAGCAGTGGCGGGCAAGGATGCACTTCAGGCGCTTTCCGGCTCGCTCATGCGCTGCAAGGGGTGCGGTTCTAAATTAGGCGCTAGTGTGCTCGATCGCGTGCTCGCTGACATCGAGCCTTTCTCGCGCCCGGACGTGCCGACTGGCTTTGAATCGAGGGACGATGCCGCGATCGTCGAAGTCCCGGTCGGGAAAGTTCAAGTGCAATCGATTGATTTCTTTCCGGCAATCGTCGACGACCCTTACGTTTTCGGGCGCATCGCCGCGAACCACGCACTCGGCGATATTTACGCGATGGGCGCTGAACCGCAAGCGGCCTTAGCGGTCGCCGGCGTTCCGTTTGGCACGCAAGAGAAGACCGCGGATGTCCTTCGCCAGCTGTTGCTGGGTGCAAACTCTGTCTTGCGCGAAGCCGGCGCCACGTTAGCCGGCGGACACTCGAGTGAAACTTCTGAAATGTCGCTGGGATTTTCGGTTACCGGGTTGGCGACGCGCGAGCAGATCTTGGCGAACGGTGGGCTGCGGGCGGGCGACGCACTGATCCTTACCAAGCCGATTGGCACTGGGACGCTTTTTGCCGCCGACGCGCAGCGCCGCGCAAAGGGGCGCTGGATCGCTAGCGCCATTGAGGTCATGCAGCAGTCGGCTGGCGCTGCCTCAGACGTTTTTCGTCAGCACCAGGTGAGCGCTTGCACCGACGTAACCGGGTTCGGACTGATGGGCCATCTGTTAGAGATGCTGCGGTCGTCAGAGAAAGTGGCCGAGTTGTTTATCAGTGAGATTCCGGTCTTAAATGGCGCACTCGAATGCGTCGAGGATGGAATTTTTAGTTCGCTGCAACCGGAAAACCTAAAACTCACGCGGGGCATTAAGAATTCGCAAGACTTTGCGAACGACGCCCGTTACTTGTTGCTATTCGACCCGCAAACCGCGGGCGGTTTGCTTGCGGGAGTCCCCGAGGGCTCGGAACGCAGTTGTGTCGAGGAGCTGCAGCGACGAGGGTATGCGCAAGCAGCGATAGTTGGGCGCGTAGCGGATGATGGCTCGGAGGATGGGTTGGTGACATTGCGCGGCTCTGGCCACTAACCCGAAAATCGATTTTCCAAGCTGCTCGCCAAGCTACTTGCTGGACGAAACCGTTCGCTGAACCGAGCCACTCCGCCTCGCGGCGCGGTCCTTTCTGCGACGTGTGTACCGCACCGCACGGCGGCGCGGCTCGGTACAGCGAAGCGCAACGTCGCCTCGCTGGTATCTCAAGTTTCTCCCTTGAATGATCCGCACAGCCAAGGCGGTCGGCGCGAGAAGGCAAAAACGCAATGGCACTCCGCAAGAACCCGAAGATCTTAGCGAATCGGGGACCGCCCGCTAGTGGGTTTCAGCCGAGCGGACCATGCGCAGCATGATGAGGTCGGCGGGCCGGAATTTCAATCGCCGCAGGTCTTGAGTCTGCCCCTCACCTTCGAGGCGCGCGACGACAAGGCTCTTCAATTCTTCAGAGCTGATGCCTAGCACGTCGGCGGCTTCTTCTAGGTTGAACTCAGCCTTTCCCGCGGGCAAATTGGTATTAGCGATCACTCCGTGTGTCATATCAATAGGACAATTCTATTGACCGGGCGAACATTCGGGAACCCAGGAATCAGCCTAATTATTCCTGGGTGATACCCAAGTGACACTAAGGGCGGACATGTACACCCCTCTGCTCCATGGGACAGAGGTGCCGTTAGACCGGCCTATGTCTGTGCGACCGGCAGGATACGCCATCATGCCCGTTTCGCTAGGGTTCAACCTAGGACTTCATCGACAAGACCTTGGTTCGATGGCCCATACCAACGTATATGCCTTAGAACAAGAGACTACCTATTGAAAGAACAGAGTCTGCGAGACCACTACCAAGGTATGGGTAATCATTGCCGGCGTAATGCTGCCCGACTTCGCGTAGGCACGGCCGCAGAACCAGCCCAGCACAACGGTTGTCGCGAAGTATGGCCAGTTTGGGAAATCCCCTCGGCCGAGATGCGTAGCGCCAAACAGGATGGCGGCAACGCCTTGCGCTACCAGTGGACGCCCAGTCGTACGCGTCAGTAGATTCTGGACGACGCCTCGTAGTAGAAATTCTTCAGCGAGGGCCGTCGTGAGATAGATGCCGACAAGTTTTGCGAGTGCGTCCAATAGCAGGTACTCGGGCTCATCGAAGCGAGGGTTCCAGCGTGCGTAGCCCGTCGATAACGCAACGATTGCGATTAGCGGCGAACCGTACAGAAAGTTTTCGAGGGCCGGACGCCAGTCGGCTCGTCGAGGCATGAGATGAAACCCTGACCCTTGGAGGTTGCGTAACGACAGAAATGCGAACAACCCGAGAGGGATGAGCATCAGCTTGCCCAGCGAATCGAGCCGATTCGGTGGCGCGTCGAACCCCTGATAGATGTCTCGAAAGAGAGGGCTCACGCCGCTGACCATTGGGTACGCGACCACTAAGACCACCACGAGATCCTGCCATGTGAGCTTCGAACCAGCGGCGGGGAATGCGACGTAGACAAGTGCGATTACCGCGCAGAGCGCGCTAAGTTTCAGCGCGGAATCCCAGGCGAAGATTCCCGTCGGGACGGAGTAGATCAGATAACCTGCGACGGAGGCCACAATCAGCGCGGCGGCAAGCCATGGTGGCCCGAGAATCGCCTCGATCCGGTCCCGTGTTCGATCAAACACAGCGGCCCAGTACACCGAAATCTGCCAGATAAACGCTGTGACAACCGGTACAGCGATCGCAGCGGTGAAATCGTAGCGCTGTGCGAGAATGACACCGGCAATGGCCAGCACCAGATTGAGAGCAGCGAGACTAAGCCAAAACGGCTTCAGACTTTGCTCATTTGAGTTACCGGTTGGCAAGCTTCTCATAGTAGCTTCGCTCAGCGTTTTGACTCTCGCGGCGGCCGAAAGGCCACCCCAAGAACTTGTCGCTCGGATCGCCGAACAGGGCAGCCTGTTCGAAGCGGAGCGCGAGAAATACACCTACCAGCAATCGTTCAAGTTGTTCGAGTTTCACAAAGGGGTCCCGGATGGACGCTACACGGAGGTCCGGGAAGTTATTTTCGACGCTGACGGCGAGCGCGATGAGAAGTTCATCAAAGGTCCGATGAACAATCTAAAACGCCTGATCTTAACTGAAGAAGATTTTCAGGACTTGCGCGAGGTGAACCCGTTTGTCTTAACGAACGACACACTGTGGCGCTACACGGTCAAGTACAAGGGCACGGAAGCGCTGGACGGCGCCGATTGCTACGTCTACCGCGTGGCGCCTCGGCAGGTGCTTGATGGGCAGCGATTCTTCGAAGGGGTGATCTGGGTAAGCGTCGCCCACGAGCAAGTTGTTCGCGTCTCAGGAAAGCCGGTCCCGCAGCTACACCGCATTGAGAACAGCAACCTGTTTCCTGGATTTACGACTTTCTACGAACCGGTCGACGGGAAATTCTGGTTCCCGGTAAAAACGTTGGTCAATGATGTTTTGCCGTTTCCGTCGGGAGGAATTCACGTCAAGCACGACATCGAGTACAGCGACTACAAGCGCTTCGGGGCTGAGTCGACGATCACGTTCGAGGCGGAGGGCAAATAGGCTCGGCGAATTGGGCTAGCTTGCGGTCACAAGGCGTGCAGCGCTCTCCCCTGCCCGCTTACCAAACACGGCGCCCGACGTGAGCCCTGAGCCACCCGGATAGCCTTCGAAAAATACGTCGCCAACTAGTTCGCCACATGCAA
Organism: Bryobacterales bacterium; assembly: GCA_965247305.1. Taxonomy (GTDB): domain Bacteria; phylum Acidobacteriota; class Terriglobia; order Bryobacterales; family UBA6623; genus CATQHP01. The sequence goes on along the minus strand of OZ252030.1, from coordinate 2,972,458 downwards.
AGAGACCCGGAATGGCGTTTCCAGCATCGTTCAGCACTTCGGCGTTCAGTGAGGTTTTGAGCCCACCGTAGGTAAATGTGATTCCGCAAGTCACCGGGTAGGCGCGGAACGGAGGCTTTTCTAGCGCTAGCGCCCAGTTCGATTTCGGAAGCGCGAGTCCGCTAGTACAACGGCCGTCCTTAACGGTGGGATCGAATGTTGCGGTCGTTTCCACCGCGTCGTTGAATTCGAGTAACGTCCGGAGAGCCGTGTCGGGGTCAACTCCGTCAAGGTGCTCGACGAGCTGCTCGAGACTGTGTGCCTCGACCGAACTCGCATCGTCCGTCCAGTACTCCTCGTACAGCAGCGAGGCTACTTGCTGGTCGAAAATCTGCCATGCGAAGCGGTCTGGCTGCTCGATAATTGCTTTGCCGAACTGAGCGTAGGTGTAGTTGCGGAAATCCGCGCCTTCGTCGACGAAGCGCTCGCCGCGAGCGTTGAGCATGACCCCGAAGGGATAGCTGATCTTGCGATAGTTTTTGCGGTCGATGTGCGGAATCTCCGGGTTCCCGTAATTGGGCATGTGGAGGTCCATCGGCACCGCGTGGCAGCCCTCGTACAAGCCGCCGGCCGCCGCTCCAATGGCACGTGCCATGGCGATTCCGGCCCCCATGTTGTGGCGGGTGCCGCGGACTTTCGCCTGCGACCAGCCTGCGCCGATATGTTTCTCGCGCAGGTCGGGGCTGGCTTCGAAGCCGCCACAGCCAAGCACGATCGCGGCCGCGGGGTAGTCGACGTGCTTCCCCTCGTGAAGAACTTTTAGGCCGGCGATCCGTCCACCATCTGTAATCAGTTCCGTCGCTTCGCAGCCGTAGATGATTTCGCCGCCGAGAGCTAAAAACCGCTCTCTTTCGGCAAGTACCAGGCCGTCGCCCTCGCCTTGCGCGCACAGCGTCAGACCGCCCCAGAAAACGAACCGGCCGTTTCGCTCGAACGCCTGACGTGAGTAGATGGGTTCAAATCGAATGCCCTGGCTCGCCAGCCACTCGACGGTGGGGCGGCTTTCGGCAACCAATAGTTTTTGTTGCGGCGTGATCTTGCGCCCGCCGTTGAACTTCTCGAAGTCTTCTAGGAATTGGCGGCTCGTGTAGCTCCCGAAGTCCGTCCGCGAGAGGCGTTCGTCTTCAAGATGTTCGCCCTCAAGATGATCGAGTAGCGGCGCAAGATCGTCAGCGGAGTCGTAGGTGAATCGCATTGCGCCGGCGGTGTAGCGGCTGTTGCCACCAAACTCGTTCTTGGCGGCCTTTTCGACAACAATTGTCCGCGCACCGGCGGCTTGGGCGGCGATCGCGGCGCAAAGTGCGGCGTTGCCGCTGCCGACGACGATCACTCGTGGCTGATCTGATTTGCGACTCGTCAATTCCGCCCCGACGAAGTATCACAGGATACCTGTGCTACAACTGAGCCCGTATGTTGCCGGACCGCCGTTGGTTTCTTAACTCACTCTCTGGAGCCGCCGCGGCGTCGCTGTGGAACTGTTCGTCGCCTGAGCCCGTACCCGAGCCGGTGGCGTTGCCGCATGCCTTTGTACCTTATGCCGTCGGCGCGAATACGGCGATCACGGGTTGGGATTTTTTCGACGCCGTCAAGCTGCTTGCGGAAATCGGATTTCGCTCAATCGAAGTGCAAAACCTGATTGGGACGCTCGGTCCAACGAAGGGCGAGTTCCCGGGATTCATGTTCGACAAGATTTCTGATGAAGACAAGCAACGCATTCGTGAATCGCTGAAGCCGTTCGAGCACATCACTGTTCATCTGCCGTATCCGGAGGACATGAACTATATTGCTCCCGACGCCAAGGAGGCAATCGAACGGTTGGAGATTGCGATGGATGCCGCCGAGTTCTTGGGCGCAAAACTTGCCGTCTTGCATCCACAGCCTAGCGGTGCGGACCTCTACGCCAACTGGGACATCGCGATCAAGCGCATCAAAGAGTGGGGCTCGATTGCGGCTGGTAAGGGATTTCAAATCGCCTGCGAAACGTCGATGCCGAACTCGATTCCTGATCTCGTCCGATTTCACAAAGAGATCGCTGACGACAACGTGGGCGCGACCCTGGACGTCGGCCACCAGGCGGGATTCAAGGAACTGGCGCATTTCGAGCCGGAACAGCGCGGTACGCCCCCGGGCATACGGGCCTATAACGACGTCAACATTCAAATCGTCGAAGCCCTGGGGAAGAAACTGTTTCACCTCCACACGCACGACATTGAGCCGTCCACTTGGGCCGAACATAAGCCGCTTGTTCACGGATTCATTGACTACCCGCGCCTGCTCGCCGCGCTGCACCAAATTGAATACGACGGGATTTTACTGTTTGAAATCGGCGGCGACGCGGACAAGATGCCGGGGTTCCTGCGCGAGGGCAAGGCAAAGATGGACGCGTATATCGGGGCTAGTGGGGCTGCCGGCGGGGGGGCCGGATCGATCGGGTTGAAACTATTGGCCGTGGGTCGGTGTTAGCGCTTCATGGATGCAGTGGGCGCAATCTTAGGGGCTGCGAAAAAACCTTCCAATGCGTCTTTGGCTTTGGCGGGCGTAGCAAACTACGCTCCTACAATGCTGATTATAAAAGGGTTATAGTAGGGGCGTAACTTTTTACGCCCGCCTTACGAGATCGAGGAGGTTTTTTCACACGCCCTTACGATTGTGGCACCGTTGCCTGGGTTCGATTGAGCCTTTTCACACTAGCGAAGCTCGAAATTTCAGGTTGTTGGTAACAGTCGGCGCGGTGCGAATGGGTTCGACGAGTCAACTATCGACGCGCCCGCCGGAACGCGTCCGCTGGACCAGCCGTTTGAAGTTTGGGTCCGATCGTAGTGAGTCGAAAAACGGGTCCACGCCTAACACCAGCAGTTGGTCGTGTTGCTCCGCGAAATCGTACGGCTTCTGTTCGAAGGCGAGTTCTAGACTGGCGACTGCAGGTTTGACGTGTCCGAGCGCGACGTGAAGCATCGCCTCGCGGAAGTGCTTTCGATTAGGCCGCGCCTGTAAATCGATGAGAAGGTCCCGCGCCGAGCGCTTTTCACCCATTAGAGCCTGAGTCACCGCGACCATCGTTTGGTCGGAGCCGAATTCAGTTATCGCTTCCTCAAACACGCCCTTCTGCAACAGGGCCATCCCTAGGTAGCGGTGCGCGAAAGCGAACAGCGGCTGAATTTCTAGGGCGCTGCGGAAGTGCCCCACCGCCTCGTCGTAGCGGCGCGCGTAGTAGAAAATCCGGCCGGCGTCTTGATTTGCCGTGATCGCAAGGGGATCGCCAGCAAGCGCCTTTAATATTTCGCTGATCGCTACATCCAGACGCCCCATCGCCGCGGAAGCCATCGCGAAAAAGTGGTGGGCATTGGCCAGACCGGGGTTGAGTTCAACTGCCCGGCGAAACGACTCGTAGGCGCCCGGAAGATCGTATTCGGCCACACAAATCGTGCCTCGAGACGCGTAGGCTTCGGCGAAATTTTCGTCGATGCGTAGCGCCGCGCGAACTGCGACATCGGCTTTGGCAAGCATTTCTCCGGTCGAAGCAGCGCCATATACCGCGAGAAACACATACGCATCGGCCAGGCCCGCATAGGCCGCTGCGAAGCCGGAATCCTCGGCGATCGATCGCTGAAAAAACTCGACAGAGCGTCTTAGGCCGTCCGGGCTGCGCATGTTCCAGAAGTGCCGCCCCTTTAGGTACAAGTTGTACGCTTCGAAATTCTCTGTGACCGGCTTGAGGGTAAATCCAGGCAGCTCGTCTTCAACTTCCGACCGCACGGCCTTTTCGATTGCGCGCGCAATCTCCTCTTGAATCTGAAAAACGTGTTGCAGCTTGCGGTCATAGGTGCGCGACCACAAATGAAAGTCCTGGGCCGCGTTCACGAGCTGGGCCGTGACTCTGAGGTTGTCTTGGTCCTTGCGAACGCTTCCCTCCAGCAGGATTTCCACATTGAGCAGTTTGGCAACCTCGCGTACGTTCGACGGATTGTCCTTGAACGCGAACGCCGAAGTTCGTGAGGTCACCCGCAGCCCTTGGACCCGGGTCAGCGCGTGGATCAGTTCTTCGGTGAGGCCGTCGCTTAGATACTCGTCTTCAGGATGCGGACTGATGTTGGCGAAAGGCAGCACAGCGATGCCGACCGCGTGCTCGACTGGACCAGCTTTCACCTGCTCCACCGCCGCCAGGAACCGATACCCGCGCCTCGGAACCGTCTCGACGAACCGTGGCCGATCGGCGCGGTCGCCGAGCGCCTTGCGGACCCGGTTGATCGCCGCGGCCAAGCCTTGATCAAAATCGACGAACGTGTTGTCCGCCCAGATCTGTTGGCGCAGTTCGTCGCGGCTGACGACCTCCCCGGCGTGCTCCATGAGTATGGCGAGCAGCCGAAACGGCTGGTCCTGCAGCTTCACCGCACGACCGTTCTTGAGCAGCCGGCCGGTGTCGAGGTCGGCCTCGAACTTGCCGAACCTCACGACGCCATTTAGTTTTCCCAGGGATTGCAATCGAAATCTACCGCCAGCCCGCCGGCGACGGCCATTATAGCTCTGTGCGCGGCCGGACGGTTCCAATGAACACCTTTGTTTCCAACTAGATACCAGTGGGCGTGAGGTTTGTCCACGATTCATACAGAATTCAACTGCTGTTCATGGTGTTCTCGTTCGCGTCGGCGCAGGATGGATGTCAGGAGGTCAACATGAAACTGACACGTATTCTTATCCACCTGGGCTGCACCCTCGCTCTTTCGATTTCGTTCACTGCCGGAGCGATGGCTCAGACACCACCAGGCCCCGGCTGCTCTGATTCTCAACTTCAGGGCTGGTACGGATTTTCGGGCAGCGGGATCGAACTCCCTGGTCCGGGCGCATTTCCGGCTGCTACGATCGGATCGTTTTACGCCGACGGCAACGGCAACATCACCGCGTTCAGCTTGCAAGAGGCTGTAAACACACCGCCTGAGTTCATGGGATTTTTTGTGCTCACGCGAGACCCGATCAATGAGGGCGCGGTGTCGTCGATCGACTACGAAATCGGCGAGAATTGCCGCGGAGCCATATCGTGGGTAGACCAAACGCCCTTCGAAGGCGACGTAGCAACTACGCTGCCTCTGGTACTTGTTAGTGGCGGCGGCGAAGGCTGGGCCCTGCGCACTGAGCCGGGCAGCACTTTTGTTCTCAGCTTCAAACGTATGGCCAGCGCCGCGGACTCGCTCGCCTCACAGATTGAGCAACTTTCGTCGGACCTGGCCAATACAAAATCGCTTCTAGACAAGGTTGCGATTCGTAACTCGATCATTCCTTAGAGTCGGAACGTTTCACCGCCGGGGTGACGAGCCCCGGCGGGTCAAATCTTTTCCTGGGCGCTGGCAACCTTATCTTGCATGGATTGCTCGCGGTCGACGCGCGTGCCGAATCTTAGCGTGGAAGTGATGCGCGGCGAGCCCAGCTCATGAACGACTTCATGGCAGCGCTTGATTGCGGCGAAGACTTCGTCCCATTCGCCCTCGATGTTGGTGCCGTAGGCGTGGAGTTGGGTTTCGAGGCCGGCTTCGTTGAGTACGCGCTCGCAGGCGGCTACATATTTGGAGACCGAGACGCCGACGCCTAGTGGAACTACACAAAGGTCAGCGATTACTTTCATCTAATTGGCGCTTGTTAGCGGCCCGATTTGAACTGCCCGTCGAAGAAGTCGGCGGCCATTCCGATCAGCTTCTCTTCGCTGTCGACGGAGTTTCGAAATCCATGACCGCCATTGACGACCTTGTACAACGATGACTCGACGCCGGCCTTCTGAAGGGCCGCATAGAGCAGCTCACTTTGGTTGTAAGCGACCGACAAATCGGAGTCGCCGTGCATGATCAGGAACGGCGGGTCCGACTCGTCGACGTAAGTGATGGGATTGGCTCGGGCGACCTTTTGAGGGTTCTCTTGGATCGGAGCGCCGATGAACTCGGATTCTTGCGACCCCGGCGCGTCGTGATCGATGCGGCTCTCAAAGTCGTTCATTCTCAAGAAATCCGTGGGGCCGAACCAGTCGCACACGGCCTGCACCTTCGATGAGGCCTTCGATGACACCTCGTGCGTGTCGAACAACTTGACGTCGTTCGTCACTCCGAGTAGCGCCACGAGATGACCTCCGGCAGAGGACCCCCAGGCGCCGAACCGTACTGGGTCGAGGCGGTATTTTTCTGCGTTGAGACGCAAGTAGCTGACTGCGGCTTTGGAGTCTTCGATCGCGGCCGGAAACACCGCCTCGCCGCTGAGCCGGTAGTCGACAGACGCCACCGCGTAGCCGCGCTTCATCAACTCGTGAGTGCGGCCAACTCCATCTTTAGAGCCATTGCGCCAGCCGCCGCCGTGGACCCAGATGACCAGCGGAACCGGGTTCGTAGCGTCGGTCGGCACGTAGAGGTCGACGAGCAACTCGCGCTCACCCACGTTGGCGTAGACGAGGTTCTTGTGCGCCGTTACACCTTGTGGCAAACGGTCACCGCGGCCGCGCTCGCGGTCACGATTGCGATACGCCGAGTCCTCTTCACGCGAGAGGCGGCCGTCAGAATTGGTATCGACGCGATCGAATGTTCTCGGATTCAGCCACGCCGGGTACTCTTCGCGCGAGACGAAGCCGTCAGAGTTGGCATCCCAGGTATCGAATGTGGTGCTTGTCGCTGGCATCTGTGCACGGCCGAATTGAGTGCTGGGTACGAAACCGAGAATGAGAATTGCGATTGTGATTTTGGCCATTAGCTGTCTCTACCCCCACATGGGGTAATGCGTGCGTTTAGGTTAGCTAGTATACGGATTCTGGGCTCGGCGTGGGCAACTTGGGTCACGTGCGGGACCGTCGTTGGTCGTGGCGGAGTGGGCCGATCTGATCGGGTGCTCCTAACATGAGCAGAATTTGCGATGAACTGCTCGAGCTAGGACAGCCGGTTAGGGCTCCGGTTCCGTCAAGCCGTAGTGGTGCCGTGTGCGTGGCCGGATTCCTAGGCTCACCTCGTTGAGAACCCCCTTGCGGGCCGCCAGCTACGTCGAGATTAAGACGCGTACGCGTAGCGACACTACACCAAGGTCAGCGATTGGTTTCATTTGGCACGCTCCTCGATTTTGAATGTGGCATCATTCTGGCTAGGACATCAGAAATCGTGCGCCCGAGACTATCTCCAGTACTTATGAACTCTCCATGAACTCTTTCAGGCGTTGTTCAAGATCTTTCTTGCGGATTTGACACTCCCAAATAACTCGGACCCGCCACCCGAGACTTCGTAGCTTTCGCTGATTTTTTCGGTCGCGAGAGAGTGTGGCGTCTAGCTTCTTGTCCCAAAAATCGCGATTGGATTTCGGACGACGGGCGCGAGCGCAATGCCGATGGCCATGCCAAAAGCAGCCGTTAACAAGAATAACTTTTCGGTGTCGAGCCAATACGATGTCAGGCTTCCCAGGCAGGTGATTGACGTGGATACGGAAACGGTAACCGAGACGATGGAGTGCCCTGCGAACCAATATCTCAGGCGAAGTGTTGACGCCCGCTACTCGGCTCATACATTTGCGTCGTTGTGCTGGCGTGAGCGTGTCCATAAGCAATCACACCGCAAGATCAAGGGGCAGATCACTGATATCGCGCAGCCGTTTGCCCTCGACCATGTTATTCAGCAGTTCTTGAGAATCCTGGTACCCGGCATGTTGCATGGCGAGTCGATTGACAGATCTTTGAAGCTCATAAAGAGCGAAGTGATAGACACAATCTATGTCCCCGGATCCCAAAGCGAGAGATGCGATCCGGCTCGGCAATGGCTCTGCTGTAACCACTACGATGTGCGGGGCGCGACCTTTGCGATTTCGGATGAGATTCAGTGCTTCGGTTCTTGCGTTTTGACTCCGGTCGCTGCGGAGCGTGTATTTGCACGACACGCTGGCATGGAGTAGTCGCGTCGCTGGCCCTTTAGCACGAAGTGACGAAAGGAGTGCTGTGTCGTCGTCAACTAGGCATTCGATTTCGTTGATCTCAGCGTCTGAAAGCTGGTCACGAAATAATACGATGTCCGGCTTCACTAGGTAACCAGATCCAAGTACAGTTTCAAGTTCCTTCGTTAACGCAACGGCGTCGGAAATTTCTTTTAGGTCCGCCGTAGCGCGGTCGATGACGCCAAGGTGTTCATACTGTTCGAACTGCGAAATCTGAGTCGTTCTCCTATCGCTATCGCTCTGCTTGCGCTTCAAATACCAGTTACCGGGCCTCAGGTGTAGCAAACTTATGAAGCAACGTTTCACGAAGTCCATGATTAGGTCTTCAAAAACCCGACCTTTGCTTTGGCCTTTCAGGGGCTTCCTCGTTTTCCCAGGAAGACCTTCCTCTTGGATCATCGCCAGAGAGATTTCTTCGCTTGCAGTTAATTTGAATTTCTTTCGCTTCTTCTTCTGCGTGGGTGACTGTCGATCTGCGAAGTCGGGCACGCCCGACTCGTCTCGACGAATCAACAGCTTGCCGGCATCGCGATGTAGTCGGGCCCGTTCAGCAGCGAACTTGGCTCGGCCGACGTTTCCAGGGGGCTCTCTGTCGGCTGTCATCGGGTGGAAAGCATGCAATCGATGCAATTGGCGATCGAAGCTGCCAGCAAGGGCGGGACGGCATTGCCGATCTGTTTCGCGATCTCAATTTTCGTCCCTTCGAAATGAAAGTCGTCGGGAAAACTCTGGAACCTAGTGTAGTGCGTCAATCAGATTGAACCTTAAGAAGAGCGGCTTTGCCGCGCTTGACCTTCTCAAGGGTGTCGGAAGCGGTAGCAGTCCAGATGAAGGGCTTGGGCTGCTGATTGTGTCGAGCGATGTAGTCTTCGATGGCGGTGGTGAGTTCGCCGACGCTACGAAAGACACCGTGGCGGATGCGCTTATCGGTGAGGTCTCGGAAGAACCTCTCCACCATGTTCAGCCACGACGCTGAGGTGGGCGTGAAATGGACGTGGAAGCGTTTATTGCGCTGCAGCCAGCGTTTCACCGTGGCGTGTTTGTGAGTGGCATAGTTGTCCACGATCAAATGGATCTGCTTGTCCTTGGGGGTCTGGTTTTCAAGCAAGCGCAAGAAGCGCAGCCATTCTTGGTGGCGGTGCTTGGGCATGCAGGTTCCGATCACCGAGCCGTCGAGCGTGTTGAGCGCGGCGAACAAGGTGGTTGTGCCGTTGCGTTTGTAGTCGTGGGTCATGGTCCGGCCGCGTCCCTTTTTCAGGGGCAGGCCGGGCTGGGTGCGGTCGAGGGCTTGAATCTGTGACTTCTCGTCGAGGCAAAGAACGAGGGCATGCTCGGGCGGGTTGAGATAAAGTCCGATGATGTCGTCGAGTTTTTCGGCGAAGCGCGGGTCGTTGCTGAGTTTGAAGGTCTTGACGCGATGCGGCTTGAGGCCGTGGGCGCGCCAAATGCGACCCACGGTGGAGGCGCTGACGCCGACCGCGGCGGCCATCGTGCGGCGGCTCCAATGGGTGGCGTTGGCTGGCGTTTCGCGGGTCGTCTTGTGGATGATCTGTTGCACTGTTGGGGAGCAGATGGCGGGCTTACGGCCGGGCCGCGGGGCGTCCTTTTCGATGCCGGCGACGCCGGATTCAAGAAAACGGCTTCGCCAGCGCGCCACCAACTGACGCGAGACCGACAGCTGCGCGGCAATCCGTTTGTTCTCAAGACCGTCGGCGGCGAGCACGATGATCCTGGCTCGCAACGCCAGACGAACAGCGACCCGACGACCGTTCGCGTAGCGCTCCAACTGCCTACGCTGCTCCTGCGTCAATGGGACTGGCTCTGCTCTTCGCATCCGTGTGCCTTCTACTAGTAAAGGCGACACGAAGATACTATAAGTTACATTATTTATGGCGCACTACACTAGCAGCTTCCCGATGTGTGATAGGGCGATGCTGTTCGGGGTGAAGATATCGGCCTTTTTCCGGCTTAAAAAACTCCGTTCGAATCGTGACTGCTGGCCGGTCCCACCAAAGTCGACCGAACAGGTCCGTGCCGCCTTTTTTGTTGACCCAACAACGCGGAGTTAAGTGCGGCGCGAGCCTGAGAAGGTCCTCGCGATTCATTCCGGGTTTTGGGATTGCTCGATACCGCAACATGCTCTTAGATGTTGGTGAGCGACCAAAGTGCAAGTCCAGCGGCGGGGCCTGGTCCTCTCGAATTTCGGTAGTTTGCGGAGGAGGGAGATCCGCAACTGCGTCCAGAACAGTCCTCCATGGTTTTAGCGGTTTCGCATCACGTGCCTCGCTATAAAGGCACGGCTGAACACCTCTGCCGGTGCGGGGGTTGTAGTGGCTTGGGTGAGGGAAAAGGGGCTCGACTACTTCGTCGGACCGCAATGCAAAAATGAATGCTCGCCTACGAGTCTGAGGAACGCCGAAGTCCGCCGCCATCAGTACTCCTGGCCGGACACGGAAGCCCAGATTTTCGGCAGCTTCACAAAGCTCCCAGTACTCAGGCGAGTTGAGCAACTGAGGCACGTTTTCCATCACAAACGCTCTCGCGCCCGAGCGCCGTACGACTTCAAGATATGGGCGCCATAACTGCCGGCGCCCGTCCCCTTTCTTGTTCTTGTTTAGCAAACTAAATCCTTGGCACGGAGGCCCGCCGATTACGACGTCCGCTTCGGGGATTTTGACCGAAGGATCTTCCAAGAGTTCGCAGATATCACCGGGGGCGCAATGATGGCCGAAGTTACGGTTATAGGTATCAACTGTGTACTGATTCAAGTCATTCGCCCAGACTGTGACGAACTTCGGTGTACCGACCGGGCGGCTATTTAGTTTTGGGCCGCCAGGTTCTAGTCGACCGGAGAGGAGTCGGTCCATCTCAGTGAATCCGAGAGTCATGCCGCCGGCACCACAAAATAGGTCTATCACTCTGTACTGTGTCATGTGAGTCGGAATTGAGTTTCCAGGAATATCAAAACATTAGCATAGGCGAATAAAACGAGAACATCAACACTCCTGGGACTCCTAGTCCGACGATTGGCCACATTTCTGACGGCGTACGTCCGGAAAGATCTTTACGGTGTTCCGGAAACCGCGAAACACTTTTGTCACCAGTTGGTTACCGAGCCGTCGGGGCGCACGTGCAGCGGAATCGGCCGGCTGTTCTCGGTAACCTCCACCACCAACTCGGCTTCGTTTGGGTCGAACTCAACTCCTAGACCAGGGCGGTCGTTGGGCCACATTTTGCCGTTTCTGAAATCGTAGTGGACTGGCAGGTGAGGGTGTGTTTTCGCGCCGGCGCCGGTCATTTCCATCATCACCGGGCCCGGCATCGCGGCGCTGCAATGGACTAGGGCCGCTTCGGAGACCGGTCCGGTGAAGTGCGGGATCATGCCGACGTAGTGGGTCTCGCAGAGCGCGGCTAGCTTCATGTATTCGGTTATGCCGCCACAGTTGGGGATTGAGACACGGGAGTAGTCGATGAGCTGGTTTTCGATGAGCACATTGGCGTCCCAGCGGTCGCCGAAATGCTCGCCTACCGCGATGGGAACTTTTACCATCGGGCGTAGGGTGCGGTAGACCTCGGGGTTTTCCGAGCGTACAAGGTCCTCGCAGAAAACCGGCCGCAGTGGTTCGAGTAGGGTCGACAAGCGCACCGCGTCAGGGAAATCGAAGCGGGTGTGATAGTCAATCGCCCAGTCGCCGTCATCGCCCACTCCCTCGCGGATCTGGCGGCACATCTTAAACGTCGCGTCGACGGCTTGGCGATGGCGGTAGCGTCCGTCGGAGCCGGCACCCGAGCCTGCTCCGCCGGTGCGGAACGCCCGGAAGCCGGCCTCGATGCAGGCGCGGGCGGTTTCTGTCAACGAACCGGCGTTGGGGAATCCGGTCGAGTAGCACTCGATGTGGTCGCGGGTCTTGCCGCCTAGCAGTTGCCAGACGGGCACCTTGAATGCCTTGGCTTTGATGTCCCACAGGGCCAAGTCGAGAGCTCCTTGGGCATGGATCTTTTCACGTCCCGGGGGATAGAAATAGCCGCGGTACATGACCTGCCAGAGGTGCTCGATGCGGAAGGGGTCTTCGCCGATGAGCATGGCGCCGAGTTGCTCAACGGTGTCGGGCGAGCCGCCTTCGCCGATGCCGGTGATGCCGACGTCGGTTTCGATGGTCACGATGTGTCCGCTTTGATTGAAGATCGGGCGCGAGTCGGACACGCGATAGAAGCGGACACGTCGGATCTTGGCTTTGGGAAGCGCGGCCTGGGCAGGCGCGGTCGCTACGCTAGCGGCGCCGGAGGCGAATAGGGCGGATTTCAGTAGTGAGCGGCGGTTCATGGCATTCGGATTGTATCGGATGGGCTGCGCTACCGTGCATGTAGATGTTGCTGCGCGCCGTGGCGGTTGTTCTGATGGCATCGGTCGCTGCTGCCCAGTCGGTCGATTTTTCCGGCAAGACGATTGAGCTTGTAATCCCGTTCAAAGAGGGCGGAGGGTCGGATACTTGGGCTCGATTTAACGCGCGATTTTTGGCCAGGCATTTGCCCGGCCGGCCGGTGATCGTCATTCGAAACGCTCCGGGCGGAGGGTCGATCACGGGCGCAAATCGCTATGCTTCGCGGGCTCGTCCCGACGGGTTGTCGCTGCTGGGGACTTCGGCTTCGACGCAGTTTCCATATTTGTTGGGTGATCCGCGGGTACGCTATGACTACGCCGATTGGCAGGTGGTGCTGGCATCGCCCACAGGCGGCGTCGCTTACGTTCCTCCGTCACTTGGTGTTCGCGATGCGCGCGAGATTTCGAAGCTGAAAGACGCCAAACTTGTCTACGGTAGCCAGGGGCCGACTTCGCTCGATCTTGTGCCGTTGCTGGGTTTCGCAATGCTCGACTTAAACGTGAAAGCGGTGCTCGGGTTTAGCGGGCGCGGAGCCGGGCGGCTGGCGTTCGAGCGCGGCGAGGCTAACCTCGACTATCAAACTTCGTCCGCATATATTCGCAACGTCATGCCGCTGGTCAAGCGCGGCCAGGCGGTGCCGCTATTCGCATGGGGAACGCTCGACCTTGAGGGGCGCTGGGTGCGCGATCCGGCTTTTCCAGAGCTGCCGCACTTTGGTGAGGTTTACGAGATCGTCCACGGCAAGCCGCCGTCGGGTATCGAGTGGAAATCGTGGTTGGCCTTCGCCTCCGCGGGTTTCGCCGCGATGAAGCTGATGGTGGTTCCCAAGGAGACGCCGCCCGAAATTGTAGCGGCCTATGAAGACGCGGTGCGGAGCATGAAACGCGACCCCGAATATCTGGCCGGTAAAGATAAGACCGTTGGTGTTTACGAGCAGATGACCGGCGACGAAGCCGCGAAACTATTTCGGCTAGCTACTGTGATTGATCCCGCCGCGCGGAGTTGGGTCAGAGACTGGCTGCGGGCTCGGTACGACCTCAACCTGCCCGAGGTTTCGCGCTAGTGGACCGCGCTCGAACCCCCGTGCAACAAAGGCGCGGCCGCAACATTGTGACCGTTAGGAGACGCCGGTAGCGATGTGGGAGTCGCTTGGGGCCGCGCTGGCTACGGTCTTGTCGTTTGAGCATCTGTTGCATCTGAGCTTCGGGGTTGCTATCGGACTAGCCGTCGGCGTATTCCCCGGCCTGGGAGGCATCGCGGGGCTGTCGTTACTTCTGCCGTTTATCTACGGGATGGACATCACGTCGGCCCTTGCAACTTTGATCGGGCTGGTGGCCGTAATACCGACGTCCGACACGTTTACATCGGTCTTGATGGGGATCCCTGGGTCTAGCGCTAGCCAGGCTACCGTCCTTGACGGCTTCCCGCTGGCGAAACAGGGGCAAGCGGCGAGGGCGCTGTCCGCGGCGTTTACCGCTTCATTGTTCGGAGGGTTGGTCGGAGCGCTTCTGTTGACGCTTTTCGTGCAGATCGCTAGGCCGGTTCTTCTGATATTCGGATCGGCTGAACTGTTTATGCTGGCGATACTGGGTTTGTCGATGGTCGGCGCGCTGTCTGGGCGTAGTGCCTGGAAAGGGGTTGCGGCTTGTGGTGTGGGCATGCTGGCGGGGTCGGTGGGTCCGTCGCCCGCGACCGGCGAATTCCGCATGGTATTCGGCATCGAATACCTCTACGACGGACTACCGCTTGTGGTCGTCGCGCTTGGAATGTTTGCGATCCCAGAGATCGTTGATCTACTGCGGAAGGATCGCGCCATCTCTGAATCGGGAGTGCTGGGCGCCGGTTGGATGGAGGGCGTCAAGGACGTTTGGCGCAACAAGTTTCTTTGCGTTCGCACCGCGGGATTGGGCACGTTGATCGGCGCGATCCCAGGGATGGGCGGTAGTGTCGTCGACTGGATTGCCTATGGGCACGTGGTGCAGTCGAGCAAAGACAAGTCGATGTTCGGCAAGGGCGATATCCGCGGCGTGATCGCGCCCGAGTCGGCGAACAATGCGAAGGAAGGTGGGGCGCTGATGCCGACCCTTCTGTTCGGCATTCCAGGCTCCGGCTCGATGGCGGTTTTTCTTGGCGGACTGGTGCTGTTGGGCGTCGAAGCCGGGCCGTCAATGGTGACGTCAGACATCGATTTGACCTACACGATTATTTGGTCGTTGGCGTTGGCGAATGTGATGGGCGCTGGGCTTTGTCTCTTGCTCGCCGCGCCGATTGCACGGCTTACGACGGTCCCTTTCGCTCTGCTCGCGCCCTTCATGATTGCGGTGGTCAGCTTTGCTGCTTTCCAAGCTACGCGCCTGCTGATGGATCTCTGGATGCTGTTCGCATGCGGCGTCCTCGGAGTCCTTTTCAGGCGCTATGGGTGGTCGAGACCGGCATTTTTGATCGGGTTTGTCCTTGCCCCACAGGCAGAGACTTACCTGATCATGGCAGTCCAATTCTATGGCTGGGAGATGTTTCTGCGGCCGGGGGTGCTGATTATCGGAGCGCTAGCCGCGCTATCAATTCGTTTGAGCCGGCGCGGGGCGGTTGACGAGCACGGCTCAGACGGCGCCGCCGCAAATACGGGGCCGCTACTTGCCCAACAGCTCGTGGCGGGGGGCGCGCTGGCCTTGTTCCTGCTAGCGATTTATGAGGGATCGAAGCAATCGTTTTTGGGTGGTGTTTTCTTGATGGCAATTCCCTTCGCGCTCGTTCCCATTGCGGCCTATCTGCTGTGGGTCTTGACGACGGGCCGGCGCGAGAATCCGATCGTGTTCGATGCCGAAATTCGATCTTCAGGGGAGTACAAGACAGGCGCGCTGCGGCCTCTTTTCTGGATGGGCGGCCTGTATGCGGGAACGGTCATCGTCGGGTTTATACCGGCGATCGCGGCGTTCTTTTTGGGGCTTCTTAGAAATCAGGGCAGCCGCTGGCCGCTCACTCTGTTGCTGACTGCCTGCGGACTTTCATTTCTTTTGGTGATGGGGCACCTGCTGGTCTTGGAATTCCCTAGCGGTCTGTTGGCGGAAGCTTTGGAGATACGATGGCCCTAGTGAGATTTTCTGGACGTTTGTACAGAGAGGGTGGGCAAAAGGCCCAACGCTCCAAATTTCGACTCGGAGGACTGAGTTGAGCCAACGGTCGATTCCCTGTTTGTTTATGCGCGGGGGGACCTCGAAGGGTCCGTTTCTCGACATGCGCGATTTGCCGACTGACGCGGCGGCTCGCGATCGGGTTTTGCTGGCGATTATGGGGTCCCCGGACGAACGTCAAATCGATGGGCTTGGGGGCGCGGATTTCGTTACCAGCAAGGCCGTAATGGTGGCGCCCTCCGAGCGCGACGGAATCGACGTTGACTACCTGTTTGCGCAGGTTTTGATCGATCAGCCTCTTGTCGATACCCGCCCGCCCTGCGGCAATATGATGGCGGGCGTGGGCCCGTTCGCGATCGAAACGGGCATGGTAGAAGCGGTTTCTCCGGAAACGGCGGTTCGCATCTACAACATCAATACCGCAACAACGATCGAAGCGCTTGTTCGAGTCGCGGACGGGAGGGTGGTCTACGGCGGCGAGACGGTGATTGATGGCGTGCCCGGAACTGCAGCGCCGGTTGTCATGAATTTCTCTGAATTTTGTGGCGGCAAGACCGGCAGGCTATTTCCATCAGGCAAGGCCCGCGAGACGATCGACGAGATCGAAGTTACCTTGATCGATGCGGCGATGCCAATGATGCACGTGGCTGCGGAAAACCTTGGGCTGAGTGGTGGCGAAGACCGCTCGTTCTTTGAAGACCACCCGAAGCTTATGGAGCGCCTCGAAGCGATGCGCCTCGAAGCTGGACGGCGGATGGGATTCGGAGACGTACACGAATCGGTGATCCCGAAGATCGCCATTCTCTCCACGGCCGTTGCAGGTGGCTCGATTCGCTCGCGGTACTTGACTCCACATAGTTTGCACCCAGCGCACGCGGTGACCGGCGGAATTGCGATCGCGACCGCCGCCGTTAGCGAGGGGACAATTGCGTCGGAACTAGCGCGCCTCGACGATTCCACACCGGCTGCCGTGACGATCGAGCACCCGTCGGGATCGCTAGAAGTTCGCGTTGATCGCTCAGAACATCCTCCGACAACAGCAGGGGTGGTCCGCACGGCGAGAAAGATTATGAGCGGTGAAGTTTTCGTTCCATCAAGCTTGTGGCAACTTGAACCTACCGATGAACCGTCAAAGCAAAAGAAGCCGCAATGAATTGGATGGATAGTGAGTGGTTCGACCGGCTACGGCTGGCGACAACGATTGCGTTGGTACTCGCGATAGTATATGTCGGCTATACGTTCTACCTTCGATCGCAACTGTCGATTGGGGAACTGAAGAAAGCGCCCGAGATTGACCTGCACGATGATCTATACGTGCATCCACCGAAGTCGTACGTCAGCGATTTCGAATCGGCCAAGCGTCGGCTCGTGGACATGCCGCTATGGGCGAAGGAGGGCTACCGCTGGCAGTACGAGCCGGGCGATCGGCTATTCGAGCCGTTGGAAAAGATCATACCCAGCGACGTGATACGGCGCGGCGACACGGTCTACTTGGTGTTCGAGAAAGACGGCAAGCCCGCCCGGATTGGCATTGGCTCGCCCGAACGAGTCTACGTCGACGAGCTGTTTTTCATCAAAGACCCGCGTGAGCTTTATGACCACTGGACGGACGAGATGTGGGCGAAGGTCGACAACCACGAAGTGGAAGCGGGAATGAGCGAGTTCCAGATCGCGTTTTCGATGGGAGCCGGAGAGCTGGTGAGGCAGTCGGCAAACGCCACGACACGGTTAGTTGAGTACGCCGCATGCGAGCCTTTCGGCTGCAAACCGGTGCGCGTAACTTATAAGCGAAACGTCGCCGAAAGCGTCGAGCCGATCGTTAGGCAGGCCAATTAAGCTACGCGGCTTTTGCGCCGACCTCGAACGTGTCGAGGATTTCGACGACCGTTATGGGTTGCTTGTTTTGGATGCGTGTCTCCACGGTCGTTGCTACTGAACTGTATTTGCTCCCGCCAATCATAACCAGTGATGGAAAGGGCGGCGTGCGTGACGACATGAGCTCGACCTTGCCGCTAGATACGTTTCGTAGTGACGCCCATTCGGTGACGAGGACTCCACCATCGCCAATCCAGCTCCAACGCGCGCTGCGATCAGGTTTCGATTCAGGATCGGCGCCCAGTGCTTTGGCGACCGTCGTTTCTAGGCGGTCGGTCTCGCCGTCCGCGGTGCGCTCATTAACCACGACGGGAAAGTTTTCGCCGCTGTCGAGGACTAACCAGGCCTGGCCGCCCACGCCTAGGCTTGACGGCGCGTTGACAACCCAACCGCCGTTGGCCTTCGAGACCTCAACTGATATCTTGCCGCTGGCCGGCTCGCCGTCGTCTAACCAGAACACCCGACCGTTACCTGCGCTAGATGGCGACACAACCGCTCTTGCGGCCGTTGCGGTTGGCGTTTTTTCGGGCTGGACGGGCTCGGAGCTCGTTTCCTTTGGCTCGGTGCTCCAGCGGAGGAAGTTGGCGAGTTTGACTTTCATGGCGAGGGTACCCGTGTTTAGTATCGGGGCCAGTCAGACTGCCGAGCCATAGGGCCAAGCGCCTAAATAGGGTTACCGGGAATGCACTAGACGATTTCGGCTCCGGGGACCCCGGGGTTCTTCATGTTGCGAGGCTTACCCGCGATGTGAAGACCAATGGAATAAGTGCCATCATCGAGGGCAGTGCAGTAGCAGACCGGGCCCGTGCACTGCATCACGTTGCCTTCGAGTGTCACTACCGATCCGACCGGAATTTCATCTGGAATCTCGAGGCGTACTCCATATTCATTGGCGTTAGTAACCGCGGCGGCGCAGTGGCGAGCCTCACCGCGAGCCGTAGCCCAAGTTAACGTTCCTCTCCCGGCAACAGGATCTCGATTGCTCCGTCGCCTTTCGATCTTGACGAGTATGAGGCCCAGTAGATAGCCGTCTTCCCGTTGCTTGACGTGCCGGACTACCGCCTTTACCAGCGGTTCCGATTCTCGCGTCAACCACAGCGTTGTGCCCACCGCAAATTGTGTATCGACGCGGATCGAAACTCCACTGTCTGAGCTATCTTCGGTTTGGGCAACCAATCCGACTAGGTTGTCTTTTTCGTCAACCCACTCAACCCCGACGGTTTCATTGCGGCGAAACCGCTGCTCGATTCTACGCTCGTCGGGCGCCATACGTTCCGGCGACTGAACGTTCATCGGCTCGAAAAGTGCCGCGAGCAGTTTATCGAGAGAACCCAACACATGGCGAGTTTCCCACGAAATTAGGCTGCCGGTAAGCAAGGGTTTTTCCTGATTTAATTGGGTCCTATTGCACTATGCCTTTACGGCATACGCGGCGCGGCCCGGCAGGACTATGCGGTATCGGGTGCTAGCGCTTTCTGGACGAGAGCGGCCAGATGGTCGGGAAGCTCAAGTGCCAGGGCTGCTTTGTGGGCAGGTTCAGACATCTTGCCCCAAGTACGGCTAACGATGTTTACGATCTTCTGCTCGTCGTGTTTTTGAGCAAATTCGTCGAAGTAGTGTTCGAGGAAGACGAGGCATGCGACGTCTTCTAAGATCTGAACCGAGGGGATTGACTTGAGCCGCTCCTTCTTGAGCATCGAGCTGATTTCGTCGATCACGGCGTCATCGTAGCCGTGGTTGCGCATGACCGCCCCTGCCGTTTCGGCGTGAAAGGCGCCAAGGTCTTTGCGCCATTTTCGGTAGCCTTCACGGTTCATCGGGTAGTGGGCGCGAGGAATTTTCCAACGACAGATATGCTGAGCCCTGACGGCTAGCTTGACGGCTTCTTCAGCGTCCGGGGCAAACTGCGTAAGGCGCTCGGTCATGCGGCGAGCGTATAGCAGTTCTTTCGCAACGGGTCCCTCCGGGGACGCTTCGACGTTAGGATCCTCGGCGTTGAGAGCGTCAAACGCTTCAATCGAGCGCCGGAAACGTATACTATCGGCCGCCATCGGACGCATTCCCCTCGGTGCGGTAGTCTCGGCAGATTGCGGCTGCGGAAATTGCGGCGGTTTCGGCTCGCAAGATTAGCGAGCCCAATCCGGCGGAAACGATCCCGACGGCTTTGAAATGATCGCGTTCGGTGTCGCTCCATCCGCCCTCAGGTCCGATGAAGAACGTCAAAGGCCGACTGGCCATCTCGCGTTGAAGTTTCGGCGATTCGATGTCGAAGATGACCGTTTGATTTGGATCGGCGGCTGCAAGCGCATCCCGCAAACGCCGTGGTTCTTTCACGAGAGGAGCCGCAACCCGGCGCGCCTGCTGGGCGGCTTCGTACACAACGCGTCGCCAGCGCCCGAGACGTTTGTCCGCCGCGGCGCCCAAGCCTTTGTCGGTGTGTTCGGCAACGATGGGATCAATCGAATGCACCCCGAGTTCGGTTAGCTTTTCTAATGCCCACTCGAATCGGGCGAATTTGAAGATTGCGATTGCGGCCGACAGCCGCGGCTCGGGGGGCGGAGTCGCAAGCTCCTCAATTACGCTAAACTGCACCCCGCTACCGGAACAGACAGTCGTCATGGCGGAAAACACGCGGGACTGGTCCGACAGCTCGACGCGGTCGCCCGGGCGGAGTCGGACCACGTGGCAGAGGTGATGAGCGCGCGCGTCTGTCACGCCCGCCACGTGGCCCTCGATGGAATCTACGAAAATTCGGCGCGGTGGCATTGCTAAGTTTCAAGCTTACTGCGAGGGACCGATCAACGCTCTGGCGATCGTGCTCGATAGAATTGGAGGTTGAACGACGGAAAACAGGCGGCTTCGGTCGTTGACGGCATCGCGGAGACGATTCGAACTGAGTTGGAACCGCACTACGGGGAGTTGGCGCGCTGCCAGTCGTCTGAGGAACTTGAGGCAAATCCGTTGTATCAGCGGCTGCGGCCTCACGCCGATCGGGTACTTACGACACCGGCGACAGGCGATTTTTCGAGGGGCCCAGCAGAAGAAAGACGCCAGTACCGCATCGTCGCGTGGAATCTCGAGCGCGGCATCGAGTACGACGGGCAACTCAAGGAATTTCAATCGCACCCCTACCTGACGTCGGCTGATGTGTTTCTGCTGACCGAGACCGACGTCGGCATGGCGCGGTCGGGCAATCGCAATATCGCACGTGATCTGGCTCGCGAGTTGGGGCTGCATTACGCATTTTCGCCCTGCTACCTCAACCTAGCCAAGGGAGCCGGTATCGAAAACGACGCCGCCGGACAAAACGAATTGGGTCTGCACGGCAACGCGATATTGAGCCGTTACCCGGTCAGAAACGTGCGGCCGGTTTTTCTGAAGAACGGCCGCGACAAGATGCGGGGACGCGAAAAACGTCTGGGTCGGCAGACTGCGGTCGTCGGCGAGATCGAGTTCCCAAACTACAGACTGGCGGTTTGCTCGGTGCATCTTGACGCGCAGTCGCGGCAGCAGCATCGGTGTGCTCAAATGCGCGACGTGCTTGACGGTCTCGGCGGCAGTGGTAGTCGAGGAGACGGTGCGGCGATCGTTGGCGGCGATTGGAACACGACCACCTTCAATTCCTCCAGCGCGTTCCTGGCGATCATGGGGTTTTGGCTGCGGGTATTTATGGGCCCCGACAATGTGATCAACAATCACTTTTTGCGGCCATACACGCGATTTGAGCGCGAGCTGTTCGAACTGCTTGAAGCCCGTGGGTTCGACTGGCGGCGCTCGAACTTGATCGACGAGCACACGACTTCCTACGACATTGACGACGTCAAGACGCACAAGAATCTCAGGGAATGGGTTCCGGCCTGGTGTTTCGACTATATTCGCTGGTCATTGCGGCATCACGACGGCAAGTGCCCGCTAAAGATTGACTGGTTTGCGGCACGTGGCGTTGAGGTCAGAGACCCGGTCGTGATGCACGAATTCCGCGAGGGGCGTAAGCCGCTTTCGGACCACGATGCCATTGGGATTGACATTGTAGCCGCGCCTGCCCCGACAGCGTCAAACCTATAATGGAGAGGCTCCATGGCGACGGCTGAAGCAATTCCCGGCGCGGCGTTCGTTCCCGACGTTCTCCGGCGCGGCGATCACCGCATCATTAGCGAAATTATCGACGATGAGTCGAGCGTACTCGATTTGGGCTGCGGAGAAGGCGATTTGCTGGCCTGGCTGGAGGAGCGCAAGTCGGCAAAAGCTCGTGGCGTTGAAATTTCGCCGGAAAAAGTAAGGCGCTGCGTGGAGCAGGGGCTGTCGGTATACCAAGGGGATATCAGCCAAGGCCTTGCGGACTATCCAGAACAGTGTTTCGATTATGTGATCCTCAGCCAGACATTGCAGGTCGTCAGTGACCCGCTGAATGTCCTGCATGAAATGATGCGGGTTGGGCGGCGGGTAATCGTGGCATTCCCGAACTTTGGGCATTGGTCGGTGCGACTCTCACTGCTGTTGTCCGGGCGGGCTCCTCGAACGAAGCACCTGCCGTATGAGTGGTATAACTCGCCGAATATTCACGTACTTACGGTGACTGACTTTGAGCAAATGGTTGCCGAACAGGGGATTACAGTCGACAAGGCGTTTTTCGTGCGCGGAGGGCGGCGGGTACGGGTCGTGCCGAATTTGTTGGCGGACTCGGCGGTTTACTTGCTGCGGGGGTAGTCAGTCTACTCGAAACCTTCGACCAACATCAGCTCGGCCTTGTAGACCACGCCCATGCCGCCTTGGCCGAGTTTTTCCAGGATGCGGTAGTGGGAGATGGTTTGGCCAACCATGGCTAGACGATTTCAACTTATGGGGAGGCCGACGAATTGGAGCGTATGGGTTGCGGTGGCGCGCGCGTTAGCAAGCGCGTCGGCCGATCTAGTGTCCTGTCTCTAAAGTTCGATTACAAAAGCGGGCGAGGGAAGCGAAGATTTGGTCGGCGGTTTTGGACCAGACGAACGGCTTGGAGTCGGCGTTGCTGAGTTGGATGTAATCCTCGATGGCGCGTTCCAACTCCGCTGTGCTGCGATGTACGCCGCGGCGAATCTGCTTCTGGGTCAGAGTGGCGAACCAACGCTCGACAAGGTTGATCCAAGACGCGCTGGTCGGCGTGAAGTGCAGATGGTAGCGCGGCCGTTTGGCCAGCCAACGCTGAATAATCTGGGTCTTGTGGGTTCCGTAGTTGTCGAGGATCAAGTGGATCTCGAGCGAGTCGGGGACCGCCTGGTCGATGGTGTCGAGAAACTTGCGAAACTCGACCGCGCGATGACGGCGATGACACTCGCCGATCACATGGCCGGTCTTGACATCCAACGCGGCAAACAGCGAGGTCGTCCCGTGGCGCTTGTAGTCGTGCGTGCGGCGCTCGATTTGTCCGGGACGCAGCGGCAGCAGCGGCTGCGTGCGGTCCAGGGCTTGGATCTGAGACTTCTCGTCAACCGACAGCACCAACGCCCGCTGGGGCGGGTTGAGATACAGACCGACGATGTCGCGCACCTTCTCGACGAACAACGGATCTTGCGAGAGCTTGAAAGTTTCGCTGCGATGGGGTTGCAGCGCGAAGGCCTTCCAGATGCGCTGCACGCTGGAGTGACTCAAGCCACAGGTCTTGGCCATCGAGCGTGTTGACCAATGCGTGGCGTCGGGGGGCGTCGATTCCAGAGTGAGCGTGATGACGCGTTCGACCTCGTCATCGCTGACGCGCCGCGGCGTGCCGGGACGCGGTTCGTCGAGCAGCCCGTCGAGGCCTTTGTCGAGGAAGCGCTGGCGCCATTTGCCAACGGTACGGCGGGCCCAGCCGAGTTGGGCGGCGACGACGGTATTGTTGAGTCCGTCGGCGGCGAGCAGAATGGCCCTGGCGCGTTGGGCAAGAGCCTGCGCGGACTTGCGCCGTCGCGCCCAACTTTGCAGGCTCTCGCGCTCGGCCGGGTTGAGCTTGAGCGGTTTCAATTGAGGACCAGTTGTCGTCGTCTTCCCCATATAGACATGGCGACAACAACCTGTTTAATATTACGCGAACTTTAGATACAGGACACTAGCATCAAAGTCCCATCGAGCGCCGGCCCTGGTAGAGCGCCAGCAGGGCCCATGTCCAAATTCCCCGCAACGCTCCTGCGCCAACGCGCTCGCTGACGCTCGCGCCACCGTCAAATTTTTCGTGGCTAGTGTGTCATCAATTCGTTGATCGCTCGTGTGACGGCGGCTGGTTCTACCGACAGGATGCACTTGGGTTCGTCGTAGGCGTAGCAGCGGTCCCCGGGGCAGGGTTTGCAGTCCCAGGGGGTTTCGACTACTTGGTACGGGGTTTTCCAGGGGTGCCAGATGGTGGAGTTCGAGGAGCCATAGATGACTACGCTGGGGACTTGGAATGCGGCGGCGATGTGGGCTGGGCCGGAGTCGTTGCCAACGAACAGTTTGGCCCCAGAGAGTAGCGATTTGATGTCGCGGAGGTCGAGTGGTCCGACGCATTCGAAGTCGGCGAGGTTGGCGAAGATGGATTCCTCTCCCGGCCCGGCTATGAAGATGGGCTCGAGGTGGTGTGTGTCGCGAATCTCGCCGGCCACCGCGCGAAAGTGCTCGACGGCCCATTGCTTTGTAAAAGTTGCGGCGGTCGGGTGGATGACGGCGTAGGGTTTTTCGCGAGTTGTCGGCTGCGCCGCTAGAGTTGCGGCGGGAATGCTTGTGCCGTTGTCGTCCGGCAACGGCGCGCCTAGGAAGATGGCTCCCGCAGCGTGGTGCTCGGCGGTGTGGACCGTGGCCTCGGGGTCGCGGTGTAGTACTTCTTGCGCGCGTGGAATGCTCACGTTGTAGGCCCAGGTGTTTGTGAAGTGTCCGTAGCCCACACGGAACGCTGCTCCCGAGAGCGCCGTTAGCCAGGCGCTGGTCGAGCCGCCGTGGAGGTTCCAACACAGGCTGGGTTTGAGTGAGCGGATGCGACCAACGAGACTGAGCTTTTGGGTAAATGACGCACGGTGATCGATCGTAACCAACGAGTCGATGTCCGGGTGGTCTTCGAGCACGCCCGCGAAGCGTTCTTCGATGACGACGTGGATCTTGGCGTCGGGCATGGCCGCACGGAGCACACTAATCGCGGGTGTGGTGAGAACCGTGTCGCCCAACGAGCGTAGGCGGATGAGTACGATCGACGGCTTCGGCCCCAACCGCTCTAGGACGGACCGCCGCATGCGCGGACCTTACGCTGCCGCGCGGTGGTCGGCCACGACTTCGCGGAACGCCTTGGCGGCGTTCTCGATTTTGGTGAAATCGCCGCTATCAAGCGAGGCGCGGTCGACGAGTTCTGAGCCCACGGCGACTGCGCTGGCTCCGGCTTGGAGAAACGCTTTCGCATTCGCTAGCGTGACGCCGCCTGTCGGCACCATAAGGATTTGCGGCAGCGGCGCCTTGAGGGCTTTGATATACGCCGGGCCACCCACGGTGCCTACGGGAAATACCTTCACCATATCCGCGCCTGCTTCCCATGCGTGAACGGCCTCGGTTGGGGTCAGGACACCCGGCAAGACACACTTGGAGTAGCGCTTACACATTTCAATCGTGTTGACGTTTAGCGCGGGTGTGACGAAAAACTCGGCACCGGCCAACATGCAGCTTCGGGCGGTCTCGGCGTCGAGCACCGTTCCCGCGCCGAGAATCATTTCGTCGCCGAACTGGTCGGAGACCTTCTCGAGAACACGAAGCGCACCGGGAACGGTCATGGTGACTTCGAGAATGCTGATTCCGGCGCGGTGGACCGCCTCGGCGGCACGGATCGCCTGCTCTGCGGTATCGGTGCGGATAATCGGCACGATGCCGGTTTCGAGGATGGTTTGTAGCGTCCGTTGCTTTGACATTTTGGCCTCGAAGTCCTTTAACTACAGTACTTCGGTATGTAATCGGCTAGGCAGGGGACAGGCAACACGAGGGTTCGAGGCGGCAACTAGATTTCGTGATCTCATGTGGCAGTCCCCGCCCGGACGTCCGTCTCCCAGCGTTAAGAAATTACCGTACCAAAAATTACTAGTCTCGAAGGCCGAATACGAATAGCGAATTCCCCGAGGCGATGGCCACGAATTGATTGCCGCCCGCCTCGTACGACATCGGCGATGCCGCGATACGTCCCCCGAGATTCGTCGTCCAGAGCAGTTCTCCGTTGAACGAATCGAGCGCCATGAAGTAGCCCTCCATACTGCCCGAAAACAGTACGTCGCCGCCGGTGACTAACAGGCCGCTTTCGCTGACGCCGGTCATCTTGAACTCCCACTCCTTCTCACCAGTATCGGGCGAGAGAGCGCGAATCGCGCCGTAGCCTTGCTGCTCCTCGTCGTCGGCCATGGTGTTCGGGTAGACGCCTCGTGGCAGGCTGCCGACGTAGCGGTTGCCGCGCGTGTACGTGGCGTCGCCCTTGTGATAGACGCTAGAGTATTCCCAACTCGAGACGTAGAACAGGCCGGTTTTTTTGTTGAAAGCCGGCGCGTACCAGTTGGTCGCGCCTTGCACGCTGGGGAAGACGCGTGTGCCTTCGCGGCTCGGACCCATGCCCTTGATCTTGATTGGCCGGCCTTTCGAGTCGAGGCCGCTAGCCCAGGTCACTTTGACGAAATTGTTGCCATGCAGAAACTCGCCCGTGGCGCGGTCGAGGACGTAGAAGAATCCGTTGCGGTTGGCCCAGAGCATCAGCTTGCGCTGCTTGCCTTCCCACTCCCGATCAACGAGCACGGGTATTTGGACTGCGTCCCAATCCCACTCATCGTGCGGGGTGAATTGGAAGTACCATTCGAGCTTGCCGGTGTCGGGATTAAGCGCGACCACCGAGTCGGTATAGAGGTTGTCGCCCATGCGGACGTCGCCGTTCCAATCGGGAGAGGGGTTTCCGACTCCCCAGTAAACGAGGTTCAGGTCGGGGTCGTACGAGCCGGTGATCCAGATGGACCCGCCGCCGCGCTTCCACGATTCGCCCGCCCAGGTCTCGTGGCCTGGCTCGCCGGGGCCCGGGATCGTGTTGAAGCGCCAAATCTCTTCGCCGGTCTTCGGGTCGATTGCGAAGATCACGCCTCGAATACCGTACTCGCCTCCGGCCGCGCCCATGATGATCTTGTCTTTGATCGCCATCGGAGCAACGGTCAGTGAGTAGCCGCCCTCGGGGTCGACCATCTGCTTGGCGAACACCACCGCACCGGTTTTTGAATCGAGGGCGACAACTTTTCCGTCGATGGTGCCCATGTAAAGCGTGTTGCCAAGGATCGCGAGTCCGCGATTGATGCGGCCGCAACAGACGTTGACCTTTTCGGGAATGTGATCGTACTGCCAAAACTTGCGGCCCGTCGCAGCGTCTAACGCGACAACATCGTTGGGCATCTGGACGGTGTACATCACGCCGTCGACGATCAGCGGCGTACTCTCAAATTTCTCAAGCGACCTCGCCTGGAAAACCCATTTGAGCTCAAGGTTTCCGACATTGTCCCGCTTAATCTGGTCGAGCGGGCTGTAGTGGTTGCTGTCGTAGGTGCGCGAGTAGGTGAGCCAGTTGCCGGGTTCTTTGTCGGCGTTGAGGATACGCTCGTAGGTGACCTGCGCTGAGAGTGTAAGGGAGCAGGCGAGGAGAAGTCCGATGATTCGCATGGATTGGCGTTCCGTTCGTAATTACTGTCCGCGAAGGCTCGCGAGATAGGCGATAAGGTCGTCGAATTCAGTGCCCTTGAAGCTGCCCTCGTAGGCGGGCATGCTTGAGTTGCGATCGATTTCGAAGCTGGCAAGATCGGCCTTGTTCAGCGAGATGAGGTTCTCGCTGGTATCGATGAGTTGAACGGAGAAGGTGTCTTCGTTCATGCGTATGCCGCTGACGTTTTTGCCGCTCTTGGTGGTTGCTTTTACGGTCCAGTGGTTGGGCAGAACGCTCTCGTTGGGTTTGTTGACGGCGGCTTGAAGATGGCCGAGCGAGCGGCGTCGGCCAACTTTGCTTAGGTCTGGCCCCTTTCGTCCGCCCTCGCCATTGACGAGGTGACAAACGCTGCATTCCTTCGCAGCGTAGACGGATTGCCCCTTCGCTGGGTTGCCTTTCGCTTGCGACGCCGCGTTGCCCTCGCTCAAGGAACGCACGAATGCGACGATCTGCCACATCTGACGCCCGTTGTAGAAGGTGCCGGGCATCTCCGTGCCAGGGATGCCCTGGGAGATCGTCTTATAGAGATCGCTGTCACTCGAGCCGTGACGGAAGAGGCCGCTTGTGAGGCTCGTGCCGCGTCCGCCCTCGCCGTTGATTCCGTGGCAGACGGCGCAGTGCGAACGGTAGATACGCCCGCCGGCGGCGGCGTCCTCCGGCGTCGCGTACGGGTTGTTTAGCGTGTCTACGCCATGTTGCGCGGCGGCTGGAATGACCGTAGCCGCTGCGAGCAACAGGGCGGGAATGATTCGGATTCTCAAGGCCCCTCCTAATCGACCGCAGTCACCTCTTGGGAAAATACGCGGTCCGGGGCTATCTTAGCGTACTGTCGCCGACGACGAAACGCGGTCGAGACCGCGACTGAACCCGCTCGGCTCGCTAGTTTGCCACGGTGACGGTTGAGCGGCTTCGTAAGGTGATAGTCGGGCTAGCGGTGACGCTGCCTACGATAAAACTAAATAGGTAAGTCGAATCAACAGATACTTGGCTGCCGCGCACTTTTGTTGCGTCAGACCAGCTGGTTGTGACGTTGATGTCGGCGTCAGCGAGCCCGATAGCGCTGTCTTTCACTTTCGTTCCGATGGCCGCGTCGGCAATTGGGTTTGCTTCGCCATGAACCATTGCGTAACGAGCCCCCTCGCGAGTCGCGTGGGAGAGTGATGACCATGACCACATCAGCCGGCCACCCTCGACGGTTGCAATAAAAAAGACCATAAACAGGCCAAAGGCCAAGCCAAACTCGACCATCGCCGCGCCGCGCCGGGGGTTGCCGCTCTTGCTACGCATGTATCGGGATCGTGGACGTTTCATAGCACTCCCTCTGCTAGCGGACACGCATGTATGCTTCGCGCTTGACGGTTACGGTCGGAAGCAGTGACAGCCCCGAGAATGATCCGAATGGCTCTTCCACTTCGACCTTGACGTAAGCACGAGGGACGCCGTACGTGCCACAAGTCGTCTCTTGATAGAGTTGGCAATCGAACGCCGCCGCACCGGGACACTGGCACATCTGGGTGACCGTCGGGGTGACAGGGCCCACGTCGCCTTGGGCGTCGTCCTCGGCCCGCTGACCGATATTGCTGAAGTCGCCGGCGCGGATGTTGTCGTCCGCTCCGTAGAAGGCTGCTGAGCCGGCGGAATTGGCGACGGCGATTCCGTCATAGAAGATCGCCGCGAAATCGGCGGCTCCGAATGCAACCAGCATCAATAAAGTTCCCGATAGCGCAAGTTCGACGACGGCGCTGCCGCGTTTGTGATTTCGATTTTGTGTTGCCATTTGAGTTCTCGATTCTGTTGGGGGGTCTTGGCGCGCCGCGCCGCTATTCGACCAACGCGATTGTTGTTAGATCTTCTGTCCTACCGGCGCCGTCGTAGTCGACGTTGAGCAGGGGGTTACCGCTGATGGTGATGGTCTTGGCGATGATCATCCCGAAGGTTTCCGTGACCTGATTGCCGCCGAAACGGAGCTCAGATTCAGGAAAGTACATCGTGCCTTCGAAGGTCGAACCTGATGTGCCGACCAACTTCGAGTCGAACGTTGAGAGGGAGTAGAAGAGGATGTTTTTCCAGTAGCCTGAAGTAGGCGCACTGAGCTGGACGTCCGCGATCCCAGCGATTTCGACACCCGTCAGGGGTCCTGGGATACCGAGGTCAATGATTGTGACGCCGGTTCCGCGCAGAGTGACATTTCCACTAGCACTGAAGCCGTTAACGACGTATACACCTGGATAGAGGTCTAGGTGGATCGAAACTGTCGAAGCGACCTTGATGCCGCGCTTGTAATAGCCTGGCTGTAATGGGCTCACCGAAGCGACGTTTCCTTCGTTGACGACAACCATTGTGTTTGACTGCAGCACGTAATCGTCTGGGTCGGGAGCGGTCAAATAGGCGTACGGGTCGGCTTCGGGAATTGCCTGTCCGGCCGGGTAGGGGTTCAGGCAGCTACCTCCGTTGGTGACGGCGTTACCCGGCCCCACAAAACCGATCGCCCCGGCTGTGATGCACCCACCACCGTTGGCTGTGATCGAAGAGGGGCTGTCTGAGTTCGACATGACCTTGCAATTTGGCGCGTTTAGAAACGCAGTTCCGCTGATTGTCAAGGCACCCGGCACTTCCTCATCGAGCGCTAACACGCACGGCGGAGCGCTATCGGGTACGATGCCCGCGACCGCGCGGGCCGCAACGGTCGATTGGTTCTTCGAAAAAATCCTTAACAAAGTAGTCGGGACGATGTCGGTGACGGTCACCGAAACGAAGTTTGCCGTGTATCCCGTAGGGCCGATTACAGCGACGACATCGGTGTCAACAGCATCTCTGTCGTAGCCGTTTAAAAAGGCGTCCGCCCCGGAAGCCTCATCGACGTCGGCTTGGGTGATGTTTCCGCGCAGTAGCTCGAACGCGGCGGAGCGAGCGCCCGCATCGGCGGCGACCTGAGCATGTCGGCGCTCGAAATAGAGGCGGCCGCCGTCGAGGGCAAGCCCCAAAATCCCGAGCAAAAGGGGAAACGCCAACGCGAGCAATACGAGAACCTGGCCGGCCGTAGCGCGGCGAGATAAGGGCAACTTCGATAGGGAGTCTTTACGGCCGGGGACGGCTGCGTTCATCGTGTGGCCTCCTTTGGTCACGGGTCTTGCAGCAAGTTGCAGTTTGCCGCGATAGTACCCATGTACTATCTAGTGACCAATTGGTTTCACCCGCAACGAGGAGAAATCCCTAGCCCAAATAAACAATAGTGCTATTGCTGGGCTAGCCCGGATAGACTGCCCGGGGACCATGGCGACGTTGTTGCGAAGTTAAAATCCGCTAGCGGTGTCCGATGCCATTCGGCTGCCTCGCGACTTACGGTGGCCGGATTTGGCAGGGTTTTAGCGAAATTTTGGCTTTCGGCAGGCAGCTGCGGATTCCCTGTTCGAGAGGCGCAATGTTCACGGATTGACACTGTGTCCAGTCTAAGGGTAGGTGTGCCAGTTTCCGTGGGTGTGTCGGCGTAAGTCGCTTGGAATCAGTGGAAACTTTTTTCAAAACCGCAGGACGCATCGGAAGGAAAGGAGACAGAGGCCTTCGCTGGGATGCGACAGTCTACACTTGGGTTCGGTTTCTCGGTGTAAATTGCTTGTCTCATGGGACAGTCCCGCCTGGCGAACCTTGCGCTCGAGGCCGAACGGAGGCAACTCAAGTGCACGCGGGCTATCGCATTTTCAACGAAAGCGTAGACCGGCAATTGCACACGCCGGCCGCCAGTGCTGGGCCGGAATGAACGTCGACCTAGAGGTCGACGCCGCCCGCCGGAGGCGCGCGCCACGAATCCCCTAGAATCGATCTACGTCAATCGTGAGATCGACCCAGGCGTTCGTTCCGACAGTTTTGAAACTTCGGGCTAGTTCGCAACGCTAACTCTTGAGCGGCTTCGAAGCGTTAGGGTTTGGCTATTTGCAATGGCCCCTACGATAAACCTAAACGTGTAGGTCGCGTCGACTTCTACTTGCGAGCCACGCGTCTTATCGGCATCGGACCAAACCTCCGCCACGGTAATGTCGGCGTCTTCGAGTCCCATAGCATTCGCTTTGACGGTGTCTTCAACTGAGTCGTCGCCGACACCGATCGGGTTTGCCTCGCCGTGAACCATCGCGTAGCGCGCCCCTTCGCGAGTGGCATGCGCCAACGAAGCCCACGACCACATCAGCCTGGCGCCCTCGGCTGTTGCGATGAAAAACACCATGAATAGCCCGAAGGTTAAGCCAAACTCAACCATGGCGGCGCCACGGCGGCCGCAGCGGCGGCGGGGTCGGTTAGAGAGTGACATCAGGTGATACTCCTTCATGCTGGTTTCTCCGTGCTATCTAACTCGCATGTACGCCATGCGCTTCACCGTGGTGTTCGGAAACAATCCGATTCCGGAAATCGAGTCGAACGGCTCTTCGACTTCAACCTTGACGTACGCACGCGGCACTCCGTACGTGCCACAACTGGTCTCTTGATAAAGCTGGCAATCGAATTCCCCTCCGGTAAGGCATTTGCACATTTGGCTTACGGTTGGGGTCACAGTGCCGACTTCGTCTTCCGAATCATCTCTTGCTCGCTGGCTGATCTTGACGAAGTCACCGGCGCGGATGTTGTCGTCAGCTCCGTAGAAGGCCGCTGAGCCAGCCGAATTTGCTACGGCAATGCCGTCAAAGAACAGACCCGCGAAATCCGAGGCCCCAAAGGCGATGAACATCAGCAGCGTGCCCGAGAGTGCGAGTTCGACAACGGCGCTTCCGCGCTTTGAATTGATCCTTTTGGTAAACATTTTCAATTTCCTATTACTTCCGCGATTGTGTGACGCGTCTTACTGCACCAGCGCGATGGTGGTCAGGTCAGGCGTCCGGCCAGCGAGATCGTAGTCGACATTTAAAAGCGGCGTGCCGTTCATCGTGATCGTGTTACCGACGACCATGCCAAACGTCTCGGTAGATTGATTGCCCCCAAAAACAATGTCCCCTTCTGGGAAATACATCGCACCCTCGAAAGTCGAACCCGACGTGCCGGTAATACTGCCATTGCATCCTGAGTAAATCAATACGTTTGCGTACTCGCCGGTTGTCGGAGCGCTAATTTGGACGTCAGCCGTGCCAGCAATCAATATGTCGCTGATCGCACCATTGTTGCCGCACAGGTCGACTATGGTGACGCCTGTGCCGCGAACTGTGATATTGCCGGTCATCAGGAGGCCGTTTAAAAAGTAGACACCTGGATCCAAATCCAAATTGATGCTAATCGTCGATACAACCCGAAGCCCGCCATTGTAGACTCCCGGCTGCAGCGGACTCCAGGAGGAAACGTTTCCCTCGTTGATCGTTAACGGTGGGTTTCTGAAATTCGGAATGACGCTGGTATCAATGTCAACCACCCGAGTGAGGTATGCATATGGGTCCGCCTCCGGTATCGCTTGTCCAGCGGGCTGAGGGCTCAGACAGTTGTTCGTGTTGAGCGCTAAGGACTGTGCGCCGACATAGCCGATCGCCTCGGCTGTGACGCAGAAACCGCCGTTGACAACAATCGAGTCATCGTGATCAGAGTTCGACATCACCTTGCAATTTGCATTAAGGTCACCGGAACCATTGAAGGTAAGCGCACCCGACACGTTCTCATCCAGAGCCAGCACGCAGGGTGGGGCGGTGTCGGCCACGATGCCCGCGACAGCCCTGGCAGCGACGGTTGAGGCATTCTTTCCGAAAATATTCAATAACGTTGTCGGAACTTCGTCGGTCACCGTGACGGATACAAAATTGTTGCTGAATCCGGCGGGGCCGATCAAAGCGACGACGTCCACTTCGGGATCGTTCTTGTCGTATCCGTTTAGAGTGGCGTCGGTCGCGGACGCTTCATCTACGCTGGCCTGATTGTTGTTCCCACGCAGTAACTCGAACGCCGCGCTTCTCGCTCCGGCATCGGCTGCGATCTGGGCATGGCGACGCTCAAAGTAGAGCCGGCCGCCATCGAGCGCGAGGCCAAGCATGGTCAACATTAGCGGTAACGCAAGCGCCAACATGACTAAGATCTGGCCTTTGGAGGAGCGGCGAAGGTCCCTGGGGTGGTTCATCTTGAGAGGCTTCCTATTCTCGAATTAGTTCAAGTTCCGAGCTTGGAGTTTGGGTTTCAGCCGGGGACAAGACCGATTTAAACTCGCGGCTAACTTGATGACTACTGTTATCAGCTCTGGCCGCGATTCGGACAATCGGCATCATGACCGACCGAAAGCAAACCATAGTCCTGAACCGTCAGGGGATTTTGATAGCGGGCATTTACGTAGGCGTCTCTGCTCCATAGTCCTTGCCTAAACGGAACTTTTAGAGGCCTCGATCGCCCCGGGGTGAGACCGTGGGCATGGACGCTAAGTCCCGAGGGAACTAAGGCTGATTGAACCGATAGTCCTAGTGGAGTGACTGCAAAATTCGTGTGTGGACTTAGGGTGACCGACCCAGTGCCGAGCGGGCTCGAACCGGCGTATAAACGTAATGCACCCCCACGAAATTGATCGAGAGAGAGATTCAGAAAATGAGATTGGCAATCTATAGCCTGTCGGTTACGGCCATGTTGTTTGGGGCCGCGTTCTTAGTTGGCGAGATGCAGGCGGTCGAAGCGAACTCCACGGATTGCGAGCAAGCAGTCATGGCTGTATACGACCAATGCTTGAGCGGTGGTGGCAGCCGCTCAGAATGTTCCGGCATTCTGCAACCGATCGAATTCGTCTGCAACCAGCCCTGAGAGTGAGCTAGCCCGCCGGCGAGGTCCGGATCATTGCTGGGAGAAACTCGCTCGGTCATCTGCTTAAGGCGACGGTAGTGCAGCGGTCGCAACCTTTGGGGGTGTGAAGAAACCTCCGGGAACTCGAGAAACGGGCGTAGCAAGCTACGCCCCTGGAGTTTGGCTGTTCAAAGAGGGTTGAAGTTTGGGGTAGGGTGCGGAAATAGGGGATTGGCGTTAGCCGGAAGCGTAGATTGCTGCAGGCGGAGCGCCTCTTGGGAGTTTCTGCAGCTTCGTGTTGGATTGCGAAGTGTTCCGCAAGCCGCAGAAATGTTGCCGCTGCACGCCGTCCGCCCAAAGCTCGGCCCGCAGGTGGCTGATCAGCCGTTGCGTGGTGAGCCGTTGCGGCTGCGAGCGGCGTCGCCAGTGCGGTCGCGGCAAGGCGTCGTCCACGCCCTGTTGGCGGCTCCAACTCGCGCCCGCCAACAGCAGTAGCGCATACACCGCCGTCATAAATTGAGGGACCCGCTCGACCGCGTCCGGCTGCCGCACCTGCGCCTGTCCGACTCCCAACAGCGTCTTCTGCTCACGGAAGTTGACCTCGATCTCCCAGCGCCAAACGTACTGCCGCACGATCTGCTCCAGCCCCAAACTCGGATCGCTGACAATCAAATACGCCGGCTTGCGATACAGCACCTTCGAGCCCGCCCGCGGCCGATAACCCAACGGTGCGATCACCACCAAACGCAAGTCCCGCTTGCCTCCCGCCGGCCGCCAACGCAGCGGCGCGAGCGTCTTCACTTTGAACTGGTGCAGGCTGCCGGCGGCAAAAACCTCGACCGTTTGCCACGGCACGTTGTCGTCCTGGCGGAGTTGCTCGGGCGTCGGCGCGCGTTCGCCGTAACAACGCCTGCGGCCTTTGCCGGGCTGCTCGAGGGGCAGATGATATAGCTTGGCGTCGGAACGAATGCGGCCGATCAACGTCACCTCGGCGGGCAACGATCCGAACACCGTGCGGTTGGTGTAAGCGCCATCAACGACGAGGTGCAAGGCTCTGTCAGCGCCTCCGGGATCGGCGTTCATGGCCTCGCGCAAGCGCGCGATGTGCCTGGCGGCGAGGGCCGTCAAGCTGCACTTGCGAGCCTCGCGCCGGTACTGTTTCCAAACCTCGTCCGTGGCCTTCTTCGACGGTCGGCGCGGAGTCGGCGCGTGTTCCAAGCCGATCGGAATGAGTCGCGCCGGCTGCTGCCGCTCGCTGGGAGGCAGTGCTGCCGAGAATTGCAAGAAGCGCTGCGCGAGAATCAAGTTGGCCTGAAACTTGGGTCCAAGCGGATCGCGCCGCCAACTCACGCCGGGCGTTTTGAGGCTCGACTTGGCGAGCAGTGTATCGTCGATGGCGACGACCAAGGGAGCCTCGGGCGGCAAGCGAGCGAGCACCTCGCGGCGCGAGGCATCGAGCAGGCGTTGCGGCTCGACGCGTTGTTGCGAGAACAGGCGGTAGCCGGCGCTCCAGTCCTGAAAGCTCTCGCCGGAGGCATGTAGCAGGCCGGTGATGGTGGAGCGGCCGAGGCAGACGGCGGCACCGAGAGCGAGGCGGGTGAGGTGGTCGTTCACGCTTTGTCGGGCGTGGGGGTTGAGGCCTTTGGCGAAGAGTCGGGAGAAGGTGTCGACGACTCGATCGGGAGTTTTTTTTTCAACTCGACGGGCGGAGGTTGCAAACGATTGAGCACGAGTTGGGAGCGGTCGAGCAGGATCCATTCGAGCTGTTCGCCGGGCTGGAAGTCGAGCATCTGAGCGCTGGCGGAGGGGAAGTTGACGTAGAACTGTTGGGAAGCCTTGCGCTTGATCAACTGCAGTTTGGTGGGGAAGGACATGAGGTCTCCTTGGAAATGAATCTAGTTACACAACAAGCTAAACAACTAGATACAAGAATACCTCAAAATGTTTTGAGACACAAGCATTCTCAGATCCCAGACAACTCAAGAACGTGCTTACCGCGCGTCCCATCTAGTGAAAGGCCAAACTCCAGGGGCGTAGCAAGCTACGCCCCTACGAGCAATTTGCTTGTTATCAGTGTTGTAGGGGTGCGACATGTCGCACCCTCCGACGCTCGAAATGCCGGTGGAGATTTTTTCACACCCTCTTTCGGTTGCGGCACCGTTGTTGCGGTTCGTTGTTTCCTTTGCATTCGCAAGAAATCTGTAGTTTCGGGTTAGCAACGTCAAATTGCCCGCCGGCAATTCCAGTTGGCTATCATTCCCGCTGGAGGCCTTGATGAAGCTGCGCGCCGCCGGATTGTTCGGATCTTCCACGTTATCAGTGATGTTTCGCAGCGCCGCGCGGCTTCTGTTTTTGGCCGGCGCGATCGTAGCGCTTCCCGCTTTCGGAGCCGACAAGGGCAGCGTTGAACGCCTCAAGGTCCGTGGGCACAGCCTTGAAGGCAACCTCTCGGGCGACTCGCCCGTACGCGATGTCGCAGTGTATCTGCCGGCAAGCTATGCGGCGGACGCCGACCGGCATTATCCAGTGGTCTACATGCTGCACGGCTTCACCGATAGCGTGGCGAAGTGGTTCAGCAAAGAGCACTGGATTACACTCCCGGACGTACTCGACCTTGGCCTTGCGCGCAACGACACTCAAGATGTGGTCGTCGTAATGCCCGATGCGTTTACGCGCTTTCACGGCAGCTTTTACTCCAACTCGGTCGTTACCGGCAACTGGGAGCGGTTCGTCAGCGAAGAGCTAGTTGCGTATGTGGACTCGCACTACCGGACGATTCCCAAGCGAGCCGCGCGAGGACTCACGGGGCATTCGATGGGTGGGTATGGCGCGATGCGCGTCGGGACGAAGCACCCGGATGTATTCGCGGCGATTTACCTGCTCAGCCCCTGCTGCATGCAGCCACGGGTTGTACCGACGGGTGCGCCCGCGGGACCGCCGACATGGGAGTCCGTCCTGACAGACGATGATTTCGCGAAGGCAGGCTTTGGAACCAAAGCGGTGATCGCCACGGCGGCGGTTTGGGCGCCCAATCCGAAGAACCCGCCGTTTTATTTCGATATGCCGACGAAGAACGGCGAGCCGCGGCCGAGCGTCACGGCGAGGATCGCTTCGAACGCGCCACTTGCGTTTCTCGACCAACACATCGACGATTTGCGCAGCCTCGAAGGAATCGCGTTTGACGCCGGAGACGCCGATCAATCGATCGCGGCCTCGATCCGCGTTCTCGACCAGCGGCTCGATGACTACGCTATAGCCCACGAATTCGAGATCTACGAGGGCAACCATATCGACGGTGTGGCTTCGCGAATCGAGACGAAGGTGCTGCCGTTTTTTTCGAAAAAGCTGTCGTTCGAGTAGTTGGCGTCCGCGCGCGGTATCACTGAACAGCTTAGTCGCGTCGGTGCGTGTGCCCGATACGTCCGCATCCACTCAGGGCATTAATTGGTGCTTCGCCAAAAATGCTCGTATCGTCGAATTGATCTTCGCGACCTCGTCCCTATTAAACCCGCCGTGCTTGCCGCCGGGGATGGTCAGCAACTGGTTCGTTACTCCAACGCTATCGAGCTTTTTGTGTAGATTGACCGCGTGTTGATAGGGCACGGTCGGGTCGGCGTCGCCATGAATCGTGAGAACCGGCGGCAGCCCTTTTCTGACGTAGTGAATTGGCGAAACGCGCTTGGCGATCGCGTCACGATCCGGCTGGCCGCCTAGCCATGAAACGGTATACGACTTCTCATTCGGCTTTCCAGCCATCAAGTCGTTGACGTCCGTAATGCCGTAGTAATTGATCACCGCGGCGACCTTGAGATCTTCGGGACCGTGGCATTCGTAGTCAAGTCCGGCGGACTCGGGAAGGATTCCGGTCGTCAGCGAAAGATGGCCTCCGGCGGAGTTTCCGGTAACGATCAACCGATTGGGGTCGAAGCCATATCTCTCTGCGTTGGCAATCACCCAGCGCAGGGCGCAACGACAGTCTTCGACCGCGGCAGGCGCACGCGAAACGCGTCCGAGGCGATACTCGACGTTGACAGCCGAAAAACCCATTTCGAGATAGGGCGCGAGTGAAAGCGCGCTTGCTTCCTTCGTACCGCCGACCCAGCCGCCGCCGTGGATGTAGATGACCGTCGGATTAGGGCTGGTGTCGCCTCGGCGCGCGTAGACGTCGAGTTTCTGTTCGACGTTGTTGGCGACCTTGTAGGTGATATTCGGCGCAATGCGATACTGGCTGCCCACCCAGGCCGACCAGTCGGCGGAATCGCCCGCTAAGAGCGGGACAACGAACATCACGGCTAGCAACAGATAACGCATGGCATGCTCCTTCTTGCGGCGCCAACGGCGCACCCCATATAGTAATCCCAAATGCTAACTTGGGTGCTTGACGCCCCGCGCCCTGCTGCAGCACTTCAAGAAGGAGGGCAAGCCCGCCGCGGGCTATCTGTTCCTCGGGGCCGAACCGTTTTTCCGCGACCGCTGCCGCGCGGCAATTAGGAAGGCGGTGCTCGGGGAACCGGCTGACACTGAGGGCCTCATCGAGGTCGACCTCAAAGAGCAGTCACTTAGCAACGTGGTCGACGAGGCGCGGACACTTTCGCTGTTTGCGACGTCTCGCCTGCTACTCGTCAAAAATGCCGAGAACGTTTTGCCCCGAGGCGGCGTCCGTTCGAAAGAAGACCCCAGCCAAACGCTGCTGAAAGCTTACTTCGCGGACCCCACGCCGGGCACCGTGGTCGTGATCGAGGCAACCCGATTTGACGGCCGTGACCGCGATGACAAAGCGAAGCTCGAGCGCCTAGCGAAATTCTTTTCCGCCGTGCCCGAGACCGTCGAGCTTAAGCCGATCACGATGAATGAGGCGATCAAGGCCGCCGAGGTACTCTCGCGACGGCTGCACCTTTCGATTGAGCGTAGAGTGTTGGTCGATCTCGTAGAGATGCTCGCGGCCGACGTGGCAAAGATCGAAAACAATTTAGAGAAGCTGGCGCTCTACTCGGCGTCTACGAGCGAAGCCGGCGCGGCTCCGGAAGCGATTACTTCCCGTGATATCGAGTTGCTCGTCCCCGAAGCGCGCCAAAGTGGACTCTTTGAGTTCTCAGACGCTCTGGCACATCGCGACCGGACCCGCGCGCTGGGAGTACTCGACACCATGGCAAAGGCGGGTACGTACTGGCCGATGCAGCTCAATCTAATTGCCGGGCTGTTCCGCCAAGCGCTCGCCGCAAATGAGCTTCGCCTGCGTAGCGCCGGCGCGATCGGCTCAAAGTTGGGCTCTTACGGACTGCGGTTGTGGCCCGCGCGCTCGGCTCAGGTGGCCGAGATCGCCACACAGTTTAGCCGCCGCGAGCTCGAGCGAGCGCTGATCTGGCTATTCGAGGCGGACCGCGAATTGCGGAGTCCCAACCCAGATGACCGAATAATTATGGAGCACCTAACGGTGCGTCTAACTAGCTGACTCGACAGTCGCCGACTTGCGGGCTGCCCGCGTCAGGGCCGATTTTGCCCTTGCCGCTCTATTGGCGTGAACGACACCGTTTTGCGCGGCGCGATCATACGCGCTTACCGTCACAGTAAGCAGCTTGTCGACTTCTTCTTGATTGCCCGCTTCGACCGCTTCGTGAAACTTCTTAACGTCGGTGCGTAGTGCACTTTGCCGGGCGGTATTCCGCGCGCTGCGCTTCACGGTCTGTCGGGCGCGCTTAATCGCCGATTTGTGATTTGCCATTAATTACTTTCTCTTTTGAGAATAGCGAGCCCCGTTTGGGGTGTCAACGTGCGTCGGTAGAGCTAGACGAGCCTCCGGTACGCACTCACTGATCGCAACATTGTTCGACCGTGCAGCCACCAAAACTGGTAGCCAGCCGGTGTTAGGGCTCGACGATCACAGCCGATGATGTGGCTTGCAAATTAATCGATGAAGGGCCAAACACCAACCCCCCAAACATGATGGGCACAGGGCACGAAGCCGTGATCGACACGACGTCACCGCCGTCGGTTCCACCCCACACGGTCGCGACTGAAATGTCGCCAGACGGGATGCCGATGGTTCGGGCCTTCACGATATTAGTAATGTTGGTGTCCACGCTTGCGTTGTCGGCCTGCATGATCGCTAGACGAGCGCCCTCGCGGACGCCGTGCTGCAGCGTTGTCCAGGTCCAGATCAGTTTGCCACCTTCCATGACCGCGAATACAAGAAGGATAAACAATACGAACGAGAGCGAGAACTCGACCATCGCCGCGCCGCGTCGCCCAGACCTTCGGGAATTTATAAGCCTCTTTGCGAGCGTCATCTCACCCTCATCCATGTAGTCTGGTCAATCGTTGTAGCCGACGGGATCCCAGGCATCTTGATAACCGTTGTAAAATTCGAGGTCGCATTCACCTGGATGTATGCGCGCGGGGAACCATACCCCGTACAAGTTGTGGAGGAGAATTCGCTGCACGGAACAGCGGTCCAACCCCCCGAACCGTCCGGGCAAGTGCAGTACTGAGTGGCTGTCGCGGTGATGGCACCGGCGTCAGCGGAGTCGCCTTCAGCCTTAGCCATCATTCCCGCAACGTCGCCCGATCGAGCGTTACGTTGCGAGCCGTACATGGCCGCGGTCGCGGTGCCGGCTTTCACTGCGATTGCCTCGGTGAAAATCCGGCCAAAATCGCCCGCCCCGGCGGCAAGCAGCAGGAGTAACGTCGCGACGAGTGAGAACTCGACCAGCGCGGTGCCCCTAGTTCGGTTTCTTTGTCTAAATTTCACTTCTAGCTCCTTCTATTCGACGAATGACACTCGATTCGTGGTTGGCACCCGGTCGGGGTTGGAATACCCGTAGTTTCCGCTGACGTTGGCGGTGCCATGTAAGTTAATGGTGAGAGCGATGAGTTGGCTAAACAGATCGATAGTGGTGTCTTGGTTCCCGCCAAACTCCAACTCGACAGTGGGAAAGTACTGTACACCCTCAAATATGGAGGTGGAGGTGCCGATTATCTTCGCATCGTATTTCGGTTGAGGCCCAGCATCTCTGCTGTTGAAGAAGAGGATATTGTTATAGTCGCTGTATACATCGTTTGTCGCGCTAAACTCTACATGAGCACCGCCCTCGATCTCGATATTGCTTAGCGGGTTGCCGCCGGTGTTGTAGAACGTGACCCCGTCGCCGTATAGTGAGCCGCCTGTAACATTAAGGCCATCTACGATATACATCCCGGGTCACTAGTGTCCGGCTATATGGCATGCACCCCTAAGCTGAGACAGCTTAAAAATGGGACAGTTGCCGTTCGCTGAAAAAGTATAGCCTTTTCGGCGAACGTGCCGCACACTTGAAAACGGCCGGGAAAGCGGAGGCGGGCAATGCTGGAGAGCAACCCGCCAAGCAATACCCGGCTGGAAACTCAGCGAGACGATGAGCGCTCGGGGCGGGACATTCTCCCGCTCCGAGCACGACCACTGTCTCGATAGATTTCCTCATGCCTCAGAAAACTCAAACTGCGGGTTTCTGAGCTCTTCGCTCGCTGGCAACAACTGCTCGAACTCCTGCGGAGGCCGATATCCCAACGCCGAATGCAGCCGCTTTTGGTTGTACACCGCGTCGATAAACTCCTCGATCGAAGCGCGCGCTTCGTCCATCGATTGATACGTCTGTAGGTTCACCTCCTCGCTTTTGAGCGTCTTCATAAAACTTTCCATGCGCGCATTGTCGTACGGGTTTCCTCGCCGGCTCATCGAGATCAACGCGCCGTTTTCTTCCAGCAGACTGACATAAGCCCGCGAGGTATATTGCGTGCCTTGATCGGAATGATGCACCAGCCCCGGCTTCGGACAGCGAAACTCGATCGCTTTGCGCAGCGCGTTCACTGCCAATATGGCCTCGAGGGAAGGCCCCAATTCCCAGCCCACTACGCGCCGGGAATACGAGTCCATCACGACCGCCAAGTAGACGAACGAACGGCGCATGCGCACGTAGCTGATGGCGGCCTGCCAGAGCTGATCGAGACCGTCGATCTGCAGGTTTTTGGCCCAGTTTGGGTAGATCGCGCGGTGCTGATCCGAGTCCGTCGTCAATACGTAGCGGCGCTTGCGTATCGCCAGCAGATTGTCGTTGCGCATCAGCCGCAAGACCTTCTTGTGGTTCACCGTAAAGCCCTGCCTACGCAGTTCGGCGGTCACTCGACGATAGCCGTAGCGGCGATTTGCGAGCGTAATGCGTTGCATACGGTCACGCACTTCCAGGTTGGATTCGACAGGCTTGTCTCGCTCTAATTGCCGGTAATATCCCGCTCGACTGACTGCGGCGAGTTCGCAGCCTCGCTCGATGCTGAGTCGGCCTTCGACGCGGGTTTCGTCGATGACGCTGTAGAGCCGCTCGCGTTGCGAGCGACTTGGTTCGGCATCGCCGGTTTTAAGGCGTTGAAGGCTCGTTCGAAAAAATCCAATTCCGCCGCTTGTTGACCGACTAGGCGTTCGAGTTCGGCAATGCGATCGGCGCTCGGATCGCTATCCAATTGCACAACCTCTTGTCCGGGACGCGGCCGCCCTTGACGCCGCTCAAGACCGCTGCGTCCCTCGGCGCGGTAGGTGTCGCGCCAGCGATACAACACGCTGCGCCGCACGTCCAACTCACCGCTCAATTTGACGACGTTCTCACCGCGAAGCATGCGGCTTACCGCCAATTCCTTGAACTCAACTTCATACGAGCGCTGCTTCCTCGCAACCCTATCTTTTCTCTCTCTCATCGGGGACTCCTTTTCCATTCACTGAAAATTGTCCCACTTTCATCTGTCTCAGTTTTGGGGTGCACTCCAATAAGTCGAACAGATTCAACTGGTTAGAAATTCCGTACGATTTATCTTGGGACTTGGCATCGTCAAAGGCCCGTGGAATGGGCACTTTCTCGAAGAGCGTCACGCTGAGTACCTGTAGGATTTGATAGAGGCTCGGCTCAAGGCGCAGTCGCTTTTTAAGGATCGCAATTAAAACATAAATGGAGACCGCTATCCAGATTTGGGTCTTCACTGCATTGGCGCTGGTGCCGAAGAATGCTTTGATGCGGAGGTGCTGCTTGATCCACTTGAAGAACAATTCCACTTTCCAGCGCGATTTGTAGAGCAGCGCGATCGTGAGCGCCGGCAGTTCGAAATTGTTGGTCAGAAACACGAGCCTGCGATCCTGAATGGTGTCGTAGTAGCGAACGCGGCGAAGCGGGTCAGGATAGCGTTTGGCCGATGTGGCGGCAATCGGAACAACGGTCTGATCCGAAAGCACACCGGTTTCCGGTGGCGCCGCATGAGAGTAACGGCGACGTAGGCGCAGGCTTTTCTTCGCGCGTACGACGAAGAAGGCGGCCGACAACTGCAACACGTACAGACGCTCGAAGTCGACATAGGCACGATCCATGACATAGAAGGAACCGGCCTCGGGCATGATCCGGTCGAGGATGTTGACATCGTGTGTTTTGCCGTCGGAAACCTCAATAAACGTGGGGATCGAGCCCCGAACGTCCAGCAGAGTATGCAACTTCACGGCGCCCTTGCGAGAGCGAAAGCGAGCCCATGGGAACACGGAAAGACAGAGGTCGATGGTGGTGGAGTCCAAGGCGTAGACGCTGGAATTCAAGTCGAAGCCCAAGGGTTGTTCGGCGTAGAGTGGGCGGGCGATGTCAATGAGGACCTGAGCAAAGTCAGCGTAAATGCGCCAGTCGTGAGTCTCGTTGGCGTCGGCCAGCGTGGAGCGCGAAACCCTGCCGCGGAACCCCATGTGGTAGAGCTTGGGCTGCACCGAGCGCAGGCATGCTTCGATATCGCGCAGGCTTTCGCGATAGGTCAACTGCGCGAACGCCAGACAAAGAAACTGATCCCAGCAAGAAAAGCCGCGCAATTTATGGTCACCGTCATAACGAGCCACACATTTTCGGAATTCGTAGATTGGAAGCTCATCCATCAACTGTGCGAAGACGGTCCGGCCAAGGTTCATGCCTCATTGTCAAAAACTCGAGGCCGGCCCCTGGACCATCAAAACCACCATTCAAAATTCAAATCGATAAATCTTCAAATCGCACTCAACCCGCTCATTCCAAATGACTTGTCGGATATTACCCAGACCGTAGCCGGACACTAGTGATCCCGGGTGCAAACGTATAGGGGCCGCCGCCGGTAATCTTGATTCC
Organism: Bryobacterales bacterium; assembly: GCA_965247305.1. Classification (GTDB taxonomy): domain Bacteria; phylum Acidobacteriota; class Terriglobia; order Bryobacterales; family UBA6623; genus CATQHP01. The sequence continues at coordinate 2,928,528 of OZ252030.1, read as the reverse complement.
TTTTTCATAGACTCCGGGTAGGAACGTCTCGGCACCGTCCGAATTGCCACGACTGACGACGCTTGTCGCTTGGGTAGTGTAAGCAGCCGGGTCAGGTGCCGCTAAGCCTGAGTAAGGGTCGTCCGGGGGAATAATGCCCATGGGCTCAGGGTCAATACAACTGCCAGGGCCGCTAGTACTTACTTGCACAAGTACTACGTAGTATGACAAGCTGGGGCATGCCCAGGCCCGCGACCGCGATCACGTTGAGTTCGGAAGAAGAGCAGACGTTGCGTCACTGGGTCCAGGCTCACAAGACGGAACGGCGCATGGTCGAGCGAGCTCGGATCGTGCTGTTGGCTGCCGCCGGCGCTGCCACCAGCGCCATCGCCCAGCAACTCAACACACCGCCGTCGCGGGTGTCGAAGTGGCGCCTGCGCTTTGCCGAGCAGCGGCTGGCGGGCCTCGTCGACCGGCCCCGCTCGGGCAAGCCGGCGCGTTACGACGAGGCCACCCGCAAGCGCATTTTGACGATGCTCGATCAGCCCCCGCCGGAAGGTCACGCCACCTGGACGGGCACGCTGCTGGCCGCGGCGCTGGGCGACGTCAGCGATCATCAAGTCTGGCGGGTACTCAAGCGGCAGGGCATCTCGCTGCGGCGACGACGCAGTTGGTGTATCTCGACCGACCCGGAATTTGCGCGCAAGGCCGCCGATGTCGTCGCTCTATATCTCGACCCGCCGGAGAACGCCGTCGTGTTGGCGGTCGATGAGAAACCCAGTATTCAAGCACTCGAGCGGGCACAAGGTTGGCTGCGGCTGCCCAACGGCAAGGCCTTGACCGGTTTCTCTCACGGCTATAAACGCCATGGCACAACAACGCTGTTCGCCGCTCTGGAGGTGGCCACCGGTTGGATTACCGCCGACCATTACCAGCGCCGCCGCCGGCGCGAGTTTCTCGACTTCATGAATCAGTTGACGGATCTCTACGACGGCTTCGAAATCCACGTCATCTTGGACAATCTCAACACCCACAAACCCCGCCATGACCGCTGGCTGCAACGCCATAAGAACGTGCATTTTCACTACACGCCAACTTATAGCTCTTGGCTCAATCAGATCGAGGTATGGTTCAGCATTCTCAGTCGCCGGGCGCTGCAAGGCGCCAGCTTCACATCGCCCCGCCAGGTACGCGAAGCGATCGACAAATTTGTCCAGGCCTACAACCGCGACGCCACGCCCTTCCAGTGGACCAAGACCACCGTCACCCCTCGCGATTTATCTCATAATTATTATAACTTACGCAAGTAAGTACTAGTGCCGTCGTAGCCCCCACCCGCGCCGTAGCCGATCTCCGCCGCGATAACGCATGTTGTGCCGTTGAATTTGATAGCCTTCGGGTCATTAGACCTGGCAACAATCTCGCAATCAGGAGTGAACATGTCGACATCACCGCTAAAGGTGATCCCGTTGTCTGTATACTCGTCGAGCGCCAGAATGCATAGCGGCCCGGTTTCGGCAGCAATACCAGCGACTGCACGCGCCCGAACGATGCTGTTGTCGTTCGCGACCAGCTGCATCAACGTTGTCGCGACGGTGCTCTGAACGATCACCTCAACGGCAGTGTTGTCTCCGGCGGCGGCACCTGTGGCGGGTGGATTGTTGACCGTAATGACGATGTCTGTGTCGTCGTCGTCAAAGCCGTTCATCTTTGTGTCGGCTTTAGCTGAAGGGGTGACCCAGGCTGTGTTGGCGTGAAGCAATTCGAGCGCGCCGGCATAGGCACCCGCGTCGGCCGCGGCTTGTGCGCGCCTGCGCTCGAAGAAGATGATGCCTCCATCTACGACGAGTCCGAGAAAGAGTAATAGTAGTGCGAACGTAATCGCGAATAGCGGCAAAATTGCGCCTCGTCGCGACCATGGGGCTTTTCTTAGTATTGACAATAGATCCTGCATTGACGATCTCCTATCCCCCCCGGATCTGTTCGGCCCTAGATCCGCAAGGCGGTCTAGTCAGCCGGGGTAGAGCGCTGCGGCTCGGATTCGAGAAGGAAACCGGGTGCCGTAGTGCTCCTTTGTAAACGAACGTAACCCTATCGGCCCCACTAGGAACATTAGGTGTAGTCCTTAGTAACCCTAGTACCCCTCTCTTAGTGAATTTGCCTAGAAGTCGGGCCTTACTGTAGGGGCTGCTCCTAGGTCTTTAGCTACTTCTCGGTGACCCGAGCGACGATTTCCGCAGCTCCCGCAAAATCCCATTGTCGTAAGTCGTTGAGAAACTAGGAGATGCCCTTAGTAGCTCGAAAAGCGGAACTGACGACCCGCGTCGCTCGTTGGTATCTTTAGAACTGCGAGCAGTGAATTTCGGCGTCCAAATCAGCAAAAGCTCGACCCGGGCAGGGGTGGTACTACTTTGCGTCATTGCCGGCGTTTTTGCGTATGGTGGCTGGCAAATTTTCGAAACACAGCGCCAATCCGGCTGCGCGGCCTGCGGACGCGCGGTCGACGGACATGCGCTTACGATCGCTGCTGTAGACGGCGAGGAGCAGCGATTCTGTTGCCCGGCGTGCGCTTTCTCGGTCGAACGGCAGTCGGGTTCGGCGGTGCGGCTAGTCAGTCTAAGTAACCACGACGACGGCGGGTCGATCGATCCGTCGGAAGCGTTCGTGGTTGTCGGTAGTTCGGTAAATCATTGTTTGCGCAGCGAACCCCTGGTAGGCTCGCAAAAGCATTTCAGTCACCTCGAGTACGACCGCTGCTCACCGAGCATGATGTCTTTTGCCGATCAGAGAGCGGCGCGGGCCTTCGCCACCCAGTTCGGCGGCAAAGTCACGAGCGGCAGCGAGCTCCCAAGACTGGCTCAAGCGGACTAGGGCTCTGTCGGGTGGTTTGACATCAGGCGGTTGGAAGCGCGGGCGCGGCCAGAGCAGTGACGGGTTACATCCCCGCACATAAATTCCAAGTTAGAGTAGTGCGATGGACCCCCAAGGCCGTAACCCCGTCGACCAAGCAATCCGATCGCGTCGCTCGGTTCGCGCGTTTCTACCGACCGCGATCCCGGAAGAAACCATCCGAGAGATCCTCGAATCGGCGGCGCGCGCGCCGTCGGGAACGAATACCCAACCGTGGCGAGTATATGTTCTCCAGGGGGAATCGAAACAAGAACTTTCGCGGCGCATCGTCTCCGTATATAACGACCCCGAAGAATTGGCCAGGCACAAGCAGGAGTACGCCTACTATCCGATCAACTGGGCCTCGCCATTTATCGAGCGCCGCCGCAAGGTCGGTTGGGATCTCTACGGCCTACTGGGCATCGAAAAGGGCGACAAGGCTGCGATGCACGCCCAGCACTCGCGCAACTACGAGTTCTTCGGCGCGCCAGTTGGACTGATGTTCTCGATCGACCGCATTCTAGAAAAAGGCAGTTGGCTCGACTACGGCATGTTTCTCGAGAACATTATGGTCTCCGCCCGAGGCCACGGTTTGGACACGTGCCCGCAGGCGGCGTTTACGCAGTTCCATCGCATCATCAGGGAGTTTCTCGAGATGCCCGACAACGAAACGTTTGTGTGCGGCATGTCACTGGGCTGGGCGGACAACTCGAAGATCGAAAACACGCTGGTCACCGAGCGCGAGCCGGTTGACTCTTGGGCGACTTTTTTGCGGTAGCTGCCAAGTCGAACCCGTATCGGCTGGGATGGGGCAGTCCCGCCCGGGGACTTTTATCGGGACTTGTATGGTCCGAAAACGGCTTTGACTTGCATCGACTCGTCTGAATCCTCGAGGATCAAGGCGCTGAAAGTGCGCCCGCCCGGTTTGACTCGGATGACGATATGGCCTTGCGCGCTCGGCAGCTCATCGAGCAGCGGCCCGATCACCTGGCGGTTCGCGACGGGCATATTGGTGGCCAGAACGAAGCGGTCGTCTGGGTAAAGCCGCTTTGACAGCATGCGCGCTAACACATCGTGACCAGGATGGTCGGACGACCACACCTGCAGTATCCATAACTTCGGGCGCAAGGACTCCACGAAGAAGGCGTTTGTAGAATCGCGGTTGCCGTGATGGTTGGCGGCCGCGATTTCGACCGGACCAACGGCTCTTGCCACCGGCGTTTCGAGATCCATCCAATGCGGCTGACCGGGTTGCAGCTGACCGGGCATGTCTCCACCGGTATAAAAATCGAACGCGCCGTAGCTAATGCGCAGCGCGGCACTGCACTGGTTCTCGCTGGGCCAATCTTGTTTCGGCAGCTCGCGATAGTTCTGGGGGAAATGGTGCCGGGTGTTTTCAGCGAGGCCGGTCCAGACCGCTCCGTTGGCCGCGATGTTGCGGACTTCGAACTGTGGATACGCTCGGCGGTCGCGTAGCAAGACGATCTGGTCGTTGCCTCCCGGGCGGAATCTCTCGACTTGGAGCGTTCCCGCGTTGCTGGCGCGTTTCAAGAAGGCGATGTGGCTAGTAGCTTCGGAGTTGCTTTCTACCGGGGCCGGATAGTCGTAATCGGGCCAGCCACGATCGAACATTTTTCCGATCGGGATATTCGCGGCGAGATCCTCGAAACCCGCCATGTGGTCGCTGTGGAGATGGGTAAGGAAAGCATAGTCAATCTTGGGCGTGGAGTCGTGGGCTAGCGCTCGAGCCGCGTAACGCGCAAGCCATTCGCCGGCCGGCCGGGAATCGTTCGGTTTGCGAACGACGCCACGTGGTGGGCCCTCGTCCCATCCCCCGTCGCCGGCGTCCACCTGCAGCGACGTCCCATCGGGGAAGACGAGCAACGCCGCGTCGCCTCGGCCTGTATTGATGAAGTGAATGTCAAGATGGCCCGGCGCCCAGCCCGGCAAAGGCTCGCCAACGGTCTGTCCCGTCACGAGGCCCGAAGAAAGCGCGGCTAGGCAGCAGCAGATTGCGATCTGGTTTCGAGGCCGCCGTCGCGGATTCCGATTTGACATGGAACAATGCTACAAAATCGATCGGCGCACGGATACTGGTACGACCTGCACCAATTTGTCGACATGCTCGGGTTTGAAGGAGTAGGCCTGCGGGAACGACGCCAAGAAGTACAGTTGTCCAACTAGCCCGCATGTTCAGCGAAAGCGTAGACCGGCAATTGAATACTCCTACCGCGAGCGCTGGATCGGAAAGAAACGTCGACCTAGAGGTCGACGCTGCCCGCCGGAGGCGCGCGCCACGAATCCACGCGAGAGTGCGTGCAGCGCTGTCTCGAATCGGTCTGCGTGAATCTTGAAAATGCTCTAGACGTTTGAGCAACGTGTCTGAGGCCCCGGCCGCAAATCCGTCGACACCGCGGTTTCTTGACTCTGGGCGGTGTTGTCAAAGTTTCAGGGGCTAGAATCAACGAGAAGCGGGCCTGAGCTGACCCGAGTTCGACTGGCCTCGGAGGCCGATCGGAAATCCCGCTACCACTTTCATTTACACGACACGCTTTAATGACCGGACGGTTTCTCAGTAAACGGCGCAATCTCGTCGTGATGTTCTGGTCGATCGCGTTGCTGATCAATGGCTTCCATGCCTGGGTCGCGCGGCATTCGACTGAAATGGACGGCGTGTCGTACCTGGATATGGGAGAGGCGTACCTGGCCGGCGATTGGGAGACCGCGATCAACGCCTACTGGAGCCCGCTGTACTCGTGGCTGCTTGCCGGCGCCCTCTGGCTCGTGGAGCCCGGACCGTATAACGAATTCGCCGTCGCACGGGGCGTGAATTTTCTAGTGTTCATCGCATGCCTCTTTGCATTCCATTTTTTGCTGATGCAGCTCGTAGGGGCGGCCCGCGACGAGCGAAATCCAGCCGAAATTGCGGAGGGTCTGCCCGAGTGGGCGTGGCTGGCCGTTGGGTATTCGATCTTCATTTGGTGTTCGATGACGAGCGTCAACGTTGTGCGAGTCACTCCTGACCTCTGTGTCGCGGCATTTGTATTCTTGGCGGGCGGCCTGTTGGTACGGCTGAATCGAGGAGCCGGGGGGAGGAGCGCGGCCGTCCTGCTGGGCCTCGTGCTCGGCGCGGCTTACTTGACGAAGGCGGTCATGTTCCCCGTCGGATTGGTGTTCTTGGTCGCGTGTCTGATTACGCCCGATGGTTGGCGTAACGCTCGGCCGCGGACGGCTCTGGCGGCGCTGGTTTTCTTGGTTGTTGCGGCCCCGATGATCGGGGCCCTGTCAATGCGGAAGGGGCGTTTGACAATCGGAGACACAGGAAAGTTGAACTATGCCTGGATGGTCAATCGCGTAAGCCAAACCCATTGGATCGGTGATCCGCCAAGCAGCGGACAGCCGGTGCACGGCATCGACAGAATATTTGAGTCTCCGGACGTTTTCGAGTTCGGAACGCCCGTCGGCGGCACGTACCCAATTTGGTACGACCCATCGTACTGGTATGAGGGCGTGCAGTTGCGATTCAATTGGAGCGACCAACTTCGCGTATTGGAGACGAGCCTGAAGGCCTATTTTCGGGTCTTTGCCCCATTGCTACCGCTGATGATCGGCCTCGCGACGCTCTATTGGATTCGACGCGATCGGCACGGCGTGTGGAGCGATTTGGTTCGCCAATCAGCATTGGTTCTAGCACCAATGACGGCACTGATTCTCTATACGTTGGTTCACGTCGAAGGCAGGTATGTGGCTTCGTTTGGCGTACTGCTGTGCCTTGCTGGGCTCGATAGCGTACGGTTGCCGGACTCGCGACGCTCTAAACGAGCGATCGCCGCCGTGGTTGGTCTCGCTGTGGCCTCGTTGTCGTTTCAGGTTGCCGCGGCCACTCGGAATATCGTCTCAAGGTCGGAGACGTACATCGATCGCGCGACCTACGACGTTGCCGCGGGACTCACGGAACTGGGTATTCGCCCGGGTGACCGGGTTGCCTATTTCGGGGTCTGGAGTCCTTCGTGGGCACGGACGGTGCGGGTGCGGATCGTGGCTGAAATGCTTTGGTGGAACGACGAGGATAAACAGTTCTGGGCGCTCGACGCAGCAGCCAAGCGCGAACTATTTGCCGCCGTCGCCCGCAGCGGAGCGTCGATGATCGTTGTCCAGTATGGCCCCGAAGCAGCGCTGCGGCAAGGCTGGCGGCGGGTCGGAGAGACCCAGTACATGGTGTATTTGTTGCGGTGAACCAGGTGATGGCTATCAGTGAACCCGCAGTTCGGATCGTCTACGATAAATTTATCGCCTAGTTGGTTCGGGCAATTGGGAGAACTGGTGACTGCTAGACGGAAAATACTCGCCGCAATCGGAGGTTTCGGACTTGCCACGCTGGCTGCTTTCAGCCAGCGGCCGCCACTGCCGCAGCGCAAGCCACCAAAGAAAAAGAAGGTTCCGCCACACCGTTTTGGCAAACTGCGAGCAGGCGATCAGGCCCCGGATTTCGACCTCAAAGTGCTCAAATCGGAGGAGCGAGTACGCCTGTCAAGTTTCTTCGGCAAGATGCCGGTGGCATTAGTTTTTGGATCGTACACTTGACCGGATTTTCGGCATGAGGTTCATGCCCTTAACACGATGTACGAGACGTACACGGATCGGGTGAAGTTTGTATTGGTCTACGCGCGAGAAGCACATCCGAATGACAGTGGCCGCCCGGCAGCTCGGCCCAATACGCTCGAAGGTATCGATTTGCAGGCCGCGGCGAGCTATGAGCAAAAAGAGGAGTACGGCGCACTGTGCGTTCGCAAACTCGACATACATTTCACGACCGTAATTGACGGCATGGATGCCAAAGTTGAGCAAGACTATACGGCGCTGCCCGATCGCATGTATCTAGTCGACAAGGCAGGAAAGATTGCCTACAAGAGCGAACCGGGTCCGCATGGATTTCTGCCGGAGGATTTGGAGCTGGCGATCAAGAAGGAACTTGCAATCTAAGGGACGCTCGAGAAGTTCGCTTCTACTGCGCTACAGCAATTTCAGGAATGGCATAGGCTGCATGCCGCAGGACCAAGCCCGTGAAAATCGGAGGCGCGACTGTAAGGGAGTGCGGTGGCGAAGGGTTAACTGGGGAAGATGAGTTGGGCCCTATTGAGGAATGATCAGCAGGTCCCAACTCGGCGTATTCCAGAAAGCTACTTCGCCACCGCACTCCCTTACAGTCGCGCCTCCGATTTTGGACACGCAAATTAGTCTCTAGAAATTGCCAGCTTCACGGCTTTTTATTCAAGAACGATCTATGGCATCAGCGATATTGCTCTAAAACCTCGGTCGTTCTTTCCACTCCCTTCAGAAAAAGCGCCCTTGACGCCGTGGTCGGAAACGTCAGCTCATCGGAGCGATAGTATTCGACTTCGCTGCGCCAACGCTCCCTCAGCGATGTTCTGGCCGCTTCCCTGTGCACCGGCTCACCGTCGCGCAAGCAATAGATGGGATTGCTATGGGCCTGGATGGTAGGCTCACCGTCGAAAGATTTCGCCGTCACTCGCGCGGCGATCCATGAGCTTTCTGTTAATTCGATTTCGAAGTCCAGCGGGATCTCTTCAACCTGCCCGTTACCACGTTGCTGAGCGACGACTTCCCCGTTGCGGATGATTTCGACGACTTCGATCGGACGATGGTAAGTCGCAACCGCACGACCCTCAACAACCGCTGAATCCCCACTCCAAGAAAGAGTCGCTCCTGATCGCTTGCCGTTCGCCGAAAACTCAAGCAGAGGGCCGTTTGTGAGTAGGACCTCCCCGCGCCGAACGCCCTCGGCCCACGCTGCATAGGCCGACTCACCCGGTTCAGCTTGCACTAGCGCGCGCTCGGGCCCTAGCAGCGGCAGCACTCGCGGCCATTTTTCGAAGCGCCCAAGGTTCGCCGGAAAGTCGCTGCCGGCAAGACCGACGACCCGGAATCCGGCATTGAGAAGTTCATACCATTCGGCCGTCTTGAGAATCCCAAACTGGAACAGCTCAACGAAATCGAGCGTATCGTGGGAGAGATTCATCAGCAGCGTCGAGTTTGGCTGGCTTCCGTAAAAGTGAGCGAAGCCGGTGAGCGCGCCAATCTTCCGGCCCAGATCGAATAGAACCATCGGGTACGGATAGGCCTCGGGCGAATTGCCGTACTCCAGGCCAATACTGAGCGGCTGGATCATGCGCTCGGGGCCGAGGAAGAGTGTGTGGCCATAGAATCGGCTGCGGGATTCGTGTCCGGAGCGAATCGAGTAGCCGGCATCCCTTGCTTCCGACCCTTCGCCGAAACCCCACTGCATGGCGGCGTGTTGTTGGCGTTGGAGTTCTAAGAAATTCGCGACCGCCAAATCCTCGGCCTTCATCCAGCTCAGGAATAGCGAATCGTCTTCGGCCGCTCGCACCAGATGGATGTGATCGTCGGCGGCCAACCATTTTTCCTGTGATCCCGGTGCGATTGGTTCGAGACGGAGCGTGATTTCTTTCGATGTTCCGACCTCCAGCTTGAAGCTCTCAACCGCCGGTCGAAAGAAGGTTCCGTGATAAGCCTCAACGCGGTAGTCGTCCGAGGCGGGAAGCTCGAAGGTCCCCTCGCCGTTTAACAGTATGAAATGCGAGCGGTCATTCTCGGTGATCTCAAGGACGTTTGAGGCGGTGTCCCTGCGCCAGATTCGCTCACGGTAAAACAGGTCCGGCCGCAGGGGTAGCATGGCATCGACTGGGCTGAGGCGAAACTCCCGATCGCCTTTGAACAAATAAACCCGCGCCGATAGCTGCTCCGCGGTGTCGGAGTGCTCGATGGTCAGGGTCAGACTGACCGCCGACTGGGTTGGCATCGAGGCGTCTCGCTGAGAGTACGAGACGACCGCCGCCAGGCCGAGGCCGACGACGAAACATGAGCGGACGATGACTGCGCGATTCATTCGAACCGGCCTCCTTTCAACGTGACCCGTTCGACAAACGCCGCGATGCGATGACGACCTTGCATGCAGGTATTCTATGCCCATGAACGTCGTCGACACGCATGCTCACATTTATTCGCCGGACGAGCAGACTTATCCTCCGATCGAAAACCCACGCCGACCGCCTGGTGGAAAAGGCTCGCTTGAAGACCTGCGCGCTGAAACCGAAGCGGCCGGCGTTGATGCGGCGTGCATCATCCAAACATCGACGTTTTATCGATTCGACAACCGGTATATCCGCGACTGCGCGCTAAGCGCTCCGAAATGGACCGCCGGGGTGGTGACGCTTGACCCTGATGACCCGACGAGTCCTCGGCAACTGCGCGAACTCGCCCGCGAGCACGGTATCAAAGGCATGCGCTCGAACCCTGATCGAAGCGGCGCCATCGACAGCAAGGGAGTGAGGGCGCTGTGGACGACGGCTGCCGACGAAGGCGTCGTTGTGAACATGCATATTCAGCGCGACAACGCCGAGGCCGCTGCTCGGATTCTTCGTGATTTCCCCACGCTGCCGGTCGTGCTCGATCACTCGCTCTATCCCAAGGTGGGCCCGGATTTGGAGGACACTTTGCGGGCGGTTCGGACTCTTGCCAGGAGAAATAACCTTCATGCCAAGCTGAGTTTCATCGCCACCGGAAGTCTCACGGGCTATCCGTGCGAGGACATGCATGAGCCATGCCTGGCGGTGATCGACGCATTTGGGGCGCAGCGCTGCGTGTGGGGTAGCGACTTCCCCTGTGAGCTTTGGACCCCAAAAGTTAGCTACGCCGAGGCGCTAAAGATTTTTCGCGAAGTGCTGCCGTTGTCGTCGCGGGATCGCTCAATGATTCTGGGAGGCACGGCGACAAGTCTTTGGTTCGATGAGTAGGTGTTGCGTGAGTGCGCGAGTAGCCCGCTAATCACAGAGTCTTATTCAGCCTTGGGTGGTAGATCGCGGGCTTCGGCTATCGACTCGAAGCCCTGACCCTTGTGCGTGCCGTCGCAGAACGGCTTGTTGGCTGAGAGACCGCAACGGCATAAACTGATCGCCGTACGTCCGCCTAGGCCGAATTCCGCCCCTTCGTGTGCATGCAGGGTGAAGTCGCCTTCGAGCCGCAAGGGACCGTTATTTAGAACTCTAATTACCGTGTTGGCCATCGTAGGTTGCTCCTGTCCGAACTAGCTTCGATCTCTGTGTGTCTTTATCGATTGTATTTGACAACTTCCGTTTTGCGGAACAGACGCCCAGAATTCGAGGGCGACGTTCAGTCGAAGGCGTAGCGAGACTGGACTCAATTTGCGGCAGGCGATGGGCTAAAGCGCCTGGTCGCGCGTTCCCGCGCCTTGGCCGCTTCGATTTCACGGTCCCTTGGCGGGGCAGTTGTTACCAGCGACTCGAGCAGCTCATTCGCGATCGCCGAAATATCTTCTACCGCCTGCTCGAACGCCGCCTCATTCGCTTTCGAGGGCTTTGTGAAGCCGCTAATCTTCCTGACAAATTGCAACGCGGACGCCCGAATTTCGTCCTCGGTCGCCGACGGCTCGAAGTTGAATAGCGGCCTGATGTTTCGACACATGGCGGGTAGCTTACACCATTGATGTCGAGATCGGCGAGAGCGAGACAGCCCGGGCTATGGAAATTGTGCATGACGACGACTACGGAGTTCGGCGTTTCAACGGTTATCCGCTACGATCCAATTTGATACGCTACCTGAGCCGGGGGCGGGAGGTTGAGAACAATGGCTACCGCTGACGAAGAATCCGCGACGCTAGGCCCGACGCGGCGCGCCGTGCTTGAGCCCGCCGTGGCGCTCGCGGTTGCGGCGCCACTACGGGGCTTGGCGCAGGCCAGCACGAAACCTGAAAAGCTGCGGCCGCAGCCCGGCGACCAGCTCGTATTCGCGTTTGGACCACGCGAGGGCGAGCAGTTGCAAGCGGATGACATTACGATGGGCGAGAAACCGCTGGTGGCTTGGCCGAAGAGCCCTGACGACGGCGTGGTGCGCGACGGATCGCGGCTCAATCGCGTAATGGTGATGCGGCTCGACCCGGCCACGCTGTCGGAAAAGACAACTGAGGGGGCGGCCGACGGGATCGTGGCATACTCGAGCATCTGTACCCACACTGGATGCGACGTCGAGGGTTGGAACGAGGAAACGCGCCGCCCGGTATGCCCCTGCCACGAATCGGAATTCGAGGTTTCGGACAGCGCCCGCGTGGTCACCGGACCGGCACCGAAACCACTAGCGATGCTACCGCTCGAGATCGCAGCCGGCGAGTTACGAGTAGCCAATAAATTCACGCGCCGCGTCGGATTTCAACGTCAGTGATTCAGCCAATCCGCCACAATAAAGCGATGCCACGTTTCTGCTCATTGCTTCGCGTCAGCACAAGTCTGGCGGCCACATTCGTCGCTGTCGCGTTCTCGTCGATCAGCCTCGCGCAAACTGGGCCCGCGTACAAAAGTGTCACCGACGAGCGGCTGAAAAATCCCGAGCCGCAAAACTGGTTGATGTACCGCGGCACTTACGATTCGATGGGCTACAGCGCCCTCGGCCAAATCAACGCTGAGAACGTGAACACGCTGGTTGCGGCGTGGACTTTCTCAACGGGCATGCGTGAGGGACACCAGGCCCCTCCGATCGTTAACGAGGGTGTGATGTTCGTCTCGGCGCCGCACAACCGCGTGCTTGCACTCGACGCTCGCAGTGGCGACCTCCTGTGGAGATACGACCGCGAACTACCCGAGGACCAGTTCCAGATGCACCCAACCAACCGCGGTGTGGCTCTGTACGAAGACCGAGTCTACCTGGCCACGGCGGACTGCTATCTCGTGGCGCTCGACGCGCGCAGCGGTGAGGTTGTGTGGGAGAGCGAGGTCGAGGACTACGGTTCGGGCTACTACATGACGCTCGCGCCACTAGTCGCCGAGGGCAAGGTGATCGTCGGCGTCTCGGGCGGTGAATTCGGTATTCGCGGCTTTATCACAGCGTTCGATGCGATGACCGGTGAGGAGGCCTGGAAGACTTACACGATCCCAGCGCCGGGTGAGCCGGGCAGCGAAACCTGGCCGGGCGACACCTGGAAAACGGGCGGCGCATCGATCTGGGTCACCGGCTCATACGACCCGCTCCTGGGCCTCACGTATTGGGGAACCGGGAACGCCGCTCCGTGGATGGGTGACGCGCGGCCGGGCGACAACCTCTATGCCAACTCCGTTATTGCGTTGGATGTCGAGACGGGCGAACTCCGCGCTCATCATCAATACCACTGGAACGATTCCTGGGACTGGGATGAGGTCTCGGCGCCGTTGCTGCTGGACTTCCGACGCGACGGGCGCACGATCTCGGGCCTGGTTCACCCAGGCCGCAACGGCTACCTGTGGTTCCTCGAACGCGGCCGTGACAGCATCGACTTCGTTGACGCTTCACCGTACGTCCACCAAAACGTCTTCACCGGCATCGATCCCGAGACCGGGCGGCCGAGTTACGACATGGCGCGCAAGCCCGGCATCGGCAAGATGGCGGAATTCTGCCCCTCATTGTGGGGTGGTAAGGACTGGCCGCCGGCGGCCTACAGCCCCAAGACGGGGTACCTTTACATCCCCGCGAACGAAAACCTGTGCGGGCGTTTGGAGGGCAAGGCACGGGAGTACCGGCGGGGCCGGACGTTCATGGGAGGCGCTGCGGAGCTGGTCCTCAGCGAGGGCGCCAAAGACCACATCGGCGAGCTGCAAGCCTGGGACCTCGACGGTCCGAAGAAGGTGTGGACAAAAACATTTAAGAGCCACAACTGGGGCTCGGTGCTGGCAACCGCGGGCGATGTGATTTTCATGGGTGGCACGAATGACCGCTACTTCCGAGCGTTCGATGCACGCACGGGTGATGAGCTGTGGAAGCAACGCACGAACTCCGGCGTGACTGGAGTGCCGAGCAGCTACGAAGTGGACGGTGTTCAATACGTGGCGGTGCTCTCAGGCTGGGGTGTCGACTCAGAGCGGATGCAGGCGATGTTGAACAAGCAGGTCGAAAAGCCGGTCCACGTGCCGCAGGGTGGAGTGTTGTGGGTATTCGCGGTGCCGCAAGGTCAGCGGGCTGGGCGGTAGGGCGTTTTTGGGAATGGCATATACCGCTTGCCCCTGCACCAAGCCCGTGAAATTCGGAGGCGCGACTGTAAAGGAGTGCGGTAAAGAAGGGTGAACTGGGAAAGTTGAGTCGCGTCCTGTTGAGGAATGATCAGCAGGTCCCAACTCAGCGTATTTCAGAAAGCTGCTCCGCCACCGCACTCCTTTACAGTCGCGCCTCCGAATTTGGACAGAGGAATCGAGTCTTCAGAAACTGCCGGCTTCATCGCTTTTCAGACATGAACGGTCTATGAAATCAATGGAAATGCCGTACACAAGCGTGTCTGAAACCCAGGCCCCAAATTCGTCTGTATACAGGCGATGATGTCAAACCGAATCAACCGAGGCGCGGACGGAAGTCCACGCTTTTCTCTGGCTTGGCTATTCGGCAAACAGCACGGCCAGGGTATTGCGCGGGTGATTCAGCAAACCTCTGAAGAGGTTCTGTTGGTGGATCACGGTTCGTTGTACCCAGCTCTCCAACGTCTTGAGAAACGAGGGTGGGTCGAGGCTCGTTGGGGTATTAGCGACAATAATCGCAAGGCCCGGTTCTACGAGTTGACGGCAAAAGGCCGTCGTCAGCTCGTACGCGAAACCAGTCAATGGCACAGGCTTGTGGCAGCGATGGGCCGGGTCTTGGGTCCGGAAAGTAGCGTCGGCTAGGCGATGTTCCGAAGACCGCACCGCAGCCGCCAAGACTTCAACGACGAGATTCAGGCTCACATGGAGCTCGAAGCGGATCGCCTGAGGGAGGACGGGATGGACCGCGAGGCGGCGCTCGCAGCCGCCCGGCGGGCTTTCGGCAATACGACCCATAGCCACGAATGGTTCTATGAGTCGGGGCGATGGATGTGGTTCGAGCGGCTTACAAGCGACATCCGTTACGCCGCTCGAAGCGTACTCAACAGTCCAGGAGTCTCTGCGGCGGTCGTCACCACTTTGGCGTTGGGTATCGGAGCCAACGCCTCGATCTTCTCCTTGGTGGACGCCGTGCTCTTTCGATCCCTGGAAGTTCGTGCTCCGGAGGAGCTGTTCGTCGCCTCGATTCGCTTGGACGCAGCCCAGGTTCCGTACTTCTCCTACCCGATGTTCAAGGATCTCGAGGAAGCTGTGGTCGAACACGCTCAGCTCTTTGCAGTGAGCGGTGCAGATCGAGAAGTTACGTTTTTGCAACAAAACGGCCAGGGCACGCCCGAACACGTTCGCTTAGAGATGGTCAGCGGAAGATTCTTTCCGACACTGGGCGCGTCGGCGATGCGCGGACGCATCCTGACTCAGCAAGACGATGTCCAGCGCGGGCAGCACCCGGTCGCTGTCATCAGCCATCGGTTTTGGCGGAACCGCTTTGCAAGCGATTCGACAGCGGTGGGTCGCACTTTTAAGCTAAATGCCACGACCTTCAGTATCGTCGGCGTGTCGCAGCCCGGCTTCTACGGCGCCACTCCAGGAACTGCGGTAGATATCTGGGTTCCAACCGCCATGCAAGAAGAGATCGTGCCTCTCAGACCTAGTCTCGACGCCCATAACAGGTCCTGGCTGCAGGTGATGGGGCGACGTACCGGTGGCTCTGGCGGAGGCCAGGTATCAACGTTAATGAACTTTCGATTCGCTCAGGTTCAGCAGCGTATCGCTCAAAGCATAACGAGCGCGAAGAGCCGTGAGCGCATGCTTCGCCAGAAAGTCGAGTTGGAACAGGGCAAAGCTGGCTTTGACGCTCTCCGCCGCCAGTATTCACGACCGCTCCAGATTCTCATGATTGTGGCGGCGCTCATCTTATTAGTCGCCTGCGCCAATGTTGCGAATCTGTTGCTCGCTCGCGCGACTACACGAAGGAGTGACTCGGCCGTACGCCTCGCTTTGGGGGCACCGCGCTCACGCCTGATTCGGCAATGCTTCGCTGAAAGTCTGTTATTGGCCGTAGCCGGGGCCGTTGCGGCAGTTGCGTTGGCGTCCGTGGGGTCTCGGGCTTTGCTCTCGCTCGCGTCCCAGGGGGGCGCTGCCCTCGTTGTCGATGTCGGAACGAACTGGCGACTAGTAGGGTTTAGCGCCTGCGCGGCCTGCTTCACGGCGATCATTTTTGGCGTGGCTCCCGCGATAAGAGCGAGCCGAGCCGATACAGGGGTGGTGCTGGGCGCTGTCGGCCAGAGGGCGACCGAAGGAAGGCGCGGCAGATCCCTCAGGAGTGTGCTTGCTGTTGTCCAACTCGCAATCGCAGTCGTTCTGGTTGTGTGTGCCGGGCTATTTCTGCGGACGGTCACGAATCTACATGCCGCGGAGGGCGGCTTCAATCGAGAGAACGTGCTGATGGTTCGGATGGACGTAGGGGCGGCGGGATATGCGCTCCCAAGTGCCACGAACACTTCGGACGCGGCACGTCGAACGGCTGAAGCCCGCCTGCAAGGCTTGTTGGCGCGCCTAGTCGGGCGCTTGGAAGCGTTGCCTGGAGTCGCAGGGGTCACGAAATCCAAGTGCGGATTTCTAATCAACTGCTTCGGAAACCGCAGAGGACTTGTGGTGGATGGCGGTGCGCCCGAGCCGTCTGACGACGCCATTCGATTCGAAAGCGTTTGGCCGGGCTACGTTCAAACCATGGGGCTAACCTTACTCGCCGGGAGAGGTCTGTCCGAGCAGGACGGCGCCGACACGCCGCCAGTTGCGCTCATTAACGAGACGATGGGCCGGAAGTACTTCGGCACCTTAAACCCGGTCGGAAGGACCTTTCACTGGGAGGGTGACGTAACAAAATCAGAGGTGGTCGGCGTAGTGAAAGACGTAAATCATAGCGGCCCTCGCTCAGAGGTTTCACCTTATATCTACTACCCCCATGCCCAAGACCCGAGTGACCTCGTTGCGCTTTCAATCCGGACGGTGGTTCCGGCGCGCTCTCTCGCCCGGCCCGTTCGCGAGGTGATTGCCGAAACCGAGAGCAAGATCGGTGTTCAGGGTCTCGTTACGCTTGAAGAGCAATTCGACTCAGTAATCAGACGGGAGCTGCTTCTTGCACGCTTGACGGCTGCATTTGGAGTCCTGGCCCTGGCCCTAACCTGCGTAGGCCTGTGTGGGCTGCTTGGTTACTCGGTCACCCAACGAACAAGTGAGATAGGTCTTCGCATGGCCCTTGGAGCTCAACCCGGTGCGATTGTAGCGTTGGTTCTTCGCAATACCGTTGTGCTTGTCGCAGCGGCACTAGTTGCGGGTCTTGCAGTTTCCGTTTCGGCGACCCGGCTGTTGGAGAATCAGCTCTACAAGGTCGCTCCGAGCGATCCCGTGACGATCGTGACGTCAGCCGGTATTGTCATCATGATCGCCTTGCTCGCAGCGGGAATGCCCGCGCATCGAGCCGCTCGGATCGACCCGTTGACTGCTCTCCGTTGCGACTAGCAAAAAGGGGGGACAAAAAAAAGGGGGGACAACGCCCACTTTTCGGGTCGCTGGAGCATTCGGGGACACGCACGCAATACGCAAACCCTTATACATCAACGTCTTCCAGAGATCTCAATGTTCATAAAGTGATCGTAGTCCGTGATCTCCACTTCCCGCTCATCCCCACGCCAGCGGATAATCCAAGGGCAGCTCGTGGCGCGCGCCTCCGGCGGGCCGCGTCGACCTCCAGGTCGACGTTTTTGAGCCGTACCGCGATTTTGAAATTTCTTTCACCTTTGAAATCAACAACCTAGTGTAGTGCGTCAATCAGATTGAACCTTAAGAAGAGCGGCTTTGCCGCGCTTGACCTTCTCAAGGGTGTCGGAAGCGGTAGCAGTCCAGATGAAGGGCTTGGGCTGCTGATTGTGTCGAGCGATGTAGTCTTCGATGGCGGTGGTGAGTTCGCCGACGCTACGAAAGACACCGTGGCGGATGCGCTTATCGGTGAGGTCTCGGAAGAACCTCTCCACCATGTTCAGCCACGACGCTGAGGTGGGCGTGAAATGGACGTGGAAGCGTTTATTGCGCTGCAGCCAGCGTTTCACCGTGGCGTGTTTGTGAGTGGCATAGTTGTCCACGATCAAATGGATCTGCTTGTCCTTGGGGGTCTGGTTTTCAAGCAAGCGCAAGAAGCGCAGCCATTCTTGGTGGCGGTGCTTGGGCATGCAGGTTCCGATCACCGAGCCGTCGAGCGTGTTGAGCGCGGCGAACAAGGTGGTTGTGCCGTTGCGTTTGTAGTCGTGGGTCATGGTCCGGCCGCGTCCCTTTTTCAGGGGCAGGCCGGGCTGGGTGCGGTCGAGGGCTTGAATCTGTGACTTCTCGTCGAGGCAAAGAACGAGGGCATGCTCGGGCGGGTTGAGATAAAGTCCGATGATGTCGTCGAGTTTTTCGGCGAAGCGCGGGTCGTTGCTGAGTTTGAAGGTCTTGACGCGATGCGGCTTGAGGCCGTGGGCGCGCCAAATGCGACCCACGGTGGAGGCGCTGACGCCGACCGCGGCGGCCATCGTGCGGCGGCTCCAATGGGTGGCGTTGGCTGGCGTTTCGCGGGTCGTCTTGTGGATGATCTGTTGCACTGTTGGGGAGCAGATGGCGGGCTTACGGCCGGGCCGCGGGGCGTCCTTTTCGATGCCGGCGACGCCGGATTCAAGAAAACGGCTTCGCCAGCGCGCCACCAACTGACGCGAGACCGACAGCTGCGCGGCAATCCGTTTGTTCTCAAGACCGCCGGCGGCGAGCACGATGATCCTGGCTCGCAACGCCAGACGAACAGCGACCCGACGACCGTTCGCGTAGCGCTCCAACTGCCTACGCTGCTCCTGCGTCAATGGGACTGGCTCTGCTCTTCGCATCCGTGTGCCTTCTACTAGTAAAGGCGACACGAAGATACTATAAGTTACATTATTTATGGCGCACTACACTAGCGATCCGGCCGCCCGAAAACCGTACACCCGAGCCTTACACTATACGGGGAGGGTGCGGACAGCGCAGCAAGAAAGCTCGAAATTTGATGGAAATCCTGCCAAATCCGGCCACACGGAGGGATTCATGATGCGGCCTGAGGATTGAGATCGTCGAGCACACGAGGAATTCTTCCTCCTAGTGCTCGAATCTGAGCGAAATCCGGCCAAACCATGCCAAATCCGGGCATTTCCGGACATTTCTTCGTCCAAGCGGTTCGAAGAGATCGCGGTGGAAGCTGGAGTAGCCCATGACGCCGAGGGGAACGACTACGCGGGGATGGGTGTTAGTTGGTCGGACTACGACCGGGACGGGAAAGCCGACATTCTTGTCAACGCCCTGGGGCGGCAAGGCTACTGGCTCTATCGCAACGCGGGCGGCGAATTCGAGACGGTTTCGGAGCGTTCAGCAATAGCCTCTCTATCGGGCCTGCGGTCCGGGTCGGGGATGGGCCTTGCCGATTTCGACAACGACGGCTGGCGAGATTTGTTCGTCGCTCAGGGACACGTGATGGATGACATTTCAGCCAGCGATCCGGCGTTGTCGCACCGTGAGCCGCTGATGCTGGCTCGGAATCTTTTCGGAAAATTCTTCGATGTTTCGCGAACCGCCGGCGCGATCTTCAAACAACGCTTCGCGGGCCGGGCCGGGGCGCGGCGTTCGGCGATCTGAACAATGACGGTCTTATCGACGTCGTCGTCAATGTGAATGACTGGCCCGCCGTCGTCTTGAAAAACACGACGCCCAAAGCCGGCAACTATCTGCGGGTTGCACTCGAAGGCGTTACGAGCAATCGGGACGCTATCGGCGCGACGGTAACGGTACGGCTGGCTGGGGGCACCGAACTGACGGCGTTTCGAGGATCCGGTGGTAGCTATCTTTCCTCGAGTGCGGCGGATCTGCATTTCGGACTACGAGACGAAGAGTGCTGTGAAGCGGTCGAAGTTCGTTGGCCGGATGGGTCTGTTCGGACTTTGGAAAACCCGCAGGGGTCTAGGCTGTTGATTCGGCAGAAAGAAAAACGAGCGGATGATGGTCGCTAGACGGCAGTGAAGACTGTATCTATGGCCGCGTTGGGAGGCCACTTCTTCAGTAGTATTAGGTGGTGATTCCCGAATCCGCAATCGAAGAGCTCAGACGCGTCGTCGGTGAGAGAGCAGTGCTTGCTCGCGAACAAGACCTAACGCTCTACGAATACGACGGCAGCATCGAAAAAGGACGACCCGAGTGCGTCGTATTTCCGAAGACCACCGAGAACGTCGTCGAGATCGTAAAAATCGCCGAGGCCTACGAGTTGCCCTTGGTCGGCCGAGGGGCGGGCACCGGCTTAAGCGGCGGCGTGATTCCCCGACAGGGTGGGCTCATGATTGGCTTCTCGCGAATGAACAAGATTCTCGAGATCGACTATGAAAATGAGTGCGCGGTCGTGCAACCAGGGGTCGTCAATCTGGACATTACGCTCAGCGTGCAAGCGAACGGATACTACTACGCGCCGGACCCTTCGTCGCAGAAGGCTTGCACGATCGGTGGCAACGTCTCAGAGAATGCCGGCGGTCCGCACACACTAATTTACGGAGTAACGACCAATCACGTACTCGGCATCGAGGCGGTCTTGCCCAACGGCACCGTGATAAACGTCGGCGGAAAAGAGCTCGATCACCCGGGGTACGATCTGGTCGGTTTGCTAACCGGGTCAGAGGGCACGATGGTGCTGGTGACGAAAGTCATTGTGCGCTTGATGCGAGCGTCCGAGGCAGTTAAGACTTTGCTGGCGATTTACGAAAGCCCTGAAGACGCGGCTTCGACCGTGGGCGACCTCACTGCTCGCGCGATCACCCCCGCGGCCGTAGAAATGCTAGACGGCGTGATGCTCCGCATGGTCGAGGAGGCGACGCACGCCGGTTATCCGCTCGATGCTGACGCCGTGTTGCTCATCGAACTCGAAGGGTTGACGGAAACGGTAGAGGAGCAGCTCGTGCTCGTGAACGAGGTTTGTCTGGCGAACAACGCTAGGGAGGTCCGCGTTGCGAAGTCGGAGGAAGAACGAGCATTGCTTTGGAAAGGCCGCAAGAATGCCTTCGGCGCGGTCGGACGAGTGAGTCCGACGTACTACGTGCAAGATGGCGTAGTGCCGCGCACGCGCATTGCCGATACGTTGAAACACATCTACAAAGTTTCAGAGAAATACGACCTACAGATCAGCAATATCTTTCACGCCGGGGACGGCAACATGCACCCGATCATTTTGTTCGATCCGTCGGACCCCGGGCAGACCGAGAGGACACGGAAGGCCGGCGAGGATATTTTGAAATACTGCATCGAGGCCGGCGGCGCGATCACCGGTGAGCACGGCGTCGGGATGGAGAAGAACGAGCTCATGCCGTTGCTGTTCTCCGACGACAGCTTGGAGACGATGGAGCGGCTGATGCGAATCTTTAATCCAGATGGACGCCTGAACCCAGGTAAGATACTGCCAACTGGAAAAGGCTGCATGGAGATTCGCCCGGCTCCGGCGCAGTATCAGTCGACGGATTGGTAGGCGTCGCGGCGAAAGCAGTAAAGCTGGGTCGCGGTTCGAACATACAAGCTGTTGTCGCCGATGGCGGGCGTCGCGTAGATCGGCTCGGCGAGATCGTTTGTCGCCAAGACGGTCCAACTGGCTCCGGCTTCGAGCACGCTGATTTTGCCCGCGTCGCTGGCCATGAAGACTTTGCCGTCGCCGGCCACGGGAGAGGCATAGTAGCCTTCGAGAGCCTGGCGCAGGCGACCCTGTTTGAGTACTTCTCCGGCGGCGGGGCTAAGCGCCGTCACGATTCCGCCATTCTTCACTAAATAGAGGACATCGCGGTAAAGCAAGGGGGAGGCTACGTCGGGCAGAGATTTTTGGTAGCGCCAAGTAAGATGCGTGGAAGAGACATCACCGCGGCCGCCTAGACGTATCGCCATGGTTGAGTTTTCAGAAACTCGCCGGGCGCGGTAATGCTCCCAGTCGCGTGCATTCAGCAGATCGTTCTTGTCGCGGTCGTGCATCGGCCAGTTTCCCGGATGCCAAGCCTTCGGAACCTCGTCCTTCGATAACTGCCTGTCGCCGTCTTTATCGAGTCGGCCAACTAACTGTTCAAACGCTGGAAGCTCAAGACGCACGGACGGTTCGCCACCCGGGGCCCAACCGTTGAAATAGAGTTGATCGCCGCCGATAACTGGACCGGACTTAACCTGATAGGTCAGCCCACCAACTCGCCACACTTCGCCACCGTCAGCGGCATAGCTGATCATCACGTACGAACCAGGTACGACGACCTCAAGCGGTCCCGTTGCCGGCTGATACACAATTGGGGTCGAAAAACTGTGGACGACGTCCGGTCGTGGGCGCTTCCAGAGGATTTCGCCGTTCGCAGGGTCGACGGCCATCACAAATGCGTCGAGGTCTTGGTCGCAGACAACGATGAGTTTGCCGTCAGCGAGGATGGGCGACGCGCCCATACCGTGGAAATTAGTGAACGGCCCGAGAGGTAGCTTCCACAGCAAGTCGCCGTCAGCGCTGTATGCGAGCAGGCCGTAGCCGGCGAAGAACGAGTACACGTTTTTGCCATCGGTAACAGGCGTCGGCGAAGCCTCGTCGTTGAGCTTGTTCATTCGCTCGAGTCGCCGCGATGGCGCGGCGCGGCGCCAGATCTCCTTGCCGCTCGCGCGATCGACGCAAATCGTCCACAGAGTCTGATCTTCATGGCCGGTGACAAAGATTCGGGTGTCGGTTAGTACCGGCGACGACTTCCCGGGAGACATTTTGCTAACCCAGGCGATATTTTTGCTTGGACCAAACTCCACGGGCAGCCGTTCGGCCTCGAAAACTCCACTTCCGTTAGGACCGCGAAATCGATCCCACTCGGCGGAAAGCAGCGGCAGCGCGAGGAAGGCGGTAAAAAGGCCGATAAGTAAGGCTGAGGAGCGATTCAGCATCGGCATTGAATATAGCTCAGACAGCGGTCCGAGGGCGTAAGACGACACCGTGGCGTAGTGAATCCTAAGGTCGCGGGCATGTGAACTAGGGCCTACACCGCGTTCGCCTGAGGGCATCTAGCCACGCAAGTTTGCTCGACGTAGGATCAATTCCCTAGTCAAAAAAGGTACCAATGCTCCATTCAGTTTTTGCACTTGAAGTTGCCACCATAGAGTCGCAATGAAACAAACGACCGTGCTGTTCACATGCTAATTTCACAAAAAGTACCCCCCAAGAGCGTCGCACCAATCGATCGTGGTCTCCAACGGCTGGCCGGCGCAGTATTAATTCAAGCCCTCCAAGATGCTGGAAGCGGCCCGCGTCGCTGCCGGGAGGAATCAATCGAGTGGATTCAAGGAAAGACTGAAGGCAACTTCAGTTTCGACTTCTGCTGCGCTCTGTTGGGCAGGTCGCCGGACGACGTCCGCGAGCGACTGAAGAAGTACCACCTGATTCCCAAGTGGGATCCCTCGCTGGAAGAAGCCACGCACTATTCTTTCCCAGCCAACTCGTCGCCATTCCCAGCCTTTATGGGCGGCAAAGAAGCGGACGAATCTGACGACAAGTGGGGCCGGCTCGGAAAACCGGCGTAAACGTTCAGTGGTCGGCCTGGCCGACGGCGGGCCAAATCCGTGCGTAAGCAGGCAGTGCCTTCAATTCGATCAACAGAGACGAGACAGAACTCGACGCTATCGAGCTTGGCTTCGATCCGGCCACGCGGCGGGACTAGCCCGCATTTCTCACCAACTGACGGCGAAAGCACGCGACAGGTGCGCCACTACTTCGTTGCGCTCGATCGCGAGTGCTCGACGGACTGCAAAAGTACGCCTCCGAGCGTCAACCTTCGCCCGCCTCGTATTGACGCACCTCTCACGCACTTTCTCACGCCACGTGGTGAGAAACGCGGGCTAACGGTCTCACTCCCGCGACGGATCTGAGCGGCGGGCCTTGTCAACCGCAGTCGGGTGCGATAGTCTCATACTGAGATGTTTTGTCCGACCTGTGGCTATGCGGTTGAGGAAGATGACTGCTTCTGTCGCAAGTGCGGGCGGGACGTCACCAGCGAAAATCCGACATCCGCCGCGCGCACGTTTCGGCGCGACATGGGGCGACGAAAGCTCGCCGGCGTCTGTTCAGGGTTTGCGCGCTATTTCGCGCAAGATATCACTCTGATCCGTATCGTCTGGGCTTGCGTCGCGATCATCCCCCCATTTCCGGGAGTGGTTGGGTATGGCATCTGCTGGGTACTGATGCCGGCGGATGAACCAGAAACCGTCGGCGTGGACGGCTCGGCTGGGCACGCGGCCGTTCAGGAATAACCCGCCGCCATTCGCTATCGGACATGATTGAAACCGCTGCTTACGCCCGTGTCGGCCTGCTGGGAAACCCTTCGGACGGTTATTTTGGCAAGACGATCGCATTCACGCTCAAAAATTTTCGATCACGAGTATTGCTATACCCGAGTGCGCGTCTCGAGATTAAGCCTTCGGCCGCGGACTTTCCGATTTGGGAAAATTTGGCGGAACTACGCGAGACAACCCGCTGGCGAGGATACTACGGCGGCATCCGCATCATTCGCGCGCTCTTGATGCGCTTCACCGACTACTGTGCGGCTGAAGGTATTGAGCTACACGACCGGAATTTCACCGTTGAATACGAATCGAATATTCCGCTTCGCCTGGGATTAGGAGGCTCGTCGGCGATCATCACGGCAACGCTGAGAGCCTTGATGCAGTTTTATGAGGTTGAGATTTCGAAACCGGTCCAAGCAAATCTGGCGCTGGAAACCGAGACCAAAGAGTTAGGAGTCAGCGCCGGGCTGCAAGATCGCGTGATCCTGGCCTACGAGGGTTTGGTCTACATGGACTTTGCGCGCGAACTGATGGAGCAGCGTGGCTACGGGGAATACGAGCCGCTCGACGCAGAATTGCTACCGAACGTATACGTCGCCTACCGAACCAGCTTGAGCGAAGGCACCGAGGTGTTCCACAACAACATTCGCGGGCGATTTGAGGCCGGCGACCGGGGTATTGTCGAGGCAATGCAGCAGTGGGCCCAAATGGCAGAAGATGGCCGCGTGGCGCTACTGGGTGGCGACCGCGACAAGCTTGGTCAACTGATTGACGCCAACTTCGACCTGCGGTCACGGCTGTACAAAGTCAGCGAAGGTAATTTGCTGATGATCAATACCGCTCGACAGGCCGGGGCAACCGCGAAATTCGCTGGTTCCGGCGGCGCGATCGTGGGGACTTACCGCGACGAAGAGCACTTCGAAGAATTGCAACGGGCCTTTGCCGCTCGCGATATCGCCATCATTCAGCCGCGAATCTAAAGCATTTTCATGCTGAGCGTAGATCGATTCTCGACGAAGCTGCGCAAACAATTGACGAAGACCCGTGGGGCGCACCTCCGGCGGGCCGCGTCGACCTCTAGGTCGACGTCTGGAGTTTGGCCTTTCACTAGATGGGACGCGCGGTAAGCACGTTCTTGAGTTGTGAGGGATCTGAGAATGCTTGTGTCTCAAAACATTTTGAGGTATTCTTGTATCTAGTTGTTTAGCTTGTTGTGTAACTAGATTCATTTCCAAGGAGACCTCATGTCCTTCCCCACCAAACTGCAGTTGATCAAGCGCAAGGCTTCCCAACAGTTCTACGTCAACTTCCCCTCCGCCAGCGCTCAGATGCTCGACTTCCAGCCCGGCGAACAGCTCGAATGGATCCTGCTCGACCGCTCCCAACTCGTGCTCAATCGTTTGCAACCTCCGCCCGTCGAGTTGAAAAAAAAACTCCCGATCGAGTCGTCGACACCTTCTCCCGACTCTTCGCCAAAGGCCTCAACCCCCACGCCCGACAAAGCGTGAACGACCACCTCACCCGCCTCGCTCTCGGTGCCGCCGTCTGCCTCGGCCGCTCCACCATCACCGGCCTGCTACATGCCTCCGGCGAGAGCTTTCAGGACTGGAGCGCCGGCTACCGCCTGTTCTCGCAACAACGCGTCGAGCCGCAACGCCTGCTCGATGCCTCGCGCCGCGAGGTGCTCGCTCGCTTGCCGCCCGAGGCTCCCTTGGTCGTCGCCATCGACGATACACTGCTCGCCAAGTCGAGTCTCAAAACGCCCGGCGTGAGTTGGCGGCGCGATCCGCTTGGACCCAAGTTTCAGGCCAACTTGATTCTCGCGCAGCGCTTCTTGCAGTTCTCGGCAGCACTGCCTCCCAGCGAGCGGCAGCAGCCGGCGCGACTCATTCCGATCGGCTTGGAACACGCGCCGACTCCGCGCCGACCGTCGAAGAAGGCCACGGACGAGGTTTGGAAACAGTACCGGCGCGAGGCTCGCAAGTGCAGCTTAACGGCCCTCGCCGCCAGGCACATCGCGCGCTTGCGCGAGGCCATGAACGCCGATCCCGGAGGCGCTGACAGAGCCTTGCACCTCGTCGTTGATGGCGCTTATACCAACCGCACGGTGTTCGGATCGTTGCCCGCCGAGGTGACGTTGATCGGCCGCATTCGTTCCGACGCCAAGCTGTATCATCTGCCCCTCGAGCAGCCCGGCAAAGGCCGCAGGCGTTGTTACGGCGAACGCGCGCCGACGCCCGAGCAACTCCGCCAGGACGACAACGTGCCGTGGCAAACGGTCGAGGTTTTTGCCGCCGGCAGCCTGCACCAGTTCAAAGTGAAGACGCTCGCGCCGCTGCGTTGGCGGCCGGCGGGAGGCAAGCGGGACTTGCGTTTGGTGGTGATCGCACCGTTGGGTTATCGGCCGCGGGCGGGCTCGAAGGTGCTGTATCGCAAGCCGGCGTATTTGATTGTCAGCGATCCGAGTTTGGGGCTGGAGCAGATCGTGCGGCAGTACGTTTGGCGCTGGGAGATCGAGGTCAACTTCCGTGAGCAGAAGACGCTGTTGGGAGTCGGACAGGCGCAGGTGCGGCAGCCGGACGCGGTCGAGCGGGTCCCTCAATTTATGACGGCGGTGTATGCGCTACTGCTGTTGGCGGGCGCGAGTTGGAGCCGCCAACAGGGCGTGGACGACGCCTTGCCGCGACCGCACTGGCGACGCCGCTCGCAGCCGCAACGGCTCACCACGCAACGGCTGATCAGCCACCTGCGGGCCGAGCTTTGGGCGGACGGCGTGCAGCGGCAACATTTCTGCGGCTTGCGGAACACTTCGCAATCCAACACGAAGCTGCAGAAACTCCCAAGAGGCGCTCCGCCTGCAGCAATCTACGCTTCCGGCTAACGCCAATCCCCTATTTCCGCACCCTACCCCAAACTTCAACCCTCTTTGAACAGCCAAACTCCAGGCGTCGACCTCTAGGTCGACGTTCTTACCGGTCCGCCGTTTTCGATGGGTGATTTCGATCGTCGGTCTACACTTTGACTGAAAATGCTCTAGAAAATGCGCGGGCAGCGAGCTGCCGGCCATTCAGCTTGAGCGCTGGCCGCGGCGCATCAACGACCCTCAATCGTCGTCCTAATCCTCGAGTTCGCTCTTCAAGTTTATTCCTGATGAGAAAATTCTGGGTTAAATGTATAATCCGAATTCGTTTGACTATTTCGGGAGAAACTGAAGGTGCGACGTACAATTGGACGGAATGCATGCGGCAGCTTAGTCGTACTTATTGCGATTACGCTCGTTGGCTTAGCGCCGGAGCACGCAATTGCGCAACAATCCGGCGGCGGATCGCCTGACTTCGACATCCGAACCGCGCAACGACTCCGCGATTCCCTGACTCCGTCAGCGGAGCTGACTGACGCGACAAACCAAATCGCCGCCCGTGGAGCAGCACTGAGGTCGTATCTAGCGTCACACGATAACGAGCTCCTCAATGGCGCGCGGGTCGAACTCAATTCGTTCGGCCTTCCGAAAACCTTAACCCATTTCGATGGATACCTAACCACCAGCGAGAACGGCAGCGTCGAACAAATTGCTCGCCGCTTCCTATCGCGCCATGCTTCGCTGTTCCAGCTAACTCCCGGCGACATTCTTCACTTGTCAATCGACTCGGTCGTGAAGGCCGGCGGCGCATCGGTCGTACATTTCGTCCAGCGGGCCGGCCCGTATCGCTTATCGGAGGGCTCAATAAGCGTGGCTATCGACGCCACCAGGCGAGTCATGCGGGTAAACACTGGCCTGCTGGTGCCCGCGGCGACCCTCCAGCCGAGTGACTTCCAGTTAGACGAAGAGGCCGCCGTGCACGCGGCCCTGCGGCTTGCCGGAATCGGCCCTGATATTGAACTCCAGCGCGACGAAAGTTCTCAAGAACAAACCCGATATTCGTCGCCACCGTCTGAAAACGCGGCCCGCGCGCGTATTGAGGCGTTCGCCAGCCGCATGGCGTTTCCCGTAGACGCTTCGACCGTCGTACCGGCCTATCAGATCATCACAAGGAGCGGCCGATCAGGCTCTTACGACTCAGTCATCTCAGGCGTCGATGGCTCTCTCCTTAGGCGGCACAATCTGACGAGCCGACTCACCAGTGGGCGTGTGTATGACAAAACGCCGGAGTCGGGACTGCCCGAGTTGCAAGAATTTCCAGAGGGATGGTTGCCTGACGGTTCGACCTCAACGAAAGGGCCGTTGGCCGACGTTTACGTCGACGCTGATGGCGACGGCGCTCCCGATCCAGGCGAAAACTTAGACACGCAGCTACGCGACGGACGCCCGTTCGCCGCCGACGGCGTGTTCGATTTCCCGTTCCCCGGCCCAGACGACGATCCGAGAGACTTTCCGGCCGCCGCGGCGACTAACGCATTCGCCGTCGTTAATCGAGCACACGACTATTTCGACGAAATCGGTTTCGATGAAGCGTCCGGTAACCTGCAAGCCTCAAATTCCGGGCCTAACGGTATCGAGGGCGACCCTATCATCGTCGAGGTACACGACGGCGACTTGTTCAATAACGCAACACTGACTTCGGCGCCGGACGGAATTCCCCCGTTAATGGAACTTGGAATTTTCTTCGGTGAAGAGTTTTCGGACCCGACTGATGACCGCGACTCGGCGTACTCTGGGCCAGTCATCATTCATGAATATACGCACGCAGTCAGCCAGCGGCTGATACGAGCGCCGGGCCGCGCCTCGTGCCTAGGCGGCACTCATTCCGACGCTCTCGGTGAAGGCTGGTCCGACTACTTCGCCGCGAGCTTCTATGACGATCCGGTGTTCGGGGCGTACATCGTGGGCGACTCAGAGCGCGGCATCCGACGCTCGTCGATGGACGCGGCCCCGGTCGGCTATGCCGATCTCGGCAATGAAGGTTTCGAGGAACACAACGACGGCGAAATCTGGTCCGCCACCTTATGGGATATTCGCTCGGAACTCGGGAAGGAAGTTGCCGACCCGCTTGTCCTGGCAGGCATGAAGCTGACTCCATGCGACCCGACGATGGTGGCCGCCCGTGACGCGATCCTCGACGCCGATCGTGCCTCCAACGGCGGCAGCAACGTGACAATGCTTTGGCAAGTCTTCGCTCGCCACGGCCTCGGTGCGTCGGCTACCGGCTTCGACGGCGGCCTTCTTGAGCCGACAATGTTCACCGCTGCGCCTGACACTCCTCCGCGAGCATCCGATAACCATCTGCCGCTCATCATGAGTAGGCCGCAGGAGTTTACACTTCGTAACGAGTCTTGGGGATATCGAATTCTCGCAAGTGACTCCGACCAGGATGCGCTGACCTATACGCTCATCGACGGTCCTCCAGGTCTCACACTAAACGAAACGAACGGACGAATAGGCTGGAACGCGAGCTCCTTTACGACCGAACGGATCACATCGAGGGTTTCCGACGGCAAGGGCGAGGTCATTCACGGCGTGACAATTCCGATCGCCACGATTCTTGACGCCGATCGCCCGCAGCCGATTACGGCACCCCGATTCTCTGAAGGTTTGGTGGCGTTTTTTGTGCCCGAGAACACCCGAATTATGCAACTCACACTTCGCGGCGGCACTGGCAACTTAGATGCCTCCTTAATCGGGCCCGGGGCGTTCGTAATTTCAGAGCGCCCCGGCACCGACGAGACGCTAACCGTCGCGAACCCGGGAGCCGGAGTCTGGATCGGCTTTGTCGACGCCCTCTCCGCGTCCGAAAACGTGAACATTCGTTTCAATTACCCGACTGCAAGAACCTTGGTGCCGAACACAACCTTCTCCGACATCTCACGGCCGACGAGCAGCGAATCATACTTCGTCGTTGATGTCCCCGAAGCTGCGGAGTCACTCAACGTCTCTACAGGCGGAGGGACCGGCGACGTAGATCTTTATCTAGGATTCGACCGCATTCCTGTTTGTCAAGAGAGCCGCTTTGTCGATATGGTCTGCGACTTTGACAGCGACGATGCCGGACCCAGTAATTTCCACTCGATCACCGTAAACGGAGCCGCGCTTAGTGATGAGAAGGTGACGCGCATCGAAGTCCCCAAGGCAGGCAAATGGTTTATCAACCTTTCGGCTTTTCGAGAATTCGAGGATGCGACTCTCAACGTTGTAGTTGATACCGGCCAAGGTGTCCCGAGCATCGCGGCAGGCGGAGTCGTCAATGGCGCGAGCTTCTTTCCCGGAGTGGCGCCCGGAGCAATCGCGAGTCTATTTGGTGGCGGCCTGGTGCCCACGGATGAGCGGGCGACGACGATTCCACTTCCACAGGAAATGCAGGGCTTAAAGGTCGTCGTCGTCGACATCACAGCCCCGCTCTATTTTGGCTCCGCGGGTCAGGTCAACTTCCAGATTCCGATGGAGACGGAACTCACGGAGTTGGACTCGGGCCAGCCCGCCATTCGATTGGCGAAAGTAGTTATTGACAGCTCAGGAGCACCCAGTGGAATCGCCCCGGCGTTCGTATTGCCGGATGCGCCGGCAATCTTTACTTGTACCTCGGCGGCGGCTGTACTCGAACCGGTGATCGTTCATGCTGACGGCTCGTTGGTGACGCCTGAATCGCCCGCGATGCCAAACGAAATCGTGGTGGTATTTTTCACTGGCTTAGGAAGCGTCACGAATCCACCAGCCACCGGAGAGGCCGCATCGGCGTCTTCCATCTCCGTCGCGAACGCACCCGTCGAGGTTAGGGTTGGCGGCAACCCGGCAACCGAGTTATTCACGGGACTGACCGCCGGGTTCGTAGGTTTGGCACAGCTAAACATCCAGCTCCCAGCCGTCCTGCCGGCGAGCGGGCGTGCCCTAATCCAAATGAGGATCGGAGGAGTGTTCAGCCGGCCAATCGGGATGGCTGTGAGCGCGGGGCCGTAGCCGCCTAAATCTCCAGATTCTCAATCAGCTCATTCACTTGCGCCTGCAATTCGTCTTTTCGCAGCCGCAAGTCGTTTAGCCCGTCGCGAGCCGCCACGATCGCACCTTCTTGGCTGGCCAACGTGTCGGCGTATTCCTGAACCTTCTGCTGCTGCCCGGTCACGCTGCGCAATGTCGAAATGTTATTGCGCAAGCGCCCCTGGTCCTGCTCCAACCCACTGAGTTCTTGCGTCGTGCGGGCGATCGCGGCATCCGTATCAGCGACCAACTTCTGCGCGTCGGAAATTTCCTTAAGCTTCTGGCGCCCAGCCGCGTCCAGCTCGCGATTCAAAACGTACGCGAGTATCTGGTTGTAGTTGAGGTTTGAAAGTCCGACACGATTCGCGACGACCCGTTCCTCGGTGATGGCAAAAGCCTTTTCTTCACCCGCCGCCACCAGAACTTCGAAGCGATATGCGTTCGCGGTCTTCTCCTTTGGCGTCACGCCAACAAGTTTGTAAGGCGACCGCGCCGGATGCTCGATCACAACCGTCTTCGCCTTTTGATCAACATTCTTGATCGTGAAAGTCTTGACCTCGTGAACTACCGAATTCAGAGTCATCACACCGCGGGTCACACGAAACTTGCTCTGCAACTTGCGGCTCGAATCAAACTTCGTAGTAATTCGCGAACCGAGATCCACGGCATAGCTAATCAACCGCTTGTCGCCGTCTTTTACCGTCTCGATCAGAGCTTCGCCCGCGTAGGCGCCGGCGTCGTAAACCGTAATCGCGCCTCCGTCCAGCGTTGCGCCAGTAGAATTGCTCACTTCGACAGCGTTGAGCGGATGTTGCGAACCGCCGGACTCGCTATAGATCAACAATCTGCGTCCATTCACCTTCTCACGGAAGAACGGCAGCATCGCCGACTCGCCCTTGCTAATCGTCACCGGATGATCGATGCGGTACTCAAACAAATCACCTAGCTCAGCCTGAACCGCGGTCGAAGCGACGGTAGAGGACGCTTCATTGCGGAACCGGCTCTCTTCAGCGACATCCGCCATCTCCATCGCAACGGACTTCGACGCGAACTGCCCACGCGCGGGCGCGGCGGGCGCTAAGTTTCTAGCCGTCTCACCGAGCTGGTCGATACGGCCGCCGACAACACCCTGGTGAACCACCGGTCGAGCGGCGCGATTCTGCGCCAGCTCAACCCGAGGCCGGGTCAGGTATCGCGGCTCGTACAATTGCGTCGTAAACGAAACCGGCAGTCCGGAAACGAGTGAAAGGGCCACCCCCGACCAATCTTCTCCCGAAGTGTTGTCGACAATAGCCCAACCCTCAAGCAGCGGCTCATTCGATTCATCAAGCACCAAGCGGTAAGTCGACTTCCAGATCGGGGTCGGGACAACATAACCAGCAATCACCCGTGAGGCACCGCCCTGTGACTCCACCGTCACGGTCTTCTTCTCGCCGCCCCTCGAACGCGCCAGTACTGCCAGATAATCTCGAAACTGGGTTTGAATCGCCGCATCGGTAAATCTCAAACCCTGTGCCGCGCTGGGGTCGATGCTGCGAATCTCGCCGTCCGGCAACATCAGCAGCAACTCCGAAACCTCCATCTCCGCTTGAGGAGCCTGACGCCGCCGCGCCGAAACGATCATCCCGCGAACCGCGCCGCTAGACAGCGCAATCTCGATCTCCGCTCCTTTGAACTGATCCAAGATATGCGCCAAGTCATCGCCGCGATCAATTTCAAACGGGAAGACCTCCAAACGCTTGCTCAAAGGGTCCGAGGAGTCATAGCGAATCGCCGATACCCCCTGTCCACCGGTCTGCTGTACGGTCAGAGACTTGAGCACGTCGTCCATCTCAGAAGCCTTGAACCGCAGCACCGCCGATTCACCGGAAGGGATTGCCGCGGCTCGCTCGAAATACCCGATGCCGTGCTTATAAAGAACGACCTTAGTCACATCGAGATCGGCGCCAAACGCTTGCGTGACCAGAAGCAGAAAACAAAAAGAGCGTAGAAATGGCATAGCGGGACTCCTTCTCCCACTACGTTAGACGCCCGCAAACCACATAATGTGTATCGATCAATAAATCCGCTCGACCAAAAGCACCCGTGGCGCGGTCTTGAAATGTTGTTAACGTTAGAGAAATCAGCGTTTTATATGATTTTCGTCGTCGCCGCACGGCCCTAGTCCCAGCGGCAACACCTTCGACCACAGGCCCAAGCTCCAGCCCCAACCGCAGTCAACAATTGAGGAACGAAACACCCGCCACGAGTCGTACTATTAAGTAAGAGCCATGTTCGGATACTTCGACCCAATGTACTTCGTGTTCATGATCCCGGGGATGATCCTCTCGATGTGGGCGGCCGCCCGCACGAAGAGCGCCTTCAATAAATACTCGAAGGTACGCGCCCGTATGACGGGAGCCCAGGCCGCCCGCGCAATGCTCGATCAGGCCGGACTCTATGACGTAAAAATCGGCCGCGCCGGCGGGTTCCTCTCCGACCACTACAACCCGGCCACCAAAAGCCTAGCGCTCTCGCCCGATGTCCACGACCGCCCATCGATCTCAGCGGTAGGCGTCGCCTGCCACGAGGCCGGACACGCCCTGCAACACGCCCAGGGCTACTCGCCGCTCAAGCTCCGCTCCGCTTTGGTGCCCGCGGCCGGCATCGGGTCCAACCTAAGCTGGATCGTCATCATGGCCGGTATGTTCTTAAACCAGCCGGGCTTGCTGATGATCGGAGTTGTCCTTTTCTCGCTAACGGTAATTTTCCAGCTTGTAACGCTTCCAGTGGAGTTCGATGCTAGCGCCCGCGCCAAGGAACAAGTCGTCAACTACGGAATCCTCGCACCCCACGAGCTTGAAGGCGTCCAAAAGGTCCTCAACGCCGCCGCCTGGACCTACGTCGCTGCCGCAATCACCAGCGTCCTCACCCTGCTCTATTACCTCATGCGGCTCGGCCTACTAGGCGGCCGCGACCGCTGATTCTTCCGGCCCGGCGCCAGCTCGCGCAACCGATCAACGTTCGCCTGGTGCGTTCCGTCTTCACCTAAAGGCGTCTCCAGAATGAAAGCCTTGCGGCGCAGCTTCGGGTGCCGCAAGATGCGCTCAAACGCCGGCGCGCCAATAAATCCTTCACCGATCGATTCGTGGCGGTCGCGATTCGAAGCCAACCGGGTCTTCGAATCATTGGCGTGAATCACAGGAACGTTTTCAGCCCCGATGTGGCGCTCCATCTCACGAACCATCGCGCGCAACCCTGTCGCGGTTGAAACGTCGTAGCCGGCCTCAAAACAGTGCGCCGTGTCGAGGCAATAACCGATCGGAATATCAGCCCGCTGCTCAATCGCTGCCCGCAGCGTCGCCAATTCGTCGAAACTTCGCCCGATCGTCGCCCCACCACCCGCGGTGTTTTCAAGCAACAGAGTTAACGAACCCCAGTCGAATCCCTTTTGCGACTTGACGAGGGCTTTGGCGAGTCCCTCGATCGCCTTGGCTACGGTCTGCTCCTTGGCGCTCCCCGGATGGATTACCAGGTAATCGGCCTCCACCGCCCGAGCATTTTCAATCTCTAACCGAAATGACCGAATTGAATTCTTGCGAATCTCGCGATCAGCCGAGGCGAGATTTGTGAGGTAGTTGCCGTGGACCACGAGCGGCGACAAATCGTGCTCGGCCCGCAACTCACTCAGCCTCGCCACATCGGCCGCCGCCGGCACCGACGCGCGCCACATACGCGGACTGCGAGTGAAAATCTGCAAGCAGTTGCAGCCCAGCTCCACGGCTTCTTCGGCAGCCTTGTAGACACCCCCGGCAGTTGAGGTATGCGCACCGATGCGAGAAACGAACCGTCGGGCCATTGCTGCCTATGATCTCAAACGTGCGTCTGGCGAAGGCGCATGGTGAGCAGCAGCGGCCAGCCCTTGTGCTTGCCCTCGTCGAAGAACTCGTTCATCTCGACGAGCCACAGACCGGCACCCGCCGCCGCCATTACCAAATCGCTGATCTGATGCACGATGCTGCGCGGGCGAATGTCCTGCCCCGTCTTCGGATCGTGAAAGTGGGCGCTTACGCCCTTGAGAAACATTGCCGGATGCATCTCGATCAGCACCACTTCGCCACCATCACGACAAATGCGAGCCATCTCGGCGAACACCTCGTTCAGACCCGCAACATGCTCCAAGGCTAATGAACAAACAACCTTATCGAAACCGTTGTCGGCCAGCGGCAACGGCCGCTCCAAGTCATGCTCGATAAACCGAACTGCGGCGGACCCCGGCTTCTGCCGCGCCTGCGCCAGCATTCCGGCCGAGAAATCCAGCGCCGTCACGTCCGCGCCGGCCCGCGCCATGGCAATCGCGTTCACGCCGGTACCGCAGCCCAAGTCCGCTACCGACAGCCCGCGGACATCGCCCATCAGCCGGTCTATCTCACGCTGTTTCAGAGAAACCGCCGGATTCCCTTTCTGGTCGTAGTGAGGCGACCAACGGTCGTAGCCCTCACGCGCGGGTAAAATTAGCTTCGAGTCCGACATGGCCACCCTTGGTTCTAGCAAACAGTCGCGCAACACTTTGGATATGCGGGCTAATCGCAGGAGAGGATAAACTAGAGACCAGTGTGAACTGGCGCTACTCACTCGTCTGTGCGCTGTTGGCAGCGATCCCGGCCGTCGCGGGCACGTCGTTTGAAGCCAGCGTCGCCCCGGTCCTCGAGAAACGTTGCGTCATCTGCCACGGACCCACTGCCCAAAACGCCAAAGTCCGGCTCGACAATCTCTCCGCGGACCTACTCAACGACCGCCGTGCCGCTGAAACCTGGCACGACGTTCTCAATGCACTCAACAAAGGGAAGATGCCGCCGAAAGGTGCCCCGCAGCTGAGCACCGAAGAGCGCTCGGCCGTCGTCGACTGGCTCACCGCTGAGATCAGTAACGTCGCCAAGCAACGTCGCGGCACGGGTGGTGAGGTTGTTCTGCGACGCCTGAACCGCGTCGAGTATCAGAACACCATGAGCGACCTGCTCGGGCTTGACCTCGACTACACCAAAAACCTTCCGCCCGATCAGCAAAGCCGTGACGGTTTCAAAAACAATGGCTCGGCTTTGCGGATGTCGCCGCTGCAACTGGAGTACTATCTCGAAGCCGCGCGTCGCGGACTGCGTTCAGCAATCGTTGAAGGCCCTCCTCCTTCAGTCGTTGCACACAGCGCAAGTGAAACCGTACCCGACAAACTTCGTAACGTGCATTGGTCCAACCGCCTCGGCCGCACCGGAACGTTTGTCGCCCGCTCCGATGCTTTTCCCGACAGTGGTGAATTTATTGTTCGCGCCCGCGCCCGCGCCGAGTTTCCTGCCGCCGACTCGCCGTACCCGCGCATGCAAGTGTCGTTGGGATACCGCGCCGACACCCAAACACCGTCTCGCGAAGTTGGTCACGTCGACGTCGCGTCCGAAACAACCAACGAGTTCGAATTCCGTGGACGCATCGAAGAGTTCCCTCGCCAGAGCCGCACGCAAAGCAAGTATCCAGGGCTTCTGATCTGGATTCGAAACACCTATAGCGATAGCCAGCCGGCGCCCGAGCCGGTTGAACACGTCACCGAGGTCAACGGCAAAAAGACTCGATCATACACCTGGAACGAAGACCCGCAATTTCCCAAAATTGTTATCGAGTCGGTCGATTTTCGCGCGCCCGTCTACCTGCGTTGGCCGCCCGAACATCATCGCCGCCTACTCCCGGAGACACCAGGTTCGCCCGCCGCGGAGCCGGCGGCCGCGAGGGCGGCACTGCGGCCGTTCCTGCGGCGCGCATTCCGGCGTCCGGTCGATGAAAACTCCGTCGCGAATGCTCTGAACTTCTTCACGAAAATTCGACCCACTGTCGAAAGCTTCGAACAAGCCATGCGAGAAACCATGGCGATGGTACTCGTCTCGCCGGACTTTCTCTATCAAGTCGAGACCACCGACGGCGCTGGTGAGCAGCTTGACGACTTCGAGTTCGCCGCGCGACTTTCTTACTTTTTGTGGGGCACGATGCCTGACGAGCAGCTATCGCGCCTTGCCGAGCAGGGAAGGCTGGACGATCCGACGGTCGTCACGGCCGAAGTTGATCGCATGCTCCGCGACCCACGCTCGTGGTCGTTCGTCGAGCAATTTTCCGATGCCTGGCTCGACCTGCCCGGCGTCGACCGCATTGCAATCAACCCCAACTATTACCCCGACTTCGACGCGGCCTTAAAGGCGGACATGCGTCGCGAGACGCAGCAGTTCTTCGCCGAAATTTTGCGCCAAGATCTCAGCGCGCTGAGCTTTTTGCGCGCTGACTTCTCAATGCTCAACCAGCCGCTTGCAGCGCACTATGGCATACGAGGACCACGCGGCGGCACATTCGAACGTGTGTCGCTCGGCGAGTCAAAACGCCCTGGCGGGCTGTTAAGCCAGGCTTCCGTTCTATTGTCGAATTCGACGGGTGAAGACTCGCACCCGGTGGAACGCGGAGTCTGGATTCGCCGCGCGCTATTCAACGACCCGCCCGCGCCACCGCCGCCGTCGGTTCCAAACCTCGACAGCGCCGAGGATTTCGCGCTGCTACCACTCAAGCGCCAGCTTGAACAACACCGCGACAACGCCGCCTGCGCACACTGCCATCAGGGCATCGACCCGTGGGGCATCGCGCTTGAGGAGTACGACGCGGTTGGCTTGAAACGCGATACGATCCTGCGTCGCAGTGGCGAGCGCGAAGTGCGCCATCCTATCGACGCAGCGGCAACCTTACCGGACGGCCACTCCGTCAACGGTCTCGAGTCGCTAATCGAGTACATGCTTCACAATCAGGACCGCGAGTTCGCGCGCGCTCTGACATCGAAGCTACTCACCTACGCGCTAGGCCGCTCGTTGGAATTCAGCGATGACAAATCGGTTGACGAACTGACCGAAAAGTTCATTGCCGGCGGTTACAGTCTGCGCGAGCTGATTACAATGATTGTGAGCGGCAAATCCTTTAGAGGAAGTTCGCAAAACAGTGGCTAGCAAGACTTGGCATTTAAGTCGGCGTACGTTCCTGCGAGGGAGCGGCGTCTCGCTGGCCCTGCCGTTCCTCGAGTGCATGCACGGCGCGACGAAGCCCGTCGCGCTGCCGAAGCGCTTTGCCGCAATCTATTTCCCGTACGGCATCGTCGAGCGCAAAACCGGCACGCCGGCATCTGAATGGAATTGGGCACCGACCGGCGTGGGCCGCGATTTCAAGTTTGGAAAGAGCCACGAGCCGCTCGAACCGCTACGCGATGAACTCACTGTCCTAGGCGGACTCTCGCACCCTAAAGGCCGCAAGATGGGCGGTCACGACACCGCCGACACCTGGCTCACCGCCGCCGAGATGAAAGAGGGCCACCTCAAGAACACCGTCTCCATCGACCAACTGATGGCGATGAGCTTCGGCGACAAAACCCGCTACCCCTCTTTGATTCTTTCGACCGACGGTGGCGTCGGCGAACCCACCCGCGCCAGCACTTTATCGTTCAATCGCAACGGCACACCACTGCCGGCGGAAAACAAACCGCGCCTGGTTTTCAACCGCTTCTTCGGAGTCAACTCCGACTCTCTCGCCGCCCAGCGGCAGCAGCTCGAAAACTCGGGCAGCATGCTCGACCTGATCCTCGATCACTCGCACTCGCTGCGCGGCCAACTTGGCAAACTCGACCAGACCAAGCTTGACGAGTATCTCGAATCGGTTCGTCAGATCGAGCAGCGCGTCGAGCGGTCCGAGCAGTGGCTTGACATCCCCAAACCCAATGTCGACGCGACAGGACTGCATCTCGAAGCCGACGATTCGACGCCGGCTGAGTTGATCAAGACGATGTACGATCTAATCTACCTCGCCTTCCAGACCGACTCGACGCGCATCGCGACATATCAGTTGGGAAACATGAACGGCGCAACGTCGATCGCTGGAAAATTTCCGCAGCTTCTAGGGCTGGCCGAACACATGCACGCGCTTGCCCACGGAGCACGCCGC
Source organism: Bryobacterales bacterium (assembly GCA_965247305.1). GTDB lineage: Bacteria > Acidobacteriota > Terriglobia > Bryobacterales > UBA6623 > CATQHP01. Next base: position 2,889,462 of record OZ252030.1, on the reverse strand, counting down.
GCCGACGATGGCGCCGAGCCGTTGGGTGAGTGGCACAAGTTCCTAAGCGAGCAGTTGGCGTATTTCCTTAACCGCCTCAAGTCGACGCCCGAAGGCGACGGTACACTGCTCGACCGCACGGCGATTTTCTACGGCACCAGTAACAGTCAGACGCACGTCAACGAAAATTACGCGTTGCTGCTCGCTGGCGGACGCGGCCTAGGCATCAGCCACGGCCACTACCGCAAGTTCGAAGACAGCGTCCCGTTGTCGAACTTGTTCGTCACGCTGTTAAACAAGCTCGACACACCGGCGAAAACCTTCGCCGACAGCACCGGCGAGCTAACCGCGATCACCGCGTAACCGAGACTCCGAAACACTGCTGCTATATTGATCCCACTATCGAAGTCTGCGAGGGTTCAGACCGCCCCGTCCCGGCGGCCTACCTAATCACATTCGCCTGCTACGGCAAGACACACCACGGAAACCCATCGGGGAGCGTCGACCGAAATCACAACGGATATGGCGGTCGATTGATCGAACGTGACGGTCAGCGGGCGTGGCGCGACCGGCGCGCGATGACCCAAGCCGCTTATTCGCTCGACGAACGTCGTCGTGGCATCGTTCTCAGTGCAATCGTCGAAGTCTGCAAGTATCGCTGTTGGCGGCTCAAAGCCGCGCACATTCGCAAGGACCACGTTCACCTAGTCGTGTCCTCCGACGCGGCTCCGGAAAAGATCATGGGTGACTTCAAAGCGTACGCCTCTCGGGCATTAACGTTGGCCGGATTCGACCACGCGAAACGCAAGCGTTGGGCACGGCACGGCAGCACGCGCTACATCTGGAATCCCGAACAAGTCGACAGCGCAATCGCCTACGTCCTCAAAAGTCAAGGCAAACCAATGCAAACCTATGAAGACTCAGAGGCGCGAGCGTAAGCGAGTGCGGTGGCGAAGGGCTAACCCAAAAAAGAGGTACGTGGTCCTGCTGAGGACTCACAGCAATGCCACGGTTCGCGCCAGCCAGAAGACTCAATCCCCAGCGCACTCGCTCGCGCGCGCCACCGAAATTCAACGCGTAGCGATGCGCAAATACTCGAAGATCACGCGCTGCTCTTCCTCGCTATAGAGCGCAAGCGCCGACCGATGGGTCCAATCACCGCCGGATTCCACATTCACCGCATGCGTGCCAAAACTCCGAACCACCGGCAGCCGCGGCCCCAGATCCACAAAGCGCAACCGCGTGCCGTCGGTCCCGGCATCTAATCCGGCGAACGCATTCCCCGACGTGGGCGTCACGCTTACCACCGAGTTCGGCCGGGCATCACGTAGCGCGGCAACCCCATCAGGCACGTTCGCAATCGGAGCCGCCACTGCGACCCCCAAGCCATCAAACTCATGGCAGTTCCCGCACGACCCCGCACGCCCCGCGTCAAAGAACAACTCCCGCCCGGGGTGCCTCAGCCAAACACGATCCGGGTCCAACTCCGCGACCTGTTCCTCCGTCACGCGCACCGGGCGCTGAATACTCAATACGTAATCAATCACCGCGTCGAGTTCTTCCGTCGCCAACACCTTTTCCCAACCAGGCATGTTGGTGTTTGGCACGCCCCTAACAATGGGGCGCGTCACATTACGCTCTCGCAATCCGCGCGCGACAAGACGGGGCGCCGGCCCCTCTTCGCCCGCCGATCCATGGCAATACTGATTCGCGCACTTTTCTTGGAAAACCCGCGCACCGAGTTTAAGGTCGGTTTGCGCTGGCATGACAACACTCCTCCCGATCAACAAGAGGGCGACAACCACGGCGCGGCCATCTCGCATCACTCCGCCTCCGGTAACGCAAACACAAACAATGCCGCACCCCGCGACGGCAATCCCCGCAGCTCTGGGTACCGGCCGCGCCCGGCGGACACCATCGAACCCCAGCCCGTCGGCGTCGCTACATACTGTCGCCCGTCAATCTCATAAGTGATCGAAGATCCGCGATGCCCCGACCCCGTCTGAAACTTCCAAAGCTTCTCGCCGGTTCGCGCATCCAGCGCAAAGAAAAACCCCTCCGGGTCGCCAGTGAAGAGCAAATTCCCCTTGGTGCTAAGTATCGAAGCGACCAACATGTACTTGTAGGGATACTCCCACTGCTTCTTGCCGGTCAGTGGATCGAACGCAATTAAGCTCGAATAATTTTCAACCGGTTCTGTGCTCCCGCGGGCCCAGAATCCGCCGATATAACCCCTACCCGGCGTCGGCTCAATATGTCGCACAAACAGGTCGCTACATCCGCGCGTAACCGGAATATAAATCCAGTTCGTCAACGGCGAAAATGCCGACTGATTCCAACTCTTGCCGCCGCCGACGCTTGGGCAGACCGTGAGCGTCTTGCCGGGCTCGGGCTCGCGCCTGCCGACTAACTTACCGTCTTCGGTAATCCCGGATATCCAATCAGTCTTGACCATCGGCCAGGCACCGACGAATTTCCCGTTGGTCCGGTCAAGCACCCAGGTATAGCCACTCTTCGTCGGATGCAACAGCAACTTGCGCATCTCGCCCTTTACCGGCAAATCAGCTAGCACGACCTCAAACGCCGCATCGTAATCCCAAACGTCGTGAGGAACCTCCTGGTAGTACCAAACGAGCTTGCCCGTGTCCGGATCGAGCGCGACAACACTGGCGGTGTAAAGGTTGTCGCCCAATCGCGCGCCGCCATCGAGATCAGGCGCGGCGTTACCCGTGCCCCAATAAAGTAGGTCAAGTTCGTCGTCGTAAGAGCCCGTCATCCAGGGAGCCCCGCCGCCGTACTTCCATGAGTCGCCGGACCAAGTCTCACTGCCGGGCTCACCCGGCGCGGGCGTGACGTAAAACCGCCAGGCGAAGTCGCCGGTCTTCGCGTCAAACGCCGTCAAGTGGCCGCGATGCGCCAGGTCGCCACCGGTCCCGCCGACCACGACTTTGTCCTTCACCAACAGCGGTGCTCCGGTAATATTGCAGCCGCATTGCTTGGGGTCTTGCACTGTCACGCGCCAAACTTCATTCCCCGTCTCGCGATCAACTGCCACCAGGCGGTTGTCGATTGTGCCCATGAACACCAGCCCGTGACCAACGGCGACGCCACGATTCTGGCGCCGGTACACGCCAGGCTCGCCGGGATTGTATTCGTACTTCCAGCGAACGTCGCCCGTACCGGCGTCCATCGCAAAAATCAAATTGTTCGAGGTGGAGAGATAAAGCACCCCGTCGCGAACGATCGGCGTCGCTTGCAGCCCCTCGGCATGATCGCCCGGCTGAAACGCCCAAGCGACCGTTAGCTGCTTGACGTTGTCGGCGTTGACTTGATCGAGTTCGCTGTGCCGCCAGGCGTTCCATCCGCCGCCGTAGCTCGGCCAGTCTTGTCGCGTGCCCTGTGCCAATGCGGCCGAGACCGCAATCAGAAAAACCGGCAAGAGCGACACAATCGTCTTCATAAGCGCAAAAGACTGTCGGCATTGTACCTCCGAAAAATCGGCGGCCAATCATTCATTGCTTCAAGTGCGCCAGCAGTTTTTCAGCCTGTGGCCTGCTAACGACCGTGGCAAGCTGCTCCCGCGACAACTCCCGAATCTTCTCGACGCTGCCAAACTCCCGGAGTAGCTTTTGTGCTGTGCGTTCGCCAATACCCGGGATCGCCAGCAGCTCCGTAGTGACCGTGCGCTTCGATCGGCGTTGCCGATGAAACGTGATCGCAAAGCGGTGCGCTTCGTCGCGAATCTGTTGGACCATGTGCAGGATCGGGTTGAACCGATCCAATTGAATCGGGTCGTCCTCTTGACCGAAAACATAGATCGTCTCTTCACGCTTGGCGATCGCGGCTAGCGGCTGCGTTACCGAGCCCAATTCTTCAAGCGCTTCGGCGGCGGCATGCAGTTGGCCCAAACCACCGTCGACGAGCACCAAGGCGGGGGACGATTTGTTCTCGTGTTTGAGGCGTGCGTAGCGACGCTGAACGACCTCACGCATCGCGCCGAAATCATCGTTCGCCTGGCGAGACACAATGAATTTTCGGTAGTTGGCCTTCTTCATGCGGCCACCTTCCCAGACCACCATCGACGCTACGACGTCGGTCCCCTGGGTGTGCGAAATATCGAAACACTCGATGCGGTCCGAGAGCGTCTCGCCTTTCTCCGGCAAGGGCAGATTCAAGGCATCGCGCCAGGCCTCAATGAGCTGCTTCGCGCTGGGCTTCTTGATCCGGAATCGCTGCTCGAATCCGTGGCGAGCATTGGTCCCGACCAGGTCAAGCATGGCCTTCTTCGAGCCTCGCCGCGGAACGCAAATTTCAACCTTGCGCCCGCGCTTCTCGCTCAGCAGTTCTTCGAGCACCTCGATGTCTTCGAACTCCTCCGGCACATGGACCAGCGACGGAACGTACTGCTGGTCAAGGTAAATTTGCGTGAGCAGCGTGCTTAGAAATTCCAGCCGATCGAATTCGTAAACGTCTTCCCAGAAAAACTCGCGACGGTCAACCACGCGGCCGTTACGCACGTGAAAAAGATTGGCCGCCACGAGTGGTGGTTCGGCGTAGAAGCCAATGATGTCAATGTCGCGGCCCTCGACGGCTGCCATACGCTGTCGCTCGGCCATTTCCTCGACCGTGGTGATTAGGTCGCGCAGGCCCGCCGCCTTTTCGAATTCCAATTGGTCCGAAGCCTCGGCCATGCGGCGCTTGAGATCCTTGATCAACTCGGCTTGGCGACCACCGAGGAAGGCTTTGACGTCTTCGACGGCACGATCATAGACGGCGTCTTCGACCAGACCCTGCACGCACGGCCCCCAGCAGCGATGGATGTGGAATTCCAAACAGGCGCGCGGATGGTGTCGCGTCAGGTCGATGCGGCACGAGGGGATTTTGAAATAGCGATGAATAAAGTGGACCAGGCGGTGCCCGAGGTTGCCAGGGAAGTAAGGCCCGAAGTACAACGAACCGTCTTTTCTTAAACGCCGCGTCACGTACACGCGAGGGTACTTTTCGCCGGTCAGCTTGATGTATGGATACGTTTTGTCATCACGCAGCAGAACGTTAAACTTCGGCTTGTGCTGCTTGATCAGATTGTTTTCAAGCGCCAGCGCCTCTTTCTCGTTGTGGACAGCAATGTAGGTGATGTCGCGGGCATCGAACAGCAGGCCACCAGTCTTCGCGTCGGCAAGTTTTTCCGCTAGAAAATAGCTGCGTACACGATCGCGGAGACTCTTCGCCTTGCCGACGTAGATAACTTTCCCACGCGCATTCTTGTACTGATAGACGCCGGGCGCCGTTGGCAGCGAGGAGGCAATTTCCTTGAGCTTGTCCCAATGATCGGGAGTGTACATCGAACGCCTTTAGGATAACGGTCGCGCCCTAGCGGCCTGCATTTTGGAGGCGCGACGGCGAGTCGGCAGGCGAAGGCCGGGATTAGCCGAGAATCCCTTAGACAGTCGGCTAGAGCGGCAGTTGGTAGACGCAAAAAACGCTATCTCGCTCCCAACTCATTTTCTCGTAGACAGCTTGCGCCGTCGTGTTGCTGAGCTCGGTCGACAGCGCCAGGCGAATCGCGCCCACCCGCCGTCCGTACTGAGCAGCCGCCTCAAGTAGTGCCGACCCAACACCGCGGCTTCGAGCATCCGAGGCTACGAACAGATCGTTCAAGATGAAGATCCGCGCCATCGAAGCTGACGAGAAACTGGGATAGAGTTGCGTAAAGCCGATCGCATGCTCCCCCTCAACAGCCAGGAAAATCAGTGACTGGTTGTGCTCGAAACGATCCAGCAGGAAACGACGCGCGCTCTCGGTATCGCTCGGCTGCCGATAGAATTGGCGGTAAGCGTCGAACAGCGGTACGACGAGATCGAGATCGTCGACCGTTGCCTGCCTGACTTTCACTTCAGGTGTTGACATGCCCAATTATTGCCATTGACTTTTTTCCAAACCGCTACGACGACGCAGTGCTCGCGAACTTTCGCTCTGCCCACTACAGCCCATTAAAACCGTGACGCCCGAAGCCAGGTATCTGATCGCGCCCAACTTTCCTCGAGATCCGCATCCACTTCAGCAGAGCGCCTGCCCTGGCCTTCAAGCGCCTGCTGCAGGCCAAACAACGACCAGCCATTGTGCGGGTGATCGACGAGTTCCTGCCGGTAGACGCGCTCCGCCTCGGCATGGCGCTCGACCTCAAGCAGCGCCGCTCCTAACCAATGGCGCGCTGCGAACGGCAGCGGCTCTGGTTCGTCGTAAACCAACGCATCGTCAAGCGAAACTGCGACCTCGAATGACCGTATCGCGCCGTCGAGATCGCCTCGTTCGCGGCGAATCTCGCCTCTCAGAATTGCGGCAAGTACTCCGAGCAAATCGCACGCTTGATGAAATCGAAACTGAGCCGGCTCGTACCGCAACTCTTCGAGTCTGTTCAGGTGAGCTTCGGCGAAATCAGCTTCGCCAAGCCGCAACCGCGCATAGCCTTGTGCGAAATCCCAAAAGCCCGCCGCCACCGTACCTTTGGGCCGCTCGGAAATCGCCGCCACTTCATCGAATCGGCCGAATCGGATCAGAGTCGTTAGGTGGTACAGCGGGTTGCCGGTGAGCTTGGCGTAATCTTTTCCGGCTTGGATCGCGATCGCGCCTTGTCCGTCCATCGACGCGGCGAACAGCAGCATGTGCAGATTGTGCGACGGGTAAATCGCAAAGCCCTCGTCGACATCCGCCTTGAGGTCTGAGTGCCAGGCCTGAATGTTGGCGCGCACCGAGTCAGACCAGCGCCCAATCTCATTCCAGGTATGTGAAGGCATATGGTTGATGTGGCTCGCGCCCGGAATCGAGTTGCCAATGAACTCGGCGCAGGCTTCAGCCTTACCGGGGTCGACGGTCGATTCCGTGGCGTGAATATACAGGTGGCACGCGCCGGGGTGGCGAATATCTTTGCGCAGGATGGCTTCGAGCACGCCGTGAATGCGCTTCACGTCGGGGTCGTGAATATCGCGCTCGCCGCGCCGGGGCTCCATCACAAACAGCGCTTCAGCGTAGAGTGTCGCCGCGTCAAGATCTTCGGGGAAGCGTTCCGCCAGATTGCGCATCGCATCGGCATACGGTTCATCTTGCTCCAGACGTTTTTCGGGATCGAAATCTTCGACGTAGCGAACCGCCAACGCCTCTATAAATGCCTGCTCACGCGGACTCGCGTGAGCGTTCGCAAGCTCGATCGCCCTTTGAATTGCCGCGTAGGCATGCGGCGCGTCTTTCTTGCCCATCGGTCCGTTCAAGTACGAGCCCCAGCTCCAAGCCTCGCCCCAAAAACAAATCGCGCAGTTCGGATCGCGCTTGTGGGCTTCGCGAAATGAGCGCGTCGCGTCGCGCTTCGCAAACGCGTACATCATCTGAAAACCCTGGTTGAAGTACGCCTGTGCCTCGGCGTTGTTCGATGAGATTTCCCTCGTGAACGTACCCAGGCCCTTGCTATAGAGCGGGATCGGCTCGTTGAAAATCGCCGGCAGCTCCGCGGAATCGCTCTTTTCCTCCGCCATCGCAACGGGCGTAAACGCCGCCACGAGCAGCACACCGGCGGCCAAAAGTTGAGCAATCATCGAGCGACCCTCCTCACGTCAAGAACCTCGATCAAGCGAAGACTATTGTCGTCTCGCAAAACTTTCGATCGTTGCCACGACGCTGTCAACCACTGCCCTTGTTCTCGAAATGAACAAAGTCGATCAGGAAGACCGCACCCAGAAACAGCGCCTTTAGCTTGACGCCCCAATGCTGGGGGTACACCACGCCAAAGTTATCCGCGTCGGTAAAGCCCTCTTTCAAAAGCCCGCTCCACTTCTTGGTGATTTGCCCCTGCTCGGCCTCGTCGCTCATGATTCGAAACGTCCAAGGGTGCAGGATCGGGCCGAACAGTTGGTAGATTTCCTTGCCGGTTGGGTCAAGCACCGCGTACTTACGCCGCAATACCGCGAATCGTCGTTCGATCGACCCCAGCGAAATTCCCTGCGAATCGACAACGCCAATCTCGTGGAAATAGAAGCGAAATGGTCGCGTCACCCGCAAGACTTCACGGCCGTCCTCGCCCAAGACGACCATCGTAAACGGGCGCAGTCCCTTCAAGAACCATCGCATCAGCATCGACCCGCCCTCTTCCGCGGCCAGGTAGATCGTGTGGCCATCGAAGTCCGATATCTCGTACTTGTTCTTAGTCTCGAAGCTAGTGAGTATTTCGCCCCACTCTTTCTTCTGACTTACGATGAGGCTGCTAGTCGATTGTAGGCGCTCCACGTCGAAATATCCCTCCTAACTGCGTCACAACTATATCAGCCGGCTCATTGAACTAAACCGCTCCCCAACCGCCGATCGGCGCCAAGTCCTAAACTGTACCGAGAGGCACAAGAGCTGCATGAGTAGAAATCGCCACTGCATTTATGCGCTACCCCTGGTCGTCGCGATAACCGTTTCGACAGCAGGAAGTGCGGTCGCCCAATCTCACCCCGAGTTCGTCGGCTCGCAAGCCTGTGAGAGCTGCCACAAGAACGTATACGACCGCTGGCAAGACACGCTCATGGCCAACATTCTCGTAGACGTGAAAGCGCGCCCCGAGGTGATCGTTGGAGACTTCGACAATCCCAACCCGCTCGTCACCTTCAAGAAAGAGGACATCGTTTTCACCTACGGCAGCAAATGGAAGCAGCGCTACTTCACCAAGATCGACGACGACTACTTCGTCTTCCCAGTGCAGTGGGACGTGTGCATGGCGAATTGCTAATTCCGTGAACATTTCTTCGATTTCGCGAGATTGTTAGGATCTTGCCATGCGCGATCTGGCCGTCCTGTTTCTGCATCTGTTGGCGACGGTGGCCCGACTCGCCGGTCCCGGCGGCGCCCGTTCCGTGGTGGCCGAATCCGTGCTCGTCAAGCAGCAAATGCTGATCCTCAATCGCTCCCGGAGACGTTCACCCAACCTTCGCCCTTCCGATCGCATGGTCGCCGGTTTCTGTGCGCTCCTCATGCGTCCTCGCCGGTTGATCCGTTCTGCGATCGTCATGAAACCCTCGACGCTCTTGACGCTCCATCAAGCGTTGACCAAGCGGAAGTATCGCCGGCTTTTCTCAGCCGGGGTCGCGAAGAAGCCTGGCCCAAAGGGACCCACCCAGGACGTCATGGCCGCCGTCGTTGACATGAAGCAGCGGAATCCGACCTGGGGTTGTCCACGGATCGCGCAACAGATCGCCCTGGCCTTCGGCATTCCCATCGATAAAGATGTTGTTCGGCGCATTCTCGCCGTTCGGTACCAGCCGGAACCAGATTCGTGTGGCCCCTCATGGCTGACTTTCCTCGGACATGCGAAAGACGGCCTTTGGAGCATCGACCTGTTCCGGTGCGAGTCAGCGATCTTGCGAAGCCATTGGGTGCTGCTGGTCATGGACCAGTGCACGCGGCGGATCGTCGGCTTCGGCATCCATGCAGGCATCGTGGATGGCAGAGCCTTGTGCTGCATGTTCAACCATGCCACTCGAGGGCATGCGACGCCGAAGTACCTCAGCTCAGACAACGATCCGCTGTACCGCTTCTACCAATGGCAGGCCAACCTGCGGGTGCTGTGTGTGACCGAGGTCAAGAGTGTTCCTTACGTTCCGATGTCGCATCCGTTTGTCGAGCGGTTGATCGGCACCCTGCGACGAGAATGCTTGGATCGGATGCTGTTCTGGTCCGCGCCCGACCTGGAACAGAAACTGTTCGAATTTCAGGACTTCTACAATGCTCATCGGGCGCATGCGTCATTGGAAGGACAGACGCCAGTCCCAAAACGGAAGGATGTCGCAACGCTCAAGCGCTACCGCTGGGAAGAGCATTGCCGGGGACTCTATCAGACACCGATCGCCGCTTGAAATCTGAAGCCGAAGACACTGGCTGATGGGTCGCCTCGCCCCTGTTCGACGTCCCTCGCGTGACGGCCATCGCGAAACCGACGAGGACGCTTCAGCAGCACATCTTACGCCCGCCATCCCGACCGTGTAGCGGATGACTCCGGCTCACGCGACCAAAACAGCGGCCGATCTCTCAAGTTCTTACGAATTCGCCAGCCACAGGTACAGAATCGCCCACAGTACGTTTGTCCAGCGGCCTCGAAAGGGCCGTAAGTCATTGAAAATAAATGGCGCGCTCGGGAGGATTCGAACCCCCGGCCTTCTGGTCCGTAGCCAGACGCTCTATCCAGCTGAGCTACGAGCGCGTTTCTTCATCTTAACGCAGCCGTCATGCTGAGGAATAGAGGGTCTCTTGCCAAGCGCACCCCCTTTTCGGGACACTACTTTAGCTATGGAAGAAGCCGTCATCGTTGAATCTCTCAGAACCCCCCTCGCCAAGTCATTTCGCGGCTCGCTGAATCTCACGCGTCCCGACGACCAGGCCGCCCACTGCATTCGTGCGGTGCTCGACAAGGTGCCGAACCTTGACCCAAACGAGGTCGGCGATGTCGTGCTCGGTTGCGGGCAGCCGCATGGTCCGGCCGGAAGCAACATTGCCCGGATTGCGGCTTTGTTGTCCGGGCTACCGACCTCCGTCGGCGGCACAACCGTGAATCGCTTTTGCTCTTCGGGTCTGCAGGCCGTTGCGATCGCCGCTCACCAAGTGATGACCGAGGGCGAGACGGCCGTTTTCGGCGGTGGCGTGGAGTCAATTACGATGATGACTCGCGACGCTCAGCCAAATCCCAAGTTGAAGGAATCGAAGCCCGGTGTGTATATGGCGATGGGCGACACCGCTGAAGTCGTTGCCAAGCGCTACGGAGTGAGTCGCGAGGCGCAAGATGAGTACTCGCTGCAGAGTCAGCAGCGCACCGCACGGGCTCAGAGCGAAGGCTTTTTCGCCGGCGAGCTTGCGCCAATGGATGTGACCCGCGGAATCATCGACAAAGCTACCAAGAAAATTGCCAGCGAAGAGCAAGCAACACTTTCTGGCGACGAGTGCAACCGCCCCAGCACGACGATCGAAGGGTTGGCTTCGCTGAAGCCGTACTTTGATCCGGACTCGGGCGAGGGATCAGTCACAGCCGGCAACTCGTCGCAGTTGTCCGACGGTGCCTCCGCCACGCTGGTGATGTCGCGCAAGCGCGCCGAAGAACTGAACATCCCTTACAAGCTTGTGTTTCGCGGATTCGTCACGAGCGGCTGTGAGCCCGACGAGATGGGTATCGGTCCGGTGTTCGCGGTTCCAAAGTTGCTCAAGAATAACGGCCTCACGATGGACGACATCGACGTCTGGGAACTCAACGAGGCGTTCGCGGTGCAGGTGGTTTACTGCCGCGACCGGCTCGGAATCCCGAACCAGACGCTCAACGTCAACGGCGGTTCGATTTCGATCGGGCACCCGTTTGGAATGACCGGCTCGCGCATGGTTGGCACGTTGGCAAACGAGATGCAGCGCCGCAAAGCGAAATACGGCGTGGTGACGATGTGCGTTGGCGGCGGCCAAGGGGCGGCTGGGTTGTTTGAGGGCGTTTGGTAGCGCCCTGGCGGCCGAATCCGAACCCCGGGGCTGGCGGCTCAAACGGCCCGCATTGCACGTCGCGCCAGGATTGCCGTTACTGATTTTCAAACTCCGCCAGCTAGGTCAATACGACCGCTTGCCATGCGTGTTCCCGATTGCGTGATATCTGTCCATAGGCAGAGCCTCCCTTGAAAATGTCCGGAAATGCCCGGATTTGGCAGGATTTGGCGTGTTTTCCGCCAAATTCGAGTACCAGGGCGAAGAGATCCTTGCGTGCTCGGCGAACTCAATCCGAGGCCGGATTTGGCAGGATTTACTTCAGATTTCGAGCCTCCTTGTTTGGCTGTCCGCATCCTCCCCGTATAGTGTAAGGCTCGGGTGTACTGTTTTCGGCAATCCGGATCGCTAGGCTGTTGATTTCACACGGAAAAGAAATTTCAAAACCCCGGTACGGCCTCTAGAAGGGTGTCCCCGATTGCCTCGGAACTGGCCGTCTCGCGCGAGAGTTGAAGAACTTCGACCTGGAGGTCGAAGCTGCCCGCCTGGAGGCGCGCGCCACGAACACTTGTACTCGAGAGCAGCTTACTGCAGGAGGTGTCTCGGTTGTGATAGGGTTCTCTCGACAAAGTGAAAACCCATCGGCGTCGTCTGCCTCACCAGTATCCGGACGGCCGGGCGTTGTTTCTCACCTGGCACTTGCATGGCAGCCTTCCCCATGCGCTCTACCCTCCACCCGGCAAGCTGAATTCGGGTAAAGCCTTCATTTGGATGGATCGTTTTCTCGATACCACCCGTACAGGCCCCCTATCTCTGAAGCAACCAGAGATTGCCCGGATCGTCGTGGACTCGATAGTATTCTGCGCCGATGAACTGGATTTCTATGCACTCGGCGGTTATGTCGTCATGCCGAATCACGTTCACATGCTCGCGACACCTCGAGTCGATCCACCGCAATTTCTGAAAACGATCAAGGGCTACTCCGCTCGTGCAGCGAACAAGGTGCTTGGCAGGAGCGGGCAACCGTTTTGGCAGTCGGAGAGTTATGACCATTGGGTTCGTGATGTTCGGGAGTATGAACGGATTAGGGATTACATCGAGAATAATCCGGTTCGAGCGGGCTTGGTGAGCGCCCCGGAAGATTACCGCTGGTCGAGCGCATATCAAGACGTGTCCGACTCTTAGTCGTGGCGCGCAGCTCCAGGAGGGCGGCGTCGGCATTCGTGCCGACGTTCTTTAGCGAACATCGGCGGAATCCACCGTTCGGTACGTGGAGTAGGTACCCTCGAGAATGCCTGATCCCCGCAAATCGCGATTGCTGGCGGTTGGGCCTGGCCGTCCGGCGCGGTGGTTGAAGAACGTCGACCTGGAGGTCGACGCTGCCCGCCGGGAGGCGCGCGCCACGAACTCTACTGGCCGGGTTCGCGGTCGCGGAACTCTTCGTACCAGTTCTGGACGACGCGGATACGTGGCAGCTCGCGATCCGCGCCCTCCACCGAGTCCGTAAGCACGAAGCGCCCGTCGGCCGCGACGTCGTAGGTGACGGAATTGGGGGATGTCGCGGAAAGACCTGGGTCCGAGAAAAGGGCTGTGGTCGAAAGCGGCGCAAACGACGGCGAGTCCGTCACCTCGACCGCCATCAGCGTGTCGCCCTCTACGTAGAACAACTCCTTGCCGTCCCGGCTGCAGCGCGGCTGGCAACCGCCTCTTCCTGAAACTTGCCATTGACCGTCACCCGAAGGAAACGGACGCACATATACCTGGATGACTCCCGAGGCGTTGGAACAGTAGGCCAGGAAACGGCCGTCCGGCGAAAGGTTCGGCGCATTCTCGAAGAATGGTGTAGCCATGAACGCGATTGACTCGAAGTCCTCTCCGTTGCCTTTGCGCTTCAGATACCAGATGTCGTAGGCTCCTCCTTTTGTCGACGTGTAGACCAAATAGTCCCCGTCGGGAGACCAGCCGTAGGGACGCTGATTGCCTCCCGCGCCGACAAGTAACTTCGCCTCGCCGGTCCCGTCCGCCGCTCGCTCGAAGATGTCATAGCTTTCCCCACGGCTCGAATGAAACGTGATTTCGCGCCCGGACGGCGACCATTGCGGGTGCATGTCCAGCGACTCATCAAACGTCAGCCGTCGAGGTAGACCAGCGTTCGATCAGCCGCAACCGTTGGGCCTCGGCTGTCCTGCACAACGGGAAACGCCTCGCCCGTGGCCTGCAACGTGTCCAAAGAATAGGGCAGCGCCCACAATTCGAAAGTACTCAATTCCGACTGATAGATCAGATGGCCGCTGGGGGAATAGAACGGATGTGTACCCGGCCCCAAGATTTCTCGCCGGCCGCTCTCAAGATCATCGACGATCAGGGTCCGCTGACCAGCCGGCCCGAATGTGTATACCAGGACACGCTCCCCAGCTTTGTGCGGCAAGAAGTGCGGCCGCGCCAAGATACCGGTCGGCCCTCCAGACGAAGAATCGGACGGCTCGGGAGAGATCAGCAGATCGGCGTCGCCTCCGCGGGCGGGAACTTCATAGATTTCGTAGCTGCCGGAGCCTAACACGATGGACTCGCCGCCGGGGCTCCAAGCTCCACCCGCAAATAAACTGGAGGGAAGTGGACACAGGCGGATGCTGAGACCGCCCTCGACCGAGATCTTGTTGAGTTCCCCGCCGGCGGCAAACCCGATGAAATTGCTGTCGGGCGACCAGAACGGTAGATAGGCCCTCTCGGTGCCTTCCAACTTCCGCGGCTGGGACTGATCGAGGTCCTGAATCCAGAGTGTGCCCTCGGCGTCCGCGGTCGTGTAAGCGATGTGCTTGCCGTTGGGCGAGATGGCGACGCCGGAGCGTGTGCGGTCGGTATCCACAGCCTCACGCGGCGTGAAGGCAAATCGGCGTAGGAGGGCTGGTGGGGCTGATTGATTGAGGTATAGGAAGGTTGTGGTTAGCGCGAATAGGGTGGTGACCGCTAGTAGGGATTTGTATAGGCGGAGGTTGCCTTTGGCGGATGGAACGATCGGTGATGAGTTCGCGGGCGCAGCACGCTGCGCCCATATCGGGTTCGGGTCTGCGTTTGCTTTTTGCCTGGCGTTGATTTGGGTGGATAGGATTGTGGAGCGGCCGGACTTTAGTTTCGCGGATAGGGTTCTTAGGTCGGTGACGATGTCGCTTCCCGCTGAGTAGCGGTCGTCCGCCGACTTCGCCATGCACTTGCCAACGATGAATTCGAGTTCCATCGGCAAACCGGCCCGGATGGATGTTAGCGGTTCGTGTTCTTGGTTGACGATCTCGTAGAAGAGAGCTTGATCGTACTGGCCAGTGAATGGGCGTTGGCCGGCGACCATTTCGTACAGCACGACTCCCAGCGCCCAAAGGTCCGTGCGGTTGTCGACCTCGCCGCCCTCGGCTTGCTCGGGGCTCATGTAGGCGACCGTGCCCATCGTGGCCTCGCGCTTGGTGAGACGCGAGGCCTCGGTTAGGCGGGCAAGGCCGAAGTCCATGATGGTGGCTCGGCCTTCGGGCGAGACGAGGATGTTGGCGGGCTTGATGTCTCGATGGACGATGTTTTCGGCGTGGGCGGCGCTGAGGCCTTCGGCGACTTGGCGGGCGATGTCGAGCGCTTTGTCGAGAGGCATCGGGCCTTCGGCGATGTGCTCCTCGAGGGTTTGACCCTTGAGGAAGGCCATCGCCAGGAAAGTTTGGTCCTCGGCCTGATCGATTTCGTAGACGGTACAGATGTTGGGGTGGTCGAGGGCCGCTGCGGCTTGGGCCTCGCGCTCAAAGCGGGCTTTGACTTCGTCGTCGCCTAGCAGGTGGGCGGGGAGGAACTTTAGCGCGACCTGGCGCTTGAGCTTGGTGTCTTCGGCCTTGTAGACGACGCCCATCCCGCCTTCACCTAGTTTCTCTAGGATCTTGTAGTGGCTGATGATTCGGCCGATCAAGATGAGTCGATTGTACCGCCGCAACCTTCGCTCGGGCCCGGTGTGGGCGCGTCCCAAATCCTTCCGTAAGGATTCGGCGACATCAAACTAGAGCAGTTTCATCTAAAGTTTAGACTGGCACGGCACAGATTGAGAAGGGCTCGCGGGGAAGAAGGAACGTCGACCCGGAGGTCGACGTGGCCCGCCAGAGGAGGAGGCGCGCGCCACGATGCTTCGGCTATGAATTGCGGAGCTTCGTCAAAAATAGATCTACAGTCATTGTGAAAATGCTCTAGATCGAGCGAGAAGTTCGTGCGGCGCACGTCGAAGTGGCCGCCAGTTTGGGCGAAAGAAAGCGAGGACTTCCGTCCTCGCCTCTGATTCTTAACTCGGGAGCGAGTCGCACCGGCCCGGTGTCATCACAGTATCTCTGTGGAAGACTTGTCGGCCCGTTCGATTACCAACTGTGGACGTTTACCTAGGGATCCGCGGGCCGCGCCTTGCGCGCGGGCGGCCAAGCCACCCACCGGGATAAATCGAACTCCGTTTTGGTGGAGCGCCTTGAGAATGCCCTCGAAATCGGTCAACGAGCCGCTCGCTTGACGCCCCTCTGAAGCTTTGACGCGAATCGCTCGAGTTCGGCTAACTCGCGCAGTCGTTCGTCGGGAGTCTTTCGAAGTTGCTCGCGGAGCAGTGTCCGGTCGAAATCCTTTTCGTAGGCGTCGATGACGTCGTCAAGCGACGATCGCGATCCCGGTACGTTTTCATGATAACGGGCCTTTGCCGATGGTGGCACTTAGGGCAGTTTCAGCGAATGTGTAGACCGGCACGGCACAGATCGAGAAGGGCTCGCGGGGAAGAAAGAACGTCGACCCGGAGGTCGATGTGGCCCGCCAGAGGCGCGCGCGCTCCACGACTGGCGGTCTATGGTGATTTTGAGAATGATCTAGATCGAGCTTGAAGTTCGTGTGGCGCACGTCGAAGTGACCACCAGTTCGTATGAAAGAAAGCGAGGACTTCCGTCCACGCCTCTGATTCTTAACTCGGGAGCGAGTCGCACCCGCCCCGTGTCATCACAGTATCGCTGTGGAAGACTAGTGATGTTTGCCGACGGATCGGCGGCGCGTCTCGCTGAACTAGAGCTTGCTACAGGCGCTGGCGGCGCCCATCGGGTCGATCGCGTCTCCGCCTGCTTCGACGTGTGCGATCTTGCCGTTCTTGTCGACCACAAACGTGGTGCGGCCCGACATGTTCCGCTCGGCGTTGTAAATGCCGAATTTCTTTGAGACAGCACCGTCTTCGTCGCTCAAGAGCGCAAACTCAAGGTTGAGCGATTCGGCGAAGTCTTTGTTGCGCTGCAGCGGGTCGGTGCTGATGCCGAATACGACTGAATCGCTGTCGGTGAATTTTGAGATACCAGCCTGGTACCCCGTCATTTCACGCGTTCAACCACCTGTGAAAGCTTTGGGAAAGAACGCCAAGACGACGTTGTTATTCCCCTTGTAGGAGGACAACATGGCGTCTTTGCCATTGGTGCCCGGCAGCGTGAAATCGGGGGCTGTGTCGCCGACGGCGAGAGCCGCTGCCGACGCAGTGCCGGCGGCTGCCATCGCGGCGCCGGTGAGCAGAACTTCTCTTCGTGAGAATTGACTCATGAGTACTCCTTCGTAGTCGTCGAATTCGAGCGCTGTTGGACTCGCGGTCCAGCCGGGCGCTTCGAGTTGAGTTTACCAGGCCGGGGGTTAAAATTGCGCGGGTCATTTTATGGGGGTTGGCACGGCGGGAGGTGGTGATAGACTGGTGGCCGTTTATGACTAGCAGACGCACCTTTCTTACCGGCTTGTCAGCCGCGGCGCTAATGCCCGCGCCAGCCTTTCCGCAGACCAAAGGCAAGCTACGGATCACCTCCGTCGAGTGCATTCCGGTCAAGCTTTGGTCGCGCAGCAACCAAGGACGATTGCCCCAATTCAAGGGCGACTTCGACCCCGCTCGCTGGTTCTATTCGGGACCCTTCTCGCAACTCGCGAGCGCAATGATCGTCGTCATCAAAACCAATCAGGGCATCACCGGCTACGGATTCGGTGGCGGTGGCGGCGTCGCGGCTGAAATCATTCACGGGCACCTGAGTCATCTATTAGTCGGCACCAATCCCCTCAACGTTGAACTTCTGTGGGACCAGATGTACACGTCATCTGGACTCTACGGCCGCCGCGGTGTGTTTGTGATGGCGCTAAGCGGCGTCGACAACGCCCTCTGGGACATCGTCGGAAAATACGCCGAGCAACCTGTCTACCAGTTACTCGGCGGCACGCACAAAGAAAAAGTGCCGGCTTACATCACCAATTCAGACTTCACAGTCGGGCTCGAATTGGGGTTCGAATATTTCAAGACGGGCATTCGAGATGGAGTACTGCAAGGCAAGGCAGGAATGCAGCGAACCGTGGATCGGCTAAGGGAGGCGCGAGAAACGATCAGCGCCGACCGCACGCTGATGATCGATTGCGGCACCAAATGGAACGACGAGAAGTACACCATCGAGATGGCACGGCGGCTCGAAGCGGTTAATCTGTATTTCATTGAAGAGCCGTTGTCAGCCGACAACATACTTGGCTATGAGCGGCTGATCAACGAAATCGACAGCACCATGATCGTCAGCGGCGAACATGAATATACGCAGTACGGCTATCAGATGCTGCTGCATCACCGCGCGACGGAGATTTTGCAGCCCGACGTCAGTTGGTGCGGCGGCGTGACTGCGCTCCGAAAGATCGCGGAGATGGGGGCCGATCGCGGCCTGCCGATCATTCCCCATCGAGGTAGCAGTTTGTACGGCATGGCAATCGTCTTGACCGCCGACGCGCCATTGGCTGAGAGCTTCGGCACCGGCGACGACGCCACCGATTTAATGCTGGCGATGTCCTCGCCATTTAAGGACGGCTTCTACTACCCGAAAGACAAACCTGGCTTCGGCACCGATATCACTGAGGAGATGGTACGCAAACATGCCGGCAGCAGCACAGCTTAGTCTCTCGCGCCGTTCGTTCTTGGCCGCGCCCGCGGCGTTGTTCGCGGCGCGGCGGCTTGGGGCGGCGGGCCCCGACGGCTTTCGCGGTATTTTCCCGATCGTTACCACCCCGTACGGCGACGACGACGGGGTTGATATGGCGACGCTTGCCAAGGAAGTGCGATTCGTCGGCCGCACCGGCGCGCACGGCATCGTCTGGCCCCAGCTCGCCAGTGAGTACGCATTGTTGACGTTCGACGAACGCATCGAGGGTGCGGAGACGATCGTCAAGAGTTCGAAAGGGCTTAAGCCGAAAGTCGTCATCGGAGTTCAGGCGGAGAACACCGAGAAGGCGCTGGAGTATGCCCGGCACGCCAAAAAAATCGGGCCGGACGGGATCATCGCCCTGCCGCCGCGAAAGCCCGACCAGCGGGAGTTCGATCTTGACGCGATCGAGGACTATTACCGCCAAGTCGCCGCCGCTTGTCCGCTACCGATGTTCATGCAAGCAATCGGCAACATGAGCATGGACTTCGTGGTGAAGCTGACAAGCGAAATCCCGAACCTTTATTTCGTGAAGGACGAAGCCGGTCACACCCTCAGCCGCATCACCGAATTTCAAGACGTGAAGGCAAAAAATAAGCCGATCCCATTCACCGGAGGCCACGGCCGCACACTGATCGACGAGATGGCGCGTGGCTCGGCCGGCAGTATGCCTGCGGTGCCGTGGGTTGACCTCTACGTCCGCGTCTGGGAACTCTGGCACGCCGGGCACCGAAACGAATCGATCGACATGTTTTCGAAAGTACTGCTGTTTGTGACCGAGGTCAGCGCACTCGGTTTGCCGGCGCTCGCTTACGTTCTGCACTTACGCGGCGTCTTTCCGAACTGGAAAGTCCGCAGCCCGAACGCCCGCGAGCTCGACGACCACGCAAAGGAATCGCTCAAACGGACGCTTGAGTTCGTCCGGCCGTATCTGACCGCTTGATGAATGTCGGCTGGCTACTGATCTACGTTGGCTTAGCGAAGCTGGGAAGATTGCCCGGAGACGTCGTCTATCGCGGCAATGGACGACGGCGTACTTTCCGATTGTCACGTGCATCGTCACTAGCGTGTTGCTCACGGTGGTCCTGTCGCTAGTGGGTCGATTTTCAGGAATGGCATAGACCGCTTGCCCCAGCACCAAGCCCGTGCAATTCGGAGGCGGTAGAGTAGGGGAGGGTCCCGCAAGCGGGCTTAACCTCCCCCCTCATCGAACCGGACTTGCGGATTTCCCGCATCCGGCTCTCCAACAAGCTCTCGCCTCAGGCATGCGCAGCAGCGGACACCGCTGCTTGGCCTTTTGGCCCAGCTTCTGTCTCAATCGAGAGAGTTTCTCCGGCATCGCCGGGCTAGCAAGTGGAATCTTTTGAACATAAACGGCTCTCCCTTCTGTCGCAATTAGCATGCTTGTCTGACTCCGTCAGCATTAAAGCGCCAGGGGGCCTTCGCTCCACTCGCATTACCGAGCTTCGTCGCTACTATGCGCCCCTCCGACTCCCGCACCGGCCCCTGCGCTGGTTGTGCTTTCCCCGCGCCGGGTGGCGAACCGTTCGTTTCCGATCGGCTCACTTGCCCATGCGGGCCTCCGTATCTCTCTCAACACAAGGTTCCTCGATGGATCTTTCGAGGCGCGCTGTCCGCATCTACCCCGGAGAGTCCACCGGCTGCAGATGTTCGCTGCTTCACCGACGGTTGCAGGCTTCCCCCTAGTCGGCGGCTTGGCCACTCTCAACTTCCTTAACGAGGCCTATCTGCGATTCACTTTCGTTACGGCTCACGTGTTTGCCTTCTCGGGCTTCGCCCGCGGCGGTTCCCCCCCACGAACGCCGGGTCGGCTACACGGGTGAACGAACCATTCCCATGGTCAACTCCTTTCATTCAACTAGATCCACCAGGCTTATCCTGGCGCACCGACTGTAAAGGAGTGCGGTGGCGAATGGTTAGCTGGGAAAGTTGAGTTGGGACCTGTTGAGGAATGATCAGCAGGACCTAGCTCAGCGTATTCCAGAAAGCTGCTTCGCCACCGCACTCCTTTCCAGTCGCGCCTCCGATTTTCGCGGGCTTGGTGCTGCGGCAAGCAGTCTATCCCATTCCTGAAAATGCTTTAGATTACCACCGGCCACCTGGCAAATTGACGGCGGACCGAGCGAAAATTTCGGCCCCGCGAAGTCCTATTCGCGCTTCACCGGGTAGTCCACCGAGGACACAACGGCCTCCAGCATGATCTCGCTTATACGTCGAGCAATCGCCGGGTGTTTAGAAACAACATCGCTCGCCTCTGCCGGGTCCGCCTGCAAATCATATAGCTCTATCGCGCCATCTGGGCCGTTGCGAACCGCCTTCCAATTTCCTTGGCGGACAGCCTGCATGTAGTTGCCGCGAGTATGTCCGTAGTCCCAGTACAGGTAGTCGTGCTCCTTTTGCGGCTTACCCATCAATTCTGGAACAAACGAAATTCCATCGGTCGATTCAGGCGCGGGCAAGCCTGCTAACTCTGCCGCCGTTGGCATGAAATCCCAGAACGCACAGACGTGATCACTTTCCGTCCCAGGTTTGATTCGACCCTTCCAGCGAGCAATTAGCGGTATCCGAATTCCGCCCTCGTATACGTCGCGCTTCTTGCCGCGAAAAGGCCCACCGCTCTTGAAAAAGTCGACATCGTGCCCGCCCCAAGGGCCGTTGTCGCTAGTAAAAAAGATAACGGTGTTCTGCTCAAGCCCGTGCTCGCGCAGTCGCTCTACAATTCGTCCTACCTGATCATCAAGGCGTGTGATCATCGCGGCGTAGTTTTTCTCCAGTTGTGGCCAGTCTTCGGCGGTGTAGGGCGCATCGGTCGGCACGATCAACTTGTCGGGTCCCTCTGTGAAGTCCGAAAAATGAGGCAGCGTCGTCGGGAAGTATAGAAAAAACGGGCGTTCGCGATTGTCATCGATGAACTGCACTGCCCGGTCGGCAAGCAGGTCGGCCGCGTATTGGTTGTGCTGGTCTTCACGGTTTTCCATCAGCAACATGATGCGATCGTCGTCCCACAAATAGTCCGGGTAATACTGATGCGCTTGATCTTGATTGAGGTGGCCAAAATAAGTATCGAATCCCTGATAGCGCGGAATCCCCCATGAACCGGGATTCCCCAAACTCCACTTGCCAAACCCGCCGGTTTGATACCCGGTTTGCTTGAGCAGTTCGGCGACGGTGAAATCGTCAGGGCGTAGAAATACCCCATGGGGAATGTTGTCGCGCAGGCGTCCGTGCCCGTTGTGGAAGCCGGTCATCAACGCGCAGCGTGAAGGCGCGCAAACTGTTGAGCCGGCGTACGCGTCGGTGAACCGCATGCCTTCCGCGGCTAGTCGGTCAATGTTCGGCGTGCGAATTTTCGTCTGACCGTAGCATCCCAAGTCGCCATACCCCAGGTCGTCGGCCATAATCCTAACGATATTCGGCCGGTTGGCCTGAGCTCGTGCGGCCGACCCCATCGCGGCGCCGGCTGAAAGCGATTTCAGAAAAGTGCGACGGCTCATGGGTCTACTACAGTCGCGGCCGCAAGCTGTTCAGCGGGCGGCCGAATAGCGCAATACCCCTCGAGAACCGCCAACTTGGGCACCGAAGACCGACCCGCCCGACATCGCGACTCCCTCAGCACCACTCGTTACCCTACTCAGATCAGGCGCGGGGTCTGGAATAAACGCTGTGACCTTGCCGTCGCGGGCACTGCCAATGTAGATGCCCCGCTGAAATTCTGGGTTTCGCGGGTTACCTGTTGATTCGGGATCAAAACCAGAATCGGAATCAGCGACATAAATCGTGTCGTCCTCGTCAATAAAAATTCCGCTCGGTGACCCGAACTGCCTCCAGGTCGCGATGTGGTTT
The DNA here is from genome assembly GCA_965247305.1 of Bryobacterales bacterium. Lineage (GTDB taxonomy): Bacteria > Acidobacteriota > Terriglobia > Bryobacterales > UBA6623 > CATQHP01. Next base: position 2,867,173 of record OZ252030.1, on the reverse strand, counting down.
CCACTCTGATCTAAAATTTGAATTCTTTGGTTGGCGCGATCACCAATGAAAAGTCGCCCTTGGGAGTCGATCGCGAGTGCGTGAAGGCCCTGAAATTCACGCGGTCCCGTACCGTGATGCCCCCAAGCTGCAATGAACTTGCCGTCGGACGAAAATTTGACCAGCCGATTACTGCCGCCGTGCCCGTGGTTGTGCCCGTCGTTTACAAAAATATCGCCGTTCCGCGAGACCACGACGTCCGAGGGGCAACGGAACTTATCCTCGCCCCCGCCTTCAACACCCTTCGTGCCAAGGCTCATCAACAACTCGCCCATAGGACTGAACTTGTGAACCTGATGGCCCTTCCCATTTCCTACGCCCGGCTTACAGTCGGTGTGAACCGCGTCCGCCACCCAGAGATTGCCTTGATGATCGGCGTAGATGCCGTGCGGCCAGACAAACATCCCAGACCCGAAGCTGCGAATCAACTTGCCGGTCGGGTCAAAGAGCAGAATCGGATCGAGATCGCTTTCAAGGCACGAGCCCTTGGCGCAGCGCTCGAATACCCAAATATTTCCAGTGAACTTACCTTGGCGATCACGATGCGGGTAGATCCCACTCGTTGATCCCCAAGTTCTGCCGGCGGGAAGAGTGCCCCACTGTTCTCCATCGGCATAGGGGTTCGGCGCATCGTGCTGCGCCACGGCGACCGACCCGACAACGATCAACCAAAGCACGATCCGTATCGCAATCGAATTCATAGAGCACTCCTCAGGCTGGAACCAACGGCATCTAGCCAAACCGTATAGCACCAAGCATAGACTCTGCCGTGGTCAGGGTGGACTCACATCTATCGCCCTAGCCACGCCCCGCTAGTTCATCGGGACCAATGCCGCCCCGATCATCGAGGCAATCAGTCCCCCTAGGCCCAGAGCGATCAGCGACGGTGTCTTTGATTTGAGCGTTTCCATCTCAGTCAAACCGGTCATCGTCTTAAAGACCCAGAATCCGGAATCGTTCATCCATCCGCCGACAATCGAGCCCGAACCGATCGCCGTTAGAACGTAAACCGCGTGATGATCCGGCGGTGTCGCAATAATTAGCGGCGCGACAATCTCTGACGACGTGATCATCGCGGTGGTCGCCGAGCCCTGGGCAATTCGGAACAACATCGAAACACCGAAGCCCAGCAACATCAGCGATAGCCCCGCATCCTGCGCCCACCCACCGAGCACATCACCGACGCCGGCCTTCACTAACATGCGTCCAAAGGCACCGCCGCCCGCGGTAATCAAAATAATTAAGCCGGCGCTCTTGATCGCTTCCTCGGTCGGTTTGGCAAGCTGCGTAAGCGACAGGCCTTTGTGGCTTGCCAAAACCCACAGCGCTGCCGCGGCTGCAAGGATCAGCGCAAAGCTCGGGTTGCCAAGAAACGCGGTTATCGGTCGCAAGCCACTATCGGGGAAGAATGTACTCGTAACCGTGTTCCCGGTGATCAGCACTAGCGGAAGCGCAATCGGCAAAAGCGAGCGCATGAAGCCCGGCAGCTCGCTCTCCGGCCGATTCGCAACCTCTTCAAGTTCTTTCAGAGTGAGCCCGGGAGCTTCGCGGATGGGGATATTCATCTTGCGGTCGACCCATACCGAGAACAGCCACGACGAAAACGCCGCCGGAATCGCCACCAGTCCTCCAACGATAATTACGAGGCCCACGTCGATATTGAGCGTCTCGGCCATCGCCAAAGGTCCCGGTGTTGGTGGTACAAGGATGTGCGTCGTCACACCACCCGCACCGATGGCAAGCGTGTAAAGCAGGTATTTACGCCCGCCGGCCCGCATGCTCATCGACCTTGCCAGCGGTACCAGCAGATAAAACACCGTGTCGTAGAAAACCGGGATGGAGAGGATATAGCCGCTAATCACCATCGACAGCGACGAGTACTTCTCGCCAAGCCAAGCTACGAAGCGCCGAGTGATTTTTTCCGCCGCGCCGCTTTCCATCAGACATTGGCCGATCACGGCAGCCATTGCAATGACGACGCCGATACGTCCGACCAGTCCTCCAAACGCTGTGCCGACCTCTCCGATCACGTCTTCGAGAGCCATTTCTGGCGAAAGGATGCCGATCAAAATCGCTGAACATATCAGGGCGACGAAGGCGTTGATCTTAAAGCGAATGATCAGCAAGAAGACCGAAGCCATCGCGATCAACAAAATGAGTATGGGGTGCATGGGTTCCGAACAGCATACACCGATTGATATGCTGAGTTCACCATGGCCGAGACATTTCTTCGCCTCGATCGCGACGGCCCCATCGCAAATATCACCCTCGCCAACCCCGAACGCCGCAACCCGCTGTCGATCGATACGATGCTCGAATTACAGGCCGCGTTCGAGTATTTGGGCGCCGATCGCGACGTCCACGCCATCGTTATGGCGGCCGAAGGGCCGGTCTTTAGCGCCGGGCATGACTTGCGGGAAATGGTCGGCGCTGACCTGGCCCACTACCGCCATGTATTCGAGCTATGCACCAATCTGATGACCGCGATTCAAAATGTGCCGCAGCCGGTCATCGCTCAGGTTGACGGGCTCGCGACGGCCGCCGGATGCCAACTTGTCGCCACCTGCGATCTCGTCGTTGCGTCTGAAGACTCCCGTTTCGCCACACCAGGCGTCAAGCTCGGCCTCTTCTGTAGCACGCCAATGGTGGCGCTCAGTCGCGCCATCGGACGCAAGCGGGCACTCGAGATGCTAATGACCGGTCGTGCGATCGACGCCAAAACCGCAGCCGAGTGGGGGCTCGTGAACCGCGTCGTGCCTAGCGTGGAGCTATCCGCTGAAGCGCAATCGCTAGCGCTGCAAATCGCAAGTGCCAGTTCGTTGACGGTTGGCATTGGTAAGCAAGCGTTCTACTCGCAGATTGATCTCGACCAAGCGAAGGCCTACGCCTACACCAAAGAGGTCATGAGCAAGAACGCCGTTGCGGGCGACGCCCAAGAGGGAATGTGCGCGTTTCTCGAAAAGCGCGATCCCGTCTGGCAGGGCCGCTAGGCACTCGGCCAAATGTGCGCTGTACCGCGCTAAGCCCGGCTGACCGTATCTTTTGGCAGCGGCATGTCCGACTTCGCGCCCTCTTTATGGCTTTGCGCAGCGCCACCATCGTCCAGCTCGTCCGCGGACAGGTTCGGAACACCGCCACCTTCCTCCCACTGCACGCCTTTGGCGGTGACTGAATATGCTCCGTTCGGCGTCGTTCGGATTAGCTGCTCTTCTCGAAGGAGCCACAACGCGAACTCAAGCTCATCGTTATTTCGCCCCAGCGCCCGTGCAATTTCCGCCCGCCCCAGCTCAGGGTTGCGTGATCGATGGACCATCGCATCATATACGACGCTAACAATCCCCTGCCTAATCTGTTGTTGCGATAAAACATGCTCTCTCGTAACAGAAGATCGCAGCGGCGCGGGCTTGAGAAGCGATAGAGCGCTTGGCTTCGCAGCGTGGCCGTTCTTAGAATTGTCGGCAGTATCCTCCGACGGAGTTGACTCTGTGTCTAGCCCATACTCCTCGTCGTATTCCGCCCTCTTCTCGGGATCCGCCAAAGTTCGAAAAGCTTGCTGAACTGAGCTGTACTTTTCGACATCGCCAGTGGCCTTATTCTCAGAGCCGTATCGCCTGAGCATGAGTCGAACCGACCATTCGATCATGGCGCGATCAGCCCTTGGGCTGATCATCAGCAATTCGTAGTAATCAACAAACTCTGGCGCGGCCAATCGAATCCACCCCTTGTATTAAACGGATCGGCCGTTTCGGCCATTATCCCGGCTAAATTGAATAGGCACAATCCGTCGATGGTCCTATATCTAAACCTTGAGGCGGCGTAGGTAGTTCTACTGAGTGAGGCCCGAAATCGCCTCGTCGCGACCGTCGCTCGTCGCCCGCAGGCGGACCTCGATCCACGACTCAAAGACCAACGGGTTCTCCAGCCAGACCAACATCCACTCGAGCATCTCTTCCTTCGCCTGGCGCTTTTCGGGCGACAGCTTGCCTGAAAGCAATAACCGGATTCGGTCTTTTGCTCGACGCACAGCGCGACGCGCATCCTCGGCTCGGATGCCGTCGTCAGCATCCGCGTAAGCCTTTGCCATCTCCAGCAACGACGCTTTCGCTTGCTCGGGGTTCCGGGATCGAACCTTGTCGCGCAGATCGACTGGTATCCCGCCCAGACCGCGGTCAACCTCAACCTCGGTATTCAGCAGAATGTCCATAAGGTAAGCGTCCGATGGCGCGCGGTCCCTATTCAATGTGGCAACGACCTCGCGGCGGATCGCGTTGAACTCCGCCTCGTCGACGCACTTTGGGCTCTTCCTAGCCAGGTATTCCAAGACGACACCCTTTATCGTTGCGGCCGGCTTTGCGCTCATTGGGCTAGCGAGAGCTTTCGCTGCGGCGCAAGGCGTCGACGCCTTTTTGATGCGCTCTCATCGTCGTTGAGAAGAGATGATCTTTTGCGTCGGCCGACGTCGCGACGAAGAAAATATAGTCCGTTTCCGCCGGATGAAACGCGGCCGTGAGCGCGCCTTTCCCGGGGTTCGCAATCGGGCTCGGAGGCAAGCCGGCGTGAATGTAAGTGTTATACGGGTGCGGATTCTCTAGGTCTGAAGCATAAATCTTGCCTCGATATCGCCCCTCGAGAAGCAACCCGTAAATTATCGTGGGGTCACATTGAATCAACATTTTCTTGCGCAGACGGTTGTGAAAGACCGACGAAACCAGTTCGTGCTCCGACGCAACTCCCGTTTCCTTCTCGACCATCGACGCGATGATCAGAGTCTCCCAATCCGACAGGTTGCTCGTGCGATCATTGCGTGCCGTCGCGAGCACCTCGCGAAACCGCGCCAGCATGGCGTCGAGTAGATCCTCGGCTGTTGATGTTCGGGCAAGATTGTAGGTTTCAGGAAACAGGCAGCCCTCAAGCGTTTGCGCTTCCGGCAGGATGTCTTTCACAGCCGTCGGATCGGCCGTCATCCGCAAGAACTCTTCTCGTGACGCTAGGCCTGCCTCCGCCACCTTGTCGGCAACTTCGAAACGGTTGTACCCTTCCGGAATCGTAACCGGGTACAGCTTGACGCGACCGTTTGCAAGGATTCCGAACGCCTCGGCCGACGTGACAGGCCGTTCAAACTCGTACTCGCCCGCCATCAACGTGGCTTCGCGATCGAAGGCGCGCTCTGCAAGAAAGGCCCATTTCGATTTGATGACCCCCGCCGCCTGCAGTGTTTCCGCGATTTGCTGTGACGTCAGACCGCGATCGATCTCGACAATTACGGGCTCGGGGAACGTTTCGAAATCAACAGCATCGCCCCCACAGCCCAGTAAGACAGCGCAGTAAATGGCGATCCCAAATTTATGAATTTTGCGCGTCAAGATAACTTTCCAGTAAGAGGATCGCGGCGGCTTGGTCAATCAGGCCCGGAGTTCGCGAGGCTGATTCGAATTGCGACTCAGCTTCCCAACTTGTGAGGCGCTCGTCCCACATTTCGACCTCCACGACCGCGTGTTTTGCGAGTCGTCGCGCAAAACGGTGAGCAAGATTGGCGGACTTGCCCACGCTGCCATCCATATTGAGTGGCCGACCGACGACGACCCGACCGATCTGACGCTCGCGAACGAGCCCCGCGAGGAAATCGAGGTCCGACCGAATATTCGTGCGTTCCAGTGTAGGCAAGCCGTTCCGAGATACGCCAAGTTCGTCACTGACCGCGATACCAATGCGACGCGTGCCCCAGTCGAGTGCCATGACGCGTTCAGTCAAGCTTCTATTTTATTCGCTGGCCGCCAAACTAAGATAGTTGGGTGATCGCTCAGCGAATCGCGTTGGTGCGCGAACGAATTGCGAGGGCCGCCAAACGCGCCGGCCGTGACCCCGATCAAATTACTCTGCTGGCCGTATCGAAAATCAAACCCGCCGCTGACATCGTCGCCGCCTACGAGGCCGGGCAGCGCGACTTCGGTGAGAATTACGTCCAAGAATTTCAGGCAAAATCGGCTCACTTGCCCACTCTGCCCGGGGCCTGCTTCCACATGATCGGCAAGCTTCAAAGCAACAAGTCAAAGCCGGCGGCGGAACTCTTCGACACGGTGCATACCGTCGATAGTCTCAAACTCGCCAAGCGCCTCAACGACGCCGGGCAGCAGCTCGACGTTTTTCTCGAAGTCAAACTATCCGGCGAGGAATCGAAGTCCGGCATCGACGCCGAATCGATCGAGCCTCTAAAACAGTTTGTGAACGACGCCCCCAACCTCGCGCTCAAAGGGCTGATGATGATGCCGCCATGGTCGGAAGATCCTGAAGAGGCGCGGCCATACTTCCGTCGTCTGCGGAAACTCGCTGAATTCCACGGCCTAGCCGAACTCTCGATGGGCATGAGCAGTGATCTTGAGGTTGCCATCGATGAGGGCGCAACGTACGTTCGCGTCGGCACAGCTATTTTCGGCAAGCGGGTTTATCCCGCGTGAGCCCTTCGTTCCCGGCGACTGCGATCGTGTCGCCACTGCCCCCGGCACCCAGCGGAGTCGCGGAATACAGCCATCGCATCGGCTCCGAGCTGGCGAAACATGGGCCGGTCGAGCTGCTCCGCCCAGACCAGGCGGCTCGTGCCCGCGAATTCGACAGAGTCATCTATCAAATTGGCAACAACAGCCTCCACGCGCCAATCTATCGCGCCGCGCTCGAACACCGAGCCATAGTCGAACTTCACGATGCGGTGATCCACCACATGCTGCTAGGCGCCCTTTCCAAAAACGAATACCTAGAAGAATTCCGATTCAACGCCGGAAACGATGCCGTCTGGCTACAGTCCGTGGGCCAGGAAATGTGGGACCAGCGAGCCGGCTCCGGCACCGACGAGCGCTATTTTGCCATGCCGATGCTCGATCGATTGGTACAGTCGGCCGGCACTGTGATCGTTCACAATCCGGAGGCACGTCGCAGCGTGGAACGCGTCGCCGGTCATCCTCAAATTTGGGAGATTCCGCACTACGTCGAAGCCCCGCCTCGCGACCAGTTCGGCAGCGATGTCGAGCTACGTGGCCGCTGGTCACTCCCGGCCGATGCGTTCGTCGTAGCGTGCTTCGGCTATCAGCGGCCAACGAAACGCCTTGGCAGCATATTGGAAGCAGTTCAGCGTCTCGGGGGTAAGTATCGACTGCTAGTAGTTGGCGACTTTGTGGACCGCGAGTACGAGTCCGCGCTCGCTGATCGACTCGACCACCCGCAAGTCGTGCGCATTCCATACGTCGACGACGATGACTTTTGGCGGCTGGCCTTTTTAACCGACGTCTGCGTCAACCTGCGCTATCCGTCGGCGGGCGAAACCTCTGGAATCGCAATGAAGTTGATGGCCGCCTCCAAGCCCGTGATCGTCACAGGCAACGAAGAGAACAGGTCGTTTCCCAACGATACGCTGATCCGAGTGGACGCCGGCGAGGCCGAACTCGACATGCTTGCGGAGTACCTCGAGTGGCTCCGGCACGAGCCGGCTATCCGCCACTCGATTGGCGGCGCGGCTGGATCGTACGTCCGCGAAAATCATTCCATCACACGGGTCATCGAAGCCTACAAGACCGTCATCCAGACCTGATGAGTGCCCCTGCTGTCGGTCCGTCAGGTGCTGAAAAATGCAGGTCATTCCCGCCACAGTCTGCCTTGGTCGGGCGGATCATTAGAGGGAAAAATTTGAGATCCCAGCGAGGCGACGTTTCACTTCGCTGTACCGAGCCGCGCCGCCGTGCGGTGCGGTGCTCCCGTCGCAGAAGGGACCGCACCGCGAGGCGGCGCGGCTCGGTATCGCGAACGGTTTCGTCCAACACGAAGCTTGGCGGGCAGCTCAATAAATCAATGTCGGCTTAGTAAACCCCAGGCCAAACCCCAGGCGTCACCAGTTCAATGAGGTGCCGGTCCGGGTCTCGAAAATAAATACTCCGTCCGCCACGCGCCGGTATCGATGGCGGCCAGGAAGCCTTACTCCAGTCGACCACGCTTTCGACAGCAACGCCCGCAGCCGGCAACCGCTCAAGCCAATCGTCAAACTCCGCCTCGCCAATCGCAAACGCGATGTGCATCTCGCCGTGAGCATCGCCTGGAGGAATATTCCCGCCCGGCGTAACGACGGGGTCGACGGACCTACCCTTGGCACACAAGATCAGCACCTGCCCAGCCGCGATCTCGAGCACGGCAATTCGTTCCGCGGCACCCACCGCCCGGAATCCCAACGTGGACTCGTAGAATTCCGCTGAGCGCTGAGTGTCAGCCACCCAAAGCGCCGACTCAACAAGCGGCCCCGGACGCTTCACCGTCATATCTATCCGCTGAACAGTGTGTTCGAATCAACGAAGCAAATCGGATTCCCGAAAGGGTCTTGGCCGTAGAACAACCGCTCACCCCAAGGCATCTCAGCAATGGCCTCGTCAATCTCACGGAGCCCCATTTGTCCCGCACGCACAAACAGCCCATCGAGATCTTCGACCGCAAAGTAGAAATATTGATTCGGGTGATGACGCCAGCCTTCGCCCCGCCCGTCGCCATCCGCCTCGGGGTCATAACAGGCCAGAATCGTTCCGCCGCAATCGAAGTAATGCCAGCCCGGCGACACCCGCGAGCCGGGATCGTCGAGCATTGTCGAGTAAAACTTTTCCGCGACAGCGATATCGTCAACCGGCAAGATCACCCGATACAATCGAGCACTCATAGTTGGCCACAGTATAGTGCCTCAAACCCAGTAAAGACAATCGACGGCAAACCGCAAGATTGGCCAAAACATTCGCCCAAAGAGTACCCAAGCGAGCACAAGTCCCATGAATCCGTAGTTAGGATCGCGACTGAAGTCAAACCAGTCCCGCGCGCGCTGCTCAGACACGAAAAGACCCACAACCGTATTTCCATCAAGCGGCGGCACCGGCAACAGGTTGAACGTCATCAGCAGAATATTCAATGTGAATAGCACGCTGACGAACAAAGCCACCGGCTCCAAATCGCCCTCGCCCTGCACCAAGTGCGTAAAAGTGATCGAGTCAGGAATCTCGAAAAATCCGTTCCAGATCCCGACGTTGATCGCGACAGCGGCAGACAGCATCAGCAGAAAATTCGCGGCGGGGCCGGCGAGCGCCATCCACCCCGAGCGATGCGGGTAACGCTGTTCCCACAGCGGGTTATACGGGGCCGACGCCCAACCCAACATCCATCCCTGAATCGCGAATGACAACAATGGAGCCACTATCGTCCCCAGCGGCGAGCGCTGCATATGCGGCACTGGATTCAGCGTTACTTGACCGCCCGCCGCCGCCGTATCATCGCCTCCCCACTGCGCCACCAGCGCGTGCGCTGCTTCATGGCACGTCAACGAAAGTAAAAATGCGACGTACCAAATCGCTCCAGTTGCAAATTGTTCAGGGTTCATGCGCGACCGCTCAGTGTAGCGTGAGACAGGCGTACTCGACCCGATTGCTATGCTGCATACTAGTCGGTCCGCCGATCTCCAATAGTCGATGGTTTATTTCCAACAACGGCGCATGTCGTTCGGTGGCGGCATGTTTCCGCCGACCCCTCCGGCTGTAAAAAAACTACTGTGGATCAACGTCGGAATTTGGCTCGTATTCGCACTTGCGTACGCCGCCGGAATCAGTCCGTTGATGTCGTTGTTCCGGTGGCTGAGCATGACGCCGAACGACGTCGTTCGCGGCGGCCTCTGGCAGCCGCTGACCTACATGTTCCTGCACGACCCGTCCGGCCTCGGGCACGTCGGTTGGAATATGTTTGCGCTGTGGATGTTTGGCGGGGCGCTCGAGCGTGACTGGGGCACCCGCCGCTTCATGAATTTCTATATCATCTGCGGCGTTGGCGCCGGCCTCATCGATGTCGTCCTGCGGCTTATGCTCGGCACATCGGCGGTAGCGACTGTCGGCGCGTCTGGCGCGGTGTTATCGGTGGTTATCGCGTTCGCGGTGATGTATCCGCACACGCCGATCTTGATTGCGCTCATTCTGCCAATCCCAGCCTGGGTACTGGCGGCTGCCTACACGGTGATCAACCTGCTAGGGGCCATCAGCGAGCTTAGGCAGGGCGGAAACCCCAACGGAACAGCTTTCACGGTTCATCTGGCGGGCATCGCTTTGGGCTACTATTTTGTAAGATTTCGCCCCAAAATACTCGACACCGATTGGCAGTCAACCTTCCGCCAGTGGCAACTCCGCCGCTCGCGTCGCAAGTTTGAGGTATATATGAAGAAACGGGACCGCTCCGGAGGAGGAGAGGGCCCATGGGTCAATTAACATCGCATCCGTTCGCCACAGCAGGCGTGACAGGCGCTCAGATCTCGGTTGACTCCCCTCGCGGGCGTCCCTAGAATTGTGGTTAGGAGTCACCATGTTACCTTTTGGAACACCAGTGGCGTTTATCTTCGGGCCGTTCAGTATGCAAGAGCTGCTGGTCGTGCTGTTGATCGCGCTGATTTTTTTCGGCGGAAAGAAGATCCCGGAGATTGGGCGCGGCTTAGGCGACGGTATCCGGCAATTTAAGTCTTCGCTTAAGGGTGACGACGACGACGACAAAGCGGCGGAGGCAGAGCCAAAAGACAAGGCAGCCTAGAGCCCAGGCCCGTCAAGAAAGTCAATTGAAAAGCCCCACTCGGAGTAGCATCCGACTGGGGCTTTTTCTATTCACCAATAAGTGAGCGAGCGCTACTTTTTGACTTTCGGTGGGACGATCGCGTCTTTGCAAGCCTTCGCGAGACGGAATTTCACTACCTTCTTCGCGGGGATCCTGATCGACTCGCCGGTCGCTGGGTTGCGGCCCATACGAGCTTTGCGGTCGGACTTGACCAAACGGCCAATTCCGGGAACGATGAACACGCCGTTCTTCTTTGTCTCTTTGACTGCGAGCGCGCCGAGGTCTTCGAGAAGGGATTTTACGACGGTCTTGTTTAGACTAGCGCCCTCCGCCAATGTGGCGATTACTTGGGCCTGGGTCAATTTTCCGGCTACCTTTTTGACAGCCTTCTTTGCAGCTTTTGGAGCAGCTTTCGTTGCCATGGGTTCTCCTTGAACGTACTCCGGCTCGAGGGCCGGTATACAAAACATTTACGCAGTAAAATGGTTTAACTGCGTCTCACCATCATAAGCGAGCTAAGCCGACGATAGCAAGCAAAAAATTACAGAAACCCTATTTTTAGGGGCTTTTAGCACTTGTCCCGCACCAGAGTCCCTATTTTTAGGGGCTCTGAAGCGATCAGCCGCATCACCGTCGCAAGCTTGAAATTCTATACTGTATTGATAATGAATGACTTGTGCGTCTAATGGATGATTTGAATCAGTTGAAACCGATCCAGGTCATCGGCGGTGGCCTGGCAGGACCAGAAGCCGCGTTACAGATCGCCAGGCAAGGGCTATCGGTCGTCTTACACGAGATGCGGCCAGGCCGCGGGACACCCGCGCACCAAACAGACGACTTCGGTGAGCTCGTCTGTAGCAATTCGTTCAAGACTGAAAACCCCGGTAGCGCCCCCTGGCTACTTAAGGAAGAACTACGCCGCATGGGCTCCGCGTCGATGCAACTCGCGTCCCAAGTGAGGGTCCCCGCCGGCAACGCACTAACAGTTGACCGCCAGCTTTTTTCCGCTGGCATGAACAAGGCAATAGCAGACGATCCGCTAATCGAAGTCCGCCGAGAAGAAGTCACGGCGCTACCGCACTCGGACGAGGCGATCTGGATCGTCGCCTCGGGCCCGCTGACAAGCGATACTCTGGCGACTTCGCTTGGAAATCTAACCGGCCAGGAACACCTCTCGTTTTTCGACGCGATTAGCCCCATCGTTGACGCTGAGTCGATCGACTTGGCGGTCGCCTACAAAGGTTCGCGCTATGGGAAATCAATCGACGGCAGCGACGACTACATCAACTGCCCGTTTACGAAGGACCAATACCTGGCGTTTTACGAAGCGCTTACCAGCTCAGAGCAACACCAATCGAAAGACTTCGACAACCCCAACTATTTCCAGGGTTGCCTGCCGATTGAGGAGATTGCGCGGCGCGGAATTGACACACTACGATTCGGCCCGATGAAGCCCGTCGGCCTTCGCGACCCGCGCACCGATAAGGGTGCGTACGCCGTCGTTCAACTACGCCAAGAGGATTTGCGTGCTGGATCGTACAACATCGTCGGCTTCCAAAACCACCTCAAGTACGGTGAGCAAAAGCGAGTATTGCGCATGATCCCGGGCCTTGAGAAAGCGGAGATATTGCGCTATGGCCAGATCCATCGCAACACTTACATCAACGCTCCCGCGCTGCTTTTGCCGACGTTGCAACTGAGCTCCCACCCGCACATTCTTTTCGCGGGACAAATTTCCGGGGTGGAAGGCTACGTAGAAGCGATGGCCACGGGCCTGATGGCCGGGTGGAACGCCGCGCGCTTGGCTAGAGGCCGGCAGCCCCTAACGTGGCCAACGGCGACCGCGCACGGTTCGCTGACCCGCTATATCTCAGGCGCCAACCCGGATAACTACCAGCCCGCGAACATTACTTTCGACCTGTTGCCGCCATTGGAATTTGAAGAGCGAAAACGCTTCGGCCGCGATAAGAAGGCCCGGCGGCAACACCAGTGCAACCTAGGTCTCGCGGCGCTCGACGGTTTTTTGGAACAGCGCGAGGCGGCCGCTTGAACTCGCAATGACCTCGGCAATCGAGCGCTTCATCGACTCTCTTCGGCGAGCGAACGCCTCGCCCAACACGATTCGTGGCTACGGTGCCGATCTCGCCACCTTTATCGCGTACTTCGCAGATCGTGAAGGCGGGCCGATAACCGCCGATCAATTCACACGCCTGAACATCCGCGAGTATATGGCGGCGGGATTCGCTCGCGGCCACAGTCAGGCGACGGTCGCGCGAAGGCTTTCAAGCGTACGCGCACTATTCGATTTTTTGGTGCGCAACGAGGGTTTGGCCACTAACCCGGCGCGTCTAGTTGCAACCCCAAAGATCCCCAAAAAACTGCCGGCGGTTCTATCGATCGAAGAAGCCAATCAGCTCGTCGATGGCATCGTCTACCGCGAAAACCGAGATCGTTTTCCCAACAAGGTCATACGTGACCGCTTGATTTTCGAGCTGCTCTACGGCGCCGGCCTGCGAGTTAGCGAGTTGACCGGGCTCGACGTCGATGATTTCGAACGCGCCGAACGCTGGGTGCGCGTACGCGGAAAGGGACGCAAAGAGCGACAGGTACCCTACGGTTCGACCGCCGCCGCCTCGCTCGAGCGGTACCTGGAATTTCGAGAGCAACTTGAAGCGCCGGCGCAAGCGCGAGCGCTATTGCTGCACAAATGGGGAGGCGCCCTGCGACGCCTCAGCGTGCGATCAATCGGCGGCATCATCAAAAAGTACTCGCTCGCTCTCAACGCAGACCCATCACTGCACCCGCACTCGCTGCGTCACGCTTTCGCGACGCACTTGCTGGCTGAGGGGGCAGACCTGCGCGCGATCCAAGAACTTCTCGGGCACTCCAGTTTGTCAACCACGCAGCGCTACACCCACCTCTCGCTGCAAAAGCTGATGCAGGTTTACGACGCCGCACATCCTAAAGCGTAGGGCCCCTTCAATATTGCCTCAGAAGCCCGGTGTTATCCTGGAATTTCCCCCTTCCCACTATGCCCAAACGTACGCTGTTTCTAAACCCGCCGTCGTTTGAGGGCTTCGACGGAGGCGCCAGTTCGCGCTGGCCCGCCACACGCGAAATCGAGTCGTACTGGTATCCCATTTGGCTCTGCTATCCGGCTGGAATGCTAGCTGACAGCAAGGTCGTCGACGCGCCTCCGCACAGCATCACACCCGAAGAAACCATCGCCATGGCGAGCGACTTCGAGTTCGTCGTACTGTTCACGTCAACACCGGGTTTCCAAAACGATTGCATTCTCGTCGAGCGAATGAAGGAGCTGAACCCGAAGCTCGAAGTCTGTTTTGTCGGGCCTCACGTCGGCACCCTACCGGAAGAATGCCTGAACGCCTGCGATGCAATCGACTTCGTGATTCGCAAAGAGTTCGACTATCAAGTGGTGGAATTTGCGAACGGTAGACGTGCATCGGAACTCGGCGGCGTCAGCTTCCGCCAAAATGGAAACGGTGTCGTCCACAACCCCGATGTTGAACAGATCGAAGATCTAGACTCGCTCCCTTGGGTGTCGAAAGTTTTCAAGCGAGACCTACAGGTCGAGCGCTACAACGTTCCTTTCTTGAAGCACCCCTACGTCTCGCTCTACACCGAGCGCGGCTGCCCGGCGCTGTGCACCTTCTGCCTATGGCCTCAAACGCTATCGGGCCACCGTTGGCGTATTCGATCCGCCGATGACGTCGCCGCCGAGGTCAAGTGGATTCTCGAAAATTTCCCCGCCATCCAAGAAATTTTCTTCGACGACGACACATTCAATATCCGCAAAGAGCGCGTCATTGAACTCTGCGCCAAGCTTAAGCCGCTCAACTTTACCTGGTCGTGCACGTCGCGAGTCAACGTCGACTACGAAACACTCAAGGCCATGAAGGACGCCGGCTGTCGCCTGATGATCGTCGGCTACGAATCAGGCGACCCGCAGATCCTCAAGAACATTAAAAAAGGGGCCACGATCGAGCGCGCCATTCAGTTCACCAAAGACGCTCACAAGCTAGGGCTAGTCATCCACGGTGATTTCATCGTCGGCCTGCCCGGCGAATCGCGTGAGACGATCCGGCGCTCTCTCGACTTCGCTAAACGTCTCGATACCGAAACGATTCAGGTATCCGTCGCCCACCCCTATCCGGGCACGGAGTTTTACGACTACGTGAAGCAAAACGGCCTGATCACGTCTGATTCGATGACGGACGAAGTCGGGCACCAGCTCCCGAACATCCGCTACGCCGACCTCGATCAAGCCGAGATGATGGAGTGGGTCGAACGCTTCTACGACGAGTACTATTTCCGGCCGAAAGCAGCCTGGCGTATCGTCCGCAAAGCGATGTTCGACAACAAAGAACGCCGCCGCCTCTACAAAGAAGCTCGCGAGTATATGGCGCTGAGGTCCAAGCGCAAACGCTACGTTAGCGACCACCGAACGGCTTAGCGACCTAACGCCTGGTGTACAGGCTACTAAGGCGTCTGATTCCTCAAACGATAGATATAGGCAAGCACTTCCGCGACGGCGCGATAGAGCGTCATCGGAATCTCGCTGCCAACATCAGCCGCCTTGTGGAGAGCTTGCGCTAGTGGTGGGTTTTCAACAATAGCGATGCCATGTTCCTCGGCAACGGCGCGCATTCTCAGCGCCAGATGATCGAGTCCCTTGGCTAACACCAGAGGGGCCGCCATCGTCTCGGGCTCGTACTTGATTGCCACCGCGTAGTGAGTGGGATTGGTGATCACGACCGTCGCGTTTGGAACATCGGCCATCATGCGCCGTCGACCTAAATCTCGCTGCAGCCGGCGCAATCTGGCTTTGATCTGTGGATTCCCCTCGGCATCCTTCTGCTCTTGCCGCATCTCCTGCTTTGTCATCATTAAGCGTTTCGAGATGCGCTGGCGTTGGCGCACCAGATCAAACACGCCGAGGGCAATGAGTACGAGCGCCGCCTTCGCGAGTAACGACAGAATCGAATCGCCCACTTTCTCGGCGGAGGAGTTCACACCGGCCCGCGGAAGTTGCAGGAACCCTGGCAGCTCGCTGCTGAGCACCTGCCAAAACACCACTCCAGCCAACGGCAACAGGAGCAGGCCTTTGAACAACTGCCCCAAATTCTCGGTCGGCATCTCCTTGAGTTTTGAAGCGGGGTTCAGCCTATTGAAGTCGGGCGCCAACTTTTTCGGAGCCAGTAGAAATCCCGTTTGCGCAAAGTGCATCAAAAATCCAATGCCGAGTAGAGTCAAAGCAAATACGCCCAGAAATGACAGCGGATCAAGCGCCAGCGCGGCAGCCACACTCATCAACCGTTCAACGGCGAGGTCCGGGTAAAACGCCTCTTGAAACAGCCCCCGAGCCATCTGGTCCAGCCCCGCAAACAGAGTGGGGCCAAACGCGGTCAGCATGGCAACCGCCGCGCCGAACTGCAGCGCGGTCGTGAGTTCCTTACTGGATGCTACCTGGCCGTCTTCGCGAGCCTTTTCTTTGCGGCGAGGACTCGCTTCTTCTGTCTTTTGACCGTGGTCCTCCGCCAATTAGGCTCCAAGCACGGCGGTGATCAGCTCGCGAGCTTCCGCGGCGAGATCGCTATAAAGACGCGGAGCGCTTAACAGCACCGGGTAAAGCACCACCAACACGGCGATGATTTTCGCCGGGAATGCCAGCGTCAGAAGTTGGAGCCGCGGGTTGATTTGGTTGAGCAGTCCGATCGTGAGGTCCACGAGCAGCAACACGGCGACCGCTGGAAAAGCTAGCCGCAGTGCGATGTCGAGCATCTCGCCGCCCATCAGCACGTAGCCTTCGGCGCTACCAGGATGCACCGCGAACGCTCCAGGCGGCCAAGTTTGAAAAGTCGACGCCAGTGCCCGCACAACGAATAGATGCAGGTCAAACGCGAAGAACAACAAATTCGCGAGTAAGATCAGCGCAACGTTCAAAATCGAAGCGTCGACCTGACTAGTGGGATCGACGGTGTTGACGTATGAGTAGCCCGCCTGAAATCCCAAAATTTGTGCTGCCATTCCGAACGCTTCTCCGAGTAGAGCAAGCGCGGTTCCAATTGCAAGCCCGATCGCCAGTTCCTTCAACACAAGCATCGAAAGCAGCGGCACCACTGCGCTCGTTTGAAGCATCTCGGGCGTCAATCCAATCGGAGCCCCGGGAGCTAATACCGCCGCAAGAATCAAACTCAGCAGTATCTTCGCCGCCGGTAGCGCCGCCGTGACTCCGGGGATCCGGGCCATGCCGACAACGCCGGCCACACGGAAAAGCACCAACGCGTAATTCAGCAGCCAGACGATGGGGATTTCGAGATTGACGGGCACACCGGTCAGCTCGCGAACCGCTCAAGGCCCCCAAACAGCCCCTGTGTATACGTCACAAGCCGTTCGATCATCCAAGGCAACAGCACGACGATCGCGCCAAGGAACATCAACAACCGGGGCACCGTGTTAAACGCCGGGTCTTGCATCGAAGTCACAATCTGCACCAGACTGACAAGCACGCCACCGACGAACCCCACCGCGAGAATAGGACCTCCCACGGTCAGCGTCGTGAAGAACACTTGGCGAACGATTTCAACCGCTAGATCGGCATTCATCGACTAATAGAGACCTTTCACAAGCGAACCGACCACCAGATTCCAACCGTCCACGAGCACAAACAACAGCAGCTTGAACGGCGTCGAAATCATTACGGGCGGCAACTGAATCATCCCCAGCGACAACGTCACCGAGGCGACCAACAGGTCGATTACCAAGAATGGTAGAAACAACACCGCGCCGATCTGAAACGCTACCTTTAGCTCCGACAACACGTATGCCGGAGCCAGCGTCATCAGGTTCAACTCCGCGAAATTGTTCGGTTGCGCAGTTCCGCTAATTTCCAACATGAGCTGAATATCGCGCTCGCGTGTATAGCGGCTCAGGAATTTCTTCATCGGCTCCTTCGCCAGTTCCAATGCCTCCCAATGGCCGATCTCCTCCGCCTGCAACGGAACGACCGCCGTCTCGTGCACCTCGTCCAAGACCGGTTGCATCACCGCGAATGTCAGAAACAGAGCGAGTCCAATTAGAGTCTGATTGCTCGGAGCGGTTTGGGTCCCAACCGCCTGCCTTAGAAAATGCAAAACGACCACCAATCGCAGAAACGGCGTCAGCGAAGCAATCAGAGCGGGCATCAGCGACATGAGCGTCAGCAGCAGTATGATCTGCAGCGGGATACTCATCTGCTCTGGAGCGGCGTCGAAAATAATGTTTGGCAGTGAAGGCGTCGTTGGCGAAGTCGGTCCGCCTGACTGCGCCCAAGTGGGGGGTGAGAGTGCCAGGAACAGCCCACCTGCCAAAGCGTAAATCAACGTTCGACTCGTAGCGAGAGGTCTCTCGAACAACGTCATGGTGGGCCACCGCGAGCGGCGGAAGAAGCCTGCTGAGGCAATGCCGTGACCTCGCCATCTAACCCTACAGATGTGGAATCAACTAGGTTCGTGAGGCCGGCCGTCCCGCTTCCGAGTAGCACCCGTCGTCCATCGACCTCAACGAGAATCAGCGAGTTCTTAGCGTCAATTGCGACCCTGTCGACGACCCGAATCTCACCGCTGTGTCTGCCGCTAACACCATACCGGCGCAAGAGATACAGCGAACCACCCAGCAACGCGAATACGACGAAAATCGGCAATACCGCATCGACAAACATCGCGCGGTTACTCTTCGCCCGAGTCCAGGTCGGGACTCGGATCAGAGCGAATGTCGGTAATGCGCAATCCCATCATTTCGTCGATCACAACGACCTCTCCGTCCCCGACGGCGAACCCATTGAGGAGTAGATCGACATTTTCACCGGCCGACCGTACTAACTTGACCACCGAGCCGACTTTGAGCTTCATAATCTCCCGGAATTGCATCCGCTTCGTGTCGAGCAAAACGCTGACCGTAACCGGCACGTCGTGAAAACGCGCCAGCTCTGACAGACCGCTCGCGGCGCTGCGCGCCCCAGCAGGCGCCGATTGGGCTGTCGGGCTGTCTTGCTCAGAACTCATTTCAAACGTGTCCGAGCTACACGACTAGCGGCCCCAGCGTGCGCTCCCCGCCCGACCCTACCGTTTGAGATCCAGAGCTTCCTGATTCATCTCGTCGGCGGTCGTGATGACCCGCGAGTTGGCCTGGAATCCCCTCTGGAACGTCAGCAAGTTCGTGAACTCCTCAGCAATATCGACATTAGAGAATTCGAGGGATAGGCCCACCACTTCGCCGAGCCCGGCTACCCCCGCCTCGCCGCTTACCGGAATGCCGGCCGCTTCGGTGGTTACGTAGTTGTTGTCGCCGACAGCCGCCAGCGCCTGCGGATTCGTAAATCGCGATAGCCCAATGATCGCTAGGTTCACCGTTCGCCCGTCGCTGTACAGTCCGTTGATGCGACCGCCGTTGGCTACCACGATTTTCGTCAGCTCGGCGGAGGCCGAACCGTCTTGAAAGATGTCGGTCACCGCCGAAGCCGCCGCGACGCTCGTGAGACGCGGCTGTTCAAGTTGGTCAAGAAAGTCCCAGCTAATCAATAGGTCGGTCGCCCCGTTTGCGAACTGCACCGGAACCGGGTTCGCCAATGTCATGTCAATTGCAGCGGCATATGGCGCCGCGCCGCCAGGAATAACCAAACTACCTGTTGCATCGAAGTCGATGGCGAATTCGCCTCCAGGGCCGGTTCCGACCACAAGATTGGGGTCCGCCACGGGGGTGAGGAGGGTAGCTACCTCCACTACATCCGATGCAGGAATCGTCACCGTGATGTCGTATGACGAACTGAACCCGGCGCGCGGAGGAATCAGCGGTGCGAAAGTCAACGTCAGCAGGTGCGCCTCGCCGAGTGAGTCAAACACCTGAACCGGTCTCGAAAACGGTCGCGTTGAGCCAACCTGCAGGTTTCCGTTGACAGAAAGGTTTGACGTTGCCGTCGGCTCGATGCGCTCAAATCCCTGCAGCGTGATGTTCGACAGCGGAAGCCCCGTATCGACGATGCCCGTGCTACGGTCACGTACCCAACCTTGCAGATTTTGACCGGACAACGTCACCATCTCTTGGTCGGCGTTTAATGAGAAGATACCCGCGCGGGTGTACTGCACCAGGCCGCCACCGTCGACCACGAAGAATCCGTCGCCCTGAATTGCGGCATCCAACAGTCCACCAGTGCTCTGAATACTGCCCTGCTCGAAGATCCGTGAAACCGTGACCGGAGCAGTTCCGATGCCGACTTGCGAACTGATCCCCGACCTAACTTGGCCAACCTCCTGATAGAACAGATCCGAGAAGTTCGAGCGGCTTTTCTTAAACGAAATACTGTTGAGGTTGGCGAGGTTGTTCGCAACCACCTCGACGGCTTTGGCATGGGCTCGCAGCCCGGTAAGTCCCGTAAAAAACGCACTTGGCATGCTAAATATTTCCCTTGATTCGCGGCTAGACGGCTGGGTCGGACAACGGTTGAAGCGCCAGCTCGATTGCTTCGAGCGATTTCCGCATCCCAAGCTGCTGTTCGAGCGAGCTAAATGTAGCCAGTTGACTTATGAAGGTAGTCGGATCTTGCGGCTCTAGTGGGTCCTGGGTTCTCAGCTGTGCGACCAAAAGTTGGAGGAATACCTCCGAGTTGGCTTCTCCGGTGAGCAGGCCGCGCTCGGGTACTCCGCTGGGGTTCGGGGCGACGGGTGTAATGGCTTCCAATGATTTTTACTCCTTGTGTAGTGGCTTCTAGTCGGTCTCAACTCGAAATTGAGGTTGATTCTGCCCGCGCCGCTGCTGCTGTCGACGACCCTGTTGGTCGCGCTGCTGCTGCCGCTCCGAGTTCGATCTCTCTTGCTCCTGCGATAGATTGCCGGCCGAAGCGCCGTGGGCCTGCATGCCCTTCTCGCTCAACGACTCCAACAGCAGCGGGATCTGATCGCTAATTCGCTGCGCGGTCGCCGATGTGTCGGCGCGAATCATCGTATCCACCGTCCCAGCACGTTCGACCATGCGGATTGCAACTCTGCCGATGCCCGGGTCCTTCACGACGATGTTCATACGAGTGAGGCCTGCCCGGCGTTCTATCTGGGCCGCCTCGATGACTTTCTCGACCGAACGAGGTAGTTCCGCGGGCTGCGCGCGGGCGCCGCGTTGAGGCGCCGCCGCTGGCTCGCGACCGGCTTCAGTAGCGCGACCAACGGAGGGCCTAACTGCCTGAGGCGCAGCCTCTGGCCGCCTGCTCGTCGGGCGATCCGCCGGGCGCTTGCGGCGTTCCGGCGATGGGTCATCGTCGCGAGCTTCAAGAATTTGCCCCTCGGTCTTGATCTGCTCAGGATCGTCTAGCGCGACCGTTTTCGGCGAAGCAGGTCGGCTAGGAAACTCGCGCGAACGGCGCTCAGCATCGAGTTGCGGAACTTCGACGGTCGCTGGCGCTTCACTACGGCCGAATGCCGCTGCCGCGGCCTTCGACAGCTTGCTAGTCGACGAATCGGCTTCGTCGCGAACGAGCTGCTGGGCGTCGAATGCGTCGCTGTCATCAATCGCGACCACCGCAGCAGGAGTCTGCCTGCCGGCCTTTGTGGAAAAAGCTGTGGATAACTCTGTGGGTGGCTTGTGGATTACGCTGTGAGTAACCTGTGGATTCTGTGCCTTTGGCGA
Source organism: Bryobacterales bacterium (assembly GCA_965247305.1). Lineage (GTDB taxonomy): Bacteria > Acidobacteriota > Terriglobia > Bryobacterales > UBA6623 > CATQHP01. The sequence continues at coordinate 2,845,858 of OZ252030.1, read as the reverse complement.
TATCTCAAAGCGCGCCGCGGGAACATCCACAGTCGCGTCCGGGCGCACCACGGATTTCACCACCGTCGGCCTATGTGAGACGTTCTCGCCAATTGGTGGCGCCGGCCTATCTTGGTCTGTCGAAACGGGCGTGCCAAGCGGCTGGCGTGGCTGCGGGGCGGGAGCCGGATTGGCCTCGGGGACTACCGAGCGCAACTGCTCTAGCGCATTCTCGACCGGGGCGCCGCTCCGGACCGGCTCAGGAGTGTCGGCGTCGCGAGCGGCTGACCCACCGGCTATCTCGTTAGGAATTGAGACGCTCGGCGCATCAACTGGTCGTTCAGGCTGCGCCAACACGGGAGCCGCTGCTGGCGTCCGCTCGACCAGCTCGACTGACTCTAAGAGTTCGCCCGCCAAAACTCGGGTTCTTGGCAATTCTCCGCCCTCGGCGCTTTCCACACGTACATCAGCGTCGGCATCAGGTGACTCAATGGCCTGAGTATCTGTTCCCGAGCGTTCAAGAGCCGCCAGCAGCTCAACAATCGAAGCTGCCAGCGCCGGTTGCGGCCAGCGAGTCAACGCTGCCTCGGTCGGTACCGCCTGTAGGTTCGAATTCCCAGCGGCGGGAGACAATGCCTCTTGAGTGTTGCCGTCCTCGTCTATCGAAGGCTCCGTCTCCGTAGCGATCGGCCTAGGTTGCTCCTCAACGTGATCAGTATCGGCGCCACTATTTGGCGGCAGAGTGCGCTGTGCATCATTTGGAAACTCGACGACCTCAGGAGTACTGCTCGCCGAATCGAGTTCGCGCCGAAATTCTGGCGGCGCGCTGTTATCTTGTCGGGTGGCGCCAACCCTAGCCTGGCCGCTCTGACGTAGAGGTGGCGGCTGGCTCGGTCCGATCGTGGCTGCGGCAAGCGACATCCGCAGCCGGTAATGCAACCTCCGGGCCAATCTCAGATCGATTGAAAACAAGGCACTTCTTGGAGTGCACCCCAAAACTGAGACAGATGAAAGTGGGACAATTTTCAGTGAATGGAAAAGGAGTCCCCGATGAGAGAGAGAAAAGATAGGGTTGCGAGGAAGCAGCGCTCGTATGAAGTTGAGTTCAAGGAATTGGCGGTAAGCCGCATGCTTCGCGGTGAGAACGTCGTCAAATTGAGCGGTGAGTTGGACGTGCGGCGCAGCGTGTTGTATCGCTGGCGCGACACCTACCGCGCCGAGGGACGCAGCGGTCTTGAGCGGCGTCAAGGGCGGCCGCGTCCCGGACAAGAGGTTGTGCAATTGGATAGCGATCCGAGCGCCGATCGCATTGCCGAACTCGAACGCCTAGTCGGTCAACAAGCGGCGGAATTGGATTTTTTCGAACGAGCCTTCAACGCCTTAAAACCGGCGATGCCGAACCAAGTCGCTCGCAACGCGAGCGGCTCTACAGCGTCATCGACGAAATTCGCGTTGAAGGCCGACTCAGCGTCGAGCGCGCCTGTGCACTCGGAGAAGTCAGCCGAGCCGGATATTACCGGCAATTAGAGCGAGACAAGCCTGTCGAATCCAACCTGGAAGTGCGGGACCGTATGCAGCGCATTACGCTCACCAATCGCCGCTACGGCTATCGTCGAGTGACAGCCGAACTGCGCCGCCAAGGCTTCACCGTAAACCACAAAAAGGTCTTGCGCTTGATGCGCAACGACAATCTGTTGGCGATTCGCAAGCGCCGTTACGTGCTGACGACAGACTCGGATCAGCATCGCGCGGTATACCCAAACTGGGCTAACTCACTGCAAATCGACGGACTCAATCAGCTCTGGCAGTCCGACATCAGCTACGTGCGCATGCGCCGCTCGTTCGTCTACCTGGCGGTCGTGATGGACTCGGATTCGCGGCGCGTGATTGGTTGGGAATTGGGATCGTCGTTAGAAGCTGTATTGGCGGTGAATGCGTTGCGCAAAGCGATCGAGTTACGGCGACCGAAGCCGGGACTGATACATCATTCCGATCAAGGCGCGCAGTATGCCTCACGGGCATACGTGAACTTATTGGAAGAACATGGCGCACTGATTTCGATGAGCCGGCGAGGAAACCCGTACGACAAGGCGCGCATGGAAAGTTTTATGAAGACGCTCAAAAGCGAGGAGGTGAACCTACAGACGTATCAATCGATGGACGAAGCGCGCGCTTCGATCGAGGAATTTATCGACGCGGTGTACAACCAAAAGCGGCTGCATTCGGCGCTGGGATAGCGGCCTCCGCAGGAGTTCGAGCAGTTGTTGCCGTCGAGCGAAGAGCTCAGAAATCCGCAGTTTGAGTTTTCTGAGGCATGAGGAAATCTATCGAGACAGTGGTCGCACTCGGGACGGGAGAATGTCCCGCCCCGAGCGCTCATCGTCTCGCTGAGTTTCCAGCCGGGTATTGCTTGGCGGGTTGCTCTCCAGCATTGCCCGCCTCCGCTTTCCCGGCCGTTTTCAAGTGTGCGGCACGTTCGCCGAAAAGGCTATACTTTTTCAGCGAACGGCAACTGTCCCATTTTTAAGCTGTCTCAGCTTAGGGGTGCATGCCATCTAGGGGATAGCGGGTCACCCCAACCGCCACGAAATTGACTTGAGGCAAGATTGCGAACGTCTGGCCGATCGGGCAAATCAGTGCCAATCAAATTGGCCACTCGAATGCTGTGAATACACGTTCGATGAACCAAGCCCTACTCACCGCCGCGGCCGCAATGCAAGCCCGCACCGAAACACTAGCGGTAGTCCCGAATAACATCGCCAACACCTCCAGCACTGCGTACAAAGCCGACCGAGAGTTTTACAGGCAATTCAAAACCGAGCATGCTCGCGGTGATCCCCAAACCAACGAGCTTGCCTGGGAACCAGTCGTTCAAGCCACCGCCATCGACTTTACTCAGGGTCCACTCCGCACCACCGGCAGCCCGCTGGATGTGGCCCTCGAGGGACCCGGCTTTCTAGCAGTTCAAGCTGGCGACGAAGTTCTTTTCACTCGCGGCGGAGTCGTGAAAATTGGCACCGGCGGACACCTCGAAACCGAGGCCGGTCTACCGCTATTGGATATAGACGACAAGCTAATCTCGGCTCGCAAAGAGGCCGATCTCTCCCTTTCCGAGAACGGGGCGGTCATCGACGCCGGTACCGTGATCGCGGAATTGAAATTCATGGAATTCGCAACACTCACTCAACTCAGCAAGGCAGGTAACGGGCTGTACCGCGCACAAGAGGGCGCCGACGCAGCGACCGCCACGCGGACCCGCGTCCTACAAGGGCACATCGAACAATCAAATGTCACTCCATCCGAAGCTGCCGTCAGGCTGATCGAAGCCGGTCGACATTTTCAATGGATGAGCCAAGCTACGTCGCTTATCGGTGACGGAATGCTAGGCCAAGCCGTCGAGCGCCTCGGGCGAACAAGTTAGCCGATATCCCAATTGAAAGGACCTTCCAACTAAATGATTCGAGCGCTCTATAGCTCCGCCAGCGGCATGGTCGCCCAGCAACTCAGCATCGACAACGTCGCGCACAATCTGGCCAACGCCAACACCACCGGTTTTAAACACCGCCGAGTTCAGTTTCAAGACCTGCTGTATCAAAATTTGATCACCCCTGGAACAGCCTCGGGACAGCAGACGGTCTACCCCACGGGTCTACAACTCGGCCTCGGCACGCGCGTTATCGCAAACTCCGTCATCCTCAAACAGGGCGAGTTCATCAACACGGAAAACCCTCTGGACGCCGTGATCGAGGGCAAGGGATTCTTCCAGATTCGTATGCCCACGGGCGACCTTGCCTACACCAGAGCCGGAAATTTTCACCTCGACCGTGACGGCAATGTCGTGACGCCGAATGGTGATCCGCTTGAGCCCGCGATCACGATTCAGCCGGACGCCCTAAGCATCGTCCTGGCCTCTGACGGAACCGTCTCCTACACCCAACCAGGACAAACCACCGCCACGCAAGCCGGCAACATCCAGCTAGCCGGCTTTCAAAACCCCGCCGGGCTCAAAGCGCTCGGCAGCAATCTGTTTCTCCCAACCGAAGCGTCCGGCGACCCACAGATCGGCCAGCCCGGAGGTTCCGAGGGACTGGGTAGCCTGCGCCAAGGGATGCTCGAAAATTCCAACGTTAGCGTCGTCGAGGAGTTCATCAACATGATTACCAGCCAGCGCGCCTACGAGGCGAACGCACGAGTCGTTCGCACCGCCGACGAAATGTACCAGGAAGCCAACAACCTAAGCCGATGACATTGATCCGCACCCTCATCGCGCTCTTAGCCTGTTTATTGCCAGCGGCGAGTACGGAAGAGATTTGGTTGACCGGCGCGCATATCACTGCCGGCGACTTGGCCGCGCTGATTCCCCAGTGGCAGGCCATCCCCGCTTCTACACCGCTCGCTCCCTCGCCGCTTCCCGGCATTAGTCGTCGCGTTACGCGCAGCCAATTGCTCTCATGGGCTCGCACCCACGGCGTCGACGCAATGGAAGCAACAGTTCCCGCCGACCTGTTAGTCGAACGAAAGACACGTCGCCTAGATCAGGCGGAATTCCTCGCAATCATCCATGAGGCAATCGGCCGAAAATATGCTCAAACGCTAGAAGCCGTTCGTTTCCACCCGGAAGGATTCATCGAACCGATCGTTCCGGCCGGTCCTCTAAAGTTCGACGTCGCCGGCGCGTTGACTCTCAATCAAACTCGAACGACTCGCCTTCGTTGGACCGAGCCGGGTGGCCGAACAGGCGGAGCTAATATTCGTGGCCGCGTGGAGATCACCGCCGATTACCTGCGAGCCAAGAGCGACATCGCGGCCGGAGCAGAGCTTCGGCCGAGCGACATCGAGACCGTCCGCGGCCCCTTGCCGGGCCTCGCGAAAACCTACATCAGCAGAGTCGCTGAATTCAGCGGCATGGCATCCCGCCATCAAATCTCAAGCGGCGACCCTATCGTCCGCGAAGACCTGATTCCGGCGATTGTTGTCCATCGCGGCGACCTAGTAGAACTCCGCCTGACGTCCGGTGCGGTACGTCTGCGCACGTCCGCGCGCGCTGAGCAAGACGGTAGCATCGGAGCCTCGGTCCGCTGCAAGAACCTCCAGTCCAACCGCCTGATCGAGGCAACGGTCCTATCCGCCCGAGTAGTGGAGGTCAACGAGAGATGAATAAACCCAACCGAGCCGAGGACGGAAATTCCGCGCTGATGATCTGGCGCAGGCCGCTTGTATCGTCGAGCGTCCTATTGGTAGTCGCGGCGGCCGTGCTCTCGGCTCAAACAAGCGCAGAGAGCATCGCGACCTATATCGAAGAATCCCGACGAGCGACCCAGGTCTTCGGGCCATCGCCGGGCTCGCTCTACAGCGCAAACTCCTATCTAGCCGAGACCGCCCGCGATCCCCGCGCGGCGTCGATCGGAGACCTCGTCACAATCAGAGTTTCCGAGCAGGCCAGTGCCCTAGCAAGTGGTTCCACGCAGGCCTCGCGCGATAACGAGCGTGATTTCAGCATTGCGTCACTTCTTGGGAAGCCGGCCGCTCTCGGCGCGCTCCCCAACCTGCTAGGCTCCTCCGGTAGTCGCAGCTTGCAAGGTCAAGGATCTACGAGTCGCTCAACAAATGTCACCGCAACGATAACAGTCCGCGTGACGCACGTCATGCCCAACGGAAACCTGATTGTTGAAGGCGCCAAAGACATCGCCATTAATTCTGAACGTCAGCAGGTCTGGCTGCGAGGAGCCATTCGCCAAACGGACCTGCAACCCGACAACAGCGTTATGTCTGACCGCGTCGCCATGATGGACCTCCGCGTCAACGGCAAGGGCGTCGTCAACGGCTCCATCAAGCGTCCCAACATCCTGGCAAGAATTGTCGGCCACGTGCTCCCCTTCTAGGAACGTCGATGACCCGACCTTCGATCTGCTTCGTGCTGCTAGCACTGTGTGCCCCGGTCAACGGTGCCCGCCTCAAAGATCTCGCCGGCATCGAAGGCATCAGAGAAAACGTCCTCATGGGATACGGCCTGATCGTGGGACTCAACGGTACAGGCGACCGTCAGCAAACAGTTTTCTCAACCCAAAGCCTTTCAAACCTGCTGAGAAAAATGGGCGTCAACGTGGCCCCGAACGCCTTGCGAGTGGCCAACGCCGCGGCTGTAATGGTCACGGCTACGCTGCCGCCGTTTGCAACCCCTGGCGGCAAGCTCGACGTCACCGTTTCGTCGATGGGCGACGCCGCCAGCTTGCAAGGTGGCACATTGCTGCTGACGTCTCTAAAAGCCGCCAACGGCAACGTCTACGCGGTGGCCCAAGGTCCCGTATCGATTGGAGGCTACTCCGCGGGGCAGGCAGGCGCGGGAGTTCAAGTCAACCACCCCACGGTCGGCAGAGTTCCCGACGGGGCTCACGTCGAACTCGCCGCTCCCACTATCCAGCCGAACGCCGGCGAGTTCAAGTTGCAACTGCGAAAACCCGATTTCGCCACTGCGTCGAGAGTGGCGAAGCGGATTGCGGAAGCCTACCCCGAGGCGACGGTCGAGGCTGAAAATTCCGGCATCATCGCGGTAGCTATGCCGCCGGCCTTCGAGGGACGCTCGGTCGATTTCATCGCTGAGCTCGGTGCTCTCGAGGTCACCCCAGACCGCCGGGCGCGCGTCGTCCTCAACGAACGCACCGGCACGGTCGTGATCGGCAGCGACGTTTCCATTGCGCCGGTCGCCGTGCTCCACGGCAGTCTCACCGTGCAGGTCGTGACCGACTATTTGGTTTCTCAACCGAGCGCGTTCGCTGCAGGCGACACCACTGTCGTGCCACAAACCACGCTCGAAGTTGACGAGCAAAAGGCTCGCGAAGTCAGCATCAAAGAGGGCGCGAGCGTCGAAGATCTCATTCGTGGACTGATGGCGATCGGGTCGACGCCCCGCGACATCATTGCCATCATGCAAAGCATTTCGGCCGCCGGTGCGCTGCATGCCGAACTGGAAGTGATGTGATGGAAATCGAGGCCACCGCTCTTGCGGGTCGAGGAACGCATCAAGTCAAGCAGGCGACCACGCTGGAGGGAGCAGCACGCGAGTTCGAGGCCATGATGCTCGTCGAATTGCTAAAGGCCGCGCGCAAGGCGGGCGATGCGTTCGGAGTCCAAAACGATGATAACGGTGCCAGGTCGTACCAAGAATTCGCCGACGAGCACCTCGCGAAAGCCCTGGCCGCTCAAGACGCCCTCGGTTTCAGTCGTCTCGTCGTACGCCAACTGCAGCCTACTGCGTCGTCTTCACCGGACTTACCCGAACGCCTCCAATAAAAACAGATTCCATCTCGCGCAGATTCCGAATGTTCCCGAGCGGGTTCTTGTTCAGCAAAATCAGATCCGCTCGTTTCCCCTCGGCCAGCGTGCCACGATCACGATCGATCCGCAGGGCCTCCGAAGCATTCTTCGAAAACGACTGAATCACCTGCATCGGCGTCAGCCCAGCCTCGACCATCAGCTCGGCCTCCCAATGTTCGAAGTATCCAGGAAATCTGCCTGGCGGCCCCGTGTCCGTTCCAAAACCGATCGGCACTCCCGCATCGGCGAGCGTCTTCAAATTCCGCATCGCCATATGAAATCCGTCGATATTGATCTGCCGCTCGGGATCCTTTTTCTGAGTGTCGCGTAGCGTCGTCTTCAGCGCCGCCATCAGGCTTCCCTCAATGCGGTTTGAAAAAAACGGGTCAGCCAACCACTCGGGCCCGTCCGCGTAAGCGAACGTCGAGTTCTCGCGAGTCAGAGTCGGCGAGTAGGTGACATTTTTCGCCAGTAGCCGGCGAATCAAATCCGCATCGACTTCGTGGTCCCGCACGCTATGTACAATCGCGTCAAGCCCGGCATCCACCAAACCCTTGGCGTCTTCGAGTTCGTAGAGATGAGCCGCGGCCACTAGGCCACGCTTATGCGCCTGGTCAATAATCGCGCCGTACAGCTCGGGTGTTAGCTTGGCGAATCGTTCGTGATGATCGTCGACCCACATCTTCACGACCGAGACCCCTTTAGCGGCAAGGGTGTCCACCCGCTTGCGAGCATCCGCCGGCGATGTCACTTCCTGCGCCAGTCCCTTCACACCAGGCACATGCGTCGGATACCCGGCTTGAAACGTAAACCCGTGAAGCGCCGGCGATACCCTTGCCAACCCCGGCAGCGACCCACTGTCGATCTCGTCGCGAATTCCGACGATCAGATCAAGGTCCGTCCCCATGCTCGTCGTTGTCGTCACGCCATACGCCGCGTACGTCCGTAGGTTGTCTATCGCGTTCGCGCGCGTGTAGTGCGCCTGCGCCTGTGTCAGTCCTTTCGTCAAACCCACGTGGCCGTGCAGGTTGATGATTCCCGGAACTACGGTCTTTCCGGTTGCATCGATCACCGTCGCTCCAGCCGGCGGCTTGACTTGTCCGGTGGGCCCGATGCTATCGATCCGGCCGTCGTCGATGACAAGAGCAGCGTCCTGCAACGGCGCACCGCCGCTGCCGTCAATCAGCGTGGCGTGCTCGATAATGATCGGTCCTTGAGCCCCGCCGATCAGGGCGAGCAAGAATAACAGGGTCGGCAGTCGATAAATCATGGTCGGTCGGATTCTATCACGGGGTGAACACCCGAAGCCGAATGTTAGACTGTCCACATTGACGACTGGTAAAACCTATGCTGATTGACCCTCAACGATGCGTCGCTTGCGCCAACTGCGTTCCTGTCTGCCCGATGGGTGCGATTTACGTCGACACTGAAATCAACCGCGCCACGATCAACCACGACGAGTGTGTCGAATGCGGAACCTGCCTGCGCGGAATGAGCCAAGAGCACCTCAACCCCACGCTGGTGCGAACCGTCCGCAAGCTTGCCAAGGTGTTTCTATTCCGTTTCGAACCTGAGCCCGATGTTTGCCCGACAGCCGCGTTTACGATGAACGAGCTCGAGATGCCACGGCTCGTACGACAAGTATTTTCCGACCCTGTCGTCGAACACAAATCCACTGGAATCAAAGGCCGGGGGACCGAGGAAGTCAAGACCAACGACGTCAACCCAAGAGTTGCTATCGGCGAAGTGGGCTACACAATCGAGTTTGGGCGTCCCGGCGTCGGCGTGCGCTTCCGCGACATCCAACAAATGACCCGAGCGTTAGCCAAACTCGGCGTCGCCTTCGAAGACAAGAACCCGATCAGCCACCTGATGTCCGACAAGTCGAAGGGTACGATTCGCGAAGACATTCTCGACGAAAAGATACTCTCTGGAATAGTTGAGATTCGAAGCAAACTCGAACAGGTCGAAGCAGTCCTCGACACGGTCGACGACGTCAACGAACGGATCGACACCGTGATGGCTGTGGGCATCTCGACCCGCTGCGACGAGCAGGGCGAAGACAAAACACTGGCGCCGCTGCTAGAGGAGCTGGGCTTCGACTACGAACGAGCCAAAACGAATATGGGCCTTGGGCGAATTACCAACGTTCAACGCAAGGTGGCCGCATGACCAACACGCTGCACCGTTACGGCAAAGCCGAAAGTTTCCACGACGACTACATCATCTTCTGCATCCCCTCAGCCGGACGCAACGACGAGGGCGCGCTCGAAAAGCAAAAGCAATTCTTGCGCCTGTGCGCCAATCATCAGCCGTCAAACATGGGTAACGGCAACCGCGGCAGCTTCAAGCCCGAGCGCCATCTCAACCCGACATCCCACTGGAGCCGCGACACTAAACCCGATTGGGAAGGGGTCATTTCTGAAGTGAAAAAGGCTGGTACGGTAGCCGCGGTATTCGATTCTAAAGAGAAGGCGGAAGCCTGCCTGCGCGACGTCATTGATGCTGACCTCGGGCTCTCGGTCAATATCAGCACCTCGGTGGACGGCGCGAAAGAAGTTGCCGAATGCTGCGGCATCAAGCGGCACAGCGTCGAGTATTCACTCGGGTTCACCGATCCGCATGACCACCTACCGAACTCGCAGGTTCTGCAGCTGTCGACGATGTGCGGGCACGGCATGGTCTCGTTTAACATGGCCCGAAAGATGCTCGATATGGTCCGGGAAGGCCGTCGCACGCCCGAGCAAGCCGTCGCGACGCTCGCGCGTTTCTGCCCGTGCGGAGTCTACAACCCCGATCGCGCAAAACGTCTGTTAGAAGAAGCTCGCCGCCAGATGGCCTAAACGGATCATTGAAGCACGCGTTTCCGGGCCGCGGATGTGCCGTCCGCGGCCCAGTAGCCATAGTTCTACTCATCCGCATTTCCGCGCGACCTTTCGGGACAGCGTCGCTTAGCCAAACCCTACTGAACAACAAACTCCGCAAACAGCACTTCTTTAGCAGCGCAACCCTTCGCGTAGAGAACCGGATTGATGCCGTCGGCGATTTCTTTCCGCAAATTGATCTTGCCCGCGGGTGAGTTCAGTTCAGCGAACGTTTTAGACGTTATAAGCGTTAGGATTTTGTCGCGTATTTGCGCGACGACCAAAGGCGCTGCCACCAATTCCGGGACGCGCTCCTCGGGCACGATGGCATGCACCCCTAAGCTGAGACAGCTTAAAAATGGGACAGTTGCCGTTCGCTGAAAAAGTATAGCCTTTTCGGCGAACGTGCCGCACACTTGAAAACGGCCGGGAAAGCGGAGGCGGGCAATGCTGGAGAGCAACCCGCCAAGCAATACCCGGCTGGAAACTCAGCGAGACGATGAGCGCTCGGGGCGGGACATTCTCCCGTCCCGAGTGCGACCACTGTCTCGATAGATTTCCTCATGCCTCAGAAAACTCAAACTGCGGGTTTCTGAGCTCTTCGCTCGCTGGCAACAACTGCTCGAACTCCTGCGGAGGCCGATAGCCCAGCGCCGAATGCAGCCGCTTTTGGTTGTACACCGCGTCGATAAATTCCTCGATCGAAGCGCGCGCTTCGTCCATCGATTGATACGTCTGTAGGTTCACCTCCTCGCTTTTGAGCGTCTTCATAAAACTTTCCATGCGCGCCTTGTCGTACGGGTTTCCTCGCCGGCTCATCGAGATCAACGCGCCGTTTTCTTCCAGCAGACTGACATAAGCCCGCGAGGTATATTGCGTGCCTTGATCGGAATGATGCACCAGCCCCGGCTTCGGACAGCGAAACTCGATCGCTTTGCGCAGCGCGTTCACTGCCAATATGGCCTCGAGGGAAGGCCCCAATTCCCAGCCCACCACGCGCCGGGAATACGAGTCCATCACGACCGCCAAGTAGACGAACGAACGGCGCATGCGCACGTAGCTGATGGCGGCCTGCCAGAGCTGATCGAGACCGTCGATCTGCAGGTTTTTGGCCCAGTTTGGGTAGATCGCGCGGTGCTGATCCGAGTCCGTCGTCAATACGTAGCGGCGCTTGCGTATCGCCAGCAGATTGTCGTTGCGCATCAGCCGCAAGACCTTCTTGTGGTTCACCGTAAAGCCCTGCCTACGCAGTTCGGCGGTCACTCGACGATAGCCGTAGCGGCGATTTGCGAGCGTAATGCGTTGCATACGGTCACGCACTTCCAGGTTGGATTCGACAGGCTTGTCTCGCTCTAATTGCCGGTAATATCCGGCTCGGCTGACTTCTCCGAGTGCACAGGCGCGCTCGACGCTGAGTCGGCCTTCAACGCGAATTTCGTCGATGACGCTGTAGAGCCGCTCGCGTTGCGAGCGACTTGGTTCGGCATCGCCGGTTTTAAGGCGTTGAAGGCTCGTTCGAAAAAATCCAATTCCGCCGCTTGTTGACCGACTAGGCGTTCGAGTTCGGCAATGCGATCGGCGCTCGGATCGCTATCCAATTGCACAACCTCTTGTCCGGGACGCGGCCGCCCTTGACGCCGCTCAAGACCGCTGCGTCCCTCGGCGCGGTAGGTGTCGCGCCAGCGATACAACACGCTGCGCCGCACGTCCAACTCACCGCTCAATTTGACGACGTTCTCACCGCGAAGCATGCGGCTTACCGCCAATTCCTTGAACTCAACTTCATACGAGCGCTGCTTCCTCGCAACCCTATCTTTTCTCTCTCTCATCGGGGACTCCTTTTCCATTCACTGAAAATTGTCCCACTTTCATCTGTCTCAGTTTTGGGGTGCACTCCACGATTGCAAGCTGAATCTGCACCTTTGCGAAGCGGTCGGCTCCTGGGTCGCTGACGTTCGTCAGGAAAGGATCAAGTGACAGCATGGCGGCCGGGTATTCTTCCGGGATCGGCTCCGGAATTTCGAATTCGGGCTCTTTCTCTTCGGACTCTTCGCCTGCTTCCAGCGAGGCGCGGAATTCCTGGACGTAGTAGCCACCCGCGCCGCCTCCCGCCAGTAGGATCAAGCCGCCGACTGTCATTAGAATTTTGTTCACCATGGCTATGGCTCCTTCAACAGCTCGTTAACCTCATCGGCTAGGGTGACTGGTTCTTGTGGCGATGTCGCCGGTTCGGGTTCGCTCGTCGCTGCTTCCTGACCGGCTACAAACACGAATTCCACGCGACGGTTCTTTGCTCTACCGGTCGCGCTTCCGTTGGTGTCGACCGGTACGCTATCGGCATGCCCGATGGCACGCATTCGGCTGGGTGTCACGCCTTTGCCCGCGAAATAGCGGACCGCCTGACCCGCGCGGGCTGCCGAAAGTTCCCAATTGCTGGGATACTTTCCCGTCGCGATAGGCCGGTCGTCAGTGTGGCCCAACACGTCAACGTTGCGTTGCTGTTTCTGCATATACTCAGCCAGACTGTCGAGCACCTTGCGCGCCTCCTTCTCGATCACGGCGCTTCCGGAAGCGAACAGCATGTCGCCCTGTAGTTGTAGGACCACGCCACGATCGGTGATCTGAACCTCGCCCCTCCCTCCGATTCCCTCTTCTTCGAGCAGTTGTTCAAGCTCACGCTTGAGCTCTTCGCTTTCCCGCTCAATACCCTCCTTGTGTTTACCGGTGCCCTCCTTGGCGGACTGAATCGGCAGCACCGTGTCGCCGGCCGGCATGTCGGAAATCTCCAGTGGAGATGTCGTCTCCAAGCCGAGCGCGTTTTTCACTGAGCCGGCCATCGTACGAAATTTGACGATCTCGGTATTCGAGAATGAGAGCAGCAGAACGAAGAACGTCAGCAACAACGACATCAGGTCCGCAAACGTCACCATCCACGCTGGAGCGCCAGCCGTGCACTCGTCGCACTTCTTAGCCACGGGCTATGCCGCCTCGTCGGTGCGCATGCTGGGCGGGATGAATGCCTTGAGTTGGTGATCGATCGACGCCGGATGCACGCCTGACGCGATGCCTGCGATCCCTTCCAGGCACAGAGACATACTGAGTTCTTCTTCGGCGGAGCGAACTTTAAGCTTGTCGGCCATTGGCAAGCAAATTACGTTCGAAATCAGTGCGCCGTAGAGAGTCGTGAGCAGCGCGACGGCCATTGCCGGCCCGATCGCGGCAGGATCATCGAGGGCGGCAAGCATCTGCACCAGACCGATCAGAGTTCCGATCATGCCAAACGCTGGCGCGGCCTGGCCCGCACCTTCGAGAATTTCAACTCCTCGCTTGTGCCTCGCGGTTGTATTGTCAATATCCGTTTGGAGAATCGCGCGGATCGTATCAATCTCGACGCCGTCGACGCACAGTGAAACGCCCTTGCTCAAAAACTCGTAGTCGATCTGCACGCTCTCGAGGGCCAACATTCCCTCCTTTCGCGCCGTTTTCGACATCTCAAGGATCTTCGCGTTCAGTTCGGACGGGTCGGGAATCGTTGAATTGATCGTCTTCATAACGATTCCCACAGCGCCCAGCACCGACGCCAGCGGATTGCGAACCAACGTAGCGCCGATCGTGCCCCCGATCACCACGAGGGCGGACGGGATGTTCACGAACATGATCGGGTTGCCGCCCAAGACCATCGACGCTAGGACCAAGACTATGCAGATAACTACGCCGACAACTGTTGCGATATCCATAGCGGAGCGTACTCGCTGTCACTCCGTATCGGATATTCGAGAACTTGACTGGCTCCGTGACAAGACCGTGTCGCCAGCCGCGCAGCCTGAAAACGACGGTATGAGCGCAACGACCCAGTGGAGCGCCTATCGCCTGCTTTCGGCGTCAGCTGCCAAGAAATTCGGGCTAGTAACCTTATCCCGCACAAGCCCCTCGATTTCAGCCTCGGAGTACCCTAGCTCTCGAAGCACCTCGTGAGAGTGCTCCCCAACATCAGGGGCCGCGCGTGCCGGCACCTTCTCGATCCCTTCGACAACCACGGGCGAGGCAACAGTCTTTAGCGCTCGGTCGTAGCCTTCGATCTCGGGAAATAGCCGCTCAGCCCGCATCTGAGGATCGATGACCGTGTCCGGCAAGGTTGCGACCGGACTATAGGGCATAGAGTTTCGGTCGAAAAATTCGCCAATCTCTTTCAAATCGAATTTGCTAAATCCTTCGTCGAGGATCGCAATGAGCGGGCGAGAATTTTCGGCACGCGACGTAGCAATAGCATACCGAGGGTCTTCGATAAGATCGGCCCGTCCGATGAACCGGCAAAGAGCCGGCCAGTGATTCACGGGGTCGACCGAGCAGAGAAAAAACCGCGTGCCATCACGGCTGACGTAGTGATTAGCCAGCACATTCGGGCAGTCCGATCGAGTGCGCCGCGGCGGATACGTCGCGCCGCAATGCTCGGCCTGAATCATTGAACCGTTCGCCCAAGCCCCGTTCGCAAGCAACGATGTCGTGACGCGAGTGCCGACGCCCGTCTGAAAACGAGAGTAGAGAGCCATCATGATGCCCGCGACCAGTGACATACCGGTAGGGTGGTCGCCAATCCCGGTCGGGCCGCGGGTAGGTTCCCCATTGGCGCTGTGAACCATACCCATCAGACCCGATCGCGCCCAATACGCCGTCTGGTCGAATGCGGGCGAGCCCGCGTCTGGACCGACTTCGCCGTAGCCTGAGACGTAGCCATAGATCAGGCGCGGGTTTCGCTCACGCAAAATGTCGTAGCCGATCTGAAATTTCCGCACCAAATCGGGTAGATAATTCGTGACGAAAATATCGGCCGTATCGACCAAACGGTAAAGCGCCTGGCGGCCTGCCTCGCTCTTGAGATCGAGCGCTAGACTGCGCTTGTTGCGGTTGTCAAGAATCCAGCAGTAGTTGTATCCCGATTGCGGCATTGTCGACACCGACGTCAGCTCGCGGTAGCCGTCGCCGCCGCCCGGACGCTCAACCTTAATAACGTCGGCGCCGAAATCAGAAAGAACCGTTGCTGCACAGGGCGCGGCGATATACGTCGCGCAATCGATGACCCGAAGGCCGCTAAGTAGACTTTTTCCCACGGCGAACGATTGTAGCGCGGGACGGATTCTCAGCCCTGGAAGCGAACGGCCACTCCTCTCGAGGCCCAGTTGCGTATTGAAAAATGTCTTGCGCAGCCAACCTCGTTGCCTTAGAATCGAGGCTAAACGCGGTCGGTAGCGCGTCAGTATTGAGAGGAGAAACTATGAAGAAGTACGGCATAACCCGCCGGGAAGCGCTGGAAAATTGTATTGTCCGGGGGGGATTGCTGGCCGCGGCCCCAATGGCCGCGACCACACTTTTCGCTGATTGGGCGAGAGCCGAGAAGCGTGCACTGAAGCCGACTTCGACTGAGGTCCTCGGTCCGTTCTACAAGAAAGGCGCTCCCAACGAGTCTGCCATGAGAATCGTAGAGGAGCCGGGCATGGCTCTGCGGGTTTCAGGATCCGTAACCGACGAGCGTGGCGAGCCCGTCGCCGGCGCTCACGTCGCCTTGTGGCATACCGATCACTACGGCCGCTACGACGTTATGGGATACCGCTACCGCGCTGAACTCGTCGTCGGCGAGAGCGCCGACTACAGCGTCGATACAATCATGCCGGGTCACTACCCGACCCGCCCGGCGCAACACATTCACTACCTCATCACCGCGCCCGGATACAAATCTTTGATCACTCAGGCATACTTTGCGACCGATCCGTGGTTCGAGGGCGACCCGGAAAAGAATTTCGGCCGTATCGCCAAGAACCGCGAGTTGGTGCGCCCCGTGACGCTGTTTGAGCAGCGCGAAGAAGCTCTAAACGGAAAGCTTCCACTCAAGCCGGGAGAAGCATCCGCGGCGATCACTTTTGACATACGACTCGAGAAGGCCTAACGTGCGGGCCTGGCTGTTACCCGTATTCCTAGCGGCCGCTGCCCTATTGCCCGCGGCCCAGACGATCGAGTCCGAAAGCCCCGTTCGTACCGTAGTGTTCTCAAGCGACGGTACCCTCGCTGCGGCTTGCCAAGACGGCAAGGTCCGCATCTGGGACCCGTCAACCGGCAAGCTAAAGCACACCATCACCCTAGATGAGAGCGAAACCCTCATAGGCCGCGCAGTCAGCCTGCCACCCGGCCAGGACCTAGTCATCGCTGCCGGCAAAAAGAACGGCGTCCGGATCTGGAACCGCACCACGGGCGAACTTCAGCGTCGCCTCAAATCCACCGGTGGCGCACTCACTCGGCCCGTGATTGCAGCCGACGGAAACTGGCTCGTCGCATCGAGCAGCGGTCCGATGGTCGAACTGTGGGATCTATCCGCCGGCAAACGGCGCTTTCAAGTGCCCGGCGGCCTAGATGGAATTTCCGCGCTCGCAATCTCTCCGGACAAGTCGGCTGTCTTCGCCGGCAGCTTTGACACCGATATGCGTGTCTGGAATGCGTCGAACGGCGAACTCATCCGAAAGATCACTGAGCAGAAGTTGGCCATGTATGTCATTGCCTTCTCGCCCGACGGCAAGCAGGTAGCCACTGGAGGAGTCGATCGATCGGTCTATTTCTGGGACCCAGAGACATGGCTGGTCACAAAGAAGCTCGATACTACCCCGGAGCAAATCACCGCAATCGCGTATTCTCACGACAGCAAGATGCTCATCAGCGGCGGGTCAAGCGACTTCGATCCCAGAGTGACCCCGGCGACGATTAATTTTTGGGACGCCCAGAGCGGCAAATTGGTCAAACGAATCAAAGACCAGAAGCAAACCACCTCGGTAGCGTTCTCGCCAGACGGCAAGACCGCCGCCTCGGCTCATCGCGACAAAACGATCAACCTCTGGCCAGTGCCGATGAACTAACCCCGAACTAAAGATTTCTTGCCAGTGTTGTAGGGGTGCGACATGTCGCACCCTCGGACACCCACAATGCCTATCGAGGTTTTTCACAGCCCCGAAGGTTGCGGCCACTGCACGACCGGCCGCCTGAAGCTAATCACACAGCGAGTTTCTCCCACGAATGATCCGGCCGACGCCGCTGGCCGGGCTAGAGCATTTTCACGATGAGCGTAAATCGCTTCCCGACGAAGCTACTCAAACAATTGACGAAGACGCGTGGCGCGCGCCTCCGGCGGGGCGCGTCGACCTCCAGGTCGACGTTGTTACCCGTCCGCCGTTTGCGATGGGTGATTTCGATCTTCGGTCGACACTTTGTCTGAAAATGCTCTAACCTAGCCCGCCGGACTAACCGCGTCGCAGGTCCGCGCTACTCGGCCGCAACTTAGCGAAATCCGCGCCCGAAATCACGTAGTACCATTCGGCGAACCGATCGCGTAATTCGTCGCTGAGTTCCTTGCCTTTATCCGCGTCGCCCTCGTACCGCTTGGCGCGGTCCGCGCTATAGGTCACCCCGATGAACACGTAGCGGCGTTCGCCCTTGTCAGCCTCGGCCTGCTCGTCCGAACCCTCTTGTCCGCTTCCGCCGGCGGCAATTTCACCGAAGCGCAACGTGTACTGCAAGCCGTCCTTGGAATCGACGATGATTTCGCCCTCGTTTGAAAGCAATTGGCCGTTGTAGGGGTTCGGGAAGAAGCCCTTGCCCTGCAGCGAGCGGAAGTTCTCCATCGTCGGCTTGATGCCGGCCTTAGCCTTTAGGTCCGCCGAGAGGCCTTCGGGCTTAGGCTGCACGTCAACAATCGTTAGTTTGTCGAGCGCCGCCGTGAGATCGCTCATCACGTCGGCATTCGGTGTGCGGCTGCCCATCTTCCATTCGCTGTCGTCGTGCGTGAGCGTCAATGTTTGACGGTTTTCGATCCGCCCCAGGCGCTCGTTGATCGAGTAGCTGTTGATGACAACTCTGCGAAGATCGGCCGTCGTAACTTTGAGCAAATCTGTCTCGATCCAATCTTCGAATTTGGTCGAAATGTCGGCCTCGGTCTTCACCTCGTAAGTGCGCTTTTGTGTCGGGACGCGCATGTAGCTGTAGCCCGATTTACCCTCGACTTTGCTGCCAACAATGAAGTCCGCGAGCACGTTGTCTTCGCCGTCTCGCAGCGTCACTCGCTTGCCGCGGCCTGCCAGTGACGTACCAGACTCGTCGAGCGGATCGACCACGGAATATTCAGCATGGTCTTCCACGCGGTCGGAAACGATGCGATCTTTTCGCAACTCGATCAGCGCCGCCGCCGTCTGCGCAAGCCGTTCCGCAGCGTCGGCTGGATACGAATGATGCGACGGGATCACCCATTTGTTGTCGGCGAACTCCACCTGCAGCGGCGTCGCGGTCGCCGTCGCGTCGTTGTAGTCGATCACTTCGATCGTTTTCGGGGCCTGTGGATCGGTGAAATCGGCAAAGAATACTTCGCCTTGGTCGTCAAACACTTCTGGCGAATAGCCGCTCGGATCCACGATCACCGCCGCGGCCGCGAGCACTACGGCGCCCAGGACGAAGAACAATGTTTTCGTGAGTTCGCTCATCTTCTTTATGCCCCTTGCTCGACCAAACGTTCTTTGGCCACACCCAGTTGTTCTCGCCTCAGTCGCCGTACCGAGACGAAAAGAAATAGTAGAAATGCCGGCACCGGCGAGAGGGCCACGGCCAGGATCTTGATTGTGTTCTGGATCTGACGGATGCCGCTTTCCATGTCGGCGCGGGCGGCTTCGAGCTTGCGCTCTTTTTCGTCCTCGATATTGGCCCGCGCTACTGTCAGGCGGCGGTTCTCGATCCGTTGCTGGTTCGCGATCATGATGCGTTTGGTCTGTCCATCAAGATCAGTACGGTCTTCGAGGGTCTTGACCGAGGCGTCGAGGCGCTCCTGCGCTACCTTGAGTTTTTCCTCCGCGTCGGTTTCCGCCTTTTGTGTTTCCTCAAGCCGGTCCTCTTCGTAATTTTTCGTTCGCGCTTCGACCGTCGTGAGCGTGCGATGTTGCCTGCGACGCTTGCGAAGCTCGATAAACGACTCGTCTCCGGCGAGCTGATCCACTGAGTTCAGCAAGAACGTCACGTTGTCGAAGCTCAGCTCCTCAATCCCTTGCCTGCGGAGCTCGAAGAACTGCTCACCCATCATGTCGGAATCCGCGATGATAATCGCGTTCGCCGGCTGCGATTCGTCATCACTTGTGATGCGCGCAGCCAAAATATGGGTCTCTTCGTCGGCCTGGTGCGCGACGTTGGTCGCCAATTGCGTGCCAAAAATAGACTGCTGCACCAATCGGAACCAAGAAGTCGCGCCGGAGTCGACGCCGGTCTGAAGTAGTGGGGCGAAACTCGTCTTAACCTCGTCACCCTCGGCCTTTTTGACAGCACCGGGGTACAGGAAGACGACCTCCTGGAGTCCCGACACGATAGCCTCCTCGACGTTGAAGGCGTCAACGCCGCTTCCCGTTCCGACGAAGATCACTTCTTCGGGCAGGCTCGTGAAACGCGGATGTGGATTGTACTTATCCCACGCGATTTGGTCGCTTTGCCAGTTGACGCCAAGCGCCTCCATCAGCGGCTTGGTGTCAGCCGGTGTGCGCTGTGGCTGACCTTGCTGGAAGGGGCTCGGCGGTACCTGTTGGGGGGAGTACTCGATGTTAAACGCCGGAAGCGAGTCAACCACCAACAGGGTCGGTTTGCCCGCCTTAACCCAGTCCGTCAACGCAGGCATGCCCGATGGATCCAGAGTGTTGGGAAGCACTACGAGTAAGGCGTCAAGGTCTTCAGGGTAGGGCTGGTCGGCGGCTACCTGCGTTACCTCGTACTGCTTGCGAAGCTCCGCCACGATCGACCACTGCTGTGTTTGGCGGCGCGACTGGAAGTCGAATCCGCCAAACAGGTCGACAGCAGTCTTGAGCACGCCGACCTTCTTGCGCTTGGCGTTCGCAACCACTCTGATCGAGCGCATCAATTCGTACTCGACCGGCAGACCCACATCAAAGAAAGGAATGATGAACTCATCCGTGCCGCTCGTGAACGCAACGCCCATGAAAACTTCGTTTGGGCTTCCGGGGCTCTGTTGCAAAGCCGGCACCGGCATCGGTCGAATATTGAAGCGATCACGCGCTTCCCGCGCCTCGTCCGTGAATTTATCGGTCAACACGATATTCGCGTGGACGCGGCTGCCGCCAAGGGAATCAAACTCTCGCAGCATCGAAATGATGTTGTTGCGGGTCTGCAGATAGCGTCGCGGCACCTCGGGACTGAGATACGCCTGGATGAATACAGGCTTCTCGGCGTCGAGGCTATCGATCAGTTCGCGGGTGCCCGGAGCGAGTGAGTGCAGCCGTTCACCGGTGGCATCGATGCGGCCACCGAGCCGGCCGACCAGAATAGTCATGCCCGCGACCGCGACCAGCAACGCGGCGCCACGCACCCAGTAGTGGCGGCCAAGTTTTGGGGCGGCCTTCCCCGTTGCCCAATGCCGGCGCCCCAGCAGAGTGACGTTGAGATAGAGCATTGCCGCCGCGAATGCGACAAAGTAGACGACGCCCGAGATCGGCACGACACCTTCGGAAAAGTCGCGGAATTGCTCGACAAACGACAAGCTCTCGAGCAAGCGGCGCAGGCTGCCTAAAACTAAGTTGCCGGCGTGCTCGATGAAAACCGGAACCGCGCAAAGGAGTGCGCCCAGAATATAGGCGACCGTCAGGTTCGCCGTAAGCAAAGAGGCGACCATGCCGAGCGCAACGAGCGCGGCTCCCATCAGCCAGTAGCCCAAGTACGTTGCGAAGATCAAGCCAAGATCAGGGCTGCCTAATACCAGCAGAACGATCACGTGGCTCAGCGAGAAAACCAAGGCCACGCTATAGATTCCAAGGTAGGCGGCGTATTTGCCCAGAACGATTTCAACATCCGTGGCCGGCAAGGTGAGTAGAAGTTCGTCGGTACCGTTCACCTTTTCTTCCGCCCACGACGTCATCGTGATTGCTGGAATCAGAAGGATCAACAGATAGGGAAAGTAGGCGTTGAGAGCGTTGAGGTTGGCAAGATTGTTCGCGAAGAACGCCTCTTGCCAAAACGCCGCAACCGCGCTTAGGAAAACGAACAGCGTGATAAACACGTAGCCTGTCGGGCTGCTGAAATACGATGTCAGCTCGCGGCGGCAAACAGCTTTGGGAAGGTGCCAGGATTCAATCATTCGGACGCCTCCGATTCACTAGGGGTATTGTCTTCGTCGAGTACTTCAGGGGGCGCGGCCTCGTGTTCGTCTGGCGGAGGGTCGGGTTCGGCGGCGAGCTCCGAGGCACGAGTCAGCCTGTAAAACGCGTCTTCGAGAACCTCGCCGGCGGCCATTTCCGCGGGCGTACCGTCAAACACAATGCGGCCCTCGGTGACGATCACTACGTGGTCGGCCATAGCCTCAACCTCTTGCAAGATATGGGTGGAGATCAATACGGTCTTGTCTTCGCCTAGCTGGCGAATAAGCTGGCGAACCTCGCGAATCTGATTGGGATCAAGCCCCGAAGTCGGCTCGTCCATGATCAAAATGTCCGGCTCGTGGAGCAGTACCTGAGCCATTCCAACCCTCTGCCGGTAACCCTTCGATAATTTATGGATTGCCTTCTCGATCACGCCGCCGAGACTGCACTGGTCGACCACGGAGTCAATCCGCGATGAGAGCCTGGCGTTCTCGAGGCCTCGCGCTTCGCCGAAGAATCGCAGCAGTTCAAGCGGCGTCATTTCGGGGTAAAGCGGGCCGTTCTCCGGGAGGTAGCCCACGCAGGCAGCGGCTTCGATCCTATGGGACGCAACGTCGAGGCCGGCAATACGGGCGACACCCTCCGTCGGGGTCATATAGCCGGTGAGGATTTTTAGAGTCGTCGATTTGCCCGCCCCATTGGGGCCAAGAAACGCCGTCACCTGCCCCGGTAAAACGTGAAACGAAATATCGCGGATCGCGGCGAAGTTGCCGTAAAACTTGCTTAGGCCGACAGCCTCAATGGCGGGCATACCGTGTTCTTGGTTCATAGGTTCAATTCGTGGTGTTGACGTCTGCGAGCGGGTCGCGGTCACCTGATGTTCTGAACGGAATCGAGGGTTCCATCCAGTCACTTCTAGGCATCTGCAACGAAGAATTCTAATTTAACTGAAGTTTCGACGGACGCTCAACCGATTGGTGAGCATTTGATTACAGTCGATCAATCCAGACTCTTGTCCATTATCGCCTGAAATCGCTGCTCATGCGCCACTGCGGAGTACAATAAATCCATATGTTGAGAGCAATCGTTTTATCGAGCATCTTGCTGTCGTTCGCCCTAACGGCGACCCCACAGAGCGCTGGCGAACCTCTCGCAACTATCAATGGATCGCCGATCCTTGAAGGCGATCTCGGGATCGAGGGCGAACTGATCAACCTCGAGCAACAGGCATATCAGCTGCGCATGAAGGCGCTGGAAGCCGCGATCGCCGACAAACTGCTTGACCAAGAGGCCGCTCGTCGCGGCGTTAGCCTGCAGGCACTGCTCAACGCCGAGGTCAATGTTCACGTGAAAGAAACCTCCGACGCCGAAGTCGAGGCGTTCTACGAGCAGCAAAAGGCGCGGATTCGGCGCCCCATCGAAGAAGTTCGCGCCCAAATCGTGAGTTTGCTCAAAGACAGCCAGTACAAAGCGGCGAGAGAGGCCTACGTCGACAAGCTGCGCGCGGCCGGCGACGTGAAAATCGCACTTGACCCGCCTCGGCTCTCGGTAGATCTCTCGGCGGCGCCCATGCGCGGACCCCAGGCCGCCCCGGTTACGATCGTGGAATTTTCAGATTTCCAGTGCCCGTTTTGTAGGAGCGTGCAACCCACGCTTTCGGAACTGCAAAAGCGCTATGGGGACAAGATCCGATGGTCATTTAAAGACCTTCCGTTGGTCAGCATCCATCCGGCCGCGCAAAAGGCTGCCCAAGCCGCGCGTTGTGCCGGCGACCAGGGCAAGTTTTGGCAGTACCGCGAGGCACTTTTCCAGAACACCCAGATATCTGACGATCTCCACGAACAGATCTCCACCAAGCTGGCCCTCGACAAGTCGCCGTTCCAATCGTGCCTAGATTCGGAAAAGTATAAATCGCAAGTCGTGGCCGACAGCGCCGAAGCGCAATCGTTTGGAATCACCGGCACTCCAGCCTTTGTAATCAATGGGATCTTGCTCTCGGGCGCGCAACCGCTGGAAGCATTTGTCTCCGTGATTGACCGCGAACTAGAACTCGCCGACGACTAGCCCGCATTTCTCACCACCTAACGGCGAAAGCACGCGATAGGTGCGCCACTACTTCGTTGCGCTCGATCGTCGTGCTCGACGGACTGTCAAGTACGCCTCCGCGCGCCAACCGTCGCCCGCCTCGTATTGACGGACCTCTCACGCACTTTCGCTCGCTACGTGGTGAGAAATGCGGACTAGCCGAGTCAATTTGAAGGCTAATCTCGACCGTTGCCGGCGAGCATCTGTAGGCCCTTGATCCCGGGTCCGTCGCCGACGACCTCTAGTTCGAGATACTCTGTCGACTTGCCGCGATGCGTGACTCGAACTCGGTGGACACCAGCTTCTATCAGTGGTCGCAGGCGTACATTGACTTGGCCGTTTTCTGTTTGTACGCCGATGGGTGAGTGCGGAATCTCGCTGATTTCAACGACCACGTTCCCGGCGTCCGCCTCTGAGGACAGACCACTGACCCAAACGGTTAAGAAGCCGCCAGTCTGCCAGTTGACAGAACCTTCGTCCCAATTCAGCCCATCCTGAAGCGCCAGAAACGAGAGCTCGCTTTCTAACGGCGGCAAATCGACATAGAATGGCAGCGCGTTTGACCACGCCGAGCGTCCGTATTTGAGTCGAACCAGGTGTTTTCCAGACGCCATGAACGGTGGCAGCCGAACGCAGGTGACGAGCTGCCCGTCGTTGATTACGCATGAAATTGGCGCTACGCCATAACCATCGACTTCGGGAAACACGTCGGCTAGTGGATGAGGGACAGAGCGGTCCGTCGGCGACCACAAGACCAGATATTCCTCTTTAGCCGACGCAAAAGTGCGACCGGAATTATTGTGGCTGTGAATTCCGGAAAGCTGCAACGGATATTCCTCCGCCGGCAGCCCCGCCCACTGCCGTTGCGCGACTACGCAGGCCGTCGTTCCAAACAGCCTGAGCACCTTTGCCGAGGCGAAACCGGCCGATCTCACGAGCGCCTCCAGGGCTCCCACGGTGGGGCCGGACCAATTGTCCGTCTGCCCCGCTAGCTCATCGTATTCGTAAAACTCGACGTAGGGGATCGACGCATTTTCCCCGCTTCGATGGGCTTCGGCGTCGATTACAAAAGACTCGATAATGCAGCGTTCCTCCGTGATGGCACAGATTTTTTCGAGCGCCAACAGAGGATGCTTCAGGTGGTAAAGAACCCCGAGGCAAAGCACAATATCAAACGTTCCGACGCGCTCCGGCGTTAACTCGTAAACGTCCAACCGCTCGTAGCGAATCTTGGAGCCTAGGTAGCGATGAAGTGCGCGAAAAGTATCAAGATCGACATAGTCGATCGCCATCACTTCGGCGCCCCGCCGCTCCATCTCAAACGCAAAGAACCCGTCCCACGGCCCGATATCCAGCACCCGCTTGCCGCTCAGGTCGGCGGGCAAATCGAAGGCCGTCAGACGTTCGGTTTGATGCTCAATTGGGATCGACCCGGCGAGTGGACGCCCGTCCGGAAGGGTGAAGCTGTGGTAAAGCCCGGTTTCCTCTAATCCCTTTCGAACCGGATTTACCGCACGCGCTTGCCGAATGGATTCTTGACTGCCGGACGTGTCGTCACCACTCACGATTCGTTCCCCACCCTTAGCAATCGGCCTCGATCATCTTCGCCGGGCAATGGCAAATAGCGCCGCGGCCTAGTATCGAAAAACCGCCGTGGGCTTTTCTTGAGACGCAACCAATAACTCGGTCCCAGCCGCGCCAACCTTGTCGATTGCTCTCTGGGAGTCCATTTGTGCCAGAGCCGGGTGATTGTTGTTTCCACTCAGATGCGCCAGAACGATCGTCTGCGCCCGGCGATCCCAATCGTTCGCCAGAAACTCAGCGGCGGCGTGATTTGACAGATGGCCGTCACGGCTCAACACTCGCTGCTTGACCACCCAGGGATAGGGGCCCACCCTGAGCATTTCCAAATCGTGATTCGACTCCAACACCAAGAAATCCGCGCCTCGCAAATGGTATCGGACCGAATCGCTCATGTAGCCAAGATCGGTGGCGATCGCGAGTTTGACTCCTTCACATCGAACGCAAAATCCGACCGGGTCGACCGCGTCATGCGAAATGCTAAAGGTATCGATTTCGAGATCGCCTATCGAAAACCGTCGGCCGGCCTCGAAAAACTCGATCGTTGGCTTAACTTTGTTCCACTCCAGAGTGTCCGCCGTCGGCTCAGTAAAGTAGACAGGCACGCCTGTTT
The DNA here is from genome assembly GCA_965247305.1 of Bryobacterales bacterium. Classification (GTDB taxonomy): domain Bacteria; phylum Acidobacteriota; class Terriglobia; order Bryobacterales; family UBA6623; genus CATQHP01. The sequence continues at coordinate 2,820,266 of OZ252030.1, read as the reverse complement.
TTTTCGCTAAGACCTCAATGCCCCGAACGTGATCGGAATGTTCGTGCGAAACCACAACCGCGTCGAGTTTCGAGGCGTCCTCGCCGACCGCGGCCAGACGCTCATGGATTTGCTTACAACTAATCCCGGCGTCGAAGAGTACGCGAACTTTGTCCGTAGCGACAAATGTTGAGTTGCCACTCGAACCGCTACCCAAAACACAGATGCGAACGCTCGTCTTGGTGCTCCCTTGCACTCGGCCACTGTATCTAGTGGCTATGTGCTAATAGCAACAGCATACCAAGCGTATGAGTCGAACTCCTATGACAAGATCGTCACAACGCCTCGCAACCTATAGGGCCGCAAAATTGCGGGGAGTTGCTAGCGCGCGGCCAGTCGCTCGAGCAGCGCCGGCCAAACTTCGGGGTTCAACAACTGATCCGGTCGCTCGCCTTGTAGCACCTGCTTGAGGTTATCGATCGCGCTTGACAATATCCGGCGTTTCCCGGCCGCGCTTGCCGAGCCAACATGCGGCGTCACAATCACGTCGTTGCGCCCGAGCAATGGGTGATCAGGAGGCGCCGGCTCAGGGTCGGTGACATCGAGCCCCGCCCCCCGCAATCGGCCACTTTCGAGCGCCTCGAGCAGCGCGCCCTCGTCCACCAAGCCGCCGCGAGAAACATTCACTAAAATCGAGCCCGCCTTCATCTGCCCCAGAGTCGTCTGGTTCATCAAATGATGCGTATTAGCGCTCAACGGCAGGTGCAGCGAGACGACGTCCGATTCAGCGAGCAGCGCTTCGAGCGAGGCCGCCAGTTCCACCCCCAGTTCTTGCGCCCTTTCCTGGGTCACGAAAGGATCAAACGCGCTGACCTTCATGCCGGCACCTCGCATCGTCGCCGCCACATGAGAGCCGATGCGTCCCAGACCAACAAGTCCGAGCCGGGAATTGCATAACTCAAGCGCGGAATGCCTTCCGTAGTGATCCGGGCGCGCGTCGTGGCGCAAACCGTACTCCGCCTTCTTCACATCCTTGGCCACGGCGTAGATCAGTGCGACGCCATGCTCGGCGGTTGAAATCGTCGGCCCATCGGGCGTGTAGGTCACGGCGATGCCTCGTTCGGTCGCGGCCGGGATGTCAATCTTCTCGTAGCCAATGCCCATGCGCGCGATCGTCAAGAGATTTGGAGCTTTATCCATCACTTCGCCGGTATAACCCATGCTGCCGGCGAGAACAGCATCGGCTTGAGGGAAAACCGACAGAATCTCGTCTGGAGTAGCCGCGCCAGGCCCAATAGGCTCGGCGACCGGGGCGAGCTGCCCCACGCAGTCGGCTAGGATTGGTCGTTCCGACCAGGCTTTGAACATCCTAAGAGTCTAACCTGGTTCCACAAGCAGTAGTCGAATCCTATTGGGTATCCGATGCGATACGGTAGCTGCTGGATTTGCGCATTTCAAGGCTGAAACACGAGGCCAGAGCGCGAACTTTGCCGGTCAGGCGGCCGATTTTGGCCATCTTGGCAGCACCTATATGACTTTCCGTAGTACTTGCAAAATTCAAGTAAGCTATTCATTTCAAATGGGTTGTCCTCGGGTTCTAAGACTTCGAGAGCTGCTGTATGCCGCTTTTTGTTTGCAATCTAGGGCGACCTGCCGCATACTGTGGGAAGAGGACCTTAGTTTTAGCAGAACTTGGGCTCAACCAAAAACCGGATACCAGATCGGACCACTAGACCCAGCAGCGATATGCGCGGGTATTAAAAAAAGAGTCTCCGATTTTGAAAGTTCCCGGCTCCTGGTACAGAGCAACGGAAAACGCCGTTCTAGTAACGCGAGTGCGAGCCCGCGTGAGCGGTAGCCTCGTGTAAGCGTGAATGCGCCTAACCGCGCACGGACAGGGAGGAACTAGTGGACGAATTTGATGATCCGAATGTAGCCGTAAGCAATAAGCACGACGAGGTCACCCAGGAAGTTCCAGCCAGGGGTTTTGAGGATCCGCGGCGAGCCGCCGCCGAGCGGGACGCCCCTCAACAAACTCAAGAGGAATCGATTTACACAGACGACCCGGTGCGGGTCTACCTGCGTGAAATGGGCGCCGTCCCATTGCTGACCCGCGAGGGTGAGGTTGATTTGGCTCGACGCATGGAGCGTGGTAAGTTCCGAATGTGGAAAGCGATTTCCCGGAACCAGTTGACGATTGACAAGCTACTGGTGACTTACGAGCAAATTAAAGCCGGTGAAGTTCGCCTGACGACAGTCGTCGAAATTCCCGACAACGACGAAGGTCCCGAGGCCTTCAAAAAGAAAGAAGCCGCGGTAAAGCATCAGTTTTCGATGGTCGTTCGCGCCAACAACCGATTGGCCAACACTGTACGCAAACTGGAATCGACCCCCGGCCGGAACATCAACGTTATTCGCAAGTTCACCGGCCTTCGGAATCGCCAAACCATTAAACTCTCTCAGGCGATGCAGAGGATAAAATTCAAGCAGCATATTTGGGATACCTACCAACGCGATTTGATCGAGAGCCACAAGCGACTGCGGAAGGAAGCGACGGCTATCAACCGTTTGAAGAGAACCGATCCGCGTCCAGTCGACTATCTATCGAAGCTGCGCGAAATGCGCAAGAGATTGCGCGAAGTCATCGCCGAAGTTCGCATGGCGCCAGACGAGGCCAAAGCCTGCGCCAAGATGATCCGCGCCGGCGACCGCGAGGCCGAATCGGCCAAGAAGGCGCTGGTTGAAGCCAATCTGCGCTTGGTAGTTTCAGTAGCCAAGAAGTACGTCAATCGGGGACTGCACCTGTTGGACCTGATCCAAGAGGGCAATATCGGTCTGATGCGCGCGGCTGAAAAATTTGAGTATCGCCGCGGCTATAAGTTTTCGACTTACGCAACTTGGTGGATTCGCCAGGCGATTACTCGCGCGATCGCCGATCAATCACGCACGATTCGCATTCCGGTTCACATGAACGAGTCGATGAACAAGTTTTTGCGCGCCTCGCGCGAACTCGAAAAAGAGCTCGGCCGCTCGCCCAGCAATGAAGAGATCGGCGAGCGCATGGAAATTTCGCCGGACAAAGTTCAGAAGCTCAAGACTATCTCGCGCGATCCTGTTTCGCTTGAGACGCCGGTCGGCCGTGATGGCGAGTCGGCGCTTGGCGACCTTCTCGAAGATAAATGGGTGGGCTCGCCGGTTGAAGCGGTGATCGACTCGAACGTGAAAGACGAGACGGGCGACGTGCTGAAGACCCTTTCCCCCAAGGAGGAAAAGGTGATTCGGATGCGCTTTGGAATCCAATGCGACCGCGAGCATACTTTGGAAGAGATTGGCCAGGAGTTTGCGGTCACCCGCGAGCGCATTCGCCAGATCGAAGCCAAGGCGCTGCGCGCTCTCAGAGGTCCTGATCGGGCGCGCCGCTTGCGCTCGCTGATGGCCGCCCGGCCGTAACAACTCGATGGCCGACGTTTTCAGAAGGGCGGGGCTTTGGCTCCGCCCTTTTGGTTTCGTGGTTGCGGCATCGTTGTGTGCTCAGAGTGAATTCGAACGAAGGTTGGAAATTCCATCGGGCGTCGTTAACGTCGTCATCGACACCGACGCGTTTAACGAGGTGGACGATCAGTTCGCTATCACCTACGCTCTGCTAGCGCCGGAACGCCTGCGGGTCGAGGCGCTCTATGCCGCCCCATTCACGCATGGGCGCCCCGATACGGCGGCCGAAGGCATGCAGCAGAGTTACGACGAGATCCAACGTGTTCTCGACGTTCTCAAAGTACCCTCCGAGCGCTTTGACCCGAAACAGGTCTACCGCGGCGCGAAGGCCTATCTCCCCAGCACGGGGCTGCCGCCAAGCAACCCGGCGGTGCGGGATATGATCCGCCGTGGTCTCGCTGAGCGTGACGAGCCGCTGATTATCGTTGCTCTCGGCGCGCCAACCAACGTGGCGGCGGCGCTGCTGATCGAGCCGAAGCTGATCGACCGCGTGACCGTCATGTGGTTGGCGACGCAGCCTTATAGTTCGCCTCGGGCGGGCGACTACAACACCGATCAAGACGTGCGCGCTTCACAGCTCATGTTCGACAGCGGGGTGGCGCTGATCAACATCTCGGGCTTCAACGTCTCCGAACACTTGCGCACATCGATTCCCGAGTTGGAACGCTACATGAAGGGACGGTCGGCGATCGGGGACTACTTGTTCAAGAACGTGTACGAGTACTACCTCAAGCGCCGCGCGCACGACGAGTATCCATGGTCGAAAGTGATCTGGGATATCGCGACGATTGCGATGTTTTTGGACGAGGAGTGGGTGCCGAGCAGGCTGACTCACAGCCCGATTCTTACGGACGATCTAACGTGGCGACGCGATTCGTCGCGGCATTCCGTGCGGGTAGCATCGGATGTAATTCGCGACCCGGTCTTCGACGATCTTTTTCGCCGCCTCGCCCAGTCCGGACGCTGACGGTGGGCCAAGGGGCCTGACTGGATCTTAAAACTTTAATTTCGATATCGCTCACGCGGGCAATTTCCGTAATGCAACTCTTGCCATACCCGAGCCGTGCCGCCGGTTACTGTGGGGCCAGCCGCGATTTCCAATCCGACAATATCGTGATCGAGCGAGATTCTCCTGGGTCGGTCGTCTGGATCACTAGAAACTTTTCGCCGTCACTGCTAACCGCGTACTTGCGCTGCTGCGTGGTGCCTCGCGGAAAACTGACTTGGAAAAGCGTCTCTGGGTTCCCGAGATGGATGGAATCGCCGCTTACGTTAACTTCAACGGCCGCTATCATTCCTCCCTCGGCCACATAGAACAATTCTTTTCCATCTCCACGCCACAACGGGAATTCGGCGCCTCCGTCAGAGACTTGAACCCTGCCCGTTTGGTCAGGGAACCGGGCTATAAACACTTCGTCCCGCCCCGATTCGTTAGAGACGTACGCGAGCCAGAGATTGTCGGGAGAGAGGCGGCCATCCCTGGCGCCAAACTCGGTTACGAGCAAGGGCTCGGCCTGCTGCGGGCGATTCCTCTCGTCAGTGACACTCCAGCTGCGCAGTTCATAGTGCTCTGCGCCTACGATTTGTTGGTTAAGCCCGAGGATCAGCGTTCCGTTGCTAGAAATGCTGCGAGGCAATGCTATGGCGTCGGGCGCTTCAAAAACGAGTCGCGGTGCTCTGACCTCCGCGATTCGTTTGGCATAAACGTGATAGGGACCATCCCGATTCGAGGCGAAGAAGAGCTCGTCGCCTGAGGCAGAAAACAGAGGTGAAATATCGCGGGCAGGGTCGAACGTGAAGCGCGTAGACAACTTCCGCTGAAGACTAATCAGCCACAAATCCTCGTTCGAATCGTCGCCGGAGGAGATGGCGGCAGCGGCGGTCCGTTCATCGGGAGACAACTCCACCGCGACGAAGCGATCCCTTTCGCCCACCAGCTCGATTACGCCTCCACTTCGGTCACGCCAGGCCAACCTCGAATCTCCAGCAGCCGCGGATCCTCCGATGAACGCTGCTCGATTTCCAGCCGACGCTGAAAACAACGGCTTAATATTTAACAACCCGCCGGTGTTGGCGACGTTAAGCCCCAGTCGTTGTGCCTCACCGAGCAGGGCAGCGCCGACTGGGTCGAACGGCAGAGCAGATACATCTCCCTCGGACCCGATGAGTAGGTATCCGTCCTGATAAATAGCTGCCGATGATGACGGCATCACTACTTTGGTCTCCGCTGATCCCAGCGACCCAAGAACAAGTTCAGCGGCGCTTGATCGGTCAAACGGAAAGGCGAAGAAGACGAATCTATCTCCATCCGGCAAGAAGACCGGAAACCGGTGCGATCGTGCCTCGTTACGACTCTCGCCGAATTGTGTAGCAGGTTGGGTCGAGCCACCTCCGATCGAGACTCGCTGCAGAGGCGCGTTGAACTGCGGGGCGAATACGATGACGCCTTTCCCGCCCCACGTCCCACCGCGCGGATTGGGAGCGTCCGCCAACGTGCTCACCCGGCCGGAAACGATGTCGATCGTCTTTAGCTTGCCCTCCGCGAAAAATCCGATCCTACGACTGTCCGGCGCCCAGAAAGGATACGTGGCCGACCTACTGCCCTCCAACTCGCGCGCGGTCAGCCTGTCGAGTCGTCGCAGATAGAGCTGAGACTCCGCTAGCTCAGATCTACCGACAAACAAGATCCACTCACCGTCCGGCGAAAACTCTGGGTGGTCGACGCTGGCGACGCCGGGGGGAGCTTCAATGGTCGCGACGATCGGAGATTGGGGAGCCGGATCGCTCCTCATCAAGAGCGTGACGGCGAGCGCCGTTGCCATTGCGAGAGACACAACGGCAATCACCCAAGGCAGTTGCGAACGGGTTGGCGATGGACCTAACTCCGGGATCTTCGACTGGACGGCGGATAGGCGCGTTGTCAGTAGCTGCCGAATAGATTCGAGGTCGACAACAACTTCGGCGGCACTTCCATAACGCTTGGCCGCATCCTTTCTAAGGCACTTGCCGACGAGAACCTCCAGCTCCATCGGCACGCCTGTTCTCACGCCTGTAATAGGTTCGGGCTCCTCGTTGAGGATCGAGTACATGACGGCCTTGCCGTAGTCGCCTTTGAATGGATGCTGACCTGTCACCATCTCGTAGATGACAACTCCGAGCGACCAGATATCCGTGCGCTGATCGGTGCCCGAACCCTCTGTCTGCTCTGGGCTCATGTAAAAGACCGTGCCCATGGTTTGGTCGGCCTTGGTGAGGCGACTGGATTCGGCTAGCTGAGCGAGGCCGAAGTCCATAATCGTTGCGTGGCCCCTGGAATCCACAATCACGTTTTCGGGCTTGATGTCGCGATGGAACACGCCCTTCTCATGGGCGGCTTCGAGACCCTGGGCAATTTGCTGTGCGATATCGAGTGCGTCTTCAAGCCCTAGCGGGCCATGCGCAATTCGTTCGTCGAGAGGCTCTCCCTCGACAAGCTCCATCGCAATGAAAGTGTTTCCATCGGCTTCGTCAATTTCATAGACGGTGCAGACATTAGCATGCGATAGAGCCGCGGACGCCTTAGCTTCTCGTCCAAAGCGCTTGCGAACCTCCTCGTCACCAAGAAGATGGTTCGGAAGAAACTTGAGGGCGACTTCACGGTCGAGCTTGGTGTCGATGGCTCGGTAGACGACACCCATCCCTCCCTCGCCTAGTTTGTCGAGGACCTTGTAGTGGCTGATTTGTTGGCCTACCACGGATACAGGTGATTTTAGCTGGTTGCCTGGAGCGCGCGTAGCAAGCTAGTCCGCTACGTTTTGGTCGGCCGCGATTCTATCTTCTACACCCGTGAGAGGCGATTGTCGGCGTCGCCGAAGCGCTCTAGCTTGACGCCCATTCGGTCCATCAGAGAGAGGTACAAGCTGCACATCTTGCGCTCTTCGTCGCTCTTTCCGAGGTAGTTCAGCGTGCGGCCTGTTTCGAGCTTGCCGCCCATGCCGCCAGCGAGCACTACCGGCAAGCGGGTGTTGTCGTGCAGTCGTCCAATCCACAAATTCGAAAGGAACATCAGGCACGAATTGTCGAGCACGGTGCCTTCGCCCTCGGGCATCTTGTCGAGCTTTTCGGCTAAGTACACGAATTGGCTCAGGTGGAACCGTGAGATGCGTTCATAACCATCCGAGAGATTGTCGTGCGACGCCGAGTGATGCCCCTTTTTGACACCTAAGAATGGGTAGTAGAGCGCCGAAAGGTCTCGCGCCAACAGCAATGATGCGACGCGCGTTCGGTCGGTCTGGAAAGCGATCGCGATGATGTCGCACATCAAACGGGTGTGATCGGGGAGATGTTCCGGCAGGCCGGCGGCCGGGCGTTCCATCGACGGCGCGGGCTGATCCTTTGCCTCGTCATTTTTTTTGCGCAATCCCTCGACCCGCTTCTCCACTTCGCGAACACTGGTCAGATACTCATCGAGCTTGGCCTTATCGCTTGAGCTGATTTCGCGGCTGAGCGCCTCCGCGCGTTCCTTCGCGCGGTCGAGGATGCTGATGTTTCGTAAGCTACCGCTGTTCTCAAAGAGATTGTCGAAGGCCAGCGATGGATAGACTTCCACCGGAACCGGCGACTCCGCCGTTCGCCACGAGATGTGCGAACTGTACGCCATCGAAAAATTCGTCTCGTGGTAGCCCGTCATTGGCTGCTCGCAGGCGAGAACGATGCTCGAGTTTGCCGTGTCTTGCCCCACCCGGGCGGCAATCATTTGGTCGACCGATATGCCCGACTTGATGATGGCGCCCCTCTGGATTTCAGCGCCAGAGAGCAGGCTGCCGGTTTGCGCCGGGTGAATCCCCTGCCCCGTAGCGGCCTTGTTGAATAGTCCGTCGATCACGTTGATTTTTTGTTTCAACGGCTCAAGCACCGACAGCGTCTTGCTGAGCTTCATGTCGGCGCCCGAACCCTCGGCGCTCCAGTGATCTTCATTGATGCCGTTGCCCATGAAGACCACGCCAAATCGCTGTGGGAACTGAGCGCCAGATTTCGTATTGCCCAGCGCCGGCAGCGACTCCAGCCACGGCAGCGCGATCGTAACGCCGGCAGCGCGTAGAACCGCGCGGCGTGAAATCTGACCAAAGGAATTCTGAGATCGCTGTGGCATCTTATTCACCTACGTATTGGTTGGACTCGCGCTGATGAGTGAGTTTGCCGGCCCGCTTATTGAGAAACTGAGGGCTGCTGACAACGCTCTCAATGAGAGATGAAAACCGGTGTCCGTTGCTGGCGAGATTCGATTTCATTTTCTCAACAACCGATTCGTCCGAGAGCTGCAGCGAGCGGCTTAGCGCATAAGCCAGCATCTTGCGGCTGAGATTGTCCAGATAGTCGCCCTGGCGGCGCTCCCGAATGTAGGCTAACACGCCTTCAAAGCCGCTGCCCTGGGTGCCGTCGGGGAAATCCGCATTGGTGTCAACGAGCCGCCCTGCGAGGTCTAGCGTTCGTTTCTCGCCCACGGGACCATACGATTCAAACGCCAGCCCAAAGGAGTCGAAGCGCTGATGGCAAGACGCGCAAACCTCATTCGAGCGGTGGCTCGACAGCGTGTCTCGGACTGAAAGTTCTGATTTCGACTCGTCTTCCGGCAATTCGGGCACGACAGGTGGCGGCGGCGGAATGACCTCGCCCAGTACGCGGCGAACAACCCAGTAGCCGCGCTGCACGGGGCTTGTTCTCAGGCCGGGAGAGTTCTTCGTGAGGAAGACTGACATCGGCAGCAAACCACCGCGCCCGTAGCGGTCGGCCTCTTCGACGCGGACCCAATTTTCACTGCCCCCCTTGATTTCGGGCATATCGTAATGGCGCGCGAGTGGTGGATTCGCGAATGTGTAGTCGCCGTAGAGCAGATTGAGCACCGAGCGGTCGTGGTGAATAACGTCGGCAACGAAGCGGATCGGCTCTTCGAACATCGCTCGGCGCAGCTCGTCATCAAATCGCGGGAATCGTTCGCGATCGACCCCGTTGTGTTGTTCAAAGCGCCGGAAGTCGAGCCAGTTACCGGCGAACTCCGTTGCCAGGCCGCTCATGCGCTGGTCCTTCAACATGCGCCGCGTCTGCGCCAGTAAGACCTCGCTGTCTTGCAGATCTCCGGAAGCGGCGTGAGCTAGCAACTCATCGTCGGGCATGCTGGACCAAAGGAAATAACTGAGTCGATTGGCTAGGCTGTAGGGCGAGAGAGGGCGGGCGCCTGACGAGACCTCGGGAGCGGGGTCGGCAGCGCTGTCGATAAGGTCGACGCGGTAGCAGAAGTCCGGCGACATGAGCACACTAACGACCGAATCGCGAATGGCTTCTTCGTGCGTCAGGCCGCTCTCATCTCGCAGAGATCGGTAGTACCTGAGAATGTCCGCGCGTTCGACGGGCGCAAGGGGCCGGCGGTAGGCACGCTTGGCAAAGTCGACTATGGCCTCAAGGTGACGAGGCTCGGCTTCCGCGCGCATTCGCTCGACGGCCCGAAGGGTATCGTCGACGCGTTTGAAATGGTCGCGTATCGCCTCTTGGGCAATTTCGTCGTTGGCGGGGTCCGCTTTCGCTTTGGCAAGATAGGCGTCGCGCAGATCGTTGATTACCTGGGTCGCGCTCACGGCATCGTCGGACGGCCGCACGCTGCCCGACTCGCGGCCATTCCCCAGAATTTCACCGCTCTGGTTAAAGAAATACTGAACCCAGGTGCGCTTGGTGAAGTCCGCGATGAAATCGAACTCATCCCACAACCCATCAAGTTCCTGTTTGCCGTGGTCGTCGAGGATCAACTCGATCAGCGCGGTGTCATCGCGGAAATAGCCCATCACGTTGTGGTATCCCGCACTGAGGAGGCGACCCTTGTCCTCTGAGTTATCGGGATAGAAACGCCCGCGCTCACTGATGTAGAAGGCGTCGGGAAAGACCTCGCTGAAACGAGCGAAGGCGGCCTCGTAGCGTTCGCGTTCGCCGTCGGGCACGATCAAATCAGGGTCGCCGATGCGGGCTTTGATGACCATAACCTCGGCCCTGGCTTCGGCGGCGCGACCGAGGCCGAGGCCCTTGCGGTCGGGCAGTTCGGGGTCCTCCAGCGGCGGATCGCCGGCCATGCGCAGCGCGTCGGCGTCGAACTTGCGGCGATTCGCGGCAAATTCGCCAAGCTTCCAGTTCATCAACGGCTGAGAGGTTGCGCTTAGGCCGGCTACCTGCGGCGCTTTGAATTGCAGCGCGGTTTGGTCTCGGATCTTGATCACCAGTTCGCGCATCGCCTCGCAACGTCCGCGCAGGGAGGAGAGGTCGGTGGCCGGCGCCGGGAGGGCACGCCACATTTCACGCAGCTTGGCAACCGGGCCGACCTCGACGTCGGACCCTTCAAGTAATCGCCAGACTAGCGGTAGATACCCTGAGCTGACGGCGGCGTCCTTAGCCGCTTCGGCCAACGTAAGATCGGCTTTGCCTAGCGCCGAACGGTTCTTGTAGCGCCACGCGGCTTCGAAGTAGTCGGCGTAGTCGGTGGGCTGATTGTAATAGAAATCGACGACGCGCGAGATGGCGTATTTCTCGCGGTCGGTCTCGACCAACATCGGATGCGGCGCAAAGCCGAACCCACTAGGCGTGAGCACAAGGTGATCGCCCACTTCACGCGCCGCCTGCAGGTACTTGTTGAGCAGCGCCGGCGACATCGACAGCGACTCGCCGGAATTATCAAAACCGGCTGGATTTGCCGGGTCGATCGGAAACTCGCGAGTTGGGCGGATGTCGACGCCAGTGAGGTCGCGAATCGTGTAGTTGTACTCAGCGTTGCTCAGTCGGCGCGCAAGCACCGGACCCGGATCGCCGGCATTCCGCGCGGCCTCTTCCGCGCGTATGGCCTCAATCCAATCGATCACTTGTTGGCGGCTCTCGGGGGAGGGCTGTGGCGCTGCCTTCGGGGGCATCTCCGCGGCCTTCAGGCGCCCGAGTATCAGCGCCCAATGAGGGTGGTCTTCGACGACCGTCTCGACTGTCGGATAAACCTCAAGGTTAAAAAGCGCCGCGGGCTTTTCACCGCCGTGGCAGCCGATGCAGTGACGGGCTACGAACGGTCGAACCGTGTCCTCAAACTGCTGAGCGAGCTTCGGACTCGTCGGCTCTGCCACCGCAACCGCCGATATCGCGATGGCCCCGCAAGCGAAGCGCAATATGAGACGGCTGGCACGATGCAGCATGAGTCAAACCTCATATTCCTTGACTCAGGTCTCACCGTGAACAAGAGAAGTACTTCGAGGTTGCCGTAATTCTAGCACCGCCGCCACGGCACGAGTTCCACGATCGATTGGAGAAAACCCGCTACCGACGCGGCGCAAGCGGAATTCACCTACAGTATTTGGGAGCTGGCGTGGTCCCTCTCGTGCCGCCGGCTGCATCGCGCTTGTGGCGCGATAGGCCCCAGTTGGCGACCGTCCGAGTCGGCCTGTAATCGATCGGCCCCAATCCCTAGCGGGCTGCTACTGGCACCTACTAGCTTTAACTAGTTTGGGCTTGTGGCCGCCTGCCATCACCCCAAGCTCGAGCGAAGCCCATCGATCTCGTTCGAAATATGTGAGTTCCAAATCGTGCGGTCCCTTGGTCAGGTGAATCGACCCCACGGTAGTCGTAGGCCCATGAGTCCCATCGTCGACTGTAACGTCTACACCATCAATTCTGAGTCGACTGCCGTCATCGCTCGTCACAGCGAAAGTCACCTCACCAGCCTTGCGAAATTCGACGCAGCCCGTAACCAGAAGGGCGAAGTCATCACCGCCGCCGTTAGGGAAATCGGCGTTGCCATGGAAGTCGCCATCAGGACCACCGTCATAGAAATTAACTACCGGATATTCAGCAGCAGCCTCGCTAGCACTAGCAATAAATCCGTCGATGAGAGCATCCGCATCTCCTAGAGAATCTATGTCGACTTCAGCCGACTGAATCTGCAAGACGGTGAATTTGCCGAATTTTGCCGCAGTCGATTCGAGCGCCAGCCCGCCGCATAGCAACGCTAGCACTGCCAACGATCCTACAAAACTCTTAGCCCTATAAGTCATCCTTTATCGCCTCCTTTGCCATTGAAAAAGCGGCAGAGCCGCAAGTGGACGTTTAGAATAAGGCTTCTCTGACCCTAATGCAACGTTCCGACGGTACCGATTTTTACCAGGTACTATGTGTATAGTACTTGCGAGATTGTGATCTTTAGCGGCGTTTAAAACGCCAGGACTCATCGCGGATCGGGGCATAATTGTTCGATCGCCTCGGCCGTGGCACAACGCCCCATTTCCACGCCGATTCACCAATGTTTCGCGAGGTTACGCGGGTATACGAAACTGCTGTCTAACCAACTAACGCGCGGAAGGGACAATACCCAACTCGCCGAGCCGCGCTAGGATATTGCCATATGAACCGTAGATTCGTACGGGTAGTCATGGGTCTATTCGTGACCCTGCTCTTCGCAGCGGCGAGCACGAAGGCGGCGGACTGGACCCGTTTTCGGGGCGACGGAGGGGCGGGAGTCGCGGATGGCGTGCCCGCGCCGCTCGAAATGCGCCCCGACGGAGGCTACGTCTGGAAGCGCACCGTGCTGCCAGGAAAGTCTTCTCCGGTGTTGTCGAGTGACCGTCTGTTCCTCACCGCGCATGAGGGCGACCGGCTGCTCACTCTCGCGTTCGACCGAGACACGGGCGAGACACTTTGGAGCAAAGAAGTGCGGCGCGCCCGAGTCGACGAGCGCCACCCCAATAACGATGCCGCCGCGCCGACGCCGGTGACCGACGGCAAGTCGCTCTACGTCTTCTTCGCCGACTTCGGCCTCGTCGCGTACAGCGTAGAGGGCCGCGAGCTGTGGCGGCGGCCGATGGGCCCTTTCACCGGTCCTCGCGGCATCGCGGCATCGCCGCTGCTGATCGAGGGTGTGCTCGTTTTAATGATCGAGCAGCGCAAGGATGGCGCGGTGCTGGGATTCAACGCCGAGACGGGCGAGTTGATCTGGAAGGTGTCGCGTCCAACGGTATTGGGCGGCTCGTTCGCCACGCCGGTTGCTTATCGAACAGCAGGCGGCGAAATGCACGCGGTCGTCGTGTCTCCATTCGAGTTGGCCGGCTACGATCCCAAAACGGGCGAGAAGTTGTGGCGCGTGGGCGGACTACCGCATCAACCTAAATCGAGCCCGCTGGTGATCGGCGACATCATCTTGGTTGGGGTTCAAGGAGACAGCGCGCGCGGCCGGCTCAAGAGCTGGGAGCAGATGTTCAGCGGTCTCGATAAGGATGGCAGCGGCGGCGTTGAAGCCGCCGAAATTCAGGGGACGGTCGCCGACTACGACGGCGATGGAGTCTTCGGGCGGGCCGATTACGATCAATGGTTCGTTGAGAAATCGCCACCCAGTTTGCTGATGGCGGTCCGCGCGAACGGGCTAGGCGACCTGACAGGTAAAGCTGTGCTTTGGAGCGTCGATCGCGGGGTGCCCCGAGTGACCACGCCGGTGGCCTACGACGGCGTCGTTTACCTCTCCCGCAACGGGGGAATTTTATCTTCGATCGACTTAGAAACGGGAGCTGTTCTCAAAGAAGGTCGGTTACGTGAAGCGATCGACGAGTATTTCGCGTCGCCCGTCGCGACGGACGGTAAAATTCTCACAAGTAGCCGCGACTGTAAACTCACCTGGATCAAGGCAGGGCGCGAGTGGGAAATCCTGTACGTCAATGATCTACTCGAGGAGTGCTTTGCGACGCCGGCGCTCGGCCACGATGGAGTGTTTGTGCGCACGACGAACGCTCTCTATCGGTTTGCCACTGCTGAGTGATGCACCATCGGTCAAGTTGGGCGGCCGGATTGAGGTCCGTTGCCACGCATGTGTTCTACGGGGACGGCGTGCCCCCAGGAAATTTCGTCTGCCGAGATACCAAGCGCCGCGGCCAGGCGTTCACGCTGCAGCGGACTGGCGGTGTAGTTGCCACGGACGATGGCTTTCACCATTCTGGTTTCGAATCCGGTGGCTGCAACGAGTTGGTCGAGGTCTATCTCGGTCTCTTCCATGTGGAGGGCGATCGGTTTCATTGCGGCTCCGATACTAGCACTTCGATCGTGCTCTGGCCGGACGCGGTATCGAGGGCGCTATCGCCTCTTTTGCTGTAAGAGCCACTCGATGACCTTCGCGTCGTTGTAGGCGAGATTGACCGTGCCGTGTCCTACGCCTTCGTATTCGGTGTAGCGTGGTTCGCCGCCCGCGGCGCGGATCGCTGCTACCATTTGTCGAGCGAGCTTCACGGTGCTGATGTTGTCGGTCTCGCCCTGAAACATCCAGACGCCCATGCTCGCGAGAGCGGGCGCGGCCTGCGGCACGATTACGGCGGAGCCAGCCGAAGGCGCGACTCCGGCGATGCGGTCGGCATGCAGCGCCGCGTAGCGAGTTGAGCCTTCACCGCCCATCGAGTGCCCTGCAAGCGTGATCCGGTCCTGGTCGACGGAGTAGGCCTCGACGGCGGCGTCAATGGCGGCGGTGACGTGTTCCTCCGCATCGGCCTTGGGCGTTGGGCCGTGACGCTCGAAGCGCCACTCCGACTGTATGGGGTTTGTCGGAACCGGCGCCCAAATCTTCCCCGGCGGGCAGCGAGGAACTAAAACCAGCGCTCGAAAACGGTCGGGATTCGCCCGGATCGCGCGTACGATCTGCTGTTTGTCCATCCACTCGGTTAGCGCGTTTCCTTCGTTGTCACCGCCCCCGCCGCCGCCGTGCAAGTACACGATCAGCGGCCATGGTTTCGATGTGTCGTATCCAGGCGGGACGTACATGGCAGCAGTTCTGCTCACGCCGTCGACCGTGAAATGGAGATTCTTGAAGGCGCCGATGGAGGCGTCCGCGGCGGTTAGCGTTCCGGCCTGTGACACCAGCAGGACAGCGGCTATGACTTCGAGCAGTTTCATCTGTTCCTTAATTCTAGTGGGTGTCCCATTTAATAGACCAATGACGTTTGGGTCTAGCGGGAGCACTGTCTTTCCCAAGTCCAGCGGAGGTCGGCGCGGATTTGATTGTCTCAAACTGTCTCTGGAACGGCCCCGCCGCGTTCAGAATAGGGGCGGGAGCTGGCGCAATCCATGGCCCGAAACTTATCAGGTTGAGCCGACTGCGAGACTGGCATCCGTGGCTCCCCTCGGCTCGAGCCGACAATTTGCAACGAACCACCGCACGAGCCGAGCAATGGCATACGGCATCGTAATGATCAACAAGCACAGCAGAACCGTAATGATCATCTGGCCCAGCAGTCGCAGACCCGTTCCTTCAAACACCAACTCGCGTCGACCGCCGGTGATGTGTTTACAGCTCCATCGTGTCATTCCGACCGTAGCAAACGGGGCTAAAAAAAACGTATAACTGGCGAGCGTGTTGAGCACGTTCCACCCCAAGAGACCTCCATAGCTACCTGTAAAAGTAAAGCTATTCCCTGAGTTCGTCGAAATGCCGGCTACAGCCCAGCGCCAGATCGCTAATAATGTGACCACCTGAAAGGGCATTAGCAATAGACTGACCGCGACCTGAGTCGTGAATGAAGCCTCCGCGAAACCCATGCCGATCCCGGCGTAGGTGAGCAGCGCCGCAGCCGACGACGCCAACAAGATGTCCGAGGCCTTGCCCTCGAACTGGGCCACTGTTCCATCGTCGAAGGAGATGTTACTGAGAAACCACCTATAGTATTTTTCGATTCCCCAGCCATACGTGACGACCGGAATCATCGATAGGACGAGCAGAAGTCCGTACCCTAATAGGGCGAGCCCACCTCCATCGAATTGAATGCGCGTCGGCATGGCGGAGCTAGTGGTGGATTCATTGAATGCAGTCATCATTGGTAGCCCGAGGGAAGAACAATTTCACGAACAGTACATATTTCGTGATTAAACCGCATCAATACTAGCAGGCTTTGTGGGCTAAAGAGAAAGACAAGGGGGCGAGGGCATTCCAAGCATTAGAGGAGACGGACGCCTCAGAGCTATGTTCAGCCACTTGAAATCAGCCGGTATTGGAAGCCCGTGTGGATTGCTTCCGCCGAATCGGCTAAAGTGTGCGATGGATCAATAAGAGCTTTAACGAATGATGGAAAACTCCGCAGTCCGAATGCAACATTTGGCCCTTGAGGTCTCCGATATCGACCGCGCGGTCCGCTTCTACCGCGACTATCTCGGCATGAAGGTCAGCGAACGTCATCCGCCTGGCGAGGTCGACGCCATACCGGTGGAGCTGTGTTTCATGCGTTTGGGGTCGGTGCATCACGACTTGGTCCTTGTACACAACCCGGCCAAGACTTATGAAACGCGCCCAGAAACTCCCGCGGACGACTTGGCGGGACCGCCGTCGTTTCATCACTTTGCCTTCGAATGCGCCGATCGCGCGGTGTGGGTCGGTCTGCTGGACAGAGCTAAGGAGCTAGGTTTGAAGATTATCCGCGGGCCGGTTGTACATAGCCCATGGGATGCGCGCGGTGACGGATCGTGGGGCGAGAACGAGTCGTTTTACGTGCTCGATCCGGACAACCATCGGATCGAAATCTTTTGCGACATGGCCACCATCGGCGCGGACGGGATCTATGTGAACGCGCGTGGCGAGCGCATCGAACAGGCGAGGGCGGACGAGGTCTGAGACGTTGGGTCTGCCCGCATTCGTTCCGGTATTAGTGGTTGGCGCGGGTCCGACAGGCCTGCTGTCGGCGAATCTGCTCGGAACTTACGGCGTCGAAACGCTGATTGTCGAGCAGAACGCGACAACCTCGGACCTGCCAAAGGCAATCTTGCTCGACGATGAGGGACTGCGCGCGCTGCAGGCAGTAGGGCTCGCGGAGCGTGTCGTCGAGCGGATCATTTCAGGATACGGAGCGCGCTACTACTCGCCTGAAGGCGAGTGCTTTGCGGCAGTCGAGTCGCCGCTGACACGGCATGGCTATCCTCGACGCAACTCCTTTCTGCAGCCCGATCTCGAGCGAATTATGGCCGCCGGGTTGAAGCGTTTCAGTTGCGTGCGAGCGGCGTTCGAGGCTAAGCTCGTGTCGCTAGAAAACGGCACTGATCGCGTTGCGGCGCGGCTGGAACTCGCCGATGGTAGCCATCACGAGTTGACTTGCGGCTTCGTACTGGCCTGCGACGGCGCGCGCAGTACGGCGCGCGAGGAGCTCGGAATTGAGATGCCGGGAATGACTGATTCGCGCGACTGGGTTGTGATCGACACGATCAATGATCCGGACGCCGACCAGTTTTCGAAGTTCTTCTGCGATCCGGCGAGACCGATGGTGTCGATACCGGCGCCCGGCGGTGGCCGGCGCTACGAGTACATGATTTTGCCTGGAGAAGATCCGCAAGTGATGGCTAAGCGGGACACTCTTCGCGCCGTGCTGTCGCGATTTCGGATGGTGCCGGATGGGGACATTCTGCGGGCGGTGGTTTACACGTTCCATGCACGGATCGCGGCACGTTTGGTGGCGGGAAGAATTGCTCTGATCGGTGACGCCGCGCACCTCTCGCCTCCTTTTGCCGGGCAAGGTATGAACGCCGGACTGCGGGATGCATTCAACGTCGCCTGGAAAGTGAAGCTGGCACTCGACGGCAACGCCTCGCCCGACATTCTTGAGAGCTACGAGGTTGAGCGCGCCGGACCAATCACCAAGATGATTGACTACGCCGTGGCGCTGGGCGAGATCGTCATGCCCCTAGGTGGACTTGATGATGAGGCAAAGGGCCGGATCCGCGATCACTTGTTGGGAGCACCCCGGGGGCGAAGCTGGAGCGAGCGTTGTGCCGAAACCCGAGGCCGTTTATGCAGGTGGTTGGAGGCGGCCGAGTTCGCGTTCTCCGCTGGGAGGTTTGACTGGACAGGCGTTTCCTCAATTTGAGGTGATGGCCGGCGGCCGGGAATCTCGATTGCTTGATGATGTTCTGGGTTCGGGATTTGCTCTGGTGGCGCTCGGCTCTGAGGCTGCGTGTGCGCTCGCTGAGCTCGCCGGCGGAGTTGTGGCGTCGCTCGAGATGCGCCGGATGGCGCTCTACTTCGGTGAGGCCGGCGGAGAGCTGGATGGTCTTGACTGGGCTTGCGTTGTGGGCGAAGACTTCGGACTTAGGGAACAGCCAGGAGCGATTTTGCTGGTGCGGCCAGACCGGTTTGTCGCTGGGCAATGGAGCGTTGGCGAGGTCAGCGAAATCAAACGGGATATTTTCGATTTGTGCGCCCATGGGGAGGGCGACTTTTCGTAGCTCTGGCGGGTTTTTGGGCTCTTGATTGGCGGCGGTTCGCGAGTTCCTTCGCTGGGATGGGACAGTCCACACGTTGGTTCGATTTCGCGGTTTAGATTACGTTGTCTCATGGGACAGTCCCGCCCCGCGATGCAGTTCCCCCTCCGCTGTAAGATTAGACGGGACTGGAGTGCACCCCAAAACTGAGACAGATGAAAGTGGGACAATTTTCAGTGAATGGAAAAGGAGTCCCCGATGAGAGAGAGAAAAGATAGGGTTGCGAGGAAGCAGCGCTCGTATGAAGTTGAGTTCAAGGAATTGGCGGTAAGCCGCATGCTTCGCGGTGAGAACGTCGTCAAATTGAGCGGTGAGTTGGACGTGCGGCGCAGCGTGTTGTATCGCTGGCGCGACACCTACCGCGCCGAGGGACGCAGCGGTCTTGAGCGGCGTCAAGGGCGGCCGCGTCCCGGACAAGAGGTTGTGCAATTGGATAGCGATCCGAGCGCCGATCGCATTGCCGAACTCGAACGCCTAGTCGGTCAACAAGCGGCGGAATTGGATTTTTTCGAACGAGCCTTCAACGCCTTAAAACCGGCGATGCCGAACCAAGTCGCTCGCAACGCGAGCGGCTCTACAGCGTCATCGACGAAATTCGCGTTGAAGGCCGACTCAGCGTCGAGCGCGCCTGTGCACTCGGAGAAGTCAGCCGAGCCGGATATTACCGGCAATTAGAGCGAGACAAGCCTGTCGAATCCAACCTGGAAGTGCGTGACCGTATGCAACGCATTACGCTCGCAAATCGCCGCTACGGCTATCGTCGAGTGACCGCCGAACTGCGTAGGCAGGGCTTTACGGTGAACCACAAGAAGGTCTTGCGGCTGATGCGCAACGACAATCTGCTGGCGATACGCAAGCGCCGCTACGTATTGACGACGGACTCGGATCAGCACCGCGCGATCTACCCAAACTGGGCCAAAAACCTGCAGATCGACGGTCTCGATCAGCTCTGGCAGGCCGCCATCAGCTACGTGCGCATGCGCCGTTCGTTCGTCTACTTGGCGGTCGTGATGGACTCGTATTCCCGGCGCGTGGTGGGCTGGGAATTGGGGCCTTCCCTCGAGGCCATATTGGCAGTGAACGCGCTGCGCAAAGCGATCGAGTTTCGCTGTCCGAAGCCGGGGCTGGTGCATCATTCCGATCAAGGCACGCAATATACCTCGCGGGCTTATGTCAGTCTGCTGGAAGAAAACGGCGCGTTGATCTCGATGAGCCGGCGAGGAAACCCGTACGACAATGCGCGCATGGAAAGTTTTATGAAGACGCTCAAAAGCGAGGAGGTGAACCTACAGACGTATCAATCGATGGACGAAGCGCGCGCTTCGATCGAGGAATTTATCGACGCGGTGTACAACCAAAAGCGGCTGCATTCGGCGCTGGGATAGCGGCCTCCGCAGGAGTTCGAGCAGTTGTTGCCGTCGAGCGAAGAGCTCAGAAACCCGCAGTTTGAGTTTTCTGAGGCATGAGGAAATCTATCGAGACAGTGGTCGCACTCGGGACGGGAGAATGTCCCGCCCCGAGCGCTCATCGTCTCGCTGAGTTTCCAGCCGGGTATTGCTTGGCGGGTTGCTCTCCAGCATTGCCCGCCTCCGCTTTCCCGGCCGTTTTCAAGTGTGCGGCACGTTCGCCGAAAAGGCTATACTTTTTCAGCGAACGGCAACTGTCCCATTTTTAAGCTGTCTCAGCTTAGGGGTGCATGCCATACAGCCTAGGTGAGACTGCCCCGCCGGTTGGTTTGCCTGCTCATTTCAAACTCGACAAACCGATAAAATGGGAGCTCCGAAGTTGCACTTTGCACGCCCTTAGGAACCTGTTTCAACACTACACCCCCGTGTCAAGTTTTTAGGGGGGTTGGCGGGGCGTCGAAATGGCTAAGTTGTTGATTTTTCAGGTTGAAAAAATATTTCAAAACCCCGGTACGGCTAAAAATGTCAATCCCTGGGACGACGATTAACGGGCTAAATTGAAGCAGACCGGCCTCCTTCAACCCTAATTCGCCGGCTTCAGCCCCTCATCCCTGCCTAATCCCTTTTCTAGCCAACCCGGATACCAGCGAAATACGTTGCCGGTCAGGCTGCCGATGAAGATATTCTTGTCTGGTGTGGCGTGGATCCAGTGGCCCGGACTTTCCATCGCACCGAGAATCTTGCCGGTTTTGATGTCGATTTTCATGATGCGGCCGGCCAGCGTGTCGTAGGTGAGGTTTTCGATGTTGTTGCGATGGGTGATAATCCACATCTCATCTTCGGGCGTAATGAACAGGTTCTGTGTCGCGCCTAGGTGATTCCACTCGCGCAAGTATTTGCCGTTTGGATCGAAGATTTGAATGCGGTTGTTCTCGCGGTCAGCGACGTAGACCGTACCCTGCGAGTCGACGCCGATGGAATGCACGGTATTGAACTGGCCCGGCCCCGAGCCGTAAGTCCCCCAGGTGGAGATGTACTTGCCCTTCTTGCTGAGTTTGACGACCCGGGCGTTGCCGTAGCCGTCGGCGATGTAGATGTCGCCACTCGGCGCAAACGCAAGGTCCGCCGGACGGTCGAAGTGCTTCTCGTCCTCGCCCGGTTCGCCCTTGATGCCGAGCGTTAGCAGCAACTCGCCTTTGCGGTCGAACTTCATGACCTGGTGGTTGCCGTTGTCGGTCACCCAGATGTTGCCGTCGGGGTCGGAGCGCATTCCGTGTTCGTTGCCGAACATGCCACGGCCCCACGAACGCAGATAGCGGCCTTCCGAATCGAACACCACGATCGGATCGGCCTTGTCGCCCCGGTGGAAAACGTACACCTCGCCGCTCTTGTCGACGGTCACGGACGACACCCGGCCGAACTTCCAACCGTCGGGCATCGTGTCGGGCTCTTCGCCAAAGCGAATTTTGACCCGATATTTCATGAGCCCGCCCTCGTGCGGATACCAGCCCTTTTCAGCGGCGGCCAGCACGACAGCCAGGCAGCCTAAAATGATCACGATTCGCTTCAACATGGAAAGCCTCCTTAGGGTTCGGTGATGCCATTGTAGTCTCTCACGGCAAGGTTTCCTTTGTGGACGCTGCCCCAAATCCGTCCGTAAGGCAGTTATGTACGCAATTTCCGGGCAAATCCAGCGTGAGTCGCGTTTGAGCCGCGCGCGCCAGCAAGCGGTTTCCTCGAAGGCATTGATCCATTCGAGGAAACCGCTTGCTGGCGCGCGCGGCTCAAACGCGAGATCTTCCGCGGCAACGAAGCGCACCCGCGGGGTCGGCTTGCGAGAAACCGCTTTGGTATTAGATTGGTATTGAGGCGACGGGTAGCGCAGTGGTCGCCACCTTGACGGTTGCGGCACCGTTGCTTCCTTTGTATTCGCGAGAAGATTGACAGGTATTGTGAAGCGCACAGACTTTCCGTCTGTGACTCGGAAATGCTTTTCTACCGTAACGGGGCATCGTGCTTGGCGGCTACGGCCTGGTTTAAGACGCGGAACGTTTCGCGGCCTACGATTAGCTCTTCGTTAGTTGCTAGGACGACGAGCCTGACTTTCGATTCTTCGTAACTGATGTCGCGGTCGCCGCTTGCCGAGGCGTTTTCTACGGGGTCTACGCGAATGCCTAGAAATTCGAGGCCCTCGCAGACTTGCGCTCTCAGCGCGACGGAGTTTTCGCCGATGCCGCCGGTGAACGCGATGGCGTCGATTCCACCCATCGTCGCCGCGAATGCTCCTATCGTTTTGCGGATTTGATAGGCGAATCGGTCTAGTGCCAGGCGGGCCGCGTCGTTTCCCTCATCGGCGGCGGCTTGTAGGTCGCGAACGTCGCCTCCGGGTATTCCTGAAATGCCGGCGAGGCCCCCTTCGCTTACGAGCAGATCACGCATTTGCTCGGTCGTGACATCGAGGCGGTCCATCATGAAGAGGACCGCGAAGGGGTCTAGGTCGCCGTGTCTGGTGGCGTTTTCAAGCCCGGTCTGGGGTGAAAAGCCCATCGAGATGTCGACCGAGCGACCGCGCTGGATCGCGCAGATCGACGAGCTTCCGCCCAGGTGGCAGGAAACGATTTTCAAGTCTTTGGCGTCGGTCGCGAGCAGTTCCGGAACGCGCTCACTAACAAAGCGATGGGATGCGCCGTGAAAGCCATAGCGCTCGATACCGTGATCGCGTCGCCACGTTTCGGGTACGCCGTAAGTCCTGGCGTAGTCGGGCATCGTGCGGTGAAAACCGGGCTCGAGTACCGCGACTAGTGGGAGGCCAGGCCGGCGGGATTGAAATGCCCTGATGCCGACCAAGTAAATCCCGTTGTGCAACGGGGCGGCGGCAGAGTACTGATCGAGGCTTTCGATCAGCGCGTCATCAATCGGAAACGTTCCGCGATAGGCGGGCCCGGCGTGGACGGCCTTGAACCCGACAGCGTCCACCTCACCCGCTTGGTCGAGCACGTGGGAGACGGCGTCTTCATAGGATGCGATCTCGCCGCCCGGCTGGCCAATGCGTTCCAGCCGGCCACGGCTCAAGACTTGCTCGGAGGGGAAGTCGATGAGCTGGAATTTGAGCGACGTCGAACCTAGGTTCGGAATCAAAACCTTCATGGCGTCGCGGCTATTGCTTAGAGGCTCTTAATGCGGATGTTGCGGAATTCGATGGGTTCGTTGTGTCCGAGGAAGCCGATGTGGCCGCTTTTGCGATTGAGTCCGGGATGCTTGGCGAGCGTCTTGGGGTCTTTCATGCTGTGGGTGTCGACGTCTAAGATCACGTGTCCGTTGAGGAAAACCATGATCATTGAACCCCTGGCGACGACCTCTTGGTTGTTCCATTCGCCGACTGGTTTGAGGTAGCCGGTGCGCGCTGGGAAGACTTCGTAGAGGGAGCCGTGTTTCTGCCAGGGCTTGATGTCTTTGTATCGCTCGGACGTGTTGTCGATGACTTGGAGTTCGGTGCCGACGTAGGCGAGACTGCCCCAAGCGAGTGGGCAGCGGATGCACAGGCCGTTGTTCGAACCGTCTTCGAGTTTGAATTCGAATCGAAGGACGAAATCGCTATACTCGGCCGCTGAGAATAGATTTCCACCTCCGCCGGGCGGACAGCTTATCACGCCGTCGTTTGCGAGATAGCCGTCGCCGGTTTGGCCGAGCAGCACCCAGCCGTCGAGCGAGCTGCCCTGAACGAGCGAGTGAAAGCCCTCTTCGTCGGCAGCGTGACCGGCCACGGCAATCAGAGTGATAGCGAGGATGACTGGAAATTTTGGGAGACGCATGGGACGAAGCCCTTCGAGAGAAATGGTATCAACTCGCCAGGCGATTGTCGCCTCGCAAATCCATCGGTGAACAGGCAGCTCTTCAAGTGGATCAGCAGAGATTGTGCGGAAGTCGACGCTCAGGAGCTTGGATCTGATCTGCTCAGGCGCGGGTAGTCTCCCTCAGCCCGCCAATCGTTCGCGTGATAATAGTGCGTTGGAACCTAACATCTACGAAATAATTGGCGAAGAGGGATTCACGCGGATGATCCGCGCGTTCTACGTCCAAGTGCCTGACGATGAGATTCTGGGGCCGATGTACCCGGCTGCCGACTTAGGTGGAGCCGAAGAGCGTTTGCGCGATTTTCTGATCGGCCGCTTTGGAGGTCCGCAGCGCTATATCGAGCAGCGAGGGCATCCTCGCTTGCGCATGCGACACGGACCTTTCCCAATCGATCAACGGGCTCGTGATCGCTGGATGGAGTTGATGACGAAGGCTGTGGCGGACGCGGAACTGCCGGAAGGAGTGCAGGAGTTTATGCTGCACTTCTTCGGCGGGACGGCTACGTTTATGATCAACCGCTGATGCTTTGGATTAGCGCTTGCTAATCGTAGGCGGCGTGCCGGGCTTAGGCGGCGCGGCGGAAGTCCAACTCTTCAGAGATATCTACGCCGTCGTACTGCTCTTGGCAGTTGACGCACAGGGTAGTCCAGGCGATGGCTTCCAGGCGCTTTGGGTTGATGTCTTCGGCGCAGTCGTGGCAGATGCCATATTCGTCGGCGTCGAGTGATTTCAGGGCTGTCTCGACAGCCTTCTTCGTCTGCCAGTCTTTGTTGATCACACTGATTGTGAGGTCGAGGTCGAAGCGATTCTGCATTTGATCCATCGGATCATTGCAGCGCTCTTTGATGAGCTCGTTGCGATTTGCCCTCGCGTTTAGGTCTTCTAACTTCGCAGCTAGCGTTTTGCGGATGCTCTGCTTATTCTTCTTGGTCATTGGTCTTGTCTCTTCTTTACGAACTACTGAACAGGTATGATTGCCGAGGATCTATAGACGTTTCGTATGCCGTTTGTGTTTGGTCATCAAGTACTGTTGCTAACGAATGTAGATCAGTATAGATGATCCCCACGACCAAGTGGTTGCACTTTTTGAAATTTTCTTGTAAAGCTGAGACGGCACCCGTCAGGCGCTGGGCCGGGCCCCATCGATCAGCTTTTTTGAAGTCTCTAAAACGTTTATTATCATTGACTTAGTTAATCTTCCGGTCTGTGTGTTTTGCTGGCTGGGATGATAACAGCACAGGACGGTGGGTGATATTTTACATATGTTAAAAAACTTGCCGTGGCCGAATGGGTAGTCGAGATTGCGAAAAACGTCGCCACGCTGCCGGCGAAGCGCCAAATAGGACTGCAAGGCCAGGCGTCCTAGTACCAATACGACGCTGATATTTGGCAGCAGGTCGATTTCTTTGGCCAGGTGGGCGCGGCACTCTTCGAACTCCAGGGGGGTTGGCTTGTTCCGCGGTGGGGCACAGTGGACGGGAGCGGTGATGTAGCAATCTTTCAGGGTCAGTCCGTCGTATTTTGAGACGGCCGTCGGCTGCGAGGCATAGCCGGTTTGGTAGAGCGCGTCGAAGAGGAAATCTCCCGAGCGGTCGCCGGTGAACATGCGACCGGTGCGATTTGCGCCGTGGGCGGCTGGGGCAAGGCCGATAATCAGCAGGCGTGCCATGGGATCGCCAAGGGACGGGACCGGCTTGCCCCAATAGTCTTCGTCTCGATACGCACGGCGCTTGAGTTCAGCGGTCTTGCGGCAGTGGTCGATCAGCCTTGGACAGCGCTCGCAGGCAATGATGTCGGCCTGAAGTCGTGCGAGTTCGCGTCGATATACATCTTGTTGCATCACAGGCTCGCTAGTTTAGCGGTTGCGGAGCGCGGCGCGAAGAATTGGCTTTCGGGAGTGTTTGTGGGAGCCGCGGTAGACGGCCAAGTTGCTAGGTTTAGTCGAAATTTGCTATAACGCAGTCCGTTGACGTGACAAATGCTTGCCTGGATTCGGACTCGATGCCGAGTCTTGAGCCGCAGCCGCGTTGGACGAACTAAGCATGGCGAAAAAAGCGCGGTCTTCTGTTCCCAAGAAAGCGGCCGGAAAAGCCGTGAAAAAGGCTCTGAAGAAGGCTGTGAAGAAAGCGGCAAAAAAAGTTTCGGCGCGGCGCGCGAAAGTTGCCTCGAAAGCCGTCGCGAAACCGCGACGGGCTGCGCCCCGTAAAGTGACAGGGAGGGGCAGCGTCAAAAACGTGAGCGTAGGAGCGAAAAAAAAGCCTGTTAGAAAGCGACTTTCGGCGGCGTCCAGGGTCCTAAGCGCGGCGGTTAAAGCCGCGCGCCAAGCGGAAGAAAAGCAGGCAGCGCAGTTTGATAAAGCTGCTCGACTCTTCCAGAGCCGCAAATTTGGACAAGCGCGGCCTCTGCTCGAGAAGGTGTTGGCCGGACCGAACGTCGGGCTGAGTCATCGGGCCGGCGTCTATTTGCAGATTTGCACCGAACAGATCGCCCGCGGCAAGCCTCGCCTGAGGACTGCGGAAGAAAACTACAACTACGCCGTGCAGCTTATCAACGATCGCCAACTCGACGACGCGGAATCCTATTTGAAAAAAGCTCTGAAAATGGATCGCAAGGCCGCCCATATGCACTACGCTCATGCAATCTTGAAGATTCTGACGGGCGACGTTAACGGGGCATTCGAGGCGCTGAAGACATCGATCCGGTTCGACCCGCAGAATCGGATACTGGCGCTCAGAGACCC
Organism: Bryobacterales bacterium; assembly: GCA_965247305.1. GTDB lineage: Bacteria > Acidobacteriota > Terriglobia > Bryobacterales > UBA6623 > CATQHP01. Next base: position 2,793,527 of record OZ252030.1, on the reverse strand, counting down.
CGATTTCACGGCAGTCACGCGGGATGAGCCGTTCAAGAGCTTGCTGGCGCACTAGGGCGGTCACTCCACGCAACTTTCCTCTCTAGAAACTCGGTGAAGAGGCCTAATTCGCAACCATTGCGAGTCGTCTGCTTTGGCGGTGGCACCGGCTTGGCCACATTGCTGCGCGGGCTACGGTCGCGCAGCCTGTCGGCGGACCCACCTGGCGCTAAAACCGCGCTCGACATTGCCGCCATCGTCACCGTCACCGACGACGGTGGCAGCTCCGGTCGCTTACGCCGGGATTTTTCTATTCTTGCGCCGGGAGATGTCCGCAACTGCATGGTGGCGCTCGCGGAAGATAGCGATCTGCTGTCGCAACTGTTTCAGTACCGTTTTAAGCAGGGCGACGGGCTTCGTGGGCATAGTCTGGGCAATTTGCTGCTAACCGCTATGACGGACGTCACGGGAGATTTTCACCAAGCGATTCAGCGATCATGCGAGGTCTTGAATATCCACGGCAAGATATTTCCTTCGACGCTGTCTAACGTTCGTCTCGAAGCGGAAATGTCTGACGGCCAGACCATAGTTGGCGAGACCAAAATTACCGGCAGTTCAACCGGGGTGAGCCGGATCCGGCTTAAACCCCGGCGCTGTAAGCCGCCGCGGGAAGCGCTGGAGGCGATTGGCCGAGCGGACATCATCACGTTCGGGCCGGGCTCGCTTTACACCAGCGTGATCCCGAATTTGCTCGTTGACGGAATTCCCGCGGCGATCGGGGCGTCTCAGGCGAAGAAAATCTACATATGCAACTTGATGGGTCAGCCGGGCGAGAGCGAAGGCCTGAGCGTTGCAGAGCATGTGGGCGCGATCCTGGCGCACGTGCCGCGAGCCCGTCGCCGCGGCCTGCTCGATTCGATCGTGGTGAATCGAACGAAGGTTGCCAAGCGAAGGATTGCGGCGTATCTGCGCGAAGGCTCGACGCCGGTTACGGTTGACCCCAGCGCAATTGCGGCGCAGGGGGTCTCGGTGATTATGGCCGATCTGCTGTCGAAGGGCTCGATGGTGCGCCACGATTCGGAGCGTTTGGCGGATCTCGTGATCGAACTGGCGGAGCAGCAGCGTTCGAAAAATTGATGTAACACAATTTTCCGGTCAATGCGTCAGACTTAGGAGAGGAACGCGTTCCGAGGCCTTGTCACTTTTTTGGGAACAAGCGGCGTGGCGTTCGCGTACTTCCAGACAGGGAATTGGCGGCGGCGGATTCGCACTACGGGAGACGCGAGGAGATGAGTGATCGAGCCAAGGCGTATTTGATTCTTGTGGTTGTGATTGCCGTCGGGCTCGGCGGATTCCAGCTTTGGAATACTTACGGGCCCGGGGCCAGTGCTATCGCCGAGGCGAAGACCAAAGAGGCGGCGGAAAACGAAGAGAGCGCAATTCCGGTTTCGATTGAGCCGGCGATTCGCGGGGCGATCTCCGATTTGCTGGTTTCGACCGCCAATCTTCGGGCGCTGCGGGAGGTCGAGATTGCCAGTCAGGCGGATGGCGTTGTTCTCGCGGTTGCAGTCGAAGAGGGCGACTATGTGAGAACGGGAAAGTTGCTCGCTCGCCTCGACGGCAGCGAACTCGAAATTAATCTGGCGCTAGCCGAACAACGCCTGGCACAGACGAAGGTGCAGCGCGAATCGGCGGAGATTCGCCGTGAGAAAGCGGACACCCAGATCAAGAATCAGCGCGCTGACCTCAAGCGCAACGAGGAAGCCTTAGCCGAGGGTCTGGTGAGCGACACGGAAGTTGCCGCCATGCGGCACCAACTAGAAGAGCTGCTGCACGACCTGCGGGTTGAGGCGGCGACGGTTCGCGAGCAGAGCCATCGTATTGAGGAGTTGGAATCGGAGATCCGCAAAGCGAATTTGATGATCTCGCGCACGCGCATCGTCGCACCGTTCTCGGGTCGCATAACCGAGCGAACTGTCGACCTTGGTCAGACCGTTCGGAACTCCGACAAATTATTCAAGCTGGGAGCGTTTACGCCCCTATTCGCGGATGTTCACTTGGCGGAACAGGATTCGCAACGGGTGCGGCCCGACCAGAAGGCCGTCATTCGATTAGGCGCGAGCGGCGGCGAGGAAATTGAGGGACGCGTCGTGCGGGTCAGCCCCGTGGTGGATGACTCGACCGGCACGGTTAAGGTCACGACCGAGCTGCGTCCGACGGGCACGAGCTTTCGGCCAGGGGCGTTTGTTCGAGTAGAGATCCAGACGGACACTCGCGATGACGTCGTGCTGATTCCGAAGCAGGCGGTTCTCGAGGAAGACGGCGGAACCTTTGTTTTCGTCGAATCCAACAGCGTTGCGGAGCGGCGAGAAGTCGAACTGGGATATCAGGACGACAGCTCGTATGAAGTCCGCTCGGGGGTCAACGCCGGCGACCGCGTGGTTACAGCGGGGCAGGGCAAGCTGAAGGACGGCGACAAGACACTGGCGATCGAGGGCTAGGGCCGATCCCACATGAACACCGTCCGCACCGCCATCAATCGCCCCGTCACGGTCTTTATGGTGGTCGTGGCGGTGATGTTGTTTGGCGCTGTCTCGCTTGATCGCCTGGCGCTGAACTTGCTCCCGGATATTTCGTATCCATCGATTACTGTTCAGACCGACTACGAAGACGCCGCACCTGAAGAGATCGAGACCCTCATCACGCGCCCGCTGGAAGAGACGGTGGCGGTCGTATCGGGGTTGAACCGCGTCACATCGACTTCGCGTCCCGGGCAGTCCGAGATAGTCCTCGAGTTCGTCTGGGACACCGACATGGACCTTGCGGGCATGGACGTTCGCGAAAAGCTCGACTTTGTCGAATTGCCGCGAGACGTCGAAAAGCCGGTGATTTTGCGGTTCGATCCCTCGAACGACCCGATCCAGCGGATTCAGGTTCACGGTGCGCTGGGGTTGTCGCGGTTGCGAGATATCACCGAGCGCGACCTGAAGAAGCGCCTCGAAGCACTGGATGGGGTGGCCGCGGTCAAGGTCACGGGCGGGCGCGAAGAGCAGATCCGGATCGAAGTCGACGAGAAGCGGCTGGCGGAGCTGGGTATTCCGATCACGGCTGTGACGTCGATATTGCGCGATGAAAACCTGAATCAGGCCGGCGGTAGCCTCTACGATCTCGACGCGAGTTACAACGTCCGGATGCTGAACGAGTTTCGGACAGTGGAGGAAATCCGCCGGATCAGCGTGCAGGATACCGACGGGCGGCGGGTTTTACTGCAGGACGTCGCAAATGTTTGGCGCGGCGCGAAAGATCGCGACATCATTGCTCGATACGACGGCAACGAGAGCGTCGAGATGGCGGTCTACAAAGAGGGTGACGCCAATACGGTGACCGTGTCAGGGGCGGTGAAGGCCCGGCTCGATCAGGTCAAAGAAGAAAAAACATTCCCGCAAGGCGTCGAGACCGCAATCGTTTTCGATCAGGCCGAGTTCATTTCGCAGAGCGTGAACAACGTATTGCAAGCGGCGCTGTTTGGCGGGATTCTGGCGACGTTCGTGTTGTTTGTGTTTCTGCGTGACTTGCGAAGCACACTGATTATCGGGGCGTCGATTCCAATATCGATCATGGCGACCTTCGCGCTGATGTATCAAACGGGCATCAGTCTAAACATCATGTCGCTGGGGGGTGTTGCGCTCGGCGTCGGGATGCTGGTGGATAACTCGATCGTCGTGCTCGAATCGGTCTATCGCCACCGCCAGTCTGGGGCCGGCCTCGCTGAGACCGTCTATCGCGGGACTCGCGAAGTCGGTATGGCCGTAACAGCCTCGACTTTTACGACCGTGGCTGTATTTTTACCATTGGTATTTGTGGAGGGGATTGCCGGACAACTCTTCACCGATCAGGCATTAACGATTACTTATTCACTGCTCGCTTCGCTCGCTGTCGCACTGACTTTCATCCCGATGCTGCTGGCATTCGAGATCAAGGCTGAAGAGCTTTTCGAGGTTGAAAGGGAAGCACTACAGGGGCAGCCACAGGTCGGGCTAAGGGCCTCAGTCGCCCGTGAAAGTCACTTCGCGTTGGTTTCGATTCCGCGGATTGTAGTGCGTGATATTCGTCGTGGTGCACGGTTTTTAGGACGCATCGTTGGTAAGGTATTACAGCCATTCCTTAATTAGTTTGACGAGGCTTTTGGCCGATTAAATGAGGCTTATCCTCGCTGGCTTGAGAAATCGCTTGACCGCAAGGCTGCCGTTTTGGTGGCGGTGACGACGGCAGTCGGGCTCTCGATTTTCGTCGCCGGCTTCTTGGGTGGCGAGCTGATCCCAGCGCTGACGCAGGGTGAATTTTCATTCGAAGTTCAGTTGCAAGAAGGTAAGCCGCTTGAGGCGACAGACGCCGTCTTGCTGCAGTTGGAAGAAACCGTGCAGGGGTACGCCGGGGTCTCGAAGGTCTTTTCGAGCGTCGGGGGGAGTCAAGAGAACCAATTTACTTCCGGGGCCCTTGAGGAGAACATAGGCACGCTGCATGTGGTCATGGAGAAACCCGACGACAGACTTGCCAGGCTTGATGGGCTTGGCAAGGCTCAGCACTATCTTGAACGTCTCGGCGCATTCATCACAGGCTCTGGTAATGATGAGGTGATCGAGGCAGATGCGATCCGCGGAATTCGCGAGCAGCTTGCCGAGCTGCCTGAGGTGACCTACAGCTTCAGTCGGCCGACGCTGTTTAGCTTCAAGACGCCGGTAGCAGTCGAGATTTTCACGTACGAGGTAGAGGATCAGCGCGTCGCCGCGAATTTAGTTGCCGAGCGGCTCGGAGCGATCGACGGGCTTTACGACATCCAGACCTCGACTCGATTGGGCAATCCGGAGGTTCAAATTCGCTTTGATCGTTCGCGGATGAGCCGTCTTGGCCTTGAGGAAAACCAAGTCGCGAATCTGCTGCGGAACAAAATTCGCGGCGATGTCGCTTCTCGCTATCGTCAAGGCGATCGGCAGATCGACATCATTGTTCGCGCTGGTGAGGAAGACCGTAACGCGGTTTCGGATCTTCTGGGCTTGATCATTAACAGTCCGGCGGGCGCCGAGCGCAACGCGCAGGGTACGGGGGGTGCGGGCGGGCAGCAACAGCGCCCCAATCAGCAAGCCCAGCAAAGGCCCGAGAACGTCGATCGTGACAATGAAGAGCGCGCAAACTTCGTTCCGATTCGGCTGCGGCGGATTGCCGACGTTTCGATTTCACGTGGCCCGAGCGAAATTCGACGCATTCGCTCACAGCGCGCGGCGGTTGTTAGCGCCAATATCACTGGGCGAGACTTGACGAGTGTGTCAGAAGAAGTTCGCGCAGCCTTGGTCGAGATTTCGGATCAGATGCCGGTGAACACTACAGTCGTGATGGGCGGGCAAAACGAAGAGTTTCAGCAGTCGTATGACAGCTTGATATTTGCTCTTGCACTCGCTGTATTTCTGGTTTACCTGGTGATGGCGTCGCAGTTCGAGTCACTGGTGCACCCGTTCATTATTCTGTTCACGCTGCCCGTTGCGCTGGTTGGGTGGTGCTGGCGTTGGCAGTGACTGGAACCACCGTCAGCGTGATGGTGCTGCTGGGCATCATCGTGCTCGCCGGAATTGTCGTAAACAATGCCATCGTTTTGATCGACTATACGAATCAACTGCGGCGTGAAGGGCGCGGCAAGCGCGAGGCTTTGCTTGAGGCAGGGCAAACGCGGTTAAGGCCGATTGTGATGACCACGTTGACGACGGTACTTGGTTTGGCGCCGATGGCTCTGGGGTGGGGAGAAGGCGACGAAATGCGGGCGCCGATGGCAGTTGCCGTGATGGGTGGGTTGACGTTTTCCACGCTGTTGACCCTGGTGCTGATTCCGGTCGTTTACGACGTGTTCGACCGGCGGGTCGTTGTTCCGGCTGACCGCGTATCGGTTAGCGTCGTTGATGATCGATTTGATGACGGCTTAGAGGGCTTGACCTCCGATGGAGACTGATGCAAGGGCGGGCGGATACAGGCCGGTCGGTGCGCCGCCGGAGCAACGCGGCGTGGCGTGCCCTTGCGTCACGGGTTCTCGCACACGGTGGAGGCGTTTATGAGTGAGCGCCGTAGCCAGAGAGCCGGGAGCGGTGGCCGCAAGCTTGCGGCATTTTCTATTCGCAAGCCGGTCACTATCTGCATGATCTTCATAACGATCGTGCTGATGGGGACTATTTCGCTCACGAAAATCCCCTTGATGCTGATCCCAAGCTTCGATGCCCCGGTGCTTTACGTGTACACCAACTACGGCAACGCAACCCCGGAGCAGATACTCGAGTCGATAACGAAGCCGCTAGAGGAAGTGCTTGCGACCATCCCGGGTGTCAAGCGCATGGGCTCTTACACTGGCGAGGATTTCGTACGCATCGAAATTTTTTGCGGCATGGCTGCTGACGTCGCGCTGCTTCGCGCGGAAATTCGCGAGAAGATTGACCGCATCCGCGCAGACCTTCCAGACGACCTACGGCAAATCCAGGTTCAGAATTTCAATACCGACGAAATTCCGATCATCGAAGGATCGATTTCAGCCAAGCGCGACTTGCGCTCGAATTATGACTTTCTAGACGCGAAGATCAAGAAGCCTCTCGAACGGATTCGAGGTGTAGGCAATGTTGAATTTTACGGGGCGAGCCGAAAGCAAGTCGATATCTATCTGCGGATCGACGAGCTGAAGCGATACCAGGTTGATGTCGCCCGCCTGTTCCGAACACTTGACAGCTCAAATCTGAACATCTCGCTCGGTCAAGTGGAAGACGCGGGCATGCGCTACGCCGCCATTGCGAAAGGTACGATGGCCTCGCTGGAGGACCTACGGAAGTTCCCGGTCAACCAACGAGGTCTCGTACTGAGCGACATCGCTGATATTCGATACGACGAGCGGGACCGCGACTATGGGCGGCACTTGAACGGCGAGTTCGCGATTGGGTTCTGGGTGCAGAAAACCTCCGAGGCGAACACCGTCGATACGGTCAACGAAATCATGGCGTTGGCCGAGACTTGGAACGATGATCCGGCGCTCGAGGGCCTGGAGGTCATGTGGTGGCACAACGCCGGTGACGAAATTTACAAGGGCCTCGTGGAGCTGCTCAAAGCGGGCTTAATCGGCTCGATTTTGTCGGTTCTGGTGCTGTTTTTGTTCTTGGGGCGCTTAGACGCCAGCCTCGTGATTGGTCTGGCGATTCCGTTTTCGATCGTGGCCGCGATCGGGTTTCTGTTTGTAAACGGCAGCACTCTCAATACGCTCTCGCTGATGGGTCTGATGCTAGCCGCCGGCATGCTGGTGGATAACGCGGTCGTTGTACTCGAGTCGATTTTTCAGCGGCTCGAGCAAGGCGACGCTCGCAAGGAAGCTTCGGTGATTGGAGCAGGCGAGGTGACGATGGCGGTGATCGCGGCGACGGCGACGTCGATGATCATCTTCGTGCCATTGCTCTTTGATTCCGAGATCCAGCTCTCGATCATGTTGGGCCACGTGGGTTTGTCGATCATCTTCGCCTTGTCATGTTCGCTATTTATTTCGCTGACGTTGATCCCACTGGCGCTGTCGCGCTACCTGAATATCGACGTCACGAAGCATTCGCGGTTCGAGACGGGGCTAATGAACGTGCTGCTGGCTCCATCGCGGTTTGTGGTGACTCTCGTCCGGAAAAAAGATGTAGACGACCGGCCGCGAGCGAGTTTCACCGACAAATACCTGGCGTGGGTTGGTTGGCATCTGCGATGGCCGAAACTCACGGGACTTATTGTGGTGCCGCTGATACTGGCAGGCGCGGTATTTGTGCTTCAGGAGGTGGTGCCCGATACCTCGCCCGATGCTCAAGAGCTAAGCGAACTGCAGGTCACTTACGAATTCTCGGAAAACTTTCACTACGCCAAGATCGAACATGACTACGTTCGTCCAGTGGAAGCGTTTCTGGCTGCGAACCAGGAAGATTTCAAGATCAAGTCGACGATGACGGATTACGGCAACAACAGGGCTTCGACTCGTGTGTATTTCGACAAGAACGTGATCTCGGCCGAGGAGATGCCGGCGATCAGAGAGAAGATCGACGCCGGGCTGCCGGTCATTCCGGGCGCTGAGATTAAACCCGGTCGGCAGGCAGGCGCCAAGAGCGAGACGTGGGTAAGGGCAAACATCTTCGGCGACAACCCGACGGTGCTCGGCGGCCTGGCGGCCGAAGCCAAGAAAAAGCTCCAGGAGATGGACGAATTTGGCGATGTTTACGCGGGTATAGAGAGTCCGCGTCGAGAAGTCCAAATTCGCATGAAGCGGGCGGTCGCCAGCAAGTACAACATTTCCGCCGAGACGGTGGGCCAGGTGTTGGGGATGACCGTTCGGGCCCGCCAGATGCGGGGCTTTCGTACCCCAGAAGGTGAGACCGAGATGTGGGTCGGACTGCATCCGGCTGACATGCAAAGTATCGAAGACCTAAAATCGGTGGTCGTCGGTGGCAGTCCTGACGGTGAGCAGATCACGTTAGAACAGGTCGCGGAGTTTAGTCTCGAGAAGGTACCGGGGCGGATTCGGCGCGAGGATCGGCGCACGTTTACGAGCGTTAATGGTGCTTTCACCGGGCAAAAAAAGGAGGAAGGGCGCGAGGCGATGAAAGAGGTGCTCGACTCGCTGACGTACCCGCCCGGCTACGGCTGGTCGTACGGGTTCTGGACCCAGCAGCAGGATGAGGATGCGGAACAGTTTTTCTTCAACCTGGCGCTCTCGATGGTGATGGTGTACTTCGTAATGGCGGCGTTGTTCGAGTCGGTCTTCCATCCTTTCGCGATTATGCTGTCGATGCCATTCGCGGTTGTGGGTATTGCGGGGTTCCTGCTGGTGACCGGTACGCCGTTCAACATGATGGCTTGGGTCGGCGTAATCGTGCTGGTAGGGATCGTCGTCAACAACGGGATCGTGCTGATTGACCATATCAACAACCTGCGTCGAGCGGGCCTCGACCGACACGAAGCAATTCTGCGGGGTTGCGCGGAGCGGCTACGGCCGATCGCGATGACGACCGCGACAACCATTGTGGGACTGATCCCTCTGGCTTGGGGCAGCGGCGGGTTGTTTGATATGAAATACTTCCCGCTGGCCCGCACTGTGATTGGCGGTTTGATGGCGTCGACGCTGTTGACGCTGGTTGTGTTGCCGACATACTACATGTTGCTCGATAATTTATCTCGATGGATTCTGTTGGTCTGGTACGGTAGCGACCCCGACCGTGCCTCGGTTTGAGCTACGTTCCCGTTTTCGGACGGCTGTTTGTCAGGCTGACCTTTTCACGCTCTGCGTCCAGCCCGCATACCGGATCGCAATACTTCTATTAAGTGTTTTATTATCAATGGTTTAAGGGCACGTACGGGGCGCAAGCGTTTTTCGTCCTCTACCCGAACAGTTGCAGCTCGATCAGGGAAACACCCTAGTGACAGGCAGTACGGACTAACAGTACTCTTGACTGAGGCGCAGCCCGTGGCGAACCGATCGGTAGTACTTCCACCTCCTGACTTGGGTCAGTCGCTAAAGCCGCATAACCTATTTCTTGACCGCATTGCCGCGAGGGCCGGCGGTGCGACTCGTCCTAGGATGCGACGAGCCCCTCTGAAATCTCCGCTGGCGGCTCGCAGCAGCCGCACAGTATTTGACTCGCCCGAGGCGGTAACTGAGCCTCCGCGAGCGGAATCTTTCGCGCCCGTCGCGCCGGAGGAGATGACGCCTTTCCGGTCGGTCGCGACTGGGAATGAACGCAATTCACCTGGATCGTAGGAGCACGAGTTTGACGGGCTGGACGCCGGGGTGCACCCCGACGTGGCGATGCCTGAGGTTCCAGAGGTTGACCCGACCGAGCCCCTTGCTGATCTTGCAGAGAAGAGGATGGATGCGTTCCGACGCCGTTATGGAGCGGATGACGACACTCCGAGCATGGTTCGTCCGACAGCAGACGGAGAAGTTTCGAACGACGCAGCTGTACCCAAGCCCGACGGAGACCCGAGCCAGGCGGCGCCGAAAGTCTCGAAGCGGTCCACTCGATCGAAGCGTGGTAAGGGCGGGCCGAGCCTGTTTGAAAAGTTCAAGGGAGTTCGGCTGCGCAAGCCAGCCATCCCGAAGTTGACGCGACTAACTTACGTCGCCTTCTTGGGTTCGCTGTTTGTGGTGATCCTATTACAACTACGGACCCCAGTATTCAACTTTGTCAACGCGAATGTAGAGGAGGCGCGACGTCACGCCGCCTTCGAGGCGTTCGGTGACTACCGAGCAATGGGCGACGGCACAGGTAAGCCGATCGGCCAGTTTGAGTTGTTAGATGAAACTCTGATGGAGCGGACCGACTACCGGCTGGATTTCGCCGCGGTAGCCCCCAAGGGCAGCGTGGGCTGGGCAATTCGCGCGGCGGACGGAGATAACTACTACGCCTTTAGGGTCGAGCGCGTTGGAAGGAAGCTGCAGTTTCGACGGTATCCGGTAATCGACGGTGTCCCGCTAAAGGCGGAAGAGATCGTCGCCCCGGTTACCGGTGCCGACCTCACCGACGGCGTAAGAGTCTCGGCGCGAGTTACAGGAGCGCAGATTTCGACGTTCGTCAACGGCAACGGCGTCGATTATTTTCGCGAGGAGCGCCTGTCGTCCGGCGGCGTGGGCTTTTTCACCGAAGGCCGAGATGAGGCCTCGTTGTCGTACTACTCGGTCAGAGGGAACCAGGACAGTTGGGGTCTGACGCTATTTGGTGCGATCGGGCTGTGGGACGACGCGGTGAAATTTTTCAGTGGAGATGCTGACGAAGAAGTCATCCCGACACAACTCTCTCAGATTGCCGAATAACGGCAACGCGGCTACTGCCGGCCTGATTTGAAGATGATGATGTGCTGGGTGGGTAAGAAGCTCAGCAGCTCATGAAAATGGAAGCCGACGGGTTCGATCTCAGCGCGCACTTCTTCTACCGTCATTTTGTGGAGCGGGTGAATTGGGATCGAGGGGTCTTCTTTGCGGTACTCGATCAGCACCAAGCGACCATCGGGCTTTAGCGAGCGGCGAACTCGTTCCATTGTTTTCTCAGCGTGGGCGAGCTCGTGGTAAACGTCGACTAGCAAAACCAGATCGACTTCGCCTTCGGGCAGGCGCGGGTCTTCGTCGGTAGTTAGCGACATCTCGACGTTCTCGATCCCCCGTTCCGCCAGGTTGCCAGCCAGCAGATCGAGCATTCCTTGCTGGATGTCTACGGCGATGACTTTGCCCGTTGGCCCGACTTGTTCGGCAAGCCGCCATGTAAAGTAGCCAACGCCGGCGCCTAGGTCAACGACTGTGTCCCCCTTGTGGATCTTTAGTTCGCGCACTACGCGGTCGGGTTGCTCTTCCCGATCGCGTTCCGGGCGAGTCAGCCAGTCGGCATGCGCGACGCTCATCACCGGCGCGATCTGCCGGGTCTTGACTAAACGTCCAACTTGTAGAGGCTTGCGGTCGTCGGTTTGGCCCGAGACGGACGTGGAGCAGCTCGAAAGCGCGGTGGCTACGAGGGCCGCCGCTAGCGCGGCTGCTCTCACGCTGGAGCCTCTTCGACCGCGCGCAGGTCGAGACGCACCATGAGTGCTTCTAAGTCAGCGTGGTCGGCCTCGCTCATCTCGGTCAGTGGCGGGCGGACTCGGCCGCCGGCTAGCCCCGCTAGGGTCATTGCCGACTTGATCATCGAGACTTTGTAGCCGGGCCGGCGGTTTCGTAGTTCGTAGAGCGGCGTGACTGATTGGTTGAGGATACGATTGATTTCCACAAAGTCGCCTTCACGAGCCATCTGCAGAATTTTCATCGTCACGTGGGGCATGAAACAGGCTAGGCCCGAGGTGAATGTCTTGACACCGAGATTCCAATAGCTCGGAACGAATGGCTCTGCCATCCCGTTGACCCAATAGAATCGGTCGCCAAACGTCTTTCTGACGTTCAAGTAGTGCGACAGGTTGCCGTTCTCGTCTTTGACCATGGCTATGTTTTCAACGCCCGTCAGTCGGTCAAGCAGCGATAGCGGCAGTACGCCGCTCCATTTCGTCTGGTAGAGGAAGACCGGGATTTCGGCGGCTCCGGCGACGCGCTTATAGTACTCAGCGAGACCTGGCTCGTTGGCGTCGGCCATGTAGGGGCCATGGCCATGATGGCGTCCGCTCCGGCGGCGCGGGCGATTCGGGCTTGCTGCTCGGCGGTCCGCAGGGTCTGCCCGACACCGAAGATTAGCGCCTTGAGTCCCTGATTCATCTCGTTTGCGACTGTCGCTATGCGCTCGTATTCGTCGAGCGTGACGGAGTGGATTTCACCGTTGCTGCCACAGAGTGCAAGGGCCGCTAGGTCGGTTTCAAGGAGGAACTCAACGTTGGCTCGAAAGGCGCTCTCGTCGAACTCAAGGTCGTCGTCCCACGGAGTTACAGGAAAGCCGATTACGCCTCGCAGGCGTTCAATAAGGGAATTCATTTTGGGCGCGCGCGGATAGCGCTGTCCTACGATAGCAGCCGAAATGGCGGTGGATTCGAGGGGTCTGGCGATGCGTTGGTAACCGCGTTTGGGGTGGCCATGCGGTTCGACAGGCACGTGTGCGAAGAGCTTAGAGCGTTTTCAAGTAGGTCACAGACTGCCGTGGTTGGGCGGCTCGGTTCAGCGAAAGTTTTCGTTCAACGAGCAGCTTGGCTGGCAGCTCGAAAAATCTAGTTTCGCGTCGACAACGTCTCCGGCCGCGCTTGATCGATCGTGCGAGAAATTCGCTGTGTGATTGGCTTGGTATTGAGGCGACTGGAAGTGTAGTGGTCGCAACCTCACGGTTGCAGCACCGTTGTTTCGGCTCGTTGTTCGCTTTGCATTCGCGAGAAATTCAAAGTTTCGGGGCAGCGCCGCCGATCGCCTTGGTTGTGCGGATCATTCAAGGGAGAAACATGAGATAGCAGCGAGGCGACGTTGCGCTTTGCTGTACCGAGCCGCGCCGCCGTGCGGTGCGGTGCGCACGTCGCGGAAAGGACCGCACCGCGAGGCGGCGCGGCTCGGTACTGCGAACGGTTTCGTCCAACAAGTAGCTTGGCGGGCAGCTTGAAAAATTTAGTTTGGGGTCAGTGCCGCCGCGGTACGGCGAGGCCGGCAGCGGCAGCGGAACTTACAATACGACGATGATGCGGATCATCTTATTGTTGGCTCTCGCCGCGGGCGTAGGTAGCACAACGTTGCTAGCGGCCGAGGCGTTTGACCTCGTTGTTTACGGAGGTACCGCCGGGGGTGTGATCACCGCTGTAAGCGGCGCTCGCGAAGGTCTGAAGACGGTTTTGCTCGAGCCTCGCGATCACGTCGGGGGCATGCTTACGGGCGGGTTGAGTTGGTCGGATATTGGCAAACGCGAGGTGATCGGAGGCTACGCGCTAGAGTTCGCTTGGCGCGTAGGGCATCGCTACAAAGTTCGGCAAGTACAGGGCGGCACGGCATGGGCGTTCGAGCCTCATGTTGCCGAGTCAGTTCTGCGGGAAATGCTATTGCAGGCGGGGGTGACTGTGCAGTTTCGTCAACGCCTTCGGGAGAATAGCGGGGTCGAGAAAACTGGTACGCGGGTCACGTCGATCATGACCGAGCGCGGCGATGTGATTGAGGGCAAGGTCTTTGCTGACTGCTCCTACGAGGGCGATCTGATGGCTCAGGCGGGGGTTTCCTACACCTGGGGCAGAGAGGGGCAGGACGAGTACGGCGAATCGCTTGCCGGGGTGCGTGACCGAACTCCCAAACATCAATTCACGGTTGATGTGGACCCGCGCGACTCCGCCGGCAATTTATTGCCGTTCGTTCACTCGGAGCCCGCCGCCGAGCCGGGGTCGGCCGATGAAAAAGTCCAGGCCTACAACTTTCGGCTGATCGCGACTCGCGATCCGGGGAATCGAATCGCCTGGCCCAGACCGCACGGATACGACCCCCGCCGGTACGAAATCTGAGCGCGACTGTTGGCGGGATTAGAACGGCAGTTGGGGCGCTCTCCAGTGATGTCTGACGTCATGAAGCCGGATCACATGCCGAATCAGAAAGCGGACATCAACAATCATGGAGCATTCTCGACAGATCACATCGGTGGGAGTTGGGATTATCCGCAGGCCGACTACGCTCGCAAGGCCGAGATCTGGCAGGACCACGGTAACTACGTCCAAGGCTTCTTTTACTTTTTGGCGAACGATTCACGTGTCCCACCAGCGCTCCAGAGCGAGGTGAACGAATGGGGGCTTCCGAGGGATGAGTATCAAGACAGTGCGCACTGGCCCCATCAGCTATACATTCGCGAGGCTCGGCGCATGGTTGGCGAGTTCGTCGTCACACAAAAGGACTTGCAGACTGAGGTTACGAAGCCCGATCCGATAGGGATGGGTTCGTACAACAGCGATTCGCACAACATTCAGCGCATCGTGAACGCTCGTGGATTTTTGGAGAACGAGGGCGACATGCAGGTCCCGGTCGAGGCTTACCAAATCCCCTATCGAGTGATGTTGCCGAAGCGGGCGGAGGCCACTAATTTGTTGGTCCCGGTGGCGTTCTCGGCCTCACACGTCGCCTACTCTTCGATTCGCATGGAACCTCAGTACATGATCATCGGCCAGGCGGCCGGCGTCGCCGCAAAGATGGCGATCGACGGCGGGTTGTCGGTACAGCAAATTGACACCAGGAAATTTACCGAGACGCTTCGCGAGCAAGGTGCGGTGATGGAATATGTACCCTCGCCACAGCAAGGGATTTTGCGGCTGTTCCGGCGCAAATGGTGCGGGCCCAGCGGGAAGTTCTATGGAGTTTCGAATGGCGGAACGCCGCTTTGCCCTTAGCAGGCTACGTCGCCATTGCTGCTTCAATTTTGTCGGCGTCTTTCGGTAGGCGCTCGGTCATCACGTCAGCGCCGCTTTCGGTGACCACCAGCATGTCTTCGATGCGGACTCCGAAGCCCTCGTGGGGGAGGTACAGGCCGGGTTCAATCGTGAATACCATCCCGGGTTTGAGTTCGTCCGTCGGCGGGGAAGGGTCGTGAACGTCGAGACCGACCTGGTGACCCAGCCCGTGGGTGAATTTTGAACCCATGCCGGGTTCACCGTGGCGCTCGAAATGCTGCTCGACGATTCCGGTGAGATCACTTGGGCCATGGCCGTTGAGTTGTACTCCTGGCTTTGCGGCGGCAATCGCCGCACGTTGGGCTCCCAAGACGAGGTTGTAGATTTCGCGCTGGCGATCGCTGTACCTACCGTCGGTTGGAACAGTTCGCGTGACGTCGGCGGCGTAGTGGCCGTACTCGCCCCCCACGTCTATGAGTACGACTTCGCCGGCGGCGAGCTGCGACTGGTTGCGGTCGTAGTGAAGGATTGTCGAGTTGGCGCCGCTGCCGACGATCGGCGGGTAGGCCATCCGCTGGCAGCCGGCGGTCATCGTCGCTCCGACCATAGCCGCGGCAACTTTGTGCTCGCTAACTCCCGCGCGAATGAGCTTCCAGGCCGCTAGATGACCTTCGATCGATGCGTCGACGGCTTTCTGTATTAGCTCGATCTCGCTCGAGGATTTGATCGCTCTTTGCCGGGCAAGATTGGCGCGGATGTCGCGGACGTCTTTTCGTCGACCGACGTCTTGGAGGCGCGCGAGAAGGCTCTCTGTGGCGGTGCGGTCGCGGCCGGGTCCATTTGGTAGTAGGCCGTATAGGCGTTTGCGATCTCGCAGTAATGTCCTCACTTGCGAGTTGAGTTTCGAAAACGGCAAAACCTCGCCGGTTCCGAGGTCGTGGGCGTCGTCAACGCTGAGTCTCGGCCCCAGCCATCGGGAGGTGTGATCGTTGTTATCGGGAACGAACAGGATCTCGACGTAGGGCTCGTCTCCGCGTTCGGGGGCGATAACGAGCGCTGAGCCGGGCTCATTGTGCCCGGTGAGGTAGTAGAAATGACTCTCTTGACGGAAGCTCGAGTATCCGGACTGGCCTAGGTATTCGTCGTAACCCAGCAGTAGGATCAGGCCGTCGCCGACGGCCTCGGCGAGGGCTCTTCGCCGGTTAGCGTAGGTCGCAAGCGGCTCGCGCTGCCACGCGGATGCGGCGGGGAGCGCGGCGAGGCCTAGTAGGAACGTCCTGCGCGGGATGTTCACGCTTCAGTATAAGTTTTGGCGGTTCATTGGGCTGGTAACGATAAGATCGGAAGATCGCCGCCATGAAGCAAATTACTCTGATCACCGACGGATCTTGTCTGGGCAACCCCGGCCCGGGCGGTTGGGCTGCGATTTTGCGCTTTAACGGCCAGAAGAAGGAACTCTCGGGCGGCGAACCGGCGACTACGAACAACCGCATGGAGATGACGGCGGTGCTTGAAGGTCTGAACGCGTTCAAAGAACCTTGCGAGATTTCGATCGAGATCGATTCACAGTACGTCAAAAACGGAATAACGCAGTGGATGGTGAGCTGGAAGCGCAAGGGCTGGAAAACAGCTTCAGGGCAGCCAGTGAAGAACAAAGATTTGTGGCTCAAGCTCGACGAGGCCGTGTCCCGCCATACGGTGACTTGGCGCTGGGTAAAAGGCCATGCCAATCACGCCGACAATAATCGCTGCGATGATCTGGCGCGTGAGGCGGCGGGTCGAGTCTAACTCGTGCTCGGTACAATTGCGAGTTAAGCAGATGATCTATGCCTCTTAAGCTTTTCAACAGTTTGACGCGCCAAGTTGAGACGTTTGAACCGGCTGATGGGAAGACGGTAAAGATGTACTCTTGTGGCCCGACGGTCTATAACTACGTCCACATCGGCAATCTGCGGACCTTTACTTTTCAGGACATTTTGCGCCGGTACTTGCGGCATTGCGGCTGGGAGATGCTGCACGTCATGAACATCACCGATGTCGATGACAAGATCATCAAGAACGCCGGTGAGAAGGGGCTGTCGCTCGAGGAATACACCAAGGAATACGTTGAGGCGTTTTTCGAGGACACGGCAAAGCTAAGGCTTGAGAAGCCCGAAAAAATTACTCCGGCGACCGAGCACATCGATCAGATGATTCGATTGGTTGAGCGCATCGCCGAGGGCGGCCACACCTACCAAAGTGAGGGCTCGACGTACTTCAAGATTTCTAGTTGGGACGACTACGGGAAGCTGTCACGGGTCGACGTGCAGGGCATCAAGGCAGGCGCGCGCGTCGATCAAGACGAGTACGAGAAGGACGACGCACGGGATTTCGCGCTTTGGAAGGCGTGCCGTGACGACGAACCACGTTGGGAAAGTTCATTCGGCCCTGGGCGGCCGGGTTGGCACCTCGAGTGCTCGGCGATGGCGATGGAGTATCTGGGCGAGACGTTCGACATTCACACGGGTGGTGTCGACCTACAGTTTCCGCACCACGAGAATGAGATCGCGCAGTCCGAGAGCGCGACCGGCAAGCAATTTGTGCGCTTTTGGATCCATGCTGAGCATCTGCTTGTGGATGGCCAAAAGATGTCGAAGTCGGTTGGCAACTTCTACACGTTGCGCGACCTGCTTGATCAGGGGTTTTCGGCTGAGGCGATTCGTTACTTGTTGTTCTCGACTCCACACCGCAAGCAGTTGAACTTTACGTTCGACGGCCTCAAAGGTGCGGCGACCGCTATTGAGAGGCTTCGGAACTTCAAGCGGCGCATCTCGGGGGGCGGATTTTCGGAAAACGTCTCGGCTGCGATGACTGAGCGGGCCGCGACGGCTCGTGAACACTTTGTGGCGGCGCTCGACAATGATCTCAATACGGCCCAAGCGATGGGCGCGATATTCGAATACATTCGCGAATCGAACACCGCGATCGATGGCGGAACGTTTGGGCAGGCCAACGCCGCTGAAGCAGACGCTCTGTTGGCGCTATTCGATTCGATCTTTGACGTCCTCGAATCGTCACAGACCGCGAGGTTTTCTCACGACGCCGTGGAAGCATTGCTCGACGAGCGCTCCGAGGCTCGGGCGGCGCGCAATTTCGCGCGGGCGGATGAAATTCGCGACGAACTCGTCAACGGGGGTATCGTTCTCGAAGATTCCCGCGAGGGCACTACCTGGTACTACGCTGACTGATTTGCTGGCCCGCTAATTTGCGGCGGGATGGGCGGAAGCCGCTTATTCCGCGGTCTTGCGGCGGTATCTCTTGTTGAAGCGTTCAACGCGTCCCTCGGCGTCGACCAGCTTGCGCTTGCCGGTGTAGTGGGGGTGCGAGTATGACGAAATAGCCAGATCGTACAGCGGGTATTTTTTGCCGTCGACTTCGGTGGTTTTTTCAGTCTTCGCGGTCGAGCGAGTGATCCACTCGTTTTCGGTTGTGACATCGCGGAACACAACTTCGCGGTAGCTATCGGGATGAATACCTTTTTTCATGACCAATTCCTGTGGGGAGATTATGGGGTTGACGGCGAGTAGCGCACACAATCCCCAACCCACACTTTAGCAGAGTGACGAAGCGACTTAATCGGCGTTATCGAACATTGCCGAGAAGCGGCGCTGCATCTCGTCGGTGGATATCTCTTCGATGCTGTGACCGATGTTCCACTCGTGGCCGAAGGGGTCGCGGATGTTTCCCGACCGCTCGCCGTAGAACTGGTCTTTGAGTTCGCTAGTGATTTCCGCTCCGGCAGCGACGGCGGCCTGGATGACTTCGTCGGCGTTGTCGACGTGCAGGTGAATGGTCACCGACGCTCCGCCTACTGACTGTGGGCCGAGGATTCCGAGTTCGGGGTATTCCTCGGAGACCATCAGCGTCGATCCGTCGAAGTCTAGCTCCGCGTGTCCGACGCGGCCGCCGGGTTCGGCAAGGCGAAATTTCTCCGTGGCGCCGAAGACTTTGCTGTAAAACTCGATTGCCTCGGCGGCGCCTTTGACACGGAGGTATGCGAAGAGTTCGTGGGTTGCCATTTTTGGTTGCTGGGATTAGCGGTTTTTAAGTTTAGCCGATGACTGATTTTGTTACGCGCGAAGCGAACGCCCAGCCTCCTGTCAATTCGATGATTTTGTGACCCGTATCTACTGGTCTCGTTTTCCGTCGGCACTCCAGCCCGTCACCAGTAGTCCTCATAACCGCAGTATCTGCAGCGAGTTGCGGAGAATCGCCGTCTGTCCCGCTCGGCTCCCCAGTTCGGGCTCCGCCCCGGATCTCCGCGTCCCGAATCTCCCTCTGTTCTCTAACAATGGCCCATATCCAGACCATCTTGCGCCTAGTATGTTAGCCGCGAGGAATCGAGCCAGGGCGAGCCTCCGCGCTCCATGGCCTCGGCTCCGCAGTCATATTCGCTGTTCGACGGTCTATACAAACTACAACCAAGGAGACATTTCCATGCCTGATGCAATTACCCGCCAATTAAAACTCAACCGCGCAATTCGGCTCCACACGCGATTCTGCTTTGACCAATTTATTGGGGAGCTGACGTTTCTCGTTGGGACTAGGGGAGCCAGTGTAACCCCGCAGCTCTATATCGATGTGCTCAACCTCGTCGTTGGGGCGTCGGACGACGCCGGTGGAGGCGCTGGAACCCCATCCGCCTGTCTGCCTGGGGGCTCGAAACCGAGTGTCAAGTTCAACCGACGGTCGAACAAGATTTCGTCGACTTTCGATTTGAATATCGATTTTCCCGCGGCGAGGAAAGGTGCTAGGTCTGAGCGAAGTTCAAAAACCGATACCCCAGGGCCTACATGTGTTCGCACCAAGGCGACGTTGGAAGGGCGATTTCTCAACGAGCTCAAGTCCCGCGAATTCGGATCGCAGAATCTTGAGTTTCATCTCCGCATTGACGTGCCGAAGCAATTCGTCAAAAAACTTGCCATCAACCCGACCATCGAGCTAAAACACTTCACCCCCCTTTACTGGATTTATTCAATCCCCAAGAAGGAGCTTTGCGTACAGCCGGTGTTTATCGCAGCCCAGGGAGCGAAGCCGCCCACCGGTGAAGACTTTTATCCCTTACTCGCGCGCGCTAATGAAATCTGGTCGAAGTGTTGTATCAGATTCACCGCCAAGTGTCCGAAATACGTCGACAATCAGGATTTCCGAGTGTTGACGGCTGCTGAGGCCAGCGTGTTCAAGGACCAGGTTAATGTGTCCGACGCCATCGAGGTGTTCGTGGCAGAGAGATTCGAGCCCGAAACAACGTTTGGCGGTGGAGCGACGTTCGCCAGTGGTACCGCCTCGGCCAAGGTCGTTACCGGCGATAACCAATTGCCATTGAATAAGAACCACCTCGCCCACGAGATGGGTCACGTCCTCGGCCTTGGCCACCCTGCAGCTCCAAACGGTTTAATCGCAGGATGTGTGGGTTCGGTTTTAGAACCGAGCGGATTCTTCGCGGACAATCCCGAGTTCCAATGCGAAGGGAACTGCCTTAACGCATCCAACCCATTGCTGACTACACTACCCTACTCGTACTGCCTCTACTTCGACCGGCCTGACGACCAACTCTTTTGACGGAGATCCGGGGAGGGAGATCCCGGAACTCCCTCTCCGGAAGCTGGGTTCGCCCGCTTGCCGGGTAGGTTTTTCGCGGCGGGGCGGGTTCTGTCAACTGTGAGTCCGTAGGACGCGGCGTAGCGGACGGTTGACAGGTCCCACGCCGGCGCGTACGTCGACTGTTCGCGGGCGAACGCGGCGCTCTCCCACGGGTGAGTTTTAGGTTTCGATCCGCGACGATTGCCCTGCTAAACCAGCCAACTCGGCGCCGTTTGAAAAAACGCGGCCAGACATCCATTTGCCGCTTCGGGCGCCCACAAGTGTCCTTGCCGGCGCCGTCGCGGGAGATTCCACGGGGAGATCCGGGACAGCCTCGCAATAGGGTGTGGCATGCACCCCTAAGCTGAGACAGCTTAAAAATGGGACAGTTGCCGTTCGCTGAAAAAGTATAGCCTTTTCGGCGAACGTGCCGCACACTTGAAAACGGCCGGGAAAGCGGAGGCGGGCAATGCTGGAGAGCAACCCGCCAAGCAATACCCGGCTGGAAACTCAGCGAGACGATGAGCGCTCGGGGCGGGACATTCTCCCGTCCCGAGTGCGACCACTGTCTCGATAGATTTCCTCATGCCTCAGAAAACTCAAACTGCGGATTTCTGAGCTCTTCGCTCGCTGGCAACAACTGCTCGAACTCCTGCGGAGGCCGATATCCCAACGCCGAATGCAGCCGCTTTTGGTTGTACACCGCGTCGATAAACTCCTCGATCGAAGCTCTCGCCTCGTCCATCGATTGATACGTCTGTAGGTTCACCTCCTCGCTTTTGAGCGTCTTCATAAAACTTTCCATGCGCGCATTGTCGTACGGGTTTCCTCGCCGGCTCATCGAGATCAACGCGCCGTTTTCTTCCAGCAGACTGACATAAGCCCGCGAGGTATATTGCGTGCCTTGATCGGAATGATGCACCAGCCCCGGCTTCGGACAGCGAAACTCGATCGCTTTGCGCAGCGCGTTCACTGCCAATATGGCCTCGAGGGAAGGCCCCAATTCCCAGCCCACCACGCGCCGGGAATACGAGTCCATCACGACCGCCAAGTAGACGAACGAACGGCGCATGCGCACGTAGCTGATGGCGGCCTGCCAGAGCTGATCGAGACCGTCGATCTGCAGGTTTTTGGCCCAGTTTGGGTAGATCGCGCGGTGCTGATCCGAGTCCGTCGTCAATACGTAGCGGCGCTTGCGTATCGCCAGCAGATTGTCGTTGCGCATCAGCCGCAAGACCTTCTTGTGGTTCACCGTAAAGCCCTGCCTACGCAGTTCGGCGGTCACTCGACGATAGCCGTAGCGGCGATTGGTGAGCGTAATGCGCTGCATACGGTCACGGAGTTCGATGTTCGCTTCGGCGGGTTTGTCTCGCTCTAATTGCCGGTAATATCCCGCTCGACTGACTGCGGCGAGTTCGCAGCCTCGCTCGATGCTGAGTCGGCCTTCAACGCGAATTTCGTCGATGACGCTGTAGAGCCGCTCGCGTTGCGAGCGACTTGGTTCGGCATCGCCGGTTTTAAGGCGTTGAAGGCTCGTTCGAAAAAATCCAATTCCGCCGCTTGTTGACCGACTAGGCGTTCGAGTTCGGCAATGCGATCGGCGCTCGGATCGCTATCCAATTGCACAACCTCTTGTCCGGGACGCGGCCGCCCTTGACGCCGCTCAAGACCGCTGCGTCCCTCGGCGCGGTAGGTGTCGCGCCAGCGATACAACACGCTGCGCCGCACGTCCAACTCACCGCTCAATTTGACGACGTTCTCACCGCGAAGCATGCGGCTTACCGCCAATTCCTTGAACTCAACTTCATACGAGCGCTGCTTCCTCGCAACCCTATCTTTTCTCTCTCTCATCGGGGACTCCTTTTCCATTCACTGAAAATTGTCCCACTTTCATCTGTCTCAGTTTTGGGGTGCACTCCAGTCCGCAAGATGGGAGTTGCGGCCGTCTAGGACCGTCGTAAAGAGGTACATTACGAGCGAGGCGAATTCCTCTGGAACTCCGGATTGAGCGAGACCGTCTTCGTATTGCTCCGGCGTGACTCCGGCGAACTGCACAGGCCGATCGGCCGCGGCGGCGACTGCTCCGACCGCGTCCGCGAAGGTCAGCAGTCGAGGGCCGGTGACTTCGTAGAGACGACCTTCATGCCCGTCCTCAGTCAACGCGGCCACTGCGACCTCGGCTATATCGTCCGCGTCCACGAACGGCTCCGCGACGTCTGCGACAGGTAGCGCGACCGTCCCGCTTTGCACGGCGTCCAATAGGAAGCTCTCGCTGAAGTTCTGCGAGAACCAACTTGCGCGGATAAGAGTAAAGTTCACGCCGCATTCTCGAACGATGTTCTCGCAACGCTGCGCTTCTTCCTCTCCGCGCCCCGACAACAATACCAATCGCCTGACGCCCGCATTCGCAGCAAGGGACGTCAACTCTTTGATCGCCGCTGGGGCACCCGGCACGGCGAGATCGGGGTAGTACGAGATGTACACGGTCTCGATGCCGTCAAGGACTGCCGGCCAACCCTCGGAGTTCTCCCACTCAAATTGCGGGTCGGCCTGTCGCGATCCCTTCCGCACGGCATAGCCTTTCTCTGAAAGGCGTTCGACGATCCGCCGACCGGTTTTTCCAGTGGCGCCGAGAACAAGAATGGGGTGTTCAGTCATGATTTCAGTCTCCTTTTCTGGCTTGGCTAGAGTTGCGAACGAGTCCTCGTTTCGCTATGAGTTCAGCTTGCCCTGATTCCTGAGGATGATCAATGGCAGTTCGTCCGATAAACTTTGCAGTTCGTACTATTCCGTGGACTTTTGGCGAAGAGCCGTGCCAAGATGCGAGGTATGTTGCGCGCGAACCAAGAGCTGCCGCCCCCGACTGATCCGCTCGGCGAGACGCTCCATCTGCTCCGACTCACCGGTTCCCTCTACTGCAGGTCGGATCTCACGGCGCCCTGGGGAATCGACCTTCCCGCCTTTGAGGGCTGCATGATGTTTCACGTCGTAACCGCCGGCCGCTGCCGGCTTGAGGTTGAGGGGGCAGAGCCTCGCTGGCTCGAGAAAGGGAGCCTGGCGCTCGTCCCACACGGGGTGGGGCACCGCATGCTTAGCGACCCCGACGCCCGCGCCGACCCGCTGTTCGACATCCCGGTCGAACAAATCAGCGAACGCTACGAGATCATGCGCCATGGCGGCGGCGGCGAGTTCACGCAAACCATATGCGTCGTAGTTCGCTTCGATCACGTGGCCGCCGAAGATCTGGTGCCGCTGTTGCCTCGGGTATTGCAAATCGATACTTGGGGAGACGATGATGATGGCTGGCTGCATAGCACGCTGCGCTTCATCTCACGCGAGGCAAAGGAGCTGCGTCCCGGCGGAGAGACGGTTATTACCCGATTGGCGGATATCTTGGTGATCCAGATGATCCGCTCGTGGATTGACTCGGCCCCGGAAGCCGACCAGGGTTGGCTGGCAGCCCTTCGCGACGAACAACTCGGGCGCGCGCTAATTTCGATCCACCGCGAGCCTGAAAAGGATTGGACGGTGGCGTCCCTGGCCCATGAGGTTGGCATGTCGCGCACTGCGTTCTCAGCGAGGTTCACCCAACTGGTCGGTCGGTCCGCCATGCGCTACGTCACGCAGTGGCGCTTGCGACTTGCACGAACCCACCTTCGAGAAACGTCGGAACCGCTCTCGGTCGTTGCGAACCGCGTCGGTTATGAGTCGGAAGCGGCATTTTGCCGAGCGTTCAAGAAGATGTTTGGCGTGCCGCCTGGGAGCTTTCGCGGTGTAGAATCGCCCTCGCGGTCGATCGGGGCAAGCTAGTGCGGGTCGTCACCAATCGAGTAACATACTCCGAGAGATCCGAGACGAGAGATCGGGAGATCCGAGACGGCCTCGCAGTAGGACGCGTGAGATGTGTGCCCGTCTTTTGCAGACCTCTATCCCTACCACGGTGCCCGTGTTCCCGACCCGCTCTACCCGAAAACCCCATAACAGGGGTCTTATCCCGAAACTGAGAGGCTGAAGGGGAAAGGAAGGTGTGAAAAAATAGCCTTGTCCTAGCCCGCATTTCTCACCACGTGGCGAGCGAGAGTGCGTGAGAAGTGCGTCGATACGAGGCGGGCGAAGGTTGGCGCGCGGAGGCGTACTTGACAGTACGTCGAGCACGGCGAGCGAGCGCAACGAAGTAGTGACGCACCTATCGCGTGTTTTCGCCGTCACGTGGTGAAAAATGCGGGCTAGCCTTCAACGCTTATTCGAAAGGACTTAGATGGGCCGAATCGACCAGTTCGATCGCTGCAACAGAATGGGTAATTCTGTTGCGAGACGGGTTAGAGAAAATCTTTTCAATTGCTGATGGGTGCTCACTTCACGCAAGATGAGGAGTCGCAGTCGTCTCGACGCAATATATGAAATCCATCGTGCTCACGAAATACGGCTCGCCCGATGTACTCAAACTTCAAGAGATCGCAAAACCCTGCCCTGAAGACGACGAAGTGCTCATCAAGGTCTACGCGACCACCGTAAACGATTGGGACTGGTGCTTTATGCGGGGAAAGCCCTATGCTTACCGCCTCTTCTTCGGGCTGTTGAAGCCGAAGGTAAGCGTGCTAGGCGCCGAGGTCGCCGGAGCGGTCGAAGCGGTCGGCAACAGCGTCACGGAATTCAAACCCGGTGACGACGTCTACGGCGACATCTCCGAATCGGGCTTTGGTGGTTTCGCAGAGTATGTTTGCGTCCGAAAAGACGCATTGTGCAACAAGCCCGCCGAGATGACCTTCGAACAAGCAGCGGCGACACCGCATGCGGCAATGCTCGCTTTCCAAGGCCTCGTGGGTGCTGGCGGGATTCAAAGACGGCAGCGGGTCCTCATCAACGGTGCTGGCGGTGGCGTCGGAACCTTCGGTGTGCAAATCGCAAAACAATACGACGCCGAGGTGACAGGGGTCGATGGCGCCGAAAAACTGACGCTGCTTCGGTCCATGGGTTTCGACCGTGTCATTGACTACCGACAGGAAGACTTCACCAAGACCGGCCCCTACGATCTGATTCTCGACGCCAAGACAGATCGCTCGACATTCAAGTATGCCCGAGCACTGGCTCCCAACGGCACTTACGTCACGGTCGGGGGCCGGACCATTCGTCTGTTGCAAGCAATCTTGCTGGGGCCACTATTTTCAAGATTGGCGCGCAAGAACATTCGTGCCCTGGCCCTCAAGCCAAACAAGGGCCTCGCCTATATCAACGACCTCTTCGAGGCGGGCAAGCTCAAGTGGGCGATCGATGGGCCGTACCCGTTGAGCGAAGTACCCCAGGCCATCCAGTACTTTGGCGAGGGAAAGCACAAGGGTAAGGTGGTGATCGCTGTTGAGAGCAGCGACAGTCTCGAAACTAAATCATAACGCGAGCTCGCTCGTACTGTGCGGTCGCCGCAGTGCCGCACTCGTCGAGAAACGGCTCTTCAGCGCTGATCGCAAGCTCACTTCCGACGTTCCCCATCTGCGGAAGCTGCTGACGCTCCATACCAGCTTCCAATTGGCATGGGATAGGACGCACGCTTTCGCTTGACTTACGAATCGAGCGCTGAGACGTCTAATTCCCAGGAGATAGGCGGAACCATGAAAAGAAGCTTGCTCTGCACGGCGCTTCTCGCGAGCGCAACGTTCATCGGATTCCCCGGTCCCGTCTCGTCCAAGGATCCGGGCTGGACGCGCGAAGCCCACACGGCGGCAGTTTCCGTTGTTGCCTTCTCGGCTGACGGAGAGACCCTAGCCAGCGGCGGTGAAGACAACAGAATCAAGCTCTGGAGAGTTTCCAATGGCCATCAGATGCAAGAGCTGGAGGGACACAGCCAAGCAGTCTCGTCGCTTGCGTTCTCGCCCGACGGGTCAGTTCTGGCAAGCGGAAGCTTCGACCGGTCGATCAAGCTGTGGCGGGTGGCCGAACGGGACAAGTCGGAGACTCTAGGGATGCATCCAACGGCTCAGGTGAAAGGGCTCAGCTTTTCGCCAGACGGCCGTCTCCTCGCAAGCACAGGCAATGACGGCATCCGGATCTGGAAGATGGACAGCAGGGAACTCTTAAGGTTCATCCCGACGAAGCAGGGCGTGCTGTCGGCCGTGTTTTCTCCCAACGGGATGCTCCTGGCCAGCGCTGGCGGTACGGGCGTGAACCTGTGGGACCTCCATACGTTTAAGTTGCGCCGCTCTCTAGGCGGGGGTAGCAAAGGCATTTCGATGTCGCTGGCATTCTCTCCCGACGGTGGACGGCTGGCTGGCGGCGGGTCGGACCGGATCATTCGGGTGTGGGACGTTGCAACGGGCAGGTTGGATCAAGAGCTCGACAGCCGCCAGGACGCTGTCAGGTCACTGGCTTTTGAGAATGCGGATGAAGTTGTCCTGTGCGCCGACCGAAAGGCTGTTAGAGCATGGCACGTTGCGTCGAAGGAAACTGCCTGGGAGATCTCGTACTCTGATTCGCCGGTTTCGGTGAGCTTGTCAGCAG
The DNA here is from genome assembly GCA_965247305.1 of Bryobacterales bacterium. GTDB lineage: Bacteria > Acidobacteriota > Terriglobia > Bryobacterales > UBA6623 > CATQHP01. Next base: position 2,766,584 of record OZ252030.1, on the reverse strand, counting down.
ATGGACGATTCGCCGCTAGGGGACTGCCTAGCGGACGGCTGAAACTCGCCAGTCTGCCGCGATAGGCGCAGGCCCATCAGCGCCGCGATCGAGCTGGGCGTCCGCCGGGCCGGGCTTGCGAACTGGGCGTTCAACGGCCCGCGTGCAACAGTCTGGGGGGAAGGGTTGCACCTCTCCCTTACGGCACAGTCCTGGCTAGATCGCGAGCGGTCGATAGCAATTGATCGAGTTCGTCACGATCGAATAGCCGCCCCTTGAGAACAACCGCCGCGATTTTCTGAGTGTTGCTGATGTCTTCAAGCGGGTTGGCACCTAGGATGACCATATCCGCAAGACGGCCCGGCTTGATCGCCCCAAAGTCGTTGGCTCGGCCCAGAGATTTCGCGGGATTGAAGGTGGCCGCCCGCAGAGCTTCAACCGGGGAAAACCCCGCGCCTACCAACAGCTCAAGCTCGCGGTGAACGCCGAATCCCGCCGCTTGAAACAGCTCAGCATCGGTTCCGACGAGGAACTCGACGCCGCGAGCGTGCATCAGCCGGATGAACTCAAGCTCCTTTTCGTACGAGAGCCCAAGCCACTTCCGCTGATCGTCAGTTAGAGAATCCCTGTAACCCGCAGCGCGCGAGTCGAAGCCCTGAGCTTTCTTCTTCGGCAGATACCGCGCCCAAGCTTGCGACGCGAATCCATCCTCGGGCGGGTAGGCGTAGCTGCCGTTCACCACGAGCGTAGGAGTCTGCATGACGCCGGATTTTCGGAATGCGTCCGCGAGCTTACGCGCCTTTTTTTCGGCGTACGTCTCGACGAGTTGTTGCAACTGCCGCGCTCGAATGCGGTTTCTTTCCTCGCCCGAGAACGCGGCAAGAAGCTCGCCACGAAGCTCGGCCTCACGCGACGAACACGCCAGCAGCAGCTCGCTGGAATGCTCGATCGTTCGCTGTCTGGCGCGAGCCGCCTCGATCGCCCGGACGGCCAGCGGGATGTGCCCCACGACGGGTAGCTTCTCGCGCGCGGCTTCGGCCGCGACCGCGAAATAGGCCTCCTTCGACAGCCGTGCGTACACTTTCAAAACGTCGGCGCCGGCTTGTCGGAGCGCCGCGACCGCCGATCGGGCGGTTTTCACGTCGGCTACGGCCAGCGAACCTTTCCAGACCGGCGGATCGCCGTCAACGAGCCGATACGCCAACGCAAGCCGCGGCACGGTAGCCGACGAGTCATACTTGGCTCGCATGCGCCCGATCTCGGCGATCGACAGCGGGCTCCCCAAGTCGCGAATCCCGGTGACTCCGTTGGCGACGAACAGCGGAAACATACGCTCCGGGTTGTCTTTGGACCAGAAGGCGTGAGCATGCATGTCCCACAGCCCGGGGATCACGTATCGACCCTTGCCGTCAAACGCGATGGCGCTTTCCGGAGCCTCGGCGGGATCCCCGACAAAGCGGATGCGCCCATTCTCGACGATAACGGTTACGGGCGTGCCTGAAGCAGAGCCGGATTCCAGGTCAATGACTCGGACGTCGCGCAGCGCCACTGTTGGTTGCGCGGAGAGCGTGCTCGCGCCGACGGCAAGGAGCAAGACCGGCAGCCAGGACTGGAGCGGAGGCATTTGCTATTCAATCTAGTTCATTGTCTAGCCGGGACGTCGTGATCCTCATCGAGCGCCCGCGCAAGCACCTGATTCGGGGCCTTGCAAGGCGCTACGCCGACTGCTGACGAACGACTCGCTGCATGCCGCTGCAACAGACTGGGGCGGAAGGGTTGCAGGCCTACTTCCGACGTTCCCCATTCGCGGAACTGACCGCAAGAGAGCGCAGGGGGCGGGTTGAGCGGGTGGATCAACACTTGCCGACTTGTCGTTACTAATCTGGGTGCGAAAGCCTGGTCCGGTTGGAGCGTGTTGTGTCCAATAGTGGTGTTTCTGAGACCGCCGCCAGTCCGGGCGAAAGTGGCTCGCAGACCAAGACCATTGCGGGGGCGAAAGTGTGGGGTTATTGAGACGGCACAGCGATCAGATAGCGGTTTCTCCTAGCGAGCCCCTACCGCGCCGTCCAAGTGCTCGAGTTCGCGGAGCGCCCGCTGCGCCTTGACCACGCTGGCACATTTCTCCTCGTTCTCCAGCCACATCTCCATCAACGAGCGCGTACCGCTCTTCCGGTGCTGAGTCGTCAAGTAGCCGATCAGAACGATCAGGCCGATCGTCAGGCACAGGTAGAAGACCCACGGCGCGGGGGGCATGCGGTAGTAGTCGAGGCCGAACATCATCTGGAAGGGAAGCCAGAGAACGATCCAGGACAACCCGAGCCACGCATCCGACCGCACGCAGGACAGACGCAGCCGGTCAAGCCGCTCCCGGATTTTCGCCACGGGTTCGGCGTCGTCGATGGCCCGGTACCTCGCGAGCGTGACCGACGCCGCCACGAGGGCGCTGACGCCGTAGATATTCATGATGACGCCGGCCGCAAGCCGGGGCCAGTCGCCGGCCGGGATGCTCACGCTATACATCAGCCCAGTCAGCAGCATAATTACCAGGCCCAGGAGCAACAGTAAGATCTGTCCCCTGCGCAGCGGGCGGAGTCGCGCGCGAACGCGTCCCATGGTTCGGTCTCGAAGGGCGAGCAGAGCCAGGGTGTCCTGATGCATCCGTGGGTCATGTCGAGACAAGGGATCAGACCCCGAGATCGCCGCCGATGCCGTCTTCGTCGCCTGACCCTGTTGTCCCTCAGTCGCGGCGATAGACTCCACGGCGGTCTTCACGTCGCTGGCGTGCTGGTAGCGGCGCTCCGGTTCCTTGGCGAGCGCCCGGAGCACGACGTCGTCTAGGCGTACGTCCACGGCAACCTTCCGCGACGGCGCCTGGAAGCGGCCGATCGGCAACTCGCCCGTCAACATCTCGTAGAAGACCACCCCCAGTGAGTAGATGTCAGCGCGGTGGTCGACGTCGCGACTGCCCTCCATCTGCTCGGGCGCCATGTATCGGAGGGTGCCCATGACCTGGTGGGTACCGGTCAGCGACGCCTCAGTATGATCACCCTCGTGTCTGAGTTTGGACAAGCCGAAGTCGGCGATCTTCGGCCGCCCCTTCCGGTCCAGCAGGATGTTCTCCGGCTTGATGTCCCGATGCACGACGCCCTCATCGTGGGCGTACTGGAGGGCGTCGCAGATCTGCGGCACCAAGCCCAGGGCATGCTCCGGCTCCAGGGCAGCGGTTTCCAACAACTGGCGCAGGCTCGTCCCGTCGACGTACTCCATCACGATGAATGAGGTGTCGCCCGGCTGACCGTATTCGTACACCGCAACAATGTACGGATGGTTGAGGCGGGCGAGGGCCTGAGCCTCGCGGGCAAAGCGTTGGGTGAACGCGGGGCCGCCGATTTCGGGAGGCAAGACCTTCAGCGCCACGACCCGGTCAAGACCGGGCTGTCGTGCCTTGTAGACCGCTCCCATGCCGCCGGTGCCCAGGAGCTCCAGGATCTCAAGCTTGGGGAAGAGCGTCGTCAAAGTGTCGATCGACGGTGGCTCGAATCTCGGGCCCGACGCTGCGGCCGTGGGGTCGACCGGGGTGTCCGCGGGCGCGGCGCTCTCGAGACCGGCCTTCACCAGGCAGGTGGGACAGAGCCCGGCGGGCGCGTCGTCGGGGAGCGCCGCCCCACATGTCTGGCACTGCCGTGTATCAGTCATCGCGTGTCTGGCTCCATTGGAAAGCGCGGCCTCTACTTTCCCCCTACCGGATCGCCAGCGTTCGGTAACACCGGCGCTTCATCATCCAGCCAGGACGGCCAGGATCCGTTGTATCTCGTCGTCCACCTTACCCTCGTCCGCCACGGTGCGGAGCACCTCCGCGCGAAACAGCTGACGATAGCGCTTCCGTAGGCGGAAACCTGCCTGCTTGGCGGCCGCGACCGTCACCCCCAGCGTCTCGGCCGAGCGCTCGTAGTCCGCCGCGGTGGCTTCCCCGGTGAGGGCCGGCTTGAGCGGCTCGAAGTGGGCTTCCTTCCCAGCGTCCGTTAGCTCCGCGCGGAGCTGCGCGAGCACCAGGTCCAGCAGGGTCAGCACCCAGCGGCGCTCATAGAGATCCTCCGGCGTCACCTCGTCGGCGGGCTCGATCTGATAACGGGACTCGCCCGAGTCGAAGTCCAGGGAGAGCGTAGAGCGGCCACCGGCTCGCTTCTCGGCCCGCGCCTTCTCCCACTCGTTGAGCAGGAAGTGCTTGAGCGCAGTGAGCAGAAACGCCCGGAAACGGCCCCGCGTGCGGTCCGCCCGCGCGATAGTCCGCTTTTCGAGCAGGTGCGAGAAGAACGCCTGCGTCAGATCCTGCGCGTCTTGCACGTTTGGCACGCGACGTCGGACGTACGCGTAGAGGGGGTACCAGTAGGTCTGGCACAACTCGGCGAGCGCCTGCTGGGCGGCGGGTTCATCGGGGCGACCGGCCGAGACCACGAGACTCCAGTGCGTCGTGGCGAACGCCGCGCGGGGTGTCGGCCCAGGCTGGGCCGCGGCGTCAGATAAGCCCATGCCTGCATTCTATGGCACCGGCCTGGGCGGCGCTAGTGCACGCGAATCCTGCCCTGGCATGGTCGCGAGGAAGGGAGGCGGACGGGGTCCCGAAACCTGTCTGGAGTAATCAGGCCGAAGAAGGGTTTCGTCTCAGAAACCTACCGGTTTCGCCCCTTTGAACCTCTGGATGCTTCGTTGAGCGGCCTGTCTTCGCCTCTCGACACCATAATCGCAAAAACCAGGGTTTCTGACGATCTCAACCACTCCTCATAAACCTGAGTGTTGTACCGCAGGCGACCGGACCGAAAGAGCCTCGCACTCGGGCAGATCTAGTCGCTTGCTGTACAACCGTTTGAAGGTATCCCGCCCGCTTTGGCAGGGCAATTGCTCTTGAGACTGAGGTTTGTATGATTCGCGTCTTAATCGCCTTGACCTGAGGAACTGAATCTTGCATCCAGGCCTCGTGCGACATCGATATTCTCGGCTGTCGACATTGCGATTGCCCTGCCAAATCCTAACACGCGAAGCGTCTGCCGTCAGGCTTCGTTATGTCTGAGTGTTGTATCGCGAGCGGCGCACATAGAGGTCTCGCAGTACGAGAGAGCTAACCGCTTGCGATACAACGACATGAAGGAAGCCCCCGCCGGTGTTTGCAGTCTATGCGTTTTGAATGTTGCGAGCGAGAGGCGCTGAAGAGAGTCGAAACGGCGTCCGAGGGCGGTTCAGCGACACGGCTAAGCGAGTTGGAGTTGTGATCGCGGGGCGCGGCCAAAGGTTTCGCTGTGGGGAAGGCGGTCGAAACGAGGCGCATAGGGGGGCGAAGCTAGCCGAGGCGCACGAGCGCGGCTCACGCCGAAGCGACCAAGAATCCCGGGCTGTGATGAGGAGTAGCATCATGCGGCGGCGAGAACGGGTGGAGCACGAGCGCACAGTTCCGCTGCGCTGAAGCGTTCGACGACGCGCAAGCGGCCGCCGCAGCGAGGACAGCCCCAGAAGGTATGAGTGGGTTCGTGAGCGCCGTAGGAGATCATGCGCGACGGATTGACGCGAGCGATCAGGCGGCGACACAGCGGCAACAGAGCAGCGCGCTTGCGGTGAGCCAGGAAGCCGTAGTAGCGAATGCGCACAAAGCGGCTCGGCAACACGTGCAGCAGGAAGCGACGCAGGAACTCATCGAGCGCGAGCGTCATCAGCCGTTGTTGATTGCCGTTGGCGGAATCGCGCCAACGGAAGGTGACTTGGCCCTGCTCGAACGAGACCAGGCGCTGATTCGAGATCGCCACACGGTGGGTGTAGCGGCTCAGATACTCGAGAGCTTGCCCGGGACCTCCGAAGGGCGGTCGCACTTCGACCACCCACTTGGTGCGGTACAGCGTGCGCACGAAAGACTTGAAGGCGCGTGGTTGAGATAGCGGCGCAAAGCGCCCGTGGAAACGCAGCTCGCCTTTGGCGAAGGCCTTGCGCAACCCTTCGACGAACTTGCCGCGAAAGACTTCAGCCAAGATGTCCTTGGGAAGGAAGAAAGTCTTGGAGGGGGCATCGATCCAACGGTCCTGATCGAGCGCGAGACCGCCGGCGGGGACCACCGAGTGGACATGGGCGTGTTCTTGGACTCTCTGGTTCCAGGTATGCAGAATCGAGAAGAAGCCGATCTCGGCGCCAAGGTGCTTGGGATCGCGAGCAACTTGGCGCAGCGTCTGGGCGCTCGTGCGCAGCAACAGCGAGTAGATCACCTTTTTGTTCTGCAAGGCGAACTGGGAGAGCAGGTGCGGCAAGGTGAACACGACGTGCAGGTAGCGCACCGGCAGCAGTTCGCTGCGGCGAGCCTCAAGCCACCGCTTGCGCGTGTTGGCTTGACACTTCGGACAATGCCGATCGCGGCACGAGTTGTAGGAGATGGGCGGTTCATGGCCGCAGTCGTCGCACTTATCGCGATGACCGCCCAGCGCGGCGGTGCGGCAGCGTGCGATTGCTGACAACACTTTGACGTGCTGTCCGCGAAGCCAGCCGCGAGTTCTGACGAAGAAGCTTTGTCCCGCGGCGCGAACCAGATCGGCCACCTCCAGCGGCGGCCGTTGCATCTACGTTGTCCCGGGATCTTGTTGTGCCGCTGAAGCTAACTGCAAGGCGTCCAGCGGACTCGCGACGGCGCTGAAGTGACGCGCCGACAAGTGCAGATAGACCGCCGTCTGCTCCAGGTCGCGATGCCCGAGCAGCATCTGGATGGTACGCAAGTCCGCCCCGGCTTCGAGCAAGTGCGTGGCGAAACAATGACGCAAAGTGTGGGGATGAACGGGTTTATCGATGCCGGCCCGCCGGGCGGCTGCGTGGCAAGCGTTCCAGACCGCTTTGGTGCTGATCGGATCGTCGCTGTTGTGCCACTTCCCTCCCGGAAACAGCCACTGTTTCGGCTTGCGCCGCAGCCCCCGAACGTGCTCGCGTAATGCGACGAGCAACTCTGGACTGAGCATCACATCGCGGTCTTTGCGGCCCTTGCCGCCGCGAACATGAACCACCATGCGTTCAGAGTCGATGTCGTTGAGTTGGAGCTGAGTCAGCTCCGCCCGACGCACGCCGGTGGCGTAGAGCGTCATCACGATCATGCGGTGGAACATGCTGTCGGCTGCATCGATCAGATGGGCGACCTCTTCGACAGAAAGGATGCTCGGCAAGCTTCGGGGTCTCTTGGGATAGGGCGTGTACGTCAAATTCCACGCTTGTCCGAGCGTCTTGACGTAGAAGAACCGCAGCCCCGCCAGATGTTGAGCCACGGTGTTGGCGGCGAGCTTGCGATCACGAAACAGATGAGCTTGATGCTTGCGGATCTCTTCCAGACCCAACTGATCGGGCGGCCGCTTGAAGTAGCGCGCGAACTCTTCGACTGCGCGGATGTAGCAGCGAATCGTGTTCGCGGAGTAATTGCGACGCTCGAGCTCGTCGAGCATCTGCCGGCGTAAACGTGTCATGGGACACCTCCTTTGGTGTCCACGACCTTACGCCCGCCTTCCCGTCTTCACCTCGCTTGCCACCACGCGAAGCGTCTGCCGTCAGGCTTCGTTCATGTCCGGTTCGCGGAAGCCAGCACGGTCGCAAACCGCGCTTCCTCAAATCTTCATTCGCGGAAGATACGGCGGGGGCATAGTTCGGACCGGCGAGAGGGGGTCCCATTGGTCCCTCCTTGGATGGCTCTACGCTTTGCAACAGCCCAGGAATTTGTCGGACACATACGGAGGCTAGCCGAGCGAGAACCGGGCGTTATCGTGGGGTGTCAGTAGGCTAGCCGGAGCCGCACAATCGCGAGCGTGGCGAGTAGAAGAACCGTCAACGCCATTCGGACTACCGTTGCCCTCCTTTATTGCGCGCGGCGCTGCAGCCATCAGGCAGGAGCCCACGAAGCCTCCGATCGCTCGTAGGCCGACTTCACTCTGACCCTGTTCGATCGCCTCGGCTCGTAGGTCGTCATAGGCTGGCTCAATGACTCTTTTCACGAAATCTGCCGGCAGCAGCCACCGGAGGATCCGCGGAATTTGGCGATCACCCATGGGCCAACCCTGTCGAGGCGGTCTTGCCGAAACTCGCGTAGAATCTGCGCGTCTCGTTCCAGCTTCGGCGGCCGAGAGCAGTAATCTTGTAGTGCCGTTCACGGATGATCTGCGCTGCCACGATCTGTTGTTCGTACCAACCCTCCACCAAGCCGGCATCCTCCATGCGAGCCATCATTTGATAAAAGGCTGGTCCACTTTGCCGGAATTTGAATGCGTCCGCGAGGTGCTTGCGAATATCTCTGCCGACTGCATTGCCTCCGGCCAAGCTGCCTAAGACAGCGAACTGTACATGCGTGAGCTTAGGAAGTTGTGGCATGTGATATCATGTCGCATTATGCCACTGTAGGGAGGTCAAAGTCATGTCTTGGCTGCATCAACGAGCCGGCGGCGTCTTTTTGTGGACTCTATCGGCGGTCGGCGCTCTGACCATGGGCCTCGCGGGCTTATCGAAGTTCATCCAGCAGGCAGCATGGCAGAGCCGTTTCGAAAACTGGGGCTACGCGGCGTGGTTTGCGCTTTTCATCGGGGCTGTCGAGGTGCTGGGGTCCGTATTGCTACTGGTTCCCGCGGTTTCGATGTGGGCGGCTTTTGGACTCCTCTGCATTATGGTTGGAGCCCTTTACACCGTTGTGACGCATGATGGCTCATTTGGCTGGGCACCCGCGGCCTTTCAGATAGCTATCATGGCTTCGATCGTGGGGCTCCGCTATCTCCGCGGGAACACTTCGCGTTAGGAGATCCGGGACAGCCTAACAATAGTATGACCTTATGAATCAGCAGCTTCCAGCGATCTCAACGTTCACAAAACAGGGCGATTGCGTCTCGCCACGGCCAAGACGGAGCCCGCCCAAACGGCCGTCCCGCGATTTTGAAATTTCTTTTGCCTTTGCAATCAGCAATTTAGCGATACGGCCAGCCGAAAACCGGACACACGGGCCTTACACTATATCTGGAGGGTGCGGAAAGCCCTACAAGGAGGCTCGAAATTTCACAGAAACCCTGCCAAATTCGGCCAAAACCGGACAATTCCGGACATTTCTGCCCGAGAGATCGGCGAAACTCTCTTAGCCGCGCAAACCTTTATATACCAACAGTTTCCAGCGACTCGAATGTCCTCTACTCTCATCCGCTCGATCAGCGCCAGAGTCCAAGCGAACGTCGTCAAAGTCGGCGTCTTGCACCTTTCACGCTCTTAACCTCCATTTATTCAGTCACTTGAGAAAACCGCTGCCCCTAAAGTGAACACCCCTGTAGTAAACTGGACCCGCCACCCGCCCGCGCGGTGCCGGATGCAGGTAACATATCCATACGAAAACGCTCATGCGACAAATAGCCGGCCTCACGTTCCTCATCTGCTCCTGCTTCTCGCTCGCATCCGCCGCAAGCTCCGATGATTGGCCCACCTTCGGCCACGATCCGCAACGCACCGGCTGGGCCACAAACGAACGAACGTTCACTACAGCGAACGTGTCGAATCTCGAGCTCAAGTGGAAGTCGAACGTCGACAACCAGGGCTCTTTGCTCTTCTCGTTAAGTGCCCCCATCGCCGCTCTCGGCGTACCGACAAGTAACGGACTCCGCGACATCGCCTACGTCGCCGGTACCCAAGGCGGGCTCTTCGCGTTCGACTCGAAAACGGGAAAAACCCTGTGGGAGTGGAAGCCGCGCAGCTATGTCTTGCCAACCGAACTAGGCCTGCAAGGCAGCGTCTACTGTCCCAACACCGTCAACGCCACCCCGACGTTCGACCGTCGCAGCAATATCATCTACACAATCGCCGAGGACGGCGCGCTCTATGGGTTGGACATGGCGACCGGCGAGGTCCGCTACGGACCCGTGCAGTTTGTCGCCGCGTTCTCGAAAGGCTGGAGTCTCAATCTTGTCGGTGACACGATCTACACCACATTGGCGCAGGGCTGTGGCGGAGCGCTGTCGGGTATCTATTCCGTGAATATTAAAGATCGCCATCACCCGGTCATACGCCAGCTGCTGCTCTCGAACACCACCACCGGGGGCATCTGGGGCCGCGGCGGTCCCGTTATCGGCGAAAACGGCCTCGTATACGGATCGACGGCGGACGGAGAGTTCGATCCCGTCGCCGGCGACTATTCGAATACAGTCATCGCGGCCTCGCTGGACGCACTCGCCCTAGTCGACTATTTCGTCCCCAGCAACTGGTATGAAATCTGGCGCGAAGACCTCGATTACGGCAGCGCCAGTCCGGTTTGGTTCGGCTGGAAGGACTACAACTTGCTGGCCAGCGGCGCAAAAGAGGGTGTGATGTATCTGCTCGACGCCGACTCGCTAGGCGGAAGAGATCACCAGACGCCTTTAATGGCGGGCATCCGGCTGGGGAACGATCCGAAAGCCTCCACCTCCCATGGAATTTGGGGCGGCATCTCGATGTGGCGCGAAGAAGCGGGCGAAACTTGGATCTACGTCCCCATGTACGGACCCGTTTCGAAGTTCGCGCCTGACTTTGCTCTCACCCACGGTGCCACGCCCGACGGCAGCGTGATGGCGTTCAAAGTCGTCGCGGACAGCGAGACGGGAAAGCCTACGCTTAGCCCTGAGTGGATCTCCGGCAACTACCGAGTGCCCGACCCGGTCGCCATCGCGAATGGAGTCGTGTTCGTTTTAGAGACCGGCGAAAACCCCGAACAGCGTGGCCAGTCGAGGACAAAATCTGCCGGCTCGCGCCTAACAAACACTAAGAACGCGGTTCTCCACGCGCTTGATGCACGTACCGGCAAACCGCTCTACAACAGCGGCGACGCAATGAGCACCTGGGTGCATTTCAGCGGCCTGGCAATCTCGGGCGGCCGAATCTACGCGGTGGACTACGATTCAAACGTCTACTGCTTCGGTCTCAAAGCGAAGTAAGTCTCGGTGTTAGCTGTAGCGCATGGCCCAGCCGCCGGAGACCTTTTGACCGAGCGCAAGTACGGCCTGCAACTCGACCTCTGACAGCGGTTCGGTCTCGATCGCAGTTCGGATATTCTCGCGAATTTCGTCGCTATCAAAAACGCCAATCACCATGCCGGTGACGCCGTTGAGACTCTTCGCAAAACGCTGCGCGTCGCGCAGCGCACTCTTGTCGAATTGCACCTCCATCTGCGAGGAGTGGCGGACCGGGTCGTTGTAGAAATGAAAACCGCCGCTCGGCCCGGCTTCCAATCCGCCGTAGACTTTCATCGCCATCACACCAACGTTCTGTTTTCTGGCCACGGGCAGCACGCGCTCGTCAAACGAATAGGTGTGGTGATCGACGAAATTCATCAGGCACATCAGAACGTCGACTTCTTCGCTCTCTAATACCTTGACGAAATTAGGCGGGTTGTTGTGGCCGGTGATGCCGCAAAAGCGCGCTCGCCCGGCCTTTTTTTGCTCCTGAATGTAGGGCCAGACGCCGTCTTTTGCAAGCGCCACGTCAAGATTTCTCTGCCCGGCGCTGTGCATGTGAAGCACGTCAACATAGTCTGTGCCAAGCCTCTTGAGAGAGCGTTCAAACAACCGCTGAGCGTCTTCTCGAGTATCGGTCGAGAGCTTCGTGGCCACGAACATTTCATCTCGACGGCCACGTATGGCTTCACCGACGGCCTCTTCGGCCCTGCCGTAGCCGGCGGCAGTGTCGAAATATCTGATCCCTTGATCGGCCGCCGATTGAAACGTTCGGGCCATGTGATCGTAGTCGTAGTCAGTACCCTTGTAGAGCCCGAGCTTCGATGTTCCAAGGCCAAGAATCGGGATAGTGACTCCCGTCTTGCCGAGCAACCCGGTGGGCAGTTTGCTGCTGGAACTTGCCTCGGCCGGAGAGCCCGCCTCAGAGCAGCCGGGCATGAGTCCCAACGCAGCGGCTGCGGACAAAAGGCCGCCCTTCAAGAGTGTTCGTCTTTCAACGCCCGGGTGCTTCATCATTCCCTCTCTGGTGATTGATTAGAGCAGTCCCAGCTCGCAAGCGCAACCGATAGTTGCTAACCCGCATTTCTCACCACCTGACTAATACGTCGAGCGTATTTCGCTAGCGATCAACAATGCCTTCGGCTTTCGCCAGCCTCTATTCAAGCGCGCAATCGTACAGGGGCAGTTGATAGCCACCGTCCCTGAAGGTCGTAACGATAGTAATAACGTCTCAGCTCAGTGGCAACGGGCGGGCCAAACGGGCCCATTCCGGAGGTCCACGTTTGGCTCCCAGCAATCTTTGGCAACGGACTGAATGACAGATGCGCGCCTAGGGGTTTTTGCCGATTGATACGGCCGCCGCACTCGGTCCAGATTCAAAAAATGCGTGTAACTCTATTGATTCTGTCGATCTCGCTCGTCTGCGGGTTGCCGGCGGCGGCCCAAAAGGAGATCAGTATCCCGGTGCCGACGATCAGTAAAAAGCACAATCACATCGTCAGTTTCAAATGCGCGGGCCAGCCGGACAAAATCATGGCGCACAGAAACAACCCATTCTTCGCGTGTATCGGAGGTAGGGTGACGTGCAGTAGAGCTGGAAATATTCCAAGCTGGATGATCGAGGAGTCCCGGCGGGAGTACGACCGAAATAGACAAGAGTATGAGTCGAAATACGGCGGTAGGGTGACGTACTTGAGCTGGCGTAGCGAGGAGCAAGCGAGGCGACGCGCGCGCGGTGATTCGACCAGAGTGACTCGCGAACACTACAACGCTTATTTGGCTTCTTCTGGCCTTGGCACTTCCACACACACGACCCGTGCGACGGCATCGGCTCCCGCCCGCAGAGTTACCAGCACGCCGCGCCCGCCGCCGCAAGAGGCACCCGTTGAGCCCGACAAAGTGCGTCAGGTCGCGGTCGGAAATTCCACTGCTGAAGTCATTGCCCTATTGGGTCAGCCGAAATGGCGTCTGGCCGCCGGCAGCGAAACTTGGACCTACAGCCTGACAACGGGCCAGTCAGCAAGGCTGCGCTTTACGGGCGGCAAAGTCGCGAGCGTCATGGTGCCATGATCGGCCGCTAACCCGAAACTTGATTTTTAAAGCTGCCCGCCAAGCTACTTGTTGGGCGAAACCGTTCGCTGTACCGAGCCGAGTCGCCTCGCTGGTATCTCAAGTTTCTCACTTGAATGATTCGCCCAACCAAGGCGGGCGGTGGCCGGGCTAGAGCCCCGCGGGCCGAGCCCAAACTGCGCCCGGCTACGTTACAACCCGCGATAGTTGCGGCAGGTGATCAAAGTGCGCATCGCGCGAGCACAGCGACACATCGTTCTGAATAATCAAGGCAGCGATCCAAATGTCGTTTGACGGAATCGGCGTGCCTTGCGCACGAAGCTGGGCGTATACTCGCGCATAGTGGTGCGTTGTTTCGTCGTTCGGCCTCAGCACTCGCGTTCGCGGAGCGTTTAGGAATTGCACTAGGACCGATTCGTTTCTCCGCGCCTTTGTGCCGCGAAAGAATCCAGCCCGAAGCTCGGCCAAAACGATCAACGGCAAGCAGATCTCCGTCGCGGTTTGGAAACAATCGACAACCTCCGCGACGCCGTCGCAGAAATCTCGGTAGCGATTTGTGTCGATGGCTACTCTCAACGCCACATGTCCTCGTCAACCACGTCCATCTCTTCGATAGTGCGATCAAACTCAGGATCATGGACCCATGTGCCGGCTAAATGATCGAGATCATGATGAACGACTGGCTCAGCACCAATGCCGACGCCCTTCCGCAAGTAGTCCAGGACGACGGCGTTGAGGGACTTGCCCTCGCGTGCGGCTTCTCGGCGAAGAGTCGAGTCCAAGTGCTCGGTGATTCCGCGAATAGTGTACTGAATCATCGTTATGCCTACATTGTGTCACATCGGTGTAGGCATACTTGGTGTTCAACTGTTGATAACTAGAGCCGCAGCGCGTGTACTCATCACCACTATGTTCCGGTGAACTTGCCAGGCCTGCGTTCGGCGACAGCGCGGACACCCTCTTCAGCGTCGTTCGTCGCTCGTAACCATTGCTGCTCAGCCAGCTCGTGGTTGGTAGCTTTGGCAACTTTCTCCGCTAGGCCGTGACGCATTGTGGTGCGTACGGAAACGACCGCCAGAGGGGCGTTTTCGGCGATCTCCGCGGCTAGGGATTGAGCTGAGGCTCGCAGTTCGTCTTGCGCAACGAGAACGTCGACCAAGCCGATCGCCTGGGCCTCTTGTCCTGTTAGCCGCCGTGCAGTCAGGAACATCAAGTTCGCTTGCTGCTGTCCCACCAAGTTCGGCAAAGTTACCGTTAAGCCGAATCCCGGGTGGATGCCCAGTTTCGCGAAGTTCGCCCCGAATCGCGCCTCGGGTGAGGCGACACGGAAGTCCGGCACGAGCGCTAGTCCCAAGCCGCCACCGATGGCCGCCCCCTGGATCGCGCCAACGATCGGTTTCTTCGCGCTAAACAGGCGCACGCCCTCCCGATACAACAAGCCGGTGCTTTTCTCGAAGCCTTCCACAGTAAACTCCGTGGTGCTTGACGAGGTATCGCGGGCCTGGCCGAAATTCGCTCCGGCGCAAAATGATTTTCCGTTAGACGCCAACACGATCGCCCGGCACTCGGGGTTTTCGTCAAACTCGTCGAAAGCATCAGCGATTCGCGCGATCAGCTTGCGATCGAAGAAATTGTGCGGCGGTCGATTAAGCTCGACGGTTGCGACGTGGTTGTGCAGAGCTACGTTGATGTCATTCGATTCGGTCGGCATGGTGTGTCCCCATTCGCAAACAGCGCCGTATAGTATCAGAGACGCTGGAGACTAGCTGTCTATTTTAGGAACTCCGCACTAGCCGCGAGTCAGCGGAGAGGATTCGCTGCCGCCCCGCGGCAAGTACTGCTCGGAACTAGTGTAGACTCGGTTCAGCCCGAGGATTCTCGCGGTTGCGGCAACGATTCTCCGCGCCAACCGTAATCCTTATTTAGAAAGGACACAGTATGCCGCGACCAACGCAATTCGATGAGTTTTCTTCTTCCCTTGGAGGTTTGGGGCCTGGAGTCGTATGGAAGGCCGCCGGCGCTGTCGTCATTTTGATCGTCCTGTTCAATGGCTTTACAGTCGTCGGCGCCGGTCAGCGTGGTGTCATCTTCAACAAAATTGGCGGCGTCCAACAGGGAGTTCGCGGCGAGGGGCTGCAGTTCAAAATACCGTTCGTCCAAGACATCATCGTGATGGACGTCCAAATCCAAAAATCCGAGACTGATGCTTCGGCGTCGTCCAAAGATCTCCAGATCGTTCATTCCCGAATCGCGCTGAACTACCACATCACTCCCGACAAGGCCTGGGCGATCTACCAGGATGTCGGCGTGGAGTTTAAGCAGAGGCTGATCGATCCCGCCGTCCAAGAAGCCGTCAAAGCGGCAACAGCCCAGTTCACGGCCGAAGAACTGATTACCCGCCGCGCCGAGGTGTCAATTCAAATCAAAGGCATTCTCAGCGAGCGACTAGTCGCCCGCAACATTTTGGTGGACGAGTTCAACATCGTCGACTTTACGTTCTCCGCTGTCTTTAACGAAGCGATCGAGTCGAAGCAGACTGCTGAGCAGTCGGCGCTGAAAGCTGAACGCGACCTCGAGCGAATCAAAATCGAGGCCGAGCAAACGATTACGGCAGCGAGGGCCGAAGCCGAGTCACAGAGGCTACAACGAGAGACAATCACGCCCTCGCTTCTGCAGCTGCGCGCGATCGAAAAATGGAACGGCGTCCTGCCGCAAGTCAGCGGTGGCGCGGTGCCCTTCATCGACTTGAAATCCCTCGGCGGCTAGCCGTTGCTGCCCTCAGATAACCGGGCGTTGTCGGCTATCCGAGTCGGCATGGGCCAGATGCTCGTCGAAGGCGGTCATTCCAACGCCAATCTACGGCGAGCTGAAGAGATGATCGCCCAGGCCGCCCGCGAGCACTGAGACATCGTTGTGCTGCCCGAGTGTCTTGATCTCGGTTGGACCTACGGTGATGCCCGTGCTCAGGCAGAGCCCATTCCCGGAAAATATGCGGATCGCCTCACCGCCGCGGCCGTTGACTGCCGGATTCCAGTCATCGCGGGTCTAACGGAACTCGACCACGATAAAATATTCAATGCCGCGATCCTGATCTCAGCCGAAGGAACAATTCGCGCCAAGCATCGCAAGATCAACGAATTGGCAATTGGTCACGACATCTACGACCTCGGGCACTCTCTGAGCGTCACAGACACGCCGCTAGGCGCGATCGGGCTGAACATTTGCGCGGACAACTTCCCACGGTCGCAATCGTTGGGAAGAGCCCTTGGCCAGATGGGAAGCGAGATGCTGCTTTCGCCGTGCGCTTGGGCAGTGGACGCTGACCATGACAACGACGCCCAGCCCTACGGCGACCTCTGGCTCGAATCCTACTCGAAGTTGGCGTTGGAGTTTGAGATGCCGGTAATCGGTGTAAGCTGCGTCGGCCCAATCACCTCGGGCCCTTGGGCGGGGCGCAAATGCTGCGGAATGTCGCTCGCCATGGGAGCCGGCGGCGAGGTCATCGCTCGTGGCCCGTATGATCAGCAGGCCTTGGTCGTGGTCGAAGTGACGCCCCACAACAGCGGACGCGCCGAGCGTCGCTAGAGCAATTTCGCTGATGCCATATACCGTTCTTGAATAACAAGCGGTGAAGCCGGCGATTTCTGGAGACTAGATTCCGCTGTCCGAAATCGGAGGCGGTAGAGTGGGGGAGGGCCCCGCAAGCGGGCTTGACCTCCCCCCTCATCGAACCGGACTTGCGGATTTCCCGCATCCGGCTCTCCAACAAGCTCTCGCCTCAGGCATGCGCAGCAGCGGACACCGCTGCTTGGCCTTTTGGCCCAGCTTCTGTCTCAAACGAGAGAGTTTCTCCGGCATCGCCGGGCTAGCATGTGGAATCTTTTGAACATAAACGGCTCTCCCTTCTGTCGCAATTAGCATGCTTGTCTGACTCCGTCAGCATTAAAGCGCCAGGGGCCCTTCGCTCCACTCGCATTACCGAGCTTCGTCGCTACTATGCGCCCCTCCGACTCCCGCACCAACCCCTACGCAGGTTATGCTTTCCCCGCGCCGGGTGGCGAACCGTTCGTTTCCGATCGGCTCACTTGCCCATGTGGGTCTCCGTATCTCTCTCAACACAAGGTTCCTCGATGGATCTTTCGACGCGCGCTGTCCGCATCTACCCCGAAGAGTCCACCGGCTGCAGATGTTCGCTGCTTCACCGCTGGTTGCAGGCTTCCCCCTAGTCGGCGGCTTGGCCACTCTCAACTTCCTTAACGAGGCCTATCTGCGATTCACTTTCGTTACGGCTCACGTCTTCGCCTTCCCAGGCTTCGTCCGCGGCGGTTCCCCCCCTACGAACGCCGGGTCGGCTACACGGGTGAACGAACCATTCCCATGGTCAACTCCTTTCATTCAACTAGATCCACCAGGCTTATCCTGGCGCACCGACTGGAAAGGAGTGCGGTGGCGAATGGTTAGCTGGGAAAGTTGAGTTGGGACCTGTTGAGGAATGATCAGCAGGACCTAGCTCAGCGTATTCCAGAAAGCTGCTTCGCCACCGCACTCCTTTCCAGTCGCGCCTCCGATTTTCGCGGGCTTGGTGCCGCGGCAAGCAGTCTATGCCATTCCTGAATATGCTCTAGCAGTTCTAATGGGCGGATCAATCGCTTCCGTTAAGCCAACTGTCCGCCCGTATTAAAACCAATCTTCGTAGCCGGATTCTACGTCCGCTAACTATCCAAACGACTTCACCGCCGCCTCAACGTCTGAGGCCGCCGCGGCCAGATCTTCCGGCGTCATCGCCGGGGTGAGTTCGACAGATGCGTTAAACGCCAGGAACCACGGCTCGGCGAAACGGGGTATATCAGACTCCTTCTCTAGATTGACGATTAGGATTCCGGTTCGCGTGCCGCCGTCGGCAATGAAGTAAACCGCCTCGGGCTTCTGTTGCTCCAATATTTGCTGGATCGCCGAAAATCCGTTTGCCGCGCCTGCATTGCCGGCCTCGACCGGCATGGAAACTTTCATCAAAAAACGCATCGTAGCCTCCTCTAAATGTCACTCCGGCTCAAGCCGGAGTCTGGAGTTTGGCCTTTCACTAGATGGGACGCGCGGTAAGCACGTTCTTGAGTTGTGAGGGATCTGAGAATGCTTGTGTCTCAAAACATTTTGAGGTATTCTTGTATCTAGTTGTTTAGCTTGTTGTGTAACTAGATTCATTTCCAAGGAGACCTCATGTCCTTCCCCACCAAACTGCAGTTGATCAAGCGCAAGGCTTCCCAACAGTTCTACGTCAACTTCCCCTCCGCCAGCGCTCAGATGCTCGACTTCCAGCCCGGCGAACAGCTCGAATGGATCCTGCTCGACCGCTCCCAACTCGTGCTCAATCGTTTGCAACCTCCGCCCGTCGAGTTGAAAAAAAACTCCCGATCGAGTCGTCGACACCTTCTCCCGACTCTTCGCCAAAGGCCTCAACCCCCACGCCCGACAAAGCGTGAACGACCACCTCACCCGCCTCGCTCTCGGTGCCGCCGTCTGCCTCGGCCGCTCCACCATCACCGGCCTGCTACATGCCTCCGGCGAGAGCTTTCAGGACTGGAGCGCCGGCTACCGCCTGTTCTCGCAACAACGCGTCGAGCCGCAACGCCTGCTCGATGCCTCGCGCCGCGAGGTGCTCGCTCGCTTGCCGCCCGAGGCTCCCTTGGTCGTCGCCATCGACGATACACTGCTCGCCAAGTCGAGTCTCAAAACGCCCGGCGTGAGTTGGCGGCGCGATCCGCTTGGACCCAAGTTTCAGGCCAACTTGATTCTCGCGCAGCGCTTCTTGCAATTCTCGGCAGCGCTGCCTCCCAGCGAGCGGCAGCAGCCGGCGCGACTCATTCCGATCGGCTTGGAACACGCGCCGACTCCGCGCCGACCGTCGAAGAAGGCCACGGACGAGGTTTGGAAACAGTACCGGCGCGAGGCTCGCAAGTGCAGCTTAACGGCCCTCGCCGCCAGGCACATCGCGCGCTTGCGCGAGGCCATGAACGCCGATCCCGGAGGCGCTGACAGAGCCTTGCACCTCGTCGTTGATGGCGCTTACACCAACCGCACGGTGTTCGGATCGTTGCCCGCCGAGGTGACGTTGATCGGCCGCATTCGTTCCGACGCCAAGCTGTATCATCTGCCCCTCGAGCAGCCCGGCAAAGGCCGCAGGCGTTGTTACGGCGAACGCGCGCCGACGCCCGAGCAACTCCGCCAGGACGACAACGTGCCGTGGCAAACGGTCGAGGTTTTTGCCGCCGGCAGCCTGCACCAGTTCAAAGTGAAGACGCTCGCGCCGCTGCGTTGGCGGCCGGCGGGAGGCAAGCGGGACTTGCGTTTGGTGGTGATCGCACCGTT
The DNA here is from genome assembly GCA_965247305.1 of Bryobacterales bacterium. Classification (GTDB taxonomy): domain Bacteria; phylum Acidobacteriota; class Terriglobia; order Bryobacterales; family UBA6623; genus CATQHP01. Next base: position 2,747,211 of record OZ252030.1, on the reverse strand, counting down.
GGGTTATCGGCCGCGGGCGGGCTCGAAGGTGCTGTATCGCAAGCCGGCGTATTTGATTGTCAGCGATCCGAGTTTGGGGCTGGAGCAGATCGTGCGGCAGTACGTTTGGCGCTGGGAGATCGAGGTCAACTTCCGTGAGCAGAAGACGCTGTTGGGAGTCGGACAGGCGCAGGTGCGGCAGCCGGACGCGGTCGAGCGGGTCCCTCAATTTATGACGGCGGTGTATGCGCTACTGCTGTTGGCGGGCGCGAGTTGGAGCCGCCAACAGGGCGTGGACGACGCCTTGCCGCGACCGCACTGGCGACGCCGCTCGCAGCCGCAACGGCTCACCACGCAACGGCTGATCAGCCACCTGCGGGCCGAGCTTTGGGCGGACGGCGTGCAGCGGCAACATTTCTGCGGCTTGCGGAACACTTCGCAATCCAACACGAAGCTGCAGAAACTCCCAAGAGGCGCTCCGCCTGCAGCAATCTACGCTTCCGGCTAACGCCAATCCCCTATTTCCGCACCCTACCCCAAACTTCAACCCTCTTTGAACAGCCAAACTCCAGACTCCGGCTCAAGCCGGAGTAGAAAGTCTAGCAGTTGCGAGGAGTTCCTCGGCTCTCTGATCGAAAGATGTTACGTTTTTAGAAATCCCAGCGCAAGGCAAGCTGAACTTGACGCGACGTCGTGCTCGTCTGGGTGATGCGCCCGGCGCTACCGATGCGCCCCCCACTGCTCGTGAACAGCGCTCGCCCGGATGGTACTTGGAAGTTCGGATGGTTCGTCACGTTGAACATTTCGGCGCGGAGATTCAGCGCGTGACGTTCGTTGGCCCACAGTGTCTTATGCACCGCGAGGTCAACGAAAAACAAACTGGGTGAGCGCAAAGTCCCACGGCCAAGGTTGCCTAAGAATCCGGCCACCGGCAGGGTGAAAGAGGTCGAGTCGAAGTAGCGCGCCGGATCGCCCAACGTGATCGAGTCGGCGGATTGCCCCGAGACGAGATCAGGCCGCTGCCCTACATCGCCAAAAGCAGGCCGCAGCCGCGCCCGATCAAATCCGACGCGCGGCGCAAATGGTGTGCCGGAAACAGCCTGCGCGATGGCGTGAACTTCCCATCCGCCGAGCAGAGCCGGCAATCTCGTTCCGGCCCATTCGCTGAGCGTGTATGAAAAGTTGGCGGCGAATACGTGATCCTGATCGAAGTCAGAGAGACCGCGATTGGCGCGGTAGTCCCAAACCGTCGGAACTTGATCGCTAGCGACGAAGTCGTTAAACGCTTCGCTTGATGATTCGTCGATAGAGCGGCTAAAGGTGTATTTCCCGCGTACACTAAACCGATCGCCGACGCGAGTTTGCGCGCTAAGCGTGACGCCCTGATAGAACGAATTGAACTGCGATCGCCGCAGGCCGATACGCGAAAACGCCGGGTTCACGCGCGGATTACTCGCCGGGAAAAAGAAGCGCCCATCGTCGAGGCGGTCGGGAATCGGGGTATTCGCATTAATCAACTGACCCATCAAATGGATTCCCCGCGCGCCGCTATAGCCTAAACGAACCAATGTGTCGCGGCCCACTTGGCGTTCGACGTTTAGCTGCCAACGGGCGACGTAGGGCTGGTTGAGTTCAAAGTCGAGGCCGTCCATCGAACTCGATGGATTTCGCCCCGCGGCCGCATCTAGAATGTCGGGGAACCGTGGCCGCCCAAACACCAATATGCGGTTAAACAGCGGCGGCGTTCGGACGCCCGCGATGGTCAGTTCGCGGGTCCCCAACAAATCGAAGAAGATCCCACCCCCAGCGCGGATGACGGTCTTGCCGTCGCCGATCGGATCCCACGCCAGCGAAACGCGTGGCGCGAAATTGTCCTTCGACGGATTTTTCCACAGCGGCCCGCCCACGGTCGTTTCCGGGTCGTTGACGAAGTCGCGCAAGACTGCAATCTTGCCGTTCACCTCGGTCGGCGTCGACGCCGCCTCGTAGCGCACTCCGAGGCTCAGGCTGAGCCTTGCATTGACGCGGAATTCATTCTGAATGTAGCCCTGGAACTGGTTGTAGCGCCAGCCACGAGCTGTATCGGAGCCTGGTTGCATTACCTCGGCGACTCGCGGCCTAGCCTGCAAGAGCAGCGCTAGCGAGTCAAATGTATAGGCCCCGACCGCACTCAAGTCTGAACGTTGGTTGAATTGCACACGATCGAACCCGCCGCCCATACGCCACGTGTTGCGACCCGACGTGTGCACCATTTCGCCGCTGAACTGATAGCTGTTGATAATGAAACGCCGGGGCGCGGCGCGTGCTTGAAAACCACCGAAATCGCTAAGCCCGTTTACGGTCATCGTTCCCGCCGGCAGGCCCTGGACGAAAGAAAGCTGAGGAGAAATCTCGGTCGTCGCACTCTCGAAATTGTGTACCCTGCTGAACGCACCTCGAAAAGTCGCAATCGTGTTCGGCGAGTGGACGTGTCGGAGTTCGCTATGCAGAAACTGGTCGCGGGAATCGAGACCGAAAGTCCATAGCTGTAGCGCGTCTGGCGTACGGTTTCCGGCGTCGTCGAATGTGTAGCGCGTCGACAACTGCGTTGAGTCGCTCAGAACCAAATCGACTTTGCCGGCAACGAAATCCTCGTCGGTCGAGCTAGACGCCTGATTGATGAAGGCGCCAGTGCCGTCACGAAAATTCCGACCGTTCGGTAGCGGGTAAAGGTCGATGTAAGGCTTGACCGACTGCGCGACGCTGATGTTGCCCCCGGGCAGATTTCCGAGCCGCGCTTCCGCCGTTGGGACGACCGGACTAGCTGTTCTTGAAAGCCGCTGCCGCAAGCCCTCGTAGTTCACCAGAAAGAATGCTTTGTTGCTGGCGATTGGGCCCGAGATCAGTCCGCCGAAGTGATTGCGGCGCAACGGTGGAATATCGGCGGAGGGCGAATCGAAAAAATTCTTCGCGTCGAGCGAACTATTTCGGAAGTACTCGTACAAGCTGCCGTGAACTTGATTGCCGCCCGAGCGGGAAACGGCCACGAACACGCCGCCGGCGGTGCGCCCATACTCGGCACTAAACGGGTTCGTAACCAGGTGGACTTCCCTGACTGCTTCTAGACCCAATACATTCCCCGCGGCACTTGCAGGAGCCGCCGACGTGGCGTCGTTGATGTACACGCCGTCGAGTTGAAAGCTGTTGTGGTTGGGGCGCGAACCCTTGACGGAAATCTGGCCACCCAGACCCTGCGCGAGACCGTTACGCGCCGATGCCGGCAACGTCGCGCCGGGCTCAAGAGCCGAGAGTTCGAAGAGGTCGCGTCCGTTTAGAGGCAGCTCGCGAAGGTTGGCCTCGGGCACCAGACCACCCCAGTCGGCGGCATTAGGCGAAATCAGCGGCAGTTCGGCGCTGACGTTTACGGTGTCGACCGTCCCAGCGATGGCCAAACTGATATCGAATCGCGCAACGCGCCCACTAGTTAGGGTGATGCCTTCGCCGACGAAAGGCTCAAACGCCTCAAACTTCGTAACGATGCGGTACTGCCCCGGTACAAGCGTGGTCGCAACGTACCGACCATCCGGTCCGGTCGTAACCGTCCTGACCAATCCCGTCTCGATCTGAGTGAAGTCAATTTCGACTCCAGGAATTGCCCGCTCGTCAGGATCCGTTACCGTCCCCTCGACCGTCGCGCCCGACTGCGCAAACAGCGAGCCCGCCAAGATCGTCAGCAGCAACAGCCACCTTGCCATATCAACTGAAAGATTCAAGACCTGAGACCTCCCCCTATCGTAGGACGCCACGCGTCGCCAGTGCGGCTTTATCCGCTAAAGAGATCACTCATAAGAGAAACAAAAACACGTAGCAATTTAGGCAAGTGTCCGGGTAGGCACAATAACCGCGCGAATTACTTGACCCTATTCAACCCGCGTCATTGTCCATTGGCGTAGATCGCCATCGGCCGAGTGGGCGTCGCGGTAGACGAGCGTGTCGCCGTCGACCTCGATCTCGCCGGCGGTTGTGCGGCCTTCATAGAAAGCTGACAGCGCTACAACGTTGGTTCTCGAAACCGCGTTTCCGTCGACGGTGTATTTATAAAGGCCCGCGCCGACCGGCTGCTGGCTCATCACCTCTTCGGCTGTCATATCGCTTATTGACTTGGTCAACTTGGGGCGGTCCGCGCCGGCGAGAATAATCAATTCGTGCGTCGCCGTGTACATGTGATACTCCCGCGCGTGCGGCTGATCTTCGCCCTTGGTGATGTTTTTGATGTCGGTCACCTGCCAAAGACCGAGCATCTGCTCGCGCAGCGAAGGTGCTTCGCTGGTCGCTTCCGCCGTTGGAGCGGAGCCGCAAGCTGACAGCAATACGATGGTTGTTACGCAGAGCGCGAGGTGTTTCATCATGACCCCAATAAGGTACTACGTTCGCCGCGTTTTTTGCTCTCGATAGCGGGGCTATAATCGAGTGTTTCCCGGCCATCGCTGAATGCCTCCCCGCTCGTCTAGAACTCCGCTGATGCAGCAGTATCACGCGGCGAAACAACAATACCCAGAGTGTTTGCTGTTCTTTCGGCTGGGAGATTTTTATGAGCTTTTTTTCGACGACGCGATCGTTGCCTCGCGTGATCTGGAGATTACGCTCACGTCGCGCAACAAGGAGAAAGGCCAGGCCGTGCCAATGTGCGGCGTTCCGGCGCACGCCGCCGACAACTACCTCGCGAAGCTGCTCGAAAAGGGTCACCGCGTCGCAATCTGCGATCAGGTCGAAGACGCCAAGAATGCGAAAGGCTTGGTCAAGCGCGAGGTCGTTCGCGTCCTCTCAGCAGGAACTACGAGCGACCCCAACCTGCTCAAGTCCGGCGAAAATAACTATCTCGCGGCTGTCCGCGAACGCAACGGCCGAAGCGGTCTGGCCTATCTCGACGTATCAACCGGCGAGTTTCACATGACCGAGCTGGCGACCGAGCAGATTGCCGAAACACTGCTCACTCTCGGCGTCAAAGAAGTGCTGACCGCCTCAGCAGGACCCTTATTCGAGTCGCCCGCCGGACAGACAGCAAACGCGGCCGGTTATCTCAATACGGAACTCGACGGCTGGGTGTTCGACTTCGAGTATGCCGAGCGCGTACTGATGGAGTTCTATCATCTCCACTCCCTCGACGGCTTAGGCGCAACCGGTCACGATGACGCGGTGTCCGCCGCTGGGGCTTTGGTTCACTACCTCAAAGACACACAGCGCTCGGCGCTCGAACACCTGGAACGCCCCGGCTACTTCGAGCAGACCGACTGGATGATGTTGGATTCCGTAACGATCCGCCATCTCGAACTGGTCGAGCCGATGTTCGACGGGCCGAAGAAGTCGACGCTACTGCACGTTCTCAACCGCACGTCGACCCCGATGGGAGCCCGGCTACTTCGGAAGTGGGTCGTCAAGCCGTCTGTCAAACAAGCCGAAATCGAGCTAAGGCATGAGGCCGTCGGCGAGCTTCTTGGCGCAACGATTGCGCGCACCGAGTTGGTCCGTGAACTCGATCAAGTGCTTGACGTCGAACGTCTGCTGGCCAGAGTGACCGGTCCGTCCGCGACGCCGCGAGACGTGATCGGGCTTGGCAGTTCGCTCAATTGCCTGCCGGTGTTGAGGGGGCTCACAAGTCAATTCCAGTGCCAACGCATGCGCACCCTACTTGGGCGCATGGACGAGCTGGCCGATGTTCGCGAGCAAATCAAAACGACGATCGCCGAGTCCCCGCCGGTGGCGATCAGCGATGGAGGTGTCGTGGCAGCGGGCTTCGATAGTGCCCTCGACGAACTCCGAGCGATTCAGTCGAACAGCCGTGGCGTGATCGCTCAGATGGAGCAGCGCGAGCGCGAGCTAACCGGAATCGACTCGTTGAAAGTTCGCTTCAACAACGTCTTTGGCTTCTACATCGAAGTGTCGCGAGCGAACTCCGCAAAAGTTCCCGAGCACTACGACCGCAAGCAAACGCTAGTGAACGCCGAGCGTTTCACCACCCCGGAACTCAAAGAGTGGGAGACGAAAGTTCTCGAGGCCGAGGAGCGTATTCTCGCAATCGAGCGGCGAATTTTCGCTGAGATTTGCCAAGCGATTGCGGCCCAAGCGAAGCGCATTAAGACGACAGCCGGAGCGGTCGGCGAGCTTGACGTGCTCTGCGGGCTCGCGCAGATCGCTGCTGAATACGACTACGTTCGGCCACAATTTAGCGCGTCGGGAGAGATCCAGATCGCGGCGGGCCGCCACCCTGTTGTCGAGCGGCTATCAGAAGAAGAGACCGGCGAGCGCTTCATTCCGAACGACATTTTTCTAAACAGTACCGACCACCTGCTCGCGATCATTACCGGCCCCAACATGGGCGGCAAGTCGACGTACTTGAGACAAACCGCGCTGGTCTCGATCATGGCGCAACTGGGCTCTTTCGTCCCGGCCACGAAAGCGATCTTGCCGATCGTCGACCGCATCTTTACTCGCATCGGCGCCAGCGATAATTTGGCCGCGGGCCGCTCAACCTTTATGGTTGAGATGACCGAGACGTCGCAGATTCTCAACACGGCGACGGAAAATAGCCTGATTTTGTTGGATGAAGTTGGCCGCGGAACTTCGACCTACGATGGACTTTCGATCGCTTGGGCCGTCGTCGAATACATTCACGCGAAAGTCGGTGCGAAGACGTTGTTCGCAACGCACTATCACGAGCTAACAGAACTCGCCGATGCGTTCGCCGGCGTATTTAATCTCCATGTTTCGGTGCGCCAGTCCGGAGAGAAACTGATTTTCCTGAGGCGCGTCGAGCCGGGCAATGCCGATCGCAGTTATGGAATCGAAGTGGCCCGGCTGGCCGGCCTGCCGCAGTCGGTGATTGACCGCGCCAACGAGATACTCGCCATCCACGAACGTAGCGAGACCGCCGTTAGCGCCGAGCTATCGCCGCTGCCGCCCGCCCGCATCGAGCAGCAGAGCATCTTTGACCCCTCACTTGAGGGCATCGGCGAGGAACTCAAAAATCTCAACGTCGACGACATTCGGCCGATCGAAGCTCTCACCCTGCTGCACGACTGGAAAGAACGGCTCAAGGATTAGGCCAGGTGGGCCACGACTTTAAGACGCTCGATGCTGCCAGCTACAACTCCGTGGCCGGCGCATTCAATGAGCTCAGCGAAAAGTACTCGCGTCCGTTCGCCGACGCGTTGGTTGACTTCGTAAAAATTCCGGCCGGGTCGCGCGTGCTCGACTTAGGGTGCGGTCCAGGCGTGCTCGGCCAGGCCGTGAAACGATCCGACTCCGGCAATTGGGTAGCAAGCAGCGATCTGTCGCGCCCCATGCTGCGGCAAGCCCGCGCATCGGGGGCGTCGACATTGATCCAGGCGGATGCTGAGTCACTCGGGTTCCGAGCGAACTCGCTGAATGCCGTCGTGTCGCTGTTCCTCATCCGTCACTTGCCCGATCCGCTCCGTGCGTTGCGAGCAATTAGGGAGATCCTACCGCCCGGCGGAACCCTCGCATTGGGCTTGGGCGGAGGCCCGTTGCGTTTAAGTTGGGCGGGCATCACCGACGCGGCCAGGCGGCTGGGCGCGCTGGCCGCGAGCGCGGGGGCAACCAGGCTCGAAGCGCCGTCGATGCTGATTTCTCTAATGAACGAGCTGGGCGTACCGCGTATTGACCGCGATCACGTGGACGGAAACGCATTCACGACTCGGCAAATCGTGGCGCTCGTGTCGGAAGCGGGATTCGTTCAAGTCCGATCCCACTTCGAGGGGCGAGACTATTTGATCGATACCCGAGAGGAGTTTTGGGAGTTGCAAACTACGTTCTCGACTCACGTCCGCAAGCGCTTACTTGTTTGCGGCCAGGAACTGCGCCAGCGACTACAGGACGAGTTCTTTAAGCGCTGCGACCGCTCGAAAGTTCAGTTGCGCTATCCCTGCGGAGTACTGATGATCCGCGCGAAGCGGTAACCCGCATTTCTCACCACGTGGCGAGCAATGCGGGTTAACCTGCGAGTTCTTCCGATCGCTGCGCCGCGGCCTCCACCGCATCCATTAGGGCAGCGCGCACTCCGTGCAATTCCAGTTGATGCAGACCCGCAATCGTAGTGCCCGCCGGCGTCGTGACCTGATCTTTAAGGGCGGCCGGGTGTCCCCCCTTCTCTAGAATCAACTTCGACGCGCCGTGGAAAGTTTGGGCGGCAAGCGCCTGCGCAATTGCGGGTTGCAGCCCTCGGTTGACCCCACCCGCGGCCAGCGCCTCAATCAGTAGACACACATAGGCAGGCCCGCTTCCTGACAGCGCGGTCACTGCGTGCATCTGCGGCTCCGCAACTTTCACGACGCTGCCAACCGCCGCAAAAACTGATTCGGCCATTGCCATCTGTTCGACACTCACTTGCTCATTCGCGCAGAGCGCTGTCGCACTTTCGCCGACAACCATCGCCAAATTAGGCATGGCACGGATGATCGGGCGATCCGCGTCAAGTTCCGATTCGATATCGTCTATCGCCACTCCCGCCGCGACCGAAACCAACGGGGTATCGGGCTTAAGCGAGGCGCCGAGCTGAGAGACGACCGAAGCCACGATGTATGGTTTAACCGCAACGACGACTAAGTCGGCCCCAGCCGCGACCTCGTCAACGGACCCGCTCGAAAAGCGCTCGCCCAGAGCCTCCGATAGCTCTTCGAGCCGAGGGGCGGAAGCGTCGGCGGCGATCACTCGCTCGACCGCGTCTGCCGCTAAAACGCCTTCAGCCAGTGCCCCACCGAGATTGCCGACGCCGATGATACCCAACGTAATGCCGGAAGCCATCCGCCCATTGTATCGACGCATCGCTTTACTGCGACTAGCGCGGTGAGCGAGAATCCGAGTCACTATGTCGCTTGCTCGTCGAAGTTTTCTTGGTGCGCTGTCGGCCGCGGGATCTGTGCAGGCGGCCGCCCGGCCGCCCAGGCCTCAAGCCGACTCTCTCGAAGCCGATCTGCTCGAGGCGATTGACGAAATTTCTCTAGTCAACACGCACGAGCACATCACGCCCGAGGACGAACGCACATCGTCGAAAGTTGACTTCTTTACGCTAGCCGGGCACTACGCGATCAACGACGTAATCTCGGCCGGGCTTCGAGGCGATGACCTCAAGCTCGTGCGCGACCAAAACGCACCGACACGACGCCGTTGGGAGGCATTCGAGCCCTATTGGAAGGCAGCGCGGCTGACAGGATACGGTCAAGTGTTGCGAATCGCGATCCGCGACATTTATGAGTCTGAGGAGATATCCGCCAGTACCCTCGACAGCATTAACGACCGCATCGCAGCCAAGAACAAGCCGGGACTCTACGACGAAATTCTGAACCACCGATCGAACATCGAATACTCCGTTCTCGACGACTATTGGAACCCCGCGCCTGTCGCGCCTGACCCCAGGTTTTTCGCTCCTGCCCGCAAGTTTGATCGCTTCATCACGCCCCAATCTTCCGAAGACATCAAGAAGTTGGAAGCACTCACCGACGTGTCGATCACCTCACTCGCCGGATTAAAACGCGCGATTGAACGCAGTTTCGAACAAAGCCTCGCGGCCGGCATGGTCACGGTCAAGTCCACCCTCGCCTACAACCGCGAGATTCACTACGCCGAGATTCCGGCGAGCGCGGCAGAGGCGGGCTTCGCCGATCTGATCAAAGACAGAAGGGCGATTCCACAAGGTTTCAGGGCGCGAACCGAGCGGCCCTACCGCGAACTCGAAGACCACATGTTTCACAACTTAATTGGTCTTGCGGATGCGAACGATATTCCGGTGCAAATCCACACCGGCTTGCACGCGGGCAACGGCAACTTTATCGAAAACTCAAAGCCGACACATCTGACGAACGTTTTCTTCCTGTACCCACAGGTCAAGTTCGACCTCTTTCACGTCAGCTATCCCTACCAAGGCGAGGCGTCGGCGATTGCGAAGGTGTTTCCGAACGTATCCATCGACTTTTGCTGGACGCATATCATCTCGGGAAGCGCCGCTCGAAGGACGCTCCACGAGATGCTTGAGATGCTGCCCGCAAATAAGATTTTCGGATTTGGCGGAGACTATCGCTTCCCCGAGCTGACCTATGCTCACGCGAAAATTGCTCGCGCCAACGTTGCTAAAGTCTTAAGCGAGAAAGTCGAGGCCGATTTCTGCAACGACACCGAGGCACTCGAACTCGCCCGCATGTTGCTGCACGACAACCCCGATCAAATGTTCGGATGGAGACGCCGCTCGCAAGGAATTTAGCTAATCGACAGGGGCTATTCCTCGCGGTGCATGAACATGTTCCGTTCGTTGACCGTGTAGTCGGCGGGAACCTCGAATAAGCTGGGCAGCGGTTCAACGCGCTGTAAGTTCCTCAGCTCAAATGTGGTTTCGCCCGAGCGCGGATCGCTACGCTTCGTCATGACTTCGAGCTGGAGTTCTTCGGAATACCAGCGCTCGGAGACCATCTCGATGGGCTGCTCGTTCCCGATCGTCCCAGCGGGAATGGTTACCGTCTCCCTCGTCCCGGTTGCCTCAACACCGGCAACGAGCCGGTTGCCCAGCGATTCTTCCGTTCCCTCTGAGCCTTTCTGGCCGGCGGCGGCGTGGAGACCGGCAATGGTGGAAATGTTTTGGGTCCAATTGGCCTCATTGCTGACCTCGCTCTCTTCAATCGAGGTTGAGTGTGCAAAGTTGCCCTCGCTGCTGCGTTTGACGATTCGCACACTGCGTTGAACTACTTTTGGGCCGACAGATTTGGAGGTAGCGCCGCGCTCGTCGCCGAGATGCGGCATCAAAATTTTCTCCGCGGTTTTCGAGTCAGGATGCAAAATGTACTGCACGCTAGCGACCGGGTCGTGAATGAAGATGACGCTCTTCGCACCGCCGGTGGCCCACGGCCCGATACCGCCAATTTGATCCTCGCGTCGCGTGCGGCCTTCGCTGTCGCGATAAAGCTTGGTCGAGTTTTCCCGGCGAATCGCGTTGCCATCCGCCAATTTCTGAACCATCTCGGCAACGCCTTCGGCGCTGTAGGGTGCGCCCTTGACGACTCTACCCGAGATATACATGGCCGGGCCCATCATCTTGAGGTGGTGGTCGCCGATGGTCCGCGCCGCATGTATGCCGGACCCGTGTTCACCCGAGACCTTCATGCGGATGACTTGGCGGTGCTCCTGCGCATTGACCGAAACGCCTAAAATCGCGACGACCGAGATTGCTAGTACGAATTTCTTCATTGTGAAAATACTCCTTGTTTAATTGGCAGGTGCCCTGGGGAAAGAGCGTGTAGGGAGAAATCGAATGGCGTGGGCGGTTCCGTCATTGCCCAATAAGATATCGGCCTCGACGCGTCGTGTTGGTGTGTCCAACGACATTGGAAATCCAAAAAGTAAGGGCGCGTCGCCCGGCAGGTTGACCCGCATGATGCGGCCACCGCTCGATGGCTCCCATAGGCGCGATGCGGGAATTGGCGTGAATGGTTGTACGCCGTAGATCTCGTTTGCGCTTGCGACAGTTGTTTGTGGCGACCCGGGCCCGCCGATTGTTAACACGGCCCAGAGCGACAAAGCTGCCGCCACTGTCCAGCCGGCTATCGCCCACTGCGTGCTCGAACGGCGCGGGGCGGCGCGCAGCTCGCGAAATAAACTCGCCCGAACTTCAGCCGGCGCCTGCAGCGTCGCGTCTTCTTGCGCTGCCGCTCTTAGTAGCTCACTGAGTGTCCGTTGTGTCTCGCCGACCTGTCGGCAGAGACTACATTCATCCGAATGGCGTTTCGCGTTTGCCGCGGTACTGGCGTCGGTCAGCTCGGCGCGCTCAAGAGCCGGCGCAAGCAACTCGAATTCTCGACACGTCATTGGCGAACTCTCGGTTGCTCGCATTGCAACGCCGAAGCCAACTTTTTGGCCAACAGTGCGCGCGCTCGGTGCAGGCGTGAGCGAACCGTACCGATTGGTATCTCGAGCGCCGCCGCAGCTTCGGCGTAGCTCATTCCCTGAAACTCGCAAAGCACGACTACTTCGCGATACTCGCCAGGCAGGGCCAGAACAGCCTCGCGAATTTCACCGCCGCTCAGCTCCGCAACATCTTCGCGGTCCGCGGTCAAACCGTCTGCTTCGGCGGGATCAAGTGCAACGTAACGACGCTCGTGCCGTAGCCGGTTTCGCACGTGATTCTTTGCAACTCCAAACAGAAATGACGCGAGCGAGCCGCGCTCCGGCTGAAACGAGTGAGGGTTCCGAAGCAGCGCGAGAAACACTTCCTGCGTCACGTCCTGCCAGTGATGGGTCGCCGGTCATCTGCATTGCAAAGCGGTAGATGCGGCCCTGGAATCGATCATAGATCGCGCCCAGGGCCTGTTCATCCCCAGAGGCCAAGCGCTTCACCCACGCAAACTCATCCGGCATCTGGCAATTTGATACGGACCACAGTTGCCGCCGTTTGGGTTCGACGCATGGCTTGCGCTTCTGTTTGTAATTAGCGCGGACGGGCGAGAAAGTTCCAATTTCTTTCCAGACCGATCGAGCGACGGCTCGGACCACAACTGCCACCCCGGCTGGGGGTAAGAAATGCGGGTTAGGTCTGCAGCCGCGCCCGGCGAAGCCGCAAGCTGTTGCTCACAACCGACACGCTAGACAGAGCCATGGCGCCCGAGGCCAGCACCGGTGATAGCAACAATCCGCTCCAGGGATACAGTAATCCCGCTGCGATCGGAATTCCCACGACGTTGTAGGCGAACGCCCAGAAAAGATTCTGGCGAATCGTTCGCATGGTCGCTCTCGACAATTCGAGGGCCGTGACAACATCGCTTGGTTCGTTGCGAACGAGGATCATGTCGGCTGCTTCGATTGCGATGTCGGTGCCCGCTCCGATCGCAATTCCAACGTCAGCCTGTGCCAGCGCGGGCGCATCGTTAATTCCGTCGCCGACCATGGCGACGGTTTGGCCCTGGCTCTGTAGCTCGCCAATACGAACGGCCTTCTGGTCGGGAAGAACCCCCGCAATGACGTTGACGATTCCCACTCGATCCGCCACCGCCGAAGCGGTCGATTGGTTGTCACCGCTAATCATCGAGGTCTCGACGCCGCGCTCGTGAAGCGCCTGAATCGCATCCGCCACATCGACTCGAACGCCATCGGCTAGAGCGATCGCGGCTACAGCCTGGCCATCCTTCGCCGCAAGAATAACCGTCTTCCCCTCATGCGAAAATTGCTCGAGCGCCTTCGTCGCCGCTTCGCAATCGATCGATTGGCTCGAAAGTAGTGCCGGCTTGCCGACAAGCCATCGTCGCCCGCTCACGAGCGCCTGAACGCCTAATCCCGGTAGCGCTTCAAAGTCTTCAATCACAATCCGCTCGCCACTGCCGGCCGCTACGAGTGCCGCCGCAAGCGGATGCTCCGAGCGACTCTCTACCGCCGCCGCGGCATCGAGCACTTCATCGCGAGTTTCATCGCCGAAGAGCGCAACGTCCGTTACCTCGAACTGCCCAGTCGTCAAAGTGCCGGTCTTGTCAAACACAACCATGTCGACATCGTGAGCAGCTTCAAGCGATGCGCCGTCTTTGATAAGAATTCCAAGGTCCGCGCCGCGCCCAATGCCAACCATGATGGCGGTAGGTGTCGCCAGGCCCATGGCACAAGGGCAAGCGATGATCAGCACCGCAACCGAGTTCACGATCGCCATTCGTAGCGCCGCCTCACCCTCGCCAACCGCGTACCAAACCACGAACGTTACTACGGCGGTAACTAGAACGATTGGCACAAAATACGAGGCGATTCGGTCCGCCAAGCGAGCAATCGGCGCCTTCGACCCCTGCGCTCGCTCGACGAACGCGATGACCTTCGCAAGCGCCGTCTCTTGTCCAACGCCTTCGGCGCGAAACGTAAGTGAACCGGTGCCGTTAAGTGTGCCCGCGAACACGCGGTCGCCGGGCTCTTTGTCCACCGGCACGCTCTCTCCGGTTAAAGCCGCCTCCGTTACCGCGCTTCGGCCCTCAAGAACCGTCCCGTCTACAGGAAAACCCTCGCCGGGCCGAACGATAACTTCATCGCCAGTCACGACCTCTTCAGCCGGAATCTCGATTTCGTCGCCGGCACGCACGACTCGCGCCGTAGGGCTCTGCAGTGCCATCAGCTTGCGGATCGCACCTGAGGTCCGGCTCCGCGCGCGAGATTCCAATACGCGGCCAAGCAGGATAAGTGTGATGATCGCGGCGGCAGTTTCGTAGTAGACCGGTGCCTGCGATTGTCCGCTCACCCACTCCGGACGCACCGTGGCTACGAAACTATAAGCGAACGCCGCGCCCGTGCCTACCGCCACCAGCGTGTTCATATCCGCCCGCAAATGCCAAACGCCGGCCCAGGCCGAACGGTAGAACGATCCGCCGCCATAGACCATCACCGGAACAGTCAAAGCCAATTGAACCCAGCGGCTGCCGGGAAAATCCAGAAGCCCGTGCGACATCGCGATTGCAAGCAGCGGAACAGTAAAAATCGCTGAGACTTGCAACCGCCGCAGCAACGTTGCAGTTTCCGCGTCTGAACTATCAAGCCCAGGCTGCTCGCCGCGCACGCGCGCTTCGTAGCCGGCCGCCTCGACAGCCTCGATCACAGCGGCAACGTTCGTCAGCGTGCCATCGAAGCTCACTTGCGCCGCCCGAGTCGCCAAGTTGACGTCGCAACGTTCAACCCCGGCAAGCGACGAAACGGATTTCTCGATAGCCGCGACACAACCGGCGCAGGTCATGCCCGAAATCGCGAGATCAGCGCGCGCCAAAGTGTTATTCAGTTCAGGCGCCGACCCTGCGATCGAAACGAGGCCGTTTGCGACGCCCACGGGGGAGGCCCCCACTTGGTAGCCGGCGTCTCGCACCGCCTGCCGAAGCTCCTCCGCTATCGTTGACTCGGCCGAGAACTCAACATCCGCGATGCCCGACGCCAAGTCGACCCGCACATCGAATACCCCGGCGACCGACTCGAGACCCGCCGTCACTCGCCCAACGCATCCCTGGCACGTCATGCCTTCAACGGGCAATCGAACGTGCTCGATATCCGAAGCCGCCGGCATCAACGCCCTCGCCGATTTGGAGGGTACAGCTTGTTGGCGTCGAGTGATTCGATTAGGCCACAGATCTCGCCGTCACTCTCACCCTCGCGCTGCCAACTCTCGACAGTCTTGCTAAGCTCGCGCCGGTAGCGCTTGAGCTGGGCGAGCTTACGATCCAGGGCCTCAAGTCGCTCAGCGGCCAACCGCCGCACCTCCGTGCACGGTCGCTTACCTTGACTCGCTTCGTCAATGATTAGAGCGATCTCATCCAGCGAAAAGCCAATCGCCTGCGACTTCGAAATAAAATCCAGCCGATCGAAGATCGACGAATCGTAGTAGCGATAGCCCGATGCCGTCCTGCCCGCCGGGCTCACTAGCCCCCGCGTTTCGTAAAAACGTAGCGTTTCGACGGCGACTTCGGCCTGCCGCGCGACTTGCCCAATCTTGAGTTGCATATGAGATTGCCTAACCCTCTTGCCCTATTGTAAACCCTATAGTTCAGTGTAGAGTCAAGGGTTTAATTGTGCCGGCTGGTTATTCACACGATCGGACCGCGACGGGAGACCCACAGGCACCACCAAGAGGTGCTTAACAGCCCTAATTTGTGGGTGTTAGCTACATCGTGAAAAAACATCTAAACGGTCGTGGCTGCGCTGGACATGCGTGGTCGAACGTGGTAGAACAGATTCGTACTCAACGCTTATGCGATGGTATTACGCCCATAGTCAACGGCCCCGATTTATGGGCTAATATTCTCGAACGAGTGGCGTAGCCTGCAATTGGTCAATACCGACTGACTCCCACTCGGAGAAGAGTGGGATTTTTCTTTTTTGGTACGAAAGTTTGAAGGTGGGAAATGATTGTTTCAATGAAGCCCGGGGCAACGAAAGAACAAGTCGACCGAGTCTGTAGCCGCGTCAAGGAAATGGGCTTTCAGGTGCGCTCGATCCAAGGCGACGAACGGGTTGTTATCGCCGCGGTCGGCGTCGAGGATGTCACCCACGCGATCGAAGCTATGGGCTCGGCCGAGGGTGTTGAGAGTGCAGTTCCGATTTCCGCTCCCTACAAGCTCGTTAGCAAAGAGGTTAGAAAAGAACGCACCGTGGTGGCAGCCGGCGAGGCCACAATCGGCGGATCAGAGTTCGCCGTGATCGCCGGACCGTGCTCGGTCGAGACCGAAGAGCAAATTAACGAATGTGCGAAAGCCGTTGCCGCGTCCGGAGCGAAGTTCCTTCGCGGTGGCGCATACAAGCCGCGCTCGAGCCCTTACAGCTTCCAGGGTCTCGAGGAAGAGGGCCTCAAGCTGCTCAGAAGTGCGGCCGATGCGCACGGGCTCAAGGCGGTCACTGAAATCATGACGGTCTCGAATGTGGATCTAGTCGCCAAATATACCGACGTCATGCAGATCGGCGCTCGGAATGTGCAGAATTATCCGCTGCTGAAGGCGATCGGCAACTCGACCAGTTGCGCGGTGCTACTCAAGCGTGGCCTCAGTACCACGGTCGAGGAGCTTTTGCTTTCGGCTGAGTACATCCTCTCGCACGGCAATCCGAACGTTGTGCTGTGCGAGCGCGGCATCCGTACTTTTGAGACCGCGACGCGCAACACGCTCGACATTAACGCGGTGCCGGTTCTCAACAAGTTGACGCACCTCCCGGTCATTCTTGACCCCGCTCATGCCACCGGCAAGCGTGACCTTATCGCACCATTGACGCGAGCGGCGGTCGCGGTTGGCGCCGACGGAATGATGGTTGAGATTCACCCCAACCCTCCGAAAGCCTGGAGCGACGGCGCTCAGTCGCTAACGTTCCCGCAGTTTGCGGAAATTATGAGTGACCTCGCACCGTACATTGAGTTGTGGAAAGCCCGCCGCGCGAATTTGGTTGCCGCCTAGAGCCCCAAATTCGTCTACGCCCCCGTAGGTCGGCGACAAACGCTGAGATTCGGATCGGGACCCAGCTTGACCGCCCGCCCTCGCGTGTCGGACTCTGTTGAGAGTGGGTGATTCAACCTCAGCACCGAACTCCGGCAGCCTCCTGAAGTCCGAGGGCGGCATCGTTGCGCGCATTCCCCAATGTACGCTCGGGATCGGTTCGGTGATCCTAAAAGCCGATGACGCCGCGCTGATCGACGGAGTCGTGGCTCAGCCATTTCCGCTCTGGCCGGACGACCGTGGATACTTTCTAGAAGTCGCGCGAATTCAGCAGGGCCTGACTGCGGAGTTCCCAATCGAATCCACTCAAGTATCCGCGGCGCTAAGCTACCCGGACACTGTCAAAGCGTTCCACTACCACATGCACCAGACCGATCTTTGGGTGCCCGCGAAAGGGATGTTCCAAGTCGCGCTCGCTGACCTTCGCGAAGGCTCTTCAACCTTTGGAGCACGGAACACGTTCTATCTGGGCAACCTGCGACCCTGGCAATTGCTGATTCCCCCAGGCGTGGCCCATGGCTACAAGGTGATCGGCAGCGAGCCCGGGATGCTGATCTACATTACGAATAAGCATTACGATCCCGCGGACGAAGGCCGGATTGCTTACAACGACCCAGGCATCGCATACGACTGGGAGACGCAGCACAAGTGAAATATCTCGTGACGGGAGGAGCCGGGTTCATCGGCTCGGCATTTGTGCGCTTGACGCTCAACACAGTCGACGACGCTGAAGTATTGATGCTCGATGCCTTAACCTACGCTGGCAATCTCGAGAATCTTGCTTCCGTCGCGAACAACCCCAGCTACCGATTTGAACGCGTCGACATTCGCGACAACGATGCAGTTCAACAAGCCTTCGATAACTACCGACCCGACATCGTTGTCCACTTCGCCGCTGAATCGCACGTCGACCGCAGCATCCTGAAGCCGACCGATGCAATGGAAACCAATTTTATTGGAACGGGCGTAATGCTTGAGACGGCTCGGAATTATCCACCCAGCCGCTTTTTACACGTTTCAACGGATGAGGTTTACGGCAGCATCGACTCACCGGCGGAGGCCGACGAAAGCTACCCGCTCGTCGCGTCGAGCCCGTACTCATCCTCGAAAGCCGGCTCTGATTTGCTCGCGCTCTCGTACTTCACGACCTTCGGGCTGCCCGTAACCGTGACGAGAGCGTCGAACAACTACGGCCCGTATCAGTTTCCCGAAAAGTTGATACCGCTAATGATCTCGAACGCCCTCGAAGATAAATCGCTGCCGATTTACGGGGACGGGCAGCAAGTCCGCGACTGGCTCTACGTTGACGATCATTGCCGCGCGATCCACGCCGCGATCGACCGCGGACGTCCCGGCGAAATCTACAACATTGGTGGCAACTGCGCCCTTCCAAATCTCGAAGTAGTCAAGCGCTTGCTGCGGGCGACAGGCAAACCGGAATCGCTCATGACGAGGGTCGCCGACCGCCCTGGCCACGATCGCCGCTACGCGCTAACAAGCGCGAAAATCGAGTCCGAAACGGGCTGGAAACCAGAAGTCGATTTCGACACGGGCCTGAGCCAAACCGTCGACTGGTATCGAGAAAACTGCGCTTGGGTAGACAGCGTTCGCTCGGGTGAATATCAGGCGTACTACGACAAGAACTACGCGCAGCGTTGAGCGGTTTCGAGTTGATATTTACGCGTCACGCGCTAGAGCATTTTCACGATCTACGTAGACCGATTCTAGACACCGCTGCACGCACTCTAGCGGGAATTTGTGGCGCGCGCCTCCGGCTGGCAGCGGTGACCTCTAGGTCGACGTTCTTTCCGACCCAGCACTAGCGGCCGTCGCCCGAGTCAGCGCTCGCCGCGACCGCGGGCTAACGCTGCGCGATCGGCTCGCTCGTGCGGTCAACGGACTGAATCGCATTCAGATGCAGCAGGCGATTGATCTTTCCCAATAGCTCGTCCCACTCAAATGGCTTGGCGATATAGTCGTCGGCTTTGGCTCGAAACGACTCCTCGACGTCACCCATTGTTGTTTTCGCGGTGAGCATGATGATCGGGATATCTGCCGTATCCTCGCGCTCTTTAAGAAGGCGACACAGCGATAGTCCGTCGATGCCGGGCATCATGATGTCAAGCAAGACCAGGTCGGGATGATGCGCCACCGCGGTCTCGTAACCACATTCTCCGTTCGGTTCTAGGAACACATTGAAACCCTGTATGTCCAGCCGAAACGCGATCGGCTTGACGACATCTTCTTCGTCGTCAACGATCAGGATTTTGGTGCGCTCGTCCATCTCGCTCATGATCAACTTTCCTGGTCCCGCACACAGCTTAATTTTTGGATGTCGTCTGCAATCCTTCGCGCGGAGTCGATCGCGTACTCGGTGGGCTCCTCGAGATCGCCGCTGGCGCGGGCAAGGTGCAGCACGTCGACCAGACTGCGAGCTAAGCTTTCGACCTGAACTCGGAAATTATCTTCGCCATCAGTCAGCCCATCATTCGAGTCGCCGGGCTGTTGCGAGTTGACGGGCGAGAAGTCCGCGCTGAGCGCCGGGCCAACGATTTCTCCCACACGCTCGATGATGGTCTGTGCCCCCGCGGATTTAGGGAGATAGTCCACGGCCCCCATTTCGAGCGCTCGTTGTCGAAACTCGGGCGCGGTATTGCACGAAAACAGAATGACTTTCGTGTCGAACCATGTGGGATGCGACTTCACCAGCCGCGTCAACTCGATCCCGTTGACCTCGGGCATCATGAAATCCGCCAGGATCAGGTCAACCTTCTCACGCCGCAGTGTTTCCAAAGCGCCAACGCCGTTCTCGGACGACAGCACGGTATATCCCGCGTCGCTTAGGCGGTATTTTATTGACGCCACGACATCGGGCTCGTCATCGACTACTAAGATTTTTTTCGGCACTTACTTGTCCTCCACGTTTTTCAGCGCAATATCAAGGGCAAAGTAAAACGCCGAGCCCTTTCCAAGTTCCGATTCAACCCAGATGCGGCCACCGTGCAACTCCACAAGCCGCTTGCAGATTGCCAGCCCGAGGCCGGTCCCCCCGACCTGCCGGCCCGGCCCAGTGCTTAGCTGAACGAAGGCGTCGAAGATACGCTCCAACTTATCGGCCGGAATACCCGGCCCACTGTCTTGAACCTTCACGACTGCTTCACCCGCGGATACGTGCGTGGTGACCTCGACCCAGCCGTTACTGCTGTAGCGAATGGCGTTGCCGAGAAGATTGACGAGCACCTGACTGATTCGATCGGGGTCGAACGGGACTTGCGGCAGGTCCGACTGCAGCGACGACTCGAGACGGCAGTTGAGCGCGTTTGCAGCGAGCTGCTGTTGGCGGACCACGTCGTGTACCAGCCGATTGAGGTCGGCCGCTTCGACGTTCAGCCTGAACTCGCCGCGTTCGAGTTTCGAAAAGTCCAACGTGTCGTTAATGAGCCGGTGCAGCCTGTCGACGTTGCGCTTGGCCAACGATAGGAAGTTTTCCTGGTTTTCGTTCAACGGACCGCAGGTGCCGTCAACAACGATTCCCAAGCCCTCCTTGATTGCGGTTAGCGGGGTTCGAAGCTCGTGCGACACCATTGAGAGAAATTCTGACTTCACCGCCGCGGCCTTTCCAAGCGCCTCGGTCATTCTTCTTTGTTCGGCGATGTCGCGAGCGACGGCTACGAATCGCGATACCTTGCCGGCCTCGTCGCTTATCGGCGAAACGGTGAGCTGCACCGCGAGCGTCGCACCTCGCTTACGTTGAATTTTGGTGGCGCCACTAAAGGTGCGTCCGGCCGAAAGCGTCCGCAGCATTTCACGAAACATGGGCCTCGAATCGATGGTCTGAAAAAGCGAGACACTCAGCCCGACAACGTCGTCGGAAGAATACTGCGTAACGCTCGAGAACGCTGGATTGACATAGCGAATCGAACCGCGAGTATCGGTGATCAAGACCATCTCGCCGATCGCCGCAAGCGCCGCGGCTAGGCTTTGTTGCTCTTGCTGAATGCGCCGCTGTTCGGTTAAATCGACGCCAATGCCGATCAGCCCGGTGACGTTGCCGTCGGAGTCGATCACCGGAGCTTTGTTGAATAGGAACGATCGTGGCCGGCCGGCGACGGCGATATCTTGCTCGAATGTAAGCCCACGGCGTTGGCTAGTGACTTCGCGATCCTGCGCTTTGAGCGCGTTCGCCAGATCAGCCGAAAAAAGGTCGTGGTCGGACTTTGCCACAATCTCGCGAACCGGCCTTTCTATGGCCTTACAGAAAGCCCGATTGACGGTGGCGTAGCGGTAGTCCGCATCTTTGAGAAAAGCGAGCCCGGGCAGATTGTCGAGCAGCGTCTGGACCTCGCGAATCTTCCGCGAATATGCCCCGGCAACTCTCACGTGTACGAGTCGATCGAGCTCCGCCGCTCGTTCAAACTCACGCCCAATCGCCTGCTCGGCCTCAAGGACGGAGTCAAACGATTCCGGACGCCCCGAGCCAGTCGCCGTAAGCAGGCACGGCAACGCGCCGCGCCAGAATTTGGCAAGCACCTCGGGGATCGGCTCCCTCAAAGAAGCAGCATCGCGAACCAGCGCCCGCAACGCGTCGAGCGACTGTTTCGAGCCGCTCCGAAAGTAATCGTTGAGAGCCCGCTGGTACCCGTCGTCCACAATCGCCGAGTGCTGAGACGAATCCTGCTGCTGCTTCAGCGCCGACATGTGAGGACGAATCTTCGTCCTCTATATATCGGCCGTCTTGCCCTGTTTCGCGAGGGCATATCAGCGCTTGCTCAGAGACTGTGAAATAACCAGAGCCGCAGAAATCCTTGCGGGCGCACCACGCTCCGCCCCTAAGCCGGTTCTCCCTGGCTGGCCAGACTGAATTTCTGGTGCCAAGTTGACTCCGCTCCGCCACCGAAACGCGCGACGTTGACGTCGAGCACATACGGCTTGCCGTCGCGAATAGCTTTCCGTCCACGTTTGAACGCGGCATCGAGGTCCGCGCCGGAATTCACCTTTTCACCGGAGACGCCTTGCGATTCCGCCAACTTCACGAAATCGATATCGGGATCGCCAAGGTACATGCCCGTGTACTCGTCTTTGCCCGCCATGTTGCCCTTGTAGCGATGATAGGCATGTCGGACCGTCTGGTAGTTGCGGTTGTTCCACACCACGGTCAGAACCGGCACTTCGTAGCGCGCTTGTGTCCAGAAGCCAGACGAGCTGTACATGACCGAGCCGTCGCCGATCGAGCAAATCACGTCGCGATCGGGCGCTGCAAGCTTCGCGCCCGTCGCGGCGCCAATACCCCAACCAAGCCCGAGGCCGGTATTGCTGAGCCACATCACTTCGTCGTCGCGGTGGCCCATTCTCAAGTGGCCATGTTTGCCCGTGAGATTTTCGCCAACCACAATCGAATGCTTGTCTATGCCACGCGCCAACGCGGCGCCAAGCTCCTCGGAATGGATGGGCGAGCTGCCGGAGTTGGCGTTCGCGGCTTCGGCCGTCTTACGTAGAACCTCCTGCGACATCGCGGCCAAGTTGGCCGAGCGCGGCCTGGCAATCTTCTCGCGCCGATCCGCGGTCGTCATCGACTCCACAGCGTCAATCAAGTCGCGCAGACCTTCGCGGACATCGCATACCATCGCCTGGTCCGTCGGATAGTTTCTGCCGATGTTGCCGGTCTTCATGCCCATGCGAATGAACTTCGCGTTTAGCGGAGCCTCTGGCGTTTGTGGCACAACACGTCCGCCGAAGTCCGGCGAGCCAACGCTGAGTATGACGTCCATGCCGCGCTTGGCGATACCTGAGTTCATCGAAAAACGGCCGGCATAGTTCGGGTGATGCGACGGGAAGTTCCAATAGCCCTGTTGGATATACGAAACCGGCAAGCCCAGCGCCTCGGACAAGCGAATCAGGTCGTCCTGCGCGCCCGCTTTCCAAACCTCGTCGCCGGCCACTAGCATCGGATTGCTAGCCTCGACGAGCATCCGTGCCGCCCTCTCAACAGCGTCCTTCGAGGGACGCGGCCGCGGGTTCACCATAAAGCGATCGCCAGGCAGAATTCCCTGCTCAACCCCCTTTGCCTCAAGCGCGTGGTGGGCCATGGCCAAATAGACCGGGCCTCCGGGAGGCATCGTCGCCGCCTTAAACGCGCGCCGAACCATCAGCGATAGCGAACGAGGTTCGCGCGCTTCCCAGGAAATTTTCGTGAACTGTTGGTTGACGTCCTTCTGGTCATATCCCGGACGCGGAGCAAGCGTACCCTCGTCGCTCCACATCTCGTTGTCATTCAGTCCGGCTGTCACGACCAGCGCCGAGCCATCACGCGCGGCGTTATACATCTGGCCCGCGGCCTGCGCGGTGCCGGCGATCACATGAAGATTAAGAAATGACGGGTTGCCGCTCATGCGGTGGTAGCCGTCGGCGGTCGAGACGACGAGCCCCTCATGCAAACTCACAATGAGCTGCATGCCCTTCTGTCCGTGGAACGCATCAAAGAGGCCAACCTCAAATGAGCCGGGATTCGTGAAAAGGTATTTCACGCCCGCTGCCTTCATTTGGGCAACGACGGCGTCGCCCCCGCTGCCGCTCACTTTGCTGAGTCCCGACTCACCACTCGAACCAACGGCTTCCGCCGCATCAAGTGGTTGAATGATCGACTCCGCGGCCGCGGCGGTCAAACCAAACGCAACAAGGCGCTCAAATAGGCCCCGCCGCGACAAGTTTTGAGTAAGGTAGCTAGTGATCAGATCTCGCATGGAGTTCTCCCGCTGTGAGTGTACGACATTGCGCCGATGAAACGGGATCGACGAAATGGAACCGAGACGCCAGAACTCGCATGCCCGTAACGCTCACGCCCGCACGCTTATGGAATCGGGTTGCTAGCGGGTCTCCTACGGCTGCCCGTTGCGATCACTGCCGAGAGGACACCAACGGCTCGGCTGCCTCTTCGCGCGAGGTGGCTTCTGAAAGCCGGCCGAGCGAATCAGCCACTCGCGGAGAAGCTCCAAACAGTTCTGGAGAAAACTGGCGCGATGCTTTCACATCTGTCCAGATCGTTCGATCGGCCGCTCGCAGACCCGCGCGGTAGCCGAGGATCATGAAGATCATCGTCATGCCGAGCTTAAACGCTTTCCAGCGATCGCCCGTGACCGACGACATGCCAACGCGCTGCAGGTAATTGATCGGGATTTCGACGAAGGGAATTCGATGGGCGATCACTTCCATCAGAAGCTGCGGGCCAAAGTGAGATCCACCAATGGTAAGGTGCGGCAGCATGACTTCTAGTGCTTCGCGGCGGAAAAGTCTGTAGGTGCAGCCGACGTCTGTGAGGATCGTCGTATTAAACAGCAGCTCGGTCATTTTTGCCACGGCCCAGTTTCCCCAGCGCAGAAACCAATCCATATTGGCACCCGCCCAGATAAAGGTCGGGCTCGTGCGGCTGCCGAAGACGACCGGCTTGTCGTCGGAAAATGCCAGCAGCTTCAGAACATCGTTGGCCTCGAATGTGCCATCGGGTTCGCACAAAATCACTAGCTCGGCGCGGCAATT
Source organism: Bryobacterales bacterium (assembly GCA_965247305.1). Lineage (GTDB taxonomy): Bacteria > Acidobacteriota > Terriglobia > Bryobacterales > UBA6623 > CATQHP01. Next base: position 2,722,732 of record OZ252030.1, on the reverse strand, counting down.
GCGTATCCCACAAAGCAGAGCATTGCCGTAGCCCTGCCGAGTCTCCTTGATTTCGCGAGCCCCAGTGCCCGCGACTTCTTCCGACGTGCCTTCCGCCGCGTTGTTGTTAACGACGATAACCTCGTCCACGTAGTCCGTGGCGAGATAGTCGAGCACGCACTGTCGGATCGAGTCCTTCTCGTTATACGTCGGCAGGATGACCGCGACCGTCTGCCCGCGCCACATGGTTAGCTTGCCTTTCCGGGCGATTCCGCGACGATGAGAAACTGTCCCGCGAAGGGGCGATAGGGTAGCGAGAGGTATAGTGCGACGAGCCATCCCCACGTTGGCAGGCTGGACTTCATCGTGAACGGCATGAAGCGCGCTTCACAATGGCGAACTTTCCACCCGAGGGAAGTTAAGTAGTCGCTGAACGAACTTTCCGTATAGGCCTGTTTGTGTGTGTAGTCGTCAAAGTACCGGTGGGGCTGCAGGCGATAGTTGGGCTGAACGGCGATCAGCTTGCCGCCCGGCCTAAGCACCCGAGTAGCTTCGGCCAAAATAAACTTGGCGTCTTCTATGACGAAATGTTCGAAGAAATTCGATGCAAAAACCGTCGCTAACGAGCGGTCTGCGAGTGGCAGGGGCTCGAGGGCCGACTGGATGAGTGGCTCGACATCGCGGGCCCAGTATTGCGTGAGATCCGGGTTAAGATCCAGACCCCATTTCTGCGCCGCGCTGACCGCCGAGCTAAACTCGCCGTAGCCCGCGCCTAGCTCGAGAAGGCCCCCATTGGGGTCGACGAATCGTTGGAGATAGCGAGCCAGTTCCCGCCATACGGGCGCTCGCCGGGCGTCGTATTGGAAGCGGACATCGTGGTAGCCGGGCGCTGAGGCGCTCATCTGCTCGTTTCTCGCTATCGAATCCGGCATCTCATTCGCAAGCTGGCTTTCAAGCGCTTTGAAAAAAGTCTATCGACCGTTTTGCGATCCGAGAAGACGGGAATTACCTTACTCGGGTATTACTCGGAGCTCGCGAGTTCAGGGCAATCCCTTAGCTGTCACTGCGGAATCCTGGGCCGTGGCGTTGGGTTGATAGAGGTAGATGCCGCCCAGATACGGCCCGGCGATGTGTTTGACGAGACGGTAGTTCCGACGGATCTCCTCAAGGTGAGCCGCCGGTAGCGATGGAATCTCAGGGTCGATGGCTTGCTCTTGTTCCTCAAAAACGTCTTGATAGAGAGCGACTGAGGCAAAGCGGGCCGACGCAAGATCGCTTAAAACTGGTCCGGGGTCAACGACTCCGGCGTCGACGAGAAGGGTGTAAATAGGTGGCTCGACCTCGATGTGTTGGCGCGTGCTCAGCAAAGGGTCGATTTCGACCGAAAGCACTCGCCCCGCGTCCGGTGCCAGGTATGCAGCCACAGCCACGGATTGCTCACGTTGGTCGTGTTCTACGACCGTGCGCCAGAGCAACGTTCTGCCTGAGAGCGCAATATTTAAGACAAGGTACAGAACGAGAGGTATCTGCAGCAAGGTGATCAAGCCAGGGTCGTTGCGGAAATAAAGTGGAAAGAAGTCGAGGCGGTTCAGCGACCACGCGGAGGCAATGCACAGCAGTACGACCGTCTCCATTTGGTAGTTCAGGTCCGAGCCTACCTTGGACGCTGTCAGCGCAAAGACGACAAACGCTAGCCCTAGGTAAAGATGGAACTGCGTCAGCCGTCGCGTTGCAATCGGCGCCGCTAGCGCCAGCAGCAAGAGGCAGCCCGATACCAGCATGAAATACTCAGCCTGTTGTCCGAATTTCTGCAAACTGAACGGATTCAGATTGGTCCGAACGGCATGATCGAAGTAGCCGCCGCCGGTGAGCGCATTGAGCCCTAGCGCCAGCCCGACCCCACTTAGCCCCAGTGCCGCCACGAACTGCACACCAGCCTTGCGGTGATTCCAGAGCATCAAAACAGCGACCGCCGCGCCGGCGGCGACGAACGATTGCTTCACAAAAATTGCCAACGCGATCGCGACGGCCGAGCCGACGATCAGGGCTGCTGCCGGTGCGCGATCGTAGCGCAAGTAGAGGTAAAAGGCGGCGACGGAAAAGAACAATGCCAGTGAATCGGTCTGGCCCGTGTTGCCCCAACTCAGAAGATTGGCCGTAGTGCCCGTGAGCAGAGCAGCGGTCCACGCCGCATAGCGATTTGCAGTCAGCACACGGGCGATTTCCGCCGAAATGTAGACCGTGCCGGCTAACGCCGCTAGCGAAATCAATCGGCCCGCGAGTAGTATCGGGGCTCCTAGCGAGAACAATCCCGCCAAAAGGCTATAGAAGATCGGCCCGTAAGGGTTCACGGTGAACGGGTACTGGTCGAGGTCGTAGTAAAGGCCCTCGCCAGCGGCAAGCATCTGCGACTGGGTTGCGACGATCGCCTCCACCTGCGAAAAGGAATGCCGGCTCCAGCCAGCCAGTATCAGGTGTGCGACAAATACTAATACCGCGAGCGCGGAGAACGCCATGAGGATTCCCCGAAATACGCGTTCCCCCTTGGGGACGTTGTGATTCGTCGCGGCCATTCGCCTCCCTCAGCGTAAGGCTAGCCATCGAAGGCGGCCATCCACCGTAGCGCTTAACGTTCGGTGGGGATTGCCCTGAGACCGTATGCGATTCCCCAGCAGACGTATACAACGGTCGCGAGGAGTCTGTCCCGCAGAAAAACGGCAGCAGAATATACGTCGAGGCCGGAACTCGCTTAGTAAGGCGCGATTCCCTTCCCTTCTCTACATCTATTCTATTCAGAGGCATGCGGATTCCGTGAAATTTTCGGGCCAAAGTCCGACGCCCACTTGCCAGACCACAACGAATTGAAGTGCGAGTTACTCGCCAGTAAGCTCGGCGAGTTGAGCGGCCCACTCGATGGCGCCTTCCAGCACACCCTTGTACTGGGCCGTGCGGTAGGCGTCGCCGGAATGGCCTAGCGCTGAAAAGAATGCGCGGCCCCCTCCCACCGTCCGGGTCCAAATGACGGGGTGGTCGCTCATGGCGATGTCTTTGTCGGTCCAAAGAAATTTTAGGCGTGGGCTGTACGTTGTCTCGTCGACGCTGGCAAGCACTTGGACCCCCGTCTGAGAGCGGACGCTGCGGTCGTAGGAGTACCACTCTTCGACGTGCTGCCATTTTGCGCTGATGTGCCGCACTGCACGGTGGGTCTCGAGATCGACACGGATGGTGGCTTCTTGAAATTGCGGTCCCATAGTGTGGCCAATGAATTTCGCGCCAACTAGCTCTTGCTGATACCACGGCCAGCCGGCGTGTGAGTCATCGGTCGCCGCGTGGATGCCAACGAAACCGCCACCATTTTCGATCCAGGTTTTTAGGGCGGCCCGTTGCTCTTCGTTAACTGGAGCGCCGCTAGCGTTGTGCCAAATAACGGCTTTGAATTTCGATAGAGTTTCGGCGCTGTGGACCGCGCTGTTCTCGGTGTGAATCAGCGTCCAGCCGCGGCGCGCAGCCAATTGCCGGAAGAATTCAAGGCCCGACTCGATCGCTTCGCTGTGGCGAAACCCGTTGGTCTTGGTGAAAATCAAGATCGCGGGCTCGGCCATCTCGACTGGTAGCGCGGGTGGTTCCGCGTCGTATTCTTCGCTCGGGCTCAACGCGCGGTATACGTTTTGGACTTCCGGGTGGAAGCTGGCCGCCACAGCCAGCACGAGCAGCACCGCGACCAAACCCACCATGGCCTTGAGTATGAATCTCATTCCGACTGCAACGCGGATGCAACCGCGCTGGCTACCTCTTCAGTTCCGGCGTTCCCGCCCAGGTCGTGAGGCTTGGCTTTGCCTTCGGCTAAGACTTTTGCGACTGCCGCCTCGACATCGCGTGAGGCCTCCCTGAGCCCGAAAAATTCAAGCATCATCTGGGCGCTCAAGATCATTGCCAGCGGGTTGGCAATCCCTTTGCCGGCTATGTCGGGAGCCGAACCGTGTACCGGCTCGAACATCGAAGGTCCCGTGCGAGTTGGGTCAACGTTCGAACTCGGCGCAAGCCCCATACTGCCCGTGATCATTGCCGCAAGATCGCTCAAGATATCTCCGAATAAGTTGGACCCAACAACGACGTCAAAGCTACCCGGACGCCGTACGAAATTCATCGCGGCCGCGTCGACCAATAGCGACTCGGTTTCGATCGCGGGAAACTCTTCTCTGACCCTGTCGAATGCGCGGTCCCAAAGAACCATCGAATACCCCTGAGCGTTCGATTTCGTGATCGACGTGACGAGCTTCTTGCCATTTCGCCTAGTGGCCAACTCGAAGGCATGGCGGATGATGCGTTCGCAGCCGTGGCGCGTGAAAACCGATGTTTGCACTGCCGTTTCGGCCGGCAAGTTCGGATACAAGAAGCCACCTATTTGGGCGTATTCGCCCTCGGTGTTTTCGCGCACAACAACCAGGTCAATCGAGCCCGCCTCATATCCCTTCAGTGGCGACTCGACCCCGGCGTAGAGCTTCGACGGACGTTCGCAAACGTACTGATCGAAGCTACGCCGAATCGGCAGCAACAGCCCATTCAGCGTGACATTGTCTTGAACTTTCGGGTGCCCGATCGCCCCAAGCAAAATCGCGTCGTGCGGACGCAATTGGTCGATGCCGTCCTCGGGCATCATGCGTCCATTAGCGAAGTAATAATCCGTACCCCAGCCAAATCGGGAGTACGTGAATGACACGTCGTACTTGTGGGCGACGGCTTCCAGTATCGTCTCGGCGGCTGGCATCACCTCGCGGCCGATGCCGTCGCCCGGTATCCATGCGATGTTGAAATTGCTCAAGACTTAACGCTCCAGTATCGAAATATTGCGGAACATCACAACGCTGTGCTGGTCGTGGAGCTGTAGCCCGATAGGCCCCTTGGTCGGGCGCTTTGGGTCGCCGGGATGTTCGGCGGCAAGCACGCTGTTGACGTACACCCGAATCGCGTCGACGCGCGACTCGATGTTGATGCTATTCCATTCGCCGACGCGTTGCAGCCCCTCTTTAGCGTTCGCCAAACCGTAGATCGAACCCGTACCCCACTTGTCCGGCCACTCGCTATTGATCTGAATTTCGTAGCCCAACTTCGAAGGGGTCTTACGAAAGTCCGGCGGATCGGAGATCCCCCATTCGGCTTGAGACGGGTCGCGAATCGAAATGCCGCTATTGCCCGGCGTGCGCACCCAGTATTCGAGATGCAGGTCAAACTCCTCGTATTCCTTCTTGGTGTAGAGCCACGATTGGCGGATGTCCCACTGCTTGTGTTGTTCGGCAGTGACACTTTCGCGGTCGGCGAACAGGCGCTTGTCGGGACCCCGGTAAGCGGTAATCACCCCGTCGGAGCGCAGCCGCCAGATGCCGTCGCCGAGCACCGTCCACTCGTCGAGACCGCGGCGCAACATGTCCTCCCAGTCGGCGGCGCTGGCGACTGGCGCGAGGGATGCGATCGCGAGCAGTGTGGTCCAGATGCGTCTCATCTTTTATCCTTCCGGCGCTTAGCCAATGTACTGTACTTCTTCCTCGACCTCGAATCCGTAGCGCTCGAGGATACGGCGCTTGAGTTCGTCGATCAGCTCGCGGGCTTCGGTTGCGGTGCCGCCGCCGCGATTGTAGAGCAAATTGGCGTGGTAGTCGGCGATGGCGATGCCGCCGTTGCGCATACCCTTCGCGCCGACTTGTTCTAGAAAGTAGGCCGAAGCCACTTTGCCGGCCCGGATCGCGTGCTCGGGAATCTCAGCAACGGCTTCGGCAGGAATGTTTTTCACGTAGAGATTCTTGAAGATACTGCCCGCGCAAAGCATCGTCGGTGGAAACTTTTGATCACGAGTTTGTTGGATTTCTTGGGCTCGGGCGGCTAACGTCGCGCGGTCACCGGCGGGTAGGCGCAGCCTGCAACTGAGGATCACCCAGTTCTTGTGACGCTTGAAGATCGACTCGCGGTATTCAAACTCGCAACCCGCGTTATCCAACTCGCGAATCGCGCCGCCGTCGAAGTAACTGACGCTTTCAACGAACTGGTCGATCGAGTTGCCGTAGGCCCCCGCGTTGCCGTAGATCGCGCCACCAACCGACCCTGGGATGCGAGTTAGCGTGTGCAACCCGGCGAGACCATGCTCCAGAGTCAAATCGACAAGCGCCTGAAGCCGAGCGCCCGCATCGGCGCTGATCACCTCGCCGTCAAAACCCAACGAGTCAGCCGTGAAGCGCAACACGAGTCCGCGAAACCCCGAGTCCGAGGCAACCACATTGCTGCCGTCGCCAAGAACGTAGCAGGCAACCCCCGCCGCCCGGCAAGCCGCCACCGCCGCGGCCAGAGCCCCAGGCTCCGCCGTCCACCCAATAAAGTCCGCCGGCCCCCCAATGCCAAACCGAGTATGCGCCGAAAGCGGAACATCCGCCTCCACCCGAAGCCCCGCAATCCCCCTCAACTCATCCGCAGCAAGCAATCTCCAATTGTAGGGAAACGACCGCCTGTAACGCCCAAATCCCCCGCCAATGCAATCGCAACCCCGAAACGAAGCTACGGTGCTGAAACCGTGGGGTTGCGACCACTGAGACACCAATCGTCAGCTCAGCGCCTGCTAAACCTGCCGCAAGCGACTCAACAGCCGGTCATACTCCTAGCCGATCCAGAACCAATAGAAATCCTCGCCGCGCTTCCGGGCAATCGCGCGATAGTTGCGACCAACCTCCACGGTCCAGACGTCGCCTTTCTTCGCGAATCCGAGCGACGGGTGTGACGGGTTCTCCCGAAATAGAGCAAATTGTTTGTCAGCCTGATCGCGGATGTTGGCCGGGAGCCTCTCATACCGCTTCCAGAAGTTGTCATTGGTGAACGACTGGATGGACACTCAACGACCTCCTAGCGACCGACCGCGTAGAAAATAACGCGGAAGTCAAAGTAGGTTCGAGAACTTCCCACTGTCAATTGCGCCATCCACGTCCTTGAGCCATTTTTCTGCCGCACCACCGGGGAAAAAATCACGTTCGATCTGCGCGTCCCAGGCTTCGCGGTCCGACTGTGCCATCCATTCAAGCAAGGCTGCGCGATCGCCGGGGGGAAGCTTGTCTATCGTCGCCTTCACGTCGTCAAGGCTGGATATGTCTGCCATCTGCCGCTGAGAATAGCATGAGTGGTGGCGTGGCGGGCTCGCCTAAAGGTTTGTTGAAGGGCTCACTCCCCTTTGCCCTTTGCATAGCTTCAACTTGCGGGCACCTGCCAACTGTCGAGACTCGATCGCGGGACCTTGAATCGCTCACAATTGTTCTTGAACACACAGTAAGATCCGGGACGGAGCCCGAACTTACACAACACCGTCCTGTGAAAACGAAATTTTTAACCAACTGATTCCAAACGACTTCCCAAGAACTAACCCCAAAAACACTACTACTCCACCCGTATCCCGGAACCAGGAGCGAACGGGCCAGACCCGTTCACGGAAGAAGGTTCTCCGTTGGCCTGCAGTCGGCAACTACCAATGAATGGTAATATATGGTACTCGGCACAATCTATCGCGATGGCCAAAAGCACAAGCATCTCTCTAGGCGAACACTTCGAATCGTTCATCAGCGAACAAGTCGAGCACGGGCGCTACGGCTCGGCCAGCGAGGTTGTGCGCTCCGGCCTACGCCTCCTCGAAGAGCATGAGCGTAAGGTCGAAGCACTGCGCCAAGCCTTGATCGAGGGCGAGGAAAGCGGCGACGCCGGCGAATTGGACCTGAAGGCAATCCGATCGAAAGCGCGTCGGCGCGCCGGGCTAGCGCCGAAGAATGCGTAAGATCCGCAAACAAGCTCTCGCCGAAGCCGACCTCATCGAAATCTGGATTTACAGCTACGAGCAATGGGGCGAGGCCCAGGCCGAGCGATACCTTGACGAGCTTGAGAACGGCATCAACCAACTTGCCGCGCATCCCGAGCTAGGTCGACGCTGCGATCACATCCGGCAAGGCTACCGAGCGATCCAAATCAACCGCCATATCGTCTACTTCAAAGTCACTCCCTCTGCGATTCAGGTGATTCGCGTACTGCACGCACGAATGGACCCCGGCAGCCGGCTCGCCGATTCGTAGACTGTCTGAGAATGCCAGTCGAAAACCGTCCTGCCAAAATGAAATTTTTGTTTAACAGATTCTAAGCAACTACCCAAAAACCAACGCCCAAAACATTACCACCCTACCCGTATTCTGGAGCCGGGACGTCAACCAAACGACCATGTTCCAAGAAATCGAAAACTTGACGGCTGCGCAGCAGCGCGCCATCCGCGCGCTACTCACGAGCAAGACGACCGAGCGAAACGAAGTACCGGCGCACCTATCGCCTGCATTCGCCGTCAGGTAGCGAAAAATACGGGCTAGCCCTACGGGCCGTCGTTGAGCAAGACCGACACTGCCACCGTCTCGCCCGATACCGGATCTTCGACCGCGACCCACGGGTGCTCGGCAAGAATCTCGTTGTACGAACTTTCGTCCGACTGCCGCAGTGCTAGCGACGCCGTCAGCGCAGCCTGCACCGCCGGCTGCGACCAGGCGCTTTCGTCCGCCAGCAAAAAGTTCACCTGCGCGACGCTGTTGCAAAGCTGCCCGGGCGGCGATCCAACAAACAGTGCTGGGCCCTCAAATAGGATCTCGCGCGAAACACTGACCGCCCGCAATCGAACCGAGCGGTTGCCCTCATCCGCTAGGCGGTGGAGCGGGACGCCGAACGGGTTGGCCAGGCTGCCGGGCCCTGGACAGGCCGGTTCCCTCAGCGAGCCCGAGTTTGCCCACAGCGCTCCCACGTCGCCGGGTTTAAGAGGGTTCGAGACGGTCGCGATCCGCCCAGTGACGGCGTCCTGAACAACAGCTTGGTTTCCGTTAAAAAGGAAGGAAGAAATGCCGGGTTGCTGCAACGTTAGCGAAAATGGGTTCGAAATCAGATCGCCGCATTGCAACACGACGCTAATCCGTTCGCCAACGCGCAAAAGCGTTGGCATTTCGAAGGTGGTTTGCCCGAATGACGCATTGAGGACCGGCGCATTTATTTCCGAACCGTCCTCGCGCAAAATCGTGATCTCGACGCCCTCGACAACGGTCTCCAGAGCATTATTGACGATCGAGCTAAATGCGAATGAGTCCTTGCGCGGCCCGATCTTTTGCCCAAACGCCGTAACAAGGTCGCCCGGGCCGATACCGCCGTGGAACGCCGCGTTCACCAAGGCGACTAGCAAGCTTTGTTGCGTGTCGAGCACGAACGCGTCGAATCCGCCGCCGGACTCAGTTTGCAAAGCGTTCGCAGTCGGCGTCACCGAGAGTCCTCCGATCTGACCGACAACCGCAACTTGGCCGGCATTGTTCGCGCCCATATTATTGGGGAAGAGCCCGCGCCCCGGGTCGGGTAGCAGGCGGGTCGGGTTGCAATTGATAGAATCGTCGATCGCTTGTGTACACTCGCCGTAGCCCGGCATTCCGCCGAAAAAGCCAAATTGGACGCTGCCCGCGCCGTCAGTAATCATCGCCCGCGCCGTGGCGTTCGGCTCAGAGTCGTAGATCTCGTCGGTTTCGAGGTCGATCATCACCGCCGTTGGGCGCAGCTCGGCATCGCTTGCCGTGCCATAGGCCAGCAGCGTCTCGGCCGGGGCATCTGTTTCGCTCGCCGCCGCCGAGGCTCGTGCGTGTTTTTGTAAAATCAAGTGCGCCATACCATCAGGCGCGGCGTGTAGTTTGAGATTTGTCTGCAATGAAGTCAGGTCAAAGCGGCCAGAGACTCCCGCTGTTACTGGGGCCGGGTTATCGAGTCCTTCGAATTGGGGCGAGCCAGTACCGGCGACGAAACGCCCCTCACCACCCTCGACGGATAGGTCGCCGAAAAACTCATCCTCAACCCCGCCGAAGCCTACACCTCTTACGAGATTGAGATCTTCGTCGATGCGCAAGATTATGAGATCCCGCTTTCCTAGTGGAGAGTGGTCGGCCACGCCGGGACCCAACGGCATTCCAGCAAGCGTGTGGCCGCCGATGAATAGGTCGAACCCCTGCTGACGGGGCGCTAACTTCAGGTCGCGAAACTCTTCGGCGCCGGGGGCCCCATACGCGACAGACTTTGTAACGACGACAGGACCTAGCCGCGAAACGTTCTGCGCTCTACCCGCGGGGTTCAGCGCGGCTGTGCCGGGGCCCAGTTCGGCGGCAAAAAGATCAGCATCGCCCGCCAATTGATTCGTCAACGCGGGGAAGTCTTGCGATTGCGTGCGACCCGCGAAAAATATGCGGTCGCCGGGGCCGACGACGATACCGCCGCAACTGTCGAAGGCGGAGCCGCCGATGATCAGCGTCTGCAGCAGCGTATACGAGCGGTTGCCCTCATTGTCTTCTTCAACGCCAATGTGAACGACAAAAATATCACCATTGCCGGGAAGTGGCGTCGGCTCGACGCCGTCGGGGAATGGAAATCCGGGACCATCGACATCGCCACAGACCCACATGTTCCCGAATCGATCAAAAGCGATCGCGAAGCCACGGTCGCTTCCGTTCCCGCCGAGATTCGTCGCCAACTGAAGGTCGATCAGAGTTGGCTGGGCGAGGATCAGCCCCGTCGCAGCGGTTAGTAGCACCAGCAGCACCGCGGCGCGACAAATTTGGTACGTCATCGCTGCGAATTTTAGCACCACACTGGGCGCAATCTTTGTAAATCTGGTGCCCGCATGGCGGCGCTTCACGTAGGATTGATACTCTATCGCCATGGCTCGCCTCCTTTTATCCGCACTTTTCGTCGCCGGGCTGATTACGCCGGCCGATGCGGCCGTGAAATTCCGGCACCAAGAGATCGACTCCGACTTCGGTATCGGCTATGCGGTTCTCACCACCGACGTCGACGGCGACGGCAAGGTCGACATCGTCGGCCTCAACGAGAAGCAGGTCGTCTGGTGGAAGAATCCGACCTGGCAAAAGAACATCATTCTCGATGGCAAAACCGAAACGGACAACGTTTCGATCGCGGCCAGCGACATCAATCGCGACGGCAAGGTTGACTTCGCTATCGGTGCGGCGTGGCGTCCGAGTGACACGACGGGCGGCGGCACTCTGCAATGGATCACCGCTGGCCGGGGCAAGCAATGGTCGCTGCATCCGCTCGGCTTCGAGCCAACGACGCACCGCATGCGCTGGGCCGACACGGACGGTGACGGAAACGCCGAATTGATTGTCGCGCCGCTTCATGGACGCGGCACTTCCGGCCCAAAAAGCTGGGTGGGCAACGGTGTTCGTTTGCTGGCAATGCGACCCTCGAGCCAACCAACGAAACAGGACTGGGGCCAAGAAGTCATCGACGACACGTTCCACATCGTTCACAACTTTTGGGTGCTCAATTTCGATGACGACCCGGCGGACGAGCTTCTGGTCGCATCCTACGAAGGCGTGCATCTGCTCGACCGCGGGTCGGCAACCACCTGGAATCGAATTCGTCTAGGCGAAGGCCATGTCGGCGAGAACATTCGCGGCGCGGGCGAAATCAAACTCGGGCGGCTGAAGAACGGCAAGCGTTACATCGCCACCGTCGAACCCTGGCACGCCAACCACATCGTGATTTATCACGAGCCTAAAGACCCGCTGAAACCCTGGCATCGTGAAGTGGCCGCCAGTCGTTTGGCCGGAGGCCACGCCCTTTGGACCGGCGACCTAGACGGCGACGGCGATCAGGAACTTGCGTTCGGCTGGAGGCTTAAAGGCAGCATGCCCTACGATCGCCCCGGTGTTGGCGTCTATGATCCGACCGACGGGGAAATCCAGATCGTCGACTGGGGCGGTATGGCCACCGAAGACCTAACCCTAGAAGACCTCAACGGCGACGGCCGCGCCGAAATCATTGCCTCGGGCCGCGCAACCCACAATTTAAAAATCTACTGGAATGAGGGCGTAGTCCCGAGCCCTGAGTGACCTGGCATCTCAGACTGCGCTGCTTACACGTTTGCGGCCCACGAGAAGAGCCAGTTCGCGCCATTTCCAATAGCAGTCGACATCCGAGAATCCAATCTCGCGCAGCCATTCTAGTTGCGCTTGGACGTCCAGCAGCTTGTTCGATCGATCCTCTTCAGCAGCGGTGATGCCGATCGCTTGAAGGAATCTCTCGTGCGCTGCCGGCGAGGCCGACGCCACGTGCTCCAGGTTGCAGAAGATCCCTGGTGGTTCCAAGAGCGCCCATATTTCTTCGTACAACTCGCGCTTACGTTCGTGTGTCAGATGATGGATCGCAAAGCCCGACACCACCACGTCGAACGTGCCTAGCTGGGGCAGTGGAACTTCCAAATTATGGTCGACGACTTCTACGTGTGACAACGCCCCAAACCGGGCCGTCAACCCGTTCAAAAGGGGCGCTGAAAAGTCTAGCGCAACGCCGTCGGCTCCGGGTCTGGCGCTCAACACTAGATTCAGCAACCGGCCATTGCCCGAACCAAGGTCTAGCACCCGACGGACCGACCGAGGAAGTTCTTCCACCAGAACGGTCTCGCCCGAGGCGCGGTGAGGGATTTGCTCGCCTCGCTGCACGTAAGCGGGTGCGCGCTCCCTCGACTGCCACTCGTTTTCGTTCTCAGCCATAAAACAAGTCGCGCTACTTAGGTAGCGGCTCGATCCTCGCCACGTTGCTCAAGTTGCTTTAGTATTCCGGTGACGAACCTCTCGGAATAGCCGGCTACGAAGCACCACACCAGCAGCTTCCCAACGTCTTTCATACTTACCGGTTCCATTTGGACAAAACGCCTGATCAAGCCGACGACCGAAGAGTCCGGCGACGTGAAGTTCGGGAACAGGTTGCTCGTGAACAGACCCGAGCCACCTTCGCCAGAGAGTATTCCAGACATAAATATTAGGTATGCGACGCCGGCCATCAGGCCACCGTAGAGCATTGGCATCAGTGTTGAAGTTAAGTCAGCGCACAACTCCTCAACTACCAGGGCATTTTCGGTCCGCACGCGCTTCAATAGCGCGATGCTGCCACCGAGTGATCCGAGGAGCAAAGCAAAAGTGAACGAGCCGACCTGCCAGAAGTATCCGACGATCGCCGACACGCAAAACGCCGCCACGAGACAAAGCTGAGCAACAAAAATCCGTCTGACAACCTCGACCCTCGTCTTAATCTCTTGGTCCATTGCTGGGTTGTGAGTTGAGTCGCGACGGCGCCGCACCGAAAGTGCGTCCATTATGCCATGTAGATCCGCCACAGCTGCGTACGCTCTCTCAGCCCATCGATTTGTAATCTGGTCGTTCGCGAATCAGCCAAAGATTTCGCTATCTCCCACGTATGTAAATTAAGAGGGGGCGATGATATGACGCACTACAAAGAAATTCAGAGATTTCGGCAACCATGGCTGCTTGCGCTGCTAGGGCTTGGTTTGGGATTGCCGCTGTTACTGATTGGGTTCGGACCCGCGGGGGACGGATCGCCGGAGATCGGGTCTTTTTTCGGTTCCGCTATCGCGAGCTACGCCCTCATTAGCGGCGGTCTATTCGCCTGGTTTCTGGCCGTGAAGCTGGAAACTCAAGTAGAGGATGACACGGTCAACTTGAAGTTTCATCTGTTATGGCCCAAAAAGACGTATGCGCTAAACGAGATTGCCGAAGCGAAAGTCCGCACCTACCGGCCGATCGTCGAGTATGGAGGCTGGGGCGTGCGCTGGGGCAGACGCGGACGCGCGTTTAACGTATCTGGAAATCGCGGTGTCGAGTTGACGTTGAGGAACGGCAAACGAGTCATGCTCGGCTCACGGCAGCCAGAGGAACTTTATCGATCGCTCGCCGGCCGGATCGGCTAGAGCTTTTACGAGTTCGCTGGTTCGGGTTCGCTCAGCTTTCTGAAAACACGTCTGCGAGAATGAGTAACGGATGTTTCAGGGGCGCACTGCTGAGCGAATCGCTCTATATATTTGCCTGCCGCTGCTAATAGCAGTCTGCTTCGTGACGTGGCGTTTATCGCAACATCTCGACCGTCTCGATAGCGATTTGGCGGCGGCGCGGCAGCGAGAATCCAGTTTACAGGCTCAGGTCCGCGATGAATCCGGTCGCGCGGCGTTGGCGGATGCCGCCGCGAAACAGGCAGCGCTCGAACGTGAAATGGCGCGGTCGGAGGCGGCGCAGTCGCGGGTCGAGGCGACGCTTGCAGTTGAAGAAGCTGAGCGCCAGCGGTTGATGGCCGAGGCAATCCGCGATCAGCGCGCCTCTGAGCTCGACAACATGCGCGACGCCCTCGGACGCATCGCCGAGACTGAGCGAACGCCAATGGGAGTCGTTGTCAGCCTCGGCGAGGATTCGTTCCTTTTCGATTTTGACAAGGCCGACCTACGTGCCCGAAACCGCGAGATCTTAAGCCGTATTTCCGGCGTGCTCTTGGCCTCCTATGGATATAAGCTCTACGTCTACGGCTACACCGACGACCAAGGCGACCCGACCTACAATCAGCAGCTATCCGAGCGCCGCGCAAACGCTGTGAAGGCCTACATGATTGAGGCCGGACTGCCGCTCGAGATCATCGAGTCAAAGGGCTTCGGGCAGTCTAGCCCGCGCGTCAAAGGGACGTCGCAAGAGGCACGCAAACGCAATCGCCGCGTCGAAATCGGCGTCGTCGATACAGTTGTCGAGTACCAGGGCCTGGCCGGCTCGAATGAGTAGCCCGCATATCTCACAATTTGGCGAGCAAACGCTGAGATAGTTCCACCGAGTAGTGTGGAGCGCGCCTCTGGTGTACAGTCTCATGACATCGTATACACTTTGACAACACACGGCGATGCAAATGTTCGGACTACAAGATTCGCTATGTCAAGGCCTTACAGCGAGTCGGCGGAGCCGAGCCTTGACATAGCGAATCTTGTAGTCCTTTCAGTCGGTTCCACTAGCGCCGCGTGTTGTTGGCCCATTGTTCGTCCCGACGCCCGAGCTAAGCTCCATGTTTCCAGTCTGCTCGCTTTTTTGGGAGAACAAACAGCGAAGCAAAGTGTATACGATGTCTTGAGACTTGACACCTCTGGCGGGCAACGTCGACCTCCGGGTCGACGTTCCGTCGCTACTCGGAGACCCTAACCGCGCTAAAATCACGCTAGTTTGATCGGCCAAACCATCAGCCACTACACCATCCTCGAAAAACTCGGCGAGGGTGGGATGGGCGTCGTCTTCAAGGCCGAGGACACCCGTCTCGAACGTCCCGTAGCGCTCAAGTTTCTGCCCGACCACCTGCTGGGTGACGCGGAGGTCCGTAAGCGATTCGAGCGCGAGGCAAAGGCATCGGCGGCGCTATCGCACGCGAACGTCTGCCGCGTTTACGAAATAGACTCTGGCGAAGGCAAGACCTTCATCGCGATGGAGTTAATCGAGGGCGAATCCCTCGACAAGCGGATCGAGCGCGGCCCGCTCAAACTCGAAGACGCGATCGATATTGCCCGGCAAATCGCGAAGGGCCTAGAGGCGGCTCACAAGAAGGGCATCGTCCACCGCGACATCAAGCCGCAAAACATCATGGTCGGCGACGACGGCCATGTGACGATCATGGACTTCGGCTTAGCGCAGCTCACCCAAGCCAGCCTGCTAACCCGTCCCGACCAGACCATGGGAACCACGTTCTACATGAGCCCTGAGCAAACGGAAGGGTCCGGCACGGACCACCGTACCGACATCTGGGCGCTCGGTGTCGTGCTGTACGAAATGGTCACCGGGCAACGACCGTTCCGAGGTGACTACGACAAGGCCATCATGTACTCGATCCTCAACGAGGACCCCGAGCCGATGACGGCGTTGCGGACCGCTGTCCCGATGCAGTTGGAAGACTACGTCGGCAAGTGTTTGGCAAAGAGCCGCGAGAACCGCTATCAACATGCCGGTGACATTGAGGTCGACCTGCGAAGCCTGGCCGAGAAGCTCAAGTCGGGTCCACCGACGGTCATTCCGACTACGGAACCGGCCCCTGCTATCCCGAAGGCTACGACGACGAACGTGTCATCAAGCCAGGCAAGCGCGTGGCTGTGGCCTGCCGCAGCGGTCACACTCGCGATTGCCTTAGCGTTCATCACCCTGCGCCCGGAGCCCGCACCGACGCCGGTCCACCTTTCAATATCACTTCCGCCGGGGCAAGAGATCACCAGTAGCCCGGCCATTTCCGACGATGGCCAGATCATCGCTTACACCGCCCAACAGGGGGCCGATGAGCCGCAGCTCTATTTGCGCCGGTTCGATTCTTTTGAGGCGCGCCCAGTGCCGGGTGCGAGCGGCGCCGCGCAACCGTTCTTTTCGCCCGATGGGAAATGGGTGGCCTTCTTCGCGCAGGGGCAGCTTCAAAAAGCGGAAGTTGCCGGCGGCACGCCCATTCCGCTGAGCGAAGCCGCCCAGCCATTCGGCGGAACTTGGAACCAGGACGACACGATCATCTACACCGCGTCGCTCGTATCCGGACTCCTACGGATTGCCACGAGCGGCGGAACGCCCGAGGCTCTAACCAATCCCAACGGAGCGGCGGAGGGGTATGGACACGTTTTTCCGCAAGTGCTTCCCGGAGGACGAAGTGTTCTCTTCACGATCTGGGGCCAAACTCAAGGAAGTGCGGTGCTCTCGCTGGATTCAGGCGAATGGGAGATGGTCTTGCCCTCAACGACATGGGCGTCCGCGATCTTCGACGCTAGTGGCGGTTCGACGGGCCGCCTGTTGGCCATCGACCATGCCGCCGGCATCCGAGCTGCACCTTTCGATGTCGCGAACCCCGCACCCACCAGCGCCGATAATTCGGTCCTGGCCGATGTGTACTACGACGTTGAGAGCGAGGCTCGAGGTTGGCTTGCTGTTTCGAAGACCGGCACTGCGGTCTACGCGCCCGGCAACCCGGCGAGGTCATCATTGGTGTGGGTCGACCAGCAGGGCGATACCGAATCGCTAGATGCGGAACAGGGTGTGTATCGGGAGGTCGCGCTCTCGCCAGACGGATCCCAAGCAGCCGTCAGGCAGGCTACCGACCTCTGGATTCACGATTTGCAGCGCGGGACGCGCAGTCGTCTAACGCCGGCGAATACCTTTAATTTCTCGCCGCGGTGGAGCAGCGATGGTGCGCGGATTATTTTTGCCTCAAATAGGGGAGGCAACTGGGACATCTACTCCCAACCCGTTGACGGATCGAGACCCGCCGAAGCACTACTCACTCGGCCCTACACCCAGACGCCTAGCTCGGTCTTAGCCGACGGGACCGTGTTCTTCTCGGAGATCAACCCCCAGACCGGTTTTGACCTGTGGACTTTCTCGCCGGGCGGCCCGTCACAAGAGCGAGTGGCTGCGCCTTTTCGAGTAACTCCCTTCAACGAACGAATGGCCGGCGTCGCGGCGGGCTGGATCACGTATTCGTCTAACGAATCAGGGCGGAGTGAGATCTACGTGCAGTCGTACCCGAGTGGAGCGAATAGAACTACGGTCTCTTCCGCAGGCGGGTCTCTGCCCAGGTGGTCGCGCGACGGCAGGGAGCTATTCTACATAACCGGAGACGGCGTAGCCGCCGTGGCGATTCGGCCGGGCGGGTCTTTCGGCGCGCCGCGTAGGCTATTCGACCGCACAGGTTTCCTCATTAGCACTTTCCAGACCTACGACGTTTCGCTCGACGGCAAACGGTTCTTAATGATTCGACGCGATGAGGGTTCGGTGCCGCGCCAGCTCAATGTCATTCTCAATTGGTCGAGCGAACGCTGAGAAGCAGCGTGGAGCGCGCCTCCGGCGGGCAACGTCGACCTCCGGTCGACGCTCTGGAGTTTGGCTGTTCAAAGAGGGTTGAAGTTTGGGGTAGGGTGCGGAAATAGGGGATTGGCGTTAGCCGGAAGCGTAGATTGCTGCAGGCGGAGCGCCTCTTGGGAGTTTCTGCAGCTTCGTGTTGGATTGCGAAGTGTTCCGCAAGCCGCAGAAATGTTGCCGCTGCACGCCGTCCGCCCAAAGCTCGGCCCGCAGGTGGCTGATCAGCCGTTGCGTGGTGAGCCGTTGCGGCTGCGAGCGGCGTCGCCAGTGCGGTCGCGGCAAGGCGTCGTCCACGCCCTGTTGGCGGCTCCAACTCGCGCCCGCCAACAGCAGTAGCGCATACACCGCCGTCATAAATTGAGGGACCCGCTCGACCGCGTCCGGCTGCCGCACCTGCGCCTGTCCGACTCCCAACAGCGTCTTCTGCTCACGGAAGTTGACCTCGATCTCCCAGCGCCAAACGTACTGCCGCACGATCTGCTCCAGCCCCAAACTCGGATCGCTGACAATCAAATACGCCGGCTTGCGATACAGCACCTTCGAGCCCGCCCGCGGCCGATAACCCAACGGTGCGATCACCACCAAACGCAAGTCCCGCTTGCCTCCCGCCGGCCGCCAACGCAGCGGCGCGAGCGTCTTCACTTTGAACTGGTGCAGGCTGCCGGCGGCAAAAACCTCGACCGTTTGCCACGGCACGTTGTCGTCCTGGCGGAGTTGCTCGGGCGTCGGCGCGCGTTCGCCGTAACAACGCCTGCGGCCTTTGCCGGGCTGCTCGAGGGGCAGATGATACAGCTTGGCGTCGGAACGAATGCGGCCGATCAACGTCACCTCGGCGGGCAACGATCCGAACACCGTGCGGTTGGTGTAAGCGCCATCAACGACGAGGTGCAAGGCTCTGTCAGCGCCTCCGGGATCGGCGTTCATGGCCTCGCGCAAGCGCGCGATGTGCCTGGCGGCGAGGGCCGTCAAGCTGCACTTGCGAGCCTCGCGCCGGTACTGTTTCCAAACCTCGTCCGTGGCCTTCTTCGACGGTCGGCGCGGAGTCGGCGCGTGTTCCAAGCCGATCGGAATGAGTCGCGCCGGCTGCTGCCGCTCGCTGGGAGGCAGTGCTGCCGAGAATTGCAAGAAGCGCTGCGCGAGAATCAAGTTGGCCTGAAACTTGGGTCCAAGCGGATCGCGCCGCCAACTCACGCCGGGCGTTTTGAGACTCGACTTGGCGAGCAGTGTATCGTCGATGGCGACGACCAAGGGAGCCTCGGGCGGCAAGCGAGCGAGCACCTCGCGGCGCGAGGCATCGAGCAGGCGTTGCGGCTCGACGCGTTGTTGCGAGAACAGGCGGTAGCCGGCGCTCCAGTCCTGAAAGCTCTCGCCGGAGGCATGTAGCAGGCCGGTGATGGTGGAGCGGCCGAGGCAGACGGCGGCACCGAGAGCGAGGCGGGTGAGGTGGTCGTTCACGCTTTGTCGGGCGTGGGGGTTGAGGCCTTTGGCGAAGAGTCGGGAGAAGGTGTCGACGACTCGATCGGGAGTTTTTTTTCAACTCGACGGGCGGAGGTTGCAAACGATTGAGCACGAGTTGGGAGCGGTCGAGCAGGATCCATTCGAGCTGTTCGCCGGGCTGGAAGTCGAGCATCTGAGCGCTGGCGGAGGGGAAGTTGACGTAGAACTGTTGGGAAGCCTTGCGCTTGATCAACTGCAGTTTGGTGGGGAAGGACATGAGGTCTCCTTGGAAATGAATCTAGTTACACAACAAGCTAAACAACTAGATACAAGAATACCTCAAAATGTTTTGAGACACAAGCATTCTCAGATCCCTCACAACTCAAGAACGTGCTTACCGCGCGTCCCATCTAGTGAAAGGCCAAACTCCAGAACGTCGACCTCCGGTCGACGTTCTTCAATACTTCGAAACCTATAGGAGATGTTGCGCGTGTCGGTGTCCGGTCATTAACTGGACCTTGGTCATTCTAGCCCGGCTAGCTACTAAGATCCTCACTGACGTCGGCTTATCGTCGAAGACCAAGAGCGTCGACCGGAGGTCGACGTGGCCCGCCGGAGGCGCGCTCCACAACTGTGCGTCGATCTCGGGGGCCTGATTGCTAAACTTGGTGCGGCCGTGTCCAGCTCGAAAAACGACGACGCACCTCGCTGGAACCGCTACTACGCGGCAGTCCTGATCCATCTAGCCGCCTGGATCGTCGGCCTCTACGCCTTTTCTCGCTACTTCGGTGTCGCTGAATGAGCCCAGTCGATTGGGCCGTCCTCGCCGTATCATTTGTCGCAATCATCGGCTACGGGTTGTGGCGTTCCCGCGGACGTCAATCTCTCGAAAGCTACGTCGTCGCCGGCAAGCAGATGCGCTGGTGGGTGATCGGGCTATCGATCATGGCCACCCAGGCCAGCGCGATCACATTCATCGGCACGACGAGCCAGGGATACGCCGACGGACTGCGGTTCGTGCAGTTTTACTTCGGTATGCCGATCGCCATGGTGCTCATCGCGGCGATCGCAGCGCCCACGTTTCATCGCTCGGGCGTCTTCACCGCATATGAATACCTCGAACGCCGATTCGACTCAAAGACTCGCACACTAGCCGGTCTGATTTTCCTCGTCCAACGCGGGCTAGGAGTCGGCATCGCGCTCTACGCCCCCGCCGTCGTATTGTCAGTCATTTTGGAATTGCCGGAGTGGATAACCATCGCCGCAACAGGCATTCTAGTGACCACCTACACGATGGTTGGCGGCATCAAGGCCGTCATGTGGACCGACGCGCTCCAAATGACCATCATGTTTGCCGGCATCGTCGTTGCACTCGCAGCCGCCGTACTCGGGCTCCCCGAAGGCGTCTCTTTGGTCGACGCGTTTCACCTGGCCGGGACCGCGGGCAAGCTGAACGCGATCGAAACCTCATTCGATTGGAACAGTCGCTATACCCTCTGGTCGGGCCTAATCGGCGGCACCTTTCTCTCGCTGGCGTACTTTGGGACCGACCAGTCCCAAGTGCAGCGCTACCTCACTGCGAAATCGGTGAACCATAGCCGCGTGAGTTTGCTATTCAACGCCGTATTCAAGGTGCCGCTGCAATTTTTTATCCTGCTGACCGGTGTCATCATCTTCGCTTTCTTCACGTTTGAGCCGCCGCCGATGCTCTTTCACGGCGGCGAGAGGGCGCGGGTGGAGCAAGCGGGCGGCGACCGCCTTGCCCGCATCGAAACTCGCTACACCGAGGCGTTCGACACGCGCCGCGAAGCCGCCCAAGACCTGCTGCGAACTCCCACGTCAACGACACGCGGAAACTACCTCGAAGCTGAGCGGCGCTTCCAAGGCACTCGCCAGGAAGGTATCGCGCTAGCCGAGGAAGGGCGAGAGCCGGGTTCATACAACGACGTCAATTACATTTTTTTGACTTTCGTTCTACAGCACTTGCCCGTGGGATTGGTCGGCCTCATCATGGCAGGGGTTTTCGCCGCCGCGATGTCAACCATCTCTGCCGAACTGAACTCCTTAGCGACTTCAACGGTGATCGACCACTACGGCCGCTACATCCGCAAGGGCCTCGGCGACAGCGGCGGACGAAGTGCCGCGAAATGGTCGACCGTGGGCTGGGGATTGTACGCGACACTCTTCGCGGGATATGCCGGCCAACTCGGTTCGTTGATCGAGGCCGTCAACTTTGTCGGATCCCTTTTCTACGGACCCATGCTCGGAGTTTTTGCCCTAGCGTTTCTGTTTTGCGGATGCACGGCGAATGGGGCGTTCCGGGGTACGGCGATTGGTCTAGTAACGGTCTGGGCGTCGAAGATCGTTTTTCCTGAGCTGGCATTCTTGTGGCTGAACCCGCTAGGCTGTCTGGCGACGGTGGCGGTGGCAATGGCGTTATCGAAAACCCAGTCCCATCCAGCGTAGTAGACTTTCGCGGAGATCTTGTTGGCGAAGAGTCCTAAGGCGTTTGAGCCGCGCGCGTCAGCAAGCGGTTTCCTCGAATGGATCAATCGCTTTGCAGTAACCGCTTGCTGACGCGCGCGGCTCAAACCCCCACCACCCCCGCGATCTTCGTATCACGCTGGTTTTCGCCCATAGTGCTTCGCGGTACGTCACGCCGAGCCCTATCAGTTAAAATCATGACGCCATGCGAATTTCTTTGCTCGTCCTGTCCCTCGTTTGTTTCTCGGCTACAGCCGCTGAAAAGCCTAACGTCCTCTTCATATCCTTCGACGATCTCAACGATTGGATCGAGCCGCTTGGCGGCCACCCGCAGGCGAAAACACCGAATCTCGCCCGGCTGGCGCGACAGGCCACGCTATTCACCCATGCCTACACCGCCGCGCCGGCTTGCAATCCATCCCGAGCCGCTCTGATGACCGGCATCGCCCCTTACAAATCAGGCGTCTATTACAACAACCAGGCCTGGCGACCGGCAATGCCCGACGCGGTCACCTTGCCCCAATACTTCATGAAACATGGCTACTGGGCCGGCGCGTCAGGAAAGATCTATCACGGCGTCTACCCCGACCCCCCCTCATGGAACGAGTACTGGCCCTCGCAACAGAAGAGCAAACCCGATGACCCGAAACCCGCAAAGCTGCCGGCAAACGGCATCCCTAACACCGGCAACTTCGACTGGGGAGGCATGCCGGTTGGTGTCGAAGAGATGGGCGACGCCCAAGTCGCCAACTGGGTGGCGGCAAAGCTTAAAGAAAAGCACGAGAAGCCCTTCTTCCTCGCGTTCGGTATTTTTCGGCCACATCTCCCGTGGCACGTACCGCAGCGATATCTCGACCGCTTTCCGCTCGACTCGATCGTTGTGCCGTCTGTTTTCAACGAAGACTTAGGAGACGTCCCCAGCGCCGGCGTCAAGATGGCCAACCCAACTCGCGATCACGCCAGCGTCGTTGAGCACGGCCAGTGGAAGCAAGCGGTCCAGGCCTACCTGGCATCGACCAATTTCGCCGACGACATGCTCGGCCGGGTCCTCGACGCGCTTGAAGAAAGCGGTCAGGCTGACAATACCATCATCGTGATGTGGACCGACCACGGCTGGCACCTCGGAGAAAAGCACCACTGGCGCAAATTCGCGCTGTGGGAAGAAGCGACCAAGACTCCGCTGATGTTTGTGGCTCCGAACGGGACTCCAGGCCTGCCCGAGGGTACTCGCGCGGGCGCCCGCAGCAACCGCACGGTCAATCTTTTGGACATTTACCCAACGCTGCTAGAGCTTGCCAGCCTGCCCGCGAACGCTGTGAATGACGGCCGCAGCCTCATCCCGCTGCTGCGCAACCCCGATGCCGCATGGCAGCCGAGCGTCACCACATACGGACGCAACAACCACGCCATTCGCAGCGACAACTTCCGCTACATTCGCTACGCCGACGGATCCGAAGAACTCTACGACCACCGCGTCGACCCGATGGAATGGACGAATCTAGCGGCCGACTCAAACTACACCGAAACACGGCGCGGTCTAGAGCGCTGGTTCCCCACAACGAATGTGCCCGGTGCGCCCCGTCAGCGCGATGGCCAACGTACGAACACGGTCGCCGTGCCTAAGTGATTTTCCGCGGCCCGCAACAACCGTAACTTGCGGAACAGTTAGGTCGCCTAAACCAGCGAAGAGCATGCCTCGAGTCGTTACAGAGCAGCGCGCGCGCGTGCTAGTGATCACGGGCTTTCTAGTGACCCTAGCTCTGCTCGCCGGGCTCCAGTTTCGCTGGACCGGTCAGTTGAGCGAATCCCAGCGTTTGACCATGGAATCGTCGCTCGCGAACTCGATGCGCCAATTTGAGCGCGAATTCAACCGCGAACTTTCATTCCTGCTAGCAGTCTTTCGTCCCGACCCGGTCGCCGCCGCCAATGGCGACTGGCACCGCTATCTCGAGCGTTACGACGAGTGGTACCAAAGCTCCGACTTCGCGCCACTCATTTCCCGGGTCCTGCTGTATTTGACGCCCACTGATGGCGATCAGCAAGTCTACGAGTTGCAACTTGATGAATGGAAACTGGCCGAAATCGACTGGTCTGACAAGCACGCGCGTCTACGAGACCAAATCGCGACGTGGGACGCGAGGTTCGAAGAGGGCCGCGTCCGCGATGCCCGCATGTTCTCGTGGACCTTCTTTTCAGGCGAGAAGATCTTGGCGCTCCCGCTCAACTTCCTCAACGGCAACGACCGCGGCGCTCGCCAATTCGATGCGATATCGCGTGCAGGCTATTTGATCGTCGAACTCGACCCCGCATATCTTTCGCAGCGAATGATCCCCGAATTGGTCGGCCGATATTTTTCGGGACCTGATGGCGAACAGCTCTACAAGGTCGCGGTTCTTGGAGACCCGGGAGCTGAGGTGCTTTATCGTTCTCATGAAGCCGACTCACACGGCGAACCCGACCTTCGCGCCTCTCTTCTGCCCGCGCGCCGTGAAGGACAACGAGGCGGTGGTGGTCCTCCGGGGATCGTGCCGCCCTGGCAAGAATTTCGGGGCCGTGGCGGCCCTGCCCGCGACGATCGCCGTCCACGCGGGGGGCCCGGTGAGCAAGGGCGTCGTCGCGGCGGCGGTCCAGGTGGGCTCGGTGGACCCGGTGGACCCGGCGGTGTGGGCGGAAGGCCAGACATGTTCTTCGGCCGCTCGGCCGTGTTCTTCGCCGCGGGCGACGAGGGTAGCGACTGGGTCGTGACCGCTAAACACATCGCCGGCTCACTAGACGCTGCCGTCCAACTACAACGCCGACGCGATCTTGGTGTTGGCCTGGGCATCCTCCTGCTACTCGCCGGGGCGATGGCGTTGGTACTGATTTCTTCGCAACGCGCCAAGCGTCTCGCCGACATGCAGATGGAATTCGTCGCCGGTGTTTCTCACGAGTTGCGAACACCGCTAGCTGTTATTTGTTCCGCCGGCGACAACCTCGCGGATGGAGTCGTCAGTTCAAGCGATCAGGTGCCGGAGTACGGCAGACTGATACGCGATCAAGGCCGGCGCCTTGCGGAGATGGTTGAGCAAACCCTGCGGTTCGCGACGCTGCAGTCCGGCAAGAGCACGTTCAAACTAGAGTCCGTTGATGTTGCTCAACTCATCGCCGAAACGCTCGATCAGGCCGGACCGGCAATAGAGCAGGCCGGCTTCGAGCTGCAGCAGGTGGTCGAACGCGACCTGCCACCAGTGCGCGCCGATCGAAGCGCTCTACGGCAAAGCCTCGAAAACCTCGTCAACAACGCGGTTAAGTATGGTGCTGACAGACGTTGGCTGAAAGTCGAGGCCGCCGACGTAAGAACGAACGGCTCACGAGAAGTGCAAATCAGAGTGCATGATCACGGACTCGGAATCATGCCCAAAGATGCGAAGAACATCTTCGACGCGTTCTACCGTGGCGCGGCGGCGACAGAGGCGCAGATTGAAGGCTCCGGACTCGGTCTCAAGCTGGCCCGCGACATGGCGCTGGGTATGGGCGGCGATCTCACATTGAAAAGCGAGCCTGGGCAGGGAAGCATTTTTACGATCCACTTGCCGCTCGCCGAAGTCTAACCGAGCTCCATGAAAAAAATCCTGCTCGTAGAAGACGAAATCGGCATTCGCGTAACGCTCGGAGATCGCTTGCGCGCGGAAGGATACGAAGTTGCCCTTGCCGAGGACGGTGAACAAGGCTTCGACCTAGCTAAGCAGGGCGGCCACGACGTTTTCATTTTCGACGTGATGATGCCCAAGAAAAACGGCCTCGACCTTTGCCGAGACATCCGTCAACTGGGCATCGCGACACCCGTCATCATGCTCACCGCCAAGGGTCAAACGTTCGACAAGGTGCTCGGCCTCAAACTGGGAGCTGACGACTATCTAACCAAGCCCTTCGACATGCTCGAGCTGCTAGCTCGTGTCGAGGCATTGCTGCGAAGATCAGCGGGCGCTCCCAAGCCCGCCCCGAGTGTCTACAAATTCGGTGACATTAAGCTCGATCATCGCAGCACCGAAGTCACCCGCGCGGGCGAAGTGCTGACGATCTCGGCGAAGGAGTACCAGCTGCTTCTCTACCTGCTACAGCATCCCGGAGTGACGCTGTCACGCGAAGTCCTCCTCCGCGAGGTTTGGGGATACGATTCCATGCCCACGACCCGCACGGTCGATGTCCACGTAGCCTGGCTGCGGCAAAAGCTAGAAGACGACGCCAAGCACCCGCGCTGGATCACGACCATCCACGGCATGGGCTACAAGTTCAAGCCGGAGTGAGCCGTCCTTCAAGCCGCGTCAGCCCGCTTCCGTGGCACGCGCGTCAGCAAGTGCGTATGCGACGACCAGACTATCCAATCTGCCCGTGGTCCTGCTGAGGCATCTCCACCGTGGCCAGGCCCACGAGTTCGGGCTCCGTTACCAACGGTCGAGGTTCGGATAGGCGCGCGAACCATAGGTCGAATCGGAGATTCTCTTCGTGCTTTTCGCGGTAACGCGGAGATATACTAACGCCTGATCATCAAATATCAGAAATACCGCTGAAAAGAATCACCTGAACGCGTGCGTACCACAGCGAGTTCTTTGGAGGAACGATAACGATGCGCGAGCAGCCAGTAGAACAGGCAGGAGCGAAGCCCGACGGGTCACCCACGTCGCTGGAGAAGGGCAGCACGGGAAGACCGTCGCTTGCTGAAGGCGATTTCGGAGTCTTGGTGGACGCAGTTTCTCATAACATCGTGCACCGCTTGGACGAGAAACGCCGTCACGATAGAGCGCGGGCCATGACCTGGATGCCCGTGGCGACAATTCTCGCGGTCGCGGTGGCTAGTTTCTTGGTTGATGAGCTATTGACTTCCAGAGTGCAGCAGGCAGTAGCGCAAGCAAATGTGGACTCGTCTTTCCTGGCCAGAGTGGCGGCGTTGAACATCAGAGTTCTTCGATTGGATCTACAAACTGGCTTCGAAGAGGACGAGGCGCACGAGCTGATTGCGCAGCTAGATTCTATCGCAAAACTCTTCGTAGAGAACCCGGACATTTCCCGCACGCAACAGCAAGAGTACAGCGAGGCACTGACTTTCGCTGTTGAGACATTGGCGAATAACTTCGCGGCCGCCGATCGGTCCGACCTCGTTGGCGCACTGGAAAGAACAACGCCTGCCATCGCCGAGCGGAGCGACATTTTTACGCAGAACATGGCGCAGAACCTCGGGCGCGAACTGATCGGTATGCCGGGCGGCGAGAGTGCGTGGCGAGACTTTACCGGAGAAACCATTGAGACCTATCGTCGCTACCAAGTCTATGCGAAGCGTGCGAACGAAACCGGCTATCCCGAGTTGTACCTTGTCTACGAACTCGTCATGAGGCATCTCGGAGGCGTGCCAAACGAAGAGATCTATGAGTTGGTCGACGATATCATTTCCCTTAGCCCTGGGGATCTGGAAGCCTTCCAGACACTCATGGTTATTCACGCCGAGGAGTCGTACACGACTAATCCTGACGCCACGTCCAGCCGAGTTGCGAGGCGCTTCCGAGATTTTCTTGACAAGTACCATGAGCGCAATCCCGTTCTGGATTCGGTGTGGGAGACGGTCGCCGAGCAATGATTCATTCGATTGGAAGTTCCCGACGGATTGTTTGGGCTCTTCGGAGACTTCGGCATCAGGGGTCGTTGGGAACAAAGCCCAAACTCGCGGTTAGGTCGTTGCGCGGCTCTTGAACAGTCAGTCGATTGGCAACGGGGCCCGCAAGACGAACTCCAGCCGCGTTTCAGACGGAACACGAAGCCGCTTACCACGAGCGGATGACACGGCTACGCCCGTTCCGGCTCCAGCCCCTGCACCGATCGCCGCGCCCTTGCCACCGCCAAGAATTCCGCCCAAGACAGCTCCAATGCCGGTTGTTAGCGCCGTAGTCTTCGCGGTCTGTTTTCCCTTGCCATCCGTCTTGACTTCAGCGTAGTTGCCCGCGACTTCGTATGTTCGGCCGTCAACTGTGATGTCGAAAAGCTTGATCGCGACCTCGTCGCTGCCGGCGAGCGTCCCGGCCTGATCAACCCGCATCACTTGCACTGTAGCGTCGGCGCCTCGCGGAATCGTCACGTTGCCGCCAACCACCACGGGATCGTCGATGCTGGCGCGAAATCGTTCGGCGACACCAGTACGATCCGTGTCGATCGAGTCAATGAGCCGAACGGTTATCGCCGTATCGACCGGCACCGTCACCCGCGGCTCGCTAGCCCTTTCGCGTGCCGGACTCGACGGTCGCGACGTTGCAGCCGCCGAAGCAACTGTCGGCGCTTGCTGCTGACCCGAAGTGAACGCTACGCCGGCCACGTCTGAAATCGACCAGGCGCGGCTCAATCCCTCCGATGTTAGAAATCGAATTTCGCGACTGTCGCCACCAAGAAACGTGCCCTCGATCTCGCTACCATCGGCCAGCCGCAAGGTATCCGCATGAGCGAATCCCCCAAGGGAGATACTCATTCCGAGCAAAACCAGCAGGTGTGTAATTCTTTTCATCTCAAGATCCTTTCGAAGCCGCACGGCCACTACCTAGAAGAGACGCCCTGAGGGTTATGAAGGATTCAAAGATCATTCTCGCGCATCTCGGCAGCGACGGCGGAGAATATTTCGAGACTGAGAAAATCGGAGGCAAGAAAGCGTGAAACAAGAGCCTGGCCCGAATCTTCAACACTGATTCGAAAGGGCTTAGATGACCCCTAACCCGCTCGACTCGAATTCGTTCACACTTTCCCGCACCAATCGTCTGTCCAGCGCCGTGATAGAAAGAGAGCACCCGCCCGCCGATGAACTCGAGACTGCGCAAGACTCTGCCCGCTTCGTTTCTGGTCTACCTGCTGCCCATCGTTGGCGCGCACATGGCGCTGCCCTGGGGAGCAGTCGTCGTAGCGGAGTTAACCGAGGGCCTCGACCGTCGAGATCCCGAGTGGATCGCGGCTGATCTCACTCTCGCCGCCGTGCTTCATCTCCTCGCCGGGGCCGCTGCCTATTGGTTTTTCGGCAAGCCGAGCTGGCCAAGGTCTTTGGCCCTACTACCAGCGGTTCCCGTCCTCTGGGCGGGTCTGATGTGGGGCTATCTGCTCGTCATTCCGAAGTACTTCCTCGTCGACTCCGGCCACAAGCCCGACATCGCCTCGTGGCAGGAGGAGTGTCGCGTACCAAACGCCTATCTAGTCCAAGTCAACTCCCCGATGGATCTATCGCTTGAACGCGCAGGCCGAGCATTTATCGCGCTCACCCCCGATGCCGATCTAGCGATCTTGCAGATGCCCGGCTGCTTGGTCGAAAAATTCCCGCTACGCTGGAGCAACTACAGCCCGCGCGTTCATAGCGTTACCGCAACCGGAGCCGTTGTGTACAGCGTTCACGACAAGCCCTCTGATCTATGGTCGTGGTGGGTTGTTAGCGGGCCGGGAGCCGATCCGCACGAGATCGAGAAACCACCCCATACCGGCCATTCGCAGCCGATGCTCTCATCCGACGGCGAGCGCGTAGCCTGGGTAGCTAGAGTGCCGGAGGCACCCAATCGCACGCGGCCAGAAATCGTGATTTCCGATCTCTCGACAAACGAAATCTCCGAGATCGACTTGCAACAATTCTCGCCGGCAAACTTCCGCCTGGTGCATTTCGACGCACCGCGGGACTAGTTGACGGTTGCGCGCAACGAAGAAGAGTTTCTCACCCTAGGCCGAGACGGCAGTGTGCGTTGGGGACCGTGGAATCCCCCCGGCCTAAAGGCCTGGGCGGGAACCGTGCGCCACCTCGAAGAGGGTTGGGTTGCATGGGATGCATATAGAGACGATGAGCCCTATCGCCTGGAGTGGTCGCTGCCCTCCGGTGCCGGCACACATCAACTGCCGCGCGGCTATGGCATCCAATCCGCGGCGGTCGCCCCAACCGGAAGCTACGTCGCTCTCAGCATCGACGGCCGATACTCGTTCTCGATGCCCGACGCCGTGTATGTCATCAGGACATCCGACGGCTCCGAGGTGTTCCGCAAGTCGCTGCCGCAATACAACAGGAGCCAAGTCGCCTTTTTGACGGACGAGTTCTTCGCATACCGAGACGGCAACGACGTCCGCGCGCTTCGAGTGACCGATGCTGAATAGCGGAATACCGTTGAGCTGTGCCGCCGCTCTCATCGTTCTCTCACTCTCGTCGTGCGCCTCGTGGAAGACGGTGGAACACACCGCGTCAAGCGATCCGTTCGAGAGGATAAGCGCGACGTATCCAGTCAGCGCCGACACGCTTCGTCAGGCATTCCTTAGTCAGAAGCGAGTTCCACACCACTCGCCCGATCGATTGGGCAGCTTCCCAAATCTCCAAACCTTTTTCGTGGCAAGTGCAGGGTCCGACCAAGACCTCTTTCCCGATGACGGAACCATTCGCACGCAACTCGACCGCTGCCCCTGGCTAAAGGATTATCTGAGCCTTCCAAAGAGCAGCCGTAGCAACGATCTGTATCTCTACTCGGTGACGGACCTGTTCTGGCCCTCCGAGTACGAATTCAAAGGCGAATCCGCAAAGTTCTAAAGTGGATTTTTGCTCCACCTGAGCACAACCTCAGACCAACAGACGAGCGTTGAAGTTTTCGAATACCTACCAATGATCTGGGTCGGCAACAGCTTTCAACTAGAGGCGCACGGACCGTGCATGTGTCGTGATCAACGCTGGGTTCAGCAAACAAAGCAAGATCGTGTCGCACTGCTAGAGGCTATTCGCAAGTCTCTTGAGGATGCACCGTAACGAAACCCGAGCCACGCCCTTCTTAGGACCGCGAGGACAAGGGCGTTCCAAGGAATAGCGTAGACCCCGTGCGCCGCCAAAAAGCCCCAGAATTTCGGTGGCGCGACCATCAGGGAGTGCGGTGGCGAAGGAAATTTCTGGAATACATTGAGCTGGGTCCTGCTGATCATCCGCCAACGGCGCCGGCCTCTACTCGTCCGGAGATCCGGGAGATCCTCTCAATAGAGCGCGTAAATTGAGGAAGGCTGAGCGGAAAAGGAATGTGTGAAAGAATGCGGAGTTCGAGCGAACGGGCGAGCAAACGGCAACCCGTCCCTTGTTTCGCGGTCTCACAGGCCGTGCGCATTCCACCCTGTGCCGCTCAGCCATTCTATGAACATTGAGATCACTGGAAGTTGTTGATTGTATAAAGATTTCGTAGGTTGCGTGCGTGTCCCCGAACTCCCTCAACATCTACGGCACCAGCAAACTGGCTGGGGAGCACGCGGCGAAGCACCTCGGAACCGACGCTGCAATACTTCGACTCGGTTTATTGTTCGGCGAGAGCGGAAGCACCAGCAGCTGCTCGATTTCGAAGTTAACAGAGGAGATTGATCGCAACCGACCGCTGACTGTCGACAACTTTGCTCGGAGATACCCGATACACGTGACTGATGCTGCCTTAGCGTGCGCCGCACTTGTCCACAATCGTCTTGGAGGGGCGCAGACGACTGGGATTTTCCAATGGTGCGGTCCTGTGGGGTATACCAAGTACGAACTCGCGATGCTTATACTCCGTCTCGCTGGGGCTGACGTTACGTCAGTACAGCCTGACAACGTCCCCAACAAGGACATCGCGAGACCAAGAGATCCTCGGCTGGATACGTCCGGGATGCGGGGACTGTGTTTCCGAGGAAATACTGAGCTGGTTCAAGCGCTGAAGTTTCAGATTTCGAACCTGAAGTCCCAGCTGAAAGCAGGGTCAGAATCTGTTTTCTAGAACGCAGCCATTGACTACGAATTGGCTAATTTTGACAGCTCGTCTCGTAGTCCACAATTGACGGAAGACTGTCGCTGTCTGGATTCTTGGAATGGGGCCTGACAAAAGCGTGACACTGCGTAAGATTGATGGAGGTAGCGGGAGGCGCTGCCTCCGGGTCGTACTCTCCGTACATAACGTTAGACTTGTCAGTGACGTGGCCGAGTTCTTTGGAATGACCATATTCGTGTGTCCAAACTACACGATCAGAACCAGTTCTCAAACTTGACACTACCAAAAAAGTATCTTTCGCGGCGCATCCGAGAATCTTACCAGGGCCCTTAGGGCGATCGCATTCATCGATCTCGGTAACGACCTTGACATATCCTGGAAGCTGCATAGCCGCTAGTACCGCCCGTTTCGTCGTAAGGCGACTTCTGCCTGGAATGGTTTCTATCGAAGGTTGATCCTGATAGTACCTGTCGTTTCCAATTACACAGTTTCTAAAGTCAGCGCTAAGGGTAATCAATGCTCTGATATCGCCCGGTAATTCGTCGGCTCTGAGAATCATTTGAGCTTCGCGAAGCGCGGAGAGTACTCGTTGGTCCGAGTAAACCGTATCACCGATGATGCTAACTTTCAGACAGTGGGTTACCTGGGCATTTAGGCAGGGGACGCCGAGGATAAGCAGGGCTATAACTGCTCGCGTCAACCAGCTGAACAGCTTGTCGCGCCGCGATTTCGCACATGCGCGGATACGGTACTCGCAGAAGCTTAAGTTTGGATCAAAATCAGCAGACTGCCCGAAGTAATGCGGAAAACAGAGTATTGGCAAGAAAAGTCTGAGCATTTGGAAATGGCAACTTTCGCTATGGGCAAATCCGAGTTGTATAGCATTCGAAAAACAGATACTATACACGCTCGAAGTCCTGGAGGTCTAGAATCGGATCAATAACCATGGTATCGAACGACGGATTCCGCCGCAATACGATCCAGGCAGAGCCATTGAGGTGAAAGGTTGTTCATGGCCAATATCTGTTCCATAGACGACGCGAACTCCCAGCCGGCGGCAGCCAATACGAGACACGGCGCCGACGAGGCGCTGTCATGAGGCGCTCTCGAGAGCAAATCGTTGACCTGTGAGACAACCAGTTGCAATGACCTGTAGTCAGCGACACCGACGCCGGTCGGTGGCTCGGGGCCACCGAGAACAAACAACTGGTTTAGACACTCAACGACCAGTGGTATGTCGCCGCGGTTAGTCGGTTCCAGCAGTGCCCGAAGTCTCTGTAGTGCTTCCGACTGTCAGCGCCGGTGTAAGAATCCCCGTATCGCCGGAATAAAATTCCCCACCCGTAGCTTGCGTCGGAGCCGACCCTGGAAGCAGGAGGTACAAGGCGCTGTTACGGAGTTCAGATGTGCAAGAAATCGAAGAATTAGTTCGACAAGGGGTGAGCCTCGCCAAGATCAGCGAGCTCACGGGATTTGACCGCAAGACGGTTCGCAAGTACTTAAGGCAGGACGATCCGACGCCCAGATACGGCCCGCGCAAGCCGCGTCCGTCCAAGCTGGATCGCTTCAAGCCGTTTATCGAAGACCGCCTCAAGGCCGGCGTCTGGAATGCCGTCGTGCTGTTGCGTGAGCTGCGAGAACACGGCTACTCGGGCGGCTATACGATCCTCAAGGATCACCTACAGCCGTTGCGAGAAGCCGCAACCACGGTGGCCGTGCGGCGCTTTGAAACACCCGCAGGCAAACAGGCTCAGGTCGATTGGGGCCATCTCGGCGAGATCACCGCCGACGGCAAGACTCGCAAGCTTTGGGGTTTCGTCTTCACGCTCGGTCACAGCCGGGCCATCATGGCCGCCGCGGCGACCGACCAGAAGCTGCCGACGCTGCTGCGCATGCACGAGGAAGCCTTCCGGCAACTCGGCGGCGTGCCGCAAGAGATCCTCTACGACCGCATGAAGACGGTCTTGGAGGGGGTCGACGAGCGCGGCGAGCTCAAGTGGAATCAAACCTTCAAGGACTTCGCCGACTATTGGGGCTTCACCCCGCGGGCCTGCAAACCTTACCGCGCGCAGACCAAGGGCAAGGTCGAATCGGGCGTCAAGTACGTGCGCCGCAACTTCCTGTGCGGACGCACGGCGACGAGCCTGGATGATCTCAACAACCAGCTGCACGCTTGGGTCTGGGAGGTCTCGAACCGGCGCGTTCACGGCACCACTCACAGCCAAGTGTTAGAGAGTTGGGAGTCTGAAAAGACCGCCTTGCAGTCTCTCGACAAGCGTCCGCCGTATCCCCTCGCGGACGCCGAGTCGAGGCGTGTGAGCCGGGACGCCTTCGTGGCCTGGCGCTCCAACCGCTACTCGGTTCCCTGGCAAGACGCCGGCGCCGAAGTCTCGTTGCGCGAACTGGCCGGCCGGCTCGAGGTATGGCGCGGAGCCGAGCGGATCGCCGTTCACGAGTTGATCGACGACCGCCACCAAATCGTTGTTCGCAAAGAGCATCATGCCGACATTCCGCTGCACGTCGCCAAGCGTCCAGGAGGAAAAACGTGCATTCACATCCAAGCCGGCGCACCCCAAGTCGAAGTGCGGCCGCTAGCGGCTTACGAAAGCGCCGCCGCCGGAGGTGCGCTGTGACCGCCATCGAACAGCTTCACGAACGGCTCGAAGCACTGGGGCTGAAGACCATCGACGATCGCTTGGAAGCGCTGCTTGAACAAGCAGCCAAGGCTGAACCGGCCTACGCCGACTTCCTGCTCGACGTCGTCAGCGCCGAGGCCGACGCTCGCCGACAACGCTATCTCAAGACGCGTCTACAGCTCGCGCATCTGCCCTATGTCAAGACTTTCGAACAGTTCGACTTCGACTTTCAACCATCGATCGACGAGCGCCAAATCCAAGAGCTGCGCACGTTGCGCTTCGTGCACGAAGCCTCCAACGTGATCTTCCTCGGGCCACCCGGCGTTGGCAAGACGCATCTCTCGGTTGCCTTGGCCGAGGCTGCGATCCAAGCCGGTTTCGGAGCCTACTTCATCACCGCGCACGACTTGATCGCCGATCTGTCGAAGGCCATCCGCGAAGGACGGCTACAACGAAGGATGCGCATCTACCTCGCGCCGAAGGTGCTGATCGTCGACGAGATGGGTTACCTTCCGCTCGACGAGCTGGGGGCGACGATCTTCTTCCAACTCGTCAGCGCGCGTTACGAACGCGGCAGCATCATCCTGACCTCGAACAAGAGCTACGCCGATTGGGGCTCGATCTTTTCCGACCCGATCATCGCCACGGCGATCCTGGATCGACTGTTGCATCACTCGACGACGGTGAACATTCGCGGCGAGAGCTTTCGCTTGAAGGAGCGCCGAAGAGCCGGTTTGCTCTCGCGGCCGGAAGATCAGTCCGGCGAACGGCCGACGGTCGATGCGGCTGACGCGGCGAGCCCTGGTCGCAAGAGCGGGGGAAGTGGAAGATGAGTTTTTTCAGGCATGGGCAAATCTATCGATCCGATGGGCGTTGGGCAGCGGAAAAGAAGCCGGGAGCGATCTCGGCCGCCGCTCCCGGCACTCATCGTCTCGCTGAGTTTGCGGCCGGGTATTCCTTGGCGGGTTGCTCTCCAGCATTGCCCGCCTCCGCTTCCCCGGCTAGCTCCATGCTTAGCAACACGGTGGTGGTCCACAAAACCACCACCGCAACCAGGGTGGGGAATTTTCAACCGGCGAAAACGGGATTTTTCATCCGGCCTTGACACGACAGCGCAGAATAGGCTGGGAACCCAACTGTGTTGGAAGCTGAGAATTCAAACAGACGGCTTCCTGGCGTGAGTGCAGAGACTCCAGCAATACACAAGTCAGCGCTGTACTTGGCATCTCGCTTGTGTTCGGCCAGTTGGAAGATCGACTTTGAGCAGTACTCAATCACAACGTTGTGGCTTAAACAACCGGCAAGGGCTGCAGCACTCATGTCTGCGTTGGCCCCGCCCCCCGAGGGGCCCTTGGTAGACACGAAGTCTGGCACGCCCGGCAGAGAGATAACGACGACGTCGGCGACAGGCAATCGACTAAACTTCTCAAGCGACCGGAACATTTCAAGAACTATCTCGCTTGTTCCTAACGAAATAATGTCCCGGTTGCGGAGCAGCCCGGTCTCGTGAATTACAACGGCTACTGTGTCAGCGAGAAGATTTGAAGCAGTGTAATTTCCAGCCTGTCGATGATTCCCGGTTGCGCTGTCGGCGACAATCGCCACGTGAAGTGACGGATATATGATCTTGAGCTGTTTTTCGAGCCCAGGTACTCGGCGAGCACCGCCCGGTGACTGCACCTCTTCGATACGAACGAGACCCCGTCTAAACGCGGCTCCGATAGACCTTGAGATGACAGCGGGGGATCGATCGAAACGCTCTGCTAGAGTGAGAATAGATTGGAGACTATCGCCCGCCTCTAGCGACGCAAATCTAGCTCGCGCGATCGCCACAAGCTCTTTCTCGGCGATGGGCTTTTTCTCTCGTCGTCTCATGATCTGAAGCACGTAAGCCGATTTACTTGGCAGTCCGTGCGAGGAGTTGTTAATCAAGTGTATGACTATATGGAAATTGTATAGTCATCTGCATCCGAAAGATTGGTATAGACGGACGGTAGGGTTTTCGTCTAAACTTTAACTTTGGCTGGCTCGTAGTTACTCAAAGGAACCCTACTGGATGACTGGACCTCGCAGAGCGGCATTAGTATCGACCCTTTTTCTTGCGTCAACACTGTTCGGGAGCCCGAAGTCCGACGACGAATTGATTAGGTTCGCGACCACAGTCCACATTCATGGCGTACCATTTGACCAAGCTCAACGTCTGACCGTCAGCCCGTCAGCCCGTCAGCTCTGAAGACACTGAGCGGATTGCTTCGGCAATTAGAGTTCGCTGACTCGTTCGTCAATATCTTAATGTCTATTGGGATTTCCGGCAACGTGAATTCATTCGATATTCTTAGAAGCTTTGTCGAAGAGGACTTAGATGTCCATGCAACGTCGCACGAACGGGAGCTGTTGGTTGAAGCGAAAACTTACGTACCCGTTGCCTTCGGTTGTTTGCTACATCAAGTGGCGATTCGAAGAGAAGGACTCTTAGGTCGTAACGACGAGCCCTCTCTTTCCGAGGTGGCCCAGATGGAGAGCTTCGAAAAAGAACTCCTTGCGTTTCTTCGGTCCGGCGCTGAACCTGATACGTGGCTGTCACTACCTTG
The DNA here is from genome assembly GCA_965247305.1 of Bryobacterales bacterium. Classification (GTDB taxonomy): domain Bacteria; phylum Acidobacteriota; class Terriglobia; order Bryobacterales; family UBA6623; genus CATQHP01. Next base: position 2,686,118 of record OZ252030.1, on the reverse strand, counting down.
GGTCGCCGAAGATGATTTCGACTTGCGGTTACGGCTTGCGCGTCGTTCGCTCAAAGGGCTGGCGTATTCAGGCGTACCAGAGGCGAGGCAGCATCTCAAGTGGATGAAGGTGCATTTGGTCACTAAGGCTCAGGCTCAATCTGCCCAGGGTATGATCAAAATACTAGGTCGAGCTCACACCGGCTGGCCTAGCGAGATTTCCGCTCTAGATGTACAAGAGTTAGCGGACGTGGTTGATTCAGCGCTAAGGACGCACAAAGAGGTTCACCTCTTAGGACTCAGCACTTATTTTAATCCTAGTCCGCAGTGATTGGCCTACTGGCTCGCAACCGCCGGTCACGGCGACGTCCCTACGTGCCACTAGCAGGGAATGAAAGTCGAACCAATCCCGATGGAGTCAACGACTCGAGGGACCGAGAGAGATCCGGGCAGTTCGGGGACAGTCACGGGAGATCGAGAGTTCGGGAGATCGAGAGTTCGAGAGTTCGGGGACAGAGTTCGGGGACAGTCTGGCATGCACCCCTAAGCTGAGACAGCTTAAAAATGGGACAGTTGCCGTTCGCTGAAAAAGTATAGCCTTTTCGGCGAACGTGCCGCACACTTGAAAACGGCCGGGAAAGCGGAGGCGGGCAATGCTGGAGAGCAACCCGCCAAGCAATACCCGGCTGGAAACTCAGCGAGACGATGAGCGCTCGGGGCGGGACATTCTCCCGTCCCGAGTGCGACCACTGTCTCGATAGATTTCCTCATGCCTCAGAAAACTCAAACTGCGGGTTTCTGAGCTCTTCGCTCGCTGGCAACAACTGCTCGAACTCCTGCGGAGGCCGATATCCCAACGCCGAATGCAGGCGCTTTTGGTTGTACACCGCGTCGATAAACTCCTCGATCGAAGCGCGCGCCTCGTCCATCGATTGATACGTCTGTAGGTTCACCTCCTCGCTTTTGAGCGTCTTCATAAAACTTTCCATGCGCGCATTGTCGTACGGGTTTCCTCGCCGGCTCATCGAGATCAACGCGCCGTTTTCTTCCAGCAGACTGACATAAGCCCGCGAGGTATATTGCGTGCCTTGATCGGAATGATGCACCAGCCCCGGCTTCGGACAGCGAAACTCGATCGCTTTGCGCAGCGCGTTCACTGCCAATATGGCCTCGAGGGAAGGCCCCAATTCCCAGCCCACCACGCGCCGGGAATACGAGTCCATCACGACCGCCAAGTAGACGAACGAACGGCGCATGCGCACGTAGCTGATGGCGGCCTGCCAGAGCTGATCGAGACCGTCGATCTGCAGGTTTTTGGCCCAGTTTGGGTAGATCGCGCGGTGCTGATCCGAGTCCGTCGTCAATACGTAGCGGCGCTTGCGTATCGCCAGCAGATTGTCGTTGCGCATCAGCCGCAAGACCTTCTTGTGGTTCACCGTAAAGCCCTGCCTACGCAGTTCGGCGGTCACTCGACGATAGCCGTAGCGGCGATTTGCGAGCGTAATGCGTTGCATACGGTCCCGCACTTCCAGGTTGGATTCGACAGGCTTGTCTCGCTCTAATTGCCGGTAATATCCGGCTCGGCTGACTTCTCCGAGTGCACAGGCGCGCTCGACGCTGAGTCGGCCTTCAACGCGGGTTTCGTCGATGACGCTGTAGAGCCGCTCGCGTTGCGAGCGACTTGGTTCGGCATCGCCGGTTTTAAGGCGTTGAAGGCTCGTTCGAAAAAATCCAATTCCGCCGCTTGTTGACCGACTAGGCGTTCGAGTTCGGCAATGCGATCGGCGCTCGGATCGCTATCCAATTGCACAACCTCTTGTCCGGGACGCGGCCGCCCTTGACGCCGCTCAAGACCGCTGCGTCCCTCGGCGCGGTAGGTGTCGCGCCAGCGATACAACACGCTGCGCCGCACGTCCAACTCACCGCTCAATTTGACGACGTTCTCACCGCGAAGCATGCGGCTTACCGCCAATTCCTTGAACTCAACTTCATACGAGCGCTGCTTCCTCGCAACCCTATCTTTTCTCTCTCTCATCGGGGACTCCTTTTCCATTCACTGAAAATTGTCCCACTTTCATCTGTCTCAGTTTTGGGGTTCACTCCACTAAACGTTAATACGATCAACAACTTACAGCGATCTCGATGTTCATAACACAGGGCGATTGAGTCTCGCAACGGCCGAGGCCGAAGCCGCCTAATCGACCGTCCTGCGATTTTGAAATTTCATTTGCCTTTGCAATTAGCAACCTAGCGATACGGTCAGCCGAAAACCGGATACACGGGCCTTATACTATTCGTGGAAGGTGCGAAAAGCACTGCAAGGAGGCTCGAAAATTTACAGGAAACCCTGCCAAATCCGGCCAATGGGCGGAATTCATGATGCGACCTGGGGATCGACTTAGTTAGATGCTCGCGCGAGGAGTTGCTCGTCCCGCACAATAGCATTAGCCGAAATACAGTGTTAAGTTTGGCCGGTCACACCCACCCGGCGATTTTTAGAGAAAACCGGACAAATCCGGACATTTCCGGACATTTCGACGGCCAAGCTGTGTCCGCAAGAGAGGAATGATAAATTATGTGTAAATCCCGCAGGATTGCGGGGCGAGGCCTCGCATTGTCATCACAGTCTCCGCGACGAGACGGTTTTCGGCCTTCTCTTCGCATCGATCAAGTGCGCCGCAGGCCCGAGATGGATGAGTACAGACGAATTGGGCGGGGCGCTAAGATGGCGGATTAGGTGGCGTACGATCTTCACAAGAAATCTGAAACTCTCGACATTGATGCGGTCGTCGGTTTCGGCGATGCGTTTCTCGCAGCTCTGACGCTGTTCGCAAAGCGAGCTCGCACCGGGCTCATCGTCTATGCCGTGGTCGTGAGCTTGACGGGTCTTGCCATCTGGTTTTTCGGCGCTCAGTGGCTGCTTTGGGTATTAGCCACGCTTGTGGCTGGCGCGCTGCTCGCGGTTGGATTCGTGGCGCGAATTACCCAGATGGATTTTCGCCGTCGGGGCGGGGAGCCCTTGCGGCTGCACTACCACGTATGTCCGAGCGGGCTCGAAGCAACTGTCGGAAAGCACAACGGCTGGATGTCGTGGGATGACCTCTGGGACTCGACAGAAACTCGGCGCAGTTTCCTGCTTTCACCATCGCCTGAGGAGCAATACGTTCTGCCCAAGCGCTATTTCGATCAAGACGGAATCGAGCTACTTCGTGGAATCTTAGCCGACGCTCGTGGCAGCAAGCTGAGTTAGAAGCCCGCGGATTGTTAGCCCGCATTTCTCACCACCTGACGGCGAAAGTGCGTGAGAGGTGCGTCAATACGAGGCGGGCGACGGTCGGCGCGCGGAGGCGTACTTGACAGTACGTCGAGCACTCGCGATCGAGCGCAACGAAGTATTGACCCACCTCTCACGCACTTTCGCCCGCCAGGTGGGTAGAGTCGAGGACGAGCGCGCTGACTTTAGGTTGCGAGGAGTTGCTGTTTCCGGCTACTTTCGCTTGCGGCGGTGCCTCAGTTCCCGCCTTGGCTCCGTTTCCCGTCCCCGCTCGTCAAACCGGACGTGCGGTTTTCCCGCATCCGGCTTTCCGACCGGCTTCAGCTGTCAGCTGTCGCGGGCGGCCGCCCCAGTTGCACCCAGCGCAGGCGCACTACGCCCCTCTTGCCAAACACAACCTCGTCGGAATATCGACGCCTGCCTCGCGATTGCACCTTGTGCCGCCGCCGCAAAAATCCTCGCACCCGCTCGTCGACATAGTTGTCCACCGCGCGGTAGGCCTGCGTGCGCGTCCCCTAGCTAAAGTAGTTTGTCCAACCCCGCTAACTGCGGTTCAGCCGGTCGCGTACTTCGTTCCAGGTCCCCACATTGCTCGGCCTCAGCTGCTCGCGCACTTTCTGCTTGAGCCGCCCGACACTCTTTCTTGACGGACTTGCACCTAAATACCAATGGCCATCCTTGCGATAACGGTGCACTCCAAACGGATATCGCCAGAAAATCAAAGCTCTCGCTCTTGGCTCTTACCCATCGCGTCTTCGCCGGGTTCAGGGTCAGCCCAATCCGCGTCAGCACTTGCTCCGTCCACGGCAATGCCTGCGCCGCTTTTGCGCGGCTAAGGATCACAAAGTCGTCGGCATAAGTATCCACCACGGCTCGGAACTCTTCTTCCTTTCCCTGCATTCTCCAATGCTTCAGAAAACGGTTCATGTACATATTGGCCAACAAGGGAGTCACCACTCCGCCTTGCGGCGTACCGCGCTTCGTCCCCTGGCCGCCCGTCATGCGTCGTTTCCCGTTTCCATTCCGCTCTTCCACCGGGACTCGCAGCCACATTTTGATCAGCTTCAAAACCCAGCGGTCGCACACCCGCCTCGTGACGCATCGCATCAACTCGGGCGTAGGAATCGTATCCAAGTACTTGGACAAAGCACCCTCGACTACTGCGGTGTAGCCTTCAAACAACAACTTGTGCACTCTCTGGAGCGCGTCCAACGCGCTCCGCTTCGGTCGGTAACCATCGGTTTCCGGGTCGCGGTCCGCCTCAAAGATCGGCTCCAATACCAGCTTGGCGGCGGCCCCGTTTAGAGCTAGCGCAGGCCACCCGGTCCCGAACGGTCGGGATACCGAGTGGCCGCTCACCACCAGCGGGCTTTGGGATGGTTACCCGCCGCACCGGCTGGGGCCGATAGGTCTTCGTGCGTATTTCTTCTTGCAGGCCTTGCAACCACTCCTCTCGGCCCGCCGTCTCGATTTGCTCGAACGTTTCCCTCTCCACGCCCGCCGCCCCGCCGTTGGCTCTTGCCACCGCGTAGGCGTCAGCGAGAATGTCTTCGCGCCATATCTTGTCGTAGAGCTGATCGAAGCGGAAACTGGGCTCCTGCTGCGCCTTTCGATACAGCTCGCGTTGCAATTTCCGGATCTTTTCTGGTGTTGTCAGACTCATCGCCAATCACCTCGTCCTCTCGTTGTTGAACAAGCACGCCGGAAGTCAGGGCGCTTTGCTCCGCCGGCCTTACCCAGCTTCTCCGCTGCCATCACCCTGTCCGATTCCCCGCCGCGGCCGCCGCCCTGAAAGACGACCTTGGAGGCGCGACCTCCTCCGCTCGGGACCTCCCCCGATTCCCCGTATCACCTTCTTGCCATGCGATGCTCCCTACCCCGGCGGACCCAAGCGGTGCTCGCGTTGCTCGCTTCCCGATTGGCGCGGCCTGCCCTCAATCGCAGAGAGGTCGGCGTCCACAACTTCACTTGCGAGGCCTGCTCAAGCTTCACTCGCGTTACCGCCTGCCCACTCGCTCACCGGCCCTATGCCGGCTTTGTCACGAGGCTTCAGCCCACCCGCTCGCCCGCCTAGACCGCTCGTCAGCTACCATGCTTACCACCTCTTACCTGCGTGCCTCCCTCCCCCACTGCTGATCCGCGCCCTCGGGGCGCACTGAGAGGCGCGGGCTCGTCGCCGTGCATGCACAACCCTCACTTCGCGGTCCGCCGTTCCAGAATAAGACCCGTTTAACGGGATTTTTGGGCTGAGCCGCCCGGGCGCAGCCTGGCCGTCATATCAAAATGTCCGGAAATGTCCGGATTTGGCTGGATTTGGCAGAGTTTTCTCTAAATTTCGAGCCTCCTTGTAGAGCTTTCGGTATCCTCCAGATATAGTGTAAGGCCGGTGTGTCCAGTTTTCGGCCGACCGTATCGCTAAGTTACTGATTTCAAAGACAAAAGAAATTTCAAAATCACGGGACGACCGGTTGGGTGTGTTCCGCCTTGACCGTTGCGAGACTGGAGTGAACCCCAAAACTGAGACAGATGAAAGTGGGACAATTTTCAGTGAATGGAAAAGGAGTCCCCGATGAGAGAGAGAAAAGATAGGGTTGCGAGGAAGCAGCGCTCGTATGAAGTTGAGTTCAAGGAATTGGCGGTAAGCCGCATGCTTCGCGGTGAGAACGTCGTCAAATTGAGCGGTGAGTTGGACGTGCGGCGCAGCGTGTTGTATCGCTGGCGCGACACCTACCGCGCCGAGGGACGCAGCGGTCTTGAGCGGCGTCAAGGGCGGCCGCGTCCCGGACAAGAGGTTGTGCAATTGGATAGCGATCCGAGCGCCGATCGCATTGCCGAACTCGAACGCCTAGTCGGTCAACAAGCGGCGGAATTGGATTTTTTCGAACGAGCCTTCAACGCCTTAAAACCGGCGATGCCGAACCAAGTCGCTCGCAACGCGAGCGGCTCTACAGCGTCATCGACGAAATTCGCGTTGAAGGCCGACTCAGCGTCGAGCGCGCCTGTGCACTCGGAGAAGTCAGCCGAGCCGGATATTACCGGCAATTAGAGCGAGACAAGCCTGTCGAATCCAACCTGGAAGTGCGGGACCGTATGCAGCGCATTACGCTCACCAATCGCCGCTACGGCTACCGTCGGGTGACAGCCGAACTGCGCCGCCAAGGCTTCACCGTAAACCACAAAAAGGTCTTGCGCTTGATGCGCAACGACAATCTGTTGGCGATTCGCAAGCGCCGTTACGTGCTGACGACAGACTCGGATCAGCATCGCGCGGTATACCCAAACTGGGCTAACTCACTGCAAATCGACGGACTCAATCAGCTCTGGCAGTCCGACATCAGCTACGTGCGCATGCGCCGCTCGTTCGTCTACCTGGCGGTCGTGATGGACTCGGATTCGCGGCGCGTGATTGGTTGGGAATTGGGATCGTCGTTAGAAGCTGTATTGGCGGTGAATGCGTTGCGCAAAGCGATCGAGTTACGGCGACCGAAGCCGGGACTGATACATCATTCCGATCAAGGCGCGCAGTATGCCTCACGGGCATACGTGAACTTATTGGAAGAACATGGCGCACTGATTTCGATGAGCCGGCGAGGAAACCCGTACGACAAGGCGCGCATGGAAAGTTTTATGAAGACGCTCAAAAGCGAGGAGGTGAACCTACAGACGTATCAATCGATGGACGAAGCGCGCGCTTCGATCGAGGAATTTATCGACGCGGTGTACAACCAAAAGCGCCTGCATTCGGCGCTGGGCTAGCGGCCTCCGCAGGAGTTCGAGCAGTTGTTGCCGTCGAGCGAAGAGCTCAGAAATCCGCAGTTTGAGTTTTCTGAGGCATGAGGAAATCTATCGAGACAGTGGTCGCACTCGGGACGGGAGAATGTCCCGCCCCGAGCGCTCATCGTCTCGCTGAGTTTCCAGCCGGGTATTGCTTGGCGGGTTGCTCTCCAGCATTGCCCGCCTCCGCTTTCCCGGCCGTTTTCAAGTGTGCGGCACGTTCGCCGAAAAGGCTATACTTTTTCAGCGAACGGCAACTGTCCCATTTTTAAGCTGTCTCAGCTTAGGGGTGCATGCCATTGCGAGGTTACGTGAGTGTCCCCGATCTCCCTGTCCCCCGATCTCCTCGATCTCCTGAGTGTCCCCGATCTCCCCCGATCTCCCCGCTGGACATGCCAGCCTTCGCTGGACGCACTAGTGTCCCAAAACTCGAACACAGCTCAAGTTGTTCTCGTTGTGGAACTTGGGAGTGCGCCAGACCGAGGGGGAGACGGGCGAACTGGACGTCACCTCGGTGGCGTAACATGTTACGTGTCGACGAAGCGTCCCACTTGGTGGCCTTCCACGGCGGTTCTACTTGAACCGCAAATCCCTCCAAGAGAACGACTTGGGGCACGTTCGGGTTTTGGGACAGTACGCCCGTGCGATATCGAAACAGCGCCCAGAAGATCATCGCTGCGAGCACCCCCCCGCCCGTGGCTGAGAGCAGGCTGTGCGAGATTGGGTAATCAATAAAATCGAATGGTGTGACGACCGTGGCGCTCGGATCAATCGCTACCGACTCCCAGCCCGAGAGCAGAAACACTGGCCAAAGAAGGTCGAGAAGCAAGGGCGCTGCAATCAGCCAGCCCAGCGGCGCCCGAGGAGCGACCGTCTTCGCAGCCAGCCCAACGCCAAAGTGACCCACGAACACAGGCGGCAGAATAGCACGACCGCAAGCCGGCGTGGTCAGAAACTTGGATGACCGAACCTGAGACAAGCATATCCTCTAAGCCGATCAAATCAATTGGGTTAGATCCAATTCGGCACTTTACTGTTGAAATATCCCGTTGGGTTGAGGTTCCGACCTGTCTGCGATTGGCCGTCGCGGAACCAACGCGGAGTGCCTGTTCTCACCGCTCGCAAGCTAGTGACTGAGAACGATTCTCACGTGGGCTGCGCAGCCAAAGCGAAGCTGCGGAAAATGGCGTGGCTGAGTCCGGGTTTGCTTTCGCCGAACGCATATGGCGCTCTAGCCGCCGAAATGATAGCCGCCGATAAGATGGTCCGTTTGAACCCAATCGAGCCCTAAGTCTGGCGACGCAGTTCGCTGGCGGCCTAGCGGCGGCGCACTCGAAGGGGGTCGTTCATCGCGATATCAAGCCGGCTAACCTGGCTTGAGCGGTAGAAGCTAGTGTCCTGTCTCTAAAGTTCGATTACAAAAGCGGGCGAGGGAAGCGAAGATTTGGTCGGCGGTTTTGGACCAGACGAACGGCTTGGAGTCGGCGTTGCTGAGTTGGATGTAATCCTCGATGGCGCGTTCCAACTCCGCTGTGCTGCGATGTACGCCGCGGCGAATCTGCTTCTGGGTCAGAGTGGCGAACCAACGCTCGACAAGGTTGATCCAAGACGCGCTGGTCGGCGTGAAGTGCAGATGGTAGCGCGGCCGTTTGGCCAGCCAACGCTGAATAATCTGGGTCTTGTGGGTTCCGTAGTTGTCGAGGATCAAGTGGATCTCGAGCGAGTCGGGGACCGCCTGGTCGATGGTGTCGAGAAACTTGCGAAACTCGACCGCGCGATGACGGCGATGACACTCGCCGATCACATGGCCGGTCTTGACATCCAACGCGGCAAACAGCGAGGTCGTCCCGTGGCGCTTGTAGTCGTGCGTGCGGCGCTCGATTTGTCCGGGACGCAGCGGCAGCAGCGGCTGCGTGCGGTCCAGGGCTTGGATCTGAGACTTCTCGTCAACCGACAGCACCAACGCCCGCTGGGGCGGGTTGAGATACAGACCGACGATGTCGCGCACCTTCTCGACGAACAACGGATCTTGCGAGAGCTTGAAAGTTTCGCTGCGATGGGGTTGCAGCGCGAAGGCCTTCCAGATGCGCTGCACGCTGGAGTGACTCAAGCCACAGGTCTTGGCCATCGAGCGTGTTGACCAATGCGTGGCGTCGGGGGGCGTCGATTCCAGAGTGAGCGTGATGACGCGTTCGACCTCGTCATCGCTGACGCGCCGCGGCGTGCCGGGACGCGGTTCGTCGAGCAGCCCGTCGAGGCCTTTGTCGAGGAAGCGCTGGCGCCATTTGCCAACGGTACGGCGGGCCCAGCCGAGTTGGGCGGCGACGACGGTATTGTTGAGTCCGTCGGCGGCGAGCAGAATGGCCCTGGCGCGTTGGGCAAGAGCCTGCGCGGACTTGCGCCGTCGCGCCCAACTTTGCAGGCTCTCGCGCTCGGCCGGGTTGAGCTTGAGCGGTTTCAATTGAGGACCAGTTGTCGTCGTCTTCCCCATATAGACATGGCGACAACAACCTGTTTAATATTACGCGAACTTTAGATACAGGACACTAGTCACATTTTCCCCAGCGCGATCGGCAGCGCTGCACGGTTTAGCATCGGGGACCTTTGTCCAGGTGATTCGCAATGCGACTCCCTCCGATTCCCAGGCGCATGTTCGAACTACTTGGGTACACCGAAACTGCGTTGGCCCACCTTTTCGGCCGTAGGGAAATCGTCAGGGATTGATGTTCGCGTTACCTTGCCCGTGGCCGCCCATTCCGCACCCCGCTGAAAGGTAACAATGAACCCAACGCATTCTTGTGAATAGTCACCATGCCCCATCGGAGTGTGAAAGACCCGTCCCTTTCCGTAGTTCACCGTGAGCATCATAGGCTCATGGCGCCCGCTGCCTTCCTTGTCCGCACGCGAGTAGGCTGTGGCCAGGATGTGCATGTTCTCGGCAGGGCCGCGGAGTCGATCATACAGTTCGTCTTGCACATGCAACCAGGTCCACGGCATGCCTTTGGTAATCGGGTGTGAATCGTCGCGCACGACGATCTCGAAGGGATGCTGTGGCCCGTGTGATCCGCCTATCCCCACCGATGAGTCTCGAACTACCTCGCCGGCATCATCAAAGTAGACATATGGGCCGTGTTTTTCGCTACGACCTCCCCACCCTCCGAGCCCGATGATCCGATTGTACGCGCTCCAATCACCGAAGGAATTGTTAGCGGCGTGAACAATCACCAGCCCACCACCGTTCTTGATGTAGGCCTCAAACGCACGTTGAGTTTCTTTCGGCCAAGGGGCTGCCCTCCAGCCAAAGTTAGATACGACCAGTCGATACTTCGAGAAGTCTGGCTTGAAGTTCGGATCTGTTGTCGGCTCGGATGTGAACGTCAGCTTCGCTCCGCCAGGCACCGAATAGCTATTGATCAGATCACTCGTTCGTTGTTCGTTCGGTGACCAAATGAGGGCCGTACGTTGTACGTCGACTGTGAACAACCCCGTCGATTCGAGGTACTGCTTCATCATCGCGCTTGTTTTCGGCCAGACATCGTGATTGCTCTGACCATCGATGATTAACGCTTTCAATCGGTCTTGCGCAAGTATGTTGCTTGCAGGCAACAGGAGCACGAGGGCTGTGAGAATGAGGCGGAACCGCACGTTGTTGTCTCTCCTTCAAACGGAATACGGCAGGACGGCTGTGGCAGCCATAACCCGGACGTTTCAGTTTTCAATGATCTCTCAGACGTCGACGGAGTACTCAGCTCGCTGTTCTCGACGTAGCATGACGCATGCCTGACCGTCACCGGCAATGCGCGTATCGACAGCGATACTCCTTTCCTAGCCGCTGCGATGGTATCAGATCACCGAGCAGCTCGTGGCGACAGCACAGTTCATGGGGCAATTGTGTTGCGTACCGAATATCGGAGAAGGATCAGATCTACGGGCGATCCGAAGTCGCACCGCAATCGTTTCAAACAGCGAAGCGGTTATCTGGCCCAAAAAGTCCCTGGAACGCGGATAGCTTAAGCTCCTTCGAATCAGCGGCCTAGGCCGGATCGTGTATCTACTGTTGGGAAATCTCATTGTACCGAGCTTCCAATGTATGAGAGCCGGCGCGTCCGGCTCCGGGCATCTGGAGTGGGTAACTGCCTGAGCTAGTGGTCTGAATCGAAAATATGGTTCGCGCTTGGAAAGGTACTGCTGGTCAACCGACAGTTCAGACTTTCCTCTCCCCAGAACTGCGGGATGTGAAAGGTCTTCGCAGGGGCGTAGACTATGTCGCCTTGTTTAGCGTATACGGCGCTTGCGACGTCTCCCTCAAAAATCCATCGCAACTCACCAAGCATGACCACCCAGAACTCGGCAAAGTCCGAGTGAAAATGTCCGCGATAGCCGGGTGTTAGCGACCGTTCGCTGCTGGCTTGCCCGCAGATGAAGTTGCCACGGAGGCGGTTCTTGCGCATGGCGGGACGGCTCCACCGCGGCTCGCCTTCGTGCTGCTTCGCTAACTCATAGATATTGACATGCGAGAGCCACGGCTCGACGTCCGGTGCGGGAACATCGAGCGGATTCGGGCCGGTGCTCAAGCGAACAGGAATGTATTCGATCGATGTGCCGTCGACATCGACCGGCTTCTGCTCGAACACCGGCGTTGCGGCGTATAGAGTCACCTCAAAACGGATTGCCGGCTCATCGCCGACAACTTCAAGCGAGTGCAGCAGACGCTCCGGGGCGAACACGTAGGAGCCGCGAGTCGCCTCAAACGTCTCGAAGCCTCCTTCCGGCTTTTCGATCTCGAAACGGATACGCCCCTCGAGAACGGTCCACCAAGCGGGCGAGTCGGGATATAGGTGGCGCTCGTATTTCGATCCTGGAGCTTCGCGAATCATGTAGGCGAGCGAGTTGCCGTCGTCGATGATCTTCTCGCGCCAGTTTGTTCGACCGTGATTCTTGGCCTTAAGGTCGTCGAGCCGGGTGACGGGCTTCATCGGCGCCCGGTACTGCGTCTGTTGGACTGGCTTGGGGTAGTAGAAGACTCTCTGCTCCTGAGTGACGGCAGCGGAGGCAAATAGAGCGGAACAGAAAATGAGACGAGCGAACATGCTTGAGATTGAAACACAAATGTCCGGCCCACGCATTCTTGCGAGGGACTCGGCCCAGACCCCGCCGGTGATCCGCACGTCGCGAAGGGGATTACGTCCCTTAAAACGAGAAGGATGGCAGTCTCCGGTGGTTGGATGGCGTGAAATCTCCTTTCACCGAGTTTCCGCCACCAGCCGGTCACCCATTGGAATCGTTCCGAAACCGTCAATTTGACCGTTCGAGCGATCGCCACTGAAAATTTATTTCCCACCCACCTGATGGCACTCCAAAATCGCCCGGAGGCCCTTAAACAGGGCGTTAGAGCCATTTGGCGGGGGATTTGGAGGGCTCTGGATAGAGAGTTTGTGGCAACGTTTGTTTTCACCACGAACTGACGGGACGCTCAACCACCCCAGACTATCAAGCTGAAATGACCCTTGCAGACAAGGCGGGATCCGGCCGCCCACCGCCGTTTACCGTTGTGAAGCTCGATCTTGGCAGTAAGCGGCCCGTAGACGCTAGTGAGCTGGCTACATTGGACTTAGTGGAGTGCACCCCAAAACTGAGACAGATGAAAGTGGGACAATTTTCAGTGAATGGAAAAGGAGTCCCCGATGAGAGAGAGAAAAGATAGGGTTGCGAGGAAGCAGCGCTCGTATGAAGTTGAGTTCAAGGAATTGGCGGTAAGCCGCATGCTTCGCGGTGAGAACGTCGTCAAATTGAGCGGTGAGTTGGACGTGCGGCGCAGCGTGTTGTATCGCTGGCGCGACACCTACCGCGCCGAGGGACGCAGCGGTCTTGAGCGGCGTCAAGGGCGGCCGCGTCCCGGACAAGAGGTTGTGCAATTGGATAGCGATCCGAGCGCCGATCGCATTGCCGAACTCGAACGCCTAGTCGGTCAACAAGCGGCGGAATTGGATTTTTTCGAACGAGCCTTCAACGCCTTAAAACCGGCGATGCCGAACCAAGTCGCTCGCAACGCGAGCGGCTCTGGAGTTTGGCTGTTCAAAGAGGGTTGAAGTTTGGGGTAGGGTGCGGAAATAGGGGATTGGCGTTAGCCGGAAGCGTAGATTGCTGCAGGCGGAGCGCCTCTTGGGAGTTTCTGCAGCTTCGTGTTGGATTGCGAAGTGTTCCGCAAGCCGCAGAAATGTTGCCGCTGCACGCCGTCCGCCCAAAGCTCGGCCCGCAGGTGGCTGATCAGCCGTTGCGTGGTGAGCCGTTGCGGCTGCGAGCGGCGTCGCCAGTGCGGTCGCGGCAAGGCGTCGTCCACGCCCTGTTGGCGGCTCCAACTCGCGCCCGCCAACAGCAGTAGCGCATACACCGCCGTCATAAATTGAGGGACCCGCTCGACCGCGTCCGGCTGCCGCACCTGCGCCTGTCCGACTCCCAACAGCGTCTTCTGCTCACGGAAGTTGACCTCGATCTCCCAGCGCCAAACGTACTGCCGCACGATCTGCTCCAGCCCCAAACTCGGATCGCTGACAATCAAATACGCCGGCTTGCGATACAGCACCTTCGAGCCCGCCCGCGGCCGATAACCCAACGGTGCGATCACCACCAAACGCAAGTCCCGCTTGCCTCCCGCCGGCCGCCAACGCAGCGGCGCGAGCGTCTTCACTTTGAACTGGTGCAGGCTGCCGGCGGCAAAAACCTCGACCGTTTGCCACGGCACGTTGTCGTCCTGGCGGAGTTGCTCGGGCGTCGGCGCGCGTTCGCCGTAACAACGCCTGCGGCCTTTGCCGGGCTGCTCGAGGGGCAGATGATACAGCTTGGCGTCGGAACGAATGCAGCCGATCAACGTCACCTCGGCGGGCAACGATCCGAACACCGTGCGGTTGGTGTAAGCGCCATCAACGACGAGGTGCAAGGCTCTGTCAGCGCCTCCGGGATCGGCGTTCATGGCCTCGCGCAAGCGCGCGATGTGCCTGGCGGCGAGGGCCGTCAAGCTGCACTTGCGAGCCTCGCGCCGGTACTGTTTCCAAACCTCGTCCGTGGCCTTCTTCGACGGTCGGCGCGGAGTCGGCGCGTGTTCCAAGCCGATCGGAATGAGTCGCGCCGGCTGCTGCCGCTCGCTGGGAGGCAGTGCTGCCGAGAATTGCAAGAAGCGCTGCGCGAGAATCAAGTTGGCCTGAAACTTGGGTCCAAGCGGATCGCGCCGCCAACTCACGCCGGGCGTTTTGAGACTCGACTTGGCGAGCAGTGTATCGTCGATGGCGACGACCAAGGGAGCCTCGGGCGGCAAGCGAGCGAGCACCTCGCGGCGCGAGGCATCGAGCAGGCGTTGCGGCTCGACGCGTTGTTGCGAGAACAGGCGGTAGCCGGCGCTCCAGTCCTGAAAGCTCTCGCCGGAGGCATGTAGCAGGCCGGTGATGGTGGAGCGGCCGAGGCAGACGGCGGCACCGAGAGCGAGGCGGGTGAGGTGGTCGTTCACGCTTTGTCGGGCGTGGGGGTTGAGGCCTTTGGCGAAGAGTCGGGAGAAGGTGTCGACGACTCGATCGGGAGTTTTTTTTCAACTCGACGGGCGGAGGTTGCAAACGATTGAGCACGAGTTGGGAGCGGTCGAGCAGGATCCATTCGAGCTGTTCGCCGGGCTGGAAGTCGAGCATCTGAGCGCTAGCGGAGGGGAAGTTGACGTAGAACTGTTGGGAAGCCTTGCGCTTGATCAACTGCAGTTTGGTGGGGAAGGACATGAGGTCTCCTTGGAAATGAATCTAGTTACACAACAAGCTAAACAACTAGATACAAGAATACCTCAAAATGTTTTGAGACACAAGCATTCTCAGATCCCTCACAACTCAAGAACGTGCTTACCGCGCGTCCCATCTAGTGAAAGGCCAAACTCCAGAAGTCGCTCGCAACGCGAGCGGCTCTACAGCGTCATCGACGAAATTCGCGTTGAAGGCCGACTCAGCGTCGAGCGCGCCTGTGCACTCGGAGAAGTCAGCCGAGCCGGATATTACCGGCAATTAGAGCGAGACAAGCCTGTCGAATCCAACCTGGAAGTGCGGGACCGTATGCAGCGCATTACGCTCACCAATCGCCGCTACGGCTATCGTCGAGTGACCGCCGAACTGCGTAGGCAGGGCTTTACGGTGAACCACAAGAAGGTCTTGCGGCTGATGCGCAACGACAATCTGCTGGCGATACGCAAGCGCCGCTACGTATTGACGACGGACTCGGATCAGCACCGCGCGATCTACCCAAACTGGGCCAAAAACCTGCAGATCGACGGTCTCGATCAGCTCTGGCAGGCCGCCATCAGCTACGTGCGCATGCGCCGTTCGTTCGTCTACTTGGCGGTCGTGATGGACTCGTATTCCCGGCGCGTGGTGGGCTGGGAATTGGGGCCTTCCCTCGAGGCCATATTGGCAGTGAACGCGCTGCGCAAAGCGATCGAGTTTCGCTGTCCGAAGCCGGGGCTGGTGCATCATTCCGATCAAGGCACGCAATATACCTCGCGGGCTTATGTCAGTCTGCTGGAAGAAAACGGCGCGTTGATCTCGATGAGCCGGCGAGGAAACCCGTACGACAATGCGCGCATGGAAAGTTTTATGAAGACGCTCAAAAGCGAGGAGGTGAACCTACAGACGTATCAATCGATGGACGAAGCGCGCGCTTCGATCGAGGAGTTTATCGACGCGGTGTACAACCAAAAGCGCCTGCATTCGGCGTTGGGCTATCGGCCTCCGCAGGAGTTCGAGCAGTTGTTGCCAGCGAGCGAAGAGCTCAGAAACCCGCAGTTTGAGTTTTCTGAGGCATGAGGAAATCTATCGAGACAGTGGTCGTGCTCGGAGCGGGAGAATGTCCCGCCCCGAGCGCTCATCGTCTCGCTGAGTTTCCAGCCGGGTATTGCTTGGCGGGTTGCTCTCCAGCATTGCCCGCCTCCGCTTTCCCGGCCGTTTTCAAGTGTGCGGCACGTTCGCCGAAAAGGCTATACTTTTTCAGCGAACGGCAACTGTCCCATTTTTAAGCTGTCTCAGCTTAGGGGTGCATGCCATAGTCCTTGTCGCTGTGCTGACACTATGGCGCAGATCGCACCGCGATTGTGACATCTTCGCGGCTGCGAAGCTTAGTACCGTCAGGGCATTCCACCTCAATCACGATCGGCACTGCGTCCCCGGGGGCTACGCCTTCAAGAACAAAAATATTGATCTGGTTGAGGCCTACGCTCGTGGGCTGAAGAACGGCCCCAAGGACTTGCGCCTCCACACCACCCACGAAGACTCGCACCACTTTATCCGCGAAGGGAACTGTTCCGGCGGGTGGAATATTCCCTGTCGCCGGGAGCGGACTGACACGACCAAGGCCGTTGCCCCAAATCGTCACCACACCGCCGATTGCCGCCGCCTGTCCCTCGATGGGATCGACCGCGCCAGCCGGTTGCGCCCAGGAACCTGGGATCACACCGTCCCCCTCCTGCTTGAAGTTCGTAACGATTGCCTGCGTTGTGCCGGGTGGGAACATGTAGATCGCGGGCGAGGCCAAGGCGGCTTCCACCTCGAACGGGTCGCTCCGAAATTCGCTGACGGCGTCTTTCCAATGGACCTTGACTTCAACCTTGCCGTTGGTCGTGTCGAGACCCCAAGGCACTTGGACATTCGATTGGTCGAATGAACCGTCGAACGCTCCGAACACGGCGCCCGGAATGTCGTTGAAAGTCACCGACAGGCCGTTCAGGTTTTCGCCTAGTGGGATGGAGTTTGCTCTCGCGGTGGTTTCCACAAAGTTGCCGAAGACAGAGACGATCGACCCCGGCGAGATGAGCGGCTGGGAGCCGGCTGCTTCAAGGACTCCGGTGATTTTATGCTCGCCGACCGCAACCGGAAGCTTCACTCGCGGGCTAGAGAATACCTCGCTTTGATCCTCAATGACGAGCTCAACGTCGTACAGATAGTTTGGGTCGATCGGCCTTGGTAGATCTTCCGGGAGTACGAACTCGACACGGTAGTCACCTCGCCCGAAACCTGAGGACGAAATGATCTCGGCTTCTCTTTGTTCCCCAGCCAAGCCGTGGATCAAGATCTTCGGCTCGGCTACTAGCGGCTCGAATCCAGACGCTCCCGGCGGGATCGGAGAAGCAGTGGCTCCGAGGCCGGTTGCCAGGACTCGTAGATCCTCGCCGGGCACAGCGCGGTTCGCTAGCGAAATATCCTCCTGGGGAGTCACTCGCCGAAAATCTCCTAGGTCACCAGACATATACATCGCGGGCGCGAACCGCTTTAGCTCGAGGGAGACCGTGTTAGATCGAATGCCGCCAACATCGACAACAATCTCGATTGGCGCGGGGGGGCCACTTGCTCCGGCTAACTGATCGAAAGGAATCTCAATGGTGATAGTGTCAAGGGCGGAGTAAATGTAGACCGCTTCGGCGGAGCAAAAATAGACCAGTTGGCGGGGATCCAGCGGTTTGCGTGGGACGGCTGGAACGGAGCCTGAGGACGCCCTTTAGGGCGGCCCAGGCGTAGTGGAAGACGGCCCACGCAAACCGGCGCGAGCGGCCGGCGGGTCAGTTTGAAGAGCGCGGGCGCTTCTTTTTGCTTTGCTTGAGGCGGTAGCTGTCGCCGTTCATCTCGAGGATATGGACGTGATGCGTGAGCCGGTCAAGCAGAGCGCCGGTCATGCGTTCGGAACCCAGCACCTCGGTCCACTCGGTGAACGGCAGGTTCGAGGTCAGCAACGTCGAGCCCTGTTCGTAGCGCTGCGAAAAGATCTCGAACAGCAGCTCTGCCCCGGTCTTCGACAGCGGCACATAGCCCAGTTCATCGACGATCAGTAGATCCTGCTTGGCAAGTTGTTTCTGGACCCGTAGTAGTTGCCGTTCGTCACGGGCTTCGAGCAGTTCATGGACCAATCCCGCGGCGGTGGTGAAACGTGTGCGATAGCCGCTCTGACAAGCTGCCAGTCCCAGCGCCAAGGCGATATGCGTTTTGCCGGTGCCGGAGTTCCCCAGCGCCAAGACGTTCTCACGGCGGTCGATGAACTCACAGCGCGCCAGCTCCAGAACGAGCTTCTTGTTCACCGAGGGTATGGCCAAGAAGTCGAACGTGTCGAGACTCTTCGTCACCGGGAACTTGGCGGCCTTGATGCGACGCTCGGTCGCCCGCTGCTCGCGATCGACCAGTTCCAGCTCGCAGAGTTGCTGTAGGAAGTCCCGAAAGTCCAAGCCTTCGGCGGCGCAGCGCCGAGCCAGTTTGTCGTACTCGCGCAGGAAGGTCGGCAGCCGCAGCGCTTTCAGGTGGGTTTCCAGCAGCATTCTCGACTTCGCCATCAGCTTGCTCCTGCTAGCAGCGCCAGATAGGATGCCGGCGACGTCTGCTCGACCTGAGCCGTCGGCAGGTGGGGATACTTCGTTAAGTCGAGCTTCGGCGGACGTTGCTCGATCGCGCACAGCAGTAGATGCTTGACGGCGTCAAAGCCAATCGTTCCCAGTAGACAGACTTGGCGCACCGCCGTTGCGACGTGCTCAAGGGGGAAGTCCTCCAACAGTCGCAGGACCTGTACGTACTCGCGCTTGCCCGCTTTGTCCAACCGCGATTCGAGCAGTCGTCGCAGCTTCGCAAACTCCGGCGGCAACTCCCAGCCGACCAACGGCGCGGCTTGATCGAGCGCGTTGGTCTTGCGTTCCAACAACGCCAAGTAGTGCAGCGGATCGAAAACCAACTCTTCACGTTCATAGCTGCGCTGATGGCGGGCGATCTCTTCGCTGCCGCAACAGATCACTACCTCATCCACGTAGGCTTTGATCAGGACCTGGCGGTGGCCGTAACGCGTTGGCACCGAATAATCGTTTGTCGCGTAGCGCACCAGCGACAACGAAGTCACCCTTGTCGAGCGTTTGTCGCAGGCATCGTAGGCTGTCGGTGCCAAGGGCAAGAGCGCTTCCCGATCGCGCTCGAAGCGTTCGCCGACGGTTTCGGTGTGCCGTCGCAAACGCCGTTCACGGTTGGCTCGGCACTTCTCTTCGAGGTGTTCGTTGAAGGCTTCCCAACTCTCGAATCTCGGGATCGGCACCATGAAATTGCGCCGTGCGAAGCCCACTAGCCCTTCGACTTTTCCCTTGTCGTTGCCCTTGCCCGGACGCCCGAAACGATCGGCGAACAGGTAGTGCGACTGCAGTTCGCTGAACACCCGCGTACGTTTGCGCGTGCCGTCGCCGAGAATCCTTGCCACCGCCAGCGTCGTGTTGTCGTAGACGATGTTGCGTGGCACGCCGTCGAAATAACGAAACGCGGCGTTGTGTCCTTCGCAAAAGGCTTCCGTCGTCTCGGCGGGAAAGGCCTTAACGAAGGCGTCGTCGCTGTGCGGCAGATCGACAACCAAGAAGTGCGCCTTGCGCTGGACTCCATTGATAACGACAACCGCTTCGCCGAAGTCGGCCTGCGCGTCGCCGGGCGGATGCGCCA
Organism: Bryobacterales bacterium; assembly: GCA_965247305.1. GTDB lineage: Bacteria > Acidobacteriota > Terriglobia > Bryobacterales > UBA6623 > CATQHP01. The sequence goes on along the minus strand of OZ252030.1, from coordinate 2,666,618 downwards.
GTGGCACGAACATCTCTTGTCCACCGAGCTTCTTCTCGCGGACGTAGTCCTTGACGATCGTGTAGCCACCGCTGAAATCGTACTCCTCGCGTAGGCGATCGAAGATGCGTTTCGCGGTGTGACGTTGTTTCTTTGGTTGTTGCTGATCGTCGAGCAGGATCTGATCGATGATTCCGGTGAACGCTTCGAGCTTCGGCCGTCTCACCGGTTTGCTCCGCCGATAGCCCGGCGGAGCAGCGTAGCGCAGCATTTTGCGCACCGTCTCCCGCGCTAAGCCAAACCGCTTGGCGGCTTCGCGTTCACTCAGCCCTTCGACGTAGACACTGCGCCGTACTTGAGCATATAGCTCCACGCGATACATCCTTCCCGTGTTCCACAAAACACCGAATGGATGCCAGCGGACCACCCGGGCGGTCTAATTTTCCGCCGCCCTTGAACGGCTTTAAAACGCCGTTCTGTGGTCTAGTTTGTCAGCGCCGTTCTCAGGAGTAAGCTCACCAACAGCAAACTAACCCCACCAGGCACAATAATTGACGCCTGAATGTCATCCGGGGCTAGCCCCACCCTGGCGATACTTGCTATCACCTGGCGGGCTGCCTGTATGGCCGTCGCCGATGGATGGTTGCTCTCGCCTGATAGGTCGGCAGTCCTCTCGAATCCATCTCGGTCAACCCATTCGATCGTCATATCCATATTATGGGCACTCATCCATGTAAACCGTCAGCCCGGCCCATGTTGCCCTGAGGGACTTCCTATCGAAAACCGTCATGGTCGGCAGCCGGGGTGGCTTGGTTCCTTCGCGATATACGGTCCAGTATCCAACCCCCAACACCTTCTCACGTTCGGGAACCCATTCAACCACCCACGGTTCATCGTCGGAATCGACGTACACGAGAGCTGCCGTCAGTTCGCGGTTGAACCTAGGCAGCGGTGAATAGGCACTTCCAGCGTAGATCGCGGCGACGACTGCAATCAGGGCCAATACCACCAGCGCCCGCCATGCTTGGACCGCTAGTGACCACATCCTAAATCTGTGGCTCCCCTATCTCCGGTGTACTGTAGCCCGCTGGAACTTCAAGGAAAGGGCCCGGCCCCGGCGGCTTCTTCATCATGTCTGGCACATCATTGAACACGAAGTCAATCGTGGCTCCGTTGAGTTTCACCGCCTGTCGTCCTACTAGTTCGTTGCCCATCTACTTTCTCCCTTTTGGCAGGGTTGCCCGCCGAAATCTACTGTGTTTGCGGGTCCCACTCGACATGCAGGTGATCGTCCTCTAAGACGATGTCGAACTCGCCGCCTAGCCGCTTTTTGCATTGGTCAGTAACAATAAGTGCCGTCTCTCGATCAAAGAAACGGGTGCGACAATCAAGGGCAAGTCCCTTGTAGTGTAGGCTGCCGCTTCCGTGCCTCCCATCGGTTACGCTCGTTACGACCAGGTCCTTCCCGTGTTCGCGGTAAACCGAATCAACGACCCCAATTGCGAGGGCGATCTGCGGCGTCATGCCGAGCAGCTTTACACCCTTCTTCAGAATCATGACTTGACGCTCATCTGTGGCTCCCCAATACCCCAAAGCCAGCATTTGTCCGAGTGGCTCCACGCCCCAGGCGTACCGTCCCCGTTCTTCTCTCTATGCGAGAGCACTTGCCCGATCGGCATTTTCGTTCGCGCCTTCTCGAGAGCCGTTAAGCTCGTGGTCAGCTTGATTGCCCCCCGGTTCTTTCGCCAGATCGCAAATCCGTTCGAGACCCAATCGATAGCCTCGGACATCAAAATCATGCACGTCGAGTGATTACCGCGTGCTGGATACACGAGTACTCTAGGTTGCTTAATAGCCACCCCCAGGGAACAGACTGTTTTGGATGCAGAGATCCTACGGAAAGCGCGGCCGCGGTTTACGGCACCGCAGAGGCCGGGAATGACGCCCGCAACGTCTTGAGGTCTCTGAAACAGAATATACCACATATGGTTTAGCTGTGCAACCACTTATTTTTAGGCTTGCCTAATCCGACTTGCTCCGGAATCGCGCCCGGCAAGCTGGCCGACCGGGTATCGATCGAAGTTCTGCTCTCTGATTAAGCACGGGTTCTCACCCATTTCGAGATCGTTGTAAACGTGCGACCCGTCCCAAACCGCTGCGCTCCATCGGCCGTCAGACAATGCGACTCCGAGGATTTCAACGACCCTCAACCCTTTTCCGTCTGGGTCGGCAAAAACCCTATCTCCTGTGCTCATCTACTTCTACTTGGTTGGGTTGGGGGTCGGGGTCGGCGGCCAAGCTAGCCTCGAACTCACGTCGGTACTTCGGAGTAATCGTCAGCAAGTGAATGTAGACGTCGTAGAGTTCATCCAAGATCAGATACCCGATCACTCGCCAATTTGAGCAGCCGTACGCTCCCCTCAACATGTACTTGATCGGGACTACAAGCATTGACCTCTCCAAAGGCTCCGGCAACCTGTCGGTGCGATAGAGCTTGAGGGACGACTCGAAATTTCGAGCGCCGTTGGCAAACCACGAGGGTTCTCGGATTGGGCCGCTTCTGAATAAGTTCACGCCGCACCTCCGCACACCCGTTTTGGGAAGGTTTTGGGAAGGTTCGCAGAGCAACCGGGGGTATTTGAGCGCCCAGCGCACCTCGTAACTCGTTGATTTAACGACCCACGGCACCCTCGAAATCTCCATCCACTGGACTCAAAATCCAGCGAGGTGGAAAGCCTCAATCGAAACCCGAATGGTACAAAATTGGTACAAACACCAGGCTTTGCGGTCGCTTCAGCGCTAGATCCTAGAGACTTGCGAGAGTGGACGCAGAGGTCTGCAAAACCTTTATTCGTCGGTTCGATCCCGTCCCGCGCCTCCAACTCGATCACCTGGAAGTACAGTCAGTGGCATTGACGGCTGGAGACTTGCAGTCAACCCGGCGCAAAGGTACTCGCCTACCGACGTTAAATCGTAGTGCCGGAGTAAGTTTACGTGAGGGCCATTTGAACAGAGCAATTAGGCCGTGCGCGAACAATATTGCTTCTGCGCGCGTACTACTGGATCTCCAATAGTTCCACGCGAAAAACCAGTGTCGAGTTCGACGGGATCGCGCCCATTGCCCGCTCGCCATAGCCTAGCTCGGCTGGGACGTAGAGGTTGTACTCTGATCCCACTGGCATTAGCTGTAGGCCCTCTTTCCAGCCCGCAAACCACTCTCGACAGCGGAAAGGTGATCGGCTCGCCGCGTTGGTAAGACGAATCGAACACGGTGCCGTCGACAAGCTTTCCTTCGTAGTGGACTTTCACGTTGTCCGCGAGCGTAGGCTTTCTGCCCGTGCCCTGCCGAACGATCTCGTACTGCAATCCGGTCTCAGTGACTTCGACTCCCTCGCGCTCTGCATTCTCTGAGAGGAAGTCTCCGGAACCCGGTTCGTCGCCACAAGAGATAGCGAGGAGTGCGACGGCTAAGATCGGGACCAGAAAGCGACTCATGATCTTTTGACGGTACTACGCCTCAGGTGTTGAGCGCGTGAGCGATATGCGTCGTTCGGGGGTTGAGAAACAGATGGGACGAGCAAGCAGGCCGCCCTGAAGCCGCGGTAGCCTGTTAGACCGTCGGCACGGGGTTCACGTGAATTTCGCGACCCATTTGGCCACGGTTGCGGAATTCCACAATTCCGTCAATCTTCGCGAAGAGCGTGTCATCCTTGCCACGGCCGACATTGACACCTGGCCGAAAACGGGTTCCGCGTTGCCGCACTAAAATGCTGCCGCCTGTAACGGTTTGGCCCGCGAAGCGTTTGACGCCCAGCCGTTTCGAGTCGGACTCACGCCCGTTCCTAGATGTTCCTTGACCTTTTTTGTGTGCCATTGCTGTGACTCCGAATTGTCAGCCGACTAAACGTTGATCGACTCGATTTTCACCTGCGTGAAAGGCTGACGGTGACCGATGTGGCGGCGATACATTTTGCGCCGCTTGAACTTGAAGACGTTGATCTTCTTGGCCCGCCCTTGATCGGAGATCTTGCCGGCCACGGTCGCGGCGACGTCGCCGCCGGCGGTCAACTTGCCCTCGTCGTCGGATACGGCGATGACCTTTTCAAATTGAATCGAATCGCCAACCTCACCGGCCAGCTTCTCAACTCGAATTTCTTCGAAACTGCGTACTGCTTCCCACCGGTTTCTATGACCGCATACATAAGACTAAACTCCTCAGGAAACCAAGTAGGCCTATCGTCTCCACAACGTGTGACGGGCGTGTCCTCGGTGGACTACCTCTAATTATAGAAAAGGCCGGCTAGTGTGGTCAATTACTTAACACACTAGCCGGCCAGAATCGGGCAATGGGCACCAGGGGGAGAATATGGCACCGACCGCAGCTAGGACTGCGTCGGCGTAAGAAGCCTCACCACCAGTGCCGGGATAAGAATCAGAACGGTTCCAATGAGAAACGGGGTCATGTTTGGTTGAATATCTCCTGAAAGTGACTACAGGAAGAGTGTATTCCAGCACATCGACCGGCACCACTAGGACTATTGCTAGAAATGCCGTTTTGAGTATCTATCCGCACTTGATTCGACTTTATTTACAGTCGTGACGGTTGAATTGGCGACGTCAAATTCGTCGTTGCGAGCATGCCGCGCCAAAATGGGCCGGCGCCGCGCGTTCGAGCGAATACGGGCCGTCAGCGGACGATACTATCAAAAGAATGCGCGCGCCAGCTACTCTATACATTGTGCTGGCGCTGGTGTGCTCTACGGGCGCCTGCACTCGAAACCCTGAAGGCACGCCATTTTGGGTAAACGTTCACCGAGAATTTGCTGACGGCGATCACATCAATGCCCTCAACTACCTTGGCGATCTTCTAAGAGACGACAATGTCTACAAAGAAAGGGCGATCGCCCTCAAGGTGACGATTATCGGCGCGCTCTTGCGAACCGGTATGGATTTCGATAGCGCATGCTCGGAAGGCATCAACAAAGTGGCCGACTGGGAGAAACAACCCTACAAAAGTTGCATCGATCGCTTTCGCTGGCAGGCACGGACGCGAACGCTAGGTCTGCTCGATGCCTTGAACGAGTTTGAGACTGCAACGTCCGAGAGCGACACAGTCACGTTGGACATTAAGCTTCGAAAGGCTTCATCCCAGCAGTCGTCAATTGTAGGCCGCATTCGGGCCGGAGCGATGCCCGTTGAAAAAGTCCTTGAGCCTGCTGTCATCCGAACCGTCGACCGCGGGATCGTGATTCAATCCGGAGCATTAGTTGGATCGCCGGATTTCGCAGATACTGTAGAGATGTTCGAATCCGGCCCAGTAACAGTTTCGAAAGGTCAGTTTTTACTTGGGATCGCGAAAACGCTGGCGAAAGGCGCGCAGGTTTTCGGCGCGGATCGGCTTGACGACGAGCCCAAGCGGTTGGAGGTATTAAAGCGGGTGAAGGAATGTGCAAAAGCAGCGATTCAAGCAGACCCCACGCTAAAGACCGCGGCGGAAAAGTTACGGGGATGACCGTGCTCCACTCGAAATTTTCCGCAATCTCACGCCGCACCTTTACTGCGACCTTATTGGGAGCCACAGCCATGTCGAAAGCCGCCGTCCCCCAAATCAAAGCCCTAACCTTTGACGTCTTCGGAACAGTAGTCGATTGGCGCTCAACGATTATCCGAGAGGGCAGCGAACTCGGCCGCACCAAGGGAATCGACATCGATTGGGTTGCGTTCGCCGACGCCTGGCGAGACGGCTACGGACCCGCGATGAACCGTGTACGCAACGGTGATCTGGGGTGGAAAACGATCGACGAACTCCACCGCATCATCCTCGACGATTTGCTGACCCGATTCGAAATAAAAAATCTCTCCGAGCCCGAGATCGATAACCTCAACCGCGTCTGGCATCGCCTCGATCCCTGGCCCGACGCCGTCGAAGGCCTGACGCTGCTCAAACAGAACTTCATCATCACCTCCCTCTCGAACGGGAACGTCGCGCTTCTGGTAAACATGGCGAAAAACGCCGGCCTGCCGTGGGACACCGTGCTTTCCTCGGAGCTCGCCGGCCATTACAAGCCCGACAAAGAGGTCTACCAAAAAGCCGCCGACCTACTAGGCCTAGAGCCCTCCGAGGTGATGATGGTCGCCGCCCACAAAGGCGATCTCCGAGCGGCGGCCAAAGTCGGCCTCGGAACCGCCTTCGTTCCGCGTCCCAAAGAACGTCCCAACCGCGACATAGACCTCGAATTCGACGACGCATTCGACGTCAACGCAACCGACTTCATCGACCTGGCCAACAAGCTGGACACACGGCCGTTGGTGTAATCTGTGATGGGAACGTTACGCCAAGACCAATGACACCAACCATTGCCTATAACCGTCGAGACCTGCTCAAAATTCTAGGTGGCGGCCTTGCCAACGTTGGCCTAGCCGCGGTGCTTGCGAACGACCGCGCGATAGCGGCCACGGCCGATGGCCTTGGAAGCCCGCACTTCGCGCCTAAAGCGAAAAACGTAATCTCAATTTTTTGCTACGGCGGTCCTAGCCAGGTCGACACGTTCGACCCCAAGCCCGAGCTAGAGAAACACGCCGGCAAAGCGATGACCGGTGTCGGCGATTTTTCTGTTTCGCAAGGCAACCCCGGAGGCCTGATGGCCTCGCCGTGGAAGTTTAAGCAATACGGCGAAAGCGGAATCCCCGTCTCCGAGCTATTTCCCAACGTCGCTAAACACGTCGACGACATGGCCATCATCCGCTCGATGTACGCCACCTCAAACGACCACGGCCCGGCTCTGTATCAGATGAATACCGGCACGGTGCTCGCCGGCCACCCCAGCATGGGTAGCTGGCTCACCTACGGCCTCGGCTCGGAAAACGAGAACCTGCCGGGCTATATCGTATTTACCGACCACCGCGGCGGCCCCATCAATGGCCAGCCTAATTGGGGCTCGGGCTTTATGCCCGCGGCCTACCAAGGCACGCAGTTCCGGGCGACGGGTGAACCCATTGTCGATCTCAGACCACCTAAAGAAATGAGCCGCGAGCGCCAGCGCAATTGGCTCGATCTGCTTCAAAAATTCAACCGCGAGAATCTGCAGCAAAACCCGGAAGACAACGAACTGTCCGCTCGAATTCAATCCTATGAACTCGCCTACCGGATGCAGGTTCACGCCACCGAAGCAATCGATATCGCCAAGGAAAACGATGCCACTCGGAAGCTCTACGGCCTCGACGACAAACGCACGCAGTATTTCGGACGCCAAGCCCTAATGGCCCGGCGTCTCGTCGAGCGCGGCGTCCGAATGGTTCAACTGTACTCGGGTGGCGGTAACCATGAGCCCACGTGGGATCAGCACTGGTCGCTCAACTACTTTCACACGATGCACGCCGGCGAAACGGACGGCCCCATCTCCGGACTAATCACCGACCTAAAGCAGCGCGGTCTCTTCGATGACACCCTCATCATCTGGCATGGCGAATTCGGACGGATGCCGATCAGCCAGCGCTTAGACGGGCGCGATCATAACCCCGACGGTTTCACCGTTTGGCTAGCCGGAGGCGGCGTCAAGGGCGGAACCATCGTCGGCGCCACCGACCAGTTTGGTTACAAAGCGGTCGAAAACCGCAAGTCCGTCTACGACCTCCACGCCACAATCATGCACCTGATGGGCATCGATCACGAGAAACTTACGTACCACCACAACGGACGCGACATGCGTCTAACCGACGTCCATGGAAATCTAATTGAAGAGATTCTTGCCTAGCCGCTTCAACTTATTCCGTAACCTAGACCTCCAGAAACCCATCCCACTCAACTAAAGGAGTTTCGATATGTCCCCACGTCTAATCATTTTTCTCGTCGCCATTGTTCTCCCCGCGTTTCCCGCCAAGAAAGCCGTTGAACGTGCCCAGCGCGCCGCCGAAGTGCTAGACGAAGTCATGGGCATTAAAGAACAATCGATTCCGCTCGACGTGCTGTCCAAGGCCCATTGCGTAGCTATCATCCCCGGCGTCAAAAAAATCGGTTTCGGCCTTGGAGGTAAATACGGTAAGGGCGTACTCACCTGCCGGACTTCGAACAACAAGAGCTGGACCGGCCCATCAACGGTGCGCATCGAGGGCGGCAGTATTGGCTTTCAAATCGGCGGAAGTTCGACCGACTACGTATTGCTCGTGCTGAATAAGAAGGGTAAAGAAAAGCTGATCTCAAGCAAGTTCACTTTGGGCGCCGATGCCGCGGTTGCCGGCGGTCCCGTAGGCCGCTCGGCTAAGGCTCAGACTGACCTCCAAATGCGAGCCGAGATCCTGGCCTACTCTCGCTCCCGCGGAGCATTCGCGGGCGTCTCGCTAGAAGGCGCGACTCTCCGCCAAGACAAGAACGACAACAAAGATATCTACGGTAAGTCCGTCACCCCAACCGAAATCTTAGACGGCGACGTTGCCGCGCCGGGCTCGGTCCAAATTTTGATAGACACCTTGACAAAGTACTCTGGCTTCGAACACTAGAGCTATTTTGATTTAAATATTTACATTCATGCTTCAGTGTTCGTGCCGCTAAGGGGGGCAGCGATGCACGCATACTCAAGAGACTTACGGGATCGAGTGCTGGGTGCGTTGGATCGCGGGGAGCGACCAACATTACGTGCAGGCAGCGCGGCCTGAGTGGGTCGAACAGCAACCAACACTCGACGTTGCCAGGCTTGTGTTTCTCGACGAAACCGGAGCCTCGACGAACATGGCGCGGACCCACGGACGCGCACCCAAAGGAGTGCGCTGCATTGCCTCGGTCCCGCATGGACATTGGCAAACCACGACCTTCATCGCCGGCTTGCGGGTGGGGGAAATCAGCGCGCCGATGGTGCTTGACGGACCCATGGACGGCGAAGCATTCCTTGCCTACGTACGCACATTCTTATGCCCGACGCTTACGCCTGGCGACATCGTCATCGCCGACAACCTGTCCAGCCACAAGGTTGCGGGAGTGCGAGAAGCGATCGTGGCCAACGGCGCAACGATGCGCTATTTGCCGCCCTACTCACCGGACTTAAACCCCATCGAAAAGATGTTCTCTAAGCTCAAGAGACTGCTCAGAAAAGCTGCTCACCGAACTGTTGAAGCGCTCTGGGAAGAGATTGGAAAACTCCTCGAAACCATCTCTCCAAGCGAATGTGAGAACTACTTCCGCTCTTACGGATATGTATATACCTAAATCACATATGCTCTAGTGGGGAGAGCAAATATAGTTGACCAAGCCTGTCATTGCCACGAAACTCGCGAACGCACGGCTATGAGGCTTTTTCTCGTAGTCAACTAATCCCTCTGGAGTCGGCAGTCCTTCAGATTAGGGCTCCGTCCCGGATCTCCCATGTGCGAAGCAATCACGTTCATATCGTTGTCGCGGCGTCAGCAACGCCTTCCGAATTGCTGCAGAAGTTCAAAACCCGTATCAGTCGTGCGCTCAACGCCGAGTTTGGGCAACGGCGATGGTGGTCGCGTCACGGAAGCACGGTGCCGCTTTGGGACCCAAGACGTGTTGACGATGCCGTTGCGTATACGTGGGATCAAGGTGAACCGATGGCAAGATACATGAATCCAGATCGCTGGCTCGAGTAGGAGAAGCAGAGGCGTGGACGGAAGTCCACGCTCGGGGCGTCGCGAGCGTGGACTTCCGTCCACGCCTCTGCTTCTTGTTGCGGGTGGTTTGTGGTATTGTTTCGCTCAGGTTTGGGCTCACGCGATGAGCCTTTGCGCCCCGGCTGCGGGCCTTGGGCTTACTTCTTAACATTCGCCTGTTACGGCGCGCGACTTCATGGCTCGGATGGTGGGTCCGTCGATAGGGAGAACAATGTTCCCGGAACGCCCACCCTGCCAGTCCGCAACGGACGGGTCCGGTTTGAACCGGCGGGCACGCGAGGTTGCCCTGCTTGCGATTCGGGATGTTTGCAAGTTTCGCGGGTGGGTCTTGCATGCTGCTCATGTGCGAAGCAATCACGTTCATATCGTTGTCGCGGCGTCAGCAAAGCCGTCCGAATTGCTGCAGAAGTTCAAAACCCGTATCAGTCGTGCGCTCAACGCCGAGTTTGGGCGACGGCGATGGTGGTCGCGTCACGGAAGCACGGTGCCGCTTTGGGACCCAAGACGTGTTGACGATGCCGTTGCGTATACGTGGGATCAAGGTGAACCGATGGCAAGATACATGAATCCAGATCGCTGGCTCGAGTAGGAGAAGCAGAGGCGTGGACGGAAGTCCACGCTCTGGAGTTTGGCTGTTCAAAGAGGGTTGAAGTTTGGGGTAGGGTGCGGAAATAGGGGATTGGCGTTAGCCGGAAGCGTAGATTGCTGCAGGCGGAGCGCCTCTTGGGAGTTTCTGCAGCTTCGTGTTGGATTGCGAAGTGTTCCGCAAGCCGCAGAAATGTTGCCGCTGCACGCCGTCCGCCCAAAGCTCGGCCCGCAGGTGGCTGATCAGCCGTTGCGTGGTGAGCCGTTGCGGCTGCGAGCGGCGTCGCCAGTGCGGTCGCGGCAAGGCGTCGTCCACGCCCTGTTGGCGGCTCCAACTCGCGCCCGCCAACAGCAGTAGCGCATACACCGCCGTCATAAATTGAGGGACCCGCTCGACCGCGTCCGGCTGCCGCACCTGCGCCTGTCCGACTCCCAACAGCGTCTTCTGCTCACGGAAGTTGACCTCGATCTCCCAGCGCCAAACGTACTGCCGCACGATCTGCTCCAGCCCCAAACTCGGATCGCTGACAATCAAATACGCCGGCTTGCGATACAGCACCTTCGAGCCCGCCCGCGGCCGATAACCCAACGGTGCGATCACCACCAAACGCAAGTCCCGCTTGCCTCCCGCCGGCCGCCAACGCAGCGGCGCGAGCGTCTTCACTTTGAACTGGTGCAGGCTGCCGGCGGCAAAAACCTCGACCGTTTGCCACGGCACGTTGTCGTCCTGGCGGAGTTGCTCGGGCGTCGGCGCGCGTTCGCCGTAACAACGCCTGCGGCCTTTGCCGGGCTGCTCGAGGGGCAGATGATACAGCTTGGCGTCGGAACGAATGCGGCCGATCAACGTCACCTCGGCGGGCAACGATCCGAACACCGTGCGGTTGGTGTAAGCGCCATCAACGACGAGGTGCAAGGCTCTGTCAGCGCCTCCGGGATCGGCGTTCATGGCCTCGCGCAAGCGCGCGATGTGCCTGGCGGCGAGGGCCGTCAAGCTGCACTTGCGAGCCTCGCGCCGGTACTGTTTCCAAACCTCGTCCGTGGCCTTCTTCGACGGTCGGCGCGGAGTCGGCGCGTGTTCCAAGCCGATCGGAATGAGTCGCGCCGGCTGCTGCCGCTCGCTGGGAGGCAGCGCTGCCGAGAATTGCAAGAAGCGCTGCGCGAGAATCAAGTTGGCCTGAAACTTGGGTCCAAGCGGATCGCGCCGCCAACTCACGCCGGGCGTTTTGAGACTCGACTTGGCGAGCAGTGTATCGTCGATGGCGACGACCAAGGGAGCCTCGGGCGGCAAGCGAGCGAGCACCTCGCGGCGCGAGGCATCGAGCAGGCGTTGCGGCTCGACGCGTTGTTGCGAGAACAGGCGGTAGCCGGCGCTCCAGTCCTGAAAGCTCTCGCCGGAGGCATGTAGCAGGCCGGTGATGGTGGAGCGGCCGAGGCAGACGGCGGCACCGAGAGCGAGGCGGGTGAGGTGGTCGTTCACGCTTTGTCGGGCGTGGGGGTTGAGGCCTTTGGCGAAGAGTCGGGAGAAGGTGTCGACGACTCGATCGGGAGTTTTTTTTCAACTCGACGGGCGGAGGTTGCAAACGATTGAGCACGAGTTGGGAGCGGTCGAGCAGGATCCATTCGAGCTGTTCGCCGGGCTGGAAGTCGAGCATCTGAGCGCTGGCGGAGGGGAAGTTGACGTAGAACTGTTGGGAAGCCTTGCGCTTGATCAACTGCAGTTTGGTGGGGAAGGACATGAGGTCTCCTTGGAAATGAATCTAGTTACACAACAAGCTAAACAACTAGATACAAGAATACCTCAAAATGTTTTGAGACACAAGCATTCTCAGATCCCTCACAACTCAAGAACGTGCTTACCGCGCGTCCCATCTAGTGAAAGGCCAAACTCCAGGGCGTGGACGGAAGTCCACGCTCGCAACGCCCCAAGCGTGGACTTCCGTCCACGCCTCTGCTTCTGGTTGCGGGTGGTTTGTGGTATTGTTTCGCTCAGGTTTGGGCTCACGCGATGAGCCTTTGCGCCCCGGCTGCGGGCCTTGGGCTTACTTCTTAACATTCGCCTGTTACGGCGCGCGACTTCATGGCTCGGATGGTGGGTCCGTCGATAGGGAGAACAATGTTCCCGGAACGCCCACCCTGCCAGTCCGCAACGGACGGGTCCGGTTTGAACGGGCGGGCACGCGAGGTTGCCCTGCTTGCGATTCGGGATGTTTGCAAGTTTCGCGGGTGGGTCTTGCATGCTGCTCATGTGCGAAGCAATCACGTTCATATCGTTGTCGCGGCGTCAGCAACGCCTTCCGAATTGCTGCAGAAGTTCAAAACCCGTATCAGTCGTGCGCTCAACGCCGAGTTTGGGCAACGGCGATGGTGGTCGCGTCACGGAAGCACGGTGCCGCTTTGGGACCCAAGACGTGTTGACGATGCCGTGGCGTATACGTGGGATCAAGGTGAATCGATGGCAAGATACATGAATCCAGATCGCTGGCTCGAGTAGGAGAAGCAGAGGCGTGGACGGAAGTCCACGCTCGCAACGCCCCAAGCGTGGACTTCCGTCCACGCCTCTGCTTCTGGTTCAGATATTTCAGTGGTTTAGCGGGATTCCCGGTTGCGGAATTCTTTGTACCAGTTTTGGACGATGACCATTTTGGGCGGTTCGCCGCCCTCGATGGGCTCGACTAGGACGAACTTTTCAGCATCACGCGAGACGTCGTAGTTGGGCGTAGGGTTTAGGTAAACGAGATTCGGGTTTCGGAAAAGCTGCTTCGGCCTTCCGGCGGTGAAAGTGTCGCCCACAGTCACGGCAACGGACATCAACCGTTCGCCCTCCACGTAGAACAGCTCCTTTCCGTTACGGTTCCAACGGGGCTGCGTCCCGCCGTTTGTTGAGATTTGGATCTCGCCGATGCCCTCGCCAGCTGGTGTCTTCAGAGATCGGTGACCGGAGATTGGAGTGCCTACGGAAAATGTGACCGATCTCGGTCGTTAACATCAGACACTCGTTCTTGGCTACTTATGTATTGAAACAGCGCCCATCGAGGTGATGATCCCGGTTGGAAAAGTGGGGTCGATTCGTTGGTGCGATGGTCGCAATCTTACGATTGCGGCTCTGAAGCTAGGGTTCGATGCTTGCGTTTCAGTTAGTCGGCAGGGGTACACGTTTGGCGAACCAATTGGTTGCGGTCTCAGGCATGTAATCCTATCGTCAGGTTCATGCCAGGCGTGATAGTACTAGGCCATCGGTACTAGGAAAATTGAACCTACAGGGTTGTAGGGTTTTTCACTTAGATGAGATAAGGTTATCGCAAGCGTGGTTTGCTGTAGTACGTGCATCGCCTCACGTCGTGTTAATACTTCGTCGCGCCCTCGCAATTGAGCCAGGGTCTCACTAGAGGTCGTGATTGAATCCAAACGTTGAAAGGAGTTGTGAGGTGAGTACATTTCTGTTTTTTAGTTCAAGGGTGTCAAACATGGCCCGCCAGCGCTGGCTAGCAATCATAGGCTCGGCGATATTCTTTCTTTTGCATGTGAGCCCCGTCCCGGCGGCGAGCTCGGCTGTCGGTCCGTCCGACGCTCTTCCGCCCGAGGCAATGGCGGCTATCGAAAAGGCGATCGAACGGGATCGCTACAAGGCGGAGGCACTTGCCTCTGCACCGGGCGAGGATGCGGTTCTGAAAGCCCGGAATTCCGCACAAAACTATACAACCCGCTTCACAGGCGACGGCATCAGGCTGCAATCGGCGGGCTCCGGGATGGAGATGGAGCTGAGCCTCGTTGGCTATGGCTACGAGGGCCGCATGCAGCAGCCGGTCGTTGGTAAGCTCGTGGCGGATGGTCAGCGAGTGGAGAACGTCCGCGGCCCGGTCACCGAGTGGTACGTCAATCGGCCTACGGGTCTCGAGCAGGGTTTCACCCTGGCGGAGCGGCCCGTGCGCGGCGCAGTCGACGGTCCTTTACAAATTGAACTCGCAGTGAGCGGCGCTACAGTTTCCCTCAGCGACGACGGTTCGGCGGTTCTGCTTAGCCGGCCTAACTCAGCCTCGCGGCTGCGCTACGCCGGGCTCAAGTCGTGGGACGCCGAGGGCACGCAGCTTGTCTCGCGGCTCGCGGTTTCCGAACAAACGATCGTGTTGCGCGTCGACGATGCGCGGGCGGTCTACCCGGTGACGATCGATCCGACGCTGACGGAAGTCGCCGAGCTCTTCGCCAGTGACAACCAGGCAGGTGACTTCTTCGGCAGCAACGTCGCCATTTCGGGCTCCACCGTGGTGGTGGGGGCCGCCCTTGACGACGACAACGCCGCGGATTCCGGGGCGCTATACATCTTCGAGAAGCCGGTAGGCGGCTGGTCGGGGAGCGTGACCGAGATCGCCAAGCTCAAAGCCAGCGACGCTGGGGTGAGCGACGGTTTACCTTCTGGGGGAGTCGCCGTCTCGGAAGATGGATCCATCGTGGCGGCGGGGGTCCGGCTAGACGACAACATCAAGGGCAGCAATGCCGGCTCCGTGTATGTCTTTGTTAAGCCGGTAGGCGGCTGGGTGGATATGACCGAGACGGCCAAGCTCTTAGCCAGCCTCGGGGGAAATAACGACCAGCTAGGCACGACAGTCGACATCTCGAAATCGGGGTCCACGGTGGTGGCGGGGGCCAGTTTCGACGATGACAAGGGCACCAATGCCGGTGCGGCCTATGTCTTTGTTAGGCCAGGAACAGGCTGGGCGGATATGACCGAGACCGCCAAGCTTTTAGCCAGCGACGGCGCGAAGAACGATAATTTTGGCATCGCGGCGGCCAGTATCTCGGGGGACACCGTGATGGTGTCGTCCACTAGGGACGACGACCGGAACGACGGTGGACCTCCGGATCCGGGCTTCGAATCCGGCTCCGCCTATGTCTTTGTTGAGCCGCCAGGGGGCTGGTCGGGGGTCGTGAACGAAACGGCCAAGCTCTTAGCCAGCGACCGCGCGAAGCTCGATTTTTTTGGCGCCGTCAGCGTCTCGGGAGACATAGCGGTGGTGTCGGCCTCCTCAGACAACAACGCCAACGGCATCGATGCCGGCACTGCCTATGTTTTCGTTAAGCCGGTAGGGGGCTGGGTGGGGAACCTGACCGAGACGGCCAGGCTCACCGCCAGCGACGGCGTGGCGGGCGACTTTTTTGGCTTTCCCGTCCACCTCTCGGGGTCCACGGTCGTGTTTGGGGCCATCCGCGACGACGCCCCCGCCCTCGATTCCGGCTCGGCCTATGTCTTTGTTGAGCCGGCAGGGGGCTGGTCGGGGAGCGTGAACGAGACGGCCAAGCTCATCGACAGCGACGGCGCGGCGGTCGACCTTTTTGGCGCCCGCCTCGGCATCTCGGGATCCACCGTGGTGGCGGGGTCGCCCCGTCACAACGAAATCGGCGCTAATTCCGGCTCAGCCTATGTCTTCGAGCTCGGCTTCCCCTTGACCTCAAACGTCATGGCTAATCCAAATCCAGCTTCGATAGACGAGCTGGTGACGATCACTGCCAACATAAGTGATGTGACGACGGGCAACTCGAACATCGTTTCTGCGGAATGTGAGCTGACCAACAACTCGACTGATCCTCCAACAGTGGTCTCTTGTGGTCCGGTGACTGGCGCCTTCGGTTCGCCTACCGAGAACGTTCAGGCAACCATTGCTGCAGGGACCCTGACTCCGGGTGTCTATGAACTGTGCGTGCGTGGCACCGACGCGGACGGATTCGTTGGCGAGTTCGACCAGGAGGGTGCCTGTACCTTCCTGGTGATTTACGATCCGGACGGCGGCTTCGTCACGGGCGGGGGTTCGATCACTTCGCCGGCGGGCGCTTACAAAGATGATGAAACCCTGACGGGCAAAGCCCAGTTCGGGTTCGTGTCCAAATACAAGAAGGGTGCGAGCGTACCGACGGGCAACACCCAGTTCCAGTTCAAGACGGGCGACCTGAAATTCAAGAGCAGTGAGTATGACTGGCTGGTTGTCGCCGGCCCGCTGGCGCAGTACAAAGGTTCGGGCACGATCAATGGAGCCGGAGACTATGGCTTCCTGCTGACCGCCAAGGACGCTGAGATCAACGGCGGCCCGGATAACGACACGTTCCGGATCAAGATCTGGGACAACGGTGCTGGTAACGGCGTCGTCTACGACAACGGAACGGACCAGGAGATTGATCAGGGCAGTATTAAGATCCACAAGTAAGCTGCAGACCAATGCGGTAAAGCGGGGGGCGTCTACCTAGGCGCCCCCTTTTTCTTGGGTTGGCCGCCTTACGCTTCCCCGTAGCCACGTGTGCTCGTCGTAGGGAGGCTGTCGTGGAGCTCACCGATTGCGCCGTGGCATGACGGAGGACCGCACCGCGAGGCGGCGCGGCTCGGGTTGTTTGGTCGAGGAAACAGTAGCTCCGAATCAGAGGCTCCGCACTAGATGTTTATAGCTGGCTTGTTTAGCCCTTGAGGCTTGCGAGACGGTTGAACAGATCGTTGAAGACGGCGTCGCGGTTGACGTTGTTTGCCACGCGAATGTTGTGGCGGCCAGGCGCGGTTTTCCACTTCATGTCGTCGGTCAACACTGGGCTCGACACGATCTCTGAGGGAACCCACTCGGGGTTGTTCAGCCACGCTATTGCCGAGACGTCCCAGATGACTTTGGAGTAAGGGTACCCCTGTTTTTGCCCTTCGTTCTTAGGGCGTAGTACTGCAGGAATTGACCGTAAAGATAGTCGCCAATACGCGAGCGGCCGCGCATGTTTTTATCGAGTTCCGGGACCGTTGTCCGCAGGTGTTCGGCGACGTTCTTAGTCGGGATTTGGACTAGCGGCACACCGCTGTCGAATAACACTTGCGAGGCGATCACGTCCTGTCGCAGATTGAATTCGCTTGCCGATGGCCAATAGTGGGTGGTCCCGCCGAGCCAGATGACAACGATCTTTTCTTTGATCTTGGGCTCCATCACAATGGCCGATGAGACGTTCGCTGGGCAGCCAATTGTTAAGACGTAAAGCGGCTCGTCGCTGGGCTTCATGGCCTTGTCGATTAGATCGCGTGCGGCGGGGCTGTCAACTGGCTTGCCCTTGCGCTCAAAGAATCGGTCGGAGCCGCGGAAAACGGCTTTCTTGTCCCCACCAGGCAAGAAATTTAGCAGCCGGAAAATCTCCTCGTAGCTCTTCTCCATGCCGATGGCCGCGCTGGCCGAGAGACTGTTGACGAAAGGCGCCGCGTAGATCGCCTCGACGGACATTCGCTCGGTAGAGAGCAAGCTGTAGGCGACTGCGTACTGGTCGTCGATTTCGTTGTAGGTGTCGGAGTCGAGCACGGTCCGCAGGCGGCCCGGCCCGGGGATTGCGAGCATGCGATCGAGGTCGACCGCTTGAGCCTGCGCGGAAGCAGCAAGCGCTCCTGCTGCGGCGGTTTGGAAGAATTTGCGGCGCGAAGTCATGGTAATCGATGCGATGCTAACACAGGGCGATTGGGTGGGTGAGGTGTCGGTGCAAATCCGCCCGTAAGGATTCTGCGACATCAAACTGGGTCGAGCGAAATGTTCATGTGGCACTCGCCCAAGCTTGCCGTCGAAGTAACCGCCATTTCGGGTGAAAGAAAGCGTGGACTGTCGTCCACGCCTTGCATGAGGAGGCTCCCCGATGTCAACAGGGGAAACAACGAACGGGGGTGTTTGGGTTCCAGGGTTTTGACCGGGCTTGCATTCGCACTCTGGTTGCGTCGGTTGCGACGCGGTGCTTGTAGGGGTCCAGTCTTACGACGCTGCATTCTCGTTTCCGGCTTCCCCCGACAGCCAAGCCGTCGGTTGAGCCTGGCGTGGACTCGCAGTCGTCCCGACGCGGTCGTTCGCCTGGCGCCGTCCTTCCCTCGTTTCGTGCTTCTTTGTCAACAAATCGTCTTCTTCCTACTAGGAAAATTCAATGCGATGCGGCCTCGCCGCGAGCGCCTTTCTTACCCTATCGTCGCCATTGTTTTCGCTCCATTCACTCCCTGCGGAAACGGTTCATACACTGCGCCGCGGCTCCACAACACGTGCATCAGCACCGCCAGCTTGCGCGCCACCGCCACGATCGCTCGCTTCTTGGCATTCTTGCCGCCGTGCTCCGCCAGACCCAATCCCCAGCGCCGCAACGCCGAGTCCTGCCCGTGTCGTCCCAAAATGTATTGCGCGCATTGCACCAGCAAACAGCGTAAGTTGCCGTCGCCCACTTTCGAGATATGCAGCTCCGGCGAGCACGATCCCGAGTCCCGTTGTTTCGGCCGCAAGCCCACAAATGCCCCCGCCGCGCGACTCTTGTCCAGGCGCCCCGCGTCGTTGTCGAGAGCCAGCGCAAACGCCAACGATGTCGTCGCTCCCACGCCGCGAATTTGTTCGATCAATTCCGTCGCCGGATAGCGCGTCTCGCACAGTTGCTTCACTCGCGCGTCGGCTTGTTTGATCTGCTCACTCAACTGCTCGATCATCATCAAAAGCCCTTCCAGCAGGGCTTGAAACTCTTCCGACAACTCCAGGCGGGCGCGCTTGGCGAACGTCGAAGCGTCGCCCGCCGACACTCGAATGCCAAAGTTCTTGAGCATGCCGCGCAGCGAGTTGATCAACTTCGTGCGCGCCCTTACGAGCGCTTGACGGCCGATCAAGACGCAACGGTTGCGCAGGGTTTCTTGTGACAGCGGTTGGGTTGGCGAGAGCAGTTTCGGACTCGTCAAACCGAGTTCGTCGAGCAGGCGCGCGTCGCGCCGATCGTTCTTCGATAACGACTCGCTAACCAGTTTGAGTTGACGCGGATTGGCGACGCTGAATTCGTGACCGAGCTCTTTGAGCAAGGCCGCGATCCAGTTGGAATGGCTACCGGCCTCGATCACCACGCGTAGACGCGATTTGCATTTGAAGCACTTGCGTAGCGCCGCGCGGGTAGTACTGATGGATCGATTAGCGACTTCTTCGCCTTTCAGGTTCAACCGCACGAGCCAGCTCTTTTTCTCTCCTAAGTCAAGCCCGACGACGCCTTTGATCTTGCTGTTGTCGGCGATTAATCCTGGCTGCATTTGTTTCCGGATGGTAGTCTTCTTCATGGCTGCCCTCTCCTTTTTCGAACTAAAGATGGTGACTCCCCTTAGCGGGAAGCGCTGGCCGCGAGCTTAATCGCTCTCGCGGCTCGAGGGCAGCCTCCTCATCCCATCTCGTTTTCCTGCCATCAATCGACTCTGCACCCGCGCGGTGTAGTCAAAGTATCAGTCGAAAAATGCTGTGGGGTCCGTAGTTCGCGAATATACGCCGTTCCGCGGCTAGCCAGCCACCCGTCACCGAGCCCGTTCGGGGGCTTCGGCGGTATCGCGATGGACCTCCTCGCGAATGATTCGCTCGGTCGCTTCGTTTAGATATTCGTCGAGAGCGTCTTTGAGTTGCAAGTACTCCGGCCAAAGAGTCTTGTCAAGAAACGATCGCGGAACTCGAAGCATCACTGTTGTATATCGTTGGCGCTTGTAGCGGTAGGGCTCCAGGCCGTATCGGCGGCATAGCGCCGAAAGCAGGCGGCGCTGCCAACGGTCCGGCAGCGTGAACTGGATCTCGATAGGCTGCTCGATTTTCGCGGTTTTTGCGAGGGATTTTTTCACCCGCTCAATAGCGGCCGCCGCCGCGTTTCGCTCACCTAGAGTCGCGGCAGCGTCAAACAGCGCCGATATCTTGCGCAATTTTTCGCGTAGCTGTTGCTCAGCGGTCATCGCGGTCCATCAACCTCAGCGCTCGGGATTCGGACGGAACCATGTTTTCAGATATTAGCGGAGCAGCAGACCTTGAGAAATGGTACTCCGCAAGCACTACCGTCGGCTGATCGCCGGTTTCGAGCGAGACGATCTCGCAGCGCTCAATGCCGCTCGGAACGAAGCGCCCTCCGACGAACGCTGAACCTGCGCCCGCCGCCGCACATCCGCTCGGCCACCTGCTTGACCGGCCTCCGCGCAACGGTTACTCTGCGGGCATGCTCACTAGAGTCTCACTGGCATGCCAGGTCCTGGCATTCTTGATATTCACAGCCGCTGCGAGCGCCGAAAACTGGCCTCAGTGGCGCGGGCCTCGCTCGGACGGTACTTCGCTTGAGGCGGGCCCACCCGTTGAGTGGAGCGAGACCACCAACATTGCTTGGAAGACGGCGCTGACAGGAATGGGAACGTCTACGCCGATTATTTGGGGTGACCACATTTTCCTCACGTCGCAACTGGGCGACGGTCCGAGCGCCGGCGGCACCGATTTCGACAATGCGCGTGAGGCTAAGAGCGCGGGCAATCGAAAGGAAGTCACGTTTTTGGTTTCCGCCTACGCTCGCGCGGACGGCAAGCTGCTTTGGGAGAAAAGATTCGCCGCCGACGACGAGCTGCCCGCCGTCCACATCAAACACAATCTGGCAAGCCCGAGCTGCGTGACCGACGGTGAGCTGGTCTACGCCTGGTTTGGCGACGGGCTGGCCGTTGCTCTCGACTTCGATGGCGCGCTTGTTTGGAAACGCAACCTCGGCGAAGAGCGCGCCGGCTTTGACGTGCGCTGGGGCCATGGCAGTTCTCCGGCGCTCTACGAGGACTCGTTGTTTCTACTCGTCGATCATCCTGGGAACTCATATCTGCTCTCCGTCGACAAGCGAACGGGCAAGGATCGTTGGCGGGCTGATCGTGGCGACGAGAAGCGCTCGTACACGACGCCGTTCGTCGTGCCGGGTCCTGACGGCGATCAGATCGTCATCAATACCAACCACGGCGTTGAAGCGTTGAGTGCGGCCGACGGGAGCGCTCTTTGGCGGGTCGGCGAATCGAACCGGGTGCCGGTATCGACGCCGGTCTTTCACCAGGGCGTAATCTATTCATCGCGCGGCCACTTCAGCGGGCCCTATCTCGCGGTCGGAGTAGCGGGCAAAGGAGACGTTGGGGCAAGCCAACGCAAGTGGCGAGTGGGGACCGGCGCTCCCTATGTGGGCTCGCTCGTCTATGCCAACGGAATTTTGTTTATGGCTACCGAGCGCGGTATTGCTTCCGCTGTGGACGCTGAGACAGGAGAAACGCTCTGGAAGCAGCGACTCGGCGGGGTGTTCACGGCGTCGCCGGTTGTCGCCGCCGGCAAGGTATATCTGTTCGCCGAAGACGGCAACGCCTATGTCGTCGCGGCGACCCGGCAATTCGAGCTGCTCGCCCAGAATGCCGTCGGCGAGCGGGTGCTCGCGTCGCCGGCCGTCTCAGGGGGGCGCATGTACATTCGCAGCGACCAGCACTTGTTTGCGATTGCCGCAGAATAGAACGCAGCCCCAACGGTTGGCCTGGATCCCGCGCGGGGTAGAATAACCGGGCCGGGAACTTAATGATGGGACTCACAGATCGTCGACACTGGCTCCGAGCGATATTGGCGGCGAGCGCCGGGGCGCTAAACGCCGCCGACGTCCATCAACACATCCGCGAGCTTGCGGACGAAGCTCCGTTGGACATGCGGTTTCGAGGCTCGACCGCAGACGAATTCCGCGCTTGGCAGAAACGCTTTGGCGACAAACTGGCTGAGCTACTGGGGCCGCATCGCCCACCGCCACAGTGGGACGTCACGGTCGAAGGGTCGGTCGAGTTTAGTGGTCATTGGCGCAAATCGCTGCTACTCAGCGCCCCCGGTCACGCGGATCTACCGGTTTATTTGCTGACCCCGAAAGGCGAGGAGCGAGAAAAACGGCCCGGCATCGTCGCACTTCACGGACACGGTCCATTCGGACATGATGCCGTCGCCGGGGTAGACAGCAGCCCGGAGCGGGCCCAAGACATCAAAGATCATAACTACGACTTCGGTCGTCAGCTTGTTCGCAGAGGCTATGTTGTGGTCGCTCCTTGCTTCACACCGTTCGGCCGTCGTCTTGACAGCGCGTCGGCCTACGGCGGTAACGATGCTTGTGCTGTCTCGTTCGTCCGCATGCAACTGTTGGGCAAGAACCTGATGACCGAAAATCTGCGTGACGTGCTATGGGCTTTCGAGTTTCTGTCCCGGCAGACCGCTGTAGACTCCGCCCGAATCGGCTGTGTCGGCCTGTCGTACGGTGGCAGGATGACGATGCTGGCCAGCGCTGTGGAGCCCCGCATTCGAGTCGCCGTGGTCTCCGGCGGCCTCAACGTTTTGCAGGAGCGTATCGGCGCCCGCTACAGTTGCGGCGCTCAAGTCATTCCCGGTCTGCTGGAACACGGAGATGTGCCGGAAATCGCCGGGTTGATCGCTCCCCGGCCGGCCGTTTGGGAAGTCGGACAACGCGACGGCCTAATGGTCAAGGAATGGATTCCCGGAGCTTGGGAGCGCATCCAGCGCGCCTATCGCGCGGCGGGAGCGGGCGAGCAACTTCAGATGGACTCCTTCGACGGCACGCACCGTTGGAACGGCGTCGTAGCGGGACCAGTTTTGGCCCGAGTTCTGAAGCCGTAGAGTGACGGTGTGGGGCTCCCTGCCAGGCAACCGCGGAGTGCAAAAAGCACAATCACTGCTGCACCAGATCGAACGCGGCCCAGCGGTCCCGAGCAAACCAACAACGCCGAATACACGACACTATTTTTTTAACGCGGCGAACTTGACTTACGAAGATCTTCGTAGTAATGTCTTCGTATATGGTTGCCCGCAAGTCGACTACGCCCCGTCCGACTAACGCCGAACTCGAGATCCTTACAGTGCTTTGGGCTCGTGGCGACAGCACCGTAAGAGAGATTCATGAAACCATCGTTGAGCGCAAACCGACCCAATATACGACCGTTCTGAAGCTGTTGCAAATCATGGCGGAGAAAGGCCTCGTACGGCGCGACGAGAAGCAGCGAGCGCACCTCTACCGCGCCAGCCGGCCGCGTGAGTGGACGCAGCGGCAACTTGCCGGAGATCTCATGCAGCGCGCGTTCGAGGGCTCAACGACGAGCCTCATGCTGGGCGCTCTGGCGGCTCGCAAGGCTTCCAAACAAGAGCTGGATGAAATGCACCGCCTACTCGACGAATACGAGGAGAACCAACGATGACTTGGACGCTCGAACTTCCGATTGCTTACGGGCTGGGCTGGGCCTTGATTCATTTTCTTTGGCAGGGTGCCTTGATCGCGCTGCTGCTCGCGGCGATCCTGCCGGTCTTGCGCGTCGCGCAGACCCGCTACTTTGCCGCTTGCGGCGCCATGATGGCGATGGTCGGCGCGTTCGCTGCAACGTGGGCTTGGGCGATGCCTCACTCGATCGCATCGTCGAGCCTGGGAGCCTCCCTCGGCGCATTTTCTGACTCGGCTACTCAACCGGTAGCACTGATTGCAGAGTCGAGCGCGTTCGAGATCGCTCTGCCTTGGTTGGTGACGCTCTGGGCGGCGGGTGCGGCACTGATCGGGATGTACCACATAGCCGGCTGGATTTCGGTCCAGCGCATGCGCCGTGTCGGTGTCTGTGCCGCTCCTGCCGAGTGGCAAAACCGCCTGCGCCGGCTGGCCGGACAAATGGGCGTCTCACAGCCGCTGGTGCTGCTTGAGTCGAGTCTTGCGCACGGCCCGATCGTGGTCGGGTTGCTGCGGCCCGTAATCTTGTTTCCCGCCGGCTTGCTGAGCGGGCTGCCTGTCTCGCAGTTGGAGGCGATCTTGCTTCACGAGTTGGCGCACGTACGCCGACTCGACTACTTGGTCAACCTCATGCAGACGCTCATCGAGAGCGTGCTGTTTTACCACCCCGCCGTCTGGTGGGTCTCGAAGCTTATGCGCGATGAACGCGAGAGCTGTTGTGACGACGCTGTCGTCGCAGTTCGAGGGAACGCCCGCGACTATGCGGCGGCCCTTGTGACGTTAGAAGAGCGCCGCTGCTTTGGGCGGGAGCCCGCACCGGCCGCAACAGGAGGAATACTAGTGAATCGAATCCGCCGTTTACTTCGTCAGCCCGAAGAGCCGCGTGCCGTGGCTGGGCTCGTTTTGTCAATGGGATTGCTACTTGGCGCGTTCTGCGTGATCGCAGTCGCTCAACAGGCCAAGAGCGCCGCTGAAGCCGCCGACGAGAATCGTGTTGACACACCGTTCGAACGCTGGCTCAACGAGGATGTCGTCTATATCATTTCCGACGAGGAACGCGCCGCCTTTGAGCGTCTCGCGGCCGATGAAGAGCGAGCGCGATTCATCGAACAGTTCTGGGAGCGGCGCGATCCGACACCGGGGACTCCCGCAAACGAGCGCAAGGTCGAGCACTACCGCCGCATCAAGTACGCCAACGAGCGCTGGACCGCCAGCGTTGCGGGTTGGAAGTCAGACCGTGGGCGCTTGTACTTGCTTTACGGGCCGCCCGACGAAATTGAGTCGCATCCCTCGGGGGGAACCATTAAGAGGCCGGGCTCTAGTGTAGTGCGTCAATCAGATTGAACCTTAAGAAGAGCGGCTTTGCCGCGCTTGACCTTCTCAAGGGTGTCGGAAGCGGTAGCAGTCCAGATGAAGGGCTTGGGCTGCTGATTGTGTCGAGCGATGTAGTCTTCGATGGCGGTGGTGAGTTCGCCGACGCTACGAAAGACACCGTGGCGGATGCGCTTATCGGTGAGGTCTCGGAAGAACCTCTCCACCATGTTCAGCCACGACGCTGAGGTGGGCGTGAAATGGACGTGGAAGCGTTTATTGCGCTGCAGCCAGCGTTTCACCGTGGCGTGTTTGTGAGTGGCATAGTTGTCCACGATCAAATGGATCTGCTTGTCCTTGGGGGTCTGGTTTTCAAGCAAGCGCAAGAAGCGCAGCCATTCTTGGTGGCGGTGCTTGGGCATGCAGGTTCCGATCACCGAGCCGTCGAGCGTGTTGAGCGCGGCGAACAAGGTGGTTGTGCCGTTGCGTTTGTAGTCGTGGGTCATGGTCCGGCCGCGTCCCTTTTTCAGGGGTAGGCCGGGCTGGGTGCGGTCGAGGGCTTGAATCTGTGACTTCTCGTCGAGGCAAAGAACGAGGGCATGCTCGGGCGGGTTGAGATAAAGTCCGATGATGTCGTCGAGTTTTTCGGCGAAGCGCGGGTCGTTGCTGAGTTTGAAGGTCTTGACGCGATGCGGCTTGAGGCCGTGGGCGCGCCAAATGCGACCCACGGTGGAGGCGCTGACGCCGACCGCGGCGGCCATCGTGCGGCGGCTCCAATGGGTGGCGTTGGCTGGCGTTTCGCGGGTCGTCTTGTGGATGATCTGTTGCACTGTTGGGGAGCAGATGGCGGGCTTACGGCCGGGCCGCGGGGCGTCCTTTTCGATGCCGGCGACGCCGGATTCAAGAAAACGGCTTCGCCAGCGCGCCACCAACTGACGCGAGACCGACAGCTGCGCGGCAATCCGTTTGTTCTCAAGACCGTCGGCGGCGAGCACGATGATCCTGGCTCGCAACGCCAGACGAACAGCGACCCGACGACCGTTCGCGTAGCGCTCCAACTGCCTACGCTGCTCCTGCGTCAATGGGACTGGCTCTGCTCTTCGCATCCGTGTGCCTTCTACTAGTAAAGGCGACACGAAGATACTATAAGTTACATTATTTATGGCGCACTACACTAGTTCCACTTTTGCCAATCCGTTCGAAGCCTGGCGCTACCGCCGGATCGAGGGTTTGGGAGAAGACGTGTGGGCAATGTTCGAGGACAAGGAGCGTAGCGGCGACTTTCCACTCATTAGTGGACCGGCGGCAACGAAGCCCGAGTAGGTTTCGCGTGTTCGCTGAGCCACGGCCATTAAGACGGATCTACCGAGCCCGCCAGCGCCTAAACTTCGACACCAACGTCAGTGCCATCCATTTGACGTGGCGGCTGGTAGCCAAACAGATTTAACGCCGTTGGTGCCATGTCTTCGATCCCCGGGTTCTCGGCTTGAAATTCGCGGTTGCAGAAGACGACGCCGGGAATGAGGGGTGGGTCGACACAGTGGTCGCCACTCCAGGCTTTGGTGTTGTCTTCAAAGACAGGGCCGCCGACTTTTCCGACCGCCACGTCCCACGAACTGCGATAGCCAACGTTGTAGCCGACGACAACGTCGGGTGCGACGTCGACGTATGGGCCCGAGTAAACCTGTTTCTTCGGGTAGCCGTTGCGGACGGCGATCGTTCCCCGATCAGGGTCGACCAGCCCGGTTATCTTCTCGGCGATCTCGTCGATCAGAGCGTCGGCTTGAGGCTTTTCGACGATGCCCTGCGATTCGCGCCCGTTCAGGTTGAGGTAGATGCCGGCTAGGCCGAAGCTGTAGGCGCGAGTTTTGCTCCAGTCGATTCCCTGAAGGTAGCCACTGCCTTCGCCGCCATTTTTCACCGTAAGATAGCCCTCTTGCTCGAGCCAGCTATTGAGGTTGATGCCTCGCTGAAATGATTTGAAACCGTGATCGGACAAAACGAATAAGACCGTCTTGTCATCGACGTGGGCGAGTGTTTTGCCCACGATCGAATCCATGTGGATATAGAGGTCTTCGATGGCGCTGCTGTATTGCTCGAAGCCATTGCCGTTGGTTTTGTGGGCCGGGTGGTCGGGCTCAAGGTAGCGGTAGAACATGTGCTGCACGCGATCGGGGGTGTCGAAAACGCAGGCCAACACGCCCTTCTTTGTGCGCTCTAGAGAGGAGAAATACATCGATTCGCGCTCGTCGCAGATTTGGTAGGCCTGTTCTAGAAAGGCGTCTTCGTCGATGACTCGCTCGTTGAGCGCCCAGGTGTCTTCGGCGAGGCCAAGCGTCGAGTAGTCTCCGAGTAATTTCGCCAGGTACGGCGCGTAGTAGGGTGGGTGCGATACCGGTAGTGCCGGATTCTCGGGGTCGATTGCGATCGGCGTTAGGTAAAGCGAGACTTCGGGCTCGGTCGAAACCAAGCGGAATTGGGCGATGCCCGAGACGCTGACGCCGAGGCCGGCCTTGAATGTAAGGCGCACCCAGGGGGTACTCTTGCCGGGTTCCAGGTCGTATTCTTTGCCGCTGATCGCGAGGGTGCCGTGGCCAGGGCGGCCGTTAAGTTCTAGGCGGAACGGCAACCGCAGATCTCCCGCGCCGTCGCGGAGACTGTTGTGCGGTCCGCGAACTTCGCCACTATACGAGTTGCCATTTTTCGAAAGTCGATGGCGCTCCCCCGCCTCATCGAACTCGGCTTGTTCCGCTCGGGTGGTGAATTCCTGAAAGCTTCCCTGAGTGCCGAGCAAGTCAGGCGTACACATCGCCGAGAGCACTCGGCCTTCAAACTTTTCCGGTGGAAACGTGATCGGAACGCGCAGAATTGTGGACGACACCTGGCTGTCGCCGAGGATCGACCAGAATGTGCGGCTCTTTCGCCGCATCTCGACCGTCGGCTTGCTCAGCGGGATGCGCCATTTTCCCAGCTTCAGCACGCGAGCCGGCTGGTTGACTCGCGACGACGAGAGCTCGGGTAGATAGCTCCGCATACTGCGGCTCAGGAAATCGAACAGATTGTGCTTTCCAGGATTCGACCCGGTGGCGAATGTTGCCCAGGCGACTGGTGAAAGCGCCGGATACGTCGTTCGCAAACGGCTGTAGCGACCCTGGTCTCTCAGCTTGGCGAGGTTTGGCAACTTGCCCTCTGAGAGATAGCGCTCGACGAGGTCGGGCTCAAGTCCGTCGAGTCCTAAGAAGATGAGCTTCATGACCTTCGCCTTCTTGTAACCTTGAGCACCCCTGAGTGCTCTCCAGGCGATTCTGAAGGGGAAGATTAGCAGCGACGCCGCGCCAACGGCGAACGCGGCGAGTAGGCTTAGAAACGATCCTACAAAGGCGAAACCAGCGCCGGGCCCGACGTAGGCCGTCGCGGGGGCCGCCAATAGGAGCGAGATTGCGAGCGCTACGATCTTCGGATTGAGCACTTGTTTCATGTTAGCGGGGCCACCGGCTTGGAAGACGACAGGCAGCACGGGGGTTCGTCAAGGTGGAGATTGCGAGATTGCATGTGCCAGTCCCCGCCCGAAAGTTCGTCTTCCCACTTCGCGGAAAGGACCGCACCGCGAGGCGGCGCGGCTCGGTACTCCGAAGGGTTTCGTCCAACCAGTAGCTTGGCGGGCAGCTTGAAAAATCAAGTTTCGGGTTAGCTTCGAGCTTGCTCGGTCAGTGGGTGCGGCCTGAGCGGGCTAGTCGCAGCGCGCGACGGGTGTGGACCCGCGCGGCAAACAGCAATAGGTACGCGAGAGTGAAAGGGAAGACGGCTAAGCGGGCGAGTGTTCGGGCTGCGAACGGATCTCGCAGACCCATACGAGTCAGTAAGAACTGTAACGTGGTACCTGCATTGCCGCGGTCGAGCCAAAAAAAATCGGCGTTTTCGTTCACAATGAGAAACTTGGCGCGCAACATCAGCAGCAGTGCAAATCGCCAAGGCCCCATGATGGCGTCGTCGGCGCAGAGCATTGCGGCTACCGGATGGCGCGCGCGGCGCAGAGTTCGCAACATTTCCCAACGTTCTGAGGCGCCGGCCGCATCAAGCGTTCTCCAAGTGGCCGCATCGTCGCCGAGGCCGTCTGGGTTCTCAGGCAGACAGGTTAGGATGTCGATGGGCACGTCCTCACCAAGTGCCGTTTGCAAGCGGGGAATCAGCAGTTGACAAAGATCGCGGGGGCCGCTCTCGATCAGCAAGACGCGCGTCACCGGCGGCACACGCTTGGTCAGAAACCACTTCACTGCACCCAGATTAGCGCGGAAGCCGTAATTGTCAGGTACACTACCGCGACGGAGCGGGAGCCTAAACTTTGAACTCGTGGATAGCGAAACTGGGCGCAATACCCGCTCGGCATGATGTGCCCGAGCTGATGGATTTGAACGCTGGATCTCAGCGCGACGTCAGCGCGACTCTCACCGATATGGACAGGTACAACCGGTTCATCGGGGGCACAAGTTTTCTTCGACGCTACGTTTTTCCGCGGCTTCGGGCCGGGTCACACCGTCGGGTGCAGCGGGTTCTCGATGTCGGCTGCGGAGCGGCGGGGATGGCTCTCTCGATTGCGGCGTTCGCTCGTCGTGAGCGCGTGGCCCTGACCATCATCGCGATGGATCTTGATTCGCGCAGCCTAGTCGCCGCTCGCGAGCGGACGCCTGCTGGCAGTGCCGTCGCATTCGTCCGGGCGGATGCGACGGCACTGCCATTTCGAGACAAGAGTATCGATCTGGCGTTTTCGACACTGGTGCTGCATCACCTTCATACCGCCGCCGCGGAAGCTGCTGTGAGCTCGCTTCTCAAAGCTTGTCGCGGCTCGGTACTCGTCAATGACCTCGTTCGGAATTCACTCGCATGGTGGTTGTTTCGAACGGTCTCGGTACTCATGGCGAAGAACGATATGAGCCGATTGGACGGGCTGACGTCGATTCGGCGCTCGTACAATCCCTCGGAGCTGTTCTCAATATTCCAACGTGCTGGTTGCCGCAACGTCAGGATTGCCGAGCACCCGCTTTTCTTTCGGATGACCGCGATTGGTGAAACGGAGAGCGAGTGACCACCGATGTCGTTGTCATCGGCGCCGGTGCGGCGGGCTGCGCCACGGCGTTGAGTCTGAGAAAACACGGGCTGGATTGCATCGTCGTTGAGAAATCTACTGGGCCTTCGCAAAGGTTTTGTGGCGAGTTCATCTCGGGCGAAGCGCGAGGGTTCCTTGAAGATCTAGGCGTCGAGCAGGAATTCGAACGATTGGGTTCGGCCGCGGTTTCTTCGATGGGCCTGTACGGATCGCGTGGTGGCCGCTTTGAGATGGAAATCGCTCGCGGCGGATTCGGAATCAGTCGCCGCAAGTTAGATGGCGCGCTATTAGACTTGGCATGCGAACGCGGTGCGCGGATTCTTAGCGAGACGACCGTGACGGATATCCAGCGTCTCGAGCACGGTTTTTCCGTTTTGGTCTCGGGGCAGTCTTCGCCAATTCAGTCACGAGCGGTTGTTGGCGCGCATGGGCGCCGGGCCAATATTGATCGCCTATTGCGTCGCCCATTCTTCGAGCACGATAGCCGCTACGTCGGCGTCAAGTGTCACTGGATGGGGGCCGACGTAGCGCGCGATGTTAATTTGTATCTATTTCCAGGCGGCCACGTAGGTCTGATTGCTGTCGAAAATGGTCTCGCGAATATGGCCATGCTGGCAACTCGTGAGGCTTTAAGAAACGCGGGAGGCCGCGGGGAAGATCTGATCGAATACTCGCTCCGTTCGAATGCCGAATTGCGGAACGGACTAGCGAATGCGGCAATCGTTGCCGGCAGTGTGGTTTCGATCGGGCAGATCCCGTATCGACTGAAAGATCAAGCGGCCGGCGGTGTCTACTTTGCGGGCGACGCGGCGGGTACGACCGCGCCTTTTTTGGGGTTAGGAGTGACCAACGCTCTGCGCTCCGGCATCGCCTGTGCCGGCTTCGTCGCGAACAATCTGGCTGGAAGACTTTCAGAGCGAGAAACCAAATCTCAATACGAAAAATGGTGGCGACGCAACATGCGCTCGACGCAAATGGCGAGCTACGCGATCTCGGCCGCACTTTGCAACAGCCGGCTCGGTGAGGCGGGGCTGCGGTTCGCCAATGCCTTCCCCGGTGCAGCGCAAGCCATCTACGGGTGTACGCGAGCGAGCGCGATAATATCGGAACATGGCAAAGATTCGCTTCTATCAAAAGCCTAGTTGAACGAGCTGTCGCAAGGCCAAGAGTTTCTTGGCTGAGAAGGGCGCCGACCTTGAATTGATTGATCTCAACAAGGGCCTCAGCGTCGACGAACTCGACAAGTTGATTGGCAAGCGGGACTACATTCCGTTCCTGAATAGTCGTAACGCGCTGTTCCGCGAAATGGGCATGAAGGACAATCCTCCGTCACGCGCGACGGCGCTGAAGTTGATGTCAGAAAACCCAAATCTGATCAAGCGTCCGGTAGTGGTTGCGGGCAAGAAAATTGTATTGGGATTTGATAGCGAGGCACTGGCGGATCTTTAGATCGAATTCAAAATTCGCCGCCGCACGCCCTCACTCTTGTGCGTCTGCGTGCGATTTCTGAGCGAAGGTTTGGTTGCTAGAACGTATAGCGCAGTGTGACTTTGAACGCGCGCCCATCGTTTAGCGTGTTGGTGATTTGGCCGAAGTTTCCGAAGGCGACGCCGCTGCCTGGGTTTGCAAATTGCGCATGATTGGTGACGTTCAGCGACTCGGCGCGAAACAAGATAGCGTGTTCTCCGCCAACCACCCAGCGCTTCGACAGCGCCATATTGATATTGAAGATGCCGTCGCGCCGGAAGGTATTGCGGCCTAGGTTGCCGCGCAGGGCGCCGGGTTGAATGAATGCGAACTTCGTTGGGTCGAGCACTTGCCCGGCTGTATCGGGATGGTCGGCTGAGCGGCCAAGGATCGAGGGGTCGAGCAGGATCGGATTGTCATTCTGACTGCCGTCGACGTTGCCAAAGCCGGGCGCGTCCGAGCCGGAGTGCACCGAAAACGGTGTGCCTGACTTCCCTAGAACAACCGTGCTCAACTGCCACCCGCCCAACAGCGTTCGAGACCATCCGTTGAGCGTCGGTGTCTGGTAGCTGAAATTCCACAGGACGGCGTGAGGTTGATCGAAATTACTGAGGCCTCGTAACTCCTCTTGGATCAAAAACTGCGAGGGCCCGAGTGTCTGTTGGCGGTTAGCGTTCGACGCCGTATTGGTGTAGTTGCTGCCCAAATCGATGGCTTTGCTGAACCAATAGGAAGTCTCAAGGCTCAGCCCCTTCCAGCTCGGTATTCGCAGTCGAATCTTAGCCGCGTCATAGTAACCACGAGAGCCGTTAGTGAAGTGCATGACGTTGAAGAAACGCTGGTCCGGGCGGCGCTCGTTGACCGTCCGAGTCGTCAGGGGAATGCCCTCGACTTGATTGGCACGGTTTAGATGCCAAGTCGCCAATAGCTTGTGTGAACGGCTGCCGACATAACCCATCTCCACAGTCCAGTCTCGGGCGAGTTCGAACTCCCACGAGAAGTTGTAGCTGTGGGTGTACGGGATGACCAAGTCGGAGGCGAGGTCAAAGCGGGTCGAGCGCCTATTGCGGTCGAAGTTCTCAAGATCGATTTCGCGTAATGGGTCCGCGAGGCTAGGCGCCTGGACGTTGACGGTGACATTCTGGGGCGGGTTGATACGGGCCTGGATGAAGGTTGACGTGAAAATTTCGCCATAGTGAATGCCGTACGAAGATCGCATCGTGCCCCATCGGCCGGGCAGGCGATAGGCGAATCCGAAGCGGGGAGCGAAATTGTTTAGGTCGGATTCGTACGGAACTTGAGTGAGGTCGTTGACTTCGGTTGGCTTGGGAGTCGGCTCCCATCGGAGCCCCAAACTGAGGGTTAAATTGGTGGTCGCCTTCCACTCATCGCCGATGAAAGCGGCCGGCAGCCAAACACGGAAGCCACGATGGACGTCGCCAATAGCGGCCGCGTAGCTGCTGGGTAGTCCGAGACGGACGTTCGTAATCACGTCGTTGCCGAAATTCTGGCGGAAGATGAAACGCCCGCGGTGATCTTGAACCTCCGCGCCATTGATCTGACGTCGATTCAGATCGAACCCAAACGTAAAGGTGTGTTTGCCGCGAATGTGTCTCAGGCGCGAGCCGTAGCGAAACTGGTTTTGAGTGCGATCGACGGGAAAGCGGCCGGCGGGGCCGAGCGACGACAGTTCGTTTCCGAATCGCACCCAGGTGCCAAATGCGCTTTCGTCGGGAATCAGCAATGAGCCGGTACGATCGAAACCGAGCGTAAAATCGGCCGTCGTCGCCGGCGAAAAACTTCGGCTCCAGGTCAGCCGGGATTGGTGATTTCTAGTTACCGTGTTCGGGCTCTGGCCCGCCACGAGTTGAAAAGCGTCTACCTTCTGGCGAACGAGTCCGTAGCGTGCAGTGACACGATCGTCGCCGAATTGTTGCTGGAAGGTTCCGCTGATGCGGTCATTGTTGATGCTCTGGGGAGCGTTTGTGTTTAGAGCCCGCGGGCTAATGTCCGTTCGGTTGGGAGCAACAGCGGGAAACGACTGCAGTATTCGGCTGACAATCGGAATCAGCTCGGGATCATTCGTAAGAGGCGTTCGTTCATCGAGCGAGGGAACCAGGACGTTGCTGTTTACTTGGCCACGATTTCGGCCTTGGCTGCCGTCAACGGTAAACGCCGCTCCTTTCCATAGCGGGGTACTTACAGTGAAGCCATAGTCGTTTGACCGTGCCGGCTGCACTTTCCCGACTTGAAAGAATGACCGCGCGCTGAAGGCGCTATTCGTGTGAGCCCAGAACACGTTGCCATGAACGGCCGACGCAGCCGCCGACCGCAAGTGAACGGCACGCCGGGGGGGACCACCGAGTTCGGAGCCCCAGTAGGTTTGATCGATCTTCGCGTCTCGGATGAAGGTTGTGCTCGTTCCGAGGCGTCGATTCAGCTCAATCAGAACGTTGTTGTCTATCAGCGATATTCGTACGTTTTCGTTGCGGCGGCCTTCGCCGCTTTTTGCGTCGACTTCGCCGAGCAAGTTGAGTTCTGTTCGATCGGCTGCGGCTTCCGCGGCTTCCGCGGCCGCGCGGGCCTCGGCTTCGTCCGTCGAGGCAGGTCTAGGTTCGACAATCTCCGGCGCTGATTGCTGAGGCGGAGACCCCTGCGCGTAGCCGCTGGACACAGTTCCGATTGCCAGCAACGCGATTGCAGGGACTCGGAGTCGACAGGTGATTTCCACTTCTTCTACTTTCCAGTTTGCATCACGCGCCAGCTTGGAATGTGCTCAGCGCCGAACAGCACCCAGTTCACAGGAGCTTCGCCCTCTCGGTCGTCAAGCACAATCTCCCAAACAACCTCTGGGGGGTCGGAGCGCGTGAACTGCCGCAGCCTGGTCCACAAATGGACATTGATTGCACCCTTCCACTGGAAGCTGCCGTTACGGATGGCTTCACGGTCTAGCGTCAAGCCGTAGGCCACGAGTACGTTTTCGGTTTGAGGCAGCCACTCGATGTCGCCCATTGCGTAGCTTACTACCGAATCAGGCCCTGGCTGCTCGGAGTTCCATAGCTCGCGCACCACCATGTTTTCCTCGTCCAGCGAATACTCGACCGCGCGCGTGTAGGTCTCGTTTGGGGGCAGCGGCTTATCAAACGGACGGCGCTGGAAGTTGCCGTTGTCGAAGACCAAAAGCGTGCCGTTCGGCGTAGGCGTTGGCGAATGTTGATGGAACGGCCAGCGCCCGTCGCCTTCCATTTTGAAGAGCTTGTCGGAAAGCTTGCCCCAGCCTGTCGGCTCGCCGAAGATCCACTTGATTTCCTTCGTCGCCCTGTCAATCTTGACGGCCGCGGCTTGGTAGCGGAAGTTGACGATAAATGTATCGTCTGACTCGTCGTAGAGCAGATTGTTGGCGTGGCTCCAGTCGATCATGCCGGGGAAGCCGCGACGCTCCCAATAGCCTTGAAATGTGTCGTAGCCGATGCGGAACGGATCGAGGTAGTCGAACGCCTTCCAACTCCAGACGACTTTGCCCGTGTCGCGCTCGAACTCGACAATGACGTCGCCAACGACTTTCTGTTTTTTTCGTGGAGCGTTTTCGTCGTATTCGTCCGTGTAGTAGTTGTCGACCTCGCGCCACTCAGAGCCTAGCGCCACGAGGTTGCCGTTCGGAAGTTCGTCGATTTCGTGGTGGAAGGTGTCTGTGCCTTCGACCCTAATGGCGCCTTCCTGCGGGCCTTGCGGGCGGTTTGCCGCATACCACTGGTTGACGATGTTGCCTAGCCAATCGATCTCAATGACTCTGAAGTCCTGCGTGACGTAGATGATGTTGCCGTTGTCGAGGATTTCGAAATCACTCACCCGCGAGTCGTTGCGGTAGTACCACAACGGGGTTCCCTCGTAGTCGACGATCAGGAGCATGCCGAAGCTGGAACCGAATTCGAGATTCGCGCGACCGGGCAAACTGCGGCGCGGGTTGAATAGGACAAAACCGGGCTCAAGCTGCTCGCTCTTGTTGACGGTGACTTCGATCGGCGGGAATTCGCCCTTGCCGTCTGGCACGGCTGGCGCGGTGAATTTGAGAGGCGCCGCGGTGGTTTCGGCTCCGCCCTCGTTGCGAATCGTTACGGCGACATCGTGTTCGACTCCGGGGTAGAGCCCGATGACCGGGAGTCCGCTGGCGGCGTCCTTCGTGGAGTCGTACGTTAGCTGCCATTCGCGTTCACCGCTTGAGATCGTGAGGGTGGTTTCAACGGGGCCGTTCGCCGTGAACGTCACCACTGCCGCCTGCGGGACGGCTGGGTTAGGGTTCTGGGCAATCGTGGGGCCGTCGGTAAAGCTGGGCCCACCGCACGCAGCGGCAACCAAAAGCACGAGAGAGATCAGTGAGTGTCTTATTGACATGGTCAGCGTTTCGCTCCCAACGGTTTGGGTTGGGAACTATGTTGTCCCGCAGATGGTATCGCGACGTGAAGTTGCACATCAAGCTAGGGGATGCGCTCAGTCGATTTGCGTACTTCAAGTGACGAAACCATTTGGTTGCGCTCGGTCGTCTTGATTGACGGACTGTAAGAGTACGCCTCCGAGATTCAACCTTCGCTCGCGGCCCTCCGTTTTATTTGGTGCTGTAACCACCCCCGTCGCCTTGGAGTGTCCGGAAATGTCCGGAAATGTCCGGATTTGTCCGGTTTTCTCTAAAAAACGCTTGGCGGTGTTAGTGTTTTTTCATAGATAGTGCGCTCCGACCCATCAAGCTCGACAGTCCTCCTCACGGCCGAATAAGAGCGTCGGCAAGAATGCCGACGCCTGGAGATTAGCACATGAGATCCCGTAATCTCCCCACCTTGACAAACCCTCGTGTTGCCTGTCCCCCTCCAAGCCGACCCCCCAGCGAATTTTCTCCCCTGAACGTTCCGGCTCCCCAGCGGCCCCACTAGAACTAACCCCGCAACTTGATTTTTCAAGCTGCCAGCCAAGCTACTTGTTGGACGAAACCGTTCGCCGTACCGAGCCGCGCCGCCTCGCGGTGCGGTCCTCTCCGCGAAGTGGGAAGAAGAACTTTCGGGCGGGGACTGGCACATGCGATCTCGTAATCTCTCCACCTTGACGAACCCTAGTGTTGCCTGTCCCCCTCCAAGCCGACACCCCAGCGAAATTTCTCCCCTAAACATTCCTGCGAAGCGGGAAGAAGAACCTTCGGGCCGGGACTGGCACATACGATCTCGTAATCTCCCCACCTTGACAAACCCTCGTGTTGCCTGTCCCCCTCCAAGCCGACCCCCCAGCGAATTTTCTCCCCTGAACGTTCCGGCTCCCCAGCGGCCCCACTAGAACTAACCCCGCAACTTGATTTTTCAAGCTGCCAGCCAAGCTACTTGTTGGACGAAACCGTTCGCCGTACCGAGCCGCGCCGCCTCGCGGTGCGGTCCTCTCCGCGAAGTGGGAAGAAGAACTTTCGGGCGGGGACTGGCACATGCGATCTCGTAATCTCTCCACCTTGACGAACCCTAGTGTTGCCTGTCCCCCTCCAAGCCGACCCCCCAGCGAAGTTTCTCCCCCAAACGTTCCGGCTCCCCAGCGGCCCCACTAGAACTGAACTCACGCAGCGTTGACCAAGCGACAACGCGCCTAGTCGCGCGCGTGTTTATTCCGACGGCGGTGGTATCGTTCGACGACCCGCGCCTCGTAGGAAGCAGCGTAGAGGAGGAGCACCGCGACGGGCCTGAACCTCGTTTCCGGTTTTGCCCCCGCTGTCAGGATCACTCGCTGTCCAGAACCAGAACCGCCGGGTCGGGGCCGGCCATGTGTGATTGAGTCAAAGCGCGATAGCCCTCCTTCTCCACATGAATCTGAACCGTCTGACCAACACCCGCGTTGATCTCAAGCAGAAAATTTCCATTCTCGGCACTCGTTGCCGATGCACGCTTCCCTACAACCGACACAACCGCGCCCGCAATCGCTCTACCCTGTGCATCTTGAACCATGCCTGAGATCGAGGCCGATTGATCCCTTACAAGCTGAACCAGTACGGTGGGGTTCGAATCTTCCCCAAGTGTTAGCTCGGCCTGGCCACTTGAGAATGCCGACGGCTTGGCGGCGAAGACTGTGAGTTTTCCGCCAGCCGGGCGACTCTGTCCCGGAATGTTGATTTCCCAACCACCTGTAACTTCCTGGGGTTCGCCCGGCATTGACGACCACACACGCGCGTCGTCGATCGGAGTCCCGCCGGGATCTACGACGGTCACGCGAACTCGGTAGAGAGCGGACGGCGAAGACGGCTGGTTTTGGACTGTGTCAAGCACAAGCCACAACGCAATTACTGCTGTCGCCAAGATACACAGCAGTGCGACGAGGCCAATCAAACGGTTGGCGACCCTAGCAAATTCGGCTCGGGTCAGCTTCGACTTGACCAAGTCATGCAGCAAATCCAAACCTTTGTCGGTTTTGACAGCGCGCCGGAAGGCTAGCAGCAACACGAGCGCAAGAAAAGCCCCAAGAAACAACGGATTCTGTCCGGCGATTTTGAGGGCTTCGACGAGTATTGACAGTTGTGGCATATTTTTCGACTATCTCCGCCATTGCAACAGAGGGCTGCTATCTACGAAAAGGCAACGGCAGCGGCCCCAATATCTCTTTAATTATTGCGAATAGAAAGCGCGCGAAATTCCAACTCTGCTGCCTCTGCCTCCCGGCCTAGGATGCGAAGCAGCCCAGCGAAGTTCTCAAGGACAGTGGCGACCGAGGGGTGGTCGAGGCCGAGCGCCTTTTCCGAGATGGCGAGGGGGCGTTTGTAGAGGGGCTCGGCGTCATCGTAGCGGCCTTGGGTCTCATAGAGGCCGGCGAGATTGTTGAGCGTGATGGCAACCTCGGGGTGGTCGGGGCCGAGCGCCTTTTCCGAGATGGCGAGGGAGCGTTTGTAGAGGGGCTCGGCGTCATCGTAGCGGCCTTGGGTCTCATAGAGGCCGGCGAGATTGTTGAGCGTGATGGCGACCTCGGGGTGGTCGGGGCCGAGCGCCTTTTCCGAGATGGCGAGGGAGCGTTTGTAGAGGGGCTCGGCGGCGGCGTAATTCGCAGCATTCTTTAGGGCAAGCGCAAAGTCGTTTAACAGCCCAGCGTCATCATCTTGACGTTCAACAGCCTGAGAGTAGGCATCCGCTGACTCCGCGTATTTGCCTTCCTCATAGAGCGATTTGCCCAAGAAACGCGCCGCGTCAACAACACCCTCTATGGCCTTGCGCTCCTCCTCCTTTCGTCCTCGGAGGGACGCCGCCAGCAATGACGAAGCCAGGGAGTAGTTTTCTTCGTAGAGCGCAGCCAGGCCTTTCTGGTATGGGTCCTGCGCCTTCTCACCCCAGGCCAGGAGCGCTTGATCGATGTCTCCGGCTTCTAGTGTAGTGCGTCAATCAGATTGAACCTTAAGAAGAGCGGCTTTGCCGCGCTTGACCTTCTCAAGGGTGTCGGAAGCGGTAGCAGTCCAGATGAAGGGCTTGGGCTGCTGATTGTGTCGAGCGATGTAGTCTTCGATGGCGGTGGTGAGTTCGCCGACGCTACGAAAGACACCGTGGCGGATGCGCTTATCGGTGAGGTCTCGGAAGAACCTCTCCACCATGTTCAGCCACGACGCTGAGGTGGGCGTGAAATGGACGTGGAAGCGTTTATTGCGCTGCAGCCAGCGTTTCACCGTGGCGTGTTTGTGAGTGGCATAGTTGTCCACGATCAAATGGATCTGCTTGTCCTTGGGGGTCTGGTTTTCAAGCAAGCGCAAGAAGCGCAGCCATTCTTGGTGGCGGTGCTTGGGCATGCAGGTTCCGATCACCGAGCCGTCGAGCGTGTTGAGCGCGGCGAACAAGGTGGTTGTGCCGTTGCGTTTGTAGTCGTGGGTCATGGTCCGGCCGCGTCCCTTTTTCAGGGGCAGGCCGGGCTGGGTGCGGTCGAGGGCTTGAATCTGTGACTTCTCGTCGAGGCAAAGAACGAGGGCATGCTCGGGCGGGTTGAGATAAAGTCCGATGATGTCGTCGAGTTTTTCGGCGAAGCGCGGGTCGTTGCTGAGTTTGAAGGTCTTGACGCGATGCGGCTTGAGGCCGTGGGCGCGCCAAATGCGACCCACGGTGGAGGCGCTGACGCCGACCGCGGCGGCCATCGTGCGGCGGCTCCAATGGGTGGCGTTGGCTGGCGTTTCGCGGGTCGTCTTGTGGATGATCTGTTGCACTGTTGGGGAGCAGATGGCGGGCTTACGGCCGGGCCGCGGGGCGTCCTTTTCGATGCCGGCGACGCCGGATTCAAGAAAACGGCTTCGCCAGCGCGCCACCAACTGACGCGAGACCGACAGCTGCGCGGCAATCCGTTTGTTCTCAAGACCGTCGGCGGCGAGCACGATGATCCTGGCTCGCAACGCCAGACGAACAGCGACCCGACGACCGTTCGCGTAGCGCTCCAACTGCCTACGCTGCTCCTGCGTCAATGGGACTGGCTCTGCTCTTCGCATCCGTGTGCCTTCTACTAGTAAAGGCGACACGAAGATACTATAAGTTACATTATTTATGGCGCACTACACTAGGCCGAACTCCGCCGCGATTCCCTCGCGAATCTCCTGCCTTTCTTCTTCCGAGACCTCCTCATTCTGAGACCTGAGTGGTATGGAGTTAATGAAACGTTCAGCTAGAGCTGTCAAAACCTCGTTGATCTGTAGCGCTTGCTTCGTTCCCCGCTCCAGAAGAACTACAGGCAAAAAGTTATCCGCCTCATTCTCAAAAGGCGGCACCATGGCGCGAGCGTCCCATGGCGAAATAAATACAAGGCTCTTTGGACGGACTACTGCGAGGCTCACCCAATCGCCAGACTTTGTACTCGTACTAAGCCTGATTTGGGTCCTGCCGCCATTGTCCGTAGGAGGGCTCGTGGTCCCCTGGCCCTTTGTACTCAATTGGACGCCGGAGAGCGAGGCCTCCTGCGGGTCCGAGACGTGCAGAGCCAAAATGCCGTCCTCGCCGTAAACCCAGCTGCTCGCTAGCCACAATAGGCTCAGAAACAGCCTGCTAGGTGTCGCAATGAACTTATGCTTGGCGCCGTTCTTTAATCCCTTCCATCGCGTGAATCGCTCCAACATCCTTAGGCCCTGCCAAGATCCTAACCCACTTCCCGGCGAATAACGAATAAAAACCGCGAGAATAGGCACGACGCACAGCGAGTTCCGCACCACCTTGACGTGAGGAAGCCCGTGAAAATCCGAAAGGTCAGAGGCCCAGATAAAATTCAAGGGTCAACCGATTGCAGACAACCCATCGCAGAAGCCGCCTCCGAGATCCCTCCGTACCGGGGTTTTGAAACTTTTTCTCACTGATTCCAAACAACTTCCTAAAATCCAACGCCGAAAACTGCACCACCCACCTGTAAGATGGATCTGGGAGGTATTACCACGGTTATTTCCGACACATTCTTATACGACAGCGCAACGGCGCGCGATGCCTAGCGAGGTTTTCTTACGGCCCCTCACGCGCGCGTCACAGGTGAACGATATTCGCGCCGTCAGGCTGGCAGAACTTAAGCGAAATCCTGCCAAACCCTGCCAAATCCGGGCAAATCCGGGCATTTCCCCGAGAGGGG
This sequence comes from Bryobacterales bacterium, assembly GCA_965247305.1. Lineage (GTDB taxonomy): Bacteria > Acidobacteriota > Terriglobia > Bryobacterales > UBA6623 > CATQHP01. Next base: position 2,625,937 of record OZ252030.1, on the reverse strand, counting down.
TGATAGTCCAGTACCGTTGCGCTCGCGCTTACCACGGGCGTAAACTCGGGGCGCGAGGCCCAAATATGCCGTTAGCGAAATCTATTCTCCTATTGCTCTGCGCCGGCCTGTCGTTAGGCGCATCCGTCGTCCGTGTCAAAGTCGATACTCGGCGTCCCGTTCTCGAAGGGCGATCGTTCGGTCTAGCGGGGCCTTACGAAGTCGTCGAGGGAAAGGTCTACTTCGCGATCGATCCCGCCAACAAGGCCAATCGCGTCGTGACCGACATCGATCTCGCGCCTACGAACGGCGACGGGAAAGTCGAGTTCTCGTCCGACTTCTATATGATCCGGCCGAAAGATCCTTCGCTCGGTAACGGCTCGGTGATTTGCGAGATCGGCAATCGCGGGCGCAAGGGAACGCTGAGCATGTTCAATCGCGCCGCGGGCAGTCTCGACCCGACAACAGCCAAAGAATTTGGTGACGGACTGCTCTTAGAAAAGGGATTTACGCTGCTGTGGGTCGGCTGGCAGTTCGACCCGCCGAATACCAAGGGTTTGATGCACCTCTACCCGCCCATCGCGCAAGGCAAAGACGGTAAACCGATCCGCGGCCTGGTGCGCTCCGATTTCGTAACGAACGATCGCGAGTACAGCCACTCGCTCGCCGATCGCAACCACATCCCCTACCCGGTTGCGGACCCCGACTCGTCCGCAAGCGTGCTTACCGTTCGCGATTCGGTCGAGGCGAAGCGCAAAGTGATTCCGCGCGAACGCTGGAAGTTCGCCCGCATGCAAGACGGCAAGACAGTCGCCGACAGCGGACGCGTCTACCTCGACGGGGGCTTCGAGCCGGGCAAGATTTACGAGGTTGTCTACGAATCAGAAAACCCGCCGCTCGTTGGCGCCGGGCCTGCCGCCGTACGCGATTTCCTCGCCATGCTCAAGCACAACCCTGTCGACGGACTGGGCGTTGACCGCGGTGACATCACTCGTGCAATCGGCTTCGGCACGTCACAAAGCGGACGATTCCTGCGCACGTTTCTCTACTACGGATTCAATCGAGACGAGCAGAATCGCCCGGCGTTCGATGGCGTTCTCTCGCATGTGGCCGGCGGGGGACGGGGGAGTTTCAACCACCGCTTTGCGCAAGCGTCGCGCGATGCGCATCCCTATTTGAATTTTTTCTATCCGACCGACATCTTTCCGTTTTCAGACAAAACTCAGTCCGACCCCGTCAGCGGTCTCACCGATGGTCTGCTGAAGCACTACGATGATTCGCCCGAGTTGCTGCCCAAGATTTTCTACACCAATTCGTCGTACGAATATTGGGGGCGCGCGGCTTCGCTGGTTCATACCACGATCGACGGCAAGCGCGATATCGAGCTGCCCGAAAATGTCCGCTTCTATCACTTCGCCGGGAGCCAGCACGGCCCAACGTCATTCCCGCCGCGAGTAGGGATTGGACAGCAACGAAGCAATCCGATGGACTTTCGCTGGTCGATGCGCGCGCTAGTGCTCGCGCTCGACCGCTGGGCAGCCGACGGAACGGCTCCACCCAAGAGTCAATACGGCCGCGTCGAGCACGGGACCCTCGTCACGCCGGAAAAGCTAGGCTTTCCAAAGCTTCCGGGTGTGAATTATTCGACGCGAATTCACCGTGCCTATCGAGCCGACTACGGCCCACAGTTTTACAGCCAGGGCATCGTGACGCAAGAGCCGCCGAAGATCGGGCCCGCATTTGCGATGTTGGTCACGGCGATCGACAGCGACGGCAACGAGACTGCGGGGATTCGCCTGCCGGAACTCGTCGCGCCGCTAGCCACCTATGCCGGCTGGAATTTGTTCAACGAGCGCTCAGGCCCGACGGACGAAATATCGAGCATGCAGGGCTCGTTCATCCCCTTCCCCAAGACAAAGCACGACCGCGCGAGCAGCGGCGATCCGCGCCTCTCAATCGAAGAGCGCTACAGCGGCCGGACGGAATACCTGGGCCGCGTGGCCGTAGCCGCGACCGAGCTAGCCGAGCGAGGCTACGTGCTGGAGCAAGACGTCGCCGAACTCATCCGCATAGCCGGCCAACACTGGGACCACATCACCGCAAGCGAGAGCGGGCCGTGAGCGCGGCTCATTTCTTGCCTTGATACCGCGATGACGTTATCCTGTGAAGACGGTTCGCAGCCGAATTAGGAACCGTACAAAGCGTGGGCGCGTAGCTCAATTGGCAGAGCAAGTGACTCTTAATCACTAGGTTCACGGTTCGATTCCGTGCGCGCTCACCACGCCATCCTATTGGAAATAAACAGGTTGTGGTTACGCTGTGTCCGTTATCGAATGTGCCATATTGCAGTCGTGTCAATACCATGTCACCATCCTGATGAGCTCTGCTTGACATCGAAAGTCCGGCCTTGTCGGCAGTTGTCGTAGTCTCTTGCGCAAATCACCAGTCAATCTGCAGGCCGCGAAACGCTCCGTGGCGACCGATCTGGGCAAAGCGAAACCAGATCCATCGCCGGGCGATGGTGCATTCCGTTCGAGCCGTAGCCTTCGATCAGTCTCGAAGCGAACTTGGAACTCAGGACCGCCGAGGTTGACATACCAGGCGTCATGAGGAGCAGCGGCAAGCCGATCGTCAACGAGTTCAGCGGCCAACCGTTCCACGTCGCCCTGGCACGTCCTAGCGGCAGTTTCGAATTCACCTACGCAGAGATCGGACTGGGTACGACTACGATTGAAGGTGAAATGGAGATGGCGTTTGAGGATTCATGGGCTCATTTCTGCGTTCACCACTTCAACCAGGATGGGCTGATCCGCGAACGATCTAGGCTCACCGCATGGCTTGGCGCCTGACGGTTTCGAGGCGGCGTAGACCAAACTCGATGCCGCCCCAGTTGCCTCAACAAAGGATGACTGGACAGTCTCAACGCAAAGGTGGCGAAAAAGATCTCGCTTGCTTGAGGTTCCGCCTTGATCCTGTCACCGCGTCGAAATCGTTCCAAATCCGGCATTTCGGCCGTTTGACGCGTAGCTAATGAAATATATTTTCACAGCCAACGGGCAACAGGCTTAAATCGCTAAATGCCTATGAACAGGGCGTTAGAGCGTATTGGCGGGGGTTCTGGAGCTATCCAGATTGGAAGGTTGTGGCAGCGTTTGGTAGGGTCGAGAACTGGCGCGGTGGCCCATAAGGACATCAGCTTGGCTGTATCCGGGGTTTCCCCCTGCGTGCCCGTTTAGCCGAGTCCGTGACTCCGTTTCCAGTTCCCGCCACCTCGCACGCAGCATGCGGATTTCCCGCACTACGCGCTCCTGCAGACTTCTCCTCAAGGTTTATGAGACCTATTCGCATGACGCGATTGCCGCCCTGTTGCGCCAGTAGGACACTCGGTATCCACCGAAGAGTCCCAACGACTGATACAGCCAGGGGCAGCTCTATCGCTTCCATCCGAAGCCCCGGCGCTTTCGGGCTCGGCCCAAGTGGCGTCGAATCTTCTTCTCCACCCAGTCTCGGATGTACGAGAAGCAGCGGCCCGAATGGCCCACCGCAAAGTATTGCACCCAGCCTCGTAGGATTGGATTGATCGTTGCGATCAGTTCCCCCACCGGCCGGGATCGAAAACTTCGGAAGATCGCCTTGAGCTTGCGGAGCAACGCCGTGCGTTTGGCGCCTTTCGGCACATACAGCGGCATCCATCGTCCCCTCCATGAGCGGGTCCGACGGAACTCAAAACCAAGAAACCCGAAGCTCTCTCCTTGCGCCAGGTCCACCCTGCCGCTCTTGTCCTCGTTCACCTCCACTTGGAGCTTCGCCAACTCCTCGCGCAATCGTCTCTCGACCGCCTCTCGTAGCCAGCGCCATTGCGGGTCCGAATCCACCAGGATCACCAGATCATCGGCGTACTGGCGTACTCGATTCTTTCCCGCTGTCCCCGACGGGTCACTTCCTTCGCACTCTCCAGCATCCTGTCCACCTCGTTGAGGTAGAGGTTGCTGAGCAGCGGCGAAATCACCCCACCTTGCGGAACGCCCTGCTTCCCCGACACCTTCAGAATCAACCGCAGCAGCCACAAGACCTCGTCGTCTCGCACTCGCCGAGCTACCTTCTCCAGCACGACGTGATGCCGCACTGTGTCGAAGTAGGACCGCAAGTCAAGATCGATGATGTAGGTCTTGCCGCTCGCGATTGAGTCTGCCACGCGTTGGATGGCAGCGTGCGCCGACTTCTTTGGACGATAGCCAAACGACCCGCCTTGAAAGTCAGCCTCGAAGATCGGTTCCAGGATCAGCTTTAACGCTCCCTGGACCACCCGGTCCCGGATCGATGGAATCGAAAGCAGGCGTACCTTGCCCCCTCCCTTGGGTATCTCCACCTTCCGTTCCCGTAGAGGTCGATAGCTGCGCTGCACCAGCTCCTCGCGAAGCTGTTCAAGAAACACCTCGACGCCTTCGGCTTCGACCGCCTCGAACGTCACCCCGTCAATACCCGGAGCGCCGTTATTGCGCTTCGCTAGCCAATAGGCCTTTCGGAGGGTTTCTCTCTTACAGACGTGAACGTACAACCCCAAAAGCACCAAGACCGCTTCAGTCTTCGCCCCAGGTCCTGCAGATTGCTGGACGCTTTTGTCATTCGTCCCTGCCTCCCGTTGTTGACGAAAACTTCATCTGCAGTAAGGCCCCTTCGCTCCACGGGAGTTACCCCGCTTCGTTGCTACTACGGGCCTACGTAGGGTCGGGAACTGGCGCGGTGGCCCGTTAGGACATCGACTTGGCTGTATCCGGGGTTTCCCCCGGTTTACCCCTTCGTGCCCGTTTAGCCGTGTCCGTAGCTCCGTTTCCAGCTCCCGCCACCCCGCACGTAGCGTGCGGATTTCCCGCACTAAGCGCTCCTGCACACTTCACGACAAGGTTTATGAGACTTATGTCAAGGCCGGATGAAAAATCCCGTTTTCGCCGGTTGAAAATTCCCCACCCTGGTTGCGGTGGTGGTTTTGTGGACCACCACCGTGTTGCTAAGCATGGAGCTAGCCGGGGAAGCGGAGGCGGGCAATGCTGGAGAGCAACCCGCCAAGAAATACCCGGCCGCAAACTCAGCGAGACGATGAGTGCCGGGAGCGGCGGCCGAGATCGCTCCCGGCTTCTTTTCCGCTGCCCAACGCCCATCGGATCGATAGATTTGCCCATGCCTGAAAAAACTCATCTTCCACTTCCCCCGCTCTTGCGACCAGGGCTCGCCGCGTCAGCCGCATCGACCGTCGGCCGTTCGCCGGACTGATCTTCCGGCCGCGAGAGCAAACCGGCTCTTCGGCGCTCCTTCAAGCGAAAGCTCTCGCCGCGAATGTTCACCGTCGTCGAGTGATGCAACAGTCGATCCAGGATCGCCGTGGCGATGATCGGGTCGGAAAAGATCGAGCCCCAATCGGCGTAGCTCTTGTTCGAGGTCAGGATGATGCTGCCGCGTTCGTAACGCGCGCTGACGAGTTGGAAGAAGATCGTCGCCCCCAGCTCGTCGAGCGGAAGGTAACCCATCTCGTCGACGATCAGCACCTTCGGCGCGAGGTAGATGCGCATCCTTCGTTGTAGCCGTCCTTCGCGGATGGCCTTCGACAGATCGGCGATCAAGTCGTGCGCGGTGATGAAGTAGGCTCCGAAACCGGCTTGGATCGCAGCCTCGGCCAAGGCAACCGAGAGATGCGTCTTGCCAACGCCGGGTGGCCCGAGGAAGATCACGTTGGAGGCTTCGTGCACGAAGCGCAACGTGCGCAGCTCTTGGATTTGGCGCTCGTCGATCGATGGTTGAAAGTCGAAGTCGAACTGTTCGAAAGTCTTGACATAGGGCAGATGCGCGAGCTGTAGACGCGTCTTGAGATAGCGTTGTCGGCGAGCGTCGGCCTCGGCGCTGACGACGTCGAGCAGGAAGTCGGCGTAGGCCGGTTCAGCCTTGGCTGCTTGTTCAAGCAGCGCTTCCAAGCGATCGTCGATGGTCTTCAGCCCCAGTGCTTCGAGCCGTTCGTGAAGCTGTTCGATGGCGGTCACAGCGCACCTCCGGCGGCGGCGCTTTCGTAAGCCGCTAGCGGCCGCACTTCGACTTGGGGTGCGCCGGCTTGGATGTGAATGCACGTTTTTCCTCCTGGACGCTTGGCGACGTGCAGCGGAATGTCGGCATGATGCTCTTTGCGAACAACGATTTGGTGGCGGTCGTCGATCAACTCGTGAACGGCGATCCGCTCGGCTCCGCGCCATACCTCGAGCCGGCCGGCCAGTTCGCGCAACGAGACTTCGGCGCCGGCGTCTTGCCAGGGAACCGAGTAGCGGTTGGAGCGCCAGGCCACGAAGGCGTCCCGGCTCACACGCCTCGACTCGGCGTCCGCGAGGGGATACGGCGGACGCTTGTCGAGAGACTGCAAGGCGGTCTTTTCAGACTCCCAACTCTCTAACACTTGGCTGTGAGTGGTGCCGTGAACGCGCCGGTTCGAGACCTCCCAGACCCAAGCGTGCAGCTGGTTGTTGAGATCATCCAGGCTCGTCGCCGTGCGTCCGCACAGGAAGTTGCGGCGCACGTACTTGACGCCCGATTCGACCTTGCCCTTGGTCTGCGCGCGGTAAGGTTTGCAGGCCCGCGGGGTGAAGCCCCAATAGTCGGCGAAGTCCTTGAAGGTTTGATTCCACTTGAGCTCGCCGCGCTCGTCGACCCCCTCCAAGACCGTCTTCATGCGGTCGTAGAGGATCTCTTGCGGCACGCCGCCGAGTTGCCGGAAGGCTTCCTCGTGCATGCGCAGCAGCGTCGGCAGCTTCTGGTCGGTCGCCGCGGCGGCCATGATGGCCCGGCTGTGACCGAGCGTGAAGACGAAACCCCAAAGCTTGCGAGTCTTGCCGTCGGCGGTGATCTCGCCGAGATGGCCCCAATCGACCTGAGCCTGTTTGCCTGCGGGTGTTTCAAAGCGCCGCACGGCCACCGTGGTTGCGGCTTCTCGCAACGGCTGTAGGTGATCCTTGAGGATCGTATAGCCGCCCGAGTAGCCGTGTTCTCGCAGCTCACGCAACAGCACGACGGCATTCCAGACGCCGGCCTTGAGGCGGTCTTCGATAAACGGCTTGAAGCGATCCAGCTTGGACGGACGCGGCTTGCGCGGGCCGTATCTGGGCGTCGGATCGTCCTGCCTTAAGTACTTGCGAACCGTCTTGCGGTCAAATCCCGTGAGCTCGCTGATCTTGGCGAGGCTCACCCCTTGTCGAACTAATTCTTCGATTTCTTGCACATCTGAACTCCGTAACAGCGCCTTGTACCTCCTGCTTCCAGGGTCGGCTCCGACGCAAGCTACGGGTGGGGAATTTTATTCCGGCGATACGGGGATTCTTACACCGGCGCTGACAACTTATCCGGTCGGAGCCGCTTTCGTAGACAGCCCAGGATTCGTCACCCAAATCTGAGTGTCCGCTCCCACCATCGACTACTCCACCGCTTCCATCCGAACCCTTGGCATACCACCGCAGCCATTCCGCCTTCCTCTTGCCGTATAGTCCTCGTCACTAGTGTCCGGCTATAAGTCCCATAGATTCAACTGGTTATAAATTGGGTCTGATTTTTCTTGGGACTCGGGATCACCGAAGCCCTGTAAAATGGGCGTTTTCTCGAAAAGGGTGACGCTGAGAATCTGTAGAATTTGGTAGAGACTTGCCTCCAAGCCCAGCCGCTTGCGCACGATCGCCACCAGTAGATATACCGCAACCGCGATCCAGATTTGAGTCTTCACAGCGTTCTCGCTGGTGCCGTAAAACTTCTTGATCCGCAGGTGCTGTTTGATCCACTTGAAGAACAATTCAACTTGCCAACGCGATTTGTAAATGCGAGCGATGGTTAGCGCCGGCAGTGTGAAATTGTTGGTCAGAAACTTCAGCTGCTTGTCCGTCACAACGTCGAAATAACTGACTCGCCGCAGCGGGTCCGGATAGACCTTGGCCGATGCGTTCGCGGTCAAGATAACGGTCTGATCCGAGCGCAAGCCCGTGGACTTGTCGACCGGATGCGAGTAGCGACTTTGCAGCAAGATGTTCTTCTTGGTTCGAACGACGAGCAGAGGGTGAACGCAAAGAGGCGTTCGAAATCGACGTAGGCGCGGTCCATGACGTAGAAGGCTCCGGGCTCGGGGCCGATCTCGTCGAGGATCTTGACGTCATGCGTTTTTCCGTCGGTAATGCGAATAAACGTGGGGATATTCCCTCGCAGGTCCAGCAGCGTGTGCATCTTCACGGCAGCTTTGCGGCAGCGAAACTTGGCCCACGGGAACAGCGCGAGGCACAGGTCGACGGTGGTCGAGTCTAGAGCGTAAAGACTTTGATTGAGATCTACGCCGAGCGGGTACTGTCAAGTTAAGCGATAACCGGGGGGACAGGCTACCATATGCAGTATTCAAAACGACCTTGATCACCAACATCGTGGGGTAATCTTAGGCTGTAATCCGTTAACTTGACAGTACCGTGTGGCTACTTTGTCCTCTCGGATCGAATCCGCCCGCGGTCCACTCGGCCTGGCGATCGACCGGGACCTCTACTTCGAGCCAGGTCCCTTCAGCCCAGTCATTAAGCGCTACAGCGCCGAGCGCGGAGCGTGGTGCCTCTTTCCCGCCCCGACTATTGGTCGGGGCTTCTTGCGCCACTATTCCCGGGTGGGTCGCCTAACGTCGCGTGACAGCCCACAAGCGGTCAACGCAGCTCAATTCCTTTGGGGATTTTTCAATCGATCGACCAGACCGGAATTCAGGTTGTTGATCTTTGAGGATCCTAACAGCTACAAAATTATCTACAGTGGGTTTCCGGAGGATGCCGAAAACGGCCGTAAGTTGTTGAAAATAATGGTCGGGGCGGAGGGATTTGAACCCCCGACTTCCTGCTCCCAAAGCAGATTCCCCTTGATGGCCGGAATCGTTTGTTTTCAACTACTTATGATTCAACGATTTACGGCCGCTGTGTTGAAACTTGTTGAATTGTGTGGTTCTTGGAGGCTCTTAACAGCTACAAAATTATCTACAGTCCCTTTTTCTGCCCACCGCGCGCTGGGCGCTTGGACAGCAAACTCGTCAACGCTGAAATGCCGGGCGGATGAACGGCGAGTCGGCCTCCCAAGCTCGTTGCCGACAGTGGCAGCGACGGTGACGACCTGTCAACGACTTACGCTGCTTCCAGCCAGGAGTAGCGATGATGCAGACCACCCAAGCGCGGGCTGGAAATCACCGTTGCCTGCGGATTCGGTTTCTTCTCGACCGGGCGACGATTCGGAGTGTCTTTGTCGAGCGCGTCGTGAGTACGGTCTTGCTGAAAGTAAGCGATGTATTCTCGCACCAGCCGCCGCAGGTGCGCTTCGTTGAGCGGGATCACGTGATCCAACAGTTCGCGGCGACAACTTCCAACCCAGCGTTCCGCGATGCCGTTTTGCCACGGCGATGCGATGCTGGTCCGCTTGGGTTCAAGACCCGTTGCCTTGAGGAAGGTGACAACATCGGCATCGAACTTCGAGTCCCGATCGAAGATGACGTAACGGTAAGAGCCGGCCTCGGAGAATGTTTCTCCCAGTTGCTGGACGACCCATTCTGCGTTTGGGTGAGAGGTGACATTCGCATGCAGGATCTTACGTCGTCCATGCTCAATGACGAACAAGCAATAGAGCAGCTTAAAGGTCACGGTCGGCACAGTGAAGAAGTCGAACGCTACGATCACCTCCCGGTGATTCGTCAGGAAGGTCCGCCAACTCTGTCCCGCGTCACCGCGACGGCGAATACCCCTCAGGTAGCGAGCGACGGTCCGTTCGCAAATGACGAAGCCGAGCTTCTGGAGTTCGCCGTGGATCTTGGGTGCGCCCCAACGGGGATTCTCCTGCGCCAAACGGCGGATCAGGGCACGGGCTTCAGCAGTTGTCTTCGGTCTGCCGCCACGCGGTCGGGATCGCCATCGCCAAAATAGTCGGAAACCCGATCGATGCCAGCCGACTACAGTATCAGATTTCACCACGACGAGAACGTCGGACCAACGCGACCAGACTCGGCGCAAGCCGATCCAAAACAGCCGGTCCAGGCGATGCAAGCGCGGGCGCGGCCGTTTTCGCTTCAGGACGGCAAGCTGCTGCCGCAGGGCAAGGATCTCCAGAGCAGCTTCCCGCCGACTACGAAAAAATACTCTCCCGGCAGCGAACAGAGTCAAGACGAATTCAAGCATGGAACCTAACGTTCTAACATGTGTCGCACCGCGCCTTGGGCTGCCGCGCATTGAGCCCCAAGTTGTTGATTTTGCACAGCGACGAGGTTTTGACTACCCACAGTAGGTGCGCTGCCAGAAGTTGCTGTTCTCGCCGACGGTGGCGATGCGGTTGACGGCGTCGTACGTATAGGTTTGGGTGAAGGTTGGGAGCTCGTCGCCGTTGATGAGTTGGCTTAGGATGTTGCCGTTGTTGCTGGATCCGCCGTAGCCGAAATCCAGTTTCAGCAATTCCGTAGGTGAAGGCGCCACCGCCTTGATCTGGGTTGGCTCGCCCCGGGGAACCAGAATCAGGCGAATGTCAAGTAGGCCCAGTGGATGAGCGGCAAGACTATCCAGCATGCAAGTCCCACTACGAGACATACGCCACCGATTTTGCTGTAGCAACCGAGGACCTGGGCAACCTTACCTAACGCTAGCCACTGGACAGATCCCAAGACAAGCGTGGTTCCTGCTAGCACCGTGACGAAAAACGCTGCATCACTGCCTTCCGCTCTGTCTAGTGAAAGCGCAATCGCGATCGCCAGCTTTTCTGCCAAAACGTCAACTAGGGCGTCGACTCGCTCTAGGCAACGCCTGGCGTTGTTGAACGTCGGTCCCGAGTTTTCCCAATAGGTGTCCCACGTGGTTGTCCAGACCAGAACGACCAGCGCCCAGACCGCAGAGTGTGCTAGGAGGAAAGCCTTCGGGGTAGCGTTCAAAACCCTATCTGGCATATCGTCGCACTCTGGGCCGCAGCAAATCCTGGAGCGTTTTGGTATCGCGGGGATTCAGTCCGGGTATACCCGGTCGGCCTATGCCATACGCCCCTTCGATCAGCGTGCCCTTCCTCGAAGGATCTATGCCGAACAGCTGATCAGTATCGGGACCTATGTTCAGTTCATGTGAAATCGTCTCGTGCAAAACTCTCCAGGCCACTACGTTGCTCCATTGGCGTGGGTCGCTACCGCGAAGATTTGCTAGCTCGCCTTCTCCCGTCATGTCCCCGGCGAACACGTACTCAGGTGCGTCGGCGTAACTGGCTCTGCTGAAGTCCACCGTGAGCGACTGGAAGTCGGGGTTGAATCCGTCCTTGACCCACTGGCCCCACGTCCGACGATCATCAGACTTCACTGCAGCATCTCGAACAACGACGTTGCCGATATCTAGATTCGTTAGGTATTGGCGAAGGGCAGACAGAATCCTCTCCTTTTCCTCGTCGCTAGCGTCACCTTCGAAGTGGACCGCAAGTTCAAAATCCTCGCCGTCGGGATCGACGAAGGTTAGCGGGTTGTTTCGGGTGTAGACATACTTGTTGAAGCCCTGAGGATCGCTGATGAACGCTTCGAATCGTTGCCTCGACTCGCGGTTGCCATTCTGCCAAGAGAGCCAATCAAGGGGATCCGGCCTAGTAAATCTACCCAGTGCGGCACTGTGGTACCGCGCCCCGAAGTAATCGAGGTTGGATTCGTCATCGCGTTCCTTGGCGGAACAACGGGATCGGACGCCTTGGTGGCACAACGATTCGGCTAAGCCAGGTGCAATCAGCGGGTTAGCTTCGGCGAAGCCCTGGTGCGAAGGTGTGCTGAAAGTCTTGAGGCCTAGAGGCGAGTTTTGGGCTACGCGCGTGTGCGCGGCGAGCGGCAGGCTGCAAATCGCGACTAGCGCCGCAACTTGGACAAGCGTTCGTGTGCGGGACACCGTCACCGTCCCCTCGATTGTACGGCGCGGGTGTAGCGTGAGCGGCTAAAGGGAAGAAGGCTTGGGCAGCTTGGCCGGGTGCGTGGCGGCGTGGATCTGTTGCAATTGGCGGATCGAGACTTGCGTGTAGATCTGCGTCGTCTTCAAGTCCGCGTGGCCGAGCATCTGTTGGATGTAGCGGATGTCGGCGCCGCCTTCGAGCATCAGCGTCGCCATGGTGTGGCGAAACAGGTGGCACGCGCCGCGCTTGCCAATCTCGGCCGCGTCAACGTGGACTCGCACCAGGTCGGAGAGGTGATCGAGTGAGAACGCTTCGCCGGCGTTAGAGACGAACACGGTGGCGTCGTCCGGCTCGACGACGAGTTGCGGCCGGGCTTCTTCGGCGTACTTGTGGATCCAAGCCGCGGCGCGATCACCGATGGGAATGACGCGATCCTTGCCGCCTTTGCCTTGGCGGATGTTGACCGTGCCACGTTCGGCGTCGAGGTCGTAGAGCTTGAGTCTGGCCAGCTCCAGGCGGCGCATGCCGGTCGAGTAGAGCGTTTCGAGCAGGGCGCGATCGCGTAGACCGAGCGGATCGCGGATGTCCGGCTGAGCGAGCACACGCTCAGCTTCGGCGGCGGTGAGGACACTCTTGGGCAGGCGATGGCCGAGCCGCGGGAGCTCCAACTCGCTGGCCGGGTTGTGCAGGATCAGCCGCTGACGCGCCATCCAGCGGAACCAGACGCGCAAGGGCACCAGTCGGGAGTGTTGGCTGCGGAAGCTGAGCGGTTGACCGTTCTTTTGGCGGTAGTGGAACAGATAGCGTTGATAGCGCTCGAGAACGGGCCGGGTAATTTCCAAGGGCTCGCGCAGGCCGCGCTCGTGGCACCAGTCGAGGAAGAAGCCCAGGTGCACGCGGCGGTTCTTCACCGTGTAGGCGGAGTAGTTTTGCACGCTGAGCGCTTCGAGATGCCGTTCCATCATGGCGGCCAGCGGCGAGATAGGCGCGGGGATTGGCTTCTTCTTGCGTTTGTTGGTCGAGCGCGGCATGGGCTTAGCCTGCGGTTGCGGCTACGACGGCTGGATTCTTTTCGGAGCCGGGAACAGTACTTTTTGGGGGCGATATGGGTAGACCCGTTGGAAGGCCTGTCGCTATTGGTGTTGAGGGCTTTGAAGCGGCCCTGCGCTCCCCCCAAACTTGGGGCGGACTTGACCCGTCCTTTTGGCCCTCAAGCCCAGACTTGTTTTCGTCGTAACCGAGCTTTTCGACACGCAGCTTTTCCACATCGAGCAGTCCCGGCAGGAAGGGTTGCGCCGGGTCGGCCGGCCTCTCGAACGCCAGCTCGTAGACCAAGCTCTGACCGCGTCCGCCGCGGTGCACAATCAAGTATTCGAGCTCTTCGAGCTTGTGGAGGTGGCGCTTGAGCTGCGAGTCGCTCCACTCGGTGTAGGCGCGCACGTCACGGCGGCTAAAGCGGTAATCGCTACGCTCCATCGCTGAGCGCTTCAAGGCTTGGACAACCATCTCGTCAACCAGCAACAGCAAGCGGCGCGTCTGCGGCGGCAGCTCGTCGAGCGAACGCCCCAACACCTCGGCTGTCAGACGGTTTGCGGTTGCGATGTCGTCGAGCGTCACCTCGATGTATTCGATCGTGCGGCCTTGCCACTTGGTCGACTGCAAAGGCCTTTGAAACTGGTGCAGCAAGGCGATGACGCGGATCAGCGTAAGGTACTTGACGTGATCGCGGCGCGTGCGGGTGCGGCTGTCGATAAAGGTCAGCTTGTGCGCGTAGGGGTTAGCGACGAAGAGCGGCCGCAGCAGCCGTTGCGCGTTGCGGTGCAGATCAAGAAGCTCTTCGCGCCGCTTCTTGCCGAGCAGTCCTTCGAGCGTTTGCTGCTCACGCTGGAGCTGATGGATCGCTTGCGTCTGCGCACGGTCTTCGTCCACCGTCAGCACGAGGCAACGGTTGAGCAACTCTTCGTCGAGATGGATCGCCGTCGTGGTGAGGAAGATCATCACGGGGCCTTCGACGCGGTACTGGTGCGTGACGAGCTTGCCCGTGGCCGGATCCTTACCGGTCGAAGCGATCGAGAGCTCGCCCTCGCTCTGCAACAGCTTCAAGGCGTAAGCGGCGCGGCTCGCGCCTTCCTCTTCCACCACGGCCAGGATCTTGTGCTTGAGGTCAGCTTCGCCCATGTAAAAGAGCGATTGTCCGGTCATCGCCGAGTACTGCACTCGGTCTTCTTCGGGCACGAAAGCCAGCACGGCGTCCATCAGCGAGCTCTTGCCGGCGGCCGAGGAAGACTGCACGACGATCGCCAGCGGCGTATCGAGCTGGCGCGAAACGGCGGCCAAATAGCCAACGAGCTTGTTGGTTTCTTCGCCCACCACGCCGCAGGTCAAAAAGTCCTCAAGAATGCGATCGAGCAAGCGCCGGTCGTTAAGCAGCTCGAGTGCGGCGGCGCGTTGTTCCTCACTCAGCGTGACCCTGTCGGGCTCGGCGTCGAGCGCTTTGCGGATCTGTTCGTCTTGCAACTCTTCGAGCTTGAGCAGCACGCGGCCGAGATCGCGTTTGACGACGTCGGGCTTGACGCGTAGCTCTTCGGCGGCTTGCTTGACGAACTGCCCGCGTTGCCGCGCCGAGTACAGATCAATCGTGTCGACGTGAAACTGCTCGTCGGTCGAGACCAGCACGTTGACCCGCAACAACTCATGGCTCATGTTCTTCTGAAGCCCGCGGATGCGATAGCGCCGCTCGCCTCGCTGGATCAGAATCTCGTCGCCGTGGACTTCCACCGGCACGTCGATGACGGCGGTCGCCGGAACGGCTAAAGAGATCGGGTTGTCCTTTTCTTCTTTAGCCGCTTCTTGCGGTTCCGCGGAAGTCGCCGTTTCGCCCTTACCAAGCCATTGGGCTTGATTGAGTAGCCGCCCCAGGCTCTCCCGCGCCGGCGGATTCGCTCGGGCATAGGCGTTCGCGTCCATGTCCTTGGGGAACGGCACACGAAAACACTCCAACCCCATCCCCAGCAGCTCCTCGGCTAGCTCGCCGGCGGCCTTCTCGCCCGCCGCATCGCGGTCGTACGCCAGAAAGATCTTCTTGACGCCGTACTTGCTCAACGCCTCGCGATGCTCGTCGGTAAAACCGTTCACGCCATAGCTCGCCGTCACGTGGCGATAGTCGGCGCACCAAAACGTCAGCGCATCGATCAACGACTCGCACAAGATAATCTCGTTCGAGACTTCCAGTGCCTCTTCGTTCCAGACGCCCCGGTGCGGACCCGGTAAGTAGAGATGCAACGGCGTCCCGGCGCGCAAGCCCGACGAGATCTTGCGCCCGTAGATCTCCCGCACCGCTCCCTGTCGATCGAACACCGGCATCACGATCGAGCCGTTGAAGTGCTCGTGTCCCGAGCCGCGCAGCACGCCCAAACGTTGCAAGCGTCCGCGAATCTCCGCGCCCGCCTTGCGGTTCTTCTCCGGCAGCCGATAACCCAACGTGCGATTCGCAAAACCCAGCCGAAACCGCTTGATCATCTCCGGATGGTCAAGCCCGCGCGCGGCCAGGTACTTGAGCGCTTCGGGCGAGGCGAGCAACGTCTCGTGGTAGTAGTCCAGCGTCTGCAGCAAGACCTCGTTGTCCTCGGCCGTCGCCTCGATCGGCGTCTCGAGCTTCACATCTTCAGCCGTCGCCTTACCCACCACGCGCTCAAGCGGAGCGGCTAAAGAAGGATGGTCCGCTCTCAACAACTCCACCGCATGCCGGAAGCTCACGCCCCTGGTCCGGATCACCCAATCGATCACCGACCCGCCCACGCCGCAAGCCCCCAGACAATGCCACAAATTCTTCTTCGGACTCACCACCAACGACGGCTCGCGATCATCGTGAAACGGACACAGCCCCAGTAGATCCGCCCCGTGACGTTTCAGCACGATCCCCTGCGCCGCGACCAGCCTCTCCAGCGACACCTCCCGCTTCAACCGCTCGATCTCGTGCTCGGGGATGCGCGCCATCAGTGAACCTCGGATGGAACGATGTCCGCGAAGCGGCGCTCAGATGGGAAAGCTGTCAAGAGACACATGTGTTATATTTGTACTAACACATGGTATCTCAAGCAGTCAACATATCGGTTCCCTGCCTCTACCTTGGGGGAGTGAGGAAAACGAAGGCGACGACCGACTTTCCGCAGCGCTTGGCGGCGCTCCGCAAGGAGCGGAGTCTCACGCAGCAGTCCCTAGCCGGCCGCATCGGCGTCCATGTGGTGCAACTGAGGCGCTACGAAAGCGGCGCTTCTCAGCCTACGCTGGATGTGATCCGCCAGTTGGCTCTGGCTCTCAGCATCAGTGCAGATCTGTTGCTTTTCGGCAAGGACGAGCGCGGCCCCGACGACGACCTCAAACTCCAGTTCGAAGCCGTCTCCCACTTCGACCCCGACGACAAAAACGTCATCCGCTCCCTGCTCGAAAGCATGATCCTCAGGCACGAAGGTACTGTCAAGTTAACAGATTACAGCCTGAGCTCACCCCAAGATGTTGGTGATCCAGCTTGAATTGAATACTGCATATGGTAGCCTGTTCCCCCGTTTATCGCTTAACTTGACAGTACCTCCAGAATAAAATTGGGGTGGAACCTCCTGTTCTTCTGATGCTCAAGCTACTGAGGATAAAGGGCTACTGTATTCGATCTCTCACCAAGCGCGCAATCGATCGGGATACTATCGTCGTGCCCGAAATCTGGTTGGACACGTTTGAGTGTGATCTGCCAAGAGTGATGCGTCCGATTTTCGACGCGGTTTGGAACGCCGCGGGGTATCCCCGCTCATTGAATTACGACTCTGAGGGCAACTGGCAAGCAAGACAAGGAAACTGAAGCGCTACGTGCAACCCCGACCAAGAGGGGGTTGTCCACAAAGATATGAGTGAGACTTGCGGCCTGAGTCGTTTGCACAACCTCCAGAAAGTGCCATAAGGCTACGGTTAGCTCATCAGCATCTTTCGCAACTATGAATTTTGTCAGCTAGCCCAGCTAGGCAATTTACTCATCCTTGGTCCAGTAGTCTGTTCATGAGAAGGTTGTCTCCGGAGTTGGCTGGCATGGCTCTGCTGGCTGAAAGTGATCTTCAAGTAAATCTGTTCGCCAGGTTTGTGTACTTGGTTCGAACTTTGCAACCGGGGTCTATTCTCTTGTATTACTTCGAACCACCTATTTAGACCCCTTTTCGCCCTTCTGATACGCTCTCATCAGATCAGAAAAGGCCTGTAGTTCGCCGTAGATCCGGTTCCAACTTTTGCAAGTGGGGGCCACAAATGGAGCCACTACTCTCGTCACTAGGAGCAAGAAACGCATTCTTGGAACCAGCGCTCAACTGAGGGCTGGTTTTGGAATACCAAGCTGTTTGTGACGGTCCAAATACCGACATCTGACGCCTTCTTATCCCCATCATGACTCGAACCATATTTGGGTAAAAGAAAACTGGGTCCCTCGGGGACCCGGTCTGGTCTGTGAGTTTTTTCGTGGTCCGCGGCGAACCTCATACGTCGCGATCGCCTACGCGTTCCCTGTAGGCGATTCAGAGGCAGTTGGGGTCGGCCGGGCTTCCGGCAATGCGTTAGAGCGCTTCTCAGTACGTCCTTTTTTTGACGCCAGAGTCGATTTTCGCACTTATTTTCGCAAGAAGACGCGCCGAGATTTTGTCGAGGCTTCTGCCTGTCGGCGTAGGGCGTGAACCAGTCTGGCGGTTTCTGGATCCTGCTGGCGTTGAGATTCAATTCTTTTGACCGCATGAATGACTGTCGTGTGATCACGATTGAATGCTCGGCGATTTGGAGGAACGATGCCCCGGTCAAACGGCATAGAAACATTGCAATCTGCCTGGGATGCTTGATTGAAAAAGTTCTATTCCGATCGACGAGAAGAGTACGGGGCTGTAAGCCAAAGTGTGAGACTACCAGCCGTTGAATCCGTTGTAACGTGTCCGCACTCACACGTCGTACAGGTATGCTGTCCTCGTAACAGGGCCGCGAACAGTACTTACCCCGGCCACTCTTGAGGGCGCTTGGAACCACACTGAAGGCCTTGCGACAGATTGGGCAAGTCCTTCTAACTCGGACTCTCCTTGCTGTTGCGAAACAAGCCCTGGAACAATACTTGCCCTCATCTCGCTTCAGGCTGAATGGATATACATCGAAGTTTTTTTGACAGGTTTTACACTCCTTAATCATTGTTATAAAGATAATAAACTGGCAGGAAATTGCAAGTCATAAACTCCAGGAATTGGGGAGATCACCGAACTCCTCTTCTCAGAAGACAATCTGCTCAACCTCGTCGAGGAAAATACGATCGTCGCGGCGATCGTAGAGTTTGGTGGTACGTGGCGATTCGTGATTAGCCATCTGCTGGGCGGCCTCAATGGTGCCGCCGTTCATCAGGTAGACGTGATCCCAGTACCACGAAAACTGTGGCAGCCGATCTTTGTTTTGATTCCGGCGCGTCGACCACGGCGGCCAATCATGGCGTGAACGTCTTGTTGACGCATTGGTCTGTCGGTCAGAACTTTTGTCTTACCAATGGTTGAAGGGAAGAGGGGAGAGGAGGGCTTCTTGCGAAGTCCGGAAGCCTCAAGATACTCGTCGAGATACATTTCAAGATTGTGGTGGCAGGGCATCTCATGTCGCTTGCCACCTTTTTCGTGGAGCCTGACTCAAAGTCGACGTTCTTGAATCAAGCAATCTTCAACTTTGGTCGAGAGCACCAACCGACTGACTCTGACCAAGGCGCTCAGAGGAGCAGCCTACCAGACGTCGGGCCGCTCGTTCGGCACTGCCAGCCGCTCAGTCAGAAAAGCGTGATTCTGGCCAGCCGTCGATTTGTCGCTGCAAGAGCGAAAGCCTCCGGGTCAAAAGCGCCTCGGGCTCGTTAACTTGACAATGCCATCATGGATGTCCCCTTTTTGCTTTGTGCGCGAGATCCGCCTAAAGGTCGTGTCGGAGGCTAGCCTCCTCGTACTCCCAAAGGCCATTGGTCTTCCCAGATTCGAAAAAAAATCGGACTTCGGACCAAGGAACGCTGGCAGGAACGTCGACGCTAACGAGGCTTGGAAGATGACTTAGTTCACTGGAACAGCCTATCGCGTTGATTCTTGTTCGGAACTCATCCACTCGCTCTGCCACCGACCTTTGATCCGGGCTATCGGACAGGAGTAAGACCCGGACCGTGGTATTTGCGGAAGGCTCAACAAGTCGATCAAACTCGAGACGCTCGTCCGGACCGGAAGAATACGCTCGCACCACATCGCCACTGCTAATCCCCAGAACAAAAAACGGAACGTTGTCGATCCGATAGGTGTCGCCCCCCAGTGGTTCGGCCCAAAGGGTTTCGAAGTTGGCTGGGGGAAACCCGTCGTCACCTCGGCTTAGCTTGAACCGGATCCTTCTTCTATCGCTTCTGTCTACTGTCGTGGCCATATCAGGGAAACCGGTCGCTCTTTTCAAGATTACATTCTAGGCAAAGGACCTCGCCGTTTGAGGGATCGCCGTTGCCCCCGCGCGACTTCGGGTAAATGTGGTCTAACTGCGTTTCGTTCCTGGGCTTCGGAACTCCCGGTTGCGCTTTTTGACCGGGCACAGTAGGGGCTCCGCAGTTTGCACAGCCCGTACCACCATTGTTTTGGGCCCGGTTCTCGTCAATTATTTGGAGTCGACCCTTCTTCGTAAAGCCCATGCCAGCCCGAGCGCCACCAGAGGTTCCGGGTTTCCGACCGGGGCCACGACCGCGCGATGTGACAGCGGCGAAGACAACTACCAATCCGGCTTGAACGTTCTCCTTTGTGACCCCTTGGTCCAGCTGCTCAACCACCATCTGGCGGCCCGCAGGCGAGGAAAGAATCCTGGCGCTTTCCCTAATGGAGCCGATGGTTCCAGTGATTTGACGTTCGACAAACCCTAAAACTGCCTCAGCGGGCCCTCCATTGTCGAAGTCTGCAGCGATTGCCGACCCCTCTGCTGAAATACCTCTCTTGATCTCTTCGACCGCCGAATCTGTACCCGCCTGAACTGCAGCTAATGCTTCTGCGTTGGCCTCCGAAACTTGGAAGCGCGCCCTCCCAGTTCCGTCAATAAACGTAAAGGGCCTATTCGTTGTGTACGCGTACAGGTTCCAACTCTGGGGTGTCGAGGGCTGTTGGTCCGCAAATGGTGAGTCTGGAGTGACGAATCGGCCGAGCTTGGCTGAGAAATAGCGAGCCCCGAAGTAGTCCAATCCGGACTCGGTGTCGCGTTCCTTGGCGGTGAACTGTTGGTTAAAGGCAGAGCCGGCGTTGTAGCCGGCGGCGGACAAGCCGTCACGGTTGAATGTGGCGTTGGCGGGGATGTGTTCGCCGAAGGGTAGGAAGTCGCGGCGCGAGACGACGTTCGGTGGGCTAGCGGCGTCGGTCACTAGGCGCGTTGAGCCGAGATGGTCGAGAGTGCGAAAGAACAGCCCCCCATTCGTCGGCGCCGTTGTCGAGTACTCGGCGGCGAGCTTGCCGAAGGCGTCATACACGAAGGTCGTCGTCTCGGCGGAGGTGAGCTTTTCAACGCGGTTGCCCGCGCCGTCGTAGCGATATTCGGCAATGGCATTTCCGGACCCGCACGTCACGTGGCCCGCGCAGTAGAAGCGCTGCTTGTTGTTGGCGTCATAGGCCATCGAGCCAACAATCGGGTGGCGCACCAAATTACCCGCCGCGTCGTAGGGATCGTCGGCCGTCATCATCGGGTCCGTGTCTGGGTCGAGCGGGTCGCCGTTCGGCAGAAATTCGATACGGTTGGTGGCCGCGTCGAACTGTGTCACGACGGTGGGCGTCGGGGAACCGAAGACGATCCCCGCGCCCGTCGCGGCGCGGTTGCCGAAGGCATCATAGGAGTAAATCCGTTGCCAGAAGTTGCTGTTCTCGCCGACCGTCTTGATGCGGTTGACGGCGTCGTATGTGTAGGTTTGGGTAAAGGTTGGGAGCCCGTCGCCGTTGATGACTTGGGTTAGGATGTTGCCGTTGTTGTCGTTGCTTGTGACATCGCAATTGCCGCTGTCGGTTGCGCCGTACTTGAAGGTGAGCGTGAGTAGTGTACTCGCGGTTATCGTGCAAGGCTGCAACCGGTCGTTATAGGTTGTAGTTTCGACAAGACCGTTGCCGAGGGTGAATTGATCTGGCGCACCGTGCGGTTCGTAGGTGATGTTTTGGGCAAAGTCAATTGCCCCGACCGTGTTACGCCCCGCCTTGATGGGACGCCCGGCGCTGTCGTACTTGAACGCGACGGTCAGGCCGCCGGCTGGGTAGGTCTGGGTTTCGACCGTCGAGTCGAGGTTGTAGCTGTAGTTGAAGCCGTAGGTTGTCCCGTCGGTGATTTGACTGCTCTGTGTAGCCCTGCCGAGCGCGTCATAACAGGGGTAGCTGTTGGTTGAGATGCTATTGACGACGCTTTGCAACTGGCCTTTGTTAAAGCACGGGCCGGCCCCAGCGGTGTGGTAGTTGAAACTGACGGTGGGTGTGCCGTCGCTGTAGGTCGTGGTCGTCGGGCGATTGAGCGCGTCGTACTCGCCCCATGTGGCGGTAACCCCGCGTGAGTCGGCCTTGGTGAGTACATTGCCGTTGTTGTCGTAGGTGAAGCGGTCGACGCCACTTGTCGGCGCGGTCACCGAGCAGGTGGTCGGGTCACTCCGGCTCTCAGGGTTTGAGGCGCAGACGAGGCGGCTGAGCGCGTCGTAGGCGAAGGATCGGTTTTGCCCGGACTGGCTGACGGCGATGAGGTTGTCGAGGGCGTCGTAGGTGTAGCTGGTGAGGTAGCCCAAGCCGCCTGGGTCCTCTATGACTTGGGTTAAGCGGCCAAGCGCATCGGTAGTCGTGTCGCGATTCTTGCCCGCTTCGTCGGTCACTTTGGTGACGTTTCCGACGTACTCAGTATGCACGTTGGAGTTATCCGAGTGAGTAACATCCGTGACGCGAGAAAGGGAGTCGTAGGAGTTCACGGTCCACTCGATCGTGTCCCCAGGCCGGTACGGGTTGGAGGATTGTTTCGTGCGTCCGAGGTCGTCGAATTGAGTGTCGGTTTGAATCCAGGTGGATTCCGACTCGTATTGACGGGACTCGCTAGCACGTCCAAGGCTGTCGAAAGCTGTTAGGGATACTGTGTTGAGCACTGCGAAGTTCGTGCGGGTGACACGAGTCTTGACGAACAGATTGCCGATCGTGTCGCCGTACTCGAACTTGGTTCTGAACGCTTCGGGCTTTCCGACGGCCTGGACGGCCTCGGTCATGCGATCGAGTGGGTCGTCGTACGAGAACGTGGTGTCGACACCGTTGACGTCGGTTAAGGTCGTCATGAGGCCGGCATCGTAGTCGTACTCAGCCTGGAGAGTCTGTTCTACGGGGGACGTGGCGGCACGGATTACTGTGGTTGCATATGCATAAGTCTTCTCGGTTGCCGCGCCTGGATCTTCGTAGTCGAAGGTGGTCTGGTTGCTCTCGGCGTCTGTGATTTTCGTTCGATTACCGGCAACATCATATTCGGCCTTGACGCTCACCGTTCCGCTGCCGGTGTCTCTGGTGATATCGGTCAGATTCCCGCGCGTCGTGTAGGTGGCTGTGAACGTCGTGTCATGGCCTGTAATCGCACCCGGGCTCATCAAGTTCGCGTTGGTATCCCATGTGAAGTCTGATTGGGCTTCCGCGTCCGCAACATTGCACTCGTCAGTTCCAGATCCGCAGACTAGGTGCTGCTTGACAAGGCGTCGTAGGTGGATCGGCTCGTCGGGGTAGTTGAAATCTGTCTTGTACGAAGTGTGAGTGCGTCTGGCGGCCGTCGTCGCCTGGTTGTAGTCAAATGTGTGGACATCCGTTCGATTGTTGTAGCGATCGTAGGCGAACGTGGTCTTCGTCGTCTGGGCCGTCTCCAATGTCGTCTCGGATTGGGTCAACCGAACGTCGTTACCGGGGGCATTGTCGGCTTCAAGTGATCCGAACAGCGGTTCCGACTTCCACCACGGGTCGGGTTCGTCACCTATGACGTAGTCGCGCTGATTGTAGACTTGAGTAGTTATCCGTAGAGCCTGAGTGTTTGCCGTATTGCGCTGCTCGGAAGAAACTTCGCGCCCGGATTTCCAGGAGCCGTGCCGAAATGGGGCGGGGAATGTGACTGTGGCGTTTATTTCGTCGGGGCGGCCACAATACTGATGACGCTCACGGGTCATCGCGCTGCCGCCGGAATCCTCGTTGACGACGTCGACCTGAAGGCCTTCGTTCGAGCTACCGAGCGTGCAGGTTGTCGACAGCGAAGTTGTGATCTTCATTTTCGATTGAAGAACTCCGGAGTCATATACGCGACGCTCCCGCACGCGGCGGAACGCCTGGTTATTACTGATCCCGTCTGGCTTTCCGCTCACAACCTGCGCATACGGTTCCCATTCGTAAACCCGCGACCCACCGGTCGGCAGCTTGACCTCGGCGATTTCGGCATAGGCGTTGTACTTGAATTCGTAGTGCCGAGCTGTCGCCCCAGGGTCATTCGGATCGAGTGGCAGCTCGACCTTGGAGACCAGAAAATCGGGGTCAAACGGAACGTCGATGTTGCTGTCCTGCGGGCCCAGCGATGGAAATAAGGCGTTGGGTTGCCCTGGTGTCGAATCCCTGATCTCTTTCAATGTTCCTGAAAACAGTAGATTCGTGAGACTGTCGTGATAGACCTTGATGGTGCGCCGTACGGCGCCGCTCAAATCCTTGATTTGAATTTCGTCGGTTCCGACGATTCCAAACGGCGGATAAATGATTTTGATTTCCCGGTCTAGGGGGTCCGTGATGACATCCACGCGGCTGTTCGCGTCGTAAGTAATCGTAACGAGGTTGCCGTTGCGGTCACGGATCTCGGAAACGAGTTCGTCATCGATTCGGTAGCGCCTGCCATCAGGAAAATACAGATACCCTGATGTGGGATGCCCCAGAGTGTCTACCCCTGGATTTCCCTCGTGATCGATGAAGTCTGTGTCGGAGATAAAAGTGATCGCTGAACCGTCGGTGCTTACAAACTCTTTTCCGCGCGATGGCGGCTGCGCGGTTGGCGTTTCTAGGCATTGGTAGTCGGTTTCGAGCCGCTCGCCGTTCGTCAATTTGTCCCGAAGTTCAATCTGGCTGCCGTCGGGAGTCTCGAAGTTCAAGCGCGTGAGGGTCCAGACCTTCCCTGTATTTCCGTCAGCGCATCGCTCGGTCTCGGCTAGGGCGCGCGCGCGAAGGAGACCTGGGCCGTAGCGATGCCTGACCAGGTGTCCGTAATCCGGTTCTGGGTCCGTCCAATCTGATGTGCAGACGCCAAATTCGTCACAGTCGCCGTACTGATCAACTGTCCAGTCGGTGTTCCAGATCCCCGTGACGTCGCTGTAGATGCGGGGGGTAACCTCTATATTTCCGCTGGAGATCGCATTCGTCGGATGTTGCCCAACGGGATAATTGAGATCTTCGCCAATATTTCCGCTCCCACCGTAGGAGGGTTCTCAATTGGCAGCACGACCTTTCTGTCCGGACTGACTATCGATAGAGCAGGCAAGCTGTATATAGCTCAAGCTAGTCCGATTGCAAATCGGATCATGGGGGTCAATCAGCAGAGGCAGGTCTCTGTGGCGGTTGACAGCTCATTTGCTTTCAGCTTGTTTGACCACGTCGGTTTGGCTATAGACGCCAGAGGTGATTTCTTCATTGGAGATCCAGCACATCACCGGGTACTTTTCAGCGAGGCTTCAGGATCGCTATTTCGTTATGCAGGTCGTACCGATATAAACGCATTTGGTGGTGATGGTGGCCTATCCGCTGACGCATCACTGAACACACCTGCCGGTCTGGCGGTAGATGGAAGCGGGAATCTTTACGTCGCTGATTCTCGTAACCACCGAATCCGCCGTGTCTCTCGCAATGATCTTATTATCAGAACCATTGCGGGGTCTGGAGGTCCTGGAGGAGGATTTTCCGGTGACGGAGGGCTTGCAGTTAATGCACAGTTGAACAGGCCTTCGGGACTGGCAATTGACAATTTCGGGACTCTTTACATCGCAGACAGTGGTAACAGCCGAATCCGCCGTGTAGACCCCAACGGCATTATTACCACCGTAGCCGGATCAGGTGTCAGAGCGGGTGTCTGCTTCGGCGTTGCATGCTACAGCGGCGATGATGGGCCTGCAATCGATGCTCAACTGAGCCGATCGCTTGAAGGTCTCTCAGTAGACAACTCCGGCAACCTCTACATAGCTGATCGAGGTAACCACCGGGTGCGCAAGGTTACCTTCAACACCCCACCAAGTGAGCTACCACCACCCACCATTCGGGAGGCGGATGGTATCGGTGTGCGCAACGGCGCTTCCTTTGAGTCAGAGATTGCTTCTGGGACTTGGGTAACCATCTTTGGGGAACACTTGGCTCCGATTCCAGCTCCGGGTCGTATCTGGCGCAATAACGAGATCATTGATGGAAAGTTACCCCGCAGCCTTGAAGGAGTCAGTGTACGTTTTGGCGGTAGGCTCGGATATTTGTTCTTCGTCGGCCCCGGCCAGCTAAACGTATTAACCCCTAACGACCTGCCCATAGGAGTCGCTAGTGTGGAAGTTGAGACTCCATCGGGAATAGCCAGGACTACTGCCAATGTCCAGGAGGTGGCACCAGCCTTTTTCGCGATAGCTCAAACCCCAACCCGTCTCCTCTACACTGCCGCCGTTCATCTAGATGGAACCATCGTGGGACACCCATCAGTTATTCCTGGATCAAGACCGGCAAGAGCTGGCGATCTGATCTCAATTTATGGAACTGGATTTGGCCCTACAATACCGCGTCGCTTTGCTGGAGAATTATTTGATCCCGCTCCCTTAGCAACACCCTACAAAGTCCAACTGAACCTCAGAGAGGTGGAATCAAACTTTGGAGGGATTGTCGGCCCAGGCCTTTATCAGTTCAATATTCTGATGCCTGAGGTTGAAGCGGGTGTTGTCTTTCCGCGACTGGAGATTGGTGGGCAAGCAACCCGATCTCAGATGATCATTGCGACACAGTAGAGGTCATTGATCTCTTGGGTGAGATAGGCATTCCATGTGGTCCCGAGATGATCGTTATCCACAAGCAATTTTCTAAAAACCTGGACATATATGTCAGAATTTGGCGGTGGTTCACACTCCAGAAGACGAGATACGGAAAGCCAGATGCTTCAAACTGGTTTTCAAAAACCCGAGGCCGGGGCACATTGCCCCCGGCTTCAGGATTTTGAAACCTCGCAAGATCACTGGTTCCGACTCTGCAACCAGGGTGTCCCGCCCCGAGC
Source organism: Bryobacterales bacterium (assembly GCA_965247305.1). GTDB lineage: Bacteria > Acidobacteriota > Terriglobia > Bryobacterales > UBA6623 > CATQHP01. Next base: position 2,599,729 of record OZ252030.1, on the reverse strand, counting down.
GCTCATCGTCTCGATGAGATTCCAACCGGGTATTCCTTGGCGGGTTGCTCTCCAGCATCGCCCGCCTCCGCTTTCCCGGTCGTTTTCAAGTGTGCGGCACGTTCGCGAAAAAGGGTATACTTTTTCAGCGAACGGCAACTGTCCCATTTTTCGACTGTCTCAGCTTAGGGGTGCATGCCATAGCTAATTCCGTGCCTGTCCCCGAACTCCGTGTATCCGGTTTTCGGCCGACCGTATCGCTAGGTTGCTGATTTCAAAGGCAAAAGAAATCTCAAAATCGCGGGACGGCTCTTTGGGCGGGTTTCGTCTTGGCCGGTGCGAGACTCAATCGCCCTGTTTTATTAACATTGAGATCGCTGGAAGCTGTTGATTCATAATGGCGTATGTTAGGTGCGTGTCCGCGAACTCCATGCACCAACGCCACGGAAAGCAGTCTCTTGTCCCCTTCGTCCCTGTCAGCTCCCGCCCGACAGGTGCGTGATGCTGAAGCTGTAAGCGCAGTCTCTAGTCATTGCGAATCCTGACCTGGGCGTGGAGAAGTCAATTGAATCGAGCGGGAATTCGCTGTCGAGGTTGTGATCCGGTCGAACCCACGTTTGGCCACCATCAGCAGTAGCGATAACGCCTTCGGTGTTGTTGAACGCGAGCCCCGTCTTTTCGTCTCCAAACGATACGCTGATCGCGAGGCGATCTTTACTGGGCTCGTCAATCAGAGCCGCCCAGTCGTCCTGTCTACCTCGTAAGACACTTCTGGACCAGATGCACCAAGGGCTTCCATAGACCACCAATCTGCCGTGCTCAACCCTGATTCCATGTGGCCAACTCGGAATCTTGAGCACTTCTACCCATGAGGCACCACCATTGAGCGTCTCAAAGACAAATCCAGAGGAACTGTCACGATCTCGACCTGAATCGCCCAAAGCGCACCAACCACGCCGAGAATCGATAAAACACATCGATTCAGGAACCGCCATTGATGGAACATCTGAGCCAGTCCAACTTACTCCACCATTGCGGGTTCGCAAGACCCTGGGCTTCTGCGAATTCTCTAAACCCTGGCCGAGAATCCAGCCATTGCTCTTATCAAGAAAACAAATATCTGATGCGCTAAGCAAAGGCTCGACCAGAACCGTATTCCAAGTTTGGCCCCCATCGTAAGAGTGAGCCAACCGGTCCCCTGCGGTTTGACCTTCGTCCGCTTGACCGATCATGCACCAAAGCTCGTCTTTACATACCGCAGTGAACGCGGAAGCACCCGAAACCGCTCGATTGGAGCGACTATCGATCCTGTATACGTTCTCCCACGCCTCTCCGCGATCAGATGAGTAAGCAATACCCTGATTGTGGAGGACCCAAAGACAATTCTCGTACCTCGCGAGCCGCGTGCCGGGCGGGATGGCCCGACACTGTTCCTCTTCTAGTCTGAGTAGCGGTGTAAACTTAATGCGCATAGCTAGAATGAGAACTTTACCTCAGCCTATGAGTCCAATCTCGAGATTACCGTTCTCGTCTTGAATCAGAACCTCACCGCTGTCGGACACGAACTGTCCGTTCTCGTTGACAGTGAATGTAACTGCATCGTTAGGATCTCCACTAAACGTTACGCCTAGTTGTCCGCCCTCCCCTACGTGCTCAGCGAACTGGTCGAGATTCGCTATATCCACACGCCCATCAGAAGAAACAAAACCACCTGTGGCAGAAAACTCTTGCTGCCGAATGAATTGTTTCGCGACGTCCAGCAAAATAACGGCCACCGACAGAGCCCCCCCGCCGGCCCTTGATCCACCGACTGGATTTGCTCGGACTCCGGCGCTTGCTCTGTTGAATCCTGGCTGTAATCGCTTCAAGAAGTTGGAGTTGTTGAGTAATCTGTCCACAAATCTCGGTCCGAGCTTTGTGGCTGCCTTGTCAGGAAATCCCCTAATTTTACCATTTTGCTTTTCAAAAGCAATTCGACCCAGCTTGTTGCCTTGCTTATCCTCAATGTGGACGTTGGGTCGTGCCTCGTTAAGATTTTGCCGATCGAGTCGGAACTGCTGCCCCTTAAAGTCTTTGAGTTCGAATCGTTTACCTGCTTGTCCATCCGGGTCAAAAAAAGTGGTTGGTCGATTGCTAACGTAAGCGTAGGAGTTCCATGTCTGTGGATCCGTCAATATAGAACCCGCGCTTCCTGGATCGAGACTGGCAAACCTCCCTAGTGCCGATGAGTAGTAACGCGCCAAGAAGTAATCCAGTCCCGACTCATCATCCCGTTCTTTCTCGGTGAACTGCTGTCTGAAGGCCGAGCCGGCGTTGTAACCCGCGAGGCTCTGGCGGTTGAAAGTGGCATCGGCGGGGATGTGTTCGCCGAAGGGCAGGAAGTCGCGGCGAGAGACAACATCGCCATCCGGATCGCCGGCATCGCCTATTACTGCGTCCGTTACCAAGCGGGTCGAGCCGAGGTGATCAAGCGTGCGAAAGAACAGCCCAGAGTTGGTCGGCGGGGTCGTCGAATACTCGGCGGCGAGTTTGCCAAACGCGTCGTAGACGAAGGTCGTCGTCTCAGCAGAAGTGACCTTCTCCACGCGGTTGCCCGCTCCGTCGTATCGGTATTCAGCGATGGCGTTCCCGGACGTGCAGGTCACGTGCCCCGTGCAATAGAAACGCTGCTTGTTGTTGGCGTCGTAGGCCATCGACCCGACAATCGGGTGGCGCACCAGATTGCCCGCCTCGTCGTAGGGATCGTCGGTCGTTATGGCGGGGTCTGGGTCGAGATCGACGCCGGTTGGCAGTTTCGTAATGCGGTTTGTAGCCGCATCGAACTGCGTCACGGCCGTGGGCGTCGGAGAACCCATCGTGATGCCCGAACCAGTTGCAGCTCTGTTTCCGAAAGCGTCATAGCTGTACGTGCGCTGCCAGAAGTCGTTGTTCTCACCGACGGTCTTAATGCGATTGACGGCGTCATAGGTGTACTTCTGAGTAAAGGTCGGGTTCCCCGAAGCGCTGATCACTTGTTGCAGAATATTACCGTTGTTGTCATCGCTCTCGACATCGCAGTTGCCGCTGTCGGTTGCCCCGTATTTGAAGGTGAGCGTGAGTAGTGTACTCGCGGTCATTGTGCACGGCTGCAAGCGGTTGTTATAGGTCGTTGTCTCTGTAAGTCCGTTGCCAAGCGTGAATTGATCAGGCACTCCGTGGGGTGCGTACAGGACGTTTTGGGCGAAGTCGATTTGGCCGACGGTGTTGCGCCCAGCCTTGGTGGGACGCCCGGCGGTGTCGTACTTGTACGCCACTTTGAGGCCGTCGGGGTAAGTCTGGGTTTCGAGTGTGCTGTCAAGGTTGTAGGTGTAGATGAACGGATAGGTTGTCCCAGCGGTGATTTGACTGCTCTGTGTAGCCCTGCCTAGAGCGTCGTAACAGGGGACGCTCATCGTGGAAACGCTATTGACGACCGTATCCAACCGGCCTTTGTTGAAGCACGGCGAGGACCCACTGGGGTGGTAGTTGTAACTGAGGGTGGGAGTGCCGTCGCTGTAGGTCGTGATCGTGGGGCGATTGAGCGCGTCGTAGTCGCCCCATGTGGCGGTAACTCCGCGGGCGTCGGCCTTGGTCTTGAGGTTGCCGTTGTTGTCGTAGGTGAAGCGGTCGACGCCGCTCGTGGGCGCAGTCACGGAGCAGGTAGCTAAGTCCGTCCGGCTCTCCGGGTTGGAGGCGCAGACAAGACGGCTGAGTCGGTCGTAGGCGAACGTCCGGGTTTGTACAGGGTCAGGAATGGTCGGGTTCCCACGCTGCGTGACGGTGACCAAGTTGTCGAGTAAGTCGTACTGGTAGTCGGTGGTGTAGTTGAGCGTGTCAGGGTCCTCGATGACCTGAGACAAGCGGCCCAGAGCGTCGGTGGTCGTCTTTCGCTTCTTACCCGCTTCGTCGGTGACGGTAGTAACATTGCCGGCGTATTCGGTCGCCACGACCGAGTCGTCGGGGTGTTTGATTTCGGTGATCCGTCCAAGAGCGTCGTAGGTATTTGTCGTTACGTCGGTGGAACAGGCGTTACGACCTGGATTGGAGGTCGTCTTGGTTCGGCCGCGAGCGTCGTAGGTAGTGCATGTTTCGTCGGTACCCAGCCCTTCCCCGTCGGGGACGGTGAGGCTCGTTCGCTTGGCTCTTCCCACGCCGTCGAAGAAAGTTTCCGTAATGAGATTGCCGTCACCCGCTGCGAATTGATCTCGTTTCGTCATCACCGATAGGCTGCCAACCGTGTCGGTATACTCGAAGGCAGTCTTGGCCGAAAATCCACCAAAATCCTGAGTCATCAATACCGGTCGGTCGAGTTCGTCGAGGCCGGATTCAAAGTTGAATGTTGTCAAGACGTCGTTTGGATCGGTCACGTCCGTGGCAGCGCCAAGTCCGCAGTCATATTTGATCTGAGTGACGTGGCCTAGCGGGTTGGTGATGGCAGTCGGAAACGCGAGCTTTGGTCCGCTCGTGGCACAGCCTGTCTCTGACGTGAATACGTCCGCGTAGTTAGCGGTGTAGGCATTGAGCTTCGCGTCCTTGAACTCGACGATGTTGCCGGCAGCGTCGTATTTCCTGGTTACCGATACGGAATTTGTGGCATCCTTGAACCCCTTGATTTCAGTTACATTGCCGCGTGTGTTGAACGAGGAGTCAAACAAGAAGTTCGTCGGCGAGCTAGCTGGATTTACAGCGATACAGCGGAAATCGACCTCGTTTCCGGTTGGGGCTGAAGTACTAGCACAGTGCCCCGTTATCCCAGAGGAGCCCGTTGGCACGGCGTTTGGAGTTGACTCGTCATACAAAAACTCAAATTGCGAGGCCGAGTTCGATGTGGTGCAGGCGTCACCCTCGTCTGCAAATCCGCAGGTCTGCTGCTTGGAGACGAGCCTGCGCAGGCGGATTTGAGCGTAATTCGGCTGACCTGGGAGGGGATCAACATAGGACGCATCACTATTGAGGTAGGTCGTCTGCGCCATCCTCGCCGGTGTATTGTCGAAGTTGTATGAGTAGGCCTTCGTTTGATTGTTGAAGACGTCGTACTCAAACGTACTCTTCGCCGGAAACGTCGAAGCGCCGTCGTGGAGAGTCGATATATTCTCCGCCAGTCTCGGGTTGTTCGACGGTTGGTTGTCGGCGGTGAAGTTTGCGCAATACGCTGCCGGTACCGATGCGCACCAGCCGAGCGTCTGGTCGTTCATCTGACTCCAGGTGTTGTCAGTACTTTGAATGAGGCCATCTGACGTATCGATTACCTCAGAATGAAGTTTACGGCCCTTCTTCCACGCTGCATAGTGCAGCGGATTGGCCGGATCGGATCCGAGCGCTCGAACCTGACCCTTGAATCTGTGAGTTTCCGAGGAAAGTAAGGCACTGGAACTTCGGTGCTCTACGAGCACTTCCGTGTTGCCGATTTCAGGCCCAGAAGGTACTACGGAATTGAAGTACCGAGTGAACTGTGTCAAGGGCGGAGTAAATGTAGACCGCTTCGGCGGAGCAAAAATAGACCAGTTGGCGGGGATCCAGCGGTTTGCGTGGGACGGCTGGAACGGAGCCTGAGGACGCCCTTTAGGGCGGCCCAGGCGTAGTGGAAGACGGCCCACGCAAACCGGCGCGAGCGGCCGGCGGGTCAGTTTGAAGAGCGCGGGCGCTTCTTTTTGCTTTGCTTGAGGCGGTAGCTGTCGCCGTTCATCTCGAGGATATGGACGTGATGCGTGAGCCGGTCAAGCAGAGCGCCGGTCATGCGTTCGGAACCCAGCACCTCGGTCCACTCGGTGAACGGCAGGTTCGAGGTCAGCAACGTCGAGCCCTGTTCGTAGCGCTGCGAAAAGATCTCGAACAGCAGCTCTGCCCCGGTCTTCGACAGCGGCACATAGCCCAGTTCATCGACGATCAGTAGATCCTGCTTGGCAAGTTGTTTCTGGACCCGTAGTAGTTGCCGTTCGTCACGGGCTTCGAGCAGTTCATGGACCAATCCCGCGGCGGTGGTGAAACGTGTGCGATAGCCGCTCTGACAAGCTGCCAGTCCCAGCGCCAAGGCGATATGCGTTTTGCCGGTGCCGGAGTTCCCCAGCGCCAAGACGTTCTCACGGCGGTCGATGAACTCACAGCGCGCCAGCTCCAGAACGAGCTTCTTGTTCACCGAGGGTATGGCCAAGAAGTCGAACGTGTCGAGACTCTTCGTCACCGGGAACTTGGCGGCCTTGATGCGACGCTCGGTCGCCCGCTGCTCGCGATCGACCAGTTCCAGCTCGCAGAGTTGCTGTAGGAAGTCCCGAAAGTCCAAGCCTTCGGCGGCGCAGCGCCGAGCCAGTTTGTCGTACTCGCGCAGGAAGGTCGGCAGCCGCAGCGCTTTCAGGTGGGTTTCCAGCAGCATTCTCGACTTCGCCATCAGCTTGCTCCTGCTAGCAGCGCCAGATAGGATGCCGGCGACGTCTGCTCGACCTGAGCCGTCGGCAGGTGGGGATACTTCGTTAAGTCGAGCTTCGGCGGACGTTGCTCGATCGCGCACAGCAGTAGATGCTTGACGGCGTCAAAGCCAATCGTTCCCAGTAGACAGACTTGGCGCACCGCCGTTGCGACGTGCTCAAGGGGGAAGTCCTCCAACAGTCGCAGGACCTGTACGTACTCGCGCTTGCCCGCTTTGTCCAACCGCGATTCGAGCAGTCGTCGCAGCTTCGCAAACTCCGGCGGCAACTCCCAGCCGACCAACGGCGCGGCTTGATCGAGCGCGTTGGTCTTGCGTTCCAACAACGCCAAGTAGTGCAGCGGATCGAAAACCAACTCTTCACGTTCATAGCTGCGCTGATGGCGGGCGATCTCTTCGCTGCCGCAACAGATCACTACCTCATCCACGTAGGCTTTGATCAGGACCTGGCGGTGGCCGTAACGCGTTGGCACCGAATAATCGTTTGTCGCGTAGCGCACCAGCGACAACGAAGTCACCCTTGTCGAGCGTTTGTCGCAGGCATCGTAGGCTGTCGGTGCCAAGGGCAAGAGCGCTTCCCGATCGCGCTCGAAGCGTTCGCCGACGGTTTCGGTGTGCCGTCGCAAACGCCGTTCACGGTTGGCTCGGCACTTCTCTTCGAGGTGTTCGTTGAAGGCTTCCCAACTCTCGAATCTCGGGATCGGCACCATGAAATTGCGCCGTGCGAAGCCCACTAGCCCTTCGACTTTTCCCTTGTCGTTGCCCTTGCCCGGACGCCCGAAACGATCGGCGAACAGGTAGTGCGACTGCAGTTCGCTGAACACCCGCGTACGTTTGCGCGTGCCGTCGCCGAGAATCCTTGCCACCGCCAGCGTCGTGTTGTCGTAGACGATGTTGCGTGGCACGCCGTCGAAATAACGAAACGCGGCGTTGTGTCCTTCGCAAAAGGCTTCCGTCGTCTCGGCGGGAAAGGCCTTAACGAAGGCGTCGTCGCTGTGCGGCAGATCGACAACCAAGAAGTGCGCCTTGCGCTGGACTCCATTGATAACGACAACCGCTTCGCCGAAGTCGGCCTGCGCGTCGCCGGGCGGATGCGCCAGTGGCACGAACATCTCTTGTCCACCGAGCTTCTTCTCGCGGACGTAGTCCTTGACGATCGTGTAGCCACCGCTGAAATCGTACTCCTCGCGTAGGCGATCGAAGATGCGTTTCGCGGTGTGACGTTGTTTCTTTGGTTGTTGCTGATCGTCGAGCAGGATCTGATCGATGATTCCGGTGAACGCTTCGAGCTTCGGCCGTCTCACCGGTTTGCTCCGCCGATAGCCCGGCGGAGCAGCGTAGCGCAGCATTTTGCGCACCGTCTCCCGCGCTAAGCCAAACCGCTTGGCGGCTTCGCGTTCACTCAGCCCTTCGACGTAGACACTGCGCCGTACTTGAGCATATAGCTCCACGCGATACATCCTTCCCGTGTTCCACAAAACACCGAATGGATGCCAGCGGACCACCCGGGCGGTCTAATTTTCCGCCGCCCTTGAACGGCTTTAAAACGCCGTTCTGTGGTCTAGTTTGTCAGCGCCGTTCTCAGTGTTTTCAAGATCCACCACCGTCGCCGGCACCTCATCCCACCCCAGCGACTTACACGCCTCGAGGCGCCTGTGGCCGGCGATCAGGTTTCTATCCGAGTCGATCACTACCGGGTGCAGCAACCCGATAGCCTGAATGCTTTCGACCAGCGGCTTCAGGTCCTGCAAGTCCTTCCGTAGCCTGTCGCCTATCCGTATCGCGTCTATTTTTTCTGTACTCAACGCAAACCCTCTGCTAACGGGACTAGCCCCATAAGTTGCCGCGTTCATAACCTCACCCCGCTCATTAGGCGCTCCAGGCTACATTCCGGCTTCGAGGTCGCAAGGATGCAACGTTTTTGCACGTATGCCCTAATTTGTTCATCTGTTGCTCTGTTCCGTTCTTGTTGTTCGTTCCGAGTTGTTTCGTCGAGGGTCTCGTGTTTTTCAATCATGTTTGTGTCGTTTCCTTTTCGTAGTGAATCCTGGAACACTGGAAGACGCTGGAAGGGTTTCTGGCATAAACACCTCGTGAGTAAAAATATGCGTTTAATGCCAAAAGTCCTCCAGGCTCTTCCAGTCCTCCAGGAAGGTCGTCATTGAGCCACCAAACCAAGCCGTTCGTAGACATTTGATGTCTCGGTCTTGCGTCGCCGGAATCCTCGATCCCGCAATCGTTGGCTAAATAGTTGTGAAGTAATCGAGTTTTCGCCCGCCTCGATGCACCACGCTTTGTAGTCGCCGTACAGCGCGGATGACTTGCCCTCGAAGCCTTCGCCGGTAACGCACCTTTCGTCGATCCAGCGACCAAGTTGGTCGGATTCGGACCGGTACTCCGTCGTAGCTGAAGTAACCGCCGCAGGCGGATCGAGGCGACGCCGTTGCCATTCCAGACACCCACGAACCGCCCACGAGAAGATTCCGGGAAGCTCGGCTCGTAGAGTGTCCAGCAAGTGCGGGTCCTGTTCTTTGGGCGGAATTGTTACGGCGAACGGCACCAGCCGTATACGCCGCCAAATGGCTAGGTCAGCGCCGCGAATTTCAGGTTTGTGATTCGTCGCCAGCCACAGCTTGAACTTCGGCTCGAACTCGAACCATTCCGCCCTCATGAACCTCGCCGCGATCTTGTCACCGCCGGATAGTGCCTTGACGCGGGATTCGGCAAACCGTCGGCCATCTTCCGTCTCGGAGGCCGCAACCAGCCGAACGCCGACCAGCCGTGCGAGATCGTTAGGAATGCCGCCGCCGTCTCGTTTCGCTAACAGGGTTTCAGCTGGCGTCGTCATGGCATAATCACCCAGCATTTCCTGCAAAATCGACATCAACGTACTTTTGCCGTTCGCGCCGGAACCGTGGCAAATGATTAGACATTGCTCGGTTATGTCAGCGGTCAGCGAATAGCCCGCCGCTCGACGAACAAAACGCATCAACTCGCCGTCGCCGGCAAATATCTGACTCAAGAACTTCTCGAAGCAAGGTGCTTTTTCCGCCGCATCGAAGTCAACCGAGGCTAGTCGAGTAATCAGGTCGCTAGGGTTGTGCGGCTGTTGTTTACCGGTGCGAAGATCAATCGTTCCAGTCGAGCAGGTCAGCAGGAACGGGTTGACGTCCAGCTCATCGGGTCGCACAATGACCTTTCCGTCGTTCCGCGCCAGACTTAGCAGCGACTCTAGGCGGTCGCGCTTTTCATATGCAATTGCCCAACCGGCAAGGCGTTGGCGCTCTTTGTCGTCGGGCTCGGTCGCAGCCTCGCGATACAGACGCTTGACCGTTTTCACCGCCAACCGGTTAACCGCGCCGTGCTCGTCGCGTGACCATCTTTTCCCGTCCCAAACGAGCCAAGATTTCCACGGGTGGCAATAGCGAACGCCCTCGCCGTGCCATCGCACAAATAATTCTGCTGTGCCAAGGTCGGTCGCCCGCGAATCGCCGATGTCGGGTTTCCGACCAAATTCAGCGGAGGCAGCGTGTCGAAATTCCTTATCCGTCATCGCTGGGCCTCTTGATTCCGCATCAGCGCAAGATCGGCCGGCGGCAACGCCTCCAACTCGTTCAGTTGGGTTTCGGAGTCACGGCCGCGACCGCGGTCGATAACTTGCGAATTGACTAACGCCCATAAATACTCCTCGTCAAGGCTTCGGCCTTCGCCGATCAGCCGATTAGCTTCGGCCTCGGCGACCCGCTCATTTGCGTAGCAGCGATTGCGCTCGACCATCAGCGCCTGGATACGACCGGCCCGCCATTCGGCTAGGTCGTCAACCGCGCCATCGGTCTCTACTTTGCGACGCCGCCATTTTCGAATTTCTTTCGGCGTGCGGGCGCCAAGACTCAATCCGTAAAACGCCGCCAACCATTCCGCCGCATTGCGTCGAGTACAACCGAGTACAAGCTGGATTAGGTCTAGGACGCCGCCGCCACGCTGGGTCCCGTGGTCATACCAGCGCTGGGCGTCGATTGATAGGGAGCGCTTTGACTTGCCGTCGCGATACCACGCCGCGCACCGTCCGTTCACGATTTCCGGGCCGCCAAGCTCGCGGACGATATCTCGCAAATCGGTCCGAGATATTACTTCGTCCAGCGTCGCTTGCGGTAAGATAGGGAAAGTATCGTTTCCTTGCGCCGCCGTGTGACTTTTCTGGGTCGCGGCGGCGCTCACGTTTGGGCCTCTCGACGGCCCTGAATCCAGGCGTCGAGGTCGGCTTGGCGGTAAAAGATAGCCCTCCCTAACTTGGTGCGGGGAGGCCCTATCCTCAGCGAGTGCCAGCGGTGCAAAGTCCGCTCGGATACCTCAAGGCGTCGAGCCAGTGCTGGCAGCGCCACAAGATTCGCTAGCTCGCTCTGGCTGCTATTTGATTCGTTTGACATGTGAAAGTCGTCCTTTCACAGTCAAATTACCGCCAAATTCGAGGATGTGCGCTAGCGTGTGTCCTTTTTTGAATATTTCTTGGTCAGCTCTCGAACCTTCTTGCCGTGGTGCCTGTTCGAGCCATCCTTCGACCGGAACTCATTCGCGGTTTGCTTGCAAGCGGCGGTATATGTAAGCTCCCGCTGCGACGTCATGAGTTCGTCGACACGCTTCTGGTAGAGCGGTTTGAACTTTGTGTCGTGGTCCCGGCTTGTCTTGCGTCGAGCTTTGTTCGCTTTGCTCGCGGCGTTCTTGGCGCGACTCTCGTTCGAGATTAGCTTCAGCTCAACATGCGGTCTAATCTTCGCCTCTGAAGCCTTGATGCCCAGGTCGATAGCCGTCAAGATTGCTAGCTTCCAATAACGCTTCGAGCGCCGCTCCTCGATCATTTTGAGAAGTCCTCGTACCGCTCGGGTGTCGCAATGACGCCTCCGCAGAGCGTCGAACTCATCTCGGTTATGCCGCTTCTGTTCGTCGGCCCAGTCGCTAATTTCAGCGTTAAGCTCCGCGAGCCGTTCGTCCGCAAAGCGCCGGTAAGTATCGAGCACGAAGTCGAGGTTGGTACCCCAACGTTTAGCCCGACGCTGTTCCGCCTCCGCCTCGGGTGAGCCCCGGTCGGCTTCGCCAAAGCTACTGGCCTCGCGGTCGGGTTTAATAGGGTCAGTGATCGTTACTTGCTTCATCGCAAAAACTCCATAACTTCCGCCATCTCGCCATGTAGCAGTGCCCGCAGTTTCCGGTCCCACTTTTCAAGCGCGTCTCGCTTCTCGTTGGCGTACTCATAGCGGTCGTAGCGTGCTGTGACGGAACTGTCGGTATGGTTGAGCAGCCGCTCTACGATGAGCCGAGGCACGCCTAGCGCCGCGATATGGCTCGCTCCCGTCCGCTTTCGACCTGCACCGGTGTAAGCCTTCATCGCGAAAACTCCACGACTTCCGCCGTCTCGCCGTATAGCAGTGCTCGCAACTTGCGGTCCCAAACGCCGATCGCAGCCCGCTTTTCCGCATCGTAGCTATGGCGGTCATAGACTGCCGTAATATCAGACTCTGCATGGTTCAGTATTCGCTTCACAACGAGCCGCGCAACACCCGCACTAGTCATCTGCGACGCCGCCGTCCGTCGTTGGTCATGGGGTGTCCACCGATTCAATCCGCAAAACTTCATTCGTCGGACAGCGTGGGACAGCGCGTTAACCTGGATCGGCCGGTCGTGGCGAGACTCAAACACGTATCGCCCCGAGCCGGTTCGTGACCCGATAATCTGCCGCGCCATGTTTGAAAGCGGTACGCGATGCGCCAGGCCATTTTTGGCCTTCTCAGCGGGGATGGTCCACCAAGAGCCTTCGATCTCGGACCATTCCATAGCAGCAATCTCGCCGGGTCGCTGTGCGGTAATGAGGATCAGCCGCAGAATATTTTTCACAGGCTCCGACACGCAATTCGCTTCTTGAATGGATCGCCAGGCCGTGATGATTTCGGTTTCGCCTAGTACTCGGTCTCGCTGCTTTTCTTTGCCGGGCCGCTTGACTGCAATACACGGATTGTTGTCGACAAGCCCGCGCTCGATCCCCCAGTTGAAGACTTTTCGGATACACGCCAGCAGCCGATTCGCCGCGATTGGGGCGTGCATCGCTTTTCCGTCCACGACCTTCAGTACGTCGGCTCGCGTGACGCGTTTTGCTTTCAGCGAACCCCAGCTCGGCAGGACGTCCCGGTGCAAGTACTCTGCGTCCCTCGCCCCCGACCGCTTCGTCGAAGCATGACGCTCAAGGTATTCAGCTACCAGCGTTCGGAACGTAGGGTCGTTTCGGGCCGAGGCCTTTTGGTCGAGCGGGTCCTCGCCATTCGCCAGTTTCTGTCGCAACTCCGCGGCCTTCGCGCGTGCTGCGGTTGCCGACCAGTCCGGCCACCGGCCTATTGTGTAGCGCCGCAGACGGCCGTCCACTCGGTAGTTTAGGACGAAGGCCCGCGCGTCGGCCGCTGTGACCCGGATTCCGAATCCTGGGACAGCGTCATCAAAATGAATTCGGTTACCCTTCTGCGGGGGCTCAAGGGCCTTAATCGTCCGTTCTTGTAATCTCATCTCACGACAAGTGTCTTTTCATCACTAGGTTGGAGATGCGGAACCATGTCAACACTATGTCAACACAATTTGCGCCTCCCCTGACTTCTAGTGTCCCATAGTGGCACCGAATGTCAATTGCAAGTTGTTGTTAAAGTGATGCTTATGAGACTATCTTGCTGACTCTCCAAGAGATACGAAATACGACTTACGCTGACTCTTAATCACTAGGTTCACGGTTCGATTCCGTGCGCGCTCACCACGCTTCTCCCCTGACCTATAAGGACCATTGGGAGATCACCACAATTCGGAGTTTCGCGTGGTAGAGCCTGGGTGACACCCAGGGTGACACTTCCACATTGAAACCGGGTCTCAGCTGGCATGACAGGCGGAAGATCAACAAGTAGAGAACGTTAGCTTCTCGATTGTCCTCAATGCCTTGAGCCCCACTGTGAGCTTCGCAGGGAAGGCGACACGCTAATCCAGCACTGCTTACGAGTAACATCGCCGACCCGTCGGCGAACGAAACATCCCAGCGGCGTAATGAGAGCAGCCCCTGAAACAACGCGGGCCGACAAGGCAGGATTTGCCTGCTTTGCGCCTCGATTGGCGTCTCTTCGGAAAGCGGCAATCTTTCGAAGCTGACTGGGAATCAACGACCGGAAACCTCGGGCTCGCAACCCAGCTATAACGCTCGCGGTCCGATTTGTGTTTCGATCGGCGCCGTGGCGATCAGCGAATATTCCCTGCCACGCACACAAGCTATTTCGCTACGATGCGAGTCGTCCGAGGCAAATCAGCCCCATGAAAGCTGCAGCGCTCCAGGCAGGCCTATGAAACGCGGAATCCGCTCGCTAAAATCCCAGAGTGTGAGGCGTTCACCTTGGTTCAATCCCAACTATGGATCGGATCGTGTCGCGCCCTGGCCCGTCGAGGAATCTAGCCGCCGACTGCCTTTGCTTGGCCCCGGAAAGGCGACCGCCGATACTGTTTCCGTGGACCATCTGCTTGGCGCTACGTTTGACCACGATTGGCCAAATTCAGTCCGATGGTTTCAAGAGGCTGCTAAGAATTCAGTGTTCACCCTGCCTTCTGTTTCTGTGAAGCCAGCCAGGAGTTTCAACAGCAGCTCGATTTCTGCGATGCTAGTGCTGATCATGCTGAACACGAACTTCGTCCGCGCATCCGTCTTACTAGCGTCAATTGCATTGCTGGCGCCGCCAGCCGAGTTGTGTGCGCAACCCTATCCCAATCCCTATCGAATGGTTGAAGACTGGGCCAAGATGCCCGACGGTCGAAGAATAGGCGCCGTCGGCGGGGTCACTATGGATCCGGACGGCAAACATGTATGGGCGGTGGTTCGTTGTGACGCGAGCGCCCCCGGCCGCTTCGGTAATGAGTGCCTGGATTCCGACCTCGATGCTGTCATGAAATTCGACTTGGATGGAAACACCGTCGACAGTTTCGGCGGGGGCATGTTCATCTGGCCGCACGGTATCCACGTCGACAAGCAAGGCAACGTGTGGGTCACCGACGCCGTCGCCGCCAACCGCACTCCCGAAGGCGTTCGTGGTCATCAGGTGGTTAAATTTGACTCGACGGGGAAAGTGTTAATGACCCTCGGCACGCCAGGCAAGGCCGGCAATGACGAGACGCATTTCAATGCTCCGGCGGACGTAGTAGTTGGTGATGGCGGCCACATCTTTGTGGCGGACGGGCACCCGACAGACGACGGCAACAATCGCATTGTCAAATTCGACAAAGATGGCAAGTTCGTTAAAGCCTGGGGCAAGACCGGCTACGGTCCTGGCGAGTTTCGCACAATCCACGCCCTCGCGATTGACCAGCGCGGGCGGCTGTTTGCGGCTGATCGTGGCAATAGCCGAATTCAAATCTTCGACCAAGAAGGCGAACACATCGCCACGTGGACCCAATTCGGCCGGCCCAGCGGCATCTACTTCGCCGGCGACGACAAGATTTTCGTTGCGGATTCCGAGTCCGACGACGTGCAGAATCCAGGTTGGGAGATGGGCCTGCGCATCGGCGATGCCCACAAGGGCTGGGTCCACGAGTTCGTGATTTTCCCCTGGGGCGACCCGCGCCAGACTCGGGGGTCGGGCGCGGAATTCGTTGCCGCCGATGAGAACGGAAACCTTTACGCGGGCGAGCCGTTTCGCCGCAGGCTACAAAAATACGTCCGGGTCAAGCCGTAGTCAATTAGCGGCTAGGCAGAGCAAGCGAATAAGTCTTCCGGCGGCAAACGGCAGGTAAAGCAAGACTTTTAGGCTCGATACCGATTAGGCCTCGACGCTATCTCCAAGATCTATCAAACTCGATCAAAGACGCTCGAAAAACCTTTACGTGTGCACTTATTCGCTGTATACTCCGGCACATGTCTGACGAAGCCGATTCCTTACAGTTTGATCAGGCCGAATATTCCGGATCAGCCGATCGCTTGGATTGCGCCGCTTGCAATAATCCCATTGGCGGCCAGTACTACACAGTGAATGGCCAAGCCGTTTGCGAGTCGTGTAGCTCGCAATTTGGCGGCGAAAATGCTGCCGACTCCGGGCCGGTTGGACGCTTCTTAAAAGCATCGATCTTCGGTTTCATCGCTGCCGCAATCGGCACTGCCGTCTATTTCGGAATCCTCTGGCTGACCGGTTATGAAATTGGGTTGATCGCGATCGCGGTCGGATGGCTGGTCGGATTAGCCGTCTACACGGGCTCTGACAATCGCGGAGGTCTCGTTTATCAGATACTCGCCGTTGTCCTCACCTACGTGTCGATCTGCGGCAGTTTCGCGCCATTGGCCTATCAGCAAATGAGCGCCGAGGCTGACGGCGAAGCTGCCGTGGGCGGGCTGCTTCTGTGGATTATCCTGATTGCGTTCGCTCTTGCTTCGCCATTCTTGGGCGGCTTCGAGAATATCATCGGGATCTTGATCATCGGCTTCGGTCTCTATCAGGCGTGGCAGGGAGCAGCGTCGAAAGAAAACTTGATCGAGGGGCCGTTTACGATGTCGTCGACGACGCCGCCGATGTCGAGTTCAGGCTCAGGCTAGCTGCGTGCCCGCAACCTGCAAAAAATGTGGCAGCGAAATCGCTTCCTCGCTGTTGAGCTGCCCCAACTGCCACTCGTTGGTGTTCGCCGAGCGTCTGTCGGAGCTCGCCGCCGCGGCTGAACAGGCGCAACGCGAGGAGCGCCCCGGCGACGCCTTGGGCCAGTGGCGAGAAGCGCTGACGCTTCTGCCTCGGGGCTCGAAACAATACCTGGCGATCGAGGCGAAATGCACCGCACTTTCAAAGCAAGTGGACGCCATTGGTCCCGGACATTCAAAGAGCTTCGTCGGCAAGTCGCTGGCCGGACTGGGCGGCGTCGGTCTACTCGTTTGGAAATTCAAAGCGGTCTTCTTAATCGTTGCGAGCAAAGCTAAATTTCTGCTCCTTGGCCTGAGTAAGGGTGGAACGATTCTGTCGATGGCGGCCTCTCTGGGCGTCTATTGGGTGGCCTTCGGCTGGGTGTTCGCTCTCGGGCTGGTGGTCTCGATCTACATCCACGAGATGGGTCACGTCGCGGCGCTTAACCGCTATGGCATTAAGGCCACGGCGCCGATGTTCATCCCCGGCGTCGGTGCGGTCATCCGCCTGAAACAGTACCCCACGAGCCCTCGTGAAGACGCTCGCGTCGGCCTCGCCGGCCCGGTTTGGGGCCTCGCGGCCGCTCTGGGTTGCTTCGCCGTCTACTGGGCAACGGGGTCGCTTGCCTGGGGCGCGATCGGGAAGCTTGGCGCTTGGATCAACCTGTTCAACTTGATTCCCGTATGGCAGCTTGACGGCAGTCGAGGACTGCGGGCGCTTGACCGAGGCCAGCGCTGGATACTCTTCGGCATTGTCGTCGCCGTGTGGTTGCTTACTGGCGAGGGACTGCTGGTCGTGATTGCCGCGGTCGCTGCGTTCAAAGCTTACCGTGGCGGAGCCGGGACTCCCGACTGGGGGGCCTTGGCGACCTTCGCGGGGTTGATCGCCGTGTTGAGTTTGCTCGCCACGATCGAGCTGCCGCTGCCGCTGGAGGCGGCGCCCGCCACGTTGTGAGAGATGCGGTCTAGTCATAAAGCCCGGTTAGCCGCCAAACGTTCGCCGGTTTCTCGAGGCATAGCCGCAGTTGCCGGCCGTCGACGCTGATGTCCCACTCTTCGTAGTCCCATTGCTCTTCGGTCCACCAGTCGCCTCGTACATGCCATGGGCCGGAGCGCTTCTCGATGGCTGCGCTCACCAGCGGGCTGTCGACGTAGACCGGGGTTGTGCCGCGTAGGATGACCTCGGCTTTGATGGCGGGGCGGAAGCTTCGAAAGATCAACTTGCCGCGCGTGGGTTGCGCAGTGCCGGAGCCGGCGACCAGGGTGGGCTTGCGGTGTGGCCGCTGTGTGGCCGGTTCGGCGCGGTGGGTCGCGGCTACGGGAACAAGCCGCGGCAGAGGAACCGCTTCGGGCTTGGGTTCCATGCCGCGAAAGCCGCCGGCGTGCCGGGCTCCGGCGAATGTTTTTAGCGGCGTCGATGGGATCTGTTTTGCCGATGTAGTAAGTTTTCGTTTTTGCGCTTTCTTTGTTGACACGATTTGCTTGCCAAACTTCGTGATGTCAAGCGCCCCCGGCTTGTGCGTATTGGGGACAACCGGGCTACCGACCCGTTTTGGTCCGACTAGGTTTTCGAGCCGCGCGAGCGTCACGGCGAGCGTTTCAGGGCGTGGCGCGTCGGGTGAGAAAAGCGCGAACTGCATCATGCGCTGCTCGGTCGGAGCGGCCGAGATTGCGATGCCTTCGACGGCGTCTCCCGGGGGATGCGCGGCCAGGTCGATTCGCAACAGCGTCAGTAGCGTGCGCGAGTCACGCAGTGGGTATGACAGATCGATCTTGCGCTCGTAGCGGCTGCCATTAGCGAGCTTGAGTGCGACCCGTACGGACGCCGCCGCCACGTTGTGCCCTTGCAGCTTGAAGCAGAGGCTTTCGAGCAAGGTATTCAGCAGGAATGAAAGCGGTTCGAGTTCGCTGATCTGCCAGTCGAGGTCTTGCGACTCTTCGAATTCGATCGGCGCTTCGTGAGCATGGAAGATAGTGACGGCTTCGCCGCGAGCCAGTTTGGCGATCGAACTACCGCGTTCGCCGAAGCGCTCGACCAAATCATCTTCTGAAACTTTCAGCAGGTCGCGAATAGTAAAAAACCCCCAGCGGGCGAAGACTTCGCGTTCTCTTTGTTCGAGCGGTAAAACGCTCAGCGGGCGTGTCTCTAAAAACCCGCTCTCTTGGCCGGGGAAGATGTGCGTGACGCCGGGTTCGCAATGAGCGGCGATGGAGGCGACGAAGCGATTGCGAGAGACGCCGATGTTGGCCTCGAAGCCGAGTTTCTCCACGCCATAGGCGAGTTCGGTGGCGGAAGCGTGCGTGTTGGGCAGTCCCGCGAGGTCGAGCACGAGCAGGCCGGGGGCGCTGTCTTCGACGCGGGGTGAGATGGTGAGCGCTAGATCGATCAGGTCCTGTTGAGCGCGGGTTTCGGCTTGGGCGTTGCGCTCGATGACGCGCAGTTCGTCACCACTGTTGCGGCTATAACGGGTCTCGGCTTCGGCCAACGGCATGCCGCTCGAAACACCGCCGGCGCGAGCGTTTTTGCTGGCGGAGTAGACGAAACGGTTGGGAGCTTTGCCCGTGGTCACGGCCGTCGCCAGCGGGTTGTGCTTGCCTCGAAGAAGGGCGGCGGCGGGGAAATCTGGAATGTAGAGGCAAGCGTATAGTAGATGCACCACGAGTACTTCCCTGGCCCCCGAGGGCAAGAAGAAGCCCGGGGCGGTGATAGCCCCGGGCAGCAGTTGAGAGGTTAGTGTGTTCGATTTTTGTTCGCCTAAAAATTATGCCATGAGAAGTACCGGAACGCAAGCGAAATCTTCACGGTCGGTACATTTATTTGTTCCCGGTGCGTCCGCAAGCCGCCGAAGCCCCAAAAGAGCTGCTGAAACCACCCCCGTCCGCTTGAAATGTCCGGAAATGCCCGGATTTGGCAGGATTTGGCAGGATTTTCGCTAGATTTTGAATGGCTCGTGCTAGTCGGTTGGGGGTGAGGCCTTGCTGTCTTCGAGCTGCCCCTCGAGACGTTTTAGGCGAAATAAGAGGTCTCCGGAATGGATGCCTTGGTAGGCGAAGCCGAGTGGGGGTCGGACGGCGCTCACTCGGGCGGTGGCCGGGGGGCTTTGGTTGTCTGGGGCATCGGCCGAGTTGGTGTGGCGCTGCCTGAGGCGGGTGACGAGCCGGCGTAGGTCCTCACGCCGGGCGCGGCTGTACTCGCGTTGGAAATCTACGTCGTCGCTCAACCAGCGGCGGATCGTCCGCTCGTTCACGCGGGCCTGTGCGGCGGCGGCGACTATCGTCTTGCTTGCAAGCAGAGCTGGGATGGCGCGGTGTTGCGCGGTTGTTAATGATGTTTCCTCGGTCACGATGGTGGATTCTCCTAGTTCCAGTGTACAGGTGGGCGGTACGTTTTTCGGGGTTGGTTTTTTGGAAGTTGTTTGGAATCAATGAGATAAAAGTTTCAAAAGCCCGGTACGAGGTTTCGGGGAGTGGACGAAATGCGGTTGGTGGGGTGCGCGTCCGTTGGTGTTTCGTCAACGGGCCGGGTTCGTGCGGGTGGCCTTGGTGCTTTGGGGGGATATCAGCAAGACGAAGTTCCGTCGCACGGGTGACGATCCTTCGCCACCGCACTTGCTTACGCGCGTGCCTCCGAATTCCGTGGCGCGGGTGAATATGCTGGGGTGGAATATCGCATTGCGGTTTGAAACCTTTCGCGGTACCGAGCCGCGCCGCCTCGCGGTGCGGTCCTCCCTACGACGGGCGGACCGCACCGCACGGCGGCGCGGCTCGGTACTGCGAAGCGCAACGTCACCGGTCTGGTATCTCAAGTTTGACCCTGGAATGATCCGCCCAACCACGGAGGGCGGCGACGCTAACCGATATCGAATTCTGACCGCGACCCAGGCGGGCAATTGCCCATTTCCCACGCGCCGCTTCAAAAAAATGACAGAATACCTTAAACTCAGTCATGACTGCTAAAGACGGCTACAAAGAAGCCCAAAAACGAATCGAAAAGGCTAGAAAAGATCGAGCGACTCAGCTGAACTTAGGCGGCCTAGATCTCAAGGAAGTGCCCCCCGAAATCGGCCAACTCTCCAGGCTCAAGACTCTATGGCTCAACGACAATCAGTTGGCAAGCGTGCCCGACGCGCTCCAAAGTCTCACCAACCTGAAAGTTCTTCGTCTCCACAACAACCCCGCGCTCAATCTGCCCGAATCCGTTCTGGGTAAACTCACAGGCAATCCCGATGAGGCCGCCAAGCCCGCCGATATCCTCGCCTACTACTTCGCAACCCTCCAAGCCGCACGCCCTCTACTCGAAGCCAAACTCATCCTCGTCGGCCGCGGCGGCGTCGGTAAATCTTCTCTCGTCGACCGCCTCGTTAACAATACCTTCGATCCTAAGAAATCCCAAACCGACGGCATCGCCATTACCGAGTGGCGAGTCAAACTCAAGCAAAAAGAAACAGCCCGCCTCAATATCTGGGACTTCGGCGGTCAGGAAATTATGCACTCCACGCATCAGTTCTTTCTGACCGAACGTAGCCTCTATCTGGTCGTCCTCAATGGCCGCGAGTGTCTCGGCAACGAAGATGCGGAGTATTGGTTGAGACTCGTCTCTAGCTTCGGTAAAGGTGCGCCGGCAATCGTTGTTTTGAACAAAATCAAGACAACGCCGGTCGACCTGGATGAGCGAAGCCTACGGCAGCGATACCCGTTTATTCGGGCCTTCATTCGGACGGACTGTAAAGGCATGTTACCCCAGGCATCAAAAAACTAACCAAGACGATTCGCGCGGAGGTCGACGCCCTGGATGGGGTACGCGCGTCATTTCCCGAGAGCTGGTTCCGCAGTTATTATCCGTGCAGACCCCGGTCGAGGCCGATCAGTTTGATCGCCGGTCCGCACTCGAGTTCGAATACCGATTTCCAGTGATCATGCCGGAGGGTCTGATTCCCCGCTTCATCGTTCGGACGCATAGTTGGAGCGAAGATCTTCCGCGCTGGCGCTCGGGTGTGATGCTGCAAATGGGCGGTAGCCAGGCGCTCATTCGCGGGTATCCGTCCGAACGGCGAATCCGGATTTCAGTCACTGGTTCAAAAAATGATCGCCAAGGTCTGCATGACGCGATTCGCTATGACTTCGAACACGTCCACAACGAGGTGAAGGGCCTTGAAGTCAACGAGCAATTAGTGCTGGCGCTCGCTGACATCCCTCTTTCATATGAACAGTTGCGTGCTTTTGAGAAAGCTGGCGAAACCGAGGTTTTGTTGTTGGTGGCCGGGAATGTAGTAAGGATCTCGATCAAAGATACTCTCGACCGCTTCGACCCAATCGGGTTCCGCCATGCGTCTCGCGAGTCAATTGATAAAGAGCGCTTGCCCAAGTTGTTCATCAGCTACGCTCACGCCGACGAACGCTATCTGAACCACCTGCGAAACCATTTGAAAATTTTTAACAGGCAACAGCTCGTGTCGACATGGTACGACCGCGAAATCAAGGCAGGCAGCAAGTGGAATAGCGTTATCGAAGAGCACCTTAGATCGGCTGACGTCATCTTGCTGATTGTCAGCACCGCATTTCTTGCCTCTGATTACATCGATAGCAATGAGTTGTCGGTCGCACTCGAACGTAACGAGGCCGGCGAGGCGATCGCGATTCCAGTGATCCTCGAAGAATGTGGGTGGGAGGACAATCAAGATCTAGCCAACCTCCAAGCGGTACCAACAGGCGCGAAGGCCATTAGGAAATGGAATCCACACAGCCGGGGCTGGTTTAACGCCGCCAAAGGCATTAAGGACGTCTTGATGGAAATGAAACGAATGCGGGCTAAAGCAGCGGGTGCATAGTAATACCCTAGGCTTGGTTGGGACAAGTCCCGGCCCGAAAGTCCGTCTTCTTCCGTTTGACGTTTCCGAGCCGCGCCGCCGGAAGGGATTGTCCAGCTTTCGTGCTCAGCGCGATTCCACTAACCGTTTCAGGCTTTCGAGTTGTTTTCCGTCACTTAGCTTTATTGCAATGCGAAGCAGCGGCGAAATCGCGCGCCACCAGAAGCCTTCGCTGTGACAGTCGGCGACCAATGTCATGCGTGTCGAACCTTCTCCGATTGGCTGCAACTCGTAGGTGTAATCGGCGGTGACGCCGCCTTGAACGGAGCGCAGTTGGATCACGCGTCCGGCCTCACATTGAACGATCGAAGACGTGCGGGCCGCCCCCCTGGTGTCGAACGTCAGCTTCGTTCCGGTAGCGGTCGCGCCGTCAGCTTCCATGCGGTCGATGCCGCTCATCCATTTCGGGGCGTTTTTCCAGTCGGTGAGTGCCGCCCAGACCTCGGCGCTGGGTCTATCTACTACCGTTTCGACGGAGAAAGTATGAGCCATGGAAATCCTCCGATTTTAATCCTATGGCGCATTTTAGACGACGATCGTGCCCGTTATAGTCGGGACGAGAGGGAAAAATCTAGTTGTCGTGGTAGCGGCGGAAGATTAGGGCGCCGTTGGTGCCGCCGAAGCCGAAGGAGTTGGTTAGCGAGTATTCGATTTCCATCGCGCGGGCAGTTTCTGGGATGTAGTCTAGATCGCAGCCTTCGTCGGGCTGTTCTAGATTTATCGTGGGTGGGGCGATTTGATCGCGAATCGCTAGGGCTACGATGCCGGCTTCGAGGCCTCCGGCGCCGCCTAGCAGATGTCCGGTCATCGACTTGGTCGAACTGACGGCCATCGAGCCGGAGTGACTGCCAAAGACTGCTTCAACCGCTTTTGACTCGATGCGGTCGCCGAGCGGCGTTGAGGTGCCGTGGGCGTTGATGTACTGGACGTCGTTCGGGCTGATGCCGGCGTCGTTTATCGCGTTGCGCATGACGCGCTGGGCGCCGTCGCCGTTTTCGGCCGGTGAGGTGATGTGGAAGGCGTCGCCGCTCATGCCGTAACCGACTAGCTCGGCAATGATATTCGCGCCGCGGCGGCGGGCGAATTCCAGTTCCTCAAGGACGAGAATCCCCGCACCCTCGCCGATGACGAAGCCATCGCGATCGACGTCCCACGGACGGCAGGCGTGAGCGGGGTCGTCGTTGCGGCTGGAGAGCGCTTTCATATTGCCAAAGCCGGCGACACTCATCGGGGTAATCGCGGCCTCGGCTCCGCCGCAAATCATCGCGTCGGCATCGTCATGTTGAATTAAGCGGTAGGAGTCGCCAACAGCATGCGCGCCGCTGGTGCAAGCGGTCGCGGTGGCGGAGTTCGGCCCTTTCGCGCCCCAGCGGATCGAGACGTGGCCGGAAGCCAGGTTCACGATTGACGCGGGAATGAAGAACGGTGACACCTTGCGCGGTCCACCGGCGATGAGCTTTGAATGCTCGCGTTCGATCACGTCGAATCCGCCGATTCCACTGCCTACGTACACGCCGACGCGCGGCGCAATTTCGGGCGTCACGTTGAGACCGGACATTTTCATGGCGAACTCGCCTGAGGCGAGTGCGAAGAAAATGAAGCGGCCCATCTTGCGGAGGTCCTTTTTTGAGACGAAATCGAGAGGGTCGAAGCCAGTGACTTCGCCGGCGATTTGGCAGCCGAACTCTTCAGCCTCGAAATGCGTGATGCGTTCGATGCCGTTGCGCCCCGCGCGCAGGCCGGCCCAGGTCTCCTCAGTCCCCAATCCGACAGGAGAGGACAGGCCGATGCCGGTAACGACGACTCTTCTAGACAAAAGCTACCCCGGTGCGGCTACTTTTTTTTCTTGGTTGCGATGTAGCTGACGGCGTCGCCGACGGTGCGAATTTTTTCGGCGTCGTCGTCAGGGATTTCGATGTCGAACCCTTCCTCAAATGCCATGATTAGCTCAACGACGTCAAGCGAATCAGCATTGAGCGACTCTTGAAACGACGCTTCCGGAGTCACTTCCGACACCTCGACGCTCAATTGCTCGCAGATGATTTCAGTGATTTTTTTATCGATATCCATACACACTCCCGGTGAGGTCAAGACGAACCTCTGATTCTAGCGGTGCTGGTGTGCCCGCGCAATACTTCGACAACTGGATGATATTTGGGAAACTGCTAGAGGGTCGCGACGTAAGCGATGACGTTGTCTTTCTCTTCGTCGCTCATCAGCTTCTCAAAGGCTGGCATACCGCCGCCGCCTTTGTTGAGGTTCTCGAGAATAGCGTCATACGTTGCGTCTTTGCCGCTGGGTAGTTTGCCGTCTTTGATGCCGGCAAGACCTGGGCCGATCTTTTTGTCTTTGCTGTCGGCGTTGTGGCAGACAATACATTTCGTCTCAAAGATCTCTTTACCAGCCGCGGCATCGCCATCACCGTCAGCCGCGAAGGCGAATGGAACAGCCAGGCCCAAAGCCATAGCGGTAGTGAATAAACTGTTGCGCAACATTGCTTCTCGTAATCCTCCTGAAGTTGATAGTTTATCGCAGGCGTGGTATCCAGTCGCGCTAGTTATATGACGGATCTCGCGATGCGTCGGTTCCGGGCCCCGGGGGCGGTTCGGCACGATTGGCTGAATCTTTCGCCGGCCCTTGGCATCAAAAGGGTAAGACTCAGCGAGTTCATTGACAGAGTTTCTAGGGATTCCCTAGCATCGAGGCAGAGGTACTTCATGGCCAAGATTTTGATTCCAACGCCGTTGCGGCAGTTTGCCGGCGGCAATGATTCCGTCGATGTGGACGCTTCAAACGTGGGCGAAGCGCTCGAAAAGCTCGTCGCCGCACACCCCGACATCAAGAAAAACCTTTTCAACGACGAGGGAAAACTTCGCAGCTTCGTGAATGTATATGTGAGGGACGAGGACATTCGCTATCTCGATAAAGAAGCGACAGCGTTAGGCGCTGATGACACGATCAGCATCGTTCCTTCGATCGCGGGAGGCTCGGGCGAAGATTTGCCCGAGCTCTCGAACGAAGAAATCATGCGCTACAGCCGCCACCTCATTCTCCCGGAGGTGGGCCTCGAGGGGCAGCGCAGACTGAAGGGAGCGAAGGTGCTGATGGTGGGCACGGGTGGCTTGGGGGCACCTTTGGGCCTCTATTTGGCGGCCGCGGGCATTGGCAAAATTGGGATTGTCGATTTCGATGTAGTGGATGAGACGAACCTGCAGCGGCAGGTGATTCATGGCTCGAAGGACGTGGGTCGGCCAAAGATCGACTCCGCCGCGGAGACCATGACGGACATCAACCCCTACCTCGAAATCGCCAAGTATGAAACCGCGCTGACGAGCGCCAACGCGCTCGACATTATCAAAGACTACGACGTAGTCGTTGATGGCACGGACAATTTCCCGACTCGCTATTTGGTTAACGACGCATGCGTGCTGCTCGGCAAGCCGAACGCCTACGGATCGATATTTCGTTTCGAAGGGCAGTCGACGGTTTTCCACCATGAGGACGGGCCTTGCTACCGCTGCTTGTATCCCGAACCGCCCCCGCCGGGTCTGGTGCCCAGCTGCGCCGAGGGCGGGGTCTTAGGAATATTACCCGCAGTGATTGGGAGCATTCAGGCTACCGAGACGGTCAAGATCATTCTTGGCAAAGGCGAAACGCTGAGTGGCCGCCTTGTGCTTTACGATGCGCTCAACATGAAGTTCCGCGAGCTGAAGCTGCGCCGGAACCCGGAGTGCCCTGTCTGCGGCGACAACCCGACCGTGACTGAGCTGATTGACTATCAGCAGTTCTGCGGCATTCCACAACAAGCCGCGGCGGAGGCGGCCGAGGAGAAGCTGCCCGAAATTACTCCGATTGAGCTTAAGACTCGCATGGACGCGGCCGACGGCGTCTTTGTACTCGACGTGCGCGAGCCCCATGAGTATGAGATCGCTAGAATTCCTGGGACGACGCTTATCCCTCTAGGCGAGCTCAACAAGCGGGTCGACGAGTTGGACGCGACTGCTGATATCGTTGTCCACTGCAAGAGCGGCATGCGCAGCGGTAAGGCGCAGCGTTTGCTCAAGGACATGGGATTTAGCCAGGTGACGAACTTGACTGGGGGGATACTACGTTGGAGCGACGATGTGGATTCGGCGGTTGCGAAGTACTAGCCACCTGACAGCGAAAGGGTGCGATCGGTGCGCCGGTACTTGCTAGTCGACTCGAAACGAAATCGCTCAGAAATCGAAAACGTCGGCTGCTCGTAGCTGTAGGCCATCGAGTACGCGGCTGACTACAACGTCGTCACCACTCGCATGCGTCAACAACTGGTATTCGCTGCCGGAGAGTGTGTATGTACTGATCGTCTGCTCTCGACTGTCCACGAGCCAGTACTCCTTGACGCCGTAGCGCGCGTAATCAGCGAACTTCACTACTGTGTCGTGAGAGCGGTTGGACTCGGAAATGATCTCTACTGTTAGGTCCGGCGGTCCTGCGATGTGGGTGTGCTGGATAACGTCGAGTTGGTCACGGTGAACGAAGCATAGGTCCGGTTCGTAAACGACGTCCGGGGCGAGGACGATGTCCATCGGCGCGATATACATTCGGCCAAGTCGTTGCTCTTTGACATAGGTAGCGAGGATGCGACCTGATTCCGTGTTAGCGCCCGCGTGGGGGTCGCTTGGTGATGGCGAAACAATCAAATCTCCGTGGACGATCTCGATCTTCTCGGCGGTCTCGGGCCAATCCTTGATGTCGTCCCACGTGTAGGCTTTTGCTGCGACTGCCACTGGTCGGATTCTAACACCCAGAATCGCTTGACGGAAGGCGATTACGGCGCGTCGACCGCGCCCTTTAGTTCGTGTAGCCGGCGAATTTCGGCTCCCGTCAAGGAACGGTTGAAAATCGCGAGTTCATCGTAGAGGCCGACGTAGTTTACGCCCAGGCGGATCGCCGCGTTGCTCATGTCCCATCGAAACGATTCTGCAATTGCGTCGGAGGTGCCTTGCAGAACTCCGTCGAGGTAAAGGGTCGCGTGTCCGTTCGCAGTCCCGAGAGACTCGTGGGTAATCGCGACGTGCGTCCACTTGCCGCTTGCGAACGGTGGCTGATCGACGACGACTAGGCGATCGTTAAACGCGGGGTTCTCATCGTTGCCAAGCTTGTCAGGATTCCACTCATCGAGTTCGCCAAAAACGCCGAGTCGAAATTTTCTGGGATCGTCGCGGGTGAAATCGACCCAAATGGCGTTGTCGTTGTATGCCGAGTCGGTGATCTGAATCGGGTCGCAGAAGCCGGGTTCCAATTCGACGTTGGGATCGAGGTTGAGCCAAAACGAAATCGTGCCGGTCCACCCAGACGGAGAAAATGCCGTGTTCTTGTCGCCGCGAAAGAACAGCGCGGCGACGTTTTTCTTTTTGAACCGTAGGGCGTCGCCGGATACACCCTGACCAACAGCGAGTTCGATATCTTCGCCCGAGTAGCCTGGGACAGCCTGGGCTTGCTGCTTATAGTCGGGCGCGCTGAAGATCCTGGCGTCGCCTTGCGCGAACGCTGCGTCCATCGAGCCGTCGAAAGTTGCGTGGAAGATCAGCCCATTGATGAGCGGATCAGTTTCTGCCGCCTCGGGTACGGGCTCTGGCGAAGAGCAACCAATCCAAACGCAAAACACGAGCAGTAGGGTCGTAACACGCATGGCGACAGTTTAGCTGGTCGTGACCGCGCCTGATCTACTGCATACAATCAAAACAGCGGCGTTGTCCGCATCCTTACGCTGTCAGGCCGGGCTTGGCCCGTCGATATAGGATTATCAGAAGACAACTTATGTGGATGAGTAAACGCGTACTCGCGCTGGCGGGATTGGTGTCTCTACTGGCGGCGACGGGTGGGCTACTCAGCGCGGCCAGTGAGTCGAACTCAACCGGATCGGGTACCTACAGAGGCCGAATTCTTAGCGACCTCTTCATGCGCCGGCAGAGGCTTGCTCGGGTACCGCAGGTTGCTGGGTTGTCGGTGGAATCGCGGCCTGCTCCGCGTCAAGATGTCGGCGACATCGCGATTATCGATACCTCTAACGGGGTCGTTCCGGACCCGAATCCGTTTGACTTAGCGGCAACAAGCTTGCTCATTACGCCCGGCGGCAACGGCTATACGGTCGCGCCGGGCAATCAAAGTATCAGCCTCGACGCTCTGAATGGCGGATTGCCGCTGACGCTGGGTGATGACGATGTTGGCGAGATTAGATTGCCGTTTGGGTTCCCGTTTTTTGGGAAAAATCACGACGTTGCGTTTGTCCATTCCGACGGGAACGTGTCATTTGAGCAGCCCGACGCGAGTTCGACCGGGCGCAATTTTTCGCGTGCATTTGTCGGCCCACCCCGCATCCTGCCGCTATTCACCGACTTGGACCCGAGCAAGTCGGGCGCCACTGTGAGTGTCTATTCGCTCTCCGATCGGGTGGTTGTTTCGTGGGACGGTGTGCCAACGTTTCAGCGTTTTGGCGTCGGACCGCGCCAGACTTTTCAAACGGCATTGTTCGCGGACGGCCGCGTCGAGTTCATCTATGCCTCGATCACGGTGCCCGATGCAGTCGTCGGCATGTTTCCGGGCCGCTCGGAGGGAGAGCCGACTCCCGTGGACATGAGCGTTGGGCTCACGGATCCCGCGACGGGCGCAGTTGCCGAGATCTTCACCAACTCGCGAGCGCTCGACTGCTTCGCGGCCTCGCAGCAGTTCTATCGCAATCACGATGACGTCTACGATTTCTTGATTTTTTTCAACGATATTGGGCTGTCCAACGGCCCGGGGCAGTTTGCGTTTGAGTTGAATGTGCGGAACAACGTGCGCGGCATCGGTGGCCTGCTCTTCGACTTCGGCCCGGACTTTGGCTCGCCGCTCCGTCTCGCGAGTTTCTTGAGCATGGGGCCCATGTCGAATTACCCGACGGACCCCACGCAGCGCATTCCCTCGATCGGTGAAAACTCAACACTCTCGGTACTGGGCCAGGAAGTCGGGCACCGGTTTCTGGCTTACCCGGAATTCATCGATCCCGCCAGCGGGCTGCGTTCGCAGCAACTGCTCGGACGCCAGTTGGCGCACTGGAGTTTCTTTTTCAACTCCCAAGCGTCAGTTGTCGAGGGCAACCTGATTGAAGATCGAGGGCCGTCGGAAAGTCCCCGCTTCTCTACGACTGAAACCGTCAGCCGCTACAGTGAACTCGACCAGTATTTGATGGGATTACGCGCACCCGACGAAGTGGCGGCGATGTTTTTAGTTGAAAAGCCGCGAAATGGAATCGGCTTTAGCAATCCATCGCGTTCGCCTCAAACTGGTGTGTCTTTCGACGGCGACCGCAAAGACATCACGCTCGACCAATTAATTGCAGCGGAGGGGCGTCGGCTGCCCGATTACACCGTTGCGCAGCGCGAATTCCGGTTTGCGTTTATTTTGATCGTCGCTGAAGGCGCGGAACTGAGCGAAGCTTCGGTCGCGAAACTCGATCGCTTCCGGGCGGACTGGCTCGAATTTTTTCATCAGGCAGTTGACGACCGCTCGGTTGGTCGTAGTGGTTTAGTCAAACAACTAGAGCTTTCCACATGGCCCGCCAGTGGCGTAGTAGTCGGCCATCCTGGGACCGCCCGTGCTGCGATCAAGGAACCCCTGGACGTTGACCTTGTCGTGAACTTAACGTCGTCCGACGGCGTGCTGACGGTTCCGTCGACGGTGACCATTCCGGCCGGTGAGCTGATGGTCGAGTTTGAAATGAGTGGCATCTCGAGCGGGCTAACGACACTGAGCGCGGAGGCTACCCAGCCGGGCTTCGATCGCTCGGTTTCTCGCGTCGAGGTGCGCGACGATCTTAGCGGATTGACCCTCGACGTGGTTTCCGGCGAGAGCCAGGTTGTCGCCTCGGCCGCGCCGCTGCCTGAGCCGATCGTCTTTCGCTTGGTCGATCGGAATTTTTCCCCTTATTCGGGGATCGCTTTGGCGCTCGAACTTAGTGGCGGAAGCGCTAGCAGTAGTGTGGGTACGACGACAGACGCGCTGGGGCGGCTAAGCGTAAGTTGGGTGCTGCCGGTCATGCCCGGCATTTACACGCTGACAGCACGGCTGGCCGATGAGCAGACGGTGTTCACAACTGTCGACGCGCGGGTGGTCGAGTCGAGTCCGGAATTCTCGGCCATCAGCGTAACAAATGCCGCGAGTTTCGCGACCGGCGACCAAAGCGGGTTCGGATTCGCGCCAGGCAGCTTGATCACGGTTTTCGGTGCCGGATTCGCGACCGGCGTGGGATTCGCGACTGCATTTCCGCTGCCAAATGAGCTGCAGTCGTCTCGGGTAGCGGTCAATGGCGTACCGGTGCCGCTGCTATTCGTCAACGAAACGCAAATCAATCTGCAACTACCGTTCGAGCTATCGGGCGACGGTTTTTCGATTACAGTGGCGACGCCGGTGGGTGCGAGCGATCGAGTGCAGTTTGCGCTCAGTTCGTCTCAGCCGGGGATATTCTTTGACTCCTCGACCGGCATCGGCGCAATCGTCAATCAAAACGGCACGTTAGCGTTCAATACGCCGGCACCCGCCGGGTCCGTGATTCA
Source organism: Bryobacterales bacterium (assembly GCA_965247305.1). Lineage (GTDB taxonomy): Bacteria > Acidobacteriota > Terriglobia > Bryobacterales > UBA6623 > CATQHP01. Next base: position 2,569,201 of record OZ252030.1, on the reverse strand, counting down.
AGTTTTCGCCACCGGCCTCGGAGCGGTCAGTCCCGCTGGACGCACCGGCCTGGCCGCGCCGGCGTCGCCGCTCGCTCGTGTTGCCGGGGTTACGCGGGTGTTTGTGGACGGATTTGAGGTGAACGCCACGTTTGCGGGTCTTGCTCCGTTTACCGCGGGGCTCTACCAGGTCAACGTTGAGTTGCCGGCCGGATTGCCCGCTGGTCGACATACCTTATCAATCGAGATTGACGGCCGGGGCAGCAACGGGGTGGAGTTCAATTCGAATTAGCGGCTGCACAGCTTCGAGGATTGAACGGGTCGATTGAAAGCGCCGACTTCCGTCGACGCCTCTGTTTCTGGTTGTGGCCTATGGTTAGCGCGGCCACCGCCCGCCTTGGTTGGGCGGATCATTCATTCAAGGGAAATACTTGAGATACCAGTAAGGCGATGTTGCCCTTCGCTGTACCGAGCCGCGCCGCCGTGCGGTGCGGCTCGGTATCGCGAACGGTTGCGTCCAACAAGTAGCTTGGCGGGCAGCTTGAAAAATCAAGTTTCGGTTAGGGTGACTTGTAGCGAATCGAGCCTCGAAAGTCAGGCGCCGCGCCCGGGTTCAAAGATCGCGGCTTAGTGCGTTGTGGCGGCGCCGTTTGCCCAGCCGATCGGCCGATGCAGATTTTCCGGCAAGACGGTCTTCGCGTCGCCAAATGCCGCGTCAATTTGTTGCTGGACCAAACCTTTGGCGCCGACAAGATTTGCGCCTTCGAGATGGGCGCCCGTTAAATCGGAGCCCGCTAGCACAGCTACATTTAGCTCGGCGCATTCGAGATGAGCGTCGATCAAGATCGAATTTGCCAGAAGCGCGCCACCCAAATCTGCCTTTTCAAGATGCGCTCCCGTAAGATTCGAGTTTTCTAGATCAGCTTCCCAAAGGTCGGTTCCCTCGAGATGGGCGCCCGCTAAATCGGCACCCTGAAGGTGGGCATGGCTGGCGTTGGCGCCTTCCAAATGGGTGTCGACCAGCCTGGCATGTACCAAGAAAGAGCCGGCGAGATCCGCCTGAATGAGCACGGCGCCGGTGAGGTCAGCCCGTTCGAGATGAGCAAAGCAGAGATCAGCGTCCTCGAAGTGGATGCCCTCAAGCTGAGCCGCAATCAGGTCGGCTTCGTGAAGATTGGGGCGGGTAGACGGGTGCGACTCTCTCCATTTGTTCCAGGCGGAACTACCTTGGAGCAAAATTGCGACGTGGGATTTCATTGGTTAGTCTCAGCTGGCTTGCTGCCTCTCCTCGGCCGATTTCCGGCCCGGATCTTTCCTCATGACAATACGCGCCCTGTCGCCGGATTGCAACTATCTTGTGTGATTCTAGCCCGCATTTCTCACCAGCCGCCGGTGAAAGTACGAGTTAGGTGCGCCACGACTTCGTTCCGCTTGCTCGCCGCGGGACGAGCGCGGGCGTACTCTCGTGGTCCGCGAGAGTACGGCAAGCAAGCGCAACGTACCCAAAACGTATTTGAATTGAGATGCGTGGTGGCACACCTAACTTTTACTCTCACCGTCGGTCGGTGAGAAATACGGGCTGGAACCGCCGTGCTGTCGCGCCGATCTGGAATTGGGCTGGTTTCGGAATCGTGCTCTTGCTACATCATGCGCTTGATGACGCGCTCCGACTGTTCTTTCGTAATCCCGAGCTTCCGCAGTGCCAGCGGGTTTCCTTTTTCGGCAACCGGCTCGCGCTCGTCCAGCGTCGGAGTCCGCTTCTGCAAGAACAGGCCGGTGTAAATCTCGTCGCCCCAAAGCAGCGCCTTTTCGCAGGCCGCTTTCCAGTCGCTTATGTCGTGGTCTTCATCCTCGAGCCGTTTCACGCGCGGCTTGAAGAACGCGTAATCGTTGTCGTGGTTGAACGTCACGCAAGGGCTGAAAATGTCGATCAGGGCGAAGCCCCGGTGCTCGAGCGCCTTCTGCATCAGCATTTGCAAATGCTTCGGGTCGCCGCTATACCCGCGGGCGACGAACGTGGCGCCGTTCATGATGGCGGAGGTGATCGGATTGATCGGCAGCTCGACGCTGCCGTACGGGGTGCTTTTGGTCTTCATCCCGTCGCAGCTCGTGGGCGAGACCTGCCCGGTGGTGAGGCCGTAGATCTGGTTGTTCATCACCACGTAAGTCAGATCGATATTGCGGCGGGCGATGTGGGTAAAGTGGTTCCCGCCGATGCCGTAGCCGTCGCCGTCACCGCCCGTTACCACCACGGTGAGGTCGGTGTTCGCCAACGAGGCCCCACTCGCCACAGCGAGAGCCCGGCCATGGAGCGTGTGCATCCCGTAGGCGTTGAAGTAACCCGGAAAGTTTGACGAACACCCGATCCCGCTGATCACGAGCAACTCGTGGGGTTTCTTCCCCATCGTTGCGCAGACTTTCTGCAGGCAGGCGAGAACTCCAAAATCGCCGCAGCCCGGACACCAGTCCGGGTCGACCTTGCCTTTGAAGTCCTTCGCGGTTAGCTGGACAAGCGGCTGCCCTTCGGCGAGCTGTTCTGAAACGGTTCCTGCACTCATGTAAGCTGGGCTCCTTTTTAAACCATGATTTCCTGTTCTGGAACGAAGTGATCAGTTTTTTTGGCGAGCTGCTCCAGAACGCCGTTCACGATGTGATGCGGCATGAAAGGTTCGCCGTCGTACTTGCGAATATGGCCGTCGACCGAGAATCCGGTCTCACTGCGCAGATAGCGGTGGAACTGGCCCGAGTAGTTGTTCTCGACGATGATCGTTCGCTTTGCCGCGGAGAGAATCTTCACAATGTGGTCGCCGTGGAAGGGGACGATCCATTTGATAGCGAGCTGGTTGGCGACGACTCCCTGATCTCTCAGCTGTTCCAGCGCTTCGGCGATCACGCCCTCCGTCGATCCCCAGCCAACCAATGTGACTTCCGCGTCCTCGGCGCCTTGCAGCTCCGGTGCAGCGATCTGGTCCAGCAGGCCGTTGAACTTTCTCGCGCGTTTTTCCACCATCTTGCGGCGCTTAATGGGATTGGTGAACTCGTCGCTGATCAATACGCCGTCCTCGTCGTGCTCGTCTGTGGCGACGACGTGGACATGACCTTCAAGGCCCGGGATGGCGCGCGGCGAAACGCCGCTTTCGGTGTACGCGTAGCGGTTGTAGCCGTCGCCGGCCGAGGACTCGGTGATGAGCGGGCCACGGTCTATCTCGGGCTGCATGTTGATGTCGCCGGGGGGCACGCTGAAGGTGCCTTCCGAGATCAACAGGTCCGAGATGAGGATCCCCGGGCACTGGCAGCGATCGCACAAATTGAACAGCTCGGGCACTGTGTTGTAGGCATCGAGCGCACTCGTGGGCGCAACGATGATGCGCTCGAAGTCGCCCTGGCTGGCGCCCAGGGCTTGCCAGAGGTCCCCTTGTTCCGTCTTGGTCGGGACGCCCGTGGAGGGGCCGGCCCGTTGCACGTTGATGAACACGACCGGGATCTCCATCATGCTCGCGGCGCCGATCGCCTCGGTCATCAGGGCTAAGCCGCCGCCTGAGGTGGCGCACATCGTGCGGCAGCCGGTGTGGGCCGCGCCGATGGCCATATTGGCCACGCCGATTTCATCCTCGACCTGACGCACCATGATTCCGAGCTCGGGCCCATTCTGGGCCATCCAGTGCAGGACGCCGGTCGAAGGGCTCATGGGGTAGGCACAGTAGAATTTGACTCCGGCCGCCGCGCCGCCCATGGCGAGGGCCTCGTTGCCGGTCCAGACAGCCTGAGGGTTGGCCGTGCTCGGCAGCGGTTTGGGGTAGGCCTCGAAGTTCGTGCCGGCGTAGTCGAAGCCGGCGCGCGCGACGCCGACGTTCTCGTCGACGACATCCTGGCCCTTACGCTTGAACTGCGCCGCGAGGATCTGCTCGAGAATCCCGAAGTCGAGTCCAAACAGTGAAGTCATGGCGCCGAGCGCGACCGTGTTTTGCACCAGCTTGTTGCGGTTCTTGTCGGTAAGAAATCCGATCGGCAAGCCACACAACTGCGCTCCCGGGGCGCTGTCGCCGGGCGTGATCGTGTCGCTGTTGAACAACACCCTCGTGCCGGCGCCCATCAACTTCAAGTGCCGGTCCATGGTGTCTTGGTTCAGACAGTGCAGCAGGTCCAACTTGTCGCCATGGCAGGCGACCGGCTCGTCGCTGATGCGAATGGTCAGGAAGATGTGCCCGCCACGAATGATCGATTGGTAGGCGTTGTAGGCGTAAATGTGCAGGCCGCGGCGCACGAACATGCGGGCAAGGATGTTGCCGGGCGTGGCAATCCCTTGGCCGGCCGCCCCTCCAATGGCCAGAGCGAGATCAAATTCCCGCGTCCGAGAGGACTCGTCTGACGAGGGTTGCTCGGCCTGCCAAGTCCCCTTCTCCGCCTCAACACTTGGCGGATCCATCCTCGTAGCTACACCCATGCCTGTTCTCCCTGACTCCCGTAACCCTCTAGCGCCGTTTGAGCAAGACTCTTGAGTGGCGTCCCGCGGTCGGGGCGGCCGAGCGGCCCCCTCACTCGTTCCACTTCGATACTAGGCGGAAGCGACACAACAACGCTACTCATTAGGCACCCTCCTTGGGGTCGATTCTCTGGCGGTCTATTTCATGTCCTAGCGTGACTAGGACCTTGCTTTCTTGTTTCGTAAAATTGCCACGCACGGCGGTAAGCCGCGTGCTCGACGCAGTATACCGCCAAGACGGGGAAAAAAACAATTGATCTGGGGCCGTGCGGCGCTGCGATCTCTCATAGCTGTCGTTCGCCAAAATTGCGTAGCCGTTTAGATTGAAGACGTTACGCCCGGGACTACTCGACAGCAGAGTTCACCGTTCGCGCACCTTCCCGGTATTTATCTATGACCCGCGCAAGGGCGAACGCTTCCGCGATCGCCTGAGCTTGGTGGGCAATCCCAACGTCAAAGCGGACTGGTATATCCATCCGAAAACGAAGGAAGAGATCAACTTCTGCTACTTCGCCAAGACCGAGGGGCGCTTCTCGAAGCACTTCGACAAGGACGGAAAACCGTCCGACGAGCTGATGCTCGCGCAGAAGGACCGCTTGGATAACTGACGCCTGCTGCAAGATCTGGCGGGTATCAGCCAGTAGCGATTGGCTGTTTCCATCCAGACGTCGCCATTTTCGGAGCCGCGCTCTACCGCCCTGGGCCGCGTAGGACTTTGCCGGCTAGCGCCCCAGTGTGTTCGCCGTCGTCGACGACGATCTCGCCGTTGACGATGACGTAGCCAACTCCAAGCGGATACTGCTGCGGCTCGGCAAACGTCGCGCGGTCAATGATCGTCTCCGCATCAAAAACCACGACATCAGCCCAGTAGCCCCGGCGTAAGTATCCCCGGTCGGTAATGCCGATCTTTTCAGCATTCATGCTGGTCACCTTGCGAACGGCCTCGGGCAATGTCAGCACCCCCAGCTCGCGCACGTAGCGCCCCATCAGACGGGGAAACGTGCCGTACCAGCGAGGATGCGGGTGCATGTCTCGGTATGCGCCGGCCGGGCTGATCGCCGCCCCGTCCGAGCCGACGGAAACGTACGCCTGCTTCAGCGCAAACTGCATGTCGGGTTCGTCGTGATGGAAGAACACGGTACGCACACTGCCGGCTTCCTCCAGCAACACGTCGATCAAAACGTCGATCGGGTCGCCGCCGCGGTCAGCCGCGAGTTCGCTGAAGCGCTTGCCGACGTAAGGCTGATTCTTGTCGCTTGAAAAGCCGACCAGCAACATGCGTTCCCAATCGCCGCCGACGGCGAGGTAGTGGTTGTACCAGCCGTCGATTCCGTTGAGAATATCTTTTCGCATGCGCTCGCGAGCCGACTGGTCCCGCAGACGCTCGAGCATAGCCTCGTTGCCGCCGTCGTGTGCCCAGGGCGGAATAATCGACCGCAAGTTATTCTGACCGGCCGTATAGGGGTAGACGTGAGCCCGAATGTCATGCCCCTCCGCCCGAGCCTTGTTGATCATCGCGATCACTTCGGGCATCTGGCCCCAAAACTTCTCGTCGGCGATTTTCATGTGAATGATGTCGACGCGGATGCCCGCGCCCTTGCCGACGTTGATCGCCTCCTCGATTGAGCGGAAAACACCGAGCCCTTCGTCTCGTATGTGCGTTGAGTAAATCCCCCCGTGCTTGGCCGCAACTTCGGCTAGTTCCACGAGCTGTGGCGTGGTTACCAAGCTCGACGGCGGCATCAGCAGAGAGGTAGAGAGCCCCATCGCACCCTGGCGCATGGCCTTCTCGACCTCGGCTTTCATGGCGTCGATTTCAGACGCGGTAGCAGGCTCGAGTGCCTCGCCTTTAACGTAAGTCCAGATTTGCGTTTGCCCTACGTAGGAGCAAATATTTGCCGCGACGCCCTGTATTTCCACGTAGTCGAAATACCCGCCAAGCGTGGTCCAGGGCTTGACTCCTGGCTTTACCGGTCCGGCTGAGCCGCCCTCGCCGAGCACCATCGTCGTGACACCCTGCCGCACCATACTGTGGCACTCGGGTTCCTCGATGAGCGTGTCGTCGGAGTGATTGTGGATATCGATAAATCCAGGTGCAACAACTAGGCCCGTAACGTCGAGTGTGCGATCGGCGGACGCATCGGCGAGATCACCAATCGCAGCGATTCTTCCATCGCGGATGCCGAGGTCCGCCGAGCGTCCGGGCGCGCCAGACCCGTCGACAATTTCACCGTTGCGAATCAGAAGATCAAACGATTGCTGCGCGCTTGCAAGAGCTACAACCAAAAGTAAGACTGCGATCCGCCACATGCTGTCGGCATTGTAGCGGCAGTTAAGCTCGGATCAATGCGCGAGCCCGCATCTCTCACCACCTGACGGCGAAAGCACGCGATAGGTGCGCCACTACTTCGTTGCGCTCAATCGTCGTGCTCAACGGACTGTAGAGTACGCCTCCGCGCGCCAATCGTCGCGCGCCTCGTATCGACGCACCTCTCACGCACTTTCGCTCGCCACGTGGTGAGAAATGCGGGCTAGCCGTCTTCGCCCAGCGGCCGGTTAAGAATCCGCGCGCGCTTCGCCAGCTCTATGCTGTCGTGGACTACCGCCGCCGACTCACGACCACGCTCGTAAATTTGTTGCGCTTTTTCGACGCGCTCTTCGCCGATAACTTGCTCCAAGCCTTCGACGCCCTTTTCAATGAGAATTCGCCTGCTGCGAGACCCGGAATTGGGGGCAACCAACAGAGCGACAGCGGTGCCGCACGCGACGCCCGCCCCAAACCACGCGATTGCGGAAAAGGCTGAATTTTTCATGCGGTTTTATTATTGCGAATTGCTTGTATCGTGTCCCTGAATTTCGCCCACAATGATGTGTGAGAAATACGGGGTCTATCTCAGTGCGCCGGTGCCATCCAGCGAAGTGGCAACCGCAGTTTCACGCCAGTCGAATTAGCGTCAGTGTGACTATCGCGTACCCGAAGCCCACTCCGAGCAGCGCGCCGCCGATCAAGCGTTCTTCATGGTGCATAAACCAAAGATAAATTCCCGAGACACCCAGTAGCAGCATTCCGATCGAGGTCAGCAAAGAAAATGCAGCCCAAGCGTTTGCGGGCGCGAAGTCATGCCAGAAGCCGTGGTTAACGTGAAGCTGCACCAATATCTCGGGCGCCCCCCAGCGGCGCGTTTTGAGCAGCGCTTCGCCGCTTGCGCGGTTGTACTCGACGCGCACTTCGGTACCGGGCCGGAAGATGCGAAACTTCACCGTATCCGCGTCTGCCTCGATTTGTCCGAGAGTACCTTTCAGATCCTGCGAGCGCATCAGTTCCCGCGCCAGCGATCGCGGCGAGGCGGCGGCTTCGGGTGGCACGACGACCGTGCGCTCGATCGCTTCGGCCGCGTCCTTTGGCATCCACGGGCGGTAGATAATCACCATCGAGCTGAGCGCGAAAACCAGCACCATTGCGACGAAAAGCAGTCCGAGCACGAGATGGGTGTTTCGCATGAGTTGAAACATCAGTTCACCTAGTCAATACCCACAGCCCTACGGCAACGCCGATACTCAGCGCGAGCGAGAGCCGTGCCCACGGTAGCCGCGGCCGAGTAGCGAGCCACATGTAGACTCCCGAAATCGTCATGAACACAAACGCCCAGTTCGAAAACTCGTTGTAGTACCCCCACATCCTTGAGGGAAACGACAGCGCATGTCGCCGAGAGTGAGCTGTGTGCATCGACGACAAAAATCCCCAAAGGTCGTTGCGGCGATGGGCTACACGCACGACGGAGCGGTCTTCGAGATAAGTAACGTCACGCCGCCCGTTCGAGGTAAAGATGAAGAACGCCAGGTTCAAATCATCGTCGCGACGGATGTTGTAGTGTCCCCCGGCAAGTGGCACTTCGATGGAATCATAAATCTGTTTCGCCAACTGCTTGTCGTCGAGGTCGCCCGCGGCTTTGAACGGAACTTCGCGAACGGACGAAATTTCGGGCGGAGTGTAGCCGCCCGGCGGCGGTAGGAATACGGCGTGAATCCCCGTGAGGCCCCAAATAACAAAGGCGCTGAACGTAAACAGACCCGCGTACATGTGGATTTTCTTAATCCATTCGAACATCGTTGCAACCGCCGCGGGAGCTGAGCCCAGAGTAGCAACAGTCCATCGGTGACAATAGAGTCAGCGGGCGGAATCTTGAGCTTGTGAAAATTCGAGTCCTCTTCTTCGGCCAACTCAAGGACATCGTCGGCCGCTCTGAAGACGCGATCGATTTGCCGGCCGGCTCGCGTGTTGAAACGGTGTTCGCGCACTACGCGTCCCAGTACCCAAGACTTCGTGAAATGGCCGACAGCATTGCAGTGGCGCGTAACCAGGAGTTTTCAGACTCCAGCGTCGCTCTCGAAGACGACGACGAGATCGCACTGATGCCGCCTGTAAGCGGCGGCACGTCGCTACCGGCGGTCACGCACGACGCCGACACTCACTTCGCGATTACGGCCGATCCGATTGACAGCGCCGCCCTGGCGCGGGGCATTCAAAGCGACGCTGACGGGGCATTGATCACGTTCGAAGGGGTTGTTCGCGACAATTCCAAAGGCCGCAAAACACGCTATCTCGACTACGAATGTTATGTGCCATTGGCGCTGAAGACGATCGAGAACATCGGACGCGAGGTGCTTGCTCGACACGACGTCAATCGCATCGCGATCGTTCACCGCGTCGGGCGTCTTAAAATTCGCGAGGTAAGCGTCTCGATTGTCGTTGCCTCGGCGCACCGGCGGGCAGCGTTCGACGCGAGCCTAGAGGCTATCAATACGGTCAAGAAGCGAGTTCCCGTCTGGAAGAAGGAGTACTTCGAAGACGGTGAGGTCTGGGTCGAGGGTCAGTGGGACGACAACATTCCGCGCTCAGTCGGAACTGCCTCGATGTCGGAGGCACCCACTTGATCTTGCTGGCGCTACTGCTGGCAGCAACGACCGCTGCCTATGCGCAGGATGAGCCGCGGGAGGCGATCTTTACCGCGGACGTCAGTCTTGTCAACTTGCTGGTCAACGTAAAGGATGAGCATGGAGCGCCGGTAGGCGACCTGCTGAAGGAAGACTTCAGCGTCAACGACGGCGGCAATCCGCGCGATATCGCGGTATTCGAAAAACGCACGAACCGGCCGTTGTCGATCGCTCTGATGGTGGACGCCAGTCTGAGTACCGCCATCGAGTTGAAGTTCGAGCGCGAAGCGGCGTCGAGGTTTTTAAAAAATCTGCTGGGAGAGGAATCCCACCCGGACGATCGAGCGGCCGTCTATAAATTCTCTGACTTCGTCGAGATGCTCTCGCCTTTCACCCGTCGGGTGGGCCAGTTGTCGAAGGCGCTGGATGAGGTGCATCCAGAAACCGGAACATCGGTTTATGACGCGATCATGCTGACCTCTGAGGCGCTGGAGCGCCGCGAAGGGCGGCGCGTGCTGATCATCATTACCGATGGTGGTGACACCACGAGCCGCATCTCGTTCGCCGATGGACTCAAAGCTGCTCATGACGCTGACGCGGTGATCTATCCGGTGATCGTCGTGCCGATTCGAAGCGACGCGGGGCGCAATACCGGCGGCGAGAACGCGCTGAAGACGTTCGCAGCCAACACCGGCGGCCAAGCGTTCATTCAATACGGGGTTGACAGCCTGGATGATGCGTTCGACGAGATTTTGAAGAACTTGCGTACGCAATATTTGATTGGCTACTACCCGCCGCAAGACGAGGAGGCCCCTCGCGATGGCTTCCGACGCGTGAGTGTCGAAGTGGCGATGGAAGGTGCGACCGTTCTTTCGAGGTCCGGCTACTTCGTGCCGACGGTTCCAGTGAAGCGGCTGTATCGTCGCGAGACGAAGCGTCCCGACAAGGTGAGCCTCCAGACCCCCGCGAAAGAAAGTCCCAAGCGCTGGCGGCGCGTCGACGAAAAGAAACCAGACGACGCGGAACCTAAGAAGCGCCCCGATGGCCAGCGCCGGCCGCCGATTGTAAAGCCGTCGCCGTAGTTATGTGTTGACAATGCATACACATAACAGTAGGGTAATTGCATACACAAAGACTGCTCGCGAATGCCCGCAACTGACAATAATTCCTCAAAAACCCGCGACGAAACGATCAACCTCCGTGCTAGCCGCGAGCAGAAGAGCCTGATCGATCAGGCTGCCGACGCGCTGGGCCGCAGCCGCTCGGACTTCATGCTTGACTCCGCCTGCCGCGAGGCGGAAGCAGTTCTCCTCGACCGGCGTTATTTCGTCGTACAGGAAAAGGCCTTCAAGCGATTCACTGCCATGCTCGATAAGCCACCAGCTGAAAATCGAAAGCTGAGGCGGCTGCTCCAAACGAGACCGCCGTGGGAGAGCTGAGCGAACCGCAAGTCACTCCGCCAGAAAAGCTCTTACCCGCCCACGATCTCACGCGCTTTGATTGTGGCGAGCCCAGCCTCGACGACTGGTTGCGCCGCCGAGCCGCTCGCAATGAGTCCGGCGGCGCGTCACGCACCTACATAGTTTGCCGCGGCGAAACCGTCGCGGGCTACTACAGCCTTGCCGTTGGAGCGGTTGCGCATGCCGGTTCATCCGGCCGCGTCAAGCGCAACATGCCGGATCCAATCCCGGTGATGATTCTTGCCCGGCTAGCAGTAGACACGGAGTTTCAGGGCCGCGGCATCGGTGTTGCGATGCTCCGTGATGCTGTGCTGCGCACGCTCCAGGCCGCGGAAATTGCGGGCATTCGCGCCCTGCTCGTCCACGCCATTTCCGAGCGGGCAATGCATTTCTACGAGTCGAACGGATTCCGACCCTCTCCGCTCGACCCGATGACACTGATGATCACTTTAGAGGAGGCCGGCCGGACTGCCGGTGGAACCAGTTGATCAGCAACACGGGTGGTTCGCCCGTATCAGTATTTCGGGACGATCCGCAGATTTCTGCGGCGACTATCGATCCAGACGTAGACTCGATTGTTCATTAGTGATCGATTCATGGGGGCGCTTCGTGGTTCTAAGACAATGAGACTATAGATCAAAGGAGCTGGCAATCACTATGGGGTTCGAAGCCATCCAATCCGCAATTGACGAACTGTCCGAATTAATCACGACGCTTCCCGCGGAGTGGCGACCGGTACCCGACGAACAAGCGGCGCGGCGCCGATCCGACGGTGGTTGGTCGCGCAAGCAGATCGTCGGGCACATGATCGATTCCGGCACGGTCAATCACCAGCGCTTCATTCGCGCGCTTGCCGGCGAGACAGACTTCAGCTTGCTTTACGCCCAGGAAGAGTGGGTCGATCTCAATGGCTATCAGTCGCGGGACTGGAACGAGATCATCGATCTTTGGAAGGCGCTCAACCTGCACCTACTAGCTGTCTGTCGCCGAATCCGCGAGGACCAACCAAATCTGATTTGCGGCAAGGACGGCGACCCTGGCCCGTGGACGCTCGCCTACCGCGTGCCCGATTACGTAGCGCATCTCAAAATGCACGTCGGGCAAATGCGTCGGGGACCCTGGAGTTCTGGGTACGGCGTGTAGCCAATCGGTTCGTCGTAGCGCCGCCAGGGCCTATTGAGACGTCGCCCGCCTCCGTCGTCATCATCGCCGCCGAATTGTAGTCCGATTTCGCAAAAGTATTCGACCGCTCCCCGTACCTATTAGATAGAAAGGGGGAGTCATGAGAACACGTTTTATTATCCCGGTGGTAGTCCTGGGGACGATTGCGACTACATTCGTTTTGTGGGGCTTTCCCCATTATCAGGTCTACGCCCGCCGCATGTCCGGACAGGCCGAACTCGAGCAGCAGGAGTACACCAAAAGGATCATGATTGAGGACGCCCGCGCCCGCATGGAAGCCGCCAAGCTCCTGCGCCAGGCCGAGGTCGAACGCGCCCACGGCGTCGCGGAAGCGAACACAATTATCGGCGAAAGCCTGCAAGACAACGAGGCCTACCTTCGCTACCTCTGGGTGCAAGGACTGCAAGACGGCTCGAGCGAGATTATCTACGTTCCGACCGAAGCTAACTTGCCCATTCTCGAAGCGACTCGGGCCAAGTAACTAGCCCGCATTGCTCACCACCCGACGGCGAAAGCGCCCAGATCGCTATCGAAAATGCGGGTTAACCGATCAAACCCGAGCCTTGCGGACGCTACGCCTGACGGCTTTCTTGCCCGCCGGCTTGGGTTTGGTCTTTACCGGCATGCGGCTCTTGAAGGGAATAAGAGCATTTGAAATGACATCGTCGGGTCCGTGATCAGCCGAGGTCATGTTTGTATTAACGAACGAAACGAAATCCCTCATCTGGCTCTGCATTTCTTCCATCTTGCGGCGCATGTTCAAAATAATCTCGACGCCGGCGAGGTTAACACCAAGGTCTCGCGTCAGCGCGAGGATAACGTCAAGCTGCTGCACGTCATCCTCGGTATACATGCGTGTGTTGCCCTCGGTTCGTGATGGCTTCAGAAGCCCCTCGCGCTCGTAGAGTCTCAGGGTTTGCGGGTGGACTCCAAACTGCTCCGCCACGACCGAAATCGTGTAAGCGCCCTTCGTCTTGCGCCGACTCGCCATCGCTAGACTTCTTCCAACAGGTGTTCGCGGGGATTCTCTGAGTTGAGAGCAGAGTACTCGCGCATGAGGCCCTTGGTCGCCTCGTCAGGAATTTCTGGAACGACTATGCGCACTTCGACAAATTGATCGCCGAGCCGCTTACTGCCCGGGTTCAATACACCGCGCTCGCGAACACGAAAAACCTTGCCCGAACTTGTTGCCGGCGGGACTTTCAGAAACGCGCTGCCCTCGATGGTGGGCACCTCAATCTTCGCTCCAAGCACGGCCTCGGCCGGAGTCAGCGGCACCTGGATCCGAATGTCGTCGCCCGATCGCTTGAAAAACGGGTGCTCGCCGACGCGGGTGACGATATAGAGGTCACCCGGAGGCCCGCCGCGCAACCCACCGTTGCCTTTGCGGGGCACCCGCAGCCGTGAGCCATGCTGCGCGCCTGCTGGTATGCGAACTTCCACCGTCTCGGTCGTGCTATTGCGGCCGTCGCCGCGGCAGCTCGGGCAAATGTTGCGCACCTGCCCCTTGCCCTGGCAGAGAGGGCAGGTAATCTTGAACTGCATGTTTCCGACGGTTTGGTTGACCTGGCCGGAACCGCTGCATTCGCCACAGGCTGTGGGGCCTCCTGTGTTTACCTGTCCTGTCGCGCTGCAGCGCGCGCATGGGGCGTTGCGACTGACACTTAGTCGCGTCGTCGTACCTCGAATGGCTTCCCAAAAATCGATGTCGATCGCGTATTCCAGATCCTCGCCAGGCTGTGGTCCAGCGGCGGACGACGACTGGGGACTCTCTTGGCCAAACAGGTTTCCGAACAGGTCTGAGAACCCGCCGCGAGACTGCCGGCCCGCGCCCCCGGACGGGCGCCCGGTGCCACGCGCGAACTCAGAAAAATCGAATCCGTTAAAGTCAAAATCGCCTGGCCGAAATCCTCCTGTGCCACCCTCTGGGCCTCCCGGTCCACCGGCGGCAAACGCTTGGTCGGAGTAGAAGCCGTGCTGATCGAACATCTGCCGCTTCTTGTCGTCTTTCAGGACGTCGTAGGCGGATTGGACCTCTTTGAAGCGATCTTCGGCGGACTTGTCTCCGGGATTGACGTCGGGGTGATATTTGCGGGCGAGACGGCGGTAGGCCTTGCGAATGTCTTCGGCTTTAGCCGTTCGCTTGACGCCGAGCGTTCCGTAAAAGTCCTGCTGTTTCGAGGCAGCCATTCGTCCAACTCACTGTTAGTTCAGTTACTCTCCTATACGTCCGCAACCGCCGGACAGATGCTTACACGAGGCATCGCAAGGCGCGCCTCGATAGCGCCATCGTCAGGATTTCGATTTTTCGTCAGCATCTACAAATTCCGCGTCAACAACATCTTCGTCCGGAGCGGAGCCGTTGGCGTCAGCGGCGCCCGGGTCTGCTCCGTTCGGGGCGCCTTCGGCATCGGGTCCGGCCGACTGGTACATCGCCTCAGCGAGCTTGTGGCTGGCCTGCGTCAGACTTTCAACCGTACGATTGATCTCGGTGGCGTCGCCGTCCTTCACAGCAGCCTTCGTCGCCTCCAACGCATCTTCAATCTTTTTGGCATCGTCGTCGCCGATCTTGTCGCGGTGCTCGCTTAGGGTCTTCTCGGTCGAGTAGATCATGGCGTCGGCACGGTTGCGAGCTTCGACGTCGGCTCGGCGCTTCTCGTCTTCGGCCGCGTTCATTTCGGCGGCGTTCGCCATCTTTTCTATCTCCTCCGGAGATAGGCCCGACGAACTCGTGATGGTAATTTTTTGCTCTTTACTGGTCGCCTTGTCTTTCGCGGAGACGTTCAAGATTCCGTTAGCGTCGATGTCGAACGTCACCTCAACCTGTGGAATGCCACGCGGAGCGGGCGGGATCCCAACCAATTGGAAGACTCCCAGCAAACGGTTGTCGTTCGCCATCGAGCGCTCACCTTGAAACACTTTGATCTCCACGGATGTTTGATTGTCCGCCGCCGTCGAGAACGTCTCCGATTTGCGAGTCGGGATCGTGGTGTTGCGGTCGATCAGCTTGGTGAAGACGCCGCCGAGAGTCTCGATGCCGAGCGACAGCGGTGTCACGTCGAGTAGCAGTACATCTTTGACCTCGCCAGCCAAGACGCCGCCCTGGATGGCCGCGCCCACTGCGACGACTTCGTCCGGATTCACGCCCTTGTGGGTATCTTTCTCAAACAGCCCTTTAACGAGCTCTTGCACTTTCGGAATGCGAGTCGAGCCACCAACCATGACGACTTCGTCAATCTCACCGGGGGTCAGTCCCGAATCCGCAAGTGCCTTCTTGCAGGGCTCAAGGGTTCGCCGCAGCAGCGGGTCCATCATGGTTTCGAGATGCGCGCGCGTCAGCCCGAGTTGTAGATGCTTCGGCCCCGTGGCATCGGCCGTAATGAACGGCAGATTGATCTCGGTTTCCATCAAAGTCGACAGGTCCATCTTGGCCTTCTCGGCGGCTTCGCGAAGACGCTGCAGCGCCATCTTGTCGCCTGAGAGGTCAATGCCCTGTTCCTTCTTAAATTCATCGATGATCCAGCTGATGATCACCTGATCGATGTCGTCGCCACCGAGATGCGTGTCCCCGTTTGTCGCCTTAACTTCGACGACGCCCTCGCCCACTTCGAGTATCGATATATCAAATGTGCCGCCGCCGAAATCGTAAACCGCAATGGTTTCGTTGCTCTTCTTGTCGAGCCCATAAGCTAGTGCCGCCGCAGTCGGCTCGTTGATGATGCGCTGCACGTCGAGCCCCGCGATCTTGCCTGCGTCCTTCGTCGCCTGTCGCTGAGAATCGTTGAAGTATGCGGGAACAGTAATCACCGCTTCCGTCACTTTTTCACCGAGATACGACTCCGCTGCTTCTTTGAGCTTGCCCAAGATCATCGCCGATATTTCAGGCGCGGAGTACTCTTTGTCGCCGACTTTGATCTTGATGACATCGGCGCTTTTGCTGATTTCATACGGAACTAGCCGCGTTTCATCGCCAATCTCAGCCGCGCGACGACCCATAAAGCGTTTGATCGAATAGACCGTCGCTTCCGGATTCGTAACCGATTGACGCTTGGCAGCCTGACCAACGAGTCGCTCGTCGCCTTTGGTGAACGCCACGACCGACGGAGTGGTCCGGCCACCCTCTTGGTTGGCGATCACGGTCGGCTGACCAGCCTGCATAACCGCGACAACGGAGTTTGTCGTTCCCAGATCAATTCCGATTACTTTTCCCATGGTTCTCTCCTCCTCGCGGCGCAAGAGCTGAGCGCCGCGACTCGCGGGCAACTTCTTAGCTACTTTCTATTATTAAACTTTAGTCAAGCGTTGTCAACATCTAAGATGGTCCGACACTCTGCTTGTCTGCGCATGTTATCCCAATAACTCTTTCTGTGGCTATGACTTACGTCTTAACGCTATAATCGCTCCAAGGTGAGGCGCTACTACATATCCGACCGAAAACGTCATAAAGGCGACATTCTGGACTCAATCGAGTCGGCTGCCGCGAATCGCGTCGATTGGATCCAAATTCGGGAGAAAGACCTGTCGCCGCGCGAGCTGCTCGAGTTGACGCGCGCAGCCCTTGCACGTATCCAAAGATACCCAGCCAAAATCCTCGTAAACTCACGGCTCGACGTAGCGCTGGCCGCCGGGGCGCACGGGGTCCATCTCACCTCGGATGCCCCCTCGCCTGGTAGCTTGCGCCCGGTCGTTCCATCAAAGTTTCTCATCGGCGTTTCGACCCACACACTCGATGAAGCTGAACGGGCCGGCTTGGAATTCGCCGATTTCGCCGTATTTGGCCCGGTATTTCCGACCGCCTCCAAACCGGAAACGCCCGACGGGGTGGGGCTCGACGCGCTGGCCGAGGTTTGTGCCTGGTCGCGCCTTCCGGTCCTCGCACTGGGCGGAATCTCGGCTGAGCGCGTCGAGTCTTGCGTGGCCGCGGGTGCAGCCGGCGTGGCGGGCGTCTCGATGTTCCAGGGGGGCTGACCGAGATAGCCACGTGGTGAATGGGGGCTAGTCGTACTGAGCGTGTAAGCTATACATGATGCGATTTCGTCTGCTTATTTTCGCCTTGACGGTTGCCGCGACCGCGATTGCCCAACAACGCGGCTATATTGATCCGATGCCCATTCTGAAAGCCGTTTCAGAGGAAATGGGCGTTGACAAACTCAACTGTATCTCGATCTCGGGCGAGGGCTATGCGGGGATGGTGGGCCAAAACATCACCCAAAATACCGACTGGATCAAGGGCGAACCACTTGCGAACTATACCCGCATCATCAACTTCGACGGCGCCAGTTCGATAGAGACATTCGAGCGAAAACCAGGCCTGTATCCAAGCTCGTGGAAATACGGCACCGGTTGGCTTGGCGGCACACCGTTACAGCAGCACGCCAAGCAGACATTCGTCGTCGCCGGAAAGAATGGCTGGCACGTCGACGGAGAACGCGGCAAGCCTGTTCCAGCCCCGAACGATGCCGAACTCTGGCAGCTCGACATCTGGCTCACCCCGCACGGATTCGTAAAGGCCGCCATGATGCCCGGCGCGAACCCAAAAGCGATTTGGCGGTGGGAAATGGTTGAGAGCGGACGCGATGGCGCAACCACCGCGGGGATCAAAAAATCGATCGTTCTGACCGCAACGATCATGGGGCGTTACCGCGTCAACGCCACTGTCAACGACGACAATTTGATTCAACGTCTGCAAACCTGGGTACCGCACGCAGTTCTCGGCGACATGAATTACGAGCACGAATACACCGATTGGCGCGAAGTCGATGGAGTTAAATTTCCGGCCGGTTGGCATCACCACGATGGCTGGGACGATGAGCGCCAGTTTCCTGTAATTAGTGGCGGACACAACGGCTTCGGCGGGAGTTTCCCTGACATCAAACCGAACGTTTGTGGAGACGCGATCACGGTTCCGGCCAACGTCCGAAACGCGACGAGCGCGCCACCGGCCGTCGTGTCGACCAAGTTGGCGGACGGTGTATGGATGCTGGGCGGCGGTTCGCACAATAGCGTTGCCGTCGAGTTTGCTAATTTCATCGCCGTCGTCGACGCCCCTCTGAACGAGCAGCGTTCGTTGGCCGTGATCGAAGAGATCGTTCGGCTAGTGCCGGATAAAGCGATTCGCTACGTCGTCAATACCCATGACCATTACGATCATCTGGGCGGACTGCGCACCTACCTCCACGTTGGCGCGACGGTCATCACACACCAACGCAATCGCCTGTTCTACGAAACCGAGCTGCTCAACTATACGCCGCGCACGCTCGAGCCCGACATGGTCTCGCTCTACCCGCCAACCGAAATTTCAGAGGGCTACACGCTGGAAGATGTCGATGAAAAATACGTCATCACGGATGGTGAGCGGTTGCTGGAAATTTACTACGTCCAAGGACTCAGCACTCATGTCGAGGGAATGCTGATGGGCTATATTCGCGGCGAAAAGATTCTCATTGAAGCCGACCTGTTCAACAGCAGTGAGGGCAGTCCGGCGTCGCCGGAGCTGCACCGGGCCTTGTTCAATAACGTGAAACAAATCGGCCTTGACGTAGCGACGATCGCGCCCATCCACGGCCCAGCCGCGCCCTGGAGCTATTTTCTAAAGGCTCTCGACTAATAGCTCGAGCGTTAGCCCGCGTTTCTCGCCACGTGGTGAGCAAAAGTGTGTGAGATCTGCGTCAATACGAGGCGGGCGACGATCGGCGCATGCCGCCGTGTCAAACCACTTGAGCATATTCAGGAATGGCATAGACTGCTTGCCGCGGCACCCTCTTTTCCAATTGAAAGATGAGCCTGAAGGAGAGAGGCGAAGTAGCTGCGGGTGACGCACCAAGCGCTCCCGCACGTACCAATCCAGCTCCCAGTAGGCGCCCCGCGGATAGCCCCTCGAAAAGTAGTTCGCCCAACCTCTCATCTGTCGGTTCAGCCGCCCGATCACCAACGCCAACGGCACATGCGATTGCGACCGTGAGATCATCTCCCGCAACCGTGCCCGCTCCCGCGCGATCGACTTCTTCGACGGACTCACGTTCAGATACTTCCACGCTCGGCCGTGCCGGTCGCGCTCCCATCGAAACAGGTAGCCCAGAAACTCAAGGCTCGCTCCCTCTTCCCGCAGCTCCACCACGCGGGTCTTCTCCCGGTTCAGCTTCAGCCCCATCCGGGCTTCCAACCTCTCTTCGATAAACGCTTCCAGCGCCACGTCCCGCCCCCTCATCATCACAACGAAGTCGTCGGCGTATCGCACCAGCTTCGCGCTCCCGCCCCGCGCCGGACTCGCCCGGTGTCTGAGAAACACCTTGTCGAACCAGTGCAAGTACAGGTTCGCCAACAGCGGAGAAATCACTCCACCCTGCGGCGTTCCCTTCTTGCTGCGTTCTGCTCGGCCCTTCCCTTCTCCGGGCTCGCCCTCTTCCACCACCGGCGCTTCGAGCCACAGCCGTATCAGCTTCACGACGGATCGATCCGCGATCCGGTGTCGCACGCACGCCAGTAGTTTCTCGTGAGGTATCGAGTCGAAATAGCCCTCTAAATCAGCGTCATATACCGCTTGATATCCGGCTTGGATATGTCCACGAATCTCCTCCAGCGCTTGGTGTGCCGAGCGGCCCGGCCGAAATCCGTACGAGCAATCTTCAAAGTCGGCTTCAAAGTCGGCTCCAGGATCAACAACGCGGCCATTTGCACCACTCGGTCACGTACGGTCGGAATGCCCAGCGGGCGCTTCTTCCCGTTCGCTTTCGGTATCCAGACACGGCGTACCGCTTGCGGCCGATAGCGTTTGGTACGCAACTCGTATCTGCTGATGAGATACGTGGAGTTCATCCACCAAGCGCCGCGCGCCGCCCTCTTGCGCTTCGATCGCTGTGATCGTCACGGAGCCGAGTCCGGGTCCGCCCGCTTTCGCGCGCACCCGTCGCCAGGCCGCTTCCAACACATCGCGCCGATAGATCCGGTCGTACAAAGCGTAAAACCGAAACTCCGGCTGCTGCTTGGCCTTTTGGCCCAGCTTCTGTCTCAAACGAGAGTTTCTCCGGCATCGCCGGGCTAGCAAGTGGAATCTTTTGAACATAAACGGCTCTCCCTTCTGTCGCAATTAGCATGCTTGTCTGACTCCGTCAGCATTAAAGCGCCAGGGGCCCTTCGCTCCACTCGCATTTCCGAGCTTCGTCGCTACTATGCGCCCCTCCGACTCCCGCACCGGCCCCAGCGCTGGTTATGCTTTCCCCGCGCCGAGTGGCGAACCGTTCGTTTCCGATCGGCTCACTTGCCCATGCGGGCCTCCGTATCTCTCTCAACACAAGGTTCCTCGATGGATCTTTCGACGCGCGCTGTCCGCATCTACCCCCGAGAGTCCACCGGCTGCTTGTGCTCGCTGCTTCACCGCTGGTTGCAGGCTTCCCCCTAGTCGGCGGCTTGGCCACTCTCAACTTCCTTGACGAGGCCTATCTGCGATTCACTTTCGTTACGGCTCACGTCTTCGCCTTCCCAGGCTTCGTCCGTGGCGGTTACCCCCCACGAACGCCGGGTCGGCTACACGGGTGAACGAACCATTCCCATGGTCAACTCCTTTCATTCAACTAGATCCACCAGGCTTATCCTGGCACTCCTTTACAGTCGCGCCTCCGATTTTCACGGGCTTGGTGCTGGGGCAAGCAGTCTATGCCATTCCTGAATATGCTTTGGCCCGGCACCAGTGACCTGACGCCAATACCGACGACTATCACCGCAGCCAGACTTCGGCCAGCCGCGCCTCGAGCGCCGCCGTGTCGGCGCCCTCGGCGATGTTGTGATTCTCGAACGGATCGGTCTGATGGTCGTAAAGCTCGGTGGCGTCGACAACCCCGCTCGCCGCATCGCGCCACTCGACGTAGCGGTAGCGTTCGCTGCGCACGGAGACGCCTTTCTTGCCGGCGCGGCTGAACTGCGAATACGCGGCCGTATCCTCACCATCAAGAGCGTGTGGATCGCTGACAATGAGCGGGACTCGCGTCGCCGTCTCGTAGTTCGTGTGCTTGGACCACATTCCGTGGTCGCCGAGCTGGTACCCGTGGTCAGACCACAGAACGACGACAGTGTCGTCGGCGCGGCCCAATCGTTCCAGCTCGGCGATCAACATTCCGACTTGTGTGTCGATGTAACTCACCGCGGCAAAGTAGGCGTGCCGCACAACGCGGGCCAGTGGCTCATCGAGCGGGCCTTCGGGCGGAATGCCCTTGAAGCTGCGCACGTAGCGCCAGGCGCTCAGCGCGTACGGCGGCGCCCCGCGCGGCGCAAACGGGTTCGTCGCCAGAGGAAGCGATGCGCGGTCGTAAAGGTCCCAGTATTTCTTCGGCGCGACGAACGGCGTGTGTGGCTTGTGGAAACCGGCCATCAGGAAGAACGGCCGCTCATCACGCGCGAATCGTCGCATGGTCTTGACGGCTTCGCGGCGAATCACACCATCGCGATAAGTTTCGTCAGGAACGTCGGGGCCCTCCCACAGCGGCAGTTCGCGGTTGGAGTCGTGGATGCCGTCGATCCCGACCTTGCGTTTGCGGTACCTTTTCGAGGCGTACTGCTTCGCCGTGATGAAGAAGAACGGCTCGGACCACGACTGCGGATCGTCCTGGTTGTTGTGCAATATCTTGCCCAATCCGCGCGTCTGGTAGCCGTTGTTTTTGAACAGCTCCGGCATGGATACGATCCCCGGAAGTGCGGCCCGAAAATGCGAGCTGTTGCGATGGACCCGGGTTGTGTCCGGTCTAGCACCCGTGAAAATGCTATTGCGCGACGGCCCGCACAGCGCGTACTGCGCATAGGCGCGTTCGAATACGACTCCGCGTTCGGCCAGGGCGTCGATATGCGGCGTGTGCATGTGCTTGGCGCCGTAAGTGCCAAGGTCCGGCCGCAGGTCGTCGATCGCGATAACCAAAAAATTCGGCGGCGCCGCGGCGGAGGAGGAGAGCGCCAATAGGAAACCACATACGCTGCGAAGGGCCGCAGTGTCGGCCCTGTAGATAGCGCCCATTGCGTCCTAGTCTAGCTTTTCGCGGATCTTCGGCCGGGTCTGGAAGGGTTCAGAGAGTTCGACAACTTAAGCAAGCGCGATGGCACATTAGTAACAGGCGAACGAGACCGTATCGACGCGTGAGGCTCACTTCTCCAGCCTGCTGCGTGGTAGCCTCAGCGCAGCGCAATGCCCCTCGAAACCGCCCATCTCGTCTTGACGCCGTTCTCCCCGAAGCATATTCTCGCGTTGATCGAGAGTGAGCAGCGTTTCGAAGAGTGCTTTGGGCTGCCGGTTGCGGAGGGCCTTCGGACAGGCTTCGTATCTGATGAGGTTTCGCCCGCTTGGCTAGCTCAACTGCATAACTCAGCGGCCGAAGATCCGTGGGTTCATGGCTTCGCGACCGTCCTTCAGGAAGAAGGCCTCGTTGTTGGCAGTGCCGGTTTCAAAGGGCCGCCGGACGACGATGAGGTAGTGGAGATCGCCTACGGAATCGCGCCCGCCTTTCAGGGGCGAGGATATGCGACCGAAGCAGCGGATGCATGCACGGCATTCGCATTCTCGAACGGCCGGGTGCGACTCGTGCGAGCCCACACCTTACCGACGCATAACGCCTCGACGCGGGTTTTAGAGAAGTGTGGGTTCACGTGGACCGGCGAAGTCGAGGACCCCGAGGATGGTCCCGTGTGGCGGTGGGAGCGACCCAAGGGGTCGGCCTAATAGTCTGGGAGGCCGACTACTCGTAGGCCGAAATGATGAGGAATGCCGAGCTGTTCCAACCCCAGAACTCTCGGGTCACTAGGCTCAAAGCCGGTCGCGCGACGCAACGAGTGCGTGGATCTTTAAGATCTGCTCATGGTCGAGTAGTTCACGAAACGAGGGCATTCCGTTGCCGCCTTTGACAACTTCTTCGACATATTTATTTACCGGCATCCGAGTCCGAAACAGATTCGGCCCGCTACCCCCGCCAGCTTTGTGACAACCGATACAGCGCCCACGATAGAGGCCGGCAGCCTCGGTCAACGCCCGGGCCTGTCCAAGGTAGGGGTTTTCCTGAGGACGTTCCGAAGCGAGGGCTGACGCTATTGGCTGCAAGGCGCCGGCCGACTTGACCGGTTCACCGCCCTCGGTCGCGGCGAATCCGTAGCCCGGCAATACGCGGCCGCCAAGGGTGTGACCGGGCTCGCCCACTCGTGGCAGGCCTCCTTCCAGAGTGCTCAGGTTCGTGCCGGGCGCGACGCGCGCCGGGCCACCGCCGTCCAGAGCAAACACCCAGATATTCCCCGCCTTCGGTTCTGTGTAGTAGAACGTCATGTCGCCGCCGATGCCCCCCGACGGAACAGCCACGTACTGCGTTCCATCGAGCTCGTAGGTGATCGGACTGCCGATGATGCCCGACCCGGTCTGAAATTGCCACAGTAACGTGCCGGTGCGGGCGTCCAGCGCCATCACGTAGCCCCGCATGTCGCCAGTGAAAACAAGTCCGCTGGAGGTTGCAACCGAGCCCGCCCAGAATGGCGCCGGGCTCGTGTAGCGCCATCGGATCTTGCGGTTGACGACGTCGAACGCGACAAAGTTGCCCGGATTCTCGCTCGTCAGATACTGCTGATAGTCCGCGTCGAGAAACATTTCACCGTTGGTCGGC
Source organism: Bryobacterales bacterium (assembly GCA_965247305.1). Lineage (GTDB taxonomy): Bacteria > Acidobacteriota > Terriglobia > Bryobacterales > UBA6623 > CATQHP01. The sequence continues at coordinate 2,545,538 of OZ252030.1, read as the reverse complement.
CGTTCGATTTTGTCTTCCTCCCAAAACTTGTACCCCATTGCCCATTGGTTCGACATGAAATATAGGGTCTTGAGTTCCGGGTTGTACGACAGCGGCTGCCAGTCGATCGCCCCTTCGAGACTTGGGATGATCGGCCCTACCTCCGGTCCGCCCGACTGGGCCACCATGTCGGTATTGATCTCGGGGCGACCGGTTTCCGGATCAAGCCCCAGCGTCCAATTGATGCCGGGGGTGATCGCTTCGGCGTAGAGGAACTCGCCATTCGTACGATCAAGCGCATAGAAGAAGCCATTCTTGTCGTGGTGAAAGAGAGCCTTGACCAGACCGCGATCGCCCAGTTCGACGTCCGCCAACACCGCTGTGCTGACAGCGTCGTAGTCCCAGCAGTCCCACGGCGTGTATTGGTAACCCCATTCGATTTTTCCGCTGTCTGCATCGATCGCAATGGTCGAAGCCGTCCATTTGTTGTCGCCCTTGCGCACCTGGCAGTTCCAGGGTGCGGCGTTGCCGGTTTGCCAGTAGACGAGCTCGAGCTGCGGGTCGTATACCCCGGTAGTCCAGGTCGGGCCGCCGCCGTTCTTCCAGGAATCGCCGGGCCACGTCTCGTTGCCGGCTTCGCCCGGACCAGGGATTGTGTATGTAGTCCAACGCAGCTCACCGGTTTCGACATCGAAAGCTTTTACGAAACCTCGAGTTCCGTACTCTCCGCCCGCCATGCCGCTCAGCACCATGTCCTTGATGACCAGCGGCGCCCCGGTAATGCTAAAGCCTTGGCGCCAGTCGGCGACCTCGGTCTCCCATTGCACTTCGCCGGTTTCCTTGTTGAGTGCTACCAGCCGGGCGTCCATCGTGCCGACAAAGACGCTGTTGCCGAACAGCGCGACACCGCGATTGATCGAGCCACAGCAGTAGACGCGCTCGGTTTCGTCGGACAGTTTCGGATCGTAGCTCCATCGTCTGGCCCCGGTTCGGGCATCGATAGCAAACACACGAGATCCGTCCGCCGAGACATACAAGACTCCGTCGTGGATGAGAGGTGTGGCTTCGAGGCCGCGATTTTCGCCGCCCGTCGCGAAAACCCACGCCGGCTGAAGGCGGTCGACATTCGCGGGAGTAATCTGATCCAACTCGACATAACGTTGGGCGTAGTAGTCACGACCGTACGAAAGCCAGACGGAATTGTTGTCAGCGGCGCCTTCGAGATCTGACGTGCTCACCGGCTGCGCCTGCGCTATCGACGATACGGCCGCCGCCAATGCAAGCAACCCTGCCCCTGCGACGAATCTTGCAATCAACACTCTTGATCCCGATGGTCCTGACATTTGATTCTTACAGATAACACCCGACAACAGTCTGCAATTTGGAAGCCGTTGCGTGGCGACGAATCAGTCCGACGGGGCGCCACACGCCGATGAAACTCAGTGAGTGCGGCGTCGCTTCCGATCGCGACTTCCTTCGAATCGTTGTGACGCTTGCGACGAAATTCCTGGTCTCGCGCCACTTTGCGGTTAACCGAAACATAAGATGCCAGCGGGGCATCCCGTAGGGGCGTCTTGAGGGGTCCAGCTTGGTGACGATTGAGATAGGCCGGATCAATCGAAAATTGGGTTTGTTTGGCTTTGTTTTATGTTAACTTGTGATTTGCTGAATACCTCGTAATCTGCTCATTATCAATGAGTTAGATTGATTTTAGCGGATTTCGAATTAGGTTTGTTTTGACATTTTATTTGAGGCTGGCCGAGGCTTGATTTGGTGCTCGTTGGTTGTCTGCTTGGAGGTTATCATACGTGTCAAGGGGCTGATGGCGACAAGCGGACGGGCTTTGTTCTCGGAATCCTATTCTTGGAGTTAAACGGGTATCGCTTCACTGCCTATGAAGAGGACGCGGCTCGGGCCGTTTTCGATCTGGCGGCCGGGTCGCTCGCTCACGCGGACTACACGTCATTCGTTCGCGCGAATTGCACGCCGGAATGAGTGTGCGAGATCGCGACGATGGCCTCCAGGGCAAGAGCGTTGGGCCGGCGGTGTTGGAGATCTAGACATGCTAATTAGGGCTCCGTCCCGGATCTCTCCATCTCTCCTGTTGGATCTCTCCTGTTAGATCTCCTGTTAATTAGGGCTCCGTCCCGGATCTCCCCGATCTCCCGGATCTCCCCGATCTCCCGATCTCCCCGATCTCCCGGATCTCCCCGATCTCCCGTGTCCCGCCTGAGCCCGGATCTTCAGATTGTTCGCGTTCCGAATCTGGAGGATCCCCCGGGGGGCTCCCCGAATCTGCACGACTAACAAAGAAGGCGGCAAGTACCGCAGTCAAGAGACCCTGGATCGGTATGATTAACTTCTGTGACGCTGCCATAAGCTTCAGCGGCGTCAGTTTGGAGTAAGATTCTGCGAGTGGTGAAAGAAGAATAGCACTAAGTACAACAGCTAAATAGAACCAAACGATGCCACGCGCGAGTCGAAACGTGAATCGGTCAACGGTAGTTGTCCAAGCGGGCTCGTTCAGAAAATCCTTGAGTAATACTCCGAGAATCATTCCAGAAGTCGGAACAATTGCTGGGGTGACCCACCCCCAGGCCTCGGGGTAGCGCTCTCCGTACTTTCCCAGAATCGTCTGAAGCCACACGAGGAGCAGCGCCATGCCAGTTCCAGAGAACCAAATGGAAGCCAGAGCCCGCTGAGTGCTCTCTAGTTCGACTCGATAGTTGTGCCTGCGAGTAGGTGCCAAAGTCTTGCCTTCTCAAGATGCTTGCGGGCCGTTAATGAACTTGGACTTCTTAACCGTGGTTCATCATCCGCAGTTTTGCGTTCGAACTCGTAGATCAAGGCAGTACATCTATGGTCGTCCGAATATCTCTTAATCCCAACTGCGGGCGGTAGGCGATTGAATCCAGACCGTAACCAGTCGCCAGCTACGTCTACGGTGACCTTTGTTTCACGTTGCGAGAAAGGCGTAGCCGTTACGACGAACACAACTATGCGGTACCTTCCCGGGTTCGCCGTTAAAAGCGCCCTGAGGTAGGCGGCTAGGGAAAAAAGGTTTCTCGGCGTTAACCGGGGATCCCAGCGCGCACTGCCCCCCATTGATTGGCCGTCTGACAGCATTTGCTCAATTCTCGTTTCGATTGCAAAACCCTCAGGAACGGACAGAAAGCTGCTCTCCGTATAACCTGCTTCTTCTAAAGCAAACTGGAGGCGATCGGCCACATCTACTAAGCGTGGCCGCACCGCCCTATCTACTATGAACTCGTCGGGAACTAGATCAGTCGCAGAGGCCGACGGTGGAGGCCAGGGAAACTGTGGAAATGTGTCATCAGAAACTAACGTGAATAGGTCGCGACTCGTTTCTGTCGCTTTTGCTTTCTGCCAACCAGTTCGCACCGCGCCCATGCGCTCGTTTGGAGGGGGGTAAAGGGCACTCTTGGATGTTGGTCCAAGTCGCAAAGCGGTTTGAGCGTGCACCAGCTCGGCACCCATCCTTCCCAATACAAAGCCAGAAAAGCGATCCGCCTCAATCTCGCTGTCGCGGCGCTGAATTTGGTCCGATGACAATGGATGACCCGATATGTGGTGACCGATTTGGTGGGCAGTAATTCCCAAGAATCTCCACCATTCGTCGGATCGAGATTCCAGTTCTGCGAACGAAAACTGGTTGTAGAGCACGTAAAACTCATTTCCACTGAGTGCTCCGACTGGTTCACTCACATTGGCACCTCGAATCAAGAAGCGCGGCTTGACGATAGCCATCGATGCGATTTCACTAGCTAGGGCTTCGAATCTCTTATCGGGGGTGAACAAAAACAGTGAATCCCGAGAATTCAGAACAGTGGGCTCGTAGTATGCACAGAGCCGCTCCGGGTCGAAGTACTCTTGACCGTCGGCACCTGTTGGAGAACCCCACAGCACCGCCCCCAACGCAAGGGCTCTGAACGCTGTTCCACACCTACTCAGTTTGTGGTTTCCTAGCACGCCGAAAACCCATCGTCCCGCTGGTGAAAAAGGTTACCTAGCGTCTTAGCATCATTGGTCTGCCGTTGCATTGACCTCTCATAATTGATGTCGACAACGAAAATTCACAAACCAGTTGAACATTGTTACTGAACAACCTGATCGCTACGGCTGACCCTGAGACGAGTGCGACACCCTGGCCAACAAGGACGTTGAACTGGCTGTACTCTAATATATTGTACGAATCGACACCACTGTTGCTAGCATTTCGAGAAAAAACCAGGCTACTTATTCCTGAATTCCACACGCCCGTGGCGTCAAGTCTCGGTGTCGGTCTCGGTCTCGGTGTCGGTGTCGGTGTCGGTGGGTTACCCGCGCGTCCTGATGCCGGACCGGGCCCGGAATCTTGATCCTTCGCGGAGATCCACCCGTTGCCGATAGCCGCAAGCCGCGCGGTTTTTGGTGGGTGAGTTCGCGATCCCTGGTCCGCACTGGCGATTTCCATGGATGCTTTCGCTTCCCCAAGCGTTGCGCCCATCCTGTACAGCGTTCCCCCAGAAAACTTGTCTGCTTCTAGCTCTGTTTGGTGCCGGCTACCCTGCCCGGACAGGGTATGCCCATTTAGGTGATGGCCGACTTCATGCGCCATTATGCTCTTTGCTGCCCAATCGGTCCCAGCTCTCCTATTTATGTCCCTCACAAATGACTGGTTGTAGAGAATTAGTCTCTTTTTGTCTCGAATAACAGCTGCGGCGTTCGGCACGTCTGCGGCACTGATGGAAAAGTTTTGCGAGAGGATTGCGGTCTTCATAATACTGCCGACAATCGCTTCTGCCTCACGATCAGATTCGAAAGTGTATATGTCGCTGCGCACTACCTCGCCGTAGTAGCTGCATAGTTCAATGTCGTCTAGGCGGAGCCGGACTTGCGCGTTTAGAACCCCACTGAATATCACAAAGGAGATAAGAAACACACGCATCTCAGATTATCCTCTGTCTGTATATATCACGATTCGATCGTGTAATCAACAACTATTTTTGTGCGTTGCCCTGGCCAGTGCAGTGTTTGATATTGCCGCCACGCTATGAAAGCACGACGGAGCAGGGGGACGGAACAGGGGGACGGGAGCAGGGGGGGGAGCAGGGGGACGGGAGCAGGGGGACGGGAGCAGGGGGGGGAGCAGGGGGACGGGAGCAGGGGGGGGAGCAGGGGGACCGGAGCAGGGGGACCGGAGCAGGGGGACGGAGCAGGGGGACGGAGCCCTTAACAATTACAGCAACATCAAAATCAGCGTGTTAGCTTGCTACGACCGACTTTCAAGTACGAGCACGGTGTTTCACATTGACGATACGCGACAATAGACCCAGCGCAATTTCAGCCTCGGAAACAAAGATGACCTGTACCAATAAAGTGGAACATTCACGTCGATCGTTTCTTGGACTGTCAGCCGCTACGTTAGCCATCTCGGCGAGCCCGTCAACCGCCCAGCAGAGCCCGCCCATGAAGCGGCCAAACATCCTATTCTGTATCTCCGACGACCAGTCGTGGCTACATACCAGATACCAGCGCGTCTGGAGATGCCGTTATCAAGACCCCGGCGTTTGACCGCGTTGCCGCAAACGGCGCGTTCTTTACAAACGCATTTTGTGACGCGCCCACCTGCGGCCCCTCCCGCAGCGCCATCCTAACCGGTCAACCGATCTGGCGCTTGGAAGAAGCCGGGAATATCCATTCCACGCTTCCCAAAAAGTTCGCGACCTACGCCGGCCTACTCGAGGAGGCCGGTTACGCGATCGGCCACATGAGCAAGGGCTGGGCCCCAGGCCGCTTGGAACCCGGCGGCCGCACTCGCAATCCGGCGGGTGACAACTTCGAAAACTTCGAGGCCTTCATGAGGCAGAAGGAAGAAGACCAGCCGTTCTGCTTCTGGCTTGGCAGTAGAGATCCGCACCGCCCATACGAGCTGGGCTCGGGCCGCCGATCCGGCAAAGACCCCCAGGCCGTCACTGTCCCGCCGCACCTACCTGATCACGAGATCACCCGTAACGATATTCTCGACTACTATGTTGAGATCGAGCGCTTCGACAGCCGAGTAGAGCGGGCGCTCGCACTTCTCGAAAACAACGACCTACTCAGCAACACCCTCGTCGTCGTAACCAGCGATCACGGCATGCCGTTTCCACGCGCCAAGGCCGGCTTGTATGACTACGGCAGCCGCGTCCCGCTGGCGATTTCATGGCCCGATCTCGTGCCCGGCGGCAGGTCCGTGGACGATTTCGTAAGCCTCAGCGACCTTGCCCCGACGTTTCTCGAAGCGGCCGGATTGGAGCCCCATGAACAAATGACCGCGCGAAGTCTGCTGCCGATCCTAAGATCGTCCGCGAGCGGTCAAATTGAAACATCCCGCGACACAGCCTACATCGCCATGGAACGTCACGACGGCTGCCGACGTGGCGGCAAGGGCTACCCGTGCCGCGCCATTCGCACAAAAGACCACCTTTACATTCGGAATTTCGAACCGACCCGCTGGCCGTCAGGTTCGCCAAACGCAGCCGACTGCGCTCGAGCGATTCCCTATGGCGAAATCGACTCTTCCCCGATGGACCAAAAACCTGACCGCCTAGCCGAGCTTGCCTTTGGAACGAGGCCGGCAAACGAGTTGTACGATCTCAAGTCCGACCCCGGTCAGCTAGCGAATATCGCGGGCACGCCCGGCGCCGCAAAAACGGTGGCGATGCTGCGCGAGCGGCTCAAGAAGCACCTCGCCGCGAGCGCTGACCCGCGCGCTTTAGGCAAGCCGGCCCCATGGGATTTCTATCCCTACTACGGCCGAAAAGTCAACGCCGATTGGGAAGTTGACCCCAAAAACTAGCGCACGTTAGAGGCCAGACCGCTGCCGGTAAAGGGCCTTGGACCGAAAAAGGCATCGTCCCCTTTTCTCTCCTTTTCTCTCCTCGTCCCCTTTTCTCTCCAAAAACTCGCACGTTCGGCTGCCGAATGAGTGGCCCCGGTTAACTCTACATTCCGCATTAGTAGGTAGAGGAGTATCCTGACGTGATCGCATCGCTAGCCCAGCCGTTTTTGCCTAAATTTGCTGCGTGGAGGAACTTGTGCTGCGCCGCCGGCCTGCTGGCGTCGATGGCATCGCCGTTGTACTCGCAGGCAACCTATGTCGCATTTCCAGACACTGTTGAGAGGGGCGAAGAGATCGACGTATCGATCTTGAGTGAAAATTGCCCTGAAGGCGGACAACCCCTTAGTGGAATGAAGATTCGCACTCCCGAAGGTTGGGGCGTCCTGCCCGAAACCTTATCGGCTGGGGATTGTCTACTGAAGGCGCATCTGAATGTAGCCGAAAACGCCAGAATCGGCGCGTTTAGACTTTGGATCGAGGATGACGCCAGTAACCCGGAAGCCGGCGACGCGGGTACAGCCGAATTCGAAATTGTCGCACGCCGTGCGGGACCCATACCTCCCGGATTGAACCCTCAAGTCGATATCATGTGGGACGTTCTGCCATATGGAGTGACTGGCGACAACTTTGGCAGTCGCGTGGCTCGACGCTACTATGCGGTTGAGGTCGTCATCGGAAACAACACCGGATATCCGTTGCAACTCGCGGGTGCCGCCTTCGAAAACTTCAAGCCCAATGGCAGGACAAACACCGCGCTTAACGGCAAGATTCCGGTCAATAGTTATCAGATCGTCCGTGGCTCACTCGAGCGCGAGGACCAAGCTGGAGTCAGGCAAAAGGCGATAGGGGCTCTGCGCCTGGCCGGCCTATTGATGACCGGATTTATTCCCTTTTACGAACTTCCGAGTAGAAGCAAGCTGCACTTTACAACGGCGACGAACATTGTCAACAACCCGCTGGTGACCGGCATTCAAGAACTATTTCCGCCGACCACAATCGATCAGCTGCGACGATTGGATATCCAGGCACTTCGCAACGGCATTATCATCCCAAATAATGCCCAGCGCCGAACGCTTACCTTCATTTCAAAGCGCCAAGTGTTTGGACGCAAGGATTCAAACGTTGACCTCAAAGACCCGATCACGGCGCGTGACGCCCTCGGTCAACTCACCCTGGTTGGGCACACGGTGCGGCATATCGAACGCATTCAGGTCACCGCGAATCCGTCCGGCGAGGTAACGCCACCACCAGTGGTCGACGCCTTAAGTGCGGCCGACCGACTCCTGATAAGGGGCGCACCGTCTAAAACGGTGTCGCTCACCGGCCACAATCTTCAAGGGGCGGCGGTGGAGAGCGGTGACCCCGAGATCATCATCGAAAGCTACTTAACTACCGACGACGGCAACTCGGTGGACGTGACACTTAGGGCCACTGATTCCGCTCAGAAGCGCGCCACGCAGCTGCGCGTCTCAACATCGTATGGAACTGCGAGAGTTGAGATCGAGATCGTCGATCCCGCTCCGTCATCAACCAGTACCGGCAGCGTGGGCAGAGTAACGAATGACGGCGCCAGCTCGGTCGACATAACGCTAGAAGGCGCGTTTCTGACAGATGTGACGCAGCTCAATGCGGTACAGGCGGATGGTGCCGTCGAAGTGGGAATCGCATTGACCCTGAACAATCAGAGTGCCGACGAGCTAACGGCGGCCCTCACGGTGGCTAGCAGCGTAGAACCGGGGGAATACTCCTTACAGATCGTCCACGGCAGGGGGTTGGTGGCGACAAACGCGAGTGTGACCGTACTCGTGACCCCAGCCCTTGAAACGGTGCCGGCGTTGGTTGCGGATGGAACTGCGCACGAACTCGAACTGAGTGGTTCGAATCTCGGAGACGTTCAGAACGTCGAACTCATCGACGCTCAGAATGTGACAGTAGTCTTCGTCGCGGCCGTCGGCGAAAAGATCACGGCCAATTTCACCGCACCGACCACTGCGGCTGGATCGGCACCTGTAATCGTGCTTGATCTTGGCGGCGGCTTGAAACTTACGACTACTCAGACGCTCGAGATTACGGCGGCCCCTTGACGAAGGCCGACCAGCTAATCTCGTCGAAGTCAGTGTGGTTGTTGGGGGACGGCGCCCGAATTCGGTCGCGTAGCCACAACATTTCAGCAACATCGCGGAAAAGCCGGATCTCGGGCGCCGTGTTGCGGCTCGCAATTCCCCGAAGTATCAGCATTTCGTTCAGTTCGGGCTCCGTCCCCATAGCGCTACCCCAACGCATGTCACCAACGCTGCCTGAACACTGAGATCACTGAAAGCTGGCGAGTCACAAGGCTTTGCGAACTTACATGAGTGTCGCCGATCCCCCGAGATGACATTCTTGGTAGCCACAGGTCGACCCGCCCGGGCACCACCTCTTCTACAGCTAGCCCGCATTTCTCACCACCTGACGGCGAAAGCACGCGATAGGTGCGCCACTACTTCGTTGCGCTCGATCGCGAGTGCTCGACGGACAGTCAAGTACGCCTCCGCGCGCCAACCGTCGCCCGCCTCGTATTGACGCACCTCTCACGCACTTTCGCTCGCCACGTGGTGAGAAATGCGGGCTAGAACTCCAATTGCAGCCGAAACCGAAACGTGCGGCCGTCATTCAGCGTGTTCGTGATGCGACCAAAATTGGGATCCGCCGCCGAGCGGCCGGGCTCTGCGAACTGCGGGGTGTTGAATAGGTTGATCGATTCGGCCCGCAGCACGAGTATGGCGTCCCCGCGCAAGCTCCAGCGGCGGGAAAGCGCTGCGTTGACCTTGCGAATCCCGTCCTTACGAAACGTGTTTCGGCCCAATGTCCCCGCCCGCTCGCCCGGCGCGATGAAGCTGAACGCGGAAACCGGCAATCTATCGACAGAAGTGTCGGGGTGGTCGATCGAGCGGCCCAAAAGCGTAAGGTCGACCAGATTTGGTCGGTCGCTGGTCGAGCCATCCACGTTGCCAAATCCGGGGCCATCCGATCCTGACGATACGGTGAAAGGCGTCCCGCCCTTCAGCAGTACCACGCCGGAAACCTCCCAACGCCCTAGAACGCGTCGAGCCCAGCGGGGCGAGCGGCTAAGCTTAGGCGTTTCGTAGACTACGCGAGTCAATAAGGAGTGCCGCTGATCGAACACGCTCACCGCCTTCAGGTCCCGATGCGCCTCGTACTGCCATTGCGGTTCGGCCCCCGCCGAGCCGAATTCGCCGCCAGTCGTCGTGTAATCTCCGCCCAAATCGATCGCCTTGCTGAGCCAATACGAGGTCTCCAGCGAGGCGCCTCGCCAGCGGGGAATCGTCAGTGTCGCCTTCGCTGCGTCAAAGTAGCCCCGCGATCCGTTCAAGAATCGCTTCACCTCGAGCGCCGTCGCGTCCGGCCGTCGGTCGTTGATCGTCGCCGTGGTTTGCGGAATCCCGTCAACCGGAGTGGACCGGTTCTGAGGCCAGGTCGCAATGAGTTGGTGCGAGCGCGCTCCGGCGTATCCCAGTGAAAGCCTCCAGTCACGAGCCGGTTCGAACTCCCAACTGAAGTTGTAACCGTGCGTGTACGGCGTCGAGAAGTTCGGCGAAACCTCAAACAGAATGCTGCGAGCGTCGGACTTCAAATTATTCACGTCAACTCCGGCCAAAGGATTGACCAGGTCCGGAGTCTGCACCCCCAGCCGCCGGTTCAGCGGTGGGTTGAAGCGGCTTTGCCCAAAGGTAACCGGAAAGATCTCTCCGTAGTGTATGCCGTAGGCGCCGCGTACCACGCCCATGGCCGCTCCCAGCCGGTAGGCGAATCCAAACCGCGGCGAGAGATTATTGCAGTCGCAGGTATACGGAGGAGGATTGAGTGCGTTCACTTCGATGGGCGCGGTCACCGCGGCGAAATGCAGGCCGAAGTTCAAGGTCAGATTCTGAGCCGCCTTCCACTGGTCGCCGGCATAGAGCACCGTCCGCCAGTTGCGAAAGCCGCGATGCACGTTACCAATCGAGACCGAATACATCGTCGCTCGGCCTAATCACAGGTTCGTGATCGCGCTCGCGCCGAGGTCGTTGCGGAAGGTGAACAGGCCGCGGTGCGTGTTGCTCTTCGAGCCATTCACTTGCTGCCGCATCAGCTCCGCTCCGAGGGTCCATTGATGGCGCCCTCGCGTTTGCTGTCGCTGCGCGGAGTACGTATAGTTGTTCAGCGCCCGGTCAGTGGGAATGTTGCTGCCCGCACCCAAACGCGAAATTGCCGACCCCGCCGAAATCAGCGGCCCGCCCCAAGACTCATCGGGCGTCAGCAACGACCCCACTCGCCCGAATCTCGCCGAAACCCGCGTCACGGCATCGCTACTCTCGCGGAGCCAGGTCACCCGCGCGTCGTGCGACTTCGTTCGCGTGTCCGGATTCTGCCCGGCGACAAGCTGAAATGCCTCCACTCCCTGCGCGGTAAACCGATAGCGAAATAGCAATCGGGTGCGATTGCCCACCGCCTGATCGAGTTGGATCCCTGCACTATCGTTGTCAATCAGCTGCGGAGCGTTCGTGTTGAGCGCGCGCGGGTCAATGTCTGTCCGGTTGGGCAGCTCGGCCGGATAGGCCGCAAGAATTGCCTCCACCGACACGCGCGTCGCCGGGTCGGTGGCCAGCGGTGTCCGCTCCTCGATGCTCGGCGTTAGTACATTGCCGTTAACGTTACCGCGTATTTGCACCTGGCTGCCGTCGATTGCAAGGAACCCTCCGTCCCAAGTTGGCAAGCTGAGTCCGAACCCGTAGTCGTTCTCGCGCGCCGGCGCAACCGGACCCGCCTGAAAGAACGATCGTGCGCTGAATACGCTGTTGTTGTGGCCGTAGTAGAGTCGCCCGTGGAGCCCGGCGCCCGCCGCCGGCGAGACGTGCGGTGGAGTCCTTGGGCTGCCGCCGTATATCGTACCGAAATACTCGCTGTCGACCTCGAAACTCTCTACAATCGTGGCGCTCGTACCAATGCGTTGGTTGAGCTCTTTCAGAACGTTGTTGTCAATCAGGTTGATCCGGACGTTCTCGTTGCGCCGGCTCTCTCCGCCCTCCGCGTCCGTCTGGCCGAGCAGATTGAGCTCTTCGCGGTCGGCCGAATCGCCTGGCACGGCAGCGCCGCGAGTCGACGCGGCGGCCTCGCCGGGCCCCTGCGCCTCTGCCCCCGGGGCTTTTTGCGTCTTGCCGAGTCTCGTCGTCGGCCGCCGATTGGTCCGCCCGAATTGCCGCTGGTATCAGACTCAGCGCCAGTCCCAGAACCAACAATCGCGCGAGGCGAAGCAATGCTCGCGAATCGACGCGCTTCACGGTCCTGCTGCTCGTCACGTCAGATCGCGCTCGGAGCATCGCGCAATGTCGACTGCACGACACACTGAATACGGCCACCTACGACCCTGAGTCAGCGATCTAAGCAGGCGAGAGCCTCATGGCTAGATAGTACCCCGCAAGCGGCTCAACTCGGCCCAAGTAGTTCGAGGGATAGACACTTTCGAACTGCTCGAACTGGAATAGAGCTTTTGCAACTAGGCTCATTTATCGTTCACGCCACCCGAAATCTAACGCAGACGATCGAATTCCCGCAATTAACGTACCTGAGTTTCGCGAGATTCACTACTATCGGATACCGAGTTATCACCCTCGTTTCCGCATTTGTTCGCCGAGGCAGCAAGGGGACGGACGGCAAGGGGACGACAGCAAGGGACAGCAAGGGGACGGAGCCCTTGACAACTCGGTCAAAGCCCATCGCGGCAACAATCGCCAAGATGTCTTCCTGTCCGACGAAGACCGGCGCCGCTACCAGCAACTGCTTTCTCTGCATCTGCGCGCCTGCCGAGTGAATCTGCTCGGTTGGTGTTGGATGACGAATCACGTCCACATGATCGCTGTGCCGCGGCGCGAGGATTCGTTAGGCTGCTTGATCCGCAGGGTACATTCCGGCCATGCGCAGCAGTTCAATCGGACGCGCCGGCGAGACGGTCATCTATGGCGAAGCCGTTTCTATTCATGCCCTTTGGACCCCGCACGACTCAACGCGGCGCTACTGTATGTCGATCTGAATCCGGTACGCGCGGGGATCAAGGCCGGGGCAACGGCATGGCGCAGGTCGAGCGCGCGCGCCCATGCCCGCGGACGCGATGATACCGGACTGTTGGACTGGCACGTCCTAGAGGAAGTCGGCGGGTGCGCGGACTGGCCGGCAAGACTTGCGCAAGGCCAGGGCGATCAGGCGGCGGACCACATTCGGACGGCGACACAGTCGGGAAAACCGTTCGGCGGCAAAAACTTTCAGAGGAAGATCGAGGCGGAGTTGGGTCTGCCGGCAGGCTGGAGTCACATTCGTCCGCAGAGAGGTGGGGTCTTCCACGAGACGGCTGGAGCAAGCTAACATATTGATTTAGTTGATGTTGCTGTAATTGTTAAGGGCTCCGTCTCCTCGCTTGCGCTCACTTGCGTCTCGCTTCGTCGTCCTCGCTTCGTCCCTCGCTTCCCGTCTCGCGAGCTCTACTTGCGGCGTTCGGGCGACTTCGGGTCGTCGTATGGGGCGCCCGTGCCCGACGAGCCTGCGAACAGGCGCGTGCCGTCTGGCAGCGTTACGTCACGGCCGTTGGCTCTGGTGCTGCCATCGATTGCTTGGTAGCCCTCGACTAAAACTTCCACGCCCGGCTTGACCGAGTCTTTGCGCCAGCCACGGCGAACGAGCGCTCCTGGGGGGCCCGCTTCGATCATCCACGTGGCCGCTTTGCCGTCATCGCCTTTCACTTCCACGTGCATCCAAGAGTGCGGGTTGATCCACTCCATTCTCGTAATCTTTCCTCGCAGGCGCACCGGCTTAGTGGAGTCGAATTCTGACGAGAATGCGTGGTGCGCGGCCGTCGGTAGTGATAGCGCGACGAGCCCCAGGCAGATCGCGACGCTGGTAATAGCTACTGATTTCGACATCGGACTCCCTCTATTATTGACCGGCTTCTTTGTCCCGCGCCCGCGCGCCACTCAAAATATTAAACATGCCGTAGTTGCCTTCGTGGCAGGCGTACTCGACCAGATCGTACTGCTCGTTGTCGAGGTCGAACCCGAACCTTGCGGTCCACGGGGCCGTCCAGACCGTCGGATCGTCGACGGTGAATTCGTATGCCAGCTTGGTCTCGCCGATCCGCGTAAAGCGCTCCGTGAGCTTCATGTCTTTGGTGGTGCCGCGATAGGAACTCTTGCCGTTGAAGCCCTGAGTTTCGACGACAAGCGTATCGCCATCCCAGTGCCCTTGCGGCTCGCCCAGCCAAGTCGTCAGCTTCGAGCCGACCGGCTTGCGGGGATTAGTCGGTACCACTCGAGTTTCGTGAACCATCTCCCTTTGAACAGCGACATGCCCCGGGCCTTGGACGATCTGAAGGCCGTTGTTGTAGATCGAAGGCATCATCATGCCGGGCAAACCCTTGGTAATGCAGCGGACATACGGCGTCATGTCTTCCGCTCCGTCGACCGGCTCGCTGGTGTACTTTTCGCGCGCGATACGTACTTGCTCGACGATGCGTTTGCCCGCCGCCGTCAATGCCGGGAGGCGGCCATCGGGCGGATCGACAATCATCGCTACCTGAGTCGACGGCGTCATTTTGTCGTACCCGAGGGTCGTGTCACGCCACTCGCGTTCGTAGCCCCAAATGCTGCCTAGCGTGCCGCGCTCTCGTCGAGCGGCAGCTTGTTCCGTGGTGAGATCTTGAACTTCAGCAAGCTCTAACGGCCGCTCGAGAGGGATACCGTGAGAGGAATTGCCGCTCCAAACTCCCTGCAGGTCGGGCTCGCCCCATGGCGTGCGCGGCACTGAATACGGCGCGCCGGCTTCGCTTACCTCCGTCGATTCGACGACTGGCTTGATGCCGGCGAATCCCGGCTCGACGATGGCGATGCGAACGCTGTCCGGTCCTGCGATGAATGCGCGTTTGGCTTTTGACCGTGCGTTGTCTGGAACCGCCGGATCTGTCTGGAAGCTGACTCCCTGCTTGCGCATTCTAGGTGCGGCTTTAGCGAGGCCGGCCATCTCAAATCCAATGTGATCGAGCGCTCGACTGCGTGTCGGCGCCGGGTCGCCCTCTGTGTGCCGCGCGGCGAGCAGCCAGACATCGCCTAGTAGAATCCCATCGAGTTTTCCTCGCAGTTTGGCGGCCTTGCCCCCAAACGTTTTCTGATACCAGGCCAATGTCCCGGCCGGGTCGTTAGAACTCAGATGGACGTGATGAAAGCCAACATAGTCAGCGTCCTCGACCAATTCGATGCGGGTGCCCCAGGGGTCAAAAATAAACCCGTACTTGAATAGGCCTGGCCCGTCTCGCAACGTCGAGCCATCCTCGAATCGCTGCAGGCGAACGCCGGAGCCGCGCACTCCGACCGAGGCAAGCTCGTCCATCTTGGTCGATAGGTCGACGTAGGAGAACCCGATGTGGTTGACGCCTGTCCCTTGGGTGCTGCCCATGGTTGTTTGCGAAACGAACGCGACCTCAATGCCCTGGCAGTTTGCGGCGTCGTTGCGCTCGGGGATCGCGTGGCAATCGAGGTAGCGGATGTACCATCGCGCTGCCTCCGGGGGGCTGGCGGCGGTGACGTGAATGTGATGGAACTTGGCGTCCGCGGCCCGGGCCGGGAAAGCGATAGCGAATGCAAGCAGCGTCAGGGCAACAAGAATTGTCTTCATCGTGTAGGCTTCCTGCGGAGATGTCCGTAAACGAGATCTTCTGAGAACTCAACGCATTTGAATTCAAGCACGCGAGCGTTTTCGTCGAGACGCCGATACAGCGGCATGCGGATTTTCCAAGGCCGAGTGAAGACTGCCGGGTCGCTGAGCGTAGCCTCGTACATCAGAGCGTCTTTGCCAATCGGCGTGTAGCGCTCTTCGACTTTCAGCGTCGATGTCGCGGCGTTGCCGGCGCGGTCGAACCAGGCCTCGCCGTTGAATCCCTCGGCGTCGACAACGAGCGTTTCACCTTCCCAGCGCCCGTGCGAACGGCCCATCCACGAGTCCAGCGGCGGCGGCTCGGGATTGTCCTTATCCATATGGATGGTGCGGTTGGCCTCGGCGTAACCGTAGACAATCATGATTTTCTTGTCGCCTTGCACAATCTGAAACGGGTACGGCAGATACGTGGCGCGCGGAACCCCTGGCAGGAAACAGCGCGCCTCTGGGTCTTTGTCAGGGCGATTCCCCGCGTTCGCCTTCTTCCTCGCGAGGCCATCATCGTTGTAGGGAATTTCGCCGCCAACGACGACGCCCTGACCTGGCGGGACGGCGCCAATTGCGCCGAGATCGGGATGACCCGCCGACGCCGGATGGTCTTCCAGATCCCAGTGAGCCGTGCCAATCGCCTGCCAAACCCCGTTGAGATCGGGGTGGTCGTCGAACGAGCGGGGAATATCGCTAGCGTCGGCGGCAAGCGCAATAAACATCGCTGCCGACAGCACGACTGATAAAAACGGTTTTCGCCTGCAGTGCATTTCGATTCATCAAGATCATAACAGCGCCGATCTCGCAGGCATCGGAGGATTTTCGCTTCGCGGCGGCGGTAGCTGAGTTTGGACTGCTGTTGCGCAACTCGACGCATAAAGCGGACGCGAGTTTCGATCGGGTGCTGACGCTGGCGGAGAGTTCGGGCACGGCGACGGCGGACGACACCCGATTCGAGTTTCTGCACCTCGTTCGTACCGCACGGCAGTTGTCGGACGAGGACAAGGCCGAGGTGCTCGCCGCCAATTAGGGCCGGAGTTTTTCCCACACAAGGGCAGCCGCGGCGACGTCTTGGCAGGCCATGCCGATCGAGTCGAAGACCACCGATGCGCTCGGGTCGACGGGTCGGCTGCCGTCGAGCACTTCGCCCAGTTCGGCGTAGACTTCTGGTTTGTGCCGCCGCACGTTGCCCGATTCGGCTTGAGTTCCAGCACGGGAATCGACCACTACCGTGTGATTCATGGTTGCCGCGTCGAGTTCAGCACCGTCAGCGCCTGACCAGCCTACGCTGGCGACCTTTGCGCCAGGGGCCAGCCAGCGTCCGTCGATGATTGGCTCGGTGGAGCCGGTTGTGGTCACAACGATGTCCGCGCCGCTCACCGCATCCTCAGCCCCCATTGCCCTGCCGCCCACTTTTTCGGCTAGTTTCGCGGCACGTTCCGGCGTGCGGTTCCAAATGCGGATCTCGTCGAAGTTGCGTATGCGCGCAAGCGCTTCGATGTGACTTTCGCCTTGTAGGCCGGCGCCCAAAATTGCGAGAGTCTTCACGTCCGGGGCGGCTACGGCGTCAACGAACGTCGCGGTCACGGCGGCGGTGCGCATCTCGGTGATGAGACCACCGTCCATCGTTACCAACGGCTCGCCGGTTTCGGGCCGGAACAGCACGATCGTCGCCATGTGCGTCGGCAGGTTCTTCTTTGCGTTCTCGGGGTAGAAGGCTACTAGTTTGGCGCCCATGCCGGCTGGGGTGACGGCTGGCATTCCACCGAAAAATCCGTTGTGATCTTTGACCGAGAGGATATGGCGAGTAGGTTGCCCCACCTTGCCCTGGGAAAAATCGATCATCGCCTGGCGCATCGCGGGGATCAAGTCTTCCATGCGGAGGACCGATGCTACTTCGGCTTCGTTGACGAAACGCATACTCTATATTCCTCCACCGCTGTGCGCACCATTCCTCCACCGCTGTGCGCACCGCGAGCTTGCGTGAGGACCCCGGTCGGACACTCGTCGGCTAGGTACGAGACAGTCCCGCCCGGCGCGGCGTAAATTCTCGAACTATTTTTTCCACTGATACTTTGACAACACCGTGCGGGTGCTGAGTCGATCGATGTCGAGAATCCTAGGCGTGGACGGAAGTCATCGCTTCCTTACAGACGGATCGGGGACGTGTACGTCCCCATTCGAAGGCCGCCTCCGCGGGCTATCCTGGGAGGCGCATGAGGGCTAGAGTGATGAGAAATTCGATTTCGGCAATTATCGTTCTGCTGTTTTTGGCATTTCCGCTGACAGCGGCGGACAAGCCCAACTTCGTCTTGATCTTCGTCGACGACTTGGGCTATTCCGACATTGGTCCGTTTGGCTCGAAACTGCATCGAACGCCACACCTTGACCGCATGGCGGCCGAGGGGCGAAAGCTCACCAGTTTTTATGTCACAGCGAACGTCTGCACGCCATCGCGCAGTTCGCTAATGACAGGCAGCTACCCGCGCCGCGTCGGCCTCGATGAAAACGAGGAAGGCCGTTGGGTCCTTTTTCCCGGGAACAAAGAGGGGCTGCATTCCGATGAAGTGACCATCGCGGAAGTGCTCAAGGATGCGGGCTACAAAACCGGCATGGTGGGCAAGTGGCATCTCGGCGACCAGCGTGAATTTCTGCCGACGCGTCAGGGCTTTGACTCCTACTTCGGTATCCCGTTTTCAAACGACATGGGGCATGACTCGCGTCGCAAGCCTTACAACTACCCGCCGTTGCCGTTGCTGCGCGATGAAGAAGTCATCGAGCAAGAGCCGGACCAGCGTCTGATTACCCAGCGCTATACCCAAGAGGCGTTGAAGTTCATCGAGGCGAACAAAGAGGGGCCGTTTTTCCTCTACCTGCCGCACACGATGCCGCACTGGCCGCAGTATTCGTCGCAGCGATTCGCGGGCAAGTCGATGAACGGTAAGTGGGGCGACGCGGTCGAGGAAGTCGACTGGTCGACCGGTGAAATTCTCAAAAAGCTCAAGGCGCTCGGGATCGATGACAACACGCTGGTGATCTTCACATCCGACAACGGCGGCGCGATGCAACACGGCGCTCAGAACGCACCCCTCCGCGGCGGTAAGGGCACGACCTGGGAGGGCGGACATCGAGTCTGCTTTGTAGCCCGCTGGCCAGGGCATATCCCGGCCGGCGCCGCGAGCGACGAGTTAGCGATATCGGTCGACATCCTGCCGACGTTTGCGGCGCTAGCGGGCACGGCCGCGCCCACCGATCGCGTCATCGACGGCATGGATATTCGCCCGCTCTTGTTGAGCGACAAACCGCAGCCAACGCCGCACCTCGCTTACTACTACTACTTCATGAGCCACCTCACCGGAGTCCGCAGTGGCCGCTGGAAGTTGCACGTCGCACGAGCGACAGGGCGTTACCCGAATTTTTACCCGGAACCGGTAACCGAGCTATACGATTTGCATTCGGACATTGGTGAGACGACAAACGTGGCGAAGCAATACCCGCAAGTGGTCGAAAGATTGCGCTCACTCACAGAATGGGCACGAGCCGACCTTGGCGACGGGAAGAAGCAAGGAAAGAACGTCCGGCCGGCCGGGTTCGTGCAGAACGCCGAAACGCTTACATCGAACTGAAAACCAAGGCTAGAGCATTTTCAAGATTTACGTAGACCGATTTTAAACACCGCTGCAAGCACTCCCGGGGGAATTTGTGGCGCGCGCCTCCGGCGGGCAGAGTCGACCTCTGGGTCGACTTTCTTTCCGACCCAGAACTCGCGGCCGCCGCAACACCTCCTACCGTAACCAGCGGTCGTAAACCGAATCAATCTGGAAGTAAACAACTCCCGCATCCAGCATCCCCAAAACATCGCTCTCTGCCGCCGCCATGTGGTCGGCCAAATCGTCATAGTGAAATACATTGATCGAGGGAACCACATCAACACCTAACTCGCGCGCCCAACCAACCGTCTCGGCATCAAGATCGCGCCCATGTTCGAACAAATAGTAGAGCGCCGCGATATCCTCGCCCCGCTCGATCGCCGAACGAAGCCCGCCACGATCAACGCCCACCTTCGCCTTTCCGTCAAACCATGCTCGCGACTGCTCGGTACCAATCACAAACGCCGACTCAAGCAGATCATTCTCAACAAGAACCCGCTCCATTTCCTCGAAAAATTGTTCGGAGTGCTCGGGGGGCTTCGTATCCAGCATCAAGCGCATGCGCCCCCGGCACAACTCCGCCAATTCCGCAAACAACAGTGGCCGCGTGTCACCCGGCGTCGCCCGCAGCTCGGCAATCTCGTCCCAAGTCATCTCCGCCAGCAAGCGCCCGTCGCCATAGAACCGCTCGAAATCCTCGTCGTGATGGACAACCATCATTCCGTCCGCACTCTCGCGAACATCAACCTCGATCATCCAGTATCCCGCTGCAATCGCCGCCTCGACCGACCCCGGACTGTTCTCGGCGTGAGCGTCCCCAACCACGCCACCGCGATGAGCAATCAGCCGCGGCTCGGAGATATGCCCGCCTGGAATCGGGTCGTAGACGCAGCTTCCCAAAAAGAAAGCTGCCAATAAAAGCAGTGGCGCCGCCGACCGAATCATCGGCCCGATTTTATCACCCGTGTCGACGCCTGTTTCCGACGACTTCTCTAAAATTCAAACTCGACGATGAGAGGCGGGTCCTGAGCGAAATCGCTGTAGCGAACCCACGCCGGCCGGACCACGAAATAAACCATCCCCGGCCACGATTCGCGGTTCACTCCATCAGGCCAAGTCCCAAAATAAACCTCTTGTACTTCGCCAGTTGCTCGCCAGCCAACTCTGACCCTACTCCCTCATACCGCACCGTCCGACCTCGTTATCCTGCGCACAGCGTAGCCCAATCGTAGAATTCAACGCCTCTCTTTATCCTGTTAAACAAGTTCTAAGACTGTTTGACAGTAAAAAAATATGATGATAGATTAACGTTTGCGGTATTTATCTAATCACTTAGGTTTCGTGCCCCAAGAGTCGATGGAACATCTTGAGGCGGTCCGTCGACTGGCTCGGGAGTAGCATCCGTGGGGCAACTCTTTCAGCGCAGCGCCAACACCCTCGCCCGCCTGAGCATTTTCGGAGGCGTATTCATCGTCGCCGGGGCTCTGTGGCTTGGCCTCACTTTGATGCGTTCACCCTATGTCAACGGTGCGGGAGTAACGAAACAGCAGCCGGTCCCGTTCAGCCACAAGCACCACGTCAAGGGACTAGGTATTGATTGTAGGCACTGCCACACGTCCGTCGAGGAAAGCGCCTTTGCCGGGCTGCCGGCGACCAAGACTTGCTACACCTGCCACTCGCAAGTTTGGGGCGACGCGCCGATGCTCGAGCCGATTCGCGAGAGCTTCCGCGACGACCGCTCAATTGAGTGGACGCGCGTCCACGACCTTCCTGACTTTGCCTACTTCAACCACTCGATCCACGTCGCCAAGGGCGTCGGCTGCGCAAGCTGCCACGGCCAGGTTGACGAGATGCCGCTCATGCGTCAGCAGAAAAGTTTGCAGATGGAATGGTGCCTCGACTGTCATCGCCATCCAGCGGAGAACATCCGCCCCAAGGAAGAGGTATTCAACATGAACTGGCGGCCGCCCGACGACCCAGCGGAACGGGTGTCATTGGCGCAGCAATTGGTCGCGGAGTATGGCGTTCGCAGCGTCACGGATTGTTCGGCGTGTCATCGATAGCAAGACTATGAGCGAGCTGATTCAGATCGAGCCCAAGCCCCCGCTTCGCGGCAAGAACCATCTGGCGGCGCTGCGCAAAAAGCTCAACGACGCCAATGGGCCGACGTTCTGGAAGAGCCTCGAACAGATTGCCGCCACCGACGAGTTTCAAGACGTCCTCAAGCACGAGTTTCCAAGCCAGGCTGACGTCTGGTCCGACGGCCTAAGCCGCCGCAAGTTCTTGAGCGTGATGGGCGCGTCGTTGGCGCTTGGTGGACTGACGAATTGCACCATCCAGCCGCGTGAATCGATTGTCCCCTACGCTCGCCGTCCCGAGAGCGAGATTCCCGGAGTGCCACGCTATTTCGCCACGATGACGTCGCTAGTGTCCTGTCTCTAAAGTTCGATTACAAAAGCGGGCGAGGGAAGCGAAGATTTGGTCGGCGGTTTTGGACCAGACGAACGGCTTGGAGTCGGCGTTGCTGAGTTGGATGTAATCCTCGATGGCGCGTTCCAACTCCGCTGTGCTGCGATGTACACCGCGGCGAATCTGCTTCTGGGTCAGAGTGGCGAACCAACGCTCGACAAGGTTGATCCAAGACGCGCTGGTCGGCGTGAAGTGCAGATGGTAGCGCGGCCGTTTGGCCAGCCAACGCTGAATAATCTGGGTCTTGTGGGTTCCGTAGTTGTCGAGGATCAAGTGGATCTCGAGCGAGTCGGGGACCGCCTGGTCGATGGTGTCGAGAAACTTGCGAAACTCGACCGCGCGATGACGGCGATGACACTCGCCGATCACATGGCCGGTCTTGACATCCAACGCGGCAAACAGCGAGGTCGTCCCGTGGCGCTTGTAGTCGTGCGTGCGGCGCTCGATTTGTCCGGGACGCAGCGGCAGCAGCGGCTGCGTGCGGTCCAGGGCTTGGATCTGAGACTTCTCGTCAACCGACAGCACCAACGCCCGCTGGGGCGGGTTGAGATACAGACCGACGATGTCGCGCACCTTCTCGACGAACAACGGATCTTGCGAGAGCTTGAAAGTTTCGCTGCGATGGGGTTGCAGCGCGAAGGCCTTCCAGATGCGCTGCACGCTGGAGTGACTCAAGCCACAGGTCTTGGCCATCGAGCGTGTTGACCAATGCGTGGCGTCGGGGGGCGTCGATTCCAGAGTGAGCGTGATGACGCGTTCGACCTCGTCATCGCTGACGCGCCGCGGCGTGCCGGGACGCGGTTCGTCGAGCAGCCCGTCGAGGCCTTTGTCGAGGAAGCGCTGGCGCCATTTGCCAACGGTACGGCGGGCCCAGCCGAGTTGGGCGGCGACGACGGTATTGTTGAGTCCGTCGGCGGCGAGCAGAATGGCCCTGGCGCGTTGGGCAAGAGCCTGCGCGGACTTGCGCCGTCGCGCCCAACTTTGCAGGCTCTCGCGCTCGGCCGGGTTGAGCTTGAGCGGTTTCAATTGAGGACCAGTTGTCGTCGTCTTCCCCATATAGACATGGCGACAACAACCTGTTTAATGTTACGCGAACTTTAGATACAGGACACTAGGCGGCTACGCCGAGGGCGTGCTTGCCGAGTCGCATCAGGGCCGGCCCACGCACATCGAGGGCAACCCCGAGCACCCGGCGAGCCTTGGCGCGGCGAGTTCGTTCTCGATCGCATCGGTACTCGATCTGTACGATCCTGATCGCTCGCAAGTTGTTCGGCGTGAAGGCCGCATTTCGGGATGGGTAAGCTTTTTGGCAGCGTTGCGAACGGTGCTCGCCGAGCAAACGCGTAAACAAGGGGCCGGGCTACGCCTGCTCACACCTACGGTCGGCTCACCGTTGGCGCTGTCACTCGTCGAACAGGTCCTCGAACGATACCCGATAGCAAAGTGGCATCAGTGGGAAGCCGTCAATCGTGACAACGCTTTCGCGGGGGCGGAGGCCGCGTTCGGCGAACGCGTAGGCGTTCGCTATGCGCTTGGCGATGCCGACGTCATCGTTTCTCTCGACGCCGACTTCTTGAGCGTGGGCCCAGGGGCGCTACGCTACGCCCGCGACTTTTCGCGCCGGCGTAAGCTCTCCCAAGGCCGCGCGCGGATGAATCGGCTCTACGTGGCCGAATCCGAAGTAACCATTACCGGTTCGACGGCAGACCATCGCCTGCGGCTCAAAAGCTCGCAGGTTTGCGGATTAAGCGCCGCGCTCGCCAAGCGGCTTGGCGTTCCGATCGAGGGCGAAGTCTCAGCTCACGCGGAGTGGATCGACGCCGTCGCCGAAGATCTTCACAATCACCGTGGCCGCTCACTCGTAATCGCCGGCGAGCAGCAGCCGGCCTTCGTTCACGCCGCCGCGCACGCGATCAACGAGCGCCTCGGGAACGTTGGCAGGACCGTCCATCTACTCGACAATCCGATCGCGACGCCGATTGATCAGACGCATTCGATCACAGAACTCGCCAACGACATGAGCGCCGGGCACGTCGACGCCTTGCTCATCCTCGGTGGCAACCCGGTCTATGATGCGCCGGCCGATTTAGAGTTCGCTGAAGCCCTTGGGAAGGTGCCGTTTCAAGCGCACCTAGCGGCGCATCTTGACGAAACTTCCGAGCGCTGCCAATGGCATCTGCCGATGGCGCACGCGCTTGAGAATTGGAGCGACGGCCGAGCCTTCGACGGTACGCATACGTTGCAACAGCCGCTCATCGAGCCGCTCTACGAAGGCAAGTCCGATGCCTCGGTGCTGCTTGCGGTGCTCGGCAAACGCGAGCAGTCCGGCGAGCAGGCGCTGCGAGAACACCTCGCCAATCTGTAGCAGCTAGAGGACGAGGCTTTCGAAAAGCGTTTCCGAAAATCGCTGCACGACGGCTCGGTGGCTGCTTCCGCGTTCGCATCACGCAGCGTTGTCGTGCGGGCGGATTGGGCGAGCCGCGCCCCGAGGCCGGCGTCGAACGACGGAATCGAATTGTTGTTCCGCGCCGACGCTACGGTCTTCGACGGCCGCTGGGCCAACAATGGCTGGCTGCAAGAGGCCCCCAAGCCGATCACCAAACTCACCTGGGACAACGCCGCGCACTTAAGCCCGGCCACGGCCGAAGAGCTTCATTTAACGAACGGCGATGTCGTGACCCTGCGCCTCGACGGCCGCTCGGTCGAAGCCCCGGTTTGGATTTCTCCCGGCCAAGCCGACGAGTGCTGCAGCATCGCGCTCGGCTACGGTCGCGAAACGACCGGCCGCGTGGGCTCAGGGCTCGGGTTCAACGCCTACCGCATACGAACTACAGCATCACTAGACGCGGGTGCCGGCCTCAAGATCGAACCGCGCGGCCGCACCTACCGCCTGGCTTCGGTCCAAGACCACAGCTCGATGGAAGATCGTCACCTGGTGCGCCACGCCACGCTTGACGGCTTTCACGAAGACCCCGCCTTCCCTGAAAAATTTGACCACTCGCAAGAAGGTCTGTCGATCTTTCCCGCCCACGAGTACGAAGGCAACGCCTGGGGTATGACGATCGACCTCAACTCCTGCATTGGTTGCAACGGTTGCACGCTGGCCTGTCAGTCGGAGAACAACATCCCGGTGGTCGGAAAAGAGCAAGTGCTGATGGGCCGTGAGATGGCTTGGATTCGGATCGACCGCTACTTCGAAGGTCCGCTCGACGAGCCGCAAGTCCACCATCAACCCGTCGGCTGCATGCATTGCGAAAACGCACCTTGCGAAATTGTGTGTCCCGTGGGGGCGACGGTACACAGCTCCGAAGGCCTCAACGACATGGTCTACAACCGCTGCGTTGGGACACGCTATTGCTCGAACAACTGTCCGTACAAGGTGCGGCGTTTTAACTTTTTGCTGTACTCCGACTTCGAGACCGAGAGCTACAAGATGATGCGCAACCCGGACGTGTCGGTGCGCTCGCGCGGCGTGATGGAGAAATGCACCTACTGCGTGCAGCGCATCAACGGCGCGCGGATCACGGCCGAGAAGGCCGGCCGCGAGATTCGCGACGGTGAGATTCAGACGGCCTGCGAGGCTGCCTGCCCGACGCAGGCAATTACGTTTGGCAACATCAACGACGCCCGCTCGCGGGTCGCGAAGTTGAAGGCCGACCCTCGCAACTATGGATTGCTGACGGAGCTGAACACCGCGCCTCGTACAACCTACCTGGCGAAAGTCACGAACCCGAATCCGCGCCTGGCGACTAACGCGCCGACAGCCGGGGAGGCTGTTCACCATGGCGACTAAGGCGGGCGACCTCGACGCCGTCGGACCGGTGATCGAGCCCGGTTACGATCTCGGATCAATCACCGACAAAATCTCGTCGGTGGTGCTTACGCAGAAGACTCCGCGCTGGTGGTGGGTCGGTCTCAGCATCGGCCTGTCGGGCACGTTGCTGATGCTAGTGTCGCTGGCTCACTTGGTGACGACCGGTGTCGGCGTGTGGGGCCTAAACGTTCCAGTGGGATGGGGCTTCGCGATTATCAATTTCGTCTGGTGGGTCGGCATCGGCCACGCCGGCACTTTGATCTCGGCAATCTTGCTGCTATTTCGCCAGGAATGGCGCACCTCGATCAACCGCTTTGCCGAGGCCATGACGCTGTTCGCGGTCGCCTGTGCCGGCGTGTTTCCGTTGGTTCACGTGGGGCGCCCGTGGCTCGCCTATTGGCTGCTTCCGGTGCCCAACACGATGGATATCTGGCCGCAGTTTCGCTCGCCGCTGCTATGGGACGTCTTCGCGGTCTCAACTTACGCAAGCGTCTCGGCGATGTTCTGGTACGTCGGACTGATCCCCGATCTCGGAACGTTGCGCGACGCCGCGAAAACGAAAATCAAGAAGCTCATCTACGGAGCGCTGGCGATGGGTTGGCGCGGCTCGGCAATCCACTGGGAGCGCTACGAGATCGCTTACGGGTTGCTGGCCGGGCTGGCCGCGCCGCTCGTGATCTCGGTTCACACCGTCGTGAGTTTCGACTTTGCTGTCGCGATCATCCCCGGATGGCACGCGACTATCTTTCCGCCCTATTTCGTGGCCGGCGCGATCTATTCCGGGTTCGCCATGGTTGTGACGCTGGCGATCCCAATTCGCGCGCTCTACAAGATTGGCGACTTTATCACGTTGCGCCACCTCGACAACATGGCCAAGATCATTCTGGCCACGGGCAGCATCGTTTTCTACGGCTACCTGATGGAGGTTTTCTTCGGCTGGTATTCGGCGAGCCAGTATGAGCAGTTCATGGTCTGGAATCGCATGACGGGCCCGTACGCGACACAGTACTGGGCGTTGATCTTCTGCAACGGTTTGGTGCCGCAGCTACTGTGGTCGGCGAAGGTGCGTCAGAATGTCGTCGCGCTTTTCGTGATCGCAATCGTGGTCAACATTGGCATGTGGCTCGAGCGCTACGTGATTGTCGTGACCAGCCTGCACCGCGACTATTTGCCGTCATCGTGGGACATGTATTCGGGCTCGGTATGGGACTGGGCGCTTTACATCGGAACTCTCGGCTTCTTCACGACGCTGCTGTTCTTGTTCCTACGGTTTCTGCCGATGATTTCAATTTTCGAGATGCGCACGCTGGTGCCTGAGAACCCCGATCACTCCAGCGGAGAAATGTAGATGTCCGACGTCACAGCAAGAACTCCCGTGCATGGGCTGATCGCCGAGTTTGAGCAGCCGCACGATTTGGTCGACGCCGCGACAGCGGCTCACGAGGCCGGCTACCGTCGCATGGACGCTTACTCTCCGCTTCCCATCCACGGTCTTGCCGCGGCGCTCGGGCACACGCGTCGCCAGCTCCCTTGGATTGTCTTCGCCGGTGGCTTGCTCGGCTGTTTCGCGGGGTTTGGCTTTCAGTATTGGGTTTCGGTGATTTCCTATCCCACAAACGTTGGCGGGCGGCCGTTGAACTCCTGGCCGGCATTTATCCCAGTCACGTTTGAGATGACAATTTTGGTGGCCGCGGTCGCGGCGGTTTTCGGAATGCTGGCGCTGAACGGCCTGCCGCGACCGCACCATCCCGTCTTTAATCACCCGCGTTTTGAGCTGGCTTCGAAAGACCGCTTTTTCCTGTGCATCGAAGCACGCGACCCGGGCTACAACGGCGAATCGACCCGTACGTTTCTCGAAGGGCTCAACCCTCGCGAGGTGGCTGAAGTTGAAGCTTAGCCCTATCGCCTGGCTGTGCGTGTTGCTTGCCGCCGCGGGCTGCCGCAGCGACATGCACGACCAACCGAAGTTTGAGGCACTTGAGGCGAATCCATTTTTCGCCGACGGACGCGCGGCGCGTCCAAGCATCGCAAGCACGGTTGCGCGCGGCGAACTCTTCGCGGACGAGCATCTCTACGCCGGCCGGCTCAACGGGGAGCCGGCGCGCAGCTACCCGATTGAAATTACCTCAGCCACGCTAGCGCGCGGTAGGCAGCGCTTCGATATCTATTGCGCGCCGTGCCACGGACGCCTCGGCGACGGAAACGGCATGGTCGCGATGCGCGGCTTTCGACACCCGCCGTCGTATCATTCCGCGCGCTTGCGCGCCGCGCCACCGGGACATTTCTTCGACGTGATCACGAACGGCTTCGGGTCGATGACTGATTTTTCCGACCGCATTCGCGCCCAAGATCGCTGGGCGATTGCGGCCTACATCGAAGCGCTGCAACTGGCGCAACATGCGTTGCGCGAACAGCTTTCAAGCAAGGACCTGGTGCAACTCAGTAAGAGCAATGACGGCTAAAGACGCACATCTGGAATCGTTCGAACAGCGCGCCCTGACGGTGGGCGTGGTCGCGGCGCTGTTGACCACCGCCGGCGCGTTGCTCGATGCCGAGCAGTTCTTCCGATCGTATCTGACGGCGTTCTGCTATTGGATCGCGATTCCGCTCGGGAGCCTGGCGCTGCTGATGCTTCATCACATTGCGGGTGGGGCCTGGAGCCTGATCATCCGGCGCCCCGCCGAGGCCGCCGCGCGCACGTTTCCGCTGATGGCCGTTCTGCTGCTGCCGGTGTTGTTTGGACTTCACGAGCTCTATGAGTGGACCCATGCCGACGTCGTGGCCGGCGACCACATCTTGCAGCAAAAGAGCGCCTACCTGAACGTGCCGTTCTTTCTGGCGCGCGCGGCGCTTTACTTCGCGATTTGGATCGGCATCGGGACGGCGCTCAGCAAGCTCTCCGTGCGACACGACGACACAGGCGACGATGACGCGGCGCGCTTGATGCGCCGCATTTCCGGCGGCGGCATCGCGTTGCTGGCGCTGACGATTACGTTCGCTTCGGTCGATTGGGTGATGTCGCTCGATCCGCACTGGTTCTCGACGTTGTTTGGATTCATGTTTCTTTCGAGCGACATCTTGGCAACGCTTGCATTTTCGATCTGCGTGTTGGTCTATCTAAAAGACCGCGACCCGTATTCACGGATCCTGAATCCCCAGCATTTTCACGATCTTGGGAATCTACTGATGGGCTTCGTGATGGTCTGGGCCTACCTGTCGTTCTCGAAATATCTGATCATTTGGTCGGGCAATTTGCAGGAAGAGGTCGGCTGGTATCTCGACCGCAACGCGAACGGCTGGCAGGCGATCTCGGTGTTGTTGGCGCTGTTCCACTTCTTCGTGCCGTTCTTGGTTTTGTTGACGCGCCATACGAAGAGGGCCGAATCGAATTTGGTGAAGGTCGCCGGCTTCATGCTGCTGATGCGCTGGATCGATTTGCACTGGATCATTACTCCGAGCTTGAGCGCCGGCGCCTTTACTATTCACTGGCTGGACTTCACGACGCTGGCCGCGTTGGGTGGTTTGTGGCTAGCCTACTTCGCCCGGCAGTTGCGCTCGCAGCCGTTGCTGCCGGTGAACGATCCGCTGTTAGAAGCGGCAATGGAGCCGGCGGGCGGCCACTAGTCATGAATACACCTCTCAACAACCTTGCCCGCCAACTCCAGCGTCAACAGCGCGAAAGCGGCTACGAGAAGAGCGATGCCAACCCGCGTCCGGTGGCGCGCGCGGCGATGTTGATTGTCTGGATGGTCGCCGCTGCAATGGGCTTCACCGCGATGTTATTCGACTACCTTACCGAGCGGGAAGGCCTGGTGGCTTCAGCCGAAGCCGACTTCTTACCGCCCGAGCCGAGATTGCAGGTGACGGCCGGAATGGATTTGGACCAGCTGCGGGCGCGCGAGGAGTCGCTGCTTTCAAGCTACGGGTGGGTGGATGAGCAGACAGGCATCGTGCGACTGCCGGTTGAGCGCGCGATGGAGTTGGCTTTGCGGCGGGGGTTCGCGGTTCGCGCGGAGGTTCTTGATGCAGCCGCGGATTAGCCAAGGAACCTGCAACCGCGCACTTTCCGTCCGTGGCTTGGTTGCGCTGACGGTGCTGATGCTGATCGCGACGTATGCTCCGCTGCTTGCGGCGAAGGAGTCGGTGACTCCGGCCGGGCAGTTGCCTCGCGAACTGGAGGGTGTCGCTTTCGAACAGCGACTCGGCCGGGAGCTGCCGCTCGGCGCGCGGTTTGTCGATGAGGCGGGCATTGCGATCCGGCTGCGCGAGCTATTTGCCGATCGAGCCGTGATCCTTGCGCCCGTCTATTACGAATGCCCGATGTTGTGTTCGCTGGAACTAAACGGGCTGCTAAAAGCGCTGCGGGCGATGAAGCTGACCGCGGGCGAAGACTTCGACGTAATCACATTTTCAATCGACCCTGGAGAAACGCCGCGCATGGCTGCCGAGAAGAAGGCGCACTACGTGGGCCTCTACGGGCGCGATGGCGCCGCCGGCGGCTGGCGATTTCTCTCGGGCGATCAAGCGGCCATCGAGCGCCTCACCGACGCAATCGGATACAGCTACCGCTATGACCCCGAGACCGACCTGTATCGGCACGCCGCGGGCATTGTCGTGGCGACTCCGGGCGGCGTGACGTCGCGCTATTTCTACGGCGTCGAATACTCGGCGCGCGACTTGCAGTTCGCGCTGATTGAGGCCGCCGACGGGAGGATCGGCGGCTTGGTTGACTCGATACTTCTCTACTGCTTTCACTACGACCCCGTGAGCGGTGAATACGGGTTGGTAATCATGAACGTGCTGCGCCTGGCGGGCATCGCGACGGTCTTGTTGTTGGCGGGATTCATGGGCCTTTCTGTCTGGCTGGAGCACCGAACTCTCGGCGCGCCGATCGAGGGATAGATTTTATGTGGGATCAATTTCCGCTATTTCCTGAAAGTGCCTCGACGATTGCCGAGGGCGTTGACTCGCTGTATTTTTTCTTGATCGGAGTGGGCGCGCTGTTCACGGTCCTGATCTTCTCAGTCACGTTCTACTTCGCGATTCGCTATCGGAGGCGGCCGGGAAACGAGCATCCGACCGCGATCGAGGGCAACGTTGCGCTGGAGGCGTTCTGGTCGGTCGTGCCGTTTGTGATCGGCATGATCATTTTCGGATGGGGCGCCAATCTGTACTTCAAAAACGCGGCGCCACCGCCAGACGCGATGGATATTCACGTCGTCGGCAAGCAGTGGATGTGGAAGTTGCAGCACCCCGAAGGACGCCGCGAGATCAACGAATTGCACGTGCCGATCGGACAACCGGTGCGATTGATTATGACGTCGGAGGACGTGATCCACAGTTTCTACGTACCCGCGTTTCGCATCAAGATGGACGTGCTGCCGGGGCGCTACACGACGGCCTGGTTTGAAGCGACCAAGGCCGGCGAATATCACCTGTTTTGCGCCGAGTACTGCGGCAACGAGCACTCAAAGATGGGCGGCACGGTTTACGTGATGGCGCCTGATGATTACGAGCGCTGGCTGAACGCGACCCAAGAGGGCGAGGCGATGTCGTCTGTCGGCGAGCGGCTATTTAGCGAGCTGCGCTGCGACGGTTGCCATCGCCCCGATAGCAGCGGGCGGGGCCCAAGCTTGGCGGGCCGCTATGGCGCTGTGACCCGCTTGAATACAGGCGCTGAGGTGATTGCCGACGAGGCATATCTGCGGCAGTCGATCTTACAGCCGAGCGCAAAAATCGTGGCGGGCTTTCAACCCGTGATGCCGACGTTTCAGGGTCAGGTGACGGAAGAACAGGTGATGGAAATCATCGCTTACCTGGAATCACTCGAGGCCACTGAAAGCGCTGTGAAAGGAGCTAGCGACTGATGGGCGCCACGTTTGCTCCTTCGATTGAGCCACGCGACGCGGGCGAGCTGCCGGCGTCTCATTACCTGAATCATTCGTCGGGAATCCGCTCGTGGTTGCTGACGCTCGACCACAAGCGCATCGCGCTGCTCTACCTGGCAACGATCACGGTGTTCTTCTTTGTTGGCGGCGCGTTCGCCGTAGCAGTGCGGCTCGAGTTGCTGACGCCCGAGGGCGATCTGTTGCAGGCCGAGAACTACAACAAGATGTTCACCATGCACGGGCTGATGATGGTGTTCTTTTTCTTGGTGCCATCAATTCCGGCTGTGTTGGGAAACTTTTTGGTGCCACTGATGATCGGCGCTCGCGACTTGGCTTTCCCGCGCCTGAATCTACTGAGCTGGTACGTTTTCTCGCTTGGCGGCGCAATCACGTTGGTGGCCGCCGCCACGGGCGGTGTCGATACGGGTTGGACTTTCTACACGCCCTACTCGAGTACCTACTCGAACTCTGCCGTCGTGATGGTCGCGGGCGGGGTGTTCATTACCGGCTTCGCGAGCATTTTGACGGGGCTCAATTTCGTCGTAACGATCCACAAAATGCGAGCGCCCGGGCTCACCTGGTTTCGTTTGCCGCTGTTTATCTGGGCTCAATATGCGACTAGCGTAATCATGATTCTCTCTACGCCTGTGATCGCCATCACGATGGTTCTGCTGTTGCTCGAAACTGCCTTCGGCGTCGGGATTTTCGACCCGAAACTGGGTGGCGACCCGGTGCTGTTTCAGCACTTATTTTGGTTCTATTCGCACCCGGTTGTTTACGTGATGATCTTGCCTGCGATGGGTGTGATGAGCGAGGTGATTACCTGCTTCAGCCGTAAGGGGATTTTCGGATACAAAATCATCGCCTATTCGTCGATGGCGATCGCCGCCTTGGGTTTCCTCGTTTGGGGCCACCACATGTTTGTTTCGGGCCAGTCGGTTTACAGCGGAATGGTGTTTTCGTTGCTGTCGATGCTGGTCGCGGTGCCGTCGGCGATCAAGGTTTTTAACTGGATGGCGACGATGTATAAAGGCTCGATCTCATACAACACGCCGATGCTCTACGCGATGGGCTTTATGGGCTTGTTCACATTGGGCGGACTGACGGGCTTGTTTCTGGCTTCGCTGGCGATTGATGTTCACCTACACGACACGTATTTCGTGGTCGCGCATTTTCACTACATCATGGTCGGCGGCGCGGTGATGGGTTACTTGGCGGCGATCCATTTTTGGTGGCCAAAGATTTCGGGGCGGCTCTACCCTTTCGGCTGGGGACGGCTCTCGGCCTTGATGATTTTTGTGGGCTTCAACTTGACGTTCTTTCCGCAGTTCGTGCTCGGTTATCTCGGCATGCCGCGGCGCTATCACGCCTACCCGGAAGAGTTTCAAATACTCAACGTAATGTCGACGGCCGGGGCTTCGATACTGGCGATTGGTTTTGCGATGCCGATGATCTATCTCACCTGGTCGATGCGCTACGGCAAGATTGCGCCGGCGAATCCATGGGGCGCCAAGGGGCTTGAGTGGGAGACGACATCTCCCCCGCCCCATAGTAATTTTCTCGAGACACCGATCGTCACCGAAGAAGCCTACGCCTACGAAACGCCGGCCATCATCGATGCGCCGAAGGAGGCCGCCCTTGTCTAATTCGTCCCTGGCTTATGGCCCGCCGGTTGTCGCGCATCAGTTCGAAGATGCCGAGCAACAGCACGAGTCGGCGACGCTCGGGATGTGGGCCTTCCTCGTAACGGAGATCATGTTTTTTGGCGGCCTCGTTCTAGGCTACGCCGTGTACCGCATGAAGTTTCCCGAGGCGTTCGCGGCGGGTTCGAATGAGCTTGACGTGGCGCTAGGCGGCGGCAACACAGCGATCTTGATTGGCTCGAGCTTGACGATGGCGCTGGCGGTGCACGCGGCGCAGTTGGGACATCGGCGAAAGTTAGTCGGCTTTCTTGTGGGAACGATGTTCTTCGGAGCGGCGTTTCTCGGCGTGAAGTTGGTTGAGTACTCGGCGAAGTTCGAGCATCAGCTAGTGCCCGGGGCTGGCTTCGAGTTTCATGGCGGCGGGGCGGCTGCTCAGAACGTCGAATTGTTTTTCTCGTTCTATTTCGCGATGACCGGCATGCATGCCGTGCACATGATTATCGGCATCGGGATATTGGCTTGGCTGGTTGTAATGGCCCGGCGTGGGCGCTTCAGCGCTGCCTACAACTCGCCGGTCGAGATGTTTGGCCTCTATTGGCACTTCGTCGATATCGTTTGGATCTTCCTCTACCCACTTCTGTACTTGGTAAGCAGGCATCGCTGATGGCCGGACACGTACTTCCTCTCAAAACCTACTATTCGATCTTTGCATTGCTGCTTGCATTGACGGGGGTGACCGTAGCAGCCGCCTATGTCGACTTGGGGGCGCTGAACATTTTCGTGGCGCTAGGAATCGCGGCCGTAAAAGCGACGGTGGTGATTCTCTTTTTTATGCATGTGAAATACGCGAGCAAGCTCACGCAGTTGTTCGTCGCTCTCGGCTTTTGCTGGCTGGCTATTTTGCTGGGTATCACTTCGATGGATTTTGCCAGCCGCGCGTGGATCAGCGAGCCCGCCGGTTGGGCCGTGCATGATGGGGGAGGGTCCCACTGAGGGCTTCAGCCGAGTTCGCCCGCCTCGTTTTGATTGGGATGGAAATAGGTGGGCGTGAGGGTTCTTGGGCTTGTGATTGGCGCTGGTTCGCGGGTTTCGTGGTTTGGATGGGACCGTCCACACGTTGGTTCGGTTTCGCGGTTTAGATTGCGCTGTCTCATGGGACAGTCCCGCCCCGTGATGCAGTTCCTCCTCCGCTGTTAGTTAGACGGAACAGCCTAGGTGAGACTGCCCCGCCGGTTGGTTTGCCTGCTCATTTCAAACTCGACAAACCGATAAAATGGGAGCTCCCAAGTTGCTAAACCTCCGTGTACCAGCGACGTTGTGCGGGCCAGCTTTTTGACAGCAACGCCGGGTTGTCAGCCCGCATTTCTCACCACCTGACGGCGAAAGCACGCGATAGTTGCGCCACTACTTCGTTGCGCTCGATCGCGAGTGCTCAACGGACTGTCAAGTACGCCTCCGCGCGCCAACCTTCGCCCGCCTCGTATTGACGCACCTCTCACGCACTTTCGCTCGCCACGTGGTGAGAATTGCGGGCTAGGTTGTTCTTTTCCCCGAGGACAGCCAGGACCGAAACCTCGTTTTTTTGATGTTGCTTTCACAACACCGGATGGATGGTCTCATCTTTCGCTTAAGCCAGGCAAACTCCATAGGCATCCGTGCTTGTACTTTGCACGCCCTTAGGAACCTGATTCAACACTACACCCCCGTGTCAAGTTTTTAAGGGGTCTGGCGGGGCGTCGAAACGGCTAAGTTGTTGAAATTTCAGGTTGAAAAAATATTTCAAAACCCCGGTACGAGCTTTTTAGCGACTAGCCAATTCCCTCGAAGAGCGGGCTACTCAGGTATCGCTCGCCGGCGTCGGGGAGGATGGCTACGATCGTTTTACCTTCGAATTCGGGTTCGTTCGCCAGCCGGCAAGCTACGGCCGCGGCGGCTCCGCAAGAAATTCCGCTCAAGATTCCCTCTTCTTTGGCAAGGCGCTTGGCGTATTCGACGGCCTCTTGGTCGCCGCAGCCCTCTATGCGGTCGACGAGTTCGAGGTCGAGCGTGTCGGGGATGAAGCCCGCACCGATTCCTTGGATGTCCGTCGGGCCGGGCTGCATGGGTTGGCCCGCCAAGTGTTGCCTGATTACCGGGCTGCGCTCGGGTTCAACGCCAACCGTGATGATTTGTTTCTTCTTGCGGAGTTTGAAATATCGAGAGACCCCGCTGATGGTTCCGCCAGTGCCGACTCCCGCAACGAACACATCGACGTTGCCGTCTGTGTCATCCCAGATTTCGGGTCCAGTGGTTTCGACGTGAATGCGGGGGTTGGCCGGGTTCTTGAACTGCTGCAGATGAAAGTAGCGGTCAGGTTCGTCGGCGGCGAGTTGCTCGGCGCGAACGACGGCGCCATACATGCCGTCATCGCCCGCGGTGAGTTCGAGTTTCGCGCCAAGCATTTTGAGGACGCGCCGGCGCTCGACGCTGTAGCTGGAAGGCATCACGATTGTGATTGGGTAGCCCCGCGCGGCCGCGACGAAGGCCAGGGCGATTCCGGTGTTACCGCTGGTTGCCTCGACGAGTCCCATGCCCTCACGCAGGCGTCCGCTTTTTTCGGCGTCCCAAATCATCGACGCGCCGATGCGGCATTTGACCGAATACCCGGGGTTGCGGCCCTCAACTTTTCCTAGGACCGTGGCCTTTGCGCCATCGGTGATGCGTCGGAGGCGCACCAGCGGCGTATTTCCGATTGAGAGCGAGTTGTCGTCGTAGATGCGCGCCACGGATTTAGATCTCCCAGTTTACGACCCGCTTAGCGCGATTTTGCTTCCAACGTTCGACAAGATCGGCGAACGTAACTCTGTCAATGACGCTCGAAAGCGAACGCTCGGCACGCTTCCACATTTCGGGAAACGGCGAATCGGAGGATTCGTTTTCGATTGGGCGGCGTGAGAGTTGTACCGGCCCATCGATCACTCGCAAAATGTCGCCGACAGTAATTTGATCGGCGGGGCGGGCCAACAAATACCCGCCGTCCGCGCCACGTTTGGAATTGAGGTAGCCGCCCTGCTTGAGCTGGGAGAGGATCAGCTCGAGAAACTTCTGGGGAATTTTTTGACGTTCGGCGATCTTGGCGATCTTGGTCGGGTCGGGAGCGTCGCGGCAGGCGAGGTCGAAGACCGCGCGGAGCGCGTATTCCCCTTTGACAGAGACATCCATGAAGAATCTCTACTAGTCTACTAGGGAAGGTCGGGAGTGGCGTTTATGTGAACTACCGGCACTATGGAACGGGGCTGAGAGCACAGTCCTCGACTCGAGGCGTGGTGTAGGGAGAGAATTCGGAGCGACAGTTGGATTTCTTGCGTGGTTGCTACGATTGAATCGCCGGAATATGGCTTCACATCGTTTGCACGAGATTATCTTTGAGGCTGATACGCCGGCCGGTAAGCTCTTCGATGTTGCTTTGCTGGTGGCTATCGTCGCTAGCGTCACCGTGGTGATGCTTGAGAGCGTGGTGACAATCAGCGATCGATATGGTGCCGCGCTGCGGGCGTTGGAGTGGTTTTTTACCTTGCTGTTTACGGCGGAGTACGTGCTGCGTTTGTATGCGGTGCGGCGGCCTTCAAAGTACGCGCTGAGTTTCTTTGGGGTGGTGGACTTGTTGTCGGTGCTGCCGACTTACGCAAGTCTGTTTTTCGGAGCTACGCAGTCTCTCGCCGTGATTCGCGCGTTTCGACTGCTGCGAATCTTTCGCGTCTTGAAGCTCGCGCACGATGTCGGCGAGGCCGACGTGTTGATGGCGGCAATGCGGGCCAGTCGGGCGAAAATTACCGTCTTTCTTGGCGCTGTAGTGGCAATCACAGTCTGTGCGGGCACGCTGATGTATCTGATCGAAGGGGGACAAGATAGCGGGTTTACCAGCATTCCCCGCAGTGTCTATTGGGCGATCGTGACCGTAACTACGGTGGGGTATGGGGACGTCGCCCCGCAGACGGAGTTCGGTCAAGTGCTTGCGGCGGTCCTAATGATTTTGGGTTACGGAATCATCGCCGTTCCTACGGGCATCATGTCGGCCGAGTTGGCGATTCAAAGGCATGAGCCGGTGAGTACGCAGGCGTGTCCCTCATGCGGCAGCGAAGGGCATGATACCGATGCGAAGTGTTGTAAATTCTGTGGGACTACGTTGTAGATAGGCGCAGTTCGCGAACGGCGTTGTATTCGCAGCCGATCAGGATGACTAGGTTTGCTATGTAAACCCAGATCAGCAGAACGATGACGGTTGAGGCCGAGCCATAAAGATCGGAGTAGTGCGCTAGATGCTGGACGTACCACGTGAATAGCGACGTGGAGAGCAACCACAGAGCGGTTGCGATGAGCGCTCCTGGAAAGACGAGGCGCCAACGTTGCTTACGATTGGGCGCGACGTAGTACAGCGTCGCGATGATTAGCACCATCGTGGCGAACGCGATTAGCCATCCGCTGATGGCGATGAGTCCGGTGATGCTTCCATCGAACCCCAAGAATGGCAACAAGCGATCGCGTATCTGGCTGGTGAAGACTAGAAAAACGCTAGCGACCCCAAACGGCACTACGGTGAGGAAGACCAATATCGACGCTACGGCGAGGTCGCTCCACCAGGCTTTTCGCTCTGGAAGTTCGTAAGCTCGGCGGAATCCTTCGATCAGAATGTAGTTGACATCTGTCGCAAACCAAAAAGCGGCGAAACCCGTAGTGGCGATTAAGTAGTTGGAGCCCGCGCTGCCTCCACCTAGAAAAGCGGTTAGTAACTCGTGGACGTTGGCGGGGGCGACTTCGGCGAGTGCGGTTGAAACCTGTTCAATGAGTGAGCGTCCAAGGCTGCTGCGGAAAAACAACGCTGTCATGAATATCAGCGCTGGGAATAGCGACATCGTCGACGAGAACCCGGCTGCCTTGGCGAGGATAGGCAGCTTGTGGGCCACCGATCGATGGATCGCCAGCCCAACGAACTTGGGAACCCTCTTCATTCGTCTCCCAAAGGCGCGGCGCAATTGCGGCACTGGTTGCGGCGCTTGGCGTTGAGACTCTTGCAATTGGCGCAGGTGTAGTACGCGAGCTTGCAGTAGATCTGGGTGAAGACGGCGCCAGAGCCTGCGATAGCGACAACTAGGGCGACGTTGATTAGGAGGTCTTGCATGACTCGTGGGCGGCCTTCAACTCGAGAGCTAGGGAATCGTTCGCCGCTGATGGGCGGAGTTCTGGAAGCATCTCTGGTCCCGGAAGCTTGCGGGAGTAGCACGTTACGCCACTACCCTCTCCTTGGGAGTTATCCGTCATTGCGAGGCGTCTATCGGTTGGCGCGGAGTGCACTCCTTTCTAGAATGCCACGGGGGTCGTCATGCTAAAGTCCAAAAGGCGGCGAAACGCTCGCGGCGAGGGACGAAAAAATGGCAAATCGATTTTCACGACGGGACGCTTTGCGCTGGGCCGGCGGCGCGGCGATGGCGACGACTTTTCTTCCGATGACGGGCAAGTTTAGCGCTTGGGCGCATCCGGCGGAAAAGATGCTCGCTACGCGCATGCTCGGACGTACCGGGCGTGAAGTCACCAGCTATGGGCTTGCCGGCGGCAACAAGATCCAGTGGGACTTGCCGGGCGATGAAGCGGTGCAGATCGTCGTGAAAGCGGTTCGCGCCGGCATTACCTATCTCGAGACCGCAAACAATTATTTTCTGAGCCAAGAAAAATACGGCGAGGCATTCGAAGTGCTGAACCTCAAACCAGGCAAGCCGGGTTACAACCATAGCTTGCGGGCGCGCTTGTTTATTGCGTCAAAGACCGGGTTGCGTCATTCCCTCGTTCGCGATGGGTCAAAGCCGATGGGCCGATCGTCGGGCGGGGGCACATTCGTGGTGGACGATATCAAGCGTTCTCTCACGCAGTTTTTCGGCGATGGTAAGGGCTATATTCCAGAAGGCGCATATCTCGATTTGATGCAGGTGCATCACATCGGCAGCAAGGAAGACGTCGATGCGGTCTACGAAGGATTGGATAACCCTGGTGACAAGTCGGTCCCTCGCGTAGGCGCGCTGGCCGGCTTGTTGGACTATCGCGACGGCACAAACCGCACTGGGTTGAATCCGGATCACCGCAAGTGGATTCGCCACATCGGAATTACTGGGCACGAAAACCCGGCCGTTCACATGTATGCGATTCAGCGCGACACGCGGAATATTTTGGATACGCTGCTGGTTGTCGCGAATCCAAACGACCCACGCTACTTCTGTCATCAGACCAATTCGATCCCCGTGGCAAACGCTAAGGGCATGGGTGTAATCGGAATGAAAGTTTTTGCCGACGGCGTGATGTACGGACTGGAGCAGCAGTACGCGCACAGACCCGGCCAGAGTGTACTGACGGTTGGGCAACCGGACAAACTTCCCTATGAAGATTTCATTCGGTATTCGTTGAACCCCGAAGGGATGTCGACGATTATTACCGGCATCGGACTGATCGATAAGAACAGCGATCCGAAACGCGATCAGGTCGTCGCGAATCTGGCGGCGGCGCAGGTGGCCAGCCGATTGACCACGCGCGAGAAGAAAGACATCGAACAGACTGTCGCCGAATTGCACGGCACCCGCACAAACTTCTTCCAGCAGACGTCGGGTGGTTTTCAAGAGGCGCAGGACTTTGCGGTCGAGCGTAAGTCAGAGGGTCACGTCATGGTGAGCTGGCACTCCGCCTACGCGGCGGGCGATCCGATTGAGCGCTACGAGATTTACCGCCGACACGAACGGATCGGCGTAGTGGCGTTCCGGCCGCAGACGACTCGCGACCCGTTTGTTTTCGAGGATAAGAGCGCTCCGCGTGGCGCAAGCGGCGGATTGTACTACAAGGTCCGCGCGGTGGACGCTGCAGGCAATCACGTAGATACGCTGCCCGCCAAGGCGTAACGACGAAAGCATTTTCAGGAATGGCATAGACTGCTTGCCGCAGCACCAAGCCTCCGATTTTGGGGTCGGTTGGGACAACCCGCTTCCTGGGGGGGTGTGAAGAAACCTCCGCGAACTCGAGAAACGGGCGTAAACAGCAAGCTACGCCCCTACGAGCAACTTGCTTGTTATCAGTGTTGTAGGGGTGCGACATGTCGCACCCTCCGACGCTCGCAATGCCGGTGAAGGTTTTTTCACACCCCCTGGCGGTTGCGCCTCCGATTTTGGACAGCGGAATCTAGTCTTCAGAAATTGCTCTAAAGTACGCGATAGGTGCACAAGAAAAACAGCGACCCCGCCCGTGGGGTCGCCGTCGTTGGAAGCACTCTGACGAGTCTTAGAACCCTATGCGGGTTCGCGGGGTCAGCGGCTACTTCTTCTTTCTTGCAGCTTTCTTCTTGGCGGCTTTTTTCGGGGCTGCCTTCTTCTTCGCTGCCTTTTTCGGAGCTGCCTTCTTTACTGCCTTCTTCGGGGCTGCTTTTTTCTTGGCGGCTTTTTTCGGGGCTGCTTTCTTCGCTGCCTTCTTCTTCGCTGCCTTCTTCGGAGCTGCCTTCTTCACTGCTTTTTTTGGGGCAGCTTTTTTCGCGGCTTTCTTGGCTGCTTTCTTCGCCATATTTACTATCCTCTCTTTGAGTTGGATTGACGATCGCGTTGAATCGCGAGCGCGCGTTTACGAGGCCTGGCAGTATCCTTGCGAACAGATTACTACAACGTTCCTCATCAGTTCTGTTTTATCACGACTCGCACTGTGATTGAAACATTTTTCTGAATATTGTTTTCGTGGCGACTGTGCGAATCGAGCGCGATCCGTCGTGATTGGTTCACGCGAATCATCGGACTCGAAATACTCAGTGCCTATAAAACAAGTCTTCGTTGAAATGATCGGCGCGGCGCCGCCGTCGCTTTAGTGCGCCTGCTGTTGATTAGTAGCTCCAACGCCATAGCGCCGCACCGGCGGTAAAGCCGGCGCCCACGGCCGCCATCAAGACGAGGTCGCCTTTCTTTAAGCGTCCGGATTCAATCGCATCGTTTGTTGCCAGAGGGATCGTGCCTCCGGTGGTGTTACCGAATTTGTCGATGTTGATGACCGCTTTATCGGGTGGAAGATTCAGGCGTTCGGCGACCGCGGTAATGATGCGCTTGTTGGCTTGATGTGGAATCAACCAGTCCACATCGTCGATGGTGAGTCCGTTTCTATCGAGCAGCGCGCTGCATAGCTCATGCATCTTGTTCACTGCGTAGCGGTAGACTTGGCGGCCTTCTTGTTGAACGAAGTGTTCGCGCGCATCTACCGTTTCATGCGATGCGGGTTTCGCGCTACCGCCGGCCGGCATGCAGAGGTATGATCCGCCGGAGCCGTCGACCTCGTGAATGAAGTCGATGAGACCCTCGTCGTCGTTGTCGCTGGGTTCGATGAGTAATGCGCCGGCGCCGTCTCCGAAGAGAACGCAAGTGGCGCGATCTTGGTAGTCCACGATGCGCGACATCGTGTCGGCTCCGATCACGAGCACTCGCTTGTGACTACCGGTGGTGACGAATTGCGAGGCAGTCGTGAGGCCATAGAGTAGGCCGGAGCAAGCGGCGACCAAATCGAAGCCCCAGGCGCCGGTGGCTCCGAGTTTGTCTTGCACCAGGCACGCCGTAGAGGGAAACAGCATGTCGGGCGTTACGGTGCAGACGATGATCGCTTCGATGTCAGTGGGCGCGAGTCCAACTTTGGCCAAGACTTTCTTCGCTGCTTCGGTGGCAAGGTCTGACGTAGCAGTACCTTTCGCGGCAATGTGGCGTTCGCGTATGCCGGTACGCGTCATGATCCAATCGTTCGTCGTCTCGAGGATATCCGCGAGGTCGTCGTTGGTTAAAGTTTTTGGTGGGACGTAGCAGCCAACAGCGGTGATCTTGGCGCGTGTTTGGGTTGTTGACACGAATGAAAGCTCCGCGCCCGAGCCAACGGCAACTCGGGCAAAGATCCTATGATACTTCGGACGGGTGAAGTGAGATGAGGCAGCGTTCAGCTTGGATTCCGAAGTGGCGGCGCGACCTGGCTAAGGGCATTGATTCGCCTGTGCCGACGCAGGTCGTTTCGAATAGCGAGATTTCGCCGAGGCCACAGAGTCGGAGCCAGAGCGAGTGGGAACACCGTATTGCTGAACTGGCGGCGGCGAATTCTAAAACAATCGGAATGGATCGACGAGCTTTCATGCGGACAGGCATGGGGCTGGCAACAGTTTTTTGGGCTTCGAACGAAGTTTACGGACAGCGCTATTGGCAGGTTGATCGCGAGGAAATGTTCGAACCGGTTACGGTCGAGGAGAAGTGGCCGAAGGGCGAGCATTTCATTTTCGATATCAACTCTCACTTCACGAATGGCGTTGGGTTGAAGTTCCGCGAGTCGGCGTTTATGCGCGAGATGGGATTGCGGCTGACTGATGACCCGGCGTCGTACAGCTTTCGCACATTTTTCCAAGAGATGTTTCTAGAGTCAGAGACTGACATGGTCGTGCTGTCAGGGTTACCGGGCCGTGAGAGGAACCTAGGCGACGACGGCGAGCTGCTTGAAGGCTTGGAACGAGGAGGCGGGATCGCGCCGAGTTGGTTGATGGCAGAACGTCGCGACGACATCAATTCGATAGCCGGCGGCCAACGTGCATTGGCGCAAAGCAATTGCGCTCCGAATCACTACTGGGACGACGTTGCGAACCAGCAGGATAAGGTTGCTCTCAAAGAGCAGATGATTCGCGAAGTTGAGACGTACAAGACGTGTGCGTGGAATTTCTATTGCCACTTCGATCCGGCGCGATCGGGCAACGGTTTTCAGTTAGACGACGCTGCGTCGACCTACTTCTACGAAGTAGCTCGCGAGCTAGGGCAGAAGACGGTTTGCGTACACAAAGGCTATGCGTCGCAGTCATCGAGGTACGGGCATCTCGCGAATCCAAAGGACGTTGAACGGGCGGCTCTCGATAACCCGGACTTGACGTTCGTGGTGTGTCACTCGGCGCTAAAGCATGGTCCGACGGAGCCTCAATTCGACGAGCCGGGATT
Organism: Bryobacterales bacterium; assembly: GCA_965247305.1. Classification (GTDB taxonomy): domain Bacteria; phylum Acidobacteriota; class Terriglobia; order Bryobacterales; family UBA6623; genus CATQHP01. Next base: position 2,502,487 of record OZ252030.1, on the reverse strand, counting down.
TTTCGATCCAACGAGTGGTGATTTCGAGTGGCACAACGTCTTGATGGACATCAAGAGACGGAACCCGGCGATGGAAAACGTCTATTGCGAGATCGGTAGTGCGTTCGGAACGTTGGCGATCAGCCATCCTGTGATGGCTATGCATTTGATAGGCAAGAACATCAAGCACTATGGCATCGACAAGGTTTTGTGGGGGACTGACTGCATTTGGTGGGGCTCGCCGCAGTGGTGTATCGACGCCTTCAAACGGTTTCAGATTACGGATGAGCTTTGCGAAAAGTTTGGCTACTCGAAGTTGTCGAACGACGACAAGGCTAAGATTTTTGGTTTGAACGCGGCCCGCTTGTACGGAATCGACCCGATGCGGGTTCGGCGAACGATTCGCCACGATGACTTGACGAAGATCAAGATGGCTTATCGAGATGAGGAACGGCTAATGCCACGCGGCCCGCAAGGTTTGGTAAGGGCCGGAGATTGATCGCGCGCCAAGCCGTCCGGCTGCTTGCTAGAGCATTTTCAGTCAAAGTGTAGACCGACGATCGAAATCACCCATCGAAAACGGCGGACCGGTAAGAACGTCGATCTAGAGGTCGACGCGGCCCGCCGGAGGCGCGCGCCACGGGTCTTCGTCAATTGTTTGCGTAGCTTCGTCGAGAATCGATCTACGCTCATCATGAAAATGCTCTAGTCGCTGAATTCTCGGGACTCGAGCGGGCTCAACACGATGTCGACGGCCAGCCAGATTCCACGCGAGTAACGAAAGATCAACGGCGAGAGTGGCGCGATCTGCACAAGCGCCAGGGCCGCGGCCGTTGAAACCGAGAGTTTCAGCAAAGCGCGGCGACGACAGTAGGCAGCAAGACCGCCGCGCACATAAAGTAGCTGACGTACATCGCTCCTAGGAAATATCCGGGCTCTCGTTCAAAGTGAAAACTGCACGCGGTGCAATCTGTTTCCATTTCGAAGAAGCCGGAGAAAGGCCGGCCAATTCCGCACACCGGGCAGCGCAGCCGCAACGCCTGCCGCATCGCTTGCTTAAAGCCCACAGCGGGCAACGCTCGCACTAGGCTTTCCGGATCGCCTGAGCCAATACTTCCCGCGTTCGACGCGCGACGAGACGGTCTTCATTGGGCTGCAACATCCAGACGGCGATTTCGAGGCCCAAATCGAACCGAGGCCGAACCTCAATGCTTGGCTCGCCTTGACGCAATTGCTCTGCCGCTTTCTTTGGGGAGAAGGACGTCTTTTCGAAATCCCAGCGAATGCGAAGGTGTGGCACTACGTTCGCGATTTCAGGAACGAACATTTCCGTTTCGACTCCGTCTAGCCTGCCGACCATTTTGGCGATGCGCGAGCAGCTGCGCTCCCAGTCGTTCCAGACGGCTTCGTGATCGCGGTCGAGGAAAAGGTCAACCGCCGTCACGAGACCCACGATCTCTTCTTTGTTGACCTTGTTTGTGCGGCCCACCGAATCTGAGTTTGGGCTATTGTTTTTCGTTGCCGCGGCGATCAGGTCTTTGCGCCCCAGCAGTAGACCGGTCGACTGGGGACCGCGTAATCCCTTGCCGCCGGAAATTGTAACGAGGTCGTAACCTAGCTTTGTGAAGCGAAAAAGATTCTCCACCGGTGGGACGTCGGCGGCGGCGTCGATCATCGTCGGGATCGAGTGTTTCTTCCCGATCTTGACGAACTCCTCGTGACCGATTTGACCATCGTTCGCGGCGTGGTTGAGATAGAAAATCATCGCGGTGTTTGCGCCGATGGCCGCGTCGAGTTCTTGCGCCGTTTCCACCTCGATCAGCTTCGCGCCAGTGTTGCGAATGGCGTGATCGTAACCGTTGCGATGGGACTTTTGAATGATCACTTCGTTCTTTATGCCCGCGGTATCGGGCAAGCGCTTGATAATTGCCGCGTCGTCGCCGGCGATACATGCGGCCGTGCCCATTGTCAGAGCTGAAGCGCAGCCGGCCGTAACCAGCACGGCCTCGCATTCCAGACGCTTAGCAAGGTAGGCGCCTGCCTTCTCGTGGAGCTCATCTAAGGGCACAAACTTCGAGGATGCTGATTGAATCGCTGCAACCACCTCGGGGGGCATGAGGGACGCCGTGAGGCGCGTGTAGGTACCTGCGGCGTTGATGAACGTACGTACGCTCAGTTCGTAGAGAACATCGCGTACGGGTGCGGCCCGCTTGCTACGTTGAGCGGCTTGTAGTGAGCCCGCCGCGAGCACGCCTAGTCCCGGCAGACCGAGCATAGACTGAAAGAATCGTCGACGGTCATTGGCATTCCAGAGCATGGCGATTTCCGCCGTCAGCTTAGCAGTAACCGGGGCCGGTCAGTAAGCTACCCAGAAGAAATTCTATTGGTCGGCCGGGACCGTAGCGGCGTCTGACCAGAAGCCGCTCAACAGCGAGTTAATCTCGTCGGGGTCGAATGGCTTTTGCAGTGCCGCTCGACCTGGGCCCGGGAATGAACCGCCACCGTCGCCGCCGTTGCCGTCAACGAGAAAGATGAAGCGCTCGACACGGTGATGGACACGCTCGTAGACCTTCAACCCACTCATCCCTCGCGGCTGTAGCGCGCAGAAAACCCAATCGAAGTCGACTTGACTACACAGATCAATCGCTTCTTGCGCTGAACCTACCGGAACGACCCGACAGTTGAGTTCGGAAAGATGCTGCGTTAGCAACTCCTCGGCCTCGTCGTCGGGCTCGCAGATAAGCGCCGAGAGCGTGCGGTCACGATCTTGGAGTGAACCCCAAAAGCGAGACAGATGAAAGTGGGACAATTTTCAGTGAATGGAAAAGGAGTCCCCGATGAGAGAGAGAAAAGATAGGGTTGCGAGGAAGCAGCGCTCGTATGAAGTTGAGTTCAAGGAATTGGCGGTAAGCCGCATGCTTCGCGGTGAGAACGTCGTCAAATTGAGCGGTGAGTTGGACGTGCGGCGCAGCGTGTTGTATCGCTGGCGCGACACCTACCGCGCCGAGGGACGCAGCGGTCTTGAGCGGCGTCAAGGGCGGCCGCGTCCCGGACAAGAGGTTGTGCAATTGGATAGCGATCCGAGCGCCGATCGCATTGCCGAACTCGAACGCCTAGTCGGTCAACAAGCGGCGGAATTGGATTTTTTCGAACGAGCCTTCAACGCCTTAAAACCGGCGATGCCGAACCAAGTCGCTCGCAACGCGAGCGGCTCTACAGCGTCATCGACGAAATTCGCGTTGAAGGCCGACTCAGCGTCGAGCGCGCCTGTGCACTCGGAGAAGTCAGCCGAGCCGGATATTACCGGCAATTAGAGCGAGACAAGCCTGTCGAATCCAACCTGGAAGTGCGTGACCGTATGCAGCGCATTACGCTCGCAAATCGCCGCTACGGCTATCGTCGAGTGACCGCCGAACTGCGTAGGCAGGGCTTTACGGTGAACCACAAGAAGGTCTTGCGGCTGATGCGCAACGACAATCTGCTGGCGATACGCAAGCGCCGCTACGTATTGACGACGGACTCGGATCAGCACCGCGCGATCTACCCAAACTGGGCCAAAAACCTGCAGATCGACGGTCTCGATCAGCTCTGGCAGGCCGCCATCAGCTACGTGCGCATGCGCCGTTCGTTCGTCTACTTGGCGGTCGTGATGGACTCGTATTCCCGGCGCGTGGTGGGCTGGGAATTGGGGCCTTCCCTCGAGGCCATATTGGCAGTGAACGCGCTGCGCAAAGCGATCGAGTTTCGCTGTCCGAAGCCGGGGCTGGTGCATCATTCCGATCAAGGCACGCAATATACCTCGCGGGCTTATGTCAGTCTGCTGGAAGAAAACGGCGCGTTGATCTCGATGAGCCGGCGAGGAAACCCGTACGACAATGCGCGCATGGAAAGTTTTATGAAGACGCTCAAAAGCGAGGAGGTGAACCTACAGACGTATCAATCGATGGACGAAGCGCGAGCTTCGATCGAGGAGTTTATCGACGCGGTGTACAACCAAAAGCGCCTGCATTCGGCGCTGGGCTATCGGCCTCCGGAGGAGTTCGAGCAGTTGTTGCCAGCGAGCGAAGAGCTCAGAAACCCGCAGTTTGAGTTTTCTGAGGCATGAGGAAATCTATCGAGACAGTGGTCGCACTCGGGACGGGAGAATGTCCCGCCCCGAGCGCTCATCGTCTCGCTGAGTTTCCAGCCGGGTATTGCTTGGCGGGTTGCTCTCCAGCATTGCCCGCCTCCGCTTTCCCGGCCGTTTTCAAGTGTGCGGCACGTTCGCCGAAAAGGCTATACTTTTTCAGCGAACGGCAACTGTCCCATTTTTAAGCTGTCTCAGCTTAGGGGTGCATGCCACCATAGCGGTATGCGGGTTGTCCCACTCGCGCCTCGACAGCGGATACTCAACTTCGATTCGGAATCCAAGACTGCTGTCGCGGTCGATCGTGAGCGTGCCGCCCGCTCGTTCGATCAGGGTCTGGCAAACGGTAAGTCCAAGGCCTGGCCGGTCGAGATCGATGGCCTGGTCGTGCCGAGCAGCGGCTCTGATGGATTGTTGCGCGGAACCGGCAGGTACGAACGAAACAATGACCGACTGGTCTGTCACGTTGGAGTAGATCTTCAGACCCGGACTCTCGAGAAGTCCAGCGAAGTGCTCTGCGTGGCGGCCAAGCAGAACCAATACTTGTTCGAGATGGGCGGGGTCGGCCCGGACTAGCGGGGTCTCGCGAGATAGTTCGAGTTTTACGCCGACGCTACCACCCTCTTGCCGGCGGGTCGCGGCGTTTGCGAATTCCGCCAGGAGTACGTTGACGTCGACGATTTCAACACTCCCCTCTCGGGGCCGCGTAAACTGCAACAGCCGGTCAAGTGCGTCTCCAGCGTGCACAACCTCGCGATAAATCTCGTCCAAGCGGGAATTCTGACTCTCGGGCTGGCCGTCTTCCGCATACCCTGATCGGTCGCTCAATTCACCGATGCGCTCAAACGCGCCGCTGAATTCGCGAGCCATGGCGTCGGCGAGTTCACTGATCGCGGCGAGTTTCTCGCTTCGGTGCAATTGCTCTTTCAGTGCTCGCTGATCGCGTAGCCGGATGCCAACGCCCGCGAGGTTGGCCAGGTGTTCTAGGCGGTCTTGCTCTTCGCGCGCGAATCGGCGCACCTTGCGGCGGTCCTCGACTTCGAGTACGCCTAGGCAGTCCTCGCCGACCACGATCGGAAGATAGAGCAATGCTTTACGCTCGAGGCGACGTGCGAGGTCTTTGTTGATTCCGGCGGCCTTGGTGGCATCGGGGGCTTCGATGATCTCGCGATTGCGCAAGCAGATAACCGGCGCGGCGGGTGATTCGAGGCTAAAAGTCTCGTCCGGGAGGACGTCGCTACCGGACGCGTAAAACATCTGGCGCCCACGCGCCAACAAGAGGTAGCAATGCGTGGCGTCGGAGATCTCCAGCGCCGAGTCGACGATGAGTTGCTCGATGTCGCCTGGGTCGACTGCCACGAGCCCGTGTTCAGCGATTTCGTATAGGCGGCCTAGATGGCTGCGCAGTTTCTCGACCCGCCAACTGTAGTACCATCGCAGGCCAATTACAAATAGAGCGGACGCGGCGACGACGGCAAATGCCATCCAAAATACCTGGGCCGCGTTCTGGCGGAACGCCTCTTCTGAAATCGGTTCGAAATTGTCAGCCTGGGCGGCGGCTTGGGCCGCACCCATAGCAGCGAGCAGTGCGGCTTTCGACGCGCTCGTCAAGCTGTGCTTCGAATTTAGTTTAGACAGGGACAAAAAGTGTATTTGGCGTTTTCGCGGACGTCGGCCAGAGGCACATCGACGCCCGAACGCGTGATCTACCACTCTCAGGGTAGTGGCGACATACAACCAAGGTCAATAGGGCGTCTACTTGAGGGCGAGGGTCGGGCTTTCGCTTTAGCAGCCGCCGGGCCGAGCCCTCATTTCTCACCGCCTGGCGAGAATTGCGGGCTCGCGTGGGCGGTATCGTAGAATCTGGGATTCGGCCGTGACTATCGAAGAGACGAAAAACCGTGACGAGATCGTGGCCTGTTTTCCGGTGATGGTCGAGTTGCGTACGCAATTTGACGCGGAATCGTTTACCCGTCAGGTACGCAAGCAGGAGTTGAAGGGATTTCACTTGGCTCGTGGCCAGTTGGATGGCGAAGTCGTCTGCGTGACAGGGTTTTGGCTTCGCGAAAGCTTGGCTTGGGGACGCCATGTCTACGTCGACGATTTGGTGACGAAGGCCGAGCAGCGATCCGCCGGACATGGTGACGCGATGCTTGAATGGTTGATCGCTTGGGCGCGAAAACGCGAGTGCGCGGAGCTGCACCTAGACTCAGGAGTTCAGCGTTTTGGGGCTCACCGCTTTTACTTGAATCATCGAATGGATATCACCAGCCACCACTTCGCGATTCAGTCGTAGGTGGTCCGCGCCGGGTTGTAGCTAGCGCGCGCCGGGCGGCCCAATTTTGCCCAACACTTCGTCGAAGAGCGCCTGCTTCGCACTGTCGGGTTTTTTCTTGCCCGCCTTGGCGTGGCGGTACTTGTGAGCGCTGTAGCAGGTGCGGCATTCCGTTTGCGCGGGCTCACCATTAACGATCGAAACGACTGAGTGATTCAAGATGGCTTTGCACTTCGTGCAGTAGTCATCGATGATGTCGCCGAGCCGTATTTCTTCCGCCATAGCCGCTTTTACTTCTTTGCGATGCAGTATAGGCGATCCGCGGTCCTGATGTAGAGTCGATCGTCAACCGCCACCGGACTCGCTAGTGTGTGGCTGCCCAGCTTGTTGACCGCTAGGATGTCGTATTCGCCGCCCGCTTGGATGACTGATGTCGAGCCTTCTTCATTGGTCGCGTAGATCTTTCCGTCCGCAAGCAGCGGTGACGAACTGTAGGTTCCAGGTTCCAGGCGTTTCCGCTCAATCACAAGGTCGCCCGTTTTCGCGTCGAGGACTACCAAAATGCCACGGTCGTTGATGACGTAGATATTTTTACCGTCAGTCGTCGGAGTCGGAACGTCGGCGCCGAGCGCATTTTCCCAAACTCTCGCGGTATCGGTGATCCAACCTTCGCCCCCGGCCTTGAATGCAATGAACGGATTCCCTCGCGTGCTCGGGGTGTAGACGGTATCACCGATGTTGATCGAAGATGCAATCGTGCGATACGCGCGCTGGTGGTCGGGGTTGAGTCCGCCCATTCGCCAAAGTTCGTTGCCGCTCGATAGGTCGTGGCCGGTGACGTAGTCGCCACCTGAAACGATGAGTTGCTCCTTGCCCTTGACACGCACGACGATCGGGGTCGAATAGTCATCCGGAGATTCATAGTCCGCGTCGGTGGGGCGCTCAACCTTCCAGATGGTCTTGCCCGTTTTCGGGTCTACGGCGAAAACGTATGACGGATCGTCGGTTTTCATGCCGTGCAGAACTTGGATATAAAGTCTCCCGCGATGAAGCAGCGGCGTCGATGCGTAGCCGTGGTTGAGGCCGAACGCACCATACTCCTGCGGAATATTGCGCTCCCAGTATTTTTCGCCCTTGAAATCGTAACTAGAGAGCGTGCCCGAGCCCGTCATCGTCCAAACACGCTGGCCGTCCGTTACTGGCGAGGGTGAAGACAAGTTTTGCTTACGGTAGATGCGGTTGCCACCGCCGATGATGGCGCGCCACTTGATCGCGCCGTTGGAGCGATTGATGGCGAGCAGCGATATCTGACCCTTGTCGCCACCCGACGCGCCTGAGCGCGATGCTCCGCCGGCCTTCTTCCGAGCGGCGCCACCCCGTCCTCCGCGTGCGGACCCGTAGCTTTGTGCGGTGTTGAAGCCCTCTGCCGGGGAGGTGACGAAAATCGTGTCGCCCCAGATAATCGGGGTCGCGGCACTCCAACTCGGCAAGGCCGTCTTCCAGACAACATTCTTTTCTGTATCCCACTCGACCGCCAAGTTTTTCGCGGCGGGATTGGCGCCGTTGTGGTTCGGACCCCGCCACTGAGCCCAGTTTGAGCCCGATCCCTCGCTCCAAGCCGCGACGGCTCCGATCAGGACCAATAGGCATACGCGGAGGATTCTAGACTTCATTGCGTTGATGACGCTCCCGAGCTACTCATACTCTAGACGACGGTGACTCGGGCCGCGCGGAATAGCTACGCTGCGGCACGGCTCGTCGGGGTTTACCCCTAGCCAGAATAGGCGGATTGGGAAGGCGGCGGGTTACGGTTCCGAATTCGCGCAGTTCGATTCCAGACGAGGCGGCAGGAGTATGGCCCCAAGTCCGTCCGTAAGGAAGCGATGACCTCGAACCGTATCAACAGAGGCGAGGACGGAAGTCCGCGCTTTCTTCAGGTTCGGTAGATGCTTCGAGTGAAAGCGTGGACTTCCGTCCACGCCCTGGAGTTTGGCCTTTCACTAGATGGGACGCGCGGTAAGCACGTTCTTGAGTTGTGAGGGATCTGAGAATGCTTGTGTCTCAAAACATTTTGAGGTATTCTTGTATCTAGTTGTTTAGCTTGTTGTGTAACTAGATTCATTTCCAAGGAGACCTCATGTCCTTCCCCACCAAACTGCAGTTGATCAAGCGCAAGGCTTCCCAACAGTTCTACGTCAACTTCCCCTCCGCCAGCGCTCAGATGCTCGACTTCCAGCCCGGCGAACAGCTCGAATGGATCCTGCTCGACCGCTCCCAACTCGTGCTCAATCGTTTGCAACCTCCGCCCGTCGAGTTGAAAAAAAAACTCCCGATCGAGTCGTCGACACCTTCTCCCGACTCTTCGCCAAAGGCCTCAACCCCCACGCCCGACAAAGCGTGAACGACCACCTCACCCGCCTCGCTCTCGGTGCCGCCGTCTGCCTCGGCCGCTCCACCATCACCGGCCTGCTACATGCCTCCGGCGAGAGCTTTCAGGACTGGAGCGCCGGCTACCGCCTGTTCTCGCAACAACGCGTCGAGCCGCAACGCCTGCTCGATGCCTCGCGCCGCGAGGTGCTCGCTCGCTTGCCGCCCGAGGCTCCCTTGGTCGTCGCCATCGACGATACACTGCTCGCCAAGTCGAGTCTCAAAACGCCCGGCGTGAGTTGGCGGCGCGATCCGCTTGGACCCAAGTTTCAGGCCAACTTGATTCTCGCGCAGCGCTTCTTGCAATTCTCGGCAGCACTGCCTCCCAGCGAGCGGCAGCAGCCGGCGCGACTCATTCCGATCGGCTTGGAACACGCGCCGACTCCGCGCCGACCGTCGAAGAAGGCCACGGACGAGGTTTGGAAACAGTACCGGCGCGAGGCTCGCAAGTGCAGCTTAACGGCCCTCGCCGCCAGGCACATCGCGCGCTTGCGCGAGGCCATGAACGCCGATCCCGGAGGCGCTGACAGAGCCTTGCACCTCGTCGTTGATGGCGCTTACACCAACCGCACGGTGTTCGGATCGTTGCCCGCCGAGGTGACGTTGATCGGCCGCATTCGTTCCGACGCCAAGCTGTATCATCTGCCCCTCGAGCAGCCCGGCAAAGGCCGCAGGCGTTGTTACGGCGAACGCGTGAGAACGGCGCTGACAAACTAGACCACAGAACGGCGTTTTAAAGCCGTTCAAGGGCGGCGGAAAATTAGACCGCCCGGGTGGTCCGCTGGCATCCATTCGGTGTTCTGTGGAACACGGGAAGGATGTATCGCGTGGAGCTATATGCTCAAGTACGGCGCAGTGTCTACGTCGAAGGGCTGAGTGAACGCGAAGCCGCCAAGCGGTTTGGCTTAGCGCGGGAGACGGTGCGCAAAATGCTGCGCTACGCTGCTCCGCCGGGCTATCGGCGGAGCAAACCGGTGAGACGGCCGAAGCTCGAAGCGTTCACCGGAATCATCGATCAGATCCTGCTCGACGATCAGCAACAACCAAAGAAACAACGTCACACCGCGAAACGCATCTTCGATCGCCTACGCGAGGAGTACGATTTCAGCGGTGGCTACACGATCGTCAAGGACTACGTCCGCGAGAAGAAGCTCGGTGGACAAGAGATGTTCGTGCCACTGGCGCATCCGCCCGGCGACGCGCAGGCCGACTTCGGCGAAGCGGTTGTCGTTATCAATGGAGTCCAGCGCAAGGCGCACTTCTTGGTTGTCGATCTGCCGCACAGCGACGACGCCTTCGTTAAGGCCTTTCCCGCCGAGACGACGGAAGCCTTTTGCGAAGGACACAACGCCGCGTTTCGTTATTTCGACGGCGTGCCACGCAACATCGTCTACGACAACACGACGCTGGCGGTGGCAAGGATTCTCGGCGACGGCACGCGCAAACGTACGCGGGTGTTCAGCGAACTGCAGTCGCACTACCTGTTCGCCGATCGTTTCGGGCGTCCGGGCAAGGGCAACGACAAGGGAAAAGTCGAAGGGCTAGTGGGCTTCGCACGGCGCAATTTCATGGTGCCGATCCCGAGATTCGAGAGTTGGGAAGCCTTCAACGAACACCTCGAAGAGAAGTGCCGAGCCAACCGTGAACGGCGTTTGCGACGGCACACCGAAACCGTCGGCGAACGCTTCGAGCGCGATCGGGAAGCGCTCTTGCCCTTGGCACCGACAGCCTACGATGCCTGCGACAAACGCTCGACAAGGGTGACTTCGTTGTCGCTGGTGCGCTACGCGACAAACGATTATTCGGTGCCAACGCGTTACGGCCACCGCCAGGTCCTGATCAAAGCCTACGTGGATGAGGTAGTGATCTGTTGCGGCAGCGAAGAGATCGCCCGCCATCAGCGCAGCTATGAACGTGAAGAGTTGGTTTTCGATCCGCTGCACTACTTGGCGTTGTTGGAACGCAAGACCAACGCGCTCGATCAAGCCGCGCCGTTGGTCGGCTGGGAGTTGCCGCCGGAGTTTGCGAAGCTGCGACGACTGCTCGAATCGCGGTTGGACAAAGCGGGCAAGCGCGAGTACGTACAGGTCCTGCGACTGTTGGAGGACTTCCCCCTTGAGCACGTCGCAACGGCGGTGCGCCAAGTCTGTCTACTGGGAACGATTGGCTTTGACGCCGTCAAGCATCTACTGCTGTGCGCGATCGAGCAACGTCCGCCGAAGCTCGACTTAACGAAGTATCCCCACCTGCCGACGGCTCAGGTCGAGCAGACGTCGCCGGCATCCTATCTGGCGCTGCTAGCAGGAGCAAGCTGATGGCGAAGTCGAGAATGCTGCTGGAAACCCACCTGAAAGCGCTGCGGCTGCCGACCTTCCTGCGCGAGTACGACAAACTGGCTCGGCGCTGCGCCGCCGAAGGCTTGGACTTTCGGGACTTCCTACAGCAACTCTGCGAGCTGGAACTGGTCGATCGCGAGCAGCGGGCGACCGAGCGTCGCATCAAGGCCGCCAAGTTCCCGGTGACGAAGAGTCTCGACACGTTCGACTTCTTGGCCATACCCTCGGTGAACAAGAAGCTCGTTCTGGAGCTGGCGCGCTGTGAGTTCATCGACCGCCGTGAGAACGTCTTGGCGCTGGGGAACTCCGGCACCGGCAAAACGCATATCGCCTTGGCGCTGGGACTGGCAGCTTGTCAGAGCGGCTATCGCACACGTTTCACCACCGCCGCGGGATTGGTCCATGAACTGCTCGAAGCCCGTGACGAACGGCAACTACTACGGGTCCAGAAACAACTTGCCAAGCAGGATCTACTGATCGTCGATGAACTGGGCTATGTGCCGCTGTCGAAGACCGGGGCAGAGCTGCTGTTCGAGATCTTTTCGCAGCGCTACGAACAGGGCTCGACGTTGCTGACCTCGAACCTGCCGTTCACCGAGTGGACCGAGGTGCTGGGTTCCGAACGCATGACCGGCGCTCTGCTTGACCGGCTCACGCATCACGTCCATATCCTCGAGATGAACGGCGACAGCTACCGCCTCAAGCAAAGCAAAAAGAAGCGCCCGCGCTCTTCAAACTGACCCGCCGGCCGCTCGCGCCGGTTTGCGTGGGCCGTCTTCCACTACGCCTGGGCCGCCCTAAAGGGCGTCCTCAGGCTCCGTTCCAGCCGTCCCACGCAAACCGCTGGATCCCCGCCAACTGGTCTATTTTTGCTCCGCCGAAGCGGTCTACATTTACTCCGCCCTTGACAACGCGCGCCGACGCCCGAGCAACTCCGCCAGGACGACAACGTGCCGTGGCAAACGGTCGAGGTTTTTGCCGCCGGCAGCCTGCACCAGTTCAAAGTGAAGACGCTCGCGCCGCTGCGTTGGCGGCTGGCGGGAGGCAAGCGGGACTTGCGTTTGGTGGTGATCGCACCGTTGGGTTATCGGCCGCGGGCGGGCTCGAAGGTGCTGTATCGCAAGCCGGCGTATTTGATTGTCAGCGATCCGAGTTTGGGGCTGGAGCAGATCGTGCGGCAGTACGTTTGGCGCTGGGAGATCGAGGTCAACTTCCGTGAGCAGAAGACGCTGTTGGGAGTCGGACAGGCGCAGGTGCGGCAGCCGGACGCGGTCGAGCGGGTCCCTCAATTTATGACGGCGGTGTATGCGCTACTGCTGTTGGCGGGCGCGAGTTGGAGCCGCCAACAGGGCGTGGACGACGCCTTGCCGCGACCGCACTGGCGACGCCGCTCGCAGCCGCAACGGCTCACCACGCAACGGCTGATCAGCCACCTGCGGGCCGAGCTTTGGGCGGACGGCGTGCAGCGGCAACATTTCTGCGGCTTGCGGAACACTTCGCAATCCAACACGAAGCTGCAGAAACTCCCAAGAGGCGCTCCGCCTGCAGCAATCTACGCTTCCGGCTAACGCCAATCCCCTATTTCCGCACCCTACCCCAAACTTCAACCCTCTTTGAACAGCCAAACTCCAGAGCGTGGACTTCAGTCCACGCGTCTGTCGATACCGTTTGAGGTCATGGCTTGCTTCCAGACGGATTTGAGACCAGCGGGCTAGTGGCAGCCCATGCAGCCGAAATTACGTCCGTGGCAGGGCTGGCACGACTGTTTGTCTAGGCCGATTTTGCCGGTCGAATGCAGGTCAATAAAGGCTCTGGTGTGATCGGCGGGAAGCAGCTTGATGCCCTGATTGTGGCAATCGGGGCACGTGAATGGGTTATCGATTTCGGTGTGGCAGACGATGCAATCGGCCATTTGAGGCATATGCGCTTTCTCCACAACCGCCATGCTTTCATTCAGACCGCGGTGGCAGGCGACGCAACTATTCTCCGTGTCTAGAAACCGGCGGATGTCACCCGGCTTGCCAAAATACTTGTCGCTGTCGATGGCCGCGGCGATTTTTTCGGCGGCATTGCCCATCGCGAGATGCTGCTCGTGATTGAAACGGTAGGTGCGCTCGGGCGGTTGTTTCGCCTGCAACGGTGTGAGATCGATTTTTGGCGCTACCTGGCCGTTGTGGCAAAGCTCGCAGGTCTGTACGCCCGGCAGCAAGTGGTCAGCGACGCTGTTACTGGTCGAGGCTGAGGCGTGACATGTCGTGCACTGCAGTCCTTTTTCCAGGTGTGTCTTATGCGGGAAGGCCCAGCCCTGGCCGAACAAGGCTCCGCTTGCCATCAGCAGCCCGCAGGCGATGACGCATGCAACTCTCAAGCCAGCACCCGTTTGAGAAATTTTCCGGTATGGGAACCCTTCGCCTTGGCGATCTCTTCCGGAGTGCCTAGCGCCACAATCGAACCTCCGCCCTCGCCGCCGTCGGGGCCCAAATCGATCACCCAGTCGGCGGATTTAATGACGTCGAGATTGTGCTCGATCACTAGCACTGTGCTGCCTTTCTCGAGGAGCCGTTCGAACGAGCGGAGCAGCTTCGAGATGTCCTCAAAGTGCAAGCCGGTCGTCGGTTCATCGAACAGGTATAGAGTCTTCTCTCCTTTAGACTGTCCGATGTGCGAAGCGAGTTTCACACGTTGCGCCTCGCCCCCCGATAAAGTGGTCGCGGATTGCCCGAGACGCAGGTAGCCCAGGCCAACTTCGGCCAAGGTGGCTAGCTTGTTCACGATCTTTGGAGTGTTGACGAAGAACCGCAAAGCCTCATCGATCGTCATTTGCAGGACTTCGTAAATGTTCTTGCCCTGGTACTGGATCTCGAGGATCTCGTGCTGATAACGCTTGCCGTTGCAGATTTCGCAAATCAGATCAACGTCGGACAAGAACTGCATCTCGACGGTGACTGTGCCATCGCCTTGGCATGTTTCGCAACGGCCTCCGGGCACATTGAATGAGAAATATCCGGGCGCATAGCCACGCTTTTTCGATTCGATCGTCGACGAGAATAGTTCGCGGACGGTGTCAAAACCCTTCACGTAGGTGATCGGGTTTGAGCGAGGTGAGCGGCCGATTGGTGATTGATCGACAAGGACGACGTCGGCGATGTGTCGGTCGCCCATAATTGCGCGGCAGGGTAGGCGATCAACGTCGGTTGTGGCCAAGTCGTCGCGACGCTGCTTGAGCAGGTAGTCGAGGCCCTTGTGGATGATCTCGTGAACCAGCGTCGATTTCCCCGAGCCCGAGACGCCGGTTACGACAGTGAAGAGACCCAGCGGTATCGCGACATCAACATTCTTGAGATTGTGCTTGACCGCACCCTTGAAGCTCAGCATGTCGCGCTTGCGCGGCTTGCGCCTTTTTGATGGGTTGGGAATTGTCTTAAGTCCGCTCAGGTAGGCCCCGGTAAGGGACTTCTTGTCGCTAAGGATTTGTTTAAGTGTTCCCCCAAAAATGACCTCGCCGCCGAGTTCGCCGGCCGCCGGCCCAAGGTCGAGGATATAGTCGGCGGCACGCATCACGTCCGGATCATGCTCGACGACCAGGATCGTGTTGCCAATGTCTCGGAGTTTGCGAAGGATGCCAATCAACTGCTCGGTGTCGCGAGTATGTAAGCCGATCGACGGTTCATCGAGCACATAGCAGGCTCCAACGAGCCGCGATCCTAGCGAGGTCGCAAGCTGAATGCGTTGGGCCTCTCCGCCGGAGAGCGTTGACGCCAGCCGGTCGAGTGTCAGGTATTCGAGGCCGACATCGTTGAGAAATTTCAGGCGGTGATTGATGTCGAGAATGAGTTGGTCGGCAATCTGCGCGGCCGCACCTTCAAGCTTGAGTGTTGAGAAGAACTCAAACGCGCGCCCGAGCGAAAGTGAGACGACATCAGCGATCGTTTTGTCGGCAACACGAATGTTGAAGGCCTCTTTGCGGAGCCTGCCACCGTTACATTCTGAACAAATTGTGTAGCCGCGATACCTGGCCATCATCAGGCGAGCGGACATCTTGTACTTCTTCGTTTCGAGGTAAGCAAAGAATCCCTTGATGCCAAGGAACCGTCCGTCGCCGTCTTCGACGAACCGGCGCTCTTCGCGGGTCAGCTCGCCGTACGGTACGTTTAGCCGGACGCTCGCACCACGAGCGGCAGTCAGTAACTTGACTTCGTACCGTTGATATTTCGGTTTCGTCCAAGGGTCGACCGCGCCTTCGCTTAGAGTCTTAAAGCGGTCGGGGACGACCAGGCCCATGTCGTAATCAACCGTGTTGCCGAAACCGTGACAACGCGGGCACGCGCCAAACGGTGAGTTGAAACTGAACAGACGTGGCTCTGGCTCGGGACATTCAATGCCACAGTCGCGGCATTCAAACCTTTCGCTGAACCAGAGTCGCCTCGGCGGAACGTCAGTTGCGTGCTCGAATAACACCTCGCTCGATTCGCGGTAGGCGATTTCGATGGCGTCGACGACGCGTTCGCGAACGTTCGGCGAAATTGCGAGGCGATCAATCAGTACGAACAGTGGTGCTTTGAAATCGACATCGATCAGTGATTCCGGTGTCGAAAACTCGAAGATCGTTTGGTTCTGAAACAGCCGGTTGTAACCACGCGAACGTAGGTCGGTTAGTCGCGCCTTCAGCTCGTCGTTTAGACCCTCGGGGCCTGTCTCGCGGATTGGAAAAAGAGCGTACCAGCGCGACTTTTCCTCGAGGGCCACGATCTCAGCGGCGACATCGTCGACGTTGTCTTTTGAAACCAGCTTGTCGCAGCCGGGGCAAAAGGTCTGTCCCGCCCTAGCGAATAGCAGACGCAAGAAGTCGTAGATCTCGGTCGCCGTGGCTACCGTCGAGCGGGGGTTTCGGGTTGAATTTTTCTGGCGGATGGCGACGGCTGGTGCGATGCCGCTAATTTGGTCGACGTCAGGCTTCTCCATCTGCTCGAGAAACTGTCGCGCGTAGGCGGAGAGGGATTCCACGTAGCGGCGCTGACCCTCCGCGTAGACGGTGTCAAACACAAGCGACGATTTGCCCGAGCCGGAAACGCCGGTTACCACAATCAATTGATTGTGTGGCAGGCGAACGTCAATGTTCTTGAGGTTGTGGACGCGCGCGCCCAAGATTTCGAGGTAGTCTTGCGCCAAGAGGATTCGTTCCAACCGGGATGCCGCCCCGCGAACGAGCGCGGCTGGGCGAACTCTTCAGTATAATTCCGAACCACACCAAAGCGGGCAATGTAACCCCAAGGCGACTCCAAACGCTACAATATTGAGTGCCCCGAGCATCGAAGGGGGCGGCCCTGGGAGACCCGACAGATGAAACGATTTTTTCTGCTATTGGCGATGATCGCCGTTTGTGCGCTAAGTTTGCTGGCGCAGCCTGATTTTAAGACCGAAGAGGAATATGACGGGTTTGTAGCGATTCAGAGCGCTGCAACCATCGCCGAGCGCATCGAGGCCGGCACGGCGTTTATGGCCGGCTTTCCAGACAGTGATGCTAAGGGGCTGGCGGCATATATGTTGATGCTCAGCTACCAGGGCAACAACGACTTCGACAACATGCTGATTTATGGCGACGAGGTGCTTGCGAGCACCGAAGATCCCGGCGTAGTGGTCGGCACGTTGGTATCACTTTCTAATGCAATTCCGACGCGCACTCGGGAGTTCGACCTGGACAAGGAAGAGAAGCTATCGAAGGCGGAGGATTACGCGAAGCGAGCGATTACGATGATTCCTACCCTGATGAAAGCCGACCCGAACCTCAGTGACGAGGATTGGCTGATGACGAAGAAAGAATTCATGTCGCAATGTCACGAATCGTTGGGCCTCGTTGCGGTAAAGCGCAAAGACTATGCGGCGGCCGAAACCTCCCTCCGCAAGTCAGTGGGCTTGGCTACGGAGCCAACCCCGTCGACGCTATATAGCCTCGGGTTGGCGCTGATAGAACTGGGCAAAAAGGACGAAGCCGCTAATATCGCCGACAGTTGTATGAGTGCCGGCGGCTACAAGCTTATCGATGGCACCGACCTGTGTAGCAAGCTCAAAGTCGAGGCGACGAAGTAGGGTTAGGACTTCATTGGACGAATCTCGAGGCCGCTGCCGGTCGATCCGGGGCGGCTTTCGATTCGATGCGGTAGCCCGATGAGCAAAGACGCCCAGTCGCTGGCACTCGCGATCGGCCACGAGTTCTCAAACGAATTGCTGCGGCGGCAGGCGCTCACGCACCGATCATTCTCAGGTGACAGCCGCGAGACGGCTGATCACAACGAGCGCATGGAGTTTCTCGGCGACTCGGTGCTTGGCTTCGTTGCCAGCGAGGTGCTCTACAGACGATTTCCCGAGTACACCGAAGGCCAACTCACGAAGCTGAAGGCGAAGCTTGTCAGCGGCGAGAACTTGGCGGTGGTTGGCGAGAGTCTGGACGTGGGAGCTTACTTGATCCTAGGAAAAGGCGAGGAGTCCAACGGCGGTCGGACCAAACCGGGCTTGATCGTCGACGCGGTCGAGGCACTGATCGCGGCCGTGTACCTCGATGCGGGAATTGATGCCGCGCGAGACGTGGTCGAGTCGTTGATCCTAGCGGAGCCGGCGGTCGATGACGCCGTCGTAAACGTTGAAGAAGAGAACTACAAACCGGCGCTGCAGGAATGGCTGCAAGCTCGAAAACTAGACCTCCCGTCATATCACGTCGTCAATGAGAGCGGGCCGCCGCATCGCCGAACGTTCGCCGTCGAGGTCGAGTTTGGCGACGGATATCGCACCTCGGCCGAGGGCCCCTCTATCAAAACAGCCGAACGAAATGCCGCCGCCAAAGCGCTTGCTTACTTCCGATCGCAAGAAAACCAGCGGGACGCGGCGACTCAAGAGTGACGGGATCCGAGCGAAACTCATGCGGCCCCCACGGCATCTAAACGAAGGAACGGTGGGGTACGATGGTGCCTCTGACTTCCGATGATTCTACGAGTTTTAGCACAGCTTGCATTTGCACTATCGCTGATTGCAGCGACAACTCCCGAGGCATCGCAGTCAGCCGTCGAAAAACTGGACCGTATCGCGCGCGCGGGTTTGAAAAGCGGCGAAACCCAGATATTGACCGAGGATGAGTTGAACTCATTCTTGCGGTACGACGCCGCGGCGGGGATTCCTGAAGGAATCGAAAATGTGCGCGTCCAACTGCGAAACGGCGGCGGGCTGCTTGAGGCAGTTGTCGATCTCGAGAAGGCCGGCGCAGCGCAGCAAGACCCGCCGTTCTTCGTCAAA
Source organism: Bryobacterales bacterium (assembly GCA_965247305.1). Classification (GTDB taxonomy): domain Bacteria; phylum Acidobacteriota; class Terriglobia; order Bryobacterales; family UBA6623; genus CATQHP01. The sequence goes on along the minus strand of OZ252030.1, from coordinate 2,484,060 downwards.
TTGCTAATGCGCGGCACTCGCACGATTCGAGTTGACATCGATTATGCAGCCAGTAGCGGCTACGCCACGGTGAAGATTGTCTCTGTCGCGATTGACGATTTCACGCTGAGCGGCTCGGCGTTGGACTGGTTTCTCGGTTCGCTCGCTCCAGAATCGCTACAACCGTATATTTCGGGTGAGCCGGTTCCGCTCGAGGGCGGCCTTAGCGAGGTGCGTGTCGAGCCTGGGCATGCGACGTTTGTCGCCGAGTAACGCGCCTCATCACTCGTTCGGCAGTTTCTCTTTTTTGATGGCGTTATACCACTCTTCGAGTTCTTCGGACTCGATGCCGCTGCCTTTTACGGCACAGTGGTAGCGCTTGAGGTAGAGCACCTGCCGATCGCCACGCTTCGAAGCTGTCTTATATTCCTCGCGGCCCGGGTCCTCGCCAATCGTGATGCCCTTGTTGTAGCCCTCGGTCGATTCTTGGCTGAGCATCGCCATCATCGAGAACGGAATGTAGAGAGCCTTGTTGAACGCGTAGTCGCTGATCGTGATATCGATTGTCTTGCCTTCGGCCGTGTACTTGCGTGAAGCGGTACTCGTTTTGAAGTTGGCCATCTCGGTGGTGGAGCCTCGAGGATCTTCGGCTGAAAACCCGCTCAGCGGGTCAGGCAAAGCCTCGATCAGGACTGCATAGTGAACCGGGTCAACCGGATGCATGTCGTCAAGTTCTTCCTGAAGCCCCTTGGCCTTGTTGGCTAACTGCCCAATCGCGGTTAGGGCTTCGAAGGGGTTATTGATATTCAGGCCCTCCTTGGTTTCTTCCTCTTCGGACGAAGACCCCCAAAAGCAACCGGTCATGCCGATCGCCAATGCCGCCGTTATCAATAGTAGAGTGTGCCGTTTCATGATTCTCATTTCGTAGCTGCGTGTTTCTCGCAACCTGATTATAGCCGCGATCTCGGGCCGGGGGAGAGTTTTCAGCTCCTGGGTAGCCAAATGGTTTCAGGGGGTCGTGCGGAAACCTTAGACGAACATTTGAGATGGCCCTTAGGGCGACTCGATTTTTCACGGTGAGCAATTTAGTATTAGCGCGCAGCGATTCCGCGATTTTCGGTATTTCAGTTTAGGCGAGCGAGTACTAACGATTGTCAACCCGATACCATACCGCTCGGCCGCGACCCAAACTCGGGCTCGGCCGATATTGCCGCATGGTGGCGAAATCGGCTCTAGTGTAGTGCGTCAATCAGATTGAACCTTAAGAAGAGCGGCTTTGCCGCGCTTGACCTTCTCAAGGGTGTCGGAAGCGGTAGCAGTCCAGATGAAGGGCTTGGGCTGCTGATTGTGTCGAGCGATGTAGTCTTCGATGGCGGTGGTGAGTTCGCCGACGCTACGAAAGACACCGTGGCGGATGCGCTTATCGGTGAGGTCTCGGAAGAACCTCTCCACCATGTTCAGCCACGACGCTGAGGTGGGCGTGAAATGGACGTGGAAGCGTTTATTGCGCTGCAGCCAGCGTTTCACCGTGGCGTGTTTGTGAGTGGCATAGTTGTCCACGATCAAATGGATCTGCTTGTCCTTGGGGGTCTGGTTTTCAAGCAAGCGCAAGAAGCGCAGCCATTCTTGGTGGCGGTGCTTGGGCATGCAGGTTCCGATCACCGAGCCGTCGAGCGTGTTGAGCGCGGCGAACAAGGTGGTTGTGCCGTTGCGTTTGTAGTCGTGGGTCATGGTCCGGCCGCGTCCCTTTTTCAGGGGCAGGCCGGGCTGGGTGCGGTCGAGGGCTTGAATCTGTGACTTCTCGTCGAGGCAAAGAACGAGGGCATGCTCGGGCGGGTTGAGATAAAGTCCGATGATGTCGTCGAGTTTTTCGGCGAAGCGCGGGTCGTTGCTGAGTTTGAAGGTCTTGACGCGATGCGGCTTGAGGCCGTGGGCGCGCCAAATGCGACCCACGGTGGAGGCGCTGACGCCGACCGCGGCGGCCATCGTGCGGCGGCTCCAATGGGTGGCGTTGGCTGGCGTTTCGCGGGTCGTCTTGTGGATGATCTGTTGCACTGTTGGGGAGCAGATGGCGGGCTTACGGCCGGGCCGCGGGGCGTCCTTTTCGATGCCGGCGACGCCGGATTCAAGAAAACGGCTTCGCCAGCGCGCCACCAACTGACGCGAGACCGACAGCTGCGCGGCAATCCGTTTGTTCTCAAGACCGTCGGCGGCGAGCACGATGATCCTGGCTCGCAACGCCAGACGAACAGCGACCCGACGACCGTTCGCGTAGCGCTCCAACTGCCTACGCTGCTCCTGCGTCAATGGGACTGGCTCTGCTCTTCGCATCCGTGTGCCTTCTACTAGTAAAGGCGACACGAAGATACTATAAGTTACATTATTTATGGCGCACTACACTAGGACACACGAAGTCGACGCGCGAGGTTGAACGCGTGAGAGCTTCGCGCGAAGCAGGCGCTTCTGGGCCGAATCAGGTTCCTATCGTTCAAGTCATTGATAAAAAATAGGATATTGCTGCACTACGTCAGAGCGAAAGGCTCACTGAGGAAGAATCGGAAGAGAATCGCTTCCTCAGGCCGTCAATCCTGTCGAGATTGGCGATTGGCCGAAGCTCGTGCCCGGTATCGAGGGACCATCAGCCTCAGCGCGCCGATACACAAGCACAACCCCGTCACCGCTTTTCGGTACTATAACTACCAGAATCATGTAGTAGTACTTCGTAAATATTGAAGTACTTTGTGGCTCAGGCTATAGTGAAAACTCCCAGGGGAGGGATACACATGAAAAAGATAGTACTTTATTGCGGAATAGCATGTTTGATGGTGCCGGGAATTGCCAGTGCCGATTTACTGACGTGTCAAGCGGACTTCAATACGCTTTTGAACCAATACGTCACGGACTCGACTTCAAATCCGCCAACTCAAGCTGTATGCGTTTCACCGAAGGGGACGGCCCAAGTTCAGGCGTTGAACGCGATGCTGGGATGTCCGGAGGTCGATCTCGTATTCGATTCTCGATTTGTGAAGGGGCCGATGGGTCTGAAGGAATGCCAAACTACGATCTACCAGCGCTGCAATGGAATCATGAACTTTGAGACTCAACTCATAGGCGACTTGGCTGGTGGCGACGCTTCCAAGTGGAAGAAATTCCTAAAGGACGAAGATCCAGGCGGCGGCTGCAATGCGGTTCAAAGCATCATTGCTCCCTAGTCAAATCTAGGCATGACTCGATAAGCGCGAAAAAGCGATTGTCAACCGGGACGGGTGAGGCCACGTAGCCTCATTCCGTCCCGGTTTTCTTTTGTCCGCAAAGCCCGTCGAGTGCTCTAGGAACCTTCATCATTCCAACCCATCTACACGAGGCAGCACGTCGATGTGACGGCTCTCACCAGACTTACTATCGAGACATTCGCCAATCCACATTCGGCGCTGCCCCACTTAGTCCCTACTTGGTCTCCCGGCTGAGAGTTTTCGCTCGGGTGCATTGACCGGCGGTTCCAGCGCCGACACCAGCCGCTACTCCACATGACGATTTATTCAAATCTGGCGTCTCGTGAAATCGACGAGGGTTAAAACAAACCCACGATTTTATGTTTCTGATACACTTCCTTAAGTACTACGACTGATTATTGATAGTAGTAGTACTTACCTGGTCCTGATGACGTTTGTCGATCAGGGCGCAGAGATAGTTTTCATTGGAGGAAGTCAAATGAAAAGACAAATTGTCTATCTTGGGCTGTTGATTATGCTTCTGCCGACCGTGGCGGCGGCGCAAAATTTGGCGGCCGACTGCATCGAGCGGTTCGACCAGTTGCTGGATAATTCTGGAATGACAGAACTGATACCGGAGAATGGCGATCAGTCGTATACGACGGGGCCAGGGGAGCCCGCAACAGGCATCATCCCGAACACCGCAACTGAACTGGACGGCTCGAGATTTCGCTGTATTGGAGGCGGCCGGCCACTAGTCCAGCTTGAGGATGAAGGCGCTGGCACATATAGGATTCGATTCGTTGCCCAATGGGATGGACCGAACAAGCAATGTGTTCTAAGACTTGAAAATACGTTGCTTGGAACCCCCCCGTTCGTGCCGCTCGTTAATGACCCACCGATCTTTGATCCGATACCAGTTCGAGGGGCGCGGCAACTAGTACAACGGCGGCTCGTGGGCCTTGTGAATCCCGCACGTAGCGCAGTTCGCATTTCGAGAAACCGCCTGAGGCAATCGTCGTTGCCTTAGGCGGTTTCGTACAACTCGTGTCAGACACGGGCGGCTCTATCGTTTCGAATGCCTGAAATACGACATCGATGGTTCCGCCAAGAAGTCAGAAGTTTAGGGTCGGGGTGCGACCTATGCGCTGCTGATTTTTCTCAAGAAACAGCTAGAGCATCTTCTCAATCACCAAAGACCTCCAATTGTGGAGCGCGCCTCTGATGACGGGCGACGTCGACCTCCGAGTCGACGTTCTTTCTTCGCTGCGAGCACCCACCGTATCTCTCCGGTGCCGGTCTACTCTCATTCCGAAAGTGCTCTCGCAGTCGAACTCCTAGTTCCGTAGCCTCCACCGCCACGGACTCGCTCTCCGGGTCCCGTTCAAAAAAATTATGAACATGTTCAAAAAACTGTTGACACGCCAGTGGAGATCGTAGTATAACAGTATTGAACGTGTTCAAAAAAATTAAAAGGGAGCCTGCCAACCATGACTAACGTTTTTACCTACCTCGCCTATCTTGCTGTCAGCATTGCGCTTACAGTCTGGGTGGCGAAAACTCTGCGCCTACGCGGGCGCACGTTTCTCGTCGATGCCTTTGGCGGCAACGAAGACCTAGCCGATTCCGTGAACCACCTTCTGGTGGTCGGATTTTATTTGATCAACGCGGGGTACATCACTCTGACCATGAAGAGCGAGGAGACCCTCGCGGGGCTGCGCGTAGCGATGGAGATGCTAAGCGATAAGATTGGCTTTGTGTTGCTTGTCCTCGGAGCGATGCATTTCTTCAACTTGTTTGTATTCTCAAAAATTCGCAAGGGTCAGACGCCGCAACCGCCGAGGCCGAGGCACATTCCGGTCACGCTGCCGCAGACCGGCTGATTGAAGCGAAGATGGCAGACCGAGCGCCCAACCGGGGCGCTCGGCCACTTTAAAAAATGGCTAGAAAGACTACCCCCAAGGCCGTAGAAACCAAGCAGCGGATTTACGCGAGCGCCATGCGGCTGTTCCGCGAGCAGGGTTTCGGCGACACGACCATGCGGCAGATCGCCTCCGACGCGAACGTCGCCACTGGAGCGCCCTACTATTACTTTGGAGCGAAAGAGCAGATCGTAATCGCCTATTACGAAGAGGTTGAGGCGAATACGACGGCCGACATCGTCGAGCAGCTCGAAACAACGAAGGGCCTCGATGCCCGGCTGGAATGCGTCAGCCGCTTGATCCTCGACTACATGACCCCCAACCGCAAGTTCCTCGGAGCCCTTTTCGGACACGCGGCTGATCCGAAAAATCCGCTGTCGCCGTTTAGCGAGGAGACGTTGCACATTCGCGCCACGACAGTCGGGCACTTTAGGCGGGCGCTCGAAGGGTCGGGCGTGCGCATTCCAACGGACCTCGGCCCGCGTCTGCCGGAACTGGTGTGGCTTTACCACATGGGTGTGATTCTCTACTGGGTCTACGATCAGTCGGAAGATCAGGCGCGAACGCGGGTTCTGCACTCGCAGAGCGTACGGCTCGTTTCCACGCTGATTCGGTTTTCCGGCCTGCCTCTGATGAAGCCGGTACGCCGTCGACTGCTGGAGTTGATGGAGACGGTCGCGCCGAGCACTGCCGCCGCTGCCGAAGTGCCTGGGGCGTAGCAGCCACAATTGCCCGCCGCGCGACCTACGGGACTTTTACCACGGACTGCTAAGCGATCTCCGCTATAATTCGGGGCTCGGTGGTCGAAGTTCTCAAGACATTGCTGCTGGCGTTTGGCTCGCTCTACGTCGTGCTGGCATTGGTCGGGCTATTCCTGTCGGACTCGATGATGTTTCCGCTGCCGGCCAACAACTACTCGATCGATGGATTGATTCGGCTCCCGCTGGACGACGGTGGCTACGTCGAAGCCCTGCATCTTGTTAACCCCGAGGCGCGTTACACGCTGCTCCACAGCCACGGCAACGGTGAGGATCTCGAGCTTGTTCTGCCGCTGCTCGAAGAGTATTCGAGGCGTGGCTTTTCGGTGTTGGCGTATGAATTTCCGGGATACGGGCGCAGCCCCGGCAACAGTACCGAGCAGTCCGTTACGGCCGCGATCGATGCCGCATATGCTTATCTCACAGGGCCGGGAGGTGTTGCCTCCGACAGCATTGTCGTCTATGGGCGCTCGATGGGCAGCGGGCCCTCGACTGACCTGGCTGCTCGCGTGCCAGTCGGCGGGCTGATCATTGAGGGCGGATACGTTTCGGTTTTCCAAGTAATCACTAGGCTGCGGCTTTTGCCGTGGGATAAGTTCGCTAACGAGCGAAAGTTACCCGCCGTTCACTGCCCAGTATTCGTGATGCAGGCCGAGCACGATGAGGTTGTGGGCTACTGGCACGGTCCGCGGCTTCATGCGGCGGCGAACGAGCCAAAGCGATTTTGGCGGGTTGCAGGATCGGGCCACAACAATCTGATCAGCGTTGCGGGCGACGAGTATTGGCGCCGGTTAGGCGAGTTCGCGGCCAGCTTGCCGGACTAGCCCGCATTTCTCACCACGTGGCGAGCGAAAGTGCGTGCGAGGTGCGTCAGTACGAGGCGCGCGAAGGTTGGCGCGCGGAGGCGTACTTGACAGTCCGTCGAGCACTCGCGATCGAGCGTAACGAAGTAGTGGCGCACCTATCGCGTGCTTTCGCCGTCAGGTGGTGAGAAATGCGGGCTAGCCCGTCAGGTGCTGAGATATTCGGACCAGAGCATTTTTAGCGAACTCGTAGACCGTTCGTGAACAACCAGCGTCGTCGAAGGGTGAAGTGGGTGGGTTGTGTCCGGTACTTGTGAGGACTGATCAGCAGGACCCGGTTCAACTTGTTCCAGAAATCTCCTGCGCCACCGCGCTTCCTTACGGTCGCGCCACTGAATTTCACTGGTGTGCGGTCTATGCGTTCGGCAAAAACGCTCTAGTAGCCCAGCTCAAATATGGCTCGGATTTTCCGGCGCACTCCGCGGTAAAACGTGCCATATGCGGCGCTGTCGAGGTTTGACTGGAGGTCTTGCGGATTAAACGTATTGAGCAGGTTGAAGAGCCGAATCCCCGTGCGGAAACGGCGCTCTTTTCCCTTGAAGTTGAACGCCAGGTTCTTTGTGACTTGTAAGTCGATCGAGTTGTAAATCGGGAAGCGTCCCGATCGGTTGCGAGGACCGACGAAGTCACGAAATTCGTTCGTGTTTGAGTAGGGAAATCCGCTGCGGATTTCCCATACGGGGATGGCTCTCACGCCACCGGCGATTCCAAACTCGGTCCACGTAAGTAGGCGGTTGGGGACGTCGAATTGTACCGGGGCACGCTCGTTGAAGCGGATCAACGCTGACGGAGTCGGGCCGTACAAGGATCCTAGGTCGTTGAGATCGCCGACTGAAGAAGAGTGAACGTACGACGACGTGATATGGCCGGTTCCCGCAAGGCGGTAGCGCACCGTGAACTGGTATTCGCGATAGTGGTCGCGTCCGGTGTTGCTGAGGCTGAGGAAGTTCTCGGTAGCCGACTCTAGTGGGTCAATTAAGAAGTTGCGTTTGGTGCGTCGCTGCTGATATCCGACGCGCAGAAAGAGGTCTTCAATGACTCGATGGTCAACTTGAAGATTCCAGCCTAAGCTCTTGGCATTTTGTATCTTGCCGTCGACACGAGAGTTGAATTGGCGGGACTCCCGCAAGTTTCCGTCGATGTCGAAGAAGTTCTCCGTTCGCTCTGGAAGCTGCAAAAATGTGGGCACGATCAGGCTGATGCGGTCTATAAAGAGGCCGACTCCGCCACGGAAAACGGTGCGTGCGCTTCCGCCAAGCGCATAGGCGAAGCCTGCCCGATAAGATGGGTTCCAGTCTTGAGCGATGGAATCGCGCTCGGCTCTGAGCCCTAGGTCGAGCGTCAGGGCCTCGGAAATGTTCCATTTGTCCTGCACGAAGACGGCTGCGTCGCGGCGAGTTCCGCGCACGGTCGAGGGCGACGAATAGAGCAATTCTGAAACCTTGCGGTCGCCGATGCCTAGCCACGTGACTAGGTTGAATGTCTGGTCGCCACTGTAGGATTCCTGGCCGATGGCGAAGCCGGATTTGAACAGGTGCCTTCCAGCAGCGTCGAATGGACTGAAGTTGTAGTGCTCGGTAAGCCGACGTCGAATCGTGTTGCGGCGTTGGCGGTTGAAAAAGCCGCCGGTTGCTCGCTCAAGGCCGATGATTGACGGGTCGTGAGAGCGGGGCAGAACGCTGTTGTCGAGGTCTTGGTACGAAAGAGTCGAAAGCAACAAGCCGCCCCCGATCATCTCCTGGGTGTCCCGGATGGTGAACAGCTTTCCACGCCTCCTGAGGTCCGGGGTCGAATTCTGCGTATTGAATGCGTTCAAGCCGAAGAAACTGAGCTTCTCGGGGAATATCAGTGCGTTAAACGTGGCCCGATTGCGCTCTGTAATCTTCGCGTCCACTTGGTTGAAAACCGTGAGAGACTCGCGGGCGACATCGCGTTCGAGCACCGGCAGATTGGCGTCCTCTTGATCGGCGCGGACGAACTGATATTCCGTTGCATGGAGGAGTGCAATCCGGCCTTCTTTAATAGGGAAGTTGATCGTCAAACGCGGTGTGCTCGACTCGATGCCCATGATGGCGTTGTCGCGTCGCCTGATACGGGGCGTGAAATTTTGGAGGTCGAGTTTGAATTTATCTAGATTGGCGGGCCTCGTTTGCACGGTGGATACGGCGCCAGCAAACCCGCCGTACTGGGCATCATAAGGCGTCGACAAGACTTCGACGCTCGATACGACGCTTAGAGGCAGCGCGATTTCGGACGTTCGCACGACAGGGTCGGTCACGTCGACGTTGTTCATCTGCGAACCGCTCTGGGACGCCCGAACGCCGTTCATGTTGATCTCACCGGCCCTGCCACGCAGGACCCCAGGGATCAATGGCATCACGTCTTCGACGCTGCGGTTGGCCTTCGGCGCGTTGTCTAGCGTGGAGACGCCCACCGAGCCTGATGAGGACGTTTCAGTGGGGTCAATTTCGATTGCGGCCGCGGTGACGTCGACTGTTTCAACTACGATCTCGACCTCCATTTCGAATTCGATGCGGAGCGGGGTTTCCTCGCCCGGCAGGCAGAAAATTTCACTTTGACCGCGCATGCCTGGCGATTCCCCGACAACGATGTAGCAGCCCTCGGCAAGATCCGCGAATCGAAAAATTCCAAGATTGTCGGTTTGTGCACTGGGAGGCTCCGGGCCCTCCGGGTCAACGTCTGTGACGGACTGCAACTCGACAGTGACGCCCGATGCGCCGTAGCGCTCCTGATCGGACCCGGCGATCACAGCTTGGCCGACGATCGCGGATGCAGTTTGCGCCAGCGCGGAGCCGCTTACTCCGCCGAATAGCGCTAGAAGCAGCACGGTCGTGAGCGCACAACTCCACCGGCGCCGTAGGATCCCCCCCATTACTATCAAGTTACCAAGATGCAGCTCGGATGACCTCTTTGTACAGGTAACATTCGTAAGTGAAGATTGTCTGAACTTCGAGCTTCGCTAGTGTAAAAAGCACCAATCGAACGCAAGCAACGGTGCCGCAATCGCAAGATTGCGTCCACTGCTTCCACGAAGCGCTCACACGGACCAACGACCAAAAGTCTCAACCCTGATCGATCCGGCGCCGGCCGGTGGCGCGACTAACCTGAAAATTCAATCTCTGTCCTGCCACGATAGTGTTGAACGAACGCATCTCGAACGTCGAATTGGCCGGTCTTGGCCGCTGGTGGCCGGAAAACGCTATCGCGCGCGCGAGGCCGTAGTGGAACGGTCTCTGCTATCTCCTTTCTTTCGTGCGATCGCCCAGCTTCACGGTTACAGGATAATACCCGTGTCAAGGTCCTTCAGATGCAAAGGCGAGCGCGCACATGAAACTTCAAGTCCGGTGCGAATCGCGCGGCCTATGTCTTGTGCGCAACCCTTGCCACTCCCGAGGCGGCGCGGCTCAGATGAAGCCCGTTCATTGACACCTTCGGTCCGTGGTTCAAGGGGGCGGGCATTTTGCCCGCCCCCTTTTGGTTGAAGGGGTTTTTTAGAAGGAGTACTTCAGCGAGACCTGACCGATGCGGCCGGCGCCGGCGCTGGTGATGCGACCCAGCCGGCGGTCGGTGGCGCTGCCTCTTCGCGGTTGTCCGAAGTTGGGCTTGTTGGCCAGGTTGAAGAAGTCGACGCGGAAGTCGACCACGTGGCGTTCGGTGATCGAAATGCGTTTCCGCAACGAAATATCCCAGTTGACCGAGCCCGGCCCCTCGATGAAGTTGCGTCCGGAGTTGCCGAACTGCCCCACGGCCGCCAAGGCGAAGGCGTCCGAGTTGAACCACTCGCGCACCCGCTCGCCGCGCGTACGGTCCGATGACAATTCGGGGTTGCCGACGATATCAGCGCGGTCATGACGTACACCTGTTAGCGAACGGTCACGGCCGGCGTCGACATGGAACGGGCGTCCGTCTTGCAAGGTAATGATCGAGCCTAGCTCCCAGCCGCCGAAGACGCTCTTGGCTACCCCGGATTTGGGTCCGGGGATTTCATACAAGAACGAGGTGACGAAGCGTTGCCGGATATCCCAGTCGCCGCGGCCTTTCTCTTTCGAACGATCGTTCGGGTCTTGCAGGCCGTTTTGGGTAACCGTGGCAAACGACGCGCTGGTGAGAACCTCGTCGATGGCTTTCCCGTAGGTGTAAGCCACCTGGAATGTGAGCCCTCGGCTGAAGCGCCTCTGCACCTGAAGCTGAAGACTGTTGTAGCCCGAGTTGGCTCCGCTGTTGAGTTCGCCGATGCTGCCGTAACCGGGGAAGATGCGCCGCGCGTCAGTATTTCGGCCTGTCGCACCCGGACCAAAGATTGCCATGTTCTGCTGGCGGTTATAGGTCAGGTTGCGCCCCACATTTCCGACGTACGCGATTTCGACCATCAAGTTGTCGGTTAACTGCTGCTGAATCGTCAAGTTGTACGTCTGCATGTACGGGTTGCGAAGCCCCGGAGCAAATGCCTTCGGGATGGTGACCGGGAAGACAAAGTTCGGGTCACTCGGATCGAAGACGAACGGGAATGGGTTGAAGCGTCCCCGGAACGGCGCCGAGAGCGCCGGGGGCCCGTTGATATCGACTGACGCGCCGAACGGCTGAAGCGCCTGAACGCCACCGGCCATCTCCGCCGTAAGCGGATCGTACGAGATGCCATAGCTAGTGCGAACGGATGTGCGGCCGTCACCAAAAACGTCCCAGGCGATGCCGAAACGCGGAGCAATGTTCACCATCGTGTTTTGGTACGGGAACTGCGAGTCGGACAACCAAAGGAGTCCCGGGGGCGCGTCCGGAATGAATTGCGAACTTGCGCCGGGGACAAGGGCGGTTTGCTGGTTTTGCTGCTCTTTCCAACGCGGGTAGAACTCGTTACGAACACCCAAGGTCATCGTGACGTTGCGATGAATCTTAAAGCTGTCTTGAAAGAAGATTCCCGACTGGATATAACGGTGGTCGAATTCGATGGGCGATGCCTGGCGCACGCGGCGCGCTCTACCGGTCACGAAATCGGCCATCGGAAGCCCGGTGCGGTTGCCCGTGAACTGCCACTCGCTACCCGTAGCGCGGTTGTCGCGATAGAGGAACTGATTGCGTTGGGTGTCGAGACCCCACTTAAAGTTGTGGTTGCCTTTGATCCAACTCATGTTCCACGACAGGGCATAGTTTTGCGAGAGGCGTTGGCGATGGCGGCCGGGTCCTAACCCGAAACGATTGGTGATCGTGACCAGCGGCCGCGACTTGACGACGCCGCCGGCGTGGTTGAAATCCGTCGCGCCAAAGTCGGCCAAGTCGTCGTCGAATGGAATGCTCTCTTGGTAGTTAAACCGCGTGTAGGTGAGGCGAACCGTGTTGACGAGCGTTGGCGTGATCAAATGCGTGTCTTCGACGGTGTACGTCTGCATCCGGTTGAAGCGCGGGTTCGGGCCGTAGTTGATGAAGTCCGAGTTCCGAAGCGGGTCAGCGCCCTCGTTGTGATCGTAGAAGAGACGGAAGTTTATCTTGTTGCGGTCACTCAGATTGTGATCAACGCGTGTTAGGTACTGGTTGTCGTCGCTTGGCTGGCTAACTTGCGTTACGAAGCTGCCGTCTGGGCGATCGGGAAACGGCACCCAACCGTCAAGCATGAACGTCGCCACCGGATCGATAAGGCTGGCAGGCACCATGTTGTTCATGAACGGGTCGCCGGTGTCGGCATTCGTGATTGGGCCCACACCTGAAAAGTCCCCTACACGTTCGGCTTGGGTCGCCGGGAATGCGGTTCTGAGACGGTCTTCGCGGATGCGCTGACCTTGGTAGGTGAACTGGAAGAAGGATTTGTCCCTAATGATCGGGCCGCCAACGGTCCCGCCGAATTGGTTGAAGCGGAGCTTCGGGACGGTGCGCGAGAAGAAGTTGCGGCTGTCGAGGGCGTCGTTGCGCAGGAAGTGCCAAACACTGCCGTGAAACTCATTCGTTCCCGAACGTGTGACAGCGCTGATGACGCTGAAGCCGCGTCCATACTCGGCGGTGACGCCGGTCGTTGAGACGCGGAATTCCTGCACGGCGTCGGGCGGCGGCAAGATAAGGCCCTGGCTGCGGTGGAAGTAACTCATCGAGCCGCCATCGAGCAGGTAGTTGACCGAGAAATGGCGGCCGCCGTTGATATTCATCTGTTGTTGGCCGAATGACGGGCGGATGGTAGTCCTGACGCGCGTGACGCCGGGGACTAACCGGACGAGATCGAGCGGATTGCGGCCGTTTAGCGGAAGATCCTTGATGCGGCGGTCATCGACAGTCATGCCGATTTGCGTCGAGCGTGTATCGACCTGCGGGGCTTGGCTCGTAATCGTTACCGTCTCGGTAACTTGTCCGAGTTCCAGCACAAAGTCGACGCGCAAGCTCTGCAACGCCGATAGTGCGATTCCGGGGCTTTCGACAGTCCGGAAGCCATCGGCCTGGACCGAGGCTTGATAGCTGCCAACCGGCAGTAGGGTCGCGAGATAGGAACCAGTGGCGCCTGACTCGACCGTCTTCACCTCGCCGGTGTTTTCATTGACAAAGGTGATCATCACCCCGGGGACGGCCGCGCCGGTTGGGTCGGTAACGCTACCGGCAATTTCACCGCTAGTGGACTGACCGAATATGGTGGCGGTCGCGAAGAGAATGCACACAACTAATTTGTTCACGTGTCGGACCTCCTGATTCTATGGACGATTTGCTTGAGCCCCCACTGGGCCTAAGACTCGCTACAGTGTAGCCGCATAGGATTGGTATAGCAAATGCCCTTTGTTTCCTTAGTCCGCGGCTGATACCGGACTCCGCTTCTTGCAATCCAAATCCCTACCTTATGACGGCGACGATCAGTCGGTGGCGCGTGCGTAAGCGAGTGCGGAGGCGAAGGGCCGGTTTAGCCAACTGGCCCTGGTACGGATTTGTCAGTAGGACCAAGTTCTGTCTATGGGGCGAACGTCGTACCCCAACGCACTCGCTTACGCGCGTGCCACCGAAACTCTCGAGAGGGTCCGATTTCAACGGTCTCGTTACAATAGATAGCAGTGCAAATCTGGGAACGGCTAGTGCGACACGCATGGCTCAGCGCCGTTCATCGCGTGCCCTGGCGTCGGCCGACGCCACCCTTCCTGATCCTTTTCATCAATTCGATTTGCAATCAGACCTGCGAGCACTGTTTCTACTGGCGCAACCTCAACCGGAAAGACGATCTGACGCTTGACGAGCTACGCGCGCTCTCGAAAAATCTGGGCAAGCTAGACAATCTAAATATCTAAATATCTCAGACGGCGAGCCGTTCTTGCGGCCGGAATTTGCCGAGATCTGCGGATTGTTTATCGAAACCAACGGCGTCAAGCAGATTTACGTGCCGACAAACGGCTCGTTTACCGAGCGGACAATCGAAGCACTCGAGGGTGTCTTCCGGTATCCCGAGTTGGATCTGTTTGCAGTCGAATTGTCTCTCGACGGCATGCCTGCCTTCCACAACGCCTTCCGCGGTATGAAAGACGCTTTTGAGCGTGTAACGAAAACCTACGACGCCCTCGTTGAAATGAAAGAACGCGAGCCGCGATTGCACATCCATGCAGTGTCAACCGTCACCGCGGACAACGTGGACGAAGTCCAACTTCTCTCGGGCTATCTGTATGAGCGTTGTCCGGCGATCGAGCACCACAGCATTGGGATGATACGCGGCGACCGCAAGAATCCAGCTCTGACGTCGCCGGGGCTGGCGGACTATCGGAAACTATACAAGTACGTACAGAATCTCTGGCAGCCTCGCGAACAAGGGCGTTATGGCTCTATCGTTGAACCGATGTTGCAGATTGCCAAAACCTCGACCGCGGAACAGCAGCGCCAAGTCGTACCGTGTCGTGCGGGCCGTTTAACCGGAGTTGTGTATTCGAACGGCGATGTTGGCGTTTGCGAAACGCATCCACCGCTGGGAAATTTCAGAGAGCAAAGTTTTACTGAAATTTGGCGCTCGAAAGAAGCAGATGCCTTGCGAAAGGCTGTAGCGGCCAAGGAATGCTGGTGTACGAGCGAGGTTTTCCTGTGGTCGAGTATCACCTACCAACCGATCCAACTAGCGAAAGCTTTGCTGAGCTCAAAGCCCTGGAAACAGACTCCTAGCGGCGCGTCACGACCCAAAGGCGCGGACCAACCAGAGCTGACAATCCTGCAATAAGAGGAATCTTCCGCAACCAGTTGTAGGCGGCTAGCAGCCGTTGCAAAAATCGCGAATCACGGTGCGGCGCGATAAGCGCAGCGGCTCGGGTTTTCACAGCGGCATAGCCCGCGGCGCGAAACATCCGATTGAGTTCCGAGGCACTTCGAAGACGAATTGAGTATCGACGCAAGTCTTTCCTCCGAAACGCGACATAGTCAGCCTGCCAATGACGCGGCAGATAGCCTACGCCCCAAATCTTTACGTGCGGATCAGACAAGGGGCAGTAGCGGTTGTTCGTGGAATAAACATGTTGCGCGTTTGCGATCGACACGCGGCGGGCCTCGGCTATTGCCGTCGCCGGCTCTCTCAGATGTTCGATCAAATCGTGAGCTGTTAGGGCGTCGAAGCAATGATCTTCAAAAGGCAGAGCTTCCGCGTTGGCGCACACCAAAGTCGCCGATACCGCCGCATCGAGCAGACGAGTCTGCCCGACCACAAGCCAGCGAAACGCGACATCAACACCGACCAGTTCCCGTGCGCGGTCCGCCGCGCTGATCAGCAAGCCGCCGGTCGAGCATCCGAGATCGAGAAGCCTAGCCCCGCTCAGTTCGCCATAGAGCCCCGACTCTTGCAGCGCGAAGCGAGCGATCGACACTTCGGCCATTGAATGTGCAATCCAGTTCTTCGCCAAATCCGGCGGAGCTTCTCGGGTGATGTCGTAGTAGTGAGTCAGCAAGTCTTCGAAGCTGCGGGTCTCGGCCGCCTCGCGAAGACGCTCTCCTTTTTCTCGATCCTCCCGCATGCCTATGTAGGGGTCGGGCCACAGCCGGAAATCCGCGATGCCACACACAACGGGAAAGTCGTGGCTGCAGGCCTCGCAACGGAATGCTTCCCGTTCTTTAGCCAACGTCCCCTTGCAAATCGGACAAACGAACGTCATATCAATCCGTGGCCTGGCACATTGGCAACACGACTGACGCCGTTGGCGTTTCGATCACGACCGACCCGACATTTCGTGGAATACCTTAACGATCTGATCGGCCGAGCGGTCCCAAGAAAACTCGCTCGCTCGACGTAGAGATCTGCCTCGCAATTCGTCAGCCTTCGCGGGATCGCCAAGCACCTCCTTGAGCCCCCGGGCAATATCAGCCTCGTTGAGAGGGTTGACCAGAACTCCCCCGTCCCCAACCACCTCTTCGAGCGCGTTTCCGGTGCTCGCCACAACAGGCGTGCCACAAGCCATCGCCTCCAATACGGGTAGTCCGAACCCTTCATCAAGGGACGGAAAAGCAAACACCGAAGCGCCGCTATAGAGAGCTGGAAGATCGTGATCTGGCACAAAGCCGGTGAAGACTACGTCCGTCTCCAGTTTGCGGGCCCTGATCTCTTGTGTCAGCTCTTGGTAGCAAGACTTAAAGCCATCGCCGGAGTGATCACCCGCCAGGATAAGGCGTAGCCGTGGAAATTCGCGCTTGACTCTCTCGAACGCGCGTATCAACATCAGCAGGTTCTTGTTGGGGCTGATGCCTCCTACATAGAGGACGTAGGGTTCGTCTTGATTCACCGTGCCGTCTGGCTGAAACCGCGATGATGCCGCTTCGGCGATAACCCGAAGCCGCTCGCGACCGAGGCCGAAGTGTTCCTGAATCGATCGGCGCGAATAGTCCGACACCGTTAAGACCAAGTCAGCTTGGGCTAGCGCCAGCCGAACCTTCCATTTCCAAAAGCGAAATTCCCTTTTTGATGCAAAAGCAAACTCCGGCTGGCGGTCAGCGATCGTGTCATGGATCCCGAGCAAAATCTGGGTAGGTCGCACGAGCGGAAAATAAGAGTAGACAGTAGGAAAGAAAAAAATATCGAAATCGTGGCGCGCAACCGCGACGCTCATTCGAAGTACATCTCGAAACGACCTCCTGCCAGCAGCCGTTGCAGCCCCGCCGACGCGACTCGACGTCTTGACCAGCTCGGCGCGTATACTTTCGTGGAGATCGAACGACTTCCAGGCCTCGGAATCGAGAAAAATGGTGTATTCGATGCTGTCGTCCCTACGGGCCAAGGCCTTGAGCAACTCTCGCAAAAAGCGCCCATAGCCCCGCCGGTTTGCCCAGCAGCCCCCGTCAATGCCTACCCGCAGCATTAATAACTATTCGAGTCTAAGCCCGACGTTCTGAATCAGGCCTGTTGCGGTGCGCCCAGCCAGACTGTCTCGCCGCTGCCGGCACTCTCGTAACCCGCAAAAACTATGCGTAAAATCTCTCGCGCGTGAAGGGCGTTTTCGACGGGGCGCACGGGTTCACGCATCTCCTCGATGAAGCGTTCAAGGTGCCTTGCCGTCGCTGTCGCAAACTCGCCACGACGTGATGAGCAGTAGGTCGTCGGACGTTCGTCGACCTCAGCGCGCGCTTGTCCTCCCTTAAGCAAACCCCAGTTGGTGACGAAACGTCCGGCGTTGCCAACCCACTCGACGCTCACCTTCGCGACGCCGCCAAGCGAAATGCGCAGCGATGCCTTTTCGCAGTCGAGCCGCATCTCGAGATACTTTTGCGGGGCGTGGCTGACGCGGTTGAAAGAAAACGTCGCCAGACGCTCCTCGGGGAAACGCATGCTCATCTGCACCAAAACATCCGCTTCGTATTCGGGTCGGGCGCGGGGCATATTCGCGTTTACCGAAACCGGCAGCGCATCAAAGAAGAACGAAACCAAGTCGAGTGCATGGGTGCCGAATTCGTACAGAAGATACTGCGTTAGCTGACTCCGCCAGTTCGTTTCCTTTTCGGGAGGCTGAAACATCTGCTGCCAGCACTGGATGTAGAAGACCCTGCCGAACTCGCCCGCCAATAGTCGGCGTTTCGTATCGGCGTAGAACGTCATGAACCTGTACTGGTTGTTGACCCGCAAGAGAAGGTTTTGCCGCTTCGCAAGGTCGATGATTTCGTCGGCTTCCTTCACGGTGGACATAAATGGCTTTTCGCAAAAGACGTGCGCTCCAAACTCTAGCGCCTGTGTACAGATATTGACGTGCGTGGCTGGTGGAGTGCCGACGATCAGCGCGTCCGGCCGAACTTGCTCGAGCAGTTGATCGAGCCCCGAAAAGGCTCGGGACACGCCAAACTTTCGCGCCACGCCGTCACGCGCTGAGGCGTTGGGATCACAAATTCCGACGACCTCGATGTCGGACACCTCTTTACACGCCGGTAGGTGGATGCGGTCCGCAACGCCGCCCGCCCCGACAATCCCGATTCGGGTCCGCATCAGCCGCCGATCGTAACATAGTGAAACCTTCGCACTGACCATCCCTCGTTGGCCGTGTCTTGGCTGTCTGACCCAGCACTCGCGATTGCGGTATCTTCTCGCGAGCGCTACAGTGATCATGGGTGAACCCGTGTCCGAAGGTGACAGAAATGGCGATTAGACAAGCAAACAAACCGCGTCTCAGCCCGGCATTCCTAGCGTCAGTCGTGCTGCTGGCGGCAGTTGCGACCGCGCCGAGTATGGCCGCACCCGCGGCCGCAACAATCTCGAGCTCCGGAAGCCCCGTCACTGTCGAGCTTTTCGAAGGTCTTGAAGAAGCGCAGTGGCTGGATCCCGGCTCGCAAGTTCCAATCTCCGCCTATAGCGAACCCGCCTTCGGCTTCGTTCGCATTCCGACCCGGTTCAGCCGAAACGCGCTTCCCCTCGACCGTTCGGTACCGTTCACGCTGAAAGCTTCGATCTCCAAAACCTTTCCTGCCGGCCAGTACCGTTTCCGGTTACGCTCGAAAGGCCTCGCTCAGTTTTCGATCGATGGGCGGCCCCTGCTCACGACCAAGGCGCAGACCCCGAGTAAAGACAGCAATGCCTTGCTGCCGCCTCAGGCGTCGACCGCTGAGTATCCCGTGCGTCCGGCTCCACCGGCCCACCAGGATGAGCTAGCAACAGTCGACTTTGACGGCGGCGAGCACACGTTAGTACTCACAGCCGTGATCGGTGGCAAGGGTCTTGCGCCGTTCCCGGGTGAGCTTGCGGTTAGCTACGCGCGTAGCGGCGAGGTCGATCGGTTGTTAGGTGGCGACAAGGCGCCTTTGCTAACCGACGGTGACTGGGAGCCTTATGCCAAGCAGGCGCGAGCGCGGCACCACCAGGGCGACCTCGATCGCAGGCGAGCCGTCGACGACGAGGTCGATGCGGAATGGCGCGAACGTCACAAGAAGGTCCGCGAGTGGGTCGAAGCCCAGCCCGCCCCTACGGTTCCGCCGCTCGAGGCCGACTGGCCCGCTATCAACGATATCGACCACTTCATTGCCGCGCGCGCCGCCGAAGCGCAACTCAGGCCCACCGAGTTAACTTCAGGTCTCGAGTTCCTGCGCCGACTATCGCTTGACACCGTGGGGCTCTTGCCCTCGCGCGAGCAGATCCGCGCGTATCTGGCGGACGCTCCGGAAAGCAGGCGCTCCGGCGCGATTCGGCGATTTCTCGATGAGCCGGGTTGGGCCGACCATTGGGTCAGCTATTGGCAAGACGTTCTCGCCGAGAATCCCGGAATCCTCAAGCCCGACCTAAACAACACGGGGCCGTTCCGCTGGTATCTACATCAAGCTTTCCTTGACGGACATTCGTTCGATCGGCTCGTCGTGGAAGTGATCGAAATGGAGGGCAGCCTCTACCAGGGCGCCCCGCGCGGATTCGGCATGGCCAGTCTGAATGAGGCTGCGATGGCCGCGAAGGCCGACATTCTCTCGCAAGCATTTCTCGGAAATAAGCTCTCGTGCGCTCGCTGCCACGACGCGCCGTTCCATCCGTTCAAGCAGAAAGACCTCTTCAGCATGGCGGCGATGCTCGAAGGCAAAGCTCTCACGCTGCCTGAAAGCGCTACAGTCCCACTCGTCGAGGGTGGCCGCAAGCCATTCGTCGAAGTCAATCTTCGTGCAGGCGACTCGATCGACCCACATTGGCCCTTCCGCCAAGTCGTCGACGACACCCTCGCCGCGCTACCGCCGAAGAACACCGACGTCGACTCCCGCTACGCGTTAGCCTCGCTGATCGTCAGCCCGGCCAACGAACGCTTCGCCGACGTTGTGGTCAATCGCGTCTGGAAGCGCTACCTGGGACGTGGGCTGGTTGAGCCGGCGGAGGATTGGTCGCAGGCCGAAAATTCCCACCCTGAGCTATTGAGCTACCTGTCACGCGAATTCTTGCGCAGCGGCTACGACCTCAAGCATGTTTCGCAACTCATCTTCGAATCGCACGCTTATCAGCGCAAGCCTATCGCCGCGGATCCGGCCGCGCCCGGCCCAGCCGCGACTCTTTTCGCAGGACCCGCCAGGCGAACGATGAGTTCCGAGCAGATTGTTGACTCGCTGCATCAGATCGCCGGAAAAGATTTCGATTCCGAAGAGCTGAACCTCAATCCGCTTGGCGACCGACCGCTTCGGCAATTTCTCAACATGGGCGTTCCACGCCGAGCTTGGGAATTGACAGCTCTTTCAAACGAGCGAGATCGGCCATCTCTCGCGCTGCCGCGAGCGCAGGCGCTGGTGGACCTGATGCAAGCCTACGGCTGGCGGCAGTCACGGCAGGCCCCGGCAACCGATCGCGACGACGGTCCCTCCCCCATGCAGACCTTGGCGCTCGCCAACGGCGCCACCGGTACACGCGGCACCCGGCTATCTGACGACAGCTACTTCACTACGCTGGCGCTAGAGGACCGGCCACTCGAAGAAATGATCGACGACACGTTCTGGCGTGTGTTGACGCGCGAGCCCAGCGAGGGCGAGAAGAGCATGGTCGTTACTTACTTGGCGCCCTATTTCGCCGGCCGCGTCCTGCCGCCGGTCGAAAAATCAAGCGAAGGCGCGGAGAAGAAAACAGACGCCCGAGTGTCGTGGGCGAACCATTTCGACCCGGAATCAAACCTTATCCGTATGCAAGAGGAACGCAAGGTGCGAATGGGCGACGCCCCGACCGACCGGCTGAAGCCGGACTACCGAGAGCGTTTCGAAGATGTCTTGTGGGCACTAGTGAACTCACCCGAGTTCTCGATCATTCCGTAAAACGAGGAGGGATCTCGATGGCAGCCTGGAAAGGAACACGACGCGACCTGCTACGGACCACCGCGGCGGCGGCCTTAGCCTCCTCCAATGGACTCGTTGCCGCCGACTCTCAGCTGCCCGTCGGGAAGGCCGATGCCTGCATCTACATCTGGCTAGGCGGCGGCGCCGGCCATATCGATACTTTCGACCCCAAGCGCCGCGGCGACCCACAAGCCAACAAGCCCGGCTCCTACTACGACTCGATTCCGACGTCGGTGCGCGACGTACGGGTTTGCGAGCACCTCGAACAAACGGCCCCGTTGATGGACCGCTGCGTCTTGCTGCGAACCGTCAGCCATGACATCAATAGTCAACACGGCGCTGCCTCGAACCTAATGCACACCGGCCGCAAACCGAGCGGAACGATTCTTTATCCCTCGGTCGGCTCGATCGTCTCCCACGAGTTGGGCTCAAAGTCCGACGACCTGCCCGCGTACGTCGTCATGGGATATCCCAACATCATGCGCGACCCCGGCTTTCTGGGCGCAAAGCACGGCTACGTCTACCTGACCCAAGTCGGCACTGGGCCAACGGGACTCACCCGAGCACCGGACGTCGGTCTGGAACGCCAACGCCGCCGTGAGCAGTTGCTAGGCGAACTTCGACGAGATTACGCAGCCGCTCGTCCGGACGATTACCTCGTGCAGGCGAAGTCCGACGTCAGCGAGCAGGGTTTCCGCATGGCCGGGCCGCGCTTCATGGACGTCTTCGACCTCGAAAAGGAAGCATCATCGCTGCGCGAAGACTACGGCGGTGAGTTCGGCCAGCGCTGTCTGCTGGCGCGTAGGCTGGTGTCCGCGGGCGTCCGATTCGTCGAGGTTTCTTTCAACCTAAATTTTCTGAACGGCTCGGGCTGGGATGTCCACCTCAACGGTATCGTCAAGCAACATCTGCTGATCCGTGACCTTGACAAGGCCCTGGCGACGCTTATCAAAGACCTAGAGAAACACAAGAAACTCGATAGCACCCTGATCGTCATTTCGACCGAATTTGGCCGTCCGTCTGAATTCGACGCCGGCGGGGGCCGTGGCCACCAGGCGGAAGCGTTCAGCGTGCTACTCGGCGGCGGCGGACTCAAGAGCGGTCAAGCAATCGGTCAAACAGACGAACTCGGTGAGCACGCCGTGGGACCCAGCATATCGGTGCCCGACTACTTCGCAACGATCTTCTCGACGCTAGGCATCGACCCGGCGAAGAACCTCTACGCGAGCCGTCGGCCAGTGCCCATCACCGATCACGGTCGCCCGGTCAGCGAGGCGTTCGGGTAGGGCAATATCACTACAGGAGCAGTTGGTCTTCTCGGGCGTTTTCAGCGAACGCATACAGTGCTCGCGCCTCCATCAAGCCAATGAAATTCGGAGGCACGACCGTCAGGAAGTGCGGTGGAGAAGGGTTATCTGGGCGAGTTGAGTGTGGTCCTGCTGAGGACTGGTCAGCAGGACCAAGATCAACATATTCTAGAAATCTCCTTCGCCACCGCACAACCCGATGGTCGTGCCTCCGAATGTTCTCCACGAACCGGCTAGGCGTTCGCTGAAAATGCTCTATCCCCGATATTTTTCAGGTCAAAACTCGGTGCGCTGTTTCTGCGACCCGTGAGCAAACAGTTCAACGGCATTCGAAATTTTCCGCGCGCCAATTGCGAGAATCGTTGACGCCGTTCGCCGGCCCCGTGTAGACCGCGCGCGTTGGATGAGGGCACAGCGGACGCTCGTTATCTACCGCGCCATTCGTTCGATGGCGGGCCACGATAAATTTCGGGGCGCTGCCGTCCGTCACCCATCTGTCGAGCGCGGTTAGGTAGTCAGCCTCATTCGGCCCAACCCCACCGCGGCAGTGATTCATGCCTGGCGCCATGAACAGGCGCATGTGCTCAGCCGCCGCGTTTGAATCTCCATCGAATACCTTGGAAATGACCTCGGCGTGATAGTCGAGGGTCGGTGTTGCCGGGATAATGCCGTCCGCCCAGCCGTGATACATCAGCAGCTTTCCACCTTGGCGAATCAGAAAGCGGTCCAGATCGGCATCGATTCCGCGGGAGATAGCGACGAAGTCAGACATCTCTTCCGAGCCAAATTCATCGGTGTCAAATTCCCACCAGGCCCATTCCGGTAACGCCGCGTCTTTGGCCAACTCGTACTTCATGTCCGTCAGATCTGGCTGCAGCAGGCCGGGATCATCGCGATAAAAGTAGTACGCAAGCGAGGAGCCCGTGCGCAGCGCATACGATACGAATTTATTTCCGGCGTGAGGTACGAAGATGCGCGGCCACTGGCTCTCTGTCCCATGCGCGACGCCGGGATACACCAATTCGCCCGCACTGTTCCGCGCGCCGTCGTAGATAGCTTCGATGGATTCAATCTGCCGTGGAGTAAAGCAGGTTTCTGCATTAGTGCCTTGCGGGCAAATCGGCAGATCCGACCGAGGATCAAACTTGCAAAAGGGCGGTTCGACGATCCCGTCTTTGATGCCATCCGCGGCGTCACATCGACTCAGCACGGCGCTTGCCAGCAGCTCAATTTTCGCGAGGCTTTCCTGTTTTCCATCCTTGTCGGCGTCAAACGCTAGGTTTGCCGCAAAGTTGTCAGCGAACAGGCGTTTTTGAGTGTTGAGCCTATAAACTCGCCGTTCGATGCCGCGATGGCCGGGGGCGCCGGCGACGATGCCGTCGAAATCGTAAGGGAATAGCTGTGCCGCGGCGAGCCCCTGACGCCCACCGGTAGAGCAGCCAAAGTGATAGGCGAACTCCTGCGGTTTTCCGTAGTAAGCCTCGACCACGGTCTTCGCCGCGTTCGTTGAGAAATGAACAGCGCGGTACGCGAAATCTTCTTCGGCGCGGTTGTCTCGATAGGCCCACTGGTCACCAGTGGCTCCAACGTCGTGCCCAGTGTTGCTGTTGACTACGGCGTAGCCTCGGGCTACCAGATCATCACTGAAATCCAGATCGCCGTCACCGCCGCCATCACCGCGATGGACGAGCCGCCCGTTCCACTCTCCCGATGTGGGTAACTGCACGTGAAACGTGATTGACCCACCGATTAACCCCTTCACATAGCAATGGGCCGTCGCCGACGCGGAACCTGTGCGGGCGTCGGCGTAAATAATCGTAATCCGATTGTTTAGAATCAGGTCACGACAATCTTGATCGGTC
The DNA here is from genome assembly GCA_965247305.1 of Bryobacterales bacterium. Lineage (GTDB taxonomy): Bacteria > Acidobacteriota > Terriglobia > Bryobacterales > UBA6623 > CATQHP01. Next base: position 2,459,946 of record OZ252030.1, on the reverse strand, counting down.
GAGTTTGAGACCGACCCGTTCGTTTGGCCGGCGGCTACCGCGATTGTTGCTGCCGCTAATAGTAGACAGACTCCAGCCCGACGCCAAAAGTGCAGCTTTGCCATGTCCGACTGATTGTAGCCGAAGCATGCGCGACGCTACTGATTCTCCGCCGCCTCTGCTGCTTCCTTCTCTTTCTTGCGTTGGCCGGCGAGGATGTTGTAGAGACCGTAATTGCCCTCGTGGCAGGCGTACTCAAAGAGCGGGCCGTCGGTCCTTCTCATCGGCATCACCGCGCTCCATGGGCGAGTGTACGAATTCGGGTCCTCGACGGTGAACTCGTAACGCAGTGTGTCGGGGTCGATACGCGTAAACCGTTCGACCAGGTGGGTATCGGCGGTTGACCCCGTCAAGCTCGTCTCGCGCTTGAAATTGATGGTGTCGATGACCAGCGTATCGCCTTCATAGTGGCCGCGCGAGTCGCCGGCCCACTGGCGAAGTTTTCCATGAGGACGCCCGTCCGTCGGGATGATGCGCGTGTTATGCACCATCTCGTTGAGAATCACGACGTATCCCGGAACCTGCAGAATTTGAACATTATTGTTATAGGCTCCCGAAATCATTGGCGGTCCGGAGTTGAATCCCATGATGCAGCGGTCGGACAGGCTACGGTCCTCATGAGAATCTCCGAAACCTGAATTCGATTTCGCTCTCCGTATCGCGAGCCTCTTTTTCGTCGCCTCGTTGAGCGGCACTCGCCCGTCCGGCGGATCGACAACTAGCGACGTTCGCTTGTCCTTAGTGAGCTCTTTGCCGCGCTCGTACCAGAACTCGTTGTACGACAAGACGCCGCCTTTGGAATTCGGTGCGTAACCGGCCCAAGGAGCCCCTTCCTCTGGGTTATACAGATCGCGATTTTGGCGCCGATTGCGATACTCCTCGAATTCGGCCGCTTCTTTGGCGCTCAGCGTCTCCTTCCCAGCCAACTCCTGAGGACGCTGCAACGGCGTAATCGTACGAAACGTAAACAGCCCCTGGATGTCGGGAACTCCATCCGCTGTTCGCGGCGGCGTCCAATTATCTGTGTCCTGTCCAAAAGCGAGTGACTGCCCCAGCAAGAGCGTGGAAACCATCAGAAACACCGCTGTACGTAGTCGAGTACTCATACGAAACCTCCGCGCGTTGCTAATAGAATAACCTGTTGCCATGCCCGCTGCACCTGTCCCGAGTCCGTCCGTAAGGAAGTTAAGTACGCAAGTTCCGGAAAAATCCGGCGTGAGTTGCGTTTGAGCCGCGCGCGTCAGCAAGCGGTTTCCTCGAAGGCATTGATCCATTCGAGGAAACCGCTTGCTGACGCGCGCGGCTCAAACGCGAGATCTTCCGCGACAACGGAGCGCACCCGCGTGGTGTCGCGAATGTATCTCTTAGGAAAACATGAATGGCCTACTGTTACAGGCGACCAAGCATTGCAGACACTCGCGAAGCATGCTTGCCGACGGATTTGGGACGCGCTACCGCGAGCCGCCGACGGGAAGTCGGCGTTGACTAGACACCGCGAAAACCATTGACTCTCTATTTCCTCGTGAAATGTCGACCGCGGCATGTCGTCCCCGTGCAATTCGCCGCTCCAAAAGATGAGGGTCCCGCATCTCGGACCGGTTTTCGTTTTTTCAGCCGACCAACGGCGATAATTCGACCTTGATTTCATAGCCCACGAGATTTATAATTCATGAACGATTCCGAAAACAGGCGAGAGCCACGTAGGCGCCTGGCTTCGACGAACGATAATAGGGTGAACTAAGATGAACAGTTTTCGACCGGGCAAGATAATTTCGTGTCAGCTGGCGCTCTGCTTAACTGTCTGCGTATTCACCGGCTGCGAAACCATTAAGGAGTGGATTTCGCCGCCGGACGAACCGGTCGAAAGCCCCTACGTCACGCTGGAGCAAGGCTGGAGCCAATCCGTTCAGGAGAGGTTTTGGTTCACCGCCCAAGGCTCGCACCTAATCCGGTATTCGTGGTTCCTCGCTTTAGAGGTCGCGGACTCGGAGCAATTGTTCAGCGATCCGTCGCATATGCGGGAGTACGGCTATATCCCGTTTCCGAAAATCGACCTCAACCCGGACGGCCTTCCGATAGGATTCATGAGGGGGGGCTCGAGTGGGAACAACGACTGGCTGGGGCTCAACTGCGCCGCGTGCCATACAAACGTCATCGAACACGGTGGTACGCAGTATCTCATCGACGGCGCCCCCACGCTGGCCGACTTCACGGGATTTTTCAACGACATGGTCAGCGCCATGGAGGCCACCGAACAGGACGACGCAAAGTTTGAGCGCTTCGCGACGCGACTGTCAAACCCCGCTTCGCTGCGACAAGATCTAAAAGACTTTGCAACCAAATCCGCCGCCAGACGCGACGTGAATCATTCGGATCTTGAATACGGATTCGCGCGTTTAGACGCTTTCGGGGAAATTTTGAACCAAGTGCTGGTTTTCGGTCTCGACGTGCCTGAAAACAAAGCCCAGCCGGACGCCCCGGTCTCCTACCCGTTCCTATGGGGGATTGGGCAGTCCGACGTTGTGCAATGGAACGGCGTCGCAAAGAATAGTCCCAAAATTGTGGGACCGCTTGGCCGCAACACCGGCAAGGTGCTTGGCGTGTTTGGAGTCGTCGAGATCGAAGGGAAACCGATTCCACACTACCCGTCGTCGGTCGAAAAGGGGAATCTGCTCGTACTCGAGCATTGGATCAACGATCTGCGGGCACCGAAGTGGACGGAGACCAGTTTGCCGGCCCTCGACCCCGCAAAGGTTGCTTCGGGCGAGCAGCTCTACACCAGCGCAAAATGCAAGAGCTGTCACGGAATCACTTCGGCGACGGAATACAAGGCCGTCATGACGCCGATTTCCGCCGTTGGAACCGACCCGAAGATGGCTCGCAATTTCACGTCACGCGTGGGGAAAACCGGCCCACTAGAAGGGCACCCGAAAACAATCAACCTTTTGGATCGGTTTGGCGACACGGCGTGCGCTTCCGAAATTCTCAGCAACGCCGTGTTGGGTGTAATTCTCGAGCGTCCGTTGAGCAGCTTGCTGCCGAACGTTTAGGCTGCCCCGGGAGATGTGCTTCGCGCGGCCGGTGGAAAAATTCCAAAGTGGGAGGGGGCGGCGGAGTCGTTCAAACGAAGCGACGACGGCGGCTGCTTCGACGGCGATTCGTATAAAGCTCGGCCGCTCGACGGCATATGGGCGACGGCGCCATATCTACACAACGGCTCCGTGCCGAACTTGTGGGAACTGCTAAAGAAGGAGGCCGATCGCGTCACCTCGTTCAAGGTGGGCAGCCGCTCATTCGATCCCATAAACGTTGGCTACGTTACCAGCGAAGGTGGGTTTACGTTCGACACCTCGCTCGAAGGAAACTTAAACAGCGGCCACAAGTGGGGCACGGAACTTGACGACGACAAGAAGTGGGCTCTCGTCGAATACATAAAGAGTCTCTAGTCGACTCAGCCCCAGCGCAGAGTATAAGCCTCTGGGAACGGTGTGCCCTTATAGTCCATTTTTGTTTCGGCGCGTACGTTTTTGAGGACGACCTGGCGAACCATCTCGGGGATCATCACCATGCCCACGTACTTCCCTAAGCATTCGTGTGAGGCGAAGCCAAAGTTGAAGTGGTGATACCAATTGCGCTTTGGATTAAACGTATCGGGGTCTTCAAAGGCGTAGCTATCAAACATCGCCGATTGCGTAATCGCGAGGACATTTGTGCCGGCGCTGACAGTTGTTTCACGCTCGGTTCCCTTCGCAATTGTGTAGTCCTGCGACGCCTTCCGAAACAAATAGGGGCTTATGGGTACGAACCGCAGCGCCTCCCAAACCATCGAATCGAACTCAGCCGGATCGTCGCGTTTGGCCGCGGACTGCGCACGCGCCATCAAGTCAGGCCGCTCGACGAGGAACTCAATAACTTGCGAAACCGCCTGCGACGTAGTTTCGATAGCGCCAATCAACAAACCACCCGCGTTCGCGCCCAGACGAAGTAGCGAAAAGTCGACTTCCTTGGCGAACGTCGAAGCCAGCATGCGCGAAACGATATCGTCTTTCGCCGGCTCCGGCTTCTTACCGAACAACCGGCCGATCAGAGCCTTAGCCGCGTACCAACCGATAAGCAAAATATTTTTTGCCTGCTTGGCCTTTACGGCGATGATTTTGCGGCCCATCAGCATCGCCATATACTCGCCTAGCTTCTTGCCCACGGCCTCGCGTTGAGAAACGATCTCTTGAAATTTCTCCGGCGAATTCAGATCGAACGGTTGATTATGGAACGCATCGTACTGGTTCCAATACGACCACTCAATCAACTCGGTTTTGTCCACGCCGTCAAGCCCGAAGTATTCCTGGACCAAGACCGCCGGTACGATCCGGCAGTACTTGTTGACGATCTCGATCTCGCCGCCGGCGCTATCGAGCACTTCTTTGCCTGCATCCCCCACAAGCGCGCGCACGCGCGGCAGGTCGTCGCGATTCAGCATGCCCTGCATGATCGACTTCTCGCGATAATGCAGAGCGTCGTCATCATGGGCCATCAAGTAGCCTTCCTCGGTGTCGGTAACGCCCATCTTCGGCTTATAGAGATCGACGGTGAAAACCTTCGGCATTTGCAACATGTCGCGAACGTCCGCAAATAGCGTCACGAGGGTGCATTCTGGCGTCACTAGCACGGGGCGACGCTCGCGAAGCTGCTCAAACAAGGCCAACGGCTCGGAGTGCATCCACTTTTTAATCAATGGAAACTTGTCGTCCGTGGAAGCCGCGTCATATTCGGAAAGATAATCTCGTGGAGGTGAGCTACCCATTTACTTTGCTCCTTAATTCCGGCATGTTCGGTCCGGCCATAGGTAAATCAAGACTAGCGCGTCCGAAAAGGATAATCAATTGTTTTTATTAGGATCGGCTGCTTTGGCGCCGTGAAACGGGAGAATGCCATTGGGTGGAGGATCAAATCCCAGTGTTCCACTCTGGGACTGCAGTTTGCACATTTCGATTCGGCCACGCTTATTGAAAAAAGTCTACTTCGCCACTTCTGGCCGAAGTCGCAAAAAATCCTAGAGCGTCTCGGCCGAAGCTGGGCGGGTACTCTCAAACACTCGAAACAACGTGTCGATGTCAGACGAGTCGAGCTGAATTTCAAGCCGAATCTCGTTGCCGCTGCCGAGCACGTTGATGCGTTCGAATAGAGCGCCCAGCTCGCCCGTTTCCGGGGTCAGCATCAGCTTCCCCATCGAGACGAAACCTCTCACCGCCGAAGCGAGCGCAGCGGCGTTTTCCGGCGAGTCACATTCACCGCGCAGATGGAGGTCGAATCCATTCATAACGTCGAGGTAGATTTCGGACTCCTGCATGTCGCTCAGAATCTTCAAGATCTGCATTTGAGGCCCTGGAACGTCGTCAGGCACGTTCAACGCGGTCGGCACCGGCGTCGATTCAGAGACCGCCCAATACTGCCCCAGCGCGCTAACGTTCTGCGCGTGCTCAACCAACTCCGGCTTCTCAGTCAGACCCGCCGCGACGCCGGCGTTGCGCTCAACGACAGCCATGACCTGATCGACAACGCCCGCGACAATGGTCGAGTCGTCAATGAATGTCATCGCGTAAACCGGAATTTTGAGCTGATCGTCGGAGCCTTCGGGCCGCTGCTCCGGGAATCGATACACGTTGAGACCTCTCGACTCGAGGGCCTCGGCGCCCGAGCCGGTGACCGACTCAACGATTCGATCACGATTGAATCTTCCAGTCGCAAATACGACAAACGGCATGTCCGCGTTGCGGTCCGCGCCTTGAGCCCAACCTGCCAGCACGATCGAGTTCAATTCTGTCCGAGGGTCAATACCAGTATTTCCGATGAGATCGCCCCAATTCTCGGTCGACTTGTCGCCTAGCGCATTTTCCCAGCGGCGATACAAATCGGTCTGTCGCAGAGCCGCGAAATCGAACCCCGAAATTTGCGAGGTGTCTGGTGGCAGCAACGGCATGAGTCGCCCGTCCACCTGCTCGCAGCGTCCTGCGGCCGGAAGGCATAGACCCAGCAAAACTACGACCAGCAACAGTAGAGAAACGCAGTAATGTCGCATCGCGGAATCGAGCCTCCACTAACTCTACGAATATAGACGCCGTTTCGTGCGATTTGTTTACACCCGGCGGATAGCGGCGCGCCTACTCGTCGCTAAGCTCGAACGCCGCCCCGACGCCGGAAAGTTTTTCGGCCAGTCGTTCATAGCCACGCTCCAAGTGATAAATGCGATGAACTTCCGTCTTGCCCTCGGCAACAAGCCCGGCCTGTACCAGGCTGGCGCTAGCTCGCAAATCCGACGCCATCACGTCCGCGCCAGATAGCCGTGTCTTGCCACGCACGACCGCGCGGTTTCCTTCAATCTCAATTTCGGCGCCCATGCGTTGCAGCTCAGAAGCGTGCATGAAGCGATTTTCGAAAATGGTCTCGACGACGTTCGATTGACCCAGCGCCTGCGTCATCAGCGTCATGAATTGCGCCTGCATATCGGTCGGAAACTCGGGATGTTCTCGAGTCGTCACATCGACCGCTCGAAGATCGCCGCCACCTCTCACGCGTAGTGTGGTCTTGCTCGGCGCGGATATCTCACAGCCGGCCTGGCCCATTTTTTCGAGTAGCGCTTCAAGGTGTGAGCGATCCACGTCTTCGAGCGTCAAGTCGTCGCCTACCAAAGCGCCTGCGATCAAGAACGTCCCTGTCTCGATGCGGTCCGGGATAATTTCGTGCTCGGCTCCATGTAGCCGATCGACTCCCTGCACGCGAATCGTCTCGCTGCCGGCGCCGTCGATCTGCGCGCCCATCTTTGTCAGAAGGTTTGCGAGATCGACCACTTCAGGCTCGCGGGCGGCGTTGTCGAGGACCGTCTCGCCGTTCGCCAGCACCGCCGCCATCATCAAGTCTTCGGTGCCGGTAACTGTCACTCGTTTGAAGTGAATATGCCCACCGACCAATCCACCGTCCGGGGCGATCGCTTCGATGTAGCCGCGGTCTTGATGGATCGCGGCGCCCAGTTTTTCGAGACCCGCCAAGTGCAAGTCGATCGGGCGCGCGCCTATCGCGCAGCCACCCGGCAAAGAAACACGAGCCCGCCCGCAGCGCGCGGCCAGCGGCCCGAGCACCAGGCTCGACGCGCGCATCGTCTTGACGAGATCGTACGGAGCTTCGGGTGTCAACCCACTTCCGGCCCGAATCGTGTAGGTGTTCCCGTCGACAGCCACGTCGGCTCCGATGCTTTCAAGCAACCGCGCCATGGTGCGGATGTCGACGACGCTAGGAATCCTGCCCAGACGAACCGTGTCATCCGTAAGCAGCGTGGCCGCCAGGGCCGGTAGCGCGGAGTTCTTGGCCCCGCTTATCCGAATCGCCCCCGAGAGCCGATGGCCGCCTTCAATCGACAATTTCCGCATGTAATGCTCGATGAACCCGCCATCGCAAGGCCCTCACCCTTTATCTAGCCACAGCCGAGCCGCGGAATGCAGGCCATACCCCGATCCGTCTGTACACATTCGACGCCGGCTGACTGCGCGCCGTATTTTCGCGAACTACGAACCCCGCACTATTTTTCCATTGATACTTTGACTACACCGGGCGGGTGCAGAGTCGATTGATGTCTAGAAAACGAGGCGTGGACGGAAGTCCACGCTCTGGAGTTTGGCTGTTCAAAGAGGGTTGAAGTTTGGGGTAGGGTGCGGAAATAGGGGATTGGCGTTAGCCGGAAGCGTAGATTGCTGCAGGCGGAGCGCCTCTTGGGAGTTTCTGCAGCTTCGTGTTGGATTGCGAAGTGTTCCGCAAGCCGCAGAAATGTTGCCGCTGCACGCCGTCCGCCCAAAGCTCGGCCCGCAGGTGGCTGATCAGCCGTTGCGTGGTGAGCCGTTGCGGCTGCGAGCGGCGTCGCCAGTGCGGTCGCGGCAAGGCGTCGTCCACGCCCTGTTGGCGGCTCCAACTCGCGCCCGCCAACAGCAGTAGCGCATACACCGCCGTCATAAATTGAGGGACCCGCTCGACCGCGTCCGGCTGCCGCACCTGCGCCTGTCCGACTCCCAACAGCGTCTTCTGCTCACGGAAGTTGACCTCGATCTCCCAGCGCCAAACGTACTGCCGCACGATCTGCTCCAGCCCCAAACTCGGATCGCTGACAATCAAATACGCCGGCTTGCGATACAGCACCTTCGAGCCCGCCCGCGGCCGATAACCCAACGGTGCGATCACCACCAAACGCAAGTCCCGCTTGCCTCCCGCCGGCCGCCAACGCAGCGGCGCGAGCGTCTTCACTTTGAACTGGTGCAGGCTGCCGGCGGCAAAAACCTCGACCGTTTGCCACGGCACGTTGTCGTCCTGGCGGAGTTGCTCGGGCGTCGGCGCGCGTTCGCCGTAACAACGCCTGCGGCCTTTGCCGGGCTGCTCGAGGGGCAGATGATATAGCTTGGCGTCGGAACGAATGCGGCCGATCAACGTCACCTCGGCGGGCAACGATCCGAACACCGTGCGGTTGGTATAAGCGCCATCAACGACGAGGTGCAAGGCTCTGTCAGCGCCTCCGGGATCGGCGTTCATGGCCTCGCGCAAGCGCGCGATGTGCCTGGCGGCGAGGGCCGTCAAGCTGCACTTGCGAGCCTCGCGCCGGTACTGTTTCCAAACCTCGTCCGTGGCCTTCTTCGACGGTCGGCGCGGAGTCGGCGCGTGTTCCAAGCCGATCGGAATGAGTCGCGCCGGCTGCTGCCGCTCGCTGGGAGGCAGTGCTGCCGAGAATTGCAAGAAGCGCTGCGCGAGAATCAAGTTGGCCTGAAACTTGGGTCCAAGCGGATCGCGCCGCCAACTCACGCCGGGCGTTTTGAGACTCGACTTGGCGAGCAGTGTATCGTCGATGGCGACGACCAAGGGAGCCTCGGGCGGCAAGCGAGCGAGCACCTCGCGGCGCGAGGCATCGAGCAGGCGTTGCGGCTCGACGCGTTGTTGCGAGAACAGGCGGTAGCCGGCGCTCCAGTCCTGAAAGCTCTCGCCGGAGGCATGTAGCAGGCCGGTGATGGTGGAGCGGCCGAGGCAGACGGCGGCACCGAGAGCGAGGCGGGTGAGGTGGTCGTTCACGCTTTGTCGGGCGTGGGGGTTGAGGCCTTTGGCGAAGAGTCGGGAGAAGGTGTCGACGACTCGATCGGGAGTTTTTTTTTCAACTCGACGGGCGGAGGTTGCAAACGATTGAGCACGAGTTGGGAGCGGTCGAGCAGGATCCATTCGAGCTGTTCGCCGGGCTGGAAGTCGAGCATCTGAGCGCTGGCGGAGGGGAAGTTGACGTAGAACTGTTGGGAAGCCTTGCGCTTGATCAACTGCAGTTTGGTGGGGAAGGACATGAGGTCTCCTTGGAAATGAATCTAGTTACACAACAAGCTAAACAACTAGATACAAGAATACCTCAAAATGTTTTGAGACACAAGCATTCTCAGATCCCTCACAACTCAAGAACGTGCTTACCGCGCGTCCCATCTAGTGAAAGGCCAAACTCCAGGGCGTGGAGGGAACTCCACGCTTTCCTCGGGCCCTGTAGCAATTTCGAAAGAAAGCGCGGACTTCCGTCCACGCCTCTGCTTCTTGACCTCGAACGACGCCGCGCACCGTCTAAGATAAAAGAGCCGTGCGCGCGCACGATCATAGTCATCTAACCGGCAGAAAACTGCAGATTTCTCTGTGGGTAACGGCGGCGTTCATCGTTGTCGAGTTCGCAGCAGGCATCCGCGCCGATAGCCTGGCGCTGCTCTCCGACGCCGGCCACAATTTCACCGATGCTCTCGCGCTGGGGCTGGCATGGTTCGCGGTCTACCTGCAAGCCAAACCACCCGATGAGTCGAAAACTTTTGGCTACCGCCGCGCCGGTGTTCTGGCCGCATTCGTCAACGCCTTAACCCTCGTCATACTCGCCTTTTTCATTTTTTACGAAAGCTACGAGCGCTTCCTGGCCCCACGCGTGGTCGAAGAAGACATCATGATCATCGTGGCGGTCGCCGGCCTGATCGTGAATATCATCGTCATGGTTGCGCTGCATGCCGATAGCAAGCACGATATCAACATCCGCGGCGCGTTCATGCACATGCTTGGCGACGCTTTGTCGTCCGTCGGCATCATTGTTGGCGGATTCGCAATAGCGGCCACCGGCATGCTCTGGATCGACCCGCTGCTCTCGGTTCTAATCGGTGTGCTGATCTTGTGGAGCGGTTGGGACATCATTCGCGAATCGCTCAACATTCTGCTCGAAGGCCTGCCCCGTGGGATGACGCGCGACGAGGTGCAAGCTTCACTGCGCGATGTTGACGGCGTGATCGATGTCCACGATTTGCATATCTGGAGCCTGTCGTCAAACTCGCACGCGCTAAGCTGTCATGCGGTTATACCCGACTTGCCTCTTTCGGCAAGCGACGTGATTCTCAGGCGCATCAATCAAGTGCTAGCGTCGAGCTTTAGCATCCACCACACCACCGTGCAGTTTGAGCACGAGTGCTGCGAGCACTCAGACGAGATTTGCTCTGAACAGGTGTTGGAACACCACCACTAGTACTTACTTGCACAAGTACTACGTAGTATGACAAGCTGGGGCATGCCCAGGCCCGCGACCGCGATCACGTTGAGTTCGGAAGAAGAGCAGACGTTGCGTCACTGGGTCCAGGCTCACAAGACGGAACGGCGCATGGTCGAGCGAGCTCGGATCGTGCTGTTGGCTGCCGCCGGCGCTGCCACCAGCGCCATCGCCCAGCAACTCAACACACCGCCGTCGCGGGTGTCGAAGTGGCGCCTGCGCTTTGCCGAGCAGCGGCTGGTGGGCCTCGTCGACCGGCCCCGCTCGGGCAAGCCGGCGCGTTACGACGAGGCCACCCGCAAGCGCATTTTGACGATGCTCGATCAGCCCCCGCCGGAAGGTCACGCCACCTGGACGGGCACGCTGCTGGCCGCGGCGCTGGGCGACGTCAGCGATCATCAAGTCTGGCGGGTACTCAAGCGGCAGGGCATCTCGCTGCGGCGACGACGCAGCTGGTGTATCTCGACCGACCCGGAATTTGCGCGCAAGGCCGCCGATGTCGTCGCTCTATATCTCGACCCGCCGGAGAACGCCGTCGTGTTGGCGGTCGATGAGAAACCTAGTATTCAAGCACTCGAGCGGGCACAAGGTTGGCTGCGGCTGCCCAACGGCAAGGCTTTGACCGGTTTCTCTCACGGCTATAAACGCCATGGCACAACAACGCTGTTCGCCGCTCTGGAGGTGGCCACCGGTTGGATTACCGCCGACCATTACCAGCGCCGCCGCCGGCGCGAGTTTCTCGACTTCATGAATCAGTTGACGGATCTCTACGACGGCTTCGAAATCCATGTCATCTTGGACAATCTCAACACCCACAAACCCCGCCATGACCGCTGGCTGCAACGCCATAAGAACGTGCATTTTCACTACACGCCGACTTATAGCTCTTGGCTCAATCAGATCGAGATATGGTTCAGCATTCTCAGTCGCCGGGCGCTGCAAGGCGCCAGCTTCACATCGCCCCGCCAGGTACGTGACGCGATCGACAAATTTGTCCAGGCCTACAACCGCGACGCCACGCCGTTCCAGTGGACCAAGACCACCGTCACCCCTCGCGATTTATCTCATAATTATTATAACTTACGCAAGTAAGTACTAGCCCCAATTCACGCGTACCTCCCGCCAAGGAGCGTTACTCCTAGGGACGCTATCCTAAAAGCTTTTCCCCGTGGGACTCCAGTTCTTTATACTTGCCCCAATCCTCGGCCTGAGTGCCATCGGATTCTCGATGCACGGCCAAGGCGGCGGCGTACTTTATACGCCCCTCCAGGTACTGTTTGGGGTCGATTTTCACGAGGCGGTCGTTCGTAGCCAGTGGTTCACGATCGTGACGTCGTTGTCAGCGGTTCTTGTTTTCCGAAAGGCACACAAAGTCGATTGGAAGCTAGCATTCGTTCTCGAATCGACCAGCGTCTTGGGTGCGTTTACTAGCGGCTATTTTGCCCGTAGTTTTTCCGCTACGACGCTAACTATCGTGCTGGCGGTACTCGTGGTTTGCGCGGCCATCGTGATGCTGAAAGAAGTTGACCCTCCTGTCGGGTTGGTGAAGGAAAAGCCTTGGCATTGGATGCGCACGTTCGGATCGGCTCACTACCGAGTGAACCTCGCCGTCGGATTGCCGCTGTCGTTTCTAATTGGCATAACGGCGGGCCTGACCGGAGCTGCCGGCGGTTTTCTCAAAATTCCAATGATGGTGCGACTGTTCGGCGTGCCCATCGACATCGCATTCGGATCGTCGGCGTTTATGGTCTGCCTGACAGCCGCGGGTGGGCTAACAGGACAAGTCGCGGCAGGCTCGATCGACTGGCTGCAGATGTTCGCGCTTAGCGCATTCGTAGCGATCGGCGCGCAGTTCGGCCCACACCTAACGCTCCGCGTGTCGCAGCGAGAAATGACCAGGCGCTTCGCCTACTATCTGTTTTTCATCGCAGCGGCCGTCATCGCGAGCTTGTGGGTCAAACTGCCCGTTTGAACTGCGGAGAGTACTGAGCTGCGCGGCAAGTCGCGGTCTAATTCGTGTGCCTCGCCGTCAGCGGCTGATCTACAATAGTCGATCGCCTGAAGGAGACCCCATGATCAATGTTGTCGCGTCGCTGACCATCCGCGAAGACGTATTCGACGAGTGGCTCGAACTGTTCAAAGCGAACGTGCCCAACGTTCTCGCCGAAGAGGGATGCGTTTTCTACGACCCCAACATCGACTTCGATTCAGGCTGGAGTCGTCAAGCCAAAGATCCTCTGGTCGTCACAGTCCTCGAGCGCTGGGAGACCATGGATGCCCTGAACGCGCACGCCAAAGCTCCACATATGACGGCCCTACGCGAAGAAACTAAGGGCATGGTGACTTCAGTACAACTCAAGGTTCTCGAAAAAGCCTAGCCTCTTTAGGCCGCTTCATGAATCAGCCCATTCGAGCGCGACTCGCTCTCGATATCCCGAAACAATCGGGCGCCTAGATACATCAGCGGCGTGTCGCACAGCGCCACGAGTAGCTTAAAAATGTAGCCCGCGATGATGACGTTGATGATCTGCTCAGTAGTCCAAATTCCATAGAACAGTATCGTTACTACGGCGGCAGTGTCGACCAGTTGGCTGAGCATGGTCGAAGCGTTATTGCGAAGCCAGAGGTGCTTGCCATCAGTGACTCGCCGCCAGAAGTGGTATAAGCGAACGTCGATAAACTGGGCGAACAAGTAAGCCACCATGCTCGCGAAGATTGCCCGCGTGCTCTGACCAAATACCGCGAGGTAGTGCTCTTGAATCGTCACGTCCTGCAAATGCGACAGCGGCACGGCGCGGCCGATCTGCAAAATCAGCATCATGTAGAGGCTCACGACAAGGCCTGTGATGACGAGCGAATCCGCGCGCTTTTGGCCGTACAGCTCGCTGATGAGATCAGTGCACAAGAACGTGACCGGATAGGGCAAGATTCCAACGCTCAGCGTCGCGACTCCCACGAAGGGAAGGTTGATGTCAAAGAATTTGAACACCAGCGTGTTGGCGATGACCAGACTCGACAGAAAGATGCCGGAAAGTACGAGAAAAACGAAGTCGTAGCGTCGCATCAGTCTAGTTTCCAGAGGTAATATAAGGGTGCCATGAATCGTCGATGGAATCCCAGCCGGCGGCAATCGATTCGTTCGCTTGCGGGCGGCGGAATGCTTTTGCCCGCCATGCTTTCGGAGATGATGGGGGCCACGGCCAACAACCCGATGGCGCCGCGGAAGCCCCATTTCGAGCCCAAGGCGAAGCGCGTCATCTTCCTATTTATGACTGGCGGAGTTTCGCACGTCGACACCTTCGACCACAAACCGTTCTTACGCAAACACCACAACGAGCCTCATCGTAGGAGCGTTTACAAAGGCTCGGACTGGACCTTCAGGCCCTATGGTCAGAGCGGGATCGAAGTCAGCGACTTGTTTCCGCATATTGGCGACGTGGTCGACGAGATCGCGGTGATCCGTTCGATGAAAAACATCAATGGAGATCACTTCGGCGCGACGATCGGTATTCATACCGGCTCAGCTACGTTCAATCGACCGAGTATCGGCTCGTGGGTCAGCTACGGTCTCGGTACTGAGAACCAAAACCTGCCGTCGTTCATGGTGATCGCGCCGGAAATTCCCTACGCCGGCGGCCAGGTGTGGGGCTCGGACTTTCTGCCCGTCTTGCATCAAGGCACGCGGATCATGCCCGGCGACGAGCCGATCGCCAATATGCACCGCCGTTCGGCGACCGCGGCGGCTCAGAAGACCGAGCTCGACATGCTCGAGTTCTTCAACCGCCAACACCTCAAGGGACGCGAACTCGACTCCAACCTAACGGCCCGCATCAAATCATTTGAAACAGCGTTTGGGATGCAAGCCGAAGCACCGGCGGCTTTCGATCTTACGCAGGAATCGGATGCCACTTTGAAGATGTACGGGCTGGAGCGAGGTAGCAACGGAGGCTTCGGCTGGCAGTGCATCGTGGCGCGCAGACTCGCCGAGCGCGGCGTGCGATTCATCGAGCTAATTGACGGTGGCACGTCGCAGGAGAAAAACTGGGACGCCCACGCCAAAATGGCGAACTACAACAAGCTTGCGCTCAATGTCGACCAAGCCATCGCGGGGTTGCTGAAAGACCTCAAATCGCGCGGAATGCTTGAGGATACGATCGTTGCCTGGACAACGGAATTTGGCCGCACACCGACCACCCCGTCGGCGAACGCCGAAGGGCGCGGCCACCACTCGCGTGTCTACAGCTCGTGGCTCGCGGGCGGCGGAATTAAGGGCGGCGTAGCTTACGGCGCGAGCGACGAGATGGGTTACGACGTGGCCGAGAATCTCGTTTCGGTCCACGACTATCAGGCCACGATTCTCAATCAACTCGGGCTGAACCACGAGAAATTAACCTACCGTCACGCCGGCCGCGACTTCCGGCTGACCGACGTCCACGGCAAGGTGCTGCACGACATCATTGCTTGAGCGCCCCTGGATAGCGGGCGATGCGAGACTAGGTGCATGCCGGATCGCAACCAGGCCGCCCTCGACTACCACGCATTCCCCACCCCCGGCAAGATATCCGTTACTCCGACGAAGCCGGCCGACACCCAGCTCGACTTGAGCCTCGCCTATTCTCCCGGCGTGGCCGACGCTTGTCTCGAAATCGCGCGCGACCCGAAACTCGCAAGCCGCTATACGGCGCGTTCGAACTTGGTGGCCGTAGTGTCGAACGGCTCGGCCGTTCTCGGTCTCGGCAATATCGGACCGCTCGCCGGAAAACCCGTAATGGAAGGCAAGGCGGTGCTCTTCAAGCGCTTCGCCGATATCGACGTATTCGACCTCGAAATCAACACGTCTGATCCGGACGAGTTGATTCGCGCGGTTGAGCTTTTGGAGCCTACGTTCGGCGGCATCAACCTCGAGGACATCAAAGCGCCGGAGTGCTTCTACATTGAAGAGGAACTTAAGCGGCGAATGAATATCCCCGTCTTCCACGACGATCAGCACGGCACGGCGATCATTAGCGGCGCGGCCTTGATTAACGCGGTTGAACTTGTAGGCAAGCAGCTCGACTCGGTACGAGTCGTCGTCAACGGCGCGGGGGCGGCGGCGATGTCTTGCGCCGGGCTTTATGAACGAGTGGGCGTAAAGCCCGAGAATCTGCTGATGGTCGATTCGCTCGGAGTCATCTTTGAGGGCAGAACCGAACGCATGAACCCGTTCAAAGAAAGGGTCGCCCGGAACACCGATCTGCGCACTCTTGAAGATGCAGTCAACAACGCGGATGTTTTTGTGGGTCTTTCCGTGGCCGATGTATTGACCCCCGAAATGCTGCTCACGATGGCGGAGCGCCCGATCGTATTCGCCCTGGCGAATCCCGACCCCGAGATAGATTACGAAACCGCGATTGCCACACGCGATGACGTGATCGTTGCTACTGGGCGCTCGGACTATCCGAACCAGGTCAACAACGTTCTTGGATTTCCCTCGATCTTTCGGGGCGCGCTCGACGTCGAAGCCACCGGCGTCAACGAGGAGATGAAGCTCGCTGCCGTGCGGGCGCTGGCGCGACTGACGCGCGAGGACGTGCCCGACACGGTCCGCCGTATATACGCCTCGGAAGATCTCGAGTTCGGGCCCCGCTATATCATTCCAAAGCCGTTCGATCCGCGAGTTTTGCGAGCCGTTGCGTGTGCGGTGGCGCAGGCGGCGATGGATTCCGGCCTGGCGCAAAAGCGGGTTGATCCGGAAGAGTATCGCAAGTCGTTGGCAGTACGGCTCGATAGTTCGCAGGAAGTTTTTCAACTCATCATTCGACGCGCTCAAGCCGACCCGCAATCAATCGTGTTCCCCGAGGGCGACAACGAAAAGATCCTGCGTGCAGCTCATGTGCTGCGGCAAGAGCGCATCGCTAAGCCGGTATTGCTCGGTTGGGATGATTCCGTCCGCGCGAAAGCAGAAGAGCTACGCCTACCGACGGAGGGTTGGGAGATCATCGACCCGCGTGAATCTCCACACCGGGACGAGTACGCCCAAGAGCTTTTCGAACTCCGTCAACGCAAGGGTTGCACGTTGGAGCACGCCTACAAAATGCTCGAGTCGCGCGCGACGTTTGGCGCCATGATGGTGCGCCGAGGCGACGTTGCGGGCATGGTCGCGGGGATCACTCGGCACTACCCCGAAACTCTGCGCAAGGCTCTTGAGGTGATTGACCTTCGGAGTGAAGTGCGCAAGGTTTCCGGGCTATATCTGTTAATCATCAACCGCAAGATCTACCTACTCACGGACACGACGGTCAATATCGATCCCAGCGCTCAAGATCTCGCCGAGACGACGTTGCTGGCGGCGCGGCGGGCGCGTCGACTTGACGTCGAACCGCGCGTGGCGATGCTTTCATTCTCGAATTTCGGCTCAGCGCGGCATCCGCAGTCCGACAAAGTGCGCCAAGCCGTTGAACTGGTCAAGGCGCAGGACCCGACCCTCGCCGTCGACGGCGAAATGCAGGCCGACACCGCGCTCAACCACCATATGTCCGAGGAGTTCTTCCCTTTTTCAAAGCTGCAATCGGAGGCGAACTTGCTCGTTTTCCCGAGCCTTGATTCGGCGAACATTGCGTACAAACTTTTGAAAGAGTTGGCTGGAGCGCGCGCTATCGGACCAATCTTGATGGGCATGGAGAATCCGGTCGCCGTCCTTCAAAAAGGGTTTGACGTCGAGGATGTTGTCGCGATGTCAGCGATCACGGTCCACGACGCGCAAGAGAATTCGAAATCGTCGTCGCTGATCGCCGCCGACTAGCAGCTGGCGGGCTAGAGCATTTTCAGTTTCGCCGTAGACCGCTCGTGAATGAAAAGCGGTGAAGCCGGCAATTTCTTGAGACTAGATTCCGCTGTCAGAAATCGGAGGCGCGACTGTAAAGGAGTGCGGTGGCGAAGGGTGAACTGGGAAAGTTGAGTCGCGTCCTGTTGAGGAATAATCAGCAGGACCCAACTCAACGTACTCCAGAAAGCTGCTTCGCCACCGCACTCCTTTACAGTCGCGCCTCCGATTTTCACGGGCTTGGTGCTGGGGCAAGCAGTCTATGCCATTCCTGAATATGCTCTAGGCACCTCCAGCTAAATCATCCGGCATCAACGAGGCTAGTCAACTATCCGGTCCAGCTCAGCTCCGAGCTGCTTTTTCGTTGTCCCGTAGGCGGGGTCGCTCGCCAAATTCGTCCATTCCATCGGGTCGGTTTCGTGGTCGTAAAGCTCCTCGCTGCCGTCGGAGTAGCGGATGTATCGCCAACGCTCCGTTCGTACCGCGTGGTTATTGCCCTGGCGAGTGGTGATCGCGGGCGTCGAGCGCGGGGCCGCCGGGTTTTTCAAAAGCCCTACCAAGCTCTCGCCGTCAAGCCCGTCCTTTGGACGTAGGCCCGCTAGTTCGACCAGTGTTGGGTAGAGGTCAATCAGACTCACGGGGCGCTTGGACTTCCCGCCCGGCTTGGTAATTTCGGGCGCCACAACGATCAGGGGCACTCGCGTCGACTCTTCCCACAGAGTGCTCTTGTGGTACTTCTCTTTTTCGCCAATGTGGTAGCCGTGATCGGACCAAAGCACGATCACGGTGTTGTCCGCATAGGGGTTCGCCTCCAACGCGCGCAAGACGCGGCCGACCATTGCGTCAGCAAACGTAACCGAGGCCAGATAGCCCTGCGTCGCTGACTGCAAGGCGTTGTGTTTGCGGATCATCACCTCGTAGCTGGTCTTCGACTTGGTATAGCGCTTGGCGATCTCGGGCACGTCGTCGAGGTCGTTGGCTTTGATGGTGGGCAGCTCGACGTCGATCAAAGGGTGCTCCGCGAAGTACTCGCTCGGGGCGTATTGCGGGTCATGCGGGCGATAAATGCCGACTGCGATGAAGAAGGGTTTTTCATGTTTCATGCGCAGTTGGCGCATCGCCCAGCGCGAGGTTTAGCCGTCTTCGGTAACGTCAGCCTTGAAGTCGATCGGCCCCCAGTCCCAGTGGTGATTGATGCCGTTGCGGTGGCTGTCGATCAGGACAGGCGCCATAGGTAGCTGGATGGTCTTTGCGGGAAAACGATCGTCCCAGGCCTCGGGCTGACCGAAGCCGCCGCGGCCGGCATAGGGGGCGCCTTCTTCGTGGGTCAAGGCTCCCTTCCAGCCGCCGTGGTTGGCATGAAAAATTTTGCCGCCGGCAGCGGTGTAATAGCCGCTCTTGCGGAAGTACTGAGGCAGAGAATCGACGCCCTTCAGAGAATCGAACGTTCGCCAATCGTCCATGTTGCCGACGACTCCAGTGGTCGACGGACGCCGCCCAAACATGATCGCCGTACGCGACGGATTGCAAAGCGGCGCTGCAGTATGGGCGTTGGTGAATAGCACCCCACGCTCGGCGAGGCCATCGATGTTCGGTGTTCTTGCCTGCGGATGCCCGCCAAGGCAACCTACCCAGTCGTTGAGATCGTCGACGGCGATGAAGAGTACATTGGGTTTCTGAGCAACCACTTGGAACGCGAGAACGGTGGCGAGCACTGCAATCCGAGCAATCATCGTTCTGCCATTGTAGTGATCTGGCCTCCCAAGCACCTTACCGGCGCTTTTCCTCCGATAGTTACGCCTTGTGAAACTGGGTGAACTTTTCGAACTTGTGGCCATCGCCCCTCTTCGACGTGTCCACGTCTGACTCCTTGAGTTTGTCCAGATTCGCCCCTTCGAATATTGCGCCGTAGACCTTGCAACCCGCCAGGCTTGCCCCTGACAGATCTGCGTGGCTGAAGTCCGCGCCCCGTAGATCGGCCATTTTAAAATTGGCGTCGGGACAACTAGCATCCGCGAAGACCGAGTCCCTGAGATCGGATTCTCGAAATTGCGAATACTCAAGAGTCGACCTTCTGAATGACGCCCGATTGAGGTCCGCTTTGTAAAAATCTGATCTAGAGAAGTCAGTGTCGGCCCAGTATGCATCAACGGCCTTCACCCCAGACAAATCCAAGTCCCGAGCGTCGTAAATCGCCTTGCTGTGCTTGGGCTTCTCCTCCTTTTCGATCTTATGGCCTATGAGTTGAATCGTCAGCGTCTTGAGCACCTTGGCGTCGGTCTCAATGGCCAGCGCTGCTGCGATAACTTGCTTAGTGAGCCTCACAAGCTGCTTCTTGCGTTCGTCCTCCACGTCCCACTCGGCGGGGAAGTCTTGAAGGATCGCACCGAGCTTGGTCGCGGCGGCGGCGCGCAGGATGGCGGAGTTGTCTGAAAGTTCTTTGACAATGGATTGGTAGACGGAATCAACGTTCTTTCGTTGCTCGAACTCAATTCGCTTTTTGCTGATTCGTTCCTCGAATTCGACTCTCGCCTTCGTGGATTTCTCTACGCCGACCAGGTATCCCCCAACAGCGCCTCCAACCGTTACGAGAAGCGCAATAAGCTTGAGCCAAAATAGGCTTCCGAGGGTGTCACTTCGCAACTTGCTGATCTCGGCGTCGATCTTGGATAACTCCAAGACCTTCTTTTGCGTGTCAACATCGCTTGATACCGGGTCCGCGGAAGCGGCAATTCGGTTCTCAACCAAGACCTGTGCCACCGTTGTAATTCCGATTACAACGAGGAGTATAACCAGAACGAGTCCAATGATCGTCCACTGATTCATCTCAAGTCTCGGCAATCAACCCCTCGCCTACACAATTACCGACACGATCTCGGCTGCGGAAGCCAACGGGAGTCCAGTCCCTTGGGTCTCGCCTTCTGGATACACTTTTAAACATTCGGCTTCAGTATCGATGTGGAAAATTGGCTTCGCAATCTTCCGCGCCAGCCGAATCGCTTGCCACGTGCCACCCTCCGAGCCCAACTCCCGTCCGTCCCAAATTGCGGCTAGCAGATCCGATCTGAATACAACCCATTCCATTGCTCTCCGATATGCATTTGGACTTCTGGCGTCGAATCTCACGCCTAGTGTACAGTGCGCGTGAGATAGCAGACGTCGGTATCTCGCGGCGGCGTCGGGCGCTTCAAAGTCGCCGTCGTACGTCCGGAATGGCAGGACAATTTCGAAGGGGATACCGAGCGCAAGGGCCGCTTCGCAGAAAAGGGTATCAGCGCCTTCCGCCGCGGCGGATACGACTCGAACTGCTGCCTGCCTTTCTCGGATGGTTGACAGCGCTTCGTAAGCCTGGCTGTATGCGTATCGCGCGGTAGTACCAGGCCCTAGTGTAGTGCGCCATAAATAATGTAACTTATAGTATCTTCGTGTCGCCTTTACTAGTAGAAGGCACACGGATGCGAAGAGCAGAGCCAGTCCCATTGACGCAGGAGCAGCGTAGGCAGTTGGAGCGCTACGCGAACGGTCGTCGGGTCGCTGTTCGTCTGGCGTTGCGAGCCAGGATCATCGTGCTCGCCGCCGACGGTCTTGAGAACAAACGGATTGCCGCGCAGCTGTCGGTCTCGCGTCAGTTGGTGGCGCGCTGGCGAAGCCGTTTTCTTGAATCCGGCGTCGCCGGCATCGAAAAGGACGCCCCGCGGCCCGGCCGTAAGCCCGCCATCTGCTCCCCAACAGTGCAACAGATCATCCACAAGACGACCCGCGAAACGCCAGCCAACGCCACCCATTGGAGCCGCCGCACGATGGCCGCCGCGGTCGGCGTCAGCGCCTCCACCGTGGGTCGCATTTGGCGCGCCCACGGCCTCAAGCCGCATCGCGTCAAGACCTTCAAACTCAGCAACGACCCGCGCTTCGCCGAAAAACTCGACGACATCATCGGACTTTATCTCAACCCGCCCGAGCATGCCCTCGTTCTTTGCCTCGACGAGAAGTCACAGATTCAAGCCCTCGACCGCACCCAGCCCGGCCTGCCCCTGAAAAAGGGACGCGGCCGGACCATGACCCACGACTACAAACGCAACGGCACAACCACCTTGTTCGCCGCGCTCAACACGCTCGACGGCTCGGTGATCGGAACCTGCATGCCCAAGCACCGCCACCAAGAATGGCTGCGCTTCTTGCGCTTGCTTGAAAACCAGACCCCCAAGGACAAGCAGATCCATTTGATCGTGGACAACTATGCCACTCACAAACACGCCACGGTGAAACGCTGGCTGCAGCGCAATAAACGCTTCCACGTCCATTTCACGCCCACCTCAGCGTCGTGGCTGAACATGGTGGAGAGGTTCTTCCGAGACCTCACCGATAAGCGCATCCGCCACGGTGTCTTTCGTAGCGTCGGCGAACTCACCACCGCCATCGAAGACTACATCGCTCGACACAATCAGCAGCCCAAGCCCTTCATCTGGACTGCTACCGCTTCCGACACCCTTGAGAAGGTCAAGCGCGGCAAAGCCGCTCTTCTTAAGGTTCAATCTGATTGACGCACTACACTAGTATCCGATGGCCTACCACACCAATTGTCAACGTATCGTTCGCGTTTGAATGTCCTGACATCGACCTATTTCAGCCAAACAGGCGAGCTCCAAGCGTATTTTCCGGTATTGCCTCGGCCTGATTGCAGAATTGGTTTCGTGCCCTTCATCCACACTCTGACGTAGTAGTAGGTTCCGGCCCTCTGACGCTCGGTGTCGCGGTAGCTGAAGTCCGCTTCATTGCTATCGCTGCTGGGTGTGTGGGTGAAGATGTATTCGCCGTTGCGGATGACCTCGATCTTCGTCACCACGGATTGGGCTTTGACTTTTACTGATAGATTTGGCGGGGTCGAGCCGGGGTCGACTTCGCCTCCCTGGAAAACGCCATTCACGCTGAAGTCGACCAACACCGGCTCGCCGCCCCTAACGGCAAAGCTGCGGCGGTTGCGGAGGGCTTCGACTACCGACTCGCGGGTTAGCTCTTTGGCGTAGACTCCGAACATGCCGGTGTCGTAGCCGCTGATGCCGTCGTGACGGTCGCTTGATCCTACGAAGCCGAACTTTTTCCCGAGTGCGAGGCCGTCTTGAATCGAGCTTTTCCCGGCAGGGGCGCGGCGTAGCCAGTCAGGCACCGCGCGCGGCTTGTCGTAAGTCTCGTAGATGCCGTGGCCGGAGGTGATCTCCATGATCGGCTCAGCTACCGGGTTGTGTTTCGACCAGTCCATCACGCCCCACGGAGCACCGACGTGGTGCGCCCAGTCGACCGCGTTCTCGGCGGCCATTTTGCGATGCAACTCTTCGACCTCGTTGCTTTCTGGGTCGGTGATGCGAAAGATGTCCGAGTACGGCTTCGAAAAGACGATGGTGCGATCGCCGTAACGGCGTCGACCCGCGGCGTCACCGCTCCACTCGTAGCTGGTGAATCCCTCAAATCGGCCCTCTTCTGAAAGCACGTTGGAATAGGCTTGCTCGATGCGGTATTTCGAGTTGGTCATCGACGGCCAATCGTGGTCGGACGCCGCGCCAAAATCGAGAATCCCCGATTGCATCGCGTTCATGTAATAGCGGTCGATCCAAAACTCAATCTCGCGGTCGCGCGGATGCTCGCTGAGATGGGTGTGTAGCTCGCCGTAGTAAAGCGTATAGGTGTTGCCATCGAGTTCCAGAGTTTCATGCGGCACGTGGGCCGGCCGGGACTTGGCGGGTTTCGTCTCACCAAGCGGGCCGGACTTCGCGTCGCCCCGGACATTGGCGCGAACCGGCTCAAGCACCTTGCGGTAGAACATCATGTCGGTGGCGTGCCAGAACGATCCGTCGGGCTTGAACCGCGGCGCGCGATACCCGATAGCGACCTCAAGATTGAACGGTTGAAGTTTAGTGCCGTCGTACCACGCACCGGCAGAGGTGGGGGTTCGTCCGGCGCGATAGCCGGGGTTTCCAGGCGCGTATGAGGCCGACTGCCTCAGGAACCAGAAACGGCCTCCCGCATCAATTTGAAATTCGTCGAGGCTGGCCATTTTAGAGACGAACTCGGCGGCGGCGCTCGGTAGCTCGAAGCGTTGATCTTTGCGTGCGCCTGCGACGCGTTTCGAGGCGTGAATCCAGGCGGTGCCGTCGGAGGCGAAGCGGATCATCGGGCGCTGCTCGTCTTCCGTTGATGCAAAGAACGCTATCTCGGCGGACCAATCGCCGTCCTTGGCCGTTCTAACGAATACGTCGTAGTCGCCGTCAACCCAGCGGTCGTGCGCCAGCCAGACGGTGCCGTCTTTCGCCACGGCAAGGTTAGGGCGAAAGTTAAATCCTTGGTCGGCGCTCAATATTTCGACGTCCCAATTACCGCCGGACAGGGTTGCCACCGCGATGCGGGTTGAGCCGCGCTGAGCGGCTTCCCAGGCAACGATCGGCTTGCCGTCGCGGCCAACCGCTACCGTTGGCCGCAGGCCCGGTCCGCGGCCGGGGCTGACACGCGAGATCGCGCCTAGGGACGAGCCATCCCAGTGGCGGGCGTAGACGTCCCAGTCTTGCTCGACGTCATTGAACTCAGACCAGGCGATCCAGAGCCCGCCGTTGCTATCCGCGGCGGCGGCGGGACTATAGACGTAGCCGTCGCGGGCGCTGACTTTTTCAATGGATGACCAATGGTCGCCTTGCCAGCGGCCAAGCGAGATGAACTGGCGAGTAGCGTTAAGCGTGTCGGAGCCATTCGATTGGACCCCGACGCTGTAGACGGCGCCCTTGCTGTCAAAGATGACGCTACGGCATTCTTCGCGCGGTGTCGGTTGGAAGCGGTGGCCGTCTTGACCTGAATAGATGTCGTTGTAGGAGTACTCGATGGGCTCTTGGGCGCTAAGTGCCATCGTCGCGAGGGCAAAAATGAGGACCAGCAGCAGCTTCGTCTTCATGACGGCTTGATTCTACACTGGGTTGAGTCGTGAGGGGCGGTCTAGGAAATTCAGGAGTTGATAGTGACTACAAGCCGTTTTTTTCTGCTGGCGATACTTCTAATCGGAAACTCCATACCTGTAGCCGCGCAACAGTCCTCCGAAGACCGAAAGATCGAGGCCGAGCTTGCCACTTGGCGCGAAAAAATCGATAGCGTCGATCTGAAGATCGTCGTGCTGCTCAATCGCCGAACGGAGCATGTGCTGACGCTGTCTCCGTTAAAGAAGCAACTCGGCAACGACGTGCGCGACCCAGGGCGGGGGCCATCGTGCTCAACAATCTTAAACAGGTGAGCAGCGGACCGCTGCCCGACGAGTCGCTCGAGAATATTTATCAGGCCATCATGGCAGCGATGCGCGACCTACAATCGCGCGATTGAGCGTTTACTCGTCAAAGTCGGCGATGCGGTTCTGTCTGCCGGTCAATAGCGACACGGTCAGGCCGGCTGACGGCGCGACGGATATACGCGAACTACAAACGCCGCACCATATCTCCACTTATCCTTCGATTACACCGCGCGGATGCAGAGTCGGTCGGCGTCTAGAGCATATTCAGGAATGGCATAGACTGCTTGCCGCAGCACCAAGCCCGTGAAAATCGGAGGCGCGACTGTAAAGGAGAGCGGTGGCGGAGGAGCTTTCTGGAATACGCTGAGTAGGGACCTGCTGATCATTCCTCAACAGGGCTCGACTCATCTTTCCCAGTCAACCCTTCGCCACCGCACTCCTTTACAGTCGCGCCTCCGATTTTAGACAGCGGAATCTAGTCTCCAGAAATTGCCGGCTTCACCGCTTTTTATTCAAGAACGGTCTACGCCGTTACTGAAAATTCTCTAGAAAACGAAGCGTGGACTACCATCCACGCCTCGGTCGATCCGGTTCGAGGCCAGCGGTTGCTTATTGCCAAGTTTGGACGTCGCCCGCTTCGCTTGTCCCATAGAAGCCAATAAAATCAAAGCGCCGTCGGACCGAGTGGCCGACTACGCCAACAGTCTCTCAATCACGCGACCACCGACGTCGGTAAGGCGGAAGTTACGCCCTTGGTATCGGAAGGTCAGTTTCTCGTGGTCAAGCCCGAGCAGGTGCAAGATAGTTGCCTGAACGTCGTGGACCTCAACCGGATCTTTGGTAATGAAAAAGCCCAGCTCGTCGACTTCGCCGATCACTTGGCCGGGCTTGATGCCTCCGCCGGCGAACCACATCGGGAAGTTTTCGATGTGATGATTTCGCCCGGGAGATTCCAAGACTTCACCCATCGGTGTACGGCCGAATTCGCCACCAAAGATGACCAGGGTGTCGTCGAGAAGACCACGCTGCTTGAGGTCTTTCACGAGAGCGGCTGTTGCTTGGTCGACGTCGAGCGCGACCTCGTCTAGCCTCTCAGCGAGGTTGTTTTCGCGGCCGCCGTGGTGGTCCCAGCCAGTGTGATAGAGCTGCACAAAGCGGCTGCCGCGCTCGATCAAACGGCGCGCGATAAGGCAATTATTGGCGTAGGTCGATTCGCCGAGGGTCGCCCCGTACATCTCGAGCGTCGCCTGATTCTCGGTGCTAAGATCCATCAATTCGGGCCCGCTAGTTTGCATGCGATGGGCCATCTCATATGACGCGATTCGGGTTGCGATCTCGGGATCGCCGACTTCACTGAGGCGTGCGAGGTTCAGCTCGCGAATGACGTCGACGCGGCCGGACTGCAGCTTGGCTGAGAAACCGGGAGGGTTTGACAGATTCGGTATTGGATCGGCCGTGCGTAGAAATTCGACACCCTGATAGCTGGTCGGCAAGAAACCGCTGCCCCAGATGTTCGTACCGCCCATCAAGTTTCGCTTGCCTGTACGCAGGACGACAAAGGCCGGTAGGTTCTCGGATTCGCTGCCGAGACCGTAGGTAATCCACGAACCCATGCTTGGGCGTCCGTAACGCGTCGAGCCGGTGTTGAAAAAGAGCTTGGCGGGGGCGTGGTTGAAGTTTGCCGTCTTAAGCGAATGGATCTGCGCGATGTCGTCGACGATTGCCGCCATGTGCGGAAAGATATCTGAAACCCAGGCGCCCGATTGACCGTGCTGATGGAATCGCCGCTGAGGTCCTAAGAGCTTGGGCTTGTCCTTGGTAAAGCGCTCCATGAACGCGAACCGCTTGCCCTCGAGGAATGAATCGGGGGTTGACTGGCCGTCAAGTTCAGCCAGCTTCGGCCGCCATAACCATGTCTCGAACTGGCTGGGCGCTCCGGCCATAAACAGGTAGATAACGCGTTTGACCTTCGGATTGAAGTGCGCCGGCTTCGGTGCCAGCGGGTTCTCGACTGCCGTTGTTGTCTCCCCCAGAAGCCGCTGATCACTCAGCAATCCTCCTAGCGCAATGTTGCCGAGACCGACGAAACAGTTGCTGAAGAAATGGCGGCGTGTGCGATTGATGAGCGATTGTTCCGTAGGCGTCATAGTCGATTACTCGCGGGTGATGAACTCATCGAGGTTCATGAGAATTCCGGCGACGGTTGTCCATGCCGCCACCTCGACCGGGTCGGTCTGATCGTCAACGTCGAGAGTGAGCACCTCGTCGACCTGCTTGGGGTTGCTGCGAAATTCGTCCAACTGATTGGCGACTAGGCGTTCTAGTTTCGCTTGTTCGGCATCGGAAGGCGCTCTCGTCAGGCATGCACGGAAAGCGTGAGCCACGCGTTCGGAATTCTCAGCGTCGGGCTTTTCTCGCAAAACGCGCCGCGCAAGACCTTGTGCAAATTCATGAAAGCCGGTGTCGTTGAGCAGGGTCAACGCTTGCAGCGGCGTGTTGGACCGGTTGCGGCTCGTTGCGGTCGTCAGCGAATCGGGACTGTCGAAAACCATTAGACCGGGGTGCGGGCTCGTCCGCCAAAAGTAGGTATAGATGCCCCGCCGGTAGCGATCTTCGCCGTCACTCTCGACCCATGGCCGGCGGATCATCACGCCAGGCGGCTGGGCAGGGAATACGCCGGGACCACCAATTCTTGGCACCAACATAGTACTCGCGGAAAGCGCCAGATCGCGCACGATCTCCGATTCGACTCGGAGTCGATTTTGGCGTGCGAGCAGACGGTTCGTGTCGTCCTTACCTGCTAGGTCTGGCCGGTGTTCTGACGACTGCCGGTAAGTAGCGGATGTCACGATCAGGCGATGGAGTGATTTGAGGCTCCAGTCTTTTGCGACGAACTCCGTTGCCAGCCAGTCGAGCAGTTCGGGGTGACTTGGCGGCTCGCCCTGAGTGCCGAAGTCATTTTCGGTCGATACGATGCCCTGGCCAAAATGGCGTTTCCATATACGGTTGACTGTGACACGGGCGGTGAGCGGGTTTTGCCGGTCGACGAGCCAGCGGGCGAGGTCGAGTCGGCTTGGACGTTCGGCTTCTAGCGGTGGGAGCGCAGCGGGTGTGGCCCGCTCGACCTCGACGCCCTTGCTCAAAAATTCGCCCTGTAGCAGGACGTGCGTCGGGCGGGCCTCTGGAAGCTCGCGCATGACCATCGTGCTGGGAATATCGGGCAGCAGTTTCGTGACCGCGGCGATGGCTCGTCGGCGCTCTAGAATCCCGGCGTCTGACGCAAGAAACGCGTTTTCGACGAATTTGAGTCGCCGCTCATGTCGCTCTTCCGGGGGCTTGCGTAGGATGCGTTGGACACCGACGGGCAGGCTCGCAAATTCCTGCTCGGTCAAACCGGCCTCCCATTCCGCCTGTTTCGAGAGCAACGCGGTCTGGTACTCCTTTTGTTCCGCTCGCATCGCTTTGAGTTGCGCTTTAATCGCCGCGGCACGAGCATACTGTTGAGGAGTTCCAAACTCGAGGACAGGCTCGTAGGCACGAGAGCGGTTCTCGCTATCGCCGCCCCCGCCGACGCTCAGCTCATCGATGCTGTTGAAGAACGCAAAGAACTGATAGAACTCGCGCTGCGAAATCGGATCGAACTTGTGATCGTGGCAACGGGCGCAGCCGAGAGTGAGCCCTAGGAAAGCCATGCCCGTGACGTCGACGCGATCGACGACGGCTTCTACACGGTATTGTTCGAAGTCGACTCCCCCTTCTAGGTTGATCAGAGTGTTGCGGTGGAAACCGGTCGCGACGATTTGTTGCTTGGTAGGGTTCGGCAACAGGTCGCCCGCTATCTGTTCGATCACAAACTCGTCGAACGGCAGGTCACGATTTAGCGCGTCAATCAGCCAATCGCGATACATCCAAATCTTGCGCGGCGCGTCGTTGTTGTACCCGTTGGAATCCGCGTAGCGCGCGATGTCCAGCCAGTGGCGTCCCCAGCGCTCCCCGTAGTGGGGCGAATCCAACAGCCGGTCGACGAGACGTTCGTAGGCGTCTGGACGGTCATCTGCTAGAAAGTCGTCGATCTCTTCAGGCTCTGGTAAAAGCCCGGTGAGATCGAGATGAACGCGGCGCATCAGGGTGGCCGCCGCTGCTTGTGGAGATGGGCTCAGACCCGCGTCGTCGAGGCGCGCGAGGACGAACTGGTCGATCGGGTTTTTGGCCCAGTCGGGCTTTGACGTGGCGGGAGGTTGGCGACGTTCGATCGGCTGAAACGACCAGTGATTTTTGCCTTGCCTAATTTTCGCGTCCGGACTAGCTTCGGGCCAGGGCGCACCCATTCCAATCCATCGCTCGATTGCGGCGATCTTTGAACCAGGCAATTTCCCAGTCGGCGGCATCTTGAGCGAGCCGCTATGGCTCAGTGCCCGCAAGATCAAGTTATCGCCGCCCCGCATCTCGGGCGAAATCGCGGCGCCTCGATTCCCGCCTTGCAGCAGACTCTCTCGCGAAGCAACCGATAGCCCGCTCGTCCGCTCTTGGTCGCTGTGACACTTCGAGCAATGCGTCCGCAACGTCGGCCGAACTTCTTCTTCGAAATACCGGATCGCGTCGGCCGAAAACGGTTGTGCGAATAGCCCTAGGGTGCCCCCGGCCAATAGAAACAGTATCTTAAGCTGCAACGGCATCCCAGGCGACACGCGGTGCGCATCGGTCGCCGTCAGTATAGCTTGGCATCCCGCAGATTGGCGGGAACTTGGTAGCGATTGCGATACGGGCTTGATCCGCTCCACGCTCAGCGAAACAACTCGAGAAATCGCATCGAGAAGAAAAAAGCGCCGCGACCTTCCCACGGCTTCGGGTCCGGGTTAAACGCGTATCCAACGTCAAAATTCACGTGGCTCGCCAAGCCGAACCGCACGCCGGCGCCAACTCCATAACGCATCCCACCACCGGCCGCGGACGGTTGCGGACCAATGCGCGCGGCGTCGAAGATGGCGAGGGGACTGATTGACAATAAGTTCATTTCGTTCGTAAAGGCATCAATGGCGCGATTCGGGAGTTTGAACTCGCTTTTGGCACGCGCCGCCGCGGCAATAACATCGGGTCGGGCATCGTAGCCGGCTTGCAGTTTCCGCACGAGCTCTATAAGGTCGCCGAACAAGCTCTCCGCCTGCCCTTCGCTGATCTTCTGCTCTTCCCTACGTGCCGTAATAGCTTCTTCCGGGGCTTCCGTGACCTCGCCAAGAACACCTCGCTCGCTCTGTAGTCTTTCGGCAATATCTTTGACGCCGTCAGTGATGATTGTGCATTCAAACCAGTCAATGTCGGAGTTCTCGCTTTCGAGCTGCTCTAGTTGGGAAACAATGGGGGGCACGGCGTCCGCGATCTGCTTAAGCATTTCCACCTCGTCCGCCGTACGCGGAACGTCGGCTTGGTACTCACCAATCATCGCCTCCAATGCCCCGCTCTTGGCCACTCGCAGGGCGGTGTCGAAGTCTGGCTCACGAGAGATTTCAGCAGGCAACAAGGGCACGCGCCACGCTGTAGCCGCCAGAGTCACATTCAGCGCAAAATAGTTCTCGCCGCCTAGGTTGGCCTCTTGCGAAAGTCGCGACAGACCCCGGTTCGGCATGCTGCGAATCAACGGCGCCGCCCGAATGCGCCAGTCCTCAGCTTCCACAAACGGCATTGCCACATTGCCACCGAAAAAGCGCTCGCCGACTGGGACGTTTCCAGGAACAATCATCTTGCCGAGCATCAGGGCGGTTTCAAGCTCAAGTGAGCGGTGGTCAGCGAACGGCTGCCGATATTCCCATGCAATATCGGCTATATGTTTGTAGTAATCGAGCGATTTACCACCCGCCGTTGAGCCCAGTTGCAGACCGTACGACGCCGTGAACGCATGACGGAGGGTTCGCCCTGTAGCCCCCAGAAAGACCTTGGCACTCGAATACGAGGCCGAAGCGAGGGTGTTTGACGCGGCTTGAACATCGAAGCTGCTGGTCTGGTTGCCAGACTCGAATGAAGACCCAATACGAGTCACGATCGATTCGCTCAGGGCGGGCAGCAGCGCGTGGAATTGCGCTCGGCCACGGCTGCGGCGCAAGTCTCGACCGCCCGAGGGCCCGTTCGAGTAATCGTAGGCGAGCGCCCAGAACATTGAATCGGCCCGAGCCCCAAAATCGCGTGATCCCTCAATCGCGAAGCTGGCGTCGGACGCTTGCGAATACTTATGGCCCGCGGCTTCGATCGTTGTCAATCCGGCCGAGCCGACCGCGTAGTCCAATGCGCCGCCGGCTCCAAACCCGTCAGAAGCGTTGTAGCCCGCGTCAGGTCTAAACGAAAAACTACGCGGTTGCTGCGTATCGACAGCGGTGCGGCTCGGATCTTCGCTCTGCTTGCGCGCGGATTCGAACAGCCGCAGGTTCGGCGGTGATATGCCAAACCGAATGACTTCGTAGGTAAGGTCAAGTTCCTTCGGGTCGTCGACCGATGCAGTGCAATTTCCGTAAAACGTTTTGACCAAAGTCAGCCGGAAGGGAGAAAGTTCGCCGGCCGTGTTCAAAAGAGATGCCCGCAGAGACTCGTGTCCGGCTTGCGCCGACTCAAGCGAAAACACGTCGCCCTGCCGCGGTAGCTCGACTGCTGGGCCCTCGATGAATCGATTGAGAGAACCGAGAAGATTGAATCGCGTCTTGACGATCGAGTCGTTTCGCAACGTGTAGCCCACGGGGTCGGATGGACAGCCGAGGGGCGTGGGTGAATCGTCACCTACTTCGGCTGGCTGCCCCGACGCCGACAGCGCTACCGCGGATAGTAAAACGCAAAATCGAAACAGTCGACGGTGGGGCCGTGCAGGTGACAACTTAGCGCTTGGACGCGGCGCGCGAAATGAGCTTTTGGAGTTGAGCCCGGGTGATATCGCCGGCTTCAAACTTATCGAGCGCATTGGCAACTGTCCCGTTGACGAAGTTGCGTTGCTTGGCGGTCATGTCGTTGGTCGCGGTGCGCTCGACGCCCGGAACTTGTTCAAGCGAGACCTTGACTTTGACCTTTACGCGGTCAACGAAGGCCTCGGATTTCTTGTCGCGGCGGGCGAAAACGAAATTTACGGTCCAGTCAGATTCGGTCACACTCGTTTTCTTCTTCGTGATCCCAAAAACGAATTTCTTCAACTGATCCGACGAGACGACCTCAATGTCGACGGACAGTGCGACGATGTTACGAGTGGTGGGTATGTTCGGGGACATAACGTTTCTGCGAGTTATTGTATACGCATTCCAGGCCATCAACAAGTTGTTTTTCGTGATTCCGCTAAAAACCGGCAAGTCGAATGGAATTTGACGGCATTATTGACGACCCGCCGATTGGGGCTTCGTGTGCAAACCGAAGCACTCCGGCGGCGCGGTTACAGTGGAACTGTGGGCCTTTGCGTCATCGTTGCGAGCTACGAAGCGGGAGCGGCATTAGCAGAATGCCTGCGTTCGCTCACAGCGCAAAGCGGTGTTTCTGACGTAATTGTCGTTGATTGCTCCGCGGTGAACCCCGCTGAGATTTTCGGCCTAGAATTTCCAACAGTCCAGTTCATTCACTTCGATACCATTCGCACCATTCCCGAGTTGCGATGGGCGGGTGTGGAGTACGCGGAGGGAGATTACGTGGCCTGGATCGAGGCTCGCACGATTCCCTGCGAATCCTGGGCCCAGTCCATTCTCGAAGCGCAGGCAGCCGCCGGCACGCCTGCAATGATCGGTGGCCGAATTGTTCTGGCCTCTAACGGTTACTCGCGCTGGCAGTGGGCCCACTACTTCTGCGAATACTCTGCTGTGCGAACGTTCGTGGGCGAGCGCGGTTCACCTTCCGGCGCAAACCTGTCGTTCCCTCTCCAACCGTTGCGAGAATTGTCGATTGATCTAGACTGCCCATGGGAGAACGAATTGGAATCATACTGGCGCGGCGAGGGCTACCAGGTCGGCGTTTGCTCGGCCCAGGTAGAGTACAGACCGACGCTCGGCTTTAGCGACAGCACGCGGCAGAGATTCCACTACGGCCGAGACTTTGCGTCTCGAAGATCTAGCGGCCTGAAGCGGATGTTCTACGCCGTGGTATCTCCGGCGATCTTCGTGGTCTTGCTTGGAAGACTGTTTGCGAGAGCAATCAGGCAAGCCTGCGTTTGGCAATTTGTCACCTCTCTACCATCGACAATATGGTTCACCACGAGTTGGGCGATCGGTGAATCCGCCGGCTACTGGTTCGGCGCCTCAAAACAGCGTCACATTTACTGACGAGACGATGCCGCCGACCATCGACAGTTCTAGTACTTACCTGCGTAAGTTATAATAATTATGAGATAAATCGCGAGGGGTGACGGTGGTCTTGGTCCACTGGAAGGGCGTGGCGTCGCGGTTGTAGGCCTGGACAAATTTGTCGATCGCTTCGCGTACCTGGCGGGGCGATGTGAAGCTGGCGCCTTGCAGCGCCCGGCGACTGAGAATGCTGAACCATACCTCGATCTGATTGAGCCAAGAGCTATAAGTTGGCGTGTAGTGAAAATGCACGTTCTTATGGCGTTGCAGCCAGCGGTCATGGCGGGGTTTGTGGGTGTTGAGATTGTCCAAGATGACGTGGATTTCGAAGCCGTCGTAGAGATCCGTCAACTGATTCATGAAGTCGAGAAACTCGCGCCGGCGGCGGCGCTGGTAATGGTCGGCGGTAATCCAACCGGTGGCCACCTCCAGAGCGGCGAACAGCGTTGTTGTGCCATGGCGTTTATAGCCGTGAGAGAAACCGGTCAAGGCCTTGCCGTTGGGCAGCCGCAGCCAACCTTGTGCCCGCTCGAGTGCTTGAATACTGGGTTTCTCATCGACCGCCAACACGACGGCGTTCTCCGGCGGGTCGAGATATAGAGCGACGACATCGGCGGCCTTGCGCGCAAATTCCGGGTCGGTCGAGATACACCAACTGCGTCGTCGCCGCAGCGAGATGCCCTGCCGCTTGAGTACCCGCCAGACTTGATGATCGCTGACGTCGCCCAGCGCCGCGGCCAGCAGCGTGCCCGTCCAGGTGGCGTGACCTTCCGGCGGGGGCTGATCGAGCATCGTCAAAATGCGCTTGCGGGTGGCCTCGTCGTAACGCGCCGGCTTGCCCGAGCGGGGCCGGTCGACGAGGCCCGCCAGCCGCTGCTCGGCAAAGCGCAGGCGCCACTTCGACACCCGCGACGGCGGTGTGTTGAGTTGCTGGGCGATGGCGCTGGTGGCAGCGCCGGCGGCAGCCAACAGCACGATCCGAGCTCGCTCGACCATGCGCCGTTCCGTCTTGTGAGCCTGGACCCAGTGACGCAACGTCTGCTCTTCTTCCGAACTCAACGTGATCGCGGTCGCGGGCCTGGGCATGCCCCAGCTTGTCATACTACGTAGTACTTGTGCAAGTAAGTACTAGCCCGCATTTCTCGCCGCGTGGCGATCAAGAGCAGCTCGAGTTTCGCCCGCTGCGCTTCTGCATGATCTCGATTTTTTACCCGCCCTACAGCTTCGGCGGGGACGCAATTTACTGCCTCCGGCTGACACAAGAACTCGTTCGCAACGGACACAAAGTTGACGTGATTCACTGCGCCGACTCCTATCACGCACTTGCAAATGACGTTGACCAGTCGCAGTACCCGTCGAGCGACGGGGTCACGGTGCACCGCATCGAGAGTGGCGCTGGAGCGTTCGCACCGTTGCTGGCACACCAGACAGGCCGCCCCTGGCTCCAGCAAGGCGCGATTGCTCGGATCTTGGCGAAAAATCAATTCGACGTTATACATTTCCACAACGTCTCGCTATTTGGGCCCGGTATTTTCGCTATTGCCGCCGCGGGATCGCCGCTGCGAATCATGACGATCCACGATCATTGGCTGGTCTGCCCAACAAACGTCTTGTGGAAGAACGGCAGCCTCGCCTGCGATACACCCACCTGCTTTACTTGCACGCTGCGGTCCGGCAGACCGCCTCAATGGTGGCGCTACAGCGGGCTGATTCGCCGCATGCTGACCCATCTTGACCAGCTTATTGCGCCGAGCCGTTTCTGCGCGGCGAAGCACACGGAGTATGGCCTGACGCAGCCGATCGAGGTCTTGCCATACTTCGTGCCGCTGGTCGAAACCTCGACTGCCGTCGAGCGGCCTCATTCAAGCCCCTACTTCTTGTTCGTCGGGCGCCTTGAGGAATACAAGGGGCTGCAAGATGTGCTCCCGCTGTTCGAAGGCGACGGTGAATTTGACCTTCTTGTCGTCGGGAGTGGGCCATTCGAATCGCAACTTCGCGCCCAGGCGAAGTCGACGCCGCGAGTACACTTCACCGGCTGGATCAATCCTGATGACCTCGGGCCGTACTACGCAAATGCCCTAGCGGTGATCGTGCCGACTCTAACGTATGAGACCTTCGGCCTAGTCCAAGTCGAAGCTTTCTCTCACGGAACCCCAGCCATCGTCAGCAATGTTGGCGCGCTTTCCGAGATCAATCGCGAAGCCGGCGGCGGTCTCACCTACACAAACCGAGTGGAACTCACCGCGCATCTTGAGCGCCTCTTTAATGACGCCCGGCTGCGACAAGATCTAGGCGATCGAGGCCGAGAAACTTTTCTACAGAAATGGACCCCGCGAGCACACCTTGCCGGTTACGAAGCGCTGATCAATAAGGCCCAAACCGCACGGCGCAAACCTCGCTTTCGGCTAGCAAATCAGCCAAATGCTAACCTGGGACACTAGAGGGGAATGCGCCGTGGGAGAACCCCAAGTCGAATTACCGACAACTGATCGAACCACCGAATTACTCGAAATTGAGGACCAATGGGGAGCGCACAACTACCATCCTCTCGATGTGGTGGTCGAGAGCGCTGCCGGCCCGTGGGTGTACAGCGTAGACGGCAAGCGCTACCTCGACTGCCTCAGCGCTTATTCCGCCGTCAACCAAGGCCACTGTCACCCGCGAATCTTGCAGGCGCTCCAAGAGCAAGCCGCGAAAGTTACGCTAACGTCGCGCGCTTTTCGAAACGATCAACTGCCACTCTTCTGCAAAGAATTAGCCGAGCTTTGTGGCAAGGAAATGGTCTTGCCGATGAACACCGGCGCTGAAGCCGTCGAATCCGCCCTCAAAGCGGCGAGGCGCTGGGGATACATGCGCAAGGGGATCGCGGAGGACCAGGCTGAGATCATCGTTTGCGAAAACAATTTTCACGGACGCACCACTACGATCGTCGGCTTTTCAACCGACGAAGACAGCCGCGAAGGGTTCGGCCCCTTCACGCCTGGCTTCGAAGTGATTCCCTACGGCGATAATGCCGCTCTTGAGGCCGCCATCACCCCCAACACTTGCGGATTTTTGGTGGAGCCGATTCAGTGTGAAGCTGGAATCGTGATCCCGCCCGAGGGCTATTTAGCGCGTGCGGCGAAAATTTGTCGAGCCAACAATGTGCTGCTCATCGCCGACGAGATACAGACCGGACTTGGGCGTACCGGCAAGCTCTTCGCGTGCCATCACGAAAACGTGGACCCAGACATTTACGTGCTGGGCAAGGCGCTATCGGGTGGTTTCTACCCAGTCTCGGCGGTAATCTCACAGAAAGATATTCTTGGCGTATTTACTCCAGGAAGTCACGGATCCACATATGGTGGAAACCCTTTAGGTTGTGCGGTGGCCAGGACCGCAATTGATGTTTTGCTCGAAGATGACTTAGCCGGACGCTCGGCCGAATTGGGTGCGTGGTTTCTAAGCAAAATCCAACAAATCCAGCACCCCGACATTAAGGAAATTCGGGGCCGCGGCTTATTGGTCGGTATCGAGTTGAACGTCCCGGCCCGACCTTACTGCGAGCGGCTACAAGAACTCGGGATGCTGTGCAAGGAAACGCACGACTTGGTCATCCGAATCGCGCCGCCGCTTATCATCGAACGCGATGAACTCGAGTGGGCCGTTGGACAGATCCGCTCCGCGTTCGCGAACTAATTCAGATATTTATCGAGGTCCGGGTGTAGCAGTGCCTCAATCTCCGGGCTGTCGATATTCTCGGCTGTCACAACCGAGGTATTCGTATCGATTCGCTTGTCTGGAGTTTCGCCGTTTAGCGCGGCCACGATCGTCATCACAGCCTGATAGCCAATCTGAAACGGCTCTTGTACGATCGTTGCGCTAATGACGCCGTCGCGGATGTCGGCGTCGAGCGCCTCGGTGTAGTCAAACGAGACGAATTCGACATCGCCGTAGCGGTCGCGACTCCGCAAGCCCTTTGCCGTGCCGATCGTGGCCGGCTCGCCTGAGGCAAACAACCCGTCTAAATCCGGATGCGCCGTGAGCATATTTTCCGTAACGGTAAGCGCGAGAGCTGTATCGGAGCGACAGTACTTGAAATCAACGATCTCGATCTCTGGAAACTCCTTCGCAATCGTGTCTTCAAAGCCTTGTTCGCGCTGCATTGTCGACGACGCGCCCGGCACCATCTTCACGATTGCAATCTCGCCGGCGTTGTCGATGAGATTCGCCAGCGTCCGCGCGGCCAAAACTCCGGCCTCGTAATTATTGGTCGAGACAAACGAATCGTAATTTTCTGAGTTGAGCCCCGAGTCAAAGATCGTGACTGGAATTCCGTTGCTCCGCGCACGGTCAACGACCCCGATCAGCGAGGTGGCCTCGGTAGGCGCCAAAACGATTCCATCGATTTGGGAATTGATCATCGCTTCGACGATCTCGATCTGGCGCGAGAAATCGGTCTCCGTCGCCGGCCCCTTCCACTCGATATCGACGTCGGCCTCGCGACCAGCCGAGATCGCGCCGGCGTGAACCGTTTGCCAGAAAGCGTGTGAGATGGCCTTCGGAACCACGCCGATGCGTTTTTTATTCGAGCGGTTGCAACCAAGTATGCTCAGCCCGACCGCCGCTAGCAGAAACAATCTGAACGTGTTCTTCATTAGCGTTAACTTTTCGTAGTGTATCGACCTAAGGCGCAACGCTCTCGGCGCTACTATCGGTGCGGCTGACTGGCCTCTATCGCCCTGACAGCAGCCCGTACGATTGGATCGCGACGCAGTTCAACCTCATCGCCAATGGCAACACCGACGGTCAGATTGAAGACTTCTTGCTTCAAGTTTGCGCGAATATACGCTAGCGACGTCGACCATTGCGACAGCGTCGGCTGGATGCCACGCTCGGAAAGATATAGCTGAAAGTCATCGAGCATCTCGTTAGACGGCTCAAAGTTCTCATCGACCGAGCCGATTTCGCGGACGTAGTCGCGAGCAAACTCAAGAAACGAATTGCTCGCCTTGAGAACTGTCTCGAGGTCACTCAAGCGTGCCGGATAGACGGTCTCGTCGGGCTTAACCCCACCTCGTCGCTGATCCTCTGAACGCCCATCGTCACAGGGCGCAAGTTGGAACTCGCGGCACTTCCCCAGAGAACGCTGAATCGGGTGTTCGTCGGGCGTCAGATAGTACGCGGTAGTCAAAGCGAGTCCGGTTTTTGAGCTGAGTTCGAAGACGCTCTGCACCAGGCCCTTGCCGTAGCTGCGGTCGCCGATTACCGTCGCTCTGCCGTGGTCCTGCAACGCTCCGGTAACCAATTCCGCGGCACTGGCCGTGCGCTCATCAACAAGCACGGCAAGCGGAAATCGATAAGGCTCGAATCCTTCGGGAACGGTCAATTCTTCCTTCGGTCCCGTTCGGCCCGCAATCCAGAGAATCCGCTCCTTCTCGTTCAGAAAAGACGCGGCGACCTGTATCGCAACCTCGACGATGCCGCCGGGGTTGCCGCGCAAATCAAGGATGAGCCCACCCAGATCGTGCCCGCCCATGCTTTCAATCATTTCGTGCAGTTCCTGAGCAGTGGTGGCTTCGAAATTGATGACCTTTACGTAGGCAAGGCCGGGCTCGATGAAAAAGTGTCGCGAGACGCTGGGGTCGGCCATTTCAACGGGGATCAGCGTCATCGGCAGCAGCCGCGTGAAGTTCGGTCGCTTCACCATGAATTGAGCGCGGTCGTTTCGCGACTCCGACAGAACGGAAACAAGCTGCTCAACCGGCATCTGCGTCAACGGGTAGCCGTTGGCGATGACCAACTCGTCACCGGACGCGATACCCGCGCGAGCTGAGGGGCTGTCTTCAATCGTCTGTAGCACGATCACCCGTCCCGGAAGCAGGTTGGCGACGATCCCGAAGCCCTTTTCTGTCGCCCGCTGCATCTCTTTGAGACTTTCGAACTGTTGCGGGTCAAGAAACGCCGAGTGCGGATCGAGGTTGCGCAGCATCGCCGGAATCGCACCTTTGTAGATCGCGTCGGCCGGCTCGATCGGCTCAGCTAG
Source organism: Bryobacterales bacterium (assembly GCA_965247305.1). GTDB lineage: Bacteria > Acidobacteriota > Terriglobia > Bryobacterales > UBA6623 > CATQHP01. The sequence continues at coordinate 2,420,946 of OZ252030.1, read as the reverse complement.
TCTTTGGTCGAGAAGGTTGAAAACTTCAACAAATCGCGCAAGTTGGGGCTCGAGCTCGTGCGATTCGCCCGGCGCCTCGGCAGCCACTCCGAGCGCGGCAAGCGCTAGCAGCGCTAGGCAAAAACACACTCTTGTAGCTGGAGAAATCACCCCAGATTATTATAGGTCCGACCCGCCCGGGTGCTTCGTCGTTCGAGGTCAAGTAGAAGAAAGCGCGGACTTCCGTCCGCGCCCTGGAGTTTGGCCTTTCACTAGATGGGACGCGCGGTAAGCACGTTCTTGAGTTGTGAGGGATCTGAGAATGCTTGTGTCTCAAAACATTTTGAGGTATTCTTGTATCTAGTTGTTTAGCTTGTTGCGTAACTAGATTCATTTCCAAGGAGACCTCATGTCCTTCCCCACCAAACTGCAGTTGATCAAGCGCAAGGCTTCCCAACAGTTCTACGTCAACTTCCCCTCCGCCAGCGCTCAGATGCTCGACTTCCAGCCCGGCGAACAGCTCGAATGGATCCTGCTCGACCGCTCCCAACTCGTGCTCAATCGTTTGCAACCTCCGCCCGTCGAGTTGAAAAAAAACTCCCGATCGAGTCGTCGACACCTTCTCCCGACTCTTCGCCAAAGGCCTCAACCCCCACGCCCGACAAAGCGTGAACGACCACCTCACCCGCCTCGCTCTCGGTGCCGCCGTCTGCCTCGGCCGCTCCACCATCACCGGCCTGCTACATGCCTCCGGCGAGAGCTTTCAGGACTGGAGCGCCGGCTACCGCCTGTTCTCGCAACAACGCGTCGAGCCGCAACGCCTGCTCGATGCCTCGCGCCGCGAGGTGCTCGCTCGCTTGCCGCCCGAGGCTCCCTTGGTCGTCGCCATCGACGATACACTGCTCGCCAAGTCGAGTCTCAAAACGCCCGGCGTGAGTTGGCGGCGCGATCCGCTTGGACCCAAGTTTCAGGCCAACTTGATTCTCGCGCAGCGCTTCTTGCAGTTCTCGGCAGCACTGCCTCCCAGCGAGCGGCAGCAGCCGGCGCGACTCATTCCGATCGGCTTGGAACACGCGCCGACTCCGCGCCGACCGTCGAAGAAGGCCACGGACGAGGTTTGGAAACAGTACCGGCGCGAGGCTCGCAAGTGCAGCTTAACGGCCCTCGCCGCCAGGCACATCGCGCGCTTGCGCGAGGCCATGAACGCCGATCCCGGAGGCGCTGACAGAGCCTTGCACCTCGTCGTTGATGGCGCTTATACCAACCGCACGGTGTTCGGATCGTTGCCCGCCGAGGTGACGTTGATCGGCCGCATTCGTTCCGACGCCAAGCTGTATCATCTGCCCCTCGAGCAGCCCGGCAAAGGCCGCAGGCGTTGTTACGGCGAACGCGCGCCGACGCCCGAGCAACTCCGCCAGGACGACAACGTGCCGTGGCAAACGGTCGAGGTTTTTGCCGCCGGCAGCCTGCACCAGTTCAAAGTGAAGACGCTCGCGCCGCTGCGTTGGCGGCCGGCGGGAGGCAAGCGGGACTTGCGTTTGGTGGTGATCGCACCGTTGGGTTATCGGCCGCGGGCGGGCTCGAAGGTGCTGTATCGCAAGCCGGCGTATTTGATTGTCAGCGATCCGAGTTTGGGGCTGGAGCAGATCGTGCGGCAGTACGTTTGGCGCTGGGAGATCGAGGTCAACTTCCGTGAGCAGAAGACGCTGTTGGGAGTCGGACAGGCGCAGGTGCGGCAGCCGGACGCGGTCGAGCGGGTCCCTCAATTTATGACGGCGGTGTATGCGCTACTGCTGTTGGCGGGCGCGAGTTGGAGCCGCCAACAGGGCGTGGACGACGCCTTGCCGCGACCGCACTGGCGACGCCGCTCGCAGCCGCAACGGCTCACCACGCAACGGCTGATCAGCCACCTGCGGGCCGAGCTTTGGGCGGACGGCGTGCAGCGGCAACATTTCTGCGGCTTGCGGAACACTTCGCAATCCAACACGAAGCTGCAGAAACTCCCAAGAGGCGCTCCGCCTGCAGCAATCTACGCTTCCGGCTAACGCCAATCCCCTATTTCCGCACCCTACCCCAAACTTCAACCCTCTTTGAACAGCCAAACTCCAGAGCGCGGACTTCCGTCCGCGCCATCTCTGTTGATCCGGTTCGAGATCATCGCTTGCTTACCGAAGGATTTGGGCCTGGCATCGCCTCGGCGTATCCTTTTTACTGCGGATGAGTCGCGCGAGCCACCTTCAGCCCCGAGTTTGCGAATGGGCATTGGCGATCTACTTCGTCTACACGTCCGCAGTGGCGTTGCTGCTGCCTATTTTCCCTGATGTAAGGCTCCGCACGCTCATAGCAAACCTTGTTGCGATCGGCGCGCTGGCCTGGCTCTCAACACAACGTGAAGGCTCGAAATGGGCCCTCGTTCGAAACCTGCTCCCGCTGCTGCTCGTGATGTTGGCCTATCAACAAATGGGTTGGTTCGCTCTGCCCCACGACGGTATCGAATTGGAGTTGTCGTGGGTGCTATGGGACAAGCTGTTGCTCAACGATCTTAAGCTCCAAGCGGCGATCGAGATTGCGGGTCCACTACTGCCCGGGCTGCTCGAAATCACGTACGTACTGACGTACATTTTGGGCCCGTTCGGAATCGCCGTAATTGCAGCCACTGGCAACCTACGACGTGCCGATCATTTCCTAGCCATCTACGTGATCTCGGCGATACTCTCCTACGCTCTATTTCCGTACTTTCCGTCCGAGCCCCCGCGAGCCCTGTTTCCAGGTGAAGACTTTCCTAACTACGACACGGTATTTCGGCGCTTCAACTGGTGGTTGCTCGCCGGCGGTGGGATTCATACCAGCGTCTTCCCAAGCGGTCACGTCTCATCGGCATTCGGGGCCGCGTTGGGCCTGCTCTACGCATTGCCGAGCCACAGAAAGCTCGGCTTCACAATGCTCGGGATTGCTTGTGGAATTGCGGTTTCAACCGTCTACGGACGCTATCACTACGCTGTAGATGCGATCGCCGGGATTGCCGTGAGCCTGGTCGCCTTCGCGGGGTGTGTGTGGCTGTTCAATCGGCGCCGGCTAGGGCGCATTTCGCACCCCGTGGCGAGCGAAAGTGCGTGAGAGGTGCGTCAATACGAGGCGGGCGACGGTCGGCGCGCGCAGGCGTACTTGACAGTCCGTCGAGCACTCGCGATCGAGCGCAACGAAGTGGTGGCCCACCTATTGCGCGCTTTCGCCGTCAGGTGGTGAGAACTGCGCCCTAGGGAGTCATTGAGATACCGAACAGCGGCACGATGTCGGCGCGCAACCCACCCCCGCCCACGCGCATCAGGACATTAAATGTAACCAGCACCGTGCCCGCCGGGTTCACCTTGAAGCCAACGGACGCATCTGTTTGATTGACGCCGCCGGGCGCAAATGCCAGCATCGGAAACACTGTGCCATCGGTAGCCGAGAAATTCTGAACCCCCACGGTATTCGCATCGACCAAGCGTCTACCCAACAGGTCGGCGGCGAATGTCATCTTCTCGCTGACTCCAATGTCAGCGCCGAACGAGTAAGTAAATTGGTTCGGCAAAGCTGCCTTCACGCCCGTCACGACATCCCCCGCAAGAATACTTTCGCCATTGAACTGAAACCCGAAGTTCGCGTGCGGCGACACTCTGCCAAGATTCGACGACACTACGGCGAACGGTTTGAAACCCGCCGCTCCGCTGCCTAGAAAGTTGAGCTCATCGCCCGTAGGCAGCCGCACATCCGCTCCAAGCGCCAGAGCCGCCTTCTCCCAACGTGTGGCCGTGCCCTTAATCCGGACGATCACGTCGCCAACGCCGCTGGCGGACGACCCGTTTGAGAAGCTCCCTTGCGCGACATTCTGTCCTTCTTGAAACGTGTGAGGAAACGTCGGATCGTCGTGGGTGCCGATGCGATTGATATCGAGTTGCGATCTGGCATCGAGCTGCGTGTTGATGAATGGCAGGGCGACGGAGACATCGAGCGCGTCCGTAATGCCGTAGCTGAAGAACGCAGTCGTTTGCGTGATTCGGAAGTCGATTGAATTCCGCGCCGAAATAAGATCCTTCAGAAAGGGCGAATTCGGGTCAACGGTCGGACTGTGCCGGAAAAGTGCTGGGAACGATGAGAGTTCAAGATCGTCCATTCTGTCGAAACCAAAATGCTGCGTGGTAAATCCGAATGAGAACTGCTCTCTACCGATGGTCTCGGCACGTTCCGCAAGGATTGGCCCAAAGCTAGTTGCGGTGCGCGTGTACGTCCCCAGGTCATCGTCGAAACTGTACGTGAAACCCGAGGCCGGAGATGGAATGGGTAGTGACGTCAACTGACTCGCTACAGCCGAGTTAAACGGACCGAAAATTGCTTGAAACGAACTGTCGAAATGGGCGCGGTGGACTGTGCTGTCGAGCCGCAGGCCATTTTCACCAAACAGATTCGGAAGCACGAACGCCAGCTTCTCCTGGCGAAACGGAGATTGGCCGAAAACCGAGCCGCAGACGCCTACGAACAATAACGCAAAGCCAGTAAGTCTCAAGGGGGTTCTCGCAATCAGAATGCCGCGGCAGCACGACCGATGGGATCGGCGCAGGCATCGCTCGCCGCCATCATATCAAGCGCTAATCGATCGACGATATTTGCCATTCACCGGCTATGCGCTCGACGACGACTTCGACTTGCTGTTCAACGGGCGGCGGGCGATCGCCGCCTCGAAACTCCGTCTGAACCCGTTGCCGACAGGTAATCGTGGCCCGCAGAGCCTGATCCCCGCTCCACTTATCACCCCCAGCGAGTCGAGGTTCGGAACTCGGGACTAGCGAATAGCTCGTTGATATGGTGCTGCGAAAGCTACCATCCAGGCGATCACGCTGATCGTCGCTGAGCGACGGCCGCAGCGCCACGACTGATTGCAGATCCATCGCACTAAACGCGGCCTCGTATTGCGTCAACAACTGCTGAATTTCCCGGCGCGCGCGAGCCGAGGCGTCGATCTCGTCCGCGCGTTGGCGCGCCGTCTCGGCGTGCGGCGACTCTGCGAATTTGGCCGCGAAATCTCTAAGGCCGGCGACATCTTGGCCATTCGCCAGAACCGCCCAAGCGGCATTCGCGAGTTCCGTTTGTGACGGCTGCGCGGGTTGGCTTGGCGTTTCGACAGGTTGCGTACGTACCGCTGGGACGACGACCGCTCGAGGAGGTTCCGGTGGAGGCCGTGTCGCCGGGCGTTCTTCCTCTACTTGAACCGGGGCGGGCGGTTCCGCGGCGATCGATGCGCTGCGACTCGCGATGCTCGGGCTCGTAGAATTATCGATCTGATTTGCCGCATTCGGAGTGGGCGCCGGCGCACTTTCCGCGGGCCGCGGCCGCTCAACCGGCTGTACGCGCGCTGGGCTCACGGTCTCGCGCTGCGTTGCCGCCACCGGGACCGTGACTTCTTGCGGCGGAGTCGTACCCGATTCAACCGGCGCGAGGGGGCTGGCTGATGGTTCTTCACTAATTTCTAGCGGCTGCGCCTCGGCTACCAAATCCGTCGCCGATTGGGCCGGCTCGGGGTCGCTCCCCGAATCACGCAGCAAGGCCAGCAAAGCCACCAGAGCCACTATGCCCGCAATCGCCGACATCTTGACGATGTTGCTGACCGACCAAACCTCCTTCGGCGGCGCTGGGGCAACCGAGTACCCAGACCCGTTCGCCGCGAAGTGGTGTTCGACGATTTCAGTCGGCCGCGCGCCCGCAAACGCCATTGTCGGCTGGGACAGTGCTCGTTTAGCGGACTCAGAGGGAGTAAGCCCTCGCGACGCACCAATCAAGGGTGCGGCTGCGCCCGATGCGGATTGCACGCCGCCGAGCGCTTCCGCCATCTCGAGCGCCGATTCGAATCGTTCTTCGGGGGCTTTCGCGAGCGCTCTCTCAACGACTTCGCGAACCTCCTCTGGCACCCATGGCGCGACCTCAGCGAGTGGCGTGATGTCCTTATTCGCTATCGCGTACATCATCGAAAGCGTCTCGCTGGCGTCAAACGGCAACTGCCCGGTAAGGGTTTCATACAGCACCACGCCTAACGACCAGATATCGGTCCTGTGGTCGACCTCGCGAGCCTCAACCTGCTCTGGCGACATATAAGACGCCGTGCCGACCATCGTGCCCGTTGTAGTCAGCCGAGTGTCAGCGTTGCCCTTGGCAAGGCCAAAGTCCAACAGCATCGCCTCGCCTTTGTTTGTGACCAGAATGTTGGCGCATTTCACGTCGCGGTGAATGACGCCGTGCGTATGTGCCTCTTGCAGCGCGAACGCGGTCTGCCGAATAAGATCGGTAACAAGCTCGATCGGCAGCCCGCCGACCTTGAGCATCTCTTCAAGTGATTCGCCTTCGAGAAACGCCATCGAGACGAAGATCTTGTCGTCTTCCTCTCCAACGTCATAAATTGGGCATATATTCGAATGCCTCAGGCTCGCCGCAAGCCTTGCCTCGCGCAGCAGACGCTCGCGTAGTTCTTCGCTGAAATTATCTGGAAGAACCTTAAGAGCGACCATCCGGTCGAGCCGCGTGTCCTCTGCTTTATAGACCACACCCATGCCACCCTGGCCGAGTTTGGCCACGATTTTATAGTGGGATAGGGTGGTACCGATCATTCGGAATACGCCAGACGCGCTGGCCACACTGATCGGAGTGTACCGCAGTCAGGCGCGGGCTAAAAGCGGTCGTGAAACTGGGGCTAGCGGCGGCCCAAGCCGAACTCGTTCCCCATCTCAACGACCTTGCCGTCGCGCATGTGGACCTCGATAAATTTTGAGCCACTGACGCGTTTTCCCGACCCGTCTTTCAGAGTCGCGATAAGCTTTTTTGTCTTAACGTCAAACACGTCCGGCGTGTGCGTCCAGGCGATTTTTCCGTCGAGACTGAATGTCACCCAGCCATGGCCGCCCGTCGAAAGCTCGATCTGGCCTTTCTCCACCGGTGGCATTTTGGTTGCGTCGAAGAAAAACAAATATTGGCCTTTCTGATCGCTTATCCAAAGCTCTTTTTCATCAGGAGTAAGCGCGGCGCCATGGGTGCGGTTTGGAATCTTCTCTTCGCCCGCGAACACGCGATGCAGAACCTTCCCTTCCTGCAAATCGACGACATCGAACCCGATGTGATTGCCAAGGCAAATGTAGCCATACTTCTCTTTGCTATCCATCGTGTACGGGAAAATTCCTCGCTCGCCGACGTCTTTGATTTGCCGAATCAGAGTATCGGTCTTCGTATCGAATATCGAGAGCATCGTTTCCGTGCCGAGGTAGACGCGCTCTCCATCCAGACTGACGATGCTGTTGTGGGCCGACGGACCGACAACGATCTTCTTGATCAGTTCGCCATTCTCGGCGTTGACGACAAGCAGGCCGGCGTCTTCGCCCTTGTACCAAAAGCCGGTTGGGACATAGATCTTTTTGCCGTCCATGGTGATCGACGAGCGGTCGCAACCCTGGTCGAAGGTCTTTTCCCAAAGGACTTTCTCCGTCTCGAGATCAAAAGCACCGAGCCGGCGGTTGGTCGACGAGTAGTAGGCGGCATGGTTCTTTAGATTCCCCGCAAAGCCTCGTAGGCCTTCGTCAAATATGGGAATCGAGATATGGCGAACAAACTTGTGGCCGTCGTCGATATCGAAGATCATAATCCCCGGTTCAGACCGCCCTTCCTTCTGAGCTCCGTCAGGCGTACTCATGTAGAGATAACGCTTGGTTTCGGACGCTGCAAATGACAGGCAAGCGGAAAGGAGGGCTACGGTGATCAACGAACTTAGTTTGCGCACGTCTCGAATTGTAGGCGCGCCGCAGTCGCGAGTCAAGGAGATATCGCGACCGGCGAAATATAGTTCAGTACGCCCAGGGGCCCTGCGTGAACAATCCGCCGTCGACTAGGATCGTCTGACCAGTGATAAATTCGGCTTCGTCAGCACACAAAAACGCAACCGTTGCCGCGACGTCGGCGGGATGCCCAATGCGATTCATCGGAGTCAGCCGCGACCACTTACCCGCGTAGTCATCCGCCTCATGCTTGGTGCGCTCTATCAGAATTGCGCCGGGCGCGACGCAATTGACGGTGATTCCATACTGACCCAACTCGGCGGCGGCCACCTTCGTGAGCTGTTCAATACCGCCCTTGCTCGCTGTATAACTCACGAGGTTGGGGAAGGCCACTTTGTTGCAACCCGAACCAATGTTGACGATGCGGCCGCCTCCGCTGTCTTTCATGAGCCTGCCCGCCCGCTGAGTGCACAAGAAGTTGCCCTTGAGATTGGTATCGATCACGCGATCCCAATCTTCTTCGGCGAGTTCTAAAAAAGGTGCCCACACTTGTGTGCCCGCGTTGTTGACGACAATGTCGACCTTTCCGAATTCGGCTACCGCATCGTCGAACATTTGGTCCACGTCGGTCGCATTTGCTACCGACGCCCGAGACGCGATCGCCTCACCGCCAGCCTTGCGGATAGCATCAACGGTCTGCTCGGCGCCGGCCTGATCGGAGTTGTAGTTCACCACGACGCTGCAGCCAAGTTCGCCGAGCCTAATCGCGATGCCCTGCCCTATTCCCTTGCTAGCTCCGGTAACCAGCGCAGTTTTTCCTTCAAGCGTCATCCCGACTCCAGCGCCGAGTCTACCAAGACCGTACTAAGCCAATACTTCACGGAATCGCTGATTGATAGTCGTCGACTGCGCTGCCCTATGACCATGGGACCGCTGATCGCAGCGGGCAACTTGATGGTCACGCAAGAAATCAGCCACCCCATGTGACCTCAAGCCGAAACAACAGAGGCGTGGGCGGAAGCCCACGCTTTCCCCGGGCTCTCTGGCTAGTTCGAAAGAAAGCGAGGACTTCCGTCCCCGCCTCTGCTTCTTGACGTAGAACGCCGCCGCACCCTCTCGGTGTCAAGAAATATTCTTGGCGAGACGCTGTACGGCTGATTGCTTGCGTATATCCCTTGAGCCGTCAGCCGGCGACGAATGATTACAGATGGATCGCGGAATTGTGCGGGTAGAATAAATCCACCCACGGCGGGACTGCGTCAGACTAGACTGAAGCGTGCTCTCAAGAGAGCCCATGAATCAAGACGAAGCCGACGCGATTCAGCGTATGATGCTTCGCTTCCGCGCCGAGATGCTCGCGAAACTCGGCCGCACCGAGCAAGACACCACTTGCTGCCGGCAATGCCGTCTGCCTTATCCCGAAGGCGACTTCGAATCCTACAACTTCTGCCCCTGGTGCGATATTTCGATTCGCGGCCTAAAGCAACGCGTCGACGAATCGAGAAAAATCATCCTAGCCGAGCGCTTTGGCATGGACGAAATCCAATGTGGCGAATGCGGCGGCGAATACGAGCAGCCAACGCTATACCCATTCAAATTCTGCCCGCACTGCGGAGCCCCGTTCGCCGAAATCGACGAGCTACTAGTAGAGCTCCCCTTTCTAGTGCGCTAGCCCACATTTCTTGCCAAGTGGCGAGAGTCGTCTTGTTTGAACGGAACCCCTATTCGCGCTTCTTCAGCCGGCGAGCCCGCTTGCGCAGATCTCGGCGCTCGTCTTCGACTTCTTCAGCGAAGGCCTCGGCCCTCTCTTTGAGTTCTTCGTTCTCGGACTCGAGGTAGGGCTTAATCCAATCCTGCGAGCGCTCGATCATCACATCGCGGACCTTGGGCTCATCCACCCTTGGCATGCTGAATACGAGCGAGACATCCAGCAGCATTTTCGCGACCGCGAAGCGCGCGTCGTCATTGGTAACGGTGACCGGCCCTGCTTCGAACGCCGTTTTAGCTTTGCTCGCGTGCTCCGGGCCTTCTCCGAAGCCGCAAAATTCCGTCGCCGCAAGAACTATTCCTCGGTGAACCGTACGCTCGCTTGCTCCGGCAATCTGCTTCTTGCCGACCTGCTGGCCTTCTCGAATACCTTCCAACGCCGGCGGAATATTCGCGTTACCCGGGGGGAAGGGAAATCGACAGACAACATCGCCATTGCCCCACGCCTCGTCCAGTCCACCAAGCGATTCGGTCAATTCGATCGCGTATTGGCGGGCGTCGCGATTCACTTGCTGTAGCGGACCCTCATAAGTTTGGCGCGTGTCGGGACTCTCCTCAATTGCCGCTCGGTAGGCATCGCCGATTTCCATGTAGCCCTTAGAAAGGCCAATCAGAAGGACAGTGCGCCACACTCGGGCCGGTCCGTTGAGCGGAGTCTCGCGGTAAGCGATCGCGACAAGCTCCCCCGACATCTTCGAAAAGTCAGACCTCTCGTAGTAATAGCTAGCATTGTCCCAGTGCCACTCGGGCGAGCCGCCTTTCGGCCGTACGGGTCCGCCGTCGCCGCAGCCAAGCAGGCCGGCAAGCGTCGCAGCCGCCGCAAGGGAGGAAATCATTCGGGAAATAGACACATTGAACCTCACAGATTTCGCGCGACTCGATTTGGCAAGGACTCGCGATGCGGATGGCGACACGCCAATGAGATTTCGCCGGCGAGTCTTTTAATCTTAGCGAATTCCGCGCCGGTAAATGATGGCGGCTAGCCCGCAATTCTTACCAGGCAGCGAGGGAAAGTGCGTGGAAGGTGCGTCAATACGAGGCGCGCGACACTTGGCGCGCGCAGGCGTACTCGACGGTCCGTTGAGCACGGCAAGCGAGCGCAACGAAGTAGTGGCGCACCTAACGCGTGCTTTCACGGTTGGCTGGTGAGAATTGCGGGCTAAAATCGTATGAGCCATGCTGATTCGCTTGCAACTCATCCTCTGTCTGCTTGGCGCTGCTGCCTGTACGAACTGGAATCCAGTGCCGGCGGATGGTTTCGAAGTCGCCGATGGACTTGAGATGACGGTCTGGGCGACCGAGCCGCTACTCGTCAATCCAACCAATTTCGACATCGACGAGCGCGGACGCATCTGGTTCATCGAGTCAGTCAATTACCGCAGCGATCTCAAGAGCAAGCCGAAGAACGACGAGGCCGGCGACCGCATCGTCATCCTCGAAGACACCGATGGCGACGGTAGGGCCGATGCGCGAAAGGTATTCGATCAGCAGCCTGAAATGCTGGCGCCGCTGGGAATTTCAGTGTTCGGCAATAAGGTCGTCGTTTCGCAGTCGCCGGACCTAGTTGTCTACACCAAAGACGAGACCGACAACATTATTTCGAAGGAAACGATGCTCAGCGGCTGGAGTGGGATCGACCATGACCATGGTCTGCACGTTGTACTTTTCGGTCACGACGGCCGCTACTACTTCAACTCCGGCGACCAAGGTTTTGCAACCACCGACAAGTCAGGAAAGCAGCACAGTAGCAGTCGCGAAGGACCCTTTTATGCTGCGACTGTCCAGCGCATGAACCCCGACGGGACGGATTTTTCAATCCTCGCCCACAACGCCCGCAACCCCTACGAAATCGCCTTCGACTCGTTTGGCTCAATTTGGCAGACCGACAACGACGACGACGGTAATAAGTGGACACGTCTTCTTTACATCATCGAGGGCGCCAACTACGGCTACTGGGGCCCCGGGGGCCGCCGCTGGCGCGAGGATCAGGGCACTCACTTCCATATGGAGCGCCCCGGCACGATGCCGTTTGTGGCCCGTACGGGTCCTGGCTCGCCAACAGGTCTGGTGCTTTACGAGGGCGATCTGCTCCCCGAGAAGTACCAGAGTCAACTGCTCCACTCCGAGCCAGGCAAGCGTCTGATCCAAACATTTTTCGTCGAACCCGACGGTGCGGGTTACACGATGGAGCACGAGAACACGGTAGCCACCACCGACCCCTATTTCCGGCCTAGCGATATCGCGGTCGCTCCAGACGGCTCGGTCTTTATCGCCGACTGGAACGACCCGGTAGTCGGTGGCCACAACATGCAAGACATCGAGAACGGCCGCATCTACCGCCTGGCGCCGAAGGGCCACGTTGGCATCGTGCCGCGGCTCGACATCGAAAGCGACGAAGGCCTAGCCGCGGCGTTCGGATCGCCGAACCAGGCAACGCGAGTGCGCGCCTACCAAGAGCTGCAACTCCGAGGCGACGACGCCAAGGAAATGCTGATGGCGATTTGGCGCAGTCCAAACGTCACTCTGCGGGCTCGCGCTCTGTGGCTCGTCGCCCCGATGGGCATCGAAGGGGAAACGGCGCTCGCCGAAGCGCTCGCCGACACCGACCCGAAGTTCCGAACGCTCGGGCTGCGTGTCGCGCGATTCCACGCAATGGATTCCGTCGAACACGCCCGGGCCAAGACTCGGGATCCATCACCGCAAGTCCGCCGCGAAGTCGCCCTCTTTCTACGCGAGCTAGATCCGGCCGAAAGAATCGAGCCATGGATGGAACTGGCCGAGGGCTACGACGGCTCGGACCGTTGGTATCTAGAGACGCTGCGAATCGCCGCGGCCGGTGCGGAAGACCGTATTTATACCGCAATCCGCACCAAGTATCCCGAGTGGAATTCGACCGTCGCCGACTTCTACTGGGTGTTGCAAGCGCCGACATCGGTGCCTTATCTGATTCAGGTCGCGGAGAACAACTCGCTCCCTCTGGAGCAGCGCTCCGAAGCCTTCGAGGCGCTAGGCTGGCAGCCGAGTGCCCGCGCGGCAATGTCGGTTTCTAGAATGGTCAGCAACCCATCCGCCGACCCGCTACTGCGCCAGCGAGGCCTCTACTTCCTCGGGAAACAGCTTTATAGCGAGTGGAGCGATCATCGCAAGAACGCCGTTGTGCTCGCCGCCGTCAATCGTGCACTAGAGAATGCCGACACACGGAAAGATGCTCTCGAACTCGCAACGGTGCTCGCTGACCCGGCGTTCGGCCTGCGGTTGCTGCGTTTGGCGCGAGACGCGAATGTCGACGAAGACTCCAGAACGTCGGCGCTCGAGGCGCTGGGGGCGATCGGCGGCACGGAGTATTTGCCCGTTCTGCGAGGCCTGGCTCTCGAAGGTCCCGAAGCGATTCGCATCGCGGCAATCCAAGGCTTGGGCTCCGCCCGGCCCGCTGATCTCGATGACACGCTGACGCAAGTTGTACTTTCGGAATCGACCAACGAAGTGCGCAGCGCCGCGTTGCGTGTTCTAGGCCGACGGTCGTCGGGTCTCAACATAATCCTCGACATGGAAGAGTCGCTCGAGCTTCCCGGCGAGTTGAGAACGGTCGCAACGAGCATCGTTCATACGAGTAGAGACCCTGACGTGCGCGAGCGCGCCGCGAAAGTATTGCCGCCACCCGAGAGCAAAAACCAGCGGACCATCACGCGTGTTCGAACCATCGTTGAAGCGGTGGGCAGCGTCGACCGCGGCCGAGTCGTGTACGACAACAAAGACGGTGCAAATTGCGCCAAGTGTCACTCTCTAGAACCCGGCGAAGAGCTGGTCGGCCCGAGCTTGGCGGCGATCGGATCTAAATACGCCAAAGAGGGCCTCTTCGATTCGATTCTTAACCCCAGTGCTGGAATCTCACCCGAGTATTATTCGTGGATACTCGACACCACGAACTACGGCCTTGTAACCGGACTACTCGCCGAAGACTCGCCAGAGCGGATTGTCGTGCGCACCGAAACCGGCGATGAAATTCGCCTCGAACCAGGCGATATCCTAGAGCGCCGCCAAAGCAAGCTTTCGATCATGCCCGCGGACCTCGTCAACGCCATGACGGAGCAAGAGTTGATTGATCTACTCGAATTCCTAGCGACCCTCAGAGAAGAAACCGCCCAAGTCCGCTAGGGCAATACTTGCCGCTCTTCGACCCAATTCAAAAATAGATCTCGAAGGGTCTGGCCGGTCGGCTTAAATTCCAATCCCCGGTTTGCCCACTGGCCGGCCACGAAATCATTCGTAACCAGGCGGTAGAGCTTTTTCTTAGGAAGGCCCGTCGCGACCTCTTGTGGTACTTCCGACCCACTCACGATGGCCTCGACGATCTCATTGTCAAAGGGTAAGATATTCCAGACGTTGCGAGCCAGCATCGGCCCGCGCGGCATCGAGTCCCGAATGCCTCCGGAATTCATGTAGGCCAAATCCGCGCCCGTAGTTTCGATCATTGCCTGCTCGATCGCCCGTTTCAGGCCCGGCTTGCGAAGCGTCTCGTGGCACTCGCCAATCGGCACGTCGACAATCTCGGCAACTCGCGACTCCCAGTCCTCGACCGTCAATAACGTTGCAGGGTCGGCCTCGAAGACATTCGAGTCAATCGGAATCCGCGTCCATTTGTGACTCGTGACCTGATTGGTTGTCGTATCAAACGCTATGTCGAGACGTCCAAGCTCGCGACCGTACGAACGGACCTTAACGCATATTCGCCCGTCCACCACAAGCGCCTCTTCGCGCCCCCCGTGGTTGTGACCGCTGACCAGAATGTCGACGTCTGGAAGCTCGCGAAGAAGCAACTCATCCTCATCGTCGAAGAGGTGTCCGAGAATGACAACCAAGTCCGCCTTTGCATGCGCCTCGGATACGATCGGCCGCAAAGTTTCGACGAGCCTCGCTGCGTTCCATGGCCCGGTTACGCCGGGCTTGAGCAACTTTGGGAGCTGCTGCGTCAGCGCGCCGATGATTGCGACATCGACATTGCCAACGCGGCGAACGACATACGGCTCGACCAGATGTTCGCCGTCGCCATCCACGACGTTGGCACTGACTATCGGTGACGTCGACGTCTCGACAAACTCCCGAATCTTTTCCCAGCCGTAGTCGAACTCGTGGTTCCCCAAGCAGTTAACATCGATGCCCAGGTGGTTGCTCACCTCAAAAACCGGTACCCCTGAAAACAATGTCGAAACAGGTGTGCCCTGCACCATGTCGCCGGCGTGCAGTACCAGCGGGTTTTTCGCCTTGGCTCGCTCCTTGTCGATCGCAGTAGCCACGTGTGCAAATCCCCCGAGGCCATTTGCATCCGGCAGCAAGTGAGCATGCAGGTCGTTCAGATGCAATATTGTTATCGACTCGGTTGAGCCACAGGCCGCGCCAACCAGAGCGGCGCAGCAAATGAACCACAGGCTACATACCCGCGCAAAATGTTGAAATCGACCCAAGCTGCTCACGCCTCCTATAATCGCGAATATCGGAATGTTGAAACCAGTACACGACTTTTTGCTCTCCATCGGACTGCCTGAAGGCCAGGCGCTGTTCGCCATCGAAGCCCTAGAGGTCATCCTGGTCCTCGGGTTAGCCTGGGTCGCGAGCCCCGTCGTCAGACGCATCTTACTGTCCATCGCGTACCGCCTATCAAAAATCACCAAGACTGATTGGGACGACATTCTCGTCGAGCACCGCGTATTTCACCGCCTGTCGTACCTCGCCCCGGCAGCAGTAATCCACGTCCTGGCGCCCTACGCTTTCGAGACGCCCGAGATGGTCGCGTGGTCGCGGCGGCTCGTTGAAGCATACGTTCTTGTCGTTATTCTGATCGCGGTCAACGCCGCGTTGAACGCGTTGAACCAGATCTACCAGCGTTTCGAAATAGCGAAACGCGTTCCAATTGTCGGCTACCTCCAAGTCATCAAGATCATCCTCGCGATTGCCGGCTCGATCCTCGTGATCTCCTCCCTGATCGACCAATCTCCATTGGTTCTATTCACGGGGCTGGGCGCGATGACCGCCGTCATTTTGTTGATCTTCAAAGACACGATCCTCGGCCTGGTCGCCGGAGTTCAGCTCGTCGGTAACGACATGGTGCGGCCCGGCGACTGGATTGAAATGCCCAAGTTCGGTGCAGACGGTGACGTTCTCGAGATCACGCTGAATACCGTTAAGGTCCAAAATTTCGACAAGACCATTTCGACGATCCCGACCTACGCACTCATTTCCGATAGTTTCAAAAACTGGCGTGGAATGTCGCAATCCGACGGCCGACGCATTAAACGGTCGATCTCGATCGACGTCTCGAGCGTCAAGTTCTGCACGCCGGAGATGGTCGAGGAGTTCCGAAAGTTCTTGGTGCTCAGCGCATACATCAACCGCAAAGAAGCCGAGCTCGCCGCGCACAACAAGGCCCGCGGACTCGATGATTCGGTCGTTGTTAATGGCCGTCGCATGACAAACCTGGGGACGTTTCGCAATTACCTCGTCGCCTACCTTCGCGCCCACCCCTCGATCAATCAGGAGATGACATTCCTGGTCCGGCAGTTACAGCCGACGGAACTTGGGGTTGCACTCGAAATCTACGTCTTCAGCGCCGACCAAAACTGGGTTAACTACGAGGAAATCCAAGCGGATATTTTTGATCACATCTTCGCGGCGCTGCCTTGTTTCGAACTGCGCGCCTTCCAGCGGCCGACCGGATACGACTTGCAATCGATCTCAGCCGAGGGTTGAGCGCGCGACGGTTGCCCGCAACGGACACCTCTCTCTTTCTCGAACGATTCATAGCTCGTGCAGTCCGCACCCAGTACTGTCGTCCTGTGCCAACGCCAGTACGCCTGCAGCTCTATTACCAATGGGCTACTTGACTAAAGTGTTCTTCTGATACAGACTTGATCGTGCTACCCGCTATTCGGGAGGAATGCCATGTTTATGATTCCGCGTAAATTCATTTTCATCACCTCAGTTTCACTGTTGTTTGCCGCTACGATGTTTGCGCAGCAAATCGTCCAACCCGGTGAAAGCACTCAGCCGACTTTTAGCTTGCCTTCGGCCGCATCGCGGACTGCCGCTGATCGGTTTCTGGTCATTTTCGAGGAAGGAGTGTCTCCCGGGCAGCGGATTACCGCCGCGATTCAGTCAGGCGCGACGCCGTTGCACAACCTCGGGGCGTCGAACGCGGTGGCAGTGATTCTGCGCAATCAGAATGCGCTCAATGGGTTGCGGAATCATCCGTTGGTGGAGGCGGTTGTCGCTGACCAGATCCACTATTTACACGCAAAACCAGCGGGGCCGGTTCTGAGTCTTGACGGAGCGCCGACCGATACAACTATTTCGCTGACTTGGACCCCAAGCGCCATTGCCGTGAACTACGAGCTAGAGCGCTGTACGGGAGCGGGGTGCGGTGGCTTCGCTCAGGTTGCGACGATCGCAGCCCCAGGAAACGACTATGTCGACTCAGGACTCACGCCCGGCACAGATTACTCGTACCGGATGCGATTCACCCAGAATAAAGGACCGAAGTCCTCCTATTCGAGTACTCTCCCGGCAGCGACGACTGGCGGCGGGGGCGGACCGCCGAACCCGCCCAGCGGCTTGATGGTCACCGCGATATCAAACACATTCGTCGACCTGGAGTGGATTGACAATTCGACCGACGAAGACAACTTCGAGCTGGCGCGCTGCCAAGGCTCGGGCTGTGCACCGGTTGGCGTGCATGAGCTCTTGCCCGCGGACACGACCACACATACGGATGGGACCGTCGCCGCCGCGACGACCTACCTCTATACGATCCGGGCTGTCGCGGGCGCTTTGACCTCAAGTGACAGCAACATCGTAGAGGTCACCACGTCCGCCGATCCGCCACCGCCACCACCGCCACCGCCGCCGTGCGACGCGTTGAGCGGTACGCGACAGATCATTCCCGTTGGAGTGCAGCGAGCCGGTCTGCCTGACTGTGTAACTGACGGCACGGGCATCGGGATTGCCATCGTTGATACGGGCATCGACTTTACCCATACCGATCTAGCGCCCGCGCCTGATCTGCCCGGGATATTGAACGGCGATGGCACGGCGACAGGAACGTCATTCAACGCCCTCGCGCCGGGGACGTCTTGCCAGGACCTGTGGTCGCATGGAACACATGTCGCCGGACGCGCATCGGCGCTCGACAACGACGAGGGAGTTGTCGGTACGGCTCCGGGCTCGACGCTCTACTGCGTGAAAGTGGGCGCTACCGACGCCGGCGAGATCTTCGAAACGGATGTATTTGCCGGGCTCAATTGGATCATCGCCCGACACGACCAGGTAGATCCCCCGATTAAGGTCGTCAATATTTCGAGCGGCGGCGACGCGGGAATAGACCCATTGCTTGACATGCAATATCATGCGCTGATCACTCAGCTTTACAATCTTGGGATCGTAGTTGTGACCTCGGCAGGAAACGACGCCACTGTCGAAATCAGCAGTAAGGTGCCGGCGCAATTCTCCGAGGTGTTTTCGGTTGCCGGAACGGTAGGCGAAGACGGCATTCAGACTTGTCCTGACCTCTTCGTGTTGCTGCTATTTGGGGTGGCGCATCTGGACCCGGTTCTCGCGGATACGGCCGCGCCGTTCACCACCGATGGCCCGGGCGTGACAACGTCGGCGGAGGCGGAAGAGCGCAGCGACGGCATTGAAACAGCGTCGGGTTGCTCGTTCTTGTTGTATGGCACCCTATCGACCACTCTCGGGAGAGGCGCTACTCGCAAGTTGCCGCTGCCGGCCGGAGGGTTCGGCGAGGCGCGCGGAACTAGCTTTGCTGCGCCAATCATTGCAGGCGTCGCCGCGCGCATCATGCAGCGCGACTTTGCGACTCTGACGGGAACGGCCGCTGATGTCGAGGCCGTTCGATTGGAGATCCAGACCGACGCTGACCGCGCGGGCACGGCACCTCTGGATCACCCGTGGGAAGCCACCACGTTGGCTACCTACTCGTTTGACGGGGTCCTCGAGGGGATGGGGCAAGCTCCCTAAGACGACTCCCGACGGCAAACGATTTCCGGCGGTAAGCCTGCAGGTCAAAATTCGACTGAAAGTAGAAACGCGCGGCTCGAGTGTTGCCGCGTTATTTGCAGTTATTTGCTCATGCGGCGCGCTACTTCTACCACTCGGGCGCCTAGCTTGCGAGCTTCTTCTAGTTCGTGTTCGCCTACGCCTTTTTCGTGTTCGGGGAAACCGGTTGTGGCGGATGCTCCTAGGCCTCCATATGGCGTCACTAGCACCATGCCGAACTGCAGCATGCCCAGCGCCATGCTGTTCATTGTGAATTCTTTGCCGTTTGACGGGGCGGCGCCGGTCGCGAATACCGCGCAGACCTTGTTCTCTAGCCCGTGGCTGCGCCAGAAGCCGAACTTGTAGGCCCAGTCGACTAACGATTGCCGAACTTCGACCGCTACGTCTCCCATGTGGACCGGTGAGCCGAGAATGACCGCGTCGGCGGCTTCTAGGTCCGCTTGAGCTAATTCGCTGATTTTTTTCAGAACGACCGTTACACCGTCGCCCTTGGCACCGTCGGCAATCGCTTGGGCCATTTTCTCGGTGTGGCCCGTCTGCGAATGGTAGGCGATTAGTATGCTGGCGTCTTGGCCCGCGGCTGGTACTGCTGACAGAAACACAAGGGCGCTGAGGATTAAGTTGCGCATGGAAGACATCTTATACGGAGTTCGAGGTAAAGCAAACCCGAAACTTGATTTTTCAAGCTGCCCGCCAAGTTACTTGTTGGACGAAACCGTTCGCGATACCGAGCCGCGCCGCCTCGCGGTGCGGTCCTCCCTGCGAGGTGGGAAGAAGAACTTTCGGGCGGGGACTGGCACATGCCATCTCGTAATCTCTCCACGTTGACGAACTCTCGTGTTGCCTGTCCCCTACCAAGCAGTTGACCTAGCGAGTTTCTCCCCTGAGTGATCCGCCCAACCACGGCGGGTGGTGGCCGGGCTAGTGTAGTGCGTCAATCAGATTGAACCTTAAGAAGAGCGGCTTTGCCGCGCTTGACCTTCTCAAGGGTGTCGGAAGCGGTAGCAGTCCAGATGAAGGGCTTGGGCTGCTGATTGTGTCGAGCGATGTAGTCTTCGATGGCGGTGGTGAGTTCGCCGACGCTACGAAAGACACCGTGGCGGATGCGCTTATCGGTGAGGTCTCGGAAGAACCTCTCCACCATGTTCAGCCACGACGCTGAGGTGGGCGTGAAATGGACGTGGAAGCGTTTATTGCGCTGCAGCCAGCGTTTCACCGTGGCGTGTTTGTGAGTGGCATAGTTGTCCACGATCAAATGGATCTGCTTGTCCTTGGGGGTCTGGTTTTCAAGCAAGCGCAAGAAGCGCAGCCATTCTTGGTGGCGGTGCTTGGGCATGCAGGTTCCGATCACCGAGCCGTCGAGCGTGTTGAGCGCGGCGAACAAGGTGGTTGTGCCGTTGCGTTTGTAGTCGTGGGTCATGGTCCGGCCGCGTCCCTTTTTCAGGGGCAGGCCGGGCTGGGTGCGGTCGAGGGCTTGAATCTGTGACTTCTCGTCGAGGCAAAGAACGAGGGCATGCTCGGGCGGGTTGAGATAAAGTCCGATGATGTCGTCGAGTTTTTCGGCGAAGCGCGGGTCGTTGCTGAGTTTGAAGGTCTTGACGCGATGCGGCTTGAGGCCGTGGGCGCGCCAAATGCGACCCACGGTGGAGGCGCTGACGCCGACCGCGGCGGCCATCGTGCGGCGGCTCCAATGGGTGGCGTTGGCTGGCGTTTCGCGGGTCGTCTTGTGGATGATCTGTTGCACTGTTGGGGAGCAGATGGCGGGCTTACGGCCGGGCCGCGGGGCGTCCTTTTCGATGCCGGCGACGCCGGATTCAAGAAAACGGCTTCGCCAGCGCGCCACCAACTGACGCGAGACCGACAGCTGCGCGGCAATCCGTTTGTTCTCAAGACCGTCGGCGGCGAGCACGATGATCCTGGCTCGCAACGCCAGACGAACAGCGACCCGACGACCGTTCGCGTAGCGCTCCAACTGCCTACGCTGCTCCTGCGTCAATGGGACTGGCTCTGCTCTTCGCATCCGTGTGCCTTCTACTAGTAAAGGCGACACGAAGATACTATAAGTTACATTATTTATGGCGCACTACACTAGAGCGTGGACTTCCGTCCACGCCCTGGAGTTTGGCCTTTCACTAGATGGGACGCGCGGTAAGCACGTTCTTGAGTTGTGAGGGATCTGAGAATGCTTGTGTCTCAAAACATTTTGAGGTATTCTTGTATCTAGTTGTTTAGCTTGTTGTATAACTAGATTCATTTCCAAGGAGACCTCATGTCCTTCCCCACCAAACTGCAGTTGATCAAGCGCAAGGCTTCCCAACAGTTCTACGTCAACTTCCCCTCCGCCAGCGCTCAGATGCTCGACTTCCAGCCCGGCGAACAGCTCGAATGGATCCTGCTCGACCGCTCCCAACTCGTGCTCAATCGTTTGCAACCTCCGCCCGTCGAGTTGAAAAAAAAACTCCCGATCGAGTCGTCGACACCTTCTCCCGACTCTTCGCCAAAGGCCTCAACCCCCACGCCCGACAAAGCGTGAACGACCACCTCACCCGCCTCGCTCTCGGTGCCGCCGTCTGCCTCGGCCGCTCCACCATCACCGGCCTGCTACATGCCTCCGGCGAGAGCTTTCAGGACTGGAGCGCCGGCTACCGCCTGTTCTCGCAACAACGCGTCGAGCCGCAACGCCTGCTCGATGCCTCGCGCCGCGAGGTGCTCGCTCGCTTGCCGCCCGAGGCTCCCTTGGTCGTCGCCATCGACGATACACTGCTCGCCAAGTCGAGTCTCAAAACGCCCGGCGTGAGTTGGCGGCGCGATCCGCTTGGACCCAAGTTTCAGGCCAACTTGATTCTCGCGCAGCGCTTCTTGCAATTCTCGGCAGCGCTGCCTCCCAGCGAGCGGCAGCAGCCGGCGCGACTCATTCCGATCGGCTTGGAACACGCGCCGACTCCGCGCCGACCGTCGAAGAAGGCCACGGACGAGGTTTGGAAACAGTACCGGCGCGAGGCTCGCAAGTGCAGCTTGACGGCCCTCGCCGCCAGGCACATCGCGCGCTTGCGCGAGGCCATGAACGCCGATCCCGGAGGCGCTGACAGAGCCTTGCACCTCGTCGTTGATGGCGCTTACACCAACCGCACGGTGTTCGGATCGTTGCCCGCCGAGGTGACGTTGATCGGCCGCATTCGTTCCGACGCCAAGCTGTATCATCTGCCCCTCGAGCAGCCCGGCAAAGGCCGCAGGCGTTGTTACGGCGAACGCGCGCCGACGCCCGAGCAACTCCGCCAGGACGACAACGTGCCGTGGCAAACGGTCGAGGTTTTTGCCGCCGGCAGCCTGCACCAGTTCAAAGTGAAGACGCTCGCGCCGCTGCGTTGGCGGCCGGCGGGAGGCAAGCGGGACTTGCGTTTGGTGGTGATCGCACCGTTGGGTTATCGGCCGCGGGCGGGCTCGAAGGTGCTGTATCGCAAGCCGGCGTATTTGATTGTCAGCGATCCGAGTTTGGGGCTGGAGCAGATCGTGCGGCAGTACGTTTGGCGCTGGGAGATCGAGGTCAACTTCCGTGAGCAGAAGACGCTGTTGGGAGTCGGACAGGCGCAGGTGCGGCAGCCGGACGCGGTCGAGCGGGTCCCTCAATTTATGACGGCGGTGTATGCACTACTGCTGTTGGCGGGCGCGAGTTGGAGCCGCCAACAGGGCGTGGACGACGCCTTGCCGCGACCGCACTGGCGACGCCGCTCGCAGCCGCAACGGCTCACCACGCAACGGCTGATCAGCCACCTGCGGGCCGAGCTTTGGGCGGACGGCGTGCAGCGGCAACATTTCTGCGGCTTGCGGAACACTTCGCAATCCAACACGAAGCTGCAGAAACTCCCAAGAGGCGCTCCGCCTGCAGCAATCTACGCTTCCGGCTAACGCCAATCCCCTATTTCCGCACCCTACCCCAAACTTCAACCCTCTTTGAACAGCCAAACTCCAGGGGGCGTAGCTTGCTACGCCCTGGAGTTTGGCCTTTCACTAGATGGGACGCGCGGTAAGCACGTTCTTGAGTTGTGAGGGATCTGAGAATGCTTGTGTCTCAAAACATTTTGAGGTATTCTTGTATCTAGTTGTTTAGCTTGTTGTGTAACTAGATTCATTTCCAAGGAGACCTCATGTCCTTCCCCACCAAACTGCAGTTGATCAAGCGCAAGGCTTCCCAACAGTTCTATGTCAACTTCCCCTCCGCCAGCGCTCAGATGCTCGACTTCCAGCCCGGCGAACAGCTCGAATGGATCCTGCTCGACCGCTCCCAACTCGTGCTCAATCGTTTGCAACCTCCGCCCGTCGAGTTGAAAAAAAAACTCCCGATCGAGTCGTCGACACCTTCTCCCGACTCTTCGCCAAAGGCCTCAACCCCCACGCCCGACAAAGCGTGAACGACCACCTCACCCGCCTCGCTCTCGGTGCCGCCGTCTGCCTCGGCCGCTCCACCATCACCGGCCTGCTACATGCCTCCGGCGAGAGCTTTCAGGACTGGAGCGCCGGCTACCGCCTGTTCTCGCAACAACGCGTCGAGCCGCAACGCCTGCTCGATGCCTCGCGCCGCGAGGTGCTCGCTCGCTTGCCGCCCGAGGCTCCCTTGGTCGTCGCCATCGACGATACACTGCTCGCCAAGTCGAGTCTCAAAACGCCCGGCGTGAGTTGGCGGCGCGATCCGCTTGGACCCAAGTTTCAGGCCAACTTGATTCTCGCGCAGCGCTTCTTGCAGTTCTCGGCAGCACTGCCTCCCAGCGAGCGGCAGCAGCCGGCGCGACTCATTCCGATCGGCTTGGAACACGCGCCGACTCCGCGCCGACCGTCGAAGAAGGCCACGGACGAGGTTTGGAAACAGTACCGGCGCGAGGCTCGCAAGTGCAGCTTGACGGCCCTCGCCGCCAGGCACATCGCGCGCTTGCGCGAGGCCATGAACGCCGATCCCGGAGGCGCTGACAGAGCCTTGCACCTCGTCGTTGATGGCGCTTACACCAACCGCACGGTGTTCGGATCGTTGCCCGCCGAGGTGACGTTGATCGGCCGCATTCGTTCCGACGCCAAGCTGTATCATCTGCCCCTCGAGCAGCCCGGCAAAGGCCGCAGGCGTTGTTACGGCGAACGCGCGCCGACGCCCGAGCAACTCCGCCAGGACGACAACGTGCCGTGGCAAACGGTCGAGGTTTTTGCCGCCGGCAGCCTGCACCAGTTCAAAGTGAAGACGCTCGCGCCGCTGCGTTGGCGGCCGGCGGGAGGCAAGCGGGACTTGCGTTTGGTGGTGATCGCACCGTTGGGTTATCGGCCGCGGGCGGGCTCGAAGGTGCTGTATCGCAAGCCGGCGTATTTGATTGTCAGCGATCCGAGTTTGGGGCTGGAGCAGATCGTGCGGCAGTACGTTTGGCGCTGGGAGATCGAGGTCAACTTCCGTGAGCAGAAGACGCTGTTGGGAGTCGGACAGGCGCAGGTGCGGCAGCCGGACGCGGTCGAGCGGGTCCCTCAATTTATGACGGCGGTGTATGCGCTACTGCTGTTGGCGGGCGCGAGTTGGAGCCGCCAACAGGGCGTGGACGACGCCTTGCCGCGACCGCACTGGCGACGCCGCTCGCAGCCGCAACGGCTCACCACGCAACGGCTGATCAGCCACCTGCGGGCCGAGCTTTGGGCGGACGGCGTGCAGCGGCAACATTTCTGCGGCTTGCGGAACACTTCGCAATCCAACACGAAGCTGCAGAAACTCCCAAGAGGCGCTCCGCCTGCAGCAATCTACGCTTCCGGCTAACGCCAATCCCCTATTTCCGCACCCTACCCCAAACTTCAACCCTCTTTGAACAGCCAAACTCCAGAGCGTGGACTTCCGTCCACGCCTCTGATTCCGCAATCGAAAGATGCGGCTGAATGAGGGCCACAGGAGTCGCCGTCCGCAGGAGCGATTGCGGCGGGGGCTGAGCCCTGTGTTCGGCTTTCGATCGCGAGCTTGGCAGTATAATCATCATGGAATGCGTCTATCCAAGTTCTGTGTTGCTTTCGCCGCGGCCCTACTGTTGACTACGTCGGCGCTTGCCGAGCCGCCGCTGGCCCGGGTCGACTTTCAGACCGAAGTGCGGCCGCTGTTATCGGATGCTTGCTTCCAATGCCATGGCCCTGACCCGGGGACTCGCATTGCCGACTTGCGGCTGGACTTACGAGACGGAGCTTTTGGCGCACGTAAAAATGGCGCGCCTGTGGTCCCCGGAGATTCCGGCGCGAGTCTGATCTACCAGCGCATAACCCATGCGGATGCGGCGAAACGGATGCCGCCCGAGTATTCTCACAAGAAGTTAGAACCCGAGCAAATAGACACGCTGCGCGCTTGGATCGATCAGGGAGCGGAGTGGACCGGCCACTGGTCGTTTGACCCGCCTGTCCGGCCTGAGATTCCGCAAACCGCAAACTCGACATGGGCGGCCACGCCGATTGACAGCTTCATCCTCGAACGAGTGGAGGCGGCTGGGCTCACTCCCGCTGCCGAAGCTGACAGGCGAACTCTCGCTCGCCGCGCCGCGCTCGATGTTACCGGGCTGCCGCCGCGGCCGCACCTTCTGCAAGCGTTCTTAGACGACAAAAAGCCAGGCGCATACGAACGCTATCTTGATCGCCTATTCGCCCTACCTAGTTACGGCGAGCACCGCGCCCGCTACTGGCTCGACGCGGCACGCTATGCCGATACTCACGGTATCCATATCGATAATTACCGTGAGATGTGGCCGTATCGCGACTGGGTCATCAACGCCTACAACGCCAACATGCCATTCGATCAGTTCACGATTGAACAGATCGCGGGTGATCTGTTGCCCAACCCGACACTCGATCAACTGGTCGGCTCGGGTTTCCATCGCTGCAACGCGACGACAAATGAAGGCGGCGTAATTCCCGAAGAGTTTGAGGTGATTTACGCCAAGGACCGGGCGGATACGACGGGCACGGTTTTTCTCGGATTGACGGTCGGATGCGCAACTTGTCACGACCACAAGTTTGACCCGATTACCCAAAAAGATTTTTACCGAATGACCGCGTTCTTCCGCAACACCACGCAGTATGTGATGGACGGGAATGTGTCGGACCCACCGCCGATCATGATCGTTCCCCGGTTGGACGACCGCGGCCAGAACGCAAAGTTGATCAATAAGATTCGTTCCGCCGAAGCTAGCCTCGCGACTGCCAGAACGGCTACGAACAAAAAGTTTAATTCTTGGATCTCAAAACAGCGCTATCAGTCGGTCGCGACTCCACTCGAGCAGAGCGCCGCGATGTTGTCCGCTACCACGACGCACGTGGCGCGTGGCGGTCTACAGCAAGCGCTAACGCTACCAGCGAACGTCATGGTAGGTGCGGGGCCGGCGCCGAACCTGCCGGCGTTGCTGTTTGGCGAAGAAGGTGTCGTCGAACTACCGTCGTCAGGAATTGAGCGCGGCAAACCTTTTTCAATTGCAACCTGGGTCTACCACCCCGAGCGCGACGGCGCTTTCATCGTTGCCAGCCAGACCGACCCCGAAGACAAGATGCGAGGTTGGTCGATCACAATCAGCGACCGCCAGATCCGATTCGGTCTCAAGGGGATCAAGGACGACAAATCATCGTCGATCAACCTCGGTCCGAACAACCAGCGTCGGCTCACGACCGGTGCCTGGGTCCACGTAACGGTGACCTATGACGGATCGGCTGAGCAGGCGGGATTGAGGTTTTACGTCGATGGCGCTGAATTGCCTGTTCAGGGCGAAGAGTACTTCACGAAACTTGACGGCGAGGTACTGAACGACTCGCCGATTTCGCTTGGCCGCGGTTATATCAGCGGCGACGACGAGGGGTCGTACAAGTCACGCTATTTCGCCGGCGGTGGAATCGCGGATTTCCGAATTTTTAACCGCGTGTTGAGCGTCGAAGAGGCAAAGGTCGTCGCCAATTGGCCGCTACTCGAGCGAGCAGGGTCAACGGAAGCGGCCAAGCTCAGCGACGAGCAGCAAGAGACTTTGCGGCTTCGCTATCTGAATTTAGACGACTCAAAGTACAAGAAGCTTGTTGCCCAGAAGCGTGAGGCCGAGCGCGCGGTTCGCGAGATCCGGCGGCGTGGTTCGGTGACACACGTCATGCAGGAGGCCGCCGGAGCAGCGCCGGAAGCTCACGTTTTGTTCCGTGGAATGTACGACCAACGCCGTGACCTGGTTTCGGCGGACACGCCGGGGTTCCTACCCGCGATGTCAGACAAGTTTCCGAAGAACCGGCTTGGGCTTGCTAATTGGATCGTCGGTGAAGCAAATCCGCTCACTGCCCGTGTTGCGGTTAATCGCTATTGGCAGGAGATATTTGGCGCCGGCATAGTGCGCACGAGTGATGATCTTGGCGCGCAGGGCGAGCCGCCATCACACCCCGAGTTGCTTGATTGGTTGGCGGTTGATTTCCGCGAATCTGGTTGGGACGTCAAGCGCTTGCTGAAAACCATGCTGATGTCGTCGACGTATCGCCAGGCAGCAACGGCCACGCCAGACAAGAAACAGAAAGATCCGGCGAACCGACTCTTGGCGCGGGGTCCGCGTTTTCGCATGGACGGCGAGACGATCAGAGATCTCGCGTTGGCGGCTAGCGGTATATTGGTCCCAAAGATCGGCGGCCCCAGCGTGAAGCCGTATCAACCAGATGGAGTTTGGTCTTCGGTAGCAATGCCGTCGAGCAATACGAAGAAATACAAACGAGATAGCGGCGAGAAGCTCTACCGGCGGAGCCTCTATACATTCTGGAAGCGGGCGGCGCCGCCGGCTTCGATGCAGATTTTCAACGCGCCGACACGCGAGCACTCGATCGTTCGCCGCGATCGAACGAACACGCCACTGCAGGCGTTGGTCACGATGAACGATGTTCAATTCGTCGAGGCGTCGCGACACCTGGCGCAGTCGGCGATAAATCTCGGCGGCGAGGACTTCAAAGCTCGACTTAGCTTTATGACAACTCGGCTGCTATCTCGCGATTTCGACGACGCTGAGGCAAGCGTTGCTCGGCAGAGCTTCGAGAAGTTGCTCGACTACTACAGTGCAAACGAAACCGACGCGCAAGAATTACTCACTAGCGGTGAGTCGACGCCTGACTCGGCGCTTCCCTCGGCTGAGTCCGCCGCTTACACGATGTTGGCGAATCAGATCATGAACTTAGACGAGGTTCTAAACAAATAGCCATGCACCCCTCAGAAGAAGCGATCCGAATCGAGACACGGCGGCAGTTTTTCAGACGCGGCGCCAACGGAATTGGCGGCCTGGTATTGGCCAACATGATGGGCGAAGACGGCTTCGGCAAGACGCCGTCTGAACGGGTAGCCGGTGGCTTACCCCACTTGCCGCATTTCGCGCCTAAGGCTAAGCGCTGCATCTATCTGCATATGATGGGCGCACCGCCGCAGATGGATTTGCTCGACTACAAACCGGGCATGAACGATTGGTACGACAAAGATCTGCCCGAGTCGATCCGCCAAGGCCAACGTCTGACGACGATGACTTCCGGGCAGTCGCGATTCCCGATCGCGCCGTCGGTTTTCAAGTTCAAGCAATACGGCCAAAGTGGCGCCTGGATTTCGGAATTACTGCCCAAGACCGCGGAGATGGTCGACGACATCGCGATCATTCGGTCGATGAAGACCGACGCGATTAACCACGAACCGGCAATCACGTTTATCCAAACCGGCCGCGAGGTTCCAGGCCGGCCGTGTATCGGTTCATGGATCTCATACGGCCTGGGCACAATGAATCAGGACTTGCCGGCGTTCGTGGTCATGAACGCCGTCAAGAGTCATCCCAAATCTGGTCAGCAGGCGATTTCAGCGAAGCTCTGGAGTTCGGGATTTCTTTCGCCTGAGTACGCCGGAGTAGGCCTACGCGCCGGCGCGGACCCCGTGCTTTACGTCAACAACCCCGACGGCGTGCCGCAATCGGTGCGCCGCGAAATGCTCAACGGACTATCCGAGCTCAATCAAATCCAGCATGAGCGCATCGGCGATCCCTCGACGCTGGCGCGCATCGAGCAGTACGAAATGGCCTTCAGGATGCAGTCGTCCGTACCTGAAATGAGCGATTTGTCGAGCGAGCCCAAGAGCACCTGGAAGCGCTGGGGCGAGGACGCCCGCAAGCCTGGAAAATTCCAGAACGCGGCGCTCATGGCGCGACGTTTGATCGAGCGCGGCACTCGGTTTGTGCAGATCTATCACCGCGGTTGGGACGTCCACAACAACGCACCCCTGGTATTGCCCCATCAAGCCCGGGACGTCGACAACGCCGCATGGTCACTCGTGCAAGACCTCAAAGAGCGCGGACTCTTCGAAGATACGCTCGTGATTTGGGGTGGCGAATTTGGCCGTACAATCTATTCGCAAGGTCAGTTGACCCCAACAAACTACGGTCGCGACCATCACCCGCGTTGTTACAGCCTATGGATGGCCGGTGGCGGCATCAAGGGCGGAACGGTCTATGGCGAGACCGACGAGTTCTCGTACAACATCGTCAAAGACCCCGTTCATATTCGCGACTACCAGGCGACGATCATGCATTTGTTTGGGATCGATCATGAGCGCTTTACCCACAGGCATCAGGGGCTCGATGCCAAGCTTACCGGGGTTGAACCGGCGCACGTCGTTAAAGCGGTTCTGGCCTAAATTGTGACTACTCGGCCTTTGAACGATCTCGAGGTCTGATCATTGGCCCGCCGGTTTCGGTGGCTGCGATCGGCTATCGCGGTGCACGGGCACAGCTAGCCCGACCAGGAAGGCGGTCGCAATGCAGGCGCTCAGCAGCATCCCTGCCGACGTCGTTACTAACGTTCCATCGTGCACCATCGCGCTGAGGGAGCCGAGCAGGCCGCCCAGAAAGAATTGAAGGCTTCCGGCGACGCCCGATGCCGTGCCGCGATTGTTGGGAAAGTATGCCAGGAAGCAGGCCATGCAGTTGCCGATGATGATCGTTACGCAGCCAACGCCAAACATGATCAACGGCACCACGATGACCAGGCTTGGTTCGAGAAACAATGACGTCGCCAGAAAAATCGCGCACATCGACACTTGAATCGCACAGCCCCAGGGCACAATCTGGTGCGGGGCATACGATTTCAGCAGGAACCTATTCAGACGATTGAAGCCGATCATCGCCGCGATGTTGGCTCCGAACACTAGCGGAAACAACGACGGCGAAACGCCAAGTACGTCCATGTAGACAAACGCTGAGTCCTGCAGGTAGACGAACATGCAGCCGGCCGAAAAGCCGCCGCAAAGCGTAAATCCCATTGCCGGAACACGCGCGAGCACAAGTTGGAACGAGCGGACCGCCGCGCCGATGATTTCAGCCACGCTCTCGGAGTTCTTCTCTCGTTCGACGGTTTCTGGGACGAACCAGGCCGTTATCGCCGCCGCGCCGACGCCGTAGAGAGTCAGAAACGCGAATATTGACCGCCAGCCGATCAGTTCCAGCAATATGGCGCCAAACACGGGTGCGATTAGGGGCGCGGTCATCAAGATCAGGGCGATCGTGTTAAACATGCGCGCGACGTCTTGCGGCTCGAACAAGTCGCTTACCACGGCGTTGACGTTAACGATCGTCAAGCCTGCTCCAATGGCCTGCAGTAAGCGCAGGGCAAGGAGTTGTCCCGACGATTGGCAGACGAGAATCCCCACGCTGGCTAAGCCGAAAATCGTAAGGCCACGATAAGCTGTGGGGCGTCGACCCATGCGGTCGGACATCGGCGCGCCGATAATCTGCCCCAGCGCAAGTCCGAACAGAAAGGTGCTGATCGACGCTTCGATCAGTTGAATATCAGATGCAAATTCGCCTGCAATCTCAGGGATCGCGGGCAGGTAGGTATCGATCGAAAAGGGCGCAAGAGCGACCACATAGGCCAGGGCGGGCGCTAGCCGCTTTCGACTGACGGAGCTCACCCCTACAGGAGCTCCAAGAACCGAGCGGTAGACAAGATGCCCTTGTGAAAGTTTTCGAGACTGAATTTTTCGTTCGGCGAATGCAGGCCGTCGTCGGGTAGGCCAAAGCCCATAAGAATCGTGGGGATACCGAGATGACGCTGAAATTCTCCGACGATGGGGATCGATCCGCCGGAACGAACGTAGACCGTCTCACGACCCCAAACTTCCTTGAGGGCTTGGGCCGCGGTCGAGATCATCGGGTGGTCGAGGTTGACCAAAGTTGCCGGCGCCGAGTGGATCTCGCTGACCTCGATCTCGACTCCTTTGGGCGTGTTCTCCGAGACAAAGCGTTTCACTAGAGCGAGGATCTCTTGCGGGTTCTGATTCGGCACCAGGCGCGCGCTGACCTTTGCTGACGCGGTTGCCGGTATGACGGTCTTTGCGCCGGGCCCGGTGAATCCGCCCGGCATGCCGTGGACCTCGAAGGTTGGGCGAGCGCCGATGCGCTCAAACACCGAAAACCCTGGCTCCCCGGCCAGCGCCGTCGACCCGACTTCGTTTCTTAGGTAGGCAGCCTCGTCAAAAGGCAGCTCCGCCCAGCTCGCTTTTTCTTTGTCAGACGGCGTTTCGACGTCGTCGTAGAAACCTGGGATGAGCACGCGGCCGTCTGCGCCTTTGCACTTCGCCAACACTTCGACAAGCGCGAAAATCGGGTTGGGCGCTACGCCACCGTAAAGCCCCGAATGCAGGTCGCGACTCGCGCCGCGGGCAAGCCACTCCATGTAAACCATGCCGCGCAGGCCCGTGCAGATCGTCGGAGTTTCGGGCGCATACATCGCCGTGTCCGACACGAGCGCGACGTCGGCGCGTAGCTTCTCGCTATTCGCGGGCAGGTAGGCCTCGATCGCCTCGCCGCCGACCTCTTCCTCTCCCTCGATCAAAAACTTGACGTTAACTTTGAGCGCGCCGTGGGTTTCGTGTAGTGCCTCGATCGCTTTGATGTGAGTGTAAAACTGGCCTTTGTCGTCAGCGGACCCACGGGCGTAGACGCTGCCGTTGCGAATCGTCGGCTCAAACGGAGGCGATTCCCACAATTCGATCGGGTCGACGGGTTGCACATCGTAGTGCCCGTAGAACAACACGGTGGGCTTTCCACTCGCATGCAGCCAATCGCCATAGACCAGCGGGTGTCCGTCTGTCTCGATCACCGCAACGTTTTCAAGACCGGCGGCTTTGAGCTTGCCGGCCGTGAATTCGGCGGCGCGGATGACATCTGATTTGTGATCCGGCAGCGTACTAATGCTGGGAATACGGAGAAATTCGAATAGTTCGTTTTCGAATCGAGCAGCATTGGCCTGCGCGTAATCAGCTACCGTGGACATGAAGTTCCAGGATAGCTTGAGATACCAGCGACGCGACGTTGCCCTTCGCTGTACCGAACCGAACGGATGAAGACGGACCTTCGGGCCGGGACTGGCACATGCGATCTCGTAATCTCTCCACCCTGACGAACCCTCGTGCTGCCTAGAAGGTGTGAAAAAATAGTGGCCGGATAGACTCTGGTCAGTAAACTACTTTGGTATAATAGGTCATGTCCGACAAGGGCGCCCCGCGCGATGTCCCGATCGACCGTTCTCAAGTCCGTCTGCTGCCGCTCGATGTCGACCGTCTGATCGCTGACAACCATGTCGCCCGGCGCATCTGGCGCCTCATCTCGTCGCTCGATCTGGGCAGCTTCGAGCGCGACATCCGCGCCGTCGTGGGCGTCGCCGGACGCCCCTCCCACTCGCCCCAAGTGCTCATTTCTCTCTGGCTCTACGCCTTCACTCGCGGCCTCCATTCGGCCCGCGAGATCGAGCGCCAAATGGACTATGAACCCGCCCTGCGTTGGCTCACCGGACTCGCAGCAATCAACCATCACACGCTGTCGGATTTCCGCGTCTCTCACGGCCAGGCGCTGCGCGTGCTCTTCGAGGACGTGCTCGCGCTGATGATGAAAAAGCGCTTGGTCACACTCCAACGCGTGGCCGTGGACGGCACCGAGATTCGCGCCGATGTCAACAAGAAAAGCTTTCGCCAAAAAGACAAGATTGAGGAGTATCTCCAGCTGGCGCGCGAGCACTTGGACGGGCAGAAGCGCCAAGCCGACGGGTCTTGGGAGGCGCCGGCACGCAGACTACTTTGCCGACAAGTTCGTTTGGGAAGAGGCGGCGGACGAGTTGGTTTGCCCGCAAGGCAAGCGTCTGTCGCGCAACGCAACGCAACATCCGAAGGGGCGCACGATCCGCATGTATCGGGCGCGCGTGCAGGACTGTCGGGAGTGTCCGGTACAGCAGTTGTGCTGTCCGGATTTAAAGCTGAAACGCGCTGGGCGAAGCGTGTCGATTCAAGAGTATGACGAGGCGGTGCGGCGCTTTGATGCCAAGATGGAGACGGAAAAGGCGAGGGCGATTTACAAGCAGCGTGCGCCGTTAATCGAGTTCCCGAATGCCTGGATCAAGACGAAATTCAAGTTGCGACGCTTCTCGACCAGGGGCCTGGCCAAGGTCAATTGCGAGGCTCACTGGGCGGCGCTGGCGTTCAACCTGCAACGCCTGTTCAAGCTGGCGCCGGAACTGATCCCGTCGGGCTAATCGAGCCCCGGAAGGCCGCCCAACCGGCCGATCAGAGCCCCCAAGCCGCCACAACGGCCCATCCGGCCAATTTCGGGCGCCTTCAACCGATTCCCAAACAATCGACCCGACCGACTCCAAACCAGCCCTGAGCGCCAATACATCCCACCCGCACCTCGAAAACCGCATTCTTCCACACCTTCCTGTCCCTACCATGCCGATGAGACAGCGATTTTCCACCACGAACGATCCGGCCCACACCGCTAGCCGCGCTGACCCGAAACTCGATTTTCGAGCCGCCAACGCGGGCTGCTTGTTGGAGGAAACCCGCCGCGGTACCGAGCCGCGCCGCCGTGCGGTGCGGTCCGCCCTGCGACGTGTCACGCCGGCGCAGCTCCGAAACGCCCAACGAAAGTAGACGGACCCTCCGGGCCGGGACTGGCACATGCAATCTCGTAGTCTCTACACCCTGACGAACCCTCGTGTTGCCTGTCCCTACCATGCCGATGAGACAGCGATTTTCCACCACGAACGATCCGGCCCGCACCGTTGGCCGCGCTGACCCGAAACTCGATTTTTCGAGCCGCCATCGCGGACTGCTTGTTGGAGGAAACCTTTCGCTGTACCGAGCCGCGCCGCCGTGCGGTGCGGTCCCCCCTGCCACGTGTGTACGTCGGCGCGACTCCGAAACGCCAAACGAAACAAGAAGGACTCCCGGGCCGGGACTGGCACATGCAATCTCGCAATTTCTAAACCTCGACGAATCCTCGTGCTACCTGTCCCTCACCAACCAACCTTCCCGCTAAACACAAATCAAAAACCCCAACTAATTCGCTAAAATCCCAAACAAGCCGCAATTTTCAATGCCACCCGATCGCAACACAGTCTTTGTCAGCTACAGCCACGAAGACAAAGAATGGCTAGATATCCTTCTACCTCAGCTTGGTGCAGCCGAGAGGAACGGAAAGTTCAAGACCTGGAGCGATCTAGAAATCCGCGAGGGCGAGCGCTGGTACGAGCGGATTCAGGAAATCCTAAAGAGAACGAAATTCGCTGTTTGTCTGGTCTCGGCTGACTTTCTCTCCTCGTCGTTTTGCATGGACGACGAGATTCCGCACTTCCTGCGTGAGGCGCGCAAGGGTGGCCTGACCATCCTCCCGGTCTTAATCAGGCCGTGCCCCTGGAAGACTCATCCCTGGCTCGCCCGAATGCAGATGTTCACGCTGAATGGAGAGCCCCTTTCGACGGGCTCAGACGCTGATCGAGATACTGTGTTCGAGCGGGTGGCGACGCGGGTCTACGAAATGTCCCAACCGGGGTATGAGCCTCCGCCCCCACCAGCACCGCTGTGGGACCCGCCGGCACGCTGCGATATCTCGCGCCTGCCGGGTACGGGCGATCTGCTCCTCGGCCGGAGGAAGGAACAGAACTTCCTCGAACAATCTTGGGGTGACGATAGTACCAACATCGTCATCTTCAAAGCCCACGGCGGCGTCGGCAAATCCACACTAGTCCGCGTCTGGACCGAGCAAATGGCCGAGGACAACTATCGCGGAGCCGAGATGGTCTACGCCTGGTCGTTCTACAGCCAGGGGACCAGCGAGCGCGTCACCTCGGCTGACCAGTTCATCGCGGCGGCGCTAGATTTCTTCGGCGACCCAGACCCGCAGAAGGGCTCGCCGTGGGATCGCGGCGAGCGGCTAGCCGAGTTGGTCGCCAACCAGCGCACGCTGCTGTTGCTCGACGGCATGGAACCGCTGCAATCCGGACATGATTTCGATCGTGGCGAGATCAAAGACCCGGCCCTGAAGACGCTGCTCGAAGCCTTGGCTGAGCGCAACTGTCAAGGGCGGAGTAAATGTAGACCGCTTCGGCGGAGCAAAAATAGACCAGTTGGCGGGGATCCAGCGGTTTGCGTGGGACGGCTGGAACGGAGCCTGAGGACGCCCTTTAGGGCGGCCCAGGCGTAGTGGAAGACGGCCCACGCAAACCGGCGCGAGCGGCCGGCGGGTCAGTTTGAAGAGCGCGGGCGCTTCTTTTTGCTTTGCTTGAGGCGGTAGCTGTCGCCGTTCATCTCGAGGATATGGACGTGATGCGTGAGCCGGTCAAGCAGAGCGCCGGTCATGCGTTCGGAACCCAGCACCTCGGTCCACTCGGTGAACGGCAGGTTCGAGGTCAGCAACGTCGAGCCCTGTTCGTAGCGCTGCGAAAAGATCTCGAACAGCAGCTCTGCCCCGGTCTTCGACAGCGGCACATAGCCCAGTTCATCGACGATCAGTAGATCCTGCTTGGCAAGTTGTTTCTGGACCCGTAGTAGTTGCCGTTCGTCACGGGCTTCGAGCAGTTCATGGACCAATCCCGCGGCGGTGGTGAAACGTGTGCGATAGCCGCTCTGACAAGCTGCCAGTCCCAGCGCCAAGGCGATATGCGTTTTGCCGGTGCCGGAGTTCCCCAGCGCCAAGACGTTCTCACGGCGGTCGATGAACTCACAGCGCGCCAGCTCCAGAACGAGCTTCTTGTTCACCGAGGGTATGGCCAAGAAGTCGAACGTGTCGAGACTCTTCGTCACCGGGAACTTGGCGGCCTTGATGCGACGCTCGGTCGCCCGCTGCTCGCGATCGACCAGTTCCAGCTCGCAGAGTTGCTGTAGGAAGTCCCGAAAGTCCAAGCCTTCGGCGGCGCAGCGCCGAGCCAGTTTGTCGTACTCGCGCAGGAAGGTCGGCAGCCGCAGCGCTTTCAGGTGGGTTTCCAGCAGCATTCTCGACTTCGCCATCAGCTTGCTCCTGCTAGCAGCGCCAGATAGGATGCCGGCGACGTCTGCTCGACCTGAGCCGTCGGCAGGTGGGGATACTTCGTTAAGTCGAGCTTCGGCGGACGTTGCTCGATCGCGCACAGCAGTAGATGCTTGACGGCGTCAAAGCCAATCGTTCCCAGTAGACAGACTTGGCGCACCGCCGTTGCGACGTGCTCAAGGGGGAAGTCCTCCAACAGTCGCAGGACCTGTACGTACTCGCGCTTGCCCGCTTTGTCCAACCGCGATTCGAGCAGTCGTCGCAGCTTCGCAAACTCCGGCGGCAACTCCCAGCCGACCAACGGCGCGGCTTGATCGAGCGCGTTGGTCTTGCGTTCCAACAACGCCAAGTAGTGCAGCGGATCGAAAACCAACTCTTCACGTTCATAGCTGCGCTGATGGCGGGCGATCTCTTCGCTGCCGCAACAGATCACTACCTCATCCACGTAGGCTTTGATCAGGACCTGGCGGTGGCCGTAACGCGTTGGCACCGAATAATCGTTTGTCGCGTAGCGCACCAGCGACAACGAAGTCACCCTTGTCGAGCGTTTGTCGCAGGCATCGTAGGCTGTCGGTGCCAAGGGCAAGAGCGCTTCCCGATCGCGCTCGAAGCGTTCGCCGACGGTTTCGGTGTGCCGTCGCAAACGCCGTTCACGGTTGGCTCGGCACTTCTCTTCGAGGTGTTCGTTGAAGGCTTCCCAACTCTCGAATCTCGGGATCGGCACCATGAAATTGCGCCGTGCGAAGCCCACTAGCCCTTCGACTTTTCCCTTGTCGTTGCCCTTGCCCGGACGCCCGAAACGATCGGCGAACAGGTAGTGCGACTGCAGTTCGCTGAACACCCGCGTACGTTTGCGCGTGCCGTCGCCGAGAATCCTTGCCACCGCCAGCGTCGTGTTGTCGTAGACGATGTTGCGTGGCACGCCGTCGAAATAACGAAACGCGGCGTTGTGTCCTTCGCAAAAGGCTTCCGTCGTCTCGGCGGGAAAGGCCTTAACGAAGGCGTCGTCGCTGTGCGGCAGATCGACAACCAAGAAGTGCGCCTTGCGCTGGACTCCATTGATAACGACAACCGCTTCGCCGAAGTCGGCCTGCGCGTCGCCGGGCGGATGCGCCAGTGGCACGAACATCTCTTGTCCACCGAGCTTCTTCTCGCGGACGTAGTCCTTGACGATCGTGTAGCCACCGCTGAAATCGTACTCCTCGCGTAGGCGATCGAAGATGCGTTTCGCGGTGTGACGTTGTTTCTTTGGTTGTTGCTGATCGTCGAGCAGGATCTGATCGATGATTCCGGTGAACGCTTCGAGCTTCGGCCGTCTCACCGGTTTGCTCCGCCGATAGCCCGGCGGAGCAGCGTAGCGCAGCATTTTGCGCACCGTCTCCCGCGCTAAGCCAAACCGCTTGGCGGCTTCGCGTTCACTCAGCCCTTCGACGTAGACACTGCGCCGTACTTGAGCATATAGCTCCACGCGATACATCCTTCCCGTGTTCCACAAAACACCGAATGGATGCCAGCGGACCACCCGGGCGGTCTAATTTTCCGCCGCCCTTGAACGGCTTTAAAACGCCGTTCTGTGGTCTAGTTTGTCAGCGCCGTTCTCACGCAACCCCGGTCTGTGCATCATCTCCACGCGTGAGGAAGTCAAAGACCTCGAAGGGGCGATCGAACGGGTAGACCTTGAAAAAGTCTCGACCGTGGCCGGACGCGCCCTGCTACGCATTGGCGGCCTGCCGGGGAATGACGCGGAATTAGAAGGGCTGGTCGAGGACTTCGGAAATCACGCCTTGGCGTTGAACCTACTCGCGGCCTTTCTAAAGTGGCCGGGGGCAGGAGGTGCGGCGGACATTCCAGAGCTGGCCGACATCCCGGAGGAAAAGGGCCGGCACGCTCGGCGCGTGATGGCGGCCTTCTCAAGAATCTTCGGCGAGGGCCCGGCGCTGGACTTGTTGCGAATTCTGGGATTATTCGACGGCCCGATTGAGGAAACGGTAATCAACGCGCTGTTGGCCGATCCGCCGATCGAGGGGCTGACCGAACACCTGTCGCTAGGTCGCAGCGGAGTTTTCGACGATGCCAAGGCCACCCTGCGCCGCGCCAAGATGTTGGCCACCGAGGGCACTCACCAACCCCCGCGGCTGGACAGCCACCCGCTCGTTCGCGAGCACTTCGGCGAGGAGCTTGAAAATCAGCGTCCAGAAGCCTGGCGGGCGGGCCACGCGCGGCTGTTTGAGCACTACAAAGGCACCGCTGAGCCTCAGCCATCGACGCTGGAAGGCCTCGCGCCGCTCTATGCGGCGGTTGCGCACGGCTGCGCCGCGGGCCATTATAACGACGCGTTTGAGAACGTCTACTATCAGCGGATTCTCCGCGAGCAGCAGTCCTACTCGCTCCACAAGCTCGGGGCGTTTGGGTCGGACCTGGCGGCGGTGTCGAGTTTTTTCGAGAAGCCGTGGACCAAGGTCGCCGGCGAGCTGTCGGAGGGCATCAAGGCGTTTCTGCTAAACGCAGCGGGCTTTCGCCTGCGGGCGCTCGGGCGCCTTCGCGAGGCAGTTGAGCCAATGGACGCCGGGATGCAACCCGACATCGATCGCGGAGACTTGCAGGGAGCAGCGCGTTCTGCGCTGAACCTGAGCGAGCTTCAGTTGACCCTGGGCGAGGTGCAGTCGGCGCTGGACTACGCCGAGCGATCGGACGAGTATGCCAACCGCAGCGGCGATGAATTTCTGCGGCTTACCACGCTAACCACACAGGCTAACGCTGAGCATCACGCCAGCCGTTTAGGAGCTGGCGAGAAGCTATTTCGCGAAGCCAAGACCGTGCAAGAGGACCGACAACCCAGCTACCCGCTGCTGTACTCGCTCGGGGGCTATCTGTATTGCGACCTGCTGCTCGCGCAGGGCCACCCAGCCAAAGCGCAGGATCAGGCCCAGCAGACGCTCGAGTGGGCTAAGCGAGGTGGACAGGGCTCGCTCCTCGATATTGCACTCGACCACCTGACGCTGGGCCGGGCCGCCTTGGCCTTAGGCGAACTAACCGAGGCCGCATCGCAACTCAACCGGGCCGTCGACGGCCTGCGCCCCGCAGGCCAGCAGGAGTTCGTCGCGCGCGGTCTGCTCGACCGCGCCGAGTTCCACCGCACCCAGGGCGATTTAGAGCGAGCGCGCCACGACCTGCACGAAGTCCACAAGATCGCCCGCCGTGACGACATGCGCCTACACCTAACCGACTACCACCTAGAAAGCGCCCGCCTCGCCCTAGCCGAGTCCGACCCCGCCGCCGCCCGCGACCACCTCGCTAAAGCCCGCAAGCTCGTCGACGAAACCGGCTACCACCGCCGCGACCCCGACCTAGCCGAAATCGAATCCCAACTCCCCCAAACTCATCCCTAAATCAACAACCCCAACAGAATCAGTGCCGTGGGCGTCGGCCCACGCCTCTCCGCCACCCCACCAAACACAATTCCAACCCAACCAAAAAACCCCGTACCGCGATTTTGAAAAAACTTCCCCCAACGAATCAACAACTTACAACTACGACACCCCAGAAACGATACACCCGCATCGTACAATGGAACCGAGACCAATCCAGTGCCGCCAAAACACGACAATCGCAACCATCAAGCGCCATCACACCCCACAAACCGCACCAAACAAAAATTGACAAAACAAACCCAATTTCCACAAACTTGAAATTACGTTAAGTACATATAAATCAATAACATAATAGAAATCAACACCTCGCAGCACCCGCTAAAACAAACCCAATTCAAACCCAATTCAAAGCCATTTTCTAGATCCGATGAAATTCGTCCCGGTCATAGCCGCAATCGCCACCATATCGTGCGCCAGCCCCCCGCCCGAGCCGCGGCCTGAGCCAACCTTTCTTTCATCCGCGACAACCCTCGAAATAGCAGCCGCCGTCGCCTTCAACGAAGGACCGGCCGCCGACGCCGAGGGCAATGTCTACTTCACCGAAATCACCGGCAACCGCATCATCAAACACCAACCCGACGGCGCCTGGACCGAGTTTCGCAATCCCAGCCGCCGCGCAAACGGCCTAGCCTTCGACGCCGAAGGCCGCCTACTAGCCTGCGAAGGCGGAGGCCGCCAGCTAACCCGCACCGACCTAGCAACCGGCGAACTCGAAGTGCTAGCCACCGAATACGAAGGCAAGCGCTTAAACAGCCCCAACGACCTAGTAGTGGCCAAGAAAGGGAACATCTATTTCACCGACCCGCGCTACGGCGACCAGTCGGGCCGCGAACTCGCGACCGAAGACGTCTACATGGTCGACACCGACGGCTCGCTAAAGCGCGTCGCTACCGCCCCCGAAATCGCCAAGCCCAACGGCATCGCGCTGTCGCCCGATCAGTCCACTCTATACGTCGCCGACACCCAACCCGGCCCCCCGAGTGAAGCCCGCATCATGGCCTTCAACGTCAACGACGACGGCTCGCTATCCGCCCCCCGCTCGATCTACAGTTTCGGCGAAGGCCGCGGCGTCGACGGCATGGCAATCGACATCGAGGGCAACCTCTACGGAGCCGCCGGCCACAGCAACAACACCCCGCATAACCAAGCGGCAGTCTACGTAATCAGTC
Organism: Bryobacterales bacterium; assembly: GCA_965247305.1. Taxonomy (GTDB): domain Bacteria; phylum Acidobacteriota; class Terriglobia; order Bryobacterales; family UBA6623; genus CATQHP01. The sequence goes on along the minus strand of OZ252030.1, from coordinate 2,380,414 downwards.
CCCAAGGCGAACTGCTAGGGGTCATCCCGATCCCCGAAGACTCCGTAACCAACTGCAATTTTGGCGGCCCCGACCTCAAAACCCTCTACGTCACCGCCGGCAAAACTCTGTTCCAAATTCGCACCGAAAACGCCGGATTCCTAGTCTACCCGCCGCGCATGTGAGCATGGATCGCTTTGCGTCGTTGGCCCCAAATTGGCCGAAAGTATGCCGCCTAGGGCTGGCTACACGAGGCAACATAAAGCTAGATCCGGCCGACGTTCATAGGGCCGTCGAGCAAGGCGTCAACTATCTCAACTGGTGCGGCAAGCCCGACGGACTCTCGCAAGCGATCGCCGACATGGGCGCGAGCCGCGCGAACGTAGTAGTCGCAACACAGTTCAAAGCCCGCACCGCCGCCGAAGCCGAGCGCGAGTTCGACTGGATTTTAAGTGAAACCGCCAGCGACCGACTAGAGGTCGCCACCATGTACTACGTCGAGTCCGACGAAGAATGGCAAGAACTCATAGCCCCCGGCGGAGCATGGGAAGTCCTAGAGCGCCGCAAGAGCCAGGGCCAACTAGGCCTCATCGGCCTGACAACTCACCAGCGTTCGCTAGCGGCAAAATGGGCCGGCGAAGGGCGCCTAGATTTGCTGATGATTCGCTACAACGCGGCCCATCGGGGAGCCGAACAAGACGTCTTCCCCAAGGCGGCCGAACTGGGCCTACCAGTAATCACCTTCACCGGACTCCGCTGGCGCGCCCTACTCCAATCGACGCCGGCCGATCCGCCAGGCGCCGGCCCCCCAACCGCCGTGGATTGCTATCGCTTCTGCCTAGCCAACCCGGCGGTAACAGTCGCGATCACCGCCCCAAACGGCAGCAAAGAACTCCACGAAAACCTAAAGCTACTCGACGACTGGACACCGCCGACCAGCAATCACTTGCAAGCGATCCGCCAACACGGCGACCGCGTCCACCACCACGCAAGCGAGTTCGTATAGCGTCAACTCGTATAATAAAAGAACAGCGGTGAGGTGCGAGAGCGGTTGAATCGGGCGGTCTCGAAAACCGTTGAGCCTTTGCGGGCTCCGTGGGTTCGAATCCCACCCTCACCGCCATCTTTAAATTGTTTTGTTTCAGTCATATAGATCATTGCTTGCACCTCCTTGTACTGAAATTGTACGGTATACCGGTCCGACATTATCACTGCAAGGCGACTTTGCTCTCGGACTCTCCGAATAGGAAAGGGTCCCCAGCCCACGCACTCCGTACATCCAGATCGAGTCGCTGCTGCCTCTTGGCGATCCAGGGCGCGTAACTTTTTTCCGTAACTCGAATCGAGGAGTGACCGAGCAACACGGACACTTGCTCGATGGGGACACCCTTGACTAATAATGCAACTGCGAAGCTGTCCCGCAGACGATGGCTGTGCGCACTGGAGTGCACCCCAAAACTGAGACAGATGAAAGTGGGACAATTTTCAGTGAATGGAAAAGGAGTCCCCGATGAGAGAGAGAAAAGATAGGGTTGCGAGGAAGCAGCGCTCGTATGAAGTTGAGTTCAAGGAATTGGCGGTAAGCCGCATGCTTCGCGGTGAGAACGTCGTCAAATTGAGCGGTGAGTTGGACGTGCGGCGCAGCGTGTTGTATCGCTGGCGCGACACCTACCGCGCCGAGGGACGCAGCGGTCTTGAGCGGCGTCAAGGGCGGCCGTGTCCCGGACAAGAGGTTGTGCAATTGGATAGCGATCCGAGCGCCGATCGCATTGCCGAACTCGAACGCCTAGTCGGTCAACAAGCGGCGGAATTGGATTTTTTCGAACGAGCCTTCAACGCCTTAAAACCGGCGATGCCGAACCAAGTCGCTCGCAACGCGAGCGGCTCTACAGCGTCATCGACGAAATTCGCGTTGAAGGCCGACTCAGCGTCGAGCGCGCCTGTGCACTCGGAGAAGTCAGCCGAGCCGGATATTACCGGCAATTAGAGCGAGACAAGCCTGTCGAATCCAACCTGGAAGTGCGTGACCGTATGCAACGCATTACGCTCGCAAATCGCCGCTACGGCTATCGTCGAGTGACCGCCGAACTGCGTAGGCAGGGCTTTACGGTGAACCACAAGAAGGTCTTGCGGCTGATGCGCAACGACAATCTGCTGGCGATACGCAAGCGCCGCTACGTATTGACGACGGACTCGGATCAGCACCGCGCGATCTACCCAAACTGGGCCAAAAACCTGCAGATCGACGGTCTCGATCAGCTCTGGCAGGCCGCCATCAGCTACGTGCGCATGCGCCGTTCGTTCGTCTACTTGGCGGTCGTGATGGACTCGTATTCCCGGCGCGTGGTGGGCTGGGAATTGGGGCCTTCCCTCGAGGCCATATTGGCAGTGAACGCGCTGCGCAAAGCGATCGAGTTTCGCTGTCCGAAGCCGGGGCTGGTGCATCATTCCGATCAAGGCACGCAATATACCTCGCGGGCTTATGTCAGTCTGCTGGAAGAAAACGGCGCGTTGATCTCGATGAGCCGGCGAGGAAACCCGTACGACAATGCGCGCATGGAAAGTTTTATGAAGACGCTCAAAAGCGAGGAGGTGAACCTACAGACGTATCAATCGATGGACGAGGCGAGAGCTTCGATCGAGGAGTTTATCGACGCGGTGTACAACCAAAAGCGCCTGCATTCGGCGTTGGGCTATCGGCCTCCGCAGGAGTTCGAGCAGTTGTTGCCAGCGAGCGAAGAGCTCAGAAACCCGCAGTTTGAGTTTTCTGAGGCATGAGGAAATCTATCGAGACAGTGGTCGCACTCGGGACGGGAGAATGTCCCGCCCCGAGCGCTCATCGTCTCGCTGAGTTTCCAGCCGGGTATTGCTTGGCGGGTTGCTCTCCAGCATTGCCCGCCTCCGCTTTCCCGGCCGTTTTCAAGTGTGCGGCACGTTCGCCGAAAAGGCTATACTTTTTCAGCGAACGGCAACTGTCCCATTTTTAAGCTGTCTCAGCTTAGGGGTGCATGCCACACCCTTTAATTCCAGCCGTCCTGAAAATGCGTGACAATCGGTTCATCCAAGTACGAGCCGCACCGTCTGGGTCGCTTGAGCCCGACCAGAAGAAGTAGTGTTCGTTGGCATGCGGAAACTCCTGGAGTGCCCTCGTTACGGGCTCGGGAAGCACTATCGAGACCGGCGTTCCAGCCTTGCTCGTGTACAAGAACAACCTCCCGGTCGAGTCAATTCGGTCTTGGGCGAGTCTCGCTGCGTCTCCGATTCGTAATCCGCTGTAACGCATGAGAAGAACGAACGCTCTTACTTGACGCGCATTCCAACTGATTCTCCCGTACTCGTCTCGGTAGCCTTCGCAGGTCTCTAAAATCCGGCGCATTTCTTCGTCTGAGAATGGCAAAGTTTGGCGTAGCTTCACTTTCGGAGGTCTGATGAATCGCGTTGGATTTGCGCTGATCCAGCCCCTTTGCTCCGAGTACCGGAAAAATGTTTTCAGCCTCTCAAGGCGCTTGGCAGCAGTATTCGGGGCGATCTTCCATGATTCTACGAACAGACTTGCGTCGTCTGATTGCAGAGATCTCAACTCTCGCACACCGATTTGTCGTGCAAATAATTGTAAGTCGCGCATCAGCTGGTGGTGTTTGCGAAGTGTCTCCCTTGCCAGCTTGCGACGGTTGCAGTCAGCAAGGAACTGCCGTGTAGCCTCTTCCAGCGCGATTGGTACCGCGCGTTCGCCGAACTCTTGTGCCTCCAACTTTCGACGGCGCTCCTCGGCTTCGGCCCAGGAACGGGTCTTGAGCGATTGCCGAGGGAGATTGCGTCCCGCAACTTTACCCTCGATCCAAACCGTGCATTTGCAGGCGCGGTACCGCCTTCCTTGGTTGAGCCCTCGTTTGCAGCCTGGGCCGTGGCGTCGATAGATACTCAGCATGGCGCCATCTTAGCCGTTCCGAAGTCTGCGATGCACGCGTTCGGCGACTGAACTCGGAATCCGAAGGGTCACCTTTCGACGGCGACCCGTTGCCGACTGATCTTTGCCAATGCGGACGACACCCGGTTCTCCCGAAAAAAGGTCGATGACAGCCTGATCAGAAAGGGACCACAACGCGGCGACCTGTTGGACCGTTAGGTGAAGCTCTCCATGAAGTTCGTTCGTCACGATTCGTTCCGTCAGTCCTCGAAGTCAACCAGTGAGACTGGGCACCGTGGCCCGCGAAGGCCGACCCACCTTCTTTCGGCTCCCACTCGGCCGGATTTGATACCCCGCTTAGTAAGCTCCCTGCCAAATTGGTTCTTGGTCAGATGCCAGTCGTCGTCTTCGCTCTGAGAGACGAATTTTCGGTATAGACGGTCTTTGCTCTCGAAAAGCTCCTCGCCCATCGTGCAGCGACCGAGGAACAGACCCACGGGATCCATAGCCGATTGATATTCCTCGATGGCCCTACGAACTTCCTCGGGATACACAAGCCCCTCCGACTGCCAACGAACGCACCCGTCGATCATCCAATTCAAGATGCCCGGCGCCTCCGCCTTGAGCTTTGCAAGCAGGTGTTTGTCCTGCTTGTCTTTAGGAATGGTTTCGCGGAAGGGAATCTCGATGACACGACTCCACAGGGCCAGATCCGAACCAGGAAGGCGTGGCCGAGAGTTGACGTCCATGAATAGCGTGTGGGTCGGGGAAAACCTCGAATGATCCTGGCGCATGTGTTTGGATTTGATTTCTCCCATTCCCGACAGGTACTTGACACGGCCAGCCGATATTTGGTGACTCTCGTCGGGTTCACTGACGGAAACGAAGCGCTTCCCTTGCAGGTCTGCGAAGTCTGAGCGAGCCGCCGCCGATGACTCTCCGGGTGAGGCAAGCAGGCTGTCAACTAAAAGCTGCTCTGAGTACTCACCGAGGACGAAGCGGATCACCTCCATCAGGGTTGTTTTGCCGTTGTTACCGGCACCCACCAAGAACACGATGACCTTTTCAAAAACGTGGCCGGTCAAGGCATAACCGACGACCGTTTGCAGAAACCGGACGACGGATTCGGGCAGGATACCGGCTAGGTACCTACGAAACTCAGGGCAGTCGGCAGTGTGGTCATGAGTGACGTTCGCTCTTCGGGTTACTAGGTCTTGGCGGCGCGCCGGGCACAGCTTGCCGGTGACAAGGTCCACGACACCATTACGGACACCTAGAAGATTAGGATTACGATCGAGGTCTGCGCTTTGAATAGCAATTTTCTTAGAATGTTTTGCGACCGCCAACATGCCCGTTATTCCGTAGTGGGACAAAAAGCGCCTCACCTGGCGTATGGCAAGTCTTCGAGTTTCGGCATCCATAAGCCGGTCAGACTTGGCCCATAACGATCTGGCTGTGTCGATCGCTCGCTGTGAAACTTCGCCGAGCGATCGTTCCCAAATCGACACGTTCCAGTTCAACCATTGCTTCTGGTCGGCGACGTACCTAACGTCTTCGCCGTGCTGCTCGATGAATATGTCAGCAAATTCGACTTCAGTGTATTCGGGCTTGTTTGCAGAACGGGAGTTTTTGTTGTAAGCTGCTATTAACATTTTGGATTTCCAAGCAGCCTTTCGTCCTGGTCGGCGAGGCTGCTTTCCTTTTGCATTAAACTTAGTTAGCTGTTTTCATTCGTGCGGAATTCGATTGGCACTCCTTCCCACCGGGGCCGGTTCGACTCGTCCTTGATCCAGCCATCGAGACAGATCAGCGCGTCGATAGCGGACGAGTCGCCCGACTCGGAGAAATGGCGGCCCTCTCCGTTCCGATCTGAATCGGATGAGGGCATGCTCGCTGATACTCAACATGGAAGCGACCTGTTTTGGGGTCAGGATCTCGTCTTGGTGTGTGTCCATTGGGTTGACCTCACTGCACTCAACTCTACCCCCACGTACGCTTCTTGCGGAAGCTTCGGCTTGTAGCATTGGTGTCCAATGTCCGGGCCTGACCCGCTGGAACTAGCCGGAGCACTGGAAGATTTTTCTAAGTGGATCCTGCGCGAAGTTGCGGAGCGCCGAGACCAGCAAGGCAGGAAGCCGGCCCGGGGCAGACGCCGATCTGAAAGGTCCGACGGCACGCTCCGACCAATACCGCTTCAAGCAGCGCACATCTGTTACACCGGCGACGCTGATGGTCAACGAGGCAGCGATCTCTCACTGCGATTAGCGCTGGCCGTTGAGGCGTGCCAGAGGGCCCAGAGGCTGAGAGGTACCTCGACTGGAGCGAACTGGAATGCCTGCGTTTCCGTGGCCGACTACCCACACGTGAAGAAGCGCCTCGGGAAGTCGAATCGCTCAAAGTCAAGCTCAGGAAACGGATTCACTGCCGTGGCTAGGGTCGAGACGGTGCGCTCGATGGCCAACAACAAAAAGAGAGCGCTAGGAACTTCCCTCGACCAGATCTTTGCGGGCTGGTTCGGGGGGTATCGGGCTGAGTTCTGCCGCAGCGAGGGTTGGTACGCGGAGCAAGAGTCAAACTACCTGATGCGAGCGCAAACCAAAGATCCCAGTGCAACGACCTCTCTAGCCCGCTTCTATCACGAGCAATCAAAAAACTCGCCGGCGCGAAACTACTACATTCTCGCAAAATGGGCTTGGATGTCCTCACCACCCACTAGGCGTGGAGCTGTCGCCATCGAATGGATCGACGCGCAGATCGAAAACATCCGTAGCGAGCGCCCCCCTGATCCTAGTCCGTCCCACTACTTGCCCCTGCCTGGTCGGCGGACGCGGCCATCTCCGTGGTCGCACCATTACAGGCCCGACCCAACGAGTCGCCGTGCCTTCGGTCGTTTACTGGAGTACGGAGCGAAGATGCGTCAAATAGCCGCGCGGCTTCCTTACGACGAGGAGACGAACGGCTTTGTCATACGCCTTTTTACGGACAGGCTTCGCATCCCGTAACCGCATGCCTGGTGGTTATTGCTCTAGCGGCCCGTTGCTGTTTGTCATTTGCTCCAACCGATAGCCACCAACTACGCAAGTGCGTTAGCACCTTTCCAGCTTGAAAGTCCGGTCGAATCCCTTGGTTGGCAGCCGCGCTTTGTTTCTGGTTCGCGCTACGTCCTGCATCGGGCTTGGAAGAGGGTCGGCCCAACTAGCCTTTCAAGTTTTGGATGATAGGAATGACACAAATGACACGGTTTCCTTATAGTCTCTCCACGGTTAAATACCGTATGGACACAATATTAGAATTCGTGTCATTCCTGTCATCCACGCCGGTGTTGGAGGCGAGATCGGGTATTCGGATTGGCAGTCCTTATAGACAATTTGGTGTTGCCTTGCGCCACAATGCTAGATTTCGACTGCCAGTTCCTAATACTCGGATTTTCCGACTCGTTGAGATCGCTACGCTCGGCGTCCAGGCGCATTAGAATCTCCATTACCGTCTTAGCCCCACGAGCGGACGAATTCATGACAGCCGCCGAAGCGTATTCGGCCAACTGCGGGGCGCATTCGCTAGGATTTGATGACCTGAACCAACCCGAGGTAAAGCTGCTCGCACGTGAGCGCTAAGCGACGCGATTAAAATACTTTAAACCGTTAGACAATAAACTGTTATCCGTTAAACCGTTAGCCAATACATGCTTGGTGCCTTCTAGCACCCAAACGAGAAATACTATAGTTATAATTATCGAATTTTGCTCCGGCCGCCCAGGCCCCAAAAAACCCATTTTCAGACGCACTTCCAGCCGCCAAAATCGACCTGCGTCCTCGGTTCGATTTACCGGCTTCCAGCCTTCCCAAGCCGATTTTGGGTCCGCCTTGCAACTTCCGTCTACCGCGCACCAGCTTTTGGAACGCCACCACGTGATCGGAGGCAGCCGACCCGACGAAAGTCACCGGCAACTCGTACCGATCGCCCAGGGCGCTTCTGTGGCTCGGACCAATTTTCGCGATTCAGGGCGACTTTTGGGGCTCGACCGAAGGCCGCGAAAATCGAATGGGACTGTTTCCGAAAAGTGCCGCGATCGACCGCTGGCCGAAGAAGTGAAAATGTCCAACTGGCGGAAAAGCACGAGAGGTCCGAAAGTCGAGTTTTGGTAAAGCTGCGCCTGCCGAATCGTTCGCCGTTTCAACTTTTCCACGTTGTTGGGACTGAGCGCTCGACACTGGTGTCATCGGAGTCATCGGCTTGGATTGCTCGGCCGAATCACGGTCAGGCTGTTCTCGACCCAGCCCCGAATCCGTGTCCAGGCCACAGACGAGATCGATTGACGCTTGGAGCGACCGAAATCGCCGCCTACTTCTGCGATCCCAAGAGTCCCTAGCAACGCGGTTCCACTGAGAACACTAATGGCCTGCTGCGACAGTACTTCCCCGAGGGAGCCGACTTGCCCGTACACCCACAAGAGTATCTGGACAACATCGCTCGGAAGCTCAACGGACGGCCACGCCAGACCTTGGAATTTGAAACTCCAGCAGAACGTTTTAACGCTTGTCTTGCATCGACCGGTTGAGCTCGCGCCCATTCGCGGAAGTGTGCCTGGGTGGAGACGCGTGGTGCTAACAGAACGCCGAGCGCACCACGCTTGTACCCGTGGCCTCGGATCCAAAGAATACCTGTTGCAGGTATACAGCGGTTTGCTCCCGCGAAGGACTTGCCCACGCCATCGAGCCCCCCGCCCCATTCGCTCCGAAGCAGTCAGGCTTGACTCCGAGCGGCTCGCAAAGCGTATCGCGGCGGGCGACGAACCACCCAAGACCCTGGAAAAGGCCGGGCAAGTCGGATTCGATGTGTGGAGTCAGCATCTTGTCGGTCAGCGACTGCGACAAGATGCCGCCTGAGCCGGGAAACATCGACCTCAACAGTCGAGTGATGTCTTCTACCGTCGAATACAACCCGAAGTCAGGGGAATCGTATTTCCAACGGTCGGCTGGGAGACTGCGGGGCCATGCTTCCAGGCTTCCTTTCTCCTTGTCCCACGAATAAAGGCTCGCCAGGCGCGCTCGACTCCCACGAGTCGGATGGAAGAACGAATTTCGCATCCCTAGTGTAGTGCGCCATAAATAATGTAACTTATAGTATCTTCGTGTCGCCTTTACTAGTAGAAGGCACACGGATGCGAAGAGCAGAGCCAGTCCCATTGACGCAGGAGCAGCGTAGGCAGTTGGAGCGCTACGCGAACGGTCGTCGGGTCGCTGTTCGTCTGGCGTTGCGAGCCAGGATCATCGTGCTCGCCGCCGACGGTCTTGAGAACAAACGGATTGCCGCGCAGCTGTCGGTCTCGCGTCAGTTGGTGGCGCGCTGGCGAAGCCGTTTTCTTGAATCCGGCGTCGCCGGCATCGAAAAGGACGCCCCGCGGCCCGGCCGTAAGCCCGCCATCTGCTCCCCAACAGTGCAACAGATCATCCACAAGACGACCCGCGAAACGCCAGCCAACGCCACCCATTGGAGCCGCCGCACGATGGCCGCCGCGGTCGGCGTCAGCGCCTCCACCGTGGGTCGCATTTGGCGCGCCCACGGCCTCAAGCCGCATCGCGTCAAGACCTTCAAACTCAGCAACGACCCGCGCTTCGCCGAAAAACTCGACGACATCATCGGACTTTATCTCAACCCGCCCGAGCATGCCCTCGTTCTTTGCCTCGACGAGAAGTCACAGATTCAAGCCCTCGACCGCACCCAGCCCGGCCTGCCCCTGAAAAAGGGACGCGGCCGGACCATGACCCACGACTACAAACGCAACGGCACAACCACCTTGTTCGCCGCGCTCAACACGCTCGACGGCTCGGTGATCGGAACCTGCATGCCCAAGCACCGCCACCAAGAATGGCTGCGCTTCTTGCGCTTGCTTGAAAACCAGACCCCCAAGGACAAGCAGATCCATTTGATCGTGGACAACTATGCCACTCACAAACACGCCACGGTGAAACGCTGGCTGCAGCGCAATAAACGCTTCCACGTCCATTTCACGCCCACCTCAGCGTCGTGGCTGAACATGGTGGAGAGGTTCTTCCGAGACCTCACCGATAAGCGCATCCGCCACGGTGTCTTTCGTAGCGTCGGCGAACTCACCACCGCCATCGAAGACTACATCGCTCGACACAATCAGCAGCCCAAGCCCTTCATCTGGACTGCTACCGCTTCCGACACCCTTGAGAAGGTCAAGCGCGGCAAAGCCGCTCTTCTTAAGGTTCAATCTGATTGACGCACTACACTAGGGGACGCAGCACGCGGTCTTCCACGTATCGGTGAAACGGCTGCCCACTGGGTACCTCTACGACTCGGCCAGCGATCGCGAAGCCTTGGCTGCTGTAGCTCCACCGCTCGCCAGGCTGCGCAATGAGTTGGCCCCTCGTGAGTATCGAAAAGACGTCCTCAAGCGTATAGTCTCGCTTCTCAGTCAACTCCCCAAGTTCTGGGGGCCGTTGGTGCACCAAGCCAGCAGTGTGGGTCAGCAGATGACGCAGAGTGATGGGCGTTCTAGTCCGCAGGGAGGCGACTTCCGGGATGTGCTCCTCGACTGCACCGTCTAGGCTGAGCTTTCCTTCGGCCACGAGGATGAGCGCGGCGATTGCTGTAACCGGTTTCGTAATTGATCGAACGTCGAAGACCGAGTCTGCTGCCATGGGAGAGCGGTCCTTGATGTCCCGCCAACCAGACGCGGCGTCAGCCAGTGTTCTCCGCTCTTGCTCGATTCGGGCGACCGCTCCAGGGATTGTGCCGTCCTCCACGGCCCGGCGGATCAGCGCGGATGTCTCGTCTTCTAGGGACGGCGACTGAGCCGACATGCCTAGCGGCAAAGCCATGCAAAACGTGCGTCTGAGCATCTTTGACGGACTATAGCTCATGAACTCGCTTCCGACGTTCCCAATATAGGAAGTAACTCAAAGCCCACATTGACGGGCCTTTCGAGGCCCCGGCGGCGTTATAATCCCCACATCGTGGTCGGCGCTAAGCGACTAGGGAACCGAGAGCATGAGCGAGTCACGATCATGAACAGAGTCTTGATTGCATCCGCGATCCTGATCGCGGCGGAATCCATGGGGTCGGCGCAACAAATCGCCGATCAGGCGCACACGCCGCCTGAAGTCACATTCGGCCGAATTTTGCGTGCTAGTGAGGAGCCTCAGAACTGGCTTACGTACTCGGGAAATCTACAGGGTCATCGCTACAGCGGGCTCAGCCAGATCACGAGGGAAAACGTTAAGGGCCTGGAGCTTGCGTGGCTACGCCAGGAGCCGACGAACGGCCAGCTGGAGGCGACGCCATTGGTCGTCGATGGCGTTATGTATACGACCCACAACACTAACGACGTCGTAGCGCTCAACGCGGAGACTGGGGCCGTCTTGTGGGTATATCCGTACACTCCAATGGAGGGCGCCCGCGCCACTGGCGGAGGCGGACGCCCGAATCGTGGTCTAGCGATACTCGGCGATACGCTGTTCCTGGGCACACTCGATGCGCACCTGCTGGCCATCAACGCATCCACCGGAAAGCTGACATGGGACACGACAGTAGCGGATGCTCGTGACCCGGGTTGCGAGGGAGGACCCTGCTACGTCATCACCCACGCTCCACTCATCGTCAACGACAAGGTCATCGTCGGCGTCGCCGGGGGAGAAGGCCGTACGCGGGGTTTTGTCGCCGCGTTTGAAGTCAACACTGGAAAGGAAGTCTGGCGCTTTTACACGATTCCGGCCCCTGGTGAGCCCGGCAACGACACGTGGTCCGGCGACTCCTGGAAGGTGGGCGGTGCGCCGGTGTGGAATACGGGGGCTTTTGATCCCGATCTCAACATGACCTTTTGGGGTACCGGAAATCCGTTCCCCCCTTTTGACGGCAGCACCCGTGAGGGCGACAACCTCTACAGCGATTCCGTGCTCGCGCTCGACGCTGATACCGGGCCGCTGAAGTGGCACTACCAATTCACGCCTCACGACGTCCACGACTGGGATTCGGCCCAGGTCCCGGTGTTAGTCGATCTGCAGTGGCAGGGGCGACTCCGCAAGGTGATGCTCTGGGCAAACAGGAACGGTCTCCTTTATGTCCTTGATCGAACGAGCGGCGAGTTCTTGATGGGCAAGCCGTTCGTCGAAGTCAATTGGATGAACGGCTTCGATGCGAAAGGTCGGCCCATTCTCGTTTCAGGGCAAGTCGTCTCGCGTGAGAATCCCCTCCGGCCCGGGTCGGCGACGAATTGGAATCCCCATTCTTACAGTCCTACCACGAGCCTGTTCTATGTCGCAGCCTGGGAACGCGGCGCAAAAAATCCGGAGACAACCTTTCCTAGCAAGGCGTACGGTGCCGTGAGGGCGTTCGATCCGTTAACAGGCGACAAGAAGTGGGAGTTCAAAATCGACGACGCCGTTTTTTGGCGAGGCGTTCTCACAACAGCCTCCGACCTTCTATTTACCGGCACAAGTGGTGACTTCTATTCGGATCGTGCCAGGTGGCCCCTGGTGAATGGATACTTCTACGCGCTCGATGCTCGCACGGGCGAGGTGCTCTGGAAGTTCGGCTTGACCGACTCCATCCAGAGCCCCCCGATGACCTACGCGATCGGAGACAAGCAATTCGTCGCCGTCGCGTCCGAGGACACGCTGTTCGTATTTGCGTTGCGGCAGTAGTTGGCGATCGCTCGTTGTCTTCTTTCTAGCGACGCTTACTCACATCGGGAGTAATGGCACCGCCGGAATGAGCCTCCATCGGTCTACTTCGGAGTAGCTTCCTATAAGTCTGAGTGTTGTATCGCGGGCGGCCTACAAAGAGATCTGGCAGTGCCGGGGAGCTAACCGCTTGCGATACAACGACATGAAGGAAGCCCCCCGCTTTGGCAGGACAATTGCACTTAAGAGCGACTGACCCGGCGGTGCGACCGGGGCCTGGAGGGAAGGAACACGGCGAGAGGGAGTGCGCTAGCGTTGGCGACGAGGACGGGCAGGACGGCAGTTCGAGGCCGTTGCGCCAATGGTGCGATTTCGCAGCCCGCTTAAGAGCATGGCCGCCGGTCCGGTGCGCTTGTGAGTGGTGACGCCGCCGATCATCCTGGCGACGATCCCGTTTAGGAGACTACAAGCTTTGCACGGCCGGGCCGCCCTGACCCGCTCCTCACCTTAGGAGGAGGAGCCCGCTATGCGCAAACGCAATCGCAGAAAACCCGCCCGTCAGGTCGCGCCCACGAAGATCCGTAACGACGCGGCCGGCATCGATATCGGTGCTACAGAAGTCTACGTCGCCGTTGCACCCGACCGCGACCCCGAACCCGTTCGCTGTTTTTCCACATTCACCGTCGACCTCGAGCGGCTCGCCGCTTGGCTCAAAGAGTGCGGCGTCAAGACCGCCGCCATGGAGTCGACCGGGGTCTACTGGATTCCGCTCTTCGACATCCTTGAGAAGCATGGCTTCGAGGTCTGCTTGGTCAACGCTCGGCACGTCAAGAACGTGCCCGGACGCAAGAGCGATGTGCTCGATTGCCAATGGCTGCAGTACCTGCATGCGGTCGGGCTGCTGCGCGCGTCTTTTCGTCCGGCGAGCGATATCTGTGCCTTACGGGTGCTGCTGCGGCATCGCCAAAATCTGGTGCGCTACGCCGCCGCGCACGTGCAGCACATGCAGAAAGCGCTCGACCAAATGAACCTGCAATTGCACCACGTGCTCGCGGACATCAGCGGTCGGAGTGGGCTGCGCATACTCGACAGCATTCTTGCAGGCGAACGCGACCCGGTAGTTTTGGCGAAGCTGCGCGACCCGCGCGTACGCTCGTCCGAGGCGACGATCGCCAAGGCGCTGACGGGGAATTATCGCGATGAGCATTTGTTCACCTTGCAGCAGGCGTTGGAAACCTATCGTTACTACCAGCGACTGATCGAGGCCTGCGATCAGCAGATCGAAGCGCGCTTTGCCGACATGCCCGCGAAGGTCGATCTTGAAGAACAACCCTTAGCGCCGGCGCGACACAATCGGCGTGGGAACCAGGCGCACTTCGACTTGCGCTCGCATTGCTATCGCGTGTTGGGGACGGACCTGACGGCCGTGCCGGGTTTGCAAGCGCTGAGCGCTCAGGCGGTGGTCGCCGAAGTCGGCACTGACTTCTCGAAGTTTCCGAGCGCGGCGGCGTTCAGTTCGTGGGCGGCGCTTTGTCCGCACAACGACGTGACGGGCGGCAAGGTGATCCGGCGTGGAACGCGCAAGGTGAACAATCGGCTGGCCGTCGCCTTGCGCATTGCATCGCAGTCGCTCGTTCGCGACCAGTCGTATCTGGGTGACTACCATCGCCGCATGCGCGCGCGACTGGGACCGCCGGCGGCAACGACGGCGACCGCGCACAAGTTGGCGCGCATCATCTATCACCTCGTCACGACGGGCGAGGCCTATGACGAAACCGTCTTCGCAAGAGAACAACAACGCCAACACAAACGAAACGAGAACCGCCTCAGATCTCGAGCCCGCAGTTATGGCTTCGAACTCGTCCCCATCCAAGCTCCTCAGTAAAGTGTTCCTTAGGAGAGCGACTGACCCGGCGGTGCGACCGGGGCCTGGAGGGAAGGAACACGGCGAGAGGGAGTGCGCTAGCGTTGGCGACGAGGACGGGCAGGACGGCAGTTCGAGGCCGTTGCGCCAATGGTGCGATTTCGCAGCCCGCTTAAGAGCATGGCCGCCGGTCCGGTGCGCTTGTGAGTGGTGACGCCGCCGATCATCCTGGCGACGATCCCGTTTAGGAGACTACAAGCTTTGCACGGCCGGGCCGCCCTGACCCGCTCCTCACCTTAGGAGGAGGAGCCCGCTATGCGCAAACGCAATCGCAGAAAACCCGCCCGTCAGGTCGCGCCCACGAAGATCCGTAACGACGCGGCCGGCATCGATATCGGTGCTACAGAAGTCTACGTCGCCGTTGCACCCGACCGCGACCCCGAACCCGTTCGCTGTTTTTCCACATTCACCGTCGACCTCGAGCGGCTCGCCGCTTGGCTCAAAGAGTGCGGCGTCAAGACCGCCGCCATGGAGTCGACCGGGGTCTACTGGATTCCGCTCTTCGACATCCTTGAGAAGCATGGCTTCGAGGTCTGCTTGGTCAACGCTCGGCACGTCAAGAACGTGCCCGGACGCAAGAGCGATGTGCTCGATTGCCAATGGCTGCAGTACCTGCATGCGGTCGGGCTGCTGCGCGCGTCTTTTCGTCCGGCGAGCGATATCTGTGCCTTACGGGTGCTGCTGCGGCATCGCCAAAATCTGGTGCGCTACGCCGCCGCGCACGTGCAGCACATGCAGAAAGCGCTCGACCAAATGAACCTGCAATTGCACCACGTGCTCGCGGACATCAGCGGTCGGAGTGGGCTGCGCATACTCGACAGCATTCTTGCAGGCGAACGCGACCCGGTAGTTTTGGCGAAGCTGCGCGACCCGCGCGTACGCTCGTCCGAGGCGACGATCGCCAAGGCGCTGACGGGGAATTATCGCGATGAGCATTTGTTCACCTTGCAGCAGGCGTTGGAAACCTATCGTTACTACCAGCGACTGATCGAGGCCTGCGATCAGCAGATCGAAGCGCGCTTTGCCGACATGCCCGCGAAGGTCGATCTTGAAGAACAACCCTTAGCGCCGGCGCGACACAATCGGCGTGGGAACCAGGCGCACTTCGACTTGCGCTCGCATTGCTATCGCGTGTTGGGGACGGACCTGACGGCCGTGCCGGGTTTGCAAGCGCTGAGCGCTCAGGCGGTGGTCGCCGAAGTCGGCACTGACTTCTCGAAGTTTCCGAGCGCGGCGGCGTTCAGTTCGTGGGCGGCGCTTTGTCCGCACAACGACGTGACGGGCGGCAAGGTGATCCGGCGTGGAACGCGCAAGGTGAACAATCGGCTGGCCGTCGCCTTGCGCATTGCATCGCAGTCGCTCGTTCGCGACCAGTCGTATCTGGGTGACTACCATCGCCGCATGCGCGCGCGACTGGGACCGCCGGCGGCAACGACGGCGACCGCGCACAAGTTGGCGCGCATCATCTATCACCTCGTCACGACGGGCGAGGCCTATGACGAAACCGTCTTCGCAAGAGAACAACAACGCCAACACAAACGAAACGAGAACCGCCTCAGATCTCGAGCCCGCAGTTATGGCTTCGAACTCGTCCCCATCCAAGCTCCTCAGTAAAGTGTTCCTTAGGAGGGGTTTGTATAACGTTCTCGTTGTTCGCCTCTAGCTGGCGAGCTGGAATTGGCGTCCACGCAGCGCTTATTACTAGTTTTACTGGTTGCCTCGATCGGCGGCACGGCAATTGACCTGCCAAATCCTAACACGCGAAGCGTCTGCCGTCAGGCTTCGTTCATGTCCGGTTCGCGGAGCCTACCAGGCGGAAATTCTTTGCACCAGTGTTGGCACCACCACAGCAGTTTCTCGACTAAAACTTCGTCGATGCAGCAGGAATTCTGGCGTGGAGAGCGTCCCCCGTCAGACCTCGGAAACGGCGACACCCTCGTGATGACCGCTGGCGTCAATCAAGCCCAATCGAATACGTTCCAACGTACTCGACGATGACAAGATGACAGCAATGACGAGTTTTTCCCAACTCTTCTCTATATTTGAAATCCGTAATCAGCAATAGAAGAGTTATATGAAAATGCCGTCATTTGCGTCACCGTGTCATCTCCGTCATCGATGCCGCCTGATCGCGGTCCGGGAGATGAGACTGGAGAGCGCGAATTCAATCAAGCCCAAGGCCCGGCTCGAAGGAATTCCCTGCTCACATCCTGTATCGGGCGTCACGTCCAAAACTGACACCTCGGTAGTATGCGAGGGACTCTGGTCCCGCTGCCACCGACGGATATCTGCTTCGCCGATGACAGAATGACACGAATGACGAGTTTTCCCTATTGTTCTCTATAGTTGAAATCCCTATAGGGAAGTTATAGAAAAACGTGTCATTCTCGTCATTTGCGTCATTCCTGTCACCAGTATGAGGGCTGAAAGCGCATTGTCGATCCGACATTTGACGTCGTGACGGTTGTGACACATTCTCTCTAGATAAGGTGAAGTTGTTTAGAATCAGCACTCGTGCCGCTCAAGACTAGGAATCTCTGGTAGTGGTGCGCTCGCGGCTGTTGTCGAACATGAAGTCCTCCGAGTCCGGCTGTACCGTATCAAGGGAGGAATCTATGCACACCGATGTCATCAAGTGGAACAAGATTCGGCGGTCGATATTGACGGGAGGAATGTCCCAGAGAGAGGCGGCCCGCAAGAACTCGATGTCACGAACCACGATACGAAAGATGGTCACTCTCAGATCCCCGCCGGTCTATCGCCGAGCAACCCCGGCGAGACGTCCAAAACTGGACTCTTACGCCCACATCATCGACACGATTCTCGCCTCGGATGAGACATTGTCGAAGAAGTGTCGGCATACCGCCAAGAGGATACATCAACGACTTCGAAAGGAGCATGGTTTCGAAGGTAGCTACTCCATCATCAGAGACTACGTTCGGGAGGCGAGGTCTAGGCTCGCCTCCGTTCGCTCTAGCGGAGAGGATACGCCAAGGCACGATTCACCATCTGAAGAAGACGCAGCGCAAACAACCTATGCACTGGTCCAGTCACTGCCGAAGGATGAGGCTGTGCGAGTACTCCGCAAGCTGTTCGGCGGCGAGCAGGCTTCGGCCCGATTGAACGAAGGGACTTTGCAGAAAACTCTAGCGACGTTCCCACGAAGAGAAACCGCCGTCGAGAGGAGGCTCAAGAAAACTCAGTCAGAGTTCAACTGGATGAGGAGGGTGCTCCCGGGAGCTATCACTGTCGAAGACCTTTCCACGGATGTCGGCAACCTTCCCGATCTGCAAGAACTCCATACGGCCATTCTTGAAAGCAAGCTCTCCATCCGCAACAGGGCTTTGGCGGTGTTAAGTACCAAGCGCGGGATAAGCGGCAGGACTGTACAGCGTTTTTTGAACATCTCGCGGACCACAGTCCTTAAGTACGTGAACTGTTACGAGTCGGGGGGATTCGAGGCGTTGATGGCTAGGAAGAAGTGCGCCCCGAAGAAGTCCGCTCAAGAGTGCTATCAAAAGGCGGTCATTGCGCTGCTCCATTCGCCGCCGTCTGAATACGGAATCAATCGAACGACGTGGAAGATGGATGACCTGTGCATGATTCTCAGGCAGCAAGGTCTACATCTTTGGAAGGACGCAATACGGGAAATCCTCAAGAACGCTGGTTACAGATGGCGCAAGGCGCGAGTAGTGCTAACCAGTAACGATCCCGAGTATCGAACAAAGGTAGACGCCATCAAGACGCTTCTGGCTGAGCTACAACCAGATGAAGCTTTCTTTTCGATCGATGAGTACGGTCCATTTGCGGTGAAGATGAAGCCAGGAAGAAAGCGGGTCGGGCCTGATGAAGTCTATACCGTGCCTCAATGGCAGAACTCGAAAGGTTGGATGATCCTGACTGCCGCGTTGGAATTGTCGGAGAACCAAGTGACGCACTTCTACTCCAAAAAGAAGAACACGGACGAAATGATCAGACTGTCCGATATGTTGGCCGAACGATACCATGGCTACAAGACAATTTACCTATCGTGGGACGCGGCTTCCTGGCATATGTCCAAAAAGCTCGAAGCCCACTTACGTGATCGAAACGACGTCGCGGCCGTAGGAGGATTCCCGATCATCAAGACGGCTCCTCTGCCAGCGGGTGCACAGTTTCTCAACGTAATCGAATCGGTATTCAGTGGGATGGCCAAGGCTATCATCCATAACAGTGACTATCCTTCCGTCGAGGCGGTGCAGGCCGCGATCAATCAATACTACTTAGATCGGAACGCCCACTTCGTAGCTCATCCGAGACGAGCCGGAAAGAAACTGTGGGGTGAGGAATTGGTTCCCGCTACATTCGGAGAGGGTCAGAATTGCAAAGATCCCGAGTATCGGTGAATGTTGCTTTGACGCCGGGCACCCAGGGGTTCCGCTAAGGCTTCCAATTATTCACCGGGTTTTCGTCTGTTGTCCAACCAGATAAGGAAATACGGTAAGTCCATCGTCAAGCCTTGCACGCTGGCCGCGCCCCAGATTCTGTACGGCTTTCTGATCCGCTAACAAGTGAGCACGACATGGTTCCTCTGCACTCTGATGGGTCCACGTTGCGGACCGTGATCGTGTGCACTACAACGCCAGGCACTTTCGATCACACTCAGCGCCACTGGATTTACAGCGTCTGTGGGCGGGCCGCTAAGTAGAAGTTAAGGGGAAAGCGGATTCTTTGGTGGTTGGATACGAAAAGCCCGACCAGGGTTCGTAATGGTCGGCTAATCTTCGTCACTCTCGTCGTCCTCATCGACATCGTCAGTCTCGTCGTCGATATTCTCCAACCCATTTTCTCCTTCCCCATCGTCCTCACCATCGTCTTCTCCGTCGTCAGGATCCTCATCCGGCTCGCCAGGGGCGGCAATTTCCATCACCGAATCCAACCGGCTGTGCAGATCTTCGTTTTCAGTTTCCAATTCGGCAACTCGTTCTTCCAACTCTTGCTTCGTCATTCTCTCTCCTCCTTCGAAATTTAGCGTGACCAGTTTTCCCTTTCCTGGACCTGGGTTCTCGACTCGTTTTCGGCTTTCGACAAGCTCGGAATCTTCGACAATCTGGATGCCCTTGTGATCGGCATACTCCTCGGTACTCATCCCGTCGAATTCATCCGCCCGATCTAGGTCACCCACCACGTCTTCCAGAAACCTCACTGCCTTCTGGCGCTTGGCTTCTACCTTCTCGCGGGTCAGTCGCTTCTTGGCCACAGCCCTACGATGCGCCGAGAGTACCCGGCCCGACTGAGTGCCAATCCTCTATGCGGGATTTTCGGTCTGCCGTTTCTGACAGCCCTTTCGTCGGCGGCGACGTATGTGGGCACCCACGGCATCTCGTAACCTGCCGGAATAGTAGGAGCGATCTGCCATATCCATTTGCCAATATCCGGCAATCAACTCGCCGAAGATCATCGGCCAAGGCACTCCCTTGTCTCTCATCTCAACCGCTCGTATGACTTCTGGGGTGGGCTTCCGACCTGGTTTACGACGAGTGGTGATCAGAGATCTCAATAACCGGCTGGCTCTCTCAGCCTCAAGTCGATCCAGTTCCCCTTGGCCGCTCCGAATCTGCCGGGCGCACTCGACTATCAGCTTGCGGAGTGCAGGAGATAGAGTCGAGCCACCATGATTATGCGAGGTGCCGGTAGTCGAATCAGCCTTGTTGGTGGGGCTCGCCACTTAGGAACTAGACTAGCCATTTTCGCCGTCGTTCCAGAACCACCTGCTTTCGGAACAGCCCACCGAGCGAACCAGGAATGGGCTCGGGCAGATCCGTGTCGGACGCCATCACCGGGTTGCCTGCTCCGAAAAAGGCTACCGAGGCACAAATGTTGATAAATAATTTCACACCAACCTGACAACCGCCCATAGTGGCCCAGAACCCCTTGAACAGGGGCTTAGAGGCACCTGGCGGGGGTTCTGGCATGGTCTCGACCGAGAGTTCGTGGCAACGTTTGTTTCCGCCAGCTATCTGTCGGGCGCTCGAATTGAGCCGCCGTAGTCGGCCAAAACGACCAGTCGGCACGGTGGATTCGCGAGAGGAGGCGTTCAGTGACAGAGAGGACCGGTCGAACTAACGGCGCGGACTGGTCTTATCCTTGCGGGGCACGGGCCAATCCACGACTACAAGCCTTCCTTCAGAGTTGGACGCGAGCGCGTCGCCGAAGGGGTTACCAATGCACGAAACCGGCACCCATTGGGTGCCGGTATATGCGGCCAGGTCTGGCCGCCGATTCAACGTATCGCGTTAGTTGCCGTTGCCGGATTCGTCGAGCACGCCGGTCTTCGTTGCCCGAACTTCCTGCACCGTGATGATGCGTGGGCCGAGAGCGACCTTGCTGTGTGCCGCAGTGTCGGCGTCGATGTTGGCGCCGCCGACCTCGGCGAGTGCGCTGACGTCGTAGCAGGCCACGACATCGTACCAGCCCGAAGTCAGGTCGTCCGCGATGAACTGGAAGGAATGCGCCGCGGTCGTGTCGAGCCCGAGCGCGACGGTCACGCTGCCTTCAATACCCAGATTGTCCGCGATGCACTGCGCGTCGCACACGGCCGGGATCGCGCCGACAACGTCTAGATCGACGGTCACGCTCAGCTCCTGCCGGCGCGACGCGAAGGTTATTGGGCCGGGTGCAGCGAACACGTTGATGGGGTCGATCTCTCTGTCATGGAGGCCGAACGCCGCTGCGCACTGGTCGACGCTGCCCGTGCCCTCGGGCAGCACAAGCATGCCGCCGCGTGCGGTCCCCTCAGCGATCGCAGTCGAAGTGCCGCCGCCGTTCTTGCCCTTGGCCTTGGTGAACGTCACAAGATTAATCTGGGCGGACATGGTTCCGAGGACCTCTTTCCACTGCGCGACGTGGAGTGAGGCGATCTCGACCTCGGCGTACGGTCCGTCCGTGGCCACGCACTCGGTGATCCCATTGACGACCATGCATGACGGAGATCCGCCGTTAACCCACACTTCTGCCACGATAGGATCGGTGTCATAGGTAGCCGCGAATTTGGAAGATTGCGGGTACGCTGCGGTCGCAAAAATTAATGCCGCCGCAACAGCGGCGATTTCGATATATCTCACTCTTCAAGTCCTCCTAGGTCGTTGTAGTAGAAAGGGCGCACTGAACGCCAACGTAAGTGTAGAAAATTGGGGGGGTGGTAATTAACCCCTCCTGGGTTCAATTTCTTATAGTACTATCTGGGCATTTCGGCGCATTGGTACCGGTACGCGCCTGGACCGCAGATAAGGGGCAGCGCTCAGATTCGTGCAAAAAGTCACGCGATAGGACGGTGGGTCGCTACCTGACGTAATCTGCTAAAGGTTAGTTTTCCCCGTCCAAAGCACCCCTTGGGAGCTTTCTCTCGTCTATCCAGGCCTGCAGCTTTTGGGTCGGCTTCGTCACCCGGAACGGTCTCCCGCAGTCCTGCGAAAAGCGTGCGTCCCCGACCACCTGTGATGCCTCGATCTGTCCTGGCCCGCCGAACTGTCCTGCGCAAGCGCTTACCCAGATTGAACCTCGTCAACTTCGTTGACTGCCTCTAGCAGCGCCCGCGCCTCCGCTCGCTGCTCGGCCGTCCCCAGCAGAGCGAGCATGTCCCCTGGTTCTATCACCCAGTCCGGCCCGGGGTTCGACGTCACTATTTCGCCCCGCAGGACCGCTACTGCCGACGCGCCGGTGTTCTTGCGGATGCCAACTTCTCCAATCGTCGAGCCGGTAACTGTCGCCGCCTCGGGAATCGTCACCCAATCCAGCTCCAGGGCGTCTCCCGCGGTCCGCAAATGCGTCAGCAGCTCTCTGTATCGGCGGGACAGGGGACCTTGCCGCAACGGCTGATAGAGATCTCCACGGACAACTTCACTGAAGCGCTGAATCTCGTGCGTTGGAACCGAATAGTGCAGCAGCACCTGGCGGGCCAATTCCAGGCCGGCTTCAAACTGCGGCTGCACGGCCTCGTAAACTCCCAGCTTATTCAGCTCACGGAGGTGCTCATAGTAGAGCGCCCGAGCGACGACATGAAGGGAGGGATTCAGACGCCGGGCCTGCTCGACGGTCAGCCGTGTGCCCACTGCGTCGGGCAACGCCACCAACAGCAGCCTCGCCTTCTGCACGCCCGCCGCCTCCAGTACCTTCTCTCCTGAAGAGTCCCCCCAGACGACCGGGAGCCCTTGCCGCCGGGCGGTCTCTGCTCTCTCATGATTCAGCTCGATCACCACAAACGGCAGGCCGACCTGCCGCATGACTTCCACTGCCGCTCGCCCTGAGCGCCCCAGTCCGGCGACGACGACATGCCCTTCCAGACCTTGCGAGGGGACATGGGCCACGCTCGCGGGCTGTTCGACGGGCCGATAACGTCTCCACACACCATGCAGGGGCTCAGCAAGACGAGCCAGGCCGGGCGAAAGGACCATCGTCGCCAAGGTCACCGTCAGGGCCAGTGCATACTCTTCCTCAGTGAGGTGGCCCCCCTTTTGCCCGGCGCGAGCCAGTACAAAAGCGAACTCACCGACTTGCGACAACCCCAGCCCCACTGCCCAGGGCACCATCTCCGAATAGCCAAAGGCACGAACCACCAACCCGATCAGAGAGGCCTTGAAGAACAAGACCAGCCCCACCGTAACGGCTACCTGCGTAAAGTGAGCCCCGAGAAGAGCTAGATCGAGCAGCATCCCGGCCGACGCAAAGAAGAGCAGCCCGAAGATGTCCCGCAGGGGCACGATGTCGCTCAGAGCTTGATGACTGAATTCGGATTCGCTAAGCACCATGCCGGCCACGAACGCACCTAGCGCGAACGAAAGCCCGAAAAGATAAGTTCCATAGCCGACCCCGAAGCCCAGGGCGACGATCGTCACCAGGAAAAGCTCTCGGGAATTCAAACCGGCGACTTTTCTAAGAAGCGCCGGAATGAGCCTTGTCCCAAGAAAAACCATCGCACCTAAAAACAGCGCACCTTGGAACACCGCTTGTGCGAGCGCGGGCAGAGCGTTTTGCAGGCCCCCAAGCTTGGGCAAGAGAATGAGCAGCGGTGCCACCGCCAGATCTTGAACCACCAGGATCCCGATCATCACGCGGCTGCTCAGCCTGCGCGTGGCCCCCTGCGCCGTCAGAATCTTGATCACGACCATCGTGCTCGAAAGCGAAAACATGGCTCCCAGCCAAAGCGCGGGTTCGTGGCCCCAGCCAAGCACCGTGCGGCCGAGGCCATATCCGAAAGCTGCAGTCAGCAGAATTTGAATCGGCCCGCCGATGACCGCCACGCGCCGCACCGGCCGCAGGTCGCGAAAAGAAAGTTCCAGGCCGAGCGCAAAAAGCAACAGGGCCACCCCGATTTCCGCCAACAGCTCGATGTCGTCAATCTCGACGACCGTGGGGCCGGCGGTATGAGGTCCCACCATCACCCCGGCCAGGATGTAGCCGACCAGCAGCGGTTGCCCAAGGCGCTGTGCCAAGAGCCCTCCCAGCAGTGCGGCGACCACAATGAGAACAATGTCAGCGGCTATACCCACAAGCGACGATTGTGCCATGCCCCAGTAAACTGGGTTGCAAGGACCGGTGAATGGACGGGAGGTGGCACCGGCACTTTCGCAGCGAGCAGCAAAGGTGAGGTCTGCAGGACTGCTACCGAAGGGTGCCGCCGTCCGGCTTAGCTGGTGTTGCGTGGAAGCTTCTCGTGCTCCTCGCGCGCGGCGCCGCATCGAGGATGCTCGGCGCCGCCGGAATGAACCTGCACGATAGCCAACCCCCTATTTGCGCCAGAACCAAGGCGTCAGCAGAACGAGCGCGGAGTAGAACTCGAGGCGACCGGCAATCATACAAACACTCAAGACCCATTTGGCTCCGGCAGGCAGCCAGCCGTAGTTGTCGAACGGCCCAACTCCTCCAAACGCGGGGCCGATGTTGAATACCGCAGCAATAGCCGCGGTCAGCGATGTCAAGACGTCCACACCCATTAAGGCCAGCAACAGAGACGCCGACAAAATGACGGCGGCGGCAATGTGAACCAGGCTCAGCAAGCTCTGAACCGTAGACTCCGGGATGACGCGCGATCCGAGACGAACCGCAAACACGCCGTGCCGATTCACCATACGCTTGAATTCTCGGTCGACCGCCTTGGTGAGCAGCAACAAACGCGCAACCTTGAGACCGCCCGACGTAGAGCCCGTGCAGCCGCCGACGAACATCAAACCCAGAAGCAGCATTTGCCCGAGCGGATGCCACAGCTCAAAGTCGTCCGTCACAAGTCCTGTCGTGGTCATGATCGCTGTGACTTGAAAGAAACCGGCGCGGAGCGCAGGCTCCCAAGCATAGCCGTTGTGAAAACGAAGCAAAACCGTGGCGACAACGCCGGCGATGAGAAGGATGCTCACGTAAGCCCTAAGCTGGACGTCCTCCAGGACCGCGCGAGGGCTTCGCTCCAGCCAAAACCGGTAGTGCAGAATCATGTTGATTCCGCCTAAGAACATGAAAGCGATAATCGCGTATTCCACAGCTGGGTTCTGGAAGCTCGCGACGCTGGCGCTGCGGCTCGAGAAGCCGCCAGTGCCCAAGACTGAGAACGTGTGGCACAGCGCATCGAAGTTACCCATTCCCGCCCAGCGCAGGGCGATGTACGAAGCGAGCGAAAGCCCCAAGTACACTTTCCACAGCGCCAATGCCGTGTCGGTAATCCGCGGCTTCAATTTCTCTGAGGTCGCGCCAGAGAACTCAGCTTGATAAAGGCTTACGCCGCCGTGTCCGACGAGAGGTAGGACGGCCACCCCGAGTAATATGATTCCCATCCCCCCGAACCAGTGTGTGAGGCTACGCCAGAACAGAACCGGCTTTCCGAGGCGCTCGACGTCATTGAGGACGGTAGCGCCAGACGCTGAAAACCCCGAAGCGGCCTCGAAGAATGCGTCTGTAAAACTCGGAAACTCAGGCGAAAGGTAGAACGGGAGGCCGCCTGAAACAGACGCCGAAGCCCAAGTGGCTGTTACCAACAAAAGCGCTTCGCGCTGATGAAGTTCGCGAGTGGGACGGGGCAGCAGAAAAATCAAAAGACCGCCGGCCGATGCGCAAATGAACAACGAGATCAGCAACGGCCGAAGCGGTCCGGACGATGTCAACAATCCATATAGAATTGGCGCCGTCAGCGCCACCGCCAGAAACAAGAGGAACTGCCCTAAGACGTAGCCGATTAAGTCGAACCGCAACACAGTGTCGAACCTGCTCGTTCAGGGCGTCCCCCGGCTAGCGGAGACGCGATGCGAACGGCGGCGACAAGGCAGCCCAGGCGTCCCCGGGACGGTCGGAACCAAAACCAAGGCGTGAACGCGGCCTTTCCTTTTTTTGTCGTCCAGGGCCCCGGAGAGCAAGAACTTGAGTGCAACGACCCGTGGGACTCGCGCATCCTCAGCCTCGAAGACCTCGCCCGTTCCGGCCTCGCCGAGCCTTTCGAGGATCTTGTAGTGACTGATCGTGGTCCCAACCAAGATGTGCCGATTTTACCCCTCGGAGGCCCCAGCTCGGATAGGTAATGGAAACAAACGATGCCGCAAACTCCCGATCGCGAGCGTCCCAAAACCTCCGCCAATGCTCTCTAAAGCCCTGTTCATAGGCATTTGAGTGATTTCAAGAGGTGGTTGGGTCTGTGTGAAAATAATTAAAAATATCTATCCGTCGGACGGCTCGAATGGGCGCTTTCGACGGGACCCGGCGGTGGCGAGAACGTTCGTGACATCGGGATTTTTCGCCAGCTTCCAGTCAGTGAGCCCTAAAGGGATGCTCCACTTTGGGTTAGCGTTATTGTGAGCGGATATTGCTTCGTGTCAATTGCCGACGGGCACGATCGATTGACTGGGACATTAACTTAGGAGGCGGCGCTGGAATATCTGGAATATACTGTCTCTGCCCATCCAGCCCATTCGAACGGCGGCGCGCAAGACGAGAAAGTCTGGAATCGCAATGAAGGAAATGAAATCTGCCACGGCCATGTTCCTAGCTCTCGTTTGGGCTCTAGGTTGCAGTATGCCCGTGGAGGAGCCGAAGTTCGATGTCTTTGAAAAGTCAATCGAACAGTTGCAAGAGGCGATGATTAGTGGCGGGGTTACCTCACGTCAGATCACTGAACAGTACTTAGCCCGAATTGCGGCGTTTGACCAGCAGGGGCCGAGTCTCAATTCGATTATCGCTATTAACGAAAGGGCGCTCGATCAGGCCGATGCCCTTGACCGTGAGCGTGCGGAGACAGGCGGGCGAGGGCCACTTCACGGCGTCCCGGTCGTAGTAAAGGACAACTACGACATGGTTAGCCTGCCGACAACGGGGGGCTCGATCGCGCTCGCAAACTGGTATCCGCCAGACGATGCATTTCAGGTCGCCAAGCTCAAAGAAGCAGGCGCCGTCATCATCGCCAAGACGAACATGCACGAATTGGCGTATGGGATTGAGACGATTAGCTCGCTGGGAGGGCAGACCCGCAACCCCTACGACCCCTCGCGAAACCCCGGTGGGTCGAGCGGCGGAACAGGAGCTGCGGTCGCAGCAAGTTTTGCAGCATCCGGCATGGGAAGTGACACTTGCGGTTCCATCCGCATTCCGTCTGCCCACCACGCCTTGGTCGGGTTGCGCGCGACACGCGGACTGTCTAGTCGCGACGGAATTATTCCGCTCTCTCTCACACAGGACATGGGCGGCCCGTTGACCAGATCCGTCAGGGATCTCGCGATCATGCTCGACGCAACAGTCGGCGTCGATCCGGCCGACTCCACAACCGAGTTAGGCCGCCGCCACATTCCAGCAACGTATGCCGAGTTCCTTCAGGCTGACGCGCTCAAAGGCTCTCGAATCGGCACCCTGGAGTTTCTGCTGGGGACTGAGCCGGCCGACCGGCCTGTTCGCAATGTGATTGAGTCGGCGCTTGCTGAGATGGAAAAAGCGGGAGCCAAGATTGTCGAAATAGAACTTCCCGATCTACCCGACCTTCTGTCAAGTAGTGCCGTCCCCGACTCTGAGTTTCGAGTGCACCTGGCCGAGTATCTCGAAGAATCGGAAGCTTCTGTCAAGTCACTCTCCGAGATTCTCGATGCTGGCCTCTTCCACGAAGCGTTGGAAGGTCGCTTCCGCCGGAGGGCGCAATCGCCGGGGCTCGATGATCCCGGATACCTGAAGGCAATTGAAGTTCGCGAGGTGGTCCGAAACTTAGTCCTCAAAACGATGGAAACCGAACGTCTCGATGCCATCGCTTACCCAACCATCCGGCGAACGGCTGCACTGGTCGGTACCCCTCAACAAGGTTCAAACTGCAAAGTCGCGGCCGTTTCAGGGCTGCCGGCGATTGTCGTTCCGGCCGGATACGCTGGCGATGGAATGCCAGTAGGCCTGGAATTGCTCGGGCCGGCCTGGGGAGAGGGAGATCTGATCCGACCCGCGTACTCGTACGAACAGGGTACGCACCATCGGCATCCTCCCCGATCCACCCCGAGTCTGTACGCTGACGCGACAATGACCGGCGAATGGACGGCGACCGGGGCTGATCATGTGCCTCCAGTCGCCTCGGAGATCACCGCCCGTTTGCAACTCAATTGGGACCCGGTTGCGTCGCAACTCGACTACAACGCGGAGGTCTTGGGTGTGCCGGACTCCGAGATGCTTTTTATGCACTTACACCGTGCGGAGTCAGGCACTGTCGGACCTGTCGTAGCCATCCTCTCCGGAAGAGGTGAGACGCGAGTATCAGGGATCATCGACCTGACTGCAGCCCACGAGATGGCGTTAGACTCGGGAGCAGTTTACTTCGACATGCATACGACTAACCACGTTGGCGGTGCCGCACGGGCTCAGATCGACCATCCGTGAAATTGTGCCTCTCCCACCTCCTCTCTCCGCGGCTCGAAGCTCGGTGGAACGCGATTTGAACGAAGCCTTCGGCGGACGCTTCGCGTGCTAGTATTTGGCAGGGCAACTGCAGTGAAGCCGATCAGTTTGCGATTACGGGTATCTCGTCGATCCGGTTCTGAATCAGTAACATACAGCTTCTGCCAGGGTGGGGCGGATACAAACCCCATAGAGCAATTGCCCTGCCAAACCTAACCCGGGCGGCTCCCTTCAAATCGTTGTAACGCTTGCGACGACGTTCCTCGTTTCGCGGGGCTTTTCCGCTCGGGTCGCCAGCGTTACAACACTCAGATTTACCAACACCTTTCTCTGCCAGCGCCTTAGCGCTACTTGTTTTCAGTGACTTAGAGTGCCTATTTAAGATTTGAGCGCTGTGTACCAAAAATGGCGGACGAGTGGCCTAGTGCGGTGGTGGATTCACGCATTGCCGTCAGGGCGGATCTAGCGGCTCGATCGTCCACTCCGGTGTGGATAGACCCCCGTCAGCCGCCCGAGAGGGAGAGTCGGAACGCGGCCATCTCCTGGCCGTTGCGAAGCAGTAGGACGTCGCCAACCAGCACCGGGTGGTTCCAGGTCTTGCCCGCGATCGCCGGGAACCGTGCGAGCTCGGTGAACTGGTCGGGAGCCGCCCCGACCAGCGCCAGCTCACCTTGTTCCGACAGCACCAGCAGCAAGTCCTGGTCGGGCAACAGGACGAGTTGGCCGTAACCGTAGCGTCCGCCCTTCCACTTGCGCTCGCCGTCCTCCAGGTCGATGCACGCGAGGATCCGGCCGTCGAAGCCGAAGGCATGGCCTTCGTGAACGACAAAGTCGTTGAAGTAGGGCTTCAGCCGGAACGACGTCCAACGCTCTTCAATTGTCCATCCGTCCGGTCCGTGCGAGACTGCGACGCGGCGCATGCCGCTCGACTCGCCGGCGCTCATTAGCACATCGCGGTCGGCGGTCATCGCCGGCTGCACTATGCGGGCGCTCGGCGGCCATGGGTGCTTCCAGAGTAGCTTGCCATCAGCTGGCGTAGCGCTGGTCGCACCGGTTCCGCTCATCAGTAGGATCTGCGGGACGCCGTCGATCGTCACTAGATGGGGCGAACTGTAGCCGGCACCGCCTTCGGGTCCGAACCAGCGCGGGTCGCCGGTGGCGAGGTCGTAGGCCACGAGCTGGCCGGGGACGGCGACGATGACGAGGTCGTCGATCACCAATGGCGAGCTTGAGAAGCCCCAGTCCGGGACCTTCGCGTCGGTGTCGGACGCCGCGTTGCGCGCCCACACGACCGTACCGTCAGCGGCGTCGAGCGCGTTCAAGATTCCGGTGGCGCCTAACGTATACACGCGACCGTCGCTGAGAGTCGGGGTAGCGCGTGGACCGGCACCGCCAATCGACTCCCAGAACCGAACCGGGTCGTGGTGTCTCCACACCGGCTCACCGGTGGTCGCGTTGTAGCAGGCGACGATCTCGTCCTCACCGCGCTGCTCCTGGGTGTAGAGGAAGTCGCCGCGGACTGCGAAGGACGACCACCCTGGTCCGATCGGCCGGCGCCACAGCTCGACCGGCGGCGACTGAGACCAGTCGGTCTCGATCCGTACGCCGAGGATAACGCCGTTGCGATCAGGTCCGCGAAAACCAGGCCAGTCGGCGTCCGGGGCGGTTGCTTCGGCGGTCGGCCGAATCTCCGTTGGCTCGCCACCGACTTCGGCGAGGAGCGGTTCCTTAGGGGTCTTCGCTGCTGTCGGGGTTGGCGGGAGCGCCGCAGCCTCGTCAGCGGCTCGGGCCAAGAGCTGTTGCTCGGGAGTCTCCGACCAGCGCCAGGCGAACTCCACGGAGCCGCCGCCGGTTAGGCCCTCCGTCCTCAGGAGCGTCCACCCTCCGCACGCGAGCAGGATGGTCGCAACCATCGCCGCCCGCCGAGGCCCATCAGCGAGGCGACGGCTGCCCACCGCCCAGGCGACGAAGGCGAGGCTCAGCACGGGGATCGCGTAGAAGAAGAACACCATCCGCATCATCCCCGTCCCAATCGACTCGTGCAGGAAGAGCGAGGCCGCGACCAGCGCCACGATCATCAGGACGACGGCGCCCCAGCGCTCGGACCGAGGCGCCCGGCTGAAGAACACCCACCACACGACGACCGCCAACCCGCCGACGAGTCCGCCAAGCGGCGCGATGTAAGCTGCCGCGGGACCGGACATGACGATGGGGACGACATAAAAGGCCAGCCACTGTAGCACCACGGCGACCACGCCGGGCCACAGCCGAAGCGGCTTCTGAGGAGTCGGTTCGTCGCTCTGCGCGATGGTCATAATCAGACCATACGCTCCCCACACGACGTTTGTTCCCTCGTTCTTGGTGAGACTCAACTTCCTGCGCTTCTTGGTCGGCAAGAACGGGAGCGAACCGAGCCGTCCCGGCGGTTGAATCCGTTGATGCAGCAACCCGGATCGCCGGGTTCAGTACTTCGCCGTTACACAGGATTTGGGCGGACGATGAGGGCTGAACCGCTGATCCCGGCTGGAACCTCAAGCAAGCGAGATTTCCCGACACTTTCCGGCCGACAAGCCGTAAGTACTTGCTGGTCTGGGGCTTAGTGGAGTGCACCCCAAAACTGAGACAGATGAAAGTGGGACAATTTTCAGTGAATGGAAAAGGAGTTCCCGATGAGAGAGAGAAAAGATAGGGTTGCGAGGAAGCAGCGCTCGTATGAAGTTGAGTTCAAGGAATTGGCGGTAAGCCGCATGCTTCGCGGTGAGAACGTCGTCAAATTGAGCGGTGAGTTGGCCGTGCGGCGCAGCGTGTTGTATCGCTGGCGCGACACCTACCGCGCCGAGGGACGCAGCGGTCTTGAGCGGCGTCAAGGGCGGCCGCGTCCCGGACAAGAGGTTGTGCAATTGGATAGCGATCCGAGCGCCGATCGCATTGCCGAACTCGAACGCCTAGTCGGTCAACAAGCGGCGGAATTGGATTTTTTCGAACGAGCCTTCAACGCCTTAAAACCGGCGATGCCGAACCAAGTCGCTCGCAACGCGAGCGGCTCTACAGCGTCATCGACGAAACCCGCGTCGAAGGCCGACTCAGCATCGAGCGAGGCTGCGAACTCGCCGCAGTCAGTCGAGCGGGATATTACCGGCAATTAGAGCGAGACAAGCCTGTCGAATCCAACCTGGAAGTGCGTGACCGTATGCAACGCATTACGCTCGCAAATCGCCGCTACGGCTATCGTCGAGTGACCGCCGAACTGCGTAGGCAGGGCTTTACGGTGAACCACAAGAAGGTCTTGCGGCTGATGCGCAACGACAATCTGCTGGCGATACGCAAGCGCCGCTACGTATTGACGACGGACTCGGATCAGCACCGCGCGATCTACCCAAACTGGGCCAAAAACCTGCAGATCGACGGTCTCGATCAGCTCTGGCAGGCCGCCATCAGCTACGTGCGCATGCGCCGTTCGTTCGTCTACTTGGCGGTCGTGATGGACTCGTATTCCCGGCGCGTAGTGGGCTGGGAATTGGGGCCTTCCCTCGAGGCCATATTGGCAGTGAACGCGCTGCGCAAAGCGATCGAGTTTCGCTGTCCGAAGCCGGGGCTGGTGCATCATTCCGATCAAGGCACGCAATATACCTCGCGGGCTTATGTCAGTCTGCTGGAAGAAAACGGCGCGTTGATCTCGATGAGCCGGCGAGGAAACCCGTACGACAATGCGCGCATGGAAAGTTTTATGAAGACGCTCAAAAGCGAGGAGGTGAACCTACAGACGTATCAATCGATGGACGAAGCGCGCGCTTCGATCGAGGAGTTTATCGACGCGGTGTACAACCAAAAGCGGCTGCATTCGGCGTTGGGCTATCGGCCTCCGCAGGAGTTCGAGCAGTTGTTGCCAGCGAGCGAAGAGCTCAGAAACCCGCAGTTTGAGTTTTCTGAGGCATGAGGAAATCTATCGAGACAGTGGTCGTGCTCGGAGCGGGAGAATGTCCCGCCCCGAGCGCTCATCGTCTCGCTGAGTTTCCAGCCGGGTATTGCTTGGCGGGTTGCTCTCCAGCATTGCCCGCCTCCGCTTTCCCGGCCGTTTTCAAGTGTGCGGCACGTTCGCCGAAAAGGCTATACTTTTTCAGCGAACGGCAACTGTCCCATTTTTAAGCTGTCTCAGCTTAGGGGTGCATGCCATAGTCTTGCTCGCGGTCGACCACTATACGTAGGCGCCCGCGCCATGTCGGAATGGTCCTACAAAACAAGATAAGCGCTCGGGCTAGGTCACAATTTTCGACGGCTGGAGTGTTGCCGGCGTCAGTCTTTCGATTTTCGGCGGTTATTCATGTCGAGACCATAGCCGACCAGAATACCGAGGACCATCCCAAGACTCAGGTACACCGGAATGTTGTCCATCAGTGCGCCCAGTGCCACTCCCATACTGAGGCCAAACACCATCGCCCCGCCGACCGCCGAAGCCGGTTTCTCAAACATTTGTTCCCGCTCCGATTCCCCGGCAAACGCGGTTCTAACGTCTTGCCTCAACAGTAAAATCAGCGCCCAAACGCCGAACGGCAGGCTGATCAGGAATCCAGGCGTGACCGGCAAGATCGCTACCACGGCCGCGAACGGCGCGATTGGATAGGACTCGAAGTCACGCATTCTGGCCGCGCCGATCACCTCAATGATGCCCAGCGTGAGACTGAAAAGAGCGATCCCGCCGAATATGATCGTCCGCGCAGTGAGTCCATCTGAACCGACAACGGTAATCGAAACCTCGAGCACAACAATCGCCAACGCTGCCAGCAGGTTCACGATGCCCGCAACGCGCAAGCCGATTGCCGGGACCTTCAGTCGGCCGCGGACCGATGACCCAGAGTCCGCCGTGTCCGGTTGTGCGTCCGGGAATCGGGCGTCGTCGTCACCCACGATCGATTCGACCTCGGTCTTGACGTCGCCGGCGTGCTGATAACGCCGGTCCGGCGTCGATTCCAGCGATCGAAGCACCACTTCGTCCAGTCGGACGTCGATCCGTACTTTCTTCGACGGAGGTTCGAATCGGCCGATGGGTAACTCGCCCGTCAGCATCTCGTAAAACACTACACCCAACGAGTAAATGTCCGCGCGATGGTCGACGGTACTAGATCCTTGCATCTGTTCGGGCGCCATGTAGTGCGGAGTGCCCACGACCTGACGCGTGCCGGTCAGAGTGAACGGATTTTCTACGCCTGAGTCCTCTCGATCCACGCCCAGCAGTTTTGCCAAGCCGAAATCGGCGATCTTCACGCGTCCCCGCTTGTCGATGAGAATGTTCTCCGGCTTGATGTCGCGGTGAACGACGCCTTCCTCGTGCGCGGATTGCAGGGCGTCGCAGATCTGTGGGACGATCGCCAGCGCCTCGGGCGGCGTCACTCCGCCGGCCGCGAGCGTCTGTCGCAGGTTGGCGCCGTCGACGTATTCCATGACGAAGTAGTACAGCCCTTCAGCTTCGCCAAACTCGTACACGGCGACGATTGACGAGTGATTCAACCTGGCCAGTGCGCGGGCTTCGCGCGTGAAGCGTTCGGCAAATGCGGGATCTTTGCCGACTTCCGGCGGCAGGATTTTCAGAGCGACGAAGCGGTCGAGTTCCGGCTGACGCGCTTTGTAAACGGCTCCCATCCCCCCCTTGCCCAACAGTTCGACGATTTCGAATTGAGGGAAATGTGGCGCCAGCTCCTCGGGGGCAGGGGCGACAAAGCTCGAACGGCTCGAGGCTGGATCGGTCGTCCGGTCACCGGCCGGCGCAGCGTCTTGGCTCTCGAAACCCTGTTGCACTAGGCATTTCGGACACAGTCCGTCGGGCGCGTCGGCGGGGAGGTCAGCGCCGCATTGGGGGCATTGGCGAAGCGTAGTCATTTCCTATTACTAACCCGAATCGAAGGAAAGGTTACATGTCGGAGGTCTAGAATTACGAAGCAAGCGCGTCGAACAACCGGCGGAGTTCCTCGTCGACGTCTTCCGCGGCGCCGATGGTTTGTTGGATTTCCTCTCGCAAGACAGCTCGATATCGTCGGCGCATGCGGTGGATCGCCACCTTGACGGCTCCTTCACTCATTTTGAGCTGATCACCGACCTCACGATAGGGAACGGTCGACTTCTGCCCGCCGAGGAACATCTTCAGGCGGTCGAAGAGCTCGGTTTTTCCAGTCGCGTCAAACTCGGCGCGGAGCTTCGTCAGCGCCTGTTCGAGCAGGGTCAATGCCCACTGACGTTCAAAGATTTTATCGGGCGTCGCATCATGCGATGGCTCGAGCCGGTAGCAGGTCTCGCCGTCGTCGAAATTCAGCGAGATCACCGAACGGCCGCCGCCCCGTTTCTGCGCGACACCGCGACGCCATTCCTTGGCCAAGAAGTTCTTCATTGACGCCAACAAGAACGACCGAAAGCGACCACGCTCGCGGTCGGCGACTTTGAGTGTTTGTTCGTCTAGTAGGCGAACGAAGAACTCCTGTGTCAGATCCTGGGCGTCGTCGGCCGAATATCCCTGCCGTCGAACATATGCGTAGAGGGGAAACCAATAGATTCCACACAGGGTCGCCAGAGCCTCTGCCGCTTTGGGCGAAGAACGTCGACCGGCTTCGACCACCATGCTCCAGCGGGTCGTGGCGAACTGACCGGCGTTCCGAGAACCCGACCGCAACGCTCTCTTGCTTGGTGACAAGCCAGT
This sequence comes from Bryobacterales bacterium, assembly GCA_965247305.1. Lineage (GTDB taxonomy): Bacteria > Acidobacteriota > Terriglobia > Bryobacterales > UBA6623 > CATQHP01. The sequence continues at coordinate 2,345,396 of OZ252030.1, read as the reverse complement.
ATTGTAGTCGGCACCTTGCCAATGAGCAGCGCGGTCTCGCTACTGATGCGTTCACGGCCGGGAAGTCGCATTTGCTGGTGCGCGGTTGAAACAGGGGTCATGGCTCGCGGCCACCCACCAACTCTTTGAAGACCGATGTCGGGATGGGCAGAACCGACGTTGGTGTACGCGACCTCGCGCCCGGTTGGCAACCAGACGGCCCCAACAGCACGCTTGCCGATGTGTCGATTTCTTGGCGCTCAGTCGTTAGCTAGTGAAAACAAACGCTGCCACAAACTCACATTCGAGAGTGTGCCAAAACTCCCGCCAGAGAGCTCTAAAGCCCTGTTTATAGGCCTCTCGGTAATTTTGTGCTGTCGTCAGGTCGGTGTGAAAATAAATTTCAACATTTACCCGTCGGGCTGCTCGAATGGGCGCTTTCAGCTGGCATCGGACGGCGGCACGGGAGCCTCGTCAGGGCGGGAACGAACGACTCTTCGAAGGCAGATCCTCGCTACGCGCCTGGTTGGCCCGAATCGCAGACGCACGAACGCTGTTGCACTTTCCAAGCTTCAGGCTTGGAGCGCGGCGTGAGGACCGTTGGGAACTTATAGGTCGTTCACAACCCTGACGGCGACAGCATGGGCAGTCGCTACAGGGTTCGAATATGTATCATGCGAGCCGCTGCGTTCTATCCAGCGGGTCCGCTTGAGACGACCTGTACACGAGTCTCCCAAAGCGGAATCCGGTCGTTGACCGCTTTGCCGATCCGTTGCTTGCAGCCGATGTAGCGTTCCGTCGTCAACACCGATGCGTGACCCAACAGGAATTGGATCTGTTCCAGCTCGCCGCCGGCTTCGTAGCACATACGCGCGCATGAGCGCCTCAAATCGTGCGGAGATAGGTTGCGGAGACCGGCCCGTTCGGCACACTGCTTCACGACGTACCAGACGACGTTCTGGGTCACTCCGTGCCCCCAGATCGCGCCGTTCTTGCGAATCGCCCGAAACAGCTTGCCGTCGGTGATCTCGGCCGCGCAGATCCTATCGTCAATGCTTTGCTTCACCGGTTCTGGAATTGGCACGGTGCGCACACGACCACCCTTGCCAATGAGATCGACGGTCGCCCAGTGCTCCTCGCGTTGCTGGATCTGCACGACATCCAATTCGACCAGTTCCGTGCGCCGCAAACCGCAGCCGATCAGCAGACCGAGCATGGCGGCGTCACGTTTCCCTCATAGCGTGTCGGTGCGGACGGATCGGAGCAGACGCCGCCCTTGGTCTGGTGTCAGCCAGTTGCCAATCCGACGACCGAGTTGGCGGACACCGCGCACTCGTCGAATCCCTGAAATGAGATCGGCGCTGAGCAGACCGATATCGGCGGCTTCGGTGGCAAGACGTCGCACGGCGGCGAGGCGAACGTTGATCGTGGCGGGCGCGAGGCGCGCGTGCTCCAGTTTTAGTCGATAGCGCATGACTACGGCTCGACTCAGGGCCAGTCGAGGTTCGGAGCAATACCAGAAGATGAATTGTTCCATGGCGCGCCCGTAGGTGCGCTGGGACTGCGGGGAGCCGCGGCTGTTGAGCACGGCTGAGCGAGCTTGTTCGAGTTCGGGCAGGGTCAGATTGCGACTCCGGCGACGAGCATGGCGATGTGTTCTTCTCTTCTTGAGTAAGCGGCCTCCTTTGGCCGCTCGCTCACGCTACTCCTGCGCTTGAATGCTCCGACAAACTGGCAGCGAGATCCTGAGCGGGAGCGAAACTTTCGAGGCCATGAGAAATACTCCGCGGCCGTCCCAGGCCGCTCAACGGGACGGTCGCCAATAAATGTTGTCAAATAATTTCACGCGGAGGTGAGAGGCGCCCGAAGTCGCTCAAGACCCCTTGAATAGGGCACTAGAGCCCTCTGGTGGGGGATCTAGCATGCTCTCGATGAGGAGTTTGTGGTAACGTTTTTTCTCATCAGTAATTCCGAAGGATCGATCCCAGGTCGGATTGTCCTCGGTGATCGCTAAGTTCTTGAAGGCTAACAACTCCCGATCGTCAGCCGGCAAGTAGCCCAACAACAGCTTCAATCTCACCCCGGACTTCTCCCCGTCGTGCCGAGCTGCTGCTTGCTTGTTGCCAGCGAGTCCATGACAATGGGACCAGCTCGACTCCGGAGGATCTCATGTCGCATAAAACCACAGGCATTGCCGCCCGATTCTTGATGTTGGCTTGGCTAGGCTCGTTCGCGAACTTGTCCGCGGCGGACCGCCCGAACATCCTGTTCATCTACACTGATGACCACTCCTACCGCACGGTTGGAGCGTACCCACAGTCGTATCCCTGGGTGAAAACTCCAACTATGGACCGCCTCGCCTCTCAGGGAGTCCGATTCGAGTACGCATACATCGGCAATTGGTGCATGCCGTCCCGCGCGACGCTGCTCACCGGGCGACACCAATTCGGCGTCGAGTCGATGCGCATGGAAGGACCCTACCCAGGCAGCACATACGACCCGGAAAAGACTCCCTTCTGGCCGAAGGTCTTCCGTGAGAACGGCTATTTCACCGCACAGATCGGCAAGTGGCACACCGGGACCGACACAGGCTATGGGCGCGATTGGGATTTCCAGATTGTCTGGAACAGGCCCGCGCATCCCGAGACTAATCAGAACTACTACTACGATCAGCCCATTACATATCAGGGCGGCGAAACCAAGATCCTCGAGCGCTACTCGACCGATCAATACACCGACTGGGCCGTTGATCTGATCAGCGGGAACGGCCGCGATGAGGACAAGCCCTGGTATTTGTGGCTCTGCTACGGAGCGGTACACAGCCCCTTCACGCCCGCGGACCGACATCTCGAGGAGTATCCGGGGATCGACTTCGACACGCCGGCTGATATCTTCCCGCCTCGTCCGGGCAAGCCCGACTGGGCGCAGAAGATCAAGTACTGGAGCAGGGGACCTGGTGGGACGCCGATGCTGAATGGGCGTTCCTTGAATTCGTGGACGCGCCAGTATCACCAAGGCGTGCTGGCGCTCGACGAAGGGATGGACCGGGTATTGCAGGCACTGGAGGATAGTGGCCAGCGGGAGAACACGCTCGTAATTTGGACTGCCGACCAGGGCTTCGCGTGGGGCCAGCATGGCTTCCGCACCAAGTTCGCGCCGTACGACGCGAATATCCGCTCGCCCATGGTGATGTCAATGCCGGGGCGCATTCCGGAAGGGCAGGTTAGCCCGCGACCGGTAGCCGGCGTGGACATTGTCCCGACGATCTTCGCGTTCGCCGGTATCGATCTGCCCTGGGAGATGCATGGCGAAGATCTGACACCGCTACTCGAGAACCCGCAGCGGGAGTGGCCGCATCCAGCCCTCCTCGTGGCAACCGGAGAGAAATACGGCTCAGATACGGATGTGATTCCCGAAGGCGAAGGCGCGATGGACGACGGCGTACCGTGGTACGTTTTGCTGGTCGACGGGAAGTACAAGTACATCCGTCCGTTGATCCATGACATGGAGGAGCTCTACGACCTGCAGGCCGACCCGGACGAGCTCGACAATCTGGCGGCCAAGCCGGAGCACCAGCAGACTCTACGGCGAATGCGGGCGGCTGCGATTGCCGAGCTTCGCGAGGATGGCGCGGGATTCGTTGATTCCATGCCGGCTGTCAGGACGGGGGGGTAGGAAGCGGTCGGGACATCGCGTTGTAGCGAGGTTCAGACGCGAGCCCGCCGCCCATCGGCATCGTTCCGAAGCTGTCATTTTGACCGTTCGAGCGATAGCCACTATGAACAAATTTCACGCCGCCCTGACGTCCGTTTCAGATCGCTCAGAGACCTATGAATACTAAACTACTTTTCTTGTGGGCCGACCCATTCGTCGGTCGGGCCAAGGAGAACGGACGGCATCGGATCGCGTGCCGTCTTCAGTGGGGCGCGTGCCGACGCCGACGTAGACGTAATCGTCAAGCTTGCGAATCTCGTCGACCAGATCGCTGTCATCAAAATGGCCGTAATACATCAAGAGCGCGGGTTTGCCATCGATGAGCGACTTGCCCATTTCGGTGCCGAAGCGACGGTTGCGGACGACCTTTCCGTTCGGAAGACGGAAACGATTGTATCCCTCGCCTTTGGTGTCGGAATGGGCCTTGTATGCCTTGCCAAGCCAATAGCCGATACGCGAGTTTTCGTTGTACAAGGAATTGGTGGTTCTGGCCTGCTCGGTGGGCTTACCGAAGTTGGGAACGAGGCCTTGATAATGGCCGTTCATTTCGCGCATGGGGGCGGCAGGGAGCTTCTTCCAGATTTCGAAGAGTTCGGCGCGATTCATGGAGAGAAGACGTTCCAAGCTCCATTCGCCTGAGGGCGTCACAGGCATGCTTGCCGATTCGGGCTTGCCGCGGGCGAAATCGTCATCGGCCGAGAGGAAGTTCGGCGTGAACGAGCAAATGGCTAAGCCCACAATCGCGGATGCGATGATTCTTGGATTCCACATCATGAAACCGCCCCCTTGATATCAATTGAACAAACGACAGGCGTGATCATACACGCAACCCAAGGTGGTGTCAAGGGCGGAGTAACAGGAGTTTCCTCAGATTTTCTGGCCCTGGGAGCCGAACAGCAGCTCGAGTTGCCGGCTCGCCGGCGGGGACTGCAGGCGTTCAGGGAGAACAGAATGACACCATCGCGATTCCAAGTGCCTCCGGCGCCTCCACCCGCTTCCTCGCACAGAACCTCTACCGGGCCGCCAGTCGCTGAAACGACTTTGAGTTTCCCGTTTCAGTGCTAAATTAGGTGCCGACCGAACCGAAGCTCATACCGAGGCTAAGACCTCGATGACCTGGCGACCGCTATTCATTCTCGCTTCGAAGTCGCCCAGGTCCTGCTGACCAAAGGCGGCGTCGACCCCAACGCCCACTTCCGCCGGCATCTTCTCCTCCGGCTCGTTGGAACTCGCCAACGCGGCCATCGCCACCGGCAAAATGACGCCTGAGACGCTGACGAAGAGTTTGGCCTAGTGTTCGTTACAGCTGGTTATCCTCCCGTGCGACCTATCTACGCCGTCAAGCAGGGAGCGCGCGGCGACCTAACGCTCCCGGAAGGCGAAGAGTCAAGCGACGCCATTGCCTGGAGCAACAAGCGCGGAGTGTACTTGCCTTCGCCGATCGTTGTCGGCGAGCACCTCTACGCGCTTGCCAACACGGAATCCTGTCCTGCTACAAAGCCCGCACCGGCGAACGCATCTATCGCGAACGCGTCGGCGTCGGCTCCTTCTCCGCCGCGCCGGTGGCGGCGGCGGGCAAACTGTACCTGAGCAGCGAAGACGGCGACATCTACGTCGTCGAGGCCGGGCCCGTCTACGAGCTGCTAGCCAAGAACCCTATGGGCGAAATCCTCATGGCCACCCCGGCATTCTCCGGCGACCTTTTGATTGTCCGCGGTCACAAGAACCTTTTCGCCATCCGCTGAGCGAGACGCCGAGCCCCGTCGTTTACGACGCGGGTAAATTCTGACGCGGACCCACAGGCCGCAAACGATGCATGTCAGCGCGTTGACCACGACCCCTTGACCCCTTCTTCCGCGCCTCGACAGTTGAGTTAAACTCTTACCAGCGCGCGATGCGTTTCGGCTCGAAGCTACGACTGGGCATGGCTCCGATGTTGCTGTGTGGCGCCCTCCTCGCCCAACCGACCGACGCCGACTGGCCCAGCTACGGCGGGACGCATTCGGCCTGGCGCTACAGCTCTCTCGACCAAGTCAGCGTTGCCAACGTCAGCAAGCTCGTCCCCGTCTGGGCCTTCCAATCCGGCGACTACGCCAACGCCCTGCAGAGCACGCCGATCGTCATCGACGGCGTGATGTACCTCTCAACCGCGAGCAATTGGGTTTACGCGCTCGATGCCGCCACCGGCGCCGTCAAGTGGAAGTACGAATACGGCGACCCGACCGGCCGCGTGCCCTACTCTAGGCAAAACCGCGGCGTCGCCGTCGGCCACGGCCTGGTCTTCATGGGAACGCACGACGGCCGCCTGGTCGCCATCGACCAGAACACCGGCAAGGAGGTCTGGCGAGTCGCCGTCAACGAGGTCAAGCAGTGCGGCTGCAATATCAGTGCCGCGCCGCTCGTCGTCAAAGACCTGGTCGTCGTCGTCGGCACCGGCGGCGACACGGCCTACCGCGGCGATCTCACCGCCTTCGACGCCAAGACCGGCCGCTTCGCCTGGCGCTTCTACGTCATCCCCGGTCCCGGCGAGCCCGGCAACGAAACCTGGGCCGGCGACAGCTGGAAGTTCGGCGGCGGCGCCCCCTGGATGACCGGCTCCTACGACCCCGATCTCGACCTGATCTACTGGGGGACGGCCAACGCCGCCGGCGATTTTTACGGCGACGCGCGCCTCGGCGACAACCTCTATACCGCCAGTATCCTCGCCCTCGAGGCCGACACCGGACAGCTCCGTTGGCACTACCAAGAAGTTCCCCACGACGTCTGGGACTACGACTCGGCGTACGAGGCCATCCTGATCGACCGGCCCGTGCGCGGGCGCACGCGCAAGCTGATCGTTCACTTCAACAAGTCCGGTTACGCCTTCGTTCTCGACCGCGTCACCGGCGAGCTGATCAAGCCCTGGCCCTACGCCGAAGACGTCACCTGGGTGGAGGGCATCACCGAGGACGGCCAGCTGATCGGCCGCAACGAGCCTCGGCCCGGCAAGCCCGCCGACGTCTGCCCCAGCGCCCTCGGAGCCAAGGGCTGGAACCAGGCCGCGTTCTCGCCCCGTACGGGCTGGCTGTATACGACGAATCTGCGCATCTGCAACGAGCTGTTCGTGCGCAAGCAGGCGCCGCGCGAGGGCGTCCACTACATTGGCGGCTTCGTGCGTTTGAGACTGAAAGAGGGCGCCGCGTATCACTCCTCGATCACCGCCTTCGATCCGGTGACCGGCGAGAGGCGCTGGCATCATCCCTATAAGTACCTACTGATGGCCTCGGTGCTGGCCACGGCGGGCGACCTGGTCTTCTCCGGCGACTCTGAGGGGAACTTCTTCGCGCTCGACGCCCGTGACGGCGAAAAGCTGTGGAGCTTTCAGACCGGCTCGGGCAACCGCGGATCGGCCGTGAGCTACGAGGTCGATGGACGCCAATACATCGCAACGCCCAGCGGTTGGGGCGGGATCGGCGGTGTGCTGCTCGGCCTGTTTCCTGACATGCAAACCGTCGGCGGACGCCGCGGCGGTTCCACGCTATTCGCCTTCGCCCTACCGGAGGACTCGGAGTGAAAACCGCGGCGGCCTTGCTCGCTCTGGCGGTCTGCGGGGCGGTGTTCCCACAAGGCGCCGGCGAGCGGAACGCCGGCCGCCAAATCTACGCCCGCTCCTGCGCCAACCAGAACTGCCACGGCGCCGAAGGCGCCTCCGCCGCCGCCCCGGCCCTAGCCGGCCGCGGCCTGACCCGCGACCACGTCATGAAGGTCACGCGCGACGGCATCCGCGATACCGCCATGCCGGGCTGGGGCGAACAGCTTCCGCTCGAGGAGCTGGAAGCGGTCGTCACCTTCGTGATGTCTCTTCAAAAAGGAGCCGCACCGGAAAGCCAGAGCAACACGCCGCCAAAGCCGCGTTCGAAACATCCCGGACGTGGCCTGTTTTTCGACGCCGGCCGAGTCGGCGCCTGCGGTAGCTGCCACCTGATCGACGGCTGGGGCGTCCCCGTGGCGTCGCCGCTGACGGCCGACCTGCCGGACTCACTGCAACAGATCACCAGCGATGCGATTCAAACAGTCCGCCCGCCAAACGAGCAACCATTTGCCGGCCTCCCTGTTCCAACCAAAGACGGTCCCGTACGCGTCTACGACCTCAGCGCCAAACTCCCCATCCTGCGCACCTTCCACAGCGACGAGGTCGAGCTAACACCCGGCGGTTCCTGGACCCACCGCACCGCCATCTCCATCTACAACACCGACGAACTCGCCCTCATCCTGGGTTTCTTGAGAGAAGTCGCATCGCCGAAAAGGCCTTGACTCTGTAGTCCGCTACGGGGTGTATCGTAAGGGGAACCGCAATGCGGAAACCGCTCTTCAGGCTCGTCGCGCTCGTCACCTTGAGCCAAATGTGTCTGCTCTACGGTGGCGGGTCGCTTCTTGCATACGGAGCGCAAATCGGCGCACAGGGAACGAGCTGCGCTCGCGCCTGCTGCCATCTGGCAAAGGCCGGTTCCCCTTCCGCTAAATCCTGGTGTAGGATTCGCTGCGGTGAAGCCCCGAACGACCCCGCACCAGAACCTGCCTGCGGCAAACAACGGCCGCTGGCAGGCCCCACCGCCATTCAAACGGCGCAGCCATGTCCGGTCGTTCAGGTCCGGCTCGCTGGTGCGGATAGCGGAGCAGATCTTGCGAGACCTCCCGAGCAGGATCTCTACTTGAGACATTCCATTCTCCTGGTCTAGCACCAGCACAAGGGGCAAGGTGCGTCCAGATTCGGACGCGACACCTCGTTGTGACTGCTGACTTGGAGGACCGGAATGCTTGTATCACGACTGTTTTACCCAGGGCGCACCGTGTCCCTAGGGGCGCTCACAATTCTCATCTGCCCGCCCGGCGTTGAAGGCCAGGCGATCTTGGCGCCGGGCGGCCGAACGCTTTTCAATCAGCAAATCCTGGTACGTTCGTTCAGACGGATCGACCGTCGCACGCTACTACGAGACCGATCGGCCACTCGCACGCGGCGCTACATTCAGCCGCTCGCTGTTGTCTACGGGTTCGCGCCTGGCTGGCACGCGACGGCCGTGACTCCATTCGTGGCCGGGGAAAGCGCTGGCCGCGGCGATTCGCGATTCTTCGTCAAATACGACGGGCTCGTCAAGAGGAATGAGCCGGGCGGCCTCACACGCCTCGCAGCCGAGTTTGGCGTGCAGGCGCCAACCGGCTCCGAAGGCTTAAGCACCGAAGCGGTGAGCTATCTGGGCGACCTCGTTTTCCTCAAGGCCAGCAAGCAGCGCCACATCGTCGCCGACGTGCAGTACGAGGCGGCGACCCGAAACCGCGACGGCCTGACAGCAGGAAACCGGGCGCTCTTCGATGTGGCTCTTTCCTACCTGTTCTTGCCCGGGACGCCGAAAACCCAAAGCAAGGGGAAGGGGATCGGCCGTCTCGCCCCGCACGGCGTTTTCGGCATTGTCGAGTTCAACGCCGAATTGCAGAACCGCGCCCGTGCCGGCGCTCTGCCGAATTCCGGAGGCGGGCTGCTCTACATCTCTCCCGGGATGCAGTATTTCACTTAAAGGGCATTCCCTTGATACATGGCGCAAAATCCGAATCGCGCTTCAAATCTGACTCTGCGAGTCGTCGACAGCCTATCTTCTAGATCGGGAATCCTAAAATGCTGCGTCGGGCGGACCGAGGTCGTGCAACGTTCTGGACTAATTCTTGGTCGGATCGTAATCAGGATTTGGCCTCGGAGATTGAGCGACAACATCATGTCGCCAGGCCTCAAGTTTTGACTTCAGTTCCTGTACCTTGTCCGGCATCTCAGAAGAGAGGTCCTCAGATTCGCCAATGTCCTCGGCGAGGTTGTAAAGTTCAACCCGCTCATCTTCGTAGAACTCGACTAACCTCCAATCACCGTCGCGAATCGCTGAGTAGGGCGTCGCGCCCATGGTGTGGTAATGGGGATAGTGCCAAAAGAGCGTCTGCCGCCCAAGCTGGGCAGTCGGATCGCGCAGCAGCGGAACCAGACTCTCTCCGTCCAGGACCTGCCCTGGCGCTACGTCGACACCCGCAGCGTCGAGGATCGTCGGGTAGTAGTCAACGGTGATGATCGGTACGTCGCTGCTTGAGCCTGCCCGCGTCAACCCGGGCCAGTAGATCATCCCGGGCACTCGGACTCCGCCCTCATAGACCGATCCCTTACCGTCGCGGATCGGCTTGTTCTCCGTGGGCCGGCCGCTGCCGTGACGGTCCAAGCCGCCGTTGTCGCCGGTCATGATGATGACGGTGTTTTCCGCACTACCCAGCTCCTCCAGCTTGGCCCGGACCCGGCCGATGCTCCGGTCCAAAGCGGCCAGCATGCCGGCGTACTCCGCGTCGGTGTGCTTCATCCCTTCCCGGACTCGCGCCTCAAACGGCGCGGCGTCCGCGTCCGTGGCTTCGATCGGCGTGTGGACGGTGTAGTAAGGAAAGTAAAGAAAGAACGGCTCGTCGCCCCAGTCTTCGAGGATCCGCAACGCTTCGTCTGTCAGCCGGTCGGTGAGGTACTCACCTTCTTTTCCACCCTCGGGTAGCGGGCCCAGGGTTCGATCCGAGCCTTCGCGGCGATAGGGGTAGTGATACGACGGAGGAGCGCCCTGTTCGTTCCCGGCAACGTTGATCTCGAAGCCGTGCTTTTCCGGGATGTAGTCATCCTCGTCGTCGTCGCCGGTCGGCTCCAAATGCCATTTACCGACCATTGCCGTCCGGTACCCGGCGCCGAGCATCGCCTCGGCCAAGCTGGTGTGACGTTCCTCGAGTTTCATCATCCAGTCGGGCGGCAGCAACTTCGCGTGTGGATGCTGGTGGCCGCGAATCCAGTCGGTGACGTGAGTCCGCCCCGGGTATTGGCCGGTCATCAGCGCGGCGCGAGTCGGCGAGCAGACAGTGCACGCAGCATAGGTCGTGATGAAGCGCATGCCATCCGCCGCGAGCTTGTCGATGTTCGGCGTGACGTAAAGATCGCTGCCGAGGTAGCCGGCGTCGCTCCAGCCCCAGTCGTCGACCAAAAGGACGATGAAGTTTGGTCGTTGCGCTGAGTCCGAGTCTGGCTGCGAGGCGCAGCCGATTAGGAGCAGCGAGCAAATGACGAGCGCGAGCCTGAAGGTCATGGCAAGGCCTATTGTAGCGGGCCAACCGGGCGCCGCTATCGGTGTCGGAGGGCAGTCTAGGAGCCCTCCTCGACCCGGAAGGTGTCAGGAAATCGCGCTTCGTCCACAAATCTTCGCTTCTGCTCCGTTCAAGTTCCGCGTTCGCTATCCTAGGCCAACCGCTTCACGATCCTATGACTAGAGCTGACTTGGTTGACGAAGGCCAGGACTTCTAGCGCCGGTGGGTCAACGGGTAGCGAAGCGGCTGAGCTCCTCTGGAGGTTTGGGCTCGGTCTACTCGGAGGTACAATCTCTGCTGCATAATCAACAGTGCCTACAGGCTTCGGTAGACTCTTGCCGAGGGCTCGGATGTCGGTCAGTCGATTCGGCCGGCGTTGCTGGCCTGTTTCCTCTCCCGGAACAACAATGACTTGGAATCCACCTACCAGAACGACCTGCCGGGCTGTTGTGCTCCCTCTTCTTTGCGCACTGTGGTTAGCGCCCGCTCACGCAGCCCCGCCGAACGTCGTCGTCATCCTGACCGACGACCAAGGCTACGGTGACCTCTCCGCTCACGGGAACCCGATACTCAAGACTCCCAACCTGGATCGGCTGCACGACGAGAGCGTTCGTCTCACCGATTTCCATGTCGCTTCGGTCTGCACTCCGACGCGGGGAGAGCTGATGACCAGCCTCTACGCGCTACGCAACAAGGCCGGCATGGTACCTGCGGGTCGCAACCTCATGCGCCGTGATATCCCCACGATGCCGGAAGTCTTCGCCGCGAATGGGTATGAAACGGGGCTGTTCGGCAAGTGGCATCTGGGCGATACCTACCCTCACCGCCCGATGGACCGCGGCTTCAAACGCGCCGTCTGGCATAAGGGTTGGGGCCTTGCGTCGGAAATTGAATACGACAACGACTACTACTACACTCTTTACCTCGATCAACTCGAAACCAAGTACTCGGACCGATTCTGCGCCAATCTCTGGTTCGACAAAGCGATGGAGTGGATTGGCGAGCAAGCCCAAGCGGGGCGGCCGTTCTTCACCTACCTGGCCCTGAATACCCCCCACAGCCCATTTCACTCGTTGCCGAAGGAGTTCGCGCTCTACGGCGACAGGGTGGAGGATCCCGCGACGGCGCACTTCTTCGGATTGATCCAGAACATTGATCAGAATTTCGCGCGGCTCGACCGTCGTCTGGGCGAGCTAGGGATCAAGGACGACACGATCGTTGTGCTGATGAACGACAACGGGACGTCAAAAGGCGACCAGGTTTTCAACGCGGGCATGCGGGGCAAGAAGGGGAGCAACTACGAGGGCGGCCATCGGGCGCTTTGCTTCATCCGCTGGCCTGGGGGCGATCTTGGAAAGCCGCGCGGGATCGACTACAACACTCACGTCACCGACATTCTGCCGACCATGGCTGATCTGGCGGGTTCGAGCTTGCCTGAGAACGCCAGCTTTGACGGCGACAGCCTCAAAGATGTGCTGATGGGGAAAACTGGACGAGACCGCAAAATCATCGTGCAGTACGGCGGCCGGATCAGACCACAGAAGTACGATCGAGGCTGTGTAATGTGGAACAAGTGGCGCCTCGTCGGTCGTGAGGAGTTGTACGACCTCAAGCGGGACCCAGGTCAAAAGGAGAATCTTGCGAAGCGCCGCGCGGAGATTCTGCAGACCTTGCAAGCCTTCTACGACGACTATTGGACCTCGATCGAAGCTTCGGTCTCGGAGGTTGAGCCGCTGTTGATTCAAGCCGACCCGGAGGAGTTCACCGACCTTACATCGAACAATTGGATTGAGGTGGACTGCGACAACCGCAGTCGCGTCGCGGCCACATGCGAACCGGCCCAAGGCGGGATGTGGCGAGTAGAAGCCGAGAGCACAGGGCAGTACGTCGTTGAGTTGAGCCGTTGGCCGTTCCATCTCGAACGCGGGTTGACCGAGCGGGGGCCGGGCGCAACGATCGGCGGCAGTCTGATCGATCCGGGCTTGGCGCTGGCGATTGCGACTGCTCGTTTGAGCGTGGACGGGCAAGCGCCGATTGGCGCGGACGCCGCGAAAAACGCAAGCGCTGTGAGCTTCGATGTCTTCCTGGAAGAGGGACGACATACCGTCAAGGGCTGGTTCAAGGGGACGACGGGCAACGACCTCTCGGGCGCTTACTATGGACGGATTCGAGCCAAGTTGTCAGCGCCGGTGTAAGAATCCCCGTATCGCCGGAATAAAATTCCCCACCCGTAGCTTGCGTCGGAGCCGACCCTGGAAGCAGGAGGTACAAGGCGCTGTTACGGAGTTCAGATGTGCAAGAAATCGAAGAATTAGTTCGACAAGGGGTGAGCCTCGCCAAGATCAGCGAGCTCACGGGATTTGACCGCAAGACGGTTCGCAAGTACTTAAGGCAGGACGATCCGACGCCCAGATACGGCCCGCGCAAGCCGCGTCCGTCCAAGCTGGATCGCTTCAAGCCGTTTATCGAAGACCGCCTCAAGGCCGGCGTCTGGAATGCCGTCGTGCTGTTGCGTGAGCTGCGAGAACACGGCTACTCGGGCGGCTATACGATCCTCAAGGATCACCTACAGCCGTTGCGAGAAGCCGCAACCACGGTGGCCGTGCGGCGCTTTGAAACACCCGCAGGCAAACAGGCTCAGGTCGATTGGGGCCATCTCGGCGAGATCACCGCCGACGGCAAGACTCGCAAGCTTTGGGGTTTCGTCTTCACGCTCGGTCACAGCCGGGCCATCATGGCCGCCGCGGCGACCGACCAGAAGCTGCCGACGCTGCTGCGCATGCACGAGGAAGCCTTCCGGCAACTCGGCGGCGTGCCGCAAGAGATCCTCTACGACCGCATGAAGACGGTCTTGGAGGGGGTCGACGAGCGCGGCGAGCTCAAGTGGAATCAAACCTTCAAGGACTTCGCCGACTATTGGGGCTTCACCCCGCGGGCCTGCAAACCTTACCGCGCGCAGACCAAGGGCAAGGTCGAATCGGGCGTCAAGTACGTGCGCCGCAACTTCCTGTGCGGACGCACGGCGACGAGCCTGGATGATCTCAACAACCAGCTGCACGCTTGGGTCTGGGAGGTCTCGAACCGGCGCGTTCACGGCACCACTCACAGCCAAGTGTTAGAGAGTTGGGAGTCTGAAAAGACCGCCTTGCAGTCTCTCGACAAGCGTCCGCCGTATCCCCTCGCGGACGCCGAGTCGAGGCGTGTGAGCCGGGACGCCTTCGTGGCCTGGCGCTCCAACCGCTACTCGGTTCCCTGGCAAGACGCCGGCGCCGAAGTCTCGTTGCGCGAACTGGCCGGCCGGCTCGAGGTATGGCGCGGAGCCGAGCGGATCGCCGTTCACGAGTTGATCGACGACCGCCACCAAATCGTTGTTCGCAAAGAGCATCATGCCGACATTCCGCTGCACGTCGCCAAGCGTCCAGGAGGAAAAACGTGCATTCACATCCAAGCCGGCGCACCCCAAGTCGAAGTGCGGCCGCTAGCGGCTTACGAAAGCGCCGCCGCCGGAGGTGCGCTGTGACCGCCATCGAACAGCTTCACGAACGGCTCGAAGCACTGGGGCTGAAGACCATCGACGATCGCTTGGAAGCGCTGCTTGAACAAGCAGCCAAGGCTGAACCGGCCTACGCCGACTTCCTGCTCGACGTCGTCAGCGCCGAGGCCGACGCTCGCCGACAACGCTATCTCAAGACGCGTCTACAGCTCGCGCATCTGCCCTATGTCAAGACTTTCGAACAGTTCGACTTCGACTTTCAACCATCGATCGACGAGCGCCAAATCCAAGAGCTGCGCACGTTGCGCTTCGTGCACGAAGCCTCCAACGTGATCTTCCTCGGGCCACCCGGCGTTGGCAAGACGCATCTCTCGGTTGCCTTGGCCGAGGCTGCGATCCAAGCCGGTTTCGGAGCCTACTTCATCACCGCGCACGACTTGATCGCCGATCTGTCGAAGGCCATCCGCGAAGGACGGCTACAACGAAGGATGCGCATCTACCTCGCGCCGAAGGTGCTGATCGTCGACGAGATGGGTTACCTTCCGCTCGACGAGCTGGGGGCGACGATCTTCTTCCAACTCGTCAGCGCGCGTTACGAACGCGGCAGCATCATCCTGACCTCGAACAAGAGCTACGCCGATTGGGGCTCGATCTTTTCCGACCCGATCATCGCCACGGCGATCCTGGATCGACTGTTGCATCACTCGACGACGGTGAACATTCGCGGCGAGAGCTTTCGCTTGAAGGAGCGCCGAAGAGCCGGTTTGCTCTCGCGGCCGGAAGATCAGTCCGGCGAACGGCCGACGGTCGATGCGGCTGACGCGGCGAGCCCTGGTCGCAAGAGCGGGGGAAGTGGAAGATGAGTTTTTTCAGGCATGGGCAAATCTATCGATCCGATGGGCGTTGGGCAGCGGAAAAGAAGCCGGGAGCGATCTCGGCCGCCGCTCCCGGCAC
This sequence comes from Bryobacterales bacterium, assembly GCA_965247305.1. GTDB lineage: Bacteria > Acidobacteriota > Terriglobia > Bryobacterales > UBA6623 > CATQHP01. The sequence continues at coordinate 2,330,131 of OZ252030.1, read as the reverse complement.
TCATCGTCTCGCTGAGTTTGCGGCCGGGTATTCCTTGGCGGGTTGCTCTCCAGCATTGCCCGCCTCCGCTTCCCCGGCTAGCTCCATGCTTAGCAACACGGTGGTGGTCCACAAAACCACCACCGCAACCAGGGTGGGGAATTTTCAACCGGCGAAAACGGGATTTTTCATCCGGCCTTGACACAAGTAACAGGCTAAGCGACGGAGTGCCAGTAAGGATGGCCCGCCACGCAACTTCCGTGAGTTTTGGAGACGGAACTTGCGCGGGAGCCGTTCGATTTATCGCGGCTAGGGTCGCAACACGTTAGACCATGCACGTAGCACGACTTAGGTCCAGTTCCCCGTTAGCTGTCTGAAAATCGCGCTGGCTTGATTGATCGAGCGTTCTGAGCCGTTCGCGGCACGTGGCGGTAGAATTTCAACATCTTGATCGGCGAGACCATCTCTGGTTCCTGAGTCCTGGAGCCCCGAAACGAACTATATCGGACGCGTCCACGGATCCCTGTTCGAATCTCGATCGCACCAACTAGCAGGAGTAAGCAGGCCAGCAACGAATCAAGGTAGAATCCGACTTGCCTCGAACACGCCAGCGAACAAAGTTGGAGAGAGTCTTATGATGCGATGGTCTCGCACCCTCCCGATAGCGTGCATCGTCATAACCCTATTCGCCGCCCCGTGGATCGCACCGGGCCAACAAGAATCTTCGGCTTTGCTAGCGCCTTTCGACCTGCTTCTTACTGGCGGGCGCGTACTCGACGGAACCGGCAATCCCTGGTTCTATGCGGACGTTGGGATTCGGGATAACCGAATCGTCGCCATCGGAAAGCTGACTGGGGCCTCAACCCGTCGAGTGCTCGATGTAACCGGCAAGGTTGTGGCCCCAGGGATTATTGATGTGCATTCGCATGGTGGGGGCCAGCGCGGCCTGACGAGTGAGGAGCCGCGTTATCGCGCAGCGCCCAACCTGGTAGCGCAAGGCGTTACGACCATCGTTGTAAATCAGGACGGCCGATCTCCCTGGCCGATTCGAGACCAAAGGGCCACCATGGAGACCGACGGCATTGGACCAAATGCACTGCTCTTGATCGGGCATGGCACGTTACGCCGGGAGGTTATGGGCGACGATTTTCGACGGGTTGCTACCAAGGCGGAGCTCCGTCAGATGCAAGCTCTGATGAAGCAGGCGATGGAAGAAGGGGCCTACGGCATGAGCGGGGCACACGAGTATGTCCCCATGATTTGGAGCGACACCGAAGAGATTGTCGCGCTTGTGCGCGAGGTTGCGCCTTGGGAGGGTATCTACATCGTTCACGAGCGCAGTAGCGGTGCGCAGCCAATGTGGTGGTGGCCCAGCCAAGACGAGCCGGGTGCCCCGACAATGCTGGACTCCGTAGTCGAGACGATCACTGTGGCAGAGCGGACCGGAGTAACGTCTATTCAGACCCATCTCAAGGCTCGAGGGGCCAACTATTGGGGCTCCGGTAGGGCCATTGTCGAGTTGATCGAGCGAGCCCGGGCGAGGGGTGTCAGCATCTGGGGAGACGCGTACAGCTACAACACCACCGGCAGTGACGGCAATACCATCCTGATTCCGCGCTGGATCTTGCAGACGGCTCGTGAGCGAGCCGCAGACGACGGTGAGCCTGACTATGCGGCCGCCCTGGCTGAATCTCTGGGAGATCCACAAACGGCCGATCTGATTCGGAAGGATGTGGCGCACGAGATGGCCCGGCGCGGGGATGCTGAAAATATCCTGATCGTTGAGTATTCGGATCCCGCTCTGGTCGGGCGCTGGCTCCGTGACGTAGCCCTGGAACGGCAGTTGGATCCGGTCGAGATGGCCCTGCGTTTGCAGCTAGAGGGCGAAAAGACGCAACCCGGCGGCGCGAGGCTGCGCGGTTTTTCCCTATCCGAGATCGACGTGGAGGCGTTTCATGCCCAGCCCTGGGTACTCTCGGCGAGCGACGCTGGGATCGCCCTGCCGGAAGATGGCCTGGTGCACCCACGGTTCTATGGAAACTTTCCCCGCAAGATCCGGCGCTACGCACTGGAAAGGCGCATCATCTCCGTCGAAGATGCGATCCGATCGATGACCTCCTTGCCGGCTCAGGTCCTCGGCCTGCGGGGCCGAGGCCTGGTTCGAGAAGGACAGTGGGCGGACATCGTTGTTATGGATCTGGACACAATCCGCGACAAAGCGACGGCATTGGAGCCACATCAGTATCCCGAGGGGGTGGAGTACGTGCTAGTCAATGGGCAGTTCGTGGTGGAAGAAGGAAGACTGACGAACGCACTGCCAGGTGTCGTAATCACACCGGCTGATCGAGCAGGGCTATAGCGCCAGCCGCGCGGAGTCACTCCAACATCTGTCAGTCCACGAAATCGATGTCGCCACGAGTCCACCGGAAAACAGCCCAGGGGAGCCGTCAGCGGATAGATATTATTAACTATTTTTACGCTGACCCAACGACCCCTTGAAACCGCTCGAAGCCCCTTGAATAGGGCCTTAGAGCGCTCTGGACGGGCTTTTGGGCAGCCCTCGGAAGTTCGTTTGCGGCATCGTTTGTTTCTACTAGGAAACCTTGTCGAGGCCCTGGGCGCTAAAATCGACTCATCTTGGTTGGGACTACGATCAGCCACTACAAGATCCTCTCCAAGCTCGGCGAGGGCGGTATGGGCGTTGTCTACAAGGCGCTCGACACTAAACTCGACCGCGAAGTTGCCCTAAAATTCCTGCCGAACCACCTGCTTGGTGATGCGGAAGTCCGTAAGCGCTTCGAGCGTGAGGCCAAGGCGGCGGCATCGCTGAGTCATCCCAACATCTGCACCGTTCACGAGATCGACGAAGCGGACGGCAAGACGTTCATCGCGATGGAGTTGGTCAAGGGCGAGTCGTTGGAAGCGCACATCGAGAAGGGCCCGCTGCAGCTCAAGGAAGCGTTGGACATCGCCCGTCAAACCGCTGACGGGCTCCAAGAGGCGCATGCCAACGGCGTCGTTCACCGCGACGTCAAACCGGGCAACATCATCGTCGCTCCTGACGGACGTGTAAAAGTCCTCGACTTTGGATTGGCTTTGCTGACCGAAGGCTCAAAGCTTACCCAACTCGAAACGACAGTCGGCACGGTCGCCTACATGTCGCCCGAGCAAACGCAGGCCGCCGAGGTGGACCATCGCACCGACATCTGGGCGTTGGGATGCATCGTTTACGAAATGGTCTGCGGCCAACGTCCTTTCCAGGGAACCTACGACCAGGCGGTGATGTACTCGATCCTCAACGAAGAACCGGAGCCGCTGACCGGGTTGCGTTCTGGCGTTCCAGTCGAGCTGGAGGTTTATGTCGGCAGGGCGCTGGCGAAGGATCCGTCAGAGCGATACGACGACGCTCGCCATTTTGGGTCGGACTTGAGAACGTTGGCGGAAAAAATCAAGTCCGGCCGCTCGGTCGTCCTGAAGTCGACCATGTCCCAGGTCGTCGCGGGTCAACCGAAGGCCGCTGGACCCAAAGCCAGCAAGAGAGAGTTTCTAGTGTGGGGCTTGCTAGCGCTGACCGGACTCGCCCTTGCCATTCTCGCCGCAGTTCACATCGGAGAGGCACCGGTCGAGCGCCAGGTTCGGCGATTTTCGTTCACGACCCAATCGATCATGCGCGAGTGGGTTCCGACTCGAGTCGCCATCTCTCCCGACGGCCGGAACATCGCGTTCGTCTCGGGTGGAGACCCGGCTACGCTGTGGGTGCGTCCGATCGACCAGGAGCAGGCCCGGCAACTGGAGGGAACAGAAGGAGCGCAATGGGGCATTTTCTGGTCGCCCGACAGCCGCTTTGTCGGCTTCTCAGCCAGCGGGCAGCTAAAAAAGGTCGCCATCGCTGGAGGGCCGCCGATCACCGTCTGCCCTCTGCCCGGCTCCATTTATGACGGCGGCGACTGGAGCCCTGACGGAAACACAATCGTATTTAGCTCAAGCGCCGGCGACCCTATTCTGTACCAGGCACCCGCTCGCGGAGGAGAACCGCAACTCTTGTTCGAGCCAGTGCGCAAAGAGTATGGCCGGGGCAATCAGCATCCGCACTTCTTACCCTCCGAAGCCGGCGCGCGAGCCTTGTTGCTGACGGTCGGCAACCGAACCAATCGAGAGATCTACGTCAAGAACCTCGAGACCGGCGAACTGACATTGTTAGGCGAGGGGGTTCGGCCGCTCTATTCGTCGAGCGGGCACGTCATCTACCAGACCGGTGCGGAAAAGGGCGGGTTGTGGGCGCCGCCCTTCTCGCTCCAAACGCTAAAGCCGACAGGTGAAGTCTTTCCGATTGCCGAGGGAGTGGGCGACGCGAGCCTCTCGGTCGACGGCACACTGGTCGCTCTAGATATAGCCGGAGACGCCCGTGAGCGATTGGTCTGGCGAGACCGCGCCGGAACCAAGGTCGGGGAGATTGGCCGGCCGCAAGCACAGATCCTTTATCCATCTTTGTCTCCTAGCAGTGGTCGTGTGGCCGTGTCTTCCAGGGACGATACAGCCAGTCCACGCAATATTTGGCTGTACGATGTCGAGCGTCCAGTCAAGCAAAGGTTAACCTTCGCTGACGCAGCGGATCATTTCCCAGCCTGGTCGCCCGACGGTGAACGCGTCGTGTTTTCGTCTGATCGAAGCGCTTTCAGAGGCCTATTCGAGCGTCGGATGGACGGCAGTGAAGAGGCGTACAAGCTTGTCGATTCACCAGGGGATCAGCAGTTGGGCGAATGGTCGCCGGACGGCCGACACTTGATTTACTCTGTCACGCGCGAAGCAACGGCGGCTGACATCTGGATTCTCAGCAAGGGAGTCGACGGAGAGTCGGCGGACTCTCGACCATTTCTTGAGACCGCCTTCGCCGAGCAGTCCCCTCAGATTTCGCCTGACGGTCGATACGTCGCTTATCGAACGGACGAATCCGGCGAGGACCAAGTGTTTGTACGGGAGTTTCCCGAAGGGAACGGACGATGGCAGGTCTCGACGAACGGCGGAGTGCAACCGCGCTGGAGCCATGACGGGACGGAGTTGTTTTTCGTCGACGGCAACGCTCTGATGGCGGCAAAGGTGACCACAACGCCGAGTTTCGCGGTTGGTGAAGTTCGGGGCCTCTTTGACGACCCCTACTTGGGCCGCTCCAGTTGGGACTACGACGTCTCCGAAGACGGCCGCTTCGTGATGGTTGAGGAAATCGTGCCCGAGGGCGAAAGCCGGCGAAAACCGAGCATCCACATCACCCAAAACTGGTACGAAGAGTTCCGCGATCGGAAGCAGGACTAAGCCCCTCGTAACAGGCACTTATCTCACCGCGCGAGAAAGGTGTTGGGATATCTGAGTGTTGTAGCGCTAGCGACACGAAGGGATAAGTCGTTGCGAACGGAGAGGCTGGCGCTGGCGCTACAACGATATGAAGCTAAGCGCGGAGCCGAGCGGGCTTAGGGGTTTCTATTGTCCGGGGTGCTCTCAAGGCGGTGGCAAAGTGCCTGTTCAAGATCTTGGACGCTCGCGGTTGCGGCGCTGGTGCGAGGGTTTGAGGGCGATATGGGCCTTGTTGGAGCGGCCGAACAAGCTCGAATGAGGGCGCTGCACGCAACGGCGGCGTGCCTCCGACGGGCATGTTACGAGCGAGGAATCGCTTTCCTGAAGACATAGTGCTAAGAGCTGTCAAAGGCAATCACTGTGGCAGCTGCCACAGTGTCGAAGGTTGCGACCAACAGCATGCGTCCCCGACCGCAACGGCGACAGCGGTGGACCAGGACGCCCGAGCCGTTCGGGGGGTTCGCTTCCGGCGCGGGAGTCGCCAACAACTCGCGAGCCCGCGCCAGCTTTTGGCGGCGATGGCAGTTGGCTAGGAACCCGTAATAGCGAATGCGCACAAACCCCCGCGGCAAGACGTGCAGCAGATAGCGTCGCAGGAACTCGTTGGCGTCGAGCGTCATCTGGCGTGGTCGAGCTTGCTGGGAGTAGTCCGTGTAGGCGAAGCACACTTGGCCATCTTCGATCGAGAGCAGCCGTTCGTTGGAGATCGCCACGCGGTGGGTGTAGCGCGCCAGGTAGCCCAACGCCGTCTGCGGTCCGCCGAAGGGAGGTTCGGCGTGCACCACCCAAGCCTTGCGCTTCGTCGACGCCAGCAAGCGTCGGAACTCGCCCTGATCCGCCAAATGCTCGATGCGGCCGTGGAACTCGAGGTCGCCGTCGCGGAAGGCTTGCCACAAGTAGTCGAGGACCTTCGCGCGAAAGACATGACGCAACACCCGCGCGGGCAGGAAGAAGCGCTTGCCCTTCAAGCGCACCCAGCGCTCTCCGTCCAGGGCGATGCCGCCGGAGGGAACCACCATGTGCAGGTGGGCGTGATGCTCGACAGTCTGTCCCCAGGTATGCAACACGGCCAGGAAGCCGAAGCGAGCCGCTCGTCTGCTCTCGCCTAGCTCGAGCAACGTCTCGGCGACGGCGCGAAACAGGATGCCGTAGACGACGCGCGGATTCTGCAGCGCTAACGGACCCAGTAGATGTGGCAGCGTGAACACAACGTGGAAGTAGACCACCGGCAGCAGATCGAGCAACCGCTTATCGAGCCACTGCGCCCGCGCCGCGCCTTGGCATTGCGGACAGTGCCGGTTGCCGCAGGGATTGCCGGCCGTCTTACGCTGGCCGCACTCATCGCACTCGTAGACGTGGCCGCCCAGCGCCGGAGTACGGCACGCTGCGATGTCCGACAAGGCGCGGCGCTGCTGTACTGAAGTCGGAGCCTGTCTGAGATACTCCTCTCCGTAGGCACGCACCACCGCGGCCAGCGTGGGCCGTTGCTGACGTGCCGTCTCCTCTTCTTCAACTGAGGCTCGACGACAGATGCAGTTGATGATGACCGATTCTTCCTGACTCAGCCAAGCCGCCCCCTCTCCATGGCTTGTCCTGCACAGCTTCGCTTCCATCCACCGCGTAGCGGTTAGGTTCATATCTCGCTTGCTTGAGGTTCCGCCGCGTCCTAATCGACGCTCCCCAGAACGGGCCAAGTCGGGTAATGCGGCCGCTCGGTTGATAGCCACTGGAGAAGTTTTACAGTCAAGTGATGCACCGCCGAAATCGCTCAAGGACCTATAAATAGGGGCTTAGAGCCCGGGTCCTGCGGTGCTCCGATAGAGAGTTCATGCGAGTGTTTGTAGTCGACAGCAATCGCACCGCGTTGCGATCTCTGCGCCAGAAAAGGCGCTTGCAGACCGAGCATGATAAACCCACCGCCCGCCAACAATGGCTGGCCTGGCCGCCGACCCACGTGGAGCAAGGCTTTCACGATCCTGAGCGTTTTGGGGTTGTGGAGTTGGTGGCGAAACCGCAACAGTTAATAGGAAGGCCGTAGCCTCGTGCCCGCAGCCGAAGGTCTCGAGGGTCAGGCTCGCTAAGTTCCTTACGCCGTTGGCAAGGAGAATCAGCGTGTCGCCAGACCAACTAGGATTCTCGGTCGTGATCAGGCCGCCGTCAGCGAAACAAACCGCGATGGGCTTCCCGGTCGCGGCGTTACTGAACAGGCGGGGTGCGTGGGCTGCCGACGGCGACCATCTCGGCCACGCTATAAAAGCCGTTGTGCCACACGACCACCTCGGCTGTTTGAGAACGGCGCTGACAAACTAGACCACAGAACGGCGTTTTAAAGCCGTTCAAGGGCGGCGGAAAATTAGACCGCCCGGGTGGTCCGCTGGCATCCATTCGGTGTTTTGTGGAACACGGGAAGGATGTATCGCGTGGAGCTATATGCTCAAGTACGGCGCAGTGTCTACGTCGAAGGGCTGAGTGAACGCGAAGCCGCCAAGCGGTTTGGCTTAGCGCGGGAGACGGTGCGCAAAATGCTGCGCTACGCTGCTCCGCCGGGCTATCGGCGGAGCAAACCGGTGAGACGGCCGAAGCTCGAAGCGTTCACCGGAATCATCGATCAGATCCTGCTCGACGATCAGCAACAACCAAAGAAACAACGTCACACCGCGAAACGCATCTTCGATCGCCTACGCGAGGAGTACGATTTCAGCGGTGGCTACACGATCGTCAAGGACTACGTCCGCGAGAAGAAGCTCGGTGGACAAGAGATGTTCGTGCCACTGGCGCATCCGCCCGGCGACGCGCAGGCCGACTTCGGCGAAGCGGTTGTCGTTATCAATGGAGTCCAGCGCAAGGCGCACTTCTTGGTTGTCGATCTGCCGCACAGCGACGACGCCTTCGTTAAGGCCTTTCCCGCCGAGACGACGGAAGCCTTTTGCGAAGGACACAACGCCGCGTTTCGTTATTTCGACGGCGTGCCACGCAACATCGTCTACGACAACACGACGCTGGCGGTGGCAAGGATTCTCGGCGACGGCACGCGCAAACGTACGCGGGTGTTCAGCGAACTGCAGTCGCACTACCTGTTCGCCGATCGTTTCGGGCGTCCGGGCAAGGGCAACGACAAGGGAAAAGTCGAAGGGCTAGTGCGTCAATCAGATTGAACCTTAAGAAGAGCGGCTTTGCCGCGCTTGACCTTCTCAAGGGTGTCGGAAGCGGTAGCAGTCCAGATGAAGGGCTTGGGCTGCTGATTGTGTCGAGCGATGTAGTCTTCGATGGCGGTGGTGAGTTCGCCGACGCTACGAAAGACACCGTGGCGGATGCGCTTATCGGTGAGGTCTCGGAAGAACCTCTCCACCATGTTCAGCCACGACGCTGAGGTGGGCGTGAAATGGACGTGGAAGCGTTTATTGCGCTGCAGCCAGCGTTTCACCGTGGCGTGTTTGTGAGTGGCATAGTTGTCCACGATCAAATGGATCTGCTTGTCCTTGGGGGTCTGGTTTTCAAGCAAGCGCAAGAAGCGCAGCCATTCTTGGTGGCGGTGCTTGGGCATGCAGGTTCCGATCACCGAGCCGTCGAGCGTGTTGAGCGCGGCGAACAAGGTGGTTGTGCCGTTGCGTTTGTAGTCGTGGGTCATGGTCCGGCCGCGTCCCTTTTTCAGGGGCAGGCCGGGCTGGGTGCGGTCGAGGGCTTGAATCTGTGACTTCTCGTCGAGGCAAAGAACGAGGGCATGCTCGGGCGGGTTGAGATAAAGTCCGATGATGTCGTCGAGTTTTTCGGCGAAGCGCGGGTCGTTGCTGAGTTTGAAGGTCTTGACGCGATGCGGCTTGAGGCCGTGGGCGCGCCAAATGCGACCCACGGTGGAGGCGCTGACGCCGACCGCGGCGGCCATCGTGCGGCGGCTCCAATGGGTGGCGTTGGCTGGCGTTTCGCGGGTCGTCTTGTGGATGATCTGTTGCACTGTTGGGGAGCAGATGGCGGGCTTACGGCCGGGCCGCGGGGCGTCCTTTTCGATGCCGGCGACGCCGGATTCAAGAAAACGGCTTCGCCAGCGCGCCACCAACTGACGCGAGACCGACAGCTGCGCGGCAATCCGTTTGTTCTCAAGACCGTCGGCGGCGAGCACGATGATCCTGGCTCGCAACGCCAGACGAACAGCGACCCGACGACCGTTCGCGTAGCGCTCCAACTGCCTACGCTGCTCCTGCGTCAATGGGACTGGCTCTGCTCTTCGCATCCGTGTGCCTTCTACTAGTAAAGGCGACACGAAGATACTATAAGTTACATTATTTATGGCGCACTACACTAGTGGGCTTCGCACGGCGCAATTTCATGGTGCCGATCCCGAGATTCGAGAGTTGGGAAGCCTTCAACGAACACCTCGAAGAGAAGTGCCGAGCCAACCGTGAACGGCGTTTGCGACGGCACACCGAAACCGTCGGCGAACGCTTCGAGCGCGATCGGGAAGCGCTCTTGCCCTTGGCACCGACAGCCTACGATGCCTGCGACAAACGCTCGACAAGGGTGACTTCGTTGTCGCTGGTGCGCTACGCGACAAACGATTATTCGGTGCCAACGCGTTACGGCCACCGCCAGGTCCTGATCAAAGCCTACGTGGATGAGGTAGTGATCTGTTGCGGCAGCGAAGAGATCGCCCGCCATCAGCGCAGCTATGAACGTGAAGAGTTGGTTTTCGATCCGCTGCACTACTTGGCGTTGTTGGAACGCAAGACCAACGCGCTCGATCAAGCCGCGCCGTTGGTCGGCTGGGAGTTGCCGCCGGAGTTTGCGAAGCTGCGACGACTGCTCGAATCGCGGTTGGACAAAGCGGGCAAGCGCGAGTACGTACAGGTCCTGCGACTGTTGGAGGACTTCCCCCTTGAGCACGTCGCAACGGCGGTGCGCCAAGTCTGTCTACTGGGAACGATTGGCTTTGACGCCGTCAAGCATCTACTGCTGTGCGCGATCGAGCAACGTCCGCCGAAGCTCGACTTAACGAAGTATCCCCACCTGCCGACGGCTCAGGTCGAGCAGACGTCGCCGGCATCCTATCTGGCGCTGCTAGCAGGAGCAAGCTGATGGCGAAGTCGAGAATGCTGCTGGAAACCCACCTGAAAGCGCTGCGGCTGCCGACCTTCCTGCGCGAGTACGACAAACTGGCTCGGCGCTGCGCCGCCGAAGGCTTGGACTTTCGGGACTTCCTACAGCAACTCTGCGAGCTGGAACTGGTCGATCGCGAGCAGCGGGCGACCGAGCGTCGCATCAAGGCCGCCAAGTTCCCGGTGACGAAGAGTCTCGACACGTTCGACTTCTTGGCCATACCCTCGGTGAACAAGAAGCTCGTTCTGGAGCTGGCGCGCTGTGAGTTCATCGACCGCCGTGAGAACGTCTTGGCGCTGGGGAACTCCGGCACCGGCAAAACGCATATCGCCTTGGCGCTGGGACTGGCAGCTTGTCAGAGCGGCTATCGCACACGTTTCACCACCGCCGCGGGATTGGTCCATGAACTGCTCGAAGCCCGTGACGAACGGCAACTACTACGGGTCCAGAAACAACTTGCCAAGCAGGATCTACTGATCGTCGATGAACTGGGCTATGTGCCGCTGTCGAAGACCGGGGCAGAGCTGCTGTTCGAGATCTTTTCGCAGCGCTACGAACAGGGCTCGACGTTGCTGACCTCGAACCTGCCGTTCACCGAGTGGACCGAGGTGCTGGGTTCCGAACGCATGACCGGCGCTCTGCTTGACCGGCTCACGCATCACGTCCATATCCTCGAGATGAACGGCGACAGCTACCGCCTCAAGCAAAGCAAAAAGAAGCGCCCGCGCTCTTCAAACTGACCCGCCGGCCGCTCGCGCCGGTTTGCGTGGGCCGTCTTCCACTACGCCTGGGCCGCCCTAAAGGGCGTCCTCAGGCTCCGTTCCAGCCGTCCCACGCAAACCGCTGGATCCCCGCCAACTGGTCTATTTTTGCTCCGCCGAAGCGGTCTACATTTACTCCGCCCTTGACACTTTAGGCTCATAGATAAACTGAACGGTCGAGTTGAACAACCGATCCATCTGATTGCGAAGCCGCGTGCGCTCGCCGCGCCGCCCCGAGCTGTCGCTGTTGATACCGAGCTTGTTCATAAACTCGGTCAATGAGTTTCCCAACACCAACACGGGCGACTGCGTTTTGACCGCTTCGGTCGAAACCCACGCCATCAGCAAGCGCGGCAGGGTGCCGAAGGGAAGTTTGTTGCCGATTCCGGCACTCATTCCCAGCGTGTAGGGACCATTGACGCGCGGCGTTGGTGCATGAATCGGTGTAAGCGAGCACGCTAGCGGCGGGGGTGGGGTCCAGTCCATCATAGAGATCGGGGGGGTAACGTCGTGGTCGCAGCGAAGTCGAGCCGAGTCAACCGCCAGTACAAGACGAAGTACAGAATGCGGAACTGGAGGGAGTACGAGCGTGGCCTCAGGAGCCGCGGGGACGTCACGATCTGGCTGAGCGAGGATGCAATTGCCGCGTGGGTACCAACGAAGAACGGTCTTCGCGGAGGCCAGCGGCGGTACTCGAACCTCGCGGTCCGGACCGCGTTGACGCTGCTGCCCCCCCATTCAATTGGAGGTCTAACCCACCTGAAAGGATTGGGAAGCCGTTCTGATAACGGTCCCGAAGATTGTCTGCAATCAGATTGACGTAGTTGGTCGTGTATCCCTGCATTACCTGCTTAGGGTATCAGGCAGATCGGTGCGATTTTGCACGCTAAGCGGAGCGTTTCTGACGAGCGTTGAGGTGCCGATAGAGCGTCGAGCGGTGAATACCAAACTGCTCCGCCACCTGACGTGTTGAGATGGCTGGGTCGGCCGTCATCGCCTCGGCCATCCGATGGCCACGCCCCGCTTGTGGGCGGCGGCGAGGCCGGCGCTGGTGCGCTCACGGATCATGTCGCGCTCGAACTCGGCGAGTGCGGCAAAGATGTGAAACGTTAGCTTGCCGGCGGGTGTTGTCGTGTCGATGGCTTCCTGGAGGGACCGTAATCCGAACCCGCGGTCCTGGAGCGAGTTCACCACATCAATCAGATCGCGGAGGGAGCGCCCAAGGCGGTCGAGTTTCCACACCACGACGACATCGCCGTTGTGCGCGAACGCGAGGAGCTTCTCTCTCGCCGGGAGAGTCGTGCGGGTGCCGGAGAGCTTCTCGCGGAAGAGCTTCTCGCAGCCACCATCGGTGAGCGCGTCGTGCTGGAGTCGCAGCGTCTGGTCTTGGGTGGCGACAACACGCATTCGGCAAGGGTTGCGGGAGGCGATGAGTTCCTTTACCTCGAAAAGGCCCGCGCGAAATATGGGCTGACCGGTGCCGGCTGCGTCTTGAAAGTCACGCGCAGGAAAACTAGGTAGAACGAGCGACACAATGCAAGAGTCAGTTGGGTCCTTCCCTTCCCAACTCCGCCCACACGCTCTCGTCCGTGTCGCTCTCCGAGAACACCCGGCGAGAGCGCGACCATCGCATCGATGACCGCGCGGGCGACGACAGCGTTGCGCGCTTCCGATGCAGATGTGTGGTGGCCCGGCTCGCCCTGTCCTTCTGTTGGGACGAAGTGCCCGGTCCGACCGTGGACGTCACATGTCGATGCAGCCGGTCCAACATGGAGTTGTCCACTGCTGGAGCATGGTTGCATGCGAGCATGCAGCCATTAGGCGTGGTGTTCCTTGTAGTACTCCCATACTTTTATAAATAAGTGGCTGGAATGGATATCCCGTGCTGCGGCGTAGGCCTTAAACTCGCGCTTGGCTGCGGGAGGTATTCGCACCTGAAAAGGCACGTTCTCCCCTATCACGGGCCGCAGGAGATTGTCAGGCGTCGCGGCAGGTGTGGGAGGGGCTCCTTTGGGATTTGGCTTTTGGAGGGCGGCGTTGATTTTGGTCATTAGGAGGCCTTTCTGTTAGTGATCTTGGTTATGGCATCGATGATGCTCTGTGCAGTGGTGTCGGCGCGATGGTTTAGGGTCTGGTAGTTGGTTTCGGTGGCGGCGCGGCCTGCATCGCTTGCTCGACGGTAGGCGATACGCTCCGGCACCTCACCCGCTATCGTGCGGTATCCTGCCGCTTCGATGTATTCCCTTGCATGCTGTATCTCGATCTTGCTGTCGCCAACACGCCAAAGGACGAAGGCGAGCCGTTCCGGGTCTACGCCGTGCTGGTGACTCAGCTCGTGGGCAAGGGCCACTTGCGGGTGAAGATCGTCAACGGCAAGGCCCGTGGGGAGTATCACGAAATCGGATGCACGGGCAATGTCACGGGTGGCCCTGCTGGCATGGGGTGCACCGTCAAAAATAAACAGGTCGAACTTCTCCGTAGCGGCCAAAGCGGTGCTGACACTCGTGAAGATTTCGGTGTGAATTTCCGGCGTGACTTGGTTTACAGCTCGGCGCTTGAACCAGTGGTAGCTGGTGGCCTGCTGCACATCCATATCAGCGATGTTGACGAGCCATCCGTTGTCAGCGAACTCGCGGCCAATCAGGCGGGCGATGCTACTTTTCCCAACGCCGCCCTTTTGTGAGACGACGGCTACTTTGATTGCCATGGATGAAAGGATGGAGTTTGGGTGGAACCAGTTCGGGCTTTGGGCCGCCCAGCATGTTCGCATGCGGACATCGATGCATGATAGCATGCACAAAGAAAGGGGTCACTTATTGGGCTTCGGAGGGCGGCGGGGCCCGTCCCCGCCGCCGATCCCAAAATCGTGCGCGCCTACGTCAAGCGGCTGCGCGACAAGCTCGCCGACGAGGCCGAGCGCCCGGCCCTGATCGTCAACGAGCGCGGGGTGGGCTACCGCATGCCCCGGCCCGGCGACCGGTAGCGCCCCGCCCGCGCGGCCCCGCGCCTCGTTCGCGCGGACGATAGCGGCGCGTAGGGCGTCCAGACGCTGTGCCGCCCTCGCACCCAGTTTTTTCTCTGGCGCTGTCACTCGCAGGGCCGTAGCGCAGCGTAGGAGCCGCGCTAGCGGCTTGACTCGCCCCTGGGCGGAGGCGAATCCGGGGTTTTGATTCTGGTTTTGGGTTGGGTTTTGTTGTCGGTCCGCCTGCCCGTTCCGCTGCGGTATGGCGTAAGGTATTTGTTTTCAGTTCTTTACCTATAAGGAGGGTTTTGGTTTTGCCTTTTCGGGAGGGGCGTTAGCCCCTCTCTTGGGTGTTTTCTCTTTTGTTTTCAGCGAGTTATCCACAGGATCGTCGCTACTACTACTTGTTCTTTAACTACTTGTATGTGTTACCCGAATGGACGTATTCGCCTCAGTTAAATGTTACCCGAATGGACGTGGATAACTGCCCAAAATCACCGGTGTCTGTGGATAACCTGCACAGCGCCAAGCGTTTGGGAGGCCCAGGAGCGCGTTTCAGCGAGCAGGAGGCTATGCAACCCTTCGGGGAATCATAAGAGACCGTTGGAAGCAAAGCTTTGCGGCAGGAAAGGGGATCTGAGAGCTTAGCTCGCTAGTGTAGTGCGCCATAAATAATGTAACTTATAGTATCTTCGTGTCGCCTTTACTAGTAGAAGGCACACGGATGCGAAGAGCAGAGCCAGTCCCATTGACGCAGGAGCAGCGTAGGCAGTTGGAGCGCTACGCGAACGGTCGTCGGGTCGCTGTTCGTCTGGCGTTGCGAGCCAGGATCATCGTGCTCGCCGCCGACGGTCTTGAGAACAAACGGATTGCCGCGCAGCTGTCGGTCTCGCGTCAGTTGGTGGCGCGCTGGCGAAGCCGTTTTCTTGAATCCGGCGTCGCCGGCATCGAAAAGGACGCCCCGCGGCCCGGCCGTAAGCCCGCCATCTGCTCCCCAACAGTGCAACAGATCATCCACAAGACGACCCGCGAAACGCCAGCCAACGCCACCCATTGGAGCCGCCGCACGATGGCCGCCGCGGTCGGCGTCAGCGCCTCCACCGTGGGTCGCATTTGGCGCGCCCACGGCCTCAAGCCGCATCGCGTCAAGACCTTCAAACTCAGCAACGACCCGCGCTTCGCCGAAAAACTCGACGACATCATCGGACTTTATCTCAACCCGCCCGAGCATGCCCTCGTTCTTTGCCTCGACGAGAAGTCACAGATTCAAGCCCTCGACCGCACCCAGCCCGGCCTGCCCCTGAAAAAGGGACGCGGCCGGACCATGACCCACGACTACAAACGCAACGGCACAACCACCTTGTTCGCCGCGCTCAACACGCTCGACGGCTCGGTGATCGGAACCTGCATGCCCAAGCACCGCCACCAAGAATGGCTGCGCTTCTTGCGCTTGCTTGAAAACCAGACCCCCAAGGACAAGCAGATCCATTTGATCGTGGACAACTATGCCACTCACAAACACGCCACGGTGAAACGCTGGCTGCAGCGCAATAAACGCTTCCACGTCCATTTCACGCCCACCTCAGCGTCGTGGCTGAACATGGTGGAGAGGTTCTTCCGAGACCTCACCGATAAGCGCATCCGCCACGGTGTCTTTCGTAGCGTCGGCGAACTCACCACCGCCATCGAAGACTACATCGCTCGACACAATCAGCAGCCCAAGCCCTTCATCTGGACTGCTACCGCTTCCGACACCCTTGAGAAGGTCAAGCGCGGCAAAGCCGCTCTTCTTAAGGTTCAATCTGATTGACGCACTACACTAGTTGCCGGTGGTCCGAAGGTGCGATGGAGGGTGTCGAGGGATGCAGGATCAGGACGCCCTTAGCCGTGGTGTAGTTCAGACCCGGCCAGGCCAGCTTGATCTTCTTCAGTTCGCGGAGAACTTTGTACCGGAAGGCTTGAACGGTGTTGTTGTCGCTGGATTTGTCCGGGTGCGCTCCAAACTGACGGTACACCTGCCGCCAGGAGAGGCGTAGCGGGCGCGTCAAGCTAAAGGTCCGGTAAACCGCCCATAGGTAAAGATCGAGACCCAACGTAGAGCGCTTGAGGGACTTGAGGATATTCATGTCGAGCGGTACGGGGTGGCGGATGATTTCCTGGAAAAACTTCTCGCTGAGTTCAATCTTGCTCTCCCAAAGTGAGCGCTCGCCAGGCTTGCGCACGTTCCACCAAAGCTCGGTGCTGTCGGTCACGGACGAACTCACACTTGCTTCGCCGTGCTCGTCCTCGTAGACCAACTGGACGTGAGCGTTGAAGAGCCGCCGCATCTGGTTGCGGAGCTTGATGCCCGCGTTTCCGCCTCCGGCGCTGTAGACCCCAAGCGCCCGCATGAAGTCCGAGAGAGAATCCCCCAGAACCAACACACGACTCTGGGTCCGCACGGCTTCGGTCGAGACCCAGGCGAGCAGCAAGCGGGGAAAATTCCCATAGGGCAGCTTGTTGTCAAGACCGGCGGTCATCCCCAGCTTGTAGGGTCCGTTGGTGCGCTTGTATTGAAGCCGGTCGCCGGGATTGGTGCGGGGTAGTGAGCACAGCGCCATCATCCGCGCCATGAAGCCCAGATCGGGGTCCTCTTCGCTGGCCGTAACAAGCTGGTTCACTTGATCGAAGCGGGTGAAGCCTCGCCGCGTTGACGCTGCATGGCTTTATTCTCCCATGTTCCCCAGACAAAACAGGGACACTACCGGCGTCTATTCCTGAGACGGCATCTCCGGGACCGGCACCACCGGCAGCGTGGTGAAGATGCGGTTGCCGGGGTCCATTTCCAGGGCCACGGCGCTGGAACAGCCCCTCCCCCACCGCATCGCAGCGCACCGATCCCGCGAAGTCGGACGTATCGGCGGCGGGGAACGCCTGGTCGATGAGCCAGGACGTCTGCCCGTTGGCCTCCAGAGGGATGCTCGCGGCGTCGAGCAGCACGCCCTCCCGCATCAAGTCGCAGCGCAGCAACCCCGGACTCGATTCCAGGTTGTGGAGGGCGACCCCCGTCGTGATTCCTCCCTCCTGGCGGCGCACCGGGAAGAGGGCGTCGCTGAAGGGCGGGCTCCCGGAGAAGGTCGAGTTTTTTGAAAAGCTAGGCTTGCCGCTCCGCTTACTTCCGCGCCGGATTTACTACGGTGTGGCTGGCAACCAGAAGCGCTACTTTGCGCTCAAACTACCCCTTGCCGTGGACGCTCAAACCACCACCTTTGTCTACATTGATCCAGGCCACCAGATGGATCGGGAGTTGCACTCGTGGGGAGCCGCGCATGGGCCGCTTTGGGATGCGTTTCGCAAGAAGGGGCAGCAGGTTCGGGGGATCGGAATTGGGGTTGAAAATGCCATCGTGGATCGGACGGCGCGGGTGCTTGAGAAATGGGCGGCGGCGAAGCCAGGGACAAGCCATGAAGGGCTGACTCCGAAGCAGGAGATTAAGGCCATCCGTGAAGCGATGAAGCAAGACGACTGGCCGTTTTTCGACCGCTACGGCGGGCGAGGGCCAGCCATGAAGCGAGTTGCAGCACTCTCCAAGACCCCCGAAGCAAATCTCACCGAAGGAGTCTCGATTGACGACTATTCAACATGGCAGGCCGTGCGGTTTGTGGATCGAGATCAACGCGGCTAAGAGACACCGGAAATAGGCTCTTTTTTTATGCCACAGTGGTTGATAATGCTTGGCACGGACTCAGAGGGGTGTGTGTGGCATGGCTAAATTGAGAAATGCGGCGAAGCCGCTTTCCTCTATCTCTTTCATTCGGTTGTGCTTATGCACGGTGACTCGTCCGGACACGCTAACGACGCGGAAAGTCGAGAAAGACGAGAGCGACCCCCCCAAAATAGGGGGGTCATGTGACCTTTTGTAGAGGTCCGCTGTGGCGTACCTCTACCCGGTCCCATGGGGGTCGCTCTCGTCCTCATTTATCCCTGCGGGAAGGCTCAGAACAGCCGCCCACAAGCGGCGCTGAAAGCACGGAGACGGACCTATGAAATGGCGTGAGATCGGCCCTTATCTCCGGGAGCTTTGGCACCGGCCCGCTGGCCCGATGAACTGGAAAAACCCGATCCGGGTTTTCGCCGTCCTGGGCTGGCTGGTCGTCCAAGGTTTCGTGCTGTTGGGCTTGGCCAGTTGGCGTCTGTTTCAGGGCTTGATGCTGTTGGGCTGGACGGTGTTTCGCGCCGCCCATTTCGTCCTAACGCTTCCGGCTCTGTTGCTCTTTTTTTTCGGCGGTGTGTGGTACGCCGTATGGAGCTTTGTACGCCGTCCCTTCCCCTCCCTTGATGAGCACCCGATCCTCGCTTTAGTGCAATTCCACACCCCCGATTTTTTCACCGCCATGGTGCTGTGGTACTACCTTTCGCCCTTCGTTGCCGTCATGCTGTGCGGGCTTATTTCCGTCACCGTTTGGAAGGTTTGGCTAGAGGGGCGGCGGCGCGATTTCGCGCCCTTCGCCAAGCTCCCGCCGTGGCCGCTTTCAGCGGACCAAAAGGCTCCGGCCATCGTCATCGGGGAGGTCCATCACCCAGTCGAGGCGCGGGAGATTTTCAGTCCCTCGTGGCTCACCATCCCGGAGCGCGGACTGTATACCGGCGTGGCGATCTTCGGAGCCGTGGGATCGGGGAAAACATCGGCTTGCATGAACCCGTTTGCCCGCCAGCTTCTCGGCTGGCAAGCGAGCAATCCGCAGATGCGGGCGGCGGCGCTGGTGCTTGAAGTCAAGGGAGACTTCTGCCACGACATCCGCCAAATCCTGGTCGAGTCAGGCCGTGGACAAGACTACATCGAGCTTGGCATGGACGCCCGCTCTCAAAGCGAATCGACGAAATGGCCGTCTGGCTGCAAGCCGGTGCAGCGTTGCTGATGATCTTCGCCATCCTGATCGCTGCGTGTGAAGGAGTTCTCAAGGTCCGTAGAGACCGGTCCAGCAATGAGATTGGCAGGAGGATCTTTCAGATCAGAGTTTCAGCCGAAGAATCCGTGGCTCGCCTCATGGCAATCCAGAAGGAGATCGACGAGCGGATCAGGAAGAGATGGTGGAAGACGGCAGAGATAGACAAGACCCGATGGGGGAGGCTGAACGAACTCATCCAGAACCGAGTCAAAGAAGCTAAGGATATGCGCACGCGGGCGTTGCTGAGCGAGATTCGAGCAGCTAAGCACGAACAAGGTGTCGATGAGGAAACCCGCCAGGAACACTTGTCCAAGCTGGCAGAGAGGGCGTGGAGTTGCTTGGAACACGGTGAGCTTGGCGAGACCGACCACTCCCTTTTGCTGAAGGTGATTGACGAGAACCCTCCACACGTCACTTGAAGTCAACCTCATCGCCTATGGTCGGGTCAGTAAATCGGGTCATGGAGTTCGAGGACACGGTCCCCGTGGAACACTCTGTATTTCCGCTTTAGCGGCCGGAACCCGCCGCGGCTGACCAGTCGATCTCAGCGATGATCCGGCTCGCATTGTCTGAGAGAATGGCTTGCCACAACGCCTCGCCGTCCGGCGTTGAAGTATCGATCAGCATCCGCAATACCTGATTCTGTTGGTCGAGGGTCTTGCGGTAGTCATCATCGTACGCCGCGTGCACCAGGACACCATCGACCCGCAATTCGTCATATCCCAACGAAACTTGGTCGGACCCAAAGAGCAGTTCGTCGCGGTGCTTGCTCAAGAAGTCCGCGTAGAGCTGTTTCTCGGCTTCAAAGTCGCGCTCGATGGGCCAGCCCCGTTGGTCTGTCGAAAGCGCTTCTTCGTTCAGACGACGATAGAAGCCATCGGGCCACGACAACTCGATATACCTCCTGCCTGGCGATGTCGCGAGAAACGCTTCCATCATCGCGATGTGTTCTTCCGCGCTCAGCCGGTTCGTAACCTCAGGAGCGATTCCGCCGTGCATCCAGATGATCACGTTGCGACGATACCGCGAGCCGAAGCTCAACAGCGTTCTTTTGTAGGAACGACCGCGAATGTCCATGATGTCCAGATGCACGCCGATTGGCCGATTTGAGCGGGCGATGTAGTTCATGAGCCTTCGGGAACATCTCCTCCAGCCGTCCAGGGACGGCTTGCAGGAATTGTGCGAGTACAAGGCGAGCTTGTTCAAATTGTGTTCGGCGAAACCGAAAATCGACCGGGGGTACTTCTCGTCCATGCTCTTGACGTATGCAAGATTTGCGGAACCGCCCTCGGGTGAGCGCGCGCACGGATCGCCAAAATTGAGATAACTCAGAAAGGGCTTAATGCGGCCCTTAGCCTCGTCGCTAAGTCCCGCGTGCTGACCAAAGATCCATTCGTCCGCACGCCTGTTCGGCGCTACCGGCCAGCCGGGCTTAGCGCAAGGATCGTTGTAGTGAAATGGACGTTCCCCCCCCAGTTGAGCGTGAATCTCTTGGCATTGCTCGATAGACGGCTGTGACTCGTCGAAGGAGCCAGGGAATATCATCGGTTCCACGGGCGCGCATGCTGCTTGTGCCGGCCAGTGCCCAATGTCGCCCGGGTTGCTCACCAACTGATGTTGAAGACCGAAAACCCAGACCGTTTCTACGCCCGATTCGTCCATAACCGGAAGCATCTCGGATAGCGCTACGCATTGGTCGCTTTCGCCGAATGGGCAGGCGTGAAAATGGGTGTCGGTCACCTGCGCTGCCGGAGCGGCGAGGGCGTACGCGAGAGCAACTAGGCTCTTGAAACGTTTTGTCAATGGTTCGCGAACGGTCATGCCTTGAAACTCACCGACGGCGTGTGTCTGCAGCAACCGAATAGCATAGCGCCGACTATCGCTAGGCACCCTCTCCGGCGATCGCCACGCTCATCCGAGTCGTACGCCACCCAGCGGCTGTCTGGTGAAAACTGGGCTCTCGCAGCGGCGTTGGTGCATGAATCGGTGTAAGCGAGCACGCTAGCGGCGGGGGTGGGGTCCAGTCCATCATAGAGATCGGGGGGGTAACGTCGTGGTCGCAGCGAAGTCGAGCCGAGTCAACCGCCAGTACAAGACGAAGTACAGAATGCGGAACTGGAGGGAGTACGAGCGTGGCCTCAGGAGCCGCGGCGACGTCACGATCTGGCTGAGCGAGGATGCAATTGCCGCGTGGGTACCAACGAAGAACGGTCTTCGCGGAGGCCAGCGGCGGTACTCGAACCTCGCGGTCCGGACCGCGTTGACGCTGCGGGTCGTCTTCAGCCTGCCGCTCCGCCAGACCGAGGGGTTCCTGGACTCGCTGCTCCGCTTGATGGGCCTCAACCTCAAGGCCCCGGACCACACCACACTCTCGCGCCGGAACCAAATCGTTGCGGTGCCGCCCCTGACCCGATCCTACGACGGCCCGATCGACTTGATCGTCGATTCCACAGGGCTCAAGATTCTGGGTTGCGGCGAATGGAACGCGCACAAGCACAAGGCATCAAAGAAACGCCGGGATTGGCGGAAGCTGTACATCGGGGTGGATGCCGAGGGGTTCATTGTGGCGGCCGAACTCACAGTGAGCAGCCGGGACGACGCCTCCACACTCCCTGCTCTTCTCGACACAATCGAGGTTCCCATCCGGCGTTTCACCGCAGACGGAGCCTACGACCACAGGTCAGTCTACGATCAACTCAGCACGGCCGGTACAGAGAACGTCGTGATTGTGATTCCCCCTCGTCGCTCCGCGGTGTCGGCGGGGCCAACGGACGGCCCATGGGCGCCGCGTGACACGGCTCTTGAGAGGATTCGCCAGGTCGGGCGACGAGAGTGGCAGAAGGAGTCGGGCTACCGACAGCAGGCGCGCGTTGAAAACAGCTTCTTCCGATACAAGTCCGTGCTCGGAGGCGGATTGAAGGCGAGGCACGGCAAGGCACAAAGGAGAGAAGTTGCGATCAGGTGTCACATCCTCAACCGGATGGCCGAGCTGGGTAGGCCGAAATCCTGCGCTGTGGTGTCCTGAACGAGAAGTTGGAAAAGCGCCCCCACTCGCGCCGCAGTTGAATCATGCAACAGCGCCTTGACGCGCTTGTACTGAAGCCGGTTGCCGGGGTTGCTGCGGGGCAAGCTGCACAAAGCCATCAGCCGCGCCTGAAAGCCGAGATCGGGGTCGGACTCGCGGGCCTTCACCAACCGGTTCACCTGATCGGCTTGGGTGAAGTGGTGGCGCGCCTGGGGCGAAGCGTCGCGGATCGCGGCCACCGGCCCATTCAGATCGGAGAGAACTTCCGCAACCGGAATCAAGCCGTCGCGTTTAGATTGCATGGTTGGATTCTCCCATATTTCTAGCGGCTGAAATCCCATCCTCCGCGACTGCGCGCCCGGCCTTGGATAAGGCTCTCGATTCGACCGTCAACGCGCCGCCACTCCGTTGCTTGCCGCTTCTGCTCGGCTTCGCGGTGGATCAACGAATGAGCTCTGTCAAATCTTTCTCCAGAGAGATGTAGGCGTCGGCTAACGCTCTGAACGAGTTTTGTTGTGCGTCGTAGGCGTCGGTCAATTTCGTGATGTGGTTGCCCATCTTTAGGTGGTCCTCTTTGAGTAGAGTCATAATCTCCAGACACTGGGTGTACCGCTTCTCGGCTTCTTCGTGCGACTCGTCCAACTGTCGTACCTGCTTTTCCAAGCGCTCGACTTGCCCGCTCAGCCGCTTCTGATCCTCGGCGTATTGCTTGGCGAGCTTGCCGAATTCGTTTGTCAAGCTCTGCTCTAAGTCGGTCATAGGTCTCCTTCAGCCGCGCCTCGATACCGGCGGTCTCGCGCTCCAGCCGCTCCACCTGGCGGCTGTCTGTGGCCCGCTCGCCGCGATCCGCCGCGTTTACCTGATCCACGCGCCCCGCCTGTTGGACCGCCGCCGATGCCCCGCCCCGAATCGCCCTGTATCGCTCCGGGCCAAGATGGACGTTTGGCTCCCGGCTCAACTGAGCCGCCCGCTCGAGGTCTCCGGCCCGCTCCGCCACGTCCCGCCGCTCGGCCAGGCTGCGGTGATCGATCCGCTCCCCGCGACCCGCCCGCTCCAGCGCTTTATTGGCCTCCCGCGCCCACGCCTCGCGGGTGTCTTTCACCCACTCCCGCGACATCATGGTGCGGCTCTTTTTCGCTCCCCCCTTTTCCGGGGCCTTCGCGTTGTAGCGCTTGAACCACTGCTCCCCGCCGCGCTCGATCCCGTCATTGCCGCGCTCCGAGATCATCAGGTGCGCATGGGGATTCTCCCCGTCCGGGCCACCTCGATGGATGGCCAGCGTATAAGGCAGCCGCTCCCCTTCGGTCACGCCCGCCGCGAAGCCGGAAGCCAGTTCGCGCCGCTGCTCCTCGTTCAATTCTTTAGGCAGCGCGAACGTGATCTCACGGAATAGGGAGCCGTTGGCCCGTTCGTGCTCGTCCGCCGCCTCCCAATAGGAGCGGGGGTCGTCCTTGGCCCACTCCGGCATGTGGTCAGATTCGCTGTGCTCCAGTTCCTCTCGGTCCTTCTCGTAGCTCCCTTCGCGCTCAATGTAATCGGCCTTTGCAACGGCGGACTGCCCACCGGCGCGACTTCCGACGCTAACTTTAAGATGATAGATCGCCATCTTTTCTTACTGCCCGATGAAAGAGGGTCGCACCGGCATTTCTCGCAGAGAAACGCCTATAGTGCGCTCTCTCTTCGTTCGGGATTAGCCATGAATCCACAAGAAGAACTCAACCAACTGCGGGAACGCCAGGAGGCCCTGCACCAGGAACTGAAGGAACGAAAAAAGGAGCTTCTGGAAGCTCAGCGCCTCAGGAAAGAAACCCTCAAACGCCAGATCAGGCGCGCCCAATCCCGCATTACCGCCGCCCAGCGTAAGCGCCGCACCCGCCGCCTGATCCTCATGGGGAGCTACCTGGAGCACGCCACCGGGACCGATCCCGATAAGCGGGATCGCCTCATGAAAGGTCTCGATGTATTCTTAGAGCGGGATCGGGATCGAGAACTGTTCGACTTGGCCCCCCACAAGGAGAATGTTGATGGCAACCCCGGCTGAACCCGTTACCGATGCGCTCTTTCAAGCCCTGAGCAGCCCCGAACCGGACCCCCAGGTGGTCCATGCCGCCATTGAGGAAGTCCGCCAAATAGCCAGCCAGAACGTCATCGCTGTTCTTGGAGCCCAGATCACTGAGCTGAAGGCCGAGCTAAAGGCAGGGTTTTCCGAAGTCAACTCGCGGATCGACACGCTGGAGAAGGTGGTCTGGCGGGTGATCTGGCCGCTAATCGGTCTGCTCGCCACGACCGTCTTCGGCCTGCTCTACCGGGTTCTCACTACCACCCCTGGTTAGGAGAGGGTGTTCAGCCTGTGAAGAACACGGAACGGTATCGCCACTTGCGCGTGGACTGGGTGGGTCAGTCGTCCACCCAGTCGATCACACTGTGCGGGGTCGAGGGTGAAGACATTGGGACGGGACAGACACTCTGCCCCGACTGCGCCCAGGTCGGCGAGGCTTTGAACGTTTGTGGGTTGGGACCGGAGAGCCTGCGCGAGTTATTTGATGCGCTCCGGGTGATCGGCCCTTCCGAGGTCAAAGCAAAGATGGAGGCGCTTCGAGGTCTGGGGGTGCAGATGGATATGCAAGATCGGTCGCAACTCAACTAACAGAGCGGCCGCTCTCGTCCTCATTGATCCTTGCGGGAAGGCTCGGGAAAGCCCCGGAGGGGGTGCTGATGGAAGATGGATTCCCCGCCAAGGGCTGTCAGCGGGGAGTCTACTCGTTGCGAAACCGCTCGTTTCTCCTGTTCTGTCCTGACCGAGGGAGAAGCGGAGATGGGCGCGAGGGTAGGCCGTCTAAAAAAGCACAGGAGAAACGAGCATGAAGGTTTTGCCAAGACTTGTGGGTGCCTTGGTGTTGGTGATGATCCTTGCACCGGAAGGCGTCGCCGCTCAAGATGCCATCGCAACGGCTCTTGACCGGATTCATCGTGAATACTCTAGTGGTCCGATGGATACCGCGCGACTCGTGCTTCTCGATCGAGAGCTGAGAGTGTCAAGGGCGGAGTAAATGTAGACCGCTTCGGCGGAGCAAAAATAGACCAGTTGGCGGGGATCCAGCGGTTTGCGTGGGACGGCTGGAACGGAGCCTGAGGACGCCCTTTAGGGCGGCCCAGGCGTAGTGGAAGACGGCCCACGCAAACCGGCGCGAGCGGCCGGCGGGTCAGTTTGAAGAGCGCGGGCGCTTCTTTTTGCTTTGCTTGAGGCGGTAGCTGTCGCCGTTCATCTCGAGGATATGGACGTGATGCGTGAGCCGGTCAAGCAGAGCGCCGGTCATGCGTTCGGAACCCAGCACCTCGGTCCACTCGGTGAACGGCAGGTTCGAGGTCAGCAACGTCGAGCCCTGTTCGTAGCGCTGCGAAAAGATCTCGAACAGCAGCTCTGCCCCGGTCTTCGACAGCGGCACATAGCCCAGTTCATCGACGATCAGTAGATCCTGCTTGGCAAGTTGTTTCTGGACCCGTAGTAGTTGCCGTTCGTCACGGGCTTCGAGCAGTTCATGGACCAATCCCGCGGCGGTGGTGAAACGTGTGCGATAGCCGCTCTGACAAGCTGCCAGTCCCAGCGCCAAGGCGATATGCGTTTTGCCGGTGCCGGAGTTCCCCAGCGCCAAGATGAGAACGGCGCTGGCAAACTAGACCACAGAACGGCGGCTTAGAGCCGTTCAAGGGCGGCGGAAAATTAGACCGCCCGGGTGGTCCGCTGGCATCTTTTCGGTGTTTTGTGGAACACGGGAAGGATGTATCGCGTGGAGCTATACGCTCAAGTACGGCGCAGTGTCTACGTCGAAGGGCTGAGTGAACGCGAAGCGACCAGGCGGTTTGGCATAGCGCGGGATACGGTGCGCAAAATGTTGCGCTACTCCGCTCCACCGGGCTATCGGCGGCGTAAGCCGGTGAGACGGCCGACGCTGGAAGCGTTCACCGGAATCATCGATCAGATCCTGCTCGACGATCAGCAACAACCGAAGAAACAACGCCACACCGCGAAGCGCATCTTCGACCGTTTGCGCGAGGAATACGGTTTCAGCGGCGGCTACACGATCGTCAAGGACTACGTCCGCGAGAAGAAGCTCGGCGGCCAAGAGATGTTCGTGCCATTGGCGCATCCTCCCGGCGACGCCCAGGCCGACTTCGGCGAGGCGGTTGTCGTCATCGGTGGAGTTCAGCGCAAGGCGCACTTCTTGGTGGTCGATCTGCCGCACAGCGACGAGGCCTTTGTGAAGGCCTTTCCGGCGGAAACGACGGAAGCATTCTGCGAGGGACACAACGCCGCGTTTGAGTACTTCGGCGGCGTGCCGCGCAACATCGTCTACGACAACACGAAGTTGGCGGTAGCAAGGATTCTTGGCGACGGCACGCGTAAGCGCACGCGAGTGTTCAGCGAACTCCAATCGCACTACCTGTTCGCCGACCGTTTCGGCCGCCCGGGCAAGGGCAACGACAAGGGAAAAGTCGAGGGGCTAGTGGGCTTCGCGCGGCGCAACTTCATGGTGCCGATTCCGAGATTCGAGAGTTGGGAGGCCTTCAATGAACACCTCGAAGCGAAGTGCCGGGCCAACCGCGAGAGGCGCTTGCGGGGGCACACGGAAACGGTTGGCGAACGCTTCGAGCGCGATCGAAAGGCATTGTTGCCCTTGCCGGCGACAGCCTACGATGCCTGCAACAAACGCACGACAAGGGTGACCTCGCTGTCGCTGGTGCGCTATGCAACGAACGACTACTCGGTGCCGACACGCTACGGCCACCGCCAGGTCTTGCTGAAGGCCTACGTGGATGAGGTGGTGATCTGTTGCGGCAGCGAGGAGATCGCCCGCCATCGGCGAAGTTACGAACGCGAAGAGCTAGTTTTCGATCCACTCCATTACCTGGCATTGCTGGAGCGCAAGACCAACGCGCTCGATCAAGCCGCGCCGTTGGTGGGTTGGGAGTTGCCACCGGAGTTTGCGCAACTACGTCGCCTGCTCGAATCGCGGTTGGACAAAGCGGGTAAACGTGAATACGTACAGGTACTGCGGCTATTGGAGGACTTCCCCCTCGAGCAGGTCGCAACGGCGGTGCGTCAAGTCTGTCTACTGGGAACGATCGGCTTCGATGCCGTCAAGCACTTGCTGCTGTGCGCGATCGAGCAACGTCCGCCGAAGCTCGACTTAACGAAGTATCCTCACTTGCCGACGGCGCAGGTCGAGCAGACGTCGCCGGCATCCTATCTGGTTCTACTAGGAGGAGCAAGCTGATGGCCAAGTCGAGAATGCTGCTGGAAACCCACCTGAAAGCTCTACGGCTGCCGACCTTCCTACGCGAGTACGACAAACTGGCTCGGCGCTGCGCCGCCGAAGGCTTGGACTTTCGGGACTTCCTGCAGCAACTCTGCGAGTTGGAACTCGTCGATCGCGAACAGCGGGCGACCGAGCGTCGAATCAAGGCCGCCAAGTTCCCGGTGACGAAGAGTCTCGACACGTTCGACTTCCTCGCCTTGCCTTCAGTGAACAAGAAGCTCGTGCTGGAGTTGGCGCGGTGTGAGTTCATCGACCGCCGCGAGAACGTCTTGGCGCTGGGCAACTCTGGTACTGGCAAAACGCACATCGCCTTGGCGCTGGCACTGGCGGCTTGCCAGAGCGGCTATCGCACGCGCTTCACCACCGCTGCGGCTCTGGTCAACGAACTGCTCGAAGCCCGCGACGAACGGCAACTCCTACGGTTTCAGAAGCAACTTGCCAAGCAGGATCTGTTGATCGTCGATGAACTGGGCTACGTACCGCTGTCGAAGACCGGGGCGGAGCTACTGTTCGAGATCTTTTCGCAGCGCTACGAACAGGGCTCGACGTTGCTGACCTCGAACCTGCCTTTCACCGAATGGACCGAAGTGCTTGGTTCCGAACGCATGACCGGAGCACTGCTTGACCGGCTCACACATCACGTTCACATCCTCGAGATGAACGGCCAAAGCTACCGCCTCAAACAGAGCAAAAAGAAGCGCCCGCGCTCTTCAGGCTGATCCGCCGGCCGCTCGCGCCGGTTTTCGTGGGCCGTCTTACACTACGCCTGGGCCGCCCTAAAGGGCGCCTCCAGGATCCGTTCCAGCCGTCCCACGAAAACCGCTGGTTTCCTGCCGACTGCTCCATTTTTACTCCGCCGCTGTGGTCTAAATTTACTCCGCCCTTGACATTTCTGCGTGCTCGTTTACGGGGTGTTGCTGTTGGCCACTACTGCGGCGGTGTATTTGGTAGCGCATGCGGTTTGCTTTGCTTTCCTTCTGGTTCTCCTGCCTTTCTTGGTACTGGTTGAGCTCTGGGCCTTCAGCCCTGGTGTTGCGGTGGTGGTCTTTGTGGCTCTTGTAGGGGGGCTAATCTATTGGTTGGGGCAAAGACCACAAGAGCTTGCCGAGAGATTTGTCCAAGCCTCGGTTGTCTGGGACTGGCTTCGGTTCGCCGATATTATTGACTGGCCATCCAACCAAGAGGAGGCTCAAATGAGTGAAGAAAAACCGCCCCCTGAGGATTCAGAGTCGCCAACGGTCAATGCGGAGGTTGTTCTACCCCAGTCAGAGACAACGGTACCAACGCGTCGCCTCGGCATTCTGGCTACGACGCAGGAAAGGTTCCGTACAGAGGCGGATCTCAAACTGCGGTTGAAGCAACTCGAGCTCATGAAGACCGAAAACGAAGCTGCCAGCGAGGGCATCCTTTATCAGGATCTCCGTTACGATGCTCTAAACCTCCCTCGCAAGCACAAGTTACGCGATAAGGAGGCAGCTGTTGAGTCCGAGGAGCTTAGCGTCCGAGACCTTGAAGCAAAAGAACGCGCTGAGGAGTTAGCGCTAGGAAGAGAAGCTCTCAAAGCCAAGAAAGACGGAGAGGCGGAGGTTGCAAGATTAAAGGCTGAGGCCGAAGCATTAGACGCCGAAACCGACCGGGTGCTGAGCAAGATTAAGCTGGCACAGGCCGAAGCTCAACTCAAAAAAATTGAGCATCCACCAACCAAGCCCAAACCGGAAAGCCCAGGTGAGCAGGAGATCCGAGAATTTCAGGAGAGGCAGGGCAGGAAAAGGCAGATGGATCAAGAATTCAAAGAAGCCGCAGAACAGATTGCTAAGACTGCGACTGCCACAATAGCTAAGAATCCTAACGAAGAGCCCGGAATTAAACGCGACGAGAAAAAGGCTCTTGAAAATCTCGAGCAACGGTTGAGAGAGAAACACAACCTCTGATTACTGATTTCAAAGAATGGTGATCAGCCCATTCTACGGCCCTACCTAGCCCTAGAATAGGAGATGGGTTGACATAACTTCTTTATTATGATAGACTTACAGTAGATTTTATTTTCCTTCTTGCCAGGAGGGAGCGCCTCGATGAAACCTTTGGGACGCTCTCCAATCTGGCGGAAGGAGAATAATAATGAGAGAGGGTGATGTTGATCTAGACAGATTGACCAAAGAACAGGCGTTTCAATGGCTTGAAGTCGTGCGTAGGCAGGTGGAAGAAAGCGGACTACCATTTGAACATAAGGTCGCTGGTATCTACGATCTGATTGAGGAATTCAACGAGGAGACAACCAGTCAGGCAAGGGCTACGCTCATGGATATGACGTTTGAAATCTCGATGCTTCGCTTCTTAGTTGCCGATACCAAGAAGAGACTGACCGAGACGCAGGCCGACATGAATACAATCGTCTCAGCCCAAATCGACTACCTCGATCCGGACAGCTCTTGAGTTGCTACAAGCAACTCAAATCCAAGCGCCCAACCGCAAGGTTGGGCGCTTTTCTATTTCATATACGATGTGCAAGGAGGGCATTTCGATGAAGCGAAGTTTCCTCGGATTTGACGCCAACCGAAAACCGGTCTACCTGTCGCCCAAGATGCGACAGGGAACCCATACTCACATCATCGGTAGCTCGGGGACAGGCAAGAGCAAGTTTCTAGAATGGCTCATCCGCCAAGACATCAAAAACAGGCAAGGGTTGTGCGTTATTGACTGGCACGGCACCCTCTACAAGGACGTTCTCCGGTGGTGCCACCAGGAAGACATTGGCATTCTCGATGATGACTGTCAAGGGCGGAGTAAATTTAGACCACAGCGGCGGAGTAAAAATGGAGCAGTCGGCAGGAAACCAGCGGTTTTCGTGGGACGGCTGGAACGGATCCTGGAGGCGCCCTTTAGGGCGGCCCAGGCGTAGTGTAAGACGGCCCACGAAAACCGGCGCGAGCGGCCGGCGGATCAGCCTGAAGAGCGCGGGCGCTTCTTTTTGCTCTGTTTGAGGCGGTAGCTTTGGCCGTTCATCTCGAGGATGTGAACGTGATGTGTGAGCCGGTCAAGCAGTGCTCCGGTCATGCGTTCGGAACCAAGCACTTCGGTCCATTCGGTGAAAGGCAGGTTCGAGGTCAGCAACGTCGAGCCCTGTTCGTAGCGCTGCGAAAAGATCTCGAACAGTAGCTCCGCCCCGGTCTTCGACAGCGGTACGTAGCCCAGTTCATCGACGATCAACAGATCCTGCTTGGCAAGTTGCTTCTGAAACCGTAGGAGTTGCCGTTCGTCGCGGGCTTCGAGCAGTTCGTTGACCAGAGCCGCAGCGGTGGTGAAGCGCGTGCGATAGCCGCTCTGGCAAGCCGCCAGTGCCAGCGCCAAGGCGATGTGCGTTTTGCCAGTACCAGAGTTGCCCAGCGCCAAGACGTTCTCGCGGCGGTCGATGAACTCACACCGCGCCAACTCCAGCACGAGCTTCTTGTTCACTGAAGGCAAGGCGAGGAAGTCGAACGTGTCGAGACTCTTCGTCACCGGGAACTTGGCGGCCTTGATTCGACGCTCGGTCGCCCGCTGTTCGCGATCGACGAGTTCCAACTCGCAGAGTTGCTGCAGGAAGTCCCGAAAGTCCAAGCCTTCGGCGGCGCAGCGCCGAGCCAGTTTGTCGTACTCGCGTAGGAAGGTCGGCAGCCGTAGAGCTTTCAGGTGGGTTTCCAGCAGCATTCTCGACTTGGCCATCAGCTTGCTCCTCCTAGTAGAACCAGATAGGATGCCGGCGACGTCTGCTCGACCTGCGCCGTCGGCAAGTGAGGATACTTCGTTAAGTCGAGCTTCGGCGGACGTTGCTCGATCGCGCACAGCAGCAAGTGCTTGACGGCATCGAAGCCGATCGTTCCCAGTAGACAGACTTGACGCACCGCCGTTGCGACCTGCTCGAGGGGGAAGTCCTCCAATAGCCGCAGTACCTGTACGTATTCACGTTTACCCGCTTTGTCCAACCGCGATTCGAGCAGGCGACGTAGTTGCGCAAACTCCGGTGGCAACTCCCAACCCACCAACGGCGCGGCTTGATCGAGCGCGTTGGTCTTGCGCTCCAGCAATGCCAGGTAATGGAGTGGATCGAAAACTAGCTCTTCGCGTTCGTAACTTCGCCGATGGCGGGCGATCTCCTCGCTGCCGCAACAGATCACCACCTCATCCACGTAGGCCTTCAGCAAGACCTGGCGGTGGCCGTAGCGTGTCGGCACCGAGTAGTCGTTCGTTGCATAGCGCACCAGCGACAGCGAGGTCACCCTTGTCGTGCGTTTGTTGCAGGCATCGTAGGCTGTCGCCGGCAAGGGCAACAATGCCTTTCGATCGCGCTCGAAGCGTTCGCCAACCGTTTCCGTGTGCCCCCGCAAGCGCCTCTCGCGGTTGGCCCGGCACTTCGCTTCGAGGTGTTCATTGAAGGCCTCCCAACTCTCGAATCTCGGAATCGGCACCATGAAGTTGCGCCGCGCGAAGCCCACTAGCCCCTCGACTTTTCCCTTGTCGTTGCCCTTGCCCGGGCGGCCGAAACGGTCGGCGAACAGGTAGTGCGATTGGAGTTCGCTGAACACTCGCGTGCGCTTACGCGTGCCGTCGCCAAGAATCCTTGCTACCGCCAACTTCGTGTTGTCGTAGACGATGTTGCGCGGCACGCCGCCGAAGTACTCAAACGCGGCGTTGTGTCCCTCGCAGAATGCTTCCGTCGTTTCCGCCGGAAAGGCCTTCACAAAGGCCTCGTCGCTGTGCGGCAGATCGACCACCAAGAAGTGCGCCTTGCGCTGAACTCCACCGATGACGACAACCGCCTCGCCGAAGTCGGCCTGGGCGTCGCCGGGAGGATGCGCCAATGGCACGAACATCTCTTGGCCGCCGAGCTTCTTCTCGCGGACGTAGTCCTTGACGATCGTGTAGCCGCCGCTGAAACCGTATTCCTCGCGCAAACGGTCGAAGATGCGCTTCGCGGTGTGGCGTTGTTTCTTCGGTTGTTGCTGATCGTCGAGCAGGATCTGATCGATGATTCCGGTGAACGCTTCCAGCGTCGGCCGTCTCACCGGCTTACGCCGCCGATAGCCCGGTGGAGCGGAGTAGCGCAACATTTTGCGCACCGTATCCCGCGCTATGCCAAACCGCCTGGTCGCTTCGCGTTCACTCAGCCCTTCGACGTAGACACTGCGCCGTACTTGAGCGTATAGCTCCACGCGATACATCCTTCCCGTGTTCCACAAAACACCGAAAAGATGCCAGCGGACCACCCGGGCGGTCTAATTTTCCGCCGCCCTTGAACGGCTCTAAGCCGCCGTTCTGTGGTCTAGTTTGCCAGCGCCGTTCTCACACTCCCTCTGACTTGACGAACCTGCCCAACCACAGCATCTATCTGAAGTTGATGATCGATGGAGTAGTGTCAAGACCGTTCAGCGCAGACACAATCAGGCCCATTGAGTGGCCGGTTGAAGGACAGAACAGAAGTTGATGCGGAGTCCTTAGGCGACCCAAACTCAAACAGCAGACGCCTCGATCGGTTTTGGCCCGGTATCGCTACGAAGGTTGGCACTAGTCGAAACTCTAAGAGCTCTGCGAGCGACCTGTACGCGACGTTGTATCGCAAGCGTCGAATGACTACACAACCCAGCAACGGTGCTGGTGGAAGTTCGAGGCAAGCGACAGCTCCGGAATGCGCTTCGGACTTCTATCTGACTGCGCCGACGCTCATCACACATCTGCCGACTGGCGGACGGCGCGTTTCCGTTGATTTCTTAACTTCGACTTGGGCGTTAGAATTATAAATTGGACCCCGATGAACAAGAACGCGCTTAGGAAGAGCAAAGGCAGTCATATCAGGATTCGCCCGATGGCAAAGCGTTTCCGCAGTGAGGCTGGATCTCAACTGAGTACGCTTGACGACGACTGGCTTATTTCCGACGTCGCGGATGAAGGTGTGAGGATCATCAACAACAGAACGAATCACAGTACGGTTCTCGGGTACGATCATATTCACCATTTCACGTCAGATCCAGCGCGTGGCGCGAGGTATGGATTCCTAACCCTGAACATTCAAGTCCACATTGGGGGCAATCGCGTTTGGATCGAGCCAACGTTCCGCCCAGGCGCAGCGCTCGTCGACTAGCTTGGGTGTCGTTGGCTACCACAACTTTTATTAACGTCACCATCGTAACCAGGGCTGGTGACAAAGCACTCGTTTCAATTGGAATTCAGCGACAGAGGTTGATGCGGGGTCCTTAGGCGACCCAACTCAAACAGCAGGCCCCCCGACATGCTCCCGAAAAGCTGCAACAGACAGGATTGGAATTTCTTGTGGCGAGGGAGAAACGGAAAGATGAAGGGGAAGGTCCATAGCGAGGAGCAGATCATCGCAATCTTGAAGTAGCCTGAGGCGGGAAAATGACAAACAGACCACCGGCGCTTCAAATTGGATGAGTGGGCTCATCGGGACGACAATTCACGAATGATGATGTTCGACTACACTCCAGTAGCCGCGCAGAACTGCCTGCGGTCTTGAATGCCATCAGCGAAACTTTCCAGGCCGAGGGAGGCTAACTCTTGGTGATGTTCCCGCACGACATTCAAGACTTCCTTCAGGCTGAGGCCAGTAGCCCGCGCGATCTCGTCATAGGGTAAGAAACCCTCTGCTGCGGGCACTACGGCACTTCTGACCAGACTAGAGAACTGCTCTTTCGTCATGAACTCCATCCATGCCAGTATCAACCTATCAGAGGCCCCGGACCGATAAAGTTTCAGTAAAGAACTCGCCGCCGTTTCGATGCAAGGAAGTTGAACTGTGTGATCAGGTGCATGTCAGAAAATCTCTTTCATACCAGACCTGAACGAATGCCTGGCTTCTTGTTCGGATAGGCATAGGATTATTTGAGACTTGCGCGAGTTTTGTAAAGCGTGGTTCAATTACGGTTATCAAATACTCTAGGAGTCGAATCAGACGTTTGTAGCGGAAGGTTCATGACATGGCTACCGCCTCATTGGGAGTAGTGATCTCCCACTGGAACATCCTGCTTGAAGGCCTCCAGGCATCTCCTCTTGAGTTCTACATTGCCGTCGAGGCCGCGATCAAGAAGCGCGAGATCCCCGACGTTGAAACCTCCCGAATCGACTGGAGAGAGAGCGGGCTTCTCTCCGCCAGGCGTGAGTACCTGAGGGTCACACGCGGGAGGTTCATCTTCGACATCTGCGGCGCGCCCTTCGGGCGCAGCTTTTTCGTCTCTTCCTGGCTCGTGCGGACGGAGTCGTCATCCGGCGCGCTGGCGCTCATCCTTCTCTTTCTTGGATCGAGCTTCGCAGTTTCGCTGTCCTACCAAGTCTTCGGATTCTTCCTCGGAACGTTCTTGGCCATCTTCGGGCTACCGTTTCTGTTCTGGTGTTTCGTACAGGTGATGAACGTCGATCACGAAGGCTGGGATGATGCTCTAGTGTAGTGCGTCAATCAGATTGAACCTTAAGAAGAGCGGCTTTGCCGCGCTTGACCTTCTCAAGGGTGTCGGAAGCGGTAGCAGTCCAGATGAAGGGCTTGGGCTGCTGATTGTGTCGAGCGATGTAGTCTTCGATGGCGGTGGTGAGTTCGCCGACGCTACGAAAGACACCGTGGCGGATGCGCTTATCGGTGAGGTCTCGGAAGAACCTCTCCACCATGTTCAGCCACGACGCTGAGGTGGGCGTGAAATGGACGTGGAAGCGTTTATTGCGCTGCAGCCAGCGTTTCACCGTGGCGTGTTTGTGAGTGGCATAGTTGTCCACGATCAAATGGATCTGCTTGTCCTTGGGGGTCTGGTTTTCAAGCAAGCGCAAGAAGCGCAGCCATTCTTGGTGGCGGTGCTTGGGCATGCAGGTTCCGATCACCGAGCCGTCGAGCGTGTTGAGCGCGGCGAACAAGGTGGTTGTGCCGTTGCGTTTGTAGTCGTGGGTCATGGTCCGGCCGCGTCCCTTTTTCAGGGGCAGGCCGGGCTGGGTGCGGTCGAGGGCTTGAATCTGTGACTTCTCGTCGAGGCAAAGAACGAGGGCATGCTCGGGCGGGTTGAGATAAAGTCCGATGATGTCGTCGAGTTTTTCGGCGAAGCGCGGGTCGTTGCTGAGTTTGAAGGTCTTGACGCGATGCGGCTTGAGGCCGTGGGCGCGCCAAATGCGACCCACGGTGGAGGCGCTGACGCCGACCGCGGCGGCCATCGTGCGGCGGCTCCAATGGGTGGCGTTGGCTGGCGTTTCGCGGGTCGTCTTGTGGATGATCTGTTGCACTGTTGGGGAGCAGATGGCGGGCTTACGGCCGGGCCGCGGGGCGTCCTTTTCGATGCCGGCGACGCCGGATTCAAGAAAACGGCTTCGCCAGCGCGCCACCAACTGACGCGAGACCGACAGCTGCGCGGCAATCCGTTTGTTCTCAAGACCGTCGGCGGCGAGCACGATGATCCTGGCTCGCAACGCCAGACGAACAGCGACCCGACGACCGTTCGCGTAGCGCTCCAACTGCCTACGCTGCTCCTGCGTCAATGGGACTGGCTCTGCTCTTCGCATCCGTGTGCCTTCTACTAGTAAAGGCGACACGAAGATACTATAAGTTACATTATTTATGGCGCACTACACTAGTCGCCATGCCGATTCTCGGACCGTTCTACGAGCGTTTTTTTCGTCCGGAAACCTACTATAAGATCGATACGGCCATGATGTTCCAGAAGGCCGTCCACAATGCTGTCCTTGAGGTGGTGGATCAGTTAACCAGCGCTAAGGGGGCTCGATCGCTTTCCGAGCTGGACCGGAAGCCCGTCATGCGTCAACTTACGAGGTAGCCTGAAGTGCCGAGGACTTCCAGACTCGGCTCTGAAGAGTCATTGACCGAGAGGCTCACCAGGCAGTTCTACCAGTGGGAGATGAGGGGGCGCGGCTGGGACGTTTGGGAGCAACCAGTCGATCTTGAGCCCCAGTTCTATCCATTCTTTGGGCATTACGACCCCGAGGAAGCCGAGCGGCTCTACGACGATGCCCGCAAACCGACGTTCTTCAGCGAGTTAGCAGATCGGATTGTGGAGCTGTGGAAAGGACGGTTGGATTCCTCCGGAGAACTTCCTTCGGCCCTTGAAGGCGAAGAGGCCGCCTACCAGCCGATCTGGTTTGAAGACGACGGTGATCTGGTCGAGTTCCAGGTTGCTCTTCCCCCCGAGAGCAAGGTGGCCAAGGACGCTGTCGAGCAAGTCTTGCTCGGCATCGGTCATGTCTCACGGCCGATAGCATTCGAAATTATTGGGACGCACGACTCGATCGTCGTGCAGTTTACATGTGCTCAATCGGATGCGCCCCGTGTGCGGGGGCAGATCAAGGCCTATTTTCATGAGGCAGTTCTCACTGAACACAACTCATTTCTCACGGACCTCTCAAAAAGAAGCGGAACCGAGGGCGCGGTCGTGGACTTCGGTCTCTCGAATGAGTTCATGCGACCGATTCGCTGCTTCGGTCGGTTTGACCCTGATCCGTTGGCGGGCATCATCGAAGCCATGGCCGAACTGGCAGATGGCGAGAGCGCCCTGTTTCAGATCTTGTTTTCACCGGTTGTGAACCCCTGGCAAGAGAGCATCCTGCGAGCCGTCACTGACGGCCGCGGCGGTTCGTTTTTCGCTGACGATCCGACGATCGTCCAGCTTGCCGGACAGAAAGTATCATGCCCGCTCTTTGGAGCGGTCGTGCGTATTGCTGCTCAGAGTGAGACGAAGTACCGCGCGTGGCAGATCGTAGAGGGTATTGGCGCATCATTACGCCAGTTTTCAGATCCGCAAAGCAATGAGTTCATTCCTCTCACCAACGACGGATATGACGATTGGCAACACCTCGAAGACCTCCGTCGGCGTCAGAGTCGTCGGAGCGGTATGCTCCTCAACAGCGATGAGCTACTCTCGCTGGTTCACCTCCCGTCCTCTTCGGTTCATTCGATGAAGCTCAAGCGGGAAGAGCGGAAGAGCAAAGCTGCTCCGGCGCTTTCGCTCGGCAACTCTCTCTGCCTTGGTGAGAACGATCATGGCGGGCGCTCGGGGCGCGTCACGCAAAGCCCGGAACAACGGGTTCGCCACACCTATGTGATCGGGGCTTCCGGCACCGGCAAATCCACGTTGCTCCTCAACATGATCGTTCAGGACATCGAGAAAGGGGAAGGTCTGGCAGTGCTCGATCCCCATGGGGATCTCATCGACGATGTGTTTGTCCGCATTCCTGAGAAGCGGGTAAACGACGTAGTGCTCCTCGATCCGTCCGATGAAGAGTTCCCTGTGGGCTTCAACATCCTGTCTGCCCATTCCGATCTGGAACGAAACCTTCTGGCGTCCGATTTGGTCTCGGTCTTCAAGCGGTTGTCCACGAGCTGGGGCGACCAGATGACTGTCGTTTTAGCCAATGCGATCCTGGCCTTTCTTGAGAGCAGCGAGGGTGGGACTCTCTCTGATCTCAGGAGGTTTTTGGTAGAGCCGGATTTTCGCCGTCGTTTTCTCGATACGGTACGAGACCCTGAAGTCCTCTACTACTGGCAGTGTCAAGGCCGGATGAAAAATCCCGTTTTCGCCGGTTGAAAATTCCCCACCCTGGTTGCGGTGGTGGTTTTGTGGACCACCACCGTGTTGCTAAGCATGGAGCTAGCCGGGGAAGCGGAGGCGGGCAATGCTGGAGAGCAACCCGCCAAGGAATACCCGGCCGCAAACTCAGCGAGACGATGAGTGCCGGGAGCGGCGGCCGAGATCGCTCCCGGCTTCTTTTCCGCTGCCCAACGCCCATCGGATCGATAGATTTGCCCATGCCTGAAAAAACTCATCTTCCACTTCCCCCGCTCTTGCGACCAGGGCTCGCCGCGTCAGCCGCATCGACCGTCGGCCGTTCGCCGGACTGATCTTCCGGCCGCGAGAGCAAACCGGCTCTTCGGCGCTCCTTCAAGCGAAAGCTCTCGCCGCGAATGTTCACCGTCGTCGAGTGATGCAACAGTCGATCCAGGATCGCCGTGGCGATGATCGGGTCGGAAAAGATCGAGCCCCAATCGGCGTAGCTCTTGTTCGAGGTCAGGATGATGCTGCCGCGTTCGTAACGCGCGCTGACGAGTTGGAAGAAGATCGTCGCCCCCAGCTCGTCGAGCGGAAGGTAACCCATCTCGTCGACGATCAGCACCTTCGGCGCGAGGTAGATGCGCATCCTTCGTTGTAGCCGTCCTTCGCGGATGGCCTTCGACAGATCGGCGATCAAGTCGTGCGCGGTGATGAAGTAGGCTCCGAAACCGGCTTGGATCGCAGCCTCGGCCAAGGCAACCGAGAGATGCGTCTTGCCAACGCCGGGTGGCCCGAGGAAGATCACGTTGGAGGCTTCGTGCACGAAGCGCAACGTGCGCAGCTCTTGGATTTGGCGCTCGTCGATCGATGGTTGAAAGTCGAAGTCGAACTGTTCGAAAGTCTTGACATAGGGCAGATGCGCGAGCTGTAGACGCGTCTTGAGATAGCGTTGTCGGCGAGCGTCGGCCTCGGCGCTGACGACGTCGAGCAGGAAGTCGGCGTAGGCCGGTTCAGCCTTGGCTGCTTGTTCAAGCAGCGCTTCCAAGCGATCGTCGATGGTCTTCAGCCCCAGTGCTTCGAGCCGTTCGTGAAGCTGTTCGATGGCGGTCACAGCGCACCTCCGGCGGCGGCGCTTTCGTAAGCCGCTAGCGGCCGCACTTCGACTTGGGGTGCGCCGGCTTGGATGTGAATGCACGTTTTTCCTCC
This sequence comes from Bryobacterales bacterium, assembly GCA_965247305.1. GTDB lineage: Bacteria > Acidobacteriota > Terriglobia > Bryobacterales > UBA6623 > CATQHP01. The sequence continues at coordinate 2,290,986 of OZ252030.1, read as the reverse complement.
TGGACGCTTGGCGACGTGCAGCGGAATGTCGGCATGATGCTCTTTGCGAACAACGATTTGGTGGCGGTCGTCGATCAACTCGTGAACGGCGATCCGCTCGGCTCCGCGCCATACCTCGAGCCGGCCGGCCAGTTCGCGCAACGAGACTTCGGCGCCGGCGTCTTGCCAGGGAACCGAGTAGCGGTTGGAGCGCCAGGCCACGAAGGCGTCCCGGCTCACACGCCTCGACTCGGCGTCCGCGAGGGGATACGGCGGACGCTTGTCGAGAGACTGCAAGGCGGTCTTTTCAGACTCCCAACTCTCTAACACTTGGCTGTGAGTGGTGCCGTGAACGCGCCGGTTCGAGACCTCCCAGACCCAAGCGTGCAGCTGGTTGTTGAGATCATCCAGGCTCGTCGCCGTGCGTCCGCACAGGAAGTTGCGGCGCACGTACTTGACGCCCGATTCGACCTTGCCCTTGGTCTGCGCGCGGTAAGGTTTGCAGGCCCGCGGGGTGAAGCCCCAATAGTCGGCGAAGTCCTTGAAGGTTTGATTCCACTTGAGCTCGCCGCGCTCGTCGACCCCCTCCAAGACCGTCTTCATGCGGTCGTAGAGGATCTCTTGCGGCACGCCGCCGAGTTGCCGGAAGGCTTCCTCGTGCATGCGCAGCAGCGTCGGCAGCTTCTGGTCGGTCGCCGCGGCGGCCATGATGGCCCGGCTGTGACCGAGCGTGAAGACGAAACCCCAAAGCTTGCGAGTCTTGCCGTCGGCGGTGATCTCGCCGAGATGGCCCCAATCGACCTGAGCCTGTTTGCCTGCGGGTGTTTCAAAGCGCCGCACGGCCACCGTGGTTGCGGCTTCTCGCAACGGCTGTAGGTGATCCTTGAGGATCGTATAGCCGCCCGAGTAGCCGTGTTCTCGCAGCTCACGCAACAGCACGACGGCATTCCAGACGCCGGCCTTGAGGCGGTCTTCGATAAACGGCTTGAAGCGATCCAGCTTGGACGGACGCGGCTTGCGCGGGCCGTATCTGGGCGTCGGATCGTCCTGCCTTAAGTACTTGCGAACCGTCTTGCGGTCAAATCCCGTGAGCTCGCTGATCTTGGCGAGGCTCACCCCTTGTCGAACTAATTCTTCGATTTCTTGCACATCTGAACTCCGTAACAGCGCCTTGTACCTCCTGCTTCCAGGGTCGGCTCCGACGCAAGCTACGGGTGGGGAATTTTATTCCGGCGATACGGGGATTCTTACACCGGCGCTGACAGCAGAAAGAATTTACGTTGCTCCGAGGTAAGCCTCAGGGGCCGATTCTTACCAGATTGAACACCTTCCTCCGACCGAAGCCGATCAGGAACATGGTCACTCAAAAGGAGAATCGTCTGGACTTCGGAGCCATCATGAATGGTCGTAAGATTCTCCTGGCCAAGCTCTCCCAGGGCCTTATTGGAGAGGAGAACTCCTACCTCTTGGGAACTCTTCTGGTCTCGAAGCTCAATCAAATGGCCATGAGTCGGCAAGAGTTGCAAGCCTCAGAACGTGCTCCTTTCTATCTTTACGTAGACGAGTTCCACAACTTCGTCACGCCCTCAATGGCGGGGATATTATCCGGCGCTCGAAAGTATCGACTCGGCCTCATCCTCGCGCATCAAGAACTACACCAACTCTCAAGCCGGGACAGCGACGTAGCAAGCGCGGTCATCTCGAACCCATACACAAGAATCTGCTTCCGTCTTGGAGACTTCGACGCCAAAAAGCTTGAAGATGGGTTCTCATTCTTCAAGGCCAAAGACCTTCAGAACTTGGGGGTGGGAGAAGCAGTGTGCCGGATGGAACGATCAGACTACGACTTCAATCTGACAACCACGCCCCTGCCGATAGTGGATCGAGAACTGGCAGCTCAACGACGCAAGCAGGTCGTTGAATCGTCACGGCGACACTACGCTTTGAAGGCTAAGCGAACAGATAACATCCAGACCCCTAGTTACCAGGCACCTTCAGCCCCTGAAGACCCGAGACCAAGGGAGCGCGACATCCGACCTCCCACACCCCCTCCAGCAGGGACGCCTATCGAGCATACTATCCGCAAAACTCCGCCGGTCGCTCGCAAGACACCCACTCCTGGCCGAGGTGGACAGCAACACAAGTACTTGCAGCAGCTCATCAAACGATGGGCCGAAGACCGTGGCTACCGCGCCACCATCGAAAAGCAGATTTTGAGTGGCCTGGGTTCGGTTGACATCGCATTAGAAAAGGACAATTTCTCGATTGCCTGTGAAGTGTCTGTGAGCACCAGCGCAGAGCACGAACTCGGAAACATTCAGAAGTGTCTGGCAGCCGGATTCAACGTCGTAGCGGTGCTGGCCACAGAGCAAAGGACTCTTCGCCGGATTGCGGCGGCTGCCAAGAGCCTTAGTCCGGAAGATCTCGAACGTGTTCTCTTCTTCATGCCGGAAGAACTCTTTTCGTTCATTGAAGAGCGTGAGGCCAAAGCCACTGCGACCGAGCAGACGGTCAAGGGGTATAGGGTCAAGGTGAAGCTGGGATCGGTTTCTCAAGCCCAACAGCAGGCCAAGAAGCGCGTCATCATGCAGGCCATCCTCCAGTCCATGAACCGGCTGAAGAATGACAGTCGATCGTGAAGCGCGTGCTGGATGAAAGTAGTTTGAGAACTGTTGGCTTTGGTGAGGCTCCACGAAAAAGGCGGCAAGCGGTACGAGCAAGCTCTACGATCAACGCGACGACCGCATTTCTCTTGACGAGGTTGAGCGGATCGTCTTCTGAGAAGAGGAGTTCAGTAATCTCCCCGACTCCTAGAGTTTGTGCCTTGCAATTCTCTACCAGTTTATTATCATTTAGAACAATGATTACGAAGAAGTGTAAAATCTGTCGAAACAACTTCGATGTATATCCAGCCAGGGCGAAGCGAGGCGAGGGTAAATATTGTTCGACGGCTTGCTCCTGGACCGCAAGCAGGGCTCAAGCAGAGAGAATTCGAGTGAGAAGGACTTGCCAAACTTGTCGCAAGGCCTTCAGTGTAATTCCAAGCCTCCTGACGCGAGGCTTGGGCAAGTACTGTTCGACAGCTTGTTCCAGGATCTCAAGGCGAGGCCGAAAAAAGTGACGCAGAAGCGCCACCGTCGGCAGAGTCTCCTTCGACAAAGCGACACGGGGAAGTATCGAAGTGACGACAGGACAGATTCGAGGCGGCTGTTTCGATCAAGGGAGAGAACGAGGATTACTTCCCTGAAAGCTGTGGCTCAACGAGATTCCACCACTGCTTCCACACCTGGACGTGGGCCTGTCTTTCACCTTGTCCCGTGAACTGCCCGCTGACCCGGATGAAACCGGCAGCCCCAGCCGCATCGCCGAAGCGGCGATCGCCCTGTGGCCTCATCCAAGACATCGAACTCAAACTGTCGGGCGTTATGAGAGGTAGGTTTTCGACGAACGCACTCAGGCCAGCGATTCCCAGCGACTGAATTTCGGGGCTCTGATCATCGAGCAACCTAGCCAGGAATGGGATTGCTTGTTGGCTGTGTATTGAGCGCAACGCACTTGCCGCAGATCGCTTCAGCTCAAACGAGGATGTCGAGGCGGTCGCTAACCTTCCCAAACTGTCAACGACGGCAGGATCCGAGTTCGTAACATCTTCCATATTGGCGACTATCAGGTGGAATCCGGGTGTCGCCGCCAAAGCTGGAAGCCTCTCCTCGACGCGCTTTATTGTGTCTTCATCGACGTCTAGACCGAGCAAACCGCCGAGGCCTAAAGCTGAGATGGCGGGCTCAGTAGAATCTGCAAGGCGCTCGAAGGCGGAGCGAATTCGAGGACTATCGAGACCGTTAGCGCCACGAAGCGCTATGGCCAACATTCCGAACTCCATCGTCTGCACATCAACGGATTCAAGCCCGGCACAGAGCTCAAGCAGAACCTTATCCGTGATCGGGTCGCTGTCCGAGTATGCGTACGATCCCAGCTCGATGGCCACGGGATAGTACCTCGACGGCAGCGAGTTCGGGCCCGGCAGTACCTGCCAACCTTCCGCCTCGTTGCCGGTCAAAAACCAAAGACCCCGCATAGCAGGAACGGATGCGCCAGGAGCCACTATCCGCCCTCGAATCTCCGCCGTTACCGGGATCGAACCGCTTAGGCGAGGATTGCCGCTCAGAACACGATCTACCCGAAGAGCTCCAGCCAACCGACCATCAAGGAGCGACCCGCTTTCCAGCGTCCCCGCAACAATGACTTCAGCTGAGAGGATCAATTGAAGCAGTGGGCCTTGCGATGCTTTGACTCCGGATACTCCCAGCCAAGCCATCAGCAGGACGGTAGCGACTTTATTCATGGCGACCTCCTTCGTTTCTTTCGACTCTACTCATGACGCCCATGGTCCAAATATGTTTGTTGCTTATGCGTCTGTACGTGAACACCGTCTCCGATGCCATCCGCGCCGGAGCGAATCTCCTGCGTCACCCAATCCACCTTGGTTCCAGTCAGAGGCGACTGGGGCACCTGAGAATTTGGCGTGCACGGCACGCATACTGCCCTCACTATGTCACTCCACTCCCACGCCGTGGTGAAGCCTAGCCAGCCCGTCGCACTGGGCAGGGGCCAGTTCTCACTCGTGTAGTCGGATCCGGACGTCGTGAACTTCTCATTCATTTTGATCGGGGCCATCTTGAAGTTGCATTGGTCGATGACCCGATAGTAGATTTCTGAGTCGTAGCCATCGACGCCCCCGCCGAATGAGACTGGGCAGTCAGTGGCGTTGCCGTCTACCGTGCAACCTGGAAAAGACGGGGCAGCCCATGAATACAGAGAGCTCGGCGCATTAACGAAGAATGAATATTCTTCGGATTTGAAGCCGTTGGTGCTAGCTTGGACCTTGATGTCAAACTGGCATCCGCTGCTCGGCGCGAGGCTGGTCGCAGTCGGTATATCGCAGATCGTACAGCTGAGTGAAAGCTTACTACCTCCCTGAGTTATGGCCCACGTAAGCCCACCCGGTGAGCCCATCTTATCGGCGCTCAGAGTCGAACTGTTATAGTAGCCATTGGCAGTATCGGCACTTCCTCCCAACCACCAAATCGCGTTGTTGCCGGAGACGACAGGCCGCTTGACCTCTCTCCAGGGAGAGTCCTGCGCACCAACAGAGGCTGTCGAGTACGGCGAAACCTCGCACTCAAAGTCCGCCCATCCCCGCATGTAATAGTTGCCGTTTCCACGAGGGTCGAGAAATACACTGGAAGCGACGTACGGATTCAGCTGGCTGGCGGATGCGGAGACGATCTCGCCCGAAGCCGTCCCATCTTCCACCTTCTGGTGGGCCCCGCCAGCCTCAGGAACGAAATACAGCTCGCCCCAAACCTCGGCGGTGTAGTTGAACCAGTAGGAGCCGTTCGCCCACGCAATCGATTGCCCTTGGACGATATTCCCGGTCGGCCGGGTGGTGAATTTCGTGACCCAACCATTAGCTACACACTGCGCCACCGTTACTGGAACGGCCAGGAAAGACAATAGAATCAGTTTGTAGGCAGTCATTGTTTTCCCCCGAGTGCGACTCCGGTCGTGCCAGCCGCTAGCTCACCGGCTAGCTTCGATGCTGCGGCAAAGCCTTCGGCAGACAATCCTTGCTGCATCGATCTGGCCGCTGATGCCAGGATATTCGCCCGAGTTTTCTCGAACTGTACAAGGCGTGATTTGCTCATGTCATCGCCCGCCTCGCGAGTTGCGCGAAATTCCTCGCGAGCAACTCCAGCCAGATCAGACACCTGTTTGACCGCTGAGGTCGATATTCCTTTCAGGACCGCGAGGTCCTGCTCGGACATATCGACGCCCAGAGACCGCGAGTTGGAGGTCGATTCTAGAGTTGAGACGACCACCAGACTTACCAGGTAGGCCTCATCAGCGCTAAGAGTAAGACGCTCATGTTCTGCCGCCCGCGTGGGCTCGACACCGGCGAGGGCCAAGCCAAGCACTAGTGTAGTGCGCCATAAATAATATAACTTATAGTATCTTCGTGTCGCCTTTACTAGTAGAAGGCACACGGATGCGAAGAGCAGAGCCAGTCCCATTGACGCAGGAGCAGCGTAGGCAGTTGGAGCGCTACGCGAACGGTCGTCGGGTCGCTGTTCGTCTGGCGTTGCGAGCCAGGATCATCGTGCTCGCCGCCGACGGTCTTGAGAACAAACGGATTGCCGCGCAGCTGTCGGTCTCGCGTCAGTTGGTGGCGCGCTGGCGAAGCCGTTTTCTTGAATCCGGCGTCGCCGGCATCGAAAAGGACGCCCCGCGGCCCGGCCGTAAGCCCGCCATCTGCTCCCCAACAGTGCAACAGATCATCCACAAGACGACCCGCGAAACGCCAGCCAACGCCACCCATTGGAGCCGCCGCACGATGGCCGCCGCGGTCGGCGTCAGCGCCTCCACCGTGGGTCGCATTTGGCGCGCCCACGGCCTCAAGCCGCATCGCGTCAAGACCTTCAAACTCAGCAACGACCCGCGCTTCGCCGAAAAACTCGACGACATCATCGGACTTTATCTCAACCCGCCCGAGCATGCCCTCGTTCTTTGCCTCGACGAGAAGTCACAGATTCAAGCCCTCGACCGCACCCAGCCCGGCCTGCCCCTGAAAAAGGGACGCGGCCGGACCATGACCCACGACTACAAACGCAACGGCACAACCACCTTGTTCGCCGCGCTCAACACGCTCGACGGCTCGGTGATCGGAACCTGCATGCCCAAGCACCGCCACCAAGAATGGCTGCGCTTCTTGCGCTTGCTTGAAAACCAGACCCCCAAGGACAAGCAGATCCATTTGATCGTGGACAACTATGCCACTCACAAACACGCCACGGTGAAACGCTGGCTGCAGCGCAATAAACGCTTCCACGTCCATTTCACGCCCACCTCAGCGTCGTGGCTGAACATGGTGGAGAGGTTCTTCCGAGACCTCACCGATAAGCGCATCCGCCACGGTGTCTTTCGTAGCGTCGGCGAACTCACCACCGCCATCGAAGACTACATCGCTCGACACAATCAGCAGCCCAAGCCCTTCATCTGGACTGCTACCGCTTCCGACACCCTTGAGAAGGTCAAGCGCGGCAAAGCCGCTCTTCTTAAGGTTCAATCTGATTGACGCACTACACTAGCAGGACTAAGTAAAAGTTGTGCATTGATTTTTCCTATTCCACCCAGCTCCCTGATTTCCTTAGCTTGGGCCAGTTGTGTCACCTGGTGCAATCCCCTAAAGAGGGTATCACTAGTGTCCGGTTAGCGACCGGTGAGCGGGCGGCAACTGATTTATTTAGAGCGGCTTAGGTCTGTTTTTAGCTTGCCGCGATTTGAACGGCTAGGGACGCTTGGCGCAGTTTCTTCGGCGGCTGACAATGGTTCATGCATGTTGGCCGTACCGTTTTCGCGCAGTTGATCAGCTTCCTTCCGGATCGCGAGTTTCGCCGTTGTGTCAGTCGCTACGACGGCGATCGTAGAGCGCGCGGCTTCTCCTGCTGGGACCAGTTCCTGTGTATGGCGTTCGCCCAGTTAACCTACCGCGAAAGCCTGCGCGACATCGAAGCATGCCTACGTTCGCTCAGCACCAAGCTCTACCACATGGGATTCCGCTCCCAGGTCTCGCGCTCCACACTGGCCGATGCCAACGAGTTGCGCGACTGGCGGATCTACGCCGATTTCGCACACGTCTTGATTCGCATCGCGCGGCCCTTGTACGCCCGCGATCCGCTCGGCGTGGATCTCAATCAAAGTCTCTACGCTCTGGACTCGACCACCATCGACCTGTGCCTGGCGCTGTTCCCGTGGGCCAAGTTTCGCCGCCGCAAAGCTGCCGTGAAGATGCACACGCTGCTGGACCTGCGAGGGAATATCCCTGCGTTTATTCGCATTACGGACGGAAAAACGCATGACGTCAACATCCTCGACGAGATCGCGCCCGAGCCCGGCGCCTTCTATGTCATGGACCGTGCCTACGTCGATTTCAAACGTCTCTTCGCCCTCACCCTCTGCTCGTCGTTCTTTGTCGTGCGGACGAAGAAGAACGTTTTGCTTCAACGCCGCTACTCGCACGCGGTCGACAAGTCCACGGGCTTGCGCTCGGATCAGACCGTCATTCTGACTGCCGACAAATCAGCCAAAGCCTATCCGGACTCGCTGCGGCGAATCAGCTATTTCGACGTTGCGACGAACAAACGGCTGTGCTTTCTGACCAACAATTTCACGCTGCCGGCACTGACGATCGCTCACATCTACAAGTCGCGATGGCAGGTCGAGTTGTTCTTCAAGTGGATCAAGCAGCACCTGCGGATCAAGAAGTTTTATGGCACAAGCGAGAACGCCGTGAAGACTCAAATCTGGATCGCGCTTGCGGTTTACCTGCTGGTCGCGATCGTGCGCAAGAGGTTGGGCCTGGAGGCCAGTCTCTACCAAATCCTACAGATTCTCAGCGTCACCCTTTTCGAGAAAACGCCTATTTTACAGGGCTTCGGTGATCCCAAGTCCCAAGAAAAATCAGACCCAATTTATAACCAGTTGAATCTATGGGACTTATAGCCGGACACTAGTGAGAGGGTATTTTTGATTCGTCGTGCGCTATTCTTCCGCCTACGCCACATTTTATGCTCAGTAGGCTCACGAACCGGTTCCCAGTTTTGTGACAACCGCAACCTTCACCGCAGACATCTGGGCTGTCACCACCGGGTTCGAGACGACCGTATCGCCTGAATTCAGCTTCCAAAATTCGTCGCTGCGAAAGCCGCTAAGGCTGCGGTTGTGTGGAGTTGGAGCTTCCGACACAGGTTCTTGCGGTGTGTCGAGACAGTATGCAGGCTCACGAAGAGCGCTTCAGCGATTTGGGCGGATGTTTGACCCTTTCCAATCAGGACTAGAATCTCCTGTTCTCTTTTGGTCAGAGAAGAGGACGTTGATTTCGATGACACGACTATATCTCCAAAGCAAGCAGCCGTCGGTAAATGGCTGATTTCCAATGGTTTAACAGCCCCTGAAGCTCCAGAAATTGTCGAGCAGCGGCTTTCCGTGGTGAAAGAGGAAGTCCCTTGATGAACAAAGAAGCCAGAACACTCAGGTCTTGGACGAATCGTGATTGGCGCAGACAACCGAGCGGTTGAGCCGTGAACTCGATGTCCTTGCAGCTTAACCGGTGTACGTTAGGGCACGCTTTGAAGAAGAGCTAACCGGTGTAGATCCCTCACATGATAACGAAACAATGATGCTCATGCAAGAGGTTTTGTCGATAAATCGTGTTCAATGACACAAAGTGGTTTGGATTGGAGAATCGGTGTGCCCTCGGATGCGACAGATTTGCGGCACGCTTACACCCCTCCCTGCACGCAAAGAAGACGATGACGACAAAAAAGGGACGCTCTGAGAAGCGCTCTAAGGCGTTGCTGGAAGCCCGGACGACCCCAACTACCTCCGAATTGCTTACAGGGATCGAACATCCAAAAGAGATCCCCCTCGAACGTGGGCTAGGCGACTTTGCAGATGGTGAAGTCAAGGTCCATAAAGCGACTCGCTGGACTGGAGCTTGTGATAAACCTCGACGCTCAGCGCCCGGTAATCAACGTCAGAGGGCAGTATGAAGCGAAACGGCCGGTCGGGTCTCCGCTTGCCTGCGGAATTTTGGCGGGCGTCATCGCGGAAAACACCAGTAAGGAGTTCTCTGCCATTCGGGAGCGGTAGGCCCAAGACGTCGCGGGCATTGTACCCATCGTCACCGTGAAGCGAGGTCCACCAAGGATGTACACGCTGCAGCATGATCGTCATTATGTCGCTTAGAGTCTTGACTCTCTCCCCCACAATGCTAGACTTCCCCTGCCTAGCCGTCAGCCCTAGCTGACGCGGGCACTTCCCTTCCCTGCCTCTTCAAGGCAGACCCATCCCAAAATCACAATCAGGAGAATGCCAATGAAACTCCTCACCCAGGAGTTGCGTCGGCGTTTGCCGTCGCTCTACAGCCAGGAGAAGATTGAAGACCCAATCGTCCACCTCAAGTTTTTCACTCCAGATTCCAACTGGACATGGTTTGCCACCGAAGGCTCCGAGGAAGAAGACGACTTTCGTTTTTTCGGCTACGTCATCGGGTTTGAGGAAGAGTGGGGCTACTTTGTCCTCTCCGAACTCAAGTCTGCTCGTGGCCCTCTCGGTCTGCCGATCGAGCGCGATCTTTACTTCACGCCCGGCCCTTTCAGTGGCGTCATCAAACAATACCGCGCCGAGCGCGGAGGCTAAGGCTGCTTCAAAGCCCCCGATCACCGATCGGGGGCTTCTTTTCTTTGGTCAAGTAGTACTGGACATAACCGGAGGAAAGAGTTTGAACATATAATTCCCCGCCACGGCTCGGGCTTCCGAGTCCAGCGTCCTGAGGCGTCCAGAGAGGCACGGCAACGTGCCTCTTTTTTTTGCAAACGACCCCAGCTTGTCCTACGATCAAGGCTGGCAGTTAGGGAGAGCAACTGTGCGGAAGGATCGATTTGCAGCAGCTGACAACCCGAGGCCTGTCGGTATCTGGATCAGGGTGAGTACCGAGGACCAAGCCAAAGGCGAGAGTCCGGAGCACCACGAGAAACGCGCCCGCCACTACGCCGAAGCCAAGGGCTGGCACGTGCGCGAGGTCTATCATCTCGAAGCCGTTAGCGGCAAGTCTGTGATGGGGCATCCAGAGACCGAGCGCATGCTCGAACACGTCAAGCGCGGACATATCACCGGCCTCATCTTCTCTAAGCTCGCACGCCTTGCCCGCAACACTCGCGAGTTGCTTGAGTTTTCAGACCTGTTCCGGGAGCATGACGCCGACCTCATTAGCCTCCAGGAAGCCATCGATACCTCAACGCCAGCGGGCCGCCTCTTCTACACCGTAATCGCCGCCATGGCTCAATGGGAGCGCGAAGAGATATCGGATCGAGTCGCCGCATCTGTCTCGATCCGAGCCAAGCTCGGGAAGCCCTTGGGCGGTGCCGCTCCATTCGGGTACAGGTGGGAGAACCGAGAACTTGTACCTGACCCTGCTGAAGCTCCAATCAGAAAGCGTATCTTCGAACTCTTCCTAGAACACCGACGCAAGAAAGCCGTAGCACGACTCCTCAATGAAGCAGGTTACCGAACGCGAAAGGGTTCGAAGTTCACGGACACGTCGCGGGCATTCTTAGCGAGTATGCCGGCGAGTACGTCTCCGAAGAGCTAGCTAAGCAGTTCTGCAACGAACAAGATTGGGACGACCTACCGCTAGAGCGTGTCGAGTCGAACGGACACACAACCGAACGGATGAGCACGTCAAAGCTAAACAAAAAGCAGGCATCCCAGCTACAGGCGCGAGTTTCCGCGCGTCGATATGAGCTGGATTGTGCAATTCCTGGCGAGATGGAGGTCGTCCCATGATTCGATCGGAACACGCAAGGGTCCTCTACGCGATCGAGCAGATGGTGAGTGCGACCGCTAAGGAGATATTCGAGAAGCTTCACAGTCTCGAGTATCCACACGATCCGAGCAACATCAACGCTTCTGTCAAGCATTTGCGCGACAGGGAACTGATCGTGGGCCACCGTTGGTGTCCAGAGGGTTCTAACCGCCCGACGTCATGGTATCGCCTCACACTCAAAGGCGGGGACGAGATAACCGAGTTCGCAAGCTGGTTCGACTGGGAAGCGTAAACATGGCGATCTATCGAAATTGCATGTGTCAAGGCCGGATGAAAAATCCCGTTTTCGCCGGTTGAAAATTCCCCACCCTGGTTGCGGTGGTGGTTTTGTGGACCACCACCGTGTTGCTAAGCATGGAGCTAGCCGGGGAAGCGGAGGCGGGCAATGCTGGAGAGCAACCCGCCAAGGAATACCCGGCCGCAAACTCAGCGAGACGATGAGTGCCGGGAGCGGCGGCCGAGATCGCTCCCGGCTTCTTTTCCGCTGCCCAACGCCCATCGGATCGATAGATTTGCCCATGCCTGAAAAAACTCATCTTCCACTTCCCCCGCTCTTGCGACCAGGGCTCGCCGCGTCAGCCGCATCGACCGTCGGCCGTTCGCCGGACTGATCTTCCGGCCGCGAGAGCAAACCGGCTCTTCGGCGCTCCTTCAAGCGAAAGCTCTCGCCGCGAATGTTCACCGTCGTCGAGTGATGCAACAGTCGATCCAGGATCGCCGTGGCGATGATCGGGTCGGAAAAGATCGAGCCCCAATCGGCGTAGCTCTTGTTCGAGGTCAGGATGATGCTGCCGCGTTCGTAACGCGCGCTGACGAGTTGGAAGAAGATCGTCGCCCCCAGCTCGTCGAGCGGAAGGTAACCCATCTCGTCGACGATCAGCACCTTCGGCGCGAGGTAGATGCGCATCCTTCGTTGTAGCCGTCCTTCGCGGATGGCCTTCGACAGATCGGCGATCAAGTCGTGCGCGGTGATGAAGTAGGCTCCGAAACCGGCTTGGATCGCAGCCTCGGCCAAGGCAACCGAGAGATGCGTCTTGCCAACGCCGGGTGGCCCGAGGAAGATCACGTTGGAGGCTTCGTGCACGAAGCGCAACGTGCGCAGCTCTTGGATTTGGCGCTCGTCGATCGATGGTTGAAAGTCGAAGTCGAACTGTTCGAAAGTCTTGACATAGGGCAGATGCGCGAGCTGTAGACGCGTCTTGAGATAGCGTTGTCGGCGAGCGTCGGCCTCGGCGCTGACGACGTCGAGCAGGAAGTCGGCGTAGGCCGGTTCAGCCTTGGCTGCTTGTTCAAGCAGCGCTTCCAAGCGATCGTCGATGGTCTTCAGCCCCAGTGCTTCGAGCCGTTCGTGAAGCTGTTCGATGGCGGTCACAGCGCACCTCCGGCGGCGGCGCTTTCGTAAGCCGCTAGCGGCCGCACTTCGACTTGGGGTGCGCCGGCTTGGATGTGAATGCACGTTTTTCCTCCTGGACGCTTGGCGACGTGCAGCGGAATGTCGGCATGATGCTCTTTGCGAACAACGATTTGGTGGCGGTCGTCGATCAACTCGTGAACGGCGATCCGCTCGGCTCCGCGCCATACCTCGAGCCGGCCGGCCAGTTCGCGCAACGAGACTTCGGCGCCGGCGTCTTGCCAGGGAACCGAGTAGCGGTTGGAGCGCCAGGCCACGAAGGCGTCCCGGCTCACACGCCTCGACTCGGCGTCCGCGAGGGGATACGGCGGACGCTTGTCGAGAGACTGCAAGGCGGTCTTTTCAGACTCCCAACTCTCTAACACTTGGCTGTGAGTGGTGCCGTGAACGCGCCGGTTCGAGACCTCCCAGACCCAAGCGTGCAGCTGGTTGTTGAGATCATCCAGGCTCGTCGCCGTGCGTCCGCACAGGAAGTTGCGGCGCACGTACTTGACGCCCGATTCGACCTTGCCCTTGGTCTGCGCGCGGTAAGGTTTGCAGGCCCGCGGGGTGAAGCCCCAATAGTCGGCGAAGTCCTTGAAGGTTTGATTCCACTTGAGCTCGCCGCGCTCGTCGACCCCCTCCAAGACCGTCTTCATGCGGTCGTAGAGGATCTCTTGCGGCACGCCGCCGAGTTGCCGGAAGGCTTCCTCGTGCATGCGCAGCAGCGTCGGCAGCTTCTGGTCGGTCGCCGCGGCGGCCATGATGGCCCGGCTGTGACCGAGCGTGAAGACGAAACCCCAAAGCTTGCGAGTCTTGCCGTCGGCGGTGATCTCGCCGAGATGGCCCCAATCGACCTGAGCCTGTTTGCCTGCGGGTGTTTCAAAGCGCCGCACGGCCACCGTGGTTGCGGCTTCTCGCAACGGCTGTAGGTGATCCTTGAGGATCGTATAGCCGCCCGAGTAGCCGTGTTCTCGCAGCTCACGCAACAGCACGACGGCATTCCAGACGCCGGCCTTGAGGCGGTCTTCGATAAACGGCTTGAAGCGATCCAGCTTGGACGGACGCGGCTTGCGCGGGCCGTATCTGGGCGTCGGATCGTCCTGCCTTAAGTACTTGCGAACCGTCTTGCGGTCAAATCCCGTGAGCTCGCTGATCTTGGCGAGGCTCACCCCTTGTCGAACTAATTCTTCGATTTCTTGCACATCTGAACTCCGTAACAGCGCCTTGTACCTCCTGCTTCCAGGGTCGGCTCCGACGCAAGCTACGGGTGGGGAATTTTATTCCGGCGATACGGGGATTCTTACACCGGCGCTGACACATGGGGGGAGAGGAAACGAATCTTTTATGTTCACCAGGACACTACAAGACGAATGTTCGCAACTGCAATTCCAGCCCGAATTGAAATGCCCCATGCAACCAATTCATTTAAGGGAGGTTTTATGAAAGGCAATCCCGTAATGGTAACCACGGAACACCGCGGGGTGTTCTTTGGCTATGAAGAGAGTCGAAAGGGTTCAGTTATAACGCTGTCTCGGGCACGCATGTGTGTGTCTTGGGAGGGCGGATTAAAGGGCGTACTGGGATTGGCCGCGACTGGTCCAAGTCAGCACTGTAGGGTTGGTCCTGCCGTCGAGCGACTAGAGCTACTTGGTGTTACGGCTGTGTCATCTGTGACGAAAGACGCTATAAAACGCTGGGAGAAAGAGCCTTGGGGATAACTGATGGCTATGGCTCTGGCTATGGCTATGGCTATGGCTATGGCTATGGCGATGGCTATGGCTATGGCTCTGGCTATTTGAAAGCCGTAGCCGGTAGTCTCATCGGCGCAGAGAAACTAGAACAGTCGGGCGGCGCAGTTGCGCTCTGGTGGTCAGACAAGAATGGTCTAGCCTGCAATGGTGGATCGTCAGGGGCTGCCGCATTCAGTGGACACGTAGAGGATGTGTCGGGGCCGCTCAGACTATGCAGCGAGCACGCTCTTCACACGCGACAGTAGAGCCGTTTCAGTGGAGCGGGGAGAGGCTGTGGGTAGTGGCACTTCACGGAAAGGTAGTCGTGGAGGGAGGCAAGATGGGAGCACTCAAGCGCGAGATCCTTTGCGAGGTCCCACTTGGCGGACGCAAGTTGGGAAGTTAGATGAGTTTGCGCGGAGACAAACCACGACGGAAGGCCGCAGGGGGGCGGCCCTTGGATTCCACTAAGCTACCGGTCTCCGCGCAATTCAGTTTGGGGCAGCCCGTGTGTAGGCAACGGGGGTGGCGTTTTGCAAACGCCACTGAAAGGGGGAAGGGCGCGCCCGCACCCCTCCAGGTTCAATCCCTGGCTGCCCCAGCCAGGAGTTTCAACACCCGACAGTTACGGAGACGCTTGGCTGTCATGGCGCAGGGTGAACACAAGCCGTTGGTCAGCGCCGACCAGTATGGATTCGTGAACGTTCACAAGGAACCGGGGAGCCGCCGGAAGAGAGGCGCGAAAAGCGACCACTTTTCGTGACCTTATTGATTCCCTTGTTATGGACAGGGGGGATCGGGAGTTGAGGGGATTGAGTCCTGTTTGAGTGCCGCGGGTAGGCGTCGTGCCTAGTCCCATTAGGAGGTGGTTTGTTTGGAAAAGGAATTTCACCCCGTTGCTGACGTCTTCCCGTTGATACAGGGAGACGACTTCAGCAGCCTAGTTGAGTCAGTAAGAGAGGCGGGACTGCTGGTGCCGATACTGCTTCACCCGGACGGCCAGACGAGTTCTACGACCTGGTGAAAGAGGTTTCACTAGGGCCGCGGATCGATATGTTCAGTCGTGAGAAACGCGATGGCTTCGATCAGTGGGGAAATGAGGTGGAAAAGTTTTGAACGACTACGAGGCGAACCGCAGGTGGTCGGACTTGTATCTCCCGCAAGTCAAGAGCCTTGTCGGGCCACACCTGCTGGATGTAGCCTCCTTTGAGGTCGACACCGAGGAGGCTGCCGACCTAACGGTGTTGCGGGTGTCGGACAAGAGGATTGGGGTGCGGATGCGCCGACTGGAAGAGGTTAAGGAAGACTGGCTTTGGCAGTTCGCTATCAGGTCGAAAAACAAGTTTGGTGGATTAACCGAATTCAACAAAGTTTTCCGGGGTTTCGGTGACTGGCTGTTTTACGGCTTTTCGCCAAGTGGGCCGGTGGTAGCTGTTGAGAGGTGGTTCATTGTCAGGTATGACTCGCTGCGCTACCACTACTCGTTCAACAGGGGTGCCCTGTGGCGCCAGGAAAAACCGAATTGGGACGGAACCGGGCTCACTGCTTTTGGTGTTCACTCGTTTCCGGTAGATCCGCCGATCCTGTTGGACTGTTCACACCCACAGGAACTAAACCAAGACAACCCCCTGCATATCAAATGGGTGGCAGAGCTGGAAGAGGCGGACAAAAATGCTCCGCAGAAAGTTGAGTATGCAGCAAACCAACCTCATTGAAATGCCGCGCCGAACCCACGACTACGCCAACGACTTCAACGACTGGTGGAAGTCGCTAGGACCACTGAAGGTTGGCGGCAAGCGCAGGGCTCAGGAGATATGGAACAGCCTTTCGGTTGATCAGCGAGAACCACTTGTTAGCAACACGCCGTCATGGGTGCGCTACTACCGCGGCCGCGACTATGTTCCACACGCCACGACGTGGTTGAGCCGCGGCGACTGGGAGGACCCGGCGCCGGGGTACGAAGACTGGATATCGCAGGCGTGCTACGCGTGTAGCCGCGCGGAGCTTCGGGTGGTCGCAGACGGTGTGGCTGAATGCCGTGCGTGCGGCTGCCAACAGCACATAAAGGGGGAATGAAATGTCAAGGAGCCTCAACAGGGTAATGCTCATCGGCCGGCTCGGCAAAGACTCCGAGACGCGCCACACACCAAGCGGGGTAGCGGTGACGAACTTCAGTGTGGCCACCGACTACCGTTCGAAGGATACGCAAAGCGGTGAATGGAAGGAAACCACTGAGTGGCATGACATCGTGCTCTGGCGGGGAGAGAAGGTCGCGGAGTACCTGACGAAGGGCAAGCAAGTCTACATCGAGGGAAGGCTGCAGACGCGCTCATGGGAAGACAAGAACGGCCAGAAGCGCTATCGCACCGAGGTAGTAGCCGACAAATTCAGTCTGATGCTGCTCGGCGGCCGCGACGGTCAAGGTGGCGGGCAGTCCGCAGAACCGCCGCATGATTCAGGGCAATCAGCCGGCGCCTACGCAGGCAGCGATGACGACGTTCCGTTCTAGGGGGATAGATGGCTAAGACTACAAAGTTCGAAATCAAGCATCGTTTCAATGGAGATGTTCTATTTGCTGCGAAGACAACCGACCAACGAGAAGCCATTCTGTCGGCCATAGACAGCTCCGCCAACCTCAGCTCCGCCGACCTCAGCTTCGCCGACCTCCGCTCCACCAACCTCGGCTCCGCCGACCCCAGCTCCGCCGACCTCCGCTTCGCCGACCTCCGCTTCGCCAACCTCCGCTTCGCCGACCTCAGCTCCGCCAACCTCCGCTCCGCCGACCTCAGCTACGCCAACCTCCGCTCCGCCAACCTCAGCTCCGCCGACCTCCGCCACGCCAACCTCAGCTACGCCGACCTCAGCTACGCCGACCTCAGCTACGCCGACCTCAGCTACGCCGACCTATCGGGTGTAAAGGGATTGCTCGAAGCCGGTAGGTGGATCATTGAGAACCTAGAATCAACAGCCGATGGAGTCATTGCGTACAAGGTATTCGGCGAATACCACCATTCACCCGAGAACTGGAAGATAGAACCAGGAGCGGAGATCACCGAGACGGTCAACCCGATCCCAACGATCGATTGTGGGTGCGGTGTCAACGTTGCAACCTTGGGCCGGGTGCAGCAAAACTTCCCAAACGCAAAGGAAATCTGGAGGGTCTTGGTGCCCTGGGTTGAGCTTGCAGGGTCTGTCGTGCCATATCACACCGATGGCAAGTTTCGGGTTCCACGGGTGAAATTGCTGGAGGTGGTGAATGGCTGAGCGGCCAATCCTATTCAGCGGCCCGATGGTGAGAGCCATCCTGGACGGTCGGAAGACTCAAACGCGGAGAGCTGTCAAGCCACAGCCCGTACAGGGTTCAGTGTTTCGTGACAGCGATAGCAGGATTCAACCCGGCGATCAACTCTGGGTCCGTGAGGCGTGGCGACCATTCACCTGGACAGAAAATGGCGGTCCTTGGGTATTTCAATACAAGTCCGACAGGGCGACGATGGCCGAGAGGGATATCGAGCCCCATAAAGAGTCTGACTACGAGGATTGGAATCTGCGAGTCTGGCAGCAAGCTTCCGATGAGTGCATATCCGCTGGATTCGAGACGGGCGGTGATGGTCACTTTATTCGTGATCCGAACTCCGAAGAAGCCCCGGGGTGGCGTTCATCGATCTACATGCCGCGTTGGGCGTCCCGGCTAACCCTGAACGTCACGGCGGTACGCGCCGAGCGGTTGCAGGAAATATCTTGCGCTGACGCGATCCGTGAGGGCATCCCCGCCCCGGTAAGCAGTCAAACGATCGATTGCGACACCCCAGATCCGCGCGATGACTTCAAGTCGCTCTGGGATTCAACCAACGGCAAGAAGCACCCGCGGGAGTCGAACCCCTGGGTCTGGGTATACGAGATTGACGTAGCGGGAGAGTGACGCAATGGATTTAGAACCTGGAAAGATCATCGAATCAGAACAGCGCGGAAGCAGGCCACTGCGGGCGGTGTCCAAAGAGATAGGGATTTCTACGTCGACGCTATCCAGGGTCGAATGTGGAGTGGCCCCCGACATCTTCTCGCTCGTCAGAATTTGCGAATGGCTAGAAGTGAGCGTCGACGGAATCTTCGAGTTAAATCGAGAACGAAAAAGTGATATCAGAATCAAGCAGGCAGTCCGTAGTCTGCGTAGCGCACTGCTGGCACTGGAGGGCGCTGCCTGATGTCCCTCTCCCCCTCCGCTACAATCGCCACAGTCTTGAGCGAGCATGACGTTGCCGATCTGCTCGGTATGAAACTGACCACGTTTAGGACCGCGCGCGGCAGGGGCGATGGACCACCGATGTTCAAGGTCGGTCGCTACTGGAGGTGCTACGCCAAGACACTGGAGGAATGGCTTGAGAAAGCTCACACTACCACCGGGGATACAAGCCCGAGACGGAAAACTCGAGTATCGGTTTCAAGTTCGGGGCAAAAGGTACTACCGACCGACAGGCTTAGAGGCCACCAGACGAAACGTAAGCGTCGTGAACGCACTGCGCGAACAGCATCGAAACCAAGTGCTGAGCGGGCGTCCGGTAGTCAACGAAAAGGTTCTGTTCAATGAGGCGGCGGAGAAGTTTTTGGGGGCGGCGGCAGAGGAGCACCGCGCCAAGCCGGCCACATTCAAGAGGCACCGAACGTCCATGACCAGCCTATCGCGGTTTTTCTCTGATACGCCGGTAGCCGGTATTACAGCCGGTCGGATTGAAGACTTCATCGAGTGGCGGCGCAAGTGCGAAATCGCAGAGGTGACGATCCGTCACGACCTTGCGACGTTGGGAAAGTTTTTCGGGTATGCTCAGCGCCACGAATGGACAGACGGCAACCCAGTCAAAGCTGTTAAAAAGCCGTCCGACAGAGACTCGCGAAACGAGTTTGTTCTGAGTAGTGCGCAAGAGGGGGCATACTTCTCGGCCGCCGCTATGCACGTAACTTTGCATGACGTGGGCCGGCTGATGATCTTGCAGGGGCTCCGCCCGATGGAAGCTCTATGCTTGCGCCAGTCGGACGTGGACCTTGCGAAGCAGGAACTGATCGTGACCGACTCGAAGACGCGATCGGGGATTCGACGTCTGGCCCTCACCCAAGAATCCGCAGTGCTGCTCGGACGTCGGATGGACGGTAAGGATTGGATCTTCCCGTCGCGCCGCAAGGTCTGGCACCGGAGAAGGGAAGAGTTCTACTGGGTGCCGGTCACGCGCGCACACATGACCTACCACGGGATCGTGAAGGCACATAACGCGGCTTGTGAGCGCAGCGGCGTGGAGTTCGATTTGTACTCGCTGCGGCACACGTTCGCGACAAGATTCTATCGGCAGACGAAGGACATCGAGGCGTTGCGCCGTGTTCTCGGCCACGCGGACCTCAAGACGCTACTGCGCTATATCCATATCGACGATAACGATGTGCGCGAGGCGATGGCGAAGTTCGAGAGTTCGTTGGATTATCGATCAGAGGTTGTGAATTGATCGAACCGGTAGACAGCCCAGAAGAAGTGTGGACGTCCGATTTATTCGCGGTGTTTAGCGACGGCTCGATTGTGTGTGACTGGCTTCTCGGTGTGATGACGATTGATAGGGCAAAAGATGTCGGCGATCAGTTGAAACTAGCCATCGCCCAGGCTCGGCTTTACACCAAGGAAGGAACCGAATCATGAGTGAGGGGTACAGGTTAAGAAATTCAGCCGATTCCCTTAATGGGGTGCGCGGTGGGTAAAAGAAATTTCATACGGACGGCCGATCGGATCCCAGAAAATGGAAGCGCTGTCGAATGGGTCGAGGACGATGGGTCAATCACGAAGGGCACGTTTAGCTTCAACCACGGGTGGAGGGCAGGCATTTGGCACCACTCTGACCCCGAATACTGGCGTGCAGCAACGCCAGAACCGTGTACCACTTCTGTACCACTTGAAACTGATTCAGACTCATTGGGACCGATTGAAACAGATTGAGACTGAACGAAATGACGACTGCCGAATCACCACAAGTTATTGACAATCAGCGTACTTACCGTGTTTTCAACGGGTTATCGTTGGAGGCGCGGGACGGGATCGAACCGACGAATAAAGGTTTTGCAGACCTCTGCCTTACCACTTGGCTACCGCGCCCAAAAAGAAGAGGCCCGCTCGGGCCTTCCTCTAAATTATGGAGCGGGAGACGGGACTCGAACCCGCGACATCGACCTTGGCAAGGTCGCACTCTACCAGCTGAGTTACTCCCGCCGACCAGCTTCTAGTTTAGGAACGCCACGATCTAAGTGTCAACTTGACATCAATCCGCCTGGAGGTATACGTCGCGTGCTGAGGGCACAGTGGATCTATGTGAGCAGTGATTGGCGATTGCGCCGTGGTGCGGCGTCGATGGTCGGCGACTAGCGGACCCGCGGAGAGACGCTCTACGACATCGCTGAAAATGCTTTAAGGGGAGGTCTCGTTTGCCGGCGCAACCACGCCGTTTTTTACCCAGTCGTCGAGTTGTTTCTTGATGGGCTCGGCGGCCGGAGCATCACGGCTAGCCTTGAGGAAGCGTCGGAAGTACTTCGCGGACGACGCGAAATCGCCGGTATTCGCGTATGCGGCTCCTAGGAACTGATAGGCCTGCGGATATTCTTTGTCGGCGCCACGCCGGACCATTTCTAGCGCGGTCGCGATTGATGCCTCGTTTTGTCCGCTACGCAGTTGCGCGCCCGCCAGGAAAAACCGAACGTCATCAAGATGGATGTTGAGCTCGAGCGCCTTGGTGCCGAATTCGATCGCTCCCGCCATGTCACCAGACCGGGCTAGCAGCGGCACCAATCGCTCATACACAGGATAGAAGTCCGGGTCGCCGGCAATCGCTTGTTTGAAGGCTTCGATGGCCTCCGGATTCATGCCGAGGCTGAGGCGCACCTGTCCAAGCAGTTGCCATGCGGACGCAAATCCGGGGTCTTCGCCTACTGCCGATTCCAATCGGTCGGCCATCTTCTTGAGATTTGAGCGGGGCTTCTTCGCCTCTTGCACAGCCCACTGATACGATTTCGCGGCCTTCTTGGGCGCGGCTGACGCTGTCGGACTGATCGCGTAGCCCATGATGCCCTCAAGTCGCGACAGCGTCACCTCGCCGACGTTGGGGTTGTCGAACATCGAGCGGTTTGCGAGTTGGATCTGCGTTGATTGATAACCGGCCAAGTCGGCTCGCACGATGCAGCCCGACATGTTGACGACGCCGAGGTGGTTGGCTTGCGGTATTCGATTGTCGACCTGCGTCGAGCCGCGGGTGGCGTCGGCGGAGCCGCTGCCGCGGCCTGATAATTCGAGATCGAATTCTCCTTTTGCAGAAACTTGATCGGTGGCGCGGGGAAATCCGTCGCAGACGAGTTCGACGACCGTTTCCTTAGGCACAACGCCGCCGTCGGCCATCAAGACTGCTCCGGAAACGTAGGACGTCGATTGCGGCTCCAGCGGCGCGACGTTGCCGAGATCGCGGTTGCGGCCTTGTTGAGCGGAAAGCGGCTGAACCGAAACGAACAGGATGGCGGCAAGACCAACGACGATACTCTTGGCTGTCATATCAAACCCCAATGCTCAAATTGTATTCCCAAAATGTATGCGGCCCCGAACCGCGTGGGTCCGAGGCCGCTAGTGTAGTGCGCCATAAATAATGTAACTTATAGTATCTTCGTGTCGCCTTTACTAGTAGAAGGCACACGGATGCGAAGAGCAGAGCCAGTCCCATTGACGCAGGAGCAGCGTAGGCAGTTGGAGCGCTACGCGAACGGTCGTCGGGTCGCTGTTCGTCTGGCGTTGCGAGCCAGGATCATCGTGCTCGCCGCCGACGGTCTTGAGAACAAACGGATTGCCGCGCAGCTGTCGGTCTCGCGTCAGTTGGTGGCGCGCTGGCGAAGCCGTTTTCTTGAATCCGGCGTCGCCGGCATCGAAAAGGACGCCCCGCGGCCCGGCCGTAAGCCCGCCATCTGCTCCCCAACAGTGCAACAGATCATCCACAAGACGACCCGCGAAACGCCAGCCAACGCCACCCATTGGAGCCGCCGCACGATGGCCGCCGCGGTCGGCGTCAGCGCCTCCACCGTGGGTCGCATTTGGCGCGCCCACGGCCTCAAGCCGCATCGCGTCAAGACCTTCAAACTCAGCAACGACCCGCGCTTCGCCGAAAAACTCGACGACATCATCGGACTTTATCTCAACCCGCCCGAGCATGCCCTCGTTCTTTGCCTCGACGAGAAGTCACAGATTCAAGCCCTCGACCGCACCCAGCCCGGCCTGCCCCTGAAAAAGGGACGCGGCCGGACCATGACCCACGACTACAAACGCAACGGCACAACCACCTTGTTCGCCGCGCTCAACACGCTCGACGGCTCGGTGATCGGAACCTGCATGCCCAAGCACCGCCACCAAGAATGGCTGCGCTTCTTGCGCTTGCTTGAAAACCAGACCCCCAAGGACAAGCAGATCCATTTGATCGTGGACAACTATGCCACTCACAAACACGCCACGGTGAAACGCTGGCTGCAGCGCAATAAACGCTTCCACGTCCATTTCACGCCCACCTCAGCGTCGTGGCTGAACATGGTGGAGAGGTTCTTCCGAGACCTCACCGATAAGCGCATCCGCCACGGTGTCTTTCGTAGCGTCGGCGAACTCACCACCGCCATCGAAGACTACATCGCTCGACACAATCAGCAGCCCAAGCCCTTCATCTGGACTGCTACCGCTTCCGACACCCTTGAGAAGGTCAAGCGCGGCAAAGCCGCTCTTCTTAAGGTTCAATCTGATTGACGCACTACACTAGTTAAAGTATCGAGCGCGCTTCTAGAAGCGGAGCTTCAGAGCGTACTGGAAGATGCGCGGCCCGCCGCCGCGGCCGATGTTGCCGACTTGCGTGAAGAACCCGCCTCCTAAGCCGTTGAACTGCCTGAAGGCGTTGGTCTCCCGGAAGTTCGTGCGGTTGAGCATGTTGAAAGTTTCGAGCCGAACCTGAAGCCGCACGCCCTCCTTCAATTGGAAGTTCTTTGATAGCGCCATGTTCATCGAGAACAAGCCTGGTCCGTCGATAATGTTGCGGCCGGAGCTCCCGAAGGCGAACGCGCCCGACGGACAAACCGGCGTATCGCCGCTGTCGTCGCATGCCGGAACCTCGGCAAAGGCGGATGTATCAAAGAACGCGAAGTCGCTGCCGGCGACGCCTGGGCGCGAATGCTTATCGTCGATCGTGCCGTTCGCGAACCGGTTGGGGCGTTGCGATTCGCCGAGGTTGAGGTCGACATTGGCCGTTGTGACCGTAATCGGACCACCCGAGTAGGCGGTTCCGGTTCCAGAGAGCTGCCAGCCGCCTAACACGCCGTTGGTCACCCCTCTCCAGTTGGAGCCGTATTTGCGGCCGTTACCGAAGGGAAGCTCCCACGAGCCGACGTACGTAAAGACGTGCTTGCGGTCCCAGGCCGAGCGCCCGCGCTCAAGCCTCAGGTTGGTCGAGTCGAGAGCGTTGGCGAAGTCGGTTGCACCCGAACCGTTGGTGCGCGAAGCATCGTCGAGCGATTTCGACCAGGAGTAATTCACGCGCCAGAACACCCCGTTACGGCTGCGTTTGCGCCACGAGATGTTAAACGCGTTGTAGATCGAGTTCGAGCCCGTATTGTAGAAGTTGATCGCGTTGAACTCCGAAATCGGGCGTTGGAATCCCGATACTTCATCCAAGAACGTTTCCTGGCTGCGGATCGGCTGGTTCAGGTCGTAGCGGCGAATCAGGTGAGTACCCTTCGAACCGCGGTAGTCCATCTCGACGGCCGTTCCTCCGAACAGTTCGCGCTCAATCGTGAAGTTCCACGATTGCAGATAGGCCTGGCTGGGCTCGCGGGTGATGCCGCGAGCCTGGGTCGCCTGGTTGACGCGAAGCCGGCCGCTCGGGATTGGGTTCTGAAGCGAAACGCGGTTAGGCCTGTTGTTTTGACCTGGGAAAACTTGGTTAATCGAGAATGGGAACTGGTTCGACAGATTGTTCCGGAAGGGATTGAGAATCGTCCCGGCCATGAAAAGGCCGTAGCCGCCGCGGACGACGGTCTTGTTGGTCAGGCGATACGCGAAACCGACGCGGGGCGTGAAGTTGTTCCAGTCGGTCTTGATCACCGAGCGGCCGAAGCCGTGATCGTCCGAAACTGAAACTCGGCCGCTGAGATCGAATTCATTGGTTAACTCATCGAAATTGTCGGGTAAGTTGCGGTCGCTGGCCAAGACCAGTTGATTCAACGCGGGAACGTAGCTTGCCAGGCGGTCGTGGATGTCGTACGGCATGCGGTTGACTTCCCAGCGGACGCCAAGGTTGAGCGTCAACTTACGAGTAGCTTTCCAGTCATCGTTGAAGAAAGCGCCCATCGCTACCTGTCGCCACTCGGGACGGTTGATGCCGGCGCGGCGGGTGACATTGTGCAGCCATCCCAATTGCAGGTCCGCGATCGGGTGGTTGGTGCGGCGCCCACGGAAGCGGTAGGTGCCGCGACCGTTGTTCAAGCCGGGCTGTTGGAACATCACGTAGTTGTAGTTGAAACCGTACTTGATGTTGTGGTTGCCGCGGATGTTGGTGAACTTGGCGCTGCTCTGGAAGTCCGTGGTGTCGAACTGCACCGGCTGGTTGTTCTGGGTGCCGATCGTGGCGTGGTTGTCGATCGTGAACCGCGGCCAGTCGTTCAATTCCGGAGTTAGTTCCAAATCCTTGGCGGGGATCAAGTTCGGCAGACCAATTTGCGAGGTAATGTCTTGACCCGCGAAAGCGCTGTGGTGCCGGGTCTTGTTGCCTGTGAAGCCGAAGCGGAACTCCATCAGATCTTTCGGCGAGATCATGTGAGTGTAGTCGGCGCCGAGCAGGTAGCGGTCGTTGTCGATCGTATTGCCGAACTGCGGCAGATTGCTGCCACCGAACGGGTTCTCGGTATTTGCCCAGCGCATTTGCGCGCGGACGGCGAGAGTGTTCTGGCCGATCTTGTGGTCGATCTTGCCGAGGTAGCTGTCGAAATCGTCGGCGTCGTTATCAACGACTCGGTAGTTGAACAGGTCGCGGCGCCCCCCTAGTACTTACTTGCACAAGTACTACGTAATATGACAAGCTGGGGCATGCCCAGGCCCGCGACCGCGATCACGTTGAGTTCGGAAGAAGAGCAGACGTTGCGTCACTGGGTCCAGGCTCACAAGACGGAACGGCGCATGGTCGAGCGAGCTCGGATCGTGCTGTTGGCTGCCGCCGGCGCTGCCACCAGCGCCATCGCCCAGCAACTCAACACACCGCCGTCGCGGGTGTCGAAGTGGCGCCTGCGCTTTGCCGAGCAGCGGCTGGCGGGCCTCGTCGACCGGCCCCGCTCGGGCAAGCCGGCGCGTTACGACGAGGCCACCCGCAAGCGCATTTTGACGATGCTCGATCAGCCCCCGCCGGAAGGTCACGCCACCTGGACGGGCACGCTGCTGGCCGCGGCGCTGGGCGACGTCAGCGATCATCAAGTCTGGCGGGTACTCAAGCGGCAGGGCATCTCGCTGCGGCGACGACGCAGTTGGTGTATCTCGACCGACCCGGAATTTGCGCGCAAGGCCGCCGATGTCGTCGCTCTATATCTCGACCCGCCGGAGAACGCCGTCGTGTTGGCGGTCGATGAGAAACCCAGTATTCAAGCACTCGAGCGGGCACAAGGTTGGCTGCGGCTGCCCAACGGCAAGGCCTTGACCGGTTTCTCTCACGGCTATAAACGCCATGGCACAACAACGCTGTTCGCCGCTCTGGAGGTGGCCACCGGTTGGATTACCGCCGACCATTACCAGCGCCGCCGCCGGCGCGAGTTTCTCGACTTCATGAATCAGTTGACGGATCTCTACGACGGCTTCGAAATCCACGTCATCTTGGACAATCTCAACACCCACAAACCCCGCCATGACCGCTGGCTGCAACGCCATAAGAACGTGCATTTTCACTACACGCCAACTTATAGCTCTTGGCTCAATCAGATCGAGGTATGGTTCAGCATTCTCAGTCGCCGGGCGCTGCAAGGCGCCAGCTTCACATCGCCCCGCCAGGTACGCGAAGCGATCGACAAATTTGTCCAGGCCTACAACCGCGACGCCACGCCCTTCCAGTGGACCAAGACCACCGTCACCCCTCGCGATTTATCTCATAATTATTATAACTTACGCAAGTAAGTACTAGGTTTGCGCCGGGATACTCCTGTAGCAGCCGCTGAGCGATCGGGTCGAGACGCGACGCAGGCAGCAAGTCATTCGGGAAGCAGGAGTTCCTCTGTCCGCGGTTGACGCGGCGGATATTACAGCCGCCGGAAGCTAGGCGGTCACGGATGACGAAGTTGTCTTGAAGCCCTTGGAGGACGGTCGGGTTGGTCACGTCGACCGAGTTGTCGATGTTGATCAAATTAATGGACTGAGAGAAGTCACCGGCGCGTTCAAGGTCGGAGGGAACCCGGTCGAAACGCAGAACCTCCCGATCCCGCCTCTGTAACTCATAGCTGAACATGAAGAAGGTCTTGTTGTCCTTGATCGGGCCGGTGATCGTAGACGAAAACTGGTTCTGGCGAAGCTCGGTCTTGCCGGCTTCAAAGAAGCCGCGCGCGTCGAGCAAGTCGTCACGCAGGAAGTAGCTCAGATTGCCGTGGAAGTCGTTAGTTCCCGAGCGTAGCGTCATATTCAAGATGCCGCCGGCCATGCGGCCGTACTCGGCGGAGTACCCCGAGGTCTCCATCTTGAACTCCTGAAGCGCGTCGATATTGGGACGCACCTGGGCCGCTCCACCGCGCGGGTTACGGTTGTCGAAGCCGTCGACATAGAA
This sequence comes from Bryobacterales bacterium, assembly GCA_965247305.1. GTDB lineage: Bacteria > Acidobacteriota > Terriglobia > Bryobacterales > UBA6623 > CATQHP01. The sequence goes on along the minus strand of OZ252030.1, from coordinate 2,263,602 downwards.
GTTCGTGTTCGTCGGGCGCGCGCCATTGACGGAGGCGAAAGAGCCTTGGGCACTGCCCCTGGGCACGACACCGGGGGTAAAGAACGCCAGATCGGTGAAGTCGCGGCCGTTGAGCGGCAGTTCTTGGATTTCCTCCATCACGATGACATCGCCCTTGATGGTGCCGTTCTCGGTGTTCAATACGACTAGTTGGGCGTCAACCGTCACTGATTCGGTGACCTGTCCAATTTCAAGCGCGACATCGATGCGGCGGTTGTCGCCCGTCTGAAGGATCAACCCCTGCTGCACATATGTGGTAAAGCCGTCGGACTGAACGGTGACCTCGTAGTCGCCGGGGCTCAGGTTTGTGACGGTGTAACTGCCCACTTCGTTGGTGGACATCTCACGTTCGATGTTGGTGCCGGTGTTGCGGATGGTGACCATCGCGCCCGGAATGACTGCGTCGGCGGAATCGGTGACGACTCCGGTTACGGTGGCCAAATTAGACTGGCCCGCCGCGGTCGTTACGAGAGCAAGCATGAGCAAGCCCACTGCTATCCAAGATTTGCGAAATGACATAGAACTGTTCCCCCTGTTGCCCGCGCGATTGATATAGCGGTTGGGTTTGATTAGGACCCGCGACGCTCCCCCAGCGCTGACATCTCTACGGTAGCGATCGATTCAGGCGATAGTCAATCTAAAACAGCGGCTGGCGCGAATTGGTAGCGCTAACACGCATCTTTATTCTTGGCAGATTGGGATAGGCTCGATTCGGTCGCAGAGTGTACACACGAAATCCCAGGGCGTTGAGTCGACGACACGGCCAACGTCAACGTGGAACACGTTGCGATTGTGAAAGTTTCGGCTTGTGGCGATTCAGATCGAGGGGCGGAAAAATGGCCTCGCTCGGCCACTTGATCGGACGCCGAAGAGCTTGTAGTTTCAACGAGTTCTAGTTTGGCCACCGGCGTGACACAGGAGTTGGGCAGTTGGATGTCCACCCTGGTCATCCAGCGCTTCTCAATTCGAAACCCTGTCTAGGAGAAAATTATGAATCATTGGAAAAACGTTTCCCTCAGCCTCGGCCTGGCGGCCGCGGCCCTGCTCCCCATCGCTTCGGCACAAGACACGCCGAACGATCCGCTCTTTGTTTATGAGGCAAAGGTGGTTTGTAAGAACGTCGTCAGTGCGAGCGCCGCCGACCTGAGCTTTGACTTCGGTCCTCACTTCATTCGTACGGTTGTCAATCTCAAGAACCGCTTGGATGAGCCCGCCCGGGTTCGCGTTCAGGCGATTGAAGCCACGAATGTGGGCAGCGGATCGGTCGGAGATAGCGGCGGAATGGGAATTTCGCTACGGCCTAACCAGGCCGTCTTCGTGGCGTGTAAAGACGTTCGTCGGCTGATCAATAGAACCGATGCGGCGGTGCGGATTGATGGCTATGTGCGGTTGACGAGTACTGTTCCCTTGACGGTCGATGCGGTCTATAACGCTCTGACGCGACGACCGGATGGCCGTAGCGAAGGGACTTCGGTGGACGTCGAGCACGTTCGCGGGCGCCTGATCCGCAACCCGACGACCGCCGACATCGAGGCAATCGACGCTCCGTAGCAGCTCATTCTTGATCTGATATGGCTCGCGGGGGCTGGATTTTGATTCAAAAATTCTACCCGGTCTGGTGATCTTGTAAAAAGACCGAGGTCGATTGAGACAATCGGTCCGCCCCCACCTTAACTTTCCCTGTTGAGAACGCGAGCTATGAAGAATTTCCCCATCCTGGTACCCGCTGTTATCTTGTCCACGTTGCTGATGATCGGCTGTGGCTCTTCGGAGCCCGAAGCGCCGGCGGGTCCGGCGATCCGGATCGGTCAGACCGTATCAATCGACGTCCCGCTGGGTCTGCCACCGGTGCCGATCCCGGCGGATAATCCGCCGACCGCCGAGACAATTGCGCTGGGTAGAACACTCTACTACGACAAGGCACTCTCGATCGACAACACGGTGGCCTGCGCGAGCTGTCACACACCCGACGCCGGCTTTGCCGATCCGCGGCAATTCTCGGTTGGAGTCAACGGCGGCACCGGCGACAGGCAGGCGGCCCCGGTGATGAACGCGGCCTACTTTGGCGCGCGGTTTTGGGACGGGCGTTCGCCCAGCCTTGAGGATCAAGCCGGCGGACCGGTGCAAAACCCGATCGAAATGGCGTTTACCCATGAGGGCGTCGAAGAGCGGTTGTCACAGGATGCCGCCAACGTTGCGGAGTTTGAAGCAGCCTGGGGGCCGGGTCCGATTACCTACGAAAAGGTTGCCAAATCGATCGCAAGTTTCGAGCGAACTGTGTTGGTCGGTAACTCGCCGTTCGACCGCTACCTGTTTGGCGACGAGAAAGACGCAATGAGCGAGGAAGCGATTCGCGGCTTGGAACTATTCCGCGACGCGAAGAAAGGCAACTGCGAAGTCTGCCACACGATCAATGAAGAAGAGGGCTATGCGCTGTTTACCGACGACAAGTATCACAACTTGGGTGTTGGCGCGGACATCGATGGCAGTTTGGCGGACGACGGCCGCGCCAAGGTTACAGGCGCGGATGCAGACAAGGGAGCGTTTTAGACTCCACACATCCGCAACATCGTCGACTCAGGGCCATACATACACGATGGTCATCTCAAGACCCTGAAGGAAGTTCTCGACTTCTACATCGGCGCGGGTAACTCGAATGACAATCGCGACAAAGAGATCCATGAATTGGACTATCTGACGGCCCAAGAACGGACGGACCTGATCGCCTTCAAGGAAGCCCTCAGCGGTGAATATCCTGAGAACGTCGGAGAGCCGACCGACTAGCGCATTTTCACGATTTGCGTCGACCGCTTGCCGCAGCACCAAGCCCGTGAGAATCGGAGGCGCGACCGTAAAGGAGTGCGGTGGCGAAGGGATAACTGGGAAAGATGAGTTGGGACCTGCTGAGGAATAATCAGCAGGTCCCAACTCAGCGTATTCCAGAAAGCTGCTCCGCCACCGCACTCCTTTACGGTCGCGCCTCCGATTTTGGACAGCGGAATCTAGTCTCCAGAAATAGGCGGCTTCACCGCTTTTTATTCGAGAACGATCTATGGCATCAGCGAAATTGCTCTAGTTTGCACTTCTTACCACCTGACGGCGAAAGCACGCCCTAGGCGGGCAGTGGCCCTGGCCGCCCGTTTTCGACAACAAATTCCGCCAGGGTCTTACGCGGAGCGCCCCGTCGCGATACGTAGTCGAGTACGCGGTAACTTGATGTCCATCTCTCGGGAGTCACCTCGCAACTAACGTAACCGCGCTGAGCGTTATAGAGTTTGACGAACGGATTCTCGCGCAACATGCTGTCGGCGTAGTCGCTGCGGGCGCTACCGTCGCCACTCGAGCTGATCGACGTTCCTACGAATTCGCTGGCGACCGCCGGTGAGTTTTCATCGTCGAAATCCACCTTGAGATCGTTGACCCAGTTTGCGTGGATGTCGCCGGTCAGCACGACCGGGTTGGAAGTCTTGCCCTCCCCAAGAAATTTCAGAACCCGAGTCCGATTGGCGTCGTAGCCACCCCACTGATCCATGCTGACTTTAAATTCGTCGCCGGGCTCTCTGTCGACGCGAGCCATCATAATCTGTTGCGCAAGGACGTTCCAAGCCGCCGGCGATTTCTCAAGCGAATCAAATAACCACTTTTCCTGTTCCGCGCCAAGCACAGTCGCTTCGGGATCAAAGACGCCCTCGCAGGGATTCTTGTTGCGATCGCCGCAGGGTTGATCGGTTCGATACTGACGAGTGTCGAGAACCGCGAACTGGGCCAGACGGCCGTACGATGATCCCCGATAGAGACGCATATCCGCGCCGAGAGGTATTTGCGCCGCGCGCAACGGCATGTGCTCGTAGTAGGCCTGGTATGCGTGGGCACGGCGTGTAAGAAACGTGTCAACGTCTACGTCCGCCTGTTCGGAAATTCTCGCCGCGTAGTTGTTGTCGACTTCGTGGTCGTCCCACGTCACCAGCCACGGGCATACGGCGTGGGCTCGCTGTAGGTCGGGGTCAGTGCGGTAGAGGGCGTGGCGATTTCGATAATCCTCTAGCGAGTTAATCTCAGCGCCGCGATGCGCCCGCACCCTCATGTTTGCGGGCCCTTCGTAGATGTAGTCGCCGAGATGAACGATCAGGTCGGGATCTTCGGCGGCCATATGTTCAAACGCCGTGTAGTAGCCGGTCTCATAGTGCTGGCATGAAGCGAATGCGAACCGCAGCCGATCGGGTTGGGCGTCTGGAGCGGGCGTCGTGCGGGTGCGGGCGATCGGGCTCTCTTCGTCGCCGACCACAAAGCGATACCAATACCAACGGTCGGGCTCTAGGCCGTCCACTTCTACGTGCACAGAGTGACCCAATCTCGGATCGGCCACGGCGATGCCTGTCCGGACTAGTTTTCGCATTTGATCGTCGCCGGCGACTTGCCAGCGCACATCGATCGATTCGTTAGGCATGCCGCCAGCGTTGAGCGGGTCAAGCGCCAGACGTGTCCAGAGGACGAATCCGTCGGACGATGGCTCGCCTGATGCGACCCCGAGCGTGAACGGATTCACGCCGAGATTCGGAGTGCGTCGAACCTGTGGATAGGCCCGCAGCGACAAAGCCGGGATCGCGGCCATCGAGAGAAACGCGCGCCGATCGAACTGCATGGGCTTATGATAATCCCTCGATCGCTACTAACCCGCATTTCTCACCACCTGACGGCGAAAGTGCGTGAGAGGCGCGTCAATACGAGGCGCGCGAAGGTTGGCGCGCGGAGGCGTACTTGACAGTACGTCGAGCACTCGCGATCGAGCGCAACGAAGTAGTGGCGCACCTCTCACGCACTTTCGCTCGTCAGGTGGGTAGAGTCGAGGACGAGCGCGGTGACTTTAGGTTGGGAGGAGTTGCTGTTTCCGGGTCGAGGTCCGCCTCGAAGATCGGCTCCAATACCAGCTTGGCGGCGGCCCCGTTTAGAGCTAGCGCAGGCCACCCGGTCCCGAACGGTCGGGATACCGAGTGGCCGCTCCCCACCAGCGGGCTTTGGGATGGTTACCCGCCGCACCGGCTGGAGCCGATAGGTCTTCGTGCGTTGTTCTTCTTGCAGGCCTTGCAACCACTCCTCTCGGCCCGCCGTCTCGATTTGCTCGAACGTTTCCCTCTCCACGCCCGCCGCCCCGCCGTTGGCTCTTGCCACCGCGTAGGCGTCAGCGAGAATGTCTTCGCGCCATATCTTGTCGTAGAGCTGATCGAAGCGGAAACTGGGCTCCTGCTGCGCCTTTCGATACAGCTCGCGTTGCAATTTCCGGATCTTTTCTGGTGTTGTCAGACTCATCGCCAATCACCTCGTCCTCTCGTTGTTGAACAAGCACGCCGGAAGTCAGGGCGCTTTGCTCCGCCGGCCTTACCCAGCTTCTCCGCTGCTATCACCCTGTCCGATTCCCCGCCGCGGCCGCCGCCCTGAAAGACGACCTTGGAGGCGCGACCTCCTCCGCTCGGGACCTCCCCCGATTCCCCGTATCACCTTCTTGCCATGCGATGCTCCCTACCCCGGCGGACCCAAGCGGTGCTCGCGTTGCTCGCTTCCCGATTGGCGCGGCCTGCCCTCAATCGCAGAGAGGTCGGCGTCCACAACTTCACTTGCGAGGCCTGCTCAAGCTTCACTCGCGTTACCGCCTGCCCACTCGCTCACCGGCCCTATGCCGGCTTTGTCACGAGGCTTCAGCCCACCCGCTCGCCCGCCTAGACCGCATTTCTCACTACGTGGCGAGCGAAAGTGCGTGAGAGGTGCGTCAATACGAGGCGGGCGACGGTCGGCGCGCGGAGGCGTACTTGACGGTCCGTCGAGCACGACGATCGAGCGCAACGAAGTAGTGGCGCACCTATCGCGTACTTTCGCCGTCAGGTGGTGAGAAATGCGGGCTAGACCGCTCGTCAGCTACCATGCTTACCAACTCTTACCTGCGTGCGTCCCTCCCCCACTGCTGATCCGCGCCCTCGGGGCGCACTGAGAGGCGCGGGCTAGAGTACAATCACGGCGAGGATTGCAAGCGGAACTTGATTTTTCGGTGATGCCTCCCTGGCGCGCGCCAGCCGTCATAATGGCTGGCAACGCTTCACCCGAACAATTGCGCCATCGCCGCGCGCCCAATACAAGGGCCTGACAAACAATCATCCGACCTAGGAGAATTCCATGAAACGTTTAATCGCCACGGCAGTTTCTTTCCTTGTGCTTTCGTCAACCGCTACGGCGCTCGACGACATGCAGGCCACCGACCCCGAGCAAATTGGCCTTTCGTCCGAGCGCCTCGAACGCATCGACCAGGCTATGGACAAGCACGTCGCCGACGGTCATTTTTCCGGGGCCATCGGTTTGATCGCCCGGCGCGGCAAGATCGGTTACTTCAATGCATGGGGTGACATGGACAAGGAGGCGGGGACGAAAATGTCCAAGGGCGCGATTTTCCGGATGTATTCGATGACCAAGGCCATCACCGGCGTCGCGGCAATGATTCTCTACGAGCAGGGCCACTTCTCGCTCAACGATCCGATCTCGAACTATTTGCCCGAGTTCAAGAACATGACGGTGGCGGTTGACCGCTCCGTCCCCGTGCCGGCCGAGAACCAGATCACGGTACGGGACTTGTTCATGCACACCGCCGGGCTGAGCTACGCGGGCGCCAAGGCTCCTGACGGCGAGGCATACTTCGCCAAAACAGGCGTCAGTGAAGCGAAAACTCTCGAGGAAATGGTTAAGCGCATTGCCAAGGCGCCGCTCGTCCAGCAGCCCGGGGCAACCTGGCAGTACGGATACTCGACTGATGTTCTCGCAAGGTATGTCGAAGCGGTATCCGGTGTGCCGGTCGACGAGTTCTTCAGCAAGAACATATTTCGGCCGCTCGGAATGGGCGACACATCCTACTACGTTCCGAAGGATAAATTGGATCGCCTCACCGTGCTCTACACCCTCGACAAGGGCAAAAAGACGGTGCACCGCTCGACAGCGGGCGCCCAAGATAGCTACAAGAAGCCAACAACGAGACTTGGCGGCGGATCCGGCCTAGTTTCAACGACGATGGACTATGCGCGCTTCGGCCAAATGCTGGCCAACAACGGCGAGTTGAACGGAGCGAGAATACTCAGCCGCAAGTCCGTCGAGCTGATGCGGGCCGACCACATGCCTCTCGACATGCCCCGCGTGGCGCGGACACTGTGGCCCGGCTGGGGCTTTGGCCTAACGTTCGCGGTGCATCGCGGACCTGGAAAGTCGGGCATGATCGGCAGCAAGGGTGAATATCGCTGGGGCGGAGCCGCGGGGACGCGCTTCTGGATTGACCCCATCGAAGAGATGGTCACCATTTTCATGGTGCAGATTCTCCCCTATACCGGCGTCTCATACGGGCGCGAGTTCAAGCGGCTGGCGTATCAGGCGATTGTGGATTAGCTGCGATCGATCACTTCGAACGTTTGTGCATCAGCTAGGGGTCCCATGGATAAACGCCACGAATTCTTCAATCTGAACGATTCAGGGCAGGGCATTGAACGTGACTTAGCGCCTGGGCTGACGGCCCGAATATTTCCCGGTGACCAGGCGATGCTCTCGGTCGTCACGATTGAACCAAACGCCAGCGGTACGATCCATTCCCATCCGGAGGAACAGTGGGGCGTGATGCTTGAGGGAGACGGGGTACGAATTCAGGAAGGCGCTGAAATCGCCGTCAAAGCTGGTGACTTCTGGCGCACTCCAGGGGGCCTCAGTCATGGCCTCCGCGCCGGGCCTCGCGGCGCCAGGGTTCTCGATATATTCAGCCCGCCTCGCGAGGAATACAAGTACGCCGGCTCAGGGTTTGCCGTCGACTAGTCCGCATTTCCGCTACGGACCCGCAATTCCGCGGTAATAATCCTGCGCTTTTTGAAACAGCTCCACGGTTTCGCGACGCTGCATTTCGTCGGCAAAACGTTTGGATTCTTCGGCTCGCTCGATCAATTTATCGATCCAAGCTATAAAGAAACGGGCGTCGTCGGAGTTGCCCACCGAACGCCCGTCCACTTTGCAGTAGACAGGGCTCGAGTGCGCAAACGCGTTGTCGTCGTTAACCAGTAGCGGATCGAACGGCCCCCGGGCGCGGGCCGCGATCCACGAGCCTTCGTCGAGCCTCAGTTCGTGCGCAACCGTCAGCTTTTTCGACGGGCCATCCGCCGAGGCGACGACATTCCCGTTCACGACGATTTCTAACGCGTCGAGCGCGACGAGCGATTCGACTGAGGCTTCGACCCTAAGCTCTTCGCCACTTCGCAACTCGAAGTCGGTCCCGGGCAACTCACCGTTCACGGTGAATTTCAGCAACGGGCCGTTGGTCGCGAAGCTACGGCCGCGGCGATACCCGTCGATCCAGCGGCGATAGTCGAGCTCGCCCCCGGTATGGACGTACACCCGCTGGCCCCCGGGCAGCCAGTGGTGGCGCCGATTGGTGAAGCTGTCACTGCCTCCCGAAATGGCGCAACGCAACCCGGTATTGAGCAGCTTGTACCAGTACGGCACGGCGGCGGCTTCGTTTGAGTTGCTAAGCACATCCATCGCCTCGATCGCGCCCAGTGCCAAATCGACCGGCAGCTCTCTCGCACTCATCGTGTTCGGATCGTCGGTGAAGTTGTAGCCCGGGTGAGCGTACGTTGCCACGCCGCCCGCTTGTTGCGCCGCTTTGGCCTGGAAGTAGTTGGGCGGATAGTCGTTGGCATGCGGAGTCCCCGAAAAGCCGGTGTAAAGCGGGTGTACCAGGCGCTCGATACCGGGCAAGCACATGTGCCCATACGAGCCCGCATTGCGCATCTCTTCGATCCAATACAGTAGATGATTCCGTTCGCTCAGCTCGTGCGGGCGGCCCTCAAAGTAGGCCGCGTCATGCACCTGTGCGCCCGTGGAGTTGGCGACCATCAGGTTGGCCACGTTGAGATCTTCGCCAAGCGATTGCGTGAGTACGTCCTCGGGCGTAATGAACTCATGGTCGTTGTAATTGGCGTGGATGTGATCGTCTCCGCCGTACCAGCCCTTTTCAGCTAGATTTGAGAAGCGCTCGATCGGCACCTCGATCGCGCTCGTGTCCCCCGGCCGGATCTCGACAGTAGTCTCCGCCGGGGTGTACTCAAAGCCGCGAACGGCCGAGATCTTCGCGCTACCGGCCGGAAGTCGCAGCTCATGCTCGCCCTTACTGTAGAAAAACGGTTGGCCGGCGGTCCAAGTGATCTTCGAGAGCGTCCCGTCGCTAGGCGCGTACGCGAGTCCATCGGCGCCGAACACGGTGACGCGGGAGTGAACCGGATCGCCATTTTCGGTGGTCTTCAAGCGTAGGACGCCCCACTCAACCACATCAATAATTCTCGTGAAAGACGCTCGACGCAGATCATCCTCCGGTTCCGACTCTTCACCCGCGCCAAACGCGACCGTCAGCTCCGCGCTGCCGGGGCGGTCGGCCGACAGACCCAGCGAGAAGAAGTTCAAACCCGGTTTAAGACGAAAGCGATTGCCGACGAGCGAATCGCCGAGTCGAGCGCTAGCTTGGAGGTCGAGTGGCCGATCGGTTTGGTTGCGGACCAGCAGGGGCTGACTGAACACCGTACCCGCGCCGAGAATTTCGGGTCCGCCTGACTGCTCAAGACTCAGCATCTGGTCGGTAACGTCGAGCTTGATCACGCCGGGCAAGCCGAGTTTCCAAAGATCGGGAGGATCGGCGCGTCGCCAAACTCGAAAGTTCACCGTCAGAGGGATGCGAAAGTCGCCTTCACGCCGCAGCAGCAGCCGCACAAAATCGCCACGAGTGAGCGGCCCCGACTGTTCGAGCGGCTGAAAGCCGCGGCGCGACGCCTCGAACGTGAACTCGTCTGCCGGGACTGGATTGTTGCGCGTCCAGGCAAGAGTCTGCCAAATCGCGGCGGTCAACACGAGCAGCAATGCAAAGCGCTTCACGGCAGCGATTTTAGCAGTGTCAAGAACGTCGCGCGAAGTGCGGGCTGGCTCGAAAAGCCGACTACGCTTCCATCACCGCTTTCACGTGCGGCGGAATTGGCGAGCCGTCCTTGTCACCAGTCAGGAATGAAACCACTACGAAAACCACCAACGAAACGAACAGAGATAACGCGCCAACAGCCATGCCGTGTGGAATCTTGTAGATCCCGTGGCGGGAAAGTATTTCGAGACCGAAATTCATTACGACGCTGATGCTCACAGAACTTACGCAGGCGGCAGCGGTCGCTCGCTTCCAGTTGAACCCGATCGCCGCGGACGGAACAATTGCGGCGGCAAACGTCCCCCAGCCAAACGACCCCAGTAGGGCAACGAGGTTATCCATATACAAGGCGAAGAGCGCGGAGATCAGTAGCAGTCCGCCACTGACGAGGCGTGAACCCTCCAGTTGTTTGCCCGGTGGCTTGCCGTAAATGGCTGTGGGGATGTCGCGTACAATCGCCGCCGCGCCGAGGTTTACGAAGCTGTCCGCCGTCGACATGATCGCCGCCAACAGTGCCGCGAATACCATACCAGCTAACCACTCGGGCGTGTGATTCAGCAGAAACAGTGGCGCGGCTAGATCCGGGTTTCCAAACGGCTCCTGCGCGCCGGTTTCGACCAGATAGCGCATCGCCAGTCCGATGTTCATCCACAGCATCGGCAGGAATGCAGCAGCCGCGAAGGCCAGCAGCGGAGCCCATTTGAGATCGCGGATATTACGCATCATCAGCGACTTCGTCATCACACCGTGCGGCTGGCCTACGTTGCCGACTACAAATAGGAAGTACCAACTCAGCGCTGCGATGGCTCCTCGTGTGCCCCACGGGCTCATATACTCCCCATCGACCTGCCAAAGCGTTCGAGTGATCTCAGATAGTCCGCCGGTCAACTGCTGCACGTAGTAAAAAATGCCCATGGCGGCGAAGATCATGAGCACGCCCTGAAAAAGATCTGTATAGACGCCGGCAATAATTCCTCCGGCGATCGAATAGAAGGCAAGTACGCCCAACCCGATCAGCATCGCCACGGGTAGGCTGACACCCAGCACGGCTTGCAATACAAGACCGATCGCCATCACCTGCGTTCCGAGATAACCAATCACGCCGAGCAGAACAGCGATCGCCATCACCAGTCGTGGCGCGCGCCCTCCATATCGAATCTCGATCGCTTCGGGCAGCGTATAAACCGTCGCCACTTCCGATAGCAGCCGCATGCGCTTGCCGATGATCACCCACGACCAAGCGCCCGAGAACCCGCCAACCAGGCACATATGCAGCGAACTGATTCCCGATTCGTAGACCAGTCCCGGACCGCCGACGAAACCAAATCCGCTCATGATGCTAGAGACGCCGGCAATCACGGTGACGAAGAGACCCAGGCTGCGGCCGGCCACAAAGAAGTCAGCAGCCGTTTTCGTCTTGCGCATCGCCCATAAACCAACCCCGAGGCAGGCCACGAGATACGCGACCACACAAAACGCGATGATTGGCGAATCGGCGATGGGCATCAGCTACTGACCGTGCGACCTACCGAATCGCGCTCTGATGTTTTCGACGGTTTGGGCGGGCAACAGCAGCTTGTCGAACGTGAAGACATGCAACACAGCCATGACTCCTCCCAATGGCCAGATGATCCAAACGAAGAGAGCCGTTTGTAGCGGCAAACCAAGGGCGATTTTCAGCGGGGAGTCCGCGTTGTGGATGAGAGATGCTGCCGCGAATAGCGCAGTTAATGCCAAGAACGTCGCCACCAGAGTTAGGCTCACCGACAGACGCCGCAGGTGCCCCACGTAGGCCAACGCGAAACCAAGTCCGATCCACAGACTCACACACGTGCTGAACAGGATGGCGCTACCAGTGAGAGCGGCGGCCAACGCGACCAGCGAAATGGCGGCCAGCAGTAGGATGATTCGTTCGCGCGCCTCTGACATTGAGCTTGCGGAATTCTAGCATTGATTTCATCGCGAGTTGAAACTAGCCAAATCGGGCGATAGCGATCCATCACTATTCATCACCTCGTCGCGTGCGCGACGGGCTGGAAGCCGAGAGCCATGGCAATGAACTATTGGAGCCTGTGCACGAAACGCATCGCCCAATGATTTTCCACTCGCACGTGTTCTCTCCGGCGTTTGTCTGGGATCGACGCTTCGGCCTTACGTTGTCCGCTGCTATCGTTACCCCAATGTCCGATTTCACGTCGCAAGGCGCAGGCCAACTCGCGCGCCTAGTCCACTCCGGCGAATCACTACCGAGCGAAATTGTTGAGGCCCACCTCAGTCAAATCGAAGCCGTCAACCCAAGACTCAACGCGATCACCGATCTCCAAGCCGACCGTGCTCGCGAAGAGGCCTTAAGAGCAGACACAAAGGTCCGTGACGGCGGGAATCTAGGCCGGCTCCACGGCGTCCCGATCACTATCAAAAGCTCAATCGCCGCAAAGGGCTTCCGTCTGGAGTGCGGATCAAAAACTCGACAGAGTGAAGTCGCCCAGCAAGACGCCACGCTGGTTAGAAAGCTCAGATCCGAGGGCGCGATCGTCCTCGGCACAACCAACGTCCCCGAGTTCCTGATGGCATACGAGACCGACAACCATCTCTACGGCCGCACAAATTCACCCATCAACCCGGACTACACTCCCGGCGGTTCGAGCGGGGGCGAATCAGCGGCCATCGCCTCGGGCTGCTCCGCCGCTGGATTCGGCAGTGACGGCGGAGGCTCCGTCCGAGTCCCCGCCCACTTCTGCGGACTCTACGGCCTCAAGCCCACCCCCGGAGTCATTTCCCGAGTCGGCCATTGGCCCGCCTGCGCCGGACCGTCCACCACGCTCGGTCTAGTAGGCCCCATGGCCAAGACCGCTGAAGACCTCGAACTCCTGCTCGAAATCACCGCCGGTCCCGACCCCGGCGACCCATCGTCCGCCCCGGTCTCGGTTCAAGCGCCGACCGAAGAAGAATTGCGCCAAACCAAAATCGGCTGGTTCGACGATGCCTGGGAAACACCGGCCACGCCTGAAACCCGCCAAGCGGTCCGGACTGCCGCTCAGGCCCTCGCCGAGCAAGGCTTCCAAGTCGAGCAAGTCCAACTCAAAGGGCTTGCGAAAGCGCCCCAAACCTGGTGGCTCATGTTCGGTGTTTGCCTGACGACGCTCATCAAATCCTCGACTCCAAAGGACTACCAACTCCACCCGCTGTCGTACGAAGCGATGGCATCTGTCGAGGAGGAATCGAACACAAGCTACGAAGACCTCCTGTGGGGTTGGGTAACACAAGACCAACTCCGCCTCAAGCTCATAGAGCAAATGCAAGACTACCCCATCCTGCTCTGCCCAGTAGCCGCAACACCGGCCTTCCGCCACGGCCAACGCGAGTGGAACATCGACGGCCAAACGGTCACCTATCCCAACAATTTCGTCTACAGCCAGGTCTTTAATTTGATGGGTAATCCCGCCGCTACCGCACCGGTCAGCCGCTCAGCAGAAGGGCTGCCCATAGGAGTCCAGATCGTAGGACGCCAGCACGAAGACGCGAAAGCAGTAGCCATTACAAAGAAACTCGCCGACGCCTTGGGCACCTGCTAGAGCATTTTCACGATCTAGGCAGCCCGATTCTAGACACCGCTGCAGTCACCCTCGCGGAGGTATTGTGGCGCGCGCCTCCGGTGTACAGTCTCATGACATCGTATACACTTTGACAACACACGGCGATGCAAATGTTCGGACTACAAGATTCGCTATGTCAAGGCCTTACAGCGAGTCGGCGGAACCGAGCCTTGACATAGCGAATCTTGTAGTCCTTTCAGTCGGTTCCACTAGCGCCGCGTGTTGTTGGCCCATTGTTCGTCCCGACGCCCGAGCTAAGCTCCATGTTTCCAGTCTGCTCGCTTTTTTGGGAGAACAAACAGCGAAGCAAAGTGTATACGATGTCTTGAGACTTGACACCTCCGGCGGGCGGCGTCGACCTCTAGGTCGACGTTCTTTCCGACCCCGCAGCCGCGGCCGGCGTGTCAATTGCCGGTCTACGCGTTCGGTGAAAATGCCATAGACAACGCACCAAAGCCATTCCCTCAACCCAACGGTCAGGGGGCCGGTATTTTGCGATTAAAGCAACGCATAAGCTCTGACTTTCAGTTCGAAATCAGCGAGCGATTGCGGGGCGGCGAGTTCTTCATCTCCAACGATTGGCAAATTCGGAAAGTGAACCATTAGCGCCGAGGCGAACATTCCACTTTTTAAATTGTCGAGACCTTTTACCGAGACATCGCGCAGACCGCAACTCGGCGAACGCGCCTTAAGCACGTAGCCACTGATTCCTTCGAGTTCTTCCAAGCGTTTTGCCGACCACGCCCGCATTACTTTCGTATGATTTTTCGCAGAGTTCGTGCCGAGCAATTGCAAACCATCAAGAGTCGAGACCAACTCGATCGTCTCGCGCGGAACGCCCATACCGGCTTCGACCTCTGGGCAAACCGGCACCCATTCAACGCGGTCAGCGAAGTACTCGAGGATGTGATCTTGGCGGCGATGAGATCCGTCGTAGCGCACCTCTTCACCCATAAGACAAGCGGAAATGCCGATTCGTGGCCGCGACAATGTTGCTACCTGAGACCCCATCACCGTATCAGATGATTCGACGCCGCAAACGAAGTAAACTGATGGACATCGATGCGTATTTGTTTGGCGTTATTGCTCATCGTCGGCACCGGATTCGCCGCTAGCGAGGACGTCGATCCGAGTGAGGTGACGGGGCCCGTGGTGGTGCTGACGACGTCGAAGGGCGTCGTTCGGATTGAACTGTTTCCCCAACACTCACCGAAGACGGTTGAGAATTTTATGGCCTACGTCGACGCCAAGTTCTACGACGACACCGTCTTTCATCGTGTGATCGAAAACTTCGTGGTTCAAGGCGGCGGATTTACGCCCGAGCTTGAGCTAAAGCCCACCTTCGCCGAGGTCAAAATCGAGACCAAGAACGGGTTGCCAAATTTACGCGGCACGGTTGCAATGGCGCGCCCGTGGCAGAAGGATTCGGCGTCGTCGCAATTCTTCATCAACCTTAAAGACAACGCCAATCTAAACCGTGGCGCCCGGCGCTTTGGCTATACGGTATTTGGACGTGTGATCGAGGGCATGAAATTCGTCGAGAGAATATCGGCGGTGCAGACCAGTTGGCGCGGTCCGATGGAAGACGTTCCGATACTGCCAGTGTTCTTAGAGACCGTGCGGGTTGAAGGGCAGGACTAGTTCGGGTTAGCGAGGCGAGGAACCGCCATAGGCACTAACCGGTAGGATTTCCGCGCCTTCGGGCGAGCGGAATTCGAAGAGGTCGAGACCTAGCGTAGGGTTCACTATTTCGTTCTTGAACTGGAACGTGTTGACGGAATCGTCGCGGCCATAGACCTTGATTCTGCGCAAGCGGAAGTCGGCCGGGTCGTAGGCGAACTCTACTGTCGAATAGTATTCCTTACCCGTGCGGCCGTCGGCGACTAGAACACCCTCGCCGTCTTTGGCTTGGATGCGCAAGTTTCTAAACTGCCGCTTGAGCCGCATGCGTCCAAGTAAGAATGAAAGTGGCGCGCGTAGGTCGGCTGTCTCGTCGACTCTCATCTGGCGCACCTGGTTCGTGTAGGGGTTGTACATGCGGAACATTTCGCCGTCGCCGATCGCGATTTTTCCTTCGGGTTGGTTGTAGTCCCAACGCATTTTGCCGGGGCGGCGTAGATACAGCGTTCCGGACTCGACGAGACGCCGCCGCCCGGCATACTCCATTGACTGCTCAAACTCAGAGCGCATCGTTGCGAGGCGGTTATAGCGCAGCTCGATAGCCGCGACGACACTATCGACGGACTGCGCACGAAGAGGGGCGGCGGCGCAGGCGACGGTGACCGAGAGTAGACTTCGACGAGTCACGTTGAATACTGGTTTGACCCGGCTTACGGTGATTCCGTTTCGCTAGTCGCGCAACAGCTTGCGAATACCCCGCGTTGCCTGTCGGATCCGCTGCTCGTTCTCGACGAGGGCGAATCGCACATAGCCCTCGCCGGTCGGGCCGAAGCCGATGCCGGGTGACACTGCTACAAGCCCGCGCTCGAGCACGAGCTTCGCGAATTCGAGTGAGCCCGCCCAGGCGTAGCGTTCCGGTATATTCGCCCAGACAAACATGGTCGCCTTGGGCGGCTCAACCTCCCAGCCACCCTTCGCCAATCCGTCGATCAGTACGTCGCGGCGCTTCTGGTGGAAGGCCGCATTTTCACGCGTGAACTCTTCGCACTCGCGCAGGCCGATAATCGCCGCAATCTGGACGGGCTGGAACATTCCGTAGTCGAGGTAGCTTTTGATGCGTCCTAAGGCACTGATCATCTTCCGGTTACCGACGCAGAAACCCACGCGCCAGCCGGCCATGTTGTAGCTCTTCGACATCGAGAAAATTTCAACTCCAACTTCTTTCGCTCCGGGCACCTCAAGTAGCGATGGTGCGCGGTAGCCGTCAAAGGTGAAGTCAGAGTAGGCGAAGTCGTGCACAATCATCGTGCCGTGCTTGTGCGCCATGGCGACGAGGGTTTCGAAAAATTCCTTTTCGACACAGTGCGTCGTCGGGTTGTGCGGGAACGAAACCAAGATCATCGTTGGTTTCTTGGTTTTCTTTTTGTAGAGATCCTCAAGCCGATTGAGAAACTCTTCAGGGGTTGGCATCGGCAATGCGACCTGCTTGCCCTCGGCCATGACCACGCCCCATTGGTGGATCGGGTACGAGGGGTCGGGCATGACAACCGGATCACCGGGGCCGATCACGGCGAAGGTCAGGTGCGCCAACGCGTCCTTCGCGCCCATCGTGACGATAGCCTCCGTCTCCGTGTCGAGGTCGACGTCGTAGTTGGTCTTATAGCGTTTGCAGATCTCTTCGCGCAGGCGCGGGATTCCTCGTGACAACGAGTAGCGGTGGTTACGCTTGTCGCGGGCGGCCTCGGCAAGTTTTTGGACGATGACTTTGGGCGTTGCGCCGTCGGGATTGCCCATGCCGAGGTCGATCACGTCGAGGCCGGCGCTGCGGGCCTTCGCGCGCATCTCATTGATTACGGCAAAAACATAGTCGGGGAGTTTGCCGATTCGATAAAACGGTTCGTCGTCGAAGAGACCCATTCACTTCATGATAGACAGCAGGTCGAAGGACTTTCGGGCGGGGACGGGCACATGAGATCGCGTAATCTCTCCACCTTGACGAACCCTCGTGTTGCCTGTCCCGTACCAAGCTAAATCTTTCCCGGTACCGAGCCGCGCCGCCTCGGTTCAGCGAAGCGCAACCTCGCCGCTCTGGTATCTCAAGTTTCTCCCTCGAAAGATCCGCCCGACCAAGGCGGGCAGTGGACGGGCTAGGGCGTCGGAACCAAGTTTCCTCTGGTCCGCGCGGCCATCCGATCGTCAGCATTTACTTTGACAATCGCCAAGTTGTCGGCTATCCAGCCGGACGTCAGGCTCCCCGTTTTACTCGCGTTGTGAAGAACGATTCCCATATCGCGTACGTCCTCAGCAAGCACGTTTCGAATGCGTAGACCTGAAAATTCGCGATCGGCTGTGATGCTGTAACGCAGACCCTCCTTCGGCTGCTTGTCGCCTGACACGACTAAGTTGTCAACCAGCACGTGGTCAACATCCTCGAGAAGAACCGCCGCACCGTCGCGCTCGCAATCGTAGATCGTGATGTCTCGCAGCGTTACATCGCTGCTCTGCTGAATGAATACCGGCGGTCGCGCGGGGCAGCCGTCAATTTTCACATTCTCAAGCACCAGGCCACGTGTATTGCGAATGTCGACCGGCGAGAAGCGGTTGTTGTCCGGCCAGTCGCTACCCGCAATGTTGCGGACGGTCAGACCGTGATGGCCAAAGTCGTGGTTGGCCGTGCGAATCGCAATCGGCGTGTTCTTGACGTGGATGCCCTCGATCAATATATTGCGATTGATTTGCGCTGGGTCGCCGTGATCTTGCACATCGATGCCATAGGCGCACGATTCCGCATAGATATCTCTAACCGTGATGTATTCAGAGCCGTCCGACACCTCCGCGGGGCCGCGCAGCAATGAGCCATAGGAACGAATATTCTCAACGACCAGGTGCCTAACGAACAAGCCTTCGTCGCCACCGCCGCCGATCGAGACGACGTCGCGAATTGTGTTGTGAGCCGTCAGGTTACGGACGACGCCGTGCTCGATGTCGCCGTATTCCTTCAGCGGAGTAATCATCACGCCGTCCTTGGAACTGTTGTTCGTTTCGCCGTTCTCGATCAAAAAGCGGCCGCGGCGGACGACAATCAGAGGCGCACGAGTCTCTTGCGGAACGGTGTCGTTATTACCTTCGAGAACGAACTCTCGAATCTGAACGTTTTCAGACAAAACTTCGAGGATGGGAGTGCGGCCGACGTCGGGCTTGAGTTTCGCGTTGAGGCCGATCAGGGTAAGAGGCTTGGTGATTTTTATCGTCGTGTCGATTGCGAGTTGCTTAGTGCGATCGGCCACGACCGTCCCATATGGCGGGGTCGCGTCGATCGCTTCTTGCACATTGCCGTTGCGAACCTCGACGATTGACGACGCCCATGCGGCGGAACAAACTAACAGACTCGCGAGTATCTTCACGCTCGTCAGTGTAGCGTTTCGGGCCGGCCAAAGCGACCGTAGCGGGCTTCTACAGCTCGAAGCGGGTCTGCAGGCGCTGTTCGTGGCGCTCGATCGCTAGCTCGATTAGGCGGTCTAACAGCGCGGAAAAGGGAAGCCCGGTCGCTGCCCACAGCTTCGGGTACATGCTGATTGACGTGAAGCCCGGCATGGTGTTCACCTCGTTGAGCAAAGTCCGCCCGCTTGCATCCTCAAGAAAGAAATCGACGCGAGCGAGGCCGCCGCATTCGACCGCCAAAAATGCCTCAATGGCCACGCGCTGAATTTCGCTGACCTGTTCGTCGGTCAAATCGGCGGGAATCGCTAACTCCGCGGCGTCAGTGATGTACTTCGTTTCGTAGTCATAGAATCCCTGGGGAGTGACGATTTCTCCCGGCAGCGATGCTTGCGGCGAATCATTACCCAAGACGGAGCACTCGATCTCGCGGCCCAAGACTTCGGCTTCGACGATGATCTTTCGATCAAACCCCGCCGCCAGCTCGAGTGCCGCAACCAGCTCCTCTCGATCCGCCACACGAGAAATACCAACTGACGAGCCCAGGTTTGCCGGTTTCACGAAGAGCGGATATTCAAATCGTTGTTCAATCCGTTCGACACTTTCACGGTGGGCGCCGCGAAGCACGCAGATGTGGTCGGCGGTTGGCAGCCCCCGCTCACGAAATAGCCGCTTCATCACGTCCTTATCCATGCCGCAGGCTGAACCCAACACGCCCGACCCCACATAGGGGACCCCCGCCAGTTCGAGAAAGCCTTGTAGCGTGCCGTCTTCGCCAAACGTGCCGTGGAGCACCGGAAAGACTAAATCAAACCCGCTCGAGGCACCGGGCTGCAGTGAAAAGTGGGGATTAATCTCCGTAGACATTGGCCCGCATTCCCCCAAGGGCAACAGCTTCGACGAGGCTGTTGCGCCAAGCCATTCCCCACTTTTCGTGATTGCGCATGGGATGACTTCGTAGCGCAAGCGGTCAAGCGCGGCGACCACCGACGCCGCCGATCGAACGGAAACTTCGTGCTCTCCCGAGCGTCCCCCGAATAATACTGCGACGCGGAGCTTAGACATTGTTATCCACAGGTTCCTGATCCATCAAACTATAGGTTATGGCCAAGCACTCAATCGGCGCACTCCTCGCGGGTCAGGTCAGTACCGGGACCGAGGTCACGGTCAAGGGCTGGGTTCGCACGCGGCGCGATTCAAAAGCCGGACTCTCGTTTATTCAAATCCACGACGGCTCGTGTTTCGATACGATTCAGGCTGTCGCTCAAAATGATCTGGCGAACTACGACAGTGAAATTCTCCATCTCAGCACCGGTTGTTCGGTCGCGGTAACCGGGCAACTGGTTGAATCTCAAGGCAAGGGCCAGAACTTCGAGATTCAGGCCAACAGCGTTGAAATCGTGGGTTGGGTCGACGATCCCGACACGTACCCGGTGTCGGCTAAGCGGCACACCTTTGAGTATCTGAGAACCGTCGCCCACCTGCGAGCTCGTACCAATACATTTGGCGCCGTCATGAGGGTTCGCGATTGTCTTGCGCACGCCGTCCACCGATTTTTCCATGAGAGCGGATACTTTTGGATCCATACGCCAATCATCACCACCTCCGACACCGAGGGCGCGGGCGAGTTATTTCGTGTTAGCTCACTCGATCTCGCCAACCTGCCGCGAGACGAAATCGGGGCCATCGACTTCAGCCAAGATTTTTTCGGCCTCGAAAGTTTCCTGACCGTCTCGGGACAACTCAACGTCGAGGCCTACTGCCTGGCGCTGACCAACGTCTACACCTTCGGGCCGACGTTTCGGGCGGAGAACTCCAACACCAGCCGCCATCTGGCCGAGTTCTGGATGATCGAACCCGAGACGGCCTTCGCTGACTTGACCGACAACGCCAATCTCGCCGAGGCGATGTTGAAATACATCTTCCGCGCCGTACTCGAGGAGCGGCCGGACGACATGGCTTTCTTCGAGCAGCGCATCGACAAAGAGTGCATCAAACGGCTGGAGAAAGTGATCGACTCACCGTTCGAGCGCATGACTTACACCGAAGCAACAGCGGCGCTTGAGAAAGCGACGAAGAAATTCGAATACCCGATCCATTGGGGTGTAGACCTACAGTCGGAACACGAGCGCTATCTCACGGAAGAATATGTTGGCCGGCCGGTTGTCGTCACCAACTACCCGAAACAGATCAAGGCGTTCTATATGCGCCTCGACGGAGACGAAAAGACGGTCTCGGCGATGGACGTCTTAGCGCCTGGGATCGGCGAGATTATCGGCGGCAGTCAGCGCGAAGAGCGGCTGGAGGTGTTAGACAGGCGCATCGAGGAATGCGGCATGAAGAAAGAGGACTACGGCTGGTATCGCGATCTGCGCCGCTACGGAACGGTACCGCACGCCGGTTTCGGCCTAGGGTTCGAGCGAACGATCAGCTACGTCACGGGAATGGCCAACATACGCGACGTGATTCCGTTTCCTCGCACTCCCGGCAACGCGGACTTCTGATAAACCTGGCAAAACTTCGCTGGCTAGTACCTGCGCCCGCGGGAGTGATACCCGTAGTAGTGAGCGCAAGATTTGCAGCGACGGTGATAGCTGCGGTGCACGCGGTAGTGGCCCAGATCGCAGTAAGCGCCATGCGAGCCGTAGCTGGTGCCGCGAGCGCGGTAGTGGCTACCGCCGCACAATACCGCCAATGGGGTAATTGCCAAGATCAGTATCAGAAGCGCTGCCTTTGCGGATTGCATTTCTATAATCCTTTCGAAGACGTTGCAGGCAATTTCGCCACCAAATCGTAGGCACACCTGGAAGCAACTTAGAATCAGCGCTTTGCGGATTCCGCTAGGTCGCCTCAGCGCGGCGCAAATCGACCGGTCAGCGGCCGAATACCACCGCCGCTAAGAGCGATAGCGAATCCTGTCGATTAGATGAATGATGAAATTTCTAGTTGCTACGTCACTGACCGTTTCGCTACTCGCCACACCGTTGCCGGCTGAACAGAAGCTACGTCCGATGACCGCCATCGGAACAGTTTGGATCAATGATGTCGCGCTGCCGTCAGGAGCTGGCGTGGCCTCAGGAGATCGGCTGCATACCGCGCATGATTCCGTAGCGTTGTTTCAGAGCGACGTAGAGGGCCGGCTAGAAGTTCGTCCGTCGAGCGTGGTCTACTTCCGTGACGACACAGTTGAAGTGACCGCAGGCGCGGTTGGTTCGGCTAGGCGAACTGTTGCCGTAGGGGGCAGAACGATAGAACCCGCCGACACAACCGAGGCCTGGTTCGTCGTCGCGGAAAAGGATGGCGACCTGTGGGTCGCGGCCTATGAGGGCGACGTCATAATCAACGGCCCGTCTGACGAGCAAGTGACGGTGCCGGCGGGCTCGTTCGCTACGACGGCGACACTTGCGGCAATGCCTCAGGCCATCGAACGGCAGGAACCCCGGAAAACGAGAAATCAGGCGGATCAGCGGCCAAGCGGAGATACGGCTACACGTCGCCGTCGTCCCAACCGTCGCGCTAGAAATCGAAACACAAAAGGTGCCAGCGGCGCGGCATCGAAGGGTGGATGGAGCATCGGAGGCCTCGGGAATACGGCCAGCATCGCCGTGGTGACCGCGGTAGGCGCGGGCGCGGTAACCGGCGCTACCCTGGGACTCGCAACTCTGTTGGACGAGCCCGCGAGCCCGTCTCAGTAGGCAACCCTGGCGGCAACATGCTCGCTCGCCGGTCTGCCGCTGGGGGCCGACACGCTCGGCTTCGCCACTGGACGCCTCGTCAGCGGTAGCTCGAACAAACTACTGATTTCGGGGACCTCACTCGTACGGTCAATATGGGAGTAAATCCCCTTCGGGCGTCGAACTCGCACCGCGCCCCAGCCAAGCTCAACAGGAGCCATGAAGTCCTTGAGCGGATTGTCAGCAATGTAGACCATCTCGCCCGGATCAGCGTTCAAGAAGTGCTGCACCCATTCAAACGCTGGTCGGCCGGGTTTTCGAAAAGTCTCGCCGTAGTCGCCTGTGAGGACCATCGAGTCGAAGCAGGCTTCAAGGCCGACAGCACCGAGCTTGGCACGCTGGCTAACCGCCGGGCCGTCGCTAATCAGCGCCAGGCGACCTCCGCTCTTCTTGAGGAACGGCAGCAATTCCACAGCATCGGGCAGAAGTTTGAGGCGCGGGCGATGCGTTCGGTAGACCGCAACGAGCTCATCGATTAGCTCTCGGTCGGGGCTCATTCCTCTCGACAAAAGCACTTCATCAAATATTTCGCTACGGCGGCCAAGCATGAAAAGCTGCCAGGCCTGTTCAGCGAATCCACTGATTCCCTCGCGAAGCCACAAGTAGCGGCCAACCGCTTGGAATCCGGAACGCACGTAGTCGCGCTCCAGAATGAGCGTGTCGTCTAGGTCGAATACGAAAACGTTGTATTCCGAGAATCTACTGCTGAGGTCGCGGCTAAACACTAAAACCCTCCGCATGTCCTCGCTCCGATGCTGGCCCGCATTTCTCACCACGTGGCGAGCGAAAGTGCGTGAGAGGTGCGTCAATACGAGGCGGGCGACGGTCGGCGCGCGGAGGCGTACTTGACGGTCCGTCGAGCACGGCGACCGAGCCCAACGAAGTAGTAGCGCACCTATCGTGCGCTTTCGCCGTCAGGTGGTGAGAAGTGCGGGCTAGTAAGTTTCCAGCGCCATCCACGAAAACCTCTTGGTCAAATCGCAACATCGATACTCCGTCTTGACAGTCGGGTCGAACCCGCGCGAGCGACTCGCCTCGGGCTTCGTCGATCAGCCATTCGGGAAATCTAGCTCCGGCCCGCTCGGCCAGAGGATATCCGCCGCTGAAACGCGGGTTGATCTCGGTCACTTTCAACTCCCCACTCTTACAAGCGAAAATTTGGACGTTGATCGGGCCATAAGCCGCCGGTAAATGTTCAACGATCGAGGACGCTAGCTGAATGATGTCTTGGCGATTTGACGTAACAGCTTTGCTGACCTCGCCGCCACGGACAGCAGTTCGACGATGGGGCACCGCGTACACAGCGCGGCCGGCGCGGTCGATGTAGACGTTGACCGTGTACTCGTCGCCCTCCAAAAGTTCCTCGACCACCGTATCGCCGACCGCGACGAAGCCCTCGATGTCACCTGGTTCGCGCAGAAACCTAACGCCGATGGACGAGCTTCCGATTCGTGGTTTCGCGACAAGCGGCAGCGAGCGATCGAGATCGGCAGGGACTCGCTGGCCGGCGGCGACACGGGTCTGCAGAGGGACAGGAAAGCTCGCCGCCACAAGCCAGTCGTGCGTCGCGGCTTTGTCGGCCGTGAATTCTACGGTTTCGAGACTTGAAACGGAAATCGAGATCCCAAGCCGTCGAAACTGCTCACGAACGCGAGCGTATGCCGAAAGTTCCGCGTCGATCAGGGGAACTACAAGACCAATTTCTTCGCGCCGACAGGTCTCCAAGACCTTCGCCATGAAGTCAGCCTCGCTGCAGCGTGGGACTTGAACGAACCGATCGGCGAAGTAGGCGGCAGGTGCGCGCTCTGAGGCGTCCGCGGCGACAACCTGGCCAGATACTCGAGAACGCTGCAGCGCCTCCTGGAATAGCCGCAAAAGAGAGACGCGCCGACCGGCCGACGACAGCAGTACGTTCATCGCACGGATAAGATCGGCTGCGTTCCCCGCCGGCCTTAGAGCATTCTCACACTTTAAGTAGACCGATTCTAGAGACGGCCGCACGCACCGTCGCGGGGATCTATGCGCGAAGCCGTAGAAACTGAACCCCGCTGAGGGGTGGCCTTTGTATTGGCGCCGGGCGCAACCCTGCGATTCGAACTCGACGACGCGCTGGCATTCTCCCCTGCCCGGCCGAACAAGCGGACTACTGGACCGCCGGGGCTGCCTTCCGGCCCATCGGCTTGAGCGCGAAGTAGCCCTTTGCCAATTGCGGCTTAAGCGCAACCGCGCGTTCGAAGCTTTGCGTGGCCTCTTCTTCGTTGTTCGTCGCCTGCAACGCCGCAGCCAGGTTAAGGTGGGCCTGGGCCAAGTTGAAATCGAGTTCGATCGCGGCTCGGTAGTAGTCGATTGCCTTTTCCGGGCCTTCCAGTTTCTGCAATAGCAAACCGGCGTTGAACTGAATCTCAGCCGAGTCCGGTCGAACCTTCGCTAGATGCGCGTAGCTCTCCTTCGCCCGATCGTAGTTCTTTTCCGCGACCAGCACCGAAGCCAGGCCGATCAAAGCCTCGCTGTCGTCGGCGTCAATTTCGAGAACCTTTTCAAACGACTTCGCCGCGTCCTCGTGGGCCTTCTGGCTAAGACAGATGATGCCCTGGTTGAGCCAAGCGTCCTTCCAGTCGGACCGATGATTCAGACACTTCTTGTACGCTTCGCCGGCCAGGTCGTAGTTCTCGCTGTTCTGCAGCGCTACCGCCACCCGGAACAGAGGCTCCGCTTTGTCAGTCACCTCGGCAAGGCGATCGTAGTAGCCTATCGCGCCTGACCAATCGTTCTCTTGTTCGCTCGCGTTGGCGAGGATGTACAGCGCCGGGGCACACTGCGGATCGGATTTCAGAATCTGGCGATAGATCTTCAAGGCCGCGTCTTCGTCGCCGCTTTCGCGCAGGGCCGCTGCGAGGTTCAACTGGCAGTCGGATGCTTCCGGGTCAATCGCCGCGGCCTTGCCATACGCATTGGCGGCGGCTGAGGCGTCGTTGAGTTTCCAGCAGACGAAGCCGAGGTTGTACCAAGGTTCATACGAATCCTCATCCAGTTTCGTGAGTTGTTCGTAAGTCGCGCGAGCCTGCCCGAACTCCTCGGTCCTGAAGTACGAATACGCTAGTCCTTCCAGCGCATCAGTCGACTCCCCGTCGTGTTTGAGAATCTTCTGATAAAGCTCTCCGGCACTTTGGAAATTCTCACGATCCGTTTGTACTGACGCTAGGTTTCCGAGCACTTCGATTGAATCAGGCTCTTGTTTGAGCGCTTTGTCGTAGTAGCCGACGGCTGCGTCGAGGTCGCCCTCGAGTTGGCAGGCGACGCTCACTCCGAACAACGCCGGGAACGAGCTGTCGTCGTGCTCTAGATACTTTTCGTAGGCTTGTCTGGCAGTGGCCGAGTCGTTCAACCGCAAGCTGCTGCTGCCCAAGCCAAGTGCCGCTTCGATCAGCTCCGGCGAGAGCTTCAGGACCTCGCGGAAAGCGTTTTGCGCTTTCTCAAAGTCTTCAATCGCTTCAAGCGATAGCCCGTAGTTGAACTGTGCCGCTGCATTTTCGGGCTCGGCCGCAATCAACTCTGAGTAAGAGGCGGCGGCCTTGTCAAAGTTTTTCGCTTCGAGGTGAATTTGGGCGGCGGCGGTCGCGACTTCAATCGGATCCTCGCCCGCTGCCTTCGCCTTTTCCAATTCCTCGAGGGCGGAATCGATTTCGCCCTTCAGGTAGTATCTAACGGCCTCGGCGTAATGGTCGCCTCCAACTTCTTCAGTTTCACCATCGGAAAGATCCAGCGGATCGGCTTCGCTGCCCATTTCGATGTCGATATCTCCGACCACTTCGGGTTGCGGGGCTCTCTCGGTTTCAATGGCTGGTTGGTCGAGTTCTTCGTTGGCCTGTTCTGACCGTCCCATAAAGTTCAGATTGCCCAGTATCTTCATAATTTCGTTTCCTTCGATTGGTCAGCTCGGGATCGCGTACGCTGCCACGGTGTCGCCGTTCTTCTCACTCTTGGCCCACCCGTCGATCGAGGGCTTCGGCGGAACCGAAGTTCGTCCGCCACTCTTCGCCACCCCAAAGAGAATCTGTCTTGTCGGCACACCACTCGGGCTGACTTGGCCTCGGTGTCAACCTGCGCAGCGTGTTCGAGGCCACGCGATCCAGCACTACGCCCAAGCTTGAGGCGAACTCGAGCTCTTCAGCTGTGGCTTGCGGACGCGACGGCAAGCTCGGTACGGGCTGGGTGTGCGACCATTCCGCAAGTGGCAGGTCGAGCTCAAATTCGCTCGGTTGACGCGCTCTGAGCGCTGCAATCAGCTCTTCACTCGCGCTGAACGATTGTCGCCACAATCCGGCAGTCGACGGCTTCAGGTAGGCAACCGCGCTGACGCGGCGCTTCGTTTCACCGCTGGTCAATTCCACGATAGCTTCGTCGCTCTCAATCGAGTGAAGCCCAGGATGGACCGCGAGCATCTTGAACTCAGGTTTGTAGCGTAGAGATTTGCCTCCGCGCGTGTCGACGAGGCCTGAGGTCGTTGGCACGTTCGGCCGATCTTTCTTATCCGCCTTGATCGCTCGCTTTTTGCTGCGCGCGGACTTTTCCGGCCTACGTTCGGTCTTGTCGCTAAGAGCGTGAACTTCTTCTTCCTGCGCGGCCTCTGCTGTGCTTGACTCCGGAACCGGGAAGGCAAGAACGTTAGGAGTTTCGCTGGGCTCGGCGTCGTCAGAGGTTACGATCGCTTCGGTGAGAGTTCCGAGCGCATCAGTGAGGTCCGGGATCTCGGGAGATTCGGAAACCTCGACCGCAATAGGTTCGTCGAGCTCGTCGGCGACTTCGGGCACATCTTCGAAACTAGATTCCAACGCCGGCTCTTCGGGAAGTGACGCGGCGTCGACGTCCAGAAGCGCTGGGTCTGTCGGTTCAGCAACTTCGCGCTCGATAATCGGCTCCTCAGGCGCGATCGCGGAATAATCGAAGTCAGCCTCGTCCGTGTCCGACCCAAACTCGAGCCCGGTCTCGGCGAGCATCTGCTCAAAGTTGTCTAGTGTCTCGTCATTGTCAGTCTGAGATTGAACATCTAGTGGCTCCGGTTCCGCTTCCAACTCTGGTTCCGGCTCCGCTTCCAGCTCTGGTTCCGGCTCCGCTTCCAGCTCCAATTCTGGCTCCGGCTCTGGCTCCGGGACAACGAAGTCCTCTGAGAACGTGGTTTCGATTGGAGCGACGGGCGGCTCGGTCTCCGCCTCAGCTACCAGCTCGGCCTCGCTATCCATCGGTGCGAACGCCTCTGGCGGAGCTGCCACCTCCTCCTCGAGTTCGAGCGGGCGCAATGGCGCGCCATTCTCTGCAAGTCGCCCCAGCAAGCTGTCGATCGCCTCTTCGTCACGATCAGCGCCGGACTCCAATCCAAGCTGGTCACTGGACCCGCTGTCGTGCTCGCCTCGCACCTGGTTGTCGCGCGGCTTCGAGGCGATATTCCGCAGCGCTGCCAGAGCGTCTTCCGCCGACTGGGATTCTACCGCGTGGCCCCCGTATGAAGATGAGCCGCTGTCGATCGGCGGCAGATCCGGCTCGTCCGCACTCGCCGCGGGCAACTCAATCGCCGGGCGCTCGAAGCGGTCTAGCGGGATGTCTAGATGGGCCGCGGGGCCGGTCAAGTTGTAGAGGTCAGCGGATTCGGAAAGACCCACCTCATACGAGCCCGAGTCGGGCGAGATTGGATCCAGGCCTCCAGTAGCCTTCCACAACTCCTCGAGCGCCCGCTCCGGGTCACCCCAATCGGGCTCTGTCTCCGACGCAGATTTTCCGAGCGATTCGAGGCTCTGCGCCGGCTCTTGCCTCAATTGCCCAGCTGCGTCACTCGGCTCGATCGGGGGCAGCAGTTCCACGGTAGGAGCGGCAACCGGCGGCTCGCTATGGGCGTCGACGAAGCTGTCATCGAACCCTAGCGCCGGGGCCACATTTTCGCTTTCCAGCGTATCGACGGCCGTTGTAGATTGCGCCGTAGGAACGAAAAACGGATTGACCGGCTCTGCGGCCTGGCCCGAAGACGAGGAGTTCTGTTCAGTCAGTAGACGCTCTAACGTCTGCTTCTTGTACATTGCCCCGTGCTCGTCGCAGCAGAACTCCGACTTAGTGGTCCAAGAGCGCAGCCGGGGGATTTTCTCGTGGCAGAGCAGACACTGCATAATTCAATATTCGACAGAGGGCATCTATGCAGAGACCCTGTACCACTTTGAATTGTGAAATAGCCCGTCGGTAGTAGCGATCCGCCCGTAACCCTAGTCATACAATTAAGAATACGTAGTACGGGTAGTCGTAGGTCAGTAATAGTAGACGCAACTGGTTGAAACATAACCGGTTGCACCAGTCCCGCCCGCTTAGAGGGGGCATGCGGCGGGCCATATGCCCTATCCAACGAGCCTACCCCAGCGAAGGATCAGCGAATAGGCGAGGTGCTCAGCCGCGGACCGAAAAGTCCACGGTACATTCCGTCCGAGGCTCTCGGAAAAGCTTCGAAAATTCAATCATGAAAATCCCCGAACCACAGAACCCGAGGGGTGGACGGAAGTCCACGCTTTTCCAGCAAACACCAGACAGAATGACCGTTCGTTACCAGTAGCAACAAACCCGTCGAACCGCGCTAATTAACCGGGCCGTCGGGTAGCTCACCAAGAAAGTCGTCGACGATGCGGCGCTGCTCTGGCGCGTCGAGATTCTTCTTGAGAATTCGCTCAGCCGCTTGGATAGCTAACGCTGCGGTCTCCTTGCGAATTTCCGCAACAGCGGCACGCTGCTCCGCTTCAATTCGCCTCAAGCCCTGGTCCACGATCTTTTTCGATTCAGAACGAGCTTCATCGACCATCTTCGTCCGCACTTCCGCCGCTTCCTGCTTGGCGACCACGAGTAGTTCCTCTGACTGCCGTAGCGACTCGTCCATGCGTGATCGATTCTCCGCGATCGCTTGCTCAGCTTCTCGTTGCACCTGCTCCGCTTTCTCAAGAGAGTCTTTAATGCGGCCCTCGCGCTCATCAAGAGCGCCGAGGATCGGTTTCCACGCGATCAGGCGCAGGGCGACGAACGTGAACACGAACGTCACCACCGTCCAGATCATCAGACCTGGTTCGAATTTTAGTAAAGCGTTGTCGCCGGCCAACATTGATGGGCCCCCGAGTTGACTAGAAAAGTAGCGCGACGAAAGCGACGCCGAGCCCGATCACAGCGACGCCTTCAAGCAGGAAGAGCGGCAACTGAAACGCGCTCTTGATCTCGTCGGCGGCCTGCGGCTGGCGGGCGATGCTTTCGACCGCCGCGGCGGTAAACTTACCGATGCCCAATCCGGCCCCAAGAACGGTAATCCCGGCACCGATTGACGCGCCGGTAAACCCGTCGGTCCCCTGTGCGGAAGCCATTACAGGCATCGCCAGCATGAGAGCCAGCACGAAGAGCATTTTGTACGTGATTTTCATGGTTTTCATTTCCTCTGTTTGGTTGTGGTTAATCTTGAAGCGGTCAATCGTTGAGAACTCAGTGTGACGAGTGAACGACCATTCCGACGTAGAGCGCCGTCAACAGCGTAAAGACGTAGGCTTGAATGAATGCGACGATCAGTTCGAGCAGCGTAATCGCCACCGCCAGCGGGACGGAGATGACCGATAGTGCGACGCTTTGGAACATGAATATAAATCCGAGGATGACCAAGATGACGATATGCCCGGCGGTCATATTCGCGCCAAGGCGAACCGTCAACGCAATCGGTCGGACAAAGATCGAAATGGTTTCGAGCACGATCACAACCGGCGCGATGACCCCGGGGGTTCCATGCGGAATCATGTGTTTGAAGTAGCCTATCGGGCCTAGGGCGATCATGCCGCTGAGAATAAACGTGACGAACGAGACGATCGCAAGTGCGCCGGTAACATTTAGGTTGCTGGTTGGGGTATAGCCTCCAGGCACCATTCCCAACAAATTACACGCCAGGATAAAAAAGAATAGCGTTAGCAAAAACGGGGTAAAGCGACGCCCCCAAGTCTCGCCCATGTTCGCGATGGCAATTTCGTCGCGTACGAACAGGACGATGATCTCGAGAGCGTTGGCGATGCCCTTCGGTGCGCTGCTTCCGGCCCGGGCGCTACGAAGAAACATGCCCATCAGCGCGATCAGGATGACTGAAGCAATCATCATCATTAAGACCGCTTTCGAGATACCCCACTGCTCGAAGAAGTGCTCGAACGGCGCGAGGATCTCGTATTCCACCGCACCATTCGAGATGTGGTGCATGATGACCTCGGGAAGGGTTTCTTCGTGCCCTTCACCCTGCTCGGCACCATATGCGGCTGCCGTTGCCAGCAGCGCGATGGGGAGTCGATTCATCATTGCCGCTCGAAAAACCTTTGGTAGCGGAGGCCTTCGACGATCTGGGCTCCCAGATACCCCAAAAGTAGGGCTAGCGTGAATGCTCGCGGCTCAAGGAGATTCCGTGAAATCACAAACGCCAAAAAGAACAAGACCCAAGTCGTGCGAATCACCGCGCCAAGAATCAGCGCCCGCCAAAACTCAGTGCGCATCAGCGGTACTTGATGCAGAATAATCTCCGAGACGGCAAGCGTCCCGAAGCCCGCGATCAACCCCCATAGAATGGCGCCCGTCATTTTTTGGTCCAGATGGCCTTTGCCAGGTTATAGAATCCGAGGATGATTCCTAGGAAGAGTCCGATCAGTGCCGAAGCGGGATTTAGGTCCCAGTAATCACCGATCAGAGCACCGATCAGCAATCCCCCAAGGACCGATCCGCTCAGCGAGAGAGCCGCCGCCTGAGCAGCGGTTCGCGGGCGAAACTTCACGGTAGGGTCCTAACGTTCAGTGAATTCTAAGGAGGCTCCTAGCGAGGTGGCAGACGGGCGAAATGCCGTCAAATTTGAAGATAGCAGACCTGGTGATCGGCTAGCAATATGATTGGTCCGGGCCGCGCAACAAACTTGTAATACAACAGCGTCGGACCGCCAAATCTGCAGCACGGGCCTAAGCTGAAACTTCAAATTGCTCTCGAATGCGTAGGAAACAACGGCGCCGCAATAACGGTGCCGCAACCGCAAGGTTGCGACCGCGGCACTACCCATCGCCTCAGTAACTACGTGGTGACATAGCGAGTTTCTCGCACGATCGATCAGCCCCGGCCGGAGGCGTGACTGAGCCGAACCTGGTTTTTCGAGCTGCCAACACGAGCTGCCTATTGGACGAAACATTTCGCAGCACCGAGCCGCGTCGCCTCGCTGGTATCTCAAGTTTCTCCCAAGAATGATCCGCCCAACCAAGGCGGGCGGTGGCCGGGCCGAACCTGAAACTTCAATTTTCTCCCGAATACGGAGGAAACAACGAACCGAAACAACGGTGCCGCAATCGTAAGGGGCTGTGAAAAAACCTCCACCGACACAGCAAGCGTCGGAGGGTGCGACATGTCGCACCCCTACAACACTGATAACAAGCAAGTTGCCCGTAGGGGCGTAGCTTGCTACGCCCGTTTCTCGAGTTCGCGAAGGTTTTTTCACAGCCCCTAAGATTGCGACCAGCGCACTACCCATCGCCTGAGTAAGTATCTGGTGACATAGCGAGTTTCTCGCACGATCGATCAGCCCCGGCCGGAGGCGTGACTGAGCCGAACCTGATTTTTCGAGCTGCCAACACGAGCTGCCTATTGGACGAAACCTTTCGCCGTACCGAGCCGCACCGCACGGCGGCGCGGCTCGGTACGGCAAAGCTTAACGTCGCCGTTCTACCCCGCAATTCTCCCAGGCAGCGAGAGAAAGTGCGTGGGAGCCGCATCAATACGAGGCGCACGCCAATCGAGCGCAACGAAGTAGTGATGCGTCTAGCGCGCGCTTTCACCGGCGGCTGGGGAAATATCCGGGCTAGTTAAGCAACTGAACCCGCAGTCCGTCAAACTTGAGAAATCCGCGGTCGAGCGTAGCGAGCGGGTGGGAATCGGCGATTGCCAGCGCGGCCAGGTAGGCGTCTGGCAAAAGCTTAGGAGTGGGGACATCGTAGTTGAGTAGCGTGGGCATGATGAATTCAATCTCGGATGAATCGGGCAAGAACCAGACGCACTCATCGGCCAAGAGTTGTTCAGTCGCCTTCCAACCTTCCGACGCCGGAACCTCGGAGCCATCCATGATCGACCTGTTGCGAAGCAGCCGGACCACGCCTAGCCCGCATTTCTCACCACCTGACGGCGAAAGCACCCGATAGGTGCGCCACTACTTCGTTGCGCTCGATCGTCGTGCTCGACGGACTGTAGAGTACGCCTCCGCGCGCCAATCGTCGCGCGCCTCGTAACGACGCACCTCTCACGCACTTTCGCTCGCCACGTGGTGAGAGATACGGGCTAGCTGGACCAGCCGGCAAAGGCCGGCTTGCCCGGCGTCGAGACCCTCAAACCAACGCGCCGCCAGGTCGTGATGAACATGATGGCGTATCAACAACGCCAGCCAGACGTTGACGTCAACCAGACATGGCTTCATCGACTTGCTCCGGGGTGAGAACGTCGACGGGTTTCGAGTCGGGGCTCCCGAATAAAGGAGGCCGCCGCCGGGCTTTAGGCATCTGCTTGGATAGCTTCTCCTCCAGCGCGTCGATAAACAGATTTTTTAGCGATCTCCCGCTAAGCGCGGCTTCCGCCTTGGCGCGCTTCAGGAGGTCATCGGGCCCTCTTCAGGCTCATCTTGTATTGGACAAGACGCGCCTAACGCGTACTTTCACCGTTGGCTGGTTAGAAATGCGGGCTAGAGGCTCGGGCCGCGATCGGCGTTACCGCAGAGCCATCAAAACCGACTCGCCCGCCAAGTCAATAAACGGTTGCGGGTAAAGACCAATAACCAACGTCAAGACCGCGCAGCCGGCGATAGCCGCCCGGGTCCCAAGGTTCATGTCGAGCAGCGCCGGTTGATCGCCTTCTTTCGAAAGCCAGCAAGCCCGAATCACGCGGAAGTAATAGAATGCCGAAACGGCGACGTAAAGGGCCGCGAAAATCGCCAAGACATAGTTCCCGGCCTGCAACAGTCCCAGGAAAATAAAATACTTGCCGTAAAAGCCGGCCAGCGGCGGAATGCCCGCCAACGACAGCATGAAGATCACCAGCAAGATCGTGTAGCCCGGTGCGCGATGATACAGCCCGTTAAAGTCGTCAATCTCCTCGGCGGCCTCGCCCTCGCGACGTAGCGCGGCGACGAGCGCGAACGCTCCGAAATTCATGAACACATACGCGAGGATGTACACTGCAATGCCGCGCAGCCCGGCTTCGTTCCCCGCCACCAGGCCAAGCAAAATATAGCCACCGTGTGCGATCGAGCTGTACCCTAACAATCGCTTCATGTTGGTTTGCGTGACCGCTGCGAGGTTGCCCACCGTCATCGTAATGAGTGCGATTGCACCCAGTAGCGGCGTCCAAGTGTCAGCCACGCTTCCGAATGCGACCAGGAATATCCGCAGCATCAGGGCAAATGAAGCAGCCTTTGAGGCCACCGACACGTAGGCGGTAATGGGAGTCGGCGCACCTTCATACACATCGGGAGCCCACATGTGGAATGGCACCGCCGAGATTTTAAAGAACAAGCCTACTGAACATGTGACGAGCGCCAGCAACAACGCCAGATCCCCTTCTGGGCGAGCCGCTACGGCTTTCGAGACTTCTCCTAAGTTGGTTGAACCCGAGATCCCGTAAAGAATCGAAAAGCCATAGACCAGCAGGCCGCTCGAGAATGCGCCCAAGATCAGATACTTCAGCGCCGCTTCATTCGAGCGGCGTGTGTCGCGCAGGAACCCGACCAAAACGTAAAAGCTCAGAGCCATCGTTTCCAGGCCGACAAATAGTACGACCAGATCGTAGCCCGAAGCCATCACCGTCATGCCGGCCTGCGCAAACAAAATCAGCGCATAGAACTCGCCCCGATGTTCGCCTTCCGCATCCATATAGCGGGCCGAGATGATGATCGCGAGTGTCGCGGCTAAGACGAAGATCCAATTAAAAAATACCGAAAAGCCGTCAACCTGCATCGACCCCGAGAGGCCAAAGAAAGCCCCGCCCGAGCGCACGTCGCCCAGATGCTGAATCAGCGACGCGCCGACAGCAACTTGCGCCGCAAGCGCGGGAATCGCATTCCACCAGCGGTTCGCGCGGTGACGAATGAAAAACGCGTCGGTAACCAGCACGCCACACCCAAACAGGCAAAGCAAAATCGCCGGTTTGAGGACGTGAAAGTCTGTCGCGCTAAATGTAATCGCGTCCATTACTCACTCACTAGCGCGGCGAGCTTGGCCTGCTCGTATTTCTCTAGCGGGTTCTCAAGACCGTTGCGGCTGTAGTAGCCCGGGTCGAGCCGCTCAACCAACTTGGCCGTGGGAGCTGCGAGGATCTCGAAGCAAGGTTTGGGATAAAGTCCAATCCAGAAGCAGCCGGCGATCAGCGGCGCCATCACGAGAATCTCGCGAAGGTTCATGTCCTTCACGTCTTCGTTCTTGGGATTGGTGATAGGCCCCAGCATCACGCGCTGGAACAGCCACAACAAGTAGGCCGCGCCAAGCACAATGCCAAGAACCGCGAATCCGGCCCACCAGGCGCTGACTTCAAATGCCCCGCGCAAGATCGTGAACTCACCAATAAATCCGTTCAGCCCAGGCATACCGGCCGACGCAAAAATGCTGATGGCGAACAATACGGTGTAGATCGGCATGCGATTGGCGAGTCCGCCGTAGTCGGCGATTTCGCGGGTATGGCGTTGGTCGTAGACGATGCCGACGGCAAGGAACAACAGTGGGGTCGAAAGGCCGTGGTTGATTCCCTGTAGGATTCCGCCGGCGATGCCATTGGGGTTCATCGCGATCAGGCCGAGCGTGCAGTAACCCAAGTGACTCACGGAAGAGTACGCGACGAGCTTCTTCCAATCCTTTTGCATCAGCGAAACCAGAGCGCCATAGATGATGCCAATGATTGAGAGCCCGGCAACAAGCTGCACGGTCGTTTCGTCGCTGGCGCCCTTCGGAAACAGTGGCATCGCGAAACGAACCAGCCCGTAGAGGCCCATCTTCAACAAGATGCCGGCCAGAATAACCGAGCCCGCCGTGGGCGCCTCGGTATGCGCGTCAGGCAGCCAAGTGTGGAATGGGAACATCGGAACCTTTACCGCCAAGGCGATGAAAAATCCCCAGAACAGCCAGAACTGCAGCTCTGGCGTCATGTATGCCGCGACGCGCATCAAGTCTTCCAGCGCGAAGCTGGCATTGCCAAACTGCTCGATGTGCTTGAAGTAAACCGTCAGCAGCGCCAACAGCATCAGCACCGATCCGGCCAATGTGTAGAGAAAAAACTTGATTGCCGCGTAGAGCCGGCGCGGGCCGCCCCAGATACCGATGATGAAGTACATTGGCACGAGCATGACTTCCCAGAAAACGTAGAACAAGAAGACGTCGGCGACCATAAAGACGCCCAGCATGCCCGCCTGCAAGAACAGGAAGAAGGCGTAGTATTCCTTCAAGCGTTCTGTGATCGACGCCCAGCCGCACCAGATCGACAGCCAGCCGACCAGCACAGTCAGCAAAATCATGATGTAGCCGAACCCGTCAACGCCTAGGTAGTACTGCGCCCCGATGGTCGGTATCCAGTCGAAACGCTCGACGAATTGGAACTCCGCGTTGGCGGTATCGAAGCCACGGATCATCGGAATCGTCACCAACATGCCCAGGATGGCGAACCCATTCGCGACGTAGCGAATGAGATTGCCGTTGTCCTTTGGTAGGCACATGACAACGAACATGCCAATAAGCGGCGTTAGCCAAATGATGCTTAAAATGTGTTCACTCATGGTCTTCAGCACTCAGAGCGGCGAGGGCCGCCTTCAATCTCACGCGAATAGGTAGTACCCCGCGACGGCGCCAACGCCGATCACAAACAGCAGGGCGTAATTTTGAACCATACCCGTTTGGAACATGCGCACCGGGTACGAGACGAATTTGACGCCGTAGCCAGTGACGTTGACAATGCCGTCCACGACCCACTTGTCGAAAAACATCGTCAGCGTGGAGCTCAGCCGCGTCAGCCATCCGACGCCGTTAACCGCGCCGTCGACAATCTTGCGGTCAATACTTCCAAGTTGTTCGCCCCCGCCCTTTGCAAGTCCATCGACAAAGACGGCGCCGTATAACTCGTCAACGTAGTACTTGTTCATCAAGACCTTGTGGAAACCTTTTCCGAGCAGGCCGTGCATCGGCTCTCCCTCGTACTTGGCAGTCTTAAACTTCTTCATGGCGAACCAAATCGAGAACAGCGCCAAGAAGACCGAAAGCCCCATCAGGCCCCATTCGAGCGCCGCGCTGTGGTGCTCAGCCGCCGCCTCGCCGTGCGCGCCCTCCACAACTACCGAGGTGCCGAGCCAGTGCTCGAGGTTGGGCAGCATTTCATGAACCGGTCCGAACACGACGGGGGTGCCGACGTAGCCGGCCAAGATGCTGCCAACCGCAAGAAGCATTAGAGGCACGGTCATCGACTTAGGCGACTCATGCACGTGCGTGCGCGGGTCAACGCGATTATCCCCGTGGAAGGTCATGAAGATCAGGCGGAACATGTAGAACGCCGTCATCATCGCCGTGATCAGCCCAAGAGCGTATAGCAGCGTATGGTGCGACGAGTACGTCTTCCACAGGATCTCGTCCTTCGAGTAAAACCCTGCGAGGCCTGGAACGCCCGCGATCGCAATCGCACCGATCAGCATCGTCACGTAGGTAACTGGAATCTTATCCTTCAGCGCGCCCATCTTGCGCATGTCTTGATCGCCGCTAACGGCGTGGATCACCGAACCCGAGCAGAGGAAGAGCAGCGCCTTGAAAAACGCGTGCGTGTAGAGGTGGAAGATGCCCACCCAAAACGCGCCGACGCCGCAGGCTAGGAACATGTAGCCCAACTGCGAAACCGTCGAGTAGGCCAGGACCTTTTTGATGTCGTGCTGCACTAGCGCGATCGAGGCGGCGAAGATCGCGGTCAATCCGCCAACAACAGCCACGACAAACAGAGCATTCGGAGCAAGCGTGTAGACCGCGCTCGAACGAGCAACCAAGTAGACACCGGCTGTCACCATCGTCGCGGCATGGATCAGGGCCGAGACCGGAGTCGGTCCTTCCATCGCATCAGGCAGCCAGACGTGAAGAGGCAACTGAGCCGACTTGCCGCAGGCGCCGATGAAGAAAAACAGCCCGATCAGGCTCAGCGGCCCCCAGGCTTCCTCCAGGTGGAAACCGCCCTCGAGCAGCGCCGGACCTACCTCGGTAAACGTCAGAGTTCCCAACGTCGTGAACGTAAGCAACATGCCCAAGACGAACGCGGCGTCACCCACGCGGTTGACGAGGAACGCCTTGGTCGCTGCATTTTGAGCTGACTGCTTTCTGAAGTAAAAACCAATCAGTCCCCAACTACAGAAACCGACGCCCTCCCAACCCACGAACAGCAACACATAGTTGTTCGCCAGCACGAGAACGAGCATGAAAAACAGAAAAAGATTTAGGAAGCCGAAATAGCGGTAGTAGCCACCGTCGTGGGCCATGTAGCCGGTCGAGTAGACGTGGATCAGGAAACCGATCCCCGCCACTACAAGAACCATCACCGAACTGAGCGCGTCAAGTAAGAATCCCCAGTCGGCGGTGAATTTTGCGAGGCCCGAACCGGTCGCTGAGTCGAGTCCGGCGAGCCAGGTCCACTTCACAACTTCGTAACTATGGCCTTCAACACTCTGCAGCTGAAACACGGCGCCCAGCGCAAAAATAAACGACATCAGCACCATGCCGGGGCAGAGGATATCGATGATGTTGCGGCCCGCCGGCGGCGCGTGATGATCGTCGTCACCGTGCGCGGCGTGATCGTCCTCGGGCGGTCCGTCGTCGTGCTGCGGCTCGAGGCGGCGGCCAAACAGCAGCATGAGCGCGGCTCCCAGCAGCGGGAACATCGGGATGAGCCAAATACTATCGAGGAAAAACATGGTCTATCGGCTTGTTCCTGCTACCAGCGCAGCAAATCGACCTCGTCGGCGTGAATGACTTCCTTGTTGCGGAACAGGGCGATCAGGATACCGAGTCCGACGGCGGCCTCGGCGGCGGCGTCGGTGATCACAAAGATCGAGAATACCTGTCCGTTGACTTGTTGCAGCGCGGACGAAAACGCGACCAGATTGATGTTCACGGCGTTGAGGACCAACTCGAGCGACATCAAGATCACGATGATGTTGCGGCGAGTCAAGATTCCGATCGTGCCGATCACGAGCAACATCGTGCTCAGCACCAGGTAATGCGATGTAGTGACTTCCATCCGCTTGTCTAATCTTCCGTCTCGGGGCCACGCGCCTTCGACATCACTACGGCGCCGATAACGGCCACCAGCAGCAGAATCGACGCCAGCTCAAACGGTAGGAGGTATTGAGAAAAGAGCACGAAGCCGACTTCTTCTGAATTTTGGGTCAGCGAGCCGATTTCAAGCGGCTCGGCCCTGGCGGGAAAATCGATTGCGCTGATGCCGTGTACGACGAACACGCCCAAGATCATCAGGACTGCCAGCGAACAAATGATCGCGATCCATTTTTGCGACGCGAAACGGCGCGTCATGGCCTCTTCGTTGACTGGCACCAGCATGATCACGAACAAGAACAGCACCATGATGCCGCCAATGTAGACGATGATCTGCACGCCCGCCAAGAACTCCGCGCCTTGCAGCAGATAGAGCCCCGCAACGCCAACGAGAGTGCTAATCAGCCAGATAGCCGAATGCACCACGTTCGGGCGCGTGATCGTCATGATCGCGCCGCCGAGAATGATGATCGCAAAAATGTAAAAAAGGATGCTGTCGAGCAACATGGTCGGACGAAACTCACCTAACGAGATGAGGCAAAGACCCTACAGGATACACCAAACGTGCCGGTCAACGGGGCGCAATGAGCGGGCGTACGCGAATTCATTTGTTTTGGATGCCGAGCCCCGGACGGAAAGTCCACGATGATAAGAATGCGAGGCGGACTCGTCTTAACGCCGGGGCCTAATTTCGTGAGCCCCAGAGGGGCGGCATTAGAATTAGCCCAGGGTGAAACCCTGGGTCCGCGAGCGTGAGAAAGGCACGCCAATACCCCCACCCCTAATGGCTGTACTGATTCGGCAATGGCCCTTCTTCCAACATCTGCCGATCCCAAATCTGGCCTTCTCGATTAAACGTGGCCATCTCAAAGTCTTGCGTCAACTCCAGCGCGTCCACCGGGCAGGCGTCCTCACAAAGCCCGCAGAACATACACCGCGAAGTGTCATAAGTAAAATTCGAAAGATCCTTGCGCTTTGTCACCGGGTTGCGTTCCGAGGTAACCACGATCAGTTGTTCCGGGCAAGCCAGCGCGCAAAGATTGCACGAGATACAAAGTGTTTCCGCCGATTCCGGATGGACGTTCAGCCTAGGCGCACCGCGATATCGCTCAGCGACCGAGGGCCGCTCCTGAGGATACTGCTCGGTCACCACCAACGAAGGCCGTTGGTTCTTAAAAGTCGTCCACAGACCCTTGAGCAGGTCGGTGAGCAAAAAAGTCTGGATCAGGTTCGCCATCAGTCTTTCTCTTAGTTTAGTCCCGACCCGTTATCCGCGGATTAGCAACTGCACGATGCCGTTGATGATCAAGCCAACCATGCTAATTGGTATCAGCCATTTCCAGCCGGCATCCATCAGTTGGTCATAGCGAAATCTCGGAAACGTTCCGCGATACCAAATGAACATGTAGACCAACACGGCTACCTTTGCCATGAACCAGAACAAGCCGATGATTAACTCATTCACCATCGGGATGGCGAATAGCGCAGCCAACATCAGCGCGGCACCCGCCAAGCCGAACATGCCCAGCTTAAAGCCGGTAATGATTTGCTTGCCCGCGCCCTTCCAACAACCGAAGGCAATCACGAGGAAGAGCAGTATCGGTAGCCCGAAATTCAGCGGCATCTCAAGCACTGCGACGTTCGGGAAGGGCCGCAGCCACCCGCCAAAAAACAGCGTGATGCAAACGCTGCTGATCACAAAGATCGCCGCGTATTCAGCCAAGAAGAACAGCGCAAATCGGAATCCCGAATATTCCGTATGGAAACCAGCGACGATTTCCGATTCGGCTTCCGGCAAGTCAAACGGGGCGCGGTTGGTTTCAGCGGTACCGGCGATCAAAAACACCACGGTCGGGATCAGCATCAACAGGTAGTTGTCGAACGCACCCCAAATGCCGCGCTCAAACTGCGCCTGGATGATGCGTTGCATCGAGAGCGACCCTGCGCACATGATGCCGGTGACGGTCGCAAAGCCCAGCGGGACTTCGTAACTCACCATTTGCGCCGCGGCGCGCAGCGAACCCATCAGCGAGTACTTCGAGTTCGACGACCAGCCGGCCAAGATCAGACCGAGCGCGCCGATCGATGACATCGCCAAGATAAACAGGATGCCGATGTTGACGTCCGCAACAAAAACTTTGTCGCTCAACGGCAGAACCGCGAACGCCGACAGCGCCGTAAACGTTGAGAGAACGGGCGCGATCCAGAAAATCCATTTGTCCGCCTGCGCGGGAATGATATCTTCCTTGAGCATCAGCTTCACAGCATCGGCCAGCGGCTGCAGAGAACCGTACGGGCCGACCCGCATGGGGCCTAGCCGAACTTGCAGATCAGCCAAGACTTTGCGCTCGGCAAGCACGATGTAGCCGGCGATCAACGGGAACAGCGCAATGATCAGCAGCGTAAACGCCAGCGGAGGTAGATACGGATTCGAGAGAAGTTCTTCCATTACGAGCTACCTATCCACCTCGCCCAAAACGATATCGATCGTGCCAATGATCGCCACCACGTCGGCTACGAGCGACCCGCGACACATCTTGTCGAGCGCGCCCAAATTGACATACGAAGGCGGACGCACCCGCAGGCGATAAGGATTCAAAGAACCGTCGCTAACAACGTAATAGCCCAGTTCGCCTTTCGGCGCTTCGATTGAAACGTAGGCTTCGCCCGGTGGCGGCTTTATCACTTTGCTGACTTTGCCTTTGATCGGCCCAGTCGGAATGTCTACAACGGCTTGGCGGATGATGCGGCACGATTGCACCATCTCTTCCATCCGCACCATGTAACGGCCGAACGTATCGCCGCTCTCGGCGGTCGGGATGTCGAAGTCGTATTTTTCGTAGCCGCAGTAGGGCTGCGCCTTGCGCAGGTCGAATGGCTCGCCCGCCGCGCGCAGTACCGGTCCGGTCACGCCGTAGTCTTTGCAGTCCGCGACATTTAAAATGCCGATGCCCGTCGTCCGGTTGACCCAAATGCGGTTGCCCGTCAGCAAGTCGTGATAGTCCTTGAGCTTTTCTTCCATCTGGTCGCAGAACGCCAGACAGTCTTTCTCAAACGTGTCGTAGGTTTCGTACTGCAAACCGCCGATGCGAAACGCATGTGTCGTCAAACGAGCGCCGCAGTACTTTTCGAAAATCTTTAGCGCCTCTTCGCGTTCTCTGAAACATAGGAAGACCGGAGTAATCGCGCCAATGTCGAGCGCGTGCGTACCCAACCACAGCAGGTGCGACGAGATGCGGTTGATTTCCGTCAGCACAACCCGGACCACCTGAGCGCGCTCGGGAATCTCGACATTGAGCAGCTTCTCGACGGCCATGCAGTAGCCTAGGCCGTTCGAAACGGCCGCGACGTAATCCATGCGGTCGACGTAGGGCGCGAACTGCTGGTAGGTGCGATTTTCGGCAATCTTTTCAACGCCGCGATGGAGGTAGCCGATCACGCATTCCGTGCCCAGCACGGTTTCGCCGTCAAGCCTCAATATCACCCGCAAGACGCCATGCGTCGACGGATGTTGCGGCCCCATGTTGATCACCAACTCGTTGGAGTCGAGAAACGTCGCTTCGTGGGCCGGCGGTGGTGCAAGCATCGGGTCAGACATTACTGCGCGCTCTCAATCTTCAAATTCTCGCGAACCCAGGCTTCATCTTGCTCGATCATGCCGTATTCCTTGCGCAGCGGAAAGCCTTCCCATTCGTCGGGCATAAGGATGCGCTTCAGATCAGGGTGGTTCTCGAACTCGATGCCGTACATGTCGTACACTTCGCGCTCCGCCCAGTTCGCCGTCTGGTGCAGCGCTACGACGCTAGGCGCTTTCTCACCCTCGGCGAGAGACGACTTAATTCGAACGCGCGTGTTCTTATCGAACGAATACAGTATCCAGACGACTTCGAGGGGCTTATCCTTCTTCGGCCAGTGGACGGCGGTCAGGTCGACCAGATAGTCGAAAGCCTCGTCGTTCTTGAGAAACTCGACGATATCGTAGGCGGCACTGATATCAGCTTCGATAAAGTCCTGCTCGCGATAGGTCCCGAACAGTGAAATTTTCTCACCGAACCGAGCTTTAAGCGCGTCGACCAGCGGCCCTTCCCAGGGCTCGGTCTCCATGATCGCGGGCTTCTTAGGCGCAGGCTTCGGACGCGGCTTCGTTGCGGCTGGCGCGGCAGGTTTGTCGCCGGCAGGCGCCGTTGGCGCGGCAGCGGCGGGTTTGGCCGCCGGAGTCGGCTTGTCCCCTTCCGCGGCGGCCGGAGCAGCAGCGGCAGGTGGCGGAGCAGGTACAGATTCGGCTGGTTTTTCAGGCTCGGCGGGTGGCTTGGGAGCGCCCTCGCCGGGCTTCACTTCGTCAGACATAAGTCCTCTAGATATCGCTCCGCGCACACGGAGGGAGACTGACTAGTGGAGCATACCGCTCCAGCCTCATGCAAGCGAGGGTAGCGTCCTGCTTGTGCGTCGCTGAGGTTTTAGTCGCTGGAAGGGGCGGAAGTCTTTATTCCTAAAAGCTGCACCAACACTATGGCGCTTGCTATGAGGATATAGCCACCGATTTGACTGTCTTCTCTGGTGAGCTGCAGAAAAATCCCAGTGACCACCCCTACTATCGCGACAATCACCACAACCGTCGTTAGCGTAGTTGCGTGGTTCAGTCTCTTTTTTCTAAATTCGTGATCCCTGGCTTGCTGCTTGTCCCGCTGGTCCAATGTGGCCTGATAACCCTTTAGCCTCAGCTCCTCGTTCTGCTTTTCAGCTTCCGCCAGCACTTTCCCTGTCTGTGGATCGGGCCCGACTCTTGAGGAGCTGGCAAAGAAAGATAACAGAGCTTGAGGCCCCCCTCCTCCATCAGCTTCTTGATCGACTCTTCCACCTCAGGTGGAATCACGTGCGCTTCCGCTGACGGTGAG
Source organism: Bryobacterales bacterium (assembly GCA_965247305.1). Classification (GTDB taxonomy): domain Bacteria; phylum Acidobacteriota; class Terriglobia; order Bryobacterales; family UBA6623; genus CATQHP01. The sequence goes on along the minus strand of OZ252030.1, from coordinate 2,219,961 downwards.
GGCGCGTTGTCCCCATCTTCCATATCTGAGCTTATTTTGGGGATCTCGGACTCAGGCATGCCTCATGCTAGCGAGACAGAAGGCGAGCAAGTGCAGCCGTCATTCTTGCACACAGCTCGCTATACGCCGATTCAGGCTCCACCGTCTCTACGTGAAAGCCATCGCTGACCGACCCAGCTGGAAAAACCCGCTAGAACTTACTCGGATTCTTCTTGCACATCTCAGCGGCTGTTTGTGATGCATCTGAAAGCGACAGCGGCACTTCGTCGTAGTGCTTGATGCTGAATTGCTCGTAGCTCTGCATTTCCAATTGCGGCATAAAAATCCAAACGGCGGAAACCGTCACACCCTCCACTCAATTAGACTACCAGCAACCTGTTAGCGTTTCGAACGGATGACGGTCTTACATCCTGCAACGCGAATATTATCACATAGATACATGTTCTTCAATACCACATACGCACAAACAGGCCAACACCAGGGATCAAGTTAACATCGCCGAATTCCGGCCCTAGTTACAATATATGAATCGCGGTTCGAAATGGTCCTCAAAATTGTCAAATACGGCGACCCTGTGCTCGAAACGCCCTGCAAGCCCGTTGCCGATACCGAATTCGATTCGCGCAAGCTAAAAAAGCTCGTCAACGACATGTTCGAGACGATGTATCAAGCCGAAGGTGTCGGGCTGGCCGCCCCTCAGGTCGGCATCTTGAAACGCTTAACCGTGATTGATTGCTCGCTAGGCGAAGAGCCCGAAGAAAAACTCGTCTTTATCAATCCCGAAATTGTCGAGACGGCCGGCAGGCAAGACGGCGAAGAGGGCTGCCTCTCCATCCCTGGATTCCGAGAGCCCGTGAAACGCCCTCAGTTCGTGCGCGCCCGCGCGCGCGATGTCAAGGGCGAGTGGTTCGAAATTGAAGCCGAAGATTTGCTGGCCCGCGCGATTTGCCACGAAAACGACCATCTCGATGGCGTGCTGTTTCTCACCCACCTCAGCCGCCTCAAACGTGAGCTAGTCAAACGCAAGATTCGCGCGCTCCGCAAAAAAGACGAGTGGGAGTAGTCGTTTGCGCGCGGTTTTTATGGGCACCCCCGAGTTTGCGGTGCCGACGCTTCGGTTGCTCGCCGAGCATCACGACGTCAGCTCAGTGATCACCCAGCCCGACCGCCCCTCCGGGCGAGGGAATAAGCTGACCGCCCCGCCGGTAAAAAACTGCGCGCAGGAACTAGGGCTGCCGGTTTATCAGCCCGAGCGAATCAAGGCTGCCGAAGTCACCGAGCACCTGAGAGCCAATCGCCCCGACGTGATCGTGGTTGTAGGCTACGGGCAAATCATCCCGCAAAGAATAATCGACTTGCCTCGCTACGGCTGCGTCAATGTCCACTCATCGCTGTTGCCAAAGTGGCGCGGCGCCGCGCCGATGAACTGGGCAATCGTGACCGGCGATACCGTAGGCGGGGTAACCACGATGCTGATTGAAAAACGCCTCGACGCGGGCGACATCCTGCTCCAACGCGAGGTCGCAATTGGCGCCGGCGAGTCCGCGTCTAAGTTCGCATCCCGGCTAGCGCCCCTCGGAGCCGACTTGCTTATCGAGACGCTGCGTGCTCTAGCGTCCACCGGCATCGAGCCCCGTCCACAGGATGAGCACGAGGCTACCTACGCCCCCATCATCAAGCGCGAAGACGGCCGCATCGACTGGACGCAGTCCTCGCACGAAATCTACAACCGCCTTCGCGGCTTTGATCCCTGGCCGGGAGTCTTCAGCACTTTTCGCGGCAAGCGCATTCAGATTCGCGCCGCTAAACCCGTCGGTGGTGAAGGCGAGGCCGGCAGACTGACCTTTGACGGCGGCGCGCTTTTCGCGGCGTGCGGCGGCGGCCGGCTAGAGTTACTTGAAGTCCAAATTGAAGGCAAACAGCGTGTCGCTGCCGCGGATTTTGCGCGTGGCCACGGCATCACTGACAGCGAGATACTTGGAACATGAGCGACGAAGCACCTGATCGCATACCCCGCGGCTTCCGATTCGCGGCAATGCACGCCGGAATCCGCAAGAATCCCGCCGACGACCTAGCGTTAATGATTTCCGAGGAACCAGCGTCCGCCGCGGCCGTCTTCACGCAAAATTCCGTTCGCGCGGCGCCAGTCACGGTAACCGCCAAGCACCTTAAGAAGAGCGCCGGGGCCGCGCGCGCCATCGTCGCCAACGCGGGCAACGCCAATTGCGCCACGCCCAATATGGCCGCGGTCGCGAAAGCAACCGCGAAAGCCGCCTCGGCCCTAGCCCTGATCCCCCGCGAGCAAGTGCTGCTGGCGTCAACCGGAGTGATCGGCGAGCCAATGGATGAAAGCGTGATCCCGCAAGCGCTCCCGAAACTGTGGGAAGCCCTCTCGCCGGACAACTTCGAAGCCTGCGCCGCCGCCATCATGACGACCGACACCGTGCCCAAGACGGCCTACGTCGAGTTAGATACCGGCAAAGGAAAAATCCGCCTAGCCGGGATGGCCAAGGGCGCCGGCATGATCATGCCCAACATGGCCACGATGTTGAGCTTTATTTTCACCGACGCGGGAATCAAGCCCGACCTACTGCATCTCATGTTGACGAACTCCGTCGGGCAGAGCTTCAATTGCATTTCAGTGGACTCCGATACCTCCACAAACGACACGGTCTATCTGCTCGCCAACGGCGCTTCCGGCATTCGTGTCAAGAAAAAGCAACAGCAGGCGTTTCAAGTTGCCTTAGATGAGTTGACGCGCAGTCTGGCAATCGCCATCGCCCGCGACGGCGAAGGCTCTCGGAAGCTAACGACAATCGACGTCGAGGGCGCATCCAGCGACCGTGACGCCAAGACCCTAGCGATGTCGATCGCCAACTCGCCCCTGGTGAAAACGGCAATCGCGGGCGCTGACCCCAATTGGGGCCGCATTCTTCCCGCCGCGGGCAAATCGAACGTCGCCTTTGATCCCACGACCGTAGATATCTCAGTCAACGGGACGCGCGTCTGCAAAAAAGGCTTTCGCGCCGAATTCGATGAGCCGACAGTTCAAAAAACATTGGAAGGCGACGAAGTCGTGATTCACTTCAAGATTCGCGGCAAGGGCAAAGGAAAGGCCCACGTCTGGACCTGCGACTTCACCGAAGACTACATCAAGATCAACGCGGAGTATCGAACGTAAGCCCCAGGCAAATCTAGCCCGAATTGGTCGGCGCGTTTCGAGAACCCTACCAGTGTTATGCAAGAGGCGGGGCTCACCGCCGGGTCACGGATACGGTTTGTTCGGGCCCAAGCAGCAGAGGCGTGGACGGAAGTCCACGCTTTCCCCGGGGCCGGTAGCTACATCGAACGAAAGCGCGTGAGAGGTGCGTCAATTCGAGGCGCATGGACGCGTACTATTGCAGGCCGTCGAGCGCAACGAAGTAGTGGCGCAGCTATCGCCTGGTTTCGCCGTCAGCTGGTGAGAAACGTGGGCGAGACATTCAGCCGGGCCGCTGATAAAAACTCAGCCCTGACTAGCTGGGTCCTGACCGATGCCTTCCCCAGCGCGCTTCGAATTCCACGCTACTCGACCTCCACTAGGCCGCTCAGTTCGTATCGGAATTTACATCCAGCACTAATTTCGGAGGCCGCGCTGATATAATCAAACGTTGCGAAGGGCTGTCGGGACTCCTTTCTCCATCGCACAATTCCAACGTTCGCTCTCAGTCGCTGCGGTCGCGTTGTGCCTTGGTGTCTCGCTTGGGTGTGGTCTGATTTCGACCACCACCAAGGTTACGCCCCCGCCTGTCTTCCAAACCGCCGGCCGGCAACAGCTAATCGATAAAATCGAAAAGCTTGCCTCGATCGAGTCGATGAAATCGACGATCTACATTACGCTCACTGTCGAATCGGAAGACCGCGCTGAGAAGACGGAACATCGCGAGGTTCGCGGCGCTCTCGTCACTCGCAGGCCACAGTGGATCCGCACTACCGCCCAGACTCCAGGCGGAATGAGTAAGGCAATCGACATGGTCTCCAATGGCGACACATTCCAGGTGCACGTGCCTTGGAAGAATCTCGTTTATGAAGGTGACAACGAACTTGACGCGCCCTCCGATAACCGCGCCGAAAACATCCGCCCACAGCACATACTGACCGCCATTATGTTCGCGCCCATCCGCCAAGACCAAATGATATTGATGGACACCGAAAGCTATGGCCGCACGGGCTATCAGGTTGTTCACATCGTTGATCGAGACGTGGGCGGAGAGCCAAAAATTCGCCGTAAGTATTGGTTTAGCCGCGACACGTTGGCGCTAGCGCGCTTGCAGATTCTCGACGACAACTCCGAACTCGCAACCGACGCTTGGTATCGTGATTGGCAGGACGAGAACGGGCTACCGTACCCCAAGTTCGCTCAAATCCGCCGCCCGCAAGACGGCTATCAGATTGATATCCAGATTCTCAAGGCGGGCTTGAACGAGACCGTGCCCGACACCTCGTTTGTCCTCACCCTTCCAAAGGATATCGAGGTGGAACGCATCGGCAAACCCGCCGGCGAATTGACCACCCAAGCAAGCAATGATTAACCGCCTGGTATTCCGCAACCTGTTTCACCGCAAGATGCGAACAGCGCTGACGATTCTCGCAATTGCGGTCGAGGTGATGATGATCATGCTGATCGTCGGCGTCTCCGAAGGCCTGCTCGAAGAATCGCAACGGCGCACGCGCGGCATCGGCGCCGACATCATGATCCGCCCTCAAATCGGTGGCGCCTCGATCACCAGCGCGGACATTTCCGAGAAACTGATCGACGTTCTCGGTGAACGTTTTGAGCAAATTGACTTCTCGATGGGCTCGGCTGTGTTCATGCCCGGCGACCTGCAAACCATCACCGGCGTGAACTGGGACGAGCTTAACCGCATGAGCGGCGGCGTGGCAATTTTCGAGGGCCGCGCCTATGAAGCACCCTACGAGGCGGTTGTCGATGTAATCTACGCCCAGCAAAGAAATTTGACTGTCGGATCAACGACCGAGTTAATGAACCACGAGTTCGAGATCGTCGGTATCATCGAGACAGGCAAAATGTCGCGGGTGTTTATGCCCCTCGAAACGATCCGTGAGCTGCAAGGCTGGCAGGGCAAGTTTAGTCAGCTCTATATCAAGCTCAACGATCCCGCGAAAATGCGCGAAGTCATCGCGGGCATGAAAGAGCTGCTCCCAAAGTACTCGGTTGTTTCCGTAGAAGACTTCTTGGCCTTGACGGCCGCCCACGTGCGGGATGTGGCCGGCAAGTTCGTCGACATCATCATCTCGATCGCCGTAGTGATTGGCTTCATCGTCGTTCTGCTCGCGATGTATACCGCAATCCTAGAGCGCACACGCGAGATCGGCATTCTCAAATCGCTGGGAGCTTCAAAAAATTACATTGTTGGGGTGATCATGCGCGAAACGCTGATCTTGTGCGTCTGCGGAATCGTTGTCGGTTATGGCCTGAGCTATCTTGGCCAACAAGCCGTAGCGGTGAAGTTCCCCCTGATCCCCGTCATCTTGCTACCGGCCTGGATGGGCTGGTCGGCCGCCCTGGCAGTCTTCGGTTCGCTGGTCGGCGCGTTCTACCCCGCCTGGAAAGCGGCTTCAGCCGACCCAATCGAAGCACTAGCCTACGAGTAGAGATAGGTTTTGGGAGATACGCCGTTAATTGAAGTTGAAGACCTCAAGAAGGTCTATCACATGGGCGGCGTCGATGTTCCCGCGTTGCGGGGCATTTCGATGCAAGCGGAGGCGGGTGAGTTTTTGGCCGTGCTCGGCCCCTCGGGTTCCGGCAAGTCAACGTTGTTTCACATCATTGGCGGGCTGACGCCTCCGACGAGCGGGACCATCCGCATCGACGGTCAGGATCTGAGTCACCTGAGCGACGCCGAGCGGACGAGCCTACGCAAAACGATGGTCGGCTTCGTATTCCAGAAATTCAACCTATTGCCCACCCTAACGGCCCACGAGAATATCGAAGTCGCGAAACACATCGCGGGTAATACATCCGCGGACGACGAGCACTTCAAGCACGTGCTCGAGATTCTCGGAGTGGCGCATCGCCTCGGACACAAGCCGTATGCGCTATCCGGCGGCGAGCAGCAGCGCGTTGCCATCGCACGTGCCATCGTCAACAAGCCGCGCATTCTACTCGCCGACGAGCCCACAGGCAACCTCGATTCGCAGAATTCAATCGCCGTCCTCGACACGCTAAAAGAACTTAACAAGTCGATGGGCCAAACGGTCCTAATGATTACGCACAACCCCGAAGCCGCGCGCTACTGCACCGACCGGGTCCTCGAAATGCGCGACGGACGAATCGTCTAACGCAGGCGACTCGCCCCTGCAGGCCCCTGCCCACAACAGGCAGTGACCCTGTCTAGAGCATTTTCAAGATTCACGTAGACCGATTCGAGACACCTCTGCACGCGCTCTCACGGGGATTTGTGATTTGTGGCGCGCGCCTCCGGCGGGCGGCGTCGACCTCTAGGTCGACGTCCTTTCCGACCCAGCACTCGAACTCGACTGCGTGCAGTAGGTGCCCACTTTTACGCACCTTTGTGCCCTCTCACGGGGCCCCTGCCCCCGACCGCTCCACCCGAACTCCACTTGACAGGGGTCTTATCCTGAAACTGCGAAGGCCGGACGATCGTAGCAAAAAGGAGGTCCCGGAGAGCGTGAGCCTGAACGGCCTCGCGCGCGATGGCGTTTTCCGGCCATAAGCGGCCAAATCCGGCCACTTCGACGCGTGAGCTGCGTCCGTTCGACGTATCGCGCAAGGTCCCTCGGGCGGGACTGTCCCATGGGACAAGCAACTTACACCGAGAAACCGAACCCACGTGTGGACTGTCCCATCCCAGCGAACGCCATTGTCTCCTTTCCTTCCGATCTGTCCCGTGGTTTTGAAAAAAGTTTTCACTGATTCCAAGTGACTTGCGTCGACACAGACACGGAAACTGGCACACCTACCCTTAGACTGGACACAGTTGTCAGCGCCGGTGTAAGAATCCCCGTATCGCCGGAATAAAATTCCCCACCCGTAGCTTGCGTCGGAGCCGACCCTGGAAGCAGGAGGTACAAGGCGCTGTTACGGAGTTCAGATGTGCAAGAAATCGAAGAATTAGTTCGACAAGGGGTGAGCCTCGCCAAGATCAGCGAGCTCACGGGATTTGACCGCAAGACGGTTCGCAAGTACTTAAGGCAGGACGATCCGACGCCCAGATACGGCCCGCGCAAGCCGCGTCCGTCCAAGCTGGATCGCTTCAAGCCGTTTATCGAAGACCGCCTCAAGGCCGGCGTCTGGAATGCCGTCGTGCTGTTGCGTGAGCTGCGAGAACACGGCTACTCGGGCGGCTATACGATCCTCAAGGATCACCTACAGCCGTTGCGAGAAGCCGCAACCACGGTGGCCGTGCGGCGCTTTGAAACACCCGCAGGCAAACAGGCTCAGGTCGATTGGGGCCATCTCGGCGAGATCACCGCCGACGGCAAGACTCGCAAGCTTTGGGGTTTCGTCTTCACGCTCGGTCACAGCCGGGCCATCATGGCCGCCGCGGCGACCGACCAGAAGCTGCCGACGCTGCTGCGCATGCACGAGGAAGCCTTCCGGCAACTCGGCGGCGTGCCGCAAGAGATCCTCTACGACCGCATGAAGACGGTCTTGGAGGGGGTCGACGAGCGCGGCGAGCTCAAGTGGAATCAAACCTTCAAGGACTTCGCCGACTATTGGGGCTTCACCCCGCGGGCCTGCAAACCTTACCGCGCGCAGACCAAGGGCAAGGTCGAATCGGGCGTCAAGTACGTGCGCCGCAACTTCCTGTGCGGACGCACGGCGACGAGCCTGGATGATCTCAACAACCAGCTGCACGCTTGGGTCTGGGAGGTCTCGAACCGGCGCGTTCACGGCACCACTCACAGCCAAGTGTTAGAGAGTTGGGAGTCTGAAAAGACCGCCTTGCAGTCTCTCGACAAGCGTCCGCCGTATCCCCTCGCGGACGCCGAGTCGAGGCGTGTGAGCCGGGACGCCTTCGTGGCCTGGCGCTCCAACCGCTACTCGGTTCCCTGGCAAGACGCCGGCGCCGAAGTCTCGTTGCGCGAACTGGCCGGCCGGCTCGAGGTATGGCGCGGAGCCGAGCGGATCGCCGTTCACGAGTTGATCGACGACCGCCACCAAATCGTTGTTCGCAAAGAGCATCATGCCGACATTCCGCTGCACGTCGCCAAGCGTCCAGGAGGAAAAACGTGCATTCACATCCAAGCCGGCGCACCCCAAGTCGAAGTGCGGCCGCTAGCGGCTTACGAAAGCGCCGCCGCCGGAGGTGCGCTGTGACCGCCATCGAACAGCTTCACGAACGGCTCGAAGCACTGGGGCTGAAGACCATCGACGATCGCTTGGAAGCGCTGCTTGAACAAGCAGCCAAGGCTGAACCGGCCTACGCCGACTTCCTGCTCGACGTCGTCAGCGCCGAGGCCGACGCTCGCCGACAACGCTATCTCAAGACGCGTCTACAGCTCGCGCATCTGCCCTATGTCAAGACTTTCGAACAGTTCGACTTCGACTTTCAACCATCGATCGACGAGCGCCAAATCCAAGAGCTGCGCACGTTGCGCTTCGTGCACGAAGCCTCCAACGTGATCTTCCTCGGGCCACCCGGCGTTGGCAAGACGCATCTCTCGGTTGCCTTGGCCGAGGCTGCGATCCAAGCCGGTTTCGGAGCCTACTTCATCACCGCGCACGACTTGATCGCCGATCTGTCGAAGGCCATCCGCGAAGGACGGCTACAACGAAGGATGCGCATCTACCTCGCGCCGAAGGTGCTGATCGTCGACGAGATGGGTTACCTTCCGCTCGACGAGCTGGGGGCGACGATCTTCTTCCAACTCGTCAGCGCGCGTTACGAACGCGGCAGCATCATCCTGACCTCGAACAAGAGCTACGCCGATTGGGGCTCGATCTTTTCCGACCCGATCATCGCCACGGCGATCCTGGATCGACTGTTGCATCACTCGACGACGGTGAACATTCGCGGCGAGAGCTTTCGCTTGAAGGAGCGCCGAAGAGCCGGTTTGCTCTCGCGGCCGGAAGATCAGTCCGGCGAACGGCCGACGGTCGATGCGGCTGACGCGGCGAGCCCTGGTCGCAAGAGCGGGGGAAGTGGAAGATGAGTTTTTTCAGGCATGGGCAAATCTATCGATCCGATGGGCGTTGGGCAGCGGAAAAGAAGCCGGGAGCGATCTCGGCCGCCGCTCCCGGCACTCATCGTCTCGCTGAGTTTGCGGCCGGGTATTCCTTGGCGGGTTGCTCTCCAGCATTGCCCGCCTCCGCTTCCCCGGCTAGCTCCATGCTTAGCAACACGGTGGTGGTCCACAAAACCACCACCGCAACCAGGGTGGGGAATTTTCAACCGGCGAAAACGGGATTTTTCATCCGGCCTTGACACAGTGTCAATCCGTGAACATTCCGGCCGTCAAACAGGAACTCCGCACCCGCCCGCCAAAAACCAGAATTTCGCTGAAACCCTGCCAAATCCGGCCAACTCGGCGCTTGAGCTGCGTCCGCGCAAGGTTCCCCGGGCGGGACTGTCCCATGAGACGGGCAGTCTACGCCGAGAAAGCGAACCCAGGTGTGGACTGTCCGATCCCAGCGAACGTTGCCACGGTTAGTGCGCGGTCTTTTGCGCCCTAGTCACCGCTCAGTGCGGTGTCGGCGAACTCACGGCGCTGTGACTGCACGGGCATCTTGGTCAGATGTGTGCTCGACTCGCGATAGTCATCGAACCAATGCGCACTCGGATCGCGGTCGAAAATCATCACTCGGCCTTGTTGGCGCGGATTCGCTGCGCGATGGTATCGAAACAGGATCTGCTGGTCCGTAAGGCCAACGACTTCTATTTTGCCGGTCATGTGCGACATCGCAAAGCGAGCGCGCTTGGCCAGCCCAGAGCCGAGCGCCTGTGCCTTGGCAAAGATCTTGTAAGCCTTCTCTAGCGGTACCGAGTAGGATTCATTGCCCTCCGTTGGGCGGCACTGGAAAATGTAGTACGGGGGCACACCGAGGAACGACAGCTCATCAAAGAGTTCGCGCAAGACCTGGGGGTCATCGTTGATCCCCGCGATCATCGGCGACTGATTGACGGTCACAGCACCACTGCGCTGCAAGCGGTCGACGCCCTCGCGCGCTTCCGGCGTCAACTCGACCGGGTGATTGAAATGGCACATCACGTAAATGCGGCCGACCTCGGGATTGGAATACTTTTCAAACATTTCCCAAAGACTGGGATCGCCGGTGATGCGCTGCGGATTAAACGCGGGCATCTTGCTGCCGAGCCGAATGATCTTGACGTGCGGGATTTCCCGCAACCTAGCGATGATCGGCTCCAGCTTCGAAGTCGACATGATCAGCGGGTCACCACCTGTTAGCAGGACATTCGAAATCTCCGGGTGATCGCTGATGTACTTGAGGCCCGCGGAGACGTCGCGAACAACTTCGTCGTTGTCGTCCATGAAGAGGCGCTTACGGAAGCAGAAGCGGCAGTAGGCGCCGCATACGTCGTTGCAAAGGAGCAACGCCGTGTCGGTGTACTTATGCTCGAGCCCTGGAACCTTGGTGTAGAATTCCTCGTGTGAGGCATCAAGCTCACCCCACTCGTGGAGTTCGGCGGCATCTGGAATGACCAGCTTGCGGATCGGATCGTTGGGGTCGTCCCAGTTAATCAGGCCTTGGTAGTAGTCATTGGTTCGAAATACGAACTTCTTGCCGACTTCGCGAGCCGTCTCGCGTTCTGCCGGCGCAAGTTGTGGAATCTTGTCAATGGACGTGACGTATTTCGGCTTATGCAAAAGGCCTCACTTTCTGGAGACGGGCACGACCCAAGATCGGCGCAACGCCGAACCAGACCGCATAAGCCTCGCGTTTCGAGGCTGTTACAGCGGCACCTACAGGGGTGCAGCGACGGTTTCGTTCAAGAAAACTCGCTACGCTGCCGAGAGCACACGCCCGTGGACTCGCGATAGTATTGAAACATTTTGGCCGACTCTGTGTCAATCCACAGTTGTGGCTCGAGCGTCTACGGGCACAAAATCGCGATGGTACTCAACGGGCTCACGTCGTCACCGACCTGGATGTTCAACGGTCGTAGACCACAGCGGGCATCGCTGGGCACGATGAAGTTAACCTGATAGAGCCCTAAGAATCCAGGCGCATAGCCCTTGAAGAGCAGATCGGCGCCCTTGTTATCAACTCCGACTATGACCGGCAGCGTCATTGTCGAAGCCGGAATGGGCCCCAGCGTCCCTGTCTGCACGGGTGGGCTTATGGGCCCGCCGCCGGTCAAGAACAAGGCAACAGGTTGGCCGTGAGCAATCGGCGTATCGGGGGTGATCAGCGAGCCGTTGATCCCGTTCAGGGCGGCACCAATCGTGCCACCGGCCACGAGTGGTATCTCAAATATCCCTGGCTGCGACGGATGAACGGCGATACCCGCGACCGAGGTTCTACTGCTGTTATTCTCGACCTCGACTACCGTGGTTTGATTCGGCGTTAGACCGAACGGCACCTGCAAATTGATCTGTTCGGGCGGACCCGCGCTCAAATTTAGGAGTGGCGCCGGAAGCCCGCCGATGCGAACCGTCGTCCCCCTAAAGGAGATGTTCGCGCCGGCATTCTCGGTGCCGATAATGCCCTCAAATAGGCCCGTGCCGAATAGGCTAGCAAGGCCGCCGGGCACGACGCCCGCTTCAAAGGTGGCCGCGTTTGTTATCGAATTCGAAGCAAAGTTTGGGGCCCTTCCGACTACATTCAGCAAGAACGATGTCGAGAGTTGACCGCCCACGGAGGCCGTTACGGTAATAGAATTTGCAAGTTGGTTCGGACTAGCGCCCTCGGCTCGCAGGCCGGCCGAGCCCAGAAGTTCCACGCGTACCGAGGCCTCGCCATCGAGATTCGCCGGCACCTGAACGGGATTCGCCGGTCCGCCTGAGGGCGGATGAAGACGCACATTCGCCGGCGCAGTGAACGTCACGATCGCACCGGCCGCCGGGCGGTTGTTGAGTTCCGATACGCGGACAACGAGCGGTTCGGAGAGGCGTCCGGTGGTCAGCGTCTGGCTTTGTCCGGAAACGGTCGAAATCGATGCCGGCTCGGGTGGTACCGCCGTCAAAGTAAACACGACCTGTAGGCTGCCGATTGCGGCAACGATTTCGATGGGGCCAGGCGTTCCCCCCAGCCTCACCCTGGCCTCGGAACTCGTCGGATCATTTGAAGTTGTCAGCGTCGCGTCGCCTCGCAGGATTCGCCAGGTGACATCTGGAAATGGCACAATGTCGTTAGACTCGTTGATCACCACGACGCGCAGCGGTATTGGTAGCGTCGTTTCTATGTTCCCAACTTGATTGTTGCCGGAAACATCCATCCGGATCGGCTCGCCGCCAGTTGCGGTGAGGTTGTAGAAAAGGGTCGGAGGCCCAAATGTAGTGCCCGGGGCGCTCGCAACAACTTTGATCGTTGAGTTTCCGGCGTTCTTACCAAACGTTACGAAGATATCTTGTATTCGACCAGGCAACGTGCTCAGCACGCGGGGATTGAACAGCAATTTGGGTCCGTCGACCTGAGTGATTGTGACGCCGACTGATCCGGCACCGCCAAAGTTGCTGTTGAGGCGGAACTGCAGCGGCGCGGGCAGGGTCTCTCCTGTTGGTCCAACCTGACCGTCGCCGGAAATTTTTTCAATCGTGACCTGATTGGCGCCCTTGGCAAGGCTGAAATTAAACGTCGTGGTTGTTAGCTTGATGCCCAACTGAGGCTGCAGGGTAGGAATCGATGCTGTAATCGTGCCCGCTAGAACGGAGTTCGAAATGGGCAAGAAACTACCCTTGCATTTGACGGTCGCGAAGCCGTTCGGGTCTGTCAGCAGCATCAATTGCTCGCAAGCGGCGGCAAATGGGGCGAGGCTAATTTCCGTGCCGGTTGGAAGCGGGCTGCCGGCGGCGTCGGTGCCAAGCAGCGTAAGAGGCTGCGGAAAGTCCTCGTTCTCTCCAACCAACTGGTTGTCCCCCGATACCTTTAGAAGACCAATTCCTCGAATCACATTTACAGTTAGTGAGATCGGAGTTAGGCCCGAGACCGAGACGTCAACCAAGATCGTTTGAAGGATCTCCGCTAGGTCTTGGTCGCGCGTGTCGGGTGCCGTCAACGCGGACGCCAAGACGGTTTCATCAATTTCTGGTTCCGCCTCTTTTCGATCCACCGTTTCGTCGAGTGTCGGCACGTCGGGTATTGTGATATTGATCGAGGCGATCCCGGCCAGGTTCGTGACGACCGGCTGCTGCGGTTCGATTACGAGTCCAAGCCCGGCGGAATCATTGAAGATCACAGGGGCGCCTGGTATCGGTACGCCCTCCGCGTCCAAAATGCGTACTGACAACGGCACAGGGAGTTTCGTTCCGGGTGGTTGAAACTGGTTGTTGCCACCAATCACATCGATCCGAGCGGGCCGGTTGATCGATCGATCGAATACAGATCGATGCATTGCCGGCGCAATCGGTAGCGCAAGTGTGTTGATCAGGTTGCCGGTCGCTGTGTTAACGGTAGTGAGTTCGGCGTTGAGTAGCGACGAGACGTAGAGCGTTTTTCGGTTCGATGAGAGGTCAACGCTGCGAGCGCCTGCCGCGAAAGGCAGCGCCGTTACGATCGCCGATGGCGAGGCGTTTAGGTCGATTGACACTAGCGCGAAATCGTCACTGCGGACGCCGTACGCGAGATCCGGGCCTGTCACCGCGACTGCCGATAGCTCGTCTGATCCGACTCCGCCAATATCCTTGACGGCGGTCGTATCGAGATCGACGATGGCAGAGGTATTGTTCGGTGAACTTCCGGCTGACCGAATCAATACTCGTTGGGTCTCGGGAATCAAATGGATCGTCGGATTGATGTAGTCGAACTTCGAGGGAATCTCATTGAGCTTCGTGTGATCGAAAACGCGGTATTGAATCAAACCATCTCGATGAGCTACGAGCAGACGCCCATCGTCTTCGCTAAGCGCGATGTCGGTCGCGTTGGGGACTTCGATGTTCCCTTCGATTGATAGGGTGTCGGTGTTTAGGATTTGAATCCGGCTTCCGGCGTCGGCGAGGATGTAGGCGCGCGGAAATGTTCCGCTAGTGACTATTTTCGTTGGCCCCCTTCCTACCTGAATCGAGTTCGGCATCAACAAGTTTGTTTGCGTGTCGACGATATAAAGGTCGCCGGCTGCGATGAGTAGGTAACGCCCATCTGGCGTCAGCTTTGCTTGGGCGGCGCTGGCGCCCAGGTCGATGGTTTTGGTGACGGCTAGAGTAGTGGCATCCAGTACCGCGATCGATCCTGTCGACCGTCTCGTAAGGATGTAATAGAACTCAGCCGTGGGGCCTTGGATGATATCGGTGACGCCGGGCGGTGAATTGATGGTGGTTTCTATTGAGCTGTCTTGCGCGCGGATTACCGTGATGAGGTTTGCGCCACCCGCGGGAAATAGAAATACCCGGTCGATGCCGTACGCCGATCCGGCACTGGCGCACAACAGCGCCATGCAGATTTGAAATCTACGATAAAGGTTGGACATAAACGTCTTTTAGGAACTCCGGAGTGGCGACGCGAACCGGGCGGGCTGAATTGGAATGATATCAGTTTTCGTCTGGACGATCCCAGTGAACGGTACCGATGAACACAGACGCTGTTTCCCGTTTTTTGGTGCGATACAAAAGCGAACGGGGAGGGCCGGATGGCCCTCCCCGTTGCGGTTATGGCGTTGTTGACGCCGAGGTTAGTGGTTAAGTGCCTCACCAAAGAGATGAAGGGCGCCCGAACCGTCGGGCACGCCCGCGATTCGACCGTCGTTCGGTGTAACCGGAATAACGAGGGCTAGATAGCCCTGCGCCAGTGCCGGTACTCCACCGAAACCATCGGTGATGAAGGCGAAGCCATGTCCGTACTGGAATTCGCATTGAGCAATGATGTAGCCCTGGAATTCCGGCGCGCCGGCGATGCCTTGTGCGGCGTTACCGCTTGACAGTGTGAAGATTAACTGCTCACCCGCGGCCAGGACCGTAGAGGTCTGATTGACAGGAGCAGCGCTTCCACCGACACCCGATCCATGGTAATGAAGGGTGCAGGTGCCATCTTGCGGGTCGGTACCGAGCCAATCTCTTGAGGTATTCGAAATCGCAATACCTGTGTCGAAGTTGGCTTGATTGGTAACGAACGGGAAGAGCAACGTCGTCGTACAGCGGATGATTTCGAAGATATCTTCTGGATCTCCACTGTTATCAACGAAGCGTGGCTCAGGTGCCGATTCGTCCGCGGTAGTAACGGTACTTGTCGGAGCGAAGCTAGCCGTTGCTTGGCCTATACCAATGCCTGGCAGATCGTTGGTTGTGTCAGTCTCCCATTTGAACCAGAGACCGACTTCACAGTCTTCGTTCGCGAATGGGTCAGCCTCTGTAACTTCGTAGACCACGAACCCAGCGCCTCCAGACAAACTAACTTCGGTCGTATCGTCAGGTTCGTCGGCGGTGCCAACAGGTTTACCACCAGCGCCAGCCGAGTCAGTACCATCAACCAACTGGAGCCTCAGAAGATCGCTGTCTACATCGTCTGGGTCTGCAGCGTTCCAGCAGTCAATGTTGTCAAAGACCGTTAACTCACCACCTGCGGGAATATTAGTGAAGTTGATGATAAACCTCGTTCCCTGTGATGCGCCACCGTTGTTTGCTCCCGAATCCTTGGTGTAGTATCCGTCTTCCCATTGGGTATTACCCGGAATAAACGTTGGCAAGCCCAGAGTCTTGAACGCGGTTGCAAATCCCTCTTCAAGGGTGATGATCGCGTGCTCTTCACCATCTACACACTGTAGACCGGCATCGCCCCCATCGGTTGTGACCCGAAGGCCCAAAATCGGTACCGCAACGTTGAGAACGTTATTGGTTACCGGGATAGTGTTCGGGCCCGTGATGGACACAAACGCCGTTATCTGAGTCGACGGGAAACTCGCCGAGTTCGGGACACCAAGCTGTGACGCATTCCCGCGAATGTTGGTCACACGCAGGGTCGTCGTAAATGGGTGACATCCATTCTCGACACCGATGATACCGGTACAGTCCGCAATTGGCCCGAGGCTGTTGATCGGCGTGCCGGGAATCGGGAATGAAATTTCGTTCCACTCCAAGCGATTCGCCGCCGCAAGATTGCCATGTTGCGGATCTTGAATGGTTGTATTGACTGCACCGCAACTACGGAAGGCCTGTGCCGGCGTCGGATCACCGCAGTTGTTCTCGTTGACGACCAATACCGAATCGGTGATGGTTTCGCCATCACCAAAATCAATATTGTTCGTAACGTTTACGTTCAAGGAAACACTAATGTTTGTCTCCAAGTACGCTTGAAAGTTTCCAATTGGTACGGCTGGCGGTATATTTTGACAAGTCAAAACAATATCACCAACCAACTCGGCGATGCCTTCCGCTCGCACAACGGGCGGAACGGCGACTGCCTGACAGGTAATTACACCGAGTTCGAGACTCGGCACCTGTGCGTTTGCTACCGGTGCGCTGATCGACACCGCTAACAGCAGCGCGAGCATCAGCGCGACTGAGCCTTTTTTCAAAGCTGCCATCGTAAGCTCTCCTAATCTTTTGTATGTCTGTTCAGTTATCTTCATAGCTTTGCCTTGCATTTGGTTTGGCCGGGGAGCCCTTTGAGCAACTCCCCTGGATTTAGCTGTGAGCTATATCTTGTAACCTGTTTCCCCTTTGCTAGTGCGAAAGGCTTTCGCCCAGGTTGTGCAAGTTAGGCACGCCTGGTACCCGTCCATCGTCCGGGGTAACCGGAATGACGAGTGCGAGATAGCCTTGAGCCAGAGCGGGGATTCCGCCGAAGCCGTCGGTGATAAAGGCAAAGCCGTGCGCGTATTGGAATTCGCAGACCGCGATAATGTAGCCTTGGAATTCAAATGCGCCGTCAATGTTCTGCGCAGCGTTGCCGCTTGACAGAGTGAAGATCAACTGCTCACCCGCCGGAATTGGCGTTGACATCTGATCTAGAGGAGCCGCACCGCCGCCGGTCCGAGAACCGTGGTAGTGGATCGTGCAAGAACCTTGCTGCGGCTGCGTACCCAACCAGTCTTTCGAAGTGTTCGAAATCGCTAGTCCGGTATCGAAGCCCGCCTGGTTAGTGACGAACGGGAACAGCAGAGTCGTCGTGCAGCGCGCGATCGTGATGATCGTTGCAGGGTCGCCACTGGTGTCGAGGAAGCGAGGCTCTGGTGCATCTTCGTCGGCCACGAAGACCGTGCTTAACGGCGCGAAGCTAGCAGACATCTGCCCACTACCTACTGCCGGTAATTCATTCTCCGTATCCGTTTCCCACTCGAACCAGATTTCGACGTCACACGATTCAATCCTAAACGGATCAGCATCCCTTACCTCGTAGACTGCAACGCCGAATCCTGATGATAGGTCGATGTCGCCGTCGCCGGCATCGTCCCCGATACCCGCGCCGTCGCTATCCACTCCGTCGATTAGGACGAGTTTCAAGAAGTCACCAGTTACGTTCGGGTCAGCCTGGACCAGAAGAAGGTCGCCATCACCGTCTACCTGGAGTTGACCGTGGTCGATCTCCGTCGGCACGGTAACGTCGACACCATCGGGGATGTTATGGAACGTGAGGATAAAGCGAGTCGCCTGACTTGCACCACCGCTGTTGTTTGACCCAAAAGCCCCATAGCCACTCTCTGTCTGCGTGTTACCTGGAGTAGTCGTCGGGAATCCGATGGTTTTAAACGCTGTCGCAAATCCTTCTTCCAATGTGATCGAGGTGTGCTCCGAAGCATCGATACACTGCAGACCCGCAACGGGGTCACCAGGCGTTACGATAAGGCCCAAAATCGGGACAGCAACGTTGAGAACGTTGTTGTTAATCGGGATGTTGGTCGGACCCGTGATCGAGATAAACGCAGTGATTTGCGTTGACGGGAACGTCGCGGCATCCGGCACGCCAAGCTGTGAGGCATTGGCGCGGATGCTGTGGACGCGTAGCGTCGTGATCAACGGGAAGTCCGTCGGGTCAGCGATGACGCCCGGGAACGGGAAATCAACCTCATCCCACTCTAATCGGTTGACATCCGCCAAACGTCCGAATTGAGGATCTTGAAATTGAGACGACGGGGCGCGACAACTATCGTATGTCGCACCAACTGCGCTCGGTGCCGTGCAGTTGTTTTCATTAACAATCAAGACGGCGTCTGCGATATCGCTACCTTCGCCGAAATCGATGTTGTTGGTTATGTTTACGTTCAGGGAAACGCTGACGTTGCTCTTCAAATAGAATCCGGGGGTCTGATTCGCGCCTGGCGTTGCTACGCACGTCAGGACGATATCTCCCACCAACTCAGCGATACCCTCGGCGCGAACGACCGGCGGAACGGCTAGTGCACTACATGCAATCAATCCGATCAGCGGGGCATTTTGCGCCTGTGCCACGCCACTACCCATCACTGCTAATGCAAACAGTGATAGCAGGGCGAGGGTTTTTCTCAAGGCTACCATTTGTATCTCCTTCTTCCCACAAGAATCTAAATCGTTACGGCCACTCGCGTCATTGCTTTTTGAGCGATGACCCACACGAGACCGTTAGCCAAATTGTTTCGACGTCAGTACAAGAGACGTCTGATTCCTCACAATTGAAACTAGTATAGACCAAACGCTACGGGCGGCACAACAGCCCTTAAGCGATCACTCTCCTGGAGAAATGCCGTGTGACCCCGATTGCCCACCAAATACCAGGAACTCGTGGTTCAACAAGCAAGACTCGAAATGTAACAGTGCTGCACACATCTCTGCAGAGATGTAGACAACCCTGAACTCATGAGATACCACGCTTCCAGTTCGCCTGTCAATCACAGCGGCCGATTAATTTTAGGCTAGTTCAGAGGTTCGGCGGACGACGAAGCCACCATCTCTGGAAAAATGACGCGCTGGAAGGCCGGCATGTCAAGCATTGGTTCGAAAGCCTTCTCGGCGGCAATCTTCTTCCGCTGGTTGTAGCCCTCTTCCAGAGCTTTGCGCACGTACAGTAGCGCGTTGTCGTAAAGTTCAGCCTCGGCGTATGCTTTCGCCATAAAGTAATAGTATTTGCCCCGGTTGGTCACCGAGCGCTCCTGCAGCAAAGTTCCGTTTGCACCGCGATGCTCGAAAACTTCGGGATCGAGCTTCAGCGCCGTCAAGTACGCCGCTGACGCGTTTTTGAATTTTCGTCGCGCAAAAAATGACGTTCCGAGGTTGCTGTAGACCGACGCCGAGTAGGGAGTAACCTTCAGCGCTCGCTTGTATGTCTGGGTGGCTTTCTTATAGCGGTGCTCAGCGTAGTGAATTGTGCCAAGGTTGTTGATCGCCTGACTGTAACCCTTGTCAACGCGGAAGGCGCGCTCGTAGTAGCGTCGAGCACCGGCTAAGTTGAGTTGCTGATGAAAGGCGATCCCCAGCTTGTTATACAGTCGCGCCGACCGCGGATCGCTTTCAATCGCCTTCTTATACATTTCCTCTGCTTCCCGATACATCTTGCGCGCCATATAAATGTCAGCGCGCTTTTCGACCGTCAGATTGGGGTCGGGAATATTTGATCGATTGCGGTCTGCGGTGCGATCGACAAGTTGGCCCGACATCACCACGCAGGAAAACCCCAGCAGCAAGCTCAATCGAATTTTGCCGCAGCCACTCATAGGTTATTTCCCGCTCGACTAGCGCGGGATGTGCCTCTCATTGAACCACACGGCCATTCCAAAGTATCAACCGGCGACGACAAAATCCGTTCTTGCCAAAAATGGTTTTAGAGCGCATTTTCAGCGTGCGCGTCGCAACGTCACCCAATCAGTTGCTCGAAGATAGGGAACAGTTTCGCCTTGGTCTCGATACCGATGCCGGCGGCGTCGGGCAACCGGACGTGGCCTGACTCTATCGGGGCGCCATCGGCGAAACCGCCAAAAGGCTCGAAGACCCCGGGGTACGACTCATTTCCTCCTAACTGCAGCCCAGCCGCCAGGTGCAATGCGAACTGGTGGCCACCGTGAGGCACGCAACGTCGCCGCGACCAACCCTCGGTGGCGAGTGCGTCTAGAGTGCGCAGGTACTCCACCAAACCGTAGCTGAGCGCCGGGTCCATTTGAAGATAGTCGCGGTTCGGGTTGAGGCCTCCGTAACGCAGCAGGTTGCGCGCATCGATCGCCGAAAACAAATTCTCCCCAGTCGCGATCGGCACCGTTGCGCCTTCCGCGACACGTGAGCTGACTGCGTAGTCAAGAGGGTTACCTGGTTCTTCGTACCACTTGAGCGGATAGCGCTCGAGCATCTCCCGGTAGGCGAGCGCCGTCCGTTCGTCAAAGCGGCCGTTGGCGTCTACGGCAAGCTTTCTCTCGGGTCCGATGAGGTCGAGGACGGCTTCGATACGGCGGCGGTCTTCTTCAATGGGGACTCCGCCGATTTTGATCTTGACCGTGTCGTAGCCAAGTTCGATGTAGCGGCTCATCTCTTCTCGCAGCAATTCGATGTCTTTGCCTGGATAGTAGTAACCGCCGGCCGCATAGACCCATGGGGCCTCGTCGAATGCGCCGTCGTTGTAGCGCTCACTTAGAAGGCGATACAGCGGTCTGCCTTCAAGCTTGGCGGCTAGATCCCACAAAGCCATATCCACGATGCCTACGGCTACTGATCGCTCACCGTGCCCGCCGGGCTTTTCGTTCGACATCATGAGATCCCAGCAGCGATGCGGGTCGACGTTTTCGCCGCTGTCGTCGAGCAATGCCGCGCGATCCGCGTCTATTAGACGGGGCAGAATGCGGCTGCGCAAGATCCCCTGCTGGTCGTAGCGTCCATTCGAGTTGAACCCGAAACCAGCGACCGGCTTCCCGTCTCGCACGACGTCCGTCATGACGGCCACTACAGAGACCGTCATCGCGCTAAACGAGATATACGCGTTGCTGATGTCGGAACTAATTGGGACGACGGCGTCGCGGATTTCTGTGATTCGCATGGTGTGATAGCGGAGCGAAGATTTCAGCTCATCGCGTCGACTCCGCAAGCTTAGTATTTAAGCGGAAATCGCACTGCGCACGGCCGAGCCGATGATCGGCGGATGAAACTCCCGGGCAAAATTGCTGTTGGAGGCGTCATTATATATATAGTCGCGACGAGCGTTAGCGGGCGTTTCTCACCACTTGACGGCCACGCTCATGTAAATTCGATCTGGATCAAGCTCAATTTCATCAGGCCACGCCAAGCTGCCTCCGGGTCCGAGATGGACCTGCTCGAATTCCGTGCGGCGCTCCCAGGCGCAGAAGATCAGGATAATCAGAGCGCTTCGAAGAAAGTCAGAAGCGTTGGGACGTTCGCTATTTCGGACAATCGCCGCTATCGGAAGCGCACCCCACGCCAACAGATTGCGACTCTGCTACCGATCTGCGAGATCGCCTCCGAGCTCCCATTCGAGCAGTCAGGCGCATAGATACCGAAATTTATGTTCACGCCGACCCAACCACCACCCGAAGTGAATCAAAGCCCCATAAACAGGCCCTTAGAGCGCTCCAGGCAAGCGTTTTGGGGGGCCTTCGCGGGTCGTTCATGCGATCGTTTGTTTCCGACAGGTAACAGAGTCAAAGACTCTGAGCGCCAGAATCCACCCATCGCGGTTGGGTAGCTCTCGGCCCGCATCAGCTTCCACGACGACCTGTTCTGTCTCCGGCACCATCCAGGCCTGGTGATCGAAGCACGCTCCTAAGGAACACTTTACTGAGGAGCTTGGATGGGGACGAGTTCGAAGCCATAACTGCGGGCTCGAGATCTGAGGCGGTTCTCGTTTCGTTTGTGTTGGCGTTGTTGTTCTCCTAAGGAACACTTTACTGAGGAGCTTGGATGGGGACGAGTTCGAAGCCATAACTGCGGGCTCGAGATCTGAGGCGGTTCTCGTTTCGTTTGTGTTGGCGTTGTTGTTCTCTTGCGAAGACGGTTTCGTCATAGGCCTCGCCCGTCGTGACGAGGTGATAGATGATGCGCGCCAACTTGTGCGCGGTCGCCGTCGTTGCCGCCGGCGGTCCCAGTCGCGCGCGCATGCGGCGATGGTAGTCACCCAGATACGACTGGTCGCGAACGAGCGACTGCGATGCAATGCGCAAGGCGACGGCCAGCCGATTGTTCACCTTGCGCGTTCCACGCCGGATCACCTTGCCGCCCGTCACGTCGTTGTGCGGACAAAGCGCCGCCCACGAACTGAACGCCGCCGCGCTCGGAAACTTCGAGAAGTCAGTGCCGACTTCGGCGACCACCGCCTGAGCGCTCAGCGCTTGCAAACCCGGCACGGCCGTCAGGTCCGTCCCCAACACGCGATAGCAATGCGAGCGCAAGTCGAAGTGCGCCTGGTTCCCACGCCGATTGTGTCGCGCCGGCGCTAAGGGTTGTTCTTCAAGATCGACCTTCGCGGGCATGTCGGCAAAGCGCGCTTCGATCTGCTGATCGCAGGCCTCGATCAGTCGCTGGTAGTAACGATAGGTTTCCAACGCCTGCTGCAAGGTGAACAAATGCTCATCGCGATAATTCCCCGTCAGCGCCTTGGCGATCGTCGCCTCGGACGAGCGTACGCGCGGGTCGCGCAGCTTCGCCAAAACTACCGGGTCGCGTTCGCCTGCAAGAATGCTGTCGAGTATGCGCAGCCCACTCCGACCGCTGATGTCCGCGAGCACGTGGTGCAATTGCAGGTTCATTTGGTCGAGCGCTTTCTGCATGTGCTGCACGTGCGCGGCGGCGTAGCGCACCAGATTTTGGCGATGCCGCAGCAGCACCCGTAAGGCACAGATATCGCTCGCCGGACGAAAAGACGCGCGCAGCAGCCCGACCGCATGCAGGTACTGCAGCCATTGGCAATCGAGCACATCGCTCTTGCGTCCGGGCACGTTCTTGACGTGCCGAGCGTTGACCAAGCAGACCTCGAAGCCATGCTTCTCAAGGATGTCGAAGAGCGGAATCCAGTAGACCCCGGTCGACTCCATGGCGGCGGTCTTGACGCCGCACTCTTTGAGCCAAGCGGCGAGCCGCTCGAGGTCGACGGTGAATGTGGAAAAACAGCGAACGGGTTCGGGGTCGCGGTCGGGTGCAACGGCGACGTAGACTTCTGTAGCACCGATATCGATGCCGGCCGCGTCGTTACGGATCTTCGTGGGCGCGACCTGACGGGCGGGTTTTCTGCGATTGCGTTTGCGCATAGCGGGCTCCTCCTCCTAAGGTGAGGAGCGGGTCAGGGCGGCCCGGCCGTGCAAAGCTTGTAGTCTCCTAAACGGGATCGTCGCCAGGATGATCGGCGGCGTCACCACTCACAAGCGCACCGGACCGGCGGCCATGCTCTTAAGCGGGCTGCGAAATCGCACCATTGGCGCAACGGCCTCGAACTGCCGCCCTGCCCGTCCTCGTCGCCAACGCTAGCGCACTCCCTCTCGCCGTGTTCCTTCCCTCCAGGCCCCGGTCGCACCGCCGGGTCAGTCGCTCTTAAGGCCGAGTCCATTGGGCTCGCGACGGAGCCTAGCAACCCTCCCTGGCTGATGTATCCGGGCAAGGCAGGCGCGCATATCATGATCGGTCCGCCGTGTCCGAGCTTCTAAGGAACGCTTGTCCACTCAGCTTCGGCGTACGGCGTCTTGCTTGGCGGTGTCTCGTCAGGCAGAGGGTGCACCGGGTTCCCCGGGGCGCCTCTCACCGGCAAAGGGGCCGCGTGTCTGCCGTGCATTTCGACTTTCGGAAGCGCCTCGAATGCACCGACTAGCCGTTCTAGGATTTCCGGGTGGTCCGCCGCCAGATCGGTCGACTCGGTCGGGTCCTGGACAATGTTGAATAGCTGCCGCTCGGATTCCTGAGTTTCCGGGTTCGGCATTTGGACCAGTTTCCACTCGCCGTCCAGGTAGCCAAATCGGTAGTCCCGTTGCGGGCCCCCGCGCCAGGCCTGGATGAACGGCCTATCGCCGAGCTCGGCTTCGTCGCGGAGCGCGGGCCAAAGATTTCGACCGTCCAGCGACTTCGGCGAATCCGCCGAAATTCCTGTGGCGGCCAGCAGCGTCGGCAGCATGTCTTCCACCGACGTGCCCTCGGCAAAAGATGGTCCGCCCGGCACTTCGGCTGGCCAGTGTAACAGGGCCGGAACACGGATACCTCCCTCCCACCCGGTGAATTTCCCACCCCGCAGCGGGCCGTTGTCTGCCCCGACACTCTCCAATCCTCCGTTGTCGCTCATGAAGAAGATGAGTGCGTGGTCAGAACGCCCGGCTTCGCTGAGTGCCGCCCGGAGTTCGCCAATCCCGGAGTCTACTTCCGTCACCATCGCTGCATAGATCCTGCGATGCTCATCCTCAATCGCGGAGTACGCATCGATCGCTTCTTGCGGTGCCTGCAGAGGCGAATGAGGAGCGTTGTAAGACAGATAGAGAAACATCGGTCTCTCTGGATCGCTCTCGCCGATCAGGCGGACGGCCTCTTGGGTCTGTAGGTGCGTGGCGTAGCCCTCTTCCATCACGGTCGACCCGTTGCGCTGCCAATCGACCGCGCCCCAAACCGTGTGCTGGTAGTAGTTCATGAAGCCGGCCAATCCGCCATAGAAATGATCGAAGCCGCGGTTCTGCGGGTAGTACGGTTTCTTGTTCGGTCCGAGGTGCCACTTGCCGACCGCGAAGGTCTGGTAGCCGGCGTCCTGGAAATACTCCGGCAGGAGCTTCTCGTCGAGCGGTAGTCCGGTATCGAACCAAGGCTCGAGCGCAGTCAGGACTCCCGTGTTTAGTGGCGAGCGACCCGTCATCAGCGCGGAGCGCGTCGGAGAACAAAGCGGGTGGACGTAGAACCGATCGAACGTCACTCCTTCCCTTGCGAGCGCGTCAATCTGCGGCGTTCGGATCTCGCTTCCGTTGTAACCCACGTCACCGAAGCCAAGATCATCTGCCACGATCACGACAACGTCGGGGGGCGCGGCCGCTTCTTCCTCTGCGGCAGCGCAGCCCCCGATCACAACTGCTAACGCGATCGCGAAGCTCAGATTCCGTTCTGTTCGATTCATGGTTGGTTGGGCACGTGATGAGCCGTAGGATCGTAACACGACGTCGTTGAAGACTGGCACAAAGAGTTCCGCGACCGTGATTAGCGTAGCGCTCGCTACGGCAGTTACTTAGCGGCGATCCTCTGAAAGATGTTGGTAAATCGCGTTGGCTGAGCTTCCAGTCCACGGGAGTCAGCAGTTCCTGCTCGGCGTTACAATTTAGCTTCGTGATCGGTCACAGCATCAATGAACGAAAGGGCGAAACCATGACGAGGCACAACGTGCGAGCACTTCGGATCGGCGCGCGTGTCCGGGGCGCGCTGCTCTTCTTTATTTTCGCCATGGTATCCACAGCACAAGACCGCATGCCTCCGATCCCCGACGACAAGATGACCGAAGAACAGAAAGCGGCGGTCGAGGAGTTCAAGACGGCTCGCGACAGGCCCGGCCTAAGCGGCCCGTTCGTACCGCTGCTGAGAAGTCCCGAGATGCTCAGCCGGGCGCGCAACGTCGGCGACTACGTGCGCTTCAGCAGCGTCTTGCCGCCGCGATTGAGTGAGTTCGTCATCTTGATCACGGCGCGTCATTGGAGGCAAAACTACGAGTGGGCCGCGCATGCTCCGATCGCCGAGCGAGAAGGACTCGAAGCCACGATTATCGAAGCGGTGGCTGACGGGCGGCGTCCCGAGGGTATGTCTGACGACGAGTCCGACGTGTACGACTTCTGCATGGAGTTGCTACGTACCCAAGGAGTCAGCGATACGACCTACGCGCGCTTGATGTCGAACTTCGGCGAGAAGGGCGTGATCGACACAATCGGCATCATGGGGTATTACCAACTCCTGGCGATGGTGATGAACACGGCCCGGACTCCTCTGCCCGACGGCGTGGAGCCCGGACTCCAACCGTTCCCCCGATAAACAGCAAGTCCTGTTCAAGGCCGATTCACTTCGGAGCCACAGCCTTTCGAAACGAGACGCTGGATCTCGGTTGAATGATTACTGTCGTGATATCTCGTTTCGGCCAAAAATCCTCGCTTCGGCAATGCCGGCCATCACGGCGGTAAACACGATATCTCTGGGAAGGCCCAGAATTTCGTTACCACCAGATGGTTGCGGCAACGGCCTCAGGGGAATCAAGAACAGGGCCGAACGCCCGCCCCGACTATGGCAATCAACTGCGCCGGAGCCCCCGCACCCTCAACGGCCCCAGTCACCGCCGCGTCATGATCTGAGTGTCGGCAAGATGGCAACGACCGTGCGCGGCTCTTCTCAGGAAACGGCGCTTCACTACTCGTCGAGCAAAAAGACATCTGGCACTTTTTCGTCGACGAGGTCTGAGAGCAGTCTGAGGCCTGAGCAACGGGACGACGCTGCTACAGCCGACGGATCCGATTCGCGAGCCAATTCTCGAATCGCCCAGCATTGCCTCTCCGTCACGCCGACTGTAGCGTGAATTGAAATTTAGACCCGCCGCCGCGAGCGGGCTCGACCCAGATTTCGCCGCCGTGCTGTTCGACGATCCTCTTGCAAGTGGCTAGTCCGATGCCCGAGCCCTCAAATTCTTGGCGAGAATGGAGGCGCTTGAACGGGGCGAATATCTGTTCTTGGTGGGCCGGGTCGATGCCAATTCCGTTGTCTTGCATCGAGATTCTCCAGCCACCGTGATGTCGCTTCGAATCGACTCTCACGATCGGTTCATTTCCATTTCTGAATTTAATCGCATTCGCACTGAGATTTTGCATCAGCCGTATCAGCGCATCCTCGTCCCCCAACACCTCTGGCATCGGACCGACGACGATCTTTGTTCCAGACTCGCTGATCACCGACTGCAAGTTCCCCTGTACCGCCTGCATGCATCGATCGAGTTCGACGGGAACCAGCGTTTTGCTCGGCAGTGACCGGACCAGTGTGACGAATTGCTCAAGATTGATCCTCTTATCACTCTTCGTCCTTTGGAGCTGAATTGCTTATACGTTCTTCTCGGCAGACCGCATCGCAGGCGTCCGCGCCGCTGTTGCGCTTCGTCACGGCGGCACGCGATGCTATCATTTGCGCGTGCGACTCTCTATAACTCTTCTCCTCAGCTGCTGCCTGCTCTACGGCGCCGATGGTTCCTCCGGCCCAGTCAAATTTCAAACCCACGTCATTGAAGCGGAAATTCCCGGCGGCTACTCGGTCGTGGTGACCGACATCAATAAGGATGGGCGTCCCGACGTGATCGGGATGACATCTCGCATTAAGGATCTCGCTTGGTACGAGAACCCTTCGTGGGAACGCCACGTCATGGTTGAAAATATGAGCGGGCTGGTCAACATGGCTGCCCACGACGTTGACGGCGACGGCATCCCTGAAATCGCCATCGAAAACGAATTCGCTATGGTCCCGGCCAAGAGTCGCGGACTCGTCTGGCTGTTGCAGCATCAAGGCGATCCGAGTAAACCGTGGAAGTCGATATTGGTCGATGAACTCACCACGTCTCACCACGTCGCCTGGGCTGACGTCGACGGCGACGGCGCCAAAGAACTCATCAACGGGCCGCTGATCGGCGCCGACGCACTCGCACCCAAATATGAGGCCAATGTGCCGCTCGTCTACTATCACGTACCAGGCACGCTTGACGGCAAATGGGAGCGCTTATTGATTGACGATACACTCAACGGTGTTTTGCACCGGGTCCGCGTCGTGCAGTGGGACGACGACAAGCGGGAAGAACTGCTGACCGCTGGATTCGACGGTATCAAGCTGCACAATCCTAGCGGACAAGGGAGCAAGATTACCTGGCAGAATACCCTGCTGTCGAGAGGACACAAAGAAGAGCCCAAGACGGCCGGGGCCAGTGATGTCGCCGTAGGAAATCTAAACAACAGAAGAATGATCGCCTCGGTCGAGCCTTGGCACGGAAACGAAGTCGTGGCTTACACCCAAGACGAATCCGGCAAATGGCAACGTAACGTTATTTTCGAGGGACTCACCGAAGGACATGAAGTGTGCGTCGGCGATTTCAACGGCGACGGCCGCGATGACATCGTGGCGGGCGACAGAGCGCGCGGAAAGATCGCGACATCGCACGTCTTCTATTCACAGGACGATGCCGGCGGCAAGTGGCAACACGAAGAACTTGACCACCTTGGCATGTCTGCCTCGGGATGCGCCGTGGCCGATATCAATGGCGATGGCCGCGCGGACATCGTGCAAATTGGCGGCGCCACGAAGAACATCAAGTGGTACGAGAATTTAGGCCACTGATCGCAGCCACAAAACCCCCGAACAAGTACCGAGCGGGGAGCCGAATGATCTAATTAGGCATGAAGACCCTGGTACGCCACTTGAGCCCTATCCCGAGAAACACTCATGAGACTTCTTCCGATTTTCGCCCTCACGCTATGCATCCTAACGCCGGCCGGCGCCCAGATTTTGCCGCCCAATGACTCCGGCGTCACGATGGGCCACGTGCACCTAAATGTGCGCGACGTTGAGCAACACAGAAAACTTTGGATCGAGCATTTCGGGGCAGTGCCCCTCGAACGCGAAGGTCTCGCCGGCGTAAAGATACCCGGTACGGTAATTTTGTTCCGGCAGCAGGAACCCACCGGCGGCACCGAAGGTACCGTCATCGACCATTTTGGCCTCAAGGTTCCGAACTTGGCTACCGCCCTAGCCGCCTGGCGTGCCGCGGGGCTCGAAGTCCAGGCCGAATTCACCGGTACCGAGGGCTTCCCGAATGCCTACATCATCGGGCCGGACGACATCAAGATCGAGCTGCAACAAGAAGCCCATCTCGCCCACAAAGCGATCTCATACCACCTGCACTTTTACGCAATCGATCATCTGACTCTGTTGGACTGGTACGTCGAGGAAATGACGGCCTTCAAAAAAAAGCGCGGGCATCACGACGCCGCCGACCTGCCCGGCATCAACCTCACCTACAACTCGCCAAAGCAGCCTCGCCCAGGGACGAAAGGCCGTACCCTCGATCACATCGGCTTTGAGGTCAAGAACCTAGAAGCCTTTTGCAAAAAGCTAGAAGCCAAGGGAATCAAGTTCGACAGACCCTACAGTAAGCTCGACCGGCTTGGCCTCGGCTTGGCGTTTCTGACCGATCCGGCCGGCGTCTACATCGAGCTGACCGAAGGCCTCGATCAGTATTAGCCCGCATTTCTCGCCACGTGATGAGAACTGCGGACTGGATCAGTGAATCCTCTCCCCGCTAGACGCATCAAACGAAATCGTCCGCCCGTCAACCGTCTTCACATCAAACGAGGCGCGATTTCCACCTAGCTGTCGATATCCCAAAACCTTCTCGATAACCGTATAGTGCGAAACCGAAGCGCTCGCATTCTCCGGATTTCCAGCAATATCCAACGTCGAGTACTCCTTCAGCATCTGCCCCTTGAAGTAAAAACCAATAGCCAACTGGTCAGCGCTAGCGGTGTGCCCTCGAGCCCACGGCCCCAAGCGAACTACTGAAACACCCGTAGGAGTTTTCGAATCCGAAACGTTGCACTCGATGAAAATTTGCTGGCTGAACCAGTCGTATGAGTGCACGGGCATATCCCTGTCTTTCGCAACCCGAAAAACGGTCGTGGTCCCCGCCGTGCCATACAAATCATCGGGAACCGACTTCGCGTAGCACTGCCCGTACTCACTGCCGCGAACGATTGGAACGTTGCTGGCCTCGTCGTCGCCTAGTGCCGGAAAAGCCCACAGCAAAACTACCGCGAAATACATCGGACGCATGCGCCTGATCCGTCGGCAAGCATCCTTCGCGAGTATCTGCAATGCTTGGTCGCCTGTAACAGTAGGCCATTCATGTTTTCTTAGGAGATACATTCGCGACACCCCGCGGGTGCGCTCCGTTGCCGCGGAAGATCTTGCGTTTGAGCCGCGCGCGGCTCAAACGCAACTCACGCCGGTATTGCCCGGAACTTGCGGACATAACTTCCTTACGGACGGATTTGGGGCATGCGCCCTCAGCCTAGCAACCCCTGGAATACGTGCAAGATCTTGACGTGTCCAGATAAATACGTTACCATCGAGTCACGTAAATAATCGCCCTTAGGGACAAGCGACAAGAGAGGAAGACGAATGACCGTACAAGACTTAACGCTCGACATCGAGCTTAACATCGACATTAACGCGTCACCCGAAAAAGCGTTCGAGGCGATGCTGCACCGCCTAGGCGAAGGCAATACCGCCCCTGACGGCTCGGCTATGCCGATGGTTTTCGAAGCCCAACCCGGAGGCCGCTGGTACCGTGACCGTGGCAACGGAATCTTCCACCTATGGGGATTTCTGCAGGTCATCAAACCCGCCGAACTCATCGAGATCAGCGGCCCGATGTTCATGTCGTATCCTGCCAACAATCACCTTGAGATCAAGTTCGCCGAAGCACCCAGCGGCTGCCACGTGGCACTGCGCCACCGCGCCATCGGCATGATCGAACCCGGCCACCGCCAAGGCCTAGGCTCCGGCTGGCAGCACATGCTCACCGAAGTCAAGAAGGAATCAGAGTAAACCCCCTACAAGGAGCACGGTTGGAAGAACTAGACGCGGTCTGGAAAGCGCTTGGCGACCCCACGCGGCGAGCGATTCTCGACCGTCTGCGGGCGGGGCCGCAAAATACAACCGAGATCGTCAATGCATTTCCGCACCTCACTAGGTTCGGGGTCATGAAGCACATCGAGGTCTTGCGCGAAGCCCAACTCATCCAGACACGCGAGTCCGGCAGACTTCGCGTGAACTCGCTCAACGCTGTCCCCATCCGCCAAATTTACGAGCGCTGGGTCAGCCAGTTTGAAGATCGATGGGCCAACGACCTACTGCGTCTCAAAGATGATGTGGAAGGCGTCGCCACCAATCAGCCACCTACGAGGAACGAAATGGATATCGACAACCTAATCATTCAGCACGAGTTGGGAGCGCAAGTTTGCAAGGACAACACCGCCGGCCTGACACACGCAGAGAGTCTAGTCTCGCCCCAAGGCGGAGGGAACTGCGTCAACTGGATCCTCGGCCACCTAGTCAAGGCTCGCAACGACGAGCTGGGCCTGCTCGGCAAAACGCCTATATTCCCACCAGAAAAATTCGAGCGCTACAACAACGGCCAACCGCCGCTTACCGACGCCGGCGAGGCGCTCGATCTCAACGAGCTATGCGATGATTTCACCGCCCTACAAGCACCACTCGTCGCGGCTCTGCGTGACGTCGAGCCCGAGATACTAGCGCGGCCAGTGCCAGACAGCCCGACCGGCAACCCGAACGAAACAGTGGGCACGATGATAACGGCAATAGCGTTCCACGAAGCCTATCACCTAGGCCAAATCGGCCTGCTGCGCCGGACGCTCGGCAAGTAAAGCGCTGCTGCGGTCGTGCATACCGGCGCCAAACGTCAACCACGGCGCCGGCAGTCAGCTCAACCATTCGTCGAGATGTTCGGCGACGAATAACCCATCGTTAAGCTGCGGGTAGGCGGCGTGTACCCGGTCGATTTCGTCCATCTGACCTGGCGACAACACCTCGTTTTCGTCGAGGCACCAATTGCCTTCGAGCAAACCCTGGCGGCGCAGCACTTCGTGAATACCCGGGATGCAGCCCGCAAAATTGTTGCGCACGTCGAAGAACGCGCCGTTTGCGTCGGTCACTTGGCTATCGAGTGAAAGCATGTACTCCGGGATCGGTAACCGTCTTTGCGAACCCAATCGCCGACACTCCTTCCAGTAGTCGTAGGCCCGGCGGCTCCATACCGCCCAGTGGCCCAGCAGCCCGCCGACAAACTGCTGGGAGTGCGGCTTGCGCTTGCCAGGCGCTTCATAGATCGTCAGCAAATCCCCAACGATGTGATCGTCATTGCCGGTATAGAGAGCGATCTTCTTGCGCCGATCCGATTCCATCACTGCTCGCACCACATCGAGTGTTTGGTAGCGATTGAAGGGCGCGACCTTGATGGCAGCGACGTTCTCGATCGCAGCAAACTCACGCCAAAATTCGTACGGCAGCACGCGCCCGCCAACCGATGGCTGCAAATAAAACCCCATCAGGGGAATGACTTCGGCGACCGCTCGTGAGTGATCGAGCAGCGTACGGACATCCGCATCTGGGAACGCCGAAAGACTCAGAAGCCCGAGGTGATACCCGAGGTCGGCGGCGATCTGCGCTTCACGAACCGCCTGGTGCGTCTGCCCGCAAATGCCGGCAACCCGAATCACCGGCGGCTGCTTTACCGCGCGTTCGAACTCGTCAATCGTTTCCGCCGCCAATTCCAGCACTGGCTGAAAAAGACCGACCTTCGCGTCTCGAATCGCGAACTGCGTTGTGTGAACGCCCACCGCCAGGCCACCTGAGCCAGCGTTCAAGTAATATCGCGTTAACGCCCGCTGCCGGCGCTCGTCAAGTTTGCGCTGCGAAGTGAGAGCGAGCGGATGCGCCGGAATCATCGCACCTTCGCGCAGACGCTTGGCAACCTTCTTTTTTAGTTGCGGCAGTTCGTTCATCGCGGCCGCGGTTCACTCCAGCGTGTACAGTCCGAAGTCGAGTCCGCGCTGCTCGTCCGAAAATTCGCCAGTTACGGCGATGACGTTTTCGCCCTTTCGCAGCAGGTCGGCGTGGTCGCTTAAATCGAGATGGTGATAGTGTCTGCGAGCCGGCCGGGTCCCGTCAAAATCAAGCACCTCTTTGCCATTCAAATAGATCACGCCCGTGTCGACCGCGTGGTATGCCTCGAGCCATAGATTGCCCGGGACGTTCGCCAACTCGAACGACTTGCGTATCCAAATCGGTCCCTTCGACCACTTCGTGCCCGTTGGGTACATCGCATCGCTGCCCGATTGAAACGGCGCTAAACCCTTTTTCCAACCGCGGCCCTTTGCTCCTATCGACTGCCAACCGGCTTTAGGCTCTTTGAGGCGATATTGCCAAGTCTGTGCCTCATGCTCAGAGGTTTTGAGTAAGAACCTCGCGCGTCCCGCCGCGGAGTAAAGCAAGTTGTGAACGTCGCGTAGCTTCTGCTCATCGAACTTCACAATCTCGCGGTCATACGTCATCAGTCCGTTGACTTCGCCTTCAACGTCGGTGGTTTGCGTATAAACCGCCGCCGCCAAGCCGTGGCCGATCGGACCGACCACGTTGCGAACAACCTCTTGATACTTGTCGTTAAGATCTTCGCGGCTGTAGTAGGTGCGATACCCCCAGTTGCGCTTGTCCCACCACAAGTGATCGTCGACGGGCCAGCCGAGTCCACCGAATTCGCCCAGCAGCGTAGCCCGTTCCGGCGATACATGTTCCATGCCGGGCCCGGGGTACATGTGAGTGTCGTAGACATGACCCGCGCCGCGATCGGTCCAGCCACTTGTGGCGTTGATTAGGCGCGTCGGGTCCCGCTTCTGAACCCACTCCGAGATCCGCGTGCTCTCGTACTGCCCCCAGCCTTCATTGAACGGCACCCAACTGACAATCGACGGAAAGAACGAAAAGTAATCGATCAGTTCCGCCAGCTCGGCCTCAAACTGTGTGGCCGAATCTAGCGGACGTTCAGCATCCTCGGCGGCGCCAGGAGACACGCGCAGATTATTCGGTTGACTGCGGCGCAGGTTGCCGTTTGGCATGTCTTGCCAAACCATCAGCCCCAAGCGATCGCAATGGTAATACCAGCGGGCCGGCTCGACTTTCACGTGCTTGCGCGCCATGTTAAAGCCAAGTTTTTTCGTGACCTCGATGTCGTATCGCAGCGCCTCATCAGTAGGAGCGGTGTAAAGTCCGTCGGGCCACCAGCCTTGGTCGAGCGGCCCGAGCATAAATGTCGGACGGTCGTTCAACATCAATCGAGTAAATCCGCGATCGTCCTTGCCAAGCGAAACCTTGCGCATGGCAAAGTAACTGCTGACCTGATCTAGCGGATTTTCGCCGCGCGTCAGCTGAATGTCGAGGTCGTATAGATTCGGATTGTCTGGCGACCACAGCTGTGGATTCTGGACGGCGATCGTTATTGGCTGACTTGGCGAGCCGATGCCGTGAATCAACCGCTGCCCTTTGTAGTAAACCGTCGCCCGCACCTTCATGTCCGCGCGGGTGCCGCGCGTCCGAACGCTGAGCTTGATGGATTGCTTATCGACGTCAGGCACAACAGAAACTGATTCGATCGCACCGCCGGGTACTGGCTCCATCCAGACCGTTTGCCAGATCCCCGTGACGGAGGTGTACCAGATGCCTCCGGGTTCACTCACCTGCTTACCCCGAGCCTGTGTCCAGGTGTCGGTCGGATCCCAAACGGAAACGACCAGCTCTTGCTCATC
The DNA here is from genome assembly GCA_965247305.1 of Bryobacterales bacterium. GTDB lineage: Bacteria > Acidobacteriota > Terriglobia > Bryobacterales > UBA6623 > CATQHP01. Next base: position 2,185,570 of record OZ252030.1, on the reverse strand, counting down.
GCCGTCATTGAGCGCGGACGTGATATCGAAGCTAAATGGCGTGTAGCCTCCCTTGTGCTCTCCAACCATCTTGCCGTTGACAGTTACGGTTGCATGCCAATCGACGGCGCCGAAGTGAAGCAAGATGTGATCGTCGGCCCACTCGGGCGGGACGCTAAACGTGCGCCGATACCAAAGCCGCCGCTCCGCACCTGGAACTTTCTTGACGCCTGAGAGCGCTGACTCGACGGCGAACGGGACCAGAATTTCGCCATCAAACCCGTCCGGCCGCGCGGCATCGTTCGCCGCCAACGCATAGTCCCACAGGCCATTAAGGTTCTGCCAGCGCGAGCGCACCATCTGAGGCCGCGGGTACTGTCGCCAGGCTGTATCGGCAGCCACATCCTTAGCAAAGCGGCTAAGCATTTGCCCTTCGACAGGTGCCCAGTCAGCAGCGGCCGCAGTGGCCGCGAAAATCGTAAAAACAACAGCTAAAAAGTATTGAATTGGTCGGTGCATGGCTACGCGAAAACTCCGCGCTTCAGGCTATCACGCGACCCGCGGAACGTAGCGGCCGCTCGACGCCGAACTACAGACTCTCTTGAAAGCTTTTGATGCGGCCTTTCAAATCAGCAACCACCCGTGGGAATGCCTCTGCCCGGTTATAGCGCTCTGAAGGGTCGAGTTCCAAATCGAAAAGCTCATCTCCGTCGACCGTGCGGAGCTTCCAATTGTCGACCCGAATCCCTTGAATTTCCCGTCCGCGATGATAGAGAAACGCATGGCGCGGCGACTTGTCCGTAGCCCCAGTCCAGAGTGGCATCAAGTCGAAGCCGTCGCGCTTGGGGTCATCGCCACCGGCGGCCTGCGTCAGTGTGCTGTAGAGATCGAGCGTCGCCGCCATCTCGGCCGTAACAGACTCGGCGGGGATACGGTTCGGCCAGCGCACGATCGCGGGCATGCGAACACCGCCCTCGTAAGTCGTGTGCTTAGCGCCGCGAAACGGTCCTGGCGAACCGGCGTGCCAGGGCTCGACGCCGCCCGCCAACATGCGCGCCGGCAGGTTGAGCCACGGCCCGTTGTCACTGGTGAAAACAACAATCGTATCGTCGACTTTGCGTGCCTCGTAGAGGGCGCGCAAGACCTCGCCCACCGACCAATCGATGGTCTCGATTACATCTCCAAACAGACCCGCGCGCGAGCGGCCCTGAAATCGCTTCGCGGTGTGGATCGGCAGGTGCGGCATGTTATACGCCACGTACAAAAAGAACGGATCGTCGCCTTGATTGCTGATGAACTCAACCGCGTTCTCTGTGTACGAAACCGTGAGCTCATCTTGATCAACAGGCTGCTCGATGCGCTGCGCGTTGCGGTAAAGCCGTAGCGGGACATCAGTTTGCACCCACGGCGGCAGCATGTCGTTCGAATACGGCAACCCAAACCATTGGTCGAAGCCCTTTCCCACGGGGAGATATTTTTCCTGTTGATAACCCAGATGCCACTTGCCCACCATCGCGGTGCGATAGCCGAGCGACTTTAGCCCCTGCGCAAGAGTGGTCTCGTCATCAGGAATACCGCCCGTGCCGCCCACGCTTGTACGGCCGAGGTCGACCCGACTGGGGTAGCGCCCCAGCATCAATTGCGTGCGAGCTGGAACGCACGACGGAGCCGAGTAGAACGACGTCATGCGCAGCCCTTCGGCGGCCAGGCGGTCAAGATTCTCAGTACGAATATTCGGGTTTCCGTTCACCGAGAGATCGCCGTAGCCCAGATCATCCGCAAAAAAGAGAACGATATTGGGAGCCCCAAATGAGCTGACGGCGGTAAAAGCGGCCAGCAGGGCGGCGACGGCAATCCGGAAGTGCATCACAGCAATTATCCCCCGCCCGGCGTCGGCATGGGCTAGATGGCAAACGTTGAAGCAGCAAAGAGGAGCGTCATTCGGACGAACAAAGCGCTTCGAAGTCCAGCTTGCCCTGCATCAGTTCCTCGCGAGGTAGGCCGCCGGCGCCCAGCTTGTCGTCGGGCAGCCCCTCGATTTCCGCGTAGAAGGCGCGCCCGCCAGCGACCACCTCGCTAGATCGCGGGTCTTGATCCGCGGCATGAAACAGCATCGATTCCGCTCGGTCAAAGCTGCGAACGCGCACGTAGTAGGTCACGCCCAGTAAAAGGGTCTGTTGCTTCATTTGCTCGACGGGGATGCGCCCAACTAGAGGGTCGATTCGTTCCGCATACTCCGCCAGGATTTTCGAGCCTGGGCCCGCGAACACGCCGAGGTAAAGATGTAACGACTTCGACAGTCGATCACCTGAATCGCTCTCCTCGCCCGCGGCTTGCTCTTCGATCAACCGCGCGGCGATCAGCACCTGCTCGGGCGAGAAAATGCCCGAGCGCATCATGCTAAGCATTTCGTCGCCGCTGAGCGACTCGATAAATTCAGAGCCACAGCCCAGTGCCGATCGATACGCCTGCTCTATTGCTTCATTGGCCTGTTCTACTTGGCCCTCGATGCGCAGGTTGATTACACGGAGTAATGCCGCCACAAACTGCTGCACCATGCGCATGATGTAGTCGCGTTGAATCATCGTGACTCTATAAGCAATGCGCGCGCGGAAGCCGGCAACCGCCTCTATTACTTTGTCGATAGCTTGCCGTAAGGCTCCTCGAAATACTTATCGAAGATCCAGTCGGGCTGCCATTTGTCGCGAACGCGCTCGTGCCCAGTCAGATCAATCTCTTTTGGGTCGGGGTTGGCGACGGTCAGCGGGTGATCGTCGCCGTACTGCTTCTGCAGCATTTTGAGCAGTTCCGTGAGTTGCGACACGCGCTGTTGCTGTGACCGATCTTCAGCAAGGTTGTTCATCTCATGCGGATCATTCGCCAGATCGAAAAGCTGTGTATGGTCGATCTTCGGGTAGCGAATCAACTTCCAGCGATCATCGCGGACCGCTTTCATCAAGTCGCGAAATGAGGTGAAGATCGCATCGCGCACTTTTGTCTTTTCGCCCTTCCAAATTGGCGAAAGGTCGTGACCGTCAAGATCGTTCGGCCGTTCGATGCCAAGCAACGAACACAGCGTCGGGAAGACGTCGATCAGATAGCTGAAGGCGTGAGTTTCCTTGTTTTTCGGAATGCCGGGCCCGGAAAAAATCAGCGGCGCGCCCATCGAGTGCTCGTACAAGCTCTGCTTGCCGAGCAATCCGTGACTACCGATCGCGAGACCGTGATCGGCGGCGTAAACGACGATCGTGTTCTCGGCGTGTCCCGTCGATTCGAGCTTGCGCAGGATGCGGCCGATCTGATTGTCGAGGTGCGTTATTAGTCCGTAGTATTCGGCAAGTTGATCGCTGACGATTTCTTCTGTACGCGGCCAAGGGCCCAGGCTTTCGTCGCGCCCTGTCATATGGCCGTTGTCGAACCAGTGCTGCGGCGCAAAGTTCGGAGGCAGCGGCGGGCGGTTCTTGTAATACATGCGGCGGTACTTGGGCGGCGGATTACGCGTGTCGTGCGGGGCGGTAAATGCCACGTAGGCGTAGAACGGCTTGTCGTCTTTGTAGTTATGCAAAAACTCGATCGCCGTGTCGGCAAACAGGCGACTCGAGAAGCGAATGCTTTCACGCTCGCTGATCAAATTGCCGTCCGGGCCAAGGTCGACGATGGGAACCTTCGTGTGGTCGGACATACCGCCGAACATGATCGCCTTGCCCTGCTGGAAGCTCTTCAGCCACGACGGCTCTTGGTTGTGCCACTTGCCGGTCGCGAAGGTGGTGAAGCCGTTTTGCTCAAGCAGTTGCGGCAACGTGGTGTGACCATCCATGTCCATCGGGATCTTGAAAAAACTCTTACCCGTGTTGAGCATCGCTCGGCTGGGGACGCAGACCGCGCCGCCCTGCGCGCCAAGGCAGTAATTGCGCCGGAAGCTATAGCCGTTGGCAACGAGGCGGTCGAGGTTGGGCGTTTCGATGAAGCGGTTGCCGTGCGCGCTGATGGTGTCGGGCCGCTGGTCGTCAGCAAGAAGAAACAGTACGTTGGGCGCTGCGGCCGCCAGAGGTACGGCGAGGAGTAGAGCGAGGAGCGTGTTGCGCAGCATCAGTCCGATTCTAGCCTGGAGCCTGCTCGACGTGAGCGGCGGCTCGGTATCCGGTCTTGATCGGGTCCGCGGGCGGGTGGTTTGGTTTGTGGCGAGGACTGGGACTGTTCTTGATTGTTGGTGTAGGTGATGAGGGTCACTTATGTCGATGATAAATAAGGACTTGAGTGAGTTGAATTGCAATAGCAATTGGGCTCGTTTCGCATTTTTTCGTTTATGGTGGGCTGCGGCCCCGTGGGCGGCCGTGGCCGGATTTGGCAGGGTTTTAGCGAAATTTTGATTTTCGGCGGGCGGGCGTAGCTTTCTTGTCAGATCGGCGGAGACTCGACTATTTGGCACTGCGTCCAGTGTAAGGGTAGGTGTGCCGATTTCTGTGTGCCCATCGGCGTAAGTCACCTGGAATCAGTGAAAGTTTTTTTCAAACGCACGGGACGAGGTTGTCTGAAGGTCCGAAAACTGCTTGGCCGCCAAAAATGTATAAAAATAGCAAACACTGAGTTCGCTGGGAGTTACTCATACTCCTGTTGGCCATGACGATTCACCCCTGTCCCGCTCAGCCCCAAAATACTAGGCTGTCTCGAATCTCTCGTTACGTCTGTTAAGGGCTCCGTCCCCAAGCAACCCGTCCCCAAGCAAGCACCTTAAGCAAGCACCTTTGATGCGGCCGTCTGTTCCTATGCGATCGACCACCTGGGTCGCGAGGGAGCGAAGCAGGCCTTAGCGGAAGCCGCCCGTGTGATTAAGCCGGGTGGAGACTTCCTCGTGACGATTGCCGACGACGACGGCTGGTCGAGATTCGCCTTCGGTCCGATGCTCATGCACTTCACGCGGGATGCGGCATGGTGGAGAGCACGTTTCGAGGAGGCGGGCCTCGAGGTTCTCGAGGAAGGCGCGCCGCCGATGAGGCTCTACTGGCTGGCGAGGCGAAGGTAGCACAGTCGCTCGGTCTTAGCTACTGGTGGGAAACGCCTTTGTCGCAAGTAATCCGATCAGGCGGGAAAGGCCGCCTGTAGCGCTCCGCTGCAACAGAATGGGTAATTCGGTTTCAGCAGAGATCGCAGGCTGGCAGCTGTTCTGGCTGAAGTGATCGCTTGCGGGTACCGCCTTTAGAAGCACGTCACCGCTACGACGGCTACGCCAGCTCCAAGGGCAGTTCGCACCCGATCGCCGCTGCGGCACTCGGCAGCTTTGCCAGCGTGAGGGATTCGTTTTTGGGATCGAGAATGCGTTCCAACTGAGAGCGGATGCTCTCCATCCGGCGCGCCACCTTGGCTCTTGACAGACTGCCATCCACCATTGCGGCTCGCACCTAACGCACGAGCACGTGTTTGATCACGCCGGTGGTGACTTCTTGTCAAGGGCGGCATTTTATCGCATTGGAATGGCCCCGATTTGAGATCGATCTCGTTGTGAAAGGTAAGAGGCGAGATCGTTCACGGATTGAGACGCCTTCAGTAGGAAGAGCATGAGAATAAGACTAGACAAAGCTGTTGACATGGCTGTTCGAGGGATATTCCCCGAAGGAAATACGAAGGTTGGGAAACACATATTTCGTATCCGCTCACTAAAGAATAAGAATCGGTTGGAGAAAGGAGAAACCGGATATTTCAGGCACGTGATTCGAGGCAAGGACAATCGGGTCTTTTTTGCTATCAAGGTTAACGGAAATGGTGCTCATAGCGCGAAGATTACGAGAATTCAGTATCGCGGCCTCTTCGGCGGCAATGGCTTTACAGTGTTTGGGGTGAACGTGACAGATGCTGCTGAACAATCTGGCGAGCCAAGAGCTGTTGTAGTGGCGAAGCTTGTAAAAATCACAAAGAAAATCGCAAAGAAAATTCAAAAGGCTTTGGTGGGCAAGTTTGAGCCGCAGGCTGCCATAATTGTCGATGCAATCGGTCGACGGATGGCTGCCTGACGAACCCCATTGGCAGCTAAGGGGGCCTGTTCAAAGCCGAGCGACCAGAGATAGCTGTTGAATAGAATGTGCGGGCGAACAGGGCGGAGTCCTTGCTCAAGCTGCAGCGGTCTGCTCAGTTTCATCCAGGGTGATTTCACCTTGACTGTGGTCGTAGAGCTTCGTCGGTCTGCTCGATCGCGGGGAATAGCGGCAGGGAAGTCCGCGCCCCGCTGTAACACTATGGGGGGAAGGGTTGCACCCAGAGACCGCAAGCGCTCTACTGGAATCTCGGGCTACCGGCTCGTCCCCGGAGGCACCTAGATTCTCGGGGCAGAATCCGAGCGGGGCTAGTGAAGGAGTTTCATTGAAACGATTTCGCCTGCGATCGGTCTGAGCTAACGCACGCTTCCCGGCGGGGGGATGTTGGCGACGAAAAGGACGAGTTCTCATGCGATCTGACCAAATAAGGGGCATCCTCGATTCCAAGAAGAGCAACGGGATCACGCAGCTCAAGTTCTGGGCGGTGGTGATACTGGTCGGAGCAATCGGCTTCGCTGTGGCCCTTGCCACCGGTGCTTTCAACTAGCCAGGCGGCACTCAAAGGGAACGCGGCCGTGAAACAGAATGGGTAATTCTGTTGCACCAACTGCCGAAGCCAACGACCCTTCGAGTTGCTGGCGAGAAAACGTCACTACCGTCTACAAACTTGCGGCGCTGGTCGTCGTCGACGCAGAGGAAGAGCATGTTGGGTCGCGCGTCCGATACGGTCCGCACGAGTAATTGACGGACGAGGGTGTTGCGGACTAACGGTCCGATTCTAGACGTCCGGGCGATCGCGCACTAAGTTGGCTCAATTAGGTCGACCACGATCTGAGGGAGTCTGGTGAAGTGGCTGTCAAGCGTTAGCAGTCGCAGGCCGTGCTGAAAAGCCGTTGCTGCGATCCACAGATCATTCTCCGGTATCGGTTTCCCTTGGCCGCGAAGAAACTGTCTAATGTGCGCGTATCGGACACCTGTTTCATCGTCAATCGGAATTGCCTTAACTTCGCTGACCGAAAGAAATTGAAACAACATGCCTTCGTTCAGCGCTTGCCGTTTCCCCGCGAGAAACCCGGCCCGGAGCTCACCGGTCACAATCGGATTAACAAAGATCGCCTCGGCCCGAGCAAGATAGTCAACGACCTTGTAATCGCCGCGACGAAATGCGGAATACGCCGACGTGTCCACTAGGCAGCGCATCACTCCCAATCCGACGGATCAATGCGTCTGATCTCGGCTAAGTAGCGGTCGAACTCATCGGCCTCCTCCTTGCTCCATCCGCCCGCAAGCTTTGAAAAATCGGTTCGCGGTTTCTGTTCCGAACTCTCCGCCTCAGACGCAGGCTCGAGTAAGCGTAAGACGGCTTTATTCAGGCTAATCCCCTCTTTTGAAGCCTTCGCAGCAATTCGGCGTGCAGTCGAAGGCGGAATGTTTCTGAGCGTGATTGCCTGCAACTTGGTTGGATTGATCTTTTGATGCATCACTATGCATCATTGTGATGCATAGCAGGGGAACGGTCAAGGCGGTCTTGCAAACAGCCTATGATTGTTGGGAACAAGATGATGAGTCGACTACTTCTGTGCCTTCTCACTACGGGCTGCTTGCTCGCCGCGGACAAGCCGAACATTCTTTTCATCATGTCCGATGACCACGCCGCGCACGCGCTTGGGGCTTACAACGGACGGCTCGTCAAGCTCGACCCCACCCCGACGCTTGACCGCATCGCGAGCGAAGGGATGCTGTTCGAAAATGCCTTCTGCACGAACTCGATCTGCACGCCCAGCCGCGCGACTCTGCTGACTGGGCAGTACAGCCACGTCAACCGCGTCACCACGTTGAACGGCCATCTAGAAGGCGATCGCCAATACGTGCCGAAGCTGATCGGCCAAGCGGGCTACCAAACGGCGATGGTCGGCAAGTGGCACTTGAAGAAAGAACCGGCCGCGTTCGACTACTACTGCGTGTTGCCGGGGCAGGGCTCGTACTTCAACCCGATCATGCGCGAATCCGGCGGTCCCTGGCCGCGGAATGTGCGGCGGTTTTCGGAATATGATTCGTCGCATTCGTCAGACGCCATTACGAAGGTTTCGATCGAGTGGCTCGAACGCCGCGACAAGACGAAGCCATTCTTTCTGATGAATCACTTCAAGTCGCCGCACGATAATTTCGAGAACGCCGAACGCTATGACTTTTTGTATGAAGACGTGAGCATCCCCGAACCGCCTAGTTTGTGGAAGGTTCCCCACCACGGCTCGGAAGCGACGAAGGGCATGGGCACATCGGTCGGCAAGCGCAACACCCGTCGCAATATGGGCCACCACATGTTTGTCGACCCCTCGCTTGGCGACCGCGCCTATAAGCGGGCGGCTTACCAACGCTACTTGAAGAAGTATCTGCGTACAGTTCGCGGGGTCGATGACGGTATCGCTCGCCTCGTGAAATATCTCGAGGACGAAAGCGAGCTAGATAACACCGTCATCGTCTACACCTCAGACCAAGGCTTCATGCTTGGCGAGCACGACTACATCGACAAGCGCTGGATGTATGAGGAGTCGCTGCGCATTCCGTTGTTGGTGAGGCACCCGGCGACCGCCGAAGCCGGCGCACGTTCGCAAGCGATCGTCAACAACACCGACCTCGCTCCGACGCTGCTGGCCTTTGCGGGGATCGACACCCCCAAATTGATGCAGGGCCGCAGCTTGCTGCCGATCGTGCGCGGAGAGACACCGGCCGACTGGCGCACCGCAACCTACTATCGCTATTGGATGAATATGGCGCACCACGACAACCCAGCGCACTATGGGGTCCGAACGAAAGACTTCAAGCTGATTTTCTTTTACGGACTACCACTCGACGCACCCGGCGCCGTCGACACGAAAACCCAGCCCGGCTGGGAACTCTATGATCTGCGCGAAGACCCGCACGAGTTGAAGAACGTCTACGGCCAGTCGGCATATGCGAGTGTCGTCAACGACCTTAAGGTAGAGCTATTGCGTCTCAAAGAAGAGGTCGGCGACGACGACGAGAAGTACCCAGAACTAACGGAAGTTCGCAGGCAATACTGGTAGGCCAAATGAAATCTTCACTTCGCGACTTATGCGTAACCCTAGCCCTCGTCGGTTGGAGCAGCGTCGCCACTGCCGCTTCGCCCAACATTCTGCTGATGATGACCGACGATCAGGGTTGGGGCGATCTGCACTCGCATGGCAACGAGATTCTCAAGACACCGAATCTCGATCGTCTCGCCGCTGAGAGCGTTGAGTTCACTCAATTCGTTGTAGCGCCCAATTGCTCGCCGACGCGCGCCAGCCTCATGACTGGGCGTTACCACTACCGCACCGGGGTGACCGAGGTTACCCGTGGGCGCCACATGGTCCACTCCGACGAAATTACTGTCGCCGAGATTCTGCGCGACGCCGGCTACGCTACCGGCATCTTCGGGAAATGGCACCTAGGTGATGTCTATCCGATGCGACCGACCGACCAGGGTTTTGAAGAAGCGCTGGTCCACAAGGCCGGCGGTATCGGCCAAGCAGGCGGTCCTCCGGGCAATAGCTACTTCGACCCGTGGCTCGAACACAACGATGAGCGCAAGCAGTTCAAAGGCTATTGCGATGACATTTTCGCGGATGCGGCGATCCGCTTTATCGAAGAAAATCGCGAGAGGCCCTTCTTTGCTTACTACGCGACGAACCTGCCGCACTTTCCGCTCGACGTTCCCGACTCGCGGGCGGACCCATACCGCAAGCTGGGCATTCACGAACACAATGCGCGCACATTCGGCATGATCGAAAATATCGACGCCAACGTCGGCCGCATGCTCGCTAAGCTCGATGAACTCGGGCTTCGCGAGAACACCGTCGTTGTGTTTCTTTCGGACAACGGCCCTCGCACGCGCCGCACGAAGAACGATGTCTATCCGGACCGCTTCGTCGCCGGCCTGCGCGGCACGAAAACGAGCGTTTATGAAAATGGCATCAGGGTGCCGTTCTTTATTCGCTGGCCCGCGAAATTCAATGGCGGCAGAAAAGTTGACACCATGGCGGCACACATCGATGTGCTTCCGACTCTGGTCGAGGCCGCCGGACTAAACGAGCCTTCGACGAAAACGATCGACGGGCTATCGCTGATGCCTTTGGTGGCCGACAGCGCGCCCGCTTGGCCCGACCGTACGCTTTACTTCCAATGGCACAGCGGGCCGGTGCCGTTTCAGTACATTCACTTCGCGGCGCGTGAGCAACGCTACAAGCTGATCCAGCCGCAAGATGACCCGCACGCCATCATCGACCACCCGACCGACGTTGAGCTGACGCGCTATCTTCAAACGCTCGAACTCTATGACATCGAGGCTGACCCGAGTGAGCTAGACAACCTGGCTTCGAAGCACCCAGAGATTGTCGAGCGGATGTTGAGCGATTACGAAGAATGGTTCGCCGATGTTACGAGCGAGCGAGACTTTCACAATCCCGAGCGCATACACATTGGCACTGCACACCAGAACCCGCTGATCTTGTCGCGCTTTGACTGGCGAGGCCCGCGGGCGTCGACGCAGCTCGGCGGTTGGGATCAGCAGCAAGGCCATTGGGAGATTCGTGCCGAGGCGGGCGAATACGATGTCCGCTTGCGGCACGCCGCCGCCGAACGTGACGGCGTCGCCCATCTACGCCTCAATGGATTCCACGCGACGGCATCAGTCCGCAAGGGCGCGACGTCGACGACATTTTCTTCCGTGAAGCTGCCCGCGGGACCAGGACGGTTCGAAGCCTATCTAAAACTTGGACGGCTCGCGACCGGTGTTCACTACGTCGACGTCGAGCGCGTTGACTGAGGTCGAGCAAACTAACGGAGTTGCCTCGACGCGCTCTTTCGAAACCGCGCTTGTTAAGATCGTGGCGCGCCAAGCCTATTGGCCTTTTGCTTGTTTGCGGTAGCGATTTGACGAAGAAATCGTGTAGTTTCTAACTGGTCCGTTGAAGGTGCGTTCGCCGACTTTGGCGAGGGCATCAGCCATCATTAACTTCGCATCACTGTCGTTTGGGCTAAGACGGATGACGTGCTGCAGCAACTGTGCCGCGCCCAGCGGATCGTCGTTGCTCATCGCCAACTTGGCCTTGGTCATGAGCGCGCCAACTCCACCGGCTAGATTGGCCATGCGCTCGGATTGCTTGCGCGGGGTCTCTCGATGCAAGCTCAACGGGTCGCCATCGAACCAACCCAGGTCTTGCGCGTATAGATCGCGAATCGTTCCCTCGACAGTGCCGTAGTAGTCGGCGAGGTAGTCGAGCCTGGCGAATCGCTCGGGCAGCTTAGCGTACTCAACGATTTCATCGGGAGTCATGTACTTCTTCATGCCGTCGATCGTGCGATCGAGCACCCACTGCATGGCGTCGCGTTGGTTCGTCAAAACTTCGACGGCGTTATCCATCGGAGTGGTGTGGCCGCCGACCACGGTCAGGGGATTTTCGTTCACCATCTTGTTGGCACTGGCGATCCAATCGCGGAGGGAACGACGCGCTGTACCGCGCAGCGGATAGACGTTGGGCCACGACTGGTAGAAATTATCACCGGCGAAAATGATCCGCTTATCAGGGAGCCAGACGTATAGTTGATCGTCGGTTTCGCCTGGAGCCGCTACGAGTTCGAGTTTGACGCCTGCAATCTCGAGTTGCTTGCGCTCTTCAGGAAACGTGTGGGTCGGCGGGACCGGGACACCGGCTCGACGCCCGGCTGACGGGCCGGCCGAGGGGCGGGCACCGTCTTGCATCATGTTCCCTTGGGGGCGCCGCGAGGGTGGGATCGCGACCCCGATTCCGATTTTCTGTTCTGGTAAAAGATCGAAGCCCTGTGTGTTCGACGCCCTTACGCCGGCGCTGAGGCCGTTTTTCCGGGAGAGTGCTCTTTCTGAACCAAAGTTTGAGCGGGCCCAAACTTGAATGCCTTTGCCCTCTTCAAAGAAGCGCGGCGCGCCGTTTGTATGGTCACCGTGGCCGTGGGTGTAGATGATTGCCTTGACCGGCTTGGTAGTGATCTTGTCGAACTCGGCGCGAACCTTTGCGGCGAATGGCGGCGCCTGGCCTGGGTCGATGATGATCACGCCATCGTCGCCGACGATCATCGAATTTGCGCTGACCTGATAGCCGATCGCGGTGTAGACGTTGTCGGCAACCTCGATGATGTCGGGCTTGAACATTTTGTTGCGTTCAAGCAGGCGTTTCGTGGCTTCGCTCTGCTGTGCCGTCGCTATCGGCAGCGTCATGGCCAGCAGAGCCGAGGCAGTGCAGTACTTGTTCATTTCAGAGTCTCCATTGGCTGGTCGCCTGCCTTGCAGGATACTTCACTAAACGACGGGGGAGCAGGTTAGCGGGACATCGGCGAGGGCAATTTCACTGATGCCATAGACCGTTCTCGAAAAAAAGAAAAAAAGCGGTGAAGCCGCCTATTTCTCGAGACTAGATTCCGCTGGCCAAAATCGGAGGCGCGACTGTAAAGGAGTGCGGTGGCGAAGGGTGAACTGGGAAAGATGAGTCGGGCCCTGTTGAGGAATGATCAGCAGGTCCCAACTCAACTTATTCCAGAAAGCTGCTCCGCCACCGCACTCCTTTACAGTCGCGCCTCCGATTTTCACGGGCTTGGTGCCGCGGCAAGCAGTCTATGCCATTCCTAAAAATGCTCTAGTGCTTGGAAGGGGACAGGAACGTGTGAAAGAATTCAGAACCTAGTCGATTCGGACCATATAAGTCCTTTAGAATCAGCGTCAAGGATGCGGGTAAGGCTATTTATTCACACCTTCCAGGCAGCACGAGGGTTCGTCAATGTGGAGAGATTGCGAGATCGCATGTGCCAGTCCCCGCCCGAAGGGCAGTTCGAGTTCGAGACGAGTCGTATGGCTGAAACTGAATTTGAGGCAAACGCGGATTAGCGTTTCTTCTGTTTCTGCTGACCGACGCGAATTTTGTTGATCGAGGCCTTCTGCTCTTCCCATGACTTCCAGTCGAAGCGTTTTGACGCGTCCGCGAGGTACGACTTCACATCAGCGTTGCTCGGTAGCACCGCGACGACGGTTGCGTGCTCACCCGAGTCGGGGTTGGTAATTTGGTATTTCTTTGCGTTTGGAATGCCCATATCACTCTCAATTTATCACAAGATCTACTGATCGTCGCGGGTTGCAAGGGGCTCGACAGGCTCGCCGTTGATCATAGGGTTGGGCCCGTGAAAGTAGCCGACACGGTGCCGCACCTTGAGGCGCTCGTACGGCACATCGATCTTGATCCGGTGGTAAATCCCTTTTTCGTTCAGGTTGTTCGGGCTGTACGTCAGCCGATACTGGCTGCGAATATCCTCGCCGATTTTAATGATCGACTCTTCGACCCCGTCACTGGTCCGCGGGCTGAAGTCGATTCCGCCTGTTCCGTCGGCTAGCACCTCCAGCGGATTGTTGAAGATCAGATTTTTTACGCCGCGCACGAGGTCGATAACGATCGGAATCACATTTGGGGTAATCGATATACGGCTCTGCATCGCCGTTGTCGGTGTCGCCGCGGTGCCGGGCATGGTCGGCCTAACGATGACACCGGCGGGAATCGGACTGTACACCGGCTTCGCTTTGCGGCGCAGGCGCGCGGAGAGCGTCGACAGCCGCACCGGATAGATCATGATGTCGTAGAGTTGCGCGGTACGCAGACTCTCGCCAAGGCCGATACGGCTACCGTTGTTCTGCGACTCGGAAATCACAACGATGATCTTGCGATGGTTGTCCGGGCGTTTGAGAAGCATGCGGATAGCGCTGTAGGTAGCGTCGGCAAGAGCCACCGCCGAAGCGCCGATGCGCATCGTTTTGAGAGCTTTGTCAATCTTCTTCGTGTCGTTGGTGAAGTCTTCGAGCAGTTTGACTTTGGCGTCAAACGAGAGCACGGCCGCCTCGCCATGCTCACCGAGAACAAGTTCGGTGAACAGATATGCGGTCTTGCGGATGTCACCTAGAATGCCTTCGACCCGATCACTCGTCTGAACGCAGATGACCATCGAGATCGGCAAAAAGCTCAAGTCGAGGCTGGTGAGCTTTTGCTCTTTGTCGTTGTCGAAGAGCATAAAGTCAGACTGGGCCATGTCATGGATGTAGACCCCCTTGGGTCCGCGCACGGTCAGCGGGACGGTGACCTCGTCGATGTCTTCCACGAAGATCGCCGGCTGGTCAGACTCGAAGAGCGTTTCCGGGTCGAAAATCGAGTCGGCGTCTTGAGCCGTCAATGGTACGCACAACGCGGCTAAGAGGATTAAGCGCATCCAATGCGTATTACGGCGGATTCGTCGCATCGGTTTCTATTCAACAGTTTCGCGCAGTTGAGAGGGCGGGCGCAGGATGGTTTGGTTCTTGGGCTCGCGGTTGGCTGTGGTTCGTCGGTTCCTTCGCTGGTTCCTTCGCTTGGATGGGACAGTCCACACGTGGGTTCGATCTCGCGGTTTAGATTGCGTTGTCTCATGGGACAGTCCCGCCCCGTGATGCAGTTCCCCCCGCTTTTAGTTGGACGGGACAGCCAACACTTGACTGCCCCGCCCTTTGGTTTATCTGCTCATATTCAAACTCGACAAACCGATAAAATGGGAGCTCCCAAGTTGCTAAACCTCCGGGTACCAGCGACGTTGTGCGGGCAAGCTTTTTGACAGCAACGCCGGGTCGCTAGGTTGTTCTTTTCCCCGAGGACAGCCAGGACCGAAACCTCGTTTTTGTGATATTGCTTTCACAACGCCGGATGGATGGTCTCATCTTTCGCTTAAGCCAGGCAAACTCCATAGGCATCCGTGCTTGTACTTTGCACGCCGTTAGCCCGCGATTCTCAGCACCTGACGGCGAAAGCACGCGATAGGTGCGCCACTACTTCGTTGCGCTCGATCGCGAGTGCTCGACGGACTGTCAAGTACGCCTCAGCGCGCCAACCGTCGCCCGCCTCGTACTGACGCACCTCTCACGCACTTTCGCTCGCCACGTGGTGAGAAATGCGGGCTGGGAACCTGTTTCAACACTACACCCCCGTGTCAAATTTTTGAGGGCTTTGGCGGGGCGTAGAACTGGTTAAGTTGTTGAATATTCAGGTTGAAAAAATATTTCGAAACCCCGGTACGGGTATTTGGCGATGCTACTCGCCGTCTAGCGAAAACGTGATCAGCACGTCGCCCACGGCTAGCGAAACGTGTTGTCGGCCGCGACTTAGGAAGCTAATTGGGCTGGCGTACACACGGTCGTTGGCTAGGAAGCGCCAGGCAATTTCGCCCGAATTGGCGTCGAGGGCGAAGATGTTGCCCTCGAGAGTCCCACCGAAGACTAGGCTACCCGCCGTGGACATCACGCCGCCCCAGGGGGGGGAAACTACCAGGTGCTCCCAGCGGATTTCTCCGCTCTCAGGCTCGATGCCTATCACCTTGCCCCAGCTTTCTTCGGGCGCGAAGCGAGGCGGGCGGCTCCGCCTGAAGGCCAACCTCCTCTGCCGCTGCACGCGATCTTCGTCATCGGGCTCGGTGGTCGGCAGGTCGGGTGGCCCTGCGTTGGTGTAGACCCGATGCTCCTCTCGGGCAAAGACGTAGAGCAATTTCGTGATCGGGCTATAGCTGTGCGACATCCAGTTGGCCGCGCCGTCGACACCCGGCCAAACTTCAACGTTGCCCGTGGGGCTCGGGTCATTGCCGGGAATCAACTTGGGTCGTCCGTTAGCATCGAATCCCTCAGCCCAGGTCTGTTTCACAAACGCCTTGGCCAGCAGAAACTCGCCGTTAGTTCGGTCGAGAACATAAAAGAATCCGTTTCGATTCGGCCAAAGCATCAGCTTTCGCTGCCGCCCCTTAAATTTCGCGTCGAGCAAGATCGGAATCTGTGTGGCGTCCCAGTCATGCAGGTCATGCGGCGTGAATTGGAAGTGCCACTTCAGCTTGCCGCTGTCGGCATCTAGCGCTATCACCGAACCGGAGTAAAGGTTGTCGCCTTTGCGGAAGTCGTCGTTGTAGGCCGGCCAGGGGTTGCCCGTGCCCCAGTAAACGAGGTTCAACTCCGGGTCATAGGAACCGTTGTTCCAGGTGCCGGCGCCGCCCGTCTTCCAGGAGTCGCCCTCCCAGGTGCCGAAATTTGGCTCGTCGGGCCCAGGGATGGTGTTAAAACGCCATACGCGTTTGCCGCTGGCGGTGTCATAGGCGTCGAGAAACCCGCGCACACCCCGCTCGCCGCCGGCCATGCCGACGATCAGCTTGTCTTTAACAACGAGCGGCGCGCCAGTTGAGGCATAGCCGCCAGCCTTGGTGTGGTCGAAAATCTTGGTCTTCCACAACTCTCGCCCCGATCTCGCGTCGACGGCCAGCACGTGCATGTCGAGCGTGTTCATGAATAGGCTATTGCCTAAGATGGCCAAACCTCGGTTCACACGGCCGCAGCAATTGTAGGTTTCCGGCGGATTTCGATGACTGTAGCTCCACAGCGTGCGTCCGGTTTCGGCATCGAGCGCGAAGATGTCGTTCTCGGGCCGCGTGAGATACATGATGCCGTCTACGACTAGCGGGGTCGTCTCGAACTTTTCTTGATGGCGACCTTGGAACAGCCACTTGACCTTCAGACGGCTTACGTTTTCGGTGTTGATCTGGTCGAGTGGACTGAAGCGCCAGCCGTTGTGGGTTCGCGAATAGGTCAGCCAATTGCCCGGCTCTGTGTTGGCGTTTAGCAGGCGCTCGAATGTCACTGGAAGGGGTTGGGCGCTGAGAGGTTGAGCGCTGAAACAGAGTGTCGTTGCGACGATCGCGCTTACGATTGCCGCGTTGATTTTCCTGGACCTTAGCCTTTTTAGGGCACGACATGTCGTGCCCCTACGGGGCTGCATCAGCGGAGTTTCCTGCACGCCGGGCTCGAGCTCTGCTTCGTTTGGCATTAGCGTTGCCCTTTCAGTGAAGCTAGGTAGGCCACTAGGTCTTCGATTTGTTTCTCGCTTAGAGCCGAGCCGTATGCGGCCATGAGCGATGGTTTGTCGCGGTTGATCTGGCGGAGTTCATGTTTTAGGAATGAGCGCGGGTTTCCGTCTGTATCTCGTATTTGGATCGAGTAGCCGTCTTCATTCAATTGGAATCCGACTACGGTTTGGCCGTCTGTCGTTAGTAGGCGAGTTGCACGATAATTTGTTGCCAAATCGGCCTCAGGGTAGAGCACTGACTCTTTCAAGAAACGCATACCGCGGCGGCGGCCGACGTTGGTCAGATCCGGTCCTAAAGCCCCCCCCTCGCCGTCGATGACGTGGCAGGAAGAGCAGGCGTTGTTCGCGTAAACGGACTCGCCGGCTTGGGGGTCACCGGGGACGTCTTCAGGCTGCGCCGAACCGAGAGTCTTGACGAAGCCGACGATGCGCCACACGTCGTCGTCCGTTATTCGAGGCGGGCCCATCTCGGAGCCTGGAATCCCGTTGCGAATCGTTGTATAAAGTTCGGAATCGGAGCCGCCTAGGCGGTATAGACCGGTTGTTAGATCGGCTCCCCGGCCCCCTTCGCCAAATGCGCCATGACAATAGGAGCAGTGCGTTTGGAACAGGCGGTCGCCGCGCTGGACATCACGCTCGGATTCGAACGGATTTTTCCGCGCAGCCGCGGTGGAAGTTCGCCCGGCGCGGGTTAATTCGCTCGCCGCGTCGGCAGGGGACAGGTGACCCTCGGGCGTCGGCTGGACTTGCGCGGTTAGGGGCGCGGCGAGCACGAGACAGCAGGCAATTTTTTGTAGGCTCTTCACGGACATGCTCACGTCCCCGGCTGTGGCATCATTACGCTGGTTAGTCACTGGACGCTGCAATTGTACCGCCACAGTGACGCCACTGTGGCGCCACGATTCAGCCACGGAGAGCTCCCCATATCCGTCCGTAAGGAAGTTACGTACGCAATTTCCGGGCAAATCCGGCGTAAGTTGCGTTTGAGCCGCGCGCGCCAGCAAGCGGTTTCCTCGAAGGCATTGATCCATTCGAGGAAACCGCTTGCTGGCGCGCGCGGCTCAAACGCGAGATCTTCCGCGGCGACGGAGCGCACCCGCGGGGTGTCGCGAATGTATCTCCTAAGGAACACTCGCGAAGGATACTTGCCGACGGATCAGGAGAGCTCTTGATTGGGTGGTGGCAAGCCGCGGCGATGCGGCGACGGCGTCTCTGTTTGGACCGCTGATCTTGAGGAGGATTGAAAAACGGTCGTGAGGGACGCATGCAAGGGCAGTAATTTTCTTGTAGGATTGTGCTGATGAACCACTCCGACGTTTTCGAGATTCGAGCCGGCGTTCATGACCGCTACGGCGATGTTTTGACGCCAAAAGCCCTTGACGTTATCGCCGAGCTGGCGGGGTTAGACAGCGATCGCAAGGATCTAATGCAGGCCCGATTAGAGCGTCGACGGCGGCGATCGGTGCGGGGTGAACGGATCCAATTTTTGGACCCGAACTCCACTATCGGGCGGACCGGGATCACGGTCGCTGACGCCCGCGCCGGACGATTCACCGGGTCCGCAATTCCCGACGACCTGAAGTGCCAGTGGGTGCAAGGGACTGGTCCTGGCGCCAAGCCACGCGCGCCAATCGATAACAGTATCCGCAACGTCGCGTACGCGCTGCTATCGGGCGCCGACGGATGGATGTTCGATGGCGAGGATGCTCTCGGACAGATCGAGACGATGTCGCTGGACAACCAAAGAAATCTACGCCTGGCGTTCGCCAAGGACCCGGTTTTCATGCAGGCGGCTGAGATCGTGGCGGGACAGATGAACTCCTGGGGCCAGCAGTTTTTCGGACGCGCGATTATCGAGGATTGGCAGAAGCAGCTTGGATTTACGACAAAGATCTTTCGGGCCAGGGGACTCCATCTAGAGGACCGCCACATTCGCAACACCGATGGCAGTGGGTTTTCGGCGTCGATCGTTGACGCTGCACTTTACGTCGTCGCCAACCACGAGACCTTTACAGCAGAAGGGAGCAGCCTGTGCCTGTATCTGCCCAAGATTCAAACCGCCGAGGAAGCCGCGTTATGGAACGACATCCTCAGCGGAGTGGAGCACTGCGTGGGGTTGGAGGACGGGGCTGTCAAGACTTACGTTCTGGTCGAACAGATCGAAGCTTCGTTCCAATTGATGGAAATCCGTGCGGCGCTAGGACTGCGATTCGTCGGATTCAACACCGGCCGTTGGGACTATATCAACAGCGTCGCTGATGCGATGGCCTGGGACCCGAACTTCATTCATCCGAATATCGATGCCGTGGCGATGACGTACGGTTACATGCGGAATTACGAAGATCGCGTGCGGCGCGCGACGAACACTCCTGACGAGAAGGGTCAATGCGCACTGTGGCAGGGTGGCATGGAGCCGAACATCCCTGTCGGATCGGCCGAGGGAGTCGCGGAGAGCATGAAGAAAGCGACTCTGGGCGCGGAGCGCGAACAGAGAGAGGGCGCCAGCGGAAAGTGGGTGGCGCACTGGAAGATGGTGCATATCATCCGCCCTGTTTGGGACAAGGTGGGTGAACCGAATCAGGCTGGCAGGTCATTCCCTGCCCTGACGTACACGGATGCGGACGCTGATGGGTTGGTGCTTCTCGAACCGGCTTCGCGAACGATTCGTGGGGCTCGGGACCTGATTAGCGTGGCTGTGCAGTATAGCAACGCTTTCGAACAAGGATTCCAAGCGGCGGCTCTAAAGCCGGCGGATTTCTTTGGCAACGAAGACGTTCTGTACTTGATGGAAGATATGGCGACCGGCGAGATTCGGTTGAGCATCCTTTGGGAGTGGCTGCACAAGACCGCCGTGCTGACGGCGGATGATGAGGAAACGGGCGCGAAAGAGGGCGATCCGTTTACCGAAGCGATGTTCTCGCGGCTGCTGGCTGAAGAATACGCAAAGCTGCAGCAGGCGAGAGATGTCGATGTCCACGACGACTCCAAGGAGACGACGCTTCCGGTCGGCAAAGTAATAGTCGACGCTTACGTCCGGTTCGGTCAGAAAGCGCCTTGGATGGTTGATCTTCTGAATGTCAACTTAACCGTTGAGGACGAGCAAACGGCGACCCAGCGGACTCGCGACTACCTCGACGTATTTGGCACTGACGGTATTCGCATCACCAAGAATCTCGATTTCGCGAAGGCGTAGCCGGCATTTCTCAGTACGCGGAGAGAGATGTCGGCTAGAGCAATTTCAGTAACGGCATAGACCGTTCTTGAATGAAAAGCGGTGAAGCCGGCAATTTCTTGAGACTAGATTCCGCTGTCCAAAATCGGAGGCACGACTGTAAAGGAGTGCGGTGGCGAAGGGTGATTTGGGAAAGTTAAGTCGCGTCCTATTGAGAAATAATCAGCAGGACCCAACTCAGCGTATTCCAGAACGCTGCTTCGCCACCGCACTCCTTTACAGTCGTGCCTCCGATTTTCACTGGCTTGATGCTGGGGCATGCAGTCTATACCATTCCTGAATATGCTCTAGTTCCGGGGCCGCGGGATCAGCGGTGGTCGACGAGAAATTGGACGGCTTGGGGAAGCCAGCCGCCATCCCACCGGTGCGGGCGCTTGGGTTCGTATACGTAGCGATGCGGGATTTCTAGTTCGAGCATGAGCCGATGGATTTCCTCGCCGCCCGCCGCGCGAACGCCGCCGGTGTTGTAGTAGAACAGCCTGGGCTGAATTCCTAGCGCGACTCCTCTTTGTCGGAGCAGGCTCGATATGCGATATTCGTCGAAATTTTCCCGACTGCCGAAGATTCGAGCGATCCTCTCGGCACGGTCGGCTTGTTCCATCGGGCCCGTGTCGATGCGAATGCCGGTGTCCCAGCCGGCGGCCTTGTGAAACGTTTGCGGATGGCGCAACAGCAATGAGAACGCGCCCCAACCTGACTTGCTGAAACCAACTAGCAGCCGGCCGTTGGCCGCGCGGATGGCGGGGTAGGTCTCTTCGATGAAAGGGAGGACAACTTTCAACAGATGGCTTTCATCGCGCATCCTCGGATCGCCGTCGTGATCGGCGAACCACGGCGGGGCGGTGAACTCGGGGGCCACGCAAATTAGGTCGTGCTCATTGTGGAGTCCCAGATCGCGGACTTGGCGCAGACCGTCGCCGAAGCGCCGGTCCGCGGCGGCGACTACCGGCAGCACGTAGAGTACACGGTACTTTTTGATGGGATCGATTTTATTCGGTAAGAGGACACGGACCGCTGTATCGCCGGTCTGGTAGGCCGATGAAATCTTGTGAACGCGGAAGCCGTCCGAATCCAGCGTCATGGTGTCGGCGGCGGTGAGCGCCGTGGCCAGAATCAAAAAGGCGATGAGGACGTTCTTCGGAGTGTGGGCTTTTGCGCTCTTCAGGTTGTTCTCCGCTGCGATGCTTGGCAAATCACGATGTTGCGATTGTAGCCTGGGAGCGAACACAGCAGCCCGTGGTAAAAGTCACGCGGGCCGCGTTGCAGTCGTACAATAAGCGCCGTGCCCTGTTACGCCGCGCGTTTTGCAATTTCCCTGCTGTTCTTGCTGCCCCTGATGCCCTGCTGGGCCGAGCCGCCGAACATCGTTTACATCATGGCTGACGATATGGGCTATGGCGATTCGGGCGCTTACGGCGGGAAGGAGATCCGCACGCCTAGCATCGATCGATTGGCGCGGGAAGGCTCCCGATTCACTCAGGTCTATGCCGGCCATCCCGTCTGCGCGCCTTCGCGCAATGTTCTGATGACGGGGCTCCATACCGGACACACCACCGTGCGCAACAATTTTTCACCCGTCGGTGGCGTCACCGGCCTTGGAGGTGGAAAGGGACGAGTTCCGCTGAATGATGACGACCTGACTGTTGCCGAGGTGCTCAAGAAGGCCGGCTATACGACGGGCATGACCGGCAAGTGGGGCCTCGGGGAACCCAATACTCCAGGCGAGCCCAATCGTCAGGGATTTGATGAGTGGTTCGGCTATCTGAACCAGCGGCGTGCGCACACCTACTACCCGACGTTCGTGTGGCTCAATCAGGGCCGGTTTGACCTGACCGGAAACGTTGGCGAGAAACCCACGCAGTACACGCACGACCTTTTTACAGGCTTCGCGCTCAACTTCTTGCGTCGCCACGCGTCGGAGCGATTCTTCTTATACGTCCCATATACGATTCCACACGCGGCATTCGAAGTCCCAGACCTCGGCGTATACAAAGACCTGGCATGGCCCGAGGAGAAGAAGGCGATCGCGGCAATGGAGACGCGGCTGGACCGCGATGTCGGCTTGATTCTCGATCTTCTCGACGAACTAAAAATCGCTGACAACACGATTGTCTTTTTCTGCAGCGACAACGGCGCGGCGACCAACATCGAGGAGCACTTCAGAGGGACGGGAGCTTTCCGTGAAGCGAAAGGCAGCGTATACGAGGGCGGGATTCGCACGCCGATGATTGTTCGCTGGCCGGGGAAAGTCCCGGCGGGCGAGGTAAACGACAGCTCCGCCTGGTACTTCGCGGACTTCCTACCGACTGCCGCCGAACTCGCCGAGGTCGCGATCCCCGAAAATCTTGATGGCGTCAGCGTGTTGCCGACGTTGCTTGGGAACGAGCAGGACCTAACGAATCGATATCTCTATTGGGAATCACACGCGAAGGGGTTCCACCAGGCCGCCCGCCGGGGTCGCTTCAAGGCAGTGCGTCACGGGATTGATCAGCCGATTGAGCTTTACGATTTGGCCAGCGATGTTTCAGAGCGGATGGACATTTCCGCGAAGAACAGCGCAGTGCTGAAGCAGTTTGCTGAGTACTTTCAAACCGCGCGCCGGGATAGCGCTAACTATCCGTTGCGCTAGCGGCTTTTCAGCTAACGTATAGACCGAAAGTTGGACCTGTCGGCTGTGAGTGCTGGGTAGGAAAGCACGTCGACCTGGAGGTCGACGCTGCCCGCCGGAGGTGTCAAGTCTCAAGACATCGTATACACTTTGCTTCGCTGTTTGTTCTCCCAAAAAAGCGAGCAGACTGGAAACATGGAGCTTAGCTCGGGCGTCGGGACGAACAATGGGCCAACAACACGCGGCGCTAGTGGAACCGACTGAAAGGACTACAAGATTCGCTATGTCAAGGCTCGGCTCCGCCGACTTGCTGTAAGGCCTTGACATAGCGAATCTTGTAGTCCAAACATTTGCATCGCCGTGTGTTGTCAAAGTGTATACGATGTCATGAGACTGTACACCGGAGGCGCGCGCCACAAATCCCCCCGAGAGTGCGCGGCGCAATCCGTAGAATCGGTCTACACAAATCGTGAAAACGCTCTAGCGGCTTTCTATTTCTGCTAACCAGTCGGGGCGTTTTAAGACTTCGCGAGGACGGCTGCCGTCACTGGGTCCAATTATTCCGTCGCGCTCCATGGCGTCCAGAACTCTGGCCGCGCGGCCGTAGCCTAGACGCAAGCGTCGCTGAAGCGTAGAAGTCGACGCTTTGCCCTGCTCGAGAACCAAACGGACGGCGTCTTCATAGATCGGGTCATCGAATCCCTCAGAATCGTCTCGGGAGCCATCGCCCTCGTCATCGGGTGTGGCGAGGTACTCGATTTCGTAGTCGGGCCGGCACTGTTGTTTCCACTCGTTGACTACGGCTTGCGTTTCATCTTCGGTTACCCAGGGCCCATGAAGGCGACGCATGCGCGCGGTCCCCGGAGGCAGGAAGAGCATGTCGCCGCGGCCCAACAGCGACTCGGCGCCCATCGAGTCGAGGATGGTGCGAGAGTCCACGCGGGTGGCCAGCCGGAAGGAGATCCGCGCCGGGACGTTGGCCTTAATCAAACCAGTGATTACGTCGACACTCGGCCGCTGTGTAGCGAGCACCAGGTGGATTCCGACGGCGCGCGCCATCTGCGCCAAACGAGTAATGGACTCCTCTACGCCGCGGCCTTCGAGCATCATCAGGTCAGCCAGTTCGTCGACGATCACAACGATGTAGGGCAGTCTCTTGAGTTCGGCTGAGAGGTCGGGATTGCTGCGCTCGAAGCGCTGCTGCATCTGGTCAATCTTTTGATTGAACTGATCGATATTACGAACACCGTGCTCCGCCAACAATTTCAGCCGCCGCTCCATTTCGTGGGTTGCGTTCTTGAGCGCGTTCGTAGCCTTCTTCATGTCGGTAATGACCGGCGTTAGAAGATGTGGGATGTCGTGGTAGAGGCCGAGCTCGACCGTCTTCGGGTCGACCATGATGAAGCGCACTTCGTCTGGGGTGGCTCGCAGCAAGATCGACATGATCAAGCAATTGATGAGAACGCTCTTGCCCGCGCCGGTCGAACCCGCGACGAGCACATGCGGCATTTTCGCCAGATCGGCGACGTGAATTTTCCCGTTGATGTCTTTACCGAGCGCGACGGTGAGAATCGATTTGGAATCGCGGAAGTCCGGCGAGTCGAGCACCTCTTTGAGCCCAATGATCTCGCGGTGCTTGTTGGGGACTTCAATTCCTACAGTCGATTTGCCGGGTGTGCGCTCCACAAGGATCGACTCGCACTCAAGGGCTAGGCAAAGGTCTTCCGAGAGGTTAGTGACCTTGCTGATCTTGATACCGCGGTCGGGCTTGAACTCGAAGGTCGTGACGACAGGTCCGGGGTTGATCTGCGATACCGAGCCTTTCACGCCGAACTCGGCGAATTTCGAAACAATCTGTCGCGAGACCTCGTGTAGATGATTGGGGTCGTACGCCCCGCGCTCAAACGGTGGGTTGAGCAGCGCGGTCGTCGGAATTGTGTAGTGGACCGGCTCGGGGAGATCTTCGATCTCGTCCCCTGAGTCCGGCGCTGTGGGGTCGTCGTCCCATGGAGGGGTCTCCGCCTCGGCCTCTATCGGGACGCCGTCGCCATCGAGCATGCGCTCAAGATTCCCAAGCTCAGCCGCCGAAGCGCTCGGCGCTTCCGCGGGGTTTTCATACGGAATGATAGGCGGCAAATCCTCACGGCTTGCGGCGTCATCGGCTGTGGTGAGGGCGGCAGCCTTGGCGAGCGCCGGCAAAATCTTGCGGGCATCGAGCGGAGCCGTATTCGGTTTCTCGGCGGACGATGTTCCGCCTGTAGCGAATCGAAGCCGCCAGGTTTTCCAGCGGATCGAATCGATCGAGTAACGCTCTCTGGCATCCCTGACCTTCTCGACAACGGCCGCGAGATGGAGGGTCGTCAGAAGGTAGAAAGACAGCGCCGAAGCCGCCAGCAGTAGCAACAGCGTACCGCCAATATTAAAGATGGCCAGCGATCGTTCAGCCAAAATCCAGCCGAGGACGCCACCCGGCAGAATTGCGCCTTGCCACATCAGTCCGATTGGAAGCAGCGATAGCACGCAACAAGCAACCGAGCCGCAGATGGCGATGCCACAAAGCCGGGTCGATGGATTGGCAGTTGTAATTGACCGCAGCCAGCGCCACCCGATGAACGTAAGTCCAGCCGGGAGGAGAAACGCGCCGAGACCGAAAAGTTGCAGCAGAAGGTCCGCGACGTAAGACCCGGGTAGCCCGACCAGGTTGCGGGCGGTCTCATCCGCGGAAGCGACGCTAAACGAAGGATCGAGGGGCGAGTACGAGGTCAGGCTCAGCCCGAGCCCGATCGCCAGAAATAGGAACAGAAAACCTAACGGTTCGTTGAACCGTGGGTTCTCAGTCAAGAATTTTTTCATCATCTCCTTCGCCTTTAGTCGGCCAAAAAGGCCGCTGGGAGCGAAGCAGAAGAATACACAAGAGCTATAACTATTATGCCAAATCCGACGCGGTAGTACACGAATGGAGTTAGCGTGGAGGTCTGCAAGTACTTCAAGAAGAACGCGATGACGCCATAACCAGCGAGGGCGGCCACGATAATGCCGAGGGCTAACGCGGGCATAGTTTCGGCAGTCAGCGAACCTTCACTCATCGCGTCGTAGCCCGTGTGTATAGCCGCCCCTAGAATGATTGGGCTCGACAGCAGGAACGAAAATCGTGCCGCCGAGGCGCGCCTAATACCGAGCAGCAGGCCAGTCACGATCGTAATCCCAGACCGAGAAGTGCCGGGAATGAGCGCCACCGCTTGTGCCAAACCCACGAGCATGGCGTCTCGGAATGTGAGTGAGTCCAAGTTGCGTGTCGTGTTACCGCGACGCTCGACGACCCAAATTAAAAGCCCGACCGCGATCAGCATCACGCCGATTACGAGCGGACTTCGCAGTGTCGTCTCAACAGCGCCCTTGAGGGCTAGCCCGGCGATACCGGCCGGAAACGTGGCGGCGACTAGATACCAAAAAAGCTTAGGGTTCTCGTACAAATCGGCGTCTGGATGCTCGGGTTCCGGGACCAGGACCCGTCGTCCCGCCGCTAGCCCTACTAAGCGTATCCAGGTTTTTGCGAAGTAAATCAGAACCGCGAGCAGCGTTCCGACATGGAGTGCGACGTCGAAGAACAGCCCAAAATCTTCCCAGCCCATGAGCCAAGGCACAAGCACGAGGTGCGCCGTGCTGCTAATGGGAAGAAATTCTGTTAGGGCCTGCACCAAAGCCAGCAGTACTACCTGAAACAGATCCATCGTCCCCTGATCTTACTGAAGCGGCCAAACGGGGCTCGGGGAACCGGAAATCGAGCAGGCTATCGGGGGTGAGCGTCTACTGGCTGCTCTAGCCAGCGATGTAGAGCGCCGGCCAGTTTATCGAGAGCGATCGGTTTCGAGAGGTAATCATCCATCCCGCATTCGATGCAGCGTTCCCGGTCGCCCTGCATGGCGTTCGCCGTCAGCGCGATGATCGGGACACGCGAATCACCGACCTCAAGCTCGCGAATCGCCTGAGTTGCTTCGAAGCCGTCCATCTCGGGCATTTGGCAATCCATGAGTATCAAGTTGAACAGCGACGATTGGAACGACTGCACTGCCTGCCGTCCGTTGGGCACTGCGATGGCCGAAATCCCCAAGCGTTCAAGCATCTTCAAGGTGACCCTGCTATTAACGGGATTGTCCTCGGCAACCAATAGCCGTAGAGCCGACGCGTCGGGCAAGGCTTGGACGGGATCTGAGGCCGTAGCGCGCCGGAGGGCGAGTGGTAACGCACCGTTGGCCGGGCTGAGCAAGGCGCGGCGAAGAACGCTCCTCCGCAACGGCTTGGGAACGAACTCCGCTACGGCCGTGAGGTCGGATTGAGCGATTGCGGCCAGTACATTGTCGCCGGATAGCACCATTGATGCGGGCGACGGAGGCGTATTGTCGGCTTCGAGACCACTCGAGCTCGCGAGACCACGCTCGATGACCGCTAATGGCGGGTGTGCAGTGGGGTCGGCCGTTGTTCGCCACTGTTGGAGGAGTTCGGCCGCTTCCTCGAGATTTGAGGCCACCACGGGTTGCATCGCCCAACCTTGGAGTATCAGCTCGATCGCGTCCCGAGCGACCGGATTGTTGTCGACGATGACGGCGCGGACGCCCGCAAGCGCGGGATCTGGCTCCCCTTCAACAGTAGTCGCAGCCAATGAAAGCGGTAGTTCGAACTTAAACGTCGAACCTTGGCCGGCGGAACTCACGACAGAAACTTGACCACCCATGGCTTCGGCCATACGGCGGCAAATGGCAAGACCGAGCCCTGTCCCGCCAAATCGTCGAGACGAGCTGCCCGCAGCTTGAGTGAACGCTTCGAAGATGTTTGCCTGCGCGTCGGGCGCGATCCCCAGACCGGTGTCGCTAACTGCAAATGTGATGTCGACCGGGCTATCGCATGTTTTCGTGCCGCCGACGACAACTGAAACCGTTCCGCGATCGGTGAACTTGACTGCATTGCCCAACAGGTTCAGCAGGACTTGGCGGATGCGGCCTGCATCACCGCAAAGTGTTTCCGGCACGTCAGACAACACTAACCAGTTGAGCTCGACTGCTTTCGAGCGAGCTCGCGCGCCGACAACATCGCAGGCGTCCTCAACCAAATCTCGCACGCTGAATTCGGAGCATTCGAACTCCATCTTGCCGGCTTCGACTTTGGACAAGTCGAGGATGTCGTTGACGATTCCGACGAGGGCGTCGGCGCTGCCGCGGATGGTGCGCACATAGTCGACTTGGTCGTCGCTCAACTCGGTGTCTTCTAGAATCCCCGACATGCCGACGATGCCGCTCATCGGAGTTCGAATCTCGTGACTCATGTTGGCGAGAAACTGCGATTTGACTTCGGCCGCGCGCTCCGCGTTTTCCTTCGACCGAGAGAGTAGCTCGAGGTTTTGAGCTAGTTCTGAATTCAAGCGAAGTGTTTCGTTTGCTCGGTCGTCACTCGCCTGCATTTCAGACTGGATATGTTGCAGGGACTGTTGCAGGTGAGCCGTTTGAGCGTCGACATCTTCGGCCGTACGGTTGCAGGCTAGCTGACCGCGCCAGGCATAGAGCCTCCGTAAGGCGACAGCTAGGAATACGGCGAGAGCGATTGCTAGCAGTCGACTGGAGCTCTTCTGCCACCAGTACGGCTGGAATCGTAACAGTAGAGTTTTCGATGTTGGCCCCCATTCGCCACCTGGATAGCGGGCCTGAAAAAGGACCCCTCGAAGGTCGGATTGCGAGCGCTGGACGGTCAATCGATTGGCGGAAAGCGGTAGCCAACCTTCCGGCGAATCGTTGAATTTGTAGCGGAACTCGGCGCCAGACGCCCGCTCCGAGTCGCTCGTCGACAGCGAGATCTCTAGCGTTTCAACCTCCGGCGCTACGAGCACTAGATCGCTCGGGCTGGCTACGATTTCAGTTGTGAGAACCGCGGTAACTCTAGTGCTGGGCGGTTCCAGAAACGGGTTCGCCGCCGAATAGTAAGATAGCCCGCGTGTCGTTCCTAGCCAAACTCCAGCGCCTGGCGATGCGGCAAACGCGCCTGGCGTAAATCCGGTTGCAGCCAGACCGTTTGTTAAGTCGAAGCGCAGGCGATGGGATTCGCTAATGGACGTTGCCCCGCTGTTTCCGTTTAGCCAAAGGGCTCCAGAAGAATCGACACCCGCGCTGCGAGGACGCCCCGATCTCTCGAACAACGGCTGTTCTGTTAAGTCCACTGAGAGCGAATCGCCGAGATCTTGAATTTCGACCAAAGCGTCTAGATCGGGATATAGGGCCCAAAGTTTGCCCGCTTCACCCGCCACGAACTGATCAACCGGCCCTTCGGGTAGCCCGTCTGCCGGCGAGAATAGCTTCCAGCCGCCCTGGTGATACCGAAGCAGGCCCTCACTTGATGAAACCCACAGTGCCCCGCTGCTGTCGACCAAACCAGCAGAGAACCTCGATTCATTAGGTGACGCGCTTGGAGCGACGGTTTCGAGCCGGTGATTTTCAAGCTCTCGATATACCCCCGTAGTCGTGATGACCCATATTTGGCCGGCGGCGCCGGAGACGATCTCTAACACCCGGCCGTTTGGAAATTCGATCGGCGGAATACAGCTTGAGGCCCCGGTGTTCGCATTCAGTTTGCAGATCGTTCCGCCTACGCCGCTGTACCAAATTTCGTCGCCGTCAGCTTGAGCCGAGATGACATCAATGGCACCAACATCTACACGTCGCTCTACGCGCCAATTGGACTGCTCGTCCGGCCGCTGGAGCTGCACCATACCGGAATCAGTAGCCACCCAAAGTTCGTTCGCACCAGCGGGCGAGAGGTCGTTGAGGGCGCCGCCTAGAGCTGACTGCTCCCAGTGACTCCAGCCGCTGTTGACCAGCTCTTGCGACAACGCGCCGCCCGCTTGGCCGACCCAAACGTTACCGCTATCGGACTCGTATACCGTCGTGGCTGGGCTGCGATGGGCCTCTAAACTCTCGACGAGTACACCTGTGGAGTCAGTTCCCACGCGGTAGAGGCCTTCTGTCGACGGGACCAGCAATTTACCGTCGACGCCGATTGCGATCGCTGGTTCCGCACTCGCAGCGGGCGGAATGTCGACGGTCTGGAACGATTCGGAGCCTTTGGCTCGAAGCAGGAGTGCGTCTTCGGAGCGCGCCCAAAGGCTTCCGTTCGCGTCAACTGCGAGGGAGAGCCACCTAGCACTGGGGACGCCGTCCAACGCACCAAACACATTGAACGATCCGCTGGAGTACGAACAAATAGCGGCACCGCATCCGAACCACAAAATGTCGTCCGACCCCCGGCCGGCCTCGATGGCGACACTGTAGACGGGTTTCGACGCGAGCGGTTCTGGTAGTGGAAGGAACTGAAACTCGCGGGGACCAGATGCAACCGGTACACCGACGGCGATTCCTTGATCAGTCGCTAGATACAGGCGACCGCGGCGGTCTGACGCCAACGCTGATCGGGAGTGGATCTGAAGTTCAAAGCCGAAGTTGATGGTTCGAAGACGATTGGCTGAGCGAAATGCAAGACCGAGGCTCGAAGCCACCCACAAAGTGCCATCGCTAGTCTCGAGGAGGGACTTCGCGATAGTACCCGCTAGCCCCTGGTCCGGACCAAATCGAATGAATTCGAACCCGTCGAAACGATAGAGCCCGCCTTGTGTACCGAGCCAAACATAGCCGGCGCTACCCTTCAAGATCGCGAGAACAGGGGACTTCGGTAGCCGGTGCTCAGCGCCGAAGTAGCGCTTTGGGTTGTGTGGGGCGGCCGCTACGGAGACGGAGCCACAGGCCAGCGAGAGCGCTGCCAGCGTGAACGTCGATCTCCACCAGACACTGCCGAAAAACATGAGGTCTGATGACCATATCGGCTGCGCCGAGCATCTACTGAAAGCATCGTCAACTAGCCTTTCGATCTCAACACGTGGTGAGAAATGCGGGAAGGGCGGGGCGGACTGCTGACGTCCCTTTGAGGATTTTCGCACTCCGTGGTGACGTTTGACTCGGTTTGCGCCACCATGGAAGTGAGGGCGGAGCCCAACGTCATGACAGTAACGAAAGCCAATATCGAGCCCCCAGCATCCGGATGCGGAGGTCGGCGTTTGATCTCAACGGCCGTCAGACTGGCGCTCGTCACCACGATGCTATTCGTATCTCACGTTGGCGCCGCTGAATCGCCCGACCTCGACTACAACGCGATGGCGCGGGTCGCGGTTCGTGCGTTGGATCTGAGTCCAGGCGAACGCGTCGTGCTGCGTTTCGATCCGGGCTATTTCGAAGAGCTAACACCGCTCGTCAGGCGATTGATTCGTCAAGCGGGGGCGGTCGATCTCGCGGCTCTGGCGTACACACCCGTTTCGGTTCTGGGTGAAGCAAGCGACACCGACGCCGACGAAGCAGGGTTTAAGAAACTTCTCGAAGCGGCGGACATCTATATCTGGCTACCGGTGCGAGAGCAGCTACGCACTACGAGTGCAGCGGAACGGCGAGCCCTCGCTGCCTGGCTTGACGAGGGTGGAACGCACAGGCAGATTCACTTTCACTGGTCTCAAGGAAGCGTCATGGCGGATGGCCTCGCGGGAGAGCACTCCCCGGCGCTTGATCTCATGTATGCCGAGGCCCTTGACGTGGACTACGAGGCAATCGCGAAGGCGCAGGAGCAGGCGATCCGCGACCTGCAATCGGGAGTGGTGAGGGTGAGAACGCCAGCCGGAACGGACATTCGCTTCGAAGTCGGCGACCGGCCCTTCAACAAGCAAGACGGTGACGCTTCGGCGCGGCGGATGCAGTCGGCACGAATTCGAATCGATCGCGAGATCGAGCTGCCGTGCGGTGTGCTGCGGGTAGCGCCGCTCGAAGACTCGGTTCAGGGGATTTTGGTTGTACCCGAAGCTCGGCTTCAGGGTATGGTCGCGAAGAACATCCGGCTCGTGATCGAGAACGGCGTCGTCACGCGCGTAACGGCCGACGAACACCTAGAGGCTGTCGAGGCCGAGATGGCCGCGGGTGGAAGCGCCGCGCGGCGATTTCGCGAATTCGGACTTGGGTTCCACCCCGCGCTAGTAAAAATTCCGGGCAGCGAAATCGTACCTTACTTTGGCTATGGTGCAGGAGTTGTGCGCATGAGTTTGGGCGATAACGAGGAGCTGGGCGGCTCGGTTCGCGGCGGCTACCGGCGCTGGTTATTCTTCCCAGACGCCACGGTTGAGGTGGGCGACACTGTTCTAACGCGCGACGGGAAACTGCTCTAGCTCGGATTTCGTGGTTTCATTTTCGGCGGGCACTCTACCCAAATCCGTTCGTCAGCAAGCGATGACCTCGGAGCGGATCAACAGGCGTGCGGACGGAAGTCCACGCTTTCATTCGAAGTATTTACCGAACCTGAAGAAAGCGTGGACTTCCGTCCACGCTCTGGAGTTTGGCTGTTCAAAGAGGGTTGAAGTTTGGGGTAGGGTGCGGAAATAGGGGATTGGCGTTAGCCGGAAGCGTAGATTGCTGCAGGCGGAGCGCCTCTTGGGAGTTTCTGCAGCTTCGTGTTGGATTGCGAAGTGTTCCGCAAGCCGCAGAAATGTTGCCGCTGCACGCCGTCCGCCCAAAGCTCGGCCCGCAGGTGGCTGATCAGCCGTTGCGTGGTGAGCCGTTGCGGCTGCGAGCGGCGTCGCCAGTGCGGTCGCGGCAAGGCGTCGTCCACGCCCTGTTGGCGGCTCCAACTCGCGCCCGCCAACAGCAGTAGCGCATACACCGCCGTCATAAATTGAGGGACCCGCTCGACCGCGTCCGGCTGCCGCACCTGCGCCTGTCCGACTCCCAACAGCGTCTTCTGCTCACGGAAGTTGACCTCGATCTCCCAGCGCCAAACGTACTGCCGCACGATCTGCTCCAGCCCCAAACTCGGATCGCTGACAATCAAATACGCCGGCTTGCGATACAGCACCTTCGAGCCCGCCCGCGGCCGATAACCCAACGGTGCGATCACCACCAAACGCAAGTCCCGCTTGCCTCCCGCCGGCCGCCAACGCAGCGGCGCGAGCGTCTTCACTTTGAACTGGTGCAGGCTGCCGGCGGCAAAAACCTCGACCGTTTGCCACGGCACGTTGTCGTCCTGGCGGAGTTGCTCGGGCGTCGGCGCGCGTTCGCCGTAACAACGCCTGCGGCCTTTGCCGGGCTGCTCGAGGGGCAGATGATACAGCTTGGCGTCGGAACGAATGCGGCCGATCAACGTCACCTCGGCGGGCAACGATCCGAACACCGTGCGGTTGGTGTAAGCGCCATCAACGACGAGGTGCAAGGCTCTGTCAGCGCCTCCGGGATCGGCGTTCATGGCCTCGCGCAAGCGCGCGATGTGCCTGGCGGCGAGGGCCGTCAAGCTGCACTTGCGAGCCTCGCGCCGGTACTGTTTCCAAACCTCGTCCGTGGCCTTCTTCGACGGTCGGCGCGGAGTCGGCGCGTGTTCCAAGCCGATCGGAATGAGTCGCGCCGGCTGCTGCCGCTCGCTGGGAGGCAGTGCTGCCGAGAATTGCAAGAAGCGCTGCGCGAGAATCAAGTTGGCCTGAAACTTGGGTCCAAGCGGATCGCGCCGCCAACTCACGCCGGGCGTTTTGAGACTCGACTTGGCGAGCAGTGTATCGTCGATGGCGACGACCAAGGGAGCCTCGGGCGGCAAGCGAGCGAGCACCTCGCGGCGCGAGGCATCGAGCAGGCGTTGCGGCTCGACGCGTTGTTGCGAGAACAGGCGGTAGCCGGCGCTCCAGTCCTGAAAGCTCTCGCCGGAGGCATGTAGCAGGCCGGTGATGGTGGAGCGGCCGAGGCAGACGGCGGCACCGAGAGCGAGGCGGGTGAGGTGGTCGTTCACGCTTTGTCGGGCGTGGGGGTTGAGGCCTTTGGCGAAGAGTTGGGAGAAGGTGTCGACGACTCGTTGAGGAGTTTTTTTTTCAACTCGACGGGCGGAGGTTGCAAACGATTGAGCACGAGTTGGGAGCGGTCGAGCAGGATCCATTCGAGCTGTTCGCCGGGCTGGAAGTCGAGCATCTGAGCGCTGGCGGAGGGGAAGTTGACGTAGAACTGTTGGGAAGCCTTGCGCTTGATCAACTGCAGTTTGGTGGGGAAGGACATGAGGTCTCCTTGGAAATGAATCTAGTTACACAACAAGCTAAACAACTAGATACAAGAATACCTCAAAATGTTTTGAGACACAAGCATTCTCAGATCCCTCACAACTCAAGAACGTGCTTACCGCGCGTCCCATCTAGTGAAAGGCCAAACTCCAGAGCGTGGACTTCCGTCCACGCCGTTTTCTTGATATCAATCGACTCTGCGACCGCCCGGTGTCGTCAACGTATCAGTGGAAAAATAGTGCGGGGTTCGTAGTTCGCGAAAATACTCCGCGCCGTCAGCCGGCGTCGAATGCGTACAGACGGATCGGGCACTTTACCGGTAGTATCATCAGGGCTAGCCGCACGCCAAACGGACTGCGTGCCCGAAGACATCTTGTCGTTCCCCAACGCCATTCCCCGCGGTATGAAGACCGTAATTGGCGCCGGGTTCTTGGTTGCATCCTTGTTCGCGCAGCATATGAACCCCGACGCCGCAAAACTCGAGGCGGCATCGGAAAGCTATATCGGCGACGCGGACGCTATCAGCTCCGGCGGCGAACTATTCGTGCTTGTCTGCAGTGGCTGTCATGGGGCAACGGGCGAGGGCGGTCGTGGCCCCAATCTGGTCACCGCGCGGAACGTACAACGCCTCGACAACGGCTGGCTTTTCGGCGTGATCAAGAATGGAATCGCCGGAAGCGACATGCCTCCCTCCCCTCTCGACGAGGAAAAAGTCTGGCAGCTTACAGCGTTCGTGAAGAATCTTTCGGCTCCGGCGATCCGCCAGCGCGTCGAGGGTGATGTCGAGGCAGGCAAGTTGCTTTTTTACGGCAAGGCCGGCTGCACCAACTGCCACATGATTCGCGGCGAAGGCGGCTATCTTGGACCGGATCTCACGAATTTGGGCGTGACCCAGAATTTGAGTCGGATCCGCGAGGGCCTACTCGATCCAAACGAGCGTTTCACAAAGGGATTCGACCCCGTCGTCGTGACCTGGAGCGATGGGACGAGTATTCGTGGCGTCGCGAAAAATTATTCGAATTACGCCGCCCAGGTGCTCGATAGCGACGGCAAACTGCATCTGCTCAATCGGGCGGACGCAAAAGTAGACTTCCAAGAAATGTCTTGGATGCCGGCGGACTACTCCGAGCGTTTGAGCGAAAGCGATATCGAGAACCTGATCGCTTTCTTGAGCCGCCAGAGCGTGCGACGGGTCGCCCGGGCCCAGGGAGGCGCTTCGCAATGATTCGTATGACGCTCTGTCTAATTGCGTTGGCTCTGCCGCTCGCGGCCCAAGTGCGCTACGAAGATATTCTCGAAGCGCCCGGTGAGAACTGGTTGACGTTCATGGGCGACTACTCAGCGAATCGCCACAGTCCGCTTACGCAAATCAATACTTCGAACGTCGGCGAGCTGGTGCCGAAGTGGGTTTATCACGTTCCAGATGCTACTAGCCTAAGCACATATCCAATCGTCTATGACGGCGTCATGTATGTCACGAACTCGAATGAAGTGCATGCGTTGGACGCGGTGACCGGCCGCCCAATTTGGACATATACGCAGCCTGATGTCGAGTCACAGCGCAAGAATCGCGGTGCGGCGATCCTAGGCGAGCGGGTTTATTTCGTCACTAGCGACTGCCACTTGGTTGCGCTCAATCGGTTGACCGGTGCGGCAATTTTCGACCAAGAGTACGCGAATACGGAAGACGGCTACCACTGCTCGGTAGCACCCGTGGCGATCAAAGACCGCCTGATCGTAGGCGTCTCGGGGGGCGATTCGGGCATACGCGGTTTTCTCGCCGCACATTCCGCTGAGAGCGGTGAACAACTCTGGAAGCTATGGACCATCCCGGCCGCCGGCGAGTTTGGGGCCGACACGTGGGGACCGAAGACTCTGCCCTGGGGTGGCGCCGGTACCTGGATGCCAGGTAGCTACGACCCCGAGATGAATTGGCTCTTCTGGCCGACGGGCAACCCCTGGCCTGATTTCTACGGCGGCGACCGTCCGGGAGATAACCTCTATACCGACTCGTTGATCGCCGTCGACCTCGCTACGGGAGAGTTGCAGTGGTACTTCCAATTCACTCCGCACGACGTCTGGGACTGGGACGGCCAGGAGCCGCCGCTGTTGCTTGACCTTGAGATTGAGGGCCAACAGCGCAAGGTCGTGGTGCAGGCCAACCGAAACGGTTTCTACTATGTGCTCGACCGCAAGACCGGCGAGTTCATCCGAGGTAGCGCTTTCGTCGATAAGTTGACTTGGGCCTCGGGGCTCGACGAGAACGGACGCCCGATATTGATCGAGGGAATGGCGCCGTCACCGGAAGGAAAAGTCGTCTGCCCGACGGTGTGGGGCGCGGCGAATTGGATGGCCGATTCCTACAGCCCGGACACCGGCTTGCACTACGTTATGACGATGGAGGCTTGTGACGTCTTCACGTCGTCTTCGATTGAGCCGGAGCCTAAAATTGGCTTCGCCGGGACGGGTGCCGAGCGCCAGGCCAGGCTCGACGGTCGGTTTGTGATTCGAGCGAGTGAGCCAGCGACTGGCAAGCGCGTCTGGGAGTATCCGCTGACCGGGCCGACGGCATCGTGGGCGGGCACGGTTTCGACGGCTGGCGGCATCTTGTTCTCAGGCGATGATGACAAACACCTGATCGCGCTCGACGCCAAGAGCGGCAAGCATCTTTGGCACTTTAATGTGGGCCAGACAGTCAACGCGTCACCGGTGACGTGGGCAAGAGACGGTAAGCAGTATGTGACAATCGTCGCGCTCACCGACGTGTTTACGTTCGGATTGTTCGAGCCGGTCGCTCCCTAACCCGCATTTCTCACCACCTGAGAGCGAAACCAGGCGATAGGTTCGCCACTACTTCGTTGCGCTCGATCATCGTGCTCGACGGACTGTCAAGTACACCTCCGCGCGGCACACAGCGGCGCGGCTCGGGTCCTGTCTAGATTCGGTGGGAGCGCCGGCGGCAGGTTGGTGGTCACAGCCGCGTGTTCCTCGCAGCCGTTGCAGCCTGATCTAAATCTCCCGGCGTCCCTCGATTGACTCCATCATGGTGGCTTCGTCGATGAATTCCAGTTCGCTCCCTACCGGGATTCCAAGTCCGATGCGGCTCAGCTTGACTCCCAGCGGTTTCAGCAGACGACTGAGATATGACGACGTGGCCTGGCCTTCTGTTGTCGGGCTTGTTGCGAGGATGATTTCGCGCACCTCGACCTCACGCATGCGCTCGAGCAGATTTTTTATCTTCAGTTGTTCCGGGCCGACATTGCGCAGCGGCGAAAGAGCGCCGTGGAGAATGTGATAAACACCGTTAAAAGAACGCGTGCGCTCGACGACCATGATGTTCGTGGGCTGTTCGAGCACGCAGATCAAACCGTGGTTGCGATTGGGGTCGGAACAGATTGGGCAGAGTTCGCCCTCTGCGATGTTGTTGCAACGATCGCAAAGCCGGATTAGGGCGCGCATTTCCGAGATTGAGTTCGCCAGCCGTTCGGCATCCTCGCGGCTGGTACCGAGCAGATGAAAGGCAACGCGCTGTGCTGATTTCGCGCCGATGCCGGGAAGGCGTTTGAGTTCGTCCACCAAGCGGGACATCGGTGCGGCTAGGTCTTCTAAAGCCATGTTGAACTTCTTGGCTGCGAGGCGTCCCGGCAGTTTCGAGCGAGAGCCGCGCTAGCCTAACAACCCCGGAGGTAGCCCCAGTCCGCCCATCATGCCACCTACCTTCGATTGAGTTTCCTCGTCGACACGCTTGGCGGCCTCATTGACCGCGCCTCGAATCATGTCTTGCAGCATTTCTACATCTTCTACGGCCTCGGGGTCGATCGTGATGTCGAGGACGTTCTTTTGGCCGTCCATCTTCACGGAGACCATGCCGCCGCCAGTCGATGCTTCGACACGGATCTCGGCGATCTCTTGCTGCATTTTTTCCTGCATGGCTTTCGCCTGCTGGAGCATTTTGGCTGGATTTCCGGGGAATTTCACGGTGTGTACTCTCTTAGATCGCGGACTTGTCTGACTTGGCCCTCGAAGAGCTTTTGAAACTCTTTCACCGCGGGATCGGCTAGGGCACGGCGGCTGACCTCGTCGTCTTGCTGGGATTCAGGTTCGGAGGCGGCCTCGGCGGCTCCATCTGGCGCCGATGGGGCCTCTGCCAGATCGTTCCCCAGTTTAACATTGGGCCTTTTGCCCAGCAGCTTGGCAAGTGATGCTTCGACGGCGGCCAGGCCGAATTCCAACATCGTGCGGCGATCGGCGGTTGTACGGATCTCAACGGCGTTTTCGATCTGCTCGACCTCTCCGGCGATGATCGCGTCGGCTAAGAACGTGTGTCCGCCGTCCGCAAGGCTTTTTGCGAGCTGAGTCTTTAGATTGTTTTCGGCGGGAGTGATAGCGGCTACCGGCGCTTCGGGCTGTACTGTTGGCTGAGGCGCGGGTGTTGGATCCGGCTTTACCGGGCTGAGCTGTTCGCGGCGTGTTTCCGGAGCTGCTACGGGAGCGGCGCTTCGCGCGCTTGAGGCGCTGGCCGGAGCGCTCCCGGTCCTCAAACGACCGCCACCGCTAGAGCCGCCGAGGCCGCTCAAGACTTTTTCGATGGATTGCAGCCTGCCGGCATACACCAACTTCAGCAACCCGATCTCCAGGCGAAAACGCGGCTGGGTGGCGTGCTGCAAATCTTGGTACAGCGTCAACATAAGCTGCACGTAGCGCGTGAGATCTTCACTCGA
This sequence comes from Bryobacterales bacterium, assembly GCA_965247305.1. GTDB lineage: Bacteria > Acidobacteriota > Terriglobia > Bryobacterales > UBA6623 > CATQHP01. The sequence continues at coordinate 2,146,954 of OZ252030.1, read as the reverse complement.
AAACCGCTCGAGCCACTCGCCGGCGCGCTTGCGTTCTTCGTCTCCGGCGGCAACGAGACGGCTGTCGGCGCCGGCGACTTTCATCACCATCAGGTTGCGAAAGTATCTGGTCAGCTCGCCGCAGAAGTGCTGTGGATGGCGGCCTTCGCGGAACAGATCGTCAACCAGCGCGAGCATTGCCGCGGGATCGTCGTCGCGGATCGCAGCCAGCAACCGGTCGGTGATCTCGCTTGAAATTGCGCCCAGCAGGTCGCGCACGGCTTTCGCTTCGAGCTTGTCTCCAAACGCCGCAATTGCCTGGTCGAGTGTTGAAAGCGAATCGCGAATCGAGCCATCGCCCGCTAGCGCGATCGCGGTGAGCGCGTCGTCGTCGGCCGCAACCCCTTCGCGCCCGCAGATGCCGCGCATGTGAGTGATCACGTGCTCCAATTCAACGGTGCGAAAGGCGAACGACTGACAGCGCGAATGAATCGTTGCCGGTATCGCCTGCGGTTCGGTGGTACAGAGCACAAACACGACCCACTCCGGCGGCTCCTCCAGCGTTTTCAACAACGCATTGAATGCGTCGTTGGTGATCTGATGGGCTTCGTCGATGATAAAGACCTTGTAGCGGTCGCGAGCCGGCCGGTATCGGACGCTTTCGCGCAGCTCGCGAATGTCGTCGATGCGGCGGTTGGACGCGGCGTCGATTTCGACCACGTCCATAGCCGCTCCGGCAGCGATTTCTTGGCAAACGGGCGATTGCGGATCAGGGGTGGATGTCGGCCCATCCTCGCAGTTAAGAGCCATCGCGAGGATCCGCGCGAGGGTGGTCTTGCCGGTGCCGCGGGGGCCCGAAAAAATGTAGCCGTGGGCGACGCGATTCTGGTCTAGAGCGTTCCTCAGGGTGCGCTTGACGTGCTCTTGATTGACCACCTCGTCAAAAGTTTGCGGGCGATATTTGCGCGCGATGACTTGATACATGAGGAGGCCGAGCCGGCTATACGGGTGGAATTAATGGACTCCGGGTGATTCCGCGGCACGCGCTAGAGGCCGCTGCCGTTGCTTCCTTCCGGACCTGGCGGAGTTCACGACAAAACGCTGCACGGAGCCCGGAGCCCAAGCGCTCAGTTTACCACCGGGTCTCTGAGCCCGAATTAAGCGTTAGCTGCTGGTTCCACGCCACTCTTCCTCGAGCATTTTGGTGTATTCGCCCGAGGCGTAGAGAGTGAAGGGGAATTGCTCGCGCGTGATTACCGGACTTTTTTTGAGGTCCTTCCAGGCGGCGAATGCATAGTCGGCGAAGCGGTAGTAGTAGCGCAGGTAATTGGTCTGAAACATCTCGGCTGTCGGCGGTTCGCGGAACTGATTGTAGATGCCGATTGAGCGCGAGAAGATGCGCGAATATTCGATCACGCCCCAGCTCTTTAGCTTCTCAGCCACGTCGGGAGGCGTGTCTTCGATCAGCAGTCGCGCAAAGGCTTGCTGACTGAGGCCCGCGGCACTCAGTTCGGGCAGGCGGTCGCAGGTGTCGATGCACTGTTCGAGCCAACGGCAGACGTCTTTTCCGACATAGAACAGCATGCGAAATTCAGTGAAACGGCCGTCGAGCATCTGACGCTCGAGTTCTTCATTCTTTTCGTCGGAGGGGTCAGCCTCCCGCAGCATCGAAATCGACGCTTTCGCGCTCTCGAGGACACGCACGGTAGACGCCGATTCGGTGAACGGGTGAAGGATCAACGGGGGCAGCGTATGGACTCCGTGAATCGGCGACGCGCCTGATTCCGATGTTGCGTTACTCATTTTCCAGCCTAACCTGTGAGGGTCCTCTCATCGACCGATGCGGTCGCGCCGCAGCCGGAAACCCAGTTAATGGCAACAGTATGCCACAGGCGCCTTGAATTGACCCACTGGGCTGGCCCTGTGATTCACGGCGGAAAGGGCCCTAATCCTCCTCTCTGGGTATTTGGATGGTGCAAGGGAAACGGAGGACCGCTCGATTGCCGGGGCGACCGGCAGCGCCCTTCAAATGGCAGCCACTTGGCCTGGTTCGGCGCTTCGCTACCAGCCGATCCACGCTGAGTAGGCTTGGCTTACGAGCAAGATTATCGGTATCGCGAATAGGTTCAGCATGAGTCCGGCGCGGGCCATTTCGGGAACCGTCGCTGTCCCCGTGCCGTAGACGACTGCGTTTGGTGGGGTTGAGACTGGCAGCATGAAAGCGTAGCTGGCGGCGACAGCGACAGGCACGGCGAGTTCCAATGGCGGCGCGCCTGAGACCGTCGATAGAGCGGCGAGTACCGGCAAGAACGTCGCCAACGCCGCGGAGTTCTGCACGATCTCGGTCCAGAAAAGCATCGTGGTGACGGCAATAGCGGAAATTGCGAACAGCGGCCACGCCGCGGCGAACGCAAACGCCGCGCCCAGGGCTTCCGCCAGCCCGGTGCGAGTTACTCCAGACGCCAGCGCGAGGGCGCCACCGTACATAAGCAAAACGTCCCACGGCACTTTGCGGCCCCACTCGGAGTTCAACAGCATTCCATCTTTGCCGTTGGGAATGACGAATAAGCACAGGGCGCCAACGATCGCGATGCTGGTGTCGGAGAGGACTTCGAGGCCGGGTATTTGATTCAACAGTGCGCGGAACATCCAGCAAAGCGCTACGGCGACGATGACAATCAGCGTGCGACGGTCGGCCACACCTAGCGGCCCCATTTCATCGAGCAGGCGGCGGATGATTGCCTGAGCGTCGCGCGCGGGCTTCAGTCGTATACGGAAAGCGATCTTGGTGAGTACCAACCAAGCCGTCGGCACCATAATGAGCACGAGCGGCAGGCCGAATTTGATCCAATCGGCGAATGTCAACTCGATGCCGTAGTCATTAGCGAGGTGTCCGGCGATGAGCAGGTTTGGCGGTGTGCCGACGAGTGTGCCGGTGCCGCCGATGGTCGACGCGTAGGCCACGCCGAGCGCGAGCGCAACCGTAAACTCGCGTTGAGCGGGGTCGCGATCGGGGTTGGGCGCGATGACCGCGGCGACCGAGAGGGCGGTTGGGAGGATCATGAGCGTCGTCGCGGTGTTGCTGATCCAAAGGCTCAAGAAGGCGCAGGCAAACATGAACGTGGCGATGACCCTCGTCGGCTCATTTCCGGCGCGGACTAACAAAGTCAGCGCCATGCGGCGATGCAATTCCCAGCGCTGCATTGCGAGCGCGATCAGGAATCCGCCTAGCAGCAGAAAGAATGCCGGGCTGACGTAGCTAGCCGCGACTTCGCCGATGGTGCCGGCCCCCGCGATGGGAAATGTAGCCAACGGCACCAGAGCAGTCATCGATAGCGGAATCGCCTCGGTGCACCACCAAACTGCCATCCAAACGGTGATGGCGGCGGTGGTCCAGGCTTCGCTAGAAAGTTCGGTGGGGCCGCCTGCCCCCAACATCGCTGCGAAGAGAGCCGGGCCCAGCCAGAGGCCGACGCGATGGACTTGAGACGTCACTGCAAGTTTCGAGGAGAATCAAGAGTTTAGCGATATGAGACGCGCTCGACGGTCTTGAGTTCGACTTTGGCCTGACCACGCGGCGGCAATCTCCCCCGCCTCGCCAATCAATGAACCCGGGGGTTCAGGACCGTCGCGCCCCCGACGAGACGGTGAACGGCCGATTGTTCGCCTGGATCAACTACGCCGGCGCCGGCCTAATGCCAGCTGCGTACGGTGAGGGCACCGGCGTCGTCCGCGGACCTTCGACCCGGTGGTGCATTTCTTCGTAAGTGGCCCCGCCCTCGACCATATCGACAAGATCGTCGGGGTTGACGTCGATTCCAATAAAGTTTCGCGCGAATGCTTTGCCGGTAATGTACTCCCAGCACTCTTTCTTGGTACGAAAATTGTCGACTTGCAATTCGACGCGGTTGAGGTCCGGGTCGGCGTAGTAGAACGACGTTGTCATTCCGTGGTTCGTCGGCCAGTACGGCACGATATTTTGCTGCTTAAGCCGCGCGTAGACGTTGACCGCGAGATCGCGCATGGTGTCGTATTCGAACGCGTAGTGGTCAAACCCGTAGGTCGGCCCAGGCGCGGTGACTTTCTTTTCGCGCACGATCGCAATCACGCTCTGGGTCTTGTCGTATGAAAGAAAGCAAACGCGGTCGTTTTGGAACTGCACGTCGGCTGGGAAAACCGTTTGGTACCAGCGGATCATTTCGTCGTAGCGTTCGGTTTTGAGAATCGTGTGGGTCGGGGGAGACGGGATGCGAACCGGCGCATCGGCGTCGACCTTTGATCCGGCTCTCACGAGTGTCTCGGGATCGAGCGTTCCAACGCCGCTTGCGTCGACGAGACAGCCATCGGCGCAGTACTTCGCCAGGTCTTTGCCGGATGCAGCCGCAGTCACTGATAGTTCAATATTCAATCCCGTGGGATCGTGATAGTGCATCGCGGTAATTGGACCCAGTTCGGTAACGCGATGGGGTTGGATGCCGTTGGCCTTCAACCGCTGATAGGTGTAGACCAGATCGTCTAACGAGCTGTAGCCAAACGCCATCCGCTCGAAGCCGCCAAGGTCGGCCGGAAGGGCGCCCTGGTTCGGGCGTGAGAAAAACGAGATACGGTGGTGCTCTTCGTCGTAGGTCGCAAATGCGCCGCGTCCGGTGTGTAGCGCGACGCGCGTGCCGAGAACTTTCGCGTACCAGTCGAGGGTCTTGTCGAGGTCACGGGCGCGTACCGCGATGTGGGCGAAGGCAATTGGAGCAACGGCTGTTTCTTTTGCTGTAAGCGGCGAAGCGGCCGCGGCCGCGGTCCCGAGTAAGGCAGCGCCTTTGCCAATAAAGTCGCGACGAGATAGGTTGGTGGGATTTGGCACGTTTCGGTCTCCTGGTTTATCTGTGGGCAGAGTAGCATGTGCAACTTGGCGATTCACGCTAGAATCGGTCTTCGATGAACTGCTATCCGACGACCGACCCGCATCCGAGCCAGGCTAGTTTCGATGGCAGATAACGGCAAACTGCCCTGGCTCGTCGTCTACCTGCTGTTCATCGCGATGGTGATCGCCTATATCCATCGCGTTGATCTTTCGTCGGCACTTCCCCTAATGTCGGACGAGTTTGGCTGGAGCGCGACGCAACTCGGCCAAGCGAGCGCCGCTTTTTTTTGGATCTACTTCATGCTGCAGATCCCCGCCGGCTACGCGACTGATCGCTGGGGTGTGCACTTCGTGTTCTGGGCCGGGTTCGTCATATGGTGCGGCGCAACGCTGCTGACGGCACTCACGACCGGGTTCGCAATGTTAGTGGGACTGCGGCTGCTACTAGGGATCGGCCAGTCGATCGTGACTCCAGCCGGGCTACGTTATATTCGGCTGAGCTTCCCCGAGGAGCAGCGTGGCACGGCGGTGGGCGTCTACATGTCAGGAACGAAGGTCGGGCCCGCGGTCGGTTTCGTTGTTTGCGCCTATCTATTGAATGCGTTTGGCTGGCGCGGAATGTTCGCCGTGCTGGGCATTGGTTCGCTGCTTTGGCTCATTCCATTCTTTATTTGGGTCAAGCGCGACGACCCAGCGGCCCGGCCATCAACCGCTCAGCCCGCCGACGCCGGTCGTGCAGTTCCGACAAGCGAACTGATGCGCAGTCCAGTCATTTGGGGCACCGCGATTGGCACGTTCTGCTACATGTACTTCGTCTACTACTGCATGACCTGGATGCCAACTTACTTTAAGCAGCAGCACGGCATGTCGATCAAGGAGCAGGGCTGGTATAGCGCGGTCGCGTTCGGAGGAATGGCGATCGTTATCGTCTCGGCCGGGCGAGCCGCCGACATGCTGATCCGGCGTGGTTACGACGCGGTAAACGTCCGCAAGGGATTTACGATCGCTGGATTTCTTTGCGCCTTTACACAGACCATTGCGGCTTACACGGATTCGGTATCGGTGATGCTGTTCTTCGCCGTCTTCTCACTCTGTGGGCTTGGCCTCATGACGGCTAATTACTGGGCCTTGACGCAAACGCTGATTCCCGGTGGGCGCATCGCGACCGTGGTGGGTTTTCAAAATACCGCCGCGAACTTTGCGGGCGCCGTTTCGCCATGGATTACCGGATGGCTTGTTGACCGGACTGGGAATTTCGACGCCCCGATCCAGGCGGCGGCGTTTTGGCTTTTGCTGGGACTGGCGAGCTATATTTTCTTGGTCCGAAAGAAATATGCTCCGCCGCTCGAAGCCGCATGATCGCGGTCGAGCCGCTATCCAACACTGCCGTCGACCACGACTTCGACTAGATTCGGACCGTTGTTCGCGAACGCTGCTTCTAGAGCCGGCGCGATCTCCTTGGGCTCTGTCACTTTAGTTGCCGCGACACCGAGCGAGCCTGCAAGCGCGGTGAAGTTTATAGCGGGGTCTTCAAGATCCATCGCAATGAAATGGTCGCTTTTGTGGAAAGCCAGCAGCCGTTGCTTCAGAATGCGGTACCCACCGTTGTTGGGAATCACGTAGGTCATCGGCAGCTTGAGATGCGCGGCCGTCCACAGCGCCTGGATCGTGTACATCGCGCTGCCGTCGCCAATCAGTGCACAGACGGGGCGCTCGGGTTGCGCAAGTTGCGCGCCCACGGCCGCAGCCATTCCCCAGCCAATGCCGCCGCTTGCGAGCCCGTGATAGCTGTAGCGGTCACGGTACGCAAGCAGGTCGGGCAGGCGCGCGCCCGACGTAAGACCTTCGTTTACAACGATCGCCTCATCGGGCAAAGCCTCGGCGAGCCGCAGCATCAAGTACTCGGGGTCAATCGGGCTGACGCCACTTTTTTCGGTTGTGAGTTTCTCGGCAAGGGTGTCCCGCTTGGCGGACCAATTTCGCGCTTTAAAAGCGCTGACCGCCACTTGGGCACGATCGGCGAGGGCTTGGCCGCCTTTTTCGCGCAGTATGGGCGTCAACGCTCGCAATGTCTCACTGACGTCCGCGCGCACGGCCGTCTCAGAGGAATAGTTCTTACCCATTTCCCAATCAAGCTGGCCAATCTGCATCACGGGCATGCCATCGGGTAAGGGCTCGATCCGCGACCAGACGGACATGCGCAATGCGTCGGCGCCGAGTACGATCATCAAATCGTGCGCCGCCAGAATCTGGCGGACCTGACGTTGATCGCGACTGAGCCCACCGAGGTAGCAGGGATGTTCCGAGAGGAAATGGGCTCCGTAGGGGACGCTCTGTTGGTAGGCCGCCGCCCCAAGCGCTTCAGCAAACTCGGCAGCCTCGGCTAGGGCGTCTGACTTGACCACTTCGTCTCCGCAGATGATCACTGGCGCGGTTGCGGCGAGCAGACGATCGGCCAGGTTGTCCAGAACGTCGTCGGAAGGCCGCACGCGGGTGTCGACTCGCGTGGAGGCGCCGAGGTCAATCAGCGCTTCGTTGTTCAGAATGTCGCCCGGCAGCGAAATGAACACTGGCCCGGTGGGAGGTGTGGTCGCAATTTTCGCGGCCCGTCGCACGATGCGGGGTAAATCTTCGAGACGTGGGACTTCGACCGCCCACTTGACCAGCGGCTCAGCGATGGGCACGAGTGGGTCGTAGAGCATGGGCTCGGTAAGGCCGTGGCCGAGTTCCTGCTGCCCGGCGGTCAAGATCATCGGAGTGCCGGTAAAGCGCGCGTTGTAGAGCGAGCCCATTGCATTGCCTAGCCCCGGAGCAACGTGCACATTGCAGGCGACGAGTTCGCCACTCGCGCGCGAGAAGCCGTCAGCCATCGCGACGACAACCGATTCTTGCAACCCGAGGACGTACGTCAGGTCGGGGTGGTCTTTCAGCGCATGCATGATCGGCAACTCGGTTGTGCCGGGGTTGCCGAATAGATGTGTAATGCCTTCGTCCTCGAGTAACGATAGAAACGCCGAGCGGCCGGAGATTGGGGTGGAACCGGTTGCCATGTCCACACAAGGGTAGTACGGACTAGACGCACGGCACGCTTCAAGATGTGAGCGGCCTCGAGCCGTCTCGTTCTTATTTGTGGTTGCGGTCAAGCGGCGTCAACCGCGTTTCGCAATTCCACCGCCATTGCCGAGAGCCCTTGAACGGCAGTTAGCGAGTCGCCTGCACAGTCTGTTGCCGAACTCGCCCGAATGATCTGGCAACCTTAGCGGCCAAGGTCGTAAACTCGCGGGCTCGGGGGCCTTGGGTCAAGCCCCCGGGTCGCGGAATCGCTATCGGGTCCCTGAACCGATAGAATCAAACGGTCGTCTTGAAGTTCTTACTGCAATGCCTAGCAGCAGTTGTCGCGATTGCGGCTGCCGGCGCCCAGCCGTACAAACTTCCCCTCGAATGCAACGAGGCGCATTTCGTGAGAGCGGGCCTCTCGTGTGGCGAATCGCGGCCTTGCCCGGTGTATCTCGAGTGGATCGCTTCAGCGGCTACGAACAATGCCGTTTTCCTCGGGGGAGCGACATTCACTCGCGAATCGACCCTCGCATCCGCTCTAGTCGCAAGCTTCGACGGCGGAGAAAACTGGCAGGAGGTTTTCCCACGGATTGGCGCCGCTTCGATTGAATTCGTGCAATTCGCCGACCAAGACCACGGTTGGGCCGCCGGCCAGCAGCTCGACCAGAATGGTTCATTTCTCCCCTTCGTCTTACTGACCACTGACGGAGGCAAAAAATGGCGTAAGCGAAATCTGTGGGACCCTGACGAGTTCCGCTCGGGGCTTCCGATCGATATGTCATTTCGCAACGCGGAGATCGGCGAGCTCCTCATCGAGCGTGGCGCCTTGGCCGCCGATCCGTACGAACGATTCGAAACTCGCAACGGGGGTCGAGTCTGGTCGCTACGAGGGATTACGAACACAAGGCCGCGCCTTCGTAAACCGATTCCAAACCCGGCTAGCACTCACTGGCGGATCGCAGAGGGTGATTCCGGCGGATACACGATCGAAAAGCAAGACGAGTCCGGATGGAGCGCCGTTCGAACGTTTGCGTCGGATCTAGGAGAGTGCGCGGATGTCGAAGCCACGCAAGCATTCGAGCCGGAGCGCTGAGATTGAGCGTGCACTGCACAGATCGCCAGGTTCGCGCGTCTTACTTTGTGGAGTCGAATATCCGCGGCGACAGTCTTACAATGAGGGCTGAGCGGACGGAAGGACTAATCGGCATGGACGGATACAAACATCGCAAGAGCCGCGGGGGCTTTTCCCTGATCGAGCTGCTGATCGTTATCGCGATCATTTTGATCTTGGCGGCAATAGCGATTCCGAAGCTAGGTTCGGCGCGGCGCTCAGCTTACGAGCTTGCCGCGATTCGCGCTTGTCAGACGATCAATACAGCCCAAGTGCAGTATTTCTCGACCTTTAGTCGTTATGCGACGACGCTGTCTGAGTTGGGACCGCCACCCGGCAGCGCCTCGGCGTCTCCATCGGCCGCTGACTTAATTTCAGAAAGCCTTGCCGCCGGTTTACACCAAGGCTATGTCTATACGATGATCGGCACACCGGCCGGATATTCGGTAAATGCCGACCCTCAGGCGTTTGAGGTAACGGGGTCGCGCACGTTTTATACCGATCACTCGACGGTGGTCCGGCACCACTACGGGAATCAGCCGGCCACGGAAAATGACCCGACGCTTCAGTAGCTCGAAAGCGTGATACGAAGGTGGCGGGATTTGCCGCCCGAAACCCTCTTGTGCTGGAAGCCCCTCGACCGGTATCCGCCTACCTTAAAAACGCTCCCAGCATTCGAATGCGTCGGACGGCACAGGCACTAAATGCAATCCGGCAGCCACACTATTCCAAATTCCGCGACAACATGCAAATAGCTGATTTATCGGCAGTTGTCGAAATGCACAAGAACTGCCGATCGAGAGATCTAGGTCGGCAGCCGAGTCATTCTGCCTCGGCGTGTCTCAAATCCGTCCGCAAGGAAGTTATGTACGCAATTTCCGGGCAAATCCGGCGTGAGTTGCGTTTGAGCCGCGCGCGCCAGCAAGCGGTTTCCTCGAAGGCATTGATCGATTCGAGGAAACCGCTTGCTGGCGCGCGCGGCTCAAACGCGAGATCTTCCGCGGCAACGGAGCGCACCCACGCTCCTAAGAAAACATGAATGGCCTACTGTTACAGGCGACCAAGCATTGCAGGCACTCGCGAAGGATGCTTGCCGACGGACTAGGGGAGTGTCTCAGGACGGCGCGGCGTGAGTGCGATAATTCAACGATCAAGCCGCATGACTGTCGCTGAAAATTTGACCGCTAAGCTCGAACGACGTGAGGCGCAAGCCGCTGTCGTCGGCCTGGGCTACGTCGGGCTACCGCTCGCCGTAGAGCTGGGGCGTGCCGGTTTCCAGGTGACCGGTGTTGACTCCGATGCGTCGAAAGCCGACGCAATCAATGCCGGCGAATGCTACATCGCCGACGTCGATCAGGAACTATTTGAGCGCTTCACTGCTCAGGGGAAGTTCACGGCAACCACCGATAGTACGGTGCTTCGAAACTGCGACGCGGTCAGCATTTGCGTCCCAACGCCACTACGAAAGACTCGCGATCCTGATTTGAGCCACGTACTCGAGGCCGCCGAGGCGCTCGCCGAACAGCTACATCCCGGGATGCTGGTGATCCTCGAATCGACAACCTATCCGGGAACGACCGAGGAAGCAATTCTGCCGATTTTGGAAGATTCGGGGCTTGATGTCGGCGAGAATTTTTTCCTTTGCTTCTCGCCCGAGCGCGTTGACCCGGCGAATGAAACGTACCGCACCCGAGATATACCGAAAGTGATTGGCGGGGTGACCGAAGCTTGCACCGCGATGGGAGCCAGCTACTACTCGCAAGTCATGAATGAGGTCGTGCCGGTGAGTTCCACGCGCGTCGCCGAAATGGTGAAGCTGCTCGAAAACACCTTCCGCATGATCAACATTGGGCTCGCAAACGAGATGGCGCTGATGTGTGACCGCATGGGTATCGATGTGTGGGAGGTAATTGAGGCGGCGGCTACGAAGCCTTTCGGCTTTATGCCGTTTTACCCCGGCCCGGGACTGGGCGGGCATTGTATTCCGGTCGATCCCCACTATCTTTCTTGGAAAACGAAACAGGTCGGCATGGAGCCGCGCTTTATTCAATTGGCCTCGGAAATCAACGGAGCAATGCCTGAGCACGTGGTGCGAAAAATTCAGAACGCCCTGAATGATAACGGCAAGGCTGTTCGCGGCTCACGCATTCACCTGGTTGGGGTGGCCTACAAAGCAAACGTTTCCGATGTGCGGGAATCACCGGCCGTCGATATCGCGGTGTTGCTGAAGGGACTCGGGGCGGAAGTTTCGTTTAGCGACCCCTATGTCGCGGAGCTGGCGATCACGGGCTCGGTGATTGAGCGCCGCCCGCTCGAACTCTCCCTCAACGAGTCCGACTGCTGTGTGATTCTGGCGAAGCACGATGGCGTTGACTATCGGGCAATCGTACAGGCGGCCCGCATCGTGGTCGATACACGGAATGCGCTCAAGGGCATCGCGGATGAGCGAATTGTCCGGCTATGAGGGTTTTTGATGGCTAAATACCTTTTAACTGGGGCCGCGGGGTTTATTGCATCGCGGGTGGCTGGGCTGCTGCTCGATCGTGGTGACGGGGTGGTTGGCATCGACAACCTGAACGACGCGTACGATCCTCGGCTGAAGCACTGGCGGTTGGAACAACTCAAACGTCGCGACGGATTCGAGTTCGTAGACGCTGATATCGAAGACCGCGAGTCGCTTGCTCGGGTCTTTGGGGCGAGCCAGTTCGACGGTGTCATCAATCTGGCCGCGCGAGCTGGGGTCCGCCAAAGCGTAGCCGACCCATGGGTTTACATTTCGACGAATACGACGGGCACGCTCAACCTGTTGGAGTTGTGCAAAGAGCACGAAGTGTCGAAATTCTTGCTGGCATCGACCTCGAGCCTCTACGGGACTCACAACCCACAACCCTTTGCAGAAGACGCTGACACTAGCCGGCCGCTTTCCCCTTACGCGTCGTCGAAAAAAGCCGCCGAGGCGATGTGCTACACCTACCACTACCTATACGGAATTGACGTCACGGTTTACCGCTACTTCACCGTTTACGGGCCGGCGGGTCGACCCGATATGAGTTTGTTCCGCTTCATCCAGTGGGTGAACGAGGGTAAGCCCGTACTAATTTTCGGGGATGGCACGCAGTCGCGCGATTTCACTTATGTGGACGATATCGCTCGTGGAACCGTCGCCGGTTTGAAGCCACTCGGGTACGAGGTGATTAATCTTGGCTCGGACACGCCGGTCGTGCTGAACGATGCTCTGGCGATAGTCGAAGAGGCGCTCGGCAAATCGGCCGAGGTGCGCTACGAGCCGATGCATCGCGCGGACGTTCCGGCAACGTGGGCGGATATTTCGAAGGCGCGGCGCCTTTTGGACTGGGAACCCCAAACCACACCTCGTCAGGGCATCCAGAACACCGTCGACTGGTACCTCGCAAATCGAGATTGGGCCCGCGAGATCAAAACCTAACTGGGATATTTCCGCAGCAGCCGGTGAAAGCGGGTGGGGATATATCCGGGCTAGTGGGGCCACCGGCGGGGGCCGGATCATTCATCGGTGAAACTTCGAAAGGGCATCGGCTGGGTGGGGGACAGGCAAAACTAGCCCGCATTTCTCACCACGTGGCGAGCGAAAGTGCGTGAGAGGTGCGTCAATACGAGGCGGGCGACGGTTGGCGCGCGGAGGCGTACTTGACTGTCCGTCGAGCACGACGATCGAGCGCAACGAAGTAGTGGCGCACCTATCGCGTGCTTTCGCCGTCAGGTGGTGAGAAATGCGGGCTAGGGTTCGTCAAGCTGTGGAGATCGCGGGATCTCATGTGCCAGTCCCCGACCGGCGGATTCCTGTTTCGGTCGTTGCGACGAGTTGAAGTTTCAGGTCAGCGAGACCGCCCGAAGCTACAATAAACGCTGTGATCGTCGACCAATTGCAGCGGCCGCTTGAGGACTTGCGGATCTCGGTCACCGATCGCTGCAACTTCCGCTGCACGTATTGCATGCCGCTCGCCGAGTACGACTGGATCGCTCGGAACGAGATTCTTAGCTACGAAGAAATTGCCCGCCTGGCGCGAGTTTTCGCCGGACTTGGTGTCAAGAAGCTGCGACTGACCGGCGGTGAGCCGCTGGTGCGCCAAGACCTTGACCGTTTGGTGGCGATGCTGGCTGAGGTCGACGGCATCGAAGATATTTGCCTCACGACCAACGGCGCTCTGCTTGCCGGCCGGGCCTCGGCATTGCGCTCGGCGGGTGTGAACCGCGTCACGATCAGTATCGACTCGGTCAACACCGAGACGTTTGCGACGATGACGCAGCGGGCGGAATTGCAACCAGTGCTCGACGGCATCGCGGCGGCTCGGGAAGCTGGATTCGATCCCATCAAGTTAAATGCAGTGATCGAACGGGGCGTCAACGATCACGAGATACTCGAGCTGGTCGAATTCGCGCGGGCCGGCGGCTATGAGATTCGGTTCATCGAATATATGGACGTTGGCAACGCCAATCAGTGGACCTCCGAGAAGCTCGTGCCGAAGGCCGAGATACTCGCTAAGATCGCCGAGCGCTATTCCGTTCTGCCTTTGTCGGCTGCGCGCGGCAGTGCACCTTCAGCGGACTATGCGTTCGCCGACGGCAGCGGCACGGTTGGCGTAATCGCTTCCGTCACCGAACCGTTCTGCGGAGCTTGCACGCGTGCTCGCATCACGGCGGACGGCCGGCTGGTAACGTGCTTGTTTTCGGCGACCGGACACAGCTTGAAATCTCTTCTGCGATCGGATGCCGGAGATGATCAGATTCGTGAGTTCATAACGTCGGTTTGGACCGCGCGCGTCGATCGCTACTCGGAGCAGCGACTCTCGGCCATTGAGTCTCCGCAGGGCTATCACCCCGATACCGTAAAGAAAATCGAGATGATCAGTCTCGGCGGCTAGGGACCAGCGCAATTAACCGCTGCCGTAAAAGCAGATGGCTGTCCGCGACCAACGACTCGGAGTTGTCTTGTTCCAGCTCGGCGGACCGGACTCACTTGACGCAGTTGAGCCGTTCCTGCGCAATCTCTTCAGCGACCCTGATATCTTCGACCTTCCACTGGCCGGCATCGTTCGACCGATCTTTGCGCGCACGATCGCGAAATTGCGCGCTCAAAAAGTTCGCCGGAATTACATCGAAATTGGCGGCAGGTCTCCGATCGGAGAACACACCGAGCGCCAGGCTCGCGCCCTTGAGCAGAAACTGCGGGAGAGCATTGATGCCCGCGTCTGCATCGCGATGCGGTATTGGGAGCCGTCGAGCACGGTTGCTATTAAAGGCATTCGCGAGGCTAGCTGCGATCGGCTGATCCTGTTGCCGCTATATCCCCAGTACTCCGTGGCTACGACGGGAAGCGCGGAGAGCGAGTGGCGGCGTTGCGCGGCTCTGGCGGGCCTGAACTTGCCTACGGCTCTCGTTGAGTGTTTTTTTGATGCGCCGCTCTACATCGATGCGGTTGTGAGTCGCGTCCGTGAGGCTCTTGCGCGGTTTCCTAATGGAACGCGGCCGCATTTAGTTTTCAGTGCCCATGGACTGCCTGTGAAACTAGTCGAGGCAGGTGACCCCTACCAGCGGCAGATCGAGCAAACCGTCAGACTTGTCGTCGAGCGCGGCGGGTTCGATTTGCGGCACACGCTTTGTTACCAGAGCAAGGTCGGCCCAGGACGTTGGCTGGAACCGGGGCTCTTGCCGACGCTTGAACAGTTGGGACGCGACGGTGAAGGGGCGCTGCTGGTGATTCCAATCGCATTCGTTTCCGACCACATCGAGACTCTCTCGGAGATAGACATCGAAGCTCGCCACGAAGCCGATCGATGGGGAATCGGGCACTTCGAAACGATGACGGGATTGAACGACTCGGAGGTATTTATTTCGGCTCTAGCCAAGTTGGTACTTGATACGGTCGAATCGACGGCCGCGCCCGCATTTCTCACCACCTGACGGCGCTACTTCGTTGCGGCGAGTTCGACGACTACGTTCCACAAGATTTCTACGTAGTCTTGAAATGGTTTGACGTGCAGGTACTCGTCCTTGCCGTGAATTCCGCCGGCAAGGTCCCACTCGGGCTTGGCGGGGCCGAAGCCGTAACTCGCGATCCCCGCGGAGCGCAGCTGCGCGGAATCGGTCGCTCCTGTCGACATAGTCGGGAGAACGGGAACGGTTGGGTACAGGCGTTCCAGGACATTCTCGAAAGCGTGGAACACCTCCGTATCGAGCGATGACGGCTCGTGGGACGGACGAGTTTGGGGATGCGGGATTAGGTCGACGGTCGGCTCGTTCATGATCCGCTTGAGCAACGAGAACAGCCGCTCGGGGTCCTCGTCGGGCAGGGCTCGTATGTCGACGGTGGCGGTGGCTTCGGACGGAATCACATTCCTCAGATAGCCGCCGTTGAAGATCGTCGGCACGATCGAGGTCCGCACCATCGAGTGGTAGACGGGCGAGAGATCACGAAGGCGTTCGTAGTCCTCGGCGGTTGGATTGGCTTCGAGCACCGCGCGGAAAATCTCTGCCTGTTCAGGGGAGGAAATCTCGGCCAGACGGCGAAAATATTCGCGCGTGGTCTCGTTAAGGCGTGGCGGCATTTCGTGGTCGAACAGCCGCCCTACGGCGCGCGCCAGCGAGCCTACCGGGTTGTCTTTTAGCGGGATCGAGCCGTGACCGGACGTTCCAGCGGCTTTCAAATTGATTCGGCGCGGCGTTTTCTCGGCAGTCTGAATCTCGAATCGCACGTACTTGTTCGCGCGGTCGAAGACGCCCTTGCCGGCTTCGTTGATCGCAAATTCGGCGTCGATCTTATCGCGATGTTTGTCGAGCAGATATGTGATTCCCTCGACTCCACCGGCTTCCTCGTCCGCGACGCCTAGAAAGATTACGTCGCGATCGAGTTTGACCTTTTCGCGATGGAGCATCAAAAATACTTGGAATGAACCGGTAACGACGCCCTTGTCATCGCCACTACCGCGGGCGTAGAGGATGCCGTCTTTGACAACTCCACCAAAGGGATCAAACGACCACTCATCGCGCTCAACCGCAACGACATCCAAGTGACCCAGTAGAAGCAACGGGCGCTTCGAGCCATTCCCTTTCAGGCGGGCGATCAGGTTTGCGCGTCCGGTCTTCGACTCAACGACTTCCGATGGGATTCCTTCGGCATCGAGCTTGGCCTTAAGATACGTCGCCGCCAGGATTTCGTTGCCGGCGGGTTGCGAGGTGTCAAGTTTTACCAAGCCGACAAGCGTGTCGAGCGCCTCTTGCTTTGCGGCGGACCAGTCGGGTTGAGCGGCCGCCGACATTCCGGCGGCGACCAGTGCAATCAAGAGCAAGCGAATCATATCGATTCGAGCATAGCTCGATTCGCCTAGGCGGACTCAAACGTCAGCGGCTTGGGCTGCTTGCCGTCAACGTCTGACACTCCCAATTCGCGGGGAACGGCCGCTGCGACGAGAACTTGACCAGACCTTGCGCTTAGTTTCGGATCGTCTGCGAGCGCGGCAATCACTCTACCGATGAACTCGGGGCTTTCACTGTTTGAAAGATCGAATGCTCCTGACTCAGCGGCCTGTAAGACTGCCTCTGTTCGAACTAAGCCGGGATAGAGCGAGACGGCATGTACGCCGAACTCTTTCAGCTCGGATGCTGTTTCCGCTGTTAGCTTGTCGGTCGCCGCTTTCGCTATGCCGTACACGGTGTTGCCCAGGTACTTCTGTGCCGCCCAGTAGCTGATGTTCACGATGAGTCCGGCCTTGGCCTCGACCATTAGCCGCGCCGCCTGTGCGGATACGACGAACGCTGCTCGGACACCCGCGTCGATCATCGTCGACCAGCGCTTTTCGGTTTGCTCCCAAAACGGTAAGCACCACGTGAATTCGCCATGATCGAAAACGCACTCGTAGCCGCCCCAGGCAGAGTTGACGACCAGGTCAAGACCGCCTGCGTCGGCGGCGATACGATTGAAGACAGCGTGGGTTTGAGTGTCGTCGGTGTGGTCGCACGTCATCCGAATGACCTCCGATGGGAGGTCGACGCGCTCGACAGTGCGGCCGGTTGCATAAACGCGATAGCCCGCACTTGCCAAACTAATCGCGACACCACGTCCGACTCCGCGGCTGGCGCCTGTCACAAGTGCGGTTTTCATCGCAACAGTCTATCCGACGTGGTAGTAATGAAGCAGGACAAGCTCAATGCGAATCTTCCAGGTCTTATCAATTCTCTTCGCGATGCTGCTTGTCGGCGCGAATCCCTGCGCGGCGGCTGATTCCGACGAGCAAAATGCTGTAAAGGACCTCGTCGCCAAGTACTCAGCCGCACGGGAGAGCCGCGACCCCGTTGCCATCGACGCTCTCTTTACCGAAGACGCCGACCAACTGCCGTCATCGGGCGTCTGGCGGCGTGGGCGAGCCAACCTGGTGAAGGGAATGCTCGGCAGTTCCAGCAGGCGGCCCGGAACCCGCACGCTAACTGTGGAAACAGTGCGCTTGATCTCCCCGACAGTAGCCCTCGCCGACGCCCGCTACGTCATCAGCGGATCGCAAGGCAGCGAACCGCGCCGTATGTGGAGCACATTCCTGGCGCGGCGCACGTCCGATGGTTGGCGTATTGCGGCGATTCGCAACATGCTGCCTGCTCAGTAGGCAGGCGGCACAGTTGCATCTACTTTCTACGGCGACGGGTCACGGACGCCGTCGGCTAACCCTACTCGGGTTTCACCGTGTCGTGTCCACCCTCTTTCCATTGGGTGATGCCGCCGGTTTGGATTTCGGCTGTGTAGCCGTTGCTACGAAGAATGTCCCCCGCACGGGAGGCGCGTCCTCCGCGCATTCAATAGGTGACGATGGGCTTGTCCCTCGGCACCTCCGAGAGACGGTTTTCGAGCTCTTCGATTGGGATGTTGACGTAGCCTTCGATGGCGCCGTGTTCCGCGATTTCGTCGGGACGGCGCACGTCGAGCAAGAAGATGTCTTCGCCGTCAGCGAGACGTTTTGCGACGTTCTCGACATCCATTTCTTGGAGGGCGGCAACTTCGGTGGTTTCGGGTTCTTGCATCGCTTCCGGTGCTTCAGCGCTGTCGGGAGCGGTTCCGCAGCCGAAGGCTACTAGCGCTAGTGACAGCCACAGTGGGTTTGTGTCCATACAGTTCCTTTCTAAGCGTTCCAGCCGAGGGTAGACGCCTCGGGAATTCGTTGGATCAGATCGGCGAGCTCGAAACGGTTTTCGGAGCCAATCGTGAAACAGTCGATGCAGTCGAGCGCGAGCGCGTGCTGCAGAGCTTCACCTACGCGGTTGCGCATCACTCCTTCGCCCAGGATTTTCATGCCGATGACGCCCTTGCCGGCCGCTTTGATTTGACAAAGCTCTTCGATGACCGTTGCCGGGTCGGCATCCATGCGGGCGCCGACGGGTTTGATTCTCGCCAGGTCGACGTCGATGTACTCTTCGTTCTTGACGCGTTTCAGAGCAGGCAGCGAGTGGCACGAAATACCGCGTGACTTGATGATGCCCTTTTGCTTGTACTCGTTGACCACTTCCATAGCGGCGGCGCGTTGCTCGGGCCAGTCAGCTTCCTGGACAGCATGAAGCATCAGCAAGTCGATGTAATCGGTACCTAGCTCGCTGCGGAAACGTTCAATATCCTCACGCATCGCTTTCGCGGTTTTCGATTGCGATTTGGTCATAATGGTGACCTTCTCGCGGGGGACGTATTTGAGGGCGTTCTTGAGATGCGGATGGCTACCGTAGCCGTCGGCGGTGTCCCAGAACGTCAGGCCGTTGTCGAATCCGAACTGATAAAGCTCGGTGATTCCCTGAACGCCGAGTTTGCGGGTTTGGTTCGACGAGCCGCGGAAGCCGCTGGTGCCGGTGCCCATCGCCAGACGCGACGGCGCCAGACCGTCTGGTCCAAGTGTGACCGTATCGTTGGCGAAACGGCGTATTGGTGACTCGCTATAGCCGCTTGGCGTGGCTGAGTAGAGTCGCTTTTGTAGTGCGGCAACGGAAGCTGCGCCTAGTAGGCTGTGCTGGATAAAGTCACGGCGTTTCATTTGCGTTCGATTCCGTTGCCAGCGTATCACAGTGCCTGGCGGGGGCCTGAGGCGCTTGCGATACCCGCCCGTATGCACGCGATGAGCTCGAATCGGATCAACGGCGGGGTGGACGGAAGTCGACGCTTGCTTCGGGTTCGGTTGATACTTTGGGTGAAAGCGTGGACTTCCGTCCACGCCTCGGTTTCTTTACAGCGCCGGACCTTGCATGCGCTACGAGACGGTATCACGCGGCTGGGGCTTTTTGCCGCGTCTAGTTCGTAATCTTCAAATTGCGGAAGCGGCCAATGGTCGAACCCTCGATCCACAGCGCGACTTTGCCGCTCGCGTTGGCTCCGGATTTGACGTCGTTGATCACGAGCGTGGGCTGCGTGGCTCCATTGACGTAGAGGCGAGCCTTTTCGCCGTCGACCGTGATTTTCACCTTGATCCACTCGTTGGGGGCGATGTCGGCGTAGGTTTCGTACTTGCTGGGAGTCTCACTGCGGAAGCGATACCAGGTCCAATCAGGGTGAGAGATGTACTGCGCTGTGTGGTTGCGACGCTCTTGATCGTCGGCTCGTCCGTTAGTTGGCCGTAGGTAGAAACAATCGTACGCTTCGTTGTCGTCGTTCAGCCGGAAAGCAACTCCGACGAAACCACGGGCTCCGCCTTGTGCTCCTGGCGCGGGCGAGCCCGCTACTTCAAGTTCAATCGTTCCATTGCTGAACTCAACGCCGTCAACAATAGCGAGGTGGTTGGTTCGTAAACCCTCGAAAGATCCGGGACCGGTCGGGCGTTCGCCGCGAGCTTGCATTTCCGCGAGCATCTTCTTGCGTTTGACGGCGGTCGCCTTGACGACCTCGGGGTCGGCAGTGATCTTGAGTCCGGTTAGGCCGCCGTGAGTCGTGGGTTCGGCAACGATGTTGTGTAGGGCAAGGCCGCTGGCGGAGTCGAGAGGCAGGCTCTGAGGGCTTGCCGCGGGCAAAACCATAGAGGCAGCGGCGATGATCGCGATTGCGGACAGGCGTTTCAACATGGGGGTCCTCCTTGCGACTGCTGTTGGGGTTTGACAGAAACGTTAGCAAACAAGGGGGGCGCAGCGCGTTGCGCCCCCCCGAAGAATTGAGAACTACTCGCTCCAGGGCGGTGTCGTGCCGTTGACTCGGGCGTAGGCGATCGCTTGACCGAGGTGCTCGTGCAGGTGACCGAGGGCCATGCCGAGCGCGCCACGCAGAGTTGTGTCTTGGCCGAACATTTTGGTGGCCTTCTCTTCGTCGCCGTCGGCAAGCTTCTCGATCGCGCCGCGCATATGGGCGAACGACGCGGCTAGCTTCGTTGCAATCTCGGCTTTGTCGGTAGTGGATTTGTCGTAGCCGGCAAACTTGAAGCCGTCCGGCGGAGCCGCGCCAAATACCCCCGCGAGGCCGAAATTGGCGGCTGCAACATGGAGATACAACTCACTCACCGAGCGCACGCCGTCGCCGGGACGATAGGTGTACTTGCCGTCAGCCATTGCACCCGCGAGGTCGGTGTATTTGCTTTCGAGGCCTTTGAGGTTGGCCAATGCTTCATCGCGGTAGGCACCGCCCGCCGCGGCCAATGGGAGTGTTGCTATTAGCGCGATGAGGGCTACAAGAGCGTGGAGTGGGGTTGGGGACGTCAAACGGAGAATTTGAGACATACGTGTTTTCCTTTCAAGAACGTGGAGTGGGGTTGGGGACAGGGTATCGCTACGTAGAGTCGTACGAACCCATAATATACGGCGCGGTCTACGATCGCTATGGTTACGTGGGGCTTCTGGGTTTTACATGCGGCCAATGTACTCTTCGGAACAAATTCACGGGCTTTCTGGCGGTGGAGATCGACGATCGATCAGAAAATGATTGCAACTTGATGATAGTACCGGTACTATGGATTCATTGTTCGCCGCTCTGAAACGAACAAAACCTTGAGGAGCGTAGTGTCCTGGAGGTTGCATACTTTTGGAGATCCGAGAGCTAGGACAAATTAATCGCTTATCTGACCTTGGCATAGCCGCTCTTCATCAGCCCGTCGAGGACGACTCCTTCGATTCGCAACAGATTGACGCTTCGTTAGAGAATTTGCGCGACGACTTGCAGCGGGTGAGTCAATTGATTCGAATATTAGAGTGGTTGGCGGCGGAGGACGGGGTTAGCGGCAAACACGGTTGATATCCTTGAAACTAAGAGTTGCCCGCGAACTCGTCAAGCGTGGCGTCAAACCCCGCAACGGTATTCGAGGCTATCGCCCTCACCAAGCTCTACGACATGGGCGAGGTGCAAGTACGGGCGCTGCGCGGCGTCGATCTTGAGCTTTACGAGGGTGAACTCGTGGTGCTACTGGGGCCGTCGGGCTCGGGGAAGTCCACGCTTTTAAACATCCTGGGTGGACTCGACACCGCCACTAGCGGTCGCGTCACCTATCGAGGGACCGAGCTCACCGCTGCACGCGAGCGCGAACTGACCGCGTACCGCCGCAACTACGTCGGCTTCGTCTTCCAGTTCTATAACCTTATTCCGAGTCTGACGGCGCGCGAGAACGTTGCGGTCGTCACCGAGATTGCAGTCGACCCGATGGACCCCTCTGACGCGCTCAAGCTCGTTGGATTGGGCGACAGGGCCAATCACTTTCCGGCCCAGATGTCGGGCGGGGAGCAGCAGCGCGTCGCTATCGCCCGAGCAGTCGCCAAGAACCCATCTGTACTGCTATGCGATGAGCCTACTGGCGCGCTGGACTCCGACACAGGCGGAGTTGTTCTCGCGGCGCTGGAGCGTGCAAACCGCGAGATCGGCACAACCACGGTGATCATCACTCACAACTCCGACATTGCCGCTATGGCGGACCGTGTATTGCAGATGCGCGACGGCCGCATCACGTCGCAAGACCGCAATGCGGTAAAAAAGGCCGCGACGGAGATTCGCTGGTGAGTCCGCTCACGAAGAAGCTTTTTCGCGAGCTGTGGGCGATGCGCGGCCAGGCGCTAGCAATCGCGCTCGTCGTCGCCAGCGGAGTTGCCACCTTCGTGATGGCCGTAAGTACGTACGACAGTTTGAAGTTAACGCAGTCGACGTTCTACGCCGAGTACAGATTCGCGGACGTTTTCGTGTCGCTCAAACGCGCGCCGAAGAGTATCGCCGACCGCATTCGAGAAATTCCCGGCGTCGACCAGGTCGACACGCGTGTCGTAGCGCCGGTCAATCTCGACATCGAGGGATATTCCGACCCGGCGACGGGAATGTTGATTTCAGTTTCCGGTGGAAACGAGGGCCGTCTCAATGCGGTCTACCTGCGCGAAGGCCGCTTCGTAGACCCGCTTCGCGACGACGAGGTGATCTTGAGCGAGGCTTTTGCCGAGGCGCATTCTCTGATGCCGGGAGACTCTCTTTCAGCGATCGTCAATGGCCGTAGGAAAACACTCACGATCGTCGGCATCGCGCTCTCACCAGAGTTCGTAAACCAAATCAAGCCGGGCTCGATGATCACCGATTTCAAGAGCTACGCCATCTTGTGGATGGCGGAAAAACCGTTGGCTACCGCCTACAACATGGACGGAGCGTTCAACACCCTCGCCCTGACCTTGGAATCCGGCGGCAATGAGCTCGATGTCATCGATCGCCTCGACGACTTGCTCGCGCGATACGGCTCGCTCGGCGCGTATGGGCGCCAGGACCAACTCTCTCATCGTTTTCTGCACGAAGAGTTTCGCCAACTCGAAAGCATGGCGACTATGTACCCCACGATTTTTCTGGGCGTCGCGGCCTTTCTGCTCAACATCGTGTTTGGAAGGCTTTTCCAGATTGAGCGCGAGCAGATCGCGACGCTCAAGGCGTTCGGCTACTCCAACTTTGCCGTCGGTCTGCATTACCTGCAATTCGTCGCGATGATCGCATTCGTTGGATTGTTGATAGGCATTGCCGGCGGCGTCTGGATGGGCCAGGGTCTCAGCAGGCTGTACGTCGAGTTTTATCGATTCCCCGAGATGCTCTATCGTCTCGATCCAAGCGTCGCCGTCTGGGCCGCTGTCATCACTCTGGGAGCATCTTTCGCCGGTACGATCTTCGCCGTGCGGAGGGCCGCGCTACAGCCTCCCGCCGAGGCCATGCGGCCCGAGCCGCCGGCACGCTACGGGCAGACGATCTTCGAACGTATCGGACTTGGAAAACTCTACTCTGAGCCGATGCGGATGATCGCTCGCAATCTCGAGCGCCGCCCGGTAAAAGCGCTGCTTACCGCGACGGGCATCGCCGCAGCTTACGCGATTTTGGTGATGGGGCTTTTCTTTCGCGACTCAATCGACCATATGATCGACGTGCAATATTGGCTGGCCCAGAGAGACGACATTACGGTTAGCTTCAACGAACCGACCTCGTACCAGGCGCTGCTCGACCTGCAGCGCATGGCAGGGGTCGAGTACGCAGAGGGTTTTCGGGCGGTGCCTGTTCGCCTGCGGGTGGGCCATCGGACATACCGCACCGCGATTCTAGGCCTGCCGCGCGAATCCGACCTACATCGTACGCTCGACGAGAACTTGCAGCCGGTTAACCCATCAAGCGGAGGTCTAGTGTTGACCGACTATTTGGCCGGCCTGCTCAATGCCCAGCCGGGCGACCCCGTGACGGTAGAGGTGCTAGAGGGTGCCCGTCCGGTGATCGAGACTCCCCTTGCCGGAACAATCAATCAGTTTTTAGGGGTCTCCGGCTACATGGGCCGCGACGAGCTCAACCGCTTTATGCGCGAGGGCAGTGCGTTGTCAGGAGTCTATCTTGCTGTCGACAAGCGCCATGAATCTGAAATCTACCAGCGCATCAAAGAAATGCCCCGCGTCTCGGGCACTGAGATCCGGCACAAGGCGATTGCGAACATGCAAGATATGATGGATCAACAGATTTTGGTATTCGCCGGTATAACGACGCTGCTGGCCGGAATCATCGCTTTTGGAGTGGTATACAACACCGCGCGAGTCACACTATCCGAGCGCAGCCGGGAGTTGGCCAGCATGCGTGTGTTGGGGTTCACGCGTGGCGAAACGTCATTCATTCTGCTGGGGGAACTGGGCTTCTTGACGCTCTTATCTCTGCCAATCGGGGCGGCTATCGGAAGCGGCCTGTCAACCTTTTTCATACAATCCATGGAAACAGACATTTTCCGAATCCCTCTGGTACTGGCGCCACGAACATTCGGCTACGCGGCAGTGGTAATTCTGTTGTCGTCTTTGCTGTCGGGAATCGTCATTCGTCAAAAGATCAACCACCTAGACCTAGTAGGCGTACTAAAGACACGGGAGTAGATGTTGGTGAAACGAATTCGACAAATCTTAACTACTCTGGTGATACTCGCCGTCGCAGCGGCGGCGGTGTACTACAGCTTCGCTCCGCGCCCGGTGTTGGTCGAGACGGTTGAGGTCACGCGCGGACCGTTGCAGGAAACGATCGTCGAAGAGGGCAAGACCCGCGTCGCGGACCGCTTTGTGGTCTCGGCCCCAGTCGGCGGAACGCTGAGCCGCTTGAATTTCGACGTTGGCGATGAGGTTCGAGCCGGAGCGACGTTGGCTAGGCTCCGGCCGCTGCGATCGCAAGCGCTCGACGGCCGTAGCCGCGCGGAGGCCGGTGCACGCCTAGGAGTCGCCAAAGCAGCCGTCGAAAAAGCTCACGAAGACGTCGAGACCGCGCGTTCGGACGTGCGTTTCTGGGAAGTCGAACTTCCGCGGGTACAGGAAGGCGTCGAGTCCGGCGTACTCGCATCGGAGCGGCTTGACCACGCCAAGGCAGACGAGCGCAAGGCGAAGGCCTTGCTAAATGCCGCGGAGAAACAAGTCGATGTGGCCAAATCAGAAGTCGCCGCCGCCAAGGTTGCCTTCGAGTATTCAGATAGTGCCGCCTCGGGGGGGTCCGCTGAAACAGTGACCGTAAGGTCTCCGGTCGCGGGTCGAATCCTGAAGATCTACCAGGAAAGCGCCGCGGTCGTTCAAGCGTCAAAACCGCTAGTTGAGATCGCCAATCCCGATGGCCTTGAGGTCGAGGTCGAGGTGCTTTCCTCTGACGCGGTTCAGATCGAGGCGGGCATGCGCGTGTTGCTCGAACGCTGGGGAGGGCCAAAACCACTCGAAGCCGTCGTCCGCCTGGTCGAGCCAGTCGCCTTTACGAAGATCTCAGCGCTTGGCGTGGAAGAGCAGCGCGTGCTCGTGATCGTTGACATCACTTCCCCGAGAGAGGAATGGCAGAACCTGGGCGACCAGTACCGAGTTGAAGCTCGCTTTGTGACCTGGGAGGGGCAAGATGTGTTGCAGATTCCCTCGAGCGCGCTATTTCGAGTTCAAGGGGATTGGGCCGTGTTCCGCACTGACGGCGTCGTAGCGAGTCTCCAACGGGTGACGGTGGGTAAGCGTGGAGGTCTGACGAGCGAAGTCGTCGAAGGACTGAGCGAAGGCGCAAGCGTGATCAATCATCCCAGCGACACGATCACCGATGGCGGACTGGTCGAAGATTCGCAGGCGCGTACGACTACTCCCGAGTAGCGTCGAGATCGTAGACGGGCAGATTCAAGCGGCTAGCGACGAAGACGTATACCGCGAATGCTGCCGGACCGAACAACACCATCGGCAGAAAGCTTTCAAGCGGCAACTCGAACAGAGCCACCTCCGGGCTGGTCGAGTAGACTCTTGCCGCGGCACGAACATTCCAAAAACCCAAGGTGATGCCGCATATCGGCCCCGCGCAGAGCAACGAATAAAGCATCTGCCAGTGACCCCAAACGCTCGGCCGACCGGCCCGACAATTGAGCGGGTCGAGCAGGGCGAATGAACCGAGCACAACCAAGGCGAATAGGGGCACGCCGATATCAGAGTGCGGCAATACGGCGGGCAATGCCAAACAAGCGATGCCAAGCGCAGCCCAGAGCGCCACGGGACGCATCGCAGCGAGGGGTTGCTCGTTGCGCAGCGGCCAAATGGTGGCGCGGAGGAACTCGGCGGTTCCGATCACGGCCGGCCAGATCATCGCAAACGACCAACCCAGTAGCAAGTAGCGCGACTCGTTGTTGGGCAATCCGCCATAGTGCCAGGCGGCGATGCTCTGGTTGTATATCTCGAATATCACCCACAAGAAGATCGACAGCGTCGCTATCCAGACGAATGCGTCTGGATTCGTTCGCATCAGCGAGCGCCCACGCACGGCGTACACGGCTGAGTCGACCGCCACGACGTAAGCCGTCATAACGATCGGCATGAAGACAGTCGCAACGCCGGGAATGGCGAAATAAACGAGCACTTCCGCGAGCAGGATCATTCCCAGCGCAAACCACCCCGCCGGGGGAAACGAGCCACGCCGGTCCGCCCGGCGAAACACCACGAAGAGTCCAACCACGACTGTTGTGAAACAGGCGACGTCAATCGAAAACACCCTGATACTCTAGCGGTTCGGTGCTCTGATGCTTCCGGCGCATACGCTCGATAGCTGGGAAACGCATGAGGACATGTGTGCCGCGCCGGCGACCTCCGGCGTTTTCTTGATCGAGTTCAACGAGGGGCCACCCTACCTCGGGCGCACTGCTGACCTCCGCAAACGTTTGGCACGCCTGCTCGCGCCCCAGAATGAAAACTCCAAGCGACTGAACCTTCGTGACATTGCTCGAACGGTCTACTACCAGCAGACCGGGTCGAAGTTCGAATCCGACTGGCGGCTTTACCAAATTGCGCGATCGCATCGCCCTGACGACTACCAGCGATTTCTCAAACTGCGGCGCCCGCCATTCCTGAAAGTTCATCTCAACAATCGCTTCCCTCGTACCTTTATCACGACCAAATTGACCGCGACGCGCGCTCTGTTTTACGGACCGTTCCGGAGCCGCGCCGCCGCCGAACGGTTTGAAAATGCCTTTCTTGACTTTTTCGGCATCCGGCGCTGCGAAGAAAATCTTGAGCCCAGCCCCGATCACCCAGGGTGCATATACGGTGAGATGGATCTTTGCATCAGGCCCTGCCAGGCCGCATGTAGCGACGATCATTACCAGCGTGAAGTCGGGCGCGTGCTGCGATTTCTAAACACGGGTGGGCAGTCCCTTGTGCGAGAAATCGAAGAGGCCCGAGACACTGCGAGCAGCGAAATGGAGTTCGAAGCCGCCGCGAAAGAGCACGAGCGCCTCTCGAAGGTCAAGGATGCCTTGCGCCTGAGCGATGATCTTGCGCGAGACCTTGACGAGTTTCATGGTGTCGTCGTCCAGCGCTCGGCCGAGCCCGCGGCCGTAGAGTTGACGCTGCTGTACAAAGGTTCTTTCCAATCCAGCAGTGCGCTCAATTTGCAGTCCGACGCGGACCGCCCGGTTTCGCTCGACGCCAAAGTTCGAGAACTGCTCGAATCGAGCGAATGGATTGAAGCAAAGCCCGCCGAAAAATCGGAGCACTTGGCAATCCTGCGGCGCTGGCACTTCAGCTCGTTCCGCCGCGGTGAGTACGTGCCCATCGCATCGATGGACCGCATCCCATTCCGTAAGTTGGTCAACTCCATCTCGCGCGTCGCAGCCGGCCGCGACCGCTGAGCAATGCGGGCTGGCCGCCGCTATCCTGTCAGCTATGGCAAAACGACTCGACGGCAAAGTCGCACTCATCACCGGGGCAGGCCGAGGTATCGGCGCGGCGATCGCCCGCGCCTACGCCAAAGAGGGCGCTCGCGTAGTATGCGCCGCACGCTCGCAGGATGAAATAGAAGCGACGGCGGAACAAATTCGAGCAGCGGGTGGCAATGCAATCGCCGTTCGCGCCGATGTCACCGACCTCGATTCCGTGAGCGCGATGTACAAGTCAGCCGTCGCGGCTTACGGCGGCCTCGACATCGCATTTCTAAATGCCGGCGGAAGTCTCGATCGAAGCCGAGTCGACGAGGGCGACACAGAAGGCTGGAGAGCGACGATCGAACTCAACCTTATTGGTGCGTACTATTGCGCGCGCGCGGCGATCCCCTACTTAAAAGCCCGAGGGGCGGGGAAGATTCTATTTACCGGCTCGGGAATGGGTCATCGTGGCGCGAAGGGAAACTCTTCATACGCGGTAGCCAAAGCCGGCGTGTGGATGCTAACCCGCGTCGTGGCTCAGGAACTCGTCGAGTTCAATATCAGCGTCAACGAGTTTATCCCCGGTCCGGTGCGGACGCGGGCTACTCAAGACGTTGAACAAGGAGCGACCGAGTCAGGGAGAGGAACGCCGTTCTTAACGAGCGGAGAGTGGATTAAACAACCCGACGACGTAGCTGAGATCGCGGTGTTTATGGCCACTCAACCTGACGTCGGACCGACAGCGCAAAGCTATAGCCTGATGCGAAGGGATGGTTAACCCGCATTTCTCACCAGCTGGCGGCGAAAGCACGCGATAGGTGCGCCACTACTTCGTTGCGCTCGATCGCGAGTGCTCGACGGACTGTCAAGTACGCCTCCGCGCGCCGACCGTCGCCGCCTCGCATTGACGCACCTCTCACGCACTTTCGCTCGCCACGTGGTGAGAAATGCGGGCTAGTGTCCTGTCTCTAAAGTTCGATTACAAAAGCGGGCGAGGGAAGCGAAGATTTGGTCGGCGGTTTTGGACCAGACGAACGGCTTGGAGTCGGCGTTGCTGAGTTGGATGTAATCCTCGATGGCGCGTTCCAACTCCGCTGTGCTGCGATGTACGCCGCGGCGAATCTGCTTCTGGGTCAGAGTGGCGAACCAACGCTCGACAAGGTTGATCCAAGACGCGCTGGTCGGCGTGAAGTGCAGATGGTAGCGCGGCCGTTTGGCCAGCCAACGCTGAATAATCTGGGTCTTGTGGGTTCCGTAGTTGTCGAGGATCAAGTGGATCTCGAGCGAGTCGGGGACCGCCTGGTCGATGGTGTCGAGAAACTTGCGAAACTCGACCGCGCGATGACGGCGATGACACTCGCCGATCACATGGCCGGTCTTGACATCCAACGCGGCAAACAGCGAGGTCGTCCCGTGGCGCTTGTAGTCGTGCGTGCGGCGCTCGATTTGTCCGGGACGCAGCGGCAGCAGCGGCTGCGTGCGGTCCAGGGCTTGGATCTGAGACTTCTCGTCAACCGACAGCACCAACGCCCGCTGGGGCGGGTTGAGATACAGACCGACGATGTCGCGCACCTTCTCGACGAACAACGGATCTTGCGAGAGCTTGAAAGTTTCGCTGCGATGGGGTTGCAGCGCGAAGGCCTTCCAGATGCGCTGCACGCTGGAGTGACTCAAGCCACAGGTCTTGGCCATCGAGCGTGTTGACCAATGCGTGGCGTCGGGGGGCGTCGATTCCAGAGTGAGCGTGATGACGCGTTCGACCTCGTCATCGCTGACGCGCCGCGGCGTGCCGGGACGCGGTTCGTCGAGCAGCCCGTCGAGGCCTTTGTCGAGGAAGCGCTGGCGCCATTTGCCAACGGTACGGCGGGCCCAGCCGAGTTGGGCGGCGACGACGGTATTGTTGAGTCCGTCGGCGGCGAGCAGAATGGCCCTGGCGCGTTGGGCAAGAGCCTGCGCGGACTTGCGCCGTCGCGCCCAACTTTGCAGGCTCTCGCGCTCGGCCGGGTTGAGCTTGAGCGGTTTCAATTGAGGACCAGTTGTCGTCGTCTTCCCCATATAGACATGGCGACAACAACCTGTTTAATGTTACGCGAACTTTAGATACCGGACACTAGGAATAAAAACTACTCAGCGCGTCAGGCTCGTCGTCGTACATTTCGAAAACGCTATCCATACGCGTCAGTTCCATGAGCTGCCTGATCTTCGGCTGGACGTTTAGTAGTTTGATTACACCGCGCTTGCTAATCGCGTAAGTTCGTGCCGCGCCCAGTTCTCCGAGACCGGAACTGTCGATGTAGTCAACGTCTTGCATATTGAGCAGCACGTTTGTGGCGCCGGCGTCTAACAGCCAGCCCACGTTGTCGCGAAGCGTGTTCGACGATTCTCCGAGCGTGATTCTGCCGTCTCTCGCTACCGCGGAAAGGTCTACGATCGCGACACCCGCCGTTTCACGAACTCCTGCTGGCATGCTCATACTTCGCCCAACTCCCTCTAAGACTCGACTATTCTAGCGCTGACAGGGTGGCCGATTGCAACAACTGTTTCCCGTAAACCGTCACCGTCCCATGTTCGGTCATCCAAAACTAATTCTTCTTCGACACCCGCTCTTCGCCACCGATGTGAAACGTCATGCCTTTTGGCGAACCGTTCGAATCGAGATCAAACATAATCTTGGCAGCGGTCCAGCGCAGCGAGAACTCGTCTTCAGAGTGCGGCAGCAGTTCGATAGGCGGCAGCAAGTTGAAATTGACGTATAGGGTTCCGCCTTTGCGAAAAATCTTGTTGCGGCCGCCTCGTGGTTCTAGATATTCGCCCACGTAGCGATCGAGAACATCCGGCGTAAACGAATGAATGGGCTTCGTCTCGTAGGCCGACGGGGCCTTGCGCGGCTCTTCATCGAGCTCGCGTAGCCAGATATTGCGATAGAGCACGGGGTTGCCGTGATCCTGCAGATAGAGCGGCATGCGATCGGGGTGAGACTCGTATGGCAAGTGCTGCAACCAAGACGTTGGCCCCCACGCTTCGGAATTATCTTGCACCAAAACTCCGTTGTGCAGGACCGTGACGCGCGCCGGCCGCTGCACGCTGCCGTCCGGCTTGAAGCGCGGACGTCGAAAGATGATGTCGTAGGCCTGCCATTGGCCTTCGGGGTGGCTGGCATTGGCGAGCGGTGGCGATTGGCCGTAGAGCGCAGCCGCCTGGCCGTCAGTGTAGGTGAGGTTTTCGTAGGAGTCGAGAACCTGAATCTCGTACTTGCTCATTAAAAAGACGCCGCTATTGCCGCGCCCCTGGCTCTTACCGCGTCCGGGCGTCGGCGCCGCCCACTCGACGTGCAGTTGAATGTCGCCAAAACCTTGGCGCGTGAAAATCGGGCCGCCGCCAGCGACGGCCTCCATATTGCCGTTCTTGACGATCCATTTCGCGTCGCTGTTGTCGGCGGCCCGCCACTTTGAAAGATCCTTGCCGTCGAATAGCACAATCGCGTCGGAAGGCGGCGGCACTGGCAAAGGCATTTGCGAGGTGACCTTCGCGGGACGCGGGCGCGTCATGTCGTGGATCTTCCAACGATTCGGTGACTGAGCCGCCCCGATAAGGGTCGTCGCAACAATGGCGCAGGCAAGTGAAAAAGCTTTCAACATGATCCTCCTCGAACCGAATGATTTTAGCGCGTTCGCGACTTTCGAGGTTGGCACGTGATAGAGTGTCGCGTTGATGGGATCGAGTCGTCGCCAGTTTCTAAATGCGTCTTTGCTCGGTACCGCGGCACTCGCGACAGGCTGTGAGTCTGAGGTTGGGGACGGGCAAAGGGACACGCGGCCAAATTTTCTCGTACTGTTGCCGGACCAGCTGCGCTTTGACTGGACTTCGTTCAACCCCGACATTCCATTGCGTACACCGAACCTCGAACGCATCGCCGCGAGAGCCAAGCCTGAGGTCGAACGACTTGCGAATATTCTCGGGGCTTTGGTCTAACCGGACCCAGCCCATACGCCCAGTTCAACGGCCAACGGGTCGCGATACTCTTCCCCCCAGGCAACTAGCGATGTCGCTAGCCGCCTGACGACGCGCGGTTGCGACTCATATAGGTTCTTGGTTTCGCCGGGGTCGGATCGGAGATCGTACAACTCAGGGACTCTGATCTCGGGGCGGTTTTCAAATTTTCGGAGGATTAGTTTGTGGCGCTCGTCGCGGATGGCACGCTCGTCGTAGATTGCTCCGTCGATGGCGCGCTGCGGGACATTCTCGACCACGATCGGATCTGTCCATTCGTCGCGGCTGTTGTTGACTCGGTCGATCAAACTTGTGCCTTGAATTTGCTCGAAGGTACGCATGAGCATCGAGTACACGGGGCGAATATTGGCGGCATCCATGATGGTCGGGTGTAGGTCAACCAGGCTGACGCCCGACTTCCAAACTGTTCCCGGCGGTAGGCGTTTGGGATGGCGCATGATGAGCGGAATGCGCGCGGATTCGTCGTAGGAGGTACACATGCCCTCTTGCGTTCCGGGCCGGTCGACCCACGAGCGGCCGTGTTCGGTAGTAAAGATGATCAGGGTGTTTTCGAGCAGTTCATTTTCGCGCAGGGTGTCGAGGACACGGCCGACGTTCGCGTCAAGCGCCGAGACTGAAGCGTAGTAGTCGGCGTGCTCCTGGCCTTCGTAGTGTTCGAGGAACTGCTTTGGCGGGTCGTTTGGCTCATGCGGCGAATAGAACGATTGGTAGAGGAAGAATGGCTCGTCTTTGTGGCGCTCTATGAAGCGAATGCCCTGATCGGTGTGCACGTCAGGGCGGTAGCGTGACTTATGGGGTTCGCCGATCCAGTGCAGGAACAGCGAATTAAAGCCTTTCCAATAGTCGAAGAAACCGGGGTTGGCGGGGCCTAGATGCCATTTGCCGATGTGCCCGGTGGCGTAGCCCGAGACATTGAGGAAGTGCGGGAAGTTGTCCCAGATCTTGAAGCGCGGATCGCGGAATGGGTCGGGGATGATGTCTTGGTAAGTGGAGTACGAAGCGCCGGGGTGAGCTTCGTAGACGTTTTTGCGCAGGCCGTGAAGGTGTGGGTATGAGCCGGTTAGGATCGAGGCTCTGGCCGGTCCGCAGAGGGCCTGTGGCGTATAGCAATTGTCGAAGCGGACCCCGGTCGCTGCTAGGAAGTCGAGGTTCGGCGTATGACACTCGCGCTCCCCGTAAGCGCCAATCGCGTCGCGCCGGCACTTGTCGAAGAGGAACAAGACAATGTTGGGAGGCGGGTCGGTGGTCGGGTCTTGCGCCCATGCCTGGGTGGCTCCGGCAGCGGCGGTGAGTGAAAGAAACTTGCGGCGATTCATGGCTGAGCTTCGGTTGCGGTCTCTACTATACAGCGGGGAGCACGTTGGCAAGTGCGCGGTACGGGACCATGATCCGTCGGCAAGCATCCTTCGCGGGGGTCTGCAATGCGTCGCGTTTGAGCCGCGCGCGCCAGCAAGCGGTTTCCTCGAAGGCATTGATCCATTCGAGGAAACCGCTTGCTGGCGCGCGCGGCTCAAACGCAACTCACGCCGGATTTGCCCGGAACTTTCGTACATAACTTCCTTACGGACAGATTTGGGACAGAAGTGCGCGCTTTGTTTGGAGCCGCTCGTTACTTCGAAAGAAAGCGTGGACTTCCGTCCGCGCCTCGGTGACTGGCTGTGGCGAAGCAACGGTCGAGGTACCCGGTTGGGCCCGATCTACACCGCGGCCGCTCAGTCTACGAACAAGAATTCGTTGCTCGATAACATCGCCCGTAAGTACCCGGGCCATGCCTCTCGCGCCGACTCCGAGGCCGCCAAGAACGATTCCGCTCGCTCGATCTCTGGCTTAGTTGCGGGTCGCCCAAAGACCGTTTCATATGCGTTGTTGACGAACGCCCGTGGGCTCGACGCATTCGACATCCAACGTTCGGCGACTGCTTTTGATTGCTCGTGCAAGAACTCGGAGTTCATCAAGAACAGCGCCTGCAGCGTCGTCGTTGTCGACCTTCTTTCGCTTAGGGGAAGGTTGCCGTCGGGGCCGTCAAATAGGTCGAGGTAAATGTTCTTCTGAATCCGCTGCTGCATCATGTAGACCGAGCGGCGGTTCGTCGAATATTCCTCGGTAAACGGCTCGTGCTGGCGGTAAAAGTAAGTCCGCCGATGTGGGAACGGATGCCGTCCACCGACCGAGCGATCGAGGTCACCGCTGAAAGTGAGAATCGAGTCGCGAATCTGCTCGGCGTCGAGGCGTCGCCGGTTGGCCCGCCAGAGCAAATCGTTGCGCGGTTCGACCGCATGGTTTGCCTCGACGTCTAGGCTCGCTTGGCGATACGTTCGGGAGTTCACGAGCAGCCGATGCATCTGTTGCACCGACCAGCCGCTATCGATGAAGTATCGCGCCAGGTAGTCGAGCAATTCAGGATGCGTCGGCGGCGAACCGCGCACCCCAAAATCGCTGGTGGTTTTCACAAGACCCGCACCAAAGTGGTGATGCCAAATGCGGTTGACCATCACCCTCGCGGTAAGTGGGTTGTCGGCGTCGGCGATCGCATTCGCCAGCAGCAAGCGACCACTGCCCTTGGCACCATCCGGAACCTTCTCACCACCAAGAATCTGCAGGAAGCCCCGGCGCACCGTCGGGCCCTTCGACTTGGGGTCACCGTAGGCTTGGATGTAAGCGTCCTTTGGCTCGCCTTCTATGATGGCGTAGGCCGATTGGAGAGGCGGTTCAGTCCGCGCAAACTCGGCGCGCTCAGCGCGAATCGCCAATATTTCGTCCCAGACTACCGCGCGGTTGCGGCCTGGGGTCGTGATCAACTTGTTTTGGAATGATTGATACTCGCGAAATTTCTCGCGCTCTTTGTCATTCCAAACCGTCAGCTCTTTCTCGTAGTCGCTCATCGCCCTCCGACCGTTTTCGGCACCAACGCGGTAGACGAAGTCGCTGCGGTAGGGCAGATGTTCCGCCCCGGCGTGCGGGTACACCGAGCTGTCGAAAATGCCGTAGAGAGCGTAGTAGTCGGCGGTCGGAATCGGGTCGAACTTGTGGTCGTGACAGCGTGCGCACTGCACACTCAATCCGAGAAACGTCTTGCCGACGTTGTCGATCGTGTCTTCGAGCGTGATGTGACGCAGCCGGTGTGGGCTCACACCGATTCGCCGCGAGATAGCGATGTACGCCGTAGCGATTGTCTGTTCCCAGCGCTCCGCTTCGTTGTCATACGGCAACAAATCCCCTGCAAGCTGCTCGCGAACAAACTCGTTGTACGGCTTGTCGTTGTTGAACGAGTCGATAACGTAGTTACGGTATTTGTAGGCCTCGGGCACGGGAAAGTCACCGGCGTCGCCGGCTGTATCCGCATAGCGAACCAGATCGAGCCAGTGCCGACCCCAACGCTCGCCGTATGCGCGCGAATCCAGCAATCGCTCGACAAGGTTCTCGTAGGATTCGGGCGAATCATCGTTCAGAGAGTGGTTGACCTCAGCGGGCGATGCCGGCAGCCCGGTCAGATCGTAGGTGAGACGGCGAATCAGTGTGCGCTTGTCCGCCAGGGGCGAGGGCGCGAGGTCCATTTCTTGGAGTTTCGACAGAATAAACTGATCAACCGCGTTGCCGCCGGAGTACTGTTTCTCGACGTACGGAACAGCGGGATCCGACAGCGGCTGAAACGACCAGTGGGCGCGATGCTCATCCGATACAACGTAGTCGGGCACATGAGCGGCCGCGACGTCAGACCATGCGGCCCCGTCGTCAACCCATTGCTTGAAGTCCGCGATGGCCTTGGCGGCCAACGCTCCCGTTGGCGGCATCTTGAGCGCGTGGTCATAGCCGAGGACCTGAATGAGTAGGCTGCCGCCCGAATCTCCGGGAACGATCGCGGGCCCGGATTTGCCACCCTTGAGGAGTGCCTCGCGAGTATCGAGCCGCAAGCCTCCCTTGGGTTCCTCGACATGGCAAGCCAGACATTTTTCCGCCAGCAGCGGTTGTATCTTCTTCGCGAAAAACTCGCGCGGTGATAGCGGCCAAGGGGCGCCCATCTCGATCCAAGCTCTGAGCGATTCGACTTCGTGGAACTCCAGCCGCAACCCGGTCGGCGGCATGGCCATACGCTCGCCCGTTCCGGTAATCGCCTGGATGATGAAGCTATTTTCCGGATCGCCGATGACAATTGCCGGGCCGGATTTGCCGCCTTTGAGCAGACGCTCACGCGAATCGACACGCAAGCCGGCGGTGGCCTGCTCTCCATGGCAGCCGTAGCATTTCGCGGCGAGCACGGGCCTGACCTTGGCCTCAAAAAAGTCGGAGGGCGACTCGGCCGCTACTAGCGGCAGCACCGTCAACAGAAGCAAAGACCAACGAAACACGCCAATCACATCTTAGCCGAGCGTTCGAAGCCACTCTGCGACCGTCAGCTAATCTTGGGGTCGGATGCGCCGTATCGGCCTACTCTCTGACACCCACGGATATCTTGATCCGGCGATCTTCAAGCACTTTGCTGAGTGCGATGAGCTCTGGCACGCAGGTGATTTGGGTTCGATCGAGATCGCCGATCAGCTCGCCGAATTTCGGCCCTTGCGGGCAGTTTTCGGGAATATTGACGGTGCGGAGGTTCGCAGCGCACACCCCCGCGATCAACGTTTCAATTGCGACGGCGTCGACGTTTGGATCACTCATATCGGTGGCTACCCTGGCGCCTACGACCACAAAGTCCGAGATCGAATCTTCAGCAGGCCACCAGGGCTGTTCATCTCCGGCCACTCTCACATTCTGAAAGTCATGCGTGACCCAAGCCTAGGACTGATCCACTTTAACCCCGGTGCCTGTGGGCGCGTCGGCTTTCACATCGCGCGAACGATACTGCGCTTTTCGATCGACGGCGGAAAAGTTTCAGAGGTCGAAGCGATCGAACTTGGCCCTCGCTCGGCCCGGACGTCGGGTTAACCCGCATGTCTCGCGCCTAGCAGCCCGTGTACTTGAGCTTCGTCACTCTGACCTCCACTCAGGGTGAGACGACGCTACCACCGGTGACGAGGACGACCGACCCCGTCACGTAATCAGACAGCGGCGATGCCAAGAACAGCACCGGCCCGGCCGCGTCTTCGGGAGTTCCACGCCTCCCCAGGGGGATGTAGTTGACGGCTGCCTCGCGCTGAGACGCCGGAATGCCTAGCGGGATTCCGGTCGATGTTTCGTCGCCGTTTTCTTTCGCCTGTGTCAGGCGCGATTCTATAAATCCATACGCGACCGCGTTGCAGCAAATATTGAAGCGGCCCCACTCTTTGGCGATGGTCTTCGTCATCCCGACGATTCCAAGCTTGCCGGCTGCATAGTTGATCTGACCCGGGTTGCCGGCGACACCGGTCGTCGAGCTGACGTTGACAATCTTGCGGCAGGGCGGCGTCTTGCCCGCCGCGATGTCAGCCTTCGCCGACTCTCGCAGAAATGGCGCGGCGGCGCGCACGATGCGAAACGGCGCTTTCAGGTGGACGTCGAGCATCGCGTCAAACTGTTCGTCACTCATTTTGTGAATGACGCCGTCCCAGGTGTAGCCCGCGTTGTTTACGATGATGTCGATCGCGCCAAATGACTCGAGCGCGGTTTCGACAAGCTTGCCAGGTGTAGCGACATCGGTGACGCTTCCGACGCAAACGGCCGCCTCGCCTCCCGCGCCGCGAATCTCCTCGGCCACCTCGTTTGCTGGGCCCTCGTCCAGGTCATTAATCACGACATTCGCGCCGTGTTCAGCAAACAACTTGGCGACGGCGCGGCCAATGCTGCGGCCCGAGCCGGTCACAATCGCGGTTTTCCCATTCAGCAAGCTCATGATCCTGCCATGATAGTGCGTCGTTGTCACCGGGCGCGACCGTTGCTCGCGCTCAGGGCTTCGTGGCCAAGAAGAACAGTCGTCCGTAGCCGCGGTTCATGCCAAAGTCATCCTCCGCTGAAAGAACCTCGACGTCGGTGAATCCGACTTCGCGAAGGATTCGCTCGAGGTCAGCCTCGTCGTGCAGAAACTCCTCGATTTCGAAATCCCGTCGGCTCCATTTTTCGTCCTTGGATTGAAACAAGGTGATGGCAGCTACGGCGCGCCCTTCTTCCTCATCGAAGCGCGTTTTAACGACACAGACGCGCTTGGTCTCAACATCCGCGTAGGTCTCGGCCCCGGCCTCTTGGAAACCGTCCGCGGTGTTCACGTCGAAGAGAAACAAACCGCCCGGCTCGAGCGCGACGAAAACGTTTAGAAAGACTGCGCTGATCTCGTCAACCGAGGCAAAGTGATTGACGCTGTCATACATCGACACGGCCGCCTGAAATCGTCCATTCGCGACCGCCACGCGAACATCAGCCCGCTCAAACGTCGCATCGGGAGCATTCTCGCGGGCTAGCTCAATCATCTGCTGCGAGCCGTCGATACCGACTACTTCAAAACGACGCTCAGACAGCAGACGCGCCATCTGTCCCGTGCCACAGCAAACGTCGAGTACTCGCGAGCCCGGCGCTAGCCGCGGCAAGAAGTAACTCTCGAAGCCTTCGCGTGCGTCGTCGAGGAATCCGTCCGCCCAATAGCGGTCGAAGAACCAGGCGAATTCGTCGTAGATCGTGTACGCCACAGCGTCTTAGAACTGCAGTCGCTTTTTGAACAAGAAAAACAAGTTTTGGAAACCGTCGCGCCAAGGGTTCAACTTGAGTTCGCCCAGACGCGAGGAGTACATCACCGGAATCTCGGCGAATTGAATCTCGCGATGCTTGATGGCCTCGATTTTGATCTCCTCGGAAAAAGCCATGCCGTCGGAATCGAGCCTAATCTTGTCAAGAATCGAGCGCCGAAAAACCCACATCCCAGACTGCGAATCTCGAACCCAGCGAAAAAACAAGAGTGACATCGAAAACGACAGAATCAGATTCCCCACGCGGTGCTTGAAACTCATAGCCTTGGGATCGCGAGTGGGAAATCTTGACGCGTTGAGAAAATCGACGCCCAAGTGCTGCATCGCTCCAACTAGATACGAGATCGCGTCGACCGGGTATGAGTGGTCGCCGTCAAGCGTAACGATAATGTCACCCGTGGCGTTCGCGAAGCCGCGTTTGTAGGCGCGACCGTATCCGCGCACATCTTCGCCGACTACTTTTGCACCATATGAAGCAGCCACATCGGCCGTGCGATCGGTCGAACCATTGTCGACGACGACCACTTCGTCAATGTAGCCGGGCATCGCTCGAAGCACAGCTTCGACGCCCTGCTCTTCGTTGAGACAGGGAATAATCGCCGTTATGGACTCGCCGTTAAACATGCCGGCGGCCCTCCGCCTCGGTCGCCTCGATGGGCTCGACTCGGACCGTGCCCACCCTGTTGCCGTCCATTTTTACAATCAAATACCGTCGGCCTTCATGCTCGACTCGCGCGCCTGCCGCCGGGATCTGACCAAGCCGGCTCAGCAAGAATCCAGCCAGGGTCTCAAATCCGGCATCGTACGGTAATTCGATTCCGTAGCGGTTCTCGAGGTCAACGATGTTCGTGATTCCGTCCAGTTCGACAACACCGCCCGCCGCTAGCGGCTCGGGCGGCTCGTGCTCCTCGCGTATCTCCCCAACAATTTGCTCGATTGCATCTTCGACAGTAACGATGCCGACCACCGTACCGAACTCGTCGACAACGGCCGCTAACTGATAGTGACGCTTTTGAAACTCCTCGAGCAGTTCGAACAAGTCCTTGGTTTCCGGCACGAACTCGACGTCCCTAATGAACGACTTCATGCGGAACGGCGGCGTCGGTCGATCAAGCGCCCGCCAGCGGCGCGCCTGCTGCACGTACGCCCACACCTCTTTCGCGTAGACGACCCCGACGATATGCTCCGGCGAGCCTTCATAGACCGGAATCCGCGAATGCCGCCGGCGAGCCAAACAATCGACGACCTGGTCGATGCCTGCATCAATCGACAGCGAGACTAGATCCTTGCGAGGCACCATCACTTCGCGGACGGTCAAATCGTAAAAGTCGATCACCCGATGCAGCATGTCTCGTTGCTGTTCTGACGCTTCACCCGGAAGTTTGCTGCCCGAAACAATGAGCTTGAATTCCTCCACCGAATAACCGCGATCGGCTCCGGTCATTTTCAACCCGATCATGCGAGAAATCCGTTCCGCCGAGCCCTTAACTAGTGATACGAAAAATCCGGTCGAGCGGGTAAACAAGTTCATGGCGGGAGCAACCGCCAGCGCCAGACGCTCCGAGCGCTCAAGCGCCAAATTCTTGGGGACGACTTCGCCGAGAACCATATGTAGAAACGTAATCACCGAGAACGACAGTGTGAACGAAATAACGTGGCCAATGCCCTCTGACGACGTGATCGCGAGCTGAGCGAACAAGGGCTCGAGCATCCGATAGACGGTGCCCTCGCCGGCCCAGCCCAACCCGAGCGACGCCAGAGTCACACCAAGCTGCGTCGCCGAGAGCATCCGGTCGGGCGAGTCGATCAGATCGAGCACCATTTGCGCTCTGCGATTGCCACGCTCGGCCAGCTCCCGCATCCGGGTGTGCCGCACGGAGACGAGGGCCACCTCAGCCGCGGAAAAAAAGCTGTTTATGCCGAGCAGGAAAAAGAGAACGACTAGCCGGAGAGTAATTGGCAGGTCTTCCATCGTGCGTCGAAGCCGAGGAAAACAGCCATCCTATCACGCCGACGAATTGCAGTCAGCGCTTGATCCGTCGGCAAGCATCCTTCGCGAGAGTCTGCAATGCTTGGTCGCCTGTAACGGTCAGCCATTCATGTTTTCTTAGGAGATAGATTCGCGACACCCCGCGGGTGCGCTCCGTTGCCGCGGAGGATCTCGCGTTTGAGCCGCGCCAGCAAGCGGGTTCCTCGAAGGCATTGATCCATTCGAGGAAACCGCTTGCTCGCGCGCGCGGCTCAAACGCAACTCACGGCGACGAAGTGCAGTCAGCGCTGAAGCACGAAGTCCACTTCATACATTTCGTAGACGGTCCGCGACATCCCAAGATCCTCGTAGGTTTGGCGCGCGCCGGTATTCTCCCGCTCGACGTAAAGACGAAGGCCGCAGGCGCCCCGCTCTTTTGCCAGATCGACCGCGCGTGCGTACAGCGCGCGATAGATGCCGGTTCGCCGATCTTCTTGGCGCACATAGACGCTCTGAATCCACCAGAAGGTCCCATTTCGCCAGTCGCTCCACTCGTATGTGAGCATCATCTGGCCGACCGCGTCTCCGTCCCGGTCCGCTATCAAATAGAAGCCCTTGGCCTCGTCGCGCAACAGCGACTCTACGCCGGCGGTCACTCGTTCACGCTGCAGTTCGACGCCTTCGGTTTCGAGCGCCATCGCAGCGTTGAAGTCGGCGATTGTTCGAGTGTCAGCTAACTCCGCGCTCCTAATCTTCATGCCCCATGTTAGGCGCGGCGCGCGTCAGCTAAAATTTGATCATGCGAACGCTGACAGCCCTGGCGATTACGATACTGCTGGCGCACATGCTGGCTGCCCAGGAACTGAACCGCCTCGGAGTGCCTAACCCAGAAAAGACCGACCTGCCGTACCTGATCCACGGCAATACTTTAGTCGCACTCGAACCGCTCGACGCCAATGAGGAAGAAAAGAAAAACGAGTTGCGGTTTTGGGTGGCGGGGACGACATCGAAGGCTCGCACACCACTCGCCGGACCTGAATTTCTATTGGAGTGGGTTGAGCTCGATCCGGCTGACCTGCGCCTGTACGCCTTCGAAGTCGTCAACGGCCGACGTGAAATTCTGTACCGCAAAAAAAAGAAGATTGTCGCGAGACCATTCTTTCTGGACATTGAACGAATCGAAGGTAAGGTGCTGCGCATTCGCGTCAACGGCAGTCTTCCGGCTGGAGAATACGGATTGACGCCACAGGGCAGAAACGATGTTTACTGCTTCACGGTCTTTTAGCGATTGCTGCCGGGTGACGCGATCTCAGTGGTCGCGGTACCACGCAAGGGTCTTTGCCAGCCCGCCCTCGAGATCTATCTGTGG
This sequence comes from Bryobacterales bacterium, assembly GCA_965247305.1. Classification (GTDB taxonomy): domain Bacteria; phylum Acidobacteriota; class Terriglobia; order Bryobacterales; family UBA6623; genus CATQHP01. The sequence continues at coordinate 2,105,363 of OZ252030.1, read as the reverse complement.
CTCGAAGCCCAGCGAAGTGCGAGCGCGAGCAATGTCAGCTAGTGAGTGACTGACGTCTCCGCTGCGAGCAGGGCCTCGCTTTGCATTCAAGTTCGTCGCAGCGAGACGCTGCACGGTTGACCAAACATCGCTCACCGTGGAAGCTTCGCCCGTGCCGATATTGAATATCTGACCAGGCGCTTTGGGCGACTTCGCAGCCAGCAAGTTTGCGCGGGCGACATCATCGACGAAAACGAAATCACGGGACTGGCTACCGGCGCCATCAATCGTTGGCTCGCTTCCGCGAAGGGCCAATTGGCAGAAGATCGCCAGTACCCCGCTGTACTGCGAGTCAGGGGCCTGTCGCGGCCCGTAGACATTGAAGTAGCGCAGCGACACGGTTTCGAGTCCATCGCTCGCGAAGAAACCGCGGGCATAAAGTTCGCCGGTCAACTTGTGAATCCCGTAGGGGGACTCCGGTTTGCCCGGGGCATCCTCGTTCGTGGGCAGGTCCAGCGTATTCCCGTACACCGCCGAAGACGATGCGAAGACGACTCGCTGAACGCCCGCGTCTCTGGCGGCCGATAGCACGTTCAGAGTTCCAGTAACGTTGATCTCATGACACTCCAACGGCGCCTCGAAAGAGCGGGAAACCGAGGCAACAGCGGCCTGGTGAAACACCCAGTCAACACCCGCAAACGTGGGAGTCAAACGGTCGCGATCGCGAATGTCAACGTGACAAATCTCGACTTGGCCGTCTAACGCGGCAAGGTTCGCACGCACACCGGTAGAAAGATCATCGAGCACGATGACCCGGCCGACCTCGGAATCCGCCGTCAAGGCACGAACTATCGCCGAGCCGATGAACCCAGCGCCACCGGTAACGAGAGCGGTTTTCATGAGTCGCTAGGTGATTAGCTCAGCCGTTTGATCTCTTCGCGAAGATAGACAATCGACTCGTTAACGATTTTTTCCGGGCCCGGGGTGAAATCGAAGACTTCCATAGACACCCATCCGCCAAACGATCGGTCCTTCGCAACCTGCAACACCGGCTTGAAGTCGTAACCGCCGTTGGGGCGCGGATAGCTCCCGTCGAGTTCGTTGACGTGGATGTGGCGGATCTTCGACCAGTGCCTTACGACGATGTCGGCGTGAGGGTCAACTTCGCGAATGGCGTTGTGGGAGTCGAACATCGTTTGCACATTGGGGCTCGCGATCGTATCAACGATCTCGGCCGCTCGGTCAAGCGTTTGGATCACATCACATTGATCGACCGGAAGCGCTTCGACGCAGAGAGTCACGCCCGCACTTTCTAGGTCAGGGACAATCGAGCGGACTCCGTCGATGTAATTTTGCTCCGCCTGCTGTGTGCTCAGTCCGCCTGTCGTCTTGCGCTGACCCGGCGAGCCGAAAACCATCACTCCGCCGGTTGCGCCTTGGGGGCGCAGGTCAGCACAAAGTTCGACCAGTCCGCGTACGAACTCCCAACTGTGAGTTCGCATCTTGTCGTCTGGTGTCGTCACATGCAGGCCGTCGGGACCTACCGTGAGCCAGTGCAAGCCCACGAACTCGAGCCCTTCAGAGACGATGATGTCGCGAACTTCGCGGCGTCTCTCGGCAGGCAATTTCGTGGCGTCTGTAAGTAACGTGAATGGTGCGATCTCGATGCCGTCCCAGCCGGCGGCTTTGATCGAACGGCACGATGCAGCGAAGTCCATTTCGCCGTATAGCTCGTTGCAAACTGACAATCGGAACGGGGCACTCGGGTCCATCGTCCTAGAGTACTGCGTTCTACTCACGGCCCCAAAGCGATATCATTGAGAAACTCGATAGCCGAAGTAACACCCCAGAAGAGGAAATCTGATGACCCACAAAATCACCCGCAGAGCATTCGCGAAGACTACCAGTGCCGGAGCCGCCGCGCTAGCCGCCATTGGTCATGCCGAAGCTCACGAGACGAATGACTCCACGTTTAACGGAGTCACAATCGGCGTCCAGAGCTGTAGCTTCCGTGACCGCCCCGTCGACGAGGCCATAGCCGCGATGAAGAAAGTCGGATTTGGCCTGTGCGAGATGTGGAGCGGCCACATGGAACCGCTGCGCGAAATGCGCGGCCCCGAGGGCAGAGCAAAGCTGCGCGAATTCCGCCTAACCGCGCCTCTGTCGAAGTACGAAAAAATTGGCCAGGCCTTCCACGAGGCCGGCGTCAATCTCTACGCCTACAACTACAGTTTCAAAGAGGATTTCAGCGACGAAGAAATCGAGCGCGGCTTTGAGATGGCCAAAGCCCTCGGCGCAAAAGTGATTACGGCCTCGGGCCAGGTTTCCGTGTCAAAACGGGTCGACAAAGTCGCAAAGCGTTTCGACATGCGCGTCGGGATGCACAACCACTCAAGGATCCGCGAGAATGAGTTCGCGACGCCCAAAGATTTTGACGCCGCTCGGATGGGCACGTCCCACATCGCGATTAACCTCGACATCGGGCATTTTGTCGCTGCCGGATTCGACCCAGTCGATTACATCCAGCGGCATCACGGCGATATCGTCACCCTCCATATCAAAGACCGCAAGCGCAACCAAGGTGAGAACGTCTCGTTTGGCGATGGCGATACACCGATTACCGAGGTGCTCCATCTGCTGCGTGATAGCAAGTTCGACATCCCCGCCGATATCGAGTACGAGTACAAAGCCCCGGACACCGTAGCAGCGGTTGGCGAGTGTTTCGACTACTGCAAGAAGGCACTCGAGGCGTAGCGCGGTCAGGGCGGGTCAGGATCTTCAATCCTTCTAAACCACAAATAAAAAAGAGTTTATGGCCGATTTTGGTGCGGTGGTATACTTATCCGAGCGTAGTCGTACGACTCGTGAGTAACATGGAAGGCCCTCGCGAGCAGCGACGGCACCCCTAGTAAGAGGCCTGGGAGGGAGTAGTGACGGAACTATGGATTTTTCGCGCCGTTCTTGTCGCAGCCTTTTCTGTCCTCTCGTTTAAGTTTGCACCGTTCGGTCTGACCCCGATTCCCGCCGGCCTGTTAGGGGCACTTTTCGCCGTCGCAATCGTCTGTTTTGAAATACGGCTCAACCGTATTTCGGCACGGCAGTTTGTCGGCGCGGCGGTTGGTCTCGTTCTGGGAATACTGGGCGCCTACCTGGCAACTTTAGTTGTCGGCGCCGCTTTGGATTCACCGGCGACGCCACACATTCAGCTCAGTATTCTCTTGCTGCTGGCCTACCTTGGGCTGATCGTTGGCGGTGGCAAGGGCTATTCCGGTAGCCTGCCCGAGCAGCAGCACGCGCCGCCCCCAATCGAGGAGGCGAAGAAGCCGTCGTACTCGGCGAAAATACTCGACACCAGCGTGATTATCGACGGCCGCATCGCTGACGTCGCCGAGGCAGGCTTTCTAGACGGTACTCTGGTGATTCCACAGTTCGTCCTTTGGGAGTTGCAAACAGTCGCCGACTCCTCCGATAGCTCCAAGCGAAACCGAGGTCGGCGCGGGCTCGACATTTTGCAGCGGATGCAGAAAGTGTCGAATCTGACTATTTCGATTGTCGAAAACGACTATCCGAAGCTAAAAGAGGTCGACCTCAAGCTCATCGAACTCGCCAAGGAAATCGGCGGGAAGATCGTTACCAACGACTTTAACCTCAACAAAGTCGCCCGCCTGCACGGAGTTTCGATTCTGAATCTCAATGAGCTGGCGAATGCGCTGAAGCCCGTAGTTCTGCCGGGCGAGCTGATGCAGGTGTTCATCATAAAGGAAGGCAAAGAGTACAACCAAGGAGTCGCGTACCTCGATGACGGCACGATGGTTGTGGTCGACAATGCCCGCAAGTTCATCTCGCAAAATATTGAGATATCGGTTACCAGCGTGCTCCAAACGACCGCGGGCAAAATGATCTTTGGCCGATACGATGAGCGCGGTGTCGCACGACAGTCGTCAGGGCAGTTTAGGCCACCCTCGAGCGGTAGCCACAGGTCGAGAGGTTCGAATCCTGATCAGCCTGGCCTACCTGTCGCGGAGCCCGGCGCCGAGGACGCGCGCCAGTCCGGCACCCATCGCTCAGGCGTACACAAAGTTGAGCACGCTGGGCGATAATTCTGTCTGATGAGGGTTGCTGCGATAATCCCCGCCGCGGGGCTTGGTACCCGCATGGGGAAAGAGGCGTCGGAACAATTTGGTACCGACCGGAAGCAGTTCATGTTGCTGGGCGGGGTGCCGATTTTAGTGCACACGATTCGCAAGTTTCTCGCCGCGCCTAGCGTCAGTGAAATTCTTGTTGTCGTGCCGGCCGAAGATGTCGCGGCGATAACGTCCGATTTGGCCTCTGAGACAGACTCGACAACCGTTCAGGTCGTAGCGGGGGGCCGCAATCGTCAAGAATCGGTTCGCAACGGCCTCGGCTCTGTTTCGGCCGGTATCGACATTGTCGCCGTACACGACGGCGTCCGCCCGTTCATCAGCGTCGCATTGATTGAAGACGCGATTTCGAAAGCCGCTGAATCCAGTGCCGTGATCCTGGGCATGCCGGCGGTGGACACGGTCAAACAAGTCGGGCAAAATGCAATTGAGGCGACTCTGCCGCGCGAGCGCATCATGTTGGCTCAAACTCCGCAAGTTTTCCGTAGAGAGCTGCTCGACCGCGCCTTCGAGAGTGCGGACCGCGATGGCTTTATGGGCACCGACGAAGCCAGTTTGGTCGAGCACCTCAATGAAGATGTGCACGTGATGCGCGGAAGTGACCGCAACATTAAGATCACGCGCCCAAGCGATATGGCGCTGGCACAACTTTTCTACGACGAAGAAAGGCAAGCAGCCCAGCAGTGAGCGCGCCGCCTATCCCGTCCTTCGACACACGCGAGTTTCGCACAGGCCTGGGGTACGATCTGCACCGCTTGGTCGACGGAGCCAAGCTGAGACTCGGCGGCGTTGAAATCCCTTTCGAAAAAGGTCTCTCTGGGCATTCCGATGCAGACATCCTGCTGCACGCCTTGACCGACGCGTTGCTCGGAGCGGCGTCGATTGGCGACATCGGCGAAATCTTTCCTCCATCAGATGACCAATGGAAGGGAGCGGACAGCTCCATCTTTCTGCAGCACGCCCGGGAACTCCTCGATGGCTATGGCTGGAAGATCGTAAATGTCGATGCGGTCATCATCATCGAAAAACCGAAGATTCTGCCCTACCGCGACAGCATTCGTCGAAACGTTGCCAGAATTCTCAATGTCGACCCGGGCGTTGTCGGTGTCAAAGCGAAAAGCGCGGAAGGCGTTGGTCCCATTGGCCTTGGTGAGGCGGCTGAGGCTCACGCCATCGCGATGATCAGCCGCGCGGCGGGCCCGAAGCTGATGTAGTTCCATCGCCTGAGGTGCCGAAGGCCTTATAATTCTTTCCAGAATGCGCATTACTGCTTTCGCGCTGGTGTTTGGTGCTTGTGTGGTTGCCGATGCGGCGACTGTCAAGTTCAGCCGAGATATCCGGCCGATATTTTCGGACAAGTGTTTTACATGCCATGGGCCCGACGCAACAAATCGAACTACGAAGCTGCGTCTCGATTCTGAAGGCGGGACGCAGTTTGAGCGCAGCGATGGCCGAACGATCGTTTCGCCCGGCGACGCGACGGCGAGCGAACTATTCCTTCGCGTCACAAGTGACGACCCCGCGCGCCGCATGCCGCCGGCGTACGCCGGTCACGCCAAGCTATCCGAGAGCGAAACTGAGCTAATAAAGACCTGGATCGACGAGGGCGCGGAATGGAGCGGCCACTGGGCCTTCGAGCCGCCTGTTCGTCGCTCGAATCCGCGGACGAAACGAGCGGACTGGCTGAGAAATCCTATTGACGCGTTCGTACTCAGTCGTCTTGAGGACGAGGGCCTATCGCCATCGCAAGCAGCTTCGCGAGAAACGCTGATCCGGCGCGTTAGTCTTGATCTCACGGGCTTGCCGCCCACGATCGCGGACGTCGACGCGTTCCTGGCGGACAAATCTCCAACTGCCTATGAGACGGTGGTTGATCGCCTGCTCAGTACAGCCGGCTATGGCGAGCACATGGCCGCGCGCTGGCTCGACGCCGCCCGATACGCCGACACAAACGGCTATCAGACCGACGCTGAACGCGACATGTGGCGCTGGCGAGATTGGGTTATCGACGCATTCAATTCGAACAAACCCTTCGACGAATTCACCATCGAGCAACTGGCCGGCGACATGCTGCCCAACGCCACGCTTGACCAAATCATCGCGACTGGTTTCAACCGCAACCACCGCGGCAACGGTGAGGGCGGAATCGTCGGGGCCGAATACGCAGTCGAATACGTCGTCGACCGCGTTGACACGACATCGACCGTATGGCTCGGAATCACCATCGGTTGCGCCCGCTGCCACGACCACAAGTACGACCCCTTCACTCAGAAGGAGTTTTACGGCATGTTCGCCTATTTCAACAACGTGCCCGAAAAAGGCAAGGCGTTCAAGTACGGCAACTCGCCACCATTCGTGAAAGCGCCAACGGCCGCGCAGCAGGAACGGCTGGCGGCAATGTCGGCTGAGATTGACTCGCTGAAACAGCAGCATGCGGCGCTGATCGAGAAATCAGCACAAGCGCGTCTCGAGTGGGAAAGCGAAGTCGCCGCAACTCCGACTGACTGGGCCGACGAGCGAGATCAGGTCGCCGCGTTCAGCGACGACGCCGGCCAGTCGTTCGATGGCGAGCGAGCGGTCGACCTCGGCGACGTCGCCAACTTCAGTTTTTACGACCGCTTCACCGCCAGCGCCTGGATCCGCCCCACAGCCGCGGACGGCGCAATCGTGTCACGAACCAAAGACATATGGGGTGAAGAAGACACTCAAGGCAACCCGGGTTGGGGCTTTTACATCAAAGACGGCAACCTCCAGGTCAACCTAGTGCTTCGTTGGCTGGACGACTCCTTACGAATTGCCTCCGAGCCTGAGGTCACGCTCAACGAGTGGCAGCACGTCGCTTTCACCTACGATGGCACGCGTCTAGCCTCGGGATTGCGGATCTACATCAACGGAAAACCTGTCGCGAAGACGATCATTCGCGATGAGATGAATCAGGAAATTAAGTCGAAAGAGCCGTTACGTATAGGCCGTGGCCTAGGCCTAGGTTTCGAGGGGCAGCTCGACCGCGTGTCGGTGTGGGACCGGGCGCTGACGGCCGAAGAAATTGAGGTCGCCGCGGTCCGCGATCGCATCGACCAACTGGCTGCCGCCCCAAGGCGCCAGCGCAGCCCGGCCGCCCATCGCAAGCTTGATCACGCCTACGCAAACCACTTTGGCAACAACGACCTAACCGCACTCACACAGAAAATTCGGGATCTCGAAGACGAACGCCAAGCATTTTCCGACTCCATTCCGACCGTCATGATTATGCGTGAACGAGAAGTACCGCGAAAGACCTACCGCCTCGACCGCGGCGCTTACGACGCACCGGCCGAAGAAGTAGCTCCGACAGTGCCGGCGGTACTTGCGAAACAGCCACCAAAAACCCGGCTTGATTTCGCACGCTGGGTCGGCTCACGAGAAAATCCGTTAACCGCTCGCGTAACGGTCAACCGCTTTTGGCAGATGCTCTTCGGCACCGGCATCGTCAAGACCGTCGAAGACTTTGGCTCGCAAGGCGAGTGGCCGACTCATCCACAACTGCTAGATTGGCTGGCCGTCGAATTTATGGAATCGGGCTGGGACGTTAAGCAGATCCTAAAGACGATCGTCACCAGCGCGACATACCGGCAGTCCTCTAGGACCAACGCCGACTCGATCGAGCAAGACCCCGAAAACCGTCTGTTGGCGCGAGGGCCTCGGTTGCGCCTGCCGGCTGAAGCGATCCGCGACCAAGCACTTGCAATATCTGGTCTGCTAGTTGAGAAAACTGGGGGCCCGTCCGTAAACCCCTACCAACCGCAAGGCCTCTGGAGCGACTTGGCGGGTGGTAGCGACTACAAGGTCGGCGAAGGCGAAGATCTCTATCGCCGGGGACTTTACACGTTCTGGAAACGAGCCGTGCCACCGCCGTCGATGATGAACTTCGATTCCGCCGGACGCGAGGCCTGTACAGTTCGCACGGCGCGAACGAACACCCCGTTGCAAGCACTCAACCTGATGAATGACTACGGTTTCATTGAACCAGCGAGAGCGCTAGCGGCCCGTGCAATCCGCGAAGCGGGCGAGACCCCCGAAGATCGACTCGGCTACGCATTCCGGCTAGCCACGGCCCGGCGCCCGAACGCCAACGAACTAGCAGTGCTGGTCGACGGGTTCCAAAGTCAGCGCTCGCGCTTTCAGAGCGACGAACCGGCGGCCGAAGCTCTGCTGGCGCACGGCAATCACGCACTCGACGATTCGTTTCCAACTGCTGAATGGGCTGCTTATACAACGATGGCGAGCCTAATCCTCAACCTCGACGAAACAATTACAAAAGAATAGGCTCCTGAAGCCCTGAAAAGTCACCGATGGGCGAACAACCGAGCCGCAGGCGTCAGGGGCTGTGAAAACACCTCGAATAGCTCTGCGGTCGTCCGAGGGTGCGACATGTCGCACCCCTACAGCGCTGATAACACGCAAGTTATTTGTAGGGGCGTAGCTTGCTACGCCCGCTGGAGTTTGGCTGTTCAAAGAGGGTTGAAGTTTGGGGTAGGGTGCGGAAATAGGGGATTGGCGTTAGCCGGAAGCGTAGATTGCTGCAGGCGGAGCGCCTCTTGGGAGTTTCTGCAGCTTCGTGTTGGATTGCGAAGTGTTCCGCAAGCCGCAGAAATGTTGCCGCTGCACGCCGTCCGCCCAAAGCTCGGCCCGCAGGTGGCTGATCAGCCGTTGCGTGGTGAGCCGTTGCGGCTGCGAGCGGCGTCGCCAGTGCGGTCGCGGCAAGGCGTCGTCCACGCCCTGTTGGCGGCTCCAACTCGCGCCCGCCAACAGCAGTAGCGCATACACCGCCGTCATAAATTGAGGGACCCGCTCGACCGCGTCCGGCTGCCGCACCTGCGCCTGTCCGACTCCCAACAGCGTCTTCTGCTCACGGAAGTTGACCTCGATCTCCCAGCGCCAAACGTACTGCCGCACGATCTGCTCCAGCCCCAAACTCGGATCGCTGACAATCAAATACGCCGGCTTGCGATACAGCACCTTCGAGCCCGCCCGCGGCCGATAACCCAACGGTGCGATCACCACCAAACGCAAGTCCCGCTTGCCTCCCGCCGGCCGCCAACGCAGCGGCGCGAGCGTCTTCACTTTGAACTGGTGCAGGCTGCCGGCGGCAAAAACCTCGACCGTTTGCCACGGCACGTTGTCGTCCTGGCGGAGTTGCTCGGGCGTCGGCGCGCGTTCGCCGTAACAACGCCTGCGGCCTTTGCCGGGCTGCTCGAGGGGCAGATGATACAGCTTGGCGTCGGAACGAATGCGGCCGATCAACGTCACCTCGGCGGGCAACGATCCGAACACCGTGCGGTTGGTGTAAGCGCCATCAACGACGAGGTGCAAGGCTCTGTCAGCGCCTCCGGGATCGGCGTTCATGGCCTCGCGCAAGCGCGCGATGTGCCTGGCGGCGAGGGCCGTCAAGCTGCACTTGCGAGCCTCGCGCCGGTACTGTTTCCAAACCTCGTCCGTGGCCTTCTTCGACGGTCGGCGCGGAGTCGGCGCGTGTTCCAAGCCGATCGGAATGAGTCGCGCCGGCTGCTGCCGCTCGCTGGGAGGCAGCGCTGCCGAGAATTGCAAGAAGCGCTGCGCGAGAATCAAGTTGGCCTGAAACTTGGGTCCAAGCGGATCGCGCCGCCAACTCACGCCGGGCGTTTTGAGACTCGACTTGGCGAGCAGTGTATCGTCGATGGCGACGACCAAGGGAGCCTCGGGCGGCAAGCGAGCGAGCACCTCGCGGCGCGAGGCATCGAGCAGGCGTTGCGGCTCGACGCGTTGTTGCGAGAACAGGCGGTAGCCGGCGCTCCAGTCCTGAAAGCTCTCGCCGGAGGCATGTAGCAGGCCGGTGATGGTGGAGCGGCCGAGGCAGACGGCGGCACCGAGAGCGAGGCGGGTGAGGTGGTCGTTCACGCTTTGTCGAGCGTGGGGGTTGAGGCCTTTGGCGAAGAGTCGGGAGAAGGTGTCGACGACTCGATCGGGAGTTTTTTTTCAACTCGACGGGCGGAGGTTGCAAACGATTGAGCACGAGTTGGGAGCGGTCGAGCAGGATCCATTCGAGCTGTTCGCCGGGCTGGAAGTCGAGCATCTGAGCGCTGGCGGAGGGGAAGTTGACGTAGAACTGTTGGGAAGCCTTGCGCTTGATCAACTGCAGTTTGGTGGGGAAGGACATGAGGTCTCCTTGGAAATGAATCTAGTTACACAACAAGCTAAACAACTAGATACAAGAATACCTCAAAATGTTTTGAGACACAAGCATTCTCAGATCCCTCACAACTCAAGAACGTGCTTACCGCGCGTCCCATCTAGTGAAAGGCCAAACTCCAGGGGGCGTAGCTTGCTACGCCCGATTCTCGAGTTAGGGGAGGTTTTTTCACAGCCCCTCAGGCCGCGACCACCGGCTTCCCGCTGTCTGAAGCAAACACTGCGCGGTCTACGCGGCCGGATACTCCATCGTCATCGGATCCGGCAGCGGAATAGAATGAATCTCGCCGTCGACCGCGAACTTTTCGAATTTATGCAATGGCTTGTCGGGGTTGCCCGCCAACATCGCTCCTTGATCACCAACCCCGAGCACAACGAGACTCTCGGGCTTTAGGTATTTCTGCGCAACGTTCATCGCGTCATCAATGCTGACGTCCGCGACTCGCTCACGGTAGTTCTCCCAGTAACCCTCTTCCCTCTTTGTGTATTGGTCCGAGGCAAACGTACCTGCAATCTGGCCTGCCGTTGCAAAAAATCGTGGAAATATCTCGATCGCTGCGTTCTTGGCAGTATCGATCTCGAGTGCCGTAACTTTCTCGTTGCGGATTCGCTCGATCTCTTCGAATACGATCTCGGTCGCCTGGGCACAGGTAGGATTCTTCGACTGAAACGCAGCCTGAAACAGGCCCGGGTAATAGGTCCCAGCCCGGAACGATGATCCCGCACTGTAGGCCAAACCTTCGTCGGACCGTACCCGCGACATGATTCGCGAGATGAACCCGCCGCCGCCCAAAATGTCGTTCATCATGTTGACCGCGATGTGGTCGGGGTTTGAGCGCGCGATGCCTAAGTGCCCGATAGCCACGGAAGATTGATTGATATCACGCCCGAGCTTGTTGACCATGTAGACGCCCGGTTTCGGACTGTGCGTAGGCGCCGGGATCTCGCCAGGATCCTTTGGGTCAGACGGCCATCCATCCGCTAGCGCCACATTTAGGCGCTTGATCATGTCATCGGTCTCGAAATCACCCGAAACCGCAAAAATAAATTGCGTCGGGTCGTAGTACGTCTGGTGAAAATCGCGCATCAAATCCGGGGTGAGTGACTTGATCGACGCCTCGTTCGAGCGCTTTGTCGTGAAGTGGTTGTCACCGCGCATCAGTCGTGCGAATTCGCGACTTTGGATCGCGCGCAACTGGTCGTTGCGTCTGGCCATTCCTTGCAGCGTGCGGGTCCGTGAGATTTCCAGCCGTTCAGGATCGAACGCCGGATTCTTGAGCATGTCGAAGAACATCGCGAGCGACGCATCGAGATTTTGTGTCAGGCAATTGACTGACCCGCCACCGGACGTAGCGCCGATATTAGACGAGATCCGCGTCGCTAGAAATGCGGCCTCTTCGTCGAATTCGCGCGCCGACATCGACTTCGTCCCGCCGGACCGCATCTGGCTGCCGGTAAATCCAGCCAGCCCGAGATGCTCATCGGGAATTACGTGGCCTGCAATGCGGGCGGTCAAACTGACGGAAACGAGGGGCAACTCATGGTCTTCCACGAGATACGCTGACGCTCCACCTGTAAGCTCATGCCGGTAGTTGTCGGCCGACGGTGGCTCAAAACTCAATGGCGCGAACTTAAGTTCGCGCGGATGGGAGGGAATCTCATCCGCCGAAAGCCATGAAGCGGCCGCTGCCGCTCCGGCTGCTGTCCGTATCCAATCGCGCCGTTTCATCGTGCGCCTCCTTGGCGGCCCGGCGACCCGGGTCTTCCCGGTTGTCCAGGCGATGCGCCTTCTTTCGTGTAGTAGATCGCCACATTCTTGTTCGTGTCTGAAAAGTACTTTTTGGCGACTCGCTGAATATCTTCCGCGGTGACGGCCTGGATGCGATCCGAAAACAAGTTGATGTTTTCCCACTTGCCCATCGCCTCGTAGGTCAGCAATTGCATCATGAGGCCGAACTTTGACTGCAGCTTGCGAAAGTCACCGGCCAACTGATTGTTCTTGATCTTTTGCAACTCGCGCTCGCCGACCGGCTCGTCTTGCATGACCTTCATTTCAGAAAGCAGCGCCTTCTCAACCTCCTCGGGCGTGTGGCCCGGGGCTGCGACGCCGCTAAGTTCGAAATAGCCGTCGAATTTGAGTCCGTTTACGCCGGCTCCCGCTTGAGCGGCAACCTTTTGCTCAAGCACCAGCGATTTATAAAGCCTACCTGTGCGCCCGTTTAGCAACGAGCCAAGCACCAGCAAGGCGGGCTCATCGGCATGTGCATCCGCAACGGTGTGATAACGCACCCGCACCGTGGGCCTAGCTTCTGCCTCGCCAAGCATGCGCTTCTCTGCTTGCTGCTGCACTTCTCGAGTGCGAACAGGCTCAGGGATGACATCGCCGCGCTTCAAACGTCCGAAGTATTGCTTGGCAAAAGCCTTCGCTTGGTCAACGTCGAAGTCACCAACAATGGCAGCCGTCAAATTGTTGGGAGCGTAGTAAATCGAGAAAAACTCGAGTGCTTCTTCTCGCGTAATGCCCTCAAGGTCACTCGGCCAACCAATGACCGGCCAGTTGTAAGGCGACGCCTGCCAAAACATTGAGTCGAACTGTTCGTTGAGTTTCCCGGTTGGAGTGGAATCGACCCGCATTCGGCGCTCTTCATGAACCACGTCACGCTCGGAGTAAAACTCGCGAAACACGGGGTTCGCAAGCCGGTCCGACTCCATCCAGAACCAAAGTTCGAGCTTATTGGAGGGGACATTGATGAAGTAGATCGTGTAGTCGTTGCTCGTACCCGCGTTCATTCCCGAAGCACCGGCCCCGGTGTAGATCTGATCAAACTCGTCTTTGACGATGAGTTTCCGCTGTTGCTGGATTAGCTGCTCGAATTCCTTGATCAGCGCACTGTGCGCCGCGCTTCGATTTTCGGGATTCTTAGGATCGTCAATTGCGCCTCGGCGGTGCTTCTCAATCAGCGCAACCTCTTCAGCCTGAATCTTCTTACGCAGTTCGTCGAGTTGCTCGATCGTCGCTAAGTCACTGTCGATGTCTTTCGTCCCAATCGTGTGCGTTCCCTTGAACATCATGTGTTCAAACAGATGCGCGACACCAGTTACACCGGGTCGCTCGTTGACCGAGCCCACTTTCGCAACCCAGCCGACCGCGACGTTTGGGTCGCCCTTTCGCGGCAGAAGCAGGAACTCCATCCCGTTGTCGAGCACCAACTCCTCGACTTCCACCCGCTGGGCGAAGACAGCACTCGTGGCGAGCGCAACTACCAATAACAGACGCAAACAGCCTTCAGATTTCATACTCACCCTGATTATGACGAATGGAAACGGCCGATGGTGTCGCAACAAGTTTGAGAACCATCCGGCTACGCTGTTAACCTTTACCCGGCTAACCTTTACCCGGCCTCAGTCGTTTCAGGGTTAAACGGGCAAAGTCCCGGCGGCGGAACAAACATGTCATTGCCAAGCGACCCAGCGATCGTGGCCGTTAACAATGCCCCATTCGCAATCGCGGCCGCTCGCCTGGAAGCGGATATTGAATCTCGTCGGAGCATGTCGATTCGGCTGGGCTGGATTGATACGACGACCCAGATCGCGTCCGCCGCCGCAATTGTCGTAGTTGCTCTCTGGATTGTGCCGATACTGAGCGCGCTCGACTAACCTCCCACCAACACCGTGCTAAGCTGCTGGCTCGATGGACATCGGACGCTTAACCGATACTGCGAAAAGCCTAGCCCCAGGCATCTTCATCATCGGCTACGTCATCGGCACCGGCAGCGTGACGACGATGGCTTCGGCCGGTGCCAGCTATGGCATGTCGTTGCTGTGGACACTCGTTCTCGCCTCGCTCTTTACCCACATCATGCTCGTCGGCATCAGCCGTGTGACGATACTTTCGGGCGACACAATTTTGCACTTGTTCCGCCGACATTTCGGCAGCCTGATCACCGTCGTCATCATCGGCTCGCTCATGGCCACCCAACTGACCTCAATCATCGGCGTGATGGCTATCGTGGTCGACGTCTTGAGGGAATGGACGGGGACATACTTGGGCTACGCGGTCCCGATGCTCGGGTCGGCAACGTTCTTTACGTTGCTGTTGGTCACGCTGTTTTGGGTCGGCCGGCATGATTTCTTTCTGAAAGTACTCACGTCCCTAGTCAGCGTGATGGGACTGGCGTTTTTCTTAACCGCGGCGTTGGTGCCGCCAGCCATATCTGAGGTCGTAACCGGCTTGTTTCCGAGCATGCCCGACACCGGCAACCCCAAGCTGCTGATCGCCGGGATGGTCGGCACTACGATGGCGTCCGTCGTCCTCATCACTCGCAGTGTATTGGTTCAGGAGAGGGGCTGGACCTCAAAAGACCTGCGCATTGTCGACCGCGATTCGGCCGTCTCGATGACGCTGTTGTTTTTTATCAACGCAGCCATCATGGCTTGCGCCGCCGGCACCTTGCACGTCCAAGGATTGGAAATCGAAGCGGCCATCGACATGGTGAAAACGCTAGAACCGCTAGCCGGAAGCATCGCGGTGACAACGTTCGTACTCGGCATCCTCGCGGCGGGACTCTCGTCCCTCTTTCCTAATTACCTGTTAGGGCCGTGGATGATCTCTGACTTCCTCGGCATCCCGCGCGATATGAGCCGCGGCGTCTTTCGCGTGATGGTCGTCGTGGCGGCGTTGTTCGGACTGGTTGTGCCCCTCTTCGGCGGCAAGCCGGTTCAGATCATGATCGCGTCGCAGGCGGTCAGCCCGATCGCGATGCCGCTGTTGGCGGTCTTCGTATTCGTATTGCTGAACAAAAAATCCGTGGTGGGCGAACAGCGTCCCGGCCCATGGCTTAACGCCGGGCTAGCAATCACCGTCGTGTTTTCGATCTATATGTTTGTGATCGCCCTAACGGGATTTCTCGGCGGGTCCTAGCCCGAACTTGTGAATCTCTAGCCAGTCCAACGCCTGCTGGGCGGTACTTTCATCGACTCGCTCTGTCGCTAGGTAATAGGCGATTACATCGCGGATTTTGTACAGACTGTGGACCTGATACCCCTGCTCTCGTAGAATTAGGTCCCCGCCTTGCTCGCGGTCGACGACAACCAAAATGCGCGCCACATCGAGCCCAGCTTCACGCAGGTACTCGATCGACCAAAGCTTAGTTTTTCCAGACGCGATCACATCGTCGATCAAGGTAATTTCGCGCGAAGGGTCGCAGACACCCATATATGCGCTCGTGCCCGATTGCCCACCTGGATATGCCGCGGGCTGCTTTCGAAGCTGCCCATAGAGCAAGTCGTCGTCACTTTCGCGGGAAGCCAGCGCGGCAGCCAACGCCAGCGGCGTGGCACTGTCAGGAATCCCAACGACCTGCTGGCGCTTCTCTGACCCCGCCGCCAACTCAGCGATCTTTCGCTCGAGCGCCACCCCGAGCGAGTTCAATAAATCGAGATCATCGTAAAGCCGCTGGCGCAGATTGATAAAAATCGGCGTATGCAGCGCATACTCCTCCTCCACCCGCTGTCCCATCAGGATCAGCCCTTGCTCCCAAAACGCATCGAGCAGGGGGTCAACCTGCCAAGCTGTCGCGGATTGCGCCACCGGCTAATAGACTACCGAGCCCTGCTCGGCCTTGCCAACTGACCGAGCCCGCATTTCTCACCACGTGGCGAGTGAAAGTGCGTGAGAGGTGCTTCAGTACGAGGCGCGCGAAGGTTGGCGCGCGGAGGCGTACGTGACAGTACGTCGAGCACGACGATCGAGTGCAACGAAGTAGTGACGCACCTATCGCGTGCTTTCGCCGTCAGGTGGTGAGAAATGCGGGCTAGATTTGGACATAGTACGAATGTTAACTGCGACCGTACGCCGTTCGAGAGCATCGATAGAATGGGTACTTCGGTTCCTAGGAGAAAACACGTTCATGCTTAACGTCCTTATCATCGGTTCCGGCTGTGCCGGTAACACTGCCGCCATCTACGCCGCGCGCGGCAACCTAGAGCCTCTCGTCGTTGAAGGCCTCGAAGCCGGTGGCCAACTCACGCTCACCACCGAAGTCGAAAATTTCCCGGGCTTCCCCGAAGGCATCATGGGACCCGAGCTCGTCGACAACATGAAGAAGCAGGCGCAACGTTTCGGCGCTACCTTTAAGCCCGGCGAGGTCAGCAAGGTCGATCTCTCCGAGCGGCCGTTCAAGGTTTGGCTCGGTGACGACGTGGTCGAAACGAAGACGGTCATCGTCGCCTCGGGCGCATCCGCGCGCTGGCTCGGCATCGACTCCGAACAGAAACTCATCGGCCACGGCGTCAGCTCATGCGCGACCTGTGACGGCTTCTTTTTCCGCGGACAGCCCGTGAGCGTGATCGGCGGCGGCGACAGCGCCATGGAGGAAGCGACCTTTCTCACAAAGTTCGCCTCGGAAGTCGCGATTATTCATCGCCGCGAAGAATTCCGCGCTTCGAAAATCATGCTTGACCGCGCTCAGGCAAACGAGAAAATCAAGTGGATTACGAACGCCACAGTAACGGAAGTCTCCGACCCGGCCGAAAAAGCCGTCAGCAGTTTAAGACTCCAAAACACAGTTGACGGCACGGAATGGGACCACGAGACGAACGCACTATTCCTCGCAATCGGCCACATCCCCAACACGAAGGTTTTCAGCGATCAGCTCGAGCTCGACTCCCAGGGATATATCGTTTCACACGGCGGCGCCCGTACCAACGTTAAGGGTGTCTTCCACGCCGGTGATGTCCAAGACAAGGTCTACCGACAAGCCATCACCGCGTCGGGGGCCGGCTGCATGGCCGCTATCGAAGCCGAGCGCTTTCTTGAAGCCGAAGAGTAGCTAAAGAACAGCCTAGGGCACCGTCTCGGCCTGGGCGCGAAACAGATCCATCTGATCTTGGTCCGTCTGCTTGGTCCGCGCGCGGCGACGGTGGATCGGGCTGCCGATCACACCCAAAACCTTGAATTCGCTCATCGCCTCGCGAGGGACGAAGACCTTCTGCGTGTTGGCATTGGCATCGGGCGGCGTAATGGTCACCCCGTACGTCCCGACCTGTCGCAAATCGTTCGGCAGCACGCCTTCGAGCAGCTCACCATCTCGAAAGTGCATCTCCACCCAAAGCCCGCCGAGCTTCGGCCGCGAAGCAAAAACTTTCCGCTGATCGAGTTCCGGATCACCCTTGAAGTCGCGCACGAAATACACCGCGCGTGCCTGTCCGTAGGGAATTAGAACGACCTCGGCCTCTCGATTCATAATCTCGATGCCGTCAGAACGCAGAAAAGTCTGCGGCGAGACGTAGCCTACGAGCACCTCTCGATCAAAGCGCCGAACGTAGACTTTCTTCGTGGTAGAGTTTGACAAAATACCCGCGGAATGTTTCAGCCGTCAGACGTATGCTAGTACGGCGAATGGCCCGCTGTCAATATTTTGTAGATGTAACTCATTGCGATTCAACATGTTGTGCGTGTGATGGAAGCGAGTATCCAAGAATATCTCGACTACTGCCGCGTCGAAAAAGGCCTGTCGTCGAACAGTCTTGAGGCCTACGCCCGAGACCTCGCAAGACTCTCCGAATTCCTCGAATCCCGAACGCGCCCCATCAAGAAGGCCGACGATAGCGACCTTCGCGCCTTCATCGACTCGCTGTACGAATCAGGGCTCAGCGCCCGCTCGGTGGCGCGACACCTCAGCAGCCTTCGCAACCTCTACGTCTACTTGCAACAGCAGAACTACGTCGCGGCCGACCCGACGGCCAATCTACCATCACCATCGCAGTGGAAGAAACTTCCCAAGTTCCTCTCCCTAGAAGAAGTCGACCGGCTACTCGCCGCTCCGGACACGAAATCGTCGATCGGCAGCCGCGACCACGCCATGCTGCAATTGCTCTACGCAACCGGCCTGCGCGTCTCTGAACTCATTCACGTGAAGACAGCCGAACTTGACGCCAAGATGGGAGTGGTCCGCACGACCGGCAAGGGCGACAAGACACGGCTGGTGCCCGTTGGACAAGTGGCTCTCGAAGCCATCGACGATTACGTGCGGGGCGACCGGGCGGCGCTCTTGAAGACGCGGCCCTCGGAATTTCTGTTCGTAACGGCGCGCGGCGGGCCGATGACGCGCCAGGCATTTTGGAAACTACTCAAGCGCTACGGACTCGTGGCCGGCATCACGAAAAACCTCACGCCACACGTGCTGCGACACAGCTTTGCGACGCACCTGCTCGAACGCGGCGCGGATTTGCGCAGCTTGCAGATGATGCTCGGCCATGCCGATATCTCAACAACGCAAATTTACACCCACGTCCTTCGCGAACGACTGCGCGAGGTCTACGACAAACACCACCCGCGCAGCTAGGCGACGACCGGCTGAACGACTTTCCCGTGAACATCGGTCAACCGGAATCGCCGCCCCTGGAACTTGAACGTCAACTTGGTGTGGTCAACGCCCATTAGGTGGAGCAACGTCGCCTGCAGGTCGTGAACGTGGACGGGATCTTCGGTGACGTTGTAGCTAAACTCGTCCGTCGAGCCGTAAGTGACGCCCGGCTTCACGCCGCCACCAGCCATCCAAATCGAAAATGCACGCGGATGGTGGTCGCGCCCGTAGTCGTTGTCTGTCATCGTCCCTTGGCAGTAGACCGTGCGC
This sequence comes from Bryobacterales bacterium, assembly GCA_965247305.1. Lineage (GTDB taxonomy): Bacteria > Acidobacteriota > Terriglobia > Bryobacterales > UBA6623 > CATQHP01. The sequence continues at coordinate 2,086,399 of OZ252030.1, read as the reverse complement.
CCGAACTCGCCGCCCCAAACCACTAGCGTGTCGTCGAGCAGGCCCCGGTTCTTGAGGTCAGTAACAAGAGCCGCCGAGGCCTGGTCGGTAGCCTTTGCCTGCCTTCGAATGCCCTTGGGCAGGCTCCCATGCTGGTCCCACCCGCGGTGGTAAAGCTGAATGAATCGGACGCCGCGCTCAGCCAGCCGCCGCGCCATCAAGCAGTTGTAAGCGTAGGTCCCGGGCTTGCGCGATTCGGCGCCATAGAGCTCAAATACCGAGTCAGGCTCGGCGGTCAAGTCGGTCAACTCCGGCACCGAGCGCTGCATCTTAAAAGCCATCTCATACTGAGCGATGCGGGTCGCGATCTCCGGATCGCCAAACTCGTCGAGCTGCATGCGATTTAGCTCGCCTAGCGTATCGAGGTATTCGCGGCGCTGGTCTCGCGAAAATCCTTTGGGGTCGGAAAGATATAGCACCGGGTCACCGACCGAGCGAAATTTGACGCCTTGATAACGGGTAGGCAGAAAGCCCGAGCCCCAGAGCCGGTCATAAATCGGTTGTCCGCCGGTGCCTTGGGTGATCATCACGACGAAGCCCGGCAGATCGCTACTTTCGCTACCCAGCCCGTAACTCAACCAGGCACCGATACTGGGCCGGCCGGCGATCTGGGACCCGGTCTGGAAAAACGTCACGGCCGGGTCGTGGTTGATCGCCTCGGTATGGAGCGAGCGAATGAAACACAGCTCATCAGCAATCTTGGCCGTATGCGGCAGCAGTTCGCTAATCGACGCACCCGACTGCCCGTGCTGTTTGAATTTGAAGATCGACTCCACTAGCGGGAAGCTGGTCTGCCCCGCCGTCATCGTCGTTAAGCGTTGACCCTTGCGAATCGAGGCCGGCAAGTCTTGCCCGCGCAGCGTTGCCAGGCCCGGCTTCGGGTCGAACGTCTCAATCTGCGACGGCCCACCCGATTGAAAAAGATAAATAATTCGCTTCGCCTTGGGCGCAAAGTGCGGCAGGCCCGGCAGACCTTGCGCTGACGTTTCCTCAGCGCCCAGATCGCGACCCAGTAAATTCGCAAGCGCGATCGAACCAACGCCTGTCGCAGTTTTGCCAAAGAAGTGACGGCGCGTGAGTAAATTTCGAGCGTCGCTTTGAAATTTCATTGCTTCGTCACCACTTCGTCCAAATTTAGAACCAAGCTGGCGAGCCCCGTGTAGGCGGCCAGTTCCCGCACATCAAACGACTGATCCCATTCGGAATCACCCTCGCTGACAAGCGCCTCGGCCGCGTCGAGATCGTCAGCGTATCGATCAACGAATGACTCGAGCAATTTCGCCAGCACCGTCACTTCAGGGCCCCGAGCCGGACGGCCCAGCGCCAACGAATAAGCGGCCTGAATGCGGTCCGCAGCCGCGTCGCCGGCTTCCCGCAGCAAGCGCTCAGCAAACCGCCGTGAGCCTTCGACAAAGGTCACATCGTTCATCAAATTCAGCGCCTGTAGCGGAGTATTAGTGCGGCCCACATTCACCGTACAGACCTCGCGGTCTGATGCATCGAAATTCATCATCGACGGCGGCGCAACCGTACGCTTCCAATAGGTGTACATGCTGCGGCGGTAGAGGCCCTCGCCGCTATCCTCTTCGTATTTATTGGCGGATACTTCGCTCCAAAGCCCCGCGGGCTGATAGGGCTTGACTGAGGGCCCGCCGATCTTTTCGACAAGCGAGCCCGACACGGCCAAGGCTTGATCGCGAATCGTGCCGGCCGCCAAGCGGTACCGCGGCCCACGCGCCAACAAGCGGTTCTCAGGGTCGCGCTCGATCATTTCCGGGGTCACGCGCGACGACTGCCGATAGGTGTTACTCATCACCATCGTCTTGAAAAGTGCTTTGATGTCCCACCCCGAATTCATAAACTCAACGGCCAGCCAATCGAGCAGGTCTTGGTTCGACGGTGCCTCGCCTTGGGAGCCGAAATCGCCCACAGTCCTGACGATCCCGACACCGAATATCGTCTGCCAAAAACGATTGACCGCCACCCTCGCGGTCAGCGGATTCGACCGATCGACCAGCCAGCGCGCCAACTCGAGCCGGTTCCGCGGGCTGCCGGCCCCAGGCGCAAGCACAGCCGGAATGCCGGCAGCGACCTGCTCGCCACGGGCGTCGTAGAGACCCCGATCAAGTATGTAAGCCGGTCGCGTCGGACCCTCTTTCATGACCATCACGGTTGGGATGGAGTCGAAGTATTCGTCCCGAACCTTGCGGGCCTCGAACCACGTATCTTGAGCGCGTACAATTGCGCTCGAGGCGGCCTGCTCTAGAAACGCGGCACGCAATTTTTCCGCTTGTGCGGCGCTGCGCTTGCTCTTCTCAATCCGAGCCAACGCTCCGAGGTCTTCAACGACCGACAGCGAGCGCGCCTCAACGGCACTCAACTCACGTCCATAGACCCGAACCTCGTCGATCCGACCGACGAAGCGGTTGTCGAGCCCTCCACCGCCGCCAATCTTGAGTGGGGCGTTGCTTCGCGACGGCCAGTCCAGATTGTCGAAGATGATGTCGACTTCTTGCTCCTCGCCGTCGATATAGACACGCACGCCTTTGCTTTTGCGCTTGCCGTCGTAGCTGAGCGTGACGTGCTGCCAGCGATTGAGGGCCACGTCGTTTTTCGTTTGGAGACGCATGCTCAGATCCGTCCAGCGCTGAGACATGTGCCACCACAGCTTGCCGCCCCGCAGGAAGAGTCCCCAACCGCTGCCAATCGGGTTTTCGCTCATCGACGAAACAATCGCCCCGTCTTTTTTCTTTGTCGGATAGATCCAGGCCGAAACACTCATCGACTCGAGATAGCTATAGTTTCCGATCAAGCCACCATCGAGGTAGCTCGTTCCGTCGAACTCGGCGGCCAGGCCAAACCGCCCGTCGCCGAGAACAGCCTCGACCGCGTCAGGGGCAGTCTCGCCGTCAATCGAACCGCCCGAAAAAGAGTTGAGTGCGTATTCGCCGTCTAGCGCGAAGTAGCCGGCTAGTCCACGCGTTGGGGTCCAATCGTGCTCCGGGCCAGTTTTCAGCGCTGTTTCCCAGCGCTCCTGATCAGCCGCGATGCGGTCGTCCATCGCGTCAAGCTTCTTCTTCGCCGTTGCTAGCCGAGCATCCAGCTCAGCGAGCTTCAATTCCTGTTCCGGCAGTGGAGCCTTGATCAGCGGATCTTCGTTGCCAAAATTCCAAACCATGCCCTTCTCGTCGACATTATTGAAGTAAGCGAAAAGCTGATAAAACTCCTTCTGTGTCACCGGATCAAACTTGTGATCGTGGCAGCGCGCGCAACCGACCGTCAGTCCCAACCAAACGGTTGAAGTCGTGACCGCGCGATCGACAACATACTCGACGCGGAACTCCTCGTTCACCGACCCTCCCTCGGCGGTCGTGCGATGGTTGCGGTTAAATCCGCTTGCGATGATCTGATCGCGAGTCGCGTCGGGCAACAAGTCGCCCGCCAACTGCTCGATCGTGAATTGATCGAATGGCATGTTTTTGTTGAAAGCGTCCAGAACCCAATCGCGCCAGCGCCACATCGACCGTGTCCCGTCCGTCTGATAGCCGTTGGTGTCGGCATACCGAGCCGCGTCTAACCAGGTCGAAGCCAAATGCTCGGCGAAACGCGGAGACTGCAACAATCGATCGACAACTGTCTCAAAGGCGTCAGGCCCGCGATCGTCGAGGAAGGCCTCGGATTCCGCCGGCGTCGGCGGCAGGCCCGTAAGATCCAACGAAACGCGCCGGATCAGCGTGCGTCGCTCGGCAACTCTCGAGGGTTCCAGCCCCTCCTGCTCTAAGCGGGCGAGCACCAGGTGGTCGATCGCATTTCGCACCCACTCGAGTCGCCCAACGTCGGGCATCTCGGCCTTCACCGGAGGAATGAACGACCAATGCCTCTCCCACTCCGCACCCTGCTCGATCCATAGCCGCAAAGTTTCGATCTCCACATCACTGAGAGCATCGTGCCCCTCGTAGGCCGGCGGCATTCGAAATACTGGGTCCGTTGACGTGACTCGCTTCAACAATACGCTGTCGTCGGGCTTGCCCCGGACGATCGCAAATCCACCGCGCGCAAGCGCCGCGAACGCCTCGCTCTCACGATCATATCGAAGAGCGGTCTTGCGCTGGTTCTTATCCGGGCCGTGGCACGTATAACAGCGGTCTGAAAGAATCGGTCGAACGTCGCGGTTAAAGGTGACCTTTTTTTGCCCCTCCCCGACCACCGGATCAGCCGCAAGCGTCAATGGGATCAATAAGATAAGCAGGTAAAGCCGAGGCACTTCAGTGATTCTACACCGATCCTGAAACCGAACGGCCATTCGAGACGCCTATTAAGCGAAGACTCTACTGATAGTCGGGCTGTGGGCTGCTAGACTACGAACGAAACTGGGTTTCAGAATTCGCGTCAAATTGGCGCTCAGCTAAACTCAAATAACCGAGGGCCAACGATGGAAGAATCGCTGCAAAACAACAGCTACTTAAGCGCTTCATCGGCAACACCGCTTGAAACACCGCCGGCCGGTCCGGAACTCTCGCCACAACAACCGAGTTCGCCGCTTCCTCCTACAACACCATGGTTGAAAATCTTCCTCGGCATTTTGTCGTCGATCTCTTTAGGCGTGCTCATGTGGAGCCTGACGAATGCGTCGCGCGAGTCGCTGCAAAACCGAGCCGCCAACACCCAAGTACGCACGGCCGTTGCTACCTCAGGCACGATTGACGCCACCCTTCGCGTCGGTGGCACCATCGAGACCCGCGACTACGCGGCGATCAGAGCACCTCGAATGCGCGGCCCCCGGGATTCCGGGCGCACGCAACTCACGCTCGCGAAACTCGCCGAGCCCGGCAGCATTATCGAGCGCGGCTCCATCGTCGCCGAATTTGAACTAAAGTGGCTCGAAGATCACATCGACGACCGCGCGTCGGCGCAAACCGAGTCCGAGGCCAACGTTGAAAAACGTCGTGCCGAGATCATGATCTTGCGCGAGACCGACCGCCAAGCGCGTGTGACGTCGCAGGCTGAATATGAAAAAGCCGCGCTCGATGTCCGCACGGCGGCAGTCAAGTCCGAGATCGAGGCTGAGATCCTCAAAAACATGGCTGAAGAGGCCAAGGTTACCTGGGGGCAACTCGAAGAAGAGGGCAAAATGATGGAAGAAGTCCATCGCGCCGACCTCAGAACTTTTGAGTTGATCGTCGCCGAGGACGTGCTGCACACAGAACGCCATCAGCGCGACTACGAGAACTTGAGCATCAAAACACCGGTGGGCGGCCTCGTCGTTCTCGACACGATGTACAAGGGCAACGGCCAGTTTGGCCAGACGTCGGCCGGCGATCAGGTTTACCCCGGAGCGCTGTTTATGCGCGTGGTCGACGTATCGAAAATGGTGCTCAACGCGTCCGTCAACCAAGTCGACGCCCAGTCGGTACTCATCGGGCAGAAGACAACGGTCGTTCTCGACGCCTATCCGGAGATGCGGTTATCCGGCAAGGTCATAAGCGTTGGCGCGATCGCCACTTCCGGTGGAGGCTCAAGATACGGGCGCGGCAGCGCAAGCCAGCACATGAAAAATATCCCGGTTTTGATAGCTATCGATCAGCAGGATAATAGGGTCTTGCCTGACCTCTCGGGTAGCGCCGACGTCATGATTTCGACGGCAGACGCCAACGTAATCGTGCCCCGCGAGGCCCTGCGGGGGGTCGATGGCCGCACAGTAGTGTATGTCCGCGACGGAGATGGCTTTGCCGAACGCGAAGTCGTCGTTGACGCCCAGAACGACACGCACGCCGCAATCCGCTCGGGCGTCAAAAAGGGCGAAGACGTCCTGTTGACGGAACTTCCCGAAGTCGGTTAGCCCGTATTTCTCACCACGTGACGAGCGAAAGCACGTGAGAGGTGCGTCAATACGAGGCGGGCGACGGTCGGCGCGCGGAGGCGTACTTTGACAGTCCGTTGAGCACTCGCGATCGAGCGCAACGAAGTAGTGGCGCACCTATCGCGTGCTTTCGCTCGTCACGTGGTGAGAAATACGGGCTAACCGCGATAGTTGCGCTCGGCGATTGCCGTCAATTCCTTGACGATGCCCGCGTTGCCGGATTCGTCAATCACATTGCGAAACTCGCCCGGGTCGCGATCCAGGTCGAACAACTCGCTGCGTTCCCAACTCAAGTAATTCAGCTTCCACTTGTCGCTGCGAACCATCAATATCGGCGGCTTCCCTACAAATCGATTGTCCGCCGTGAACACTTGCCTGCAAAAGTAATACTCTGAGTAGGCAACTTCTTTGGCACTGAATCGATCGCCCCGTACCGAGTTCGCAAACGACTTTCCGTCGAGGCCTCGCGGAGCTTCGAATCCGCACAATTCCGCCAGCGTCGGGAACAGATCGACCTGCTCAACGATGTGTTCGCGAAGTTTTCCCGATTCCATGCGATCAGGCATGCGAACAATCAACGGTACGTTGACCGACTGCTCGTACATATTGTGCTTTGTCCACATGCGATGAGCCCCGGCCATCTCACCGTGGTCTGACGTATAGACGACGACTGTGTTCTTGTCGAGCCCTAGTTCACGTAGCGTGTCGAAAACGCGCCCAACGTTGGCATCCATCTGGCTCGTGTTGCCGTAGTAGCCACGGATTGCATCATGGAGCTCCGTGTCGGTCTGCTGATACCAACCCCGCTCTTTGGCTCTGATCAAATGGCCCTGAAATCCGCTCTCGAGTTCGTGGTCGGAGCGCTCGGGCAGACCTAGGGGCATGCCGTCGTAGAGATCCCAGTAGTCGCGATGTGGCACAAGCGGGGTGTGCGGCATGAAAAACGAAGCCCAGAGACAAAACGGCTTGTCGCGATGCGCACGCAGGAATCGAACGGACTCTTCGGCGTAGTACGTATCGCGAAACAACCGCTCGTCCACCCTCGAGGGCAACCCGGTGGTCCCGCCGGCTGCGCCTTGATCCTTGCGAAGTGTGTCAGCTTCTTGCTTGGTGAGCCGCGCGGCGTGATCGCTTGCGTTGATTCGGTGATCGAACCCGTGTCGCTGCGACTCATCGACAAAATGCATTTTGCCGATCGCGGCCGTCGAATATCCCTGGTCCTTGAAAAAGTGCCCGACAGTACGCGAGTCGGTGGGCAACGGATCTTGCAAGATCTTCGCGCCATGCTTACTTGGGTAGACGCCGGTAACGATCGAACCACGAGAAGGAACACACACCGGCGATTGACAGTAGGTGTGATTGAACCGGACGCCGTCCGAGGCAATTTCATCGATGTGTGAAGTCTGAACCTGGTCGTGGCCATAGCACCCGGCAGCTGCAGTCTGGTGTTGATCGGAGCACAGAAATAGCAAGTTAGCCTGTTGGGTTTTCGAAAAGGCGAAGAATGGCCCGGTAGCAGCGGCAGCCAGCGACTTGATAGCGGTACGGCGATTCACGCGGACACTATAGCAACGGCCCGCGTCAACAGCCCCCGTGTGGCGGTTTGTCTAGGCGACAGCCGCCTCGTCATCCCGTTTCGGCAGGGTGCAAACTCGGGCGATTTTCAAATTGCCCGATACAATGGTGGACTGTGGCCGAGGCTCTAATAGGTCAAGAGTTGGACGAGTTGACCGCGCTGGCTGCCTCGCTCGATATCCCCCCCTACCGCGCACGTCAAATCTACCGCGGGATCTACCGCGAGAAACTCTCCGGTATCGACGAGATTTCGACGCTTCCGCGCAACCTTCGCGACGCGTTAGACCAGGATTTTATCAGTGGCCTACCGAGCGTCGAGCAACGATTCGACTCCGCTGACGGCACTGCTCGCTACTTGCTGAAGCTCCAAGACGACAAAACTGTTGAAGCCGTTTTTATACCCGAAGAAGCGCGAGACACGCTGTGTATTTCGACACAGGTCGGCTGTCCGGTTGACTGTAAATTTTGTCTGACGGCTCTCATGGGTCTCGAACGAAACCTCACGGCGGGCGAGATCGTCGCCCAAGTGCTGACTCTCGCGCGGCTACATTCACTCGACGCCCGCGATCGCGGATTGAATGTCGTCATGATGGGCATGGGTGAGCCGCTACTAAATTTAGGCGCGGTGATGAAAGCGACCCGGCTGCTCGCTGACCCGGAAGGAATCGCGATTTCGCAACGGCGTATCACGGTTTCAACGTCGGGTATTGTTCCCAAAATCGAAGAGTTCGGCCGCCATCAAGTGCGAGCGAAGCTGGCGATTTCGTTAAATGCTTCAAATGAAGAGCAACGTTTGCAGCTAATGCCGATCACGAAGAAATACCCGCTCGCTGATCTACTCGCCGTTTGCAAGGATTATCCGCTGCGGCCGTGGGAATGGTTGATGTTCGAGTACGTGTTGCTAAAAAGCGTCAACGATTCCGACAAGGACGCGCGCGACGTCGTGCGCCTGTTGGCGAATATCAAGTGTAAGGTGAATTTGATCGCTTTGAATCCCGGTCCTGGAATAGACTTTGAAACCCCTGGTGCGGGGCGGGTGGAATCGTTCCATGAAATCGTGATGGCGTCGATGCCGTGTTTCTTACGGCAGCCGCGTGGTCGCGACATCTATGCCGCCTGTGGGCAACTCAAGCGGACGACGCAATAGTCCGCCATGTCCACCATCCTCCGCTGGGGTCTAATCGGATGCGGTGACATTGCGCGCAAGCGTGTTGCGCCGGCGTTGCGGGACTCCGACGGTAGCGAGCTTTATTCCGTCGCTCGCGCACAGGCGGAACTTGCCGCTGAATTCGCGAAGGAGTTTGGAGCGACGAAGCACCACGCGGACTGGCGCAATCTGCTGGCCGATCCGGAAGTCGACGCGGTCTACATCGCCACGCCGGTTGACCTTCACGCCGAGCAAACAATCGCCGCGGCTGCCGCCGGCAAGCACGTTCTTTGCGAGAAACCGATTGCGATTCGCGCTTGTTACGGCGAGGCCATGGCGCGGGCCTGCGCGAGCGCGGCCGTAAAATTTGGGATCGCCTACTACCGTCGCTTCTATCCGGCGGTCCAGAGGGTAAAAGAGCTGCTGACCGATGGCACCATCGGCGAGCCCGTATTGCTACAGATCGATGCTTTCGAGCAGTTCAATCCAGCGCCGGGAGGCGACCGCTCTTGGCTGATCGACCCCGCGCGCTCGGGCGGCGGCCCGATGATGGATTTCGGCAGTCACCGCATCGAACTATTGCTCGACTGGTTCGGCGAACCAGTTGACGTAACTTCATACGCCGATTCTGTCCTGTTGAAGCGGGATGCCGAGGACACCTCCAGCGTGCAAATGCGCTTCGCATCGGGGGTCCGCGGCGAGGTCACGGTGAGCCACGCGGTGTTTGGTTTTCGCGACAGCTTAGAAGTTTTCGGTAGCGGAGGCTCGTTGCATATCCCCTCGCTGAACGGTGGCGACATTACGATCCGAACAGCTGAGGGCGAGCGAACCGAGGCACACCCGCCGCATGCAAACGTCCACCAGCCGCTGGTCGAAGATTTCGTAGCGGCAGTTCGCGACAACCGCTCGCCGTCAATTGGTGCTGATCGCGCCGTCGCGGTCCAACGCGTGCTCGACAAGATCTACGGACGGTAAGTGAGATGTTTTCCCGCTTGCTTGGGTGGCTGCGGCGCAGGGCGGATCGTGATTTACCTCAGCATCTCCGCGCCGGCCGCCGCGGAGAAGACACTGCCTACGACCACCTGAAGAGCCAAGGCTATCGCGTCGTCGCACGCAATTACCGCTCGCGCAAGGGTCGTGGCGAAATTGATCTTGTCGCTTGGGACGGCGATGAACTCGTGTTTGTCGAGGTCAAGACCCGCAAGAACGAAGACTTCGGAACACCCTTAGAAGCAGTCGATGCGGACAAGCGCGGTCACCTCGTTCGAACGGCCCGCGAGTATGCTCGCCGCGCCGGCGTGCCGGACGACTGTGTCCGCTTCGACGTAATCGGCGTGGTGAATGAGCCCGAACAACGAGTGGAGCTGTGGAAGAACGCATTTTCAGCCGCGAATCCACGAGGTAGCTGGCGGCGGCTATAATTCCCGGATGGGCATCAAGACAACCGTCGTCGGCAGTTATCCAATCCCACGATGGCTCTACGGAGACACCTCAAAAGGTGCCCTCAGCGATGCCATTTCCGTCGTGCTTCATACCCAGGAGATGGCTGGGATTGACGTCGTCGCTGACGGCGAGTTAAACCGATTCGACCCTTCGCACCCGGAAACGAACGGCATGATCGACTACTTCGTCAGCCGGCTCTCTGGCGTTCAGACGGAGTACTCGATCAGCGATCTCGACGCATTCAAGGCCGATCGGGGAATGGGATTTCGGATCGCGCCCGCGGGCGTGGTTCACGACGAAATTGGCGAGGGCGTCCTCAATCTTCCCGCCGACTACGAGTTTGTACGGGGCCTCACAACGAAGCCGCTGAAGTTCACGTGTACCGGCCCGCACATGTTGACGAAAACGCTGACAGATCGCCACTACGGAAGCTACGAGAAGCTGTGTATGGCCGTAGCTGAAGTGTTGCGGAATCAGCTCGAGCGCATCCCCGCCGACATTGTTCAGCTCGACGAGGCCAACATTACCGGCCACCCCGAGGAGGCCGAGTGGGCCGCCGCCGCCATGAACCACGTGCTCGACGGGATCGGCTCGACGCGCGGCGTTCACCTATGCTTTGGCAACTATGGCGGGCAGTCGATCCAAAAAGGGTTCTGGAAGAACATGTTGCCGTTCCTCAACGCCCTGCACTGCGACCATTTCCTGCTGGAATTCGCGAGGCGAGGCTACGAAGAATTGGGCGAACTCAAGGACATGAATCCGAAAGTCGGCCTAGGCCTTAGCGTCGTGGACATCAAGGACAATGGCGTCGAAAGTGCCGACTTAATTGCCTCAAGAATCGAGAACGCCGCTGGCGTGCTCGGGGAAGAACGCATCCACTACATCAATCCCGACTGCGGATTTTGGATGCTGTCGCGCAGTGTCGCCGATCGCAAGATGCAAGCACTGGCCGCGGGTCGAGATCTTTTCTACGGTCGAAAGTAAGTACGCCCTCGGGGCCCAAGCATCAGAGCCGCGGCCATAAGTCGCGACCCTCAAGGGAATTAAGATGGGAAAAGTGTCGTCATCTATTCGAAAAGCAGTCATTCTTGCGGCCGGTCGAGGTACCCGCATGGAATCGCTGACGGACGATTGCCCCAAACCGATGTTGCTGCTCGATGGACGACCGATGTTGGCATACCAAATTGAGCGCCTTGAGTCGGTGGGCGTCGAGCAAATCTGCATCATCGTCGGCTATAAGGCCGAGATGGTAAAGGAATACTTTGCCGCGCATCCGCCGCGCACCGCAACGCTCCATTACGAGCTACAAGCGACGCAAGACGGTACTGGCAGCGCGACTCTACTCTCAAAAACCTTCGTCGACGGCGAAGCATTTCTAATGACCTTTGGCGACATCATGGTCGACGAATCGGTTTACGCCAAAATGATTGACCTGGCCGACGGTGCCGACATTGTCCTCACGGTCAAGCACGTCGATGACCCCTTTCAAGGGGCCGCCGTCTATGTAGACGGCGACAGGGTCGTGAAGGTCATAGAGAAGCCTCCAAAGGGGACGTCGACGACAAATTTCAATAACGCCGGGATCTACGTCTTCACTCCCGCGGTGTTCGAGAAACTTGCTCGATTGAAGCCCTCGGCGCGAGGCGAGTACGAGCTGACTGACGCCGCTCACGAATCCGTCACTTCGGGCGAAGTCGTTCGCTGGCACGAGATCAAAGGTTTTTGGCGAGACGTGGGCCGCCCCGAGGATCTTGCGCCCACGGGCGAGTTTGTATCAGGTTGACGCGGAGTGCGAATGATTAACTCGACAATAGTTGCGGCCGCCCAGACGGCGTTCGCGGCGATCGATCTCGCCGACGACATCAAACAATCAGCAATCGGGCACCTGAGTGAGTGGATCGAGACTGACAAGTTCGCGGGCTTGGTTGCTCCAAGCGACTACCGCCCGTTAATCGTATGGATGGTCGAGTCCGAAAACTTCGACCTATTGCTCGACAGTTTCTATCAGGTAATTCCATTCGGCACGGGCGGCCGCCGCGGGCCTGTCGGCATTGGCCCAAACCGCATCAACCCCTACACGATCGCATCGTCGATACAGGGTCACGTCGAATATCTGCGCAAGCAGCTCGGGCGCGAAACGGAACTCAAAGTTGTCGTCGCCTACGACGTTCGGGTCTTCAACAATCTGCGCGGAACTTACCCGTCCGACATTCCCAACCCCCTTATTGGACTCAGCTCGAAAGACCTCGCGCACATAGCGGCTTCAGTCTACTGCGCCGCCGGCGTGACCGTCTACATGCTGCCGGACGAGCCCGCGGACTTTATTTCAACACCGGAACTTTCGTACTTGATCCGTCGCTATGGCGCCTATGGCGGCCTCAACATGAGCGCCTCGCATAATCATCCGGATGACAACGGAGGTAAGTTCTACAACAAAGACGGTGGGCAAGAGATTCCCCCCGACGACGAGGAAATGGTTCGCATCGTTGAAGCCATCAGCGACGTGGAGAGCATTCCTCATGACGAGGTCGTCCAATCGGGTCTAGTGCGCACGATCACCGACGAAGACCGTCGAGCCTATATCGATTTGAATCTTGGCCTGCGCTTGGAGTCATCAGCTGGTCCGGCAAATTTCGTGTTCACGGGCCTTCACGGTACCGGGCTCAATACGGTCGGGCGCTGCCTGCGGGAAATGGGCTATCAAGAGGGCGAGCAGTTTTTCGTAGTTGAAGAGCAGCGGGAGTTTCGCGGCGATTTCAAGAACGTCATGTTCCGCAGCCCCAACCCGGAAGTGCCCGAGGCACTCGAACTCGGCATGCGCTACGCGAAGCAAGTCGGTGGCGACTTGTTGCTGGCCACCGATCCCGACGCTGACCGCCTGGGCGGCGCTGCCCCGCTCGGTGATGAGTTCGTATTCGTCAACGGCAACGAGTTTGCGGTTCTTTTGACTCGCTATCGCTTGGAGTCTCTCGAACGTGTCGGGCGACTTCCCGCGCGGCCGCTTGGGATAAAAACACAGGTCACCACAGAATTAGTGACACGTCTGATCGAATCCTACAATGGCGTCGTCATCGGTGACCTGTTGGTCGGGTTCAAATACGTCGGCGACATCTTGGGACAGATCGAGAGGACCGGCCGATTCCGCGACGTCGAAGCCTCCGTCGGCGACTTCATCATCGGCACCGAAGAAAGCCACGGCCTTCTGATGACGCCTGAGATCCGCGACAAGGATGCCGCCGGGGCGGCTGTCATCTTGGCCGAGCTCACTTCCGAGCTCAAATCGCGTGACGAAACAGTCTATGGCTATCTGATCGACACCTTCAAGCGCTACGGATACTTCCGCAACAGCTTACGCTCGACCGTCATGCAGGGTGCCGCTGGGTCCGCCGACATTCGCAAGATTCAGCAGGCGTTGCGCGCTGAGCCGCCTACAGAAATCGCTGGACGACGAGTGCTGAAGGTCGTCGACTACTGGGACGAGGCGCAGTTTGGACCGTTCGTTTCCGAGACGGACCGAGGTGGCCGCGACCTGATCACCTTTGTGCTCGAAGGCGGCATGAAAGCCACAATCCGTCCATCGGGCACCGAGCCTAAGAACAAGGTTTATCTGGAGCTTGGTTCGGCGCCGCTCGGAGCCGATGCGGATGAGAGCGCGTTCGAGGCGCTGCGGGCGAAAATCGACAGCGAAGTGCGCGAGTTCTCCAACGCCTTTCTCGGTATGATGCTGTCGATCGTCGGCGTGGAGCTGCCGCCCTACTCCCTCGAAATCTCCGACCTCGTCTCGCTGCCGAACAAAGTTCACTTCGGCGAGACTTTCATTCCGGAGTTCGAACGTCGTGCTGAAGACATCGTAGGCGAGTATACTGGCGATGCAGCCGTAGCTGATTGGATCGACCAGACCCTAGCCCCGTACGGGCCCGACGCTCGCGTGCTCGTGCGTGACGGATTCACCGCCTACGCGAACAGCCAAGACGATTCCGAACGCCTTCAGGCACAACGTCGAATATTCGGCGACTCCTAGCGCATATTGCCCTGGTACGCGGCGTCGATCGAAATATTTCGTCGACTGAGCAGTTGCCCGGTTACACGGTCTAGTTCGTTGCGCGCGCGGATGTATCCGTTGACGGAATTAATTTCATCAGTCCGAGCCGCCGCTAAGTCGCGCTGAACCTGCACAATCTGAAATATCGATGACGACCCAAGCGCAAAGCGCCTTCGCTCGGCTTCGAGCATCTGATCGCGAAGCTCCCGGGCTGCTTTCGAAACATCGTGACTCGCTCGTGCACGCCGCAGCGATTCCACCGCCTGCGCCACATTGAGTTTGATGTTATTCTCCTCCTGGCGAAACCTGATGTCGCTTTGGCGCAATCGCAAAAGTTCACGGGACATATCGGCCTGCGCTTGTCGATTCTTCAGCGGCACGTTCAGGCTCAAGAACAGTCCGTAGTCAGGGAAATCTCTACTGAATATCTGACCAAGCGCGGTACCGAATCCACCTGTAAAGAACGGATTTGGGGCGCCCACCCCGGGGATATTGGCGATCTCCGAATTGACCGATCCGGCCAAGGCGTTGTTGCGCATAAACGCGGTCACGTCGACAGAAGGCAACATGGCGTTGCGAATCCCTTTGATATTGATCTCTGAGTTCGTGCGAGTGACCCGCGTGCGGGCCAGTTCGGCACGCGACCGTAGCGCCGTCTCGATCAGGTCTTCGACGGGTTCGATCTCTTCGCTCTCCGGCACTTCGATCTTGTCTGTGGGTACGATCTCTACGCCACTTAATGTGGTGCTGGTAGGCCCAAGTTTAGAAATCGCGTTCTTGATGACGTTTTGCTGCCGGCGGATGTTGTCATCCGCATCGATTAACTGTCGGCGGTAGCTAGTTGTCTCGGCCTCTACCCGCGTAATTTCGAAGCGTGGCTGTAAGCCTAGTTCGACTTGGCGCTTGGTGTTTTTCACGAGACACTCAGAGAGCTCGAGATCAGCCCGCCGTCCTTCAGCGATTTCGACGAACGTCACCAGATCCCAGTAGAGGTTTTGCAGTTGGCTGACGGTTGTGGTGACCTGTAGCTCGAATTGCAGATCTTGAAGTTCCTGGTTGTTCTTGGCGATCCGAATATTCCGGTTGTTAACCGCGCGACCAAAGCCTTGCAACAGCCTCTGGCGCACCGAAACCGACATGTCGCTGGTCAGGGTGGGGTTGAACAGATTGCGGAGGTTATTATTTTCCGATCCGAACGACGTAAAGCCCGCGCTGAACGTCGTACCGGTGGTGAAGCCTTGCGAGAAGTTTACGTTGTAGGACTGGATGTCTTGCATCAGAGTATTTGTGCCGGTTACGAAGTCGCTGATCTGAGGGTTGCTAGTCCGTATGAAGCTCATCGTCGATGACACCGTCGGTTCGAGGCTGGTCACCTGGCTTCCGAAAAATGACGCGGCGTTGCCGGTACTCGAGCCACCCGACGCTTGGTCTGACGCGTTCGTCGTGATGCCGTCGGCCTGACCTCTAGGTCCGCCCACCTGTGTGTCGGACGATTGCGTGGACTGTCCGGTCGAGAGCGTACTGATCTGAGTTTGCACTCCGCTGAGCTGCGCTCCCGCCTTGGCGCGTAGCAAGTCGGTATCGGCCTCCAGGCGGCCGTATCGACCCAGCTCGATATCGAGATTGTTCTCGAACGCAAGCGCGATCAAATCCTGTAGCGACAGATACAGTTTGCCGCCCCGAATCATGCCTTCGAGAGTCGCCGAATCGTCTAAGTCAGCGGGTGCAACCTCGGGAGCCTTAAAACTATCCAGCCGCGGCCAGAACTTCGTTCCCCGCGAGTAGTCGATTGTCTGACCCGGTAATTGTGGTGACCAGCACATCGCGAGTGCAAGTGCTGCGACGGTTGCGGATGACTGCTTGGACATTCTGGAAGCTCCTAACTCGAAATTGCTAGCGGGTGAGAAAACCTACTCTCACGATAGGACGCGGCCACGGCAAAAAGGCATTGACACGACGAACGAACGTGTCCCTGGTAAATACGTGACCAATTAGTGAATTGTTTCTTAAGAACAACGGCCCGGCCGGACGCGCCTTAGAAATAAACAGTTTGCGGTCAAAGCGAACGCTCAGCCAGATCCCCAAGCACGGACAGCGAATATCGCTGTTCGTTCGCTGCCTTGAACAACATGAAAATCCAAAGCAGCAAGACTGACATTTTCAGCAACCCACTGATCGGCAAGAACTCCCCGAAAAACAACAATTGCGCCCACAAGTCGGCGACGTATTGCACTAGTAGCCAGGTGACGAAAACGTACAATCCTTGGTAGGCGTGAAAGCGCACGTCAGCGTGGTTTCTAAATTTCTGACCCGCCAGCACGATAATTGACCCGATAAAGCCAAACCAAGGCACGTAGCAAAGCATCGATGCGCCGCGTGGACTCAGCCCACCTGACGCGCCAGATCGAGCGGTTGACGGCTGTGGCTTACCGCAGCCCCTGCAGAAACGATCCGACGTCGGAACCTCGCGTCCACAATGTATGCAATAGGGCAAATCTGCTCGCCTTCTATCCGATCATACGAAGCTGCGGCTTCAGTTGTTCCGCAACAAGACCGTCTGGCATCAGCCGATGCTCACCGTCGACCTCGAATATTACAAGGTGATTATCTGATGATCAACGCAGTCCGGTGTTATCGCGTCAGCGATCTTGTCTACAAAGTCTTTGCCAAACTTAGCGATAAACGGTAGGGCGCCGTAGACTCGCTCTTGCGGGCTGCGGTTGGGATACAAAAACCCACTGAGGTACGCCGCATGACGTTGGGCTGTCTCGTTGCGCCGCAGACTTTCCCGAGCGGTCTTGGCCTCGATCTTTTCTAGTTGAAATCGAATTTTCTTCGCCGACAGCGAGAAGCTAGTTTGGAGTGAGGGGTCAAAACTCGCAAGACGCTGCTCCATCCGCCCCATCGCGCTCTCAATTTCGTCCGTGCTTTTCTTGAACGTGCTGTGAATTTCGGCCGGAACAAGAGCGGCGGCGATACGCTCCTCGAGTTCGGCGGCCGGCACGAAGCAGTCGCTGGGCGTGAGGTAGTAGCGCTCGAGTAATTTGGCGGCTCTGTCATCGAGAATGCTGAACGTGGCCCGAGGCATCACGACCGGCATTCGGTCTAGTAGAGCCTCATAGAGTACCGCCGACTGACCGAGATAGGCCAACTCAGCCGGACCTCCGATGAGCGCGGCGGTGGGCAGTAGGTAGTCCTGCATCACCGGTCGCAAGAGCGCGTTGGGCGAAAATTCTAGGGGATTCTCGCGCAGCCTCGCGAGTAGATCGACGGCCGAGTAGCCCTTCGAGCCGGCTCGGTACGTCTCGCCCTGCCTCTTGAGCGCGACTCTGACGTCATTTTCAAAGAGAAAAAACAGCGACGTCTCAGCATCGACATGGACCTGCTGATGGTAGCCGGCTGCTTCGAGCGAGTGTCCTCTCTCAACCAGTGCGTCCATCAATTCAGACGAACGCTCAATCGCCTGTTCGATTACGGGTGATGCGAGGCGCCGGATTTCGCTTTGCATCGGGCACAGAAATATCAGCCCGAAGCGGCACAACAACTTCCGAAACATCGCGATGAACGCGTCAGCGAAGTACGGGCCATCCGAGTATGTTTCCCGCGCCATCGCCACGGCTTCATCAGCAAAAGGAAGTCCGCTGACGAGTTTTTCGAGCTTGTCGAGGTCGGCGTCGGCAATCCTAAACGCTCCGACCGCGGCGCCCCTCGTGCCCTCTGTGGTGGCCTGTAGCCTCTCGGGACGACCGTCGCCCGAGAACGCCCAACCGTGGTCGACTTCATCGAGATCGTGATCTTCCGTCGCCAGCCAGAAAACCGGGACAGCCGGCGTGCCTCTCAATGAAAGCTCTTCAGCAAATTTGACGGCGGTCAGCGCCTTATATATCGAAAATACCGGCCCCCCGAACAAACCAACCTGTTGGCCGGTGGCGACGACCACAGTGGAAGGCTTAACCAGCAGTTCAATGTTGGCGCGCGTTTCCTTGCCACACCCTACGTTTTGGCGGCGCAGCTCCTCGGCAAGGTCAGCCCGATGCTGGGGATCAAGTCGAATCTCGCCGGCGGCGGCCTGAGCTGAATCTAAGCTCGGCGCATAGCGGTAAAATTCGGCAACCTTCGGGAACTGATAGAGCAGGTCCGCAAAGATTGGCCGAACCCCAGGCAGTTCGGTCTGCCGTAAACACACACCGTTGGATTTACTCAATGGAAGATGGTCCGTCCAATGCAGGCAGGGCTACAAGCCCCAGACTATCAAACGGCGAAAATCAACCGTTCCAAGTTACGAACCACCGGCCCCCGCAAATGTCCGTTTCAGAGCAACATTCCAGTTAAATATGCCCGCGAGCGTCGATCTTCCAAACCTGCTGCACCTGATCACCTCGGGTGCAGTACACCCGGTCGTAAAGATTGGCGTTCGGGTCGCAGTGCGGCACTATCAGCTCGATCTTGTCGCCTAGCTTGATTTCGCGCGACGAGCCGGCGAGAGTCAGAGCACCATGCTCATCGCCTCGGAATGAATATTCGAGGCCGGCGGGACTGGCGACGCGTGGGCCGAAGTCACGGTCAGTAGCAAAGGCCTTCAGTCCGGCATCAACGGTCGCAATGTCGTCGTAATTCTTGCTGATAACGGTCGCCAGCACGAACAGCGCGGGCGTGAAGTCGCTATAGGTGTCGCCGCTGCCCTTTCCGCCGATTACGCTGTAGTCAACGTCCATCACAGCGTACGAGCCAACCTGCATCTCGGTCATGCCATCAAGCTCGGAGTCAATGTTGTACGTGCCGGTGCTAGTGCCCGACATAATCTCCGCCGGCATCCCCTTCTTTTTCATCGCCATAAACGACTCGATCACCGGCGTCATGTACTTTTCGGAATGAGCCTTGCGGTTCTCAAAACCTTTCACATGCGATGAAGCCCCGGAATAGCCGTGAACGCCCCTAAGGTTCAGATGGGGCAGCCGGTCGACGGCTTCCGCGAGCGCTACAGCTTTAGCGCCAGGCGCAATTCCGGTACGACGTCCCAAGGGGTCGATGTCGACCATGATGTTTAATTTCACTCCCGCCGCGCCTGCCGCTTCGTTGAGTTGTTCGGCGTGCGACGGATGGTCGACGGCCGACATGGTGTCGGGCTGCTTCTTGGTAAGCCGGATCAATCGAGTGATCTTGTTCGGGCCGACGAGTTCAGATGTGAGTAGCAGCCCCTCAATCCCAGCGGCGGCCATCGCTTCGCCCTCGCGAATAGTGGCGACGCAGACTCCCAGCGCTCCGGCACTCAACTGGCGCTTCGCGATTTCCGAACACTTGTGGGTCTTTGCGTGCGGACGCAGATTGAGGCCCGCAATTTTCGCGTGGGACGCCATGTGCGCCACGTTCGCCTCGAACGCGTCTAGATCAAGCATCAGCGACGGAGTTGGTAAATCCGCCTTGGTTACGCCCGAGATGCTCGAGCCGTAGGCTAGCTTGCCTTCAATTTCCGCGAGACTATACGCGCTTGCTTTGGGAATCATCATCGTCGGAGCCATCGCCACACCTATGCCGGTCTTTATCAACTGTCTACGAGTAGGTTTCATGCTGACCTCGTGAATTGTCGATCTCGATGATAGCGCTTTCCGCTAGACTTGCAAGTTCGAGATGACAGCAGTATCTGGACCTCTTGCCGCCCTTCTAACTCCACGGACCGATTCTGGCGGAATCAACTTTGAAGCTCTTGAACGCAATGTTGAGTTTGTTCTGCAGCGCGGCGTTCGAGGGGTAGTGCCCTGTGGGGGCACAGGCGAGTACTTCGATTTATCAGTGGACCAGCGCAAAGAAGCCATCGAGAGGTTGGCGGCGGCGTTGCACGGCAGAGGTCTGTTGATCGCTGGCATCGGAGCCGGGACCCTCGGCGAATCTATTGACTTAGGCCGCCACGCACTTGAGTCTGGAGCAGACGCTGTGCTCTTACCGGCACCGCATTTCTATCGCTATGACGGCCGTGACCTAGTCGGTTTCTATCGCCAGGCGGCCAGGGCGATTGGCGGTCCGCTGCTTGTATACAATTTGGCGGCGTTCGTTAGTCCTGTGCCGAACGACGTCGCGATCAAGCTGCTTGAGACTGAGGACAACATCGTCGGGGTGAAGGACTCGAGCGGCGACCTGGATTTGCTTGAAGCCATGACCAAGCGAGGCGACGCTGCGAAGGCTCGAATACTCGGTCATGACGTGGTTCTTGGCGATGCGCTGCGGGCTGGGTTGATTGACGCTGTCATCTCTGGACCGGCAAGCGTAATCCCCGAAGCCACATCTGCCCTGTTTGAACTAGCTGGCAACAAAGACAGCTTTGAAAAAGCGTCTGAGCTCTATGCCGAGTTCGTCCGACACAACGAACAGCTCCCCTACCCCTGGGGCCTCAAACACATTGCAGAATCCCGGGGCCTTTTTGGGGCGCGCTTGCCATTCGAACCGTCCGACGATCGCCGGCAGCAGATCAGCGCGTATCTTCGGTGGTTCGGAGAATGGCTTGAGCGAGTGCAGCAGTGCCGATCTAGCCGTCATTTCTTAGCACGTGGCGAGCGAAAGTGCGTGAGAGTTGCGGGCTAGACTGATGTCAGTTATGCGTAGTCGCCGCGATGTGGTCAAGTTGCTCGGATTTCCGGCGATCGTGCCCGCGTCCGTTCTCGGCCAAGACGCGCCTAGCAACTAGATGTCGATTGCCTTCATCGGCACGGGCAACAACGGTACCAACTGGATGCGGCTGTTTCTCGAAGACAAGCGGGTGCGCGTCCGTGCCGTCTGCGACGTCAACCGCGAAGGCGCTGGCTATTGGGCCGGAACAGTGCGCGGACGAGAGCCAGCTCGGCGCTTGGTCGACGAGCATTTCGGCGACAACTCATGCCTGGCTTTCGAAGACTTTCGCCAGGTTGTCTCGCGCGACGATATCGACGCGATCTACTGTGGCACTCCCGATCATTGGCACGCACTCATCGCAATTGCAGCCGCAAAAGCGGGTAAGGACACCTACGGCCAAAAACCTCTGAGCCTCACGGTCGCAGAAGGCCGGGCGATGGTCAGCGCCGTGGATACGGCTGGGATCGTCTGGCAAACGGGCAGCCAGCAGCGCTCGGACAGGAACTTCCGGCGAGTCTGCGAGCTAGCCCGCAACGGCCGACTCGGCAAGATCCACACGGTGCGAGTTGGGCTGCTGTCCGGCATTCCCGACTACGGCAAGACCGCGCATCAAACGGACCCTGCGCCGGTGCCCGACGGCTTCAACTACGACATGTGGCTCGGACCCGCGCCCGAGAAGCCGTTCGCGCCCGCCCGAGTAGGTGTCAATTTTAGATGGGTGTTTGACTACTCTGGCGGCCAGGTCACCGACTGGGGCGGCCACCACCTCGACATCGCTCAATGGGGATTGGGCATGGACCACTCCGGGACTATCGCGATCCGCGCAGCGCACGGAACTTTCGCCAAGCACCCGATCTACAAAACGGCAACAAATTTCTACTTCGAGGCGGAGTACGCGAATGGTACGCGCCTGATCTGTTCGGACAAGGAACGCTCCGGCGTGACCTTCCACGGCTCGGACGGCTGGGCCTGGGCAAATCGCGGTGTGCACGAGGCCAGTTCCGCGGATCTTCTAACCCAGCCGCTCGGCTCCGGCGAAAAACGCCTCTACCGCAGCGAAAACCACGTCACCAACTTCGTAGACTGCTTCTTTTCGAGGAACAAGACGGCGGCCCCAATCGAGGCCGCCCACCGCTCAGTATCGATCGCCCACCTGGCAAACATCGCCATACGCAAAGGCCGTGGCTTTCACTGGGACCCGGTCGCCGAAGAAATTCTGAACGATCCGGGAGCCAACGACATGCTATCGCGCCCCTACCGCGGCAGGTGGCGGCTCAGCTAGCCCGGATATTTCCCCAGGCGGCGAGAGAAAGTGCGTGGGAGCCGCATCAATACGAGGCGCGCGACACGTGGCGCGCACAGGCGTACTTGACAGTACGTCGAGCACGCCAAGCGAGCGCAACGAAGTAGTGATGCGTCTAGCGCGCGCTTTCACCGGCGGCTGGGGAAATATCCGGGCTAGCCATTTAGTCGGTTAGCGCGGCCCGCGCCCGCGCGGCGAGAATACCCGCAAGCGACGGATGTCCATCGAGCGGCGGAGTCGCCACGAGTTCGAGCCCAGGATGCTTTTCCCGGATAGCGTCTAAGATCGCCGGCAGGTCTCGAGTCAGGTGCATGCCCATTGTCAAGAAATACGGCGTAACGATAATCCTGCGCGCTCCTGAACACAGCAACTCGACGACCGCGCCCTCTAGCGTCGGCTCCGCAAGTTCGAGAAACGCCGCGCTGTAGAGCTCGAACCCGCCTTGCGCCGCCGCATCGCGGGCCACCTGCTCAACCGACTCATTGGCGGGAACCACCCGTGAGCCATGCGCAAACACTACCAGGCCGATTTGTTCAGACTTCGCCAAATTTCACCGCTCGCGTTATACTGGGCCTCGCTCGAATGGACACTTATATTATTGCCGCTTACTTCGTCGCCGTATTCACGGTTGGTTTTTACCACTCCCGAAATAAGAACACGACGACAGAATATTTTCTAGCCGGCAAACATATCGGATGGTTTGCGGTCGGCGCGACACTCTTCGCGACGAATATCGGCAGCGAGCACGTAATCGGACTAGCCGGCTCGGGCGCATCAAGTGGGCTAGCCGTTGGCAGCTACGAGTGGTCGGCAAGTTTCTGCCTGCTGCTGCTCGGCTGGATCTTCATCCCTCAATACTTGCGCAGCGGCGTCTTCACGATGCCGGAGTACTTGGAGAAGCGCTTCAGCCCCGGCTGTCGCTGGTATCTCACGACGGTCTCGCTGCTGGCCTACGTTCTGACAAAAATTTCGGTCGCGTTGTTCGCCGCGGGCATTCTGGCGCGAGAGATATTCGGCTGGGATTACATGACGACCGCGATCTTGCTGGTCGTCGCTACCGGTGTCTACACCATCACCGGCGGGCTCGCGGCGGTCATCTATACCGACCTACTCCAGGCTTTTATCATGATTGGTGGCTCGGTCTTTCTCGCCTTGATCGGTCTAAACGAAGTCGGTGGATTCAGCCAACTTCGCGAGACTCTGCCAGATGACTTTTTCCATCTAATAAAAGAATTCAATCATCCTGAGTACCCCTGGCTGGGGACAACCCTGGGGACGATGATCTTAGGCACTTGGTACTGGTGTACCGATCAAGTCATTGTTCAAAAAACGCTCAGCGCCCGCAATTTAACCCAAGCCCGGGGCGGCACGATTTTCGCGGCCGCCCTGAAGATTCTGCCGGTGTTCATTCTGGTACTACCCGGATTGATCGCGCGCGCCTTGTGGCCCGAGGAAGCCACCGGAGATACGGCATTTCCGCTGATGGTGAAACGGTTGCTGCCGCCGGGCCTATCCGGCCTAATGGTGGCCGCGCTACTTGCCGCCCTAATGTCATCGCTGAGCAGCGTGCTGAATTCGTGCTCGACTCTCATCACGATGGATATCTACAAGAAACTGCGGCCCGAGGCGAGCGAAAAGCGACTCGTGTTCGTCGGCCGGATCATCACAGGCGCTGTCGTCGTCTTGAGCATCTTGTGGATACCGATGATCCGCTTCCTCAGTGCCGAGGTCTACCAATACATGCAGAGCGTGCAGGCTTACATCGGAGCCCCGATCACCGCTACGTTCCTGGTCGGAATTTTGTGGAGAGGCGCCACGTCTCGTGCCGCAATCACGACGTTGATCGTTGGCGGGCTCGCCGGGGCGGGCAGGTTCTTGCTCGACATTCTCTTCAAGGCGTACGGTATGGACCTCGGGCCGTTGAACGGCCTCGTCGCGGTTCCGTTCTTAAATTTCAGTGTCGGAGTCTTCGCAGTCTGTTTGTTGATGATGTACTTCATCAGCAAGCTCGGCGACCGCACGATCGGTTCGCACGTCGCGGGATTGACGATCGACTGGTCAGGCCGAGAAGCGTCCGGCTCCGCGACGGCGTCAGATCGCCAGTTAGCCGTACTATCCGGGGTCGTAGGGCTTGCCGTGCTGGTGCTCTGGTTCCATTTCCGCTAACCCGCGCTACTAATCCACGCAAGGCACTCCTTCCGAAGGACTTACGGCAACAACGTAGGTCGTTTAGGTATTCGATCTAAGGATTGCGTCTTATTGCCGCCTAGTCCCAACGGGCTGAAACTAACGGAGGATACGAATGGCCTATGTCTTTTATGGCAAAATTTGCCTCAGGCGCGGTCATCCATAGAGCGATCCGCAAAGGAGAATGATCCGCCGTGTCGAATAGCCAAACGGAAGTGAACGAAGGCGCTGCTGTGAGCGCCACCGAGGGGCTCAATGGCCATTCGGACGTCCTAGAGAATTTGAGGGAAGAGGTGCAGCAGCAGCGCGAGCTCCTCGCCCAGCTCTCCGCCGACGGCGGCAATCAGGCGACAATCAGCGCTCGTTCTGACGCGATTCTGCTGCGAGTCGGTGAGCTAGAGCGCAAGGTCGGCGAGGGGACCTCAGACCCAATCATCAATGAGATCGTAAGTCGCCTCTCTGAAGTTGAAGACCAGGCACGGAGCAAGACGGTAGATCCGCGCATCGATGACCTGGCCAAGCAGATCTCGGGCGTAAAAAAGTCAATCAACAAAGCGGCCGGTAACGAATCTCAAGATGACACGGTTCTGCGCATCGCCGCTCTAGAGGGCCGTCTCAGCAGGGCGGATGAACTGGAAGAGCGCCTAGCGAAGCTTGATTCTTCACTCGCCAAAAAGAAGCAGCTCGTTGACGATGTGGCAAAACGAGTTGAACAGCTCGAATCCAATCCCGCGTCTCAGGACCTAGAATCGCGGATCTCGAAGGCCGAGTCAGACGTTTCTCATCTCAACACCCTTTCTGACGCGGTCGCCCGCCGTGATGACGTCGAATCGCTCGGCGAACGCCTAACAGCACTCGAATCAACTGACAACGAACCGCTCAAAGATGAACGCGTCGACGAGCTGCAACAGCGTCTGTCCGACTTAGAAGGGCATCGCGCGACCGTCGATACGAAACTCGAAGAAGTAGATAACAAGCCCAATCAGGATGAGCGCGTTGACGCGCTTCAGTCTCGGCTATCGGGCCTCGAAGAGTTCCGGACGGCCACCGAAGCCAAGGCGTTCGAAGACGATCCGCGCTGGTCACAACTCGATGAGCGGCTGCAGGGGGTCGAGTCGAGACCTGTCGCCGAGCCAATCTCGGTCGACCTCGAAGCGTTGCAGGCGAAGCTTGGAGCAGTCGAAACCTCGCTAAAAATCACCGAGAATGACCAAACCGTCACAAGGCTGAACACTCGCGTTGATCAGCTAGAGCAAGACGCCAAGGAGTTGGCGGAAAATACGCCCGATGAGGATGTCTGGCGTTCCCCACTGGGCAACTTAACGACCCGCGTTTACGACCTTGAGCAAAAACCCTCCGACGTCCCGAAGGATATCGAGTCCCGTCTCGCGGCGGTTGAATCCAAACCCGCGCCGAACTTCGACGAATCGAAATTAGACGAATTATCGAACCGTCTGAAGTCTCTCGAAGAGCGCGAAAGCGCGTCCGGCGAAGCAGAGCTTTCCGCGGAAGTCGAGCAGCGCATTGCCGCTCTCGAAACGGCCAGCAGCGAGCCCTCCGCTCAAGAATTTCCGGCACTAGACAGTTTGGAAGCCCGGCTCGTAGCCCTAGAATCGGCTCCCGCACCGTCGGAACCGCAAGGGCTGGACGAGGTCGAGTCGCGCCTGCTTAGGTTGGAAGCGGCGCCGGCCGCCGAGGTCGATCAGGCAAGCCTCGATGCCATCGAAGCGAAGCTGCTTGAGAAGGTGAGCGCGTCTGGCGACGCTTCCGATGTTTCGGAATTGATGGAGCGAATCAACACCCTCGAGTCGTGGTCTTCGACGTCCGCGCCTGACATTGACGACGAAACGGTCGCAAAAATCACCGAGCGTGTGAGTACGACTACCGGAGCGGGCCGCGTAGTCGAGATCCTCGATCGGCTTGACCAGGTAGAATCCCGCGTGGTTCAAGGCGGCGATGACAGCGCTTCGGCGGAACTGGCCCAACGCCTATTCGATCTCGAGGACAAGCTCGAAGGTTGGAGTTCGGGAGGCGACGCCGAGGGCAGTCCTCAGTTGGCGAAGCTCCAGTCCGAGGTGACGAAATTGAGCGATGCAGCTTCGGAGCAGGCCGAAACCGGCGGAGTAGCTCAGGAGACGTTGGACGCCCTCTCGAGGTCCGTGGCCGCCGGAGTCGAACTCTCGGAGATCCGCTCGATCAAGATGCAGCTCATCATAGTTTTCGGCGCGATCGTCATGCTGTTTACGATGTGCGCCGGCATGTTCTTGCTGCAATCGTAGGGTTAGCAAACACTAGTCGCGCTCAACCACCCACTCGACATTGAACGTCGCGTGCTTGATGCTCTTGCGCGGCGCGTCGCTCGGGACATGCTCTAGGAAGTAGCTGTACGTAACGTGGATTGACCCGTGTCGTCCCTGGATTACTGAAGGGTAGTGAAACCTCGTTGGGTCTGTTGGTCGGTCATCGCGTTCGAGGTGCCGCGTCCACTTCCACGACTTGCCCTCGTCATCCGATAGAGATACGGCGAGAGAATTTCGACCCCGCTCGAGGTCGTTGTAGACAAGCAACCATCGTCCATCGTCGAGCACTATCCCTTCAACACTTGCGCCGGGATTGGGTAGTTCCGTGTCGACAACGCGCGTCCAGGTTTCGCCCTCGTCTGGTGACGTACTGACGTGAACGCGCTTTGGCGGCGGACCGTTGTCTCGCATATAAGCGACCAGCGTGCCATCTTTTCGCTGAAGAATACTGGGCTGAATCGATCCACTCCCTACCAGCGGCTCGCTCGGGCGCCAGGTCTCTCCGTCGTCGTCCGATAGAGCGACTAGCGAAAAGTCGTAGCCATCCGAATAAAGCGGGACCAGCATTCTGCCAGAAGCGAGCTGCATCGGATGCGTGCGCGTCATCCATCCCATGCGAGAGAAGTACTTATCGCCGGCTTTCCCAAGTTGGCGATGCAGGTACTGGAGCCGGGCTCCGTGGGCCGTTCGCAAGTCCTGCATGACGCGATCGCGGACCTTCTTCTCGAATGCTTCCATGTCGTGCTTGAGTAGCAGATTCCCTTCGCGTTGCCAGCGCGGTGGTCCAGGCCTCTCGTAGTCGCTCGAAATCTTGAAGTTCATCAGCGCCGTGTGCCATTCATTGGCGATGATCGTCGGCCAAAACAGCCAAAGTCGCTGCTGCCGATCGATAAAGATCGTGCAGTTCGTATCGGGGAAGTTCGGTCGATCAGCAACGACGAACGATTCGCTCCATTCGCTCGCGCCAGCCGCTTTCCTGGCGCCCAAGATCAGTACATCGTCGGCCGTGCGCTCGCCTGAGCCGTGGAACCACACCACGAACAGCCCTCCCCCGGGCGTTTCCACGATCGAGGACGAATGGTTGTGCCAATGCTCGAGCGGAAAAAGGAGTTCAGCTTCTAGAAACGGTTCTGCCGCAACTACGGGCGTGCAGGCGACCAACAGCGCGACGACTAGTCGTAAGCGAGACATGCAGCCATTGTAGAGACCGTGCGCGGCCCAGCGAAACTAGATTGGACAATAAATAGACCATGCCTGAACGGAAACGCTGCGCCTGGGCGCAACACCCGCTGCTTGCCGAGTATCACGACCGCGAGTGGGGCGTGCCGGTTCACGACGACCTCGTGCTATTTGAGTTCCTAATTCTCGAAGGCGCGCAGGCTGGTTTGAACTGGCTGACTGTTCTCAAAAAGCGAGACTCCTATCGCGCGGCATTCGCCGGCTTCGACCCCGCGAAGGTGGCGCGGTTCTCGGCGGCCAAGCAGGCGAAGCTGCTCGAAAATCCCGGCATCATTCGGAACCGGCTTAAAGTCGCCTCGACGGTTGGCAACGCAAAAGCTACGCTGGCGGTTCAAAAAGAGTTCGGCAGCCTAGACGCGTATCTGTGGACGTTCGTCGACGGCAAGCCGGTCCGGAATGCTCGAAAGAGTTTGTCCCAGATCCCGGCCACGACTGCTGAGTCGGACCAGATGAGTAAGGAACTCAAAAAACGCGGATTCAAATTCGTAGGATCAACGATTTGCTACGCCTTCATGCAGGCGGTCGGCATGGTCAACGACCATGAGACGAGTTGTTTTCGCTATCGCGCTAAAACTTGACGCCACGCTTGGCCAAGTCGTCGAGCACGCGGTCAACACCGCGACGATTGATGATCTTGATGCCCTTGGCGCTGATGCGCAACTTGACCCAGCGTTTGCGGCTCGGCGACCAAAAGCGCTTGTCGTGAATGTTTGGGTTGAACACTCGGCGCGTCTTGTTATTCGCGTGCGAGACGTTGTTCCCCGCCATCGGGCGCTTCCCGGTAACTACGCATACCTGTGCCATCTAAAAACTCCTAAAACTTCCGAACCGGGATTTGTCTCCGGACGCACGGAGACCCTTCGAAACTCTAGCTAGCATAACATGGGCCGCCAAGTGATCAAGTCTCTCGGCTCTTAGGCGAACAATCGGGCGCTTCCGAGGGCGCTGTGCTTGCCAATTGTGTGCGTATCGCATATCTCCTTTAGAATCTATATCTTGCCTTGCTTCTTGCCTTTTGCTGGCGCTCTCGCGGGCACAACTCAGCCGTCGAAATGTCCGGATTTGTCCGGTTTTGTCCGGTTTTCGCTAAAAATCGGGCACCGGAACGAGAGGAACTCCTCGCGCGCTCATCCCTGTGCACCGGCGGCGTTTCGCACTGAGCGATACAGTTGCGCCGGGTTGCTTGGCTGTTTTTTCCCCGAGGACAGCCAAGACCTAAACCTCGATTTGTCGCGCCCCTTTCACGGCGCCGGATGAGTAGTCGCATCGCTCACAATAGCTAAGCGAACGAGAAGGGCACCTGTGTCAACACTACACCCCGTGTCAAGTTTATTAGGCTTTTTTTACGCGGAGGAGCGACAATTAAGATTTTGAATTCGCAGGGGTTAAGGATCTTCTGACTCGGCGGCGCACGGGCCAGAACGTCGACACAGAAATAAAGCGCTTGCCCCGCGATCTCTGTCCCCCGATCTCAAGGGTCTTCACGTGGCGGTCCGGGGATCGAGTTTAGAATCGGTTTCAAACTGGCAGGACGGCCTTTGCAGCCTCGGCTGGCTGGATTGACGTTCGAAGTGGGACTCAGTCCGGGATCTCGCCAGATCTCGATTCTGTGAAAATTGAGATCGCTGGAAGTAGTTGATTGTATGGATGTTTCGTGGAGCGAACCCCAAAAGCGAGACAGATGAAAGTGGGACAATTTTCAGTGAATGGAAAAGGAGTCCCCGATGAGAGAGAGAAAAGATAGGGTTGCGAGGAAGCAGCGTTCGTATGAAGTTGAGTTCAAGGAATTGGCGGTAAGCCGCATGCTTCGCGGTGAGAACGTCGTCAAATTGAGCGGTGAGTTGGACGTGCGGCGCAGCGTGTTGTATCGCTGGCGCGACACCTACCGCGCCGAGGGACGTGCCGGTCTTGAGCGGCGTCAAGGGCGGCCGCGTCCCGGACAAGAGGTTGTGCAATTGGATCGCGATCCGAGCGCCGATCGCATATCGCATGGCTCAGGGGGGACGGAGCCCTTAACAAATCGGAAATGGCGGTAGATTATGTTGTAGATGATGGGCTGAAGGGGACGAGTTCAAGGGCTCCGGCCCCCTCCCGTCGAAGGATTCCGCGACTACGGTCTGCTGAACTCGATCGAGCTGTCGACTTTCGTGTGGCGAAAGTCGCGGTGCACCAATGAGATCGTCGCGATGCGGTTGTAGAAAAACAACCCCTTGATCCTGAATTCGCCGCCGTAGGACACGGGAACCCGAACTCCTTCTTCGACTTCGCGAAACTGCAGGGGAGAAGAAAAGGGGACGATGCCCTTTGTTACATTTGTAACAGTCCGTCCCCCTCCCCGTCAGAATCCGCTAAGGAACGAGACCAAACCGACGCGCCACGCGGGCGAGCAGCTTCGTCGAATCATCAACCGCAGCTTGCAAGGTGTCAACCTTAGCTTCGAGCGCTGCGTTTTGTTCCTGTAATCCAGTAACCAGGCTGGCTGCTCGAGGAAGTAGCTGGCTGCGAATGTGTCCGCCGCGGTTTGCCGTAGTGTGAACGTTCATATAGAAATCGCCGGGACTGGCCAAAATCTCTTCAATCACGTCGAGGTCGTCGGCTTCCATCTCGACCATACTGACGAAGCTCCCGCCGCCCCGGGGATTCGTCATGACGGGGCCCACCAACCCCGTACCGATAACCACGCGCCCGCCCATTCCGGCCGCTCCTCGGTGAATGTGTGCGGCCGTGACGTTTTGTTCGCCGTCGAATCGCCAATTCAATCGAAACGTGACGAACGCCCTGGTGGCAGCCCCTCCCGCGTTACGATCGACCCGAATCGACACGTCGCCACCGCCGGTGGAATCATCGCCGATTGGGTCTGGCACATTGCTTGAGTTCATCATCAACCCAAATGTGACAACCTCTGTTTGCGCAAACACTAGGCCAGGAAGGGCGAGCATCGCCGCCAATATGAATAGTCTTCTCATGTCAGATACCCCTTGTTCTCTCGATTACAGGCGCCCTAAAGCGAGAGCGCTTCGCGGGCGCGACCTCAAGAAGGACCCACCCGCAGGCAGAATACCGAATCAGCTTGGAGAAGATAACGATACGAATGTAAAATTTGGGCTGAAGGGGAAGGGTGAAGGGGACACACTGTTCCCTTCACCCGGTCCCGTTCACCCACCGTGACTGTTTGCCGTCGAATGATTTCGATCGAGCAGCGCTACCCCGGTGTATGCGGAGGAGGCAGCGGTCACTGCTGTTAGATAGGGGTACGACCACTCGGCGAAATAGGCACCGTAGCAGTAGAATGCGGCGCCCGCAAGAAGACTCGAGATCGCCGCACTCGGCCCGCCAAACCTAGTGAACAGCGCGATCGGAGTCACCACAACGACTCCCGCGCTTGCGAACGCCGACGATTGTTCGATCAATTCGTAGACACTGTCGAACTTATTCGCCAAAAAGCAGGCGATTATCCCAAAGCCAACCACCGACAGCCGGTTCAGCCGCAACCTTGCACGGTCGCTCATCGGAGGCCGCATCGGAATGATGATGTTGTGCGCCGCAAGCGATCCCGCGGTCAACAGAGCGCTATCGACAGTCGAGAGGATCGCAGCGACAAGGGCCCCGGAAAACAGCGTCGCCCACAGCGGCCCCAGTTGCGCGGCGGCAAGCGTGAGGAGGATCTGTTCGGAATGTTCTGCGCCCTCC
This sequence comes from Bryobacterales bacterium, assembly GCA_965247305.1. GTDB lineage: Bacteria > Acidobacteriota > Terriglobia > Bryobacterales > UBA6623 > CATQHP01. Next base: position 2,054,971 of record OZ252030.1, on the reverse strand, counting down.
AAATCCATCGTCGATGCGGCCACGCCTAACAGCGCGACGAGCGTCCCGAAACCGAGGAATAACAAACCGCCTGCTAACGTACCTCGTTGTGCCGCCGCCGCAACACACGTCTCGGCGCCAAACCACGTCACGAAGATCGAGAAGGTACACAGTATCGGACCGAGGCTGCGACCCGCTACAAGATAGTCATCTTCTCCTGAGATTCGCCTTGATACCAGCCAGGCAATCACCAGTTGCAGCGCCACGTAGCCCAAGATGACTGCGAACGACGGAGTCACTGTCGGCGTGTCCCCGGATGTTTTTGACGAATTGGCTGCACGAGAGGGAACCGCGAAACTCGTGGGCAACTTCCGATCACGACCCGCAATTGTAGCGCCGGGTGGGGGCTCAGGCTTTGTCTGTGCGATCAGCCCCAAAATTCCAATGGTTCGAATGTGACGTCCAATTTGCACAACAAGTACTAGGACTATTGGAGTTGCAAAATTGAAACTATTGGACGGTAGCTTCCCTAACAATTTTGAAGTGAACTTGACCCTACTGCGGGCGACCCTACTCCTAAGGGCCTCTGAAGCAGACGGACCTTGGAGGTACCGAATGAAAGTATTTGAAAGGACCGGACTACGGTCGAGAATCACTGCACTCGAGCGGAGCACTACCGTTCTTGTGGCAGCTCTGCTGTTTCTGTTGCCCGTGAGGCCCGCCCCGGCGGCTGTGGCCGAGGCCTTTGAGCCGTCTGATGCTCTTCCGCCCGAGGCGCTTGTCGCCATCGAGAAGGCGATTGAGCGTGACCGCTACAAGGCGGAGGCCTTGGAGCCCACCAGTGGCGGAGATGCGGTTCTCAACGCCCGAAATTCCGCACAGAACTATGCGACGCGCTTCAGTGGCGACGGTATCCGGCTGCAAGCGGCGGGCTCCGGATTGGAGATGGGGCTGAGTCTTGTTGGCTACGGATACGAGGGCCGCATGCAGCAGCCAGTTGCGGGCGAGCCTACGGCGGCTGGTCAGCGGGTGGAGATTGTCCGCGGCCCGGTTACCGAGTGGTATGTTAATCGGCCGACGGGTCTCGAGCAGGGCTTCACATTGGCAGAGCGGCCGGCGAGCGGAGAGGTCGACGGTCCTCTATAAGTCGAGCTAGAGGTGAGCGGCGTTACGGCCTCGCTCAGCGACGATGGTGCGGCGGTTCTGTTGGGTGAGCCGAACACAGCGTCGCGGCTGCGCTACGCGGGGCTCAAATCCTGGGACGCCGAGGGGACGGAGCTAGTCTCCCGCCTTGCGGTTTCCGAACAGACGATCGTGTTGCGGGTCGACGATGCGCGGGCGGTTTATCCGGTGACGATCGATCCAGCGCTGACGCGCACCGAAGACGCGAAGCTTACGGCCGGCGACAAGGCGATCGGGGACCGATTCGGAATCGAAGTTTCGGTTTTCGGGGATACACTGGTCGTAGGGGCCGACTGGGACGACGACGAAGGCGATAAATCCGGGTCTGCGTATGTGTTCGTGCGCAACACGACATCAGCTATATGCACAGAAACAGGTACAGTGGACCTCTGGTGCCAAGAGGCCAAGCTAACCGCCTTCGACGGAGCGATGAAAGACCAGTTCGGGTTCTCCGTTGCGATCGCCAGCAACACGGTCGTGGTGGGCGCACTTTTTGACGATACGACCGCCGGTCTAAGAACCGGGTCGGCGTACGTGTTTGAGCGTAGCGGCACGACCTGGACCGAACAGGCCAAGCTGCTCTCCGCCGATCTCGCGAGCAACGACGATTTCGGCGAAAATGTCAGGATTTCGGAGGATGAGAATACTTTAGTCGTAGGGGGGTACAGAAACGACGACTTTGGTAGCAATTCCGGCTCCGCGTACGTGTTCGTGCGCAACACGACATCAGCTATATGCACGGAAACGGGTTCAGTTGACCCTTGGTGCCAACAAGCCAAGTTGACCGCTTCCGACGGGGCAGCCGAAGACCGGTTCGGAATCAGGACTTCGATCTCTGGCGATACGATCTTGGTCGGCGCGTTCGGAGACGATTCCTTCACCGGGTCTGCGTATGTATTCGTGCGCAGCGGCACGACCTGGACCCAACAGGCCAAGCTGATCGCCTCCGGCGGGGCGGCCCTTGACTTTTTCGGAGGCTGGGTTGCGGTTTCTGGGGATACGGCGGTCGCGGGCGCGTCCAATGACGATGGGGGCAGGGGGTCCGCATATGTATTCGTCCGCAGCGGCACGACCTGGTCTGAACAGGCCAAGCTGATCGCTTCCGACCCAGGGTCCCAGGACTTATTCGGATTTCGGGTAGCGCTCTCTGAGGGTGAGGTGGTTGTGGGGGCATTGAATCACGATTCCTCGACAGGAGCGGCCTATGTGTACGACTTCGCGGGCCCGCTGACCTCAAACGTCATGGCCGATCCAAATCCAGCTTCGGTGGCACAGGCGATTATCCTCTCGGCCGAGCTGGACGACACCGACCCCGGCGGGTCAACCGTGGTCTCAGCAGAGTATAAGATCCGCGACGCCGATGACTTGCCTGTGGCCGACGGCACCGGAGATAACACCGACTGTCCCTCGCCCGACTACCTCTGCCCGGTGGATGATCCGTTCGATGACATCATGGAGGACGTCGAGGTCACCATTCCATTAGGAGTAGTGGCATCTCTAGGGCCGGGCGTCTACGAAGCCTGCGTGCGCGGCGCCGACGCGAACGGTAATGTGGGTGATTTCGAGCAGGACGGTGCCTGTACCTTCCTGGTGATCTACGACCCGTCAGCCGGCTTCGTTACGGGCGGAGGATCGATCATTTCGCCGACGGGTGCGTACATAGACAATCCAGCCCTGACAGGCAAAGCCCAGTTCGGGTTCGTCTCTAAATACAAAAAGGGCGCAAATGTGCCAACCGGCAACACCCACTTCCAATTCAAGACAGCTGGTCTCGAATTCAAGAGCACCGAATATGAGTGGCTGGTCATCGCCGGTCCGCTTGCCCAGTACAAGGGGTCGGGCACGATCAACGATGCCGGCGACTTCGGCTTCATGCTGACCGCCAAGGACGCTGACATCAGTGGCGGCCCGCCGAACGACACCTTCCGGATCAAGATCTGGGACAACGGTCCTGGTAACGGCGTCGTGTACGACAATGGAACCAACCAGGAGATTGATCACGGCAGTATTAAGATCCACAATTAAGCTGCGTAAGATCTCGTGTGGAATTCGGGGTGCCCAATTGGGTACCCCTTTTCTTATTGGAAGGTAACTGTATTCCGGAAGAGCATTATCACCCCGGCCCCCTCCCCGGTCTGAGGTTACCGTAGTTGTTTAGGGCTCCGTCTCCCTCCCCGCCCGTCGAACCTTTAAGGAGAAGATCGTAGATGGAAGTTCGAAGAATTGTTACAGGGCACGACGAAAACGGTCGCGCGATTGTGGTCTCCGATGGCCCAGTTTCAAACGTGATTCGGGCAACCAACCGGCCCGGCGTTGAGCTACACAATGTGTGGCAGGTCGACTCGGCTCCCGCCCCGGTGCCCGGCCCCGCCGAATCAACAGACGGCCCGATCGGGCTATTGCCCCCGAAAAATGGCTCCGTGTTTCGCGTAGCGGTCTTTCCGCCGGAGAAGACATGGATCGACTCGATTAGCCGCGATGAGGCTAGGCAGGCCTTCGCTTCGATGGGAGCCGAGCATGCGGCCGACACCAGCGAAACACCAGCGCATCCGCTGATGCACACGACCGAGACCATCGACTACGCGCTGTGCCTAGAGGGCGAGGTCTACCTCGTACTAGATGATTCAGAAGTGCTGCTCAAAGCCGGCGACACAGTTGTACAACGCGGCACAAACCACGCCTGGAGCAATCGCAGCGATCGCGACTGCAAGATGCTTTTTGTCCTAGTCGACGGCGTCTTCGACAGATAGGCCGCATCGGCTCGCTACTGCCGGATCTCTACCTTGCCCCTGCGATAGCCAACCCAAGCAGCATGTGGAAAGCGCGCCGCTAAGTGCCCGAACGTCATTGCCGGCTCGGTCACCGCTTCCACGCGAAAGGCCCCAACGGCGGCCTCACCCGAGAGTACAGCAGCGGCCTGTAGCGGCACCCATTCGCCGTTGCCGACTCCGCCCCAGTCTATTGCCAGGGCGTGCCGCACCTGGCCCAACTCAACGCTCACCACCAGCTTCGACGGATTCAGCCATATAGCCTCATCGCTTTCGTTCACCAGCTCAATCGTTAAGGCACCGGCCGAGGCGCCGCTTCGAACCAGCTTGCCTTCGAGCCCCGGAGACAGATTCCCCGCGCTTTCAATCTTTCTCAGAAACTCACGCAGCAGCGTTTCGGAACAATTCTTCAGTTCATCGGGGTCGAAAAACAGATCGATCTTGCCCGCCTCAATGCTGCTCCATCCAGCCTTGCTGTAGTAGGAGGGTCCGGCTGGGACAGGAGCCAGAAAGACGATCCGCTCTTCACCGGCCCGATACGTCGGACCGACCCAACTCGTGGCCCCAAACCGGATCTGTTGCCTAACTCGAACACTGCCCTTAATGACCTTGAGCACTCGCGCCTCGACATACATCGGACCATCGGCAGGCGTCAGGGCATCGTCGACCGACAAAATTTCGACAGCGGCGACGACGCGAGCTTCTTGGACGAGCGCCTCGATTCCCGGCGCGGCGGCCGGAAGCAGCCCAGAAAGCGAACAAAGAGCGACTATGACCGCACCCATTTTCCGAGCGGAAAGCGCTGAAGTGGTCAAGCTTGTCATGTTTTGAGCGCTGTTTGCGGCCTTCCGCCGCAGCGGCCCGCACCACGCCGAGGCATACGGGTTTAGTTTACGGCCTGCGCGGCCATTGTCGGCCCTCCGCCGGAGGCGCGCTCCATACCGGCTGCGCGTCAGCTTTGGAGAACGCACTCTTTGGCAGGGTCTCGAATAGCGACCCCGGCTTAGCGCCCCAACTCCGCTTGCCAATTTTGCACGACCGTCACGGGCACCTGTTCGCCCGCTTCAGCCACGACATCAATCAGAAACCGCTGGCCGTCATTCGACACGTCGTAGTAGAAATATGCTGAGGTACCCGATGAACGGTTCAAACCGTCGACGCTGAACAGTGCCGACGGCACTCCCGGCCGAAAGGTCTCAGTCGCTTCGATATCGACGGCCATCATCGTGTCGGCAGAATCCAGGTAGTAGAGTTCCTTACCGTCATCTCGCCATCGCGGTTGGCTCCCCCCGTTAGTCGACACCTGCCACTTGCCCCTGTCGGCCGGATAGGGCTGGACATAAACCTCGTCGCGGCCGGACTCGTCGGACACATAGGCGATCCATCGGCCGTCCGGTGAGAACTGCCCCAACATTTCATTGAACTCGGTCTGAAGATACGGCACGGGCTGTCTGTCGCCCTCTAGCGGCAGCACCCATAAGTCCCAATCCCTGGTCGCACTCAGTTCCCCAAACAGAATCGAGCGTCCGTCACGGGACCAACTTCGTGGCCCCTTGTTGAGGTCTGTCCTCAGCAGCAGTTCGGCATCACCTGCGCCGCTCGTCGGCTTGACGTAGAGGTCGAAAGCTCCGTCTACTCGACTGGAACTAAAAGCCAGCCTTTCGCCGTCTGGCGACCATACGTGACTCATCTCTGGCGACGGGTCGAAGGTCAGTCGCGATGCAACGCCGCGCGCCAAATCCTGAATCCAGATGTCGATGTTAAGCGGCTCTTCGTTGTTGAAAACCGACAGCGCGACTCTTGAATCGTCGAGAGAAAGAGAAAGACTGCCATGCCTGCCGCGCTCGCCGACTGATTCGAGCCGTTTGCCGTCCCGATCGAACCACACAAGTTGCAACGAATTACCAACATCTCGCTCGCTGTAGACCAGCGTCCCAGTTTGCGAGACCGAAAAGTCGCTTGGGGTAAAACCTTGTGTGCTGGCAGTCACCCCCTCGGCAATCGGGAAAGGTTGGCCGGCCAACTCCAGGCTCTCAGAATCGAACTCCTGTGCCATCAGGCTACTGTCGCGCGCGAAGATGAGATGTCCGTTGCGTTGCCCAGGGAACGGTGGCGCGTAGCGCACCGGAGTATCACCGACGAGAACAGGCTCTTTCGGTTCTGTCGTCTCGCTGCTCTTTCGATCAAGGGTGCCTAGATAAACGCTATTTTCACTAGTGGCCCGGAACCTATACGTGTATAGGAAATGCCGGCCATCCGGGAGGAACTCCGGATAGCGATGGGACCCGCCCGATTCGAGTGCATCCAACTTGGTGGTGGCAGTCGGCTCTCCGCCGCCATCCGAGACCCGCTGGATACCGCCTCTACGCTGCCCAAACAAGATGACGCCGCCGCCCTCGTCAGAGCTCATGTGCCAAGCTCCACCCCTGCTGTTCGGTGCCTCGCAAAGCGTCTGAGCAGGTCCGCCCCCAATGTCAACCTTTTTGAGTTTTCCGTCGGCGAAGAACCCGATGAACCGGCTGTCGGGCGACCAGAAGGGATTCTCCGCGCCCTCTGTTCCGGCCAGGGACCGCGGCTCAATGGAATCAATCGAGCGAACCCACAACAGTCGCCCACGTGTGCTGAAATCCCCCGTAAACGCCAGGTGACGTCCATCAGGGGAGATCTCTGCCGCGCGTGGGCCGAAGCGGACTCCCTCAGGTGGCTGAACAAGGAAACGGGTGGTTTCCAACTCGGGAGCAGACTCGCCGAGGTACGTCACAGCCAGTGCGATGAACGCGACGGCAAACATTGCGGCAACTGGAGTGCACCCCAAAACTGAGACAGATGAAAGTGGGACAATTTTCAGTGAATGGAAAAGGAGTCCCCGATGAGAGAGAGAAAAGATAGGGTTGCGAGGAAGCAGCGCTCGTATGAAGTTGAGTTCAAGGAATTGGCGGTAAGCCGCATGCTTCGCGGTGAGAACGTCGTCAAATTGAGCGGTGAGTTGGACGTGCGGCGCAGCGTGTTGTATCGCTGGCGCGACACCTACCGCGCCGAGGGACGCAGCGGTCTTGAGCGGCGTCAAGGGCGGCCGCGTCCCGGACAAGAGGTTGTGCAATTGGATAGCGATCCGAGCGCCGATCGCATTGCCGAACTCGAACGCCTAGTCGGTCAACAAGCGGCGGAATTGGATTTTTTCGAACGAGCCTTCAACGCCTTAAAACCGGCGATGCCGAACCAAGTCGCTCGCAACGCGAGCGGCTCTACAGCGTCATCGACGAAATTCGCGTTGAAGGCCGACTCAGCGTCGAGCGCGCCTGTGCACTCGGAGAAGTCAGCCGAGCCGGATATTACCGGCAATTAGAGCGAGACAAGCCTGTCGAATCCAACCTGGAAGTGCGTGACCGTATGCAACGCATTACGCTCGCAAATCGCCGCTACGGCTATCGTCGAGTGACCGCCGAACTGCGTAGGCAGGGCTTTACGGTGAACCACAAGAAGGTCTTGCGGCTGATGCGCAACGACAATCTGCTGGCGATACGCAAGCGCCGCTACGTATTGACGACGGACTCGGATCAGCACCGCGCGATCTACCCAAACTGGGCCAAAAACCTGCAGATCGACGGTCTCGATCAGCTCTGGCAGGCCGCCATCAGCTACGTGCGCATGCGCCGTTCGTTCGTCTACTTGGCGGTCGTGATGGACTCGTATTCCCGGCGCGTGGTGGGCTGGGAATTGGGGCCTTCCCTCGAGGCCATATTGGCAGTGAACGCGCTGCGCAAAGCGATCGAGTTTCGCTGTCCGAAGCCGGGGCTGGTGCATCATTCCGATCAAGGCACGCAATATACCTCGCGGGCTTATGTCAGTCTGCTGGAAGAAAACGGCGCGTTGATCTCGATGAGCCGGCGAGGAAACCCGTACGACAATGCGCGCATGGAAAGTTTTATGAAGACGCTCAAAAGCGAGGAGGTGAACCTACAGACGTATCAATCGATGGACGAAGCGCGCGCTTCGATCGAGGAGTTTATCGACGCGGTGTACAACCAAAAGCGGCTGCATTCGGCGCTGGGATATCGGCCTCCGCAGGAGTTCGAGCAGTTGTTGCCGTCGAGCGAAGAGCTCAGAAACCCGCAGTTTGAGTTTTCTGAGGCATGAGGAAATCTATCGAGACAGTGGTCGTGCTCGGGACGGGAGAATGTCCCGCCCCGAGCGCTCATCGTCTCGCTGAGTTTCCAGCCGGGTATTGCTTGGCGGGTTGCTCTCCAGCATTGCCCGCCTCCGCTTTCCCGGCCGTTTTCAAGTGTGCGGCACGTTCGCCGAAAAGGCTATACTTTTTCAGCGAACGGCAACTGTCCCATTTTTAAGCTGTCTCAGCTTAGGGGTGCATGCCAAACACACCAAACGAGACGGTCCCGCTTTGCTCCCCCGCGCCCTGTTTCTGGCAAGCTGGGCGCATCAACCCGAGTCCGCTCAATCGACTTAGACAACCCACCGCCCGCACTCACCACCCGCGATTTCCCCGACTTGAGCTTTTCTCCGAGCGTCCGAAGATCAACCGCAATCTCATTCGCGTGCTGGTAGCGGTCGTCCGCCGACTTCGCCATGCACTTGCCGACGATGAATTCGAGTTCCATCGGTAGACCGGCCCTGACGGCGGTCAGCGGCTCGGGCTCTTGATTGACGATCTCGTAGAACAGCGCTTGGTCGTACTGGCCGGTGAAGGGCCGTTGTCCAGCGACCATCTCATAGAGCACCACGCCCAGCGCCCAGAGGTCGCTACGATTGTCGACATCGCCGCCCTCGGCCTGCTCGGGGCTCATGTAGGCAACCGTGCCCATCGTCGCCTCGCCCTTCGTCAGGCGTGAGGCCTCGGTCAGCCGAGCCAGGCCGAAGTCCATGATCGTGGCACGGCCGTCGGGCGAGATGAGAATATTGGCGGGCTTGATGTCGCGATGAACGATGTTTTCGGTATGGGCCGCGCCTAAACCCTCGGCGACCTGGCGGGCGATATCGAGCGCCTTGTCGAGCGCCAACGGACCCTTGGCGATGTGCTCCTCAAGGGTCTCGCCCTTAAGAAAAACCATCGCCAGGAACGTTTGGCCGTCGGACTCGTCAATCTCGTGAACTGTACAGATGTTGGGGTGATCCAATGCCGCCGCGGCCTGCGCCTCGCGTTCGAATCGCGCCTTGATCTCGCTGTCGCCAAGTAAGTGGGCGGGGAGAAACTTGAGAGCTACCGCGCGCTTAAGCTTGGTGTCCTCGGCCTTATAGACGACACCCATGCCGCCCTCGCCAAGCTTTTCGAGGATCTTGTAGTGACTGATCGTTTGGCCGATCACGTTGAGACTATCTTAACGTTTCGCGCCTCGGTTCAGCTCACCGCCACGCGCCTCAGAAAGTCTTCGAACCACCCGTTAGCTTCTTGACGAACTGAATGGCCAAGACGTTGTCAAGATTACCTCTCGTCCTGGGTCCGCGCGCGATCTGATAGCCGACCTTCACTAGATTTGTTCGCGACTGCCTATATCCGACGGCGAACTCGTACGATTCGTTGCGGCGCCTTGATCGGCTGCGTCGATAGCTAGCCCGTCCAGCCACATACCAGCGCGGGCTGACGACGTACTTGAGTTCTCCCCACCCGTTCGAACTTTTCCGAGTCGGGCGCACATCATAGGCTTTTATGAACCGATTGATTTCGCCTTTGGCGTACCAGTGTCCGCGCGCGAACTGTACATCAATCCCTAGGGCTGAAGCAGGGAGTAGCTTGGCATGGCTCTCTCCCGGCCGATTGGAGCGATGGTCGTCGTGTAGATAAGGTCCTCGGTACGCGGACGTTCCCACGCGCAGGCCTTGAATCGGCGTAAAGCCGAAGCCGGCGGTCCATGAGCCGTACTGCTCGTCGTCGCTGATGCCTCGCCGGTTGCTGGGTGAACTGCTGGTGAACTGAATCCTTGCATCCACCTTTCCCGTGCCGGCGTCGACTTGTACACCGCTCAGTCCCAGGATTGTGATTGGCGAGGTGTAGTAGTAACCGTACCCGATGGGCAAGTCGATAAGCGGATTGACCGCATCATCGTAGCTAAGGGAAAAAGATCCGTAGGCGGTCGCAAGTTGGCCCGCTCGAACGGCGACATATTTGTTACCTCGGAAGCGTTCGTACCCCAAGTACGCCTGGAGCGTGTCGACCTCCAAGCCCGTGCCCTGCAACTCAAACTCCTCATATAAGTAAGGCCTCGAATGAACCTGAACGGCACCGGTGAAAAACCACCGCTCGTTGATTCGCAGCGTGGGGTAGACCAGCGCCCTGAACCCCGCGGCAGCATTCGAATCCGTGTCCGGGCGGGCGCTGAGCTGATGGGACGCGAACGCCGCGCCACTTAACGTCATCGGCATATCGAAGCCACGCGCTACGTCTTCGGCCCGCGCCGTCAAAGCAAACAGCAACACCGCCAATAGTCGGCGAGCGAGGCTATTGTGGATGAGCTTCCCCGGCGCTCGCAATACTACCGGGCTCACTAAGTCGCACACCTCACGCATTTCATATCGACCCATCACCGGCGGATCGAGCGGCAGAGTGTTGCACGCGATGCGGTATTCCACCTGATTGAGGCATCTGGGCCGGCATCTCGAACTGGACGGTAAAGTGGAAGGCGCTGCCCTTCCCTAGCTCACTTTCGATCCACATGCGGCCGCCCATGGCTTCTATCAACTGACTCGAAATCGCCAATCCGAGCCCGGTGCCGCCGTAGCGCCGTGTTGACGACCCATCGACTTGCCGAAAGCGCTCGAAGATTTCTTTTTGCATCTCGGGTGCGACGCCTATTCCGCTATCCGTAACGATGTAGTGGATGCTATTCTCGCTGCCCTCTTCGAGTTCTGCGTGAATTCGCGCGCCTCCTTCGTCGCTGAACTTGATTGCGTTGCCGACCAAGTTGACGAGCACCTGTTTGAGACGGCCTTCATCGCCAATAATTCTTTCCGGCAGATCGGAACTAACCTCATGCGAGAGGGTCAAGCCCTTTTCCGTCGCCTTCGCAGCCAACATCTTGACGATCTGCGCCAGAGTTTCACGTACGTCAAACTCAGCGCTCTTCATCTCGATCGTTCCGCCCTCAATCTTCGAGAAGTCCAGTACGTCGTCGACAATCGTGAGAAGCGCCAGGCCTGATTCCTGGGCCATTCTGAGATGATTCCTCTGTTTGGGGTCTGACGCGGCTTCGTAGGCCAATTCCGTCATCCCAATGACAACGCTCAGCGGTGTCCGGATCTCGTGACTCATATTGGCGAGGAAATGGCTTTTTAGGCGGTTCCCCTCCTCTGCTTGATCCCTCGCGACTATAAGCTCAGCGTTGGTGGATTCCAACTCGGCTGTACGAATTTCGACCTGGCGCTCGAGGTGGGCCTCGTGGTTCTCGATTTGGTCCAGCATCTCGTTTGAGGCGCCAATCAGAGCAGCCAACTCGTCGTCATCACGCCTACGGATCACGGTCGAAGCGGCATAAGTTGTCGACGCGAGGCGCGTTCTCATGTCGTCGACGAGTGAGGCCAGCGGGCGAACGACCGAGCGAGAAGCCAGCCACGAAACAATCAGCCCGCTAAACACGACGATCGATCCCACGATCAGAAATACCCGCGCGAGAACAGCCTCTATCGGTGCGACGGCTAGTTCCACCGACTGTAGACTGCGGAGCTGAAAACCTTCTCCCAGTTTCAAGTCGTCTAGCGACACGAGCAAAAAATGCTCGCTCCCGAGCGCGATTTCACAATCGGAAGAAGCCTGGCACGCCGCCAAGCCTGCTTCGAGTGCCTCGACCTCAGATCCGGCGAGATTGGATTTCAGCACACGCTCGCCACGCGTCAGAATCATCGGTGAGCTGAATTCCGAGAGTGAAAATTCGCGCCCAACGATGATCGTGCCCAGGAAGTCTGAGCCTAGGTTTACCGGAGTCCGATTGACAAAATAGGTCGTGTCGCGGAGCGCTACCAATCCTGCTTCTAGCCCTACTAGTTGGGCCAAGGGCAGTTTCGTCAGCGTTCTGTCATCCCCGATACTTGCCCCAATGGGTTCTCCATCGGCATTGGCTGCACCGATCAAGTCGAAACCTAAGTCGGTTGCCGTGATCAACAACTGGTCCTCTAGGGTGAGCTGGGCGGCGGGGCTGTTCTCCTCAAGCTCAACCAGTTCGAAGCCGGCCTTGAGCGCCGAATTATCAGCGACCGTTGTGGCCACCGTGCCGCTCTGCAGCTCATACGTTTCGCGCATCTGCGCGACGAACTCGTGGGTTTGCCGAAGCGACACGCCAATTTGATCGCTGACCCTGGCGGAAATAAGCTCCTGCAGCGTCCAGAACCCGGCCAACAAAAGTACAGTAGTCGGGACAAACGCAAGCAAAAATACTTTGCTCGAAAATCGCATCAGTGTTTCGAGCGGTCCCCGATCTCGACCGGGATTTCAAAATTGACGACGGCGTCTTCACTATCGCCGATTACCAAAGGCCTTCTGAAAGACCCGGAAGTCGGATGCCAGACGATGAGCGTGTGCTCGCCAGGAGGCACGTCGGGGATTTGGTACTCGCCGAGAGCAGTAGGTTTTGTCGCGCGATCGTTGGGGGTCACAACTACAACGGCCCTCATGTCGGGATGTAAGTGGCAATACACCTTCACGAAACCCGGTTTGCGGAACTTTACGATGCGAGTTTGGCCCTTCGAGTAGTTGCCGAGGTCAAACGATCGGGCCTTAGATAGCGAGAACACGTTGTGGAAGATTGGATCGAAGTTAGGAAAAGAAACTTCCGAGCCTATTGGAATCACAACAGTCTGGGTCACAAATCGCCGGCCCCGCTGCTCGATGACCGCGGTGACGGGTTCGGCGGACAACGAGGCGTTGCTCTCGATATAGATAGCGATGCGGTCGAGTTCGTTGGCCGAAAGATCTTCGGCGACACCCTTGGGCTCGACAAGCACGCCACGGCCGTACGCCGTCGCCACCGGGCGCAGACTAGCCTTCGTAAGGCGCTGTGTTATGTTGATCTGCCCGCGAACGGCCGCCCCGAAGGCTGTTGCAGCGGTCAGTAGTGCGAAGACTGCAATAGCTGCAATCTTGCAACTGAGAGTCGTCAGGTTGAATCGACGAGAGCGATTTCTATAGAAAGTTTGCATTCTCCGAGCCGGTACTCATATCGGCATATCGGCTATGGATTAGGGCTCAAGAGCGAGCCCATCGGAAAAGACGGCAAACCCCCTGCCCCTACCATTTCCGCTACCAAAACGACACTACCGTGGTGTCACCGCGGCTGAGCGAGACCAGACCCCTTAGATGCTACGGAATCGCGCGGATACACTTTGTTGTAAATGGCCCAACAGGATCATCTCCGGTCTATCGCTCACGAATCAGCACCCTCAGCGCCCGTGAACTTTGAGTATCGGTGGCACGCGGCGGGTCCAAGCCCCTTGACACGCATGGTAACCTCCAAGTAGATAACCAACAACCACCAAATTGAGCGTCGGCCAGCCATAAAAAAATGTTAAAACAAACCCAATTTGAAATCCACTTACACCCACCTAACCCATTACTAATGAGTACCTTACAGGATATTTAGCAAATCACGAGTTGACATAAAACAAAGCCAAACAAACCCAATTTTTCACTGCTCCGGCCTATGTCTGTCGTCACCAAGCGGGACCACTCAAAAGAACCGTACCGGGCTTTTGAAATATTTTTTGAACCTGATAATTCAACGACTTAACCATTTCGAGCCCCCGCCAAACCCCCTAAAAACTTGACACGGGGGTGTAGGGTTGAAGCAGGTTCCCAGCCCGCATTTCTCACCACGTGGCGAGCGAAAGTGCGTGAGAGGTGCGTCAGTACGAGACGGGCGACGGTTGGCGCGCGGAGGCGTACTTGACAGTCCGTCGAGCACTCGCGATCGAGCGCAACGAAGTAGTGGCGCACCTATCGCGTGCTTTCGCCGTCAGGTGCTGAGAATTGCGGGCTAACGGCGTGCAAAGTACAAGCACGGATGCCTATGGAGTTTCCCTGGCTTAAGCGAAAGATGAGACCATCCATCCGGTTTTGTGAAAGCAACATCAAAAAAACGAGGTTTCGGTCCTGGCTGTCCTCGGGGAAAAGAACAACCTAGCAACCCGGCGTTGCTGTCAAAAAGCTTGCCCGCACAACGTCGCTGGTACCCGGAGGTTTAGCAACTTGGGAGCTCCCATTTTATCGGTTTGTCGAGTTTGAATATGAGCAGATAAACCAAAGGGCGGGGCAGTCAAGTGTTGGCTGTCCCGTCCAACTAAAAGCGGGGGGAACTGCATCACGGGGCGGCGCATCCCCGGGGCGGGACTGTCCCATGAGAAAACGCAATCTAAACCGCGAAATCGAACCAACGTGTGGACTGTCCCATCCAGCGAAGGAACCCGCGAACCACCGACCGCGAGCCCATAAACCATCCCACAAAGCACCAAGCACAAAGCAAAGCTGCGCCTGCTTCCCAGCCGATCCACGACGGCGAAATAGGCAAGTCCGATTAGTCGTCTGGCGGCTGCCTCGCAGTGATAGCGGATAGGTTTAAGGTTTACACCCAATACCTAGTGTAGTGCGCCATAAATAATGTAACTTATAGTATCTTCGTGTCGCCTTTACTAGTAGAAGGCACACGGATGCGAAGAGCAGAGCCAGTCCCATTGACGCAGGAGCAGCGTAGGCAGTTGGAGCGCTACGCGAACGGTCGTCGGGTCGCTGTTCGTCTGGCGTTGCGAGCCAGGATCATCGTGCTCGCCGCCGACGGTCTTGAGAACAAACGGATTGCCGCGCAGCTGTCGGTCTCGCGTCAGTTGGTGGCGCGCTGGCGAAGCCGTTTTCTTGAATCCGGCGTCGCCGGCATCGAAAAGGACGCCCCGCGGCCCGGCCGTAAGCCCGCCATCTGCTCCCCAACAGTGCAACAGATCATCCACAAGACGACCCGCGAAACGCCAGCCAACGCCACCCATTGGAGCCGCCGCACGATGGCCGCCGCGGTCGGCGTCAGCGCCTCCACCGTGGGTCGCATTTGGCGCGCCCACGGCCTCAAGCCGCATCGCGTCAAGACCTTCAAACTCAGCAACGACCCGCGCTTCGCCGAAAAACTCGACGACATCATCGGACTTTATCTCAACCCGCCCGAGCATGCCCTCGTTCTTTGCCTCGACGAGAAGTCACAGATTCAAGCCCTCGACCGCACCCAGCCCGGCCTGCCCCTGAAAAAGGGACGCGGCCGGACCATGACCCACGACTACAAACGCAACGGCACAACCACCTTGTTCGCCGCGCTCAACACGCTCGACGGCTCGGTGATCGGAACCTGCATGCCCAAGCACCGCCACCAAGAATGGCTGCGCTTCTTGCGCTTGCTTGAAAACCAGACCCCCAAGGACAAGCAGATCCATTTGATCGTGGACAACTATGCCACTCACAAACACGCCACGGTGAAACGCTGGCTGCAGCGCAATAAACGCTTCCACGTCCATTTCACGCCCACCTCAGCGTCGTGGCTGAACATGGTGGAGAGGTTCTTCCGAGACCTCACCGATAAGCGCATCCGCCACGGTGTCTTTCGTAGCGTCGGCGAACTCACCACCGCCATCGAAGACTACATCGCTCGACACAATCAGCAGCCCAAGCCCTTCATCTGGACTGCTACCGCTTCCGACACCCTTGAGAAGGTCAAGCGCGGCAAAGCCGCTCTTCTTAAGGTTCAATCTGATTGACGCACTACACTAGCAGGGTACGTTTCTACTACTTTGAGATTGTAGATGGCAGACAATCCAACTCGACGAAAATTCGGACATATCGCGATGAGAACGCTGATCGCGGCCGAGCTGGTGGTATTTCTGGTTATCGTCACGGTCTGGCTATACCCGCAATCGCTGCCGGCCGCGATAGCCATTGCGCGCCAGGACTCCGTGTGTCCAATTGGTGATGTTTGGGATGGTGGCCCGCTGCGTGTGCTGCTCAATGAAGAAGCGACACGTATCCGCGAGGGCTCGAAACTTTTGGAGACCGACGAATCCGGATTCGAGTACTGGGGAACACCTGAAGGGAACTACTGGGTTCCGGGGGGGAGCGGGCAACCTCTTCCATTTCTACTCGCGCAACAATCCGCCGATCAATATGGCGACGGTGTGCGAACGGTTCAGCCCGGCGACATAGCCCTCGACGCCGGCGCTCACGTCGGGATCTGGACACGAGAAGCGCTAGCTCGTGGTGCCTCGGTCGTTGTCGCCATCGAACCCGCTCCAGCAAATCTGGAATGCATACGGCGGAATTTGAAGGATGAAATCGCCGCGGGCAAAGTGATCGTCTACCCCAAGGGCATCTGGGATGTCGAGGATTCGCTGCCACTCTGGGAGGATCCCAACAACTCTGCCGCGGACAATTTTTTCGAGAAGGGTGGAGCGGTTAGCTCGAGCCATTCGATCCCACTTGTGCCGATTGACTTGCTGGTGAAGGAACTGAGCCTCGACCGCGTCGATGTCATCAAGATGGATATCAAAGGCGCGGTGACGCGAGCCCTCAAAGGCGCCACGGTAACACTCGACAGATTCGATCCGAATCTGATCATCGCTACCGAAGAGGTCGACGACAACCCGTTTAAGATTGTGGCGCTGATGGAAACACTCGCGCCGGGGTATCGTGTAAACTGCTCGAGTTGCTCGATAGTAGAAGGCCTGAAGCTTTGGCCCGACGTTCTACTCCTCTCACGCTAGCGTCATAGCGATCGCGTAAGCGACAACAGAGCCGCAGCCGTAAGCCTGCGCCAGACGAAATCGCATTCGCTCAGCAAAGCTTCGACTTTGCTACCGTTTTCATCATGCTTCGAATTTTGGTTCTTGCTGTTAGTTGCCTAGTCGCGGTTTGTCCCGCGCAGGATAAGCTCAACGTTCTTTTCATCGCCGCCGACGACATGAATGCCGATCTTGGCACGTTCGGGCACCCTGTTGTTAAAACTCCGAACTTCGATCGGCTGGCTCGGATGGGAGTCAAGTTCGAGCAAGCCTACTGCAACTATCCTGTTTGTAATCCCAGCCGCGCGTCTTTGATGACCGGGCTGTACCCCGACCAGACGCGCGTGCGCAGCAACGGCGGGGATTTTCGCAGGGAAATCCCTAGCGTAAAAACGCTGCCGCAGATGTTCCAAGATGCTGGGTATTTCACGGCGCGTGTCGGCAAAATCTATCACTACGGAGTGCCGACCAACATCGGCGAAGACGGTAGGGACGATCCAGCCTCTTGGCACGAGGTAGTCAATCCGCGGGGACGCGACAAGTGGGAGGAAGACCAGATCTACACGATCGATCCCGTCACGAAAAATCTCGGCGGCACGCTGAGCTGGATGGCGCAAGACGGAACCGACGAAGAGCAGACCGACGGCATCGGAGCGAACGCCGCGATCAAGCTGATGGCCGACCACAAGGACAAGCCGTTCTTCGTGGCGATGGGCTTTTATCGTCCCCACACGCCCTACGTCGCGCCGCGAAAGTATTTTCAGATGTATCCATTGCACATGGTGCGGCTGCCGGTCGAGCCGCTCGACGACTTGGTCGATATGCCGCACGCGGCCTGGGTCGATCGACCGTATCAGCTCTATCTGAGCGAGACGAAAAAGCGTCAGGCGATCCAAGCCTACTGGGCTTCGATTTCGTTCGTCGACGCGCAGCTTGGGCGTATTCTTGATGCGGTCGACGACATGGGATTGGCGGACAACACAATCATCGTCTTCTGGTCCGACCATGGCTATCACATGGGCGAGCACAAGCTCTGGCAAAAGACGACGCTGTTTGAAAACTCGGCGCGAGTGCCGATGATGATCGCTTCGCCAAAGCATCGTAGGACCGCCGGGTTGCCGACGAAGTCTTTGGCGGAGCTAGTCGATATATATCCGACACTGGCGGATCTTGCCGGGGTGAAGGCTCCGCAACACTTAGTGGGAAAGAGTTTGGTACCGGTGCTCGAAGACCCAACGGCGGCAGTCCGCGAGACGGCCTTGACGACGTTCGATACGGTCGACCGAGTGAACAGGCCGCCGCTACGGCCGCGGGCGGTGGGCTATTCTGTGCGCACGGAGCGCTGGCGATATACCGAGTGGGGCACCGATGCGAAGTATGGCGCGGAACTCTACGACCATTGGAATGATCCCAAAGAGTATGTGAATTTAGCTCTGGCGCCGTACGCGCAAAAGACAGTCGCCGAGATGAAGAAGCTCTTGGATCGGCACGTAGCGTTGGCTACTAAGAAGCCGAATTTGTAGAGACCCCGGGGAAGCGTAGACCTCCGGCCACCAATCCGCATCCCGCGCGCGCCAACTCTGGAAAGGCATGCGGTGAGAATGCTGGCTAGGCGGTTCTACCAGGGAATCACTAACGATACCGGCGTTGGATATCATACTCGTGATGGACACTCTAAATCGACGTTCGTTTCTTCAATTTGCCGCCATTGCGGCTGGATCTGCTTGCAGCAGCTCCCAGGCTCCCGCTGAAGACCCGCGCCCAAACATCGTATTAATCATGGCCGATGATATGGGGTTTTCGGACATTGGTTGCTATGGCGGCGAGGTTGATACGCCCCATCTCGATGCGCTCGCCGCTAACGGATTGCGGTTTCGGCAGTTCTATAACGGGGCGCGCTGTTGCCCCACGCGGGCTTCGCTCATCACCGGCCTTTATGCTCATCAGGCCGGCGTCGGACACATGACCGACCAGTTCCGCAAAGATAGCGAGATCATCCCGTCATACGCCGGCGACCTGAGCAAGAACAGCGTGACGATTGCCGAGGCGCTACGGCCGGCCGGCTACACGACGATCATGAGCGGCAAGTGGCATGTGACGCCCTCGATCGATAAAGAAGGCGATGTACCCAAACAGCACAACTGGCCTCGGCAACGGGGTTTCGAGAAATTCTGGGGAACGATTCTTGGGGCCGGCAGCTTCTACGATCCGGTGACGTTGGCTAGCGATAACCAGCACGTTGAGCCGGACGGGGAGAATTTTTATTACACAACTGCGATCGGCGATCACGCGATCGACTTCGTCGACGAATCGCCGCCGGATAAACCATTTTTCCTCTACATGCCGTTTACGTCACCGCACTGGCCGCTGCACGCTCCCGAGGAGGAGGTAGCTAAGTATGAGGGCCGCTACGACGTTGGCTGGGACAAGATTCGTGAGATCCGGCGGGCGCGCATGATCGAGATGGGCATCGTCAAAGAAGAGTGGCCACTGACCGAGCGCGAATCCGTTGTACCGGCTTGGGACGACGCTCCGAACAAAGAGTGGGAAGCGCGGCGGATGGAGGTCTACGCCGCGCAAATTTCGATTATGGACGCAACGATCGGGCGATTCGTCGATCATCTACGCGAAGGCGGTCAGCTCGACAATACGTTAATTTTCTTCTTGGCCGATAACGGCGGTTGTGCCGAGGAACTTTCAAACAGTTGGAACGACGCTCTCTTCTTCCCTAAGAAAACGCTTGACGGTACGCGTGACGTTCTCCACGAAAACGACCCAGCGATCATGCCAGGTCCCGAAGAGACATACCAAAGCTACGGCTTCCCCTGGGCGAACGTTTCAAACACGCCGTTCCGGCTATATAAGCACTTTGTGCACGAGGGCGGTATCTCGTCGCCGCTGATTGTTCATTGGCCCGAGAAGTTGAAGAATCCGGGAACTTGGACTGACCAGCACGGGCATCTGATCGACATCATGGCTAGTAGCCTCGACGCTGCAAGCGCCGGATATCCGACGACGTATGACGACAATGCGATCACGCCGCTTGAAGGTAAGAGTCTATTGCCAACTATCACCGACGGCGCCGCGGTCGAGCGGGATGGAATTTTTTGGGAACACGAAGGCAACCGGGCGGTGCTCGCAGGCAAGTGGAAGCTGGTTTCGAAATGGAGTAAGCCTGAAGACAATCGCTGGGAGCTTTACGACCTCGACGCGGACCGCACCGAGACCCGCGACTTGGCCCAGGAGCATCCCGAGCAGGTCGCTGAGTTGAGCGCTAAGTGGCAGGCGTGGGCGGACAAAGTCGGTGTGATCGAATGGCGGTCATGGGACAGGTCTTAGCTGCGTCCCAGCGGCCGAGTGTTTTTCTTGAGCTCCTCGACAAACGTTTTGGCCTGGGCGGTTAGCTTTTCTAAGACCTCTGGGTGACGCTCTTTGATGTCGAATTTTTCTCCGGCGTCAGCGTACAGGTCGAACAGCGCGACCGGCCCAAAGTCGGGGTCAAGGCGGAGTTTGTAACGTCCGCGGCGGATCGCCTCTAGCCTGATTGGGCGGTCGCGCCCGCTGCCCGCGAAGAAGTAAAAATACTCGTGGGGTGACTGCTCGGTTTCGCCGGAAAGCAGCGGCCAGAGATCTCGTCCGTCGAGCACGCGGTCGGTGGGGAGTTTCGCGCCGGCGAGAGCTGCAAACGTCGGCAAGATATCCATGTTGGCGGCGACCGCGGAAGTGACACGGCCGCCAGGGATTTTGCCTTTCATGCGAAAGATACCGGGAACGCGCATGCCGCCTTCCCAAGTTGTCGCCTTGCCGCGGTTGAACGGTCCGGCCGAGCCGGCGTCAATGCCGTACTGCAGCCATGGTCCGTTGTCGGAGGTGTAGACGACCATCGTGTTGTCATCGATTCCTAGCTCGTCGAGTTTGTCGAGGATTTGACCAACGGACCAGTCGATTTCTTCGATGACATCGCCGTAGCGTCCGCGTAGCGAGCGGCCCCATCCCTTGTTCGAAACGAATAGAGGCACGTGCGGCATGGCGTGGGGCAAGTAGAGAAAGAACGATTTGTCTTTGCTCGATTCGATGAACTCGAGCGCCTTTTCGGTGTAGAGCGTAGTGAGCTTGCGCTGGTCGGCGTCGAGTTCGACGACTTCGTCATCGTTCATTAGCGGGAGCGGGTGCGGGAATCCCCGACCCTTTTCGAGGTCGTAGTAGGTTCCCTTTCCCGCGAAGCCGGTGAAGTCGGCTCGCTCGCGGGCGGAGATCATGCGTTCGTCTTCGGGCGCACGGATCGGCATCACCGGGTGGTAACGCCACATATCGTTCGAGAACGGGATGCCGAGCCAGTGGTCGAATCCGTTGCGGTGCGGCAGGAACCGCGGCGCGTCTCCGAGGTGCCACTTGCCGATCATCTGCGTGGCGTAGCCCTCGGTCTTGAGTAGTTCTGCGACGGTGATTTCGTTGGGATGAATGCCGGTGGTTTGCTTGGGGCCGTGGTTGAAGGCCAGGCTGGCGCGCGGAGGGTACGAGCCGGTCATCAGTGCCGCGCGCGACGGCCCGCAGAAAGGCGCCGCGTAGAAACTGGTGAAGCGGACGCCCTCGCTGGCCATGCGGTCAATGTTTGGCGTGCGGATATCAGGGTGGCCATATGCGCCGAGGTCCGCCCAACCCTGGTCGTCGGCGAAGATGACGATGAAATTAGGTTTTTGGGTCTGTTGGGCGGCGGCTACGAGCGCCGTAGCGAGAGCGAGCGTGAGGAGGAAAAATTTCTTCATGGTGTTGCGGGTGTTCGTCGAGTTTATCAGCATTAACCCGCATTGGCCGCTCGCTACTAATTCGAAACTTGATTTTTCAAGCTGCCCGCCAAGCTACTTGGTGGACGAAACCGTTCGCAGTACCGAGCCGCGCCGCCTCGCTGGTATCTCAAGTTTCTCCCTTGAATGATCCGCCCAACCACGGCGGGCGGTGGCCGGCTACTAATTCGAAACTTGGCTCCCGGCGCCACGGTTGCTACAGCAAGCGCCCTCGGGCTGGCGGTTTCGCGGCATGCGTGCCGCTGACGATTCGATTTGTTGTCGATGCAGCATGAGTTCGAGGATGGCTCGTGAGCCGTAGTCGCTCGGCGCGGCCTTCGTGCGGGCGGAGGCCCTCGCCATGGCCAGCAATTTCGTTTGGCGAACTTTACTCCAATCGGTGAGCGGATCGGGGTCGGAGCGGTTGAACTTCACAGCCTTCGCCGCCAGGTCCATTGGCAACGTGAGGCTGCGGCCGGCGCCGAGCTTGCGAGGTTTCAACTCTTGACTCGAGACTTTTGCTTGACCTCTGTTGATCTTGACGACGGCGTGATCACCGTCCGCATCGATACGGTAGCTGCCGCCGGACGTGAACTTGATTTCTGAATCGCCGGCCTCAAGCACCAGATTTTCGCCGTCGTCGACCGAATACAGCTCGAGCACGGCATTTCCGGAATGCAGCCGCATGCGGGCGCTTAGTAGACCCGCGTCGATCATCTCGAACTCAGAGCTGGGGCCCAAGCGCAGAAAACTTCCTGGTGTTAGCATCAGCTCGACCCGGCCTTCGCGGGTGGTGAGTGCCTGGCCGTCTTGGACGTGGAGAAAGTCTTCCGGCTTTGGCTGGATGCGCTTACCCTCAATCAGGACCTCGCCTTCCACGTGGTGAACGTAGCCGGCCATCGCCGAGACCATGGTTTGGGCGGACGCGCCGGACCCACACGCAAGGACCGCGATTAGGATCGAGAGTCGGCGCATGCTGCTCGTTATGGTACGGCACGGATCGTTGCGAGGCAAACCAAGAACGATCTACTGATTCCGTTTCATGGTGAAATACGAATGAGCTATGAGTCCGGTTCGGAAAACGGCTTGGCTGGTTGGGGCGGTAGTGTTCGTGATTGCGCCAGTTGTTGACCGCTTTGTATCGCCCGAACCGGACCCGCCGGAAAGCTTCAACGCTCCTGTCGGATACGAGTTCGAGAGCAAGACCGAGGGATTTCATCAGCGGGTCGTGCATCGCGCACCGGGCTTCGTCTGGATCGAATTAACCCTGCTGCCCGGGGCTGTCGGGCCACCAAAGCATACTCACAGCGGATTCGTAGAGCGTTTTATCGTCAAGGAAGGTGCGATTTCGCTAGAGGTCGGCTCCGAGGTGATTGAGCTCCGTGCCGGCGAAGAATTTTTGATTCCCGCGGGTACTCCTCATCGACCGTTCAACCCCAACTCGGAAGCGGCGATCGTGATGGGGCCCTTGGACGAAAAGTACGCGCTGCCTGCAGGGTTCGATGTATTCCTTACGCAGGCGTATGGTTTTTTTGACGAGGCTCCGGAGAACTCCGAAGCGCCGCGAGCGTTGCTACAGATGTCTCGATTCGCGCCGCGGTATGATTCATGGCTGGCGGGCCCACCGCTACTCCTGCAGCGAGCTCTTTACTGGACGTTGGGGCCGATCGCACGCGTGATGGGCTACCGCGCCTACTATCCGCGATTCGCCCCGGATGGTCAGCCCGTCTCCGATAAACCTGCTGCGAGACACTAGAGTCGTATGCCGTCTAGGCTACGTATCGGCGTCAACGCGCTTTACCTGATTCCTGGCGGAGTCGGCGGAACCGAAATTTATCTTCGCAATCTGTTGGCGGCCCTGGCTGCGATTGATTCGCGCAACGCGTACTTCGTTTACCTCAATCGCGAGTCGGATGAATCACTCTGCCCAACGGCTAAGAATTTTCATGCGGTAGAGACAGGTGTCCCGGCTTCGGTTCGACCGGTTCGACTATTTTACGAGCAGACGGGGCTAGCTTTTCGGAGTTGGCGTGACGATCTGGATGTCTTGTTTTCGCCCGGGTTCACATCACCGGTGGTCAGTAGCGGGCGACGCGTCACCGTCATTCACGATCTGCAGCACAGGAAACAGCCGAGAAATTTTGGCACGTTCGAGCGCTGGGCTTGGAACTCTTCGGTGTGGGCCTCGGCGCGGCGTTCAAGGATTTTAGTTGCGGTCTCGCAGCAATCGAAGCTCGATATCGTCGAGGAGTACGAGGTGCCCGCGGAGCGCGTTCGCGTCATCGGCCATGGTGTCGAAACGTCGCTCGTTGGTATTGCGCGGTCCACCGAAAATCGGCGTGCGTTGCTCGATGACGCAGGCGTTCCGCGCGAGCCGTTTCTGCTTGCCGTTTCTACGGTTCACCGCCACAAGAACTGGGGACGGTTGCTTAACGCCTATCAAGAACTCGTGGCGGGGGGCCGGCCCGAACATCTAGTGGTGAGTGGGCTCAAGGGCAAAGCTTGGGAAGATGTTCGCGAACGCATGCGGCACCCGACGCTCGAAGGCAAGGTCCACCTACTTGGCTGGCAGCCTCGCGAGGTTGTTGTTGCCCTATTTCAGTACGCCGAAGCGCTAGTGTTTCCGTCGACGTTTGAAGGCTTTGGGATGCCCGTGGCTGAGGCTCTGGCGGCGGGTCTGCCGGTAGCGTGTTCTGATATTCCGCCGTTGCGCGAAGTCGCATCCGGCGCGGCGCAGTTTTTCGATCCGCTCTCGACCGACGACATTCGAGAGAAGCTCCTGGCGCTCTTGGAAGACCCAGAGCTGCAACGCGCGAACGTGGCTGCCGGCTGCCGCAGGGCCGCGTCATTTACCTGGAGACGGGCGGCTGAGCAGACGCTGGCGGTCTTGCTCGAGGCCGGGCGGCGGTGAAAGAGCGTGCCTGGCTCTTTGCGAGCCCATGGGCGATTCTCGGGGCGACGTTCTTAGCCTACGCCTCGACGCTTGGGTCGTCGTTTCACTTTGACGATTACAGCTTGTTCAGCGACCGGATTGTGACGGCGGGTGACGTGCCTATTGAGTTTTTTGGATTGGCGTACAGCAGGTCGCTCGCTTACGTTTCGTTCTGGTTGAATTTTCAGCTCGGTGGTAAGGCGGCGGTCGGTTATCACGTGGTGAACGTCAGCCTGCATCTCGGCGCGGTCGCAGCGGCATGGGCGGTTTTCAAGCGCTTGTTGGAGCCGCGCTTGGTCTGGCTCGCGACCGGCATCTTTGCTCTTCATCCGCTGCAGTCGGAGCCTGTCGCTTACGTTTACGGGCGGGCTTCGGTGATCGCGACGTTGTTCTGTTTGCTGAGCCTTCGGAGCTGGCTCGACGGGCGGCGCTGGATTGCGGTGGGCTGGTTCTGTTGCTCGCTGCTGGGGAAAGAGGAGGCGTTGGTATTTCCGCTGCTGCTCGTTGCGCTCGAGTGGTTGCGCGGTAGTTTCGAATGGTCCAAGATCGGCAAGCCCGTCGGCGTGATGATCGCTTGCGTAGTCGGGGTTTCCGCGCGGCTACTCTACGCGATTCGGGTGACACCAGATGTCGGCGTGGCGTTCGATGTCGAAGGGTTTTCTCCGAGCGAGTATTTGTTCACTCAGGGCGGCGTGATCGCTGAGTACTTGCGGCTGTTGCTGTGGCCGCTCGCGCAGAACTTCGATCGTGATTGGCCGCTGGCTCAGGTCAGCGATGTTTGGGCCTGGTTGGGGTGGCTGCTCGTGGTCGGGGTTCTCGTCATAGGCGTCAAGTTTGCGCGAGGGCCCAGCGGGCTTGGCATTGGAGCCTTCTGCATCGGAGGTTTGTTATTGCTCGCGCCAACATCAAGCGTGATACCGCTAGCCGACCTTATCGCTGAGCGCCGAATGTATCTGCCGATGATCGCGTTTGCGCCCGCCCTCGCGATGGGTTTTCAGCGGGCATTTCGGAAGGTGAGACTTGAGCCGCTGGCGGCGATTCTTGTGCTGTCGATGGCGGCCGCGACAACTGGGCGCGCGCTTGTCTGGCAAACCGAGGAATCGCTTTGGCGTGACGTTGTCGCCAAGTCGCCGGAGAAAGTGCGTCCAAAGTTGCAATTGACTCGGGCGGTGACCTCGAACACCGAACGAGAAGATCTATTGGTAGAGGCCATTCGACTCGATTCGCGCCACGTTGATGCAGCGATCGAGTATGCGGTTTTCTTGCTGGATGCCGGGCGCCTCGACGCTGCGCTTAGCGAGTTTCGAAGGGCTGAGTCGATCGACCCAGCAGAGCCGAACGCTATTGCGAATCAGGGTGCGACGCTGCAATTGATGGGACGTGGAACCGAAGCAATACACGCATACCGGCGGGCGCTTGACCTTGACCCCTGTCACCGCGATGCGCGGGCGAACCTTGTGGACTTGTTGCGGGCGGACGGCATGGATTCCGCGGCGGACGAATGGGCCGCCGGGAGTTGCGATTAGAGGATTTTTAGGGATGGCTTAGACCGCTTGCCGCACTGATTCGGAAGCGCGACCGTTAAGGTTTTGCGGTGGGGCTCGGGTTTACTGGGTTGGCTGAGTCGGGTCCTTTTGAGGACTGATCAGCAGGGCCGGGTTCAACGTGATCCAGAACTCTCCTTCGCCACCGCACTCGCTTACGCTCGCGCCTCCGATTCTAGACTCAGGAAACCAGTCTCTAGTAGTTGCCGGCGCCAACGCTTGTTGTGCGCGAACGGTCTAGTATCCGAGGTAGACCGTTTTGTAGTCGGAGTAAAAGTCTAGGGCCGCGGGACCTTGTTCCTTGGGACCGAAGCTCGATTCTTTCGTTCCGCCGAATGGCAGCTGGTACTCGACGCCTGCGCTTGGCAGATTCACTGTGATTAGGCCGGCTTCGATCTGGTTGATGTAGTCGAAGATTCGGGAGACGTTCTGGGTCTGGATCGATGCCGACAGACCGAACTCTACTTTGTTCGCAATGCGCATGGCGTCTTCGAAGTCGGAGGCGCGCAAGACTGCCAGCACGGGTCCGAAAACTTCTTCTTGGGCGATGCGCATGTCTTCGGTTACACCGCTGAAAACCGTCGGCTCGAAGAAAAATCCCTTGGCGTATTCACCATCGTCTAGAACATGACCTCCGCATTCGAGCTTTGCACCCTCGCCTTGCGCGACTTCGCAATACTTTGCGTTGATGTCGAGCTGAGCCTGGTCGATCACGGGTCCAATCTGTACGCCCTCGTTTAAGCCGTTACCGACTTTGAGCGCTTTGACGGCGGCGATGAGGGCGGATACAAATTCGTCATAGATGCCGTCTTCGACGATGACGCGACTGGTGGCCGTGCACTTTTGGCCCGTAGAGAACATCGCTGCGTTCACGGTGCTGCCGACGGCCTTATTGAGATCAGCGTCGGCGAGAACGATAGTCGGATTCTTGCCGCCCATTTCTAGTTGGATGCGCAGACGGCGGGCTGATGCCTGGGCGTGTAGCGCATGGCCTACGGTGCACGAGCCGGTGAACGAGACGGCCTTGACGTGTTCGGCACTAACAAACGCGTCGCCGACTTCCGCACCCGAACCGCAGATGAAATTCACTACTCCCTTGGGGATTCCGGCTTCGTGGCAGGCTTCCGCAATACGCCAGCCACTTAAGGGCGAGGCGGTCGCCGGTTTCACTAATACGGTATTACCGGCAATGAGCGCGGGGGCTAGCTTCCAGGCCGGAATGGCGCTTGGAAAATTCCATGGGTTGATTTGAGCAACAACCCCCAGGGGCCGCCGCAAGGCGTACATAAAGACGCGGTCGCGCTCGGAGGGCACCAGGTGGCCGGGCATGCGCGAACCTTCTCCAGCGAAGTAGCGAAAGATGTTGATCGAGCGCATCGTTTCGCCGGTTGCCTCGGGCACCGTCTTTCCTTCTTCTCGAGTCATCTCGCGAGCTAGCGAGCCGAGATTGCTTTCGAGAATGTCTGCAACTTTGTATAGGTATTTTCCGCGAGCGGGAGCGTTCATCGCCGCCCAGGCAGGATAGGCTTCTTGAGCGGCGCTCGCGGCGACGTTCACATCGGCTTGGTTGGCTTTGGAAAATACGCCCACGCAGTCGTCGGTGTCAGCCGGGTTGAGATTGTCGAATGTGCGGTCGGAAGTGACCCACTCTCCATCGATGTAGTTCGGGAATTTCTTGGCGTGAGACATGGAATCCTCTAGTGAAGCTAAAATTGTTTCCTATGGCAAGTTTTCCATCATCTCATGTCGCTTTGGTCACGGGGGCATCGCTGGGTATCGGGGCCGCTACGGCGGTTGAGCTCGCGCGGCGCGGTTCAAAAGTCGCGGTTCACTACAACACGAGCGAGGACGCCGCGAAGAGCGTGGTGGCCGAAATCGAAGCGGCTGGGGGCACGGCGTGGCTGTTTCAGGCCGACGTCTCAGAGCCGGAAGCGTGCCGTCGCCTGGTTGGCGAGGTGCTCGAAAAGGCGGGAAGGATCGACACACTCGTCAACAACGCGGGTTCGCTGGTCGACCGCCGAATGGTGCTCGAAATCGAGGACGAGTTTTGGGCACGTGTGATGAATCTCAACATGGGAAGCGTGCTGTGGGTTAGCCAACCGGCGGCAACCCATATGAAGGAACGTGGCTCGGGGGTGATCGTCAACTTGGGGTCGATTGCCGGGCATAACGGCGGGGGTCCGGGCGCAATGCCTTACGCGGCGGCGAAAGCGGGTGTTACGGGCATGACAAAGGGCATGGCAAAGGAGCTGATCGGCTACGGAATCCGTGTCAACGCGGTGAACCCCGGCGTGATCTTGACACCTTTCCACGAGCGGTTTTCTAGCGAAGAGCGAATGAGCGCGATGGTCTCGCAGATTCCTCAGGGACGCGCGGGAGAGTCGGCGGAAGTGGCCAATGTAGTCGCATTTTTGGCGAGCGGCGAATCGTCGCACATCGTCGGGGAGTCGATTGAAATCAACGGTGGGATGTTGATGGACTAGGTGCCTCCTGTCCGCTCGAAATTGTGATCTACATTCGTATCCAAACTTCGGATCGCGATTCTGAACACGTTGAGGCGCGCTTGTTGGCGACCGACACGATTGGGCTGGAGGAGCGCGACATGGAGTTCCTCGCATACTTCTCTGACCGCGCCGTCGGCGAGGAAGCCATAGAGCTGCTATCGGATCTCGAGCCCGAACTGATTGAGGCGGCGGATGAAAACTGGCAGGCGAAGTGGCAACAACAGTGGCGATCGTTTGCAATCGGTGAGAAGTTTTTTCTGGCGCCCGAATGGGATAAGTCAGCAACGCCCGAGGGCCGCATTCGTTTGCGGATGCACAGCGGCATGGCGTTTGGAAGCGGCGACCACGCGACGACGCAGCTTGGTCTGCTTGCGCTAGAGGAGCATCTGCGTCCGGGCGATCGGGTGCTTGATTTGGGAGCCGGCTCGTCGATTCTACTGATCGCGGCGATGCGGCTGGGAGCGGCGATTGCGGTGGGAACTGAAATCGATGCCGTCGCTCTACGGCTCGCGCAACAGAATCTAATGGCTGAGGATCTCGCGGCGGATTTGTTGCTTGCGGCGAATTGCGGATTCCGTGACGCGAGTTTCGATCTGGTGATCGCCAATATTAGTCCGCACGCGGCGATGGGATTGTCTGACGAAATTGTACGAGTGCTGCGACCGGGCGGACGCGGCTTTGTGGGTGGATTTACACAGGACGAAGAGCAACAGGTCGAGGGTCATTACAAACGCATGCATTGCGGCATCGAACGCATTGAGCGTCGCGAGGAGTGGCGCATGCTTCGCTTTAGGCGCGAGGGCTAAATTCGTGGTCCGCAGTCCACAGATTGGCTACAACCTTCGACTCCGAGACACCTCTCGCACGCAGGGCAGACCGCTGATTCCCCGCGATACGCGGTTGAGTTGGTCGGCATTTGACACTTCTACAACTAAGTCGATCGAGAACGGACGGTTCGCTTTTTCACCGCGTGACTCGATCTTGGCGATGTTTACTCCTTCGGCGGTAATAATGCCCGTGAGGTCGTTTAGGATGCCGGGCTTGTCGTCAACGTAAATCGTCATGCGGGTTTGGTAGGTAGCGTCGTCCTCCGGTGCCCAGGCGACATCGATGCGGCGCTCGGCTTCGTACATCAAATTTCGAACGTTGTTGCAGCTTCCAGCGTGAACGCCTACGCCCTTCCCGCGGGTGACGTATCCCACGATCTCTTCACCTGGTAGCGGGTTGCAGCAACGGGCGCGATAGACGAGGATGTCGTCACCGCCCTCGACCACCAAGGCGCTGTCGGCCTTGGTTTGTCTGGACATTGACGGAACGCTAACAAGAGTCGGCGATGGGGTTGCCGCGTGCTCGTCACCGAGCCGATCGGGGAAGAGCTTTTTGAGGACCTGGCGGACCGAATATCGCCCGTAGCCGAGAATCACGTGCAGGTCTGTAATCGTCGAGCAGCCGTATTCGTGACAGACTTCCTTGAGCTTCGCTGCTGGGATTGATTTGAGGCTGACCTTGACTCGTCGAGCTTCTTTTTCTAAAAGTTTGATGCCGATCTCCGCGGCCTTGCGACGATGCTGAGCGTTGAGCCACTGCTTGACCTTGCTGCGCGCCCGGGACGTCTTTACGAACGACAGCCAGTCTTGGCTGGGATGTGCATTCTGCTGAGTGCTGACTTCGACGAGGTCACCATTCTTCAACTTGTGCTTAAGCGGGACGATGCGGCCTTCGATCTTCGCGCCTGTGCAGCGATGGCCTACCTCGGTGTGAATGGCGTAGGCGAAATCCACCGGAGTGGCATCTCGAGGCAGCGTGATGAGTTTGCCCTTGGGGGTGAAGACGTAGACATCTTCTGGGTAGAGTTCGATCTTTAGCGTCGATAGAAAATCGGCGGGATCGCTGACTTCACGTTGCCATTCGACCAGCTGTCTGAGCCAGGCCATTTGGCGATCGTCCATAGCGGCGCCGGTGCGCCCCTCTTTGTATTTCCAATGCGCGCAGATGCCCTCTTCGGCCATGCGATGCATGTCTTCAGTTCGGATCTGCACTTCAAATCGCTGACCTTCGTCGGTGATTACCGAGGTGTGCAGCGACTGGTAGAGGTTCGGGCGAGGCATCGCCACGAAATCTTTGATACGTCCTGGTAGCGGGCGCCATTGCGAGTGGATCACGCCTAAGGCGGCGTAGCAATTGCTCTTGGTATCAGTGATTACGCGCAGAGCAAGTAGATCATAGACTTGTTCGATGGTTACGTTCTGGCGATTGAGTTTCTGAAAAATCGAATAACCGCGTTTGATGCGACCTTCTAGCCGCGCCGGAATGTCGGCTTGAGCAAGCTTCTCTTCAAGCTCACGCTGTATCTCCGACAGAAATCCTCGGCTCGATTCGCGTCGCGACTCGATTTGATCGTTGATACTCCGAAAGTCATCCGGTTCGAGTACAGCGAAGGAGAGATCTTCAAGCTCGCTGCGCACTTTGCCCATCCCTAGGCGGAGGGCGATAGGGGCGTAAATTTCGCGAGTTTCGAGAGCAATGCGCATTTGCTTCTCGGGGTCGAGAAACTTCAGCGTGCGCATGTTGTGGATGCGGTCGGCTAGCTTGACGAGAATTACACGGATGTCGTCGATCATCGCAAGGAGCATCTTGCGAAACGTCTCAGCTTGGCGGGCTTCGGATGACCGAAACTGCAGTCGCCCGAGTTTGGTTACGCCGTCAACGCACAAGGCGATCTCAGCGCCAAACTCCTTGCGAACTTGTTCGATTGTGACGGGGGTGTCTTCGACGACGTCATGAAGAAGACCGCTTGCCAAAGTAATGCCATCGAGGCGCATGTCCGCCAGCAGATTGGCAACCTCGACGAGGTGCACGATGTAGGGTTGGCCGGACTTACGCTTCTGCCCCGCGTGATGCTCGGAGGCGAATTTGAAGGCTCGCTTTAGAAGAGCGGAGTCGCTTTTACGACGAGATGGAGTGACCTTTGCGAGCAGCTCCTCAAAGCGGCCCGCACCACCCTCGGAGGGAGTCGCTAACTCTGGAGGCGGCAACGGTGTGGACATGAGTCAGGCGGTCATGCCTCTGGACGAAAGGTGCGTTCGAAATGTAAAAACCCTGGGGCCGTAGTCGGCTCCAGGGTTTATTATACGGTTGCTTCGTTAGCCGGAAGACTGACTTTACTCTTCGGCGGCGAACTGGTTGAACGTGCTTTCTTCGGCGAGACGCTTCTTCGTGTCTAGCGTGCGCTGGACCCAATCGTCGGCCCTCGCGAGATACCCTTCGTACTCCTCTTTCGTTTCGGCAAAGTCAGCCCGCTCACGAAGTAGTAGGTTGGTATAGGCCATGGCGTCGGTGTAATCCGGATCGATCTGCAGCGCCTTCTCGAGGCTCTGCAGCCCGTCGTCGATTACCGGAACGAGTTCAACGCCTAACTCTTCGCGCTGTTCCGCGTCGCTGATCGGGCCGGGGTCGGCCTGTTCCATGCCTAGGTCGGCGCGCAACTGAAGCCGCGGTTCATACGACTGGGTCCAATTGATCACCCCGATGGTATAGAACGACTCTTTGTTCTCGGGCTCCGCCGCAATGACCTTGTGATGCCAATCCTTCGCGACATCGAACTTCTTCATCTGGAAGTAGAGTGAAGCGACACTCTGGAGCGAGGTCGAGTTCGTCGGATCATCCTCAAGTACCGACTTGAAACCGTCGAGGGCTCTCTCGGCAATCGCAGTGTTCTCAGGCGACTCCACTCCGGGAATGAACTGCATCATGTTCGAATACGCCCAATAGACCTTCGCGTCCGACAGCGACGGGTCTAACTCGGTTGCTATCTCGAACTGCTCGGCCGCATATTCATAATTTGCCGCCGCGAAAGACTGGACGCCCCTGTTCAGTGCGGCGCGAGCTTTCAAATAGTTGACCTGCTTCGAACAGCCGAAGCTGCAAAGCGCGATCACTAGGCTTGCGATGGGAATGATCCTTGTCTTCGTCATCGATAAACTCCGTCAAAAGTAGTTCGGTATCAACACAGCGTACCATCGTACGCAGTCGATGCCCGGACCCCTATTGGATCTCCTCCGTCAATAGTCCGATCTTGTCGACCCCGGCACCTTTTCCAATGTCGATAACGTAGGCCACATCGCGGTAGTCCAGAGTCGGAGCACCACGTACAAACATCACTCGCTCCGCACGCGTTTTGAAGATGTCGCGCAGATGCTCCTCGAGTGCGTCGAGGCTCGACGGGTCACGATTGATCATGATGCTGCGGTCGGCGTTTACGGAAACAACGACGGTGCGAGCATTCGGCTGCACTTCTTGCGGCTGGTCGTCTTCATTCGGCTGCGGCACGAGCGCCTCCAGACCTTTCGGCGTCAGCGGCGTGATCACCATAAAGATAATCAGAAGAACCAACAATACGTCGATCAGCGGGGTCATGTTGATATTCGGAGCGCCCTTGACGCCGCCCGCTCCTCCTGCTGAGATACTCATAATTCAAATTCCTCCAGCTCTCATCCGTGAATTCTCAAACGCACCGTACTAGCCACCCCTGCGGCGAGCACTTCCTGGTTCTTCTTTTTCCGTGATCAGGCCCACTTGATCGACGCCCACCGTGCGGATGGTGTTCACGACTTTAACGACGACATCGTACTTCGAGCGAGCGTCGCACTTCAAGTAGACAGTCTTGTCAATGCGGTTGCTGATCACATCACTGATTTGCTGCGCCAGATCCTCGAGTTCCATTTTCTCTCTTCCCAAGAAGGTCTGTCCGTCGCGGGTAATCGCTACGACGAGCGCGTCTTCCGCGTCGGCCTCGTCCATCGCGATTGGGTTACGAGTGCGCACCATGTCGACGCTAACACCCTTGCTAAGCATCGGCGTGATGACCATAAAGATGATCAGCATGACGAGCATCACGTCAACCATCGGCGTGACATTGATTTCATTGATTGCGGACATCTTGCCCCGTCGTTCTGCCATATCTTCCTCTCGATGCGGCGGCTGCCGCTGTCCGTCATTCTAGTCCAAACGGCGGCAGCGGCTCAACTCCGCCGGTCTACGTGTCAAATTTAGCCTTTCTTGGCGGAACGTTTGAGGAAGTAGTCGATCAACTCGGAGCTCGAGTTGTCCATCTCGACGTCAAACGATTCAACTTTGGAGTTGAAGTAGTTGAACATCCACACCGCGGGCAGCGCCACGAAGAGACCGATGGCGGTCGCGACGAGAGCTTCGGAGATACCGCCGGCGACAGCGCCTAGACCGGTCGACTTCTCTTGCGAGATGCCCTGGAAGGCATTGATGATACCGACGACAGTGCCGAACAAGCCGACAAACGGGGCAGTCGAGCCTATGGTGGCCAGACCGCTCAGGCCGCGGTTTAGCTCAGCGTGAGTGATTGCGTGGGCGCGCTCGAGGGCGCGCTGTGACGACTCCACTGTTCCCCCCGGAATATCGGCGCCGTCTTCGTGCGCTTTGAATTCCGACAGGCCGGCCGTAACGACTTTCGCCAAATGGCTTTTCTTATAACGGTCAGCAAGCTTGATCGCTTCTTCGAGTTTGCCTTCGCGCAGGGCGCCCGCAACAGCGGGAGCAAAGGCGCGCGACTGCTTTTTCGCAGCGGCGAACGCCAATGCGCGGTCAATCATTACACCGATAGACCATGCCGACATTAGGAACATGACGACGACGACAGCCTTGGCGGCAAATCCCATCTGGTTCCACATCGAGATCATATCGAATCCGATCTCCTGCTGCAGCAGGAATGCCGTAACTGAAAACTGAGTAAACATGTACTCTTCCTCCTATACCAACAAATTTTGACTTCGTAGACCGACTCAATTACGCCCAACGAGAGTTCTTAGCGCGTCCGGAGCCTACGCGACCCGAACGATCCGCCCTCAAAGAGCAATCTTTGACGTGCACTCAACCACTGAGGGTGAAATTCACGTCGATATTTGTAAGAACCTCCACAGCCTCGCCGTTGAGCAGAGTGGGCTTGTAACGCCACTGTTTTACGGCGGCCAACGCAGATGGGACCAACAGCGGATGGCCGCTCGTAACTTCAAGCTTTTGAATCGTACCGTCTTTAGCAATTACGGCTGACAACTTGACCGTGCCCTGAATGCGAGCCTGACGGGCAAGTGGTGGGTACTGCGGCCGAACTTGCCTCAACAGCCGAGCCTTAGCGACGTTTCCACCAACGCGGATGCGCTTCGGGGGCGCCTTCTTCTTGACCGGTGGTGGTGGTGGTGGTGGCGGGGCGATAGTCGGAGCGTTCGAGATGATACTGCCAATCACGCCGCCTAGCTGGCCGCCTATGTTGCCGCCGGGAACACCACCTATGACGCCGGCGATGCCTGCGCTGGGCGGCTGGTAATCTTCGTCGATGATCGCGACTTGATCGGGAATCGCGACGGGCTGCGTCAGATTACCTGTATCAAACTCGCGCGGAATTATCTTCTGTACGATCGCGGCAGCCGGCGGCGGCGGCGGCGGCGGCGGCGGCGGCGCCGCCAAGAAGCTGACTAGGTCGGTCGCCGGCAGCTCATAGTAATTGAGCAGCGGGATCAAGAACGCAAATCCTACCAAGCCAAGCTGCAGCCCGGTTGAAACAGCCACCGCCAAGCGGCTCGTACTCTTAAGGTGATTTTCCATCAAACTGTCTTCAAACATAATTCTTAAACCTCGCTTCGAGCTCGCGGCCCGTAGTCTAGTTCCTCCTCGCCCTCTTCTCGTTCGGCGCCTTGGCTGCGCTCAGTCCCTGACCCCACAGCAGAATCGGACTGGCGATAAAGATCGATGAGTAAGTTCCAACGAGCACGCCGACCACGAGGGCAAACGACAAGCCGCGCAGGACTTCCCCACCGAAGATAAATAAACACAGTACGGCAATCAACGTCAACCCCGATGTCAGAACCGTCCGGCTCAGGGTTTGGTTGATACTTAAATTCAAAAGTTCCGTCAGATTCAGCCGCCTCGTCAATTTGCGATTCTCTCTGACCCGATCGAAGATGACGATCGTGTCATTCATGGAGTAGCCCACTAGTGTCAACAAAGCGACGATCACTGTCAACTCGATTTCGCGTCCAAAGATAGAAAAAAAGCCGAGAGTGATGAAAACATCGTGAAATACCGCCGCGACGGCGGCTAGTCCGTAGATCCATTCGAAACGGAACGCGATGTAGATTAGCATACCGACCATCGCGAATAGTGTTGCCCGAATGGCTACCCACTGCAGTTCTTTACCGATTTTTGGACCGACTACTTCGATACCGCGAATCGCGAACCCGCCGAGGGCGGTCTCTTCTTGGAGCGCGGACATTGTATCAGGATTCACGCCCGAAACGGAACCCAACTCAGAAAAATCTTTTACCAGCCCGGAATGATTTGAATCGCGCTCGCCAAGGAGCGCTTCGGCCTGCTGTGTAACTTCTTCTCTGGTCAGGCCTGCCGCCTGGATTTTCGCGTTGCCATAAAGCTCTTGAACCAGCGACTCAAGACCGGCGTTGTTGAAATCTAGTTTGTCGGATTCGAGCGGATAGAGTTCTCGCAAAGTCTCGATGACCTGCGTCTTTCCGGAGGTCTCTACGACATCCCCGGCCAAGTCGAGGTCTATCTTTAACTCGTGAGAGTCTGGCCCTTCCACGAAGGGCTGTAGTGTCGCCACCGATAGACCTTTTGAGGTCAAGGCGGCCCGAACGGCTTCGACGTTGGGGGCATCTTTAAACTTCGCGTACACCAGCGTGCCGCCCTTGAAGTCAATGCCAAATTTGAGTCCGCCGTTCAAAGCTGCACTCACTACCCCGGCCACTAAAAGCACCAGCGAAAGACCGAGAAAGGTCTTGCGGTGACCGAGGAAATCGATATTCGTCTTTGAAAGCAGTTGCATCGAGTGCTCATATCGCCGCGCTCCGGTTCGATAACCCTAGACACCGGCGAGTATATAAAAGTTCCTTCGAAAAGTCCGCCAACCGCTATTCAGGGCGGAGCTCCGGCCGGGTCGACGAATTCGATGGAAGAGTCCTAGTACTTTTTAGATACTCAGTTCCTCCACCTGTTGTTTGCGGGACAGGTTTAAATCAAAAATCAGTCGAGACACGAAAACCGAAGTGAATAGATTGGCCAGCAGGCCAATCGCCAGGGTCAAGGCAAATCCCTTCACCGGACCGCTGCCAAATAGGAACAGGCAGGCAGCCGCGATGATGGTAGTCAGATTCGTGTCAATGATGGTGAGAAACGCTTTCCCGAAGCCCGCGTTCAGCGCGGCTACGACGGCCTTACCTTCACGTAGTTCTTCGCGAATACGCTCAAATATCAGGACGTTGGCATCGACAGCCATGCCGATTGTCAGAATGATGCCAGCGATTCCCGGCAGGGTCAGAGCGGCCTCGAACACGCTAAGTACCGCCATGAGAATCAGCAAGTTAAGGAATAACGCGATGATTGCGTTGATGCCGGCCATCTTGTAGTACACGAGCATCACGATCACAATAATGACAACAGCGTAAATCGCGCTCGAAATGCCTTGCTGGATCGAGTCGGCACCTAGCGACGCGCCCACGGTGCGTTCTTCCAAATAGACGACCGAGGCGGGTAACGCGCCGGCGCGTAGCACCAGGGCGAGATCCGTCGCCTCGAGCTGGCCATCCATCTGATTGATAACGCCCTCGGATTCGATGCGAGACTGAATCGTCGCTACGCTCTGAATGCGACTGTCGAGAACTACCGCCAGAGGCTTCTGTAGATTGTTTGAGGTGAAAATCCCAAAGCGCTGCCCAGCTTGCCGCGACAGACTAAAAGCAACCTGCCACTGGCCGGGGTATTGAGTGTCTCGACCAGCCTGAGCGTTTCTCAGATCGCGACCTGTCACGACGGGTGTGCGCTCTAGCAAATACCATTCATCTTTAGACTGCCCGGGGTCAAGCCAGTGGGCCAACTTCGAGTTGACCGGCAATATTCCGCCGTTACCCGAACGTGCGGCGGCCTGCGACGTATACGGCCCGCCCTTGACCAACGAGATCTCAAGCTGTGCGGACATTTGCAGTAGGTTCATCACGCGCGCCGGATCGCTGACGCCAGGCAACTGCACAAGAATCTCGTGCTCGGCTTCGGCACGGCCATGCTGCTGAATCACCGGCTCAGCCAAACCCAGACCGTTGATGCGATTCTCGATAGTGGCCATCGACTGCAGCAGGGTGTCGCCCTTTAAGCGGATCAACTCGCTTGGGCGTAGCTTCATGCGAAACGAGTCGCTGCTTGTGCTGCTGGTGATCCACGATGGCGCCTCGTCTTCAACGAGCGTGCGAACATCCCCCACGCGTTCCGTGGGTGTGCCTTCTATCGTGATTTCGATCTCGTCGGCGGTTTCGATCGATTCGGGGTCGTTTCGAGAAATTGACGTATACGTAATCGAGTCAGCGCCGAGACGGCGCTTGAGACGGTCGATTGTTGCGTCGGCTTCAGACTTCAGCGCGTCTTGCACCTGCACTTGCAGAATGAGGTGGGTGCCGCCCTTGAGATCGAGTCCGAGCTTGATGGCGTCGGCGAGATGGGCTTTGACGTCGTCCGGGCGGGGAGATAGCCCGAACACCTGATAGAGACAGGCGGCGACAACGACGAGTGTGATGCCAATTTTGGTCCCAAATCCACTTTTCATGCTGATCTTTCGTGTTTCCGCGGCACTTAGCTCTGCGGCTCCTCGGCCATTCCAGCGACTGCGCTACGTGAGAATTCCAGTTTCACGCTATCGGGCTTCACTCGTAGGGTCACGGTGGCGTCCGACAAGCCGACTACCGTTCCAATCATGCCACCATTAGTGACTACCCTGTCGCCGGAAGAAAGATTGGCCAACATTTCTTCCAGCCGCTTTTGGCGCTTGCGGGTCGGCATGATGACGAGCATATAGAAAATGCCCATCATCAATATAATTGGAAGCAGCGGACCGAGCGACTCCGCGAACTGCAACAGCAGTGCCGGGCGAGGCGCAGCGCCTTCTAGTCCGAGTTGAATGGAAGCGTACAAAACCGTCCGTAGTCCCTGAATTGGCTCTCAACCGCCCACTAGGCCGCCGGCACCCTGGCACCGACGCATCCTAGACACTATACCCTAGATTCTTCAATCCGTCTCTCTTACGATACGCTCCCTGGTAGTACTACTCCAGCAGGGCCGTCATGTCGTAGAACGGATTTGTTGAAGATAGGCTGGAAGCTCTCCAACGAGAATAGCTTCTCGAATTTGGCGCATCCTGTCAAGGTACATATGTAGATTGTGGAGCGTGGCTAGCGTGTTGAAGAGCAATTCTTTTGAGATGAACAGGTGCCGCAGATAGGCTCGAGAGAAGTTTTGGCATGTGTAGCACCGGCATGTAGGGTCGAGGGGCGAGTATTCGCGCGCGTGTACGGCGTTCTTCATGACGACCTTTCCGCTGTTTGTAAACAGGTATCCGTTACGTGCGTTGCGGGTTGGCAAAACGCAGTCCATCATGTCGGCGCCAAGGGCTACGTATTCGCCGAGTTCCTCGAGCATGCCGACGCCCATGACGTAGCGCGGTTTGTCGCGGGGCAAAATGTTTTCAGTGGCGCCGACCATTTCGTAGCTGAGGTTGCGAGGTTCGCCGACCGAAAGACCACCGAGGGCGTAGCCCGGGGCGTCGAGTTCCAACAGGCGGGTGGCGCACTCGCGGCGCAGGTCAGGGTACATCGAGCCCTGCACGATTGGAAACAGTAATTGGGTTGAGGCGCCGTGTCGGTCACGCCGCTGACGAAAGGCGCGCTCGGCCCAGCGGATACTTAACTCCATCGATTGACGGGCTCGCGATT
This sequence comes from Bryobacterales bacterium, assembly GCA_965247305.1. Classification (GTDB taxonomy): domain Bacteria; phylum Acidobacteriota; class Terriglobia; order Bryobacterales; family UBA6623; genus CATQHP01. Next base: position 2,015,735 of record OZ252030.1, on the reverse strand, counting down.
GTTCGGCGGGGTATTCAGTACATTCGTCGAGCACCATCATCACGTCGCTGCCTAGAGCGACCTGCGTGTCGACGACGGATTCCGGTGAGAAGAAATGCTTTGAGCCATCGAGGTGAGACTGAAACTCGACGCCTTCTTCACTTACCTTTCTCAAGCCGGCCAGACTAAAGACCTGATAGCCGCCGGAATCGGTAAGAATCGCGTTCGGCCAGTTGATAAACGAATGCAGGCCGCCGAATTCCGCGATTAGGTCCTGTCCCGGCCGCAAGTAAAGGTGATAGGTGTTGCCCAGGATAATCTGCGCGTTGAGTTCTTCGCGGAGGTGCTTGGGAGTCAGAGCTTTGACCGTCCCCTGCGTGCCGACGGGCATGAAGACTGGGGTTTCTACCGTGGCGTGCGCTGTATGCAGCAGGCCCGCTCTAGCGCGAGTGACGGGGCATTCCGCCAGGATTTCGAAGTGGGGCGTCAAGGGGCGGGAACCGAGCTTTCAGCTTCGCGCCTCCGAGCGGCAAATGTCTATGTCAGCAGTTAAACTGTTGCGACCCGCCGGCCGCTAACGCCAAGAGCGTCCCTAGGCGCTTGACGATCTTGAGCATCGGTCTACCGGCCATCGGAAAGGTGCCGCCGATTGTAAGTGCAATGAAGCCGGCGAGCAAGGCGTACTCGACCATGTCTTGCGCGAGCGACCCACGGTACAGCTTTTTTAGAAAATTTCCCATTTCGGGGTAGAACAACTGTACTATTTGGGCGACTTCTGGTATAGGGTACGTGAGTTTCAATCTTCGCTACGTGGTTCGGCTTAGAGGCAGCTCACCAGTGCCTGTATCGCGCCGCGGAAGAGTTGCACTCGACAGTCGGCGCTGAACACAATGGGAACGACTCGCAGATGGAGCGCGCCGCGCCACTAATTCGTCAACCAAGTGCGACAGATCTTACAGTCATTCAACTCGTCGATCGGGCCTTCTGAAGGGCGACTCGCCTGGCTGCTCGCGGCGGTCGTGGTTTCGGCGATTGCGCTGGCGTGTGGGCGACCGATTCCACCCACGCCGGAGCAGCAGTCAGGCGTCTATATAGACCCAGTAGTCTGCAATGAATGCCACGCGGATGTCTCGGAGACCTACCGTCACACTGGCATGGCGCGTTCTTTTTACCCGGCAAACGCCGCGACGATGGACGGCCACGTTGGCAGCGATCGGCCTTACTACCATCGCCCGTCGGATCGGTATTACACGATAATTGAGCGCGAGGGTCGGTACTATCAGCGGCCGCATCAAACTGACATCGCCGGCGGCCCGACCAACGTCGTAGAGAAAGAGATCCACCACCTCACGGGATCTGGCAATCACGCCCGCACCTATCTTCACCTCACGCAGCGTGGGATCAAACCGCCGACGCGGAGTTTCATTGGAAGCAGGCGATCCGCAGCCGACCCGACTATGCCGAGGCTCGTTATAACTTTGCGATCATCCTGGCGCAGTCCGGACGTTATGCCGAGGCACGCAATCAATTGACTGCGGCGCTCAAGGCAGACCCGACGTTCACGGCGGCCCGGGACATACTCGAACAACTCGACGGGCTGCGTTAATAATGGTGCCCATGTGGACGCGGCGCTCATTCCAAGTTTCTCTCGCGGGTACTCTGCTTTCGAGCGGCCGCGCACAGGGCCCGAGCGTGAATGTGGCCTCCGTCCGGCGCGTTTTTCATAATGGCGAGCACAATGCGTTTACGGATTTGGCTCGCTTCCAGGGGCGGCTGTACTTGACGTTTCGCACCTGTCCCGACGGACACATGGTGCATCCGACGTCGTCGATCTTGGTACTGGCCAGCGACGACGAAGGCCAGTCGTGGCGTGAGGTGCATCGCTTTCGCGTGGCATTGCGCGACGTGCGCGACCCACATTTTTTGGTTTTTCGCGACAGCTTGTTCGTTTATAGCGGCACTTGGTATTGCGGTGAGCGTTCGCCCGAGCGCTACTTGATGAACCAACAGCTCGGCTACGCGGCTTGGACGAGCGACGGCACTGATTGGCAAGGGCCACAGATGCTGGAGGGCACCTACGGGCACTACATTTGGCGAGCCGCGACGCATGCCGGCAGGGCCTACCTTTGCGGGCGGCGCAAGAAGGGATTTGCCGAAACGTCCACTCGCGAGGAGCGCGACGCGATTGTCGAATCGGCCATGCTCGCCAGCGATGACGGCCTGCGATGGCGCACCGCCGGCCTGTTTCAATCGGACTGGGGGAACGAAACAGCGTTCTTATTCGCCTCCGACGGAAGTGTGACCGCCGTGGCACGCGGCGGCGGGCGACGGAACGCGGAATTGTGCCGGTCGAAGCCTCCGTATAGTCGCTGGACGCGTACTGACCTTGGGCGCTATGTTGGTGGCCCACTATTGGCAAGTTGGAATGGGCGCTTTCTGGTCGGTGGACGGCGGATGCTCGCGGGCACCGACCCGGTTACGGCGCTTTATTGGTTGGACTCGGAACAGCTTACGGAATTCGCGACATTACCGAGCGGCGGCGATAATTCCTATCCTGGGTTCGTCGAATTGAGTTCCGGCCGCGCCCTGGTTTCCTACTACTCGAGCCACGAGAAGGTCAGCGCGGGCCGGATGATCACAGCTATCTATCTGGTGGAGATCAATATCCGCTAAAGCCCGTTGAGAACGAGAAGTGGCTGCTGCTCGATTAACCTTACGTCTAAAATATCAGATGTCAAAATCTGGAAGGTGCATTTCAATGGGAATTAAGGGGTTGATTTTTTCAATTTTGTTATTAATCTCTGTTTGCCCGCTAGTCGGCCAGCAGCGAGGCGCCGTCATCCCAGGCGCGACCGTCGAGGACGATGAGTTACTCGGTAGCGACGGCGATGTGCACACGATTAGCCACCTGAATTTGAAGAGCGGCCAGATGACCGCGCAGTGGGGAACGCCTGAAACCTTGCAGCTTCCGCACTTGATGGCTTACGACGAAGCACGGCTCTTGTACGTCACGGAAGTCAACGGCAAGCGCGTCCAGATATTCCGTAAGGCACAATAAGATACATGACGATTGCGGCGTCATTGGTTATAGTGGCCGCCTCCGGCCTAGCGGCCCAGGATCTAACGCCTGACGCTGATGTACGCGCCAAGCGGGCGCATCGCGCAGCCGAAGCCGGTGTCCGCGACGCCTCAAAGGCGATCGGCGAGTTGACGGAACAAGTCGCCGGCGTGCGCCCGGGCATCGGTTCAACCGACGACCCGATTGAGAACCGCAATTTCATCGACGAACACATCTTCGGACGCATCGCCGAAGACAACATTCCGCACTCGCCGCTCGCTGACGACCGCGAGTTCTTGCGACGCGCTTACCTCGATGCCACCGGCCGAATTCCCGAAGTCGGGGACCTCGTTGCTTTTCTCGAAGACACCGACGCTGACAAGCGCGACAAGCTGATCGATCGCCTCGTCGCGAGCGACGAACTTGTCGCACGTTGGTCGTACTATTTCGAAGACCTCTTCCGTGCGGGAAACCGCATGGGCTTCGGCAAGAATCTCTTCCACTACTGGATCGAAGAGTGGCTACGACTCGACCGCTCCTACGCAGACGTCGTCACCGACCTGTTGACGCAGGGTGGCAAGAGCAGCCATTCCTCCCCTGGTGCGCTTTATTTCGCGCGCGATTTCGTCAAGGCGCTCGATGACCCCGAGCAACCTGACGCCCACGACCTTGTCAATCGTGCCGACGCGATCGACGAGTTCACCGTCACCTAAGGCAAGGTCTTGCTCGGCGTCAATATGGGCTGCATCTCATGCCACGACGGCGCGCACCATCTCGAGCAGGTCAACCTTTTCTTAACCAGCAAGACGCGCGAGAACTTCTTCCAGCAAGCGTCGTTTTTCGGCAAGACGCGCATGCTTGTGAACTGGGAGAACGGCTTCCAGGCGAATACCGAATACACGGTCGATGACGTCGAGCCGGGCTATCCCACGAAGGGCGAAAGTATCGTCCGCGTGCCGCGCTGGGGCGGCGACAACACGCCGACGTTCATTCTCAATGGCAAGGCTGCGAACCCTGAGCGCCTGCCGCGAGACGAACTGGCACGCTTTATCACCGAAGACATTCAATTCGCGCGCGCGACGACGAGCCGTATCTGGTCTGAACTGATGGGCTTCGGCATCGTTGAGCAAGTCGAGGATTTTGACCTCGCGCGCTACTACCCCGACCAAGACATTCCAGACGGCTGGACCGTTCAGCCCTCAAACCCCTACCTTCTCGATGACCTCGCCAAAGATTTCCAGAAGGTGAACTTGAGCTTCGAGCACCTCGTGCGCACGATCATGAAGTCGAGCGCCTATCAGCTTTCGTCGAAGTTTGACGGCGAGTGGAAGCCTGAGTACGCGAGCTACTACCCGCGCAAGTTTGTGCGCATCCTATCTGGCCCTGAAATGCACGACGCGATCACTGTCGCCACGTCGAAGCCCGGCGCGTAAGTGAAGGGCGAGACCGTTACAGGCATGGCGATGGAGCTGATTGACCCGGCATACGTCACGACTGAGGTCGCTGAATTTCTTCGCGCTTTCGGGCAACAGAGCCGCGACGAGATGCCTTCGCGTACGCCGACATCGGCGCTGCAAGCGATGCTGCTGATGAACTCTGAGGTCGTGCTCGATCGCGTCAAAGCCGAGGGCAACAGCCGCGTCGATCAACTGCTCAGCCGCCGCGCGGAAGATCGAATTTTGGTTGAAGATGCGCTGGCAACGGCGACTGGTACGCAACCAACGAAAAAACCGTTGACGCCGCCCTCGACCGTGGGCTGATCAACCGAATCTACTTGTCGACGCTATCGCGCGACCCTCTTCCCGCGGAGATGGATGTCGCGCTTACGGCGCTTGGTAAAGACCGCACCCAGGGCCTTGAAAACCTGCAGTGGGCGCTACTCAACAAGCCTGAGTTTTTGTTCAACTACTAGGACTGTGAATGATGAGCAAACAGGCACGGAGGAGACGAAGATGAAGACCGTACGTGACATCATTCCGACACGCCGAGACGCGGTGAAATACGGCACTCTGAGTCTACTCGGCGCTTTTGCGGAGACCGCATTGTGGCCGCCGCGGATTCGCGCCGCCAGCCGCGCGAATCCGCGCGGCACCGCTCGTAACTGCATCGTCGTCGGGGCCGCCGGCGCGATTTCGCATGTCGACACCTTCGATTTCAAAGAGGACGAGGGCACCCAGGCAGACTTCGACGTACGCCAAGTTCGCAGCGACCTTTACCTGCCCTATCGCCTCTTCCCTGAGCTTTCGTCCGAGATGGACAAGGTCTCAATCGTACGCACGTTCAAGAGCCACGAGATGGTTCACTTCCGCGGCGAGTACTACACGCGCGCCGGGCGTCCGCTGAACCCGGCGCAGGCCGCCGAGATTCCTCCGGTCGGTTCGGTTGTCTCCTACGAACTTGAATCGCAACGCAAGGAGTCCGACACCTTCCCGACCTACGTCAGTTGCAATCTCAAGAACCTCGCGCTCCCTAGCGGTTTTTTGCATCCGCGCTATTCAGGGCTCGATATCAACGCCAAGGCAGGCGCGGGAAGCGTCGCGGCTAAGGGCGAGGCGCTAGCACTGCTCGAAGAGCGTTTCCGTTTGCTGAACGATCTCGAAAAGGGCGTCGACAAAGATCGCGGCAAGCGTGGCCGCGCGCCAAACGCCTTCCGTAGTTTTCAAGATGACGCCTATCGCATCCTCGGCGACAGCCGCTGGCCCGAGGCGCTCACTCCCGACGAGGACGAGAAGAAACGATACGGCGAAAACGAGGTCGGCCTCGGCTGCCTATTGGCCCGCAACCTGATCCAGGCCGACGCCGGTACCCGTTACATCCACATTAAGCATTCCGGTTGGGACCACCACAAATACATCTGGGACCATTCGCGCGCTTCCAATCACTACATTCACTGCAATGACATCGACCGCGCGGTTGCCAACTTGCTGCGCGATCTCGCCACGACGCCGTCGAAGCACTCGCCGGGCGAGACGCTGCTCGATGAAACCATGGTTGTCGTCCCAACTGAGTTTGGACGCATACCCGGCAAGCTGAACCTCGTTCAGGGCCGCCATCACTACAACAAGACCTACATTGGACTCTTCGCCGGCGGCGGCATCAAGGGCGGCCGCATCATCGGCCAGACCGACTCACGCGGCGAGCAAGTTGTCGAGACGGGCTGGAAATACCGCCTGCAACCGAAGACCGAGAACATCTACGCCTCCGTCTTCTCAGCGCTCGGCATTGACTGGCGCAAGGAAATTCTCGATACGCCGTCAAAACGCGCGTACCGTTATGTCGATCATCTCGGTGCCACCGAGATGTGTGTCGACGACGAGATTGCGGAGCTGTTCGTCTAGGTGACAGGCAGTCGCATTCTGCCGACCCTACTCCTCACGGCCGGCCTCGCGTTCGCGGGAGAGCCCGGCATGGTACTGATTCCCGCCCGCGAATTTCGAATGGGCCGGACCAATACAACCAGCGACGATACCGCGGGCATGCGTCCGCTGGCGTTGCGCGATGACCGCCCGATTCACGCTGTTGAAGTCGATGCGTACTACCTCGACGCCCACGAGTTGAGTCAGGCGGAGTACGCAAAGTTCGTCACGGCGACGAATCGCACGCCACCCTACCACTGGCTCGGTGGCGACGTTCCGGAGAGCAAGGAGAACTACGCGGTTCACAACGTTGACTGGGACGACGCAAACTCCTACTGCGAGTGGGCAGGGAAGCGGCTGCCCACCGAAGCCGAGTGGGAGCGCGCCGCTCGTGGTGGGCTAGACGGCAAGGACTATCCCTGGGGCGACGAATCCCCCAATAAAAAGGCGCGCTTCAATACTCCCGAGGGTCCGGGGCCAGCCGGCAAGTTCAAGCAGAACGATTTCGGACTCTACGACATCGTCGGTGGTGTCACCGAATGGTGCTCTGATTGGTTCGAGCGTGCGTACTACGAGACGAGCCCGGCTAAGAATCCACAGGGTGCGGAAAGCGGGATGTACAAGTCGGTCCGCGGCGGGTCGTGGTCTTCAGGGCCGCGCCGCATCACCGTGTTCTTCCGCAACTAGGTACGCCCTAATCAAAAGTCGCCAAACTTCGGATTCCGGTGCGCGAAGGACGGCGAGTAGCGCAATGCTCGAGCGGTGCGCTTTGCTGGGCTCTGCCGCCCTGCTCGCGAAGGTCACGCGATGAATACGGCGAGGCAAATTCCGAACGTCCGCTGGCGCATCGCCGCACTGCTGTTTTTTGCCTCGGTCATCAACTACATTGACCGCCAGACGCTCTCAGTCCTAGCCTCTGAGATCACCGCGGAACTCGGCATTTCCGACATCGAGTACTCCTACATCCTCTCCGCCTTCACCTTCTGCTACATGAGGATGTACATCGTCTCGGGACTTCTAATCGATCGTTGGGGAACGCGTATTGCGCTCTCCTTGTCGATGGTCTGGTGGTCGATCGCCAATGCGCTGCACGCCTTCTCAACGGGCGTCTTCAGCCTCGGCGCATTCCGTGCACTACTAGGCATTGGCGAATCCGGCAACTTCCTCGCCGCCGAGAAAGCGATCTCCGAGTGGTTCCCACCAAGAACCCCTAGCCTCAAGCTGACGCTTACGCTGAAAGGAGAAAAAAGTGTTCACTATCGCCCCGGTCGGACATACGTCTTACCGAGGTGCCCTGGCCTCGGTGCGGAGATGACTAACGTCGATGGATTTTGCGACACCCGCGAACGCAAGCCCATCCTGGATAATTAGGCAGTGGCTCAGCGACTACTCGTGGTGCTATGCCTGGCGCGATTCTTGCTTGCCGCGGGCTCCGATGAAGTGAAGTTCGAAGACGTCGCGGCCGAAGCCGGGCTTAACTTCGTTCTGGAAAATCATCCGACTCCCGAAAAACACATGATCGAAACCATGGCCGGAGGCCTCGCGGTGTTCGACTATGACGGCGACTCGCGGCCCGATATTTTCTTTACCAACGGCGCCACGATTCCCGAACTGAAAAAGACGCAGCCAAAGTATCGAAACCGGCTGTTTCGAAATGAGGGGGATTGGCGCTTTAAGGACGTGACCAGCGAGGCGGGCGTCGCCGGCGCGGGCTATTCAATGGGAGCGGCGGCCGCTGACATTGACAACGACGGCGATGTCGACCTGTTCGTCGCGGGGGTGTTTCAAAACCTGCTCTACCGCAACGAAGGCGACGGTTCATTTGCCGACATCACTCTCGCCTCGGGCATTGGCAGCGACCGATGGACCGTCGCGGCCGGTTGGTTCGACTACGACGGTGATGGCTTGCTCGATCTGTTCGTCGTGAATTACGCCGAGTGGACTCCCGACTACGATCGTTTCTGTGGCGACCGTGCAAAAGGCTTGCGAGTCTACTGTCACCCTAAATACTTTCCGCCCGTTCCGAACCGCCTCTATCGCAACGCGGGCGGCGGAAAGTTTGAAGACGTTAGTTCCCCATCAGGTGTTTCCGGCCACAAAGGCCGCGGGATGAGCGTTGCCTTCGCCGACGCGGATGGCGACAGCCTCGTTGACGCTTTCGTCACTAACGACAACCTGCCGAATTTTCTGTTTCGCAACGCCGGGGACGGCACGTTCAGCGAGGAAGCTTTGCTCACAGGCGTGGCGTTGTTGGACCACGGAAAACCCGTAGCCTCAATGGGCGCGGACTTTCGAGACTACGACAATGACGGCCGCCCGGACATCCACGTCACAGCCCTATCTGGTGAAACCTTCCCGCTGTTTCGCAACGAGGGCGACGGCTTCTTTAACGACGCTACGTTCAGCAGTGGCGTCGCTCGCGCGGTTGTTGACAAAGGCGGCTGGTGTACCGGATTTGTTGACCTCGATAACGACGGGCGAAAGGACCTTTTCACCGCCAACTCTCACGTGAACGATCTTGTCCAACAGACCGAGAATTTCAGCTACAAGCAATCAAACAGCCTATTGCTAAATGCCGGCGAAGGCCGCTTTGAGGACGCATCTACAACGGCCGGGTTTATTGCCGAGAAAGCCCATCGCGGCTGCGGCTTCGCCGATTTCGACAGCGATGGCCGGCTCGATATCGTGACCAGCAGCTTGGGCGATACGGCTGAGCTTTGGCGAAATACTACGACCTCTAAGAATCATTGGATACGATTTCGCCTGATCGGCAAGGGTAGCAATCGTGATGGCTTCGGCGCGCGAATACGAGTAGGCGATCAGTGGAACGAAGTTGGCAGCGCCGTAGGCTATGCGTCATCGAGCCATGCGGGAGTCCACTTTGGGTTGGGTTCGGAGGAAACCGTTGCCGAGGTTGAGGTCGTGTGGCCCAGCGGCGCGCGTCAAATTGTGAACGACCTGGCCGCCGATCAAATCGTGGAGATTCGACAGCCGGCTACGGCGCGGTGATCTGAATGTCGCGCTGAAACTCCTCTTCCGCTTTCCGCTGTGCGGCCTGAATTTCTTGGTACTTCTCGAGCACCGGCGCGGCCGAGTCACGGTCTCCGGTTGCGCGGTAGGCCTGCGCGAGTTGGTAGTGCAGGCTGCCGTCATTGTCGAGCGGCAGTGCCAGCTTGAGGTTGCCGATTGCGTCCGCGTCGCGGCCTAATTGCATATACGAACGGCCCAGGGCATGGTGGGCGGGCAGTAGGTCATTTTGTAGCGCGACCGCTTTTTCAAGCAACGGAACGGCTGCCTCGACCTCTTGACGGTTGAGCAAGATGTCGCCAAGCATGAACGGCCAGTTTGATTCCTTGGGGAACTTCGCTAGCAAGCCCTTGAGGTACGGCTCGGCTTCGTCGAACTGGCGCGATTGGTAGAGGGCGATGGCCAGCTCGGCGCGCAGATCTTCGTCGTCGGGGGCGAGAGTCAGCGCCTGCTTCCACTGTTCCGCGGCTTGTGGAAACTGTCGACGGCTCTTGAATAGGCCAGCGCGCACCGAATGCAGCGCGACTGATGGCTTCAGCCCGTCCAATTTGCCGAACGCTTGGGCGGCCAGGATGTTGCCTGCTTGCGCCCGCCAAAAAAGACCTTCAGGGGTGCCGACGTTTGCGACCGCGGCGGCGAGTTGTTCTGTCTTTCGCTGTGCAAAGAGGCACTCGTATCGCTCGACCTCGCAGTCCATTTCGCCGAGTGCCGCTTCTTTGGCTTGCTCTGCCGCGGCCCACTCGGCTTGGTCGGTGCGGCGGTAGATTTCGGCGAGTACTGAGTGGAGCCCTCTCCAACCAGGCTTGCGTTTAAGCGCCTCTCGATAGAGGTAGAACGCGCTTGGATACTGCTGCGTACTGAAACGCAGGTCGCCGACGAGCCTCAGCATGTACGCCGATTCGGGCGCTGCTTCTTCCAGTTCTTGAAAGGCCTGCTGCGCGATCTGCTCATGGGCTTGCCCAAGTGCTGCCCACGAGAGCGGACTGTCGGGGTCAAGATTCGCGATTGCCTTGAGGTGGGTCAGCGCTTGAGTGGGCCGGTCGCTAGCGGTATGGATGTCACCCAACATGCGGCGAACGTTGATGTGCTTGGGATCAAGATTGGCGGCTTGCTCGAGAGGAGCAACGGCCTTGTCGATTTGCCCTAGGCGGAAGTAGCTGGTGCCAAGGAAGAGCTGCGCGGGGAAGGCATCCGGAGCCTGTGTGACTGCCTTTGAGAGAGGCTCAATCGCCTCGGCGTCTTTGCCGGCGAGGTGCAGGGCCATGCCTAAATTGGCGAGCAGCCCGGGGTTATCGGGAGCGTAGGGGGTGAGTTTCTGGTAAAGCTCGGCGGCTTCGGCGAAGCGGCTCGACGCCATAGCTTGCTTGGCCTGCTCTGCGAACGCGGCCGGGTCTTCCGATTGCGCGCGGACGCCTAGAGCGGAGACGAATGCGATGAACAAGGCTGCTAGGGGGCGACAGGTCATCGTGGAGAGTAGCTAATCGATGAGTCTGACCCGTAGTTCGAGAGCGATCGACTTTTTCTCTGCGACAGACTCCTAGCCCTCCTTCGCTCGTTTTGGCAGGATTTGGCAGGGTTTTCGCAAAATTTTCGTTTTTTGCCCCGTAGGAACAGTTCACCCGCCTCAATGGCGCGGTGGTTGGAGTTTGTATCTGCACTCAGTATAAGGGTAGGGTGGTAGCTTATTGGCGTGTCGGCTTTATTAAGCCCTTTAGAATCAGTGAAAAAATATTTGAAAGCCGCAGGACGGGGTTCTGAGTTGGTGTGTTTTTCGGCTGGTTCTAGCGTCAGTGGGCGGGTTGCGATCGAAGTGGCCCCACGACTGAAGTCGTGGGCTATGTTTGTTCGCTTTCCCCGTTGAGGAATCAAGGCAGCTAGCCGGTAACTGCAATTTGAGAGTTGTTAATGCGACGTGCATCTTGGAAAAGACACTTCGCGGTACCGAGCCGCGAAGGCAATCTCCCCATGCCGTTATCCAAAGTTTCACCCGCAAGGGACCCAACCCGGGTTGGAGGCGCGCGCCACAATATGAACACGTCCACCATTTTCATCCCATTATGTGGACCAGCAGGTCCATTCCTACTCCCGTACGGTCGCGGCGGTAAACGAAAAACGGGGCTTCCTCGGTTGAGGAAGCCCCGTTCGGGTTAAGGGTTGTGTGGCCGGGTTTAGAAGCTAAACCGTAGGCCGAAGCGGATCTGCCGATCGCCGCTTGCGCCGGTGACCCGCATGAAGTTGGACGACGTCACGCTCCGGTTGGGTCGACCGAACTGCGGCGTGTTGGTGAAGTTGAAGAACTCCGCGCGAAGCTGAGCGTTGACCTTTTCAGACAGCGCCACGTTCTTCATCAAGCTCAAGTCCAGATTGCTGATACCGGGCCGGTTGAGGATGTTGCGGCCCGAGGTGCCGAAACGTTGTTCGGTCACCGGAGCGAAGGCGTCGGTGTTGTAGTAGGTTCCGTCGGAACCCACGTGGCCGAGCTTGCGAACTTCACCCACCTGATCGGCGGTTTGAAGCGCGCTGGCCGCGTTCAGAGAGGAGCCCGAGGCCCGGATGTCGAACGGTTGACCGGTCAGCAGGGCCAAGATGCCGCTGACCTGCCAACCGCCGAGAATGGCGTTCGCGGCGCCGCTCAACGGCATCCCCGTACCCTTGCCCATCGGCAGGTCATAGACGAAGCCCATCTGGAACATCTGCGTACGATCGAAACCGGCGCGGGCGCGGTTGCGATCGTGCACGTCAACGTGATCCCAGGCGACGCCTGCCCAACCGGCGTCGTCCGCCATGCCGATCGCCTTCGAGTAGGTGTAGGCGCCTTTCAGCGACAGACCCTTCGAGAAGCTACGGTTGATGGCGACCTGCAACGAGTGGTAGTTCGAGTTGAGGTAGCTGTCCCACATGTTGATGTTGACCCTGCGACCAGTGATGGGGACGAACGGACGTCCGCCGTTGCCCTCTCCCGGACGCGAGGCATTGATGTCACGATCGGCCATCATACCGACCGAGGCCGTGCCGACATAACCGATGGAGGTGATGAGGTCACCCGGGAGGCGACGCTCGATCGTGAAGTTCCACGATTGAATATAGCCGCGGGAGACGGTCGACTTCGGATAGGGGGTTCGCAGCGACGCCCGCAAAGGAACGTCGATGGGCTGATTGGCCAGGTCCGGACCGACGACCGGCGGGATGCCCTCCGCGAGCGTGCGGAACAGTGTGAAGGAATCATCACGCTGGAAGTCGAAGGTAACCACCAAAGGATACTGACCGCGCATCGGCCGCGACCAAGGCAGCGGATCGAAGTTCATGCCGTAGCCGGTGCGGATGACGGTCCTGTCGTCCAAGCGATAGGCCAGGCCCAAACGCGGCGAGAACAGTTTGTTGCTGACCGAAATGTCGTTGTCCTGCGGAACGCCGCCCAGGCCGCCGATCGTCATCGTGTTGGTCTGTGCATCGTAGACCTCGATGCCGACGCCGTCAAAGCGCTTCATCAGGGGGTAGTTCTCGTAACGCAGACCGAGGTTGACGGTCAACTTGTTGGTCGCCTGCCAGCGGTCCGTCAAGTAGAAGGCGAGCTGCTTCTCGGAACCGGTAGTGACGATGTGCTGGATGGCTTTGCGCACCCTGCTGGTCTGGCCCAGCAGGAAGGCCGCGTACTCGTTGCGGCGGTCGGGTGAGGCGCCGCCGTTGAGAGCGGTGACATCGCCATTGAAGTGTATGTTGCCGCGTGGGCCGCCGCCGAGCTCGGGCTGCCAGTGATCCAACGTCAGGTAGATCATGTCGAAGCCGAAGCGAAACTGATGAGCGCCGCTGATGTAGGTGAAGTTTTGGCTGGTGGTCCAGTTTTGCTCCACGCGCTCAAGAGGCTGCCAGCCGGGGGAGCCGAAGGCGGTGTAGCCGGGGCGGATATTGGGGAAGCCCTTCTGACGCGGGTCGGGACCACCGATACCCGGGATACCCAGATTGAAGTCCTTGCCGAAGTCCAAGGGCAGAACAGTCTGGTCCTGACGCCAGAAACCAACCACGCCGTCATACAGGAAGTTCGGCGAGAAGGTGTAGGTGTGACCGATGGTGAAGAGGTTCACCTGTGTATCGGCGTTGCCGGGGCTGCCGCCCGGAGCCGGGCCACCCGCTTCGCCGAAGATCGCAGTGCCCGAAACCGGAGCCAACATGTTGGAGTACTTGCCCCAGAGCGAGTACTTATCGTTGACGTTCCAGTTGACCTTCGGGTCGATCTGCTGACGCGCGAACGGAGGAGCCGCCGCGGATTTGAAGTTGTTGTCGATTCCCGGTGCGTTCGGCATCGGGTAGAACTCCTGAATGTTGCGAGCGATCTGGCTCTGACGCGCCATCGGGATGGTTCTGTTAGCGAACTGCGTACGGCCGGTGCCGTCGGCGTTGCCGGTGAACGGGTCGAAGATATCGACATAGGAGCTGAAGTCACCGGCGCGTTGGTCCGCGGTCGGAACCTCATCACCTGTGCGCACGCCCGCGACGCGTTGTGTCGTCTTGTCATACCCGAAGAAGTAGAACACTTTGTTACGGACGATCGGGCCGCCTAGAGTGCCGCCAAAGTTGTTGTAGTTCGAAACCGGCTTGGTCGGCGAGAAGAAGTTGCGCGCGCGGAGGCGTTGGTTGTCGTGGAACCAGAACGCCGAGCCGTGCAGCTCGTTCGTTCCGGATTTGGTGATAACCGTCGTCGATGCGCCGCCGCTGAGTCCCTGTTCGGCATCGCCCGCGCCGGTGGTGATGTTGACCGTCTCGACCGTGTCGGCCGGGGCGACGTAGCCCGCGTGGTGCGGCAACCAAACGTTGATTGACGCCGCGCCATCGATGCGAGTGACGTTGTTATTGCGGTTGGTGCCGTTGATGTTCGTGCTCAACGAACGCGCCGGCGTATCCAGAATTGAGTTCTGGAAACGGGCGGGCGTCGCGCCCGGCACCAAATTCACCAAGGACTGGTAATTGCGGAAACCAGGCAGAGGAAGACTGGTCACCGCCTCGGAAGTGATTTCCGCGCTAGTGCTGGACTTTTCCGTCTGCAACCGCGCCGCGGTGGCTTCAACGGTAATCTGCTCGGTCACAGCGCCAACCTGCATCGGTATGTCGACGCGTGTGATGGTATTCACTGTCACGGTGACGCCTTCCGATAGGTAAGCGCGAAAACCGTCCGAGTTGACCGTGACGTCGTAGCTGCCGGCCTGAACGTTGATAAAACGGTAAAGGCCGACTTCCGATGTCGAGCCTTCCTGGCTTGCGCCGGTGCCCGTGTTCATTATGGTAACTGTCGCGCCTGGAATAGACGCGCCACTTTCATCTGTAACGGTTCCGACAATGGAACCATACAGTACTTGTGCATTGGCCGCCGGAGTGACGGCAATCGCAAGCGCCAACAGAAGCAAGGCACTAAACCCCAATCTACTTGCTATCTTCATTTTGATCCTTCTTTCTTTGACCTTTGGTCGGAGGGACATGTGCCGCATTCGAAGCCCGTGCTTTGAATGCGTCTGGATATGGTATTCCGCAGCCTTGCAGCGCCGTTCGAACTCAAGGCACTGACGCCGGCGCAATCGTGCGCAAAGCAGGCTGTTTCGTTACTCAAAGTGGCTACCCCAAAAAGGCTACGCTAAAGCCTTCGTAACCACCGGTATAGTATCAGGTGCTTGGGTGCCAAATGGGTAAATTTACGGTCACAGACGGTTACACGAATCAACATGTTTGAAATCAATGATCTACAGGGAAGTATCAGGCCACTGTAACGTTCGTTTCAGCACGAATACGCGGGCGCTGTGGTAGCCTTTGCTCGGGTAGCGTCGATATCCGGTGTCAGACAGACAAGTAGAAATTGAGAGGGTTTTAAAGAGCGCGCACTTCCGTACAGCGGACTCTCTTCGCCCGCTACTTCGCTACCTTGCGAAACAATCAATCGATCATCCGAACCGGTCCGCCAAAGAACACCAAGTCGCCGTCGAGGCTTTGGGCCGCCCTGAGGACTTTGATTCCCGCTGGGACTCCGTAGTGCGGGTGACGGTGGCCCGCTTGCGGGCGAAGCTTGCGGAGTACTACGCCACCGACGGGCGCTTCGACCATCTACGTATCGAGATTCCCAAGGGTTCATACAAGGTAGAGTTCCACAAACAAACGATTTCGCCAAACTCGCCGGCTGACACCCCGCCGACGGCGGGCGGCGAATCATCCCGGCAGATGTCGCGGCGGGCTACCAGCGTCGGAGCCGTTGTCGTCGCCCAACTGATTCTCGCCTCGGCCTATTGGCTAGGAATGAGTGGCGGACTCGGGGCTGCGAATGTTTACGCTCCACCGAATCATCGCTTTTTGACGGCCTTTCTCGGCGATGCGCCGCGGGCCGTCGCGGTTTACAGCAATGCGCGCTTCGTCGGTCAAGCTGACGGATCGATGGTCTATCTAGGCGGGCAGCAACCGGCAGGTCGCACAATCATTGACCGCTACACCGGAATCGGTGAGGTGATGGCGGTTCACGTCCTAGATCGCCTATTCTTCGCCGTCAATCGGAGTTTAGAAGTGCAGCGCGGATTGTTGGTGGATTGGGAAGAGCTGAAAGACACTCCAACAATATTCATCGGAGGGCCGGTAGAAAATCCTGCGCTCAACGAGCTGGCACGGCCGGCGAATTTTTCGTTTGAGCGGGTAGTCGGCGCGACCAATGCGGTGCCGGCTGTAATCACCAACCAATCGCCCGAACCCGGCGAACCGACTCAATTCGCAACAGCCGACCCGTCCCAATGGGACTACGCCGTGGTCAGACTGGTGCCGGGATTCGATTCCGAGCGCTGGATCCTGGTGTTAGCCGGCATCCTCACTTTTGGAACGCAAGCGGCGGTTGAGTTTGTGGCTGACCCAGCCACCGCCGACCAGATTTTGGAAAGACTGGATTACGATTCGGCGGGACGCCTGGTGCCCTTTGAGTGCGTACTTAAGGTTCGGGTCACGGGTGGCGTACCCGTCGAATCTGAGATTGTCGCGTTTCGGCGTTAGATTGTTTCTGCGCGGGCACAGCCTGAGCGCTAATGGGCTAAGTTTCGGCGCGCTACCATGGCTTCCGACTGAGTTAATCCGTCCCCGCTCGGCGCCAGGAGAAACTTCCAGAATGGCTAATTCAAGAATACAAATCAGCCGCCGGCTGCTGCCACTAATCGGGCTCTTCGTTATCCCCCTCGCGTATGCCCAAGACCTTGGCATGCACACGATTCTGGCTCAGCCGATTCTGGCGCCCAACCAACCGGCCGTTGAAGCCAAGGTGTACACCGCTTCGCGCGTGCCGGCGCTGCGAATTCCAACAACCAGCCAGGACTGGGAAAAGTCGGCACGCGAGACTCGCAGGCGCGTTCTCGACGAAGTAGTCTTTCGGGGCAAGGCCCGTGCCTGGCGCGACGCCAACACCAAAGTCGAGTGGCTCGAAACTATACCTGGAGGCCCCGGGTATCGCATCAAGAAGTTGCGCTATGAGGCGGTGCCCGGGTTGTGGATACCGGCGTTGCTCTATGAGCCCGAGCGGCTCGACGAGAAGGTTCCGGTGGTGATCAACGTCAACGGTCACGACCGTCCGCTGGGCAAAGCCCATGAGCGCAAGCAGATCCGATCGATCAACCAAGCCAAGCGGGGCCTGTTGGCGCTCAATCCTGAGTGGATCGGAATGGGGCAACTGAATTCCGCAGGGTTCAGCCATACAAAGATCAACCAGCTCGATCTGCTGGGCACGAGCGGCATCGCGCTTCACTTTTTGGCGCAAAAAAGAGCGATCGATTTGATGCTCGATCACCCCAACGCCGACCCCGAGCGGGTCGCGGTCACCGGCCTTTCCGGCGGAGGCTGGCAGACAATCTTCATCAGTTCGCTTGATGAGCGCGTTGCTCTCGCCAACCCCGTCGCCGGCTACTCGAGCTTCGTGACGCGCACGCAATTCCCATCGCTCGACCTTGGTGATTCCGAGCAGACTCCAAGCGACCTGGCGAGTGTCGCGGACTACACCCATTTGACCGCCATGATGGCCCCGCGGCCGACACTGCTCACGCACAACGCTCGCGACAGCTGTTGCTTTCGCGCCGAGTACGCGCTCGCTCCGCTGCTGCAAGCCTCGCGGCCAATCTTTCAACTTTACGATCGGCCCGGCCACCTGCGGCACCACATTAATCAAGACCCGGGCCACAACTACGGGAAAGATAATCGAGAAGCTTTCTACCGCATGTTGCGCGACTTTTTCTACGGCGGCAGTCCGGATTTCTCCGTCGACGAGATCGACGTCGATGGTGAGCTCAAGTCCGCCGAACAGCTCGATGCCGAGCTGCCCGCTGACAATCTCGACATTCACAAATTGGCGCTGAAACTTGTCGACGCCATGCCTGCCAAGACCGGCGGAACCCGCAACGAATTGCGTGCGATCACTAAAACTCCGCGCTACCTTGTCGAAGCTCGCTCGGTCAACCAGTCGACTTCCGGCGCGCTCACAGTGAACAACTGGCGGTTGCACATGGGCGACGACTGGACTGTCCCAGCCGTTGAAATCGACTCGGGACAATCGCAAGGGACCGTCATCCTCGTCGCCGACGGCGGCCGCGAGAGCGCCGCCGGCGAAGTTCGTGACTGGCTGCGGAAGGGTCACCGAGTGATCGCGCTCGATCCGTTCTATTTTGGCGAATCGCATATCGAACCGAAGGACTGGCTCTGGAGCATTCTCATCGCCGCGTTGGGCGAGCGTCCGCTGGGGGTCCAGGCCGGCCAGATTGCCGCAGCCGCGCGCTGGGCTCGCGCCGCTCACGGCGAGGCAGTGCAAGTTCATGCCGTCGGTCCGCGACTAAGCCTGGCCGCGTTAATCGCCGGCGCGCTCGAGCCGGAAGCGATTGCGGGCCTACGCCTCGAAGAATCATTCAGTAGCCTGCGCGAAATTATCGACCGTGATCTCGATGCGCGCCAGGCCCCGGAACTGTTTTGCTTCGGACTACGAGAGGCTTTCGATGTCGACACAATCGCAGCGCTCGTCGCGCCCCGTCCGGTCGAGTTCGTTGGGCTCAGTAGTCAGCGCCCGTAAGACTGCGCTCGACGGAGCGCTGCCAGGTTTCTAGATCTTCGAGCATCGATGCGGTGATCGCGGGCCGCGCGGCGGCTAGGTCCTGGGCCTCCTTGGGGTCGGCGAGCAAGTCATAAAGTTCGGGCTTTCGACTTCCAAAGCGGACCAGCTTATAGCGGTTCCGGGTCAAAGCCGCGATGCCTCCGAAGTCGCTCGTTTTAGCTTCGGGGTGCGTGAAATTGACGAAGTCGATACCAGGGTTGCGAGTCGTGGGGGTCGTGCCGCGAGTCAGCTCGGGTGCCATCCAACGCGGGTTCTTCGCCTCCGACGAGCGATCGTAGCGCCAGAATGCGATTGGGGACGGGCGCTCGCGCATGGTGTTTTCTTCGATTAGCGGAGTGAGGTCGATTGCGTCCGTGGGTCGCTTCGGCTCGGGGTGTTCAAGCTCGAGCAGTGCCAGCAACGTGCCGAAAATATCGGTCGTAACAGCGGGGACGGATGTCGTTCTCGGCCTGTTGATAACTTTGGGCCACTCGATGATCGCCGGCACTCGTAGGCCGCCTTCGTAGAGGTCGCCCTTGTGTCCGCGCCAGCCGCCGTTATAGAGATGCGCGCGCAGCTCTTCAGGAATCCCTTCGACGGTGATGCCGTTGTCGGACGTATACCAGAGCAGCGTGTCGTCGGCCTGGCCCATCTCGCGCAAGGCTTCGCGGAATTCGCCAATTGCGCGGTCCATTGCCGTGATCTCCGCGAAACGCTTGGCGAGATCTTCGCCGGGTACGTTTTGGTAAAGCGCAAGATCGTGCGGCAGCGCCCGGTAGGGGCTGTGGGGTGAGCCAAACCAGAGCGTCACGAAAAACGGGTCGTCACCTTCGCCGCGAATTTTTCTCAAAAAATCGAGTGCCGCGTCGACGCAAATCTTCGAGCTCTCGCCCTGAATGATTTCAGGGTCGGCGCCGTTGCGGCTCAGCGGCGGATTCAATTCGAAGAAATTGTCATGCGAGAGGTACTCTTCAAAACCCATCCGGGCGGGGTTCGTCGGCGAAGCAGATTTCACGGCGCCGACGTGCCACTTGCCAAAATGGCCGGTACGGTAGCCGGCTGAGCGAACGATCCGCGCGATCGTGATTTCCTCGGGCCGGGTGGAATGATTGGGCGCAAAGACCCCCGAGCGATTGGGATGGCGGCCGGTGAGGATCGAGGCCCGCGTGGGCGAGCAGTTTGGCGCCGCTGAATAAAATCGATCGAAGCGCAGACCAGCGGCGGCCATTTCGTCGAGCACGGGCGTTTTGACGTAGGGATGTCCGTTATAGCCGGTCTCGCCCCAACCTTGGTCGTCAGCCATCGCGAGCACAATGTTCGGACGCACCGCGACCAGCGGAAGGGCGAAGACGAAGATCAGTAAGTAGCGCATCGTTTCAGCGGGTGGTCCAGCTTGTCATCTTTTTATCAAATATTTCCAAAGTACGGCGGAGCTATTCGCGACGTGACGGTCTAGTTTAGCGCTCATATTTACAGATTCTTGTGTGCGGGGAATTCGCTGATCGGTCTCGTGTACGCCGGTCTTGAACTTGAATGTCCGGGCACATGGGTCGGACAAATAATGGAATGAACACACCTCCTGGGCCGAAATGGCCGGATTTGGCCGGTTGTGGCCGGATAGCGCCATCGCGCGCGCAGGCGCTTGCAGGCGCGGCTTCCGATGACGCCTGTTTCCCCGCCTAGTGGCCCTGCTTGCACAACCCTCACTTCGCGGTTCGCGGATAAGACCCGTGTCACTGGTTTTTTGGCAAAGCCGCCCGGGCGCAGCTTGGCCGTCAAATCGAAATGTCCGGATTTGGCCGGCTTGGGCAGGGTTTCTCTAAAAATCGCCGGCCGGGGCGACCCGCCAGATTTGCCATTTGAATTCCGTCAAACTCCACAAAGCAGAACGAGGAACTCCTCGCGCGCTCATGCAAGCCGATCCCCAGGCCCTGTCGTGAATGCCTCCCATTGGCCGGATTTGGCAGGGTTTCTGTGAAATTTCGGGCCTCCTTGCAGGGCTTTCCGCCACCTCCAGATATAGTGTAAGGCCCGTATGTCCGCTTTTCGGTCGACCGTATCGCTACGTTGCTGATTCCAAAGGCAAAAGAAATTTCAAAACCGCGGGACGGCCGTTTCGGCGGGTTCGGCCTTGGCCGTGGCGAGACTCAATCGCCCTCTCTTTTTATGAACATTGAGATCGCTGGAAGCTGCTGATTCATAAAGGCATTGTGGAGTGAGCCCCAAAAGCGAGACAGATGAAAGTGGGACAATTTTCAGTGAATGGAAAAGGAGTCCCCGACGAGAGAGAGAAAAGATAGGGTTGCGAGGAAGCAGCGCTTGTATGAAGTTGAGTTCAAGGAATTGGCGGTAAGCCGCACGCTTCGCGGTGAGAACGTCGTCAAATTGAGCGGTGAGTTGGACGTGCGGCGCAGCGTGTTGTATCGCTGGCGCGACACCTACCGCGCCGAGGGACGCAGCGGTCTTGAGCGGCGTCAAGGGCGGCCGCGTCCCGGACAAGAGGTTGTGCAATTGGATAGCGATCCGAGCGCCGATCGCATTGCCGAACTCGAACGCCTAGTCGGTCAACAAGCGGCGGAATTGGATTTTTTCGAACGAGCCTTCAACGCCTTAAAACCGGCGATGCCGAACCAAGTCGCTCGCAACGCGAGCGGCTCTACAGCGTCATCGACGAAATTCGCGTTGAAGGCCGACTCAGCGTCGAGCGCGCCTGTGCACTCGGAGAAGTCAGCCGAGCCGGATATTACCGGCAATTAGAGCGAGACAAGCCTGTCGAATCCAACCTGGAAGTGCGGGACCGTATGCAGCGCATTACGCTCACCAATCGCCGCTACGGCTATCGTCGAGTGACAGCCGAACTGCGCCGCCAAGGCTTCACCGTAAACCACAAAAAGGTCTTGCGCTTGATGCGCAACGACAATCTGTTGGCGATTCGCAAGCGCCGTTACGTGCTGACGACAGACTCGGATCAGCATCGCGCGGTATACCCAAACTGGGCTAACTCACTGCAAATCGACGGACTCAATCAGCTCTGGCAGTCCGCCATCAGCTACGTGCGCATGCGCCGCTCGTTCGTCTACCTGGCGGTCGTGATGGACTCGGATTCGCGGCGCGTGATTGGTTGGGAATTGGGATCGTCGTTAGAAGCTGTATTGGCGGTGAATGCGTTGCGCAAAGCGATCGAGTTACGGCGACCGAAGCCGGGACTGATACATCATTCCGATCAAGGCGCGCAGTATGCCTCACGGGCATACGTGAACTTATTGGAAGAACATGGCGCACTGATTTCGATGAGCCGGCGGGGAAATCCATACGACAAGGCGCGCGTGGAGAGCTTTATGAAGACGCTCAAAAGCGAGGAGGTGAACCTACAGACGTATCAATCGATGGACGAAGCGCGCGCTTCGATCGAGGAGTTTATCGACGCGGTGTACAACCAAAAGCGCCTGCATTCGGCGTTGGGATATCGGCCTCCGGAGGAGTTCGAGCAGTTGTTGCCGTCGAGCGAAGAGCTCAGAAATCCGCAGTTTGAGTTTTCTGAGGCATGAGGAAATCTATCGAGACAGTGGTCGCACTCGGGACGGGAGAATGTCCCGCCCCGAGCGCTCATCGTCTCGCTGAGTTTCCAGCCGGGTATTGCTTGGCGGGTTGCTCTCCAGCATTGCCCGCCTCCGCTTTCCCGGCCGTTTTCAAGTGTGCGGCACGTTCGCCGAAAAGGCTATACTTTTTCAGCGAACGGCAACTGTCCCATTTTTAAGCTGTCTCAGCTTAGGGGTGCATGCCATACGGGGTTACGTGACTGTCCCCGATCTCTCCCCCGATCTCTCCGATCTCTCCCGATCTCTCTCTGACTGTCCCCGATCTCTCTCCGATCTCTCGATCTCTCAGGCCGAATGGGCTATACGAAATTGAACCTGTGTGTTTTTTCGTTTTAGGGGCACTGTTGCTGTGAAGGATGCTCGACCTTCACTGCTGGCGGTGGCACGGCAACGCCTCATCTTGGCTTGTTTGAAGGCTTACTAGAGTCGTGCAGGAAGTTTCGACAAAATCGAGTGGCCCCATCTTGGGCATCATCTCGCGTAGTAACGATAAGGCTGTTGCGGCTTAGCAATCGCACCATGGGACCAAATGGAAATCCGGTTGACATCGGTCAATCCAAGGAGAACTGAAATGAATGCAATTCGTAGAACTAGTCCGCGGATGTCAAAGACCGTGATCACGCGCCGGCTCACCATAGTCGCGGCAACGCTATTGCTTCTTTTCCCCGTGGGGCCCGCCCCGGCGGCGACTCCAGCGAGCCTCGAGTTTGAAACCCAGGAGCTGGATCTCGAAACCGGAACGATCTTGCAACTCGACGATCCCGCGGCGCTGGCCGGCGAAAGCAGTGACGGCGACATCCATTTCGCCTACAACGCCGACCGCACACCGCATTGCGCGGTGATCCAGAGCCAATCCGCCGGCGCGGGAATAGCCTTTCTCAACGCCACGGTGTTCGAGGCGGTCAGCTACGACGACGTGGCCAGCCTGACCTTTTCATCCGAGAGCGTTGACCAACCCTTCGGCGGCGACGACACCGTTGTAGTACGCACGGCCGCTGGCAACCACTATAAGCTGGGCCACGCTAGCGAGAGCGACACGGCGGTGACGTTTGATTACGAGCTACTCGCGCCGCCGGTAGCCTCGCTCGAGCCCGTCGGCGAAAAGTCGCGGGAGTTGCTAGCGAGCGCTCCGCCCGCCCCGGAAATTCCAGAGGGTCTTTCCTCGAAGGGCTGGCGGCAGATCCGTTCCCATCTCGAGCAGGTAAGCTACAACGGGGTGAGCGGCGCATCGAGCCGGGACCAAGTAGCCACAGCCTCTTTCGAGGCCAACAACCGGCGTCACAAGATGCGTACGGTGTTTGATGCCGAAAGCGTCCGGGTGATTCCCACCGACGACATGGCCTGGGAGTGGGGGTTGAAGCTGCGTGCTTACGGCTACGAGGGCAGCACCCGTGCGCCGCAAGGAGCGGAGCTAGTGGCGGAGGACAATCGGCTTGAGTACCGCCGTGGAGATCTGGTGGAGTGGTACATCAACGACGGACGCGGTCTTGAGCAAGGCTTTACGCTGAGCAAACAGCCAGGAGAACGCGGCGATCGGGACCTGCTGATCGAGGTGGAGTTCGACGGCTTTCTGTCACCCGACTGGAAGCAAGGATCCGCAGCCATCGCGTTTAACGATTCTGACGGTAAGACAGTATTGCGCTATGGCGGCCTGCTGGCCTGGGACGCCGGGGGAAGGGACTTACCGGTCGCACTGACGGCGAACAAAGGCGGCTTCGCCCTGCGGGTGGACGACCGCCAAGCGGTTTACCCGATCACCATCGACCCGACGGTGACGAATGAGACGGTCAAGTTGCTCGCCTCCGATGCAGCCTCTTTCGACTGGTTCGGCCACTCGGTTGCGGTCGCGGGCGACACGGCCGTGGTTGGGGCTCGGTTCAACGACGACAACGGCAGCGGTTCCGGCTCAGCCTATATCTTCCAGCGTGATGCGGGCGGAATCGACAATTGGGGCCAGGTAAAGAAGCTGCTCGCCTCCGATGCAGCTAGTGACCAGTTCGGCGCCTCGGTTGCGGTCGCGGGCGACACCGCCGTGGTCGGGGCCCTATCGAACGACTCGGCCTATATCTTCCAGCGTGATGCGGGCGGAATCGACAATTGGGGCCAGGTAAAGAAGCTGCTCGCCTCCGATGCAGCTAGTGTAGTGCGTCAATCAGATTGAACCTTAAGAAGAGCGGCTTTGCCGCGCTTGACCTTCTCAAGGGTGTCGGAAGCGGTAGCAGTCCAGATGAAGGGCTTGGGCTGCTGATTGTGTCGAGCGATGTAGTCTTCGATGGCGGTGGTGAGTTCGCCGACGCTACGAAAGACACCGTGGCGGATGCGCTTATCGGTGAGGTCTCGGAAGAACCTCTCCACCATGTTCAGCCACGACGCTGAGGTGGGCGTGAAATGGACGTGGAAGCGTTTATTGCGCTGCAGCCAGCGTTTCACCGTGGCGTGTTTGTGAGTGGCATAGTTGTCCACGATCAAATGGATCTGCTTGTCCTTGGGGGTCTGGTTTTCAAGCAAGCGCAAGAAGCGCAGCCATTCTTGGTGGCGGTGCTTGGGCATGCAGGTTCCGATCACCGAGCCGTCGAGCGTGTTGAGCGCGGCGAACAAGGTGGTTGTGCCGTTGCGTTTGTAGTCGTGGGTCATGGTCCGGCCGCGTCCCTTTTTCAGGGGCAGGCCGGGCTGGGTGCGGTCGAGGGCTTGAATCTGTGACTTCTCGTCGAGGCAAAGAACGAGGGCATGCTCGGGCGGGTTGAGATAAAGTCCGATGATGTCGTCGAGTTTTTCGGCGAAGCGCGGGTCGTTGCTGAGTTTGAAGGTCTTGACGCGATGCGGCTTGAGGCCGTGGGCGCGCCAAATGCGACCCACGGTGGAGGCGCTGACGCCGACCGCGGCGGCCATCGTGCGGCGGCTCCAATGGGTGGCGTTGGCTGGCGTTTCGCGGGTCGTCTTGTGGATGATCTGTTGCACTGTTGGGGAGCAGATGGCGGGCTTACGGCCGGGCCGCGGGGCGTCCTTTTCGATGCCGGCGACGCCGGATTCAAGAAAACGGCTTCGCCAGCGCGCCACCAACTGACGCGAGACCGACAGCTGCGCGGCAATCCGTTTGTTCTCAAGACCGTCGGCGGCGAGCACGATGATCCTGGCTCGCAACGCCAGACGAACAGCGACCCGACGACCGTTCGCGTAGCGCTCCAACTGCCTACGCTGCTCCTGCGTCAATGGGACTGGCTCTGCTCTTCGCATCCGTGTGCCTTCTACTAGTAAAGGCGACACGAAGATACTATAAGTTACATTATTTATGGCGCACTACACTAGTGACCAGTTCGGCGCCTCGGTTGCGGTCGCGGGCGACACGGCCGTGGTTGGGGCTCGGCTCAACGACGACAACGGCAGCAATTCCGGCTCGGCCTATATCTTCCAGCGTGATGCGGGCGGAATCGACAATTGGGGCCAGGTAAAGAAGCTGCTCGCCTCCGATGCAGCCTCTTTCGACCTGTTCGGCCACTCGGTTGCGGTCGCGGGCGACACGGCCGTGGTTGGGGCTCGGCTCAACGACGACAACGGCAGCGGTTCCGGCTCGGCCTATATCTTCCAGCGTGATGCGGGCGGAATCGACAATTGGGGCCAGGTAAAGAAGCTGCTCGCCTCCGATGCAGCCACTAGCGACATTTTCGGCGTCTCGGTTGCGGTCGCGGGCGACACGGCCCTGGTCGGGGCTTATCTCAACGACGACAACGGCCGCAATTCCGGCTCGGCCTATATCTTCCAGCGTGATGAGGGGGGCGTCGACAATTGGGGCCAGGTAACCAAGCTGCTCGCCTCCGATGCAGCCGCTTTCGACTTATTCGGCGTCTCGGTTGCGGTCGCGGGCGACACGGCCCTGGTCGGGGCTTATCTCAACGACGACGACAACGGCAGCGCCTATGTATTTGTCGACAGCGCCGGCCCCACGAACCAGCCGCCGGTGGCCGGCGCCAGCCCGGATCAGGCCGTCGAGTGCACCAACTCGGCCAGCGCCAGCGTCACCCTCGACGGCTCGGGCTCTTCCGACCTCGACAGCGACCCGCTGACCTACAACTGGACCGGAACCTTCCCCGAGGGCGGCGGTACGGTGACAGGCGTGAGTCCCATGGTGACGCTCACGCTGGGCGGACCGCACGTCATCATGCTCGTGGTGAACGATGGCACGGTTGACTCCGCTCCAGACACGGTCGAGATCAGGGTTGTCGACACAACCCCGCCCCTGCTGACGCTGGTCGGCGCCAATCCACAGACGATCGAGTGCAACGTCGACGCCTACGTAGAGTTCGGCGCCATGGCGCTGGATGCCTGCGATGGCGACGTGAGCAGCTCGATCGTCATCGACGCCAGCGCGGTCGATCCATCCACGCCGGGCAGCTACCCTGTCACCTACAACGTGGCGGACGCGGCCGGCTACGCGGCGGCGCAGAGTTCGCGCACGGTCAATGTCGTCGATACCACGCCGCCGCTGCTTACAGTCGACACGACACCCATTTTCGTCACCGATGTCGATTGCTCGGGTTACGAGGCGGTGACGCTGCCGACGGCGAGTGCCACGGACTTATGCGACCTTATGCGACGCGTCGCCGGTGGTCAGCGATGACGCGCCCGGCACATTCCCGGCGGGTCAGACCACGACGGTGACCTACATGGCGACCGACGCCAGTGGCAACATCGATAGCGACGGGGTCGACGCGACCGTCTTCTACGGTGCCGACATTGCGATCATAGCCAACAAGCATACGGTCGGCGCCGGGACACATCCAGGCTCGGCCAAGGAGCCCCTGGTCGGCATTGAGATCTGTGCCTACGACAAGGCCGAGGACAGTTGCTCTCGCACGACCTGTGGCGGGATCTCGCACCAGTACTACCAGTGCATCGTCGACTCCTGCGGCGCGGACGACGGCGAGCAGATCTTTTGCTGCACGACGGACGCCAACGGCGAGTGCGCCATCAACGCCCCGCCGGGCGACTACATTGTTATCTCAGACGATGCGACCAAGACGGTGCTGCCCGATCCACTCGGGGTGAGCGCCAGCGACCTACTCTGCGGGGAGCTTAAGCAGAAGCACCTGCAGCAGATCGTTAAGGCGGACGGCAAGAAGGTACCGGGGAAGACCTCACGCCGGACCGGCTCCGAACTGCTGGTCATTGAACCGGAGTTTATTGAGTGGACCGGCTCACAGGAAACATACCCCTTCGTCTTTGAGGCCGTTGGTGATTGGGAGGTCTCAACCACGGTCTCTCCGCCGGAGGGTTTTGTATCAGACTACGACTCGCTGGCAGAACAGGTCGTCAACGAGATCGAGGTGGTACAGTTCACGGTCACCGACATCGGCAGCGACTGGGTCCCGACCGAAGCCAAGCACACAGTAGGGCACGGCGGACGCCGGCAGGTCATCCTGAGCCGGGTCGGGGTACGGTTAGCTTCAGATCTTGCCCAGCAGAAGGGTCTGGACCGCTCCGGGCACGTGTTGGATGCCACGGGGAAGCCGATCCACAAGGCCGGCTTCGATCCACGGGAACCGAGTGAGTGCGAGATCGTCGGCTGGGCGGAGCCCTCGCCAAAGGACCCGAACTGGACCTTCAAGCTGCGGGTCGACGTCGCGACTGACTTGACACTCCAGATCACCCGCGGACAGGGTTTGGTCGTAGAGACTTTAGCCGACGGCACCCTTGACCCGGGCGAGCACGAATTCACACTGGATAGTGGAAGCCTGGGATCAGGCCGCTACTTCGTAACACTAGTCGCCGGCGAGGTGGTCCAGAAGGTTCCTCTGTTCGAGCAGTAAGGGGCTGGGGAGATCGCGTGAGATCGAGGAGTCGTTAATCGAGCTTGAACCCTTGGCCAAGCGCAGAGCCGAGAAGACAACCAAAAACCGCCCCGGAACGGCGGTTCGCAACGCTAGCCCGCATTTCTCACCACCTGACGGCGAAAGCACGCGATAGGTGCGCCACTACTTCGTTGCGCTCGATCGCGAGTGCTCAACGGACTGTCAAGTACGCCTCCGCGCGCCAACCTTCGCTCGCCTCGTATTGACGCACCTCTCACGCACTGTCGCTCGCCACGTGGTGAGAAATGCGGGCTAGTGTCCTGTCTCTAAAGTTCGATTACAAAAGCGGGCGAGGGAAGCGAAGATTTGGTCGGCGGTTTTGGACCAGACGAACGGCTTGGAGTCGGCGTTGCTGAGTTGGATGTAATCCTCGATGGCGCGTTCCAACTCCGCTGTGCTGCGATGTACACCGCGGCGAATCTGCTTCTGGGTCAGAGTGGCGAACCAACGCTCGACAAGGTTGATCCAAGACGCGCTGGTCGGCGTGAAGTGCAGATGGTAGCGCGGCCGTTTGGCCAGCCAACGCTGAATAATCTGGGTCTTGTGGGTTCCGTAGTTGTCGAGGATCAAGTGGATCTCGAGCGAGTCGGGGACCGCCTGGTCGATGGTGTCGAGAAACTTGCGAAACTCGACCGCGCGATGACGGCGATGACACTCGCCGATCACATGGCCGGTCTTGACATCCAACGCGGCAAACAGCGAGGTCGTCCCGTGGCGCTTGTAGTCGTGCGTGCGGCGCTCGATTTGTCCGGGACGCAGCGGCAGCAGCGGCTGCGTGCGGTCCAGGGCTTGGATCTGAGACTTCTCGTCAACCGACAGCACCAACGCCCGCTGGGGCGGGTTGAGATACAGACCGACGATGTCGCGCACCTTCTCGACGAACAACGGATCTTGCGAGAGCTTGAAAGTTTCGCTGCGATGGGGTTGCAGCGCGAAGGCCTTCCAGATGCGCTGCACGCTGGAGTGACTCAAGCCACAGGTCTTGGCCATCGAGCGTGTTGACCAATGCGTGGCGTCGGGGGGCGTCGATTCCAGAGTGAGCGTGATGACGCGTTCGACCTCGTCATCGCTGACGCGCCGCGGCGTGCCGGGACGCGGTTCGTCGAGCAGCCCGTCGAGGCCTTTGTCGAGGAAGCGCTGGCGCCATTTGCCAACGGTACGGCGGGCCCAGCCGAGTTGGGCGGCGACGACGGTATTGTTGAGTCCGTCGGCGGCGAGCAGAATGGCCCTGGCGCGTTGGGCAAGAGCCTGCGCGGACTTGCGCCGTCGCGCCCAACTTTGCAGGCTCTCGCGCTCGGCCGGGTTGAGCTTGAGCGGTTTCAATTGAGGACCAGTTGTCGTCGTCTTCCCCATATAGACATGGCGACAACAACCTGTTTAATGTTACGCGAACTTTAGATACAGGACACTAGGCGGCTACTCCCTCCAGCCTATAAGCGGGTAAAAAAGGCAGGCTTCTAGAGCCGCTCTAATGCGTTCCCGGAGGAGCGGTGGACACCGACGGAATCGCTCAGAACCGCGTCCTTGTGCGCTACGAACCGGTCCAATTCAAGATTGACTGGGTGCCGCAAGGTCGCGCTGATTCCTTCCACGACTATGGAGAAAACGGTCGTCTGCATAAGAGCACTCGCGAACAATGCTGCGTCGATGTCTGACCATCTGGGCGACATCTTCCTGTCGATCGCCGCGTCGTTAAAGTCCGGCATATCGGAGAGTTGGTTCGCTTTGATCAGCGGCGCGATGATCTCTTTGTTGATGCGGTCGCCGATGTCGGGCTTGCCCTTGAGGGCGACCATGTCGTCGAAGCTCGAGCCCTCGGGGATCTTGACCTCTCCGAAAATCTTACCGGCGTATTTGTCGCTGACGTACTTGATGAAGAGCAGCACCAGGGCGTAATCCTTGTACTGGCTCGCACACAGATTAGCGAGAGTGGATCGCTTCCGGCCGTTGCGAAGGCCGGCGGACTGCTGGTTTACCAACGGTTGACACGCGACACAAACCTATGGCGTTACAACATTTCCGGAGCAGAACCAGCGAGCGCAACCGGTGTACGAATGACGGCGACGACTGGCCGTACTTGGTTCTGCGATTACTCTCCGGACGGCGCGAGAATTGCGTATAACACCGACAACCGCGATTGGATCTCAAATTCCGACGGCACGCATCGGACCCCGCTGATCCCGTTCGAGAGGCAGGGTGGTGCGCCCAAGTGGTCGCCTGACGGTACGCGCATTGCTTTCGACTCCCGACAAGGCGGCGACGCCAACATCTGGATCGTCCGCACTGACGGCGGACCGCCGTCGCAATTTACTAGCGATCCGTCGAACGACATGGTTCCAACTTGGTCTCGCGATGGTGCATGGATCTACTTTGGATCAAACCGGACTGGGAAGCTCCAGATCTGGAAGAAATCCGTCGTCGGGGATCAACTCATTCAAGTCACTGAGAACGGAGGATTGTATGGCTTCGAGTCCGCCGACGGAAGCTCGATGATCTTTATCAAAAAGGGCGCGGGGGCGGCCGTTTGGGAACTGCAGTTCAAGACCGGGCGTGAGAGACGAGTCTTCGACGACACCATCACCGGCATGGCGAATTTAGCGGTTGACCGCGAGGGGATCTACTACATTAAGGCCTCTAGAGAAGGACCTGGCGGAACTGTGCAGTTCTACCGCTTCTCGGACCGCTCGACAAGTACGCTCCTCGAGATCGATGGAACTCTGGCGGACTGCTTGAGCGTCTCTCCAGACCGCCGCTTTCTGTTGGTTGCTCAAGTCGAGCGAGAAGGCAGCGACCTGATGTACGTCGAAGACTTCGAGTGAGGGTGGGGCTGAGGGGGGCTGTTCCCTCCAGCTTCCTCCAGCCTCGCCGGCAACACCGTAAAGCAGAGCTTCACGTCTATCCGCGCGGCGCGATTCCCGCTTCGTTCCTTGGGGCGGTGCAGAATCAAAGCGATGATGGCGGTAACCACGAGTCTCGTTGGTTCATCTCAGCGGGTATGAGACTCGCTGCTTTCGTCCTTCGCGGATTTAGATTTTCCTTGGCGGCGGCGGTGCTGACTATTCGCTGCGACTTTGCGTTGAGCGTATTTTCAGATTGATCCAGCGTCGGTTGATGCTTTGCATTTTCCTGAATAGGGCGGTCGTTTCCGCGTAGAGTTCGGAGTCATTGGGCACAAGGTGTCTGCTATCGAACGATAGGGCTGAGTTCTGATAGAGGCGATCGTAGAAGGTGTTCCACATCAGGAATTTTCCGTCGCGGTGCAGACCCACAGAACCGTGAAGCTCCTCGGCCCAGAAAAACGTCGTTCGGTTTTTCAGCTTCGGATCCCAGATAACCGAACCCTGCATGGACGCAGGGGGTAGTTCGAGCCCGAAGAGGTCGGAGAGCGTCGGGCTCAGGTCGATATGGGAGGTCACCCACGGTATCTGTGTAGTCTGCGACAGGATGCCGGGGGCATACAGCAAGAAAGGGACGTGGAAGGAGTAGGCATCGACTTTGCCGAGAGGTAGAGATGGGTCTTCTTTGCGAACGCGAATCCCATGATCGCCCGTGACCACGATGAGCGTACGATCCAAGCTGCCAGTTTGCCCCAGAGTTTGAATGATGTCGCCGATGTAGCGATCAACTTTGGCGAAGACGCCGAGGCCGCGCTCGGCGATCGCGCGCGGCTTGCCGTCCTCAAAGACGTCGACCCATGGCGCGTGGCTCATCTGGGGCCAGAACACGGCGGCGAATGGAGACGAATCGGTGGCGGCGCCGCGGATGTCGTCAAGCATGATGTTGAGAGCCGCGCGATCGAGCCGCTCTCTGTCTCGCCACGGAGCCGACCAAACTGTCAACTCGTACGGGCCTGGGGACGGATGATGATAAGCGTCAAAGCCCACGGCGCGGTACATTCTTACCCCCGCGCTGTTGAGTGCGCCGTTTGGCAAATATAAAGCGGCGCGGTAGCCCGCCGACCTTAGCCCGTGTAAGAAGCTAGTACTTACTTGCATAAGTACTACGTAGTATGACAAGCTGGGGCATGCCCAGGCCCGCGACCGCGATCACGTTGAGTTCGGAAGAAGAGCAGACGTTGCGTCACTGGGTCCAGGCTCACAAGACGGAACGGCGCATGGTCGAGCGAGCTCGGATCGTGCTGTTGGCTGCCGCCGGCGCTGCCACCAGCGCCATCGCCCAGCAACTCAACACACCATTACCAGCGCCGCCGCCGGCGCGAGTTTCTCGACTTCATGAATCAGTTGACGGATCTCTACGACGGCTTCGAAATCCACGTCATCTTGGACAATCTCAACACCCACAAACCCCGCCATGACCGCTGGCTGCAACGCCATAAGAACGTGCATTTTCACTACACGCCAACTTATAGCTCTTGGCTCAATCAGATCGAGGTATGGTTCAGCATTCTCAGTCGCCGGGCGCTGCAAGGCGCCAGCTTCACATCGCCCCGCCAGGTACGCGAAGCGATCGACAAATTTGTCCAGGCCTACAACCGCGACGCCACGCCCTTCCAGTGGACCAAGACCACCGTCACCCCTCGCGATTTATCTCATAATTATTATAACTTACGCAAGTAAGTACTAGGCGCGACAGAGTCGAGCTTGCTGAATAGACGTCGAGGGTCGCCGCCGTAGAATGAGCTCATCAACGAGAAGAGTGCGGGAGCGGAGTTGGGGAACGTTGAGTAGTGATTTGTCGCTACCCAGGCATGCTCTTTTAGTCTCGCGAGATTGGGTAGGTTTTCTAGCGAGCCGTCGAAATCCAGAACTCTAGCGGGGGCAGTCTCAAGCGCGACAACTACCAGGTTATAGCCGGCCGCGCTTCCTCGATACGTTGAGTTTTTGGGTGGCTCGGCGGCGAGAGTCAGCGCCTGATACCGGCGTTCTAGCTCCAGCAAATCGTCGCCGGCGGGATTCGCGTAATCAGCCGGGTGAGTTTCGAAAAACGATCCGAGTACTCTCGAAAAACCACTCGTATGCAGCCAGGTCTTAGGCGTCGCTGGTAGCCATGCGGCAAGAGTCGGTAGGGCGATGATTGCGATTGCCAATGAAGCGAATCGTTTGGCGAGAGAGCTCGGCAGAAGACTCGCACTGGATCGGAAACGTCGGGCGGCGAACGCGAGTAGCGCAATGGTGAGGAGCACTAGCCCAGTCCGGATCATCCCTCCCGGGTTCAGATAGAGCGAGATGTCATCAGGGCGCATCAAGGCCCAGTCGGCGGCGTCGAGAATTGAATTCCAGCCGATGAACACACCGGTGTTGACCAGCGCTTGCCGTTGAATATAAAAGACGACCGTTACGAAGGTGGCTAGTGCAGCAGGCAGCCAGGAGCTGAGCCTCGTCGGCAGAAACCGCGCTGCGACTAGCAAACACGCAGGTATCGCAATCATCGACAAGAACAGATCCGCGCGGAAGAACGAGAGCTGGTCGAGGTAGGTGGCCAACGTCGAGACGACGCCCGTGGGGCTGCGGTCGGCCGCCCGCGTCGCGATGAGGGCTTGCGCCTGCTCGGTGTACTCGGCCATCCCAATTAGTTTGAGCTTGAGGTAAATGACGACCGCCACCGCCGGATACCAGGGCAGGACGGTAGGTAGGAGAGGCAAGAACCCCGTCAACGGCTGAGCCGCGGGCGCGGTTTGTTGACTCGTTGCGACGTCGCCCTGTTTTGGATCTTGGTCCACTTTAGCCAGCCTAGGTCAGGCGTCGCCCTAGGCCCATGGTAGTCGGCACTTTGGCGGACGTCCACGCCAGGGTGGGAGATAGCTCGGTATCGTTTTCGGGAATCCGGGTTGCGAGCGGAGCAAGTACGAACGCCGCTCCATCCGGGGATGGATGGGGGTTCCCCAATCTGGTAGCTCGCCCGGATCTCTGACGTACATCGAGCGAGCGCCTGTTCGGTAAAATTGCAGAACGAGATGCGTATCTTTAATAGCCTACTGGTCGGTGTCATTCTTGCCGTAGTTCTTAAGTCGGCGGAGCCAGCGCCCGAAATTCCGCGGACGGACTATCTCACGTTCGCCCAAGGGGGCAATTGCGGTGAGGATCGATGGGCCGGGGGCGAGCGTCAAGGCAAACATGGAGCACGCCGTGCGAATGATCGACGGCGACTCCTCGTATTTCTCGTTCGTTAGCGCTGCGCCCGCAGACCTGGTGACAGAGTTTGTGTACGAACTTCCGGCGCTAACGACGTTTGATCGCTTCGCTGTTCCGAACGTCGGCGAGACACCGAGCCCGTTTCAGAGGTTCGCGCGAGGTGTTGAGGTTTGTGGCGCGCCTGAGGATGTCGAGACTAGCTTTGAACTTCTCGCATCGGGCACGCTCGAGACACACGGTAAGCGCGGCCTCGAGACAGCGCTCACGGTCCATTCGAGAATGGCGGTCCTGTGGGTAAGGCTACGGCTTTCGGGGGGGATCGATATTCGCGAAGAGAAGTCGTTCATCGAATTTAGCGAGATCGTCGGCAACGGAACGCAGGAGCCGGTGGAACTTGTCGAGCACTTCAATGGAATCTGGAAGCGCGGCAGTTTGGTAGTCGAGCTTAGCCAAGACGGTGCAACCGTGACCGGCTGCTACGAGGCCGGTAGCAAGCTTGCCGGCACGGTATCGGGTAACGTTCTGCGCACGATTGGCGAAAGCAAGGCGGGAATTCCTTCAGCATTTGTCCTGAGGGTCACACCGGACGGCGAGTTGGCGGGTGTTCGATCGAGCAACAGCGGGCCGTTTCGGCGCGTTGCAAGCGCCATCGCGCCGGCCGGAACTACGACTGATTGCTCTGACGATCCCAAACCCGAGCTTGGTTGTGGATCGGTGGTGCACGGCATTAACTTCGACTTCGATAGCGCGCGGATCAGGCCCGAGTCAGAAACAGTTCTACAGGCACTTTTCGATGGACTAGTGTAGTGCGTCAATCAGATTGAACCTTAAGAAGAGCGGCTTTGCCGCGCTTGACCTTCTCAAGGGTGTCGGAAGCGGTAGCAGTCCAGATGAAGGGCTTGGGCTGCTGATTGTGTCGAGCGATGTAGTCTTCGATGGCGGTGGTGAGTTCGCCGACGCTACGAAAGACACCGTGGCGGATGCGCTTATCGGTGAGGTCTCGGAAGAACCTCTCCACCATGTTCAGCCACGACGCTGAGGTGGGCGTGAAATGGACGTGGAAGCGTTTATTGCGCTGCAGCCAGCGTTTCACCGTGGCGTGTTTGTGAGTGGCATAGTTGTCCACGATCAAATGGATCTGCTTGTCCTTGGGGGTCTGGTTTTCAAGCAAGCGCAAGAAGCGCAGCCATTCTTGGTGGCGGTGCTTGGGCATGCAGGTTCCGATCACCGAGCCGTCGAGCGTGTTGAGCGCGGCGAACAAGGTGGTTGTGCCGTTGCGTTTGTAGTCGTGGGTCATGGTCCGGCCGCGTCCCTTTTTCAGGGGCAGGCCGGGCTGGGTGCGGTCGAGGGCTTGAATCTGTGACTTCTCGTCGAGGCAAAGAACGAGGGCATGCTCGGGCGGGTTGAGATAAAGTCCGATGATGTCGTCGAGTTTTTCGGCGAAGCGCGGGTCGTTGCTGAGTTTGAAGGTCTTGACGCGATGCGGCTTGAGGCCGTGGGCGCGCCAAATGCGACCCACGGTGGAGGCGCTGACGCCGACCGCGGCGGCCATCGTGCGGCGGCTCCAATGGGTGGCGTTGGCTGGCGTTTCGCGGGTCGTCTTGTGGATGATCTGTTGCACTGTTGGGGAGCAGATGGCGGGCTTACGGCCGGGCCGCGGGGCGTCCTTTTCGATGCCGGCGACGCCGGATTCAAGAAAACGGCTTCGCCAGCGCGCCACCAACTGACGCGAGACCGACAGCTGCGCGGCAATCCGTTTGTTCTCAAGACCGTCGGCGGCGAGCACGATGATCCTGGCTCGCAACGCCAGACGAACAGCGACCCGACGACCGTTCGCGTAGCGCTCCAACTGCCTACGCTGCTCCTGCGTCAATGGGACTGGCTCTGCTCTTCGCATCCGTGTGCCTTCTACTAGTAAAGGCGACACGAAGATACTACAAGTTACATTATTTATGGCGCACTACACTAGGCGGTGTTACGGAAGGAACGATTACGATCGAGGGGCACACGTCGAGCGAGGGATCTGACGCCTACAATCTCGATCTCTCAGAGCGCCGGGCAGATGCGGTTCTTGACAATTTAGCGGCACGCGGATTGGAGAAGGGCCGGCTCCGCGCCGTCGGGAAAGGCGAATCGGAACCGATTGCGTCGAATTCGGATGAGGCCGGCCGATCGATTAGCCGGCGCGTCGCAATCGATTGTAAGTAGTTGGACTCGGCGTTGAGACGGCAGCTTACGCTTACAACACGACCGCGAGGATCGATCGTCGTCGCGGACTAAAGCGAGATCCGCGCCGTCGCGGTACTCTGACCGCATGGATGGCAAGCCGGTCCGCGAATCGCACGCTGAGCTCTCGGAGCTGGCATTACCCAACGACGCCAACGGCTTGAACACGCTGTTAGGCGGAAAGATCATGCATTTGGTGGACATCGCCGGCTCGCTGGCGGCCGCCCGGCACTGCCGCCGGTTTGTCGTGACGGCGTCGTTCGATCACATGGACTTTCTGGAACCCGTCACGATTGGCGACTTGGTGACTCTCAAGGCATCGGTGAATCGAGCGTTCCGCACTTCAGTCGAAACCGGTGTCCGGGTGTGGGCCGAGAACCTTCGCGAAGATCGGCGGCGCCACGTGGCTTCGGCGTACCTCACGTTCGTCGCCGTTGACGAGGAACGCCGCCCCGTCGAGGTGCTGGCCGTCATACCCGAGAGCGAGGACGAACTTCGGCGTTATGACGAAGCCGGCGAACGGCGCGCGTACCGACTTTCGAAATTAAAACGACGCAGCGTCGAGGGGGGTTAGGAGTCCGCGGCACGAGCCCCTTGGGTTGCTCGGGGTGAGGGGGTGGAGTGGGGTTAGGTGGGAAAGTTGAGTCGGGTGGTTATGAGGAATGATCAGCAGGACCCAGCTCGGCGTATTCCAGAAAGCTGCTTCGCCACCGCACTCCCTTACAGTCGCG
This sequence comes from Bryobacterales bacterium, assembly GCA_965247305.1. Classification (GTDB taxonomy): domain Bacteria; phylum Acidobacteriota; class Terriglobia; order Bryobacterales; family UBA6623; genus CATQHP01. Next base: position 1,978,739 of record OZ252030.1, on the reverse strand, counting down.
CCACCGATATTCACGGGCTTGGTGCTGGTGCTGGAGCAGGCGGTTTATGCCGTTCCTGACTAGGGTGCCGCCCGTACAGCGATGGTGACGTCTTCGCGGCTGCGGAGCTTGGTGCCGTCCGGACACTCCACTTCAATCACGATCGGCACGGCATCGCCCGAGGTGACTCCGTCGGGAATGATGATGTTGATTTGGTTGAGGCCAACGCTGGTTGGCTGTAACACCGCGCCTAAGACTTGCGCCTCGACACCACCTACAAATACCCGTACGACTTTGTCAGTGAACGGCACTGTTCCGGGCGGCGGGATATTTCCAGTCGGCGGGAGCTTGCTGACCGGTCCTAGGCTATTGCCCCAAATCGTGGCCACACCGCCGATTGCCGCCGGCTGTCCCGCGACTGGATCGATCGATCCGGAGGGCTGCGCCCAGGAGCCGGAGATCACGTCATCCCCTGCCTGCTTGAAATTGGTGACGATTGCCCGGGTAGAGCCAGGAGGAAACATGTATATTCCGGGCGAGGCCAAGGCCGCATCGACCTCGAAGGGGTCGCTCCATACGTCGGTGACGTCGTCTTTCCAATGAACCTTGACCTCAACCTTGCCGCTGGTGGTGTCGAGGTTCCAAGGGACCTGGACATTTGACTGGTCGAATGAACCTTCGAACGCGCCGAACAGGGCAGCGGGAATGTCGTTAAAGGTTACGGACAGACCGTTCAGATTCTCGCCTAGTGGAATGGAGTTTCCTACCGCAGTGGTTTCCAAAAAGTTTCCAAAGACCGAGACGATCGATCCCGGCGAGATGAGCGGCTGGAAGGCGGCCGCGTCGAGGACTCCGGTAATTTGATGCTCACCCACCGCAACCGGAAGATTCACTCGCCGGCTAGTGAAGACCTCGTCTTGATGTTCAATCACAAGCTCAACGGTGTAGAAATAATTCGGGTCGATCGGTTTTGGCAGATCTTCGGGCGGTACAAACTCAACTCGGTACGAACCGCGCCCGAAACCTTAGGACGAGAGAACCTCGGCTTCTCTTACTTCGCCCGCCAAGCCGTGGATAAGAATCTTGGGCTCGAATCCAGCGGCTCCCGGCGGGATCGGAGAAACTGTGGGCCCCAGGCCGGTTGCAAGGACCCTGAGAATCTCGCCGGGCACAGCGCGATTCTCTAACGTAATATCGTCCTGGGGAGTCACCCGCCGAAAATCTCCGAAATCAAAAACCATAAACATCGCGGGCGCGAACCGCTCTAGCTCGACGGAGACGGGGTTAGATCGAACGCCGGCAACGTCGAGAACAATCTCGATTGGCGCGGGAGGGCCATTTGCACCTGCCGACTCCTCGAAAGGAATCTCAAACCCGATGAAGGTCGAAACACTTTCCCGTATGGGGGCCGGTTCGCCGTTGACTAGGACCATCGCGTTGCAGGCTGAATGCGAAGTTGGCCAGGGGGGCGGAACGCCGGGGCAACCGGCCTCCGGGCTTGAGGTTAAGTTCCGACCATTCACGAACGCATTTGTGCCCCGTGCGAGCTTCGGGCGCTCTGAAGCGCCGTTAGTTACCGACGAAATAGCGGGCCCCGTCTCGCTTTCTAGTTTGCACTGACCGGCACTGCCGCCGTTGAAAATAGACTGCACCTGGTCGGCGGTCAGCGCGGCGTTGAAATACTCGATCTCGTCCAGCTCGCCATCGAAGAACGTCGTACCGTCGACGCCGACGCAGGGCCCGTTGCCCACAAGGATGTCCGCGTCGTTGCTGATATCCGTCGGGCCGTCAGCGGTTCTGCTGTTATCGAGAATGCCATCGAGGTAGAGGCTGGAGGTCGCGCCCTCACGAACAACGGCGAAGTGGCGCCATTGCCCGTCATTGACCGGGATCGTGCTCGGATTTTGCAGGTTGGTTCCCGATCCTAAGAGTTCGGCTCTGATGTGTCCAGTGGCTCGGAGTCGGATGTCCCGGCCTGACGTAGAATTGCAAACAGGGCGCTTGCTCAGGATGTTTTCTCTGCTGTTGGACGCGGATGTCTTCATCCAGAAGTCCACGGAGAAATTACTGGTGCCGGGATTGAGATTGGCTGCGTCGGGTATCCGAACGTAGTCGTCGACCCGGTCGAAACTCAATCCTCCGGACACTATTCCAGCTGTGGGCGTAGGTCCGTCAATATGTGTACCTGGGTTCCCGTCGATGATGTCGGCGGCTTCCGTACCGGTCGTCTCGTCCAGGGGCCACCAACTCACGAGCCCGGACGGAGCTGCGGAGCAGGTTTGCGCACGCGCGTGGCCTGTGGCGAAAAGGGTAAAAGTCAGCAGTGCTAGCGGGTAGACCGCGCACAAGAGCGTGATGTTCAGAGGTCGATATTTCATTCGTGGGTCCATTGCGTTTCAGCCGGTACGAGATTGCGGGATCGTAGCGGCCGGTAGGTGGTTTGCGGACCATGGAAGGCGCTGGATAGCAGTTGGCTGGCGGGCGAACGAACTTGGGTACTAGTTGGAGGTTAGCGTACGGCGAGAGTAGCGCACCCGAAACTAGTACCACTTGGGGGGTTGGTATGGCTGGTGTTGGGGCTGGTGTTGGGGCTGGAGTTGGTCGTGCTGGGGGTTCGTCAGCAGGGCCAAAGTTCGTGCGGTAGAGACGATGCTTCGCCACCGCACTTCCTCACGGTCGCGCCTCTGAAAGCGGCGGTATCTGTGGCGAATGTACGAGATGTTGCGTGGTCGATTCGGCGGTGGCTGGTGCGAACGTACGAGATGTTATGCGGTCGATTCGGCGGTGGCTGTGGCGAACGTACGAGATGTTGCGTGGTTGACCTGGCGGTGGCGGTGCGAAGGTACGAGATGTTGCGGGGCTGGTTCGGCGGCGGCTGGTGTGAGGGTACTGGATGTTGCGCGATTGGCCTCGCGGTGGCCGGTGCGAATGCTGTTGGGCTGAGCTGTCGCTCGGAGGGCTATAGACAGGGCTTGAAATTGCTCTGGGCGCCGTGTTCACTACAACATTGTTCGTCACACCGATATCGGGTCGAGACCCTGGGGGCTAAAATCGTCCTTTCTTGGTTGGGCAGACAATCAGCCACTACGAAATCATCGAGAAGCTCGGCGAGGGTGGCATGGGCGTGGTGTATTGGGCCGAGGATATGAAACTCGAGCGGCCGATGGCACTGAAGTTTCTGTCCGCTCGGTTGCTGCTCGATGAACCGTTGAAAAAGCGATTTGAGCGAGAGGCGAAGGCTGCTGCCGCGCTGAGACACGCGAACATTTGTACGGTTTTCGAAATCGACCAGGTTGGCGATCAAACTTTCATCGCCATGGAACTGCTTGAAGGCGAGACGCTCGATACAAAAATCTCCCGTGGACCGCTTAAGCTTCGCGACGCCCTCGACATTGGCCGCCAGATTGCCGACGGCCTCGATGCGGCACACAAGCGCAGCATTTTCCACCGGGACATAAAGCCCGAGAACGTTATGGTCGACGACGACGGGCGCGTGATTCTAATGGACTTCGGTCTTGCCCGGCTCGCGGACGTATCGAGACTCACTCGCACGAACGAGACGTTGGGAACTGTCGCGTACATGAGTCCCGAGCAGGCAGACGGTACGGAGGCCGATCACCGAGCCGATATATGGTCGCTCGGCGTGGTTCTCTACGAATTGCTCACCGGGCGTCGTCCCTTCACAGGTGACCTCGGGCCAGTCGTACTGTATTCGATTCTCAATGACGAGCCCGAACCCGTGACCGCCATTCGCACCGGCGTGCCAATGGAAGTTGAGTTCATCGTCGGCAAGTGTCTAGGGAAAGCAGCGGGCGATCGCTATCAGCACGTGGACGAACTCAGCGGAGATCTGCGAGCCCAGTTGGCTCATCTCGGCAGCAGCTCTTCGCGGAGGGCCATTTCGAGTTCAACGAACAGCGGTGTGGTGGACGGCCCATCAAAGATAATGCAACGCTTCGTTATTGCATTTGCCTTTGTTGCGGCAGCAGTGTTCTGCGGTCTTTGGGTGACTGAGTTGAAGAAGCCGGAACCGCCACGCTCGGTACGCCGTTTCTCAATTACGCCTGAAGAGGGCGTTCAAACCGCTGCAATCTCGCCGGACGGAAAGCAGATCGCCTACATTACCCCGGCGTCTGAACTCAAATTCTGGAACCTACGAACGACCCAAGTTACACACGCGCGTGACGTGAAAGGATTCGGACCGTTGAAGTGGGCGCCGGACAGCCAAACGATCGCTTTTCACAATGGACTGGAGTTTGCCGCCGTGTCGACGACCGATTTCTCCGTGAATCGACTTGCCGCTGCGGAGCGATCGCCATTTACAGCAGGCACCTGGAGTGCCGACGGGTTCGAATTTATATTCAGCGATGGCAACGCACTGGGCTATAGCCTCAAAGTGGCGCCTCTGCAGGGCGGCGATCCAGAGACCCTAACTGACATCGACGGAATGCCGCTAGCCCGCATTTCTCACCAGCCGACGGTGAAAGCACGCGTTACGTGCGTCAATACTTTGTTGCGCTCGCTTGCCGTGCTCGACGTACTGTCGAGTACGCCTGCGCGCGCCAAGGGTCGCGCGCCTCGTATTGACGCACCTTCCACGCACTTTCCCTCGCCGCCTGGTGAGAAATGCGGGCTAGTGTAGTGCGTCAAACAGATTGAACCTTAAGAAGAGCGGCTTTGCCGCGCTTGACCTTCTCAAGGGTGTCGGAAGCGGTAGCAGTCCAGATGAAGGGCTTGGGCTGCTGATTGTGTCGAGCGATGTAGTCTTCGATGGCGGTGGTGAGTTCGCCGACGCTACGAAAGACACCGTGGCGGATGCGCTTATCGGTGAGGTCTCGGAAGAACCTCTCCACCATGTTCAGCCACGACGCTGAGGTGGGCGTGAAATGGACGTGGAAGCGTTTATTGCGCTGCAGCCAGCGTTTCACCGTGGCGTGTTTGTGAGTGGCATAGTTGTCCACGATCAAATGGATCTGCTTGTCCTTGGGGGTCTGGTTTTCAAGCAAGCGCAAGAAGCGCAGCCATTCTTGGTGGCGGTGCTTGGGCATGCAGGTTCCGATCACCGAGCCGTCGAGCGTGTTGAGCGCGGCGAACAAGGTGGTTGTGCCGTTGCGTTTGTAGTCGTGGGTCATGGTCCGGCCGCGTCCCTTTTTCAGGGGCAGGCCGGGCTGGGTGCGGTCGAGGGCTTGAATCTGTGACTTCTCGTCGAGGCAAAGAACGAGGGCATGCTCGGGCGGGTTGAGATAAAGTCCGATGATGTCGTCGAGTTTTTCGGCGAAGCGCGGGTCGTTGCTGAGTTTGAAGGTCTTGACGCGATGCGGCTTGAGGCCGTGGGCGCGCCAAATGCGACCCACGGTGGAGGCGCTGACGCCGACCGCGGCGGCCATCGTGCGGCGGCTCCAATGGGTGGCGTTGGCTGGCGTTTCGCGGGTCGTCTTGTGGATGATCTGTTGCACTGTTGGGGAGCAGATGGCGGGCTTACGGCCGGGCCGCGGGGCGTCCTTTTCGATGCCGGCGACGCCGGATTCAAGAAAACGGCTTCGCCAGCGCGCCACCAACTGACGCGAGACCGACAGCTGCGCGGCAATCCGTTTGTTCTCAAGACCGTCGGCGGCGAGCACGATGATCCTGGCTCGCAACGCCAGACGAACAGCGACCCGACGACCGTTCGCGTAGCGCTCCAACTGCCTACGCTGCTCCTGCGTCAATGGGACTGGCTCTGCTCTTCGCATCCGTGTGCCTTCTACTAGTAAAGGCGACACGAAGATACTATAAGTTACATTATTTATGGCGCACTACACTAGTGTCCTGTATCTAAAGTTCGCGTAATATTAAACAGGTTGTTGTCGCCATGTCTATATGGGGAAGACGACGACAACTGGTCCTCAATTGAAACCGCTCAAGCTCAACCCGGCCGAGCGCGAGAGCCTGCAAAGTTGGGCGCGACGGCGCAAGTCCGCGCAGGCTCTTGCCCAACGCGCCAGGGCCATTCTGCTCGCCGCCGACGGACTCAACAATACCGTCGTCGCCGCCCAACTCGGCTGGGCCCGCCGTACCGTTGGCAAATGGCGCCAGCGCTTCCTCGACAAAGGCCTCGACGGGCTGCTCGACGAACCGCGTCCCGGCACGCCGCGGCGCGTCAGCGATGACGAGGTCGAACGCGTCATCACGCTCACTCTGGAATCGACGCCCCCCGACGCCACGCATTGGTCAACACGCTCGATGGCCAAGACCTGTGGCTTGAGTCACTCCAGCGTGCAGCGCATCTGGAAGGCCTTCGCGCTGCAACCCCATCGCAGCGAAACTTTCAAGCTCTCGCAAGATCCGTTGTTCGTCGAGAAGGTGCGCGACATCGTCGGTCTGTATCTCAACCCGCCCCAGCGGGCGTTGGTGCTGTCGGTTGACGAGAAGTCTCAGATCCAAGCCCTGGACCGCACGCAGCCGCTGCTGCCGCTGCGTCCCGGACAAATCGAGCGCCGCACGCACGACTACAAGCGCCACGGGACGACCTCGCTGTTTGCCGCGTTGGATGTCAAGACCGGCCATGTGATCGGCGAGTGTCATCGCCGTCATCGCGCGGTCGAGTTTCGCAAGTTTCTCGACACCATCGACCAGGCGGTCCCCGACTCGCTCGAGATCCACTTGATCCTCGACAACTACGGAACCCACAAGACCCAGATTATTCAGCGTTGGCTGGCCAAACGGCCGCGCTACCATCTGCACTTCACGCCGACCAGCGCGTCTTGGATCAACCTTGTCGAGCGTTGGTTCGCCACTCTGACCCAGAAGCAGATTCGCCGCAGCGTACATCGCAGCACAGCGGAGTTGGAACGCGCCATCGAGGATTACATCCAACTCAGCAACGCCGACTCCAAGCCGTTCGTCTGGTCCAAAACCGCCGACCAAATCTTCGCTTCCCTCGCCCGCTTTTGTAATCGAACTTTAGAGACAGGACACTAGTAGGATGTTGCCCGATCTTGGCGCCGAGGCTGCGTGCGAGTTCAGTTCTCGTCACGTTCGGCACCAGGGCCGGGATGGGAGCGTCAATCTATGGCGACGGTCGACTGCTGGGTAAGCTCGACACGCCAATCATTGGTGATGACTACTTCTACGCTTCAACGGGTCATGTGCTTATGTCCGCGCTCAACGGTTCACTCTGGTCTCAAGCATTCTCGGCGGAGGAGCGCGACACCAACGAAAACTGGGTTCTTGTCGCAAACGACGCGTCAGATGCGAGCGTCGATGCCAATGGCACTCTAGTCTGCGTTTCCCGTCGCAGGCAGCGAAACCAAATGGGTTGGTACGCGCGGGATGGTAGCCGGATTGGATCCGTAGGCGAATTCCACGACCGTATTGTCGAACCGTCTATTTCGTCCGATGGACGCTATATTGCCTTCAGCGGAACGGAAGCAGGGAATCAAGACAGATGGATCTTCGACACGAGGCGTTCTTCGAAGACTCGTCTGACCTCCCGCGATTTTCGTGAATCAAGGCCTATATGGTCTCCCGACGGCCGCAGGATTGTCTATTCGCAAGGGGTTGCGAGCGGTTGTCAGCGCCGGTGTAAGAATCCCCGTATCGCCGGAATAAAATTCCCCACCCGTAGCTTGCGTCGGAGCCGACCCTGGAAGCAGGAGGTACAAGGCGCTGTTACGGAGTTCAGATGTGCAAGAAATCGAAGAATTAGTTCGACAAGGGGTGAGCCTCGCCAAGATCAGCGAGCTCACGGGATTTGACCGCAAGACGGTTCGCAAGTACTTAAGGCAGGACGATCCGACGCCCAGATACGGCCCGCGCAAGCCGCGTCCGTCCAAGCTGGATCGCTTCAAGCCGTTTATCGAAGACCGCCTCAAGGCCGGCGTCTGGAATGCCGTCGTGCTGTTGCGTGAGCTGCGAGAACACGGCTACTCGGGCGGCTATACGATCCTCAAGGATCACCTACAGCCGTTGCGAGAAGCCGCAACCACGGTGGCCGTGCGGCGCTTTGAAACACCCGCAGGCAAACAGGCTCAGGTCGATTGGGGCCATCTCGGCGAGATCACCGCCGACGGCAAGACTCGCAAGCTTTGGGGTTTCGTCTTCACGCTCGGTCACAGCCGGGCCATCATGGCCGCCGCGGCGACCGACCAGAAGCTGCCGACGCTGCTGCGCATGCACGAGGAAGCCTTCCGGCAACTCGGCGGCGTGCCGCAAGAGATCCTCTACGACCGCATGAAGACGGTCTTGGAGGGGGTCGACGAGCGCGGCGAGCTCAAGTGGAATCAAACCTTCAAGGACTTCGCCGACTATTGGGGCTTCACCCCGCGGGCCTGCAAACCTTACCGCGCGCAGACCAAGGGCAAGGTCGAATCGGGCGTCAAGTACGTGCGCCGCAACTTCCTGTGCGGACGCACGGCGACGAGCCTGGATGATCTCAACAACCAGCTGCACGCTTGGGTCTGGGAGGTCTCGAACCGGCGCGTTCACGGCACCACTCACAGCCAAGTGTTAGAGAGTTGGGAGTCTGAAAAGACCGCCTTGCAGTCTCTCGACAAGCGTCCGCCGTATCCCCTCGCGGACGCCGAGTCGAGGCGTGTGAGCCGGGACGCCTTCGTGGCCTGGCGCTCCAACCGCTACTCGGTTCCCTGGCAAGACGCCGGCGCCGAAGTCTCGTTGCGCGAACTGGCCGGCCGGCTCGAGGTATGGCGCGGAGCCGAGCGGATCGCCGTTCACGAGTTGATCGACGACCGCCACCAAATCGTTGTTCGCAAAGAGCATCATGCCGACATTCCGCTGCACGTCGCCAAGCGTCCAGGAGGAAAAACGTGCATTCACATCCAAGCCGGCGCACCCCAAGTCGAAGTGCGGCCGCTAGCGGCTTACGAAAGCGCCGCCGCCGGAGGTGCGCTGTGACCGCCATCGAACAGCTTCACGAACGGCTCGAAGCACTGGGGCTGAAGACCATCGACGATCGCTTGGAAGCGCTGCTTGAACAAGCAGCCAAGGCTGAACCGGCCTACGCCGACTTCCTGCTCGACGTCGTCAGCGCCGAGGCCGACGCTCGCCGACAACGCTATCTCAAGACGCGTCTACAGCTCGCGCATCTGCCCTATGTCAAGACTTTCGAACAGTTCGACTTCGACTTTCAACCATCGATCGACGAGCGCCAAATCCAAGAGCTGCGCACGTTGCGCTTCGTGCACGAAGCCTCCAACGTGATCTTCCTCGGGCCACCCGGCGTTGGCAAGACGCATCTCTCGGTTGCCTTGGCCGAGGCTGCGATCCAAGCCGGTTTCGGAGCCTACTTCATCACCGCGCACGACTTGATCGCCGATCTGTCGAAGGCCATCCGCGAAGGACGGCTACAACGAAGGATGCGCATCTACCTCGCGCCGAAGGTGCTGATCGTCGACGAGATGGGTTACCTTCCGCTCGACGAGCTGGGGGCGACGATCTTCTTCCAACTCGTCAGCGCGCGTTACGAACGCGGCAGCATCATCCTGACCTCGAACAAGAGCTACGCCGATTGGGGCTCGATCTTTTCCGACCCGATCATCGCCACGGCGATCCTGGATCGACTGTTGCATCACTCGACGACGGTGAACATTCGCGGCGAGAGCTTTCGCTTGAAGGAGCGCCGAAGAGCCGGTTTGCTCTCGCGGCCGGAAGATCAGTCCGGCGAACGGCCGACGGTCGATGCGGCTGACGCGGCGAGCCCTGGTCGCAAGAGCGGGGGAAGTGGAAGATGAGTTTTTTCAGGCATGGGCAAATCTATCGATCCGATGGGCGTTGGGCAGCGGAAAAGAAGCCGGGAGCGATCTCGGCCGCCGCTCCCGGCACTCATCGTCTCGCTGAGTTTGCGGCCGGGTATTCCTTGGCGGGTTGCTCTCCAGCATTGCCCGCCTCCGCTTCCCCGGCTAGCTCCATGCTTAGCAACACGGTGGTGGTCCACAAAACCACCACCGCAACCAGGGTGGGGAATTTTCAACCGGCGAAAACGGGATTTTTCATCCGGCCTTGACACGGTCTCAGGACATACATCACTGACGCAACTGGCGGTGAGGCGCTACCGGCATTTGAGGACGAAGGTTACAGCCAACCGACGGACTGGTCAGCGGACGGTCGATACATAGTCCTCCAGCCAACCAGTCTTCAGACAGGAAGGGACCTTTGGTATTCGGACAGTACGGCGGAGGGCGATTCTAAGCTCCATAGCTTCGTGGTTTCGCCGGCGCACGAACGTGTCGGGAAGCTGTTTCCAGATGGGCGTTGTTTGGCTTATTGCTCCAACGATTCGGGCATCGACGAGATTTATCTTCAACGATTTCCAGACGGAGGAGTGTGAAAGCAAATCTCACGAGGTGTTGGCGGATCGCAGCCGCGTTGGAGCCGCGATGGGACCGAGTTGTTCTACGTCGAGGACGACGCGCTAATGGCGGTCCAGATTAGCGCTGCCGACGAGTTGTCAGCGCTCGAGCCGGAGTTCCTATTTCGCCATCCGGGATTGCGTCGACCGTATCCGGAACAGAACTATGACGTGAGCACGGATGGAAAATTCTTGCTCGTCGATTCAGTCGAGTTAGAGGGAAGCGAAGAGAAAATACAGATCGTTGAGAATTGGCACAAAGAGTTCTACCCGCGAGATCAGGACTGAACGACTACCGACTGAAAGCCGAATGGCGCGGTTAGCCGGCAATTGGAGACGCCGGCCGCGAGTGCTGGGTCAGAAGGAACGTCGACCTAGAGGTCGACGCGGGTGTGCCCGGCAGGGGCTGTATCTAGTGAGATGAAAGGGACTCATCGGGACCGATGGAGGTAACCGTAGGGAAGAGCAAAGTGAAAGCTTGAGGAAGCTCGGAACAAAGTCACGACCGCGGGAACACGAATCGGCAGAGAGGCCGCGCGCGGGCGGTAAGCTTGCCCGCCACAGCGAAACCCAGAATCCATCCGAGACGCGCGAGGTAGAGCCGGGCGGCAGGGGACGAAAGATGCAGCACCTTACCCCCCTGCCTTGATCAAGACGGGAGAGCTCCGTGGAGCAGCGCCATAGGCAATGCAAAGCGGAGAAGTCAGCAGAGGCCATAGTAGCGAGGAAGCGGGGTAATGCCCGCCGAGCAAAGGGCCGAAGAGCCAAGGAGTATCACGCAGAGACCGACTCTAATCAAAGCCACAAGGTAGTCCGCAGTCCCGAGCCGCAAGGCTGCCGTCGATGAGACGGTCGGAGTGGGGAGCAGGGCGGGGCCCAGGCGGTGGAGCCGCTATAAGCCCAGCCCGGTGAGTGCCGGTCGAAATAGGCGAGAGTCTCGGGAGAAAGAGATGCACAAACTGGGTTCCCTCAGTTTGCGGGGTTACCCGCCGGCTCAACCGCCGGATACGGAAAACCGTACGTCCGGTGGTGTGGGAGGGTGCCCTTCGGGGCACCCGCTGGAGTTTGGCTGTTCAAAGAGGGTTGAAGTTTGGGGTAGGGTGCGGAAATAGGGGATTGGCGTTAGCCGGAAGCGTAGATTGCTGCAGGCGGAGCGCCTCTTGGGAGTTTCTGCAGCTTCGTGTTGGATTGCGAAGTGTTCCGCAAGCCGCAGAAATGTTGCCGCTGCACGCCGTCCGCCCAAAGCTCGGCCCGCAGGTGGCTGATCAGCCGTTGCGTGGTGAGCCGTTGCGGCTGCGAGCGGCGTCGCCAGTGCGGTCGCGGCAAGGCGTCGTCCACGCCCTGTTGGCGGCTCCAACTCGCGCCCGCCAACAGCAGTAGCGCATACACCGCCGTCATAAATTGAGGGACCCGCTCGACCGCGTCCGGCTGCCGCACCTGCGCCTGTCCGACTCCCAACAGCGTCTTCTGCTCACGGAAGTTGACCTCGATCTCCCAGCGCCAAACGTACTGCCGCACGATCTGCTCCAGCCCCAAACTCGGATCGCTGACAATCAAATACGCCGGCTTGCGATACAGCACCTTCGAGCCCGCCCGCGGCCGATAACCCAACGGTGCGATCACCACCAAACGCAAGTCCCGCTTGCCTCCCGCCGGCCGCCAACGCAGCGGCGCGAGCGTCTTCACTTTGAACTGGTGCAGGCTGCCGGCGGCAAAAACCTCGACCGTTTGCCACGGCACGTTGTCGTCCTGGCGGAGTTGCTCGGGCGTCGGCGCGCGTTCGCCGTAACAACGCCTGCGGCCTTTGCCGGGCTGCTCGAGGGGCAGATGATACAGCTTGGCGTCGGAACGAATGCGGCCGATCAACGTCACCTCGGCGGGCAACGATCCGAACACCGTGCGGTTGGTGTAAGCGCCATCAACGACGAGGTGCAAGGCTCTGTCAGCGCCTCCGGGATCGGCGTTCATGGCCTCGCGCAAGCGCGCGATGTGCCTGGCGGCGAGGGCCGTTAAGCTGCACTTGCGAGCCTCGCGCCGGTACTGTTTCCAAACCTCGTCCGTGGCCTTCTTCGACGGTCGGCGCGGAGTCGGCGCGTGTTCCAAGCCGATCGGAATGAGTCGCGCCGGCTGCTGCCGCTCGCTGGGAGGCAGCGCTGCCGAGAACTGCAAGAAGCGCTGCGCGAGAATCAAGTTGGCCTGAAACTTGGGTCCAAGCGGATCGCGCCGCCAACTCACGCCGGGCGTTTTGAGACTCGACTTGGCGAGCAGTGTATCGTCGATGGCGACGACCAAGGGAGCCTCGGGCGGCAAGCGAGCGAGCACCTCGCGGCGCGAGGCATCGAGCAGGCGTTGCGGCTCGACGCGTTGTTGCGAGAACAGGCGGTAGCCGGCGCTCCAGTCCTGAAAGCTCTCGCCGGAGGCATGTAGCAGGCCGGTGATGGTGGAGCGGCCGAGGCAGACGGCGGCACCGAGAGCGAGGCGGGTGAGGTGGTCGTTCACGCTTTGTCGGGCGTGGGGGTTGAGGCCTTTGGCGAAGAGTCGGGAGAAGGTGTCGACGACTCGATCGGGAGTTTTTTTTTCAACTCGACGGGCGGAGGTTGCAAACGATTGAGCACGAGTTGGGAGCGGTCGAGCAGGATCCATTCGAGCTGTTCGCCGGGCTGGAAGTCGAGCATCTGAGCGCTGGCGGAGGGGAAGTTGACGTAGAACTGTTGGGAAGCCTTGCGCTTGATCAACTGCAGTTTGGTGGGGAAGGACATGAGGTCTCCTTGGAAATGAATCTAGTTACACAACAAGCTAAACAACTAGATACAAGAATACCTCAAAATGTTTTGAGACACAAGCATTCTCAGATCCCTCACAACTCAAGAACGTGCTTACCGCGCGTCCCATCTAGTGAAAGGCCAAACTCCAGAGGGTGCCCTTCGGGGCACCCGACCCGATCCCGCCGGAGGCGCGCGCCACGAATCACAAATGCCCGCTAGGGTGCGTGCGGCGGAGTGTAGAATCGGTCTACGTAATTCGTGAAAATGCTCTAACCTCACTCTCACGCGCCGCGCCTACGCACTTGCTTACGCGCGTGCCACCGAAGTTCGGCTTGGTGAGCTAGGGCACCTGTTACGCTGGGCGTTCTAGTGTAGTGCGTCAATCAGATTGAACCTTAAGAAGAGCGGCTTTGCCGCGCTTGACCTTCTCAAGGGTGTCGGAAGCGGTAGCAGTCCAGATGAAGGGCTTGGGCTGCTGATTGTGTCGAGCGATGTAGTCTTCGATGGCGGTGGTGAGTTCGCCGACGCTACGAAAGACACCGTGGCGGATGCGCTTATCGGTGAGGTCTCGGAAGAACCTCTCCACCATGTTCAGCCACGACGCTGAGGTGGGCGTGAAATGGACGTGGAAGCGTTTATTGCGCTGCAGCCAGCGTTTCACCGTGGCGTGTTTGTGAGTGGCATAGTTGTCCACGATCAAATGGATCTGCTTGTCCTTGGGGGTCTGGTTTTCAAGCAAGCGCAAGAAGCGCAGCCATTCTTGGTGGCGGTGCTTGGGCATGCAGGTTCCGATCACCGAGCCGTCGAGCGTGTTGAGCGCGGCGAACAAGGTGGTTGTGCCGTTGCGTTTGTAGTCGTGGGTCATGGTCCGGCCGCGTCCCTTTTTCAGGGGCAGGCCGGGCTGGGTGCGGTCGAGGGCTTGAATCTGTGACTTCTCGTCGAGGCAAAGAACGAGGGCATGCTCGGGCGGGTTGAGATAAAGTCCGATGATGTCGTCGAGTTTTTCGGCGAAGCGCGGGTCGTTGCTGAGTTTGAAGGTCTTGACGCGATGCGGCTTGAGGCCGTGGGCGCGCCAAATGCGACCCACGGTGGAGGCGCTGACGCCGACCGCGGCGGCCATCGTGCGGCGGCTCCAATGGGTGGCGTTGGCTGGCGTTTCGCGGGTCGTCTTGTGGATGATCTGTTGCACTGTTGGGGAGCAGATGGCGGGCTTACGGCCGGGCCGCGGGGCGTCCTTTTCGATGCCGGCGACGCCGGATTCAAGAAAACGGCTTCGCCAGCGCGCCACCAACTGACGCGAGACCGACAGCTGCGCGGCAATCCGTTTGTTCTCAAGACCGTCGGCGGCGAGCACGATGATCCTGGCTCGCAACGCCAGACGAACAGCGACCCGACGACCGTTCGCGTAGCGCTCCAACTGCCTACGCTGCTCCTGCGTCAATGGGACTGGCTCTGCTCTTCGCATCCGTGTGCCTTCTACTAGTAAAGGCGACACGAAGATACTATAAGTTACATTATTTATGGCGCACTACACTAGATGATGCGCGAGTTCACTATTGGTGTTGATCTTGGGGGCACGAACCTGCGGGCTATCGCGCTCACCAAGAAGGGCGAGAGGCTCGCCGAGCGGCGCGTTCCTACGAATGGCGCTGATGGGGCGGAGGCTGTTCTTGACCGTGTCGCCGAACTCGTGAGGGCGATCGAGTCCGACGTGGCGGACGGTCAAATTGCCGGTATCGGGATGGGAGTGCCGGGATTAGTTCGGTTGCCCGCAGGCATCGTTTCGGCGGCTCCAAACGTATGGGCCGATCTTGATGTGGCTGCAAAGTCGGGCATGGAAGATCGGCTCGGGACGCGGGTTGAGTTTGAAAATGATGCCAACGCCGCGGCTCTCGGTGAGTATTGGCTGGGGGCGGGAAAAGACGTCGACGACTTGATTCTGGTGACGCTCGGAACCGGTGTTGGCGGCGGAATCGTGTCTGGCGGCCGTATCGTGCGGGGGCATGCCGGCATGGCCGGGGAGATCGGCCACATGACGCTCGACCCGACGAGCGAGGTGCGCTGTAGCTG
The DNA here is from genome assembly GCA_965247305.1 of Bryobacterales bacterium. Lineage (GTDB taxonomy): Bacteria > Acidobacteriota > Terriglobia > Bryobacterales > UBA6623 > CATQHP01. The sequence continues at coordinate 1,963,580 of OZ252030.1, read as the reverse complement.
CGGGAACTTTGGATGCGTCGAGACCGTGGCTTCAGCAACCGCGATTGTTCGGCAGGCACGCTCGGCTGTCGGGGAATCAGCGTCACTTGCCGCACTTGATTCGAACGGTCGATTAAGCGCGGCGACGATTGCTGAGTTAGCTGCAAACGGTGATCCTGACGCCATCGCTATCTACGAGCGCGTCGGGCGCGGACTGGGCGTTGCCGTGGGCAACATGATCTCGGTGTTTAACTTTCCACTTTATTTAATTGCAGGAGGCGTCGCTCCGGCTTGGGAGCTTTTCGCGCCGGCTATGCTGGCGGAAGTCGAGCGACGGTGCCTCACGTTTCGACTCAGCGGTGCTCGAATCGAGCGCGCAAAGCTGGCCCCGGAAACGGGTTTGATCGGAGCCGCTTTCTTGCCTTGGCAGGCGAAAAAGGGAGCTATCGATTGAGAGTTTCGCCCACGGTGACGAATTCGTAACCTGTTCGCTTAAGCTCGGTGACGATTTCGCGGACAGCCGTTAGGGTCTCTTTGCGGTCGGCAATTTCGCGCGTTTCGTGGCCGTCGTGCAAGCAAACGATGCCCCCGGGGTTGGCGGCTGCGAGAACGCGCCGGACAATCCTGGGCGATGTCCATTTCCAGTCGTTCGCGATAACTGTCCAATGGACTGCTAGCAGATTTAGATCTCGCTGAACGGCCGACAGTGCCGGCGAGCGAAGCCCATAGGGCGCTCGAAAAAGCGATGGACTCACTCCGGTAGCGTCCTCGATCGCGAGCTGGGTTCGGGTCAGCTCACTACGGACACGCCGCGGGGGTTGAGCGAGTAAAACTGGATGCGAATAAGAGTGGTTGGCAATTTCGTGATCGGCGGCAACGATAGCGCGAGCGACGTCGGGGAGTCTCTCGAGGTTCTGTCCGCAGACGAAAAACGTAGCGCGCACGTCAAGCTCGCTCAGCAGGTCGAGGAATCGAGGAGTTTCGTTGCTGGGACCGTCGTCGAAGGTAAGTGCGATACGGCGGGCGCGAGTTGGCAGGCGGTCAATACTTTTGCACCAGCGCGAGGCCGAGGGCCAGGCGGCCGCGTAGGCTCCGTAGGCCGCCGCGGCCCCGGCGGCAAGCAGTGGCCACATAGCGATGATTCTATCGTCTAGCCCACCGTTCTCACCACCTGACGGCGAAAGCACGCGATAGGTGCGCCATTACTTCGTTGCGCTCGATCGCTAGTGCTCGACGGACTGCAAAAGTACACCTCCGTGCGCCCACCGTCGCCCGCCTCGTATTGACGCACCTCTTACGCGCTTTCGCTCGCCACGTGGTGGGAAATGCGGGCTAGGCAGTACTATTGCATGGTCAGGAAAGCGCGATTATACTGAGGTTCTCCGGGATCGACCCGGTCAGACGCAGACGATCGCGATGCAGCCGCAGGAAACAGAATTCCATTCGCCGCAAACCGAAGCGGCGATGTTCTATGGAATGTTTCTGCGTGGACACTCCGCCGATTCAATTCGGCGCGAAATTGACATTTCGCCGAAAGTATTCAACAAGTGGATGCGTGCCCGCGAGTACGACACGAACTTCCGCGAGCAGCTCAAGCGTATGTACCAGTACCGGAAACGCGTCCTGGCGATATTTGACTCGCTCGTGACGTCTGAAGAATCCAAACGCGCCTGGCAGTAGGACAACAGATCTCGCTGTTGTAATATCCTTGGAACTTCGCGTCCCACCTTGTGTAGGTGGAGTATCGGGGGAGTACAACATGTCGCTATATCATCCATCCGAAGAATTCGCTTCGCGCGCCAACGTGTCCGGAATGGACGCTTATCGGGCACTATACGATCGCGCCGCCGCCGACCCCGAGGGCTTTTGGGCGGAACTTGCCGACGAGCAACTGGACTGGTTCAAGAAATGGGATCAGGTGCTCGACGCTTCAGAGGCGCCGTTCTACAAATGGTTTGTCGGTGGGCGAACCAATATGTCGCACAATTGCCTCGACCGTCACTGTAAGACCTGGCGGAAGAACAAGGCGGCGATCGTTTGGGAAGGTGAACCGGGCGAGCAGCGCACACTGACGTATCAGGAACTGTCGCGGCAAGTGCAGCGATTCGCCAACGTCCTAAAAGGCTTGGGCTACAAATCGGGCGACCGAGCGATTGTCTACATGCCGATGATTCCCGAGCTGCCGATTGCCATGCTGGCTTGCGCTCGGCTGGGAATCATTCACAGCGTCGTATTCGGAGGATTTTCGGCGGAAGCGCTGAAGACTCGAATCTTAGACCTCGACGCCGGAGTGGTGATCACCGCGGACGGTGGCTGGCGGCGAGGTAAGATTGTCCCGCTCAAGCCGGCGGTTGATGAAGCGCTGATCGATTGCCCGGGCGTGAGCAACGTTGTCGTATACAAGCGAACCGCGAATGAAGTAGAGTTCAGCGCGGGACGCGATCACTGGTGGCACGATCTCGACGAGGGCGCCAGCGACGAGTGCCCAGCCGAAGAACTCGATTCAGAACACCCACTCTATGTGCTCTATACGTCTGGCACAACGGGCAAGCCCAAAGGAATCGTTCACACAACGGCCGGCTATCAGTTGCAGGTCTCGATGGCGATGCGCTGGGTGTTTGACATCAAAGACGAAGACACGTACTGGTGCGCCGCCGACATTGGCTGGGTTACCGGCCACAGCTATATCGTCTACGGACCGTTGCTGGTGGGCACGACGACGGTGATGTACGAAGGCGCGCCGGACTTCCCCGAACCGGATCGCTTTTGGCGCATCGTCGATAAGTACAAGGTCAACGTTTTCTATACATCGCCGACGGCGATCCGAGCGTTTATCAAGTTTGGTGATGGCTACCCCGGTAGGCACGACTTGTCTAGCTTGCGGCTGATGGGGTCGGTCGGCGAACCGATCAACCCGTCGGCTTGGGAGTGGTATCACAACGTGATCGGCGGCGGGCACTGCCCGATTGTCGACACCTGGTGGCAGACCGAGACCGGCTCGATCATGATTTCGCCGCTGCCGGGAGCGACGCCGTTGAAGCCGGGATCGGGGACTTTCCCGCTGCCCGGAATCCTGGCGGATGTCGTCGATAACGAGGGCAAGTCGGTGGAACCGGGTAGTGAAGGCTATCTGGTGGTACGCAAGCCTTGGCCTTCGATGTTTCGCACGCTGTGGGGCGATCCCGAAAGATTTCAGAAGACCTACTGGAGCCAAGTTCCCGGGGTGTATTTCGTCGGCGATGCGGCCCGCAAGGACGAAGACGGATATATCTGGGTTTTAGGCCGCGTTGACGACGTAATGAACGTGAGCGGCCACCGACTTTCGACGGCGGAGTTGGAGTCATCGCTGGTGCGCCATCCATCCGTCGCGGAGGCGGCTGTGATCGGAATGCCGGACGAGCTTACGGGTCAGGCTGTCGTGGCGTTCGTGACACCGATACAGGGGATCGACGCTGATGACGCGCTGGCGGCGGAGCTGCGCGAGTGGGTTGCAAAAGAGATCGGCAAGTTTGCGCGGCCGAAGCAGATTCGATTCAGCGATGCTCTGCCTAAGACGCGCTCGGGGAAGATTATGCGGCGGCTGTTGCGCGAGATCGTTACGACCCAAAAGGTGAGTGGCGATATTACGACTCTCGAGGACCTCTCTGTGATCAACCGCTTGTCGGCGCAGCAGGACGAGGAGTAAGCGCATCGGGCGACGGTAAAACGAGAACGGCCCCAGCGAGAATCCTCGCTGGGGCCGATTGTTTGCAGGCTGAATTTCGAGCGGCTAGAACATATAGCTGAAGCCGAACATTGGCGCCCACTGGTGCAAGATGCCGTCGATCTTGGCACCTGGCGCAGCGGTGATGACCTTGCCCGGGACAGCGGTAACGTAGTCACGGAACTCGACGCGGAACATCATGCGATTGCCGACTAGGAACTTGACGCCCACGCCGAAGTCTCCCATCGGTTTCGACTCGCCGGCTTTGGTTAGCAGTGCAAGATCGGACAGCGGTTGGAACGCGTTTTCCGTGCCCGTTCCCTGAAAATGCTTTAACCCAACGCCCGCGGCGGCGTAGGGCCGGATACGCGAGTCGGGGTCATTGAAGTAGTAGAGAACGTCGTAGTGAATCGCGTGCGACTGTGCACCGAAGTCCGCTGAGCGTCCGCCACCGAGCAGTTCAAGATCATTCTTGAAGTAGATGTAGCGGAACTCACCGCCCCAGCGGTTATTCATCGACTGGCCGATTACGAATCCTCCCGAGAAGCCTAAACCGGGTCCGACGTTGCCTGTCGAAGAAGCGTTCGATACCTTGACCGAGCGGTAGTCGGAGATCAGGCCTAGAGCGCCGATCTCAAGACCTCTTTGCGCCTGAGCTTGTGGCACCAGGGATAGGCATGCCAGAGCCGAGCCGAGTAAAGTGGCTTTCCATTGCATGTGTTTCATCATTAACCTCATTTGTTTGAATCAGTGGACCCCGGCCCCGGGGGTGGGCGCCGAGGTCCTGTCGTTATTCGATAATCCGGACGCTGACGACTGTCTCGTTGCCGCCCTGAGTGATTTTCAGCGGGACTTCGAGCCCTGTGGGCACGAATCCCGGTAGACGGACGTTGATCTGATAGAGCCCAATAAAGCCCGGTGTGAGGCCGGCGAATTCGACGATGCCCTTGACTCCGCCAATATCGATGGTTGGCTCAACCGCGGCGCGGCTAAGAATGGTCATCGAGGCCGACGTGCCGGCCAAACTGATCGGAGCAACCGGGCCTAGACCGGTGGCGTAGATGATCGCGATCTCATTCGGTCTCAGCGGGTTCGACAACGTCGCGGGCTTATTGTTCTCCGCGCGGAAAACAGCGGCGAAGCGGTTACCTTCCGGCCCTGGGACCGTGAAGACCGCGGGCGCCGTTGCGTCGACCTGCTGGACGAAAACGTCGCTTAGGCCGGCGGAAGAGTGAACCTGCACATCAGTCGGACCAACCGAACTAAATAGCAGTTGAGCGTTGATCTGATTGTTCGAGACAAAGAGCAGCGGTAGCGGTGAGCCGTTGGCGCTCACGCACGTGTCGCCGATGCGCTGTGGCAGCGGAGAGTCGACGGCACCGCCATCTTGCTTGGAGAAGTTTGAGCCGAAGATCGAGATCAGTCCACCGGTACCCGTGGTGCGAGTGAAGTCGGCCGCGTTTGTTACAGCATCAACAACGGGAAGACTTCCGCCATCAGCATAGTCACTTGGGAAGAATAAAATTCCCGCGCTGGTCGTAGAAATCAAGACGCCGTCTCGCAATGCCGCAAGAGTACTGGTGAAGCGGTAGTCTTGCGCCCGCGCCGGGGGTGGCTCGGCCATGCGGGTCGGGAACTGGATTTGAGCCGGATTGTTTGAATTGAGCTTCTGGAGAGTGCCGGTGTCGACGTGTGAAGTCGGACGAATCGAGCGAACGCCGGTGCCGTTGGGGAGAAGCGCGAATCCGGATGATTGTTGGTTCGCAACGCTATCTGGAAACTCGCCCAGAGGAACCAGCGATCGGTTCAGTACAAAGTTGTCGACCGTGTAGTAGTCTCTGGCCGCTCCGATTGCGCCGCCTACGCCGCTGAAGTCATCGCGCGTAATAATCAGGCGTCGAGTCGCGAACTCAAATAGGTAGGTACCGCCGGAGCTGTCGGCGACAAACACTTCATTGCCGTCAGGATGAGCGGCAACGGCGAGCGGTCACCCAAACGAGTTGGCGAAGACACCTAGAGTTTCCGGGCTTGAGACTGCCCTATTGGGCAAGGTCAGGAAGTCCAGCCGCCATCCGCCGCCAGCAGTATTTACACCCAGCACCATCTCGGAATTTGCGGCGGTAACCGAGTGCGGATAATGACCACCCTGCAGTAGTTGCCAGGGAACGAACACGTTGCCCATAACCCGCATACTGTTGAGATCGATTAGCGTGACATGCTCGGCTCGCGAGTTTGCGACGACGAGAAATCTACCGTCCTTCGATGCGGCCATCCAAGTCGGCGTGTTGCCGGTGCGGAATGATCCGATCTGCCTGAGACTCTTACTGTCGTAGGCCTTGACTTGGAAGCCATTGCGGTCGAGCACGTAGAAGCGATCGCGGGAAGGATCCGCGACTGCGCCGATGAGGTGACCGTCCGACTGTACAAAGCTGCCCTTCTGGTCGACATCGCGCACGTTCGAGACAACAGTTGTCTCCAGAGGAACGTTTACGGCGTTGGTGTCGATTTGAACGACTATTGTGTTGGTGCCCTGAACCGGCCCCAGCGAGCCGGGATCGATAGTTACTTGAATGTCGGCCGGCGTCGTGCCCTGGTGCGGCTCAAACACGACCGCGGGACGATTGGAACTGCGGAAGTGTTCTGTGGACAAGCTGAAGTTCGCGGGCTGACCGTTGGGGCTTTCGAGCCGCAACGTCTTGGTGACTGGGACGCGGTTGCAGAAATCGAACGGGAACAATAAGGCGCGATCTTCGACATTGGATTCGAGGATCGGCAGCTCCGAAAGCTCGCTCATCGGCAGATGCATGATGCCGGACTCTGCGATCGCGTACAGGCTCTGCCCATTGTCGGTGGACAGAATCCGGCCGGTGACGCGGTTCGGCAGGCGAATCCGCTGGCGGACGTGCAGGTTGTCGTCATCCATGATCTGCAACACGCCGGTCCGTACGACCGAATCCGAGTTGTTGGTCAACTCACCGAACGATCCGTAAACAGTGTCGATGTTGGAGTCGATGCCATGTCCACCGAAGAAACCCGAGGCGCCAACGGCACCAGCTCCTTCAGGTGTGTCGGCTATAACCCGTAAGTCGTTGGACATCAATAGGTTGCCTACCATGAAATAGGCTCCGTCCTGTGAGCCGCTGACCTGATTGAATGCGGGCGCATTGACGAGCGAATTGCCCGGCCGGATTGTAAACAAGCCGACTGGCCTGGCGACACGGTAGGAGAAAACGAACCCGCCGCCGCCCTGCGCATCGGCAACCCCGAAAATCCAGCGGCCATCGCGAGATGTTGAAAGATTGACTTTCACGATCTCGTCCAGGTCTGTGAGGGGGCCCAACGGTAGAGTGACCGACGGTGCGGTTGCGCCCGCGTCGGTTAGGTCAAAGAGGGCCTGAAATGAACCGTCAATGGGATCGAATAGCTGGAGGCTATTCTTGGTCAGCACGAGCGCACGGCCGTCACTGCCGGCCGCAACGCCCAAAGGCTCTTCAAGCGACGTGAAAAAGCGCCGGTCGCTTGGATCATTCAAATTGACCACGGTCACGCCCGAACTCTGGGTAACAGAAGAAGTCACGGGAACGTTCGTCACGATCAAATAGCGCCCGTCCTGCGTCACTGTCATTCCTGAAGAACCGGCGGGAGTGGGAGTCGTGGTGATCCGGCTGATGGACTGATGTGTGTCCATCGATATGACCTCGACGCGTCCGCCAGTGAAGTTGCAGGCATAAACCAGCCTGCGGGCCTCGTCGACGAATAGCTCGTTAATCTCGCCGGGGAGGGGGATCACCTCTCCGAAGGTTGCGGCCGCGGATGCCGAGCCTCCACCGATAAAGTTGTTTTGTCCCCAAGTGGAAGTTGACAAAGCCAGACACAGACAGACGGTCTGAATTATGGTCTTAGTCCGAACCAGGGATGGCTTCTTCATATCGTATGCTCCAAAATCTGTCCAACTCATTCATCGCCTTAGCCCCCGGCTAATTGGGAAGGGGCCAAGGCTCCTTTACGGCCGATCTAGTCGTCGACCTCATTCGCTAAATCTGTTCACCGCCGTATAAAGCGACAGTCAGTGCGACAAAGTAGTCATGACTGTCGCTTCATTAAACGGCCTCAAGTTACTGCTGCTGACGCGCGCGGCGCCGCTTGACGATCAGCATCAAAAGGGCGACGCCTATGATGCCGCAGAGAATCCGAACTAGTTGCGGGTCCATTTTGTGTTTCCTCCTCCGTGTTTATAAGCCCGTCATGGCAGGCAAAAAGTCTCGTACGACACGCACGATCATGGGACCGACGGTCACAACGAATAGCGCCGGCAAGATGAAGAAGAAGATGGGAAATACAAGCTTGACGCCGATCTTCGCCGCTTTCTCTTCTGCTATTTGCCTAGCTTGGGTCCGCATGTAGTCGGAAAAATTCCGAAGTGTTTGCGAAATACTGGTACCGAACTTATCGGCCTGAATCAATACGCTAACGAGCTTCTGCAGCTCCTCAACCGCGGTTCTCTCGCCGAGATTCCGAAGCGCGTCGGAGCGTGTTTTGCCGGCGCGAATCTCGAGGTTCAGTACGGCAAGTTCGTCGCTGATCTCGGGGTGAGGAATTTGCAGCTCTTTGGCAACCTGCATCAGCGCTTGGTCGAGACCGAGCCCGGACTCTACGCAGATCACCAACATGTCAAGTGCGTTCGGTAACGCCCTACGAATCTTGTGCTGACGCTTCGACGCCATGCGTCCCAAAACAAAGTTCGGAAGCGACCAACCCAGGGCGCCTACCGCTATGAGCTGGAAGAGCGTCATGGGATTTTGAAGATTCAGACTAAAGACGCTTATGGCCGTGATGAGTACCAGCGATAACGCGCCGACACCCTTGACACCGTAGATCACGCGCAGAGCACTGTCATTACGAAAGCCAGCGGTCAGTAGACGCTTCTGCAGGATGCTGACATCCGCCGGATTCGACGGAACCATGTGACCGACCTTCGAGATCACGTCGCGGAAGCTCAAACTGGGATGCCGAACTTGGTTCCGACCCAGCTCGACTTCACCCATCACGCGATCGACGACGGCCTTGGGCTGTGCCCAGAACTTGAAGCCGAGCGTCGACAGAGCGACGGTGATCAAGGCGAATACGAATATTGATGCAATCATTGCTGTCATGATCGTTTAAACCTCGATGTCCGTAAGCTTCTTGATCGAAACAAATCCGAGAAATTGAAGGATGATTGTCATTACCATCAACATTTTTCCGTCCGGGTCGTCAAAGAAAAATAAAATGTATTCTGGGTTCGTCCAGAACATCATTACGGAGACGGCAAGAGGAATCATCGAGAGCACCAATCCGGAAATTCGGCCGTGCGCACTGATGGATCGAATCCTTCCGCGAAGCTTGAATCTTTCTCGGATGAGATAGGAGAGATTCTCGAGTAGCGCCGCAAGGTTTCCTCCGGTTCGCTTCTGGAGCAAGACCGACGAGACGAAGAACTTTACGTCCAAGAGAGGAACCCTGGTCCCCAAGCGTTCGAGCGCCACTTCAAGAGGCAGACCAAGATTCTGTTCTTCGAAAGCGCGGCGAAACTCGTCGGAGAGAGGCGCGGCATACTCCTTGTGCAGCATCTCGAGCGATACGGAGAATGCGTGGCCGGTACGCATGGCGCGCGCGACGAACTCCAGCGCATCCGGAAACTGTTCTTCAAACTTCGCCATCCGGGCCGATCGCTTGCGGTAAGCGATAAAGAAGGGCAGTGCGATTCCAACCAGCGCGCCGACGATGGAGATTGGGCGACCACGTGGAACGATGTACCAAAAGATATTGAATCCAGCGACGCCGAAGATTAGTGAAAGGTATAAGGTACGAGCGGGGTCCCATTCCAGGCCGGCCTGCTCAAGATAGTCACGCAGCCGCTCGTTGAGATTCTTACCGAGAAAGACTCTGGCAAGGCGCTGCCTGCCATCTTCGTCCTCGTTTTTCATCAACGCGGCCTGATCCGCTTTGCCGGCGGTGCCGGCAACAGGGGACTTACCGGCAACGAGATCTTTCATCTGATCGACGTCCCGCTTGCGCATCATTCGATCCGCTACGACGACGCAACCGACAAGGACGATGGCCAGGAATCCGAAAAATATAAACGCGAGGTTCATGAGACTTCCTTACTCCCCAATCTCTACAACTTCTTCAAACGTTTCGGCTGAAACACGAATACCGGCCGCGACTAATTTCTCGTAGAAACGTGGCCGTATTCCGGTGGCCGCGAATCTTCCAAGGACCTTGCCATCGCTGGAAATACCGAGCTTCTCAAAGACGAATAAGTCTTGCAGCATCACCATGTCGCCTTCCATCGTGGTGACTTCCGTGACCGATGTGACGCGGCGTGAACCGTCGCTAAAGCGTCCGATCTGAACGATGAGATCGATCGCCGATGCGATCTGTTGGCGGATCGAAACGGTAGGCATGTTGGCTCCACCTAGCGTGACCATGACCTCAAGGCGCGAGACCACATCGCGTGGAGAGTTGGCGTGAATCGTCGTCATTGAGCCGTCGTGACCCGTATTCATTGCCTGCAACATGTCCAGGGCTTCTTCGCCACGACACTCACCGACGACGATTCGATCGGGACGCATACGCAGAGCATTGATGAGTAGCTCGCGCTGGCGGATCGCCCCGTCGCCTTCGATGTTAGGCGGGCGGGTTTCAAGCCGCACAACATGGGGCTGCTTGAGTTGTAGTTCGGCGGCGTCCTCAATCGTGACGACGCGTTCCTTAGGTGAAATCAGGGCCGACAAGGCGTTGAGCATCGTCGTTTTTCCGGAGCCGGTACCTCCGGAGACCACGATATTTAGGCGTGTCTGAACCGCCGCCTTGAGGATTTCGGCGATACCCGCCGTCATCGACTTCTTGTCGACGAGATCTTCCGGCAGCAACTTGTCCTGTGAAAAACGGCGGATCGACATGATCGCGCCGTCCACGGCCAGAGGTGGAATGATGGCGTTAACACGAGAGCCATCCGTGAGTCGCGCATCGACCATCGGTTGCGACTCGTCGACCCGACGACCGACCTGCGATACGATCTTGTCGATAATTCGCAGCAGGTGATTCCCGTCCTTGAACGTGACATTGGTCAGTTCCAGCGTGCCCCTGCGTTCCACGTAGACTTGCCTGTGAGTGTTGACGAGAATGTCGCTGATCGTTGGGTCTTGCAACAGCGGTTCTAGCGGACCGAGCCCGAATACTTCGTCAAGGACCTCGTCACAGATCTGTTGGCGTTCGAGCGAGCTCAGTAGAGTTGATTCTTCGTCCATCAACACCATCAAGGCGTTGCGGACTTCGACCGGAACTTTTTGATTCTCGATCGTCGCTAGGGCTTCGAGGTTGATCTTGTCTAACAGCCGGCGATGGAGCTTGAACTTCAGCTCCTGATACTCCGGATTAAGGGCGAGACGGCTGCGCCCTCCGCCCCGACGCAGTCGGTCTTCCCAGGTAACGTCGCCGCTTGCTTGAGGCGCGTTAGCTGTGACTGCCATCTTTAGTTAAATTCCTTCCGTACATACGGCTAACTGTGCGAAAGCAGCGCCGACAGTTTGAGACCTGTAACGCTTCGCTTCTTTTCCTCGACTTGAATTCCAAAAATGCGATTTCCGAACTGGTTGATCGAGCGCCCCAACTCGCATCCGTTACCGATAGGCTTACCCGCCGTCAAGGCGCGATGTACAGCGGTTCCGTCCTCGCTAAATACTTTGCCAATCGGAAAGTTGAAGACCCGTTCCATGTCGGCCGGACCTAGTTCTTGTTTGCGGCTCATGCGATTTACAAGTAGGCCGAATTTGTCGGAGGCGAATCCCAACTGTTCGAGATAGGTGATGCACTTCCGAGTCAAATGCAACGAAGGCAACTCCGGATTGCAGACGAGGTAAATAAAGTCGACATCTCCCAATGTTGCTTTCGCTTGCTTGCTCCAGACAGATGGCAGGTCGACCACGATGTATTCGTAGGTCGAGCGGGCGAACTCGATCACTTCGTTGAATCGATGAGCTTCGAGCGGAACACCTTCCGGCAATTCGGGCGCGAGTAGCACGTCGACACCATGACGGGAGGTGACGAGAGCTTTCCAAAGCGCGCTATCGAGCTTTTCCGAATTTCGCAGGGCATCGAGCACGCTATAGGAATGGTTTAGGCGCCAGATGAAGGAAACCGTGCCGCCTTCAATATCGAAGTCGGCGAGAAACACTTTTCGCTCCCCGCCGTTCGCTATACCGGCTGCGACGTTTGACGCAATTGTTGTGACTCCCTGGCCCGCCTTTGCTCCGACGAACGCAATGACTTTCCCTTTGGTGGGAGCCTGCTTCTGTTCGTTTTCCTGAAGTCGGCGAACACGCGTTGTTACCGTGTTTTGCGCCTCACTCTCAAAAGGTGAACAGAGAAATTCGGTGGCACCGGCTCGCAGCGATCGAATAATCACGTTCGCATCGTTGCGAGAATCGATTCCGATCAGATGAATCGGCGGGGTGAGGGAACTCACGGCAGAAACCAAGGCGACGGCGGCGTCGGTGTCGGTGCCAAGGTCCAAAAGAACGACATCTGGACGTAACTGACGGAGTCTCGCGTCGATTTGCTGCGGAGTCGGGTAAGTCTTCAGATCCGCGAGCACACTGAACCCGTCGGTCTCCGACACCTTGCTGCTGAACTCCTGCGCTAGCGCCCGGTTGGGGCACACAAGAACAGCGTCTAGGGCGGTTTGCTTCATCAGATGCGATAACCTTTATCCTTCACTGGGTTACGGATTTCGACGCCAATCAATTCAATTAGTCTGCTCAAGTTCTTCCATAAAATCAGGATTGGGAAACTCAAAATTAGGTTTCGCTTCTCCGGATTCATACACACGCGGAAACTCTGGGCTAACGATAACCAGTAGTTCCGTATTGTTTTTCGATTTCGAACGGCTCTTGAAGATCTCGCCGAGCAGCGGAATACTCGAAAGAACCGGAACTTTCGATTCCGACTCGACGATTCGCTGGTCAATTAGGCCGCCAATAACGAAGCTCTGGCCTGGCATGAGTTCGACATCGGTGGCAACACGGCGCGTAGAGAGGGCGGGGATCAGGAAGCCCTGAAGCGTCACGGCATTGGCAAAATCCAATGCGCTAACTTCTGGTTCAACATGCATTTTGATCGAACCCCGGCCAGTGAATTCGGGGGTAAAGTCAATCCGAATTCCGAATTCCTTAAATTGAATCGTTACTCCGCCCGACGACGAGCCCTGAATGATAGGCACCGGGAACTCACCACCGACCAGAAGTTTCGCTTGCTTACCTGAAGTTGTGATGAGATTTGGCTCTGCGAGCAACTCGCTGAGGCCACGTGTTTCAAGAGCTTTAAGTAGCGCGCCGATGTTCAAGTCGGGGCGAAACGCGAAAACGTTCAGTGTGTCGGTTAGGCTAAAGTTCGTAGCGTATCCGGATGCTGACTGACCGATTACTCCGCCTACCGAGGTGAGACTGGGGTTCCCAAACTGTTTCGTGCCAACGCTTGCGGGTGTGTTCCCGGTGCCCGTGCTAAAGATGGAGGCGCCAAAATCGCTCAAGGCGTTGCGCTGCACTTCAGCAAAGCGAACTTTGATCATGATCTGCCGCTCGGCGTCAGGTGGAGGAACCTCAAGATTGCTGATTACGGTTGCTGCTGCTCCACCGGCAACCATTGCGACCACTCGTTCGGCGATGGCGATGCTTGAAACATCTCCGTTTACCGTGGCGACGCCATTTGTCACCATCACTCGAATGTTTTCTCCAGGAAACGCTGCGTTAATGTGTTCCTGTAGCTGCGCGATGTTTGCGCCGACTGAAATCGTAAAGAAATTTCGGTCACCGGAAGCCGACCAGATGACGAGTGTCGTAATACCCGCCTTCTTGCCGTGAATGAGGACTTCGCGAGTCGAGATCGCGATCGCGTCGGCGACACTGTCGTCGTTGATCGCGACTCTCTCGATTTCATCGGGGTGGTCGAGCACCACCGAGCGCCCGACCGCCAAAGGTATCTCGTCGCCCATCGGTGGCGCTTGCGTCGGTGACGCCAATGCCGCCGTCGCTGAGATGAAGCTGAGCACCAGGGAAGTGCTTGCAATCAATCTTTGAATTCGTTTGGTGAGTTTCATGGGGATCATTTGGGGGTCAGACTCTCTTAGCTAGTCGGGTTTAGTACCCTTCTTCCAATCGTTCGACTGTCCGCGTGTTGCCGCGAATCATTTCGATCTGATGAATTACGGGCGCTGGGGGCGGCGGGGGAGCGGCCACGGGCGCACGATAGACGCGCGGTCGAGGCGCCGGCTTCGGTGTGCCAAAAAGGTCGCTTGCGCTGGCAAAGCTTCGACCCGACGCAAGCTCGTCGAGGTCATTGGGGTTCCTGAGTACGAGTTGGATCTGACCTTCGCGAGTGGCGAGCGTTAGCAGTTCGCTCTCTTCCGGCGTGAGAAGCATATTGACGACGGGAACGTTCTCGGGCTGGCCATCGGCGTTTGGCTGAAGACGGTGAGCCGTGGAGAGCACGGTCACGGCTTCAAGGATGGTTTTGGTAACTCGCGTACCGCTGCCCGGCCGAGTGCCGGTCCAGATGATGTCAACCGTCGAGCCGGGCAAGATGAATCCGGATACACCACTCACCTGGTTGATCGAAATCGCGACCGCACGCTTTCCTTCCGGAATGAGAGGAGCGAGACCGAAGCCGGCTCCCTTTTCGGTAACTCGACCGTTGAGGATCGGTTCATTGGCGAGAATTGGTTGGACAACCGTTCGGTCCAAGGCCGTTTCGATGTCAACGAATGCACCTTCGGGGTAGTGGTTTTCGGGATATTCGACCAGTTGAATATCTTCGGCAGTGATCACAGCCCCCATCGGCAGGTTGGATCTCGCGATCACCAAATCTTTGGTCGCGGTTTCACCAACCGGCGTACTACGACCAACGGTGATCTGGTAAAAGATTCCAGTGACCACCAGGGCGACCAGAATGGCCACCATAACTACGGTTAAGAGACGTTTGTCCATATCTCGTCCTCACTCAAAAACGACAGGAATACGCCTAGGCTGATAGCTGGGGCGTAGGGGATATAGGCTTTGAGGTCAGGCGTCGCCGCGCGATCGAGGGATTCGCCCCTGACGGCGCGCCAGACCTTTCGGCCAATCAAAAAAAGAACGGCCATCAGGCCGCCCGAAATAGCGGCCAAGATTGCCGCGAGAACAATTTGCTCGCGTCCGAGAATCGCACCGAACGCAGCCATGAGCTTGATGTCGCCTCCGCCCATTCCACCCTTTAGGAAGAACGGCAGAAACGCGACGAAACCGATAAGGCCGCCTAACAGTGAGTTCCCGAGACCCGACAGATACCCGAGATCACTCGAACCCGCCAAGATTACATTTGCGGCGAGCCCGATGAGAAACGCAGGACCGGTGATGACATTTGAAACTCGGCGACGCCAGAGATCCTCGCCGGTTGCGACGATCGCCAGAGCCAAGCTGAAGCTTAATAGCCACCAAGTCATATGTCATACCTCGGCATTCGGATTGCGGATCTTTCGGGCAATGTTGCCCTTAACTCAACCCTGCAAGCTGGTTACCGCGAAGGGCGTATGATGCCCGACACTCCATTGATAGGCCACTGGGTCTGTATGGGGAATTGATCGAAGACTGCGGTTTAGGGGCAAACGTTACTTAAGCCCCACTAAGGTTTCCGTCCCACCCGTTGGGACCAAGCGCCCTAGCGGACCCCTAGTCGGCGTTGCCGTTTTGGGGCCGCCTGGCACAAACTAGACAAGAGGATGGCGAAACCTGTCGCGGTGGGGGGCTTCGATTTTCGTTTCGAGTGCGTCAGCGGCTGTACCGAGTGTTGCACCAAGAGCGGCTACGTTTATGTAACCGCAAACGATATCGAGACAGCGTCTAAATATTTGAACATAAGCAAGTTAGACTTCATTCAGTGCTACTGCGAAAGGGTTGATGGCGAGCTGCGGTTGTCGAACCCATCAGACCATGACTGCCACTTTCTGGATGGCAATGGCTGCGCCATCCACGCCGCGAAGCCGCTTCAGTGCCGGACTTTTCCCTACTGGCCGGAACTCGTCGACCGCAAACGGAATTGGAAGAGAACTGCGCAATACTGCCCCGGGATCGGCCAAGGATCGATCGTGCCGATTGACGAAATTCGAGCCGCGGCGCAGTCGTGTCGCGACGAGTTCCCCGAATAATTGCCATGATACCTATGACTCGAATATGGACACTCAGCCACGGATAACCGAGCAGAGAAATCCGGCCTCGGCATCGATTGACCAGGCATCGACGCAAGATCTGCTGCGAATAATTAACGGTGAAGACTCCTCGGTGGCAAAGGCTATCGAGGCTGAGATACCCCGAATTTCGGTTGCACTTGACGCCATCGTTGAGCGATTTGAGCGCGGGGGCCGTTTGTTCTACATCGGTGCCGGCACTAGCGGCCGGCTAGGCGTGCTGGATGCATCCGAATGCCCTCCGACGTACGGTGTTGCCGCTGACCGCGTGCAGGGCGTGATTGCAGGTGGCGCCGAGGCGCTTGTCCGCTCGATCGAAGGAGCCGAAGACAATCCAGTGGATGGTGTGCGAGACCTTGAGGCCAGAGATTTCTCGGTCAACGATTCGCTGGTCGGGATAGCTGCCAGTGGCACTACGCCATACGTTTTAGGCGCCGTGAAGTTCGCCAACCAGTTGCGTGCTCTGACTGTTGGCCTGAGCTGCAATCCAGGTTCTCCGCTCGAACGGCAGGTGGAGTTCCCGATAACGCCGGCTGTCGGACCCGAAGTCGTAACGGGCTCGACGCGGATGAAGAGCGGGACGGCGCAGAAGCTTGTCCTGAACATGCTTTCAACCGGATTGATGATTCGCATGGGCTATGTTCTGGGCAACTTAATGGTGAATCTGCAGATCAAAAACGCCAAATTGGCTGGCCGGGCTGGGCGGATTGTCGAGGCGACGACCGGCTGTAGCGCGACTGAGGCGGCCGCGGCGATCGAAGCATCCGGCGGACAGGTAAGACTGGCCATCTTGATGAAAAGGCTACAGTTAGACCGCGCAACAGCAGAGAAGCGGCTCGCTGAGTTTGGCGACGATCTTCGAAAAGCTCTGGAGCGGGACACCGGATAAAAGACGCAATCAAGAACTACTCAATCGCCGCGCGTGCCGCCGCAGTCGCTGCCAGCCCTGAACCGCTGAACTGATCGTCAAGAAAATGCCACCGAGGCTGAGCAGGATCACGACGATGTCCCAAAGCGGTCGGCGGTAGTAGAGAAATTGGAAGTCCAGATTGTGCAGACCGTGGTACAACCAGCGATTGAGCCGAGTTAATCGCTCTTCTTTTCGTATAATCTCGGCTCGTCCGGCGTCGATGTAGAGCCAGGTCTCTTGCGGGTCATCATATTTAACCCGCAGCACTGGCAGCGGTCGCGAGCCGTCGCGGCTGTAGTAGTAGTCGTCGTAGTCTTGGAGCCAGTCGGACGACGTTACGGAGTTGTCAGGCATCGCCGAGCGGGCGGCGGCCAACAGTTCGCTGGACTGAAATAGCTCCACCGTCCTATCGCCGGGTTCGGTCAATTTGACGAGTAGCTGGCCGCGGACTGCGCGCGAGGGCCGATCGGCAAACAAGTACGGCGCATTCTGGAACTGCGTGACTTCTAGCTCCTTGGGAGCAAACGATGTTTGAATCGCTTCGAGGGCCGCGCGGATTCGCTCTGGCGTTATCAGGTCGATCCGCAATGGCCCTCCCGAGAAGGCAGTGCTCTGTCGGTGGGTCGGCACCGTGCTTGGAT
This sequence comes from Bryobacterales bacterium, assembly GCA_965247305.1. Lineage (GTDB taxonomy): Bacteria > Acidobacteriota > Terriglobia > Bryobacterales > UBA6623 > CATQHP01. The sequence continues at coordinate 1,946,088 of OZ252030.1, read as the reverse complement.
GCCACTGCCAGGGGTCGAGTGATAGGCAGCCACTCAGCACCCAGGTGAAAGTCGTCAGTCCAAACAACAAGCCGGCATAGTGGTGCCAGCGCATCAGCCCGGCGTAGGGGGAACGAAAAGTCTCGCCCTTCACTCGGAATCGCGCCTTGCTGGAGAACCGCCAAAGCCCCCAAATGATTCCAGACAAAGTCAGAACGCAACCAGCAATCGAGAGCCAAATTACGGAGTCGACCCAAATGGCGCTGTGCCGGCGAAAGGGTGTGAAATAGAGCCAATGCAGCACGGCTCCCATGTATGCCCAGCGCCTGCCGTACGCCGTGGTTCGCATGACGACTTCGCCGGTTCGCTCGGAAACATATAGAAAGGTTTCCTCGGCGTCGTCGAGTGCGACTCGATGCAGCGGAAATTGGCGGCGGTTTGAGAAAGTCCACTGGTCGGGCTCAGTCAAGCGAACCTCGTGCCGGACCGTCGACTCTTGCTCCGGTACAAATCGCTTGACTACGCCCGTTGCAGCGACATGATCGAGCGGCCTAAGCAAGCTGCCGTCGTCAGCAAAAACCGTATGCCACCCTGATTCGCTTGCCAGCCGATAGATCGGCCGCGACGCAAACATCGCAATCCGTAACCGTTCGGGGCGAAAGCCAGCAGCGGCGGCGGCTTCGGCCGGCGATACGGTGAGAGTTGAGAGATCAAGAGGGGTGAGCCGGGAGAAACGTTCATCGGGATCAAGCGTGGGCATGCGGTGATACATCATCACCACGCCGGAAACGAACCACACAAGAAATAAGACCGAGCCCGCTATTCCGAGCCAACGGTGCGTATAGATCAGCGCCCGCCGAATCGCGAACCTTGGCAATCCCATAGTGGTTAGCTGTCCGATTTGCCGATTTTTCGAGCACCGGATGGGGTGTCGTGAGACTGAGTCCGGGGTACAACCCTGGGATTTGATAGTCTACACATCGACACTCTGCCGCTAGTCCGCCTTTCTGATGGTAGCGGGGGCTCGGCGCGCATACCAAAAAGTGCGATTCTTGTCCCCCGAGACGGATCGCCTAGAACTCCTTCGCGAATCGAAATGTCCAGAAATGGCCGGATTTGGCAGGGTTTCTCCGAAAAACCGCCGCTGGGTGCTATCCGCCATACATATGTGTTGTATTCCATCGAACTCCTGGTGTGCTCATCCAATTCGATCTCCGGGCCACATGACGAATGCTGCCTGGTGGCCGGATTTGGCAGGGTTTTGCTTAAATTTCCAACCTCCTTGCAGGGCCTTCGGTATCCTCCACATACAGTGTAAGGCTCGTGTGTCCGGTTTTCGGCCGACCGTATCGCTAGGTTACTGATTTTAAGGAGAAAAGAAATTTCAAAACCGCGGGACGACCGTTTGGGTGAGTTCCGTCTTGGCAGTTGCGAGAATCAATCGCCCTGTTTTATGAACATTGAGATCGCTGGAAGCTGTTGATTCATAATCCCATTAGTGGAGTGCACCCCAAAACTGAGACAGATGAAAGTGGGACAATTTTCAGTGAATGGAAAAGGAGTCCCCGATGAGAGAGAGAAAAGATAGGGTTGCGAGGAAGCAGCGCTCGTATGAAGTTGAGTTCAAGGAATTGGCGGTAAGCCGCATGCTTCGCGGTGAGAACGTCGTCAAATTGAGCGGTGAGTTGGACGTGCGGCGCAGCGTGTTGTATCGCTGGCGCGACACCTACCGCGCCGAGGGACGCAGCGGTCTTGAGCGGCGTCAAGGGCGGCCGCGTCCCGGACAAGAGGTTGTGCAATTGGATAGCGATCCGAGCGCCGATCGCATTGCCGAACTCGAACGCCTAGTCGGTCAACAAGCGGCGGAATTGGATTTTTTCGAACGAGCCTTCAACGCCTTAAAACCGGCGATGCCGAACCAAGTCGCTCGCAACGCGAGCGGCTCTACAGCGTCATCGACGAAATTCGCGTTGAAGGCCGACTCAGCGTCGAGCGCGCCTGTGCACTCGGAGAAGTCAGCCGAGCCGGATATTACCGGCAATTAGAGCGAGACAAGCCTGTCGAATCCAACCTGGAAGTGCGTGACCGTATGCAACGCATTACGCTCGCAAATCGCCGCTACGGCTATCGTCGAGTGACCGCCGAACTGCGTAGGCAGGGCTTTACGGTGAACCACAAGAAGGTCTTGCGGCTGATGCGCAACGACAATCTGCTGGCGATACGCAAGCGCCGCTACGTATTGACGACGGACTCGGATCAGCACCGCGCGATCTACCCAAACTGGGCCAAAAACCTGCAGATCGACGGTCTCGATCAGCTCTGGCAGGCCGCCATCAGCTACGTGCGCATGCGCCGTTCGTTCGTCTACTTGGCGGTCGTGATGGACTCGTATTCCCGGCGCGTGGTGGGCTGGGAATTGGGGCCTTCCCTCGAGGCCATATTGGCAGTGAACGCGCTGCGCAAAGCGATCGAGTTTCGCTGTCCGAAGCCGGGGCTGGTGCATCATTCCGATCAAGGCACGCAATATACCTCGCGGGCTTATGTCAGTCTGCTGGAAGAAAACGGCGCGTTGATCTCGATGAGCCGGCGAGGAAACCCGTACGACAATGCGCGCATGGAAAGTTTTATGAAGACGCTCAAAAGCGAGGAGGTGAACCTACAGACGTATCAATCGATGGACGAGGCGAGAGCTTCGATCGAGGAGTTTATCGACGCGGTGTACAACCAAAAGCGCCTGCATTCGGCGTTGGGATATCGGCCTCCGCAGGAGTTCGAGCAGTTGTTGCCGTCGAGCGAAGAGCTCAGAAACCCGCAGTTTGAGTTTTCTGAGGCATGAGGAAATCTATCGAGACAGTGGTCGCACTCGGGACGGGAGAATGTCCCGCCCCGAGCGCTCATCGTCTCGCTGAGTTTCCAGCCGGGTATTGCTTGGCGGGTTGCTCTCCAGCATTGCCCGCCTCCGCTTTCCCGGCCGTTTTCAAGTGTGCGGCACGTTCGCCGAAAAGGCTATACTTTTTCAGCGAACGGCAACTGTCCCATTTTTAAGCTGTCTCAGCTTAGGGGTGCATGCCATTCATAGGTTGCGTGAGTGTCCCCTAACTCCCTGAGTGTCCCCTAACTCCCTAACTCCGTGAATAGTCGCGAGGAATTTTGCGCCGTACCGCTTGACAATCGCCTCGGACGATCAAGCACAATTCCCGGACCACTTCGCAGTATCAGTGATGTCAAAGTTCTTTTAGTCAGCGATCGGCGACGACAAACTCCATGGGTATGAATCCAATTAGCCAAACGCTGTCACAAAGGAGAACTCAAATGAAGTATGGAACCAAATTTCAGGTCACTGCGACTGCGATCCTAGCCTTTATGGCCGTGGATTTGCAGGCCCAGCTGCCTGACCCAGGTATGGTGATCGACTCGGAGCGTACGGCCCTGCTCATCACCGACCCCCAAAACGATTTCCTCAGTCCCGAGGGCGTTACGTGGGGGCTTGTCGGAAAGAGCGTGGAAGCGAACGGCACGGTGGAAAACATCGAAAGCCTTCTCAAGGCAGCCAGAAAGGCTCAGATGGACGTGTTTGTCTCGCCTCACTACTATTACCCAACCGATCACGGATGGAAATTTGGCGGTGCGGTCGAGACCATGATGCACAGCATCAACATGTTCGACCGCAAAGGTCCGCTCACAACCCAGGACCTTAAAGGCTCCGGAGCCGACTGGCTTGCGCGCTACAAGCCGTATATCGAGGACGAAGCCACGATCGTTGCAAGCCCGCACAAAGTCTATGGACCCGAGACAAACGATCTGGTCCTTCAGCTCCGGAAGAGAGGGGTTGACAAGGTCATTCTGGCCGGGATGTCGGCCAATCTTTGTGTCGAGGCCCATCTTCGCGAATTGCTCGAACAAGGCTTCGAAGTAGCCGTCGTCAAGGACGCTACGGCTGCGGCGCAGGCCCCCGGCCTGGACGGGTACGCGGCAGCCATTGCCAATTTCCGGTTTCTGGCCAACGCGATGTGGACGACAAAGCAGGCCACCGAGAACATGAAGGAGGCCGCAATGGACTCCGCTTCTGAAACAACCGGCGGATCTTGAACGTATCTCTGGGCTTGGCTGGCGAACCGCCGACGGACGCCGTCAATCGGCCGAGAGGATCATTCGGGATGGTGTGATCGTCGTTCGTACACGAAGAACACAGCCCGACCTCCTGTAGGCACAGCACGGAAAGCGACGGTCACCTAACCGAATAGGGCAGCCGGCCGCACGCACCCACAGCGTACCAGCCATTGTCAGGGTGCCGGGGACCTTTGTCCCCGTGCCGCCCGGCAGCGGCCGGTGGCTAAACCAAATCAACGAGAAAGTTCACGACGCGGGCCAACCCGCGCGGCAAGAAACGAGGAATGTAGAAATGACGTGGAGACTAGACTTAGCAGTTCGATCAGCGCTAGCGGCAGCGCTACTAGTGGGGGCCCTTAGCGCGAGCGCCGATGCCGCGCTCGTCCTTCAATTCAAAGGGGCCGGGGACTTGATTACGCTCGCCGAGGCGCTATCGATCGCCGGCGTGGATCTCGCGGCCGACACGACGCTTGATCAAGCGACGATCGACAATTTCAGCACGATTGGACAGAACAACTTCGTAGGGTGCTACGCCGTACCGATGATCGATCCGGCCACTGGGCTAGCCGTGGGCAACGGAATCGACTGCCTGAGGGCGCTTGCTGCCGGCCCAGATGGCGCACAACTTGAAGCGTTGTCGTTGTTCGCCTTTACCGGCACGGGTGGGGGCGCGATTGTGACCAATGGCAAGACCAGCGTTCGCCCCTTCTTTGAGGGAATTGGCGACGCCAATGGAGGCGTCACCCACATTACCGGATCCATCCCGAGCGGCCCTGGCGGGATCGTGGGCGGTACCGGTTCGTTCGCGGGCGCCACCGGAAGTGCCAGAGTATCCGGCGCGGTTAACCTTGAGAGCTTCCCGGCTGTCACGGTATTCGACTGCGCCTGGGTCTTGGGGGTAGACGGTGCCGGCCTGTCACTTCCAGTCCCGGACTCCAAGGTGTCCGACAAGCTTGACGAGATACAAGCGAGTTCGGACAAGACGGCCGACACAGTCGTGAAAATTGCGCGTCGTCTCTCGATAGTCGTTGACTAGCTCGAGCCGGCGATCATCGAAAGGTATGCGAGGACGTGAATCGATCGTCCTCGCATACTCTCGTCTTGAAGGTGTTTTCTTTCAGTCCCGTGGGGTACTACCGGTAGAAGCTAACGCACAAGGCGGCTGATGCGAGTGGCGACGCGACCTTAAAAGTGGAAACCTACTGCCCTGGGGCAGGCGGCGACTGTCCTCGCCACTAGCGCTGCCCCCCGAGACCGTGAAGCAACCTCGGACCTATTCCCGATTCGATCACTGGACGGCGGTACGGAAAGCGGCCGGCGAATGGCCGGTGTGCGCCTTGAAGGCGCGGGAGAAGTGGCTTCGGCTGGCGAAGCCGACGCGATCAGCCACCTCGTCAATCGACTGTCCGCCCTGGCGGATGAGGCGCGCTGCGCGTTGCATCCGCATGTGATGGACCAAACTCATCGGAGGCACGCCGAAGGCTGCGGTAAATTTCTCCGAGAACGACGATCGGCTCATGGCCGCCGCATCGGCAAGTGTTTCCACACTGTGGTTTGCGCCTACGTCCTTGAGAACCACGTCGAGCGCCCGCGCGAGCCGGGCGTCCTCAACGGCTGCCAACCAGGGCAGCGGGCAGTCACTCTCCTGACAGATCTTTCGGAGAACACGGACCAGACACTGCGTCATCAAAGCGCTCGTCACCGCGTCAGTCCCCGCATCGGCTTGCGCCTGCTCCTCCAGGATTTCCTCGAAGGCGGGCAAGAGTCGCAGTGAGTCTGAAGGATCGACGAGCAGCAATTCCGGAAGACGGTCAAACAGGCCGAGCGACGGCCCATAGTAGACCCGCACGAGTCCGCAAGCGATAATCAAATCCGTGCTGTCAACCGTTCCTGCGACGATGTGCGGAGCTGGGTCGCCTTCCGGCGTCGTCGGGATGTGCGGCGGTGTCGGGTGCGCCTGTGCCTTCTCCCGGTCGCGGTTCGCTCCCCGCGGTCCGGGGACGACAAGGTCGTGCTGCAGATCCCCTTCCGACTCAATGTCGTGCTCGGCTCCGCGGGGCACAAAAACGAGAGATCCGGGGACTACCCGGCGCGCCTCGCCATTCGGACCTCGAATAGTCCCACACCCTCGCAAGACGAAATGAAGCATCACTTCCTTCGGTCCGGGAAGACGTATCCTCCATCCATCAGTCAACATGCAGAGCGCGAAGTGGTCGACGTGGACTTCGAGATTCGAAAACAGACGATCGAGAAGCATGGACCGATTGTAGTTGCGGCTGAACTAATTCCAAAGGTTCTTGGACGATCTGGCACAAATCCGAGACGACATCACAATGTCATTCAGACGATACTTCGAGCCGTAAGCGCGGCTGTCCTGACCGTCAAAGCAATCCGTTGTGACGGCGCGGATTGGCTCGAGACCACATATTCTGTTTGAGGACGACGCGACCGGAGACCAGCGACTATGGCAACGCATCTCAAAACGCGGGAGTTCACCAGCATGAATATCGCAGGGTTCTCGGCGAGTCTCCGCATTGAGTCGCATCCTTCGAGGGTCGTAGCGACGCAGCTGCTGATCTATGACCACCATAAGCAAGCAACCCTGATGAGGTAAATGGCATGTATGATTTAACTGCGTTTTCCCAAGATGACGTCGACCGGTGCGGCGAGGCTTTGGCTGGCTTGAGAGTTGGTGTTTCCAGTATGGAGGAGGCAGCCAACCGGATTACCCAGCACCTATTCGATAGTGCGATCAATCCAGAGAACGGCGAAAAGGCGTGCGCGCTGGTGCGCTTTTACAAAACCCACCCATACGAAGACCTAAACGGAGAACTGCGTGGATTCGCGCAAGGGATTCTGGGGAATCCGCCCGACCCGCCGGACATGAAATGCCTGGTATTGCTCGCCACCACAGGAGAGCAGGCAGAGTGGAACTCAAAGACCGCTTCGGCCGGGCACAAAGCTATCCCGCTACCCGATGAAGCTTTTGTGTCCAAGATCCCGATGATTTCGAGGCTGGTCAGCCAATTCGGTCTAGATGTCAAGGCGGTGATTCGAGCTGACCCCAACTTGTTGACCGACCTCGAACAGAGGCGTTACAACGCGTTTCACGTGGCCGAAGCCGTAGGGAGCCCGTACATTCCAGCTCAGGAGGATTTCGTCATTCCGTACGGCATTCGGTCGGTCCTCGGGTTCGGCGGTATGCTGACTACGGGTGAGCTGTTCGCTGTGATCATGTTCGCTAAGGTCCAGATTCCCCGACGAACGGCGGATTTGGCGAAAAACCTGGCGCTGCGGGTTAAGGACGTGGTACAGCCGTTCGCTTCAGGGAGGATTTTCGCGGACTAGGCTCGCTTGTTGCGCTGGATTCTATTTCCGTGCATGAGTACCGTAAAGGGTGCTGGGTCACGATAGCCCGATTCCGGTCACCGATCTCGGCTGGCCGGCGCGGGTTAGCGTTGGGCCCGCACTTGCTTGAGCCTGGCCCTTAGTTCTGGCGAGAGGCCTTGCTCGATATTATCGGTGATGAGGCCAACTCCGTCGATGTCCCCGACCCGTGATGCGTTGGTGGGTACGGGTACGAACTGCGAACTCACAGGCAGGGCTGTGGGGGTCCAGGACGGCCACGAAATCTTTCCGGGAACATATTATTGGGAAACTCGGCGACCAGTTCCAGGCTCCCGGCGGCACGGCGCTGGGCCTAAGCAGGGATTGCGGCGAATACCTCCTCGGTGCCTTGTGAGAAGAGGATGATCACAAACCGTTCTTACGCCGGACCTCGTCCTAGGGAATTGTTCGCCCCATGGGCTTAGTGGGGGACCGTCAAGACGAGGGTTCGTGGACGCGGTCCAGATTTCGGGATCGCATGTGACAGCCCCCGGCCCGTGGCGAGGTTGGGGAAACCCGTGACGGAGCCCAATTTGGGGAATGGAGAGCGCACGGTTCGTGAGGCCACGAAATGAGGGACGGGTCCCCAAGCTCTTCAGATAGACGTCGAGACTGATCAAGATGACTGGACAAAATCGCAACGAGTATCATGAATCTGTGATTTCCGTCGTTTCACCTTTTCGGCGCGCCGGCGCTGATGATATTGAGGATCTGCTGCGTCTCGAAGAGGAGTGCTTCACGGGTTTCTATGAACCCCACCGCTATGATCGCGGGCAGTTTTCGTACTACCTTGATCACCCCAAGAGCATTGTGCTCGTGGCGAATCACCGCGACAGAGTGGCTGGCTATACCCTTGGGATCATTACCACGCGGCGCGAGCGTACGGGCGCCTATATTCATTCGATCGCGGTCGAAAAGCCTTCCCGGCGTGCGGGCCTGGGTGAAACCCTATTAGACGGATTTCTTGACGAGGCCGCCCGCCGCTGTTGCGCTTTCGCCTCGCTTGAGGTCGCGCCCGAGAACAAGGCAGCCATTCGTCTTTTCGAGAAGTTCGGATTTTTGAAAAACCGCGAGCTGCCGGACTACTACGGGAAGGGCCACAGCGGAATTCGCATGTCCAGGCCGCTTTAGGAAGCTATGAGTCTCCCCGAACCAGTCGCACAGCTCGTTTGCCTGCTCGTCGTTTTTCTGATCCTGCCCGTCGCCGGGTTCTTGGTCAGAGGACGGATCAGCCGTCGTGACGAAATCGTGGGTTTGCTCACCCTCGCAGCGATCGAATCCTACTTCAAACAGTTCCATCCAAACCGTGCAGTGCCTGCTGAAGGCAAGCACACGGCTGAATTCCTGAAGCTCTATGAGGAGCATCTTGGCTTAAGAACGTTTATCTTCCCTGGGATAGTGTTGCTGGCCGCCATCGCGATCGGCATCCAATGGGTCCGCATCGGGGCTCCACTGTATCCGACACTCGACGTCACGCCGGCGGGGACTTTGCCGCCGATGGCCGTAGCTGCCGCCCTTGGTGCCTATATGTGGGCGTTGATCGACTTTACCGAGAAGTACCTGCGCCGCTCGCTCGCTCCAGCGCATCTCTGGTGGGCATCATTTCGCTTCGTGATCGCCGTCCCTATGGCCTATGCCCTAACCGGGTATTTCAAGGAAGATGTTGGTGTCCCGACGGCTTTCCTACTCGGCGTATTTCCGACGCAGTGGCTCATCGGATTTTCGCGCAAGGTGGCGCGCAAGTGGATGAACTTCGGCGAGGGACCGGAGGGCCAGGAAAGTGAACTTCAGACCTTGCAATCCATGGATCCCCGCATGGCCGAACGTCTGGCGGATGAGAACATCCTTACGAATTTGCAACTCGCCTACGCCGATCCGATCGTACTTTCCATCCGAACGAATCTCGGATTCAACACAGTGGTGGACTTTGTGAGCCAAGCGCTTCTTTGGATTTACCTCGAGGATGACGTGAAAAAACTTTGGAAGCTCGGCTTGCGCGGGGCGCAGGAAGTCCGTTCGCTTTGGGATGAGTTGCACGAGCGGACAGGCGAAACCGCTGCGGAGAAGGCGGAACTTAAACAGCTAGCCGAGAAAACACTCGACGCGGCTGTGGCGGAGCTGGCGAGTGACAAAGCGGCTCTTCGCAACACGTTCGGACAAGTCGCCCTTGACCCATACACCACCCTCCTCGCGAATATCTGGAAGTAAGCACGCCCCCATAACCCAGATGTCAATGCTCACCGCCCAACGTCGCTCGGACGCCGGGTATGAGTATGCTGGGAAGTCGTCGTCTCTGGTTTTCGATGTTTTTCGAATACTGGACAAATCCGGAGAATTCTATGGCCAATATTTGTTTCTCGTCGTAGATTGGCGGTTGGTCTGGCGCGGCACAGAAGGTTGAGCAAATATGCCCGCGAGCATCACCCAACACGGTATACTTGTGCCGGTCCCCTAAGGAGGAGAATCACCATGCGTCGTATTTTACTGCCAACTCTGATTGGCCTGTTCGCGATTGGGCAAATTGCTTTTGCCGATCACCACAAGTTCAACACCGTCAAGACTAAACTTGCCGCTGGTGAACAAGTTATCGGGGGGACGATCACTACGTCCGACCCCAACATCTATTGCGCGATGGCTAATTCCGGCTTCGATTTCCTATGGATTGAGATGCAGCATAGCCCGCTCAACTACGAGCAGGTCGCCAGAATGATCTGGGCTTGCAAAGATGCGCCGGCAATTCCGTTTATCCGAATCCCCGATGCCACCGAGGGCGATATCCAGAAAGCCACCGACATTGGTGCTCTAGGCATCATCATCCCCATGGTCGATACCGTCGAAGAAGCGGAACGCGCTGTGCTTTACGCCAAGTATCCGCCGGCCGGAAAGCGTAGCCGCGGAGGCGGCCAATACGGCAAGCTGTGGGGCGGGGGCGACTACCGCAAATTGGCCAACGACAACATCATGATGGTCGTCATGATTGAAAACCCAGAGGGCATCGAGATCGTCGATAAGATCGCGGCCGTCGAGGGCATCGATGTGATCTTTGCGGCAAGCGGCGACATTGGCAGTTTCACGGGCTGGGAGCGCACCGATCCTCGCTACTTGAAGCTCATTGACACGATCAAGGTTGCGACGTTGAAGGCCGGCAAGTATCTTGCAGGGCCAGCCTCTTGGACACACCTCGAAGGATTTTCGTTCTTCCAGGGGCCGTCCGAGGGAAGCTTGATTTCTAGCGGCGCGAAGCTGTCGCTAGGGCAAGCGCAGGCAGAGAAAGAGGACGTAGCCACCGGCGACGAGGCAAACTAGGCCGGCGTGGCGCGGTTTACCCGCATTTCTCACCACCTGACGGCGAAAGCACGCGATAGGAGCGCCACTACTTCGTTGCGCTTGATCGCCGTGCTCAACGGACTGTCAAGTACGCCTCCGCGCGCCAACCGTCGCCCGCCTCGTACTGACGAGCCTCTCACGCACTTTCGCTCGCCACGTGGTGAGAAATGCGGGTTAACCGTTAATCTTTGAATTTTGTTGAATTATTCAGTAGACTGACCGCTACGCGGGTTCGTTCGACGTTCCCGTGTAGCAATCATGTCACTCAAAAACTACCACCTACTCAAAGGCAAGCCCAAGCAGCTTGAACTTGACGACGACCAGAGCCCGCACATCGAAGTCTTAATCGAGGCCGCCGCTGAGAAGTACCGCATCGCGGTCAATGTGCGATCGAGTCAGTCGCCTCACGCATTGCTCCACCTGGAGCACGACCCCTTCGCATCGGCGCATGCCGCGGAGCTGTTATCCCTCCCGGAGGGCTTGACCGATTTGACGGGTGGCAACGCGCACTTGGCGTTCGACTACGTTCGCGACAACTTGTTCGAAAGGGAGGCGATGTCGATCGCGCCTTTCCAAAAAGACGGTCCGCAAAACGATTTGCGCGATTTTATCGAACCGGAACTCAACCGCGGTATCGCAAACAGCAAGATTACGGTCTACGCTTTCGGCGAGGCTTGGGGACCGGAGGCTAACAAGCCTGACCAGTACTTTGACTTTCTTCCAGGCCGCGGCATTCACGATATTCACATGAACCAGGGGTCGCCGGGACGCCACGCCCGCACCAACGGCACGCATCAAGACGGCCTGTTGTTGCTGCACGACTCCGAGAGCGATTCGTGGTCCGCAACGTTTCTGGCATTTCAAAGCCAGAGCTGGCAGACGGACGACTCAGGCAATGCGATCGGTCCGGCAGACGATCCCGGCGAGCCGCAGTCGAAGTCGGTCGACGTCAAGATTGTTGCGGCACTGATCAATCCCGCGGGGCCCGAGCCTGGTATGGAATCGGTGACACTGCTCAACCGCACTGACGCGGCTATTGCAATCGATGACTGGACCATTGCCGATGCCCTGGGAAGGCGTCACACATTGGCGGGAAGTCTTGCCGCTGGCGATTCACGGCGCGAAGTTCTTCCGGCGAACCTCAGCGGCGCACAGCTGCGCAACAAAGGTGGCAGCATCACGCTTCGAGATGCTCACGGCGATACGGTTGACGACGTGAAGTACGGCAAGCACGACACCAAACCCGAGGGTTGGTCGACCGTATTCTAGCTACGACTTGAAGATTAGAAGGAAGAGATAGAGCAGCGGCAGGTAGAGCACCGAGGCTCGCAGCAACGTGCGTGCTTGCGTTCCGGTCTTTTCTCGCGCCGAGAGAATGCCGTAGTAGAGGTAGCCGGCACTGAGGATGAATGCCGGAATGGCGAACCAGATGGTCGTCATTCCTAGCCAAGCCGGGGCCATGCTTAGCGGGATTAGTGCCAACGAGTAAGCGACGATCTGGCGGCCGGTGGAGGCTCCATCGGGCTCGACTACCGGAAGCATGCGTATGCCGGCGCGTTCGTAGTCTTCACGGTACATCCAGGCGATCGCATAGAAGTGCGGGAACTGCCACAAGAACAGCACGCCGAAGAGAATCAATCCTTCGATGCTGAGTTCGTTGCGAACGGCGGTCCAACCTAGCAACGGCGGAACCGCGCCCGGAAACGCGCCTAAAAACGTCGACCACCACGTGTAGGACTTGAGCGGTGTGTAGACCAGGTTATATGCCAGCACCACAAATACGCCGAGCCAAAAGCTGAGGGCGTTGGTCGCGGCGTAGAGATAGGCTAATCCGGCGATTGAAAGTCCGAGAGAGAATACCAGTGCTGTTGCGGGCTGAATCCGGCCGGCAGGCAGCGGACGGTCAATCGTCCGCCTCATCCGCGCATCGGCGTCGCGTTCCCACCACTGGTTCAACGCGCCGGTTCCGCCGGCTAAAAGTGACGTCGCGATGATCGTATGAAGCAGCAGAGCATAGGGCATCGGACCGCTCGTCGCCAGGTAAAAGCCCATCAACGTCGACATCACGATCAGCCAAACGATCGACGGCTTTGTCAGCTCATAAAAGTCTGACAAGGTCGCAGTCAAGCTGGTTGTGGCCGTCGCCGTGCCCTGAAGATTGGTGCTCATGTTTCGCCGAAAACGCTAGCCGCTAAATGAAAAGTCCGCTTCTTTTGACTCGCTGGCGCCGACGGTGATTTCGACTTCCTTCGAGCCGAACAGTTCGTGGAGCGCCTGCACCGTGTAGGTCCCTGGCGGCAGATTCGAAATCTCGAACGAGCCATCGTCGCCAGAAACCGAGAAATAGGGATGTTCGACCACGTGGATGTAAGACTGCATCCAAGGGTGAATATTGCACTTGACGGCAATCTTCAGCTCAGCACGCGGGAATGTGTAGTCGATGGCGGGAGCCGAGGAAGTCTGTGACTTATTCCACTCGCGGTTTTCTTTTGGCAACGGGTGCACGTTGTGCGTCGTATCGTCAGAGTTGGTGATGTTGACCGCCTGACCTTGCTGGACGGCGACAACATGCGGCTTGTAGAGGCAGCCGCTTTGGTCGAGGTTGACGATGTCGTTGCGGACGGGGAAACTTTTACCCTCAAGGCCCTTGCTGATCCAGACGAGCACGTGCTGCAGTTTGCCGTCGTTCACTACGACTCTATCGGAGGGTACACGGCCGCCGTGTAGCTTCACGCAGTCAGGTTCCGCGCTCATGTTGACCGGCGGAACGCGCGGGACATCGCCTTCGAAGCTGATTACGCCGGTAACGGATGCCGCGGTCGCGGGATCGACGTTGGTCACCGGTCCGGCGGTGGCTGCTTCGCCGCCGCCCGCATTTTCGCCGCCGCCAGCGGCAATCTTTGCGTCGTATTCATCAAAATAATCGTCGCCGCCGCAGGCATAGGCGAGAGTGATGATTGCGGTGAGTGCTAGGAGCACACTCCAAGTTTTGTTCTTGAACACGGGTTCTTCCTCCGAAATTTGCGCCTCTAAAAAGGCTGCGGACCTCGGTCAGGAGGCCCGCTGAACGTCTGAACTTTATTGTAGAGCTTGCAAACGGCGAAGCTCTGCGTTATCCATCTGGAACATGTAACGAGTTAACAACTGCGCTTGATCGTTTTCGTAATTGCGCGCGGCGGCGGGAACTTCGCCGTTAAATACCCAACGGCCGTTGTCGTTACGGAATAATTCCGACGGCATGGCGGTCCCAGGGGCAATCGATGCCGGCTCAAGCAGCCAGCGGAATGTCCAATCGGGTTTCAGCCGCTCGGCGGCGATCAGAAAATTCGGCGCGGTGGCGGTGGCGTCACGCGACGGGATTCCCGACATGTGGCATTTCAAACACGGCGCCGCATCGCTGGTGAAGAGCTGGCGGCCAATGGCGAGTTCAGTGCTGGTGAGCTGTTCCATCGGCCCAGGGGCGTAGGGGATTGGCTGCGAGTCTCGCGCCATGAAGAATTTTGTAATTTTCGAAATCTGGCGATCAGAGAAATAGAACGTCGGCATGCGGGCATGCAGGTAACTGCGCACGCCGTTGCGATTGACATTGGTATCGCTCAAGGCCGGATTCTTTAGGAAACCGCGCAACCACTCGGGCTGCACGCGCGCTCCCTCGGTGTAGAGTTGCGGCGGAAATTGCTCGGCCCAATCAGGGTCATCCGTGTAGCGTGGCATCGTCATAAACGACGAGACATTACCCGGGCGAACCTGGTGGCAGCCGGTGCAGTTGTGGCGGGTGAGTATCCACCAGCCGTCTTGAACATCGCCGCGTGCGTCTTCGGGCTCGTAGCGGTACTGCTCGGGGAAGGTCGTGTCGACCGCGCCCAGCAAGAACGTCGTGAGCGCGTTGATCTCGGTCTCGCTGAGGTTGAAGTCGGGCATACGAAGCTTTTCTAGCTGCGCCTTCTCTTTGCCCTCGTCGTAGACGGCGGGGTTATTCAGTTTTGCCTCGAAGAATCCCTTATGGCTGTACCAGCCCTCTTGTTCGGCTACGTGTGTCTTTAGCGCGAAGTCGAGGCGCTCTAGCGGCTTGCTGCCTTCGAGCGACAGTTCAGTGCCGATGCGGCCTTCAGCTTCGAGGCCTGAAATTTCATGGCAGCCGGCGCAGCCGTAGTGGCGGATGAGTATTAAACCTTCGGCCGCAAGCTCGGGGTCGTCCATATAATCGGCGGCTCCGTAGACGGCATCGGTTTTTTGGGCAGAGAGATAGGTGGCGATGTCACGAGTGTCTTGCGCGCTCAGCCGCAGGCTCGGCATGACCGGGCGCGGGCGCATGTCGTCGGGCACGTTCGGGTCGGGGGTGACCTCGGCCGGGTCGTGAATCCAACGGACCAGGAAGTTGTAGCTCGTTTTCTCGCCAACGCGGCTCAGGTTAGCCGAGAAGGTTCCGCCGATGCGGTCGCTGCCCTCGCCAATGGAGTGGCAGCCTAAGCAGCCGCGGGTCTCTAAAAGTTCCTTGCCGCTTTCGGCATTGCCTCTCGGGTGCTGCTCAAGTTCGCCGTCCAGCGCATTCTGCCAGAGATAGGCTGAAATTTTTTGCACTTCATCATCGAGCAGGCGGAAGGCCGGCATCTTCGTGCCGGGTCGGAATTCGTGTGGGTTCTTCAACCAGACCGGAATCCATTCCTTGCGGTCTTTGATTTTGATTTCTTTGAGGCTCGGACCGAACTTTTTCACCTCTGTGCCGAGGTTGCGGGCTTCCTCACGAAGGTTGTGGAGCTCGGCATCGATGCGGGTATTAGTCAGGCCCAGTTCATCAGCTCGAGCGTCGTAGCGTGCTCTCTCTGCGGCGTCGGTTCCCGCGTCAGCCAGCCTAATGCTCTCTGTCAACTCCTTGGCGTTGGCCGCGCGCGTCGCCGTCAGGTTGCCGATCGTTTGCTGAACAACCGTGAGCTCTTCAGATTCGGAGTCGTATCCTTCAAAACGGTGGCAGCCCCAACAGCCCTTGTTTAGAAAGAGTGCTCTTCCGGCGTTCAGCGTTTCCGCTCCCGGTGTGACAACTTCTTTGGCGTGACACTGCTGACACCCCGCTTCTACATTCGAGGGCTCGTACATCGGGTACAGCCAGAACTTGTGGCGTCCGTGGCCCTTGGTGACCGAGCGCGTGGCGCGGCCGTTGCCGTTGTGGCATGACGAGCAACCGAACGCTTCGGGGTCGTGAATTTTCAGCAATTCCGGCCGCGGATGGCTCTGGAAGACGGGATATCTTAGATCGGCGCGCGCGATCGTAACCGGCTCGCGAATTCCAACGTGGCAAGACTCGCAGCGATCAACCAAATCGATATCGCGCAGGTGGATCTGCTTGATGTCGATGGGGAAGTTGCGCATCTTCGTGATGAGGCCGTCAATCTGAGTGGCGCTCAATCCGACGAGCAGTTCAGACATCAAGGCGTCGCGTTCTTGACGGACCGCACTTGCCGTTTCGAGCACGGCGATCCGCTCTGTCTGAAGCTCGGCGCGTTTGGCCTGCATTCCCAAGAATTCCGCTTCGAGTTGATCGAAGGTCATCTCGAGTTCTTCGACTTCGCGCGAACCATCAGGTTTGGTTAGGTTGGCGGTCACGACGCGCTTGCGGATTTCTTCGATGTCGGCTCTTAGGTCGTTCTTTTCCCCGTCATCGTGGGAGATTTCGACGAGATAGCGAATGGCATCCATCTCGCTACGCAATACCTGGAAAGCGCCGCGCGCGTCGGTCATGCGAGCCACGACGCCGGACGATTCGATATCAATTTCTCGCACGCGATTCGCGGCGGCAGTGTCTGCTTCGGAGACCTGGGCGTCAAGCGCTTGATATTCGGGCGTATTCCGGATCACCTCTTCCTTGGCCTGCTGCTCGGGCTTCACTTTCTGCATCAGGAATCCCGTGTAGTAGCCACGGAAGCGCGCCTGATACTCCTTGTACGGACGCATGATCTCGACTTCGTCGTAGATCGCCCATACCAAGGTCAGCATCAAGATCAGCGTCGACACCAATAGGTGCACGCTGTACGATTTGGTTGCTAGCGGATCAGGATCCGGCTTGACTTGACTTTCTGGCATTCGGAACTCTGTTTTAGATCTTGCTTGCTGAACTTCTGAAGGTGACTCTGCCTGCGCTAAACGTTAAACCACGGCGTGACCCAGACGTACTTGATACGGAACAACAGGCGCGCGACAATTTTGACCGGCAACGACAGCATGACGATCAGCAGCAGTTGCATGGTGGCGTACTGCGTGAGGGTCATCCGATCGAGAATCTTTCGGCTGAACTCTGTCGCGGTGATTAGCCGGTGGCAGATGTAGCCGGAAACCGCGAAGAATCCTCCAACGACGGCAGCGCCGAACAGTCCGATCCACGGCTGCGACGTAATGCCGATGATCTCGTGAAGATCTCTGTTGATCTCAAAAATGACGCGGTTGTGATCCCAAGTCATACCCGGCCAGAACCACATCCAGCCCGGTCCACGTATCAACGTGCCGATAACGACCATGACGCTCCACAAAATAATGAAGCCGGATATGAACGTCCATATGGCGAATTTTCGCTGCTTGTAGGTGTAGTAGCCGTTGCCAAGCGGGTTTTCGTCGATGTACGGAATGGCGATCAGCCCGACGATGATAAGCGTCGGCATGACAACGCCGGCGATCCAGGGGTCGAAGTAGACCAGCATTTCTTGCAGTCCGAGGAAGTACCAGGGGGCTTTCGACGGGTTCATCGTCAAGCTCGGATTGGCGGGCTCTTCAAGAGGCGCGTCAAGCGTGATCGACCAGACCATCAAGATGGCAGTCACGATTACCGCGGCAAGGAATTCCATGCGCAACAGGTAGGGCCAAACGTGAAGTTCACGCGCCCACCCTTTTTGGAAGGGCTCGACCTTGCGGTGATGGGTTTTCGCCATGTCGGCGTCGCCCTCAAGCTGGTCAATTAGTCGATCGTTGGCAAACGCTTGCTTGAATGCGTACCACGTGAAAAACGGCAGGATGAACATCATTCCGACAATCGGAACGTTATCCGGGAGAGAAACGATGGTCCAAAGTTGATGCAAGTCCATGATCGTCTCCCTCTACTTCCTGCGAAGCGGCTTGATCTCGCTTTCCAGCATCATTGGCGCGGGGCCTGATATGCCGCCGTCTTTTCGGACTCGCCAGAAGTGGACAATCATGAATGTCGCAGCGAAGCCTGGGATCGCTACGCAATGCCATATATAAGCTCGCAAGAGTGCATTAGCGTCAACGATCGAGCCACCCAGCAGGGCGAAGCGTACATCGTTGTACCCGGTCATGCCCATCTGTGCACCAAATGGGCCCTCATGGCCGAGCATCGGACTCGCACGCGCCATGTTGGTTCCGACCGTGACCGCCCAGAAACCGAGTTGATCGTCAGGCAGCAAGTATCCGGTGAACGAAAGCAGCAGGGTCAGCACAAGAAGAATGATGCCGATCGACCAGTTGAACTGGCGCGGCTTCTTATACGAGCCGGTCAAAAAGACACGGAACATATGGAGCTGTACCGTTAGGACCATGGCGTGCGCCGCCCAACGATGCATGTTGCGTAGTAGCTTGCCGAAGGGAACGTCGTGTTCAAGGTACAGAATGTCGCGGAATGCCTGAACTTTTGTCGGGTGGTAGTAGAACATCAGCAGCACGCCGGTCCAGGTCAACACCCAGAACAGGTAGAAAGTGATGCCACCCATTCCCCAGGTGAAGTTGAAGCGCACCGCATCGCGGTTGACCTTAGCCGGGTGGAGGTGCAGAAATACGTTGCTGAGAACGCCGAGCGTGCGGCTACGAGGCGTCTCGTCGTGCTTAACGCGGAAAATCGATTTATAGATTTCGGTGTTCGTCGGCTCTTGAACCGCTTTGAGATCTAGTTCCGCTTTTTGCTTAATAGCGTCGGGGTCGACCTCGACACCGAGGATGGTACGAGCGCCGTTGCCACCATTTTCGGGAGTCGTCGTCTTGACGTTTCCGTTGCTGCCGTTAGTTTCAGCCATTGTTTGTGACTCCTTCCGCCCTTAAACCTGGATGAAGCTTCCGGCTTCGTCGAACTGGGTTGCCTTACCCTTTTCCTCGCGGAAAAGCACGCTGGTGTCTACAACGATGCGGCCTTCTGGGTCGAGTTCGACCCGTGCACGGTCCATCGGACGCGGCGCGGGGCCCTCGTAGTTGCGGCCTTCGGGGTCGTAGCCACTGCCGTGACAGGGGCACTTAAACTTACCTTCGCCCTGCTTCCAGTCGGGAGTGCAGCCCAGGTGGGTGCAACTCGCGAAGATCACGAACATGCGATCAGGTGTACGCACGACCCAGATGCGATTGCTTTTCTGGAACCGCGTGTCGACGCCGATACCGAATTCGGCCGGCGTGCCAACGCGGAATACGGTGCGCGGTTCAAAAATCGTCCGCGGAAAAAAGAACCGCAGAAACATCAAGAAATTTGTCGTCAAGAAACCCGCGGTCAGCAGCCCAACCATCCGCCGCCGCGACTGTACGCGCGTCGCTTCGTCGGTCGATTCAGCTTCGATCGAGGACCTAATACGATCAATCAATGAGGGCGCAGCCGGGCCCCCGGCCTTTTCTTCGGACATAGTTACCCTTTAGATCGGCTGCGCTCGGGGAGACCGGATGCGCGGATACCGTCCCCCATTGTAGTCAGGCGCACGATTGGCGTTCAACATCCAGCGAGTGAAAAATCCGCTAAGGCCGTAATATTTCCGGGATGTCGGAGTCAGGATTGGGAGCTACACGGCCAAAAAAGGGGCTGGGATTGCGGTGGCGGGGGTTTGGCCTTTCCCGTTTGGCATTCAACGGGATGGTGGTGTTGAACCCCCGCTAGAGGGTGAAATTTGATCTAGAATTAGTCGGCTTGGTGGGGACAGGCAACACGGGGGTTCGTCAAGCAGTGGAGATCGCGGTATCTCATGTGCTAGTCGCGACCGAAGGATTTATTCATTCGTTGGGATGGCGGCGGGGGTGGATCGATTGGGGTCGAAACTTTTGGTCGTGGGTTAGTGGGAGCGCTTCGTGGCTGCAGTGAACGCAATCTGACGATTGCGGCACCGTTGCTTGGGTTCGGTTGGTCCTTTTCAGACTAGAGTCGCTTGAAGTTTCAGGTTAGTCGCGCCAGCGTCGGGTGCCGGATCATTCAGGGGCCAAACTTCGGGAGGACATCGGCTTGGTGGGGACAGGCAACACGAGGGTTCGTCAAGCAGTGGAGATCGCGGTATCTCATGTGCCAGTCCCGACCGAAGGATTCTTGCTTCGTTCGTTGGGATGGATTGAAGTCTCGAATCTCTACACGATCGATTTCATGCGAGCGAGGCGCCGTTTGGCGCGCTCGAGCTCAGCCGGTGTGTCGACGCTGATTCCGACATGGTCTTCGGTTGAGACAACTAGAATTTTGTGGCCGTTCTCTAGGACTCGGAGCTGCTCTAGGGCTTCGGTCTGCTCGAGTGGCGTGGGGTCCATCTGGCTGAGCTTGAGCAGGAATTTGCGGCGGTAGGCGTAGAGGCCGATGTGTTCCCAGGCGGCTTGACCTACGGAATTTCTTGGATTGGGAATCAGCGACCGCGAAAAGTACAGCGCAAAGCCGGTGTTGTCACGCACCACTTTGACCACGTTGGGGTCGGAAAACAGGGCGGACTCGTCGATTCGCTGGCAGAGCGTCGACATTTCGAGATCGGGCCATGCTCGGAATGGCTTTACCAATTGATCGAGCACCAGCGCTGAAACAAAGGGCTCGTCGCCCTGAATGTTGACCACCACGTCCGCATCGACAGTGGCTGCAACTTCCGCTGCGCGGTCGGTACCGGATCGATGGCTGGAAGACGTCATGGCGACGGTTCCGCCGAAAGCCTCGACAGCTTGTCGAATGCGTTCGTCGTCGGTGGCGACGATTACTTGCTCAAGCAATTCGGATTCAGAAGCGCGCTCGTAAACATGCTGAACCATCGGTTTGCCACCGAGTAGGGCTAGAGGTTTGCCTTCGAAGCGCGTTGAGGCGTAGCGCGCCGGAATGATACCGATGACTTTAAGGGCCAAACGGCTATTCTGTCATGCGATGACCGATGGAGTAGCCCGGATATGGCTTGGTGGGGGACAGGCAACACTAGGGTTCGTCAAAGAGAGAAGATTTCGGGATCTCATGTGCCAGTCCCCGACCGGCGGATTCCTGATTCGTTCGTTGGGAGAAGCTGAAGTTTCAGGTCAGCCAACGGTCCAAATCGGACGCTTTTATTCGCTATGGGAAGATTCGTAAACGACCCGATTGAACGGCCGTATTCCCGGCCACCCGAAGTGTTTCTAGATGGGTCGCCTTTCGCCGAACTGGAGAATTGCCCACAATGCGCCTTATCGAGCGTCGTTCACTCAGCGACGAAGTCAGACATTTCGTTTTTCATGCCGACTTCGAGCATCTTGCGGGCCAGTACCTGGCGCTCGCCGCCGAACTGGGCGGCGAGACGCAGAAACGCTACTACTCGATCGCTTCCGCACCGCGCGAGGATCGAACGATTGATTTGTGCGTCGATATCCGGGGGGACTTTGGCCAGTATTTGGACTCGCTTGAGCAGGGCTCGGAGGTCACGGCCGAAGGTCCGGCGGGCAAGATGGGACTGCTCGACGCGCGAAACTCAGCCGTATACTTCGCCTCGGGCACCGGCATCGCGCCTGTTCGCGCCATACTGCAAGCCCATCTCGGGGAGAACCCGGCTGCAAACACGCGGCTGTATTTCGGCGTGCGGCACTCGAAGAATCTGTTCTTTCGCGACGAGTTCGAGGCACTTGCTGAACGGCATCCGAAATTCGAGTTCTGTCCGACTGTTAGCGGTGACGACGCCGGCTGGGAGGGGCGACGGGGTAGGGTGCATGCTTACCTTGATGAGGCTCTCGAGGGTGGCGAAAATCTCGACGCTTATTTCTGCGGGCAACGCGAATTGGTCGATCAACTCAAGGCCGACCTGAGCGCCGCGGGAATCGCTGACGAACGCCAGTCGTACGAGCGATACTAAAACTTCAGGCCACGCCTTTGCCATCCAGTTAGAAAAAGGAGCGGGTTCGTAAACCGCTCCCGGAGTATTTCGCCACTCATGTCGAACATTCAAGTCACCTTGCCGGACGGCTCCACCCGCGAGGTCGCCCAAGGCACCACCGCGCTCGAAGTCGCTGAACAGATTAGTGCCGGTCTCGCGCGGGTAGCGCTTGTCGCCAAAGTCGACGGCACGCTCGTTGACCTTGCGACTGAATTAACCGCCGATTCCAGATTGCAGTTGCTCACGGACCGTGACCCTGAGGCTCTCGCGGTCTACCGCCATTCGTCGGCGCATCTGCTGGCCGCGGCGACGCTTGAGCTTTATCCGGAGACGAAGCTGGGCGTCGGTCCTCCGACCGATCTGGGCTTCTTCTATGACATGCAGCGCGAGACCCCCTTCACTCCGGACGATCTCGAGAAGATCGAGGCGCGAATGAAGGAGATCGTGAAGCGCGATCCGCCGAACGAACGGGTCTACGTTCCGCGCGAAGACGCTCTGGCGGCCTACAAGCAGCAGGGCGAGTTCATGAAGTGCGAACTGATCGAGGAAAAGACCGACGACCCCAAGGTCTCGATTTACAAGACTGGCGACGTGTTCAGCGATTTTTGCCGAGGCCCACACATTCCTTCGATGGGCCGCATCAAGGCGTTCAAATTACTGTCAGTTGCGGGCGCGTATTGGAAAGGTGACGAAAAACGCGAGAAATTGCAGCGTGTCTACGGCACGTCGTTCTTCAGCAAGAAGGACCTCAAACAGCACCTCGAGCGCCTTGAGGAAGCGAAGAAGCGCGATCATCGCAAGCTCGGTAAGCAGCTCGACTTGTTCAGTATTCAAGAGGACGCCGGACCGGGCCTGATCTTTTGGCATCCCAAAGGCGGTACGGTCCGCCGAATCATGGAAGATTGGCTACGGGATCAGTTAGTCTCACGAGGCTACGGCCTAGTGACTACTCCGCACGTGGCGCGCCGGCATTTGTGGGAGACGTCCGGCCACACCGAGTATTACTCCGACGACATGTTCAAGCCGATGGAGCTGGACGATTCGCTCTACCAGCTCAAACCGATGAACTGTCCGTTTCACATTCTGATTTATAAGGACAAACTTCGCAGCTACCGCGACCTGCCTGTGCGGCTCGCCGAACTCGGAACGGTTTATCGCTACGAGCGCTCGGGCGTGATGCACGGCTTGTTACGCGTGCGCGGATTTACGCAAGACGACGCCCACATCTTCTGTACGCCCGAACAGGTTAAGGCCGAGGTCATTGGCTGTGTCGATTTCGCGCTCGAAGTTTTGCGCGTATTTGGTTTCGAGAAATTTGAAGTTGAACTCTCGACTTGGGACGGCGGCGCGAGCGGCAAGTACGCCGGCACGGCGGAGGAGTGGAAGATCTCTGAAGACGGCCTCTACGCGGCGCTTAAAGAACGCGGCATCGAGGCCAAGGTGATGCCGGACGAGGCGGCCTTTTACGGCCCCAAGATCGACGTCAAGTTGGTTGACGCGATCGGCCGCTCATGGCAATTGTCTACCGTGCAATTCGATTTCAATCTGCCACGGCGGTTTGATTTGGAGTACATTGCCGACGACGGCAAGGCTCACCAACCGATGATGGTTCACCGCGCCCTATGGGGTTCGGTCGAGCGCTTTTTTGGTGTGCTGATCGAGCACTACGCGGGGGCCTTCCCGTTGTGGCTTGCTCCGGTTCAGGTCAAGTTGCTGCCAATTACCGACGCCCAGAATGAGTACGGACAGGGCGTAGTCGAAAAGCTCGAGGCGGCCGGCATTCGAGCGGAACTCGACTCGCGAAGCGAGAAAATCGGCTTCAAGATTCGTGAAGCCCAGATGGCGAAAGTTCCGTATATGTTGGTCGTCGGCGCCCGTGAAGCGGAGTCGAATCAGGTTGCGGTGCGGCATCGCAGCGGCGGCGATCAGGGTGCCAAGTCGGTCGAGGATTTCCTGGCGGAGATTCAGCCGCTGATCGCCAATCGCGTATCCGGGATATAGTCGGTAATACTTACCACGGTGAGGAGCAGATTGCAGGAATCGGAGCACCTCGACATACACGACGCCGCGAACAGCGTTTGCGTTTGAGGCGCGCGCGTAAGGGCCGGCTTGATTGAACAAGCCCGGTGAACCTGGCACAACGCTACCCTATAGGGACGATGACGCCTTCTCAACTCCGCACGATTCTGCTGTTTGGTGGTCTGTTCATATTGATCACCAGTGCGACTGGGATCGCAAATTTCGTAATCGAATACCAATGGTGGTCAGAGTTGGAACAGGTGCCAACCTGGTTCAGCATCCTGCTCTACAAGATTCTTCCGGCCGTATTGGCATCGCTGCTGGCATGGGCCGCCCTAGTTTGGGCGCATGCGCGTGGCGTGGCGTTTGCCGTAGCGGACCTTTCTTCATACGCGCTTTACCGAAAGTTAGTTCCGGTTGGACTGTTCATCGTCGCGGTGGTTTTCATTGGTTCGTCTGTTGAGGCATGGACCGTGATGGCGTATGTGGGTTCGCGCGGAGTGGCGGTACCGGCTGAGAGTTGGGTCGACCCGGTTTTTGGCAAGGATCTGGCGTTCTACTTGTTTGATCTGCCGTTCCTCAAGTTGTTGGTCAAGTATCTGTTTACCCTGGCGCTGTTTAGCACCGTCGTTTTCTGGGCGTCAGGCCGCGGCTGGCAGGTATTCGAGAGCCTAACCCGGTTTCGCAAAGCGGGCGGACCGATCGAAGAATTTGACATCGGGCCGCAGCCGCTGTTGCTCGAAGGCGCGACAAAGACTAATTTCGCAAAGGTCATTGCCAGCATTGGCTTGGTGGCCGCCGCGGCGTGGTTCTACCTCGGTCAATATGGGCTGCTGCTAAACGACCACTCATTTATGTTGGGGCTCGACTACCTCGATGAGGTCTGCCGCTTGCCATTGCGCTGGGTCGTAGTGATCGCGCTGCTTTTGGCGGTTCCGCTAATCGCCACTTCGCGATACAAGTTTGCAGCCATCGCGGTTGGTGGGTCGTTGGCGGCGCACGCCGTGATTCCCTTTGTCGTGCAATCACTGCACGTGAGCCCGAACGAACTCAGTCTTGAACACGACTACATCGATCGCCACATTCAAGCCACCCGCCAGGCCTACGGAATCAACACTGGCACGGAGAAGCCGTTTACGCTCACCGAGAACACAGTCCTCGATGTCGAGGCCAATGCGACTCTGATCGACAACATCCGCCTGTGGGATGAGAAAGCTTACACGGACACGATCAGCCAAATTCAGGCACTGCGGCTCTACTACCGTTTTGCCGACATGGATATTGACCGTTACCGGATCGACGGCAAGGTCAAGCAGTTAATGCTGTCGCCGCGCGAGATCGACGTGGGGTCGCTTCCTAGTGAAGCCGCCAACTGGATCAACCGCCACTTCGTTTACACGCACGGATACGGACTCGTGGCCTCTGAGGTCAACCGCACCACGGATGACGGTTTACCGGTCTTGTTGATCCAAGACGCGCCGCCGGTCATCAAGATTCCAGAAATCAAAATTACCCAGCCGGAGATTTACTATGGAGAACTCACTCATGACCCCGTCTACGTCGGGACCGACCAGGAAGAGTTCGACTATCCGGAGGAGAACCAAAACGTCACGTCGAATTACTCCGGGCGCGGAGGATTTCCGATCAATTCAATTCTGATGCGCCTGGCCGCCGCGGTCAGCATGGGCGATTACAACATTCTGTTCACCGGCTTGACGAACGAGTCGAGCCGTATGATGCTGCATCGCAACGTGGAAGACCGGCTGGCTCATCTAGCGACGTTTGTTGAGTGGGACCCGGACCCATACCTCGTCATGACAGACGAAGGCCGCTTGGTTTGGATCGTCGACGGATACACCATTTCGAACGCCCATCCCTACTCGCAGCCCGTCCCCGTTCCCTTGTTTGGGGCCCGTGTGAATTACATTCGCAATTCAGTGAAGGCGACGGTCGACGCCTACCATGGCACAACCACGCTATATCTGTTCGACGATAACGACCCGATTGTGTTGGCTTATGCGAATCTTTTCCCGTCGCTCTTTAAGCCGGCCTCAGAGATGCCGGCGTCTGTTCGGGCACATGTCCGGTACCCCGAGCAGATGTTCGATATTCAAGCCGAGATCTACCGTACGTTTCACATGCGCGATCCCTCGGTTTTTTACAACAAGGAAGATATTTGGGATGTCGGTAAGAGTCTTGCGGGCGACACGGGCGCTGCCGAGAGGATGCGTCCGACATATATCGTGGCTACTCTACCGGGCGAGACGGAGCCGGAGTTTCTGCTGATGCTGCCGTTCACTCCACGCAACAAAGACAATCTCAACGGCTGGATGGCGGCGCGTTGCGATGGGGACGCGCTCGGCGAATTGATTTTCTATCAATTGTCGAAGCAGGAGCTGGCGTACGGCCCGAATCAGATCGAGGCTCAGATCAACCAAGAGCAGCAGATCGCTCGCGATTTGACGCTATGGAACCAGCAGGGTTCGCGCGTGCTTCGCGGGGAGATGATCGCGTTGCCAGTTGGCGACAACTTTTTGTATGTCGAGTCGATCTACATCCAGGCTGAGACGGCGCGGATGCCGCAGCTAAGAAAAGTTGTTCTTGCGATGGGTGAAAAGCTCGTTTACGAAGACACTTTTGAACTAGCGCTTGCGAAGCTGACCGGCAGCAATGTGCAGATCGCTTCAGCTATTTCGGACGCGGCAGACGCGGCGGTGGAAGCTGCCGACGGAAGCTCAGATCGGCAGGTGCGCTCGCTGGCCCAACGTCTGTCCGTTTTACGCCAACAAGCCCAACAGTTGGTTGACGAACTGGCGAATATTGAAGAGGAGCTGGAGCCGTAGCACGACGGGCGCGGATTTCTCTCCACGTGGTAGGGAATGCGGGCTACTTGATAGACGCGAGTATGCGCTTGATGAAGCCGTCGATGGCTTGACCTTGGATCCAGCGGGCCACGACGACGAGGTCGTTCTCGCGGTCGACGTAGATCATGTTGGTGCCGGCGCCGCGATGCGAGTAGGCACTCTCAGGCGCGCTGGGTATCGACTTGCGGTCGGTGTTCAAGAAGTAGTTCATGAAGCCGTAGCCAGGCTGCACTTTGGTTGGCGTCGTCGCCATGGTGAACCACTCATCGTCGATGAGCTGCTTGCCGTTCCAGTTGCCCCTTTTTAGGGTGAAGTAGCCGAAGCGCGCCTGATCGCGGGCTGTGAGCCACATGCCGCCGCCCCAGTGGCCGCCTCCGCTGACTGATTGCACTTTGAGGCCATCGAGCGTGATCCATGAATTTTCGTAGCCGTACCAGCGCCATTTGTTCGACGCGCCGATCGGGTCCATGACGTAGTCCTTTAAGACCTGTGGCAGTGGGCGCCGCCAGACGTGCAGCGCCGCAAGCGCGAGCAGGTTGACGCGCACATCGTTGTATTTGTACGACGTGCCGGGCTCGTTGTGAACTCGGTCGCGATACTTTTTCCAATCACCGTCGCTCGGCGGTCGGTCAGACCAATCAGGCTTGTCCCAGAGCGTTCCCTGCCAGTCGCTTGTTTGTCGTAGCAAATGGTCCCAGGTGATTTTTGCGTTAAGTCCGGAGTCGAAGTGATCGGTGGGCATGTAGGGACCGACGAGGTCGTGGACGTCGCCGATCTTGCCGTGCGTAAGCGCCAGCCCTACCGTTGTCGAAAGGAAACTCTTGCTCACGCTGAAGGTCATGTCGACGCGACGCGGTTCGCCCCATTCGGCGACTAGATAGCCATGTCGGACGATGACGCCCGTCATGTCCCCGCGAGCCTTGAACGGGCCGAGATGCTCGCCGTAGGGTTCCTTGGCAAACGAGTAGTAGTGCTGCTCCTCGAGGTCGCGCGGCGCGGTGGACTCACCAGCCTTCGCAAACTCGATCGCCTCGTTGAGCGACGCGGCGTCCATCCCAACTTGCGCGGGCGAGCGTTGCTGCCACTTGTCGCCGGGCTCTGGGAAGTAGACCGACTGAGCGGCTACTGATGAAACGACGAGACAGAAAACTATGATTCGTGATCGCATTTTGCTTATGAGCCGCAGCGCGCGGCTTTGCCCGGATTGTAACGGAAGTTGGATGTAGCGCGGTTACTCGCCGAGCCTACCGGCTTCAAAGCGCAGTACGCGGTCGCAGCGGTTGGCGAATTTGAGGTTGTGTGTCGCAATCACCGTTGACAGGCCCTCTTGCCGCGAAAGCTCCAGCAGCATGCCCATGATGCCGGCGCCGGTGCGTTCGTCGAGATTGCCTGTGGGTTCGTCCGCCAGCAGCAGGCGTGGGCCGGTGACGAGCGCCCGCGCGATCGCCACGCGTTGCTGCTCACCGCCGGAAAGCTCACCTGGTTGGTGACTGGCGCGTTCGGCCAAGCCGACTTTGTCAAGCCACTTGCGGGCTGGCGCGGCGGTTTCCGCGGCGCCCCTGATCCTCAGAGGCATCGCAACGTTTTCGGTTGCTGTAAACTCCGGCAGCAAGTGGTAGCTTTGCCAGACGTAGCCGACACCGCCGTTGCGGTAGGCGGCCAGCTCGTTTTCCGTAAGCGAGGCAAGCGAATCTCCTTCGAAAAAAACCTCGCCGGAGGTGGCATCGTCAAGCGCCCCAAGGATGTGAAGCAGCGTTGACTTGCCGGACCCGGATTCGCCCACGAGCGCGACGCTTTCGCCGGATTGCACCTCGAAATTGACGCCAGAGAAAACCGTGAGGTAATCGCTTCCGGTGCGAAACGTCTTCTCAAGGTCTTGGGCGCGTATGACCGGGTCTGCCATGTTCGAAGGCTGTTAGATTAGCCCGAACGATTCCGTACGTTCGAGGACCTGCTCAGGCGATCCGGTTGCGTCAACACGGAAATCCGCTTGGGCGTAGGATTCCCTTCGCGACGAGAGCAACTCCGCGTACGCGTTGCGGTCTCGCGCTAGCGGCCGGTGGTCTTGGCCGGAAATGCGCCCCCACAGCGTGTCGGCGTCGGCGTCAAGCCAAATCGAGACGCCGGCGAACTCTAGAACGCTGCGATTCCGTTCGTAGGCGAAGGTTCCACCGCCCAATGCGACGACTCGTGGCTGTCCGCGCTGGGCGAGATTAGCCTGCTCGGTAACGGCCTGGTGTTCGTAGTCGCGAAAAGCGTCTTCGCCTTGATCGTCGAATATCGTGGGGATCGGTTTGCCCGCGATGCGCTCGATTTCGTCGTCGAGGTCGACGAATGTCCAGCCCATTTTCTTGCTCAGGGCGCGTCCCACGGTTGACTTGCCGCAGCCCATGAATCCGACGATGAAGATGCCGGGCGAACCTTTCAGCTTGATGTGCATCGATTGGTGAGAGTGCCGAACGGGCTCGGGGCCGGCTGGGCGAGTCCGCCAAACTTTTATGATGCCCTACTCTGCGTATGATGCCCTACTCGGAGCGCCTAGTACTTATTTGCATAAGTACTACGTAGTATGACAAGCTGGGGCATGCCCAGGCCCGCGACCGCGATCACGTTGAGTTCGGAAGAAGAGCAGACGTTGCGTCACTGGGTCCAGGCTCACAAGACGGAACGGCGCATGGTCGAGCGAGCTCGGATCGTGCTGTTGGCTGCCGCCGGCGCTGCCACCAGCGCCATCGCCCAGCAACTCAACACACCGCCGTCGCGGGTGTCGAAGTGGCGCCTGCGCTTTGCCGAGCAGCGGCTGGCGGGCCTCGTCGACCAGCCCCGCTCGGGCAAGCCGGCGCGTTACGACGAGGCCACCCGCAAGCGCATTTTGACGATGCTCGATCAGCCCCCGCCGGAAGGTCACGCCACCTGGACGGGCACGCTGCTGGCCGCGGCGCTGGGCGACGTCAGCGATCATCAAGTCTGGCGGGTACTCAAGCGGCAGGGCATCTCGCTGCGGCGACGACGCAGTTGGTGTATCTCGACCGACCCGGAATTTGCGCGCAAGGCCGCCGATGTCGTCGCTCTATATCTCGACCCGCCGGAGAACGCCGTCGTGTTGGCGGTCGATGAGAAACCTAGTATTCAAGCACTCGAGCGGGCACAAGGTTGGCTGCGGCTGCCCAACGGCAAGGCTTTGACCGGTTTCTCTCACGGCTATAAACGCCATGGCACAACAACGCTGTTCGCCGCTCTGGAGGTGGCCACCGGTTGGATTACCGCCGACCATTACCAGCGCCGCCGCCGGCGCGAGTTTCTCGACTTCATGAATCAGTTGACGGATCTCTACGACGGCTTCGAAATCCACGTCATCTTGGACAATCTCAACACCCACAAACCCCGCCATGACCGCTGGCTGCAACGCCATAAGAACGTGCATTTTCACTACACGCCGACTTATAGCTCTTGGCTCAATCAGATCGAGATATGGTTCAGCATTCTCAGTCGCCGGGCGCTGCAAGGCGCCAGCTTCACATCGCCCCGCCAGGTACGTGACGCGATCGACAAATTTGTCCAGGCCTACAACCGCGACGCCACGCCGTTCCAGTGGACCAAGACCACCGTCACCCCTCGCGATTTATCTCATAATTATTATAACTTACGCAGGTAAGTACTAGGTTTGTACTTTGCCATCCGTGCGTGCACCGTTGCCGGGAAAAGCCGCGCCAGGACGACAAATAGCCAGGCAATTTTTGGGACCACAATGGTGCGCTTATTCTTGCGTATTCCGTCGAGGATCGCTTGGGCACATTGCTCCGCGGATACCGTGAATTTCTTGTTGCCGACCAGATTCTTGGGCACCTGTCCCTGCAAAACGTTCTGCTGAAACGGCGTGTCGACGTAACACGGGCAGACGTTGAGCACTTGGATATTCCGCTCGGCTAGTTCCATTCTGAGGCCGTCGGAAAATGCGTTGAGCGCGTACTTCGAGGCCGAGTACAAGTTAAGCCAGGGCAGCGAAATTTTGCCGCCAACGGAGCTGATCGTTATGATTGCGCCACTCTCGGGCAGCTTCGGCAAGAGGCGACGCGTAATCTCGACAGGCGCTAAAAAGTTCAGCTCCATCAGCCTGCGGACGTTCTGTGGGTCGGACTCGTATGAGGGAACGTACATGCCGACTCCGGCGCTGTGGATGATTCCGTCGATGCGGTCGTAGTTCGCGCAAATCTGGTTGCAAAGTGCCGACACCGAAGCTGGAATCATTAGATCGCCGGGGACGACGTCCGCGCCGCCGATGCTCGCGGAAACGGCTTCAAGCGCGTCTCGGCGGCGCGCGGTAAGAATCAGACGCGCGCCCTCATTTGCGAGCGCCTCGGCACATGCCCTGCCGATGCCGGACGAGGCACCGGTAATCAAGAACGTTTTGTCGCGGAGCTGCAAGCGGTTGAGGGGTTTCGCCGTTTCAGCGAACGCGGGAAGGCATAATGTAGCATGCTCGAGAAAGCGCTATTGCCGCTGTTCCCTCTCGAAGTTGTATTGCTGCCGAACGCCGTATTGCCACTGCACATTTTCGAGCCCCGCTACCGAACGATGATCGGTGATGCGGTCGAGTCAAAAGGGGAGTTTGGCATCGTGCAAAGCAGCGACGGCAGTCTAGAAGCGGTGGGATGTGCGGCGCTAGTGCAATCCGTCACCAAGCGTTACGATGACGGCCGTGTCGACATCGAGGTGCGGGGCACACGGCGCTTCCGGACACAATCGTTGGATCGATCGGAGGAGGTGCTGCACGGAGTCGTCGAATACTTTGAAGATGACTCGCCCGCGCAGGCAAACTTGAGCCAAGTCGAAAACCTCGTCGAGCTTGCGAACCGCGTTGCCAAGCTAACGAACCAAGAGTCGTCAGAGGTTTTCGAATTGAACCACCCCGTGCTGAGCTTCCAGGTGGCGAGCGGCTTGCCCGTCGATCTAAAGATCAAACAAGCGCTGTTGGAATCGACTGCTGAAATCGAGCGCGTCGGGATGCTTTCGGGATACCTGCAGGGAGTTCTCGATCAGTTCGACGCTAGGCGCTCGATCCGGCGCCTTGCCGGCACGAACGGCCATTCGAAGGTTCACTAGCCCGCATTTCTCACCGAAAGCGTAGACCGGCAATTGTACACGCCGGCCGCGAGTGGTGGGACGGAAAGAACGTCGACCTGGAGGTCGGCGCTGCCCGCCGGAGGTGTCAAGTCTCAAGACATCGTATACACTTTGCTTCGCTGTTTGTTCTCCCAAAAAAGCGAGCAGACTGGAAACATGGAGCTTAGCTCGGGCGTCGGGACGAACAATGGGCAGACAACACGCGGCGCTAGTGGAGCCGACTGAAAGGACTACAAGATTCGCTATGTCAAGGCTCGGTTCCGCCGACTCGCTGTAAGGCCTTGACATAGCGAATCTTGTAGTCCGAACATTTGCATCGCCGTGTGTTGTCAAAGTGTATACGATGTCATGAGACTGTACACCGGAGGCGCGCGCCACGTTTCCCCGCGAGAGTGCGTTCAGCGGTGTCTAGTGTCCTGTCTCTAAAGTTCGATTACAAAAGCGGGCGAGGGAAGCGAAGATTTGGTCGGCGGTTTTGGACCAGACGAACGGCTTGGAGTCGGCGTTGCTGAGTTGGATGTAATCCTCGATGGCGCGTTCCAACTCCGCTGTGCTGCGATGTACGCCGCGGCGAATCTGCTTCTGGGTCAGAGTGGCGAACCAACGCTCGACAAGGTTGATCCAAGACGCGCTGGTCGGCGTGAAGTGCAGATGGTAGCGCGGCCGTTTGGCCAGCCAACGCTGAATAATCTGGGTCTTGTGGGTTCCGTAGTTGTCGAGGATCAAGTGGATCTCGAGCGAGTCGGGGACCGCCTGGTCGATGGTGTCGAGAAACTTGCGAAACTCGACCGCGCGATGACGGCGATGACACTCGCCGATCACATGGCCGGTCTTGACATCCAACGCGGCAAACAGCGAGGTCGTCCCGTGGCGCTTGTAGTCGTGCGTGCGGCGCTCGATTTGTCCGGGACGCAGCGGCAGCAGCGGCTGCGTGCGGTCCAGGGCTTGGATCTGAGACTTCTCGTCAACCGACAGCACCAACGCCCGCTGGGGCGGGTTGAGATACAGACCGACGATGTCGCGCACCTTCTCGACGAACAACGGATCTTGCGAGAGCTTGAAAGTTTCGCTGCGATGGGGTTGCAGCGCGAAGGCCTTCCAGATGCGCTGCACGCTGGAGTGACTCAAGCCACAGGTCTTGGCCATCGAGCGTGTTGACCAATGCGTGGCGTCGGGGGGCGTCGATTCCAGAGTGAGCGTGATGACGCGTTCGACCTCGTCATCGCTGACGCGCCGCGGCGTGCCGGGACGCGGTTCGTCGAGCAGCCCGTCGAGGCCTTTGTCGAGGAAGCGCTGGCGCCATTTGCCAACGGTACGGCGGGCCCAGCCGAGTTGGGCGGCGACGACGGTATTGTTGAGTCCGTCGGCGGCGAGCAGAATGGCCCTGGCGCGTTGGGCAAGAGCCTGCGCGGACTTGCGCCGTCGCGCCCAACTTTGCAGGCTCTCGCGCTCGGCCGGGTTGAGCTTGAGCGGTTTCAATTGAGGACCAGTTGTCGTCGTCTTCCCCATATAGACATGGCGACAACAACCTGTTTAATGTTACGCGAACTTTAGATACAGGACACTAGCCATTCCGCCGCGGGTGATAAGATCCGGACTTGCATCATCCCCGGGTGACAGTCATCGTCCCGACACTGCGAGGGAGACCCAGCCTTGAGCGCACGATCACGTGCCTGAGGGCGCAGACGTTTCGCGAATTCACAACCGTAATCGTCGACAACAGCGGCGCGAGCGTGGCGCGCGGTCTGCACGCTCCACCCGAAGTTGTGGTGATCGACAACAAGGTCAACGTCGGTTTTGGCGAAGCAGTCAATCAAGGAATAGCGGAATCGACGACGGAGTACGTTGCCGCCCTCAATGACGATGCGTACGCTGATCCGGACTGGCTGCAAGAACTGATCTCAACTGCTGACGCCGCATCCGCGACGGTAGGCATGTATGCTTGCCAGATCCGGCTGTCCAGCGATCCGTCGATACTCGACTCCGCCGGCCTCGATATTTATCCGGACGGAACGACAAAGCAGCGTGGCAACGGCGAGCGCTTGGAGAAGTTCGCAGAGCCGAGTGAAGTGCTCTTGCCGAGTGGCTGCGCGGCGCTTTACCGCCGTACGATGATCGATCAAGTTGGCGCGTTCGACAGCTCGTACTTTTTGTACTGCGAAGACACCGACCTTGGCTTGCGCGGAAGACTGGCTGGGTTTTGCTGCCAGTACGTACCAACGGCGGCGGTTGAACATGACTATTCGCGATCGAGCGGGCGCGCCTCTCGGATGAAGGCGTTCTACGTTGAGCGCAACCGGCTGTACACCGTTGCGAAGACCTTCCCGCTTGTCTTGTGGCTGCTGGTTCCGGTGTATTCGCTATGCCGCTACCTCGCTCACGGAATTGCGGCGGCTCGAGGCCGCGGCCTGGCCGCCGATATTCGAAATGAGCAGGGATTTGCTAGCCTCGTCGGAATCGTCGTCTCGGCGCATTGGCACGCCCTACTCGCATTTCCGCGGTTGTGGCGTTCGCGCCGGGAACTGCGTGCGCGGACTACACTAGGGATCTGGAGCTTTATCCGGCTGCTCAAGCGACATTCAGTCTCGGCCTGGGAGATCGCAAAGCAGTAGCCCGGTCGTCGCGTCCCATGCTCGGTCCTGACAGGTCGCTTTTAGTCATCGTGCCCGCTTACAACGAGCAGGACGCTCTGCCGGGAACTTTGCGGTCAATTCGGGAAGTTTATCCCAAGACGCCGATTGCGGTTATCGACGACGGCTCGACCGATGGAACGGCTCGAGTCGCGGTCGCTTGCGGCGCCGAGCTGCTGAGCCTACCGCACCATTTGGGCCTCGGCGGAGCGGTTCAAACCGGCTATCGATTTGCGTTTGAACACGGCTTTGAACGCGTCGCGCGAGTCGATGCCGACGGTCAGCATGTTCCCGCCGAGATCCCGATGCTGTTAGAAAAGATGACGGATGGCGACTTTGACATGGTCACGGGTTCGCGATTCTTGAACAACAGCTCGTATCAAGTGCAGTACCTGCGACACTTTGGCGGGCTTATATTTTCTTGGATATTAACTCCCGTGCTAGGTCGACGGCTGAGCGACCCAACGTCGGGTTTCATCGCCGTGAATCGCCGGGCGCTCGAAGTTTTTAGCCGCAGCTTTCCCCTCGAGTATCCAGAGATCGAGGCGCTGGTAGTGCTCAAGCGCAAAGCCCTAAGATTTTGCGAGGTGCCCGTGCACATGCGACCGCGCCAAGCCGGGAGCTCAACGATTGGAAGCTGGACATCGATCCTCTACATGATTCGAGTGCTGTTGGGTGTGTTCGTAAACGTGATCAAATACGAAAGCCGATTCCACACAGAGCGCCGGGAAGATAGCTGACGTGGAACCGATTCGGATTGCAACTGTAATTTTCTGTGTTCTGCTGCTCCTGCGGATTGTGCTCTCGGTACGCCGCGAGCATGTTCGGGTCGAGTACTCGATGGCTTGGTTCGCGGCCGTCTGCTCGCTGCTCGGACTTTGCCTATCGGACGTGGCGTTGAATTGGATTTCGGACTTGCTCGACGTTCACGATTTCGCAGTATTGCTTGTCTTGCTCGCCGGTGTGGCGTTCCTATTCACATTTTTTCGCATGACCGTGGAAGTCTCGGCGTTGAAAGACCACAACATTGTCGTGGGGCAAAAGCTTGGAATGCTGGAATGGACCATCAAACAGCAGGCGGCGGAGATCCGGCTACTCGAAGCGCAGCTGTCTGAATCCTCGCGATCCGGCGAGGCGAGCGCCGCGGAGCACGGTAGTTGAAGATTCTTTACGATGCCACCCCGCTGCTGATGCGCAGCGCGGGCGTGAAGAACTACCACTACGAACTGCTCAAGCGACTGTTTGCCCTAGAAACGCCGCACAGGTTGCAGCTATTTCCGTTTCTTAATGGGCTGCCCGCGAACGACAACGAGCGCTCAAACTACTCCAAGTTGGAAACCATGCGTGGGCTCGGCGGGCTATTGGCCGCGAACTATCTGAAGCTGCCGTTTCAAACGATCGCCGCCCGTGGGGTTGATCTCTTCCACGTCACCCACCATTTGTTCGATCCGCCCCGAGGGCCGCTGCTGAGTTCGATGGTTCACGACCCTACACCGCTGCTCATGCCCGAGTGCCACACCCAGGGCAATATTCGCTACTTTGAGCGCTTCGTCGATCGCACAATGCCTCGGTTGGCAGCGATGATTGCGCCTTCGGAAGCAGTCAGAGCTGACTTGATTTCGCACTGTGGCGTGGATGCCGACAAGGTGCGGGCGATTCACCACGGCGTCGATCCGACATTTTTCGAGGCGAGCGAGGCGGAAAAGCTTGAGGCGAAAAGCAGCTATGACCTACCGGAACGGTTCATCTTGGCGGTCGGGTCTGTGGAGCCGCGTAAGAATCTCATCCGCCTGATCGAAGCATACGGTGGTCTGCCAGCGGCCACCCGCGAGAGAACAGCGCTGGTGCTGGCCGGCCCGAGTGGATGGAGCGACGGGAAGATCCGGCGGCGTATCGAACAAGTCGGCAATGTGCGCTCGATCGGTTACGTGCGGCGTGATTTACTCCCAGCCGTCTATCACCTCGCCGACGTTTTCGCGTTTTTGTCGCTTTACGAAGGGTTCGGAATGCCACTGCTTGAGGCTATGGCGGCCGGTGTGCCGGTTGTGAGTTCGAACCGTTCGGCCATGCCGGAAGTCGTAGGAGAAGCCGGTTTGCTCGTAAATCCCGAAGATGTCGACGCACTGCGCGGCGGGCTGGAGCGCCTTGTCAGCGATGAGCAACTGGCAGCGAATTTGGCAAAAGCAGGCCGCGAGCGAGCGTTGACATTCACTTGGGAAAAGACCGCCGCCGAGACACTTCGATTCTTCGCCGACCGTGCCGGCTAGCCCGCGGCTCAGGGCGTCGGGGCCCACGCCTCGCACGCTTCCCGATCGGGCAGTATTAGGCCTATGCGATCCCCGAGCGGTCCGGGTTTGCCGTCTGGCAGGGTTGTGGTTGCGTCGACCTTGGCGCTACGCAACGCCTCGACCGAAAGCAGCTTTGCGCAGCTTAAGTCTGTTCCGGAGAGATCCGCTTGATCAAAAATTGCACCGTCGAGATTTGATCCGTAGAGCGAGGCGCTCGATAAATCCGTGCTCTGAAAGTTAGCCCCGCGTAGGTCACTAAACAGAATCCTCGCCGCGCTGAGGCTAGCCGCGGAGAGATCGATCTCTCGCATGTCGCAGTAGGAGATCGACGCCCCGCGAAAGTCGCGAGGGACGCCGGAGCCCGCCGGCATCCGCAACTGCTGAAACGCGATCTCAAGGCGCACCGGTATCCAACTTTGAAACACGCCCACGGAAAAAGCTCCCAGGATGCACCCGAGCAGCGCCGACGCCAGCACCGGATGGACTCTTTGCAATCGCCCAGCTATGATCTTCGTTTGTTGAAATTCGGCTAAGGCGGCGCCGATAATAATGCAGCTCATCGCCACTTGCGATAGAGTCGCCGCGTCGGAATGCCTTGGAAGATAGCGCGCCCAATGAGCCACGATGACTGCTGGAATCATCGCCCAGACGGCAAGCGCCGCGATGGCTCTGTTAAATATAAAAAAGCCGTCACGAATTTCGCCATCCAGGCGCGGCATCGTAGCAGCGAGCAGCAAGTTGGCGGGCCATAGATCGACGCGGCCCCCGAGTTCTTTTCCGTCACTTGACAACGCTGGAAGTTCGCGGACACACGAGATGAAGGGCCGAACGGCGAACGTCAGGAAGAGTGCCAGCAGCAGACCCAACGCGAAGGGCGCGGATCGGTAATAGGTCGACCAGGCTAGTCCCAAGACCGCGTCGGAATCGTTGAAGAGCGCCCAGTCTCGGGTCAACAGAACGGTCGAGGTCATGCCGAGAGCAATCAGTGCCGTAAGCGCGGCCGAGATTTGAAATCTCGTCGCAGCGGATCGCGCCGCCATCTCGATATCCCGCAGCGCTCCGCGAGGCAGATTCGAAATCGTGAGATCGGCTCCTCCGAAGCGCGCAGCGGCAAGGTTTGTGGCTGACGCCTCGCTTTTTTGGAAATTCGCGCCGGTTACGATCGCGTTTCGAAGATCGCCGCTGGAGAGGTCGGCTCCTCGCAGATCGGCTCCCGCCAAATCACACTGGCGCAGATCGCGTCCACGCAAGTCGGCGTCGCGCAGATCGGCCCGGGCCAGGCTTACGGGTGAAATGGACTGAGCAGCAGTTTCGCTTTCGCTGAGCCAATCGGCATGTCTCGCGAGCAAACTTTCGAGGGAGCAGCCGTTGATCTCGATCGATTGGGCTGAGCGTAGGGCCATTTCCGCGCGCCTTCGCTTCATTGTCGCGTACCCTGTTAGCTGTGAAGTCGAGCGTTCGCATCGCTAACGGCCAGGGTTTTTGGGGGGACTGGCTGGAGGCGCCGATTCGGCAGGTTTCGGGTGGGCCGATTGACTATCTCGTATTGGATTTCTTGGCCGAAGTGACTATGTCGATTCTGCAAAAGCAGAAGGCCCGAAATCCCGATCATGGTTACGCACGCGATGTCGTCGGATTGACGGTGCGCTTGCTGCCTGACCTGATCGAGCGCAACATCAAGATGCTATCGAATGCGGGCGGCGTAAACCCGCATGCCTGCGCGCGAGCAATCGTCGGTTCGGCGACAGCGGCGGGCATTCATGGGGCAAAGGTCGCCGTCGTGTCGGGCGACGACATTTTCGATCGAGTCGATGAAATGCTGTCGCGAGGAATTCGATTCGACGACATCGACAGCGCGGACGGCATCGACACTGTTCGTGATCGACTGCTTAGCGCGAACGTCTATCTCGGGGCGTTTCCACTAGTTGAGGCGCTTGAAACCGGCGCAAACGTAATTATC
Source organism: Bryobacterales bacterium (assembly GCA_965247305.1). Classification (GTDB taxonomy): domain Bacteria; phylum Acidobacteriota; class Terriglobia; order Bryobacterales; family UBA6623; genus CATQHP01. The sequence continues at coordinate 1,907,355 of OZ252030.1, read as the reverse complement.
GCGGGACGCTCGACGGACACAGCCTTAGCGCTGGCGCCGATGATCCACGAGTTTGGCTGGAAGGCGGACGAGTGGGATCGCATGGCGGCCGGGACGATCGCCGGACACATCATCGAGTGCGGCGCGCAGTGTACCGGTGGCAACTGCTCGATCGATTGGCAAACGATACCCGACATGGCGAACATCGGCTTCCCGATAGTTGAAGCGCACCCGGACGGTACGTTTGTAGTCACCAAACACGACGGAACCGGCGGGCGCGTGACGCAGGCGACGGTCAAAGAACAACTGCTCTATGAACTCGGCGACCCGAATGCCTACCTGACCTCTGACTGCAGTGCGGATTTCACCAGTATTCAGTTACGCGACGATGGGCCGAACCGTGTTGGGGTCGAGGGTATCCGCGGTGGGCCGCGCCCGCCGACGCTGAAAACTTCGATTACGTATTCCGCCGGATTCAAGGCGATCGGTAGTCTGGTTTTCAGTTGGCCCGATGCGCGTGAAAAGGCGCAGGCGGCGGACCGCGTCGTGCGTCAGCGGGTATCAGCGCTAGGGCTCAAATTCGACGAAATCTACACGGAGTACCTAGGGATCAACGCCTGTCACGGAGCCATTGCTCCGGAGGTTGCCGAGCCCGCGGAAGTTCAACTTCGCATCGGCGTTCGCGGGCAGAATCGCGACGCGGTTGATCGCTTTACACGCGAACTCATTCCGCTAGTGCTCACTGGCCCGCCGACCGGAACGGGCTTTGGGGAGGGACGTCCGCGAACACAGGCGGTTGTGGCGTACTGGTCGTCGTTGCTTCCGCGCGAAGAGATCGAGCCCCGTGTGGATGTGTACGAGATTCCGTAGGGAACTGGAAATAGCCCGGCTGGGTGGGGGACAGGCAACACTAGGGTTCGTCAAGGAGTGAAGATTACGGGATCTCATGTGCCAGTCCCCGACCGGCGGATTCCGGTTTCGTTCGTTGGGAAGAGTTGAAGTTTCAGATTAGGGCCGCGCTGAGCCGGTGCGTAGGGAAAAGCAGCCGCTACTGAGCTGACCCGGCACCCTTCTGGGGACGAAACACAGAATTTTGCGGTGGCGGCGGAAACACCTCCGTCGCGCCATCGGGCCAAACGATGTCTATCGCACTCAACTCGGCCGCATCCGTCAGGGCAAAGAAAACCGCCGATTCCGACGAGCTGAGGTAGCTTCCGTCGCGATGAATTCTTTGCCATCTGGTGTTTCCGTCGGAGAAGCGTAGGCCGACGCGCGCCGCAACGGCGTTCGAAGGCGGTTTCACTGTGAGCCACTGTTTGTCATCCGACTGATTGAGATAAAGCCGCGCCGGACCGTTGTTGTTAGAAATTACGACATCAACGTCGCCATCGTTGTCTATATCGCCGGCCGCCATTCCGCGGCCAACCAGCGGCTCTTGCCGCCCCCACACTTGGAGTCCCTGGGCGAGCTCGAAAGTCGCCTCGCTGCCGCGATAGAACAAGTCGTCTTGCAGAAACGGATAGGGGCGGCCGCGCTGCGCTTCCATGATGGTCACGCCGCCATTCGCGATGAACAAGTCGAGCCGCCCGTCGAGGTCGAAGTCCTTCCACTGAAAGCCGAATCCAGTGAATGGCACGGCGCCGCCGGCGAGACCGAAACGATTGGTTGCGTCGCGAAACGAGCCCTTGCCGTTGTTGAGGTAAAGCGTATTCGTCTCCTGCGCCAAGTGCGTCATGAAGAGATCTTCATCGCCGTCGTTGTCGAAATCCGCGGCGCTCACACCCATACCGGCCTCCGCGCGCCCGTCGGCGTTTACGGCGGTGCCCGAGATCATGCCTTGTTCTTCAAACGTGCCGTCGCCGCGACTGAACCAGAGCTGATTTTCAGTTCCATCATTGGCGACATATATGTCAACGTGGCCGTCGTTGTTGAAGTCGGCCGTCGTGACGCCGAGTCCATTGCCAAACTTGACCCCCAACCCAGCGGCGCTTGAGACGTCGCTGAACTCGCCGCCGTTGTTGCGAAACAAACGGTCGGGGAGCGGATTGTAGACCGTTGGCGCGCAGTAGTCGCGCGAGCCGGTAGGGTCGAAGCATTCTTTGTTGTTGCGGGCCGTGAAATCGACGTAATTCGTGAAGAATAGATCGAGGTCGCCGTCGGCATCGTAGTCAACGAACGTGCCGGATGTGCTCCAGCGGTCATCTTGCGGGCCCGCGGCGTCGGTGAAAGTTCCGTCACCGTTGTTGCGATACAGCACGTTGGGGCCGACGTTGGTCACATAAAGGTCAGGGTCGCCGTCGGCGTCGTAGTCACCTACCGCCGCGCCCATTCCGTAGCCTTCGTGGCCGAGGCCCGACGTCGCGGTTCGATCGACGAAGTTGAGTTTTCCGTCGGGAACGATGCGGTTTTCAAAAAGCCGGTTTGCGACGCCGCTCTTGGGAGAGAAGGCCGATTCGTCGGGCGACTTCGACTTGTCGAGCATCGCCCCCTGTAGAAAGTACACGTCCAGATCGCCGTCGAGGTCAAAGTCGAGTAGAGCGACGCCCGATCCCATGATTTCGGGCATGTAGTACACACCCGTCGATCCGATGAAGTGATCAAACTTCAGTCCGCTTGCGGCGGCGGATTCAACAAAAAGTTGGGGTGTGTCGACACGGCTACTTTCTGTAGACGGTGGGTCCTCACAGGCAGCGAATACCAGAAACAAAGCTAGCGAAACGTTACGCATTCCTAGTGGCCTTCGAGACGTTGAAAATCCGAGAGGGTTTCTTCGATCCCGGCTCGCAGAGACGTCTCGCGAAGCTCGGGTAGGAATTCGCGCAGCTCACTGTCGTCGAGGTCGCAGGCGATCGGGATCGGACCGCCCTCTAGCCGCACCATTCCCTTAGCTTCGGGGACGACGTCTTCGAGGGTTCGAACGAATTCAGTCATCTCGATGACTTGGCCACGTAGATTGAACGTTCGCGCACCTGGCCGCTCGTCAAGCGCCGCTAAGACGAAAGCCGCGGCGACATCGCGTGCGTACTGCAGCGCGTTTCTGCCGGTGTAGGGAATTACGTACTCGTCGCGACGAAGTGCGGCTCGAATCGCCATCGTGGCGGCCGAGGTGACGCCCTGGTCGCGCCCAAGGCCATAGCATGTCCAAGGCCGCAGCCCGATGCTACTGATTCCCTGGTCGTTGAAGTACACCCGCGCATTCCCTTCGTTGCATTGTTTGAAAACGCCGTAGTGCGTCATCGGCGCGAGCGGCGCATCATTTGGAATTGTTCCTAAACCGTAAAACTCCTCGGGGCCGAGAACCGCGCCTGAGCTGGCATAGGCGATCTGGCGGATCGTTCCAAGTTGACGCGCCGTTTCGAATATCGCCAGCGTACCCCCTACATTGACTTGGGCGCCAAGGATTGGGTTGGGCCGGCAGCCGGGAATTTGCAGGCCCGCCAAGTGGATAACGCACGTGACCTCATGCTCGTGTACTGCCGCGATCACCGCGTCCAGGTCGCAAATGTCGGCGGCCACCATCGGAATCCGCGGCCGATCGGGAACCAATTGGTCGAGCCGATAAGTGTTCTCATCTCTATCGAGCAGCACAAACGGCAGCTCTCGCTCAAGCCGTTCGCGGGCCACCCAGGCGCCCAAGAATCCTGACGAGCCAGTAACGAGAATCTTTTCCGCCATCGCCTACAGAGTGCGCAAATGGAAGCCACCGTCGACGTTGAGCACCTGGCCGGTCGAGTAGTCGAGATTGCCATCGGCAATGGCGCGCACCGCGGCGGCTACGTCTTCGGGCGTTCCCAAGCGCCCCTGCGGCAGCAGGCCATCTTCAGCGAGCTTCTCGTATTTGTCGCGAACCGCGGCGATCATGTCGGTCTGAATAATACCGGGGCGAATCTCGAATACTCCGATAGCATCGGCGGCGAGCCGATCGGCGAACAGGCTGACGGCCATGCTCAGGCCGGCTTTCGACACACAATACTCGCCACGCGCGGTGGAGGAGGTGTAGGCGGAGATCGAGGTCACGAAAACTATCCGCCCACCCTCTTTCTCGCGCATCAACTTGGCCACAGCCTGGGTAAGAAAGTACGGGCCCTTGAGGTTGGTATCGAGCACCTCGGAAAAACTCTCCTCGGTGGCGTCAAGAATATCGCGGCGCTCGCGTGGGGCGATCCCGGCGTTGTTGACGAGCAGATCAACCCGCCCAAACTCCTCGCGAACAAAGTGCAGTAGCGCCGAGCGGTCAGACGACGACGCCAAATCCATCTGGAACGTTTCAGCGCCGGTCTGTTCACGAAGCGTACGCGCGGCTTCAACGTTGCCGCGAAATGTGCCAATGACGGTGTGCGTTGTGGCGAGATCGACCGCGATGCCACGGCCGATACCGCGACTGGCGCCGGTTACGAGTGCGACAGGTTTTGAGAGTGACATCGGAGCCACTCATGTTAGCTCACGCCAGCAGTTGTTTAACAACCGTGCCGTGCACGTCGGTCAGCCGGAAATGCCGTCCCTGATACTTGAACGTCAGCTTCTTGTGGTTAACACCCAACAGGTGCATTAAAGTCGCATGCAGATCGTGCACGCTAACCGGATTCTCGCTGATGTTATACGAGAAATCATCCGTCGAGCCGTAGCTGACGCCACCCTTGATGCCGCCGCCCGCCATCCAAAGCGAAAAACAGCGCGGGTGGTGGTCGCGACCATAAACTTCCTTCGTGAGCTCGCCCTGACAGTAAACTGTTCGGCCGAACTCGCCGCCCCAAACAACTAACGTGTCATCGAGCATGCCGCGCTGCTTGAGGTCTTTCACGAGCGCAGCCGACGCTTGATCGGTTTGTTCGCACTTCTCGGCGAGCCGCTTAGGCAGGGCGTTGTGGTGATCCCACCCGCGATGAAATAGCTGCACCGAACGCACTCCGCGCTCTACTAGGCGTCGCGCCAGCAGGCAATTGCCGGCATAGCTGCCGGGCTTACGGGCGTCGGGCCCATACATGTCGAAAACATGATCAGGCTCCGCCGAAAGATCGCTCAACTCGGGCACCGAAGCCTGCATCCGAAAAGCCATTTCGTACTGATCGATGCGGGCGCCAATCTCGGGGTCGCCATACTCGGCCTGACGCAGCTTGTTCATTGACGCCAAATCGTCGAGGTAGTGCCGCCGGTCGTCTCGCGAAAAGCCATCGGGGTTGTTGAGAAAAAGCACCGGCTCGCGACCGGCGCGGAATTTCACGCCTTGGTAGCGAGTCGGCAGAAATCCACTGCCCCATAGCCGCGAGTAGAGCGGCTGGCCGCTGTTGCCCGACACCATCACAACAAACGCCGGAAAGTTTTCACCCTCGCTGCCGAGGCCGTACGACAGCCACGAGCCCATGCTTGGGCGGCCGGCAAGCTGATGGCCCGTTTGCAGAAACGTGATCGCCGGATCGTGGTTGATCTGCTCGGTAAACATCGAGCGGACGATCGCGATCTCGTCAGAAATTCCAGCAATGTGCGGCAACAACTCGCTGACACGCTGGCCCGATTGGCCGTACCGCGCAAACTGAAACTTCGACGCGGCCATCGGGAAGCTCGTCTGCGCCGCCGTCATGCCTGTCAGCCGTTGCCCATTGCGGATCGAGGCAGGCAACTCTTCGCCTTGAACATTCGCGACGCCTGGCTTGGGATCGAGCAGATCCATCTGCGAAGGTCCGCCGGACTGGAATAGGTAAATGACGCGCTTCGCCTTGGGAGCGAAGTGCGGGACATCGGGTAGGCCCAATTGTGCGGTCGCCGCGTGCAGGTCATTGGAGAGTAGACCCCCGAGCGCGGCGACACCGAGCCCATGAGCTGATCGCGAGAAGAAATGACGGCGAGTCAATTCGAGGTTCATGTCGCGTGTCATTCGTCTACTCCCGGGTAATCGTTTCATCGAGGTTTAAGATCATGCTGGCGACGGCTGTGTAGGCGGCCAACTCCGGCGCATCCAGCGACTCGTCGCGCGGGTACTCTCCCTGCGCTAACAGTTTGTCGGCGTCAGCGGGAGTCGTGCGGTAGCGGTCCTCATAACGTCGCAGGCCGCGCAAAAGAATTTCTTTCTCTGACTCCGCCGGTTGACGCGCAGTCGCCAGTTCGAAGCCGTACGCTAAGCGCTCGCCCGCCTGCTCGCCTCCTTCACGGATCATTCGCTCAGCGAACAATCGCGAGGCCTCGCCGTAGGTTACGTCGTTCATCAAATTGAGCGCCTGGATCGGAGTATTCGTGCGTGTCTCGAGTACCACGCACGACTCGCGGTCGGCCGAGTCAAACGCCAGCATCGCCGGCGGCCCTAGCGTTCGCTTCCAAAAGGTGTAAAGACTGCGGCGGTACAAATCGTCGCCGTGGTCATTCTTGTATGCGTCCCAGTTTGAAAGTTCCTTCCAGAGACCGTCAGGTTGGTAAGGCTTCACCGACGGACCACCGGTCTGGGCGGTCAGCAGCCCCGCCACTTCTAAAGCCTGATCGCGAATCGCCTCGGCGGGCAGGCGCAGACGCGGCGCCCGCGCCAGCAGTACGTTTTCGGGATCGCGCACGAGGAGTTCGGGATCTTGCTTCGACGACTGCTGGTAGGTGGCGCTCAACATGATCGTTTTGAGCAGATGCTTAATGTCCCAGGCGTTTTCGATGAAATCAACCGCCAGCCAATCAAGCATCTCGGGGTGAGATGGAGCGGCTCCTTGGGAGCCAAAATCTTCGACGGTGGACACAATACCGCGTCCGAAAAGCATCTGCCAAAAGCGGTTGACCGTGACGCGAGCCGTTAGCGGATGCGCTGAGTCGGTAAGCCAGCGCGCCAACCCGAGCCGGTTGTTGGGGAGCCCGGCGGGCATCGGCGGAAGCGCCGAAGGTAGCGAGGGATCGACACGCTCGCGGGGAGCATCAAACGACCCGCGATAGAGAATGTGCGTCGGCCGCACGTCCTCTCGCTCGTCCATCACCATGACGGTGGGTAGGGTTCTGACGAAATCCTCGTGCGCAAGACGCAGGCGGCTGAGATCGCCCCAGGCATCGCTAGCGGTCTTAGAACTCCCTGAACTGATGTAAGCCCAGCGCAGCTTGCGTCGCTGTGCCTCGCTACGCGCGCCGGGAGCGAGTTTTGCGATTTCGGCGGGCGTTTCCGCGACTGCGATTACACCAACCTGCTTCGTGCTCAGCGGACGAGAGTAGAGCCTCGCCTCGTCAATCGAACCGTGAAAACGGTCGTCCTTTTCAGGGCCGAAGCCCACCCGCAATGGCGCCTTCACTTTGGTCGAATTCAGAGACTCGTCAATCAATGTTTGCGCGTCGGCAAGACGACCGTTGATGTAGAGCTTCATGCCGGAAGTTTTTCGACTGCCGTCGTAGCTGCCGGCAACGTGTGTCCACTGGTTCAACGGAATCTCGTCGACAGACTCGATTCGCGTGCGGTCGGAAATGCTCGTTGTGTCGAGGCGTAGCTGCAACTTGCCGTCAACCAGAAACAGGCCGTATCCCTTAGGGGTCGGCAGGTAGCGGGCAATGATTCCGCCGGTCGAGGTTTCAGGCTTGATCCAAGCGGAAACCGTGAACGGGTCGAAGAAGTCGTAGTCGCCGATGTCGCCGAGGTCGTAGTGGCGATCACCGTCCAAATAAGCGGCGCGCCCAAAAATACCTTCGGCGCCGCGGTCAGTCGCATCGAATGTTCGGCGGGCAACGATGCGCTCGTCGAACGTCCAGTCGCTAATTTTCCGCGGATCGAGGTAGTCGAGTCCTCGTGAAATTTCTTCGCTCAACCCGGCCAAGCGCTGCTCGGCCTCTAGAATCGCGGAGTCGAGCGCGTCGAGTTTCTCTTGTTGGTCGGTCGTGGGCGCGTGAACGATCGGCGGTGTATTGCCGAATTTGTAGTAGCGTCCGCGGTCGGAGACGTTGTTGAAATACGCGTAGAACTCATAAAATTCTTTCTGCCTGATCGGGTCGTACTTGTGGTCGTGGCAACGCGCGCAGCCCATCGTCATCCCCAACCAAATCGTGGCCGTCGCATCGAGCCGATCGACGGCGTACTCGACTTGGTATTCATCGGGGTCGGTGCCGTTTTCCGCGTTGCCACGATGGTTGCGGTTGAAGCCTGTGGCGATCTGTTGGGCGAGTGTCGCGTTTGGGAGCAAGTCGCCGGCCAGTTGTTCGATGGTGAATTGGTCGAACGGCATGTTGCGATCGAAGGCTTCGATCACCCAATCTCTCCAGCGCCACATGTCGCGTTCTTCGTCGTTTTGATATCCGTTGGTATCGGCATAGCGAGCGGCGTCGAGCCAGCGGAACGCCATGCGCTCGGCGTAGCGAGGTGACGCCAGCAGCCGATCGAGCACCTTGTCGAAAGCCTCGGGCGAGCCGTCGCGGACGAATGAACGCACCTGCTCTGGTGTCGGCGGCAGCCCTGTGAGGTCAAGCGAGGCGCGACGGATTAATGTCGTGCGCTCGGCGGCTTCCGATGGCGAAATGCCTTCTTGCTCGAGCCGTTTGAGGACGAAGCGATCGATCGCGGTGTACCCCCAGTTAGAGGCGGTCGCCGGTGCTGGAGCTTTACGCGGAGCTAGGTATGACCAGTGTTGTTCCCACGTTGCCCCCTCGCGAACCCAAGCTGTTAGCGTCGCAATTTCGTCGGCGGTGAGCGCCGCATGTCCCATCGCCGCCGGTGGCATACGCCGCGCCTCATCCGACGACGAAACCCGAGCGATGAGGGCACTCTGATCGGGATCCCCGCGAACAATCGCATATCCGCCACCGGCCACTTTTCCGAACGCGCCGGCTTCGGTATCGAAGCGCAGTCCGCTCAGCCGTTTGGACTCATCGGGGCCGTGACAAGCAAAACATTTATCCGACAGGATCGGCCGAACATCCCTAGTAAAGTCGACCCGCTCGGCGCCAAGCAGGGTTAGGACGGCGGACAGAAGTACGGCGGCGGATCGATATAGATAGACCAAACCGCCCTTATTGTAGGACGAATGATGGTGCAGCGCGCCTTGAGGTTCGCGCCGCCACCGCCCTCCCTGGTTGGGCGGATCATTCCAGGGTGAAACTTCGAGGTGGCATCGGCTTGGCATGGGACAGGCAAGACGAAGGTTTGCGATGGTGTAGAAATTTCGGTATCTCATGCGCCAGTCCCCGACCAGAGGATTCCTGTTTCGTTCGTTCGGAAGAGGTGGAGTTTTGGGTCGAGGGCAGCGAAGGCTTGGCTGCGGCGCCTATTCGCTGAGCTCGCGCTGAACCTTCTTGGGCAGGCGCGCGAAGACGCACTCGTAGGCGCGCTGTAGCTGGGTTCGGAGCTCGTCTGACGACAACGCGTCGCGAGTCGATAGGGCGACCCATTGGGCACGTGCGAGATATGGGGCGGGTTCGATCGAGGGACGCTCGGTTAGATCCGCAAAGTCTTGCGGGCTGCACTTGAACGAAATCCAAAACTCGTCGGGCTCGAGACCGACCACTGAGAACATCTTTTTTGCCACAGAAAACACCAGATTCTTTTCCCACTTGACGTCTTCGGTGACGTGCGGCAGAGCAAGGCACTGCTTGCGGACCCAGTCGATGTCCATGAGGGCTATCTTAGCGACCAGCTCGCGGGCGGGAGCCGCGAGCCGGGTTGAATTGGTAAAAAGCACAATTGCCGTACCGGGGGTTTTGCGATTTTTAAGTTGCTTAGTTGCAACGACTTGGGGTTTTCGTGGTCGCCAAAAGCTTGGTGCCGGGTCATAGACTAGAACTGCACAGGAGGAGTTTTTGGCACTAGAAAAGGTCGTTACAGACGGCGCTAAGGTTAGCCGATATGTTGTTTGACCCGGACGAGCAACCGAAAGGCCGCAGCCGTTCGTCGAAGGAGACAAAGAAACAAGTGAGCCGCGCAGCGACGCAACGCAAAAAGCTCGATCCGAGCCGCACGGGCAAAGACGCGATGCGGCTCGACCGCGGGCTCAGAAAAATGATCGTCGGCCAGGGCGAGTCGATCGATCAGATTGTCAACGTCTACCAAACGTATCTTGCGGAGATGAATAACCCGGGACGTCCGGTTGGGAACTTTTTGTTCCTGGGTCCGACTGGTACAGGGAAGACTCGAGTCGTTGAGGCGGCGGCCGAGGTGCTGCTAGGTGACGCGCGTGCAGTGACGAAGATCGATTGCGCGGAGTTCCAGCACAGCCATGAGATCGCCAAACTGATTGGCTCACCACCGGGCTACCTGGGTCATCGCGAGACCCATCCACTGCTGAGTCAGGAAGTGTTGAACCAATACCACACGGATGACATCAAGATCTCGTTCGTGCTTTTCGACGAGATCGAGAAGGCTAGTGACGCGCTTTGGAATTTGCTTCTCGGCGTTCTCGACAAAGGGTCGCTGACTCTTGGGGACAATCGCCGGGTCGATTTCTCGAAAGCTTTGATCTTTATGACGAGCAATCTTGGAGCGAAGGAGATGGAAAACATCATGTCGCCCGGGATGGGCTTTTCGCCGCGTCGTGAGGCTGATTACGACGTGCGCCAGGACCGAGCCGTGGGGAGGCTCATCGATCAGGCCGGTATTGCAGCGGCACGCAAAAAGTTTACGCCGGAGTTCATCAATCGGCTCGACAAGATCGTCGTGTTTAAGCCCCTCGGCGATGAGGAGTTGCGACGGATTCTCGACTTGGAACTTACGCGGGTTCAAGAGAGGATCTTCAACGGTGTGCCGTTTTTACTGCGCCTCTCAAGCGACGCGAAGGATTTTCTGCTCGACGAGGGCACGGATGAGAAATATGGCGCGCGACATCTGAAACGAGCGATTGAGCGCTCGCTAGTGCAGCCCATGGCGAATTTAATCGCGACCGAGCAGGTGCGTGTGGGCGACTTGATTCAAGTGGATTTTGATTCGGCTCAAAGCGAGATGAGCTTCGAATGTGCCGACGAAGGGCTTCCCGTGTTTACGATGTTTCGGGCTGCTGGTGTGGAAATGCCGGACGACTTTGAGATGCGGACTTCGGAGTCATTGCAGCGGCTCTCGCGGGCACCGGCGCTGACAGGGATGCGCGACTAGCCCGCACCGCGGCTACTCGTGTTCTTTTGCGGCGGCTTCGTCGGCTCTTGCGCCACTTAGGATAAGCCCGACGGCGGTGTTGCCTTCATGGCAAGCGTATTCGTAAATCTGATAGTCGGGGTCACGAGTGAGTGGCATGGAAATTTTCCACGGGGCGGTGTACATCTGGGAATCGGTAATCGTCACCTCGTAGCGCATGGTGCCCTTGTCGACCGGCGTGAAGCGCTCGACGACGTGGAGTTCTTCACTCTGTGGGATGCCTTTGATGCGGCGTGATGCTCCGTTGTTGGCGATCCAGCCCTTGTTGGTGAAATTGGTGACGTCGACCACGAGCGTGTCACCCTCCCAGTGGCCGCGTGAGTCCCCCATCCACAGACGGATGTTTTCTGGGAGATGGGGCCGATCAGTCAGCGGGATGATGCGCACGTCGTGGATCATCTCGTAGAGAATGACGACGTAGCCGGGAATCTGTACGAAGCGGTAGGCGTTGTTGTACCCGGCGGGGAACATCGAACCAGGGACGCCGCGCGTGATGCAGCGGTCCCAGACGCTCATGTGTTTGTAGTGGTCGCCTTCGTGTGCCTTGTTGTAAGCGCGCGTGGCTACGGCGGACTCTCTGGTCGGGACAATACCGTTGGAGGGTTCGACGACTAGCGAGGTTTGGAGTGAGGGAAGATAACCGTCGCCGGAATCCATCCAGATTTGGTTATAGCTGCCAACATTACCTGGAACGGCTTTTCCGTCGGCGGCGGCGCGTCTCTTCGCCACATCCTCGGCGATCTTTTCGGCCTCGGCCTTCGTAAGAAACGCTTTGTCCTTGTATTGCGGCGGTCGCTCGAACGGCGTTATGGTTTCGTTGGTCCACATGCCTTGCAGGTCGGGGTCGCCCCAGGCGGTACGGCCGGCCTTCCACTGAGCCGCTAGCGGGATTGTCGCCAGGACGAAGATTGCGCCGATGGAAAATATTGCGATAAATTTCGTCATTGTTCGTTTCATCGTTCCCAGTGTCTTTCGTGACAGAGTTCGCAGGCGTCGACCATCAAGTTGCCCGCGTCGTTGATTCCGTCGACATTCTTGGCCTTGGCTGCTTTAAGCGCTAACGTTCCGGCTTCGACCATCTTGAGCGAGGTACTCCGCCAGACCTCGTCATCTCGGGCGCGGTCACCTATGAGTAGCAGGTTTCCGGATTCGCCGAGTAGCACGGAGTAGTTCTTGAGCGCTTCCCACGCCTCGTCGTCGGTGGGAGGATTGCGGCCGACATTCCAAATGGCGGCGGACGTGGGGACCACCATGGCTTTCATGATCTCGGTGACGCTAGCGACGGCCTTGAGATTGGGTTTCTCAGCTTGCGCGGCGCTTGCCGTTGACACGAGCATGAGTACGATGATTCCGGTAGGGGCGTGTGCACTCATGCTGGTCTTCCCTCGAAATCGACTCTGCACGGATCGTAGCAGAGCCTCGGAGCCGCCGACCCTGTTGGCGTTAAGCCGCGTTGGTTTGGTAGAGTCTTCCAAGTCCCAGGAGGTGGGGCGCCTTAATGTCCCTATTGGAATTCTTTGAATGGCTCGAGAACACCGGAGGAAGCATCGGCATCCGGGAATCGATTATGTTCTATCCGCTGGTGGAGTCATCTCATGTGCTCTCGCTGGCCCTTTTCCTTGGGATGATCGCGACGCTGGACCTGCGCTTGCTTGGGGTCGGGTTGCGAGGCGTGCCGGTCTCGGAAACTGCCGGCCGTCTGCTGCCTTGGGCCTTCGCCGGGTTCGCCGTGATGGTGGTCACTGGACTGTTGCTGTTTTACTCGACGCCGGTGCGGGCGTACCAAAACATATTCTTTCGGGTAAAGATGGTGGGCATTGTTTTGGCGGGGATAAACGCGCTGTATTTTCACAAGACGATCTACCGCCGGGTGCTCGACTGGGATACCGATGCGGTACCTCCGCGCCGCGCGAAAGTGGCTGGTGCGGCATCACTGTTTTTGTGGTCAGTGGTGGTGGTCTGCGGACGCATGCAGGCCTATAACTGGTTCGACTAGGGGGTAGCTAGAACGATGGATTTATATCCCTTATTTGAATGGTTAGGGACAACCACGATCGCGCTGGCGGTCCGTGATTCGTTGTGGCTTTTCCCGGTGATCGAGTGCGTGCATCTGCTGGCGTTGTCGATGTTGGGTGGATCGCTGTTGGTCGTAGACTTGCGCTTGATGGGTCTTGGGCTGAAGAGCCAATCCGTGTCGGTATTGGCGCGACAGGTTCATCCTTGGATGGTCGGCAGTTTGCTGATGATGATTGCTACAGGGATTCCGCTGTTTCTGTCGGAGACGATCAAGTGCTACTACAGCCCTCCGTTTTGGTACAAGATGGGCTTTTTGGTGATTGCCACGACTTTTGCTTTTACGGTTCGGCGGAAAATCACCGCGGGTGAGGAGAAGCGGCTGCAGGGGGCCCTGACCGCCGTTGTTTCGCTGGGGCTGTGGTTTGCAGTTGGGTTTTCCGGACGCTGGATCGCTTTTTACTAGGGTTCAGCGGCTGCCGGGTCTGGCCGCGTGCCCCCAATTGAAGTACGGCCTTGGAACCGGGCTGTGCGAGCTTTCCTGAGCCGCTTCAGCGAGGACGAGGGCCTGTCGAGTTTTGCCTGGCTTTGTGTTCTCTCCAGGCAGCCCAATTGTGGCTGCGAGAAGCAGGAAAAACAGACTCCCGCAGCCAATGACGAAAGCCTCGGCTGCCAATCGACGCAAAGAGCCGGTCATTCCGACTGCTCCGTTTTGGGTAGGAAGTCTTCCATCACCCATACTCCAAATTCGTAATTTTCTTGGACTGAAAAGGCGAGTTCTTTGCCGTCAGGGCTCACGCTCAAAGTACGAAGATGCACGTCTTCCCAGTCTTCCTCGGAGAACCGGTCGGACCACACATCCCGACCCAGCCCCGTATCGACAGGCGCGTCTCCGGAGATTGACAATCGATAAATCGAACCGCCGTGCAGAGGGGCAACGTACAAAGACTTGCTGTCCGCCGACCAAGCGAAGTTATCATCGCGGTTTCGAAATGGGAATTTCAGATCCGGAATCGTTAGAGACCGGGTTTCGCCCCCCGTGGTCGCCGCTAGGACGATCCCGTTTTCGTTGGCAGAACCTGCTCTGTGAATCGCCACATACTTATCATCCGGAGACACTCCCGCCACGTAGAACCTCCGATCTCCCTCCGCCAAGCGATAGATCTCCTGCTCAGTGGGACCCTCAAGTGTTCTCTTAACGAGGCGTGACGGATCTTTCAACTGAAAATAGACCTCTCGACCGTCGGCGGACCAGTCGGCGATTTCACCGTCTGACTCGCGGACGACAAGTGTCGCCGCCCCCGTTCGGCTGTCGACTCGGTATAACCCTGGGAGTGTTGCATCTCTGGGGTAACCGAGTAGTAGAAACGATTCTCCGTCTGAGTGCCAGCGGAGCCGGCGGAAGGATGTCAGCTGAGGAACGATGTCATGCACGGAGCCGGTGGTGGCGCTCGAAACAGTGATCTTCATCCCAGACTTGTCGCCGGGACCCTGCCAACTGCGGAATGCGGTTTTGCTCCCATCGGGAGACGTAGCGGGCCAGTCGTTAGATCCACTGAACCGGCTGGTGACTCTCTTCGGCACCTCGTTTGTAGTTCCAGTCGGAGGATTGATGGACGCTACGTACGAGTTGGTCGGCACGCTCTCAAGCGTGTAATAGAGGGCCCCGCTATCATCGAGACCCGCGGACTTGATTGCACCCACGTGCGGTCGAATGAGTTCCGGTTCGGCGATAGGTTTGCCGTTCTCAATCCGCACCGCCCAGATGCCATAGCTTCCCGATCGGTTGCTCGCAAACAGCAGCGTGCCAACGTCAGGCGTAAAACCGAGTACATAGTCATCAGCGGGGTGCGACGAAACTGCGACAGGCTCACCGCCGGCAATCGGCAAGATATAAACATCTCCGTCCGCGACCTTTCGGTCCGGCGGGAAATCGTAGGCAACGTAGCGGCCATCGCTGGACAGGAAAGTGCGTCGCCGGTATCTCCGAGGTGAGCGTAGTTCTCTGAGGGTCCGCAAGGAGCCGTCATCGACAGAAATGAGCACAAGCGCGTAGTTGCCTTCGTCTGGTGCCAAGTATCCTTCGTCAGCCAGGTGAAGTCGCCCGAGAATGTGCTCCCCATTGGAAGCCCAGGCGTCTGGAATCAGCCAGCCGTCATCGGTGTACGGGCTCTTGCTGTAGAGGCTGCGCTCGCCGCTACCATCGGCGTTGATGATTCTCAACTCGGTCGTCGGGTTCGGGAGTCGGCTCGAGGTGTAGTAGGTGAATGCGATCTGCATGCCGTCGCGCGAAATGACGCCTAGATCGGCGAACCCCGTCGAATTCCAAGCATTGTCGTCCTTCCAGCTGCCGTACTGTGTGAGCATCTTCTTCTCGCCCGAATCGAGGTCACAGATGCCCGCGTTGCCGGTTTCCCAGTCGTTACAGGCGAGAAAGCGGCCGTCAGCGCTGATAGTCCCCTCAGCCCCTCCACCGGGATCGTCTCGCACGAGCCTTACCGACATCGAGCCGCGGCTAGCCTTGGCCGCCGCCGATGCAGAGGGATTTACGGGGTTGAGAATGGGACCCTTGAGCAGAAGGCCCAGCCCGATCACTACCATCGCAGCCATCGCAAGCGTCGCTGCCCGCCGCCCACGAAGCCAGTCCGATTCGGCCGTCGCTCTCGGGGCGTTCGAGGCGTGCCAAGCGTCAATTTCGCTGGGATAGGCGTAGACGCTTGCCCGGCTGCTATCGCCGTGGCGGCGGATGGGCAGGCCCAGTTCCTTCTCCCAGCGCCTGGTGGTCCGAGCGTCGCGATCGAGATACGCCGCGATCTCTTTCCACGATTGCAGTGGCTTGTCGCCGCCTCGTGTGTCAGTGGCCATTGAATTTTCTGTCATGCTGAATTTCCCTCGTCCATCGGGCACGCTCAGAATACGATGGGAAACGCAAAAAGAAAACGGACAATAGCGGACATTGGTCATTTGACCGCTGAAATCCACTATCTGCTCGCGATTCGGCCTACTCAGAGCGCGAAACGCGCGTTGCAAGGACGACCGTCTGGGGGGCGCCGGCTAAGTTTCAACCGATTCCGAGGCGGTTGATAGGTCTCGACAGAGAGGGCTGCAACGGTAAGAACGTCGACCAGAGGTCAACGCTGCCCGCCAGAGGCGCGCGCCACGAGCTGCCAGCCCGTATTTCTCACCGCCTGACGGCGAAAGCACGCGATAGGTGCGCCACTACTTCGTTGCGCTCGATCGCGAGTGCTCGACGGACTGCAAAAGTACGCCTCCGCGCGCCTAGCGGCGCTCGGTCGCGTCGCGGCCGTCTTTGGGGGCTCCGGTGCCGGATGAGCCCAGGAAGAGCTTGCGGCCGTCTGGGAACGTTAGGTCGCGGCCGTTCATTTTGTTTGAGCCGTCTTTGGCTTGATAGCCGTCAACAACGATGTCGGTTCCCGGTAGTAGTGACTTTCTGTTGAAGCCGCGGCGCAGAAGCGTGTTCGGCGTGCCGCCCTCGCAGGCCCATGATTCGACCTTGCCGTCTTCGCCTATGACATCGATATGGATCCAGGCGTGTGGGTTGACCCATTCCATCTTGGTCACTTTGCCTTCCAACTTTAGGGGCCTCTTGGCGTCAAATTCGGCGGAGAAGGCGTGGTGCGCCACAGCCTGTCCTACCGTCAAAACAATTAGGCTTGCCGCTACCGCGAGGAGGGCGAACGTCTTGGGCTGCATGGATTTCATTTTCCTATACCTCACTCATCTTCTGCTGTCTTGGCTTCACTTTCTTGAGCGCGAGCGCCGGCCAACATCGTGGCCATAGCGTGATTGCCCTCGTGGCAGGCATACTCATACATCGGCTGGTCGTTGCTCACCATGGGGATGGCGGCCGTCCAAGTTTTCGTGAACGACTCAGGATCGTCGATCGTGTATTCGTAGACAATCTGGTCGGCCGCGACGCGGGTGAATCGCTCCGTCAAGTGCATATTCTTTCCGGAGCCCCTGAAACTGGTCTTATCGCTGAAATTGCGCGACTCGACCACGAGCGTATCGCCGTCCCAGTGGCCGCGGGCATCGCCGCGCCACTGTCTCATGTCTTCCGGTAGATGCGCCCGATTGTCGAGCGGAACGACGCGCGCGTCGTGAACCATTTCGACCAGCAGCACCGCGTATCCCGGGGTCTGAAAAATGTGGACATTGTTGTTGTAGGCGCTGGGGCTATACGGCGGGCCCGCGTTGAAACCCAGAATGCAGCGCTCGGCGACCCCGCGGTCTACCTCCGTGTGCGGTGGACGAGCGCGGGCCGCTCTGATGGCGTCGTAGCGTTTCTGGCCTTGCGACGTGAGCGCCGGAATGCGGCCGTCAGGCGGATCGACGATGAGTGCCGTGCGCTTGTCGTCAGTGAGTGTTTTGCCGTAGTCCCACCAAAACTCGTTGTAGGCGTTGGCGACGTCGGCTTGCAGAGTGAGGCCATCGCTCTGGCGGCGGTCTTTGTCTTTGGTCTTGACCAGAGAGGTCTCGAATTCCGCGGCTTCTTCGTCTGACAAGACGGCCTTGCCCGCCATTTCCTTGGGACGCTCGAGCGGTGTAATAGTGCGGTAGTCCCAGACGCCACGCAGGTCGGGCTCTCCCCAAGCCGTCTTCGGCGCCGTCCAGTTGTCATCGGCGGCGGCTAGCGGCAGCGCCAGCAGCAGGACAAGTCCGGTCAAAAGGCTGATTCGCATGGCAAACCTCCGCTTTACTCTTCGGTTTTCTTCCGCAGATGTCCGTACATTAGCTCTTCCGCGAACTCGACGCACTTGAACTCAAGTAGCTGGGCGTTTTTCTCGACTCGCCGATAGAGTGGCATGCTGATTTTCCAGGGTTTCGTATAGATGTTCGGATCTTCGATGGTCGCTTCATACATCAGCAGGTTGGGGCTCATTGCGGTGTAGCGCTCTACGACGTGGAGCTGGTCGCTGTGGTGATTCCCCGCACTGTCGAGCCAGGTCTGATCGATCAGCGCGGTGACGTCAATGACGAGGGATTCGCCGTCCCATTTGCCGATCGAGTGGCCCATCCAGCTATCGACGGGCGCCTCGAAGTCGGGCCGGTTCATGTAGACGACACGACTAGCGCTGGCAAACTCGTAGGCGATGAGAACATGCTCGGGAGTCTGAACGATTTGGAACGGGAAGGGCATATAGTTGGCGCGCGGTATGCCCGGCATGTAACATTTGACCGCCGGGTCTCTCTCGAGCCAATGCTCTTTGTTTTCGTTTCGAACCTTCAGGGCCTCCGGCTTGTAAGGGATTTCACCACCCTCGACGATTCCAAGTCCACCGGGAACCGCGCCGAGCGCGCCCATTTTCACAACGGGACCCATCTCGGCGGAGTGGCCTTCGATGTTCCAGTGGGCGCTACCTAGGGCTTGCCAGATTCCGTTGAGGTCGGGGTTGCCGTCAGGTGTTCGCGGTGCCTCGTAGTCAGCCGCGACTGCGACAACGCTGAGGGTGCACAGCAAAGCAATGACCATCGCCGCGCGGCGTATCGATTTCATGCAGATCTTCTCCCAGCAAAACAATACCACCATTTGAGCCCCAAGGGTATATGCGTGGCGGAATTTCACCCGCGACGGCTGGCGCAACGCTCGTGATGACATAATGGCCTCGTGCCAAAGACTTTGCTGTTTCTCGGGCTCTTGCATGCCGCGATTCTAAGTGCTCAGGTCGACTACGACATCGCCATTAACGGCGGCCGGGTGATGGACCCCGAGTCGAGTCTCGACGAGGTTCTCAACGTTGGCGTGACAGCCGGGCGAATTACAGCAATTACGAGCGAGGCGATCACGGCCAAGAAGCAGATCGATGCGTCGGGGCACGTCGTCGCGCCCGGATTTATCGACTTACACCAACACGGCCAGAGCATCGCGAATTACGAAGCGCAGGTGCGCGACGGAATTACGACGGCGCTTGAGCTGGAAATCGGGGTGGACAATATCGCGGGGTGGTACGCCGACCGCGCCGGGACCGCGGTCATCAACCACGGCGCTAGCATTTCGCATCCCTACTCGCGGCAATTGGTGATGCTGGGGCACAACCCGGGGCTTTCCGGCGATTCACTAGCGACAGAGCTGACGCCGGCGCAGTATCAGCACCTCAGAGAGAAAGTCGCCCGAGGGCTTGATGAGGGCGCGGTGGCGGTTGGCTTTGGGATTGCTTACACGCCTGGCGCGACGCAGGAAGAAATCACCGCGATGTTTCGAGTGGCGACGGATTACGGTGCGAGTTGTCACGTTCACATGCGAACGGAGCATGAGGATTTCAGCAATCTTGAGGAGGTTGTTCGAGCCGCCAAGGACAGCGGAGCTCGACTGCATATCGTTCACATCAACAGCAGCGCTCGCGATCGGGTTTCGCAGTACCTCGAAAGAATTCTGGCGGCGCGGGTTGGGGGCGTGGACGTCACGACTGAGGCCTACCCGTACAACCGCGGTTCGACGTTGATCCAGTCGCATCTTTTCAATGACTGGGAAACCTACTCCGACGAGGAATACGCCCGATTCAACTGGGTGGAGACGGGCGAGGCGCTCACGCGCGAAACTTTCGACCGTTACCGCGAGCGCGGCGGGACGATCATCAACCCGGCGTCCTACAGCGAAGAGAGCGTGCGGCGCGCGGTGACGAGCCCGCTGACGATGATCGCTAGCGATGGAATGTGGCTCGTAAATGGCCGCGCGCATCCGCGATCTTTTGGCACGTATTCGCGAGTGCTGGGCCGCTACGTGCGTGACCAGAAGGCGCTGACGATGATGGAGGCTCTCAAAAAGATGACGCTAATGCCGGCGCAGCGGTTGGAAGAGCGCGTGCCTGGGATGCGCAATAAGGGGAGAATTCGGGCGGGGGCGGATGCTGACATCGTCGTATTCAACCCGGACACGATCATCGATCGTGGGACGTTTTCGGATCCGGCACAGAGTCCGTTGGGTATTTCCTATGTCGTCGTCAACGGTGTGTTGACGGTTGAAGACGGCAAGCTCGTGAGCGGGGTTGCCGCCGGGCGGGCTGTTCGGGCGGAGCAGGTTTATCGCGATGCCCCTGGCACGACCTGGGAACATCCAGGTTCGCAGTGACGCCGCCCCAAAACTCCGCCCGTAAGCAGGCGCATTCGTCGAGCAGATCAACTACACCGCTGCCGGTCTAGCCCGCATTTCTCACCACCTGACGGCGAAAGTACGCGATAGGTGCGCCACTACTTCGTTGCGCTCGATCGTCGTGCTCAACGGACTATCAAGTACGCCTTCGCGCGCCGATCGTCGCCCGCCTCGTATTGACGCACCTCTCACGCACCCTCGCTCGCCACGTGGTGAGAAATGCGGGCTAGTGTCCTGTATCTAAAGTTCGCGCAACATTAAACAGGTTGTTGTCGCCATGTCTATATGGGGAAGACGACGACAACTGGTCCTCAATTGAAACCGCTCAAGCTCAACCCGGCCGAGCGCGAGAGCCTGCAAAGTTGGGCGCGACGGCGCAAGTCCGCGCAGGCTCTTGCCCAACGCGCCAGGGCCATTCTGCTCGCCGCCGACGGACTCAACAATACCGTCGTCGCCGCCCAACTCGGCTGGGCCCGCCGTACCGTTGGCAAATGGCGCCAGCGCTTCCTCGACAAAGGCCTCGACGGGCTGCTCGACGAACCGCGTCCCGGCACGCCGCGGCGCGTCAGCGATGACGAGGTCGAACGCGTCATCACGCTCACTCTGGAATCGACGCCCCCCGACGCCACGCATTGGTCAACACGCTCGATGGCCAAGACCTGTGGCTTGAGTCACTCCAGCGTGCAGCGCATCTGGAAGGCCTTCGCGCTGCAACCCCATCGCAGCGAAACTTTCAAGCTCTCGCAAGATCCGTTGTTCGTCGAGAAGGTGCGCGACATCGTCGGTCTGTATCTCAACCCGCCCCAGCGGGCGTTGGTGCTGTCGGTTGACGAGAAGTCTCAGATCCAAGCCCTGGACCGCACGCAGCCGCTGCTGCCGCTGCGTCCCGGACAAATCGAGCGCCGCACGCACGACTACAAGCGCCACGGGACGACCTCGCTGTTTGCCGCGTTGGATGTCAAGACCGGCCATGTGATCGGCGAGTGTCATCGCCGTCATCGCGCGGTCGAGTTTCGCAAGTTTCTCGACACCATCGACCAGGCGGTCCCCGACTCGCTCGAGATCCACTTGATCCTCGACAACTACGGAACCCACAAGACCCAGATTATTCAGCGTTGGCTGGCCAAACGGCCGCGCTACCATCTGCACTTCACGCCGACCAGCGCGTCTTGGATCAACCTTGTCGAGCGTTGGTTCGCCACTCTGACCCAGAAGCAGATTCGCCGCAGCGTACATCGCAGCACAGCGGAGTTGGAACGCGCCATCGAGGATTACATCCAACTCAGCAACGCCGACTCCAAGCCGTTCGTCTGGTCCAAAACCGCCGACCAAATCTTCGCTTCCCTCGCCCGCTTTTGTAATCGAACTTTAGAGACAGGACACTAGGATGATTGCGCGTGCTTCTGAGAGTTACTCGGCTTCAGGGTTGGCAACGAAGCGGTAGCCCACACCGCGAACTGTGACAAGGTGTTTTGGTTTCGACGGTTGTGGCTCGATATAGCGTCTGAGGCGGACGATGAAGTTGTCGATCGAGCGAGTATCGGTGTCTTCACGGACGCCCCACACTTCTGATAGCAAGTCCTTGCGTGAAACTGTCCGGCCCTCGTTCTCTATCAAGAATCGAAACAGGTCCGCCTCCATCACAGTTAGCTCGCGGACCTCACCGTCCACCACAAGATGTTGTCGATCGAAATCGATCGTTCGACCGCCGAACGTGTAGCTGTGCTGTATCGGCTCCGCGCCGTTTTCAGCCATCCACTCCCGTCGGCGAAGTAAACCTCGAATCCGCGCCAGCAACACTGGTAGCTCGAATGGCTTTGGGAGATAGTCATCAGCGCCGGCTGAAAATCCCTGCACCACGTCGTCGGGCCGGCCGCGAGCCGTGAGCATGATAACTGGAACGTAGTGGCCATCGCGACGCAGCTCGCTGACGACATCGAAGCCGCTTTTGCCGGGCAACATGACGTCCATCAGTACAAGGTCGAAGTTCTCATCGGAGCGGATCGCGTCGAGCGCCGCTTCACCGGTGTCGACGAGGGTGGCGCGAAATCCTTCGGCCTCCAAATTGAAGCGTAGGCCGGTCGCTAAGTGTTCTTCGTCTTCGACTACTAAGACGTTTTTCATTTTGACTGCGCCAGCGGTAATTCGATTGTAAATGTGCTGCCGCGATTGGACCCGTCGCTCTCAACGTATGCCTTGCCGCCGTGGCGCTTCGCGACGGCACGGACGATGAACAGGCCCAAGCCGGTGCCTTTAACCCGCAGTGTCCCAGGGATGCGGTAGAAGCGCTTGAAGACTTGTTTCAACTGCGTGCTGGCGATGCCGATGCCCTCGTCGATTACTTGTATCGCAACGCGCTCGGTGCCGATCTTCGCGATTCGTACTAGAACTTTCACGCGCTCGCCGGAGTAACGAATTGAGTTGTCGATAAGGTTTGATACTGCCGCGCGAAGCTCCTCGACATCGCCATCGACGATCGCCGACTCTCCCTCGGGTACTGAGCTTGAGTAGCTCAAGGCACCGTCCGCAAGCTCGTGTCGACGGCTAACGACTTCGATTGACTCGCGAACCATCGCTGGAATATCGACAGGGGCGCGGTTGGGCTTGCGTCTCGATCCGGCCGCGCCGGCGGTGAGCACCTGTTCAATCGTGCCCTGCAATCGTGCCGTGTCTTGCAGCATCGTTTGGTAGAACTCTTGACGCTTATCGTCGTTGAGTTCCCTTGATTGCAGCGTTTGGAGATAGAGCCTGATCGACGCCACGGGTGTCTTTAGCTCGTGGCTGACGGCGTTGATGAACGCGTCGTGCTGCTCGTTGCGGCGAATCTCGCGGACCAGAAATATCGTATTGAGCACGAGGCCCGCGATCAGGATGGCAAATGAGACCGCACCGACCAGCAGCATAACGCCGGTTCGCCAATTCGCTACGACCCAGGTCACGTTGAGAGTAACGGCCACCGCAACGAGGCAGACACCAAGAACGGTCCAGAAGACTACGGAACGCTTGCGATGCCCCGGAAGTTGCACAGTCCCTCATCATAATTTGCTCGGGCTCTCAGACGGAGAGGCGCCGCCGGGCCTCGACCCAGCGGCTAACCCGCATTTCTCACCACCTGACGGCGAAAGTACGCGATAGGTGCGCCACTACTTCGTTGCGCTCGATCGCGAGTGCTCGACCGACTTTTAAGTACGCCTCCGCGCGCCGACCGTCGCCCGCCTCGTATTGACGCACCTCTCACGCACTTTCTCTCGCCAAGTGGTGAGAATTGCGGACTAACCATGCTAAGGCACGATCGCAATTGTCAGGCCGGGTTGACTCTGCGCTCCCTGAATCGAAATCGACAACGGGACTGAGCCGCCGGTTGGTGCGTTCGCCGGAATGACCGCGTTGATTTGTAGCAAACCGACGAAGGTCGGCGCGAGGCCGGCGAAAAATGGGGTAAAGCTCACCCCGCCAAGACTGAGTTGCAGTCCGTTCGCAATGCTAAGAGGCGAACCCGATGCGGGTTGGCCAGTTGCCACGGCAGGCGAGACGACACCTTGTCCGGTTCCAAAAATAAGAACCGCTTCGCCGCGACCAACCGGATTTGAAGGAGAGTTCAGCGACCCATCATCGTTGTGAACCACGATAGCGGCGCCTTGATTGGCGAATAGCGCCGGATGCGCGCCAACCACGGGTACTTGAGCGGCGCTACTGGTCCGGCCATTGAAGGAAACCACAACGCTTGAGTTGGCGCGCCCCGCGACCTGGAATGGTGCCTGTACATTAATTTGGCCGGCGGAAACAAAGAACAGCGGTCCCGGCGTTCCGTCGAACGTCACGGTTACTCCGGCAAGCGTTGATCCCAACAAGCCCGTGGCTGGATCGAAGCCCGTAGGCTGTGCGCCGGTTGTAGGGCCCATGTCGGATCCGAAGATAGAAACGATTTCGCCCGGCGCGATTCCGCCGCCCACGAAGCTTGCGGCGCTCACCACGCCCGCCGAAGTGAAAGCAGGAGTCGGCGGCGGCGGTGCGCCGGCGTTGGGGACGATCAGGCCGGAGGTGGAGACGGACACCGCGGCGCCGTTGTTGAGCACCAGGGTTGCGACCGCGTCGGCAACAGCGTTTTGGCCGCGGCGGCCTGCCTCCTTGAGGCTTGCCCCGGCGACGACCTGAACGGGAATGCTGAGGCCCTGCGTACCGTCGGTGAAGTTGAGAACGCTCGTCGCTCCGGCGAGTTGAACAGCGTTTCCGAGAATAGTCGCGCTTGCCTGGCCGACACCGGGTCCGATAGCGACGAGTTCGGCCGAGCCGCCTGGATCGAGCGCTAGCCCTATCCCGGAGAAACTGAAGGCGCCGCCGCCAACGTCACGGCCAAGAAGTTCCAGTTCGACGGGAGAATCGCCGGCAGGGGCAGCAATGTTTGCGGAGGCGGTTCCGCCGGCCCGCACCTGGACTGTGGCGGGCGAATTATTGCCCCCAAAGAACGTGGTCTGAAACGAAGTGTCGGCATCACTATCGAAGAGACGCACGTTGCCAGGGCGTACGGGGCCGTTCAACGGCTCTACGAAAACTTGATAGGCGCCGGGCGGCAATCCGGTGATCTCGAAACTACCGTCTTGGCGTGAGCTTAGAGAACTGACGGCACGCCCACTTACTGGATCTACCGCGGTTACGGCTCCTGCCCGTATCGGACCGCCGCCCGCGAAAGTCGCGAGGCCGCTGATGCTCCCGAACACCGTGGCGTTTCCAGGCGCGGGGTACACCTCGCCGATCATCGCCAGGTCGTCGTGGTCGAGAGTGCCAGGATGTGTGTCTCCAGGCTTGCCGCTTTGAAACATAGTTGCACTTTGAACTGTCGAGTGGCCGCCGCCCAGTGCATGTCCAAGTTCGTGAAGCGCGATGGCTTTGATGTCGAACGTCGCCGGGTCGCCATTGGTCCCAAATGCAAAACTTTGGGCACCGTCCGAGATGACGGGGTTGAAGATGATGTCGGTGTCGGTTATGATTCCGTTCGCGGTGAAAAAGCCCAGCGTGATCGCGTTTGCAGTGCCTGTCATAGCTCGATTTTCGGGGGTATCGTCGAACACGAAGACGTGGTTTCCATCGAAGCCGTCGGCCAACAACGACGTCGTTCCAACTGGGGCAAAAGTCAGCTCTGCCGTCGTTACGGCCGCCCAGCTTGCTACCGCCGCTTGGAGCGCGCCAACCGGATCGCTGTCGGCAGTGATCCAGACATCGCCGTCAGCATTCAATAGGCCGGGAGTGATCTGATTGTTGATCAGGAATTGGATGCCGCCAGTATCGGTGCGGCGCTCGGGGGTGCCATTTGGCGTGATCAGTCGGGTATAGGCGACAAGACTAGACGCCAGGGCCAAGGCTAGGGCCACAGTTTCGATATGCTTCCGCATGGCTTAGCGCTCCTCCCTCGAAAGATTCACTAGCGTGCGCACTTGGGACTTGAACCTTCCTAGTTCGAGGCCGGAGATCGCGGATAGGGGGCTTTCAGCCGATGGCGCGCCGACGAACTTAAGGCCGGCGGGGGCTAATGGTGCGACCAGTTGAAAGCCGTCCTCGCCCGGGTTGACGATGAAGCCTCCCTGGCTATAGCCGCGCACACGCCAGTAGTCAATCGGGGTCTGGTAGGCGAAGACGATGATTTCGTCACCCGCTTGAAATTCTGGCGCGCCGCTGAGGTGCATTCCGACATCGCCCACCATGCCGCCCGGCTCGCTGATGGTAAAGCGAGTTCCGGCCGGACCCTTCAGTGTGTCTCTGATTTGGATTTCGTAATGCGTCCAGATGTAGCGACGCGAATCGTCCCAGGCGGACCACTTTCGAGTGACCACGCCGTGTATCACTCTCTCTGACGAGTCGGCGATTTCGCCAAGACTCATTCGGGGAACGACAGTGGCACCAAGGGTAACAGCGCCGAGGAGACAGCAGGCAAGAACCGCGCGAAAAAATCGCATTATGAACCTCCAGCCCTTCTGTGGGGCTTAACTGATTGAATAGTAAAGACTTGGGGCGTAACCAGGGATGCCGACAACGACCGGTATGGGCCGATAGCCACTCCGGTCGCATTCTAACATCAAATTCGGCTGGATCGGTCAACTTCCTTTAATTTCATAGGCATAGAGGGCATTTCGAGTCAACCGGGGTTTGATCTGGCTGGAGATGACGATCTATATGAAATCTATTAATAATATTACTTGATAATGATACACTCATGTTTTATACTTCAATCAGTGGCAATCATGCCAAGGAGCTACTAACATGACGCTAGAACGACAACCGAACCAATCAACGCTCGCCAATCTTGCCTCCACCGGTAGGCGCGCGGGCACAGCCACGGGCTGGTCACCGCGATTTGACATCGCCGAGGACTCTGGGCGCTTTGTCCTATATGCCGACCTACCAGGGTTGGCCGAGAGCGCGATACAGATACGAGTCGAAGATTCGACGTTGACGCTGAGCGGCGAGCGCGACGCGGATCTGCAAAACTACACGCGCCGAGAGAGGCCGCACGGAAAGTTCGAACGGCGCTTCCGGCTGCCGGAGAACGTTGACGATGAAGCGATCAGCGCCGCCTACGGGAATGGAGTTTTAGTAATTACGCTCCCGAAGGGGGAGCCAGAGGACCATTCACGGGTGATCAGCGTGCATTGACCACCCACTAAGAAACTACTTTGAAACCAACCAACCTAGGAGAAAAATCATGAGCTTGATTCGATACACACCACATACCGGCTTGAGGCCATTTTTCGGAGACTTCGACCGTGCCTTCGGTCACTTGTTCGCGGACGCGGCCGGCTCGGTCGCTGCTGGCGAACGTCAATGGACAGCCGCTGTCGACATCGTTGAGGAAGAAATGAATTTCGTACTGACGGCCGACCTTCCGGCCGTCGATCAAAAGGATATTGACGTACGGGTCGACGACGGCACATTAACCCTGCGAGCCGAGCGCAAGCTTGAGGCCGATGAGTCGAAAGACAAATACCGACGGATCGAACGCAGCTACGGCTCGTTCGTGCGCCGCTTCTCGCTGCCGGAGACGATTGACGTCGAGGGCATTGATGCGAAATATAAGGACGGAGTCCTGCGAATGACGCTTCCGAAGGTGGAGGTCAAGGACAAGGGCCGTACGATTTCGGTTAACTAATCGTAGGCTGACGATATGGGGGGCGGCGGTGATGGGCGAATGCTCGCCGCCCCCCGACAACGAAGGGATGGGGGCAATGAAGGGATACCGGCAATGAAGGGATACCGGCAATGAAGGGATGGGGGCACGATGATTCGATTTGACAAATTCACTCAGAAGGCTCAGCAGGCGGTCCAGGCGAGCCAGACCTTGGCGGCGGAAGCGAATCACCAGGCGATGCACCCGATCCACTTGCTAGTGGCGTTGGTGGAGGAGAAAGACGGCGTCGTTCCAGCGGTCTTGACCAAACTCGGTATTACTCCCGCGATCATCTCTGAAGACGGCCGTAAGAAGTTTTCGGAGTTGCCGGCGGTTCAGGGTGTTCAGCCCGGCACGCACCTCGACGCGGCTCTCGAACAGGTTTTCACGCAGGCCCAAAAAGAGGCTGAACAGTTCAAGGACGAATTCGTATCAACCGAGCATCTGCTACTTGCCATTAGTCGCTCGACGAATCAGTCGGCCGGCAAATTGCTTCACGATGTGGGCGCATCTCCAGAGGCGATTCTGCAAGCCCTTTCGGTGGTGCGCGGCTCGCAGCGCGTAACCGACCAGAACCCGGAGGAAAAATATCAGGCGCTAGAGCGCTACGCGCTCGATCTGACCGAAGAGGCGCGCCAGGGCAACCTCGATCCGGTGATCGGCCGCAATGATGAGATTCGGCGAGTGATCCAAGTTCTTTCGCGTCGCACCAAGAACAACCCGGTTTTGATCGGAGAGCCCGGCGTTGGCAAGACTGCAATTTCTGAAGGTCTCGCACAGCGCATCGTCAACGGAGACGTTCCAGAAACGCTGAAGAACAAGCGGCTGGTTTCACTTGATCTGGCATCGATGGTGGCCGGAGCGAAATTTCGAGGCGAGTTTGAGGACCGCCTCAAGGCGGTGCTCAAGGAAATCCACGAATCAAACGGCGAAATTATCTGCTTCATCGACGAGTTGCACACACTGGTCGGAGCGGGTTCCGCTGAAGGCTCGATCGACGCCGCCAACATGCTCAAGCCGATGCTTGCTCGCGGCCAACTGCGCTGCATCGGCGCGACCACTTTGAACGAGTACCGCAAGTACATCGAGAAAGATTCCGCCCTAGAGCGGCGCTTCCAGACAGTGTTAGTCGAACAGCCGACAGTTGAAGACACGATCGCGATTCTTCGTGGTCTAAAGGAAACCTACGAAATTCACCATTCGGTGCGCTTTCGCGACACCGCTCTGGTAGCGGCCGCTTCGCTTTCGCACCGCTACATCAGCGATCGCTTCCTGCCCGACAAGGCGATTGACCTGATGGACGAGGCGGGCGCGGCGCTGCGCATGCAGATCGACTCGGTCCCCGTAGATGTTGATCGGATGGAGCGCAAGATCATGCAGCTCGAAATCGAGCGGCAGGCATTGCAGAAGGAAAAGGACCGCAGCTCGAAGGAGCGCCTAGGCGCTATCGAAAGCGAACTCGAACAACTGCGAGGCGAGTCGACGCTTTCGCGCGATCGCTGGGAAAAAGAGAAGAACCTGATCCATGCGGTGCGCCAACTCAAGGAACGCCAGGAGCAGTTGCGGACCGAAGAAGAGGAAGCCACCCGCGTCGGCGACCTTTCAACGGCCGCGGAAATTCGATACGGCCAACTGGTCAGTATCGAGAAAGAACTTGACATCGCTACGAAGCGGCTCGAAGAAGAATACTCTGAGAGCGCCTTGCTTCGCGGCGAAGTGACGGAAGAAGACATCGCCAAGATCGTTGCCAAATGGACCGGTATCCCGGTCACCCGCATGCTTGAGGGCGAAGTCGAAAAGCTGATCCACATGGAGCAGCGCCTGCAGCAGCGAGTGATCGGACAGGATGAGGCGGTTGAGTCGGTCGCCAATGCCGTGAGGCGCAACCGTGCCGGCTTGAGCGACCCGCAGCAGCCGATTGGCACGTTCGTGTTTCTCGGCCCTACGGGCGTCGGCAAGACTGAGCTTGCGCGAGGGCTGGCACAGTTCCTGTTCGACGACGAACAGTCGATGATTCGGGTCGACATGTCGGAGTACATGGAAAAGCACGCTGTTTCGAGGATGATCGGCGCACCCCCTGGGTACGTTGGTTATGACGAGGGCGGGCAACTGACGGAGCATGTGCGGCGGAAGCCGTATTCGGTCGTACTGCTCGACGAGATCGAAAAGGCTCACCCCGATGTCTTCAACGTTCTGCTACAGGTTCTAGATGACGGCCGCCTAACGGACGGCAAAGGCCGAACCGTGAACTTCAACAATACGGTCATCGTCATGACTTCGAACATTGGCTCTGTCGAAATTCAAAAGAGCGGCTCGATCGGGTTTTCACTGACGCATGACAGTCACGAAAACGATGACATTCGGCGGAAATTGCTCGACGAGCTGGGGCGTAGCTTCCGGCCGGAGTTCTTGAACCGGATCGACGACATTATCGTATTCAACAAGCTCAGTCGCGAGCATCTCGGCAAGATTGTCGACTTGCGGTTGGCCGATGTCGAGCGGCTACTTGCGGACAAGAAGATCGTGATGGAAGTTTCGGCGCGCGCCAAGGAGCTGCTGCTCTCAGACGGATATGACGAACAGTTCGGTGCCCGGCCGCTGAAGCGCTCGATTCAACGATTGATTCAAGATCCGCTCGCGTTGAAACTCTTGGACGGAACTTTCGGCGAGGGTGACACGGTGATTGTCGATCGCGACGGCGACAAGATGGGCTTTCACAAGAAGGCTGTAGCGGAACCGGCAGCGGAAGTGGAAGTCGTTCCGGCGTGATTGGCGCCTGATTCTTGTTCGGATTGCACGGGGCGCGGATGGCAAGCGTGGACTTCCGTCCGCGCCTCTGATTCTTTGCTTCGAGGGGTTTGAGTTACAGCGGCAGGTTTGCTCGGGCGTAGTCGATT
The DNA here is from genome assembly GCA_965247305.1 of Bryobacterales bacterium. Taxonomy (GTDB): domain Bacteria; phylum Acidobacteriota; class Terriglobia; order Bryobacterales; family UBA6623; genus CATQHP01. Next base: position 1,877,134 of record OZ252030.1, on the reverse strand, counting down.
GAACGCTGGTTGTAGGTGTCTTCGAGAGCTAGGCGCTGTTCGGCAGTTAGTCCGGAGACACTTGGGAGCGGGTGCTTGGGCGGGTGGGCATGCACCCAGGCGACTAGCCTGGCCAAATCTTGTGGCGGCACCGGGCTGTTCTCGTCGTAGATCTTCCAGTAGTCGGCGTTGAAGATCGGGACTTTGAGCGGATCGCGGGTGATGATCTCGAGTTGGAAAAGCATATCCGGCTTGCGGCTTTGGATTTTTTTAACGAATGCCGGCAAGTCATAGTGGCCCTCGCCTAGCGGGACCTCTGAGAGAAGCAAGCCCTCATCATAGAAATCGACTGCGATGTCGCGGAAACTGACGAACAGAGCATAAGGAGCAAGCGTCTCAACCGTCTGCTCCGGCGACTCGATCAGCGAAACGTTGTTGACCATGTCGAGTCCGACACCGACGTATTCGCTGCCGGTCGACTTGACCCACGCGACTAGTTCATCCGAACGCCAGCCCTTGTGGTTCTCGATCGCCAGCGGCATTTTGTAGCGGCGCAATATCTTTTCACCGCGCTGCACGGCAGTCTTGCATTTCGCAAAAAACTCGTGATACTCCGTCGCTGATTTGAACTGCTCGTAGCGCCGGCCCGAAAACGAATCGTGGACACAGACGACGCGTCCGTCCATCTCAGAAACCGCTTTGACCTCGGCTTCGTAGCGCGGCAAGTCGCCCTCGGTCAGCGGCGACCGAACGCCAACGGTAAGCCGCATATCGTACTCGTCGATTTGGCCGCGCAGCTTTTTGATCTTGGCGGGATCGAGGTCTTTGGGCAGCCGAGTGTGCGCGCCGCCAAGGCCCTTTTCGTGAGCGTATTGGACGATATCCCACTCTTTGCCCGCGGCTCGGGTTGCACGGATGCGCGCTCCGAGTCCGGGCCCAGCGGTACCCATATTCTTGAGGATTTTCGGCGCCGCTGATTTGGCCGCCGTAGTGAAGGCTAGGCCTGCCGCGGACTGGAGTATCTGTCGTCTTGTCATGCGAATATCCTCGTCTTAATGCTGCTAACCGTTGGTGATCAAATCCCAAGGAGGACGCGCTTTGCGGCCTAGTCGCTCATTTGCCCCGGCGTCGTCGGCGAACTGCTCTTTGATGCCGTCCCAGTGGAGCTTGCGGCCTACTTCGTAGGAGATGTTGCCAAGGTGGGCGATCGCGCTCGAGCGGTGGCCGACCAGTGCGTCGCAGCGCGGGGCTTCGCCGTCGCGAATGCAGCGGATGAAGTGCTGGCCGTGCAGCAGCGTCGGTTCCGGATTGTTCTCGTGACTGCGCTCGAGCTTCGGCCCGCCGACAGTTGTTTGGTCAGCCTCGTTGGTTCGCTTGGGGGCCGCGGGCAATACCTCGTACCCGAGACGGTCGGCAATGATCGTTCCGTTCGAGCCGTAGAAGGCCATGCCGTTGGGACGGTTCTCGTCGCCCCGCGCACCGTGCATGTTCATTCCGGGCGTAAGCCGACCGATCGAACCAAATGAGTTGGTGCTGGCGGTTTCGTAGCTCATGATGAACCCGGGGTACTCGTAGGTCACCTGCAAGATGTCGGGCTGATCTCCCATGCCGGCGACGGCGAATCGCCCGCCGGTTGCGTTGATGGTTGTCGGCCTGTCGACGCCCATGATCTGATGGATCGTGTCGAAGCGGTGAATGCCGAAGTCTGTGATCATGCCGCCGGCGAGATCTTTGAAGTAGCGGTAGGTTCTCAGATGCACTCGGGAGTTGTAGGGTCGGTAGGGTGCTGGGCCCATGTACATATCCCAGTCGAGACCTTTCGGGACCGGCTCGTTGGGCGTGTCAGGGATGCCGTTCGGCATCATGTCCACGTAATTCCATACGCGTACGAAGTGCACATCGCGCAAGTGGCCGCTGCTGATCTGCTTTTGGATATCCATGAAATGCAACTGCGAGCGGTGCTGCATGCCGGTTAGAAATACCTTGCCCTTGTTCTCGGCCGCGGCCTTGACGACGGCCTGGCCTTCGCGGATGTTGTGCGTAAGCGGCTTCTCGCAGTAGACATGCTTACCGGCCTGGCAGGCCATGATTGCAGGGATTGCGTGCCAGTGATCGGGGGTTGCGACATGCACGGCGTCGATGTCTTTCAGTGCGAGCACGTCACGAAAGTCGCGGTACGTTTTGGCCGTGCCGCCAAATTCTTGCTTGGCCTTTTCGGATTGCGAATCTAGCAGATCGCAAAACACGGCGTATTCGACGTTGATGCTGCCTTCGACGACCTGACGAGCAACACTCTTGCCGCGACCGCCTGAGCCGATTAGGGCAAGATGGATTCGGTCGTTGGCGCCGATAATTCGTTGGGCTGAAGCGGCGGTCATCGACGCGGCTTTCAGAAAACTTCTACGTTTCATGGTGGTGGTTGCCTCGCTTATGGTAGTCCAGGACTAGCTCGATGGTTGGTGAACGCGGACTTCCCGTCCACGGCCCGGAAAAGGCTTCAACGCCGCAGAGCTTTCCGGTCGGCCTTCTTGTTCCCTTCAGTTAAGACGATCTGTTGATTCACCTCTAGATGTTCCCAACGCTGTTTCTTGCCGTTTGGCCAGGTGACCTCGACTTCGTCGATGGCGTTGGCCTCGCCCAGCCCGAAGTACAAGGCGAGGTCATTCTGGGAAAAGTAACTCCCGCCGCCGTGCACTTCTTGGATGATGTCTCTGCCGGCAGTGCGCACGCGTACTCGCGCGCCGATCGCGCTGTGGTTGGATTTTCTCCCGGCGAGTCTGATGACCGCCGCATTGCCAAGCTTCGCCGTATTCTTGAGAACCGTCGGAGCCTCGTTCAGATTCACGATCACGACTTCCGGATGCCCATCGCCATCCAGATCCCCCGTCGCCATGCCACGAGCCGGACGCTTTCGTGCCAGCGCCTCTCCCACATTTGCTGTGTCATCGACGAATCGTCCGTTGCCGTCATTGCGATAAAACAACGTCTGCTGGCGATATGTCTCGCCAATCGACGCGCCTTCGACCTCGGGATAGATGTGGCCGTGGGCCATCAGAAGGTCTGGCCAGGAATCCTCATCCGCATCGACGAAAGCAATCCCCCAGCCCAACAACTGATTGACGCCAAGGCCCGCTCCCATGGCGACGTCTTCGAAGAAAACGCCGTCCTCGTTGTTGTAGAGCGACGGTAGATCTCCTGAAAAATTGGTTTTTGCAATATCGAGAAAGCCGTTACCGTCGTAGTCGGCTACGGCGACGCCCATGCCGGCTTGCAACTGGCCGTCGAAATTGTAGGCGACGCCGGTTTCACCTCCGACTTCTGCGAACGTTCCATCGCCGTTGTTCTGGTAGAGCAGGCTGGCGGTCATGTCGCAGCCAACGTAAATGTCGATGAGGCCGTCGTTGTTGAAGTCCGCCGTGATGACCCCTAAGCCATAGCGGCTTCCGGGTGCGCGAATACCGGCGTTCTCGGAGACGTCTTCGAACTTGCCGTCGCCTACATTTCGATAAAGCGCGTTGGACGTCCGCGGGAGTCCACGGGGACCACACATGACGGGCAGGCCCTTCCACTTGCACTCGTCGCTTGAGCCGGGCTTAGGCGTTTTCTCGAGATCTAGATCGACGTAGTTGGAGACGAAAATATCGAGACGGCCGTCGCGGTCGTAGTCGAGAAAGGCGCAGCCGGCGCCCCAGCGGCTGCCTTCGACGGGAAGTTTAGCCTTCGCGGTCACGTCTTCAAACTTGCCGCCGGAATTGCGGTAGAGGACGTTCGAGCCGAAGTAGGTGACGAACAGATCGGGCGAGTCATCGTTGTTGAAATCGCCGACGCATGAGCCCTGTCCCCAACCGGTTTTCGCCAGCCCGACGTCGCCGGCGACTTCCGAAAACTGACTCTTGCCGTCGTTCTCATACAGATGCGACAGCGGGCTCTTGCCTTCGGCTTCGAGAGCAAAAGTCGTTCCGTTGACGACGAACACATCGTTGTCGCCGTCGCTGTCGAAGTCGAAGATTGCGACGCCGGTGCCGGTGGTCTCAAGAATGAAATCGTTCCTCTCGGCGCTCCCAAAAGTCACGGCCTTCGACAGCCCCCATTCAGCCGCAGTGTCCCGGTAGGATGGATTCTGCGCGCCGGTCGCGCTTGAAAAGACAAAAAAACATAGTATTTGCGTGTAAATTCTTGGCGCGAGAATCCGCCGTTTGGGCGGCAGAATATGGCGTTGGAGAGTCGTGCTCAATTGCGGTTTATCCCCTATACACCTCTGGTAAGTGGAAGTCAATGAACGGTTTGCGGGCTGTTGCCCTGTCTTTAGGCGGTCCCAGACCGCATCCGTAAATTCCATTTCCCATATCGCCATCTTTCAAGAAATCCGCAAAATCGTATCAAGTCGTGTTAATTCAATGGCTTACAGCTAGTGTACCGGATTGACTAGTGATGCGGGATTTTGCCATAATTCTACGAGGTAGGGATGGGGCCTTCCCCGTGGTGTTAAAGATCTCAACCAATTCAACAAGGGAGAGAACATTCATTATGCGCAACTTGCGAATAGCAATGTTGGTTCCGGCTCTTATCCTTTGTCTCGTAGTGCCCGCAATGGCGCAGCGCGACATGGGAACGATCTTGGGCGCTGTCACCGACCCGTCGGGCGCGGCCATTCCCGGAGCAATCATCACCATCGTCGAAGACTCGACGGGTGTTCAGGATGTCGTCGAATCCGACGCCACCGGCAACTTTATCCGTCCGCTGATCAAACCCGGTACGTATACCGTGTCGGCGGAAACCACAGGTTTTAAGAAGGCCGTACAGACCGGCGTACTCGTACAGTCCGGCTCTCGCGTGCAGGCCACTTTCATTCTCGAGATCGGTCAAGTGACCGAGACCATCGAGGTAACGGCGCAGCCCCCGGCTCTGCAGACGGAGACTACGCAGATGGGCGGCACGCTAGAAAACCGTCAGACTAGCGAGTTGCCGCTCGGCGGTCAGCGTCGCTTTGCGTTTTTGGCGCGCACGGTTCCGGCGGTCTACCCCGCTGAGCCCGGCGCGCGCGACGCCACCGGCGGCGGCTTCTCCGCCAATGGCGTTCGCTCCAACGGTCAAAACAACTTCTTGCTCAACGGCGTCGACAACAACGTCAACGTCATCGATTTCATCAACCAGACCGCCTACGTCGTTGGTCCCTCGGTTGAGGCGATCGGCGAAATGCAGATCCTGACGAACGGCTACAACGCCGAGTACGGCCGAGCGGCCGGCGGCGTAATCAACGTCACCATCAAGTCCGGTTCGAATCAAGTTCACGGTACCGTGTTCGAGTTTCTGCAAAGAGATGCATTGAACGCCAACACCTGGGAAGCCAACCGCAGCGGCAACGAGAAGGGTCAGTTCGAGCAGGACCAATTCGGCATCGCCATAGGCGGTCCGATCGTCAAGAACCGTACTTTCTGGTTCTTCGACTACCAGGGCACGCGCATTACCGACGGCAGCCTGGCAAGCACGCTAACCATCCCCGGCGCGGGCATGGCCGGCGGCGACTTCTCGAGCCTGGTTACCGGCGACGTGCAAGGCACCGACGAACTCGGTAACACCGTACTTCGCGGTCAGATCTTCAATCCAATCACCCAGCGGGAAGTCAACGGCGTCCTCGATGTTCGCGATCCCTTCCCGAACAACACCATTCCTACAAGCATGTTCGATCCCATCGCGGCCAATTTTATTGGACAATACCCAAGTGCGAACCAGAACATCGCCGCACCGGGCGAGCGTCCCGGCTCGAACTTCTTCACCCAACGCGACGCAGCGCGCGACGTCGACCAGTGGGATGTCCGCATCGATCACCGCCTCTCAGACAATGACAGCCTCTTCGGCAGCATGAGCTGGAGTAACGAGGCCAAGACGCAGTCGCCTCCCCTGCCGGGCGATCTCGACGCGGGCGGCTTCCTTGGCGAGTCCGAGGAAAACCTGGCCCGCAACGCGATGTTGAGCTACACCAGAATTTGGTCGCCGACGTTCATCACCGAATCACGCGTCGCCTATACTCGCTTGGTTACCACGCGAACCCAGGCGAATGCCGACACCGATTCGTTTTCAGCGCTCGGTTTTGGCGGCCTCAATCCGTTCACCACCAACAATGGCGGAACTCCCCGCCTCGGCCCGCAGGGTTATAACACAGTAGGTGGTTCCGAATGGCTGCCTACCCAGGAATACAACAACGTTTGGGACTTCATCCAAAACGTTTCTTGGAACAAGGGTTCTCACGCCTTCAAGTTCGGCGCTGAGTACCGGCCGATCGGCTTCCCGTTCTTCCAAGTGCCTTCACCTCGTGGCCGCATGGACTTCCGTCGCGATCACACCAACCAGGTCGGCTTCAACGATACCGGCGACGGCATGGCCTCTTGGCTACTCGGTGTTCCGGGCTTTAGCCGCATCACGACCACGAACTTCATCTCGTCGTTCAAGGATGCGTACTCGTTCTATGCGCAGGACGACTGGAAGGTTTCGTCGAAACTCACCATCAACTTTGGCATTCGTTACGAAGTCACAACGCCGATTGGTGAGAAGTTCGGTCGCCAGGCTCACCTTGACGTGTTTGGCACCGACCACTCGACGCCGACTCTTGTGATCCCCGAAGGTAAAGATCAGGAGGCTCCTTTGCCGCCCAACTTCACGGCCGATTTTCCCGGAATCGATGTGGAACGCGGCGTCGCTTCGACCTACCTGACCGAGTGGGACAAGAGCAACATTGCTCCTCGTATAGGATTCGCTTATGAAGCGCGTCCCGGCATGGTCATCCGTGCCGGCTACGGCATCTTCTACGGCGCCGAAGAAAACGAGGGTGGCAACCCGAACCGTGGCGAGAACGTTCCGTTCAACCAAGAGGTGCGCTTCAATCCGCCGCGCGCTTCCGCTTTGAACCCGTTCATCAGGCGCTTTTCTGACGGCTTCCCGATCAACTCATTCACTGGGAATGCGCCGATCAGCTTTCGCTCGGTTTACACCCAGCGCCGCTGGCCCTTGGTCAACAAGTGGAACTTCAACGTCCAGAAAGACATGGGTTGGAATTCAGTCTTCGAACTCGCCTACATCGGCTCGAAGGGCAACCGCTTAACAGACAACTACAACGGCAACCAACCGGTAACCGACCCGCGTCCGAACATCAACAGACTCAGTCGGCGCCCGTTCAAGTTCGTAGGCGACTCCAACATCAGCTTCACGAACAGTAACGGCCGTTCGCTCTACCATGCCCTGACGGCGAAGTGGGACAAACGCTTCTCCGAAGGCGTGGGCTTCCTCGCTGCCTATACGTGGGGCCATGCGTTGGCGGACACCGGAACGACCCTCTCGGGCGGCCCGGGCAACCGCACTCCGCACCAGTCCATTGAGTATGCACACGCCAGCTTTGACATCCGTCATCGCTTCGTGCTCAGTGGCAACTGGGAACTGCCCGTCGGCCAAAATCTGACTGGCGCGGCCAGGACGATTGCAGGCGGTTGGCAGCTTAACGGCATCTTGCAGTTGCAGACAGGAAACTACTTCAACATCAACACCAACCGTGCGATCTGTTCCTGTTCCGGGACTCGCCGTCCCGATCCCGTTTCGGGTAGGGATCCCAATGCCGCTCCTTCCGGCGGCCGTACTCCGGATGAGTGGTTCGATACCGGTGCGTTTCAAGATCCGGTCCCAGGCACCTTCGGCACACTCGGCAACTACTCGAACATCGGCCCTGGCATTAGCACGCTGGACCTCTCGTTGTTCAAGGACTTCCGGTTCAACGAACGCATGAAGGCCCAGTTCCGCGTGGAGTCGTTCAACCTCAGCAACACGCCGCAGTTCAACCGGCCGAATCGGGATCACGGCTCAGGCGCTTTCGGGCGCATCACCGGCACCCGCGGCGGCTCAAACCGTCAGTTCCAATTGGCGATCCGCTTCATGTTCTAAACCTCTAACCCGCGGGCGCGTAGCTTCTCAACGAGCTACGCGCCCGTTTTGCGTTTATGGTCGGAAGATGCCTGCATGTAACGACTGCGACTAAGCGAACAAGTCCGGGTAGTAGAATGAGCCAGGGGCGGCACCCATGAAACGACGACGGTTTTTAGCTGCGATGGGCGCAGCCGCTGGAGCGGCTGGCGCCGACCAACAAATCCTGCTCCCGACCGATACCCCTGATAAGCACGGCTTCAGGATCATGTGGTACAACCCTGTGCCGCCGCTCGACCCTAAAACCTACCGTCTCGAAGTCGGCGGCCTCGTCGCACGTCCCCGCTATCTCTCGGTCGACGATTTCAACAGTTACAAACAAATCGAGCAAAGCTCGCGCATGAAGTGCGTCCAATGCTGGTCGTCGCGTACTACCTGGGGCGGGTTTCACTTCGGCGACCTGCTCGAAGACGTCAAGCCCAAGGCGGGCGCAACGGCGATTCGCATCGACTGCCACGACAAGTGGTACGAGTATATGTCGCTCGAAGAGATGGGCAACCCGCGCGTGCTGATGGCGCTTCGCATGGCTGGTGAGCCGTTGACCAATCAGCATGGCGCGCCCGTTCGGCTGATTGACCCCTCAAAATACGGCTACAAATCGGCCAAGCTCATTACCAAAATAACGTTCGTCGAAAAGGGCGAAGGCTCGATGGCTTGCGACATCGGTCCGTATTATTCGCCAAGCGGCGAGATCCTCGCCGGCTACGATCATCCACTCGACTTAGGTATAGGCCTGCGCAAGAAAATATCCGGCGGCGAAATTACTGAATACTGATGTTCCCGCTTTCGAAGCGCCAATTTTTGAGCCTGTCCGGTATGGCGATCGCCGACCGGCTGATGCCACGCACGCTGCGCGCGCAGCAACCCGAGGAGCTAACGAATCAGCCGAAGATCATCATCGTCACGTTCGGCGGAGGCGTGCGCTACAGCGAGACGTTTTCGTCAGCGGGCGTCCACAACATTCCTCGGCTGAACGCGCTACGGCCCGAGGGACACTTTTTTAAAACCTGCATTAATTCGGGCGTGCTCTCGCACTACAACTCGACGTCGTCGATCGTGACAGGCAATTGGCAACGCGTCGACGATTTTGGTTCTGACCGCGCCGTCAGCCCGACCCTGTTCGAGTACTATCGCAAGGCTGCCGGGGTGGGCTCGACTGATGCCTGGGCGATCTGCACCAACAAGAGTTTCGCCACCATGGGTTCGGGGCACCACCGCGATTACGGCGAGACCTACGGCGCCAATGTCGTCCTCCCAAAACAGCTACTTTTGGAAGCGGTCGACGGCGTGATCAAGCGGGACTTGGCCTCAGGCGTCGCGAACCGCGAAAACGTCCACCGCCAACTCGAAAACATTCTCAACGCCGGCTACGAGGGCATTGGCTGGACCATCTTCAAAGGCGGCCGTCAGCTTGACCGCCAGGTCAAAGAGACGCTTACCCGCGGGCTTGTCGAATACATATACGGACCCGAAGCACCAAACTCCGGCGACGAGCTTACGTTCTTCGTCGCCCGTGAAGTGATGCGAGAGTTTGCGCCTCGCTTAATGCTGGTCAACTTCTGGGACATAGATGTCGCCCATTGGGGCTCGTACTCGCTCTACCTACAAGCGATCACCAAGACCGACCGCCTGTGCGGCATGTTGTGGGACGAAGTCCAAGCCAACCCCTCTTACAAAGACCAGACCCTCGTGTTGGTCTTACCCGAGCTCGGCCGCGACGGTGATGTCGACACCGCCAATGGATTCCTAAACCACCGTAGCGGCGACCCGTCGTGCCGCAACGTTTGGGCGCTGGCTCTCGGAGCGGGCGCTTCGAAGGGCGAAACGGATCGCCCGATTTCGCACGTCGACGTCACGGCGACGGCCGCCGAGCTACTGGGTGTGAAGCTCGGCGAAATCGCGGGCCGGCCCATCGCGGAGCTGGTTTGAGTTTGCGATGGCGAAAGTCAGCGAGAAGCTCCAGCTACTGATCGACGGCGGCATTTTCGATCGCCTGCCACCGACCTTTGCGACATACTCCTTCGACCGCATAAAAGACTGGAACAAGCTGTTCCCGGCCGAACAGGGTTATTTCGAACGCCTGTTTGGGATGCTTTCACGCTCTGAGTCCGAAGCTGTCGAGCAACTCTTCGCTCCGTTACGCGCGGTCGAAGAGAAGATGGGCGTCGACCGTCACAGTTGGAACACCAAGAATTTCACTCTCGAACACGTCGACTTTCTTCAGCGTAACCGTCACCTAGCGGAGTGGCGCTCGACGATCGCGCAGATCTTCGGCCGCATCGACCCTCTACTCGACGCCGAAGTCGCCCGCGCTGGACGCCCACGGCTGATCATCGTCGCCTCACCGTCAGAGCTCCCGATGGGGCCCGACCGCATGTGGAGCCGCATGAAAGAAAAAGGCAAGCTGGTGAAGCTTGCGGTGGACGAGGCCGATCCACTCGAGAATTACTTCGCCCGCATGTTCAGCGGTGCCCCCCGGGCCGAGCACGCCGCAACGTTGTTCGACCGATTCGGGGCAGGGCCCGCCGTGGACCCCTATGGCGCTTGGGTAGTCGAGGCAGACGACTCGCTACACCGCCTCGCCGAAACCATTACCGGTTGGACGGGCCTCAGCTACACTCGGCTCGCCGATCTTCGCGAAGCCCTCATGGAGCAGGTCAACGAGATGGTTAGCCGCGAACAGATCCCTGGGCCTCGGCAGCTCGGCGAGCGTCTACAAAAGATGAATCCTGGGGCGCTACGCCGCATTGCTGGCGGCGATCAGGTACTGCGCGACTTTCTGCAATCGGTGCTGCTAAACGGCAACGGCACGTTGCTCATCAACAACACCTTCGTAGAGTGGGCCACGATCCAAGCGATCCGGCGCGCGCGGCCAACGCTCGTTGGCGTGTCCTTTGGAATTCGCAACAAGGTCAAGCCGTTTTCGAGCCTGCTGATCTACTCCGATCAAGAAGAGACCAACCCGATCCCGACTCAAGCCGACATGCTCGGTTCATTTGTCGACCTTGAAGTTTTCTACGAATACATCTGGCGCGAGTGCGAAAAATACGCGGAGTATCGCCGCAACACCGCCTACCTGTTTGTCGGCGAGGGCATGGATGCGTTGCTCGCGATCGGCCCGCCTGACTTCCCTCTGCTTCAAGCCGATCAGCCGAAAAAACTCGAAGAAGTATTTGCAGTCGCGACCGAATGGCTGAGCATCTAAACCGCCGGCGATTCCTGGCCGCCGGCGCTGCCGCCGGCGCGCTCGAGTGGAGCTTTTCAGCCGTTTCCGCTTTTGCCGCTCAACCAGAGCAAACGCTGTTTCCGGTAAAGTTCGCCGACACTCCCTCCTTTGAAAAACTGCGGGCCCTCGTCGATCCAGCGAACGACGTCTTTGAATGCGAAAAGCGCGCGGTAGAAATTTCGTCAGTTCTCGACAAGCTTGTCGAGAGTAAGGGGCTGCCCCTGGCGAACGGATTCGAAGGGGGCAACCCGAATCCGGCCGACTACGAGACTGTCGCGGACGACGCTGAGCTTGCGCGTTACAAGGCGACCAAGCTCGACGCCGATGAGTTCTCTAAAGTGCTCGAAAGCTGGATCGAGTCGCTGGGTCGAGTTAGCGCCGCGCGATTCTACCCGTTAGGTTCAAACCGTGTCCGCTTCGAGATCGCGTCCGAGACAGACGACCGCGTTGAGTACCGAGTTGGGCACTGGCGAATGACCTGGCGCGAAAAGCAGCTGGCGTCGTTTGAGCCGCTCGATGAGACCCGCACATCGGCCCCGCGGAAACTGTTTAATGACGTCACAGCGGGGGTATTCGGCTCGACTCGCTCATTCCAGGAGCAACTGCTGCGAGGTATCCCGTACTGGCGATCGCGACTAGATTCCGCCTGTGGCATCGATGTCCACGGGCAGAACGGCATCGCTGTAGCCGACATCGACAACGATGGCTGGGACGAGATTTATGTCTGCCAGCCCGGCGGCCTGCCCAACCGCCTGTACCGCCGCGGCCCCGACGGCGCAATGCAAGATATCAGCGAAGACGCAGGCGTTGGGCTGCTCGACAACACCTCCAGCGCGTTGTTTGCGGACTTTCGCAACGTCGGCCTGCAAGACCTAGTCGTTCTCGCCGGTCGGCCGCGTTATTTTCTCAACCGTGGCGACGGCAGCTTCGAATTCAAGCCCGAACTTTTTCGATTCGTTGAAAAGCCTCAAGGGACTTTCACCAGCATGGCCGCCGCCGACTACGACGGTGACGGCCGCCTCGACCTCTATCTATGCACGTACATCTACTTTCAAAGCGAAGACCAGTACAACTACCCCGCGCCTTATCACGACTCCGTCGGCGGACCAGCCAACTTCCTTTTCCACAACCATCTCGGTGAAGACGGCAGCGGGTCATTCGAAGACGTCACCGCCGCCGTCGGTCTCGGCGAAAACAACGACCGCTACAGCTTCGCGGCAGCCTGGTGCGATTACGATTTCGACGGCCGCCCCGAGCTCTACGTGGCGAACGACTTCGGCCGCAATAACCTCTACAAGTTTGACGGTGAGCGCTTTCGGGACATCGCAGTTGACTCCGGTGTCGAAGACCTAGGCCCAGGCATGAGCGCGAGCTGGTGCGACTACAACGGCGACGGCCGCCCTGATCTGTACGTCACCAACATGTGGACAGCTGCCGGCCAACGAGCGATCGAAGACCCGGCCTTCTCGCTTGTCGCGAAAGACGGCCTGGCCGAAGAATTCCGTCGGCACACAAAAGGGAACTCGCTCTATCGCAATCGTGGCGACGGAACATTCGAAGATGTCGGCGCCCAACAGCAAGTCGAGATGGGCCGCTGGTCGTGGGCCGGCGAGGGAATCGACTTCAACGGCGACGGTCTGCCCGAGCTGTACGTCACCGCCGGGATGATTACGAATGGCGCAAGCGAAGACATGACGAGTTTCTTTTGGAGACGTGTCGCGGGGCAGTCCGGCCCCGACGCTTCGCCCGCGAGAGCCTACGAAGAAGGCTGGAACGCACTCAATCAGTTCATCCGCGAAGACAACTCTTGGAACGGCCGCGAGCCCAACGTTTTCTACGCGCGTCGCGGAAACCGTTTCTTCGACTTCTCGGGACTGTCAGGACTCGACAAGGCCGAAGACAGCCGCGCATTCGCCGTAACCGACCTCGACGGCGACGGCCGAGCCGACCTACTCCTCAAAAGCCGCCTCGGGCCGCAGGTGCGCGCATTTCAAAACCGCTCGTACGGATCGAACCGCGCCGTCGCCCTCTCACTAAAAGGCGTGCGTTCTAATCGCGACGCAATTGGCGCCTGGGTCACGCTCGACTTCGACGGCGGCAAAGCTTCACAAGGGCTCAACGCGGGTACGGGTTACCTCTGCCAGCACACCAAGCAACTGCACTTCGGCCTAGGCAACTCGGCGACAGCGAAAGCTGCTATTCGCTGGCCATCGGGCGAAGTTGAGAACATCGAAAACCTCGCAGCCGAGCATCACTACGAGATCGTTGAGGGCAGCGGAATCGCATCAAAGCGAGCGTTCGAACCCAAGCCCTTTCCCGCTGCGGATTCGGCCGTTACAGGCATCAATAGCGAAACCTTCGAGCCGACCTGGTTGCTCGATCCGCTGCCGCTGCCTGAACAGCGCCCCGGCCCCGGCTTCGTTTGTCTAACGGAGGGCTCGCGGCCGGCGGCCCCGGCATCGATCCCGTGGCAGGTTGTCGACCTCAATGTAGAGGAGCCCGAAACCGCGGCTTGGTACGCGTTATTCCGCCGCTACGTTTTCGACTACCGGGCCGGGTTGTCGTTGCCCCTAACACTTTTGATCGACGCGAAGTCTCGTGCCGTGAAGCTCTACCCCGGCGTACCGGCCGCTGACGACCTCGTTCGAGATCTCGCCGATTTAGCAAGCGCGGCCGCGCGAGCGCTACCTTTCGCTGGATCGTACATCTCGCCGCCCGCGCGCAACTATTTTCGCCACGGCGCGGCGTTTTTCGGCGCCGGCTATCCAGCGCAAGCCTTGCCGTATCTTGAAGAGGTACTCCGGCGCGATCCGGAAAATTTCAAAACGTTGCTGGCAGTCGGCCAAATCCATCTCGACTCGGGGAGTCTTCCCGCCGCACGCAGCCACCTAGAGAGTGCGCGAAGCTTGCGCCACGATTCGCCCGAACTGTGGAACAATCTTGGCGGCATTGCCATGGCCGAACAAAACTACGCCTTGGCACTCGAGCAATTCGACAAAGCGCTCGAACTCGACCCCAACCTGCCGTTCGCCCTTACCAATGCCGGTCAAGCGCACGAAAACCTCTCTGACCCAGCCGCCGCCGAGCGACTCTATCGCAAAGCACTAGACATCGATTCAGACAATTCCGATACCGCTGACCGCCTCGGCTTGTTGCTGGCGCAGCAAGGTCGCAGCGACGAAGCAAAAGCGCTATTCCAACAGGCCATCGAAGCTCAGCGAGACAACGCCTCGGCGATCAATAATCTGGCAGTGCTTTACATGCAGTTGAATGAGCCTGACGAAGCGCAAGCGGCGTTACGCTACGGCCTGCGAGTCGCGCCCGGCGAGGAGCTACTTTATATGAACCTAGCCACGATCTACGTTCAGTCAGGCGAGCAACAGCGCGCTCGCGACGTTCTCGAACAAATGCTTGCTGAGATTCCCGAGAGCGAAACCGGACGCCGGGCGCTCGAGGAGCTGAACGGCAAATGAGGCTCGTCGGAATAGTTTGGCTGTTGGCAGCGGCGGCAACAACGCCGGTAGATCGAGCCATTGATCGTGTCGCCGAGTCGGGCCGCGTTCAGACAATCGGAATCTCATCGTCAGAGCGTCTGCGCCCCGAGGCAATGCTTGCGCCGGGAGATCCGCCGCTATTACGGTTCCGCTATCTCGACGGCAAGCGCCGCAGCCGTTTCGGCGACCTCGACTTGGTGATGGACGATGCGGGTCACTAGGAGCCTGATGTTGTTTTCGGCCGTCGCGAACAGACTGCGGACTTTGCGTCCGCGGCTCGGCAGCACGTGCCTCTTGCTGGTCAGCCTGGCCGCCGCGCAGGCACAGTCTCTCCAACATGGAATCGAACTCTTCGAAACAGGCCACTACGTCGAAGCTGAAGCGGCCCTCAAGGGCTCCGCGGACAAACGCGCCAAGGCTTTCGTCTCCCTTTCGCAAGCGGCAACCGGACGCTGCGAAGAAGCGACTCCAGCTCTCGACGTTGCTTTCAGCGACAAAGCGGATGAAAAAATCCATCGGCTAGCCGGACTCGCGTTGTCCCGCTGCGAAATCGCCGCAAAGCAATTTGCCAAAGCGCTACCGCATCTCAGCCAGCTAGCGGAAGAATTTCCCGACGATGCCGATGTGCTCTACGAGACCGCTCGTCTTCACCTCAAAGCCTGGAATGGCGCTGTGGAAGAGATGTTTGAGAGCACCCCGGCCTCGTTTCGCGTCAACCAACTCTCTGCTGAAATTTTCGAGATTCGCGGTCAATTCGCTGAAGCCGTGGCCGAGTATCGGCGTGCAATCGAAAAACGCCCGAATACGATCAATTTGCACTACCGCCTGGGACGCGCGCTGTTAATGCAATCCCATTCTCCCGAATCGCTAGCGGCGGCTCGCGCGGAGTTTGAAGCGGAACTCATTTTGAATCCCAACGACGCCGTCGCCGAGTACCAAATCGCCCAGATCCTCGAAGTCGAAGGCAATTCCCAAGAAGTCCAGCAGCACCTCGAGAGCGCAATCGACAAAGACGCTAATTTCTCCGAAGCGCTCATCGCACTCGGCCGCGCGCTCTCAGCGAAGAAGAACTTTCCGCGCGCAATCACGTTGCTCAAACGCGCCGCCGAAGTCGCTCCCCAAAGCGAATCCGCGCATTACAACCTGATGATTGCCTACCGTAACGCCGGGCAGCGCGAACAAGCACTTGAAGTCAAGCAGCGACTTGACGAACTTCAAAAATCGCCCGAGGGTGAGTTCACCGATTTCCTCAAACGTATCGGAGAGTCTCCGAAACAGTGAAGCCGTTTTTTCTCTCGCTCGGGCTGACAGCCGTAGCAGCCGCGCAGTCGGTGAACATAGCGGCCGACGTCGGGCTGAAAAACGTTTTCCCGAACGGCGGGGACGAATCGAAAACCTGGATCGTAGAAACCACAGGCAGTGGCGCCGCCTGGATCGACTACGACAACGACGGCGACGGCGATGCCTTACTCGTCTCCGGTGAAGGCGGCACCAATCGTCTCTACCGCAACAGCGGCGGGCAGTTCACTGATGTCACTAAGTCGACGGGCCTCGGGAGTGAAGGCTGGGGACAAGGAGTCTGCGCCGGCGACTACGACAACGACGGATTCACCGATTTCCTAGTCACCTATTGGGGCCAAAACCGGCTCTATCGCAATCACAAAGGCGAGCGTTTTGAAGACGTCGCCGAATCCTCCGGCTTGGGCCAGTCCCGAGTTCGCTACAACACCGGCTGCGCGTTCCTCGACTACGACAACGATGGCGATCTCGACCTATTCGTTGCAAACTACCTCAAGTTCGATTTCGAAAAAACTCCACGCCCGGGCGACAACCCCTACTGTTACTACCGCAATATCCCGACCGTGTGCGGCCCGCGCGGCCTGCCCTTCGACCGCAATTTGCTTTACCGCAACGAAGGCGACGGCACGTTCAGCGATGTCTCGGCCGTATCCGGAATAGCCGCCCCCGCGCAAAATTACGCCCTAGGAGTGGTCACTGGCGACTGGAACAACGATGGCCTTACCGACCTCTACGTTGCCTGCGATCGCACTCCGTCGATCCTATACATCAACCAAGGCGACGGCACTTTCGAAGACGAAGCTTTGTTCCGAGGTGCCGCGCTTGACGCCGACGGCCAGGCGCTCTCAGGCATGGGAGTCGCAGCGGCTGACTACGACCGCGACGGCGCCACCGACATCTTCCGCACCAACTTTTCCGACGAACGCTCAACGCTCTACCGCAATCGCGGCGAGGGCGATTTCGACGACGCGACGCTGCCGGCCGGCGTCGGCCGGAATACACGCTATGTGGGCTGGGGCGCGGGTTTTCTCGACTACGACAATGACGGCTGGAAAGATCTACTACTCGTCAACGGGCACGTCTTCCCCGAGGTCGCCAAACTTGAAACCGACATCGAGTATCGCCAACCCTCGGTCCTCTACCGCAATCAAGGCGGCGGCCGTTTCAGGGACCTTCGCGCCGACGCGGGTGATGCGATCGCCGAGCCTCACGCCGCTCGCGGTCTAGCGCTAGCCGACTATGACAACGACGGCCGCGTCGAAGCCTTAGTCAACAGTCAAAACGAACCGCCGGCGCTGATTCGGTTTGAAGATTCGAATGACAACACCTGGATTTCACTCGAACTTGAGGGCACCCAATCGAACCGCAGTGCGATCGGCGCACGCGTAGTCGTTTCGGCGGGAGATCGCAGCCAAGTCGACTCGGTTCGTAGCGGCGGGAGTTACTTATCGCAGAATGACCTACGCCTGCACTTCGGCCTGGGCCATGCAAACTCCGCCGATGTCGAGATCTTGTGGCCGAGCGGTATCCGCCAAAAACTTACGGAGCTCGCCGCGGGATCAACCCATCACGTCATCGAACGCGAATCAAATTGACCACCATCTCTAGAGAAATGCGCGCAAGCGCGTGGGCGGTACAATCTCAACGTTCGGTCGGGGTCGATCGCAGGCAGAGTACATGTTGAGGTGGATCGTGAATTTTAAGACAGCGCAGCGTAGCTTTCTAGTCTTTGTCTCGGCGCTCGTGTCGACCGGTCTCGGCTACGGCCAAGGAAGAATTGTAGGCGCCGATCGCTCAGCGTTCTTCGGTGATTTGCACATCCACACGATGTACTCGCACGACGCGTTCATGGGTAACGTTCGTACGACGCCCGACGACGCCTACCGGTTCGCAAAGGGCGAGGCAATCGACTCGCCCTCCGGCACGCCGTTACGGCTCTCGGGCCCGCCGCTCGACTTTCTCGCGGTCAGCGACCACGCCGGCTATCTCGGGGTGTTCGAAGGTTTCTCAAATCCATCGAGCCCAAACTACAATCACGCGGCGAAATCACTGGGCTATCCCGCCATTCGAAAGCTGGTTGATGAGGGCGGCGAAATTGGCAATGACGCCGTCATCGGCGATGCCTGGAGGCGGGAGATCGAAGCCGCTGAGCGGCATAACGAGCCGGGTAAGTTCACGGCGTTCATAGGCTACGAGTACACGCCGTCGCGTGGTGAACGGCACATGCATCGCAACGTCATATTCCGCAGCAACAATGTGCCGGGCCTGCCGTTCAGCAAGCAAAACTCCCCAGACCCCGAGGACCTCTGGACCTGGCTCGATCAAATACGCGCCAACGGGATTGAAGTGCTAGCCATACCGCACAACATGAATCAGAGCGACGGGCTCGCCTTCCCAGAGACAACTTGGAAAGGCAAGCCGATCGATAAGGCGTTTGCGGAAAAGCGCATGCGTAACGAACCGATTGCCGAGATCAGCCAAAAAAAGGGCACTTCGGAAACACATCCCTCGCTATCGCCCAACGATGAATGGGCAGACTTCCAGATTGTTCAGTACTTCCTCAACCGCGCCGAGCAGACCGACCCGATCTCGATTTTCAAAGGCGGCTACTGGCGCGACGCGCTCAACAGCGGTCTTGAAATGGAAGAGCGCGGCGGTTTCAACCCGTACCAACTCGGTGTGATCGGCTCGAGCGACAGCCACGTCAGCGCCGGTTCGTATGAAGAGGACAATCTCTTCTCAACCCGCTCGAACACCCCAGAGTCACGCGCATCTGTCTACACCAAGGAACAAGGCAGTTGGGACGGCTACAAGACGGGCCGTCAGGCGACGCATGGTACCGGCGGACTGGCGGGCGTGTGGGCTGAAGAAAACACGCGCGCCTCGCTATTCGACGCCATGCGACGTCGCGAAACCTTTGCGACATCGGGTCCGCGTATTCGCGTCCGCTTCTTCGGCGGCTTTGGCCTTGCCGATCGTGTCGAGAACGTCGCGGACGAAGTCTCTGAAGCGTACGGGCACGGCGTGCCAATGGGCGGAGTGCTCTCGGGCAATGCGAGCGCTGCTCCAAGCTTCTTGGTGTGGGCGCTGCGTGATCCGGACGGCGGTTGGTTGCAGCGGGCGCAGGTGGTCAAAGGTTGGATCGAGAACGGCGAGTCTAAAGAGCAAATCTTCGACGTCGTTTGTTCCGATGGGCTAGATCCCGATCCGCGGACTCATCGCTGCGGCGACAACGGCGCCAAAGTGAACCTCGCTGATTGTTCTGTAAGTCGCGACAAGGGTGCGGTAGAGCTGCGAACGGTCTGGAGCGACCCCGACTTTGACGCCAATCAGCGGGCCTACTACTACGCGCGGGTGCTAGAGAATCCGAGTTGCCGCTGGTCGACTTGGGACGCCATACGGGCCGGCATTGAGCCTAACCCCGTGCTGGCGGCGATACACCAAGAGCGGGCATGGAGCTCGCCGATCTGGTACCAGCCCAGTGAATAGGGCCACATACGGTTCGACTAGTCTCTGCAGCCTATCCCTCAGTAGCGACTGAATTACGATCCCAAAATGCAAATCGTCCAGACAGGCATCCACGTCGATGCAGAAATCATAGGTAGCGTATCGGCAGGTAGCCAATGAGCAAATTCCCCGATCGCTCCTCCGCTCTGCGCCGCAGTTGCCTCCCAACGATTTTCCTGCTGGCACCGATGCTGTGCCTCGCCGCGCCGCAAGAGCAAGTCCCGGCAGGGCAGAAAAGATCAGCGGTCGTGACAGCCGTCACTCCCGATATCGTCATCGACGGTGTACTCGATGAAGGACCATGGCGAACCGCGCCGAACATCGGCGAGCTCGTTCAAAGAATCCCAACGGCTGGCGCAAAGCCGACGGAGAAGACCGAGGTCACGCTACTTTACGACAAAGACAACCTCTACATCGGCGTGATGTGTTATGACTCTGAGCCCCACAGAGTGCTGGGAACGCAGATGGCTCGGGACGCCAGTCTGAACTCCGACGACCGGGTAAGCTTTCTGCTCGACACCTTCGGCGACCAGAGCAATGCGTTCCAGTTTTCGACCAATCCGGCCGGAGCGTTAGTCGACGGTCTTGTGTTCGCGAACGGTGAGACGAATGACGATTGGGACGCGATTTGGATCGTACGCACCAAACGAACTGACGACGGTTGGAGCGCCGAGTTCGCCATCCCGTTTAAGAGCCTTAGCTTTCCGGCCAGCGAGACAGTCTGGGGATTTAACATTAGCCGTACGATCCAACGAACGCTAGAGGAGGTTCGCTGGACTGGGGCGCGTTTTCAGACCCAATTCTTCCAGGTGTCCGAGGCGGGCGAAATAACGAATCTTGAAGGCCTAGAGCAAGGAGTTGGTCTCGATGTCCGACCCTTCATCGCGCAACGCTGGCTACATCGAGGCGCGAATGGAGAAGATATCCTCACGGGAAAACCGGGATTGGACCTGTTCTACAACATCACCCCTAGCCTCAAGCTATCCGCCACCGCGAACACCGATTTTGGTGAAACGGAAGTCGATACGCGCCAGATCAACCTGACACGTTTCTCGATATTCTTTCCCGAGAAACGGTCGTTCTTCCTGCAAGACGCCGGGGTTTTCAACTTTGCGACGACTGGGATCGATCCGCCTGGAGGGATTCCGGACCCTGGGGCGGAAATTTTTCCGTTCTTTAGCCGTCGAATCGGTTTGCTAGGCGGACAAGAGGTGCCCATCGACTTCGGCGCCAAGCTTACAGGCAAGGTCGGCCGAACCGAGATTGGCATGCTCGACGTGCGGACTCGCGAAGTCGCGGGCGTGGACGCCAACAACCTATTCGTCGGGCGCGTCAAGCAGAACTTCTTTGAGCAGTCCTATGTGGGGGCAATGTTTACGGGTGGCGATCCCGCTTCTCCGCTGTCGAGCAGCACGATCGGGGCCGACCTGCGATTAGCCACCTCTGATTTCTTGGGCAGCGACCGAAACGTGGTGTTTAACGCTTACGGCCTCAAGAGCAACAACCAAGGCATCACCGAAAACAACGCCTCTTATGGCTTTGGCGCGCAGTATCCCAACGACAGGTTCGCTGCGCAGTTTCTGTGGCGTGAAATCCAAGAAAATTTCGATCCATCGCTCGGATTCGTTCAGCGCAGTAATGTGCGGATGCTGCGGATAGGCGGCAGCTTCAATCCGCGCCCGAAGAGATCGACCGGCATTCAGCAAATGTTCCACGACATCTTTTACACTCGCTTTACGCGACTCGACAACGGACTCGTCGAGACCTGGAATCTTTACGCCACCCTGATCGACTGGCACTTAAACTCCGGAGACTCACTGCACAGCTTGATGGATTTGAACCCCACATACGAGCGGCTGTTTGAACCGTTCGAGATTTCCCCCGGCGTAGTGCTTCCAGCGGGCGAATACCGCTTCACACCCATGCGGATTTTTTTCACCTCGGCGCAAAAGCGTCCGTTCCAAGGCAGCATCGGTTTTACGTTTGGAAACTTTTGGTCGGGAACCGCGAAGACAGTCCAGACAGGACTGAGGTACCAGATTCCTCCCCGCTTTTCTATCAACCTCACGACCAATCAGACTTTCGCCAGCTTACCGCAGGGCAACTTCGTG
This sequence comes from Bryobacterales bacterium, assembly GCA_965247305.1. Lineage (GTDB taxonomy): Bacteria > Acidobacteriota > Terriglobia > Bryobacterales > UBA6623 > CATQHP01. The sequence continues at coordinate 1,855,550 of OZ252030.1, read as the reverse complement.
GCCAGAATCTACAGCTCACAGATCAACTTCGCTGTCTCACCGTTTCTGTCTTTCTCGAATGTGATCCAATTCGACAACCGGTCGGGGAATCTCGGATTGCAGAGCCGTGTCCGTTGGACCGTCGAGCCGGGAAACGACGTGTTCTTCATATTCGGCCAGGGCTGGGTACAAAGCCTCGAGCGCGGCTACGACTTCCGGCAACAAGACTCCAGGTTAGCGACGAAACTGCAGTACACTTTCCGTTTCTAAGCCGCGGACCGAAAGTCCAAGCCAAAGTTTCCGTCTCGGTTACCTAACGCAGAACAGTTGTGCGGGCTCGATCGACCCGTGTCGCTCAGGCAACGAAGTGAATGCAACCCTCTGCGGTTCGGACGGCATCTCAGCTCCCCAAATCGAGACGGATCGCCACGACGATCTCGCAATCGGACACGTCATAGCCCGGCGTCCGTGTCAGAGCGAACGTTCCCCCGCCGTTTCGTCCTGGATCTCCGCTGACCTAAACTGGGCAGATGTCCGACACGATCGCTGGTCTGATACGAACCCACTCCTCGGAGAATATAGCGCTGCGCGCGGTAGATAGGCAGCCTCTGACCTATGGAGATCTGCGCGAGCAACTCGCCAACACGGCTGCGGCGCTGAACTCATTTGGGGTGGGTCGCGATGATGCCGTTGCGATCGTTTTGCCCAACGGGCCCGAGCCGGCGGCGGCGTTCGTTGCCGTCGCCTCCGCTGCCACGAGCGCGCCGCTGAACCCCAACTACCGCAAAGAGGAGTTTGACTTCTATCTCAGCGACCTCGACGCAAAGGCGCTGATTGTCGAAGCGGGGTCGGATTCACCAGCAGTCGAAGTGGCGCGCGAAAAAGGCATTGCCGTAGTGCATTTGGAGAAGGGCGACTTAGCCGGATCTTTCACCCTGTCGTGCGACCAAAGCGGCCAAGCCGCGCGGCCGGGACCGGCCGAAGCCGGTGATGTTGCACTGGTTCTGCACACCTCTGGAACCACGGCGCGTCCCAAGATCGTCCCGTTGACGCAAGCCAACGTCGCGGCTTCGGCAGGGAACATCGCCGCCACGTTGCGCCTAACACCCGACGACCTGTGCTTAAACATCATGCCGCTGTTCCATATCCACGGGCTGATGGGCGCGGTCTTGTCGTCCCTGAGCGCGGGTGCCGCGGTGGTCGCGACTCCGGGCTTTCAAGTGATGCGATTCTTTGCGATGCTCGACGAGTATCGGCCAACCTGGTACTCGGCGGTGCCAACGATGCACCAGGCAATCTTGGCGCGTGCGCCGCGCAACCAGGAGATTGTCGAGCGCAGTCAGTTGCGAATGATCCGCTCATCGTCGGCCGCGCTGCCTCCGCAGGTGCTAGCGAGACTTGAGGAAACCTTCGGGTGCCGCGTTGTCGAATCGTACGGCATGACCGAGGCGGCGCACCAGATGGCGAGCAATCCGCTGCCGCCGGGTGCCCGTAAACCCGGAACTGTCGGGCTCGCCGCCGGTCCCGAGATCGCCATCATGGATCAGGACGGTGCTCTGCTCGAATTGGGCCAGACCGGCGAAGTCGTAATCCGCGGCGCGAACGTGACGGCGGGTTACGCCAACAATCCCGAAGCCAACGCCACGGGATTTACGGATGGTTGGTTTCGAACCGGCGACCAAGGTTTCCTAGACGAAGACGGCTACTTGGAGATCACCGGCCGTCTCAAGGAAATCATTAACCGAGGCGGCGAAAAGATCTCGCCACGCGAGGTTGATGAAATCCTGTTAGATCATCCTGCTGTCGCGCAAGCGGTCACGTTCGCCGTGCCCCACGACAAACTGGGAGAAGAAGTTGCGGCTGCGATCGTGTTGTCCGAGGGCATCGAAGCAACGGACCGCGAGATCCGAGCGTTCGCCGCCGAGCGCTTAGTGGATTTCAAGGTTCCCCGCACCGTGCTATTCGTAACGGAAATTCCGAAGGGGCCGACCGGCAAGGTGCAGCGGATCGGTCTCGCGAAGCAACTCGGACTCGTCAAGGGCTAAGCGAATACTGTTGTATGCCACCCAAATTGAGCGTACACTGACCGCAGCACCTAGCGCGCAAGGAACATCCAGGACTGCAGCCGCGTTGGAGAGGATCGGACGATGAAATCAGCCGGAGCCTTACGTCTATTTTCGCTCGGAATATCGCTAACGGCGCTGTTTGCAAACGAGCTGCCGCCACCCGCCGACATGCGTGTGGACTTCGATCAACACGTGAAGCCGATATTAGCGACCAAGTGTCACGCCTGCCATGGCACGAAGCAGCAGCAATCGGGACTTCGCCTCGACATGCGGCAGAATGCGTTGCGGGGTGGCGACTACGGTCCGGTCATCCTGGCAGGTAAAAGCGCCGAAAGCAAACTGATCCTGCGGCTAGTCGGCGGAGACGGTGGGATGCAGATGCCGCCGACCGGTCCGCTGGCGGCGGAAGAAATAGGGGTTCTACGGGCGTGGATCGATCAGGGCGCGGAGTGGGGTGAAATCGAGCTAGCACCGAGGGCACCCCAAAAACCGCTCGATCCCAAGCTCAAGGCGCTGATCGCAGCCGTGCGGGCGCGCAAATTGTCGGCCACTAGAAAGCTTCTGCGGGATCATCCCGAGCTGGTGGCTGGGCAAGACCACAGCGGCTCGACGCCGCTTCATCATGCCGCTGGCTTTGGAAATATCGAGACGCTGAAGCTCTTGCTCGCCAACGGCGCGGGAGTCAACGCCAAGAATCGGCTGGACGGCACGCCCTTGCACTGGTCCATACGAAGCGCCGAAAACACACGGCTACTGTTGGAGCATGGCGCGGAAATCAACAGCAAGACGCACGACGGCAGCACGCCGCTGTACTTAGCCTCCCGCCGCCGCGACAGCCACGCAGTCCTACGGCTGCTGTTGGATGAAGGCGCCGACCCCAACCTGGCCACCATGAACGGCCGCACGCCGTTGATGGCGGCAGCGCGTGCCGGAGATGTGACGGCAATGAAATTGTTGCTCGCCAAGAAGGCCAACGCAACAGCCCTCAGCAGTAGCGGCGCCGGCGCGCTGACTGACGCGGCGCGGAGCCGCAGCGTCGAGGCGGTCAACTTGTTGATCGAGGACGGAGCCGACGCCAAAGTTCGGACAAAGCGTAATCAGACGGCCCTCGCCATGGCCGCCCAGCAGGGCGCGGAGGACGTTTTCAACGTTTTGCTAGAGCACGGAGCCGATCCGCACGGGCAGGACTACCGGGGCTATTCGCCCTTGATGTGGGCCGCCTACTCGGAAGAGATCCCGGCAGGAATCGTGAGGACGCTGCTGGACAAGGGCGCCGACACCAAAGTCAGCGGCGAGGGCGAGACTCCGCGGACTCTGGCGGGTAAGCGCGGCGACAACGAGGTGGCCCAGCTATTGGGTGTTTCAAAGAAGCTGCGATTGAGTGCAGGCAGCGAGGTCGACGCGCCTCAGTTATCGGGCGAGCAATCCATCTCAGAGGCGGTAGAAAACGCAATCGCACTGCTCGAAAAACAAAGTCCACAATTTGTCAGGAAGGGTGGCTGCAATTCGTGCCACAGCCAGTACCTGCCTTCCGCGGCCGTAGCGTTGGCACGGGAGCGCGGTATTCCAGCCCCGAGACAATTGACGCAGATTCCGCTGGGGCTGCTTGAGAAGAGCGCCGAACGCACGATGAATATGGCGGCGCCCAGTCCCAACAGCCTCGGCTATGAGATGTTCGACTACGCCGCCAATCATAGGCCGGCCGATGAATACACCGACTCTCTGGTCCACTATCTCAAGCTGCAACAGTCAACAGACGGTTACTGGGCGACAACAGGCAACCGTCCACCGCTGACCTATGACGCCTACATCACTACGGCGATGGTGATCAAAGCCCTGCGACATTATTCGCCCCCGGCAGAGAAGAGGGATACAGAAAAGCGTCTAGCCCGAGCCGCGGTATGGCTCGCTTCGGCAAAACCAGTGACGACGCAAGAACGCGCATTCCGTTTACTCGGGCTGAAGTGGGCCGGAGGCGACGACGCCATGATCAAGAAGGCGTCCGACGATTTAGTAGAGAAGCAACGCGACGATGGCGGCTGGTCACAACTACCGACGATGGGCAGCGACGCTTACGCCAGCGGCGAAGCCCTCTATGCGCTTCACGAGGCCAATACGATGAAAACAACGGCTGAAGTTTACCAACGCGGAATCAGCTACCTTTTGCGAACGCAAGCGCCGGACGGGTCGTGGCATGTAAAGACACGGTCGTTCCCGACACAACCGTATTTTGAAAGCGGGTTCCCCTATGGCCATGACCAGTGGATCTCTGCCGCAGGCACGAGCTGGGCGTCGATGGCTCTAACATTAGCTGTAGAGCCGGAGCGGTTGAGCCCTCAGTAAGCCCCACAACGGCGGCCCCGCCCGAAAGTCCTTCTTCTTCCGTTTGGCACAATACGCAGTCTGTTTCCTTGACGCAACTTATTTCTCCATTGCCTTGGCGGCGCGAAGGTCCGACACGGAATTGAATCCCGCGTCTTCCATCTCTGCCAATTCCCCGGTGGTAGGAATCGCCGGCGGCTGCTCGTCGTCCGACGTTCGATGCCAGTTGAGACCCGGTCCGGCGATCATGTTGGTCTGGCCGTCCGAGCCTTTCCAGGTGAGGTAGACCGGCGCGGCGCTTTCGGCGGCTTTGCCCTGCTCGGCTTCTTCGAGTTTCTTTGCCGTCGTTAGCGAATGGAATGGTGTCATGTTCGGCTCCTATCTTTGTGTGGTTCGGAGGGTGGGTTGCATGAGAGGCTTGGGACGACTGGCTAGCCCGCATTTCTCACCAGCCGACGGTGAAAGCACGCGTTACGTGCGTCAATACTTTGTTGCGCTCGCTTGCCGTGCTCGACGTACTGTCGAGTAGGCCTGCGCGCGCCAAGGGTCGCGCGCCTCGTATTGACGCACCTTCCACGCACTTTCCCTCGCCGCCTGGTGAGAAATGCGGGCTAGCCTTGGCCGAAGTTCGAGTCGCCTTGCTCTAGGGCCTGGAGGCGCTCGACGAAATCCATGTGGGCGGAGGTCTTGAAGGCGAAGTCAATGGCGGCGCGGATGAGGGTCGCGCGGCCGGGTTCAATGTGTTTGTCGCTGTCTAGGGCGTCGCTGAGGTGGTTGACGGCCGCGACGGAAGTAGCTTGCAGGCGCGCGGTGGCGTGCGCCAGAGATTGCTCGCGGGCTCGGCGCAAGGAGCGTTTGAAGTCGTCGTGCTCGCTCAACCAACGGCGTAGGCTGCGTTCGCCGATCTCGGCCTTGCGGGCCGCTGCAGCGATGGAACGCGACTCGAGCAGTGCTGCAACGGCACGCTCTTGGTGCGGGGTCAGGTCCTCGTGATCGAAAGCGTTTTCGGTGCCCGGTTGGCCGGATTTGGCAGGGTTTTCGTCAAATATCTGTAATGCGTCCATAGATTGGCTGCTCCTCTATTTGAAGCTTACACCAAGTGTGTATCGTTTTCGGGGTGTTTTGGGCGTAAGTTGTTGATTTAAAAGCATCGAAATCACGGGACGGCGTTTTTTGGGTAGCCGAATATAGGGGGTCCGAGGGTGTCAGCGCCAGCCCTGACCTGAGAGACCTGAAGGGGACGGGAAGGTGTGTAAAAATAGCCTTATCCGAATCTTCAACTCTGATTCGAAAGGACTTAGACGGTCCAAATCGACCAGATTCTGAATTCTTTCAAACCTTCCAGAGCCCCTCAGGGCATTATTGCAACGCGCTTAACCATCCCGAATTCAACAACTTGCCGTCTAGTGCCTGCGAGCAGTTCGTTCTTTGGTTGCCCTCGGGGCTTGCCTGACTCTAGAATTCGCAAGAACCTCAACCTCGAAGGGCTTTGTCCCATTCAGAGCTCGAGCACGCCTAGGCGGCGCGGAATTCTCAGGCCGTTGGACCAGGATACGGTGAATTGTGGCCGCGAATTAGTAGCTGCAATCGTCGGCGTTTCCAGCTATCATCCAGTCATGCTGGATCGACGCCTGTTTCTCCAAACATCCCTTGCTGCAGCCGCGTGCGGTTTTCTCCCTGAGTTCTCTCAGGTGCTCAAGGCCTACCCCGCCGCTGAGAGCCAACTAGGCAAAGTAAAAATCACGGGCATCAAGACCGCTTCGGTGATGATTAAGTACCCGGCGCATCTCGTCAAGATCGAGACCGACTCGGGGCTCGCCGGCATTGGCGAGGCCTTTAACGGCGACGGCATCCTCGACCACGTCCGCTCCTTCGAGGAACTACTCATCGGCGAGGACCCGCTGCAGGTCGACTACCTCGCAGTCAAAATGGCCGAGGCCAAACTCGGGCACGGCTCTTGGACCGGCTCGCTGCCCAGCGCCATTAGCGGTATCGAAACCGCGCTCTGGGACCTCGCGGGCAAGATCCTCGGCGTCCCCGTCTACACGCTGCTGGGTGGCAAATTCCGCGAGAAGATCCTGATCTACCACGACACCGGCTCGCCCAAAACGCCCGACCCCGCCGCGTGGGTCGCCGAGGCCGAAAAGTCGCTCGACTATGGCTTCATCGCCACCAAGTTCGATATGGACTGGGAAGGCCGCTCGATGAGCATGGCCGGCCAGCCGTATCGCTACCGGCAGGAGCTGTGGAATCGCGCCATTACCACAGTCGAGATGGAACAGTGGCGCAACATCCTGGTCGCGATCCGCAAGCGCATCGGCGAGCATTACCCGCTCGGCATCGACTTGCACTTCAACTACAACTACGCCGACGCGCTCAAGTTTTCATACATGGTCGAGGACCTTAACCTGTGGTTCATCGAAGACCCGATCCCGCCGCAGAACGCCGACGCCATGGCGCGCTATACGCAGGAATGCAAGATCCCGACCTGCACCGGCGAGAACCTCTACACGCGGCACAGCTTTCGGCCGTTCATCGAAAAGCATGCGGCGGATATTATTCAGCCCGACCCTCAGAAGTCTGGCGGACTGCTCGAAACCAAGCGCATCGCCGACTGGGCCGACCAGTACTACATCACGTTCGCCTGCCACAACATGTGCACCCCGGTCGGGACGGTCGCCAACGCGCACGTTTGCGCGGCTATTCGCTCGTTTGTCGCGCTTGAGTCAGACTCGGTTGAGTTGGAGCACTGGGATGACTTGATCGTGCGCGACGCGCCATTTTATCAGGACGGACACTACGTCTTGACAGACAAGCCCGGATTGGGGATCGAGCTTAACGAAGAGGTTTGCCGCCGTTACCTGGCCGAAGGGTCGACGTTTTTCGGCGCGTAGGAAGGCGCCGCGACAGGGAAAATTGAAGGGGATGGCGCGCTCCGTTGCGTCTCGGATCTCCCGTTCGGAGTGTTGTCTCGCTGAACTCCTGCTGTTTACCGTAAACCTTAACGATTTCCGGAAGACTCTGTTAAGTTATACGGGACGTTCGTTCCCGAAGTTATACGTGGGGCCGCGGGAAGCTGGGAACCAGTCCAGCGGCTAGGCGGTCCCTCGCGTTCTTCAGATGAGAGGAAGACTTTATGGCTGCCAAGTATCTAGTTTCACTGTCCCGCCCCACCGACGCGCAGGCTGTTCGCGACGCAGGGTGCGAGATTGTCGCCGAATACCCGGACACATTAATCGCTGTGTGCGAAGACGCACAGGTCTCGGCCCTGCGAACGAGCGGCCTTGAGATAGATGAGACACCGACGGCGCCGGTGCGCATGCGCGGCATGCAGTTTGCCATGGCCGATGCGGTCGCGACCGAAGCCGCGGTCGCCGCGCCCGAGCCCAATCGGCCCGGCTACTACATTGCTCAGTTCGTTGGACCGCCAAAAGGCGACTGGTTGGCCGCCCTAGCCGAGCTTGGGGCCGAAACGATTGCCTCTCTTCCCGGTGAAGCGCTAATCGTCCGGGCAACACCTGAAGCCCTCGATGCGATTCGCCCCCTCGAGTTTGTGGAATCAGTCGCGTCGTATCGCCCCGCAATGAAGCTTTCCCCAAAGCTTCGCCGAGATCGATTAGCCACGCTGGCGAGCGCTGAATTGACCATGTCGGCGGAAGATGCGGTCGCCGAGCAGGATCAGCTCGTCGAAATATCGCTTTTTCCGGGCGAATCGGTCGACGACCTGGCCTCGAAAGTCGAGGGGGCGGGCGGCCGGATCTTTGGCCGAACGGAGACCTCGCTGCGCGCCGTCGCGGGACCGGCTGTACTCCAAGCGGTAGTCGCCGACAACAGCGTCGAGGCGATTCAACCGTTCGAGTTCCCGGAAACTCACAACGACGTTGCACGTAACATCATGGACGTTCCGGCCAATGGAGCATTCAGTTCCGGCGATCTGGAGGGCGCTGGACAGATCGTCGCTGTTTGCGACTCCGGTCTCGACACCGGAAACATGGCGACCGCGCATCTCGACTTTCGTAATCGAGTCGACGCCATAGTCAGCCTCCCGGTTGCTCTAGATCCCTCATTCGGGCCGTTCGTCAACGGCCCACTGGTTACTGATGATGGCCCCGCGGATACGAATTCCGGTCACGGAACGCACGTGGTGGGATCGGTGCTGGGTGACGGAACGGAAGCGATCGCGGCGGGCGCGCCGACTATTCCCGTCGGTACCGCGCCGCAAGCACGGCTTTTCTTTCAAGCGTCGGAACAATCGGTGAACTTCAAGCCGGTACAGCAGCTCCAAAATGAAGGGCTCCCCATACCGGCGAACTGGCCACCTCGGCCAACCGGTCTCTACGGCCTGCCGCCGAACCTGATGCCGCTTTTCCAAGCGGCGTATAACGGAGGCGCGCGGGTCCACACGAATTCTTGGGGTTCGCCCGTAGGCGGCCAGTATACCCAAAGCTCGATCGACGTCGACCGCTTCATGTGGGAGAACCGCGACTTTCTTATCGTGTTTTCGGCGGGCAACTCGGGAGTTGATCCAGATCAGGACGGCCAGATCAATCCGGACTCGATCAGCGCGCCCGGCACAGCGAAGAATTGTCTCACAGTTGGCGCGTCTGAGAATCAACGACCGAATGGCTCGAATCCTACGCCGGGCGCGAACGCTAACTGGACGCAATTCCAGTTCCCGCGATTTTCGCAGATGGGAGCCGCCGGACACGTCTCCGACAACCCGGGAGGCATGGCGTGTTTTTCCTCTCGGGGACCGACCGATGACGGCCGTCTCAAGCCTGAAGTCGTAGCTCCGGGCACCAATGTGCTGTCAACTCGATCAAATCCGGTCGGGGCGGATCCCCTTTGGGGAGATGTGACACCCGCATCGAATCCACTGAACGGCCTGTATTGCTGGAGCGGCGGCACGAGCATGTCGACGCCGCTTGTAGCCGGTCTAGCGGCCTGTGTCCGCGAACATCTCGTTATTCAGCGGGGTCACTTTCAAGACGGTGTCACGCCCTCGGGGGCGCTGCTGAAGGCGTTCATCCTCAATGGCGCGAACGCCATTAGCGGTCAGTTTAACGGTGAAGTTCCCGCCGGAGTGAATAACGTCACTGGCTTCGGCCGCGCGAATGCCGTCAGCACGATCACACCCGGTCAGTTAGCGCGCGTTGCCTTCGACGATGAACCAGTGAACGCGGTTGAAACAGGGCAGATCCGTACGTTTCCGATTGAGGCGGCGAATCTCAGCGAGCCTTTGAAGGTAACACTGTGCTGGACCGACCGACAAAGTACAACCGCCGGTGGTTTGCAAAATCGGCTGTATCTGCAACTTGTCGATCCAGGAGGTCCGATTCTCAATGGTGACGTGACTCCGTTCCCGTCGGTGACCAACAATTCACAACAAATCACGGTGCCGGCTCCGGTTGCCGGCGTGTACACAATACGTGTCCGCGGCGTGTCGGTTGCCCATCAGGCTCCGGGCGCTGCCATTGGAGCCAATCCACGCCAGGATTTTGCTCTGGCCGCGTCGAACGTGATCGGGCTGAATGTCGCGCCGCCGCCAGTCGTTTTAGTAGGTGGAATTGTAAACGGGGCAAGCTTTCAGTTCGGGACGGTTTCGACAGGCGAGTTACTTACGATCTTTGGCAGCAACCTCGGCCCGAATCCGGCACGGGGCCTGGAGTTGGACGCCAACGGCAATGTCGTGACGCAGCTCGCGGATACACGAGTGCTTTTCGACGGACAGCCGGTGCCCGTGATATTTGCCTCGCCGGGCCAGATCAACGTGGTCGCGCCCACGTTTCCCGTAGGTCAGTCGTCAGTAACCGTGCAGGTGGAAGTCGACGGGGTCGTCTCGAACGCAACCGTGCTTGGAGTGACGGCGACTCGGCCTGGAATCTTCATGATTGCGGGCGGAAGCCAGGGCGCGGTTGTGAATCAGAACGGTACTGTCAACGGCACTACGGATCCGGCGGCGCCGGGAAGCGTCATTCAAATCTACGTGACCGGGGGCGGGCAGACCAGTCCAGCACTGATTGCGGGAGGAATCGCGCCCGCCGGAGGTCCATTACACAACTTGAACGCGAATGTCGACGTTCAAATTGGAGGCGTCAATGCCCCCGTGCAGTTCGCCGGATCGGCTCCAGGGTTGATCTTCGGCGTCGTGCAAATCAATGTTGAGGTTCCACTAGGCGTCGCCGCGGGAGGAGCTGTTGCGCTGCAGGTGTCCATCGGTGGCACGCCGGCTCAGGCCGGAGTTACGGTCGCGATCGGGTAGAGCATTTTCAGGAATGGCATAGACTGCTTGCCCCAGCACCAAGCCCGTGAAAATCTGTGGCGCGACTGTAAAGGAGTGCGGTGGCGAAGCAGCTTTCTGGAATACGCTGAGTTGGGTCCTGCTGATTATTCCTCAACAGGGCGCGACTCAACTGTCCCAGTTCACCCTTCGCCACCGCACTCCTTTACAGTCGCGCCACAGATTTTGGGTAGCGGAATCTAGTCTCAAGAAATTGCCGGCTTCACCACCGTTCATTCAAGAGCGGTCTACGCCGTTACTGAAAATGCTCTAGCCCGCAGCCGGCTAGTCTTCAATGGGTATACCAGTAAGGGGTTCGAACTCCGTTACAACGAGGTTGTCTAGCGTCTGGCCTAGGGCCGCCGGCGGACCCGTGTCGGCACCGAAGGCTAGCCCCGCGCCGCCCTCATTCATTCCGGCGCTTGGCTGCAAAGTAACTTGCCGGCGGCCGGCCAGGTTCCCTTGCGTGAAAGTACGCTGGCGCCCATCGACCGCAACCTCGAGTTGCTCGCGGCGCACCGCGATCTCGATCGTATGCGGAACAGACGCATCAAACCCGATCGGAACGGGACTTGTCGCAAGGACAACATCCGGGTTGAGCTGGCGTACGCGCACTTCGCCGCTGCTGTCAAGCAGGACCCAGAAGCCAGCGCCGCCGAGAAGGTCGGTACCCGTCGTCAGCAACGGTGCGCGGAAGAATGGGCCAGCCTGGGTGTTTCGCTGTCCGGCGAAGGGCACGGTCACGGACGCTCGAATGTTGAGGTCTTGCCCCAGATCGGTGCCGCGCGTCGGGCAGGCCGTTCGTTCGGTGGTGAATATGACGCCGCCGCGGGGACGGCCCAAGTTCAAGAGCGCGTTGTCACGCAGGGCGGCCCCTTGCAAGACGAAGGCATAGCGATGCGCCGTCGATCCGCCAACGAGGTTGTCGGAGCGCCCGAGGTCGCACGGAATCGTCGAGTCCGCGCGATCGAACGAGTCAGAGAATATCGCGGACGCGGCCTCGACGCCGCGTCCGGTAACAGCTACCTTCGCGGTCGGAGTCGACGGATCGGAACTTTCAAACGAAATCATCGCGTCGAACGTTCCCACGGAAGTTGGCGTAAAGTGCAGTCGCAGGGGCAGCCGCTCGTCCGGCGTGACGACAAACGGCGGCACAGGCAACGCCAAACTAAACTGCGGATCGTCCGCCGTAACCGAGTTGACGGTCAAGTCCCCGCTGCCCGCGTTGTGGACTGTGATTGTGACCTCGCGCGTGCGGTTAACAGGCGTACCGCCGAACGATAGCGTTGCCGTGGGGACAACGATTGTCCCGTTGGCGGCCGGCACCGAGCCGTTGCCAGCCAGCAAGATTTTGATCAGCGGTTGGCTTCCGATATCCGTGTCGATAGATATTTCGGCTTGTTTCGAACCGGCGCTTGCGGGAGCAAAGGTTACGAGCAGCGGCTCTTGGCCACCAGGGTCGACCGTGATGGGCACGGCCTTCTCCGGGCCCGACGGCGTTGCCTGAAGCGCGACCGTAAACTCGGCTGAGTTCGTCGAAACTTGCTGAATGGTGGCCGCAGCCGTACCCGTGTTTTGAATCGTCAGCACGCGGAACACGGTTTGCCCGGTGTCCAATAACCCGAAGTCGATTGATTGCTCCGAGAGTACGAAATTGCCCACTGCTGATGAGCCGGCGTTGCCACGAACCCCGATAGAAAGCATGGTGTTCGACGGATCGTTGCTGGCGATCGTCAGGGTCGCACTCTGTATGCCGGCAGCCGTCGGAGTGAACCGAAATGCCGCAAGTTGCGACGCTCCCGGCGCGATGCTGAAACCGCCGGTGGGTAAGACGACGGTAAACTGAGGGTCATTGAAGGTGAGTGCTGAAACGGAAAGTGGAGTGCACCCCAAAACTGAGACAGATGAAAGTGGGACAATTTTCAGTGAATGGAAAAGGAGTCCCCGATGAGAGAGAGAAAAGATAGGGTTGCGAGGAAGCAGCGCTCGTATGAAGTTGAGTTCAAGGAATTGGCGGTAAGCCGCATGCTTCGCGGTGAGAACGTCGTCAAATTGAGCGGTGAGTTGGACGTGCGGCGCAGCGTGTTGTATCGCTGGCGCGACACCTACCGCGCCGAGGGACGCAGCGGTCTTGAGCGGCGTCAAGGGCGGCCGCGTCCCGGACAAGAGGTTGTGCAATTGGATAGCGATCCGAGCGCCGATCGCATTGCCGAACTCGAACGCCTAGTCGGTCAACAAGCGGCGGAATTGGATTTTTTCGAACGAGCCTTCAACGCCTTAAAACCGGCGATGCCGAACCAAGTCGCTCGCAACGCGAGCGGCTCTACAGCGTCATCGACGAAATTCGCGTTGAAGGCCGACTCAGCGTCGAGCGCGCCTGTGCACTCGGAGAAGTCAGCCGAGCCGGATATTACCGGCAATTAGAGCGAGACAAGCCTGTCGAATCCAACCTGGAAGTGCGTGACCGTATGCAGCGCATTACGCTCACCAATCGCCGCTACGGCTACCGTCGAGTGACAGCCGAACTGCGCCGCCAAGGCTTCACCGTAAACCACAAAAAGGTCTTGCGCTTGATGCGCAACGACAATCTGCTGGCGATACGCAAGCGCCGCTACGTATTGACGACGGACTCGGATCAGCACCGCGCGATCTACCCAAACTGGGCCAAAAACCTGCAGATCGACGGTCTCGATCAGCTCTGGCAGGCCGCCATCAGCTACGTGCGCATGCGCCGTTCGTTCGTCTACTTGGCGGTCGTGATGGACTCGTATTCCCGGCGCGTAGTGGGCTGGGAATTGGGGCCTTCCCTCGAGGCCATATTGGCAGTGAACGCGCTGCGCAAAGCGATCGAGTTTCGCTGTCCGAAGCCGGGGCTGGTGCATCATTCCGATCAAGGCACGCAATATACCTCGCGGGCTTATGTCAGTCTGCTGGAAGAAAACGGCGCGTTGATCTCGATGAGCCGGCGAGGAAACCCGTACGACAAGGCGCGCATGGAAAGTTTTATGAAGACGCTCAAAAGCGAGGAGGTGAACCTACAGACGTATCAATCGATGGACGAGGCGAGAGCTTCGATCGAGGAGTTTATCGACGCGGTGTACAACCAAAAGCGCCTGCATTCGGCGTTGGGCTATCGGCCTCCGCAGGAGTTCGAGCAGTTGTTGCCAGCGAGCGAAGAGCTCAGAAACCCGCAGTTTGAGTTTTCTGAGGCATGAGGAAATCTATCGAGACAGTGGTCGCACTCGGGACGGGAGAATGTCCCGCCCCGAGCGCTCATCGTCTCGCTGAGTTTCCAGCCGGGTATTGCTTGGCGGGTTGCTCTCCAGCATTGCCCGCCTCCGCTTTCCCGGCCGTTTTCAAGTGTGCGGCACGTTCGCCGAAAAGGCTATACTTTTTCAGCGAACGGCAACTGTCCCATTTTTAAGCTGTCTCAGCTTAGGGGTGCATGCCAAAGCACCCCCGACCCGGTGTTACCGATTGTCAGCGTTTGGTCGGAGGTCTGACCGATGTTTACGTTCCCGAAGTCCAGCGCTACGGCGCTGACGCTGATGTCGGGGCTAGCTGCTATGGGCAGTGAAACCGGCAGGTTGACCGGCTTACTTTGCTGACCGGCAAAGTCGATTACAAGCGGAAGCGCCGCCAAATTTTGTGCTGGGCCCGCCGCCGCGCCTAGATCGGGCATGATCAGGTTGATCTGCGCTAGTCCCACAAAAAACGGAGCTAAGCCCGCGAACAGGACCTGGGCGCGGACGCCTCCAACGGTCACGGTCGGAGTGACATTCGCCGCCGACAGCGGGACTCCGGCCGCGGCGCCAGTCGTCGGAACGTTCGTCACATCGCCGATGCCCGTCAGAAACAGCGTTAGCACATCCTCCGGTTTTGCCGGATTCCCGCTGGTTATCAGAGCCGCCTCGGGGTGGCGCGTAACGATCGGCTCGCCGTTTGCCGGGTTGACGAACATGCCCGGCGCAAAATCCGCTAGGCGCGCGCTGACTGGAGAACTTCGGACATCATCTCGAATGACCACAACGTCGGAGGTCCCGTTCGCGGCAACCTCGAAAGGTACTTGGAAATTGATCTGCGCGGGCGAGGTAAAGAACAGCGGCGCCCCGTGACCATCGATCTCAACTTTGACGCCGCCTAGCTCTCGCGGTAGCGGCACGTCCGAGGCGATTTCGACGCTCCCAGCTAGTTCCACCCCGAAGATTGAGCCAATGCCACCACGCGCAACTACGCCCTGGAAGCTCGCCGCGTCGACTATGCCACCTTGGTTGATGCGCGGACCCTCCGGCGCCGCGTCGGGCGGCGACAGAGTTCGAGCAAGAAGGACTACTTGAGTTGCCGGCTGATCTGGGTCGTTACTCGTGAGCGCGAGGCTCCCGGTCGCGTCGCCAGGTTCGCCTCCGGTGAACGTCAACGGAATTGAAAATTGCTCGCCAGAGGCTACCGTGGTTTGGGACAACGGTCCGGCCGATCCAAACCCAACGCCTTGCACGACCCACGAGAGTTCGAGGTCGGTCAAGCTCGCGTTGAGTCCGACGACGTTTGCTTGGCGCAATTCGCCGATTTCAACCGCGCCAAAATCAGTCGCAGTCGAATTGAGCCTCAATATCGGAGCTTGGCCGTCGACCCCCTCGCCATTGAGCCGCACCGAAAACTGCGCTTGATCGGTGGCATTGCTTGTCACGAGTAGGTTCGCTGCCTGGGGCTCTTCGGCGCTCGGGGCGTAGAGTATTTCAACCGCGACCTCACCACCGGACTGAATCACGAACGGGCCGCTGGGGGATGCGACTTGAAACTCGATTTGATCGCTGATCACCGAAGCGATGTTGAGCGGTCCGGTTCCCGGATTCCGCAGAATGACCCGGCCGAGCGCTTCGTCGCCAATGACGGCTTTTCCGATTGCAACCGGGTCCGCGGCCGCCGCGATGGCTGGGCGCTGTTCGAGAGTAATCGGCCCGACGCGCGCCTCGGAGCTGTTGAAACCATCTGTAGCGACGACGCGAAACCAAACCATGTCGCCACCGTCGATCAGAGCGGGACTAAACGTGTAACTCGATTCCTCCAAGTCGATGGCAACAGGCAGCCAAGTTGCCGCACCGTCGGAGGAGTAAAGTAGCGTCGCCAGCAACGGATCGCCGTCGGCATCAGCCGAGGTCCAGGCGACAGTCGCTTCGGTTGCGCCGTCCCAGGTGTCGCCGGCGCTTGGGCTGGTGATTTCGACGGTAGGCGCCGCCGCCGATGCCGACCTCGCCGCTAACTCTTGGCCATTGAACAGCAAAGCCAGACTAGTCGTCGCTGGATCGAAAGCCGTCACGACGGTGAAACTCTGCTCGGAGAACGGCTCGGCGTCCTCGGAACTAGTAAACATGAGATCGAAGCAGTAGTCGTTGATCACTCCTTCGGTACCAGAAAATCGCAGACAGGTATTTCCGGCGGGATTTGACGCTCGCCGCGGAGCTGAGGAATCGAATTGGTAGACTTCTTCGATCGCTCCGCTACTGGAGTCGCGATCGACCATGCCGCTCACCATCAGTACTGGCACGGGTCCGTCTTGTGAAACCAGGGCCGGCGACTTGTCACCCTCGAGGGTGGATGGATCTCTCACGCCGTCTTGCGTCAACGGTTGGGGCTGCAGCATCCCGCGGATGAGCTTGTCGTAGTGGAAATCAGAAATCCACAGCTCGCTGAGACCGCAATACGACATGAGGTCCCAATTGATCGAGGGACGCTGCAATTGGCCGGTCACCGGGTCATAGCCGTATTCATGGATCGTGTGGCCGGCGTAGGGCCAGTCTGTCGAGCCGTCCCTGGAGCCGCAACTGTCGTCCGTTGACGGATGGCGCAGACCGAGATTGTGGCTCAATTCGTGAGCCAGAATGAGATTATTTGTTTCGACGACCCGGTCCGCATTGTCGAATCCCACTGTTACGCGGCCCTGCCCGGCCAACCACGTAGGGTCGGAATAGCCCAACAACGTTCTCCCGGCGAAACCTCTGGGAACCCAGGCCACCAACTGGTCAAAGCGGCCAAACTCGCCAACCGCCCATTGGTACAGGCGGTTTATCCAACTTGTAAAGCGCGCCTGCCTGGCCGGCGTGTTTAGTAAATCGTCATACTTTTGTTGCGTCACATTTAAGGGCGCATAGCTGTAGCCGCCGTCCGGGACAGGAAAAAGCTTGGGGAGCAACGAGGCTGCGTTGCCAATCTGGTTACTCGGACAAAATTCGTTGAGACCGGGCACCGCGATACACACGGGCATATAGCGAACCGTGAATGGAGATCCCCGCACGAATCGCACGGTAAATTCGCTCTCGTTGTTATCCTCATCGGTTTCGTCGATCTTGTCGAGTGGGTCGACTACCACCCGGATGGTCAGCTCGCCTTCCTGCGTCCAGTTAGCCGGAATCCGCAGGTTGTGAGCGTGGAAGACATTGTCGCGGCTTGGTCTTTTCGCAGTAGTACTGCGCGTGACATTCTGTCGTCGAAAGGGTGAGTTGGCGACTTCGGCACCGCCCCGAAATGCATGGATATCGACCTCGACTCCAGTCATCTTCTCGTCGGGGCCCTCGACAAGTTTGGTGAACGGCCTGACCATCGTGCTCTTATTGGCAATCAGCGGAATTGTGTTGTTCGCGGTCTGCACCACCTGCACAACTTCGGTGTGGTCGATGCTCAGATCGAGGGCAAGTTTATATAGAATTTCTACGCTATCGAGGACGTTGCCGCCGTCGTCGATCAGCTCGACAGTCAGAATCAGTTCCCCCTCATCCGGTATTTCGATCCCTGGAATCTCCAGCTCGACGTCGCAATTTTGCGGTGGAGCGTTGGGGTCACAACGCGTCACAGGTTTTTCCGTCATTCCGAGATCGCTGACCTGGACATCGGTAAGGTTTTCGAGCCGCATCCGCAAGGTGCCTTGGTCCTTGGTGAGCAGCGTGTAGCGAACCGTCACCTTAAAGTCCTGCATCGACTTGGAAACTAGCGCCTCGACCGGGTCGGGCATCTTCGTGATAATTTCAAGCGCATCGTCGGCCGGCTGGAATTGGTAAACACTTCGCAATGTGACCCGATAGCGCGCGCCGTTGCGGATCGAACCGACCCTGCCCGTTCCGTGGTCCGCCTTGAACCACGCATCGCTAATTATTTCTGCCTGAAAGCTGACGACTTTCCCATCCTGCCTCTGAAATGAGTTGGGAACCGTTCGAAGGTTCGTTAGCGTGCAAACAGCAATTCCTAACATCGACTGGCTCGTTGGAGTCGAGGTACTAAACCCGTCACTGCCAATACATGCGGAATCGCGCGGTTCCCGGGGCGCGCGGACATCTACCGCGGCCGCGGCCAGAAACCCGTGCCGATCTCCGCCCTCGGTATCGCGCCCCGTGGCAGAAGCCACGGCGCGGGCTTCGAGAAGGCCTCCCGCGTCCGACACAGCGACGGTTTGCGGCTGCGCACTCTCGCTCGGTAGCACTGCAAAGAACCCTCCGTTGGGGTGATTAAACGCGACGGCCGCGTTTGAGACTCGTAAAATTGGGCAACTAATTCGATTGCGGTTCTGAAAGAACTGGCTAACCGGAATTGTGACGTTGCCTGGGTTGAGCGGGTCGAGGAACGGGGTGGCGTCGGTAGGTCCATTAAGCCGCGGCATCGGGCACGACCCTGAACGCTCGTGATCAGTACTCACCTCCATTGCGACCGGTGCGGGGCCGCTAACGAAATTTACCTGCCCGAGCGCGCCACTGGGCAACGCCAAAATGCCCACTACGGGCAGGAGATTTCTGATTCGTCTTAGGATTGATATGGCAGAAAGCACAGCCTCTTTAAGATAGGTCATGCAAACGGCGCGTTCGTCTATTCGTCGCAGATAACGAAATGACGCGCGAGATCGCGGCGGTCGCGAACCCTCCGGCCGGGGGGGCGGCACTATTTTAGTTGGTAGGATGTAGCTGCCAAATTTTCTGGGGAGATCTCGATGACGAAGGCGGGTAATTTCTTGGCGGTTGGTTGCGTTCTGCTCGCCGCTTGCGGCGGCGGTGCCTCGCGGGAGACGAGTGCGGAGGTGGAGTCCGCCACCGCTACCGAGGCGCCAAACCCTGACCGCAATGCTTATTTCGGCGACCTTCACGTGCACACGCGGTATTCGTTTGACGCCTTCATCTTCGGCACGATTGCCAACGCCGACGACGCCTACAGGTTCGCCAAGGGCGAGGCGATTACGCATCCAGGTGGCAAAGAACTGCAGCTCGACCGTCCGCTGGACTGTCAGGCGGTAACCGATCACGCTGCGTATCTCGGGATGCTGCCGGCGATGACCGATCCCAATTCGCCGGCGTACCGGCACCCCGAAGCCGCGAACGTCCGCGCCGCCGAAACCGCGGGCCAACGTGGCGCCATGTTTAGAGGGTTGTTGCCCTACATCCGCAAAGCACCCGGTACAGAAGGGCATCTGAAGGTGGATGTCGTACGCGGTGCCTGGGACGAGATCGTAGCCGCCGCCGAGCGTCACAATGCACCGGGTGAGTTCACCGCGTTCATCGGGTACGAGTACACGTCGGGCGGTGGGGCGAGCAACAACCTACACCGCAACGTCATCTTTCGAGGCGCCGAGCATCCGCCGGTTCCCTATTCACGACTGGATTCGTCGAACCCTGAGGACCTCTGGGCGATGATGGACAAATGGCGCGCGGAAGGCGTCGATGCGCTCGCGATTCCGCACAACTCCAACGGTTCCGGCGGGCGCATGTTTGAGATGGAGTACTTCGATGGCGGAGCGATCGACAACAACTACGCCGAGACGAGGATGCGCAACGAGCCAATCGTCGAATCGACCCAGGTGAAGGGCACGTCGGATACCCACCCGGCTCTCTCGTCTAATGACGAGTGGGCGGATTTCGAGATCTTTCCGTACAAGATTGCAACGCGAATCATTAGCGAGCCCGAGGGCAGCTATGTTCGGAACGCCTACCTGCGCGGTCTGAAAATTGCCGGCGCCGGCGTTGCGAATCCTTACAAATTTGGGTTGATTGGATCAAGCGACACCCATGTCGCTGCCGGGTCGTTCAACGAGGATAACTACTGGATGAAGACCGGACTGCTCGATGCCACTCCGGAGCTTCGCGGTTCGGTGCCCGCCGACTCGGGATATAAGCCCGCGCGTGATCCATCGGACCCCGTGACCGCGATGCGCACAAAAGATGGCTCGGGCCGAACATACCGAGACACTGCCAACTACACTCGGGGCGCGTCGGGATTGGCCGGCGTCTGGGCGGAGGAGAACACGCGGTCGGCACTGTTTGACGCGATGCGACGGAAGGAAACGTTCGCCACCTCGGGCCCGCGGATACGCATGAGATTCTTCGGAGGTGCAGCGCTGAAAGACGCCGATTTCGACGACCCGGAGTTCGTCTCGAAAGCATACGCCGAGGCGGTACCGATGGGGAGCGACTATCCATCAGGGGAAGAAGGAGCGCCGACGTTTGCGGTTTGGACGATGAAAGATGCCTTGGGCGCTCCATTGCAGCGCGCGCAAATTATCAAAGGCTGGACGTCAGACGGCGAGACTCACGAGAAGGTGTTTGACGTCGCGTGTTCCGATGGCGCGAGTGTCGATCCTACGACGCAGCGCTGCCCGGATAACGGCGCCACGGTCGACTTGGCCACATGCGAAGCTAGCTCGGGTACCGGGGCAAGTGAGTTACTGACATTCTGGACCGATCCAGGCTTTGATTCGGGACAACGCGCTTTTTATTACGTTCGGGTGCTCGAGAATCCAACTTGTCGCTGGTCGACCTGGGATGCGATTCGCGAGGGCGTCGAGCCCCGGCGGGACATGCCGACGACGATTCAGGAGCGTGCTTGGTCGTCGCCGATCTGGTATACGCCTTAGCAACCAAACCCGATCCCAACGACGGCACCTCGGCGCTGCATCGATTTCTCGCTCACTTTCGTTCTCGGAGGGGTCAGTTGCCCTTAGATGCCGCTCGAGGATTGGAGAAATACTTAGCGATAGTAGAGCGTATCCCTTGTATTGACGGGGCAGTCACCGCAGAGGGATTTGGTACTAGCCCGCATCTCTCACCACCTGACGGCGAAAGCACGCGATAGGTGCGCCACTACTTCGTTGCGCTCAATCGTCGTGCTCAACGGACTGTAGAGTACGCCTCCGCGCGCCAATCGTCGCGCGCCTCGTATCGACCCACCTCTCACGCACTTTCGCTCGCCACGTGGTGAGAAATGCGGGCTAGTGGCCCATTGCTCAATTCGGCTCGCCGGGCCACGATTGGGATTGGCGGATTCCACAGTGAACAGGAAATTTCGTGACGGGCAATCGCTACCCGGCTACTACGTGATACGAAATATCGTTACGCATCTGCGTCTCCTCGTCGCCGATCGGAGGGCGCAGGACACGGTCGAGTACGCCCTAATGATGGGGTTTGTGGCGGTGGCGATCGGCGCTGTCATGCCGGATCTTAGCGAAGAGGTGGACGAGATTTTTACGCGGCTCTGCAAGCTCATGAAAAAGACCGCGAAGGCGTAACGCTAAAGCATTTTCAAAAATGGCATAGATTGCTTGGCTCACTTTCAAGCCCGCGAAATTCAGAGGCGCGAGCGTCAGCGAGTGTGAAAAACCTCCACCGGCATTGCGAGCGTCGGAGGGTGCGACATGTCGCACCCCTACAACACTGATAACAAGTAAGTTACTCGTAGGGGCGTAGCTTGCTACGCCCGTTTCTCGAGTTCGCGGAGGTTTCTTCACACCCCCTCAGCGAGTGCGGTGGCGGAGGAGCTTTCTGGAATACGTTGAACTTGGTCCTGCTGATCAGTTCGCAACAGGACCCACCTCGACTCACCCAGTCAACCCTTCGCCACCGCACTCGCTGACGCTCGCGCCTCCGATTCTAGACTCGGGAATCTAGTCTCCAGCAGTTGCCGGCGCCAACGCTTGTTGTTCACGAACGGGCGCGCCGAGCTTCTGCTAAATAGATTTGGCGTCTACGTCTCGACCTTGGGCATGCGAGACTCAGTATCGTGCTACGTCGAACATTTCTTCTTTCGTTGCCGGCTGCAATCGCGCTCGCCCAGGCCGATCCGCTGCGAGTCATGAGTTTCAACGTCCGCTACCCGAACCCGGACGATGGACCAAATGTCTGGGAGAACCGCAGGGATATTCTTGTCGCGACAATTCGAAAATACGATTCCGACGTGATTGGCACGCAAGAGTTATTTGACCTGCAGGGCAAATACATCGTTGAGAAACTCCCGGAGTACGAGTGGTTAGGGGTCAGCCGGCGCGGCGACCACGAGAACGAGCACATGGGGGTCTTTTACAAACGCGAAAAGCTATTTGTATTGGAGTCGGGAAACTTTTGGTTGTCCGAGACACCCACTGTACCCGCCAGTATTTCTTGGGACATTTCCTTGCCCCGTTTGGTCACCTGGGCTCACTTTCGTGATTCTCTCGGTCAAGAATTCTACTTCTACAACACACACTTTCCGCATCGCCGGCAAGATGCCGAGGCTCGCGTCAATTGCGCAAACGCAATCGTCGAAGACCTGACGCGCCGTGTGCCGGCGGATGCGAGATTGATCGTCGTAGGTGACTTCAATTCGGCAGCGGACAGCGACGTACATCGGATTCTTCTAAAGGAGTTAAGCGATGCCTGGCTCAGCTCGTCGGAACGCAGCGGTCCGCAAACCACTTCGTCGAGATGGACGGGCCAGCAGGAAGGTCGGCGAATCGACTGGATTCTGCATCGTGGGGACTGGAGGGTGAAGGAGTTCGAGACTGTCGAATTCAACCGCGACGGCCGGTATCCTTCAGACCACTATCCAGTGTTCGCGGTATTTGATTCCGCGATAGAAACCGACGCCCAGAACTAGCGCCTTGTTTGGCTACGGCTCACCTTTACCGGCAGGATCTCCTCGAGTCGATCAGCGTACGGGTCCGGGTGGGGACCCGAGATGTTGAAGGGAAACGCAAACAGCTGTTCAATCACTCGAGGTCGACCTTTTGCTTCGATCTTGTCCAGGAGAGGCTGAGCCCAGGTCAACAATTCATCATGCGTCGTCTGGGTGCGAAACTTGTTCCAGCTTTCACCTACAGTCGCGACGGGATGAGTTGAGCCGGTCTCTTGCTGGAACATCCACGAACTGCGCTGTAATTCCGGTCCGCTCCAATCGGATGCGACAAGCACGTCTCTTAGCGCCGGTTGCCCCTCGAGAATCTTTGCTTTCGGTTTGCTGCCCTCGGCTAGCCTTTGCGCCAGGACATACAGATCCGTTGGCTCATCGTCGAGATCTACATAGGTCAAGTTGATGTAGGCGTCTTGGATCACAGTGAGCGGGGCACCATCATGCGATATGTCAACTAACGTAACGGTGTGCGTTAGGTCTTCACGACCTGGAAACCCTAAGCTCATCGTGTGGGCTTCGAACCCAAACACGTCGAATAGTCTCGACAGCGCTATCGACGTTCCTCCGCAGTAGGCGCCACCGCGATCTTTGAAGTAAGCCGCAAATATGCCGATAGCACGCCTGTTGAAGAAGTCGAACTCGGGCTGGTGGTCGAGTTTTATCGAATCCGAACCCGCGAGATCGCTATTCTCGTAAGCCCACTGCCGGATCATTTTGACTTTTTCCCAGTCCGAAGCGCGGTCGGAATTCAGGTCGGGAAACTGTTGAACCACGAGGCGCTGCAGTATTTCGTCAGCTACAAGTGGATAGCCGGTCTCAATGGCCTCAGTCATTGCAGCAATCAGCTGGTCCTTGGGGGCATCCAATCTCGGCTGGGCCGGTTTCGGGTCGCCGGGATGTACCTCAACCGAAGCGATTTCGAGCATAGTTGGCGTTTCCTGAAAGTCGCTTGCGACCGTTAGCGTACGAGCTCCAGCGACGGCCGGAATTCTAAGTCTCAGCGTAGAAACTTCAGCAGCAACGGAAAGTCGTTTCAGCGGTACTGACCGCTCGCCTCGGGCATCTGAAAAGTTGACGAATATTGTCGAAGATCCCGACAGCAGCCTGCCTTGAAAAAACACTGAGAGTGCTTTCTCGTCAGCCGGCAGATCGAACATTAAGGAATCGGAGCCCGGCTTGCCAGAGCTAATGAGGACGTGCGAGCCACCGGCGCCGGGAACCAGCACTGCACCATTCATGACGACGCCATCCTTCGCATTGATCGTCTGATTCACTCGCTGCCCAGGCTCGTCGTCAGCGCCGGGGACCGAGGTAGCCAGAATAAGCACTGACACGAGCAGAGAGACGAGGGTCTTCAGTGGCACTGCTGTGCGGTTCATGTGCTCAATCTTAACAATGGCTCCGCGTCTTGAGACGGACCGAGCTTCAGCTTGGGGACATGGGGGCCTGGAAGCTCTACGACATTGTCGACTTCAATGCGACTGTCGTTCGAACTCCTCTCGAGCTCCTCGACTAGTTCCTGGTGCGCGCCTCCGGCGGGCGTCGTCGACCTCCGGTCTACGTTCCCTACCGATCTTGCTGTGGCTAGCCCGCATTTCTCACCACCTGACGGCGAAAGCACCCGATAGGTGCGCCACTACTTCGTTGCGCTCGATCGCGAGTGCTCGACGGACTGTAGAGTACGCCTCCGCGCGCCAATCGTCGCGCGCCTCGTAACGACGCACCTCCCACGCACTTTCGCTCGCCACGTGGTGAGAGATACGGGCTAGTGACTACTCGGGAATTGAGAAATCAGCGGCGACTCAAAAGATGCGTGAAAGCTTTTGAACTGCGCCGCGCCAGCCGAGAAATTCGTCGGACGTTGAGTGCATCACTAAGAAGACCGCTCCCGATGCTGTTTTGATCGTCTGATGCACCGATTCCGGCTCGGCGAAACAGTAGTCGCCCGGGCCCATCGTCTTGCCTTCGAGACTCAGGTCTCCTTCGATCAGGAACAGTTCCTCGCGCTGTTTGTGCCGGTGAGTCGGGTAGGTTGTGCCGGGCTCCATCTTAACGAGCAAGGTGCGGCACTCATCTTCGGCGGCATCGCGAAGGGTCTTGATTGAGATACCCGGCAGAGGCGTGCGATTCCAATCGATTGCCTCGGGGTGAAGCGCCCTGATTCCGGGAGCTTCGAAGATGACCGCCCGATCTTCACTTTCGACGAGGCTATCAATTCCGGCGAGTACTTTCTCTCTCAGTGCAGCCGGCGGAGCCAGGGGTTCGGCGGCCAACGCCAAATCGCCTGCCGCATCGCGGTAAGAGTCTATAGCGATCTGCATTTCCTCAGGATGCTCCTTCAGTGCCGCTTGCAGCTCGGCGAGTTCTGATTCATCGAGCAGATCGAGGGAAGCGCCGAGCGCGAGTTCTTTGAGGTGTTCGGCTAACTTCGTGCTCACAGCGCTTCACCTCTCTCGTCCATGAACGCTCGCAGCTCACGCATCGCTTGGCGGATACGGGCCTTGACCGTGCCCAGCGGGCTGCCGAGCCTTCCGGCGATCTCGCTGTGCGTGAGCCCGCCGAAAAACGCCAGTTCGATGACTGCGCGTTTCTTGCCGTCGAGATTCTCAAGGCCTTGCCGAACGAGCAGTCGCCGCCCGAGATCAAGTACGGAAGCTTCGGGATCCGAGGCGCCGGTTGACAGCCCTTGAGTCTCTTCAAGTGGCTGCTCACGGGTCCGCCGCTTGCCGGCGCTCGAACGCAGGTAGTCAAGCGAACGGCTTCGCGCAATCAAAAGCAGCCACGATCTGGCTCTCCCGCGTTTGGCGTCGAACTCAGATGCCTTGCGCCAAAGCTGGCTGTAAACGTCGATCGTAACCTCCTCCGCGACTTCGCGGTCACCAACAATGCGGCAGACCAAACCGAAAACGATCGGGCTCGACCGATCGTAAAGATCGGCGAGCGCATCTTCGTCACCGCCGCCAATTTTGAGCAGCAATGGCAGCCAAGGGTCGTCCGGCGGAAGGGATCCCGATTGTAATTGACTAGCCTGCACTTCTCGGCACCTGACGGCGAAAGCAGGCGATAGGTGCGCCACTACTTCGTTGCGCTCGATCGCGAGTGCTCGACGGACTGTCAAGTACCCCTCCGCGCGCCAATCGTCGCCCGCCTCGTATTGACGCACCTCTCACGCACTCTCGCTCGCCACGTGGTGAGAAATGCGAGCTAACCGTCATCGGCAAGTTCGCACAAATATGTTTTTCCCCTGTAGCCGCGGCTCACTGCGCGGCAGGCCTTCTATATATAACTACGTAACGGGCCTTCAGTTGGACTGCCGGCGCGATCAAGTTTGTTCGCCACGACCGGCGGCGCGTGGTTTTTACGAAACGACCAGGCGAATCGAGAAATTCCAGTGAGTGAGATTTGCCCGGAATCGTATTACTATTTCTTCGCCTTCGCCGCCTCCTCTTTCAGCTTCTCTTCCGCGGCTTTGACGGCTTTGGCGCCGCCGTACCAGCTTGCTAGCCAGTCCTCCGCTTCCGCGCCGCCGCTGCGTTCGCGCTCGCGGGCGCCGGATAGCATCAGCGTCATCGCGCGATTTCCTTCGTGGCAGGCGTATTCGAGAATCGGGTCGTCAGTCTTTTGCATAACGAGTGCGACCGACCACGGCTTCTCAAACGATTCAGGATCGTTGACCGTGTACTCGTACTGCAGTTCGCCATCACTTTTTCTGGAGAAACGCTCCTCGAGAATCATATTCATGCCGGAGCCCCTATAGTGCGTCTGGTCGCTGAAGTTCTTGGTTCGAACGACCAACGTGTCACCTTCCCAGTGGCCCCGCGAATCGCCCTTCCAGAGACGAATGCCGCGCTCGACATGGTCACGCCCGTCGAGCGGAATGATGCGGTGGTCGTTGACCATCTCGGTCAGCAACGCTACGTATTCCTTGGTCTGGAAAATCTCGAGAAAGTTGTTGTAGGCGCCTGGGTTCATCGGCGGACCCGCATTGAAGCCGAGAATGCAGCGCTCCATTGGGTTGCGGTCTTCCGGTGTACCCGGCAACTGGCCCCAACGCGCATAGCGCTGCGCATGGCGGCGCTCGGCATCGGGGGTCATGGCGGGGACGCGGCCGTTCGGCGGATCGACGACGAGTGAGGTACGCATCGTGCCGGTCATCTTCTCGCCCTTGTCAAGGAAGAACGAGTTGTATCCAACGTCGACATCGCCTTGCCCTTGGACGGGCTCGAGATCTCTTTTCGCGATGCGGGCTTCCGTGGCCTTACGCGCCTTCTCTTCCCATTCAGCGACCTCCGCCGGCGTTAAGAACTCTTTGTCCTTGAACTCCGCAGGGCGCTCGAAGGGCGTGATGGATCTGAAATCCCAAGTACCGTTCAAATCGGGCGCTCCCCATGAAGTTTTCGGAGCGTCGGCGGCGAAAACCGCGGGGACCGCGCCAACCGTCACAAGCAGGGCAAGCAGAAGTACGTTTCGTCTATTGGACACGGCCTGACTCCTTAATTCTTACTCGACCCCGGGTTATCGGGACGTTCGGCGGCTGGCAGCCCGTCACGGTAGAGATGTCCGTACGCCGCCGGTTCGCCGAAGGGCACACATTTGAACTCCAGTAGTTGGGCGTTCTCTTCGAGACGCCTATAAAGCGGCATCTTGATCTTCCATGGGCGCGTGAACACCTTCGGGTCTTCAATAGTCGCTTCATACAGCAACGAATTTGGCCCGGTCGGAGTGTAGCGTTCTTCGACTTTCAACTCTTCGCTATGAAAATTTCCAGAAGCGTCGAGCCAGGTTTCAGCCACTTGGTCGGTAACGTCGACCACCAGCGTTTCACCCTCGAAACGGCCGAGGGAGTAGCCCATCCATGAGGTTGCCGGCGACTCGGAGCCGGGTCGGTCCAGCCGAACAATCCGGCTCATACCAGCAAACTCGTAAGCGACCAGTATCGACTTCGGTGTCTGCACGATCTGAAACGGAAACGGCATATAGGTGGCGCGCGGAACGCCCGTAATGAAGCACTTTACAGCCGGGTCGAGCTGAATCCACTTTTCGCGATTTTCGTCGCGCTTCTTAGCCGCCCAAGCTTGATAAGGAATCTTGCCACCCTCGACTACACTTTGGCCCGCCGGAATTGCACCAAGCGCACCGAACGGCGGCCACGGTCCAGGACGCGCCGCGTGACCCTCGAGGTCCCACGATGCCGCCCCAAGAACTTGCCAAATGCCGTTTAGATCGGGGTGGCCATCGGGCGTCCGAGGCGCGCGTTTCACTGCGTCACTCTGCGCCGCCGCGGGGACACATAGCAGGATCAACGCAAGTGCGACGGCACTTGTCCGTTCTTTGTGAAGCATGAATGCCGCTAAGTGTTCACTAGTATAGTTGGTGCGGTCCCCGCGATCGACAGGTTCCGCAATCAAGGCCCAACCGCTACAAGCGAGGCTGCGGCGGCTTGACCGGTTCCCACTGGCGAACGCCCTTGATGCGAAGCTTGCGGCGGAACACCTTGTCTTGAGCTGTGACGTAAAGCGTTTGTAGGTCAGGACCGGCGAAAGTCAGGTTCGACACAAAGCTACGCTGGGGCTTAGAGATGATGCCGATCACGCGGCCAGGTTGATCGCAGATCTGAATCCCCTCGGCAGTCGCAACCAATAAGTAGCCATCCCCACTGATCGTCATGCCATCGGCGCTGGAGCGATACGTGGAGTCCGGCGTCTCTAGTGTAGTGCGTCAATCAGATTGAACCTTAAGAAGAGCGGCTTTGCCGCGCTTGACCTTCTCAAGGGTGTCGGAAGCGGTAGCAGTCCAGATGAAGGGCTTGGGCTGCTGATTGTGTCGAGCGATGTAGTCTTCGATGGCGGTGGTGAGTTCGCCGACGCTACGAAAGACACCGTGGCGGATGCGCTTATCGGTGAGGTCTCGGAAGAACCTCTCCACCATGTTCAGCCACGACGCTGAGGTGGGCGTGAAATGGACGTGGAAGCGTTTATTGCGCTGCAGCCAGCGTTTCACCGTGGCGTGTTTGTGAGTGGCATAGTTGTCCACGATCAAATGGATCTGCTTGTCCTTGGGGGTCTGGTTTTCAAGCAAGCGCAAGAAGCGCAGCCATTCTTGGTGGCGGTGCTTGGGCATGCAGGTTCCGATCACCGAGCCGTCGAGCGTGTTGAGCGCGGCGAACAAGGTGGTTGTGCCGTTGCGTTTGTAGTCGTGGGTCATGGTCCGGCCGCGTCCCTTTTTCAGGGGCAGGCCGGGCTGGGTGCGGTCGAGGGCTTGAATCTGTGACTTCTCGTCGAGGCAAAGAACGAGGGCATGCTCGGGCGGGTTGAGATAAAGTCCGATGATGTCGTCGAGTTTTTCGGCGAAGCGCGGGTCGTTGCTGAGTTTGAAGGTCTTGACGCGATGCGGCTTGAGGCCGTGGGCGCGCCAAATGCGACCCACGGTGGAGGCGCTGACGCCGACCGCGGCGGCCATCGTGCGGCGGCTCCAATGGGTGGCGTTGGCTGGCGTTTCGCGGGTCGTCTTGTGGATGATCTGTTGCACTGTTGGGGAGCAGATGGCGGGCTTACGGCCGGGCCGCGGGGCGTCCTTTTCGATGCCGGCGACGCCGGATTCAAGAAAACGGCTTCGCCAGCGCGCCACCAACTGACGCGAGACCGACAGCTGCGCGGCAATCCGTTTGTTCTCAAGACCGTCGGCGGCGAGCACGATGATCCTGGCTCGCAACGCCAGACGAACAGCGACCCGACGACCGTTCGCGTAGCGCTCCAACTGCCTACGCTGCTCCTGCGTCAATGGGACTGGCTCTGCTCTTCGCATCCGTGTGCCTTCTACTAGTAAAGGCGACACGAAGATACTATAAGTTACATTATTTATGGCGCACTACACTAGCCGGTAGAATTTCTGGCCGTTGGCGAGTGAACCGTCTTGCTGGATCTGAAACGACCACACCCAGCGGTCGCCGCTATCGTTCACCATCAGAAGCGACTGGTCGGGCGAGGTGATCAGGCCGTTCATGAAGCCGGACTGCGCGTCTTCAAACGCAAGCTTTATCTGACCGCCCTCGGGGACGTACCAGATTTTTTTGTCCCACGGGTTTGAAAAGTAGAGGTCGCCGTTCCGCAGGACGACGATGTCGTTCGGCTGGGCACCGCTTGCGACTACTTGCTCCTTCTTTGTCTCAACGTCGATCGCGACGATCTGCTCGGTCTCACGGCGGCAGGAATACAGCCTGCCGTCGGGTCCGAACATCAGTCCGTTGGTCAGGCCACTGTGCTCAATGAACAGGCTGACTGTGGACGTCGCGGCGTCGATGCGAAAGATCTTCCCCTCACGCACATCCGAGAAGTAGACGTCGCCATTGGGGGCGACCGCCGGCCCCTCGGTGAAGGTATGGCCCTCGGAGACCAATTCCCAATCCTCATTAGGATCAAGAAATTGCTGTACCCACTGGCGGTCGCCTGTTTTCTCTCGATTGCGCTCGATCGGTTTCTCCCAATCGCTCCATAGCCAACTGAGTGCCTCGGGCAGAATTGCGCGGCCATGAATGTTGTTGTGGCTTTCGGTGCCGCTGATCCAGCGGTGGTCGTAGCCGGCGAACGCGAGGGATTTAGCCAGTGTTTGATTGGCCATCCACCACGATCCGGAATAGATGTCGAGGTCGTTGCTGCCGTCTTGCAGAAAGACTTTCAACGGACGTGGCTCGTGCTTGCGCAGTAGCGATTCGAGGGCCTGGGCCCCGCGGAGATTGACGTAGCTGCCGACGAAGCTCAGTACACGGCGGAACTGATCGGGCCGTTCCCAGGCGACGTTGTAGGCCGCAATCGCTCCGGACGACGAGCCGCCGATGCCGCGCAAACTGGGGTCATCCGTGAGATTGAGATCAAAGCGTCGCGCCACCTCAGGCAGCATTTCGTCGATCACGAACGTCGCGTAGCGGTCGCCGATCGCGTCGTACTCGAAGCTGCGGTTGTAGCGCTCGCGATGTGCGTCTTTGAGTGCCGGGAGCAGGCCCCACTTGATGAAGATGCCGATCGTTACCGGCATGTGGCCTTGGTGGATTAGGTTGTCGAGGACAACTGGGGTCATCCAGGCGCGCTCACCTTCGGTCGAGATGAACGAGTGACCGTCCTGAAAGACCATAACCGCGGCAGGGGTCGCGCCATCGTACTGAGCCGGCACGTAGACCCAAACGTCGCGAACGGTCCCCGGGTAGATTTCACTCTTCCACTCGAAATGTTCGATCTTTCCCTGGGGGGTGTCCGCATGGCGGGCGGAGTCAGGGCCGGGTGAGTAGCTCTGCGGTAAGGCCGGTAACGCGACCACCAGTAGTAGGAGAAGGCGCAACATGAGAAGAATTGTAGCGGAGGGCCGTTGTGAAGACGATCGCCGGGCGAGGTGCGACTGTTGGATCCGAGTCGTTTGTGAGCCGCCGCATGCCTTTAGCCCCTGTCCCGGATTCAAAAAGATGGCTACCGCGCTCAGCCGCAGTTGCTAGCATTGAATCGAAATGGCCTTGAAAAAATACTCGCTCGATGACAAATACAGCGTTGAATCGGGCGCGGCCTACATGTCCGGTATCCAGGCGCTGGTGCGGCTACCGATTGAGCAGATGCTGCGCGATCGGCGGCGCGCCCTCAATACAGCTTGTTTTATTTCCGGCTACCAAGGCTCTCCACTCGGCGGCTACGACTCGACGCTGCTGAGGGCACAGAAACACCTCGCGCCGCACAATATCCATTTCTCACCTGGAGTCAATGAGGACCTTGCGATGACGGCCGTCATGGGCAGTCAATTGTTCGAGAGGCTGCCCAAGCCAACCGTCGACGGAGTGGTCGGCATTTGGTACGGAAAAGGGCCCGGAGTCGATCGCAGTGGCGACGTCCTGCGCCATGCCTCGTTTGCGGGGACCGGCAAAAACTGTGGCGCCTTGGCGCTCGCGGGCGACGACCACGTCTCGAAAAGCTCGACG
Source organism: Bryobacterales bacterium (assembly GCA_965247305.1). Classification (GTDB taxonomy): domain Bacteria; phylum Acidobacteriota; class Terriglobia; order Bryobacterales; family UBA6623; genus CATQHP01. The sequence goes on along the minus strand of OZ252030.1, from coordinate 1,824,034 downwards.
ATTCCGCATCAGAGCGAGCTGTCGTTCTACAACTACTCGGTGCCCGTACTCTCCGCTTCAAACACCCAAGAGGTGCTCGACTACGGACTCTATGGCATTGAAATGTCACGGTTTAGCGGCGCTTGGGCGGCTCTAAAGCTGGCGACCGATCTGTGCGATGGCGGCGGCATCGTTGAGTATTCTCCCGAACGCTGCCCCGTGGTCACTCCAGAGTTGCTGATCGAAGGCGAGCCCTACACAAAGATGATAGCGACGATGCTGGTCGTCCCTTATAGCTTGGGACTTGAAGCAGACGTCCACTATCACCGCCTGGAAGCGGCGCGAGTATTTGCCCGCGAGAACGGTCTGAACCGCATCACGGCGCGGCACGAAAACGATCGCCTCGGTATCATTACGTGTGGCAAAAGCTACGCCGATCTCATGTCGGCGTTGCGAGCGCTGCGGCTCGGCGATGCGGATCTCGAACGTATGGGAATCCGCGTCCTCAAGATGGGTATGGTCTTTCCGGTAGAGCCGCGAATTATTGATGAATTCGTCGCCGGCCTCGACAATATCCTGGTGGTCGAAGAGAAGCGGTCATTTGTTGAATTCCAGCTGCGAGAGTTGCTGTTCAATCGCTCCGTGCGGCCGGCGATTTTCGGGAAGACTGACCTCGACGGCAACAAGCTGCTGCCCTCGACAGGCGAACTCGACGCCGGGATGATCGCTCTCATATTGGGGCGTTTCATCGATCGCACGCCTGTCATTGACCAGGAGATCGAGAAGCTCGAGCGCATCTCCAAAGAGTTTGCGAAGGACCCGAGTGTGCGAGGCGCGCGCAAACCGAGCTACTGCTCGGGCTGCCCGCACAATCGATCGACGTTGCTACTTGACGGCCAGATCGCCGGCGGAGGCATTGGTTGCCACGGCATGGCCGGCCTCATGAGTGAGGTCAGCCGCGGCATCGAATACATATTCCAAATGGGAAGCGAGGGCGCGGCCTGGATCGGCTCGTCTCGATTCAGCGGGCAGAAGCACATATTCCAAAACCTCGGCGACGGCACATACTTCCACTCGGGGCGCATGGCGATTCAGGCCGCGATCGACGCCAACGTCAATATCACGTTCAAACTTCTCTACAACGACGCGGTCGCGATGACAGGCGGACAGACCGCGGCCGGCGGATTGCCGATTCCCGCTGTCACCCGTGAGCTTGACGCGCAGGGCGTGAAGAAGATCATCCTCGTGAGCGACGACACCGAGAAATACGCTGACCGCTCGATGCTGGCGCCCTCGGTCGACGTGCGCGAGCGTGAAGAGCTTGAAGATGTGCTTAGAGAACTTGAAACGATCGAAGGCGTCTCCGTCATGATTTACGACCAAATGTGCGCCGCCGAAAAACGTCGCCGCCGCAATCGCGGAATCCTGCCCAAACCGGTCCGCCGGATCATGATCAACGAGCGCGTATGCGAAGGTTGCGGCGACTGCGTCAAGCACGCCAACTGCGTCTCGCTACTGCCGGTCGAAACAGACTTTGGTCCGAAAACTCGCATCCATCAGTCCTCGTGCAATTCCGACTACACCTGTACGTGGGGCGACTGCCCATCGTTTGTTTCGGTAATGATCAAAGAGGGTTCAGGTCTGAAGCGCCAGCCACTGCCACAGTTGCCGGCGGTAAAGATCTCAGAACCCGCGACGAAAGTCGAGGCAGGAGATGGATATCACATCCTCATGCCGGGTGTCGGCGGTACCGGCGTGGTCACGATGAATGCGATGTTGGCGACGGCCGCGTTGCTCGACGGCCGGCATTCGATCACCCTAGATCAGACCGGTGTCGCCCAGAAGGGCGGAGCTGTGGTCGCGCATTTGACTCTTAGTGACCGGCCGATCGAATCGTCGCAGCGCATCAACGCGGGGTCACTCGATCTGATGTTGGGGTTCGACTTGGTCGGCGCTGCGTACTCTGAAAACTTGAAGTGCTGCGACCGCGAGCGCACGGTCGCGATCATCAATTCGAAAGAGATCCTTACCGGAGACGCCATTCGCAAGGGATTAACGGTGCTTTCGGCGGACGGGGGCTACCTCAACTCGATCCGCGGCAACACACGGGAAAACGACAGCCTGTTCGTCGATGCCTCGACTCTCGCCGACACTCTCTTTGGCGGGCACGTGTTCACCAACGTGTTTCTAGTCGGCGTCGCCTACCAGAAAGGACTTCTGCCGTTGACTGCCGGCGCGATTGAAGAGGCAATCCGAATGAACGGCATCGCCGTCGAGCGCAATCTCGAAGTCTTTGCCTGGGGACGAAGGTTCGTCGACAACCCGAGCGTCTTTGAGAACTACTTGCCGCACGACTACGCAAGCGCCCCGCCGCGAACTCTCGACGAGCTGATCGCCGATCGCGAAGCCGAATTAACCGCATATCACAACGCTGCCTACGCCGCTGAGTATCGCCGGTTTGTTGACCGGGTGCGGGTGGCCGAGCAGCGAGTGAGCCCTGGCGGCGACGCGCTAACGAAAGCTGTGGCCTGGAATCTTCACAAATTGATGGCCTACAAGGACGAGTACGAGGTGGCTCGGCTGCTCACCGACGCCTCGTTCCAAGAGAAAATCAACGACACGTTCGACAAACCGGCAAAGGTGATTTTCCATCTGCACCCGCCGCTGCTGCGGACGTTTGGTTTCAAGAAGAAGATGTCGTTCGGGCCCTGGTTCCGTCCGGTGCTGCAACTGATGGCGAGCTCGAAGGCACTCCGCGGGACCGCGTTCGACCCGTTCGGCTGGATGCCGTCGCGGCGCGAAGAGCGCGAATTGATCGCCTGGTACCGCGCCGAAGTCGGCGCCCTCGTCGACCGCCTGGACAGCTCGTCAATAGACCTAGCAACGACCGTCGCGGGCGCGCCGGAAGGCATCCGCGGATACGAACAGGTTAAGCGCGAGTCGATCGCGCGGGTGAAGGCCGCGGTGGCGGACCATCTACAAGAGGCTGCTCAACGAGCGGCGGCTTAAGCCGTTTCAGTGGCGCAATGCTGCGCGTAGGCCTGACGCAGGGTATCCGCGATCATTGGCGCTTCGTTGCCTTCAATTTCGTAACGATGCATGACGTAAACCGGCTCTCCGTTACGGAACAGCGCGAACGACGGCGATGAGGGCGGATACATCGACAGTTTCTGCCGCAAGTGCGCCGTAGCTTCGACATCGGCGCCGGCGAATACGGTAGCGACCTTGTCGGGCCTCATTTCGCTCTGAAGCGATTGGACAACGCCCGGCCGCGCTTTTCCGGCGGCGCAGCCACAAACCGAATTGACGATCATAAGTACCATCCCGCTTTCGGGACCGAGTACGCGATCAACATCTTCGGGCGTCTTAGTCTCTTCGACTCCGTGCCGCGACAATTCTTCGCGCATGGGATAAATCATTAGTTCGGGATAGGGCATTTGTCAGTTCTCCTTTCGACACTTCTAGTTTCGCCTCTAGTTTATCAGTCAATCCAATCACTCAACCGATTTCGCCAGGCCGAACGCCAAAAAAACATTACCTGGCGCCGAGCCGAATTGGCCGTATCCTGAGTTCGTATACAGCATTCCGTCGACGATTACGGCCCCCGGACCATTGATCGAACCGCCACGAGCCGTTACATTATTGACCGCCTCGTAGTTACCGTAAGTGTCGAAGTCCCAGATCACCTCGCCCGATTCTGCCGCGTAGGCTCGGATGTGTCCGTCAAGCGACCCGGAAAAGACGGCACCGGGGATAACGCTAACGGCGGCCGACTGCGCCGGCGAGCAACCTATTCGGCCCGGCGGGCAAGTAAAACCGCGCGCAAACCACTTGCGATCTCCCGTCGCGAGATCGAATGCACCAATCCCGCCGCCGGAGTCGGAAACCGGTCCGCTCGAAACCTTGCCGTCCGGGCCCTGCGTCGTAACTCGCTGAATATCAGATAGAGCGATGTAAACGTTGTCTTGATCCACCGCGGGCCCGAATTGGATACCACCAAGCGTGCCGCCGCGCCCGACGCGGCGTTGCCAAACGATTTCGCCATCGCGATCCGGGTCCACGGCGTGCATAATGCCTGATTTCTGACCTAGCAGAAGGAGACGCTTATCAGCGCCGAGTTTGACCAGAATTCCTGACGAACCAAAGTCGAGATCGGGACCCTGGGCCCGCGGGCAGTTGATCTGATCGCTTGACGGCCCACAGGCAATGTTCCAGGCGTCGCCCGGAGTGAACTGGCGCGACCAGATGCGGTCGCCTGTTTTCAAGTCGAAGGCGATGACCGCATCACTGTCGTCGGTCGCTGGATCTGAGTAGTTGTTGCCGGTCGTGACGTAGATCCGCCCGAGCTTTTCGTCAATAATCGGCGCCGACCAGATAGCCGCGCCCGACGGGCCCCAGAGTTGCACGCCGATTCGGTTCTTGCGAGTCTTCGCTGGTTCCTCGGGAACCGTGTGGCTCTTCCAGATACGTTCTCCGGAAAATGCATCGACGGCGGCAACAGCGCCCCGGAACTTGCAGCACTCATAGCTTGCGCGCGACCCAAGAAAATCTACCGCCGAGCTGAGAGCCGCGAAGACGCGACCGTCGCGCAGTGTCACAGAACCCGTGATCAACGCCCCGCGATGCTCGTCGATTTGCTTACGCCAAAGCTCCTTGCCCGTCTGGGCGTCGACCGCGTAAACATTAGCGCGCTGGTCGCCGAAGTAGGCGATATAGCGCCCGCTTTCCTCGGCGGGGCCAAGAACCACCGGGCCCGCACTCCGCCGCGTGCTTCGTACTTCCAATGCGTACAGCCCGACTTCGCGTCGAGCGAATAGACGGTTCCCGCGTCGCTGCCAATATAGACACGTCCACCGGCGATCGCGGGGTGTCCTCTAGCCCTGGTGGCGTTGCGAAACCCAAACGCCCACTTCAATTCGAGCCGAGGGACGTCTGTTGCCTGAAGCACCGCCATCTCCGCTGGCTGAAAGTGCGAATTGCTAAGGTCGGCGCCCCAGCCGTTCCAGCGGGGTCCGTTGAACGGGTCCGCGAATGGCTCGGCCTCACATCGAAACGCTTTCGATTCCGGCGGGGCCGGCTCCGCGTCGACATTTGAGACATGGGCCGCCACAGCGGCCCGCGCCGCCGGCGACATCCTCTCCCCGACAAAGCGCATGTTGCCCGCAGTTAATGACTGCACAATCGCCGCTTGCGGGAATTGCCGAAGCGTCGCTAATTGGTGCGCCCGCCCTTCGCCACTGTCGTGACAACGAGAGCACGCCGCTTGGTAGACCACCGCGCCGTCGACGTCGGCTGCATGCAGCGCCCCGACCAAGACAAGTGCGCAGACGATCGAAACCAGCATTTCGCGATGAGTATGCCACAGACTGTCGGCTCGATACGCACGCGAGACAACACTCCCCATACGCCTGAGCGTATTTTCCCTCGCTCTGAACACGCTGTTCGCAGGATCGGTCGAGCGACAACCTGGCTTTCGCATCAGCACGGCATTGAGGCGGCGGGTAGTGCAGTGGTCGCAAAATTAGGGGGTGTGAACCCCCCCCACCGGCATTGCGAGCGTCGGAGGGTGCGACATGTCGCACCCCTACAACACTGATAACAAGCAAGTTGCTCGTAGGGGCGTAACTTGCTACGCCCGTTTCTCGAGTTCGCGGAGGTTTCTTCACACCCCCTTACGGTTGCGGCACTGTTGTTGCGGTTCGTCGATTCCATTGCATTCGCAAGAAATTCGAACTTTCGGGTTAGTTTTTCAAGATTTCGAAACCGCTAAGCGATCATTCTTGTGGCACGGTCTAGCGCATCGCTAGCTAGTGTAGTGCGCCATAAATAATGTAACTTATAGTATCTTCGTGTCGCCTTTACTAGTAGAAGGCACACGGATGCGAAGAGCAGAGCCAGTCCCATTGACGCAGGAGCAGCGTAGGCAGTTGGAGCGCTACGCGAACGGTCGTCGGGTCGCTGTTCGTCTGGCGTTGCGAGCCAGGATCATCGTGCTCGCCGCCGACGGTCTTGAGAACAAACGGATTGCCGCGCAGCTGTCGGTCTCGCGTCAGTTGGTGGCGCGCTGGCGAAGCCGTTTTCTTGAATCCGGCGTCGCCGGCATCGAAAAGGACGCCCCGCGGCCCGGCCGTAAGCCCGCCATCTGCTCCCCAACAGTGCAACAGATCATCCACAAGACGACCCGCGAAACGCCAGCCAACGCCACCCATTGGAGCCGCCGCACGATGGCCGCCGCGGTCGGCGTCAGCGCCTCCACCGTGGGTCGCATTTGGCGCGCCCACGGCCTCAAGCCGCATCGCGTCAAGACCTTCAAACTCAGCAACGACCCGCGCTTCGCCGAAAAACTCGACGACATCATCGGACTTTATCTCAACCCGCCCGAGCATGCCCTCGTTCTTTGCCTCGACGAGAAGTCACAGATTCAAGCCCTCGACCGCACCCAGCCCGGCCTGCCCCTGAAAAAGGGACGCGGCCGGACCATGACCCACGACTACAAACGCAACGGCACAACCACCTTGTTCGCCGCGCTCAACACGCTCGACGGCTCGGTGATCGGAACCTGCATGCCCAAGCACCGCCACCAAGAATGGCTGCGCTTCTTGCGCTTGCTTGAAAACCAGACCCCCAAGGACAAGCAGATCCATTTGATCGTGGACAACTATGCCACTCACAAACACGCCACGGTGAAACGCTGGCTGCAGCGCAATAAACGCTTCCACGTCCATTTCACGCCCACCTCAGCGTCGTGGCTGAACATGGTGGAGAGGTTCTTCCGAGACCTCACCGATAAGCGCATCCGCCACGGTGTCTTTCGTAGCGTCGGCGAACTCACCACCGCCATCGAAGACTACATCGCTCGACACAATCAGCAGCCCAAGCCCTTCATCTGGACTGCTACCGCTTCCGACACCCTTGAGAAGGTCAAGCGCGGCAAAGCCGCTCTTCTTAAGGTTCAATCTGATTGACGCACTACACTAGCTGCTTGATTTCGGAGTCGCCCGAGATGGCGGTGGGTTCCGCTTGAGACGATTCTATTGAGGCGCCGGCACCGCCGCCAGGGCTCACTCCGGGCTCTCCCACCGTTTCGAGAGCAGCAATCGACTCGGAAACTTCCTCTTCTAGGAATCGTTGTTTCCATGCATTCGCTACTTCATGTTGGGGATTGATTTTTAGAACCTCATCGAGGTATCCGACGGCTTCCTGGCGGGTTTCGGAAACTCCAGCGCGCCAAAGCCAAACTTTCTTGCTCTCTGGGTTCATATCAGACGCCACGCGAAGAATGAACTGCGCTTTTATCTTTTCCCCGTCGTCATAGAGCAAGATTGCCTGCTTTAATAGATCGTGTTCGGAGTAGCCTGTTTTGCTCATAGTGGGCCCGCTGGATTGCCTCAACGAAACTGAGTCTACGCGAACAACGAGATTCTGGCTACGGATCGCCGGTACCTTTTTTCTCTGGCACCAAGGTTTGAAACCGGTAGTCAAGAACACCTAACGACTAGGCATAGCCCTTAGGCTACCTGGGCCGTTGGTACCAGGGAAATTCCTAGGCCCTCATTTCTCACCACGTGGCGAGTGTGTCGAAATGTCCTTCTCCGAGGTTAATAAATAAGTTCGAAAAGTCGACCCCACCCATAAACATTCCAATCGGAGGCATCAGGATGTCTTTGACGAACGAGGTGATAATCTTGCCAAACGCAGCTCCGATAACGATGCCGACGGCCATGTCGACCACATTTCCGCGCATTGCGAATTTTTAAATTCTTCAAGCATATCTACTCCCTTGGCAGTTCGCCATACTGCTGTCGCAAAACCCTGAGGTTCGCTGCAACAATGGGTGTCATGAGATTTCGCGCGCTGCTGCTCGCCGTGCCGTTGCTGTTCACTACGGTGTCAGAGGCGCGGCCTCCGAACATCGTCTACATCATGGCCGACGACCTGGGGTACGGCCACCTCAAGGACTATGGCGGCACAAAGATCGAAACGCCCAACATCGACAGGCTAGCCGCCGAAGGAATGCGGTTTACCCAGGCGTACGCAGGATCGACCGTTTGCGCCCCGTCACGATCAGTATTGATGACGGGTCTTCACGGTGGGCATACACCGGTGCGCGGAAATCTCGGCGACGCGCACATCTCTGACGAAGACGTCACGATCGCCGAGGTTCTCAAAGGTGCGGGCTACGCGACCGGTGGATACGGCAAGTGGGGACTGGGCCTGCAAGATAGCCCGGGCAATCCACTGCGCCAAGGGTTTGACGATTTTCTTGGCTACCTCCACCAGGTTCACGCCCATTTTTTCTACCCCTACTGGCTGACGTTCAACTACGGCCAGATGATGTTGCCCTGGAACGAGGGCGGTAAACGCGGCCAGTACTCGCACGATGCGTTGATCGAACGCGCGCGGTACTTCATTCGCAAGAATAAAGATCAGCCGTTTTTCTGCTACCTGCCGGTCACGATTCCGCACGTCGAATTGGCGGTGCCGAACGAATCACTAGAACAGTACTTTGGACGCTGGCAAGAGATTCCGGGCTTTCAAGAGAAGCGCGTAGGCTACATCGTCTCACCGACCCCTAAGGCCACTTACGCCGCGATGGTTTCGCACCTCGATCGCGATGTCGGCGGACTGCTGGCGCTGCTGGAGGAGCTTGAGCTCACCAACGACACCGTCGTTATCTTCAACTCCGACAATGGCGCGCAATCAGCCTACGACGTCAACGAAGTGTTCTTCGAGGCGAGCGGACCATTGCAGGGTTTCAAAGGTTCGATGTATGAGGGTGGACTGCGGGTTCCACAGATCGTCCGCTGGCCTGGCAAGGTTCAGCCGGGTACCGTGACCGACCACATCACCTACTTCCCCGACATGATGCCAACCTTGGCTGAGATCGCGGAAGTTGACGAGTTGCCGAAAACAGATGGGATCTCATTCGTTCCCGAGTTGACGGGTGAAGGCCAGGCGCAACACGAGTGGCTCTACTGGGAGCTGATCGGCGGAGCGGAGCGCGGTATCGTTCGACGCGGGGCTCGGAAGGGCCGCTGGAAGCTCGTTCAAAATGATATGTCGAAGCCGCTAGAGGTATTCGACCTTCGCACCGACCTCGGTGAAACCACAGACCTGGCCGCGCGGAACCCCGAAATTGTTGAGGAATTCGAAACCTGGTTCAAGGCCAATCGAACCGAGCCACGTACCCAACCAGCGCGCTCGGCTGTGAGCTATCGCGACTATGTCCGTTAAAGGCATGTTCGGAATAAGACATCATCGGCTAGCTCTAGTCGTGGGCGTTGCGTGCCTAGCGGGCTGCGTCGAGCCGGCAATCCGCCTGCCTGACGAAATTCGAATGCTCGACGGTGCTGTCAACGGCGCCGTCATCACACGCGACGGGGCCAACCTCGTCGTCTACGGAGACCCCACCGGAGAGCTAGCCACTGCCGAGAAAGTTCTATTTACGCATCACCGCCGCGATGTCGTTTGGGCCGGGCGGGCCCTGGTTGAAAGCGGCGCGCGTGTGACCGCGCCGGTGACCGAAAGCGGCTATTTCGACGGCGCCGAGGACTTCTGGCGGCGGTTTCGGGACGACCGCTTCCATGACTACGCCCAACAGTCCACCAAGATAGTAACGACTGCGCTACCCATTGATGATGCTGCGCGCGGCGGGCGTACGATCGATTGGCGTGGCCTCGAATTCGAAGTACTAGACACGCCCGGCTACACGCGCGGATCTGTTTCGTACTTAGTCGAGCTTGACAGTAAACTTGTCGCCTTCACTGGCGATCTAATTTACGACGGCGGCCGCATCTTCGATCTCTATAGCCTGCAGGACGCGATTGGAGAAACCGAAACTCGCGGCTATCACGGCTATGCGGCGCGCGCGGCGGATCTTCTTAAGAGTTTGCGAACTCTAGCGGCACGCGAGCCGGACATACTCGTTCCCGCGCACGGCCCGCTGATCCACAACCCCGCCGAAGCGATCAGCACTTTGATCGACCGCATCGAGCGCCTGTTCAGCGCATACTTTCAGACCGACGCCTTGCGCTGGTATTGGGGCGAAGACAACTTGCGCCAGCGCGCCCGGCGCATACTTGGCGAGCGTGAAATCGACTGGATGCCGATGGCGACCCAGTTGCGGCAAACTCCGCCGCGCTGGTGGCACAAGTTTGGGACGTCGCGTTTGATCATTTCCGACAACGGCTCGGCTTTCTTGATCGATTGCGGTAGTCAGCAAATTTTCGACGAAATAAACGCATTGCAAGAGCGTGGCGTCTTCGACAAGCTCGAGGGCATTTTCGTCACCCACTTCCATGACGATCACACCGACTTTGTGCAGGCGATGGCCGATCGGCAGCGCTGTCCGGTCTACTCGGGCTCTGAAGTCAAAGATATTTTAGAAAACCCCGCGGCGTATCACATGCCGGCAATGACCCGAAATCCCATCCGGCCGGTACAGGCATTCGAGGAAGGCCAAAAGCTGCGCTGGCAGGAATTCGAGTTCACCTATACCTATTACCCGGGCCAGGCTATTTTTCACGGTGGGCTCGATGTCCGCCGCGACAACGGGGAGCGCTTCTTTTTTATCGGCGACTCGTTCAGTCCGTCAGGCCTCGACGACTACTGCTTTCTCAATCGCCACCTCTTACATCCGAAACTCGGGCACTTCCGCTGTCTAAACATCATCGACGCCATCGAGGGTGACTACCTGCTGGTCAATCAGCACATCGACGAGTCGTTTCGATATGACGACGAGCAGCTCGCTTTCATGCGCAACGTTTTGGAGACCAAGAAGCAGGTCATTGCCGAACTAGTTCCGTGGGAAGACCCAAACTTTGGCACCGATGAGCAATGGGCGCGGTTTTATCCCTATGGGCTCGACGCCGAGCCAGGCCGCCCGTTCGACCTATACGCGGTGGTGTTCAATCACTTGAGCGAAACGGAAACGTACCGCGTGACCCCGAAGGTGCCTGAAGGTTGGAGCTGCGAGCCTGCCTCAGCCGAACTTGCCGTCTCTGCTCTGACTGAAGATCGGCTGCGATTTCGCATCACTCCCGCCGCAACGTTCGACGGCCTGGAAGTCGTGACCGCGGATGTCGCCTTTCGCGACCACGATCTACGCGAGTGGATCGAGGCGATGGTTGAGCCCAGAGCGGAACAGCCGTGATCGGGCCACGACCGCTAAGAGTTAAGTCAAACGATCACGCTCAATCGAGGTAGAAAACTGCGAATCGCTCGTCTTCAAACGCCGGCGGCCCGGCTTGTTGTTGCACGAGTTGCGACCGAATCGAATCCATCACTTCGTCAGGCACGCCGCCCAAGCGAATCGCGTCTTTGCGTCCAAGAATATCGCCCGCGGCGACAGCCGCAACCGCGCTTTTGCCATAGCTCGCGCGGCGGTATTTGTGCAGTACGACGGTGTGGATTCCGAGATCGACAAGCCGCTTGGTATCGATAGTTGCTGACGGTATCTCGGCCAATTCGGCCAGGGCCGGCTCGCCCGCCAATGCCTCGATCACCTCAGGTGGATACGTGCTCAGGTAACCGCCGGCGATCGGCAGTCCGTGAACAGTTTGCAGAAGCATGTTGCTGACCGTGCGATTTCTCTGGTGAAACGGAATATCTAGGACGCCGCCCCCTCGCGCGGCGATTTCGCTCGGTAGCCGCGGCCGCTCGACCCTCTTAACCGGAAACGGCAGCCACAGGTACTCAAAAAGGATTACCGCCGACACCACGGGAAACAGCCAACGAGGCTTCTGTGCGAGTGCCGACCATCCTAGGCCGGTCAGGGCCGCGAGCGCGAGGCTAGTGAGGATCAGAAACCGATTCGCGACACGAAGGTTTTCAACGATAGGAATTTTCGCCAGAAGTGCGAATGGCAGCGTGATCGACTCGATCAGCTCTCCGTCCCAGAATGGATTTTTACCGAGTGCGAGCACCAGCGACACCAGAAACAGGGTTGTCCAAACGGCCGCGTGACGCCGCCTTGTCGCGATCGCCACGGCGGCCAACGCGAGAGGCGCAAAGCCCAAGTAACAGATAAAACCTGAAGCTTGGTAGGCCCGTTCCAGATAAGCCGGCGCTACCCATGACCCGAAAGCCGGGTGCGCAAAAATAGGGGTAAACAGGTATGAAGCGTCGATCCCCCGAGGTACCGGCGCTTTGAGATAGTAGTCGGCTCCGCCGGCAATTTTCGCAAATAGTGGAAGTACCGCCGGAAGTACCAGCAGCGACGCCGTAGCCGATGCGATCGCCAACCCGCGGGCCGCCGCCGCGACCTCCACCCGTTTGGTCCACAGCAGCCAAAACCCCCAGGGGATCAGCACGAGCGTCATCTTCAGACCCAGGTGCCAGCCGCACAACACGTTCAGCGCAAAACACACACCGAGCGCTACCGCGTCGATCTGGCGTTGTCCACGCGTCCAGCGCACCGCGTAGAGCAGCGTGAGCGGCATGAACTGTGTCGAGAACAAGTTCAGATGCTCAAGCGTCTGCTCGATGTGTTGTGGGAAATAGGCGAACACCAAACCAGCTAAGAACCCAGCGCGCGCGTCGCCCGTCAGTTCGCGCACAAAAAGGTATCCGCCGAAGCCCGACAGCGACAACGCCAAGAGGACGCAGAAGTTGTAAGCCGCGGCTTCCCCGAAGAGCAGATTCACCGGCATCGCCGCGATTTGGTTGAAAACCGAGTGCGTGTGAAACACCAGGTCGACGCCGAACGGGTAAAACAGATAGTCGGAGTGGTACGGGTTGAGCCCTTCCAACAGGCATTTCTTCCACCACCAGAAATTCCAGTAGTTCTGCCAGACATCGCCCGCGCCCGCGGGCAAAGCGGACCGCCAGTTGAGCACCAGCGGATAGGTCATCCCAAGCGTGGCCAGCAGATACGCCAGCGCGACCCGCGGCCGGCTATCGAGAAAGCGGTCGACCCAACTAGAGGGTTGCGAGCGGTCTGTCAAGAGAGAGAGAAGAGACCCGAAATTGGCCCTTGCGGCCTACGGGCTAGCGACTTCCCAATCATAAAACACGATGTCTTCGCCGAGTTTGGCGGCGCGCTCGTCAAAGAATTCGAGTATCAGATCGCGGCGCGCCAAAAGCCCCCGAATCTCGGTCTTCGTCAGTATGTCCTCAAGTCGAGCAGTTAATGTTTCCGAGGTCAACGCTTTCACCGCCGCGACACACTCACGATCGATCGATACCAGATTTTTCTTGCTGCGAATACGTCGCTGCGTGCGAAAAGCGCGTGTGAAGTCAATGGACCAAATCTTCCAGTCCTTGTCAATAACGAAATTTCCAAGGTTAGGATCAGTGTTGTAAATCAGTTCGTTGAGCACCCGGATGCGGCGCATCTGCTGATTCCAGAGCTCCTTGTTCGGCGGCTCGATTTTCTTCTGCCAACGGTCCTTTTCAACCATCAAGAAGTCGTCTACCCACCATGTCACAGCGCCCCAACCCTGGGGAACTTTGCGCTCAATTGACGTGGGCACAAAGTCAAGACCGAGCATCTGGTCGAGTCGGTACGCCGCGATGTTGTACTTGTAGTTGTCTTTGAAATTGAGCTCCGTGCCTTGAGCGGATTGGAACTCGATCTTCCGCTCGTTGATCGATTGGAAGTGAGCATCGTGGCGAACGCCGTTGCGCTCAAGAGTGAGACGACTTGACCTCGTTATTCCGCTCGGCGCCTTTTTGCTTTCGACGACCTTTGCTTCGCGAAGGAACTCCTCTTGCTGCGACCGAGTCCATTCGCCAGGATCTTCGGCCGAGAGTACAACCGCGCACGCCGCCAAAGCCGCCGGCAACCACATCCGTCGTGACATACGCCCTCCCTATTGAGCGATGCCCGATTTGGACTCCAGCGTCCTCAGCAATTGGAGCAAAGGAGTAGGCTGGGGCTCGAGTTTCGCGGCCGCCCGCAAGTAGCTTACCAGTGAATCGCCTGGGCTCAAAGGAATTTCTAGCTTCTCGCCGCGCTGAATCGCAAAATATTCGCCGTCGTCGATCAGCAAACAAGCTTCGTGGGCACCGTAAGCTGTTCCCAGCCCTACGTCGATCATCAAGAGCTTGCCGTCGATTCGAGGAATGACCGTTCCCGCGGTTACGGTGTGGCCGACAACCATGCGCGACGCCTTATTCAGCTCCAAGAAGTGGTCGAGGTGCGTCCGCTCGGTTGCCTCGTCGCCTTGCGAGAGTCCGCGATACCACAACGGGCCGGCACTGTCGTCGAGCAGTCCACCGGGCAGTCGTGAAAGATCGTGCAACTCGGCACTAGCAAGCGAGTTGATTTCCGAAATTTTCATGTCCGCGTACTTGGGACCGATTCCGCCGTGCAAGAACACTACATCGTTGATGCGAATGATGACATTGTGTCCGGCCAGCCAACGGCCGTACTTGCCTGCCGGGTCGAACACCTTTCGATGCCCGAACCAGCCCACCGGATGCGCGGCCTGCCACGAGGCGCTCTCGACATCACCCGGAGGCGAGCGTCCCTCGGCCTTGGCCTGCTTTTCGAGTTGTTTGAGATGGGCTTGTAACGCTTTCGTGCGTTCGCTTTCCTTCTCGTCGGGCGCAAACGATGCAAACTCCGCGGGGATGACGTAGCGCAGGTCACCGTACATATTCATCGCTTCGTGATTGCCGATCAAACAGTGCACGTAGCCCTTGGCCTTGCGGGCCTGCTTCTCGATCTTCATCAGCAGATCGAGGATCTTACGCGTATCTGGCCCACGGTCGGGCACATCGCCCGTTTGGACCAGGTGCGTGTCGCCCCCAACCCAATCATCGTTGTCATCGAGTAGGCCGGCTTGTTTTAGAATCGCTGTGAACTGCCCATAGTCACCGTGAACATCGCCCACCGCGACAATCCGCTTGACGTTCTTCCACGTCTCGGCCGTCGCTGGTGGAACCGCGGCGATCGCTAGAACGGCCAGGATTGGCAGCACTCGCTTCAATTGAACTGCCCCTGTTCGAACACAACATCAACCGGAATGTTCGCTTCGCCCAAGCGATCAAGGTCAGCCTGAAGCTGGGCATCGATAGCGCCCATCTCGTTCAAAAATGCGACCGCGCCATCATAGTCGCCATCGCCCTGAAGCCGCAGAATCTTCTCCGAAAGGGCATCGACCGCCGCCTGCATCTTGTCGAAATTAACGCCATACGTCCCCGTCGATTCGTCGCGCGTAAATGCGCTGGCCTCTTTGAAAAAGTTGAAACGCAAGGTGTTCGCCACACCGTGCGCGCTAGAAGCCCCGAACCGAATAGACCGAAAGATCCCGGCCAAAAACGTTACGTAGTTGTCCCTCAGGTCGGCGTCACCAAGTTCGCCCTTTTCACTGAGTTTCGTCACCATATAGAGGCCCAAGATATCGGCCTTGCCCTCTTCAAGCGACGAGCCTTTTTCCTTGAGCGCTTCGCGAACGGTGCCCTTCCCGTCGAGCGTGTTCTTGATCCCCAGCCCGTGCGCGACCTCGTGAAACATCGTGTTGGCAAAGAACGCGTCGAACTGGATGCGCTCGCGTTGCTCTTCAGCGATCAGAGCATCGCCAATCGGAATCAAAATCATGTCGAACTTCGCGCGCATAGAGTTCTTGAGTTGTAGACGACGCGCGCCCAAGCGCAGTTGCACTTCTTCGTCATTTGGCAAATTGATCGCGATCGTTTTCGCACCCGCATTACAATCACCCGCGTAGTAAACGACGTCGTAGGCATTGAGGTCCGACCCCGTGCCCGGTTCTTCCTGCTTGTATGCGTCCGGTACCGGCAACCCGTCCTGCAACTCGGGCAGCATCGACGTATACTTCGCCAGCCGGCCGCTCCATTCCTTGTCCTTGACCAAAACGTACGCTTCGAATGCAGCCTTATACCCGAATAGCTGATCTTCGTAGGTTTCAATCGGACCGATGACGATGTCGAGATCGTTGTCTTTCATCTCCATCCAAGCGAAATCGCTCGGTTGGTAGTCGTCGCTCAAAAGCGCCTCGGCGCGAAGCTCGAGGTACTTTTTGAAGCCGGAGTCGTCGGCAAGCTCGGCGGCCTGGCGCAGCAATCCAGCCGCAGTCTCGAGCTCGCTTTGAAAAACATCGGCGTACGGCTCGGAAACTAGCCCACCATCGCTCCCGCGACGGACAAATGTGTACAAGCTTTTGAGCGATTCATCGTTCGCGGCCGCGGCCTCAAACTCCTCTTTCGTCATGTCCTCCGGATAGAAACGCGCGCCCGCCGGCTTTGCGCCGACGCCGTCGAGAAACGGTGCGTTGTCGCCCAGCCGATCCCAAGGCCCGTAGTTGATCTCGGCGAATCGGCGCGCGTCAGGGTCGTCGATGCTGCCCAAAAGCTCCGCCGGATCGCCGTACGTTTGTCGCCAAAACAATCCGTCCATCAACTGCGCCGCCTCGATCAACAACGGCAGCATTTGCCGCTGTTTGTCAGATAACGCGCCGGTATCGGCTTCGAGTTTGAACGAAACGTAGTCATCGACTTTGTCGCGGTAGTTCATTGCAGGGGAAGCAGGCTCGGGAGTCGGCGCGGAACACGCAAGCAATACTGAGCCGGCAAGCGCTAAAGCCGATCGCTTCATGGCTCTCAATGTAGCGCAGGAATCAACTGCTGCTACGGGTCGGCGACGCGCCCGGAAAACCGACGCGCCATCATTGTCCGATCGAGCCCGACGGGGCACCGCAACAAGAAATTTGTGGCGGGTCTCCGCCGGCAGCTCAAAGCAATCATCGGGCTCATCGAATCACTCGACCGAATACATCACGGTTTTGCTAACCTCTCGGAGACATGCGAACGCCGATGATTTTCCTGACGATTCTCCTAGCCTCGACACTGGCATGCGGACCACAATCAGATGCGCCTAGCACCGGCGGCATCTCAATCACCCACGGACCCTCGATCGGCCGCGCCGGCGTGGACCACATCGGAGTCTGGGCCCGCACCTCCGAGCCGACGGACTTCAAAGTATTCTACGGAACCGACGCCGATCAACTGACTTCGACTGCAATCGCGAACACGGAACTCGCAAGCGACAACACGGGCTGGGTGCTGATCGAAGGCCTAACGGCGGATACAAAGTACTTCTACGAAATTGGCCTGGGAGACGCGCCGGCCAACGACGAAGAACGCTCCGGGTCGTTCCACACGTTACCCGACACGGCGGCTCTTAATACCGACCTCAACCCGGGTGGCCGTTATAATTTCCGCTTCGAGTTCGCCTGTGGCAACAACCAAAATCCAAGCGGAAGTCCAATCGGCGCCGCCATGACCACTCACGGGACGATGATGGGCAATCTGGTCAGCCAAGAGGCAAAGAGCAAAATTGATTTCGCCATTCTGAACGGCGACTGGCTCTACGAGAACGACACGCGCGGCTACAGCCCCGAACAGTGGCGCGAACAAACGGGCATCGATGAATCAGCGACACCGCGAGTGGTCAGCCTGATGCCCAACATCACGGGCGTCTGGGAAAACTACAAAGACTTCTTCAACAAGGCCAAGAACCTGCGCGACTGGCATCGCAACGTGCCGTCGTATTACACGTTCGACGATCACGAAATCTTGAACGATATCTACGGCTCGGCGGAGCCCGGTAGACGCAACCGCCGCGCCGTTTTCCGCGATGTCGGAACCAAGGCCTGGTACGACTATCTGGGCTGGAGCAACCCCGTGCCTCCAACCCGTGACATTGTCTACGGCACGGCGAATCTTGAAGCCGGCAGCGACATCCTCACCGACCCCGATGCCGATTTCACCGACCTCGACAAAGAGTCGACACTGCACGTTCACTGGGGCACGCCCGACTGGGGAATGATGTTGCTCGACCCCAACACCGACGGCAGCGACCCCGACGAGGTGGGCGGCGACCCGAACTCCAAGGTCTACGAAATCGTCGAAGTCGTCGACAAGAATACTTTGCGGGTCAGCCCGGCCGCGGACGCGGATGGCAGCGCGACCTACTCCGTTGGGCGTCGTTCGTACTTCAAGATGAGCGTCGCCAACTCTGATTTCTTCTTCGTTGACACTCGTTCGTATCGCATGATGCACGACACCACCGATCGCGGAAAGGTCGGCCGGACAATGCTCGGTGAAACTCAGAAGGCCTGGCTGAAGTCCGAAATGGCCGCCTCCGACGCGGACTTTCTCTTCCTCGTTTCGACGGTCAATTTCTCGATTTCACATGTCGGGGGCACAGGCAACGCCAACATCTCAGAGGTCAACAAAGACGACGCCTGGACTGCATTCCTGTGGGAGCGAGAGGACCTCATCAAATTTTGGGACAACCTCGGCAAACCCGTCTTCGTCCTAACCGGTGATCTGCATAACAGCTTCGCTATCAAGGTCACTGACCGCGTCTGGGAATTCGCCTCGGGTCCACATAACTCGACCAACCACCCGCTCAGCTCGGAGGGCAACCGTCCCAACTCCGGCTACTACGATTCGTTCGGCCGCGATACTGAGATTCGCTGGTCGAGCTTCATCGTCAACGGTACGCCCAATGACTGGCGCAAACGTCCGGTTTATTGCGTGGTGCAAGTCAATAACGTCTTCAACAATCCCAACGACGACGGCGATCGCTGGGTGGCATACGAGAACCCGCAGGCGGTTTTCCAATACTTTGACGGCCTAACGGGCGACCTGCTTTACGCCGAATCGATCGTCTCAAGGTAATTGGCGGACCAGTATCGAACGCGCGACGCCCTCATCATTCGGTGTGTGACTTCCGGAATGACTCTTCGCGCGTCTAACCTAACATGTCCAAGTCGACCGTATGATAAATTGACTGATAGAAATTTCGCTCAGTCAAAAAATAGCCATGAGAATCTTACGCTTTAGCCTCTTTGCAGTTCTTTCAGCAGTACTCCTGTCCGCCGGGGATGTCCCTCGAGACGCGCCGGAACTTAAGCTAAAAACCACAGCGGGTGAGACTCTAACGCTTGCGGCGCTCAAAGGCAAAGTAGTCGCGGTTATGTGGTTCTCGACAGACTGCCGGCACTGCCAAAACACTTCTGAACTGATGGGGCCAATTTACGCGGAATTGAAGTCGAAGGGCCTTGGAATTGTAGGCTGCGCGGTGAATCCGACCGCCCCGGGCAACATCGACGCATTCGAGCGCAAGCACGGCGTAAAATTCCCTATCGGTGTTTCAACCAGCTCGGAGTGGAAACGCTTCGCGGATATGTCGATAGCAGCTCGTGCCTTCGTCCCCTACATGCTGATTGTCGACCGCAACGGAGTTATTCGCTACGAGCACCCCGGCAAAGACCGCGTATTTTGGGCTGATCAAGAAGCCCAAATGCGCAAGGAATTTGGCGAGTTGCTAGCCGAGCGGCCGGGCGCCAGCGATTAGAGTTTCCAGCCCGCTACCGGTGCCGCGAGCTTCGCACACGGTATTCGACCGCGACGATTGGCGGCTCTCGTTCAACCCCTTGTTTCGGCAAGGCGACATGCAAACCATTGCGGGCCGCTATTGGCCGGCCGCTCTCGATGAGCAGCGCTGGCCCTCGCAATCGCGCCTTTTCCAGACCGAGCCCGATACCCAGGTGTTGGGGCGGCTGAATTTTCAGTCGAACGATACACCCGTTGAAGCGCGGGCTACCGTACTCTCGGTGCACGGGCTGACCGCCTGCGACCACGCCCCCTACATGCTTTCGAGCGGTCAGCTCGCGCTCGAAGCAGGCTTCGACTTAGTACGTCTTAACGTGCGCAACTGCGGGGGCACGGAACACCTTTCGCCTACCCTCTATCACTCCGGGCTAACCACAGATCTCCGTCAGGTCGTCGAGCAGCTCGCCCCCAGGCCGCTATTCCTGCTCGGCTTTTCAATGGGCGGAAACATGGTGTTGAAGCTGGCGGGAGAGTGGGGCGAAGAGCCGCCGCCACACGTTCGCGCGGTGTCCGCAATATCGCCGCCAATTCGGCTCGATGCCTGCTCGATGAGAATCGGTGAATCGCGCAACTGGGTCTACGAACAGCGCTTCCTACGACAGTTGCGAGCGACGATGAGACGCAAGGCCCGCGTCATGCCCGAGACGTATCCTCAGCCGGACTTCTCCGGCGTGAACTCAATTTGGAAATTTGACGACAAGTTCACAGCTCCGGCATTCGGCTTTCGCGACGCCGCCCACTACTATGAGCAGTGCTCGTGCGCGGGCTTCCTCGATCAAATCCGCGTCCCCTCGCTAGTAATCCAGGCCCACGACGACCCCTACATCCCGTTCGAAGTGTTCCGCGACTCAATATTCGACGCGAATCCGTGGATAAATCTCCTCGCCGAGTCGCACGGCGGTCACGCCGCGTTTCTAGCGAAAGGTGCCCAACGTTTTTGGGCGCAAGAGCAGGCGATTCGTTTCTTCGACGCCGTCAACCGCTACTGAATCGTCGAAGCGCCTTCCATTCCCATCGGGCCGGTCGTGACGTTGCGATTCACGGCCTTGTCGAGATTGATAACGTAAGTCTCGGGCGCGGCAAGCAAGTGGGGCGAGTGCGTCGCGGCGATAATACGGAACTTTTTCTGATCGACGAGTTCCTTGAGCATTTTGAGAATGCGCCGCTGATTCGACTGCGACAAAGCCATCTCCGGTTCATCCAATAGCAACACCGAGCCTTCAGGTAACGCCGGAAACGTCTGCTGAAACAGCGAGAGCATCACTTGCCCGTGACTCGCGCTTTGAATGAACTCGTGCATCGCGGGGTCATCGTCAAACAGCTCCGGCTTGTTGCGCGGATTGTGCTGTTCCGCATCGAACAGCAATACCTTACCGACCTCCTTGTCGCGTTTATCGAGTTTGTAAACGAAATTGTCGACAACCTCGCCGCGCAGGGCGTAGTAAATCGAGTGAAGCAGCGTCGACTTGCCCGATCCGTTCTCACCCTCCAACATAATCAACGGGTGAGAGAGGTCTACAATCATCGGCATGTGAAAATTGAGACTCATGAAAATCGGGTGTGTCAGAATCCTAAGGAACATCTTCTGACCAGGATAGCCCGTAGCCAGAATTTGACCGGCGAGGGTTAGCCGCCCGAGCCTATTAACTACTGTCCCGCTATCGCGGCAGCGCGAACGTGAAAACCGCGCGGCCCGCGGCGACGGTCACATATTGTGCGCCAGCGACCTCATAGGTAATCGGCGAAGCTGCGATTTGACCGCCGAGGTAACGCGTCCACAGCAGGTTCCCATCACGGGCGTCTAGAGCGAAGAAATGGCCTTCACGGCTGCCGGAAAATAGCACATTGCTAGCCGTACTCAGCAGCCCGCTGTCGCTCACATCGGTCATCGCAAACTCCCAAACCTTTTCGCCGGTAATCGGATTCAGCGCCCGCACGGCGCCATAACCGTCTTCCATGGTGAAATTCATGAAGCGTTTGCGTCTCGTCGAAGAGATCACGCCCTTCGGACTTCCCCCTAGGTATCGTTTTCCTGGTTCGTGCTCTTGGTCCCACTTGTAATAGATGCTGTAGTAGTCTTCCCACGCCGCCAGATAAAACAAGTTTGTGACCGGGCTGTATGACGGCGCGTACCAGTTGGTGCCGCCTTGAACACCCGGCCAGGTCAACGTACCGTGCTCACTCGGGCCCATACCCGGAATTTTCGCCGGACGCCCATCTTCGTCCAACCCCGCCGCCCAGGTCTGTTTGACGAAGGCCTTGCCGTGTAGGAATTTTCCGGTCGCTCGGTCGAGCACGTAGTAGAAACCGTTGCGGTTTGCCCAAAGCATCAGTTTGCGCATCTCGCCTTCCCACTCGATGTCGGCAAGTACGGGGATCTGCACCGAGTCCCAGTCCCATTCGTCGTGCGGTGTGAACTGGAAATGCCACTTCAACTCGCCGCTGTCAGCATCGAGCGCAATCACAGAATCGGTGTAGAGGTTGTCGCCGGGACGCACATCGGGGTTCCAGTCCGGCGAGGGATTCCCCACTCCCCAGTACGTCAAATTCAATTCCGGATCATACGAACCGGTAAGCCAAATCGAGCCGCCGCCGGTCTTCCAAGCGTCGTTCTCCCAAGTCTCGTGCCCGGGCTCGCCCGGTTCCGGAATCGTCTTGAATTTCCAAACCTGCTCGCCGGTCGTCGCATCGTACGCGGCCAAGAATCCGCGGATGCCAAACTCGCCCCCGGCGGTTCCGACGATGACCTTGTCTTTAATCACCAGAGGAGCGACGGTCAGCGAATAGCCGTCCGCGTAGTTTTCGACAACGGTGGTCTCCCACTGCTTTTCGCCCGTCTTGGCGTCTATCGCCAGCAACTTGGCATCAAGCGTGCCCCAGAATATGGTATTCCCAAATACCGCCGCGCCACGATTGACGCTGCCGCAGCACGGATACACCTGGCTAGGCAATTGATGCTCATAAACCCAGAACTCGCGGCCGCTCGTCGGGTCGAGCGCGACCAATTTATTGGGCGGCTCGGTGAGGTACATGACCCCATCGACGACTAGCGGCGTCGTCTGAAACTTGTCGGTCGAGGCCGCTTGGTATACCCACTTCAGTTCGAGATCTCTAGCGTTCGAAAGATTGATGCCCTTGAGCCCGCTATGGTGCTGGCTCATGTATGAGCCGTTGTAAGTAAGCCAGTTCTGGGGCTCGGAGGCCGCGTTATCTAGGCGCTTCTGATCGACCTGCCCGAGCAACGCAAAGCAACAAAGAAGTAACAACACCGTCAAACGCATTGGCTAAGGATAACGAAGTCCACGCAATATCGGCACATCCCCGGAACGCAATCACGCCACTCGTCGCTGTCACAATAAACGCTCGGGAGGCGTTTTATATACAGAGGCGGAATGGAGCTCACCATCGGACAGTTAGTTTCCAACCGTGAGGTTGCCGCGAACGGATGGGATAAGCGCGCCTTCGAAATTGTTTTTCCGAACGATACCCCGAGGTCGTCAGACTTCTTGAGAAAATGCTCGGCAATCGGGCGAGTGCCGAGGAGCACGCCCTCGAAACGTTCCGCCGATTGCACGAGCGCCCCGAGATTAGCGGGGCAGGACACAACACTCGCGCCTGGCTCCACCGCACTGCGACGCGGCTCGGCCTAGACGCACTTCGCGCATCGTCGCGGCGGACGCGCAACGAGACGCTCGCCGCGGACGAACAGGGCCAAACCGCCTCGACCCCGCTCGACGGGGTACTCGCCAGCGAACGCTCCGAGCGTGTTCGATCAATCTTGGCCGAACTAAAGCCGCGTCAGGCTCAACTACTGCTGATGCGCCATAGCGGCTATTCGTACGCCGAAATCGCGGTCGCTCTCGACCTGCAAGCGACATCAATCGGAGCGCTACTGGGGCGCGCCGAGGCTGAGTTCGGACGCCGCTACGAACGAACGTTTGGCAGGGAGGAATTCTGATGACCATTACTGACGCCGACCTGAGATCTTTCATCGACGAGGAACTCACCGCCGAGCAAATCGACGAGATCCGCTCCGCTCTTGTAACGGACCGGCTGCTAACGGAACGCCTAGAGCGGATTCAGAAGACCCGCTCATTTGCCACGGGCCTACTTGACTCACTGGGCGATTCCGACGAAGGGCAGAATCATCGCCAGGCGTGGAACGCACTTGAAACCGAGATCAATCGTGCTCCAGTCTGGCGATCCGCTCGCCCGGCCTGGGCAGCGCTCGCCGCGGGACTGGCGATCACGGCGCTGTTGTTCGGTTGGCCGCCCGCCAGAGCAACTGCGCAGCGTTTACTAGGGCTGTTAAGAGTCGAGCGCGTCGCCGTCTTGACGATCGACAAGAATATGATCGAGGGACGTTTCTCTGAGAATCAGTTCCAAGCTTTCATTGAAGCGGCCGCGGACAACGTCACCACGATTGAGCCCCGAAACGAAGATCTTGAGCCGGATACTCGCGCCGAGGCGGAGGAGGCTCTGGGCTACCCTCTTCGCTTACCGACGAATCAACTTGGGGATCCGACTTACAGGATAAAGATCGGGAGCGGCGTCCAGTTTCAGATTGACGCCGAACGCTTTCGCCAGGTACTCGACGCGGCTGGGGTGCTTGACATCGAGATCCCTCAGTATCTTGACGGAGTCACCGTACACGCCGACCTTCCGGACTTAGCCGGCGCAGGGTACGGGCCTTGCGAAGACGAGGATAGAGATCGGCAAAAATGCTTGATACTGGCGCAGGGCCATTCTCCAACAGTCATTACGTCGCCACAGGCCGATCTTGGCGAACTCGCCGAGATCGGGCTACGCCTGGCGGGCCACAGCGATCCCGAGTCGAGGCGAATCCGTGAAAGCATCGACTGGACATCGACGCTCGTTCTGCCGGCGTTGAATCGAAACGCAATTTACGAGGAGATTGATGTGGACGGCGTACGCGGGATCCTGCAGACCGAGACATCGAGCAGACACGGAGAACGATACTGGATTGTGTGGGTCAAACACGGTATGACGTATTTAGTAAGTGGCTCGGGTAGCAGCTTCGCCGGCCGCCAGTTAGCCGATTCGCTGGAGTGACCGACCTCGCCATCGAGGCGCGAGCGCTTTCGAAGCGATTTGGCGCCAAGTGGGCCGTTCGCAGCCTTGATCTTTCCGTGCGCCGTGGCGAGGTTTTCGGCTTCTTAGGTCCGAACGGAGCCGGCAAGAGCACCTCTGTAAAGGCCCTCCTCGGCCTTGTCAAGGCGAGTGGTGGCAGCGCGCTTGTCCTCGGATCGCCCGCCGGCGACACCGAGACACGACGCAGGATCGGCTTCCTGCCCGAGCACTTTGCATTTCACGATTGGCTGACCGGCGACGAGCTACTACAACTTCACGGCCGCCTGTATGGCATAACTCGCTCAACGCTAAGCGACCGCATCGAAGTCCTTCTCGAAGCGGTAGGCAGGACGCCCCACCGGCGTCGCAAGGTCGCGGACTATTCAAAGGGAATGACGCAGCGAATCGGGCTGGCGCAGGCGCTGCTCAATGAGCCCGAGCTCATCTTCCTCGACGAACCTACCTCCGGCCTCGACCCGGCGGGGAGGCTTCTCGTCCGCGATTTGATCCGAGCTGAGCGCAAACGGGGCGCAACGGTTTTCCTAAACTCGCATCTGCTGGGCGAGGTCGAGGCGACTTGCGATCGCGTCGCGTTTATCCGCGACGGGACAGTCGTCGAAACACACGATCTCGCTGGCTCCACAGCCGGCGAGCAAACGTTTCTGATCAGAGCTGACGGGCTTCCGCCGATTAGTGTGATCGAGCCGCACACGCTCCGTGTTGAGGTTGTTGCCGAGGGGCTCGAGCTCACCCTCGACTCCGCCGATCGCGCGCCGGCGATCGTCAAAGCGCTCGTCGATTCAGGCGCGCGAGTACACGCGGTCATCCCGCGCCAAACCACACTCGAGCAGCTATTCATCGAGATCATCGGTTCCGACGGGGGCCTATGAGCGAAATCCTAACGATTGCATCGCTTACATGGCGCGAAGCCTCGAGGCAAAGAATTCTGCCGATCTGCTTTGCGCTTGGCCTGCTGTTTCTAGCCCTTTACGCATTCTTCGTCAACTCGATTCCGTTTCTCCCAAACGGCCTGATTGTCCGGCGCGAAGTGTCCAAAGTCGTGTTATCGATCGGTCTATACGCCGTGAGTTGGCTGTCGGGGATGACCATCGTGGTGGCCTCCGCCGATTCGCTGCCGGGCGAAATCTCAACAGGCATCCTCCAAACCATCGCATCGAAGCCGATTGCCCGCTGGAAAATTTTCTTCGCGAAATGGCTGGCGTTCGCGTCGATCGCGGCTTGCTACATCGCATTCATGACGCTTGGCTGCTGCCTCGCTGTTCACGAATTCAGCGACTACTGGCCGCGATATCTGCTGCGCGGATACGCTCTGATCTGGCTCGAATCGCTATTGCTACTGACGATTACATTTGCAATCGGAGTGCGCGTCTCGACGCTGGCCGCCGGCGCGACCGCGATCGGCCTGCACGGAATCGCGTTTCTCGGAGGTTGGATGGAAGTGTCTGTCGGCCTACTTGAGGGCTCCGAATCCAAGTGGGTCGGTCTGGTCACCAGCTTGATCTTGCCCAGCGAGGCGCTCTGGCGCCGCGCGGCGTACGAGATACAGCGGCCGATCTTAGTGGGTTTTGGGGGTGGTCCCTTTGACACGGCCACCGTGCCCAGCGCATTGATGATCGCCTACGCGCTGTTGTATATCGGGGCCATGTTTGCCTGGGGACTTCGAGGATTTACCCGGCGGGATCTCTAGAGCATTTTCAGTGAACTCGTAGACTGTTCGTAAATCAGAAGCGTTGACGCCGGCAACTCCAGGAGGTTAGATCTCCCAGTCTAGAATCGGAGGCGAGACCGTCAGGGGCTGTGAAAAAACCTCGAATAGCTCTGCGGTCGTCCGAGGGTGCGACATGTCGCACCCCTACAGCGCTGATAACACGCAAGTTATTTGTAGGGGCGTAGCTCGCTACGCCCAGCCCCTCAGGGGGTGCGGTGGCGAAGGGTTGACTGGGTGAGTTGAGGCTGGTCCTGTTGACAAGTGATCAGCAGGACGCGCTTCAACGTATTTCTAAAATCTCCTTCGCCACCGCACTCGCTGACGGTCGCGCCTCCGAACTTCGCGGGCTTGATAGTGGGGCAAGCAGTCTATGCCATTTTTGATTGGGCTGGCGCTACCGGGGCCGAAACTCCGCGAACCAGTTGAGTACAACCCGAATCGCAGGCTGAGGTGGCCCGTCGACTAGGTCAACCACCGCGAATCGCCCATCTGGCCCGACATCATAAGACGAAAAACGGCGCGACCTTGCTAGACTGGCTCGCGAAAAGAGTTCACTGGTTTCTGTCGCCGCGAACTCCGCTCCCGTGACCACCTGCACTGCATACAGCGTCTCGGCCCGAGCGAAATACAGTTCCTGTCCATCAGGGCCCCAGCGCGGTTCGCGTCCACCGCCTGATGATATCTGCCAGCGTTCATCGGTCGCCGGGAACCGCTTAACGTAGACTTCAAACTCTCCCGACTCGTTGCTTTCATACGAGACGTACCGCCCGTTCGGTGAGAATGTCGCGCCGTCGGCGATAAAGCGTCCGCCGGCGATATACTCCTTGGCTTCCCAGCGGTCTTCGCCATCGACTTGTTGCAACAAGCCGATGCTCGCTGAACGCCCAGCCGTTCCTCGTTCGCCCGCGCGCCCGCGCATTTGAAACAGTATGGCCTTGCCATCGCGGGACCAGTCGAGCGGCTCGATATCCGTCTCGCCAGAAAAAATCACTTGCGGTTGGGTACCACCACCGACGTTCTGCACAAACACATCCCGCGACCCTCGCCGTGTATACGCGACGTGCGTTCCATCAGCCGACCATATAGCGCCAGCCTCTTCGCCATCCTCGAAACTGACCCGACTCATCACAGCACGTGACGATTCGTGAATCCATAGGTCGAAAGCTCGAGCGTCTCCGGCCGAAGCGACAACTCGCTGACCATCCCGAGAAACTCGCGGAGCCATGATCCATGGCTGAGGCTTGCCGATTTTGCCCGCGGCGTTTCCGGCACGGTCAATCCAGATCAACTGCTTCGGCCCGGAGTACGGATTGTCCAAATAGACCAACGTGCCATCTTCCGCGACCGATGGGTCGCTGCCGTCCTCAGCAATGGGAAATGCTTCGCCGACCGCCTTCAACTCGTCCAGCGAGACCGGTAGCGCCCACAGAGCGGCAGTCGCCGCCGAGGGTTGATAGAGGATATGTCCGTTTCCAGCGTAGGTAGGTGAACTTCCCTCGACGAGCCGTACGGCATCGTCGCCCTCATTGTCAGACAGCCTTCGAAGCATCACTGCTTCTCCATCAGGCGTGCGCTCGGAATAAAGCAGCAGCCGCTGTCCGCGCGAGTCTTCCAGCAGCCGCGGCGAGCGGACAAACCCTCGGCGCCTGCCGGCCGTTCGTTCGAACAAAGGCTTGGGCGTACCACCCAGCGCGGGCACCTCCAGTGGAGTGCCCCGGCCGCCACTTACAAGAATCGACTTGCCGTCGGGGCTCCAACTCGCGGACGCCGGGATAAACTGGTCGCCGATATCCGCCAACGTTGTCACGGAGCCCCCGCGAAGTGTGAATTTCTTTACGGAACGATCGGTCGTGAAGCCCAGGGAACGGCTGTCTGGTGACCAGAACACAAAGCGAGCTCCCTCAGTCCCCTCGACTTTACGCGGCTCGAGACGGTCCAGTGATTGCAGCCACAGCACGCTTCGCGAACCAGTCGAGCTGAACGCGATTTGGCGCCCGTTGGGAGAGATTGCCAAGTGCCCAATGCTCTGCCCAGGCTCGAGGACGTTCGCCGGCCGCATCGAGAAACGACGCAGCGGTTCACGCGGCGACTCGGGCCCTCCGCGCCCGGCGCGAAATGCCCAAGTCCCAATCAGCGCCGCGGCCAGAACGCCGCAAGCGACTGTCAAGATCTTTACCCGTCGGGCCAGGCGCCGCGTTACGGTACGCAGCGAGTTCCGCGGCATCGCTTCGGCGCCGTCGGAACCGGCTGCCAATGCCAACTCGTCTTCGAAGTCCACAGGCGGCGAAAAATCCGCTTCGGCTGGGGACTGCGGTACACCGACTACCGTCTTGCGAATCGCCGTGACGGGCTGCACGACCGATTTACCTGAATCGATGCGGCGCTGCAATCGTTCGAGGTCGACGATGAGTTCGCGACCGTTTTGATAGCGATCACTGGGGCTCTTAGCGAGGCATTTCTCGACGATCCACTCAAGTTCCATCGGAACACCCGATCGCAGAGACGTCAACGGCGGCGGGTCTTCGTTGATGATCGAGTATAGAATCGCCTGGTCGTAGTGACCCTTGAACGGCAAATCACCCGTGACCATTTCGTAGATGACCACCCCTAGAGACCAGAGGTCGCTGCGTTGATCCACTGCGCCGCCCTGCGTCTGCTCGGGCGACATGTACGAAACGGTTCCGAGCCGGGTGTCGGTCTGCGTCAGTTTCGAGCGGCCCGTCATTTGGGCCAAACCGAAGTCCATCAGCGTGACCACCGGGCGGGCGGCGGAGTCCTCGCGGACAATCATATTCGCCGACTTCACGTCGCGATGCACCACGTCCTGCTCGTGGGCGGCAGCCAGACCCTCGCCGGCTTGGACAGCGATCGAAATGACGCGGTCGATCGGAATCGGCCCGTTCGAAATTACGCGGTCAAGCGAGTCACCCTCGAGGAACGCCATCGAGAGGAACGTCTGGCCGTCAACTTCATCGATCTCATAGACCGTGCAGATGTTAGGGTGGTCGAGCGCGGCAGCCGCTTGCGCCTCGCGAAGAAAGCGCTCTTTAAACTCACCGCGCCCCGTGATCTCCGACGATAGGAACTTGAGCGCGACGGTGCGCTTAAGACGAGTGTCCTCCGCCTTATACACCACGCCCATGCCGCCCTCGCCGAGCTGCTCCAGAACGCGATAGTGCGATACGATCTTACCGGTCATTTAAGCGCACTAATGATTGAGGCGGTGTTGTGGGTGTAGGAGTTACCGAGACATCGTCTTGTGCTGGTAGCGGCGCGCGCGAACGATCGAGGCGGCTGCCAGGCCTGAATCACTCCGCATCGGGATCGTAGTCGGGATTGGGCGTCGGATCCTGCGCTCCAACCTCAGCGCGCCAGTCGTGCAACTTGCGACGCATTTCCTCGGCCTTGTCCGGCATTTCCAACGCCAAATCGCGCTCCTCGCCGACGTCATTCTTTAGGTCATAAAGTTCTACCCGCTCATCCTCATAGAACTCGACAAGTCGCCAGTCACCATCGCGGATCGCCGAGTGCGGCGTCGCCCCTCCGTTGTGATAGTGCGGGTAGTGCCAGAAAAGCGTTTCTCGCTCCAACGCCGCGGAGCTGTCTCGCAGTATCGGCGCGAGACTAATACCGTCGACCTTCCCGTTATGCGAGGGGTCGCCGTCGGCTCCCGCGATATCCAATACGGTCGGGTAGATATCCACCGCGATGACAGGTTCCGCGCTTACGGTTCCAGCTTTCGTAACTCCAGGCCAATAGTAAATCGCCGGTGTGCGGACGCCACCCTCGTAGGCCGAACCCTTGCCCGCTCGCAGTGGATGATTCTCTGTCGGATTGCCCATCCGCCCGTCAGGCCCATTGCGATCGAGGCCGCCATTGTCGCCGGTGAAAATGATCACGGTGTTGTCTGAGATCCCCAACTCGTCAAGCTTCGAGCGCAAGCGCCCAACGCTGCGATCGAGACTAGCCGTCATGGCCGCGTACGTAGCGTTCCGGTGCCGCGCGTCTTCACGGACGTTCGGTTCAAACCGCGCAATGTCGTCTTCCTTAGCTTGAATCGGAGTGTGAACCGTGTAGTAGGCGAAATACAAAAAAAATGGGTCGTCAGCAAACTCATCGAGCACTTTCAACGCTTCGTCGGTCAAACGGTCGGTCAGATAGTCGCCGTCATTCCCACCCGGAGGAAGCTTGCCAACCTTGCGTGTACGGCTGCTATAGGGATGAAAATAGCTCCCCGGCGCGCCCCACTCGTTGCCGCCGATATTGATGTCAAAACCGTGCCGTTGGGGGAGATAGTCGGCCATCACCTCGGGCTCGTTACGAGGCATCAGATGCCATTTGCCAATGTGCGCTGTACGATATCCAGCGGCCTTCATCGCCTCCGCCAAACTCGTGTGGCCGTGGTCAAGTTGCATCGTCCAGTCCGGGACCCGCAGCTTCGCCTTGGGCCGCACGCCGCCGGTAATGAAATCCGTCACGTGGGTCCGCCCCGGATACATCCCGGTCATGATCGACGCCCGCGTGGGCGAGCAAACGGTACAAGCGGCGTACCCATGCGTAAACCGCACCCCCTCAGCCGCCAACCCGTCAATATTAGGAGTCTCGTAGAGATCACTGCCGTAGCAGCCTAGATCCGTCCAGCCCAAATCGTCCGCCAAGAGAACCAAAAAGTTCAGTGTTTCTGGTTTCGCTGCCTCGGGCGCGGGACTGCCACACGAAAACAAGACAGTTAACAGCGCTACGCACCAACCAATCCGCATGGCCAATTCTAACCATAGTTTCGATCGCCCCGAGCCGAATCTGCCAGAATGAGAGCGATGCCGCGAAACCTGGCAGCGCCCATCAAACGCCGAGCGGTCGCCCTCGCGCGCTGGGTTTCCACTCGCCGTATCCGGCGCCGCATCTACGTCCTAGCTTTGGTCTTCGGAGTGACGGTATTTTCGGCGGATCAATACGTCGAATCCCGAGGCGACGACGGAGTATTTGAATCCGTCGAGGAGCTGCCCTACCGCGCGGTCGCCGTCGTCTTAGGGACGACTCCCTACGTTGAAGACAGAAGCCACAAGAATCGCTTTTACGCGGCCCGCATCGAGGCTGCCGCCGACCTCTATCACCGCGGAAAGGTCAGCCATCTCATCGTCAGCGGAGCGAACCCGAGCCGCTATTACAACGAGCCCATCGTTATGAAAGCCGATCTGGTCAGCCTCGGTGTTCCGGAGCAGAAGATTACCGAAGATTTCGCCGGCTTTCGCACCCTCGACTCGGTCGTGCGGGCGAATAAGATATTTGGGCAGCAGACGTTCACCGTCGTTTCGCAGCGCTTCCACCTACTACGCGCAGTGTTTCTGGCCCGTCACTACGGACTGAATGTCGTGGGTTACAGCGCCGAAACTCCAGGTTCGCTCATTGGCCAGGTCGCCCGATTCCGCGAATTCGGCGCGCGTACAAA
Source organism: Bryobacterales bacterium (assembly GCA_965247305.1). Lineage (GTDB taxonomy): Bacteria > Acidobacteriota > Terriglobia > Bryobacterales > UBA6623 > CATQHP01. The sequence goes on along the minus strand of OZ252030.1, from coordinate 1,792,421 downwards.
GGCGCTGCTCGACGTTTGGGTGCTTGATACGCAGCCAAAATTTCTAGGCGACCAAGTGGCCATCGATTTAAGTCCGCGAACCCAGGGCCCGCGACGCCCCCATACCGACTGACGCCCTCACCCCGTCGCCACCGATGGTGCCGACGTTCGACGCCAAACAAGTCATATGTCGCTGTGTGCATTTGGCTTACGCGGAATATCCGTAAACCCATATCAATTTATCCGATAATTGGAATTTCTGCTTTGCGGACGAGCCGGAAACGGCCTGTTCGCTACGGTTTTGAATTGGTCCTTCGCGTGCAACACGTACGCGTGTATCAGTGTGGCCGCGGTGTCTCTCCGATTCCGGCAACCACGAGCTGAATATGGATAGACCTCGTCGATCGTTGAAATGGACCGCGCTTGGAGCCTTCGTGGGGTTGGCTCTTTGCGTGTTGTCGCTCGCCAATTGGGCGCAGCGTAGCCATTTCGGGGTGCCGGAAGACGGGGTCGTGTGGGTCGATACGGACGCCGGCATTGAAGCCGCCCAGGTCGATCCCACTAGCCCGGCCGCGCACGTGGGGGTGCGGCCGGGCGACTTTTTGATTTCTGTCAGTGGTCGCAAGTTGGATGAAGCGCTGGATGTGACTCGGGCGCTCGCGGCGGTTGGCGCTTGGAATCGCGCCGAGTACGTCTTTTCGCACGATGGCGCCGAACTTACGCGCACGCTGATCGTTGCCGAGAACAGCGATCAACCCGCGATTCGCTACTTCCTAGTGGGGCTCGGCTGGCTCTATGGCCTGATCGGATTTGCGGTCTACCGCCGCAAGGACGGCGCTCAGGCGGCGCGATTCTACGCCTTCTGCCTGGCTTCGTTTGCGCTCTACAGTCTGAGCTTCAGCGGAGTTCTTGACGGGCTCGATCGCTTGGTTTACTGGCTCGACGTCTGGGCGCTATTGCTCGCGCCGGCGATCTTTTTCGATTTTTGTCTACGATTTCCCTCGGGTGAACGCCGGGCAATTTGGGCAGCGCGTGCGTCATACGCGCTTGCCGCCGCGGTTGGGATCGGCCATCACGCGGTCGCTTCCGGGTGGATACTTTCCGACGGCACAGTCCCAGAGGAGTTGTTTGTCTTTGATTCCTTGCCGCTGGTTCTGATGGCGTTAAATTTCGTTGGCGGCGCGCTGGTTGTCTGGCTCGGGGCTCGGGTAGACGAGAGCTTGCCCCTGCAGCAACAGAGGCAGTGGTTGGCGTATGGGGCGCTGGGCGCGATGCTGCCGTTTGGCTTGATCTACGCCGTCCCCTTCGTATTGGGCTACGACCCAGGGCCGAATGCGGCATTTTCGGTGTATTCGCTGGCGTTATTGCCACTGACAATCTCCTTCGCACTCGTGAAGTACCGGCTGATGGACGTGGAATTGTTCGTACGGCGTTCGACTGCGTACGGGGTCGCCACGGCCGCTCTGATGATCGCCTTCTATGGCGGGGTTTTCCTCGCTAGTGGGCTTTTCGAAAGTAAGTTGCAGGCACTCGGGCCGGTTGCCTGGCTGCTTTCTCTGGTTGCCGGGGCGGCCTTGTTCCACCCGATACGCACCAGGATTCAACAGACGCTCGACCGGCGCTTCTACCAAGAGCGCTACGACTATCGCCAAACCCTAACTGACTTTGCCGCGGAGCTGACGCGCGCCACCGATCTCGAAGAAATGGTGCCGGCAGTTTGCGATCGTTTGGCGCAAACTTTGGACGTTGAGCGCGTAGCGGTGTTCGTTGTCGATTCCGGCGAAGGCCGTTCGGCCAGTCGCTTCCGTCTCTTGCGGCAACGCGGCTTTGTCGATTTTGAAACCGGCGATTCGATGGAACTTGGCTTACTCGAAGAGACCTCGCATCGGGCTTCGGGGTCCGTGTTCTTCGAGAATCCGAAGGTCCGAATCGAACAGCCCGACGGCTTACGCCAATCACTGGCCGCGCTTGATTGCAACTATTTCGTACCATGTCGAGTTCGTGGACGCACGGTGGCTTGGTTCGCCCTTGGGCGCACAACTGCCGGCCACTACCTGACCAGCGACGACGTCAGGCTGGTTGAGACGGTGGCGGGGTATTTTGCGATCGCCCTTGAGAACGCCAGGCTCTATCACTCGTTAGAGCGCAAGGCGGCGCAGTATCAGCAGCTCAAAGACTACAACGAAAATATCGTCGAGTCGTTGTCGGTCGGAATCCTAGCGGTCGACCTAGATGATCGCGTCGAGAGTTGGAACACACAGCTCGAGTTGGTATTTGGGATTGCGCGTTCACAGGCGAATGGCCGCAAGCTCGCTGAACTCCTGCCCTCTTCGTTGATCGCCGAGTTCGAGAAGCATCGCGGAGAAAGCGGCATCGAGAACGTCTACAAGTTTAGGCTGAAAGCGAGCGAATTCCCGAAAGAGTTCCGACCCTCCGACGCGTCGGTCGACAGCGAGCGGCTTGTGAATCTAGCGATTGCCCCGCTAGTCGCCAAAAACTTCAGGCCGATCGGGAGACTGATCATATTCGATGATGTTACCGAGCGGGTCGAGCTTGAAGAGCAGGTTGTGCAAGCCGACAAGCTGAGTTCTATCGGACTGCTTGCCGCCGGTGTGGCGCACGAGGTGAATACCCCGTTGGCCGTAATTTCAAGCTACGCGCAAATGCTTGCCAAACAGGTTGAGCAGAGTGGCGCCGAGAACGGCGACGAGGCGAAAATCCTTGGCAAAATCACCGACCAGACTTTCCGCGCCAGCGAGATCGTCAATTCGCTTCTGAACTTCTCGCGGACATCGGGAAGCGCGCTGACGCCGACTGACGTGAACCAGACCATCGAAGAAACGCTGGCCTTGGTCGCTCCACAATTGCGCAAGGCCGATGTCACGATAGAGAAAAAATTTGGAACTGCGATACCCGCGCAAGCCAACGGCGGCAAATTGCAGCAGGTGTTCCTCAATCTGTTTCTCAATGCGCGTGATGCGATGCCACACGGTGGCACCCTGACGGTAGAGACGAGCGAAGGTATAAACGGCGCTGTCGACGTGCGCGTTTCAGACTCCGGCGTCGGAATCTCTGAAGCAATGCAGCGGCGGATTTTCGATCCGTTCTTCACGACCAAGGGACCACGGCGCGGCACGGGGTTGGGCTTGGCGGTCAGCTACGGAATTGTTCAGGAACACTCCGGTACCATAGCGGTGGATAGCGCGCCGGGCCAGGGAACGACGTTCATGATTGAATTGCCCGCGGCGAAACAACCGGTTCATGCCTGAGTTCTCATCGACGAGTTCCACGCAATCCATCGATTCGCTTACTAAAGGGCGAATTCTAATCATCGACGACGAGGCGGACATCCGCGACAGCCTAGAAACGCTGCTGACGCTTGAGCGCTATACCGTTTCGACGGCGGCGACCGGCACCGAGGGGATTGAAGCGGCAGCCCGAAGCCCTAATGATTTGGTGTTGCTCGACCTGATGCTACCCGACCTTTCCGGCCTAGAAGTCTTAGAGCAGATTCGCAAGAACGACAAATCGTTGCCGGTCGTAATGCTGACCGCCTACGGCTCGGTCGAGACGGCGGTGCAAGCGATTCGCGCCGGGGCGAATAACTTCCTTACGAAGCCTTGGAATAACGAGAAGCTGCTACTCGAGATTCACCAAACGCTGATTCGGCGCCGGCTCGAAGAAGAGAATGCACGTCTGCGTGGCGAACTGCAGCAGCGCTACAGCTTCGAAAATATCGTCGGCAAAAGCGACGAGATGCAGCGCATTTTTTCTCTCGTGGCGCAGGTCGCCCCAAGCCGCTCGACGGTATTAATTTCCGGAGAAAGCGGCACCGGGAAAGAGCTGATAGCCAAAGCGATCCATGCAAACTCGCCGCGCGCGGGCAAGCCGTTCGTGCCCGTAAACTCCGGGTCGACCCCGGTGGACCTGCTTGAGTCGACCCTCTTTGGACACGTGCGGGGAGCGTTTACCGGAGCTGTTCAGAGCCGTAAGGGTTGTTTTGAGATTGCTCATGAGGGAACGATTTTCCTCGACGAGGTTGGCACTCTCAGCATCGACACCCAGGCAAAATTGCTGCGCGTGATTCAAGAGCGCGAATTCATGCCCGTCGGCTCGACGGATACGGTTCGGGTCGACGTTCGCATTGTCGCCGCGACCAATGAAGATTTGGAAGTAGCCGTAGCCGAAGGCCGCTTCCGTGAGGATCTCTTCTATCGCCTGAACGTGATTGGAGTTCAGCTACCGCCCTTACGCGAACGCCGCGCTGACGTAACCCTATTGGTAGAGCATTTTCTGACTGCGTTCTGCCGCCGCGAGCAGAATGCATTCTTGGACGAAAACAAAAACTCGACGCTTGCGTTTACAAGCGACGCCATGCGGATCTTGCTCGACCACGAGTGGCCTGGAAATGTTCGCGAGCTGGAAAACGTAATCGAGCGGGCGGTAGTGCTGGCGACGGATGCCGCGCTCGGCCCAGAAGTCTTTCCCGATTCACTATTAGCCGCGAACGGAGTGGTCGTTCCGCGCGAGATGCGAAACTTTCAACCGGTCCCTGGGGCGAGCCTATCTGAAATCGTTGAGGACTTTGAACGCAAGCTAGTCGAGTCGCAGCTAGAGAAGCACGGCTTCAACCAGACCGAGACCGCAAAGGCCTTCCGAGTAGCCCTATCAACGCTGAACCAGAAGATACAGCGCCTAGGCATCGAAGTAAAGAAGCGCCGAGAATCAGCCTAGAGCATTTTCAGCCAAAGTGTAGACCGAAAATCGAGATCACCCATCGCAAACGGCGGATTGGTAAGAACGTCGACCTCGAGGTCGACGCGGCCCGCCGGAGGCGCGCGCCACGGGTCTTCGTCAATTGCTTGTGTAGCTTCGTCGAGAATTGATCCACGGTCATCATAAAAATGCTCTAGCCCGCAAGGCTCGTCAGCGAGACGGTCTAACGTGCATTGGCGACAACCAGCTAATCTCACCTACGAAAAATCGCACCCTAACCCGCATTTCTCACCACCTGACGGCGAAAGCACGCGACAGGTGCGCCACTACTTCGTTGCGCTCGATCGCGAGTGCTCGACGGACTGTCAAGTACGCCTCCGCGCGCCGACCGTCGCCCGCCTCGTATTGACGCGCCTCTCACCCACTTTCGCTCGCCACGTGGTGAGAGATGCGGGCTAAAAGCGAATTCCCTTCTTCAGCAACATCGTCGCGTAGAAATATAGCTCAGCGTCGAGCGCCCGTTTGATGTTGTCGCCATTGCGAAAGCCATGCTGTTCGCCTTCGAACAGCACGTAGGCAGTCGGAATGTTTTTGGCGCGCAGCGCCGCGACCATCAGCTCCGTCTGGTCTGGCGGGACAACGCGATCTTCGCTTCCCTGAAAAAAGATCATCGGCGCTGTTAGCTTGTCGACTGCGTGAATCGGCGAGCGCTCGACATACACATTTTTCGCCTCGGGATAAGGTCCGATTAGGTTGTCCAGATAGCGTGATTCGAATTTGTGCGTGAATCGGCGAGCGCTTCGAGGTCACTAACCCCGTAATAGCTGGCGCCGGCGGCAAACTCATCCTTGAATGCCAGGCAGGCCATGGTCGTGTAGCCTCCGGCGCTGCCTCCTTTGATGATCAGGCGATCGCGGTCGGCAAGCCCTTGATCGGCTAGATAGAGCGCCGCGTAGGTGCAGTCGTCGACATCGGCGATGCCCCAGTTGTCGTTGAGCCGTTTGCGATATGCGCGTCCGTAGCCCGTGCTTCCGGAATAGTTGACGTCGACAATCGCAAATCCGCGACTCGTCCAATACTGTTTGGACAGCGAAAGAGCGCTCGAACTCGAGCCTGTAGGGCCACCATGACTCAAGACGATTAGCGGTGGTTTTTCCTCGCTCGGGGCTTCAAAGTCGGGGTTGTTGGGCGGGTAGTAAAAGGCGTGTGCCGTTCGCTGGGAACTAGTCGGAAACTCGATTGGCCGAGCTACGGATAGAAACGGCCGCAGCTCGTCACCAAGCGTTGCGGAGCGGCGCAACACCTCGCTCTCGGCGCTCGCCAAGTCGAGCTTGACGATAACTCCAGGCTCGCTAGGCGAGGCGCGGCGAAACACAACGGTATTGCCCGCCACGGCCAGGCCGTCGATATCGCTGTACGCCGTTGCGATGGCGTCGAGTTTGCCACTGTCTGGGTCAATTGACGCCAGCTTCCATTCGCCAGACTCCGTGTAGGCGCAAACCACTCGCCCGTCATCCGAAAAGCCGTACGTCGACATGCGGAAGACCCAATGAGGCAGGCCAAATTCAGCTTCTCGTTCGTGAACAGCCGTAGGCCCCTCGGACGCGTCGCGGTAGATGTTCCAAAACCCGTTGCGGTCAGAGACGAAAAAAAGCTCTCCGCTGGGCGACCACTGCGGTTGAAATACTGATTCCTCGGGACCGCCGGCGACCTTTCGACGATCGGACAGCGTTCCGTCCGTAGCGAACTCGGCTGCCCAAAGCTCGGTGCCATCCCAGGGCATGTTGGGGTGGCGCCACTCGAGCCACGAGAGCCGGCGCCCGTCGGGGCTCAACCGAGGGTTGGAGTAAAAATCGGCGCCGGAGACCAGCACGGCTTGTTCGCCGCCCACCGTCAGTGGAACCCCGACGATGCTGTTGACGGCTTCGCTACCAGGCCCTGAGTGGTCTTCTCGAACCGCCACCAGCCGACCGCGTCCGTGATCGGCGGCCGCGTCGGCATAGCGCCACGGACCGCCGGGCGTCAGAGCTTCGGTAGCGGAACCGTTCGAAGTCCGATAGATCCGCTGATCTTGAAAGTTCGAAAAATAAGCGATCCCACGATCGACGACGTAGGCCCCGCCGCCATATTCGTGCACCCGGGTGCGGACGTTCAGTGGCTCGGGCGAAACATCCTCTCTCGACCCATCGGGATTCCGTCGGACGAGAACCGAGCGACCCTTCTCCTCAGGACGCCCCTCGAGCCAATAAATTTCGTGACCGTCGATGGAGGGCTCGCTGATGCGAACGGAATCTTGAACGATGAGATCGGAAGTTATCGGCGACTTCCAGAAGCCGTATTCAGCCGTTTTCATGGTGGTGGTGTCATTTTGGTGGTGTCAGGGCGAAGCGAGAATGCGGTCGGAGCGGCGCAAATCGCCCGCTAGCCCATCGTAGTACTGGACGACCGCGACAGCGCGAACCGTGAAGCCGCTGTGGGTCGAATCAGCGACGGGCGAGATCAAACCAACTTGGGCTAAGCCGGCTAACCAAGCTCGGTGAGAAAGATGGGCAGCCCGGCCTTATTTGAATAATCAGGCCGATAGCGGTCAGCGTTGTACATCGTCGCGAGGTCCACACGACGGGCTTTCGAACCGGCTTCCGGGATCTCCGCGTCGACGTAACAACCCTTTTGAATCGCAGTCATCAGCCCCGATGCACCGGCGGCAATCCGTTCCACGGCCATACTCGCGAAGGTCGTGGCAACCATCTTGTCGAGAAAGTCTGGCGCGCCGCCGCGCAGGTCGTATGTCAGGTCGCTCACCACCGTATCTAGATTCGCGATTCCCTTGACGTGCTGGCTGAAAGCCTCGGCAATGCTGAACCTTTTGCGGTGGCCATAGGCGTCGGGCTCGCCGTATTCCTCGACTTCCCGTCCCTCCCAAGTTGCGCCCTCAGACAACACAACCACCGCGTAGTTGCTGGGGTTGTTTTTCTTGTCTATCTCCAAAAGGCCGATCAGCTTTTTGAGGTCGAATTTATGCTCAGGTATGCAGCAGCGAATCGAAGACACGTATGCCGTATACAGCGCGGTGAACCCGGCGTCGCGCCCAAAAATCCGAAAGATGCCGATACGCTCGTGAGAACCGATCGTGGTGCGTTGACGCTGGATGTTATCGACGGCGCGTGTAATCGCTGTCGAAAAACCGATGCAGTACTCGGTATTCGGCACGTCGTTGTCCATCGTCTTGGGCACGCAAATGACCGGAAACTTTTCGTCGTGCAGTCTGCGCGCGTAGCTCAGAGTGTCATCGCCGCCGATCGCAACCAGGGCGTCTAGCCCGAGCTGCCCGACGTTGTCCAAGACAGCGGGCGTCAAATCCACGATGCCTTTCTCGACCTCCTTGAACGAACCCATCTTCGATTCGAGGTGCGCGGGAACTTCCTCGACTTTCATCTTGGAGGGCTTGGTGCGCGAGGAGTGCAGGAAGGTCCCGCCACTGCGGTCGACGGTGCGCGTGTTGCGTCGGTTCAACGGCAGAACGTACTCAGGGTCTTCGCCGCCTACCAGATTGACGTGCGTCAGACCCTTCCAGCCTCGTCGGATGCCTACCACTTCCACATCGTGGTGCGAGCTGCCATAGACCACTGACTTGATAATCGCGTTGAGTCCGGGCACATCTCCACCGCCGGTCAAAATTCCAATCCGCTTTGCTGCCATTTGATGACTCCTTTACTTAGCCCGCGATAGGGCGCGGTTGTTCTGGGAACCGGCCCGCTATCTGTCTATCGTGTGGATGGCGGTTCGAAGCTTAGGATTCGCCGGTGAAGGGCTTATCTAGCTTGTCCATTTCCCAGCCCAAATGATTGATGTAGAGCAGTACGACTTCGTGTTCGTTGCGCCCGCGAAATTCTTCGAATACCCTTTGCGGCCAACCGTCACTCAGCTTCTCCGTCGGATCGGCATCTTTGTCGAAAAATCCGCTTCCATCATGAGGAATATCGAGGAAGTCGAGAACGTCGACGACGAGGTCGATGTTCGACACTAAGACCGCCTGAGCAAAGTCACGGGCCAGATTGTCGTCGCCGTCTGAAATCCGTTCCCACAGCTTCGGTGCCGCGCGGCGAAGCCGCTGCCGGTTGAGCTTGTTGAGATGAATTCGGACCTTGAAGCTCTCGTAAACCGAGTAGGTCTTCAAAGAGCCGATCGAAACGGCACCCACGAGACTATCGAACCGCGACTGCCCGAGTGCTTGGTACGCATCGGTCAGTTCCATTTTTCGGAGGATAACACAGCGGCCCGACGCTACTTTAGTACTTCGAACTCGAACACGATCGCCTTACCCCTGACCACGAAGCAAAGGTAATACTCCCAAAATTTTCGAAATGCTCGCGATCGGTTCACCGCAAACTCAAATCCAAGCAATCGCCAGAAACGTAGCAGCTTCACAAGCAGCCGCTTCTCACGCAACCTGCGCCGCGAGTAGTAGCTGAAGCCGCCGTCTTCGGTGAAATAGCGGAACGAAAACGAGTTGAGATGCCAGCGATGGGTCGGGTCGCAGAACGAACTGAAGTCAGTATAGTGCGGGGTCTCGATGATGATCGTGCCGCCTTGCTTAGTGACACGGTGGAGCTCTTCGACTGTCGCAATCACGTCTTCTACGTGCTCGATCACATGCACCAGATAGACTGTGCCGAAGGTAGCGTCTCGGAACGGCAGCGAGCCGCGATCGATATCTGCGCGAACGTCCGCGTCGGTATCTGGATTGCTGTCGACGCCGAGCGCACCGGGCCGCTTATTGCGCCCGCACCCGACGTCAAGTGCCGTGATCAATCTTGCGTCCGAGGCCAAGCGAAGATTGTAGCGATATCGATCTGAGGCGCTTCTAGCCGGCCGCGCTTGCCTCTACCGTTCTTCGCCAGCCACGGTACGATACCCTGGCCCGCCCGATGAGCGTCATAATCAAACGCCAGTTCTGAGCTAACAGGCGGAAGCGCTGGAATCGACTCATTTGCGGGAAATAGATGCCACGAAACGCGATGCGCGCGACCAGGTGCATGATCTGCTCGGCGATTGGTCTGGCGCTGAGGTACTCGATGGCCTGACGGTTGCGCTCAGGGCTGTAGGATATTCGCCAGGCCTGGTCGACTTCGTCCGCGGCTTGCGTGACTGACATCTTTAGCGGCGTGTGGCACATCACGAACGGCGCGAAATCCATCCAGTGTTTGGGTCGCAGCAATCTGCCACTCTCAAGCAAGCGATCGTAGAGCGGGGTTGAGGGGAATGGCGTCAACTGGCCAAACACGGGCAGCCCTGGGGGCCAACTGTGAATTTTCTCCAGAGTTCTGTCAGCCACACCGCTGGTGTCGTTGTCCATGCCGAAGATGAACGAAGTAATCGCGTAGATGTTTCGCGACGCTAAGTTCTCGAGCACTTTCTGGTAATTCGAGGGCTTGCTGAAACCTTTGTTGACGTCCTTTAGATTGCCTTCGTCGATCGACTCCATGCCAATGAAAATCCAGCGGCCACCGGCTTCGGCGATAAGATCGACAAGTTCTTCGTCCTCGAGCAGATTGGCGCTGATCTGCGCAACCCACGGGACCTGCGCGCCGGCGGCGATCATCTCGCGCAACAGAGACTTGGTTCTTACACGATTGATGGCGAAGTTGTCGTCAACGAAGAAGACCGCGAATTGACCATGCTCTTCGCGAGAGCGCTGCTTGAGGCGGAGCAGCTCGCCGATGACACTGTCGTTCGTGCGGAACCGTAGCGAGTCACCAAAGAAGCCGGTCACCGTGCAAAACTCGCAGCCGTATGGGCAGCCGCGGCCCGATTCAATGGGGATCACGCGGAACGACCCCCAGCCGGATCCCATCTTGCTCAGCCGCGAGCGCATGAACTTCGGCACCATGTTGAACTGGCCTAGGTCGAGGTCGCCCCAGCCGATGTCGGGGTAATTGTCAAGACTCGGTTTACGCTCCACGCCGTTTTCGTCAACAGGCTCATAGAGCTCTTTTAGCCGCCCATTCGCGGCGTCTTCGACGAGAATCGGCCAAGTCTCATCGGCCTCGCCAACGGCTACAGCGTCAGCGTAACGCGGACCGCCATCTTTGCCCAAAGCCTCGTTCGGCAACTCCGTTACATGCGGCCCGCCCATCACCACCGGAACCCCGGTCTTACGGATCGCAGTGGCCACGCGATAGGCGCGGGCGATCATTCGCGTCATCGCACCGATTCCAACCAGGCCGATATCGTTATCAACAACGAATTTCGCCAACTGCGCATCGGTCATTGGTTTGGCGTTGCCGTCAATGAGCAAGACCTCGTGCCCTGCCGGCGTCAGCTTCTGGAGTAAAAACATCCAGAGATGCGGCATGAAGTTGCGAGTGACCCCGTTATCCGGGTTATAGAGGAGAATTTTCATGGCTTGTTCGGTCCTGCGAGCGTTCAGACCTTGGCCCGGACGAGCCGCTGCTCAGAGGGAGAGTCGAACACAAGATACATCTACAACACAAAGGATAGCCTTTTTGTCCATCGAGCGCGACCGTAACCGTACGCAAGGTGCCTGCCCTAACCGAGCTAAGAGCCGAACTGTACACGTCGAGATGAATTGAAGGCCGGCCCGCATTTCTCACCACGTGGCGAGAAATGCGGGCTAGAATCAGGGCGTATCTCAAGTGCTCCCGAAAATCGTAGCAGCAGTGATCGGCCTGGCTACTCTGCTGAGTGGGCAGGTAGGGTGGGTAGCCGAGACCCCGCACTTCCGGATTGTGGCGAGCCCCGAAGTGCAACTAGAGCGTGACGACCTCGCCGCCGCCGCGGACCACCTTGAAAAAATCCGCAGCCAGTTGGCCGCCGCCAGCCTGTCACCTCGACGATCGTCGGATGAGCGTCAGAATATTTTGCTCGTGCCAACCGTCGCCGACATCCGATCGCTCGTCGGTGGACTTGCGGGCCCTACAACGCGCGGGTTGACAATTAACGGGGCCGATCGCAACCTCGTGTTGATCGCGTGGCATGCCGCCGGAGACGCCAAGGTCGCGCTCGCGCACGAGTATGCGCATTTGCTTGACGATTCCGCCTGGCCGCGTTGGTTTGTAGAAGGCCGCGCCGAGCATCTCGCTCGCTATCCGTCCGGAGATGCCCCCAATCACCTTGCGCGGCTGTTGCTCACCGAGTGGTTTGAACTCAGCGAGGTACTCGGCTCGAGCAACGAGGGCACCCCGCCCGAATCGTTCTACGCCGCATCTTGGCTTCTCTTCGATTGGCTGCTGCAGCGAGAGGGCAACGCGGCCGGCGTACGACCAGAAGCCATCGGCCAGGCTATCGACGAGCTCGGACTCGACGGAGTTGACTCAGCGCTTTGGCAACACGCCGAAAAACGTCGTGCCGCACCTCCGCGGCAGGATGAAATTGTCAAATCAGCAGCATCCAACGTAGTCGTGCGTGCCATCGAACAGTGGGAAATTCCGCTCTTTAAGGCTGAAGTCTCGCACGCGGTAGGTGATCTCGAAAGGGCGTCGGCCGGACTAAACCAGCTTGTTCAGAATTATCCGGACGTTTTTCAGGTCCACGCCGCCAGAGGTCTCGTTGCGATTGTCACCAACGATTACGACATAGCCGAATCGGAACTCGCGAAAGCCGTCGAACTCGGCGACCGCCGGGCGGTTACGGCATATCGATACACGCTGATGCTGATGCGTCCCGGCAGCGATACGAGTGCGCGAGCGTTGGCGGCGGTAGAAAATTCGCAACGAGCGCGCGACCGGGCCCCTGATGAGCCACGCTACCAACTGGCTGCCGCGCAGGCTCAGATGTTGGCCGGCGAGTGGGATCTCGCATTTGAGGAGCTAAGGCGTCTGGCCGAATTCCCTGGATGGTCGGATCGCGCCGATCGCGAGGCGGGCGAAGTTCGGCGGCGGCGCGGCCAGCGGTTGGCGCGGCATGCGGCACCGCCGCTCGCCGATAGCGGACCTTCAGCCGTGACCTACCAGCCGAAAATTGCGAAACCCGATCCGCTGCCCGCCGCTCCGCCCGAGCCCAGCAAGCCAGCTCGCCAATCGAGTTGGCCTCCACCCGGAACAACGCTGGTCTACGGACGTATTGGTTGGGTCGAATGCTCGGGTGCTGAGCGAACGATCGTATTGAGCACGCCGCGGCTGCGGCTGGTGTTGCGAGAGAATCCGAAGAGCCCGCCTCGGCTAATATTTCCCCCGCTGAAGTGGAAACAGCTACCGTGCGAAACCTACGGCTGGACAGTCAACATCGCCTACAAGCCGTTGCGAGGAGCGGGCGAGGTCAAGGGAGAGGTGGTCGCAATTCGGTTTTAGAGCGTTTTCAGGAATGGCGTAGACTGCTTGCCGCGGCACCAATCCCGTGAAAATCGGAGGCGCGACTGTAAAGGAGTGCGGTGGCGGAGCAGTTTGCTGGAATACGCTGAGTTGGGACCTGCTGATCATTCCTCAACAGGACGCGACTCAACTTTCCCAGTTCACCCTTCGCCACCGCACTCCTTTACAGTCGCGCCTCCGATTTCGGACAGCGGCATCTAGTCTCCAGAAATTGCCGGCTTCACCGCTTTTTGCTTAAGACCGGTCTACGGCATCAGCGAAATTGCTCTAGCGAACACCGGCATAGTGGACCCCACTGCCCCGCTCACATGATTCCGTACTTTGCGAAAGCCTCCGCGGCGGGCATCCCGTCTTGGATCGCCTTGCGAACTGTCTTCTCGCCTCGCGCCTTCTCAACGGCGTCTACGAACGCCTCTTCCTCGGCTTCTTTCGGAATCACGCAAACTCCATCAACATCACCGAAAATAATGTCGCCGGGGTTGATCCGCACCCCCTCCAACTCGATTGGCGAACGGAAATCGATGACCTTCCCACGAGGCCCTTGGTCCTGCGCATAGGGCCCGTAGCCAAAGGTCGGAAAGTTGAGCGCCGCGATGCTGGGAGTGTCGCGGAAATACCCATTCATGACGGCGCCCGCGGCTCCGAGGTGCATCGCGCGGATGCTCATCAGCTCGCCCCACAGGGCGTAGCGCGGTGTCCCCCCTGTGCACACATAGACCTCGCCATGCTTGAGGTCGTCGAGGGCCTCGAGCATCAGCCCGAAAGGTTTTGCCATCGCCTCGCCCGAGCCTTCAGAAGTTTCTTCGAAGACGTCGGCTTCGAGCACCGGCATAGCCCGGCCGATGACCACCATGTCGTCGCGTAACGGACAGATGCGGGGCGGCAGAAATTGGTGGACCAGGCCCAGCTTGTCCATCACATCACCGACGACAGCGGTGAACAGTTCTGTCCGGGCAAGATTGAAAAGCTGTTCGTCCGTGTCCCAGTGTTTTGCCATGCAGTTTCCTAGGGGCGCGGCGTCATCTGGAGGTCTGGCGCGTAACGCTGAATCACGTCGAGAACCAAGCGTGCTCGCCTGACTCGCTCGCGCGACAAGGCAATCGCGGTGGCCTCGATATGGCTGCCGCTGGGGTAAATGTCCGGGGAGTTTTTGAGTCCGAGCTTGACGTAGAGTGGCGCACCCACCCGGATAAACTCCGGCACTTCGTAGTGCCTGATGAATCCGCCGATATTGTCGGGTACTTCGACGTAGAGGTCGATTGGTGCGTTGATCGCCGCACGGATTGCCGCCAATTGGGGCAGCGTCAGATCGGACGGAACGTTAATCGTTGTCGCGCCAAGATCCTCCAGCACGCGTGCTGACGCGGGATTCGCCGGAGCCATCATCACCGACGTCTTGATGATCAGATCGCCTGGCAACTCACCCGCCCCCTTCATCTCGTTGATCACGCTGAGCAATCCAATGTCCGACACCAGCACGCTGCCGATGCCCAGCGCGACCGCGCGTTTGATGTCCTCAATCGCATAGACGAGCTGATCGCTACCGCGTAGACTCAGTCCAATCGATTTTCCAGCGGCTGAGTATGCTTGGGCCCCGATGTCGAAAGTCGCGCGCGGCCCGACAAACAGGTTGACCTCGATTTGCTGTTCTTTGCCGATCGAAACCATCTCGCTGATTTCGTCGTCGGTCAACAGCATGATTCCGCTGCCTTGGCTGATGCGGTGGACCGGCACGGCCCGAGTGGCCGCCTCATCAAGCACCGCACGGAAGGCGTTGGGCCCCTCAGTACTCGGAATCTCTACGCGGTATTGAGCCCCGTCGGGGAATCGCTTGGCGGACGAGGGCGCCGGCGCCGGATCTTCCGCGGGCCATCCCAGTTTTCGAAGCGTGTCGCGCGTTTCTTCCATGCTTCGACCTAAACCGTCGCGGGAGTCACAACTAGCCCTGGACGGTCGAGGTCAGCATACATGATCTCGCTGATACTTCCGGCTTTCTCGAATTCCCGGCTGACGGCCTCAACGGCAGCGCGCTTGCCCGTCTCATAAAAGACCAAGATCGCCGGTCCGGAACCGCTCAGAGCGCAGCCCAGAAGCCCGTCGGTGCGCAATCGGAGAATCGCCTCCATACCCGGAATCTGAGACTGGCGGTAGGGCTGATGCAGTCGGTCTTCAAACGCCTCGGGGAAAGCGTCACGGCTACCTGTCAGCAGCGCCGCGACCAGCAATGTGGCGCGCTGGATGTTGAATACCGCGTCATCTCGCGAGTACGTCGCCGGGAGCACTTCCCGCATATTCGTGGTGGAAAGTTCGAAGTCCGGGCAAACGGTCGCCACCGAGAACGCCCGAGGCACCTCGAGGCGAACCGCTCGAGTGATTCCGTCGGCTCCGATCGCCGCGGTGATTACGGAGCCCATCACGGCGGCGGCAACGTTATCGGGGTGTCCTTCGATGCGGGCGGCTTCATCAAGTAGCCGGTGCTCGTCCCAATTGAGGCCTAGAACGCGATCAGCGATGGCAACGCCGGCGACCAGCGCGGCGGCGCTCGAACCGAACCCCTTCCCTACGGGTATGTCATTCTCGATCGAGAGATCGACCGGCGAAAGCTCTAGGCCCTGTGCTTCGGCCACAGTCAACGCAGTCTGCCATATCAGGTTCGACTTATCTTTCGGAATCAGTTCCGTATCGCGCCCAGTCGCCCGGATTCGGAGTTCTCCCGAGGGCTGAAAGCGGCACGTCAGGTAGATCCGTAACGCTAACCCTAGCGTGTCAAAGCCGGGTCCCAAGTTCGCGCTAGACGCTGGAACACGGACCACAGTCTGCGCGGACATAAGGATGAATTATATCCCAGGGGCTCCAAACCAGCGGCGTCTATGCGTCCGGCTTGGTTCGTAGTTCAGCTCGCCGCTTGAGAATTTCCTCAAGTCGCTTCGCGATTCTCTCTTCGATGCCACGCCCGCTCGGAATGTAGTAGCGCGTACCATCTAATTGGTCCGGCAAACAGGCCATTCCCGGAATCGCGTCGGCCTGCTGATGCGCATGCTCGTAGCCTTGACCGTAGCCCAATTCACCCATTAGATTTGTGGGGGCGTTGCGCAGGTGCAGCGGCACGTCGGCATTGGGCGTGCGCCGAACATCATCTTGCGCGGCGGCCAACGCTTTGTAAACTGCGTCTGACTTGGGGGCTAGCGCCAAGTAGACCGCGACCTGGGCGAAGTACAGATCTCCCTCCGGTTCGCCTGTGAACCGAAAGGCGTCAACAGCCGCCATCGCCTGCTCCAACGCGCGCGGGTCAGCGAGGCCGATATCTTCCGCCGCGATGCGCACCAGGCGTCTGCCAATATAGAGGCGGTCTTCCCCACCCTCGAACATCCGTGCCAGCCAATACAATGCCGCATCTGGGTCGCTCGATCGAATCGACTTGTGAAGGGCCGAAATGATGTTGAAGTGCTCTTCGCCACCTTTGTCGTAGCGCGGCAGCTTGCGTTGCAGAGCATCTTCTAGCAGTTGCTCGGTAACAGTCGCGCCGGCCGCGGCCCGCACCACCGTCTCAAGCGTTTGTAACGCCGCCCGAGCGTCGCCGTTCGAGAACAACGCGATGCGCTCTAGCAGTTCCGCCGGCATGTCCGGATCGAGACGACCGAGGCCGCGTTCAGAGTCCTCGAGGGCGGTCTTGAGCAAGCGGCATAGCTCGTCAACTGTCAAGCCGCGCAGTACGTAGACCTTCGCGCGCGACAACAGAGCTGAGATGACCTCGAACGACGGGTTCTCGGTAGTCGCGCCGATAAGCACAACATCGCCGCTTTCTACATACGGCAAAAATGCGTCTTGTTGGGCCTTGTTGAAGCGGTGGATTTCATCGACGAAAACGATCGTCCGCCTACCGGCGCGACGCAGCCGCTCGGCATCCGCCATCACGGCCTTCACATCTTTGATGCTGCTCAAGACGCCGCTGAAGGCGACAAACTCACAACGCGTCGCGCGCGCAATGATGCGCGCCAAGGTCGTCTTACCAACACCAGGAGGACCCCAAAGGATCATCGAGCTGAGCTGGTCGCTCTCGATCTGCAGCCGCAGCGGCTTAGCTTCGCCCAGCAGGTGCTCTTGGCCGACGTAGGTGTCGAGCGATCGCGGGCGCATGCGGTCGGCCAGAGGCCGGCCTAGGTCTGAATCTTCGAGAGGAACCGGGTCGAACAACCCCATCGTTACTTGCGTTGGCGCGCGGCCTCATAAAGAATAACCCCCGCCGCCACCGCGGCGTTGAGCGATTCGACCTGCTGAGTGGGAATCTCAAGTGACGTCGCGGCGCTCAGCAACACCGGCGCGATGCCGTGTGCCTCCGAACCGATCACGACCGCCGCCGAGCCCGAGAAATCAGCGTCGCCGACCGACACGTCTCCACGCGCCGTCGCCGTGTAGAGGGTTGTCCCCGCCGTCGCGGCCTTGATCAAGAATTCATCGCGATCGACGCCATGAACGAAGGGCAGGCGAAAGAGAGAGCCAGCCGCCGCCCTCAGAGTTTTGGGGTTCGTAGGGCTAGCCGAGCCTTTTAGAAAAACCACGCCCGAAGCGCCAAACGCCTCGGCTGAGCGCACGATCGTTCCGACGTTTCCGGGATCTTGCATCGAGTCGAGAACAACCGCGAAACCGCTCATAACGACCGCTAGATTCGACTCCGGCAGTTTCAAGAGTGCCAACACGCCCTGATGGTGCGCTGTCGTCGAACACTCCGCAAACAGGTTATCGCCGACAATCCGCACTGGCAAATTTAGGTGCAGCGGCAACATACGCTCAAGCTTCGGCCTGGCCGCATTCGTAGCGAAGATGCTACGAATCTCGATGCCGGCACGCAGCGCCTCTTCGAGCAGGTGAATCGACTCGGCGAGCGCGAACCCGTCGGATGTCGTGGCTCCTCGCGAGGCTGCTCTCCGCAGCATCTTTAGCAGCGGATTGCCGCGGCTTGTAATGGTTTCGACTCGCAAGAAAGTCCCTCAGCGTAGCAGTCTCTACAGTAAAATCCATTGATGGCTCTATGCGATCGGCTCGCCGTTGACCTGATGCGGCCGGGCCAGACGGTTCTTCAGCGGACGGCGTCCAAAATTCGGCGAGGTTCGGTTGTCGCAATCCCTACCGACACGCTCTACGGTTTAGCGGCGGACCCGTTCAACGAAGCGGCGGTCAGAAAGATTTTTCGCATCAAGCGGCGTCCAGAGACGAAGCCAATACTGTTGCTGATCGATAGACTACACCGTCTGAAAGGTCTCATCGAAGCGCCGACCGAGCATTTTCAAGTACTCGCTGAGAAGTTCTGGCCCGGACCGCTGACGCTGGTTCTGCGCGCCGATAAGAACGTACCAGCGTACATCACCGCGGGCAGCGGTACCGTCGCCGTCCGCCTGCCGCGAAGCCCCTTAGTAAGAGCGCTTGCTCGACTGACTCGCCGGCCGCTTACCGGGACTAGCGCAAACATTTCCGGGCGGCTTGGCGCTCGATCCGCTGCTGAGGTCGAGCGTCAGCTTGGGACGAGGCTCGATCTGATACTCGACGCCGGCCGAGTGACCCGGTCGAAGCCCTCGACGATCGTTGACCTCTCCGGCGATAAGCCAAAAATCGTACGCGCGGGCGCGATTCCGGCGGACGAAATCTGGCGCACCCTCGCAATCTCGCAGGGCGCTGAATAACCTCTCAGCCGTTTTCTACGTCCAAACCACTTGGACGCCAAAGGAGGGCATAGATTTTGATTACGAGAAGAATGTTTTCGCTGAGTGTGATGGCCGCGGCCGCAAGTACGCGCGCACTTCGAGCGGCCGGCGTCGACGGCAAATGGGAAGCATCGATTGAAAGCCCGATGGGCGCCATGACAATGACGTTTGACCTCAAGGCGGACGGCGAAAAGCTGACCGGTAGTATCGGCAACGAAATGATGGGCGAGTCGGAAATTCAAGACGGAAAGATAACTGGCGACGAAGTTTCATTCGTACAAGTCATGAAACGCGGCGAACGCGAAATGAAGTTCAAATACGAGGGCAAGCTAGCCGGCGATGAGTTGGAACTCACCCGTTCGATGGACGGCGGCGGTGGTCGCGGGCCTGGCGGTGGCCCTGGCGCTGGCGGAGGGCCACGTGGCGCAAGACAGGGTGGCGGTGGCGGTGAGCGCAGACCCGGCGGCGGTGGCGGCCAGGGTGGCCCCGGAGGTGGGCGCGGCGGTCGAGGTGGCGGCGGTATGGGCCGGCCCACGACGTTCACCGCCAAGCGCGTCCACTAGTCCGCATTTCTCACCACCTGACGGCGAAAGTACGCGATAGTTGCGCCACTACTTCGTTGCGCTCGATCGCGAGTGCTCGACGGACCGTCAAGTACGCCTCCGCGCGCCGACCTTCGCCCGCCTCGTATTGACGCACCTCTCACGCACCTTCGCTCGCCACGTGGTGAGAAATGCGGGCTGGCCGGACCATCCAGGGCTCTGTCGGCGTTCAGTCGCTCAAGTGAATCTTCAGCATCTGACCCATGTCGTACTGTGGCGGCTTACGGTTCGCGAGCAATTCTTTTTGCTCCGCCAATGCCGAAACAAGCAGCGGCATCGCGATCGTCGAGTCGCAATGGCAGTCGACCATTTTGGCCCCTTTGGCTAGCTTTCCCCAGCTCTGCGACTCGGCGAATGTGCAGCCTGAAAGCCCGCCCCAGTGTGGCGCGTCTGTCACGACTTGCACGCCATAGCGATGTCCGGTCTTGTTCTTGTTCATCAGAATCGCCACGACTTCTGTTTGCTGCGTGTAATTCTTCGGAGTTCCACCGCCAAAATAGATCACCCCGGTGGCCTTGGAGTCGGCGACGACATTAGTAATTTCGAGCACGTCGGCCATCATGTCGAACATCAGTCGATTCTCGCCTCGGTGGCGGCTTTCGGCGACGCCAATACCAATTGAACTGTCACCAATCGCGGGACAAAACAGCGGAACACTATGCTCAGCCGCGGCCGACACAATACCGTGCTCGCTACAATCGCGGCCCAGCTCTTTCCCTAACAAGTAGAGAAACTCTCGAGTCGTGTACGGCCGTGATTGGTCGAGCCGCGACGCGAAGCTGCCAATCCACCAATCGTGTTCTCGGAAGCGTACTTCATCCGCGAGAACGTCGTACATTCGATCGACCATATGGTCGCCGAGCGCCTCGTCGTCCATCTTGTGCGAGCCCTGGTAATGGTAGAAACCCTTGGTCTCGTGGATGTCATGAAAGAAGTTCGCACCTGTTGAGGTCAGCACGTCGATCAGACGGTTCTCGATCATAAAGCGCACAATCCGGCGCATGCCGCCGGGCACCATCGCTCCAGAAAGCCCCATCAAAATAGTGCATTCCGGGTCGGCCAACATCTCCTTCCAAACCCGAAAGGCGTTTCCAAGTTGACGACCCTGAAAGGCGGTTCCCGCCATTTTTTCGAGCACGGCCGATGCCGACGACTCGCCGTCAATCGAGAACGGTTTCGTCGGCTCTGACAATAGGCCGTCTTTTGTGTGTTCCATGTCTTCCGAAGCCGCCCATGCTACCAGAGACGATATGCTGAGAAATTCGTAGTGGCGTTATCGAACCCATCGCTAACCGCGCCGTCTGACAAGGACCTCGTCACTCTGGCGAAGTCCGGCGACGCCGATGCGTTCACTCAGCTAATCGATCGCAACGCGCCCAAGGTCTATCGCACCGCTCGGCATATCACCAAGAACGACGCCGACGCGGAAGACGTGCTCCAAGAAGCGTTTCTAAAGGCGTATTCCAAACTGGGCCAATTCGAGGGCACGGCGCAGTTCTACACGTGGCTGACCCGCATTGTGGTCAACGAAGCGCTGATGCGGCTGCGAGGCCAAAAGCGCCGCAGGACGGTTTCGCTCGACGAGGAGTTACAAACCGAAGACTCGTCGATTGTTCGCGAGACGCGCTCTCAGGGTGAAACGCCTGCCGAGGCATTCGAACGCTCTGAGGTCGCCGATGTCGTCGCCCACGCAATTGATTCGCTCGACGAAAAGTACCGCGCTGTATTCGTGTTACGCGGCGTCGAGGGGTTTTCAACCGAGGAAACCGCACAAATGTTAGAGCTATCGACATCCGCCGTAAAGTCGCGGCTGCTGCGCGCGCGGCTAAAACTAAAAGATCAACTCAAAGGGGTATTGGGGAATCATGTCGGGTCAGCGTAAGGTCGATTGCCGCAAATTTTTGACAGAGGTCTCGAGCTATATCGATGGCGATCTTGACCCGGAATTGCGCTCGCACCTTGAGTCGCATCTCAATAATTGCCAGGAGTGCTGGGTACTGTTCGACGAAACACGCCGCACGGTTGAGATTGTTGAGAACACTGACTGCCACCCGTTGCCCGATGAAATGCGAGAACGTTTGTTGACGACGCTCCGAGAGCGCATGAAAGCTGGTTAGCCCGGCCACCGCCCTCCGCGGTTGGGCGGATCATTCAAGGGTGAAACTTGAGATACCGGCGAGGCGACGTTGCGCTTCGCTGTACCGAGCCGCGCCGCCGTGCGGTGCACACGTCGCAGAAAGGACCGCACCGCGAGGCGGCGCGGCTCGGTATCGCGACCGGTTTCGTCCAGCAAGTAGCTTGGCGGGCAGCTTGAAAAATCAAGTTTCGGGCTCGTTCGATTTATGACGCTGTTTGACGGTAGTAGGTCGATACCCCTATCGAGCCGTTAGCCCATCGGTGCCAAAATCGTGGCACATCGGCCCCCCAACGGCCGATAAGTAGTCAATGGCCCGAGTTTTTCCCAGTATCGTGCCGAAGGTACCAGCGAGACGCTCAGGCATATACCTGTGGCGAGCGGTTCAAGCTAATGCCCTATTCGCTTTCGCGGTCGGCTTGAGCGCGCAGGCGCCTCCGCAGGTGTTTGAAGCCGCCAAAGAGCCGACGACTCGGCTAAATGCGGCGGCTCCCGGACCGGATGTTGTCCGCGAGCGTCGGGTCAGCACGCGACTTGAAAGTTTTACCAGCGGACCGCTCGACCCCTCCCGTCGGCCACGCTCGCGAGCGGACAGCGGACCGCGCCGGCTCCGCCTCAACTTATTTCCCGATGCTGACGCTATATTCACTCAGACTGAGCGACGCGACACTGCCGACGGAGTGATCTGGAAAGGCCGCTCCGAGAGCGGCGGCGATGCCCTGGTGCTGGTTAGAGCGGGTAGCATCACCGCCAATGTGCGACTTGGCGACGGCCGTTTTTTCCATGTGCGCTCCGTCCCGGGCGTAGATTCTCCCGACCTCATCCGCGAGGTCGTATTCCAGCGATCCGGGTTTATCGACGATGCGGTCGAGCCGCCTGATTTGCCACAGCCGGCTGCCCTTCGAGCGGAGCCGGTGCGGGCCAGCCCCGGACCGATTGCGCAGTCCACCTCGACAATTGACGTCGTGGTGCTTTATTCGCCTAGCGCGCGCCAGGCGCGCGGTGGGCAGACGTCAATTGAGAATTTGATTCAGTTGACAATTGCCGAGACGAACAGTGGCTACGCACGAAGCGGAGTCGGAGCCCAGATGCGGCTCGTCCACATGCAGGAGTTGGCGCCGGGCGCATCTGAAGTGGCAAATATTGGCTTTCTAAACCACATCACCTCGGGGCTCAGCAGCCTACGCAGCCTGCGGGATCAACACGGCGCCGACCTAGTCAGCTACTGGATTGACGGGCCCGGTTCAAACGGCGGTGTGGTCGGAATCGCTTGGCTCATGTCGAACCCAAGCAGTTCGTTCGCGTCGCGAGGCTTCAGCATTGTCGAGAGCCGTTTCGCCTCCGGCCCGGCCTACACCTTCGCGCACGAGACCGGTCACAACATGGGAGCAAATCACGACTGGGACGTCAGCGGAAATCCGGGCGCGTTCGACTACTCTCACGCCCACAAGGACGAAACCGGTTCGAGCCCGTTCCATACTGTCATGGCGTATCAGTGCAACAACGGTCCCTGCACCGCGATCAATAACTGGTCAAACCCGTCCGTTAACTACCAGGGCCGCCCGACAGGCATCGCCGCGGGACAAACCCGCGCCGCCGACAATGCGCGCACTCTGAACAGCACCCGCGGCACCGTTGCAGCTTTCCGCTCCGCGTCTGGAGGCGGCGGCAACACCGGCGGTCCAGCTAACCAGGAACCGTCGGCTGTCTCGATTGCCCCCAACAGCGGAAGCGGTGGGTCCGAAACGTTCACGCTGACGTATTCCGACCCGGACGGGGCTAACGACCTCGCATTCGTGCACTGGTTGCTCAACACCTCGCTCGCCTACGGCGGGTCATGCGGCGTTCGCTACAGCCCGGTCGCGGGGCAGTTCAATCTCGTCAACGAAGCCGGCAGCGCCTGGCAATCGCCGGCTACAGCGGGAACGGTTTCGAATAGCCGCTGTAGCGTCGATCTAAGCGCCACGCAGATCCAAAGCTCCGGCTCGACTCTAACGCTTTCACTACCTGTCGAATTCACTGCGGCGTTTGCGGGCGCGAAGTTCGCTTGGATCCAGGCGGAAGACAAGTCCGACGACGACAGCGGCTGGCAGCAGTTGGGCGCTTGGACCGTTCCGTCGAGCACTCCGACCGGTGGCGGAGGCGGCACGAATCCTCCACCGTCTGGGTCCGCACCGTCAGCCGGACAGATCACACCTTCAAGCGGAAACAGCGCAACACAGGAATTCTCGATGACGTTCAACGACCCGGACGGTGCCGGCGACATCGAGAACGCCTATTTTCTGGCGAATACAACGGCGACCTGGCCTGGCGCTTGCGGCCTGCGCTATAGCCGCTCGACGAACCAGTTGCGCATCGGTACGGATTCAGCCAGCGGATGGGCCGGCGCGCTCAATCCCGGTTCCGGCAGCATCGAAAACAGCCAGTGCAGCGTGGACGGCGACAGTGTTGAAGTCACTGACGCAGGCAATCAGCTAACCCTCACGATGGAGGTCGTATTTAAAGATTCATTCGGCGGCGCGCGCGGTCTTTTCCTTTCAGCCGAAGACAGCCAGGGCAACTCGACTGATTGGAAGTCGGTTGGCAGCTGGAGCGTTCCTGGCAGCGGCGGAGGCGGCGGCGGGACCGGGGGCACGGACCCCGGCTGCACAAATCCGACAAACCCGTTTGGAGGCTGTGGCGGCACCGGCGGAACCGGTGGCACGGGCGGCCCCGGCGGCGGTGGCGGCACTGGCGGCGGTGGATCAACACCGGGCTGCACGAATCCATTTAGTGGCTGCTGCGGCGGGGGAACGGCACCCCGAGCGCCGACTCCCGCATCGGTTAAACCGTCGAGCGGCCGCGGCGGGCGGCAAGACTTTTCGTTCGAATTCTCCGATGGCAATGGAACGGCCGACATGCGCCGGGTTTTCTTCCTTTTCACGCACAACAACAGTTGGCGCGACGCCTGCGGACTGCGCTACACACTTGCCGAGGACTTGCTCGAAATCGCTCGCGATGACGGCTCGGGGCTCGCAAGCGGGCTGAACCCCGGCAGCAGCAGTATCGGAAACTCCCAATGTTCGATCGACGGTTCGACAGTCGAGGTCACTCTCGACGGCAACGAGCTCACGATCAATTTGTCCATCGCGTTCAAGGCGTCGTTCACAGGTCCGAAGAAAACGCTGCTGCTGATCGAAGACCGCGGCAATCTCTCAAGTGGCTGGCGCGAGCTCGGCGAGTGGACGGTCGATCTCACCGTAGCCCCGGGTGGAAATACTCCGTCGCAGCCCGGTCCGCCGCGCGCTGAAGCCGACCTCCCGGCGAGCGGTCGCGGCGATCAAGCGACGCTAACCCTTCGATTTAGCGATAACGACGGAGCCGACGGCATCACCCACGCCTACTGGATTTTCAACGGCAGTTTGCGCTGGGCGTCGGGTTGCAATTTCTTCTATGACCCTCAAGATGGTGTTCTGGGCCTGGCCAACGATACCGGCAACGAATGGGTAGGTACGATCACACCGGGCGGCGGGGTGCTCGAAAACAGGCAGTGCTCGGTCGACGGCCGTTCCGTCTCGATCGACAAATCGGGCGACACGCTCGCTCTAACATTGACGTTGAACTTTACGCCGTATTTTAGCGGCCCGAAGAACATCTTCGCCGTCGCCCGAGACGGCGGCGGCCAAGCTTCCGGCTGGGAACACATTGGAAGTTGGTACGTCGAAGGGCCGGCATCAGCTAGCCCGCCGGCGGGGCCGATTCCCGAGGGCGTCTCGCCCGCCAGCGGCACGGGCTCGACTGCAAGCCTCGTTTTCACCTACTCAGATGCCGATGGCGTTGAAGATCTTGACGTTGTTTTCGGTTGGATCAACTCCGATCTGGTTCCCAACGGCGGCTGCATTTTCAGCTACCAACCGGCGACCGGAGAATTCAGCCTGGTGAACGACATCGGCGATGGTTGGCTCGCTCCCGTCGCGCAAGGCGAAGGCGCCGTCGCCAACAGCCAATGCGCGATCAGCGGTGCCGCTTCGAGCGTCGGCGATCGACTTCAGCTCAATCTCGACTTTAGTTTCGCGGACGCATTTTCAGGCACAAAGAAAATCTATATGATCGCGACCGACAAATCCGGCGCGCTCAGCGCATGGGTAGACGCCGGCACCTGGAACGTCCCGTAAATCGACTCGACCGTCCTACTGGACCGCAATCAGTTCGACGGAAAGCTCGACGCCCTCCGGCTGATGCGCCTCGACCAGAGTCAACACCGGCGCTCCCTTCGGAAACGTTTGAGCAAAGAGTCGTTGAAACTCGTCCGCGTCACCGAGATCAGCTAGATAGGCCCGCACGCTGACCACGTGGCCGAAGCCCAACATTCCCAACTCCAACAGAGATTTGTGCTTTTCAACCACAGCCTCGAACTGCTCGTCGAAAGTTTCGCCATCAGCCCTCATAGCCGAGGCATAGAGTGTATCGCTAGCCAGTGAGCCCGGGCTGCGCAGCGCTGTCGGCTGTTGGTCGTACATGAACAGACGGGTGATGTAATCGTCGTCTGTCGCGACAAATGTAATCTCGGTCAAGATGTCGCCGGGAAGCCTTGAGAGGGCGACGGGCGAGCGGCTAGGCGCGCCGCCGACGTTGAAACGATCGGTGAATGTCGTGTCAATCTCGGCTGCAACCGCGGTCGGCGGAGAATATGTATGAGCGAACGCCACGTTCTGGAAACTCAGACCCGCCGCCTCTAAGATGTGGCCAATCGTCGTAATCGTCTGGTCGGCCTGGGCAGCGGTCCCCTCAGCCAGCTCGCCGGTCTTTGGGTCGCGGCCTCCTTGCCCCGAAACATAGACGGTCTGGCCCGCGCGAACGGCGGATGAATAGGGACCCATCGCTGCTGGAATGACGTCTTCGGATGGGCGAATGACTTCGATAGCGGCGGCGGCGGAATAGGCTGTACATGTAACCATCACGCCGGCTCCACCTGGAAGGGCGGGAAACTCCAACGTAGTCCGCGCGGGGTAGGCGCCCTGCTCGAAAAAGCTACCGTAAACGGCATTCATTTCGGCATAGTTATCCATGTCGGATAGATGGACATGACAACTGACAACATTGGAATACGTGAGCTCTAACTGCTTGAGAAGCGCGCCGAGCTGTTCCATCACGGCTGTGGTTTGCGCGTCGATCGGAGCTGCCGCGTCCGCCGCCGCGATTCCGCCCAAGTACAGCGTGCTGCCGACGAGAATTCCATCCGCGGAATCGCCTCCACCCGCCGTCAAGAATTGCCTCGATACCCGCACCGCCGCGACGGGCGCCTCCTTCGGCTCGGGCTCGTCCTCGACACAGCCGATCAGCACCAACAGGACTAGAAAAATAATACGCTGCACGCCCTTAACCTATCAGAGGCGCTCGGCGCAGACCGGCGAAGCGACCCCAGATCAGTTGAATTCGGATTCGAGAAACTGGGCGTGCAAGATCTAACGAATAAAGGGCGCTTCGCCGAAAAACTTACGCCCCGCGAAGTTGTGCTTCGCAGTACCGAGCCGCGCCGCCGTGCGGTGCACACTTCGTATAGCGGACCGCACCGCGAGGCGGCGCGGCTCGGTCCATCGAAAGGTTTCGGCCAACAAGCAGCTCGTGTTGGCAGCTCGAAAAATCGCGTTTCAGGTCAGCCAGACGAGCTCGCCGCGGATTAACACGCTTGCCAACAGCGCCAACCCAACCAGCAGTTTCTCGCCGTTACGGCATCACGGCCCAACAGACCGCGACATCAAGCGACCCCGAGTTCGCGTCCGCCACATTTGCACCGGTCGCGGTGAAGCGAGCCAGTACATTGCGGGCGGCCGATGTCGAACTCTTAAACAGATCGGTGTCTTGCATGGCTACGTTCCCGGCAGGTTGAAAAATGTCAAATGCTGGAGCGTAGAACGCCGCACCGGAGGAGTCACCGATACTTACCGTCATCGCCGTCAGTCCGCCGCCGGCGAAGGCTTGAGAATGTTTCACATTCACACCGCTGATCTTTGCCCGGGCGGGCAAATTGAACAACACGATGTCTTCAATCGCCGATGCCGCCGTTAGCGCGCTTTCCGGCACGCTGAACGTCTCACACGACGGCGTTGATCCACCAGGAGCGATCGAAGCACCCGCACCAGGCGCAACATACAGGCCCGGCCCAACAGTTACGGCCGTCGTGGTCGTCGGAATATACGGCATCAGGGCTCGATCGGTAACCGACTTGTGGACCATGAATCCCCAAATATCAAATGTGAAATCCGCGAGCCCCGCTTCGACTACTTTGCAGCGGATCACAACCCCGTGGGCGCCGCCTGAGTCGCTAGTGATCGGTCCGGCGACTCGTATCCAATCGTCCTCCGGCCTGGCGGTCACCTCGTAGTTGATCGCCGCCCCGCTGCCGTTGAGACGGCAGCCCGCGTCCGCGGTGATCACTCGCACCCAATAGCTCATCGTGTATCTCGTGTCCGGCAACAGTCCAGTCACTGGGTTGATACCGGCGATGATTTCTTGAAATTGCGCAGGGCTCGCCACGCTGGTACGGCTAATTTGCTGCGTCACGCCTAGCGGATTTGTGTCGCTCACCAAGGAGGTGTCGCCGGCCGCGAACCATGGGCCCGCCGTCAAGTCGTCGCTCTGCTTGGCAAAGTTCGTAACCGGGTCCGCGAGAATCGCGCCCGCGGCTGTTGCCATTCGCTCGCCATAACGGCTCACGCCTGGGTTCGACCTGCCAATGAGCGTCACGCTTTCGAGATGTCCCGAAGGGGATTGAACATCGCAAGTCGAAGTCCATGAGGCCACGATGCGACAATCCTCGCATCGTTCGCCGATGACGCATCCACCCGGTAACACCAGATTCTCGGCCGTGATCCCTTTGCTTTCTTGAGTTCCAATCCCGGAGAGCCTTCTAACACCCCACCACTGATCGAGATCCCGTGGGTGAAGCTGAAACCGCCCTGGTGGGCGGCGCCGACAGGGTCGAGAACTCGAATTCCGAACTCGTTCAACGCCTCCATGTAGATCGTTCGAATCGAGCCGACGACGAGCGAGCCGACCTCTATCGCCCCATACGACGATTCGGTGGTGAAATTGAAAATATCGATGTTTTGAATATTCGAGCCACTCGCAAGCCGAAAGCCCCAACCAGCGTCAAAGGAGCCCGACAGTCGCGAGTCGCGAAAGCTATGTTGATTGTTGATGCCGCGCAGGCCAATGCAGTTCGCGACCCGGCTGCCGCCCGAACAAAAGATCCTGCCAAAGCGCGAACTAAACGAATCCGCCTCGACCATTAAGAAAAAGACACCGCCGCGACCGTTCGCCGCCCATGGGTCCAACGTATTTGCAATCGGCGTGCCGAGACTAAATGTGGTTGGGCTTGCTTCAAGATGGCGTTCCATCAGATAGACAAATGGGCCCTCGTTGCTCGCGAAGTAGTCGCGCTTAAACTCCGTTTGCAGGTTTAGGTGATCAGCGAATTCCTGAGCAACGTTGCTGCGCTCGAGCGACGACTGATCGACCGTGGCGCCGCCACACCCGGAAGAGCATGGAGATCCGGTCCCGAGCGCTCCAACTAGGCTAAATAGAGTCGCTGTGAGCGCAACGGCGCGAAACGTCCCGGCGGCACCGGCCGCGGTCGTCTCGGCGGTAGTTGAGATCGTAATCTGATCTCCATCCTTGAACGTTGAGGAACCGGCTACCGACACCCCGATTGCCGCGCCGACAACTGAGGTGATGCTCGTAACCGCGAGTGGCGCCGCGAACGAAGTTGTATATGTCGGGTACGGGCCGCTGGCTCTCGAGCCGCCGCCAGAGAGTGTCAAGTCGACCGTATCGCCGGCGGAAGCGTCGGCGTCGAATCGGATCGAAGCGCTTTGCGTTCCTTGAAATGTCGAAGCGGTCTGGGCCAGCGAAACATCGTTGAAGCGTCCCTCGACTTCTTCAATCACTGACTCGTTTGCTTGAAAGCTAATGTATTTGCTGAGCCAACTCGGCTGCGAGCCCGCATCGAATTTTAGACCCCTAATTTCGATCCCTCTGCCGTTGAGCTCGGTCGCAACCATCGTTGCCGAAACGAGACGCTCCAGGATTCCGCCGCTTACGCTGCCTATCAGCCGTGCGGATCCTTCCAGTGAAACGGAATCGGTATCGACCACGGCGACGTAGTGGAATCCGTTGATCTCTGGCGCCGTCGCGCCAGTCACGTCACGAATGAAGACCCGGTCTCCATCGACCAAATTGTGAACAGCAGGCAGATCGGCCTGAATAGGAAACGTGGTGCCAAAGGCGGAAACTGGAAAAATCTGCCCCGCCCACATGCCGGTCTTCGTAGCGACATAGTCGCCCGACCCGCTAGAGGCGTCAAGCGAAAAGTGCGTCGAATCGACGACGGTTATCCGCCAATCGCCGTTGGCGGCTGAATTCCCCGGCACCCCGGTTATATTCACACTGTGCCCGCTCGACAAGCCGTGTGCGCTACCTGTCTCGATGACGATCGGTGATGCGTTGGTCGCGCCGATAATCTCAACACGATCTTTCAACGCTCGACACTCCGGCACAATCGTTGTGGTTTGCCGGTTAAATCCGACGATGCTCACTCCCTCGGGCACCGTTGACGGGCAGCTCGACACGCGGTAGAAGCCGGGGACGAGGTAAATAACGCTTCCGCCGTCAGCGACGGCCTCGGCCCAAGGGTTTCCAGCGTCGTAAGTCCAGGGGTCGAGCGATGCCCCGCTACCGCCGTCGGCGAACAGGTGGGCGTATCGAATGTTCACTCGAGTACCGATCGGCAGTTCACCCTTTGACTGGGTGCCTAGGTCGATTCGGGTCTGGGCATGCAGCAATAGCGGCAGCATTACCAGCAAAGCTAGTCGCATAAATCTCTCCAATTTCTGTAGTTGAAGGTGCTGAGCCTAGCTCAGCAATGCGCGGCCTTCAGCGGCCTGCGCGGGTCGAGGATGTTTTCTCAGCCCCACTATAAACCTCGGCCGTACACTTTTCTAAGATTTCGAGCGCAAAACAGCGGCGAGCGGTGCCGGGTCAAACTACTGCTAGAACACTCGATCTCAAGCGCAAGTGCTTGAATTTACTAAACTTATGGACGAAACAATGCCCAACCGGGCCTCATCGAGAGCCGCGCAAAAATAAATTTCAAAACCACAACACGGCTTTTTCGGCCCCGCCCTCAAGCAGCTCTTTTATCGACGAGGCGGTCTTGCCGACGCCAGACATCGGCACATCTTATTCCGCTGGAATGGCGAAACTCGTCGGCTTCCACTCAGGGCCCGGTCGGATGGTTACGTTGTCGAGCTGCTTCTTCTGCGTATCTCGAAACGCCACCATTTTCGCCAGCAGATTATCGACCAGATAGGGCTGCTGCTTGGCGAGGTTGCGGGTCTCTGAGATGTCGCCGTCGATGCGATATAGCTCGAGTTGCGCGTCCTTTCGAGGATCGTCGACCTGGCGGATGTCGGGGCCAAGGCGGACAAGTTTCCAATGCTTGGTGTTGACAGCATTGCGCTCGAATTTGATTTTCAAATTGGGATCGTTGTTCTGAGGAATGCGCTGGCCCTGGAAGTACGAGTGAAAATCCCAGTCGTCACGAGTCCGTTCGCCGCGAATGACGTCCCAGACATCTTCGCCGTCAAACGCCTGACCGCAGTGGTCGCTAACGCCCGCGACGTGCATCAGCGTGGGGAAAACATCGATGTAGCTGACGGGTTCAGTTAGCTTGCGCCCGCCGTCGAGGCCGTTGGGCCAGCGCACGGCGGAGGCCAGTCGGATGCCGCCCTCATAGACTGACCACTTGCCGTCACGAAGCGGAAAACTCGAGGGCCCGTCGGTCATCACGCCGCCGTTGTCGCACAAAAACCAGACCAGCGTGTCGTCGCTCATCCCCT
This sequence comes from Bryobacterales bacterium, assembly GCA_965247305.1. GTDB lineage: Bacteria > Acidobacteriota > Terriglobia > Bryobacterales > UBA6623 > CATQHP01. The sequence goes on along the minus strand of OZ252030.1, from coordinate 1,761,083 downwards.
TGCGGTCTAGAGTGTTCAAAATGCGGCCGATCTCAGCGTCAAGCGAGGCGGTCATCGCTGCAAGCTGACGCCGCTTCTCATTCTTGATGTGCGCGAAGCGCTCATACTGTGCATTTTCGTAGTCGTTGGGGCTGTGGATCGCGTTAAAAGCGACGTAAAGGAAAAACGGTTCGCCGGTCTTTTCTGCTTCGATGATTCGCGCTGCCTCTTGACCGATAAGCGTCGTGGAGTAGCCTTCATCGGGACTTTCCATCCAATTTCGGTGCCAATCGCGGATCCCAAATTGCCCCAGCCCGAAATACCCGATCGCGCCGCCGCCGAGGCCATAGAACGACGTGAAACCACGGCTCATCGGGTGGTGTGCGCGTTTGGACCAGCCGAGATGCCATTTGCCGAGCATCGCGCGGGTGCTGTACCCCGCCTTTGCCAGGCCGCCCGGCACAAGCACTTCGCCCGCGGTAATCGCCCGCCCACCCCAGCGCTTGATCGTGACCCGCTGAATGCCGAAGCGGATCGGGTAGCGGCCGGTCATCAGCCCTGCGCGGGTAGGGGCGCGGGTAGGGGCGCGGGTAGGGGTACAGATAGGCGTTCCGTAAAAGCGGTCGAGTTCAACACCTTCCTGCGCGATTCGGTCGATATTGGGCGTGGAAAACTCCGAGCCGTGATATCCGACATCATTCCACCCCTGGTCGTCACTGACGATCAAAACGATGTTGGGTTTTTCTTGAGCGGCGAACGCTGTTAGCGAAAACGCCACCACGAGCAAAAGAGATTTCATACCGCCCCGAAGTATAGCCCGCATTTCTCGCCGCGAGGTGAGAAATGCGGGTTGGCAACGGTCCACGCGATAAACTAGGCTCGTCATGACGACTGTAGAGATCCAGCCACTTGTTCGACACGAGGGCGAAGCGCCGCGCGAACGCTCGAGTTGCGGATTCCGCGACCGTTTGATCAGTCGCGAAGACGCCGGCCAAGCAGCCGCCTGGGCCCATGCCGTCGACATCGACGGGGCTCGGCCACACTATCACAAATTAGCCACCGAGCTGTACTACGTGATCGACGGAGAAGGAACGGTTACTCTTGATGGCATCGACCATACCGTTCGGAAGGGTTCGATCGTACAAATTCCGCCCGGCGTAGTGCATGCGGCTTCGGGGCGAGTGAGGGTGCTGGTCGTTGGCATCCCAGACATGAGCGACGACGATCTCTATTTCCCCGAGGAATCGAATGCCTGACTATCAACTTTTCTGGGGCGACCTACACAACCACAACGCCGTCGGCTACGCTCGCGGCTCTCTTGAACGCACCTACGATATCGCCCAGGAACACCTCGACTTTCTCGCGTTCACTCCGCACGCCCAATGGCACGACATGCCGACCATGCCGAACGACGCTCACATGAAGTGGGTCAACGGCTTCAAAGTGCTTGACGAAAATTGGGCCAAGGTCCAACGCATGGCCCGGGAGTCGAACCAGGCCGGCAAGTTCGTTTCGCTCTTAGCCTACGAGTGGCACTCGAGCTACTACGGCGACTACTGTCTCTACTATCCGCAAGACGGCGCGCCGCTTAAATATTTCGATCACGTCAAAAAACTGCAGGACTACGTGCGGGGAACGAAGGCGATGATCGTGCCGCACCACCTGGCATACAAGACGGGCTGGCGTGGAGCGAACTGGGATTTTTTGGATATGGAAGTTTCGCCGGTGTTGGAAATTTTCTCCGAACACGGGCTCTCGGAACACGACCGCGCCGGCCGGCCGTTCGTGCGCCACTCAAACGGGCCACGTTGGAGCCGCAATACGCTGTTTCGGGCTCTCGATCGCGGATTTCGTCCCGGCGTAATTGCCTCGTCCGACGATCATCTAGGCTATCCCGGTGCCTACGGCGAGGGCCTCGCGGGAGTGTTCGCCGAGGAATTTTCTCGCGACGGAATCCTCGACGCCATTTGGAAGCGCCGCACGGTGGCCATCACGGGCGACCGCATTCACCTCGAAGCCAAGCTCAACGGTGAATGGATAGGTTCCGAGCTGCCGGCCGCTCGCGAGCGCGCAATTGAGGTCAGCGTTGAAGGCAAGGATGAAATCGACCGAGTGGAGATCCTGCGAAACAATCGCGTGATTTTTCGCTATTTCCCAGAAGATTACATTCGCGACAACGCTCCGTGGCCGGGACGCGCCCTCTGTCGGCTGGAGTTCGGTTGGGGACCGTGGGCCGATCTCAACATGGCCCGCATCGCTGACTGGGAAGCGACGGCAACGATCCATGGCGGCAAGTTACGCAGTGCCACGCCGTGCTTTCAGGCCGGCCCATACGACGAAGACCGCCGTGACCGCATCACCTCGCGGACCGAGAACTCTTGCAACGTGAGCGTACACACTTCGCGGCTGCAAGCATTCGAAGACACGGCGACGAAGTCGGTAGTGCTTGATATCGAGGGTCCAGCCGACGCCGAGCTGGAATTGACTGTCACGAAACCGGCTCCCGTGAAGGTGCGGCGTACGCTCAAACAGCTTTCTGAAGACAACGAGATCGAATTCACTGGACCATTCACAAGCGAATCGTTTTTAGTCCACCGGCTGGTGCTGCCCGATCGCAACCGAGCCAAATTCAGCCACGTCGATACGCGCCGCGACGGCTCGACGGACTGGTACTACGTACGTGTGACGCAGGCCAACGGTCACCAGGCCTGGTCGAGCCCGTGGTGGGTCGGATAACCTCTACACACGGCGGCGTGTCTTAAGGCCGCTCCTGGTCGCGGCTTTGAACCTTTGCTCCCTGCGAGCGTGCTGGAGACGCAGACTGGTGGGATCGCGATCGGTCCGTGGTTTAGTCTCGTGCTGAATCACATCGCCCAAGAAATGTTTCAACCACGCGGGTCTCAAGTATTCCCCCACTTCCCAGCCACACCCTCGGTGTATTAAACTGCGTTGGCTGGGCTCCAATATCATGTGCGAGTCCTAACTTTCTAAAAATTTGGAGAAGGTTCGCGATGAAAGCATACGCAGGTAAGGATGTACGCAACGTTGGCATTGTAGGTCACGGTGACTGTGGGAAGACGACGCTGACCTCAGCGTTGCTCTACACCGCGGGAGCCACGAACCGCCTCACAAGCGTCGATGAAGGGAACTCCGTCACCGACTACGACGAAGAAGAAATTAATCGTAAAGTCTCCGTATCCTCGGCGCTCGCGCACGCCGAGTGGGGCGGCGTCAAGATCAACCTGATCGACACGCCTGGCTACAACATTTTCATTAACGACACCAAGGCTGCGCTGCTCGCCGCCGATGTCGCACTCGTAGTCGTCGACGCCGTCAGCGGCCTCGAAGTGCAGAGCGAGAAGGTCTGGAAGTTCGCCGATGACTACGGCATTCCGAAGATCATTTTCGCGAACAAGATGCACAAAGAGCGCGCCTCGATCGCTACCGTCACCGACCAGGTCAAAGAAGTTTTCGGCGTCAGCGCGATTCCCGTGCAGTACCCCATCGGCACCGAGAAAGATTTCTTTGGCGTCGTCGACCTGATCCATATGAAGGCCTACACCTACGAGATGGACGGCAACGGCAAGGGTAAGGCTACCGAGATTCCGGCCGACATCGCCGATGAAGTCGAAGCCGCACGCACCGAACTCATTGAAGCTGTCGCCGAGACCGACGAAGACTTGATGAACGAGTACTTCGAAGAAGGTACATTGTCCGACGACAAAGTTGTTGCAGGACTGAAGAAAGCAATTTCCGCGGGAGAGGTCACCCCCGCGCTGTGCGGGTCGGCTTTGCACAATATCGGCACCGACCAATTGCTTGAGTTCCTCAAGAGCGACGCACCATCACCGGTCGACCGTGGCGAACTCGCCAGCGAAGACGGCACGCAAAAAGTGGACGACGCCGAGCCGCTCTCGCTATTCGTATGGAAGACCGCCGCCGACGCCTTCTCGGGCCGTGTAACGTACTTCAAGGTTGCCTCCGGCGTTCTCAAGAACGATGCGCCGGTCTACAACCATACAAGAGAATCCGCCGAAAAGTTTTCGCGCATCAGTGTCGCCCAGGGAAAGGAACTGACGCAGGTCGACGAGTTTCATGCCGGTGACATCGGCACCGTCGCCAAGCTAAAGGACACGCTCACAGGCAACAGCCTCGGCGTCAAAGAAAGACCGCTGCTGTTCCCTAAAGCGAACATTCCAGTTCCCGCCATTTCCTTCGCGATTCAACCCAAGACACGCCAGGACGAAGACCGCCTAAGCGGAGCCATTACCAAAGTCCTTGAAGAGGACCCAGCGCTCAGCTTCTTCCGCGACCCCCAGACCCAAGAGTTCCTGCTAGCGGGCAACGGGCAACAGCACCTAGATGTCATCTGCAGCAAGCTCAAGAGGCGCTACAACGTCGAAGTCGAGTTGAAGGCCCCGAAAATTCCCTACCGCGAGACGATCCGCGGCAGTGCCGACGTCCACGGCCGCCACAAGAAGCAGTCCGGCGGCCACGGCCAGTTCGGCGACTGCAAAATCAAGATGTCGCCGCTCGAGCGCGGCCAAGAATTCGAATTCGTCAACGAAATATTCGGCGGCGCGATCCCCCGCACGTACATTCCGGCGGTAGAGAAGGGAATTCTCGAGACGGCTGAGAGAGGGTTCCTCGCCGGATATCCGGTTGTCGACTTCAAGGTCGTGCTCTATGACGGCTCATACCACGACGTTGACTCGTCGGAGCTGGCTTTCAAGCTCGCCGGCAGCAAAGCGTTCAAGCTCGCCATGGCTGAAGCCAGGCCCGCGCTGCTCGAACCGGTGATGAAGGTCGAGGTCGTTGCGCCAATGGATTACGCCGGCGACTTGATGGGCGATCTCAACAGCCGCCGCGGCCGCATCCAGGGCATGGACACTAAGGGCGCCACACAGGTGATCCGAGCCGAAGTGCCGATGTCCGAAATGCTGACCTACGCCAACGAGTTGACGTCTATGACCCAGGGGCGGGGCTCATTTTCGATGGAAATGGGCCACTACGACTTCGTCCCGCACGAGTATGCAGGCAAGATTATAGACGCCGCCAAACGTGACGGCACGGGCGACGAAGACGACGACTAGATTAGTCCCGATGCGCGATGTGCTTTTCGGAGGCACGACTGTGAGGGAGTGCGGTGGCGAAGGGTCAACTGAACCAGTTGAACCTGGTCCTGCTGACGAATTCTCGAGGAACCCGCAACCGCGGACCCGCCCATCGCGCCACACAAAAGAATCAGCCGCTCAGGCCGCAGCCACCAACCGCTTCAAGCTCTTCGCGCAAATCGTCCTTCCAGCATACTTATCCCCACTAGGACCACCCCAGTGCGTTTCAAGGCTCACCGAGCCCGCATACCCGTCCCTCACAAGCGCCGCAAGCTGATCTTCCCAACGCACATTCCCAGCCCCGACGTCGCTCCAGGCCATACGGTCAGTCTCGGTGTTCATCACGCCGTCTTTGGCGTGAACGTGGCAAATCCGGTCCGTGGGCGCATGCGAATACCCATCGGGGTACGGCGTCTCGCCAGCCACATAAGCGTTGGCCGGGTCCCAGACAACCCCATACGCCTCGGGGTCGAGTTCGCGAATCGCACGCCCCGCCTCCGCACCGGTCGCGAAGTTGCAAGCGTGCTCATTCTCAAGACCAAGCTTGATGCCAGCAGCCTTCGCGTGCTCGCCACCCGCCGCCAGCAACTCAATAATGCGGTCAAAATTTGACGCAGGGTCGACCGTCCGCCAAAAGCTGAATACCCGCACGAAAGGCGCACCCAACCGATTCGCAATCTCAAGCGCTCGCGAGAGAATCCGTGGCTGGTCTTCAAACGAATGCGCCGCGTGAAAGGCATCTTGCTCGAATCGCTCGTCGATGTCGCCGCCTCCGGGCAAGGTGCACTTGTAGACGGGCGAGGCGACCGAGATAATCTTTCGCCCGTGTTCGGTGGCGATCTGATTCACTCGCCCGATTTCGTCGTCCGTCATATCAACGATGTTCTTGTCCCAGATCGTGCGCACTTCGAGTTCCGGGATTTCCAACTCGACCGTCGTGCGGCAGATCAACTCGAAGTCCTGTGTGAACTCGTCCGTAATCACTCCAACAGGAAAGTCAGCCATGGTCTACTCCTTCGGTGTGCTTGAAAGCTTCGGCGCCAGCCCGAACCGCCGCGCCACGCGGTAAGCCGGCGCGGCCTGAATCGCCTCGATCTTTCGCTTATACCCGTCCAACTCCCCGTCGAGCTGTTGGGCCCACTCCGTCCGCTCGATCACACGCGCCTCGGCCTCATCGAGTAACTTCACGGCCCGTTCGAGATCCTCGTGAACGCTCGCTTTTTCGGCTTCAAGCTTGGCGTAGTTCTCGAGAGTTCGTTGGCGCTCACGGTCAGCTTCCAGCGCCCATTCCTTGCGCTCTTCGTGTTCGTCAACTAGACGTTTGTACTCCGCTTCGAGGGCGGCGAGCTCGGTCTTGACCTCCTCCGCCCAGGTGGTTTTTTCCTGGTTCTCGGCTTCCAGCGTTTCGATCGCGCTTTGCGCCTGCTGCTGGTCTTCGCTATGAATCCGTGTCAGATTCTCCAGCTCGGCCGTCGATTCTCTGATCCAATGCGTCTTTTTCGCGAGCTCCGCTGCAAGCTTTTGGATGTGCTCTTCGCGGTCGCGCAAGACGTTTCCGCCCTGTGGTAAATACACAAAACCGGGCGAGCCAAATAGCGCCGATTGCGAGCATACAGCTAGAAAAAAATGCGCGCCGGCCGGGTCGGTTGAGCTTGCTTCGAGGCGCGTTCGAACCCCTTCTACGGTCTCGGCGGTAAAAGTAATTGCGTTCGTGTGATTCTCGAAAAATATCGTCTGGTGGGCAAACTCTTTGGCGAGTTCTGAGCTGAACTCGTCGTAGTCGAACTCGTGGACGTGAAACGGATTCGGCTCTTCGCGCGAGTCCGCGTAGTAAACGCGGTTCGGCGTCGAAACCAGAAAAATGCCGGCGGGCCGTAGCACCCGCGCGGCCTCGCTGGTAAGAGCCTGCCAGTTCTCGAGGTGCTCAATAACCTCGAATGCGACGACGGCGTCAAGCGAAGCATCAGGGAACGGAAGGCTGGCACAGTTACCGTGAACGAAACTGACATTCGGGTAATCCGCTTTGCCGCTCTGAACCGCGTCGGCGGCATTGTCGAGCGCAAAAACCCTCTTCGCGACCCCCGCCAGACGAGCCGAACCGTAGCCCACCCCGCAGCCCGCGTCGAGCACCTGTTTGTCCGTGACGAGCACTTCCGCAAAGCTGTAGCGCCCCAGGTGTTCGTTAAGTAAATCCGGGTCTACCTGTCCCGGGATCACGCGCTCGCCGGTGAACTCGATCACAGTTTTTTCCCTACCATTACGTAGTCGAGCCCGCCAAAGAATTTCTCCACGAATGGTCCCGATGAAGGGCTTTCTCGCAGTGTCGCAAGTTCCGGAATCAGCTCGTACGCCGGATTCAGCTCTTGTATCTCGATCCCGCCGAAACCACTTTCTTCCATGTAAAAACTCAACTGCTTCGACGGCACGGGCCGCTGGTGGGTCGGATCCAGGTAAAAATCTCCGGCGAAGATCGCCAGGCACCCAGGGTTCGGTGTTTCGAGCGCTAGAATTCCGCCGGGCTTGAGCTTGCGAGCAGCCAATTCGATAAGCTCCGGGAGTCGAAATGGCGCCAAGTGCTCGACGACGTGCGCCGATAGAATCGCACCCAAACTGCCGTCCTCTCGCCGACTCAAATACCCGAACAGATCTCCAACTTCAACCTCAAGGCCTTTCTCAAGGCAGGCCGCAACGGCGTCCGGATCAACGTCAACGCCCGTGCACTCGACGCCCCCGGCTTGGAACAACCCAAGCAGCTCGCCGCGCCCACATCCTATATCGACAACCGGCGAATGACCGCCACAGATCTTCAGATAGCGCTGCTGGTTCTCGGCGACATACTCTTCAGAGCCTCTGAACCGTTCCTCAAAACGCACGTAATCGAAGTGCGGACTCGGCGCGACATCGCCTTGAACAACCGCAGACGGTGAGGTCTCAACTGGCACGGCCTCTACACGGCTGCGTCGCCGGATCAATCGCAATTCCGTGTGGATCAGCTTTTCCTGATCCTCCCGTCGCTTCTCCATGTCCGCCCAAAACTTCTGCTGCAACGCATCGGCCGTACTAGCGAGCAGCGCTGAGTACCGTTCGTGCATCTCCGCCGCGCGGGCGCTAACGGCCTCCTCGCGCTGGCGCGCCGCACCCTCGACCTCGCGGACCAGATGTAAGAACTTGATTTCGTTATTGCCTACGCGCTCCTCGTACTCTGGGCGCCAGGTCTGCCAGTGTTTCAAAATATCGTGTTGGATTTCGCTGAGTTCGGCGAATTCCCGTGCGCGCTGCGCTAGCTCTTGCCGTGTGCGGTCGAAATCGCTCGAAACGTTGTTGCGAGTCTCGACCAGCCCTTGAGCGACCCTCACGATGTTGTGGTTCTGTTCAACCAGGGTCTCGATCACGCGCTCCATGTAAGTGACGACCGCGCGATTGTAGTCGATTTGATCGCGGACCAACCAGTTGAGCGACCGGGCGATGACGCGCTTGACGAACTGAATGGAAGTGTTGACTAATCCGCCGCTACGCGGGTTCACTCGGCCGATCGAAGCGGCTTTTCCCTCGGCGGCGTCGCGGGCTCGGCCCAGCGGATCGAGCGATGGCAACTCAAATCCGTCGATCTCTCCGACGGTCTTTTGATGCCGCTCGCGCACGCGGTCGCGTATCTCGGTGACCGCGTGCTCGATCTCTTGAGGGGACATCAACCTCTACATTACACGCCGGGTCAGCAGGTAACGTCCGCCGCTCGAGCTCACCTCAAAGCCGCTGACTTCGAGGCCATCCGCAAACGCCGACTCGAACTCCAAGCGCACCGTCGCTTGCACGGCTAGCCGCTCATCGAGCGGTAGCGCATTGGCGTCTTCTGGAATATCGATCGTGCGGCTGGCGCTGTCGCCTTCTCTCCCGAGGCCATCGATTCGTGCCAGCACGCCGACACTTTCAAGGTGCCAACTCGCAACCAGACGGTCGGTCGGCAACGAACCATGAAGTATGCTCGATGTCACCCCGTAGAGATTTGGAATGTATTCACGCACGACTACGCCGAGTCGTTCGATGTTGAAAAAGGCGTTGCGCACCTGTAGCGGATCGAAAGTCCATTCGATCAAGTTGATACCGGCAGCGAGGGCCTCGGCGCGCTGCCGCAACTTCAGCCGATGTCCAATACCTCGACCTTGCAACTCGGGGACAACGCCGGCCATATGACTATGCCAGTAAACGCTGTGGTCGCTCTTGAAGCCCGCAAAGGCCAACGTATACCCCACCATCTCTTCACCGAAGAATGCGCCGAGAGCGGACCCGCCAACATGCCTGTAAACGCTAAACAAGCGAGGGGCGACGACATCACTTTCATCGAAACCCCAAATTCTCTTCTGCAGATCGAGGGTCCGATCAAACTCGTCGAGCGTCGTTAGCACGCGGATCTCTAGTCCGCTTAGATCTGCTTTGCCCGCTGCCATAACGCTTCCATTTCGTTGAGCGAAGATTGCTCAAACGTCCGCCCCAGTTTGCCAAGCTCTTTCTCGACGTAACCGAATCGCGTGCGGAACTTCGCGTTCGTGCGCTTGAGTGCGGTCTCGGGGTGGACATCGAGATATCGAGCGACATTCACCGCCATGAACAGCAAATCGCCCACCTCGTCTTCAAGCTGCCGGCGATCACCGCTCTGTTTTGCGGCCGCAACCTCGTTGAACTCTTCGACAAGCTTTTCGCCGAGATCTTCAAACTTCTCCCACTCGAACCCAACCTTGGCCGCCTTCTTGCCGACCTCGTAGGCTTCGAGTACCGCCGGCTGATGCCGAGGCACGGCATCGAGAATGTGCGCGTTGGGTGCTGGACCCTTTTCCCGCGCCTTAATCTCTTCCCAGCGTGTTACGACACCGTCGGCAGTTTCGATCGACTCTTTCTCGAACACATGTGGATGCCGCCGGATAAGCTTCGTATTGATGTGATCGAGAACGTCGGAGATGTCGAACAAGCCCTCATCCGCCGCAATCCGCGACTGGAACACAATTTGAAGTTGCAGGTCGCCTAGCTCTTCGGCGAGGTCGTTCCAGTCGCCCCGTTCGAGGGCATCGAGCACCTCGTAGGTCTCTTCGATCAGGTAGCGCCGCAGAGACTGCAGAGTCTGCTTGCGATCCCACGGACAGCCGCCGGGAGCACGCAACGTTCGCATGATCTCCAGCAATTCCTCAAACTTCTGGGCAGCCTCCGCCATCGCGCAAATTCCATCGTAGTCCAACGATCCTCAAACCCGAGCCCGCGCGACGCTGACAACACCGACCCGGCTAAAGAAACACGCACCCAAGAATCCGAGGCGTGGACGGAAGTCCACGCTTCCGTTCAAACTCTCTACCGACCCGGCTAAAAGCGAGGACTTCCGTCCCCGCCTCTGTCGATCCGGTTTGAGATCATCGCTAGTATCCAGACGGATCTGAGACCCGGTTTTCAGAAACATTTCTCCGACGCATAGCGCAGCTGTGATAGGTTAGTCCACGATTCGAGGTTCACGAAGATGCGAAATTTCAGCAGGCTATCTCTCATTCTCGGAGCCCTGCTCCTAGCCAGTTGCGGCACCGAGCCGGCCCCACCTCCAGCCAAGCCAAACATTCTATTCATCGCCATCGACGACCTCAACGACTGGGTAGGCCCGCTCGACGGACACCCGCAGATCCAAACCCCCGCGATGGATCGCCTCGCGGCGCGAGGTACGACGTTCCTCAATGCCCATACCCAAGCGCCGCTCTGCAATCCATCACGTACGAGTCTGATGACCGGACGCCGGCCGTCAACAACGGGTGTGTACGGGCTAAGGCCGTGGTTCCGAGAAGTCGAGGAGCTCGCCGACCTCGTGACCATGCCGCAGTATTTTGAAAGCCACGGCTACAGCACACACTCCACTGGAAAGATCTATCACGGCCGCTACGGACGCGCCGAAACCGACAAAGAGTTCCAATCGCTTGGGCCGCCCGCAGGTGTCGGCGCCCGCCCCGAGGAGAAGCTCGTCAACACGCCGCAAAATCATCCGCTAATGGACTGGGGCACGTTCCCGCACGAGGACGAAGAAAAAGGCGACTGGCAGGTAGCGAGCTGGGCAGTCGAGCAGTTAGAGGGCCCGCTAAAGGGCGACATCGACAAGCCATTTTATCTATCGGTAGGGTTCTTCCTACCCCACGTACCTTGCTACGTAACGCAAAAGTGGTACGACATGTATCCAGAAGAAACCCTCCAGCTACCCCCCATGCGCCGCGACGACCGTGACGACACACCGCGGTTCTCTTGGTACATGCACTGGATTCTCCCCGAGCCTCGCCTCAAGTTTCTAGAAGAGGCAAACCAGTGGAAGAACCTTGTGCGCTCATACCTAGCGTCAATTAGTTTCGTCGATAGCCAGGTCGGCCGCGTGCTCGATGCGCTTGAGGCCAGCGGACACGCTGACGACACGATCGTCGTTCTATGGTCCGACCACGGCTGGCATTTAGGCGAAAAACTGATCACCGGCAAGAACACTCTTTGGGACCGTTCGACTCGAGTCCCATTGATTTTTGCCGGACCCGGAGTGGGCGAGGGACAGAAAGTCACCAGCCCGGCCGAGCTGCTCGACATGTACCCGACCCTTGGGGAACTGGCCGGCCTACCGCCGCAACCCGGCCTAGAGGGACACAGCCTGGTGCCGCAACTCAACGACCCGAATGCGCCCCGGCCGTGGCCCGCCATGACGACGCACAACCACGACAATCACGGCATTCGAACCGAAAATTGGCGCTACGTGCACTACGCCGACGGCAGCGAAGAACTCTACGACATGGTCAACGACCCAAACGAGTGGGTGAATTTAGTCGACGATCCCGAGCATCTTGCGGTACTAGAAGAACACCGCGCCATGCTGCCGCCGCCAAGCGCAAAACCGGCCGCCGGCAGCGAAGCTCGTATTCTACTTTGGGAGAACGGCCAAGCAAACTGGGAAACAAACGACATCGCCGCGGACGACCCGATTCCCGAGTTGTAGTTGGCGGCGCCGCAAGCTTCATTCACTGCTTCGCAATGCAGTAAAGATATTCAGCCGTGCGAATAAACAATTGATTCCCGACAGCCGCCGGGGAGGCCAGCGTGTAGTCGTCGAGGCGATTCACCGCGAGTATTTCGAAGGTATCGCCCGCTTTCAACACCGTCGTCGTGCCGTCTTCGCTAGTCGCGTAGATCTTCCCATCGGCCAGCAGCGGTGAGGCGCTATAAGTCCCCGGTTCCATCCGCGAACGGTCCCACACCGTACTGCCGTCGCTAACCTTTAGGCTCAGCGCAATGCCCTTGTCGTCGACAATGTACAGCCGTTCTCCGTCGCTCGTCGGTGTCGGAACATCCGGGCCGTAGTCAGTCGACCATAGCTTCTTTGACTCGGTGACGTCGCCTTTGCCGTCTGTCCGGAAGGCGATAAATGGGCGTCTTCGCGAAGGCACTAAGACAACATCGCCGACAACGAGTGACGACGCAATGGTTCGATAATTGGTGTCGTCGTTGGGATTGAGCCCCCCGCCCCGCCACAGCTCCTTGCCCGTCGTTAGATCGTGACCGGTTACGTAACCACCACCGGCAACAATCAAAATCGTCTCCCCTTTGACCTCCGCGAGCGTTGCTGTTGAGTACGAATCCGGCGTCTCGTGCTTCGCGTCGGTTGGCCGGTCAACTTTCCAAATCGTCTCGCCGGTTTCGCCGTCGATCGCAACCACGTACGACGGGTCATCGGTAAACATCCCTTGCAGATTCTGGAGATACAGCACCCCGTTGAGTAGCACCGGCGAAGACGCGTACCCGAATTGGATTCCAAATTTGCCGAAGTCCTTTTGCAAGTCCCGAATCCAGACTTGCCGGCCAGAGAAATCAAAACAACGAAGTTCCCCGTTGCCATTGACAACCCATACGTGTTCACCGTCAGTTACCGGCGAGGGCGAAGCCATATTCTGCTTGTTCCCTATCCGGTTGCCACGCCCGATCGACTGCTGCCAGCGGACGGCACCGGTCTTGCGATTCAAAGCGATCAGAAAAAGCCGATCATGAGTATCGTCCCCGCCCGCAAACAGCCGAGCATTCGGCCGATTCAGGCTGGAACCTTCCTGCGCCGAAGTCACGAAGACCGTGTCTCCCCAGATGATCGGAGTCGCCGCTGCCCAGCTCGGCAAGCGAGTCCGCCAAACAACGTTTTCGGTCGTGCTCCAGGTCAGCGCGAGGCCGCTGGCATCGCTAGTCCCGTTGAGATTCGGACCGCGCCACTGCGGCCAGTTGTCAGCCGCCCAAGAGACCATCGAAACCGAGACAAAAATCAGCAACAACCGCTTCATGCCGGTCATGATATCAGCCGATTCGCCACATAATTCGCGTGGGCGTCCGCTCTCAACCGCACATCCAGCGTGCTAACCTAGTGTAGTGCGTCAATCAGATTGAACCTTAAGAAGAGCGGCTTTGCCGCGCTTGACCTTCTCAAGGGTGTCGGAAGCGGTAGCAGTCCAGATGAAGGGCTTGGGCTGCTGATTGTGTCGAGCGATGTAGTCTTCGATGGCGGTGGTGAGTTCGCCGACGCTACGAAAGACACCGTGGCGGATGCGCTTATCGGTGAGGTCTCGGAAGAACCTCTCCACCATGTTCAGCCACGACGCTGAGGTGGGCGTGAAATGGACGTGGAAGCGTTTATTGCGCTGCAGCCAGCGTTTCACCGTGGCGTGTTTGTGAGTGGCATAGTTGTCCACGATCAAATGGATCTGCTTGTCCTTGGGGGTCTGGTTTTCAAGCAAGCGCAAGAAGCGCAGCCATTCTTGGTGGCGGTGCTTGGGCATGCAGGTTCCGATCACCGAGCCGTCGAGCGTGTTGAGCGCGGCGAACAAGGTGGTTGTGCCGTTGCGTTTGTAGTCGTGGGTCATGGTCCGGCCGCGTCCCTTTTTCAGGGGCAGGCCGGGCTGGGTGCGGTCGAGGGCTTGAATCTGTGACTTCTCGTCGAGGCAAAGAACGAGGGCATGCTCGGGCGGGTTGAGATAAAGTCCGATGATGTCGTCGAGTTTTTCGGCGAAGCGCGGGTCGTTGCTGAGTTTGAAGGTCTTGACGCGATGCGGCTTGAGGCCGTGGGCGCGCCAAATGCGACCCACGGTGGAGGCGCTGACGCCGACCGCGGCGGCCATCGTGCGGCGGCTCCAATGGGTGGCGTTGGCTGGCGTTTCGCGGGTCGTCTTGTGGATGATCTGTTGCACTGTTGGGGAGCAGATGGCGGGCTTACGGCCGGGCCGCGGGGCGTCCTTTTCGATGCCGGCGACGCCGGATTCAAGAAAACGGCTTCGCCAGCGCGCCACCAACTGACGCGAGACCGACAGCTGCGCGGCAATCCGTTTGTTCTCAAGACCGTCGGCGGCGAGCACGATGATCCTGGCTCGCAACGCCAGACGAACAGCGACCCGACGACCGTTCGCGTAGCGCTCCAACTGCCTACGCTGCTCCTGCGTCAATGGGACTGGCTCTGCTCTTCGCATCCGTGTGCCTTCTACTAGTAAAGGCGACACGAAGATACTATAAGTTACATTATTTATGGCGCACTACACTAGCGCTCCCACAATGCGCCGCCGCATCGAAAATTACTTCCGGCTCGAAGAGTTAGACACCAGCGTCCCACGAGAAGTCGTCGCGGGCGCCACGACATTTCTAACCATGTCGTACATCATCTTCGTCAATCCCGCGATCTTGGGCGAAGCAGGTATGCCGGTCGCCGCGGTCACGGCCGCGACATGTTTCGCCGCCGCGTTCGGCAGTATCTTCATGGGCCTCTATGCGCGCTATCCAATCGCACTCGCTCCCGGCATGGGCATCAACGCCTACTTCACCTACAGCGTCGTTCTGGGAATGGGAATCCCTTGGCGTACCGCGCTGGGCGCTGTCTTCATTTCAGGACTGATTTTTCTCGCGATAACGCTCGTGGGTCTGCGACAGAAGCTGCTTGAGGCACTACCGCCGGCGTTGCACGGCGCGACAGCCGCCGGAATCGGCCTGTTCATCGCGCTGATCGGTCTGCGTAATGCCGGTGTCGTCGTTGCAAACGAGGCAACGCTTGTGAGCCTTGGCGATCTCTCATCGACAAGCGCATTGCTAGCTCTGCTCGGCGTTCTAGCCGTGGCTGTCATGATGGGCCGCGGCGTGCGAGCAGCAATGCTGATTGGAATTTTGGGCACAGCAGCGGCAGCGTTCCTTCTAGGAGCGGCCAAGTGGACACCTGGCACTTTTAGACCCCAGCAAGCCACCGCCGCCGCGTTCGAACTCGACATCCCAGCGGCACTAGAAATTGGACTACTAGAGGTCGTCTTCGTCTTTCTCTTCGTCGACCTGTTCGACACCATAGTGTAGTGCGTCAATCAGATTGAACCTTAAGAAGAGCGGCTTTGCCGCGCTTGACCTTCTCAAGGGTGTCGGAAGCGGTAGCAGTCCAGATGAAGGGCTTGGGCTGCTGATTGTGTCGAGCGATGTAGTCTTCGATGGCGGTGGTGAGTTCGCCGACGCTACGAAAGACACCGTGGCGGATGCGCTTATCGGTGAGGTCTCGGAAGAACCTCTCCACCATGTTCAGCCACGACGCTGAGGTGGGCGTGAAATGGACGTGGAAGCGTTTATTGCGCTGCAGCCAGCGTTTCACCGTGGCGTGTTTGTGAGTGGCATAGTTGTCCACGATCAAATGGATCTGCTTGTCCTTGGGGGTCTGGTTTTCAAGCAAGCGCAAGAAGCGCAGCCATTCTTGGTGGCGGTGCTTGGGCATGCAGGTTCCGATCACCGAGCCGTCGAGCGTGTTGAGCGCGGCGAACAAGGTGGTTGTGCCGTTGCGTTTGTAGTCGTGGGTCATGGTCCGGCCGCGTCCCTTTTTCAGGGGCAGGCCGGGCTGGGTGCGGTCGAGGGCTTGAATCTGTGACTTCTCGTCGAGGCAAAGAACGAGGGCATGCTCGGGCGGGTTGAGATAAAGTCCGATGATGTCGTCGAGTTTTTCGGCGAAGCGCGGGTCGTTGCTGAGTTTGAAGGTCTTGACGCGATGCGGCTTGAGGCCGTGGGCGCGCCAAATGCGACCCACGGTGGAGGCGCTGACGCCGACCGCGGCGGCCATCGTGCGGCGGCTCCAATGGGTGGCGTTGGCTGGCGTTTCGCGGGTCGTCTTGTGGATGATCTGTTGCACTGTTGGGGAGCAGATGGCGGGCTTACGGCCGGGCCGCGGGGCGTCCTTTTCGATGCCGGCGACGCCGGATTCAAGAAAACGGCTTCGCCAGCGCGCCACCAACTGACGCGAGACCGACAGCTGCGCGGCAATCCGTTTGTTCTCAAGACCGTCGGCGGCGAGCACGATGATCCTGGCTCGCAACGCCAGACGAACAGCGACCCGACGACCGTTCGCGTAGCGCTCCAACTGCCTACGCTGCTCCTGCGTCAATGGGACTGGCTCTGCTCTTCGCATCCGTGTGCCTTCTACTAGTAAAGGCGACACGAAGATACTATAAGTTACATTATTTATGGCGCACTACACTAGGTACCGTAATCGGTGTCTGCAAGAAAGCAAACCTGTTCGACGACGACAACCGAATCCCGCGAGTCCAGCGAATCCTCACCGTTGACGCCGCCGCCACCGTCGTCGGTTCGCTAAGCGGCACATCCACCGTCGTGAGCTACATCGAGAGCGCCGCCGGGGTCGCGGCAGGCGGGCGCTCCGGCCTCGCAGCCGTCGTCACCGGGCTACTATTCGTCGTCGCCTTGTTCGTAGCGCCATTCCTCGGTGCGCTGCCGCCAACGGCAACGGCCCTTATCATCGTCGGCGCTCTGATGATTTCATCGATCAAAGAAATCGACTGGGACGACGTTTCGGTCGCGCTGCCCTCCTTCCTAACAATGGTCGCGATTCCGCTGACATTCAGCATCGCCAACGGACTAGCGCTCGGCTTTATCGCCTACGACGCCTTAGAGATCGCCAAGGGTAAATTACTCCAGACCCCCTGGCTAGTCCACATCCTGGCGCTCGTATTCGTGATTCGCTTCGCCTACCTAGGCGCGGCGTAGTCCGCATTCCTCACCACGTTGCGCGCGCCTCCGGCGGGATCGGGTCGGGTGCCCCGAAGGGCACCCTCCCACACCACCGGACGTACGGTTTTCCGTATCCGGCGGTTGAGCCGGCGGGCAACCCCGCAAACTGGGGGAACCCAGTTCGAGCATCTCTTTCTCCCGAGACTCTCGCCTATCTCGACCAGCAGTCGCCAGGCCGGGCTTATAGCGGCTCCACCGCCTGGGCCCCGCCCTGCTCCCCCTCGCGACCGCCCCAGCGGACAGCAGCCTTGCGGCTCGGGACTGCGGACTACCTTGTGGCTTTGATTAGAGATCGGTCTCTGCGTGATACTCCTTGGCTCTTCGGCCCTTTGCTCGGCGGGCATTACCCCGCTTCTTCGCTACTATGGCCTCTGCTGACTTCTCCGCTTTGCATTGCCTATGGCGCTGCTCCACGGAGCTCTCCCGTCTTGATCAAGGCAGGGGGGTAAGGTGCTGCATCTTTCGTCCCCTGCCGCCCGGCTCTACCTCGCGCGTCTCGGATGGATTCTGGGTTTCGCTGTGGCGGGCAAGCTTACCGCCCGCGCGCGGCCTCTCTGCCGATTCGTGTTCCCGCGGTCGTGACTTTGTTCCGAGCTTCCTCAAGCTTTCACTTTGCTCTTCCCTACGGTTACCTCCATCGGTCCCGATGAGTCCCTTTCATCTCACTAGATACAGCCCCTGCCGGGCACACCTGCGTCGACCTCCAGGTCGACGTTTGGAGTTTGGCTTAATTGCAGCCTGTAAGGCTAGAAAATGAGTCGATAATCGAAGTTCTGTCCGCGAAGCCGCGGAATCTGAACCCCGTTGAGGTGGTCTTTGTGTTGGCCCGGGGTGCAACCCTGGGATTCGAAAGTCGACGGGGCAGGGACTCGCGGCCGGCCGTCCAAAATCGGAGGCGGTAGAGTAGGGGAGGGTCCCGCAAGCGGGCTTAACCTCCCCCCTCATCGAACCGGACTTGCGGATTTCCCGCATCCGGCTCTCCAACAAGCTCTCGCCTCAGGCATGCGCAGCAGCGGACACCGCTGCTTGGCCTTTTGGCCCAGCTTCTGTCTCAAACGAGAGAGTTTCTCCGGCATCGCCGGGCTAGCAAGTGGAATCTTTTGAACATAAACGGCTCTCCCTTCTGTCGCAATTAGCATGCTTGTCTGACTCCGTCAGCATTAAAGCGCCAGGGGCCCTTCGCTCCACTCGCATTACCGAGCTTCGTCGCTACTATGCGCCCCTCCGACTCCCGCACCGGCCCCTGCGCTGGTTATGCTTTCCCCGCGCCGAGTGGCGAACCGTTCGTTTCCGATCGGCTCACTTGCCCATGCGGGTCTGCGTATCTCTCTCAACACAAGGTTCCTCGATGGATCTTTCGACGCGCGCTGTCCGCATCTACCCCCGAGAGTCCACCGGCTGCAGATGTTCGCTGCTTCACCGACGGTTGCAGGCTTCCCCCTAGTCGGCGGCTTGGCCACTCTCAACTTCCTTAACGAGGCCTATCTGCGATTCACTTTCGTTACGGCTCACGTGTTTGCCTTCTCGGGCTTCGCCCGCGGCGGTTCCCCCCACGAACGCCGGGTCGGCTACACGGGTGAACGAACCATTCCCATGGTCAACTCCTTTCATTCAACTAGATCCACCAGGCTTATCCTGGCGCACCGACTGTAAAGGAGGGCGGTGGCGGAGCAGCTTTGAAATACGCTGAGTTGGGACCTGCTGCTCATTCCTCAACCAGACCCAACTCAACTTTCCCAGCTAACCCTTCGCCACCGCACTCCTTTACAGTCGCGCCTCTGAATTTCACGGGCTTGGTGCTGGGGCAAGCAGTCTGTGCCATTCCTGAAAATGCTCTAGTATCCCTTGTGCTTGTCTACTACGTTGAGTAGCGGCAGGCCCTCCGCGAACCGCCGTATATTCTCTTTCACAGTGCCCAGCATACGGGCGCGATCGAGGTCGGAGCGGCCGGCGATGTGCGGCGTGATGATGGCGTTGTCGAACTGCCAAAGCGCGTGGCCCTTGGGCAGCGGCTCGGGGTCGGTGACGTCGGTGCCGGACCCGGCTAAGCGCTTGCTGTCGAGCGCCTTGACTAGGGCATCGATGTCATACGTGCCACCGCGGCTGACGGCGATGAAATATGAGCCCCGTTTCATCAACTCGAACTGCGTCGGACCAACCATTTTGTGGCTTTTGGGCGTGTGCGGCGCCGACATGAACACCACGTCAGCTAGCGGGATCACCTCGTCGAGTTGGTCGGGCTTCACGACGCGCTCCATGTAAGGGACGAAGGGCATGTCCTCCGGGTCGACGCCGATCACTTTCATACCGTGAGCCCAGGCGCGTAAAGCAATTTGGCGACCAATGCCACCGACTCCGATGACGACTGCCGTCTTCGTGTTTAGCTCGAAGAGATTGCGGTCGCGGCTATTCCACGTTTCGCTTTCTTTGTGCTTTAGCCATTTGGGAATTTCGCGCGTCAGCGCCAGCAGCATGGCCATCGCGTGGTCGGCGATTTCGGGGCCTTGCACGACCTGGTTGTTGGTCAGAACGATGTCGCTGTCGCGTAGGTCGTTCGAGCCCGATAGGTGCAGCACGCGCTCAACCCCGGCGCTGGTGGTCTGTGTCCACTCAAGCTTTTTTCCGGCACGAACCCATTCCGGGCGAACGCTACCGAGGAAGGCATGAGCGTCGGCGATCTCGCTCATCACTTGGTCACGGTCGACGCGAACGAGTTTGACTTTGTTCGAGACCGATTGCCAATCGCGAACAACTGCGTCGTCTTGGCCTAGTACGACAATCTTCTTAGTTTGGCCGGCGAGCACGAAGGCCGCGACGAGCAGGGCGGTGAGCAGGCGAAATTTCATGGGGGTTCTCCAGTCGGTGACCATCTTAGCTCAGTTTGGAAGCGCTGGCTAGCTAAGTATCATGCCGATCGACTCCCGTTCGCCAGCCAATTCGCGCATTCAGTGCCGAGCTCCTCGAGGGCGCGTGCTTCGTAGGCCGCGCAGTCGTCCTGGGTCAACACGTCCCGCCAGCGGCCGTTGCTGCCCTTGTGGATGAAGGTTTGAGCGCCGCCTTCCCAAAACGCTCCGCCTAGGGGGACGCTTTTTACCGCGTGCTCTTTCATGTAGTCGAAAGTGCAATGGTTGACGATCGCGTCCCACATAGACTCGTCGATGGGGATCTCCAAGAACTTCGCGATGCGCCGGATCTCGGCCGGCATGTCGGCCTTGAGGTCGGCGAAGTGGACCAGCATCAGGTTGGGCAAATCGCGGATTTCCCACCACGAGCGGATGTTTTCCCAATATGGCCAGAACGGGTGTCCGTCACGCTCCATGAATTCGAGGAAGTAATCGCGCAGCGAGTCGGTCGGCGGATCAAGAGGCGGGCCCACTCGTCCGGGGCTGTTGTTGACCGCGTCATAAAGCGCCTCGCTGGCATTGAAGTGGTGGTTGTGCAGGCTCCAGACCACGTCACGGCCATCGCGGGCGATGTAGAGGCACTTGGCCTTTGGCGAATAGACCAGGGCGTCGACCGGCAGGTGGGTTTTTAGGAATCGACGATGGGCTTGAGCTTCGATGTGAGGAAGCTTCACTTCCTTCGGTGGGACGCGTAGGTCAACCCACGGCGACATCTCGGCGACCTCGAGATCCTCATCGCCGTTGAAGAGAAGTTGCGCGATGATCTGCTGCATCCAGGTGGTGCCCGATTTGGAATGCGTGCCGATGATGATGTCGTCGTCGCGGAATTGGAAATCGTTCCAGATGGTCGAGTCGAAGTGGTGGTTATGGAGTTCGCGGGTTTTTTTGGGCCACGATTCTGCAGTGTCGGACATGGTTGGAGCTCCTCGGGAATATGCGATTTTAGCGTGTCGAGGCGGATACGGGTGCAGCTTGGCCGACGTCTTAGCCGAAATTGTTTGCGCTAGGAACCAGACTGGCGAACAACCAGATAATCGCCGGCCGAGATTCGCGAACTACGCAAACCGTTCCACTGTTTCAACTCAGCGACCGAAACCTCGAAACGCCGTGCGATGACGTCGAGAGTGTCACCACGCCGAATCTGATAGCGGCCGTTAGCCAGTCTAGGCGAGCGTAGAGACAACTTCTGGCCGATGTTGATACGCGAGCTTCGAAGTCCGTTCCAAGCGCGCAGATCGCTCGAGCGAACTCCAAATCTCTCGGCAATATGTCCAAGCGTGTCGCCAGAACGTACGGTGTAGGTCGCCGGCGTCGATGAGGCAGTCTGTGGGGCTTGGTTCCTCGTGGGGGGGCGCGTTGTTGATGGCCGCGCTGTTGAGGCCGGCGCTGTCTTAGCAACGATTGTCGTAGGCTTTGGCGCCGGGCTCGAACGTGACGTTGGTTGTTCCTTGATCACCAGCGTCTGGCCGATACTAATGCGCGACCCACGAATACCGTTCCAAGCGCGAAGCTTGCTCGAAGTCACGTTGTAGTCCTCTGCGATGTGGCCAAGGGTGTCCCCGGAGCGTACTTTGTACCGCACCGTCCCCGTGCCCTTGGGCGGCGCGGGCGCGGGTTGTGCGGCGCGGGCGACCGTACGCGTTGTGCTACGGCTAGACGGCGGGCGAACGGTCAAATATTTCCCGGCCGTGATGCGGCTGCCACGCATCTTGTTCCACTTGCGTAGATCGTCGACGCCGACGCCAAACCGATACGAGATCGCGATCAGCGAATCACCGTTGCGGATACGGTACTGTCCCGGCCCGGCCGGCGCTTGGGTCCTCGATGGAATCGATGCCGATGCGCTGCGCGCCGTTGTGCTCGACGCTCCTCCGGTCAAAGCCTGCCCAGGCACTTTTAGCGATTGTCCGACCTGAATCGTCGAGCCGCCAATGCCATTCCACGACTTGAGTTGCGAAACGCTAACTCCGTAGCGGCCCGCGATCTTGCCCAGCGTATCGCCACGTCGTACGCGGTAACGCCCTGCCGGCGCATTGCTCGAAGCGACCGGCGTGCCACCGCTGGCGCCTTCGGGACGAACAATCAAATACCGCCCCGCCCGAATGCGCGTGCTAGTCAGTCCGTTCCAGGCCCGTAGCTTCGCAACATTTGCGCCAAAGCGCTCCGCGATGCCGCCCAGCGTGTCGCCTCTAGCGATGCGATAGCGACCGGTTCCCGGCTCTAGCAAGCCGCCTGCTCTCCCTCCGCCGTAGCGCCGATACGAGGCCAACGCAGTCGTCGTAGGGACCGTCAACGTAAGCCCTTCGAGCGAGGCCTCGGGCTCGAGGTTGTTCAGCGCCGCCAGTTCCTCTGTTTTCACGCTGAATCGTTTCGCAACGGCGGCCAGAGTCTCGCCGCCCTTCGGTTCATGGCGCCGCCAGTTGAGCCGCTTGTCAGCGGGCACTTTCGCGATTTCTTGCAGAAACCGATCGCGAGTCCCTTTCGGCAGGTTCAGATTGTAATCGTACGGCGGCGTTGCTGAGCGGAGTAAAGCGGGGTTGAGGTCCTTGACGGCGGTGGTCGATACGCCGGTGATATCGGCGATCAGCGCGAAACTGATTTCCGACTCGGTTTCGAGCGCATCAAGCTCGATTGTCGGCGCGAGATCGATCTCCCCGAGGTCGAATAGGTCGAGGTTTTTACCAACGTAGGTCATCGCCAGGATGATCGGTACGTAGTTGCGAGTCTGTCTCGGCAGCAAGCGTCGGCGCGAAAGTTCCCAGTAGTCTCGCGTGCCGCCTCGTTTAATGGCGCGGGCGACACAGTTGGGACCGCAGTTGTAAGCGGCCATGACGAGATACCAGTCCTCGTACTCGATGTAGAGGTCCTTCAGGTGCTTCGCCGAAGCGCGAGTCGCGCGTTCGACTGCGTAGCGCAGGTCGACGTAACGATCCTGCTTGAGTCCGTACTGCTTGCCCGTCGCCGAAATGAACTGCCACATGCCCGTTGCGTAAGCGTATGAGCGGGCTTTTGGTCTAAAACCAGATTCGGCCATCGCCAGGTAGAAAATTTCCTTGGGGACATCCTCTTCATCCAGAATGCGATCGATCATTTCGCGATACGCATCGCCCCGGCCCAACGAAGCTTTCATCGTCGCCTTCCCACGGCGCGTCTTCGTGAAATAGTTGATCAGCTTTTGGACCTGCGCGTTAAGGACCAGCGGTAGTTCAGACTCCGTTCTGCGCAGGCGCTCTTCGTCGCTGAGCGGAGCCGTCTGCTCGGGGATGACGGCGTCCGTCAACTCGTCGAGCAGCGCCATCTCTTCAGGATCGGCGGCGGGCTGGTTGATGTCGGTCAGCGGCGGCGGTTCAGGCTGCGCTCCGCGTTCAAGCTCGGCGAACTCTTGCTCACGGTCGAACGAATCGTCCGCGCTAATGGATGCCTCCGCTGGAACCCGCTCTTTAATCTGCTCGAACTCGCGCCCCACGATCGCGGCGGGCTGGGGCGATTCGGCGTCGCTCGGCGCACCTACCTCGACCGATTCGATCTCGATCGCAGCCTCGGTTGGCGGCAGTGGCGGTGCTGGATTGTCCGCTAGCGGGCTTCGCGAATCGGCGCAAGACCAACTCACAATAACCACCGTTAGAACTCCGCTAAACCACCGGAGCCAAGTTCGCGAAAATCCCATGGGCGGAAATGGTTCACCCGCACAGGAAACAGACCGCTGCCTGCAACCCTGGGCAAGGTTAAATATGATGCTAGCGAAACCCCTGACGGAGGGTCAACGCCCGCTGAAATCACTTTCGTAAGATTTGTTTCGGTCGTTTCCAAGCAGGACTTTAGAGTGTCGAGCGTCGAGGCGGCATCAGATACCCGCACCACTCTCCAAAAACCCACGCCGATCGCAGAACAAATACCACCGGCAGGACAAAAATTGACAGTTGCAAGCGTCGTGGGCTAAGCGCAACCGGCACTGCCCGCAGAGTCAGCACGGTCGGCAAAACCCAAGCGCAAATCAGAAAGATCAGCCGTCGCGAGGGTGATATCTCGGGGCTCTGCATAGCGCCATACCAGCGGCCCCATGCAAAGCGCTCTTGTAGCGTGTCTCCAATCTTCAACCCGGCTCGGTTCTGGTAAACAAGCGCCTTGGGCTCGAATGAGATGGGCAGCCCGTGCCTCCGAATTTCTTCGTGAAACGATTTTTCGTCGTATTGCGCTGACCAACTCTCGCTGAAATCGCGAACCATCGCCCGCTGATAAGAGACATTCGCGTCACTTGCCGTGCCCAATGGGCCGGCCGGTCGCGAAGCGAAATACGCCGCAAAGTCACACACGTAAGAGGCTTCCGCCAGCAATGAGTTTGTTGCGTTTTCGATCGCCCCGCCCACCACCGCCGGTTCAGAGTGGTGAGCCGCGAGCATCGCGCGCGCCCAACCCTCGCTGACGATCTCGCAATCCTCGATCAGCGCGACTATCCATCCCTCGGCCTCTTTCAGGCCTCTTGCTCGCAGTATGTCCAACCGCAAGTGGCTGTGGAACGCGGTTCCTCGAGGGATACTTCCCCGGCAGTCAACGAACCTAGCCGCAGCGAACTCGCCAGCAATCTCTTCCGCACCTCCAAGGCGGTTGTCATAAGGAACGATGATCTCGGTCCGAATCCCCACGCATGATTTCTCGACCGACCGCAGGCATTCTCGCAGCAGATCGGCGCGCGCCGCCGTCAACGCGACAACGACGCTGAATTCGTAATTTTCGGGTCCGGGTGTGGCGCAATCGCTCAACGGCGCGTTCCCATAACATTCGTCCGGAACTTGTAGAGCGTCTTCCCCGCCGTGACGTAGAGCGTCTTGAGATCGTCGCCACCAAAAGCGCAGTTCGTGATCGTGTCCTCCGGGATGGGCATAAACTCCTTGAGCGTGCCGTCCGGTGCAAAGATGTGGACGCCCGCCGGGGTGTCGAGCGTCTCACTCGATCCCCGCCGGCGGTTGAGACCCGCTGCGACATAAAGGTTGCCCTCGCTATCGATGGTCATTCCGTCGCCCGAGCGGCCAGGATAAAAGTTGTGAAACACGCGCATGTTGCTAACGCTGCCGTCTTCGGCCAAATCGTAAGCGCGGATCATCCTCGCGCGGTCTTTGCTCGGGTGCGTCTCAAGTAGGTAGAAAATCTTGTCGTCCGGCGAAATCACGAGCCCGTTGGGCTTTTCGATATCGGGCTCCGCCAGGATTTGGTGCAACGAACCATCAGTGTCAATGCGGTAGACGGCATTCGTTGGGACCTGATCGGGAGCCGGGTTGTCCAGCGGGCGATCAGTAAAGTAGAGCCGGCCTTTCCCGTCGAACGTCACATCGTTGGGCTGGTTGAGCCGCTTACCTTCAAAGCTCTCCGCGAGAACTTCGATGTTCCCCGTAACCATGTCGGTTCGAGTGATCCGTGGATTCTCGCCCTCGGCGCCGCCTCCCTCGCACGCGACCAAGCGCCATTGTTCATCGAAGATCAGACCGTTTGCGCGATTGCTTTGTTCTCGAAACACCGACAGCGTGCCGTCGGTCGCCAGCTTCATGATGCGCTGGGGGGTAATGTCGGTGAAGTATACGTTGCCCTCTTGGTCGACGCTTGGGCCTTCGGTGAACGCGGTGGTCGTTGCGATCTCGAGTTTCTTCTCGCTGATTGGCAGCGAACTCGTGTCGTCGGAGTGTTCGTCGCCCAGGTCCACATCGACCGAACAGGCGGCCAAGACCCCAAGTGATAAGATGGCAAGCTCGATTCGGCGTATCATTTTGCGTCTCCGAGAAAACACTAACACGTTGGATGAATCCTATGGCTGATAGCGAAATACCTCTAGTTTCCGTTGTGATGGGCAGCACCTCCGACTGGGTCACAATGAAGGCCTGCGCCGAGACCCTTGAGAGTTTCGGCGTGCCGCATGAGTGCAAGGTCATGTCGGCTCACCGCACGCCTGACCTCACTACGTCGTACATCTCGGCCGCGGAAGATCGCGGCACGAAAATCATCATTGCCGCCGCGGGCGGTGCCGCGCATCTAGCCGGTGTCTGCGCCGCGCACACAATCTTGCCAGTGCTCGGAGTCCCGATGACGAGTGCCCTCGACGGGCTCGACTCGCTGCTATCAACCGTGCAAATGCCAGGAGGAATTCCGGTAGCGACATTTGCCATCGGGAAAGCCGGCGCCAAGAACGCCGCGCTAGAGGCCATTGCGATTCTCGCGCTCTCCGACGCCACGCTCAGCAAGAAGCTAAAAGACTTCCGCCAGGCGCAAGCTGAAAAAGTTCGCAACGCCACTCTAGACTGACCCCAGAATTCAAGTCGTGTCCATTTAACTCGACGCCCTCACGATCCGACAACACCGCCCGGTCTCAAGAAACCGAGGCGTGGACGGAAGTCCACGCTCTGGAGTTTGGCCAAGGTGGAGGCTCTGAGGCCTCGGTTTGCGCCTAGGACTGTGCCCGAAGCCGCAAAAACTGAACCCCGGGGTGGCCTTTGTATTAGCCCGAGCTGCAGCCTTGGGATTCAGCGGCTGAAAAACATTCCAAGTGAACCTTGTTCGAAGTTAAACCAACTCTTCACCGTTCCTTAACGGTTGCTTAAGGGCATCTAAACCCCTTCTACCTACGCTGATTACAAGAGACCTCGACGACAGGTCCACCAGCAACCGCATGACACCAAGATTTGCACAATTTGCGCTGATTGGAATCCTACTCGTCCCGGCGTTGTCAGCCGACCCGGCCGCTCCGTCAAGCGCTCCGCCCGAGCCCGCTGCTGAGTCTGCCAAGCTCGCGGCGGCAAGCGCCGCCTCAATTTCGTCAATCGCTCCGGTTGAAGCCGCGGATGCCAGTGACGAATCGAAACCCGTCGTCGAGAAAGACAAAAAGCCGCTACGCCTGATCCGTTACCGAGGCAAGGGTCTGGAGATTGGTCACAAGGGCAAAACATCGTCGTACGCCAAGGTCAGCCTTCGCTCGCAACTCCGATTTTCGTCACCATTTGCCAGCGCTCCCCCCAAAGAAAGCCACTTCGCCTCCGAGGACGAGAACGATTTCCGCTTCCGCCGCGCCCGCTTCAAGATAGACGGGCACATGATCAAGCCCTGGATCAACTATAAGTTCGAGCACGATCTAGTCGGCGGCCGAATCATAGACGCCCGCATCACCATCAAGAAGTACGAATGGCTGCAGTTCCGATTCGGCCAGTGGAAGGCCGACTTCAGCCGCGAGCGCATGGATTCTTCTGGAAAGCAACAGTTCGTCGAGCGCTCGATAGTCAATCGCGCCTTTACGATCGACCGCCAAAAGGGCGCGATGATCCTAGGCCGCCTGATGAAGGGCAAATGGAGCGACTCGGTCTATTACATTGGCGCATTCGCCGGTAATGGCCGCGGATTCCTGCGCCGCAATGATCTTGAACACGAAGACGGTGCGCCCATGCTGTTGGCTCGCTACCAATGGAACTTCCTTGGCGTCGACCCCGGCCAAGCGGGCAGCGACGTAGACTATCACCACGATCCAGCCGCCTCTTTCGCCGTCGCAACCACCACCAACCGCAGCCGTTACACGAGATTCTCGTCTGGAGGCGGCAGTGGACTCGATGGCTTCGCAGTAGGCGCCCCAGGTCAGTACTCGCTCAAACAATACCTCGCCGAGTTCCACGTAAAGTTCCGCGGTCTAGCGATCCAGCACGAGTACCACACCAAACGAATCCGCGACAACGTGAACGTCACGACAACGAACATGCGCGGCGCCTACATCGCCGCCGGCTACTTCTTCCACCACATGTTCAAGCCGATCCCCAAGCAACTCGAACTCGGCACCCGCGTCGCCTTCGTCGAACCGAATATCAAAACCGGTGGCCTCCTGCAGAAGGAAGTCGGCTTCTTAGTAAACTGGTTTTTCGACGGCCACGCCAACAAGCTGTCGCTCGATACTTCCCGCTACAGCATAGGCCGCGTCGGGGCCGTGCCGCTAAAGGACGTCCAAGTCCGCGTGCAGTGGGACGTCTCCTTCTAGCCCGCATAAAACTCCCGTACCGGGGTTTTGAAATATTTTTTGAACCAGTAAACTCAACAACTTAACCGTTTCGAAGCCCCGCCAGACCCCCTAAAAACTTGACACGGGGGTGTAGGGTCGAAACAGGTTCCTAAGGGCGTGCAAAGTACAAGCACGGATGCCTATGGAGTTTACCTGGCTATAGCGAAAGATGAGACCATCCATCCGGCCCCATGAAAGTGTGGTCAAAAAAACGAGGTTTCGGTCCTGGCTGTCCTCGGGGGAAAGAACAACCTAGCAACCCGGCGGGGCAGTC
Organism: Bryobacterales bacterium; assembly: GCA_965247305.1. GTDB lineage: Bacteria > Acidobacteriota > Terriglobia > Bryobacterales > UBA6623 > CATQHP01. The sequence goes on along the minus strand of OZ252030.1, from coordinate 1,732,718 downwards.
TCACCTAGGCTGTCCCGTCTAACTAACAGCGGAGGAGGAACTGCATCACGGGGCGGGACTGTCCCATGAGACAACGTAATCTAAACCGCGAAATCGAACCAACGTGTGGACTGTCCCATCCCAGCGAAGGAACCCGCGAACGAGCGCCATTCGCGAGCCCAAGAACCCATAAATATCGTTTCACGTCATCCCGATTTTTAGCGAAATCCGGACAAATCCGGACATTTCCGGACATTCCCATCCCGTCAGCCTCCATCTGCGCTAGAATCGCCTCGGAGCCTCGATGAACACCCAGCGCCAAGCCCAACTCTTATTCCTAGCCCTAATAACCGCCTCTATAGCCGGCGCCGCCGACTGGCCCCAGTGGCGAGGCCCCGAGCGTAACAGCATCTCGAAAGAAACCGGCCTGCTACAGCAATGGCCGCAATCTGGGCCGAAACTGCTGTGGCGCTTAAATGACATCGGCGACGGCTACGGCACGGTAGCCGTCATAGGCGACCGCTTCTACATCGTCGGAAACACCGGCATGGAAAGCGAACACGTCCAAGCCCGCAACGTGAGCGATGGCAAGAAGATCTGGCAGGCCGAAATCGGCAAAGTCGGTGACCCAGACCAACAGCCGCACTATCCCAAAGCAAGATCGACGCCGGTAGTCGAAGCCGGCATTCTGTATGCCGAAGGCTCGGCCGGTGATGTAGTCGCAATCCAAACCGCAACCGGCGAGCGCCTCTGGCACAAGAGCCTGCAGGCAGACTTCAACGGCCAACACGGCAGATGGGCTTACGGGGAGTCGCCGCTAGTCGACGGCGGCGCCGTAGTGGTCACCCCCGGAGGCTCAGACGCAACGATCGTGGCACTCAACAAGTTAACCGGCGAGACGCTTTGGACGTCCGCTGTACCAGGTGGAGATCTGGCTGGCTACGCCTCCCCGGTAGTCACCGAGGCCGCCGGCCGCAAGCAGTACGTGCACTTCCTCGACGAGGGAGTTGTCGGCGTCGACGCCGCGAACGGAAAGTTCCTGTGGCGTTACGCCAAGACCAGCACCGGCCCCGCCAACATCGCAGACCCACTCGTCCACGACGGCTATATCTACAGCACGAACGCCCGTCGCTTTGGCGGCGCGCTCGTCAAGCTCAACCAGACCTCCGACGGCGTTGCTGCCGAAGAAGTCTACTTTGAACGCTATGCCCCCAACACCCTAGGCGGGCAGATCCTGCTCGACGGCATTCTCTACGGCACCAATTCACAAGGTCTAGTCGCAGCCGACTTCATGACCGGAAAAGTCCGCTGGCAATCAGAAGGCGGTCCTGGCTCTGTGCTCTACGCCGAGGGTCAACTCTACGTCCACTGGGAGAGCGGTGGGGTCACGCTAGTCGACGCCTCGCCCGAAGAGTTCCGTGAAAAGGGCCGCTTCACTCCCAACGACCCGGACGAACATCTGCTTGGCGACCGCGAGATGGCCTGGTCATACCCGGTAGTCGCCAACGGCCGTCTCTACATCCGCGATATGGGCGTGCTGTGGTGCTACGACGTGTCGCGTTAGCCCCCGGGGCTCACTTCGTTTGAAAAGCGTCACTAGCAACAACCTGCGCGATGAGATCCTGAAATCCGTACCCTTCGGCGGGCTCGGCCTTTACGATCTGCCGAACAATCCGCTTGTCGCCGCCGGACAATTCCGAACGCCCCGTGGCGTACTCAAGCAACTTCGTAGTCAGCGCAGCGGTAAACATCTGTGGCCGTGACAACAGATATTTCTTAACATCGTCCGGGCCCTTGAGCACAGTGCCATCCGGCAGTACCCCGCCCGATTCGACGAATTTCTTCTTGCCCTCGGGCGCTGCCTCGCTGTAGTAGGAAGTCCGCCATCCCCCAACAGCATCATAGTTTTCGAGCGCCAACCCAAGCGGATCGATCCTCGCGTGGCACACAGCGCACGACTCGACATTCTGGTGTGCCGAAAGAATCTCGCGCACTGTCTTCGCCGCCGAAGTGTCGGCGACCAGCGCCGGAACGTCGGCCGGAGGCGGCGGAGGCGGAGTGCCAAACAAATTCTCTAACACCCAAACTCCGCGCAGAATTGGCGACGACTCAACACCATCGCCGGTGGAAGCCAGCACTCCGGAAAGACCCAGCACTCCACCGCGCCCCGCTACGTGCTCGGGTACTTCCGGCCCCAGCGATGTCAGGTCCAAACGCTCGGGCTCGGGCCAGCGAAGACTCTGCCGCTGGTCAGCCTCAAGTCGACGCATATCCACTTCGTTGCCCGCAATGCCCCAGGCCATCCGCATCGGCTCATTCGCGTAGGTGAAGTCCGAATCGATGAAATTCCTGATCGAAAGGTTCCTCTGTAAAGTCTCAGCGAAGAACATCTCCGACGCCCGCACCAGCCCGTGCCGGATCAACTCGCTCCAAACGTGCCGCACGTCGCAAACCATCACCGATCGAGCCTTTCGATTGCCAAGCCATTGCCCAGTGAAATGCTCAACGAACTGCTGCGCCTTCTCATCGCGAACCATGCGGCCAACTTGCTCGCGCAGCACCTCTGGCCGCGACAAACGGTTCGCCCCGGCGAGTGTCGTTAACTCGCCATCTGGCATCGAACTCCAAATGAAATAAGACATCCGGCTGGCCACACCGAAATCGTCTAGCTTGCCCTCGTCTGCTTCCCGATACAAGAACTGCGGTGATGTGAGAATTCGACGAATGCCGTAGTGAATTCCATACTCAGGCGTCGGCGATGCAGCCATGTGCCGCAAGACGCTCGAGGTCAATTTCGTCTGCTCGACGTCCGTCAACGGTCGGCGAAACGCCCGTTCTGCCAACGGCAGCAACACCGACTCGACATACGCCGCATCACGAGTCGGCTGCTGATTTTTCAGAAAAGCTTCCTGTCGAGCCAACGCAGCGACCGGGCCGCTGATAGTCATCTGCTCCCAACGAATCGTTGGCTCGATCGCAGCCTGTGCTTCGTCGAGATACGTCTTGAGCAACCGCCTAAGGTCTTCCGTATTGCCGGACTCGCGCCGAAACTCGGTAGGGTATTCCTTCTTCAGTCGGTTCTCGCAATAGAGGTGAAATCTCTCGCCTTTCTCGAGCGGCACATCAACGTCGAGAAACTGGGGGGCGCGGTTAGTGACGTTCAACGACGCCACTCGAGGCAGATCAATCCGATTCGCGCGCTTCGGCAAATCGAAATCGCCGAAGTTCAGCGCATAAAACCCTAGTCGCAGTGGCTTGCCATCGGCGCCCTGCTCAGCCTCGGCGCTGACCTTCAAGCGCACGCGATAGACGCCCGACTCGGGAGCGACAAATGCCTTGTCCCAAAGACCGCCCGACCACCCGGCGATGTTGATCCCTGTGAAATATAGCCCAGTGTCATCCCCGTCCCGCATCCAAAAATGCGTACGAGACGAGTCTTGGCCGATGCCCACGCGATCAGACTCGGTCCGAATCTGCCATGGGTTCGGCAGAGGGACCATGCGGTCGGCAATGTCGGTTGCCACGTGTAGATACGCATCGAACAACGCCGGTGTAAAAAACATCCCCTCCGACATCGTGTCGAACTCAAGGCTGTTTGAATCTTCCGGAAAACTCGGCGGCAGACGAATCTCGCGAATTCGAAAAAGGTCACGAAGCGTATTTAGATACTCGATGCGGTGCAGCCGCCGAATAAGCGTACCGCCGACTTGCGAACTCTTGTCCAGCCGGCCGATGTCTTCACTCAACAGCGCCTGGAACCGTTCGCGGTCAGCAGCCGTCGGCTGTGGCGCGTTGTGCGGCGGCATCACGCCATACGCGACATAGTCTAGTGCCCGCTGAATCTGCTCGTGAGACGCAGTGTCGAATCGAAAACCGGCCTTGGGGTTCTGCGCCCCGTGGCAAGCGACGCAGTACTGTTGACCAAACTGCCGGCGAAACGCTTCGTCCGCGGATAATTCCGCAGCCGCCGCGGGCAACACAAGAACCGCAACTCCGCAAATAACATCAACCAGTCGGGCGTAGCCGTTCATGCCAGAACGCTGTTCAGGTCCGACGTACTCGTGCTGAACTGCCCAACCTCGAAACCAAGCTGTTGCAGAACGGTGACGTAAAGGTCGCAGGCCATCTCGTTCTTCAGCGCACCGTCGCCACACGAAATATGACGCTGATGTTTTAACCCACCGCCCGCCACGAACAGAGGATAGTTCGTTCGCCGATGAGCCGCCGCGTCGCCCATCGCGCTGCCAATCAGCGTGATCGTCGAATCAAGCATGCTCGCGCCGTCAGTGTCTGGCGTGTCGTTCAGAGCCTTCAAGAACCGAGCCGCGCCCGTCATGTGCGCGCCCTCGATCGCGAGCAAGCCCTCGATCTTTTCGTTCTTGTTACCGTGATGCGACAGGCGGTGATAGCCTTCGCTCATCGCCTTGCCGTCAATGAAAATCGTTCGATCGGTGATCGGGATCGTCATTGAAATCACGCGCGTCGAATCGTTCTTGATCGCCAGCGCCATCAAGTCCCACATCAGCTCCTCGTTATCGAGCAAAAACGAGCCATCGACGTTCTCTTCAACTGGAAGCCTGAACTTCGCCGGTGTTTGCGGAAACGGTTTATCGAGCCAGTCGCGCCGACGTTCCAATTTCCCCTCCACGCTGCGGATCGACGAAAAGTACTCATCGAGCTTCTGGCGGTCTTCGGCATTGATTTTTCCACTGACGCTCTTCGCTTCGAGGGTCAACTCATCTAGCAAACTCTTCCCCGAATCGATCAGATACGTCTGCTTTTTCAAAGCAATCGACCCCGCTCCGAAAATTTGCGAATACAACACACTCGGACGCAGAGTCACCGGCAGCGGCACGCCCGACGCGGTGAACGCGAGCGAAGCTTTCTGCTGCGCGTCGCCGCAGCACAACTGCATTGACTCGTAGCGCGTGTCTTTTCCCAACGTGGGCGCAACGTACTGATCAAGCGAAACGCTGCGAACAACGTGGCCTGTGTATAACGTGTAAACCAGCCCGTGGCCGTTCCCCGTTGGACCCTTGTGATCGAGGCCCGAAATCGTCGTGAACGCATCGCCCAGACCGGCATCCACTAGCGGCCGCATCAAGCGGGGCGCCTCACCGCTGGCGAAGAACTCAGGCTTATAGAACCCTAGTTGGGTTCCGACGCAAACCAATCGCTTGGCCTTACCGGCTGAGTGCTGCTCCTGCGCTCGAAGGCCGCCAGCCAACGATGGAAGAAACGGAAGCGCAAGCGCGTACGAGGCACCGCGAAGAAATTGTCTACGGTCTTGGAAGAATTTGCGTCTCATCGCCCGCTCCGGATCAGCCTAGCCCGGTACCGTCAGCTTAGCCGAGGCAACGAACGACAGCAAGCGAATTCTTCCCGTTCTACCTGCCTGCGGATGGAGGTCGCTGCCTCTTGAAAGCGAGCAATGTCAATTCTAAGAGGTTTCCCGGATAGATCAAGAACCGAAAATCGTCCTACGCTCACCAGGTGCATCGGTTGCTATCGGCGTTGTTTCTTGTCCTCGCGTGCAGCGTGCCCGCGCTGGCGCAATGGGAAACACCGAAGCTACCCACCATCAACCTGAAGCACAAGCATTTCGTTTTCTTCAAATGCGACGGCCAACCGGACAAGGTTTTCGGACGGCGTGACGAAGTCTATTTCGGCTGCATCAACGGCGAGGTGCGCTGTACCCATGACGGCATCACCCAAAGCATGGCCGACCAGTACGAGCGAGATCGCGAGAGCCTAATTCGCGGCGCCGACCGCCGCAAACGAGAAATTTCATCCAGAAGTGGAAGAAGCTCAAGTGCTCGCTCATCGAGACGCACGCCAACGAACTTCACCGTCAAGAGCAAGCCGCGTCCGCCGGCACAGACCGCACCCATCGAGGCCGACAAAGTTCGCCAAGTAGCCATAGGGAGTTCAAGCGCCGAGGTGATCTCGGCCTTGGGTCAGCCGAAGTGGAAAATCGCCGGTGGCAACGGCAGTTGGACGTATAGCCTAGTTTCGGGCGGATCAGCAAAATTAATGTTCGATGGCGGCAAGGTCGCGAGAGTGGTCGTACCGTGATGCAGCTCAGGCGGTATGACAAACCGCGAGAGCAATTTCGCTGATGCCATAGACCGGTCTTGAATAAGAAGCGGTGAAGCCGGCAATTTCTGGAGACTAGATTCCGCTGTCCAAAATCGGAGGCGCGACTGTAAAGGAGTGCCTCCGAATTTCACGGGCTTGGTGCTGGTGCAAGCAGTCTATGCCATTCCTGAAAATGCTCTAGAGCGGCGGCACGAGCTAACAGCCGATAGCGGCTACCCTCGGAATCTGTACGGTCGCCGCCATCGGCGCTTCGACACGGTGGTGGGTCTGTCTAGCGTCCTGGGGTTGATCGCCCCAAGCCGTTAAGCTGCACCGCGGTTTCGCCGCTCGACAGCCGTCAGGTGTTGAGGAATACGGGCTAGACATCGCCGGTACGAATGAGTTCGGCCAGACGATCAGTTGCGCGCCAGCTCAGAGCCAGTATCGTCAGCGTTGGGTTCTTCTCCGAAGCCGTAGGAAACGCTGAGCCATCGACGACGAATACATTCTCGACTTCGTGCATTTGATTGAACTGGTTCAGCATTGCGCGCTTCGGATCATCCCCCATGCGGCACGTTCCGTGCTCGTGAATCGCGCTTCCGAACGCGTCGATCGCCCCGCGCCTGTACGGCAGCAACTCCGCCCCCATGCCGTGGAAAATTTCTTCGACCTTGTCGTACATCGCTTCGACCATCTTGCGTTCGTTGTCGCCGATGTTGAAGTCGATGTGAACAAACGGAACGCCGTAGCGGTCGGTGCGGTTCCGGTTGACCGTAATACGATTAGTCGCTCGTGGAAGGACCTCACCAAACGGATGAAGTTCGACGCGTGCCGGATAGCGTTGCTTCACTGACTTTTTGAAGTCCCGGCCGAAACCGGGCAGCTGTTTCGCGTACGATGCGTTCGGCTGGCACCCGATGTCCCACATCTCGATGCCGAAACCACGCAGGTAATCGCGCGACTTTTCTGGATCGTCGTTGCGAGGGAAGTAGACGTGGCCGCCGCTGATGCCATCATCGTTGCGAGACGCCGCGCCATAAAGCTGCGGCGCGAAGCCCTGAACGTTGATGCGTACCTGCTCGCAGAGGTAGCGCCCCAACACGCCGGACGCATTACCGATCCCTTCAGGGAAATGCCGCGATCGGGAGTTCAGCAGAATTCGCGTGGAATCGACGCAGCCCGCGCCGACGATTACGCGCTTCGCGGGGGCAACGCGCTCTTCGCCGCTGTGCCGATTAAAGTACTCAACGGCGTTCGCAAGGCCATTGTCGTCCACGAAAATGCGCGCCACGACGGCGTTCTCGACGAGCTTCAGGTTGCCGCTTTCGAGCGCCGGTGGAATCAGATGGTCGGCCGAGTTGAAGAAACTAGCGGTGTCACAGCCCTCTCCGCAAGCTCCGCAGTAGTGGCACTTCGCGAACCCACCCGAGTCGCGTGTTCGTACGGCTAGGCGCGTTGCGACCCCCGGACGCTCGGCCTTGGCGGCGGCCGCTGCGATCAGCGTTTCCGCACAGCGCGGCGCGGGCGGAGGCTGATAGTACTTGCTTCCGGGCAACCACGGCAGGTCTTCCGTGCCACCACAAACGCCGATCAGCCGTTCGACCCGATCGTAGTAAGGGGCAATATCGGCGTAGCGGACGGGCCACGGAATCTCCCAGCCATCGCGCTCAGGCTCGCTCAGATTGAGGTCGGAGTAACGCAGCGATAGGCGCCCCCAAACGTTCGTTTTGCCGCCAACTCCCCAGACGCGAGTCAACGAGAACGGCCGATCTTTCACAGTGTCGTAAGGCTGTTCGGCCATGTCGAGAAAAAACGGCGGCGGCTTCTCGCCACGCCGCAACCGTTCGCGGCGCTCCCAAGGTTTCATGTGGGTCCAGAAATCCGCGCGGGAAAATCTCGAGCCGGCGTCCAGCAGCATTACCTTGACGCCTTTGCGCGCAAGATTCCAGGCAGCCATGCCGCCCGAGGCTCCACTGCCAATTACGACGACATCGGCGTCAAACTGTTCTGCCATCGCTAACGCCAAGGAGCATCCGGCGCACCAAGCGCCAGAATGTTCGCAAAGATTCTCACCGCGCCGGGCACCGCATACGGCAGTTGGCGGTACCACGCGTAGGCACAATATACGTAAAGGCCCTTGCCGTGGCGCGCCGTCACCCAACCGCCTTGCTGCGGGTCTTGCCCCGTGTCATGGGTCTCGAGCAAAGCGCTGTATCGATCGTCCCACTCGACTAGGAATTTCGATCCGCGCTGCTCGACCCACGCGGAAAAATCAGTTGGGCCGATGCGGTTCGGCCAATTGAAAACTGGGTCTTCCGGCGCGAGAATTGTTACCGGCGAATCTTCCTCGCTAACCTCTTCAGGCCGCCGCGTCATCTTGTACGGATATGGCCCGTAATTATTGTCGAATTCGGGAGTGTTGTACTGAACCACCAGAACGCCACCGTTTTCGACATATTTAAGCAACCTGGCGTTATGCGCCTTCAGATCCTCGCGAACGGCGTATGCGCGAATGCCGACGAGGATCATGTCGAATCCCGAAAGATCGGCCGATGCCAATGCCGCCTCGTCCAAAAACGTTACTCCCGACCCCAACTGTCGAATGCCCTGAGGCACGTCGTCGCCGGTGCCTTCGACATAGCCGACATTGACACCCGAGACTGTCTTCACATCGATGATACGGATCTCGTGTCGCGCGGGCCTGGCGAGGTAGGCGGTCTCAAGGCCCGGATAGTGAATGCGCTTAAAGCCGGCGCTCGATTCGGCGTCCGCAATGCGCGCGATGGCTTCAATCGAATAGCTCCCCGGGCGCGCTCCTTCAGGGGGCCGCACCTGGAACTCGATCCGCTCTTGCTCGCCGCTGTTTGCAAACGCGAACGCCGCCTCGCCCGGCTCGGACGACCAACCCGCAGGGAGCCTCAACCGCAGGGCTCCCGCGGCTCGGCCGGCAGAGTTGTTGCGAAGGTTCACCTGAACGCGATAGTCACCGCAACCTACGGATAGCGGGCCGGCGTCAGTCGAGAACTCCAGTGAAACCGCCGGTCCGATGGCCAGATCGCGGCGGCGTTGAATCCGCTGCTCGTCAATGTAGCTCACCAGGGCGGGAGCCGAGATGTGCAGCTCGACGTCGTTCACCCAATATGTCGCGGTCACGATCAGCGCGGGCGCGGGCAGTGCTTGGCCCCATCGCTCTGGGTCGGTGATTTTATAGGCCAAGTCCCACACCGAGTCACGCCGCCAGTGAACGCTCGAAAAGGCGGCGTCCCGCGCGACGGTCACTCGGTAGCGGTTGTCCCCTAGCGACGCGACGTCCCAGCCCGCCGGGGCCTTGACATGAAACTCGATTCTCTCGGGCCCCGCGGTCCCGGGATAGAGCTGGACTGTGGCTTCAAACGACTGTCCCGGCGTTGCGACGTTGATCGTCTCGTAGGGCATGAACGAAGAAAATCGCCCCGTCGGGGCTACCTCTGGCGCCACAGGAAAATCTAGCCGCAACCCCAAAGCCTGGGCGGAGGCGGTCTCAAAGAGTTGCTCGCTTCGCGCGAGCCCTAGCGAGTCGGCCCTCGCGCGAAGGCGGTGAACGGCACTGAGCCCGCGCAGCAGATCAGGCAAACACGCGCCGGGATCGTCAATCGTGAAGTTCGTGGTCGCGTCCCGCACAGCGTTCTCGACTTCTTGGGGCAACTTCTCAACAAGCCGTTCAAAAATCGACTGCTCGCGATCGGCCATTCCAACTTCCGATGCCAGCAATTTGTACCGGCGCACCGACGGCCCCGGAGTTGTGATCGCCGATCCCGCGCCTTGCGAGCGCTGGTAGCGCAGACCAGCGCGCGCCATCTCCGCGTACGTCATCCCGAGCAACGAATCATAGACCCCCGAGTCGATTTCGACTGTCCAGTCGTCACCCTCGCGACGGTTGTTTGAGTACAGCTTCGACGGATTCCACGGCTTTCCCGCTTTGGGATACATTCCGACGTCGCCGGCAGCGCGGTAGGCCTCCTGCGCTAGCAATCCCGCAGCTTGATGGTGGCCATGGCCGTCGCGTGCCCCGCCCTGGAATCGCGCCAATACGATGTGCGGCTTTTCTTCGCGGATGATTCGCACAAGATCGGCGACGACGCGGTCGCGGTCCCACTTCTTCAGCGTTTCGTCGAGCGACTTTGAATACCCGAAGTCGGCGAATGTAGTGAAGCGCAGCCTTGCGCCATAGTGCTGCGCCGCCTTGCGGTATTCAAGTGTGCGCAACACGCCCAGCCCGTCGAAGAAGTCACCGGTAACGAGGTTTGCTCCCGACTCCCCACGCGTCACGGCAACGATCGTCACGTCCACGCCGAGGCCACGGCTCAGATAGGTTAATGTCGCGCCATCCTCATCGTCTGGGTGGGCAACGATATGCAGCACGCGGTACGGGTTGGCCAAGCGGCGGAGGGTTTGGCGCAGGCCAACAGCGCCTACATCCTGGGGCAGCGGCTCGAGGGCAGCGAGGTTTAGGCAGGCGAGCAAGAAGAGCGTCAGGGCACGCATGATGGAATTCTAGCAGGGCCTCAAAGCACTCGATCGGAGCTGACGAAGTGCTACCTTCCGAGTATGGATAATCTCATTTCGCGCCGCGCCCTGTTGGCGGCGTGCGCCGGCACATCGTTTGCCGGCGCGCAATCGAAGACCATACCTGTCGGCCTAGAGCTGTTCTCGGTTCGCGACGAGCTAGGAAAAGACCTGTTCGCGACCGTGACGGCCGTTGCGAAGCTAGGCTACGAGATCGTCGAATTCTACTCACCTTACTTTGGCTGGACGCCCGACTACGCAAGACAGGTCCGCAAGCTGCTTGACGACTTAGGAATCGAGTGCCGCTCACTGCACAGCCCGCGCCGTGCCTTCGAAGCCGAAGGACGCGCCAAGGCAATTGAGCTAAATAAGATTCTTGGCAGCAGCACGGTCGTTATGGCTAGTCCGGGTGGAAAATTTGAAGACGCCGATAATTGGAAGCGCGTCGCCGCGCTTCTCACCGAGGCCCATCAACAGTTCGAGGCAGCGGGCATCAGAGCCGGCTATCACAACCATCAATTCGAGTGGAAAGCGGTCGATGTCGAGCGACATGGTATGGACATTCTCGCTGCGGGAACACCCAACGCAGTGACCCTGCAACTCGATGTCGGCACCTGCGTCGAAATGGGCGTCGACCCGGCCGCCTGGATCAAATCGCACCCCGGCCGCATCCGCAGTATCCACTGCAAAGATTGGGCGCCGGGAAGCGAGGAAGACGGGAAGGCCTTCCGTGTTCTAGTCGGCGAGGGCGCATCCCCGTGGCGCGAGATCATTGAAGCCGCCGAGAGCGTCGGAGGAGTTGAGTACTATCTGATCGAGCAAGAGGGCAGCCGCTTCTCATCGATCGAAACCGCGAAGCGCTGCCTGGCGACTTGGAAGGCTCTGCAAAGTTAGTGCGAGTCGGTCGTTGTTGCCGCAGCGCTCTCGTAGTGATCCCAAAGCGACAGCGCTTGTGCGACCACCAGCGGAGCATCTTCGTTGAGCAAATAGCCGTTTGAAAATAACGTCCGCGCCTCGGATTTGAGTCGGGATAGGTACGCTTCGCGGCTTTCGTAGCGCTCTTCAACCGAGCGACGTGGATCGCCGAGCGCCGCACGTTGCGATTTCGTCCAGGCAAACGGTAGCGTAGCGCCCGAGTTACCGGGGTTCGCGTCCGATGAAGATATCCGTGCTTTATAGCGGTTCCAGCCGGTGAATGATGCCAGCGGCACACTGACCATCGGCAGCCTGATCCCGCCTAGTTCGTTCCCGTCCGTATCGAGTTGCGGGAGCTTCGCGGGGTAAGGAGCCGCCAATACACGAGGCGGCTGAAACGCAATGATTCCTTTCTCGCGATACTCAGACCCGAAGTCAAGTGGCACGGCACGTCGCTGGTGGCCTGGCGTACGCAAGCCAGGAATCTTGGGGAATCGCCAACCCTCGAGCGCGGCCAATTCCTTGACCTTCGGGTATTGCGACGGGGGCGGCTCTTTACCCGTCGTGATCCAGTTTTCGAACCCGACGAGGATCGCGCGCAGCAATGGCGCATAGCCGTTCGCGTTGAGCCGGTGCTCCAAAGTGGCCGATGCTCTGGGCGGTACGGTTCCGGGGCCATGTTGTGTGCCGGCAAAATAGTAGATCCGAGTTCCTACCGCCAGTGGCGCATCGTCGCTCCCGTCCAGCGTTGTGTGCAGCAACGATGCGGAGCGGTTCCAATACTCGCTCGATGTCAGCGTGTAGACAATTTTTGGGGTTACGCCGGCGTCGTTCGCGCGCGAGAGGATTCCAGCGCTTTGGCCGGTGCGCGGATCTTCGTCAGGCAAATCTCGAAAGGGGAAGATCTCAACTGTGTAGTAGGGGTCTTGCCGAGTTGGCTGTGCGAATCGATGCAGAAAACTCCCGCGTGCCGCGCCGGCAACATGCGGCCAGACGCCGTCGAATACTTGGCGCCCGCTCTCGTCGGCATTAAAGCCCTCATGGAGGAACGAGCGCAAGAAACGGCCACTTTGCGAGGATCCAAAAGCGATCTGTCAAGGGCGGAGTAAATGTAGACCGCTTCGGCGGAGCAAAAATAGACCAGTTGGCGGGGATCCAGCGGTTTGCGTGGGACGGCTGGAACGGAGCCTGAGGACGCCCTTTAGGGCGGCCCAGGCGTAGTGGAAGACGGCCCACGCAAACCGGCGCGAGCGGCCGGCGGGTCAGTTTGAAGAGCGCGGGCGCTTCTTTTTGCTTTGCTTGAGGCGGTAGCTGTCGCCGTTCATCTCGAGGATATGGACGTGATGCGTGAGCCGGTCAAGCAGAGCGCCGGTCATGCGTTCGGAACCCAGCACCTCGGTCCACTCGGTGAACGGCAGGTTCGAGGTCAGCAACGTCGAGCCCTGTTCGTAGCGCTGCGAAAAGATCTCGAACAGCAGCTCTGCCCCGGTCTTCGACAGCGGCACATAGCCCAGTTCATCGACGATCAGTAGATCCTGCTTGGCAAGTTGTTTCTGGACCCGTAGTAGTTGCCGTTCGTCACGGGCTTCGAGCAGTTCATGGACCAATCCCGCGGCGGTGGTGAAACGTGTGCGATAGCCGCTCTGACAAGCTGCCAGTCCCAGCGCCAAGGCGATATGCGTTTTGCCGGTGCCGGAGTTCCCCAGCGCCAAGACGTTCTCACGGCGGTCGATGAACTCACAGCGCGCCAGCTCCAGAACGAGCTTCTTGTTCACCGAGGGTATGGCCAAGAAGTCGAACGTGTCGAGACTCTTCGTCACCGGGAACTTGGCGGCCTTGATGCGACGCTCGGTCGCCCGCTGCTCGCGATCGACCAGTTCCAGCTCGCAGAGTTGCTGTAGGAAGTCCCGAAAGTCCAAGCCTTCGGCGGCGCAGCGCCGAGCCAGTTTGTCGTACTCGCGCAGGAAGGTCGGCAGCCGCAGCGCTTTCAGGTGGGTTTCCAGCAGCATTCTCGACTTCGCCATCAGCTTGCTCCTGCTAGCAGCGCCAGATAGGATGCCGGCGACGTCTGCTCGACCTGAGCCGTCGGCAGGTGGGGATACTTCGTTAAGTCGAGCTTCGGCGGACGTTGCTCGATCGCGCACAGCAGTAGATGCTTGACGGCGTCAAAGCCAATCGTTCCCAGTAGACAGACTTGGCGCACCGCCGTTGCGACGTGCTCAAGGGGGAAGTCCTCCAACAGTCGCAGGACCTGTACGTACTCGCGCTTGCCCGCTTTGTCCAACCGCGATTCGAGCAGTCGTCGCAGCTTCGCAAACTCCGGCGGCAACTCCCAGCCGACCAACGGCGCGGCTTGATCGAGCGCGTTGGTCTTGCGTTCCAACAACGCCAAGTAGTGCAGCGGATCGAAAACCAACTCTTCACGTTCATAGCTGCGCTGATGGCGGGCGATCTCTTCGCTGCCGCAACAGATCACTACCTCATCCACGTAGGCTTTGATCAGGACCTGGCGGTGGCCGTAACGCGTTGGCACCGAATAATCGTTTGTCGCGTAGCGCACCAGCGACAACGAAGTCACCCTTGTCGAGCGTTTGTCGCAGGCATCGTAGGCTGTCGGTGCCAAGGGCAAGAGCGCTTCCCGATCGCGCTCGAAGCGTTCGCCGACGGTTTCGGTGTGCCGTCGCAAACGCCGTTCACGGTTGGCTCGGCACTTCTCTTCGAGGTGTTCGTTGAAGGCTTCCCAACTCTCGAATCTCGGGATCGGCACCATGAAATTGCGCCGTGCGAAGCCCACTAGCCCTTCGACTTTTCCCTTGTCGTTGCCCTTGCCCGGACGCCCGAAACGATCGGCGAACAGGTAGTGCGACTGCAGTTCGCTGAACACCCGCGTACGTTTGCGCGTGCCGTCGCCGAGAATCCTTGCCACCGCCAGCGTCGTGTTGTCGTAGACGATGTTGCGTGGCACGCCGTCGAAATAACGAAACGCGGCGTTGTGTCCTTCGCAAAAGGCTTCCGTCGTCTCGGCGGGAAAGGCCTTAACGAAGGCGTCGTCGCTGTGCGGCAGATCGACAACCAAGAAGTGCGCCTTGCGCTGGACTCCATTGATAACGACAACCGCTTCGCCGAAGTCGGCCTGCGCGTCGCCGGGCGGATGCGCCAGTGGCACGAACATCTCTTGTCCACCGAGCTTCTTCTCGCGGACGTAGTCCTTGACGATCGTGTAGCCACCGCTGAAATCGTACTCCTCGCGTAGGCGATCGAAGATGCGTTTCGCGGTGTGACGTTGTTTCTTTGGTTGTTGCTGATCGTCGAGCAGGATCTGATCGATGATTCCGGTGAACGCTTCGAGCTTCGGCCGTCTCACCGGTTTGCTCCGCCGATAGCCCGGCGGAGCAGCGTAGCGCAGCATTTTGCGCACCGTCTCCCGCGCTAAGCCAAACCGCTTGGCGGCTTCGCGTTCACTCAGCCCTTCGACGTAGACACTGCGCCGTACTTGAGCATATAGCTCCACGCGATACATCCTTCCCGTGTTCCACAAAACACCGAATGGATGCCAGCGGACCACCCGGGCGGTCTAATTTTCCGCCGCCCTTGAACGGCTTTAAAACGCCGTTCTGTGGTCTAGTTTGTCAGCGCCGTTCTCAGCGATCGCATGGGTGAGTCCCGCGTGCAGCTCATTGAGTTCGCCAAGCTCCGCCGGGCCACCGAACTTGAGGAACGAAACGAAGTCGCGAATAGCCGCCGCGCCCAGGCCTGCAATGCCTGGGTCCTTCGCGCGGTAGATGACGTCGTAGGTTTTTCCAGCGACGAAGCCGCCGTCTAACGTGACCGTTTCGGGGTCCTGGAAATGCCACTGCTTCCGTGGTATCTCTTTACCCGGGCCGTCTTGATAGTCGCGCAGGATCAATTTGGATTCTGGGTCCGCCGGATTGATTGCGGGATAAGGCCGGTGGCGCGCACCCGCGACAGAGAACTCGATCGCCGGCCCCGACGGGCTGAAGTGCGAGCGCGTCCAGCCAGTTACCCCATTTGCTGCCGGCGCTTGCAGTCGCAAGGTGTGGTCACTCTTGACGAGATCGAACTGCCAGCCAACCCAAACGAGCGTATAGCCCTGGTTCAACAAGAATCCGTCGCCGAACTCCTCGGCGGTTCTGGGGTCGCCCGAACCTTTGGCACGGCTGAACCGGCTTAAAAGCCCTTTGCCGCCGCGGTTCGAAACCTCAAACAGAACGGCGCCATTGCCGCGCTGCCGCAGCACGGGTCTCAGGATGTAAACATCGGCCGAATACTCGACGCGCCCTTTGGTGTTGCTCGGGGCCAGTCTGAGGTCGTGAATGATCTCGTTGGCGGGCGCGGCCGGGTCCGCCTCGAAACTGGCTCGGGCTACGACACGCTCGTAAGCGCCAACTTTTCCGAACTGTTTGCCGTCAAGGACGCGTGAGCGTTCGATAACCCGAAGGCCGCTTATCTCGGCTGAAGCAATCGCGGCTAAAGCGAGTAAAACGACGAGGACTCTGTGCGGCATGTCGTTGCGAGTTTAGCAGTTGGGCACGAAGCCTCAGTCGCGCCGGTCAAGAGATGTGACTGGATCAATTTTCATCCAGCACATTGCGGCTACGAAGTATGTGCCGGCCGAGAGGTAAAACGTGAGGGGCCAGTTGTCGCCCGTGGCACTCAAGATATATGCGACGGTCGGCGGTGCGATGAAGCCGGCGGCGTTTCCAGCAGCGTTCATCGCTCCAGAAAGCGCCCCGGCGTAACGCCCGCCGAGATCCATGCACGCCGCCCACGCCGGTGGCATCGAAAGGTCGTTTGCAAACGATGCGAAGCCCATCGCGACGACGGCCCACAGCGGTTCCGTGATGTGGACAGACACCACTAAGCAAGCTCCGGCCGCGAAGTTTCCCACGCCGGCAATCACTCGTCGAGCGCGGCGCTCCGATCCCAGCCAGGTCGCCAGCCGCGAGAGGATAAACCCACAGAAGAGCGATCCGATGCCACCAAAGAACAACGGGATGCCTGCCAGAACCGCCGACTGTTCCATCGTTTGGCCGCGAGCCTCTTGAATGTACGTGGGCAGCCAAGTGATGTAAAAGTACCAGCCCCACGAGATGCAGAAATATTGCAAGAAAAGAAACCAGACCGACGGAGAGGACAGGAAGCGCCCCCAAGGAACATCGCCGTGTCCCGACGAACTATCTTCAGCGCTGCTCAGAATCGCCAGCTCAGCCTCGCCGATAGTCGGATGATCGCGCGGATTGTCGCGATACCAGCGCCAAAAAAAGATGGCCCAAATCAGACCCAGAGCGCCGAGGAATTCGAACGTTCGCCTCCATGAAACGAACTGCAGCAGGGTCACGACGATCAGCGGCGCGGCGGCCCCGCCCCATCGCGCGCTTAGCCACATGATTCCTTGCGCGCGCACCTGCTCGTCACGCGGCAGCCACGCAGTGAAGGTCTTGGTGAGGACCGGAAAGCCACCGGCCTGGCCAACACCAAAAAGCAGCCGTACCGCGATAAGCGTTGCCAGGTTCCACACCCAGCCCGTCGCGGCTGTAAAGATCGACCACCAAACGACGATGCCGCTGAGCACGCGGCGTGGGCCGATCCAGTCACTCATCCAACCGCCGGGAACTTGGAATAAGAAATAGCCGAGCGAAAACGCAGAGAACGCCCAACCCATCTGAACGCGCGACAGGCCCAGCTCGTCGCTAATCAACGGCGCTGCCTGAGAAATCGAGACACGGTCGACGTAGGTGATGACCGAGAGCAAGACCGCGTATACGACGACCCAATAGCGGGTTCGAGAGACGCCGGGGACTGCGGAGTTCGAGGTGCTCATAATTTGCCCGCAAGGCGAATCCAAGTCTAGACTACTTGCGGTATCGCGATCGGGCGAAAATCGAACAGCCTAGCGTTTTACAATGACGCCGGCAAGTTCTTCAAACAACTTCACTGCCGCCGCAATGTCTTCGTCGCCGTGGCCCTTGGCGACTCCGGCGCTAAAAATCTCGTGGACTAGCGCCGTGCTGGGCAATGGAACACCCAACTCACGACCCGATTCAAGCATCAGGCTAATATCTTTCTTCATCCACTTCAATGGAAATGCCGCCTCGAACTTTCTGTCGAAGATCGCCGGCGCCTTGAACGAGATCAGGCCCGCCTTCGCAGCGGAGTTGTCGAGGATCTCGAACATCAACTCCGGCGGAACGCCCGCCTTGGTTGATAAGACGATTCCCTCGACGAAGCCCTGCAGCATGTTGCAAAGAACCAAGTTCTGCGACAGCTTGGCGTGAAGGCCCATCCCCTGCTTGCCGCAGTAGTAGAGGTTCGCTCCCATGCAGAGGAAGTACTCGCGGGCGCTCTCGAATACCTTTTTCTTGCCGCCAATCATGAATGTCAGCGTGCCGCCCTGCGCCCCCGGGGTTGATCCGGTACACGGGCTGTCAAGGTAGTTCGCCTTCTTTGCTTCAAACTTCTTCGCAATCCGCCGCGCCGTGCTTGGTCCGATCGTTGAGCAGTCCGCCACTACCGCCCCAGCCTTGATCCCATCGAGCACGCCGTCCTTTCCCGTGAGGACTTCTTCTGACATCGCGGAATCGCCTACGCATAGAAAGATGTAGTCGGCGGACGCACCAACCCTCGCCGGCGTCGCGCAATATTTGGCGTTCTTGTGGCCCTTGGCGAGATCGCGCGCCTTTGATTTGGTGTGACTCCAGAGGGCGACGTCGTGGCCGGCGCCAATGAGATGCTCCGCCATGGGGTGCCCCATTAGACCGAGCCCGAGAAATCCAAGTTTTGCCATAAGGGGAATTGTACAAGACTCGAATTCAACCGCCTGTCAAATCGTTGTGCGAAAATACCGGCGGCAGTGAAACCGAGCGTTCTCGTCAGCAAGCACATCTATCAGGAAGCGATAGACTTGCTGCAGCTAAACGCCGACCTCGACTACTACGACTCGGACGAAAGCCTCGCGGCCCCCGACCTCGCAGCGCATCTAGTCGGCAAGCAGGGAATCATCTGCCAACTGACCGACGATATAACCGCTGAATTGATGGATCGTTCGACCGATCTTAAAGTGATCTCAAACGTCGCGGTAGGTTTCGACAACATCGATGTGCCGGCGGCGACCGAGCGTGGGCTGATCGTCTCGAATACGCCGGGAGTGCTTACCAACACGACAGCCGACCTCGCTTTCGCACTGATTCTTGGAGCCGCGCGCCGACTTGGCGAGGCCGAGCGCTACCTACGCGCCGGCAAGTACAAGCAGTGGCGCATCAACCTGCTGACCGGTGTCGACATTTGGGGAGCAACACTCGGCATCATCGGCCTAGGCCGCATCGGGCAAGCTGTCGCCCGCCGAGGCCGCGGTTTCGACATGCGCCTCATCTACTACGACCCAATCCGCCAAAGCCCAGAGATCGAGGCCGAGCTGGGCGTAGAGTACGTCTCGAAGGAAGAACTCCTAGCCCAGGCCGGTATCGTTACCATTCACTGCGCGCTCACCCCAGAGACCTATCACCTCATGTCCGTAGCCGAGTTTGAGGCGATGAAGCCAACGGCCGTTCTGGTGAACACTTCGCGCGGACCGGTAGTGGATGAGGCTGCACTCGGAGAGGCACTGGCCGCCGGAAAGATTGCCGCCGCCGGTCTCGACGTCTTTGAACAGGAACCGATGGTCCACCCCAAACTGCTCGAGTGCGAGAACGCGCTCGTCCTTCCACATATCGCCAGCGCGTCGGTCACAACACGCACCCGCATGTGCATGATGGCCGCCGAGAACATGCTCGCGGGTTTGAAGGGCGAGCGGCCACCGAACATCGTTAATCCTGAGGTTCTTGGTTGACTCTATGAAGGAAACGCTGCGGCGCCTATTCCTCGAAACACTCGCCGAAATCTCGCTCGAACGGGTGATGGCCGACAAGATCGTCATCGAAGACTCCAAACTTCGAGTTGGGGACGAGACCATCGCTCTCAGCGCGTATCAAAATATTTTCGTTGCTGCAATTGGGAAGGCGGCAAGACCGATGACCGCTGCGCTCGTGGCCGGGCTGCCGCCTGATCGCACGACCGGAGCAATCGTGACCTCAGTCGAGGCCGGGGATCCTCCATCAGGCTTTGAAGTTTTCGTCGGAGGCCACCCCTACCCAAACGATCAAAGCCACGACGCGGCGGACTACCTGCTTGCACGTCTAGCTCCGCTCAGCCCGCAAGACTTAGTCGTTCACCTATTGTCGGGTGGCGGCTCAGCCATCTGCGAAGCTCCGATACATTCCGAGATATCGCTCGAAGAGGTGCGTGCATTCTACGAAGTGCTTGTTACGTGCGGCGCCAACATCGTCGATATGAACGTACTCCGCAAGCACCTCTCGCGAATCAAGGGCGGGCGGCTCGCCGCCGCCGCGCACCCGGCCCGCCAGTTGACGCTTTACGTATCCGACGTGCCTCCCGATAAGCCCTCAACAGTCGCTTCGGGCCCCACCATGCCCGACGAATCGAGCGCCGAACTCGCATACGAAACAGCAGCCCGCCTCGGAATCGTCGAGCGCTTTCCAAAAAGAATTCGCGAGATGTTTCAGGCAAGAGCGCTACCCGAAACACCCAAGCCAGAAGATGCCGTGTTTGCCCGCAGCTCGTGGCATTGCCTGCTCGACAACTTCGCCGCCCTCGACGCGGTCGAGTCGAAAGCACGCGCGGAAGGCTGGCTTGTGGAGCGCGACCTCAGCGTCGACGACAAGCCTTTAGATGAGGCTGCCAATACGCTAATCGAGCGCCTTGAAAAGCTCTCGGCGGCGCATCCCGACCAGACCGTAGCCGTAACCACTGGAGGCGAGCTCAGCAGCCCGGTGACCGGTGACGGGCGCGGCGGCCGCAACCAAGCCTTCGTGTTGCGCGCGGCAAGTAAGTTGGCCGAACGCCGCCTCGCTGCAACGGTAATCAGCGCCGGCACCGACGGCATTGACGGGAACTCGCCCGCCGCCGGTTCGCTAGCCGATCAAACCACAATCGAACGGGCCGTAGCCCTCGGCCTCGACGCCGGCGACTACGAAACCCGCTCCGACTCATTCGCCTTTTTCGAGCATCTGGGCGACACCCTAATCACTGGTCCCACCGGCAACAACGTGCGTGATCTGCGGATGTTGGTTGCCGGCCCTCGACCCGCCTGACGGCGATGCTATCATCGCCGTTTGGCGGCAGCTCGTTCGGCGACATTGGCCCTGTTGGGCGCTTCCTGTCTGCTCTCGATCCCTTACCTCCGTGGGCGTTTCGACACTCTGATGGATGCCCGCGAAAACCTCGCCGGACGTTCGATTGTCGAGCGCCAAGTTTATTTCGACACTCCGGCATACCCGCTGTCGATTGACCTCGCCGAGGTCGTGCCGGCCGACTCCTGCGTGAACGTGCTGGCGTATGCCGGACCTAACGCTGCCAACTACTACAGCGCCAGGCTCGACTATTTGCTCTATCCCCGCCGCGTCGAAGTGTCCACCGACTCGGCGGCCAACGTCGAAAGCTGTGAGTACCTGGCGGTTTTCCAAGATATCTCGCGAAACCTACAAGCCGATCCGTTCGAGGGTAATTGGGATACCGAAGCTCTGCGCCAGCGCGTTGAACTCCTAACCTCGATCGTTTCAACCGACACGGTCTCGGTCTATAGGCTGCCTTAGATGCCGGGATTAGCGATTGTTCTTACGTTGGTAATTGGGCTCGCGATTCTTCCGGTCGACCTGCGGCTTGGCTGGGGTGCCCGGCTGTCGGCTGCATTTTGCGCCGGCGCATTCGCAATTTCAGTCGAGATGTTCCTACTTGACATCCGCGGCCTTGGGTGGAGCATCCCAATCCTGCTTGTACCGTGGGTGCTGATCATCGCGCTGCGGCTACACCGATCGAACGGGAGACTGCTCCCTAAGCCCAGCCTTAAACTCGAGCCCGCACACGCGATTCTTCTTATCGCGGTGATACCCGTGGCGCTGCTGTTGGCCTATGAACGCCTGATGCCGTTGACGCTGCAAACTTGGGATAGTTGGGCCATCTGGCTCTTCAAGGCGAAGGCGTTCTATGCCGACGGAACCGTATCAACTTACTTGGAACGAAGCGCGGAATTCGAAGGCCAACCAGGCTACCCGTTGCTTGTGCCGCTGTACGGCACCTTCATTTACGTGCTCGACGGCGGCGTCGCCGACCAGGCCGCGAAGCTCTATTCGCCCTGCTTTTATTTGTCACTAATCGGCCTGTTCTACGGATTCGCCCGTCGGTTATCGACCGTCACCATAGCGGCTTCCTTAACGGCGGTGCTGTGCCTAGTTCCCGCAGTCGCCACCGTCGCGTACGATTTGCCGGGCTATGCCGACACGGCATTGGCAGCCTTCCTCGTCGCAGGCGGTGGCTTTCTCTACTTCTGGCTCAAACAGGGACGAATCCAAGATCTCTGGGGACTGTCGATCGCTACCAGCGCCGCTGCCTGGACCAAGAACGAAGGCCAGGTTTTCATGGCAATTGCTTTGCTCGTCGGCATCGTAGGATTAATTCGGCACAAGGGCCCAGGATGGCGCTGGGCTGCGCTGTTGCTGCCCGCAATCGCTTTGATGGCTAGCTGGTCGATGGTGCGGGGCGTCTACGGCGTCGAAGCAGCCGGATTTGCGCCGGGGCTTTCATTCCAACTCGACCTGTTCACGTTGTCGCTGAAAACTCTAGTGACAAAATCCTTCAGCCCCTCGCTCTTCGCCTTGGCGTTCTACCTGTTTGTGGCAGCAGTAATCGTGTGGAAACCGCTCAAAGGCCCGCTTGAATTTTGGAGCTTCCCCGCGATCGTGTTTGCTCAACTAGGAGCGGCTCTGCTGGCGTACGCCACGGGACGCAATGACATTGACTGGTGGCTTGGGACCTCGGCCGACCGCATCCTTTCGCAGGTGGCCCCGCTTGCACTATTGCCCGTCGCGGTGATGCTCGGCCACTGGTCCGATCAGACCGAAGAAGCGCCAGAGCCACCCAAACGAAAACGCCGCCGCTAGAGCAATTTCTGGAGACGAGATTCCGCTGTCCAAAATCGGAGGCGCGACTGTAAAGGAGTGCGGTGGCGGAGCAGCTTTCTGGAATACGTTGAGTTGGGACCTGCTGATCATTCCTCAACAGGACGCGACTCAACTTTTCCAGTTCACCCTTCGCCACCGCACTCCTTTACAGTCGCGCCTCCGATTTTCACGGGCTTGGTGCTGCGGCAAGCAGTCTATGCCATTCCTGAAAATGGCTCGGGAAGCGCTCGTAGCGTCGACTCTCCACCCTCGTCCGCGTGGTAGGAACTGCGAACCAATGCTCCAGCCTCGACGTGGCTGAACCCCAGACCCTGGCCGAATCGGCGGAAGGCGTCAAACTCTTCGGGAGTGTAAAACTTCTGAATCGCCAAGTGATCAACAGACGGTCGCAGATATTGGCCGATCGTGAATATGTCGACGTTGTGTTCGCGCAAATCGCGCATCACCTGGCGCACCTCGTCGCCACTCTCACCCAAGCCCAGCATGATCCCCGACTTCGTGGGAATCTGGGGTGCGGCGGATTTTGCATACCGCAGCATGTCGAGCGACCGTTGATAGTCCGACCCGATTCGCACCGTCCGATAGAGCCGAGGTGCTGTTTCTGTGTTGTGGTTTAGCACGTCCGGACGCGCAGCGAGCACAGTATCCATCGCTGCGTGCGCGCCCTGGAAATCGGGCACAAGCACCTCGACGCGGCAGTCGGCGATGCGTTCGCGGATGGCCTTGATCGTCAGCGCGAATAGCTCGGCTCCGCCGTCTTTGCGGTCATCGCGATTGACGCTTGTTATCACCGCGTAACGCAGGCCCATCCTTGATACCGCTTCGGCGACGCGACGAGGCTCATCGTTGTCAGCTTCGCCCGGCGCACCCTTTTGAACGGCACAAAATCCACAACGCCGCGTGCAGACGTTGCCTAAGATCATGAACGTCGCGGTCTTTCGATTCCAGCAGTCGCCGATGTTCGGACAAGCCGCACTCTCGCAGACTGTATGCAGCCCCAGCTCGGACACCATCTCCTTCAAGCGGCGATAGTTTTCGCCAACGGGCGCCCGCGCCTTTAGCCAACGCGGGCGTTCACCGGCTGGGTTTTCTCGAACCTTTGCGTGATCGGGAACCAACGGTTTCACACGCAAATCCGCTACTGGAACAAATGACGACATCAACCGTTTCTCAGTGTAGCGAGCGTGTTTTGCCGACCGCGGCGCAGCCGGCACAGTGATGCACCCAGATCCCAAATCCACCCGGCGTCAAGGCAAAGGTTCAGGAATCGCTTCACCATCCGCGCGTGGCCCCGATGCCCCGAAGTTCACCTTCGTGCTGGTGTCGTGCAACACCGCATTTCCACGGCCCATGTTTGAGCTGTACTCGCGCCGCAACTTCAGTCTGTGCCCCGCCTCCGAAAGCTGCTGCACGACTTCGCTGGGCAGGCGAGACTCCAGATCAACCTCGCAGTTGGCCTCATTACTTTGGCGGTAACGCGGCGCCGACAAAGCTTCTTGAATGTTCATGCCATAGTCGACCATATTCGAAACAAACTGCACATGTGCCTGGGGCTGATTCGGACCGCCCATGATGCCAAAGCCTATGTGCTGATCCCCTTTCTGCATGAAGCCCGGGATGATGGTGTGAAACGGTCTCTTGCGCGCGGCTAGAACGTTGGGATGGTCGGCGTCCAAAGTGAACAGCCCACCGCGATTCTGCAGGTGGAATCCCATGCCATCGACGAGAACGCCCGAGCCCCACCCTCCGGAGACACTCTGAATCCAAGACGCGATATTTCCATCACGATCGACCACGGATAGATACGTCGTGTCGCTCGCAGTCGGAGCTCCCGGTTTCACCCCGCAATCGGCCTTGGCTAGGTCGATCAGCGACGCCCGCAGCGCCGAGTATTTGGCCGAGAGCAATTCGGTGACGGGGACATCGGCAAATCGCGGATCGGCGACGAATGTTCTCAGATCAGCGTAGGCCAGCTTGGTGGCTTCGATCTTCTTGTGCAGCTCGCGAAACGACTGCGGTCCGGCGGGCGCGGCCTTGAACTCGGAGAGGATATTGAGGATCTGCAGCGCCGCCATCCCCTGTACGTTTGGAGGCATCTCATACACGGTCCAACCACGGTAGTTCGACGAGATCGGCTCGACCCACTCCGGCTGCCACTCGGCCAGGTCGGGCTTGCGAATTGTTCCGCCGAGGCCGCGTGAAGTGCGTACAATCGCTTCGGCAATTTCGCCTTCATAAAATGCGTCGGCCCCATGCTCGGCGATCAACGTCATCGCATGCGAAAGGCCCGGGTTGCGGAAAATCTCGCCAACCGCCAGCCCCTTTTTTTCCTTCAGAAACACCTGCCGACTTGGTTCGTTGTCGCTAACCGCGCCGCCCGGCCATGCGGACGAAATACTTTCGGTCACCGGAAATCCCTGTCCCGAGTAGTGGATTGATGCGCTGAAAATATCCTTCCAAGAAGCCCGTCCAAAACGGCGATGCATGGCCTCCCAACCGCGTACGGCGCCAGGCACCGTGGCGGAATGTATGCCCCGCGAGGGCATTTTCTTGAGGCCTTGGCCAATCAGGAATTCGCGAGTCAGCTTGTCCGGCGCCCAACCGCTGGCGTTCAGCCCGTAGAGCTTGCCCGTCGCCGCCTCCCGGTAGATGACAAACAAGTCTCCACCGATACCGCACATCATCGGCTCGACCACTCCGAGCACGGCGTTGGCGGCAATTGCGGCGTCGACCGCCGAACCTCCGCGAGCCAGCGTTTGTGCACCGGCCTGCGAAGCAAGCGTGTGACTTGTCGCCACGATTCCGTTGCGGCTAATGACCATCGAGCGACCGTTGCTGCGGTCGGCCGCCGATAGCGGCGAGCCAAGCAAAACAGCGATCAAGACCGTCGCCAAGAGAATTTCGGTAGAGCGCATTCTCATAGTGGGCCTCGGCGACAGTCTACCGTAATCAACAGCAAACGGAAGGCTAGCGCGCATTTCTAACTACCCCACGACGAATGCAGCCTGCGCCACAACTTCGTTGCGCTCGATCGCCGTGCTCGACGGAGTGTCAAGATCGCATCCCCGCGCCAACCGTCTCTCTAAGGCCTTTCCGCGGCGCGGCCTAAGCGGATTTCGAGTGGATCGGTGCCAGTAGTACCACGTTGTCGCCTAGCCTATACCGCCCTACTATCGGAGCAGTCCGCGGCCGTTGGGGCGGTGGTTGACTCTCATGTTTAAAGAGCTCTTAAGCGTCGCCTATCGCCTTGTGGTGATGGCTGCGGTCCTATCTGTTGCCTACTTCGTCCCAGTTATCGGGCTTCATTTCCCATACGATACGGGCCATGTGGAGCTACCGCCGCTCGAAGATAACGTCGACGCCCAGAGCTACTACGACCGTGTCTACAAGGCGTCGATCGAAAACACTGGCGGGTCCGATCACGAGTATGTAGACTTCAATCGAGGCGCGGCTAAGACCAATGGCGTTGTCGACCAAGTCCAAGACTTCGTCACGCGCTACGGGCTTGAGCACGCGCGAACCCTCGAAGTAGGCGCGGGCAGCGGCCAGCTTCAAGATATCGTCGATGACTACACCGGGCTCGATATTGCCGCGAGTGCGGCCCACTATTTCCACAAACCGTTCGTCCAAGGTTCCGCACTAGAACTTCCGTTCGACGACAACTCCTTCGATGCTTCCTGGACCGTCTGGACGCTCGGGCACGTTCCCGATCCCGAAAAGGCGATGGAGGAACTTCGCAGAGTGACGAAACCGGGAGGCATGATATTTTTCTTCCCCGCCTGGAATTGCACGAGTTGGGCCGCGACCGGCTATGAAGTCCGCCCCTACGAGAACCTGTCACTGGCGGAAAAGGCAGGGAAGGCAAGCCTAGCAGTCCGCGCCGACCAGCTTTTTCGTTTCAGCTATCTTGGGCCAACGCGGCTCATTCGCTATGCCGCTGCCGGCACGTTCGATGGCCCAACTCAGCTTCGCTATACCGCCTTGAGGCCAAACAACACAAGCTTCTGGATAGCGGACTCAGATGCGATCGCATCCATCGATGCGGTCGAATCGATGAACTGGTTTGAGAGTCGCGGCGACAGTTGTCTGAACTGCCCCGCGTCGGTCGCGGGTCTACTCTTCATGCCATACAATCCCCTGCATATCCGCGTCGGCGAGAAGTCCGGGACCGATGCGGACCCGAGTCTCCGCATCACGAGGAATTGACGTTGCAAAAGCAAGAGATTGCCGCGCCACTGGTGGTCGCGTTGGCCTTTAGCGTGATTTGGATTGGACTCGGGTCAACGCTTGTCGAATCGGCGCGAGAGCGTGATTTTCTAAATCTCTACGTAGGTGGATCGCTTGCTTCGGAGGGTCGTTTCAGCGAGCTCCACGATCAAGCTGTGCAATTCAGCGTCCAGCGCTCCCTCGACCCCGAAGCGGTCGAACTGTGGCCATTCGTTCGCCCGCACTTCTATGCTGCTTCCTTGTCGTGGCTGCCTATGCTGCCGTTCAATACCGCTTTCTGGACATGGATAGCACTCCAAACCGGGCTGTTGGCACTGTGTTGGGCCTGGGCGGTGAAAAACTTCGGCACATCAACGCTCGTCTTTAGTGCGATGTACTTGCCGACGGCACTCGGTATCGCTCACGGCCAAGACTGCGTACTCATGCTAACCGTCGCGATAGCCGCGTATAGCCTTTTCCGTAGTGGTAAGCCAGGCTGGTCCGGAGCCGTTCTGGCACTCAGTCTTTTCAAGTTCCATCTGCTTTTGCTTTTGCCCGTCGTGATTTGGGCAGCAAGAGAACGCAAGATGCTGCGCGGATATCTGGCGAGCGCGGCGACTCTGACAACACTCTCGATCTTGGTCGCCGGAACAACTGGTGTCTCCAACTACGTGAACATGCTAACCGATGGTGACTTGCGTGGGCTGCACCCTTCGCCGGAGCGGACGATCAGTGTATTCGGGCTGGCGCACAATCTGCCAACGCCGTTGACTCTTACCGTCACAGTGCTGATTGCCGGTGTGCTCGCGCTCGTGTACTTCGCCGTCCGCGACGCTCCCGCGTGGCGCTGGTGGGCCGCTGGAATCGTCGGCTCGCTGCTGAGCGTGCCACACATCTACGGCTACGATGCAGGCGTCGCGCTTCTCGCTGTATGGCTTGTGTTCGCCCACGGCGAAACCGCCGCGACGAAACTCACGGGCGCGCTCTGTGCGACGCCGCTGCCCTATATCATTGGGCTCGGAGATGCACCGCAGTCAGCAGTTCCGGGGCTCGCGCTGCTCGCCTTCCTCGGCTCACTGGCCTGGGAAAACGCCCGCAAGGTAGCGACGATCGAGGTCGAATCCTCAGCCGCCGCGACCGCCGGACAGTTCGGCATCCCACAACTCGACTAAGCCGGGTCGCGATGCTCACCGATGAACACGAGCAGGAGTTCCCAGACAAACACTTTGGCACCCTTTGGCACCGGCCCAACCGCCCCGGTTACGAAGCTTGGCGGAAGCGATAGAGTTTGTGCAGTGGAACCACCACTAGCCCGCATTTCTCACCACCTGACGGCGAAAGTACGCGATAGGTGCGCCACTACTTCGTTGCGCTCGATCGTCGTGCTCGACGGACCGTCAAGTACGCCTCCGCGCGCCGACCGTCGCCCGCCTCGTATTGACGCACCTCTCACGCACCTTCGCTCGCCACGTGGTGAGAAATGCGGGCTAGAGACCAGGCGCTCGACAAAGCAACGTCTACAGGCTATCTCGCCGAATACGGCGCGATGTGAAAAGCTTCAGGGACGTGCCTGAAATGGGTAGCATAAGGACGACCAAAGGCTTGCCATGTTTCACAACAAATTGACCACGCTCGGTACGTTAACGCTCACGCTCGCGACGCTCCTCTCGACACCGGCCGCGGCAGCTGAGCACCCTGATCTCTCCGGCACGTACGACGTCCAAACGGTCACTCCCATTTCGCGTCCGGAGACGTTTGGCGATCGCTTGACGCTAACCGACGATGAGGCAGCGGAGGCACTCGAGCGGGTTCACGTCTTCAAGGAAAAGGCCTACGCGGCGTCCGACCCCCAGCGCGAAGCGCCCCCTTCGGGCGGTGACGGATCAAAAGGCTTTGGTGGCGCCGTTGGCGGCTACAACTCGTTCTGGCTCGAGCGCGGAAACGCGCCTATCCGGATAGACGGCAAGTGGCGCAGTTCGGTCATCACCGACCCGAAGAACGGGCGCTACCCGCCAATGACCGCCGAGGGCGAAAGGCGCGAGGTCTGGCGTGGGCAAATATTGCATACCAACACCGGCGACGCCTGGTGGCTGCGCGATGGGCCCGACCCGTCCCCCTACGATGATCCCGAGCTGCGCCCAATCGATGAGCGCTGCATCCTTGGTTCCGGTCCGGTTGCCGGCCCACCAATCTTGCCGTTTGCCTACAACAACCTCAAACGGGTCGTTCAGACTGACGACCATGTGATGATCCTCGGTGAGATGATCCACGACGCTCGCATCATTCGACTCAACGCCGAGCACGATCCACCCGAGGTCCGCAAATGGCTCGGTGACTCGGTGGGCCACTGGGAAGGCGACACGCTGGTGGTAGATACAACGAATTTCAGAGACACGCCAGCGCTGACCTACGCCTCGCGGGACCTACACGTGGTCGAGCGTTTGAGTCGCATCAACGACGACACCCTGCGTTATCAGTTCACCGTCGAGGACCCTAAGATCTGGACAGCGCCATGGAGCGGTGAGTACGTCTGGCCGACGACCGAAAACCGAGTATACGAGTACGCCTGTCACGAAGGAAACTACTCGATGATGGGCATCATGCGTGGGGCGCGGGTAATGGAAAAAGAGACGATCGAGAAGGCCGGCAAACGCTAGTCCGCATTTCTTACGGACGCCGCGAATTCCGCCTCCGCATCGCCGGCGATTCGGCTGTGATACATCACGCGCGGCTCTTTCATGTCCCATTCGCGGCCACGGTGCATCAGGCAGCGGTTGTCCCAAACCACCGCGTCTCCAGCGGCCCAGCGGTGGCGGTGGACACGCGGCGGACGACAGGCGAATTCGGCAAGCTCATCCAACAGCCGCTCCGACTCCCCGATGTCCATCCCGGGGATGCCGTAGGCGTGGCGCCCGATCGTAAGCGTCTTCCTGCCCGTCTCTGAATGTGTCTTGATCAAGGGCCTGAGGGGCGGATCGAGATCGTGGAATCCGTAGCCCGAGTAGCCGCTCCCTCGCTTAGGCGAATGCCCAATTTTCGCTTGACTGTAATAAATCGAATGGTAGGCCGACAGTCCGGCGATCCGCAGGAGCATCTCGTCATCGAGCGCATCGTGGGCGGATCGCATGTCCGCCCATTCGGTTTCTCCTCCAGCCGAGGGCACTACCTCGGCGCAAAACACCGCACCTTTCGCTTGGACAGGCATGAATGTACTGTCGTGGTGCCAGCCCAAATTACCCTTGAGCACTTTGACCACGTCGACTGACTCGTCATATCGCACGGCGCCGTCGCTGCCGACGTTGCTGATCGCCATGAGATCGAACTCCAGCTCGCCGAATCGTTTGGCGAACGCGACCTGTTCGTCGTTGCTCAAATGCTGGCCAGGAAAAATCAATAGAGCGTACTCGAGCCAGACATCATAAAGCTGCCGGAACGTCTGCTCGTCAACTTGGGCGAGTTTCAGGCCGCTAACCATCGCGCCGAATGTCGCATCGAGCGGTTCTAAATCGAAATGTATTGCCCTAGTCACAGCACTGCCCGTTTAAGTTTAGATGGCCCAGTATCCATCTCGAAGCAGTTGACGCCGTACCCGCGCGGTGTCTTCACAGTATCTGCGGCGAATAGGTGCACGGGCCGTCGTTCGTAGATTCAGTACGCCGCCAGCCTTCGACAAATGCATACAGCCGGATCGGGCTCGTAAGCTGTCGCACGTTTCGACTCGAATCGATACAGCGGAATTAGAGCATAATTGTTATGTTCTTAGCCACTGCAACCCTTCGCACTCGCAGCTGATCGACTCCCCCTGCCAATTTATGGAAGGCCTCGTTTCTTATGACTCGATTTCTATTTTTCCTACCCTCGACACGCTCGCGGTTTCTGCCCGAATTGATGTTTCTGTTAGCAGCTCTCACCCCGATTTTTGCTGACACGATTGTGCTCAACAACGGAGACACGATCACGGGCACCGTTGAAAAACTTGACGGCGGCAAGCTAACCGTAGCTACAGCGTATGCCGGCTCGATCGATATCACGTGGGACGCTGTTGAGCAACTGGACAGCGAAGGAAACTTCGACGTCAGCACTGCGACAGGTCGTACCTACACCGGGCGCGTGGAGCGCGCTGAAGACAAGCTCGTGGTTCGATCGGACGGTGAAGCGACGGAGCTAAACATTCTTGGCGTATCCGGGCTGACGGCGATCACTGAAGAGTCGAAGCCGAAGTTTCGAGACAAGATTCAAGTCGGGTTCGACTGGGGGTACAACATCACTCGCGGAAACTCGACGCTCACGCAGTCGGCGCTCGGCATCAAAGCCCAATACACGGATTCAAAGCAAAAGCTGAGTGGAATCGTAACCTCGATTCAAAGCAGCCAGAACGATGCCGAGGCGACGAGCCGCCATGCCGGCGATGCTCGCTACGATCGATTCGTCAGCCATCGCGCGTTTGCGTATGGCCTGGGCGGGTTAGAGCGCAACCGCCAAAAATTGCTAGATCTGCGCACAAAGTTGGGCGGTGGGGTCGGTTTCAAGGTCATCAATAACGAGTCGACTTCGCTCTCGGTGCTCGGGGGTGTGAACTATTCGAGGGAACACTATTTCCCCGACGATATGGGTGTTTCGGTGTCGTCGGACAGTGGCGAGGGCACCGCGGGAGTCGAAATCAAAGCTGTTCGCTTCGGCGGAATCGAGTTAACGTCGCGGCTCTTTCTATTTCCGAACTTGAGCGACACAGGCCGCTACAGAATCGAGTTTGACGGCGGGGTCCGCTTGGCGGTCTTTAAGAATTTTACGTATGGAATGAGCTTTTACGATCGCTTTGACAGTCGGCCGGCGGTGATCGTGAAGAAGAACGACTACGGATTTATTAGCACCCTTGGGTATACGTTTTGACTGTGGCGCGGGCGCGAATATGCGCGAATCAACCGGCGGCTAGCCCGCAGCCAGCAGTGTCCGCTCGAACAGCTCAATGAACCGCTCAACGTCAACGGCCGTCGCGACCTTGACGTTTGAGCTGTCGACCGCCGCGGTCGCGCGAGTATCGACAATCAACATACCCTGGGTCAGTTCGCCTGTGGCCTCGACGTCGCAGGGGTAGCGCTGCGCGCTGAGCAGAGTCGGGTCGATGGACGCGGCGACTGCGAGCGGGTCATGGAGATAGCACCCGTCGATTCCTCGCCGCTTTTCCGAAATTTCAAAGAACTCTCGCGTAAGGTTTTCGAGCAGACCCCGTGCCGCGCTGTCGGGGCGAAGTTTTGCGATCAGATGTTCAAAACGCTTGCGCGGCATCAAGGCCTGCTGCGTGACGTTGAGACCCACAATGGTTGTTGGCAGGCCCGATTGCACTACGACGCGAGCGGCTATGGCGTCGGCGAAGAAGTTAAACTCGGCGGCAGCGGTTACGTTGCTTTCACTTCCAAATGAGCCGCCCATTACGATCAACTCTTTGAGCTGACCCATCGTGGTAGCGTCAACCTCGATCGCCGTGGCGACGTTGGTTAGCGGGCCGATCGCGATGAGTGTGATTTCGCCGGGGTTGCTGCGAATCGTGGCGAGCATTGCCTCGATCGCCCCAGTTGGAGACTCGCTTAGACGACGGACGGGGTATCGTTCAGAAACTCCACAGAAGCCGTCAGATCCGTGGACATGCGAGGCGCGCGTGACCGGGGACCCCAACGGGCTTGCGCAACCGGCGTGCACAGTTGGGGGCTCAGAAACACCAATCGCCTCGAGTACGCGAAGGGCGTTTGCGGTGCCGAGGTCCAGACTGACATTGCCCGCGACGGTCGTGATCAGACGAACGTCGAGAGCATCGGACCCCAGCGCCAGCATCAACGCCAAGACATCGTCGAATCCCGGATCGGTGTCGATTATGACTTTCTTGCGCGGCATTGACTACGAAAGCATGCCGCCGGCTGTTATCAGTTCGGCATTGAGGTAAGGGCGCAAGGCTTCGGGTATCTTTACCGAGCCGTCAGCCAGTTGATAATTCTCAATAATCGCCAGCCAGGTGCGGCCGACCGCTAGACCGCTGCCATTCAGCGTATGAACAAGCTGTGCCTTGCGCTTTGTCGCGGCTTGGTCGCGAAATCGGATCTTGGCGCGGCGAGCTTGGAATGCCTCGAAATTACTGCACGAGGAAATCTCTTTGTACTTTCCAAGACCAGGCAGCCAAACCTCTAGGTCGTAGGTTTTCGCGGAACTAAAAGACGTATCGCCCGCGGAAAGCACCATCTTGCGATACGGGAGCTGAAGGCGCTGCAATATGTCTTCGGCGTCAGCGGTAAGACTCTCTAACTCGTCGTAGCTTTGCTCTGGCCGGGTGAACTTGACGAGCTCGACTTTTTGAAATTGATGTTGCCGAATGATCCCCCGTACATCGCGACCGTGCGCGCCGGCTTCGCTGCGAAAACACGGGGTAAACGCCGTAAGTTTGATTGGTAGCTCATCGGCGTTGATAGTTTCGCCGGCAAAAAGATTTGTAAGCGGCACCTCGGCTGTGGGCACGAGCCAGTAGTCTGTGCCTTCAAGTTTGAATAAGTCCTCTGAAAACTTGGGCAACTGGCCGGTTCCATACAGACTGTTCGAGTTCACCACGAAAGGCGGCAGGGTCTCGCTATAGCCGTGCTGGTCGGTGTGGACATCGAGCATGAAATTCATCAAGGCGCGCTCGAGCTTTGCGCCGGCGTTGCGGTAGACGGCAAAGCGCGCGCCGGTGATCTTGGCGGCGCGCTCGAAGTCGACAATTCCTAGCTCGACGCCGAGGTCCCAGTGCGCCTTTGGCTCGAAGTCGAACTCTGGCACGGCGCCCCACTTGGCGACTTCGACATTCGTGGACTCGTCCTTGCCGGGCGGCACGGACTCGTGCGGGATGTTCGGAATACCGCTCAAGATTGCGAATAGCGCCTCATCGAGGCTGTTGACGGCGTCCTCGCGTTCTTTGATTTGGGCTCCAATAACCTTCGATTGCGTGATCGCCGCGTCGGCGTTTTCGCCTGCCCGCTTAGCCTTTGCGACCTCGGCGCTGAACTGGTTTCGTTGCGACTGCAAGCCCTCAATCTCAGTCACCGCGGAGCGCCGGCGGCCGTCTGTTTCCACAAAGTCGTCGAGGACCTTTGAATCAGCGCGGTCCTGCAAGCGGAGCTTCACGTCTTCAAAATTCTGGCGTAGATAGCCTAGGTCGAGCATGAGTGTAGGGGGTCGCGCGCTGTCGCGTGCGAGGAAACTTACAGTTTATCTTAGGGTTCGCGAGCCGACGGCTATCATAGGCACACAGACTGATTTCCCAATTTTGATGCAAAATAATTTGCCACGAATGGGGCTCCGACGAGGGCCGCGACCTCTGAGTTTGGGCCTAGCCATACTGCTTCTCGCATCTCTGGGCGCAGACGGCGCTCGCCAATGGCAGGGCGCGGCGCATTTAGATGCAGCAATCGAGGGCGCGATCGAAGAAGGGATCACTCCGGGTGCGGTGGTTTGGGTAGAGTCGGACGGGCAAACCCTTTATCAAAAGGCGTACGGCGCACGAAGCCTGTTCCCCGCAAGGGAACCCATTACCGAAGACACGATCTTCGACTGTGCGTCATTGACGAAGGTCGTCGCGACCGCGCCGGCAATTATGATGCTCGTCGAAGAGGGCAAAGTCCGCCTCGGTGATCGCGTAACCAAGTACCTGCCGAAATTCAAGGGCTCAACGAGAATTACGGTGCGCCATCTGGTCACTCATTACTCGGGGCTGCGGCCCGACGTCGACATCCAACCCGAGTGGAGCGGATACGAAACTGGCATTTCGCTGGCCTACCTCGAAAAGCCAATTGCGAAACCGGGCTCGAAATTTATCTATAGCGACATCAACTACATTCTGCTGGCCGAAATCGTTCGCACGATCACCGGCAAGCCAATCAACGAGTTCGCTCAGCAACGCATCTTCGACCCGCTCCGCATGACGGATACCAGTTTTCTGCCGAGCCCAAACCGGCGCTGGAGAACCGCTCCGACGGAGCGCCTCACCGACGGCACGATCTTGCGGGGCATCGTCCACGACCCCACAACGCGCTTCATGGGGGGAGTTTCAGGCCACGCGGGAATGTTTTCGACTGCCGCGGACTTGGCTCGGTTCGCTCGAATGATGCTCAACGGCGGCGAACTTGACGGCGAGCGCATTCTGAGCCCGCTAAGCGTTTTGCAAATGACGACGCCACAGAGCCCGGGGGACAAGAACGATCGCGGCATCGGCTGGGATATTAACTCGCCCTACGCCTCGCAACGTGGTGATTTATTTGTCGAAGGGTCCTACGGCCACACCGGATTTACTGGGACCTCGATGTGGCTGGACCCTTATAGCGATTCATTCGTGGTGCTGATGACGAACCGAGTTCACCCGACGCGGGCGACGTCGGTCGTGAGTTTGCGCAGTAGGGTGGCATCCATTTTTGCTTCTACGATTCGTGACATTGACAGCGATGCGTTGCGAGCACGCCGCTGGGGAAAGGAAAACGGTGACGTCCCGGTTGCGCAAATCGTCCGAACGGGGCTTGACGTTCTGGTGGCCGAGAATTTCGAGCGTCTCAACGGAAAAACTATCGGGCTGATCACAAATCAGACGGGAATCGACCGTATGGGACGCCGCAATATCGACTTGCTCGCCGCGGCTGAAAACGTACAACTCAAAGTGATCTTGACACCGGAACATGGTCTGGAGGGATTACTCGATCAATCTGAAATTGACGATGGCGTCGATGAAAAGACGCGCGTACCGGTCACTAGTCTTTATCAGACTGATCGCCGGCGCCCGACAGCGGAAATGCTGGCTGGGTTGGACGCGCTGGTGTTCGACATCCAAGACGTCGGCGCAAGATTTTATACCTACATCACCACGATGGGATACGCCATGGAGGCGGCGGCCGGCGCCGGCATCGAGTTCATCGTGATCGACCGCCCCAACCCAATTGACGGTCTGGCGGTCGAAGGCCCGGTTCTCGACGAAACGTTCCGGTCGTTTATCGGCTACCACCCGATGCCCGTACGCCACGGAATGACCGTCGGCGAATTGGCGCGAATGTTCAATGAACAGCGCAAAATCGGAGTCGACCTGAAAATCGTGTCGATGGACGGCTGGCGAAGAGGCCTCTGGTTTGATGAAACAGGTCTGCCTTGGGTGAACCCTTCTCCTAACATTAGAAATCTCGAGCAAGCAATTCTTTATCCCGGGATCGCATTGCTAGAAGGGCTTACGAATTATTCCGTGGGGCGGGGAACGGACACGCCATTTCAGTTTATCGGCGCCGATTGGATCGACGGGTCTCAACTAGCAGCGTCATTGCGGGAACGAGCGATTCCCGGAATCCGCGTTTACGCGAGGAAGCTAACACCCAGCGCATCGCGATTTAAGGGCCTGGAAATTAGTGGCGTGCAACTGTCAATCGTGGACAGAGATTCACTACAGTCGACCGCCCTAGGATTGGAAATCGCGGCCGCGCTGGTCAAGCTATACCCGACTAAGGTGAGGCTCGACGAAACTTGCAAACTATTGGGGAATCAACAAGTTATCGATGCTCTGCGCACGGGGCGCGAAGAGAACTCAAGCACCCCGGCTATTGAGGAATTCAAGCGCCAACGGGAGCAATTCCTAATCTACGAGCGGTAGGTAAGGCCATGGACTAAAATCGTGCGGGGCGGACACGCCGGTCGCGAGCGAATGCAGCCGGCGAGACTCTTCCGCCCCTCACAAACGATGGCTCGCTAGTCGCCGTCGGTATCGCGGACTTTTCGACGTTCTTGCGCGTCCTTCATCCAGGCGGGTGGCCGACCGCGCCGTTTACCTCTGCCCCTCGCCAACCGCTCGAGTGCATAAATTGCATCTTCAAGCTGCTCACGCTCGTGACGGAGTTCCGTAAGAATTTTATTCACATCCATAATTGACTCGAACCTCCCAATTGAATAATCGGTTTTCGACCGTAGGACCTTACGGCCGTACTTCTATTTCGTGAACTCGATACCTGCAATCGATTTTGTTCCGCATTCGGAACTCAAGATCGATTACCTGGCCCTCGACTGCATTTATAGCAGAGGACAAGTAGCGTAGTCAAGGATTTTTGTTCGGGAAACGGAACAAACTCGAAATTATCGTCAGGCGGCGATAATTGGCGGCCTAATTTTGGCGGTCACAACGGCGTGTAATCTAGTCGGGTGTCCTAGAGGAAGCGACAATTCACCGCGTGTCAACACACGTCCGATGCACTATCGCACGACCGTCATTATTGCGCAATTGAAATCAATTTGCAAAGGTTGCGCCACTTTTCTTTAACCCCTCCTGATTTATCGAGCCGGCTCTTTTAAGTCACACAAAGGCGGGAGGGAGCCCGGACCCGTAAAGCGCGAGGCTATCAGACCGACCGAGTAGGTGACAATGGCGCCAATCACGACGTACCAGGTCCAGGCGATAGAAGTGGCGAATGTGACGTAAGCTATTGCCACGAAGCCCGCCGCCATGCCGATAATTGCCGCCAATTGTGACGTGCTCTTTGTGAGCACGCCAAGGCTGAACACTCCGAGCATCGCCCCCATTGGTACGGATGCGATGGCCAGCCCGTCTTCGAGCACCGATTTGCTGAGGTGGCCGGCGGCGATTCCGATTCCTAGCAGGACGGCTCCCCAGAAAAGCGTCGCGTAGCGGGAAACGCGCAGTAGATTCGCCTGATCTGCGTTGCCTCGACCGCTCAGCGGAATGTAGAAATCCATGACAGTCGTCGAAGCGAGCGAATTCAAGGCAGCGCTGATATTTGACATCGCGGCCGCAAGGATCGCCGCAACAACGATGCCCGAGGCTACCGGAGGCAGGTAGTTCCAAACGAAACTTGGGTACAGACGGTCAAGTTGATCGGGCGTGGCAAGCCCATTCTGTTGATAAAACACGAACAACAGCACTCCGATTAGCAGGAACAACGAGAACTGCAAAAAGATCACCACCCAGCTCGAAAGCAGCGCGAGCTTGCTCTCGGTTTCGGTACGAGCGGCGAGCAAACGTTGGACGACCAACTGATCGGTGCCATGAGTCGCGGTGCTCAAGAAGCAACCGCCAAGTACTCCGGCCCAGAACGTGTAGGTTTCGCTGAAGAAGCCGGGCGCGGATATTGCGGTTTCAAAATGCAGAATCTTGAATTTGTCGGCGGCGGAGGCGGCGAGCGCCGCGGCGTCCCATCCTCCGGGTATGTGTTCCAAGACCATCCAAAAACTCAGCAACGCGCCGGAGACGTAGAGCACCATTTGGGCAACGTCGGTCCAGATGACGGCGGTCATCCCCCCGTGGAACGTGTAGAGCACCGTTAGTAGGGTAATGATCACGATCGACGAGTTATCACTTGTGCCGAGCACGACGGACACGACGATCGAAATTGCAAAGACACGCACGCCCTCCGCCAGGGCACGAGTGATTAAGAACGTGCCGGCGGTAAAGCGCCGAAGCTCTTCGCCGAACCTGTTCTGAATCAATTCATACGCGGTGAACATCTCGCCGCGCCGATAGGCGGGGATAAACACAATCGAAATAATTATCCGGGCAAGCAGGTACCCGAACGCGAGCTGCAGGAAACCCAGATCGGAGCCGAAGGCAAGCGCTGGAGTACCGATGATTGTGAGCGTGCTGGTTTCCGCAGCCACAATTGACAGCGAGATTGCCCACCATGGAGCGTCACGTCCACCGAGGAAGTAGTCTCTTAGCGATTTTTGTGAATGGCGAAAACGCGAGCCAAAGATGGTGACCGCGATCAGGTATGCGGCGATGATCGCTAGATCTAAGGCTCGATCAGGCAATAAATTTGTACCCCCCGCGAGGCTTGCGGATTGTAACAGACCGTCGTTGGGACCCGTCCAACAGAGCGTACGGAGGCGGAGTGCCTTCAAGCGACAGAGAGCCGTGCAGACGTTCTGGGCGGCAATCGACAGTGTGGGGCCTTTCTAAGGGTCGAAAATGCCCCTTGCATACTGGCGTCTCTGTTTATATACTCGGCGGTTAGTCACTGCCTTCGCGGATCCGCGAGCAGGGGCCAGTTCCGCGCTGACTCTAGCCATGCGATGATAATTGGAAATATCGTCGAAAGGAACGTTTGGGAGATCGAAGCACATGTTAAGAAAAGTTACGCCCATAGCTATAACCACGTGTCTGCTGATTATGGTGGCCGCTGTTGCTGTCCCGTATCCGCAGGAAGAAAAAGAGTATAAGGACCGCGCGGAATACGACCTGCTCTCGAAGGTCTACGCTGAAGCTGATCCGACGAAGAAGATCGCTCTACTCGATGACTGGACCGAGAAGTATGCCGAGACCGATTGGCATGTCGAGCGCACCCAGTTTTACTTGGATAGCTACCGCAAGACCAACCAGAGCGAAAAGGCGGTCGCGACGGCAAACGAATTGCTCGGAAAGATTCCGGGCGACTTTACGTCCAATTACACGATTACGCTGCTGAGCCCCTATCTTGGAAAGTCCGACGCCGACACGCTTTCAGCGGCGACGAAAGCCTCGACGGATTTGCTCGCGGGTATGGACACGCAGTTTGCAACCAAGCCTGAGAACGTCACGCAAGAAGCCTGGGACAATGCCCGTAAGCAGGCCGAGACATCGGCACACAAAACGGTTGGCTGGTCTGCGATGCAAAGGAAGGACAATGTTGCGGCGGAGAAGTCATTCACTGAGGCGCTGAAACTTGACCCGACGCAGGCACAAATTTCGTACTGGTTGGGCGATGTCGTCATGAAGCAGAAAGACGTCAAAAAGAACGATCTGGCGATGTTTTCGTTTGCCCGAGCAGCTGCGTATGACGGACCAAACGCGATGCCCGCGGAAGGCCGCCAGCAGGTTGCCGACTACGTGAAGAATTTGCTCAAGGGATACGCCGGCGACACGGGGCTCACCGAATACTGGCCCCGGCTAGAAGCAATGGCGAAGGCTTCGGCATTCCCGACTGAGGACCTCGGCTTCAAGTCGAAGGAAGAGTTAAAGTACGAGGCTGACAAAAAGGCTCGCGAAGACAACCCTTTGCTCTACAAGTACATTGACCTCAAGACGGCATTGACCGGAGCCAGCGGCGATACCATCTGGGGCGACCTGAGGGGCAAACTGACGCCTAAGATGGCGCTGTATGTTATTTCCGCTTCGCCCGCTGCTCGGCCGTCTACGATCAACCTTTCCAGCGAGCCTGGTGGCGCAGTTGAGGTTGTTCTGACCCTTGAGAACCGTCGTCGTGACCCTGTTGGCGCGGGCAGAAAGCTCACGATTGACGGCGTGGCCACGACATTGACGAAGGCACCGTTCAAACTGGTGCTCAACGACGGACACACGTTCTAACTTACTGCTCGGTCGATTTCCCAACAGAGCAGCCACCCCGCGGGGTGGCTGCTCTTTTTCGTGGCGTCGTCCGTCTTGTATGTTGAAGACTGTGCAACTCAAACTGATTTCGGCCTGTACGATTCTCGCGGTAGTGGCTTGCGGGGCTGATTCGATCGAAATTACGTACGGACCGGCGGACGGCGAGACGTTTGTCACGACAAGTTCAATCACGCGGAAGTCGACGATCGGCGACCAAGGTCCTAAAACCGACATCAACGAGACGCGATCTCGTGTTGTCGCTCATCCGACGGATGAC
The DNA here is from genome assembly GCA_965247305.1 of Bryobacterales bacterium. GTDB lineage: Bacteria > Acidobacteriota > Terriglobia > Bryobacterales > UBA6623 > CATQHP01. The sequence continues at coordinate 1,692,325 of OZ252030.1, read as the reverse complement.
GGGTTCGAGAACTCGGTTACGATCCTGTCGACGAAATTCGAGCGTGAGGGCCACTCGATCGCGAGTCCTCTGTTTGCCGCGTTAGTGGACCTTGAACTGACCTATCGCCTCGCGGCTGACGGAAAACTGCGTGAGATTACGGGTTACGAAAAGCTCGTCGATGCGCTGAAGGCTAAGTTTCCGCCGGCGATATCGCAGACAATGGCACCGCTGCTGAACTACCATTCGATTCGCCTGCGCGACGAGGCTGAGTATCGCGACCGATATGAGGGATTTATTGGCGCCAAGTATAAACCGGGCGAGACGCGCATTTCCGCAAAGGCGCATGCGCTGCCCTACGGCGGGACTATTCTGCTGTACGTCGTTACCGAGGCTGACGAACTGAGCGATTGCCAGGGAAAACGCTGCCTCGCGCTGAAGCAAACCTACAATAGCGACCCCGAAAAGCTAGCGGCGACGGTCGACGCGATTGACGTGGATGCCCTGAAAGCCGCAGCACATGGCGTCGAGGCGGAGCTTCCTAAGAACCACACGCTGGCATCGGTCGTGGGCTCGGGCAGAATCGTACTCGAACCCGACACACTGTTTCTCGTATCTAGCAAATCCACTGACGAAATCGAACTTGAGATTACACAACCATCGAAAGATGCGTTGAAGATCTCGATGGACGAGATACGAGACTTTTCGAGTCAACGCGAAGCGAGTGCATCGTCAGAGTAGCTCGCACGACGAGAGCCGATAGACTCGAGGGACCGACCGAATGAAGCTTGCGTTGGCGCAGATTAACCCCACTGTTGGGGACCTTGAAGGCAACACCAACCAGGTTCTGGAGTTCGCCCGTCGAGCTGACGCCGGTGGGGCTGACCTAGTCGTTTTTCCGGAACTGGCGATCAGCGGCTACCCTCCGCGAGACCTGGTGAATGTCGACGCGTTCTTACAAAGCGGCGAGGACCAGTTGCAGCGCCTGGCCGAGCAGACACGCGGTCTCGGCTGCGGATTGATCGTCGGCTACGCCGGGCGCGACATGGCCGCTGGCCCTCGCGCCGCGGGCAACTGCGCCGCCTACTTGGCAAATGGGGAAGTCCGGTTCCGTCAGCAAAAGATGCTGCTACCGACGTACGACGTATTCGACGAGCAGCGGCATTTTTCGCCCGCAACCGAACAATCCGCTTGCGAGATCAACGGCCTGCGCGTCGGGATCACCATTTGCGAAGACGCCTGGAACGACAAACAATTCTGGGAACGCGCGCGCTATCGCCGCGACCCCGTCGAAGAGCTGGTTAACGCCGGCGTTGATTTGATCATCAACATTTCCGCCTCGCCCTATCACCTCTATAAACGTGCTCTGCGCCTAGAAATGATACGGGCGGCCGCGCGCCGTCACGACGTTCCCGTCGTGATGGTAAATCAAGTCGGCGGGAACGATCATCTGGTCTTCGACGGATCGAGTTTCGCCGTGGACGCCGCGGGCACCCTGGTCGCTCGCGGCGAGTCGTTTGCTAAAGATTTGATTTTCTGGGATACAGACCAAGCCGGCGACAGCAAGATGGACGAGTGGCCTCAGGAAGGCTCCGACGACGAGCACGACGCCGTTTATGATGCGCTGGTGTTGGGAACGCGCGACTACGTTCGCAAGTGCGGATTCAGCAAGGCGATCGTCGGTCTCAGCGGAGGGATCGACTCCGCGCTGACTGTACTGGTGGCGACCGATGCGCTCGGGCCAGAGAACGTGATGGGCGTAGCGATGCCCGGCCCCTACTCGTCCGAGGGCAGTTTGGTCGATGCGCGCCACACTGGCGAATTGCTGGGCATCCGCTTTGAGGTCTTGGATATCAACGACGCTTATGTCAGTTTCGAATCCAAACTAGCCGGGGTATTCGCCGGAACCGAGAAGAATACCGCGGAAGAAAATCTGCAGGCGCGGCTACGCGGCAACACGCTGATGGCGCTCTCGAACAAGTTCGGCGGGTTGGTACTGACGACCGGGAACAAGAGCGAATTGGCGGTCGGCTACTGCACGCTTTATGGCGATATGTGCGGCGGGCTAGCAGTCATTAGCGACGTACCCAAGATCTTGGTCTACGCTCTCTCTCGCGTCGCCAATAAGCGGCACCCCGGCGCGATTTCAGAAGCGGTGCTCACGAAACCGCCGTCGGCCGAGTTGCGTCCGGATCAGAAGGATTCAGATTCGCTTCCCCCCTATGAACTCTTGGATCCGATCTTGCGGCTTTACGTGGAGGAAAACCTCGAGGCCGCGAAGATCGCTCAGCAGCTCGATGCGCCACTCGATCTCGTAACGGATATCACTCGCAAGGTTGACCGCAACGAATACAAGCGGCAGCAGGCAGCTCCAGGCCTGCGCGTCACGTCGAAGGCATTTGGGATGGGTCGGCGCTTCCCGATCGCACAGCGCTTCATCCGCTGAATCGACTTGAGCCCAGATATTTCCCCAGCCGCCGGTGAAAGCGCGCGCTAGAGGCATCACTACCTCGTTGCGCTCGCCTCGTATTGATGCGGCTCCCACGCACTTTCTCTCGCCGCCTGGGGAAATATCCCGGCTAGACCGTGGCGATTCGGCCATTGCGAACTCGACATCGTGGCGTAAATCGCCACAATAAGAGTATGGCTGCAGAACGCCCCTGGTACCGCCGCGTGTTTCTCGTAGTCCCGCTCGGTTTGATCGGCGTTGTTTTGGCTGGATTGTTGTTCGCCAAGGTTGCCGGCATTCGGGTCGCACTCGGCGGCTCCGGGCGTACCCCCATACTCGAGGGTGCTGACACCGAAGCGCACTATCGCGCAATTGAGGCTGATCGCGCGGAGAACTCCGACCCGGCCGGGCAGCCGTCTACGGCGGCGCCGCACGAGGCTCTAGCTTCCGAGGCTCCAGTTCCCGATGATTCCCATTCGAAGACACCTGCTGTCGCCGTAGCGCCCGCTCCCGAGGTTTCGGCTGAGTCGATCAGTTCTCCGAATGCCGGCGACTATTGGAGCGACTTTCGGGGTCCCGGGCGAGCCGGCATTTATGATCAACAGCCGATCAACACCAACTGGCAAGCAAAGAGACCGCCGGAAGTCTGGCGTCAGAAAATCGGAGGCGGATATGCCTCGATGGTCGTCGCTCAGGGCAAGGTCTATACGATCGAGCAGCGCCGCGACAAAGAAGTTGTGGCGGCTTACAACTTTGAAACGGGTCGTCAAGTGTGGGAGCAGGTTTGGACCGCGCGCTTCGTCGAATCGCTAGGCGGTGACGGGCCGCGCGCCACTCCAACATGGAATGACGGAAGAATTTACGCGCTGGGGGCGAGTGGCGACTTGTACTGCCTCGACGCCGGCAGCGGCAGCGTGATCTGGACCCGCAACATTCTTTCCGACGCCGGTGCGCGCAACGTTACCTGGGGGATGTCGGCGGCACCGCTGGTGGTCGACGATTTGGTGGTCGTTCTGCCGGGCGGGCGATCAGGAAAATCGGTTGTTGCTTACGACAAAACCGCGGGCGAAATTCGTTGGACGTCGCAAAACGACAGGGGCGGTTACACGTCTCCTCAGGTCGCGACGCTCGGCGGCAAACGCCAACTGATCATCGTCAGCGGCGAAAGGATATTCGGAGCAGATATCGCCGACGGCGCGCTGCTGTGGGCACACGAGTGGAAGACCGACAACGATGCCAATTGCTCGCAGCCTCTCATTGTTGACGACGAGCACGTTTTCGTCTCGTCCGCCTACGGTCACGGCGCGACTCTACTGAAGATTACGGCCAACGGCGAACAATTCTCGGCGAGTGAAGTTTGGTTCAGCCGCAACATGAAAAATAAGTTCAACCCGTCTGTGCTGGCGGACGGAGTTGTCTATGGGTTGGACGACGGAATTCTTGCCGCGGTCGATGTCTGGACGGGCGAGCGGATTTGGAAGGGCGGGCGATATCGCTTCGGGCAACTGCTCTACGCTTCCGGCCACCTGATCGTGATCAGCGAACAGGGTGACCTGGTGCTGGTCAAGGCGACGCCGGAATCGCACCAAGAGCTCGCCAAGTTTGAGGCGATTTCTGGGAAAACCTGGAACGTGCCGGCGCTAGCGGACGGGCGGCTAATTGTACGAAACCAAACCGAGATGGCCGCCTACGACCTGCGGCCATGACACGGCGAAACTGGCTTTTGGGTACTCTGGCGGCGCCGGAGGCTTTTGCGGGTCGAAACGGATCGATGACAATCTCAATCTCAGTACTCGGGCTGTTTGCGCCGACGACGCTTGAGATCCTCGCGCCCTCCTCGGCGGCGGTCGAGGTTTCAGCAGACGAGAGCATCTGGACAATCGAAGGACGGTCGAGTGTCCGCGCCACGTTCGCCGACGGCCTGATGTCGATCGATTCACCGAGTGGAAAGATCACCGCCGGTAGCGTAACGGCCTCAGGGCGTGCCGGTGTGGTCCTGAGCGTTCCTGATCGAATCAAGCGCCGCTTCGAAGGCCGGTTGTCCATCAGACCTCGCGAAGACCGTCTGCAAGCGCTGATCGCGCTGCCGATCGAAAGCGCCGTCGCGGCGATCCTCGGCGGAGAATCGGGACAACACATTCCGTTCGAGGCGCTGAAGACCCAAGCGATCGTCTCCCGTTCTTACCTACTAGCAGCACCCCGCCACAGCGAATTCGATTTCTGCGATACGACCCACTGCCAGTACGTAGCCGACATGCCGGCGGCTGATTCCCGGATCGCAAGAGCGGTTGCGGCAACAACAAGCGAGCTGCTGAGCGCTAACGGAAGAACCGTCACGGCAATGTATTCGCGAAGCTGCAGCGGCAAGACCGTCTCCAGCGACGAGGCCGGACTGCCCAATACCGACTACCGCTTCGTCGCGGTCGAGTGTCCGATTTGCAAAGTTGACCCGGAGACGTGGGGCAGCCGTCTGACCGTCGCGCAAGCGGCGCAGCTAGCGCGCGTTCTAGATGAACCGGGACGCCTCGAAGCCGCGGCGAAGCTCGGCTGGAACAAGCTTCCGAGCACAATATTCGAAATCGCCGGAGACGCCGAGTCACCGACCCTTCAGGGTGTAGGGCGAGGCCACGGCGTCGGCCTCTGCCAGCGGGGCGCGGAGGGATTGGCAAACCGAGGCTGGAACGCGCAGCGCATTCTCGCACATTATTTTCCGGGCAGTAGCATTGAACTTGCTCGCCGCTAGCCCGCATATCTCACCACGTGGCAAGCGAAAGTGCGTGAGAGGCGCGTCATTCCGAGGCGGGCGACGGTCGGCGCGCGGAGGCGTACTTGACAGTCCGTTGAGCACGGCAAGCGAGCGCAACAAAGTAATGGCGCGCCTAACCCGTACTTTCACCGTCAGATGGTGAGAAATACGGGCTAGAATCCTTCCGACCGCTACAATCGTTTGACTCATGGAATCGACCCCTGTAGCCGTAGTCGGCGTTGGCGCGTTCGGCAAACAGCATGCCCGTGTCTACGCAGGGCTCGCGGAGGCCGAGCTTGTCGCCGTCGTTGATGCTGATCTCGAGCGAGCGCGTGAGGTCGCAGCGGAATTTGGTTGCGATGCGCTGGCGGACATTAGCCAGCTCGGCGGAAGGGTGCAAGCCTGCAGTCTTGCGGTGCCCACTGTGGCTCACGCGCAAGCCGGAGTGAGCCTTCTCGAGGCGGGGATCGACTTGCTCGTGGAAAAGCCGATTGCGCCCGATCTCGCGGCCGCTGACGCCCTGATCTCCTGCGCCGAGACCCACCGCAGGGTCCTGCAAGTCGGTCACTTGGAGCGCTTCAACCCGATCGTTGAAGCGGCGATCCGCGCGGCGACGCTTCCGCTGTTCTTTGAAGTTCACCGCATGAGCCCGTTTAGCCCACGCAGCCTAGACATCGATGTCGTGCTGGACTTGATGATTCACGACCTCGACATTCTGTTGACACTTGTCAGTTCTCCAGTTGACCGGATCGAGGCGACAGGCCTGCCAGTGGTCTCGACGCAAGCCGATATCGCCAGCGTTCGCATCGTTTTCGAAAACGGCTGTGTTGCCAATTTGACTGCCAGCCGGATATCGACGGAGAAGATTCGGAAACTACGCTTCTTCCAGCCGCGTCAGTACGTATCGGCGGACTACGCGCGCCGTGAAGGAGTCCGGGTCGGATTGGATGAGGAGCAAAAGCTGCAGTTCGAGAGACTTGTTGTCGAAGACGGCGAGCCCTTGGAGCGGCAGCTTCGATCGTTTATCGAGGCTGTAAACACCCGTGCCAAACCACGTGTGAATGGTCAGGATGCACGGAAAGCGCTCGAACTCGCTCTTAGAATAAGAGAGGCCATCGACCGTCATGCGACGGTGGTTGGGGCAACGATTGCGGCAAATCTCTAAGTGAAAAACGAGGCCGGCGGCGAACTATACTTCCTGCTCGAGGACTACTCCAAGAGCTTGGCCGCGCGCGTACGTGCCGGTGGCATCCGCGATATCGCGGCGAATTCTCGTCCGCTACGTCTGCTGCTGGCGGACTATCCGACTCGACGCGCTGATTGGTTGGAGGCAAATTCCGGAAAGGCGGATATTGGACCATCTGATACGCCGTTACCGGCCCTGCTCCCAGAAGATTTCGACCCCGTCAAAAGATACCTTGAGAGCCCCGGCAGTGGCGTTTGGCCCGCGGACTCCGAGACTCCAATCGATCTCGAAGTCGCTTGGCAGCGCGATGCGTTTCACGGCCGCGAGCGGGAGGCCCGCCTAGCCGCGCTAGCCGTCCACTGCATTGCTTTGCTGTTGCTAGTGGTGCTGCCGGGCGGGGGGACGCAAGATCCCACTGAGCCGACCGAGCGAGAGTTCTTGCAGATCACTCTAATGATGCCATCGGCATCCGAATTAGCGGAGCTCGTTGAACAGACGCCCACCGAGGGGATAGGAGACGGGGGCTTTAAGGGTCTGCTCGAACCGTCCATCCCGGCGCCGCCTTCACCTGTGGAGACTGCGGCGCCGCCATCGCTGGTGCCCGAGGCCGCCTCCGAGACTCCTCAGCCGATCGAGGCGCCGGCGCCGCTTGAGCCCGAGCCTGAAAAGCCCGCGATTGAGCCGCAAGAGTCGCCGGAAGAGACTCCGACACCGGCCGCCCAGAGCCCCGCCCCGGGCGAGTTTCAACGAGGCCGTCAGTTGGCGCGGGCGCGTAACCCTCGTGAATTGCCGATGCCCAAAGCGCCGGCCACCAAGAAGCCGAAGCTGCGACTCGAAGACCCCAAAGCGCTGATGCCGGGCCGGACGGGGACTTCTCAACTCGGAACTGTCGATTTGAACCAGCGACCTGATCAAGTGATTGCCGGTGCGATTACAAATATGCAGCGCGGCGGCGGCAGGCAGGCTGTGGGTGACGGCGTTGGCAATGTCGCCGGCGGCGGCTACGTACCGCCGTCCCCTGCGAACTCTGGCAGCCGGCTCGAACTGTTGAGCGATCCTAGAGGAGTAGATTTCCGGCCTTATCTGACGCAGGTATTGGGCGCCGTACGGCGCAACTGGTTTGCCGTGATCCCTGAAAGCGCGCGGTTGGGGATGTCGAGAGGACGGGTGCTGATTCAGTTTTCTATCGCGCGCAACGGGTCGGTCCCGAAACTTGTGATTGCTACGCCATCGGGAACCCCGTCGCTTGATCGGGCGGCGGTTGCGGGTATCAGTGCCTCGAACCCGTTCCCACCGCTGCCGACCGAATTTTCCGGCAAGGACATTCGGCTGCAGTTCACTTTTCAGTACAACATCAAGGGCCGCTGAGCCCGATGCGGCCCGCGTGTTAGAGTTTTCAGACGGGCAGGCACTCGCCTAGTAGTTGCAACTTTCTGTCGGCGGCTCGAAAACACCTCCGTGGGAATTCTTAAACGCCCACCGGCTTACTTGAATGACATGGAATACCTAGACACTCAGTTCAATCGACGTGATTTTCTTGGAGCCGGCTTTGCCGCCGCCTCGCTGGCGGCCTGCGGCTCTCCTGGTGGAACGGACGAGCCAAGCCAGTGGAACATTGTCTGGATCATGGCTGACGACTTGTCGCCCGATTTGAGCTGCTACGGCTCAACCGAAGTCTCCACGCCGAACATCGATCGCCTGGCCGCCGAAGGGGCACGGTTTACAAATGCGTACATCACTTGTCCGGTGTGCTCGCCCTCTCGCTCGGCGTTGATTACGGGCATGTACCAGACCTCGATCGGTGCCCATCGCCATCGTAGCCACCGCAACGACGGCTACACTTTGCCGTCCCCCGTCCGCATGATCACCGAGTACTTTCGCGAAGCCGGATACTACACCGTCAACGACCACGAAAGCGGTCTCGGAGGACGCAACAAAGTCGACTACAACTTCAGCCACGAAAAGCCGTTCGACGGGAACAACTGGCGCGATCGGGCCGAAGGACAACCGTTTTACGCACAAGTCAACATCTTTGAGCCGCACCGCGGACGTCCGCCGGACATCTGGTCATTTACTGATCGACTGGAGACGAAGACCGATCCGGAGAAGGTCACGCCGCCCGCTTACTATCCAAACGACGAGATTTCTCGTAAGGATTGGGCGGGCTACCTTGATGCGGTCCGGCTGTTGGACGAGAAAGTTGGGAACACGCTCAGACGAATCGACGAGGACGGCCTGACCGACAACACCATCGTCATTTTCTTTGGCGACCATGGCCGCCCGATGCCTCGTGACAAACAGTTCCTCTATGACGGCGGGATCAAAATCCCGCTGATCATTCGCTGGCCGGCGATGCTTGAACCCGGCAGCGTGCGCGACGAGTTGATCAACTCGATTGATCTCTCAGCAACGTCACTGTCGCTTGCCGGCATACCCGTTCCGAAGTACATGGAAGGACGTGTATTCCTTGGCCCGGAAAAGATGCCCGACCGCGAATACATCTTTGCGGCGCGCGACCGCTGCGACGAAACGGTCGATCGCATCCGGGCGGTGCGCGACAAGCGATTCAAATACATCCGAAACTTTCATCCCGACCGTCCGTACATGCAGCTCAACCGCTACAAAGAAGTTTCGTACCCGATTTGGCGTCAGATGCTTCGGCTGGAGAAGGCGGGCACGATCTCAGCAACGGATTATCCGTTCCTAGCGAAGACGCGACCCGAAGAAGAGCTCTACGACACCGACGCTGACCCCAACGAGCTTCACAACCTCGCTGACTCGCCCGAGCACCAAGAAACACTCACGAAGATGGCGTCTGTGCTCGCCTTGTGGATCCAGCAAACCGGCGATCACGGCGAGCAGCCTGAGGATCCAGCGGCCACGGCCCACTGGGACGCCCAGATGATCGAGGCCTACAAAGACGTCTATCCACAGCTTGAAGAGCGTGAAGAGCCCTGGAAATGAGCTCCACGAAGCTCATCGCGTTTATCGGCCTTGTCACAGCCGCCGCTCTGGCCAGCGGCTTGAGCGGACACGCGATGCTGCTGGGATTTTGCACGATTATTCTGATGGCACTGCTAGCGGCTCTAGGGTTCGGCGAACGTTCGTCGACACTGACAAAAGCTGGCGTCGTTTTCTACGGAGTTCTGTTCTGTTTCCTGATCTATATGAGCTTCGCGTTGCACGCCCCCAGCCAGCCACTGGTAACTTTCGGGGGGTTTCCGCTAGGAACCGCCGTGCTCATTTACGCGATCGGCCCGTTCGGCGTGATACTTGGCGTGCTGTACGCGCTTTCATTTGACAGCGAAGTGCTACCCCGCGCGCGGTATCAAGAGTTCATCGACCGCTTCGGTTCGCGGAAATAGCTCCTCAAAGTAATGCCGATTGCCGATTCTCCCCTGATCATTACCTGTGTGCTCGTCTATCTGGCGAGTTGTTTTGGCGTCGGTATCTGGGCCATGCGCCGGACCCACACTTCGTCTGACTTTTTCCTGGCCGGAAAATCCCTTGGGCCCGTGGTCGTTATCATCGCGACGATCTCGAGCGTGATGAGCGGTTTTGGCTTCGTCGGTGGACCCGGGTTGGTATACCAATCGGGCAGCAGTTCGCTCTGGATGGTGTTTATCGCGACCATGAGCCTGCCGCTGGCGTTTATTTTGGTCGGGAAGCGCCTTAGGCTGCTGGTGGACATTCGCGATGTGTTGACGATTCCCGACGCCGTCCACGCCCGCTACGGCGGGCGCTGGCCGTCACTCATGATGGGCATCGCAATTGCACTCGGCGTGCTTGGGTATCTCGGCACGCAGGTGATGGCCATCGGCATGGTGCTCAGGGCCGTGCTTGGGATCGAACTAGTTCCCGCTCTCGCAATTGGACTCGGAGTGCTGGCGTTTTACTCCGTAGCCGGTGGGATTGTTGCCGGAGTCTACACCGATCTGTTTCAAGGGATCTTAATGCTCGTGGCGTCGGTGGCGGTGTTGCTGCAGTGTTTGAAGGTTGGCGGCGGCATGACGGCCATCACCGAAACCCTGTGGTCGATGGACCCGGAATACATCGGCCCGTGGGGGACTTACGGGGCGATTACGTCGCTCAGTTGGCTGCTGCTCTTCGGTGTAGGGGCGGTGGGCCAGCCGCACGCCATCACCAAGCTGATGATGCTCAAAGACATCCGCCAGTTGAAATGGGGCGGCTTTGCGACCGGGGCCGGCTATTTGGTGCTCGCACTGCTGTGGATGAGCATCGGTCTGGCAATGCGCACACTCGTGGAGCGCGGCACGCACCCCGCCCTTGAGAGCCCTGACCTTGCCGCGCCGGTATTTTTGTTGAACTATACTCCCGAGCTGCTCGCGGGGCTGGTGTTCGCGGGCCTGCTGGCGGCGATCATGTCTACCGCGGATTCGTTTTTGAATCTGGGCGCGGCGGCGATCGTGCGAGATATTCCGAAGGCGATTTGGGTCAAGCCGATCGAAAACGAACTTTACTGGTCGCGCATTGCCACGGGCGCGCTGCTGGTGCTTTCGGCGTTCTTTGCGCTCTACATGGAGAATTTGATCGCACTGTTGGGAACGTTCGGTTGGGGTACCTTTGCGGCCGCGATCGTGCCTAGCGTCGCGATTGGGATGAATTGGAAGCGTGCTAACGGAGCCGGCTGCGTAGCGTCGATTTCGACAAGCATCGTTCTCAACTTCGCCCTGGAACTGTCGGCTAGGCACGAGATTTACGCGCTACCGAACGGAATCGCTGTCGGGGCGATATCGTTGCTGGCCGCCATCATCGTATTCATCGGCGTGTCACTAGCGACCTCGAGAGAGCCATTGGCAGCGGACATTGAAGCGCTGATCGATCTGTAGTGTGTATCCGAATCTCCCTTGCGGCGGCCAGCCCGGATATTTCCCCAGCCGCCGGTGAAAGCGCGCGCTAGCCGCATCACTACTTCGTTGCGCTCGCTTGGCGTGCTCGACGTACGGTCAATTACGCCTGCGCGCGCCAAGTGTCGCGCGCCTCGTATTGATGCGGCTCCCACGCACTTTCCCTCGCCGCCTGGGGGAACATGCGGGCTAAAATAGGTAGCTATGGCTGAACGAATGGTCCAGTGTGCCAAGCTCAAGCATGAGCTTCCCGGTCTCGATGAAATCCCCTTCGACAACGAATTGGGTCAGAAAATTTTCGACAACGTTTCGAAGATGGCCTGGTCCCAATGGTCCGATCACCTCAAGATGATCATCAATGAGTACCGCCTCAACCCGGCGACGCTAGAGGCCCAAGAGCGGATTATGAAGGAGATGGATGCATTCTTCTTCAGCGAAGGTGCGGCTCCTCCACCCGAATTCGTTGCTCCCGAGCAATGAAACGGCCGGCGCTGCTGCTCGTTTTTCTGTTGGGCATCTGGTGTGGCGCGACGCCCTTCATGTGGCAAGTCGCAATTCAGAATTTTACCGTCGCTAACGGTCTCGCCGAATCCGACAACGCGAGATTCAAAACTGTCGTCAGTGAACTGTCGGCCGATGACTTGCGGTCGGCGGTGCGCTACCAGGCATCTGAAGTCAACCGGCTATTTTTTTACGGATGGGGATGGGCCCAGCTCCCGATCGCCCTGCTGGCCGTTTGGTTGACTTGGAAACTTGGCGATAAATTTATACTCATCGCGATCAGCATCATGACCGCGCTCACGGTGTTCTTGCAGGCCTACGTCGTGCCGGAGACGATCCGGCTCGGGCGGTTGATTGACTTCATCAGCGATGGCGAATTGGCGGCCGAGACCGACATGTTTTGGATACTGCACCACACCTATACAGGACTCGATATGTCGAAGTTCGTAGTGGGGCTGGTGGCCGTCTTCATGCTCGTTCGAAAGCATTAGCTAACCTCGAAAAATTGCCTCGACGCCATCAATTTGGCACGGCCTGTATCGGCGAACATTTCACAACTGATTGAGTACTAAGAGCTTGAGAAGTGGTTCTCGAGTTGCATCAGGTTGGACCAGCATGCAGACGCCCGCTATCCACCCATTTGCTCATGTGAACGCGTCGAACGCCCGACTGACTGAGGCCGCCGGCCCGGTCAACGAACGACGGGCGGCTTTTTACCGGTTTTTCGCCGAAGCACCGGAATCGACGCCTACCCGCTCTACCCCGCGCGGTCGAGCGGCTCTGACCGCCGGGCCCGAGCGGCTCGACGAGGCCTTGCCGGCGTCACCTGATCCTGATCCGCCGGCAAATCCACGCACCAGCCTACCGCGATCTCGACCCAGCGATACAGGCCTGGCCGACCCCGCGCCGCCAATCGATGAGCCGGCCACTCCCGCCACTCCGGGCTCACGGGTGCCCCATTTTAGTGACGTGCCCGACGCGGCCAAACACCCTGCCGGCCCCTATATGCAGGCCCCAGAGGAGTACGGTGGCGAATGGTGGCTGGTCAACCCATTTGTCGGTACCGAACCTTGGATCACCGCCACGATCGAGATCCCCGAAAGCGGTGGACCGGCGGACCTGCCTCCCGATTTCACGCGAATTTTCGGAGACCTCCCCGCACGCAGAAGCGGCGAATCGTACGGCGATTTCCGCAGCCGCTCAGTGAACTGGAAACAAAACCTCGAGCACTTCCACGGGGGCGGCTTCCCCGAGGGATTTGACACAGAAGAAATTGCCCTGGCTTCGTCGACATTCGAAGCCTGGGGCATGGGAGAACAGCAGTTTTACGAAGGGCGCTACGGCTGGCGAGTTCGGTTTCCTGATTCAGAGATCCCTGAGTTCGAGTTCAACGTGCAGGCGGCGATTACGGTGCCACATATCGTGATTGCGCGCTACCAGGTCCGGCAGATTCGAGAGGGCACTACGCCCACGGAATTCCATCCGTTCCTGCCCGAACGTTTACAAAAGGACCCTTTGCCACCCATTGGGCCACCAGACGACAGCGATATTGCCGTTACTTGATATGATGCGGGCTCTCCGCGATGTTTTACGAGCCCGCCCACGGTCACGGCCTTCCGCGAGACCCATTCAAAGCCTGTGTAGTGCCACGGCCGATCGGTTGGATCTCGACCGTCAGCGCCGACGGGAACGTCAACTTGGCACCATTTAGCTACTTCAATGCACTGCTGGACGATCCGCCGATCGTGATGTTTTCGTGCAATGGCAATCATGTCGATGGCGGAATCAAAGACACCGCAAAGAACGCCATTGACAGCGGCGAGTTCGTCTACAACATGGCCACTTGGGACTTGCGCGACGAAATGAACGCTTCTTCCGCCGGGGTGGGGCGCGCGGTCGATGAGTTTGAACTCGCCGGCCTAGAAAAGGTCGACTCAAGAATCGTTGCCGCGCCACGGGTCGCCCGCTCGCCAATTCAGTTCGAGTGCAAAACCACTAAAGTCTTGGAGTTTCCCGGGAATAAGTTCGACGCGACCGTGGTGTTTGGCGAAGTCGTGGGCATCCATATCGACGACGGTGCGCTAGTCGACGGAATGGTCGATTTGACTCGTCTGAAGCCGATCGCTCGACTGGGCTACATGCAGTACGCGGTTGTCGAAGAAGTCTTCGAAATCGAGCGCCCAGGCTAGCCCGCACTTCTCGCCACGCGGTGAGAAATGCGGGCTAGTGCCCGCCAATGCCGCCTAGCTCGTCGATCCGATCATCCGCGTCGCTCAGCATCTGCTCGGCGGTGTGCAACGAGATTGCGCCGTCGTTGATCGCGCGCTGGATGGCCGTCTTGCGCGCACCAAGCAAGTGAGCGCGAGCAAGCTTCTCTTCCTCATCCGCCCAGTCAGGGTCATCGGCGTACAGCTTTCTGAGAGCGTTCTCGACATTGCTGAGGTCGCCACGCAGCTCAGCGTCGAGCTTCGCGTAGACAGTCGGCGAAACGACATGCCTTCCTCTCAAAATGTCCAGCTCGGCAAGCGAAGCGCTGACGGCCATCTGGTCGACCTTAGCCCGGTCGTGAGCACCCTCCGCTCCCATTTCGATGCCCAGCTTCCGCATCAGGGTGGGGACCGTCAGGCCTTGCACAACGATTGAAAACCCAACAACGCCAAACGTCATCGCCATAATCAGCGGACGATGCGGGAAGTCCGGCTGCAAGCTCAGGGCTAACGCAATCGACACGCCACCGTGGATTCCGCCCCAAATCATCACGTGCATCCAACTGGTGGGGATCTTCCGCGTGAACAAGTTACCGAGAGGAGTGATCGTATAGATCGCCACCACACGGCCGAGCAGAACGACCGTGATTGCAATCGTAATCGGCCACCAATGAACCGCTAAGTCAGCGACGTGGACTTCGATCCCGATCAGCAGAAAAATCAACGAGTTGATGACGAATCCTAGGTATTCCCAAAACGACCAGAGCGCGACCCTTGTGCGTGAGCTCATTCCGACATCGGCGGCGAAGTTCCCGACCATCACGCCTGCGCCGACCGTTGCGATTACGCCCGAGAGATGAAATTCTTCAGCGACCAGGTACGATCCGTAGGCGAGGATCATGGTCAGAGTGATTTCGATCTGAGGGTTGTCAACCTGCTCAGTGACCTTGCTCATTGCGTATCCGAGCGTGAGGCCGACAGCCGCGCCGCCCAGAGCGACAACTAGGAATTTGGCGACGCCGTCGACTACGCTGACCTGCTGCGTCGCCACCGCCGCCAGCAAGATCTGGAACAGCACTACCGCCGTACCGTCGTTGAACAAACTTTCGCCTTCAACTATCACCGACAGACGTTTCGAAACGCCCAGTTCCCTGAAGAGCGCGAGGACCGATATTGGGTCAGTCGCCGAAATCAGCGCGCCGAATACGAGAGCGACCATCAGAGGTAGCCCGCCGAGCACCCAGTAAAGCGCGAACCCCGTGACGAGTGTCGCGATCAGCACGCCTAGAACGGCGATCATCAAGATCGGCAGGGCGTTCGCCCGCAGGTGATGCGATTGAATGTTCAGCCCGGCTTCAAACAGCAGCCCGGGCAGGAAAACCATGAAGATGACCTCGGGCGTAAGAAAGGCTTCGGGTCCACCTTCGCCCATCCACTCTGTGATTGGCAGGTGAAAGATGTCGATCAGGAACCCGCCACAAACGAGCGCGATCGTATAGGGCACCCGCAGTTTTAGCGTGACCAACGCGATCACTGAAGCAGCAATCAGCAGAATGAGTAGCAGTTTGACTAGAGCGGCAGCTTCCATCGGTTCCCTGACTCGATTCTAGGAGAATCCGCGGGTGCACACCGAGACACACGTCCCTGATCCGTCGGCAAGCACCCTTCGCGAGTGCGCTCCGTTGCCGCGGCAGATCTCGCGTTTGAGCCGCGCGCGCCAGCAAGCGGTTTCCTCGAAGGCATTGATCCATTCGAGGAAACCGCTTGCTGGCGCGCGCGGCTCAAACGCAACTCACGCCGGATTTGCCCGGAACTTGCGTACGTAACTTCCTTACGGACGGATTTGGGACTCGTCGTCATCGTTCGCCAATCGGCTGATACCCGCCCGGGGAGATGGCAATGGCATACTAGTAAAAAGGGAGTCTTAACACTGGCCATGATCCAGGCGACCGAAAAAATTTGGCATAACGGAGAATTCATTGCGTGGAATAACGCGCAGGTTCACGTCATGACCCACGCTCTTCACTACGGAACCAGTGTTTTCGAGGGAATCCGCTGTTACGAAACTGCAAAAGGATCGGCGGTTTTTCGGCTCAGTGAGCACGTCCGCCGGATGTTTGACTCCTCGAAAATTTATCGCATGGAGCCGCTGGGGTTTACTCACGCTCAACTTGCGCAGGCCTGTCTAGATGTCGTAACCGAGAATGGTCTGTCGGCCTGCTACATTCGGCCGGTCGTCTTTCGCGGCTACGGCGAGGTTGGTGTGCTGTCGCTAAAGAACCCGATTGAGGTCTACATCGCCTGCTGGGAGTGGGGTAAATACCTCGGCGCTGAAGCGCTTGAGCAAGGCGTTGACGTCTGCATTTCGTCTTGGACTCGCATCGCTCCCAACACCCTCCCCGCGATGGCCAAAGTAGCCGCGAACTACATGAACTCGCAGCTCATAAAGATGGAAGCGACTCTCAACGGATACACCGAGGGCATTGCGCTCGACGCCTCTGGGTACGTTTCAGAGGGCAGCGGCGAGAACATTTTTTTGATTCGCGACGGCCGGCTCTACACTCCGCCAATGGGTACTTCCGCCTTGCCGGGAATCACCCGTGACTCGGTGATTAAGCTCGCCGCCGACCTGGGCTACTCGGTCACCGAGCAAGTGATTCCGCGCGAGTGGCTCTATATCGCCGACGAGTTATTTTTCACCGGAACCGCGGCCGAGGTGACGCCAATCCGCTCGGTAGACAAGATTCAAATCGGGATCGGCAAACGCGGGCCGATTACCGAGAAAATTCAGTCTGAATTTCTCGGCATCATCGAGGGGCGTAAGGAAGACCGGCACGGCTGGCTGACTCTGCTTGACGCGCCGAAGACAGTCGCCGCCTAAGCGGACTAACACGAGTGCCATTCGAGCAGTATCCCGTCGGCCCAGATCGCCGAGAGGCCGCCGATCTGGGTCCGGCCCCGATTCGGCCCGGGCAGCCTCTGCCGCAATGGCGCAGCACTATAGGGCCGTTGCCGACGCAGCGGCTAACCTCAAGAAAATCTCGGCTGTGGTTGCACGTGCTGTTGTTTGTGCTCACAGTTGTTACAACCACATTGATAGTCGGCCCCATCTACTCGGCGTGTTTGATGAGCATTCTCACCGCTCACGAGTTTGGTCACTATTTTGCGGCTCGTTATCACGGCGTCGAGGCCAGCTTGCCCTACTTTATCCCCGGGCCGTTCTTGTTTGGAACGATGGGAGCGGTGATTCGCATGTCGCCTTACATGCCAAACCGCCGGGCATTGTTTGATATCGCTTCAGCGGGGCCACTGGCTGGAATGGCTCTGGCGGTCCCGATTAGTTTTGTTGGTGTCTTTGGAGTGCACCCCAAAACTGAGACAGATGAAAGTGGGACAATTTTCAGTGAATGGAAAAGGAGTCCCCGATGAGAGAGAGAAAAGATAGGGTTGCGAGGAAGCAGCGCTCGTATGAAGTTGAGTTCAAGGAATTGGCGGTAAGCCGCATGCTTCGCGGTGAGAACGTCGTCAAATTGAGCGGTGAGTTGGACGTGCGGCGCAGCGTGTTGTATCGCTGGCGCGACACCTACCGCGCCGAGGGACGCAGCGGTCTTGAGCGGCGTCAAGGGCGGCCGCGTCCCGGACAAGAGGTTGTGCAATTGGATAGCGATCCGAGCGCCGATCGCATTGCCGAACTCGAACGCCTAGTCGGTCAACAAGCGGCGGAATTGGATTTTTTCGAACGAGCCTTCAACGCCTTAAAACCGGCGATGCCGAACCAAGTCGCTCGCAACGCGAGCGGCTCTACAGCGTCATCGACGAAATTCGCGTTGAAGGCCGACTCAGCGTCGAGCGCGCCTGTGCACTCGGAGAAGTCAGCCGAGCCGGATATTACCGGCAATTAGAGCGAGACAAGCCTGTCGAATCCAACCTGGAAGTGCGTGACCGTATGCAACGCATTACGCTCGCAAATCGCCGCTACGGCTATCGTCGAGTGACCGCCGAACTGCGTAGGCAGGGCTTTACGGTGAACCACAAGAAGGTCTTGCGGCTGATGCGCAACGACAATCTGCTGGCGATACGCAAGCGCCGCTACGTATTGACGACGGACTCGGATCAGCACCGCGCGATCTACCCAAACTGGGCCAAAAACCTGCAGATCGACGGTCTCGATCAGCTCTGGCAGGCCGCCATCAGCTACGTGCGCATGCGCCGTTCGTTCGTCTACTTGGCGGTCGTGATGGACTCGTATTCCCGGCGCGTGGTGGGCTGGGAATTGGGGCCTTCCCTCGAGGCCATATTGGCAGTGAACGCGCTGCGCAAAGCGATCGAGTTTCGCTGTCCGAAGCCGGGGCTGGTGCATCATTCCGATCAAGGCACGCAATATACCTCGCGGGCTTATGTCAGTCTGCTGGAAGAAAACGGCGCGTTGATCTCGATGAGCCGGCGAGGAAACCCGTACGACAATGCGCGCATGGAAAGTTTTATGAAGACGCTCAAAAGCGAGGAGGTGAACCTACAGACGTATCAATCGATGGACGAAGCGAGAGCTTCGATCGAGGAGTTTATCGACGCGGTGTACAACCAAAAGCGGCTGCATTCGGCGTTGGGATATCGGCCTCCGCAGGAGTTCGAGCAGTTGTTGCCGTCGAGCGAAGAGCTCAGAAACCCGCAGTTTGAGTTTTCTGAGGCATGAGGAAATCTATCGAGACAGTGGTCGCACTCGGGACGGGAGAATGTCCCGCCCCGAGCGCTCATCGTCTCGCTGAGTTTCCAGCCGGGTATTGCTTGGCGGGTTGCTCTCCAGCATTGCCCGCCTCCGCTTTCCCGGCCGTTTTCAAGTGTGCGGCACGTTCGCCGAAAAGGCTATACTTTTTCAGCGAACGGCAACTGTCCCATTTTTAAGCTGTCTCAGCTTAGGGGTGCATGCCACTTGCTGTCCCAAAGAGTGCCCTCGATTGAAGGCCAAGCCGGTCTCGTGCTGGGCGATCCGATTCTATTTCAGATCTTCGAACGATTGGCCTTCGGGCCCGATGTTCCCAATACCGACCTGATGCTCCACAATGTTGCCTACGCCGGTTGGGTCGGACTGTTCGTCACAGCGCTCAACCTGCTGCCGATCGGGCAGCTCGACGGCGGGCACATCAGCTACTCCGTCTTCGGGCGCAAGAGTTGGTTGTTCGCGAAACTGGCTTTTGGCGGGCTGCTGCTCATCACCCTTACGATGAGCCGCAATTATTCACTATTTCTAATCCTATTGTTCGTGTTCGGCATCAAGCATCCGCCGACGATGAACGACACCATCCCGCTCGATCCCATGCGCAGAAAAATCGCCTGGCTACTGGTCGTGACGTTCGCTCTATGTTTCACGCCGGTGCCCTTGAAGCTTGACTTCGCCGAGCCAACGGATCAGCCTTCAACCGAGAAGGCCACGAACTCGTCCCCTGATACCGACTTCCCTTTGCCGCCTCCAGCAGCGATGACTACGAATTGCTTTCCGTCGGCCTCGTACGTACATGGCGTCGCGAATCCGGCGGCGTTGAGTTCGGTCTCCCACAACACCTCGCCGGTTTCTTGATCGAAGGCCCGCATTTTCTTATCGAAGGTTCCGGCCATAAAGACCAGCCCACCGGCCGTGGCGATCGTCCCCCCATGCGACGGTGTGCCCGTCTTGGGAACGCCTCTCGCCGTCAGCTCCGAAAACTCCCCGTTGACCACGCGCCAAGCAAACTCGCCGCTTTCGAGGTCAACCGCGGTGACGTATCCCCACGGCGGCTTAAACGCTGGGTAGCCTTCTAGGTCCTGGAATTCGCTGCGGTCGGGCAGAGCGTAATCGAACTTCTCCTTGGGCGCAGCAGCAAGCTGAATGCGGTTCGTCGTTTCGTCTGAGCTGACAAATAGTCGATTCATGTTCGGGTTGTAGCAGCAGCCACCCCACAGCGGTCCTCCGCGAAACCCGGGATGCACCAGCGTTCCGCGCGTGCTCGGCGGGGTGAAGAGACCACCCGCGTCGGTAGAATCCCAGACCTTCGCAACCGCCGCGCGCGCTTCGGGCGAAATGTCGGTAATGTCCGCTTCATGAAACCCTTGCCTGCTAACCGGCGGCGGCTTCGTGGGAAACGGCTGTGTTGGCCAAAGCTGCTCCCCGCCGACGTCAGACATCTTGATTTCGCGTTCTTCAACAGGCCAGACCGGCTGGCCTGTTTCACGATGCAGAAAGAACAAGAAACCTTGTTTCGTACACTGCGCTACCGCGTCAAACGTGCGGCCGTTCTGAGTCATTCGAATCAACGCCGGCTGGGCAGGCAAGTCGTAATCCCAAACATCGTGGTGAACGGTCTGGTAGTGCCAGATGCGCTCGCCGGTCTCCGCGTTGAGCGCCAAGACGCAATTCCCGAAAAGATTCGCGCCGATGCGGTCTCCGCCATAAAAATCAAAGGCAGGCGAGCCTGTGCCGGCAAAAACAATCCCGCGCTCGACATCGAGGCTCATGCCCGCCCAATTGTTCGTTCCACCGACGTGCTTGTAAGCGTTCGGCGGCCATGTCTCATAGCCGAACTGCCCGGGCCGCGGAGTCGTGTGAAAGATCCAGCGGCGTTTGCCGCTCATGGCGTCATAGGCTCGAATGTGGCCGGGCGCCTGCGGGTAGGGGCCCTCGCCACCGCCGCCGCCAACGATCAAGAGGTCTTTGTACGCCACAACCGGGCTCGTGCATTTGACGGAAACTCCCGTCATGTCATGGTCGATTTCGAGGTTGAGATCAACCATTCCTTCGACGCCGAAGCTCGCGTCTACTTTGCCGCTCGCCGTGTCAAGGCTGAAGAGCTTGTTCTGGAATGTAGTGAATATTCGCTTTTCAGATCCGTCGTCTGACTGCCAATAGCAGACGCCCCGGCTAATGCCCGCATTGCGGCGACTGCGGCTGCCGGCCAACGGGTCGAAAGTCCAAAGCAGTTCGCCGCTCGCCGCCTTCAGCGCTTGCACCTTCACTCGAGCGGTCGTGATGTACATCACGCCGTCGACGATGATTGGGGTGCACTCCATCGTTGTTTGGGGCCGCATTATCGCGTCGCCGGTGTGGTGGGTCCAAGCCGGCTTCAAACGAGCTACGTTGGAGCGGTTGATCTGGTCAACCGGTGAAAACCGCGAAGCGCCGGCGGTTCCGCCATAGTGCCGCCATTCGCGGTGGGGGTCGTCCGTTAACCACGTTCGCGGTCCGGGAAGCGCCCACGAACTCCCTCCGGAGACTGCCGCGATAGCGGAGGATTTCAGAAAAGTTCTGCGATTTGCGAGCATGTCGAGAGTGATTATAGCTAAGCAAATCCGCTAAGCTGACAGGGCAATGACACAGGCTATGTACAGGCGTCGGTTCCTCCAGCACCTGATGGCGTCCCCGCTATTCGCGGCGCTCGCCCAAAGCGCATCGACCGACTTGATTAGCGACCCCGACCAGGCGATTAATCTATTCGACCTCCGAGATGTTGCTCAAAAAAAAATCGCTCCCCAACACTGGGGCTATCTGATGACCGGGTCCGACGACGACGGGACCATCAAAGCCAATCGCGAGGGGTTCGAGCGCTTCCGTATCCGGCCGCGCCGATTTAACGATGTGAGTAAGATCGACCAGTCGATCGAAATGTTCGGCCGCAAGTATCCCTCGCCCATCTTCTTGTCGCCCGCCGGTTCACAGGGAGCTTTTCATGGCGAAGGGGAGTTGGCGACGGCCCGAGCCGCCGGCAAGACAGGCCATCAGATGACGCTATCGACGACGTCCACAACTCCAGTCGGCGACGTAGCCAAGGCCTACGGCGATCCCTTGTGGTTTCAACTCTACCCGACTCCCGAATTTTCTGTGACCGAGGGTCTTATCCGGCGCGCGGAAGACGCCGGATGTCCGCTGCTGGCGCTGACTGTCGATTCGGCGACGCACTCCAACCGCGAAACGTTTGACTACTCCGAGCGAGCAAGCGACCTCGACTGCAGCGTTTGCCACAAGTACAAGTTTCCCGAGTCGATCGCAAACAAAGCCAACTTCCGCGGCCTCGACGTTTCAATGCTGAAGCAGTTTCAAACAGGCTACAACTGGAAGCTCATCGACCGCATTCGTAAATTCACCGACATGAAGCTGATGCCCAAGGGCGTGCAAACGCCCGAAGACGCCGAAGATTGCGTGCGCTACGGGATGGACGGCATCTGGGTGTCAAACCATGGCGGCCGCCAGCTCAACAGTTTGTTCTCGACAATCGAGTCATTGCCCGACATCGTCCAGGCCGTGGGCGGCAAGATTCCGATCTTGATTGACAGCGGCTTCCGGCGCGGTACGGACGTATTCAAGGCCCTGGCCATAGGAGCCGATGCGGTCGGCATCGGCCGTCCGTATCTCTGGGGTCTTGGAGCATTTGGCCAAGCGGGCGTCGAGAAAGTGCTCGATCTGTTCGCAGACGAAATGAGATTCGACATGTCATTGGCCGGCACTCCGACGATCGCCGACATCACAAGCAAATTTGTAGAACCACGCTAACCCGCATTTCTCACCACCTGACGGCGAAAGCACCCGATAGGTGCGCCACTACTTCGTTGCGCTCGATCGTCGTGCTCAACGGACTGTCAAGTACGCTTCCGCGCGCCAATCGTCGCGCGCCTCGTATCGACGCACCTCTCACGCACTTTCGCTCGCCACGTGGTGAGAAATGCGGGCTAAATGCTTCTTACGCCCAAGCGCACGACGTCATCAACGCTCATCGTCTCTTTAACCACAAACGGCTCACCATATTGCGCATCGATCAGCATGCCGTATGTGCGTGCCGCCGCGCGAATTCGCTCCGCGACCTCGTCTTCGCTTGGAAATAAATCCGCGGCGTCGGCGCGGTCGGCGTACTGCGAACGGTAGCTGAGCAAAGCCTTGAGTCGCCTCTCGAACTGCGCCGAGATATCAACCACGAAGCTGGGTTTAACGTCGGCGTAAATCGACGCGTAAAGAATCTTCCGCGGGCGATGCGGTTCGCCGTCGAGCTCAAGCCTTCGCAGTCCGGAGAGAAAGCAGGCCTCGAAGCCAATTTCCGAGCAACGGTAGTGGTCCGGGTGGCGTGCCTCCCAGTAGGGGAGAATCACGACCTGCGGCTGCAGCTCGCGAATCTTCGACGCGATTGCAAGCTTCGCCTCAAACGTGTTTTCCAAGTGGGCGTCAGGCAATCCGGCATTGTGACGCTCGGCGACAAGCATGATGTTGGCAGCCTCCGCAGCCTCGGAGGCGCGTTCTTCCGCGCTGCCCCGAGTGCCCATTTCGCCGGCCGTCAAATCGAGAATTGCAGTTCGATAGCCTTTTTCGGCCATTCGGATTAGCGTCCCGCCGCAGGTCTGCTCGACATCGTCACAGTGCGCGCCGATCGCTAGAACATGGGTACGGGCAGAACTCACTCAGCGTGGTCCTCGCTAAAGCCGCGCCCGGTCTTGCGGATGAACACATCCTCGAGGCTCGGCCGCGAGACAGTCACCGACTCGATGCGTGACCCAAACTGCTCCATGATGCGCGCGACCCACCTAGATCCGTCAGCGTGCTCGAATCGGATCGCACCGTCGACAACTTCGGAGTCAACCGAGAACTCGGCACGCAACTGTTCGGAGAGTTCGCCGGGAGCCGATGCTGTCAGTGAGACAATCTCGCCGCCAATTTCGTCTTTGAGCTCAGACGGTGTCCCATTGCTAATCAACTTGCCGCGATCGAGAATCGCGAGCCGATCGCAATTGTCAGCTTCGTCGAGCATGTGCGTAGTCAGCAGTACGCTGACGCCTTCAGAACTTCGCAAGTGTTCGAGGTGTTTCCAGAATTCCAGCCGCACGCCCGGGTCGACGCCTGTACTCGGCTCATCGAGCAGCAGCAGGCGCGGCCGATGCAGCAAGCCTTTTGCTAGTTCTACCCGGCGCTTCAAACCCCCCGAAAGCGTTGCGACCCGATGATCGCTTCGATCTTTGAGGCCAACTTTCTCTAGGACGTCGCCGATACGATCTCGAAGACCCGCGCCGTTAAGACCATGCAGATGGCCCTGATGGACAAGGTTTTCAGTGACACTCAGGCGGCTGTCGAGGCTCTGATTCTGGAATACGACGCCCATCTGCTTTCGGGCTTCGATTGGTTCATCGGCAACGTCGTGTCCGAAAATCCGAGCCCGGCCCTCGTCGGCTACGAGCAGCGTCGAGAGGATTCGAAACAGCGTGGTCTTGCCACCGCCGTTCGGTCCAAGCAGGCCAAATATCTCACCTGGCTGAACAGCGAATCCTACGCCGTTGAGCGCAACAACGTCGCCGTAGCGAAAGACGACATTCGAGACTTCAACGGCGGGTTCTGCGGGCATTAGGCGATCTGTTTTCGACGTTAGCACAGGCGTGCTGAATGCCCAACTGATCTACCTTTCGATCGTGACCTTGGCACGCAGGTTCGCAACGCCGGCGGTGTAGCGGGCGTCTTCTACCGAGAAAAAAAGCGCTTCCTCGATCCAGTCGTGAGGGCTGCCGTCGGGCTCGTGTGATGCCACCGTGAGGGTGTATTCGCCTGGAGACAGATTGCAGTCGAACTCGAAGCGGACCTGGATTCGCTCGCCGGCGGCCTGGCGACCGAGCGGGACCCCTTCCAGCTCGGTATTGGTGCCATAAACCGTAACCCCCACGCGGCTACGAATCATGATTCCGACGACCGTTCCCGTAGCTTCACGGGTAGCGCGCAATATCAGTTCCACGATCACCGGAGCTCCGCTTTTTAGGTGCGTGACGTCGATTCCGGCTGTGTCGGTGATACGCACGCTGTCGAGCATGGTCCGACCGTCACCGTGGTGTTCCGGCGATCTGTCGTGGTCCGCCGGCGCTAGCTCGATCGTCCGTCGGAGTGCGCGCTCGCGATAACGCGCCAAGACGAGCCCGGGGTCTCCGCGGTCGACGATTCTTCCGGCATCGAGCGCGACAACTTCGTCGGCGTGTCTGTGAAGTAACTCGAGATCATGCGTAAAGAGCAATACAGTCGTTCCAGCGCGCTGCAGCCTGTGAAGGTCCGCCAGAAGCGCCGAGCGGCGGGCGCTGTCGACCAATACTAGCGAGGGGCCGACGAGCAACGCTGCCGGAGACTCGTTAATGATTTCCCTGATTGAGCGGACTACGGCATCGGGATCAGTCGAATTTAGCGAGGCTTCGGCGAGCCGCGCGCCCTCGGTTTCGACGCTCCCCTCGTCCGGCTTAATCGCGCCGCCGGCCAGCAGCAAGATGTCTTCGGCGCCGGATGAGTTAGGCCCGATGAGGCCCACGAAAACCCCGGAAGGTACCGTCCAGTCGACCTCGATTTCCGGGCCGGAACCCAAGTATCGGACATTTTCGAATACCACTGGCATAGCTGAATTCAGCACAAAAGTGTAGCAGTGAAGTGGAAGCGACCCGCATTTCTCACCACGTGGCGAGCGAAAGTGCGTGAGAGGCGCGTCAATACGAGGCGGGCGACGGTCGGCGCGCGGAGGCGTACTTGACAGTACGTCGAGCACTCGCGATCGAGCGCAACGAAGTAGTGGCGCGCCTCTCACGCACTTTCGCCCGCCAGGTGGGTAGAGTCGAGGACGAGCGCGCTGACTTTAGGTTGCGAGGAGTTGCTGTTTCCGGCTACTTTCGCTTGCGGCGGTGCCTCAGTTCCCGCCTTGGCTCCGTTTCCCGTCCCCGCTCGTCAAACCGGACGTGCGGTTTTCCCGCATCCGGCTTTCCGACCGGCTTCAGCTGTCAGCTGTCGCAGGCGGCCGCCCCAGTTGCACCCAGCGCAGGCGCACTACGCCCCTCTTGCCAAACACAACCTCGTCGGAATATCGACGCCTGCCTCGCGATTGCACCTTGTGCCGCCGCCGCAAAAATCCTCGCACCCGCTCGTCGACATAGTTGTCCACCGCGCGGTAGGCCTGCGTGCGCGTCCCCTAGCTAAAGTAGTTTGTCCAACCCCGCTAACTGCGGTTCAGCCGGTCGCGTACTTCGTTCCAGGTCCCCACATTGCTCGGCCTCAGCTGCTCGCGCACTTTCTGCTTGAGCCGCCCGACACTCTTTCTTGACGGACTTGCACCTAAATACCAATGGCCATCCTTGCGATAACGGTGCACTCCAAACGGATATCGCCAGAAAATCAAAGCTCTCGCTCTTGGCTCTTACCCATCGCGTCTTCGCCGGGTTCAGGGTCAGCCCAATCCGCGTCAGCACTTGCTCCGTCCACGGCAATGCCTGCGCCGCTTTTGCGCGGCTAAGGATCACAAAGTCGTCGGCATAAGTATCCACCACGGCTCGGAACTCTTCTTCCTTTCCCTGCATTCTCCAATGCTTCAGAAAACGGTTCATGTACATATTGGCCAACAAGGGAGTCACCACTCCGCCTTGCGGCGTACCGCGCTTCGTCCCCTGGCCGCCCGTCATGCGTCGTTTCCCGTTTCCATTCCGCTCTTCCACCGGGACTCGCAGCCACATTTTGATCAGCTTCAAAACCCAGCGGTCGCACACCCGCCTCGTGACGCATCGCATCAACTCGGGCGTAGGAATCGTATCCAAGTACTTGGACAAAGCACCCTCGACTACTGCGGTGTAGCCTTCAAACAACAACTTGTGCACTCTCTGGAGCGCGTCCAACGCGCTCCGCTTCGGTCGGTAACCATCGGTTTCCGGGTCGCGGTCCGCCTCGAAGATCGGCTCCAATACCAGCTTGGCGGCGGCCCCGTTTAGAGCTAGCGCAGGCCACCCGGTCCCGAACGGTCGGGATACCGAGTGGCCGCTCACCACCAGCGGGCTTTGGGATGGTTACCCGCCGCACCGGCTGGGGCCGATAGGTCTTCGTGCGTATTTCTTCTTGCAGGCCTTGCAACCACTCCTCTCGGCCCGCCGTCTCGATTTGCTCGAACGTTTCCCTCTCCACGCCCGCCGCCCCGCCGTTGGCTCTTGCCACCGCGTAGGCGTCAGCGAGAATGTCTTCGCGCCATATCTTGTCGTAGAGCTGATCGAAGCGGAAACTGGGCTCCTGCTGCGCCTTTCGATACAGCTCGCGTTGCAATTTCCGGATCTTTTCTGGTGTTGTCAGACTCATCGCCAATCACCTCGTCCTCTCGTTGTTGAACAAGCACGCCGGAAGTCAGGGCGCTTTGCTCCGCCGGCCTTACCCAGCTTCTCCGCTGCTATCACCCTGTCCGATTCCCCGCCGCGGCCGCCGCCCTGAAAGACGACCTTGGAGGCGCGACCTCCTCCGCTCGGGACCTCCCCCGATTCCCCGTATCACCTTCTTGCCATGCGATGCTCCCTACCCCGGCGGACCCAAGCGGTGCTCGCGTTGCTCGCTTCCCGATTGGCGCGGCCTGCCCTCAATCGCAGAGAGGTCGGCGTCCACAACTTCACTTGCGAGGCCTGCTCAAGCTTCACTCGCGTTACCGCCTGCCCACTCGCTCACCGGCCCTATGCCGGCTTTGTCACGAGGCTTCAGCCCACCCGCTCGCCCGCCTAGACCGCTCGTCAGCTACCATGCTTACCACCTCTTACCTGCGTGCCTCCCTCCCCCACTGCTGATCCGCGCCCTCGGGGCGCACTGAGAGGCGCGGGCTAGAACAATGCCGCTGTTCCCGAGTAGCTGAATCTGCTGCCATCGGTTACCCTACACTTGACAAATCGTTCGCGACTCATTCGCGACGGCATTAGTGCTCGGCTTCTGACCGATCAAACTACCACTCGATCGGCCAAGCTGCAACGGTCGTCAAAGTCGCTTGCGGTTCGACTTTCATTTCGCCTGTCCGGCCGAAGAACCTCCATCTCTTAGAAGGTGCGCTTTGAGCAGGTCCTAATATGTCGCGATGAGAGGATCTCGCGCGAGGGGGCGTGCGATCTGGGACATCAAATGCCACATTGCGTGGATCACGAAGCATCGCTATCAGACTCTACGGGGACGACGGGGAACTAGTACCACAGATTTGTCAGGCCAGAAAGATAGCGATCGTTTGACCGAGAGTATTGCCGGTCCATGTACGCAATCTGGTGTCTGCCCGACCACGCCTGGCGGCGTCGAAGCTGTTGCAATACATCGAGGGCCACTCGTCGCGACGCCTTCAAGCGGAGTTTCCGAAATTTCACGAGCGCTACCCCGAACAGCAACTGCTACGGGCGAAGGTATCATCGTCCGGCAGTCGGGGATGTCAACGAGAAGAAGATACCGGCATTTATGGAGGGCCACGAATCGGAACAGGATGATCGCGAATTTCAGGTCGCCGCGTCACAAGAGCCTTGAGCCTGCTCTCAACCAAAAACCGTTCAGCGGGCCTTGACCTCAATCCCGACTTCCAGCCTGTAGTCGTTTTGGTTGAGCCGCTACCTGCGTGAACCCAGCCGCCTATGGCAGATCTTAGCGAATCTTGTGCGGTGCGCTGCGATGGCTTTCGGCTTTTCAGACGATGTAATTGAGCGGCATCCGCCTCGGTTGCGAGAGCTTTGATTGTGAACGACTGCCCAAAATAATTCTTCCTCGGCGGGCGTTGATTGACGCACACTCGGCGACCACGGGCGCGCTCGAGACCGAATCGCGGAAAGTTGTACCAGGGCGACTCTCAGCGCGCCGATTCGTGTCTGCGTCCATTCCGCGTCCAAAACTTATCAACGGAGGCCCTTTTGAGGACTCGGTCGGGACTAATCGATCCCTGTAAGTTGTTGAAAACATGGTGAGGCGGCCGGGACTCGAACCCGGGACCCACGGCTTAAAAGGCCGTTGCTCTACCAACTGAGCTACCGCCCCAGTTTTGGGGTATTTTTGTGAGTTTCCCCGGCTCGGGCGCCGACGGATAGTTTCAGATTAGCAACACTAAGCCGTGTCGCGAAGCGTCTGTAGAATCGCCTTGATATAGCCGAAGCCATAGGCGAAGGCTTGGCGGCCATTTGGATCGTCTGGGTGCCGGGGCATGTGGTCGGGCATCAGCATGTACGGGTAGTCGACTTCCCATAGGGTCTTCGCGACTTCGACCATATTCATGTCGCCTCCGTCAGGGAAGACCTCTTCGAAATGATCTCGCTTTCCGACAATGTTGCGGAAGTGGATGTTGAAGATCTTCTTCTCGTTTCCGATGCGGCGGATGACGTCGTGGATTTCAGTGGCGGGGTCTTCGAGCATTTCCGACGTTGTCCCCAGGCATAGGTTGAAGCCATGGTACGGGCTTTTCTCGATTTCCATGAACTTGTAGAGCCCTTCGGGTGTGCCGAGCACCCGCACTACACCTTGGTAGCCTTCGGGGGGCATGCCTGGGTCATGCGGATGGCAGGCGACTCGGATCTTGAACTCGTTGGCGACCGGTACGACTTTTTCTAGGAAGTATGTGATGCGCTCCCAGGCGGTGTCTTCATCGATGCGCCCGGCGCGGGTCATGGCCGGGTCGGGCGTCGCTTCGTCGAGATGCCAGCTTGAGTAGGTCGTGCCACCGCGGCCGGGGGTGCGCTCAGTGCGAACGACTCCCAAGATGCTCATGTTGTATTTGAGTGCCGGAACGCCGGCTTTGGCGCAGGCCTCGATCATCTTATGGATGTCGTCGATGTCTTTGTCGCGCTCAGGGGATTGACCCAGCATGATCGCACCGCGCTTTTCGCGGTCGATGTGAGATGAGGCCAGGAACGGAAGCGCGACCATGTCGAGCGCGACACCGTGCTTCTCGCACACCTCGCGCGTCTGCTCAACATCTTCAGGGAGCCAGTGGCCACGCTCGCCCGGGTTGGGAGGATAGCCGCAGCAGTTGTTGACCCCGTGGCGCTTCATGAATTCAAGCAGCTCTTGATTGGTTGGGCTGCGTTGCGTGCCGACGTGCATTTTCATCGGCGGCCGCTGGGCCTTCGTTTCAGGAGGGGGCGGCGCGCTGCACGCGGTCGCGGCGGCGACGACGCCGGTGGCGGTTATAAAATCGCGACGTTTCATATTGAGTGCCTCGTCTTAGGGTCAGAGAGAAGATAACACACGGCGCCTACAATGTTGAGGTGCATACGTTGACACGACGCTCATTCTTGGCCGGCGTCGGCGCCGCGCCATTGCTCGCCGCCGACGACTTGCGGCAGCGCACTGGAGAACTACTCTACGAGACATCGATGGCCGATCTGGACGCCGTCAAGGGTTGGACGATGGAAGGTCCGGGGCTCCTGAGGTTTGACAACGAGTGGATGACCATGTGGTCGCCGGGCGAGGAGATGCACCATGTCTACTGGTGCCCGCAAAGCTTTCCGTACAACTTCGTAGCGAGCTGGGAGATGCAGAACCTGCATCCGGAAGCTGGACTCTGCATCGTATTTTTTTGCGCGACGGGGGTGCAGGGGCAGGATGTGATGGATCCGTCACTTCCGCCGCGCGACGGCACGTTTAGCCAGTACAACGGAGACAAGCTCAATTGTTATCACATCTCCTACTACGCAAATACGCCGTCGGTGCCCGCGAGGCCGGTTGCTCGTTTACGGAAAAACCCGGGCGCGAACATCGTGTATGAGGGGCCGGCGGGTATCGCGCCACAATCGACGGAAGTGCACGAGGTAGAGCTTTGCAAGATGCACAACCACATTGTTCTAACCGTTGACGGCCGCAGGATTATCGATTGGCATGACGACGGCAAGGTGTTGGGCGAGGCTTACGGCGTGGGGAGGATTGCGTTACGCCAGATGCGATGGTCGCAGTTCCGTTACCGTAATTTCCGGGTTTGGGAACTTCTCAATGAGCAGGCACAATAAGAGTCAGGATGTTGCTGGTTATCGACAACTACGACTCGTTCACGTTTAACCTGGTGCAGTACCTGGGTGAGTTGGGCGAGGATATCGTTGTCAAGCGCAACGATCAAGTGACGGTTGAGGAAATTCGCGCGATGAAGCCGCAGCGGATTGTCGTTTCACCGGGACCGTGCACTCCGCGCGAGGCGGGCGTTTCCGTATCTGTCGTCAAAGAGTTGGCCGGCACCGTGCCGATTTTCGGCGTCTGCCTCGGCCACCAGTCGATCGGCGAGGCCTTTGGAGGAAACGTCGTTCGCGCACCCTATCTGATGCATGGCAAAACGAGCCGCATCCACCACGACGGCAAGACGGTTTTCGAGGGCCTCGATCAGGACTTTACCGCGACGCGCTATCACTCTTTGATTGTTGAGAAAGAATCGTTGCCCGATACGCTCGAGATTTCAGCCGAGACCGATGACGGATTGATCATGGGCCTGCGGCACAAGGAACTGCCCGTCGAGGGCGTCCAGTTTCATCCGGAGTCGATCTTGACCGAAGCCGGCAAGTTGCTGTTGGGAAATTTCCTTAAGAATTGAATTTCCGAGATCGTTCGGCCGCGACGGCGGGTCGCATTGCCGGTTTGGTTGGGACTCTCGATCGATCTTGCTATGTTTGATGGCGAGTCGTTCGCGATGAAATTCATTACCCGCTTTCCATTTCCATATTTGTTGATGATGCTTGCGGCGGCGCTTAGCGCTCGCGGACAAACGCCGGAGATGGTGAACAAGCCCGGGACTGCGCCGGTTGCGATTCGACTGATGTTTGGGATGGACAAGCTGACTCCCGAGCGTTGGGACGGAACGATTGCGGTCACCCCGGGGCGCGTGCTTTCGCTTAGCGGCGTGCACTTCGAGGGACGCGATCGCATAGTTTCGTCGAACGAGTGGCTGCTGACCAACCGCGTGACTCGCTATACCGACTCGACGATGCCGCGTGGCTATGATCCCGTCCATACGCGTCCGTTTGCGATGATTCCCAACGGGGTTGTCGCAACACTGGAGGCGACGGAAGACGCGCGCGTTGATGTCGAAACGGTGGTGGGCTCGTTTTCGTTTTCGCTCAGCGAAATACCGTTCGGTCGCTCGAAGACGTTTCTCGACGGTGTAGCTTTGGTCGAGCGCACTGCCCCGACCGTGGAACTTACTAGCGGCGACACCTACAACGACTACGCGGCGCTAGCGGCCGGGAGCGACGGCTCGGTGTGGGCTTCTTGGATTAGCTACGAAGATGAAAAAGACGCCGTCTGGTTGGCTCGGCACGATGCCGATGGCTGGGGCAAGCCGATTCGCGTGTCACCCGCCGGAGAGTACAGCGACAATTTCAGAACAGCAATAGTCGAGGGTTCCGGTGGCCGCGTGGTGGTGGTTTGGTCGGGAAAATCTCCATCCGGGCAGTGGGGTATTTTCTCGCGCGTGCTTGACGGCGGGGCGCTTTCTGGAGTTGCATCGATCGGCGCCGCCGCCGAGAATCTTTACCACCGGGTGGCGGCCGATAGCAATGGCAACGTGCATGTCGCCTGGCAGGGTTTTCGCGACGGTGTAGCCACGACTCTGCATGCGCGCTGGGACGGCTCAGCTTGGTCAAGCGAGACCGTTGTGAATACGGCATCGGGTGACAACTGGGCTCCGGACATTGCCGCTGATTCAAAGGGTAATGCTTGGGTCGGTTGGGACGGATACGCGGCTGGCGACTTCAACGTTTATGTGCGTCGATTGAACGCCAACGGCGGTTGGGAACCCGTCAAACAGGTTACTCGGTCGCCGACGTTCGACGCCAACGTGGCGCTAGCGTGCGATGCCAACGACCGGCTTTGGATCGCCTGGGATTATGGCGAAGCTAATTGGGGCAAGGACTGGAGCAGCCAACGTTTCAAGCCTGGTGGTGGCGCCGGGCTATACCGCACACGCGCGGTGAAAGTCGCGGTGCTCGATGGAAAAAAACTTAAACAAGCGCCACCGCTGATGGACGCGATTCCACCTGAGTCGAAAGATTACGTGCAACAAGCGCGCCTGCAAGTCGACGCTAACGGCAACGTGTGGGCGATGATTCGTTCACTCACAAGCGCTCAGACACGCGTCAACAACAACTGGGGCGCCGGTGGAATTTGGGAAGCCTTGCTGACTCGGCTTGACCCAGCGGGCTGGACACCGGCGACAAAGCTACACGCTACGAACGGGCGCAACGACGTTTGGGCGTCGAGTACCTTGGCGAATGACGGAAAGTTGTGGTTCGCGTGGTCGCGCGATGCACGGCCGTTTGGGTCGCCCAATCGCGCCGTCAATCGTCCGTCGCCCTCAGCGCGGACGACACATGTTTCCTATACGACGTTTGATCCGAGTGCCGCCGCCTGGCGCGGCGGAGGTCAGCCGCGACTTGCTGCATTTCGCGAAGCGCTGGTTACGGCATCGCCGGTCCATGCGACCGAGGTGGCGGATACCGAAGCGATTCGCTCATACCGTTACGAGGTTGGCGGCAAGAGCTATCGGATTTTACGGGGCGATTTGCATCGCCACACCGATATTTCTGGGGACGGCATCGGCGAGGGCGGCCTGATCGACTTTTACCGCTACGCGATCACGGCGGGTTCGTACGATTTCATGATGGTGGCCGATCACCAATACGGCGGCGACAACGTTCCGGGCGTCGAGTACAACTGGTGGCGGACGGAAAAGTCAGAAGACATTTTTTTGATCGACGGGCGATTCTGGCCGTTGTTTGGAACCGAGCGCAGTCTGCCCTATCCGAATGGTCATCGCAATACCGTTTTCGCCGAGCGCGGAATACGCGCGCTGCCGATCCAGGCGGGTGAACGCAACGGCACGATCAACACGGGCGACGTGCTCTACCCATACCTGCGACGTAACGCCGGGATAACAACTAGCCATACGTCAGGCACCGATCAAGGTACGGATTGGCGCGACAGCGACCCCGACGTCGAACCCGTTGTGGAGATTTACCAAGGTCTGCACGCGTCGTATGAGTATCCGGGCGCGCCGCGCGCCGAGACGCCCGACAAGCGCTACTACCATCACGGCGACGGCTGGCGTCCGGACGGCTTCGTCTGGGAGGCCTGGGCGAAGGGCATCAAGATCGGCTTGCAAGCAAGTTCCGACCACGTCGGCACACACGATGCCTATGCGTGCGTGCTGGTGCCTGCCGACAAAGACGTGACGCGGCAAGACCTCGTCGACGGCATGCGGGCGCGGCACACTTACGCGGCAACCGACAACATTATTGTTGACGTTCGCATCGGCGAGCACATGATGGGCGACGCATTTGCTAGCACAGAGGCTCCAGCGGTAAAAGTAATCGCGAAGGGTACGCTGCCGATCGACCGCATCGAATTGATCAAGAACAACGAGTTCGTTTACACTGCTGAGCCCGGAACGAACGAGGCCGACTTTGAATTTCGCGACGACTCGGCCGAAAAGGGCGAGAGCTATTACTACGTGAGGGTCGAGCAGTCGGATGGCTCGTTGGCTTGGAGTAGCCCCATCTGGGTGGACTATCGTTGACTCGCCGCCGGCTTGGCGTATCATAGCTTCGAAATGAATGCTACGACCCGTCGTGTCTTCCTAGCGCAGCTAGCGGCCCTTGGCTGCTCGAGTGCGCCGCCCGCTTCGGAGCCTGAGCCGGCCAGATCATCGCCTTGGAAGTTGGCGATTGGGCTCAATGGCTTCGGCTCGTCTGAGACGCATCACGACAAGAAATACGACTACGACGAAATACTCGCATTCGGCCGCGACGAGGGCTTTGAGGGGATCGAACTTTGGCGTGGCTGGCGCGGCGGCTACCCAGATCCGGCGGACGACGCGACGATCCAGGCACAGCGCCAAAAGATCGAAGAGCATGGGATGCAGGTCTTTTCGATCCAGGCCGGCGTCAGCGGGGTGAGTCCGATATCAAGCGATGCGGCCGAGCGGGCCGAGTATACAGCGAAGCTCAACGTCTACGTCGATATGGCAAAGAAATTTGGCTGCGATGCGATGGGGCTCTGGGCCGGCGGGCGTCCAGACGACGGCGCTGATGACGACGAGATTATCGAACGCTTCGCGGGTGTGGTCAAACCAGTCGCGCAGTACGCCGTCGGCCAAGGCATGTTTCTGGCGATCGAGGGTGAGCCGCCTCTGATTATTAATACGGTCGAGCGTTATCACAAGATGTTTGATGCGGTTGGAATGGACGAGTTCAAGGTGATTTTCGACCCGTCGCACTTTGACGTGTTGGGCGGGGCGCAGGGGCGGCCAGAGGATTTATTGCTCGACCTTGGAGTCGATCGCGTGGGCTACATCCAGTTCTGCGATGGCGATTCCACACTGCGTCCGTTCCCAGACGGCCGGGCGGGTACATCGCGGCATCTGCCGTGCGGTCAGGGCAAATACGACATTCCGAAGCTTTGCAAAATCCTTTACGACGGCGGTTTTGAAGGCTGGTTTCAGATTGATAGCTGGGCTACGGAGGATGCGTATCTAACATCGAAAACCTGCAAGGACGCTGTTGTTGAATACCTGCGGGGAGGCGGGATGGAGGCATGACGCGCCGCACCTTTGCCGCTGCCGCGGCTGCCTCGTCAGCGGCCCTAGCGGCCGATTCAAAGAAACTCGAAATCGGGATGCACCAGGCCACCTTGTGGAAGTGCGACTCTACGATTCGCCAAGACTACGAAGCAATCGCCAACGCCGGATTCAAACACGTTGAGTTGCGGCAAAGCAAAATTGATGGGCAGTCAGAATATACGATTCGCGAAGTCACGGCAATGCTCGACGATTTGGGATTGTCGCCGCTTGGATCACAGTTGGCGCCGTCGTTGGGTTTTCCAGATGAGAATCTGCCTAGGCGTGTCGAGGCTTTCAAGCGCAACCTGGAGAGGACCGCGCCGCTTGGGATCAAGCTTACGAACTGCGCCTGCGTTGTCCGCGAGCCGAAGATAACGATGGACCACTTTAAGCAGGCCGCCGACAACTACCGCAAGGCGGCCGAGTTAGCCAAGCCTTACGGCGTCGTGATCGTGATCGAGTTCATGAAATTTTCGACATTTCTCTCGACGCTGCCGACGGCGTTATGGATGACGCGCGAAGTTGACCATCCCAACTTGAGCATTACGATCGATCCCTTTCACGTCTGGGCCGGACGCGGTAAAACCGAGGATTTGGAGAATGCGCGCGGCGACGAGATTTTCAATTTTCACATCAACGACGTGACCGCCGACAAACCTCGCGAGTTGCTCGCGGATGCCGATCGCGTAATGCCGGGTGACGGCGAAATTCCGCTCGTTGCGATGCTCCGGACGCTCAGGCGCAAAGGCTACGACGGAAAAGTGATGATCGAACTGTTTTCGCCGCATTGGTGGGGGCGGCCGGTTGACGAAGTTTGCCGTGTCGCAAAGCGAAAGACGGAGGCCGTGCTGGCAACCGTCTGATGGCGAAGTTCAAGAGCCTCAGCGTTGCGGAGGCGACGGCTGAATTTCTCGTTGCCAACGGAATCGAATATTTCTTCGGCATCGGCGGGCACGGCAACACCACCTTGATTGAGGCTCTTCTGCCTCACGCTCGGCGAAAGAAAATCCGCGTTTTCGACGTGCATCATGAAGCCGTTGCGGCACACGCTGCAACCGCGCTGCGTTGGGCTCACGGCATCGAATCGGCGGTGTTTACGTCGATCGGGCCTGGCTGGCTAAATACGCTGATCGGCCAAGCTACCGCGATGAGCGATGGATATGGCTACCTGGTATTCGCGGGTGACAAGACAACCGCCTATGAGGGCCCAAACATGCAGCAGATCATGCGCGATGGCCAGTTTGGTTTTGCGCGCGCGGCCGAGGCCGTAGCGAAGCAGGCATATACGCTGATTGATCCCCGCAATGCCTATACGATTTTGCCGGAGGCGTTGGCGAAGACACGAGAAAAGGGCGCGGCCGGGCCGGTGAATATTTTCTTGCCAATGAATTTGCAGGCTACTGCGCATGATTACAATCTGGCGATGTTGCGGCGGCGCGTCGATGAGCCGACTGCTCGACTTCGCCCGGATGCCGCGGCGGTGAAGGCCGCCGTAGGGCTGATCCGCAAACACAACAAAATCGCCATGCGCATCGGCGGCGGCGCCGTGGGCTGCGGCGATGTGATCAAGAGCTTGGCGGACCGCATCGGCGCCGCGGTCGTTATGGGCCCGGTGGCGATGGATGTGGTCGAGTCGGACTTCGGGCTTAACGTTGGGCCGGCCGGCTCAAAGGGATCGATTTCTGGAAACTTTGCCGCCGAAAACGCGACGCTCGTTATCAACGTCGGCGGGCGAGGCGTCTGCCAGGCCGACTGCTCGGGCACGCTTTACGCCAAGGCGCGCGATTTCATCAACATTAATCTCAACGAGATCGAAGCACAACGCTACGAGGGTTTGGCTGTGGTCGGCGATGCGCGGGCGACACTCGAAGAGATCTTACGCCGAGTGCGGCGCGGCCCAAGACCCGTGCCCGATCGCCGCTGGGTCGATTCGCTGCGGCGCGCTAAGACAAAGTGGCAGCGCTATCTCGACGGGTTTTATCGCAATCCGCTGATCGCAGGCAAGCTCACCCAACCCGCCGCGATCCGCGCGATCGACGAGCACATCAATGGCTATCGCGGCATCAAAATTTTCGACGCGGGCGACGTACAGGCCCACGGATTCCAAATTTGCCGCCATCTTGAACCCAAGACTTGGCTCAATGAAACCGGCAATTCTTGCATGGGGTTTGGCATCTGCGCGGCGTTTGGGTTGGGGCTTGTTGCGGACGGCAAATACCCAACGGCGATCATCGGTGACGGTTCGTTTCTTATGCAGGCGCAGGCCGTCCGCGACATGGTCAAGCACCGCTCGAATTGCAGCGTGGTCGTACTCGACAACCAAGCAATGGGCGCGATAACTTCGCTGCAACGGGCGCAGGATTATGGCCAGTTCGCGACTCTCGATGCGCAACAAATTGAGGCGGTAGATTTTGCCGCACTGGCCGAGTCGATGGGCTGCCGAGGGATCCGTGCCGAGGCTTCAATCGATTCGCTCAACGACTGCTTGGAACAGGCTCAACAACATGAGGGCCCAGCGGTGATCGACGTGAAAGTCCACATGGGCGACGACGAGCATTCCGCGCTTGGCGCTTTTGGCCGTTGGAACGTGGGCCCTTGGTCAGAGACGGTCGAGTCGATCTGGGAGGGCAAGGGCTGAAATGCAAGTCATTCGCCCAGCCAAGGTCTACGACGCGATCGTCGTCGGCAGCGGCGCCGGCGGTGGCACGGCGGCGCAGCGGTTAATCGACGCGGGGCTTGAAGTTGTGATGCTCGAAGCGGGTCCGAGGTTGGACCCGATGCGCGATTACGCCGAACACAAATGGCCGTATGATTACGCCGACCGCGGCCGATCAATGAACCGGCATCTCGGCGGACGCCGCCTGCCCGGCGAGCCGTACGTGGTTGCCGACGGCGATGAGTTTGTCTGGATGCGAGCGCGCACGCTCGGCGGACGTACCAACAACTGGGGTCGCCACAGCTACCGGCTGGCCGAGTGGGATTTTCGGACGCACGACGAGTTCGGCATGGGCGTCAACTGGCCGGTCAATTACAAGGACATCGAGCCGTATTACAACCAAGCCGAAAAGTTCCTCGGCGTCTCCGGCTCGGTCGAGAACATTCCGAGTCTTCCAGACGGCCAGTTTCTGCCGGCGATGAAGCCTAAGTGTCACGAAACAATATTGACGACCGGAGCGCGCAAGCTGGGGATTCCGATGATTCCGGTGCGGCGCGCAGTCTTGACACAGAACCATGGCGAACACCCCGCTTGCCACTGGTGTGGGCAATGCGATCGCGGCTGCGCGACGGGCTCGAAGTATGGCTCGATCCATTGGTCGATTGAACCCGCTTTGCGGTCCGGTCGATTGACGCTCTTAACGGATTCGATGGCGCGCGAAATCACGGTGGACGGCCGGGGCCGCGCCGACGGAATTTCATACATCGATCGCATTGCCAAGAGCGAGCGGCAGATCAAGGCGAAGCACATTTTTATCGCCGGCGGGACGCTTGAGACGACGCGGCTGCTGCTCAACTCGAAGAGCCGTTTTCACCCCAACGGGCTTGGTGGCTCAAGTGGTGAACTCGGCCGCAACTTAACTGACACGGTTGGAACGGGCAATACGCTCGGCATCTTGCCGCGGTTGCGCGACCGTAATCGATTCAATGAAGACGGCATTCATTCAGGGCACGTGATGGTTCCCTGGTGGAAGTACGATCGCTCGAAGTATAAGCACGATTTTGCTGGTGGCTACCACGTCGAAGTCTATGGCGGAATGCCGATGCCTTCAGGCGCGTTCGCCCGCGATGTCAACCGCTACTTGCCCGGCTATGGAGCAGATTTCAAGAAAGCCGCGCGCGAGCACTTCGGAGCGTTTGTCGGCATCAAGTGTACCGGCGAGTCCTATCCCAATCCGAAATCGTTCGTCGAGATTGACCGCGACGTCGTCGATGACTGGGGCGTGCCGGTATTGCGTATCCACTTTGAGTGGTCGGAGAACGACTACAAAATGGCTGAGGATATGCGGGTCGAGTTGGCGCGGATTCTCGAAGCGTCGGGCGGCACGATATTCGAAAACCCAGACCACAGCCGACGTCGCGCGGGCATGATTGCGGGCGGCTCGCACATCCACGAACTCGGCACGGCGAGGATGGGGAGCGACCGCCGATCGTCGGTCACAAACGAGTTTGGCCAAGTTTGGGATTCACCGAACGTATCGCTGGTGGACGGTAGCGTGTTCTGTACGAACCCTGACAAGAATCCAACGTTGACCCTGATCGCGCTAGCAATGCGCGCCTGTGACAAGGTGCTCGACGAGGGCTAGAGCATTTTCAGGAATGGCATAGACCGCTTTTCATTCAAGAGCGGTCTACGCCGTTACTGGAAATGCTCTAGCCCGCATTTCCCGCCACGTAATGAAAAATGCGGGCTAAAACTACTGGGTGCGAATCATGTTGGGATCCTCTTTAGGCCGGTAGTCCCGGTGGCAGTTTTGGCAGGCGTTGTAGATCAACTCGCCTTGGGTAAAAACCGCGTCGGCGTCGTAGGCTTCGGCGGATTTGAGGACCGTCGCCGAGGCCTCGATTAGCTCGCGGCAGTGCTCCATCCAGGCTTCGTTGTCGATGGCCCGGCCGTCCATCATGAGCAGGTTGCCCGCTTCCATCAACGTCCTTGCGCCGCTATGCACGTCCTCCCATTCCAGGTCGCTACGAGGCCGGATCTCTTCGGTGCCTTCCGCGGTGACTATGGTGCCGACGGATTTCCACACTTGATGGGCGTGCGGATAGACAACATCGTGCATCAATTGACCGACGGTAGATACTGGCTGAAACGGCGGCGGCTCTGACTGCGGGCTCTGTGAGCACGCTAGGCCAAGCGCAGCAACGGCGACAATTGCGACTGTAGTCTGCACCGCGGACAGCCGCTGGGCTGCGCAAGAACTCAGAAGTTTCGATTTCAACATACGAGGATTCGAGTATAGTTCAATTCGCAACGAGCGAGTCTACATGGTCGCCTAGCGCGCGAAATAGCCCGGGCGCGCCCGAATCGCGAGATCCTTGCGAGCCACATCGAGCTTCACGCGGCGCCAGGCCCCGTCAAAAGTTTGGTTGCCTGGGTAGTATGCGACCGAGTAGACGCTGCGTAATTCTTCGGCCAACATGGGTAACACTGGCTCGACGTCGGCGATTGAAAGCGCTGGGAACAGGCGCCCGCCGGTAATTTCCGCGAGCGTGTCCATGCGGCTACGAGCCTTCGCCGACCACCTGCGGGCGAAGCGCTCGCCGGAGCGCAGAAATATCGGGTAGATGCGAGCGTCCATCTCACGCGCGGCGTTCGCGAGCCGATCGGCTGTAATCGCCGAGGGTGCGTCTTGGTTGCTAATTCGGTTGTCGATACCGTCGCTGATTACGATCAGGGCATTGCGCTCGCCTTCGTGATCGATCAGTTCTTCGCCGTAGGCCAGAGCGATGATGTCCCACAGCGGTGAGCCGCCACTCGCACGCGGCAAATGGTTAACGCTTTCGATGAGTGACTGGTGGTCGGTCGTCAATCTCGCGATGGTGTGGAACATCCCTCCCGCGAGCGCGTAGAGCGCGACCCGATCGTTCTCGCCGGCTAGTTGAATCAGCTTGACCGTTGCGGCCCGCATGTGCCCACGGTCGATGCTCGTGCTGCCGCTGAGATCGAGCAAGATCGCCATGTTGAAAGGCGCCGTATCGGTCGTCGCGACGGTGACTTTCTGAGGTAGGCCGTCTTCCTCGACCGTAAATTCCCTGGGGTTGAGATCAGTCACGGGGCGACCTCGCTTGTCGCTCACTGCTACGGTCAGGCTCACCATGCGTACATCAGAAACGAATAGCGCCTCGCTTTGAGGGTTTAGGGAATTTGGCGTGGTGGACGCGACGGAACTTGGTGGCGCGGGCTTGCCACGTTCACGCTGTTTCCTTTGAGCCAGCAGACGATCGGCAACGTCTTTGGCGCGGAGATGCGGCTTCAGCGGCCAATCGTCCGGCGGCACGTAGGTTTTCAAAACGAGCTTGGGCGAGTGCTCAAGCTCGACATCGATATCGCCGTAGGATATCGCGTCAACCTTGAGCCGATCGCGAAGACGCCATATGGATACGTTTGGACCGATGGGAATGGTGGACTGCATGAAGTTCGAACGGGGCGGCACCTCGATTCGTGCCGGCTTTTGCTGCGCGTCGAGGTCGAGACGCGTGATGTCCCAGGGTGCGGCGATTGTCACAGCGCCGCTCAACGTCGTGATTGATAACTCTCGCATCATGCCGACAATCTCGATATCGCCGCTCTTTGTTTTGACAGAGAGCGGAATTCCAAACGGGACCGTCACGAAGAGATCGACAGCCTCGCCGTCGTGAGGGCGGACTTCGACTCGAACTACCTCGGGCGTCTGGCTGACCGCGATGTCGTCTCGCGTGGCCTTACGCGTCCTACCGCTTTGATTGACCAGTAGCTGGCGGCCCGTGGCGATCTCGACGGATATTCCCCCGAAGGAGTTTTCAATCTCGATAGGCTGTGCCAACACGTGGGCAGCCAAGATCGAGAACAGTAACGCGAGACGCGATAGCATCGATTCTTTCTCTATTCTGGCTGACGCGCTCGCGCTACACTGCAAAGCCGGGCGAGAAATGGCACCCTCGTGACTTGAATTGAATCGAATGGCCGACCCGAAGCACATTATCGTTGGTACCGCGGGACATATCGACCATGGCAAGACATCGCTGGTGCGCGCGCTCACTGGCATCGATGCTGATCGTTGGGATGAAGAAAAACGCCGCGGAATAACCATCGATCTCGGCTTTGCCCACCTAGAACTGAGCGACGATCTGCGGCTCGGATTCGTCGATGTTCCGGGTCACGAACGGTTCATCAAAAACATGCTCGCCGGCGTCGGTGGCATCGACGTTGTGCTGATGGTGATCGCGGCTGACGAATCGGTGATGCCGCAGACCCGTGAGCACTTCGATATTTGTCGCCTGCTGGGAATTCGGCGGGGCATCACGGTATTAACCAAGGCTGATTTGGTCGACGAAGATATTCTTGAGCTCGTCAAGCTCGAGGTCGACGAATACGTTGAGGGATCATTTCTAGAGTCCGCGCCAATGATCGCCGTGAGTTCGGAGAGCGGCGATGGATTGGACGAGCTTCGTAGCGCGTTGCTCGACGCGGGGCGCGAAATCGACGCAAAAACCGTGCGAGGTTTTGCGCGGCTGCCAATCGATCGTGTGTTTTCGATGAAGGGCTTCGGCACGGTCGTTACGGGCACGCTGACGTCTGGAAAGTTAACAACCGAGGCGGAAGTGGAGATCCAACCGGGTGGCAGCCGAGGGCGCATCCGAAGCGTCCAGGTTCACGGCGACAAGGCCGGCGCGGCGACAGCCGGTCAGCGTACGGCGATCAATCTTAGCGGCGTCGACAAAGATGATCTGCGGCGCGGGCTGACACTCGTCGAGCCGGGACTGTTCCGCTCGACAAAGCAGTTCGACGCGCATCTCGAACTACTGCCGTCCGCCAAGGCGCTTAAACACGGCGCGCCAGTGCATCTCCACGTGGGGACTGCCGAGACGGTTGGCCGCGTCTACCTTCTCGACCGGGAGGGCAGCAGGCTGGCGCTGGCGGCGGGTTCGCAGGGTTTCGTTCAACTTCGCCTCGACGCGGATGTGTTTGCATTGCCGGGCGATCGCTTCATTCTTAGGCAATTCTCTCCACTGATCACGATCGCCGGCGGCGTGGTGCTCGACCCTATGGCTCCGCGACATCGCCAAAAGGACAATTGGCGACCGTTGCTCGAGGCGCTGCATGCGGGCAGCCAGGCCGACAAACTCGAGGCCCTGGCGGAGCAATACCCGCATGGAGTCGGAGTGATCGAACTGGTTGCGCGTAGCGGCCGGCCGGCTGAGGAACTCTCTGCGATCGCTGAGAGTTCATCGTCAGTAACCGTGATTCGCCGCGAGCCGTTGTGGATCGCCTCGAGAGCAGCGATCGCGGACGGCGAGCGTCGTCTGCTCGACGCCCTGGCTGCATTCCACAAGAAAAACCCACTGCACCCGGGGGCATCGACCGAAGCGATAAGAAGTAGCGAACTTAGCGAGGTCCCGGAAGTGTTCGCGAGCTACTTGATCGCGAAACTGTTATCTGCCAAGAAAATACAAATCGACGGGGAACTGATCCGCCTAGCGGGCCACCGCATCGTGATGCAGGCCGACGAGCAAGAGGCGCGCAAGAAGATGCTGACGGGATTCGAAAGCGCGGGGCTCAAGGTACCGGGGCTGAAAGAGTTCTCGCCGACGCTCAAGATCGATGCGGCGCGCTCACGTCGAATTCTGCAAACTCTGCTGAGAGAAGGGCATCTGGTGAAAGTGACTGACGAACTCGTTTTTCACCGCGACGCGTTGGCCGAGTTGAAGAAGTCGCTCGCGCCACTTCGCGGCAAAGAAATCAGCGTACCGGAATTCAAGGAACTCGCGGGCGTGAGTCGCAAGTATGCCATCCCGCTGCTTGAGTACTTCGATAAGCAGAAAGTGACTCGGCGCTCGGGGAACGTGCGGATTGTTGTCTGAAGGGGCTCAACTGGCTACCTCGGATTTCTCGCCAGGTGGTGAGAAATGCGGGCTACGTTGCGACGTGAACATCCATTTGAGGATAAGGAATCCCAATCGCCGCAGTGTCGAGCGCGACCTTGATGTTGCGGGTTAGGCTTTGTTTCACAGTTCCGAAGTCACTACTGTTGACCCATATGCTAACGCGCCAATCAATCGCGGAATTTCCTAGGCCCCCGAGAACCACGTCGGCGTCGCGATCTTCGAGTTGCAGCGGCTCAGCCTTTGCGGTCTTCTCGAGTACGCGGCGGGTCTCGTCGATGTCGGCCTCGTATGCTGTACCCACTGAAACGTCGATGCGGCGCACATCGTGAAAGGAGAGATTTTCGATCGCTCCGATGAATAATTGCGAGTTCGGTATGGTGATGCGGCGATTGTCGAAAGTGTCAATGCGCGTCGTAAAAAGCGCAATCAGCTCGACCTTTCCAAATTCGCCGGCAGCACGAATCGTATCGCCCACGTCGAAAGGCCGAATCACCAGCATCATCACTCCGGCGGAGAAGTTCGAGAGCGAGTTCTGGAACGCCAGACCTATAGCGAAACCCGTCGCCCCGAGTAGGGCGGCGAAAGTCGTGGTCTCGACTCCGAATACGCTGAGCGACATCAGCACGGCAATGAGCAAGATCGAGTAGCGCGTTAGCGTCGACAAGAAGCGACGTAAAGTGATGTCAAAATCCGCAGCCTGCAGTAGACGCAAGACTCGACCGCTGACCCAGCGAGCGACAATCGCGGCAACAGCTAGCAGCAGCAGTACGCCGATCGCGCGCACCGCGTACTCGGTGACTAGGGCGATGGTTGATTCGTTGAGAAACTGGTCCATAAAACCAGCTTATGGCAGATCGAACAACATCACGTCCGTTGCCTCGCTTTGTGAGTCGATTCGAAGCTCTGACTCACCGCTTATCGCCGCGCCGTCGCTTGTTTCGAGCTGCTCGCCGTTGAGCGTGGCGCGGCCGCGCACTATCTGCAACCAGGCATGGCGGTTTGCATCCAGGGTATGAGCGACATGCGCCCCATCGCCTAAATTACCCAGATACATGCG
The DNA here is from genome assembly GCA_965247305.1 of Bryobacterales bacterium. GTDB lineage: Bacteria > Acidobacteriota > Terriglobia > Bryobacterales > UBA6623 > CATQHP01. The sequence continues at coordinate 1,647,426 of OZ252030.1, read as the reverse complement.
CGCATTCTGGTGAATCGTGAGGGAACCCTCGGCGCCGTCCGGGGAGACGACGAGTTGCATTCGCTCCTCGCGATCCGAGGCTGGGAACGACTTCTGTTCGTAGCTTGGCTCAGCATTTTTCTTGTCGGGGAGAATCCAGATTTGATAGAAGTGGGCGGCGTCGGTTTTTGAGGCGTTGTATTCACTGTGAGATACCCCAGTCCCGGCACTTATTCGTTGCAGTTCGCCCGGACGAATCACAGATCCCGTGCCCATGCTGTCGCGATGTTCCAGGCCGCCCTCAAGCACGTAGCTGATGATTTCCATGTCTCGGTGCGGATGCGAGCCAAAGCCCTGTCCAGCGGCAATCCGATCTTCGTTGATGACCCTTAGAACACGAAACTTTTCGTACTCCGGATCGTGGAAGGTATTAAAGGAAAAGGTGTGGTGAGTATCGAGCCAGCCGTAATCGGCGTGTCCACGCTCGTCTGCTTTTCGTATTCGGATCATCGGTTCGCCTCCGTTCGTCTAGTTAGATGACGCGGCAAGAATTACGTTGCGGATCGCGGATTCAGTCGATTCGCTAACTGGCGCCCTTGCCGCCCACGACCTTGGGGATCGACTGCAGCAAGATCTTCATATCGAGTGACAGCGACCAGCTATCGATGTACTCGAGGTCTAATTTCATCCAGGTTTCAAAGTCTAATTTGTCACGGCCCTGAACGGCCCACAGGCAGGTCAGCCCGGGGCGCATTCTAAGGCGTCGCCGCTGCCATATCTCGTAGCGCTCGACTTCAGACGGCACGGCCGGGCGCGGGCCGACGAAAGACATGTCGCCCTTAAGAACGTTCCAAAACTGGGGCCATTCATCGATCGAGTAACGGCGCAGAAAGCCGCCGACGCCGGTCAATCGTGGGTCGGCGGCGATTTTAAATACGGGCCCGTCTTTTTCATTGAGGTGCTCGACATCGGGGCGCAGTGCTTCAGCGTTGTTGACCATCGAACGGAATTTGTAGAACTTGAAAACGCGTCCGTTCAATCCGCAGCGGAGTTGTTCGAAAATCGCCGGGCCCTTCGATGTGAGCTTCACAACGAGGACGAGAAGAGCCATGGGAATGGCTAAGCAAACAAGACTCACGGTGGCTAGAACGATGTCGAAAATCCGCTTTGTCAGTAGCCGCAGCTCATCGCTGGGCGAAGTCGAGAACGTCAGCAGCGGCTTGGTACCAAATCGATCAAAGTACATCCGGCTGTGGACGTGGGGGAAGAAATCGGCAACGAGCCGTGTTCTTACACCGTGCTCGTCGCACAAGACGAAAGTTCCTTCGAGCTCACGAAGTCTTTCGCCTGGAACCGCAAACACGACCTCGTCAATAACTTGCTCCTTGAGCAATCGCGGCAGCTCATCGAGCGGATATACGGGATACTGCTCGATGAGCTGCTGCGACTCGCCAAGTTCGCTGCCACAGTCGATGATTCCCAATAGCCGCACGCCATAGTGCTCGGCGGCCTCGAGCTCACGGGCCATCTCAAGCGCCTTTTCGCCGTCGCCAACAACGATGAATGAGGCCTCTGCTCCAAATGCCTTGCGCAGTTCGCCACGAAACCCGCCGGCGGCTGCGCGGTAGCCCCCGAGCGCGAGAGCCAGATATCCAACAAATAGGGCAATGAATGGGCGACTGATGGGCGTTTCTAGATTGAGCAGATACAGCAGCGCCATCAAAGCGATCATCGCGACTACGATCTGCTGAATCGTGTCGACAACAGCTCGGCGGGCATTCCCGGTGTAAAGGCGCGCGTAGATACCCATTGCGCGGCCGACTCCGACCAACCCCAAGACAGCCGCGATCAAGATTAGCCATCGAATTGATGGATCGATCGAAAACGGCCGTAGCGGCAGCATCGCGCGGGTCTGATACGCCGCCTCGAAGGCCATCGCAGTCAAGACAATATCGGCGGCCGCAAAGAGGACGGCAGCGCGCTGTTGATGACCTGCAAACACGTGGAGATTCAGAATATCAGAGCCAGCCGGTGCGCTAGCATCATAGGCAGATGAACGACAAACCAAACCCGAATGTCCGCATTGTGGAGCATGAAGGCTATCGCGAAGAATACGCCAACAGCGTCCAGGTGCGAGTCAACCTATGGGATTTTTTCTTACAGTTCGGACGGCTTAACCAAACAACGCCAACCGAGGTAGAGATCCGTGCATTCCAGGGAGTTTACTTGAGCCCACAACAGGCAAAAGCGCTACACACGGTCTTGTCGCAAAACCTGGCGCAGTACGAATCCGCGTTCGGCGAGATCAAGATCGATCCTTCGGCTGTGCAGACCGGAGCGGTCCAGTAGCGTGCTTGCTATGATTCACCCCGAGGTTACTTTGATGAGCAAAACGATGTCGATACGCTTGGCTGTTACTTTCTTGGCGATCGGAAGCCTTTGGGTCGCGTGGACTCAACAACGCAAGGGCGCCGCACAACCCGCTGCTCTTTCGATCGAGAAGGTCGCCGATGATCTTCACGTCATCATTGGCGGCGGCGGAAATATCGGTGTGCTCGTTACGGACGAGGGCGTTGTGCTGATCGACGACAAGTTCGATCGCGATGTGGAGAACATCCTCGCGAAGGTTAAGAGCGTTACTAGCCAGCCGGTTCGCTACGTGATCAACACCCACCATCACGGCGATCATTCCGGTGGCAACGCCAAGCTACTCAAACAGGCGGAAATTGTGATGCACAAGAACGCGCGCGCAAACGTGTTGAAGAATTCGCAAGCAGGAGCCTCGCGGCTGACATTTAACGACGAGGCCTCTCTCTACCTTGGCGGCAAGGAGATTCGCGTGATGCACTTCGGGCGCTCGCACACCAGCGGTGATGCGGTCGTGTACTTCCCGCACCTCAAGGTGGTTCACACCGGAGATATGTTCATCCGCGGGGCCCCGTTTATCGACTATGGCAATGGCGGAAGCGCGGTCGACTGGGATCAGACGATCGGCCAAGTACTTCAACTCGACTTCGACACCGTTATTCCCGGCCACGGGCCGGTTTGTCAAGGGCGGAGTAAATGTAGACCGCTTCGGCGGAGCAAAAATAGACCAGTTGGCGGGGATCCAGCGGTTTGCGTGGGACGGCTGGAACGGAGCCTGAGGACGCCCTTTAGGGCGGCCCAGGCGTAGTGGAAGACGGCCCACGCAAACCGGCGCGAGCGGCCGGCGGGTCAGTTTGAAGAGCGCGGGCGCTTCTTTTTGCTTTGCTTGAGGCGGTAGCTGTCGCCGTTCATCTCGAGGATATGGACGTGATGCGTGAGCCGGTCAAGCAGAGCGCCGGTCATGCGTTCGGAACCCAGCACCTCGGTCCACTCGGTGAACGGCAGGTTCGAGGTCAGCAACGTCGAGCCCTGTTCGTAGCGCTGCGAAAAGATCTCGAACAGCAGCTCTGCCCCGGTCTTCGACAGCGGCACATAGCCCAGTTCATCGACGATCAGTAGATCCTGCTTGGCAAGTTGTTTCTGGACCCGTAGTAGTTGCCGTTCGTCACGGGCTTCGAGCAGTTCATGGACCAATCCCGCGGCGGTGGTGAAACGTGTGCGATAGCCGCTCTGACAAGCTGCCAGTCCCAGCGCCAAGGCGATATGCGTTTTGCCGGTGCCGGAGTTCCCCAGCGCCAAGACGTTCTCACGGCGGTCGATGAACTCACAGCGCGCCAGCTCCAGAACGAGCTTCTTGTTCACCGAGGGTATGGCCAAGAAGTCGAACGTGTCGAGACTCTTCGTCACCGGGAACTTGGCGGCCTTGATGCGACGCTCGGTCGCCCGCTGCTCGCGATCGACCAGTTCCAGCTCGCAGAGTTGCTGTAGGAAGTCCCGAAAGTCCAAGCCTTCGGCGGCGCAGCGCCGAGCCAGTTTGTCGTACTCGCGCAGGAAGGTCGGCAGCCGCAGCGCTTTCAGGTGGGTTTCCAGCAGCATTCTCGACTTCGCCATCAGCTTGCTCCTGCTAGCAGCGCCAGATAGGATGCCGGCGACGTCTGCTCGACCTGAGCCGTCGGCAGGTGGGGATACTTCGTTAAGTCGAGCTTCGGCGGACGTTGCTCGATCGCGCACAGCAGTAGATGCTTGACGGCGTCAAAGCCAATCGTTCCCAGTAGACAGACTTGGCGCACCGCCGTTGCGACGTGCTCAAGGGGGAAGTCCTCCAACAGTCGCAGGACCTGTACGTACTCGCGCTTGCCCGCTTTGTCCAACCGCGATTCGAGCAGTCGTCGCAGCTTCGCAAACTCCGGCGGCAACTCCCAGCCGACCAACGGCGCGGCTTGATCGAGCGCGTTGGTCTTGCGTTCCAACAACGCCAAGTAGTGCAGCGGATCGAAAACCAACTCTTCACGTTCATAGCTGCGCTGATGGCGGGCGATCTCTTCGCTGCCGCAACAGATCACTACCTCATCCACGTAGGCTTTGATCAGGACCTGGCGGTGGCCGTAACGCGTTGGCACCGAATAATCGTTTGTCGCGTAGCGCACCAGCGACAACGAAGTCACCCTTGTCGAGCGTTTGTCGCAGGCATCGTAGGCTGTCGGTGCCAAGGGCAAGAGCGCTTCCCGATCGCGCTCGAAGCGTTCGCCGACGGTTTCGGTGTGCCGTCGCAAACGCCGTTCACGGTTGGCTCGGCACTTCTCTTCGAGGTGTTCGTTGAAGGCTTCCCAACTCTCGAATCTCGGGATCGGCACCATGAAATTGCGCCGTGCGAAGCCCACTAGCCCTTCGACTTTTCCCTTGTCGTTGCCCTTGCCCGGACGCCCGAAACGATCGGCGAACAGGTAGTGCGACTGCAGTTCGCTGAACACCCGCGTACGTTTGCGCGTGCCGTCGCCGAGAATCCTTGCCACCGCCAGCGTCGTGTTGTCGTAGACGATGTTGCGTGGCACGCCGTCGAAATAACGAAACGCGGCGTTGTGTCCTTCGCAAAAGGCTTCCGTCGTCTCGGCGGGAAAGGCCTTAACGAAGGCGTCGTCGCTGTGCGGCAGATCGACAACCAAGAAGTGCGCCTTGCGCTGGACTCCATTGATAACGACAACCGCTTCGCCGAAGTCGGCCTGCGCGTCGCCGGGCGGATGCGCCAGTGGCACGAACATCTCTTGTCCACCGAGCTTCTTCTCGCGGACGTAGTCCTTGACGATCGTGTAGCCACCGCTGAAATCGTACTCCTCGCGTAGGCGATCGAAGATGCGTTTCGCGGTGTGACGTTGTTTCTTTGGTTGTTGCTGATCGTCGAGCAGGATCTGATCGATGATTCCGGTGAACGCTTCGAGCTTCGGCCGTCTCACCGGTTTGCTCCGCCGATAGCCCGGCGGAGCAGCGTAGCGCAGCATTTTGCGCACCGTCTCCCGCGCTAAGCCAAACCGCTTGGCGGCTTCGCGTTCACTCAGCCCTTCGACGTAGACACTGCGCCGTACTTGAGCATATAGCTCCACGCGATACATCCTTCCCGTGTTCCACAAAACACCGAATGGATGCCAGCGGACCACCCGGGCGGTCTAATTTTCCGCCGCCCTTGAACGGCTTTAAAACGCCGTTCTGTGGTCTAGTTTGTCAGCGCCGTTCTCACCGGTTGGAAAACGCAGCGATATGGCGACGTGGCGGGCAGACTACGGAGTCTTTCGCACTCGATTTAGTGAGCTTAAACGAGCCGGCAAGTCGGCGGACGAAATCAAGGCCGAGATCAGCTTTGACGGGCTGACAGGCTGGGACTGGTCACGACTGCTGCTGCGGAGTCTGCCGGGTCTCTACCACGAGCTTTGAGCCGCGGCTATCCGTTCAAGACTTCGAGCGCCTTTTTGATGAATGGGTCTTCCGTGTCTTCCGGCACGGGCACGATTACTTGCGGACGGTCTGGCTCGTTTAGCTGCGGTCCGCCGCGTTGAAATTCACGAAACTTACGCAGGTCTCTCGGCGCAACGAGGTGGTTGGGCTCTAGGCCTTCGTCGTGTATCGCCTTGCCGTTGGGGCCGTAATACTTCGCGACCGAGAGTAATAGAGCAGCGCCGTCGTCGAGTTCGATAGTTTCCTGCACACCCGCCAGACCGTAGCTGTTCTCGCCTATGACATCTCCGCGAGAATTCTGAAGGATTGCCGCGGCTGCGATCTCGGCCGCACCCGCCGTTGGGCGGTCGATGATGAAGGCCACGGGCAACGCGGTTAGCGTCGAGGCTTCGTCAGCCGTATAGGTCTTCTCGGGGTATCTTTGGCCTTTCGCCGAGGTAATGGTTCCGCTGTCGAGGAACAAATTTGCGAGCTGAATGCCGTCGCTGATCTCGCCGATCAAGCTGCTTCGAACATCAAGTACCAGCTTCGTCGCCCCACTCGACTCAAGCTTCTTGATCTCGGCGGCAATTTGCTTCACGTGTTTTTCCGTCAGGGCTTTGGCGGTTATGATCCCGACGTTGTCTTCAAGCATTTCCGATTCGACGTCTGGGAGCCGCACCGTCGTGCGCCTTAACTGGTGCTCTTTTGGAGAGTCGTAGTCACCGGCCGGGCGAATCATGACGTTGACATTCACGCCGGGCTCTCCGCTGAGCTTACTCAGCAGATAGGCGGGTGGCATCACGCGAGTGCTCATCTCCCCTACGGCTTCGATCAGGTCGCCTGCCTGGATTCCTGCTTCGTCCGCCGGCGAGCCGGGCAAAACCGCCATGACTGTGGTGTAGTTGACACGCTTGTGGACAACCATTCCGGTCGCCAGCCCCGTCCCGCCGTCGTCATTCTTGAGGCTTTTGAGATATTCCCCGTACTGCTCGGCTGACAGGTAGCTCGACTGGGGATCGAGATATTCTACCAGGCCCTGCAGCGCGCCCTCGGTGACTTTTGGGATATCGGGATCTTCGACGTAATCGCTCTTGATTCTCGCGAGAACTTCGGTGAAGACCGCCAAAGGCCGGTAAGCGCCCTCTTTCTCCTCGCTCTTCCCGAGGACAGCCCCAACGACGAGCAAGACCGTCATCAAGAAGGAGCTAAAGATGACACTAACCTTCATTCGAGAACCCATAATCGCCTCTAATCATACTACGCAGCCAGCGACCCTTTGGTTAGCAAGCCTTAGTCCGGTGGAGCGGAAGGACTACCCCTAAGGGCAATGCCAACTAGGCCCCTAAGGGCATTTACGGGGGGCCCTAGGTGTTGCACCTTAGATGCAATGACGAAATTTTGCCGGTGTTTGGCTACTGTTTTGGTTTCAACTGGTTTGCTGTCGAACTTGGCCGCGCAGGAGCGCTCCGAGTATGTTTCGGCGGTCCGCCAAAACCACGTCGAGCGCCGCAGCGTAATCTCGGAACCGATCTCAGCCTCGACTCGCCGCTGGAAGCGCGCCTGGATCGGCAGTTGGGTTGCGTTCGCCGCCGCCAGCGTCCTCGACATGAGATCTTCGGCCGGCAAGCAAGAGCTCAACCCGTTGCTCCGCGATTCGCAAGGCAGTTTCAACTCTAAACGAGCGGGGATACTCAAGGGCGCGATCGGCGGTGGATTTTTCTTAGTTCAGCGGCGGATTCTTAAGAAAAGCGAGAACGCCGCGCTTTTTAAGACCTTTGCGATCACCAACTACTCCGCGGCCGGGGCCTACGGAGCTGTCGCGGCGCACAATTTCGGCGTCGAAAAGAAGTAGTGGTGGGCTGCGGGTTATTGGCCGGTTACCCAAATCGGTGAACCCCAAGCGACCTGCTTATCGCGGTCGGCTTGGCGCACGCGAACGTAGTAGAAATCCGCTTCTTCGCCTGGTTTGCCGCTGTCGGCGTATTCGAAATCGACGATCTTGGTCCCCGGGGTTTGGCCGTAGACTTTCTCGTTATTTTTTACGATCTCGACTTCGCCAATGTTGTCGGTTCCTTCGATGTGGACCCGGAATTTCGGCGTCCCCGCAATGGCAACATCTTCGCCCATCAGGTACTCGCGGTCGCCTTCGACGAGCCGAAAATCGACGATGATGTTGTCGGTCGCGCCGTAGGTGTGGCGGGCACGGATAGCGTCGACTAGGCCGGTGCGGGAATTTTCTTCGGCCAGCAGCATGGAGTACGACGTGTGCGTCGCGAGGTGGTCGGAGCTGGCTTGGACGCCCAAGCGATAACCCTTTTCCCAGGCGACGGACACCATGCCATCGGGACGGTAGCCGCCGTACTGCTTGGGCACGTCATCCTTCGGCGCCGAACGCCAGCAGCCGTCGCACTCGTAGCTGTTGCGGTCGCTCTGGTAGATTTCGACGATCGGCTCGACTTCAGGATCGTAGTCACCCCAGTCGGTACCCATGTCGGTCCCCGAAGTATGCGGCATCGCGATCGCTTTGTACTTGCGTAGGTAGGCAAAGAAGCGCTCGGCGCCCTGGCGCTGATAGGCGGTGCCAAGCGACCACTCGTAGTGCTGGTAGTCGAGGATCGGCGCGCCACGGTAAGGGAAAACCACGTTGCGGTGGCCGTTGGGGTACTTGATCGAACGCTCGTAGCCGTAGAGCGGCACGAATGAGGCGCCAACGCGAAAGATATCGACGTACTTCTGGCTGCGGTGCCAGTCGTACTCATCGGCGACACCGAAGTTGTGTTCGGTGATGGCGATGAAGTCGAGGGCTCCGGGATCGAGCGCGTAACGATAGGTGTCTTCGGTGGAACCGTCGTTGTAGCCGTCCCACGAGATCTCGGTGTGACGGTGCATGTCGCCGCGGTAGATCTTGTAGCGCTTGCCGTTGACTTCGTAGACGTAGTCGCGAATCGCCGCGACGTCGGCTTCGCCGTTTGGATGGACCGGCTCGCTTGCGGGCATCTCGCGGCGCGGGCGGTTTGGTGGTTGGCGGGCGGCTTGGGCCGGCGGCAGATTGAAGGCGGCTAGTTGCGGGCTCACGGCGTCGCCCGCCACCTCGGGGACTCGCGCGGCGAAAACATCGGGAAGCATGTTGACGAAGTCGCGGAAACTGCGGCGGTCGGTCGGGTAGGCGGCGACGAGCTTTCCGTCAGCGTCGCGGGCGACATCGACGCGCATGTCGTTGCGTCCGGTCGAGTAGGGCATCAGCATCATCGCCGACCACTTGTTGCCGTCGTAGCAACTGGCGTAGACCTCCCAGAGAGCATGGTGCGACGGCGTTCGCCAGTAGACGTTGTGCTGCATCGGGCGGCGATGGCGGTAGAACGCCCAGACGCGGTTCGAGCCGTCAACCGCTAGCTGCGGGTATTCGTAGAAGTTATTGCCAGGGCCGGGCGCGGGCAGCGCGTCCTCAAGGCTTTGCGCCGGGGCGCGCAGTTGTCCGCCCTGGTAGACAGCCATACGGATGTTGCGCGAGTTATAGAGCCCCGTGGCATTGGCTTGAATGTCGTGGGGATAGCCCCAGTCTTTGCCCCAGTTGATGCCGGACTCGTGCCAGGCGAGCCAGATGCGGTCTTGGTTGTCGGCGGCGAGGGTGACGTAGGCTTCGAAGCGACCGGTTGCTGCGATGGCCTTGGGGCGGTCCCACTCGTTGCCGGCTTTGCGCGCGAGGAAGATGTCGTAGCCGCGGGCCTCGCTGTACTGGTCCCAGCCGATGTAGACGGAACCGTTGCTGTCGGTGGTGATTGACGGTTCCCAGCAGTTGCCGGCGTCTTGGTTGCTGACGCGGGTCGATTCGCTCCAGCCGTTCTCGATGTCGAAGGACTTGTGGAAGATTCCGAACTTGTTGCCGCGCGCGCCTTGCCATGTGACGTGGATGCGGCCGTCGGGGTCGCGGGCGACTTTGTGGTGAATGTCGGGTTGCGAGGCGGTTGTCAGACGGGCGATCGTTCCCCAGGTTTCGCCGTCGAAGGCGCGGGCGTAGAGGTCCCAATTGCCTTCGACTTGTTCGGACCAGACGACCCAGATCTTCCCTTCGGCGTCTTCAGCGATGGCGGTGCGATAGACGTCGCCACCGTCGGGGCTGACGGCGTGGGCGCGGTTAGTCTCGACTCCGCTGCGGCCCGGTAGAACGCGGTCCGCGTAAACGCGATCGCTTCCGTCGGAGTGGCCGGTGTAGGCGACCCAAACGGTGTCGTCTTGAGCCACGGTGACGGATGCAAAATCATTGTCGGTGAGGCGCTCGGTGACGGGACCGGTGTCGCCGCGTCCGATGAGCATGCCGTGGGGCGAGTCGGCGACTTTGGCGCGCCCGTCGAGAAAGGTCTTCTCGCCCACCGTTGGGATTTCAGATAGCGCGAAATCGATCTTGCCTTGCGTCGTGGTGATGCTCGCGCGCGTGGCGGAGGAACCCTTCAGGTAAACATGAAATCGCGGGGTCAGAAAGGTCTCGGGGTTGAGGTCTTCGAGAATATTGACGTCGTGGTTGCGGCGGCTGAAAGGGAAGGCAGGGCGCGTCGACATTTCCCATCGCCGTGGCGGGTGGATGACGTCGCCGAGGCCCATTTCGTAGCCGATGAGCTCGACGAGTTCGCCGTTTGAAACTTCGATTTTGCCGTCCCAGTTGGTCTGCGTCCGGTCACCGATTCCAAAGGTGACGAGTAGGACGCGATCAGCGTCGGCAGGCGGGTTTCGCAGCGTCGTCTGTGTCGACGATTGGGCGAAAAGAGAGCCGGTCAGGAGGGCGAGAAAGACGAGGGTCCGGATAGGTGCGCGCATGATGGAAAGCGTCTGTTTGGACGCCCATCGAGGATAACATGCAGGTCGGTTTTCGAGGTGCCGTGGGAGCAACCGCGAACATCCGGGAGCGGCGTTCCGTCGCACAGCGTGACCGGCGTAGGGTTGTCCTCAGGATGAGATCCGACCGGCTAGCCAGGGAGCTTGAGTTCGTTGTGCGTGACCTCATTCATTCTTTTCTCGAGGTGCAATTGTACGTGCTTCAGATGTTTCGTATTTTGCGTAAAAAGGCCAGCCTTTGTCGAACACGAGCTGATCGACTTGCTCTCTTGTGGGTTCTACGATATGGCGGTCGCCCTCGTCGACTTCTTTCGCAATTTTAGTGATCTGCAATTTCTTAAGCTCTAATTCCGCGCGATCTAGTGGAATACCGAAGAGCAGACTGCGGAGACCTGTCGCGTAGTGCAGAACAATGAGCGATATCGAGACGAGTAGGCCGAATACAAAGTGCCAAACTGAACTTACTGAGGGTGTAAGTTTCGTGTGCGAGATAACCAAGAAGTGCTCCGAGGGCGATGGCCGATGTGCCAGCAACAATCTCGACCCCGCGCTACATCCCAATGAAAAGTCTATCGTGCTCGACGGCAAATAGACCAAATCGCTGCGCAAGCTCTAGCCGGTTGATTCTGCCTGGCTCTTCGGTACGTTATCAAAGAACTCGAAACGAACCTCAGAGAAGGTGCCTGTTTCAAGATCGACCGAACCTATTTGTTTGCCCTGAGCGATCTCGCGAGATGCCCATCTCAGTACGCCAAAGGCGCTGCTAAATAGATCAAGTTTCTTGCCAAATCCTGACCTAGTCATTAACGCGTCGACTTCGGATGCCTGCGTCTGATCGAATTCAACTATCAACTTTTTCGACATTGGGTCACCCGACTTATCATTGGCGTTTACAGCGATGCGTGAGGCTTCCGGCTCTCTTATCGGCCAATCTTAGCCCAAGACTAAGCCGGAGGTAAAGTGACGTCGATTCTGAGTAGAGATCAGTCTCCGTAGTGTTACTCACCGCTACTAAATGTCATCGTCTGGACGGCTCCGATACATAAGCACGCCCAAACTGAAACTGGTGAGATACTCCGAGGGAGCGTTCTACCGCGGGACAAGATTGCACTATGAAGAAGGGATGTCGCGACCGATTGCGCCAGTCACCGAAGCTCCACAAAACTCAGAGCTTGCTTTCATGAACGCGATCAAGTTACCGGGGTACAAGCTCGTCAGCGGGAAGCTAGCCGATCATGTCTTTGGCCGCCGCAACGACGTGGCGGGCGGAAATTCCGTACATATCGAGCAATTCCGCCGGCTTGCCGCTGCGGGAAATTCCACGCACTGCGAGCTTGCGAACGTGGGCGTCTTCTTCCGCCAGGGCTGATAACACCGCGTCGCCGATTCCGCCATGGGCGTAGTGGTCTTCGACGGTGATGACATTTCCGCCGGTGGCCTTGGCGGCCGCGACGAGCGTGCCTTTGTCGATCGGCTGCACGCTGAAGAGATCGATCACTCGGGCGTTGATGCCGTCTTTAGCGAGTTCGTCAGCGGCGTCGAGCGCTTCGTAGAGCGTGACGCCGGCGCCGACTAGCGTGATTTGGTCGCTGTCTGATTGGCGCAGAATTTTCGCCTTGCCGATTTCGAACGTCTCGCCTGGGCCGTAGAGAATCGCGGTCTTGGGGCGGCCCGTGCGGACATACGACGGGCCGTTGGTTTCCGCGACCAGTTTGATGGCGTGCCAGGCACTCGTCGCGTCGGAGGGATAGAGCACCGTATAGTTCGGCAATGCGCAGCTCATCGCGACGTCTTCGAGGCCCATCTGCGAGGCGCCATCTTCACCGATCGAGATGCCGGCGTGGGTGCCGACCAGTTTGATGTTCGTCTCGCTGATCGCTGCCATGCGCATGAAGTCGTATCCGCGCGAGAGGAAACAGGCAAAGCTCGATGCGAATGGGATCTTGCCGCGGCAGGCCAGACCCATCGCCACGCCGATCATGTTCTGCTCGGCGATGAAACCTTGCAATAAGCGGCTCTCATCGACGTTGGCTACGGTCGTGGTGAACGTCGAGTTGCCGACGTCGCCATCGACGCCGACGATACGCTTGTCGACTTTGGCAAGTGCCTCAAGCGCCGCGCCGTAAGCCTCGCGCGTTGCCACCGCTGCTCCGCCGACTTCGTAGGGTGACGCCGGCATCGGCTGCGGGCCCGCGCCGTTGCTTTCAATCGCCGCGGGCAGGTTCGGCTTCCAGTCGAGATTGGCGCCGGTAAGCTGCGCGTTGAGCGCGCTGAGAGCCTCGGTTTCCAATTCACCGGTGAAAGGTTTGCCGTGCCAACCGTCTTTGTCTTCGGCGAAGGGAATACCCTTGCCTTTGTAGGTCTTGGCGAGAATCACGGTCGGCGTATCGCTCGACGCCATCGCAGTCTCGTAGGCATTCAGAAGCGCTTCGATATCGTGGCCGTCGACTACCAGAGCCTGCCAGCCGAAAGCTTCCCAGCGCGCCTTGTGCGTTGCCATATCGTGCTCAAGCATCGTCGGGCGGGACTGGCCGAGGCGGTTGACGTCGACGGTGGCGATCAAGTTGTTGAGTTTGTCGTGCGAGGCCATCGAGGCCGCTTCCCAAACCGAGCCTTCCGCGATTTCACCGTCGCCCATGAGCACGAATACACGCCGGTCGTTGCCGTCAAGCTTGCAGGCGTGCGCCATGCCAATACCGACGCTGAGTCCTTGGCCAAGCGATCCGGTGGCGACATCGACAAACGGCAACGTCGTCGGAGGATGGCCTTCAAGCTGGGAGTCAATCTTTCGCAGCGTCAACAGGTCGGCTTCTGTAAAGTATCCGGCCTCCGTCCAGGCGGCGTAGAGAACCGGCGCGGCGTGACCTTTGGAAAGGATAAATAGATCATTTTCCTCGCTACCGGGATTGTTGGGGTCATAACGCATTACCGAAAAGAAATGTGCGGTCATGATCTCGGCAGCCGAGGCGCACGTCGTGGGGTGCCCACTTGCCGCCGCACTGGTCGAGCGGACCGAGTGAATCCGCATCCTGGTAGCCTTATCTTTTAATCCCGCAAGGGTATCCACACTGAGCGCAACCGGCATGCTCCCGCCTCCAACTTTTTCTTCAATGTCTCGATACACCAAGGTCGCCATGGATCTCTCCCTTGTGGGAGCCATCGGCGGATTTAGTGCGATTGATTAACTTGACGAAGGACCACGCCCGATCCATCAGCCCAAGCTCAGCCCTCTATCTTAGCTGGTCTATAGGCTAGCCCGCATTTCTCACCACGTGGCGAGCGAAAGCGTGTGAGAGGTGCGTCAATACGAGGCGGGCGATGGTTGGCGCGCGGAGGCGTACTTTTGCAGTCCGTCGAGTACGACGATCGAGCGCAACGAAGTATTGACGCATCTATCGCGTGCGTTCGCCGTCAGGTGCTGAGAAATGCGGGCTAGGGGCACCTGTCGGAATTGAGAAGCAGAGGTGTGTTCGGCAGTCCACGTCTCTCTTTGTTGTGCTGGAGATTGGCGAGACTGATCTTGACGGCGTGGAAACAGCACCCGCGGCATATAGTAAGAATCAGGTGACCGTTTCAACACAATTCGCTCGGTTCGACTCGCTCGAGCTCGACTGCGGCCAGACGCTCGAGCAGGTCGACGTCGCCTACGAGACCTACGGTAAATTGAACGACGATCGATCAAACGCGATTCTAGTCCTACACGCCTTCTCCGGTGACGCTCACGCCGCGGGCATTAGCGAAGAGAACGGCAAGCCGGGCTGGTGGGACAGTATGGTTGGTCCCGGCAAGGCATTCAATACTGATCTCTACTTTGTCATATCGTCAAACATTCTCGGAGGTTGCAGCGGAACTACTGGCCCCGGTTCGACCGATCCAAGTACCGGCCGTCGGTATGGCTCGAAGTTTCCTCCAGTCTCAATCGGCGACATCGTTTGCCTGCAGAAAAAGCTCACCGATTCGATGGGGATCGAGAAACTTCTTTCCGTCGCCGGAGGTTCGCTGGGCGGAATGCAGGCGCTGCAGTGGGCGGTCTCTTATCCCGACTACCTAGCGTCGGCGATGCCTATCGCGACAACCCATCGCCACTCGGCGCAGCAAATCGCCTTCAACGAAGTCGGGCGCCAGGCGATCATGGCCGATCTCGACTTCAATCACGGCGATTACTACGAGTCGAAGCACCCGGAGCGCGGCCTAGCGGTGGCACGCATGGTCGGCCACATAACGTACATGAGCGACGACTCGATGCACGAGAAGTTCGGGCGCCGCCGTCGCAAGATAGCCGACAAAGACAGCATGTTCGAGGTGGAAAGCTACCTTCGCTACCGCGGCGAGCAGTTCGTCACGCGCTTCGACGCCAATTCCTATCTAGTCATCACGCAGGCGATGGACTCGTTCGATCTTGCCGAAGGTGGCGGGTCGTTCGGCTCGTGCTTCGACGGCTGCGAAACACGCTTCCTGGTGTTGAGCTTCACGTCAGACTGGCTCTACCCCAGTTACCAGTCGCAAGAAATCGTGCGCGCCTTGCGCTCAAGAAATCTCGACGTAGCGTACGTTGAATTGGAGTCCAACTACGGGCACGACGCGTTTTTTCTAGAGGCCGGAGAACAGACCGCGCTGATTAGAGGGTTTCTCGCAAACACCTTTCAGCGGCTATAGCGCATTTTTTAATGGTTTCATACACCCTCTCGGGATCGTACTGATCACGAGCGAGCACAACGAAGTATGGGCACAGCTATCGCCTGCTTTCGCCGTAACTGGTGCGAAATGCGTGTTAGCCGATGATAAAATTGTGGAACTCCGATGGTGGCCGCAGCCCGATCGAAGAAAGATCGGAGCCAGAGGGCTTCGCGAGAACCGTCGCCCTCGCGAACGTCCAATGAATCCAAGGCTTTCCCGAAGACCCAGTTAGTCTGGCTCGCGATCGTTGTAGCTCTGATCGTCCGCTTCACCGGCCTCACTACCGATTTCCCCGTTCTCACTGACGAAGCCGTCTATCTTCGCTGGGCGGAAATCATCGACCACCAGGGGCAGTGGTTCATCTCGCTGCTCGACGGCAAGCAGCCATTCGCTTATTGGATATACGCTATCGTTCGCATGACCCTCGGTGGAGACCCGCTGCTCGCCGCGCGAGGCATATCAGCCCTGGCTGGAGCCGCCACAACCGGGTTCCTCTATCTCATCGCAACACGAGTCGCCGGACCACGAGCGGGCCTACTGACCGCCGCCATGTGGGCGCTATTCCCCTGGTCGCTAATCTACGACCGAATGGTATTTACCGAGTCGCTCGTAAACCTAGCCGGAGCGGCCGTTGTCTACACCGCGCTGCTAGCTTTCAGCGACGAGGGCTGGAAGCACACCGTGATCTGCGGGGTAACGCTTGGCCTCGCTTTTTTGGTGAAATCTACGGCCCTGCTATTTATTTTCGCGATCGGCCTTGTCGCGCTGAGCGGCGCGCGGCGGCCTTTAGGCCTTCTACTGGCCCGCCTAGCGGTGATCGCTGCGGCCGTCGTCATGTGCTTCTTGCTCATGACAGCCAGCATGCCCGACGCCCCCATATTCGCGACCGGCAATATCGTTCTGCACCACACTTCGAGATTCGCCTCGACCACTGACATCCTGAGTAATCCATTCCAATACGCCTCGGAGCACTTCCCGCGCATCGCCGGCACGCTTCCTTATTACCTGCCCTGGCCGGCGCTGATCGCGTCGATCGCGGCATTTGGATACCTCGTCTGGAAAAAATCACCCGCCGCATGGATCATTGTCGGTGCATCCGTCATTCCGCTTTTTATCCAGGTATTCTTTCTGACTGCGTTCACGACGCGCTTCGTTTACCCGCATGTCTGGCCGTGGCTGTTAGGCATGGGAGTTGCCGCCGACTCGTTGTGGGAGCCGTTGACGCGCCGCCTTCCCCTCGCGCAAGCAAAAGCAGTCGCCGCGATCGCGGGCTTGCTGGTCATCGGTTCGCTAAGCGTCCAGTCGGCTCGCATCTTGATCGATCCGCAAGCCTCAATCGAGCCCGACGATTCCGGAAAGTTCTTCGGTTCCTACGTCCACGCGAGTTGGGGCGTACCGGCGGCTATCGATTTCATCCGCGCTGAGGCGTCGCGCGAAGGCGGACTCGTGCTACTGACCGACCCGTTCTGGGGAGTGCCCGCCGACATGGTTTTCGCCTATCTCAATGAGCAGAACGGCATCCGCATGTACGAAACTTGGTGGGCCCAAGTCGAGGGGCAAGACCACCCGTTGCTACCGGCGGGCGAAGTCGACGTGCTCAAGTCACACTACGAGCGCGTCAACGCCGGTAGAGTCGATTTTCGAGATGTCGAGCGAGTCTACTACGTCACCGACACTCACTACATGACGCCCCAAATGGTGGCCGCCCGCAGCCCCGGCGCGCAGCGGCTACGCTCTTTCCTCAAGCCCGACTCGGAAGAGTCGGTGGATGTTTATCGCTTGAAGTGACTACAGCGTGCTTTCGCCGTCGGGCGGTGAGAATTGCTGACGAGCGCTACTGGGCCGTCCAGCCACCGTCGATAACCACGTCGCTGCCGGTAATAAAGCCGGCGCCTTCCGAACACAGATATACGGCGAGTTGTCCGATCTCTTCGACCTTGCCCCAACGCCGATAGGCAGCCGTGCCAGAAACTGTTTGTTCTTTTCGGGGTCTTCGATCAAAGGCTTGTTCATTTCTGTCGCGAAGGGCCCCGGGCTGATGCCGTTTACCGTGATATTGTTCGGCGCCAGCTCCAGCGCCAGAGCCTTAGTGAAACCGAGCAACCCGGCCTTGGTAGAGGAGTAGCCCGTGCGGCTCGGCAGCGACACGTGCGACATGATCGAGGTCATGTTGATAATGCGCCCCCAACCCTTTTCTTTCATGCCCGGAACGAAAGCTCGCGACATCAGGAATGGGCCGGTCAAATTGACCCCGATGATCTCGTTCCACTCGTCGAGCGAAAAGTCCTCAATCGACTTGCGATTGTTCATGCCGGCGTTGTTGATCAAGATGTCGCAAACGCCGAGCGATTCGGCCACGGAACTAGCTAACTCCGCCGCTGCCGATTCGTCGGTAACATCGCCGACAATGACTTCGGCCGTACCGCCCTTTTCTCGAATTCCGGCGGCTACCTCGTTGAGCAGCGTTTCGTTTCGAGCAACCAGCGCAACCGAGGCGCCCGCGTCTGAGAGCGACTCGGCCATCTGGCGCCCAAGGCCTTTGCTGGCGCCGGTAATGACGGCTACATGGCCGGAAAGTGAAATGGTGCTCACGTCGAAATATCCTCCCGCGGTCCGGCGGAATCGCCGACCGAAACCGCTAGGATAGCAACGCTCGAGCGAAAGGTTACTTGCGAGCGACGACTGTAATTTCGATGCGCGCTTTGCCCACTAGCGACGCCACCGCGACGGTCGTTCGCGCCGGCGGATCCTTCGGGAACGTTTTGCGAAACACCGCGTTCATCGCCTGAAAGTTCGAGATATCGGTCAGATAAACCTTGGCGTCGACGACATCGGCGAAATCAAATCCCGCGGCCTTGAGGATGAACCCGATGCGCTTGAACGTCTGCTCAACCTCAGCCGAAAACTCCGCCGGGTATTCGCCGGACTGAAGGTCCGATCCCGTTTGACCGGCGCAATAAAGCGTATCTCCGACTAAGACTCCGGGGCTAAACGGCGCTCCGGGTTTAAACTCCCGCGGGTAGATCGTAGTTCGCTCGGCGGCTCCGACTGTGGCTGCGAGCAGCGCGAAAACTATTCCAATTCGGTACATCGTGTCCCTCGGCGTCCAATAGTTTAGTACGTCGCGCCCCGTCTAAACCCGGCGTATTTCAGATGGTCTGCTTTTGCCGGTCTTACTGACGAAGGGAACGGCGATAACTAAATCCGTGAGCCCCGGATGGGGCGGCATTTATATTAGCCCCAGGTGCAACCTGGGGTCGCGGAGATGACGTCGAACTGTCCCTCCTCCCCTGTGTTGCGGCTTGAGCCGCGCAAATTGACATTCAGTCCGTAGTCGTTTAGCCCTCTTTATCAGGACGCCCCGTGCCGCCAATCCGCCCCGCAACCTCGGTCAGCAGTTTACGCGAAACCGGGCTGAGGTCCGTAAGCAAAGCCTTACGATTGAGATCGGCCAACTCCGTTCGAAAGACCCCGACGCTGCGAGGGGCGATGACGCCGATCTTGACGTAGCCCCGAGCCACCTTGAGGACACGGACCTCCACGTCGTCGCCGATTCGGAATGACTCTCCTTGTTGGCGGCGAAAGACAAGCACGGTTTACCCCGCGGTCAACGGAAACACGCTGGGGTAATCGCTCTCGACCTGCAAGATCTGTTTCGCAACGAGCGTCCCGGTATTGATTACAATCGGCGCCAGCAGGTTGCATGTTGGTGGATGGTCCGAGCCCGGCAAGATGAGCACCGTCAGGCACAACAATTCCGATCGCGACTCGTCGCCCGCGGGCAGGCCAAGCGTAACCCAATCCGCGTCCGACACCGAGAGCTGATAGCTCGGGTCGATCAGTTCGACCGGCACCACGGGCAGGCTGATTTGGTCGTTATCGCAATCCTGCAATAGCAAGATCGGTGCAACATCGTCCAGCCGCAACAAATGAAACCGCTTCGATTCGTCGAGCCCGGGCAATCCGTCGGGGAAGGAAATGACACCTTGATCAGGAAGGTCGGGGGTAAGGACGCCGGCCTGCGACGGAGACTGCACAAGTCCTCATCGGCAGGCTAACGCCCTGATGTTAGCTGAAGATTCGCGGTTCGTCGCTGAGCCCTTACAGCGGACCCTTGCCCGGCTTAGATCCGCCCCGTCTGCCTCTTACCCCTGGTTCACCACATACAAGCAGGTGTTTTGGGGCACGTCCTCCATCCGTGCCAATGTACTTGGTCGTGCTGGTACCCCTTCACAGGACCAATCCCAAGCGCGCCAAACCGGCTGGATCAACGCTCGAAGTGACCCGATCAGCGGGTGAGTGTACAGGGTATGAGGGTGCCCCGGTCGGGCCATTGGCGAGATGGTCCATCTGCGCCTGACCCTGCGCTGAAATAACCCTTGCCGACAAGGGTGGAGCTAGAGTAGCTATGAGATCGGCGTATCCTATCTCGACCAATCTCTAATTCCAGGCACAACCGCTCAAGCCGAATAGGGACAAGCTAGCTGGCGATTGGGTGATACCGGAAGCCGCGAAAACTTACCCGGAAAAATAAAGAGTAAAGTACCGGCACGAGTCCAAGCGTCAAGAACGTTGCGAATAGCAAACCGAAGATAATTGCAATCGCCATCGGCTCCCACATCGGGCCGCCGCCCAGCCACATCGGCAACATTCCGCCGAGGGTAGTTAGGGTTGTCAGCAGGATCGGTCGCAGGCGATGCTGGCCGGCCTCGACAATCGCTTCGGTAGGTGCCAGCCCGCGCTCCCTGATCTCAGTATCAATGCGATCAATCAACACGATGGCGTTGTTGATCACGATTCCAGCGAGCGCAATCACGCCCAGCAGCGTCATAAACCCGAAATAGGATTTTGCCACGAGGAGCCCTATGACGACTCCGATGATGCCGAGCGGGATGGTCAACAGAATAATCGATGCGCGGCGGACGGAGTCAAATTGTGACACCAGCAGCATGATGATAATCAGGCCACCGATCGGAAGCTTCGCGCTGATCGCGGCGCTACTATCTTGCGATTGCTCATATTCGCCACCCACCTCGTAGGTGTAGCCGACCGGCCAAGTCGGCTGCTGCTCGGCCAGCCACGGCATCAGCACCGCATTGATCTGCGCTGCAGTCAGCCCCGCATCTAGTGTAGTGCGCCATAAATAATGTAACTTGTAGTATCTTCGTGTCGCCTTTACTAGTAGAAGGCACACGGATGCGAAGAGCAGAGCCAGTCCCATTGACGCAGGAGCAGCGTAGGCAGTTGGAGCGCTACGCGAACGGTCGTCGGGTCGCTGTTCGTCTGGCGTTGCGAGCCAGGATCATCGTGCTCGCCGCCGACGGTCTTGAGAACAAACGGATTGCCGCGCAGCTGTCGGTCTCGCGTCAGTTGGTGGCGCGCTGGCGAAGCCGTTTTCTTGAATCCGGCGTCGCCGGCATCGAAAAGGACGCCCCGCGGCCCGGCCGTAAGCCCGCCATCTGCTCCCCAACAGTGCAACAGATCATCCACAAGACGACCCGCGAAACGCCAGCCAACGCCACCCATTGGAGCCGCCGCACGATGGCCGCCGCGGTCGGCGTCAGCGCCTCCACCGTGGGTCGCATTTGGCGCGCCCACGGCCTCAAGCCGCATCGCGTCAAGACCTTCAAACTCAGCAACGACCCGCGCTTCGCCGAAAAACTCGACGACATCATCGGACTTTATCTCAACCCGCCCGAGCATGCCCTCGTTCTTTGCCTCGACGAGAAGTCACAGATTCAAGCCCTCGACCGCACCCAGCCCGGCCTGCCCCTGAAAAAGGGACGCGGCCGGACCATGACCCACGACTACAAACGCAACGGCACAACCACCTTGTTCGCCGCGCTCAACACGCTCGACGGCTCGGTGATCGGAACCTGCATGCCCAAGCACCGCCACCAAGAATGGCTGCGCTTCTTGCGCTTGCTTGAAAACCAGACCCCCAAGGACAAGCAGATCCATTTGATCGTGGACAACTATGCCACTCACAAACACGCCACGGTGAAACGCTGGCTGCAGCGCAATAAACGCTTCCACGTCCATTTCACGCCCACCTCAGCGTCGTGGCTGAACATGGTGGAGAGGTTCTTCCGAGACCTCACCGATAAGCGCATCCGCCACGGTGTCTTTCGTAGCGTCGGCGAACTCACCACCGCCATCGAAGACTACATCGCTCGACACAATCAGCAGCCCAAGCCCTTCATCTGGACTGCTACCGCTTCCGACACCCTTGAGAAGGTCAAGCGCGGCAAAGCCGCTCTTCTTAAGGTTCAATCTGATTGACGCACTACACTAGGTCCGCCGCCACCTCGACGGTCTTCAAGTGATTGCGGCGTAATATCTTGGCCGGCTGCCATTCCACATGCAGATCAGCAACTTCGCTGAGTGGTACGGATTGCCCTGTGGCCTGGGAGAAAACGTCAAGACTCTCTAGCTTGCCCAGGTCACGGCGGTCGGCCTCGACGGACCGAATGGTGACGGGAATGATCTGGTCGCCCTCGCGATAGTCGGTCGCGCTGTAGCCGCTCAAGACTGACTGGAGTGAAACTGCAATGTCCTGGTTCGTCACGCCGCTTCGCCGCGAACGCGGGCCGTTGATGTTGACGTCAATCTTCTTTGACCGCTGGCCCCAATCGTCGATGATATTCTTCGTGCCATCCATGGAGGCAAGTTTGGCCTTCACGTCATCGACCAAGTCGAATACTTCAGCAGCCTCGACTCCGGAGAGACGAACTTCGATCGGGTGATTGATAGGAGCGCCCAACTGTAGCGGCTTGATCGTCGGCACGAGCGATGGGTAGCGATCCGTCGCGTAGTCTTCAAGCCGGGTCATCAGCCCTTCCATCACCTCAAGCGAAGTGACATTAAAAAGCATGAAGTTGTATTCCGGGCTAGGCGGTGCCTGCCCCGCGGCGAGTGTATATCGTGGCGGGCTGGCTCCGATATACGTCGTCCAGGTCGTCACACCGTCAGGCCTTTCCTCGGTGGCGGCGAGTTCACGAGTGACGAAATCGTCGAGATCGTCCATCATCTCCTGGCTAGTTTCGATGGCGGTGCCGATCGGGAGCTGAAGTTCCGCTGTAAACATCGGACGGTCCGATGGCGGGAAGAAGATGTTGGGAATGTAGTCAAAGCCCTTAAGCGCGACAAAGAAAACAGCCGTTGCAATAGCCACCGAAAGCAGCGGAAACCGCAATGCCGATAAGAGAAATCCGCGGTACAGCCTGTAGCCGATTGAGTTGAACTGATCGCCGCGCGCCTTCGGCTTCACCTTGAGAAACGAAACACAGAAGAGCGGGATCACCGTGAGCGATAGAACCCACGATGCGAGCAGAGTCGTGGTGACCACCGTGAATAGCACGCCGGTGTACTCGCCCATCGATCCCTCGGCCAAATAAATCGGAAGGAAAGCTGCCGCCGTGGTGAGTGACGAAGTCAGCAGCGGGATTCTCAGTTCGCGAGCCGAATCGACGGCAGCGTCAAACGCGCTGAGTCCGCCCTCGATTTTCACCATGACGCTTTCAGACATCACTATCGCGTTGTCGACAAGCATTCCCAGCGCAATGATGAGGGCGGCCAAACTCATCTGGTTCAGCGAAAGCCCCATTAGTGACATCGCGAAGATCGTTGCCAGCATGGCCGTTGGAATCAGGCTTGCGACAACGAGCCCGGTTCTCAATCCGAGCATCACCAGCATCACGGCCAACACGATGCCGATCGCTTGAAGAACATTCATCGAAAACTCGTCGACCTTCTTGACGACTTGCGCGGCCTGATAAGCGACGAACTCGAAATTCACGCCCACCGGATACATCTGGTTGAGATCGGCCACCAGTGCGCTAACCTCTTCGCCGAGGGCTACGATATTGCCTCCGTCTTTCAACGAAACTGCAATCACTAGCCCCGGCTCGCCGCCGGAGCGAATGAGGCTTTGCGGCGGGTCGCGATACCCGCGACGAACCTCGCCAATATCCTCGAGGTAGAGCAAGCCGGGGCGTCCTGGGACGCTGATGACACTGCGGCGGAGTTGATCGATCGTATCGAAGTTGCCCGAGGGTTCCATCTCGATACGTTCACCGTCGAGCAGAATATTGCCGCCCGGCATGACGATGTTTCGCGCCCGCAGGATGTTTGATAGGTCGGTCACCGTCAGGCCAAGCTCGCTGAGCCGCGAATTGCTGTACTCAAAAAATACCCGCTCTTCCTGTACGCCGTGGATCTCAACTCGCCCCGTGTTCTGCTGCCGAAGCAGCATGTCACGAACGGCGACAGCAATCGGGCGCAACTCACGATTGCTATACCCGTCGCCCGTGAGTGCGATCAGCGTCCCAAAGACGTCGCCAAAATCGTCATTCACAAACGGACCGACAATCCCCTCCGGCATGTCGGCCACCGCGTCGTCCACCTTGCGCCGCATCTTGTCCCAGATCGGGCGTAGGTTCGTGTATTCGTCCTTCAGATCAATGGTGACGACCGATAGCCCTGTCTTTGAGGTGCTGTTGACCGCGTCGACCTCGGGCATCTCGAGCAGCTTCGTTTCGAGTTTGTCCGTGACCAAGTATTCGACGCGCTCAGGGTTGGCCCCAGGGAAGAAGGTCTGAATCATCGCGGTGCGGATAAGAAAGCCAGGGTCCTCCGCCTGCGGGAGCGTGAAGAACGCATTGGTCCCCGCGATCAGCAGCACAACCAAAAAGATGTACGTGACTCTTTTGTGCTCAATGGCAAAGCGGGTGATGTCCATGGCGTCTTAGCTTCGGTAGCGCTCGTTGAGCCGGACTTGCTGGCCGTCCTTGAGGTGGTTGACGCCGGCGGTCACGATGTACTCACCCGGCGCTATCCCCTGCTGGATTGCGATGCCTTCGCCCGCGAACCCTCGCACGGTCACCATCCGCCGTTTCACGGTGCCGACGTCACCCTCGCCGCGGACCACCACGAATACAAAGTTTCCGTCGTCATCTTCAAGCACGCTGGGTGCGGAAACAATCACCCCTGAAGCTCCGTTTTCACTTGCAAATCGAAACGTCGCCTGGACTGACATGCCGGGACGAATAACCGCCAGCGTCCTTCCTGCCGTCAGTTCATCCCAACGCTGATTCATCGTCACGATGACCGGGTACGTTGTCAGGCCCTCGTTAGGAGTGACAGCCACCTCGGATATTTCACCCCGGAACTGCCTACCTGCGACAGAATCAAACTGCAATGAGACCGACGCGCCCAACGCGATGTCGGCGATGAAGAGTTCCGGGATTCCGACTTCGACCTCCGGGTACTCACCGGCATTCAAAAGTACGATCGGCGTGCCGGGTTGGACGTTCTCATTCGCCTCGACCGGGACAGCCACGATTACGCCGGCCATCGGCGACCTAAGGGTCGCATACGTAACTTGCAGCACAGCAATCTCGAGTGCTTTCTTCGCTGAGTTGACCCGAGCCCTTACGGAATCGCGTCCAGCCAGTGCCGCATCGTAATCTCCCTGTGCCGCATTCTCGCGTTCATACAGACTGCGGACCCTGAGAAATTCCGCTTCGGCCTGTGCCACTTGAGCCTGCGCCTCGGCCAGCGAGGCTTCCGCTTGCTCGACTTTTAGCTCGTAGTCACGAGTGTCCAGCTTGGCGAGTACGTCACCCGGTTGGACGATGTCTCCAACTTCACTGGTGAGTTCCGAAATCGTACCGCCGATCTTGAAGCTGATATCCGATTCCACACCCGCCTTGGCCACGCCAGTGAAGGTGCGCTCGGTGGAGCCACTCGACGCGGCGACTCGCGTATAGCGAACCGGACGCAGGACGGGCTCAGCGGAGATCGTAGTTTCCGGCTCCGAGCTGCAGGAGACCGCGAGAATGGCAACACAGACTATGAGTAACCGCAAAGTTGGCACCTCCTAATGCATCCTGATCACGACGCCGGCCTCTTCAAAATGTGTGCCGAGTCGATCGAAAAATCCGCTTCGCTCCTCGGCCGACCGGAAGTAGTCGAAGCGCCCGATTCGTCGCTGCACTTCCATCATGTCGAGCAGGTAATCAAAAATTGCACTCGACGCGGTCAGATCAGCGGTGAGTGACTGGTTCTGCGCGTCCAACAGCCGCAAGATATCAATCGTGCCTTCCGAGTACGCTTCCTGCACGATCTCAAGATTTTCGCGGGCGGCCTCGGCCGAGAGGCGCGTCAGATCGATCGCCGCGAACGAGGCTCCCGCTTGGTGTAGCGCCGATCGAATGCCTTGCTCGACCAGCAACCGCGTCGCCTCGCGTTGCAACGTGAGCCCACTCAATTCGATCTCGGCCTGGAGACGCTCTGACCGTAGCGCGCCACCTTGGAATAGTGGCAACGACGCGCTGAAGCCAACGCTCCAATTGAGATTGTTGGTAGTAGGAATCTCGAATGCCAGCGCTTCCATCGTGCCGGACGTTTCGCCCGTGCCACCATTCTTGAAACTCTCTGCCTGCGCTACGAGTGAGACGTCAGGGATATAGAAACGTCGCTTCGCCGCGAGCTGCGCGCGCTTCTGGGCGGCAATCGAGGCGTCGAACTGACGTAGCTCGGGAGACGCCGTGAGCGCTTCGCCGGCCATGAACTGCCGAAACACACGAAATGTTTCAGGACTATCAACGAATGGGCGAAGGCGTTCGAAACCTGAGGTGATCTGCGGATCGTCGATCGCGGTCTCTCGGGTCTGGAATGCCTCTTCCGCCGGGCGGTTGAGCACTGTATTGAGCGCAATCTCTGCTTGATTCCGCTGGGCGTTTGCGGCGATTAGATCTTGGCGATTCTGTGCGATTTGGCTTTCCCATCGAAGCACTTCTTCGCGGCCTGCCGCGCCCAGCTCGACTCGTGATCGCGATGTCTGCAAGTTCGACTTCGTCAAGGACAGATTGCTGGTGCGAATACGCTCGAACGTCGTCGAGCGGAGAACGTTGAGGTAGGCGACAGCCACATCGCGAATGACATCGAGCCGCAATTGCGCGCGTTGTTGCACACGCGCCTCTTGCAACTGCCGTTCAATGTCGTAGCCGGCCTTGGCGCGCTCGGAGTAGATCAACTGGCTTGCCTCAATCGAACCAGTCACACGTCGGCGCCCTTGCCTGCCGAAGCTCGCATCGGCGCGGTCACCGTCGATGAACGTCGAGCCCCCGCCGATTCCCAACTGCGGTAGAAGCGACGCGCGAGCCTGCCGTACCGACTGCTGACCCGAAGCGATGTCCCGCTCGGCGGCGGCCAAATCGAGATTGACCCCCTCAGCCTCACGAATGACGGATTCGAGCGATAGCGTTCTGCCACTCCCCCCGCGCTGTTGGCCGACAACGCGCGCCTCGGTGAGTAGCGCGAAGCTCGGGTAGACGCCGATTGCACGGCCAGTTTCAAGGTTGAGCGTCAGTCCCTCGCTCGACGCGAACTCGACTGAAAGATCGGCTGCCGGTTCGCCCATGAGGATGCTGTGGATATTGACGGCGACGCGTCGCCCGATTCTCGTGAGGTCTTGCTCCAGCGCGAGCGAGGCCAGCAAGCCCTGCTCGACTTCCGATTCGCCCCAGAGAGAAAAACTGGGGAGCTTCTTGTCTATTAAGAACTGAATCAACCGTTTGAACTCGCCATCCGGTAGCTGCAGGAGTGGTGTCACGTAAACTGCATCGGTCTCCGGCGGAATCTGTGCGATCGCCTCGTCGAGCGAGTTGCCGACTCGGATGACCGTTGTATTCTAGAGACCAATCCGAGCCGCGTCGCGCTGCACGCGCCCACGCAGCCCCTCGATTCCGTCTACCAGAGCCTGCATGCTCAACACGGTGAGGTGCTTAAACGAGACGATTTTCTGAAACGCCTCCATCTCATGGGCAAGGTCGGAGCCGACGATGACGTAAGTTAGATTTGTGACGCCACTTGAGACGACCTTGTCGGGAGCGTTGCGGCCACTGACCGGAACTTCGCGCACGGCACGCGGTGTTGCCTGCATCTCGGCGTCAAGCACAAACGGAGCGACGACCGGCTTCAGTAACTCACTGCGATGACAGGCTTCGTTGGAACTCAACACCCCGAGCGTGACGACAATGTCGACCTCCGGGTCACTCATCAACGTGTCGAAATTGGCGCGGATCCGCGCGAGAGTCCAGTCCGCCTCCAACCGCTTCGAATCGGGAAAACGGACGTCATAGCGTCGGCCTAGTAAAGTCAGAACTTCGTTTTCAAAAGTCTCGTTGATTCGAGCGTTGTGGGGCCATGGCCCGTCGTTCAAAACTCCTATCGTGACGACGCGAGTTTGTGCCGAAGCGACCAGCACCCACAGCAGCGTCGTCACAACCAGCGCAGAAACTCTTGGAATGCAATCTCGCACTGTTTACAAATGATAGCCCCTTGGGGGCGACGTCAATTTACAGTGTGGCTGCGGCAGCGAATCACGATTCGCGAAACTACTGCGGCAATCGCTTTCGGCGGTGAAACGGCGGGAAACTTCGGGATTGCACTCTTGGCGATTCTCTACAGAGTCGCGTGTATCCGAATCTTGACCTTCGTAGTCAGCGGGAGGCACGTGACAACAGACCGGATCTACGGCGAGATTTGCGTATACCTACTGCTGAGACATCGGTGGACGTCAACGTACCTAAGATGATTTCGAGGATCACTGTCAAATCTGAGTGTTGTAACGCTGGCGACTTGAGCGGAAAGACCCCCCAAGACGAGGAGCGCCATCGCATGCGTTACAACGATTTGAAGGGAGTCGCTCGGGTTAGGTTTGGCAGGGCAATTGCTCTATGTGGTTTGTACTCGCCCTACGTCGGCTAACGCCGTATGTTACTGATTCAGAACCAGATCGACCACGTACTCCCGGCCACAAACTGATCTGCCTCATTGCAGTTGCCCGGCCAAATACTACCACGCGAAGCGTCTGTCGCGTAGCGACTTCGTTCAAATCGCCTTGCTACTCCGTTCAAATCGCCTTGCTACTCCGTTCCGATACACAATACCCCTGTGGGGCGGAGGCAACTTCGCCAAAGCCGAACCAGAATTCAGGTGGCGCCTTAGGCCGCGAGTTGCTGAACACTGGCGCGACGTCGATCGACAAGATCTCGAACAAACAGGCCTGCTCGCGGGGGTGATTCTACCCCAAGCGGCTGATCACTAGCGGCTCGGAACATCGGTCGCAAAGCCGAATCACGTTTCCTGTACAATCAATGCAAATTCGGACTGGAGGTCGACGGCTATGAAGCACAAGTTCTACCTGGGTATAGGGCTTCTCGGGGCTATCCTCATGCTGGTAGTCGGGTCGACCTTGCTTGAGAGGTCCGCGGTGGAGGCAGCCGACGTCCAGGCGCCGGTCTTTGAAGTGGATCCGCTGTGGCCCAAGCCCTTGCCGCACCATTGGGTCATGGGCATGACCATAGGCTTGGCCGTGGATGCCCGTGATCATGTCTGGGTTGTGCATCGGCAGCAGTCGGTCGTCGCCAACGAAAGGGCTCTAACGCTCGATCCTCCGCTCGGTATGTGCTGCGCTCCCGCGCCGTCGGTGCTGGAGTTCGACCCGGAAGGCAACCTCGTCGGACACTGGGGTGGTCCCGGCGAAGGCTACGAATGGCCGGAGTCGAACCACGGCATCACAGTTGATTCCAAGGGGAACGTCTGGATCGGCGGCAACGGCCCCGAAGACGCGCACGTTCTCAAGCTCACCCAAGCCGGCAAGTTCCTGCTGCAAATCGGTCATTCCGGCAAGACCGGCGGCAGCAACGACATCGAGAACCTCGGCAGACCGACGGAGGTCTCCGTGGACAGCGAGGCCAACGAGGTTTACGTAGCCGACGGTTACGGCAACAAGCGCGTGATTGTCTACGACGCCGACAGCGGCGAGTACAAACGGCATTGGGGAGCCTACGGGAATGAGCCCGACGACACCGACGCCGGCCCATACGACCCGAAGGCGCCGCCGCCTAAACAATTCCGGTCGCCGGTGCACTGCGCGGCGATTTCGAATGATGGGCTCGTCTACGCCTGCGACAGGGTCAACGACCGCATCCAAGTGTTTAACAAGGACGGCTCGTTTGTGAAAGAGGCGTTCGTGGCCAAAGAGACCCTTGGCGGAGGGTCGGTGTGGGACATCGCTTTCTCGAGGGATTCAGAGCAAACCTACATCTATCTAGCCGACGGACAAAACTCGAGGGTGCACATTCTGTTGCGCGAGACGCTCGAAGTCTTGACGAGCTTCGGCGATGGCGGGCGCCAGCCCGGTCAATTCTTCGGTGTGCACAACGTCGCCGTCGATTCGAAAGGCAACCTGTACACTACCGAGACCTTCGAAGGCAAGCGCCTGCAGAAGTTCGTTTACCAGGGCCTGGGACCGGTGACGAAAAAAGACCAAGGCGTCATCTGGCCAACTAGGTAGAGCGGGCGTGTAGAGCGCCACGCTAACGACAAGCCGTCCGAGCCGACGATCCCCTCATCGTCCGGAATCGGACGACGGGTGCGGAAACCGACAGCAGAACTAAACCGAAGCTCACCATCCAATTAACGCTCCTGCGCGCTGAACTGGCAGAAAATCTCGGTGTCCTGACGTTCCGTCCCAAGCCCGCCACCCATCGGATTCGTTCCGAGGCCGTCATTTTGACCGTTCGAGCCATAGCCACTAAAAATTATTTTCCGACTCACCTGACGGCACCCCAAGATCGCTCAAAGGCCCTTAAACGGCATTGTCAAGTTAACGGGGGGCGGCGACAATCGGTTTATGGAATCGCTCTATCGACGCCACCGTTTTCCGCCGGAAATCATCAGCCACGCCGTTTGGCTATACCATCGGTTCACGCTGAGCTTTCGAGACGTCGAGGACCTTCTTGCCGAGCGTGGCGTCAAGGTATCCTACGAAGCCATTCGATCTTGGTGCCGCAAGTTTGGACCCGAATACGCCCGCACCCTACGGCGACGGCAAGGCCGACTCGGCGATGTCTGGCACGAGGATGAAGTGTTCATCACGATCCGCGGTGAACGTTGTTATCTTTGGAGAGCGGTGGACCAGGACGGCGATGTTCTCGACATTCTAGTCACACGCAGCCGTGACAAGAAAGCCGCTAGGCGCTTCTTTCGCAAGGTCTTGAAACAACAGGGTAGGCCACCATGGCGACTCGTAACCGACAAGCTTCGAAGCTATCAGGCCGCCCACCGAGAGGTCTTCTCATCCGTCAACCATCGAACCGGCAAGTATGAAAATAACCGAGCTGAAGTTTCGCACCAGCACACCAGAGAGCAGGAACGCCAGATGCGTCGTTTCAAATCAGTGCCACAACTTCAACGATTTCTGTGCGTCCACGGCCTCGTTCACAATTTGTTTCGAGTGGGACGCCATCAGCTCAAAGCGGTCCATCATCGACTCTTGAGAGAGCGAGCTTTTGCTGACTGGAAGACGGCCACTCGTGCTTGCTGAAAGAGAGAAATTCCGAGCGACCTCCAGGGCAAAAACCGCCTCGGGCTCGTTAACTTGACAATGCCCCGGAACGCCTTGCCATAAATTCCATCCCGATCGAGCAGCAGAAAACGGGGAGCCGTCTCCCACGGAAACGCCTCGCGAATCTGTTGAGCCGTCCATTTCGCCGTGGGATGAGACGTGACGTTGAAATGCAATACACGGCGGCGGTCGTGGACCAATACGACGAATACAAATAGGACTCGAAACGTCAGCGTGGGCACGACGAAGAAGTCCACGGCGACGATTTGCCGGAGATGGTTCTCAAGGAATGTGCGCCAGGTCTGCGAAGGCGGCTTCCTTCCCCGAACCATGTAGAGTGCCACCGAAGTCTCGCCCACATCGATGCCGAGCTTGAGCAATTCGCCGTGGATGCGCGGAGCACCCCAGCGCGGATTCGAGAGACACATCTTGCGTATCAGCGCTCTCACCTCACGAGAGACCTTTGGCCGGCCTGGGCCTCGATTCCGGCTTTTCCATCGCCAGTAGAGTTGAAAGCCGCCGCGATGCCATGCCAGGACCGTGTCGGGCTTGACAATCACCAGGGTGCGGCGCCAGCCCGACCATAACCGCGACAACCATGTCCAGAAGATTCGATCGCTCAGGCGCAGCCGTGGTCGTTCTCCACCACGCTGCCGCAATATCCGCACTTGATGGTGCAGAGCGGCGATCTCGGTTTGCAACTCAGCACGGCTCCGCAAGCTCGCCGAAAGTCCGATCAGCAGGTAAATAACAACGTTACGCATGGACCTTCGAGGCTACCAGCTCAGATCCGCAACTTCCATGTTTTCAACGTGGACGAAATATTCGATAGCGACAGGGGTGAATACCGACGGCATTCTTGGGCAGCGACACGATCTGCTGTGTAGAGCATGAGTTGCGCTGCGCCGCGTGACATCACAGAGAGCCGACCTTCCAAAGAGCAACTTACGGGTTTTGCCCCTGACCTGGAGAAGGCGAAACAAGCAGAGGAAGAAGACGCGACTAGAAATACGACTCTGGTCAATCAACGAAGAACGCCAATTCTGACGCGGAACAGGCGACGCTCGCCAACATCAGTCACGAACCTAATCACCTCGTCGGTCTGACACGAAGTCGCGGACGTAAACTTGGAATGGTGATTCTATTCAAGTTGGAAGTCACTTGGGGCTACAACCGCACTCAGATACAGTAATGATCTCTTGCGGTGAGGCGACACCTCGATCGTACTGTTAATCGTATTTAGTAGGTCCCGCCGGCTGATTTGGCCGACGAGCTTTCGGCCGCTAAGTACTGGAAGGCGGCGATAGGGGGTCTGCTGAAATATCCGCGCGATGCCGAGCCAATCCACATCCTCAGTGATTGTTTTTGCCGCTGTGTCGACGAAACCGCTCAGTTCGTTCGTTCGCGTTACCGGCTCAATCCCCTCCGATTTGAGCCACGCACTTAAACCGGCTTGCCGATGAGATGGATCACTCGACACGCGAACGGCCGCCCGAAGCACATCGCGCCGGCTAACCTGGCCCAGGACTTTTCCGTCTCGAACAACCGGTAGCCTCCGGAAAGGTGTATCTAGAAAGGTTTGGGCAATCGACAATACGTCGTCTGTCTCATCGATGATTTGATTTTGATCCCTATCCATGAATGCTTCGACTTGACTGGTCGGTAGTTGGTCATAGGCTGCACCTAACAGCACGGTCATACTAGTTTTTTCGGAGAACGAACCCAGGAAGCGTCCCCGCTCGTCGATGACTGGCGCTCCGGAAACTCGGTGCTTCAACAACAGTTTGATGGCTTCGAACACGTCCATGTCGGGCCGGAGGGTTAGCAACCGCTTGGACATGACTTGCTTCGCGATAGGAATGCGACGTTTGGCGTTCTCTCTACCAGAGGCCTGAGCCGCGGCCAGCAGGATCCTCATACAACACTTTTCGGAGAATACACCCAGGAATTGTCGGCCTTCATCCAGTACCGAGGCCCCTGTAAGGTTCCATTTGAGCAAACGAGCAACGGCGTCAAAGAGGTCGGTGCGGTCAGTCAGCGTGATCAGCTTCCGGACCATTATGCCCTTGGCGAGTCCTATGGTATTCGCAGGTCCTGGAGCCTGCATGGCACACATCCCTTCGACACGATGGTGTCTTGGCTGAAACCCTGACGATTATAGTGAGTCCTGTCGGAGTTTGCTCGCGCCGGCGGTCGACATTCGGGACTGCGGCTGCGATGGAGCGGTTATTCATGGACGCGGATCGTTTGTTCGCAAGCAGGGACCGCTGCATTATCGTGAGGGTTCGGTCACGGCCGCCGGCGATTGATTCACACTGACCTAGCAATCCACCTGCAGAAAACTAGAGACATGGCGCCCCCGAAGCCTTATACTCTATAGTGGTTTCACTTAGGGACCCGCTATGAAAGTCCTCGACCCGATCGAGCTGATTCTCAAGCAAAAGGGATCACAAGTCTACTCCATCTCCCCCCGCGTATCCGTCTACGAGGCGCTGGAAAGGATGGCTGACGAGGGAGTCGGAGCTCTTGTCGTCATGGACGGTGTCGACCTCGATGGAATCATTTCCGAACGCGATTACGCGCGCAAGGTAATCCTTGACGGGCGTTCGTCGAGGGAAATGAGAGTCCGCGAAATCATGTCCAGCCCGGCCATCACCGTGAACCTTGGGACCACGGTAGATGAGTGCATGCAACGCATGACGGATAAGCGCTGCCGGCACCTGCCGGTCGTCGAGGGCGAAAGGGTTGTTGGAGTGCTCTCGATTGGAGACCTCGTCCGCTGGGTCATTACCGCCCAGGACCTCACGATCCATCAGCTTGAGGACTACATAACCGGCAAGTACCCTGCCTAGCGGGGAAGTATTGCCGGGCGACGGCATCTGCGTAGCCGCTGGCCTACTTTATTTCACTTGCCGCGCTCAACATAATGTCGCGTGCGGCTGGGCTCGCAAGATTTCAGTGGCTTCGTAATGGTGTTCCGCCGCACGATCTTTTCGTTCTCTAGGTGCTGCGACATGAGCGGTAATGGCTTGGCAGAAAGGCGACCGCGGTAGCTGGCTCTCAACGCGCCCGTCGACGAGAACCGCCGTCTGGAGATGCTGTTACAATCAGGCACCCAATGGACGTCCCTTCAGAACAGACTGGTTTGATTCAGTGACCGGCAGGGACTAATCGGAGCTAGAGTGGGTATTCGCTGGGCGAAGTTGTAAAGAGGAGCTGAACCTGCTTACCGCAACCTTCTATTACATGGCGGCCGCCAGCGTCGGGAGCGCCCTCCTGGCCGTTACGCGGAAGAATCCTGTTCATAGCATGCTTTGGGTGCTGGCGCTCTTCCTTCATGTCGCGGGTATCTTCCTGTTGCTAGGGGCTGAGTTCCTAGCGGCCGTGCAGGTCATCGTATATGCGGGCGCCATCTTGATCTTCTACCTTTTTGTGGTGATGCTGCTCGACTTGCCGGACGAGGAGAATCGGCCGCGGTTCGGCAGGCATTGGCCGCTCGCCGCCGTCGCCGGGTTCTCGGCCGCATTCTTAGTCTGGCCGGCCCAGCTCGGGACATTCGATCCCGTAGGAGCCAACTTCGACTCCACGGCACAGATCATCGCAACGGAAGCTCCTCCTCAGGGAAGTCTTGAGGCCATAGGCATGGCGCTTTTCGGCCCCTTCGCTTTACCCTTCGAGATCGTCTCCCTAGTGCTCTTGGCTGCTATCCTCGGCGCGGTCGTCGTCGCCAAGAAGAGGCCGGCGGAGTCATGATCGTGCCCGTAGGGGCGGTTCTCGGATTGAGTGCCATCCTGTTTGGAATCGGAGTATTTGGCTTCTTGGCCCGCCGCAACATCATCCTGATGCTGGTCTCGGCGGAGGTCATGCTGAATGCAGTCAATCTCAGCCTAGTCGGCTTCAGTCGGCACCTTGACGATCCTCGGGGACAGATCATAGCACTCTTTGTAATCGCCGTGGCAGCCGCGGAGGCAGGGGTCGGCCTCGGTCTCCTGATTGCGTTGAATCGGAACAGACCAGGGGCAAGCGTGGGAGATCTGACCGAACTCAAATGGTGACGTTTTCTCTCATCCCACTATTCGCGGTGCTGGTCGCGGCTGTAGGAGCCCTTCTCATCGCGTGCACTGGGGAGCGTCGCGCCAACCTGAGGGAGTTCTGGTCGATTGCGGCGGGCGTCTGCATGTTTATTCTCATTGCGTCCATGGTTCAGGAGGTCCTAGCCGGCAGCACTCCGGGGTGTGTGCTTTTCCAAATTCTCCCAGGCATCGAATTGGCCTTTCGGGTAGATGCATTCGGCCTCCTGTTTGCAGCGGGGGCATCGCTCCTCTGGATCTTGACGTCGTTTTATTCGATCGGCTACATGCGCTCGCTCGGAGAGCACGCGCAAACGCGTTACTTTTCCTGTTTCGCCTTGGCGCTTGCCGCCACCATCGGGGTGGCGTTCTCTGCCAATCTTTTTACGCTTTTTCTGTTCTATGAGGCTTTGACCCTTGTCACCTATCCGCTTGTGGGCCACAACGAGACGGCCGAGGCCAAGGCGGGCGCCCGCAAGTACGTTATCTATCTCCTAGGCAGCGCTAAAGTTTTCTTGCTCGCGGCTATCGTCCTGATATACAACGTCGCCGGCACGCTGGACTTTCGCAGCGGCGGTATCGTTCCGCCGGAACAGCTTGGGGAGCAGCCGACCCTACTCTTCGTGATTTTTTCACTGTTCCTATTTGGATTTGCGAAAAACGCGCTGATGCCCTTGCACAGTTGGCTGCCGGCCGCCATGGTTGCCCCCACCCCAGTGAGTGCGTTGTTGCATGCCGTCGCGGTGGTGAAGACCGGAGTTTTCTCCACGCTGCGAGTTTTTCTTTTCGTCTTTGGCCCCCACGCCATGCGCGAAATCGGCGCGGACCAACTTGCCTTGGCGGTCGCGTCGGTGACAATATTGGTCGCATCGCTTCTAGCTCTCGGACAGGACAACCTCAAAGCCAGGCTCGCTTTTTCCACGGTGAGTCAGCTCTCGTACATCATCCTAGGGGGGGCGCTTCTGAACTCCAGTGGTGTGCTAGGCGGCATCGCCCACATCAGCAACCACGCCGTCTCGAAGATCACTCTCTTTCTGTGTGCCGGATCGATTTACGTTTCTGCCCACAAGACCGAAGTCAGTCAACTGTCGGGTCTGGCTCGGCGCATGCCGTGGACGATGGGCGCGTTTTCGGTTGCCTCGCTGAGTATCATAGGTATCCCGCTCACAAGTGGTTTCGTATCCAAGTGGTATCTCGCCCTGGGCACGGTGGAGGGAGACGGTCGATTCGCCTTGCTGGCAGTACTCTTAGTCAGTTCCTTCCTGAGTGCGGCCTACCTGGGCCCAATCATATATAAGGCGTACTTCGAACCGGAATCGCCGGCCGACGATGAGGTCCGCGAGGTGCCTTGGATGGTGGCGCCCTTGGCTATCAGCGCCGCCGCAAGCCTGCTGTTGGGCATCTACTCAGCTCCTGTGCTGGAACTGGCGGGGAGAGCAATGCCGTGAACTTCTTGGAGAAACACCTGGAAGATCCGGTGCGTTTTGCCCGGATAAAGCGGTGCTTTTACTTCGGTCTGGCGATCGTCGCTTTGGCCGAGATCGTTCTACCGCTGGTTTTCCACGGCGAAGAACACCATTTTTCCTTCGAGGGCTTTCCCGCCTGGGGCTCGATCTATGGCTTAACCTCGTGCGCGGTGATTATCGTCGTGTCTAAACTCATCGGTAAGCTCTGGCTGATGCGCCGGGAGGACCACTATGACCGTTGAGTGGGTGCATCCGGGGCTCTTGCTGATCCTCGGTGCCTGGGTCTTACCGTTGCTCAACGGTCGGACCAAGCGCCTGGCGATGCTTCTGCTGCCGGCGGCGGCCGTAGTCGGTTGCGTGGTCTCGGTGCCGGGAACCTATGGAGTCGCGAGCTTCCTAGGGCAAGAGCTTGTATTCGGCCGGGTGGACAGCTTAAGCCTAGTCTTTTCTTACGTCTTCTCAGTCATGGCCTTTCTGGGTATGGTGTACGCGCTGCACGTCGAAGACGATTCCCAACACGTGGCTGCCTTGACCTATGCGGGCGGGGCGCTCGGAGTTACTTTTGCCGGGGACTTTCTCTCGCTTTACATTTTCTGGGAACTAATGGCAGTCTCCTCCGTGCTGCTGGTATGGCGCCGCCGCGAGGAGTCCGCCGTCGCGGCGGGGTTCCGCTACCTTTTGGTCCACGTCGTCGGGGGGCTCATCCTACTGGCGGGGATCATGCTCCACTGGTCCCAAACCGGGTCTCTCGCGTTCGGGGATTTGACGGCTTTTTCCGGCGTCGCGCCAGCCCTCATCCTCGTAGCGTTCCTGCTCAACGCGGCTGTGCCGCCGCTGGGGGCCTGGCTTCCCGACGCCTACCCCGAAGCTACGGCCACCGGCGCGGTTTTCATGACAGCTTTCACCACTAAGTCGGCGGTCTACGTTCTCATTCGCGGATTCGCAGGGACCGAACTTCTCGTCTGGTTGGGGGCCGCAATGGCGATTTACGGAGTCGTCTACGCGGTGTTGGAGAATGACGCCCGCCGGCTGTTGGCCTACCACATCATCAGTCAGGTCGGCTACATGGTGTGCGGCGTCGGGATCGGCACGGCCCTAGCCATCAACGGCGCCTCGGCCCACGCTTTTGCGCACATTCTTTACAAGGCGCTCCTTTTCATGGGAGCCGGTGCCGTCTTGCAGGTGACAGGGCTTCGAAAACTAAGCGAAATGGGGGGTCTCTACAAGACGATGCCCGTCACGCTAGGCCTCTACATGGTTGGCGCGTTCGCCATCTCGGCCGTGCCTCTGTTTAGCGGCTTCGTGAGCAAGTCAATGGTGGTCTCCGCCGCGGGCGAAGAACATTTGACGCTCATCTTCCTGCTATTAACCTTGGCGTCGGCCGGAACTTTTCTACATACCGGCCTGAAGCTTCCGTACTATATGTTCTTCGCTAAGGATTCAGGCGTGCGCGCTCAGGAGCCACCGAAGAACATGCTCGTGGCCATGGGCCTCGCGGCCGCTGCGTGCGTATTGATCGGGGTCTTCCCCAACCTGCTTTACCAACACCTGCCAAACGCGATCGACTACGTCCCGTATACGCTTCAGCACGTGACAAGCACGTTAGGGATGTTGGGCTTCACCGCGCTCGGTTTCTTCTTGCTGCTCAAGCACCTCGATCCAGAACCGACGATCAGCCTCGACACGGACTGGTTCTACCGCCGCGGTTCGTCCGGCGTCTCGGGCTGGCTCCTGGGTCCCCTGGCGCGCCTTGAGTACGGCTTCGTGGGCGAAATCTACGAATCGGTGATACGGCGGCCCGTGTTGGGCGCGGCGGAAATGTTGCGCAAACTCGACAGTCTCGTGGTGGATTCCGCATTCCTTGCGCTGGGGCATTCGACCCAATCGCTGAGCCGCGTCTTCAAGACTGCCGCGAGCGGCCACGCACAGCACTACGGCCTGATCATGGCTGGCGGAATTCTAGCACTCGTGGTACTGGCGGCGCTCATCCGATGACTGCCTATCCGGTGCTAAGCGTCACAACGTTTCTGCCCCTTGCGGGGGCGGCGCTAGTCCTGCTTTGTGGCCGCGACGTGCTCGCCCGTTGGATAGCGCTGGCTACGACCTTAGCGACGGTAGCTGTTTCGGTCCCGCTTTACGGGCAGTTCGACAAGGCCTCGATCGCTCTGCAGTTCGTCGAGTCGTCGGAGTGGATTCCGAGCTGGAACATCAGCTACGGCATGGGGGTGGATGGCATCAGCCTGCCGTTCATCATGCTTTCCACGCTGTTGAGTATTTTGTGCGTGGGCGTTTCATGGGTTGCGATTGGAACGAGAGTCCGCGAGTTCTACGCCGCGCTGCTGGTCGCTGAAACCGCCATGATCGGGCTCTTTGCGGCGTCGAACCTATTTCTGTTCTTCATCTTTTGGGAACTCATGGTCATTCCCGTGTTCCTTCTAATCGGCGTTTGGGGAGGTCCGGCGCGGGTTCACGCGGCGGTCAAGTTCTTGCTATTCACTCTCTCCGGAAGCGTGTTGATGCTCGTCTCGCTGATCGCTCTCTATCACATCTGTGGCACGTTGGACTTTAGGGCGTTGGCCCTCGCCAAGGCGAGCCTTTCGCCCGGGCAACAGGGTTGGCTCTTCACCGGTTTTCTTTTTGCTTTCGCGGTTAAAGTACCGATGTTTCCGTTGCATACTTGGCTCCCGAACGCGCACACTGAGGCGCCGACGGCCGGGAGCGTGATCCTGGCTGGGATCTTGCTCAAGATGGGCGCCTACGGTTTCCTACGGGTCTCGTTACCCATCCTTCCCGACGGCGTGCAACTTTTCCTCAAGCCGATGCTGGTCATTTCGGCCGTGGCCATTGTCTACGGCGCGTACGTGACCCTTGTTCAGACGGACGTCAAACGCCTCATTGCCTTCTCTAGCGTTAGCCACATGGGGTTCGTCACCTTGGGAATATTCACGCTCAAGCAGGGTGGGGTCGAGGGCGCGATTCTCCAAATGATTAACCACGGGATCATTTCGGCGGCTCTATTCTTGTGCGTCGGAATGATCTACGAGCGTACCCACACGCGCGAAATCAAAGACTACGGGGGAGTTGGTAGGGCTGCGCCGGTTTACGCGACGTTGCTGGCGCTCTTCTGTCTAGCGGCCGCGGGAATCCCGGGTCTGAATTCGTTTGTGGGAGAGTTCCTCATCATCGGCGGAGCATTCAAAACCCAGGCCTGGCTCGGCGCGGCGGCTGTCTGGGGCGTAGCGTTGGGTACGGTCTATTTGGTTTGGCTCTACTACCGCGTGGTCATGGGGCGGACTAACCCCGGGTTGGCGGGACTGACCCTCGAAATCAATGCCCGCGAGGTGGCCACGTTGGCCCCATTGGCCTTACTTGCCTTGTGTCTCGGCCTGCACCCGGAGTGGGTGCTCTCCTATCTTCACGCGCCTGTAGCCGAACTGCTGGCTAGCGGAGTCAAGCCGTGAATGGCCCAACCCTGTCCGATCTGGGCCTCTTGGTGCCGGAGTTGATATTAGTCGCAGCGGCCCTGCTGCTCATTCTTTTATCGCGGCGGATCCGGCGATCGGCCGTTGCACCGGCTGCGACGGTTCTGGCCTCGCTGGCCGCGGCGGCGGCCTCCGTCTGGGTCATGTCCGAGGAAACCAGAATCGGTTTTGGTGGCCTGATCGTTCTCGACGGCTACTCCCAGTTCTTCAAGGTTCTTATCGCCGCCAGCCTAACTCTGGCCGTGCTGCTCTCCGTAAGGAGCATCGACGGGACGCGGGTTTCGCGTGGCGAGTACCATGCCCTGCTCCTGCTAGCCGCGACGGGAATGATGCTGGCGGCCTCGTCCATCGATCTCCTGCCGTTGTACTTGGGGCTGGAGCTGATGACGATGTGCTCGTACATCTTGGTCGGGATCACGGTGGAAAGGGCGACCGCGAACGAGGCGGCGATCAAGTACTTTCTTCTCGCTTCCTTCGCCTCGGCACTGCTTCTATTCGGGATAAGTCTGACATACGGAGCGGCGGGCTCGACTGAATTCGCGGCTATCGCCGCGGCGTTCTCCGAGCGCGGCCTCGAGAGCGATTCGCTGGTCATGCCCGCCATCGGGCTGGTGGTAGCGGGCCTTGCGTTCAAGATCGCGGCGGCGCCGTTCCATGCCTGGACGCCGGACGCTTACCAGGGGGCGAGCACTCCGGTTGCGGCGTTTTTGGCTTCCGGTGCCAAGGCGGCCGGTCTTGCGGCTCTGGTACGAGTCTGCCTGATCGCGTTCGGCTCGGCGGCAGCGCTCTTGTCGGTGGTTCTGGTGGGTTTGGCCGCACTCTCGATTGTGATTGGCAGCATCATTGCTCTGTCCCAAACCGACATGAAACGATTGCTGGCCTATTCCTCTATCGCGCATGTTGGCTACGCTCTCTTGGGGCTCATCGGCGGCACTCCCGAAGGCGCCTCTGCGACCATGACCTATGCCTTCTTCTATGTCTTCATGACCCTTGGAGCCTTCGGCGTGGTCATCGCGCTGGACAAGCGAGGCGTGAACCTGGACAACTATCGAGGCTTGGCCGCCCAGCGACCGATGATAGCCGCGCTCATGCTGCTCTTTCTCCTAGCCTTGACTGGAATCCCGCCCACGGCTGGGTTCGCGGCCAAATTCGTTGTAATCCTCAGCGCCGTGCGCGCCGGACATGTGGCGCTGGCCGTCCTCGCTGTGGCCTGCAGTGTTGTTGCGGCTTTCGTCTACATGCGAGTCGCTGTCCTGATGTACATGAGCGAGCCGCGAGAAGCGGCGCCGGCGCGATTCCCCGCGGCTCTTTCCGCGGCGCTTGCGGTGGCCGCGGCGGTGACTCTGGCCGGGGGCATCTCCCCAGGCAGCGTTACAACCTGGGCGGTCTCGCCGTAATAGATACAATGACCTACACTGCCGCGGAGGTTGTCAACTCGTGAACGAATACGCCGGAATTGCGGTTATTTTTGTGCTGGCCGGCGGTATCGCGGCCGCCATGGTGATCTTGGGTTCCACACTGGGAAAGAAGAATCCCACGCCCGAAAAGTTGGCGCCGTTTGAGTGCGGAGAAGATCCGTTCTCTCTGCCGATGGGCAAGTTGGCGATTAAGTTCTATCTGACCGCGATTCTGTTCATCCTGTTCGATGTCGAGCTGGTCTTCCTTTATCCCTGGGCGGTCGTCTTCCGCGCGCTGGCGTTGTTGGGCCTGGTTGAGATGGGAGTCTTTTTGGGAATCTTGATGATCGGCTACGTCTACGCTTGGGATAACGGCGCTTTGGAGTGGAAGTGACATGGCGAACGAACCATCTTTTTTGACAAGCCGCCTAGATGAAGCTATTGGCTGGGCCAGGAAGTACTCGATCTTCCAGTACCCGTTCGTGACCGCGTGCTGCGGGATGGAGTACATGGCCACGGCCTGTTCGCATTACGACGTGGACCGCTTCGGCGCCGGACTGCCTCGCTTCTCGCCGCGCCAAGCCGACGTGCTGTTTGTTGTAGGCACGATCAGTCACAAGATGGCGCCGGTCTTGAAGCGCATCCATGACCAGATGGCCGAGCCCAGATGGGTGGTCGCATTCGGAGTCTGCACTTGCACGGGCGGCTTCTACGATAACTACGCAACCGTTATGGGCATCGACACGATCTTGCCGGTGGATGTCTACATACCGGGCTGCCCACCGCGGCCTGAGATGGTCCTTGACGGTCTGATGAAGCTCCAAGACAAAATCCAGGACCAACGCGCAACCGGCACGCGGTCCGGACCGGAACCTCGCCCGGAACTCGCCAAATAATGAACACCTCGTCTTTGATAGAAACAATCGCGCAACGTTTCCCCGACGCGCTGTCGGGTTCACACACCTACCGCGACCAGGCCACCGTCGTGCTGCGCCGGGAGTATCTGCTCGACGCGGCGCGTTATCTCAAGGAGGACTCGGCGCTTCACATGAATTTCCTTATGGACTTGACCGCCGTTGACTACTCTGAATTTGGGAACAGGCCCGCTACGGCGTTCTTTGCTTCCTCCGGAGTGGCGGTGAGACCTTCTGCTCAGATTCCGGACAAGGACCCCTGGCCCGGCCCGCCAGACTCGTCGCGCTTCGCCGTCGTATACCATTTCTACTCGATGAGCCACAAGCATCGACTGCGGCTTGTCGTTCCCGTCGAGGAGGCCGCTGCCGAGCTGGATTCATTGACCTCACTATGGCCCGGAGCCGACTGGCTTGAGCGCGAAGTGTGGGATATGTTCGGGATCCGATTTCGGGGGCATCCGAACTTGAAGCGCATCATGATGTACGAGGGATTTGAAGGCCACCCGCTGCGCAAGGATTATCCGGTGAATAAGCGCCAGCCCTTGATCGGACCGGTCAACTAGCCGTGGCCGTGGAACCGATCGCTACGCGCGCGGCCGACCCGAATCCTCAGAGCGACCCGGTGGAACTAGAGAGCCGCGACATGATGCTCAACATCGGCCCCGCGCATCCGGCCATGCACGGGATCGTTCGCATCGTGACCAAGCTCGACGGCGAGCAGATCCAGGATGCCGAAGTTGAGATCGGCTACCTCCACCGCGGCTTCGAGAAGATGGCCGAAACCGTCGACTACAACGGCGTTATCCCCTATACCGACCGGCTCAATTACGTTTCCCCGCTGATCAACAACGTGGGCTACTGCATGGCGGTAGAGAAGCTCCTTGGGATTACGGTGCCGGAGCGCTGCCAATACATTCGCGTCATCGTCTCGGAGATTTCTCGCATCACCGATCACCTCACCTGTGTCGGCGCCAGCGCCATGGAGTTGGGGGCGTTCACGGTTTTTCTGTACATGATCAAAGCACGCGAGTATCTTTGGGATCTCGTGGAGATGGTAACCGGGGCGCGCCTGACGGTCAGTTACGGCCGTGTTGGCGGAGTGAAGGCCGACCTACCCGAGGATTTCGCCGAGCCCTGCCGCAAGGCCTTCGAAGAAACTCGTAAGGTCATCTCCGAAGCGCACGGACTGCTCACCCGCAACCGCATCTTTACGGACCGCATGAATGGAACCGGCGTGATCTCCGCCGAAGACGCCATTTCCTACGGCATAACCGGCCCTTTCCTGCGCGCGAGCGGCGCGGAATTCGACGTGCGCAAGGATTGCCCATACGCCGTCTACGACAGGCTGTCGTTCGACGTGCCGGTGGGCACCCGCGGCGACAACATGGACCGTTATCTCGTACGCATGGAGGAGATGGAGCAGTCCATGCGTATTGTCGAGGCGGCCCTAGCCGATATGCCGGACGGCCCGGTCGCGGTCAATCCCGAGACGGGGCGTCCGATCCCGGCCGCGGAGATGGTCGACCTTGCCAAAGTGGGAAATATCGTGGCGATATCCGACGTTCGGGCCGTGCCCGGCCCGACACTTGAGGGTTCGGGCCGCGCGCACTATCCCTCTATTGCCACTGATGAGAAAAGAGTCATGCTCCCGCCCAAGGAGGATAGCTACGGCAACATCGAAGGGCTTATGCAGCAGTTCAAGCTGGTCATGCACGGCCACGGCGTGCGGCCTCCGCGCGGTGAGGTCTACTTTCCTGTGGAAGGCGCTAACGGAGAACTCGGTTTCTACGTGGTCAGCGATGGAGCCGAGAACGCCTACCGTGTGCGGGTGCGTCCGCCCTGCTTTGCCATCATGTCGGCCCTACCAAAACTCCTCAAAGGGGACATGATCGCCGATATGATCCCCACTTTCGGGTCGGTCAACATGATCGGTGGGGAACTCGACCGGTGAATCTTTCAGAGCTTGAAGGCCAAGCCGGAGAGATTCTGGGACGCTACGAGTTCCCGAAGGCCGCCATGCTGCCTCTACTGTGGCTCGTCCAGGAAAATCAGGGCTATGTCTCCCGCGAGGGCGAGGCCTGGGTTGGCAGCCTGCTTGGCGCACCGCTCTCCCACGTGCGCGAGGCGGTCTCGTTTTACAACATGTTTCACACCGATCCGGTGGGGCGGCGTGAGCTTCGCGTCTGCACAAGTCTGCCATGCCTGCTGCGGGGGGCCGCTGATGTGCTGGACGGAATCAAGAACCGGTTACAGATCAATCCGGGCGAGACCACCCCGGGCGGGGAAGTGACGCTCACGGAGGTCGAATGCCTGTGCGCCTGCGAGATGGCACCCATGGCCCAACTCGATGAACGCTTCATCGGTCCCCTCGAGGGGGCGACTCTCGACAAAGTATTCCAAGACGCGCTCCATCAACCGGGCGATCCGCAATTGA
Source organism: Bryobacterales bacterium (assembly GCA_965247305.1). Taxonomy (GTDB): domain Bacteria; phylum Acidobacteriota; class Terriglobia; order Bryobacterales; family UBA6623; genus CATQHP01. The sequence continues at coordinate 1,602,963 of OZ252030.1, read as the reverse complement.
CTCCCGAGCCTGATCCCTTTATCTGCAGCGACGGGCCGGTGCTATCGTCCCGGTTCAAAGATCCGGAGGGGACCTGGTTCGAGGCCTACAACGCTGATGGCGGTTACGCCGCGGCCGCAAAAGCTCTCACTTCCATGACCGCGGCGGAGGTCATCGATGAGATTACCGCCGCCAACCTGCGCGGACTGGGCGGCGCGGGATTTCCGGCCGGCCGGAAGTGGTCATTCGTCCCTAAGGACACCGCCCAGCCCAAGTACCTCGTGGTCAACGCGGACGAGGGCGAGCCCGGTACTTTTAAGGACCGCTACATCATGGAGCGCGACCCGCACGCTCTTCTCGAAGGCATCATCATCGCCGCCTACGCCATCGACAGTCACAAAGCGTATGTCTATATTCGCGGCGAATACTTTCAGTCGGCCCTGCGCTTGCAGCGCGCTATTGACGAGGCCCTAAGTAACGGTTGGCTAGGCGAGAACATCCAAGAGACCGGATTCGATCTAGACGTGGTCATCCACCGCGGGGCCGGCGCCTACATCTGCGGCGAGGAGACCGCTTTGCTTACGTCGCTCGAGGGAGGCAAGGGTTTCCCGCGGCTCAAGCCTCCGTTCCCGGCTATTTCCGGTCTCTTCGCCTGTCCCACGATCGTCAACAATGTGGAAACCCTTGCCTGCGTCCCTTTCGTTCTCCGAAACGGACCCGCACGCTTCGCAGGCATTGGCACGGCCACGCAGGGTGGCACACGGCTCTTCTGCGTAAGTGGACACGTGGTCCGGCCCGGCGTCTATGAAGCGTCGGTTAGCGCCACTCTAAGAGAACTAATCGAGGATTTCGCCGGTGGAGTGCGCGATGGAAACGAACTCAAGGCCGTCATCCCCGGGGGCATCTCGGCCAAGATTCTGAAAGCGGACGAGATCGACGTCGCGATGGACTTCGACTCCCTCAGAGCCGCCGGCAGCATGGCCGGTTCCGGGGGCGTAATCGTAATGGATGAGACCACCTGCATGGTTGAGGCGCTCGATGCCGCGGCGAAGTTCTTCGCCGACGAATCTTGCGGCCAGTGCTCGCCGTGCCGCGAAGGGACCGGCTGGGTCCATCGCATTTTGCGGCGTATTGTCGATGGTCGAGGGACTCTTCGGGACTTAGACGATCTCCTCGGTATCGCAGGCGATATGGAAGGGAACACCATCTGCGTTTTCGCCGACGCGGCGGCTTGGCCCGTGCAGTCCTATATCACAAAATTCCGCGCCGAGTTCGAGGAGTACATTCGCTCCGGCCGAAAGAATGGCGAAAGGGAGGCCGCGTAGTGCCCTCCCTCAGCATCGATGGCCGCGAATTGAGTGTGCCCTCGGGGACGACTGTCATCCAAGCCGCGGAGAAACTAGGGATATTCGTTCCACGCTACTGCTACCACCCCGGACTCTCGGTAGCAGGCAATTGCCGTATCTGCCTGGTCGAAGTGGAGAAGTCACCCAAGCTGCAAATCGCCTGCAACACACCCACGAGCGAAGGGATGGTCGTATACACCAATAGTGACAAGGCCGAGGACGGACGGCGCGCCGTATTGGAGTTCCTGCTGGCCAACCATCCGCTCGACTGCCCGGTCTGCGACCAGTCGGGTGAGTGTGACCTGCAAAATTTCTACATGAACTTCGGACTTTATAACCCGCGCTTCAAGGAGCACAAGGTCAAGAAGCAGAAGGCCGTCACACTGGGCCCTCACGTGATGCTCGATCAGGAGCGCTGCATTCTCTGCTCTCGCTGCGTACGCTTCACGGACGAAATTACGAAAACCGGAGAGTTCGGCATCTTCAACCGAGGAGACCGTGCCGAGCTTGGGGTCTATCCCGGCGAAGTACTCGACAACCCATACTCGGCGAACGTCGTGGATATCTGTCCCGTAGGGGCCCTCACCGAGAATGATTTTCGCTTCAAAGCACGAGTCTGGTACCTCTCCGGCGCTTCTACTGTCTGCAACGGCTGCAGCCAGGGATGCAATGTGGATATGCACTATGTGCTCGACAGGCCGCACCTCAACGACGGCGCCAGGGTGGTGCGCATCAAGCCCCGCTACAACCCGGATGTCAATCAGTGGTGGCTGTGTGACGAGGGGCGCTACGGATTTGGTTGGGTCGATCAGAATCGTCTGACCGACGTCAAGGGGCCGTCACCCGAAGGCGACGATGCAACTTGGGAGCAGGCCGTCAACTCGATTGCAGCGGCTCTCGCAGGATTGGTCGCGGATGAGCATGGCGCGCGCATCGGCGTAATTGCCTCCGCCCAGCTGACCAACGAGGAACTGTTCCTGATGCGGCTGATCTTTCACGAAGCTCTTGGCGGCCGGGTCAGCGCCTCCGTGCCCGAGAAGCCTGGTTCCTCTGACGACTTCCTGATCAAGGCTGACAAGAATCCCAACACTATGGGAGCAACTCTGCTCGGTCTGGCCGGCCAGGATGCACCCAACGCCGATCAAATTGTCGAGCAGGCGCTAGCCGGGGATCTCGACGTTCTGTGGGTTGCCGGACACGACCTGGTGGAGCTATTCGGCGAAGAGAAGGCCCGAAAGATTTCAGAGAACGTCGGACTATTCGTCTTCGCCGGACCGAACGAGAACGCGACCACCCCTTTGGCGCATTGGGTTCTGCCGACGGCGGCCTATGTCGAGAAAGATGGGACCTTCGTCAACTGCCACGGCCGGGTCCAGCGAATCGGGCGGTCCTTCCCACCGCACGGGGACTCTCGTGAGGACTGGCGCTTCCTCCTCGAATTAGGCGGGCTACTGGGTCTATCGCTCGATTGGCGTAAACCGGAGGACATCTTCCTAGCTCTCGCCGATAGCGAAGCGCCCTTCGGCGGGCTAACGTACGAGATCATCGGAGACCAAGGGTCGGAGATCCGCTCGTCTGGGCCGCCGACAGGGGTGGCCGCGCAGTGATTGAAGACCTGCTTATCAAACTTACACTAGCCGGGCTCGTCTTGTTTGCGGTTCTAAACCTGGCGGGGCTCTATACCTGGGTAGAGCGGAAACAATCAGCTCTCATCCAGGATCGCATCGGAGCAAACCGCGCGGACATCTTCGGCTTTCGCGCGCTGGGGCTGTTTCACGGCATCGCCGACGCGGTCAAGATGTTCACCAAGGAAGACATCGTGCCGCGAGGCGCGGACAGAAGCCTCCACGCGTTGGCCCCCTTCTTCTCCGTCTTCTTCGCGCTCGTCGCGTTCGCTGCGATCCCGTTTGGGGACCGGCTCATTTTGGGCGAGGCCCGTGTGATTGAACTGCAGGTCGTCAAAATGGACGCGGCGCTGCTCTATATATTTGCCATGCTCTCGCTGGGCGTCTATGGCGTGATCCTCGCCGGGTTTGCTTCGCGCAACAACTACGCGATCCTCGGTGGACTTAGGGCCACAGCACAGATGATCTCCTATGAAATCGCTTTGGGCGTCTCGATTATCGGTGTAATCATGGTTTACGGCACGATGGATCTGGCTGAGCTGGTTCGGGCCCAGGGGCGAATGATTGGCGGCTGGATCCCGTTCTGGGGCATCCTGGCCCAGCCCGTAGCTTTCGTGGTTTTTCTGACCGCGGCGCTGGCCGAGACCAAACGGGCTCCCTTTGACCTGCCCGAAGGGGAGTCGGAGATCATTGGGTATTTCGTTGAGTACAGCGGAATGAAGTTCGGGATGTTCATGCTCGCGGACTTCGTCGAGACCATCATGGTGGCATGCCTGGCGACCACACTCTTTTTCGGCGGGTGGCAGGTGCCGTTCCTGTTACCCGACGGCTTTCACTTCCCTTGGGGCGGAGAGGTCCTCATGTCGAATTGGGTGTACGTGCTCCTTGGCGTGACTAGCTTCACAGTCAAGGTCCTGGTCTTTTGTTGGGCCTTCATGCAGATCCGTTGGACCCTACCGCGCTTCCGCTACGACCAGCTCATGAGACTGGGGTGGAAAGGTCTATTCCCGATCGCGGTCGCAAACGTTGTAGTGACAGCCGTCGTGATTATCGTATTCGGGGGGGTGCCCTAGTGGCCGTAAAAACTGTCCGCAGGCCTGAGTTGACACTCTGGGAAAAGACGTACATCCCTCAAATCATTTGCGGCCTCAAGATCACCTCCGCCCATTTCTTCCGAAACCTCTTTCTCCACATTGCCCACGTCCTAGGCCGCTTCAAACACCTTTCCGCCTCTGCCACAATCCAGTATCCCGAGGAGCTTCGACCCCTCATGTCGAGATTCCGAAGCCGCCATCGGCTCACCCTTCGCGACGACGGAAGCCCGCGCTGCGTGGGTTGCATGCTCTGCGAGACGGTCTGCCCGGCGAAGTGCATAACGATCGTGCCCGGGGAGCATCCCGACCCGGACGTCGAAAAGTATCCGGTTCGCTTCGATATCGACCTGGGTGTGTGTGTCTATTGTGGCTACTGCGTTGAAGTGTGCCCCGAGGACGCGATACGGATGGACACGGGCATTCTCGACGTAGCTGCTTATTCCCGGGAGGCAATGCAGCTTGATATCCATGAGCTGATGGACCCTGAGTTGCGTAAACCGCTAGGCGACTGCGCGCTCGATTTCCCGCACAAGTGCGAGCTAACTGGCGGGAAAATGAGGGGCAACTGGGCGGATCGCTGACCAGGCGTAGGGCAAGTCCGAGGAGCGATCTCAACCGTAGTTCGGCACAGGTGACTGTGGTTGCTGGCACGGAAGAGTTGATATTCGGTTTAGGATGTCGCAGCGGAAGCGGTGCTGTATCCGAAGGTGAATCGTCGCCCACAATTGGTCCAATTCGACTCAATTTGGCAATCGCTGCCGGAGACCGGGAGGAGGGCTACACGCCTGAAAGAGAGCCACTTACCTGCTATCCGCCGGAAACCTGTTGGGATATCTGAGTGTTGTAACGCTGGCGACCCGAGCGGAAAAGCCCCGCGAAACGAGGAACGTCGTCGCAAGCGTTACAACGATTTGAAGGGAGCCGCCCGGGTTAGGTTTGGCAGGGCAATTGCTCTATGGAGTTTGTATGCGCCCCGCCCTGGCAAAAGCTGTATGTTACTGATTCAGAACCGGATCGACGAGATCTCCGTAATCGCAAACTGATCGACTTCACTGCAGTTGCCCTGCCAAATGCTAGCACGCGAAGCGTCTGTCGCGTAGCGGTTAGGTTCATCTCTCAATCCAACGAACGATCACACATTTGGGTCGGAGCGCCATTCGATTTCGACAAGCGCTGGCAAGCAGCGGTACAATCACCGCAGAGGACGAGTATGGCTAGACCTGCCAGTCTGACCCGGCGCGACTGCCTGACGCTGCTGACCGGAGCAGCTGTTTCAACTGAGAGAGTCGTCAGCGCCGAAACGGAGAAGTCGCTGCGCGGCGCGTTCATGATCCTCGCAACGCCCTACCGGGAGAGCAAGGCGGTCGACTACGAAGATCTCGCGGGCGAAGTCGAGTTCCTCGATCGCTGCGGAGTGCAGGGGATGGTCTGGCCGCAGAACGCGAGCGACCTGAACTATCTCTCGAAGGACGAACGCTTGAGGGGGATGGAAGTCATCGCCGAGGCCGCCAAGGGCCGCGGGCCGGCCCTGATGCTCGGGGTCCAGGCCGCCGATACCTCCTCGATGCTTGAGTACGCGCACCTCGCTGAAAAGCTCGAGCCCGACGCGGTGATCGCCATTCCACCAACGAAGGCAAAGTCGCTCGACGACTATCGCGAGTACTACGCCGCGCTTTGCGAGGTTGCCAAACGTCCCGTATTCATCCAGACTGCAGGAGGCGCGCCTGACGTCGAGCCGACGGTTGAATTCATTGTGGAGATGGGACGCAAGTTCGACAATTTTGGCTACCTGAAGGAGGAGTACAAGAGCGTCCCAACTGCCGTCCAGCGCATGAAACAGATGGCCAAACATCGGCCCGGAGCGATCAAGATCATTCTGGGCGCCTTCCGAGCTCGCGGCTGGACTTACGAAATGCGCCTCGGTATGGACGGAACATTGACCGGTGGCCCGATGTACGCAGACGTCTATGCCCAGCTATGGGAGCTTCACGTCGCAGGGAAGCAAGGCGAGGTCCGTGAGATCTTCAGCAAGCTGATTATGATGACTAACTTGGAGCAAGTGATTCCGGGCATCCGCCCGTACATGATGAAGCGCCGTGGAGTATTCAAGACGACCGTGTCGAGACGTGGCGACTACACGTTCTCCCCCGAGGCCGTCGCGGAGATCGAGTACAACTTCGCGGCGCTCGAGCCCTACTTGCGAGTCTAGTGCCATGCAAGCTTTCAGGCTAGGACTGCTCGCGATGGCTTGGCTGGGAATCGCGCTATGCCAGCAAGGCTATCGGCAGGTCGAATGGCCGCAGCTGGTTCAGACAGCTGCAGGTACGCCCGGTGCCTGGAACCTTGGCCAAGTAGCGGCGGTGGCAACGACGGCGCAAGGCAGCGTTCTCGTGTTTCACCGTGGCGCCCACCCTCTGATGGAGTTCAGTCTTGAAGGAAAGTTCCTGCGTTCCTGGGGTGACGGGATTATTAGCGAAGGTAAAGTCACCAGAGTAGAGCCTGCTGATCGGGAGCCAGGCGGGTCGGGATATACGGCTGTCTATGGTCCTACAGGTTGCTACGCCTGTGGGGCTCACTCGGTGCGCGTAGATCCTGAAGGCAATGTGTGGGTGGTCGACGCAGGCGCTCACGTGATCTACAAGATGGACTCGCAGTGGCGCGTTCTCTTTCAACTGGGAGTGAAGGGTGTTAGCGGCACAGACCGCAGCCACTTTAATCTTCCGACCGACGTTGCTGTCGCTCCCAATGGCGACCTTTACGTTAGCGACGGCTACGCTAGCGCTCGGGTGGTCAAGTTCTCCAGTACTGGGGAGTACTTGCTCGAGTGGGGCACGAGAGGAACTGGGCCGGGTGAGTTCGGCTTGCCCCACAACCTGGTCGTCGACGCGAATGGCAGGGTCTACGTCACGGACCGGGATAACCAGAGAATTCAAGTCTTTAACTCCCAGGGCCGGTTCTTGGATCAGTGGGAACAGGTAGGCGGAATCTCGACGCTCTTCCTGACCAGGGATCAGAAGATCTGGGCTGGCGGAGTCTTACGGGACCTAGATGGGGAAATCTTGGAGCGACTGCCCGGTAACGTTGGCGGACATGGGACGACCGTCGCCGAGTCCGGGGATTTGTTTATTGCGCAGCTGGCTGGCGAAGTCCAGCGGTTCATCAGGCAGTAGCTGCACTCAGCTCACTCAAACAGGGGTCTGCGGACGAGGTCGTATCCGAATCGGACTAGCGTCGACAGCTTCGAGATTGGCGAAGTCGCGACAGTTTTCGAATTCCAGAAGAATCCTTTCTTCGGCTTTAGGATTTCGCGGGACAGACGGTGCTTCCGCCATCGAGTGTTGCTAAGCCGCCGAAGGCATTCGCGTTTCGTCGTTAATGACCGAACTGACAGAGCGGACGAACACGCACGTGATCTTCTTCCATGCACAAAGGACTATCGTCGACGAGAAGATCTCCCGGAACGTCAGCCGCCGCTTGGTCAGGCCAGCCTGCATGGCCGGCGTCCTGGTTTCCCGTCCGAATTTCAGCGCCCGGTGGGGCCGGATGAAGTTGTAGTGGCAGCGCAGCAGCTCAAGCTGAGCTTCCAGACGCTCCCTGCGCCGCGCGTAGCAGAGCGTGCGACGACAAAGATACGCTGAGCCCTGTCGGATTGTCAGATTGAGCCGTTCGATGAACGACGTGTTCAATTTGGCCGAGTCTTCGGAGTCACGCAATGTCTGTTCCCAGCGCCAGGCGGCGCCGAGCAGCTCTCTTCGTTCCACTCTCACAACATGATCTTTGCGCCGTGTCTTGATTACTTGACCGTAAAGACAGGCCGTCCCAAACACGCGCCGCACGACTTTTTCGTAGAATCCAAATCCGTCCGTGGCAATCAGCGGGAAACATTTTGGATTCATGCGTTTAGCAACATCCCGAAACAGCGCCAGCGTGTTGCGGTAGCTGCGTCTCCCGACGACCGTCGCAGGCCATAGCCGAGACCAGACGTCGATCGCAGCAAAGACCCAAAGCGGTTGTTGCTTGCCACCGACGATCGTACGAATCTCATCTGCCTGCAGCTCCTCGACATCCAGTCCCGTCATCTCTTGATCGTTGAATCGGCCACAACATTCACCGACCCTTTCGAGCCAGCGAGCGACCGTGTTCCAGCCAATTCGTTTCACGCGCGCAATGGCGGACTCATTCAGACCTTCGACGCTGAGCGCGGCGACCTCGTCGAAGGTGGCGTGACGATGTTGCAGTCGATGGTAAGGCGTCCCTGTGTTCGCGCAGAAGGTCCTGCCGCAGCTCCGGCAGCGAAAGCGACGCCGTTTTCCCCGCTTGGTCTTGTAGAAGCCGTGGCGAATGATGCTTGCGGCCTCGGCTTTTCCCGACAGCGAGCATTCTCTGTTTGTGCAGCTGAGACTCTTCATTGCTCCTGGAGGCCGTCGAGGCTAAGGCTGATCGCCCGAAATTGAGCCTCAAATCCTACCACGCAAACGAGTTACGGCTGCGACGCCAACACTTGATGGCGGAAGCACCCGGCGTTCGGCCAACGATCCGAGCAGGCAAATACATTCTTCATTAAGCTAACCCAAGTTCTCTGAGCTCTCGTGCAACGAGAGGGCTCGACACGCAGCTTTCCACGAAGAGCATGTCGCGTCGTAGACTTTCACCCTCAAAGGGCACTGACTTCGATTTCGAGGATAGCTGTCGCTACATCGCGCGCACGCTCTGTATCCGCCGGCGAAAGAGCTTTTTTGGCGGTTGAATTGGTCAGTGAATCACTCGTGTCTACTCCGAGAGAATCCGCATCGCTGCGTTTGCGCCGCCCTCATTGTGGGGAACACTGGCAAGCTTCATCCCCATCTCGACGCCGCAAAGAGTGCCCATCAGCATCAGATCATTGAAATGGCCCAGATGACCGATGCGGAAGACCTTGCCTCGCACCCTGCCCAAACCGGTGCCCAGCGCCATGTCAAAACGTTCGAGGATCACGCTGCGGAGTTCGTCGGCGTCGTGGCCCTCGGGCATCATAACGGCGGTGAGTGAGTTCGAATACTCCGCTGGTAAAACGGCGAGGTTTTCCAATCCCCACGCTGACACCGCCTGCCGCGTTGCTCGCGCCAAACGAGCGTGGCGGCGGAACACCGCCTCAAGCCCTTCCTCGAAGAGCATATCCAGCGCCTCGGCCAGGCCGAACAACAGGTTGGTGGGTGGTGTGTAAGGGAAGAATCCCTTTTCATTGGCCGCGATGGCCGGTTTCCAATCCCAGTAGGAACGGGCTAGGGTGGCTGAGGCTGACGCTTCCAGCGCCTTTTCGCTAAGGGCGTTGAACCCCAGACCAGGCGGCAGCATGAGCCCTTTTTGAGATCCCCCCACGGTTACGTCTACGCCCCATTCGTCGTGCCGATAGTCCATCGAAGCAAGCGAGGAGATCGTATCGACCATCAGCAGCGCCGGGTGGCCGACATCATTGATCGCTCCCCGGACACCAGCGATATTGCTGGCTACCCCCGTGGAAGTCTCGTTGTGAACCACTGCCACCGCGCGTATCCTGTTTCCCGTGTCGGCCGCCAGGTGGTCAGCGATTGCGGCTGGGTTGACCCCGTGGCGCCAATCCCCCTCGATCCACTCGACCTTGAGTCCAAGGCGCTCCGCGACGCCGCGCCACAGCAACGCGAATTGCCCCGTCTCGTACATCATCACGCTGTCTCCGGCGGATAGCGTGTTGACCAGAGCCGCTTCCCACGCGCCAGTCCCGGAGGACGGGAAAACCACAATCGGTCCCCTCGTGCTGAATACTTGCTTGAGCCGACTCAGAATCGAGAGGACCAGACAGGCGAATTCGGGGCCGCGATGGTCGATCGTCGGCCGGCTCATCGCCCGCAGAACCCGGTCGGGGACGTTCGTAGGCCCCGGAATCTGAAGAAAGTGACGGCCTTCGTGAAGAGTCGAAGTGGCCATTGCGGCTTGGAGTTTATCACAATGCCCGACAACGATCCCGTACTTGCCGCCCCAATACTGTGCTATCTGCTCGCGAGAGGTTTTTCAAGCAATCTTCTGCCGGCTGGGCAGGTCCGCGGACCTGCTCTACGGTCTCAGCGCTGCTGCGAGTGTCTCCTGATTTCGTGCGTCGACGGCCTTCGCCAGCCTACGGTTTTCGCGCTTGGTGAAGCTCAGCGTCCCCTGGTCGGCAGCCGTTAGGACTTTGGGTCCCCAGGGCAGTGTCATCAGACCCATCTTTGAGTGGCTGCCGACGCCGAGCAGCAGGTGGCCCATCTCGTGTGCGATCATCGCGCCGAGCACCACAACCCGACGATAGTTGCGGCCATCGGCGATTGGGCCGAGCCGATCGACATAGATGTTCGCCGTCGCAGCGAAACTGTCGTCGTTCGACAACATCGCGAACCCGAAGATGCCGCCGGCGAGGCCGTCGCCCGGTTCCATGGGCTTGGGCATCAGCCGGATGTTCAGGACGCGCGGACCACGCACGGCGTTGCAGGTTGGGTCTGCCGGCGCCCCCTCGGCGCTGATCGTGCAGTCGAGCCAGCTGAGCTGGACCTGCGAGCGAGCAAAGATGCTGTCGGCCTCCTGGCGGGCGCGAGCGACGACCTCGCCAGGCATTCCAGCGAAATCATACAGTCGGATGCTGATCTCACCGTCCGGGGCCTCTTGGCCTGGTGCAGGGGTAAGTGAGATCATCGCCAGGGTCGTTGCGAGGACTGCTGTCAGGGTGCGTTTCATTGCTTTCACCTCCGGTTGGTGAGAGCAATATGCGCCGATTAAGACAGATGGGCCATGGACTGGCCGTCAAGAGATTCTTAATCGCTGTTCAACTGATAAGTAATTACTTTTCAGTGAGTTGCGGAGGGTGATCAATCGTCGCAAGCCACCTAAATTGGCATCGATCAACGCGGTCGCGCCCTAGCCTGATCCTCCTCACGGCCAGAATCAGAGGCGTGGACGGAAGTCCACGCCTGGAGTTTGGCCTTTCACTAGATGGGACGCGCGGTAAGCACGTTCTTGAGTTGTGAGGGATCTGAGAATGCTTGTGTCTCAAAACATTTTGAGGTATTCTTGTATCTAGTTGTTTAGCTTGTTGTGTAACTAGATTCATTTCCAAGGAGACCTCATGTCCTTCCCCACCAAACTGCAGTTGATCAAGCGCAAGGCTTCCCAACAGTTCTACGTCAACTTCCCCTCCGCCAGCGCTCAGATGCTCGACTTCCAGCCCGGCGAACAGCTCGAATGGATCCTGCTCGACCGCTCCCAACTCGTGCTCAATCGTTTGCAACCTCCGCCCGTCGAGTTGAAAAAAAAACTCCCGATCGAGTCGTCGACACCTTCTCCCGACTCTTCGCCAAAGGCCTCAACCCCCACGCCCGACAAAGCGTGAACGACCACCTCACCCGCCTCGCTCTCGGTGCCGCCGTCTGCCTCGGCCGCTCCACCATCACCGGCCTGCTACATGCCTCCGGCGAGAGCTTTCAGGACTGGAGCGCCGGCTACCGCCTGTTCTCGCAACAACGCGTCGAGCCGCAACGCCTGCTCGATGCCTCGCGCCGCGAGGTGCTCGCTCGCTTGCCGCCCGAGGCTCCCTTGGTCGTCGCCATCGACGATACACTGCTCGCCAAGTCGAGTCTCAAAACGCCCGGCGTGAGTTGGCGGCGCGATCCGCTTGGACCCAAGTTTCAGGCCAACTTGATTCTCGCGCAGCGCTTCTTGCAATTCTCGGCAGCGCTGCCTCCCAGCGAGCGGCAGCAGCCGGCGCGACTCATTCCGATCGGCTTGGAACACGCGCCGACTCCGCGCCGACCGTCGAAGAAGGCCACGGACGAGGTTTGGAAACAGTACCGGCGCGAGGCTCGCAAGTGCAGCTTGACGGCCCTCGCCGCCAGGCACATCGCGCGCTTGCGCGAGGCCATGAACGCCGATCCCGGAGGCGCTGACAGAGCCTTGCACCTCGTCGTTGATGGCGCTTACACCAACCGCACGGTGTTCGGATCGTTGCCCGCCGAGGTGACGTTGATCGGCCGCATTCGTTCCGACGCCAAGCTGTATCATCTGCCCCTCGAGCAGCCCGGCAAAGGCCGCAGGCGTTGTTACGGCGAACGCGCGCCGACGCCCGAGCAACTCCGCCAGGACGACAACGTGCCGTGGCAAACGGTCGAGGTTTTTGCCGCCGGCAGCCTGCACCAGTTCAAAGTGAAGACGCTCGCGCCGCTGCGTTGGCGGCCGGCGGGAGGCAAGCGGGACTTGCGTTTGGTGGTGATCGCACCGTTGGGTTATCGGCCGCGGGCGGGCTCGAAGGTGCTGTATCGCAAGCCGGCGTATTTGATTGTCAGCGATCCGAGTTTGGGGCTGGAGCAGATCGTGCGGCAGTACGTTTGGCGCTGGGAGATCGAGGTCAACTTCCGTGAGCAGAAGACGCTGTTGGGAGTCGGACAGGCGCAGGTGCGGCAGCCGGACGCGGTCGAGCGGGTCCCTCAATTTATGACGGCGGTGTATGCACTACTGCTGTTGGCGGGCGCGAGTTGGAGCCGCCAACAGGGCGTGGACGACGCCTTGCCGCGACCGCACTGGCGACGCCGCTCGCAGCCGCAACGGCTCACCACGCAACGGCTGATCAGCCACCTGCGGGCCGAGCTTTGGGCGGACGGCGTGCAGCGGCAACATTTCTGCGGCTTGCGGAACACTTCGCAATCCAACACGAAGCTGCAGAAACTCCCAAGAGGCGCTCCGCCTGCAGCAATCTACGCTTCCGGCTAACGCCAATCCCCTATTTCCGCACCCTACCCCAAACTTCAACCCTCTTTGAACAGCCAAACTCCAGGCGTGGACGGAAGTCCACGCTCCGCATCTCCGCTACCCGCCCACTGGCAATTCCCGCCGGACCAGTTGATAATTGATTCGTGCCCACGGCAAGGGAGCCGATCCGCTTTGGGATCTTCGAGGTTGACCTCGTAGCCGGAGAGCTGCGCCGCAACGGCGCACGGGTGAAACTGTAGGAACAGCCATTCCAGGTGCTGGCGGCGCTGCTCGAACGGCCCGGCGAGATCGTCAGCAAGGAACAACTTCAAGAGCGCATCTGGAAGGAAGACACCTTCGTCGATTTCGACCGCAGTTTGGAGACGGCGGTTAATAAGATTCGGCAGGCGTTGGGAGATTCGGCGTCGAATTCGCGATTTGTCGAGACGGTTCCCCGCCGGGGGTACCGCTTTTTGGCGGACGTTTCAGATACCTCATCGCGGACGCAAGGCAGCACACGAGCGGCGTTGATTTGGGGCACCGGCTGCCTCGCGGCCGTGGCGGTTGTTGCCTTCTTGATGGGCCGCGCCGATACGGAATCGAACCTCCAACCGCTCTCAGTCACCCCTCTGCCCGTAACGTCGTCTCCCGGCTTTGAATACCACCCGGCCATTTCGCCCGACGGTGCCCGCGTCGCTTACTCGCGAGATCCCGACATTAGTTCCACCGCCAACCTTTATGTCCTGACGATCGGTTCCGACAACGAGCCGATTCAGCTTACCGACAGTCCCTAGCATTACTTTAGTCCGGCGTGGTCTCCCGATGGGAACTACCTGGTGTTTGTACGGTTCTCCCCAGAGCGCTCGGAGATCATCCGAATACGGTCGATCGGCGGTCCGGAAACAACGCTGGGCACTGTTTCGATACCCGACGGGTTTCTCGCGCAAATGCTGTTGTTTAGATATCTGGACTGGTCCGCGGACGGGAAATCGCTTGCTGTCAGCCAGCACGGCGGGCCGGATTCGCCGGCGCTATTCCTACTGGAGATTGAGACAGGAGAGCGAACGCCGTTGCCTCTACCCGAAGTGGAATTCGTTAGAAATCCAGCGTACTCCCCTGATGGACGTTCGCTCGCCTACGCTGGATTCCAACACCTTTTTGCAGCGGACATATGGGTGCAGGAGTTGGCCGTGGCTGGCAAACCTCGGCGGGTGACTTCCCAAGAAAAGTTCATCAATGGTCTCGACTGGACGGCCGACGGTACAGAGCTCGTATTCTCGCGAGGCGGCCTTTGGCGCGTTGGGATCGCCGGCGACAAGCCTCCGACGATGCAACTCGGCGGGCTGCTCGGTGATAGCCCTTCGATTGCGGCGAATTCAAATCGCTTGGTCTACGGTCTGCGAGATTACGACTCAAACATTTGGAGCGTTCCCGGACCAGTCGTCCGCGATGGACCAGGCCGAATCGCGCCGTCAAGAATCGTGTCATCCACGCGAGGAGATGACAGCGCCGCTCTGTCTCCTGACGGCAGGCAGATTGTCTTTGTTTCCAATCGAACCGGCATTAGTGAATTGTGGAGCGCGGACGCGGATGGGTCCAAGACTAAGCGAATGTTGGCAGCGAGCGGATTGAGTCCGGGTAGTCCGAGTTGGTCGCCGGATGGCAAATTCATCGCCTTCGACGGCAACGAGCCCGGTGAACCGAAAGACATCTATGTGATGCGTGCGGACGGAGGGCAAGCGCACAACCTGACGACGAGCCTCGACTCTCACGACATCCGCCCCGCTTGGTCGCGCGACGGTAGGTGGATCTATTTCGCTTCGTTTCATGAGCGCGGAACCGGTGAGGCCGCGATTTGGAAACGAGCGGTCGGCGGCGACGAACCGATTCAGGTGGCCGATGATGCCGGATTTGGGTTTTACGAATCGGCCGACGGCTCGCTTTGCTTCCATGACAAGATTGACGCGAATGGCGAGATCTGGCGACTACCGTCGGGTGGCGGCGTTCGAGAGCGAATTCTGAGCGGAGTTGAGTCCAAGAATTGGAGCGCCTTCGCGAGCGGCATCTGTTTTGTCAAGGAGGCCGGCAGTGGGGCGCGTGGCTTGTGGTTCTACGAATTCGAGACACGCAACGCCACACGATTTGGCGAAGTGCCGGAAGACAAAGAGGTCTACGGCAGCCCGGGCCTGTCGGTATCCGCTGATGGCGAGAAAATCGTTTTGAGCATCGTCGCTGCGAAATTACAAGGCGACATCATGATGCTCGACGGATTCCGCTAGAGCCGCGACGCACGGGTCGGAGCTTGTTGCGCCTGTTTGCCGAGACTGAAGGGGTTTTTCGCGGCCCCTGACTGACGTCTTTGTTATCGCAACTCCGAACTCGGTACGATCGTAAGAATGTCGGCTTATTTGTCGAGCCTTGTCGAGCGTGCCAGCCCGCTTAACGCCCGTATCGTCTTCCCCGAAGGTGACGATCCACGCGTTCGGGAAGCATGCGCGCGCCTCGCCCGTGACAAGGTCGTCCAACCGATACTCGTCAGCGAAAACACCCAGTGCGCGCCGGGTGTGAGCTGTGCGGACCCTAAGGCTTCAGACCGCCTGCAGCGCTATGCACGAATCTACTACGAGCGTCGCCGCGCCAAGGGCGTTACGGAGGTCGAAGCCGCGAACATCGCCAAGAATGCTCTCTACTACTCGGCGCTGCTACTTGCCGATGGCGACGCCGAAGGCCTCGTTGGCGGCGCGAGCAACACCACCGCCGAGACGCTGAGGGCTTTGATCCAATGCGTCGGAGTGCGGCCCAACTCCAAGCTGGTCTCGAGCTTTATGGTGCAGGTTCATCCCAACCCTGAGTTCGGCGCAAACGGCGTGATGGTTTTCGCCGACGCCGCTGTCGTTCCTGATCCGTCGCCGAGTGAGCTGGCCGATATCGCCATCGCGGCTGCCGCGAACAGCCGGCGGCTGTTGAACGCTGAACCCTACGTGGCGCTGCTCTCGTTCTCAACAAAAGGAAGCGCCCGCCACCCGCTAGCCGACAAAGTCATCGAGGCTTTGCGCATCGCCCGGGCCCGCGCTCCCGAGCTAAAAATCGACGGCGAATTGCAGGCTGATGCCGCGTTACTCGATTCCGTCGGCGCCTCGAAGGCGCCGGGCTCGCCGGTCGCGGGCAAAGCCAACGTGCTGATATTCCCCGACCTAAACGCCGCCAACATTGGCTACAAATTGGCCGAACGTCTGGGCGGCGCGCAATCACTGGGGCCCTTTCTGCAAGGGCTCAACAAGCCCGCCAACGACCTCTCCCGAGGCTGCTCCGTCGACGACATTTACTATGTCGCTGCGATCACCGCCTTGCAAGCCGCGGGCGCTGCCTAGCCGAGCCGTCTCGAATGTCCGACGCGGTCAAGCGAATTAACCTGTGGTCGGGTCCGCGAAACGTCTCTACCGCACTGTTCTATTCGTTCGCTCAGCGCAGTGACACGCGCGTCGTAGACGAGCCCCTCTACGCTCACTACTTGCGTGTTTCGGGGGCAACGCATCCAGGCTGGACCGACGTAGTTGCGGCGCAAGACAACGACGGCGAGCGTGTCGCTCGTGATCTAGTCCTGGGACCCTGCGATCGGCCCGTTCTTTTTCTGAAACAGATGGCCCACCACCTCGTCGATCTCGATTTGGAGTTTATGAGCCAGACAATCAATGTGATCCTCATCCGAGATCCCGAGCAGATGCTACCGTCTCTAATCAACCAAATTCCCGAGCCGGCTCTTGCTGACACGGGTTTGGCTAGGCAGTGCGAAATGCTCGACATACTCGAGGGCTGGGGCCAAACCCCGGCGGTGATTGATTCGCGAAAATTGTTGCTCAACCCGCGGAATATTCTCGAACAGCTATGCGTGCGGGTAGGTCTTGACTTCCAAATTGAAATGCTCGCTTGGCCGCCGGGCCCGAAACCGTATGACGGCGTTTGGGCTCCGCATTGGTATCAGAACGTCCACCGCTCGACGACATTTCAGGCCTACAAACCAAAGCGGGAATCGTTTCCAAGCGCCCTGAAGCCGCTATTAGCCGAGTGCTCGCCATACTACGAACGCCTGCTTGAGCGCGCCATTCGCGAGTCGGAATAGCCAACCGACACGGTATAATTCGCGGTTTGGAGCTTCCGTCAACGTGCCGTCTCTGAGCCTAGTCATTCCGGCCTATAACGAGGAGAAACGGTTGCCGCCCTCGCTGCAGCGCATCGTGGAGTACCTGGGCGCCGCCGGTATCGACGCTGTTGAAGTGCTCGTCGTCAATGACGGTTCGCGCGACCGCACCTTCGAAATTGCCGAACAAGGAGCCCCACTTTTCGAAAAGATTGGCGTTGCGTACCGCGTGCTTGAGAACCCCGGCAATCGCGGAAAAGGCTACAGCGTTCGCCACGGCATGCGCGAAGCCCGCCATGACTGGATCCTGTTTACCGACGCTGATCTCTCCGCGCCCATCGAAGAGGCTGGCAAGCTTCTCGACGCGGTGAACGAGGGCCAATACACGGTCGCGATTGGCTCGCGCGCTCTCGACCGCTCTCTGATAGGGGTCCATCAACCGCTTTTTCGAGAGCTATCCGGTCGCGCATTCAACCTCGTGGTCCGGCTCTTTACGGGCCTGGCGTTGGCCGACACGCAGTGCGGCTTCAAGCTTTTTTCAAAGCAAGCCGCTCGCGATGTCGCTGCACGCCAGCAGCTTGAACGATTCGGATTCGACGTCGAACAGCTGTTCCTCGCCAAAAAAATGGGCCACAAGATCGCCGAAGTTCCTGTTCGCTGGAACGACGTCGAGGGAACGACCGTCGGAACCCTTGACGGCATCAGCGCATTCGCCGATGTGTGGAAAGTGCGATGGAACGACCTTACTGGCAAATACTCCTAGTCAGTTTCGTAGCGGCGTTGTGGGCACAAAGAATGAAATGGACTTGTCGTTTCGAGTCGTAGCACGGCGGCGCGGCTCGGGAAATTGAAGACCACCGGCTCCCATCGGGAGGCCGGGTTGCATATTGCAAACCCCACAACCTACTTCCTCTGAAGCGGGCCCAAGCTGGCTGAACGCCGTGGGGCTAGCCCGCATTTCCCACCACGTGGCAAGCGAAAGTGCGTGAGAGGTGGGTTAGTACGAGGCGGGCGACGGTTGGCGCGCGGAGGCGTACTTGACAATACGTTGAGTACGACGACCGAGCGCAACGAAGTACTGGAGCACGTATCGCGTGCTTTCGCCGTCAGGTGGCGAGAAATGCGGGCTAGGAGCGGCGGATCGAATTGATCAGTATCGACTCGGACGGTACGTCTTCGTGCCAGCCTAACCGCTTGGTTGACACTTGACGGATTGCGTCGACGACCTCGATACCTTCGATAACCGTGCCGAACACGCAATACCCCCAGCCTTGCTCCGTTTCCGCCGTGTGATTAAGGAAGCCGTTCGAATCGGTCGTGTTGATGAAGAACTGCGCCGTAGCGCTATGAGGGTCTTTGGTGCGCGCCATGGCAATGGTGCCGCGGTCGTTAGTAAGGCCGTTATTCGCCTCGTTCTCGATCGGCTCACGCGTAGCCTTTTCGCTCATGTGGGCGTCCATGCCACCACCTTGAACCATGAAGTTGGCAATCACGCGATGGAAGACGGTTGCGTCGTAGTGCCCGTCGTCGAGGTACTGAAGAAAGTTCGCGACAGTCTTTGGAGCCTTTTCGGCGTTGAGTTCGATCTTGATCGCGCCCTTGGACGTGTCTAGAGTGACGACCGGGTTTTTAGTTTCGGGCATTCTTTGTTTCTCGTAAATCCTATTTGACGCGACGAGCGGACATAATTTTGACATCCGAGGTCGGGACGTTTTGGTGCCCGCCCGCGTTGCCAGTGGCTACTCTAGCGATTGACTCGATGGTTTCGGTCCCGCCAATGACCTTGCCGAAGACGCAGTATCCCCAGCCGTCTCTCGCTTGATCGCGGTCGAGGAAGCGGGTCGACACGTGGTTGATGAAGAACTGTGCCGTGGCGCTATGGGGCTGCGACGTGCGTGCCATGGCAAGGGTGTAACGCGAATTCGCTAGGCCATTTGCGGATTCGTTTTTCACGGGCTCGCGCGTGGGTTTCTCTTTCATCCCAGGCTCGAAGCCACCTCCCTGGATCATGAACCCAGGGATGACGCGGTGGAAGATCGTTCCGTCATAAAACTTGTCGTCGACATATTGCAGGAAATTCTCGACGGTTTCGGGTGCCTTGTCGGCGTACAACTCGATGGTCATGTCACCGTGGCTGGTCGCCATCACGACCTTCGGAGGCCCCGCCGGCTTAGGTGCGGCCTTGGTTTGGGGGGCGGGCTCTGGCGCCGACTCAACTTCGGGTTCCGGCTCCGGTTCGGGCTCGGGCGACGGGGCTACCTTTGCGACCGGTTCCGGCTCTGACGTTTCGGGTGGCGCATCGGACCCCCCGCAACCGGCCATCCATATCAGGCCAAGGCTTAACAGCAGTGTGATGAAAAAATTTCGAGACATTGAGGTTGGGCTCCTTGCGGGCGAGCACACGTGCACCTATAGAGATCGAACCCCTAGTTTACTGAATATTTAGCAGTAAACGAGCAAGCGAGTTGAGAATGGCGACCCATGGGCGTCAATTTCCCGGTGGGCGGGCGTTGGCCACAGAATTAAAATAAAGCGGTAGCACCTTCTTAGCCGGTGTCAGGTTGAGCAACTTGTTCGCCGCCCGGAGTAGGTCCTTACGGGTAATAATGCCGCGGATCCGGCCGTCAGTGAGCACCGGCAGGCGGCGGTAGTCGTCTTGGCGGAACTTGTTCGCAATCGTGAAAATATCGACATCCTCGGGGACGGTGGGGGCGGCCGCATCCATAAATAATTCAGTGGGCTCGGGGGTAGCCGTACGCGCATTTGAGGAAAATTGGTTGACGAGCCCCTCCATGGCGTGCAGCGCGTCGTGCCTGGTAATTTGACCAACCACTCGATTGCCGTTGAGGACCGGCAGCCGGCGGTAAGGCGTATCGAGAAAGAACTGGACGATAGCCGGCAACTCCATCGTTTCGTCGACCGTACGATGCCGATCGGTGTTCATGAATGCGGAGACTAGCGTGGCAGGCAAGTTGTCATAGGTTGCGCCGACGAGAACGTCCATGCTTGATTTTTCCGAGAAGACTCCCAGGAAGCACCCGTCCTTATCGACCACGGGGGTTCCTGAAATGTTCTTCACCAACAATAGGCTGATCGCCTCAAAGACGTCCATTTCGGGTTTGAGTACAGTCAGCTTTCTCGTCATGATGTCGCTGCTGACGGGAATCTTACCCCCGAAGTATTGCGACCACGACGAGTGGCCGGTGTAGGTCATGAGCACGTTGAGACAGCATCGCTCGGTGAAAATCCCACAATAATGTCGGTCGGGTCCCACGACGGGCGCCCCTTTGACTTTGCCTAAAACGAGACTGCGGATGCTGCTGAGAACCGGGGTCTCGGGCTGTAGCGTGACAAGGTTTTTAACCATAATGTCGCGCGCAAGTTTAGGTTTGAATAGGTTGTAGTTCGGCATGGTTCGTCTTCTTTGTCTAACCAGTGCCAACCTTGACCGCGGCTGCCGGCACGGCAGCCGAAATTTCCTTGCGATCCGGCCCACGCAGATTATCCTCCCGTACCGTTGGAAAGTCAAACGAAAAGCAACCGGTGTTGGGGTAGCATGGGTGAGTTCTTGAGGCTAGGAAGGACATGATGACGGTCAGAAATCGGCGTGCGTTCGGTTGTATGGCTGCTCTGTTGTTAGCGAGCTGCCAGTTTTCGGAGGATTTATTGGAACCCCCTATAGCAAAGATCGTCCCTAAGGCGTTCGAGGAACATGGTAATACTCGCGTCGACAACTATTACTGGCTGAACGAGCGGGATAGCCTGGAGGTGATTGCGTACCTCGAGGCCGAGAACGCTTTTGCCGAACGGGCAACGGAGCACACCAGGAACGGGTACTTTTACTATTCGCGGACCGAAGACGGTAAGGACTATGGGATCCATTGCCGCAAGAAGGGATCGCTTGAAGCGGAAGAAGAGATTTTGCTTGACGCCAACGAGCTGGCGGAGGGCCACGAATATTACCGTTTGGGCGGACTCCGCGTGAGTCCGGATAACAGACAACTAGCGTTTGGCGAAGATACGGCGGGGCGACGTTTCTATTCGATCCGGGTGAAGGACTTGGTCACCGGAGATTTGCTGCCGGATCTTATCCCTGACACCGCCGGTCGGGCCGAGTGGGCCGCTGATAACAAAACGATTTTCTATGTAAACAAAGAAGTGGGAACTCTGCGGGAGCACCAAGTTGTTCGTCATGTACTGGGAAGCGATGTTTCGTCGGACGAAGTTGTGTTCGAGGAGAAGGATGAGGAGTTTTGGTGCTCTCTTCGAAAGACAAAGTCCCAGCGCTACTTGCTAATTAGTTCGAACCATACGCTGAGCAACGAAGTCCGTTTTCTCGACGCCGCTGATGCCGCTGGCGAATTTCGAGTGATCGAGCCGCGCAGACGGGGCCACGAATACTCGGTCGATCACTTTGGCGATCACTTTTTCATTTCGACAAATCATGAGGCCCAAAACTTTCGGTTGATGAAGACGCCGATTGATCGCACTGCTATCGCGAATTGGGAGGAACAGATTCCGCATAGGGATGACACGCTGCTTGAAGATTTTGAGATTTTTCGCGATCACCTGTTGGTCGAAGAGCGGCGCGACGGATTAATGAATTTGCGGGTGATGCCCTGGTCTGGCTCGGGTGAGCACTCCGTGGAATTTGATGAGCCTGCCTATGTCGCTTACAGCTTTGACAACTACGATTTCGATACCGAAACATTGCGATTTGGCTACGAGTCGCCCGCTACGCCGGATTCGGTCTACGACTACGAGATGACGACGAAAGAGCGGAAGCTACTCAAGCAGGATGAGGTGTTGGGCGGTTTTAACTCCGACGACTACGCCGTAGAGCGCCTGTCCGCGACCGCTCGCGATGGCGAGCAGGTGCCGGTTTCGCTTGTTTACCGAAAAGACATGAAACACGACAGCGGGAATCCGTTGCTGCTGTACGGCTATGGATCATACGGCAATAGCAGCGAGGCGGGATTCGACCCATTCCGTGTCAGCCTGCTGGACCGCGGGTTCGTTTTTGCCATCGCTCACATTCGAGGTGGTGAGGAAATGGGGCGGCGCTGGTACGAAGACGGAAAGTTGTTAAGGAAGAAAAATACGTTCTGGGACTTTATCGATTGCGCGGAATTTCTAATCGAGGCAGGATACGCCAACCGCGAGAAGGTGTTTGCATACGGCGGTAGCGCCGGCGGGTTGCTAATGGGCGCGGTCATGAATATGCGTCCGGACCTGTGGTCGGGCCTGGTTGCGGCGGTGCCGTTTGTCGACGTTGTAACGACGATGTTAGACGAGACGAAGCCGCTCCAGGAAGCATTGGTGAAGGAATTCACCGAACGGATTAAGCAGACCGATGAATCGGTGCCTTACTTCCTTCCCTTGACAACGTTTGAGTGGGATGAGTGGGGGAACCCTAAGGACAAAGAGGCCTACGACTACATGCTGTCGTACTCACCATATGATCAGGTGGCGGCGGAAGACTACCCGCACCTGTTGGTGACGACAAGCATGCTTGAATGATTCCCAAGTGCAGTACTTCGAGCCGGCGAAGTGGGTCGCGAAACTACGAGCGCTGAAGACGAATGACAAACGGTTGATCTTCAAAACCGAGACGGCAGCCACGGCGGCGTTTCGGGCCGCCAAGGGCGCTACGAACAGACTGCGTATCGCTACGCGTTCTTGCTGGACTTAGCGGGCGCGGCGGAGTGAATAGAGAATACTTTGTACCCGCTGATGTACACAAGCGTAGAAAATGACCGAGTCGCGTTTATCCGCGGAGCACCGTTTTTCGTCGACGGATCGGGTTCGAACACCCGACGGCTTTCTTTTTCTAACGTAAGCGACGAAAATATTGAGTTAGGCCTTTCGCGTCTGAGTCGCCGGATCCGGGAACTCTAGCCCTAACAGGTTGCGCGTCATTCGTTGTTTTGCAACGAGTGGGGCCATGGTCTCTGCATGCCTTACCCGAACGATCTCGCCGACCAAATTTCCCGCCAAATCGAAGGTGAGGTTCGCTTCGATACGTACTCGAAGATCATGTACTCGACCGACGCCTCGGTCTGGCAGATCGAGCCGATCGGCGCGGTGATCCCAAAACATCACGGCGACGTTAAAGATTTGCTAAACATTTGCTCGCGGCACAAAGTGCCGATCCTGCCGCGTGGCGGCGCCACGAGCTTGTCGGGCCAGACGGTGGGCGAAGCGGTCCATATCGATTTCGCCAAATATATGAACGGCATCCTCGAAACGAATATCGAGGAGGAGTGGGTTCGCATCCAGCCCGGTGTTGTGCAGGACCAACTGGGGCGGCACCTCAAGCGCTACGGGTACATGTTTGGGCCGAATACTTCGTCGTCGAGCCGCGGGACGATTGGCGGCATGATTGGCAACAACTCGGCCGGGTCGCACTCGATTCTCTATGGCAAGACTATCGACCATGTCTTGGAATTGCGCTGCGTGTTTGCCGACGGAACCGATGCTTGGCTGCGGCCACTGGCAAACGGCCAACTGGAATCGCTCGGGCGCGGCGATGGCATTCCGGGCAAGCTGTACCGCGATTTACCCGGACTTGGTGAACGCTACCGCGATGAGGTGCTTGCGAAGTTCCCGCAGATCTTGCGCCGCGTAAGCGGTTACAACCTCGACGAACTTGTCGTCAATGGCGATCAGTATGGCGCGGGCTACTCGAGTCGGCCGGGACCGCTCAACCTATCGCGAGTGGTTGTTGGATGCGAGGGCACGCTCGCCGTCGTTACCGAGGCGAAGATGCGGATCGTGAGGATGCCCAAGGTGAAGGGCATCTTGGTCGTGCACTACAAGTCGGTGTTCGACGCCGTCGACTCGGCCCAAGAGATCATCGCGACCGAGCCATCGGCGGCCGAGTTGATCGACGACTTTATCCTCGGCAAGGCACTAACGAATCCGGCCTTCAAAGACAAGATGGGTTTTGTCGCCGAAGGCGCTGAGGCGCTGTTGGTGGTCGAATACTACGGCGAAAGCGATGCCGAGGTGGCGTCGAAAATCGAGCGATTGCGTGGAATCCTAAGCGCCAAGAACCATGGCTTCGGGTACCTCGCGGTTACCGACCCGACGAAGCAGGCTGAGATCTGGGGCGTGCGAAAAGAGGCACTCGGGATTTTGATGTCCGTGAAGGGCGATCACAAACCGATCGCTTTCGTCGAAGATCCGGCCGTACCGATCGAGAAGATGGGTCCGTTCCTGAAGGGGTTCCGCGACATTCTCGAAAAGCACGACGCGCACGGCGGCTACTACGGTCATGTGTCGGTTGGCTGCCTGCATGTTCGGCCGATGGTCAACATGAAAGAGCACTCCGAGGTCAAAAAAATGGCGACCATCGCGGACGAAGTTTTCGGCCTTGTGATGGACCACGGCGGCTCGATGTCGGGCGAGCATGGCGATGGTATCGCGCGCAGCAAGTACAACAAGTGGTTGTTCGGGGACGAGATCTACAAGGGTTTCCTCGAACTCAAGAACGCATTTGATCCCGACAACATTCTCAACCCGGGCAAAGTCGTCAATGCGCCGGAGTTGACCGAAAACCTTCGCTGGGGCGGGGACTACGAGACGATCAAGATCAAGACGAAACTTGATTTTTCAGTCGAGGGCGGCTTCGCGCGGGCGATAGAAATGTGCAACGGCGCGGGCGTCTGCCGCAAGCGCGAGGTGGGCACGATGTGCCCGTCGTACCACGCCACGATGGACGAGGAGCACTCGACCCGCGGCCGCGCCAACGCCTTGCGGGCGGCGATTTCAGGTACGCTACCGCCGGAAGAGTTCACGTCTAAGCGTATGTACGACGTGCTCGACCTGTGTCTTGAATGCAAAGCTTGCAAGAAGGAGTGTCCGTCGAACGTCGATCTGGCGAAGATCAAGTACGAGTGGCTTTCGCACTACTACGCAGACCACGGCACGCCGTTGAAGGCGAAGGCGTTTGGGCATGTCGAAAAGCTCTATCGGCTCGGTTGCAAGGTTTCGGGCCTGGCAAACTGGGGTGCCTCGCTGGCGCCGGTGAAATGGCTTAACGAGAAAATCCTCGACGTGGATCGCCGCCGCGATTTGCCGCCGTTTGCGGCGCAAACTTTTGGCAAATGGTTCGGGTCAAGGCAGCCGGGCCCGCGCTCGGGTAAGAACGGTAGCGTCGTCCTATTCGACGATTGTTTTTTGAACTACAACTACCCCGAGGTGGGCCGCGCCGCCGTCGAGGTGTTGGAGGCGGCCGGGCTTGAAGTGCATCTCGCGGAGAAGAAATGCTGCGGGCGGCCGATGCTTTCAAAAGGATTGATTGAAGATGCGCGCGAGGTTGCACAGCATAACGTTCGAGAGCTTGAACAGTACGCCGACGCGGGGGTTCCAGTGGTGGGCTGCGAGCCGAGTTGTTTGCTGACGTTGCGCGACGAGTACGCCGAGCTTATCCCAGGCGAGGCGCCGAAAAAGGTCGCGGCAAATGCTTGGATGCTTGACGAGTTCCTGGTCAAGCTCGCCGCCGAGGGCAAGCTCGACTTACCATTGAAAACTACCGAGCGCAAGGTCCTATTCCACGGACATTGCCATCAAAAAGCGCATATTGGTTCGAAGCCCAGCCTCGATGCGTTGCGCTTGGTACCGGGTCAGACCGTAGAAGAAGTTAACTCCGGCTGCTGCGGAATGGCGGGCTCGTTTGGGTTTGAAAAGGGTCACTACGAGATCTCCGAGAAGATCGGCGCTGAGCGGCTTTTTCCGGCAGTGGAATCGGCACAGGCGGAAACCGAGATCGCTGTTACGGGTGTTTCGTGCCGACAGCAGATCGACCACTTCACCAGCCGGCGGCCTCGACACGTCGTGGAGATTCTGAGGGATTCGGTCGAAGGGCCCGCATGAAGCGGGGGTCTCTTAAGTTATCTACAACTCAGCCGGTAACCTTGCGGATCGGGCTATTCGCCCTGCTCATCAGCTTTTTCTGGAGCGGCAACATCGTCGCGATCAAGGTCGGGCTGGCGGCGATTCCGCCTTTCTGGAGCGCGTTTTGGCGAATGGCTCTCGCCGCTTTGGCGGTTGCGTGTTGGGCCTGGATGCGATCCCAGCCGGTGCTCTTAGAGCGCGATCACTACGTAAAGATGCTGGGGCTGACGGTGCTGTTCTCGGCTCAGATTTCGATATTTAACCTTGGCGTGAATTTCACTTCGCCGGCCTATGCGGTGATCTTGCTAAACGCGAACCCGGTGATGGTAAATTTGATCAGCCACTTCTTTGTTGCCGACGACCAATTGACTGCGAAGCGGCTGTTTGGCCTAACGATGGCGTTCGGCGGCATCTCATACGTCGCACTCGGACAGCCTGACGCGGCTCTTGCGTCAAACCCCTTACTCGGCAATCTTCTAATGCTGATATCGGCCCTGTTACTGGCAATTCGCTTGGTCTATACGCAACACTTAGTACAGGGAATGGATCCTCTCCGTCCCGTCATCTGGCAGATGTTTCTCGGTCTGCCGATCTTCCTTCTGCTGGCCGTTACGTTCGAGGTCCATTTATTGCAGCCGCTTAGCTATGAACCGGTTTTGGCGATCGTCTATCAGGCGATTGTAGTGGCCGGGTTCTGCTTCGTGGCGTGGACGGCACTGCTGCAGAAGCATAGCGCGGGCAATTTGGCGATGTTTGGCTTTAGCGTGCCGATTTTTGGAGTAGTCCTGGCGGCATTCATTTTCGGCGAAGCCATAACCGGGCGGCTGGTGATCGGCGCGGCGGCGGTGGCGCTGGGAATATTAATTGTGACGCGCTCGAAACGTTCGCAGGCCCGGGCGTGACGACTACGGCTACGACGTTTAAGAAGGTTGGGCCTCGCGCGGCCCTGATTGCGCTGTTGATGTCGGCGATGTGGGGTTTGAACATCGTCGGGATCAAAGTTGCGCTGGAGGCGTTCCCTCCAATTTGGAGCGCTTTCTGGCGGCTGTTGTTGGGCTGGCCGGTAGTCTGGCTGTGGGCCCATTTTGGCGGACTGTCGGTGCGGCCGAAACCGGGTGAGTGGCGTCCCTTGATGGTTCTCGGGGTCTTCTTTGGTTTTCAGATTATCCTGCTGAACATCAGTATCAGTCTGACGTCGGCGGCGTTTGCGGCGGTGTTGCTGAACGCCGCGCCGATATTTATCAACATCATTTCGCATCACTTTGTGCCTGGCGATCGGCTCTCCCGCATGCGTGTGGCCGGATTGGCGGTGGCATTCGTTGGCGTTGGGATCGTGTTGCTCGGCAAGCCGGACGCATCGCTCGCGCCGTATCCCACGCTGGGCAATGTTCTGGCTGTCGCGACCGCGGTCGTAATCGGCGGGAGGATGGTTTACACGCAGCGTTTGGTGCAGCACGTCGAATCGACAAAGACAATATTCTGGCAGGTTGGTTTTTCGCTGCCCGCGTTTTTGGTCTGTGCCTTGGTTACGGAGCCCATGTTGGTTGGGCCCCTGACTACGCGAGTGATCGTGTCTTCTCTGTACTGTTCTTTCATAGTAGTCGGCGTCGCTTTTATCTTGTGGGTGCGATTGTTAGAGGCGCACTCGCCGGGACTGCTCTCGGTGTTCGTTTTCCCCACTCCGATATTCGGTGTGGCATTCAGTGCTTTGATCTACGGCGAGTCAGTGCCGCCCGCACTTATGATCGGAGTTGGCGCGGTCGCGCTGGGTATCTTACTTGTCACTCTTGAAAGGCGTCGCGAGAGCTTTGAAGTCGAGCCACTGGAAGGTTCGGCAATTCAAAAAGCTGCTTAGCGACTCGAACCCGATGCTATAATTTCGCCTTACGCGTAGCAGGCCATCAGGCCTGCTTTTTTTGTCTATGCTTGACGTCAACCAAATCAAAGACATCCTGCCGCATCGCTACCCCATGCTGCTGGTCGACCGCATTTTGGAGATTAGTGACGAGCGCGTGGTCGGTCTCAAGAACGTAACGGCGAACGAGCATTTCTTCGACGGACATTTTCCAGGTTTCCCCGTGATGCCCGGTGTGTTGATCGTTGAGTCGATGGCACAGTGCGGTGGCGTCTTGGCTCTCAAGGGAATCGAAGACCGCAAGAATAAATTGGTATTTTTTGCTTCAATCGACGAGTGCCGATTTCGCTCGCCGGTCGTGCCGGGGGATCAGCTGCGGCTCGAACTGGACATCCTGCGCAAGCGCGCCGGCGTGATCAAAATGAAGGGTCGGGCGTTTGTGGGTGAACGTGTGGCGGCCGAAGCAGTGCTCATGTGTACCATTGCGGACCGACCGTCCCAGGAATCGACCGCAGGCTAGATCTCGCGATGGCGATTCACCCCAGCGCGCAGATTGATCGAACAGCGAAAATCGACGACAGCGCCGAGATCGGCCCGTATTGTGTTGTGGGCGCGGACGTTACTGTCGGCCCCGCTACCCGGCTAATGGCGCATGTGTTCGCCGAAGGGCCCTTGACCATTGGTTCCGAGAACGTTTTCTACCCTTACTCGACGGTTGGTGTAGCGCCGCAGGATTTGAAGTATCACGGCGAACGCTCGCAGACGCGCATCGGCGATCGCAATCAGATTCGCGAATTTTGCACTATCCATCGCGGAACCGAGGGCGGCGGCGCTTTGACCGTGATTGGTGACGATAACTTGCTGCAGGCTTACGCGCACGTAGCGCATGACTGCCTAGTGGGGTCGAGCTGCATCCTGTCGCACGGCGCAACGCTGGGCGGGCATGTGACCGTCGAAGACTACGCCGTGGTCGGGGCGCACTGTGGGGTGCACCAGTTCTGTGTGATCGGCGGGCACTCCTACATCGGCGGCTACAGCGTAATTACGCAGGATGTATTGCCCTTCGCCCTGGTCGTCACCGAACGTGGGGCGAAGACGTTTGGAGTGAACAAGGTCGGCTTAGAGCGGCGGGGGTTCTCGAAAGAAGAAGTGCAGGAGTTACACAAGGCATTTCGTATCTTGACGAAGTCGGGGTTAAACACCGATCAAGCGCTCGAGCGCATTGACGCCGAAGTGCCGGGCGGCAAGCAGCTCCAGCGGGTACTAGATTTCATCGAGAAGTCGCAGCGGGGTTTCGTGAAATGAAGTACGGCTTGATCGCCGGCGGTGGGAGTTTCCCGCTGATGGTGCTTGAGTCGGCGCGGCGCGAAGGCCATGAGATCGTCACGGTTGCGATCAAGGAAGAGGCGTCCCCGGAAGTTGAGAAGCGATCGGGTAGCTGCCACTGGATTTCGCTTGGGCAGTTGTCGAAGTTGATCGACATATTTCACCAAGCCGACGTGAGCGAGGCGGTGATGGCCGGGCGTGTCCAGCACAAGCAGATTTTTTCCGCGATTCGGCCGGACTGGCGGTTGGTGAAACTGCTGGCGTCACTGCGCCGAAAAAACACCGATTCGTTGCTGGGAGCGGTTGCGAATGTGCTTGAGGACGAAGGGATCACTCTGCTCGACTCGACGCGTCTGTTGGGGCCTTTCCTGGCGCGGAAAGGTGCGGCCACCAAGCGCGGCCCATCTCAAGAGGAGGGCGCAAACATCGACTACGCCTTGAATGTCGCGAATGCGCTTGCGGGGTTCGACATCGGCCAAAGCGTTGTGATTTGCGAGCAGGCTTGTGTTGCCGTGGAGGCAATGGAGGGCACCGACGCTACCTTGCTGCGGGCGGGCGAGTTGGCGAATGGCCGAATGCTTACGCTCGTCAAGGTTGCTAAGCCGAACCAGGACATGCGTTTCGACGTGCCGGTTATTGGGCCCGGGACGATTCGAAAGATGAAGGAAGTCGGGGCGACGGCGGTTTCGGTGTCCGCGGGAAAGACGCTCTTACTTGAAATGGATGAGTTGATAGCGGCCGCGGACGCTTCGGGAATTGCGATCGTCGGATCTTAGAGCATTTTCACGATATACGTAGACCGATACTAGACCCCGCTGCAGGCACTCCCGCTGGGATCTGTGGCGTGCGCCTCCGGCGGGCTGTGTCGACCTCTAGGTCGACGTTCTTTCCGACCCAGCACTCGCGGCCGGCGTGTCCAATTGCCGGTCTACGCTTTCGGTGAAAATGCTATAGCCCGTGTCCAAAGTCGCTCAACTAAGCAGCAGAGAGCGTCTTCACGATTTCAGCGGCGGTTTCGCGGGCTCGTTCGAATTCGTTGGCGCCGTAGCTGATAGCGCCCACTCGGGCGTGGCCTCCGCCACCGAAGCTTTCGCATAAGTTAGCGAGATTGTGGTCTGGATCGGACCGCGACCAGGGGTTCGAGCCAACGGAAATTTTCGCGCGAAATCCGCCGTCCAGTACGGACACGGTATAGGTGCTCTCGGGGAATAGAAAGTAGGGGACGAATTTGTTGTAGCCGGCGAGCTTCGTATCCACCAAGTCGCAGTAGACTACGCCGTCGCGGTACTCGGCGCGCTCGCGGATTACATCGATCGACTGCATGTGGCGCTCAAACAACAGCTCGAACACCGAAGCGTATTCTGGACGGGAAACGATATCCTCAAACGACTCCGTTTCGAGTAGCGGGATCACCGCGCTGGTGACATTCTCCTCGGCCGACTCGAAGATCAGGGTCAGCTTCATCGCGGCATGCGACATTTCGATGGCGGCTTTAGCGCTTTCATACTGCGCGCCGTCAATAATGTCGGCCCAGTAAATCAGGCGCTTCATGTGAGAGCTATCGAATGCAAACTTTTCGCGAAGAATGTCGGCAATGAACTTTGTACACGACTTGTAGCCAGCATCGTAGAACTTCCGGCCCGAGGTGTCGCAGCGATAATGTTCGGCGTCTGCCTCGGACAGAAATGCGCTCTGGTGATGGTCGAACCACCAAGTCACGCGGTCACTCGGTGAGTACTTGAAATCGACGATAGCGTGTTCGTCAGAGTCGAATAGGCTCTCGTCGAACAACTGTTCAGCGCGATGGAAAAGGCCGGTGCGAACGATATTTGCGCTCGGAGCAAATTTACGGCGGACGTAGCTGGAGAATAGAGCGGCGGAGCAGGCACCGTCAAAACAGCGGTCGTGATAGAAAACGCGTACCTGCATTCTCAACGAAGCCCATTAGGATCGCGCATCTAGCGGCAAAGTTCAAGACATATTTGGATAGAATTTCCTTGCGGGATTTAGTCGGCTCGCTGGGCGGTGACATAATGAGGCTTCGGCGCGCCAGCCGAGCCTTGGAGGTTCAACACTATGAGAGCGGAATGGGTAGCCAAGCGGCAGAGTGACTCGGTGCGGACACAGATGTATTACGCCCGTCGTGGCGTGACCACCGAGGAGATGGAGTACATCGCGAAACGCGAGGGGATTCCGGCCGACGAGATCCGCGAAGAGGTGGCTCGCGGGCGAATGATTATTCCCGCCAATATCAATCACCCCAACCTCGAGCCAATGTGTATCGGCGTTGCGTCGAAGTGCAAGATCAACTCCAACATCGGCAACTCGGCGACGACGTCGAACATCGACGAAGAGCTTGAAAAGTTGCAGTACTCGGTGAAGTACGGCGCTGACACGGTGATGGACCTCTCGACCGGTGGCGACATCCCGCGCATCCGTGAAGCGATCATCCGCGAGTCTCCTGTGCCGATTGGCACGGTGCCGATTTACGAGGCGCTCACGCGAGTCAACGGCCGCATCGAAGACCTCACCTGGCCAATCATGCGTGATGTGATCGAAGAGCAGGCCGAGCAGGGCGTCGATTATATGACGATCCACGCCGGAGTGCTGATCCAGTATGTCCCGATGGCCGTCAAGCGCGTAACCGGCATCGTTAGCCGAGGAGGCTCGCTGCTGGCCGAGTGGATGGTGAAGCACCATAAGCAGAATTTGCTCTATGAGAACTTCGAGGAGATGTGCAAGATTTTCCAGAAGTACGACGTCAGCTTTTCGCTTGGCGACGGACTACGGCCGGGGTCGATTGCCGACGCTTCTGACGCGGCGCAATTCGCGGAGTTGGAAACGCTAGGTGAGTTGACCAAGATCGCCTGGAAGTACGACGTGCAGGTAATGATCGAGGGGCCCGGGCACATCCCGCTCGACGAGATCAAACTGCAAGTCGACAAGGAAATGGAACTTTGCCACGAGGCTCCGTTCTATACGTTAGGGCCGCTGGTGACTGATATCGCTCCGGGCTACGACCACATTACTTCCGCGATTGGCGCGGCGATGATCGGCTGGCACGGCGCTGCGATGCTGTGCTACGTGACCCCTAAAGAGCACCTTGGACTTCCGAATAAGGAAGACGTTAAACAGGGGCTGATCGCTTACAAAATCGCGGCTCACGCGGCGGACGTGGCTCGCCACCGTCCGGGCGCGCGTGCTTGGGACGACGCACTGTCGAAGGCGCGGTTTGAATTCGATTGGGAGCGGCAGTTTGAGTTGTCGCTCGATCCGGAAACGGCGCGCTCGATGCACGATGAGACATTGCCGGAAGAGGGCTACAAGGAAGCGAAATTCTGCTCGATGTGCGGACCCAATTTCTGCTCAATGAATATTTCTGAAGAGTTGGCCTCGTTTAGCGAGGAAGACGCCGCGAGTGTGCTGTCGCAGATTCAGCCGGCGGCCGAGCCGCTGGTTTCGATTTCTGGCGACTAGAGTTCCGGTTCCTCTTGGCTGCCCTGCCTATTTTTGAGGTTTCGTCGTCTCGCTTTGAGGTCTACTGGTAATCGAGTAGGATACAGATCCGATCTGTACAGTGATACATGTGAAGCAGCTTAATCTCAATGTCACTGCTGAGTTTGATCGTGACCTAACGCGGTACATGCGCGAACGCAAGATCTCGACGAAATCAGAGGCCATTCGGCGAGCGGTTAAAGAAGCTGCAAAGAGATCTGGCCGAAAGCCACGAGAGGACTTTCGCGAGTGGCTAGGAATCGGACTGATGGCTCCTCAGTCAAAGAAGAGGAAATTCCGTTCCGAGGACGATTTGTGGTCGTAGATACCTCGATCCTGCTCGCGATCCTCTTCAACGAAAAGCATGGCCCGTGGGCCGCCGATCAGCTCTATGAGAGCGACAGCCCGCTCGCAATGAGCACCGTGCACTACACCGAGGCACTCATTCTGGTCCATGACCGCCAGCCGAGTCTCGCGGACGCGATTCGAGACTTGATCGAGAACTCCTCGATTCGGTTAGTGCCTCCTGATACGCAACAAGCCGAGGTGGCCGCGAGTGCAAGGCTGCGGTTCCCGATCAACCTCGGCGATTGTTTCGCATACGCGTTGGCCGTATCTGAACGGTGTCCCGTACTAACGCTCGACGGCGATTTCCGGAAGTGCGATATTGACATCGTATTTCCACGGACGGCGGCTGGCTGAGTTGTAGATAAAGCCTGCCAAGAAGACGGGGCTAATTCTTGAAGACGGTCTGGCCGCCGAGCACCGTTTCGAGCACCTTGATCTCGCGGATCTCGTCTTCCGGGCAGGTCAAGATATCGCGGTCGATGATGGCGAAGTCGGCGTATTTCCCTGGTTCTAGCGAGCCCTTAATGTCTTCGTCGAATGAGACGTAGGCGGCGTTGAGCGTCCACATCTCTAGGGCTTGCTGGCGGCTGATCTTTTGCTCGGGGTTGAAGACCGTGCCATCGGCGGTTTTGCGGCTGACGGCCATCCAGATCCCGAAGAACGGGTTGAAAGGGTTGATAGCTTCAATTGAGTCGAACTTGATCATGTGATCAGAGCCGCCCGCGACGATCACTCCGGCGTCGAAGATTGATTTGTAGGGGTGGAAGAATGCCATGCGCTCGGGGCCCAGTACTTTCGAAAGTGC
The DNA here is from genome assembly GCA_965247305.1 of Bryobacterales bacterium. Classification (GTDB taxonomy): domain Bacteria; phylum Acidobacteriota; class Terriglobia; order Bryobacterales; family UBA6623; genus CATQHP01. The sequence goes on along the minus strand of OZ252030.1, from coordinate 1,569,327 downwards.
GGGGCCGTCGTGGTGGTACCAGGCGGGTTGCATGTCCAGCACGACGCCCAACTTCTTGGCACGCTCGATCGCTTCGTCGTTGGGAAAATTGACGTGGGTCAGTACGAAACGGCGGTCTTTGAGTGGGTACTTTTTGTCAACGGATTCGTAAGCCGTGAGGAGCGCGTCACTTGAGCCGCCGCCGGTTGTATGGGCGGTCATTTGCCAGCCCCGCTCGGCTGCTAGTGTAGTGCGCCATAAATAATGTAACTTATAGTATCTTCGTGTCGCCTTTACTAGTAGAAGGCACACGGATGCGAAGAGCAGAGCCAGTCCCATTGACGCAGGAGCAGCGTAGGCAGTTGGAGCGCTACGCGAACGGTCGTCGGGTCGCTGTTCGTCTGGCGTTGCGAGCCAGGATCATCGTGCTCGCCGCCGACGGTCTTGAGAACAAACGGATTGCCGCGCAGCTGTCGGTCTCGCGTCAGTTGGTGGCGCGCTGGCGAAGCCGTTTTCTTGAATCCGGCGTCGCCGGCATCGAAAAGGACGCCCCGCGGCCCGGCCGTAAGCCCGCCATCTGCTCCCCAACAGTGCAACAGATCATCCACAAGACGACCCGCGAAACGCCAGCCAACGCCACCCATTGGAGCCGCCGCACGATGGCCGCCGCGGTCGGCGTCAGCGCCTCCACCGTGGGTCGCATTTGGCGCGCCCACGGCCTCAAGCCGCATCGCGTCAAGACCTTCAAACTCAGCAACGACCCGCGCTTCGCCGAAAAACTCGACGACATCATCGGACTTTATCTCAACCCGCCCGAGCATGCCCTCGTTCTTTGCCTCGACGAGAAGTCACAGATTCAAGCCCTCGACCGCACCCAGCCCGGCCTGCCCCTGAAAAAGGGACGCGGCCGGACCATGACCCACGACTACAAACGCAACGGCACAACCACCTTGTTCGCCGCGCTCAACACGCTCGACGGCTCGGTGATCGGAACCTGCATGCCCAAGCACCGCCACCAAGAATGGCTGCGCTTCTTGCGCTTGCTTGAAAACCAGACCCCCAAGGACAAGCAGATCCATTTGATCGTGGACAACTATGCCACTCACAAACACGCCACGGTGAAACGCTGGCTGCAGCGCAATAAACGCTTCCACGTCCATTTCACGCCCACCTCAGCGTCGTGGCTGAACATGGTGGAGAGGTTCTTCCGAGACTTCACCGATAAGCGCATCCGCCACGGTGTCTTTCGTAGCGTCGGCGAACTCACCACCGCCATCGAAGACTACATCGCTCGACACAATCAGCAGCCCAAGCCCTTCATCTGGACTGCTACCGCTTCCGACACCCTTGAGAAGGTCAAGCGCGGCAAAGCCGCTCTTCTTAAGGTTCAATCTGATTGACGCACTACACTAGTTCAACGATTGAGGTGATCTTTTCGACGGGCACGCGGAGAACACCGCGGTAGTCGGGGTCGCTGTAGCCGTAGACTTCTGTGTGTTCGCCGTAGGGGGTTCGCAAGTAAGCGGTTCCGAGCAGGATTCCGCCATCCAAGAAAATTTTGAGTGAGCCGACGCGGAATAGATCGTCGCCAAAGCCGGTGGCCGGGCCGATGTTCTCAATGTCGCGCCTGACGTCTCCCAGCGGCTGCTCTGCGTTAATCGTGCGCGTCACGGAGGTACGAACGGTGAGTGCGCCGTCCCTCCACAGGTCCTGGTAGGCCCGGAAGCCGTCCGCCCTCTGACTACGGTCGACGACGCTGGTGAGGCCGACTTGGTTGTAGGCGCGCTGCATGGCGCCTAGCGCTTTTACGCGGTCGGCGTGACTGGACTGCTTGACCGTAAGCAACTTAGAGACGAGTTGGCGTGCACAGATGACCAGGCCGGTTGGCTCGCCATTTTCGTTGCGGATGAGTTTGCCATTGTCAGGGTCGGGCGTTTGCTTCGCGATGCCGGCTATCTCTAGGGCGGCGGAATTGAGAGCCGCCGCGTAGCCGTTGTCGAGCATGACGGGGTGGGCGCCGGAGTACTTGTCGATCTCCCAGCGCGTTGGGTAGCGGCGTTCCGCGAGACGGGTGGAATAGACCTTGGGAACGAAGATGAGGCCGTCGGTCGACGTCAACTCGCGTTTGACGTGCGCTTCTACGTCCGCAAAGTTGTGCATGATCGGGATCACACCGCCGCTCTCCGCCAGTGCCGCGCCGATTGGATGCACGTGGCTGTCAATTAGGCCGGGTAGCACGGTCTTCCCTTGAAGATCGATCTGCTTTGTATTTGGGCCCGCCTTTCTACCGGTGACTTGGGTGTCGCCGACATCTAAGATGCGCCCGGCGGCTACCGTCATCGACTCAACGACGGGGCGTTCGGGCCACATCGTAATGATTTTGCCGTTGTAGTAGAGGGTGTCCGCGGGGCCTGAGGGGACTTGCCGCTTGGGTGGGCTGTGCTGGGCTTGAGCGCTGATCGCCGCGACTAGCAATACATAAAAATAGCGGCGCGCGAAAGTCTGGAACATGTGGGCATGATAGCCCAGCGAAGTGCGCTGACTAGGCGATGGGACGCCTGTATCTGGCGTTTCGATCGAGGCGTTCTTGGCTACCAGGTCGGGTCGCCGGGACGTCCGACCGTCGGTTCGCCCTCTAGATAGCCCAGTGAGGCTAGAAAACGATCGGCTCGCCAAACACTGGTGGCGTAGGAAACGCGACTGCGGGAGTAGTTAAAGAATCCATGAGCGCGGCCATCGAATGGAACCAGTTCGCAGCGATTGCCGGCCTTTTTCATGGCGGCTTCGAAGCGCTCAACATTCTCGAATGGCACGGTTGTATCCGCAGTTCCGTGAAAAATGATCGTGGGCGGCAGGCCGGGACGCACGTGGTGAACCGGGGAAGCGTCGGTGACGCGATTGCCCAGTTTTTCAGCGCCGTAGCCTTTCTTGGTCGTGTCAACTACAGGATTAAACAGCACCAAGGCGTTTGGGATTGAGCTGATCGACATGTTCTCGCCCGTTTCGTCTAGACCCTTGAGGACGCCGGTCGTCGCTGCAACGTGCCCTCCGGCCGAGCCACCGCCGGCTGCGAGTTTATTAGGGTCAACGCCGAGTTCGGCGGCGTGTTGGCGAACCCAGCGGACCGCCGATTTACCGTCGGCGATGCACTCAAATGGAGAAGTGCCGTGGCTAGTCTTCGTCCGATATTGCGCGCTGATGGCGACCATTCCGCGTGACGCGAAGTAGCGGCTGTGAGCATAAAACTGTGCCGGGGTGCCGCCGGTCCAGCCGCCGCCGAAGAAAAAAACGATCGCGGGGCGCTTGTCGTTGGTGCTCCAACCCGCGGGAAGGAAGACGTTCAGTTCCAGCGGGTATTTCTCGAATTGTTTGAAGATGATTTGCTTATCGGGTTTGAACTCGCGGTCCTGGGCAGATACCGAACCGGCGGCTAGTACGACAAATACGACTAGGAAATGGAACTTCATCGCCAACGAGTTTAGCAATCGATGCTGCCCGCTAGTGGACTCCGAAAGATTGGACTATGGACCGTAGTCGACCGTGAAGGTTTCGCCCGGTTCGTCCGCCAAGGTGTGGATCGAGTGGCTGATTTCGGATTGAATGGTCTCGCCGGCGGCGCTGAGGATGTTGATTTTAGTTTGCATCTGCATGACTCGCCGCAGGTCATCGACTTCGATGCGAACTGTTTTGCCGTCGGGCAGTAGTTTCGCTGAGCGTACAGTCATTCCCTCGGTTCCTTGTTCGCCGTTGAGTTTCCAAAGATCAGAGCCGTAGCGGCTGAGCCATTTGTAGTTCCAGCGGCGGACTTCGTAGTTGCTGACGTCTTCGGCGGACTCGCGGTCCAGCTCCTCGAGATACGTCACGTCGATTCCTTTGCGGCTGACGTGCAACGCGCTGGGGATCAGGACCCGCTTGCCGGTGTATCGGGTACGGAAAAACCCGCCGACGGCCTTTCGCTTGGTCCCCCAGCCGTAAAGTCCGGTGAGGTAGAGATTGCCATCTTTGGGGCGGAAGTCGGGGCGCATTAGGCCGGCGTCAAAGTCGAGCGGGAATTCGACCGCTCCGCCTTGCACCTTGCCATTGACCTTCTCCATCAGCATCAAGAAAAGCTTGCCCCGCCCGAACGTCGAGTGAACTAGGTGACCTTTGAACGGCCCCCACTTATCGTTGTCGACCCAAGCTTGACCGGCACCCGAGTTGTCAACGGAAATCGGCAGCCAGGCGATCGGATCGTCATAGTCTTTGCGATCGGGGTCGACGCCACCGCCCCACATGTAGCCGTGGAAGCTGCCGGGCGTGCAGAAGTTGACGCGGGTCGAGGGTATCCAGTGGCCCTCTTGATCGGAGGTGGTGATCTCGCCGTTCGGTCCGAGTGCGACGCCGTTCGGAACGCGGAAGCCGCTGCAAACAACTTCGAGGTTTTTGCCCTCGGGGTCGAGCTTCATGATCGTGCCGTGATGCTTGACCTTGGCGGGTAGGGCGTGGCGTCCGGCCTTGGCGAAGTAGAAATTGCCGTCACGGTCGCGATCGAGGTCGAACGTGAACTCGTGGAAATGGTGCGTGGCGTGGAAGTCGTTGTTGAAGTTCTCGTAGAAATCGGCTTCGCCGTCGTTGTTGAGATCGTGGAGGATTGTGACCTGGTTGCGGTCGAGGACGTAGACCTTTCCGTCGACGACCTCGACGCCTTGAGGTTGGTGGAAGCCGACCGCGAAGCGCCGCCAAGTCAGCTCGTCGAGATCGTCGTCAACGCCGTCGACGATCCAAACATCCCCGGACCACGTTGTGACCACAGCGCGATCGTCGTCGAAGAAGTCGAAGTCGCCTGGGCGGATCCAGGAATCCCACGGATTCTCAAACGGCAGGGTGATCTCGTCAACTGCCCAGGGGCCGGCTTCGCTGCCGAGCTTGCCCTTGGTTGTTACGGTCTTGCGGTACTTTGCGGAGCCGCCTCGAGTGTAGGGCTCGATGCGTTCGGCACGGGGGGCGTTGCGCAGGGCTCCGGCAAACGCGCCCATGCGATCGCTGCCCATACTCCCGAGATAAATTGTGAAGCGTTGCTCGTCGCCAGAGGCCGGAATACGCAGGCGAACGTTGCCTTCGGTGGAGAGATCCCACTTGGCTTTCTTGCTGATACCCACAACACCGACGGCGGTGCCTGCGCCCGGAGCCGTTTCGAGATGCACCACGTGCTCGACTGCTGGGCCGCGGCCTGGGGTCATCTTTTTCATCGACAACTGGCGGGCCGACGCGCCCTTGACGCCGGCGACTTCGAGTAGTAGCGGTTCCCTTGTCGGTCCGATTTCGATCGTGCGGCTGAGTAGATCGACTCCCCAGTCGCGGCTGATCGCGGGTAGTTCGAGAACGTTCGTCTTGCCGACGGTGTAGCTGAGGATGACTTTTTCGCCGTAGATGTAGAGGCCGCGATATTTTGCCCAGTCAGAGGGTAGTGGTCCGAAGCCCTCTTCGCGAGGGTCGGAAAAACTGCCGTCGCGCGCCCAGCCAGGCGCTACCGGTGTTTCAAACGTTGGCGACGTGGAGAGGTGCGGGTGCGGGCCGTGCTTCCAGTCATAGACCGTTCCGGTTAACGCCAGGGGGCTGCCCATCCATCCCGCCGACAGGCGTAGAAGCTCAGTGTCGAAGATGACGCCCGATTCGCGCTTGTCGTCGAAGAGGATGGCGTGCGCCTTGTAGGTGATGTTGTCATCTGGGCCCTTGTCGGCGCGAGGGTCGTCGGGCTCGCGCACGGTGATGCTGGCCGAGATTACAGGGCCGTAGTCCATGTGCAGCCACGGCTGCTCGTCGGCCATGATACTGTCGTCGAATCGGGTGGAGGCGTACTGCGTCCCTTGGTCGATCCAGGCTCGCAGGATGCCGATCTCGTCGTCTGAAAGTTTGCCACCGACGGGCGGCATGATGAGTTTTTCTTCAAGGCCCGAAACAATGTGGATCAGGCGGCTGTTAGTGCTGTCTTTGTTGGTGATCGCCGGGAGCCCTGAGTAGCCGCCGCGCATGGCGTCTTTGCTGCGCCACAAGCTGTAGCCGTTCATCACGGCATCGTCGCCGTGGCACATGTAGCAGCGTTGTTTGAAGATTGGGTCGACGTCTCTGAGAAAGTCGATCTGGCGATCGACCGGGGGTGCTAGCTTCGATGTGTCAATTTGGGCGACGGCCAGAGTCGCCCAGATCGAAACTAGCAGGAAGAGGTGGATTTTTTTCATGCCGGCTACCGGCAACTATTGTAAGTTGTCTGCCCAGCTATCCCGCAGTTCTCGCCACGGCTACTTTGATGACGTCACCCGGCTACAACGTCATTCGAGGTCAGCAGAAGAGGCGTGGACGGAAGTCCACGCTCTGGAGTTTGGCCTTTCACTAGATGGGACGCGCGGTAAGCACGTTCTTGAGTTGTGAGGGATCTGAGAATGCTTGTGTCTCAAAACATTTTGAGGTATTCTTGTATCTAGTTGTTTAGCTTGTTGTGTAACTAGATTCATTTCCAAGGAGACCTCATGTCCTTCCCCACCAAACTGCAGTTGATCAAGCGCAAGGCTTCCCAACAGTTCTACGTCAACTTCCCCTCCGCCAGCGCTCAGATGCTCGACTTCCAGCCCGGCGAACAGCTCGAATGGATCCTGCTCGACCGCTCCCAACTCGTGCTCAATCGTTTGCAACCTCCGCCCGTCGAGTTGAAAAAAAAACTCCCGATCGAGTCGTCGACACCTTCTCCCGACTCTTCGCCAAAGGCCTCAACCCCCACGCCCGACAAAGCGTGAACGACCACCTCACCCGCCTCGCTCTCGGTGCCGCCGTCTGCCTCGGCCGCTCCACCATCACCGGCCTGCTACATGCCTCCGGCGAGAGCTTTCAGGACTGGAGCGCCGGCTACCGCCTGTTCTCGCAACAACGCGTCGAGCCGCAACGCCTGCTCGATGCCTCGCGCCGCGAGGTGCTCGCTCGCTTGCCGCCCGAGGCTCCCTTGGTCGTCGCCATCGACGATACACTGCTCGCCAAGTCGAGTCTCAAAACGCCCGGCGTGAGTTGGCGGCGCGATCCGCTTGGACCCAAGTTTCAGGCCAACTTGATTCTCGCGCAGCGCTTCTTGCAATTCTCGGCAGCGCTGCCTCCCAGCGAGCGGCAGCAGCCGGCGCGACTCATTCCGATCGGCTTGGAACACGCGCCGACTCCGCGCCGACCGTCGAAGAAGGCCACGGACGAGGTTTGGAAACAGTACCGGCGCGAGGCTCGCAAGTGCAGCTTGACGGCCCTCGCCGCCAGGCACATCGCGCGCTTGCGCGAGGCCATGAACGCCGATCCCGGAGGCGCTGACAGAGCCTTGCACCTCGTCGTTGATGGCGCTTACACCAACCGCACGGTGTTCGGATCGTTGCCCGCCGAGGTGACGTTGATCGGCCGCATTCGTTCCGACGCCAAGCTATATCATCTGCCCCTCGAGCAGCCCGGCAAAGGCCGCAGGCGTTGTTACGGCGAACGCGCGCCGACGCCCGAGCAACTCCGCCAGGACGACAACGTGCCGTGGCAAACGGTCGAGGTTTTTGCCGCCGGCAGCCTGCACCAGTTCAAAGTGAAAACGCTCGCGCCGCTGCGTTGGCGGCCGGCGGGAGGCAAGCGGGACTTGCGTTTGGTGGTGATCGCACCGTTGGGTTATCGGCCGCGGGCGGGCTCGAAGGTGCTGTATCGCAAGCCGGCGTATTTGATTGTCAGCGATCCGAGTTTGGGGCTGGAGCAGATCGTGCGGCAGTACGTTTGGCGCTGGGAGATCGAGGTCAACTTCCGTGAGCAGAAGACGCTGTTGGGAGTCGGACAGGCGCAGGTGCGGCAGCCGGACGCGGTCGAGCGGGTCCCTCAATTTATGACGGCGGTGTATGCGCTACTGCTGTTGGCGGGCGCGAGTTGGAGCCGCCAACAGGGCGTGGACGACGCCTTGCCGCGACCGCACTGGCGACGCCGCTCGCAGCCGCAACGGCTCACCACGCAACGGCTGATCAGCCACCTGCGGGCCGAGCTTTGGGCGGACGGCGTGCAGCGGCAACATTTCTGCGGCTTGCGGAACACTTCGCAATCCAACACGAAGCTGCAGAAACTCCCAAGAGGCGCTCCGCCTGCAGCAATCTACGCTTCCGGCTAACGCCAATCCCCTATTTCCGCACCCTACCCCAAACTTCAACCCTCTTTGAATAGCCAAACTCCAGGGCGTGGACGGAAGTCCACGCTTTCTTTCGAAATAGCTAAAGAGCCGGAGAAAAGTAAGGACTAGCGATACGCGGCTAAGGTGTCAGCTAGTTCCACGAAGTCGTCCACTACGAGATCAGGTTGTAGTTTCGATTCTTCGTAGGGCAGCTTGTAGCGATTGACGAAAGTCCCTCGGAAACCGCACGCGCGGGCGCCTAGGATGTCGAACGAATGCGCGGCGACCATCATGATCTCGCCGGGTGAGCAGTCGAGTTTGGTCGCGGCCATGCGGTAGACGGACGGGTGCGGCTTGAACCGGCCGACGCTTTCGACGGAGAGACAGCCGTCGAACTTCACGCCGATATTGTTCTCGGTCAAGTGGTCGATGAGCCACTGGTTTCCGTTTGAAAGGGCGACTAGTTTGTAGTGTTCACTAAGTAGTTGCAGGCCGATTCGTGCGTCCTCAAACGGTTGCAATCGCTCAAACACCTTGACGATTTCTTCTGACTCGCCGTCACTAAAATCCATTTCGTAACGTCGTAAAGTAAAGAGCAGAGCACGTCGAGCGACCTCAAGATAGCCGGCGTGGCCTAGCATGAGAATCGTGTCTTGGTGCTGTTCGAGGCGCTGCCGACCTCTCCAGTCGATCCAGAACTGTTGGGGGTCGACATCGGAGTTTTTCGAGGCAAGATAGTCTGTGACGACCGGGACGATGCTGCCGGTCAAATCGAGTACGGTTCCGAATATGTCAAACGTTAGGGTGTGTACTCGTGCTAGCGGGTTGCTCATTGACGAAATGGTAGCGAATCAGTAGTGGCGAAACGACGCAAAAAAGTGGTTCTGAAGAAGCGAAACCTCGCTGCGAAACTGGCGAAAAGTTCCGGTGCCGGCCCAATGAAAGATAAGCGCGAAACCTCGCGGCAGGAACGCAAATTACGCGACCAACGTGGAGAGTTTGACTAGCGCGGCTAACCGAGAAGGTTTAGCGGTCGGGGCGCACCTGATTTTCCGGCCGCCGCCCCGCCCTTGGTGACTTTGAGCAACGAGTCTAGTTGTTGACGCGCGACGTGCGACCACGGGCTTGCCGGGTCGAGATCGAGATAGCGGCGCCAATGCTTCGCCGCGGCCATTGGCTGGTCGAGCCGTTCCTTCACAAGGGCTAGGTTGTAGTGTGCGTCGGAGTACGCGTCGTCAAGCGAAATTGCGGCCTTGTAGTGGTCATCAGCTTCTTCGAGACGGCCCATCTCTTCGCAAATATTGCCCAGATTAAAATGCGCCAGAGCGTAGTCGGGGAACACCTTGAGACCTTGCCGGTAGCTGAACTCCGCCTCGCGTAAGTCGCCCTCGCGATAGTGCACCGTTCCGATGTTGATCCACGCCCCGGCCGCGTTGGGATTAAGGTCAAGCGCCTGGGTGTAGGCGTCGACGATAGATTCGGGCGGCTCGCCTTTTTCCTCGCGTTCCAGCCCTTTTTGGAACCAGAGTTCTGATTCTTCGACGCGATGAACATCGTTCCGCGGTTGTTTAGGATCCTCGAATGTGGCCACGGGCCGAAGAGTCGACGCTTCAAAGTTGAAAAGCATCTGGCCCGTGAGTGCTTCCATCTTGCCGCCTGGCAGTTCGACAGCAACCCTGCGACCGTCGGAAACGATCTTCAACTCCCATAGCGGATGGTCGATACCTGAGAGTTTTTCGCGCAACGACTCCAACGACTGCTCGATGCGTTCGGCCGGAATGCGATTTTCGCGAAGCTTCTGAAGGGTCTTTAGCGCGATCAGGTCGGCGAACTCAAAACGCTGTTGCGGCTTGCAAAGACCCATGCGCTCCCATGAGCGCAGGCGGTTCTCACTGATCTTGAGAATACGGCGAACTTCGGCACGAGAATACGCCGTCGCCTTATCCGATCCCACCCGCAAAGTTTAACGCACGCGGACGATTGCTGAAGAGTGAATTGGCCGTGCGCCCGGGCGTCAGTTTTCATCGTCAAGAATTCTTGCGGCGAGGGCTCCCCCAATGGCGCTGAAACCAACCGCGGCGACGGACTGAATCACGAGCCCAACAATGATTGCCGCCCCTACTAGGGCTGGACTTTCAAAGAATTTTGCCACTTCGTCTCCGCCCCCGAATCCAGCCGCTTGCTTGCGTAGCGCCTCCATGATCTCGCCTTGCCCGGCCATCAAGAAACTGATCGCCTGTAACACCAACGTGATCACAAAGCTCAGGAGCCCAGTTAGCGCGCCCAGCCCGATCGCTTTTCTCAGCGGCGGCGTTGCGCCCAACCGACGGCGAAACGCGAAGACGGTAACAAACCCCGCCAGCGGGTACCAGATGAAACAAAGAAAGCCTACGAAGGGGATTGACGACAGGAACGCAGCCAGACCGGCGGGAAATATTGCGGCGCGAATGTTTTCAACGCTGCCAATTTCAGGCTCCTCGGCTGCGACCGGGATGGGGCTTTCGACCGGCGCCGGCGGGTCAGGTTCTATGTTAGGAAGTGCGCCGGTAGGCTTGGCGCAATTGGGGCAAAAATTCGCCCTCGGCGGTAAGCGCTCGCCACAGGTACACGATAAATCCATTGCGATATTTTCGATTCGTGCCCTGCTGGTCGTCTGTAATCTTACGGACGCTTCGAGGGCGATTATCGAGAAACAGAAACTTAATTGTACTGTTGCTAGAATCCAGTGCTACACTGAACGTGGAGAATAGTCTAGGCCATCGAGGCCTGAAGAAGAGTTGGCGAGTTCATTGTTGAATCCCCCCTCGTTTTTTCGTCCCCGAGTTTTCTAGGCCTCCTTTCTGAAAGGATCGTTGTGAAGAATATTTTTGTTGGAAATTTGCCGTACTCGGCTACCGAGGACGGACTGCAGAGTCTTTTTGAGCAGTATGGCGCGGTTGCACGCGTCAAGATCATCACAGACCGTGATACCGGTCGTTCGCGTGGTTTCGGATTCGTTGAAATGGAAAACGATGACGAAGGAGACCGTGCGATTGAGGAAACCAATGGCGCCGCTTTAGACGGTCGCCAGTTGAACGTAAACGAGGCGCGTCCTCGCCGCGAAAATTTCGGCGGCGGCGGCGGTGGTGGTGGCGGTCGCTGGTAACAACGCCGAATAAAGAATCAGTCGGCCGGTCACTCGACCGGCCGATCCATTTTAGTAGTGTGTGTCCTCGCGGGAATCAGCTACATACGTAAGCAGTATCCTGGTGCGGGCTCATTCGGCCACGTTGCGGACTATGGAGAGAATCTTCTGTCCGTATTTTTTCGTAAGCCCCGGCCCTACTCCTTTTACCGCCAAGAGTTCTGACTCATTGCGAGGTTGCTGTTCAGCCAAAGCTCGCAACGTGCGGTCTGGGAATACTCTAAAGGCGGGCATGCCGAATTTCCGCGCTTCGCTGAGCCTCCATGCACGTAGGGCGGCCGCGAGGACTTCGTCGAACTCGGTCTGAGGCAAATCGAGATCGATTTCACCCTGGGCATTACGAGGTTTCTTGGCGGATGAACGCTTGGCCGCTTTTTTCTTGGGAGCGCTCGTTCGTTTTTTGCGCGGCGGTTTTGCCGCCTCGGCGTGAACGGTTACGAATTGTGCCGGCGCCTCGTCGAGGTCACGCCCCTCGCGAGTAAGTGCGACTCGCCTGAATTCGATTACCCGACCGTCTTTCTCAAACGAATCGTCAGAGATCGAAACGAGTCCGGTGCGGGTCAGGCCGTTGAGCAGGCGATCGTAATCCTTCCGATTAATATCGGAGCCCTCGAACAGATCGCGAAAAAGTTTGCCTATCGATTGGTTGTCGCGATGTCGAAGTTCGTCGAGAATTGCAGCTAGGGCTTTGCCTTCGTCAGCCGTGGGTTCGCGGAATTGCTGCACCAAACAACCGCTGGGCATACAAATGTCGCAGTGGCCACAGGGTTTGAGAGAGTCCTCCTGATCGCCGAAGTGGCCGACCAAATCAAGCATGCGGCAGTCTGATGAGCCGGTATAGCGCGTCATCGACTCAAGCTGCGCAAGTTTGTGTTCGCGCTGCCGCAGGTAGGGGCCTCGCCAGTTCGGCTGACCACGGGTGACGTTTTCCTCGGGGTCAATTAGCGCGCCGCCGTGGATCCAGAGTTTTTCGAGGCCTTTTTCGAACGTAACTAGATCGCCGTCGAATTCGTGTTCGAGGTGCGGCCGGGGCGTTGGGCTTTCGCCAAGGGCGTTGTAGAGTTTCTGCAGATCGTCGATTGGCGGATAGTCGCGGTCGAGGAAATATTCGTGAGTGCGCCGATCAGCCCAGGAATACATTAGGACCGCTTTTGACAGCAGACCATCGCGCCCGGCGCGGCCGATCTCTTGGTAGTAGCCTTCGATTGAGCCGGGGAGCCCGGTGTGCACGACGGTTCGAACGTTAGCCTTGTCGATGCCCATGCCGAAGGCGATGGTGGCGACGATGACGTCTTGGCGGCCACTGAGGAAGTCGCTCTGGACGCGCTCGCGGGAATCCGCCGTCATGCCGGCATGATAGGCCGACGCCGACATATGGGATTGCAGTTCTAGCGCCTGGGCCTCGGCTGCCTTGCGCGTGGGCGCATACACGATGGCCGGGCGGCGACCCGCATCGTTGAGGAGTTTCGCTAGCGCGGGCGGGCGCTGCGACGGCGTAAGTTCTACAAGCTCGATAGCGATATTCTCACGTCGGAACCCGTGAATCGATCGCAGACACTTCGTGAGCCCTAGCTGATCAATGATGTCTTCTTGGACTTTCGGCGTCGCGGTCGCCGTCAATGCGATGACGGGGGCCGGGCGCAACGTCGGAATCCGACCGCCCAGCTTGCGATACTCGGGGCGAAAATCATGACCCCACTGCGAGATGCAGTGTGCCTCGTCGACGGCGATTAACGCCAGCGGAACTTTCGCAAGCATCTCAGGGAAGCGCGGGACGCTGAGACGCTCGGGCGCGATGAATAAGAAGTCGAGTTGGGCGTCGAGATAGTCGAGGCAGACTTGGCGCGACTCATCCCGCTTGCGTCCTGAGTGGATACGCTCGGCGCGAAAACCTTGCTGCTGGAGCTTGACGACTTGGTCTTCCATGAGGGCGATGAGCGGGCTAACGACGAGCGTCGTTCCGCCGCGCGCAATCCCCGGCAGTTGGTAGCAAAGCGACTTGCCGGCGCCCGTTGGCATCACGAGCAGAACATCGCGGCCTTCGACGACTTTGCCGCAGACGCTTTCCTGGTGAGGGCGAAAGCTGTCGAATCCGAACGCATCGCTGAGCAGACCTCCCAGACGGTCGGGAGGCGTGGGTTGCCGTTTCGGCTGGCCTTGCGATCGGTCCGCAACGCTTGGCTGCACCGGTATTTGGTGGCCGGCATGGCCGAACAGCGCTTCCGCCCGTTCCACGTCGCGAGAGGTTTGCGGTCGTAACGAGCGCGGCGCGGCGGTCATCGCCAGCAAAGGCATCGCCATGCCACCGTTATCGGCGGAGGCTTTTTTACCTTCGCCAACAACGGCCCGAACGTAGTCTTCGATGTCCGACATAAAGCTGTTGAAGTCGCCCTCGCCGCGTTCGATGCGCTTGAGCTTGGCTTCCCACTCGCCTGTCATCGCCGGGCTCTTGACGTTTGCGTGGACGATCTCGATCAGCCCGATTCCTTTGTCGGTCGCTTCGAGCGCCTTCTTGTCTCGAATCACGTAGGCGCGCTTGAGCAACGTTTCGATGATCGCCGCCCGGGTCGCGGGGGTTCCTAGGCCATGTTCTTTCATGGCGTCGGAAAGTTCCCGGTCATCGAGCGCCTTCCCGGCGGATTCCATGGCCGTCAGAAGGTTGCCCTCGGTAAGGCGTTTCGGCGGCCGGGTTGTTTTCTTGAGGGCCTCGGCGCCTTCGACTTCGACAGGCTGTTCCGCTTCATGGCCGCCTGGCAGCTTGGCCTCATCGTCGGACTTGCGCTGGCGCGCGGTCTGGACGTCGAGGGCTTTCCAACCTTGCTGCTCAACGGAGGTCCCCGTCGATTGATAGAGGTCTGTTTCAGCTTCGCTTGTTATGACGGTGACGACGGTCGTTACCGAGCGGATGTTGTCTTTGTGCCAGGCCTGCAACAGCCGACGGCAGATCAGGTCGTAGACCTTGCCTTCGTCAGAGCGCTGATCAAGACCAGAGGCCGATGCGCCGGTCGGGATGATAGCGTGATGGTCGCTAACCTTGGCGTCGTTGATGTAGCGTTTGCCAAGCGGCGTCACGCCGCTGCCGTCGGCGATCAGCTCGGCATATGCAGGGGAAACAGCCTCGACGATTTTGGGAAGCTGCGCGGCGATGTCCTCTGACAGGTGGCGGCTGTCGGTACGAGGGTACGTGATTAGCTTGTACGACTCGTAGAGATTCTGCGCGAGCTCAAGTGTCCGCTTGGCGCTGAACCCATAGAGCCGATTGGCATGGCGTTGCAACTCGGTCAGGTCGTACAGCAACGGCGGAACCATCCGCTTCTTCTCTTTCTTGACTGATTGGACCTGCGCTCGACCGTTTACTGCACGCTCAGCTATGCGTCGAGCGGCATCGGGGTCGGCCGCGAGCCGCGTAACGCGTTCCGATTTATCTAGATAGAAGTAGGTGCCTTTGTATTCCTGCTGGTCAGCCAATCCAAATGTCGCTTCTACCTCGAAGTAGTCTGCCGGGACGAAGTTGCGAATGGCCAGTTCGCGTTCGACGAGAATCGCAAGCGTCGGTGTCTGGACACGGCCTACGGATAGGTCGAGGTCGTAGTCGAGGCTGTAGGCGCGAGAGAGATTCATGCCAACTAGCCAGTCGGCACGGCTACGGGCACGGGCGGCGGCGGCAAGTGGTTCGTATGATTTTCCTGACTTCAGGTTTGAAAAGCCCTTGCGAATCGCGGCGGGCGTAAGGGATGAAATCCACAAGCGGTCGATGGGCTTTCGCGAGCCGGCGGCTTCGTAGATATAGCGAAAAATTAACTCGCCCTCGCGGCCCGCGTCCGTGGCGCAGACGATGCGCTCGACCTTGGGACTATTGAGGATCTTCTTGACCGTTTTGAACTGGTCGGCCGTCTGATCGTATACGGTCAGCGGCCATTCGGCGGGCAACATCGGCAGTGACTCGCGGCGCCAACGCTTCCATTCCGAATTGATTTGATGCGGTTCGCTGAGGGCGACAAGGTGGCCGATCGCCCAAGTGACGATCACACCTTCGCCGTAGAGATATCCCTCACCCCGCCTTGTGGCGCCAAGTACCTTGGCGATATCTCTGGCGACTGATGGTTTCTCGGCGACGACGGCTCGAATTTGTTCTGGCGCTGACGGCACCGTGAACGTCTATTTTAGCGCTCACGGCAATTGGACTAGTGAAACTATATTGCTGAACGATAAGTGTAGACGAGATGTCGATTGCCGCAACGGCGCTGACTACCATCAACCAGGCGCTCGAACAAGTTGACCGTGCAGCCGAAGGGATACGGCGGGCAACCTTACCACTACGAGAACCAACTGCCGACAGCGTGGACCTGAGCACCGAGGCAGTCAGGGGGTTATCGGCGCGGTCGGCGTTCGAGGCAGGCATTGTGCTCGCTCGGACGGCTGATGAGATCGAACGCACCACCCTCGATCTGCTTGGCTAGCGGGGCCGGCCCGGGTCCGCTCGCGTCGGGTGGCCCAACTAACTCTCGGTGGCGCGCGCGTAAGCAAGCGCGTAGGCGAAGGGCCGACTGAGCCCAACTGGCTGCTGTTCCGTACCTCAGCCACCCGGCTGGCGTTGCTAAGCGAGCAAGTTTTCCGTCTCGAACGGCACTAATCATAGATAATGTGGTCAGCATGGTGCGTCAGCATATTCGTTTGTTCGCCTCCGCCTTGGTGTTATTCGCTGGCGTAGTCGCTGCCGAGAACGTCGACTTTGTGAGCGAGATTGAGCCAATCTTTCGGGCGAAATGCTACTCCTGTCACGGACCCGACCAACAGCTTGGCCAGCTACGGCTCGACTCGAAGGTCGTTGCTTTCGGAAGCGGTGTCACGGGCCATCGGATCGTTCCCCATAAAGCCGCTGATAGCGGTATTTATAGCCGCGTAGCGGGAATTGGCGGGCGGGCTCGGATGCCGATGGGTGGCAAACTGCCTGACTCTGAAGTCGCGCTGATCGAACGATGGATCAACGAGGGAGCCGCGTGGCCCGAGGGTCAAACCTCGGAAGTCGATCGGCACTGGGCGTTCATCCCACCTGCCCGGCCTGATGTTCCGGCTGTTCGAACGAAAGACTGGGCAAGGAATCCAATCGATCATTTCGTACTTAGGCGCCTAGAATCCGAGCAGCTTCGACCGTCGCCTCGCGCGTCGAACGAGGCGCTGCTGCGCCGCTTGAGCCTCGACCTCGTCGGGTTGCCGCCATCGATTGAAGATGTCGATGCGTATCTAGCCGACAACAACGACGGTGCGTTCGAGAAGCAGATCGAGCGTCTACTCAACTCACCGCACTACGGGGAACGTTGGGGCCGCTATTGGCTCGACGCGGCGCGTTATGCCGATTCAGATGGCTTCGAAAAAGATAAGCCGCGCAAGGTTTGGTTCTATCGCGATTGGGTAGTCAAGGCATTAAACCAAGACATGCCCTATAACCAGTTCATCGTCGAGCAGATCGCGGGCGACCTGCTGCCTAACCCTACGCAAGACCAGCTCGTCGCTACTGGCTTCCTGCGCAATTCAATGATCAACGAGGAGGGTGGCGCGAACCCGGAACAGTTCCGCATGGAGGCGATGTTCGATCGCATGGACGCTGTCGGCAAGGCAGTTCTGGGACTGACGATCCAATGTGCACAGTGCCACAACCACAAATTTGATCCGATTTCTCAAGAAGAATATTACAAAATATTCGCGTTCCTCAATAACTCGCACGAGGCGATGCATGCGGTTTACACGCCGCAAGAGGAGCAGCAGCGCGCTCACATCTTCAGCGAAATCGATTCAATCGAAGAAGGTTTGCAACACCGCACGCCAGATTGGCGCGAACGGATGGCTTCATGGGAGCGTACCGTCGTTGACGACCAACCGGACTGGCAGGTGCTCGATGTGAATGTCGAGCTGGGCAGCGGCGAGAAGTACGAGACGCAGCCCGACAAGTCAATCTTTGCGCAAGGCTACGCGCCGACTCGCAGCGTCGTCAGCCCCGAGGGGAAGACTGACCTGAACGGCATCCGTGCCATTCGACTTGAAGCGCTAACAGACCCACGGCTGCGGCTCGGTGGACCGGGTCGGTCGTTTATGGGCTCGGCGGCGTTGACCGAGTTTGAGGTCGAGGTCGCGCCACTGAGCGACCCCGCGAAAAAGAAGAAGGTCAAGATCAAGAGCGCCACGGCTGACGTAAACGCGGCGATGAGCATCGTCGATCCGTTCTTGTTTCCCGACAAGGACAACAAGCGGCGCGTGCTCGGAGAGGTCGACTTCGCGATCGACGGTTTTGAGATGAGCGCTTGGTCGATTGACGGCGGTCCTGGGCGGCGAAATCAGCCCCGCAAGGCCGTCTTCCGACTCGACGAGCCGATCGAGTTTGAAGAGCCAGTCCTGTTGACTTTCAATCTTGTAATGAAGCATGGCGGCTGGAATTCAGACGATAACCAGTCACTCAACTTGGGGCGCTATCGTTTTTCGGTCACA
This sequence comes from Bryobacterales bacterium, assembly GCA_965247305.1. Classification (GTDB taxonomy): domain Bacteria; phylum Acidobacteriota; class Terriglobia; order Bryobacterales; family UBA6623; genus CATQHP01. The sequence continues at coordinate 1,551,538 of OZ252030.1, read as the reverse complement.
ACTGATGAGAATGCGGTTGCTGATCCGTTGCCCGCGGCGGTTCGCGAAATTATTAGGAACGTACCGCGGGAGGGCCGATCGGCCGAACAAGATGCGGCGGTATTCAGCTATTGGCGAACGCAAGTGCCCGAGTGGAAAGATGCCAATCAAACGATCGAAGCGCTGTGGGCGCGGCACCCAGAGGGCGCGACGCAACTGGTGTTGAGTGAGCGCGGCGAGAACCGCATGACTCACTTGCTGCAGCGCGGCGACTTTCTGCGCCCGACGGATCAGGTGACCCGCGGTGTTCCCGAATTCCTAAATGCGCTCAAAGTCGACGGCCGCGAACCGACGCGTTTAGACTTCGCGCACTGGCTGACTGATCGCAACTCCCCGACAACGGCGCGCTCGATCGTCAACCGCATTTGGCAGGGCTATTTCGGCATTGGGCCGGTCGAGACCGCCGAAGACCTCGGAAATCAGTCGCCCGATCCTTCGCACCCTGAACTGCTCGATTGGCTGGCCGTCGAGTTGATGGAAAACAACTGGAGCTTGAAGCATATTCACGAGCTAATTGCTTCGTCTGAGACTTACCGGCAATCCTCGAAGATGACGCCGGAACTGATCGAGAGAGATCCGAAAAATCGACTACTTGCGCGCGGTTCGCGATTCCGCGTGGACGGCGAAGTGGTACGCGACGTGGCTTTGGCCGCGAGCGGACTGCTCAATAGGGAAGTGGGCGGAGAGCCGGTCTATCCGCCGGCACCTGAATTTTTGTTCTTGCCGCCGGTAAGCTATGGGCCGAAGCGCTGGTATACGAAAGAGGGTCCGGAACGCTATCGCCGGTCGCTTTATACATTCCGCTATCGCTCGGTGCCGTATCCGGTGCTCGATACGTTCGATACCCCGAATGGAAATTTTGCTTGCGTCAAGCGTGACCGCTCGAATACTCCACTACAAGCGCTTGCGACTTTGAACGAAACCCTGTTTCTTGAAGCAGCCCGCGCGCTGGGGCGGAACGCTGTCGAAAAGGGCGGCGCGACCGATGCGGAGCGCGTGGATTACGCATTCCGCAGTACGCTGACTCGCCGTCCGACCGCCGCCGAGAGGAGCGAGTTACTGTCGATGCTCGAATCCCAGAGGGCTCGCGTCAGATCGGGCGATCTCGATGCCTGGCCGCTCATTGCTGAAAACCGAGACTCCTCGCTCTCACACGACCAAGCCCGCGAGTTGGCTGCGTGGACAACCGTGTCGCGAGTTCTCCTCAACCTCGACGAAGCGATCACAAGGGAATAAACGATGGCGCAACAGACAACAACTAACCCTATCGCTCGGCGCTGGTTCCTTCAGCAGTGCGGCGTCGGGCTCGGCTCGATCGCTTGCGGGCAACTACTCAATGCCGCGGATCCACTAGCGGCGAAGAAGCCGCATCACGAGCCCACGGCGAAGAACGTCATCTTTCTGTTCATGGGAGGGGGGCCCAGCCATCTGGAGCTTTTCGACAACAAGCCGAAGCTTACGGAGTTCGACGGCACGCTGCCTCCGGACGGCTTGCTTGATGGATATCGGGCGGCGTTTATCGATCCCAACTCGACATTGTTGGGGCCGAAGTTCAAATTCGCTCGATACGGCCAAAGTGGAGCGGAGTTTTCGGAGTTAGTCCCACACACAGCGAAGATCGCTGACGACATCGCAATCGTTAAATCCGTCGCTACAGACGCCTTCAACCACGCCCCGGCGCAAGTGATGATGAGCACGGGCTCGCAACAGTTCGGCCGGCCGTCGATGGGCGCTTGGACGCTTTACGGTCTCGGCAACGAGTCGCGAGAACTGCCGGGATTCGTCGTTTTCAGTTCCGGCGCGAAGGGCCCGAGCGGCGGAAATTCCAACTGGGGCAGCGGCTTTCTGCCCTCGATGTATCAGGGCGTGCAGTTCCGCTCAAGCGGCGACCCGGTGCTCTACCTGTCAAATCCACAGGGCGTTGACCGCAAGCTCCAGCGTGACTCGCTGGATTCTATTCGCAACTTGAATCAAATGCACCTCGATGCGGTTGGTGATCCTGAGATCGAGACACGCATCAACTCGTTTGAGATGGCTTACCGCATGCAGGAAAGTGCTCCTGAGCTGATGGACATTTCGAAGGAACCTGCGACGATCCTCGAAATGTACGGCGCGGAACCGGGCAAGCCGTCGTTCGCGAACAACTGCATCCTGGCGCGGCGTTTGGTCGAACGCGGCGTGAGGTTTGTGGAGCTTTTCCACGAGTCGTGGGATCAACACGGCGATCTTGTTGGCGGCCTGACAAAGAATTGCAAAGACACGGATCAGGCCGGCGCCGCGCTAGTCAAAGACCTCAAGCAGCGTGGCTTGCTCGACGATACGCTGGTCCTCTGGGGCGGCGAGTTCGGACGGACTCCGATGGTGCAGGGTGGCACCGACGATGGGCGCGATCATCACCCCAATGCTTTCACCATGTGGATGGCGGGTGGCGGGGTCAAGTCGGGCTTTACGCTAGGACAGACTGATGAGCTTGGCTTCAACGTCGTCGAGGACCAAGTGCATGTTCATGATTTGCACGCGACGATTTTGCACTTGCTGGGATTTGATCACAAGAAGCTGACGTATCGCTTCCAGGGCCGTGATTTTCGACTGACCGACGTTCACGGAAACGTGGCGACTAAGTTGTTGGCTTAGCGCGAACGATTGTCTCCGCTAGTCGTTAAGCAGCTTCAGCACCGCTGCGAGCGGCTCTACGTTCGGTTGCACTCCGGTGGCTACGCGAATCGGCCCTGCCCCTTCGCTTGATTCTTCCGAGCGGCCCTGGGCGCGACCTTCCGTGTGGATCTTGATGCTGAGATTTTCGAAAGTAAACAAGCCCGGCTCGACGGCGGCGAGGACGGCGCCGCCGTCCCACAGGTAGTATTCCCACGATTCCATCTCGTGCTGTGCGATTTTGAGCACTTCGCCTGAGAGCTTGGCGTGGCGGCCGGGCGCCGCTAAGAGCTGATCGACAAACGGACTTTTTATCGGCAGCGCATTGGTCGCGTCGAGTGGCACGAGGGTGATGCGTAGTCCGATATCAGCCAGAGCGAATACGGCCTTTGCGGCCGGTGGGTCGACGAAAAGGTTGTACTCGGCCGAGAGGTCGGTTAGCTCGTCTGACTGCAAGATGGTGTTGCCGGCTACGCGCACGGCCCCTCCCATGATGACGACTTGCGCGGTCTTCGCCACAAGCTCGGGAGCGCGCGAATAAACTTCGGCCAGGTTGGTTAACGGACCCGTGGCGAAAATCGTCACAGGCTCCTGCGATTGAGCAAGCGTCTCCTCGAGAACGGCGACGGCATCGCCGGACGGGCTTTGAGCATCGAATTCTGCCAGTGCGGGGAGCGCTGCGACCGCGATACTCTGGCGACGCCACTCTTCGGGAAATTTGTTGCGTCCCTCAAGACCATCCGGGTAGCCACCGAGACGCGCCTGTTTGCCCAGGGCGCCGAGAATGCGTCCGCAAGCCTCTAGCCCGCATTTCTCACCACGTGGCGAGCGAAAGTGCGTGAGAGGTGTGTCAATACGAGGCGGGCGACGGTCGTCGCGCGGAGGCGTACTTGACAGTCCGTCGAGCACTCGCGATCGAGGGCAACGAAGTAGTGGCACGCCTATCGCGTGCTTTCGCCGTCAGGTGGTGAGAAATGCGGGCTGCCGAGGGCTCGCGGTAGCCATCGCCATAGGCGACCGTCACTGCTTGCAAGTTGTACTTTTCGCTTGCAAGCAGCATCAATAGCGCGACGTAGTCGTCGATGCAGCCGTCGTGGTCGAAGATGGCGGGTTTCGCGGCGGAAGCTTCGAGCGCGGGCATCTCGGGGGTGTTTGGCGCACCGCATCCGATCGCGAGCAGCGAACTCAGCGACATGAATCGGCGCACGGCCTTCCGGTCTATCCGGCGACCTTGGTCCTGTCGAACTGTCCCGTCTACTGGGCCGACGCCTGCTTTGTCAGGGGCTCAATCACGCCAAGAATTTCCCACTCGTTAAGCTGCTTCTTGACGGTGGCAGCGCCGCTACCGTCTGGCTGCTTCCCGAGGTATACCCGATACTCAGCGGCGGCCTTCTCGAACTCCCCGCGCTGGGAATGTATCAGGCCCATGATCTGATGGCTTTGCGGAAAATCATCTTTTTTCTCACTGGCGCGAATCGCCAGCACGGTTTCTTCAGCTTTCTCCGGGTTGCCGTTGTTGATCGCGGCGACGGCCGTATAGAACCGCAATTGCATCTCATTAGGATTGAGTTCGAGGTACTGCTCGCCGAGGGTTTCGACCGTGCGCCAATCCTGCGCCTTAAGCGCCATGCGTAGCAAAGGGTCGAACGGCTTCAAGTATTTGGGATCGGCTTCGAGAGCTTTAGTAAACGCCAGCTTCGCTCCCGCCTCATCCTTCATCGCCATCTTGGCGTCGCCCAACGCTGCCCACGCGGCTGCAAATTCGGGAAATTCGGCTACCGCCTTTTCGAACTGCATGGCGCCTTTCTTGTAGTTGGGTGTTTTCTTGCGCATTTCCTTTAAGCCGTTTTGGTATGACTTGCCGGCTTTTTTAGGAGCACCGAGCGTTGTCACGCTAACTACGTTGCCGATGACACCCGCGATGCGGTGAAGAACAATTACGCCGACATCTGGGTTTTCCATCGCGCTTCGCATGCCCAGGCGAAGTACATCGGATCTGTAGCCGGGCAAAACAGCCCGAAGCTCGCATGACGACAGGTCCACGCGGCCGAGACCGGCCTGGCGAATGCCGCTGTTGTTGCCAAATGGGCTCTGCCCAAACGCGGACCCACCGCCCAAATCGTTGCCGCCGACGCTGGCGTCGCCCATTGCCAGTGATGGATTTCCTCCGAGTTCAAAACTGAAACGACCTTTCATGTCGGTATAGCCCTCGGGTCGTGGGTTTCCGTTGCAAACACGTTCGATTACAACTGATTCTGCCGGCGGTTGACCATCGTCGGTGAGAACCTGTCCGGAAAGATATATCGGGCGCGGGCGGTTTGCGAATGGGTCGCTCTGCCGGCCCTGACTGAACGGATCTTGGTTGCCACCCTGTTGGTTGCCCCCTCGGCCGCCGCCGGTATTTCCGCCAGTGTTGCCGCCCGTATTCCCACCGGTGTTACCGCCACCGCCAGTATTGCCGCCGCCACCGCCACCGCCTTGGCCTTGGGCCCACAAGGTCATCGCACTGACCAGCAAGATCACCACGAAATGCGCAGACTTACTCTTCATCGAACTACCCCTCGACCCTGGCCCAAAGTAGGCCCATTTGATGCCAAGCCTAGCACAAGAAGTCGCCAATTCCAATTGAACTTAGTGTTTCTTGAACTTAGTGTTTCTTTACCCCGGCTGACATCGCCTGAGAGATTGATGCTCGGCCTCAATCTGAAGCGCAGTGTGCCGATGTGAGATCTGGTCGGAGTATTTCGGCCGGGAGGGCCCAGTGGACCCAGTTGACCTAGAGTGTTTCCGTGAGGCTGCGATGGACGACGTGGAGTTCATGCGCGAGCTGTTCGACGTGTTCCGAGACGACACGCCATCGCAACTGGTTCGACTACGCGACGCCGTCGCGATTGGCGATTTTGAACTGACGGCGGCGGCCGCTCACCGACTCAAGGGCTCCAGCGGGAATATCGGGGCGACATCGCTTCTCGAGCTCGCGAAGCAACTTGAGCAGGCCGGTAAGTCTTCTAGCTCGGAGCGGGCCCAGAATCTCATACGGCAGGTGGAGGCCGAGTACGGCCGAGTGTGCAATTTCTTGACAACGACCCTCGCAGCCGAGCCGACAGCTCGAACAGGTTAGCAGCCCGTGGCCGCTACAATGGTCACTCGGTTTCTATGGAATTTCGCGGTGTCTTCGCCTCCCTTACTACTCCGTTCGACCATCTAGGGGAGATCTACTGGTCGAAGGTTCACCACAATTTGGCGCGCCTCGAACGAACCACACTCTCTGGCTATGTTGTCGGCGACCGCTGGGGCGAAGGTTTACTACTGTCATCGACAGAGGTCGTGCGGCTGTGGAAAGAAGTGGTGTCTCAAGTCGGAACTGAGCGATCAGTTCTCGCCGCGATCGGCAACCGCGGAGTGGCCGAATGCCGTGCGATGTCGTCCGAGGCGGCGGCGGTCGGCTGCGACACAGTGCTGCTGCGGGCGCCGGATGTTTCCGACATCTCTCCTTCCGCGGATCCCGCGGGCCTGTTTTTCCGGTCAGTAGCGGACTCGGCATCATTGCCGGTCGTCATCGACGTTGCGCTCAACAGAGAGGGCGGCTTGGCGGTCGGAGAGATTGCCGCGCTAGCCACTCACCCGAATATTGGCGCTGCGCTGGTTTCGGCCAACGATGCCGCCTCGGTTAACGAACTCATTCGAGAGGTCGGCGCGGATTTCCAAGTGATGGTTCGCGGCGTTGAGTTGATGGAGCCGTGCCTGTCGGCCGGCGCATGCGCGGTGGTCACGGCGACGGCGGCGGCGGCGCCCTTTTACTGTCTGTCGATAGAAGAAGCGATTCGAACACGCGAGCTTGAAGCTGCTCGAGACCTGACTGCGACCGCAATGGAGTTCGACGGGCTGTTACGACAGTACGCCGTGCCGGCGCTGAAACATGCGCTCGACTTGCACGGATACTATGGTGGAGTTCCACGTCTGCCAATACTCCGGCTGCCGCGCGAGCTGGAACGATCGGTCGAGGCATCGATTCGCGAGCTGGCCAGTTGAGCTCGCCTGCCGTTTTACAGATTGCGTTGGAGTGTTCTAGAGTCGCCTAGTGACAATTGTCGAGAATATCCCGGGAAGGCATTTCTTGCGTCACTTCGGTCAAGGCCGAAGCTTGGTTTATCAGTTGGTGCGACGCGACTTCGAGCAGCGCTACGTGGGCTCGATCATCGGCTGGCTATGGGGCGTGATTCATCCACTCGTTCTGCTCGCGGTCTACACGTTTGTATTCAGCTATGCGTTTGGACAGAAGTTGCCTCGGGATGAAGTTACTGACAACTATCCGCTATTTTTGTTCGCGGGAATGCTGCCATGGCTGCTGTTTTCCGAAACGCTGACACGCTCGGCACCTGCGCTCGTCGAGTACGCCAACCTCATCAAGAAGAGCGTCTTTCCGTCGGAAGTTGTGCCCCTGAGCATTCTGATCTCGTCGGTGATTAGTCATCTGATCTCGGTCGCAGTGCTCGTCGTTGCGACCGCGATTTGGCTTCAGGAATTGCACGCGACGCTGTTGATCTTGCCGGTGTTCGTTTTTCTGTTGGGATTACTCAGCCTAGGGCTGTCGTGGATTGCGGCGGGTCTGCATGTCTATTTGCGCGATACCGGGCAGGTGCTGACTGTGATTCTGACCGCCTGGTTTTGGCTGACGCCGGTATTCATGCCCGAGAGCTACTTCCGAGGCAGGGCGGATTTCCTATTGACTTGGAATCCGGTAGCGCTCGTCGTTCGAGGCTATAGGGATACAATTCTTGGCGGAAGGGCGCCGGCACTCGGAGATCTGCTGATACTGGCGGCCTTTTCGATGGGATTGTTTCTGGCCGGGGCCTTGTTTTTCCGCTACACAAAGCGCGGTTTCGTCGACGTGATGTAGCTGGGCAGCGAGCCCGGCTCCGCCCCACGCCACTTAGAGCCCCAAGATAAGATAGAGCAACACTCCGCTTGTGACGCCTGTCGCCTTCCATTCCGTGTCAAAGAGCTATCCGATCTACCGCAAGCCGGCGGATCGGCTGAAGGAACTCTTGACGCTCAACCGTGCCGAGTTTCACAAGAAACATTGGGCGCTGCGCGATGTTTCGTTTGAGGCGAAACGGGGCGACACGCTATGTTTCATCGGCGAGAACGGATCGGGGAAGAGTACTTCGTTGCAACTCGCCGCAAGAATTTTTGAACCGACCGAGGGCGCGGTCGAGGTCAGTGGCCGAGTCTCGGCGTTGCTCGAGTTGGGTGCGGGTTTCAATCCCGAATTTAGTGGCCGCGACAACGTGTATTTGAGTGGAACGATATTGGGTCTTTCGACCGCTGAAATTAAGCGGCGGTTCGGCGAAATCGAAGAGTTCGCGGAGATCGGTGAGTTCATCAACAGGCCGGTAAAGACGTACTCGTCGGGAATGCTGGTCCGGCTGGCCTTTTCGGTCGCGATTAATGTCGACCCCGACATCTTGCTTGTCGATGAGGCGCTATCGGTCGGCGACTACTATTTTCGGCAACGATGTCTGCGCAAGGTTCACGAATTGCGCGGCAAGCAGGTGACCATTCTGTTCGTGTCACACGCCATGGGAGATGTTCAGGCGATCGGGACCAAGGCGGTCTGGTTGGAGCACGGTCGCGTCGTTGAACAGGGGTCGCCGCAAACGGTTGTTCGCAGCTATTTGAACCAGATGACCGAGAAGGATGCGAGCTACCTGCGGCGCAAAGGCGGCACCGCGGCGGACGTCGGGAAAGTCGACGTCGTGACGGCCCCTGAAGTCGTCGAGACGATCCCAAACATCGACAAGCGACATGGCAACAGGCGGGCGGAGGTGATCGGCATCGCGCTGCTCGATCCATCAGGAAATGCCGTCCACCTGCTTGAACCGAGTAAGTCGCTGATCGTTCGCATTAGCGTTCGCGCAAACGAGCATATTGAGAGGCCAAACGTAGGGTTCATGCTGCGCAACCACCTCGGCCTCGATTTCGCCGGCAGCAATACCAAGCGAGAGGATCATCCGCTGCCGGCAATGAATTCCGGCGACATTTATACCGTAGATTTTCACCTCGATCTGCCTGAGCTTTATCCTGGCGAGTTTTCGTTCTCGCCGGCGATCGCGGATGGCGACCTGAACGAGTACGAAATGTGCGACTGGATCGATAACGCCCTAGTTGCCCACATGGCAAAAGGCGGCGGCGAGATCTACGGATACATTCATCTCCCCTGCCGTGTGGAGACGAATGCCCGCATCGTCGACCGCGCGGTCGAGGCCCCAGTTGAAATATGACGAAGCTGTTCGCCTGGGTGCGGACTCTAGCTGAGCTCGTCTTCCTTATACTCTTCGCACCCGTCGTGCTGTTGGTGCTCGGTCCGGCGCTAATCGTGTTCGACGGCTTCTCGGTGTTTTGGGACAAGAAGCGATTCGCGGCCGCGCGTCCGGTTTCGAAGGGTGCAGCCTCGATCGTGATTCCGACCTGGAATGGAAAGGCGCATCTCAAACGCAACCTGCGATCCGTCGTCGACGCCGTGGCGACAAATCAAGATCACGAAATTGTGGTGGTCGACAACGCGTCTGACGACGGAACGGTGGAATACCTGGCGCGCGAGTTTCCCTCGGTCCGCGTGCTCGAGATGGGTCGAAATCTCGGCTTCGGCGGCGGCTCGAACGCGGGCGTCAGCGCGGCGAAAAACGACATCGTCGTTCTGTTGAACAACGACATGTGGGTCGAGCCCAACTTCCTGCAGCCCTTGATCGACGGCTTCCGCGACCCCAGGATATTTTCGGTTACCGCGCAGATCTACTTTTCCGATCCGGAAAAGCGTCGTGAGGAGACGGGACTTGCGATGGGCCGCTGGGTGAACGGTAATGTACATCTCACTCATGTCGCCGACGACGAAGTGACGGCGCTGTACCCGACGTTTTACGGCGGCGGTGGGTCGACGGCTTACGATAAGCGGAAATTCTTGGAGCTTGGCGGCTTTGATGAGTTGTTCGCGCCATTCTACGTCGAGGATGTTGACCTCGGTTATATGGCCTGGAAGCGTGGCTGGATCAACATGTACGCGCCAGACAGCGTCGTTTATCACGAACATCGAGCAACGATTGGCAAGCGATTTTCTGAGGCTTACATCGACAGCGTTATCCAAAAAAATCGCTTGCTGTTTGCTTGGAAGAACGTTCACGAGAACGGCCGATTGATGGGACATATAGTGTGGCTCTATGTGGGCCTGTGGGCGAGTTTTTTGCTCGGACCCTCGCCCCAACGCCCCCAGAATGGCGGCTTGCGGCTCGCCTTGCGCCAACTGCCGAAAGTCCTGCGGCGCCGGGCCGTAGCCCTAGATCTGGCTGAAATCAGTGACACCGAAGCGCTGCGCAGGCCGCTCGGTGGTTTTTTTCGCGATCGCTACCAGCGCTTCGAATCGAAGCCGATCGAAGACCTTAATGTCTTGTTCGTCGCGCCATATCCGATTCACCCACCGTTGCACGGTGGCGGAGTATTCATGAATCAGACAATCGACAAACTAGCGCAAGAATGTCGATTGCACTTGCTCTGCCTACTAGAGAGCGAGTCCGAGCGGGCCGACAACGCTTGGTTTGCGCAGCGCTGCACAGCCTCGGAGTTGATGGTTCGCTGGAGCGCCCACAACGACAGCTCCACGGCTCTGCGCCCCTTTGCGGTTCAACATTTTTGGCACCCCGATTTGCTCTGGAAGATCCATCGAACGATATATATGAAGCGCATCGATGTATTGCAACTCGAGTACACACAGCTTGCGTCCTATGCCGGCAACTTTCGACAGCTCGCCACTTTCATGTTCGAGCACGACGTCTACTTTCAATCGGTGCAGCGCGCGATCACTTCGAGTGGCGTTGTTGTCGGAATCCGCACGGCCTATGAGTATTTGCGCGCTCTCCGCTTTGAGCTTTCGTCGCTGTCGCAGTTCGATGCGATTCAGGTTTGCACCGATGAACAGCGTCGCCTCCTACGTTCGTATCTCGGCGATCAGCCACCAATCTTGGCCGGGCTACGGGCGGGTATCAACGTTGAGAAGTACGACTACAAGGAGACTGGGCGACAGCCCGACACTATACTTTTCGTGGGAAATTTTAGGCACACCCCAAATCAGCAGGCACTGCGCTACTTCTTGGAACGCATCTACCCGCGGATTCGCGAGGCGCGGCCATCGGCCCGTCTAATCGTCGCGGGCGCGGAAGGCCCGGCGACGTTCGCGCAAACTCTCGACCGGCCAGGCGTTGAGTATTTGGGAGAGGTCGAAGACATACGAACGGTTCTCAAAAACTACGCGGTGTTTGTAGCGCCGATTCTGACGGGTTCCGGAGTGCGCGTGAAGCTAATGGAAGCTTTTGCGGCGGGTATTCCGGTCGTCTCGACCAGCATTGGCGCCGAAGGCTTGCGCGATCCAAACGTCAATGTCGTCGAGGTGGCGGACCGCCCCGTCGAATTCGCCAGAGCAACGCTGCGATTGCTTCAGGACCGAACCTACGCCGGGCAACTGGCCTACAACGCGAGGCAGGTGGTTGAAAAAAATTGGGATTGCGCAACCATTACGCCCAAGCTTGCTGAGCACTATCGGGCGGTGCTCGAAGCGAAGCTCTTATCGCGGCCCGCGTCCCCTCTGTCTCTTCAGTAGGCGCGCTGGTCCCAACTCCGTCCGTAGGGAAGCTATGTACGCAAGTTCCGGGCAAATCCGGGGTGAGTTGCGTTTGAGCCGCGCGCGCGAGATCTTCCGCGGCAATGGAGCGCACCCGCGGGCTGTCGCGAATCTATCTCTCAAAAAAACATGAATGGCCTACTGTTACAGGCGACCAAGCATTGCAGACACTCGCGAAGGATGCTTGCCGACGGATCAAGCGCCGGTGGAAGCGGCACGTTTTGATACAATTTGGGGTCAATATTTACCATGGCTGAACAGACAGAAGCGCCCGTCGTAGAGAAGGAAGGGCCACCTGCACCGAAGAATCTCGTCGATACCCTAGCGGACGGCACTTTCGTCAAACGCCGTATCGAGCGACAGCGTGCCTGTGACGAGCCGAAGGGTAAGAAAATCTGCGCCGGCCACTTGAAGCGATGGTATGGGGCGGGTGACGAGATTCATTCGAAATTCGGCGCGGGGATAGAGATCTATCGCTGCGAGCGCTGCCAGACGCTTTATTTGCCTAACGAATCGGAAACGCCTCGGACCGGCACCCTCGCCTTCTAGACGCGTGACACCCAAGACTCTTTCCGGGATCGTCGTCGATCGGCTCTACGGCCCCGACGCGCTTACGGGAATTGACGCCGATACTCAAATCGGAGCCCCGGGCGAATATCCCTATACGCGCGGCGTGCATCCCAACATGTATCAAGGCAGGCTCTGGACTATGCGCCAGTTTGCCGGCTACGGCAGTCCGTCGAAAACGAACGCGCGGTTTCGGTATCTGCTCGAGCAGGGACAGACAGGCCTGTCGGTCGCCTTCGATTTACCAACATTGATGGGCTACGACGCGGACCATTCGCTAGCGGCGGGCGAGGTTGGCAAGTGTGGTGTTTCGATTTCATCGTTGGCCGACATGGAGGAATTATTCGCCGAGATTCCTCTTGGTGAAGTCGCTACGTCGATGACGATCACTTCATCCGCGGCGATCATTTGGGCGATGTATTTGGTTGTCGCCGAGAAGCAGGGCGTCGACTTTGCTGATGTCTCGGGAACGATTCAGAACGACATTCTGAAAGAGTTCATGGCGCAAAAGGAGTACATTTATCCTCCTCGCGAATCAATGCGGTTAGTCACCGATACGCTTGAATTCGCGGCCGAGCAAACACCACGGTTTAACCCGATCTCGATAAGCGGTTATCACATTCGAGAGGCCGGCTCGACGGCGGTCCAGGAGCTGGCCTATACGCTTGGCGCGGGAATTGAGTATTCAACTTGGGCCATCAAGCGCGGCCTCGATATTGACTCGTTTGCCCCGCGGCTGAGCTTTTTCTTCGATGCCCACAGCGACTTTTTCGAAGAGATTGCAAAGTTTCGGGCCGCGCGGCGGATTTGGTCACGAGTGATGTCGGAGCGTTTTGGCGCCAAGGATTCGCGCTCACTCAAGTTGCGTTTTCACACGCAAACGGCCGGCGTTTCGTTAACCGCGCAACAGCCGCAAGTAAACCTTGTGCGCACCGCGATTCAGGCCATGGCCGCTGTGATGGGCGGGACGCAATCACTACACACCAACTCTCTCGACGAGGCATACGCACTACCGACCGAACAGGCCGCGTTGCTGGCGCTCCGCACCCAGCAAGTGATCGCGAACGAGACCGGCGTTACAGAAACGGTCGATCCGTTCGCGGGGAGCTATTTCGTCGAAAAGCTCACCAACGAGCTCGAGGAACGATGCCTGGCGGAGTTCGCCGAGATCGACAGTTTGGGCGGAATGGTTACCGCGATTGAGCAGGGATATCCGCAAGCCCAGATTGCAAAGTCGAGCTACGAATTTCAGCGGGAACTTGAAGCCGGCGAACGGAAGATCGTCGGTGTAAATGTTCAAGAAGAGGAGCGCAGCACGCCGATTGAGACGCTCCGAATCGACGACAACGTCACTCGAAACCAGGCCGCAACACTCACTGCTTTAAAGACGCGGCGCGATCAGCTCGCCGTGAAAGCCGCACTGACGAGGCTTCGGGAGGATGCGCGAGCGGACCGCAACCTCATGCCGGCAATCATCGAGGCCGTGCGAGCGTACGCATCGCTGGGCGAGATGTGCGACGTGCTACGCGCTCAGTTTGGCGTCTTCGAAGAAAAGATCGCGATCTAGCAAACGCCGCCTCCAGGTCGAAGTTCTTTCCCGCCCGCCACTCGCTGCCAGCCAAGCTGCTTAGTAGACGAAACCTTTCGCGGTACCGAGCCGCGCCGCCTCGCGGTGCGGTCCGCCGTCCGAAGTGGGAAGAAGAAGAACTTTCGGGCGGGGACTGGCACATGCGATCTCGTAATCTCTCCACCTTGACAATCCCTCGTGTTGCCTGTCCCCTTCCAAGCAGATGACCTAGCGCGTCTCTCCCAGCAATGATCCGCCACTCGCCGGTGCCCGCGCTGACCCGAAACTACAGATTTCGCGCGAATGCAAAGGAATCAACGAACCGAAACAACGGTGCCGCAACCGAAAGATTGCGACCACATACACTACTCGCCGGTAACCGCGCTGACCCGAAACCTGACTTTTCAAGCTGCCAGCCAAGCTGCTTATTGGACGAAACCCTTCGCAGTACCGAGCCGCGCCGCCTCGCGGTGCGGTCCTCCCAGCGAAGTGGGAAGAGGAACTTTCCGGCGGGGACTGGCACATGCGATCTCGCAATCTCTCCACCTTGACGAACCCTCGTGTCCCCTTTTCCCTCCTAAAAACCCGGAAGAGCCTCTCTAAAAAGCAGCGCCGCTATCCGCCAGCCGTCAGCGGTACGCACCACCAATTGGCTCGTCTCCCGGGTTGCCTTACCCATCACTGTCCCATCCTTGAGATAACGGCGAAACTTAAAGTCCGTGAAAGCGGCATTCGGACTCAGCAGCGGGATGTTGAGATCGAGGATCTCGGAGTGACTATATCCCTGGGCTCGAATCGCTGCAACAGCTTGATCAAAATCACGTTCAACTTCGGCAGCAGTGGTCCACGTACTGGCTAGGCCGGATGGTCCTGTTCTCCAGGTAGGAACCTGAAAGATCTTGACAGCAATCTCCTTGGAACGCCCTTGGCTGAAATGGTCGACATATCTAACGAACAGGTCGCGAATCTCCGCCTTCGCTGCCGCCTGCCAATCCGCATTGTTCTGCTGAGCCGCAAGCGGACAGAGCACCACCGATAGAAGAAGCGCTACTCGGATTAGAAACGAAACATAACTCGCCACAAAGCTACCGCACGATTATTGACGGGTAGTGTAGCATTCAGCCCGTATGAACTGTGCGAGTAGCGGATTGAGTACTGCCCTCGGGCCTGTCGTGGAAGCCGAAGGCGAGGCAAAGGGGGATTTCGGGGACACGAAGGTGTGAAAGAATTCAGAACCTGGTCGATTCGGACCACTTAAGTCCTTTAGAATCAGTGTTGGGGATGCGGAAAAGGCGATTTTTTCGTACCTTCCACGCACGGAACTTACGTAAGACCTTATGAATCAGCAGCTTCCAGCTATCTCACTGTTCACAAAACAGGGCGATTGACTCTCGCCACGTCCAAGACGAAACCCGCCCAAACGCCCGTCCCGCGATTTTGAAATTTCTTTTGCCTTTGAAATCAGCAACCTAGCGATACTGTTGGTCGAAAACCGGACACACGGGCTTTACACTATATGTGGAGGATGCGGAAAGCCCTGCAAGGAGGCTCGAAATATACGGAAAACCCCGCCAAATCCGGCCAAATCCGGACATTTCGATTCGACGGCGGAGCTGTGCCCGGGCGGCTCAACCGCAAAAGTCCCTCGGGCACGACGGTCGAGCGCAACGAAGCAGTGGAGCAACTATCGCCGTCAGCAGCCTAGAAATTCAGGCTAGACTTGACTACGAGATGCATGATGACTAATCCTAAGAGTTCTGGTCGACTGATTTAGAAATTTGGCATGCCTAAAAATCGAAACTGGCCTTTGTGGCTGCTGATCGCGTGGTTCGCCTTCGCCCCCACTGGTGTCGCCGCGGAATTGACAGCGCGGCAGATCGAGGAGAAGTTCGCACTTTTGGAGGCGCGGATTCGGCAACTGGAGTTTGAACTTGCGGCCGTAAAAGGCGAGCCGGCCGAAAGCGAAGTCAAAACCGCTCCCCCAGCCATAGTGGCCGAGGTCGATACCAAACCCGCGCCGATGCCGATGGCCGAGGTCATTCCGACAGCGGGCACAGAATCGGCGGACTTCTATGCGCGCGAAATTCGCATGCCCGTCTCGGGCTATATGGACTTTCATTTCAACAAGCCCGAGGCAGAGCCGGGAACGGCTGACTTTCATCGCTTCGTGTTGCTCTTCGGTCACAGCTTTAGCAACCGCATCCAGTTCTGGTCAGAACTCGAGATCGAACACGCATTCGTAGAAGGCGGGGAAACAAGCGGCGAGTTGGAAGTCGAGCAGGCCTACCTCGATTTCTTGGTGAAGCCGTGGTTCAACATTCGCTCGGGAATCATGTTGGCCCCGATGGGCTTGATCAACGAGCGTCATGAACCGCCATCTTTCAACGGAGTCGAGAGACCGTTCGTCGACAGTGTAATTCTGCCGACAACCTGGTTTGGGCCGGGAGCGGGCGTCCATGGCGATCTAGGACGTGGATTCAGCTACAAGCTCTACGCGATGGATTCCTTGGATTCCTCGCGCTTCAGCGCTGAAGAAGGGTTTCGAGACGGCCGCCAAAAGGCTTTCAAATCGGTGATGCAAAATACCGCGCTTACAGGACGTTTGGAATACCACGGGCTGCCCGGGATGTCACTAGGCACGAGCTTTTGGACTGGCAAGACCGGGTTCGCGACGCCGGGCATCAACCCCCGAGTGAATATTTTCGAGTTCGACGGGCGCGGGAGCGTTGGGCGCTTCGACTTCAGAGGAGAGTTTGCGCAAACATCTATGGATCAGACTGCGCGCCTCAATTCACTTGTGCAACGCACGGCGGGCGTCAACCCTAACATTGCTGAGCGCATGCGTGGGTTCTATATGGAGGGCGCCTACCACTTGCTGCCGCTGCGCAACCGTCACGACTTCGTTGTCTTTTCTCGATACGAAAACTTCGACACGCAAAACCGCATGGCCGCGGGTTTTCATCCCCTTGGTGAATTCGATCGCGACGCTGTGGTGATGGGCTTCACTTACTTTCCGGAGCCCGATGTGACGTTCAAGTTTGACTACACATTTATGCGCAACCAGAGCACGGTTATCAAGGCTCGCGATGGGCTCAACCTCGGGCTCGGGTGGTGGTTCTAGTGGCGGATCAAACGATGACGCGAGGCCTACCTGTTAGATCTGCGCTTGGCGTGATGATCTTGTGCGCGGCGGCAACGTTCGTTGCCTGGCCGCTACAGGCCGCGGATCAGCGTCCGGAGGTCGATCGAGTGATCAACGTGGTCGCCGAGCGATTCACATTCGTGCCCTCGCGGATTCGCCTAAAACTCGGCGAGACGGTAGAGTTGCGCATTCGAAGCCTAGATACCAATCACGGATTCCATATCGAAAACACGGGCGTGAACGTGATCGTCCCCAAGCGCGGAAAGGGCGATGCCCGCGTTCTGTTTCGTGCGCAGGAGCGGGGCGTATTTCGGTTTAAATGCTCGAAGGCCTGCGGGGCCGGCCACACCATAATGCGTGGTCGGATCGTAGTGAATTGAACATGCGTCGACTTCTTTTGTTGACGTTGATCGTCCCGCTGGCGGCTGTTGGGCAGCAGGGTGTCCGCGGTGCGCCGTTGAGGGCGCGTGCTTCGCGAGCCGCACTTTCTGCCGCGGCGCCCCAGCCAGTTTCTCAGGGCCGGCCGTCTCAAGCGGGGAATCCACTGGCTGGAATCAGCAACGACGAATTCGAGTTGTTCCGGATCGGGTTGGATGATTTTCTCGAGATCGAGGACGCGGGTGAGGGACTAGGGCCCGCCTTCAACGGATTGGGTTGCGCCCAGTGCCACGCGACCCCGGCGATCGGCGGCGTGAGCCCAGTTTCGGAATTTCGCGCGGGTCATCTCGATGACGACGGTAATTTCACGGTGCTCGGAGGTGAAACGCTATTTCATCTGTTTTCGCTACCAAACCAGGAGTGTCAACCGGCGATCCCGCCAGAGGCAAACGTTGTTGCTCGCCGGATTCCCATTCCGTTGTTTGGCGCTGGTTTGGTCGAAGCGATTCCGGACGAGACAATCAGGGCATTGGAAGATCCCGATGACGCCAATGGTGACGGCATTAGTGGTCGTGCCGCGATTGTCGTCGACATCGCATCGGGCGACGAGAGGGTCGGGCGGTTTGGTTGGAAGTCGCAGCACGCGACGCTGCTGGTGTTCGGCGCGGACGCCTATCGCAACGAGATGGGAATTACGAACGACCTGTTCCCGACCGAAGTTGCGTCCGGCATAGACCCGGAAGCTCTGGCCCTATGCGATCTCACACCGGACCCGGAGGATGGTCCGGAGCCCTTGACCGGTTTGCGCGGCATCGACGCTTTCGAGGCCTTCATGAAGTTTCTCGCTCCGATCGACCGGGCCCCGACGGATGCCTCCGTTGCGAGAGGAGAATCAGTGTTCGAGTCGGTCGGCTGTGCCAACTGTCACGTCCCAGTGCTAATGACCGGTGAAGATTCCAACAGCGTTTTCGACCGGCGTCAGGTCGCTCTCTACTCCGATCTCTTGCTACACGACGTAGCGACCGGGGACGGAATTGCCCAAGGCGCGGCGACCCCTCGTGAGATTCGCACCCCCGCCCTTTGGGGCCTGCGGTTTCGCCGGCCACTGCTACATGACGGAGACGCCGCGACTCCTGAAGAGGCGGTTCGGCAGCATGGAAACGAAGCCGCGGGCGCGACCAGCCGGTTTATTGAACTGCCGCCCGACGACCAAAGTGCTTTGCTGAGCTTCCTCGATTCACTGTAGAAATCTGAGCCGTGGCGCACGATTCGCTAGTGGCCTTGCAAACTACAGATCACCGCTCGCTCACCGTTTTTCGCGATGTCGCGGTCGAAGAAGTCGACGATGCGATCACGGCGGGCTACGATCGCGCGGACTTCCCCTTTTTGCAGCAGCGAGCCCATCGCGGCTATCAGTTGTACTTCGTTTAGTGCCTTGAGGCCATCGTAGATCCGGCGATCTACACGTCCTAGGTTTCTACGCGCCCGTAGAGTTTTCATGCGGCGAAATGCCCTTGTAAAGTCGATAAGGTGGATTTGCCAGTCTTCTGTGATGAGCACGTTTCCAAGATTGGCGTCGGTGTTGTAGAGCAGCTCGTTGAAGACCCGCACGTTGTGCATTTGATCGTTCCAGCGGTCTGGATCGGGCACTACGATCTTCTTGGTGTAGCGTTCGAGTTCCATCATCTTTACGTCGTCCACCCACCAAGTTACGGAGGCCTCGCCTGACCCGACGTCGCGCTCGATCGAGACCGGAACCATGTTGAGCTTGAGCATGCGGTCAACCTTGTAGGCGGCAACGTTGAACTTATAGCTGTCGCGGAAGTTGATTTCGACACCACCGTCGGCCTTCTCGAATCGGAACTTTCGCTCGTCAATAGTTTGAATGTGCGCGTCGTGCTCGAACGCGCCATCGCTGAGCGTGGCCCGCGAAGAGCCCGTGATGCCTACTTTGATACGTTTCTTTTTGACGATCTTGGCGGTGCGCAGGAACTGCTCTTTCTGCTGGTCGCTCCACTGGCGAAAGTCGATCGGATTTTCACTCGCCGTCGGCTCTGCGAACGCCAAATTCACTGCCATGGTTATCGACAGCGCCAACCCCAAAACATGTTTCATTGATCAATGATCCCTTTCGACTCGTGCGGCGCCGGGCAGCGCATGCGCATCTGCCGAGTAGACTGCATGCCGGGTGCCAATCGCGACCGTGGCACGGAATGCGGTCGATTGCGGTCCCTATGTCGATGAATAGAATCGAGTTAAGAACGAGATCGATTGCGACGATCCCACCCTGGGGCATGACCTAGCGGTGTAAACATGAGCGAACACAGCTAGACCCGTCGTAAACGTTGGCTGACGCGCGAACTGTGGCCGGAATGCCCTCGAAATAGCTGGGTATGCCCGTAAACCGTTCAAACAAAATACCTTGTAGTCAAACGGCGGGACCGGCCGCACAATCGCAACCTTTGGCCAGCAGGTTGCTTCTGTGACGGCAAATGAAAAAGCTAACAAGAACAGAATGGGTTCAGTGTGTGGACAAATATCTAGGGCGGAATATTGCAATGCGGGTTATGAGCTTTTCAAGCCGGCTGGTGTTGGTTGTGGGCTCGATCGCGGCCTTAGCGGCCGTAACGAATGACGGAATCGAACTAGCCGTCCCTACTGTCAGGGGGACGACGGCGCCTGAGGAATTGGCGACCGGCCCGCAAACCGAAGCGTTCTTGCTAAGCGCGTCGATGACACCGCAGCGCGCAATGGATGCTGGAGCCGGTACTCAGTTCCAGACCACCCTAAGCGATGGGTCATTCACTCGCGAAGCCTCCGTACAGACCGTCGACTCGTATGCATATGGCTGGGTCGAATCTCGCGATAGTTTCAAGTACAACGTGGCGGCCTACCGACTCAGTAAGATGCTGGGGCTCACTGTGGTTCCATGTACAGTATGGCGTCGAGTTGACGGACGCTGGGCGTCGGTCACATTGGCACCCCAGGAAATGACTGCAACGTCGCAGAGGTCGAATGCTGAAACGATTTTCAGAGCGCTGACTGGCAACCCGAACGGCGACTACGCTGACGCTTTTCTTGCGACGAAGTCGATTCACCAGCAGATTGAGCTGTTGACGATAGACGGCGATCTCGATCGTAAGTTAGCGGCGCTAGATCGTTCGGCGCTGACGAGGGAACTGGGCGAAATTCTCACTCGCGACGAAATTCGCTGTTTGCTGGCGCGTCGAGACCGAATTCTCAAACATTGCCGGCCGTCGACCGAGCACGACTCATAGGGCAGCGAAGTTTTTATCGGCAATCGAAACTGTGGAGAATTTATGGACGCTGCACCACCTGAGCACAGCTTAACCGGCGATGATACGACCGATGTCGATGGCGAAACAGCCTCAGGCTCGTGGTCCACGATCACGGCATTGGGGTCTGGCGACGTCATCGCGGTCGCGTCGGACGGTGCTCAAATCGAACTCCCGGATTGGGTGACAGCTGATCTCCAAGCCGAGGAGCCTCGACAGGCTGTGGGCAACCAACCGAGCCTTATTCTGTTGATGATTGAGGACGACGTTATCGCTCCAGTCGATTTCATTCATGCACTCACGAATTCAGACGACGCTCGGGCGGTGGTCGTCTGCGGGCGTTCTGGAGCGCAGGAATGGCGCGCCGAGGCCCTCGTCGCGGGCGCAACTGGTTGCATTTCGCCAGATACTCCTGCTGAGGACCGGAAAACAGTATTCCTCACAGCAGTCAATTATTCCGTCGAACGCCAACGCGGACGAAAGGTACGCAAACAAAGCGAACAGCTCTGCTTCGAATTGGCATCGGTGATCGGGTCGACTTCCGAAGAGTTGCTTGCGGCGAAAGATACCGCGCGGCAGGTCCATACGACGCTCGAGGATCTACGCCACAGGATCGTGCGAATTTTCGTCTAAGTGTGCCAAGCATCTGTAGGATGAGCCCGTCACGATGCCTGTGTCGAAGTATCAGGCGTCAAAACGTGGAACAATAGTCCCGTTGTATGGACTCCGGCAAGCAAACCGCTACAGGACACGACCAGTTGACTGCGTTGCAGCAGCGGAATAGGCGACTCGAGCACGCGGTCGAAGAACTCGAAATGCTGACGCAGATCGCGTCCGCTGTCAGCTCCAATGAATCCGTGCGCTCGACGATCGAATTCGTCGTGCGCCAGTGCGTCAAACGGTTGCATGTGGAGCAGGGAGACGTTAGGCTCTTCGAAGAAGAGAACAAGAAAAAGCCCCTTCAGACGGTTTATCGCCAAGCAAGCGAAAGTCGGCAGCTAACGGCGTTTAGCATTAGCGACCAAATCTTGGGCTGGATGCTCAAGCACAACGCTCCGCTCTTGATCAACGATACTCGCAAAGACGATCGGCTTCGGACTGTTCACGAAACCCACCCCTCCGTGCGTTCGCTGCTCAGTATTCCCTTACGGTTTAATGGCAAGTTCACCGGTCTGCTGACGGTCATCAACAAAAAATCAGAGGACGGATTTACCGCAGAAGACGAACGGCTATTGGGTCTGATCGCCACGCAGGCCGCGCCGATTTTGCAGACGGTAAGGCTGCTCGACGACCTGCGGAAAGAGCGCACGCAGTTGACCGAGGAGAACGAGAACCTTTGGCGACACGTGCAGACGGACTTCTCGTCTGACGGAATCATCGGTGCCGGCGAGGCGATGCAACGCGTTCTCACGCTAATCGCTCAGATCCGTGACACAAGCGTAGATGTCCTCATTACCGGCGAAAGCGGAACAGGAAAAGAGTTGATCGCCAAGACGATCCACTTCAACAGTCCGCGGGCGCGCTACCCTTTTATTGCAATGAACTGCGCTGCCTTGCCCGAGAATCTGGTCGAAAGCGAATTGTTCGGAATCGAAAAGGGCGTTGCCACAGGTGTCGACAAGAGGCTTGGCCAATTCGAGGCCGCCAACACCGGAACGCTCTTTCTCGATGAGATCGGTGACCTCAACCTGAGCGCCCAGGCCAAAATCCTGAGGGTGTTGCAAGAACGAACGGTTCGGCGAGTGGGAGGACGAGCAGAGATTCCGGTAGACGTTCGAGTGCTAGCGGCCACAAACAAAGATCTCGACGAAGAGATCAAAAACGATGCATTCCGCGAAGACCTCCTATATCGGTTGAACGTGATTCACCTGCACCTACCCGCGTTGCGCGAAAGGCGCAGTGACATCGTCGAACTCGCGCACTGGTTCCTTCGCACTCAGTCCAAGGCGTTAGGTTTTGAGCCAGTAACGATTTCGGAAGCCGCGGAGGAACGCTTGCGAACTGCGCCGTGGCCGGGAAACGTCCGGCAGGTACAAAACGAAATGAAGCGACTCGCAATTTGCGTGCGGGGGCGTCCAATCGAGGTTGAGGATCTTTCGCCGGGGATTCGAATGGCGTCTGAATCGGTTGGCGTGGAAGACCTGGAGAGCGGCGGTTCGCTCGAGGACGCGATGGGCAACTACGAAAAGAGACTGCTTGAAGAGGCCTTGGCGAAGAATGACTACAACCAAGCTCAAACCGCGAGGGCACTCGGGCTGAGTCGACAGGGACTGTTTAAGAAGCTCAAGCGCTTCGGAGTTCAGACCCGCGAAGCCGCTGCAAGCGGCTGATCGGCGTTTGACCACCACAGCAGGGCGACACTCGATATAATCCGGGCGCGGAGGCGTCTTGATGCGAGAACACACACGTCGGGGATTCTTGTGGCGGTCGGTAGGAACGTCGCTCGCCTACGGGGCTGTCTCAAGTTTTGGAGAGGCGCTGCACGCCCAAAGTCGTGGCCGCGGCTATCAGTACGATCTTCTCGTTAAAGGCGGGCGGGTTGTGGACCCGTCGCAGGGCCTGTCAGCGCGGCGCGACGTCGCGGTCTCGGGCACGAAAATTGAGCGCGTGGCCGAATCGATTCCAGCAGCGCAAGCACTGCATTTGATCGACGCTACCGATCGCATCGTCACTCCCGGTTGGATCGATATCCACGTGCACGTCTACGACGGGGTGGCTCCACTCGCCATTCCGGCCGACCCCACCTGCATTGCGAAGGGTGTGACGACCGCAATCGATGCCGGGTCGGCTGGTGCGCACACGTTCCCGGGATTGCGCAAACACGTGATCGAGGTCGTCGACACCCGTATCCTGGCGCTATTGAACATTTCAGTTGTCGGGCAGTCGACGCTTTCGGAAGACAACCCGTGGGGCGAGCTGCTCGATTTGCGCTACGCCAACGCTTCGCTGGCCGCCAAGACGATCGAGCGTCACCGGGATGTGATCGTCGGCATGAAAGTTCGACTAACTCGGAATATCGCTGGAGACCACGACCTCGAGGTTTTGCGACGGGCGCGGGAGGCGGCGGACGCAGCGGGTCTGCCCGTGATGGTGCACATCGGCGGGTCACATTCGTCGATGGCTGACATTCTTCAATTGTTAAAACCTGGCGACGTGATCACCCATAGCTTTCGCGGTGGTGAGGGGGGAATTCTCGATAATCAGGGTCGGATTCACGACGAAGTCCTAGAGAAGGTCGCCGCGGGTGTGCATCTCGACATCGGCCACGGGGCGGGGAGTTTCTCGTTCGACACGGCCGAGAAGGCGCTCGAGCAGGGGCTGAAGCCGGGAACGATTTCGAGCGATGTGCATCAGTTCAACGTTCACGGACCGGTGTTCGACTTGGCCACGACGGTTTCGAAATTCCTGCACTTGGGCCTCACGATCGAGGAAGCAATTCAGCGAGTAACGTCGAACCCGTCACAGGTGTTTGGAAAGTTGAACGAGCTGGGGACGCTTCGAGAGGGAGCCGAGGCCGATATCTCGATCTTTTCGCTCGAAGACGGAAAATTCAAGTTCACCGATGCGCTCGGAGATACACGCGAGGGACGGCGGCTGTTGCATCCGGCGGCCACGGTTAAGGCCGGGAAGCTGTATGGGGCGGCGTCAATACCTGTTGAGCGACTGTAGGGTGATTGGCCGGCGCCGGTGTTATTCAACGAATCGATGGCAGACGCGAGTCGGGTGTAAAATCGAAGCCGACCGTGACACGTAGAAAAATCATTGCCACACTCGCCGCCGGCGGCGCTCCAGCCGCATCATTAGCTGTTTCCGGCTGGAAAAACAGTTTCGCGGAGCGGCTCAAAAATGACTTTGTCGCCCATTGGAAGAGCACCGCCGAGTATTCGCTCGATTGCGTCGACGCGATGCCGGCGGAGCATTTCGGGTTCCGGCCCACGGACGAGCAACGGACATTCGCCGAACAGCTGGTCCACTTCGCTCGAGGCAACGTGGGTTACTTTTCGAGCTTCAAAAAGGGGCCCACGCCACCGACCCAGCCCGCGGGTGAACTTACCAAAACAAATGTGCGCGAATTTGTCGAGCAAAGTTTCGAGTACTCGCGCGGCATCCTCGAAAGCCTCACCGAAGCAGACTTCATGCGGCGCGACATTCAGTTGCACAGTCCCAACAACGTCCACACCGCTCAAGACATATTCCTGCGCGGGTATATGCATACGGCGCACCATCGCGGGCAGGTCGTCGCCTACCTGCGCTTGAAAAACACCCCGCCGCCGGCCTGGCGATTTCCTCCGAACGGGGAGGCTTAGACGATGCTCGAAACCGGAGTCAAAGCGCCGCCGATTGAGGGGATTGAATTCTCGCGCCCGACGCTGCTCGCGTTTTTCGAGACAGACTGCCCGACCTGCCAGCTCACGCTGCCGTATCTCAACAAACTGTCGGACGCGGTCGGTGACAACGCCAACGTCGTGGCCGTGTCGCAAGACTCTGACTGTGCGACTGAAGAATTAGCCAAGTCGCTTCCGATCGAAATACCGATCCATATGGATCGAGGACTAGTCGCCAGCCGCGCCTACGATCCGCTCGCTGTTCCAACGCTGTTCTTGGTCGACAGTGGCAGCCGCGTCGTCGCCACGTCGACCGCGTTCGACAAGGCCGAGCTAAACCGAATCGCGCGCCAGCTTTGCGAGTTTACCGGCACGGAGGTTGTCGAACCGGCAGGTCCGCATGACGGCAACCCGGAATCGAAGCCCGGTTGCATGTCTCGCCACCTAGAGCCCGATTCTGCTGGCACTGGTGCCGCGCCAGTAAACGTTTACCTGAAACGCGGAGAGCGCGCGGGCCGCGTCGAACTTTCAGATTCCGACGATCCCTTCGAGTACTGCTATGAGCACGGCTTTGGCGACCCCTTGCCCGTCGTGCCGCCGACGGTGCAGCGAGTCGAGCGAATGCTCGCGGCAACTGAACTAGAACCGGAGGAAATCATCGCGCATGTGCCGCCGAGCTTCGGCGCGGCGACGGTTGAGAAAATTGCGGCCAACGCTGTGATGGCCGGCTGCACGCCCGAAATGATGCGCGTGCTAATTCCGTTAGTCCGCGCAGTTTGCGATGAGCGCCTCGACATCCACGGCGTGCAGGGGACGACTCACTTCGCCGCGCCGTTGGTAATCGTCAACGGCCCGGTCCGCAAGCAACTCGGCTTCGCGTCAGGAAGTAATGTTTTCTCGAACGTCGCGCGAGCGAACTCGACGCTTGGGCGCGCACTGCAGCTCATATTGAGAAACCTTGGCGGCGCCAAGCCAGGCGAGATTGACATGTCGACGCTAGGCAACGCAGGCAAGTTCAGCTTCGTCATTGCGGAAAACGAAGAAGTTAGCCCGTGGGAACCGTTGTGCGAAAACTTTGGTGTCGACAGCAGTCGCAGCGCCCTGACGCTCTACTGCTGCGAGCCTCCGCGCGGGGTCAGTGAGCATAAAGCCCGCGGCGCAGAGGTGCTCTTGCGAGCGTTCTGTCCGGTGCTCGCAAATCTTTGGAGTCACCGGACGTGCCGCAAGCACGAAGCGTTGGTCGTCGTCGGCCCGGAGCACGTGGCAACCCTACAGCGAAGCGGTTTCTCAAAGCAGGATGTTATTGAGTACCTTTTCGAGAACACCGCTATTCCACTTTCTGAGTACGATGACGACGGCGAAGGCACGCAGCTAACGGACCACTATGAGGAGTGCCTCGTTCGTGGAGTGCCGTGCTATCGCAAGTTCAGGAATCCGGAGTCGATTCGCGTGGTCGTCGCCGGGGGCCCGGCGGGGAAGTTTTCCGCCGTTCTCGGCTCGTGGCAACCAGGCAAACGCGGCAGCCAGATGGTCTGCTATCCGATCGACAGCGAATAAAGAAGGAGCAAACGCGATGTCCACAGTGCTTGTGAATCCCCTCGATGAGCGCGTTCACGAGAATGCAACCCCGGCTCCGCGTCTCGACACGCTAGAAGGCAAGAGTCTGGCTCTTCTCGACATCAGCAAGCCCGGAGGCTCGGTTTTTTTCGACCGGCTCGAAACCCTGCTGACGGATCGCTACGGCGTCGCGAACATTCTGCGTATCGCGAAACCGACATTCGCGAAACCGGCGCCGGACGATGTTTTAGCGAAGATACGCGACGCGCAAGTCCACGCAGCGATCGAGGCGCTCGCCGATTGAGGCTCGTGCACAACGTGCAGTTTGCACGATTCGACGGCGCTTGAGGCGATGGGAATTCCGGCTGTTCCGGTTGCAACACATGTGTTTCGAACGGCGGCTCGGGCTCAAGCCGCGGGGCTCGGGTGGGCTGACTTCGATGCGGTATATGTCCCGCACCCGATTCAAGATCAGACTCCGGAAGAGATTCGGCAGCGGGCCGATGACGCCGTAGCGGAGATTGTGTCACGGCTGACAGCGGCCTAGAGGCAGAATCAAATCCTGTGAGCGCGGCGCGCTGATCCCCCAAATACATCCTTGAGTGCGGGCCGCGCCTCAGTCATAATAGAAAGTTCGGGCTCCGGCCCGCAGCCAACCCCAAGACCGAATCGCGGCAGGCGTAAGTGTCTCTAAATCTGCCGCCTCTCTTGGGGGTATACACACGAATTTTATTGAAGGCCCGCGACGAGCGAGCGGTTCGCCGTTCGTTCGCAAAGGCGATCCCAAACAGAAGGAGAAAACACTATGGCGCTTCGACCCCTAGGTAATCGGGTTGTTGTTGAGCGAGTTGAAGAAGGAGAGCAAGCATCGGGGGGTATTATCATTCCCGATTCCGCGAAAGAGAAAGGCCAGTCGGCGAAGATCATCGCCGTCGGACCTGGCACCAAGAATGATGATGGTGATGTTGTCCCACTCGACGTTAAGGTCGGCGACACCATCCTCGTCGGAAAGTACTCCGGTAACGACGTAACGGTCGACGGAAACGACTACGTCATCATGACCGAGGACGAGATCCTCGGTGTCGTCGAATGTTAGCCGAGGAGGCAAGAAATCATGGCAGGTAAAACAATCGTATTCGGCGAAGACTCGCGCCAAGGTATCTTGGCCGGCGTCAACAAGCTCGCCAACACTGTAAAAGTCACACTTGGCCCCAAGGGCCGTAACGTAGTCCTCGAGAAAAAATTCGGTGGCCCGACCGTCACGAAAGACGGCGTCACTGTCGCGAAAGAAGTCGAACTCGAGGATAAGATCGAAAACATGGGCGCGCAAATGGTGCGCGAAGTCGCATCAAAAACGTCCGACGTCGCTGGCGACGGCACCACCACCGCAACCGTGCTCGCACAAGCCATCTTCGGGGGCGGCGTAAAGAGCGTTGCCGCCGGAGCCAACCCGATGTCGATCAAACGCGGCATCGACGCGGCGACCGCAAAGGTGGTCGAGGCCATCAGCGAACTTGCACGCCCGGTTGAGGGCCAAGCGGTTTCACAAGTCGCTTCCATTTCGGCTAACAGCGACCAGGCGATCGGCGACATTATTGCCGAGGCCATGGAAAAGGTCGGCAAAGACGGCGTCATTACCGTTGAAGAAGGCAAGTCGATGGCGACCGAACTCGATGTCGTCGAAGGCATGCAATTCGACCGCGGTTACTTATCACCCTATTTCGTGACCGACCAGGATTCGATGGAGTGCGTTCTCGAGAACGCCGTGATCCTGATCCACGAGAAGAAGCTCAGCAACATGAAAGACATGCTGCCGCTGCTCGAGGCAACCTCGGGCTCCGGACAGCCGCTGCTGATCATTGCCGAAGATGTTGAAGGCGAAGCCCTGGCAACGCTGGTTGTCAACAAGCTTCGCGGAACCTTGAACGTCGCCGCCGTGAAGGCGCCGGGGTTTGGTGACCGCCGCAAGGCGATGCTCGAGGACATCGCGATTCTTACCGGTGGACAAGCAATTTTCGAAGAGACGGGTATTAAGCTCGACGGTGTCCAGATGGAAGACCTCGGCAGTGCTGCCCGTATCGTGATCGATAAAGACAACACCACAATCGTCGAAGGGGCGGGCGGAAAAGAGGCCATCGAGGGCCGCGTTAAACAGCTTCGCGCACAGGTCGAGGAAACCACGTCCGAATACGATCGCGAGAAGCTCCAAGAGCGTCTCGCCAAGCTCGTCGGTGGCGTAGCTGTCATAAGAGTCGGCGCCGCAACCGAGACCGAGATGAAAGAGAAGAAGGCTCGTGTTGAGGACGCCATGCACGCCACTCGCGCGGCCGTTGAGGAAGGCATTATTCCCGGCGGCGGCGTCACACTAGTGCGTGCCGCCGCGACACTCGCCGACTTCAAGCTTGATGATGAAGACGAGCAAACTGGCGTCAACATC
Organism: Bryobacterales bacterium; assembly: GCA_965247305.1. Taxonomy (GTDB): domain Bacteria; phylum Acidobacteriota; class Terriglobia; order Bryobacterales; family UBA6623; genus CATQHP01. The sequence goes on along the minus strand of OZ252030.1, from coordinate 1,522,907 downwards.
GTCAAGACAGCGCTCGAGGCCCCGCTACGTTGGATCGCCCAGAACGCGGGCCAAGAGGGTGCTATCGTGTGCGAACGAGTCCGCGAAAGCGAGGGCTCGCACGGCTACAACGCGCAGAGCGACGAGTACTGCGACCTGATCGAGGCGGGCGTCATTGACCCCGCGAAGGTCACGCGCACGGCGTTGCAAAATGCAGCTTCAATCGCCGGCTTGATGCTGACGACCGAAGCGTCGGTTCATGAGGTCGATGAGAAGAACGAAGCCCCCGCGGGCGGTGGCGGCGACCACGACTTCTAATTGCTGACGTAAAAACCGATAACTTTCCGGGGTTGCCAAGCGGCGGCCCCGGATTTTTTTGATGTATGGAATTTCACTCCCGCGCGTCAGCGTGTGGGAGAAAACTCCACCTGGCGCATTTAACCCGCATTTCTCACCACGTGGCGAGCGAAAGTGCGTGAGAGGTGCGTCAATACGAGGCGGGCGACAGTTGGCGCGCGGAGGCGTACTTGACAGTCCGTCGAGCACGACGACCGAGCGCAACGAAGTAGTGGCGCGGCCATCGCGTGCTTTCGCCGTCAGGTGGTGAGAAATGCGGGTTAAGTGTGCGACAGGTCGCACCTATCACGCACTTTTGCTCGCCATGTGGTGAGAAATTCGGGATAGGCGCCTTATCGCTGCTTGCTGTCGTCGTCGCGGTAACGGCGATAGTAGGGCCAAACCAGTAGGGCGTACGAGGCCATTCCCATCATCATCACTGCCATGCCGCTGCGATCTTCCGCGAATGGATCAAACGGCAACCCCGCCAATAGACCGAGCACCAAAGCGGCGACGCCTCCAAGCATCACGGCGCCGAGAATCGTCTGCGATGAAGCCATCTTTGAAACTGGTTCTGACGTGACGTCGGGTAAGGCCGGCGACGTCAACGATTCGAGCGCCGCTGGAGCCGCGCTGACAGCCACACGCTGCTCCCAATCGTTCAGCGCTTGGCGCAGCGGGTCGGTGGGCCTAAAGAGCTCGAACAACGAGCGCTGCGAAAGATAGCCAACTTGGAAAGCGCCACTGCGCCCGAGCCGGTCGTCCTTCCAGCGAATAAGCGCCACCTTGTCGGGCCAGATCGGCGGAACGTGCGAAACGAAGTCAATTCCCACAATCTGATCGCGCTTGAGAGAAAACGCCACCGACTCGCCGACGAAGCTCAAGCGGTCTTCGCTCGGTACGACATAGCCGATATCCCAGTAGCTGCTGCCGTGGAACAAGCGTCGGCCCGAGCCGGGTGCAAACCCAACCGAAACCGCCGGCCACTGCGATACGGGGTAGCCCTCATGCTCGATCTTCAGTCGCAGCCGTTCGAGAATCCTTCGAACGCCGGTCAGAGGACTCCACTTGTCAAGCAAAGCCAAAAGACCCCAGGCGAGCACCACGCCCGAAATTTCAAGCAACTCGGGGATCCACTCGCGATCGGCTGTTTGCTGCGCGGCCCAAGCAAACGACACCACAATCACCGAGGCCACTGCGAGCATCAGTGCGGCCTTGCGAATTACGATCGAGCTCAGCACGTCTGCGGTCCATACGTTCACTGGAGAGTCGGCGTCCGCGGGCAGCGAGTAACGGTCGGTCGAGTCAACATCCATATTTCGGATGATCTCTTGAACCTGATCGGAAGTCAGTCCGGCGTGCTTAGCCGCAGCTTCAATGCGCTTCAGTGTAGACGGGTGGGTGATCACGGCCTGCACCGCCCCATTCCATTCAAGCGGTAAGTGGTTCATCGCGGCGACTTTGATCTGGCCTGTGATGAATGCCTCGGCGTCAGACGTCAGCGACACTGCCCCCGCGTCAGCGGCACGCTCGAATCGCCTCGACACCACGCCCAGCGTCACCATCGTCGCGACAACCATCAGTGCGCCAAACGCCCAGCCGGGTACGCCGTCGATAAAGTTGAGTACGACGACGCCGATCGTCCCCACGATCACAGGAACGATCGTGAAAATCCCGACATCGTGGCCGCCCTTGAGATGGGAAAGTTCGTGACCGATAATGGCGTCCACCTCGCGCTTGCTGAGCTTCTCGATCAGGTAGTCGGTGATCATCACATCTTGTTTCCCGACTGCAAAGGCATTCGCCATGCGGTCTTTGCCGGTCGGCATGATGAAGAGCTGCCTGAGGTCGACGCCGGCCTGCCTCGCGAGCTGGAACACTCTGTCCCGCAATTCGCCGTGCGTGAGTGGCTGGGGCGTACCGCCCTGCAGATCACGAAGCCACTTGGCGATCACAAAAAAGATGCTGCACGCGGCGGCGGACAGCAGGACGAATGCCCGCCAATTTTCGGAAAACACGGCGTTCAACGCGGTGAACAATAGACAGCCCGGCAAAACCACCATTCCAAGCGAGCCGGCTGTTCGCGTCAGCGACTCAACCAGCGTCAGGTGTTGACCTCGAATGCGGGTTGCCGCCGGATGAACAATGGCGCTCGAAAGCAAGACTATGATCACCGGGACGACGCCCCAGACGCTATTGCGCAAGAGGTCATACCAAACGTCGCCGAAAGGCTCTCCGCCGATCGCAAAGATCAGAGCCATTCCCAACTGGTAGTGCCACACGACCCCCGCCCACAACGCGACGGTTGTAATCGAAACGTAGACCTTTGTCATGTGCAGCTGAAACCACTGGTCTCTGCCGCCAGCCTCGAAACGCTCGATTGCGCGACGCGCTCGCCCGAGTAGCGCCACCACGGGCAACAGAATGAGTGCCACCGTTGCAAGAGCTGCCTCGAAAATCTCGCGCTTGGGAAAACCGAAGCTCATCGACACTTCGTCCGGCGCCTCGCTTATTTCGCCGAGATAGCGATAGTGACCGTATCCCCAACCCGAGTCGAAGTCGCCCAACACGGCATCCGCCTCGGTGTAGGGAGTTTCGACGTGGCCGAGACTGAGTTCGACGGCCTCAGCGCCCAAATCCACAGCCGCCTGCTTGAAAGGAATGAGATTGATCGCACCGGCGAACGTCAGGCCATCGCGCCGGAATGAATCATGGCAGCGCGCATGGAAATAATATCCGTCAGTGCCGTCAACCGGATCCGTCCACGTGCCGCTGTCGAGACTCTGTGGATGAAAACTACAGCCAAACGACTCGCTAAGTGGAGTCAGCAGCGCACCTAACTCAGTGGCATCGCCTGACGCCGGCGCGAAGTTCAAATAGACTGACGCGGAAGTCTCGGCGCGGTTATCGACCCAGACTTCGAGATATGCCCGTGGGCGCGTGTCGGGGCCGCGGTCGTCCGTTTCGACGACCTTCGACACGACAACGGACGCCACCGCGAGAATGACGACCAACCACAACGACCATATGCGCATACCTCTGCGTTAGGACAGACCTGCCGTAAGCGTATCGGGAATGGCACAAATTTGCGGTTAGGGAAAGGCCTTACGAATTTGACGTGGTTGGTGGGAAGGTTAGTGAGGTTCGCCCGTATTCTCAGAAGGAAGCAGCTAAAGTAGGTTCTCAGGAGGAGAGTGCATGAGATTACGGAGAGTTGGCGTTGCGTCTGTCGCGAAACTATTTGGCGTGCTGTACGGGGGCATAGGACTGATCGTGGGCGCCATCGTGTCCGTCGCGGCACTTTTCGGCGCGGCGCTTGGGGCTGCCGCTGAACAGGGCGCGGGTGCCTTTGTCGGGGTGTTATTCGGCATTGGCGCCATCATTATCTTTCCATTGATGTACGGAGTTATGGGATTCCTGATGGGAGCCTTGATCGGTTGGCTCTACAATCTCGCGGCAGGAACGTTTGGCGGCATCGAAATGGAGTTCGAGGCTCCCGAACAAGCCGCCGCGCAACCGTCGAATTAGCGCATATTCAGGAATGGCATAGACTGCTTGCCCCAGCACCAAGCCCGTGAAAGTCGGAGGCGCGACTGTAAAGGAGTGCGGTGCCGGAGGAGCTTTCTGGAATACGCTGAGTAGGGACCTGCTGATCATTCCTCAACAGGACGCGACTCAACTTTCCCAGTTCACCCTTCGCCACCGCACTCCTTTACAGTCGCGCCTCCGATTTTGGACAGCGGAATCTAGTCTCCAGAAATTGCCGGGTTCACCGCTTTTTATTCAAGAGCGGTCTACGCCGCTACTGAAAATGCACTAGTGCAATACAATGTGGCCAGTTTGCGCCTACAACAGGTGTTCGGACACATCAGCGTCACTACCGCTGATTTGGAATTGGCTTGTCTGTGAGCGCTGCGGGCCCTTCCGGATCGTGTGAAGCACCCCCTCATGTTCATCGAGCCGCTGAAACGTCGCCCGAACGCTTTCGGCCAGGGTGCCTACCTGCGAGCGCAGCTCGCTGACCGATTCCGCGCCGACGTACGTTGTGCCCTTGTCTTCATCAGCAGCGTCGAATTCCAATCGTAGGCTTTCGACATCGCTGCGCGTGACCTGAATCTCGTCTGATAAAACCTTCAGCTCTCTCTCGATCTTTGCGAATCGAAAGCTCGCTTGGGTGAGGCGTTCGCCCAGTCGATCGACCATCTGTCGCGACTGCTCGATCTCGTCAGCTCGATGTTTTTCGAACTCCGATAGGGTAGTCGCGATTGCCTGCGCCAACCTGTCGGCCAGCATCTTCACGTGCGGCGCGATTTCGCCGGCCTGGGCAGACTGTTCAACTGATTGAGCGTCGGGAACTTCGCCGGCTACCTCAGCGGCGGTCTTCTCCGCGCTACCCGCCGCCGCGAAGTTCAGCGATTGCAATACCTCGTTGGAAGAAAGCTCATCGGAAGCCGGCCGTTCGGTGACGGCCGCATTGAGATCCGGCGTGCCGGTCATCGCGGCATCCACTTCTCGCTGGCTCCAGTCGCCGTCGTCTTTCGATGCCGGCGATTCTCGGGATTGCTCTGCAGCTTGCTTACTCAAGATAGACCTCCACCCCAATTCGAGCGGTAGCTCACGAGACTTACTCTATGCCCATGCGCGACCATCATCCGTACAGCGAACAAACTAGATTCGGCAACTATCCGCCCAAACTTTAAGTGACTGGGGCCTGCCCTGGCCACCGAAAATAGATAGGAGACCTTAGTTGCCCAGGCGAAAATGGGGCTATTCAAGGATGATTCAGACGGCCCACGATAAAATGAGCGCGTAGCGCAAATGGAATCTCCCAAGAAGTTCGCCATCACACCGGAATTGGACGAAATCCAGAGGATCGACCGGCTGATCGCGTTCCATCCGACTCGGATCGGCGCGACCAAGATTCTCTCCAAAAATCAGGTCGCCGAGTACAACGCCAATGGCTTCTTGCGTGGTTTTCGAATTTTCTCGGAAGCAGAAATCGAGGACATCCGATCGCGTTTCGATGTGCTGCTCGACGAGGTCGTCAGGGCGGGCGGCGACAGCTATTCCATCAGCTCGGCGCACCTCAAGTACGCCGACGCCTACGACTTGTTGACCGACGATCGCATCGTCTCTTACGTCAGCGACTTGCTCGGCGAAAACGTGATCGGTTGGGGTTCGCACTACTTCTGCAAAATGCCTCATGACGGCAAAAGCGTCGCCTGGCACCAGGACGCTAGCTACTGGCCGTTATCGCCGGCGAAAACCGTCACGGTTTGGCTGGCAATCGATGACGCAGATACCGAAAATGCATGCATGCGTTTTATTTGCGGCTCGCACCTACGGGGACAAATCGCGTTCGAGACGAATAACAACGCGAGTGCAGTGCTCAATCAGTCTGTCAGCGATGCCGGCCGATATGGCGAGGCTGTTGACGACATACTTCGAGCGGGCGAAGTCTCGCTACATTCCGACCTTCTGCTGCACGGCTCGGAAGCCAATAATTCAAACCGGCGGCGCTGCGGTCTGACGCTGCGCTATTGCGCCGCCGAAGTCCGCGCCCACCTCGACTGGAATCTCAAGGGAGTGGTCGTCCACGGAATGGATCGGGACGGACATTGGGCGAACGCGCAGCGGCCCGGCGCGTAGTCGTCGAACATTCTTAGCAAACCCTGGTTCGGTACACTGGTCGGACCCTATGTTCAGCTCGGCACTTCGGATTCCCGTTCTCGACCTGGTCATCATCATTGCCTACATGTTGGGCATCTTGGCGGTCGGCATACTGTCAACCAGACGCCAGAAGATGACGGGTGAGGTGTACTTCCTCGCTGGCCGCTCGCTCGGCTGGGTCGTTATCGGCGCCGCGCTGTTCGCATCAAATATCTCGACTATCCACCTGGTCGGATTGGCGGCGTCCGGGTACAACGAGGGGCTGGTGTGGGGTAATTTCGAGTGGGCGGCGGCGTTCACGTTGATCGTGCTGTCACTGTTCTTCGCACCGTTTTATTTCCGCAATAAAATCGAAACGCTCCCCGAGTATCTTGAGCGCCGCTTCAACCCCGCTGCTCGCTCGTTCCTCGCGTTTATGGCGATTTTGGGCGCGGTGTTCATTCATATCGGAATGAGCCTGTACGCCGGAGCGAAGGTCTTCGAGCAATTCTTTGGCCTCGATGTGATCTTTTCCATCCTTATCATTTCGACTATCACGGGAATCTATACGGTGCTGGGCGGCTTGAAGGCCGTCGTCGTCACGGAGACTATTCAGACCGTACTACTGGTCGGCGGGTCGATTATTGTGACCGTGCTTGCGATCATGGCGCTTCCAGAGCACGGTATTACGACCATGGCCGAGTTCAAGGCTGAGTTGAGACCGCGGCAATTGAGCATGATTTGGACCGATAACTCCGTCGGCCTAGCGTGGTACTCCGTACTGCTCGGTTACCCGGTGCTCGGCATCTGGTACTGGTGCACCGATCAAACGATCGTGCAACGTGTGCTTGCCGCGAGGTCCGAGCACGATGCGCAGATCGGTCCGCTCTTCGCCGGTTTCATCAAGATTCTGCCAATCTTCATCCTCGTGCTCCCGGGTGTGATCGGCTACGCGCTGTATCACGACGAGATCGGAATCGAAGCCAACCAGGTCCTACCAATCCTAATTCAGCGACTGGTGCCGACAGGCCTGAAGGGCCTGATCTCGGCAGGACTGCTGGCAGCTCTGATGAGCACGATCGCCGCCGCTCTCAATAGTTGTGGAACGCTTTTCGCCGTAGACATCGTAGGCCGTATCCGTCCGAATATAGGCGACGACACGCAGGTACGCATCGGCCGTTGGAGCGCTGTCGTCGTGATGGGGCTGGCGATGCTGTGGTCGACACAAGGTGACAAGTTCGGCAGCATCTTCGAGGCGGTTCAAGAAATCGGGGCCGCGCTGGCTCCCGCAATAACGACTGTATTTGTTTGGGGCGTCTTCTGGCGCCGGGGCACGGAGCAAGCGGCCGTATCGACGCTTATCTTCGGATTCGCAATGGGCGCAACGGCGTTCATCCTCGATTTCAAAGACGCCGAGGGATTCAAGACGATCAGCCAGGGCTGGGGGATCCCGTTCATGCTGCAAGCGTTCTACATGACGGTGATCTGCAGCGTGGTGTTTTACGTCGTGAGCAAAAGAACTCCCCCACCGCCGCCAGAAAAAATCGACGGTCTTACGTGGGAGAGTCCATTAAGCGCGCTGACTAGCCGCTGGGAGGGCGACGGGATGGACCCGAGGCACCTAGCGGCTGTGCTGTTCGTGACGATCTCCGTGCTGTACGTGATTTTTCACTAGAGTCACGCTCCGCCGGCTACTTGTCGGTCGCCTGCTTGTTAAAGACACCGAGAACCTTGTTGGCATCCACGCGGAAACCGACTAAGAATCTTAGGTCGTTGGGGACCTGATCTCCGTTGGTTGCTCTGAAGTTGGCGTCGAAGCCGACAAAGGCGGGTACGGTTCTCGCATCGGAGTGACGAAAAAAGCCCGAGCCACTTCGAAGAAGCGACTCGGGCGTGCAGAGGGTTGGGAGTAAGTGTTTAGTAAACGCTGCCGAGTTTAACCTCGGAGCAGTGCTAGAACAGCCTGCGGCGCGGAGTTGGCTTGCGCCAATGCCGCAACACCGGCCTGCTGTGCAATTCCGGCTCGCGTGAGGTTCGCAGCCTCGAGCGCCAAGTCGGCATCTCGAATGCGGCTCTCAGCGGCGGATAGGTTGGTAATTTGTGTGGTTGCCAGAGAAATGCCGAACTGCAATTGGTTCTGACCACGACCAACGGTTGCTTGAGTGATACCGAGTCTTGCGACTGCGGACTCGAGCAGTTGAACCGCTTTCGACGCATTTTCTTCACTAGCGATATCCGCAATCGACGCGCTACCCAACTGGGCTGACTTCACCAACTTGGAGTCCGCCGTTGCATTTGCCAAGCCCTTGTCACTCGAGATATCGCCGACGCCGACTTCGAAGCCCGCCGTCAGCGTACTGATGAAACGGATGCCCTCGGTTCCGGCGCCGTCGCGCTCCTTTACCGCGACAACCTGTGACAATGTCGAGTCTTTCGACGCCTGGATCTGCGTATTGATCGCATTTACCGCTTCGTCGATCGTCTGGGCATTTGCGTTCGTCAGGCTAATGCTCAAACTGTGCACGGCATCGTTGTCGTCTTTGGCCGTGAGGTTCAATGATTGCTCATCGCCGCCGAATGTGACGCCGGTGAACGCGATTGGGTCGGCGCTCGTCAACCCTGAGGCCACCTGAGCGCCTTCGGAGAGGAAGGTATGCTCAGCCGTGCTACCCTCGGCGACCGTACCCGTGGAAATTCCGAAGGCCGTATCGTTGAGGCTCAGCAGGTTGTTCGTAGCATCGTCGTCGACAGATATCGTGAAGTTTGTGTCGTCCCCACTGGTTGTGGTTTCAAGAACTAACTCACTCGACCCGCCGATGCTCGCTTGCAGCCCGGACTGACTCAGCACCGAGTTGGCATTGATCGCGTCGTTGAATTGATTGATCAATTCAGCAGCAGTGGTAGTTGCCGTCGCGGTCAAGACAATCGGTTGCGCGGTCGTCTCGCCATCCACCAGGATCGAGAGCGTTGCCGTGCCGGCTAAGTTCGCCGAGACTGCCGCGGTACCACTGATCGTGTTGTAGGTCGAATCAGCTCCCACACCGAAGACTCCTCCGCCAAGCGCGGCCGAGCCGTAGCCCAACGCGTTGGTGTTGTCGCCGGTCACTTTGACTTGGAAGTTTTCTCCCTGGTCATTCGTAAACTCAACCGCACCGCCATTCTGAGCGACCGTGAAGCCCAGCGAGCTGAGCGTTGTGTTTGCAATGAGCGCGTCCTGCAGATCTTGGAAGATGATGTCTTCCGTATCGGCGATTGCGGAACTGATGGTCAGTTCAACATCGCTCGTAAGGCCACCGCCACTAATGACGACCTTAGTGGTCTGGACGGCCGCCAAAGTGACATCGGCCTGCGCGCCACCCGTCACAGTCTCGCCTAGAGACAACCCGGTGGGATTGCTGCTCGTGGTCACGTTCCCCAACAGTGCGTTCGCTAGCTGGTCGCCGGCGGAGACCTGGAAGGCCGTGTCGGTTGACGAGAACGCTAGCTGCTGATTGCCGTCTGAATCGGTATTGACAAGCGCCGTAATGCCTGCATTCTTGAAGGCTTGCGCCTCAGCGCTTGATGAGTCAAAACCTTCAATCGCATCATTGATCGCCGTTCTCAAAGTGCTGGTGTCGACAACACCCGCTAAGTTGACGCTGAGTACCGCTGTGCCGTCATCCGAAAATCCCGGACCGCGGAAATGGAACTCGGTGAATCCAGCGTTCGCAAGCGAGTTCAGGTTGGTGGCGTCTTCGGCAACCGCTTGCACACTCGTGGCCGACGATGAGCCGATGTCCGTTCCGGCAACGCCGCTAGCCTGTACGCCCTTAAGTCCGAGCGTGTTGGAGTTGACGGCAGAGTTGGATAGATCGATGTCCACCGAACCGTTTGCAAACTCGGCAATCGATCCGTTGGTACGGCCGCCGCCAATGAACACGTTGAGCAAGTGGTTAAACGCGCCGCCCGGGTCGAGACCGATAGCCTGCGTCTGACGGTCGATTTCGTCGATGGTCGATTGAAACTCGAGATTGAGCGTGTTGCGATCACCGGTGAACGTTCCCGAAGCCGACTGCGTGGCCAGCGTCCGTGCACGGTCAAGCAGTAGCGCGACGTTGTTCAAGCCGCCATCAATGGTTTGTAGGGTTGACAGGCCGTCGGCACCGTTCCGAACACCCTGACGCAGGACCGAAATATCGGACCGGAAGCGGTTGGCGATCGCCAAGCCGGCGGCGTCATCCGCGGATGAGTTAATGCGGAGACCCGAGGTCAACCGCGTAATCGTTGTCGCCTGCAGAGCATTTGTCTTCTGCAAATTCTCCTGGGCAATCAACGACGAGACGTTAGTAACAATTGAAAATGTAGACATAAACGTTCCTTCCTTGGTCGAATGATCATCTGCCGGAGTCCATTCCTGGCCAGCCGGGGCCCTATTAGACCCGAGCCCTTTCGATGTCAACGGTGCTTATCGGCCGCTGCCGGTTGATCTAGAGTTTCTTCGAGTACGTACACGTCGTTAGCGCGCTCGCGGCCTATGCGACAGTAGATTCTTGAAGTTGTTTCCCGCGCTTTTCGCTGCCGTTCTCTTTGTTTCCGGGTTGCTGGCGGCGCCAACGCTCACGTTCTCGACATTTCTTGGAGCCGAGTTCGGCGAAGTCGCGAACGGCGTTGCTCTCGACGCCGATGGAAACGTTTACATCGTCGGCCAGACCCGCGATTTGCCGGCAATGCCAGGGTCGGTGAGCATGCCCGGTCCGCCAAGCTTCGATATTTTCGTCGCGAAGTTTAACCCTGACGGCAACGACCTACTTTATCTGGCGCTCTTCGGTGGCACGGCACGCGAGCAAGGCACCGCGATCGCGGTGGACAACGCTGGAGCCGCGTACGTCACAGGTTGGGCATTCTCCACAGACTTTCCGACCACTGCCGGCAGCGTGCAGCCAAATTTCGGTGGCGGTACGCGCGACGCATTCGTAGCGAAGCTGAGCCCCGACGGAAGCACGCTTGAATACGCCACCTACCTAGGCGGTGAAAGATTCGACGATGCGGCGGGCATCGCTGTCGACGCGGACGGCAATGCCTACGTCGTCGGCGCAACGGGCTCGGTCGCGTTTCCAACGACAGACCAGTCGCTACAGCCAACCATCGCCAGCGATTCCCGAGACGCATTTTTGGCTAAGCTCAGCCCTGACGGATCGAGCCTCGTCTACTCGACATTCCTCGGCGGCGCGGCCCGCGACGAGGCGCTCGCGCTTACGCTCAACGGCCCCGACGCGCTCGTCGTTGGGCTGACCGAGTCGACCGACTTTCCGGTCACCGCGGGCGCGTTTCAATCTGAACTCTCCGCCGTTGTCGATGCGTTTGTGTGCCAGGTTAGCGCTGACGGCTCAGCCACTGAATTCGCCACTTACTTCGGCGGGGACGAAGTCGACGAGGCGAAAACAGTCACTATCGGTCCCGCGGGCTCGATCTTTGTCGCCGGAAAGACACGCTCGACGGACCTGCCCACGTCAGAGCAGGCTTTTCAATCGTCCTACGGAGGAGGAGTAGCCTTCGGCGATCTATTCGTCGCAAAGTTCTCTGCGGAGGCCGACGAACTGCTGCGTTCCACCTACATTGGCGGCTCCTCCGAGGACGAAGCAAATGGCATCTTCGTCAGCGAACTCGGCGACATATTCCTGGCCGGCACCTCTGGTTCAACGGACTTTCCCATCACCGAGGGCGCAATTCAAAGCACGTTAGACCTTCTCGACGAAGCCGTACTCGTCCAACTGAAAGCGGACTTCACTGATATCGAGTATTCGACGTACATGGGCGGAAATTCCGGCGACCGCGGATTTGCAATCGCCGGTGTCGGCCAACGCACAGTTCTGATGGCGGGCACGACTTCGTCTTCAAACTTCCCGTCTACACCCGACAGCTACCAGCCAATACTCGCAAGCTTTCGAGAAGGCGGCGATGCATACGTCGCGAAGTTCGATTTCAAGCCGGAGCCGCGCTTCTCATCCTCGGGACTCGTCAACGCGGCGACGTTAGAACCCGGACCGATTGCGCGTGGACAGATTTTCAGCATCTTCGGCCAAGCCATCGGCCCACCCGAGCCCACCGGCCTGCGCATAACGGCCGAGGGCCGAGTGTCGACTGAACTCGCCGGCACTCGAATACTGGTTAATGGCCGTCCGGCGCCGATGTTGTTCGCCTTTGCGACACAACTAAACGCGATCGTGCCGTTCGATTTAGGCGGAGAGAGATTTGTCGATGTTCAAGTGGAATTCGACGGCATGACATCTCCGCCGACCCGATACTTCGTCAGTCTGGCGCGCCCCGGGATCTTTACGTTGGCCGGTTCCGGGGTCGGCCAAGCCGCGGTGCTCAACGAAGATTTCACGGTGAACGCCGCAGCGAACCCAGCCCGCACCGGGTCTATCGTGCAACTGTTCGCGACGGGCGGAGGCGCGACAACCCCCGCGAGCGTCGATGGAGCGCTGACGACGGCACCGTTCCCGGTCCCGAATCTTCCGGTCGGATTGGAGATTGACGGGCAGCTGAGCGAGATTCTCTACGGCGCGGCGGCGCCAGGCCTAGTCGCCGGAGTATTGCAGATAAACGCTCGTCTTCCAGCCGCTGTTAGCTCAGGCCCGAACATAGACGTGACGTTGTTGCTAGGAGACGCCGTTAGCCCCTTCGGCCCAACGATTGCGGTTGAGTAGCGCTCGATCGGCGCAACTCCGAAACGTTGTCAGTCCGCGAACAAGGCAAAGGTCAATAGGGCCTCGGCGATATGCGTGTCGCCGCAATGCACTGCGACTCGCGCCACCAGGGTGCGTTTCCCGGCGCGAAGAACATACGACCGGGCGCGCAGCTCTCCCTCCGTAGCCGGGTTCAAGTAGTTGATTTTCAGTTCAATCGTGGTCCCGCGCCGCTTCAAGACCTTCGTTATCGCAACGCCGACCGCCGCGTCAGCCAATGTCGCGATAACACCGCCATGCGTCCTGCCCGAGCCATTCGAATGTTCAGGCCTAATCGGCAGGCGCAGGGTCGCCCCATCCTCGTGAAGCTCTAGGATCTTCATCCCGAGCGCCTTGTTGAAATGACTCGCTTCGAATGGCAACTTTCAGTTTCGCGCAAGCGGCTCTCGAGCCGCCACGCTCGACTCGACCACGGCCTTGACCCCGATCCGTCTGTAAGCATTCGAAGCCGGCTGACGGCGCGGCGTACATTCGCGAACTACGAACGCCGCACTATTTTTCCACTGATACTCTGACTACACCGTGCGGGTGCAGAGTCGATCGATGTCTAGAAAACGAGGCGTGGACTGCCGTCCACGCCTTGCATGAGGAGGCTCTCCGATGTCAACAGGGGAAACAACGAACGGGGGTGTTTGGGTTCCAGGGTTTTGACCGGGCTTGCATTCGCACTCTGGTTGCGTCGGTTGCGACGCGGTGCTTGTAGGGGTCCAGTCTTACGACGCTGCATTCTCGTTTCCGGCTTCCCCCGACAGCCAAGCCGTCGGTTGAGCCTGGCGTGGACTCGCAGTCGTCGCGACGCGGTCGTTCGCCTGGCGCCGTCCTTCCCTCGTTTCGTGCTTCTTTTGTCAACAAATCGTCTTCTTCCTACTAGGAAAATTCAATGCGATGCGGCCTCGCCGCGAGCGCCTTTCTTACCCTATCGTCGCCATTGTTTTCGCTCCATTCACTCCCTGCGGAAACGGTTCATACACTGCGCCGCGGCTCCACAACACATGCATCGGCACCGCCAGCTTGCGCGCCACCGCCACGATCGCTCGCTTCTTGGCATTCTTGCCGCCGTGCTCCGCCAGACCCAATCCCCAGCGCCGCAACGCCGAGTCCTGCCCGTGTCGTCCCAAAATGTATTGCGCGCATTGCACCAGCAAACAGCGTAAGTTGCCGTCGCCCACTTTCGAGATATGCAGCTCCGGCGAGCACGATCCCGAGTCCCGTTGTTTCGGCCGCAAGCCCACAAATGCCCCCGCCGCGCGACTCTTGTCCAGGCGCCCCGCGTCGTTGTCGAGAGCCAGCGCAAACGCCAACGATGTCGTCGCTCCCACGCCGCGAATTTGTTCGATCAATTCCGTCGCCGGATAGCGCGTCTCGCACAGTTGCTTCACTCGCGCGTCGGCTTGTTTGATCTGCTCACTCAACTGCTCGATCATCATCAAAAGCCCTTCCAGCAGGGCTTGAAACTCTTCCGACAACTCCAGGCGGGCGCGCTTGGCGAACGTCGAAGCGTCGCCCGCCGACACTCGAATGCCAAAGTTCTTGAGCATGCCGCGCAGCGAGTTGATCAACTTCGTGCGCGCCCTTACGAGCGCTTGACGGCCGATCAAGACGCAACGGTTGCGCAGGGTTTCTTGTGACAGCGGTTGGGTTGGCGAGAGCAGTTTCGGACTCGTCAAACCGAGTTCGGCGAGCAAGCGCGCGTCACGCCGATCGTTCTTCGATAACGACTCGCTAACCAGTTTGAGTTGACGCGGATTGGCGACGCTGAATTCGTGACCGAGCTCTTTGAGCAAGGCCGCGATCCAGTTGGAATGGCTACCGGCCTCGATCACCACGCGTAGACGCGATTTGCATTTGAAGCACTTGCGTAGCGCCGCGCGGGTGGTACTGATGGATCGATTAGCGACTTCTTCGCCTTTCAGGTTCAACCGCACGAGCCAGCTCTTTTTCTCTCCTACGTCAAGCCCGACGACGCCTTTGATCTTGCTGTTGTCGGCGATTAATCCTGGCTGCATTTGTTTCCGGATGGTAGTCTTCTTCATGGCTGCTCTCTCCTTTTTCGAACTAAAGATGGTGACTCCCCTTAGCGGGAAGCGCTGGCCGCTAGCTTAATCGCTCTCGCGGCTCGAGGGCAGCCTCCTCATTTCATCTCTGATTCTGTTGGTTGCAGGATCGTGGGCCTTTTAGGAAGTTAGTCCCGCTCGCGGAATTCTTCGTGCCAGTCTTGGACGATGACCATTTTCCCCGGCCCGCCGCGCCAAGCTCCGACTTAAGGAACAATCGACAAACTACGATTCGCTTCGTTCGATAAACCGAAAAATCGCGACGATCCAGCATGAAAATAGTGCCAATATTCTCACGTTCCGCTAAATACAACAACGACGCGTCAGCTAGCTGCGGACGCAAATCTTCGTAACGCGCAAGAATCTTGGCAATCGGCTCGATCGCTCGTGGCCCCAATTCCGCCATCTCGAACACTCCGTCGTCGAACGCCCCCAGCATAGCGGCGACCGCATCAGGACGAGCCCGCAGCAGCCAGGCCGGTAATCGCCGCGATGAAACATCGTTGTTAGCGGGCCGTGTCGATCAACACCAGTGTTCTCACGAACGGCCGAAATCTTCGAAGTGCTCCAGATTCGTGCTGAGGTCGCTGGGGAGGCCATCCACCATGCCAACGATGCCAGATCGTGTCGCTACTTCCAGCGCACTTTCCGATCGGTCATCATCATCCGCGATCAATTCACGCACCGCTTCTCGGATCAGCTCCGATGTCGCCACACGTCGGTCCGCCGCGATATCGCTTAAACGTTCCGAGGTCTTCGGCTCGAATCGAACAGTAATTTGATCACTTTCCATGGGCTGTCAGACACTCTATCAGTTGTCGGACACGAACCCAAGCCGCCGGACTCAGCGCCTCGTAAGAGATCCCACGCTCCCCGCCACGCCCTCTTCTATACTGGTGTCGTCTCCCGCAAAATGTCGCAGCCATTCGTCCACCTCCACTGCCACACCGACTACTCGCTACTCGACGGAGCCTGCCACATCCCGCGGATGATGAAGCTCGCCGAGAAACACGAATGGCGGGCCGTTGCGATCACCGATCACGGCAACCTTTTTGGCGCGGTTCAGTTCTATAATGCCGCCCGAAAAGTCGGCACCAAGCCAATCATCGGATGCGAAATCTATACCGTTGACGGTGACCACAACAAGCACGACACCAGCCTGCGCTACAACCACCTGCTGCTGCTCTGCAAGAACGAGACCGGCTATCGCAATCTGATCAAGCTTGTCTCGATGGGCTACCTCGAGGGCTTTTACTACAAGCCGCGCATCAGCAAGGCGATTCTCGCGCAACACGCCGCGGGCCTAATCTGCCTCTCCGCGTGCCTGCGCGGCGACTTGCAAGAAGCTCTGCTTGAGAAGGGCTACGAAGAAGGTCGCCGCCTCGCATACGAGTACATCGATATTTTCGGCAAGGAAAATTTCTACCTCGAAATTCAAGATCATGGTCTCGACCTCGACAAGCAACTGATCCCGCTACAGTTTCGGCTGGCGCAAGAAACCGGCATCCCACTCGTCGCGACCAACGACGCACACTATCTCACCAAAGAAGACGCCGGCGCCCACGATGCGCTGCTGTGTGTTCAGACCGGTAAAACCCTCAGCGATCCCAACCGGATGAAATTCTCCACACAGGAATTTCATCTCAAAAGCCGCGAAGAAATGGCGAAGCTTTTCGATGGGGACGAAGGCCCGCTCAACCGCTCGTGGGAGATCGCGCAGATGTGCGATCTCAACCTCGAACCTGTCGGCAACCCGTTTCCAAAATTCGAGGTCCCGACCGAGCACACCATCGACACCTACTTTGAATTCGTCGCGCGCCAAGGTCTCGAAGAGCGTCGCGCCTATCTCGAACTGCTCGAGCAAAACGGTCAACTCCGCCGCCCCTGGCAGGAGTACATGGAGCGGCTGGATTTCGAAATCAAGATCATCCAGCAGATGCAGTACTCGGGTTACTTCCTGATCGTCTGGGACTTCATTCGCTACGCCCGATCCAAACGTATCCCCGTAGGCCCGGGACGCGGCTCGGCGGCCGGCTCGCTAGTCGCCTACTCGATGAAAATCACCGACATCGACCCGCTGCAATACGGTCTGCTGTTCGAGCGATTCCTCAACCCCGAGCGCGTATCGATGCCCGACGTTGACATCGACTTTTGCATGAATCGCCGCGGCGACGTCATTCAATACGTCACCGAAAAATACGGGCGCGAGCAGGTCGCGCAGATCATCACATTCAATACGATGGCGACCAAGGCCGCGATCAAAGATGTCGGCCGCGTGATGGACATGAGCTTCGGCGAGGTCGACAGACTGACGAAGCTCGTCCCCAACGTTCTCAATATCAAGCTCAAGGAGGCGATCGAACAAGAGCCGCGCCTACAGCAGGCGATGAAAGACGAGAAGCGAGTCGCTGATTTGATCGAAACCGCTGGTCGCCTCGAGGGTGTCGCGCGCAATCCGTCGGTACACGCTGCTGGGGTCGTCATCGCGCCGGAGCCGCTACAAAACCTCGTCCCGCTCTACAAGACCAACCGAGACGAAATCGTCACGCAGTACGACATGAAAAGCCTCGACCAGATGGGGCTCCTCAAGATGGATTTTTTGGGGCTCACCACCCTGACCGTCATCGACGAGGCGTTCGATTGGATCGAGAAGAAAACCGGCAAACGGCTCAAGACCGAAGAGATTCCGCTCGACGACAAGCCCACTTTCGAAATGCTCTCGAAGGGGCTCACGAGCGGCGTATTCCAGTTTGAATCGTCGGGGATGCGCGACGTCTGTCTGCGTTACAAGCCCGAGCGGCTAGAAGATCTCTGCGCTCTCAACGCGCTCTACCGGCCGGGGCCGATCCAGGGCGGCATGGTAACCGACTTCATTGAGCGCAAACACGGCCGCAAGCCGGTCACCTACCTGCTCCCGGTGATCGAGCCGCTGCTTGACGAAACCTATGGCGTGATCCTTTACCAGGAACAGGTGATGCAGATCGCCAACGTTGTTGCGGGCTTTTCGCTCGGCGAAGCCGATCTGCTGCGCCGCGCCATGGGTAAGAAAAAGATTGAGGAAATGCTCAAGCAACGCGCGCGTTTCATGGCCGGCGCGAAGGAACGCGGATTCCCGGAAGGGAAAGTCAGTAAGCTGTTCGACCTGATGGAGCAGTTTGCCGGCTACGGTTTCAACAAGTCGCACTCGGCCGCATACGGTTTCGTCGCATACGTCACGGCCTATCTGAAAACGCATTACTCCGTGGAGTTCATGGCTGCGCTGCTCTCGGCGGAATCGGCCAACAGCGAAAAGGTCGTGCGCTACATCAACGAATGTCGCGAGATGGGTATCGAGGTTCTCGCGCCCGACATCCATGAGTCGTTCTGGAATTTCACGCCTGCTGGAGAAAAGGAGATTCGCTTCGGCCTAGGCGCCATCAAGAATGTCGGCAAAGGCGCGGTCGAAGCCATCGCCGAAGCCCGCGAGGAAAAGGGCGGGAGTTTCAAGTCACTCTTTGAGTTTTGCGAACTCGTCGATGGCAAACGGATCAACAAGCGCATGCTCGAAAGCGCGATCAAAGCCGGAGCGCTCGACTCCCTCGATGGGCATCGCGCCCAGCTAACCGTAGCGTTAGATGCCGCAATCGAGGCCGGGCAGCGAGCTACGCGCGACCGCGAGACCGGCCAAGGTGGACTCTTCGCCGCGATAGCCGAGCCCGAGGCCGAGGACGAACAACGCCTGCCCGATGTCCCCGAATGGCCGGAGAAGCAGAAGCTGGCCGGCGAGAAAGAGATGATCGGCTTCTACGTCACGGGGCATCCGCTGAAAGCGTACGAAGATAAAGTTGCCGAGCTAGCGACGCACGACAGCTCGAGCATCGGCAATGCCGACAACAGGGCCAATGTCGCCATTTGCGGAGTCCTCTCGGGAATTCAATGCAGGCGCAATCGCGAGGGGCGTCCGTGGGGGTCCGCGGTTCTCGAAGACCTCACCGGCAGTATTGAGCTACTCGTGTTCGCCAATCAGTTCGACGAGCTCAATGAGCAACTCGTCGACGACCAGGCGGTTCTAATCCGCGGCAGCGTTCGCGCCGAGGAAGAGTCACAGCCCAAGGTCTCGGTGCAAGAGATTGTGCCGCTCGACAACGCGCGTGTCTCGATGCCCGCGCAAATCGCTCTGACTGTCCGCCTCAACGGCGAGGCCACGGGCAAGGACGCCGCGGCAAAGCTGCACGACCTGTTTTCGAGCAAGCCAGGCGATACCGACGTACGCCTGAGGCTCATGCGAGCGAACGATTTCCTGGTTCTCTACGACATCGCCGCCCGAGTCAAACCAGACCGCGAATTCCGCCGCGAAGCAGAAGCCATTTGCGGCAAAGGCGCCATCGAAAATCAGCCGTAGCAATTTCAAGATGACGGTGAAACATCGCTTCAACTCTCGGTTTGAGGCGTGCATGTAAGAAAGCGGCGGGCCGCTCGCCTGGCGACAAGCGCTTACTGGCTTACGCCGTGCAAACCTGCCAGCTCGACTTGTTATACACTCATGTCGCTATGAACGTCCGACTTGCCGTCTTGTTCCTCCTCGCTCTCCCCTTGCTAGCGCAGTCGCGCCCCAACTTTGTCGTGATCTTCGCCGACGATCTCGGCTACGGCGATCTCTCTGCATTCGGAGCCACCGCACACCAAACCCCGCATCTCGACAAGATGGCCGCCGAGGGTATTCGCCTCACTCAGTTCTACGTACCGATGCCCTTTTGCGGGCCTTCGCGCGGCACGTTACTTACTGGCCGTTACCCGTTTCGCACTACGCTGATAAGCAATCCGTCGCCGGATGTCGGTCGCAACGGCATAGGGCTACCACCCTCAGAGATCACGATCGCCGAGGCGCTCAAACCACTCGGGTACGCGACATCCGCGGTCGGCAAGTGGCACCTCGGCCACGTCGAAAAGTACCTGCCGCGCACGCAGGGGTTTGACGAATACTACGGCATCCTCTACTCGAACGATATGCGTCCGGTGCAACTCGTCGAAAACGAAACTGTCGTTGAATACCCGGTCAGGCAAACAGAGCTGACAAAGAAATACACCGCGCGGTCAATCGACTTCATCGAACGCAACCGCGACAAGCCATTCTTCCTCTACTTGCCGCACGCCATGCCCCATAAGCCGCTGGCTGCTTCGGAGGACTTCTACACGCCCGAGACACCGGATAACCTTTACAGCGACGCGATAAGGGAACTCGACTGGTCCGTCGGGCAGATTCTCGCAAAGCTGCGCGAGCTCGATCTCGACGAGAACACTTTCGTCTTCTTCACATCCGACAACGGAGCATCGTTTGGCGGCTATAACGGTGGGTTGCGGTCGATGAAAGGCTCGAACTTTGACGGCGGCATCCACGTGCCCGCGATCGCCCGGTGGCCCGGCAAGATTCCTGCCGGACAGGTATCCGCCGAAGTCGTGGCGTCAGTCGATGTTTTCGCGACCATCGTCACCACAGCGGGAGGAAAGCTCCCCAGCGACCGGACGATCGACGGCCTCGACCTGTTGCCATTGTTTACCGGCGCAGCAAAAAAGTCTCCGCACGAAGCAATCTTTGCCATGGGCGGCGAACAGCTCAAACTTTTGCGGTCGGGACGCTGGAAGCTACACGTGCGAGCGCCGCAGCCCGGCTTCGTTTGCCTCGACGACCCCGGCGACTATAAAGACCAGCGAGCGCCTGACGGCCTGACGATCATCGCTCAGTTCGAACAGGCGCGGCGCGATCAGTGCCCTGGCATCATTACCGGGCCGGCGCCCAAGCCGCTCATGCTCTTCGATATGGAGTCCGACCGCGCCGAGCAGCGCGACGTCGCCGCCGAACACCCCGAGGTAGTTGCGCGGCTGAGGAAAATTTTCGATGCGATGGATTCAGAAACGCCGGACAAGTATCCGCCGCTAGCACCGAGAGCCGAAAACATTTTATGGATCGAGGGTGGAGAACTTCGTTACGACCGCTTGATTGAACCAGGCGCCGGAAAATAACCCCCAAGAACTTGACACGGGGTGTAGTGTGGAAACAGGTTCCTAAGGGCGTGCAAAGTACAAGCACAAATGCCTATGGTGATTGCCTAACTGCAGTGAAAGAACTGACCATCCATCCGGCCGCGCGAGAGCGGGGTCAAAAAAACGAGGTTTAGGTCCTGGCTGTCCTCGGGGAAAAAACAACCTAGCAACCCGGCGTTGCTGTCAACCAGCTTGCCCGCACAACGTCGCTGGTACGCGGAGGTAAAGCGACTTGGGAGCTCCCATTTATTCTTCTTAAGAATTTGACGAAAACAGATAATCACTCCGGCCGGGACTGGCACATGAAACAGCGCAATCTCTACACGAACACGAACCCTCGTGTTGCCTGTCCCAACCAAGCCACAACACCCGCAAGACCCCCTCCCCTCACAAGCCCAAAAACCCTCTCGCAGGCGGTCCAGTTTCCCTCGCCGTCAGATCAAACCAACGGCCCGCAAGAAAACCAAAGTCACCGCCAACGGAACCGGGTATTTCAAGATCCAAACCCAAGGCCGGTAAAACTTCGCTAGCGCGCTGCCTTCCTCAAACGCCCCTCGCCGCAAAGCCGCATCCATGCGCCAAGCGACGTACAGCGCCACGCCAAAACCACCCAAAGGCAACATCCAATTTGAAACGTAGTAGTCGATCTCGCTAAACCACACCGTGCTTAGCGTTGCCGGTAAACCAAACAGGGTGATTCCAATCCCGGATAGGACCGCTGACTTTCTCCTCGTCATCTTCCAGTCGTCAATCAGATAAGCCGTCGTCACTTCCAGCATTGAAATCGCACTCGTCAGGGCGGCAAAGGCCAGCAGCACGAAAAATACGATCGACAGTAAGGCGCCGCCCGACATCTGAGCTAGCGCGATCGGCACGGTAACAAACAGCAGTCCCGGCCCCTGCCCGGACTCGAGCCCGAAAGTGAAAATGATCGGGAACAGCATCATCGCCGCCATCAGCGCCACCATCGTATCCACGGCCGAAGTCATGATCGATGCCGAAACCAAATCGTCGTCCTTGCGCAGATAGCTGCCGTAGGTAATCATCGTGCCCAGGCCAAGGCTAAGCGTAAAGAACGCATGCCCAAGAGCCTCAAGGACCCCCGCCGCGGTCAAATTGTCCGTGCGAAAGCCAAACAGAAAGTCCATACCTTGACCGAAACCCGACAGCGTAAAAGCCTTCCCGAGCAAGATCAGCAGCATCACACCTAATGCAGGCATCAAGATTCGCGACCAGCGCTCCACGCCCCGCGAAACACCCGCCGCAACCACATAGACGGTTAGCGCCATGAACAACACGTGCCAAGTTGCGCCCACGGCGGCGTTCTCGCCGAGCCCAGTAAATGCAGCCTGTAATTGGTCCGGCCCCTGACCTGCAATCTGGCCGCTCAGTGCCAAGTAACAGTAGTGCAGCGCCCAGCCCGCGACCGTGCCGTAGTACGAAAGCAGGCAAACCGACGCGAGCACACCGAGATAGCCAACGCCAATCCAAGGGCTGCCCGGGCTAAGAGAGCGTATCGCGCTGGCGGGCGACTGACGCGTCGCACGTCCCAGCGAAATCTCGGCAATCATAATCGGCAGACCGACGAACGCTATGCAGGCGAGATAAACGAGAACAAAAGCGCCTCCACCGTTGACCCCGGTGATGTACGGAAATTTCCAAATGTTGCCGAGGCCGACAGCCGATCCGGCCGCCGCCAAAATAAACCCGACTCGGGAACTCCACTGTGCTCGCGCTGCTACTGCCATAGCCTATTACCGAATGCACAAAAATAGCATTTTGCGCGAAGTTCAGCCTGGAACGACTACCGTGTCGACGTGACTCTCGCCTTCCGAGCGCGCAATAATCGCCGCTCCGCACGAGTCGCTAAACACGTTAACCACCGTGCGATACATGTCCAGCGGGCGATCGATAGCCAACATCGCTCCGACTATTAGATCCACCTGCGGACCGGTCAAGTTGACCGCTTCCAACACGATAAAAATCACCACAAGCCCCGCCGATGGCACCGCCGCCGCGCCGATCGACGCCAGCAATGCCGTGATCACGATCAAAACCTGCTGTTCGAAGCCCATCGAAACGCCCATCACCTGAGCGATAAACAACACCCCAGCGCACTCGTAGAGCGCGGTCCCATCCATATTGACGGTCGCGCCCATCGGCAAAACGAACGAGCTGACACGGTTCGAAACACCAGCCTTCTTCTCGACGGCATTGATCGTAACCGGCAACGTGGCACCGGACGAGCTTGTCGAAAATGCCATGAACATAGGGTCGATCATGTTCTTGAAGTGAATGACCGGGTTGATCCCGCCCAAGAACCGCAGTACCAGAGGCAGCGTCACAAACAGGTGAATCGAGAGCCCCGCAAACAGTAGAAACGCATACATCCCCAATGCCTTAAACGACGCCAAACCGGTCGTCGCGACTAGGCTGACAATCAGCGAGAAAACTCCAATCGGCGCAACCAAATGTATGATCCCCGACGTCAGGCGCATCATCGCTTCGAACGCCGACGCGATGAAGTTTTGCAGCGGCTCTCGATGCTGCTCGGGCAGACGCGAGATACTGATGCCCAGCACGATCGCAAAGAAGATGATCGACAACATCTTCGTTTCCGACGCCGCCTCAACGATGTTTTCAGGAACGATATCGAGAATCAAGTCGACCGGTGAAGTCACCACAGTGAGGTTTGGCAGCTCGCTAGTTTCGGCGCCGGCGATATCGGCTCCAACGCCGGGTTGCAATGTATTCGCCAGCATGAGTCCGACGATGACGGCAAAAAAACTCGTGAGCATGTAGTAGCCCAGAGTCTTCCCGAACATCCGCCCCAAGCCGGCACCGCCAACCGACGCCACGCCCGAGATGATCGAAGTCAGCACCAGCGGAACGATGACCATCTTCAGCAGCTTGATGAAGAGCTGCCCAATCCAGCCAATGTTCGCCGCAAGCGTCTCGCCGCCGACCAGCCCGGCAAGCGTGCCGAGAATCATCGCGCAAGCCACCTGCCAGTGCAGCTGCCTATACCAGGCGCCGCCGCCAGTCATTCCCAACTCTCGGGGCCACCACTCAAACGCGACAGGCTCATGGGTCAGTCTAGTCCTGAGCCGCTGCCAGCGCCTGATCAAGATCCCAAATCAGATCGTCGACATCTTCAAGACCAACTGACAAGCGTACCATGTCGGGTGTGATGCCCGCGGCCGCTTGATCGCTTTCGCTCAACTGCTGGTGAGTCGTCGAGGCCGGGTGAATAACCAAACTCTTTGCATCACCGACATTCGCTAAATGCGAAAACAACTCGAGCCCGTCGATGAATTTCTTGCCCGCCTCGAGTCCACCCTTGATACCGAACGTAAATACCGCGCCGGTACCCTTCGGGAAATACTTCATCGCCTGGGCCCGATATGGGCTCGAGTCGAGGTCGGCGTGCTGCACCCATGTCACCAAGTCGTGGCCCTCAAGATGCTTCGCGACGGCTTGCGAGTTGGCGCAATGCTTCTCCATGCGCATCGCTAACGTTTCAAGGCCCTGTAGGAACTGGAATGCATTCATTGGTGACAAGCAGGGCCCCAGGTCGCGCAAGCCTTCGACGCGGCATTTGAGGATGTAGGCCATCTCACCAAACGTCTCGGCGAAGACCATGCCGTGATAGCCGGGGCTGGGCTCGGTCAGCATCGGGAATTTCCCGTTGTTCCAATCAAACTTGCCTGAGTCGATGATCACGCCGCCGATCGAGGTCCCATGGCCACCGATGAACTTCGTCGCTGAATGGACAATGATGTCAGCCCCGTGCTCAATCGGCCGGCATAGGTAGGGCGATGCAAACGTGTTGTCGACGACAAGTGGAACGCCCGCGTCATGAGCGATCTGAGCGACCGCGTCGATATCGACCACGTTCATACGCGGGTTGGCGATCGATTCGATGTATACCAACTTGGTCTTGTCCGTGATCGCATTGCGGAAGTTTTCCGGGTCGTCGGGATCAACAAAAATCGTGTCGTATCCGAATCGCCGGAACGTCGTATCCATCTGCGTATACGTGCCGCCGTATAGCGTCGCGGACGAAACGATGTCATCACCCGCTTGGCACAAGCTCGAAATCGCAACCAATTGCGCAGCCTGCCCGCTGGCTGTCGCAAGCGCGCCGATGCCGCCTTCGAGCGAAGCCATGCGCTCTTCGAACGCCCCCGTAGTGGGGTTCATGATGCGCGTATAGATGTTTCCAAACTCTTGCAAGCCAAACAGCGCCGCGGCATGCGCGCTGTCGTTAAACACAAACGATGTGGTTTGGTAAATCGGAACCGCACGCGCATTCGTCGCGGCATCGGGACGTTGACCGGCGTGCAAAGAGCGAGTATTGAATCCAAATTCACGTTCAGCTTGATCAGACACAGATTGCTTGTCCTAGCTTTCTATCGTCTAGCGAGATGGTCCGGGAGACTAGTCAGCCAGGGGCTGATCATCGACCTCGAAACCGTGGTCGAATTGCTGGTAGTGGGCAGCCAGCACATCGCGTCCGAAATCACCCTTGTAGTCGCGCCATACCGAATGGCTGTGATTATTTTCGTTCTGCGTGTTGTCGTATTCGATCAGGAATTCAGGGGCCTGGATGCGGTAGTAGTCGCCTTTGCCCGGCTCAATCGAACCCGCCCAGGCGAAGTACAAATCTTCCTTCGCGGTTGCGTGAACTTTCGCAATGCGGCTCTTGGCCTGTTCCGGAGAGAACGCCGCCGAGTACACCTCCGCGAGTTCGATGAGCGTTTTGAACTGCTCGCCGCTTAGCTTCGACGCTTGGATGCCTTGCGGCGCGCCCTCGATTTTCGCCCGTGTCGAGAAGGCTGTCACGATGTCGCGCGGGGCTTTGTCGGCAATTACGGCCATCTTGCGGGCGGCGCCATCAAGCGAGCGGATGAGTTTGCGCGCCACATCCTCTTCCGCTGCCAGCGGACGGACACCCTTGCGTGGTCCTTCGCGGACTTCATGCGGATTCGCTCCGAAGAACGTCGGCGAGGTCGAAACCAACTTGCCGTCTTTCATGAGGAAGTGCAATGAGATGTGATGTCCTTCGAGCCGCCATCCCCAACTACCCGTTGTCGCGGGGTCGCCGAAAATACTCACGTGGTAGAGTTCCACATCACGCCGCCCTACGGTGTCCTTTTCTTTGATTCGAAGAACTTCCTCGAGACTCATGATCGTTTTCGCGCGGATAAACCCGGCTTTCGACAGTGAGGCTGCGATTAGAGCGTCGGCGAGCACGCGCTGCTCGGGAATCATGTCGCGGTAAGTAACGCCGTTTCTGGCATACCCATGTGCGGAAATAAAGTTATTGTCGGGAACGAAGTGCCAGGTCTCGAAGTCGGGGTTATCCATTTTCAGGTGGGTTCCCGGCTTCTGGTTGCTGTTGAGTGACGCCAAGAAAGCGTTGGCCGCGCTAACCATCAGATCTTCGGTCGTATGGTGATAGGCGAAGCTCGCGGCACAAATCGCAAGCGACAGAAACAGTACTCGAAGGCGCGCTGGATGCGTCATGGCTACACTCCTGGTCGAAACGCGGAACGGATCAGCCCGAACCGTGCATGATTATATCTCGTTATGACAGATTCGCACGAGCCGACATCGCTAATCTTTGAAACCCACTCGACGTCGGTCGACAACGAAGCCGGGCTCGCATCCGGCTGGCATGATTGCCCACTCTCCGTGACCGGCGAGACGCAGGCTAGGGAATTGGGCGAACGCTACCGCGAGATAGGCCGCGTGTTGTGTTCCGATCTCCAGCGCTCGTACCGCACGGCTGAAATTGCGTTCGCCGGTCGCGACGTCACAATAGTGCGCGATCGGCGTCTACGCGAGTGCGATTACGGCGAGTACACGCGCTACCCGGCAGATAAGTTGAATGAAATTCGAGCGCAACATCTCGACTGCCCGTTCCCAGCCGGAGAGAGCTACGTACAGGCGGTCCAGCGCAGCCTCGACGTCATCGACGAGCTTCAGGCCCAGACAGCGGGGGCGCTTCTGGTAGTCGGCCACCGCGTCACCTTCTATGCGATCGAACAGGAGTTTCGAGGGGTCACATTGGCGGAAGCGATAGCCGCCCCATGGAGCTGGCAGCCTGGCTGGACCTACCTCCCGAAGTAAGATTTTAGCTGGCCCGCAACGCGGCGACGGCGGCCTTCTCGCCCAAGTCAAACAGCCCTTTCGCGTTGGCCGGGCTCCACGTGAAGCAATCTCCCAGGCCACCGAGTGGCTCTGGATGCTCAATGGCAACGACGCGCTGGCCCTCTTGTTCGGCGGCTGCTCGGCTGTGCTTCCTACGCCTTGGCCACATCGCGATTTGCCGCAATGGGCGCACAAGCGGAATTGGTGGCTGGGCGAGCAGATCAACTACGACAATCTCGTCCGCCCCTGTCGCTCGAGCCTCAGATAGCGGGACTGGGTAGACGACTCCGTTGTCGACATATAACCGCCCGTTCAGCCGAACAGGTGGCAACATCCCCGGCAAAGCGCAGGCGGCAAGCAGATGCTCCCTAGTGACTTCGTCGTGCTGAAACGTCGTGACGACAAAGCTCGGCAAACGGGTGCAAACGAGCTGGAAGTCACAGCACCACGGGAGTTCCGAGAACTGTCCGTAGACCGCGTCAAGCCAGGCGCGGAACAGCGGAAGCTCCTTCCACAGAAGCCGGCCGCTCGGAATCTTCAGCCGCTGCTGCAACTCACCCGGCAGCTCCAGCCAAACCGACCGCATTTCGTCGGCCGATGCGCCTTTGGCGATCAGGTAGCCGTTGACCGCTCCGATCGAAATACCAACGACGGCACTCGGTGTCCAACCCGAATTCTCAAGGCCGGCCCAGGCCCCAGCTTGATAGGCGCCGAACGCGGCGCCGCCTGATAAAGCCAACGTTCTGTTCATCTGTCGTTAGACAATCCAGCCGCCACCAAGCACCTCTTCGCCGCCATAAAGCACCGCGGCCTGACCGCGCGTCACGGCGCGCTGTGGCTCGTCGAACTCGACTACAGCTTGATTGGGATTGCTCCCAGGGCGAACCTCACCCCAGGCCGGAGCAAACTGGTGGCGAATCTTGATTCGCGCGCGGACCGGCTCGCGAACGTCGTCGAACGAGATCCAGTTGGTGTCGCGAATCGCAAACTCTTTGCGCATCAACTCCTCGCCGCTCCCGACCACAACGCGGCGATTCGCGGGCTGAATCTCGGTCACGTAGACCGCCTCGCCGACGGCAATGCCCAGTCCCCGGCGCTGCCCAATCGTGTAGTGGTGGATCCCCTCATGCTCGCCGAGCACCTTGCCGTCGGCGGCGACGATCTCGCCTTCGGTGTCGGCTCGATCGGCGCCCTGCTCCGTGAGATAGTGATCGACGAATGACGCATAATCGCCGTTCGGCACGAAGCATATCTCGCGGCTCTCCGGCTTATCCGCGATGCCGAGCCCTAGCGCCGTCGCAAGCTCGCGGACTTCAGTCTTTTGCATGCCGCCAAGCGGAAACATCGACTTCGACAACTGCTCTTGCGTAAGACCGAACAAGAAGTAAGACTGATCGCGCGAGTGATCGACCCCTCTTTTTAGCAAGTAACGTCCCGAGTCGTCATCTTGTTCAATTTGGGCGTAGTGGCCGGTAGCAATCGTCTCCGCGCCCACTTGCTTGGCCATATCTAAGAACTGGTCGAACTTGATGAAGTTGTTGCAAAGAGTGCAAGGGATAGGCGTGCGCCCGGAAACATAGTCGTTCACGAAAGGCTTGACGACCTCTTTTTCGAAGCGATCTTCAAAGTTGACCACGTAATAGGGGATGCCGAGATGCTGCGCCACCCATCGCGCATCGTAAACGTCATCAAGCGAGCAACAGCGGCCCGATGCGCCGCCCTCGGGAATCAGCTCGGGCATGCGCTG
Organism: Bryobacterales bacterium; assembly: GCA_965247305.1. Classification (GTDB taxonomy): domain Bacteria; phylum Acidobacteriota; class Terriglobia; order Bryobacterales; family UBA6623; genus CATQHP01. Next base: position 1,494,237 of record OZ252030.1, on the reverse strand, counting down.
CTGGTTCCAAAGCTGCATCGTCATGCCCACCACAGGGTCGCCGCGCCGATGCAGTAACCCAGCCACCGCAGAGGAATCGACTCCTCCGCTCATGGCAACGGCGATCAATGGGGCGGGCATATTCGAAGCTCTAAGTCCTAGCCTAGCGCGGCCGAACGACCACGACTGCCAGGGTCCTGAATCCAAGGTCCGGGCTAGCCCGAAACTTCAAATTTCTGGCAATACGCTATCGGTGGCGCGACCGTCAGGGAGCGCGTTGGAGATAACGTCAGCGTATGCCTCCTGGCCGTGGCCCTGCTGAAAAACCCCCAGCAGGGCCCTCTTCCGCGTACCCGCCCCAACCTATTCGCCAACGCGCTTGCTAACGCGCGCGCCACCGAAATCCCCACGAATTGGGCCATCGGACGCACAACCGGATGATCGACCGACATTCGACTTCACCCACTTGATACATTGTTACCGTCATCGAAACCACCAAAGGTCCCGACCGCCCCGTCCCGGCGGCGTACCTGATCACCTTCTCCTGTTACGGCAAAACTCACCACGGCGATCCCAAGGGCACCATCGACCGCGATAACAATGCCTTCGGCGCCAGCTTAATCCCCCACAACGGTCAGCGGTCGTGGCTCGACCGGAGAGCGATGACTCAGGCTGCGTACAAGCTCGACGAGCCTCGCCGATCCGTCGTCCTCGAATCGATCGTCGAAGTTTGCATCTATCGGAACTGGCAACTCTTTGCTGCACATGTTCGCGGCGACCACGTACACGTTGTTGTATCAGCAAAGGCAGCGCCAGAGTAGGTGATGAACGACTTTAAAGCGTACGCCTCGCGTGCTCTAACAACTGCCGGATTTGACCATGCCAAGCGCAAACGCTGGTCGCACCACGGCAGCACGGAGTATTTATGGCAGCCGGAACACGTAAATCGAGCAATCGCCTACGTCATCAACGAACAAGGCAAACCTATGCAAACGTACGACGCGTCGGCGGGCTAGTTCACCCAAACCGGGCTGGCCCAACCTTTGTTGGTATCCAGCTGCTCCATGCGCAGGTAGTAATAGTCACCGGGCTTGGGATGAGCCCGGTCTTCGTAATCGAAATCGAAGTCCATCGGGCCCTCGCCGTTTACTAGCTCGGCTTCGAGCACAAACGAAACATCGATGCCCATCATCTTCAGATAGCTGTGCTCGCGCGGCTTCGTGCCGGCCCCCTGCCAGCGGAAGTAGCCGGCTTGCTTGAGTTGGTCGAGAGGAATGTCGATCGCAATCGTGCCGAGGTCGGGATCCTCCAGCTCGAATTTCAGCGCGCCCGAGACGCCGGAAATATCCACCAACATGCCGTCGCGATCGTTCGACGTCGCTGCTGTGCGCCAGGTGATATTGCGTCCGGCCTGCTGCATCGTTTCGAACTGCTGATCGCGATGGAGGTCGCGCCGCAGTCGCAGCGTGCTCGATCCGGCCGACAATTTTCCATCGCCGATCGCGGTATTCGCCCGGCGCTGGTAGATGTTGTCGCCCCACTGGATCCGTAACAGCGACCCGCGATTCCGTGACGGGTAAACCGAGTGAACGACCTCCGAATTCTTCATCAAGTCGATTCGAGTCAAAGGCTCGGTGCCCGAAACGTGGGCGTGAACCTTCGCCGTCTTGAAGTGACTGCTAGGAATTTCGCCGCCCATCGGCTCGTCATTGACGTGAAAGTCCATCAAGATGCGCTGGTTGCCGGTCACCCCAAACGTCATGCGCTCATACAGGCCGTCCCAGATGTCGTCGCGCGACTTGCCGTAGGCGTACACGCCGGTCAAAGGATTGGTCATCGTGTAGATCAGCCCGGGGTAGGAATTCCCGAATCCCACTGTGTGGTTATCGCTCGACGCCGTCGCGCTCAAGCGCACACCCGCCTTGAGGTGCGCCTGCCACGACTCCTCGAACACGCCGTGGACCGAGGCAATTTCGAAGCCGCGCTCGATCCGCGAGTTCGACTTGTGATTCCAGTTTGGCGGACCGCCACCCACGTGCGGAATCACCATTGCCGGGGTCTGCGCGCGCTGCAACACGTCCATCATCACGCCGACGTTGGCACGGTTGGTGTTCGGCTCAAGTTGCATCGTGGTTTTGGCCGTGTCGCCTTTGAAAAAGACGTTGTGGTGCCCACCGGCGGCGGTGTTGACGCTGTACTCATAGGCCAAGATCGTGACGAAGTCCTTCCAACCGTTGAGCAATTTATTGGCGCGGATCATGTCGGGCCAGTTGTCGCGCGGGTCCTTGAACCTATCGAAGTGATAACTCGGACCGGTGACGGCCAGTGGCATGTGATGTGGCGTCAACGCGCCGAAATCAAGCAACCCGGTACGCCGCGCGTGTACATACAATTCTTCGAATACACCGCGGCCGTCATGCAGATACGTGTGCTGGTGCAGGTCGCCGTAATAGACGCGCCGTTTCGGCTGCTGTTCGACGCGAATCGGATTGCTCACGCCGCGTAGCGAGCCGTCGGTATTGCGAACCTCAAGCCGGTACACCCCTTCGTCGTTTGCAATGACATTCCGCGCAACGTAATGCAACAGCGTAGGGTCGTACTCAAACTCGCTCGTCCCCATCTTGGCGTCGACGAACGACAACTCGTGGCCCTGATAATCTCTCGCCAGCGATTGCCAGTCATCGGAAACGACCACCTCGACCGAGAACGGCTCGCGAACGCCCACGAACGTTGGCGCGTTGACCCGCAACTTCGTCGCTCGACCGCCTGTGACCTTCATAAATGCGTCGCCACCGTAGTCTCGTGGCAGCTCATCCGCCCCAACAATCAACACCCGGAAGTTGAACAAATTCTCCGCATAGTGCTGCATGCGCACTCCGTGCGTACCGCCTAGGTCGAAGTAAACCTTGTCGCCCTGTTTTAACGATCCGGCAGTGAGCTTCGCGCCCAGCGTCTTGCGGTACGGGAACACGCCCACGCGATTGCGCTGCACCGCGTTCGTGTAAATGATCCTTTCGAATTTTACGCCCGGGGCCGATGTCTCGAGATCAAAGTACGCCGCGCCGTTGGGATCGTCGATCTGGAACTCTTCAACATCACTTGTGAAGTGTTTCCAAATTTCAAGCGCCTCGCCCGTAGCGGCGCCAACCTCGCCGATTGTGTACTCGATGCGCACCTGACTCCGTTTGCCCGCCTCGACGACGGGAGCGGTCAGCAATTTCACCGCCCCTTGAGTCGGAAATCCCGGTGGCATATAGCCACCAGGGCGGTAGTCGATTCGGGCAGAAGCGGGGTCGAAATCTTTGCCGGCGCGATCAGCGGGCCGATTCGCATACACAACCGCAATCACCGAAAAAGCGAGCAATGCCAGAGCAAGAAAATGTTTCGTCATGGTCAGCGCGATTGTACCCCAGCAAAATATTGAATTACTCCCTCCGGGACTTCGTCGGGTTCGTCGGCCGAGTGACGAACCAATGCGCCCAACTAGTCCGGGGGCGCCACGCTGCGTTGGCAACCGGCTCCTGGAATTCGACGATAAAACCCTGATGTAGACTGAGGTCTTGCCGGTATTTGATGTGCTTTTCCCGCTGAGCCGTCTGGAGCCGGCGTTCGCCCGCGCCGTCGTGCCCACCCAGATCGCTGTCATCCCGGCCACTCCCGCCCCCCGATGAGTTGGCTTCGAATCGCAGTCGTCGGCCTCGTTGGATCGGCGATCGGAATATCATTTTTTGGCGGATATACAGTCGGCCGATACGAAGTTCAACCATTTATTTGGGTGCGAAGGATCGAGCGAAATCTGTTAGGCGACGCTTTGGCGACAGCCGCCAATGCGTTAAAGAGTGTCGATTTGGGCGGTGGCGTTCAGACTCGACAGTTCGACTCAATTTTTTTCAGACTCAGCGGCGAAGCGGGCAAGGTTCCCGTCGAAATCGCGGGCGGCGGATTAACATCCGTTGGTGATTCGGTTGTTCTCGTTACGGGTGGCGGGGATATCTTTTCCGCACGATCTGCTCGCGAAATCGAGAAGACGAAAATCGAAACCCCAGACAACGGTCTCTCCGCGTATCGCGACGTCGCAACGCTGCCCCAGTTTCGGGATATGAGACATGATTTCGGCCGAGTTCGTTACAACGACATCCTTCATGTGCGCTGGGGTGACGAACAGGGATTGGCCCTCTCGTATACCGAATTCGACGGAGAGAACCAGTGTTACGGGACGACAGTCGCGTTGCTTACTCTAAGCGCCGGCGTTCGAACCGTCGACCAAATCGTAGCTACCAGCGACGACTGGGAAATATTATTTCGAACTAAGCCGTGCTTGCCCCTGAAGCCGCAATGGAATGCGATCGAGGGGCACATGGCCGGCGGAAGAATGGCCTTTCGTGAGCCGGCCACGATCTATCTTGGCAGCGGTGACTACGCCTGGGACGGAGTCTACGCGCCCGATGTGCTGGCACAAGATCCTGATGTCGACTATGGCAAGGTCATCGAGATCGATTTGGTTTCTCGGGAAGCCAGGATCGTCTCTACCGGCCATCGCAACATGCAGGGTGTATGTGTCGATCAGGACGGCCAAGTGTGGGTCGTCGAACACGGCATGCGGGGAGGAGACGAACTGAACCTCGTCTCCGAAGGTGCGAACTACGGCTGGCCTGAAGAGACACTCGGCACAAAGTACAATTTGCTGCCCATTGACAGCGCAAGCTCGTATGGTCGGCACGAGAGTCATACGCCGCCTATGTTTGCCTGGCTGCCGTCGGTCGCCACTTCCGCCCTTACTCAAATCTGGAATTTCCATCCAAGTTGGGATGGTGATTTGCTTGTCGGATCCCTAAAGGAGACAAGCCTCTACCGTGTTCGCGTCCGAGAAAACCGAGTTCGCTTCACGGAAAAAATAGAAATCGGCAAGCGCATTCGTTATGCACAACAGCACAACGACGGCCGACTGGTGCTCTGGACAGATGATAGCTATCTGCTGTTTCTTACCGTGGCGGAGAAGAACTTCGCCGATCAATTTGTCGGATACTACATCACAGCCGCCGACTACACCAGCGCCCAGCGAAATCAGGTAAGAGTCGCAGTTGAGTCATGCCTGGAGTGCCACTCGTTCGTGCCTAACAGCCATGGACAGTCACCGAGCTTGGCGCTGATGTACGACGCACCGATCGGGTCAACGAGTTACAGCGGCTACTCCGAGGCCCTCAAGTCGAAAAATGGCCGTTGGTCTCGGCCTGAGTTGCTCGCGTTCTTGAGCGACCCCGCTGCCTACGCGCCCGGAACCACGATGCCGGACCCAGACATTGATGATCCATTCGTCCTGGAAGAACTAGTAAATATCTTGGAGGCGGCCCAGCTAGAGGCAGAGTAATCGCGACTCGCTGCCGCGCAAAACAACGGCGAAGTCGAGCGCAAAAAACGGTCGACATGAAGGCACCGGGATAAACCGACCGGGGGTCGAACGAAAAGAGACGGAGTGCCGTCGCCGCGGAGTGGCCGAAATTAACCGATCTGTCATGGTCTGTCATGCAACTCTCCGTCGAGTGCCCACCGAAATACCCTTCAGCGGCCTCCGCGCGATTTCAACTTGCCTGCCGGTGGGCGCTAAATAATTTTTCGGTTGGTGTCGATTTCGACGTCTGGAATCTCCACCCTCGACGGGTCAGCGTAGGACACCCTGTGTGCCTCCGCGCACGGCAGGTGCCGGAAACCTTTGCGTCGAATTGCCGCCTTGACTCTATTGAGCGAGAATGTGCGATAGCTGATGACCACGTCGTTTCGATCGTTGGGAGTCCTCGGACTGCTGGGTCTTTTCCTGGCTACCGGATTCCCGCAGACACTGGCGCCGGAGCCCGGGGTGACTGCGCAAGACGCAGAACCGGCAGCAGAACTCGGCGAGGCAGCGGCCGCCGCATCATCGGAGGATCAAACGAACGAAGCTGCCGCGCAACGCACCGGGCTGAACCTGCTCGGCCAAGAAGACACCAAGTCGGGTGAGGCGCGGCGCAACGAAAATGTCCAGTTCAACCTCGTCGATACGAATACGCTGCAGGAGCTCAACATTCGGCTCGGCGTTACCGCTACCGTCGTCAACGAATTCCAGGCCGACCGCGATTATTACGGCGCTGAGTACGGTCGACGTCCCACCGCAAATTTGCACCTGCCGCCCGCCCGCGGCAATAACGTCCACGGCAATCTCTTCCTGACTCATGGCAACAGTTCGTTTTCGGCGCGATCGTTCTTCCAGGTCGGTGACGTGAAACCGGCGAACGAAAACCGTTACGGGTTCCGTGTGACGGGGCCCGCTTGGAACGGCGCGCGGTTCACGGTTAACGCCTCGCAGCACAAGATTCGCGGACAAGTTAACGGAAACGTTTTGGTTCCTTTGCCCAACGAGAGGACGCCGCTGCTGATCGATCCCGCCAGCGGCGAGCGGACCACGCCGGAAACTCTAGCGCTCGTGCAGCAGTTGCTTGAGGCATATCCAGCGGAGTTTCCGAACCGTACCGACATCGCGGACCGCGCACTGAATACGAACGCACCCCAGCGGGTCGATACAGACTCCATCAATGCGCGCATCGACCAGAATTTAGGCGACCGCGACCGATTGAGTCTGAACTACGTATTCACCTCGCAAAGCGTCGACGCTTTCCAGTTAGTGCGCGGCCGCAACCCTGACACGAAACTCAAGAACCACCGGCCGCGCATCACTTGGACGCGCACCTGGTCGCCACAAACCGTGACCAATTTTTCGGTGGGCTTTGATCGAGTCGGCTCTCTGCTGGTGCCTGAGCCCAACAATTTCGGCCCGTCGTTCAATATCGGCCGCGCGATTGCCGGCCAGGGACCGTCACCGCTGATTCCCGTGGATCGCGCGCTAAACACGTTCCGCTATGCCGGGGAGATTTCGAGAACTTTCGCGAAGCACGAAATGAAAGCGGGCTTTCACGTCGGGCGCATTCAACTCAATGGGGTGGAGCAGCAAGCGATTCGCGGTAACACGGCGTTCTCGAACGCATTCGGCAACGACGCGATTACCAATTTCAGAATCGGGCAGCCAACCCGCTTGCTCAAGACCGTGGGCAGCTTCCATCGCGGTTTTCGACAATGGTCGAGCCAGTTTTACATTGCCGACACTTGGAAGCCCAAACCGAACCTGACTCTTACTTTCGGATTGCGCTACGAGACCGTCAGCGTGCCGCGGGAGGTAAACCAATTCGAGACGCTTCCTTATAGCTGCGATTGCAATAATTTTGCTCCGCGCTTTGGCTTCGGCTATAGGCTGGGCGACCGCTGGGGTACGATACGCGCGGCTTACGCCATCTCTTACGGGGAGATTTACCCGGTAACCTACAGCCAGTTCCGCATCAATGCGCCAAATGTGGTGCGTTTAGTGGTACTGCGACCGAAGCTCGTCGACATTCTCAGCGGCGCGGCGTTTGCGAATGTGACCCCGGGGTCGCGCTCGACACTTTTCGACATCGCCGACAACTTGGTCGAACCCTACGTTCACCAATACAACTTCAGTTGGGAGTTTGCGCTTTCGCAGAATATGAACATACAACTGGGCTACGTCGGCAGTCGCACGCACAAGGTCTTCCAGGCCTGGTTCTTGAACAGAGGCGAGCGGCCAGCCGGCCAACCGGTTACGGTGGGCACCACAAATACTCGCCGGCAGGATTCCCGCTTCAATGACGTGCTGCGATTGCACAACGCGTCGCGTGCTTACTACGACGCGGCTCGCGTGTCGTTCATCATGCGCAACCTCAAAGGCTTCACAGTCGACGCCTCGTACTGGTTCAGCAAGTCGATCGACTTGGGCAGCGACTATACGAATACGATGAACGGCGCCGACGCGCGGCGCGCGGTCAGCCAGACGTCGAATAACATCCACTCCGACGTCAAGTCTCTTAGCTTTTTCGACCAGCCGCACGCCTTCCTCCTGCGCACTGCGTATTCGTTGCCCAAGGGCCGCGGATGGGCCGGGAAGATATTCGGCAGGTGGCAGCTCTCGAGCGTCGGCCTACTCAAGACCGGCACACCGTTCACGGTGAGCACCGGCTCGGACGCGCCGGGGTTCGGCAATGTGGATGGTGCGTCGGGCGACCGCCCGCACCTAATTGACACTTCCATTCTGGGAACCACGATCGGCGATCCAGACACGGCCAGACAATCGCTGCCGCTCAGCGCTTTTGTGTTTCAGAACCTGGGCGACCGGGCTGGCAATCTGGGATTGAGGACATTTCGAAAGGGCAAGATCGCAAACGTCAACGCGTCCATCTCGAAAAGCTGGCCACTAGCGGCTGATAAGGAAATGACCTTCCGCGTCGAATCCGTCAATTTCTTTAACACTCCGCAGTTCGCTCCGCCCACTTCCTCGATGACCTCCCCGAGCTTCGGCCGGATTACAAACACACTCAACGACGGCCGGACGTTCCGCTTTACCTTGCAGTTCGACTTTTAGACGAACCCGGGTGAACTCAGGACAGGCAGCTGTTCTGTTGCGGAAAAGATCGCGTGGTCGAGTGACGCCTTCCCGCGCGCAAGCGATTTCAAGTCGGCGGCCTCATCGACCGCCACGTGGTGAGAAATGCGGGCTAGCATATCCCTTCAAGTACCAATCAGCTAAGCTTTGTCTCATGCGCTTCATCTCGTTTGCAGTCGCTATCCTCACGCTGGCTCAATTTGGAACGGCCGCGGAGCATCCCTCCGCTCCGTTCGCGAACGAGCTGATCAAGGCGCGGGTTTATTTGCCTGATCCCGAGAACGGCTACTACCGCGGCACGCGCTTCGACTGGTCGGGCGCCATCTATAGCTTGGAGTTTGCCGGGCATCAGTACTTCGGCGAGTGGCAGCAGTCGGACGACCCTTACCTGCATGACCGCATCACCGGTCCCGTCGAGGAGTACCGCACCGCGGAAAAGGGGCTTGGCTATGACGATGGTGGCGACCGCTTCATACGCATTGGCGTGGGCGTCGTCGAGAAGCCCGACGAAGACGACTACCGTTGGACACACAGCTACAAAGTCGTCGACCCCGGCCGCTGGACGATTCGGCGTGGAGCGAACTGGATTGAGTTCACCCAAGACGTTGCGGAACCGACCCTCGGTTACGGCTACCGTCTTGTAAAGCGCCTTACCCTGACGCCAGGCAAGCCGGAGTTGGTTATCGACCATTCGCTCGAGAACACCGGTGGCAAGACGATTGAGACGAACGTCTACAACCACAATTTCTTCGTCATCGACAACCAGCCGACCGGACCCGACTTCTCCGTGACATTTCCGTTCGAGCTGGCGGCCGACGGCGACTTGAAGGGCTACGCCGGCGTGCGCGGTACCAACGTGAAGTATGAAAAACAACTGCCGCCGGGTGAAAGCATTTTCGCCATGCTGAGCGGCTACGGCGACACGCGCGCGGACCACGCCTTCACCATCGAAAACCGTAAGGTGAAGGCCGGCGTGCGCGTCGAGACCGACAAGCCGCTGGCCAAGCTGAATTTCTGGTCGCCGCGCACGACGCTGTGTCCGGAGCCGTTCATCGACCTGAAGATCGCGCCGGGCCAGGCCGATCGCTGGTCGACGCGGTACGAGTTTTACACGGTCGATTGAGGCAATTGCAGACTGCCTGCAATTTTGTATCCGGCCAGCACAACTAAACGACGTACGGATTGCGATAGTCCCGCGTCAGCAACTTGTTGGCTTCGGGGTCGTTGGCGAATTTTGGCCCGTCCTCGAGGGTCAACTGCCGGCCGACGCGATAGCTGATATTCGCCAGGTGACACATTGCCGCGCTGAGGTTGGCAATCTCGATTTCGTCGTGCAGTTCGCGATGGTTCCTTGATCGGCAGCCGGCCAGAAAATTCTGCATGTGAAGTTTCGTCGGATCGCCCGCTTCCCGGTCGCTGCGCTCCTCCAGTACTAGCTCGTTGCTTTCGCCCTTGAACGCCTGGAAGCCTCGGTCGCTCATCGCCGCCCAGCCTTCCGAGCCGTAGAACAAGTTTCCGACCATCACGTTGAGAGGGGCGCTGGTCTTGGGAGCTGTGGCCTCCGGCGAGGGAGCGGCAGCCGCGCCGCGCCGCGGGCGCCTTGGCGGCGGCACTGACCCTTCTGTACCAGTCAGCAATCCTCTGACTTCAAAGACCAACTCGCTGTCGCCGAAATTGAAACTCGATGTCAGCGTATTTGGCGTCTCTTGGTCGTCATCATAGGCGAACATGCCGCCATGAGCAAAGGCCGTCTTGGGCCACTGGGGCTCCGACATACCCCATCGCGCGATTCCCATTTGATGCACGCCTTGGTTGCCGATATCGCCATTGCCGGTGTCCCAAAACCAGTGCCAGTTGTATGCGAATCGCAGTTCATTGAAAGGCCGCATTGGCGCGGGTCCGAGGAACATGCTCCAGTCGAGCCCTGGGGGCGTCGGTGTGTCGGGCTTTTTACCGATCGACCGCCGCCGCTTGTAGCAAAGCCCTCGCGACTGATAGATCTTTCCGATCAACCCACCCTGCAGCGCCTCGATGGAGCGCATCTTGAACGGAGTGCTGCGGTGTTGGGAGCCGACCTGCAGTATGCGCTTGGTGTCGCGCGCCACCTTGACCATCGTCAGGCCCTCGTGGATGTTGTGAGAAGCCGGCTTCTCGCCGTACACATCTTTTCCGGCCTGCATCGCCCAGATTGCTGACAACGCATGCCAGTGGTTTGGTGTCGCGACGGACACGGCGTCGACGTCCGCGTCGGCGAAAACGTCGCGCATGTCGGCAAACTCTTTTGCCTTCTCGCTGGTAGCGCTCAATAGCTTGGCCTGCGCCCGTTCGCGCGCCGCCTGGTTCACATCGCACAAGCCCACGACGCGCGCCTCGGGGATCCCTGACCAGGTCCTCAGATGAGATCCGCCGCCCCGGCCACCGAGCCCGACAATGCCGATGCTAATTCGATCGTTTGCGCCCCAAACTCGCAGAGCCGAGGCGGCCGTCGCCGCTCCCATGAAAAACCGCCGCGTCGAGGTGTTTGACATATCGATAGATCACTCCTTATGGAATTGTGAGCATACCAAAACAAGCGTGCCCCAATTGATCGTGCCTGTAAGCGCTTAGGCAATAGCTGCCCTTGCGGTTGATTTCATGGCAGCACTGGCTCGGCGTCGGGCGGCATGGGGATAGTTTGTTAAGTCCTTAAGAATCTATTACTTATAAAATTTCCACCAAGGGCTAGGCACAGCTTACCCGTCAGATTGGCCGGATTTGGCAGGGTTTCCTCCAAATTCGAGGACTCGGTGGCGCCGGCTACGAGGTTTTCGACGTGAGCAGTTGACGACGCCTCCATCGCTGTCAACCGCTTACTTCTTATCAACCTTGTGTTCTTTCCATTGTAAGGGTAGGGTGGTTCGTTTTTCGGGGTCCGGAACTGCTAAGTCGTATGGAATCAAGTGAAAAAATATTTGTTTTTCGCAGGACGGGGTTTTTTGAGGTATGCGAATTGGCTCGCAGAGCGCGGGTTGCGGTTTAGAGGATTTCGGCGGCGTCGAGTTCAAGACCAGGGAGCATTGTAGAAACTACTTTCGAGCCGGATGCGAACGCACCGACGAGCTTGTACTTACCGTCGGCCAGCACATATACGCGGATGTGTTGGTCGCGGTGGTCGACCATCCAGTATTCTTTGACGCCATATTGCTCGTAGTGCTGAAATTTCACGCTCGTGTCGTGGCTACGATTGTGCTCGGATATGACCTCAATGGCCAGGTCGGGAGGAGCGTCTAGGTTGCCTTCGCCTATGATGGACTCGCGTTCACTTGCAACGAAAAGAATGTCCGGCTGGTAGACGACGGTCGGTGCTAAAACCACATCGAGTGGCCCGAGAAGGACAGAGCCGAGGTCCCGAGCGGTCACGAATGCACTCAGAGCGAGGAACAGTTTGCCGACAGCGTGTTGATGACGAGGTGTTGGTGAAGGTGACACGACAAGTTCTCCGTCGACCAACTCGGTACGCACGTTGGACTCGGGCCAGTGCTTCATTTCCTCCCGGGTGTAGAGCCTGGGTAAGGCTGGCGCAGCCATGACTAAACGAATTCTATCAAGTGAGATTGCTGGTCTCAGTGGTACTGGATCAGACGATGGCGTGTGGCGCGGTTGTACTGCATTATCTGGTGGCGGTCATCGGAATCTGGCTCGATACGGCGCGTGAGTTTAGAAATCCGATCGCGGCAGAAAAGGGTAGGCGTTTGCTGGTGGCTTGGGCGGACCGCACCGCACGGCGGCTCGGCTCGGTACTGCGAAGGGCCCGTGGCTGTCGGCGGAGTTTGGCCTCGTAAGGTTGCCCAAGCCACCTGCTTCAGTCCTGCTTGGCGCGGCGGAACCCTTCGTACCAGTTCTGCACCACTCGGATCTTTTGCGACGGCCGTTCCTCCAGGGTCTGGACAACGACGAATCGGCGACCGTCCCGCGACACGTCGTACTGCTGGCCGCGGTCCTGAAAGGCTTCAGCGTCGGCAAAGAGCTCGGTACGCGCCGTGATCCGCAAGTCTGGCTGCGACTCAACGGTCGCCGCGATCAAGGTGTCGTCGTCGACGTAGTAAATCTCGCCGCCATCACCGCGCCATCTCGGTTGTGCTCCGCCGTCCAATGACACCTGTACTCGCCAATCGCCCTCGGGATAGGGCTTGACGTAATCTTCGTCCTGCCCGGACTCATCGGAAACATAGGCGAAGTAACGACCGTCTGGCGAGAAATCAGGCGCATAGGTGTCGAATTGGTCTTGGACGAGCGGGCGCTTTACCCCTTCGCCATCACTGCCAAGTTCCAAGACCCAGATGTCCTGCGGCGGGGTGTCGTAGATCAGGGCGTCTCCGGTGGGAGTCCAATCGAACGCGAACTGCGACCCTTCGCCGTCGACCAGCATCTCCGGCTCGCCACCACCGGCCGCGCTGAGCGCAAAAATGTCCATCGCACCGTCGCGCTGTGCCGAGTAGACGATTCTCTCGCCGTCCGGCTGCCAGGCGGGCGTCGATTCGCTCAGAGGGCTAAAAGTGAGCTTGGATTTTTGTGGCGTCTCTACCTCATGAATCCAGATATCGAATTGTCCAGGATCGCCTGCATCTCTGGCTTGGACCACCACACGAGTTTCGTCAGGCGACAAGGCCGGCACTTGGATTGAATGTTGCGGCCGCCCTATAGTTCCCGTGATACGTCCGGAGCGATCCTTCCAAACCACCTGCTGAGAGCCGCCGTAGTTGCGCTCAACAAAGACCATCACGCCGTCGTGCGAGACCGACGGACGCCCGCCTCGATTCTCAACAAGAAACGGATCACCGGTCGCCTGGAGCGAACCCAAGTCGAACGGAACTGCCCAGATCCCCTCGAATCCGTTTCGGTAGAGAACGTGTCCGCTGGAGTCGTAAGTCGGCCTGCTACCCGACCCGATTAGCGTCTGCCTACCGCTGTGTATTTCTCGAACCGCCATGGATCGGTGCACGGTGAAAGGCGCGTAATCGAACAGCATCGTCCCGGGCGTCGCGGCGGCGGGAAATGAGGCATATCCATAAGCCATCGCGTCTCCCTCGATTGGTTGCCCCGCAGCAAACAGCGGTTCAGCTTTGCCGCCTTTGGACGGCACGGAATAGAATTGACGCGCAGATCCATCGGTGAACACGACGCGATCACGCTCGGCGTCGTAGGCCAGCGCTCCAACGCCATCCAGGTTGTGAATGATCTGCTTGGCCGGGCCGCCGGCGGCCCGGACGCTCAAGATCGTACTGCCGCTGCTCGTGCAAATATACGCTGGCTATCGTCGGACCAAACGGGGCGGAACATAGCTTGGGATTCGACGTTCGGTATTCTCGGGGTGTCCTCGTCTAAGTCCTGGATATACAACCGTCGATGCCGACCGACGACGGCGACGTAAGCCACCGAGCGGCCGTCCGGGGAGACGGTCGCTTCTTGAACGATTCCCGGAGTATCGAGGGTGAAGCGCAGTTATGGGGCCGGCGTTTCATCTGGATTCGAGAACAAGAGGACTCCAACAATTAGTCCGATCGAGGCTGCCGCGAGTGCTCCGATGACCAGACGGGTGGGTGCGGCCCGCGCTGCCGGTTGCTTTTCCGGCTGCGCCTCGACTCGTTCGTGAGCGATCGGTGACTCCACCGAGGCGAGGAAGCGGTACCCGAGGCCAGGCACGGTTTCTAGAAATCGCGGCGAGGTCGATGAATCGTCGAGCGCCTGGCGGATTTTTTGGACGGACGTGTTGAGGCTCTTGTCGAACTCGACGAACTCGTCCTGGGCCCAGAGGCGTTCCTTAAGTTCTTCGCGGGTGACGATCTCGCCGGGCTTTTCGATCAGCGCCTCGAGGACGCGAAAGGGTTGGTCTTGCAGCCGGACCCGCACGCCACGCTTGCGCAACTCACGGGCGGTGGTGTCGAGCTCAAAAACTCCGAAGCGGACGATTCTTGGAGGAGCTGATTTCACGACATCTATTGTTCGAACCCCACCTGGGCCGCTCCTTAACGGAAGCCTTCCACGAGCATGATATCCGACTCCGGCGGGTCGCCTTGTGGGTAGAGTATTGACTCTCCATCTGGAGAAAGCGAAAAGCCGGTGTAGGTCATTTTTTCGAACTCCACCAAAGTGGTCACTACCTCCGAGTCAAAGTCATAGAAGTCGATTGTTCTCGGATTGATCCGGTTGCCTATGAAGTAAATCCCGGAGCGCCCCACAGCCCAGTTCATGCCGGTTAAGAATCGCTCGACCTCGAGCGTTCGAGGGCCGCCAGCCACGGGAATGCTCCATAGGCTCCAGCGATCCGAATAATACAGGGTCCGGCCGTCGACCGATTCGAGCGCATACTGAGCGTTCCCTTGGCTTGTCACTTGGACTGGCTCGCCGCCCTCAGGTGCAATTCTCCAGATATCAACCTCCCCAGACCGGTTCGAACCGAAGTAGATTCGGAGACCGTCTCGCGAGACTGTCGGCTGCACGCCGGTGGCTGGATGATCCGTCAAGTTGCGCGGCTCGCCGCCCGAGGCACGTACCACGAAGATGTCTCGTTGGTCACCGACGAATGACTGGAATACGATCCACGCTCCGTCAGGGGACCAATACGGTGCCGACGACTGACGCGACTTCAGGTCGGTGAGTTGAATGGAGTTCGTCCCATCTCGGTCGCAGACCCAGATCTCACGGTAGCCCGAGCGCGAAGACGAAAAGGCGATCTTCGACCCGTCGGGTGAGTACTGCGGTGTGACGTCATAGAATGTCGACGAAACAGCGCGCCTCGATTCGCCCGTAGCAATCTGGAACTCCCAGACGTCGTAATCCTCAAGGATGTGAGCGACTGCAAGCCGGCCAAACGCTGTGACAGCGGAAAAAGAGGCCAGCGCCGGCTGCATAAACGGTTCGGGCTCACTGCCATTGGCGGCCGCTCGCCACAGCTTGCTCGACCTTCTAAACCCGCTCGTAAAAATGATCTCGGGGCCGTCGGGCGTCCATGTTGGCAAGAATGCGGACTCAGACTCTTCGCCGT
This sequence comes from Bryobacterales bacterium, assembly GCA_965247305.1. GTDB lineage: Bacteria > Acidobacteriota > Terriglobia > Bryobacterales > UBA6623 > CATQHP01. Next base: position 1,478,752 of record OZ252030.1, on the reverse strand, counting down.
TCAGTTTCCTTGACTCTCCTTCGACATCGAGCGACGGGCTGAGCCCAACGACGTGAACCTCCGAGGCGAAATTCGCGACGCGTCGCCGGAATGCAAGCTTGGAGCCATCGGGCGACACCGCCGGATCGAGATCTTCCGCCAGCGATTCAGCGGCCATGAGTTTTCGGGCGTCGCCCGTGTCGGCATCAACAGCGTGGAGCTGAAATGGCTCGCCCCGCCTCTCACGCATCGCAACGACGAGGTGACGCCCGTCGGGATGCCAGGTCACGAATCGAATGTGTTTGTTGACTTGCGTGGGAACGTTGGCCCCAATTGCTAAGACCTTTCGGGCGGGCCCGCCGATTGCCGGCACTGTCATGACTGCGGCCGACGCTGCGTCGTACCTCCGAACAAAGGCGATGCGCCGCCCGTCGGGTGACCAAACGGAATTGAAGTCCTCGGCCGGATCATCGGTCAGGCGGTCAGCTCTTTCCTCGCCGACACGTTTGACATAGATATCCCAGTTGTCGCGGTTCGGCCCTTCCCAGGTGAAGGTGATCTGCTCGCCGTCGGGCGAGAAGCTGGGATGAGTCTCGCGGCCCGGGTAGGCTGTCAGCGGGATCGGCGCCGAGAGCGAAGCCGCTTCGTCGACCGGTTGCCGCCCAACTTGGCCCGCAATGTAGACGGCCATGGCCAATACAACGGTCGCCAGTGCCGCTAGCGCCAGGCGCTCAATTTTTCGGGCACGCGGCTTCGATTCGGGCGCTGCCCCGGCGGAATGGACCGGGGCCACAAAGCGATACCCACGCCGCGGGACCGTCTCCACGAACCGCGGCGAACTCGATGAGTCGTCGAGCGCCTGCCGGATTTTCTGGATGGCGGTGTTGAGGCTTTTGTCGAACTCGACGAATTCGTCTTCGGCCCACAGGCGTTCCTTTAGTTGCTCGCGGGTGACGATCTCGCCGGGCTTTTCGAGCAGGGCTTCGAGGACGCGGAAGGGTTGGTCTTGCAGCCGGACGCGGACGCCGCGCTTGCGCAGCTCACGGGCAGCGAGGTCGAGCTCAAAAACTCCGAAGCGCCGCACGCCCCCGCCCTGTCGTCCCCCTGAATCCATGTCGATGCCGCGACCGCTTCGATCGACTGCCTCCGCGTGGCCGATTATATCACCGATTTCGACCGGTGCAACCACATTTTCTTCTGTCGACAGCTGACCGTAACCGACATATTTTCAGTTGATTAGCTATCGGCAAGCGGTCTGCTTCGAGTTCGCAAACGGATTGCCTCCAGACGGTTGGGATACATCCCGAAAACCCCCATTCTTGGTCTCGCAAACCCCAAAGGAGCGCGAGACCCATGACCAAACATCTACTTCTAACCACCATCCTCAGCCTTTTGAGCGCAGGCCATTTCAATCTGCAAGCGGAGTCCAACCGGACCCCGGCGCAACAACAAGGCGACGAACTGACCGTGCGCATCTACGACTACGCCGGAGTCCCCGGCGACGTGCTGGTCGAAGCCGCCGAGGCGGCGAGAGCGATATACCTCCGCTCCGGCGTGCCGACCCGCTGGATCCAGTGCCCCACGCCGACCAACCCGAGCGCAGCTGAGCTGGTGATGTTCGACCCAAGCTGCGACGGCCCCGTCGGGCCGCACGTGATTCAGATGCGCCTGATGGCGAGTGTTCCGGCGCAACTCTCCGAGCTCAACCGATTTGTCTATGGGTTCGCGCTTCCCTCTAAAACCGGTGGATTCGGAACCGCGGCAACGGTCTTCCTCGATCGTGTCACTCGGTCGGCAGAGCTGAGCAAGGTCAACGAGACCGACCTCCTGGCCTGCGTGATGGCGCACGAAGCCGGCCACCTGTTGCTTGGCGCAAACAGCCACTCAAACTATGGCCTGATGAGCGCTGCTTGGAAAAAGGCGGAGTTTACAAAGATCGCCGAGGGGGCTTTCCATTTCTTCGGCCGCGAGAAGAAGCGAATTGCTAAGGACGCGCAGGCACGTTTGACGATCGCCGCGAAACGCTAAGGAAATGCGTCCGTCGGCCGCGGGTTCTTCGGCTTGGTGGGGGACAGGCAACACGAGGGTTCGGGTTGGTGTCGAGATTGGGTTGACTCATGTGCCAGTCCCCGGCCGGTCGGTCCTATGTCGCTTCGTGCGGAATGGATTTCAGAAAAATTCAAAAAAAGCAAGCAACCACCACTTTGTGGTTGCATCTAGGTCTCAGGGCTGGTACTCTGGCTAAGTACCCATGAGTGCAACGGGTCTTTTGTGGCCTGAAATGCTTCTGGGAGCGGGCTGATTCAAGCGAAGACGTTTGAGAAAATCAGCCTGGGTGGCTAAACTACAAGTTTTTGGTGTCTAGCGGATTTTTGGGCCGCTAATTCCGGCCCAGGGGCCCATGACGCCAAATTAGTGAGGCTGGGCTGTTGAGGGGATTGCGAAAGTCCTTTTGGGTTTCAACCCGAAGGGGTAAGTAGTGAGGCGATCCTCGGCGGCACTGATCTTTGACAGATTGGTTGGACGTGCAGTTTTATTTCGTCAGATTTCGAGTTTGAAGTCGGATCGGACAAACTCAAAACGTTTGCCTTGACTGTCCTTCGGGACGACTAAGGCTAAACACATTTACTCGAGAGTTTGATCCCGGCTCAGAATCAACGCTGGCGGCGCGCTTAACACATGCAAGTCGAACGAGAAGTTTCCCTTCGGGGAAGCGGACAGTGGCGAACGGGTGAGTAACACGTGGGTTACCTGCCCTCGAGTGGGGAATAACTCCGGGAAACTGGAGCTAATACCGCATACGACCCTTCGGGGTGAAAGCTTTATGCGCTCGAGGATGGGCCCGCGGTCGATTAGCTTGTTGGTGGGGTAACGGCCTACCAAGGCACCGATCGATAGCCGGCCTGAGAGGGCACACGGCCACACTGGCACTGAGACACGGGCCAGACTCCTACGGGAGGCAGCAGTGGGGAATCTTGGACAATGGGGGAAACCCTGATCCAGCGACGCCGCGTGATCGATGAAGGCCCTCGGGTCGTAAAGATCTTTCAGCGGGGACTATAGTGAAGGTACCCGCAGAAGCAGGAGCGGCTAACTATGTGCCAGCAGCCGCGGTAATACATAGGCTCCAAGCGTTGTTCGGAATTACTGGGCGTAAAGCGAGTGTAGGCGGTTCGTTAGGTCGATTGTGAAATCTCCCGGCTCAACTGGGAGGGTGCGGTCGAAACCAGCGGGCTAGAGTACGGAAGGGGAAAGTAGAATTCCTGGTGTAGCGGTGAAATGCGTAGATATCAGGAGGAATACCAGTGGTGAAGACGGCTTTCTGGACCGTAACTGACGCTGAGACTCGAAAGCGTGGGGAGCAAACAGGATTAGATACCCTGGTAGTCCACGCCCTAAACGATGCATACTTGGTGTGGGCCCTTCACTGGGTCCGTGCCGGAGCTAACGCGTTAAGTATGCCGCCTGGGGAGTACGGTCGCAAGGCTGAAACTCAAAGGAATTGACGGGGGCCCGCACAAGCGGTGGAGCATGTGGTTTAATTCGACGCAACGCGAGGAACCTTACCTGGGCTTGAACCGCGGTGGACCGCTCTAGAAACAGAGCTTTCTCTTCGGAGACTGCCGTAGAGGTGCTGCATGGCTGTCGTCAGCTCGTGTCGTGAGATGTTGGGTTAAGTCCCGCAACGAGCGCAACCCTCGTCCTGTGTTGCCATCAGTTCGGCTGGGCACTCGCAGGAGACCGCCAGCGACAAGCTGGAGGAAGGTGGGGACGACGTCAAGTCATCATGGCCTTTATGTCCAGGGCTACACACGTGCTACAATGGCCGGTACAACGGGTTGCTAAACCGCGAGGTGGAGCTAATCCCACAAAGCCGTCCTCAGTTCGGATTGCAGGCTGCAACTCGCCTGCATGAAGCTGGAATCGCTAGTAATGGCGCATCAGAATGGCGCCGTGAATACGTTCCCGGGCCTTGTACACACCGCCCGTCACATCACGAAAGTGGATTGTACTAGAAATCCGTGGGCTAACCTTCGGGAGGCAGCGGCTTACGGTATGATTCATGATTGGGGTGAAGTCGTAACAAGGTAGCCGTAGGAGAACCTGCGGCTGGATCACCTCCTTTCTAAGAGAGAACTGGGTTGTTTTGTCTATCGAATCCGTTTCGTCTTCGGGCGAGACGGAATCCTATAATTGGCAATCAACTCCATCGAATCCGACACTCTCTTAATCGGAATCGGAAATTTACTGATTGGAAACCGAGCGTAGCTTGGTTTCCCACGTCCAACCGGCCTCATTTTGGCCTACAGCAAGCAAGAATATAAGCGGAAACCATTTCCTGGGGCTGTAGCTCAGCTGGGAGAGCGCCTGATTTGCATTCAGGAGGTCGTCGGTTCGAGCCCGATTAGCTCCACCAATCCTCCGTTAACAATTGAAGAAGGGCGTGACATGCCGCGCCACTACTTTGGGAGGGCGTGTAGCTCAGTTGGTTAGAGCGCATCCCTGATAAGGATGAGGTCGCTGGTTCAAATCCAGCCACGCCCACCAGCCGCTTGCGCGGGGCTTGGCCCTTCGGGATCTTTGCGGAGGGCAGCAGAGGGTTTCAGTATCAACGCTTTCGCGAGAGAGGGTTGATGTGGACACCTTTTACAGGATCCAACATCTGTTCTTTGAAAACTGAATATCGAAGGAAGAACTGATTTGATATGAAATCAGTTCGATGTAGTAATCGCTGGGATGCTTTTGCACGCTTTCTGAATCACCGAGATCCGGGAAAGCAATTCGCGTAGAAGCACTCCAAAGAGCGCCGCCTGGAGCCATATATTTATTGTCTCTCCGTTAGCAAGAGAGATTTGGTTCCGGGTAAATTTTGTAGTCAAGCTACTAAGGGCGTACGGGGGATGCCTTGGCGAGAGCAGGCGATGAAGGACGTGGCTAACTGCGAAAAGCCTCGGCGAGCTGTAAGCAAGCTTTGAACCGGGGATGTCCGAATGGGGAAACCCGGCGGGAGTGAACTCCCGTCACCTTCAGCTGAATTCATAGGCTGTTGGAGCAAACCTGGGGAAGTGAACCATCTCAGTACCCAGAGGAAGAGAAAATAAAAATGATTCCGCTAGTAGCGGCGAGCGAACGCGGATCAGCCCAAACCGAGCAACCTTTACGGGAAGCTCGGGGTTGTAGGGCCTCATAACGAGATCGTGAATCCTAGTCGAACGGATTGGAAAATCCGACCAAAGAAAGTGACAGTCTTGTAGACGAAAGGTGAAGCGGCTTAGAGGTACCCTGAGTACCACGGGACACGAGAAATCTTGTGGGAATCTGCCGGGACCATCCGGTAAGGCTAAATACTCGCTCTCGACCGATAGTGAACTAGTACCGTGAGGGAAAGGTGAAAAGTACCCCTGCTAGGGGAGTTAAAAGTACCTGAAACCGTATGCCTACAAGCAGTGGGAGGGCTATGTCCGAGACTTCGGTCTTGGAAAAGCCTAACCTCGTGCCTTTTGTTTAATGAGCTGGCTAGTTAATCTCAGTGGCAAGGTTAAGAGTAATCGAGCCGTAGCGAAAGCGAGTCTGAATAGGGCAGTTAGTCGCTGGGATTAGACGCGAAACGGGATGATCTACCCTTGGTCAGGGTGAAGTTTGTGTAACAGCAAATGGAGGCCCGAACCATTGTCGGTTGAAAACGGCTTGGATGAACTGAGGGTAGGGGTGAAAGGCTAATCAAATTCCGTGATAGCTCGTTCTCTCCGAAATAGCTTTAGGGCTAGCCTCGTGTATACGCGACGGTGGTAGGCCTCTGGATGGACTAGGGGGTTTCACAACTTACCAAATCCAACTAAAGTACGAATGCCGTTGACGAAATAGCACGGGAGTCAGACTGCGGGGGCTAAGCTTCGTAGTCAAAAGGAAAACAGTCCAGACCGTCGGCTAAGGTCCCCAAACAACACTAAGTGGGTAAGGAAGTTAAGTCGCTCAGACAGCCAGGAGGTTGGCTTAGAAGCAGCCATCCTTTAAAGAAAGCGTAATAGCTCACTGGTCAAGCGCCTTGGCACCGAAAATGTATCGGGGCTCAAGTGTTGTACCGAAGCCGCGGATTCCTGACTTCTTCGGAAGTTAGGGATGGTAGGAGAGCGTTCCTGTAGCAGTGAAGTCGGACCGTAAGGATCGGTGGAGCGACAGGAAGTGACTCTGCCAGCATTAGTAGCGATAAGCCAGGTGAGAACCCTGGCCGCCGAAAGTCTAAGGTTTCCCGGGGAAGGTTAATCCGCCCGGGGTTAGTCGGGTCCTAAGGTGAGGCCGAAAGGCGTAGCTGATGGATACGCGGTTAATATTCCGCGACCGCCTTTGATCATTTGACGATGGGGTGACGCAGGAAGTAAAGCAGGATGGGTGATGGATATCCCATTAGGTCGTTTCAAGGTGCCTGGGCAGGCAAATCCACCCAGGAATACACTGAGGACGAACTCGATTCCGAAAGGATACAAAGCTGTGTAGCTACACTGCCTGGAAAAACCTCTAAGGAGATTAAAGGTGCCCGTACCTCAAACGGACACACGTAGACGAGATGAGTATTCTAAGGCGCTCGGGTGACTGGTTGTTCAGGAACTCGGCAAAATAGCTCCGTAACTTCGGGAGAAGGAGTGCCCCTCGCAAGGGGGGCCGCAGTGAAATGGCTCAGGCGACTGTTTAACAAAAACACAGGTCTCTGCTAAGTCGAAAACGACGTATAGGGGCTGACGCCTGCCCGGTGCCGGAAGGTTAAAAGGAGAGGTTAGCTTCGGCGAAGCTTTGAATTGAAGCCCCGGTGAACGGCGGCCGTAACTATAACGGTCCTAAGGTAGCGAAATTCCTTGTCGGGTAAGTTCCGACCTGCACGAATGGCGTAACGATCTGAGCACTGTCTTAACAACCAGCCCGGCGAAGTTGTGGTACCGGTGAAGACGCCGGTTACCCGCCAAAGGACGGAAAGACCCCGTGCACCTTTACTACAGCTTAACAGTGATTTATGGCATATTCTGCGCAGGATAGGTGGGAGGCTTTGAGCTCGGACTCTTGGGTTCGAGGGAGCCAACCTTGAGATACCACCCTGGTTATTCTGTGAATCTAACCTAGGACCGTGAATCCGGTCCAGGGACACTGTTTGGTGGGTAGTTTGACTGGGGCGGTCGCCTCCCAAAATGTAACGGAGGCGCGCGAAGCTCGGCTCAGGCTGTTTGGAAATCAGCCGTAGAGCGCAATGGTATAAGCCGGGTTAACTGCGAGACTTACAAGTCGAGCAGGTGCGAAAGCAGGTCATAGTGATCCGGCGGTCCCGCATGGAAGGGCCGTCGCTCAACGGATAAAAGGTACGCCGGGGATAACAGGCTGATCTGGGCCAAGAGTTCATATCGACGCCCGGGTTTGGCACCTCGATGTCGGCTCATCGCATCCTGGGGGTGAAGAAGCTCCCAAGGGTTAGGCTGTTCGCCTATTAAAGCGGTACGCGAGCTGGGTTCAGAACGTCGCGAGACAGTTCGGTCCCTATCCTTGGTGGGCGGAGGAAATTTGAGGGAGGCTGCTTTTAGTACGAGAGGACCGAAGCGGATGAACCTCTTGTGATCCTGTTGTCACGCCAGTGGCATCGCAGGGTAGCGAAGTTCAGAAGGGATAAGCGCTGAAAGCATATAAGCGCGAAACCCGTCCCGAGATTAGATTTCCCTGAAGGGCACTTGCAGACTACAAGTTTGATAGGACGGATGTGAAAGCGTGGCAACACGTGAAGCTAACCGTTACTAATCGCCCGTTCGGCTTGACTATAAAATTTACCCCGAGCTAAATCCACCTGCTCGGTCTCTTTAAAAGCGATTACTCGCTCCTTCGATATTCAGCACCGTCGCACTCGCCTCATATATGGCTTAGAGCATGCGCGGTGAAAAGTTTCGGGTGGCCCTAGCGAGGAGGCCACACCCGTTCCCATTCCGAACACGGTAGTTAAGCTCCTCAGCCCCGATGGTACTGCGCGGGCGACTGCGTGGGAGAGTAGGACGCTGCCCGATTATTCTTTGAAAACCCAGCTGCAGGGCTGGGTTTTCTCGTTTTGGTCATAGACAAGCGCTGATTGACGATGCCTGAGGAGCATTTGAGGCCGATGAGTGTTCTCGCTCTCGTAGAGGGCGATGAGCATAATTTTCGAATCGCGTGTGACGCAGCGAGGCCAGCTGCAGACTTGGTCGAGGCGGTGCTTGACCTGTACGCGTTACTCGGCACCTATCCCAAGAAATCCACAGTCGGCGATCCAGCGAGGACCGTTCTCTCGGCGGCGTTTCTTCTTTCCTGTCAGTACGAACTCACTCTAGCCACCGCGACTTGCATGCGAGGGCGGTTAGCCGACTCAATGCAGAACTTGAGAAGGGCTATCGAGTTCTGTGCGTTTGCCGGGCTCACTCACCGGAAGCTGTCAGCGCCGGTGTAAGAATCCCCGTATCGCCGGAATAAAATTCCCCACCCGTAGCTTGCGTCGGAGCCGACCCTGGAAGCAGGAGGTACAAGGCGCTGTTACGGAGTTCAGATGTGCAAGAAATCGAAGAATTAGTTCGACAAGGGGTGAGCCTCGCCAAGATCAGCGAGCTCACGGGATTTGACCGCAAGACGGTTCGCAAGTACTTAAGGCAGGACGATCCGACGCCCAGATACGGCCCGCGCAAGCCGCGTCCGTCCAAGCTGGATCGCTTCAAGCCGTTTATCGAAGACCGCCTCAAGGCCGGCGTCTGGAATGCCGTCGTGCTGTTGCGTGAGCTGCGAGAACACGGCTACTCGGGCGGCTATACGATCCTCAAGGATCACCTACAGCCGTTGCGAGAAGCCGCAACCACGGTGGCCGTGCGGCGCTTTGAAACACCCGCAGGCAAACAGGCTCAGGTCGATTGGGGCCATCTCGGCGAGATCACCGCCGACGGCAAGACTCGCAAGCTTTGGGGTTTCGTCTTCACGCTCGGTCACAGCCGGGCCATCATGGCCGCCGCGGCGACCGACCAGAAGCTGCCGACGCTGCTGCGCATGCACGAGGAAGCCTTCCGGCAACTCGGCGGCGTGCCGCAAGAGATCCTCTACGACCGCATGAAGACGGTCTTGGAGGGGGTCGACGAGCGCGGCGAGCTCAAGTGGAATCAAACCTTCAAGGACTTCGCCGACTATTGGGGCTTCACCCCGCGGGCCTGCAAACCTTACCGCGCGCAGACCAAGGGCAAGGTCGAATCGGGCGTCAAGTACGTGCGCCGCAACTTCCTGTGCGGACGCACGGCGACGAGCCTGGATGATCTCAACAACCAGCTGCACGCTTGGGTCTGGGAGGTCTCGAACCGGCGCGTTCACGGCACCACTCACAGCCAAGTGTTAGAGAGTTGGGAGTCTGAAAAGACCGCCTTGCAGTCTCTCGACAAGCGTCCGCCGTATCCCCTCGCGGACGCCGAGTCGAGGCGTGTGAGCCGGGACGCCTTCGTGGCCTGGCGCTCCAACCGCTACTCGGTTCCCTGGCAAGACGCCGGCGCCGAAGTCTCGTTGCGCGAACTGGCCGGCCGGCTCGAGGTATGGCGCGGAGCCGAGCGGATCGCCGTTCACGAGTTGATCGACGACCGCCACCAAATCGTTGTTCGCAAAGAGCATCATGCCGACATTCCGCTGCACGTCGCCAAGCGTCCAGGAGGAAAAACGTGCATTCACATCCAAGCCGGCGCACCCCAAGTCGAAGTGCGGCCGCTAGCGGCTTACGAAAGCGCCGCCGCCGGAGGTGCGCTGTGACCGCCATCGAACAGCTTCACGAACGGCTCGAAGCACTGGGGCTGAAGACCATCGACGATCGCTTGGAAGCGCTGCTTGAACAAGCAGCCAAGGCTGAACCGGCCTACGCCGACTTCCTGCTCGACGTCGTCAGCGCCGAGGCCGACGCTCGCCGACAACGCTATCTCAAGACGCGTCTACAGCTCGCGCATCTGCCCTATGTCAAGACTTTCGAACAGTTCGACTTCGACTTTCAACCATCGATCGACGAGCGCCAAATCCAAGAGCTGCGCACGTTGCGCTTCGTGCACGAAGCCTCCAACGTGATCTTCCTCGGGCCACCCGGCGTTGGCAAGACGCATCTCTCGGTTGCCTTGGCCGAGGCTGCGATCCAAGCCGGTTTCGGAGCCTACTTCATCACCGCGCACGACTTGATCGCCGATCTGTCGAAGGCCATCCGCGAAGGACGGCTACAACGAAGGATGCGCATCTACCTCGCGCCGAAGGTGCTGATCGTCGACGAGATGGGTTACCTTCCGCTCGACGAGCTGGGGGCGACGATCTTCTTCCAACTCGTCAGCGCGCGTTACGAACGCGGCAGCATCATCCTGACCTCGAACAAGAGCTACGCCGATTGGGGCTCGATCTTTTCCGACCCGATCATCGCCACGGCGATCCTGGATCGACTGTTGCATCACTCGACGACGGTGAACATTCGCGGCGAGAGCTTTCGCTTGAAGGAGCGCCGAAGAGCCGGTTTGCTCTCGCGGCCGGAAGATCAGTCCGGCGAACGGCCGACGGTCGATGCGGCTGACGCGGCGAGCCCTGGTCGCAAGAGCGGGGGAAGTGGAAGATGAGTTTTTTCAGGCATGGGCAAATCTATCGATCCGATGGGCGTTGGGCAGCGGAAAAGAAGCCGGGAGCGATCTCGGCCGCCGCTCCCGGCACTCATCGTCTCGCTGAGTTTGCGGCCGGGTATTCCTTGGCGGGTTGCTCTCCAGCATTGCCCGCCTCCGCTTCCCCGGCTAGCTCCATGCTTAGCAACACGGTGGTGGTCCACAAAACCACCACCGCAACCAGGGTGGGGAATTTTCAACCGGCGAAAACGGGATTTTTCATCCGGCCTTGACAAAGCCTCGTTTAAGCAAAACCTGGCTTCACGCGGTTGACGGCGACCCAGCCTATAAGAAGTATCGGAATAGCTTTTCCATCAAGAATCTTTTCCCACCTAACGACGAACTGCTGACGCAGCTCTATGATCGCCATGATCACTGCTCAAGGTTATTACACACCTCGATCCACTCCGTCTCGTAGAAAGTTTCAGCGGCTCGCCTGGACTGGGGCCTACAATTTTCGTTGAATTTCTTCGAACTAAGCCAATCGGATCCCAGCGAACCCCAATCGCGAATTCTGTACCATGCCGATACACACTTTCAAATTATCCGTGTGTTCGAAACGATCTTCTCCGAATCGCTCGACCTAGATCGACCGAAATGGGAAATCAATCGTAACGGTGTCGAAGCGAAACTTGAGGTGTTCAGGGCCGACTGCGAAAAGCTGGTCAAGCAACGGAAAGGGCGTGTCCAGCGCTAAGGCATTGTTCTGTAGCTTGATCGTCGGTGCTTCCTTTGACTGCGAAGCCCACACCCGTTCCTAACCCGAAAACTGTAGTTAAGGTCCTCAGCCCCGATGGTAGTGCGTGGGCGACTGCGTGGGAGAGTAGGACGTCGCCCGATTATTCTTTGAAAGGCCCAACCAACTTGGTTGGGCCTTTTCTTGAATATACCCTCGAAAGCAATTCCCCTGCCGACAACCCTGCGTGCCATGATTCATGCAATCTTGTCTGCAATGGGTCTAGGTTCCAATCTTAGATGTACCTTTTAATCGATAACATGTACTGCAATATTGACCACGCTAATGCTATCTGCAACGATAGCTGTCGTCGCGGCATTGGTCGCCGCGTTAGCCTCGACGTGCACCTCTTGGATGGCGTAAACGGGCGTCCTGAGTTCAATGATTGTTGCGCCAATGCCTGTGTGGCCGTCGCTCACGCCGTCGATGAAAAGGCCGACCGCGCGCGTGTGGCCACCGGCGATCGTCACGCCGCCTCCGCCGCCACAGTTGTTGTTGCGCTTGCGCTGCGTTCCTTGGGTCCGGGCCGCGACTTATAGCGCCGAGATTTCGTAAAATGGTGCGGCCATGCCTCAAGAATGCCGACCCCGGGTGACCGAGTTACCCAGCAAGCGAACATACACGCTCAAGATCGCGATCAAGCATATTAAGCCTCCGGTTTGGCGGCGGGTGCGGGCGCCGGGTTCGCTGACGCTGGCCGATTTGCATTCCGTTATCCAGATCGTCTTTGGCTGGGAGAACGACCATCTACATGACTTCCGAGTTGGTGACAAGCGCTACGGCGATCCCACGATAATGGACGAATTGGTGGATCTAAACGAAGAGCGGTATACCCTCGACGGGGTTTTTGCAGCGCGCGCCAAGAAGATGCTGTACACATACGATTTCGGCGATAACTGGGAGCACGAAATCACGGTCGAGAAGCGGGAGCCGGCATCGCCGGCGGACGAGATCCCAGTATGCCTGGCCGGCAAGCGAGCCGGCCCCCCAGACGATTGTGGCGGGCCCTGGGGCTACGGCGATTTGCTGGAATCGGCGAAGGATCCCGAGAGCGAACGTTATGAGGAGTTGATGGAATGGATGGACCTGGATTCGATGGACCCCGAGGAGTTTGATTTGCCGCGTGCCAATGTGCGGTTGGCGAAGGTTTGGGCAGGCTGAGCCGGGGAGGCTGGGCCGCGACTTATAACGCCAAAATTTCGTAAAATAGTGCGGCCATTCCTCAAGAATGCCGACCCCGGGTGACCGAGTTACCCAGCAAGTAAACATACACGCTCAAAATCGCCATCCAGCACATTAAGCCACAGGTTTGGCGGCGGGTTCGCGTGCCGGGTTCGCTGACGCTGGCGGATCTCCACCTAGCCCGCATTTCTCACCACGTGGCGAGCGAAAGCGCGTGAGAGGTGCGTCGCTACGGGGCGGGCGACGGTCGGCGCGCGGAGGCGTACTTGACAGTCCGTCGAGCACGACGATCGAGCGCAACGAAGTAGTGGCGGCCCAATCGCGTGCTTTCGCCGTTAGGTGGTGAGAAATGCGGGCTAGTCATTCAGGCCGCGTTCTTTTGGACGAACTCCCATCTCCACAATCTCGTAAAAGACGCGAAGATCTACAGTGATCCGAGGGGCATGGACGGCGCGCCCGAGCTCGACGAGAACCGCTTTTCCGTGGACGGCGTGATCGGCGAGCGAGAGAACACCCTTCTCCATACGTACGACTTCGGAGACGACTGGCAGCACGAGATCACCGTCGAGAGTCGCGAGCCCGCATCGCCGGCGGACATGACGCCGGCCTGCCTCGCGGGTAAGCGAGCGTCTCCGCCGGAGGATTGCGGCAAGCCGCTTCGGTAGATGGAGGATGCTGGAGGTGGCCAAGAAGCCCAACAGCAAGCTGTACAAGGATTTGAGCCAGTGGCTCGACTTGGACTCACTTGAACCAGAGAAGTTTGACCTAGTGTCCTGTATCTAAAGTTCGCGTAATATTAAACAGGTTGTTGTCGCCATGTCTATATGGGGAAGACGACGACAACTGGTCCTCAATTGAAACCGCTCAAGCTCAACCCGGCCGAGCGCGAGAGCCTGCAAAGTTGGGCGCGACGGCGCAAGTCCGCGCAGGCTCTTGCCCAACGCGCCAGGGCCATTCTGCTCGCCGCCGACGGACTCAACAATACCGTCGTCGCCGCCCAACTCGGCTGGGCCCGCCGTACCGTTGGCAAATGGCGCCAGCGCTTCCTCGACAAAGGCCTCGACGGGCTGCTCGACGAACCGCGTCCCGGCACGCCGCGGCGCGTCAGCGATGACGAGGTCGAACGCGTCATCACGCTCACTCTGGAATCGACGCCCCCCGACGCCACGCATTGGTCAACACGCTCGATGGCCAAGACCTGTGGCTTGAGTCACTCCAGCGTGCAGCGCATCTGGAAGGCCTTCGCGCTGCAACCCCATCGCAGCGAAACTTTCAAGCTCTCGCAAGATCCGTTGTTCGTCGAGAAGGTGCGCGACATCGTCGGTCTGTATCTCAACCCGCCCCAGCGGGCGTTGGTGCTGTCGGTTGACGAGAAGTCTCAGATCCAAGCCCTGGACCGCACGCAGCCGCTGCTGCCGCTGCGTCCCGGACAAATCGAGCGCCGCACGCACGACTACAAGCGCCACGGGACGACCTCGCTGTTTGCCGCGTTGGATGTCAAGACCGGCCATGTGATCGGCGAGTGTCATCGCCGTCATCGCGCGGTCGAGTTTCGCAAGTTTCTCGACACCATCGACCAGGCGGTCCCCGACTCGCTCGAGATCCACTTGATCCTCGACAACTACGGAACCCACAAGACCCAGATTATTCAGCGTTGGCTGGCCAAACGGCCGCGCTACCATCTGCACTTCACGCCGACCAGCGCGTCTTGGATCAACCTTGTCGAGCGTTGGTTCGCCACTCTGACCCAGAAGCAGATTCGCCGCGGCGTACATCGCAGCACAGCGGAGTTGGAACGCGCCATCGAGGATTACATCCAACTCAGCAACGCCGACTCCAAGCCGTTCGTCTGGTCCAAAACCGCCGACTAAATCTTCGCTTCCCTCGCCCGCTTTTGTAATCGAACTTTAGAGACAGGACACTAGCGGGTACGAATGAGGCCGTAGCGGACTTCCGCAACTGGATCGATCTAGACGATGGCGAGGACGATTGGTAGGGGCAGTAGTCATTCGCGATGTAGGCCGTTGCGAGCGATGATACTCCGCAACCTCTGGTTGACAGTGAATCACAAGGAAGCCGGGGACAGGAAGGTGTGAAAAAATAGCCTTGTCCGAATCTTCAACGCTGATTCGCAAGGACTTAAGTGGTACAACACGACCAGATTCTGAATTCTTTCACACCTTCCAGCGACCTTTTCTGATCCGACGCCGTGGTCTAACTTACTTATTCTCAGCTAGCCTAAAGGACCGAAGGATCGCACGCGACTGTCGATCCGCCGCAGCAGTTCAGTGTTGAGACTGATTCTGAGGAACTTATGGCGATCGGATCACCTTACTGGGCGCTGTCTCTTCTCTGTGCCCTATTGCCCGCCGAGATCAGATCCTGAGCCGTTTTTACACACAAATTGATATCGGCTCCACGTATCTCAGCGCTTCCTCGGAATCCGCACCTCGCCACGGACGTCCTGATAGTCGATACTGCCGCTGCCGTCATGTTCGACGACGAAATCGCCCCCGATGTCAGCGACTTCAATGTCCCCTGAACTATCGCGCTCGATGATCACGTCGCCTGAAGCCTTAGTCACCCGGATGTTACCCGAGCTGTCGAATAGCCGCAAGGTTCCGCCCACGTTTGCGACTCGAACGTTGCCCGAGGAGTCGTGAATTCGTACATCCCCGTCGAGGTTTTCGACCGTGATATCGCCGGACGAGTCTGTCAGTTCGAGCGCATCGGCGATTCCGGAGATTTCGATGTTTCCGGAGCTGTCCTCGAGCGTTAAAGACACCAGATCGTGAGCTTCCGTATGTCCTGAACTGTCCTTCGCATCCACTGGAATCGAGTCGGGGACTTCGATCACCAGATCAAGACTGCGATTGGTACGCCTGAAGCCTTGCTGCTCGAACTCTGCTTCAATCCACAACAAATCGCCACGGCGCTCGGCAACCAGGCGAATCGAGTCCAAAGCCTCCTGATTCGATGCACGCGCGGTGCCTGTGACTGTGACGGTGTCGATTCCCGAGCGCCCCAGCACTTTTAGGTCGCCGGCGCGGCTGACGATTCTGATTGAGCTGGCGCCGGTTGCTGAGAGGCTGGCTTGCCTCTCCTCGCTGACGCGATTGCCGTCGCCCATTGCGGGGAAGACACATCCAGAGAAAACCACTGTGAAAGCTAAGGCTCCCAGCACATTGAACTTCATCGATACACCCCGCCGATAGTTACGAGCCTGGCTGGACTTTGTTCCAAGAGTTGCATGATTCTGCATTGACGGCACGGCGTTCCGCATTCGAGACGCTGCGGCGCTGAAACATATCGCCAACGTTTTGACAGTGGGAAGACGTTTGCGGAATACGATCCCCGACCAAAGTACAATCCAATTCTCTAGCTCTTCGTAGCCCGCCGAAATCCCCGTCCGGTTGGCCGCAAAATAACACTTCGCCGATACACAGGATTTGGGTGGACGATGAGGGCTGAACCGCTGATCCTGGCCGGAACCTCAAGCAAATGAGATTTCTCGACAGATAGCTGCGGATGACCCGCATATCGCTCTTTCGACATGACTTAGACCAGCGCGGCCTTATGGCTTCGCTTGCAAGAGCACGAGGTCACTATTTGAGATGTTCCGATGCGAGAGAATCGAACGCTGGTCCGGCGACAGGTCATTCACCGCGCCTTCCAGTCCAAATAAGATCCGGGATTTTCCCAGCTCGAAACTATAAAACCGAAGCGTAGGCCTAGCATCTCCCTTCATCGGCTCGCCGAGGTAATAGACCCCGTTTTTTGCGACCGTGTATACGTGGGAGAGCAACCCATCAATTAGTCTCTGTTCGAGAGCATCAGCGGAATCGAACACAAGTGGCCGCGACCAGACCGCTCCGTCACGATAGAACTACAAGGTCATCGAATCCCACGACTCGACCGGCTTGCTGCCGTGGCTGGTTGTCATCTGAGTTGCCCCGCTCCCGTCCGCAGCCATTCGCCAGATCGCGAAATCTCCAGTTCGGTTTGAGGCGAAATAGATCCACTTGCCGTCCCGGGACCACGTAGGATGATCGTCGTCCGCCGTCTCCGTTGTCAGGAGCGAGGGTTTTCCGCCCTCAGCATCGATCACGTAGATGTCGCCTTGGCCCTGCGGTCTTGACTGAAACGCGATCTGTTTCCCATTGGGCGACCAAGCCGGGAACGCTGCTCTTGGCGAGCCGAGCGAGCTTAACTGTAGTGCGTTGCTACCGTCCCGATCACAGACCCAAAGTTCAAATGATCCTGAGGCGTTTGAAAGGAATGCGATTTTTCGCCCATCCGGTGAAAACCGCGGGACTCTCTCGCTTGCCGGCGTGGCCCGTACCGGCTTCGCTTGGCCGGCGTCTTCTCCCTCCACAACGATCTCCCAAATATCCCCATTTTCCGAATAGATTGCATACGCAAGGCGCAACCCCTCACTCGATTGACGCGCAGCGGCGGTGAGAGAGTTGACCATCGCCAGGCTATGAAGTCTGGTCTCGGGACGCAGTAGACGAGCTTCGCCGCCTTGAGCAGATACGGCCCAAAGGCCTTGCCGACCTACCTCCGACTGGCCAAGAAACAGAACGTGGCGTCCATCTGTAGTCCAGGCAGGGCTGTTTATCGATCGACTGAAGGACGTCAGCCTTCTTGATGCTCCGACCGGATTCCAGTCTTCCGAAAATTCGATGACAAAGATGTCGTGGCCCGACGCAAAGCCCAATCGGCGAACAAAAGCTAGCGTCCGGCCGTTAGGGGAGAATGCCGGTGATCCATCGCCCACTGCACCGAGCGGGGGCTGTGCGATCCAGCGGGTCTCGTCCCTTTCCACCGAGGCGAGCATGAGACGGGCCGGCCCACGGTTCTCGGTCCGACCTGGCAGCACGAGCCATTTTCCGTCGGGCGTCCAAGCTAGTTCCGAGTTCGGCTGACTCGCAAAATCAGATTCACCGACGCGGTTCCAATAGGCGTCCAAGCCCGCTGTCTCAAGGATCGGTCGCTCCGGGCCTCCTAGCGCTGGTACCAGCATTACTTTCGTTCTCGACCCAGGCTCGCCCGAGTCTCTGAGGAACGCGATCGATTTGCCGTCGGGCGACCAGCGAGGGCAATAGTCACGCGAGGGATCGGTCGTGAGTCGGACTGGCGAGTCCGAACTCGTCCCAACCAGCTTGACGTATATGTCAGAGTTGGTATCAGCCTCTCCAGTCCATGAGAACGTCACCTGGCTACCATCGGGCGAAAAACTCGGGCTGCTCTCATGGCCAACGTAGGTTGTCATCGGCAGCTCCGTGAGAGCGCCCAGTTCTGATTCCTCCTGGGTCGGCCGGAGACTGCCAGGAATCACCCAAAAAATAACCGCAAATACGACTGCGGAGAGCAGAACCGCAGGTAACCCATACCGCAACCCGAGCGGGCGGAGCGATCGGCGCTGCATTTCACTACTGCGAACCTTCTCGCCCCGCTCCACCGGCGCAATGAACCGAGGGCTTGGCGGATCTTCCTAACCGCCGTCGCTTGGGCAGCGTTTCGACAAAGCGCGGGCTCGAAGCCGAGTCGCCCAGGGCTTGGCGGATCTTCCTAACCGCCGTCGACAGCCCGTCTTCAAAGTCGACAAACGTTTCGTCGGGCCAAAGCCGCCGCTGCAACTCCTCCCGGCTGAGAACCTCGCCCGGCCGCTCCAACAGTGCCTTCAACACCTGAAACGGCTGCTCTTGCAGACGGACCTTCGTCCCTGCCTTGAGTAGCTCCCCGCTTAGGGTGTCTAGCTCGAATATCCCGAATCGGATCTTCGACGTTTGCTGGGACCGCGCATCCATCCTCGTTCCGAGAACACTATAGCACCCGATACCAACTCGTCGAGCTGTTAGATCACCCTATAACACGCTTTGAATCAATAGGGTAGCAGTCCTCACCGACTACTGATTCTCTCCGAAAATCGTTCAGATTCTGTCCCTGGTCTGGTGCCCTGATTTGGCTCAGTCTGGCCTCACCAACCCCACGGAGGGAGATCGGGAGAGATCGGAGAGATCGGGGACACGCACGCAACCCCGCATGGCATGCACCCCTAAGCTGAGACAGCTTAAAAATGGGACAGTTGCCGTTCGCTGAAAAAGTATAGCCTTTTCGGCGAACGTGCCGCACACTTGAAAACGGCCGGGAAAGCGGAGGCGGGCAATGCTGGAGAGCAACCCGCCAAGCAATACCCGGCTGGAAACTCAGCGAGACGATGAGCGCTCGGGGCGGGACATTCTCCCGTCCCGAGTGCGACCACTGTCTCGATAGATTTCCTCATGCCTCAGAAAACTCAAACTGCGGATTTCTGAGCTCTTCGCTCGACGGCAACAACTGCTCGAACTCCTGCGGAGGCCGATATCCCAACGCCGAATGCAGCCGCTTTTGGTTGTACACCGCGTCGATAAACTCCTCGATCGAAGCTCTCGCCTCGTCCATCGATTGATACGTCTGTAGGTTCACCTCCTCGCTTTTGAGCGTCTTCATAAAACTTTCCATGCGCGCATTGTCGTACGGGTTTCCTCGCCGGCTCATCGAGATCAACGCGCCGTTTTCTTCCAGCAGACTGACATAAGCCCGCGAGGTATATTGCGTGCCTTGATCGGAATGATGCACCAGCCCCGGCTTCGGACAGCGAAACTCGATCGCTTTGCGCAGCGCGTTCACTGCCAATATGGCCTCGAGGGAAGGCCCCAATTCCCAGCCCACTACGCGCCGGGAATACGAGTCCATCACGACCGCCAAGTAGACGAACGAACGGCGCATGCGCACGTAGCTGATGGCGGCCTGCCAGAGCTGATCGAGACCGTCGATCTGCAGGTTTTTGGCCCAGTTTGGGTAGATCGCGCGGTGCTGATCCGAGTCCGTCGTCAATACGTAGCGGCGCTTGCGTATCGCCAGCAGATTGTCGTTGCGCATCAGCCGCAAGACCTTCTTGTGGTTCACCGTAAAGCCCTGCCTACGCAGTTCGGCGGTCACTCGACGATAGCCGTAGCGGCGATTTGCGAGCGTAATGCGTTGCATACGATCCCGGAGTTCGATGTTCGCTTCGGCGGGTTTGTCTCGCTCTAATTGCCGGTAATATCCCGCTCGACTGACTGCGGCGAGTTCGCAGCCTCGCTCGATGCTGAGTCGGCCTTCGACGCGGGTTTCGTCGATGACGCTGTAGAGCCGCTCGCGTTGCGAGCGACTTGGTTCGGCATCGCCGGTTTTAAGGCGTTGAAGGCTCGTTCGAAAAAATCCAATTCCGCCGCTTGTTGACCGACTAGGCGTTCGAGTTCGGCAATGCGATCGGCGCTCGGATCGCTATCCAATTGCACAACCTCTTGTCCGGGACGCGGCCGCCCTTGACGCCGCTCAAGACCGCTGCGTCCCTCGGCGCGGTAGGTGTCGCGCCAGCGATACAACACGCTGCGCCGCACGTCCAACTCACCGCTCAATTTGACGACGTTCTCACCGCGAAGCATGCGGCTTACCGCCAATTCCTTGAACTCAACTTCATACGAGCGCTGCTTCCTCGCAACCCTATCTTTTCTCTCTCTCATCGGGGACTCCTTTTCCATTCACTGAAAATTGTCCCACTTTCATCTGTCTCAGTTTTGGGGTGCACTCCAGCAAACTCTTATACATCAACATTTCCCAGCGATCTCAATGTTCATAAAACGGAGCGAATGACTCTCGCCGCGGCCCAGACGGAACCCGCCCGAAGAGCCGTCACACGATTTTGAAATTTCTTTTGCCTTTGAAATCAACAACCTAGCCATACGGTCGGCCGAAAACCGGACACACGGGCCTTACACTATACCTGGAGAATGCGGAAAGCCCTGCAAGGAGGCTCGAAATTTACGGAAAACCAGGCCAAATCCGGCCAAATCCGGACATTTCGATTCGACGGCAAAGCTGTGGCCAGGCGGCTCAACACGAAAGTCCGTTGTTACGGGTCTTATCCTGTCTCGGCGGACCGCGAACTAAGGGTTGTGCATCCACGGCGACTTGAAGGGAAACACTTTAGGAGCGTATCAGCAGTTTGGCGGCGGCAAAAAACCTGGTGAGCCAGAAAAAGCCGCGTTTCGCCGAATTGCAGATAGGGGTTATTGGAGGTACCCGCACCCGCGCCGTGTCATCAAAGTATTCGTGTCGAATCGCTGCGAGGCCCACTGTTCGCGAAGATTCACTGGTCCCTCAGCCGGCGACACAGCCGGCGACGAGTGACTACAGACGGCCCGGCTCGGTGATACACTCAGTGCGCTATGGCTACGCTCGTCCAAGATCAACCCGCAGCCGTCGAAGCGGAGTTCGCGCCCGGCGTAACTGACGAGGAGCTTCCGCCCGAGAAGTTATCGCGCTCCGATCGGCTCGTGTCGCTTGATGCGTTCCGCGGGTTTATCATGACGACGCTCGCCGCTCACGGTTTCGGCTTGGCGACTCTGTCTGAAGATGCATCGTGGGGCTGGCTGGGTCGTCAATTCAACCACGTTGCGTGGGAAGGCATGGTCTTCTGGGACCTGATTCAGCCGGCCTTCATGTTTATGGTCGGGTTGGCGATGCCGTTCGCATTCGCGGCTCGCGCTCGGCGTGGCGGCACGGAATCCGTTTGGACCCACGTCGCCTACCGCTCACTCATGCTGATTGTGATTAGCAACGTCATCATGTCGATCTCAGCGGGGCAGATGCGTTTCCAGCTCATCAACGTGCTGGCGCAAATGGGCTTCACGTATTTCATTTGCTACTGGCTGATGAAGCTGCGGTTTAAAGCGCAGGCAGTGGGGGCCGGCGCGATCATGGTCGGATACACGCTACTTTTCTCGGCCTTTCCGGGATCGGGCGGGGCTTACTCGATCGGGGACAACATCGGCGAACGCATCGATCAGTTCATTTTTGGCGCGTCGAATCCCGGTCACTGGGCAACGATCAACTTCATCCCGAGCATTGTCGTTACGATTTTCGGCGTGTGGTGCGGCTATTTGATGATCGAGAAAAACTCGCATGCGCGGCGCATGAAATTACTAGCGGGCGGAGCCGCCGCGTGTTTCGCCGTTGGCTACGCGCTTGGTCCGTTCATCCCGATCATCAAACGAATTCACACGACGTCTTATACCTTTGCCGCGTCTGGGTGGGTTTTGCTTATGCTGCTAGGGTTCTATTGGCTGGTCGAGGTGAAGGGCGTGCGCAGGATCACGTTTCCTCTGGTCGTGGTCGGGATGAATTCGATGTTTATCTACTGCCTGCACATCCTTTTGGCCGGCTGGATTGACGAATCGGTGGCGGTGTTCAGCCACGAGTACGCATTTCTCGGCAAGTGGGGGGCGGTCGCGCAGGCCCTATCGATGTTCATGGTCATGTGGTACACATGCCACTGGCTCTATAAGCGTAGAATGTTTCTCAAGATTTGATTAGCGACGAATCAGGGTCATTCAGGTCATCGATAGAATGGCAGGCTTTTCAACCAGCGAGGGCCATACACTGGCTCGGGCCGGCCGGCTTCGAGAGCGCCCAAGTCTGGGGCGCGGCCGGCGAAATTTTCATTGACTGTTGGAATCGCGACGCCGGCGTCAATCGCCTTACTGCCTCGACTCAGTTGAAAGTCGAGATCGGACGCGTGATAAATCGCGTGCCGCTTCGACGGGTCCGGGGGCGTCATGTTTTCGAAAACGTCGAAGTCGACTTCGATGCCGTGCGATTCTTGGCCGGTCGACGTTTGAAATTCTCGCAGTGAGCGGAAGGTCTTCCAGTCGTCGCGCTTCGCGTCATACATGCGATCACCCGGCTTCGGCGCGAGCCAGCGGAATTGCTCGGCTACGCCCTTGTTTGGCCTGAAGCCGTTGTAATCCGTGCTAAACGTGTCGGTCGCATTCGCCCAAGTCATGATGCCTCGATTGGCGGTATCGCGGCCAAGAAAAAGATTGTTGCGGTAGTGCATGTTGGCTGAAGGATCGCGCGCGGTTTGCTCGCCGATGATCGTGTTGTGAAAGACAAACAGCCCCGCCGGCTTCGCTGAAAACTTAAATGCCACTCCGCTCGGAACGTGATAGAGCAAATTTCGGAAGAAGTAGACCGGTCCGCCAAAAACCGGCTGCGAGCTGTAGCCTCCATGAGCAGCGTTGACACCGCGGTTGTTGTAGACGCGGATGTTGTGAACTCCGCCATCGGTCTCAATGAAGTCGTCGCCCGACATATGAATGTCGTTGTTGTAGATGTCAATCGCCGAGGCCCGACGCTCGGGATCTTTTTCCGGTGTGCCGTAGGTCGAAATGCCGATGCCGTCGTGAAAGTACGCGACAGAGTTGTGAGCGATGACGTGGCCGGGCCCGTACACCTTGACCGCGTAGTAGCTACGCATCTCATGTGAGCCATACGGTCCGGCGCTCGCCCACAGTGGGCCGGTCCAGCCGATCAGCAGGTTCCTTTCATTCCGGCCGAGAAATACGTTGTCTGAGATGTAGAAGTCGCTCGATCCGGCGTACTCGGTCCATACGCCGAATCCGATGTTTTCGAAGCGGCAGTTTTTTACGCTGAGACCGATCGCGCCCAGAACTTCCTTTTGTCCGGCAAAGATCCCCACGTCGGTGTTGCGAATGGTCAGGCCGTCGAAGATATGATGCTCGGATGCCATCACGTCAAACACGCGATGATTGCCAGCGCCGTCAAAGACAACCTCGCCGTCACCCGCGGCCTTGATCGTTAGCGGCCTCTCACGCGTGGCCTTGAGCGTCAGCGACATCGTCCCGTCGAACGGCGTCATCATTGGGTCAACGTAGTTAAGCCGGTCGTTCTTGTAGAGCCCGGCATGCACCAGGATGGTGTCGCCCGGCTGCGAGCGCTGTTCCCAGACCGCGCTCCAGTCGCCGAGTCCCGAGCCGTAGTAAGCCTGCAGCAAGCTAGTGAAATGCGGCTCTTCGCGCTCGCCTTCGTGATAAGGCGGGTAGACGTGCAGCGTGCGTCCGCCGGTATACGGCTGCGGCTCGCTGCGGGTCTTCACGCGAACCGTATGCGCGGTTTCGCCCGAGGTGCCGTCAGGATCCGTCAGCTCGAGGCGGCATTCGTAGTCGCTGCCCGGCTCGAGGTTGAGAATGCTACCCGCAAATCCATCCGGCACCGTGTAGTCGAGGTGCTCGCGGGTACGGAACACTCGCTCGCCGCCAACCCGGACAAGCGGCAGAGCGTTGCGCCATTCCGAATCGCCCACGCGCCGGAACTCGACAGAGACCGCGGCGTTGCGGTTGTCGTCACCGCTGATCGCCCATTCGAATCCGAGGTTATGTAGGGTCGGGTGCTCGACAGTGAAGCGACCCGCCTGAGTGCCGTCTTGGGCATAGGCGGACACCCCCACAGTCATTACAAGGGCGCTGAGAAAAAGTCGCTGCATAACGCTCAATCCGCCAGTCGGCCCAGGGGGCGGGTGTTTTTGCGAAGGCTGTCGTTGAAACTCTTGGCTTGTTTTACCAGGCGCTCGATAACCTCGGGGTGCTTGTCGGTCAAAGGGTACTTCTCGCTGACATCGTAGTGCATATTAAACAGCTCGGTAGCGACGACTTTGAGAGTGTCCGGCTCGTCGCCGGGCTCTGTTTCCAAATAAAGCTTCCACGGGCCTGAGCGCACCGCCTTCAATTTGGGGTCGTTCTTCGGTGGTCCGTCTTCAGCTTTGTAGCGGAATCCGCCTTCGTAAAAGTACAGCGCGTCGTGTGGACTCTCAGCTTCAGAGTCGGACATGAGGGGCCACAGATCGCGACCGTCGATGGTGCGGTCCGGCGGCGGTGCGCCCCCGGCTAACTTAGCCAAAGTCGGAAAAATATCCATGTTCGAGGCGATCTGGGACGTCACCAAACCCTCCGGAATTTGTCCGGGCCAACGCATGATCGCAGGCACCCGGATTCCCCCGTCAAAGAGCGTTCCCTTTGACCCGCGTAACTGTCCGGCAGAGCCGGAGTCGATTCCGTAGCCGACCCACGGCCCATTGTCAGAGGTGAAAATTACCAGCGTCTTCTCGTCTAGCCCAGTGGACTTGAGTGTTTCGAGAATGCGGCCGACGTTATGGTCGATTTCTTCGATGACATCACCGTAGAGACCCCGCATCGACCTGTCGCGAAACTTGCGGCTGCGAAACAAAGGCACGTGCGGCATGGAATGAGCCAGGTAAATAAAAAACGGCCTGTCGCGATGCGCTTTGATGTAGTCAATGGCGCCGTCGGTATAACTCGCGGTTAGCAATTCCTGCTTGGGGTTCAACTCGATAACTTCTTCGTTCTCGACCAGCGGCAGAGGAGGGAACCAGTCGAGCGGATACGTCTGGTCCGACTGCGCGAATCCGGTGTAAGCCGTGCGCTCGCGGGTGTAGCGCATGCGCTCATCTTCGTCGGGGCGCCGAATGATCTTGGGGTGATAGGGCCACATGTCATTCGAGTAGGGGATACCGTAGTAGGAGTCGAAGCCGTTGCGCGTCGGCAAGAATTGCGCTGCGTCGCCGAGGTGCCATTTGCCGAACATCGTGGTCGCGTAGCCGCGATCCCTGAGCAGTTCGGCGATGGTGATTTCGTTGGGATGAATGCCCGTGCGCGCCCGCGGAATGTGGTTGAACATCAGGCTGTTCCGTGACGGGTATGTACCGGTCATGAGCGCCGCCCGGGAGGGCCCGCAGAACGGCTGCGCGTAAAAGTCGGTGAACCGGACGCCTTCGCGCGCCATGCGGTCGATATTGGGCGAGCGGATGTAGGGGTGCCCCTGGACACCCAGGTCGGCGTACCCCTGATCGTCGGTAAAAATCACAATGAAATTTGGCCGCTCGGGGCGCTCAGCGCCGAAAAGTGGAAGCGAGGATAGAGCGACGGCGATCAACGCGAGTCCGACGGCAAATTGCCAAATTCGTTGTCTTCGGGAAATGCGGGGTAGCCCCCATTTTTCACCACGTGGCGAGCGAAAGCGCGTCAGAGGTGCGTCAATACGAGGCGGGCGATGGTCGGCGCGCGGAGGCGTACTTGGCAGTCCGTTGAGCACGATGATCGAGCACAACGAAGCAGTGGCGCGCCTATCGCGTGCTTTCGCCGTCACGTGGTGAGAAATGGGGGCTAGGTCCTGCATGTTTGAAGAAGTAAATCGGGCGACCTCGATCCAGCGAGTCGCAACCTGTCATGTCCAGTGTAAGGCTCCGCGTTGCGCGTAGGACCGTGCGCGAAGCCGCGGAATCTGAGCCCCGGCCAGGGGCGGCATTTGTATTAGCCCAGAGTGCAACTCTGGGAGAAGTCCAGCGCGACTAGTCTTCGCCCAACTGGCGGTTCAAACTAAACGCGGCACTAATCAACCCCAAGTGTGTAAAAGCCTGTGGAAAATTCCCAAGCGCTTGGCCGCTAGGGCCGATTTCTTCGGCGTATAGGCCAACGTGATTCGCGTACGTCAACATCTTCTCGAAGATCAGCCTAGCTTCTTCCAAACGGCCCGCGCGGGCGAGTGACTCCACCAACCAGAAGGTACACATGCTGAATGTCCCTTCACTGCCGGTCAGGCCGTCACCGGCGCCTTTTCCAATTTCGTAGCGGTAGACAAGCGAATCGGATACCAAGTCTTCAATCGTGCGGTCGATTGTTGCCACCATGCGCGGGTCGTGGGGCGATATAAACCGCACCAGTGGCATCAGTAGGTTGCTGGCGTCAAGCGAGTCAGAGCCCGCGTACTGTACAAACGAGTTGCGACCCGGGTTCCAGCCGCGTTCCATGATCCACTCGTAGATGCGATCGCGTTCCTGGCGCAGCCATTCGCGGTCGATCGGCAGTCCGCGCTTTTGCGAAAGCCTCAAGCCGCGGTCTAGCGCGACCCAGCACTGCAGCTTCGAATAGACAAACTGCTGTCTGCCGCCGCGAACTTCCCAGATTCCCTCATCCGCGTCTTCCCAATGGCGCGCGACCCAATTCAGCATGCGGCGCAGCTTGGTCCACAGATCGTACGGGATCTGCGTCGCGTACTTGTCGTAGAGATAGACCGAGTCGATAAGTTCACCGTAAATGTCGAGCTGCATTTGGTGCGCCGCGCCGTTGCCAATGCGCACCGGTTTCGAGCCTCGATAGCCGGAGAGGTGGTCGAGGCTGATTTCGGGCAGCTCGCTCCGGCCGTCGATGCCGTACATGATCTGCAGCGGGCCGGTCTGAGTGTCGTCTTCCCGAACGCGGTCTTCGAGCCAGCGCATAAAATTGCCGGCTTCCTCGGTGTATCCAAGGCGCAGAAATGCGTAAATCGTGAAGGCTGCGTCGCGAATCCATGTATAGCGGTAGTCCCAATTGCGGACGCCACCGATTTCCTCGGGCAAGCTGGTGGTCGGGGCAGCGACAATTGCTCCCGTCGGCTCAAACGTAAGCATTTTTAGCGTGAGTGCTGAACGCTCGACCACTTCACGCCAGCGGCCCCGGTATTTACAGCGCGCCAGCCACTCCCGCCAGAACTTGACGGTGGAGCGTTGTGCCTCGTGACCGTCGACCCGAGATTCGAGAATGTCCGTGTCTTGAATCTCGTTCGCGCGACGGAACACGAATACCGCCTTTTCGCCGGGCTCGAGCACAAACTCGCCAGTCACCCCCCGCTCGTTGCGCTCGATCGGTACCGGGCTAAGTAAGGCGAACGTCGCCCCGTTTGCCTCAAATACCGCTCCGCGCGGGTCAAACACGGTTTTATGGTCGGAGCGAGCATAGTCAAACGCCGGGGTACATTCGACTCTGAAGCTCACGCTGCCGCGCACCGCATGGGCAATCCGAACGATTTCGTGATAGCTGCCGTTTGGTCGCCGATTCACCGGCATGAAGTCCAGGACCTCGCCGACTCCTTCGTCGCTCAGAAAGCGGGTCATCAGCACATTCGTTTCCGGCAGATAGAGTTGTCGGGTGTGCCCGCTCTGCGTGGCGGCAATTTTGAACGAGCCGCCAATTTTGTCGTCGAGGATAGCCGCGAACACGCTGGGTGAATCGAAGTGCGGCAGGCAGCACCAGTCGATCGAGCCATCGCTGCCGACCAGCGCAACTGAGTGCATGTCTCCGATTACGCCGTAAGATTCGATTGGGTTGTAGGCCATGGAATTTGTGTGGTTGGGGACCCGCCGAAGTCTCAGATTGATACAGGCCGACCGGGGTTTCAACTCCGTTGAGGCGTCCCATCCAACAATCGACGGAAATCCTCGAGTACTGTTGCGGCGACGACCTGTTGCTTACCTGCGCCGAATTCGGCGAATCTCTTCAACTCCCATCCAGAGGTTTATTAGACCAACCCCCGAGACCGCTCCGCGAAGATAGTTGCTCAATAAAACCGAACCGTACTGCGGCTGAAGGCTAAAGAAGTAGTTGTTGTCCCACAGCAACGTCCAAGGCAACAGCAACAGGACTAATCCAACTTCAAGGCAGAACAGTAGGAACACGATCTGACTGAGCAGAACCGTCTTGCGGCTCGGAACGGCCGGTGCGCCCGCCGGCGAGATGGGGCTAATACTCACTCGAATAAGTTTAGCTGGGGCCGCGGGGCATGCGCTGAGAACGCGGCGACGTTTGTGACCGGCGAAAAACTCATTCGGTGAAGCGGAGTGCAGCCGTGTTTGGCCAACGCAGCGAGGTGCTTCGGGGCCGAGTAGCCTTTATTCGAGGCCAGGCCATACTCGGGGTAAACAGCGTCCCAGAGCTGCATCCAGCGGTCGCGCTCCACCTTGGCGATGATCGATGCCGCGGCGATGGAGCGGCTTTTCTGGTCGCCCTTGACGAGGCCAATCTGGGCGATCGGTAGCTCGAGGGTGAGGTAGTCGACTAACAGGTAGTCAGGCTGGGGAGCAAGGCCCGCCACCGCGAGCTTCATCGCCAACCGCGATGCCTGCAGGATGTTGATGACGTCAATCGTGGCGGCGTCGACAGCGCCAACCGACACAGCCACCGCACGCGTCCGGATTTCTTCCGCGAGCCGCTCTCGGTCCGCACGGTCAAGCAGCTTGCTGTCATTGAGGCCTCGCAGTGGACGGCTGGCATCGAGCACCACGGCGGCGGCAACTACGGGACCGAAAAGACAGCCGCGGCCGACCTCGTCAACACCGGCGATGGTGCGATAGCCCTGCCGTCGTGCTTGGCGTTCGAAATCGGTAGTGGGCCGTGATCGAGCGGAGGGCACTCCAACTAGAATAGTGCGGCTACGCGGATCGCGTCTTGGCGATCCATTCGACTGCCCGGGCGATATACTCGCTATCTTCCGACTCGGCAAAGTAATCGGCGATGCCGCGACTCATCAAATCGTGATATTGCCCCATGTCCACGCGGTCGCTCACGACGATCACCGGTGGAAATCGGTAGGCCCCCTCCAGAGTTTCTATGACGTCGGCAGCGGCACTCGACCCGACGGGGCTGTAGACAAGCAGTGTGGTCTTTCGATACGTATCGAGCAGGGTATCTAGGCCGCTCGCGACGTCATGCTGGTGCAATTCAAAGCCAAGTAGACACAAGAACTTTGCAATCCGCTGAGAGTTTTCACAATTAGAAAAGCCGATTGCTACAAGAGGAAACGCTACTTCGACCCGTCGGGGGGCAAGTACGGTATGGGTCGCCATCAACGCGAGGTGCTACGCTGCCTCGACGATCATATCGGCGGGATTGACGCAAATCTACAATTCAAAGCCGCCGCGTCCGAGTTTGCGGCCGCGTGCGGACCGGCCTAGCTATGTTTTCGTTCGGAACTTGTCCTTGAGCATCGAGAGTTTCTCTTCGATACTTAAGCCGCCGATGCGCTTTGCTTCGCGAGCCAGTTCCTTTTGATCGGGGCCGAAGCTATGCTCCTCGGGCTTTCTGCCGCGGCCGGACTGGTGGCCTGCTGCCCGAGGTCTGCGCGGCCCTCCGTTCGCTGATGCCCCGCGCGCGCGTTCCGCCGCGGCCCGCGGTGGCCGTTGGCGTTCCCTGCGCGGACCACGCATAGACAGAGATATTCGTTTGCCGTCTTGCTCAAGGCCGGTTATGAAAACGGCCACTCGGTCGCCCGTTTTTATCACCGGGACCGAGTTCTTCATCAGCTCGTCAGCGATTTGTGAGATGTGCAGTAAGCCGTCATGGTCGCCGCCGATGTCGACGAAGGCCCCGAAGGTCGTGACATTCGCCACGGTCCCCTCGATCTTCGCGCCGACCTTGAGTTCCTCGTCCGTGCGAAGTTCGACCGAAGCCGTAGGCATCCGGAACGTGTCGCGAATATCGCGCCGCTTCGGCTGCAGCTCTTCAAGAACTCCGCGAACCCGCGCAACTGGATGTTCTGATCCAGCAAAATCGGCGGGATCTATTTTCTCGAGCGCTGCGGCGTTTGCAAGGATCGCCACGATGTCGACTTCGACGGCAGCGGCGAGTCGATCGACGAGGGAATAAAACGAGGGATGCACGCCGGTATTATCAAGCGGATTCTCGCCCCGCACCCTGAAGAAACCCGCGGCCTGCCGATAAATCCGATCACTGAGACCTTGCACCTTGCGGGCGTCCTCGCGGCGCGTGAAGTTGCCATTCTGTTGACGATACTCAACGATTCGTTTTGCCAGCCGCTCCGTCATTCCCGGAACCAGTGCAAGCAGTTCCAGCGGTGCGCGGTTCAGGTCGGCGCCTATTAAATGGGCGCATTCCTCGACGGTTGCTTGCAGTGCCTCTCGCAGCCGCTTAGGCTCAACTTCGTGATAGCCGGGGCCGATGCCGAGCGTCCTGGGATCAACCTTGACCATCTCCGACAGCGGGTCTTGTACGCGCCGGGCCAAGCAAGCGGCGCTGCGAACCGCCGGCTCGTACTGCGGCAGTTCACGCTTTGCTGACTTTGAATTTGCGTAGATCCATGTACCCGCGTCGCTAATCGATTTCCAGACGACCTTGGTTCGGCCTGACTGTCGAACTTGCGACCGAAGAAATCGCTCCGTTCGGCGAAGTCCAGGTCCATTTGGAAAGACGATCAGGTCGACATTGTGCTGCGCTACCAACTCCGCCAGGCTCACGATTGGTGTCGGCTCACGGCGAACCCTTTTTGGAGCTGGCGGCTTCGATTCCTGAATACTGGCTTCGACAGCCGGAACTTCAACACCTGCCTGGCTGGCCTCGACCGCGGGCTCTGACTCGGCCTCGTCCCCCGTCGCAGCAGGCCCGGCGGGCTTCGCGTCAACGGCGGCCGAGATCTCAACCTCGATTGAAGCCCCGTGCTCGTCCGAAACTACCACGGCGTCCAGTTCTGGCGCTTCGGCAGCTTCGGCTGCTTCAGGCTTTACAGCGTTCGTTTCCGCTGCTGCTGCCTGGGCCTCTGACTGTGGTTCCGACGAATCGGACTGAACTTCAGTCTCGACGGCGGCCGTTTCGAAGACCGCAGTGTCGGCGGCGGGCTGGCTTTCGTCCTCTGCCGCTCGAGCCTTATCCGGCGATTCCAGTACCTCGGCGGGCTGTACCACCTCGACGGCCTTCTCGTCGCTCGCGGGCGCTTCCGTCGGCGCTTGCTCGGGAGATTCCTCCGGCGCCTCAGCAGCCGATTCCGCAGCACTCTGGCCGGCCGCGTCAGCAGCTTTTTCCATTTCACGAGCTGTGCTCTCGTCCGGCTTGACGATCGCGCAAGCTACCAACCCCCCGTCAGGATTGACGACTGACGCGCGCCAGCCCCCAGGCCTCCCAGTTTCTACGCCGGCGATCGTTAAGCCCGTCGCCGGCGCCGACAGAAGCGCCTTTCGCAAACCTTTCTCAAATGACCGGATCGCTTCGACATCGCTGCGATCTTCGACGGTCTGCAGCACATCTTCACGCAAGCTGGCCATCAATGTGCCGCTTGCAGCCACCTCGGCGATCTTTCGCAAATGCGGCGTGTACGCAGAGTCTTCGTCGGTGACCAAGCAACTGGCGAGGTACTGTACCGTGCTTTCCGCTGGAATCTCCAACGTAAAATTCAAAACACCATCGCGAACCGCCCGCCGAATTGTGAGCATCTGGCGCCAGGAAATTTTCGAGGCAGTCGATCGGTACCCGATCAGATGCTGATGCTTTTGCGCCTTCTTTCCCTTTGACGCCGACACCGTTACCTGGCCGTCGCGTAGGAATAGTTTTCTCAGTTCGCGGCGAATCTCGGGTTTCTCGCCAAGCCAGCGCGCCGCGATTGCATAGGCCCCTTCGATTGCACTCTCAGCGTCGGCGATTCCCTTTTCGGCGTCGACGAACTTGGCGGCTTCGGTGTCGATGTCGGCTGTACGATCCTGAGCCCATAGGAATCTCGCCAGTGGCTCGAGACCTTTTTCAATGGCCTCGTCCGCGCGGTCGCGTTTCTTTGGGCGATAGGGAAGAAAAATATCCTCCAGATCGCGCCGATCCATCGTCTGCTCAAGACGCTGCCGTAGCTCAGGAGTTAGCGCGCCCCGTCGTTCGATTGCCGTCAAGATCGAGATCTTTCGGTCGGCCAGATCCAGACACTCCTTGAGGCGTGAATGCACCTGGACTACGCCGCGCTCATCGAGCCCGCCACACACGTCCGGCCTGTACCGGGCTAGGTAAGCCGGCGTTGCGCCCTTCTCAAGTTGTTGTACCAACTGAAGGAGATCCGCCAGTTGGATTTGCGCTTCCTCAGAAATCCTAAGATAGGCTGCTGCAGGAAGACCCGTGATTGCTTTCATCTACAAGACCAAAAAGACCACCTAGAAACTTTCTGTATCATAAGGGAAACGATGCGCGGAGGGCGAGTCGAACATTTACTATTAACTTGCGGGGTGCTATTAATTACTTCGATTGGAGCTTCGGCTCAGGTTATCGAATTTCAATCTAACGGCCTTAATTATCAAGCACTTACAAGGCAGGGATTCACCGTAATGTTTGCCCGGATGCCGATCACTACCGGGCGCTATTCGGTGTTACAAATAGCGCTAAGTAACGGCAGCGCGAGCACCTGGAAGGTTGAAGCGACCGACTTCTTCTTCGAGGCCGACGACGGCTCGCGAGTTTATGCCATCTCTGAGCAAGACGTCGTCGGCGACTTCTTTCGCAACGCCGGCCGTTCTGAGCTGCTTGAGCTTCAGAGTGTCTACGAGAAAGCTCTTTACAGCAACGAGCACATTCGCTCGAACAACGGCTATGAGCAGCGCCGAAGATCCGCGTTGGTGATTGGTCCGAGAGGATTGAAGGCAGCAGCGGCGGCGTCGGCAATCGCGTTCGTAAGTGGAAAAGTCGGTCCGGGCGATTCGACCGATGGGGCGGTATTTTTTCCCACGGGCGGCCGCGGCTTGGGTCCTGGCAAAGTCGTCGCCCAGCTAGGCGAAGAGCGCTTCGAATTCCTCGCCCGCTAACGGCCTTTCGCACGGGGACTGGCACATACGATCTCGTAATCTCTCCACCCTGACGAACCCTCGTGTTGCCTGTCCCCCACCCGCAAATTTCGCATCGGCTGAAACCGTCGCGAACGCGGCTGCGTCAGTGTCTGCAGATGTCGGCGTTCAAGTTCAAAAGGAGAGGTCCTAATGTCCCGTCTGTTCGCGTTCGCACTCCTAGCAGGTTCCTTGTTGAGCCCACCTCCCCTGGCAGCGGTAGATTCCGCCGGCGCCGAAGGCGCGATCGAATACCGCCTGCTGGCCACAAACAAAACCTCGACGATGCAGCGCGAGCTGGACGAAGCCGCGGCACAAGGCTATCGATTCTCAGCAATGATGGGAGGCGAAACTCTCGGAGGCAGCGAGGTCGTCACCGTGCTGTCGCGCAAAGCTAGCTCTGACCAACCCGAGTTGTTCGAATACAAGTTGCTGGCAACGTCGAAGACATCGACCATGCAAAAAGAGCTAACTGCGGCCGGTGAACAGGGCTACGCCTACGTCGGCCAATCCGTCTCGAAGACCGCCTTCGGTGGCGACGAAGTGCTAGCGGTGCTCGAGCGCCCGGCCGACGGCTCGCCGCAACGCTACCTCTACCAACTGCTAGCGACAAAGCGAACGAAATCAATGGACCGTGAGCTAAACCAAGCAGGAATGCAAGGCTTCAAGCTACGCGGCCTAACAGTATCAAAAACCGCGTTCGGCGGCGAAGAACTACTATCAATCCTGATGAAGCCAGCAACTGACTAGCCCCCGCAATTCTCACGACGTTTCGAGCTGCGGCCGCAAAACTCATATCCCACCCAGGCCCGTAACGGTGGCACGCGTGTAAGCAAGTGCGTAGGCGAAGGACATTCATCCGTGCGACGGAACCTGGTCCTGCTGATAACTCAACGGCACGACCAGCGGGAGATCCGGGACACTCACACGACCTCCAGTTCGAACGGTGTCCGCGTCGCCAAATGTCTGTGGGGGTTGGAGAAAAACATTCTCATTTGAGCAACTGAATGTCGGTCATGGAGAAGCCATCGCGAGAGCGGCATAGATCTCATCGTCTTCCGTGCTCGCTACCGGTTCTGCTTCAACTGGATAGCCATTTTGCTGGAGGAAGGCTTCGAAGGCCATCGCGAGCCGCTCTCCGGTCTGTGCCGCGAGTCGCCTCTTGTCATCCGCGGTGACACCAGCCGAGCCCCGCAATAGGGCTGACAACTCGATTTGCACGGCGTTCAGACCTCCTCCACCTAATCCGAATCTTCTTAGCACCTCGCAGCCGCCAAACGGTTCTGTGGTAGCGGCGCTCGACCTCAGCTGAAATTCCTGGTTGAGAAGGGCTTGTATCAATGTGAGCGCGCCACCACCGTCGTAAACAAGGTCGGGGTCCGCGGACGTTCGACCACGGGTCCCCATCTCTATGTCGATAGTGCTGGAAAGGCGGATTCCGTGTATATCGAAGCAATGCGCGCGTTGTGCTTCCGCCGCGCCAAACTGACGTTCAATCTCGTCGACATAAGCCTGCATTTCGTCGTAGAATCCACGATAAATTCGCCGGGCCAAGCCTTGAGCCGCCCGGCCAACGCCGCCCAGTCGGTATCCGGTTTGATTGTGATTCCATGATCGGTTTAGGTCGACGTCTCGGCGACTAACATACGGAACAATCATGTATGGGCGCATGCCTCGCCACTCCATACGATCGAGAATCGCTTCCGCCACCCCTCGAGTACGAGCGTCGCTCGGCGAGCTATTGAATCCACAGTCGGCGAGGCCCGGATCGGCCCGTGCAGTTCCGCCCCCAGTTTGGGCAATGCCCTGCACGCGCTTTGTCCCGGCATGCGCAAAAGTGATGAGAAGCGGGACATTCCCGTCTACCCTACCCATCCATGAGTCGCCTGAAATTTGAACTTCGGTCAGCCAGCGCATCCGGTTACCCCCAGATATTTAAGGCTTTAACCCAGCGCCGACGACTTCGCGTTTCGTACCAAATATTCACGTACTTGCCATGGATGTAGGCATCGCGGGTGAGCGAAACCGCGACGAGTTCAGTGGAGCGGTTTGCCGGACGGAGATCGATGTAATACTTGTTTCCAGCTTGCGTCTCGAAGAAAAACCACTCCAATTCCCCATCGGTATCAGAACGTTCAATCCGCGTCGTAATCCACTTTATTTTTTCGTTCCTTTGCACTCGCTCGGCCAAGATAGTACCCTCTCTCTCTT
The DNA here is from genome assembly GCA_965247305.1 of Bryobacterales bacterium. Classification (GTDB taxonomy): domain Bacteria; phylum Acidobacteriota; class Terriglobia; order Bryobacterales; family UBA6623; genus CATQHP01. The sequence goes on along the minus strand of OZ252030.1, from coordinate 1,443,690 downwards.
TCTGTAGTAACGAAGAAGGATGAATTTTAACACGAAATTGTCGAGCTAGGGTGGAATTGCGGACGGTTCGTGAGACCACGAAATAAGGGACGGCTTGCAGTTCGCCGCATAAGGCTTGTTTTGGTAATGGTATAGGCGCATTCTGGTTGCAGCCCAAGCGGGACATTCTCCCGTCCCGAGATCCGCGAGATCCGGGACGGAGCCCTAATTGGCGCGTTCGGAATCCAGGGACGGGGAATCCACGCGGAGATCCGGGACGGGAGATCCGGGACGGAGCCCTGGGAATCCAGGGACGGAGCCCGATTTCTGTATGCCTTCAGAAACTTCAGCGAAGAACCCGGTATCCTATGACGCGGAGATCCGGGACGGAGCCCTAATTGGCGCGTTCGGAATCCAGGGGAATCCAGGGAATCCACAGGGAATCCCACAGGGAATCCAGGGACGGAGCCCGATTCCTGTATGCCTTCAGAAACTTCAGCGAAGAACCCGGTATCCTATGACGCGGCTTTCACTGTCTCCCGCGCGTCCCGGAACGGATATTTCAAGCCACAAGAAACGGATTGGCACGCTAGGTGTAAACGCGATCTCGACCGGGTCAGCTCCGAAATCGTCCTCGAACTCGCAGGCCGGAGCAGCGTGAGAATCTCTTCCGCAGACCTCAATACCGAAGAATCGGTTCGTCGTACCGTTCTCGACGACGACTCGAGTAATTATAGTGTCGAGGTCATTTTCGTCGCGACTGTATGGAACCGGGCAAGTCATCTTTCGCGCTTCAGCGCTGTGATTGCTCCAGGCACCCACGGAATCGTCCCAGTGCAGCCCTTGGCTACCTCCGTTGACCTCCCAGTGATCGCCGCGCATCGGCTTACATGCTGCGCTGGGGTAGTAAAGTTCATCGGGCCGGACGTTGGAAATGCACCCGGAGCCGAGCATCACGATAGCCGTGAGTCCTAGCGGAACCAGAACTCGAACGGGACTCCACATCGTATTCGCAACCAATCGAACTCGCATCGTTTTGTTCCTCGTGTCTGTCGTTCTCAAAAGGGGCGTTTGCCGTTCTGTAAATACTGGAAGGCCGGTATTGGCTTGCCGCCGATTGCCCTTCGCCAGTACCAGCGTGAACGGGCGGCTAACCGGGCCAATCTATATGAGATCGGGGCAGGAGGGACAAGTGATCCAGGGACAGGCCCGGCTGCGAGGGGGCTGCCAGCGGAAGGAGCCCTTAACAATTGCGATCAGCACGGACGATCGGACGATCGGGGACACTCACGTAACCCCGTAAGGACGATCGGGGACACTCACGTAACCCCGTAATGGCATGCACCCCTAAGCTGAGACAGCTTAAAAATGGGACAGTTGCCGTTCGCTGAAAAAGTATAGCCTTTTCGGCGAACGTGCCGCACACTTGAAAACGGCCGGGAAAGCGGAGGCGGGCAATGCTGGAGAGCAACCCGCCAAGCAATACCCGGCTGGAAACTCAGCGAGACGATGAGCGCTCGGGGCGGGACATTCTCCCGTCCCGAGTGCGACCACTGTCTCGATAGATTTCCTCATGCCTCAGAAAACTCAAACTGCGGGTTTCTGAGCTCTTCGCTCGCTGGCAACAACTGCTCGAACTCCTCCGGAGGCCGCTAGCCCAACGCCGAATGCAGCCGCTTTTGGTTGTACACCGCGTCGATAAACTCCTCGATCGAAGCGCGCGCTTCGTCCATCGATTGATACGTCTGTAGGTTCACCTCCTCGCTTTTGAGCGTCTTCATAAAACTTTCCATGCGCGCCTTGTCGTACGGGTTTCCTCGCCGGCTCATCGAGATCAACGCGCCGTTTTCTTCCAGCAGACTGACATAAGCCCGCGAGGTATATTGCGTGCCTTGATCGGAATAATGCACCAGCCCCGGCTTCGGACAGCGAAACTCGATCGCTTTGCGCAGCGCGTTCACTGCCAATATGGCCTCGAGGGAAGGCCCCAATTCCCAGCCCACCACGCGCCGGGAATACGAGTCCATCACGACCGCCAAGTAGACGAACGAACGGCGCATGCGCACGTAGCTGATGGCGGCCTGCCAGAGCTGATCGAGACCGTCGATCTGCAGGTTTTTGGCCCAGTTTGGGTAGATCGCGCGGTGCTGATCCGAGTCCGTCGTCAATACGTAGCGGCGCTTGCGTATCGCCAGCAGATTGTCGTTGCGCATCAGCCGCAAGACCTTCTTGTGGTTTACGGTGAAGCCTTGGCGGCGCAGTTCGGCTGTCACCCGACGGTAGCCGTAGCGGCGATTTGCGAGCGTAATGCGTTGCATACGGTCACGCACTTCCAGGTTGGATTCGACAGGCTTGTCTCGCTCTAATTGCCGGTAATATCCGGCTCGGCTGACTTCTCCGAGTGCACAGGCGCGCTCGACGCTGAGTCGGCCTTCAACGCGAATTTCGTCGATGACGCTGTAGAGCCGCTCGCGTTGCGAGCGACTTGGTTCGGCATCGCCGGTTTTAAGGCGTTGAAGGCTCGTTCGAAAAAATCCAATTCCGCCGCTTGTTGACCGACTAGGCGTTCGAGTTCGGCAATGCGATCGGCGCTCGGATCGCTATCCAATTGCACAACCTCTTGTCCGGGACGCGGCCGCCCTTGACGCCGCTCAAGACCGCTGCGTCCCTCGGCGCGGTAGGTGTCGCGCCAGCGATACAACACGCTGCGCCGCACGTCCAACTCACCGCTCAATTTGACGACGTTCTCACCGCGAAGCATGCGGCTTACCGCCAATTCCTTGAACTCAACTTCATACGAGCGCTGCTTCCTCGCAACCCTATCTTTTCTCTCTCTCATCGGGGACTCCTTTTCCATTCACTGAAAATTGTCCCACTTTCATCTGTCTCAGTTTTGGGGTGCACTCCATAAAGCCATTACGAATCAACCGCTTCCAGCGATCTCAATATTCGTAAAATAGGGCGATTAAGTCTCACAACGGCCAAAACGGAACCCGCCCAAACGGTCGTCCTGCGATTTTGAAATTTCTTTTCTCTTTAAAATCAGTAACCTAGCGTTACGGTCGGCCGAAAACCGGACACACGGGCCTTACACTATACGTGGGCCTTGAAAAAAGCCCTGCAAGGAGGCTCGAGAATTTACAGAAAATCCTGCCAAATCTGGCCATTTCCGGACATTTCCGGACATTTCGATTCGACAGCGGAGCTGCGCCCGGGCGGCATATCCCGAAAGTCCCTTGACAAGGGTCTTATCCTGGAACTGCCGGCCGCGAAGAAGGCGTTGAGCAAACACGGCGACAGGAAAATGGGGCTACGCTCGATTTCAGTCCTTGGCCTCGCGACCAGCGGCTCGCCTGCTGTTGTCACTTTTCGTTGTCGCGGGTGGCAGAGCTTATACGTCGGTTCAACCTACACTCCGCTTGAATCAGCGGCCTCGTGATACTCTCAACTCGTGGTTTGACGGCCGTGCGCATTGGAGTGACAGGATCTTGCGGTAAGCAATGGTTCAGAAGACTGATTCTGGCCGCTGGCGTCGTTGTGATCGCGGCCGGAGCGTTCGCTCAGAGCGGCGACTTATTCGAGAAGCAGGTCCGGCCGATACTCGCAAATAATTGCTACGCCTGCCACGGTCCCAACAGCGGCGAGGGGCAAGCCGGGCTCCGGCTGGACTCGCTGGCCGCCATGCTCGAGGGCGGTCGTTCTGGGCCGGTGCTCGTTCCAGGGCGGCCGGACAAGAGTCTTTTCATCCTTGCGGTAAACCACGACACGTTCGTGCAAATGCCGCCGAAAACGAAGCTGCCGTTGACGGAAATTGCGGCGCTCACTCGTTGGGTCGAAGAGGGAGCGCCGTGGCCGGGGTCCTATCGCGCACCTGTCACTAGAAAAAGGGGGAGCCCGACCGACGAAGTCGGTTTCAGCGCCGAACAGAAATCGCACTGGGCTTTTCAGCCCGTAGCCGAACAGCCGATCCCGGATGGGCCCGGCTCGCCGATCGATCGCTTCTTGCGCGCGGCGCTCGCGGACAAAGGGCTCCGGCCGGCCGCTCCGGCGGACAAGCTTACCCTGATCCGGCGGGCGACGATCGATTTACACGGCCTGCCGCCGACGGCGGACGAAGTCGAAGCCTTTGTCGCCGATGAGAGCGCCGAAGCCTTCGCCAAAGTCGTCGACCGGCTGCTCGCCTCGCCCCGCTACGGCGAGCGCTGGGGTCGCCACTGGCTCGATGTCGCGCGCTATGCCGACAGCAACGGCATGGATGACAACATCGTTCACGGCGACGCCTGGCGCTACCGCGACTACGTCATCAAAGCGTTCAACGACGACAAGCCCTACGACCAATTCGTGCGCGAGCAACTGGCCGGCGATCTGCTGACCGACTGGGGTGACGAGAACCGCGCCGAGGGCTTGATCGCGACCAGCTTCCTGATGCTTGGTCCGAAAATGGTCGGCGAGGACGACCCGGTCAAGCAGAGGCTCGACTTCGCCGACGAGCAACTCGCGACCACGACTCGCGCCTTCATCGCCCTTACGGTCGACTGCGCGCGTTGCCATGACCACAAATTCGATCCGATGCCAACTGCGGATTACTACTCGCTGCTTGGCATCTTTACGAGCACGAAAACCGTGCTGACGTACCGCGTGACATCTAAGCTCAACGCCGTCGCACTCAATAGCGCGGCTGACGAAGAACGGCTCAGTGAGATCGAAGACAGCTTCGACTTCCACGACGATTTCGTCACCAACTCGAACAGCGCGACCACTCCGAAGGAAGTCATCGCCGAGCACAAGAAGGCAATCGAGAAAGCCAAGCAGCAGTATGAAGCAATTCCCAAGGCGATGGCGGTCGCGGAAGGGGAGATTGCCGATCTGCCCATCATGCTGCGGGGAAGCCACCTGACGCCCGGCGAGCCGGCACCGCGAGGGTTCCCGCGCATCCTCGGCGGTCGGCGGGCTTCGATCGGCACCGGCGGCAGCGGCCGACTCGAACTCGCGCAATGGCTAACACAGCCCGACCATCCGCTGACGGCGCGCGTGATGATCAACCGCATTTGGAAGGGCCACTTTGGCGAGGGACTCGTTCGTTCGACCGACAACTTTGGGCTGTTAGGCGCGAGGCCCGACAACCCGGCGTTACTCGATTGGCTGGCGGTGCGCTTCGTCGAGAGCGGCTGGTCGATCAAAGCGATGCACCGCCTCGTGATGCTCTCGCAGGCATACCAGATGAACAGCGAACCCAACCCACGCTATGCGGAAGTGGATCCCGAGAACCGTCTGCTTTGGCGAATGAATCGTCGGCGCGTGGAGGCTGAGGTAATCCGCGACTCACTGCTCGCGGTGTCGCGCCGCCTGGACATACAGGCCGGCGGCAAGGCGATGACTCATGTCAACTTCGTCAACCTAAACGACGGCAAGTCGCGCGATCCGGCGCTGTACGATTCGAATCGGCGCAGCGTCTATCTGCCCGTGATCCGCAGCGCGCTATTCGACGTGTTCGAGACGTTCGATTTTGCAAATCCATCGACGATCAAGGGGAAGCGCGCGACGACGACGGTTGCTCCACAGGCGCTGTTCATGATGAATAGCGAGCATGTCGAGAACGCCGCGCTGGCGATCGCCAAGCGAATCGAGGCAACCGATGACAGCATTGCGGCGGCATATCACACGGTGCATTTGCGGCCGCCTAGCGCCTCGGAAATTGGCCGATCGAAGGAGTTTCTCGAACAATACGAAGGCGCAATGACGGAGTCCGATCCGACAAAGCGGCGGACGCGGGCCTTGCAAGCGCTGTGCCGCGTACTGCTGTCGTCGAACGAATTCGTCTACGTGATGTAGCGCCGCCATAGAATAGAACTGAACCCGATGATGCCAATATCCAGACGAGAGCTTTTGAGCCGCATGGGCGCGGGCTTTGGCTCAATCGCATTGTCCGCGCTTTTGGCCGAAGAAGCCGAGGCGGCTAACCCTCTTGCCGTCCGCGCGCCGCACTTCGCTCCGCGCGCCAAGCGGGTCATCATGCTGTACATGTTTGGCGGGCCGTCGCATATTGACACCTTCGACCCCAAGCCGATCCTCAACCGCGACAGTGGCAAACCGTTGCCTTTCGCCGGCCCTCGCGTCATTTCGTTTCCCCGGCGCGGCGGCGACTTGATCGGCTCGCCGTTCGAGTTCAAGCAGCACGGCGACAGCGGCGCTTGGGTGAGCGAGCTGTTCCCGAACGTCGCAACCAAGGTGGACGAGCTTGCGTTTGTTCGCTCGATGCACTGTTCGAATCCGCGCCACGGCGGAGCGGTGCTCGAGTGGCACACGGGCAGCGATACGTTCATTCGGCCGGCGATGGGTTCGTGGATTACCTACGGGCTCGGGTCGGAAAATCAAGACCTGCCCGGCTACATCACGATGAGTCAGGCCTTGGCCGAAGGCGGGGCGAACAACTTCAGCTCCGCCTTTCTGCCCGCCGCGTACCAAGGAACACCGCTCGGGTACGGCAACGCAAGAGCCAAGGACGCGAAGTTTCCCTTCATCGGCGATGGCCGCAATCAGGCCGATCTGCAGCGGCTCGAGCTCAATCTGCTGAGCGATTTGTCGGTGGATCACCGCGAGCGTGTCGGCTACGAAAGCGAACTCGAGAGCCGCATTTCGAGCTTTGAATTGGCCTTCCGGATGCAGGCGGCAGCTCCGCAAGTGCAGGACATCAGCGCTGAAACAGCGGCGACCCGACGGCTCTACGGTCTTGACGATCCGCTCACTGAAGACTTTGGATTGCAGTGTTTGATGGCGCGGCGATTCTGCGAGCGCGGAGTGCGCTTCGTGCAGTGCAACAGCAACGGCTGGGATCATCACTCCAGCCTAAAAAAAGACATCACCGAAAAATGCTTGGAGACCGACAAGCCAATCGCCGGCCTTCTTACGGATTTGAAAAGCCGCGGTTTGCTCGAAGACACGCTCGTGATTTGGGGCGGCGAATTCGGGCGCACGCCGACCGCCGAAAACGCCGATGGCCGCGATCACAACCCGCACGGTTTCACGATGTGGCTGGCCGGTGGCGGAATCAAGGCCGGCGTGAACCTCGGCCGCACCGACGAATACGGCTACTACAGCGTGGAAGACAAGGTCCATTTCCACGATCTACACGCGACGATTCTGCACCTGCTCGGTCTCGATCACAAGAAACTCACGTATCGCTATTCGGGACGAGAATTCCGACTCACCGATGTCCACGGCGACGTTGTCAATCAGCTACTCGCCTGATTGGGAGAATCGGCCCTATGGTGTGGTTCGCCGTCATTTGGTGAGAGTTGCGGGTTAGCTATAAACCGACCATCGGAGCCACAAGGCTGGTCCCAGCCTTCAGCGAAACCACGCAGAAACGCGACTAGCCTGGGTAGTCTCGGCGGGTGGTGTCCGAAATCGACTGATGGCCCGGCAACAGCCCATCGCAACGCCAATCGCGACAATGTATAAAGGTAAGGTCAACAGCCTCGCCTGATCTGTTTCGCGGACATCCCGCCGATGCCGAATAAGTGTGCCTGGATCAGCACACCGGCCTCGTCCCAGGTCCGAAAGCCGTGGTGGATCACGGCCAGTTCGGGTGTTTCGAGAACTTTATTTCCAGCCTCAAGAGCGCGAATCATCAGATCAGCCTCCTCCGCGGACGGGAAATGACCGCCAACTCCGAGCAGCTCATCAAACCCGCCTAGCTCGTTCCACAAAGTCCTTCGGTATCCGAAGCAAGCGCCTATTCCCTCGACGCGATGTTTGTTGACAACACCATTAATCAAAAGCGGCTTCTTGACCTGGTAGCTAGGAATGCAACCGGTGGGCGGGCACGGTCCCGAGAGAACACTCCCGAACACCATATCGGCGTCGGGGTGGCGGTCAAAGATTTTGACCACGTCGCTGACCCATCCCGGTGGAACTTCGCAGTCGTCATCGGTATGAACGACAATTGCCCCGGCAGATGCGGCAACACCGATGTTTCGGGCCGCGGAGATCCCCACCGTCGAGCTGTGAATGTATTGAAATCGAGGATCGCTTAAGTACGGTGAAGCTGCTTCAAACGTGTCCTTTTGTGGACTTTGGTCGACTACGATGACTTCCGCGAAATCTTCAGGGCTCGCGAGAATCGACTGGACGGTTCGCGCCACCAGCGGGCCTCGCGCCCTGGTCGGAATGACAACGCTAACCAACTTGTGGCTGTTAGTAGAAGAGTGCGTTCCAGCGACTAACGCGGTCGAGCTGACTCCCATTCCATCCATCCGGAGCTGCCACGCCTAGGCGCAGATGCCGGAGGTCTTACAGCGTAGCACTTAGCCTGCTAATGTGCGGCTCTCTTTCCCGCTGCCGACTCAGCTCGCACCGTGCGTCAACTGCAATGGGTTTCTTACGGTGCATTATTCGAATTTCTTGAAGATGCAAACGGTACTATGGTGCCTGCCAGATGAACAGCCGCAGCCGCCTAACCGCCGTCTCAATTTGGGCAATCGTCAGTGCTGCTGTCTTGTTGGTCGCAACTGAGAGCTTCACACGGGTAGCCTTGCGCCTCGCCTACGGTGACTGGCCACAAGCCGCGGCCGTCTTGGAATACCGTAGAGTACAAGACGCCCTGGAGCTGTACCGGCGACATCCGTATTTGAACACTGCGCCGCGAGAGGGTGCCGACGTTACGCGCCAGGGGCGATCAGCATCGCTCAACTCCGCGGGCTATCGGTCACCGGAGCGCCCGCGCGATGCTCCTCCAGGCACCCTGCGCTTGGTCTGTTCGGGTGGTTCCACGACCTTCGACCTCACTGCCGAAAGCAACGATCAGTCCTGGCCATGGATGCTAGAGACGCGTTTGCGAGCGAGCGGACGCGAGATCGAAGTGTGGAACGCCGGATTTCCAGGCTGGACGAGCCTCGAGAATACGATCTCACTCCTTATTCGCGATCAGGATCTTCGGCCCGACGTGGTGATTCTTTTTCAGGGCATCAACGATCTCCAGCCGGCCGCCCATCGGCCTTTCGATCGACAATATGAGGCCGGCCACGCCGAAAGACAATTGCAGGCCTTGGGATTCACTGTCGGCCCGCCGGCCATATGGGACCGAAGCGTTTTGCTGGAACGGGTGCGTCAGCTACTCCTCCCGCGAAGTCCCGATTCCGACGTTGCCACGGAAATTGACCCAGAAGCGCGGGATGTTTTTCAAAGGAACGTCAGCAGCTTCGTGTCGATAGCTCGTTCGGCGGGAGCGGATGTGATACTGGCGACCCAGCCAATTCGGGTTCGGGCGGCCCAGCGGGAAGATGACCTGCTGTATCTAGAGTCGTGGCTGGGAATTGGCGGAGAATCCGTGCCTGCCCAGTTGGAGGTCCTGAATGAAGTCCTCCGGGAGGTGGCCGAAACAGAAGATTTGATCCTTGCTGACTTAGCGGTCGAACTAGAGTTTGACGACAGAGACTTCGCCGACCCGATGCACTATACGCGGTCAGGGAGCAGAAAGATCGCCGACTTCTTCTCAGCCGCCGCAATTGGCGCATTGGACTCCATAGCCCGCGGAGGGCGAGTGGAAAATTCCGAGCTGTGATATGGAAGAGGGAACTGAGTATCGCGCGGAGGCGCGTCAGCACTACGATCTTGAACGGCGGCTGGCCGACCGTCTGCGCGCTGCCAACAAAACGCAGCGGCAAAGTCTGTATTGGGATGTTTACGACGAACTGTACGCTGGTCTTGGCGGTATGGGCCTCCTTCATCGGGTCCAGCAAAACAGCAGCCGACAACTGACACTTCTTCGCGAAATATTAGACCCGTTGCTCGCTGAGGCTAACAGTTTCGTCGAGTTTGGATCGGGTGATGGGGCATTGCGTGTGGCCATCGCAGAATCGCATCCTCATTTAATGAGGGTGACTGCAATCGATGCTTGTACAATACCCGCCGGTTCGATGCCTCAAAAGCAGGCAGTCGTAACGTACCTGGCCCCCGCTGAGACTCGAAGCGAAATTGGAAGTTCAAATGTCGATCTCGCGTTCAGCTGTCACTTCGTCGAGCATCTCCATCCGGAAGATCTCAACGATCACTTCCTCGAGGTAAGAAGGGTGCTCAAGCCCGCGGGACGCTACCTTCTGATTACTCCAAACATCCTCTTAGGGCCACATGATGTCTCGCGGGAATTCGACGCGGTTGCAACCGGACTACACTTGCAGGAGTATGGCTATCGCTCACTAGCTGCCTCGATGCGCCGAGCCGGCTTTCATAAGGTCGAAGCCGTGCTAGGAGCAGCGGCGCCTTTTCGCGTCGTGCCCCTGGCGTTGGCGTCCGCGGCAGAAGTCGCGGCGGGTCTGCTGCCGAGGTCTCTACGTCGGGGCGTTTCGCGATCCTTCGGAAAGCGGCAACCGTTTCGGGCCCTGGAGCAAGTGAAGTTGCTCGCCTCAAGTTGAGACCAGCATAGGCTCGGCCGATGTGCTGTCGCCCCTCCTCTCGACCTAATTTCCCAACCGGCGCAAGCCCTGGATCTCTGCTAGGTCGAGCGAACTCAGCTTGAAATCGAGCACGTCCAGATTCTCGGCGAGATGACGTCGATTCGTCGTCGACGGCAGTGGCACGAACCCACGATCTACATACCATCTCAGCAATACTTGCGCGGGGCTCTTTCCGTAGCGACTGCCGATCGATCGCAAGACGGGCTCGTCAAGCAGACCCTGAGCGGCGAACGGCGAGTGCGCCATGACTTCGACACCGTTGCGCCGACAGTACTCAACTAGCGCCCCGCGCGGACAGTATGGCCCGCAATGCACCTGGTTCACTAACGGACTCACGCCTCCGAGATCAAGCAACTCACTCAAGTGACTTTCCTCAAAATTGCTTACCCCAATCGCTCGCGTCAGGCCCCGCCTCTGCAGGGTCTGCAGGGCTGTCCAAGTTTCCGCTAGCGGGATATCTATCGTCGCAACCGTTCCGTCGTTGTTTCTCGGAATCGCCCGCCGCTGAATCTGCTCGGCAGTCAGCTCACCCAATTCACCCAGTGGAGCGTCATGCCGCCAGCTTTCGGGGGAGTGAATCAAATATAGGTCTAGATACTCCAGCCCGAGACGCTTCAAAGAAGCCTCCGCGGCGTCGGAGACATTCGCCGCCGAGTGATTCGTGTTCCAGAGCTTACTAACGATGTAAATATCCTGCCTGCGTACACCGTTCGGGCCATTGAGGATGCGACCGATCAACCTTTCGCTTCCGTAGACCTCGGCCGTGTCGAACAGGCGATAGCCCGTGGAAACGGCGGTTTCAATGGATCCCCCCAGTTCGACGAACGCTCCCCTGTGTATCGGCGAGCACCCATACCCGACTGGCGGCAGATCCTCGAACCTCATCCGTTAACCAACGGCTCGAAGAACTCCCGCAGAGCTTGCGCGGTTTGAGCTTCTTGGAAGCTTCTGGCGGTTGCAATCGCGGCGCGGCGCATCGCTACCAACTGGTCCGCCTCCTGATCGTATCGGTCGATCAGCCCGCACAAGTGATCGAGCAGCGGATAGACATGGTTGTTGGGCCAAACGAAAGCGTTTTCGCCGGGTCGAAGAAAGTCTTGGCCCCCGTACGCTTCGTAGCAGATCGCCAGACATCCGGCGGCCATCGCTTCCGGTACCGTGGTGTTGAATGCCTCGAGAGTATTGAGGTTCAAAAGTAGAGCCGAGTCTTTCATCGTTTTCGCGGTCTCGCGATGGGTCTGCCCAGTGAGTTCCACGAGGCTCCATTCAGGCCGGCTTTGTAGCAATCGACCCAAAATCTTGGTGGCGATGTCGTAATCGAGGTAACCGGCCTGACGGTATTCGGGCTTGCCGACAAGCAAGATTCGGCGCCGTCTCGGACGCATAAGCTCATTGTCGTCGGCAAAAAAGTAAGGAGCAATGAACGGCGGAACCAATTTCGGCGTAAGGCCGCAGTGGCGACCGACAATTTCACAGACATGAGGTAAGACCGCCATCGCGGCGTCGTAGCCGAGTTCTCGGTAGTCGACGGCTTGGTCAAATCCGGTTTGAATTAGAAAGCTGCCCTGCACGAAAACAATCCGCCGACATGCGAACGCATAGACTTTGTCGAAATGAGCGAGAACCTCGGGAACCACCAGCAGGTCAGATGGGTCAGGTCGAAAGCGTGCGTCCAAATATCGGATCTCCGGCGTAGTGTCGAGCCAGGACATACGAAAGCCCTTCCGCCGATGTAGTACGCAGGCGTCGAACCCGATCTCTCGCAGCAACCGAACGTGATGGTAAAGAAGACCAGTGCCCCAACTGGGTCGATCGTCGTCTGGAGCCAGGTAATATATCCGCGGCGAGGCCATCAGGACGCTGTTCCAAGGGACGGCGCTAATTCCGGCGGGCAAAAACGCAGCCACGGCAGATGAATTCTGTCGGCGCTTCGTCTATCCCGTAGACCCAGCGACGTAGGCGTGCCATCTCAGGTCCGCTCAGTATCTCGTCCAGACTTTGCTCGTTGAGATCGCCTATCACGTGCTTTTCGTGATAGTCCTGGCAGCACAATACGCACTTTCCGCGCGGCGTAATATGTGCCCACTCGACGGGACGCGAGCCGGTCTGTTCACAGCCACATAAGCGTGCCTCCAAAGACGCCGGCTTGAGTCCGACCTCAACGGCGCCGGCACGGTCCATCACTTTGTAGTACTTGATGTCGAACAGTGTGTCTGCGTAGCGCTCTTCGATCTGTTGAAAGTCCGACTCGTGCTGACGATCCCCACGGCCGAGCACGACGATTTCCATTCGGGGCGCAATCCGACGGGTACTCAAGTAGTCGACGTTGCGAAGAACGGGCTCGAGGTGGTCTTGGCCGCGCTCGGCCGCATATCTCAAGTTGTCTAGAGTCGATAAATTGATCGAAAGGTATAGCAGGCCTCCCGCGGCGATGATTTCGTCAACGCGTTGTGGGCTCAGGCCAGTCCCGTTGCTGAGAACCGCCGGCGGAAGCCCGTACTTTTTTAGTAGGTCGATTCGTTGAAGGAAAAAACGGTCAATCGTCGGTTCGTTGTAGTGAATCATCGACACGCCCTCGACCGTATCCCGATGAGCGGCAATCTGCTGCACAATTCGCTCGTAAAACTCCATTGACATGGTGTGGCTTTCTCGGGGATCCGTCGATACGGGGCAGAAATAACACTTCTGATTACAGTCCGTATTGGCTTCGAGTGATACGTACTTGAGGCGAAACCGACTCGCCATATCTTTGGCCGAATCCACCACCAGCCAGCCCCTCTGAGCCAAGGTCTGTTGCGTCGCGGCATCTAATTCCGCTATCGATATTTTGCCCCGAAGTACCTGCCGGACGTAGCCGTGCAACCGATCCTTCCGCGTTAATGTCGCATTCGTTAGCGGATTGAAGATGTGGTCCGACTCCTCGTGAAGGAAGGGTTCCACGACGAGGCGAGAGGCAGCAGCGTCCGATCCAGGCTGCATTACTCCGAGCGCTCGGAACCCTGAGAGTACGGCTGCCTGGATTCTATTGTTTGGCTTAGAAGAGATCGCTGTCGCCCTTGGAATAGTACAAGCTCGCCCGGAACCGATCGCCAGGGTCGAGCTCAAGAAATGGCTTGTAGATCATACCAATCCGATCAGGCTCGGTACGCTGCTCGAAGCCCAGCCGCAGAACCTCGGAGCGCCACCACTGCGGATTCCGCGAAAACCAACCCTCAACGCTGCTAGCCCGGAGATGCTCGGGCTGGGCCAAGGCGTGACTGACGACAGGGGCGAACGCCGCCGAATGGCTCGGTTCAAAAAGCCCGTCTCCCCAGATTAGCCGCTCGCCTTCCTGCCGAAAGACGCTCCAGCCAACCAACGAATCATTGTGGTAAGCAGCGTAGAGCGAGTAGGCGACGTTGGGGCAAAGGGAATATCTCCATCGGACGTAGGCACCATCTCGCTGGACCAATAGTCCGTAAGAGTGCGCGACCCGATAAAAGAGAGCATCCCAGGTGGCTGTCGAGTCGCCGGAAGTCAGATCCGCGCGCTGAATACGGTATCCCTCGGAAGCTCGCTCCGGCGTCCACTGTGCAAGATCGAGCACCATGAATGGAACATCCTCGAAGAACTGACTTCCTTCAATAGACCGGAGGTAGTAACGCTGAATTTTTCCGGTGTTGAATCCAATATTCAAACCGATCTGACCGTGGCAGAACTCACTGAAGTAGCGCTCGGTGATTCGCCGCAGCAGACTGGTTCGCCGCCTGCCAAGATGGCGAGCGTCGGGCGAGGTCATCGTGTCGCCGATCTGTAGCGCTGTAATGATCCGCGGTTTGGTATCGGTTGCGTCGTACAAGCACAGTGGGTACCCGGCGTAGTGGGCGAGAAGTCGCCCATCGTCGGCTGCCGCTACCACGATTCTGCAATTGCCCCAGATATGTTCTAGATACTTCCACCGCCACTGACTTGGATATTGCTTCGATCCAAAACAGACTCGAGACAGTTCCAAGATTTGCTCTTCATCCCCTGGTTGGTACCTGCGGACTTCTATCGGCGTGCTCTCATCAACAGCGGGCCTTCCGACTCGCTGCAAGCGGCGGTACACTCGACGAGCAGCGAACGAGAACAACTCAGGGAACTCACGAACCAATTGCCGGTAGGGCGTCTGGCGGCCAGCGTGGGCTTCACGCTCGACCGTCGCCGTAGCTCCCCGGAGTGTGGCGTTCTTTCCCAGCAGCACCTCGATGGCGCGCCAAGACGCACTCGCCCGCTTTATCCCCAGCCATCGCCACGACAATTTACCGTGTATGCTTTTCAGCTCTCGGCGGGCCGTAGAAAGAGCCGCCGTGAGCTTCTCGTTCTCGCGCCGCAAAGTTCTGATCCCGCCTTGCGTCGACGGGGCGAGTTTCTGCCATGCGGCGGCGTGCTTGCGATGGACGGTTTCCTCTTGATCACCATGCTTCCTGTCAACAAAGCGCCTGTATAGCGCGGTAGCGCCCGGCACTCGGTAGAAATCCGTCCTTTCGGAGGCTCTAATCCAGAAGTCCCAGTCCTCGAGGACATCGAGACCGCCATCGAAATACCCCACCTCTTCGGCAAGGCTGCGCTGAAACATCGCGCTCATGAACGGAATGTAATTCTGGAAGTAAAGCCGGTCACGGTCATAGTCCTGCCCAAAGAACGGTTCACGTTCAGCTACTGGTCGAAACGCGCCGTCCCGCCAACAGTACTGGCTCTGCTCGCAGTCGCAGTAAGCGACGCGCTCCCCGGTTGATTCTAGAAATCCCACCAACTTCGACAGGTGGTCGGAATACAGCAGGTCATCGTCATCGAGGAAATTTAGATACTTGCCGCGCGCCTGCCGCGCACCGAGAGTTGCGGCCACCGCCTTACCAGCGGGCTCCTCAGTAGGAATAAGCCGCACAGGAAAGAAACGTTCGAATTCCTTCACCACGGCTTGCACATTCCCCTGACCGCGATCCGATCTGCCGTCGTCGACTACAATGACCTCCAGATTGGAGTACGTTTGCGTCAGAATGCTCGACAGCGCTTCTCGCAATAGTAAGGGCCGGTCGCGAGTTCGAACAATGACCGAGACCAGCGGCCCCCGAGACTCGTCGGACGCTGCCATCGGCAAGTGCTGGCGAACTGTGAACCAATCCACGGGGCGGCCCCTCATCTCGGAACTCGAGAGGACGAAGAAGCCCTCGGCGTGGTCCACACCGGGAGGCAACGTTAGTGAGCGATAGCGGCTCAGGGCAGTCGCAAGTTCTGTATATGGGTGGTGGCGCAACTGGCTTGCGTACGCATTGCACGCGAGGGTCTTTGTCTGGAGGACTTCACTTATATCAACTAGTGTAGTGCGTCAATCAGATTGAACCTTAAGAAGAGCGGCTTTGCCGCGCTTGACCTTCTCAAGGGTGTCGGAAGCGGTAGCAGTCCAGATGAAGGGCTTGGGCTGCTGATTGTGTCGAGCGATGTAGTCTTCGATGGCGGTGGTGAGTTCGCCGACGCTACGAAAGACACCGTGGCGGATGCGCTTATCGGTGAGGTCTCGGAAGAACCTCTCCACCATGTTCAGCCACGACGCTGAGGTGGGCGTGAAATGGACGTGGAAGCGTTTATTGCGCTGCAGCCAGCGTTTCACCGTGGCGTGTTTGTGAGTGGCATAGTTGTCCACGATCAAATGGATCTGCTTGTCCTTGGGGGTCTGGTTTTCAAGCAAGCGCAAGAAGCGCAGCCATTCTTGGTGGCGGTGCTTGGGCATGCAGGTTCCGATCACCGAGCCGTCGAGCGTGTTGAGCGCGGCGAACAAGGTGGTTGTGCCGTTGCGTTTGTAGTCGTGGGTCATGGTCCGGCCGCGTCCCTTTTTCAGGGGCAGGCCGGGCTGGGTGCGGTCGAGGGCTTGAATCTGTGACTTCTCGTCGAGGCAAAGAACGAGGGCATGCTCGGGCGGGTTGAGATAAAGTCCGATGATGTCGTCGAGTTTTTCGGCGAAGCGCGGGTCGTTGCTGAGTTTGAAGGTCTTGACGCGATGCGGCTTGAGGCCGTGGGCGCGCCAAATGCGACCCACGGTGGAGGCGCTGACGCCGACCGCGGCGGCCATCGTGCGGCGGCTCCAATGGGTGGCGTTGGCTGGCGTTTCGCGGGTCGTCTTGTGGATGATCTGTTGCACTGTTGGGGAGCAGATGGCGGGCTTACGGCCGGGCCGCGGGGCGTCCTTTTCGATGCCGGCGACGCCGGATTCAAGAAAACGGCTTCGCCAGCGCGCCACCAACTGACGCGAGACCGACAGCTGCGCGGCAATCCGTTTGTTCTCAAGACCGTCGGCGGCGAGCACGATGATCCTGGCTCGCAACGCCAGACGAACAGCGACCCGACGACCGTTCGCGTAGCGCTCCAACTGCCTACGCTGCTCCTGCGTCAATGGGACTGGCTCTGCTCTTCGCATCCGTGTGCCTTCTACTAGTAAAGGCGACACGAAGATACTATAAGTTACATTATTTATGGCGCACTACACTAGGTGACTGACGTGGATCGGGCGATTGGACTCGTAGAACGCGACTCGAGTGTCGATCGGTGAGTGCTCAACGGCCTTCCATAGCAACTCAGCCGCGGCCTTGTGGTCTGGGTGAAACTCCTGAGGCGAAGGCGCGTAGACCAACCCCGGCTTATAGTCATTCAGCAGTGAACACAACGCGGAGATAGTTTCGGGCACAACCGCCAAACCTCGGTCCGGCTGATCCCAAAACGTGAGATCGTCGATGCCGAGTATACGGCAGGCCTCGGTCGCCTCTCGGCGGCGGAGGTCGACGTAGCCTCTATCTGAGTATTCGCGAGTGAAGTTGCCCTTCGAGCCGTCAGTTAAGAAAACAACTTTGACCCGATCACCGCTCCGCGTGTGTCTGATCAGCGATCCACCGCAGGTCAGCGATTCATCGTCGGGATGCGGGGCGAGAACCAAGACACGGCATCCTGTAAGGTCGCTGGCTTCGACCGGCGTGTGCATTTGCTCGGCGGCAGATGACGTTTCGAAGACGCCGCCTTCGAGACTCTGATGTGATGCGCTGAACCTAACATTCATTTGCAGCGGGCCGGAGGCGAGAATTTCTTGAGGCAAATGATATACGAACCCGTGGTTACCACTGCTCTCGAACTTCTGCATTAGGTCCCATCGAAAAGTAGAAGCCGCAAGCTCGGAGACTACTCGCCCGGCCACTACCACCTGGATCGAAACCGGACGCTCAGTCGACGCGACGTCAATCGCCCAACCCTTGACGGCAGCTTGGTCGTGGTACTCAACCTGCCCGGCGAGATTAGAATTCTTCGAAGGCATCAATTGATTTTGCGCGAGGACTCCACTCTATCGAGGCTCCGCGGGCCTCTCGAATACCGCCCGCGACAGCTCCGTTCCGTTTGCTGAACCGACCGTTAGGAAGTACCTGCCGGGGGCCAAATAGTCCCAGATCTCTGTTGGAAATTTCCAGTCTGGCTGTTGGCCGTCCGGCAGTAATGTCGCTCCAGCCGGAAAGCCCCGAAAAAATGGCGAGACCTCGATCCAGCTTGGCCGATCACCGTCCTTGCTGATTTCCGATAGGTCCAATCGAGGAGGGCGACCAGAAGCGTTGGGTGGCATATGCGATCGCAAACTCCTTCTAGTGTAGTGCGTCAATCAGATTGAACCTTAAGAAGAGCGGCTTTGCCGCGCTTGACCTTCTCAAGGGTGTCGGAAGCGGTAGCAGTCCAGATGAAGGGCTTGGGCTGCTGATTGTGTCGAGCGATGTAGTCTTCGATGGCGGTGGTGAGTTCGCCGACGCTACGAAAGACACCGTGGCGGATGCGCTTATCGGTGAGGTCTCGGAAGAACCTCTCCACCATGTTCAGCCACGACGCTGAGGTGGGCGTGAAATGGACGTGGAAGCGTTTATTGCGCTGCAGCCAGCGTTTCACGTGGCGTGTTTGTGAGTGGCATAGTTGTCCACGATCAAATGGATCTGCTTGTCCTTGGGGGTCTGGTTTTCAAGCAAGCGCAAGAAGCGCAGCCATTCTTGGTGGCGGTGCTTGGGCATGCAGGTTCCGATCACCGAGCCGTCGAGCGTGTTGAGCGCGGCGAACAAGGTGGTTGTGCCGTTGCGTTTGTAGTCGTGGGTCATGGTCCGGCCGCGTCCCTTTTTCAGGGGCAGGCCGGGCTGGGTGCGGTCGAGGGCTTGAATCTGTGACTTCTCGTCGAGGCAAAGAACGAGGGCATGCTCGGGCGGGTTGAGATAAAGTCCGATGATGTCGTCGAGTTTTTCGGCGAAGCGCGGGTCGTTGCTGAGTTTGAAGGTCTTGACGCGATGCGGCTTGAGGCCGTGGGCGCGCCAAATGCGACCCACGGTGGAGGCGCTGACGCCGACCGCGGCGGCCATCGTGCGGCGGCTCCAATGGGTGGCGTTGGCTGGCGTTTCGCGGGTCGTCTTGTGGATGATCTGTTGCACTGTTGGGGAGCAGATGGCGGGCTTACGGCCGGGCCGCGGGGCGTCCTTTTCGATGCCGGCGACGCCGGATTCAAGAAAACGGCTTCGCCAGCGCGCCACCAACTGACGCGAGACCGACAGCTGCGCGGCAATCCGTTTGTTCTCAAGACCGTCGGCGGCGAGCACGATGATCCTGGCTCGCAACGCCAGACGAACAGCGACCCGACGACCGTTCGCGTAGCGCTCCAACTGCCTACGCTGCTCCTGCGTCAATGGGACTGGCTCTGCTCTTCGCATCCGTGTGCCTTCTACTAGTAAAGGCGACACGAAGATACTACAAGTTACATTATTTATGGCGCACTACACTAGATCGCAGTGCACTTACGGCTACCGGAAGCCACGCAGGGTGATGTTTGGCAGCAAACCGGCTCCACGACTCGGCTTCCCACTTCGCGGTCATTGGCTCTCTGACCGCGCTTTGATTGAACAGATGGATCGCTTCCGCAGCCGGCAGGTAGAGCGGGGTTAGACCATTGGCAACAAGACGCGTCAACCAATCCTGCTCTTCAAAGTACAAGCGGAACTCTTCGTCGAAAGGGCCGATCTTTTCGATTGCGTCCCGCCGAACCGCCAGCATCGCTCCACTCAGGCAAGCGGTTGCGATCGGTTCTCTCGCGCACCAATGGCGCCGGGCATGGCGTCGCCAGCGCCGACGTGCCCAACGCGCCGAAACGGCGCTCCACTCGGCGGTTGCACCCGTGAGTTCTGCCGTGATGGTTCTTTGTTCGGTCGGCGGCATCAAAAACTGCTTCTTGACATCCCAGTAGAATCGAGGCCCTGCGACGCTCGCCCCATCTTGTAGCGCTCGGACAAGCGTGGAAGTGCAACCCGGGAGCACAAGAACATCCGGATTCATGAGCAGTAAGACACTGGCCCGAGTGTTGCGGGCCCCTTCGTTTAGTGCCGCCGCATAACCCGTGTTCGACCCCGGCGACAAACATCGAATCGGCAGCTCCGCCAACACTTGCCGCTCAGCGTGGTCGCTGCCATTGTCGACTACTAAAATCTCAGCGGCGATGCCGCTGGCGCCAAGGTCCGCGAGTATCGCTCCGACGGCGCGTCGCAGAAGGTCCGCGCAATGGTAGTGCACGAGAACGAACGCGATATCCGTCACTCAGAATCAGGCTCCGCAAGCATTACCGCTGCAATTTCATCCGCTAACACCTGTGCCGCCGCATCGCTGTAATGGACCCCATTTTCTTCAACGGACATCGCGAAATTGGTCTCAAGACTACCAAGTGCTGAACGAAAATCAAGCAACGTCGGGCCGCAGCTCTCTAACACGTATTTGCTGAAGGCTCGATAGTCTGCATCGGCAGTCGAGACCCGATCCTCAGCCAGCCACGTCGGGACAGGCTGGAGCAAGAACAATGAGTCCACGCCGAAGCTTTCGGCGAGAGCACGAGCGGCACGATGATTTGTCTCGTAGCGACGGGCAGCCTGTCGAATTGCGGATGGCTGATCGCCAGCTCCATCGAGCTTTTTGCCTCCGAATGGGGGGTTGTCCGCAGGTCGCAGCTTGGCCAGTAGCCGAAGCGGCGGGAACGCGGGTTCGAGGCGAATCCAGGGGGGCCCGGCGAACAATCCCGCCAGTTGCTCCTCCCATGCCTCGCTGAGCCGCGGGTGTAGCGGTGACTCGCTTTGGTAGAAAACGCTATGCACCAGATCGTTCAGTCCGTTTAGAAAAACAACGCGGTCGGGAGGGTCCTCGGAGTCGCGGAGGTTCGACATCAACAGAGCTGTTTCGTGTGAGGAGTTGTACCACGGCACTCCGAAATTGATGACTTCGACCTGCCTCGTGGGCGTTTCGGCTTGCAAGGCCACCTGCAGAAATGATGGGACGGTAGACGAATTCGGCAGGCCCCAGCCGAACACAGTTGACCCGCCAAACACCCAGACCACGTAGGGGCCAAGAGCAGCGCGGGCGGCGTCGGGGGCGATCCCACCCCGTCGACCGTCAGCGCCGACGCTAAGGTAGCGCCCCGTGAATTCTCGATTGATGAGCCCGGTCCATGGATGTACCTGCCAATGGCCGTTCAGTATGTACCGATCCCAGTCCCTGAGGACCCCGGCTGTCGCCTCGGGATCGGATGAGTAGTAGTGGGCCGCTACAAATGTTTGAGACAGCCGTTGACCGCCAAGATTCTGGTCCCATATCAACTCTTCGACGGGCAGCAGGAGATGGAGAATCATCAAGACGAGCAGTCCTGCAAGGACCGTGTTAACGCAGACCATCGCGAAGGTCCGGTATCTATCCGGCCACCCAACGCGGCTCTTCTTTTCTGCCTGGTCTCTCGACGGCTGCACGATTAGCAGACTGCGGTCCTCCGGGACATCCCAGCCTATCATCCGAGATCGGCGATTAAGACGCGAAAGACTTTACGGCGGCCGCAAAGGCATTCGATGCTGACACCTCTACGAGCGCCGTCTGAAAAGCGCCCGGAATGGATAGATCAGTTGCGCAGGCACAGCCCGTAGGGGCCCTTGGTTTTGCTCCACTGGAAAGTCCTCTTCAATCCCAGTGTCCGGATACTCATCGTAGCCGCGATACTGAGTGCCGAAGAGATGGTCCCAAATACTAAACGTTAGGCCGAAGTTCTTATCCCGATGGCGGGGTTCGGATGAGTGGTGGATTCGGTGCGACTGCGGCGTGACCAGGACGTAGCGGAGGATACCGAAGTTCGTACGCACGTTCGAGTGGTAGAAGAATGTGTGCCACTCTCGCAATAGGACGATCGCCAATACGGTCGCGAATCCTCTCTCGACTGCCAAGATCGGAATGAAGTTGATTACATAGACGAGTAGGGAATCACCCGGATGAACGCGAAATTCAGAAAAGAAGTTCAATTGTCGTTGTGAATGGTGAACGGCGTGGAACGCCCACATCGCCTGTATTTTGTGCCGAACGACGTGGCTGAACCAAAATACGAAATCCCCGAACAGCACGGCCAGCGTGACACGCGCGACCCAGGGCCAACTCTCCACTGCTTCGATCCGTAAAAATGACAGGTGACTGTCGAATGTCAGTCGCAAAATCACGGCAACAGCCGGCAAGACAATAGCTTTCTGAAACGCGAAGAGGACGAACCAAAACGATGCGTCAAATCCAGCACCAAGGCTCGCGGGCGACTGGCCTAGCTTTGCCGGAAAAAATATTTCTAGCGATAGTACGACGCTAAGAACCGCGTAAAACCACGGGTTCAAAACAAATTCGTCCGCCAACGTCCGATAGAGCGCTGCCGGTCCGTTAGCCAGCACCGGTGACACCTCGTCGAGCACTCGTGGCGTCAGCAGCACTGCAATCAACACAACAGCGGCCAATATCACCAGCAGCGCCAAACTCCGCTGATCGCCACTTTGACTGTAACCGTTAATCACTACGGAGTCCTTGGACTTTCGAGTCTTGGCGGGCGAAGCTTCGTCCGAATGAAATCCCGAACTCATTATTCAGCTACTCCCGCTCAACTCGGAGTCGAGTCGGACTATCTTAGCGAGCCTCGGAGGCAACTCCTCGACGAGTTTCAGACGGTATGTAGACGTAGGGTGCGCCATTCGCCCGCTTTCACCGTCAGCTGGTGAATAATGTGGGCTAGGGATTACTCTTTGGGTTGAGGCCAATGGTTTCAGTGGTGATACCCACCGTGCAGCGGCCCGAGCTAGTGGTCAGGGCTGTCGAAAGCGTCCTGAGTCAGACGCTCCGTGAGATCGAGGCTATTGTCGTTCCGGCGTCCGATCATGAAATCACTCGGCGGAGACTCGGTGAAATCGATGATGAGCGGCTGCGCGTCTTACCGTTTCATCGGCCGTTGTCAGCATCCGCGGCGCGCAATTTCGGCGTTCGTGAGTGTCGGGGCGAGTGGGTCGCCTTTCTTGACGATGACGACTTCTGGTTGCCAGAGAAGCTCGATCGACAGATGGCGATTGCCGCGAAATTCAATTCCGGACCTGTGGTTGTTTCGTGCGGCGTGTTTGCTCGGGACGGAGTGTCTGAATGGCGCTGGCCGCGCAGACTACCGGCGGCTGACGAATCCGTTGGAGACTATCTGTTTCGGCGACGCAGCCTGTTTGGGGGAGGAGGGTATATTCAGACCTCAACGCTACTCGCCCCACGAAGGCTCCTGATCGCCGTTTCGTTTCGAGAGGACCTTGTCTTGGGCGAAGATCTCGACTGGATCTTGCGCGCCGCAAATGCGGATGTGCCCGTGGAATTCGTCGTCGACCCGCGCTCGAACACCCCGCAGCCTCTAGCCGTCTGGAGTATCGATTCGGGGCGCGCCCGCGAGAGCCAAGATCAGTCTTGGCATGTTGCTTTCAAATGGATCCGTGAAAGTCGCCATCTCGTTAGCCCGGAAGCCTACGCATCGTACCTGCTGACTTGGTTAAGCTGCGAGGCGGCGAAGCAACAATCCGGTTCTTCGGATTTTTGGCTGCTGCTTCGTGAAGCGTTTAGGCAAGGCAGGCCATCGACCCTCGACCTATGCGTGCACGTCGGACATTGGCTTGTGCCGATTCGCGCTCTTGGATGGTTGTCGAGAACGTTCACCGCGGTCCCAAAGGCATTCGAGCACAGGGATCGGCGGCACTAGTACGTTAGATTTGAACCTCCCAGATGCAGCCCCCAGAGCAGACAAATCCGCCTACGATCGCTGCGCCGCCCGCGATTTCTCCACGTCCATTCTGGTCTGTAATGATTCCGACGTACAACCCAAACCCGAGCTACCTCCAAGCGGCGCTAGAGGGGGTCCTGCAGCAAGACCCGGGTCGCGATGCAATGCAGATCTGCGTGGTGGACGACGGCTCCCGCGATGGTGATGTCCGTGCAATGACCTCGAGATTTGGGGGCGAGCGAGTCGAATACTATGGGCGAGGTGAGAATGGTGGGCTAGCCTCCGCCTGGAATAGCGCACTCGAACGGGCCACGGGCGAGTGGATACATCTACTTCACCAGGATGATCTGGTCCTCCCTGGCTTCTACTCAACTCTCAGGTTCGCGGTCGAAAATCGTCCGCAATTAGGAGCCGCATACGTCCAGCATTATTTGATCGGTGGCGACGGCGAAAAGCGAGCGTTGATATCCAGAAATCGGGCCACCCACGCTGGCATCGTCGAGAACTGGCTTGAGATGCTTTTTGAGCAGCTCAGCTTTCAGACGCCCGCGATCGTCGTCAGACGTGACGCGTATGAGGCACTCGGTGGGTTCCGTACAGACTTTCGTTACGCCCTCGACTGGGACATGTGGAAGCGCATTGCAGCAGCGTACCCTGTCTGGTACGATCCCACACCGCTGGCTGCTTACCGTCGACACTCTAGTGTAGTGCGTCAATCAGATTGAACCTTAAGAAGAGCGGCTTTGCCGCGCTTGACCTTCTCAAGGGTGTCGGAAGCGGTAGCAGTCCAGATGAAGGGCTTGGGCTGCTGATTGTGTCGAGCGATGTAGTCTTCGATGGCGGTGGTGAGTTCGCCGACGCTACGAAAGACACCGTGGCGGATGCGCTTATCGGTGAGGTCTCGGAAGAACCTCTCCACCATGTTCAGCCACGACGCTGAGGTGGGCGTGAAATGGACGTGGAAGCGTTTATTGCGCTGCAGCCAGCGTTTCACCGTGGCGTGTTTGTGAGTGGCATAGTTGTCCACGATCAAATGGATCTGCTTGTCCTTGGGGGTCTGGTTTTCAAGCAAGCGCAAGAAGCGCAGCCATTCTTGGTGGCGGTGCTTGGGCATGCAGGTTCCGATCACCGAGCCGTCGAGCGTGTTGAGCGCGGCGAACAAGGTGGTTGTGCCGTTGCGTTTGTAGTCGTGGGTCATGGTCCGGCCGCGTCCCTTTTTCAGGGGCAGGCCGGGCTGGGTGCGGTCGAGGGCTTGAATCTGTGACTTCTCGTCGAGGCAAAGAACGAGGGCATGCTCGGGCGGGTTGAGATAAAGTCCGATGATGTCGTCGAGTTTTTCGGCGAAGCGCGGGTCGTTGCTGAGTTTGAAGGTCTTGACGCGATGCGGCTTGAGGCCGTGGGCGCGCCAAATGCGACCCACGGTGGAGGCGCTGACGCCGACCGCGGCGGCCATCGTGCGGCGGCTCCAATGGGTGGCGTTGGCTGGCGTTTCGCGGGTCGTCTTGTGGATGATCTGTTGCACTGTTGGGGAGCAGATGGCGGGCTTACGGCCGGGCCGCGGGGCGTCCTTTTCGATGCCGGCGACGCCGGATTCAAGAAAACGGCTTCGCCAGCGCGCCACCAACTGACGCGAGACCGACAGCTGCGCGGCAATCCGTTTGTTCTCAAGACCGTCGGCGGCGAGCACGATGATCCTGGCTCGCAACGCCAGACGAACAGCGACCCGACGACCGTTCGCGTAGCGCTCCAACTGCCTACGCTGCTCCTGCGTCAATGGGACTGGCTCTGCTCTTCGCATCCGTGTGCCTTCTACTAGTAAAGGCGACACGAAGATACTATAAGTTACATTATTTATGGCGCACTACACTAGCGCAGCGTCAATCGATTTTCTGCGTTCGGGGGAGAACATTGCGGAACGCCGGCGCAGCATCGAGTTGTCACTGACTTACCTGCCGGAGCATCTCAGAACGCCGGTACGAGCGAAGGCCCTCGCGCACCATGCCGCGGACGCAGTCGACGCCGGCCTGAATGGGCTTTTTAGCTGCCATGATCTCAAGATCGCGCGCGCTCAGTGGAGCGAGGCATTGAGGTGTACGACTCCTTCGCGGCTCATCTATCTGTCCCTCGAAAGGGTCTTCGCAGCTTCTCGCAGATGGGCGGCAGGTCGTCGATTTTCGGCACCGAACGACCGTTAGCGGCCCCTTGAATAGCCATGCTGTGCGATTGGGTCAGCGACAAACCGCAGGGAGCGCCGGTGTTGTTGCCGCTGAGGCTGGCTGCCGCGTGACTAGATCGAAGCCAAGCTCCAGAGCGTTGAAGGAATTGCCGACGTCCGCAGGTCCGATATAGTGTCAGCCAGCGATTGGAACTGTTGCGATGCACAAATACATCATGTTCGGACCACAAGGATCCGGAAAATCCACTCAGTCGCGGATGCTCGCGGCGCGCTTTGACTTTGTCCATGTTTCAGTTGGCGAGATCCTTCGTTGGCACGGCGAGCACCGAACGAAGTTGGGATCACGTGTGCGTCGAATCGTCGATTCGGGACGACTGATACCAGATGACATGGTGCAGTCTGTCGTCCAAGACAGGCTGCGCGAGCACGATTGGAATTACGGGCTTGTGCTCGACGGCTTCCCGCGCAACCTGGCCCAGGCTAAGTTCCTAAGGGAGAGTTGGAATTTCGATAAAATTATTCACCTCGATGTGCCCGACGAAGTGGTGTTTGAGCGAGTGCGAGCGCGTGCCAGCGCCGGTTGGGGAAGCGGATTTACGAAGCGAGCAGACGACAACCCCGAAGCGCTTCGTGTGCGCATCGAGGAGTACCACTCGGTGACGAAGCCTCTGCTGGAGATTTACCAGCAATGGAACACATTGGTTCACGTCGAGGGCACACTGCCGATCTCAGAAGTGTTTTCTCGAATCACGTGCGCGTTAGGATTACGCTGAATCGGATCGACCGAGCGGCAACCGAAGTATTCCTGGCTCCATCGCGGGTGCTGCGATTGCGGCAGCGAAAGCGCCATAATATTCGACATGCGAAATATAATTGTCGCCTTCGGGTTGTCGCTCTTGCTGAGCTTCTATCTTGCTGCTCAGCAGGAGAAATGGACGAAGCCATTCCCTGGACATCGGGTGATCGGCAACCTATACGCGGTAGGGACCTACGACCTGGCCATTTTTCTTATCACCTCCGCGGACGGGCACATCCTGATCAATACCGGTGTTGAGGATTCGACGCCGCTGATTCGCAAGAACATTGAGTCGGTTGGTTTTCAGCTCGATGACGTCAAGATATTGCTCACCATGCAATCGCACTGGGATCACACCGCCGCTCTTGCCGAAATCAAGCAAATAACCGGTGCCGAAATGTGGGCGACCGAGGACGATGCGCGAGTGCTCGAAGACGGCGGTGTCAGCGATCCGCACTTCGGCGGTAAGGAGTCTTTCAAGCCCGTAAAAGTCGATCGGGTCCTCAAAGACGGCGAGCTGATCAAGCTTGGCGACACGCGACTTACCGTGGTGTTGACTCCGGGCCACACCGAGGGTAGTTCCAGCTACACGATGAAGGTGCGCGAAGGCGGCCGCGACTACAACGTTGCGATCGCGAATATGGCGACGATCAACGCAGGCAAGCAACTTGTCGTCGAGCCGACCTACGCCGGCGTATCCGACGACTTCGCGGAGACGTTTCGCAAACAGAAGCTAATGGCGGCTGACGTGTGGGTTTCGGCCCACGGCTCACAGTACGGGCTGCACGACAAATACACTGCCGGTCAGCCGTATAGCCCAGAAACGTTTGTAGATCCAGACGGTTTTCGAAAGGCGGTCGCCCGTCACGAGCGGCTTTACAAAGAGCAGTTGGCCGCGGAGCGCCGCTGACGAAGACCTAGGCCAAGGGCTCGGCGCCGGGGAAGATCCCGAGAGACTTGAAGTTCCCCTTCAATATGGCATCGGGGTCGCGGTGTCCCATCCACTCGGCGATCATCGTAGCGTAGACGCGGCGAAAATCAGTCGTCATCTTTAGGTTGCCGCTGTCGAGGTCGGTCAAGCTCGGGGTCTTGCCGTAGAACCCGCCTCGCACTCCCTTGCCGACGACGAACATTGGGCCGGCCGTGCCGTGATCGGTCCCCTGACTACCGTTCTCTTCGACGCGGCGTCCGAACTCACTAAACATCATGACCGCCACGTCGTCCGCGCGACCGATGCGTTTTAGATCCTCCGTGAAACCGTGTACCGCGTCGGCCGTGTACATCAGCAATCGGCTATGTAGGTCGGCCTGATGGACGTGCGTGTCAAATGAGTTGCCACGGTAGCTTACGTAATAAATGCGGGTTGGCAGGTCGGCGGCGATCAGCGCCGCTACCTTGCGCAGATCGGACGCCAGCCCGCCGCCAATGCCGTAGTCAACCGGGGTGCGGTACGACGCCCACGCGTCTCGTACCAAGGCTCCGCTGTCGACCGCGTTTTTGGCCGTTGAGTGCAGAAAATCAAGCGCCGGGTTGTTCGTATTGCGCTCGCTGGTCAAGCTAGCCAGCGCCGCCTTCTCCTCGGCGCTGCCCTCGCGTCGAAGCTGCGCAGGATCGTCGAACACGAGCGGAGAATGCAACTGGCTGCGCACCGCCAACGACTGCGAACCGCCGATGTTGACAATCGCGTTCGCTGTTCCCTCGCGCGTACTCAAGTCGGCCAAGCGCCCGGCCCAGCCAAGCTTTTCGCCGCCGTTAGGGACGCCGGTATGCCAGTAACCCATCGAGGAAAAGTGCGACAGGCTCGGGTTGGGGTAGCCGCATCCTTCGACCACCGCCATTTGACCGGCTTTGTACAACCGTTCAAATCCCACTAACGAAGGATGAAAACCCGCGTCGTCGGAGACCGCGATCGCGTCGCTCTCGGTGATTCCGAGCGTCGGACGAACCCGATAGTATTCGTCATCTCGATGCGGCACGACCGTATTCAGACCGTCGTTACCACCCGAAAGCTCCACCACAACGAGTATTCGATTTGCCTTTTCGTCGCCACCGTCTGAAAGAGCGTCGGCCGCTAGCGCCTGCGATGTGCGCTCGAGGACCAAAGGCAACGCGGCGGTCAGGCCCATTCCGTAAAGTCCGCCACGCAGTAAATCGCGTCGTGAGCAACCGCACCGAAGTCGATGGTTCTTCATGTCGTCATCCGAGTTGATATTCAGGAGCACTCAAGATCAAATAGAGGACACTGCGCAAAGCAGTTTCTAGATCGGCGCCCTCAAGCACCGCTGAGCCCAGCCGCTGTTCGAGAAATACAACGAGCGCCTGCCGGCTATCAGTGTCTAGCGGTGCACGCAAAAACCTTAGCAACAGATGATCTACAGACTCAGCGGCCGATTCCGCGCCAGCCGAGCGAACCATCGACGTAAGATCGAAGTCCGCCGAATGACGCGGCACAAGCTTAATCCGCTCGTACGCCATGACATACCCGCGGTAGCCGCCGTAGCGCGTGTTGTAGTCCTCATCCGCATCGGCCATCTTGCTGACGGCGGAATCGCCGGCGTGCGTGGCGTTGGTTATGTTCATGCCTTTCGCCAGCCGCTCCGCTACCGCGCGATAGATGCCGGGCATGCGGCGATCGGGATGGCCAAACTCTTCCGTCGAGGGCGGAATCAGAATGTCGTGCATCGCGTTGCCACGCTCAAGTAGAGTCGCCGGCGTGATCCACGTACGGCCACCCGCCCAACCGGCCACATTTGGTGGATAGAGCAGCGTTTGCCCGAGTCCACCGCTCAGTTGGTTGAAATCCGGCACGGTCGGTGCGTTCGCGAGACCAAGCTTGCGGTAGGTCGAGACAAACAGTTGCACCGGGCTTTTGATCTGTGTCGCGACGGCCGACTTGCTGTAGAAATCGCGCGATAGGAAGATCGTCTTGAGCAGCGGTTTGAGTTCATAGTCCGCGTCGCGAAAAACTTTACCGAGTGCCACCCGAGTCGAATCGGAGATCTCCTCTCGGACGAAGAAGCGATAAATCTTGGCGGCGATGAACTCCGCCGTAACCGGCTGGGCAAGTATGATGTCGACAATCTGCTCGCCACCAAAATTACCCTTGCGCCCGAGAAATTCCTTCGGGCCGGCGTCGTGTTGATCGGCGTCGAACTGGAAGTCGAGAACGTCATTGGTCCAGCCAGTGAAGGCGCGTGACGCCTCGCGGATATCCCGTTCCGAGTAGTTGCCAACACCCATGGTGAATAGTTCAAGCAACTCGCGCCCGAAGTTTTCGTTCGGGTGATCTTTCACGTTCTCGCCGTTGTCGAGGTAGACCAACATCGCGGGATCGCGCATGATCCCAAGCAATAGATCGCGGAAATTGCCGGTTGCCCCTGCCCGTAGCATGCGGTTCTGGACCAACATCATGCGGTAATCGCGCGTCTTGACTTCCGATGTCGCAAAGTGCCCGTGCCAGAAAAATGTCATCTTCTCCTCGAGCGGACGAGGAGTCTTCACCATGCGATCGGCCCACCACAAGGCTAGCCGGCGAGTCTCGAGAACATCAGCCCGCAATCCGTAGAAAAACTTGTCCACCACTGGTTGCAGGCGGCGAGAAGATCCTTCTGGAAGGACATCGACGCCTAGCGAACTGCCCTTTTCGCGGGCGATTCGCACGGCCTCGGCTCGGCTCGGCGGGAACGGGTCCATGCCTGCGTCCCACATGCCGGATTCATCGAAGTCGGTCAGCGCGGCGCTGTCGATCGACTCGTAGTCGACCAATTTCGACACCGCCTCACGAGGAGACACCTCGGCGAGGCGACGGATCTCCTCGGGAGAACCCCCAAATCCGGCGCGTTCCAAAAGGTGGGCGGCATCTTCGTACGTCCACTCGGCCGCAGTGATCGAGCTTAAATCGTCGGTCGAATTGGATGTCGGAGTGAGATCCGTCGCGCCAAAAACGGCCGAAACTTGAATCGCCGTCCAGCAGGCAACGACGACAGCAGCCCGAGACAGCCGGAGTGGCTGTGAGGAGCTACGATCCGCAGAAACATTGGGGCTACACACGTCGCACACTGGTTAGAGCCGATGCCGCCCTGATGATACAGGAGTCGGGGAGCTGACAGCCCGGGTTCTCGATTCTTCACGGTGCCCGGGACAGCCGGAACGAGTAGCTCAGTGGTGTATGCCTACGGTACTAGCGTGTCGGCACCACGTGTAGTATTGATGCCCTAGAGCAGGGGGCTTACTGTAGTTCCATGCCGATCTTTCCGTCACGAACTTTTCAACTTTGCCTGCTGACCGCCTTGGTTGCGCTGCTGGCCGTCTCCGCAACCGCTGCAACCTACGAAGTTGGACCCGGCAAACCGCTCAGTTCAATCGGGGACGTCCCCTGGGCGACGCTGGGCGCGGGTGACACGGTTCTAATCTACTGGCGCTCGACCCCCTACAAAGATAAATGGGTGATCGCACGGCAGGGGACCGCAGTGGCGCCGATCACCATCAGCGGTGTTGCCGGCCCGGAGGGTCAGTTGCCCATCATCGATGGAGCCGACGCGATTACCGCCCCAGGGCTGAACTACTGGAACGAAAATCGTGGCGTCATCAAGATTGGCGGATCGAATACACCATCGGACACAACGCCAACCTACATTGATGTCTCGAATCTCGAAATCATCAATGCACACCAGTCAAATACTTTTACCGACGACGGAGGAAGCACACAGGCGTATCTTTCAAATGCTGCTGGCATTTACGTCGAAAAAGGCGAGAACATCACGATCCGCGACTGCATTTTTCATGGCAACGGCAACGGCCTGTTCGTCGCATCTAGCGATGCGAACCCGTCGCGCGACATCGTGATCGCCGGCAACTATTTGTACGGCAACGGCAACCTGGGCAGCATCTTTCACCACAACAGCTATACGGCAGCAATCGGCATCACGCTTGAAAACAACCGCTACGGCCCGCTACTCGACGGAGCCGGCGGTAACAACCTCAAGGACCGCTCGGCCGGCACCGTCATCCGCTACAACTGGATCGAGGGTGGTAACCGACAGCTCGACCTAGTCGACGGCGAAGACAGCATCCAAATTCAATCACACCCCAGCTACGACGAGACGCACGTCTACGGCAACGTTCTCATCGAGTTTGACGGCGAAGGCAATCGCCAGATTGTCCATTACGGTGGAGATAGCGGCACGACGAGCGCCTATCGCAAGGGAACGCTCTACTTTCACAACAACACAATCGTGTCGACGCGAAGCGATCGCAACACGATGCTGCGGCTCTCGACTAACGACGAGCACTGCGATGCGCGAAACAACATTTTCTATTCGACGTTGCCTGGAAGTGATCTAGCGTTCCTCGATAGCTCTGGCGTGCTCGACCTGACGCATAACTGGGTCAAGCCGGGCTGGATCACCAGCTTCAGTGCGTTCGGTGGCACGCTGAACGACGACGGCACGATGGTCGAGGGCAGCGATCCTGGTTTCGTGAATGAAGCGGCACAGGAATTTCAGCTGGCAACCGGCTCGGCCAACATCGATGCCGCGACTAACCTCAACCCCGCCGTACTGCCCGCGCAAAACGTCGTCAAGCAGTACGTCAAGCATCAAGACGCCGAGCCGAGGCCCAGTGACGCGCTGTTCGATATCGGCGCGTACGAGTTCCTGTCCGGTGGAAACCAATCGCCAATCGCGGTCGCCTCGGCCACTCCGGCCGCTGGACCCGTCTCGCTGCTGGTGAACTTCGACGGCACCGGATCAAGCGATCCTGGTGGCGCAATCGTCAGCTACGCGTGGAGTTTCGGAGATGGAAATTTTGGCAGCGGGGCCCTCACGAACCACGTCTACACCTCGGAAGGTAGCTATACGGCGTCGCTGACCGTTACCGACGACCTTGGTACTACCGGCGCCGATTCGGTTTCGATTGAAGTACAGCCGGACGTGTTCGCCGCGCCGGTTCTTTCTGGAAGTAGCTCGAAAGGAATAGCATCGTTGTCTTGGACACACCCTGGGGGCGCCGATGGTTTCAATCTGGAACGGGGCAAAAAACGCAAGAAGCAAGTCACGTGGACGGTCGTGGCCACACTTGGCGGCAGTGACACAAGCTTTGTTGACACGCCAGGCAAAGGTAATTTCTACTACCGAATCCAAGCGGTTCGGGACAGCCCACCCGCCGTATCTGACTATTCAAACCAGATAAAGCTCAGAGTTCGCTGAGGCGCCCGGAATCGGCTCCGAATCTCGGCCCTGCCGTTGTAGCGATCGCATCCAGCGCAATCCCGACGGTCGAGCATTCCTTGTATAGTCTAGATGTTTGGATATTCGATTCACGTTGCGCTGGCGGCTCGCGGCGTTCCCACTGCTGCTGCTGGGTCCAGCTATCGCGTCCGCTCAGGGCTGGATCGAGTATCCTTCACGGCAGGATCTTTTCTGGATCAATTTTCCGGGTGAACCCGAGGTTCGACAGACTACGTGGGATTCCGAGTACGGAGCGAAGTTTCCCGCGCGGATTCATCTCGTCGAGGGTGACGGGCGGCGCTTTGCCGTCACCGTGGTCGACTACACCGACGCCGAAAGAATCCACACCCAGATGGCGAAGGACTGTCCCGACGGAGCGGAGACCTGCGCGGGTGGGTCGCCCGCGACGACCGGCGTCGGCTATTGGCGCAATGACGTGCAGGGTTCCATGGCCTATGCCGCGTCGAAGTTCTTAATGCGTGACGTCGAGGTCACCCACTTTCTCTGGAACTTTACCGATCTAGTCGAAGGACTGCATCTCTACCTGACCAACCCAGATCAGTCCCGTACCAACGTCGCGATCTATCTCCATCGCGATCGGTTGTATTTTCTTGAAGCCACGTTGCCAAAGGGCGCGCTAGGGGTCGAGATCTTTCAGCAATCGCTGCGGTTCCTCGACGAAGAGGGCGGGACGGTGCGCTATGAGCGGATCTATCACAATTCCGCGCCGGCCCCGCCGCGGGTCCAGGCGGCGAATCCGGGGGATATCGAGGGGTTTGGGCGATGATCAGAACTCGCTTTTCAGTGCGGCGTGTTGCGGCGTTTTGTGTCATGGTTTTTGTCGGAACCACCTGGGGTCACCATTCGCATGGCAACTATGAAAAGGCCTTTGTCGACCTCGAGGGGACAGTGAAGGAGATCCATTTCCTGAATCCCCATTCTTGGATCTATATCGAGATCACCGCTGAAAGTGCCGCGGCCACTGTTTGGGGGCTGGAGTCGATCACGCCTCGGGCGCTTTCACGCATCGGAGTCACTCGCGACTATTTGAAGCCCGGCGACGACATCAAAGTACGCTGCCACCAGGCCCGAGACGGAAGCGATAGCTGTTTGCTCGGGTTCGTGCAGGCGCCCGACGGCTCGATCAAGGACTGGGACGGCAATCGGGCTAAGCCTGAAGACGACGGCTTTTTCGACATCAGGCAAAAAATCGACTAGATATGGCATCGGCTCGGATTGGTGGGAAGTTTCCTGGGCTGATTGTGGCGGCCTTTCTGATATTCACACCCGCGGCTTCGTTCGCGCAGGGGTGGATCGAATATCCGAGCCGCGACGATCTGTTCTGGGTGAACTTTCCTGGCGAGCCCGTAGTCGAAGACACCACTTGGGAATCGGAATATGGAGCTACCTTCCCAGCGCGCGTCCACAGCGTCGATATCGACGGCAGCCGCTTTTCTGTCACGGTGGCTGACTATCGAGAGGCCGAAAAAATCCATAGCGACCAAGCGAAAGACTGCCCCCCCGGGGCCGCCAACTGCACCGGCGGTTCGCCCGATACCGTCGGCCTTGGCTATTGGCGTGTGGATCTGCAGGGGTCGATGGCCTATGCGGCGCGTCGTTTCCTGCAAAGTGACGCCAAGCTGACACGCTTCATGTGGAACACCGTCGATCTCGTCGAGGGGTTCCAGATCTACCTTACCAACCCTGACGACTCGCGAACTCAGGTGGCGATTTTTCTTCATCGCAATCGGCTCTATATTTTGGAGTCTGTCACTCCCAAGGGCGCCCTCGGGGCGGAGATCTCCCAGCAGTCATTGCGCTTTATCGACGAGCAAGGGAAGACGGTTCGCTACAGCAGGATCTACCATAATTCGGCGCCTCCGCCGCCACGGGTCGAGCCGGGGAATCCGGTGGATGTCGAGCGGGCGGGCCGCGGGCGCTAAGTTAGAAATTTGGTGAAGGCTCGGCGGCTTTGGCTCGGTCGCCGTCACGTGTCTAGACTTCGCGAATACTATCCGTCATTACAAAAAACTGAAACCGCTCCGGCGGTAGAGACGGAAGCTCCTCGCCACTCGAATCCGCCCAGGTCTGATAGGCGTTCGCGGCCAGCGTCGAGTTCAGGAAGAGCAAAAACTTATCAGAGAAAAACTCGATCGGTGGCGGCTGCCGAAACGTCAACCGGTATCCCATCGCATTCTCAAGATCAATGTCGTCTACCGGGACGCGCTTGTCTTCTAGCAGCGTAACGAAGCTAGAACGCCCGGCGTGAGGCCAGACGTCGGGCCGCAGCAGGGCGCGCAGGTTTGGCTGGGTCTGAAAGGTCGTCTCGCACTGCCGGATCCACTCGAGGACTGATTCCCCCCACGTCCAATGCTCGACGAACTTGACGTACTGCTCAGTGAGATTGATCGCCAAGCCGAACCGTTGCTGTGAGGCGAAGCCGTCGGGATCGTCAAACTCGAGTAGGGCGTCGGGAATCAGCGCGTCGCTATCGACGATTGTTTCGGCGTTGCCTACGATCTCGTCGAGTTCGCTCGGTGTCTCAACGTGCTTGAGCAGAAGCGGCGGGAGTTCGTACGCACGTTCACCGGGTATTTCTAAGAACCTGCGACTGCCGAGGATCTCTACCATGGTTTCCGGCCTCAACGGTTAGACGCGACGCGCCTCCGTCGTGGTTGCAATACGGTTGCCGAGATCATACGCCAATTGCGAGGTAGCTCACAAGTCCCTCAGGTGACTTATCGGATCTTCTAGGGCCATCTACTGGCGGTGGCTAGTTCATGCCACACATGCCGCCCATGCATCCGCCCATGTCCGTTCGGCATTCCGCCGGGGTGCCACAGGCGTCGGGGACACAGCCGCCGGTCTTGGCGGCGAATGAGGAATAGACTTTTTCGATCGCGCCGCTGCCGCAGTCACAGATTTCGGGTTCCGCGGCCGAGCCCATGACCAGCGCCTCGAACTTTGTGTCGCAGTCGTCACAGTGGTATTCGAAAATTGGCATGAGTTTATTCTAGCCCGTCATCTGGGAACGTTAGTTTTGCTAGCCTCAGCATCGGAGACGTTCGATGCTGGCACTGGCTTTGTTGGTTGCTTTTCCGGTTGAATTTCTACCCGACTCGGGGCTGTTCGCCAACACGTTCTTTCATGTGGCCTGTCTAGCTGAGCAGATCAATTGCAGCAAAGGCGAAATCGAGCATTTCTGGGCGGAAGAGCTGGAATGGCGCAAGGAAGAAAGGAATACTCTGGCTTCGCTGCAGTCCTTTTTGAACGGCGTAGGTAACGCAGCACCCGATCCTGGGCCCGTTGCGGTGCCGCCAAATTTTCCCGGCTACTACCCGAGCTATCGTCGGCGCTACGAATTACTCAATCGCGTGCTCGAGGCCGGCTCGAGTGATGGGATCGCAGACGCGGTATCGGAGCTGCTGGAACCGCCAGACGCTCAACAGTTGCAGCACACGGTCGCTCAATTTGAGGAGCGGCTGCGGCCGTGGTGGGAGGCAACCGGACGAGATTTGGTAGCCGGTTATGACAAGAAATTGCTCGGTGAACTTGACAGCGCTGACCTTGGCGATTTGTCAGGTCAGATTGCCGCCTTCGTCGAGGCGCGAATCGAACGACTTGGTCTGCACGTGATTCGCTCGCCTAATCGACCGGGTCGCGGGTCGATGGCGACGGTGATGGGACGTCACGTTTTCATCGAGGTGCTCGTCGATGACACGCTGATCGAAGGGGTTTGGAAGGTGCTCCACGAGCTAACCCATCTGCTTTATGAAAACGGTCCGGCCGAAAAGCATCGGTCTCTGATCGGGCAGTTTCTGGCCGCCGATCAACCGCACTCGTTGGCCCACTACACGCTTCTAAATGAGGGTTTGGCGACAGCGCTACACCTGATCGTCTATGAGCGGCTTGGGCTTCCAGAAGAGGATTTCTACAAGGACCCCTATATTCCTCGAATCGCATTGGCCACGCGGCCAGTCCTCAAAAAGGCGCTCGCGGAAGGCTCAACGCTGTACTCCGAGTTTGCGACAGAATACATGCGCGCCGTGGATACGGAGCTAGGCGAGGAAGTACGGCGTCCGCGCTACATGCTCGTGGGGACAGCCGTTCTCGGACTCGACGAGCATCCGGCGGCGGCCTCGACTTACATGAAGTTGCTTCCGCCTCGGTCGTCGACTCGATCGGAAGAGGACGTGGAACGTTTTCCGGAATTCAACGTTGTCCGATTACTCACGTTTGATGAATTGGACTCGATCGAGGAACTACTGCCGGACGATGCGCTCTCCGATCGGCGCGGCTTCGCTTATTCGCCGGTACCGACATCGAAGCGGCGGGACTACTGGCTCGCCGGGCGCGATGACGAGGCGCTCGTCGACGTGATCGAGAAATTTGCCGCGCTTGAAGACGTGACTGGAAGCGGATTATTGGTCACGATTGATTGAACCGCTCTCGATCGGCGCGCGATGATAAGGTCCATGCGGTTTGCGTTGATCGCCATTTTCGCCTGCGTTGCTGTTGCCCAAAATAGCGCGCCCAACCCATATCGCACGATGAGTGGATGGGGCGAGATGCCCAATGGGCGTGCCTGGGGGTCGACTAGCGCTGTCTACCCTTCGCCAGACGGCAACATCTGGGTCGCCGAGCGCTGTGGGACGAATAGCTGCGTCGGTAGCGATCTCGACTCTGTGCTGCTGTTCGATCGCTCGGGGAAGCTGTTGCGCTCATTTAGCTCTGGGATCATCTCTTGGCCTCATGGGATTCATGTCGACCGCGACGGCAACGTTTGGATCGCGGATGCGGTTAGTCTCAACGCGAAACCCAGCGAGCCGGGCCACGTGGTTCGCAAGTTTAGCCCGACCGGCGAGTTGCTAATGACGCTTGGGAACGCGAAGCGCGGCGGGAGCGGCAAGAAAGCGTTCAATAAGCCCTCTGATGTGTTGGTGGCTCCGAGCGGCGATATCTTCGTCGCGGACGGACACGGCCCGGACGGCAACAACCGCATCGTAAAGTTTTCCAGCGATGGAAACTACCTGATGGAGTGGGGCAAGACCGGCGGCGACACGGGCGAGTTTCGCGACCCGCATGCCCTTGCTCTCGATTCCCAGGGGCGCTTATTTGTGGGCGACCGGGCGAACAGCCGCATACAGATCTTCACGCAGGCTGGAAAGTACCTTGCGACTTGGACGCAGTTCGGCCGGCCCAGCAGTGTTTTCATCGACGCCAACGACGTGATTTACGTCACCGATTCGGAGTCGAACGAGCCGAGGAACCCCGGCTGGAAGCGCGGCATCCGTATCGGCAGCGCGAAGGACGGCTTCGTGACAGCATTTATCCCCGACACCGAAACGGATCAGGACAACTCGGCCACCAGCGGTGCCGAGGGCGTGGCCGCCGATGACGCCGGCGCAATATACGCAGCGGAAGTCGGCCCTACGGGGGTTAAGAAGTACGTGAGGAAATAGTTGGAAATGATTCAGCTAGGCCGGGGGACTGGCTATCGGTACGATAGCGTGGGCACTACTGGCCGCCTTGAGCGGCGTCGGCTCGTGGCTGCGATTGCTTAGCCTGGACGTCAATCTTACCTTCCACGCGAGCCAGACTGGCGGAAATGTCTAACACGTGGCGTTGTGTGTCGCTCGTCGTCAGCGTCAAGCCCTCAACTGTAGACTTAACCGAAGCAAGGTCTTCCCTAGCATCGGAGACCCTGGAGTTGAGATTCTCGAACTGTTTATCCATTTTTTTTAAATGTCCTTGAACGTCGTCAGTTTTTTGCATGAGTTTTCCGTACCCGATCAACATTCCACCGACCGCGACAATGCCACCTATAGCGGCGACGAACGTGCCTATGTCAATCGACCCCGTCGAATTCTCAAGAACTGATTCCAAGAGTCTATCGAAGCCCACTGGCTCGGTCAATTCTGCATACCCAGTACTGATCGCCTGAGACGTCGGGAAGCTTTAGCGATTCCCTTGCAATTCGATACGAGTCATCTATCCGTAGTCTACGTCACAGCACCAAGCCCCAAGCGATCTGGTGCTAGTTCTAACCGAACGACCTCCACTCTATTTCGTTTAATACATGGAACTTACATGCCAGCTCCTCGTCCTCAGCGTTTTCTGGAATTGACGTTCGGGTCTAGTCGTCGGCAGTCTGCGGTACATGGCGTTCGCTTCGAATGTCGGGGTAGGCGGCGCTTCGATGTATAGTCTAAGGCGATGTCGAAACGCGATAAGACCGCTCCTTCGCGTCGCGAGTTGTTCAAGAGTTCAGCCGCCGCGCTCTTGGCCTCCTCACCGGCGCTTTGGGGCTGTGCGGATGGCACCGGCGGTGCGGACGACGTCACGCCTCGGCCCAGGGCAGTCAGCGAGTTTGAACATGCTGCCTATACGCTTCCCGGACGCGAGGCGGTGTTTTCGCCACCGGGCCCTGGCCCCTCCACTCGCAAGACTTGGCAGGGCAAGAACGTTATAGTTCTAATGCTCGATAGCTTTCGCTGGGACCATCTTGGCGCGTTCGGCAACTCAGCGGTACCTACTCCGAAGCTCGACAAGTTCGCCTCTGAGTCAACTTTCTTCACCCATTCCTACCCCGAGGGC
Organism: Bryobacterales bacterium; assembly: GCA_965247305.1. GTDB lineage: Bacteria > Acidobacteriota > Terriglobia > Bryobacterales > UBA6623 > CATQHP01. The sequence goes on along the minus strand of OZ252030.1, from coordinate 1,404,356 downwards.
CTACCGACCGTGCCCGTGCGGACGAGCTTGCTGACCGGCCGCTATACCTACCCATTTCGACGTTGGCAAGTTTTATACCCCGAGGACAATCCGCTGCTGCCGGAAATTCTCTGGAGCGAGGGTTTTCGAACCTCACTCGTTAGCGACACATACCACCTCCACAAGCCCTCCTATGGGTTCAGTCGCGGTTTCGATGACGTAAAGTGGCTGCGAGGGCAGGAGAGCGATCCGTTTGTTCGGGACCGTCGGATCATCAATTCGATCGACACGAAACCGTGGTTCAAACCGCGAGGCATAGGCGGGAACGAAGATGAGCAGACACGGACGTACCTCGCGAATCGACACGACTGGAAGTCCGACGACGACCACTTCACGCCGCGCGTGATGCGTTCGGCCGTCGACTGGCTCAAGGCGCAGTCGCGCAAAGAAAACCTATTCCTGTGGGTCGACAACTTCTGTCCGCACGAGCCCTGGGACCCGCCGGAAAGCTATCTTAAGCTCGTCGACCCCAACTATATGAACTGGGCAGTTCGAAATATTTGTCCGGCGGTAGGCGATGTCGACGGCTATCTCGACGCGGAAGAACTGCAGCAACTGCGCTCTCTTTACGGCGCGGTGGTGCGCTTCGTTGATGCCTGGGTCGGGTACTTTCTCGACGAAGTCAAACGCATGGGCATGTACGAGAATTCGCTGATACTTTTGATGACAGACCATGGCGAACCCTTCGGCGACCATGGCATCGTCCGCAAGGTGCGCCCTTGGGGATACGAAGAGCTGGCACGCACGTTCTTGATGATTCGCGATCCCTCAGGGGAGGGGGTCAGCCGAGTCGACTCCTACACGCAACAGACTGACATCACTGCGACGATTCTCGATTGGCTGGGTATCGACAAGCCGGCGCGCATGACTTCCGAGAGTCTCATGCCGCTGATTCGCGGCGATCAAGAGAAACTTCGCGACGAGGCGGTCTGCTGCCACTACAACGAGAGCGTCTCGATTCGGCATGACGAATGGAGCTACCACTGGTTCGTAGAAAATTCGCGCGCTCGCTTCGATAAGACGAGCAAGCTAACGAAGGACGGACCGGAGCTCTACAACCTACGCGAGGACCCGACCGAGCAGAATAACTTGGCGGCGCAGGAACCCGAGCGCGTCGCCGATATGGATCGGCGCATGCGCGAGTACACGCAGCGTCTAGTGACGCGAGAGAGCAGCTAACCCGCGTATTGCTCCCGGCTTTAGGCAACGATATTCGACAACAGAAACCATGAATCGACACACCAGCCCCAAAACCACTCGACGCCAAATGCTTGGCGCTTCGATACTCGCCGCCGCCGCTACCCGCATCGGTTCAGCGCAGGAACCGTGCGGTCAAAATCAACCCGCTGACTCGTTCGGTGGCAGCATCGGCCGAACCGCTGCCGACTCCGTACCCGACCCCGATCCCCCACCACAGCCATCTTCCGTCAGCCCCAACATCGTCTATATCTTGCTCGATGACACCGGCTTTGGTGACCTAGGCTGCTACGGCTCAGACGTCTCTACGCCCAACATCGACGCCCTGGCCGCGCGAGGGCTGCTATACAACAACTTCCATTCAAAGGCCGTCTGCTCGCCGAGTCGAGCATCACTGCTCACCGGCCGGAATTCTCACGCCGTTGGGATGAAAGAACTGGCCGACAACGACCAAGGCTATCCCAACGCCCGAGGACGCGTTACCCCCGCCGCCGCCAACATCGCGCAGATCCTCAACCAGGCCGGCTACAGCACCCTTGCCGTTGGCAAATGGCACCTTGTCCCGAGGGCAGAAATCAAACCGTCCGGTGACCGCACTCACTGGCCGCTCCAGAAAGGCTTCGATCGCTTCTACGGCTTCCTTTCGGGCTGGACCGACCAGTACCGCCCCGCTTTGGTCGAAGACAATCACGCGGTCGAACCACCCGACCGCGACGACTACCACTTCTCAGAAGACATCGTCGACAAGATGATCTCGATGCTCGACGCCAACTTAGCAGCCGATGCAGACAAACCGTTCTTCGCTTAAGTGGCTTTCGGGGCCACACACGCCCCAATCCAAGTACCCAAACGACACGTCGAAAAGTATCGTGGAAAATTCAACTCAGCCTGGGACCGCATCCGCGAACAACGTTACCGCCGCCAGCTCGAACTAGGCATCGTCCCCAAAGGAACTGAACTACCCGCGCGCAACCCTGGCGACTCCGCCTGGGACGACCTCACTGCCGAAGAGCAACGCGTCTACGCTCGCTTTATGGAGGCCTACGCGGGCTTTCTCGAACACACCGACGAGCAGGTCGGCAGACTAGTCAGCTTCCTCAAGGCGAACAACAAGTTCGACAACACACTAATAGTTCTCATGTCCGATAACGGTGGCGCCCCCGAGGCGGGACCCGAGGGAAACTTCGCTCACCCCTATGGCGGCAAGATGACTGTCCACGAAATGGCCGAGCGCCTCGACGACCTGGGTACTCGCGACTCCTCGGCACTCTACCAACGGGGCTGGGCAATGGCCTCCAGCGCCCCGTTCAAGTTTTACAAGTTGTGGCCGTTTCGCGGCGGAGTTCAGACGCCCTGCATCGTCTCGTGGCCCACGGGGATTCGTAGTCATGGCCTACGCAGTCAGTTCATCGATATCATCGACATCACGCCCACGGCCCTCGAAATCAGCGACATAAAAGTCCCGAATTCGTTTGGAGGCATTTGCCAGATCCCGATGCAAGGCAAAAGCATCCGCGCGACATTCGACGACCCCAAGGCGCCCGACCCGCGCGATACACAGTACTTCGAGCTGTGGGGCAGCCGCTCCATTTGGCACGACGGCTGGAAAGCAATCGCAATGCACCGCCCTGGAACTGACTTCGATACGGACCGTTGGGAACTCTACAACGTCCGCGACGACTTCTCGGAATCCGTCAACCTAGCTGGTCAATACCCAGTGAAACTCACACAGCTCAAAGACCTCTGGTGGTCAGAAGCCGCCAAACAAGGCGCCCTGCCGCAGCTCGAAGCGCCCGGCCTTCGCACGAGGTCGTACAATCAGTTCCCGGGAGTGGCGGCTCAGCCAACCCGCGATTAGCAGCTATGTTCGACCAAGCATTCAAGAAAATCCTCGTCTATGTCACGACGCGAAACGACGAGCACGCCGCGCTAAATCGTGCCGCATCTCTCGCCAGGCACTCCGGCGCAAAGGTAACGCTGCTGGCCGTTGCCGAACAGCTCTCGCTTCTACTCCAACGCTCCGTCGAAGGCCATGCCGAGCTCGTTGACGAGCTGAAAGCTGAAACGAATTCTCATCTCAAGCAACTCGCCGCGCCACTCATCGCTGAAGGACTCAAGGTGACGTGCAGGGTGCGCTACGGCAGGCCGCATATCGAGATTATTCGGGCCGTTCAATCGTCGAAGTTCGACTTGGTCGTTAAAACCGCCGAAAGCCGTGCACTAGCGCCGTTGCTCGGTTCCACCGCGATGAAGTTGCGGCGGCTCTGCCCGGCGGCGGTCTGGGTTGAGAAACCGGCTCGACGCCGCTCAATTCGGCGCATCGTTGCAACCGTTGACCCGTTCGCGGAGCATGAGGAAGGCCGCCAACTGAACCACAGAATTGTAGAAGCCGCCGCCACCGTGGCGGCGCGAGAGGGAGCTGAGCTGACCGTGCTGCACGCCTGGCACACATTTGGCATAGGTATTCTGCGCGGCCGCGGGGGCTTATCGCGTCGCGAATTGACTCGCTACCGAAAGTCCGCGCGGCAAAAAGCTCGCGAGGAATTCGAGAAGTTTCAGGAGTCCGTCTCGGCGCGCGTTACAAAGAAGCAAATGCGGCTGATTGAGGGCGAACCGGCACACGTAATCCCCGAGTTCACGCGCACGAATCGCACCGATCTCATCGTGATGGGCAGCGTCGCCCGAACCGGCGTTGCGGGGATGCTCATCGGCAACACGGCTGAGCAGATACTCTCACGGGTCCGATGCTCGGTGCTCGCCGTCAAACCGGACGCATTCGTCTCACCGGTAAAAACGCGTTAGCGCGCATGCCGCTCGGCGGTTGTCCGAGGTGAAGAACGCCAAATTCCGAACCGCGGAGTTTCTGTCCACGACCTTACTTCCGAACCAAAACCAACTATTCTTAGAAATCGTTCCCCGTGCACCGTTATCTGCTCTATCTTCTGGTCGGCGCCGTTTCCCTGGCAGGGCAGATCCCCAACCCCAGCGAATTCGCCGGCTTCCCGATCGGCTCCGACGGAAACCTCGTTCGCTGGGAGCGCATCGTCAAATATTTCAACACGGTCGCCTCCTCGACTGACCGCGTACGAGTCGACGAGCTAGGCAAATCGACCAATGGCAACCCCTTCATTCTCGCCACGATCTCCGCGCCCAAGAACCTCAATCGGTTGGACGAGATCAAGCGCAACCAATGGAGCATCGCGCACCCCGGCGAGTTGAGCGACGATCAAGCCAGGGCGTTAGCGTGGGAGTCGCCAATCGTCGTTTTAGTCACGTGCAACATTCACGCCACCGAAATCGGCTCGTCGCAAATGGCGCTCGAACTAGTCCACCGGCTGGCCACCGAGACTTCCGAGTGGACGGCCAACGTGCTCGACAACGTTGTCTTCCTACTCGTCCCGTCGTTCAACCCAGACGGCCAAATCATCGTCACCGATTGGAACAACCGGGTACGCGGCACTAAGAACGTTTGGTCGCCGCTGCCCTGGCTCTATCACCCCTACGTCGGGCACGACAACAACCGTGACGCAGTCTTCATGACGCAAGTCGAAAGCCGCTACGTCAACAAGATCTTGTTCCAGGAATGGTTTCCGCAGGTTTATCTTGACGAGCATCAACAGGGCAACTCCGGCATGCGGGTATTCGTGCCTCCGTTTCGTAACCCCATCAACCCAAACGTCGACCCGACGATCTGGGCCGAAGCTGGCCAGATCGGCTTCGCGATGTACGACGCCCTGCACCGAGCCGGCATCAGCGGCGTCGGCTACGACCAAAAATATACCGCCTGGTGGCAAGGCGGGTTTCTACGCGGCGCCTGGTTTCATAACACGGTCGGCATCTTGACTGAAGTTGCGAGCGCGAATCTCGCCAGCCCGGTTCAGCAGAAAATAGCTGAGCTAGGGGTACCCCCAAAGAATCCAGGCAGTCTCACTGACTGGCGCAAGGAACGCATGAGGGATCCGAAAACACCGATGCCTCCACCCACCGACGTCATGCCGCGCTACAACTACCCGCGCCCCTGGCTCGGCGGCACTTGGACCTTGCGTAAAATCATTGACGCCGAACTGGCGCTAACCTACGCGCTACTCGAAACAGCCGCTAACCAGAGCGTGCGCTTCATTGAGAATCACATCCGTATGGGCCGCGCCGCAATCGAACAAGGCACAACCCAAGCCCCGTACGCCTACGTGATCCCCGCCAGACAACATGACTCAGCGGCCGCCCGCCAGCTCGTCGTAGTGCTCCACGAGGCCGGTATTGAGATCGATCGCGCCGACAGCGATTTCCGCGCCGACGGACGTAAGTTCCAAGCCGGAAGCTACGTTATACGGATGGCGCAGCCGTTCCGCGCATATGCAAAAGATCTGCTGGAAAACCAGGATCACCCGGATCCCCAGCGGATGCCGGCCGGCGCGATGAACGATCAGCCCTACGACATGACTGCTTGGACTCTGCCTCTTCAGATGGGTGTCGACGCGGTTCGCGTCGACGATACGTTTCAGGCGTCGTCGCGTCGTGTGCAATCCATCGCTCCCTTAGAAGGTACGTTCGAACAGGTTGGGGGCGCGGCGGGCTACGTCGTGCGGCCCGAGTCGAACAACAAGACTCGGCTGACGAACCGCCTCCTCAAAGAAGGCGCGACCGTTTCGTGGCTCAGCTCAGCAATCGGCTCAGCGGGTAAGAAGCATCCACCCGGAACTCTCTGGGTCGAGAACGTCGAGCAGAGCCGACTCGCCGAGATGGTCATCGAACTTGGCCTCGAAGCGCAAGGCCTAAAGCTAGCCCCGACCGGTGGGCGACTTCAATTGCGCAATCCGCGTGTCGCGCTGTACCGTCCCTATACGGCCTCGATGGACGAGGGCTGGACGCGTTACCTGCTCGAGGACTACGAGTTCCGCTTCACATCCGTCAGCAATGCCGACATCCGCGCCGGCAACCTCAACACACTCTGGGACGCGATTATCCTACCCGGCGACCGCGACAACAAATCGATTGCTTCTGGTCGCGAAGCGCCAACGCCGGCTGAATTCAGGGGAGGTCTCGGTGACGAGGGCCAAAGCGCCCTAAGCGAGTTCGTAACCGCTGGTGGGACGCTTATCGCGATGGGCGACTCCACGGAGTACGTCTTACGGGCCTTCGAACTCCCAGTCAGCAATACTCTCGCCGACGTTAAGCCGGATGAGTTCTCCGCGCCCGGCACCTTCTTGCGGGTTAGAGTTGACCGAGCCCATCCGATCGCCTACGGAAGCCCTGAAGAGGTCACCGCCGTCTTTAAAGACAATGCCGCGTTCGAGGCGGCGCCGGGTTTCAGCTACACCAACCTGCGTGTGATCGCGCGCTACCCGACCTCCGACCTGCTACAAAGCGGCTGGGTCCGAGGCGAAAAACACCTTCACAGCCGCATCGCCGCCGCCGAGGTCACCTACCACGAAGGCCGCATCGTGCTGATCGGTTTCCGCCCCCAGTTCCGAGCCCAGTCGCTCGGAACGCTCCGGCTGCTTTTTAATGCGATCCACTACTCGGCACTCGTCGACTAGCGCGGCTTCGTAGCTGGCGTTCCTCGGGGCTACGTCCGCCGGATACCGTTTGACACTCGCCCGCCGACACCTTTAGGATAATTACAGCCAAACTGGCGGAAGGAGGTGATTCAGTACGATGAGTGATTCAAGCACTAGTAGTAATTTTCTGAATGGTGAGGTGGCCGAAAGCTAAGGCACCTATTCGAACGTTCTGAATCCCCGTCATGCCAGTGAGGGGACGCCGCTCCTGTGGACCGGCACTCACCATTTCCGGACAATTCTACTGGCAAAAAGAGACCCAGCGTTAAGGCGCTGGTCCACCCCCGCTGGCGAAGCGAGCCGGCGGGGGTTTTACGTTCTACGCCCATGTACATACTCGGCATTGAAACCTCGTGCGACGAAACTGCGGCAGCCGTTGTTGAAGACGGTCCGAAACTGCTGTCGAACGTCGTCGCATCGCAGTTCGATACTCACGCAAAATACGGCGGTGTGGTGCCGGAACTGGCCTCCCGCGAACATCTGCGCGCGATCGTTCCGGTAGTCCGTGAGGCTCTCGATCGCGCCAACATCGGCTACGAAGACGTCGATGCAATCGGCGTAACGTACGGCCCGGGCCTTGTCGGTTCGCTGCTAGTCGGCCTCACTTACGCCAAAGGTCTGGCGACGTCGCTCGGTATCCCACTGATCGGCGTCAACCACATCGAGGGGCACATCCACGCCGTAGTTTTAGAGCAGCGCAGTGCTGGAAACGAAATTGAATTCCCTGCCCTAGCGCTGGTCGTAAGCGGCGGCCACAGTCACTTATTTCTGACCGAGCGACCCGAGCGAGACGCTTACACCTACAAGCTTGTCGGGCGCACGCGAGATGACGCCGCGGGCGAAGCATTTGACAAGGTCGCAAAGCTACTGGGATTCGGCTACCCAGGCGGGCCGTTGATCGACAAACTCGCGCCCTTTGGTGACCCGCTGGCAATCAATCTACCGTCCACACGCATGAAGGGAAATCGGCTCGATATGAGTTTCTCAGGGCTGAAAACAGCGGTACTGCGTTTTGTCCGGTCGGCTGACCTCGACGCGGAAATTGCTGAGCGCAAGAAGCTGTTCAGCGGTTCGCTGCCAAGCGTAGAACACGCCCGCGCTTCGTCCAGCAAGACAACACTCAACTTGATGGCTTCGTTCCAGTCGAGAGTTATCGAGGAATTGCTGAAGCGAGCAGTCGAGGCAGCGGACGAGGCGGGTGCCGAATCGATCATCGTATCCGGCGGAGTCGCCGCCAATTCGGGCCTTCGCAATCGATTCGCTTCGTTGCCATATCCGGTCTATTTCCCAACTCTGGCGCTATCGACGGACAATGCCGCCATGATCGCAGCCGCCGCTTACCCGCGCTTTCTACGAGGCGCTTCTCATGGAATGGATCTAGCGGCGCAACCCTCGCTCAGGCTGGCCTAGCTGATTGCAAGTCCCCCAAACTTGCGCTACTAATGTCGTAGTCCATAAAATTGTGTATGGTCATCGACCCGCTACCAGAAGCTTTTACTTTCGACGACGTTCTCCTTCTTCCCGCCTACAGCGAAGTGCTGCCGACCGAGACCGATACGCGGACTCGGATGACTAACAAAGTTGAGCTCAACATCCCGCTGGTCAGCGCCGCGATGGATACCGTATCGGAATCGCGGCTGGCGATCGCGCTGGCTCGTCAAGGCGGCCTCGGGTTTATCCACCGCAACATGTCGATCGATCGCCAGGCGGAAGAGGTGGACCGCGTAAAACGCAGCGAATCGGGAATGATCGTCGACCCGATTACGATCTCTCCTGACAGCAAGATTTACGATGCGCTCGATCTGATGGGCCGCTATCGAATTTCCGGCGTGCCGGTTACCGACAACGGCAGGCTCGTGGGAATCCTGACCAACCGCGACCTACGCTTTGAGACTCGCCGCGACCTAGCCGTCAAAGAGGTCATGACCAAGGAAAACCTGGTCACAGTCGCGGTCGGAACGACACTTGAAGACGCTGAGCACCTGCTCCATAAGCACCGTATCGAAAAGCTACTAGTCGTCGACGACGAATACCAGCTCAAGGGCCTAATCACCGTCAAAGACATTCAGAAAAAGCGCAAGTACCCTAATGCCGCGAAAGATGATCAAGGCCGCTTATTGGTGGGCGCGGCGGTAGGAGCCTCGGGAGATTTCGTCGACCGCGCCAAGGCACTCTGGGCAAAGAAGGTTGACGTGCTCGCAATCGACACCGCGCACGGCCACACACACGGCGTCTTCGAGGCCGTCAAAGCACTGCGGCACGCGCTTCCCGAGGCCCAAATCGTGGCCGGCAATATCGCGACCGGCGACGCCACACGCGATCTAATCAAACTTGGCGTCGACGCGGTGAAAGTGGGCATCGGTCCGGGTTCGATCTGCACCACGCGTATCGTCTCCGGCGCCGGCGTGCCGCAAATCAGCGCGGTCGCCGAGTGCGCCAAGGTCGCCGAGGGATCGGACGTGCCAATCATCTCCGACGGCGGCATCAAGTACTCTGGCGATATTTCGAAAGCGATCGCCGCGGGCGCACACACGGTCATGATCGGCAGCCTGTTGGCCGGCACTGAAGAAAGCCCGGGCGATACGGTGCTCTACCAAGGCCGCACCTACAAGACTTATCGAGGCATGGGCTCAATCGGAGCCATGCAGCAAGGCAGCGACCGCTACGCGCAAGACACGTCACCCGGCAAGCTCGTTCCCGAGGGCGTCGAGGGGCGCGTCCCCCACAAGGGCCAGTTGGCCGACTTGGTGCACCAGTTAGTCGGCGGAGTCCGCGCCGGCATGGGCTACTGCGGCTGCAAAACGATTGATGAGATGCGCCTCAATACACGCTTCGTCAAAATTTCTCCGGCCGGTCTGCGCGAAGCCCACGTCCATGACGTGCTGATCACGACCGAAGCGCCGAACTACCAAGTCGAGCGGTGACTAGAGAACAGCGAGCCGCGGAAGTGCTTGAGCCGCGCGCGTCAGCAAGCGGTTTGGCGGAGTGCATCAATCCTGTGGAAATACGGCCGATCCCTGAGAGATGACGCCAGTCTCTCGTCCTCATGCCGGCCATATTTGTGCGGCCGTTGCCTGTGCCCTGCTCAGCGCCTGCTCGCCGGCACCGCAGGCATCCCCGCTCGAGGAACTCTATGGCTATCTCGACAGCGACGCTATCGCCTACTTCCACGTCGACTTCCAGCGCCTCTCCGCTGACCCGGCGTTGCAAGCACTGGTTGACCAAGGAGCCGGCGGCCTCACAAAAGCAGCCGAGCCACAGCTCATCACCGGCGCCCTACTTCCAACGAAAAATCAATTCGTCATTCGAACTGAATCCGCCTACAGCGGGACCTTGGCGGCGCTCGGCTCTGCCAGAGTTGAGAAACTCGCGGACCGCCTGATTCGCGTCGATCTTGAACGAAAAGTGAAGGTGGGCGCGGCCCGCCAACCAATCGGTCCGGAGTCCATCGACGAGTCAGCCGCGGTGCAAATCCGAGTCAGCCCGGCGGACCTTTACGGCCTAGCCGACCTGGCCCCAGAAGGCCTCAATCTGAACTTTATAGCCAAAGCGCTTGAAGCAGCGAACATAGTCTCGCTAACCATTCCCTCGGCCCGGCCACGCAACGTCCGCCTCATCCTGACTACCGCGTCATCGGAGCAAACATCGGCTCTTCACGATTCGCTCAACAAAAGCCTGCAGTTCGTCGAGTCGGTCACTCGCGCGACCGATCCAGAGAATGTGTGGCTAGCGGCAATCGAGGGCGTGACGATGCAGTTCGACAGAACAGCGATTCAACTTTCGCTGCCAATCTCAGACGAACTCTTAAGTGATTTGAAAGGCCGACTTAGTCAGCCATAGCCAAGCTTTTGACCTGGTCTGTATTTTTTTGCAGGTACTTGTAAGGATTCACCCGCGTGCCCTTGTAATGCACTTCGTAGTGCACGTGCTTGCCCGTGGCGCGGCCTGAGCTGCCAGTGCGGCCAATGACCTCACCGCGGCGAACCACTTGACCCGCACGAGCGTAAACTTCAACCATGTGGCCGTATACGGTCGAAAGTCCATTGCGGCCGTGCCTTATCTCGACACGCTGTCCTAGCGCTCCGGCCCAGCCCGCTTTTACCACGCGGCCATCGGCCGTGGCGACGATCGGTCTGCCGCTTGCGGCGCTAATATCGATGCCGCTATGGAAGGCGCCTTCTCCGCTCTGGAAGGGATCGTTGCGTCTACCGAAGCTGCTACTGATGCGACCCCTTACCGGCCAAATCGACGGCGTCGTATTCGACAAGTACGACAACATCGAATCATTGGCCTGTCCATCGAGGCGAACTTCCTGCAGGCGGTCGAACTGATTCATCGACTGCGCGAAAAGCGGCACCGCATCGCCTTCCGTGCCAAACGCCGGCTCGGCCGCGTCTCGTTGAATACCGAATGCCACCGAAACCTCGTTGGCTAAACTTCCCAACGATGCCAACTGGACTTCGCGCTCCTCAACCGTTTCCTGCAATTGGTCGTAGCCTCGCTGCAGGGCCTTGTTTTCGGCGCGGACCTTGTTGAACTCCTGCACCTTCGTGTACATCCGACCGTAGCTAGCCGTTAGACCAATGCCGACGATCAGCGCGGCGATCGCGCCCGCCGCGGCAACGTGCACAAAATAATGTGGAATGTGGAAGCGCTTAATGCGTCCGTGGACAGGGTGGCCCACTACCACGATAAAATGGTTTTTACTCATCCGAACAGAATTTACAGCAACCAGCCCAGGACAGCGCCTGGAAGTTAACGGTCAAAGAAGACCGCAAAGCGCATATAGCGAAGTTTCCACTGAAGATACCAAGTGGGCAATATGCCTGTCAACAAGGTGTATATCGGCCTAAGGACGGGTTTTTTGACTAGCATAGGCGAAAAACGTAGTACCGAGGAACTACTCATCCGATCGATCATGTCGATCTGGGGCGATGGTACGAACGACGCCGTGGTGCTAGCGGGTGGTGACGATTGCGCCATAACGCGAACCGCTGCCCAAGGCGAAGAGTTGCTACTTACGACGGATCAACTCGTTGAGAATCAACATTTTATACGCGGCAGGCATCCGTTTGAAGCACTCGGCACCAAGGCGCTCGTCAGGTCGCTGAGCGATATCGCGGCGATGGGTGGGCACCCTATATACGTCCTTCTATCACTCGTTCTGCCGGACTGGAGCCTCGGCCGACCCGTTCGCGACTTCATAAAGGGCATGAGGAGCTCCGCGGACATACATGGACTCGGTGATCTGGCGCTCGTCGGCGGCGATGTCGCACGCGGCGATCTATTTACGACAAATGTAACAGTTGCGGGCGTTGCACCCAAGGGAAAGGCCCTTCGAAGGAGCGGTGCTCGGCTTGAAGATCTCGTCTATACCTCTGGCAGACTAGGTGGATCGTTGCTCGGCCTTCAACGCCTGCTGGCAGGTAAACTCGATATGAGGAACCGCGCTGTCCGAAGGCATTGCTTGCCGACTGCCCGCATAGCCCTGGGAACTTTTTTACGCGAGAACGGTGCGACCGCTGCAATCGACTTGAGCGATGGGCTTTCGACCGACGCCGCCCGACTCGCCAACTCGAGCGGTGTCGCGATACGCCTCGAATCAGAGCGAATCCCGCTGTTCCAGGACGCAACGCTCGAAGACGCGCTCGCATCTGGCGAGGAGTACGAAATACTATTCACAGCACCGCCCAACAGCAAACTGCCAGCCGAGCACGATGGCGTCGAGCTAACCCAAATCGGAGTTGTCGAGGCCGGAAGTGGCCTACGGATTGAGAAAGCGGGCGAAACAAGCGTACTCAAGCCAAGCGGCTTCGATCACTTCGACGGTCGCTAGCTGCGCAAGAAATGCGCGTTAGTGCCGAGCCGAGAATTGCCCGTCGTCAATGAAAACACCGTCCGATCAGCGTACGCCTGCAGCGTGGTGAGTAGGCGAAATCTCACCAGACCCGAAAACCCAGGTACGCTACGGCCTATCTGGCAAATCCGCCTGGCGTCGGACCAGGTGAAAGTCCGCAGTCAGTTCGTACTCGTCGGAGCGAACCCGGTCGAGGTCTTTCTGCGCCTTGACCGGGGCAAATCGTGAGCGCGACACCCTCACCGCAGCCACCTTTTCGAAAACTTCGATCGCCGCCCCCATGGCCGTTTCGAGTTGATAGACCTCTGGCGTCGTCGGATCCTTCGGATTGAGTGTCTTCAAATTTCGAATCAACGGCAGGCCCATGTAGTTGTCTTTTTGTTCCATCACCTCGGCCAAGCGCTCGACGTTGATCCAGATATTGGCGATGTTGAAATAGCGGTGCCGGTCGATGTCTTGGAAGCTCGGCTTGTCAATATCTGAACATTGAGCAACTTCGCGTACCATCAGCGCGCCGCCCCGCAAGGCCAGGTGACCGCCCTTGCGGTCATCCGACGTCCGATCGGCGGCTTCCATCATGAAGTCGAGGCCGCTCTCGGCGAAGTGATATAGAAGCGCCGAATCAAGCGTAGCTCCAAGGTTGTCGGCGTTCGATACGAATATATACTCGATGCCCGCTGCATTCAGCCGCTGGAGCGCACCGCTAGTCACCAACGCCAAGTACAAATCACCGTGGCCGGGCGGACACCAAGCAAGCTCCGGATTCGCCGGAAATTCAGCAGGTAACAAGCTTTCCGTAAGCACTTTAGGAACCTGATGCTGAACGAAACTTTGCGGCATGCCGCCATTGTCCAGCCGATGTTTGCGAAGTGCGGCAAGGCTGTCGCGTTCAGTCCGGAAGCTATTCATCAATAACAGCGGCACGCCCGAACGCTTTGCTTGATTAGCGATGATGTCTAGAAAGCTGTAGCCCCGCTTCACCTCAAGAAGTGACTTCGCTCGATCGAGACCCATCGTCGTGCCCAGGCCACCGTTGAGCTTGACGATCGCCGTTTTCGCCAGCAGCTGTGTGGCAATCGAAGAGGACGGTGTTGGGAACGCCGCGGCATCCGGCAGCTCATCGACCGGTTCGAGTTCGTTTTCCGCGATCAGTCCCGACGCACGATCGCAGAGTAGCCGATAGTGGCGCTCGAAATTCTCAATCGCGATCTCCGGCTGCCCCGCGTCGAGCATCAGCCGACGAAATGGGTTGAAATCGCCTACAACCGCCATCGCAACCTTGCCGCGCCGCAAGCGCGCAGCCTTCACCGTATTCAACATCAGCATTGCGATCGTCAGCGGCCCGACGCCTCCCGGGACGGGCGTGTACGCTCCAGCCACTTCTCGCATATGTTCGGGATGAACATCTCCCACCACTGCTGCGCCCTTCTCGCGGAAGCTGGCGAGCCTCTTGGGGGTATTCGCAAAGAGCTGTTCAACCACCGTAGCGTCGGTCAGACGATTGATGCCGACGTCGAGCACCGTCGCACCGGGTCGAATAAACTCGCGTGTGATCATCGCCGGGCGCCCAATCGCAGCCACCAAAATATCGGCCTCGCGGCAAACCGCCGCCAGGTCTTGCGTACGCGAATGACAAATCGTAACCGTCGCATGCTCGGCGAGCAGCAACAGCGCGGCTGGCTTCCCAACAATATTGCTACGACCGACAATCACCGCATTCTTTCCTTGAATCGGAATTTCGCTGCGCCTTAGAATTTCGATCAGCCCGCTGGGAGTGCACGGAGTCAACGTCGGCTGCCCAGTGGCCAACTTGCCAACGTTCATCGGATGGAACCCGTCCACGTCTTTTTCGGGACGGATGGCAAGTAGAACCTTGTCCTCGTCGATATGGTCAGGCAGCGGCAACTGTACCAATATGCCGTCGATGTCGTCGCGCTCGTTCAACTCCTGGACGATGGCTAGAATCTCTTCAGTTGTCGACTCAGCCGCCGGCCTGAGTGTCTCGGAAAAAAGCCCGATCCGTTTGCAAGCCTTGATTTTATTGCCGACGTAAATATGTGAAGCGGGGTCGTCTCCTACGAGCACTGCACCGAGCCCGGGGCGGATATTACTCCGCGCCAGACGCGCCACTTCGTCACCGAGATCAGTTAGAATCTGGTCTCGAATTTCGTTACCTCTGAGAACCTGTCCGAGCATCGCTAAAACAACGAATGTAGCAGCCGGCAGCCGTGTCGAGTTGGTCGCTCAACCGGCCTCCTCGCCTGTGGCACTCCCGCGATACGATAAACCTCACCATGAAGGTCCGCGCGATTGAAACCCTACACTGCGACGCCGGCTGGCGCAACTACCACTTCGTCAAACTTACCGCCGAAGACGGCAACGTGGGCTGGAGCGAATTTGACGAAGGCTTCGGCTCTCCCGGCGTAAGCTCAGCTATCGCCCAACTCGCCGGCAGAGTAGTCGGTTGCGAAGTCGGCGAGCACGAGCGGATCTTCGCCGATCTGTTCTGCGCAACGCGCCCGGGCGCCGGAGGCGTTGTCGGCGAGGCCATCGGTGCCATCGAGAACGCGCTGTTAGAGGCCAAAGCCAAGTCCCTAGGCGTGCCGTGCTACGAGCTACTCGGCGGAAAAATTCGCGACCGCATTCGCCTCTACTGGTCGCACTGCGCGACTTGGCGGATCAACCATCCCACCTACTACAAGCCGGCGATCACCGACATCGAAGGTACCCGATCGATCGCCGCCGAAGTTCGCGAGCGCGGATTCAGCGCCCTCAAGACCAATACATTCATCTACGAGGACGGCAGCGTCAAAGGCTGGCGGCCTGGGTTCGGCACGCCCTTCGAACCAGCGCGTAATGTTGACCGCATAGTACTGCGAAACATCCGGACGCATCTCGAAGCGATGCGCGAAGGCGCCGGACCCGACATCGACATCCTGCTCGATTTAAATTTCAACTGCTCGACCGAGGGCTATCTGAAAATCATCCGCGAGATTCGCGACCTCGACATTTTTTGGGTCGAGATCGACACGCGCAACCCCAAGGCGATGGCGCACATCCGGCAACAAAGCCCGCATCCGATCAGCGGTCTCGAAACGCTGATGGGTCTGCGCAGCTTCCTCCCCTACCTCGAGCAAGAATCCGTTGACGTAGCGATCATCGACGCCGTTTGGAACGGAGTCTGGCAATCGATGAAATGCGCCGCCAGCGCCGAAGCCTACGAAGTCAACGTCGCCCCGCACAATTTCTACGGACATCTCTGCACGATGATGAACGCGCATTTCGCCGCCGCCGTCCCCAACTTGCGCATCATGGAAATCGACATCGACCGCATCCCCTGGGACGAAGAGCTGTTCACCCACATGCCGCCGATCGAAGACGGGCATCTGATCATTCCTGATCGACCCGGCTGGGGGACGGAGCCCAACGAGGAGGCGATCCGGGCACACCCGCCGAAAGGCTCGACCGGCCTTCTGCAATACCGCAAATCTTGAGTGACGGCGCGCAACGGGGCCGTGAGCGGTGCGACGATTAAGGGCTAAGCTGTGCCATCCGCCGCCGTCATCGAAGTTGCGAACTTGCGAAAGACCTATGGGTCGACCGTCGCCGTCGATGACGTGTCATTTGCCCTGCACGAGGGCGAGATCTTCGGCCTGATCGGCCCCAACGGAGCCGGAAAGACGACCGCAATGGAGTGCGTCGAGGGAATTCGGAAGCCCGATAGCGGTTCAATTTCAGTGCTGGGGTTGGACCCCCGCCGCGACGCTTACAAGCTGCAATCTCGCATCGGCATTCAGCTTCAAGAGGCGCAGCTGCAAAAGCGAATCAAAGTCTGGGAGGCTGTGGACTTGTGGTCTTCGCTCTATCCAAGAAACATCGACACCGTCGGGCTGATCGAACAGCTCGGTCTCGCGGACAAGCGAAACGCCCGCTTCATGACGCTTTCGGGTGGCCAAAAACAACGGCTGTTCATCGCTCTGGCATTGATCCACGACCCTGATGTCGTTTTCCTAGACGAACTAACCACGGGCCTCGACCCACAGGCGCGCCGTGCGATTTGGAGCCTAGTTACGGGCATCCGCGACCGCGGCAAGACGGTATTCTTGACGACCCACTTGATGGAAGAGGCGGAGCGGCTATGCGATCGCATCGTGATCATTGAGGAAGGGAAAGTTATCGAGATGGGCAGCCCGCTAGCGCTCGTCGAGAAGCATTGCCCACAAAGGAGCGTCGTGTTTTCATGTGATAGGGAGGGCGTCGCCGAGATGGTCGGGTGCCTCCCCTCGGTCGAGGCCGTACGCCGCGACGGCCTAACATATTCGGTTAACGGAAGCGGGCCCGATTTCGTCTCCGAGATGATTCATTTCATTTCTGAGGAAGCAATTCGGGTGACGGATTTTCGCACGGTAGTACCTACACTCGAGGACGTTTTTTTGAAGCTCACCGGCCATGGAATTAGGGACTAACGAGAAATGCTGAAGGGCCTGTGGAAGCTGACCTGGGTCGAGATCAAGGTCTTCATGCGCGAGCCAATGGGTGTGGTCGGCAGTGTCGGCTTGCCGGTGATCATATTCCTGCTGCTCGGCAGGGCGGGCGGATCGGCCGTCGCGGGTCCGGATTCGCTCGTTCAGCCGGTCATTATCGCGTCACTTTTTGTTGCCCTAAGCGCCGTGACCTCGCTGACCGCGATCATCGCAATCTATCGCGAAGGCGGCATCTTGAAACGCCTTCGCGCTACGCCCCTGCGACCGGTGACGATTCTAGCGGCCCACGTCATCGTCAAGCTGCTGTTGACAGCTCTGGCTTTCGGAATTCTCTTCCTTGCCGGCAAGCGCTATTACCCCAGCGCGTTCGGTGAGAACTCGTTGAGTTTCGCGGTTGCGTTGCTAATCAGCACGCTGAGTATTGTCTCGATCGGTTTCGTCGTCGCGAGCATCGTACCCACGGCACGGTTCGCACGGCCCGTTGCCAACGCGGTGCTCTTTCCAATGCTGGCGGTCTCGGGGCTGTTCTTTCCCCTCGACGTACTGCCCTCACCTTGGCCGGAGCTGGTCGGCGCCCTGCCCGTGACCAATGCCGTCTCGCTTCTGCGCGGAATATTGAGCGGCGGTTATTGGTCGCAGTATCTCGTCGAGGTGGGCGCACTAGTTCTCAATTTTGCGATCTGTAGCGCGATCTCAACGAAAGTCTTCCGCTGGGAATAGCAGGCTGTCCGCGGAAATCCTGCTAGTCGGCGTCAACGTCTGATCGCTGACCGTGGCTATCGCCGCTGAAGTGAGCGGCCATCACGTCATAGCCGAAATCGCCGTCAAATTCGCGCCAAACCGAGTGGCTGTGATTCGCTTGATTCTGCGTATTGGCGTACTCGATCAAAAATTCCGGCGACTGGATACGGTAGTAATTCCCCGCGATATGGCGATTCTCCGTAGTCTTACTGCCGATCTTCATCGGCTGTGGCGCCGCGCGCTCGATGTCGCCCGCCCAGCCGAAGAACAACTGCTCGCGAGGTGTCTCGTGTGCCATCTTCATGCGCCGCGCGGCTACCTCTGGAGGCATGTTGTAGGCATACTCCGCGATCAACCCGAGCAATTGTTCGTAGTGCTTGTCGCTCAGCTCCGACGCGGCAAGCCCCTGCGGATCGCCATCTAACTTCGCGCGGTCGTCGGCCATCGTAACAATGTCGTACGGAGCCGCTTTGTCGAAAATCGTCGTCTTGCGTTGCGACGCGTCGAGAGATTTAATGAGTGAGCGGGCCAGATCTTCTTCGCTTGAGAGCGCCCGAAATCCCTTATGTAGACCTTGCGGCGCCTCGTGCGGGTTCGCCCCAAAGAACGTCGGGCTAGCCGACACGAGATCGCCGTTCTTGATGAGATAGTGCAGCGACAGATGATGGCCTTCCACGCGCCAAGCCCAATCGCCGGTTAGTGACGGTTCGCCGAACACCGAGAAATGAAAGCTGTTGGCATCGCGATAGCCGGAGTGGTCGTCTTCGATCACGCGCACGATCTCTTCAAGCGCCATCACGTTCATTGCTTTGCCAAAGCCGGCGCGACCAAGCCCCGAACTCAACAGTCCATAGGCGAAGTGACGTTGCTTTGGGTTCATCTTGTGGAAGGTAATTCCGTTGCGGACGTAGCCGTACTCATCGGTGAACCCGGGCTCTGGAAAGTAGTGCCAGGCAGTGCGCTGCGGCGAATCGAACTTGAAAACCGTCCCCATCGCCTGCATGCGGTCGAGCGCCTGGACAAAGTGGCCCGCGGCGCCAGCCATCAGCGCTTCAGTCTTGGCGGGTTCATAGGCGACCGAAATCGCCAATGTGAAAAGCAACAACAACGCGGCACGCGACACTCGAATTCGATTCACGATATTCCCCCAGCGAGGCAATGAGCCCGATGAAATTATAGCCTTGAATCCGGACCAGGCTCTAGCTCGCGAGGTTGCGTATCGTAGCTAGTCGTAGCGGAGCTTAATACCGCGGGATTGCAGCAGTTCGCCAGTCGACTGTAATAGCGTCACGACTGCCTGACGGTAGCCGATCGATTCCTGCAACAAGTCGGCTTCACTCTGCACGAGATCGTCTTGCGCGTCGAGGACGATGAAAGCGGTGTTGACGCCCAGGTCGTACTTTTTCTGTTCGGCGTCGAGGCGCTTGCGCGAGAAGTCTAGCGCGACGGCGGCTTGCTGCATTGCCGCTTTGCTGAGCTCAACGCCGGCGATGGCGTTCAGCACCGCCAGGCGAATTTCCTGTTCGAGCGAGCGCAGGTTGTAGAGATTTCGTTTCTTCGAAATGACGCTGTTCGCCAAGTTCGCCGCGGCGCGGCGATTTCGGAGCGGAAGCTGCAGGCTCAAGCCCATCGAATAGGTGGGGAAGCGAAACTGAAAAAGTTGGTCGAGGGCATCGCCAACGCCACCGGGGATAAAGCTGCCGGCCGTCCCGCCGAGGAGTGACGTCTCGAATAGGTTGCCGCCCAATCCGGTTGCGCTGTACCCAGCGGTCAAAGACAGGTCGGGTCGCAGCGAGTTCGTATCACGCTTGATCGAATAATCGTCAATCTGCAAATTCCGCCGACGCTGTTCAATTTCCGGCCGCAATTGCAATGCCTTGGCGATGGTTTCTTCCGGCTCGAATGAGGGGACGTAAACCGGCGGGTCGGCTGACTCGGTCAGCACCAGACTTAGATTGCGGATATCGGGATGCAGATCGGCGCCGATTTGGCGTCGCACGCGATCCTCGGCTTGCTGCAAACGAAAGCGCGCGCGCGTCACACCAACCTGGGCTGTCGCGAAATTTTGCTCGGGTTGGTAAATGTCGAGTGGCGAGATCGCTCCGAGTTCGAGTTCTCGCTGCGAACGCTCTAAGAACTTTCGCCGAAGTTCAAGATTGTTCTCCTGCACGCCGAGATTCTCGCGATTTGAAACGACCTGCCAGTAGAGATTCTCGGCTTGCGCGACGATGTTAATCACACGCTGCAGCACTTGAGCTTTCGTGAGATCCAGCCGCGACTCGGCAATTAAGATCGGAATGCGCTGGATGCCGCGGCCACGGTCCCTGAGCAGAGGCTGCGTCAGATTGAACTGCAACGAGTCTTGAATCGAGGGATTAAAAGTTCGAAACGAACTACTGCTCGAGTTCTTTACGCCGGTAAAGCTGACTTGATAATTCGTGCCCGTATCGAGCGTTTGACGATAGGTGAATCCGCCGTTCTGTCGCAGGCTACTAACAACGTCACCGCCCTGCAAGACGTCTTGCGAAGGATTGGTACTGCGGTTTGTATTGAAGTTCAGAGTGAGGTTGGGGTCAAACGGGCTGAACGCGCTTTGGATGGCATTCTGGCCTTCGAGCACCGACAGCTTCTGGATCTGCACATCGGTGTGATTGGACATCACCAGCTCAAGGTACGCACGGAGCGAAAGCTCGACCTTGTCATCGACGACGAAGTCCTCGAGATTGGCGACAGAGGCGATCTCGACTTCATATGGCGCCGATTGCCACTGCTCCTTGAAGTACGCGCCATCAGGAAACGTGTTTAGCTGCGCCGTCAACGGCGTCAGTACGCTCAGTAGCGCGCTGAAAAGAATCAGTCGAGTCATTCTGTTTTCAAAATTATTCGAGGTATTACTCATAACGAATGGCCTCAATAGGATCGAGCTTGGCCGCTTGGACCGCTGGGTAAATTCCAAATAGCAAGCCGATGAATACCGAAACTCCAAACGAAACGATAATCGAGAGCGCGGTGACCACCGTCGACCAGCCGGCAATAGCGGCGATCATTTTCGAGCCACCAAATCCGGTGGCGATGCCGATCAGGCCGCCTAAGATCGATATCAACACGGCCTCGATTAGGAACTGCCTGACGATATCGCGTTGGCGCGCGCCGATGGCGCGGCGGATGCCGATCTCGCGCGTGCGCTCAAGTACCGTGGCAAGCATGATGTTCATGATGCCGATGCCGCCGACAAGCAGCGATATGCCCGCGATACAGATCATCACGACCTGAAAAACAAGCTGCTGCTGTTCGCGCTGAGCCAGCAAGTCGGCGGGAACGAGCACTGAGAAATCGCTAGTTGCGTTGTGCGTCGCGTTGAGGATCGCACGCACGATCTGCGAAGTTTCGATCGGGTCCTCTTCGAACTGGACCCTGATGAAGATGCCGTCAATCTCGTCTTTGAGATAGCTGTTGTTGTCTTCGAAGCGGCGCATCACCGAGTTGAGTGGCGCCAAAACCAGGTTGTTGCGATCGTCGGCCTCGAGGCCTTCTACGCCAGACTCCGCGGTCGCCTGCGGCGCCATCACTCCGATGACACGCAGCCAGACTTCGTTGACCTTGACGTACCTGCCCACGGCATTGCCGTAGCCCAAAATATTGAGTTTGGCGCGCTCGCCAAGAACGCATACGGGTGCGGAGCGAAGATTTTCTTCTTCCGAGAAGAACCGGCCCTCTAGCAGTGCGAGGTTGTAGATTTTGGTGTAGTTCGGCAAGACGCCGAGCAGTTGCGGAATCTCCGAGTCCGTCCGCGGCAGAATGCTGGTCGGAGTAAACGTCTTTCGCGGAGATAGGTCCGCGACGTTGGGCACATTGGCTTCAATCGCCCTAGCATCTCTGAATGTTAGGCCCGGCGAGTTCTGTCGGACGGCAAGCAGCGTATCGCGATCAACAGCCTCATTCGCCTCCACCACGATGTTGTTGACACCGAGCAGATCGATGTAGCGGACCATCTCCTGCTGAGCGCCTTCGGTGATCGACAGCATGGCCACGACGGCGCCAACGCCAAAGATCATGCCGAGCATCGTCAGCAGCGTGCGGAGTTTATGAGCCAGAAGGCTGCCGAGCCCCATGAAGAGCTCGGGCAATACGTTCGGAATCTGCATCAATCAGCCGCCTCGTCTTCCGCCGCCGGCACCGCCGAAGCCGCCACCGCCGCCGGTTGGTAAGGCCGGTCCAGAGGACTTCTTCGTGGCCTTTTTCGACGCCGCGCCGCCCGCCGCATCAGGGGCCTGGAGGGCGATCATCTCACCCTCTTCGAGACCATCAGTGACGGCGATTTGCGATTCCGAGCGCCGGCCAAGCGTGACTTTCCGAGCCACCGGCCTGTTGCCCTCCATTACGTAGACGATCGAGTCGGCGCCATCGCCAAACACGGCTTGAAATGGAATGTAGAGCGTATCGGGAATGTTTTCGACGATTACTTCCGCGTCAGCCAGCAGTCCAGGACGCAGCAAGATGTCGATGTCGGAACCTTCTTCGGGAGGACGCGACAATACGGCCGCATTGCGCTGGGCTTCATTGAATTCGGAACCGCTTGACGTCGGACCACTCGCGCCGCCGCCGCCACGACCACCACCGACTCCGCCAGCACCGCCAGCCCGGGCTCCGCCGCCGCCCGCGCCGCCAAAGCCGCCACCGGGCGCACCAAGACCACCAGGTGCACCGCCGCCACGCGCACCGCCGGCAGCGCCACCACGGCCTCCGGCTCCGCCGGCACCCGCACGACCGCCTTGGAATGCGGACTGCATGATTTGACGGAATTGTTGACGTTCCTCGTCGCTTAGTGCCTGCGGGCTGCGGCCTTTTAATAGAGCTTCCGCTTTCTTGCGTGAGGCCTCGGGCAACCGCGCTAGTATCGCCGCGGGATCAAAACCACCGCCTCCACCACCGCGCCCGCCTTGACCGCCGGCTCGTTGCTGACCGCCAGGACCGCCCTGGCCGCCAGCGCGTTGTCCACCCTGGGCACCTTGTCCTTGACCTTGTCCACCGCCACCTTGCCCGCGCCGCCCGCCTTGGGCGCCCTGCGCCTGAGGCCCGCCACCCGCGCCACCTTGACCACGCTGGCGTCCACCGGCCTGGGCCTGTGGTTGGCCACCCGGTCCGCCGGGTGCAGCTTGGGGCCCTTGGCCACCGCGACCTTGGCGATTGCCAGCGCGCTGGCCGCCCTGTCCTGGATTTCCTCCGGCGGCCTGCGGTCCACCGCCGCGCCCTCCTCGAGCTTCGCCTCCGGCGCCACCCCCGGCACCGCGGCCTCTACCGGCGCCCTGTCCGCCGCCGGTGGAGGAGGCGCCGTAGCCGGTAGCGGCATTTGCCCGCGCCGTTGCCATGATGCGCTCGATGCGCTCTGTATCGGCCCCGACGTTGGTGAGCAGTTGGCGCATGTCAATTGAGATGACGCACTCAAACTTCTTCGTCGCCTCGCCGGCGAAGATATTGGTCGATGCGGTGTTACCGAGGCGTTGGATGTTGCCTTTAATTTCCTTGCCGGGTAGGGCATCTAGACGGATCACAACCGATTGCTGTTCTTTGAGATTCGCGCGCTCGACTTCTTCGACCTTTGTGACGAGCTCCATTTCCGAAAGGTCGAGCAATTGAGCTACGGCCATGCCGGCTGGAATCTGATCGCCCTCGCGAATGTCGGGCGTCGACTGCCCAAAGCCGCCGCGCCCGCCGGAGCGGTTCTGGAGAACCGAGACTAGACCGGTCATCGGCGCTAGAACGCGTGACTGCTCGATCCGTCTACGGTCGCGGTCTACGTCGAGCTGCGCCTTGTTGAGCTGTTCGCGCAGAACAGCGAGCTCTGCTTCGCGCTGTTGCAAGCGGTTTTTGATGTCCTCTTCTAGCTTTTGCTTGCGTCGACGCGCCTCTTCGAGCGTCAGCACATTCTTGCGGGCATCGATCTCGGAGATAAGTTCATTGCGGCGAACTTCAAGCTCCGCGCGCCGCACCTGGAAGTTCGAGCGGACGATTTCGACTTCATCCTGACTCTTGCGAATATCAAGCTCGGTTTCGGCTTTCTTGAGATCTTCTTGAATTTTTTCTACTGAAAGCAGGCTGTCTTCGAGAGCCGCGACTCGTTCAGAGTCGTCAAGTTCGAAGATAAGATTGCCGCGGTTGGCCAGCGCTCCCGCTGGCGCCAATTGCGTGATCTGTGACTGCGTGCCAATGTTAGGCGCCGTCAGCGTCAGCGACCGTACGGCGCGCAACTCACCACGCAAAAACGTCTTGACGACAAGATCTCCACGCTTGACTTGCGCAAGCGGAATCGTAGACTCATCTTCCGGTATCTGTTGGACAAGAAAGTAGCCGCCGGCAACCATGCCAATTACCACCAGCAAAATGCACAACCGAATTAAGATCTTAGTCATGGTTTCAGGCCTTCAATCGATTACAGGGTGCGCTTCTTGCCCGCCATCAGTTCGGGGTTTTCTAGCGCAATCACGTCGCCGTCATTAAGACCTGAGGCGACGACAAGGTCCGTACCGTTACTCGCCGCTACTTCGATTTGCGCGCGGCGGTAGCCGGTGCCGTCCTTTACAAATACAGTGGGCTTGCCGTCGATCTGAGTCGACGCCTTTGCCGGAATAACCAGCACGTCGGGTAGACGTTGGACGATAACCTCCACCGTCGCGCTCATGCCCGGCCGCAAACGGTCGTCGATCTTATCTAGATTGGTGTGCGCCGGAAAGTTCTTCTCCGGCGGCAGCCGACTAAAAACCAGCGTGGCGATGGGGCTTAGCCAACTGACCGTTCCGGTAAGCAGGGCGTCCGGCACGGCGTCAATGCGAATGCGAGTTTCTTGCTGCTCCTCGACTCGCCCACGATCGATTTCTTCAACGCGGAACTCGACCCGTAGCGAGGTGAGGTCGGGAATCTCGGCAATCGGGGCGCCTGTCCAAACGGTGTCGCCCTCTTGGAATGGAGGCCGCGCGGTGCCGAATGAACCTTGCGCACGGTTGTTGGGGAGGATGTGCACGATGCCGTCGGAGGGCGCTCGCAGAACCATGCTGCCTAGGTAGCCCTGCGAAAGCTTGAGGTCACGTAGCGCCTTGCTGCGCCGCTCCGCCAAGCGAGCCAAGTCGGCCTGTTGCGAGATATTGCTCGCTTCGTCGTTGGTGTTGGCTTTCGTCAGCTCGCCCTTGGTAATGTCAACATCGATCTTGGCCTTCTCGGCTTCGATCTCGGCCAGAATTTCTTGCTTGCTGGCTTCCAGTTCGGCGCGCTCGAGGTTGTATTGCGCCTGCATGATCTCCATCGCGTTGCGCTCATCGGTGATGGAATGTTGCGCCTCGGCCTGCTTGATCTCGCTGTTGACCTGCCTGACATTGGTTTCGCGCAAAACCAACGTGTCTTCTTGCGCGGACTCGTCAAACCAAACGACGACCTCGCCGGCCTTGATCGGCTTGCCGCTCTCGGCTAACTGAACGATCTTGAGATCGGGCGTTTGTGGAGCGGTAATCTGTCGTGACTGTGCGCTTTTTAGCTCGCCACGGGCCCGCACTGTTCGCACGAAATCGCGGCGCTCCACCCGCGCGGTAGGCATTTCGGGCGCCGGCGGTTCGTACAAACTCAGCGCTGCGAACGAGACCACCGCGCCAAGTACGACCATCAGAGTCCAGCGCAGCCAGGGTTTACTCAGTATCGATTGCGACATGTTTCCAGGTTTCCAGGCCGTTCGAGGCCCACCTGAATATAATGACGCAATTTTAGGCCGCTAGGTTATCCTGCCCAGCGGTTGGCCGGGGCGCTGCAGACCCCCTAATCGACTGCAGTAGCTTCGAGTTCGACGAGCAGTTCGGGAAAGGCGAGTCTGGCGACTCCGAGCAACGTTTGGGCGGGCTTCACGCCCGCGGCGTCGAGCCTTCCGGCTAATGCGTCAAAGTTCAGGATCATGTCGTCAACATTGGTTGTGTAGACGGTAAGCCTGACCACGTTCGACAGGTTCATGCCGGCCTTTCCGAGAACCGCTTCTAAGTTGTCAAGCGAAGCAGTAATTTGACCTCGGATGTCGTCGACGTGCCGCGACTTGGCGCTTTCGTCGAGACATGTTTGCCCCGAGCAGTACAGCACGCGCCTGCCGCCTTCGATGAGTTCGCCCTGGTGAAATCCGAATTGCAGCGACCAGTCCCAAGGATTGACTGCTGTTCTTGTCATTCTCTACTCCTTCCGGGAAGGAGGTATTTTAACTCACGGCGGCGCTAGGAATCCGCAAATTTTACTTGCGCCAGAACCATGGAGTGAGGATGACTAGCACCGTGTAAAACTCCAGCCGTCCCGCGATCATGTCGAAACTTAGCACCCACTTGGCAAGCGTCGGCAGGTCTGCGTAGTTTTCTAGTGGGCCGACTCCGCCTAAGCCCGGGCCGATGTTGAACATCGAGGCAGCTACCGCCGAGATCGAGGTCAAGACGTCAGTCCCTAGCGCCGCGAGCGCGAGACACGAAGCGAAGTTCACGACGAAGGCTAGGTAGATTAAGTTGAGCAGGCTTTGGATGGCCGGCTCGGGCACAACACCGCCGCCGACTCTCACCGCGAAGACGCCGTGGCGCTCGACCATGCGTTTAAACTCGCGATCCACAACTCTACCCAGCAGCGCTAGTCGGCCGATTTTCATACCCCCGGCGGTCGAACCGGTACAGCCGCCCACAAACATCAAGGCAAGTAAGATTAGCTGCGGCAGCGGATGCCAGACTTCGAAGTTTTCGGTTACGAAGCCCGTTGTCGTCGTGATCGAGACTACTTGAAACAGTGCTCCGCGAATCGCGGGCTCGAGTTGGTATTCGCCATCGAAGTAGAGGACACCCGCAATAATTCCCCCAGCCACGGTGATGATTGTCAGGTACAGGCGAACCTCGAAGTCGCGGAATACGCTGCCCGGACGGCGCTCGACCCATAGGCGGTACTGCTGCAGTAGGCTGATTCCGGCCAAGATCATGAAAACGATGACGATGTATTCGATCAACGGGCTTTTGAAACCGGCGATGCTTGCGGTTCGCGTTGAGAATCCGCCCGTCGCCATCGTCGAAAAAGCGTGGGTGATGGCGTCGAAGTGCGACATGCCGGCGAGCCAGAGGACGGCGTATTGGGTCAACGTCAGCGCGAAGTAGATTTTCCACAGCGCCGCCGCGGTCTCGGCGATGCGGGGGGTAAGTTTTTCAGACTTGGCTCCCGAAAATTCAGCGCGGTAGAGATGCATACCGCCATGTCCGATGAGCGGCAGGATAGCCACAACGAGAATGACGATACCCATTCCGCCCAACCAATGAGAGAAACAGCGCCAGAGTTGGATAGGGTTCGAGAGAACCTCAACGTCGTTGAGAATCGTCGCTCCCGTCGTTGTGAAGCCAGATACGGACTCGAAAAACGCGTCGGTGAAGCTGCCGAAGTATGGCGAGAAAACGTAAGGCAGGCTGCCGAATAGAGATGCTCCGACCCACGTGATGACAGCAAGCAGCAAGCCCTCGCGTTGGGTCAGTTCGCGACCGTTTCTACGGCAGCCAAGCCAAAGAGAGGCACCGCATAGCGCGGTGCAGGTCAGAGAGAGCGCCATCGCGCCGAGATCAGCCCGATCCGTTAGTGCGGAGTAGATGATGGGAAATCCCATCGTCGCCGAAAAGGCAAGGAGAAAAAGGCCGAAGACGTGTCCGAGAGCGGACCAGTGAATCACAGAACGCCCTTCTCTACGGCGGTCTCGACCAAGAACACGGACTGGAGTTCTGGGACGATGCTTTCGAGCGTAAAGAAAATTACGCGGTCTCCGGCCTCGATCGAAACATCACCGCGCGGCACGCAGACTTGACCGTCTGGGCGCGCTATGGCCCCGACTATCGCGCCCCGAGGAAAGCGCACGTCGCGTAGCAATTTGCCGACGAACTTCGCTCCTGGGGAGGCAATCAATTCGATTGCTTCAGCCTCTTCCTCGCGGAATGTCGTCACCGACAACACACGCCCCTTACGGACGTGGCGTAGTACGAGGTCGACCGCCGTGAGGCGCTGACTTACGGAGGTGTTGATGCCCAGCCGTTGCACCATTGGCAGGTAATTGAGGCGATTGATGAGTGCGACAACCTTTTGAGCGCCCAGGCGGCGTGCCAGCAGCGAAGCAATGATATTGTCTTCGTCGTCGCTGGTTAGCGCCAAGAAAGCGTCGACTCCCTCAACGTTCTCCTCCTCAAGAGTGCCCTGGTCAGTGCCGTCGCCGTGGACGACGATGGTTTTTTCGAGAATCGTTGAAATCAACTCGCAACGGCGCTGGTCGCGCTCAATCAGCTTGACTTTGATGCCCTGTTGTTTCTCGAGTTCCTCGGCCACCCAGATGCTGACTTGCTTGCCGCCGAAAATGAAAACTCGGCTGATCGACTTCTGTTGCTTGATGCCCATGAATGCCATCACGGCATCGAGGTTCTTGCGCGTGGTGCATATATATATGTGGTCGCCGGGCTCTAGCCGCTGAGCGCCGTGCGGGATGATTACCTGCTGGCCGCGAAAGATCATGGCGATCAAGCAATCCGATGGCGGGTTCGCCTCGTCGAGTTCGACAACGGTCTTGCCCGCGAACCAGCTGTTGAGCTCAACGTTCATGCCGAACAGCTTCACCTCGCCATCGGCGAAGTCGATGATGTCCGAAACGCCCGGCACCTTCACGACGCGATGAATGCGCTCCATGATGTCGGTCTCGGGATGGATGATGTGGTCGATCCGCAGGCCCATTTTGTCGCAGATACGGTGCCACTGCTGGAACTCGTGGGTGCGGACGCGGGCGACCTTAACCTTTACGTTGGAATCGGTCTGCGCGATCATGCAGCACAGCAAGTTGATCTCGTCCGAATTCGTATAGGCGATCAACATCTCGGCATCTGCGAGACCGGCCGCCAATAGGGTCCGGACGCTTCCGGCGCTACCTCTGGTTACTTTGGCGTCGAGATGTTCCTCGAGCTGATGACAGCGCTCGGCGTCCTTCTCAACGATGGTGACTTGGTTCCCTTCGCGAATTAGGCGTCCGGCAATGAGAGCGGCACCTTGGCCGCCTCCAGCGATAAGAATACGCATGCCTAAGCGGGAAGGACTTGATTGAGATTAGCACGCTGAATTGGCGTTTAGGAGGGCGCGGAGAAACGGGACGTCGGCCGGAGTGAAGTTTATTTTGGCTCGTCGGAATGCGCGCCTACTCGATCAGAAGGAGTCGGACATCGGGATGGTGATTTGTTTGCTTGATTTGGCGTCGACGGTGACACTCGTGCCGTGTCCGTCGCATCCGCCTGGCAGGTAGATAGGGCAGGGCGGTCGATCTACCCAAGCCATCACACGATGGCGGCCGGGCGGCACACCACGGAAGATAAATCCGTTCTCCGCGTTGATGCGGGTGACTCGATCGATGATCGTTGCGCGGCCCGCGCTACTGAAGAAGATTCCTGCCTTGACCTTTTCAACCGCGGTTGTCGCATTGATTTTCGGAAAGACTCTCAATGTCGCGGCTTGATCGCTGACGATTAGGACGAGCCGAATCGGATCTTTCTTTTGGAGGATCTCCACTCGGTCGGGTGGCCGGCCGGCCGCTCGCTTGAGGTAGTAGTCGTTGGGGTTGGTTCCCCAGTCGAGGGCGACGCGATAGCGCCCTGCCATAATGCGCGAAAACGAGAACGGCCTGCGGGGATCGCCACTTACGCTCGATTCCACGAGCGGGTCGTCGGCCCGCGTCAGACGCACGTCAACGTCTAGGTCTTCGTCCCTCGGCTTGCGCCCTTCGAAGTGGATTCTTGCCTGCACCTGGACGAACGGCACGAGGCTCACCTCGAGCCCGGTAATATCGCTTCCGGTAACGATGACCGGGAGCTCAGCCCAAAGTTGGCGGCCTGCCTGACTTGATGTGGCTAGCAGGCGGTATCTACCCGGGGCGACGCCGAAGATCTCGAAACTGCCATCTTCGTTACGCTGAACCGGCTGTCCGTGGTGCGGCGCGAGAAGACGATGAATTCCTTCTGGGACAAGGTTGATCACTGCTTGAGCATCGAGAGCGCTGCTTTCCGCAATCACGGCTCGGCCTTGAACGCGACTGAGTTCCATCGGCGCGAGACGGATATTGATGGGCTCTCGTTGTTCGCCGGCAATGAGGTCGATAGCGATGGCGTTGTCCCCGGAGGTTGTCTCGGGATAAAACGTCGGACCGTAGGTGCGGGCCGGGAGCGGATTGCCCCGAGCGTCGACAGCGGGTTCGACTTGAACATCGCCGCCGTCGATTAGTGCCGGGGGAAGCGCTTTCGCGAGATAGGCTCCGGGTCTTAGATCGATGACGCGATAGCGCCCTCGGTCGTCGGTTTGCGCGATCGCCATACCGGGCGCTCGGTCGCCGTAGCCTTTGGCGGACGTCAATACAACGGTTGCCGAGCGGACCGGTTCACCGTCGTCGTACGTGATGGTTCCCGAAACTGTGGCGTTGGGATTGAGGCGGACCACTATGTCTTCGAGTACTTGGTTGGTTCGCAGAGCGAAGGGCAGGTCGGGTCGAACATGCTGATTGGTGTCGACTAGAGACTCGTAGTAGCCGTCTTTGCTGCAGCGGAATACGTAGCGCCCCTGGGGTAGGCCGCGAAATCGAAATTGGCCGAGGCGATCGGTCAGGGCGACGCGGACCGGCGAGACTTCATCGAGGCGCTCGATGCGGACGGCGGCGCGCCTAACGGCCTCTGAGGTGAGGGCGTCATGCACGACTCCTGCTAATTCCGCGGCCTCAAGCGCGCCGGCGGCCAGCAACAATCCGACTAAGAAGCGCATCGGGCCTTTGCATGAAAAGACGTTCACGGAGGCTAAAGCGTGGGGGCTTCTTGGGTTTGGAAGATCTGCTCGATGGCGCGGGCTGTTGCCAACAACCGACTGTCGTCGCCAGATGCCGCTACTAGTTGAAGCCCCAACGGGAGGCCGTCGGGTGAGCTTCCCATGGGGATTGATATGGCGGGGACTCCGAGCGCTGTAAACGGGGCGTTCGAGCGCGGGTCGCCCGTTGAGTCGAGGCCGCGGGGGGCCGGGCCCATGGCGGCGGGTGTGGCGCTGATGGGGTGGTCGGCGGCCCACCGCGCGAATGCGGCGCGAGATTTACCGATGGATGCGATCGCAAGTTGGTACGTTTCTTCGGTGATCCGTAGGCCTTCTTCGAGCAGCTGGGATAACTTGTCGCCGACCGCGGCGCCGTGCTCCTTGAATATGGCACCGTGCTCGCGGGCGGCTTCGAAATACATGACGGTCCGCAGCGCCGCCGGCAGTTCGTCGAAAAAGGACGGGCGAGGGACGTTTTTGACTTTCACGCCGCGCTGTTGTAAGTGACGTAGAGAGGACTGGAGACGCGTGGTCATGGCTCGGTCAACTTCGGCCTCGGGGGAGGACGGTGGCGGCCATTCT
The DNA here is from genome assembly GCA_965247305.1 of Bryobacterales bacterium. Classification (GTDB taxonomy): domain Bacteria; phylum Acidobacteriota; class Terriglobia; order Bryobacterales; family UBA6623; genus CATQHP01. The sequence continues at coordinate 1,373,046 of OZ252030.1, read as the reverse complement.
ATTGTGGTGATGGTGTCGCAGGGGTTGGAGTGCGTGGAATAGCCCAGCGCTTGCCAAACGACTCGCATGTCGGCCACGGTCGATGTGAATATCCCGGCGTGGTCGAGGGTTGGGGCGAAGGGCATGACGCCTTGGAGGGGGAGTTTTCCGAAGGTTGGTTTGAAACCGACGACGCCGCAGAATGATGCCGGCCGCAGCACCGAGCCTTGCGTTTGACTGCCGAGCGCTAACGGCACCATGCCGCAGGCGACGGCCGCCGCTGAGCCGCTCGAGGAGCCTCCGGGGGTGTGGGCGAAGTTGTGGGGGTTGGTCGTGGGCGCGGCATCGTAGTAGGCGAATGCCGTGGTGTGGGTTTTGCCAACGAGGACCGCACCGAGGTTTTTTAGCTTGGCCACCAGAGCGCAGTCGCTTGTCGGGACGTGGCCTTCTTGGACGGGCGTGCCCCATTCGGTGGGTAGTTCCGCGGTGTCGTAGATGTCTTTGACCGCGAACGGGACGCCGTGAAGATCGCTTCCTGTGGCGGGCGTCGCAGTTTGGTTGTCAGCTAGGTAGGCCCAGGCTTGGACGTCGGCTTCTTGTTCGTCGATGGCTTTCAGGGAAGTTTCGAGTAGGTCGAGCGGAGTGGTTTTTCCATCGCGGAGGAGTTTTGGGATTTGCGCTAGCGATGGTGAAAATCGGTTCGACATTTTGGATTCAGGCTAGCTCAGCGATGACGCCCGGAGTGGCTTTAGTTGTCAGTATGTCCGGAAATGTCCGGAAATGTCCGGATTTGGCCGAGTTTGGCCGGTTTTTGCTAAAAATCGAGTCCGGGGGGGGTGAGGGTTCTTGGGCTTGTGATTGGCGGTGGTTCGTGAGTTCCTTCACTGGGATGGGACAGTCCACACGTGGGTTCGATTTCGCGGTGTAGATTACGTTGTCTCATGGGACAGTCCCGCCCCGGGGATGCGCCGCCCGTTGCTTTGTGTGTTTTTCGTCAAATTCTAAAAGTAAAAAAATGGGAGCTCCCAAGTCGCTAGGCCAGGACCGAAACCTCGTTTTTTTGACCACACTTTCGTGGGGCCGGATGGATGGTCTCATCTTTCGCTTAAGCCAGGCAAACTCCTAAGGCATCTGTGCTTGTACTTTGCATTCCCTTAGGAACCTGTTTCAACACTACACCCCCGTGTCAAGTTTTTAGGGGGTTTGGCGGGGACTGGAAATGGTTAAGTTGTTGAATTTTCAGGTTCAAAAAATATTTCAAAACCCCGGTACGGGCGTTTTGGGTGGTTGTTGGAGTGCTGCCATGCGAGGTTGCGTAAGTGTCCCGCAAGCTCTGCGATGACTATTTCCGCCAATTCCGTTATAAACTATTCACACTACCGTGCCCGAAGACGTCACAAAGAAGCACTTTTTCATTAGCCGCACCGGTTCCGACGCCGCCTGGGCGCAATGGATCGCTTGGCAACTCGAAAAAAACGGCTACGACGTCGTCGTTCAGGACTGGGATTTTGGGCCGGGCGTGAACTTTTTGCACTCGATGCAAAAGGCCTTGGTCGAAACGGAACGTACAATCGCTCTCCTCTCGCCTCGGTTTTTCGAAAGCGACTTCACAGAAGCGGAGTGGACCGCTGTGTACCGCCAGGATCCGACCGGCGAAAAGGGCCTCTTGTTGCCCATCCGTCTCGAGAATTTTGAGCCGCCGGGACTTTTCGGACCTCGCACTCATTTCGACCTTTTCAAATTTGACGAGACAATCGCAAGCCGCGAATTACTGGGCTGGATCAAGCGGGCGCTGGTTTCGCGAGGAAAGCCGGGCAAAGCGCCTGCCTTTCCTGGCACTTCGGCGGGCAAGAAGGCGACGGGCACCACAAAGGACGCTCCCAACTTTCCGCGCAATGTTCCGCCGATATTCAAGCTTCCCCAACGCAACCGCAACTTCACCGGTCGCGACGAGCTGATCGCGCGGCTGCGGAACTCGCTAACCAGTGGGAACACCGCCGCTGTCACTGCGGCCGTACACGGTCTCGGCGGGGTGGGGAAATCGGAGCTTGCCATTGAGTACGCCTGGCGCTGGGCCTCGCACTACTCCACGATCATCTGGATACGGGCCGAAACGGCTGCCACGCTGGCAGCCGATTTCGAGGCGCTGGGCGATAAGCTGAACCTGTTCAACGGCAACAAACCCTCCGAACAGGCGGCGGTAATCGAAATTGTTCGGGAGCATCTGCTCAAAAACTCTGGCTGGTTGCTGGTACTCGACAACGCCGAAAAACCGAACGACATCGAACACGCCACGCCGCGTTCGGGGGGTCAGGTCATCATTACGTCACGGTATACCGCGTGGGGCAAAGTTGCTCAACCGTTGCCCGTGGACGTCTGGCCCCCCGAAGAGGCCCAGCAGTTTCTGCTGAAGAGGGTGGGGGCCGCGGGGACTCAGACAGAGGAAGCGGACCGCGCCGCCGCTGCCGGATTGGCGAAAGAGCTGGGATATCTGCCCCTGGCGCTTGAGCATGCTGCCGCCTATTGCGAGCAGGTGGAGCTGTCGCCGTCTGACTATCTCAACCTCTTTCGTGAAAACCGCCTGGAGCTGTTTAGGCCGGAAGCCCTCGGGACCGAGGCGGGAGAATCCGAAGCGGTCACGGTTAGCACCACTTGGAACATTTCGCTGAACCGAATCCGTGAGAGCGAAAATTGCCCCGAAGCGGCGGACTTGTTCAACGTGTGTGCGTTCTTCGGGCCAGACTGGATACCGCTTCGGATCATTCGGGAGGGTGCCGCACATCTGCCCGGAGCCCTGGCGTCGGCGGTTGACAGCGATCTGAAGATAAACAACGCGCTCGCGGCCCTGCTGCGCTATTCGCTGATTTCCGTCGAAGCTAGCGGGCCGAAACGAACGATCTCGATTCACCGGTTGGTGCAGGAAGTCACTCGCGAGCGTCTGAGCGATGCGGGACGAGAGCAGTGGGCGGGGGTCGCCGCGTGTGTCGTGAGTGAGGCATTTCCGGGCGACAGCAATGATGTGCGCGTTTGGCCGATATGCGGTCCACTTGAAACACACGCCGAACAATCTGCTGGCCACGCCGAAAATCTCGCGGTCGAACCCAATGCGGCCGCACGACTGCTGAACCAGCTCGCGCTGTACGTTTGGGCACGTGCTGAATATGGGCGGGCTAAGGGCTATTTCAAGCGGGCGATCGGCATTGTTGAGCGGCAATTCGGGGAATCGGATAGCCGCGTCGCCACTACCGTCAACAATCTTGGCTTAGTGCTCCGAGACCAGGGCGATCTCGAGGGCGCGAAGGCCTGCTTCGAGCGGGCTCTGAAAATCGCCGAAGCCGCCTTCGGCCCTGACCACCCCGAGGTCGCCATCGACGTCAACAACCTCGGCTTGGTGCTCCGAACCGAGGGCGATCTGGAGGGCGCGAAGGCCTGCTACGAGCGCGCGCTGAAGATCGGCGAGGCCACCCTCGGCCATGACCATCCCTCGGTCGCCATCCGCGTCAACAATCTCGGCGGGGTGCTCGAAGCCCAGGGCGATCTGGAGGGCGCGAAGGCCTGCTACGAGCGGGCTCTGAAGATCGACGAGGCCGCCTTCGGCCCTGACCACCCCGAGGTCGCCACCGACGTCAACAACATCGGCGGTGTGCTCCGAACCGAGGGCGATCTGGAGGGCGCGAAGGCCTGCTTCGAGCGGGCTCTGAAGATCAACGAGGCCGCCTTCGGTGCTGACCACCCTAACGTCGCCATGTGCCTCAACAACCTCGGCGTCGTGATCGAAGAACTGGGCGACAGCGAAGGCGGGAAGTCCTGCTACGAGCGGGCGCTGAAGATCGACGAGGCCGCGTTCGGCCCCGACCACCCCAACGTCGCCAGAGACCTCGCTAATCTCGGTGACACACTTGAAGCCCTGGGCGATCTGGAGGGCGCGAAGGCCTGCTTCGAGCGGGCGCTGCGCATCTTCCGGCAATTCCTGGGTGACGAACACCCGCGCACCAAGAACGTCCGGGGCCACCTCGAAAACCTCGGCGGCCTCTGAGGGGCTGTGAAAGGGTGTTGGAAGAGTCCGCCAATGCGGCGGCGGGCGTAGCAAGCTACTCCCCTACGGGGTTGATAACACGAGAGTTGTCGTGGGTGCGTAATTTTTTGCGGCGTCCTCCCAGATTGAGAAGGTTTTTTGCGTCCCCTGTGACACTTAAGCCGCGCCGGATCATTCCTGGGAGGAACGCGCTAGGTCATCTGCTGGCTAGGGGACAGGCAACACGAGGGTTCGTCAACGTGGAGAGATAACGAGATCACATGTGCCAGTCCCCGCCCGAGGGGCCTTTTTCTTCCGTTTGGCTTAGTACGCAGACTCGGGCCTTGACTCAACTATTGGGTTGAAGTTTCGGGTTAGCGGGGCCACCGGCGTGCGGTGCCGTGGGCACGTCGTAGGGCGGACCGCACCGCACGGCGGCGCGGCTCGGTACTGCGAAGGGTTTTTTCCAACAAGCAGCTCGTTTTGGCAGCTTGAAAAATCAAGTTTTGGGTCAGCGGGGGCAGCGGCGAGGGCCGGATTGTTCGTGGGAGAAACTTGCTGTGTCATTAGCATGGCAGGGACAGGCAACACGAGGGTTTGTCAAGGTGGAGAGATTACGAAATCTCATGTGCCAGTCCCCGGCCGAAGGTTCTTCTTATTTCGTTTGGCACAATACGCAGACTCGAGCCTTGACGCAACTATTGGGTTGAAGTTTCGGGTCAGCACGGCCACCGGCGCGCGGTGCCGTGGGCACGTCGTAGCGTGGACCGCACCGCACGGCGGCGCGGCTCGGTACTGCGAAAGGTTTTTTCCAACAAGCAGCTCGTGGTGGCAGCTTGAAATATCAAGTTTCGGGTCAGCGGGGGCAGCGGATCGGTCAAGTAACAAACTCGCCGTGGCATCAGCGTGGTACTGAGGCGACGGGTAGTGCAGTGGTCGCAACCTTGACGGTTGCGGCACCGTTGTTTCGGCTCGTTGTTTCCTTTGCATTCGCGCGAAATTTGAAGTTTCGGGTTAGCGGTGCTTGGAAGGGACAGGCAGCACGAGAGTTCGTCATGGTGGAGAGATTACGAAATCGCATGTGCCAGTCCCCGCCCGAAAGTTATTCTTCCCACGTCGTAGGGCGGACCGCACCGCACGGCGGCGCGGCTCGGTACCGCGGAAAGGTTTTTTCTAACAAGCCGCTCTTGCTGGATAAGCCGGGGGCTACTTTTTGGCGGCTAGGCGTTGCGCTACGTAGTCTTCGTATTTGCGGTGGACCATTACGTGGAAGACTGGCTGCTGGAACTCTTCCACCGCAAAGAGATAGATCTTGTCGTGTAGCGACGACAAAACGGCGCGGACCCAGGCCTGTTGCGCACGGGTCATTCCCTTTTTCGAGATGTCTAGGCAAGCTCCGGTTAGGTGCAACGAGGCCTTGGGGCCGGTTGACGCCGCCGCGTTTCCGTTGCGCCTGCGGAGGCTGTTCTGGTAGCGGACGGTTCGCAGCAGGCTGGTCACGCGCAATTGCTTGCTGTAGCGCGCGTGATATTGCTGACTGAGCCGGTCGAGCAAGAGTTTCGCCCAGGGCCTCAGAAAGCGGCGTTGCTTCGACACCGAGTGCAGGTAGTAGTTGCTGGTTTTGTCGGGAACAGGAACGACGAGCTTGAGGCGCGCCCAGCGGGCAACCATGGCGTCATCGGCCATTCGTGAAAGATGGTCGACATTGGCGCGTTCGTTCTGTGTGACTTGCGACTCAGAGTCGGCGCGCAGGTTGGGAACGGGCGCTGCGACGAGCGGCAGCGCTAGAACACACACCAGTCCTAATGTTTTGACACAGCCCATCCGTTTCAAGATTAACACGGGGCACCGGCGGGACTACGTAGTGATGTGTTTTTCGCTGCGGGCGCCTTCAGAGCTGCGCCCGGGGAGCGCATCCATGACGGCTGGATAGGCATAGTTGGATCCCAGAAGCGCTTGCATGCGGTCGCTGTAGCGGGCGGCCTCGTCGGGGTCGATGCAACGGCTCCAGTCCTCTATCGGCTTGATGGATTTGCAAGTGTAGGAGCCCAGCAGCGCGGCGCGATCGCCCTGGGAGCGATTGGCTTGGCCGGCATGCCACAACAGCGCTGGAAACATGAAAACCGAACCGGCGGGGATCGTCAGGCGAATGCTTTCGGCGGCAAAGCGCTCGGGGTCCGGCCAGGCGGCGAGTTTCTGGCTGCCGGGCACGATGGCGGTTGCGCCATTTTCGAGGGTGAAATCGTCGAGCGTGATGACGACTTCGACGGCTAGAAAGAAGCTGGCGTTTAAGGTTTGCGGCCAGTGGCTTCGGGCGTGGAGGTCCCAGTAGGGATAGTCGACGTGACCCTCTTGGGCGGGGGCTCCGGGGTAGAGGATGTTTGCGGCGAATGAGCTGAGCATGAGGTCGTCGCCGAGTAGTGGTTCCATGATCGCTAGGATGCGTTCGTCCGAACACAGTTGGCGAAAGATTTCGCCTTTGGCGGGGAGATTCCAGACACGTTGTTGGGTGGTCTCGGTATCGTCGCCATGAAAATGTGAGGTGCGGTGTGGCTCGTCGCGTGCCAGTTGATAGATCAAGTCGCGGGCCTGCTGGATGATTTCGGGTGAGAAGAAGCGCTCGTACAACAAGTAGCCCTGGCCGGTTGATAGTTCGTTGACTGCCTGGTCGACACTCATGCTTGCGATCTTAGCGTGTTAGTTTAGGCAGAATCATGGGCCATTTGCGGATCGCGTTGTTGCCGGGAGACGGGATTGGGCCCGAGGTGGTGGACGAGGCGGTGAAGGTGCTGCAGGCGCTGGAGGCTCTCTCGGACGACTTGGTTTTTGAGTTTGGACAATTTTCCGTGGGCGCCGGGGAATATTTGAAATCGGGAGATCCGCTGCCGCCCGCGACGTTTGAGGCGGTGCAATCGTACGACGCGATTTTGCTGGGCGCGATGGGATTGCCGGATGTGCGTTGGCCCGATGGCACGGAGATGGCGCCGCAGCTTGATCTACGCGAGAAGCTGGATCTTTATAACGGTCCGCGGCCGATTCGGCTGTATCACGAGTCGTTGACTCCCTTGAAAGGGTATGGCGCGGGCGAGATCGATTTTGTGATTGTTCGAGAGAACACCGAAGGGCTGTTTTGGTCTCGTAAAGATGGCCATGATCCGGCGGCGGATTGGGTTTCGAACGAGCTACGAATTTCCCGCAAAGGGGCGGAGCGGATCTCGCGGGCGGCGTTTGTGGAGGCGCGGCGGCGGCGCAACAAGGTTTCGCTTGTGGACAAGGCGAACGTGCTGCCCGCGATGGCTTATTTTAGAGCGATCTTTGACGAAGTTGCGGCGGAGTTTCCAGACGTCGAGGCCGAGCATGTGTATGTCGATGCGGCGGCGTTGTTCTTGGTGCAGCGGCCGGAAACGTTTGACGTGATGGTCACGGAGAATGCGTTTGGCGATATTCTCTCGGACCTCGCGGCCGGGATTGTTGGCGGGATGGGCATGGCGCCATCAGGCGATATCGGCGAGAAGCACGCCGTGTTTCAACCGTCGCATGGCTCGGCGCCGGACATTGCGGGCCAAGGAATTGCGAATCCGATAGCGACCATACTTTCCGCTGCGATGATGCTCGACTGGTTGGGGCACGAGGCCGAGGGACACGCGATTCGTGGGGCGGTGGCTATGACTCTAGACGACGGCAGGAACCGCACTCGGGATCTTGGCGGAGAGACTTCGACGATGGAGATGGGCGAGCGGATTATCGCGAACTTGTAGGCGTCGGCGGGATCTCGGCGACATAGACCTGGGTGTGGCCGCCGCGGTCGCTGGCGAAGGCTACCATCGTCTCGTCGGGTGAGAACGAGGGGTGGGGGCGGGTCCACTGCGGGCCGTAGACGGAGTCGGTCGCCATTTCCATCCAGCTTAGGGACTTTTGTTTTTCGTCAGAGGTGCGGGCGGCTTCCCAGTCGGCGGCGACGGCATAGCGGGAGGTTTTCCACTGGGTTCCTTGCGAAGTTGCTTGCGGGTGGCAGATCGTTTGTCGTGATCCGGCAGCGACATCGACTAGTTGTAGGCCGACGTCGGGGTGGACGGTGTCGCAGAGAATTTTCGTTCCGTCGCGGTTGGGCGTAATATGCCAGGCGTTGAACTCGGCGATAGTTTCAACTTGGCGGGTGGCCCAGTCCATACGCTTTAGAGCTTGCGGCCAGACGGTGAAGACTAGGTCGCTGGACGCGCCCAAAAACGTCTCGTGGACGATGAAGTCGTTGTTGTCGTGGTGGTATAGACATTCGAGGCCGGAGCCGTCGACGCGGACTCGGTGCATGCGGGGAGCTGGGTCCGCGGCGAACTCGATCCAGCGCGGATCGGTGGGATTGAACTGCGGGTGGATGATGGTATGCGGGAAGTCGATGAAGCGGGTTTCTTCGCCATCAGTGGTGCCGAGTGCCAGGCCCCACTGGCCGCCGCGTCTGCAGGCGGCGACGAACCAATCGCCGCGCGCGGTTAGCGAACACTCGCCTAGCTGGCCGCCGAAATTTGCGATTTCGACTTCTTCGAGAGTTTTTCGGCTGAGGCGCCAGACGCTGCTCTGGCGGACGAAGAAGATGCTGCCGTCGGGTGCGATGGTCGGCGAGAACGGATGGATCGGCTTGTCGCAGGTAAGTTGGCGGATCTCACCGTCGGGGAAACCGACCTCGAACAACTGCGCGATCCCGGTGCGGTAGCTCGTGAATATCAAGCAACGCTGGTCGGCGGTGAAGGAAGATTGCAGGAAGTAGGTGGGGTGGTTGATGGAGGGGTGATTTGTAAGTTGGTGGACGACCGCGCCAGTTTGAGGGTCAACCGAGCGCTGATATTCCGATGGCGACAGCGATCCTTTTTGGCAGGGCATCGACTAGCGTAGAGCTTCCGACAAGACTCGCGTGTCGGGCTCTTTTAGTATTTTGAACCTAAAAAGTTTGGCTAGTGTCGGGGCAATGTCTTCAGGACCGGTCGGCTGGGGGTACGAGCCGGGGCGGATACCCGCGCCGTAGAGGAGTAGCGGCACCTCGCGATCGTAAGGATAGACGGTGCCGTGGCTGGTGCCGACTGGGTTGCCTGGGTAGACGAATTTGTTAAATCGAACGATGACGTGCGGGGAGCGCCGCTCGAAGTAGGAATTCGCAAAAAGCTTGGTGAGGTCGGAAGCATCAGCGCGCGGGTTGGCGAGGTCTGACGCCGTGTAGACTTCGGCTACGTGAGGTTGTTTGCGTAGCCACTCGACTAGAAATTCTTCGGCGGTAGCGCGCGTCATAGTCCCATCTCGAAATGCCGGGAGATGCCGGTAGAGGTGGTCGTCTCGGGCCGCGGCTACGAGTCTCGTGACGTCGGGAAAGCTCTCGGTGAGAGCGTCGGTTGCTCGTTGCCAAAACTCGTTTGGGTTGAGTCGATGCGCGTCGACGCCACTATCTTGGAGATGTTCAACGAGAGGAAGTACGCCATGGTCGGCGGTTAGCGCGACTACGGAACGATCGAGCCCGACATGCTTGTCGATTGCGGCTAGTGTCCTGTCTCTAAAGTTCGATTACAAAAGCGGGCGAGGGAAGCGAAGATTTGGTCGGCGGTTTTGGACCAGACGAACGGCTTGGAGTCGGCGTTGCTGAGTTGGATGTAATCCTCGATGGCGCGTTCCAACTCCGCTGTGCTGCGATGTACGCCGCGGCGAATCTGCTTCTGGGTCAGAGTGGCGAACCAACGCTCGACAAGGTTGATCCAAGACGCGCTGGTCGGCGTGAAGTGCAGATGGTAGCGCGGCCGTTTGGCCAGCCAACGCTGAATAATCTGGGTCTTGTGGGTTCCGTAGTTGTCGAGGATCAAGTGGATCTCGAGCGAGTCGGGGACCGCCTGGTCGATGGTGTCGAGAAACTTGCGAAACTCGACCGCGCGATGACGGCGATGACACTCGCCGATCACATGGCCGGTCTTGACATCCAACGCGGCAAACAGCGAGGTCGTCCCGTGGCGCTTGTAGTCGTGCGTGCGGCGCTCGATTTGTCCGGGACGCAGCGGCAGCAGCGGCTGCGTGCGGTCCAGGGCTTGGATCTGAGACTTCTCGTCAACCGACAGCACCAACGCCCGCTGGGGCGGGTTGAGATACAGACCGACGATGTCGCGCACCTTCTCGACGAACAACGGATCTTGCGAGAGCTTGAAAGTTTCGCTGCGATGGGGTTGCAGCGCGAAGGCCTTCCAGATGCGCTGCACGCTGGAGTGACTCAAGCCACAGGTCTTGGCCATCGAGCGTGTTGACCAATGCGTGGCGTCGGGGGGCGTCGATTCCAGAGTGAGCGTGATGACGCGTTCGACCTCGTCATCGCTGACGCGCCGCGGCGTGCCGGGACGCGGTTCGTCGAGCAGCCCGTCGAGGCCTTTGTCGAGGAAGCGCTGGCGCCATTTGCCAACGGTACGGCGGGCCCAGCCGAGTTGGGCGGCGACGACGGTATTGTTGAGTCCGTCGGCGGCGAGCAGAATGGCCCTGGCGCGTTGGGCAAGAGCCTGCGCGGACTTGCGCCGTCGCGCCCAACTTTGCAGGCTCTCGCGCTCGGCCGGGTTGAGCTTGAGCGGTTTCAATTGAGGACCAGTTGTCGTCGTCTTCCCCATATAGACATGGCGACAACAACCTGTTTAATGTTACGCGAACTTTAGATACAGGACACTAGCAGCGTTGCTAGATGGCGATCGAGGCGCAAGTTTTGGTCCATCGCCTCTTGGCTGTGAGGCCCGTAGCGGTGGCCGATGTAGTCGGTGCCTGAGAAGCCGATGGCCAGCAGATCGGGTTCGCCATCGCTACCGAGTTCACCCGAGCTGATTGCGGCGAGAGCAGCGTTCAAGGTGAGTTCGTCGGCGTAGGGCGTAGGCGAGAGCCTCGATTCGACACCGGCTTGGGGCAAGGTGTGAGGAAACTCGGTGGCCGTACCGTTGGCCTCGGTTGGGAAGATGTCGGCGCGCGCTAGTTTCTCGTAGATCGACTGATCGTCGAGCAGCCGCTGCCATGATTTGCCGGCGTACGCAGACGTTGGCTGGGATGCGTTGAAGGCCTCTAGCCATGCGGGAATCCCGCCTTGGTAGTAGGAGGACGTGACGAAGCAGCCGCAGTCGGGCGAGTACCAAAACGCGCCGTCGGCGCCGCGTCCGGCGAGCATGAGGGCGGCGCGGTCTTTCGAGGAGATCGAGTAAACCTTTGAGCCGCCGTGCTTTTTCTTAAGAAGATCGCCAATCGAGTCGGCTAGCAAGGGCCTAGGTGAAGCGCGGCGCCCGGGTCCGCCGACAGCGGCGTAGTCTTCGTCGGAAATACAATTTACGATGGCGTCTTTGGTTGCGTCGTACCAGGAATTGTTGATCATCCCGTGCGAGGCGGGGTGCAGGCCGGTAGAAACTGAGGCATGGCCGGCCGCAGTATAGGTCGCGGCGTGCCGGTATGCCGAATTTGTGAAATTTGCGCCATCTTCTAGCAGTGACTTGAAACCGCCCTCGTAGAGTTCAGCGAAACGCGTGAGGTAGTCGGACCGGAGTTGATCAACGACGATGATGACCGCCAGCCGGGGCGGCGACGGGCGCCCCCGGTGGAGCGAAAGCGAGAGTCCCGCCAAGACGCTCAGCGCCAGCCAGACGGACCAGAATGCGCCCTTTTTCATGAAGTTTCGGACTCCGCGAGCTCGGCGGGCACATCGATTTCTGATGTAGTTTGATAGGACTCAATGAGCTGCAGTGCGTCGGCCGCGCAGCCGGTTGTGACCTTGATCGAGACTCTGCCAACAGGTTGCTGGACTACATTTTCTCGAACCAGCCAGGAGGGGATTCCCGCTGATTCGAGCAGTGAATAGATTACCTGCGCTTCGACGGTCGCGAGGTGACTACGCGAGGCGAAGACAGTTAGCAGCTCGTCATCGATGGGGTCTTCGGACATCGGGCGAATGCGCCAGTTTATCAGATTGTTCTCAAATGGCTAAGTAGTCGAGCATCGAGTGCCATAATGATTGGCGCGGGGGGTACGCGATGAGATTTCGATTGTTGATTGTTGGCCTTGCGGCTGGCGTGATTTCAGTGGCGTTTGCGGCTGACGCTCCGAAAAAATATCCGACGGGCTACACGGACACGGAATTCTTGCCGGACGGCAGGTGGCGCGTACACGACGATTCCCGGCCGCGTCCTCGAATCGTGACGCCCGGGACGGCGAGTACTCCAGAGAGGCCGGGCAAACCTCCTTCAGACGCAGTTGTTTTGTTCGATGGGACGGACAATTCTGGGTGGATCCAAAGCAAGCGTGGTGGCGGGACTCTGCCGCCGGCTTGGAATGTCGAAAACGGCTACATGGAAATTGTTCCGCGGACCGGCAGCCACTTCACTAAAGAGAAATTTGGCGACGTTCAACTGCATATCGAATGGTCCGCGCCGGCTGAGGTGCAGCGCTCGAGTCAGGGCCGTGGTAATTCGGGCGTGCTGATTATGGGGCTCTACGAAATCCAGGTGCTTGATTCGCACGACAATATCTCTTACGCAGACGGACAGGCGGGTGCAATTTACGGTCAGTATCCACCGCTCGTCAACGCCACGCGCAAGCCGGGAGAGTGGCAAAGCTACGACATCGTTTTCGAGGCACCGCGATTTGACGGCGACAAGCTCGTCAAACCGGCGTTTGCGACGGTGTTTCTCAACGGAGTGTTACTGCACAACCGCAAGGAAATGATGGGGCCGATGAGGCACAAGGTGGCGACGAAATACGAACCGCACGAGGCGGAGCTGCCGCTTCTGCTACAGGCGCATGGCAATCCCGTCCGCTACCGAAGTATCTGGGCTCGCCGGCTGAACTTAACTTATCCGTAAGACGACGGCGACCAGCGGTACACAAATCGCTAGCGCCCAGTCGGCCGGCGTGAAGCGCCGGGTGCTCATGGTTGGAAAATCTCCATTGAATCCTCGCAGGATCATCGCGGCCGTGACGTGGTCAGCGCGTTCCCAGCCGCGTACGAAGACCATCGCCAGCTGATTCGACCAGAGCTGGATGCGGCCATTGGTCGGCTTTCCGGTCGTGCGGCACTCACGGGCTTTGGCTATTCGCAGCCATTCGTCGCGCAATACGAATAGATAGCGATACATGAGTGTGGTTGTCAGTGCGAGTGAACGAGGCGCGCCTAGGGCACAGACGGCGCGCATGGTGTCGTCGACGGGCGTCGTGGCAGCCAGAATTGAAAGCATCAGAATCGCCGCGTAGGCTTTGATTCCTACAGCGATTGCTAGCGATTCGCCGTTGGGGACGTTCGATAGCAACGGAAGAACAGCAGCCATGGCGATAAATGGGCTTGCGATCAGGCAGCGCTTGAGTAGGTAGCGCAGACCCACGAGGGCAATCAATGCGAGGGCCAGCGCGTATGCTCCGGCTGCCAGGAACTGCGGAGTCTGCTCGGCGGGGAAGGAAGAGACTGTCAGCACCGTTAGAAACGCGGCAGCGACCTTGGCTCTGGGGTCGAAGTTCGCTGCTGGGGAGTTCGGTGCTTCGATTGGATTTTCAAGGAACACGGATCAATTCCCAGGATTTCACCCTGGGCTAATGTAAACGTCACCCCCGCTGGGGGTTCATCAGGTTGTGGGTCAAGCGCCTTCAACCGTTGATTCGTTCGGGGCTCGTTGTTTCCGCGATAGGCGTGCCACAAAGAAGCCTAGTGCCGCCAGCAAGATCGCCCCGAACGCTAGCCGCAACAGCGTAGGTGCGGATGAGTCGGATACGGCGAACGAAGTGCCGTCGACGCTGACGTCGACTTCTTTGCGATGGCCCATACCGTCGTCGACCACGAGGTGCCACTTGCCGTTGACATCGGGCACGAACGAATACTTGCCCTCAGCATCGGTCCGACCAATCTGAAATGTCTTATTGGGCTGCTGGGGCGAGTAGACCATGACCTCGGCGTCTGGGAACGTTCCGTCGGCGTAGCGGCTTTGTAGAACTACTAAGCCGTCGGTGACTTCGACACCAACGCCAAGGCTGTGGGCGCTGAGGCCCGATACGGCCAACACAAAGACGAGCAGCAGGCGGCCGGCGCCAGCTATCCGCAGTGAAGCATTCTCGAAACCCATGACACTTTACGCTGTGGCCGGCTGCAGGATTTCCGGCTTTGCCTTGCGTAGGAACGTAATGATACCAACTGTTACCAACGCCTCGACGACGGCGACAACCGCGTAGGCTGAGGCGATCACATAGAAGCCTCGCCCGTAGGCCGCGAGTTCGAATTCGGCGGCCAGCAGAAAGGCCGGCAAAAGCGTCCCGAGAAAGCCTGCCGCCGCCGCCCGTGGGATTTCAGGGACCGCGCTGATCTTCCAGATCGCCCAGCCGACCACAGCGCCGCAGCCCATATTGAGGGCGTTCAGGCCCAGTGCGAGGAGGCCGCCGTGCTGAAACAGCAGCGATTGCAAAAGCAGACTAGCGAACAGGACTGGAAAGGCTCGGGGGCCCAGCAGAATCCCCAGCAGGCCGTAAAGGCCGAGATGCATCGAAACGCCCGCCAGAGGGAACTGAATGGTGGAAACGACGAATGACGCGGCAGCCAGTAGGCCCATTTTAGAGGCGTCTTCGACTCGCAAATTGCGACCCGACGCATAGAGTCCACCATACGACGCGACATGAGCCGCGACGCAGGCGGAGGCCGGTAGGATGCCGTCTGCTACATGCACAGGACTGCGGAGTATAACATGGGGCGTAGCCCGCATTTTTCAACACCTGACGGCGAAAGCACGCGATAGGTGCGCCACTCCTTCGTTGCGCGCGATCGCGCGTGCTCGACGGACTGCAAAAGTACGCCTCCGCGCGCCGACCGTCGCCCGCCTCGTAGTGACGCACCTCTCACGCACTTTCGCTCGCCAGGTGGTGAGAAATGCGGGCTAGTGTCCTGTCTCTAAAGTTCGATTACAAAAGCGGGCGAGGGAAGCGAAGATTTGGTCGGCGGTTTTGGACCAGACGAACGGCTTGGAGTCGGCGTTGCTGAGTTGGATGTAATCCTCGATGGCGCGTTCCAACTCCGCTGTGCTGCGATGTACGCCGCGGCGAATCTGCTTCTGGGTCAGAGTGGCGAACCAACGCTCGACAAGGTTGATCCAAGACGCGCTGGTCGGCGTGAAGTGCAGATGGTAGCGCGGCCGTTTGGCCAGCCAACGCTGAATAATCTGGGTCTTGTGGGTTCCGTAGTTGTCGAGGATCAAGTGGATCTCGAGCGAGTCGGGGACCGCCTGGTCGATGGTGTCGAGAAACTTGCGAAACTCGACCGCGCGATGACGGCGATGACACTCGCCGATCACATGGCCGGTCTTGACATCCAACGCGGCAAACAGCGAGGTCGTCCCGTGGCGCTTGTAGTCGTGCGTGCGGCGCTCGATTTGTCCGGGACGCAGCGGCAGCAGCGGCTGCGTGCGGTCCAGGGCTTGGATCTGAGACTTCTCGTCAACCGACAGCACCAACGCCCGCTGGGGCGGGTTGAGATACAGACCGACGATGTCGCGCACCTTCTCGACGAACAACGGATCTTGCGAGAGCTTGAAAGTTTCGCTGCGATGGGGTTGCAGCGCGAAGGCCTTCCAGATGCGCTGCACGCTGGAGTGACTCAAGCCACAGGTCTTGGCCATCGAGCGTGTTGACCAATGCGTGGCGTCGGGGGGCGTCGATTCCAGAGTGAGCGTGATGACGCGTTCGACCTCGTCATCGCTGACGCGCCGCGGCGTGCCGGGACGCGGTTCGTCGAGCAGCCCGTCGAGGCCTTTGTCGAGGAAGCGCTGGCGCCATTTGCCAACGGTACGGCGGGCCCAGCCGAGTTGGGCGGCGACGACGGTATTGTTGAGTCCGTCGGCGGCGAGCAGAATGGCCCTGGCGCGTTGGGCAAGAGCCTGCGCGGACTTGCGCCGTCGCGCCCAACTTTGCAGGCTCTCGCGCTCGGCCGGGTTGAGCTTGAGCGGTTTCAATTGAGGACCAGTTGTCGTCGTCTTCCCCATATAGACATGGCGACAACAACCTGTTTAATGTTGCGCGAACTTTAGATACAGGACACTAGTGAACCGATATCGTGCTCGGGCTTTGAGACGATCGGCCGCCCACTGCGATGGAAATCGGGACCGCGTCGGCGGTAGTGGTCTCTTCGGGAATTTGGACGTTTAGCTGAAGCAAGCCAACGAACCCTGGCGCCAGTCCGGCAAAGGCAACGTTGGCTAGGCGGCCGTCAATCGTGCACTCGACGATGCCGGCGGCGTGGTGAAGCGTGCCGTCAGTTGGGGCTGGTTGTCCAGTAGCGATTGCGGGTGTCACAAATCCATGACCAGTTGCATAGAGCGTCACGAACGAGCCTTTGGCGGCGGGCTGGGTAATGTCGTTGAGGCTGCCGTCTTGATTGACAGCGACCGCGCGGCTACCCCTTGGATGCTGAAACAGCTCAGGTTGCGCATCGGTGGTTGGGACCGATTCGGCAGCGCTTGCCCGACCGTTATGTCGAACGACAACGGTTGATGAGTTAGCAAGTTCAGATGGGGCTTGAAAGTTGATCTGTTGCGAGTTAGTAAAAAACAGCGGAGCGGCAACACCGTCGATTTCAACCGTCAGACGTGATGTCATCGCCGCCAGATTTCCAGAGACTGGGTTGAGGCCCGTGCGTGCCCCGGCGGCCGGACCAAAATTGCGTCCGAATACGGTGTGAATGGCGCCAGGGACGAGCGGTCCCGTAAGGAAACTCGCGGCGCTGACGAGCGAACCGCCTGAGAATGACGGGGTGAGCTTGGTGGGTCGAATCAAAACCCCACCTGAGTAGGCGGCGGTCTCGGTCGCATTGCTGACAAGCAGAGTAGCTAGGCCTATCGGCGCCTCCGGTGATACCCGGACGCGGAACAAGATTCCGGGAAATGTGCCTCCGTCAGAAAGGCGCACCGTGGTGCGAGAAATCGTTTGGGGCAAGGGCGAGACTCCCGTGCCCCAGGTCGTAATCGAGGCTACATCTAGCGGGACCGAGTCGAGGCCGGCTCCGAACAGTTCGATGTCAAAATCGCCGCCCTGCTCGACCTCGGCGACGGTGAGACCGAGTACGCGAATGCCGGCTGGGGCTGCGCCGCCTCCTTCAACATTGAGTGTCGGCTCGACCGTCGGATCGACAACAAGGTCTACGGTCGCAGCAGTTCCCTGAGCAATCGTGACGAGTGTTGGAGCCGCGAAACCGCCTGCGGTGACTGTCGGAAACGGCTGAGCGATTTGCCCGCTTAGGACGGCGATTTCACCTGGATCTACTGGCGAGTTGAGCGGTTCGGCCAGAACGTTGTAGCTACCGGGTGGAAGCCCGCGAATCGAGTAGGCGCCAGCCGTCTCAGTGACGCCGCCAAATGCGAGATTCTGGTTCGGGTCGATCGCCATCACTAGCGTCGCGGGCACCGCTGTTCCTTGCGCTGTCGTGATCGACCCGCCGATGGTGCCGGTGTCTGGGGATTCTAGCGACGGGTAGACCGAGGTCGCAAACACTCGGTCGTCTGAACTGAGATCGGCGCCACGGTTCGATCCGCGAGAGGCGCTGGCAAACATCGTGGCGCCGACAACGGGTGAATGATCAAGGCCGATGGCGTGGCCGAGTTCGTGAGCGATCGTGGATTCGATGTCGAACGTTCCTTCCGCCTGGTTTGTCGAAAACGGCAGGGTCGGATTGAAAATAATATCGGTATCGGTTAGCGTTCCCTCGGAGGTTGAAAACAGGAAGGTAATAGCAATCGCCGCGCCCGTTGCCGAGCGGGTTGACGCGGTGTCAGCGAACGAAATGACCGAGCGGCCGTCACGCAAGACACCGGTGAAATCCGTCGGCGTCAAATCGGCAAAACGAAGCCGAGAATTCGGGATGCTCGACCAACTTGCCAAGGCCGCTTGAATCGCTTCGACCGGCGTACTCGACGCCGTGATGATCTGCTCGCCCTGCGTATTTTGAAGGCCGGGGCGGGTTTGATCGTTGATTTCGTACCGGATGTTAGTCTCGTCGGTTCGGACGTAGGGCGGGCCTGAGCGGCTGCGGCGCCCCTGCACGGCAGCGTCAATGGCGCCGGCTAGGAGAAGAGCCGTCAGAGCGAGCCGGACCAGCGATGTTCGGAGCGGTACTGACACGTTGGCGGAAACTAGCAGACTTGGGTACCCAAATTGGTGGGTAAGCACGCCGGGAGCTCAATTCGGGTCGACAGAGGCGTGGACGGAAGTCCACGCTTTCGTTCGAGGTTGCTACCGAGTCCGAGGAAAGCGTGGACTTCCGTCCACGCCTCGGATTCTTGACCTCGAATGGCGCCGCACCCGCACCTTGGCTTCAAAGTATTACGGGCGAAAAGCTTCATGGTCCATTGGCCGTAGAGTAGCAACGCGGGGGAACGGGTGGGATATCGGGAGTGATTAGGCACACGCGGCGCGCAGATTGATCGACCGGCGTTCAAGTTCGCATCATCAAAGATGCGGTCTAGTCACGAATGCCGTACTCACGAGCTAGCTCCTCGGCCAGGTAGTTGCGGATCGATGCGGCGCTTCGCTCTACGTCGAAGAAGGCCGCTCGCATGAGCTGTTCTTTGCGGTTCATCACCATGTCGCGCAGCTGCTGCTGCACCGCTGGGTCAGTGAACTCGCGCTGGCCGGCGGCCTCGATCGAGATCAGCCGTAGAATGCGGTGCTGGCCGTCGGTTTCAACAATGTCAGAAACTTCACCCGGCTGAAGCGATGCGACCGCCCGCCGCAGGTTGATATCGGCCTTTTCGAGAGAAGACTGGGCGAAAAATCCCATGTCGCCACCGTTCGGCGTGGAGTCCGGATCTTCGGAATAATTTTGCGCCAGCGTCGCGAAATCTTCACCGTTCTCGACGCGCTCGTGCAGCATTTCGATTTTCTCCTTGGCTGCCTTGGCGTCGGTCGCGTCGTCGTTTCGAAGGTTGGGTACCGGCACTTCCTCGACGTCGGTGACGAGGATTTGGGCTAAATGAACCTGCTGCTCTGGGAAAGTAAATGCAGCCGCGTTTTGGTCGTAGTAACCGAGGAGTTCCTCCTCGCTTACGGTTACGCGGGCGGTGATCTGCTTGTTGAAGAGTTTTTCGATCGTGAGGCGGCGGCGCACTTCAAGGCGCATATCCTCAATCGACATACCCCGATCGGCGAGCGACGCGACAAACTCGTCTTCGCTGTCGAATGGAGAACGGTAGCGCTCTAGTTCTTGGTCGACTTCGCCGTCCACTGCCATTAGACCGAGGGATTCCGCCTTCTGAAGAATCAAGTGGCGGTCGATCAGCTCTCGCAGCAGATTGAGGCGCAGCATCTGCGCCTGCTCGGGGTTCTCGGGTTCGTCTTGATCTTGATATTGAGAAGCGTAATAGGCCTCAAGCTCGGTAACGGTGATCTTGTAGTCGTTGACCTTGGCGGCGATGCCGCTGTTTGATCCTTCGCCGCAGGCGAACGTTAGCGTGGCGATGAGTGTGGCGATGATGTAGCGGGTCACCATTAAATTTCAGTTTAGCCCGGTTCCCAGACAGCGCCGCGGACCCGTAGTTTCTGTCCAAGCTAGAACAAAAAATGGCCGCCCCTGACTTGTCGCAGGGGCGGCCGGACTCTTGTGGGGTCGCTAATCTTTTTTGTCTTCCGCCTCGTCTTCTGCTTCGGCGCCAACGTCAGCGGCTTCGACTTCCTCGACTTCCGCCTCTTCTTGCTGGGCCTTCAAGCGTTCTTCTTTACGCTTCTTCTTGTCCTCGGCCTTTTTCTTGAGCTGTGTTCCAAGCAGCTCGATGATGGCGATTTCGGCGCCGTCACCTTTACGAGGTCCGA
Source organism: Bryobacterales bacterium (assembly GCA_965247305.1). Taxonomy (GTDB): domain Bacteria; phylum Acidobacteriota; class Terriglobia; order Bryobacterales; family UBA6623; genus CATQHP01. Next base: position 1,353,239 of record OZ252030.1, on the reverse strand, counting down.
GACGAACAATCCGCGTGTAGCCGCCCTGCCGTTCAGAAAATCGGGGCCCCACGGTATCGAAGAGCTTTTTCAATGCCGCGGGTTCGAGCAAGAACGACGCAGCCTGGCGGCGCGAATGCAGAGTGTCGCGTTTTGCCAGCGTGATAATCTTTTCGATCTTCGGACGAACAGCTTTTGCCTTCGTGACCGTCGTCTCGATGCGTTCATGGAGGATGATGCTGGTTGTTAGGCCGCGCAGCAACGCGCGCCGCGCGGAGGGATCGCGCTGCAGCTTGAAGCCGCCTTTCCTGTGTCTCATGGTGCGTACACTCTCTTTCGAATCGTTACTCTTCGTCGATTTCGGCGTCGGCTTCCGCTGCCGCGGCCATTTCGCTCGGCGTAGGCGGAATCAATCGGCCATGCTCGTCAAAACGCATCCCTAGACCCAAGCCCATGACACCGAGAATCTCGCGGATCTCAGTCAGCGACTTGCGGCCAAAGTTTTTGGTCTTGAGCATGTCGGATTCCGTACGGACAACGAGATCGGCAATGGTCTGGATATTGGCGTTCTTGAGGCAGTTGTAGGAACGAACCGATAGCTCGAGCTCTTCGACCGAGCGGTTGAGGTGCTCGTTGTAGCGGTCGCCGGCAGCGTCCGTGGCAACGTCGTCGACGGCGGTCTCTTCTTCGAAGTTGATGAAGATCTGCATGTGATCTTTCACCAGCTTGGCGGCGAGTCCGATGGAGTCCTGCGGAGTCACGGCGCCGTTTGTCCAAACTTCAAGAGTGAGCTTGTCGTAATCGGTCATTTGGCCGAGGCGCGCGGATTCGACCGTGTAATTCACCTTGCGAACCGGCGAGTGAACGGAGTCGATCGGGATGTAGCCTAGGGCCAAATCTTCGTCGAAGTTTTTCTCGGCTGAGACGTAGCCGCGGCCGAGCTTGACGCGCATTTCGATGTCGAGCACACCGCCTTCGCTAACGGTTGCGATGTATACGCTGTCATCGAGGATGGCGACTTCGGAGTCGGCTTCGATGGCTGAACTATAGATCTCGCCGGCTTCGGTCGCGCGCAGACGGATCGTTCGCGCGCTATCGGTGTGGAGCTTGAGCGGGATCTGCTTCAGATTGAGAATAATGTCGGTGGCGTCTTCGACGACACCTGGAATCGGGCTGAACTCGTGGGAGATACCCTCGATGCGGACGGCGGTAACCGCCGCGCCTTCGATCGAACTCAGCAGCGCGCGGCGAAGGGAATTACCGATCGTCGTACCGAAGCCGCGCTCGAATGGCTGGGCGCTAAATTTCCCGAACGTATCCGCGAGGGTATCCCCGTCAACGGCCAGGCGCTTGGGCTTCTGAAATCCTTTCCACATATTCGCTAATCCTCTCTTCAAGCTGCGGCGGCGAGCGAAGACGCTTGCCGCCGGTTGTGCCCCCGACGCCGGAGGCGGGCTGATCTACCGCGAATAAAGTTCGACGATAAGCTGGGCGTTAATTTTCGTCATCTGGACATCTTCTTTGCTGGGAGATCCGGTGACCGTTCCTCGAAAGCTCTCCGGATCTGACTCAAGCCAGCTCGGCTGAGACATCGAAGCGGCGGTTTCCAAGGCAAGGATGATGCCACCGTGCCTGCGGCTCTTCTCGCGCAGTTCGATGATGTCTCCTGGGTTGACCAGGTACGACGGGATATCGACCTTGTGGCCGTTAACCTGTATGTGGCCGTGGTTTACGGCCTGGCGGGCTTGGCGCCGTGAAAGCGCGAATCCCAGCCGGAAGATAACGTTGTCGAGCCTGCGCTCGAGAAAACTCATCAAGTTGTCGCCGACAACGCCGGGCATTTTTGCCGCAACCTTGTAGTAATTGCGGAACTGGCGCTCAAGCACGTCATACATAAAGCGGGCGCGCTGCTTCTCTTGCAGTTGCAGGGCGTAGCCGATCATCTTCTTCGGACGCCGCGTCTTGCCGTGTTGGCCGGGCGCGTATGGACGCCTGTCTAGGTTCCGTTCGGACTTGGGATCGAGTGCCATTCCCAAGCGGCGCGAGCGGCGAACAACCGGACCTCTATTTCTTGCCATAAGTTCTTCTCGCTCCCTCAGACCCGGCGCTTCTTCGGCGGCCGGCAACCGTTGTGCGGCATCGGCGTGACGTCGCGGATATGGGTGACTTGGACGCCTGCCGCGGTAATTGCGCGAATGGCGGATTCGCGGCCGCCACCCGGACCCTTCACGCGGACCGCGACTTTTCGGAGACCGTGCTCCTTGGCGGCGTTGACGGCTGTCATGCTCGCCTGCTGTGCCGCGAAGGGAGTACCTTTTTGCGAACCACGGAAGCCGAGAGAACCCGCGCTCGACCAAGAGATTGCCTGACCCTCGCCATCACAGATCGTAACGATCGTGTTGTTGAAGGTGGCCTGCACGTGGACGACTCCGAGAGGAATATTCTTCTTCTGCCGATTCCTGGTTTTCTTTTTGCCTTTGGTTTTTGCCATGTTTCCTTATCTGCTCCGATTACTTGGCGGCTTTCTTCTTGTTGGCAACTTGACCGCGTCGCGGACCTTTTCGCGTACGGGCGTTGGTGTGCGTGCGCTGACCTCGGACCGGCAAACCGCGGCGATGACGCAAGCCGCGGTAGCTACCGATCTCCATCAGCCGCCGGATATTCATCGAGACTTCCTTGCGCAAATCGCCTTCGACCGCGCCTTCGTCTTCGAGTAGCTTGCGCAGCGCGGTAATCTCGTGATCTTCGAGCTGGCCCATCTTCTTACCGAAATCGATACCCGCGCGGTACAGCAGTGAGCGAGCCCGCGCCGTTCCGATTCCGTAGAGATAGGTCAGCGAGATTTCCGCTCGCTTGTTGTCGGGAATGTCTACGCCTTCAAATCGCGCCATAGTGAACCTTCTTTAACCCTGCCTTTGTTTGTGCTTGGGGTTGCTGCAAAGAACGCGGACGACCCCTTGCCGCCGGATGACTTTGCAGTTCTTACAGAGTTTCTTTACTGATGCCCGAACTTTCATAGTGTTTTCCGTTCGACGATGCGTCCGCGGGTCGCGTCTTGCGGGGAGAGCGTCAAGATAACTCGGTCCCCCGGAAGCAGTCTTAAAAAATCTTTTGTCGCTCGATCCGTTACGGTTGCCTTCACAACTTGCTTGCCTTGTAGCACCACTTCGAAGAGACGAGCGGGCAGCTCGCGCTGGATGATGCCTTCGACTTGGCGTCCGCTCTGAGGCGTTTCGGCAGTTGCTAGGTCGTTGTCTTGAATCGATCTCCCTCCTGAATCTTTCTTACTTAAACTTCCGTCAAAATCCACGGCCCGTTGTTGGTGATGGCTACGCAATGCTCAAAGTGAGCGGCGTTTGAGCCATCGCTTGTAACCGCCGTCCAGCGGTCAGAGAGGACGTGCGTCGCGGGTTTTCCCGCCGCAACCATCGGCTCGATCGCTAACACCATACCTTCTCGCAGGCGAGGATTACGGACATTGGAGTCTACGTAATTTGGCACCTGCGGTTCTTCGTGCAATTTCTTTCCTATGCCATGGCCCACAAACTCGCGAACAACGGAATAGCCATTCGACTCGACATGCTTTTGGACGGCTCCGCAGACATCGAACAGCCGGCGGCCACTAACCATTTGGTCGATGGCGAGGGCCAGTGATTCCTGGGTGACCTTCATTAAGCGCTCGGTTGCCAGGGCGATTTTGCCAACCGCGATGCTAGTCGCTGAATCGCCGTAGTAGCCATTCAACAGAACGCCGCAGTCGACTTTGACAATGTCGCCTTCCTTGAGGATGCGTTTCTTCGAAGGGATGCCGTGAATGACTTCTTCGTTGACAGAGGTGCACAACACGGCTGGAAAACGAGTACCCGCGGAGGGGGCGTAGTAGCCCTTGAAGGCCGCCTTCGCTCCTGCGTCGGAAATCATCTTGTCAGCGACAACTTCAAGGTCCATCGTTGAAACGCCCGGTGCAACCATTGAACGCATCTCGGCCAAGACGCGGGCGACCAGGCGGCCGCTTTCGCGCATCTTCTCTAGTTCTGATGGGCTCTTTCGCACAATCATTCGTTTCTCAACCGCTCTACTAGGTTGCGGGTAACGGATTCGGGATCTTGCTCGGCGTCAATCGGCTCAACCTCGCGGCCTTGCTTTTTGAGCACTTCGGTCAATTCTCGAATCGCCGGTACCGTTGCCTCGTCGTGTATGTCCAGTCTGGGGGTGATCACTTCGGCTGAATCATCGTCTCTGATCGATAATTTGCTTCCGCATTCGTTGCAGACGTTTTCTCTCCTGGGCGGCTCGGATTCCTGGTGGAACACCGCGCCACAATTTTCACAAACTTTGCGGCCTGTCAGTCTGCGGATTAAGACTTCGCGCGTTGCCTTGAGTTCGAAGGCTCGAATCCCGATTCCAAACTGGCTAGCCACACTCTCTAACTGCCGCGCTTGCGGCGCCGTGCGAGGAAAGCCGTCAAGCAGCAAGCCTCGCTGTAAATCCTCTCGCCGTAAGCGGCGTTCCAACATGCCGATAATCGTTTCGTCATCAACGAATTGACCCTCGGCGAGTCCTTTTTCGATCTTTCGGCCAAACTCCGTCCGGCGGCGGACCTCCTCTCGGATCATCTCCCCTGTCGCAATTCGCGGCACGGAGAAGAACTCCGAAATTTTCTGCGTCTGGGTTCCCTTGCCGGCTCCCGGCGGTCCGAATACGACGACCGCTGTGGAGCGCAATCCTTCTGGAATCGGTGTCAATTTCCGATCAGATGGACGAGGAGCGGCGTCCGCGAATGCGGCCGGCTCTCGGCGTAAAACCTTCATAGTGACGCATCACAAGTTGTGCCTCGATCTGGTTGACGGTGTCCATCGCCACGCCTACCACGATCAGAAGCGAAGTTCCTCCAAAGTAAAAGTTTACGTTTAGGCCGTCGAGAATCCAGCGCGGCATGCTGGCGTCGGCCCAGTCTCCGATCAAGGGCAAGTGATGGATCTTGGCGCCATTGATCATAAGGTCGGGAATGAGCGAAACCATCGCCAAGTAGAGCCCACCGACGAGCGTTAACTTGGTGAGTATATCGTTGATGTGTTCGGCGGTCGGCTTGCCTGAGCGAATGCCCGGTATAAAGCCACCGTGTTTGCGCATGTTGTCGGCCACTTCATTCGGGTTGAAGATGATCGACACGTAGAAAAAGCAGAAGAAGACGATACCTGTTACATAAAGCAGTTCGTACAGCGGCTCGCCGTACTGTATCGTCGCGAAAATGCTGGTCAAGATCGGGCTTTCGGCGACGACTAACGCAAGTGTTTGCGGCAGCGAAAGAATCGATGAAGCAAAAATTACCGGAATGACGCCACCGGCGTTGACTTTGAGGGGCAAATGAGTCGACTGGCCACCCATCATGCGGCGGCCGACGATACGGCGCGCGTATTGCACGGGTATTCGGCGCTCACCACGCTCCACGAAGACAATGAAGCCGACGATCAGAATCATTGCGACAAGGATCAGGATCGCCGCAATGACGCTCCACTGTTGGGTGATGAATACGTTGTCGTAGATACCCTGGATGGCGCCGGGGAGACCGACCACGATACCGGCGAAGATGATCAGCGACATGCCGTTGCCGATGCCGCGTTCGGTAATCTGTTCGCCTAGCCACATGATGAAGGCGGTTCCGGTGGTGAGCGTCAGAATCGTCATCAAGCGAAAGCTCCAGCCGGGGCTGTAGGCCAAGCCACCCGAAACGACCAATTGCGAGAACGCGAACGATTGCACTATGGCGATACCGATCGTGAGATAGCGGGTCCACTGGGTGATTTTGCGCCGGCCGAGTTCACCTTCTTTTTGCAATTTTTCAAGCGCCGGGATGGCGACCGTAAGCAGTTGCAAAATGATCGACGCCGTAATGTAGGGCATGATGCCCAACGCGAAGATCGTAAGCTGGCTCAATTGCCCGCCGGAGAAAAGGTCAAGAAACCCTAGCGCGGTACCCTGGGCAGCCTCGAACATCCGCTGCAATTCAGCGGTGTTTACGCCAGGAGTCGGGATATGGCCGCCAACGCGATAGACGGCTAGCATCATGAGCGTAAAGCCCAGACGACGCCGTAAATCCCGAACCCGGAATACGTTTAAGATTGCCTCAAGCCACTTCATGATCTTCTAAAAGGCTTCTTCCCTTCGATCACTTCAGCCTTACCGCCGGCCTTCTCAATCTTTTCCTTCGCCGAGTTGGAAAACTTATGAGCGGAGATCGTGACCGCGCGGGTCAGTTCACCGTTTCCCAAAATTTTGAGGCCGGAGCCCATTTTGCTAATCACGCCGCCGCCGAGCAGCGATTCGGGAGTAAACGTATCGCCTTCAAGCTCTTCAAATCGATCGACGTTGACGATCGCGAATTCCTTACGGAAGATGTTGTGAAAACCGCGTTTGGGCACTCGCCGGACGAGTGGCATCTGGCCACCCTCGAAGCCGCGCTTGCGGCTGTAGCCCGAACGTGATTTCTGGCCGTTTTCGCCACGGCCGGAGGTTTTCCCCGTGCCGGACCCCGGTCCACGACCGATGCGCTTGCGCAGCCGCCGTGAGCCTTCGGCAGGTTTGAGGTCGCTGAGATTCATTCCGTCCCCCCTGTTTCGACCACTTCTACAAGATGCGGAACCTTGGCAATCATGCCCCGGATCGAGGCGTCATCGGGCCGCACCACCGTTTGGTTCATTTTGCGCAGACCGAGTCCGATGACGACCTTTCTAAGCTTGGCCGGCGCGCCAATGGGGCTGCGCTTGAGTTGAATTGTAATTTTGTCCGCCATCGTAAAGACCTAAATCTCGGTTACTTCCTTGCCGCGAAGTTGCGCGACCTCGGCGCGATCACGCAGTTGTTTGAGCCCTTCAAACGTCGCTTTGATCACGTTGTGTGGGTTTTTGGAACCGATCGACTTGGTCAGGACGTTTTGAATACCGGCAGCTTCTACAACCGCGCGGACCGCTCCGCCAGCGATCGTGCCCTTACCTTCTCGAGCCGGCTTCAGCAGCACGCGTCCGGCACCAAAAATGCCCAGAACCTCGTGCGGAATCGTATGGCCGAGGACGTTAACCCTGATCATATTCTTCTTGGCTTTTTCGATTCCTTTGCGGATTGCCGAAGGAACCTCCTTGGCCTTGCCACTGGCATAGCCAACAACGTGCCGTTCGGGGTCGCCGACGACGACGAGCGCGGAGAAACTCAGATTCTTACCACCCTTGACGACCTTTGTGACGCGGTTGATGGCAACAACCTGATCTTTCAGGTTCAGTTCACGTTCGTCAATTCGTTCGTTTGCTTCCATGTTTGCTTAGCTTTCCTGCCCCTCGGCGGTGCGTTCGCGGCTCGCGGGCAGCAGTCCGGCCTGTTGGACGGCTTCGGCCAGCGCCTTGACGCGACCGTGAAATCGATGGCCGCCACGATCAAATACAACCTTCGCTACTCCGGCGGCCTTGGCGCGCTCGGCTACCTTTTTCCCAACCGCGGTCGCGGCAGCAACGTTCCCGCCGTAACCGTCTGAATCTTTGTCGTTCGTCGAAGCGGACGCGAGAGTTCGACCGGCGCTGTCGTCGATTACCTGAGCGTAGATATGCTTCAGCGAGCGGAAAACCGCCAGCCTTGGACACTCCGCGGTGCCACTTAGTTTGTTGCGAACGCGGGCGTGAACATGGCGCCGGCGCGCATCGCGTTTGGGTCTAGAATACATTTCCCGTTCGCCTCTTCAGTTCAATTCCGACGCCCTAAGCGGCTCCGGTCTTGCCTTCCTTCTTGCGCAGTACTTCGCCGACATAGCGGATGCCCTTCTGCTTGTAAGGGTCGGGCTTGCGAAGCCCGCGAATCTTCGCGGCCGTTTCACCCACGACCTGCCTGTCGATTCCTGAAATTTCAACCTTGGTGGTGTTGGAGGGTCCCGCTTCGACCGTGATATCGACGCCTTCGGGCATCAAGACTTCGATTGGATGCGAGTAGCCGACGCTGAATACGACAACCCTGCCTCGCACAAGTGCGCGGTAGCCGACTCCAACGATCTCAAGTTTTTTTACGAAGCCCGTAGTGACGCCCGTGACGCAGTTACGCACCAAGGAACGTGTCAAACCGTGCATCGCCGACTTGGATTCATCCACGCGCGCAATCGACAATATTCCATCATCGACTTGCGCCGTGATGCCATCGGGAATGGGCGCACTGAGCTCGCCCTTCGGCCCCTTCACCCTCAAACGGCCGGCCTCAATATGCACTTCCGCTCCGCTTGGAACTGGAATCGGTAATTTGCCTATTCTCGACATCGTGTCCTCTTACTCGCCAAATTCCTCACTAGTAGATCGTGCAGAGAACTTCGCCGCCGACGCCTTGCTTCTTGGCATCCTTGCCCGTCATGACACCTTTCGATGTCGTCATCACACAGACGCCCATGCCGCCGATGACGCGGGGAATATTTTGTGAATCCGCGTAGACTCGTCGACCAGGTTTTGACACGCGTTTAATTTCAGAAATCACCGGGCTATGGTCGGGGCGGTATTTGAGATAGACCTTGATGGTCTGCTTGTTGTCGTCATTGGCCACGCGATAGTTCGCCACATAGCCCTGCTCCTTGAGGATGCGGGCAAGCTCGATTTTCACCTTCGAGCCGGGAATATCGACTTTGTGGTGGTGCGCCGCCATCCCGTTGCGGATGCGGGTCAACATGTCTGAAATGGGGTCACTATGCATGCGCTCTAGTTCCTTTTTAGACTCTCTACCAACTGCTCTTGGTGACGCCCGGCAGCTCGCCACTCAAGGCCAGGTTGCGGAAGCAAATTCGGCACAACTCAAACTTGCGCATAAAGCCGCGCGGCCGGCCGCAACGCCGGCAACGATTCCGGAAGCGCACTTTGAATTTCAACTTCTTGCGCTCGCGCGCGATTTTCGCTGTTGTAGCCATGTAACTTTGATCCCTGCTTCGCGGCTAGTTGCGGAACGGCATGCCGAGCAACTTAAGCAACTGAAAGCCTTCCTTGTCTGTTGTTGCGGTGGTAATAAATGTAATATTCATGCCCTTGAGTTGATCGACCTTGGAGTAGTCGATCTCAGGGAAAATTGCGTGCTCGCGGACGCCGATCGTATAGTTGCCGCGGCCGTCGAGATTTGGGGAGACGCCGCGGAAATCGCGCACGCGCGGGAGCGAGACCGAGATGAGGCGGTCAATAAACTCCCACATCTTGGCTCCTCGTAGCGTTACCGTGCATCCGATCGAAACGCCCTCGCGCAATTTGAAGTTCGCGATCGATTTTCGCGCCTTGGTGATGATCGGTTTTTGTCCCGCTATCGCGGTGAGTTCTTCCACCGCGCTGTCTAGCAAGCGTGAATTCGCGATCGCCTCGCCCATACCCATATTGAGTTTGACGGCAACGATCTTGGGAATCGCCATCGGAGATTTATACGTGAACTCGGTCTGCAAAGCCGGCATGACTTCGCTGACGTACTTTTCTTTCATTCGCAGTGCAGCCATTACTCAGACACCACCTCGACATTCGAGAAGTCCATCATCGATTCGCTCTCGGCGATGCCGCCCTTGATCTGTTTCTGCGGGTCGGGGCGGACATGCTTCTTGACTATGTTGCAGCCCTCAACCAGGATCTTGCCGCGCTTGCGGTCTACTTCCAACACGCGGCCTTGAGTGCCCTTACTGCGCCCAGTGGTGACCAGGACCGTGTCGTTCTTTTTGATTCGCGTCTTGAACATTTCGACTATTTAAAGAACCTCCGGAGCTAGCGAAACAATCTTCATGAAGCGTTTGTCGCGAAGTTCGCGCGCAACCGGCCCAAACACGCGGGTACCTACCGGCTCGCCAAGTTCGTCGACCAAGACAGCGGCGTTTTGATCGAAACGAATGTAGCTGCCATCCTTACGGCGCGTTTCTTTGCGCATGCGCACGATGACCGCTCGCACGACGGAACCCTTCTTGACGGCCGATTCTGGCGCCGCTTCTTTCACCGATGCCATGACGATGTCGCCCAGACCGGCCTTCTTACCGGTCGAGCCGCCGCGCGGCAGGATGCACTGTAGACGGCGCGCGCCGGAGTTATCCGCTACGGCCAACCTTGTTTGCATGCCAATCATGACGTTTTTTCTCCCTCAGACCGAGTCATCCGTGAGTCGACTCGCTATTCCGACTTCGGCTTGCGCTGACGCCGCACGCTGACTTCGACCTGCGTCGACTTCAGAACAACTTCTTCAAGCTGCCAGCACTTGTTCTTCGAAAGCGGGCGACACTCAACGATACGCACGCGGTCGCCGGCCTTGGCAATGCCGGTTTCGTCGTGCGCCAAAAACTTCTTCTTGCGCGTGATGTAGCGCCGGTACAAGCGGTGCTGCACGCGACGACTGACTTCTACCACGATGGTCTTTTCCATCTTGGTCGAGACAACTTCGCCCACTTTGCGATTCTTGTGCGGTTTCTTTTCTTCAGCCATCTGCAGTTAATTTCCTTCCGCCGACTCAGTTTTTTGACCCAGGGCGGTGAGCATTCGAGCTAGGTCTTTCTTCGTCGCGCGGTATTTCTTGACACCGTCGGTTTGGCCCATGGAAATCTGAAAGCGCAGCCGGAACAATTGCTCGCGCGCCTCGCTTTGCTTACTCTCAAGCTCAATCGTGCTGAGATCGCGACATTCTTCGCCGGTCATAGCAGACCTCCAGATTGACGGCTAACAAACTTGGTCCTGATGGGAAGCTTCTGTGTAGCTAGCTCCATTGCCTTGCGAGCGACATCCTCTGGCACACCCTCGACCTCGAACAGCATGCGGCCCGGCTTGATCACGGCAACCCACTGATCGGGCGCGCCCTTGCCTTTACCCATACGGGTTTCCGCCGGTTTTTTGGTGATCGGCTTGTCAGGAAAAATTCGTATCCAAAGTTTTCCACCGCGCTTGACGCGACGAGAAATCGCTACACGAGCGGCCTCGATCTGACGGTCAGTAATCCACGCACACTCGAGCGACTTCAATCCGAAGTCACCGAAGTCGAGACCCGACCCGCGCCAAGCCTTACCGCGGCGTTTGCCACGGTGCACCTTACGGTGCTTGACTTTTTTCGGCATCATCATAGCTGTTCTCTCTTGCGCGTCAGTCCTTTTTCACTTGTCAACCGAAAATTCTACGTGTCGCCTTCAGGCTTGGGCGGTGCTTCCGGAGCGGCGGCGGGAGCCTCTGGGGTGGCCGGCTCAGCCACGGGTTCTACAACTGGAGCGGTATCCGCGCTGGCAGTTTCTGCCGGCGCTTCCGGGGTAACGTCCGCTGCCGCGGGTTCGGGTGTCCCAGCTAGCGGCGGCCGGAACGGGGCGGAACCGTCCGGGGCTACAGACGCCGGCGGAGCAGCGGGCGCAGCCTCGACAGGTGCGGCCGGAGCAGGGACGACCGGCGGCGGGGCGGCCTGGCCAACAGACTCGCCGGCATCAATCCGCGGACGACGCACGCGCTCGGCTTGCGCTCGCGCGTCACGACGACGCGCGGGTTCCGGATCTCCCTTGCCCGACTTCTTCAATGAAACCGATCCGGTGTCGATGATTTCGCCCTTATAGATCCAGCACTTGACGCCAATGACGCCGTAAGTCGTATTGGCCTCACACAGACCGTAGTCAATGTCGGCGCGTAGCGTCTGCAGTGGGAGACGCCCGTGGAGTTGCCATTCGCTACGCGCAATCATCTTGCCGTTCAAACGACCGGCTACCCAAATCTTGATTCCCTTGCAACCAAAACGCTGAGCCGAGTCCACAGCCTTGCGCATCGCGCGGCGGAAAGCTACGCGCTTTTCGATTTGAACCGCGACAGACTCGGCGACTAGCTGCGCGTCGAGTTCCGGGCGATGGACTTCTTGAATGTCGATGTAGACTTCGCGCTTCGTCTTCTCTTGCAGCTCAGCCTTGAGCTTTTCGATTTCAGTGCCGCGACGGCCGATGATGATGCCGGGCCGCGCGGTGCGAATCGTGATGCGAAGCTTGTTGCCCGGCCGATCGACTTCAATCGAACTGATTCCGGCGGCCTTGAGCCGCTCGCGCAGTTGCTCCTTGAGCGTGACGTCTTCGTATACCAAGTCCGCATAGCCCGCCTGCGCGAACCAGCGCGAACGCCAGGTCTTGGTATAGCCGAGCCGGAATCCGTAAGGATGTACTTTTTGACCCATTCAGTCCCCTTTGGTTAACTCCTCCGAGTCGCTACTAGGAATCGACCTCTTCGTCAACTTCGTCCGGCTGACCGTCGGAGACGATCACGATAATGTGCGCTGTGCGACGAACGTAGCGATGGGCGCGGCCCATCGGCGCGGGCCGCAGACGCTTGGCGCGCGGACCCTCGTTCACGTAGATCGATTCGACCTTCAACTCGTCGACATCCGCACCCTTTTCGTCTGCATTCGCCACCGCCGACTCGAGCACCTTTTTAATCTGAGGTGCGACGCGCTTGTTGATGTGCGTCAGCACTGTCAGCGCCGCATCCACTTCAAGGCCGCGAACCTCGTCAGCGACTAGGCGTGCCTTCTGGGGCGACACCTTCACGTAATTCCATTTGGCCGTTGCGCGCATCGTTATGCCTTCTTCTAAGCCCCTCGGCCCGCCCTACCACTACCGGCGTGACCGCGGAACGTACGCGTCGCGGAAAATTCGCCCAGCTTGTGGCCCACCATGTTTTCTGTAACGAAAACGGGGATAAATTTTTTGCCGTTATACACGGCGATCGTGTGACTGACCCACTCGGGCAAGATCGTCGAGCGGCGCGACCAGGTCTTGACGACCCGCTTCTCGCCAGACGTGTTCAACGCCTCGACTTTGCGATTTAGGTGCTCGTCGTAAAACGGCCCTTTTTTTAGAGAACGGCCCATTGCGTGAATCTACCCCCTAGCCCTTCTTTTTCGATCCACGGCGACTAATGATGTAGCGGTCCGTACGCGGATTCTTGCGCGTCTTGTAGCCGCGTGTCGGCACGCCCCAAGGCGTTACCGGGTGACGACCACCGGAAGTACGACCCTCGCCGCCACCGTGCGGATGGTCAACCGGGTTCATCGTGACGCCGCGGTTATGCGGACGACGCCCCAGCCAGCGCTTACGGCCCGCTTTGCCTAGCTTTACGTTGCCGTGGTCAACATTGCCGACACGCCCAATCGTGGCCATGCAGCCCTCGAGGACGCGGCGAATTTCGCCCGACGGAAGCTTGAGCAGCGCGTAGCCGCTTTCGCGCGAGACAAGACGAATTTCAGCACCGGCCGCGCGCGCCATCTGGCCACCCTTGCCGGGCCGCAATTCCACGTTGTGGACTAGCGTTCCGGGAGGAATCTTTCGGAGCGGCAACGCGTTGCCGGTCAAGATGTCGGCATTTTCGCCCGACATGAGCACGACGCCGACTTTGAGCCCGACAGGTTGCAGGATGTAGCGCTTCTCGCCATCCACATAGTGCAACAAGGCGATGTTTGCCGAACGGTTTGGATCGTACTCAACCGAGGCAACTGTTGCCGGGATGTCGTGCTTCTGGCGCTTGAAATCGATCTCGCGATACTTTTGCTTCGTTCCGCCACCACGAAAACGAATGGCGATGCGGCCCGTGCTGCTGCGGCCACCCTTTCGGGACTTGCCCTTAACCAGCGACTTTTCCGGATGGTCCGTCGTGAGTTCTTCACGCGTCGTGGTGGTCTGAAAGCGCCGCGTCTTGGTTGTCGGCCTGTATGATTTAATCGGCATGGTTTTGCGGTCCTATGCTTGAACTCCGCGGCTAAATCTGGGCGTACTCGATCATCTTCTCGCCGGCCTTGAGCTTGACGTAGGCCTTTTTCCACTTGGGCTGACGTCCGGCGTAGCGGCCGCGGCGCTTCATTTTTCCGTCATACCTGGCGGTACGAACCCCTTCGACATTTACTTTAAATATCTTGTGAACCGCGTTCTTGACGTCAGTCTTGGTTGCGTCGGGATGAACCTTGAAGCACAGCGTTAATTGCTCGGCGCGGATTTCTTCTGACTTCTCAGTAATCAACGGTCCGCGTACAACCTCATAGGGACTCATGCAAACACCTCATTGCACTTCGCGGCCGCGGCGGCGGATATCAGGATTCGATCGTGCCCCAGCAGCAAGTAAGGGTCCAGCTCGTGGCCGCCAATCAACGTCACGCCGACGATATTGCGGCTCGACCGCTCGAGGTTGATATTCTTGTCGTTCTCGACAATTAGCACTTTGCGGTCGGCACCGAGCGCCCCCAAAACTCCGTTAAACGCCTTGGTCTTGTGGTCAGCAAGCTCAAAGTCCTTGACAACCGTCAAGAGCCCGTCATTCAACTGCGCCGTCAGAGCGGAACGCAACGCACCCAAAAACATTTTGCGCGGTAGACCCTGCTTATAGTTACGAGGCTTCGGCCCATGGGTCGTTGCTCCGCTACGCCACAGCGTCGAGCGAATCGAGCCGATTCGCGCACGGCCCGTGCCCTTTTGGCGCCAAAGCTTCTTGCCCGAGCCGGAAACTTCGCTACGGCTCTTGGTTTTGTGCGTCCCGGAGCGTTGCGCCGCCTGATACGCGACGACAGCCTGATGGATCAGCGCGTCGTTGATCTCTACACCGAAAACGCCCTCGGCAAGCTCAAGCTCGTCGACCTTCTTATTTGTCAGATCTACTACGTCTACTTTCGGCATCTTTCCTTACTCCGCGCTGCGGATCGTAACGTATCCGCCATTCGCGCCGGGAACCGCACCGCGCACCAAAATTACGTTTTCGTCGGGCAGCACCGCGACGATTTCAAGGCCCTTCGCGGTGATGCGCTTATTGCCCATCTGCCCCGGCAGGCGCATGCCCTTGAAGACTCGTGAAGGATATGAACTCTGTCCGATGGAGCCCGGAATCCGGTGAAACATCGAACCGTGGCCACTGGGACCACCGGCAAAACCGTGACGCTTGACCACGCCCTGAAAACCCTTGCCCTTGCTCGTACCGACAACGTCGACGCGCTGCTTCACCTTGAAGTCCGACGCTAGGATGCGATCACCAGCTTTGTACTCCGCTTCGGGATCCTCATCCAATCTAAACTCGCGAAGGAACTTGACCGGCTCGACTCCCGCCTTTGCGAAGTGGCCCTTGCCCGGCTTATTGACTCGGCTGTCTTTTATGAACGCGACAAGCCCAACCTGGATCGCCTCATAGCCGTCTCTGGTGGCGCTTTTTCGCTGCACCACAACACAGGGGCCCGCCTGCAGAACGGTTGCGGGAACGACAAGCCCTTCTTCATCGAAGAACTGCGTCATCCCGATTTTCTTTCCTAATATCCCTGGCGCCATAAGGTCTTCCTATTCCGAGTCGTCTCGCGTATATCCGCTTCGTCTAGTTCCGCTAGGTTCCAAAGGCCTTGATTTCGACATCCACGCCGGCCGGGAGGTCGAGACGCATCAGCGCGTCGACGGTGTCTTGCGTGGGCTCCAAAATATCGAGCAGGCGCTTGTGGGTTCGAATTTCAAATTGTTCGCGCGAGCGCTTGTCGGCGTGGACGGAGCGCAGCACCGTGTACTTATTCTTCACCGTCGGCAGCGGAATGGGTCCCGCGACCTGCGCGCCCGTCCGCTTCGCGGTGTTGACGATCTCACTCGTCGACTGATCGAGCACGCGATGGTCGTAAGCCTTGAGGCGGATTCTGATTCGTTCTTTGGGCATTGTTTACACGCAAAAATTAAAGCTATTCAACTATTTCCGAAACCGTGCCGGCGCCGATGGTGCGGCCGCCTTCGCGGATTGCGAAGCGTAGGCCTTGTTCCATCGCGATCGGCACGATCAACTCGATCGCCAACTCGACGTTGTCGCCCGGCATCACCATTTCCGTGCCTTCCGGCGTGTTCGCCACGCCCGTCACGTCCGTCGTGCGGAAGTAAAACTGCGGGCGATAGCCATCAAAGAATGGCGTGTGTCGGCCACCCTCGTCCTTTTTCAAGACGTAGACTTGACCCTTGAACTTCGTATGCGGCGTGATCGATTTCGGCTTCGCGACCACCTGGCCGCGCTCCACCGCGTCCTTGTCCAATCCACGCACCAACAGGCCGACATTGTCGCCTGCTTCGCCGCGGTCAAGCAGCTTCTTGAACATCTCGACGCCCGTAATCACTTTCTTGTGCGTCTCGCGAATGCCCAAAAACTCCATCTCGTCGCCGACGTTCACCACGCCGCGCTCCACACGACCGGTCACAACAGTGCCACGGCCAGAGATCGAAAAAATATCTTCGATCGGCATCAGGAACGGCTTGTCGACATCACGTTTGGGAGTCGGAATGTAGTCGTCAACCGCCTGCATCAACTCGTCGATCATCGTCTCGGCGCCGGCGTCGTCGGAATCAAGCGCCTTCAGCGCCGACACCTTCACGACCGGAATGTCATCACCGGGAAAATCGTATTCCGAGAGCAATTCGCGAACTTCAAGCTCAACCAACTCGAGCAACTCTTCGTCGTCAACCATGTCGACTTTGTTGAGCGCCACGACAATGTAGGGCACGCCAACCTGACGCGCCAGCAAGATGTGCTCGCGCGTTTGCGGCATCGGGCCGTCGGTGGCGGCAACCACGACAATGGCACCATCCATCTGCGCCGCGCCGGTGATCATGTTCTTGATGTAATCGGCGTGACCAGGACAATCGACGTGCGCATAGTGGCGGTTGGCCGTCTGATATTCGACGTGCGCCGTGGCGATTGTGATGCCGCGCTCGCGCTCCTCGGGAGCGTTGTCAATCGAATCAAACGAACGCACCACATTCGACGAATCGTGCTTTGAGAGCACCTTCGTAATGGCCGCCGTCAGCGTCGTCTTACCGTGGTCAATATGCCCAATCGTCCCCACGTTTACGTGCGGCTTCGATCGATCAAACTTTTCCTTCGCCATCTCTCTTGTTCCTTCTTTCGAACACGCTCTACCTTAGCGAGCAACCTTTCCCTGCACTCGATTCACAATTTCTTCTTGCACCTGCGCCGGTGCTTCTTCGTAGCCATTGAGGTGCATCGTGAAACTACCCCGACCCTGTGTCCGCGACCGTAAGTCCGTCGCGTAGCCGAACATCTCAGCCAAAGGCACATAAGTCTTGATCACTTGCGTGGAACCACGCAATTCCATCCCTTCGATGCGGCCTCGGCGCGTATTGATATCGCCGATCACGTCGCCCATGTACTCTTCCGGTACGACAACTTCAACAGCCATTACAGGCTCAAGCAAGACAGCCTTGGCCTTCTGTGCCGCAGCTTTCCAAGCCATCGAACCGGCGACTTTGAAAGCGACTTCCGAGCTATCGACGTCGTGAAAGCTACCGTCATAGACAGTCACCCTAACGCCAACCGTCTCGTACCCGGCCAAATAGCCCGATGTCATCGCTTCCTTGGCACCGTGACCAACATGCGGAATGAATTCCTTCGGGATCCTGCCGCCGACGACCTTACTGACGAACTCGATGTCGTCACCCTCAATCGGCTCGACGCGAATTTTACAGTGACCATACTGACCGCGACCACCGGATTGACGAACGAATCGGCCTTCGCCCTCCGCCGCCTTCTTAATTGTTTCGCGATAGGCCACTTGCGGACGGCCGACGTTCGCGGCGACCTGAAATTCACGCATCAGGCGATCGACAAGAATCTCGAGATGGAGCTCGCCCATGCCCGAAAGAATCGTCTGATTCGTCTCGCTGTCAGTCCGAACCAAGAAGGTCGGATCTTCCTTTGAAAGCTTTGCCAGCGCCATGCCGATCTTCTGTTGGTCGGCCTTGGTCTTGGGCTCAATGGCGAGCGAGAGAACTGGATTCGGGAACTCGATCTCTTCGAGAACAATCGGGTGTTCCTCGTCACAAATTGTGTCGCCAGTCTGGACCGTCTTGAGACCGACAACGGCTAGGATCTCACCAGCCCGCGCCTCTACAATGTCCTCGCGCTTGTTCGCATGCATGCGCAGCAAGCGGCCAATACGCTCCCTACGACCCTTGGCGACGTTGAATACGCTGTCTCCGGCCTTGAACGTACCCGAGTAAACCCGGATAAACGCCAACTGCCCAACAAACGGATCGGTTAGGATCTTGAAGATCAGAGCCGCAAACGGTTCGGAGTCGTCGGCCTGGCGTGTCAGCTCACCCTCGCCGTCTAAGTCAGTCCCCGTAATTGCAGGAACGTCGATCGGCGAAGGCAGGTAGTCAATCACGGCGTCGAGCAATCGCTGAACGCCCTTGTACTTGAACGCCGAGCCACACAATACAGGAGTGATCTTGATCGCGATTGTGGCGCGTCGAATGGCGGCCTTCAGCTCGTCGACCGAGATTTCCGCGCCTTCAACGTACTTTTCGAAAAGCGCCTCGTCGTCCTCGGCAACCTTTTCTATCATCTTGTCGCGGCGGTCAGCCGCCTCTTCAAGAAGGTGGCCGGGAATATCGCCGACTTCGTACTCGGCGCCAAGCGTCTCGTCGTTCCAGAGAATCGCCTTCATCTCGACAAGGTCAACCACGCCTTTAAGCTGGTCTTCGGAGCCAATCGGCAACTGAATCGCGACCGGATTGGCCTTCAGCCGATCGATCATCGTCTGCACGGCATAGTCGAAATTCGCACCGACGCGATCCATCTTGTTGATGAACGCGAGGCGCGGAACACGGTACTTGTCAGCTTGCCGCCAGACCGTCTCCGACTGCGGCTGAACACCCGCAACCGCGTCAAAAAGCGCAATGGCGCCGTCTAGAACCCGCAGCGAGCGTTCGACCTCGGCAGTGAAGTCGACGTGACCCGGCGTGTCGATGATATTGATCTGATGGTCGCGCCAAGAACAAGTCGTAGCAGCAGACGTGATCGTAATGCCACGCTCTTGCTCCTGCTCCATGTAGTCCATGGTGGCGGTGCCGTCATGCACCTCGCCCATGCGGTGCAGACGCCCGGTGTAGTAGAGAATGCGTTCCGTGGTCGTGGTCTTGCCGGCATCGATATGCGCGGCAATACCAATATTGCGGAATTTACTCAGAGTTACGTCGCGAGCCATGGGATTCTACCTATCACCTACCAGCGGAAGTGAGCAAAAGCCTTGTTTGCCTCTGCCATCCGGTGGACATCATCCTTCTTCTTAATGGAAGTCCCTCTACCTTGGGCGGCGTCCATAATTTCCGCGCCCAGCCGTTCCGCCATACGCTTTTCGCTACGCGCTCGCGCATTTCCGATCATCCAACGCAAGGCCAACGACAGCCGGCGATTCGGGCGAACCTCAAGAGGTACCTGGTAGTTCGCTCCGCCGACGCGCCGAGATTTCACCTCGACGACGGGCTTACAGCTCTCGACCGCTTTCTTGAAGATCGGCAGCGGCTCTTCGTTCGTCCGTTCCCGAATGAGATCCATGGCGTCATAGAAAATCTTTTCAGACACCGATTTTTTTCCGTCCCACATCAAACAGTTGATGAACTTCGACACAAGAGTCGAGCTATAAACCGAATCCGGCGGGGGAATACGTTGGGGAACATCTCGTCTACGTGGCATTGTTTTCGATCCCGCTTACTTCTTCGGGCGTTTCGCGCCGTACTTGCTACGCGCCTGGCGCCGGTCGCTGACACCCGAGGCGTCGAGCGTTCCACGTACGACGTGATAGCGGACACCTGGCAGATCTTTCACGCGGCCACCGCGGATGAGCACAATCGAGTGCTCCTGCAGGTTGTGACCGACCCCCGGAATATACGTTGTCACTTCAATTCCGTTGGTGAGTCGAACGCGGGCGACCTTTCGCAGCGCCGAGTTCGGCTTCTTGGGGGTCACGGTGTAAACACGCGTGCACACTCCCCTCTTCTGCGGGCATTTCTGCAACGCAGGCGAAGCGGTTCCGAATTTCGGCGTCTTGCGACCTTTTCTAACTAGCTGATTGAACGTCGGCACAATTTCCTACCCTGCTCATCCTTTCAAACGATCAAACGACCGTCGCCAGCACTCTTGCGACCGCGCATTGCCGCCAATAAACGGTGACGCGCGGACACGCAAAATCCCTATCTACCTAATCTATCCGTTAGGCCCCACTGCCTCCGCCATAACGAACCCCGGGAGGGATCTTATCGGCGGTGGAGCCCCAGTGGAGCTTTCACATATTGGGGCTTAACTTCAGCCCCCACCCAACCTTTGTTAGCTCAGTTGGAATCCAGTCCCGGCTGGGGCTCGAACCCTCAGCCCGTTATGCTATCTCCCGGGCGTAAACCTAGGCGCAAGTCGGACTGTCGAACGAACCTCTTGTAAGAATACGAGAGTGCAAACAAGGGTGTCAACTCCCTCATTCCAAATTATTTGATGAAAGTGCGATTTGAACGAAGCCTTCGGCAGACGTTACGCCCGACTCTCGCTCTCCTCTCTTGTTACTCGCACGCGAAGCGTCTGCCGAAGGCTTCGTTCAAATCGCGTTGTCCTGAGGTTTCGTCGCAAGCCGGCCACCCAGCGGAATCGTTCCGAAGCCGTCAATTTGACCGTTCGAGCCATAGCCACTGTAAATTATTTTCCGACCCACCTGACGACAACCCAAAATCGCTCAAAGACCCTTAAATAGGGCATTAGAGCCAATTGGCGGGGGTTTCTGAGGGCTCTGGATAGAGAGTTTGTGGCAGCGCTTGTTTTCACCAGGTATCGCGCTGGCAGCTGTCTCGTCGTTTCTGATCTGAAGGTCTTGAGCACCCAGTTACCGAGAGCCGACCGGCAGGTTCACGGGTTGACTGGAGGAGCCATCGAACTCAACAACCACCTCCAACGAGTTGCTCGCCGGCAAAGCGTCGGGCAACTGGATGTTGATCTGCGCTAGTCCTACGAAGTTCGGTGTCAATCCGGCGAAGAATACTTGGGCAGCCGAGCCGCCGACTGTCACGGTAGGTAGTACTCCGGCCGACGCCAGCGGCGAGGCGAGCGATGCGGCCCCAGTCAGCGGAGGGTTCGACACCGCCCCTAATCCCGTTGCGAACACGATCAGCACGTCTCCCGCTTGCGCCGGGTTCGCCGCCGTAATCAGCGATCCGTCCGCACGGATCACGATTGGTTCCGCGGTGTTGGGATTCACAAACACTCCGGGTGCGTTCACACGGAGCATTGCGGCGACGGAAAGACTGTCCACGCCATCGCGGCGCACGCCAACGGGAGCAGCGCTCCTACCGGTTACTTCGAACGGAATCTGGAAATTGATCTGATTCGGCGAAACAAAAAAGAGCGGCGCCGGCCACCCGCCAACGAATACTTCAGTACCGCGAAGCCGCAGCGGCAGCGGAGTCCTGTCAGCCAACTCCACTCCGTCCGCGAGTTGCACCCCGAATATGGACCCGATCCCCCCTGGCGCCACGCCCGAGGCGAACGACGCGGCGTTGACGATTCCGCCGGGGTTAATCGTCGCGCGGTCCGGAGCTTCGCGACCTTCTCCCGAGAGCGCTATCCGGACCTGCGGCCGCATCGCGTCTCCCGTATTCAAAGTCAAAGCGCCCGCGAACTCTCCGTTCGACGGCGGCGCAAAGCCAACCACGATGTCACGCTGTTCGCCGCCCACGAGGACGTTGGCCGCTTGTTCAACACGCAGGGAAGACGTGCCTGCGTCCTCGATGAGCCGGAAACCATTTCCCTCGACAATCACCTCGAGATCGAGTTCAGGAGTTCCTTGATTGATGACGGTGAGGCCCCCTTGGTTCTCGTCGCCCACAATCACCGCCGGAAACGCGAGTGTCTGCGGTTCGTCTAGGATCGCCAGAATTGGCTCAGAGGTATCGCGGACCCGCACGCGCAGCTCTACGTCGAGCCCCGGCGTCGCCGCGTCATCGCTTTCAACGGTCAGTAGTGCTGAAACGTCACCAGGACCAATCGGCGTAAAGTCCACCGTGATCGATCGTTCGTGACCCGCTTCGATGGTCATCGGTAGCGCCTGCAGTGGCGCAAAGGCGGGGTTGTTGCTACCTACCGCGTGAACTGTCAGTCTTCCGCTTCCGGTGTTGCGAATCGACACGAAGCCTTGTAACGGGAATCCGTCGCCGGTTGATCCAAGATCTACTACGGCGTCCGCTTCGATGCGCGGATGCTGGATCACGTTGACGGGTCCGACGGTAGATTCGCCGGTTCGAAAGCCATCCGTCGCTTGGACCCGAAATAGGACGCTCTCTCCTCCAGAAATGCGGGTCAGGTCGATCTCCGCGGAGTTTCCCTCCAGCCGGAACCGCAACGGCGTCCACGAGGCGCCGCCGTCCGAGCTGTAGAGTACGGTGGATTCCACAAGATCGCCATCCGCATCCGAAGCCGTCCATGAGAGGGTGAATTGGTCGGCGGCGTTGATTGTCGAACCGATTGTGGGCGACACGATCTCTACCATTGGCGCGCTCGCGCTGGTTGCTCGAGAGTCGACCTCCTGACCGTCGACAAAGAGCGCGATCCGGCTGACACTCGCGTCAAAGGGAATCGGAAAGATAAACGGCAAACTGTCGCGTGTCCTGGAAGAGCGCTGCACGCACTGCCGAATTCGCGGCGATCCATTCGACTGCGATTCCACACAAACATCGCCAGACGAGGGCAAGCCGCTGGGGTCCACAGAGAGATTGGCCCGGACGATCGGTGAGATTGCTCCGCCGTCCGCCCCGGCGGTTCCAGAAACAAGAAAGTACTCCCCCGAAGCGCCTTGCTGCTTTCGTTGGCCGATTTGAATCTCGGCGCGGTCCGACCGTAGTCGATCGAATAGACCAAGGTAGACGCCCTGCGATGGGTGAAATCCCCTTATCGCGTCGCCGGCGCAACTGGTATTCATCTCTTTCGGGCCAAATGGGGATACGATATCGTGTGGCGTGCGGGACTTTCCTCGCCATTCAATGGCCGTCACCGGGCTGAAGTCGGCGGCGTTGCGGCAGTCCTGAGGGCTAACCAAGCCGAGAGCTACCGGCAAGGTACCCGCAACCTCTTCGTTGAGTCTTGTTTGTTGATTCCGAAGGAAGATTTGGTGCTCTGATTTTTCGGCCTCCGCGAACACCAACGGGGCAGCTCCAAGAGCTTGAAGCTGGACATTCAGACTCCTTAGAATCCCCGCTTCCTCGGGTACCTCGAAGTCGCTTGAGTCCGGCACCCAAACAATAAAGTAGTCGACGAGCCTGCCTAACGTGAAGATCGCCACTTGGCTCAGCAGTTCGGGCAGATCGGCCCGGCCGGGCCGAATGGCGTCGCTTGTGAACGCCGAGTACCGCACCGTCTCGGTCGGAGCGAAGTGTTGCAGTAAGAACTCATTGCCCATCTCGTCGCCGCACTCAGGCCCGCAGACTTCTAAGTATTCGACAATGACGGGCCGGGTTTCGATGAATTCAAACTTCGCGAGCGCCGTGTTGTTTGTGATATCCGATTCAGGCGCCAACAGGTCTGCTTCAACGTTGATTCTCGCTTCCACTTCTATTTCGCCTGCCGCGATTAGCTCAGGGGGTAGCTCGATGCTGAAGTGCCCAAGCTTGCTTAAGATCTCCCGACTAGCTCGTTTGACCTGTAGATCGCGGTCGTCCGGGCGAGGGCGCGCAAGCCCAAATTCACCAGACTCATCGAAATCAAACGAGGTCACGGCGCCATCCTTGGTTCTAACGTTTACCGATACCGGCATCCTGGGGTGGACAACACGGTTCTCGGGCGGAGCGCCGTCGGCCCCGAGGTAGATCCGCAGCCACGTAGGCTTACCCGCAACGAGTGGAACTGAGTTGCTGATGTCTTGGATGACCTGGACAGCTTCGATGTGTTGGATCGTGTAGT
Source organism: Bryobacterales bacterium (assembly GCA_965247305.1). Lineage (GTDB taxonomy): Bacteria > Acidobacteriota > Terriglobia > Bryobacterales > UBA6623 > CATQHP01. The sequence continues at coordinate 1,329,543 of OZ252030.1, read as the reverse complement.
CCGAGCAAGATGTTGGGGCTTGGCCCTTCGGACTCAGGCGCGAAAGTGGTCCCGTCGGAGCCGGACAGACCAAGTCGGCGCCATACACGATGTCGGGCGCCGCCGCCAACACACGCGTGAGCGGTTGCCCGTCGACCCTTAGACGCTCGATGAGGTCGAGTCGGAGCCTCACGAAACCGTCGCTCGCCGGGGCGACTCTCAGGGTGACCTCGACGGAACCTTGCGTGGTGAACGTCCCATCGCCCTGGGGAACACGCCCCAGGCCCGCTGTCCGCGGCCCGAACCCCAACTCCTCCCCCGCGGAGTCGAACGCCATCAATCGCAAGGAGGCCCCGAAAACGATGTTGTCTTCCCAGTTCGCCTGCCCGGTGAAATTCTGGAGCCTGCCCGGCGTCAGGCTTTGCGAGGGATTGGGCGTCACTTCGACGACCGCGACCGACTGCCGAATGTCGAGTTGCTGGCGAACAACGATTTCCCCTGTCGTGGCGTAGAAAGGACCCGCGCCACCGCCCAGAACTCCGCAAGAAAACGTGTACACGACCTCCCGAGCGGGATCGGCGCGGGGGGGCAGGTTGACGCTGAACTGCCCGGGGCCGACTGCGACATTGGATCTGATCCGGGCGTCCTGTTCGATGCCTTTGGTGGTGGTCTCGGATTTGTGGGAGTTCTCCGGTACGGTGTCGACCCCGTCGCAAACAATCACTTCACGGGTCGGGGAGTTGACGTCGTGGCTCACGAATGCCGTGTACTTGCCGTTTCGCTGTTGCAAACTCACCGTCGGTTCGATGTCGAGAACGTTGTTCCCGCCGGGAGTGAAGCGGAACATCCGACCTTCAAGCTCGATGTCGATTTTGTCGAGCGTGATCGTACCGGACTGCGCCCACATGACGGCGGGCGCGAGCATTAGCAAAACGAGTTGAGATGCTCTGCCCATCCACTCACGTTTAGTAGTCAATGGGCTCTCCTGAACTATTCAGCATAGCCCGCATTTCTCACCAGAAGTGAGGGGGAGGGGTGGATTGGAATTTCGTAACGGATCTTGAGGTGTTTTTTGCGGGTCGCTGTCTGGGAGGGGCGTTCTCGCCTTGACGAGCGCCGACAACGCTTCGGCGTGGGCTTTCGAGACGTTTTTGAACACCTATTGGCCATATCCGGGCTATGACACCTGCCGTGCCCTGTGTGCTTCCAGTGATACTTTAAGTCCAAACGGCGTTTTGGCGCCGTCAGCTACCCCGTACTGTCCAAAAACTCGATCGGTGCTCAAGTTATTGATTGTCAGAGTGTTAAGTCCAACACTCCAGGGCGTTCGGAAGCGGCAATCTTGGACGCTTGGATGGTTTCGGACGAACCCGCACACCTGCTGCAACAGCAGGCGTGCCCTGGAGTTTGGCCTTTCACTAGATGGGACGCGCGGTAAGCACGTTCTTGAGTTGTCTGGGATCTGAGAATGCTTGTGTCTCAAAACATTTTGAGGTATTCTTGTATCTAGTTGTTTAGCTTGTTGTGTAACTAGATTCATTTCCAAGGAGACCTCATGTCCTTCCCCACCAAACTGCAGTTGATCAAGCGCAAGGCTTCCCAACAGTTCTACGTCAACTTCCCCTCCGCCAGCGCTCAGATGCTCGACTTCCAGCCCGGCGAACAGCTCGAATGGATCCTGCTCGACCGCTCCCAACTCGTGCTCAATCGTTTGCAACCTCCGCCCGTCGAGTTGAAAAAAAACTCCCGATCGAGTCGTCGACACCTTCTCCCGACTCTTCGCCAAAGGCCTCAACCCCCACGCCCGACAAAGCGTGAACGACCACCTCACCCGCCTCGCTCTCGGTGCCGCCGTCTGCCTCGGCCGCTCCACCATCACCGGCCTGCTACATGCCTCCGGCGAGAGCTTTCAGGACTGGAGCGCCGGCTACCGCCTGTTCTCGCAACAACGCGTCGAGCCGCAACGCCTGCTCGATGCCTCGCGCCGCGAGGTGCTCGCTCGCTTGCCGCCCGAGGCTCCCTTGGTCGTCGCCATCGACGATACACTGCTCGCCAAGTCGAGTCTCAAAACGCCCGGCGTGAGTTGGCGGCGCGATCCGCTTGGACCCAAGTTTCAGGCCAACTTGATTCTCGCGCAGCGCTTCTTGCAATTCTCGGCAGCGCTGCCTCCCAGCGAGCGGCAGCAGCCGGCGCGACTCATTCCGATCGGCTTGGAACACGCGCCGACTCCGCGCCGACCGTCGAAGAAGGCCACGGACGAGGTTTGGAAACAGTACCGGCGCGAGGCTCGCAAGTGCAGCTTAACGGCCCTCGCCGCCAGGCACATCGCGCGCTTGCGCGAGGCCATGAACGCCGATCCCGGAGGCGCTGACAGAGCCTTGCACCTCGTCGTTGATGGCGCTTACACCAACCGCACGGTGTTCGGATCGTTGCCCGCCGAGGTGACGTTGATCGGCCGCATTCGTTCCGACGCCAAGCTATATCATCTGCCCCTCGAGCAGCCCGGCAAAGGCCGCAGGCGTTGTTACGGCGAACGCGCGCCGACGCCCGAGCAACTCCGCCAGGACGACAACGTGCCGTGGCAAACGGTCGAGGTTTTTGCCGCCGGCAGCCTGCACCAGTTCAAAGTGAAAACGCTCGCGCCGCTGCGTTGGCGGCCGGCGGGAGGCAAGCGGGACTTGCGTTTGGTGGTGATCGCACCGTTGGGTTATCGGCCGCGGGCGGGCTCGAAGGTGCTGTATCGCAAGCCGGCGTATTTGATTGTCAGCGATCCGAGTTTGGGGCTGGAGCAGATCGTGCGGCAGTACGTTTGGCGCTGGGAGATCGAGGTCAACTTCCGTGAGCAGAAGACGCTGTTGGGAGTCGGACAGGCGCAGGTGCGGCAGCCGGACGCGGTCGAGCGGGTCCCTCAATTTATGACGGCGGTGTATGCGCTACTGCTGTTGGCGGGCGCGAGTTGGAGCCGCCAACAGGGCGTGGACGACGCCTTGCCGCGACCGCACTGGCGACGCCGCTCGCAGCCGCAACGGCTCACCACGCAACGGCTGATCAGCCACCTGCGGGCCGAGCTTTGGGCGGACGGCGTGCAGCGGCAACATTTCTGCGGCTTGCGGAACACTTCGCAATCCAACACGAAGCTGCAGAAACTCCCAAGAGGCGCTCCGCCTGCAGCAATCTACGCTTCCGGCTAACGCCAATCCCCTATTTCCGCACCCTACCCCAAACTTCAACCCTCTTTGAACAGCCAAACTCCAGGCACACCTGCTGCAACAGCAGGCGTGCGAGTACGGATCGATCCATTACAAATCGTTGATTCTTAGGGTGTTTTGAAGACGAAAGATGGCGTTGTTGCACGATTCAACCTTGGGGCGAGTTGAGCCGCTTTCCAGCCCCTGGTTCACGACGCCACCGCGTACGACTGCGGCCTGCCTAGCTCAGCCATCCGGTTGAGGATGTGGCACCCAATCGTGGCCTCTCTCGTTTGCGCGTCGCTGCTCCTCGCCCTCAGGCCGCCCCCGAGCACTGACTTGTATCGGAAGAACCCGTTCTCGACCCGCGCTTGCTGTCTGTAGCCCGACTCCTTCTGCCACTCTCGTCGTCCCACCACGCGAATCCTCTCCAGAGCCTCTTCTCGCTGCGACCATGGACCTTCCGTCGGCCCCGCCGACACCGCCGAGCGACGCGGCGGGATTACAATCGCGACGTCCTGTGTTCCGGCCACGCCGACCCGCTCGTAGATCGACCTGTGGTCGTAGGCCCCGTCCCCCGTGAATCGTCGGATGGGAATCTCGATTTGATCCAGCAGATCAGGGACGGTGGAGGCGTCGTCCGCGCTGCTCGTCGTGAGTTCGGCCGCCACAATGAACCCCTCGTCATCCACACCGATGTGCAGCTTGCGCCAGTCCCGGCGTTTCTTGGATGCCTTGTACTTGTGCGCGCTCCATTCGCCCGATCCCAGGATCTTAAGGCCCGTGGAATCGACGATCAAATGGATCGGGCCGTCGTGGGCTCGGGTCAGTGGAGGCAGCTTAACGATTCGGTTCCGCCGCGAGAGTGTGGTGTGGTCCGGGGTGTTGAGGTCTAGGCCCATCAAGCTAAGCAGCGAGTCCAGGAAACCTTCGGTCTGACGAAGCGGTAGGCCGAAGACGACACGAAGGGTCAGGGCGGTCAAGATCGCGATGTTCGAGTACCGCCGCTGGCCTCCGCGCAGACCGTTCTTGGGTGGTGTCCATGCGGCAATCGCCTCCTCGCTCAGCCAGATCGTGACGTCGCCGCGATTCCTGAGGCCACGCTCGTACTCCCTCCAGTTCTGGACTTTGTACTTCGTCTTGTACTTGCGGTTAACTCGACTCGACTTCGCGGCGGCCATGACGTCGTTTCAATGCATAGGCAATGAAGAGCGAGTGTCCTCCTGGCGGGAATAAATAAGTCGGGCGCGGCTGCCTTGGGCAGCGGCCCCGAAACCCAAACCCAGGAGGACAAAATGCACTATATCGGACTCGACGTTCACAAGAAAACCATCGCCTATTGCGCCAAGACGGCCGACGGCGCGATCGTTGACGAAGGCACGATCCAGGCGCTGCGCCCGGAGCTTGAAGAGTGGGTGTCCAGGCGACCCGCGCGCTGGAAGGGCACGCTCGAAGCCACTATGTTCAGCGGCTGGATCTACGACACGCTGGAACCCCACGCCGCCGATCTAGCGGTCGCGCATCCGGCATCGCTGGAAGCCATCACCCGCGCCAAAAAGAAGAGCGACAAACTCGACAGCCGCAAACTTTCCGATCTCACCCGCATCAACATGGTGCCGCGTGTCTGGATGCCGCCGCGCCAACAACGCGAGCTGCGCCGCCTGCTACGCTTTCGCAACCGCCTCGTTCAACAAGCGGTCTGGAACAAGAACCGTATCGCCACGCTGTTGATGGAACTCGGCGAACCTTACACCAAATCCAAACTCCACACCAAGAAATACTTCGAGCCCTTCGGCGATCAACTCGAAGCCTGCGAAACAGACCTGTTGCTGCTCGGCGTCAGCCGCGATCGCGTCGAGGCGACACTCTCGATCGTGCGCAAGATCGAGAACAAGTTGCTCACGCATGCACTACTCGCCAAGCGCGTCGAGTTGCTGCGCACGATCCCCGCAGTCGGCGCGATCACCGCGCTGACCTGGACATTAGAGATCGGCGATGTCAAGCGCTTCGGAAAGATCGACCAGGCGGTGAGCTACTGCGGACTGTGTTCGCGCTTGGACGAGTCGGCCGGCAAGTCGCGGCGCGGCCCGCTGTCGAAACAACGTAACGGACACTTGCAACACGTGCTGATCGAGGCTGCGAAATTGGCGCCGCGCTGGAACGAGCAACTGGCGCGGCTGCACGCGGACGAAGTCGCACGCGGCCACCGCAACCAGGCGACGGTGGCGGTGGCGCGCAAACTGGTAGCGCTGTTGTTGGCGGTCGAACGTCGCGGCACGGGCTACGAGCGCCGCGAGTAACGAGTTGGAAACGACGATTTCCCGCCGGGCCCCGCCGTGAGGGGACTGCGTGAAAGCCCGCGGGTGAGTCGACGCCAAGCGCGTTGTTTCGGGGCCGGCGGGATCTAGTTTTTGGGCCTCAACTGAATCTCCCGCGACGGCGCCCGCGAGGACACTTGCGAGCGCTCGAGGTGGCAAATGGATGTCTGGCCGCGTTTTTCAAACGGCGCCAAGTGACGCGATTCGGCAGGGTAATCGTCGTGGACTGAGAAGCCGCAACTTCCCCGTGGGAGAGCGCCGCGTTCGCCCGCGAACCGTCCAGGTACGCGCCGGCGCGGAACCTGTCAACCGTTCGCTGCGCCGCGTCCTACGGACGCGCAGTGGACAGAACCCGCCCCGCCGCGAAAAACCGACCTAATAAGCAGGCGAACCCAGCTTGTGGCCACCCGAAAATGCCTGCCGCCATCTATTCCTTGACAAATACCTATCATGGATGTCCCCTCTATCTTCATGATGGATCGGGACCCCGAGGAGATGTCAGCGAGGGACTGAAGGGGATTCCTGCACCAACGCCGCGATTGTGAATAGCCAAGCTTCGAACCTGCCCCCGTCTCGGCGATACTGAGGGCCTCTACCCTCGCTTCCTAATATGATTTTTATCGTCGTTTCTTGGACCAAGTCGTCACATATGTGGTCGTCAAAACTGCGTTTTCGGAAATAGGCCCAAAGGCGTTGATGATATCGGCTTTCAATCTCGTCGAACGCCGTTTCGTCGCCGGTATAGTACTCGACAACCAGGTCCTCGTCTGTCAGTTGTTCTAACTTTGACGGTAGGTCGAATCCTGGCATCGCTAAGGCCTCATCCTAGGTCCCATCGGTACGTGCGATCCCGCGTCACTCCGCCGCCAATTCTCTAAAGATACAGTGTTTACCATTCTGTAGTAGCAGTTGTCGCCGCTCAAGCGTTCGCCTAGCGTCGGTGGCCGATACACCAGATGGCACGTGCATCGCAGGCGTGCCCATCGCGTTTGCAGGTTGCCGTTCTGACGACCGCCTCGGAAAGCCGATCGCTTCCTCATCGCGCTGCAACATTCGCTCTTTCCGAGTATCATCGACACATTTTTGCGAGCTGGCGCCTGGTGCAGATGCCCTTCGACTCCATCTCCAAACCAAGACTATAGAGAACTGATACGGCTACCGCCCTTTTGCGCAGAACTGGACGACACGTTCGACCCGTACAGTCCTCCCAAAGGCATTGTCAAGTTAACGGGGGTCGGCGACAATCGGCTCATGGAATCGCTCTATCGGCGCCATCGCTTTCCACCGGAAATCATCAGCCACGCCGTCTGGCTCTACCATCGGTTCACGCTGAGCTTTCGCGATGTGGAGGACCTTCTCGCAGAACGCGGCGTCAAGGTATCCTAGGAAGCCATTCGATCCTGGTGTCGGAAGTTTGCACCCGAATATGCCCGCACTCTACGGCAAAGGCAAGGTCGGCTCGGTGACATCTGGCACGTAGACGAAGTATTCATCACGATCCGCGGCAAGCGGCATTATCTTTGGAGAGCAGTGGACCAGGACGGCGATGTCCTCGATATCTTGGTCACACGTCGCCGAAACAAGAGGGCCGCTAAGCGCTTCTTTCGCAAGGTCTTGAAAGAACAGGGAAGGCCACCGTGGCAACTCGTGACGGACAAGCTTCGAAGCTATCCGGCCGCCCACCGAGAGGTCTTTCCGTCGGTCAACCATCGAACCGGCAAGTATGAAAACAACCGAGCTGAAGTGTCGCACCAGCACACCAGGGAGCAAGAACGCCAAATGCGTCGATTTAAGTCAGTGCCACAACTCCAACGATTTCTCCACGTCCACGGCCCGATTCACAATCTGTTCCGAGTTGGACGTCATCAGCTCAAAGCGGTCCATCATCGACTTCTAAGAGAGCGGGCTTTTAGCGACTGGAAGACGGCGACTTGTGCTTGCTGAAAGAGAGAAATTCCGGACGCACTTCGGGGCTAAACTGCATCGGACTCGTTAACTTGACAATGCCTGCGGAGCAGTTGCGTAGCCAATAACACGCATCGGCCGCTAGGACTAAATGAGTTTAGGGGTTTCGCGATCACCGACACAGTGGCCCCGATCGTTTTCATCAATACCACAGATTCTATCGCGGAAGAAATCTTCACGCTCGTTCATGAGATCGCCCATATTTGCTTGGGTTCGACTGGGATAACCGATCACCATGCTGGTAAATTAAACGCCACGGACAAAATTGAAAAGTATTGTGATAAAGTGGCTGCCGAGTCGCTGGTTCCAGCGCAAGCATTCGAGAATACGTGGAAGGAGTCTCTGCCGTTCGACTCCAACGTAAAGAGTGTTCGTCTCAGATTTCGGGTGAGCTCTCTCGTGGCTATTAGAAGAGCATTTGATTTCGGGAAGATCAACCGTACTGATTTCGATAAGAAATTCTCTTCCGAGGCGGAGCGCCTCAGAGAGCAGGAGTCGTCTAAGTCGGGCGGCGGTAACTTCAACGAGAGGATACTCCCAGCAAGAAACAGCCGCCGCGTGACGGCCAAGCTGGTTGCATCGGCACTGGAGGGTCGGCTGCTTTACCGCGAGGCAGCGAATCTCTTGGGTATCCAGCCGTCCATTATTCCACTCGTTGCTGAGGCAATTGGGGTCCGCTAAAAGGTCATTCCGATGCTTCGTTACTGGCTCGACACGGACGTCCTAATTCAGAGCAAGAACGAACATTACGCCTTTGATATTGCTCCCGGATTTTGGGATTCATTGAAGACTGGTGTGGATCAGGGAGTTGTCGTTACCCCCAGGAGAGTCCTGGATGAACTTAAGAAGGGAAACGACGATTTGGCAGAATGGATGAAGTCAATGGACAAGTTGGGATTATGCATTGAGGGCAACGCTGCCGTTCAAGGCATGGTGCGGGAAATCGGCGACTATGTCGAGGCTCACTATAAGGACCCTGCTGAAAAGGCACGCTTTCTCAAAGGGGCTGACCCTTGGCTGGTAGCACACGCCAAGGTTGACGGTGGAATTGTGGTCACCAGAGAAAAGCTAGTGCCTGACGATGCAAAACCCGTGAAGATCCCAAATATTTGTCAGGACTTCGATGTTAGCTACACGGACCAATTCAGCATGATGAGGACGCTTGGAATCACACTAATAAGAGATGGAAAGAACTAAAAAGAAAGTCGATCTTTCGTTGTCGCCACTCTCTTTCGACGAAGCGGTGACGGACCTACTGAAGACACCGCCACCACCGAAGGAAGAGAAGCCGAAGAAGACGGCGAAAAAGACTAAGGGATAGTCCGCTTCCGAATCACGGTGAAGTTGACGGTATCGAGAAGATCGTCGAGCCGACTCCGTAGGTTCTCAAGCTGCTCGGGTGTCGTCTCTTGCTTTGGTTCAAAGTGCAAGAGGAGTTCGCTGTCATCGTCCAGCACCAACGGTTCCTGGTTATCCACACTTACGTAAAATGTGTGCTCCCAACCTGTATGGTCTGGGTCAAACTCCGCTAGCTTGAAAAACGTCTTGGATTGTCCTGCTCTGTTCATCGATGCTCAGACTACAAGACGATAATGGGTTCGTCAAGTATACAATTACGACCGAGAATACTCTGGTTGTGTTTGTTTCCGACAACGGAGGCGTTGGGAGCGCAGCCAATCGGGGCCTCAATCGAGGAGGCCGAACAACGTCGAACTACCCACTGCGTGGAATTGTCAAGGCCGGATGAAAAATCCCGTTTTCGCCGGTTGAAAATTCCCCACCCTGGTTGCGGTGGTGGTTTTGTGGACCACCACCGTGTTGCTAAGCATGGAGCTAGCCGGGGAAGCGGAGGCGGGCAATGCTGGAGAGCAACCCGCCAAGGAATACCCGGCCGCAAACTCAGCGAGACGATGAGTGCCGGGAGCGGCGGCCGAGATCGCTCCCGGCTTCTTTTCCGCTGCCCAACGCCCATCGGATCGATAGATTTGCCCATGCCTGAAAAAACTCATCTTCCACTTCCCCCGCTCTTGCGACCAGGGCTCGCCGCGTCAGCCGCATCGACCGTCGGCCGTTCGCCGGACTGATCTTCCGGCCGCGAGAGCAAACCGGCTCTTCGGCGCTCCTTCAAGCGAAAGCTCTCGCCGCGAATGTTCACCGTCGTCGAGTGATGCAACAGTCGATCCAGGATCGCCGTGGCGATGATCGGGTCGGAAAAGATCGAGCCCCAATCGGCGTAGCTCTTGTTCGAGGTCAGGATGATGCTGCCGCGTTCGTAACGCGCGCTGACGAGTTGGAAGAAGATCGTCGCCCCCAGCTCGTCGAGCGGAAGGTAACCCATCTCGTCGACGATCAGCACCTTCGGCGCGAGGTAGATGCGCATCCTTCGTTGTAGCCGTCCTTCGCGGATGGCCTTCGACAGATCGGCGATCAAGTCGTGCGCGGTGATGAAGTAGGCTCCGAAACCGGCTTGGATCGCAGCCTCGGCCAAGGCAACCGAGAGATGCGTCTTGCCAACGCCGGGTGGCCCGAGGAAGATCACGTTGGAGGCTTCGTGCACGAAGCGCAACGTGCGCAGCTCTTGGATTTGGCGCTCGTCGATCGATGGTTGAAAGTCGAAGTCGAACTGTTCGAAAGTCTTGACATAGGGCAGATGCGCGAGCTGTAGACGCGTCTTGAGATAGCGTTGTCGGCGAGCGTCGGCCTCGGCGCTGACGACGTCGAGCAGGAAGTCGGCGTAGGCCGGTTCAGCCTTGGCTGCTTGTTCAAGCAGCGCTTCCAAGCGATCGTCGATGGTCTTCAGCCCCAGTGCTTCGAGCCGTTCGTGAAGCTGTTCGATGGCGGTCACAGCGCACCTCCGGCGGCGGCGCTTTCGTAAGCCGCTAGCGGCCGCACTTCGACTTGGGGTGCGCCGGCTTGGATGTGAATGCACGTTTTTCCTCCTGGACGCTTGGCGACGTGCAGCGGAATGTCGGCATGATGCTCTTTGCGAACAACGATTTGGTGGCGGTCGTCGATCAACTCGTGAACGGCGATCCGCTCGGCTCCGCGCCATACCTCGAGCCGGCCGGCCAGTTCGCGCAACGAGACTTCGGCGCCGGCGTCTTGCCAGGGAACCGAGTAGCGGTTGGAGCGCCAGGCCACGAAGGCGTCCCGGCTCACACGCCTCGACTCGGCGTCCGCGAGGGGATACGGCGGACGCTTGTCGAGAGACTGCAAGGCGGTCTTTTCAGACTCCCAACTCTCTAACACTTGGCTGTGAGTGGTGCCGTGAACGCGCCGGTTCGAGACCTCCCAGACCCAAGCGTGCAGCTGGTTGTTGAGATCATCCAGGCTCGTCGCCGTGCGTCCGCACAGGAAGTTGCGGCGCACGTACTTGACGCCCGATTCGACCTTGCCCTTGGTCTGCGCGCGGTAAGGTTTGCAGGCCCGCGGGGTGAAGCCCCAATAGTCGGCGAAGTCCTTGAAGGTTTGATTCCACTTGAGCTCGCCGCGCTCGTCGACCCCCTCCAAGACCGTCTTCATGCGGTCGTAGAGGATCTCTTGCGGCACGCCGCCGAGTTGCCGGAAGGCTTCCTCGTGCATGCGCAGCAGCGTCGGCAGCTTCTGGTCGGTCGCCGCGGCGGCCATGATGGCCCGGCTGTGACCGAGCGTGAAGACGAAACCCCAAAGCTTGCGAGTCTTGCCGTCGGCGGTGATCTCGCCGAGATGGCCCCAATCGACCTGAGCCTGTTTGCCTGCGGGTGTTTCAAAGCGCCGCACGGCCACCGTGGTTGCGGCTTCTCGCAACGGCTGTAGGTGATCCTTGAGGATCGTATAGCCGCCCGAGTAGCCGTGTTCTCGCAGCTCACGCAACAGCACGACGGCATTCCAGACGCCGGCCTTGAGGCGGTCTTCGATAAACGGCTTGAAGCGATCCAGCTTGGACGGACGCGGCTTGCGCGGGCCGTATCTGGGCGTCGGATCGTCCTGCCTTAAGTACTTGCGAACCGTCTTGCGGTCAAATCCCGTGAGCTCGCTGATCTTGGCGAGGCTCACCCCTTGTCGAACTAATTCTTCGATTTCTTGCACATCTGAACTCCGTAACAGCGCCTTGTACCTCCTGCTTCCAGGGTCGGCTCCGACGCAAGCTACGGGTGGGGAATTTTATTCCGGCGATACGGGGATTCTTACACCGGCGCTGACAGAATGAACGGCATGCTTTACGAAGGCGGGATTCGAGTACCGATGATAGCCAGCTGGCCGGGCGTGGTCGAAGCCGGAAGCGTGTGCGACGAACCAGTGATCGGAGTGGACTTCTATCCAACTTTCATGGACGTAGCAGGAGGTCGTCCAGTCAAACAGGTCCTCGACGGCGAGAGCCTCCTGCTGCTACTCAAGGGCGACACCCGCGAGTTGCCGCGTACCGACATTTTCTGGTTTATGCCGGGTTATCTACCTGGCCGTCAGGCCCCAGCCGCGGCAATCCGTTCGGGCGACTACAAACTCATTGAGTCCTTCGAGGATGGAACGGTCGAGCTGTTTAATCTGGCGCAAGATAGTGGCGAGCGCAAGGACCTTGCTTCAGTGGAGCCAGAACGTTCGCGGAAATTGAGAGCGAGACTGACTCGTTGGCGAGAATCGATCGGCGCTCGAATTCCTCCTCGAACCCCGAGCCTCAATCCTCAATTGCGTCGCGCTATCTTTCCTCCCCGGTAGGGTCAGGAACTGGCGCGGCTTCCAGCTCTACCTGTCGTTCGCCAAAATAGCGTAGCTGATTATATTGAAGGGTTTACGCCCGGGGGTCTCGGTCCGCATTTATTCCAGTCCTCCGTCCGCTGTAACACGTTACATTTCCATGAAACGTTCAACGTTGCGGTCTATCTGCGACGCTCGGACCTGAACCGTCTCGCAGCTCAAGTTGTTGATTCTACAAGATGACGAGGTTTTGACTACAGACAGCCAGTCGCGCCGCCGGCTAGACTCATTCGTACCGTGTTCACCAGAGTGTCCGCTGGGATGGCCACGGCTTCCATGACATTCGCTGTCGAGTACATCTCAATGTTCAGCCCCAATGCCAAAAGCACGCCGAGCGCCGCCCCGGCTTTCGCTCCGTCCATAAAGCTGCCAATCCCAGACCATCGGCTCAGAACGAGCGTCAGAAAGGCGCCGAGGATAATCTCCCCAACAAAGAGCAGCGCTAGTTCCGGCTGCTTTTTCAACACCCCCGGCACTGTGTTCGCCTCCATAAAATCAGCGAGCAGTAATTCGTACGCCAAGCCCCCCGTCACAAATAACGTCACCGCTCCGGCGAGCGTTGCGAGCAAGTACTTCTTCGCATCCATGGTTCGTAACTCCTGTCTGTCAGCGCCCCAAGAAAATTTTCCCCACCGAAGACTTGTGTGCCGCGAGTATAGGCGCGGCCTGCGCCAATATACAACGAACCGATAGGGAACCGACAACGCCGAAGCCCGCTCGCCTCCGAGATGCAAGCGGTTATGCGCGCTTCGCGGTTAGCTGGATTTGTCCGACGTATTTGTGTTAGGGTCGGCGCGAAGATAGTTGCTTGAGGAGACAATGACCCGAACGCGATGCCCTTCGCGGAACATCCGCGCCAGCGGGATTATCTCAATCGTCCCTCGATAAACCTTGCCGGGGTCTGGGAACTTGAATTGCTTGCGGCCGCTGCGCAAGCTCATTCTCAAGACGCCGTCGCGATGCAGCAACGAGCGGCCATCTGGGAAAACGTCCGTGAGCCGGAAGAACACGTCAGTGTCAGTGGCGTTCGAGCTGACGAACGCCTCGATGGTTATGTCTGCGGCTACCGCAAGGTCGGCGGCGAGCGGCTCGCCGGTATTGGTCAACATGTCGGGATTGGACCCCACTTTGTCTCGCTGATCCCACGGACCTTTGCCGTACCGCGCTGCTTGTTCTGGCCCCCCAACCATTGGCAGAGAGTTATCAGGATTGCGGCATCGGCGGAGCGTGAAGTGCGTGGCTCGGCCAAATGCCGATTCTATGGGGACCCGGCTCGTTCCAGCCCTACTCCGGTCTCGACGGCTTGGCTCGTTCCATGATCCAAGACAAGACCGAATCCGTCGGCCAACCGCGTCAGATAGTTGAAGATTCCGACGATGTGAGCAACTTCGAGACACGCGTTGTCGTCGAAGCCCAGCTTGCGCAAGGGAACCCAATCGCTCTCGGCATCTTGGTCGGCTGCCCACTGAGCTTCTCCGACAGTGTGCAGAGGGCGTGCTCTCGCTCTGAAAGCCCCCCCGCATTTCGCCAGTCTCGCTGTTCAAGCGCCCGGACGAGAGACTCCCTACCATTCTCGACACGCAGAAACTCTGCGTGAGACTGGGTTCAATAGTGGCAGTCCTGCGCAGCGGCCGCTACAGCCGCGACCATCTCGCACTCCCGCCGCGATAGTACACCGTCGCGAGCCAACATCAGCTCGCGGAAGAGGTTCCCAAAGACCGGCGCGATTCTCTCGTGGCGTGCGATCAGGCGAGCCATCGCGGGGATGAACCCGAAGTCGTAATGATACTGCCTGCCGGGTAGGACACTCGCTCGAAAGTCCTTCTCGGTCGGCAGATCGATCCAAGCTTCGCGGCCGGCGAATTCATTCATTCCATTACCTCCCGATCTCGTAGTGTTCAGAAACTCGATTGACTCCTAAGTTGCTCTGTTGTCGTGAGTTGTTCTGATAGTCGAGAGCACGGAGCATCGGTAGATTTGGGCTCCGGCACTGGCAGCGTAACATGTCACACCGGCTACCTTAGAGGTTGCCGATGGAGATTTCCGTAGGCAGAGGTTAAGAATCAATGAGTTTCGAGAATTGATCAAGAGGACAGATTGCCTGGTCTTGCGGCAGAAGCTCCGTATTGGCAATGCATCGAACGACAATATAATACGGGCTGAATGCGTGCGACGGTTCTTATCTGCGTCGTCTATTTCCTATTCGGCTGCTCAGACCGAGCCGCCCCACCGTACTCGCCGAGTGCTGCCGTCGATACGTTCGAACTCCATCCTGACTTCGAGATCGAGCTCTTTGTCGCTGAGCCCGAAATCGCCGATCCCGTCGCGATCGCCTTTGGTCCGGACGGCCAAATCTGGGTCGTCGAGAACTCCGGCTACCCACTTGACACTCAGGGGCGTCGCGGGCGCATCAAGTTAATTGAGGACACCAACGGCGACGGGCGTCCTGACAAGACTACCCTTTTCGCCGACCGGCTCACTCTGCCCACCGGCATCATGCCATGGAAGGATGGCGTCTTGGTCACCGACGCTCCCGACGTTCTCTACCTCGCCGATACCGACGGCGACGGCCGCGCCGACCTCCGGGAGAAGATGCTCAGCGGCTTTGCGTTCACCAATCCGCAGCACACCGTGTCGAGTCCGGCTTATGGTCTGGACAACTGGATCTACCTGTCGCACGAGGGTTACACACGATCAACCGTGTTCGCCGCCGACTTCGGCGATACGGGATCCGAAATCCACTTTCCGGGCAAACAGGACGGGCCGCGAGTTCCCATTGCACGTCGGAGCGTCCGATTTCGGCCCGAGAGCTTTGAACTGGAGTTGCTAGCCGGCCCATCGCAATACGGCCTCGCCTTTACCAAATGGGGCGACGTTTTCACTCACAACAACTCCAACCACGTCCGACACGAAGTCATCGCCGCACGCTATCTGGAGCGCAACCCGCACCTGCGAGTTCAAAGTACGGCACACAACGTGTTCGCCGAACCGAACCCGGCAACGGTTTATCCGATCACCGTCAACCCGCGCTTCGAGATTCTGTCCGGTGTCGGACAAATGACTTCCGCGTCTGGGCTCACCCGCTATCTGGGCGGAGCGTTCTCCGGCTACGAAGATCTGGCGTTTGTCGCCGAATCTGTGCACAACGTCGTTCATGCCGATCGCTGGGCGCCTTCCGGTTCAACGTTCATTGCCCAGCGCCTTCGAGAAGGCAAGGAGTTTCTGGCTTCGAGAGATGCTTGGTTCCGGCCCGTGAATTTTGCTATCGGACCCGACGGAGCGCTCTATGTAGTCGATTACTACCGCGACGTCATCGAGCATCCTGAATGGACGTCAGCGGAAACCTACACCTCCGACGTGCTTTACGACGGAGACGATCGCGGCCGCATTTGGCGCATCACCCCGGATGGCGGACTACCCTATGTTGCGCCGCGGCTCGGCGACGCTTCGAGCGACGAACTCGTCAGCGAACTGACTTCAGCCAACATCTGGAATCGCAATACGGCGCAACAGCTGTTGGTCGAACGGAGGAGCACGAACCCCCTGCC
Organism: Bryobacterales bacterium; assembly: GCA_965247305.1. GTDB lineage: Bacteria > Acidobacteriota > Terriglobia > Bryobacterales > UBA6623 > CATQHP01. The sequence goes on along the minus strand of OZ252030.1, from coordinate 1,313,811 downwards.
GGCCCTCGAAGCGCTCGTCCGGGATGGCCTCAACCCTCTCGGGCGGTTGCATGCTCTGTGGACTCTCGAAGGCATCGGCGCCCTCAGTGACGAGGTCCTGGGCCTAGCGCTCCAGTCAGAGGAACCAGGTGTCCGCAGGAACGCCGTCTTGCTCGTCGAACCACGCTTTCGCCGCGAGCCCTCACGTTGGGAACGGAAACTGCTGGCCCTCGCGGACGACGCTGACGCACACGTCCGGCTCCAACTGCTGCTGACGCTTGGCGAAGCGCCGTCGGCCGCCGCCGAAAAAGTTCGAGAGAGGCTCCTACTGGAGTCGCTGGAGGACGAATGGGTCCAGGTAGCCGCGCTGACCTGGCCCGACACGGACGCTACCGCCCTGCTGAGCCGCGTGTCCACCAACGTGCGCCAAAGCGAATCCGGCGAGCGTTTCTTGGAAATGGTCGGCTCTCTTACTGGCAGCGAACCCGCTGCGATCGGCAGCCTTCTCAATCGCACGGTAAGTCTGAAAGACGAATGGCGTCAAGCCGCGGTATTGCGCGGGTTGCGTGCCAGCCTTGAAGGAAGGGGAGCACGCGAAGCTGTTCCCGTCGCCGCCCGCGATCAGATTCTAAAGTTGTTCACAGCGGGCGACTCGAACGTTCGTTTGGCTGCACTCGGTCTGCTCGCGGAAGTAGGCGTGGGAGGGTCCACCGCCGCCCGAGCCGCTGAAGCCCAAGCTAAAAAGGTCGCAGAGGATTCGGGCGGCGACGAGCATCGTCGCGCAGAAGCGATCCAGTTGCTGTCGCTCGCTGATTCCGAGATCTATGCCAACCTCTTTCGTCGTCTCGCTCACCTCAGTCAGCCCGACGCTGTTCAGGCCGCCGCGGTTTCGGCCTATGGCCGCAGCCGCTCGGACGAAGTTTCGGCGTTCCTACTCGAGCACTGGTCCGAATTTCAAGGCGAGGCGAGAGCCGCGGCCGGAGAAGCCCTGACCGCTGACGACGCCCGAGCAAGGCTCCTAGTCCATGCGCTTGAAGCCGGCTCTGTCCAGCCTTGGATGCTCGTATTTCGCCAACGCCGCCGTCTGATCATGCACCGCGACTCCGAGCTGCGCGAGCGCGCCCGTCGAGCCCTTACCGCGCCGGATCGCGACCGCGCCGCAATCGTCGAGCGATACCGAGCCGCACAGGCCCAGCGGCCGGGCGACGCCTCGCGAGGAAGGGAGGTTTTCGAGCGGGTCTGCGAGAAATGCCATCTACTCAACGGTGCGGGGGCCGATGTCGGCCCGGATCTGGGCACGGTACGGACGCGCCCGGCTATCAGTATCTTGAACGACATCCTGTTACCGAATCAGTCGATCACTCAAACCTACGAGGCCTACGTGATCGAAACAAACGACGGACGCCTGCTCGACGGCGTTATCCGTTTGCAAAGCCCCACCTTCATCACTTTACGCCGTGAGGGTGGAGAGCAGGATGTCATCGAGCGTTCGCAAATTCGCTCGATGCGCGCAGCGCAGTTATCCGCCATGCCAACTGACCTCGAAACCCAGATCACACCCAGGGCGATGGCCGACCTAATTCGTTACATACAATCTGCCCCTGAATAAGATTGATCGACGGCCAGCCGGAAACGGCATAAGCGATGGCGATTACGGAACGACTGCGGCGGCGGGGTGGGCCTACGACTACCGTCAAGGCCGCGTTATCTATCTCCCGCTAGGTCATCTGGTCTGCGCGATCTGGAATCCCGAGTACGAGAAACTGCAGCGCAACACGATGCGTTGGTTGTTGCGCGAAACGTGACTCCAGTGGGAAACCTTGATAGAGTGGCGGCACACGATCAGGTTTGGGAGGCAATCATGATGCGGCATTTGAGGCTATTCATCGTGATCGGTTTGATGGCGGGTTCAGCGAAAGCCGAGATCCGCGACGTGCTGAAGAGTTCGCAAATCGATCTGATGTTCGCGCGCGCAGGCGAGACACTGACAGTTCACGAGACTCCGACCTATGCGATCGTATTCAAGGTCAAACAGGGCACGGTCGCGGCGGATGGAATCAATCCAGGTGCCGACGAGATCTGGTTCGTGCGTAGCGGAGCGGCGGAGCTAACAGTCCGCGACAGGCAGTATCAGATTGGAGCCGGCGACATCGTCAACCTCCCACGAAACACCGGTTACCAAGTTGATCCTCAAGGTGGCCGCGTGGCCTACGTGGCCGTTCGAGTGTTTCCGGCAGGAGCGCATGGCGACCGGCACCTGACCGAGCTGGCACCAATGGGCGACGTCCTGAAGGGCTCCGTCAGAGACGCTGTGTTCGCCAACAACGACACGAATCAGCCGCTGCACTCGGTGCGCAACCTGAGCGTGAATTTCGTCATCTATAAAGGTCGGCCAGGCCCGTGGGAAGCTCATCGTGGGTGCGTCGACATCTACTTCGTGCACACTGGTAGCGGTATCGCCCATCTCGGCGGAAAGATCACAAAGCCGGTCGAGGAAGCCCCGGGCGAGATTCGTGGGAAGGGCGTCACCGGGAGCCGCAAACATGAGATCGGCCCGGGCGACATTGTGCTGATTCCGCACAACACCGCGCACTACATGCTTCCCACGACCGAGAAGCTCGGATACAACCTGGTCAAGGTCTGGGCCAAGGAATAGGTCGCGTCGATCGGGCCAAGCCTTGCGTCCGACTTCTATGGGTGTTAGCGTTCTTGCAGGCTCTGGAGGAGGTCGGTCATGAACAGATTTCGAGTCGTTGCGGTTTGCGTTCTATCGTCGTTGCTCGGGTCGGCGGCTTGGTCGCAACCCCGACCCAAGATTGTTGTGGCGGGCCTTACGACCACGGAGTTGTCAGACCTGGAGGACTCAGCGCGGGCGAATTTCGTCCCGGTATCGGACGCGGCGGAGGCCCTTCGGGAAATCGGAGACGCAGACGCAGTGCTGGGCATGTGCAGCCAAGAGTTGGTTCAGGCTGGCAAGAAGCTGCGCTGGATTCAGGTCTACAGCGCGGGAGTAGACAACTACCGCTTCCCTGAGCTTCTATCGAGCGACATCATACTGACGAATCTTAAGGTCCTTCAGGGTCCCGAGATTGCAGACCACGCGTTCGCCTTGCTGCTGGCGCTCACCCGCAGGTTGAACTATGTCATGCCATTCAGGGAGGCTCAGGAATGGTCGGTCCCGGAGATCCGAACCAGCCGTCGCCCGATCGAGCTCCACGGCAAGACAGCAGTCGTCGTTGGATTCGGCGGCATCGGTACTCAGATTGGGCAGCGCGCCGCCGCCTTCGGCATGAAAGTCATCGCCGTCGACCCTAAGGACATTCCTTTTCTATTCTTCCTTGAGCGCACTGTACGTCCGGATCAGCTGCACGAAGTGCTGCCGATTGCCGACGTCGTGTTCATGGCCGTACCGCACACGCCGGAAAGCGAAAGAATGATGGGAAGCGCCGAATTCGAGCTGATGAAGAAGGGCTCGTACTTTGTTGCCGTTTCGCGCGGTAAGACCTACGACAAGGGTGCCCTAGTTAAGGCGCTCGACGAACAGCGGCTTGCGGGCGCGGGCCTAGATGTCACCGATCCCGAGCCGCTTCCCAAAGGCGATCCTCTGTGGGGTTTCGAAAACGTCGTCATCACTCCGCACATCGCCGGACAGTCGGACCACATTCGGGACCGTAGGCAAGAACTGCTCAAGCAGAACGTGCGGCGCTTTGTGGAAGGGGCGCCTTTACTCAACGTTGTCGACAAGCTCAAAGGGTACTGAGCAAGAGAGGAGAACGACCATGAATCGTCGAGTCTTTGGAATGGCGGCATTGGGTCTTGGATCGGCTGCTAGTTCGGCCTTCGGCCAAGCGCCCGACGGGAGCGACTTCAAACCGCGTTCCGGATCACTTAAAGAGAAGATGCACAACGACGGGCGCGTCCGCACCGTATCCGCTCCTGTCGAGTCCACACGTGCCGAGCTTGAACGAATCATCAAAGAAAACGACGGCGTCGACCTCTTTAGCGTCGACGGTCAACACAGGCCCCTGCCCGACGAACGCGATCTCGTCAAGTTTTGCAAGCTGGCCGAAGGGCTCGGCGCTGGAGTGCAGCTGCGCCTGCCGCATCCGCGCTGGGCCTACATGACCGGCCGCTACGCGGACCTCGGCGTGCTAGCGATCCTTGTACCCATCGTTGAAGAAGTCGAGCAGGCCGACGAAGCCATCAACAATTTCTACTACCCCCCGCTCGGCAGCCGCAGCTGGGGAGGACAGTATCGATATGGCGAGACACCACCGACCGACCGGCTGGAGTATTCGCAATGGTGGAACGGAACGGGCATGCTGGGTTTCCAGATCGAGACCTTGCGGGGCGCCCTGAACGTCAGAGACCTCGTTAAGCCGGGGGTCGACTGGATCTCGTGGGGGCCGGGCGATATGAGCTTCGATATCGAGAGGCATTCAAACAGCCCTTTCAAGACGATGTCAGAAGCTCACTCCTTCGTTATCAAGCAACTGGAAGGCTTCGACGTCCGCCTGCCGAAGCAGTAATCAGGTGAGTGGTCCGACAGCGTATTGTCCCAAAACTCGATCGGGGCTCAAATTGTTCTCCTCGTGGGACTTGAGCGTGCGCTAAACAGATGGGGGGAAACGGCGATCTGGACGTGACCTCACTCGCGTTACATGTTACGTGTCGACGACGCGTCCCATTTGATGGCCCTCCACGCAGTTCCGACCTGAGCCGCAACTCCGTGCAAGAGAAGGACTTGGAAATCGATCGAGAAAAGCGGCGACCCGCGCCAATGGACGCCGCTCGCGGCCTGAGCCCGCCCTACCGCCCAAGAACGGCAAAGTCGAATAGATCCCCACCTGCAGAGTGTGGTTTGTCGAGCGAGTAGCTTAAAGCTAAACCCAGATTCTCAGCCGAGGAGCGGCTCCACGACCTTCCCATGGACATCCGTTAGCCGCCGCTGGATACCGTTGTGATAGAGGCTCAGTCTCTCGTGGTCGAGACCCAGCAAGTGCAGCGCCGTGGCGTGCAGATCATAGGTTGTCACCGGGTTCTCGGCGGGCTCGCGGCCCAGCTCATCGGAAGCGCCGTACGCTAAGCCCGGTTTCAGCCCAGCTCCCGCCATCCAGCAAGTGAAGCATTGTGGATGATGATCACGGCCGGCCGTTATCCCTCTCCCTTGGGAGATGGGAGTGCGGCCGAACTCGGTGACGCCCATCGCGAGCGTGTCTTCGAGCAGCCCGCGGCTGTCGAGGTCGGCGATGAGGCCGGCCACCGGCTGATCATACTGCTCGGCCATTTTCTCGTGATTGGATCGGAGGTTGCCATGCGCATCCCAGTTTTTGCCGGAGCCGCCATGAAAAACCTGCACGAATCGAACGCCGCGTTCGCTCAGGCGCCTAGCCAGTAGGCGGCTTCTCCCCAAGTAGGCGGTCTCCTCGCGCTCGAATCCATAAAGGCGTCGGGTAGCATCGGTTTCTTCGTTGAGGTTCGTAATGCCGGGAACGCTGAGCTGCATTTGAGCGGCGACTTCGTAGCTGCGCAGACGCGCATCCAGGTCTGAGTCCCCCGGATGCGATTCCGCGTATCTTCGGTTCATCCCCTCCAGCCAGCTCATTGCGCCGGATCTTGCCTCGGCAGTCACTCCTCGCGGTTGGGAGAGGTCGGGAACAGACTCTTCATCACCCTGATTGCCAAACGCCGTCCCCTGCACCGACGCGGGCAGAAACCCATTGGACCACTGCACCGATCCGCCCCAGGGATGGACTCCTTCGTCGGGCAGCACGACGAACGCCGGAAGACTCTCGTTCTCCGATCCTAGGGCGTAGCTTACCCACGCTCCCATCGATGGGAAACCGGTGAGAATGAACCCAGTGTTCATCTGAGCGATCGCCGGCATATGGTTCGCGCTCTTCGCGACCATGCTGCGGATGAAGGTGATCTTGTCAACCTGCGTCGCTATGTGCGGCAGCAGCCCGCTGACCCACCTGCCGCTTTCGCCGTGTTGAGCGAACTCCCAGGGGCACGCGAAAAGATTGCCGCCCTGCCCGAAGAAGGTCTCCATGGAGAAGGGCTGGCCGTCTCGTTTTTGAAGCTCGGGCTTGAAGTCGAAAGTATCTAGGTGACTCATCCCGCCGACGCAAAAGACCTGGATCACGCGTTTGGCTCGTGGAGCGAAGTGCGGAGCAGGCCCGCTGAGCGGCTCGGCAGCCCGGCTCGACTCGAGCAACGACGAGAGCGCCAGCCAGCCGAGGCCGCAACCGGCATCGAGCAACAACCGCCTCCTACTGGACATAGATGAACTCGCTCGTGTTGAAACCCCCCCAGCAAAGGGCGGCCAATCCGTGTTGTTTCACTAGAGCTCGACTGGAGGTGTTCTCTTCCTCGCGCGCCGGACGGCCTAACGCGAGCAAGAAAGCCCGCTCGACCTGACCGTCGACATCGGGCGCTTCGCGGCGCAGTCGTTCGGCCAGCGCCGCCACCCGCAGTTGCACAAATTCGTTGTTCATTAGGCTCAGCGCCTGTAGGGGCGTGGTCGTCGACGGCCGTCTCGGCGTCTTTACGGCGGGCAGCGGGCAATCGAGCGCGTCGAGCAGTGGGTGACCGCCCGTGTTGACGCTCATGCGATAAATTGTGCGGCGGTTGTATTCGGGCTCGTCTCGCTCAAACAGTTCGTAGGTTTGCAATGCGGCCGTCCTGCCGAGCTTGAACGCCCGGAAACTGGGGCCGTACATCTTTCGATTGAGGCTCCCGCTCACCGCGAGCATCGAATCGCGCACCTCCTCGCCCGTCAATCGCCTCGGCGTAAAACGCCACAGCAGCCGGTTGCCCGAGTCGGCGCGGATGGCGGCGGCGTCAAAACGGGAGGATTGGCGGTAGGTCCGCGACATCAAGATCAGCTTGTGCAGCTGCTTGAGGGTCCATCCCCGCCTGATGAGCTCAGCGGCCAGCGCGTCGAGCAACTCAGGATGGCTGGGACGCCCGCCGTTGTATCCGAAGTCGCTCGGACTCGCGACCAGTCCTGCGCCGAAGTGGTGTTGCCACAGGCGGTTAACGATCACGCGCGAGAAGAGCGGGTTGTCGGGGTTGGCTATCCACTGGGCCATTGCACTACGGCGCTCGGTATCTCCTGCTTCCGGGGAGAGATCGAAATCCGGACGCAGCCCCTGAATACACGACAATCCTCCGGGCGTTACCTCCTCTCCCTTTTGGTTGACATTGCCGCGGATCAAGACATGCGTCGGCTCCAGAGGATGAACCACAGCGCTGTAAGCGAGTGTCGGCGCCGGCACGGCCCGCAAGTCGCCTTCGAGCTGGGCACGCTCGCCCCGGAGAGAGACCACGTCAGCCCTCGCCGCCGCGTCCATTTTCGTAAGCAATTCCTCCGCGGAAAAATTTCTCACTCCCGCTTCGAACGACGCCGCGACCTCGGCTTGTTTCCGACAGCTAACAATCGCTTGTCGCCGAAGATCAGTGTTCTTGAATATCCAATCGCATGTGGAGGAGCGGGTAAGGTCGACCTGTGTCGTCCAGCTCGGACCTCCCTGCCACCTCGAAGCCACACGCTTCGTAAAAGCTTCTAGCCGCCAAGTTCTGCTCGTTTACATCTACCGTTAGTTCATTGCGAGTTGACTGCACGTGTTGGACAAGCCGCCGTCCGCCCCCACGGCGATGGAACTCTGGAGCAAGGAACAGAGCATCGATATTGTTGCCCGACATTCCGACGAAACCCATCAGCGCGCCGTGATCAGTCTCTAGGATCCAGAATTCTGGCTCGCTGGATTGGATGTAGTCTTGAACCAGAGGAAAGAAAGTGTCGATATCCTCATCAGTCAGGAACGAATGGGTCGCTCGGACAGACCTTAGCCAGATATCTAAAAGTTGTTCGCGGTCGTCAGTTCGAGCCCGTCGGACATGCACACGATCATTGTCAGGGCAGCTCCTGCCACCCTGTCAATAGGTCCCTGTGAGGCTAAGAAGACCCTCTTGCGGTATCGCCTGTTCCCGCCATCTGTCCGGTTTCTAACGGCCGGGCGCAGATTTCTTTGGTGTGCTCAATAAGATGCCACAGAGGAATGTCGACCTAGAGGCCGACCCAGGGCCCGCGCTACTCAGTCGGTGATTTCAACTCTGCCCGCTGACTTTACCGCCGTCATCTTCTTCCCCATCTCGACCGTGCGGCGGGCGAGCTCGTCGATCTTCCACTCTTCGGCACCCCTGACGTCGGTGCGCATGATGTTGCCGATCGGTTTGGTCCACTTTTCGGCGATGGCGTCGCGACCTAGGACAATGCCCATTACTGGGCCAACATCGCCAGCGTTGGTGTCGGTGTCCCAGCCGGCCATGACAGCGATCGAAATGGCCTTGTCGAAGTCTCCGTCGCCGTAGAGTAACCCCAGCGCGATGACGGCGTTTTGGGGGAAGACGCTGCGGCCCTTGTCGGCCTCCGGCGCCCACTTGATGTCGATTTGTTCATGGGTCTTTTCCCAGTCATCGGGCCACTGCGCGTGCCAGTCCATCACGTCACGCATGCACTTGGCGTAGTCGCTGTCGGCTGGGATCACGGCAAGGCCGGCTTCCATCAGCTTGACCGGGTCGGATTCGAAGAAGGCTTCGGCCGTCAGCGCGGCCATGAACATCTCGCCGTGTGTTCCGTCGCCAAAGAAGGCCACCTCGGCGTCGATGCGCCCGTATTCGGCGGCGGCTTCGGGGTTCCCAGGCAACAGGTAGCCCCAGAACTCGCCCTTCATCTGACCGCCCATCATCTCGCCCATTTCGTGCCGGCCCGACTCGGGCGGTCTCAGTCCTTCCTTAAGCCGCTCTTCGGCGATGCGGACGGCGCGGCCGCAGTTCGCCGCCTCGAAGACCGAAAACTTAGCAAGCCATTGGTCAGCGATGTCTTGGCTGCTGATATCGAATCCCTTTTCTTCGAGCAGCAGCAAGTTGGCGACCTGGAAGAGCGTATCGTCGTCGGGGCCGAAGCCAGCCGGACCCCATTCGCCAGCGGTGTACGTCACCGTGCGCGTGCGCTCTTCACCGGGGGGCCGCCTGCGCTCCGGACTGGGGGGAATAGCCTTGGGGTAGTCGGTCAGCGGCCACTGCCCAAGATCGGTCAAGAAGGCTTTGATGTCCTTCTTGTGCCTCCGCTGGAAGTTCATGCCGAGCGCCCCGCCGACAGCGCCCCCAAGCCAGGCGCCGTGGACTTTGTCGTAGTACTGCTCGGCGGTTAGCGTCCGGGCTGAGGAGGATGGGGCGGCTTCGGGGACTGGGTCGCTTCCGCCGCACGAAGCGAATACCGCGATCGCCAGACACGTTCCAGCCGCAAGGCCTTTCGAAAGTTTCATCATTCCCTCGTTCTCGGCCTATTGTAGATCAACGGCTGAACGAAATAGGTGCCTAGCGCCTCAGAGCGAACTTGCTCGAAATGTCTGTGATCTTTGCGCTCCCGGCCAGGGACATGCCGTGTCGCATCTCGGCGCGGAACAGATCGAGAGCCTTCTCGACCCGCGCCCGACTGAACGCCGCCTGTTTGCCAAAGAGCCGCTAGGTGACGTAGGATCGGTGGCCTTATGAGGCTTGCTGACATGTGTCGATTTCTCTGTCTGTCCCTTGTCCTTTCCCTGACCGCCTTCGCCGCCGATGGGCTGCCTCTGGCGGCGCCCGAATCGGTTGGCATGTCGTCCCAGCGGCTGGACCGCATCGGCGCGTGGCTGGACGGGTTCATCGAGCGGAGAGAAGCAGCTGGCTTCGTCACGATGGTCGCTCGGCGAGGCAAGGTCGTTCATCATGAGGCGCACGGCACGCGCGGCCTTTCCGTGGCGGACCCGATGCCCGAGAACGCGATCTTCGGATTGGCCTCGATGGGCAAGCCGTTCACCGTCGTCTCTGCACTGATGCTGCTGGAGGAAGGTCGCTTTGTGCTGCACGACCCGATCTCGAAATACTTGCCGGATTTCCAGGATCCAGGCGTACGCATAGGCGAGAACTCAATCACGCCGGCGGAGCGCGAGATCACGGTGCAGAGTCTGTTCACCCATACTTCGGGGATCGGCGCCACTTGGCCACGGGCGAAGAGGACAGGCTTCCCAAGCATGAAGGTCTACATGCACGAGCTGGCGAAGGAGCCGCTGCTCGATCAGCCCAGCACGACTTGGCACTACGACTATTCACACGACGTGTTGGCCTATTTGGTGGAGACTGTCGGAGGGAAGCCTTTTGCGGAGTTCGTCCGGCAGCGAGTCTTCGACGCTTTGGGAATGGAAGACACACACTTCTGGCTGCCCGCTTCGAGGCAGGGTAGGCACGCTGTGCGAGTGGTCAACGGCAAGGACTTGCCCCCGCCGCCTCTCGGGAGCGCCGAGCGTGGGCCTCTGGCTGCAGGTTCTGGGGGAGAGTACTCGACGGCGGCGGACTACTGGCGCTTCTGCCAGATGCTGCTGAACGGCGGCCAGCTCAACGGGAACCGCTTGCTGGGGCCCCGCACGGTTGCCTGGATCGCTACCGATCACACCGGCAAAGGTGGGTATAGTCGTCCGGGGCAGACTTTTGGGCTCGGGCATGCCGTCACGGTCGATCCTGCTGAGCAGGGTTTCCCGGGGTCGAAGGGCAGCTATTTTTGGAGCGGGGCGTTTGGCACGTTGTTCTGGATCGACCCGAAAGAGGAGTTGATCGGCGTACTCATGGTGCAGGTGAACCCACGCCGGGGGATGATGCTCCGGGAGAAGTTCTCTGGGCTGGTCTACTCGGCGATCGTGGATTGAGATCTCGGTTCGCCTCGAGGGCGATGTCCTAAGCTCGGTTGAAGTCACATGGAGCATCGTGGCGACGACTCACCCGGGATTCCTTGCACAAACAGAGCGTCAAAACACGCCATGTAGGGCTCACAAAAAAATCACCGCTAACTGCTTCGAGCGAATCGGGTTAGGGGCTTGTTGACACTTCAGTGTTGATATATCGCGTTCGAACTTGAAGATGATTCGATCAAGGCGAACCGCTTGGCGGTACAATTTCAGCGTCTTGACCGGTGAGAACACTTCGCTTCGCCCAAGAGGTCGGCTTCAGGCCAGCAGCGGGCTGCAGACGAGCCGTTCCAGAATACGTCGCGTATGAAGGAAGACCCGGGCACGTTGATTCTGGCTCGACTGCGCGTCTACGACGATCTGGCCGAAACAACCTTCACGATCGACCTCGAGGATGTTGTGAAGCTATTGGAGGGTCCGAGTAAGCCAGGCGAACATCGCCCGACGATCATTGGGTTGCTGAACGAGCATCTGTTGGACCGCTATCCTCAACTCCTGGATCGATCCACACAGGAACTCTCAGTTGGGATAGAGGAATACGCGGATCTCAAGATTGAAGTGGCCCAGAAGCTTCTCCTATGCCTGACGGAGTCGAACGGCCCGGTCAACTGATTGGCTGAGGGTAGTGAGCGGTCTGCCCGTCGCATGAAACCCAAGATCCGTCGCGGAGGTTCACGACATGACGACGAATGAGAATGAACCAGTCATCGTCCTGTCTATGAGATTGACGACGTAGACGAGAAGTCATTCATCTCGATGGCGTTCATCGGCGGGGAATTCCTTGACATGAAGATCGCCGAAGGCCCACTCACGCAAGACTCGAGGTCAAGGTGGTTCGCTACCTCCTTCCTTGTAGGACTCTTTCAGTCCCAACAACATGCCGGTTTATCCCGGCGCTCACGAGATTTCAACATTGGGAACGGGCCCAGAGGCCTTAAACCGGCTTCGACGATGTGCCGCGGCGTCTGGAAATCCGGCTCGACGATCTCCATGTGAACCACGTCGCGGCCCTGCGCTTCGAGTCGGCGGGCCTTGACGAGCACGGCGAAGGCGCCTTCGCCGCGGACATTCTGCAGTCCAGAAGAGAGTTTCATCACGCTTAGCCCGTGATGATCTCAATCCAGCGGTGCGACTTCGCCGGGCCGTTAGCCGACCGCCAGCAAGCGTCGCGCGGTTCGCAGGTACCAGCGGCCCTCCACGAGCGCGGGCGAGGCCAGCATGCGCTCGTCCAAGGTGTTGACGTGCAGGAGTTTGAACTCCGGACCCGCGGCGAGGACGTAGGTTTCTCCGAGATCGTTGGTGAAGTAGACTTTGCCGTCGACGCCGACCGGCGAGGCCGAGAAGCCGTGAGAGATGGGTTCTCCAAGCCGGCCTTGCCACATCAGCTTGCCGCTCGCGGCGTGGTAGCAGGTGGCCACGCTGACCATGTCGTTCACCATGTAGAGATACTCGCCGTAGATCAGCGGCGACGGCACGAACGGCGAGCCCTTGCCGGTTCGCCAAGCGACGTGAGTGTCGGTGATGTCGCCGTCCCCGCCCGAGCGGATGGCAAGCGTCGGTCCGGCGCGCCCTGAGCAACAAAACAGCAGCCCGCGCCCGGCGACCGGACTTGGGATCACTTCGACCAGGTTGCCGCCGCAACTCCACAGCGTTTCGCCGGACCCCGGGTCATAGGAATAGACCCGCCGGTAGCTCGAGACGATGATCTCTTCTCGGCCGTCGGCGCGCACGGCGACCGGCGAGCCCCAGCCGACTCGTTCGGACCGGTCGACGTGCCAGATCGTGTTGCCGCTGCGCCGATCGAGCGCGACGGCGAACGAACCTCCCGGGCCACGGTGATCCTGGTAGAGGATCACGGCCGAGCCGTGCAACAACGGTGAACAGGCCGTGCCGTGATAGGCGTTGATCTCGCCGAAGTCTCGATGCCAGACTTGCTTGCCTTCGAAATCGACAATCAGCAGGCCGTGTCCTCCGAAGTAGGCGTAGACCCGCTCGCCGTCGGTCGTTGGCGCCGCCGAGGCGTAGCCGTTCTTGCGATGCACACGCTTGGGGTCGGCCTCGGGCGCAAAGCTCTCCCAGAGCTGCTTCCCGGACTTGCGGTCAAAAGCTAGAATCGAGCGCCGCCGACCGGCGTCATACGCCGTCGTCAAGAAGATGTGGTCGCCCCACACGACGGGGGCCGAGTTGCCGTCGCCGGGAACGTCTATCTGCCAGACGACGTTCTCGGTCGCCGACCAGCGATCTGGAAACCCCTCGCCCTCCACAAGACCCTGCCCCGACGGACCGCGCCAGCGCGGCCAATAGCGACGCGCTTCGCCTTCAAGTTCGATCATCTCGAACCCACTCTTCTCGTTGGCCCGACTTGCGCTGGTCGCCGCCAGCGAAGCGAGCATGAATTCACGGCGAGTGGGCGTCATGCGGGACTCTCGGGACTCATTGTAGTTAAACGCGTTCCATACAACGTAGCTGTGAGACTGTATCGGTCGCTTCGCTGCCGCAGGACATGTCGGCGGGAACTAACTAAGATTAGCGTTCAGCGCGGACGGCCGCTTTGTGTCTTATATTTCCAACGAAACCGGACGCAACGAGATCTACGTGCGTCCATTCCCTGACGGCGCTGGGACGTGACAGGTGTAGGTGAACGGCGGGACGCAACGGAGTCCCCAAGGATTCGCATCGTTCAGAACTGGTACGAAGAGTTCCGCGACCGCGAATAGCCTAAGTCCCCCTAAACGAACTACATAGCGCTCGTTCGCAGATTAGTGTTGGTATATCTGAGTGTTGTACAGCAGGCGACCGGACCGCAGGAGCCTCGCCGGGCGACAGATTTAGGCGCTTGCGGTACAACGATTTGAACGAAGCTCGACCAGCGAGAGGTCGCGGTCTATGCGTTTAGTATTTGGCGAGCGGGCAGGGGCAAGGCGACCACGAGAAGGCTGCGGCGCGGGGAGAACGTCGGCGCGGAGTGTTTGCGAGCGCTGCTGGGAAGGGATAAGGCAAGATTGGGCGGTCCGAGAGGCGTCTGAAGCGTGCCAGAGCGCCTGGAAAGCCGAGCCCAGTCGCAGGGGGACGGCGCCCGCCGGAGCGCGGCAGCGGTTCGAGCTGGGATGCGTCGTAGCATCATGCGGCAACGAGATCTGGCGGGGCGCGAGCGAGCAATTGAGCGGCAGTGAAACGTTCGACGACGCGCAGGCGGCGGCACAGCGGCAGCAGCTCGCCGCGTTTGGAGTTGGTCATCAAGCCGTAGTAGCGAATGCGCTGGAGGCCGGAAGGCAGCACATGCAACAGGAAGCGGCGCAGGAACTCGTAGAGCTCGAGCGTCATCAGCCGTTGCTGGTTGTCGTGGGCCGAATCACGCCAGCGGAAGGTGAGCCGTCCTTGTTCGAACGAGACCAAGCGCTGATTCGAGATCGCGACCCGGTGGGTGTAGCGGCTCAAGTACTCGAGAGCCTTGCCGGCGCCGCCGCAGGGCGGCCGCACTTCGACCACCCAGTTGGTGCGATACAGGCTCCTGACAAAGGCCTTGAACTCACGCTCTCGGTTGAGCGGCGCGAAGCGCCCATGAAAACGCAGCTCGCCCTTGGCGAAGGCTTTCTTGAGAGCGTCGACGAACTTGCCGCGAAAGACTTCCGCCAAGACCCACTGGGGCAGGAAGAAGTTCTTGCGCGGCGCGTCGATCCAGCGGCTGCGGTCGAGCGAGAGGCCGCCGGCGGGAACGACAAGGTGGGGATGAGCGTGAGGTTGGAGGCGTTGATTCCAGGTATGCAGAATCGAGAGGAAGCCGCTCTCGGCGCCGAGCCGGCGAGGATCGCGAGCGACTGCGAGCAACGTCTGGGCGCTCGCTCGCAGCAGCAGCGAGTAGAGCAGCTTTTGGTTCTGCAGGGCGAGCTGCGAGAGGACTCGCGGCAGGGTGAAGACGACGTGCAGATAGCGCACAGGCAGCAGCTCTTTGCGGCGAGCCTCGAGCCAGCGCTTGCGGGTGCCGGCCTGACACTTGGGACAATGCCGATCCAAGCACGAGTTGTAGACGAGGGGCGGGGAATGGTCGCAGTCGTCGCAGCGCAGGCGATGACCGCCGAGCGCGGCTGTACGGCAACGGGCGATCGCCGACAACACCTTCAGATGCTGTCCGCGAAGCCACTTGCGGCTGTGGACAAGCAAGCCTTGCCCGGCGGCGCAAACCAGATCGGCCACCTCCAGCGGCGGCCCCTGCATCTACTTCGTCTCGGGATCGTCTTTCTTCGTTGCAGTCAGCTCCAAGGAATCCAATGGGCTGGCGACCTCGCTCAGACGCATTACCGACAGATGCAGATACCTGGCCGTCTCTTGCGGATCGCGATGACCGAGCAGCATCTGGATGATGCGCAAGTCCGCCCCGGCTTCGAGCAAGTGCGTCGCGAAGCAATGACGCAGAATGTGAGGGTGGGCGGGTTTGGTGATGCCGGCCCGTTTGGCGGCGTGGCTGCAAGCGAGCCAGGGCACGTTGCTCGTGATGGGGTCAGCGCTGGTGTGCCACTTGCCGCCGGGAAACAGCCCCTGCGCGGGTCTGCGCCGCAGGCGGCGAACGTGCTCGCGTAAGTTGACGAGCAACTGTTGGGAGAGCGGCACGTCGCGGTCTTTGCGGCCCTTGCCGCCGCGAACGTGCACGACCATGGGTGCGGAATCGATGTCGTGGATGCGCAGGTGCGTCAACTCCGAGCGGCGTACTGCGGTGGCGTACAGCGTCATCACGATCACGCGATAGAAAGGAGGGTGGGCGGCGTCGATCAGACGAGCGACCTCGTGGGGAGAGAGGATGTTGGGCAGTTGGCGCGGTCTCTTCGGATAGGGCACTCGATCCAGGTTCCACTCTTGCCCGAGCGTCCTGATACAAGAAGAAGCGCAGAGCCGCCAGGCGTTGCGCCACGCTGTTGGCGGCGAGCTGGCGGTCGCGAAACAGGTGTGCTTGATATTGGCGGATGTGCTCCGGCCCTAGTGTCCGGTATCTAAAGTTCGCGTAACATTAAACAGGTTGTTGTCGCCATGTCTATATGGGGAAGACGACGACAACTGGTCCTCAATTGAAACCGCTCAAGCTCAACCCGGCCGAGCGCGAGAGCCTGCAAAGTTGGGCGCGACGGCGCAAGTCCGCGCAGGCTCTTGCCCAACGCGCCAGGGCCATTCTGCTCGCCGCCGACGGACTCAACAATACCGTCGTCGCCGCCCAACTCGGCTGGGCCCGCCGTACCGTTGGCAAATGGCGCCAGCGCTTCCTCGACAAAGGCCTCGACGGGCTGCTCGACGAACCGCGTCCCGGCACGCCGCGGCGCGTCAGCGATGACGAGGTCGAACGCGTCATCACGCTCACTCTGGAATCGACGCCCCCCGACGCCACGCATTGGTCAACACGCTCGATGGCCAAGACCTGTGGCTTGAGTCACTCCAGCGTGCAGCGCATCTGGAAGGCCTTCGCGCTGCAACCCCATCGCAGCGAAACTTTCAAGCTCTCGCAAGATCCGTTGTTCGTCGAGAAGGTGCGCGACATCGTCGGTCTGTATCTCAACCCGCCCCAGCGGGCGTTGGTGCTGTCGGTTGACGAGAAGTCTCAGATCCAAGCCCTGGACCGCACGCAGCCGCTGCTGCCGCTGCGTCCCGGACAAATCGAGCGCCGCACGCACGACTACAAGCGCCACGGGACGACCTCGCTGTTTGCCGCGTTGGATGTCAAGACCGGCCATGTGATCGGCGAGTGTCATCGCCGTCATCGCGCGGTCGAGTTTCGCAAGTTTCTCGACACCATCGACCAGGCGGTCCCCGACTCGCTCGAGATCCACTTGATCCTCGACAACTACGGAACCCACAAGACCCAGATTATTCAGCGTTGGCTGGCCAAACGGCCGCGCTACCATCTGCACTTCACGCCGACCAGCGCGTCTTGGATCAACCTTGTCGAGCGTTGGTTCGCCACTCTGACCCAGAAGCAGATTCGCCGCGGCGTACATCGCAGCACAGCGGAGTTGGAACGCGCCATCGAGGATTACATCCAACTCAGCTACGCCGACTCCAAGCCGTTCGTCTGGTCCAAAACCGCCGACCAAATCTTCGCTTCCCTCGCCCGCTTTTGTAATCGAACTTTAGAGACAGGACACTAGCCCGCATTTCTCACCACCTGACGGCGAAAGCACGCGCTAGGTGCGCCACTACTTCGTTGCGCTCGCTCGCGAGTGCTCGACGGACAGTCAAGTACGCCTCCGCGCGCCAACCGTCGCCCGCCTCGTATTGACGCACCTCTCACGCACTTTCGCTCGCCACGTGGTGAGAAATGCGGCCCTAGCCGATTGGGCCGCCGCTTGAAATAGCGAGCCAAGTCCTCGACCGTGCGGATGTAGGTGCGAACTGTGTTCGCGGAGTAGTTGCGACGCTCGAGCTCGTCGAGCATCTGTCGGCGTAGTTGTGTCATTGGACACCTCCTTTGGGTGTCTCGACGTTACGCCCGACTCTCGCTCTCCTCTCTTGTTACTCGCACGCGAAGCGTCTGCCGAAGGCTTCGTTCAAATCTCCATCGCACTCGGTTCCATCACAGCCACGAGTCCACCCGAAAAACGGCTCATCGCAGCCAGTCGAAGCATAGATACTGAATTTTTTCACGCTGATCTGATGCACCGCTAGAATCGCTGGGAGGCCTATAAATAGGGCGTGAGAGTCATTCGGCGGGGATTTCGGCACACCCTCGGAGCATCGTTTGTGACAGCGTTTGTTGTCAACAGTTAACAATGAAGACGACAAGATCCGCCCAGTTTTCGCATTGGATCGACCCTTGCCGACAAGGGTGGAGCTAGAGTAGCTATGAGATCGGCGTATCCTATCTCGACCAATCTCTAATTCCAGGCACAACCGCTCAAGCCGAATAGGGACAAGCTAGCTGGCGATTGGGTGATACCGGAAGCCGCGAAAACTTACCCGGAAAAATAAAGAGTAAAGTACCGGCACGAGTCCAAGCGTCAAGAACGTTGCGAATAGCAAACCGAAGATAATTGCAATCGCCATCGGCTCCCACATCGGGCCGCCGCCCAGCCACATCGGCAACATTCCGCCGAGGGTAGTTAGGGTTGTCAGCAGGATCGGTCGCAGGCGATGCTGGCCGGCCTCGACAATCGCTTCGGTAGGTGCCAGCCCGCGCTCCCTGATCTCAGTATCAATGCGATCAATCAACACGATGGCGTTGTTGATCACGATTCCAGCGAGCGCAATCACGCCCAGCAGCGTCATAAACCCGAAATAGGATTTTGCCACGAGGAGCCCTATGACGACTCCGATGATGCCGAGCGGGATGGTCAACAGAATAATCGATGCGCGGCGGACGGAGTCAAATTGTGACACCAGCAGCATGATGATAATCAGGCCACCGATCGGAAGCTTCGCGCTGATCGCGGCGCTACTATCTTGCGATTGCTCATATTCGCCACCCACCTCGTAGGTGTAGCCGACCGGCCAAGTCGGCTGCTGCTCGGCCAGCCACGGCATCAGCACCGCATTGATCTGCGCTGCAGTCAGCCCCGCATCTAGGTCCGCCGCCACCTCGACGGTCTTCAAGTGATTGCGGCGTAATATCTTGGCCGGCTGCCATTCCACATGCAGATCAGCAACTTCGCTGAGTGGTACGGATTGCCCTGTGGCCTGGGAGAAAACGTCAAGACTCTCTAGCTTGCCCAGGTCACGGCGGTCGGCCTCGACGGACCGAATGGTGACGGGAATGATCTGGTCGCCCTCGCGATAGTCGGTCGCGCTGTAGCCGCTCAAGACTGACTGGAGTGAAACTGCAATGTCCTGGTTCGTCACGCCGCTTCGCCGCGAACGCGGGCCGTTGATGTTGACGTCAATCTTCTTTGACCGCTGGCCCCAATCGTCGATGATATTCTTCGTGCCATCCATGGAGGCAAGTTTGGCCTTCACGTCATCGACCAAGTCGAATACTTCAGCAGCCTCGACTCCGGAGAGACGAACTTCGATCGGGTGATTGATAGGAGCGCCCAACTGTAGCGGCTTGATCGTCGGCACGAGCGATGGGTAGCGATCCGTCGCGTAGTCTTCAAGCCGGGTCATCAGCCCTTCCATCACCTCAAGCGAAGTGACATTAAAAAGCATGAAGTTGTATTCCGGGCTAGGCGGTGCCTGCCCCGCGGCGAGTGTATATCGTGGCGGGCTGGCTCCGATATACGTCGTCCAGGTCGTCACACCGTCAGGCCTTTCCTCGGTGGCGGCGAGTTCACGAGTGACGAAATCGTCGAGATCGTCCATCATCTCCTGGCTAGTTTCGATGGCGGTGCCGATCGGGAGCTGAAGTTCCGCTGTAAACATCGGACGGTCCGATGGCGGGAAGAAGATGTTGGGAATGTAGTCAAAGCCCTTAAGCGCGACAAAGAAAACAGCCGTTGCAATAGCCACCGAAAGCAGCGGAAACCGCAATGCCGATAAGAGAAATCCGCGGTACAGCCTGTAGCCGATTGAGTTGAACTGATCGCCGCGCGCCTTCGGCTTCACCTTGAGAAACGAAACACAGAAGAGCGGGATCACCGTGAGCGATAGAACCCACGATGCGAGCAGAGTCGTGGTGACCACCGTGAATAGCACGCCGGTGTACTCGCCCATCGATCCCTCGGCCAAATAAATCGGAAGGAAAGCTGCCGCCGTGGTGAGTGACGAAGTCAGCAGCGGGATTCTCAGTTCGCGAGCCGAATCGACGGCAGCGTCAAACGCGCTGAGTCCGCCCTCGATTTTCACCATGACGCTTTCAGACATCACTATCGCGTTGTCGACAAGCATTCCCAGCGCAATGATGAGGGCGGCCAAACTCATCTGGTTCAGCGAAAGCCCCATTAGTGACATCGCGAAGATCGTTGCCAGCATGGCCGTTGGAATCAGGCTTGCGACAACGAGCCCGGTTCTCAATCCGAGCATCACCAGCATCACGGCCAACACGATGCCGATCGCTTGAAGAACATTCATCGAAAACTCGTCGACCTTCTTGACGACTTGCGCGGCCTGATAAGCGACGAACTCGAAATTCACGCCCACCGGATACATCTGGTTGAGATCGGCCACCAGTGCGCTAACCTCTTCGCCGAGGGCTACGATATTGCCTCCGTCTTTCAACGAAACTGCAATCACTAGCCCCGGCTCGCCGCCGGAGCGAATGAGGCTTTGCGGCGGGTCGCGATACCCGCGACGAACCTCGCCAATATCCTCGAGGTAGAGCAAGCCGGGGCGTCCTGGGACGCTGATGACACTGCGGCGGAGTTGATCGATCGTATCGAAGTTGCCCGAGGGTTCCATCTCGATACGTTCACCGTCGAGCAGAATATTGCCGCCCGGCATGACGATGTTTCGCGCCCGCAGGATGTTTGATAGGTCGGTCACTGTCAGGCCAAGCTCGCTGAGCCGCGAATTGCTGTACTCAAAAAATACCCGCTCTTCCTGTACGCCGTGGATCTCAACTCGCCCCGTGTTCTGCTGCCGAAGCAGCATGTCACGAACGGCGACAGCAATCGGGCGCAGCTCACGATTGCTATACCCGTCGCCCGTGAGTGCGATCAGCGTCCCAAAGACGTCGCCAAAATCGTCATTCACAAACGGACCGACAATCCCCTCCGGCATGTCGGCCACCGCGTCGTCCACCTTGCGCCGCATCTTGTCCCAGATCGGGCGTAGGTTCGTGTATTCGTCCTTCAGATCAACGGTGGTTTTTGGCGTGAAATCCCGTTCGCATAATCGTTTGAACCAGCAGTGAAGATCTTTGCTGATCTAAACAGTGATCACCGCTGAAACCCAATCTGGGGATGTTGGTCCTGATTGTGTTTCCGTTTCAGCCGAAACCAATTCTTACGTTGTTCGCGGCTTCAGCCGCAGCCCCTTAAGCCAGATCGGCGGCGTGCTTGCGAGTTTTTTCGATTGCCTCGACTACTTGCTCCATGTGCCGCCGCTCGCCGAGCAACTGCGACTGGCCCATCCACAACGCTTCTTCGCAAAGCCGATCATTCCTTGGGCAGCGATTGCGCTCGCGCCAGTCCGCGATCTCTTTGTCGGAGTAGATCGCGCGGAACGCTCTCGAGCGTAGCGTTTGCTCGACGAACGGCTCCAAATTCAGAGGGGTGTAACCACTCGAGAGCGGGATGCCTTCGGCTTTCATTACCGCGATGAACCGCTTCCGCGTCAAACCTGCGAACTCGGTCGGATCGTAGCGGAACATATAGAGGTGATAGGCGTTGCGGGTACAACCTGAGTGCATCCGCGCCGGCGCCACGCCCGGGATATGGTCGAGTAATTGTGTCAGGTAAGCGGCGTTCCGCTCTCGCCGTCGCGCTTGAGAATCAAGACGCTCCATCTGCGAGAGCAACAGCGCACCTTGGAACTCCGTCATGCGTAAGTTGCAACCTATTTCCGTGCGCAAGCCGCCAGCCGAGCCGTGCAGTGCGGCCCCGTTGTTCTGAAACGCCGACCCACGACGCGCCAACTCGGCGTCGTTCGTCACCAAGGCGCCCCCTTCGCCGCAGTTTAGATTTTTTGAAGCCTGGAAGCTGAAGCAACCGATGTCGCCAAGCGTGCCGACCTTGCGGCCATTCCACTCAGCTAGGTGTGCTTGGCAGGCGTCTTCGATGACGGTCGTGCCGTGTTTACCGGCGACGGCCGTTATGGCTTCCATATCTGCCGCCGCTCCGCCCATGTGAACTGGCAGTAGAACGCGGGTACGCGGCGTCAGAGCCGCCTCGATCTTGCTCGCGTCGATCTGGAAGGTCTCGTGGTCGGTCTCGACGAATATCGGCAAGGCGTGGTGCAGCAAGACGACGTTGATCGTCGCAACGAACGTATACGGCGGAACGATCACTTCATCCTTCGGCCCCACATCCGCCGCGTGCAAGGCGGCATAGAGCGCGGTGGTCCCGCCGTTGGTTGCCACGACGTGGTCAGAGCCGAGCCTCTCTCCCCACGCCCGCTCGAAGTCCGCCACGTATCGCTCGGCGCGACGATGCCATTTCCTCGACCGCAGGACGTCGCTCCACTGTTCCTCGTCGTTGGAATGGATCTGCGGCCAACTAGCTGGCTGCTCTGTCCGTACGGGCGAACCGCCGAGCACAGCCGGCCGGCTATCGGATGCGGTAGCGCTCGCGGCTGCGAGCGCCGATGCGGTAGCGAGAAGGGTTCGTCGTGTGAGCATGGCGGCGTTCCTTAAAATCAGATTCATGCGGGATTTCCGTTGGGGCGATCCCAGCGCATTTAGAGTACCCCAGCCGAGGCTGCGTTGGAAATTCTTCCCGGCTGTTATCAGGGTCTATGTCCCCTTCGGTTGCGGTCTCGCTTTCGGCCCTCGGTTGCTACAACATCTCCGCTGCCGGCCCGCGCTTCCTGACCGTGGGGCCCGCCGTGGGGGCCGACGCTGCGCCCACCAAGATCCACGTTGTCGAGAACTGGTACGAGGGCATCCCCAGCCACGAATAGTCTATGGCATGCACCCCTAAGCTGAGACAGCTTAAAAATGGGACAGTTGCCGTTCGCTGAAAAAGTATAGCCTTTTCGGCGAACGTGCCGCACACTTGAAAACGGCCGGGAAAGCGGAGGCGGGCAATGCTGGAGAGCAACCCGCAGGATAGCCACTGAAAAGGATTTTCCCGCTGAACCACCATCGCCTAAAACCGCTCGGATCCCCTTGAATAGGGCCTTAGATCCTTCTAGAGTGAGGTTTCAGAGGAGCTGAGTGCCGCGAGTCGAGCATCGCGGAAATGTGGCAACCATGAGCGGCCATTCGGAATGTTCGGAGAAGGCACTCGACGGGCGAGCCATTTGGAAGGCGGTCATTCGTGGCGCTCGTGTCTCGGAATGGCGTGTCTACGTGGACACCGACGAGGTCCGCGATGAGCTAGGAATTGAGTAGGTTGGCGATCAGTGACGATGCAGGCACGATGGAGATAGGGTGATGTTCTGGTGGCTCGTAATCACGGTGTTCATTGCTGCTGCGCTGGCATACGGCTACTGGGACCACCAGAATGAGAGCCGCCATCTTGGAAGCCTATTCTCTCTGCTCGCTGCGAAATATTAAGGCGAAGTGAAGCCGGGCAACTTTCTAGTATTCCCGCAGCTTCGATTTGAGATGGACAACCGGCATTACCTTGTCGCTGCCATGGCAACCAGCGGCGCCGAAGGAAGCAGGCCCTTCACGTTCGTCGACTTGGACCTACCGTTCGACACAGGCCAGAAGATCCGTGTCAAGCGGAGAACAGGCCCTGCGAAAGGTCCAATCGATGCCGCCGCTCACGGTAGCCCGCCGACCAGCGGGCTCAAAGAATTCGATCAGGCCTTTCGGGTCGAAGCGAGCAACCAAGTATTCGCGTCCGCCCTGTTCGAGCTGCCCGTCCGCCAGAAACTACTGGGGTTGCGGATGCCACACCTCGAGATACGTGTGGAAGCCCAGAAGATCAGAGTAGACATGGATGGGATCGCCAAGTCCGAGGCTGACCTTGAAGAGTTGATCGAGATCGCCAGTCTCCTCGCCGACCACTGCCCAGAGAACATTTGATTTGAAGCCCAACTAGCACCTGCAAAGGTAATGAGCACGGCTACAGTCTGCTTTCGAAGGCCGCGGTCACCGCTACGACGTCTTCGGCCACGGGCATGCCTCGCGAGTGTCGACACGTTACGCAAGACTCGGGTCAACCGCGTCGTCGAGAACTGGTACGAAGAGTTCCGCAACCGCGGTCAGTACTAACGGCTAGAGCAGAAAAGACTTAGGGGCCACTCGACGCATAGCTGGCAGAAAATCTGAGTGTTGTACAGCAGGCGACCGGACCGCAGGAGCCTCGCCG
Organism: Bryobacterales bacterium; assembly: GCA_965247305.1. Lineage (GTDB taxonomy): Bacteria > Acidobacteriota > Terriglobia > Bryobacterales > UBA6623 > CATQHP01. Next base: position 1,290,212 of record OZ252030.1, on the reverse strand, counting down.
GGCGACAGATTTAGGCGCTTGCGGTACAACGATTTGAACGAAGCTCGACCAGCGAGAGGTCGCAGTCTATGCGTTTAGTATTTGGCGAGCGGGCAGGGGCAAGGCGACCACGAGAAGGCTGCGGCGCGGGGAGAACGTCGGCGCGGAGTGTTTGCGAGCGCTGCTGGGAAGGGATAAGGCAAGATTGGGCGGTCCGAGAGGCGTCTGAAGCGTGCCAGAGCGCCTGGAAAGCCGAGCCCAGTCGCACGGGGACGGCGCCCGCCGGAGCGCGGCAGCGGTTCGAGCTGGGATGCGTCGTAGCATCATGCGGCAACGAGATCTGGCGGGGCGCGAGCGAGCAATTGAGCGGCAGTGAAACGTTCGACGACGCGCAGGCGGCCGCCGCGAGGACAGCGCCGGTCGTTGCCGTGAGCGGGTTCGTCAGCGGAGTAGGAGATCGTGCGCGAAGGGTTGACGCGAGCGATCAGGCGGCGGCAGAGCGGCAACAGCTTGCCGCGTTTGGAGTTGGTCAGAAAACCCCAGGAGCGAATGCGCTGGAAGCCGCTGGGCAGCACATGCAACAAGAAGCGGCGCAAGAACTCGTAAAGTTCGAGCGTCAGCAGCCGTTGCCGGTTGCCATGGGCCGCATCGCGCCAACGGAACGTCACCTGGTCTTGTTCGAACGAGACCAGACGTTGGTTCGAGATCGCCACCCGGTGGGTGTAGCGGCTCAAGTACTCCAGCGCCTTCCCCGCTCCTCCGCAGGGCGGCCGCACTTCGACCACCCACTTGGTGCGATATAGGCTCCTGACAAAGGCCTTGAACTCACGCTCTCGGTTGAGCGGCGCGAAGCGCCCATGAAAACGCAGCTCGCCCTTAGCGAAGGCTTTCTTGAGAGCGTCGACGAACTTGCCGCGAAAGACTTCCGCCAAGACCCACTGGGGCAGGAAGAAGTTCTTGCGCGGCGCGTCGATCCAGCGGCTGCGGTCGAGCGAGAGGCCGCCGGCGGGAACGACAAGGTGGGGATGAGCGTGAGGTTGGAGGCGTTGATTCCAGGTATGCAGAATCGAGAGGAAGCCGCTCTCGGCGCCGAGCCGGCGAGGATCGCGAGCGACTGCGAGCAACGTCTGGGCGCTCGCTCGCAGCAGCAGCGAGTAGAGCAGCTTTTGGTTCTGCAGGGCGAGCTGCGAGAGGACTCGCGGCAGGGTGAAGACGACGTGCAGGTAGCGCACAGGCAGCAGCTCTTTGCGGCGAGCCTCGAGCCAGCGCTTGCGGGTGCCGGCCTGACACTTGGGACAATGCCGATCCAAGCACGAGTTGTAGACGAGGGGCGGGGAATGGTCGCAGTCGTCGCAGCGCAGGCGATGACCGCCGAGCGCGGCTGTACGGCAACGGGCGATCGCCGACAACACTTTCAGGTGCTGTCCGCGAAGCCACTTGCGGCTGTGGACAAGCAAGCCTTGCCCGGCGGCGCAAACCAGATCGGCCACCTCCAGCGGCGGCCCCTGCATCTACTTCGTCTCGGGATCGTCTTTCTTCGTTGCAGTCAGCTCCAAGGAATCCAATGGGCTGGCGACCTCGCTCAGACGCATTACCGACAGATGCAGATACCTGGCCGTCTCTTGCGGATCGCGATGACCGAGCAGCATCTGGATGATGCGCAAGTCCGCCCCGGCTTCGAGCAAGTGCGTCGCGAAGCAATGACGCAGAATGTGAGGGTGGGCGGGTTTGGTGATGCCGGCCCGTTTGGCGGCGTGGCTGCAAGCGAGCCAGGGCACGTTGCTCGTGATGGGGTCAGCGCTGGTGTGCCACTTGCCGCCGGGAAACAGCCCCTGCGCGGGTCTGCGCCGCAGGCGGCGAACGTGCTCGCGTAAGTTGACGAGCAACTGTTGGGAGAGCGGCACGTCGCGGTCTTTGCGGCCCTTGCCGCCGCGAACGTGCACGACCATGGGTGCGGAATCGATGTCGTGGATGCGCAGGTGCGTCAACTCCGAGCGGCGTACTGCGGTGGCGTACAGCGTCATCACGATCACGCGATAGAAAGGAGGGTGGGCGGCGTCGATCAGACGAGCGACCTCGTGGGGAGAGAGGATGTTGGGCAGTTGGCGCGGTCTCTTCGGATAGGGCACTCGATCCAGGTTCCACTCTTGCCCGAGCGTCCTGATACAAGAAGAAGCGCAGAGCCGCCAGGCGTTGCGCCACGCTGTTGGCGGCGAGCTGGCGGTCGCGAAACAGGTGTGCTTGATATTGGCGGATGTGCTCCGGCCCTAGCCCGCATTTCTCACCACCTGACGGCGAAAGCAGGCGCTAGGTGCGCCACTACTTCGTTGCGCTCGATCGCGAGTGCTCGACGGACAGTCAAGTACGCCTCCGCGCGCCAACCGTCGCCCACCTCGTATCGACGCACCTCTCACGCACTTTCGCTCGCCACGTAGTGAGAAATGCGGCCCTAGCCGATCGGGCCGCCGCTTGAAATAGCGAGCCAAGTCCTCGACCGTGCGGATGTAGGTGCGAACTGTGTTCGCGGAGTAGTTGCGACGCTCGAGCTCGTCGAGCATCTGTCGGCGTAGTTGTGTCATTGGACACCTCCTTTGGGTGTCTCGACGTTACGCCCGACTCTCGCTCTCCTCTCTTGTTACTCGCACGCGAGGCGTCTGCCGAAGGCTTCGTTCAAATCGCGTTGTCATGCGAAATCGTCTGGCTAACGGCCTGGGATTGTGGTTCTCCGGTTGCAACGAAGTCCGAGATCCAGGTGCTCGCCGGGCCGCCCGCTAGGCAAAGCGTTCGCGATTTTAGTTGCCCCTCAGCCATCACTCGACTAAGCTGTTCATGCCGAGATAGCGAAAATGAATATCTCGGCTGGAGGAGATTATGGCGGAACAAGACAACAGCACAGTCGTTCAAGGGCTTTACGACAGCTTTAAGGCAGGCGATATCGATGCAATGCTTGGCGGGATGTCCGACACCGTTGAGTGGCAGCTTCCCGAAATCGCCGGGGTGCCGTTTTCGGGCAAGCGGCAGGGGCATGACAGCATCCGAGAATTCTTCGCAATCGTAGCTGACATGCAGGATGTCAACGAGATGGAACTGGACACGGTGGTTGCGCAGGGAGACACGGTAGTCGTCCTCGGGCACTACGTCTGGCGTGTGAGAGCGACAGGCCGCAACTTCACCTCCGACTTCGCGCACGCTTTCCACATGGCAGACGGCAAGGTCTCAAGGTTCCAGGAATTCCTGGACACGGCGGCAGCGGTGGCGGCCTACCAGGGTGCGTAACGCGTCGCCATTTGCGCGCGACAGGCCGAAGTGAAAGCCGCCGTCTATTGCGGCCCATGAGCCTACAGGCGGCGATTCCATCATCGAGTGTTGCCTAGAAGAGCTTAAGTGCCTATCATGCAGCCACTTACAGCCGATTTTGGCGTTGACAGCTTTTGGCATTGCTAAAATTGGGCGTAAGTGCTGTCGTCAAAAGGAGATACGGGCGAGACAGCAACAGTGAATGACGGAAGCACCCGCCACCTGCGGAAATATCCGGGCTAACGCCGCAAAACAGGCGGAACAGTGGGGCTTTGAACCGGTAACGGCCGCGCTAGAAACATATCTGCGATGGACCGAATTTGGACTGCCACGATGGGGCTAGATCGTCTACAATCAACGTGGCATCTCGCCCCGGAGCTTACCCATGCGTCAACTAATCGCCAGTTACTTGAACAACGATCTCTCGCGTCGCGGACTCTTTGAAGCGCTCGCCGGTCTTGGCTTCACGGCAGCCGCCGCGCAATCGCTCGTTGCGCCGCTTGAGGCGTCCGAAAGCGGCAAGGGGGCCGCGAAGATGACCGGAACCGGCGGCGAACTCGTAGTCGAGCAGATGAAGGCCGCCGGCGTCGAGTATCTCTTCACCAACCCTGGTTCGTTTGAGGTGGGATTCTTCGACGCATTTCTCGACCAACCCAATACGCAGCTCATCATGGGCCTGCACGAAGGCATCGTGATCTCGATGGCCGACGGCTACCATCGCACTTCGCTGAAGCCGGCGTTTGTGAACATTCACGTCATCGCGGGTACGGCGCAGGCCGCGGGGCAAATGTACAACGCCTCAAAAGATGGCTCGTCGTTGGTGGTCACCGCGGGCTTGAACGACAACGAGCTTTGGAGCGACGACGCGGGCCTCGCGCCGCGACCCGGCTTCGATCAGAAGGAAGTCAACCGTCAATTCACCAAAATTTCGTGGGAGTCACGTGACGCGCGAAGTCTGGCGTTGATGCTGCGACGGGCTTTCAAGGTGGCGACGGCGCCTCCAGGTGGGCCGACGTACTTAGCGATGGCCCATCACGCGCTTGAAGCGAAGAACGTCGACGCCCAGATTCTCCCGGGCGAGCGATTCATGCCCGAGCATCGGATGCGTCCGGCGAAGGATGCCGTGGAGCGCGCCGCTAAGGCGTTGATCGAAGCGAAACGTCCGATCCTCCTGGTCGGCGACGAAGTTTGGAAATCGCACGGCTGCGACGCGCTGCTCACACTGGCTGAGAAGCTGGGCATCGCCGTGAGCAACAGCGTGACGGGATACGACAGTTTCCCAGCGCATCACCCATTGAATCTTGGTCGGTTTAACCGCGAGCACAAGATGATCGCGGGCGCTGATGTCATCTTCAGCGTCGGCGCGCCCGACTTGGGCGGTCGTGTGGTGCCGTCCGGACCCGAGGCTCCGCTTGAGGCGAAGTTCATCAGGCTGACGGCCAATACTGGTTCAATCAGCCGTAACTACCCGACCGATCTGCTACTCGCCGGTACGCCGCGCGAAGGTCTCGACGACCTTAATGAAGCGATTGACGCGATGACCACCGCCGCACGCAGGAAGAAAATTTCCAAGCCTCGCAGCGCTGAAATCACCGCCTACACGACCGAGGCTCGCAAAAATGCGGAGGCAGAGGCTCGTAAGAATTTCGGCAAGAGGCCCGTCCACCCGGACGAACTCGGTGCGACCATTGCGAAGGTCGCCGACGACAACGCGATCATCGTTCCAGAGAATTTGACTGCCAAGTTCGGAGCATTCAACTTTGGCCATCGCGATGGCGAGAAGACTCGCATCGCCAACACCGGCAACGGCTTGGGCTGGGGTATCGGTGCCGCTGCCGGCGCGAAATTGGCAGAGCCCGACAGGCAGGTGATTTGCTCGATCGGAGACGGCTCGGTGATGTACAGCGCTTCAGGGTTCTGGTCGCAGGCGCGCTACGAGATCCCGGTGCTTACCGTGGTTTCAGATAACCGCAACTACCAGACCGTGCGCGGGGCGTACTACCGCTACGGCGGCAAGATGGTCGACAAAAACCAGTACACCGGCATGTATCTGGGCGACCCCGATATCAACTTCGTCGAGTTGGCGAAGAGTCAAGGTGTCGCGGGCGAGAAGGTCAACGAATCCTCAGAGCTTGAGGCGGCGCTCAAGCGCGGCGTCGAAGCGACCCGCGAGGGCCGGCCGTACGTCGTCGATGTAGAGACCGCACGTTACGGCGGCGGCGCGGATTCGGAATGGCACCAAAAGTTTAGCCTGGCGAAGAAGCGCACGAAGAACGTATAGGCCGAAATGAAACCAATCGCTCACTACATGGAACAGGCGGTGCTTCCGCCATTGACTGTTGGCGATCCAATCGTAACTCGCGTAGCTGCTAGGATTTAGGACTCAATATCGGGTTACCAGTCCTGCCGTTGACCGGTCCTGTGGCTGGCGAATTCGTAAGAACTTTAGAGATCGCCCGCTGTTCTGGTCGCGTGAGCCGGAGTCATCCTCGACACGGTCAGGATGGCGGGCGTAAGATGTGCTGCTGAAGCGTACTCGTCGGTTTCGCGATGGCCGTCACGCGAGGGACGACGAACACGGGCGAGTCGACCCACCAGCCAGCGTCTTCGCCTTCAGATCTCAAGCGGCGATCGGCGTCTGATAGAGTCCGCGGCAATGCTCTTCCCAGCGGTAGCGGTTGAGCGTTGCGACATCCTTCCGTTGCGGGACGGGCGTCTGTCCTTCCAACGACGCATGCGCCCGATGACCGGTGCTTCCGTCAATCACTGTTGCTGTCTCGCCCGTATCTCCTTCTGACGACAGCACTTACGCCCAATTTCAGCAATTCCGAAAGCTGTCAACGCCAAAATCGGCTGTAAGTGGCTGCATGATAGGCACTTAAGCTCTTCTAGCCAACACTCGATGACGGAAGCACCGGCTCGATCCGCTGCAGTTCGTCGCCTTTGCTCTCGCCGGCTGGCTCAACCAACAGCAACAAGACATCATTGACTATCTCCGCGAACAAAATATGGTGCTGCGCGAGTAAATTAGGAGCATACGGCTTCAACTCAGCGACGAGCAGCGCCGCCGTCTAGGGGTCCGGGCCAGGAAGCTCGGACAGTGCTGTTACAATGCCTCGGCCCCCCGCATACCGGCATTCTACTATAGCGCTACCGACTAAATGCTCATCACCGTTACGTCGTTTCTGGCTTTCACGCTTACGGTCGCGGCAATCTCCTATTGGGAGACCCGCCAAGACCGAATGGATACGGCGGACGCCTATTTCCTTGCGGGCCGAAGCCTGACGCCGTGGGTCATCGCCGGTTCGTTGATAATGACGAACCTGTCGACCGAGCACCTGATCGGCCTAAACGCGGACGCGTTCAATCACACCATCGCCGTCACAGCCTGGGAGACGTTGGCGGCGCCGGCCCTCGTGCTGACTGCGTTGTATTTCCTTCCGCGTTACCTCAAGGGTGGTTTTGCAACGATCCCGGAGTTTCTGGCCGCCCGGTACGATCAGCCGACGCGTGTGATCGCTACGATACTCTTCCTGCTTTCTTACGTCTTCGCAAGACTGCCGGTCGTGCTGCTGTTCGGCGCTATGGGTCTCGAAAGCCTCTTTGATGTTTCAGAGAATCTCGGTCTCACGAGGCAGCAATCGACCGTTCTAATCGTATGGGGCGTCGGGACGCTTGGGTCACTCTACGCGATCTTCGGCGGCCTCAAGGCCGTTGCTATCTCCGACGCGGTCAACGGCGTCGGTTTTCTCATCGCCGGGCTAACCATTCCAGCTCTGGCGCTCTACTCGATCGGCAACGGAAACCCCTGGACGGGCCTCGTGGAGGTTTATTCCGAAGAGCGTCCCAAGTTCGACATCACCGGTGATGAGCCGGGGTCGTTTCTGCCCTTTGGCGTTCTGTTCACGGGCCTGGTCGTTGTCCAAGCCTTTGCATGGTGCACCAACCAGGAGAAGGTCCAGCGCGCGCTTGGCGCCAAGAGCTTGATCGCGGGGCAGCAGGGGGTCTTGCTGGGGGCTCTGTTTAAGCTGCTCGGTCCCTTCATCATTGTTCTGCCGGGAGTCATCGCCTATCACATGTTCAAAGGGACGCTGACGCCGGACGATTATCTCTTGTCGTATCCGATGCTGGTAAGGGCCGTGTTGCCGCCGTGGCTGATCGGGATCTTCGCCGCGGTTATGGTGGGCGCCATTTTGAGCACGTTCAATAGCGTCCTTAACAGTTCGGCGACCCTCTTCAGCCAAGGCATCTACCAGGCGCTCTTCAACAAGCAGGCGGACGGACCTCAGATGGTCTTCTCGGGACGTGCATGCAGCGTTGTCTTGGCCGTCGTCACCATGCTAATCGCGCCGCTGATCGACACGAGCGGAAGCCTGTACAACTATTTGCAGATGGTGAACTCGATCTTCAGCGGACCCCTGTTGGCTGTGATTCTATTGGGGTTTTTGACGAAGCATGTCTCAGCATTCGCTGCGAAATCGGGACTCATTATCGGGCCGGTTGTGTTCTACCTGCTGGTCTTCACATTTGCAGACCAAGTTCAGGCCCTGTTGCGAGATCTGTTCGGGTTGAGCGAAGAAGTACACTTTCTGCACTTGCTCGGTTTGGTTTTTGCATTCACCGTCGTGTTGCTGATCGCCCTCAGCCACTACAAGCCCGCCGAACGTGTCTATCAGCCCGTCGCCGCCGGCCTGGTCGATCTCACGCCATGGAAGCATGCAAAGCAGGTGGGGGTGCTAGTCTGCGCCATCAGCTTGGGCTTCTACGTCTTCCTTGCACAGTGATGGAATTTGACCTGGGGATGACGAACGCGGTCGCCACGGATCATTCGCATCGTCCAAAACTTGGGACGAAGAATTCCGCGACCGCGAGCGAGACTAACGAATAGAACAGAAAGGACTTAGGCGTCGATAGTCCGATTCCTGTTGGGAAATCTGGGTGTTGTAACGCTGGCGACCCATCAGGATGAGCTGGGCTGAACGACGGAATCCGTCGCAAGCGTTACAACGATTGGAACGAAGTCTGCAACGAGCCTTGGCAGTCTATGCGTTTTGTAATTTTCGTGCGGACTGTCAGCGCCGGTGTAAGAATCCCCGTATCGCCGGAATAAAATTCCCCACCCGTAGCTTGCGTCGGAGCCGACCCTGGAAGCAGGAGGTACAAGGCGCTGTTACGGAGTTCAGATGTGCAAGAAATCGAAGAATTAGTTCGACAAGGGGTGAGCCTCGCCAAGATCAGCGAGCTCACGGGATTTGACCGCAAGACGGTTCGCAAGTACTTAAGGCAGGACGATCCGACGCCCAGATACGGCCCGCGCAAGCCGCGTCCGTCCAAGCTGGATCGCTTCAAGCCGTTTATCGAAGACCGCCTCAAGGCCGGCGTCTGGAATGCCGTCGTGCTGTTGCGTGAGCTGCGAGAACACGGCTACTCGGGCGGCTATACGATCCTCAAGGATCACCTACAGCCGTTGCGAGAAGCCGCAACCACGGTGGCCGTGCGGCGCTTTGAAACACCCGCAGGCAAACAGGCTCAGGTCGATTGGGGCCATCTCGGCGAGATCACCGCCGACGGCAAGACTCGCAAGCTTTGGGGTTTCGTCTTCACGCTCGGTCACAGCCGGGCCATCATGGCCGCCGCGGCGACCGACCAGAAGCTGCCGACGCTGCTGCGCATGCACGAGGAAGCCTTCCGGCAACTCGGCGGCGTGCCGCAAGAGATCCTCTACGACCGCATGAAGACGGTCTTGGAGGGGGTCGACGAGCGCGGCGAGCTCAAGTGGAATCAAACCTTCAAGGACTTCGCCGACTATTGGGGCTTCACCCCGCGGGCCTGCAAACCTTACCGCGCGCAGACCAAGGGCAAGGTCGAATCGGGCGTCAAGTACGTGCGCCGCAACTTCCTGTGCGGACGCACGGCGACGAGCCTGGATGATCTCAACAACCAGCTGCACGCTTGGGTCTGGGAGGTCTCGAACCGGCGCGTTCACGGCACCACTCACAGCCAAGTGTTAGAGAGTTGGGAGTCTGAAAAGACCGCCTTGCAGTCTCTCGACAAGCGTCCGCCGTATCCCCTCGCGGACGCCGAGTCGAGGCGTGTGAGCCGGGACGCCTTCGTGGCCTGGCGCTCCAACCGCTACTCGGTTCCCTGGCAAGACGCCGGCGCCGAAGTCTCGTTGCGCGAACTGGCCGGCCGGCTCGAGGTATGGCGCGGAGCCGAGCGGATCGCCGTTCACGAGTTGATCGACGACCGCCACCAAATCGTTGTTCGCAAAGAGCATCATGCCGACATTCCGCTGCACGTCGCCAAGCGTCCAGGAGGAAAAACGTGCATTCACATCCAAGCCGGCGCACCCCAAGTCGAAGTGCGGCCGCTAGCGGCTTACGAAAGCGCCGCCGCCGGAGGTGCGCTGTGACCGCCATCGAACAGCTTCACGAACGGCTCGAAGCACTGGGGCTGAAGACCATCGACGATCGCTTGGAAGCGCTGCTTGAACAAGCAGCCAAGGCTGAACCGGCCTACGCCGACTTCCTGCTCGACGTCGTCAGCGCCGAGGCCGACGCTCGCCGACAACGCTATCTCAAGACGCGTCTACAGCTCGCGCATCTGCCCTATGTCAAGACTTTCGAACAGTTCGACTTCGACTTTCAACCATCGATCGACGAGCGCCAAATCCAAGAGCTGCGCACGTTGCGCTTCGTGCACGAAGCCTCCAACGTGATCTTCCTCGGGCCACCCGGCGTTGGCAAGACGCATCTCTCGGTTGCCTTGGCCGAGGCTGCGATCCAAGCCGGTTTCGGAGCCTACTTCATCACCGCGCACGACTTGATCGCCGATCTGTCGAAGGCCATCCGCGAAGGACGGCTACAACGAAGGATGCGCATCTACCTCGCGCCGAAGGTGCTGATCGTCGACGAGATGGGTTACCTTCCGCTCGACGAGCTGGGGGCGACGATCTTCTTCCAACTCGTCAGCGCGCGTTACGAACGCGGCAGCATCATCCTGACCTCGAACAAGAGCTACGCCGATTGGGGCTCGATCTTTTCCGACCCGATCATCGCCACGGCGATCCTGGATCGACTGTTGCATCACTCGACGACGGTGAACATTCGCGGCGAGAGCTTTCGCTTGAAGGAGCGCCGAAGAGCCGGTTTGCTCTCGCGGCCGGAAGATCAGTCCGGCGAACGGCCGACGGTCGATGCGGCTGACGCGGCGAGCCCTGGTCGCAAGAGCGGGGGAAGTGGAAGATGAGTTTTTTCAGGCATGGGCAAATCTATCGATCCGATGGGCGTTGGGCAGCGGAAAAGAAGCCGGGAGCGATCTCGGCCGCCGCTCCCGGCACTCATCGTCTCGCTGAGTTTGCGGCCGGGTATTCCTTGGCGGGTTGCTCTCCAGCATTGCCCGCCTCCGCTTCCCCGGCTAGCTCCATGCTTAGCAACACGGTGGTGGTCCACAAAACCACCACCGCAACCAGGGTGGGGAATTTTCAACCGGCGAAAACGGGATTTTTCATCCGGCCTTGACACGGACCGGGGCAAGGCGACGACGAGAAGGCCTCGGCGCGGGGAGAACGTCGGCGAGGAGCTGTGCATGGCGAATTGCTAATTCCGTGAGCATTTCTTCGATTTCGCGAGATTGTTAGGATCGTGAAATGTGCGATCTGGCCGTCCTGGTTCTCCATCTGTTGGCGACGTTGGCCCGACTCGCCGGTCCTGGCGGCTCTGCCTACCGAAAACTCCATCGGCACTCTAACGTCGCCGATGTAACATGTTACGCTGCGAGCTGCCGCCCGGCACAAGCTGTTGATTCTAATCGACGACGGAGTTTTCGGTAGGCAGTGCGTCCAGCGAAGGCTGGCATGTTCAACGGGAGTCAGTCCCGTCGGGGTAAGAGTCAGAAGCCCCGTAGCTTGGGTTGCATATGTGGAGGAAACGAAGCAGATGAAGCCAACCGACAAAGCCATCCTTGGGATGGTGAGCGAGTCACCGGGCCGTAATGAGAGTGAACCCACAAGTGGCCTCGACAGAAATAGATCCGGAGGCCGAGCCCTCTGCCTACGGGCGAAGGCAGCATGGCATGACGCAGACTGGCCGAGGCGTCAGGTCACTCCGGCGGGGTAGTAGGGGCAGCACGGTGACAAGGACATGCTAAGCAACTGGAGAAACCCTCCTCGTCCCGTCGAGAAATCGGCGGAGCAGGGAAGCCGTATAACTGGTGAAACCAGGAAATCGGTGGAAGGCGAGTTGGTGGCGGGTGCGTCCAGCTAAGGTTGGCATGTTCAGTGGGAGACAGACCCACCGGGGTAGAAGTCAGAGCCCCGTAGCTTGGGTTGCATCGGTGGAGGAAACGAAGACGATGAAGCCAACCGACAAAGCCATCCTAGGGATGGTGAGCGAGTCGCCGGGCCGTAACGAGAGTGAACCCACAGGTGGCCTCGAAAAGCTCAAACCTCGGAGGCCGAGCCCCCCTGTCACGGGTGAAGGCAGCATGGCAGGACGCAGACTGACCGAGGCGTTGTGTCACTCCGGCGGGGTGGTAGGGGCAGCACGGTGACAAGGACATGCTAAGCAACTGGAGAAACCCTCCTCGTCCCGTCGAGAAATCGGCGGAGCAGGGAAGCCGTATAACTGGCGAAACCAGGAAATCGGTGGAAGGCGAGAGGGTGGCGGCTAGGTTCGTAGTAGTGGAGAAGCGGGGTAACGCCCGTGGAGCGAAGGAACCTTGCTGCACATGGGGTCTTGGTCAATACGGTGAGGCAGGGGCGAATGATAAAAGCGTCCAGTAATCTGCAGGATCCTAGACGAGGACAATACGGCAAGAGGAAGGCGGAATGGCTTCGGTATTATGCCAAGGCTTCGGATGGAAGCGGTGGAGTAGTCGATGGTGGGAGCGGACACTCAGATTTGGGTGACGACTCCTGGGCTGTCTACGAAAGCGGCTCCGAGCGGATACGTCTCATAAATCTTGTCGTGAAGTGTGCAGGAGCGCGTAGTGCGGGAAATCCGCACGCTGCGTGCGAGGTGGCGGGAGCTGGAAACGGAGCCACGGACACGGCTAAACGGGCACGAAGGGGGAAACCCCGGATACAGCCAAGCCGACGTCCTGACGGGCCACCGCGCCAGTTCCCGACCCTACCTAGTGTAGTGCGCCATAAATAATGTAACTTATAGTATCTTCGTGTCGCCTTTACTAGTAGAAGGCACACGGATGCGAAGAGCAGAGCCAGTCCCATTGACGCAGGAGCAGCGTAGGCAGTTGGAGCGCTACGCGAACGGTCGTCGGGTCGCTGTTCGTCTGGCGTTGCGAGCCAGGATCATCGTGCTCGCCGCCGACGGTCTTGAGAACAAACGGATTGCCGCGCAGCTGTCGGTCTCGCGTCAGTTGGTGGCGCGCTGGCGAAGCCGTTTTCTTGAATCCGGCGTCGCCGGCATCGAAAAGGACGCCCCGCGGCCCGGCCGTAAGCCCGCCATCTGCTCCCCAACAGTGCAACAGATCATCCACAAGACGACCCGCGAAACGCCAGCCAACGCCACCCATTGGAGCCGCCGCACGATGGCCGCCGCGGTCGGCGTCAGCGCCTCCACCGTGGGTCGCATTTGGCGCGCCCACGGCCTCAAGCCGCATCGCGTCAAGACCTTCAAACTCAGCAACGACCCGCGCTTCGCCGAAAAACTCGACGACATCATCGGACTTTATCTCAACCCGCCCGAGCATGCCCTCGTTCTTTGCCTCGACGAGAAGTCACAGATTCAAGCCCTCGACCGCACCCAGCCCGGCCTGCCCCTGAAAAAGGGACGCGGCCGGACCATGACCCACGACTACAAACGCAACGGCACAACCACCTTGTTCGCCGCGCTCAACACGCTCGACGGCTCGGTGATCGGAACCTGCATGCCCAAGCACCGCCACCAAGAATGGCTGCGCTTCTTGCGCTTGCTTGAAAACCAGACCCCCAAGGACAAGCAGATCCATTTGATCGTGGACAACTATGCCACTCACAAACACGCCACGGTGAAACGCTGGCTGCAGCGCAATAAACGCTTCCACGTCCATTTCACGCCCACCTCAGCGTCGTGGCTGAACATGGTGGAGAGGTTCTTCCGAGACCTCACCGATAAGCGCATCCGCCACGGTGTCTTTCGTAGCGTCGGCGAACTCACCACCGCCATCGAAGACTACATCGCTCGACACAATCAGCAGCCCAAGCCCTTCATCTGGACTGCTACCGCTTCCGACACCCTTGAGAAGGTCAAGCGCGGCAAAGCCGCTCTTCTTAAGGTTCAATCTGATTGACGCACTACACTAGGTCCGTAGTAGTGAAGAAGCGGGGTAACGCCCGTGGAGCGAAGGGGCCTTGCTGCACATGAAGTCTTGGTCAACAAGGGAGGCAGGGGCGAATGACAAACGCGTCCATTAGTCTGCAAGACCTGAGACGAAGACTATACGTCAAGGCGAAGTCTGAACCGTCTTGGCGCTTTTGGGGTTTGTACGTTCATGTTTGCAAGCGAGAGACCCTTCGGGAAGCCTATCGGCTAGCGAGGCGCAACAACGGCGCTCCGGGTATTGACGGAGTGAAGTTTGAGGCGGTCGAAGCCGAAGGTGTCGAGGAGTTTCTTGAACAGCTTCGTGAGGAGTTGGTGCAGCGTAGCTATCGACCTCAACGGGCACGGAAGGTGGAGATACCCAAGGAAGGGGGCAAAGTACGCCAACTTTCGATTCCATCGATCCGGGACCGGGTGGTCCAGGGAGCGTTGAAGCTGATCCTGGAACCGATCTTTAAGGCGGACTTTCAACCGGGGTCGTTTGGCTACCGGCCGAAGAAGTCGGCACACGCCGCTGTCCGGCGCGTTTCGGAGGCGATTATCAGGGGCAAGACCTACGTGATTGATCTCGATCTGCGAACCTACTTCGACACAGTGCGGCATCATATCGTGCTGGAGAAAGTAGCGCGGCGGGTGCGAGACGACGAGGTTTTGTGGCTCTTGAAGTTGCTACTGAAGGCGTCGGGGAAGCAAGGTGTGCCGCAGGGCAGAGTGATTTCGCCGTTGCTCAGCAATGTGTACCTCAACGAGGTGGACAAGATGCTGGAACGAGCGAAAGATGCGACGCGTTTCCAGAGCTGGACGGGAGTTGAGTATGCCAGGTTCGCCGATGATCTGGTGATCCTGATCGACTCGCATCCGCGCCGGCAATGGCTTCGGCAGGCGGTGGAGAATTGACTGCTTGAGGAGTTGGCCAAGCTACAAGTGGAGGTGAAGGAGGACAAGAGCCGCAAGGTGGACCTCGGGCAAGGAGAGAGTTTTGGTTTTCTCGGTTTTGAGTTTCGTCGAATCCGCTCTCGGCGGGGACGATGGATGCCGCTACGTATGCCGCAAGGCAAGAAGCGGACGGCATTGCTTGGCAAGCTCAAGGAGATCTTCCGAGGCTCTCGATCCCAGCCGGTGGGCGGGCTGATCGCAATGATCAATCCGATTTTGCGCGGTTGGGGGCGTTGGTGCATGAATCCCCTTCGGTTCCTCGCTGACATCTCCTCGGGGTCCCGATCCATCATGAAGATAGAGGGGACATCCATCCATGATAGGTATTTGTCAAGGAATAGATGGCGGCAGGCATTTTCGGGTGGCCACAAGCTGGGTTCGCCTGCTTATTAGGTCGGTTTTTCGCGGCGGGGCGGGTTCTGTCCACTGCGCGTCCGTAGGACGCGGCTGGAGTTTGGCTGTTCAAAGAGGGTTGAAGTTTGGGGTAGGGTGCGGAAATAGGGGATTGGCGTTAGCCGGAAGCGTAGATTGCTGCAGGCGGAGCGCCTCTTGGGAGTTTCTGCAGCTTCGTGTTGGATTGCGAAGTGTTCCGCAAGCCGCAGAAATGTTGCCGCTGCACGCCGTCCGCCCAAAGCTCGGCCCGCAGGTGGCTGATCAGCCGTTGCGTGGTGAGCCGTTGCGGCTGCGAGCGGCGTCGCCAGTGCGGTCGCGGCAAGGCGTCGTCCACGCCCTGTTGGCGGCTCCAACTCGCGCCCGCCAACAGCAGTAGCGCATACACCGCCGTCATAAATTGAGGGACCCGCTCGACCGCGTCCGGCTGCCGCACCTGCGCCTGTCCGACTCCCAACAGCGTCTTCTGCTCACGGAAGTTGACCTCGATCTCCCAGCGCCAAACGTACTGCCGCACGATCTGCTCCAGCCCCAAACTCGGATCGCTGACAATCAAATACGCCGGCTTGCGATACAGCACCTTCGAGCCCGCCCGCGGCCGATAACCCAACGGTGCGATCACCACCAAACGCAAGTCCCGCTTGCCTCCCGCCGGCCGCCAACGCAGCGGCGCGAGCGTCTTCACTTTGAACTGGTGCAGGCTGCCGGCGGCAAAAACCTCGACCGTTTGCCACGGCACGTTGTCGTCCTGGCGGAGTTGCTCGGGCGTCGGCGCGCGTTCGCCGTAACAACGCCTGCGGCCTTTGCCGGGCTGCTCGAGGGGCAGATGATACAGCTTGGCGTCGGAACGAATGCGGCCGATCAACGTCACCTCGGCGGGCAACGATCCGAACACCGTGCGGTTGGTGTAAGCGCCATCAACGACGAGGTGCAAGGCTCTGTCAGCGCCTCCGGGATCGGCGTTCATGGCCTCGCGCAAGCGCGCGATGTGCCTGGCGGCGAGGGCCGTTAAGCTGCACTTGCGAGCCTCGCGCCGGTACTGTTTCCAAACCTCGTCCGTGGCCTTCTTCGACGGTCGGCGCGGAGTCGGCGCGTGTTCCAAGCCGATCGGAATGAGTCGCGCCGGCTGCTGCCGCTCGCTGGGAGGCAGTGCTGCCGAGAACTGCAAGAAGCGCTGCGCGAGAATCAAGTTGGCCTGAAACTTGGGTCCAAGCGGATCGCGCCGCCAACTCACGCCGGGCGTTTTGAGACTCGACTTGGCGAGCAGTGTATCGTCGATGGCGACGACCAAGGGAGCCTCGGGCGGCAAGCGAGCGAGCACCTCGCGGCGCGAGGCATCGAGCAGGCGTTGCGGCTCGACGCGTTGTTGCGAGAACAGGCGGTAGCCGGCGCTCCAGTCCTGAAAGCTCTCGCCGGAGGCATGTAGCAGGCCGGTGATGGTGGAGCGGCCGAGGCAGACGGCGGCACCGAGAGCGAGGCGGGTGAGGTGGTCGTTCACGCTTTGTCGGGCGTGGGGGTTGAGGCCTTTGGCGAAGAGTCGGGAGAAGGTGTCGACGACTCGATCGGGAGTTTTTTTTTCAACTCGACGGGCGGAGGTTGCAAACGATTGAGCACGAGTTGGGAGCGGTCGAGCAGGATCCATTCGAGCTGTTCGCCGGGCTGGAAGTCGAGCATCTGAGCGCTGGCGGAGGGGAAGTTGACATAGAACTGTTGGGAAGCCTTGCGCTTGATCAACTGCAGTTTGGTGGGGAAGGACATGAGGTCTCCTTGGAAATGAATCTAGTTACACAACAAGCTAAACAACTAGATACAAGAATACCTCAAAATGTTTTGAGACACAAGCATTCTCAGATCCCTCACAACTCAAGAACGTGCTTACCGCGCGTCCCATCTAGTGAAAGGCCAAACTCCAGGGCGTAGCAAGCTACGCCCCCTGGAGTTTGGCTGTTCAAAGAGGGTTGAAGTTTGGGGTAGGGTGCGGAAATAGGGGATTGGCGTTAGCCGGAAGCGTAGATTGCTGCAGGCGGAGCGCCTCTTGGGAGTTTCTGCAGCTTCGTGTTGGATTGCGAAGTGTTCCGCAAGCCGCAGAAATGTTGCCGCTGCACGCCGTCCGCCCAAAGCTCGGCCCGCAGGTGGCTGATCAGCCGTTGCGTGGTGAGCCGTTGCGGCTGCGAGCGGCGTCGCCAGTGCGGTCGCGGCAAGGCGTCGTCCACGCCCTGTTGGCGGCTCCAACTCGCGCCCGCCAACAGCAGTAGTGCATACACCGCCGTCATAAATTGAGGGACCCGCTCGACCGCGTCCGGCTGCCGCACCTGCGCCTGTCCGACTCCCAACAGCGTCTTCTGCTCACGGAAGTTGACCTCGATCTCCCAGCGCCAAACGTACTGCCGCACGATCTGCTCCAGCCCCAAACTCGGATCGCTGACAATCAAATACGCCGGCTTGCGATACAGCACCTTCGAGCCCGCCCGCGGCCGATAACCCAACGGTGCGATCACCACCAAACGCAAGTCCCGCTTGCCTCCCGCCGGCCGCCAACGCAGCGGCGCGAGCGTCTTCACTTTGAACTGGTGCAGGCTGCCGGCGGCAAAAACCTCGACCGTTTGCCACGGCACGTTGTCGTCCTGGCGGAGTTGCTCGGGCGTCGGCGCGCGTTCGCCGTAACAACGCCTGCGGCCTTTGCCGGGCTGCTCGAGGGGCAGATGATACAGCTTGGCGTCGGAACGAATGCGGCCGATCAACGTCACCTCGGCGGGCAACGATCCGAACACCGTGCGGTTGGTGTAAGCGCCATCAACGACGAGGTGCAAGGCTCTGTCAGCGCCTCCGGGATCGGCGTTCATGGCCTCGCGCAAGCGCGCGATGTGCCTGGCGGCGAGGGCCGTCAAGCTGCACTTGCGAGCCTCGCGCCGGTACTGTTTCCAAACCTCGTCCGTGGCCTTCTTCGACGGTCGGCGCGGAGTCGGCGCGTGTTCCAAGCCGATCGGAATGAGTCGCGCCGGCTGCTGCCGCTCGCTGGGAGGCAGCGCTGCCGAGAATTGCAAGAAGCGCTGCGCGAGAATCAAGTTGGCCTGAAACTTGGGTCCAAGCGGATCGCGCCGCCAACTCACGCCGGGCGTTTTGAGACTCGACTTGGCGAGCAGTGTATCGTCGATGGCGACGACCAAGGGAGCCTCGGGCGGCAAGCGAGCGAGCACCTCGCGGCGCGAGGCATCGAGCAGGCGTTGCGGCTCGACGCGTTGTTGCGAGAACAGGCGGTAGCCGGCGCTCCAGTCCTGAAAGCTCTCGCCGGAGGCATGTAGCAGGCCGGTGATGGTGGAGCGGCCGAGGCAGACGGCGGCACCGAGAGCGAGGCGGGTGAGGTGGTCGTTCACGCTTTGTCGGGCGTGGGGGTTGAGGCCTTTGGCGAAGAGTCGGGAGAAGGTGTCGACGACTCGATCGGGAGTTTTTTTTCAACTCGACGGGCGGAGGTTGCAAACGATTGAGCACGAGTTGGGAGCGGTCGAGCAGGATCCATTCGAGCTGTTCGCCGGGCTGGAAGTCGAGCATCTGAGCGCTGGCGGAGGGGAAGTTGACGTAGAACTGTTGGGAAGCCTTGCGCTTGATCAACTGCAGTTTGGTGGGGAAGGACATGAGGTCTCCTTGGAAATGAATCTAGTTACACAACAAGCTAAACAACTAGATACAAGAATACCTCAAAATGTTTTGAGACACAAGCATTCTCAGATCCCAGACAACTCAAGAACGTGCTTACCGCGCGTCCCATCTAGTGAAAGGCCAAACTCCAGGCGCGTCCGTAGGACGCGGCGTAGCGGACGGTTGACAGGTCCCGCGGCGGCGCGTACGTCGACGGTTCGCGGGCGAACGCGGCGCTCTCCCACGGCTGAGTTTTAGAATTCGCTCCACGACGATTGCCCTGCCCAATCCGTCAATTTGGCGCCGTTTGAAAAACGCGGCCAGACATCCATTTGCCGCCTCGGGCGCTCGCAAGTGTCCTCGCGGGCGCCGTCGCGGGAGATTCAGTTGAGGCCCAAAAACTAGATCCCGCCGGCCCCGAAACAACGCGCTTGGCGTCGACTCACCCGCGGGCTTTCACGCAGTCCCCTCACGGCGGGGCCCGGCGGGAAATCGTCGTTTCCAACTCGTTACTCGCGGCGCTCGTAGCCCGTGCCGCGACGTTCGACCGCCAACAACAGCGCTACCAGTTTGCGCGCCACCGCCACCGTCGCCTGGTTGCGGTGGCCGCGTGCGACTTCGTCCGCGTGCAGCCGCGCCAGTTGCTCGTTCCAGCGCGGCGCCAATTTCGCAGCCTCGATCAGCACGTGTTGCAAGTGTCCGTTACGTTGTTTCGACAGCGGGCCGCGCCGCGACTTGCCGGCCGACTCGTCCAAGCGCGAACACAGTCCGCAGTAGCTCACCGCCTGGTCGATCTTTCCGAAGCGCTTGACATCGCCGATCTCTAATGTCCAGGTCAGCGCGGTGATCGCGCCGACTGCGGGGATCGTGCGCAGCAACTCGACGCGCTTGGCGAGTAGTGCATGCGTGAGCAACTTGTTCTCGATCTTGCGCACGATCGAGAGTGTCGCCTCGACGCGATCGCGGCTGACGCCGAGCAGCAACAGGTCTGTTTCGCAGGCTTCGAGTTGATCGCCGAAGGGCTCGAAGTATTTCTTGGTGTGGAGTTTGGATTTGGTGTAAGGTTCGCCGAGTTCCATCAACAGCGTGGCGATACGGTTCTTGTTCCAGACCGCTTGTTGAACGAGGCGGTTGCGAAAGCGTAGCAGGCGGCGCAGCTCGCGTTGTTGGCGCGGCGGCATCCAGACACGCGGCACCATGTTGATGCGGGTGAGATCGGAAAGTTTGCGGCTGTCGAGTTTGTCGCTCTTCTTTTTGGCGCGGGTGATGGCTTCCAGCGATGCCGGATGCGCGACCGCTAGATCGGCGGCGTGGGGTTCCAGCGTGTCGTAGATCCAGCCGCTGAACATAGTGGCTTCGAGCGTGCCCTTCCAGCGCGCGGGTCGCCTGGACACCCACTCTTCAAGCTCCGGGCGCAGCGCCTGGATCGTGCCTTCGTCAACGATCGCGCCGTCGGCCGTCTTGGCGCAATAGGCGATGGTTTTCTTGTGAACGTCGAGTCCGATATAGTGCATTTTGTCCTCCTGGGTTTGGGTTTCGGGGCCGCTGCCCAAGGCAGCCGCGCCCGACTTATTATTCCCGCCAGGAGGACACTCGCTCTTCATTGCCTATGCATTGAAACAACGTCATGGCCGCATCGAAGTCGAGTCGAGTTAACCGCAAGTACAAGACGAAGTACAGAGTCCAGAACTGGAGGGAGTACGAGCGTGGCCTCAGGAATCGCGGCGACGTCACGATCTGGCTGAGCGAGGAGGCGATTGCCGCATGGACACCACCCAAGAACGGTCTGCGCGGAGGCCAGCGGCGCTACTCGAACATCGCGATCTTGACCGCGTTGACACTGCGGGTCGTCTTCGGCCTGCCGCTTCGTCAGACCGCTCGCACGGCAGGCCAGCGCAGCGAGCGTTTGCCTCAACAGGCGCGGAGTCGCCCTTCAGGTAGCCGAAACTGAGTTCGAACGAGATTTGGCTCTCGAAGCAGCGGCCTCAAGTCGCTTGATTCGCAATGCGTCGTCCTGTACTTGCTCACCGAAACTGTCACACCGATTCTCAAAGATTTCGTTCTCGTTGTGAGGCTGTTATGCCCCACGCAGGAACCGGATCAGCAGCTTACTGACCTCGTCAGGCTGTTCTTGTTGTACCCAGTGGCCAGCCCCGTCAACGAGATGAACCCCTCGCATGCGGGTACATGCGCTCTTCTGCATCCTCTCCAGACCTCCGGGTCTCTGGTAGACGCCCCAGTCGCTTGCCCCCGCGATGAAAACCGACGGTATATCAATCGTTCGTCCCGAGAAGACTTCTAGTTCGGCTCTGAACCTCGGATCTTTCGTGCAGCGATACCACTGCAGCCCGCCTTGGAACCCGTTCCTGCCAAACTCGCTGCTGTAGACGCGCAATTCTCCTTCAGGGAGCCATTCGCAGGCTTCAATCTCATCCGCCGACGGCATCTCCGACGCAACCGTCTCCGCCATTCCCTGGTCTAGATCCATGACGTAGTAGGTCGGGAGTTTCGCGAGTTCCCCGGCACTCCATGATTTCAGTGGGAAGGGATTGTTCTGCTTCCAGTCCGCGCTCTTGAAGTGATAGTAGGCACGCAGCAAGTCATGAATTCCCTGTGGACAGTTGCGCATGTTGTCGTCAGCCCCGCGTGTCGTGTAGTACCACTGATAGTGTTTGCGGGGGCGAGGCAGAGCCGCTAGCTCGTCGTTGATATCTTGGCTATCCGACGCAGTGGCTGGTGGAGAGTCAGTCTGGGTATTGAACGGCAGCGCCGGTGGTCCCGCAAACGGAGCACTCATCAGAGCCACGGAGCGGAATACGTCGGGCCGTAGCAGAGCGCACCAGGCCGAGACTGGTGAGCCAAAGTCATGCCCAACCACCGCTGCAACCGAACGGTAGCCCAGAGCGGAGACCAGCCCCACTGCGTCCCTTACCAAGTTGAGAAACCGAAAAGAGCCCAAGTCCCCGTCATAGTCGCTGTCCCAACCTGTGGTGCGCCCATAGCCTCGCTGGTCGGGAGCGATCACGTGGAAGCCGGCCTCGGCCAACGGCAGCATGACCTTTCTCCAGCTATACGCTAACTCTGGGAACCCATGCAGCAACAAGACGCAGGGTCGGTCGGAGGGTTCGTACCCAGCCTCCAGAACATGCATCGTCAAGCCGTTGACGTTGTGAACGAAACGAGAGCGAATCCCTCTCGGCAGTGTGCTCTCTCCGTAAGGGACATGATCGTCGTTTGCTGCTTGGCGTCCGCCCGGCCCTTGTTCTGTGGCCGCTTGGGCAGGGCGACCCGCTAACAGATTCCGCGTCATTACCGCGGACTGCGCGAGAGCGGCGCCCACACATTGAATGAGGTGGCGGCGCGTCGCAACTCCGCGATTAATGGGAGTAGCCGCATCGGTGGTCTTTATCATGGACCCTCCAAACTTCCTAACCCAATCGCTCGGACCGTGAACCCTGTGCCTCGTTCGGCGAAACTCACTACGATCTTGGGCGAGACGGTGGTCTGACCGAAAACAACGTTGAGATTGTAGCGCCAGGCGGCGCGAGCGAATCAAACCTGCTGTCTTCGCGTGACATGGAGATTTCCCGACAGGAATCGGGCGATTTCCTCCTATGGCATGCACCCCTAAGCTGAGACAGCTTAAAAATGGGACAGTTGCCGTTCGCTGAAAAAGTATAGCCTTTTCGGCGAACGTGCCGCACACTTGAAAACGGCCGGGAAAGCGGAGGCGGGCAATGCTGGAGAGCAACCCGCCAAGCAATACCCGGCTGGAAACTCAGCGAGACGATGAGCGCTCGGGGCGGGACATTCTCCCGTCCCGAGTGCGACCACTGTCTCGATAGATTTCCTCATGCCTCAGAAAACTCAAACTGCGGATTTCTGAGCTCTTCGCTCGACGGCAACAACTGCTCGAACTCCTGCGGAGGCCGATATCCCAGCGCCGAATGCAGCCGCTTTTGGTTGTACACCGCGTCGATAAACTCCTCGATCGAAGCGCGCGCTTCGTCCATCGATTGATACGTCTGTAGGTTCACCTCCTCGCTTTTGAGCGTCTTCATAAAACTTTCCATGCGCGCCTTGTCGTACGGGTTTCCTCGCCGGCTCATCGAGATCAACGCGCCGTTTTCTTCCAGCAGACTGACATAAGCCCGCGAGGTATATTGCGTGCCTTGATCGGAATGATGCACCAGCCCCGGCTTCGGACAGCGAAACTCGATCGCTTTGCGCAGCGCGTTCACTGCCAATATGGCCTCGAGGGAAGGCCCCAATTCCCAGCCCACCACGCGCCGGGAATACGAGTCCATCACGACCGCCAAGTAGACGAACGAACGGCGCATGCGCACGTAGCTGATGGCGGCCTGCCAGAGCTGATCGAGACCGTCGATCTGCAGGTTTTTGGCCCAGTTTGGGTAGATCGCGCGGTGCTGATCCGAGTCCGTCGTCAATACGTAGCGGCGCTTGCGTATCGCCAGCAGATTGTCGTTGCGCATCAGCCGCAAGACCTTCTTGTGGTTCACCGTAAAGCCCTGCCTACGCAGTTCGGCGGTCACTCGACGATAGCCGTAGCGGCGATTTGCGAGCGTAATGCGTTGCATACGGTCACGCACTTCCAGGTTGGATTCGACAGGCTTGTCTCGCTCTAATTGCCGGTAATATCCGGCTCGGCTGACTTCTCCGAGTGCACAGGCGCGCTCGACGCTGAGTCGGCCTTCAACGCGAATTTCGTCGATGACGCTGTAGAGCCGCTCGCGTTGCGAGCGACTTGGTTCGGCATCGCCGGTTTTAAGGCGTTGAAGGCTCGTTCGAAAAAATCCAATTCCGCCGCTTGTTGACCGACTAGGCGTTCGAGTTCGGCAATGCGATCGGCGCTCGGATCGCTATCCAATTGCACAACCTCTTGTCCGGGACGCGGCCGCCCTTGACGCCGCTCAAGACCGCTGCGTCCCTCGGCGCGGTAGGTGTCGCGCCAGCGATACAACACGCTGCGCCGCACGTCCAACTCACCGCTCAATTTGACGACGTTCTCACCGCGAAGCATGCGGCTTACCGCCAATTCCTTGAACTCAACTTCATACGAGCGCTGCTTCCTCGCAACCCTATCTTTTCTCTCTCTCATCGGGGACTCCTTTTCCATTCACTGAAAATTGTCCCACTTTCATCTGTCTCAGTTTTGGGGTGCACTCCACTAAGTCTTTTCTGATCTATCCTTTAGCCTATTTGCGTTCGCGGAACTCTTCTTGCAGTTTTGGATGATATGGATGGCGGGTTCCGGCGTTTCTCCCACTGGAACCGGCGGTTGGAACCGCTGTCCGTCAGGAGATACATCGTATTGAAAGTATGGGCGCGGCGTCACCATGCTTGCATGTGCGAACAGCCGGGTCGGCTCACCTGCAGAAAAAGTTGGCTCTGCCCTCACAGGTGCGGATAACAACGTTGTGTTCTCGACATAGGAGAATTTGGACCCTTCGCGACTCCACCGTGGACTTGAGCCCCCGTTTTTCGAGGCTGGCTACTTGACTCCTCCATCTGGAAAGCTCTGAAGGTATACTTCTGATCGTCCAGAACGCTTCGCTTCAGCTACTCTTGCGCTTCAGCCAGCCGCCTGGGTTAAAGGTCAAAACGAACGCTTCGCGGCTCAGATCACGCTCGAAGTCCTTGCCTGCGTCGCTTGCGAGAAACTCTTCGATTGCCGCCATTGGACCGGCTTCGATCGCTGGCTGAGTCCCCAGTGCGTCGATATGCGTGTCCTCAACCACGATGTAGCTCCCGGGGCTGACGAGTGGCGCGTACATCTCAAGCTCGCGTTTGACATGGTGTGCGCGATGGTCGCTATCGAGGAAGACAATTGTCGTCTTCCCTCGGATTTGCTCAGCGATCTCGGCGACAATGCGCTCGTCGGTCGAACTGCCGAGATAGAATTGCACGTATTCGTCCCAAAGCGGGTTCGTTCGCGCATCCGCTGCCAAGTTCTCAATGTCCACTGTCAATACCCTAGAATCGTCAAGACTCATTCCGCGCAGGGTGTGGGCCCAATACAGCGCGGAGCCGCCCTTAAACGTGCCGGTCTCGACGATGTACTTCGGCTGTAACTCGTAGATCACCTGCTGGGCCATCCACAGATCCAGCGGGTTCTTGATGACCTCGACGCCCTGAAACCACATCGACCGCCAGATGTCCAGGTCGTGAAACAGCAGCTGCAATCGATTACGCTCCGCCGTTGGAATCTTCTCCGGGTATTGTTTGACGAGTTCGGTGTAGGCCGCCTTCGCCTGCTCCACTTGCCGTTTCCGCAGTTCACTTGTCGAATAGTAGTTGCGAAAACCGGCGCCTAGAGCGACAACACCTCGCAGATCAGAATCGTTTAGCTTGAAAGGAGGATCGACCTGGAATTCGATGGCGACATGAGCCTTGTTGTCGGTCAGGCGCCGAGGCACCTCGACGCTGATCTCCCGGCGTCCATCTTTTTCAAAAGCTGATGCGGCGACGAGTTCTCCCTCAACGAGGGCCTTCAGAGTGACCTCTCCCGCCTGATCAATATGCTCCTTGGTGACCGCGAAATCTATCGCAAGGTAGCTCTTCCGTGAATCGTGAATCGGATCGAGGTACAGCTGAAACTTTGGCTCAGTCCACCGCCAGGCGGGATGGTCGGGTGGAGAAAAGCCGCTCACGAGCCGCTCTTCGTTCGCCCCTTCCCCTAGGTTTGTCCAAGGCACCGCCTTGCGATCTGGCGAAAACGCCTCTTGTGGAGTCGGCCGACGAAGTTCGAAATTTTGGGTCGGCCGACGGACTTCGAACCTTTCTATAGCTTCCTCAGTTGAACTGCAAGCCCATGCGAGCAGCAGTATCGCCGCGACCCGGCGCCCGCGGGTGGCCGCCATCACATGATCTCCACAGGATTAGAATTTGTTCTAATCTCACGGGCGTTACTTGTCGCCATGGCCCCGGGGTTGAGCCGCGTTTCGTCAGCAGTCAGCTTCATTTTCGGGTCCTAGTCTGGCACATCTCGCGTATTGAGATCACTGAGGTGATTTGGGCCAGAGCGACGCTGTCGCTGAGGGGCCAAGCCAGCTCGGCTGCCGTGGGTAAAGGATGCTCCTGCTTACTGCCCAGCCTTGGATCGCGATCGCGTGGTCTTCAAATCTCGCTCGGAGGACAGAGCGTTCTCTACCATGGGTTTTCTCCTGACGTAGCCAAAGTTCGAATTAGTCGACTCTTGACGATCGGATAGTTGCTGACGTGTTCGAATTGGGTGATTTTCAGGCTTGTCGGGCTACTCTCTCGACAGGTTCGGCTAGTCGGACCGCAACAGGGTTTAGCAACCCGCTCTTGCCGCGCTCAAGCTGCTCCGAAGGTCCTGACAAACACCGAGGTGGTCGAAGTTTTCAGGCCTCTACCCATCGATCCTCGGGCATAGCTTTCGGGAACGACGACTTGACAACCGGACCGATTCGCGGACACTACCCGACCACGCGCCACTTGTGAGGGTGTCTAGTTCCGAGCGTTACAATCGTGGCCTCCGTTCGCGTAAATGCCAGACCTTGGGAAATTGCTATCCATTCTTGCCGGTGCAGCACTGACGCTTTTGGCGAGTTACGGTTTGGGCGCCGCCCTCCTCAACCGTCTCACACACCTTCACCGCAGCTTGGCGGTCGGTGAACTGCGGTTATTCCGATTCGCCTTGGGTGCCACAGTTCTGAGCCTTTGCGTGTTCGCACTATGCGCGTTCGGGCTCGTGTACGACCTCTCATTTGTCGTGCTCGTTCTCGCCGCGACGTGGATCTACTGGCGCTGGGGTAGGGATCCTGTGAAAGAGACCGTACACATGCCGAGATTCGGTGAGCGTCGCTGGTGCGCCCTGCTTGCAATTGTCTCTATTCCGTTTGGGGCGCTTTACTTCATCAACGCGCTGGCCCCTGAGATCCTTCCCGACGCGACCCTGTATCACCTGGGACTCGTGACCGAATACTATCGGCATCACGGATTTGCCGACATAACATGGAGCTTTTATGCATTTCTCTCCCAGGGGATGGAAATGCTTTATTTGTTCGCGTATGCGTTCGGTCGTCACTCGGCGGCCAAGCTCGTGCATTTCGCGTTCTTGGCGGCGACGCTGGTTGCAATGCTGCTATTGGCTCGCCGACTAGATATGTCAAAGGTGGGCGTCGCCGCGGTCATCCTATTCGGCTGCTCGTCTGTCGTGGGGACCGATGGCGCCTCGACCTACAACGATGCGGCGTTGACGTTCTATCAGTTCCTCACGTTCTACGCATTGACTCTGTGGGTCGGCGATCGCGACTCGGCTTGGCCGTGGATTATCGGCGTCTTCGCGGGTTTCGCTGTGTCCATCAAATACACCGCGGTGTTCGGGTCCACTGCGGCGCTGCTCGCGCTGGCGTGGTCCCGAGGCGGAGAGAAGCCGGCCCTGCGACGCATGCTGCAAGCATCGCTGATCGCCGCGATACTGTTTTCTCCCTGGCTGATCCGCAACGCGATCCTCACCGGGAACCCGACTGCTCCGTTCCTGAACGGTGTCTTTCCAAATGCCTACAATTCCGACCACTGGGAAAGCGAATACCGCGATCATGTGGCGGACTACCGTCGGGGTGGAGTGAGCCGTCATGCCCTTTACGAACCGGTTGAGACGATTCTCGAGTTGACGACCGGAGGAGGGCGTCTCGGTGGTTTCTTTGGCCCCGTGTGGCTATTGCTTCCGCTCGGCCTGTTCGCTGTTCGCGAGCGCCGGCAGCGATGGTTCCTCTTGGCTGCCGCGGTCACCGCCCTGCCCTGGCTTTTCAACGCGGGGACTCGATTCCTGATGCCCGCGGCGGTGTTCGCCACGTTTCCTTTCGGCTTCATTCTGACGCGATTTGGATCAAGGGCGGGCCGTTTCTTGGCGGTTGTCATTCTCGTCATCCATGCCGGGAGCAACTGGCCGCCAATCGTGAGCCGCTGGCACCCGGCGCTGCCCTGGGCGATCAGCGAGTTTCCGCTGCGGGCAGCGTTACGAATTGAGCCTGACTACAGCTACATCGTGCGCCACGTGCCGGGGTTTCGGCCGGCCCAGTTTATCAACAGGCATGCCGGCCCATCTTCGAAAGTGTTTAGCCTTGTCGATCTTCCGCGAACCTATATCAACTCCCAAGTGTGGATAGCAGGCGAGGGTGTGCCGAACATGGAAATCGCAGATCAATTGTTCAGTCTCGCCAATATCGACTTTCAGCCAGGCCTATTGGTCGAGGGTCGCTGGAACACTGACACTTTTTCGGCTCTCCGCATCATCCAAGACGGAGACCGAGTGGGCGATTTTTGGCGTATCCATGAATTGGCGTTCTTCAATCGCAACCAGCCGATCGTGGGAACCGAAGCCTGGTCTCTGACGGCGTCGCACGATCCATGGCATCTTGACCGCATGCTAGTGTAGTGCGTCAATCAGATTGAACCTTAAGAAGAGCGGCTTTGCCGCGCTTGACCTTCTCAAGGGTGTCGGAAGCGGTAGCAGTCCAGATGAAGGGCTTGGGCTGCTGATTGTGTCGAGCGATGTAGTCTTCGATGGCGGTGGTGAGTTCGCCGACGCTACGAAAGACACCGTGGCGGATGCGCTTATCGGTGAGGTCTCGGAAGAACCTCTCCACCATGTTCAGCCACGACGCTGAGGTGGGCGTGAAATGGACGTGGAAGCGTTTATTGCGCTGCAGCCAGCGTTTCACGTGGCGTGTTTGTGAGTGGCATAGTTGTCCACGATCAAATGGATCTGCTTGTCCTTGGGGGTCTGGTTTTCAAGCAAGCGCAAGAAGCGCAGCCATTCTTGGTGGCGGTGCTTGGGCATGCAGGTTCCGATCACCGAGCCGTCGAGCGTGTTGAGCGCGGCGAACAAGGTGGTTGTGCCGTTGCGTTTGTAGTCGTGGGTCATGGTCCGGCCGCGTCCCTTTTTCAGGGGTAGGCCGGGCTGGGTGCGGTCGAGGGCTTGAATCTGTGACTTCTCGTCGAGGCAAAGAACGAGGGCATGCTCGGGCGGGTTGAGATAAAGTCCGATGATGTCGTCGAGTTTTTCGGCGAAGCGCGGGTCGTTGCTGAGTTTGAAGGTCTTGACGCGATGCGGCTTGAGGCCGTGGGCGCGCCAAATGCGACCCACGGTGGAGGCGCTGACGCCGACCGCGGCGGCCATCGTGCGGCGGCTCCAATGGGTGGCGTTGGCTGGCGTTTCGCGGGTCGTCTTGTGGATGATCTGTTGCACTGTTGGGGAGCAGATGGCGGGCTTACGGCCGGGCCGCGGGGCGTCCTTTTCGATGCCGGCGACGCCGGATTCAAGAAAACGGCTTCGCCAGCGCGCCACCAACTGACGCGAGACCGACAGCTGCGCGGCAATCCGTTTGTTCTCAAGACCGTCGGCGGCGAGCACGATGATCCTGGCTCGCAACGCCAGACGAACAGCGACCCGACGACCGTTCGCGTAGCGCTCCAACTGCCTACGCTGCTCCTGCGTCAATGGGACTGGCTCTGCTCTTCGCATCCGTGTGCCTTCTACTAGTAAAGGCGACACGAAGATACTATAAGTTACATTATTTATGGCGCACTACACTAGATGGGGATGTTTCCACCGTGTGGCGAACACAACGACCGCTCGAGATGGGTATGAGTGTGACCGTCAATTTCGGGAAGCCTATTCGTTTATCCGGGATTTCAATGCAAGTCGCGTGGGGCCAACACTTCTTCACTCCGACCTTCGAGGGGTTGCAAGAGGACGGCGTCTGGCGTGCGATTGATTCAGAGGTTTCCTCATCGCGGCAACAGGACGAGACTTTGGGACGCATCATCGCCGTCGACGCGTTGCGGCGCAATGATTTTGACTTTCTCGTAGTTGAGATCAATTCGGGGGGCTACAACCGCATTGCGGAGGTGGTAGCGGAAAGCCCAGATCAGTTCGGATTGCGCGAAGTCGGCAGGCACGAACCCGTTCCCGGCACGAGCTATCGTATCTATCAACTCCTTGAGACCTCTAGCCAGGTTCAATGAGAGTTGCGCATGCGCCGCGAAATTGAACCGGTTCGTCTGTCGCAGCCGTTCGAGTATCCCATCGCCCTGGAACCGAGTTTCTCCAGGACCTTGTAGTTGCCGATCGTCTGCCCGATCACGTTGGTGAGATTGTAGCGAAGCAGGCCCGACTCGCTCTTTACAAGTCAAAGCTCGGCGAAATGAGATTTTCTGACAGTTATCACACGGGTGGCGGTTAAGTCCTTTTCTTTCTGCTCGTTAGGCTACGCTGCATCGCGAATTGGATGCTAGGGATTCAGCGCTCTTGCTGTCCCGGCCTTCAGGCTGTCAAAGCTCAACGAGCCTGCAGGTGCGGCCTGACGGATCGAACGCCGTTTCTTATCACGGCGCCGGTTTGAGATGGCGGTCAAAGAATTCAGCGGCCATCTTAAGAAGCGACTCCGGCGTGTCATTCGTTGGATTGCGGAAACCGTGATCGGCGCCAACGACCTTGTAGAGCCGCGACTCCACGCCGGCCTTCTGAAGGGCTGCATACAGCAGCTCGCTCTGGTTGTAGGGGACAGACAGATCCTTTTCGCCGTGCATCAGCAGCATCGGCGGGTTGTGGCTGGCGAATTCGTAAGAACTTGAGAGATCGCCTGCGGTTCTTGTCGCGTGAGCCGGAGTCATCCGTAACACGGTTAGGATGCCGGTCGTAAGAGGTGCTGCTGAAGCGTGCTCGTCGGTTTCGCGATGGCCGTCACGCGAGGGACGGAGAAACACGGGCGAGGCGACCCACCAGCCAGCGTCTTCGCCTTCAGATTTCAAGCCGCGATCGGCGTCTGATAGAGTCCGCGGCAATGCTCTTCCCAGCGGTTGAGCGTTGCGACATCCTTCGGTTTCGGGACTGGCGTCCGTCCTTGCAACGACGCATGCGCCCGATGAGCATTGTAGAAGTCCTGGAATTCGAACAGTTTCTGTTCCAGGTCGGGCGCGGACCAGAACAGCATCCGGTCCAAGCATTCTCGTCGCAGGGTGCCGATCAACCGTTCGACAAACGGATGCGACATCGGAACATAAGGAACACTCTTGACCTCGCTCACCCACAGCACCCGCAGGTTGGCCGGCCATTGGTAGAAGCGGTACAGCGGATCGTTGTCGGAGCTGAGGTACTTCGGCGTCGCATGCCCTCGAGTGGCATGGTTGAACATGCAGCACAAGGCTCTGCCATCCACGATGCCTGCATGGATGCCGAAGCCGACGATCCGCCGCGTGCACTGGTCCATGACCAGCAGCACCCAATGGCTTCGCAAGATCGCTGACTCGCACCGCAACAGGTCGATGCTCCAGAGGCTGTCTTTCGCATGTCCGAGGAACGTCAGCCATGAGGGGCCACACGAATCTGGTTCCGGCTGGTACCGAACGGCGAGAATGCGCCGAACAACATCCCTATCGATTGCAATGCCGAAGGCCAGGGCGATCTGTTGCGCGATCCGCGGACAACCCCAGGTCGGATTCCGCTGCTTCAGGTCGAGGACGGCAGCCATGACGTCCTGGGTGGGGGCCCTTTGGGCCAGCCTTCTTGGGGACCCCGGATGAGAAAAGCCGGCGATACTTCCGCTTGGTCAGCGCTCGATGGAGCCTCAAGAGCGTCGAGGGTTTCATGACGATAGCAGAACGGAACAACCGGCGGGGACGCATGAGGAGCGCACACAAACCAGCGACCATGCGATCGGAAGGGCGAAGGTTGGGTGAACGTCTCCGGGAGCGATTGAGGATCAGCACTTGCTGCTTGACGAGCACGGATTCGGCCAGCACGGAACGGGCGCCGCCAGGACCGGCGAGTCGGGCCACCGTCGCCAACAGATGGAGAAACAGGACGGCCAGATCGCGCATGGCACGATCCTAACAATCTTGCGAAATCGAAGAAATGTTCACGGAATTAGCAATTCGCCATGCACAGCTTAGACCTCGCCGCGCTTCATCTGCTCGGCCATGTAGTCGCTCGCCCGCCACGCCAGCGCCAGAATCGTTAGCGTCGGATTCTTCTCGGTCGCCGTGGGGAACGAGCTGCCGTCCATCACGAAGACATTCTTCACTTCGTGCATCTGGTTGTATTTGTTCAGCGCCGAGCTCCTTGGATCGTCGCCCATGCGGCAGGTGCCGTGCTCGTGGATCGCCGTGCCCAGCATTTCGATCTTTCCGCGCTGGTAGGGCAACGTCTCGGCCTTCATTTCGTGCAGAATCTCTTCGACCACGTCGTACATGCGCGAGATCATCTTGCGCTCGTTTTCGCCGATGTCGTACTCAATCCGAATCGTGGGATAGTCGAAGCGGTCGTTCGGCGTGCCTTCCACCGAGATGCGATTGTGCTCGTAGGGCAGGACTTCGCCGTAGGGGAGCAGCGCCACCAACGACGGGTAAAGCTCCTTGACGGCCTGCTTGTAGGAGAGTCCGAACCCGGCCACACTCTGGGCGAAGCTCGCGTTCGAGGCGCAACCGACGCCCGTGATCGGGACGCCGAAGCCGCGAAGGTAGCCGCGCTTTTCGTCGGTCGCCTCGAATCTGGGGATGTAGATGTGTCCGCCCGAAATGCCGTCGTCATTGGTGGTGGGACGGCCGACTAACTGAGGAGCGAAAGCCCGCACCTTCAGCCGGATCTGCTCGACCAGGTAGCGACCGATGACGTCGGAGCCGTTGCCGAGGCCGTTGGGATATTGGCGGGATTTGGAGTTGAGCAACAAGCGCGTCGAGTCGACGGCCGAAGCCGCAACGATCACACGCTTGGCCGGGACGGTCCGCTCGTCGCCGGTGCGCCGGTCGAAGTAGCGGACGCCCGACGCCAGCCCCTCGTCGTTGACAAGGATTTCTTCGACGAGAGCGTTGGTCACCAGCTCGAGGTTTTGAGTCTCCAGCGCGTCGGCCAGCAAATAGTCGAACGAGTTAAAGAACGCGCCGATGTCGCAGCCGCTTTCGCAGGCGCCGCAGTAGTGGCAGCGGTTGCGGCCGTTGTGGGCTCGCGTCAGAACGGCTCGGCGGATATTAACGACCGGATACTTGGCCCTCGCCGCGGCTTTGCGCAGCAGCATTTCACCGCAACGCAGGTTGGGCGGCGGCAGGTGATTGGAAGAGCCGGGCAGCCAGGGTGTGTCGTCATCGCCTCCGCACACGCCAATCTTTTTCTCGACGTTGTCGTAGTAGGGGGCGATTTCTTTGTAGGTGATGGGCCAGGGGATCTCCCAGCCGTCCTTAGCGGGCTCTTGGAAGTTCAAGTCGGAATAGCGAAACGAGACGCGGCCCCAGATGTTGGTCTTACCGCCGACGCCCCATACGCGGCCTAGCCAAAACTGCTTGCCGGGCAGGGTCTCGTACGGGCTCTCGCGCACCGAAGTCCCATACCAGTCCGGGGGCGATTCGCCGCGTTGGCGGCGCTCGCGCGCTTCCCAGGGTTTGACGTGCGACCAGAATTGATTGCGCTCAAACTTCTGACCGGCTTCGAGCATCAAGACCTTGATGCCCTTGCGGGTGAGGTTCCAAGCGGCCATTCCGCCAGAGGCGCCGCTGCCGATGATGGCGACGTCGACGTCTTTGTAAGCCATTAGACGTGCTCCTCACCGAGCGCTTCTCGGCGCGTGCTTTTGCTCATAGGCTGCCTGAGCAGGTTACCACTAAAGGTCATCTCAAAGGCCCGCGGTTCACGCTATCATTGCGAGCAAATGCTTTCCCGACGCGAATGGCTTAGAAGTGTGGGGCTGGGCGCCGTATGCGCCGGCAGCGCGGTCGGCCAAGGGGGGGGCGCCACGGGCCCCAATGTCCTCATGATATCGATCGACGATTTGAACGACTGGATCGGTGTCCTCGGCGGACACCCGCAGTCGCTCACGCCGAACATCGACGCGCTCGCCAAACGCGGCGTCACTTTCCGGCGAGCTTACTGCCAGGCCCCGTCCTGCAACCCCTCTCGGGCGAG
This sequence comes from Bryobacterales bacterium, assembly GCA_965247305.1. Lineage (GTDB taxonomy): Bacteria > Acidobacteriota > Terriglobia > Bryobacterales > UBA6623 > CATQHP01. Next base: position 1,256,711 of record OZ252030.1, on the reverse strand, counting down.
TCTGATGACCGGTATGCGGCCGACGACCTCAGGTTGCTACACCAACGGCGACGTCTGGCGCGACGCGATGCCACTAGCCGTAACGCTGCCGCAGCACTTCATGCTGCACGGCTACGAGGCGATTGGCGGCGGCAAGACGTTTCACAACACGCTGAACGAGGCCGCGTCGTGGGACTACTACAACAGCTTCCGCGGCTTCCTGCAGGCACCCAATCCGCCGGTGAACAAACTCAACAGCGGCCGTTTCGACTGGAGCGGCCTCGACGTCGACGACGAAAAAACGGCTGACACCCAACTGGCGCAATGGACGGCGGACTACCTCTCGGAGGAGCACTCGAAGCCTTTCTTTATGGCTTGCGGGTTCTACCGCCCGCACCTGCCGTTCTACGCGCCTCAGAAATACTTCGACAAGTTCCCCGAGGCCGAAACCACGCTGCCGCCATACCTCGAGAACGACCTCGATGACGTGCCCAAGTCCGCGCCCACGAGCCGCGGCTTGAGCGACCACGACAAGGTGACTTCCACGGGTCAGTGGAACCGGGCCGTCGCAGCCTATCTGGCGTGTATCAACTTCGCCGATGCGAACGTCGGGCGCGTTCTGAAGGCGCTCGACGAAGGCCCGCACGCCGACAACACAATCATCGTCTTCTGGACCGACCACGGCTGGCAGTTCGGCGAGAAGAACCAGTGGCGCAAGTTCACGCTGTGGGAACGCTCCTGCCGCGTGCCAATCATCTTCGCCGGCCCCGGAGTTGAGGCCAAGGGCGAGTTCTGCGACCGTACTGCCGAGCTGCTCGACATCTACCCGACCTTGAGCGACCTGGCCGGCTTGCCAAAACGCGAGGAACTCGACGGCGAGAGCCTGCGGCCGCTGCTCGGGAATCCCCAGGTGGAGTGGAACCACCCGGCGCTCACCTCAATGGGACCTGAGAGAAACTCGATCCGCACCGAGCGCTGGCGTTACACGAGCTATCCGGACGGCGAAGAACTGTACGATCACGAAAACGACCCGAATGAGTGGCATAACTTGGCGGACGTTCCCGAACACGCCGAGACGAAGCAGCGGCTCGCCGCGATGCTGCCTCAAAACCCTTCACACAAGAAAGTGATGCAAATCTGGGACCTGCCCGAGGAGCAGCGCCGGCTGACCGAGCTGCTGCCGGACCACTATCGCGCCTCCGACGCGGCGAACTACGTCCCGCTCGACCCGAGTCCGGAATAGCTCGATGGGCCAAAACTGCTGACTCCGAAGCGAGGTAAATGAATGAATAGTTTTCTTCAGCGGGTGACTAACGTCAGTATCTTGCTTGCCGCGATTGCCAGCGCGCCATTGGCGCCCGCGATCTCCGCTGCCGAGCAACCGAATATCGTTTTCATCATTTCCGACGACCACGACAACGAGCACCTGGGTTTCATGGGCAACAAGATCGTGCACACGCCGAATCTCGATCGGCTGGCTCGGGCCGGGACGGTGTTCACTCGCGCGCACCTGCCGATGTCGCGCTGCCATCCCACACTGGCCAGCTTTCTGAGCGGCCGTTGGCCTCATCAAACAGGCGTCTACCACAACTTCGGAACGAAGAAGCTCGACCCGACGAACTCGTTGCCCAGGCTCTTGCAAGACGCCGGCTACGCGACCTACGTCGAGGGCAAGTACTGGGAAGGCGATCCGACAGAAATGGGCTTCACACATGGCACAGGCGAATCGGGGAACTCGTTCGTGCGTGAGGGACAGGCCGATCTGTTTGCGTTCATCGACGAGGCTGGCGGGCAAAAACCGTTTTTCATTTGGTGGGCGCCCAAGATTCCACATCTCCCACACAATCCGCCACAAGAGTACCGCGCATTGTTCGACAAGAAAGAGATCCCCGTGCCCGCGTGGATCGGCCAGGACCGTCGGGAATCGTTCCTCGAGAAGCAACGCCTGAGCCTGGCAATGGAGGCTTGGCTCGACGACGGAGTTGGCAAGCTCGAAAAGAAGCTGCTCGAGAAGGGGGTCTACGAAAACACCCTATTCGTGTTTGTCATCGACAACGGCTGGTCGAATGGCTTGGTGTCGAAAGGTTCGCCGTTTGAGAAAGGCGTCCGCACGCCGGTGTTCTTCAACTGGCCCGCCAAGATCAAAGGCGGGCAGCGTTTCGATTATCTGACCAGCACTCTGGACATCTATCCGACGATTCTGGATTACGCCGGCGCGAAGACACCGGCTTCGGCCGCGGGGAACAACTTGCGGCCGATCATCGAGGGCAAGACAACCGAGAATCGCAAGCGCCTGTTCGGCGCGATCTATCCGGCGTTTGTGACGGAGACCGACGAGCGACCCGAGCGAGACATCTACGCGCTTTACGTCCGCGACGAGCGGTGGAAGTACATGTTCTTTGTGCAGGACGTCGTTGCCTCGCGCAACAGAAACTACTTCCGCATCCAATGGATCGAAACTGACTACCCCACGCGGCAAAAGGGCGCCGAAGACCTGTACGATCTCCAAGCCGATCCGACGGAACGAACCAACCTGGCCGCCAAACCCGAACACGCCCAGTGGCTGGCCGAGATGCGCGAGGCCGTGCTCGCATGGTGGGAGGAAACCGGCGGCAAACCGATCGACGCGTTGTCAGAGAAGGATTGAAGGGCCGGACAATCATTCGCCTAGTTGGCCCAATCCCGCGAGAAACTCACTCATCTCGCCCGCTGCGCGAGCGTCGCCTTGATCGCGAGCTTGGTCGATTCCAGCTCGTAACGGTAGTCAGGGAAGTTGTAGATCGCGCCGTTGAACGTGACCGCGACCCGCCCGTCGGCTGAAACCATTGGCTGGCGGCCCGCCGCGCTCAAGTCGAAGACCGAAAGATGGGTTGATTCTAGCGCTCAGGGCCTTGACTGGGTTTTCCTGGTGAAAACAAACGCTCCCTCAAACGATGCTCCGAGAGCACGCCGAAACTCCCGCCAGAGGGCTCTAATGCCCTGTTTGAGGGCCTCCGGGCGATTTCGGCCTGTCGCCAGCTCGGTGGGAAATAAATTTTTAGTGGCTATGCGTCGAACGGGCGAAATGCCGGTTTCGGGACGATTCCGATGGGGTGACCGGACCCGAGCAGAAACCGAGTGACACTCAGATTTCACATTAGGTTCGTACCAGTTGGGAAGTCGGCTGGCACATTGGCCCAAGGCGAGCACTATCGAGGAAGAACGTAAGAGTTCTATGTGGTGCCGCCTCCGTCCACGACGAGTTCGGTTCCAGAGACGAAAGAGGCCTCGTCGGAGGCCAGGAAGAGAATAGCTTGTGCGATTTCGTTCGGTTCAGCGAACCGCCCGACCGCCGCGTCCCCTCCCTCCATTGATCGAAACGCTTCCTCTGCGCTTCCGTGCTCAGCGACGAGGTCTTGGAAGAAATCCATAGACTGCCACATGGGTGTCTTGACGCCGCCCGGATGGACTGTGTTGATCCTGATGGCGTCTCCGTTCTCAGCGCATTCAAGCGCAGCCGTCTTTGCCAGTAAACGAAGAGCCGCCTTGCTGGCACAGTATGCGCTCGCTCCCGCACTGGCCTTGATACCGGACACGGAGGAAACAATGATGATGCTTCCGCCCGCGCCTTGTCTCATTTGACGGATGGTATGTTTGACCCCTAGAAACACGCCGTCGAGGTTGACCTCCATGACTCGCCGCCACTCGGCGAGCGACATCTCTGTGATCGGCTTGGCGAATGAGATCCCGGCATTCGCGACGAACACGTCCAAGGGTTGCCATTCAGTCGTAGAGAGGACCTCTTCCCAATCGCTTTCTCGACAAACGTCCAGCGTCTTCCAGATGGCCGCGCCGCCCTGCCTATTGATGTCCTCGGACACCTGCTCAGCGCCCGCAGAAGCGATGTCGGTCACGATGACTCGGGCTCCCTCCTGAGCCAGTAAGAAGGCCGTGGCTCTGCCAATCCCTGAGGCGGCCCCGGTAACTAACGCGATCTTCCCTTTGACTCGCCCAGCGCTTGCCTTTCTGGCTTTCATGAGACCGATTCTCTCAGCTCATGGGATTCAGGTCTGCCCCTCAGGCGATCAGTTGTTTGCGGGCCAGGCTCGAGAGTGCGATCTCGACATGAAGGAAGCTGCCTAGGGCTGACTACCCGCAGACGGTGTGGCCTGAGGCACCTGTGGATCGCCAAAACTACGTAAGCGTTTAGATTGAAGTGCTTGTGGACAGGCCCACTTGACAGCGGACGAGCACTTGACGAATCCAGTGAGTCCGGTATGCTTCCAGTACAGCCCAGGAAATAGCCCGCCCATCTCGGCTCAACCAGTCAAGACATCAAAAAAAGGCCCTCTCTGCCAAGGGAGAGCCGCAGAGAGAGTTGGAACCAGTGTCGGCAAGCGTTTTACCTCAGGTAGTCGGCAGGAGTCTCTGTCCAAGACTCTAGACATTCGCTAAGAGCACTAATCCGGCGTTGCGATTTGAGATGCGCTAGCCGGTTACCGCCGGACTTAGCGGCGGATTCCCGAAAAGCATTAACCCATCATTCATGGCCAAGAACATATCCGCTGGTCGCCCGCGACGTCGGCGCCAGCCTGAAATTACGCCGGAAGAATTGCGCTGTCAACGCATGAGCACGACTCTTCAGGCCTTTGAATTTGACCTCAGGAAACTCCACTATTGCATCCGCAACGAGCTGAAACTCGACCGGCAGCTACAGCGGTTCGGTCGGCGACACATCAAGAACTGGCCCAACGAGCCCAACCGATTCTTCGGGCTTACCGAGGAGTTCGACCCCAAAAAAGACCCCTATGCGAAGAGACCCCGCTGAAGAACACTACCTTCCAAGCGCGGGCGGCAAAATCAACCCTTCATGTCCATGCCCGAGAAGAAGCGTCGGACTCGCAGGCCCCAGACAGCGCTGGGAAGCGCAGTGTTCAAGAATTAGAACGAAATCGCCGATTGGAACTCGCGAGAGCCGTATCGCCGACGAAAACAAAGACCGGAAGCTTTAAGCGTCCGGTCTTTTTTGACGTGATGTTCATGGCGCCGGCTTTGCGAACTGAGACACGGGGACCACTCAGGTAAGAACGATTCCTACTGTGCGCACACTCCGTCATCTAGATCGACTCGCCATCGGTTGATTGTCGATACCGCGCGGTTGGCATCGGCCTCGTCTTCGCACACTCAAGGCTGTCGATTACGCAGCGCGCCGTTCGTAGCGATGGTGCAGACCACCCACCTCGGGGAACGCCACAATCTTCCCGCGCTCGGGGCCTTGCACTTCCCGCTCGATCGGAGCTTCCTTGTCGAGGCCCAAGTGGGTCCTCGACCGATGGTAATAGCCGAAGTAACTCGTTAGTATTCGCCGCAGATGGCGGCGGTTCAGAATAATGACATGATCCAAGCACTCCCGACGCACCGATCCAATCAGACGTTCGGCAAAAGGATTCTGCCAGGGACTGCGCGGGGCCGTCAGCACTTCCTTGATGCCCATGTCCTCGACTCGTTCACGAAAATCGGTGCCATAGATCCCATCGCGGTCTCGTAGCAGATAGCGCGGCGCCGTGTCCTCTGGAAACGCCTCGATCATTTGTTGGCCGCTCCAAAACGCAGTTGGATTCGTCGTGACATTGAAGTGCACCACGCGCCGCCGCTCGTGTTCCACGACTACGAAGACGTACAGGGTCCGGAATGCGATCGTCGGGACAGTGAAGAAGTCCAGTGAAACCAAATCTGCTGCGTGATTGGCGAGAAATACTCGCCAGCTCTGTGAAGGCGGCCTGCCGAGCTTTTGCAGGAGACGTGAGATGCTTCTCTCGGATATCTCGATGCCTAGTTTCAACAGTTCGCCATGAAGACGCGGCGCACCCCAAATCGGATTCGCATGCTTCATCTCGGCAACCAGCTCACGGATCTGCAATGTCAGACGTGGTCGTCCGGGCTTGCGTCCACGGTTTCTACTCTTCCAACGCCAGTAGCGCCGGAAGGCGTTGCGGTGCCAGCCCACGACGGTCTTAGGCTGGACGATGACGATAGCTGAGCGCCAATCCTCCCAACAGTGAGAAAGCCACCCCAAGATCAGGCGATCGGATTGGCGTAAGCGGGGCCGTTTGCCGCTACGTTTGTACACTGCGAGTTGCCGACGCAGAGCGAAGTTTTCGAGGATGAGACTCCGGCGACTCGGGAAAGCCAAGTTAAGCAGTCGAAGAAGCGACGAAACTAGCGCAATCACTCTTACCAGCGTGGCCGAACGGCGGCCTATGCTGTCAAGTGGCACTTTTCACAAACTCTTCAATCTAAACGGTTACGTAGTTTTGGCGAACCACAGCCCCCAGGTCGATAATCTCCCTGGGAGTCGGGACGCCGGGCGAAATTGTCTCGGGTTGGCTTTGGCAGGAAATTGTCCACACGGCGGCCAGCGAGATGATCCAGAGCCAGTGTTTCATCTCGGTTTTCCTTGTTGACGTTGTCGTGCCGTCGCCCGATCTCTTCGAGCTCGCCGGGCGTCAATTGCTTGGGCTCTTCTCCCGGACCCCAGAACATTGCTCGGAAGGCGCTGTCGAGGCCGGGCGGGGTGACGAACCACAACACCCTCATGTCGGAGGACGGGTTTTCGACGCCGTGCCAGGCGCCTGGCGGGACCCAAACGGTGGAGCCCGCCTCGACTTCGATGCGCTCTTCGCCGAGGATCAGTACGCCCGCGCCCTTGGCGAGGTAGAGAATCTCCTCAGTGCGATCGTGGCGGTGGACGTTAATCTTCGTGCCGGGCGGCAAGTCCTGGGTCCCCATGGCGAGGTTACGGGCCCCCGTGCGCGGGCTGACCTTGATGATGTTTGTGCGGCCCTGGGAGTCGAGCAGCGTTTCGCCTTCGTTCTCCGACAGGACGTAGGGCTTCGAGTCGGATGCAGTCTGCTGACTATGGGCTATCCAGAGGCTACCGGCGACAAGGCTGACTAGGGCCACTCGGATTGTTGTTGCGCGAATGGCTGGGTGTAAGCGCATCAGACTCTCCTTCGGGTTCTGGGTTCAGTATTCGAAATCGACCGCAGCGAAAGCGCTATCCTATCCAACCTGTAGCTGCGACGCCCCAATTCTTGCTCTTTGATCTTAGTTGTCGACAACAAGCGTTCGCTTGAATGACCGTCTGCGAGGCCCCCAAAAGCCCTTGCAGAGCGCTCTAGAGCATTTTCAAAAATGAAGTAGACAGCTCCTGGAACTGCTTCGTTTCGACCCTGCTCCGTCTTCATCTATTTGGGTGGGCCGTGGGTCCATGTGCACTCCCTTCATTTCGAATGCGGTCTATATCGTTCCTAAAAATGCTCTAAGCCCCTGTTTAAGCGGGTTTGGATGATTTCGAGGGGTCGTTGGGTCCGTGTGAAAATAATTAATAATATCTATCGGTCGGACGGCTCGATGGGCTGTTTTCGGGTGGACTCGTAGCCTTGATGGAACCAAGTTGAAGGGCGATTTCACGCCAACAACCGAGCGAACGGCATCTAAGCCTTTTGTGGCCTATGCGTTAGGCTATTCGCGGTCGCGAAACTCTGCGTACCAATTCTGCACGATTCGAATTTCTCGCACTGTAGCGGATATCACAGGTTCGGCGACAATGAACTGCTGGCCGTCAGCTCGAAGAGCGGGATCGACAGGCTGGTAATGTTCAGATCGCGATAAAGGGGGATTCAGTATTTGGACCCTACGCGATCAAGTTTTGGACGCTACGGCGGGCGTCTCACTTCGTCAGTTCGGGAGGCTTGGGCGGCTCTACGGCCTCTCGTAGATATCAACTATCTTCGGCCGTTCGCCTTCTGTCGAAATGCCTGCTGCAAGCATCAGCTTGGTAATGGCCTCGATCGTCCGTGCATCGGGCTGCAGGGTACGATCGGCGTAACCTTCGGCGATGAATAGTGGCGTCCCGCCAGCTTTGTTGGGGTTCTTCCAGATTTGCGGATCGGCTCCACGCTCAGCCAGCAGGTTTGCGACGAGCGGGTAGGCGTTATACGCGGCTCCGTGCATAGCCGTATCGCCATTGTTGTCCACGGTGTTGATGTCAGCGCCGAGATCGAGCAACATCTTCACAGCTTCCAGCGCTTCGCTTTCCTCGCCCGCCTCTTCGTCCGGCGATGTCGTGCCGACCCCGGCTGCAGCCATCAGCGGCGTGGTGTTGTTGAAGTTCGGAACTAGGGGATCGGCGCCCAGTTGCAGGAGCAGGTGCATCAGCGGAACGTCGGAGCGATCGGCGGCTAGGAGAAAGGGCGTCGCCCCCGCTGCTCCTACCGTCGCGATGCGCGAGGACGTGCCGGGCAGCCCCCGTGTGCCTCTAGGCAGGCGGAGTTTGACATCCGCGCCGCGCTTCACGATGTCGAGCACAAAGTCAGCGCTCGAGAGTCGGCCCGCTCCCATCGGCGGCGCGCCATCGTTAGCGTCGTTTGAATCCGGCTTGCGCACCCCGGGAATCATGTGGAGGGCCGCAAATCCGGTCCGAACATCGTTCGGATCGGCGCCCGCGTCGATCAGCGCAATCGCAAGCTCGAAATGTCCGTTCTGGACGGCGAGTAGCAACGGACACATGGCCGGTGCTGTCCTCCGACGCCCCCCGCTCTCCGTAGGCTGCGTCATCGCATTCACGTCGATGCCCGCGTCAATAAACGCCTGCACGGCGTCGAGGCGCCCCTCGCGCACGGCAAAGAAGAACGGCGTAAACCCGGAATCGAGGCGGGCGTTCACGTCGGCTCCAGCCTCGATCAGAGCGCGCACGACAGCGGCGTGGCCCTCGGCCGCCGCCCACATCAAGGCCGTCTGGTCGAGGCGCTCGCGCTGGTTGGGGTCGGCGCCGTGCGCGAGCAGCGCCTTCGCCGTCTCAGCATTCCCGGAGCGTGCAGCCAACATGAGGACGGCCTCCCCGCCTTTCATGGTGGTGTTCGCGTCGGCGCCAGCCTCCAACAGCAGCTTCACAATTGCGGCGTTGCCATTCTTACAGGCCTCCGCCAGCGCTGACGCGCCATAGCGGTTCACAGTGCTTACATTGGCGTCCGCTCGTACGAGCAACGCAACCATCTCCGCATCATCGTGATACGCGGCCCAATGCAGGGCAGTGGTCCCGTCGACCTGCGCGGCGTTGACGTCGACGCCGGTCTGGAGGAGCGTGCGAACGCTAGCCTTGTCGCGTTGTTCGGCGGCGTCGGGGAGCGACGCCGCGACAGCAGAACCCGAGAGTCCCAGCCCCAGGAGCACGATTCCAGCGATTTTTCGCCAGCGCATATATGCGTCTCCTATGCTACGTCGGTCAATTCGAAAAGGTCTTCGACTTTTCCGGTGCTGTCCATGAACGAATCCATACGGATGCCGATGCGATCGAGCAACGTGAGGTGGAGGTTGGCCAGGTTCGTTCCCTTCTCGTACTCAATATGTCGGCCGCCCTCTAAGCCGGTTGCAGCGCCGCCCGCCACCAGGATCGGAAGGTTTTCGTGATCGTGAAGGCTCGGATTACCCATGCCGCTGCCGTACAGGTAGACCGAGTGATCGAGGAGCGAGCCGTCGCCATCGGGAGTGGTTTTCATTCTCTGGAGGAAGTCTGAAAACAGCGAAACATGGAACGTATTGATCTTCGCTATCTTCAATACCTTTTCGGGATCATTGCCGTGATGACTGGTTGGATGGTGCGGATCCGGGACGCCGATCTCCGGATACGTACGATTGTTGTGCTCGCGCGTGAACTGGAAGCTGACTACACGCGTGATATCGGCCTGAAAGGCCAAAATCTGCAGGTCGTACATGAGCTTGGCATGGTCGGCGAACGCCGCAGGGACTCCTACCGGCCGATCGATGTCGGGCATCTTGTCTTCGGTTACCGCTTGCTCGGCGCGCTCGATTTCACGCTCGACTTGACGAACGCTCTCGAGATATTGGTCCAAGCGCACGCGATCGGGAGCGCCCACCTGTCCTTTGATCTTCGCGACGCTCCCGGTGAACGAGTCCAGCAGGCTTTCACGATCGCGCAGCGCCACGCGGCGCTCGGCCGCATTGCCGCCCTCGCCGAACAGGCGCTCGAAGACGACGCGCGGATGCGCCTCGGACGGAAGCGGGGTCGTCGGCGACGACCATGAGAGGGAATTCTGATAGACGCAGGCGTAACCGTTGTTGCACACACCGGCGAGCGGGGTCAAATCCATCGCGAGTTGGAGAGAAGCCAGCTGCGTATCGCGGCCCATCTTCTCAGCCGCGATCTGGTCGACTGTCGTGCCCAGATAATAGTCCGAGCTCTCGGTGTGTTTGGCGACCGCCGCGCTCAGAAACGCCGAGTTGGATGTGTCATGCGTACCCGGATAGGCATTCGGTAACCGCATATTGGTGATGACGGTCAGCTGATCTTTGACCGGCTCCAGCGAGCTGAGGATGGGGGGAAGCTCATCGAGTCTTCCCTGGCCCGGTGGGGTCCATCGCGAATGATCACACCCCATCGGGACGAACACGAAGCCGAGCCTCGGCACCGGCTTCGCGGGCGTCTTGGCCCACGCCGTGGCAGCGGGAATCATGGCGTCGAGTAGAGGCAGGGCCAGAGCAGCCTGCGCGCTTTTCAGGAGCGTCCGCCTGGGAATCGCCTTCTTCGTTAGGAACATCATGGTCTCCCTCTCCTATGCCCTTATTAGTTTTCTGCAATCGCACGAGGCGCGGACGGCTCATTACGTTCAGTGCTTCGCATTTGAAACGGAATGCTCTTCACAATCCCGAGAATAAGCGAAGAGAACCGGTAGTCGTCCTTCTCGGCGTCTCTCACAATCTTCCGAACAGCCGGCGCGTCGTAGTACTCGACGCCTCGTCCGAGCGCGAACGTCAGAAGTTTTTCCGTCAGCGTTGCGACAAACAACTCCGAACGGGCCAGCAGAGCGTCTTCGAGCCCCTCAGGCCCTCGGAACTCCCCGGCGCCGGGGAGAGTTCCCGACGCATCGACGAGTTCCCCGCCTACCTCCCGGTCGCGCCACTGTCCCACGGCATTGAAGTTCTCAAGCGAGAAACCCGCCGGATCAATCGTACGATGACAGCTCGCGCACACGGCGTTGCTGCGATGTGCAGCCAGGCGCTCTCGCATCGGAAGGTTGCCCACCACCGCGCTCTCGTTGAGCGCCGGGACGTTCGGCGGTGGAGGAGAAGGCGGCGCGCCCAAGATATTGCTCAGCACGAACACTCCGCGCAGTACCGGCGATGTCCGGGTCGCATACGAGGTGACCGACAGCACGCTGCCTTGCCGCAAAAGGCCGCCGCGCTTGCTTTCAGGGGCAAGCGTCACGCGGCGAAACCGGCTTCCGGAAACGCCGGAAATACCGTAGTGCTTCGCCAGGCGTTCATTGAGGAACGTGTAGTCCGACCGAATGAAAGTGAGAACGCTGCGATCCTCGCGCAGCACGGTATCGAAGAAAATCTCGGTTTCCTTTCGGAAGGCTTGCCGCAGGTTGTCGTCGAAATCCCGAAAAAGATTGGCGCTTGGAAGGACCGCCTCGATATTGCGCAACCGTAGCCACTGTCCGGCGAAATTCGTCGCGAGGTTAATCGAGCGGCGGTCGGCGAGCATCCTGCGCGTCTGCTTCTCGAGCTCCCCCGGTTGCCTCAGCTTGCCCTGAAGGGCCGCGTCGAGCAACTCATCGTCCGGGATGCTGCTCCACAGGAAAAACGACAATCGCGACGCCAGACCGAGATCGCTGACCCGGTAGACGCCGCTTGCCGGTGCGCGTTCGGGGTCGCTTTCCACGCGGAACAGAAATCCCGCGTTGGCGAGCACGGCACTCAGTGCCTTGGCGATGCCAGCGTCAAAGTCGCCTTCGGCGCGTCCCTCGCGATAGAAGGCCATCGGACCGTCGACCTCCGCTTCCTCGATCGGCCGCCGATAGGCGCGCCGCATCAGCGTCGAAAGAATCTCTCGCGCACATTCTTCTTCCTGACTCTTGTCCGGTCCAGCTGGCTGGCAGACAAACAATCGGCGTCGGCTCGGTGTGTCCCCGGGGCCTTTGGGCGCATAGGGTCCGGCCACCAGGACCTGGTCGATGGCGGGCGCCGTACGCGGATATCGATTGTCGTTGAAGCGGGCTTCCGTAGGCTGGCGGAGCGTGTCCGCAAGCGATGAGCCCTCTTTGGCGAAGGTGACGGCGAGGTTGTGCGGACCGGCGCTGACGGCAACGCGCGCTTTCAAATCCTTGTCGACCGCAGCGACCTGCCTAAACAGTGAGCCGTCGCCGTTGGCCGGTCTTTGGATCGTGAAGGTCTTGACCGGCTCCCGGTCGAGTAACACTAGAAGCTCGTGCGGACGGTCATCGCGCATCCCGCTGACGGTTCCTGTCAGATTGCGAGCGAGAAGGATCTGGATGTCGTACTCGCCGTCTTGGGGAAACGTATAGGACGTCGACAAGCCACCGCGCGTGCCAAGCGGCAGCCCAGGCAAGTGATCTTCCTGTGTCAGATCGGGAGCCACTCGAATGATGTCGCCCTGCAGAGACCGCGTGGTCCCGACCGCGAGGCGGCTGATTTTCCGGGCAGCTGAGATGTAGCGGTTCAGGAGCGTCGCCGACAGATCGCCGAGGATGACGTTGTCGAATCCGTGACCACTCTCATCGGCCGGCAGTAGCGAGGCGGCGTCGATGTCGAGCGCCAGGAGGTCCCGAATCGCGTTCTGATACTCGGTGCGAGTCAGGCGTCGCAGCGTTTCGGTGCGGCCAGGATTCAAGTTTGCGGCCGCCGCGGCATCGAGCGATATTCCCAGCCATGTCAACATCGCGCGGCGATCGGCCTCGGATGGCTGCAGCGTTTGGGGAGGCGGCATGAGGCCCGTTTGCAGCTTGCGCACCACCTTCTCCCATAGTTCGGGTTGCGCTGCGGGCCTGGACACGTCCACCTGTTCCAGACTCAGCCCGCCGGTCTTCAGACGCTGGTTGTGGCAGGTCGCGCAATAGTGATCGAGGAATTCACGCTGGCCCAAGGTTGGGGAAGGTCCCGCAGCGGCCGCACTACTCTGTTGTGCATGTATCTTCACCTGCACAGAGAGCAAAAGCGCCGCTGCCAGCCCAGCAACACCTAGTTTCAGCGCTCTACGGAACCACACCGGCTCGTTCATCTGCTTTGTCCCGCCGACGTATAACATGTTATACCCCAAGCCGCTTTCTGCAAGGGACCGGCCCTCGGTGCTCGTGACAATGGCTGTGGAGCCTGTTGTGTTCTTCGTGCGCGGCGTTGGTGCATGAATCCCCTTCGGTCCCTCGTTGACATCTCCTCGAGGTCCCGATCCATCATGAAGATCGAGGGAACGACGTCATGGCCGCATCGAAGTCGAGTCGAGTTAACCGCAAGTACAATACGAAGTACAAAGTCCAGAACTGGAGGGAGTACGAGCGTGGTCTCAGGAGCCGCGGCGACGTCACGATCTGGCTGAGCGAGGAGGCGATTGCAGCATGGACACCACCCAAGAACGGTCGTCGCGGAGGCCAGCGGCGCTACTCGAACCTCGCGATCTTGACCGCCCTGACCCTTCGTGTCGTCTTCGGCCTACCGCTTCGTCAGACCGAAGGTTTCCTGGACTCGCTGCTTAGCTTGATGGGCCTAGACCTCAACGCCCCGGACCACACCACACTCTCGCGGCGGAACCGAATCGTTAAGCTGCCTCCACTGACCCGAGCCCACGACGGCCCGATCCACCTGATCGTGGATTCCACGGGGCTCAAGATCCTGGGATCGGGCGAATGGAGCGCGCACAAGTACAAGACAGCGAAGAAGCGCCGGGACTGGCGCAAGCTTCACATCGGAGTGGATGAGGAGGGGTTCATTGTGGCGGCCGAACTCACGGTGAGCAGCGGGGACGACGCCTCCACCGTCCCTGCTCTGCTCGACCAGATCGAGGCTCCAATCCGGCGATTCACTGCAGACGGGGCCTACGACCACAGGTCGATCTACGAACGGGTCGGCGAAGCGGGTACAGAAGACGTTGTTATCGTGATCCCACCGCGTCGCTGTGCGGTCTCGGCGGGTCCGACGGAGGGCCCGTGGGCACTGAGAGAAGCGGCGCTTGAGAGGATTCGTAAGGTCGGACGACGAGAGTGGCAGAAGGAGTCGGGCTACCGCCAGCAGGCGCGGGTAGAGAACGGATTCTTCCGATACAAGTCAGTGCTCGGGGGTGGCCTGCAGGCGAGGAACAGCAACGCGTAAAAGAGAGAGGCCATGATCGGGTGTCACACCCTCAACCGGATGGCCGAACTCGGCAGGCCGAAGTCGTACGCCGTAGCGCCGTGAACGAGGGTCTGGGAAAGCGGCTCAACTCGCCCCAATGTTGAATCGTGCAACAACGCCCCGAAACCCTGCCAAATCCGGCCACTCAAACGGCCAATTTCTGCCAACGGATGGCCGGGAACTCTTTAAGTTATTGATTCTAAAACAATTAAACCAAGGAGGCCAAATCAGTCCGTTTTTCGCAGCCGCCGACGCACTCTTTCGGCGCTGGCTGGACTCGCGGTTGCCGCGAAGATCGTGTCGTCTCCGGCCAGGGTTCCGACAATGTCGGGCCATTGTGCGGCGTCAAGCGCTAGCGCCACTGCTCCTGCGCCGCCCGGGTTGGTTTTGATGACGACCAGGTTGCCGGCTACTTCCAGTCCGGTGAGAAAGTCGGCTAGGACGCGTTTGAGATTCTCATCAGCGTCGGCCGCGACCGCTGGGTCTGCGCCGAGCCGCCGGGCTTCTTCGTAACCGGCGGTGGTTTTTACGATGCCGAGTTCGCGCAGGTCGCGCGAAAGCGTTACTTGGCTGGTTTCGATGCCGTGTTCGGCGAGTTGCGCCGCCAGGTCGTCTTGAGTGTGGACCGGCCGTGAGCGGATCAGCTGCAGAGCGAGTTGCCGGCGTTCGTCCTTCGAGGCCACGTTATTTTGTGTCCGAGGTCCGCAGTTTCATTTCGTCCAGACGGTTGGTCGCGGCTTCGAGCGCTTGGGCGACGAACGCCGGCGCTGTCCCGCCGGGCACGGCGTGGTTCTCTAAAGCCGCGCGCGGCCGTAGGACGGCTTGGGCGTCGGCGTCGAACTCGGGTGCGAACGCTTGCAGCTCTTGCGCCGTCCAGTCTTCGGCTCGCTTGCCTTGCTTGACGCTTTCGAGCACGATGCTGCCGACGATCTGGTGGGCGCGGTGGAAAGGCACGCCGTTGCGCGCCAGTACTTCGGCAAGCGCCGTGGCGCAGACCCAACCGTCTTCGGCGGCCTGCTCCATCGCTTGTGGCCGAATCTTGGTCGTGTCGACGCAGAGTTTAAGGATTTCGAGTGAGCCCGCGAATTGGTCGGCGGCGTCGAAAACGCCCTCTTTGTCCTCTTGTAGGTCGCGGTTATAAGTTAGCGGTAGACCCTTGACGGTGAGCATCAGCGCTTGCAGGTGACCGCAGATGCGGCCGGTCTTCCCGCGCAAGAGTTCGAGCGCGTCGGGGTTGCGCTTTTGGGGCATCAGGCTCGATCCACTGGTGACTTCGTCGCCGGGTTCGAGAAAACTAAATTCCTCGCTGGTGTAGAGGATCCAGTCTTCGGCCAGCCGGCTAATGTGCAGCATCGTGACGGACGCTGCATAGAGAAAGTCCATCGCGAAATCGCGGTCGGAAACGACGTCGAGACTGTTGGCGGAGATCGCCGAGAAACCAAGGTCGTTGGCGATCTTGCCACGGTCGAACGGGAATCCGCTGCCGGCCAGCGCGCCGCTTCCAAGCGGCAACACGTCGGTCCGTTCGTAGGCTTGCTGCAAGCGTTGCCAGTCGCGCGAGAACATTTCGAAGTAGGCCAGCAGGTAGTGTGAAAACAAAATACCCTGGGCGCGCCGCAGGTGGGTGTAGCCGGGCAGCAGGGCGGCGGGTTCGCGCCGCGCGAAGTCGAGCAACGAGGCCATCACGGCTTCGAGCCGAACTTGATCGGCGCGGATTTCGCGTTTCATCCACAGCCGAAAGTCGGTCGCTACTTGCTCGTTGCGGCTGCGCCCGGTGTGGATCTTGTCGGCTACGTCGCCGGCAACTTCGCCGAGTTTGCGAATGACGAAAGTGTGGATGTCTTCATCGTCGGCGTCGAAGAGACCTTCCGTTTCAGATTGCTTGAGAATCTCGTCGTACGCCGCGTGGATCTGGTCGCGCTCATCCTCGGTCAGGATGCCGACTTGGACGAGCGCATTGGCGAAAGCCCGCGAGCCCTCGATGTCAGCCTCGAACAGGCGCTTGTCGAAGTGCAGCGAGCCAGAGAATTGCTCGAACAGCTCAGCGGGCCCTGCTTCGAAGCGTCCGCCCCAGAGTTTCATGCCTGTGATTTCTCCGCGGCCACTCGCCGCTGGACGGCGCCGTGGACGCGCATGGGCAGTCCGGTCAGGTTGATGAACCCTTCGGCATCTTTCTGGTCATACTCGGCCCCCATCGTGAAGCTGGCAATGTCCATCGAGTAGAGCGAATAAGGCGATGTGCGGCTGAGGACTTCGATGCGACCTTGCCGCAGCAGCAGCTTGACCTGACCCGTAACGAAGCGTTGGGTTTGGCTAACGAAGCCGTCGAGCGCCTCGCGTAGAGGGGTGAACCATTTGCCGTCATAGACCAACTCGGCGTAGTCGAGCGCGACCTTCTGCTTGTAGTGTTGTGTGGCGCGATCGAGCGTGAGCGCCTCGATCTCGCGCTGGCCGGCCATGATGATGGCGCCCCCGGGTGTTTCATAACAACCGCGGGATTTCATCCCGACAAAGCGGTTCTCGACAAGGTCAATGCGACCCACGCCGTGGGCTCCGCCTAGCTCGTTGAGCTTGGCGACAAGCGTGGCCGGCGATAGGCGCTCGCCATTGATGGCCGTTAGGTCGCCGGCCTGGTAGTCGAGTGTGACTTCGATGCCGGCCGGGGGGGCGTCTTCGGGGTCGACTGACAGCATCCAGACCTTGTCGCCGGGTGAGTTGGCTGGGTCTTCAAGCTCGGCCCCTTCGTGGGAAATGTGCCACAGATTGGCGTCGCGGCTGTAGAGTTTTTCCTTACTCTGTTGAATCGGTACGTTGTGCTTTTCGGCGTAGTCGATGGCGTCTTCGCGTGAGACGATGTCCCACTCGCGCCACGGCGCAATCACGGGCAGGTGCGGGGCGAGGGCTTTGAAAGTCAGCTCGAAGCGGACCTGGTCGTTGCCCTTGCCGGTGGCTCCGTGGGAGAGTGCGTCGCAGTCGGTCTCTAGCGCGATCTCGACCTGGCGCTTGGCGAGCAACGGGCGCGCTATTGAAGTCCCGAGCAGGTACTTGTGTTCGTAGACCGCACCGGCGCGGACCATCGGCCAGACGTAGTCGCGGACGAATTCTTCGCGCATGTCTTCGACGTAGACTTCGGCGGCTCCGCTGGCGAGTGCTTTTTCGCGGAGGCCTTCGAGTTCGTCGCCGCCTTGGCCAATGTCGCCGCAGATGGCGACGACTTCAGAGCCGTAGTTCTCTCGGAGCCAGGGAATGATGATCGACGTATCGAGGCCACCGGAATAGGCAAGTGCGATTTTTGTTGGTTTGGGTTTCATCGGGTTTTCGTCGCCGCGCGTGCTGCTATTGATCTCCGAGCAGCAGCAGTAGCAGCGCCTTTTGGGCGTGCAGGCGGTTTTCGGCTTGGTCGAACACTAGTGATTGCTCCGACTCAATGACCGAATCGCTAACTTCTTCGCCGCGCAGGGCAGGCAGGCAGTGCATGAAAACGGCGTCGGGGCGGGCGGCCGCCATCAGCTCGTCTGTAATTTGGTAGTCGGCGAATGCGATGCGGCGCTGCTGGGTTTCTTGTTCCCAACCCATGCTGGTCCACACGTCGGTGTAGACTACTGCCGCGTCTTGCAACGCCGATTTGACATCGCTCTCGATTTCAATTGTTGCTCCGCTAACCCTAGCGAACGTTTTCGCAAGCTCGACCCCTTTGCTGTTTGGCTCGAACCCCTTCGCGCCGCTGCATGTGAACGAAACGCCCAGGCGGGCGGCGCACAGCATGAGCGAGTACGCGACGTTGTTGCCGTCGCCGACGTAGGTGACCTTCAGACCGTCGAAATTGCCGAAGTGTTCGAGTATCGTTTGGAAATCAGCCAGCGCTTGACAGGGGTGAGATGCCTCACTCAAGGCGTTGATGACTGGGACGGACGACCAGCGCGCCAGCTCCTCGAGCGTCTTGTGGGCGAATGTGCGGGCGACGATCGCGTCGAACCAGCGGTCGAGATTGCGGGCCATGTCGCGCGCCGGTTCGCGCTCGCCGATACGGCCGTCGCGGTGGTCTTGGAAGATCGAGTGAGCTCCAAGTTGCAATGCGCCGAGCTCGAAGGTCATACGGGTCCGCAACGAGGGTTTTTCGAAAAGCAGTGTGACAGCTTTTCCAGCAAGAGCTTGGCGATAGTCGCCCGGTGATTTCTTGACCGCGATTGCGAGATTCAACAGAGTCTTCAGCTCGTCGACCGATATATCGGTGTCGTCGAGAAAGTGCTTGGTTGCGAGCTGCGGATACACGGTAGTAGGCGATGAATGTTTATTCATCTTATTGAATGATTACACATCCAACGCTTTCGGTCAAGCGCTCGAACCCGTCCGCGGGTCGCCAATCCCTACGGTACGTACCAGATGGGCGAAGACCAAGCTCGCTCTTGGATAGTTTGCGCTTTGTCCGCGCGCGGCTCGACGTCGTTGCGAATCGCGTCCCACGTCGACCAGCGGCAAGTCGGATTCTCTAGGATGCGGACGTAGTAAAGCGCGCGCTGTGTAGCGTCGAACTCTGGGTCGGTCCACACCGTGTGCAATTCCGCGTCACCTTTGTCGGCACTGAAGCTACAGTCTGAGAGATCAACCGTGGCGCCGTTATCCGCGCAACGAATGGTCGCGGGGTCTACAGCGCCACCGTCAGAACAAGCAACGTCAAAAATCTTTTCATGCGACGCGCCATCCGCGATCCAGGCCTTGATGACCTGTGCTCGCTGTAACGCAGCACTGTCAAGATCTCGAACCGCCCAGACAAGAAAACTTGGCGCCTCACCCGAGCTGGATTTCAGATCGCCACCCATTGGGGTTGCTGAGTTGTACGCCTTGCTGACCATGTCCGCATCGTCGTCGAGATTTTCATCGAGGCCGTAGCCGGCGAAAAAGCGAATGCGCATGCGGGGACCGGTGGTCGCAAAGGTCTCTTTTCGCCGAAACGCATCAAAGATCGCTTCGCGCGTATTCTCTTCAGCCCAGACGCCGGCCACCCCGGAAGCACCCTCGTGGATGCGCGCTGTCGACGATGGCGAGTATTCCTCGCCGTCCGTTCCCGGCTGTTTCATAGGGATCGAACCACGCAGCTCGGGCGTTGATTCGAGCAACCCCGACGGGCCGAAGAAGTTCGATTCGTCGTCGGACGTCGCGGCATTGTGGGTGTCGCTCGAACCAATCAAGCCAAATCGATATGGGTTGAAACCACCGGCGTCTTCCATCTCCAATCCGAATCGATAGGCCTCGCGCACGTAGCTGCCCGATGGCTGACTGGGCCGGCGTTCGCCAATGCGGTAGGGATAGATCTCAAAGTTGGCCCATTCGTCATTGGGCGAAAGTGCCGGATGCGTGTCGGACGTGCCCTTCGCCTGCGTCACTTCGACCAATGGCTCGTTGCGCATCCGCGTGCCGGCGTAGTCGGCGTCGATCTGCTTGCCTTGATAGTCGACTCGGCCGAACATCAGCCCGTTCGACCCATTCGAGTTGTGCGGGATCGCAAGGGTGTCGATGTTCTGGCCGCGCAAGTTGTCCATCCACGACCAGAGGTCTTCAGGGTCATAGGAGTCGAGCCGCGAGAACGGGCGCTCGGGACCTTCCGATCCCCGGAAGATTACGTTACGGTGCATGTTTTGCGATTCAGGGCTGGACGTATATTCGTACGCAATGAAAGCCGTGAAACGACCCGGGTCGTTGTTGCGGTTGGCGGATTCTTTGATCCGTTCCCAGGCAGTCTTGGTTGCCTCGATGTCGAGCAGGCCCTTCTTGGTACCGCGCGCATAAGGCAGCGCTTCTGAGAAAGAAGCGCTGCGAGCCTCGGGCGTTGTCGCGTCTTGAAAGGCTTTCGCAACCGGGTGTTTTGAGATCTCAAATGCCGGATCGCTGGCTACGTTGAGGTTTCCCATCAACGCGGCATGATCAGAAACGGCATAGAAGTCGAGAGGCTTGCGGAGCTGCATCTCGAATCCGGCCGCATGCTTGATGGGGTTACCTTTGGCGTAGTGATAGGCGTCGTCGGGGCCCGAGGTAGTGCCGAACAGAAACGCGTCGTAGGAGTATTTCGTGTGGACGTGGAGGTCGCCGAAGTAGGCGTTGCGCAGCGGGTTGGGGGCCGGGCGCTCTGCTGAGCTGCTTCGCGTTGTCGCGTCGCTTTCCGCTGCTTGGTCTTGCGAGCACGCTGCGAAGCACAGTGCGGCTGTCGCGACAGTGCAAACCTGGACTAACGATCGGCGCATTTCTTGTTTCCTCGGCGCAGCGGCAAAGCGCTGGGCGAGCCGGGTGCCCCCGTAGTTTACGCGATGCTAGCCTGCGCGACAGATGGTGTGCGACGTTCAGGGTAAGCCGACGACCTTGAAGCCGGCGTTGCTCGCGGGCTTGACCTTGCGCGCCTTGCGGTCGGTGTCAGCGGGGTCCTCCGTCGACTTGGGATCAACGGTCGGTTTCGTCAGTTCGGCATGTAGCTCGACGGTTTCTCCCGGCGAGATCACGACAACTCTTGTCCAAGGCTCGAACCCTTTTTTTGATATGCGGAGTTCGTATTCGCCGGAGTCGAGCACCTTCTTCCTTGGCGTGAGGCCGTTGAATGCTTTGTTGATCTCGACCTCCGCTAGTGGAGGAGCGGACGTGACGCTGAGCAGTCCTGACTCTCGGGCCGGTTTGGGTTTGGGCGCGGGCGCCGTCTCGACCTCGGCGAGTTGCTCGCCTGACGAGTACCTCGCGAGCGTGGCCGACAGATCGCGAGTCGCTTCGGGCGGCGTGATTTTTCCGCTCAAGATTTCCTTAGGGGTGACCTTAGTTCCGTAAATTCGTTCGTTTGCGTCGTGATCGGGGCGCAAGGTCGCGCCCTCGAGCGAGACTCCGGCAAAAACGCCGCGCGAGCGCGAGTACGAGAGAATTTTGGCCTCCATCTGTGCGGCAGCACGAGGGTTCGTCAATGCAACGAAACGTTCGAGGTTGCATCTGCCAGTCCCGGCAAGGAAGTCCGTTGCCGCTCGTATGCCACCCTGAAGGCAGGTGTGCTTCGAAGCCACAGAAGACGACGCCGGTATACGTTTAGACCGTGCTGTCTGCGCCCGTTTGCCTGAAGTGAGCAGAGCGCGGATTCAAGAATGGATTCGCGATGGCCGCGTCCTCGTCGACGGCGAAGCTCAACCGCGCGGTTCGACTAAATTACACGGTGGCGAGACCGTCGATGTCGACCCGGCACCGCTCAAACCGCTTCACGCCGAGGCGGAGGACATTAAGCTCGACATTCTCTACGAAGACGACGACATCGCGGTGATCAATAAACCCGCGGGCATGACGGTGCATTCGGGGGCAGGCGCAGCTTCAGGAACGCTGGTCAACGCGCTGTTGCATCATTTTGAGAGCCTGTCGCAGGTGTCGGGGGAACTTCGTCCCGGCATCGTCCATCGCCTCGACCGTCTGACAAGTGGCGTGTTGATGGTCGCCAAGCATGATCGCTCGCACCACCGCTTGCAAGATCAGTTCTTAGCGAGAGAGATTCACAAAAAATATTGGGCCATCGTTCACGGCGATGTTGCGGCAGACCCCAACACTGATCCGAAGATCTTGCGGCATGGGCGCCCGATGATGTCCGACGGTCATTGGTGGGTGCGGTTCGAAATGCCGATCCGTCGCGACAGACGCAATCGGGTAAAAATGGCAATTGCCTTGAACGGAAGAGAAGCTGTCAGCGACGTTCGACTGCTGCGCGGGAATGGCTCGTACTCACTGCTGGAAGTTCGCATTCTCACCGGGCGCACGCATCAGATTCGTGTTCATCTGTCGGCAGCCGGACATCCCGTGGTCGGCGACCACTTGTACGGAGCGCGCAAAGCAATAGAGGGCCTGCCGGCGCTGGAGCGATTTTTCCTTCACGCCAGGCTGATTGCATTTGAACACCCAATGAGTGGAGAGGCAGTGTCGTTTGAAGCACCATTGCCAATTGAGTATGAACGTCTGCTGAAGGCCCTGCAGCTATAATCAGGGCATGAAACGGGTGTTGTTTCCGGTTGGGTTCGTGGTAGCGCTGCTTGGCGCGTCGTTGTGGGCGCAGCAGGCGAGTAAGCCCGAGCTGACTCCGATTTACACCGACGCTGAAGTTATCAAGGTAAACGTCGCGCGCGTACCGCTGCTCTTCACAGTCACCGACAAGAAGAACCGCTTCATCACAGACCTTAACCGCGAAGATTTCGAGGTTTTCGACAACGGCAGGCAGCAGGAAATCCGCGAGTTCGTCCGCGAGAGCGATCTGCCACTTCGTATCGGCATCGTGTTGGACACGAGCAACTCGATTCGCGGACGCATCAAGTTCGAACAAGAAGCCGCAATCGAGTTCTTGCGCGGAGTTCTGGTCGAAGAGGCCGACCGCGCTTTTTTGGTCAGCTTTGACACCCAGGCTGAACTCATAGTCGACTACACGAATGATCTCGACACGCTAGCCGAGGGTGTGCGCAGCTTGCGGGCAGGCGGGGGCACGGCGCTTTATGACGCCATCTACTACGCTTGCCGCGACAAGTTGCCGGAAGATCAGCCCAAGGAGCAGTTCCGGCGCGCGCTAATCGTGATCGGCGACGGTGAAGACAACCACAGTACGGTCACACGTGAAGACGCGCTCGAAATGGCGCATAAGGCGGAGTCGGTCGTCTATACCATTTCGACGAACCGTAGTGGAAAGGCGGAGACTGGCGACGGCACGTTGCGCCGATTCGCTCGCGAGACAGGTGGCATTTCGTTTCACCCGTTTCAAGCCCGCGATTTAGAGCAATCTTTCGCGAATATTGCCAATGAGTTGCGCCACCAGTACTTTATCCTGTACTCTCCAAGCGAGTTCGTAAGCGACGGCACGTTTCACAAACTGCGTATCAAACCCCAGGTCAAGAACTCGATAGTGCGTGTTCGCCGAGGGT
The DNA here is from genome assembly GCA_965247305.1 of Bryobacterales bacterium. Classification (GTDB taxonomy): domain Bacteria; phylum Acidobacteriota; class Terriglobia; order Bryobacterales; family UBA6623; genus CATQHP01. Next base: position 1,233,630 of record OZ252030.1, on the reverse strand, counting down.
ACTACGCGCCGCTGCCGGACGAAATTAACTAGACCGCTGCACCCGCCGCTGTCCGGGGAGCCAACGAGATTGTTTAATCTCCTGTTCGTTTTTTCTTCGCCCCTGTGCTAGAATCTGAATTCGAGGAGATGAGACATGATTAACGACCGCACAAAGAACCTTGAGGCCGCCCTGGGCCAGATAGAAAAAGACCACGGCAAAGGCGCCATCTTACGAATGGGAGAGCGCGATGCCGGCATCGGTGTAGAGGTCATTCCGACCGGCTCGATCTCGATCGATTTGGCGATTGGAGTCGGCGGATTTCCGCGCGGTCGAGTGATTGAGATTTTCGGCCCGGAGTCGTCCGGCAAAACGACACTTGCATTGCAGGTGGTGGCCGAGGCCCAAAAGATGGGCGGCATGGCGGCGTTCATCGACGCTGAGCATGCGATGGACCCGGTCTACGCAGCCAATCTTGGCGTCGATGTCGACAACTTACTCGTCTCTCAGCCCGATAGCGGCGAGCAGGCCTTGCAGATTGTCGACGTGTTGGTGCGCTCCGCCGCGGTCGACATCATGGTGATTGATTCCGTAGCGGCGCTGGTCCCCCGCGCTGAGCTCGAAGGCGAAATGGGCGATAGCCATGTTGGTTTGCAAGCACGATTGATGTCACAGGCATTGCGTAAGCTCACCGGTAACGTCTCGAAGTCGAATACCTGCATCGTGTTTATCAACCAGATACGTGAAAAAATCGGTGTGATGTTCGGTAGCCCGGAAACAACAACCGGCGGACGAGCGTTAAAATTTTACTCGTCATTGCGCGTGGACATCCGCCGCATCGCCGCTATTAAAGACGGTGACGTGGTTACGGGCAATCGCACCCGGGTGAAGATCGTGAAGAACAAAGTGGCTCCGCCGTTTAAGCAGGCTGAGTTCGACATCATGTACGGTCTGGGGATTTCGCTCGAGGGTGATTTGCTCGATTTAGGAGTTGCACACAAGCTCGTGCAAAAGAGCGGCGCTTGGTACTCCTACGATGGCGAGCGAATCGGGCAGGGTCGCGAGAACACGAAGAATTTTCTCAAGGAACACCCGGACGTACTCGAAAAGCTGGAAACAGCGTTGCGAGCCGAGCTGGGATTACCGGCTAGTGCGTCAGCGGGGCCGATTGAGGTCGAAGCCGCGGCCGGCGACTAGCTCGTGCTTTTGCGGTCGGCGCGCGAAAGTGCGGGCAGCGGGTGCCCACCTTTTTCAAACCTCTATGCCCTCTCACCGGACTCGTGCTCCCGTCCGCTCTACACGAAAACCTCTTGACACGGGTCTTATCCTGAAACTGCGAAGCCAAGGCGATCGTAGGAGAAAAGAGGTACGGCAGAACCTTCGCCTGTACGGCCTCGCGCGCGATGGCGTTATCCGGCCATAACCGGCCAAATCCGGCCAATTCGACGCTTGAGTTGAGTCCGTTCGAGGCTGTACTGATCGCTGGGAAGGGATGGAGATCGAGGGATTTCGCGGACTCAACCCTTTTCAGAGATCTCAATGTTCAGAAAAGTTTTTCGCTCCAATCATGCCTGCTAGCTACAGCCCAAACAATTCCTTAAGACGCTTTGTTTGACCGCGACTCACCGGGATTTCTGTCTGGTCGGGGTCGCTCATTCGCAACTGGTAGGTCGACTTGAACCAAGGAATCACTTCTTTGATGCGATCGATGTTGACCAGATAAGAGCGGTGCGCTCTCCAAAACGAGCGTTCACCAAGATTCGACTGCAACTCGTCGAGAGTCTTGTAGTTACTCTCGCCGTCCGCCCGGGTAGCGGCAACTCGGATTGCGCCGTCTTTCACGGTGGCGAAAATCACGTCAGCGGCGTCGACGAGAAGCATGCGGCTATTCGACTTAATTAAGACCTTCGACGGCTGCGTGACCTGGCCCCGCAAGTGAGAGAGCAGTTGCTCCATTCGTCCGACTTCTTCAGTGGGCGTTTCGATACGTGCACGGGCGCGCTCAATCGATTTCTCGAGGCGCGGCTTCTCAATTGGCTTAAGCAAGTAGTCCGAGGCATTAACTTCAAAGGCCTGCACCGCGTACTGGTCGTAAGCTGTGGCAAAAATGATGTGCGGAAGTGTGCCGCCGCGGTCCACGAGCTGACTGACAACTTCGAGGCCGTTGAGGCCCGGCATTTGGACGTCCATGAAGACGATATCCGGGTCAAGCGCGTCGATTTGTTTCAGCGCTTCCGGACCGTTCGAGGCCTGTCCCACGACTTCGATGTCGTCGAATGAGTCAAGCAGGAAACAGAGTTCCTCGCGGGCAAGCTTCTCGTCGTCGACAAGAAGTACTGAAAGAGTATCGGTTTCGGCGACCTTTTTGGCCATGCTCACCCAATCCTCGGCTGAGTGTAGCATCGGTAGGTAGGGGCCTGTTCTGCATGAAACTGCCATAGCGTTGTTTGCCAAATCTCCGCGGGCGGGGTATGTAAAGACGAGGCTGACGGCGCGGATCTCCCCGCAAGAAGCGGCGGAGTTTCACCATCTTTGTCTGCTCGACGCGTGGGATATGTTGAGCGGCGTTGCGGCATCCGAGGCCTTTCTATATTGCGATATTCACGACGAAAAGCTGGAGCGAATCGCGCCAGGGTGGTTTCGGCTGCAGCGTGGCGGGGACCTCGGGGAAAAGCTGCGGCACTGTTTGGAAGAGCTTTTGTCTGAAGGGTTCCGGCGCGCCATCGTCATGGGCAGCGACAGCCCGACGTTACCGATAGAGCGCATTGGCGATGCGAACAGCGCTCTCGTGAGTGCCGACGTAGTGCTGGGTCCATCAGAGGACGGCGGGTTTTATCTGATCGGTGCTCGCGCAACGGACCCTCGGATGCTCGACGGGGTCACCTGGTCGGATGACGAGACCCGTGCCCAGACGGTTCAGGCTGTCAAGGCGGTTGGTTTGAGCGTTGCCGAACTCGCTGAATGGTACGACGTCGATGAACCGAGCGATCTCGACAGATTGGCGCTCGACCCAAGCCTTTCGGATAGATTGCGACGTTGGTTTGTCGCACTCTAGTGCCGCTGACCGAGTTGGCTGCTAGCGAACTGTGAGCTAACTGTTGATTTCGCCGTCAGGTGGTGAGAAATGCGGGCCAGGCCGCCTACAATGAAAGGCGCTGAAACTATGGCATCGAAAAAAAATGAAGGGCCCTCGTTCGAACACGGCCTGGAGGAGCTTGAGAAAGTCGTCAGTCAGCTCGAAAACGGCGACCTACCGCTTGAGAAGTCACTGGAACTATTTGAGAACGGCATGAAGCTGAGTGAGGGCTGCCGTAAGCAGTTGCAAGATGCCGAGGCAAAGGTCGAGATATTGCTTCGCAAGGGCGGAGAAGTTGAGCCCGAGCCTTTTGAGTTGGACGACGAATAGAAAAGTTCAGCGGTGAATTTCGACGAATATCTCGCGATCCGCCGCGCGCGGGTGGATGCGGCGCTCGATCGGCTGCTACCGCCGGTGGAGGCCCATCCAACGACAGTTCACGCCGCCATGCGGCACAGCGTGTTCGCGGGCGGCAAGCGCATCCGGCCGGTTTTGGCGATTGCAGCGGCCGAGGCGCTCAGATCGGACTCTGGCGCCGAACATCCTGGTTGCGCTCTCGAATGCATTCACACATACTCGCTGATCCACGATGACCTCCCCGCCCTCGACAACGATGACCTGAGACGAGGCAAGCCGACCTGCCACAAGGTTTACGGCGAGGCGATGGCGATCTTGGCGGGTGATGCTTTGCTGACCAGCGCGTTCAAGATACTTGCTGAAGTTGAGGCACCTGCTGAAACCCGGGCCGCGATGATCGCTGAACTCGCAACCGCGGCTGGGACGGTCGATGGCATGATCGGCGGTCAAGTCGCTGATCTCGAGGCGGAAGGGAAAGCGATAGATCTAGACCAGTTGCGCTACATCCATCGCTCAAAGACGGGTGCCCTGATTCGAGCGTCGGTTCGACTCGGAGCGCGGTATGCCCAAGCGAGTGCTGATCAATATCGAGCCCTCAGCGAGTACGGGCGCCACATCGGCCTGGCATTCCAGATCGTTGATGACTTACTCGACGTCGAGTCGACGAGTGAGGAATTGGGCAAAACGGCGGGCAAAGACGCTGAGCAACAGAAGGCGACTTTCCCAGCGCTGTTGGGTCTCGACGAATCCCGTCGGCAGGCTCAAGAGCACCTGTCAGCGGCGCTGTTGGCGATCGAGGGCCTCGGAGCAGCGGGCTGGGCATTGCGGCAAATCGCCGAGCGCATCGTTACGCGAACAAAGTAGCGGGGTTCCTGAAGCAGGCGCGCTGCGGTCGCTAACTCTCGTATTCAACTTCGGCAAGAAAAAGACCACTTGCCGGCACCATCGGACCGGCGGCGGCCCGGTCGCGAGCATCGAGGATCGCGCGGATCGCTGCCGCGCTGAGATTGCCTCGCCCAACTTCAAGAAGGGTGCCCACGATATTGCGAACCATGTGATAAAGAAAGCCCGAGCCTCGGACACGGTAAACGAGTAGGTCGCCATCACGATTCAGCCGCGAAGAAAAGATTGTCCGGACGGTCGATTGCATTGCACCAGCTTGCTGCGCTGCCCGGTCATTCGAGGCTAGGGAGCGGAAATCATGCTCTCCCTCAAACAGAGGCGCGGCGGCTGTCATAGCCGCTTCATCTAGCGCAAACGGGTGCCAGTACGTGTAGCGGTGCTCGAACGGCGGACAAGTTTCCGCGCGCTGGATTCGATACTCGTAAGTTTTTGCGACGGCCGAGTGCCTGGCGTGAAAGTCCGACGAAACTTCGTCAACACTGATCACTCGAATTTCCGGTGGTATTAGGCGGTTCAGCGCCTTTCGCAGATTATCAGGTGGAATCGGATTCGCCAGGCTGAATGAAGCGACCTGGCCGAGCGCGTGAACGCCGGCGTCGGTTCTACCTGAGCCTTCAATCTTCACCGGCATTCCCTCGATTTCTCTCAACGCCTGTTCGATCGTGCTCTGTATGGTGGGCTGAGCGGGCTGAACCTGCCATCCGCTGAAATCGGTACCGTCGTATGCGACAGTGATTCTTAAGGTCCTCATTCGAGAAGTAATGAGGCCAGCGTAGCGCGGAATCAGGGAGCTGAAGGGCCGGCTTCTCGGGCGAGAGCCTGAGTAACCACTTTCCGGGGCAGCACGCCTTGTCATTTTGACGTCCCAGGCGATCTGTGGGCGGTGGTGCGAGCAATCAACAATTCATGAAGAGCCAGTCCGCTAGATTTTCGGTTTTTTTGGCTCTGGCCCTTTTGATGCAACCGCTTGCGTCGGGTCAGACTTTTCGAAAAAAGCCCGTCGACTACAGTGAGCCTGCCTCCGGTTGGCCGCCATTTTTGAACATTTTCAAGGCGCCCGAGGTACCTGAGATCAGTCTGGCGAATTCCGAGCGCTTGGACTACCTGATCCACGAGGCCAAACTCTACTTGTCCCTCGCTGACGCCCTGGCGTTGGCGATCGAGAACAACCTTGACCTCGAATGGGCCCGCTATGGCCCCAAGAGCGCCGGCAACGACGTGATGCGCGCCAGTTCGGGCGCACAGTTGCGTGGTGTTCAAAATCAAATCAGCGTACTTTCGACAGGCGTTGGCGGCGGCGGTGGTGGTGGCCAGGGTGGTCAGGCGACTGGAATCACGCAGCGCGCGGGTGGCGGCGGTGGCGGCGGCGGAGGAGGAGCTGGGGGCGTGGGCGACGCGAGTACCTTCTTTGGAACCCAATCGGTTAACCTCGACCCGTCGATGTTCGGCAATATCGACTGGGGCCATTTCTCTAATCCGCAAACAAGTAACTTCGTCACCGGAACGAACACTCTGATTCGCGAGATCAGCAACTCTCAGGTTGGCGTCCGACAAGGCTTTAAGAGCGGCACTACGGCCGCATTGATTTGGGCCAACACACGCAGCGACACCAACAGTCTCCGAACGAACTTCAACCCATCACTCATCAGTGCCCTCACGCTACGGATTACCCAGCCCTTGCTGAACGGCTTTGGTGTGGCGGTGAACACTCGAAATATCAAAGTCGCGAAGAACAACCGAGAGATTTCTGATCTTCAGTTCAAGCTGCAGGTCGAAGAGGTAGTCATTCGTGTCGAAGCGCTCTATTGGGGGCTGGTGACGTTGCGGGCCCAGCTTGATAGCCAGCGAGAAAACCTCCAACTCGCGCAAAAACTCTACAGCGACAACAAACGCCGGGTAGAGATCGGCACGTTGGCGCCAATCGAGATCGTGCGAGCCGAGGCGGAAGTCGCCGCTCGAGAAGCTGATCTTACGGCGGCCGAAACGGAAGTCAAATTACAGGAGACACTGATCAAAGATGCACTCAGCGTAAATGGCATGGCGAGCCCGACGCTGATGTACGCGGAGATTGTCCCGACCGACGATATCGACATCCCCGACGAGGAAACGATTCTGCCGCTTGAGATTTTGATGGAAACGGCTGTGTCCGCGCGCGCCGAGATGGTTCAGAACCGGATCCGGATGAACAACACGGAGCTCGGCTTGGTCGGAGTTCGCAATGGAATGCTGCCGAGCGCGGATCTCACATTCGATATCACGAACAACGCACTGGCGGGCCAGCTTAACGACAATTTTGTCGCCAGCCCGGGCCAACAGAATGTGGTTTCGCCGTTCTTTCTCGGCGGGCTGGACAACACTCTCGGGCAGCTGTTCCGGCGAAATTTCCCGGACTACCAAGTCCGGCTGCAGGTCAACATTCCTCTGAAGAACCGCCAAGCGCGTGCTGACTTGACTGCCTCGCTCTTGGAGAAACGCCAGCAAGAAATTCGTCTGGTGCAGGCGACAAACGGTGTTCGCAGCGAGGTTCAATCCGCGGTGATCCAGGTTCAGCAGGCGCGCGCTCGTTTTAAAGCAGCGATGAAGGCTCAAGAGCTTCAGCAGCAGACACTTGAGGCAGAACAAAAGAAGTTCAATCTAGGAGCGTCGACAATTTTCCAGGTAGTGCAGGCGCAGCGCGATCTTGCCAATTCCCGGACGACTGTGATCATCACCCAGAACGTCTACATCAGCGCCCGCATCAACCTCGACCGCGCTACCGGGCACACGTTGACGGCGAACAACATTTCGATCGCTGAAGCCTACGACGGTGTCGTCGAAAGGCGGCCAGACCCGATCCCGGTGAGCGTCCAGTAGCGTTGATCACAACGAGTCCGGGCGAAGCGACAGCACCTCGACGGCGTCTGGACGTTCCGCCAAAGCTGCTAACCGTTTGTCGAATGTCAACAGCGTGGCGGCTTTGGACTCCGCTAGGCGCAGCAGATAGTGATCTGTAACTTTCTGGTGCCCGAATACCTGGTCCCAACCATCCAGATCGTTAAGCGACGGCAGGTCGCCGACAAAGACATGCCGTTCGTCATTGCGCAACTGTCGCAATAGTTCGCATACATCGCTCACGCTTTGGCGTAAACCGACCACGGCGGGAACTGACGAAACCCGCACAAAACCTAGCTCAGTGAGGGCTCAAGTTGCCCAGTCGTTGCGGGCTAGAACGTTCCATCTTCATCGAGGAAGGCCTGGACACGTAAAGCAGATATCATCCGAGCGTCAGGCGGTAGATCAAACGTGGCGAACCGTTGTCTACTTCGTGTCGGCTCTTTCGCCGGCGCCTTGGTTAGGCCACGACGGGCTAGTTCTGAGACGATTTTGCCGAGACGTTCCCCCGATGTGCGAGAAAGATGCTGAGCGGCCTCGTGGACATCGTCGTCGAGGGTTAGAGTCGTTCTCATGAATTCATGTTGATTCGCTGATACGGTGATGTCAAGACCAGTCTTGTATGCGGATCCGGCTGTCAGCGGTCTGAAAGCTGCTACCACTTTCAGGCGACTTGGGCGTCTACCCCCAATGCTGTGCCATCATGATTTGCGAAACTTGAAAGGGCAATTGAATGGCTGAAACTACTTACGACGTGGTGGTGGTCGGTGCAGGTGCCGGCGGCGGCACGACCGTGCGTGTACTGACGGGCATGGGGCTAAAAGTCGCTCTGCTCGAAGCGGGGCCGATGATCGACCCCCAGAAGGACTACAAGACACACAAGTGGCCTTATGACTACGGTCATCGGACTGCCGAAGACGGTGGTGCGCAGTACTTCGGCAGCGGCACCAACTACGGATTCTTTAAGACCGTCAGCGGTGGATGGCAGCTTGAAGGCGAGCCGTATACCGTGGCTGAAGGCAGCCAATTCGACTGGTTCCGCTCGCGAGTCGTTGGCGGGCGTACGAACCACTACGGGCGAATGTCATTCCGCTTTTCGGCTATGGACATGAAGCCCTACTCGCGTGATGGACTGGGGTGGGATTGGCCCATCAGCTACGAAGAACTATCACCTTGGTACGACCGTGCGGAGAAGTTCATCGGAGTGACTGGAAGCGTCGAGGGAATTCCTAGCGCTCCCGACGGCATTTTCGAGACGCCGCCGCAGCCCAAGGTCCACGAGCTACTGATGCAGAAGGCCGGCAAGAAACTGGGAGTGCCGTTCATTGCCAATCGGCGAGCAATCATTACGAAGCCGAAGAACGGTCGCCCCGCTTGCCATTACTGCGGTGAGTGCGGGCGCGGCTGCCTGACCGCTTCGAATTACTCTGCTTCGCAAGTCGAGATTTTCCCGGCGATGGAGACCGGCAACCTGACCCTGATCACTGAGGCGATGGTCCGCGAAGTCGAGGTCGGAGACGATGGCCGGGCGACGGGAGTCGTCTACGTCGACAAGAATGAACGCATCGAAAAGCGGGTTCGCGGGAAGGCTGTGGTGCTCTCAGCTTCGGCCTGCGAGACATCACGGCTGATGCTCAACTCGAAGTCGAAACAGTTCCCCAACGGCATTGCGAACGGGTCAGGCCTCGTTGGCCGCTACCTGATGGACACCGTCGGCTACGGCGTGCGCGGTTCGATTCCCTATCTCGAGAACATGCCGCGCTACGACACCAGCGGTTTTGGCGGCGCACATCTCTACGCGCCGTGGTGGATGTACAACGATCACAACAAACTGGACTTCCCGCGCGGCTACCACATCGAGTTCGGTGGTGGCTTCCGACTGCCGGGTCCGGGGTCGTTTGGGTCTCTGGCCCGCAAGTACGGCTATGGCAAGAAGCTTAAGGAGAAGATTCGCCAGGAATACGGTACCGGCATCGGGCTTTCGGGCCGCGGCGAAATGATCCCGAACAATCAGAGCTATCTTGATATCGATCCTGATGTCGTCGACAAATGGGGCATTCCCGTGCCGCGCTTCCATTTCAAGTGGAGCGACTACGAGTGGAAGCAGGCGCGCCATATGGAGAAATCGTTCTCCGAACTGATCGAAGCCTGCGGTGGCAAGGGACTCCAACAGAACAATGCCGCGCGCGAGGGACAAGGCATTTCGGTCCCCGGTTCGATCATTCACGAGGTTGGCGGCGCACGAATGGGCGACAACCCTGGCAACTCGGTTCTCAATAAGTACGGCCAAGCGCACGACGTGAAGAATCTCTTTGTCGCCGATGCGGCGACTTTCGTGAGCAACCCCGACAAGAATCCGACACTCACAATCAATGCGCTAGCCTGGCGAACAGCCGAATATTTGGCCGAAGAAATGAGGAAGGGCAATTGTCTAAGCAACAAAATTTCGTATCGATCGAGGCCCTCTCGCGACGCGATGCGTTGCGTCGAATCGCACTTGGAATTACCGCTGTTGGGCTTGCCGGGCCAATGGAGATGGCCGACGCTCATGAGGTTCACTCCCAGGCGTCGGATGAGAAGACGTTCAAGGGCGAATACACGGTAAAGTATTTCAACGCCCATGAGTTTAAAACTCTCGAAAGGCTGTCTGAGCTAATCATCCCGGCCGACGCCGGCGGGCCCAGCGGTCGCGACGGCGGTGCTCCCGAATTTATCGATCTGCTGTGTAGCCAGAATGATGAGCTAGCGGCGATCTTCAGCGGCGGCATCCTATGGCTTGACCACGCGATGGCCGAGGGCCACGGTAAGAGTTTCGTCGACGTATCGGGCTCGGATCAGACCGCGATGCTCGACTCTCTGGTGAAGGCCGACGAAACCGAGCGCGCCAGCGATACCAGTTTTCGCACGAGCTACTACGGGCGTTTCGCGATGTACGGGCTGAAACAGCCAGGAGATATTCGGCGTGGCCTGAGATTTTTCGATTGGGCGCGGCGACTAATTGTCGATGCCTACTACACTAGCCCCGCGGGGATTAAGGACATCGGCTACATCGGCAACGCATCGTATAGCGAGTACGAGGTTCCCCAAAGGGCGATCGACTTCGCCATGAGCCGCAGCCCGTTTAAGGCGTAGGGCAGGTCGGCTAAATCCACAGCTACCTACCGCCAGTCGATTGATAGACTAAGCACGGTCGGCTCATGAAGCTCACAGTCGAATTGGCACAGCCTATAGCGGACGCACTGGAGCGTGGGTCCGCGGAGTGTGGTCTCAGTCCGGCGGAATACGCCGTCGCTCTGCTGGATACGTCGCTGCTAGATAGTGCTCCCACGTCGAAGCGACTCGAACGCCTGTTGCTGAATGGCGCGAATAGCGGCGAACGAATCGAAGCAACGCCGGAGTATTGGCGACGTAAAGAAGCGGCCCTTAGGACCCACCCGACCTTGCCTACTCGCAAGTGAATCGCATTGCTATTTCACCTGCCGCGGATGTAGACATCGACCGCCAGGCTGGTTGGTATGCGGCTATCGTAGGTGCTGATTTGGCGGTAAGCTTTTTGAAGGCCACTCAGACGACGCTCGATCGAGTTTCCGACTATCCCGAAACTGGCGTGCTTACTCGATTTTGAGCATCCGACGATTGCTGGCTGCCGCTTCGTTCCAGTGGATGGGTTCGAGAAAACTCTGATTTTCTTTCGTTTCTCCTCCCATCGAATTGACGTTATTCGCGTGCTTCACGGATCGCGAGATATCGACGCGGTACTTTAGGAGCTTGTAGATTCGGCAGTCGAGGCATTGCGCTCGCCGATGGCCTCCGCTAGGCCGTATCATTACAGCGTACGGATTTTCCGTTTGGAGTACGGTCCCACGGGGTGTTTTTGTCCAACCGTCGAACATTTATTGCGGTCGTTTCTTCCGGATTCCTGGCCGGTCAATCTATCCTTTACGGAAGCGATGAGGCCGCCTCAATTCGCTTAGTCATTCGCGATGCGAGTCGAGCTCTACAGGCCGGCAATGCGCCTTTGTTTCTTTCGAAATTTGACTCGCGGTCGATGCCGGGGTTTGGTGATCTGCGCATCCATGTCGAGGCGCTCTGCGCGCAACGTAGAATCGCATCTTCGGTCGAGAACGGATCTCCCCAGGTCGTAGGAGACGAGCGGGTCGTCAGCGTGGATTGGCTGCTGCAATTGACGCCGGCCTCAAGTCCCGGGGCCGTCGAGCGGCGTCAACAGACGTTGTCGTTGCGATTCGCGAAACAAAAAGATAAGTGGAAAATCGTCTCTATCGATCCGATTGAGTTTTTCCGCAGCCGCTGATCGGCAGCCCAACACAGTCGCGCTGTGCGACAATGCCCGGCGATGAGCAACAGAGTCACCCGCCGTCAATTCGTAGGTTCCACAGCCGCCGGGCTAGCAGCCCAGCAAGCATCGGGGGCGGACGACCGTCCCAATATTCTCTGGATCTGCACCGACCAGCAGCGTTGGGACACGATCCGCGTGCTCGGCAACCAACACATCCGCACCCCAAACATCGACCGACTCGTTGCGAGTGGCGTGGCCTTCGAAAACGCATACTGCCAGTCGCCGATCTGCACTCCCAGTCGAGCCGGATTTATGACAGGCATGTATCCGTCAGCGGTGCATGGCTGCATGAACGGTAACGATCGCTGGGACGACGCCGCGCCTTTGGTTACAAAAACACTGGCCGACGCCGGCTACGACTGTGGGCTGGCCGGCAAGTTCCACCTGTCGGGTGCGCAAGGCCGTATTGAGCCGCGCGTCGACGACGGATACCGAGTCTTTCACTGGAGCCATCATCCGCACGACGATTGGCCCGAAGGGCACTCCTACATCGACTGGCTCAAATCAAAGGGCCAAGACTACAAATCGACTTACGAGAAACTTGGCTACATTCCAAGCGAGTTTCACCAGACGACGTGGTGTGCCGATCGGGCGATCGAGTTCATGAACGAGAAGCGGTCGAAGCCATGGATGTTCAGCCTCAACTGCTTCGACCCACATTCGCCATTCGACCCGCCGCAAGAGTGGCTCAATCACTATCCGGAATCGGAAATGCCCGGCCCGCTATTTCGCGACTCGGATCTTGCCGCTCAGGAACGACTGAAGAAAGTTAACTTCCAACGGGAGGCTCGGCGCCCGGAGGAGATGAACGCCAAATCGTATCAGGCGAAATACTACGCCATGATCGAGTTGATCGATCACAACGTCGGCCGCATGCTCGACGCTCTCGACGAGAGTGGTCAGACCGACAACACCGTTGTGATGTTTACAAGCGATCACGGCGAGACACTCGGCGATCACGGGCTATTGCTCAAAGGCTGTCGCTTTTACGAAAGTCTGGTGCATGTTCCGCTGGTGATTTCGTGGCGCGGACACTTCAAGAGTGGGCTCCGCAGCAGCGCGTTGGTAGAACTGACCGATCTTGCGCCGACACTGCTGGAGTTGGCGGGATTGACAGTTCCGGAAACGATGCACGGAAGACCACTAACTTCATTGTTAAGAGGCGACACGTCTGCCGACCGCCATAGAGAATTCGTTCGCAGCGAGTATTACCGGGCACTTGGGGGAGTACAGAGTTTCGGAACCATGGTGCGCAGCGAGCGCTTTAAACAAGTCGTCTATCACGGCCATGGGCTTGGTGAGTTGTTTGACTTGGAGACTGATCCGAGCGAGTTCGACAACCTCTGGGACGACAAGCGGTTGGCGCAAATTCGCCATGAGCACATGGTGATGAACTTCGACGCCCTAGCGATGTCAACCGACGTCGGACGCCCGCGAGTAACGCGCTTTTAGTAGTGACTTAGCCGGCTCAAGTCGGCAGGCAAGTTTCGAAGTCGGGTGCGTGGGAGAACGACTTTGTTGTGTCCCGAGGTCCATGGTCTTACTGATAATTCAGAGGCAAGACCCACGGCAGACGAAACATGCCTAACGAGTCAAGGTAGAGGCTGCGTCACATTCGAAAGCAGCACCTTACCGCCACTCTCCACGACGATCCCGAGCTTCTCGGCTCCCAATAGTTTCCTGAACCGCGGCACGTCTTCTTCGAATGTCGCGAGATAGTGACGATTGCCACTTCGCCAGCGTTCGACGAGTTCGGCGTCCTCCAAAAAAACATCTGGTGCGCCAGGGGCATTCGATCCGTACTCGATGTTGTTCTCTCTGCCATTCAGCAGCCATGCGCCCTGATTCGCATAGAACACCAGCGACGAAAACGCGTAGTACTCGTGGTCGAGAATCAGTTCTCCGGGCGGTGCCTCGAGATAGGCCGATGCGAGGGGTCGCGACGACAGATACGGATCGAAGGTCACCATCGCCCAGCGCGCCGCGTGAATGAACATGATCATCATTAAGGCGAGAGCAGCGATCGTTTGACGGCCTTTTAGAAATAGACCCCCACACGTGCCAACAGCGAATGCGACGGCGGCGAGAAGCAACGGGCCTCGTAAATAGGCGAATGACTCGATCGTTAGATCCTGCATGTGCCCGAGCGAAAGGGTATAGGCCTCGGGGTGTTGGCTCAGGCTTGAGGCGATGTCCCCTGCCGCCGGCAAATTCCAGACGTACGCCAAAGTACCGATCGCAGCCGCACACGCAATCGCAGACGCGCCGGCGGCGATCTTGTCACCGAGCCGCCGCAGTCGGTCGGAGCTTTCTAGCCCGCTCGCCAATAACAGGAACGCGGCGGTATAGGCCGGCAGTGTGTAGTACTCCTGCGAGGTTGACGCAGAGAAAAACAAGAGCGTGAAGATGAAGCAACACAGCATCATGCGGCGCGTACGCCCGCCGCGATTTTCGCTGCCAAATGAAAGGTTTCTTAGCGCGGGAGCATACGCACTCCAGGGGAATAGCCAGATCAAATGACCCAGCCAGAATGCCAGTAGGGGAACACTGTTGTAGTCTTTCGGATAGCGCAGGCCAAGATAACGCAAGAGGTGCTCGTTGATGAAATAGCGCCAAAAGAACCCGTGATACTGCCCGTGCTCGCTCAGCATCGTGAACTCAAAATACGGTGGGTGCCGCAGCGTTGCAAGAACATGCCAGGGTGCCGCGACTAACACGGCTACACCCGCAATGAGTGGAATGTTCGGGCGGCGCCAAACGCCGCCGCCGCGCCACTCTGCGGCGCTAATCAGGTAAACAAGTAGCGCACCTACCGGCAACACGACGGCGATCAAGCCTTTGAATAAAACGCCGACCCCGATCGCTGCTCCGGCGGCGAACGCGGGTGCTTTCTTCGACGAACCACGTTCTTCCAGTGCCCGCATAAATGACCACAACGCCACTAATGTTGTGACAGCTACGAACACGTCTGGTATGCGCGCTCTGGTAAACAGAAACAGACCGACGCAGGTCGATATCCCAAGCCCGGCATAGAGTCCCGCTGTCCGCCCAAATGCCCAGCGGCCAAGCCGGTAAGTCATCCAGCACAGAAAAATTGCGGCAAGCGCCATCGGGATCCGCGCCGCCCAGTCGTGGACCCCAAACACCGCGAACGAGGCGGCAATCGCCCAAACCTGTCCCGGTGGCTTGTCGAAATATGTGACGCCGTTGATTCGCGCTGTAACCCAATCGCCCGACTCAAGCATCGTTCGGGCAATCTGTGAGTAGGTCGCGTCGACATCGTCGAGCAGCGACGGTGGGCTAATGATCGTCCCCAGGAAAACGATCGAAGCGACGGCTAGAACAACCAGTCCGTCGCGCTCAGCAGCCATTTCGAGAGATCAGCCAAGCCTGAAACCCGTCGCCCGCGTCGCGGCCGGGCAGCCGATCGAGCACTTTCTGTGAACACCAACTCGAGCTTTTGTCCAAAACTTCGGCGACGACGTGCTCATTTTCCTCGGGTTCGAGTGAGCAGGTCGAGTAGACAAGCCGCCCATTTGGCGCTGCGACGTCGAGCGCGTTGCTGAGAATATTGACCTGCCGGGCGTGAAGCTCGTCCAGATCACGGCGAGTCAATCGCCACTTGATCTCCGGATTTCGAGCTAGAGTGCCAGTGCCCGAACAAGGTGCGTCGACGAGCACTCGATCGAACCGCGCTCGAAAGGGCAGAGGACGCTCGGCATCGAGCGAGAGCAAGCGAAGACCTTCATGGCCGAGCCGGCGCAAAGTCCGCAATCGATGAACATAGCGGTCAGCGGCCACAACGCGGGTAAGTTCAGCAACCTGGCGCGCCTTTCCACCTGGCGCGGAACATACATCGAGAACGCGATCGCCCGGTTCTACCGAGAGCAGCGGCGCAACAAGTTGCGAACTCAAATCTTGGACAACCAGGTGCGCGTCTCTAAAGGCCCGCGTTTTCGAAACATCACCGCCAATCACCCGAAATGCATTCGGCACGTCAACGGGATCGACAGTGACCCCTTCCGCGGTCAAGCCCTGAATCGTGGTGGGCCCATCGGCTCCTTTGGTCAGTCGCACATACGTTGGCGGCCGGCAAAGATTCGCCTCGAGAAGCCGCTCGGTGGCAGCCTCGCCCAGGTTTCTACACCAGCGGTCCCTTAACCAATTGGGATGAGAGTACCGCGCAGACTCCTCTTGAGACAGCGCCTCGGGAAGCTTCCGCAGCACTGCATTAACCATGCCCGCCGCCGAACGCTTTCGGGCGGCCTTCACTAACTCCACCGAGTCAAAAACCGCGGCCGCTGGAGAAACGTGCGCCATACATCGCAATTGATAGGCTCCGATCCGCAAAGCAGTGCGCACTTCGATGTCTAGAGATCCAACAGGTTTGCTCAACCGGCTAGCCAGCAGAACATCTAGCTCTCCGCGGCGGCGCAGGCAACCCATCACGAGGTCGGTGGCCAGGGCGCGTCCGCGAGTGTCAATGTCATCGAGCAATCGCGAATGCAGTACCGCGTCAGAGTAAGCGGCGTCCCTTTCGACCCGCAGCAGCGCCTCGAAAGCCGCGCGCCTAGCTGGGGAAATGGCCACTTTAGCCACGATATCAAAGCGCTGGATGGCTGAAGGGTCGTGATACAATCGGCCCTGAAACAGCCTATCGGACCGCTCTCTATTTGTGACGCGGGCCGGTATTTGCTGGACTGAGAATGCCCGGCGAAGTGGAGTTAACGATTGCCAGCCATCCTCGCTGGCTGCGGCTTGCGCGCTCGGTGGTCCAAGATTATTGCGCTGCTCTAGGAATCGCTGATACCCAAACTCAATCGATCGTCGTAGCAGTCGACGAGGCTATAAGCAACGTTATGAAACACGCCTATGGCGGCGATTGCACTAAGTTCGTCAGCCTAAGCTGCAGTACCCGTGACAACGAGTTGGAGTTCGAAATTCGAGACAAAGGCAACGCCTTCAATCCACTCGACCAAGATGTGCCGCCGCCGGATGAGCTGCGCTCCGGGGGCCGGGGCCTGTATCTGATTCGGGCAATCATGGACCAAATCGAGTATCGCCGAGACGGCGACAGCAACTGTGTTCGATTGAGTAAGAAGCTCGATATGCCGGTATGATCCGCCTGGGAAGGAATTAGAGAAATTCATGGACATAAACGTCAAGCGGGATGCCGATCGTTCGATCGTCGAAGTATCCGGCGATATCGATCTCTACTCCTCGCCGAGCCTTCGAGACACCGTACTTGATCTACTCAGGAAGCGCGACCAGAAGAGCGTGATCGTCAATCTGTCGAACGTTGATTACATTGATAGTTCCGGGGTTGCGAGTTTGGTTGAAGGGTTGCAAGAGGCAAAGAAGCGTAGCGCGCGATTTATTCTCGTGGGTCTCAAGGAAGGGCCCCGGCGGGTCCTTGAACTCACATTGCTGTTGAACGTGTTCGAGGTTCATGCCACGGAGGATGACGCGCTCAAGGCGTAATTGTCGTCGAATGGGCTGCGCATGAAATTCCTTGAATCGGTCGGGCGATCCACCGTCGAAAACGTCGAGTATGTCGGCGGACTGACGATTCAATTTTGGCGTGGGCTCGTCTCCTCATGGCGCATCAATCCCTTTACCGGCAGTAAGCTTCGCTGGAAAACAACCCTTCAACAGATGGCTGTGATCGGGGTCCAGGCGTTACCCGTCGTGTGCTTAATCTCGGGCGCGACGGGTCTGATCATGGCCCTTCAGGGAGGCGCGGAGCTACGCAAGTTTGGCGCCCTGGAGGTCGTGATAAACCTCGTCGGCACCAGTATGACCCGTGAGTTAGGTCCGTTGATGGCTGCGATCGTGGTAATTGGGCGGTCGGGTTCGTCGATTTCTGCCGAGATCGGCACGATGGTCGTAACTGAGGAAATCGACGCCCTGCGGACCATGGCGCTCGACCCAATCGAATTCGTACTAGTTCCGAAATACGTCGCGATGATGGCGATGATGCCCTGCTTGACGATCGTAGCGGTCGCGTCCGGCATCTTGGCCGGTGGAGTATTCACCTACTACTCGCTGGACATGACAATGGGCGTCTACCTGCAAAGAACCGCCGAGATTTTACTGATGCGAGACGTCGTCAGCAGCATGGTTAAGGCGGTTGGCTTCGGCACCATCATCGTCCATGTTGGATGTTTTGAAGGCTTCACCGTCACCGGGGGACCTGAGGGTGTCGGCCGTTCGACGACAAATGCCGTGGTGAAATCGATCTTTCTCGTGGTCCTAGCGGACCTACTGTTTACGGCATTTTTCTACTTTTTCTGGCAATGAGTTCAACTCCTGAGATTCGCCCCGACCGCGCCACGGATTCTGGTGTGTTGCCGCACGAGAGGGGCAACGAGGCGATCATTTCGGTTCGGGATCTGATCGTCAGCTACGGAGATCGAAAGATCTTAAAGGGCACCAATCTGGATATTTTTCCCGGCGAAACGATGGTCATCTTGGGTGCCTCGGGCTCGGGGAAGAGCACCTTGCTGCGGCATATCGAGGGTTTGGCAAAGCCTACGTCAGGATCGATATTCATCAAAGGAGTCGACATTTGTTCTGCTTCTCGCAAGGAACTCATGAAGGTCCAGCGCGTGCTGGGGGTCTCGTTCCAGAGCGCGGCCATGTTCAATTCCATGACAGTGGGTGACAACGTTGCATTGCCATTGCGCGAGCACACTAAACTTGCGGAACCGACGATCAAGCTGATGACGAAAATGAAGTTGCAGCAGGTTGGTCTCAGCGGTGTTGAAGACCTTTTTCCCACTCAGCTTTCAGGCGGGATGAAGAAGAGGGCATCGGTCGCTCGCGCATTGGCGATGGACCCGGAGATCCTTCTATTTGATGAGCCCTCGGCGGGACTCGATCCGATCATCGCGGCCGGCATCGATGACCTCATCCTGCTTCTGAAGAGAGCCTTCAAGATGACGATCGTAATCGTCACTCATGAAATGCAAAGCGCCTATCTCATCGCCGACCGCATGTGTATGCTCTATCAAGGTGAGATATTGGCTGTAGGGACGGTTGATGAAATTCGCAGCCATAAGCACCCTCGCATCAGGCAGTTTGTCGACCGCGTCGCCGATGACTTCGATGAAGGAGCCGAGAGTTACGTAACGGGATTTGATTCATGAGCAACGAAGCCAAAGTCGGACTTTTCGTAATCATCGCGCTGTCGATCTTCGTGGTCACATTCCTCTCTGTTGCAAACGTCCAATTAACCGGCGAGAAGGTCGCCTACAGGTCATATTTCAACTATGTCGGCGGTCTCGATGCCGGCGGATTGGTTCGCTTCGGCGGTCGCAAGGCGGGCGTGATTCGGTCGATTCGCCCGTGGTCGGAAGATCCGACCAAGACTGAAATTATCTTCGACCTGCGCACCGATGTACCAGTTAACAAGCAGTCGAAGGCAACGATTGCCAGCTTGAACGCGTTGGGGCAGAACTATCTAGAGATCATGCCGGGATCAAACGATGCGCCCAGGACTGAGCCGGGCGGCACGGTTGATTCGGTCGAAGCTCTAACGTTTACGGACCTCACGAACAAGGTCGGTGAAGTCACCGACAAGGCCCTTGAGCTGATGGGCGACATCCAAGAGAAGTTGGATTTAGTGGTCACCGATGCCCAGGAGCTGCTTGGCAACTTGAACGAACTAACGGGCACGGACAATCAAGAAAACATCAGCAAGTTGCTGGCCAACGGCAACAAGCTATTCGACGAGCAGGCTCCCAAGATTGACCGAATAACGACTCAGGTCAGTACGACGCTTGAGAACGTCGAGACGCTACTGGCGGATCTCCGCAAGGTCGCCGGAAATGCCGACACGACGATCGTCAACGTCAACAAAACAGTTGAGGAGACTCGCGAGCCGATTAAGAAGAATCTCGATGAGCTCGAGAAGACCCTGCTAGAGGCCCGCGAGACTCTGGAAGAAGTGCGCGGCCTGGTGGTAATCAACGAGCAAAACATCAATGAGACTATCGAGAATTTCCGCAACGCCGCGGAGAACATCGAAGCGCTGACCGATGATTTAAAGCAGCGCCCGTGGAGCCTGATCCGGATCAAACCAAAGCCCGATCGCCAGCCGCCCGTGCCGGCCGGGAGCCGCTGATTCGTCGGTGGCATTCGAACTCACCTCGGCTAACGCTGTCGGCTATCTCTCGCAGCATCGCGCTGTCGAAGGCGCCGCGGTGGCTCGACTGCTCGGAGGTGGTGTTTCAAATACCGTCGTCTTGGTTGAGAGTGCTCGCGAGCGCATCATTCTCAAGCAATCATTGCCGCAACTGCGTGTGAAGGACGAGTGGCTGGCCGATCGTTCGCGGATCTTTCGCGAGCGAGACGCGATCCAGGCGCTCACACCGATTCTCCCTAGTGGACGGCTCCCGAGGATTCTGTTTTCCGTCGAAGAAGATTTCCTCTATGCGATGGAAGCGGCTGAGGTAGAAGCCGTTGATTGGAAAACGCGCTTGCTCGACGGCGTCTGCGACCGCGGGACGGCACGGCACGCCGGCATCACCCTGGGGCTGATGATCCGTGAGACCTGGAAGCGCCACGATTTTCAAGAGCATTTCGGCGACCAGACGGCGTTTGAGCAATTGCGGACCGATGCTTATTACCGCACCGTCGGCGAGCGGCACCCGGCGATTCGACAAATCGTCGACAATTGGATCGAAGCGCAACGCGGTCGGCGCGACGCTATAGTGCACGGCGACTGGAGTCCCAAGAATTTACTGGTGTCTGCCGCTGGCTTGATCGCCATCGATTTCGAGTGTGCGCATTTCGGCGACCCCAGCTACGACGCCGCGTTCCTGACAAATCATTTCATCTTGAAAGCGTTTCATCGCCCGGAACTGTCGGGCCAGTACCTAGAGCTTGCACGAGTGGCGTTTACCTGGACGCTGGGTTTGCTGCCGACCGACGCATTGTCGACGTTTGAGCGAAACACAGTCCGCCATCTGTCGTTTTTGCTGCTTGCCCGAGTCGACGGTAAGTCACCGGCAGAGTACATCAGCGACGAGAAGACACGCGCAACAGTGCGGCAGTGCGCGCTAGGGCTGATTGCGGAGCGACCGGCACGGTTGACGAAGGTATTTCAGCGGGTCGAGAGTGCCATTTCGAACACCCCCCGATCGCCGGGCGTTTAGGCTAGTGCTACTGCGCTTTTTTAATCGCCGCCAGCGTCTGCTTCGCTTGCTCCTGGGCCGGGTTGGGCGTATTTGCCGACTCGGTCATCCAAAAGTTAGCTTTGGCAATGTTGTCCCCGGCGACATCGAGTTTTACGTAGCAAAAGCCCAGCATGTACGAAAGCAGCCCGTATCGCTCACCGCCTTCGGCTTTGATCGAATCGACCGTCTTTAGAAGGTGAGTCCGTGAAGTGCGCCAAGCGCCCGTCTGGAAATGGCCATTGCCGATGATGAAGTTGCCCATTGTCGTGTACTCGGCTTTCGTTGCATCCCAATCCTCGGCCGAGGTTCCTTCCGGCGCGGGCTTTTCTTCCATTAGCTTTATAAGTTCTTCAGCGTGCGCGTTGGCCCCGTCGTAGTTCTTCGTGTTGAGCGCGTATTCGGCGAGCGTTTGGATGTATTGCTCGTTTCCCGGATTCGCTTCGAGCGCATTCTCCATTGCTGAGACCATGCCCGGCATGTCGCCCATTTGCTGATATGCGATGACGTAGTGATCTTCTAACCCCTTGGAATTGTCGCTGTCAGGATAGTGCTCGCGCATCGCGTCCATCCATTGGATCTTCTTCGTCGGATCGGTCTGCTGGCCCATGCCGACGTTCATCGCCCATTCGACGTACTGAACCACCCCATTTGCATAGGCCACGGTGTTCTGATGCGCGACCTCCTCATCCTCACCCGCATCTTCTGGCGCGGGTGCGGCTGCTTCGCGCTCAGCGAACGGGCGCGTTTCGATCAACATCGGCATCAGCTCGTCCCACTGTTGTGACTGGACAAGTGACTGGTTGATGTTGTGGCGGACCTCGACATCCTCTGGCACAAGCTCCAACAAACGCTTGCCCATAGCCGCGGCATTGGCCCAATCCTGTTGCACGATGTACTGGCCCTGCAATTGAAGCAGCGCGTAGCCCAGAAATTCGCTTTCCGGGAAGTCATTCAAAAAGCCCTCAAGGATCGGGATTCTTTCTTCGGCGTCGTCGGCTACGCCGGCGGCAGTGAGTACTTGGCCTTCCGGCGACTGGCTATCAATCTCGACACCCCTGATGTCGGGTGCATTCTGGGCAGCGGCGGAAATGCTCAAAAGGATCGCGGCAAGTGCAAAGTGGACGAGTCTCATCATGATTTAGCTCCGTTGGACATACTACGAGGAAACGGCCACTGGAATCAAGTTGCGCTTCGCGATCGGGTTCATCAGCGCCACACTACGCGATGCTCAGTGCGGCCTCCGTTAGCATCACGCAGCCGCAAGTCGGCTCCCGCCAATGTTAGCGTCGTCTCGACCCATCCCGTTGGAACCTCCGATCGAAACGTAAACCCGGACGCGGGTAGGGCGATCAGATGAATGTCGCCGGCGCGCGACAATCCAAACTCGTGATCATGTCCGGTGACAATGGCCTTTACACTCTTGTGGGTGGCCGCGAGTTCCAAAAGGTCATCGAAATCGACGCAACCTTCACTCGAAGACTGTCCTGGATGATGTACGAACACGAGCGTAATCGCGTCCCGCTCTGAGAGCACCGCGCCGAGCCAATCTAATTGTTCGCGGCCGATCTCACCGCCTACTTCTTTAGGGTGCTTCTGCGAGTCGACCACGACGAACCGAAACGGCGCTTGGTCGAACACCGCATTGATTCGGGCCGGAGCGGATCCGAGGCGAATGTCAGCCATTTCGAGAAACCGATCGCGGGCGTCATGGTTGCCCACCCCGAGCAAGAGGGGCATCGCGTTTCGAATTGGCGCTATCGAAATAGCGAACTGTTCGTAGTCTCCGCGGTCGCCGTCATACCAAGCGATATCACCGTTGACTAGAGTCGCGTCGGGGTTTGAACTACAAACCTCAGCAACGATGCGGGCTAGTTCTACACGTGGATGCTGGTCACGAACCTTCGCACTCGGATCCACAGAAATATGCGGATCGGCGAGCCAAGCCCAGTGAGCGACTCCATGACGCGCATCGGGCAGGCTCAGCGAAAAGCACAGACCGGCGGTGGTTTCAACAATCTGAGGAGGCTCGGTGGGCGAGAGGATCACCGATCAGCGAGCTATTCGACGATGATGTCGTACGTCAGCGTTCCGGCAACGCGGACCTTAGCATAGACCTTCACCCACTCGGTGTGGGCGGCATGCTCGGCGTAGGAGGCGAGCGCGCCTTCGTCCTTCATTTCCATGCAGACGCCGTATTCGCGGAGGGTAGCCTCACCGCCATCGCTCCCGTACTGCCGCATTGGCCGCCGCAGTTTGCCGGCCCACGCGCTGTTTAGACCTTCGATTTTTCCGGGTAGCGCTTTGGTTGCTTCATAAAATGCCTTCCAGTCGGCCTCGCTCGCATCCGCGATTGGAGTAAATGCGAAGCAGTGCATCAGGCCGCCATCAGCGCCGAGGGCGGTAGACGGCGACATGAAAACAATTGCCAACAAGGCGATTGAAGGGACTATCAATACTTTCTTGAGACTCATATTCGGATAATACCAATGTTGATTCCGTGGCGGAGTATGCCTCACGCCGATCGTTCGGCTCTGCGGATATCCAGCGTCAACCAGGCAGCGCCAACCGTGAACCCGATGATGGCGCCGACACCGATCCAACCGGGTCCGGCTGTGCCCGCGAGGTGACACACCAGCGCGTTCAGAGCCAATGCGCTCAGCGACGCCGCTAGGGGCACCCTAAACCGCGACAGCCCGAACATCGTTCGCGACAGGAGATCGTGAACGCCGCGTCCCATCATCGACGGCGCGTAGCTGAGCAAGATTAGAGCAACAGCGGATGTCGAGGCTTGCCCAAACTTTCCTCGCTCAAAGAGCAACGAGACTATCGGTTCTCGCAGCGCGATCAATGCCACTGATACTAGTGCCGTTCCGACCGCGGTGAGCAGCGCCGCGCGGCGAATCGTCTGGAAGACAGCCTGCTTCTGGCCCGGCTTCGAATGTAACGAAGAAATCTCAGGCAACAACGACTGGGAGATAGGAACAACCAGCAGTGCCAGCGGCACCCTGAAAAGCTTAAATCCGAAATCGAAGGCTGCGGTCATTCCCGTGCCAAACGTCGAAGCGTAGGCTCGCGTCACCACCGTATTCAGTTCCATAGCGAGGGCTTGGCCGAGGATAGGGGCAGGGCCACGAATCAAATCGATGGCGCGAAGCGCTGTGCGCTTGGCTGTTTGACGCTGTCGAAGATCTCGCACCGCCCAATGCGCGACTGCCCAGTAGAGGAAGGCGCCGGCAGTGTAGCCGATGCAAAACCCAGATCCGCCATACGCTGACCCAAAGGTGAGAGCGCCAACTACCGTCGTGACATTCACCAGCGCATGAGGCGCCGTCGCCAGCGCGAATCGCCGCCGGCTGATGAGAAACGCTGAGTAGACAAAGCCACAGCCAATCGCGATGGGCGCCGGGCTCAGCAGTCGTGTCAGAAAAACGGCCCGACCAACGCTCGCTTCATCAAAGCCGGGGGCAAACACCATGACGAGCGGTTGGGCGAGCACAAAGATTGCGACCGCCGACACCAGCGCGCCTTTGAACACCGGTTGTAGAACGTCTTCAAAACGGTATTCGTTCTTTGCGAAGCCAGGAACGAAGCCGAAGATGACCGTCAATGCGAGCACTGACCACCACAGTTCGACTGGGGCCATCGCGGTCGTCAGCGCGTCGGCCTCGGCTCCAGTACCCAATACGAAGCCGACGATGGCCTGACGGACGAAGCCGCTAGCTTGTGCCGCGAACAGTCCAGCCGCGGCAACGGCGCTCCCGGTGACGATGCGCCGGGTTGAGAGCTCGGGAGAAATCGCGTCTGGGTCAGAGCTCATATGGACAGCAGGTGGCCGCGAGAACGAACCACCGAGCAGTTCGTTGAGTCTCTATTCTTGAACACCGCCCACAGTCGGCGCAGGGGGCGATACTACGGAGCCTGGTTTTAGTACCAGCGTTCCCGCAAGGATATCGTGCAGTGCTTGTCGCTTGGGTGTGAAAGGCTGAATCAGATACCCGATGAGCAGCAGCATGCCGGACAACATTTTTGCAAAGTGGCGACCAGTGGCTCGTAGAAACGAGATCCTGCCTCCGTTTTCGTCTGTCACGATTATGCCGAGCGCTTTCTTTCCCACGGTCCCCTGCCAAGCGGAACTAGTAAGCAGAGCCTCGTAGAGCCAGCTAAAGGCGAAGCTAGCAAAAAACGCGAAACCAAAAATTCCGACCATCGCAAATATATTGTCAGCGTCCTGGAAATCGCTCAGGCCCATGCCTAGACCCAGAGGAATTTGGATGGCGAGAGACACAACCCAGCCAATCGCACCGTCAATGAGGACCGCGCCGAAACGATGGCCGAATCCGGCGTACTCGCTACTAACGGCGGTCGCGGCGACCGGTGTAGCTGTCGCGGTCACTACGGGGCGGACTAAGTCTGCCCGCGTTACCTCCGATTTCGGCGCATCGATCGTCTGCCCGGAAACGTCCGCGCCGCACCCAGGGCAATACTGAATTCCTGTCGCTATCGGTTGACCACATTTCTGGCAAAACATCGAATACTCCCTCTGTTCGACGGTGTCCGTCCTCCGCAACGATGGTACTCCATCTCAGCGAGGGACGAACAGCCCCTCTACGCGCCTGTATACTGTGTGCGCTATGCACCGCCTAGTAATTCTTCTGGCATTTGCCGTGTCCCTCGTGGCGGCCGAGCGACCGAACATATTGTTCATTTATACCGACGATCAAGCCCCCTGGGCACTCGGCCTCTCCGGCAAACCACATGCGTCCACCCCAAACATGGACAAGCTATTTCGACGCGGGGCATATCTGAAAAACTCATTCACCGTAACGCCGGTTTGCAGTCCGTCGCGAGCCAGCCTGATGACCAGTCAATACGGGTCGGAATTGGCGATGACTGATTGGCTCAATCCGCAACGTGAACCGTATGGAGGAGTCGATCCCGATGTGGTCATGTGGTCCGAACTCGTTCAGAAAGCCGGGTACCGTACCGGATTGGTCGGGAAATGGCACCTCGGCCTGCTCGACCAGCATCATCCGACCAACAACGGCTATCAGTACTTCATGGGGTTCCGTGGCGGAGGAACGACCCCCGTCGACCCAGTGCTCGAAAAGGAAGGCAAGGAGCAGCCGTTCAAAGGCCTGACGACGGACATCTTGACCGATCACGCTCTGCGGTTTCTCGAGAATGAAAAAGACGGCCCGTTCCTTCTCTCGCTGCACTACCGAGCGCCCCACGCGCGTTGGCTGCCCGTCGCGCCAGAGGACTGGGCGCCATTCGCAGATCTCAACCCGATCATTCCCAATCCAAACTTCCCGTACCTCGACATCCAACGCGTCAAGCGCATGACTCGCGAGTACTTGGCCAGCACAAAGGGCGTCGATCGCAATCTGGGTCGCGTGATGGCCAAACTTGACGAGCTTGACCTCAGCGAAAAAACGATCATCATTTATTCCAGCGATCACGGCTACAACATGGGGCATAGCGGCGTTTGGCATAAGGGCAACGGTCACTACGTACTGACTCGCAACCCGGCCGCTACTGCCAACATCCCCGACGGCCAGCGCCCAAATATGTGGGACCGCTCGATCAATGTACCGACGGCGGTCGTTTGGCCCGGGGTTGTTCGTCCTGGAACAGTTTTAGAGCAGACAGTATCGAACCTCGACTGGTTCCCAACAATCGTGGCGATGGCCGGCGGCGCGATTCCGACGGATAAGATCGTGCGCGGCAGAAACTTAGTGCCGCTTTTCGACGGCAGCGCTAAAGACTGGGACAACGCACTCTACGGCGAGTATTCGACAAAGCATCAGTCACGTACCCATATGCGAATGCTGCGTACCCCTCGCTGGAAACTTGTACGCGACTTCATGAACCCCGAGCGCGATGAGCTGTACGACCTACGGTCCGATCCGGACGAGACGACTAACATGATCTGGCTGCCGTGGAACCGAAAGGTAGTCGAGCGCCTAAGCGCTGAACTAGCAGACAAGATGGCCGAGGTCGCTGACCGGCTGGCGCTTCGGAGCCGCTGATGGAAGGTTAGCGGCTCCAGCGGTAATCGTCACGACGCGCGCGTTGACGTTGTGGGTCCGAAAAATCGAACCGCCTCTCTACGAAGCCACGAACCAGCCGTTAAGCAGATTCTCCTTGTTGTAAGGAAGCTCCTCGCCAGAATCGTGCGCCGTCAGTGAGCCGCCAGCCGCCCGAATCACCGCATGCGCTGCCGCCGTATCCCATTCCATCGTCGGGCCGAATCGCGGATAAATATCCGCCGCCCCCTCGGCAACCAGGCAGATTTTTAGTGAGCTTCCCATCGCAATGAATTCCACATCGTCGTACTTCTTTTGCTGATCCTCGATGAAGCTTTCCATCTCGGGCGAAGAGTGCGAAAGGCTGCCCATAACTCGCAACGTCCCTGACGCCGGAACCTGTGGGCATTGCAACGAGACCGGATCGCCACTCCCCTCTATTTTGAAAGCGCCAACACCGACTGACCCGGCGTACATCCACTTCTTGACAGGCGCGTAGACGACACCGGCGACCGGCCGGTCGCTTTCGATCAAGGCAATGTTGACGGTGAACTGCCCGTTACGCTTGATAAACTCCTTGGTGCCGTCGAGCGGATCGACTAGCCAGTAGCGTGCCCACGTCTTGCGTACGTCATAAGCGGCGCTGTCGGCACTTTCCTCAGAAAGAACCGGGATCTCCGGGTATTCCGATTCCAGCCGTTCAACGATGATCTCGTGCGCGGCCAGGTCGGCTTCAGTTAGCGGAGATGAATCCGCCTTGGTCTCGATCTTAAAGTCGCGCTCGTATATCTTCAGGATCGCGGCGCCGGCTTCTCGTGCGGTGGCGATAGCGAAATCTAGTTGCATGTATAGTGCCTCGCGCCCGGTCTCAACCGGTCGTCGTTTATTTCGTTGCAATGAGCTGGCGCGCGTTGGCGATGGCCGCGTCGGTGATCTCGGCGCCCGAAAGCATGCGCGCCAATTCCTCGATGCGTTGCTCGTCTGATAGCTCCGCGACCGAGGCGAATGTCTGTTTCTTGTTCTCTATCTTCGTGACGTAGAAATGCGCATCCGCGAAGCCTGCGATCTGCGGCAAATGGGTAACGCAAAGCACCTGGTTTTTGACAGACAAATTTTTCAAGCGTTTGCCGATGGCTTCGGCCACGCGCCCGCCGACACCGCTGTCGACTTCATCGAATACCAGCGATCGCAACGGTCCGTTGCCGCCGTCGGTTCCGACCAAGCAGGTCTTAAGAGCCAGCGCCACTCGCGACAACTCACCGCCCGAAGCGACCTGACTCAGCGGTCGAGGCGGCTGGCCGGGGTTGGCCGAAAAAAGGTACACGATGCGGTCGAGACCGTCCGAGGTCCAATCTTCGAGCGGTTCGAAATCAACTTCGAAGCGCGCCCGCTCCATTGCCAACGCCGCCAATTCCTTCTTGACGTTCGCCTCAAGCTTTTTTCCAGCGACCTTACGTTTTTTCGACAGCGCGGCAGCAAGCGACAAGTATTTATCCGAAGCCTCGTGTCGCCGTTTCTCAAGCTCCTCGAGCGCCGCCTCGCCGGATTCGATCTCATCGAGCTCTCGCGCCGCTTCCTTGCCGTACGTCACGACATCCTCAAGAGTCGCCCCGTACTTTCTCTTGAGCTTTTCAATCAGGGCGAGCCGTTCTTCAATTTGCTCTTGTCGCTCGGGTTGTGCTTCCAGTTTGTCCAAGTACCCGCTCAGCTCGAACGCCGCGTCGTCGACAGTTGCACGAGAGGATTCGAGACTCGCGGTCAGCTCTTCGAAAATTTGGTCGAAAGAGGCGACCGACGTCAGAGCGCCCGCCGCCGCCTTGAGCTGTACCGACGCAGACGCGCTTCCCTCATACAACGCCTCGTAAGCAGTCGTGCACGACTGCTGTAACTGACTGAGGTTCAATAGGCGATTGCGCTCCGCCTGCAGCTCACTTTCCTCACCGGCAACTAGCTGGGCCTGACTAATCTCAGCGGCCTGAAAGCGCAGCAAATCGAGCTTTCGTAGGAGCTCTTGCTCACTGGCCTTTAGCTCTTGTGTCCGTGAGTCGAGCTGCCGGTAAACCCGGTAGGCGTCTTTCACTTCGCGTGCCCGACCGACCGTTTTTGCGGAGCCGTCGAGCATTTCAAGTTGGGTTCGCGCCGAAAACAAAGTTTGCTGATCGTGCTGTCCGTGGATATCCCCAAGACTTGCAGCCAGCTCCTTCAACGTTGCCAAAGTTGTCGGAGAGCCGTTGATATAAGCTCGGCTCTTGCCCGAGGTCAGCACTTGGCGCTCGACGATCAGCTCGTCGTCCGCGTCGAACCCGCGCTGATCCAACCAGGACCGAAACTCCGTGCCGCCCGGAAGATCGAATACTCCGGAAACCCGAGCGCGCCGCGCCCCCGCTCGCACGACATCCGCTCCAGCTCGCGCCCCAAACAGCAGCGACAGAGAATCAACAACGATAGATTTCCCACTACCGGTTTCGCCGGTTAACAGATTAAGTCCGGCATGGAACCGCACGCGGAGCTTTTCAACGACCGCGTAGCTTTCGATGTCGAGTTCGTGAAGCATTCATGCAACGGCCGTCGGCCAGTGAAAACCGGTGAAAGCTCTAGCCGTATAAATCGCGTGAAACGGGTTCAGCCGCGACCGCGTCACACCGGGCAAGCCCTATTATAGGTGGCGTGTATCTCACATTTTTGTCGATTCGCAGATGGTTTCTCTGATTCGGGAGAACGGGCCTCGGTAGAATGGTTAGACCAGAAACGGTAAGTATTGTTTCAGGCAAATAGCCGGATTCAGTCAATTGCCCATTCGTTGACTCTCGAGGATGAATTTGAGTTTTCGTGCCCCCATCGCATTCTTGTTACAAGCAGCCGCTGAAGAAGTCGTTGAGGCCGCTCCCGAAGCGGCGGAGATGGCATCGTCCGCCGTGGATCAGTCCACCCTGCTGAGCCTGCTGTTCGAGGCCGGTCCGGTGGGCAAATTCGTCATGGTGCTGCTGGTCGTCATGTCGATGCTTTCGTGGGCGATTGCGTTTTCGAAGTACGGTGCACTATCGGCGGCCGCAAAGAAAAATGTCAAGTTTTTGAAATCCTTCCGCAGGGTAGGAAAACTGGCCGACATGAATGCCGCCAGTGAGCAGTTTCGGCCCGCGCCGATGGTGACGGTTTTCGACTACGGCTACGAGGAGGTGGCGCGACAGGTCAACACCCACGGCCGCATCATCAACCCTGACTCGATAGAGCGCGCCTTGTCATTGGCGTCGAGCGAGGAAGCTTCGCGCCTGCAAAAGGGCTTGAGCGTGCTAGCCACGACTGCTTCATCCGCTCCATTTATTGGCCTGTTCGGCACGGTTTGGGGCGTGCTTGAGGCCTTCCGGGGCCTTGGCCAGGCGGGTGGCGCGACGCTGCGAGCAGTGGCTCCAGGCATCGCGGAAGCCTTGATCGCGACTGCGTTTGGACTATTTGCCGCGATCCCCGCACTAATGTTCTACAACCTATTTTCGGGACAGCTGCGTGAGATCCGCACACGCATGAGTGATTTCAGTCTCGAGTTTTTCAACCTTGCGGAACGAGACTATGGAGAGGGCGATGGCGTTCAGAACTTACAACAACGATCTGTCCGATGATCAGATCGCCGAAATCAACGTCACGCCATTCGTTGACGTTGTTTTGGTACTGCTGATCATATTTATGATCACCGCCGGCGTCGTAGAATTTGGCCTTGAGATCGACGTTCCCCGCACTCGCGAAGTCGCGACTAGCTCCAAAGATCTTGCGTACGTAAACATTACGTCCAGAGGCGAAGTGTTCTTCGGCGACGAACCTGTGAGCGTCTATGACATCGCTGAGCGAGCCAAAGAGAAAAACGCCGATACCCCTGGCATCTATCTGCGAGCGCACCGAACGACGCCATGGGAAATCGTCGCCCCGATCATCGCGGAGTGCGGCGCAAACGGCGTAGTGGTCAACGTCGTCACGAAGCCGTTAGCCAGAAACCCGAGGGCGAGTCGTTGAACGCGCAGCCTCAGTGCCGCGCGTCAATACCGAGGCGCCGACAGAAAGTCGGCGATCACTTCGACCGCGTATCTCTAGCCGGCACCTGCTTCAAGCCACGCGCCACACTACCGGACTCCGTCACTGTATGAGCGAACGACGCAGCCCTCTTGACACCAGCGACGATATCCGTCGTCCGCTAATGGCATCAGTGTCGTGCCATGGGGTGCTGCTTTTCGCTTCGATCCTTTGGGGCGCGCTCAATCCTCCGATGGACCTAGGCAGTCAAGACGGCGGAGGCGATGGCGGCATCGTCGCGGTCCAGGGCGTGCCGATCAACATCGTTCGCTCTGAGGAGCAGAACCCTGTTGCGAACCCGACCGAGCATTCCGTGCCCGCCCCGCAAGAACGCCAAAGCGCGACGGAACTCGCCGAACCCCAGGCGGTCGAAGATCCCGAGGCCGTCCCTATCGGCGAAACCAACCGCAAAGAAGCCGAGCAACAACAAGAGCGCTCGATCGGCCAACGGAGTGCCGCCCAGTCCGCCGAGAATCAAGTCAACTCCTCGCGAGGCGCGGCGGTCAACAGTCCTCTCTACAGCGGCTCGCAGTCAGGGCCGGGTGTTGGCTTCGGTGCCAGTGGCGGACCCTTCGGTGCCCGCTTCGGCGCATACGCTCAAATTTTGCAACGCAGAATCGCGGAGGAATGGCAACGAACGTTGGGTCAGGCCGCCGGCTCCTCGGGCAAGCCGGTCGTCGTTTCGTTCCGCATCCAACGAACTGGAAGAATTGACACGATTCGCGTTGCACAAACCAGCGGCAATCGTTCAATCGACTATTCCGCCCACCGCGCGGTCAGCAACGCCAATCCGGTGCGGCCGTTGCCGCCCGCGATGGGCAGGAGCTCGATCACAATCGAAATGCACTTTCAACTCAAATAAGGCACAAATATTTATGAGAATCCCATTCCTCCTGTCACTTCTCTTTTGCTGTTCTCTGGTTGCCCAGCAGCCCGACGCGACACTCGTAATCACGAGTGACCAACAAGACCCGCGTATTGCCGCACCCGCGGTCCGCGGGCCCGCCGATGCGGCGGCCGCCGTCGACGAGTTCAACGACGAGTTGTGGGAGGCCCTCGAGGCCTCCGGTCGCGTTGACCTGGTGACCAAGAGCTTTTACCCGCGAACTGCGCCACGCAAGCCTGAAGATCTGCAAATTGGGGACGCAACGTTACCTGAAGATCCCGGTGCTCGCGGCCTCTGGCTTTTGGGTTGGTCGGAAGCACCGGTGCAGGCGCGCTATTTGGTCTACGGCCAAATCACCAACGTCAACGACCGCTTGATGCTGGCCGGCTACGTGTCTGATGTCACGCAGGAATCGCGCGCGGCGTCATTCGTTTTCGGCAAGCGCTACTACTCGGCCGTGACCGAGGTTGGAGCCCGCGAGATGGCCTTCGATTTCTCTCGTGACATTCTCCAGAATCTCGGCCTTGGCCTAGGTCTGGCCGGCACGCGTGTCTATTATGTCCACCGCGATGATGGCACCGATGTGAAAGAGCTGTGGGCGATGGACTACGACGGCAGCAATAAACGAAAGCTTACGAACTACCAGAATTTATGTTTGACGCCGGCAATTTCGAGTGACGGTAAACGTATCGCCTTTACGACCTACGTCGAGGGCTTGCCAAAGATCTACGTTCACTCGCTCGAGACTTCGCGGCGCCTTACGTTCTACAACCAAGACGCTTCACTGAACACCACCCCCGCGTTTACTCCCGACGGCAAGTCGATCGCATACGCGTCGTCGGTATCGGGACGCAGCCAAATCTATCTAGCCGACCTCGACGGTGGAAACTTACGCAGAGTGTCGTATTCGCGATCAATCGATGTTCACCCCGCGATCAACCCCAAAACGGGGGCACAAATCGCATTCGTTTCTGGGGCTTCCGGGCCCCCTCAGGTCTACCTTGTGGACATTGATGGGGTAAATCGGCGAAGATTGTCGGGAGGCGGAGGAGACGCCGTTCAGCCGGCCTGGGATCCACAAGGTGAAAGAATAGTTTTTTCGTGGACCCGTGGATACGAGATCGGCAACTATAATGTTTTTTGGGTTGATGTAGCGACGGGAGACTACACGCAATTGACGCACAGCGCGGGTCGGAACGAGCACCCCTACTTCGCGCCAAGCGGAACACACATAGTCTTTTCCAGCGACCGATTAGGAGGAACCCAGATTTGGAGTATGCGTGCCGACGGTACCCAGTTGAAACAACTGACCAGCCGGGGAACCAACGAATCTCCGGTGTGGGCGCTACACTAGTCAGATCAGGCGGTTGGGACGAGATTTGGAAAACGGAAATTTTGGAGGCGAAAGGTAGATTTCATGCGACGTAAGCAACAGGTTGCGCTGATTGTATTCAGTATTTTCTTGGCACTATTTGCGATGGGCTGTAAGAAGGAGCCGCCATCCCCACCGCCGCCACCGCCCCCCCCGGCCCCGGCCCCCGAGCCGGCTGCCGCTGCTAGTGTGAGCATTACCGCGGAGCCGAGTTCGATTGAGCGCGGCAAATCTTCGACGCTCAAGTGGAGTTCTTCGAACGCGGCTAGCGCTTCAATCAACGAGGGCATCGGCTCCGTAGCGACCAGTGGTTCTCGAGAAGTCTTCCCCACGAGGACTACCGACTACACGATCACGGTCAAGAACTCGGATGGTAAGGAAGCAACAGCGACCGCGAAGGTCACCGTACGCGCGCCCCCGCCCCCGCCCCCGCCCCCGCCGCCGGCGCCGGAGTTGAGTGATGTGTTCACAGGCATGGTCAACAGCGGCGACATCAAAGATGCGCTTTTCGATTATGACAAGAGCGACATCCGATCTGACGCGGCAGCGGCGCTGCGTGGCGATGCCACCGCTATCAAGAAACTCGCGAACGACTTTTCAGCCGCGGCGTTCTTGATCGAAGGTCATTGCGACGAGCGCGGTACCACCGAGTACAACCTTGCGCTGGGCGATCGCCGAGCGACAGCCGCTCGCGACTTCCTCATCAACCTGGGTGTGCCGGCGAGCAAAGTGTCGTCGGTCAGCTTGGGCGAAGAACGTCCGCAGTGTACTGACGAGACGGAAGCGTGCTACCAGCGCAACCGCCGTGCGCGTGTGACGCTGAAGTAGACGTCTGCCGCTTGGCAAACGCGCTAAACTCTTCGGGGAGGGCTGACTGGTCCTCCCCGCTCAATGTTGAACATCGGTAATTTCCTCGACGTTGTAGCGAATGCCCGGTTTTGCAACCTGGAGGACGTCTACGACGTCGTTCGCTTTTGAGGACTGCCGACTTATGAACACGCAAGGGAGGTTCGGCTTGAGCATGCGAACACTTTTCGCTCTCGCGGCAGCCGCCGTTCTTTTCGCCGTTTCGACACCGACAGCCTCGGCCCAAAGGAAGGAGTTGATTCAGCTCCAGCGGGATATGGCGCTCTTGCAAGATTCGATGCGCCAGCTCGACCGGCAGAACTCCGAGCGCTACGCCGGACTCGAAGCACTGCTCAAGCAGAACCTCGATCAGCAAGACAAGCTCAACGCCGCCCTAGTGGTCATCGAACGCAACGTATCGAAGCAGGGCGACTCGCTGATCGGACCGATGAACTCGACCTCCGCAAAGGTTGACTCGCTGGCCGACCAGTTCGGCGGTCTGCGATCGGCCGTCGAAGAAACCAACGCAATGCTCGCACGCATTCAGCAAGAGGTCGACGATATCAAGACGCACTTGACCACTCTCCCGCCCCCGAGTTTTGACGGGGGCGAAGAAGGCGAAGAGGGAACGGTTACCGACGGCGGCTCGGTAAGCGCGAGTGAGGCAATCTACGAAGGTGGGATGAGCGACTATCTGCGAAACAATCTCGAAATTGCGCGCGATCAATTCCGCGACTACCTAGCGCTCTATCCTGATCACTCGAAGGCCGCCGAGGCACAATATTTCATCGGCCAAACCTACTACGCTGACGCCAAGTACGAAGAGGCCGCGGAGAACTTTGATCTCGTCCTGAAGAAGTATCCGGCGGGAGAGTTGGTTCTGGCGGACGCCCTCTACAAGAAGGGCATGGCGCTGATGAATCTCGGTCGCGGCGACGAAGCCGCCAAAGAGTTTCAGGCAGTTCTCGATCGCTTCCCCAACAGCAGCATCGCCCCGAACGCGCAAGCCCAACTCGATAACCTCGGGCAGTCAAAGCCCTCACCCACACGCTAGAGGCCGGCCTCTAGTCCGTTTGTTTCGCCTCGTTCGGACCTACAATCGTTAGCAGTGGCCGCCAAGACCAAGGTCTTGTTTCTCTGCACGGGCAACTCCTGTCGCAGTCAAATGGCTGAGGGTCTACTGCGATCGATGGCGGCTGATCGCTTCGAGGTGTTCTCGGCTGGAACAGATCCGCAAGGCCTTAACCCTCGAGCCGCTAGTGCGATGACGGAACTCGGCATCGATGTTTCCAAACAGAGATCGCGGCACGTCGACGAATTCTTGCAGGCCGGCATCAACACGGTTGTTACGGTCTGCGACAACGCTAGAGAAAACTGCCCGATCTTTCCTGGCCAAGCAAAAATAGTGCACTGGGGCTTCGACGATCCCGCTCAAGCGACCGGAAGTGACAACGAGCGCATGACGGTTTTTCGCCGAGTGCGTGACGAGATAAGGGCCACGCTCCGTGACTGGCTCGATCGGACGACCTGATGGCGAAGGAGAAAAGGCGTGAGAGAAATCGGGGCAGTCGCGACGGCGCTCGCTCAGCGAAGAAGCCCCCGCCGCCGGAGCCTCATTCCTTTGAGCACTCGCAATACGGTACGGTTCCGATAATCGTCGAGCGCACCTGGCAAGGTGAAGACGGACAGATTTTCACCAGTTACAAATGCGATCCCGACTATAAGCCGCCGCTACCGCGCGGCGCCATCCGCGCGGACGTTCACCGACAGCAGCAACTCGGCGGCTACGACCTGCCGATCTACTACTACCAAGACTCCGGGCGCGTTTGCTCACAGTGCCAGCGGCCTTTTGTATTCAGTGCACGAGAGCAGCGCTATTGGTACGAGACACTCGGTATCCCGCTCCATTGCACCGCGGTCCGTTGTGTCCAGTGCCGCCGACAACGTCGAACTGTGCGGGCGCTATCGGAGCGCATTGGCCTAGCTCGACGCCAGGTTGAGGATTCCCCAGATTACGCCGCGATTCAGCTCGATCTGGCAGAGGCGCTTGTCCGCTATCGGCAGTCCACGGGCGAGGGCAACATGCAACACGCCATTGCGGCCGCTCGCAAAGCGCGTCGGCTATCGAAGCGGCAGTCGGGGTCGTATTTCTGGGAGGCGCTCGCGCAGCTAGCGCAGGGCAGGCTTGAGCCGGCGAAACAATTGCTCGAAACATTTCTAGATTTCGCAAAAGCGAATAGCCCGCGAGCGCGGAGGCTGCACAAAGAGGCGAAGTCGGTTCTCGCCGAATTGTAATCGCGCCGCGAGGCGATGCCCCCGGATTAGCTGATCGTAATCAGAACCGCATTGCTAGTCACTCCGTCAACCAATAACACCAGTTCGTAGTCGCCCGGGGCGAGCCCGGCCGGCACAACCATGTTGACTTGATATAGCCCGTGAAATCGTGGCGTCAGGCCCGCAAACTCGACCACCGCTGACTCGCCGCCAATCGTCGCGGTGACCATCTCAACGACTCGCGAGAGCGGAGAGTCAGGGGCCGGCTCTCCGGTGGGAGCCGGGTTCGTCACCGCGCCGAGACCGACAGCATATACGACAACTCGGTCTCCGGCCGCCGTGCCATTGTCAGCAAGATTGATCGAGCCGTCCTGATTTCGGATCACACCTCGCGGTTGCGCCGCCCCTGGGTCGATCATAAAGATGCCCGGCGCCGCGCTAGATATTTCGACGCCGAACACAGCGCTCGGGAGGCCATCAACTTCGATCAGCACAGAAGCCACTCCCGGCTCAGTCTCCCAGGGCGTCATGAAATTGATCTGGTTCTCGTTCGCGAAAAACACCGGCGACTCACGCCCGTTGACCGACACTGTGACCCCAGGCACGAACAGAGACTTCGAGCCGTTCTTCGTCGACAACTCGCCGACGAGTTGCCCATTCGATCCTCTCAGAGAGTTGTAAATCCCAAACGCGGTGTTGATCAAGCCGGGGACGAACTCGTCTCGAACAAACGTTGCGCCATTCGTGAACGCTTGTGTAATCGGACTCGGGGTATTGAAGTCGTCGAGTCCTTTCTGGTTGATCTTCTCCGACATCACATACGAAATCTCACTGCCCCGGCTACCGAAGTTCAAGGTGCCGTCCCCATCGATGTCACGAATCGTCACTTCTGCAGTCTCGAGGCCGATCGTGTCGTTCCCCTGAACTGAGTCGTGAAGATACCGCAGCCAGGGCCTACCGTTAGTTATGCCGCATCCGAAGACCCGGACCACATGCGCTCCAATGATATTGTTCGCGGCATCGTGACGTGTGTAGGCCAACTCGATGTCCGCTCCGCACTGGACCTGTTCGCAGATCCAGTCGAATGTGATCGTGTCGCCCTCATTCTCAGACGTGATTCCCGAAGAGGTGTAGTCCCCGGCGGGTAGCTCATTGCCGGCGCCGCCGTAGCCGCGCCCTTGGTGGCTGTGATCGAGCACGTCCTCCATATCGTTGTCTTCGAGGTATTCGAACTTGCCGTCGACCATCGGTACGGAGAAAACACCGTCGCCCATCGTGCGACTCGTGACACTCCGATTCGATGCCTGGTCGAGTGCGGTGACGAGCGAATCATCGCCAGGCTCTCCGGCCGTATGGTCGTTGGGGATCGGGAGTTCGTGGCGGTTCTCGAGGTAGTGGAGGCTGTTCGCCATCGACATCGGGAAGCACTGATTGCGTCCAGTTTCAACGTTGACGGCGTTTGGCTGGATATGAGAGAACGTGGGACCGTTCGGACGCGGCATCGTCCTCTCCGGCGGTGGCGGCCCGACACCGGTAGTCTCCAGAATCCCGGCCCCCTGTACGTTGAACGTGCGGCCCTGTATTTCATGTCGGCGCAACAGGCTGTCTGGAATCTCTACCTGCTGCGCGGAAGTAAACGTGACGCGTCCGTCGATAAAGTCGTTTTCCAAGAGCGGCGGCCGTAGCCCATTGAAATAAACCACTTCACTAGTGTCCGGCTATAAGTCGAACAGATTCAACTGGTTAGAAATTCCGTACGATTTATCTTGGGACTTGGCATCGTCAAAGGCCCGTGGAATGGGCACTTTCTCGAAGAGCGTCACGCTGAGTACCTGTAGGATTTGATAGAGGCTCGGCTCAAGGCGCAGTCGCTTTTTAAGGATCGCAATTAAAACATAAATGGAGACCGCTATCCAGATTTGGGTCTTCACTGCATTGGCGCTGGTGCCGAAGAATGCTTTGATGCGGAGGTGCTGCTTGATCCACTTGAAGAACAATTCCACTTTCCAGCGCGATTTGTAGAGCAGCGCGATCGTGAGCGCCGGCAGTTCGAAATTGTTGGTCAGAAACACGAGCCTGCGATCCTGAATGGTGTCGTAGTAGCGAACGCGGCGAAGCGGGTCAGGATAGCGTTTGGCCGATGTGGCGGCAATCGGAACAACGGTCTGATCCGAAAGCACACCGGTTTCCGGTGGCGCCGCATGAGAGTAACGGCGACGTAGGCGCAGGCTTTTCTTCGCGCGTACGACGAAGAAGGCGGCCGACAACTGCAACACGTACAGACGCTCGAAGTCGACATAGGCACGATCCATGACATAGAAGGAACCGGCCTCGGGCATGATCCGGTCGAGGATGTTGACATCGTGTGTTTTGCCGTCGGAAACCTCAATAAACGTGGGGATCGAGCCCCGAACGTCCAGCAGAGTATGCAACTTCACGGCGCCCTTGCGAGAGCGAAAGCGAGCCCATGGGAACACGGAAAGACAGAGGTCGATGGTGGTGGAGTCCAAGGCGTAGACGCTGGAATTCAAGTCGAAGCCCAAGGGTTGTTCGGCGTAGAGTGGGCGGGCGATGTCAATGAGGACCTGAGCAAAGTCAGCGTAAATGCGCCAGTCGTGAGTCTCGTTGGCGTCGGCCAGCGTGGAGCGCGAAACCCTGCCGCGGAACCCCATGTGGTAGAGCTTGGGCTGCACCGAGCGCAGGCATGCTTCGATATCGCGCAGGCTTTCGCGATAGGTCAACTGCGCGAACGCCAGACAAAGAAACTGATCCCAGCAAGAAAAGCCGCGCAATTTATGGTCACCGTCATAACGAGCCACACATTTTCGGAATTCGTAGATTGGAAGCTCATCCATCAACTGTGCGAAGACGGTCCGGCCAAGGTTCATGCCTCATTGTCAAAAACTCGAGGCCGGCCCCTGGACCATCAAAACCACCATTCAAAATTCAAATCGATAAATCTTCAAATCGCACTCAACCCGCTCATTCCAAATGACTTGTCGGATATTACCCAGACCGTAGCCGGACACTAGTGAAACCACTTGACGTTGTGGCGCGTCCGATTGCATTCTCGTCCGCGCGATATCAACGCTAACCCACACATTATCAACCACTTGCCCATGCGGCGAGTAGATGTTGAGAAAACCGGCGGAGAGCCCGGTAGTTTCTTTTAGCTGCGCCGCGCTGATCACAGCCCGCGCCCAATCAGAAGTCGGCAAATCGAACGCAGGAAAATCGTAACTAATCCGCTCGAAGGTGACGCCGTTGTTAGGAAAAACGTCGTTCGGGAAGGCACTTGGCGGCGCGCCCGGCAAGCCGACGTAGGAAATATTGAGCAGGCCCGGGTTCGAGCACGGGCCACTGTCGGTCACGATGTTCAAACCGAACTGAGCGGTCTGCGGACCCACCCCCGTTGGCCTGAAGTTAATATTGACGGGAAAATTGCCTTGGCGCCCGACTGGAAGCTCCCGATCGAATCCGATGTATTCGATCGCGCCGGTTTCGGTGACCACGAACGTACCGAGCTGGCGGGTAAACAGGATCTCTATTCCCAGCTCCACCGGCTCGCCTTGCACGACTTCGCCGACATCCATGACGTCCCCTGGAAAGAAGAGACCCGTGTTGCACGGCTGCGCCCAGACGGGAGCCGCCATCACGATCAGAACCAGGACAACCTTACAGATATTCATGGGTCCTCTCCTTATCCACCGGATGCTGCCATTCCGACTATCCAAAGCAAATATTTAGCGCAAGCGACCTAGATTGCAGTGTCATAGATTCGATCGCGACACTTTCAAACGGACGCACGTCAAGCGTCGAATTGGCCGGATTTGGCCGGTTATGGCCGGAAAACGCCATCGCGCGCGAGGCCGTCCAGTCGGTCGTTCCGAGCTACCTCCCTTCTCCTACGATCGCCACGGCTTCACAGTTTCAGGTTAAGACCACTGTCAAGGGGTTTTCGGGTATTGCGGGCGTGAATGCGGGCCCGGCGAGAGAGCATAGCGGTCTTCAGAGGGGGGCGCCCCGCGCGCGCAGCCTAACCCGCATATCTCTAGCCCGCATTTCTCACCACGTGGCGATCGAAAGTGCGTGAGAGGTGCGACAATACAAGGCGGGCGACGGTTGGCGCGCGGAGGCGTACTTGACAGTCCGTCGAGCACTCGCGATCGAGCGCAACGAAGTAGTGGCGCAACTATCGCGTGCTTTCGCCGTCAGGTGGTGAGAATTGCGGGCTAGGGGTTGTGAAAAAACCTCGAGTAGCTCTGCGGTCGTCCGAGGGTGCGACATGTCGCACCCCTACAGCGCTGATAACACGCAAATTATTTGTAGGGGAGGGGCGTAGCTTGCTACGCCCCCCTGGAGTTTGGCTGTTCAAAGAGGGTTGAAGTTTGGGGTAGGGTGCGGAAATAGGGGATTGGCGTTAGCCGGAAGCGTAGATTGCTGCAGGCGGAGCGCCTCTTGGGAGTTTCTGCAGCTTCGTGTTGGATTGCGAAGTGTTCCGCAAGCCGCAGAAATGTTGCCGCTGCACGCCGTCCGCCCAAAGCTCGGCCCGCAGGTGGCTGATCAGCCGTTGCGTGGTGAGCCGTTGCGGCTGCGAGCGGCGTCGCCAGTGCGGTCGCGGCAAGGCGTCGTCCACGCCCTGTTGGCGGCTCCAACTCGCGCCCGCCAACAGCAGTAGCGCATACACCGCCGTCATAAATTGAGGGACCCGCTCGACCGCGTCCGGCTGCCGCACCTGCGCCTGTCCGACTCCCAACAGCGTCTTCTGCTCACGGAAGTTGACCTCGATCTCCCAGCGCCAAACGTACTGCCGCACGATCTGCTCCAGCCCCAAACTCGGATCGCTGACAATCAAATACGCCGGCTTGCGATACAGCACCTTCGAGCCCGCCCGCGGCCGATAACCCAACGGTGCGATCACCACCAAACGCAAGTCCCGCTTGCCTCCCGCCGGCCGCCAACGCAGCGGCGCGAGCGTCTTCACTTTGAACTGGTGCAGGCTGCCGGCGGCAAAAACCTCGACCGTTTGCCACGGCACGTTGTCGTCCTGGCGGAGTTGCTCGGGCGTCGGCGCGCGTTCGCCGTAACAACGCCTGCGGCCTTTGCCGGGCTGCTCGAGGGGCAGATGATACAGCTTGGCGTCGGAACGAATGCGGCCGATCAACGTCACCTCGGCGGGCAACGATCCGAACACCGTGCGGTTGGTGTAAGCGCCATCAACGACGAGGTGCAAGGCTCTGTCAGCGCCTCCGGGATCGGCGTTCATGGCCTCGCGCAAGCGCGCGATGTGCCTGGCGGCGAGGGCCGTCAAGCTGCACTTGCGAGCCTCGCGCCGGTACTGTTTCCAAACCTCGTCCGTGGCCTTCTTCGACGGTCGGCGCGGAGTCGGCGCGTGTTCCAAGCCGATCGGAATGAGTCGCGCCGGCTGCTGCCGCTCGCTGGGAGGCAGCGCTGCCGAGAATTGCAAGAAGCGCTGCGCGAGAATCAAGTTGGCCTGAAACTTGGGTCCAAGCGGATCGCGCCGCCAACTCACGCCGGGCGTTTTGAGACTCGACTTGGCGAGCAGTGTATCGTCGATGGCGACGACCAAGGGAGCCTCGGGCGGCAAGCGAGCGAGCACCTCGCGGCGCGAGGCATCGAGCAGGCGTTGCGGCTCGACGCGTTGTTGCGAGAACAGGCGGTAGCCGGCGCTCCAGTCCTGAAAGCTCTCGCCGGAGGCATGTAGCAGGCCGGTGATGGTGGAGCGGCCGAGGCAGACGGCGGCACCGAGAGCGAGGCGGGTGAGGTGGTCGTTCACGCTTTGTCGGGCGTGGGGGTTGAGGCCTTTGGCGAAGAGTCGGGAGAAGGTGTCGACGACTCGATCGGGAGTTTTTTTTCAACTCGACGGGCGGAGGTTGCAAACGATTGAGCACGAGTTGGGAGCGGTCGAGCAGGATCCATTCGAGCTGTTCGCCGGGCTGGAAGTCGAGCATCTGAGCGCTGGCGGAGGGGAAGTTGACGTAGAACTGTTGGGAAGCCTTGCGCTTGATCAACTGCAGTTTGGTGGGGAAGGACATGAGGTCTCCTTGGAAATGAATCTAGTTACACAACAAGCTAAACAACTAGATACAAGAATACCTCAAAATGTTTTGAGACACAAGCATTCTCAGATCCCTCACAACTCAAGAACGTGCTTACCGCGCGTCCCATCTAGTGAAAGGCCAAACTCCAGGGGCGTAGCTTGCTACGCCCGCTGGAGTTTGGCTGTTCAAAGAGGGTTGAAGTTTGGGGTAGGGTGCGGAAATAGGGGATTGGCGTTAGCCGGAAGCGTAGATTGCTGCAGGCGGAGCGCCTCTTGGGAGTTTCTGCAGCTTCGTGTTGGATTGCGAAGTGTTCCGCAAGCCGCAGAAATGTTGCCGCTGCACGCCGTCCGCCCAAAGCTCGGCCCGCAGGTGGCTGATCAGCCGTTGCGTGGTGAGCCGTTGCGGCTGCGAGCGGCGTCGCCAGTGCGGTCGCGGCAAGGCGTCGTCCACGCCCTGTTGGCGGCTCCAACTCGCGCCCGCCAACAGCAGTAGCGCATACACCGCCGTCATAAATTGAGGGACCCGCTCGACCGCGTCCGGCTGCCGCACCTGCGCCTGTCCGACTCCCAACAGCGTCTTCTGCTCACGGAAGTTGACCTCGATCTCCCAGCGCCAAACGTACTGCCGCACGATCTGCTCCAGCCCCAAACTCGGATCGCTGACAATCAAATACGCCGGCTTGCGATACAGCACCTTCGAGCCCGCCCGCGGCCGATAACCCAACGGTGCGATCACCACCAAACGCAAGTCCCGCTTGCCTCCCGCCGGCCGCCAACGCAGCGGCGCGAGCGTCTTCACTTTGAACTGGTGCAGGCTGCCGGCGGCAAAAACCTCGACCGTTTGCCACGGCACGTTGTCGTCCTGGCGGAGTTGCTCGGGCGTCGGCGCGCGTTCGCCGTAACAACGCCTGCGGCCTTTGCCGGGCTGCTCGAGGGGCAGATGATACAGCTTGGCGTCGGAACGAATGCGGCCGATCAACGTCACCTCGGCGGGCAACGATCCGAACACCGTGCGGTTGGTGTAAGCGCCATCAACGACGAGGTGCAAGGCTCTGTCAGCGCCTCCGGGATCGGCGTTCATGGCCTCGCGCAAGCGCGCGATGTGCCTGGCGGCGAGGGCCGTCAAGCTGCACTTGCGAGCCTCGCGCCGGTACTGTTTCCAAACCTCGTCCGTGGCCTTCTTCGACGGTCGGCGCGGAGTCGGCGCGTGTTCCAAGCCGATCGGAATGAGTCGCGCCGGCTGCTGCCGCTCGCTGGGAGGCAGCGCTGCCGAGAATTGCAAGAAGCGCTGCGCGAGAATCAAGTTGGCCTGAAACTTGGGTCCAAGCGGATCGCGCCGCCAACTCACGCCGGGCGTTTTGAGACTCGACTTGGCGAGCAGTGTATCGTCGATGGCGACGACCAAGGGAGCCTCGGGCGGCAAGCGAGCGAGCACCTCGCGGCGCGAGGCATCGAGCAGGCGTTGCGGCTCGACGCGTTGTTGCGAGAACAGGCGGTAGCCGGCGCTCCAGTCCTGAAAGCTCTCGCCGGAGGCATGTAGCAGGCCGGTGATGGTGGAGCGGCCGAGGCAGACGGCGGCACCGAGAGCGAGGCGGGTGAGGTGGTCGTTCACGCTTTGTCGGGCGTGGGGGTTGAGGCCTTTGGCGAAGAGTCGGGAGAAGGTGTCGACGACTCGATCGGGAGTTTTTTTTTCAACTCGACGGGCGGAGGTTGCAAACGATTGAGCACGAGTTGGGAGCGGTCGAGCAGGATCCATTCGAGCTGTTCGCCGGGCTGGAAGTCGAGCATCTGAGCGCTGGCGGAGGGGAAGTTGACGTAGAACTGTTGGGAAGCCTTGCGCTTGATCAACTGCAGTTTGGTGGGGAAGGACATGAGGTCTCCTTGGAAATGAATCTAGTTACACAACAAGCTAAACAACTAGATACAAGAATACCTCAAAATGTTTTGAGACACAAGCATTCTCAGATCCCTCACAACTCAAGAACGTGCTTACCGCGCGTCCCATCTAGTGAAAGGCCAAACTCCAGGGGGCGTAGCTTGCTACGCCCGATTCTCGAGTTTTGAGAGGTTTTTTCACAGCCCCTCTACGGAGCGGGTTCGGTTTGACCGGCGTTGGGCTAGCCAGCGAACACTTCGGCAATTGTCGCCTGAATCGTGTCGGCCGCCGCGCGTGGATCGGGGGCGTTGCGAATCGGACGCCCCACCACGATGTGGTCGGCTCCGTTTAGAAACGCTTGGCGAACATCGACGCTTCGTTTTTGATCGTCCGAGGGGCGGTTCTCGACCGGCCGGATGCCGGGCGTGACTACTAAGAGGCGATGGTCCAAATGCTCACGCAGCGCCGGCGCCT
Source organism: Bryobacterales bacterium (assembly GCA_965247305.1). GTDB lineage: Bacteria > Acidobacteriota > Terriglobia > Bryobacterales > UBA6623 > CATQHP01. Next base: position 1,189,034 of record OZ252030.1, on the reverse strand, counting down.
CAAGCCCAGAAGAGATGACTCCATCACATCCAATCTCGAGCGCGCGTTTGGCGCGCGAGAGCACCAGCTCAGCTGGATCGCAGGCAAATCCTAGGTCGTCGAGATCACCTCGATCGAGACTGGTCAGCACGGTGACGGCCAGAATCTTGACGTCACCCTTGTTTTCACAGGCCGATTCCAACATGCCGTCATTACCGTGTACCGTGCAGCACGTGACGCCTCGTCCGTTCAGGCGACTGACCGCCCGGCCTACGGTCGCGGGGACATCGAAAAACTTCAGGTCGACGAATACTTTTTTGCCGCTCGAGACGAGATGGTCGACGAGCTCGAAGTAGCCTCCAGCCATGAACAATTCGAGCCCGACTTTGTAAAAAGTGACGCTGTCGCCGAGCGATTCGATGAGTCCGTGAGCGTCGCCAACGGTGGGCACATCGAGGGCGAATATCAAGCGGTCTTTAGGGTTAATCGGTTTCGTCGAGAGATGCACGTCCGACTAGGGTACCGCGCTCGATCACACGGCTACGCCGGCCGCCGATCTTCGAGAAATTCGTAGCTGGACCCGAAGCCGCCGATGCGCAACGCAGCCCCCAGTTTTTCTAGCGCAGCTTTGTGAATCTGTGAAACACGGCTCTCGTTTACGCCGAGTTCGGCGCCGATTTGCTTCATGGTTCGCTCCTGGCGATAGTACATTCGAATGACTTTCTGGTAGCGGGGCGACAGCGTGTCGACGACCGAATCGAGAACGTGGCGCAGTTCGTTGTCGGCAAACAATTGATCCGGCCGGCGCTCGGGCAGGTCGATCGGTTCGCTATAGCCGGTGTATTCGGGCTTTTCCACTTTGTGAGGCTGTCCGGCTGTGAGTCCCGCTGACTTGAGTTCCGAGGTGTGTTTGCGATATATCGTCTCTGAGAGTCCCATTGCGGCTGCGAGCTCGGCTTCTTCGGGGGCACGGCCCAGCTTCTGAGCTTCTTGATGGGCGGTATTTTCGATCGTCTTATAGCGCTTGCGCAGATCCCGCGAGGCCCAGTCGAGTTGACGCAGACTGTCGAGGATCGCGCCTCGAATACGGTGCTTGGCATAGAGGTGGAAAACGACGTTTTTTGCTGGGTCGTATTTCTTGACGGCATCGAAAAGACCAAGCACCCCGGCGTGAGTGAGGTCGTCAAGCTCGACTTGTACCGGCAGGTTTTCGCGAACCCGGCTGGCGATGGCGCGCGTGAGCGGCAGGTGTTTCAGAATGAGTTCATCGCGCGTAAGCGGTCTTTCGTGTGGGCCCATCTTCGCGTCGTAGGCGGGCTGCGATGTGCGGGCTGTGGCTTGGGCTGTGTGGGGCACTGGTCGGTCTCCTGGTAAGAATCGGGCCGGCGGACATCGTGAAGCGGTTTCGCTTTTATTGGGCAGCCGGCTGCTTGGCCGTGACAATTGCATGACGAGTGCCAAAATCCAGACGTAGCCTAAGTGTTTGAAAACAATAGACCGGTGTAGTTCTTGGGTAGGCCTGCGAGCGTCAAAATTTTGGCGCTACCGCCAAGATCTTGACCGTGGGATCTGGGACTCGGATCGGCGTCCCATTTTGGGAACTCTGATTCAGATTGGCACGCGATTGATTCCAAGCGTTTTAGGCGTAAATCACTCGCATCCGGCTGGCCTATTTTGGTCGTCGAACTTGGCGCGATTTCTATATGTCGATGATTCTAAGGGAGTAGAACTCTTTGCCGACGATGGCCATCAGAATGCTGATCTTCGTCATAGCATGACCAATCTGCCCGAAATTTGGCTCGTTTCTCTTGGAAATCCCCAGACGCGAGTGCAGTCACGAGATTTAGCGCGAGAACTGCCGCGACAACTTGAAGCGCGCGGTTTTCGCGTAGAACGTCTTTCCACGGAAACGGCGGGTGAGAGGCTGATGTACTATCGTCCGCATGCCGTGCTGGTTGAGCTTGGAGAACGTCTTGCTGACGAACAGATCTCGGCCGGCCGCAGTCTAGTCACGACCGCGAGGGAAATCGCGGTCGGAGTCCCTGTAATTGCCATCGGTCCGGCCCACCAATTCGCATCGGTGGCGGAGTCGCTGAGCATCAGAGCGTCGGATTTCGTCGCACAGCCATTCAGCGCCGAGGACGTTTTGCGGCGGATCTCGGTGCTCACTCTGGCGGCGGCGGCCGAAGATCCCCGACCGCGAGCGCATGGAGAGCCGCAACTTGAGCGGGTCGATGATTTGGGCCTATTGGCGGGCAAGAGCTCGCAAATGCGGGACGTCATCGACCAAATTAAGCTCGTAGCGGCGCGCAGTGCGACGGTACTGATCAGCGGCGAGACTGGAACCGGGAAGGAGCGTGTAGCGCAGGCGCTGCACACTGGGAGCCGGCGCTCCCGAGCGGACATGGTCTCAGTCAACTGTGGCGGCATCCCGGCGAACCTGCTCGAGGACGAGTTTTTTGGGCACGTGCGAGGCGCCTTTACCGATGCCCATCAGGATCGCGTGGGCCGCTTTGAGCAAGCCCAGAACGGCACGATATTTCTAGACGAAATCGGCGACATGCCGATCGAGCTACAACCGAAACTGCTGCGGGCGTTGCAAGAACGAGAAATTCATCGCATAGGCGATGGCGCCGCTCGCAAGTTCGATGCTCGCGTCGTCGCCGCCACCAACGTCAACCTCAAACAGCGAGTTGCCGACGGCCGGTTTAGAGAAGACCTCTACTACCGCATCAATGTTTTTCCGATCCACCTGCCGCCGCTGCGAGAGCGCCGTGAAGACATTCCGATTTTTGCAACAAATTTCGTAAATGGGTTTTGTCGCCGCGACGCGCTTGCGCCGAAGAGCGTCAGTGACGAGGCGCTCCTCGATCTGGCCGCCCGCCGCTGGCCCGGAAATATTCGCGAGTTGGAGAACGCCATGGAAATGGCGGTGATTCAGGCGCAAGACCGTCCGACGATCGCGGTCCACGACCTGCCTGAAGACCACGCGCGGTCGCTAATGGCAAATCCCTACGACGATTTGCCCGCTGTCGCTCGGGCGGATTCTCAGCGCCCGGCGGGATTCAAAGATTTGGTTTCTCGCTTCGAACGGGACCTGATTCAACGTACACTCGGAGAGACTCACGGCAACCGCAGCCGCGCCGCCGAGAATCTCGGGCTCAAGCGCACGACGCTGGTTGAAAAGCTCAAGAAGTTTGACGTCGATGACGCGCTGGTGTCTTGTGTTTGAAATTCGCGGACAGACGCCGCTGGAGAGAACGAAAGCTTCCGAGCCGCGAACGGAATGTCAGTGGTTACCGAGATGGGCCATCAGCGCGGAGTGATCTCGCGTTTCTTGGTGTATCATTAGGCAACATTGGCGCGGTTACAGGGTTCCGCGCATTGAGTCATCGAATCAACTTGGAGGTGTTTCGTGAGTCTGAATAGTTCTCGCCGCCAGAGCCGCTTAGGGATTTGGCTGTTGGCCTTTACGATCGTTGCCGGGCTCGGTATGGAGTCGGCATACTCCCAAATTCTTTACGGCGGTCTCGTAGGTAATGTTACCGACGAGTCCGGCGCGGCCATTCCTGGCGCGCAGATCAACATCACGCACGATGAAACGGGCGCGACGCGCGCGGGCGAGTCGAATGCGGCAGGTGGTTACAGCTTTTCGACGCTGGCCACTGGCAACTACACTATCGAAATCCAATCCGACGGTTTTCGGACGCACAACGAGTCCGAGGTAGCGGTCACCGCAAACAACGTCACTCGTGTCGATGTCGGCCTGCAGATTGGGGCTTTGACCGAAGTGGTTGAGGTAGTCGCTGGAGCCGCGAGGCTTCAGACCGACCGCGCCGAAGTTCGCGCTGAGATCGGAAAGACCGATTTACAGAACGTCCCCGTTCCGCTTGGCCGCAACTACCAGATGTTGCTACAGACAATTCCAGGTTTTTCGCCGCCGCGAAACCAGCATTCAGTGCCGGCGAACCCGACCCGCGCGGTAAATTTCAACGTCAACGGAACCAGTGACAAGAACAACAACGTCCGCATCGACGGCGCATCAAGCTACAACCCCAACCTGACGCACATGCAGGGAATTAACCCGGCGCTGGAATCGATCGAAGTTGTCAACGTCGTGACGAACTCCTTTGATGCGGAGCAGGGTCTTGCCGGCGGTGCCGCCATCAACTTGCAGATCAAGAGCGGCAGCAACGCCGTTCACGGTTCGGCGTTCTGGTACCACAACAACCAGAAATTGCAGGCCTTCCCCTACTTCAATCGCGGTCTGACGCGGAAGCCCAAGTTCATCTACAACCAGGCGGGCGCAACCGTTGGCGGACCCATCAAGAAGAACAAGATCTTCTACTTCATGAGTTACGAGCGTACTGCCGAGCATTCCAACGCCACGCGACTGCAGAAGGTCCCTGACGTGGCCATGCGGGCCGGTGACTTTTCCGCTTCGCCGCGGCCGATCTTCGATCCGTTTTCCGCCGCCATCGGCAACGAGCGTGACCGCACGGCCTTCGAAAACAACATCATTCCGACCTCTCGCATCGACAACGCCGCCGGCATTCTTGCGGGTATGACCAACGACTGGCATCTGCCCAACCTGCCGGGAACCGGCTCACTTGGCCTGAACCAAAACTATCTGTCCGGCATCACTTATGCCTTCGACCGCCACCAACTCGACGGCAAGACGAACTTCAACATCAATGACAAGTGGACGGCCTTCGCGCGCCTAAGCTTCTTCTACTACGAGCAGGCGAATCCAGCCGCCTTCGGCAACCTGTCGGGCCAAGAGGTCCACGCAACCAACTTCCGCACAGACAACGGCTTCGGCCCGACTTACCAGGGGACCGTTTCTACCACCTACGTTGCGAAGCCGAACCTGATCTTCGATGCGTACTTCGGCGCGATGCTGCTCGATAGCAACGCCTTCGCCGGTAACCTCGACCAGAGAATCGGGCTCGATGTGCTCGGGATTCCGGGCACGAACGGCGATGGTGTACCCGGAGAGGCCGGCTCGTTCTACGGCGGCATGCCGCGAATGCGATTCGACTCGGGATTCGGGAATCTCGGTTATCGTGCGACTTCGCCCTTTATTGGCCACGACTTCCAGTACCAGCTTGCTCTTAATGGCAACTGGACCAAGGGCAAGCACGAGGTGCGCTTCGGTACCGACAACTTCCTGAGCCATATCAACCAGGAGGTCGCCAACTTCCCCGGCGGCGACGCGCCCGCGGGTGGATTCCGATTCCGCCGCAATACTTCGAGCCGCCCGGGCACCGGCGTCAACGACTACAACGCGATTGCATCGTTCATGCTCGGCCTACCGCGCGAAGCTGCTCGCAATTTCCTTACAGGAAAAAACTTGCAGACTCGCTCGACACAATACTCGTTTTACATCCGCGACCGCTATCAGATGAAACCCAACCTGACGCTGACGTACGGAACGCGCTGGGAGTACTTCCCTTTCCCGGTTCGCCCCGATCGCGGTCTCGAGCGGTTTGACGCCGCGACCAACGAGATGTTGGTCTGCGGTATCGGCTCCGTACCTAGAAACTGCGACCTGCCGCAAAGCAAGAAGCTGTTCTCGCCACGCGTTGGCATCGCTTGGCGTGTTACTGACACCCTAGTGGCGCGTGCCGGATACGGGATCACGTACGATCCGTTTAACCTCGGCCGAGACTTGCGTGGTAACCTTCCGACCCAGTTCTCGCAGAGGTTGGCGGTTCCGAATTCGCGGTCGTACTCAACGACTCTTGCTGACGGCTTCCCGGACATTCCCGCGGTACCGCTCGACCAAGAGCGCATCCCGATGCCTCTACGGGCGAACGTCGCCACGGTTGACGGCAACTACAATCGTGGCTATGTACAGTCCTGGAATTTCACATTGGAGAAGCAAGTTGGCACCTGGATCGCGTCAGCGGGCTACGTAGCGACACGCTCGATTCGACAATCCGCGAGGCTTGAGCAAAACTGGAGTCCGATCGGGACCGGCAATCGAGGTCGCGTTCTGCGGCAGCTCACCGGACGCACCGCAAACACGCTGATTTGGGGCGCATTGGGAACACCGAAATACGACGCCTTGCAAGCTAGGATTACGCGCCGCTACTCCAACGGGCACACGTTTAATCTGGCCTACACGTGGTCGCACGGTCGCGGCTATACATCGGAGTCCTCGACGGCTCAGCCGATCGTGCGGAACCCGTTATTCTACGACCGGAACTACGGATCGCTAAATCAAGATCTGCGTCACAACTTGGTCATCTCGAACGCATACGAGCTTCCATTTGGAAAAGGCAAGCAGTTTGCGAACAGTGGGCCAGCGGCCGCTGTGTTGGGCGGTTGGCAGATCAACAATCTGGCGTCATTCCGAACCGGCAGGCCGTCAACCCCAAGAGCTCCCACGGGATCGCTCAACAGCCAGGGGTCAGGCCAGCTCGCCGACTGCCTTTCGGAGCCGGTCAAACTGGGCACCCCGGAGCTTTGGTGGTCGAAGTCGTCGTTTGCTGATCCGGCTGACGTAGGCGGGACACCGCGCTTTGGGACCTGCGGAACGAACGTGCTTCGTGGACCTGGTTTGATCAACGTCGATATGGGCGTCTTCCGAAAATTCCAGATCACTGAGAAAGTTGACCTGCAGTTCCGCGCGGAGGCGTTCAATCTCTCGAACACACCGCACTTCAACAATCCAAACTCCGACATTTCGAGCAGCCGGTTTGGGCAAGTGACGTCGATGCAAAACACCGGCCGCGAAGGCCTCGACCAGCGAATCTTCCGGTTCGGCTTACGCTTTGGCTGGTAGGCCTAAACAATCGCCGGGCGCGCTCTTCGCCCCCGGCACAAACCCGCCGCACGTGGGCTGGTTCTACCCCTGTGATGACTGATCCACCTACGTGGGGGCGCGACATGTTGCGCCCTCGATCGCTATAATCGCTCCAACCCAATGCCAACGCCGCGCTTCGGCAAGCGCCGTTCAATCCGCTTGCCGGGCTACGATTACTCGATCGCCGGATCGTATTTCATCACCATTTGTGCCCGCGACCGCGCCGCCCGCTTTGGTGGGTCGCTGCCCGGTCATCCGAACCGGCTCGGTCGAGTCGTCGAACGATGTTGGCAAGCAATTCCCGAGCATTTCGAAACGGTCACACTTGACGAGTGGGTATTGATGCCCAACCATCTGCATGGAATCGTCGTGATTTGGGAAGACAAGGACGCGACATGTCGCGTCCCTACGGATGCGCGAGATCCTGGTGTGGCGTTTCCTCCCGCGCGATTTGACTCGTGGAGCCCCAATCGGTTCGGGCCGCTGACGCGGAACTCACTCGGCTCGGTTGTTCGGGCTTTCAAGGCGGCAGCAACCAAAGAAGCACGAGAATCGGGAATCGGGAATTTGGAGTAGCGGAACGATTTGGCAGCGAGGCTTCTACGATCGTCTTATTCGCGACACCAAGGAGTTAGAAAATACGCGCCAATACATTCGCGAGAACCCCGCAAACTGGGCCACCGACGGCGAACACCTGTCGTAAGGGCGCGACATGTCGCGCCCTTAACCAACTTTCTACTCTGCCCGGCTACTCGCGCGATTCAGATGCTCCGCGAACTTGCGCTTTGGACGCTCAACGCTGATGACTTCAGCGATATAGCGGGTCTCAAGGTCGTGAATTCGGAAGGGTCCTAGCCCGCATTTCTCACCACCTGACGGCGAAAGCAGGCGCTAGGTGCGCCACTACTTCGTTGCGCTCGATCGCGAGTGCTCGACGGACAGTCAAGTACGCCTCAGCGCGCCAACCGTCGCCCGCCTCGTATTGACGCACCTCTCACGCACTTTCGCTCGCCACGTGGTGAGAAATGCGGGCTAGCCAGCATATTTCGACTTCCCAATGGAAGCTCGGCACCCGCTCCTGCCACGCCGCCTGGTCAGTCGCCCTCTACCGGCAGTTCGAATCCGGCTGTATCCTTGCGGAAGCGCAGAACAGCTTCGAAGAGAAGCCAGATGCTCAACACGAAAATCGACGCCGCAACGAAGACTAGCAGTGTCTGGCCGCCGTTCCAGTATTTATTCAGGTCGATGACCATGGCGACTAGCGTCACGACCATCATGAACGCCATGGGTAAAAACGTATACCAGTAGTTGCGCCCCTTTTGGCGTAGGTAAATCGTTATGGTCAGCAGCGTCAGCGCGCCAAGGACCTGATTGGTGCTGCCGAATAAACTCCACAACGCCAGGCCCGCCGGCTGGCCTTGAATTTCGTAAAACGCGAAGAAGCCGATCAGCGCGACGGCGATGACCGATGCGACGTAGCGCTGCCCTAAAGCCCTGATTCCGATCGACTCGGAAATCTCTTCGATGTTATATCGCAGTAGGCGGGTGCCGGAATCGAGCGAAGTGAGCGCGAATGAGACGGCGACCAGCGCGATGAACGCCTGCGCCAATTCCAGCGGAACGCCCAACGACTCGATGAATAACGCGCTGCCGTCGATGAAGGCCCGCATCTTGTCCGACAGGCCGCTGGCTGACCCCCAACTTGCGTAGTGCTCCGACCACCTTGCCGGTGAGCTGAACCCCGCCGTACAGGCGAGCACCGCCAACAAACCGAGCATCGACTCGCCAACCATGCCGCCGTAGCCGATCGGCACGGCGTCGGTTTCTTTGTCGATTTGCTTCGACGTCGTTCCCGACGACACCAGCCCGTGAAAGCCCGAGACGGCTCCACAGGCGATCACGATAAATACAAACGGGAAGAGCGGTGGGGCGTCTAGCGGGCTCGGATTGACAGCCGGCGCCGCGAAGGCGGGCTGTAGAATAAACAACCCCCCGTAGGCCGCGGCCAGCCCAAGATAAAGCAGCAAGGAGTTGAGATAGTCGCGCGGTTGCAACAACGCCCAGACCGGAAGTATCGACGCGGCGAAGGCGTAAACCAGCAGAATCAGCACCCAAGTTTCGGAGGCGAGGTCGGGACGGCCGATGTTGAGGCCCACTCCGATCGAGCCAATCATGAGCACGAACCCGATCAGCGTAAGCATACTCATCGAAACTCCACGTTTATAGGCGAGCCAGCCGATCACCATTGCGACCGCCATCAGGAAAAACGTGGGGAATACTGATTCGGGGTAGAACGCGGCGGTGAACAGTCCGGCGACGGTCCGCACGAAGACTCCCATAACCAGGCAGATCAAGAACAGGATGATCAGCAGGAAGATTCCCTTGGCCCGCTTGCCGATCAAGTTTTCGGCGACTTTGCCAATGCTGAGACCCTTGTGACGCATCGAGACGACCAGCGCGCCGAAGTCGTGAACCGCTCCGATGAACAGAGTCCCGAGGACGACCCAGAGCATGCCGGGCAGCCATCCCCAGATCACGGCAATGGCGGGCCCGAGCATGGGCGCCAGGCCGGCGATCGAGGCGTAGTGGTGGCCAAAAAGTATCGGGCGGCTGCACGGTACGTAGTCGACACCGTCGTTGAAATCGTGCGCCGGAGTGGAGGCGTCGGGGTCCAGCCGGAATATGGCGGAGCCGAGATACCGCGCGTAAAAACGGTAAACGACGAAGTAGAGGATAAAGCAAGCGATCGCGGCTACGGCAGGTTGCATGTTGATAGAGAAGCCCTGAAACTTGGGCGTACCTATCATAGCCGGACTCCGTCGTTCGCGAGACTAGTCATCGTCGCAACTGACGAGTCTATGTTGCGAAACGAACCAGCCCTCCCGAGCCCATACAGTCGACAACACCGCTTGCCGTCGAAGCTGATGTGCCGGATAGAATACGGTGGTACTACGATGGTCTGCCGTCGAGTATGCTGGTCGAAATGCATGAAGTTGCTATCTCTACTCTTTGTCGCGACCTTCTTCACACCTGGCTCAGGCGCTGCGGAGCAGCCGAATATTCTGCTAATCGTTTCAGAAGACAACGGGCCCGAGCTGGGTGTATACGGCGACCCGTACGCTCGCACCCCGGTTTTGGACGAGTTTGCGGCGATGGGCGTTCGATTTGATCGCGCCTACGTTGCGCAGGCGGGATGTAGTCCGTCTCGGGGAGCGTTTCTTACCGGGCTCTATCCTCACCAGAACGGGCAGATAGGGTTGGCAACCTGGCGTTACCGCATGTATCGAGACGACACGCCGAACGTCGTCACCATGCTGAAACCGGCGGGCTATCGCACCGGAATTCTCGGAAAGTTGCACGTGAATCCGGAGTCAGCGTTCCCGTTCGATTTTGCGGCAATTAGTAGCGCGAATTTCCAGCGGAAGCAACTCGGCGATTACGCAGCGAAGGCTGCTGAGTTCTTCGGTTCCGGCGATGACCCTTTTTTCCTCACTGTCAACTACCCCGACGCGCATCGGCCGTTTCTACGCCAGGTCGACGGCCTGCCAAAAGAGCCTCTCGACGCGGACGGCGTGCGGCCGATGGCCTATATGGGTATTAAGTCGGAACTGATGCAAGGCCATGCCGCGGATTACTACAACTCGATTGCTCGGCTCGACTCACTGATTGGAGAATTGTTGGACGAACTGCAAGAATCCGGAAAGGCTGAGCAGACGCTCGTTGTCTACATGGGCGATCACGGGGCGGACATGTTTCGAGGAAAGCGCACCAGCTATGAGGGCGGCGTTCGGATCCCGTTGCTCGTTCAATGGCCGGAGCATATGAAATCGGACCAGGTGCGCGCCGAGCTAGTCTCGACCGTCGACTTGCTGCCAACTTTCTTGGACGCGGCGGCGGTCGACCCGGTGGATAGCCTACCGGGCCACTCGCTCGCAGGGTTGATCGCAGGCGCTACGCCGCGATGGCGGCAGTACTTATTCACCGAATATCACGTCCACTCGAACCATAATTTCTACCCCCAGCGAGCGGTCCGTGATGATCGATATAAACTCATCCGCAATCTGCTGCCCGGTGAGGTCAACCCGGGCGCTGACTTTACCGTGACGCGCTACCTCGAACTGCCGGACTTCGAGCGACTGTTGCTCAGCTCGACTGCGGTTGTTCGTCGCGCATACGAGCGGATGCGCCAGCCGCCTGAGTACGAGCTTTACGATCTCGAGACCGATCCGTACGAGTTTCGCAATCTGGCTGATGAACCGGGGAAGCAGTCTGAGCTATCGCGTCTGAGTTCGGCGTTGGCGCGCTGGCGGCACGAAACAGGCGACCCATTCCTCGAGGCCGGCACCGTCGAAAGATTGAAAGCCGAAGTCGAGGCGACATTCGTCGACGGGCAGTACACGCGGCCGGACGGTTGGGACTACGTCAATTATCTACACCACTGACCCCAGCAGCTCAGGGGTAAAAATAGACTAATTGGTTGGTCATGGACATCTGATAGTCCGGCTGGATTCGCTGGACGGTCGCGGGAACAACTTGAGCGTCGTCCTCGCGATGATAGATGCAGAGCGCGAGCTTGGGCTTAAACCGCTCAAGCGTAATGCGTGAGCCCTCGAGGGCATCCCTCTCGGCGCCCTCGATATCTAACTTGATAAAATCGACGCTACCCAGGCCGAGCGATTCGACCGTGTCGTCCAAGGTGACCGCCTCGACTTCGAGCGTGCCCTGGCTCGACACTGCCCCCCGCGCCGATTCGTGCCCGCCCGTGTCTATAGAAAACTTGAGCGTCCCCGGCTCGTGCCAAAGTGCCGCCTGTATTAGGATCACTCTGCCGGTTTCAATCTCTTTGCGAAACGTTGTCCGCAGGCAATCCGCATTGGTGGGCTCCGGTTCGAAAGCAATGACCTTACTAGCCCCCATGTGCAAAGCGTTGAGGGTGAACGTGCCCAGGTGCGCCCCGCCGTCAACAACGATGTCGCCTTCGGAAACGGACGCACCCTCAAAACTGTAGATATTGCGGTCAATCTGCTCGCGGAACAGCAACTCCAAGAGATCGTCGTCGACAATTCGGCTGTGGATCTCACCGAATGGCGTATCGAACACGACTGGACAAGGGCCGGATGCGTCGCGGTGACTGTAACGGACAGCCCCGCTGACCAAGCCTCCGGTTATCTCATCGGAATAATTCGATCTTAAGACCTTTGGAATCTGAGCCACGAGTACGGCTGGCCATGAATACTCGGGCAACTCTCCGCGGAGTTTGAGCTTGAGCGTGTCGATTCGCCACTGCCCCTTAGGAGATAACAGGGCCACGACCGCGATAACGGCGAGCGCCGCAATAGACAGCTTAGTGATTCTTTTAGTCGACACGCGCCGCGTTGCCAAACGCGATGGAACCCAAAATGCACCTTCAAACTACCATGCAAGACGTGTTGGTATGTTCCTCGTTGGTCTGTTGATTCCCGGGAGTCGCGCCGCGCCTCCCAAGGAACGGGCGATTTGCACGTGAGAGAAACGGGTTCTGAATTAGCGACAGGCCATCGGGCGCTTCTATACGTGTGCTGGCTGGTGGCCGCTGCTTTGGGCGCTTGGCACGCCTGGGTTTCGCGGCACGTCATGTCGATGGACGGCGTCTGTTATATCGACATGGGCGAGGCCTACGTCGAAGGCAATTGGGACACCGCGATCAACGGCCTTTGGAGTCCTCTGTACTCGTGGCTGATCGGCGTGCTGTTCGCTATGGCTAGGCCCGCGCCGACCTGGGAGTTTCCGCTGGTGCATGTGGTCAACTTCCTGACGTTCCTAGCGTCACTCACAGCATTCCATTTCCTGCTGTGCCAGTTTCTTGAGGATCGACAGGCCGCCGGCCAGTCGAGCGCGAAAACGATCGGAATTCCGCGCTGGACCTGGATCGGTTTGGGTTACGGAATCTTCACCTGGGCGGCGCTGACCATGGTCACAGTGAGAGACGCGACGCCCGACCTTTGCGTCGCTGCTTGCGTTTTTGTCATTTGCGCGCTGTTGATGAAAGTTCGACGTGGTGCGGCGACGCGGCAGACCTTTGCCGTGTTCGGCGTGATGCTTGGCTTGGGGTTCTTGTCAAAGGCCGTGATGTTTCCGTTGGCATTTGTCTTTCTGGTTGCCCTATTCCTCTCGCAAAGCGCGAGTCAAAAGAGAGTCTCCAATACTCTGCTCGCTGCCCTGTTATTTGTAGTCGTGGCGGCACCTTTGATCGTGGCTCTCTCCGCCGCCAGGGGCCGTGCAACTTTCAGCGATGCGGGCAAGTTGAACTATGCCTGGCACGTAAACGGGGTTGACTCGATCTACTGGACCGGCGGTCCTACAGGCAGCGGTCAACCAGTTCACGGTTACCGAAAGATTTTCGATCGTCCGCCTGTGTCCGAATTCGCAACGCCGGTTGGCGGTACGCATCCGGGTTGGTACGACCCGTCGTACTGGTATGAAGGTTTGACGATTGAATTCGACTTGAATAGGCAGGTAGCCGCGCTCTTACGAGGCGGCACACTCTACTACGAAGTGTTTGTGAGATGGTTGGGCCCGATATTGGTGCTGCTGCTAGCGCTCTACCTGATCGGCGGACGCCCGCGAATCGCCTTCGATCGAGTTTTCGCGCAGTGGGCTTTGCTTGCACCGTGCGTCGCCGCCCTGCTGCTTTACGCCGCGGTGCACGTCGAGAGTCGCTACATCGGGCCGTTCGTCGTGGTCATGCTGCTGTCATTGCTTGCGGCGGTCCGTCTGCCCCAGTCGAGTGAATCCAGAATACGACTCAATATCGCCTGTTTACTCATGCTCGCCTTTATGACGGCGAAGGTTGGCCTTGCAGTTGGACGGATTGCCCTCAAAGCAGGTAGGTACGCCGAACAGCCGGCATACGAGGTCGCCAAGGGTCTTGAGGGAAAGGGATTAGAGGCCGGCGATCGGGTGGCCCACTTCGGGTTCGCCAGCCCCGTATGGGCGCGCTCGGCGCGGCTCAGACTTTCGGCGGAGATGTTCTTTCGAGAGGTCGAAGACAAAGAACAATTCTTATCGCTGGACGAGCAGAGTAAGCGTGAACTCTACGCTGCGTTAAGACGCATTGGAGCCCGGCTAATCGTCGCGGAGCTCGGTGCACCCGAGCCCTCGCCTGGCGAGGGCTGGGAACGCATCGGCCAGACCGATTTCTACGCATATATTCTTGACTAGCGTCGAAGTTTTACATTGAGAAGCAGCCTCTGCCTGCACCCAGCGCCGAGTAATTCGATGCGGAGACCATCGCAAACTCGGCTACTTCGTTAACGTCTCTGGATATCTAAATGCTTGAACCCAATGCTACTGTTGGCTTAGCATGAGGTGCACTGGTTTGGATCTTGGCAGTTGATGGGTCTTCTTGACTTATTCGAAAGACTCCCTCTGAATTCGCCGTGCGCTTCCTCGCTAGAGAGCCCGAATTTCGATGAATCTGAACGCTCAAGCGGTTTGCGAATTAAGAACCAGAGTTCGATCGGGATCCTACTGGGTTAGGCCGCTAACTCTCGTTGCCGTTTTGCTAGGGTATGCCGTTGCCTGCCTCGCGCAGAGCGACGAGTGGAAACGAGATAACGACCGCGGCAACCGCTACGAGGGAACAATTGAGCGCGCCGTCAGCCAGCTTGATCTGGATCTACTTTCGCTCACGAGTACTCGGGAAAAATTGGAAGGAGATGAAGAACTCAAGGTACGTTTTTATCTCCCGGAATCGATTTTCGCGGAGATCGTAGCGCGCGAACTTGTAGAGGCGGTTCACTACTGGATGCTCTCGAAGCCGTTCGAGCCGGGCGAGGCCGGATGGCGGGATTTTGGGCCCTGGCCGACTTCCGAAGTGCTAAGCAAGAATCAGATCTCGTTCGACAATATCGGCGTGCTCGTTCGCGTCCAATCCGAGCAAAGTAACGCGGACGTCCTCAGCCCGGCGATGATTTATCACAGCAGCGCCGGGGAGCCGTCGGGCGACTACACCTTCTTGTTGCAGCCCTCGGTGCCGCTTCGCAGATTGGACTACTCGGTGTATCGAGTTGGAGCCGACGGCGCAGAGATTCTGTCAGCGTCGCTCGGCGGAACGAAGAGGGCGGGCGTGCCATTCGCGGTTGAAATCGACTTGACGGGCGAAAGCTCGGGCCTAATGCGCCTCGAGCTAGCGGGTAAATATCGCAATCGAACCGGCGGGCCTGTGCGCGAGTACGAGTTCTACCACCAGGTTAAGGATGCACCATGAGTGCCTCGCCGAGTTCTGGAATCGAGACGCCGGGCACAGCGCCGAAGCCTGCGGTTGCGCAATCCCGGAAGCTTCGAAACTATCGGCTGCTCATGGTCATACCGTTTATCGTGTCGGCGCTGATTTTGGCGCCGCTCGCGATGCTAAAGAAAACGTCGGAGGTGGAACTCGAGCTGCAGACGACACGGTTTTCGTTCGTCAATGGCCAATCAGACGGCGCCGCGCCCTTCTTTGGGACACTCCCACTGGTGTCGCTGCAACTAAGCAACTTTGAGGAGTTGGCCCTCAGAACCGACGAACTTTCGGTTGACGACTCGCCATTTCAAGACGAGTTGTTCCCGGGGAATTGGGAGCCGCTTGCGGTCGGCGCTGAAACACGAATTATTCCTACAAGCACGTTTGCGACGTTAACGTTACACGAGGCCGCGCTAAACGAGCTGATAATCCCGCCGCAAGCCCGCGTAGCGCTGAGTTGGGCGGAAGACGACCCACAGACTTTGACCGTCAGTGTTTTGGGAGGCCGCCTGCGTGGCTCGGTAAAGGCCGAGGGCGAGTTGCTGCTCACCTGCGACTACTGCCAGATCGAGGGCGTTGAAGACTCGTATGACTTTGTGCGGATAAGAACGTCGACGAAACGAGCCCGGGTGATGCGGTTTAGCGGAAATGAAAACTCGATAGCCGCGCTGGAAGCTCCACCCGGGAGCCGGCTTGTTGCGAATGATCTGCCGGTCGAAGAGGGTCTCGATTTCACGCGCCTGGTCGGAGCAAACGTCGAGTCAACGATCATCGGCGAGGGCGGCAAAATTTTGTATCCGGAAGTTGCACGAGAAGTGCCGATTGAGCCGCGCGACTTTGTCGACGTAGAGATGGTTGGCCGATCATTCATTCGTGCGCTCGAGCTTGACGGTGGGCTCAAGGTATCGCTCCACGGAGTTGCGGAAAAAGTTCAGACGGGCCCAAAAGGATTTGCCGAAGATCCGTCACCCTCTTACCTCGAATGGATCTACGCGCAGGAAACTTGGTTCGTGTATTTCAATGCGGTCGTCGTAATCGCGACGACGTTGGTGGGTCTAATGAAACGAATGAAAGTCCTCAAAGAGGGTTGAAGTGAGCGAGTGAATCTGGGAGGCATGAGATGAGAATGACGAAGCGATTGAAAGCGGGAATCATGGCGATAGCTCCTCGGGCGTGCGCGGCTACTCTATTCGCGGCGATGATTAGCTCCCCGGTCTCAGCGCAAACTCCAAAAGACCTGCTGAACGCCGCGTTGAGTGACCTGCAGGCCCATTTCGCATTTATGGAAGTGCGGGCGACGATCAATCTTCCTGCTACGGAAGATGGCGTCGATGTTCGAACCTGGATGACTCCATCCGTTGACCTGAAGCGAAACCTGAATCGCTGCAGCCGCCATGGAATCGCCGTGAAACCGGGCGGCTCGATTCAAGTGGGTTTGATCAAGAAAAAGGATAAGCATATTGAGTTTCACCTCGGAGCGGGGGGATGGGAGGGAAGAAGTCCGTACGCTCCCCAAGCGGCGGCGAAGTCGACCGACGAACTCAACCTCGAAGCGAAACTGCGCACCGCGGAGGGTCGCGAAGCTGAAACAATTCGACGGCAACTCGCACATTTGCGCGAGATGCGTCTCGAAGCCGACAAACGAGCGCAAGCCCAATTTCGGCGAACGCTGGCGGAGCACAAGAGAAAGAAAGTCGCGGCTGGCTCGAGATTCAATATTCGCTACAAGAAAAACTTGACGCCAGACGACTTGACGCCGGAGTCTGTAATGGCCGCTCTAGCACCGTACTTGAAGTTCGGTCCCGAAGAGGAGACCAGTCCCCCGATTGATCCTACGCAACCGGACCCGCCGGCCGTGACGGACTACGAAAAGCTAAAAACCCATGTGGTGAAAATCGAGTCTTCGAAGGCCAACGGGCAGGATACGGGAGGCGGCGTTATCGTTGGCGTTGATGGCAGCCTGGTCTTGGTGGCCACTGCATTTCATGTGGTTGAAGACGCGACCGATGTCAAAGTTTATTTCATGGAGAAGTAATACGCGCCGTTTAACGCGACAGTATTCCAGAAATTTCATGCAGATCTTGATCTCGCCGTTGTGGTTGTGAATACCGCGGGCGGCGCAGCGATGCCGGAACTGCCGGAGCCCCTAGAATTGCGCAAGAGTGCTGACATTCAAGAAGGCTTAAAGGTAGTTGCGATTGGTCACGCCGGCGGACTGGACTGGCAACTCGCGTTTAATGCTGTTGTGCGCACGTCCGACCCTGAAGACGGCAGAAAGCTGCGGTTCAGCAAAACCGGCGTAGTTCCTGGCTATTCGGGAGGCGGCCTTTTTGACGACAGCGGCAAGCTGCTCGGCATCGTGACGCATATCGACGCGCAACACGGCCTAGCCGTGAAAATCGAAGACGTAATCAAAGAGGTCAGCGGTCAATGGCACATTCCGGTCGATCATCTAGTGCCTTAGCTAGTCCGCAGGTGGCGGACTGGAAAGAACGTCGACCCGGAGGTCGACGCGGCCCGCCGGAGGCGCGCGCCACAACTTATCCGGGGTTCCGAAGGCGCCATCGGAACCAGGCGACTGCCATGTTAGGATCGCAACAATGGTCCGGCAAGGTCGACGTAAGTTTCTCCGCGGCGTCGGCGTCAGCTTGGCGTTGCCGATGCTGGAGTCTTTCTTGCCCGCTGGTGCTCAAGGCGCGACGACCACCGCTAACGCCCGACGTCTGGTCTGCGTTGGTACATATTTAGGGTTCCATCAGAGCGATTTCTTCCCCGCGCGGACCGGGAAAAACTACGAAATATCACCGGTTTTGAAACCACTTGAAGCGTTTCGCGACGAGATGACGGTCTTTTCCGGCCTCGATCATCGCGGCCGAAACGGCCACAAGGGTTGGCAGGCCTGGATGACTGGTTCGGCCTACGGCAGTGTCTCAATGGACCAGGTTGTCGCCGAAAAAGTCGGCGAGCAGACACGCTTCGATTCGCTCCAAGTTACTTGTGGCAACCCGCCAGCCGAGGCGAGAATCAGCTTCACCAAGGAGGGCGTGGCGCTGCCTATGATTGGCCGGCCCAGCGTGCTCTACCGGAGTTTATTTCGGTCCGCCGCCGATAACGCCCGGACGGACTATCTGCTGGCGGGCCACGGCAGTGTTCTCGACGGCGTCGTCGAAGAGGCGAGAGACCTTGAACGTCACGCCAGTGTGGCCGATCGCGAGAAGTTGGCCGAGTATTTTGCGTCGGTTCGAGACGTCGAGAAACGAATATAAAAACAGCGCTTGTGGCTCGACGAACCGGTCCCGAAAGTCGATTACCCTTTGCCGGAATTCGATCCGGTCGCGCCCGATCTGTCGCTAGAGTGCGAGTCGATCATGTACGATTTGATGGCCCTCGCTCTGACCAGAGACTCGGTACGCGTGCTGACGTTTATGATTCCTGGCTGGAGCCAAGTTTTCACCGTCAACGGCCGCAGGCTAACCGCCGGCTACCACGGCCTCTCGCATCACGGTAATGACCCCGCCAAGATCGCTGAATACAACCTTGTAGGAACCGAACACGTGAAGCGCTTCGCGGCGTTTCTCGAAAAACTTCGATCGAACAAAGACTCCGAAGGTCACCCGCTGCTCGACTCGACCACTGTAGTCTTCGGCAGTGGGATGGGCGACTCCAACACCCACGACAACAGCAACCTGCCGACGGTGGTGGTGGGCGGTGGCTTGCGGCATGGCGGGCATCACCGTATCGAGCGTCAATCATCGACCGCGAGGTTGCTCGGCGACATGTATCTCACCTTGATGCAGCACTACGGCGTCGAAGTCGAACAGTTCGCCGGCGCCAAGAGCAACATGAATGAATATCTGGTTTAGGTCCGTCGCGACAGCGTCTTTGGTAGGTACGATTCTGCTCACCGCAGAACCAATCCCACCCGATTCGCGGGCATTCTTACAAGAGCGCTGTCTGCAGTGCCACTCCGGCGATCAACCGCAGGCCGAAGTTCAGCTCGACCTTGATGAGATCACCCGGGAAGCCAAACCCGCACCAGCATTATGGGAGCGTGTTTACAACGCTCTCGCGCGCAACGAGATGCCTCCTCGGGGCGCAGGCCAGCCGCCAGAAGACGAGCGGGAGCGGATGGTTGCGTGGCTAGACGGCCAATTGATGAAGCACTCCGGAGTCGGTGGCGCGGTCCCGCGCCGGCTCAATCGCCAAGAGTACGAAAACACTGTTCGCGATCTTTTCGACCTGCCTGAATTCCAGCTTCCAGATGCGTTTCCAGCAGACGGTTCGTCCCACGGTTTCGACAACGTCGGCGAAGGGCTAATCCTTTCACCGCCGCTGATGGCACAGTACCTGGAAGTGGCGACGCTCGTCGCGGATGCGGTCTTGCCGCCCGATCGCGGGCCGGTTGTCGTCGAGAGTAGGCACTATCCAATCGGCGTCGGAGGGCTCGGCACGAGTGAGGGAGGAAAGCTAGCAGGTGACCGCTATCGGTTAGTTTCGTCACGGAACATGGCGAGCGCGGCCGCTTGGCCGGCTCGTTTCGAAGCGGGCCAAAGCGGCGTATACCGGCTTGTGGTCGACGTAGCAACGTTTCAGACCGACAAGATGATCTACGAGCGAAGAAGCGCGCCGCTACGGATGTCTGTCTACGCGCGGCCGAAAACCGAGCAGGTCTACGCCCCGTTTGGCGACATTCGAGAGGTAGCCCGGTTTGACGTTGATCCGAATCGCGATTCGCCGCAAAAGCTAACCGTCGAGATTGAGCTCGTCAAGGGCGAAATCTTCGGTCTGCGATGGAAAAACGGCCCGGCGTCCTCTGATCCGCCGAAGCGCGACTATTCGAGAACGTTTCTCGCAGACCGTCTCAAGCGCGACCGCCTCTACTATGCCGCGATGCTCAGCTACGGTGGCGGGCCGCGTGGGGCAACTCAGGAACAAGTCTACGACGCTACCGTCGCGCTGATGAAAAGCGGCAATCTCGATTTAACCGACGCACGCCTCGACAGTATGCCGGAGGTCTGGGGAGGTGGTCTGAGCAACGCGCCGCACAATTGGATCAAGGCCTTCGTCCAGGAAGAGCTGTACCGATTTGGACCGGCGCTCGATCTGATCGACGTTCAAATCGAAGGGCCGCAGCGCCTCATTGAAGACGATGCAATGCGTGCCCAAGCAGCACGCAAGAGACGGTTCCTGGGCGATCGGGGCCCAGGGATGACTGACCGTGAATATACCGATGCGATCCTCCGTCGATTTCTTTCGAAAGTGTTCCGTAGACCGGCAAGTGACGAGCGCATAGCGGCCTACACCAAGCTCGTGCAGAGCAGCTCGGGCCTCGAGCCAGGTCTGCATCTCGCGATCCGCAGGGCCCTCGTTTCCCCAAACTTTCTCTACAGAGGCCTTCGCCCCGGCCTGCTTGACGACTTCGATCTGGCGAGCCGGCTGAGCTGTTTTCTAACATCGGCGCCACCCGAGCCGCCGGCGGACATCCCCGCGATTGCGCCGGACACGAGCAACGCCGCAACACTGCGCGACCAACTCAACCGGCACCGCACTGACCCAAGCTGCGCGAGCTGTCACAAGCGCATCGACCCGCTCGGCATGGTGATGGAAAACTTCGATCCGGTCGGTCGCTGGCGGGACAACTATCCGCGCTACATCAAACCGTCTGATGGCGCTGAGGCACTCTAAGAAGAGTTCTACTCATCCATCGGCCAAGGAGTCGCGGTCGGCCCGCCTGTCGACGCCGTCGGAACAATGCCCGATGGCACCCGCCTCGAGGATGTGACGCACCTCAAACGCTACGTCCTTGAGAACATCGACATGTTCTCGCGTTGCCTAACCGAAAAGCTACTGGTGTATTCGACCGGTCGGCCACTGACCTTCGGCGACCGCAAAGTCGTGGATAAAATCGTCGCTGATGTCAATGTCAACGGCAACGGCTTTCGTGACCTGATCGTTGCTGTCGTCCAGAGCGAGTCGTTTCGGACAAAGTAACTAGCGTATTTTCAGGAATGGCATAGACTGTTTGCGGCAGCAAAAAGCCTGTGAAAATCGGAGGCGCGACTGTAAGGGGCTGTGAAAAAACCTCCCCTAACTCGAGAATCGGACAGCAAGCTACGCCCCTACAAATAACTTGCGTGTTATCAGCGCTGTAGGGGTGCGACATGTCGCACCCTCGGACGACCGCAGAGCTATTCGAGGTTTTCTCACAGCCCCTAAAGGAGCGCGGTGGCGAAGGGTCAACTGGGAAAGATGAGTCGGGCCCGTTTGAGGAATGATCAGCAGGTCCGAACTCAGCGTATTCGAAAAAGCTGCTTCGCCACCGCACTCTTTTACAATCGCGCCTCCGATTTTGGACGGCGGAATCTAGTCTCCAGAAATTGCTCTATCCCACTCGGAAAGGAAAGATTAGCGGGCAAAGCAGGGCCCCCAACACCGCGAGCAACAAGGTCAACGGAAATCCGATCCGAGCAAAGTCAGAAAACCGGTAGCCCCCGGGGCCGTAAACCATCAGATTGGTTTGATAGGCGACCGGCGAAAGGAAACTGAGACTTACACCAAGTATCAAGCTGAATACAAAAGGCTCTGGGTGTACGCCCATTTGCCGCGCGGCCGCGACCGCGATAGGAAACATCAGCGCTGCTGAGCCGTTCTTGGTTACTAATTGCGAAAATAACGACGCCATCAACATCATCACGAGGATCATCGCGCGTGGACCCAGTTGCATAGCAGTGCAGAAACCTAGAAGACTGTTGGCCAGCGCATCCGCCGCCCCACTCCGCGTGAGTGCTTCACCCATGCCAAGGGCGGCCGTGATTACGATCACGACCTGCAGTGTCACCTTTCTCCTTGCGGTCGCCGCGTTCACGCAGCCGCTAAGAACCATCAGCAAAGCCGCGGACAACGCGACGACCACGGGCTCCAAAGGAGTGAGCGTGAGGCCGATTATTAGTAGTGCCAAAATAGCCACGGCCCGCCACATGCGCTCGTAGCGGATCGGCGCAAATCCGGCCACTGCCGAGACGAGATAGAAATCGCTGGAGTTTCGATGAACCTCGACGAACCCCGGTTGCGTTTCGAGCAATAGCGTGTCCCCAGGCCGCAGCCTGATGTCGCCTACCTTCGCTTGGATCTGCTCGCCATTGCGGTGGACGGCGATGATTGCGGCATTGTGCATCGTGCGAAACCGCGCGCCTCGCACCGTTCTCCCTACCAGGGGGGAGTTGAGCGAAACAACCGCCTCGACCAGGGTCCTCTCGGCGGGGTCACCGGCCACCTTCTCTACTTGATTCGTAGCGGGAACGAGGCCTTTTATTTTTCGCAGATCCACGACGGAATCGAGAATCCCCGCGAACCCGAGGCGGTCGCTGGGTTGAATCAACGTATCCGGCGGCGGCGCGGCGATAAGCTGACCGTCACGCTCAATCCCAATCAAGTAAAGCCCAGGCAGGTGTCGCAGACCGGCCTCTTCGATGCTCGAGCCTACGATCGCCGAATCAGCCTGCACATCCATATGGACGGTGTACTTCCGAGCCTCGACTTGATCGCCGGAGGCCGGCCGACGTTCCGGAAGCAGACGTCCCGAGGCGACGGCCAGAAAGGCGATACCCGCGACGGCAGCCGGTAGGCCCAGTAACGCCGGTCCCCAAAACTGGAGTGAGCTGCTCGGGGCCGCCGATCCGAGATCGGTCAGGTACTCGACGTACAGCCCCATAATGATCAGGTTCGATGCGCTTCCGATCAAAGTGAGTTGGCCGCCAAAGATCGAGGAGAAACTTAGCGGGATCAGGAGCTTCGAGGGGCTCACACGAATTCGCTTGGCCCAATCGCTAACAAGCGGCAAATACATCGCCACGATCGGTGTGTTGTTCATCAGCGCCGAAAGGCCGGCGACTGGCAGCATCAAGCGGAGTTGGGCGGCGGGGACGGACTTGGGGCGACCGAGCAACTTCCGTCCGACGGCGTGGGTCACGCCGGTTTCTGAGAGTCCCGCCGCGACCACGAACAAAGCCGCGATTGTGATGACCGCCGGATGAGCGAAACCGGCAAGAGCTGTCTTCGCATCAACGGCGCCCGCGAGAATCTGGATCACCAGCCCGCCTAACATCGCCGTCTCGACAGCCATTCGGTCCGATGCCAACGCCACGATCACCGCGACAACGGCGGCAATTGATATAAAGCCCTCGGGGGACATAGCCGTCAGAATACCCGACCGCGACCGACTACACTGATGGCGATGCGCTTTACTGCCGTTTTCTTCGCCACCCTGGCTGCTTTTACAAGCGTCAGCCCCGCCCAGCGTCCGGGCTTCAACGATGACGAATCGAAGGTGCCCTCGTACACACTGCCCGATCCGCTTCAGTTCAACAACGCCAAGCGAGTCGAATCGGCGGCTGACTGGACCGATCGCCGCCGTGCGGAAATTGTCGCTCTTTTCGAGCAGCATGTTTACGGTAGCAGCCCGGCGCGACCTGACGAAATGCACTTCGAACTGCTTGAGAGTGACGACAACGCGCTGAACGGAAAAGCTCGGCGCAAACAAGTCGCCGTGTACTTCACCGCCGACAAGAGCGGGCCGCGCATGGAATTGCTGCTCTACTTACCGGCCGGGAACTCCGACGCCGTGCCCGTATTCCTAGGACCAAACTTCAGCGGCAATCATACAATCCACGGTGATCCCGCGATCCACCTTTCGAAAAGTTGGATGCGCGACAGAGGTACCGGGATAGTCGACCATCGAGCGACTGAGAAGTCGAGAGGAGCGAGCGCGAGTCGTTGGGCCGTCGATAAAATTTTGGAACGTGGTTACGGCCTCGCGACGGTCTACTACGGCGACATCGACCCAGACTTCGACGACGGTTTCAAGAACGGCGTTCACGTGCTCGACCCGCCCGAAGGACCCGCGGATTGGGGCAGCGTAGCCGCCTGGGCGTGGGGTCTCAGCCGCGCGCTCGACTATCTCGAAACCGACTCCGACGTCGACCACGAACACGTCGCCCTAATGGGCCACTCGCGGCTCGGCAAAGCAGCAGTGTGGGCGGGCGCGAGCGATGAGCGCTTCGCAATCGTAATCTCGAATGATTCCGGTTGTGGTGGAGCGGCTTTGAGTCGACGGCGGTTTGGCGAGACTGTCCAGCGCATCAACACGTCGTTCCCACACTGGTTCAACGACAACTTTCTCGGATACAACGGCAACGAAGACGAACTACCGGTTGACCAGCACATGCTGCTTGCGCTCATTGCGCCGCGGCCGCTGTACGTCGCGAGCGCACAAGAAGATCAGTGGGCCGACCCCAACGGCGAGTTTCTGTCAGCCATGCACGCCGGCGCGGTCTACGAGCTGCTAGTGTCCTGTATCTAAAGTTCGCGTAACATTAAACAGGTTGTTGTCGCCATGTCTATATGGGGAAGACGACGACAACTGGTCCTCAATTGAAACCGCTCAAGCTCAACCCGGCCGAGCGCGAGAGCCTGCAAAGTTGGGCGCGACGGCGCAAGTCCGCGCAGGCTCTTGCCCAACGCGCCAGGGCCATTCTGCTCGCCGCCGACGGACTCAACAATACCGTCGTCGCCGCCCAACTCGGCTGGGCCCGCCGTACCGTTGGCAAATGGCGCCAGCGCTTCCTCGACAAAGGCCTCGACGGGCTGCTCGACGAACCGCGTCCCGGCACGCCGCGGCGCGTCAGCGATGACGAGGTCGAACGCGTCATCACGCTCACTCTGGAATCGACGCCCCCCGACGCCACGCATTGGTCAACACGCTCGATGGCCAAGACCTGTGGCTTGAGTCACTCCAGCGTGCAGCGCATCTGGAAGGCCTTCGCGCTGCAACCCCATCGCAGCGAAACTTTCAAGCTCTCGCAAGATCCGTTGTTCGTCGAGAAGGTGCGCGACATCGTCGGTCTGTATCTCAACCCGCCCCAGCGGGCGTTGGTGCTGTCGGTTGACGAGAAGTCTCAGATCCAAGCCCTGGACCGCACGCAGCCGCTGCTGCCGCTGCGTCCCGGACAAATCGAGCGCCGCACGCACGACTACAAGCGCCACGGGACGACCTCGCTGTTTGCCGCGTTGGATGTCAAGACCGGCCATGTGATCGGCGAGTGTCATCGCCGTCATCGCGCGGTCGAGTTTCGCAAGTTTCTCGACACCATCGACCAGGCGGTCCCCGACTCGCTCGAGATCCACTTGATCCTCGACAACTACGGAACCCACAAGACCCAGATTATTCAGCGTTGGCTGGCCAAACGGCCGCGCTACCATCTGCACTTCACGCCGACCAGCGCGTCTTGGATCAACCTTGTCGAGCGTTGGTTCGCCACTCTGACCCAGAAGCAGATTCGCCGCGGCGTACATCGCAGCACAGCGGAGTTGGAACGCGCCATCGAGGATTACATCCAACTCAGCTACGCCGACTCCAAGCCGTTCGTCTGGTCCAAAACCGCCGACCAAATCTTCGCTTCCCTCGCCCGCTTTTGTAATCGAACTTTAGAGACAGGACACTAGGGGAAAAGGGCCTAGGCGTCGACGAGCAGCCGCCTGTCGAGGAGCCAGTCATGCATACCGTCGGCTACCACGTTCGCAAGGGGAAGCACGACGTAACCGAATATGACTGGCTGCGCTACTTAGACTTCGCCGACCTGCACTGGAAACAACAATAGACCGAGCCGCGGACGGACGGTCCGCGCCGACGAGCTGCCTCGGTCCCTGGGCGAACGCGGCGTTCGAAAAAAGCTCTCACTACTGAATCGGCAACATCGGCTGCCCATTCTCGCCGTCGTCTTCACCGATCTCCTCGTCAATCTCATCGGTCTTCGGCGCAACAGCCGCCGCCGCGATCACATCGCCATCATTCAAGTTCACCAGGCGAACACCTTGCGCCCCGCGGCCGGTTGCACGTATCTTCTCCGAGCCGATGCGGATGATCTGACCGTTGCGGGTGATGATCATTAGATCGTCTTCAGCCGACACCTGCATGATGACTACCGCCGCTCCGTTTTTGTTGGTGATCTTGGTATTGATCACACCCTTGCCGCCACGGTTGGTTAGGCGATAGTTGCCTAACGTGGTGCGTTTGCCATAGCCGTTTTCATTGACGGTAAGCACCAAGCTATCCTCGACCATACACAGCAGGCCGATAACTTCGTCTCCTCCCGCCAAGTTGATGCCGCGTACTCCGCGAGCGGGGCGACCCATCGGGCGGACCTTGTCATTCTCGAAACGAATCGCTTGCCCATTGCGCGTGGCGAGGAATATTTCTTGATTTGGTTCAGACAGACGCGCGGAGACTAGTTCGTCTCCTTCGTCCAGACCCAACGCAATGATCCCTCGCGACATCGGCCGCGAGAACACCTCAAGCGAGCACTTCTTGATGGTGCCCTGCTTGGTCGCCATCACGATGAACTTTTCGGGATCGAAGTCTTTTACCGGACGAAAGGCTTGTACCGTTTCCTCTGGCTGTAGGTTGATCACGTTGACGATGTTGCGTCCGCGTCCGGTCGTCCCGACGTCGGGGATGTTGTAAATCTTCAGCCAGTAAACGCGGCCCAGATTGGTAAACACCAAGATGTACGAGTGCGTCGAGCCGATAAACAGGTGCTCGACGAAGTCGTTATCCCGCGTACCCATGCCAATGCGGCCACGGCCGCCGCGGGTTTGCTTTCGATAGGTGTCTAGCGAGGTGCGTTTGAGGTAACCGTTCTTGGTCACGGTAACGACCATCGGCTCATCCGCGATGAGGTCTTCGATCGAAATGTCGCCGACGTCTTCTCCGATGGAGGTGCGGCGCTCATCGCCAAATTTCTTCTTGACATCGCGCAGCTCGTCGATGACAACCCCGTCGAGGATCGAGTCTGACTCGAGAATCTCTAGGTAGCCGCGGATCTTCTCTTGGATCTCCGCCAACTCGTCGAGAATCTTCTGCCGCTCCATGCCGGTTAGGCGTTGGAGTTGCAGTTCGATAATCGCTTGCGCCTGGCGCTCGGTGAAATCGAAGGGCTCAAACCCCGCGGCGGCACCCGCCCGCAGGTATTCCCGATAGTCGATCTCGATCTGGCCCATCAGGCCCTGGCGCGCCTCGGCCGGGTTGCCAGATGCGCGGATCAGCGCAATCACTTCGTCGATGCGCGCGAGAGCTTTCTCAAAGCCGAGTAAGACGTGTTCGCGGTCACGAGCTTTGCGCAACAAGAAGTTAGTCCGGCGGCGGATAACGTCTTGACGATGCGCGATGAACAGCTTCAGGTATTCGATCAACCCTAGCTCGCGCGGTTGGCCGTCAACGATCGCCAGCATGATGATGCCGGAGCCCTGTTGCAAGTCAGTCTGCTTGTAAAGGTTGTTGAGGACGACCTCGGGTTCTTCGCCGCGCTTCAACTCGAAGACGATGCGCATGCCTTGACGATCGCTCTCGTCACGGATATCGCTAATCCCTTCAACCTTTTTGTGATTGACCAGCTCCGCGGCCTTCTTGATCAGCCGCGCCTTGTTCACCTGATAAGGGATTTCTGTGACGATAATGGACTGGCGATCTTTTCCGAGCGGCTCAATGTCCGTCTTGGCGCGGACGTGAATGTGCCCACGGCCTGTCTTGTAGGCCGATATCACACCGGAACGTCCGCATAAGATGCCACCGGTTGGGAAATCGGGGCCTTGAACAATCTCAACGATCCGCTCGAACTTCGTATTGGGATGCTTGATGAGTTGAATCGTCGCGTCGATCAACTCCGTCAAGTTATGCGGCGGTATATTCGTCGCCATGCCGACGGCGATGCCATTTGAGCCATTGGTTAACAGATGCGGCGCGGCGGCGGCCAGATATTCGGGCTCCTCCGATGAGTCGTCATAGTTCGGTCGAAAGTCGACCGTATCCATGTCGATGTCATCAAGCAGAGCCTCCCCGTACGCCGCCAGACGCGCCTCGGTGTATCGCATCGCGGCCGGCGGATCACCATCGACCGAGCCAAAATTCCCCTGACCGTCGACGAGCAGATAACGCATCGAAAACGGCTGCGCCATGCGCACTAAAGTGTCGTAGATCGACGAGTCGCCGTGCGGATGGAATTTCCCCATCACCTGGCCAACGATTCTTGCGGCCTTGCGTGGCGGGCGATTCGCGCGCAAGCCTTCTTCGCGCATACCATACAGGATTCGTCGCTGAACAGGCTTCAATCCATCGCGAACGTCGGGCAGCGCGCGCCCAACGATAACCGACATCGCGTAGTCGAGATACGACTTGCGCATCTCGTTTTCGATGTCGATTGGGATGATGTTGACGTTGTCGGCATCACCCCCATCTAGAGGTAATTGTTCGGGGTTGTTAGAGGGATCGTCGGCCATGATTCACGCGGGGGATAAACCTTTAATTATAGAGGTTTTGAGCCCAAAAATGGGCCTTGGCGGGCAACAATTGAGCGCTGTCAGGGGCCCTCGCCGCGTGACGCTCGATTCCGTCGGCGGTTGTGAATCCTAGAGGGACGCCGGGCGCAACAAAATGCGGCTTCGGGCCCTAGTTTCGAGGATCGGCGCGCTGGCTCTTAGCCTCGGTGCCGCCGCCTTCCTGATCGGTTTTCGGGTCTAAGATTTGACTGCAATGTACGTAATCGCGGCCAGCGTAGTGCTGCACTCCGACGCGCAGCCAATCCCTACGCCAAAGGCATCAAGATCGCCGCGATCTGAGTACAAACATACCCAACGACGCCCATAATCGCCAGCAACGGCGTCCAAGTCTGCAGCGCCTCAATCTCCGTCAATCCCGACATCTGCTTATAGACCCAGAACCCTGAATCATTCATCCACGAACCGACCAGCGAGCCCGAGCCAATCGCGCAAGCGATATAGACCGCATGGAAGCCCGGAGGCGTATCCAAAATCAGCGGCGCCATGATCGTCGAGACGGTAATCATCGCGACCGTGCCCGAACCCTGCGCCACTTTCAGCAATGCTCCCAGCAAGAAGCTCAACATCAGTACCGGGACGCCAAATTCCTGCGACATATCGCCGATCGTGCGGCCGACATCAGCCCTCACCAGCATCTTGCCGAACGAGCCACCCGCGGCGGTGATCAAAATTATCAGACCTCCGCTGGCGAACGCCGTTTCCACCGGCTTCGACAGTTCCGCCAGCGAATAGCCTTTCTGGTGGGCGACCAAATAAAGCGAAATTGCCGCCGAAACCAGCAGGGCAAAGTTAGGGTTGCCGATGAACGAGGTGAACTCCCGTAGCTGGCCCTCGATGCCTAGCGCCCCGACTGCGGTGTTCGAGGCGATGAAGAGCACCGGTAACACGATTGGCAGCATCGACATCGCGAAGCTTGGCAGTTTGGCGTCCGCCTGTTCGGCGAGCTTTTCCAGTTCCGCGAGTGATAACCCAGACGTCTCGCGCAAAGGAATTTCGAGTTGTTTGTCGCGAAGTACGCCATAGCCCCAGCCGACAAGCGACATCGGCAGGGCAATCATCGCGCCGACAAGAATCATGACGCCTAGGTCGATGTTTAACGTAGCGGCCATCGCTAGCGGGCCGGGCGTTGGTGGAACCATCGAATGAGTCACCGCGCCGCCCGCCGAAATGGCCATCAAGAACAACAAGTAATTCTTGCCGGTGCGAATCCGCATCGCCCGCGCCAGCGGCACCAATAGATAGAAAACCGTATCGAAGAACACCGGAACGGACAGCACGTAGCCGCTAGCGAGCAGCGACAGAGAGGAGTTTTTCTCGCCGAGCGCTCTGACGAACACGCGAACGATCTTGTCGGCCGCACCGCTTTCCATAAGGCACTGGCCAATCAGAGCGGCAAGCGCGATCACGATCGCGATGCCCGCGCAAACCCCGCCAAACTCCGTCGCGACCGAAGGCATGACTTCGCCAAGCGGGACTTTCGACGAAAGCACGCCAACCGTAATCGCCGCGGTGATCAACGCAATGAAGGCGTTGATCTTGAGGCGAATGATCAGCGTGAAAACGACCGCGACGGCGATCAAAAGTACAACAAGCGGATGGAGTTCCATACTGGCGGGCCAGTGTAGCAGAACGGTAGCCTGCATTTCTCAGCAGCTGACAGCGAATGCAGGCGATAGCTGTGCCACGACGTCGCTGCGCGCTAAGTGTCGCGCTCCTCGTATTGATGCCGCTCCCACGCACTTTCTCTCGCCGCCTGGGGAAATACCCGAGCTAGAACTGTAGTTTCAACGCAGCCTGATACGTTCGCCCGACTCCTTCGAGCCGAACGATTCCGAAAAACGGGTGGTCGATGTTATTGAACGGCGCGGCCCAGTTGCGGTTGTTGAAGACGTTCAGCAAATCAAAGCCAAGTTCCATTGAAAGGAATTCACCGGTTTCGATTGGACGCGAAATGCGCAGGTCCCACTGTTGAAAACTTGGCAGCCGGTATGCATTTCTTTTCGATGTGCCGGGGCGGGTCTCGTCAAAATTCGTCGGCAATACAGGCGAGAAGGCCGTCGGGTCAAAGGCGAATCTGCCGCTGACCTCGCGCCCGTCTGACATTGTGAATGTTCGTGCCCGCGAAGGGTCGAGCAACTGAAAGTTGCCTACTAGGTCGGGGCGGCCAACCCGCTCGAAGGTAAACGTTGGGTCTTCGGACTGACGCGCATCGAGCGGTAATCCCGAGCGCAGCCGCCACGTTCCGCTAATGCCCCAGCGGTCGGCCCAGCGAGCTCGCTCGGTCCAGCTTCGCGGTAGCCCGACCTTGTAGAACCAAGTGGCCGTCATCGTATGCCGGCGATCGAAGTTTGAGAATGTCCAGTCCTCGGTCACCAATTCGTCTCCGAAAACTGTGCTGCCGTTGTCAAACGATTGACTCCAGTTGTAGCTAACGTCAAATGCGATGCCTTGATGAAGGTAACGGTTTGCTCGGATCTGAAAAGCTTTGTAGCGGGAGCCGCCCGAGCTCTCGAATGATCGAATGTCGCGGTTTCTCGAAAACACCCGCATGCTTCGGACAAACGCGAATCCAAACAGGGGATTGCGCACAAAAGTATTGAGTTCGCGCTGGCGCTGTAGTCGCTGGGCACGGGTACCGAGGTAGCTCGCGCTCACAAAGACGCGAGCGGGTAGTAGCCGCTGCCAACTAAAGTTCCAATGGTGAGCTCGGGCATTCTGAAAGTCGCGATCGAATACCTGGATCGGATAGCGAACTATTGCGGGCACGAAATCCGCGGGTTCGTTTGTCGGGAGTGCCGCGAATGGTGATTGGAACGCTCCCTCTGGGCGTCCTAACGTGAACCTGTTGTCGACGCTGAACGGCGGATACGTCGCTTGAAACAGTGCTCCGGCACTGGCGCCCGCAAATGTTCCGTGGTCGTAGAACAGCCCGTATGAACCGCGAAAAACCGAGCGGCCTGATTCACCGAGGATCCAGCGCGATAGCCGATGGTCCCAAGTTGGCGAGTACGCGATTCCGATACGGGGTGCGTAGTTTTGCCCGTTGGTCACAATCGTCGAACGCGTGAGAGGGCCGAAGCCAGGGTCGGTGTCGCCGGGGAATATCAAATTAGGCAACGTGTCCGAAAAGCGCTCGCTGTCGCCGTCGATGCGAAAGGCCGCAATGCGGTCCAATCGATCGACCGCGGGCGGCTGTGACTCGAATCGAAAGCCGAACGTAACCTGCAACGAGCGCAAGGGGCGCACTTCGGTTTCGCCATAAAACGCAAACTCGTGCCAGCGAAGATTGAGGCTGCGAGGTGTCTGTAATCGAAACTCGCCGGGCCGACCGAGCAACAGGTCTCGCAGGCCGTCGCTGCGGGCTCGGATTGGCGGGTCCGGCGGGGCGGGAAAGCTGAAGCTGCCGGCGGGGTTTTCGGTATTTGTGAAAGGCCAGATACCGCGTTGGAATAGCAGCCCACCGCGAACGACGAATCCGCCCTTGCGATACTCGGCATCATGACCGCCTTGAAAGGTCGTTTGCGCTGAACTCTCGGAACTCAGAAAGGGTGCAATGCGCAGGCGCGGAAGACCCGTGTCCGTCCACAACGTCGCGTCCGGAATGGCGCCGGGGTTGCTGCCCAAATAATCGAACCCGAATTCCTCGGCCGGCGTTGACTCGAATGCAGGGTGCCCCTGACGCCGTCCGATTGCCAGACGCTGCGCCGCGATGCGCGCCGTCTGCACGAAATTCGGGGAGCCTGTGTGGGTAACGGAAAACTGACTGTTATTGGCCGTCTGCCGGCGGTTGTCAATGGTTCCCGGTGTTGTGAGTAGAACTTCGGTCAGCGGCTCACGAACACGGTTTCGAAAAAGATAGTGGCTCCAGTAGAACGAGAGTTTCTCAGATCGCTTGTCGAGCTTTGCGAGCGCTGACTGGCCGCTGCTGTTGAGATTCTCGCGATTGCGAAGAAGTCCGTCCGGCAAGTTCGCGCGCGGTAGCAGGGCGTCGAGATACTCTTGCATCAACGGGTCTAAGCGATCGGCTGGAATCTGGCCTTGCGGGAACGGGGCCCCAGTTGTAGGGTCCGTTGGAAATTCATCGCCGCCCGAGAAATCGCCCGCGCGATCGGCGTCCGTTAGGACGGCAGTAGTTGAATCGTGGCGGCGGTCGGTGCCCCAGCCCTCAAAGTCGCCGAGAAGATATAGCTTCTTCTTTCGCCAAATCGGGCCACCCAGTTGGCCGCCCCCGGCCCAGCCGTCGACTTCGTCCGCCGAGCCGTCAAACGAGCCGAGCGAACGGCTCCAACCGGGGCGCCAGAAGGCGCGGAGTTGGCCGTGCCATTGCTCCGCCGCGCTACGGAATGTCGGCAGGACCACGGCCCCTGCGTTACGCCCCTCGCTCGCCGAATACGTGTGCGTAACGACGCGGAACGTTTCGATGGCTTCCGGCGGCGGTCCAAAATTCGCCGCTTGCGCGCCTGTAATCCGATTCTGCGCGTTGTTCGAGGCGCCGTCGAGCCGGTAGTTGATGAATGAGCGGCGCGAGCCGTTGGCTGAAACCGTTGCCGCTCGACCGGTGAAGGGGTCTAGTTCGAGCGCGGCGACCGGGCTCATGCCGGGCACCAGGTGCAAGAGTTTGTCGACCGCCGTACGGCCTTCCGAACCAAGCAGCACCGGCACGTCAGCGATCTGCTCACGAACGAGCCCAAACTCGATCGCGATTGCTTCCAGTCCGGCTCGTGGCCGAGTCAGCGCGGGCTGCAACCGGCGTAGCTTTTCGGGCGGCACCACGACAGGCGCGCCCGGCAGAACTTCGAACCAGCCGGTGCGCACCACCGCGTAGTCGCTATGCACGTAGGCCAGCGAATGTTCGCCTGCCGGCACCCCAGAGAACGCAAATGCGCCGTCGATCGCGGTCGTGTCACGCAGAACCTGCGCGTTGCGGCGATTGATCAGTTGAACTTCAACGCCCTCGAGGCGGTTTTGCTGTTCGTCTTCGACGATGCCGGAGACGACTCCGCTCTGCGCCGCGACGCTGGGGGCTAGTCCGAACAGTACCCAAAAGCCTACGACAAGACAGACGTACAGACGGCTCGGGTGAAATGCACGGATCCCCACTCGGGGGCGACTTTTGCCAGCCCAGCGAATAATGATTTCAGTGTAGGGCTAGTTGATTGCCCGGCGGAGGCGAGCAACGTGGGAACGGATACGTGCCAAACGCTCGCCACATGAGCGTTCGTTACCGCGGGCGTCGAGTGTTGCCGTGTTGGCCACGAACAACGTTGTCAACGTCTCGTCAAGACCGAGAGCATCGGCGAGTAGTTCGTTGCTCTGGGCGACCACGTCGACGGCTTCCGCCTGACTATTCGCCGTTTCGGCGCGATAGGTCCAGTAGCGGCGCGGTAAGACTTCTGAAAGGCTTGCGTAGATCGCCGCCTCACGAGTGGCAATTCCGTCGAGATGGTTCTTGACATGGCGGCCAAGTTCGCTCGATCCGTTCAGTTGTGAACTCTTCGCACTGCTCAATGCGGAGTTGACCGCGTGTACATGCGCAAGAAGTTCAGAGTCGTTGCGGAGTACGTCGCTCACATAGCGATCGAGTTCGCCGTCGAGAAGAGAATTTGTCGGCGACTGGAACGAGCGCCGCGCCGCATCGCGGTAGTGGGCTAGCAGCGAGTTCCGCACCATTCCACCGACCGGACGAGTTGAGCCCTGCGCAAGTATGACCGCCTCGGCTGAGGTCTGGCGAATAGGATCTGGTTCGGCGAGCGCGATGACCGTCTCGTTTGTCTCTTCGCTCAATCGATACGGTTGAGGCTCAGGTGCGTCCCAGCGAATCAGCGCGGTAGGCGCGGCAACCGCAATCCGAGGGGCGGATGCAAACTCGGCAAACGTTTCGCCGGGAGGATCAACTGCTTTGCTAGCGGCAAACTCGTATCTGTCGATAACGCTCGAAACCGCAAGTGTGTTCGTGGGCGATAGGTTTTCAAGCCGTGCTACTGTCTCAAACGCCTGCGGCGTTGAGAATGCACTTGCCGGTACCGCTGGGGCAATTTGCGCCAGTGTCGGGAGTGCTGGTAACTCAGGCGATTGCACTGCCCGGAATCCACCCCACATCACAAATGCTGCTGCTGCTGCAGCAAATGCTGCGTATTTGCGACTTCGCGTTCCAGGGAACTCGATAACTTTGGCCGGCTGGGGCTCAACTTCAACAGGCTGCTCTGCCGTCTCGGCCAAGCGTCGCTCAAGAGCGACCAGCACGGCGGCCTTGCGTTCAACTGGCTGGTCGGGTATGAGCGAGCGTAACTCCGCTTCGATGTCCGCGAGCAGAATTCGGATGTTTGCGGCTTCGATCTGACAATTCGAGCAGTTGCTCAGATGGGCCTCGCGATCGGCCGACAATTCCGCCTCGCTCGACAAGAGTAGTTCTTCAGAACTCAGGTGGTAGGAGATCTTCTCGGATTCCGCGGCGATGTTGGCGCGCAGTCTCGTCAATGACGCTGCTTGCAATTCAACTTGTTGCCGCGGAACGGACGCGCGGATAGCCGATGCGGCGCCGACAAACGTCTCCTGCACCTCGACGAGCGAGGCCTTGCAGTCGACGCAGTCTTGGACGTGGCGGCAGAGCCCCCGGTCGTCCAGTTCAGATTCCGCGTATAGCAGTAGTTCTTCCGTGTTGAGGTGTCTCACCGGTTTCCTTACTCGCGTGCCCTTCTTGGGTCTCCCGTAACTTGTTGACCGCCCTAGCTACATAGCTCGCAACGGTCGAAATCGTAATGTCCATCACTTCCGCGACTTCGCGGAATTTCAATCCCTCAGCCCGCAATCGCAGGCATTCCAACTCCGTCGGAGTCAGCTTGTGCCACGGCAAACTCATAATCTGTACCTGATTTTCGGTAACCAGGTCCTGAGCCGCCAAGTTGGCCTCGATGATTCTCCATCCGTCTTCGTCCAGTAAATCCGGCTTTTTCTTACGTCCGTAGTCGATGACTAAGTTATGTGCCACTCGGAACAGCCAAGCCTTAGGCTGTTCGATGACTTCGTCCTGGCTGCGGGCTTGGAAAAAGCGAATAAAACTTTCTTGTGCAATGTCTTCCGCCCCTGATGAATCACGCAAGTGATAGCGCAAGTAGCGCATCAAACTCTCGCGATGTTCGGCGAAAAGTTCCTCTGTTTCCCAGGCAGCGCGGCCGGGACCACTCGATGTGCCATCGTTGTGCAACAGAAAGCCTCGCGGCTCCCGCACCGATGCCTGACTATGTATGACGAATAGAACAGGCGTTCTTACGGCAAGGAACCTAAAGTCATTGTGGACCCGTGGCGAAGCGCTGTCAATCCCGCCGCCGCGAATTGGCTAGGTTGTGGCAGTTTAGGATCTTACGGTATGAAGTTATGTAAGTTGAGTTACAGAACAAGAGATTGCCAGGGCTCTTCTGCATTTAGTCCACTGCCACGATCGATCTTCGCAGTTCGTCTTCGTAGTCGCTGATCGCGCTGTCGATGTCGGCGGAACTCCAGCCGAGCGGATCGGCCGCCAGCTCGGCGACTTGCCTCACCCACTCAGGCCGCGAATCGGGATCGAAGGCTAGCCCTGTTCGTCGCAACAAAATGTCGCCCAGTGTGCGAGCCTTTTCGCGGAGCACGGCGAACTCGATTTCTCCGCGCGTGGCCGGGCATCCTTCGGCGACGGGATTTGCGCGTACGGGGTCGGCCGCCATAAATTCCCGAAGTTTCGGCGACCTTGGGCCATAGATCGTGGCGATTCGCTTATCGGGTTCGTGGAGCTCGATTGCATCGGGAATGCCGGGGTCGATGGGCGGCGAATATCCCAGCTTGGCGGCCGCCTGCCTCAGCGCCTCCCACGCGAATGAGCGGGCGGTCGCTAACTTTCCTCCCACCAGCGTTAGCATCCCGGCAACGCCGTCCTCAGTTTCGTGATCGTAAATCGAATGCTCGCGGGAGGCCGAGTTTAAGTCCGAGCCGCTGGCGCGCATCAGCGGACGAGACCCACAGTACGCATAGAGAATCGCATCTCGCGTCACGTTTGAGCGCGGGAACATCCCATTCATCTCCTTGAGCAGATACTCGATATCGGGATCGGTCGGGAGCATGCGATCGGGGTTACCCGCGAAAGGAGTTTCGGTTGTTCCGACGAGATAAAGGCCACGCCACGGAATGATGAAAAATGGCCGGCCGTCGCTGCGAGCGCCATGATAGATCGCGTGCTTTGGCGCACCTTCGAACTTAGGCAACACGATGTGCGCGCCATTGAGCAGCGTTAGCAGGTCTTGCGGCTTCGCCTGCGGCAGCAAGCGACGTATTTGATCAGCCCAGGCACCGCCGGCATTAACGACTAGTTGCGCCCGTATTTCCTCTTCGCCGTCGAGACCGTCAACTTTGACGCCAACAACTCGCGAGCCATCGAGCAAGAACTCTTTTACCGCCGTATGGTTCAAGACCACTGCGCCGGCCTCTTCGGCTTGCAGCGCCATCTCGAGCGAGAGGCGCTCAGGGTAGACAGCTTGGCAGTCGTAGTAGATGAATCCCGCGCGCAGACCCTCCGCGTCGAGGCCGGGCTCGATCTTGCGAACTTCCTTAGCGCTCAATCGGCGATGCTTTGGCATCAGCGTTGAGCCTGTTAAAAAGCTGTAGATCATGAGGCCGATCGAGATGTACCACGCCGACCGCGCGTCGCTTTCGTAGACCGGAATCAAAAAGGCTTGCGGCGCGACCTGACCGGGAAACTCGCGTATCAGAACTTTGCGGTCGTGCAGCGATTCTCTTACTAAGTGAAAGCGAAAAGTCTCTAAATACCGCAGGCCGCCATGGATGAGGCGCGTTGATCGACTCGTCACTCCGCTGCCAAAATCGTTCTTCTCGACTAGAGCGACTCGA
The DNA here is from genome assembly GCA_965247305.1 of Bryobacterales bacterium. Classification (GTDB taxonomy): domain Bacteria; phylum Acidobacteriota; class Terriglobia; order Bryobacterales; family UBA6623; genus CATQHP01. The sequence continues at coordinate 1,151,715 of OZ252030.1, read as the reverse complement.
ATACCGTTGAGTGACGCTAGGCGAGCAAGAGCACATCCGTTGATGCCGCCGCCGACTATAATGACGTCGTAGATGGGACTGCCATGCACGTACCAATCTAACAGCCGGACTTCCCCAATCTCTTGAAACTTCTGCTACGTTTTGCGCTGCTCGTGGGTCTGCTAGCCGGACTGCAACCGCTCGACGCCCAAGCGCCGCATTTAACGGTCGTCATTACTGCTGAACAGTTTCGAGCGGATTACATCGAGAATTACCGCGCCGACTTTGCGGCGAACGGAATCCGCCGGCTCATCGAACGTGGCGCATATTTCGAACGCTGCCGTTATGGCCACGCGGCGAACCTCGCCGCCCCAAATGCCGCGACTCTCGCGACTGGCGCATATCCTCTTACGCACGGGATCATCGGCAATCGCTGGTACGACCGCGAAAGCCGAGAGGTTGTATCAGCGATAGGAGCGGACGCCGCCTACTCGCCCGAAAACCTGAGCGGCTCGACCGTAGCCGATGAGCTCCAGCTTGCTTCCGGAGGCCGCTCGAGAGTTGTTGCCGTTTCCGAGCAAGCGTCGCCGGCGGTATTTCTGGGTGGCCGCCATCCGAACGGCTCCTACTGGATGGGCGAGTCCGGGGAGTTCGAAACGTCCGCGTACTACCGAGCGGCTACACCTGGCTGGGTGCAATCGTTCAACAACGCCAACCCGATCACGCTCGCCGCCACTCGAAAATGGATGGCTGCTGATGCGGCGCCTGACGCCAAACCGCTGCGTGTTCTCCCTGGTCTGACGGGCGAGTTGAGTGAAAGCTATTCAGCCTTCTATCGCTCGTCCCCGTTCGTCATGCGACGAACTTTCGAATTTGCGGCAGCCGCGGTGAAAGCCGAGGGGCTCGGTACGCGCTCTCACCCAGATCTACTTTTCGTCAATCTTTCGGCACCCGCATTGTTGGCATTGGAAGTGGGTGCGGATTCCCCTTTGATGCGCGACATGGTGCTGCAGCTCGATCGCGAACTAGGTAGATTTGTCGACTGGCTCGGCGGCGAGTTTGGATTTGATCGCGTCTCGATCGTGTTCACTGGACTGCACGGGTCGCCCGTCACGCCTGAGTTGGCATCGTTGGTTGGCCCCGGCGGCGGACGCATCAAGGGTGAGTCAGTGGTCGAGGCAATCGACGTCGCGCTGGAAGCAGAGTTTGGTGCTGGACCCGCCGTCGAAAAGTACGTGTACCCCTACGTGACGTTCAACGATCGCTTTCACCGTATGGGCAGAGATCGCCGGCTACACGGTCTCGACGTTGCGGGCGAGGCTGCCGCCCAGCTCGTGGGCGTCGCGTCATATTATGTGCCTGAACTGACTGCTGGTGAGCACGCAAGTGCGCAGCGGCGTAGCTGGAAGCTCAGACGCTCGGGCGACCTGATGTTGATTTACGACCCATATTTCACCGAGCACAGCGGTGAAGACAGAGGCACGGGGCCGGGTTCGATGTATCGCTACGACAGCGACGTGCCGGTGGTGTTCTACGGACCGCGTTTTCGCGCTATGCAGTCGATGCGCGAGGTCGATGCGGCCTCGATTGCCCCGACGTTGTCCGCGCTTTTGAATGCCGCGTTGCCAAGCAGTACCGACGCGCCGATCCTGCACGAGGCGTTTGTTCGCGACGTGCTTTTAGCTCCCCTTGCTAAACCCGCCCCGTTGCATGAGACAACAAAGTCCGGCTCGCCGTCTGTCGCCCGCTAGAATGTTTTCTCGGTGGCGAATCTCCACACCTCCTTCTGCGGGATCGAACTGAGAAACCCTGTTATCGCTTCTAGCGGAACTTTTGGGTACGGTCTTGAATTCGCCTCGCATGTCGATCTAGACAAGCTGGGCGGCATCGTCGTTAAGGGTCTGTCTCGTACCCAGATCGCCGGCAACTCGGCTCCGCGTGTGGTCGAGACCGCCTCGGGGATGTTGAATTCCATCGGCCTCCAGAACGTCGGGGTCGAGGAATTCGTCCGGGAGAAACTGCCCGCGTTAGCGAAGCTTGAGACGGCCGTGTTCGCGAACGTGTTCGGATACGCAGTGAGAGACTACGGCGAAGTGATTCGCCTGCTTGAAGACGCCGAAGGACTCGCGGGGTATGAGCTGAACGTCTCGTGTCCCAACACCAGTCACGGCGGGATGCAATTTGGTTCGGACGCGGCGTTGCTCGGTGCGGTTGTTGCCGCGGCGAAGGCGGCTGCCGTTAAGCGTCCGCTGATTGTAAAACTGTCGCCCAATGTGACTGACATCGTTGCGATGGCTAAGGCGGCGGAGCAATCGGGTGCCGATGCGGTTTCGCTAATCAACACGCTGCAGGGATTGGCCGTTGACGCCAAGACGCAGACCCCTCGACTCGGCGCGGGTTACGGGGGACTTTCAGGCCCGGCGATTAAGCCCGTGGCATTGCGAATGGTTCACCAAGTCGCGCGGGCGGTTTCGATCCCCGTGATTGGCATCGGCGGAGTCGCTTGTGGCGAAGACGTGGCGGAGTTTCTAATCGCCGGCGCGACCGCGGTGCAGGTGGGCACGGCCACGTTTTGGGACCCGGCCAGGGTCGAGAGAATCGCGAGCGAATTGGATGATTTTCTCGACAAGCAGAAGATTGCAACGTCGGCCGAATTAGTGGGTACGCTCCAACTCTAGAGTGCGGCGCGAGGTGGCACGCCTCACGCCTATCCGGCAACGCTTACGGTTTGTAGTCGATCCATATCGGGCTTGCCCAGGCTAGCGCCTTGTTTCGCTGTTGCAGCCGTACGTAGTACATGTTGACCTCGCCGGCCGCGGCGGCTGGGTCGGACCAATCGATATCGATTTTCTGCTTGCGCGGCTCGAACGAAGCGACGTACTCCGGTGTCGCGGTTCCAACCTGTCGAACGATATCAACACGGTCAACAGCGGTTGTGCCCGTAGCCTTGATCACCAGGCGGGGGGTTACCGACGACTCAAACTCGTCACCCATCATGTGCTCACCGGATCGAACTTCGAGCAAGATGTTGTCCTGCGCGCCGTAGGAGTGGCGCTTTTTGAAGGCGGCGATAATGCCTTCGCGCGAGTGGTCCTCGGCGATGGCAATGGCGTAGCTGATATGGGTCGAGATATGGTCGCTCGATGACTGAAACCCAAGCCGGCGGCCCTTCTTGAACGCTTCCCAGATGAAGCCCTTTGGTTGGTAGCCGCCGATCGAGTCTTCTGCTCGGCCGGCCGCCATTGGCGCTTCGTTCTCCTCATAGCTTTGCCGGTGGCCTTGGAAAATCTCAACGACCGGTTCCAACTCGGCGTTGGCATCGCGCCAGTCAGTGCCCATTCTTGTCGCCGAGGTATGCGACGAAGTGATCGCGTCGAAGTGCTCAAGGTACTTGTAGAGATTCTTGATGTCGGCCGAGCCGTCTTCTTCCGTGCCGACGTTGTATTCCTTGTCGGTCGAGCGCGGCAGCGGGCGAATGCCGCGACGCGGAAAGATCACGTTACGGTGACCGCTGGGGTAGCTCGCGCTGCGCTCGTAGGTGTACATCGCGTTGAACTTGCCGGGCAGGTGGTACATGTCGCTCGCCTTTTGCTGCAGCCACCAGAGGTAGTCTTGGCCCACGGCGTAATCGTGGTCGCCGGGACCGAGCCAGTCCATGTCGGCGACGTCGAGGGCGTAGCGCCAGATTTCTTCGAAAGGGCCGTCCCAGTCGCGGTGCGCCGAGAACTCCGTGTGCCGATGAAATTCGCCGCGCAAGTAACGTAGCTGCTTGCCGCCGATTTCGACGCGGGCTGCACGCATACGGGCGATGTCTTCGGTTTCATTCGGGTGAACGGAGCGGGGGGCGGTTCGCGGGTCTCTGGGGTTGACGTTTTTCAGGGCTGGCGGCGTTGGAGCGTCCGGCAGCGATAGGCGCGAGTAGAAAATATCACTGTCCTTGCGATCGCGAACGTTCGACTCTCGCTGGTCACCAGCGTATACAGCGAGCAACGAACCATCCTGTTGCGCGACCACGCTGGGGCGCCGGTCGAGCAGGTAGTCCGAACCCGGAATTTCGATCGGAGATGACCACTCGTCACCCTCGTAATAGGCGGCGTAGCTGCGCCAGAGTTCGCCGGCGCCGGTTTGCTTGGGATGCATGCGATAGAACAGCCACGGGCGTCCCTTGCCGTCAACTTTCATGACAGGGATGCTGATCTTGTGGCGCTGGGTTGTGGCGATGCGCGGGTCGTCGGAGAAGTAGTCGACCGTCGGCGCGCGAAAAGGTCTTGCGGTGGTGCGCAAGCGCCCGTCCCAGACACGAACTAGGATGTTGCGGTCGACGTAGAAGGGAATCGCTCGTTGGCCCGGCCAGCGGTCGCCGTAGTCCTTGCCCCAGTTGGGTCCGCTGTCTTCGAAGGCCACCCAGACACGGTCATCGCTGTCGATGGACAAGGAGGCGCGGGCCTCGAAGCGCGGCGAGGCTGCGATCGCGATGGGCTTGCCAAGTTTCGCCCCGTCGAACTTGCGCAAAAAGACGTCATAGTTGCCCGCGTCGTAGGTATCCCAGCCAATCCAAGCCGCGCCGGTGGAATCAACCGCGATGGAAGGCAGCCAGTCGTTGGCCTTGCTGGTTGAAACACGCACCGGATCTTCGCCGATTTTTGCAGCGAAAATATCGAAGTTGTCACCGCGGCGGCCTTGCCAGGCCACGTAGTCGCCGGCTGCCACGACGTTGATGTCTTGGCCGGGATCGTCTGAGACTCGCTGCTCGTCGGCGAAATTTTTACTGACCGGATCAAAAATTCGAGAGTAGAGATCCCAATTACCATCACGCTGTTCCGACCACACCGTCCGAATACCGCCAGATTCGATGACCGCGACTGCCGGTCTCGAAACGTCCTTCAGGCCAGTCGTCACCTCGAACGGATTCGGCTCTCCCGGATGGGTAAACAGGTAACTCGTTGGATCACCTGGACTCCGAAGTTCAATACCGTCTCCGCTGCCCTGGAAGGCTACAGATTTGAAGTCTCCCTCCAGGGCGGCTGCCTGGTCGATTGGTCGACCTGCGTCGTATACCACCGAAGCGATCCACATCGATGAATTTGCGGCGATGACGGCCGAGGGAAAGTCGTACTCGTGTTGTCCAGTAACCACCGCTGAGCGTTCGTTGGCCACGCGTTCCACTCGAACTCGGCCATCAAGCAGTTCAGCCCAGCGCCCGATTTCCAACTCAGAGGCGTTGATCGAAAATTCCCCTTGTAGAGTTTTTACGTCAAGAGAGAACGGCGGCGGCCCATCGAATACGAGATCGACCGACGCCGGAAGAATTCGCTCGCGCCGTTCACCGCCCGCGACTTTGATTGGTGAGGACTGAGACCTGGCTGACCAGCTCGAGTCTGAGAGGAGTCTAGCGGAGGGGTTGGATGCGTCCTTCAACATTGCGGAACCACTCCAATCCGTCGGCTGAGAGTCCCCTAAGCCCATCGAAAGCCGTATCCAATGACCGTAAACAACGATCTTGAACTCGCTAGCTGCCGACACAGTCGCGTCGCCATCCGGATACCCTCGCACGATCAGCAGACAAGTGAACGCTAGTAGGAGTCCCGTCAGAGCTTTTCTAGTCATCACCAGCAATTGTAGTAGCCGGCTTGCTCGATGACATCCACCGGTAGGCCAAAAACATCGCTGAGGGTGGCGGAAGTGAGCAGCTCTTCCTTCGCGCCATCGGCGAAAACCTTGCCGTCTTTGAGCAGGATGACCCGCGAAACCTCGGGCAAAATATCCGGCAGGTGATGCGTTACGAAGATCAGCGACGTGCCAGTGGCGGCGATCTTTCTTAGTGTTTCGCGCAAGTCCGCGATGGATCGTAGATCGAGGCTGTTCGAGACCTCATCGAACAGCAGCGCGCGGGGCTTGTTTACAAGCGCGCGCCCGATGACAATTCGCTTGGCCTCGCCCGACGACATCTCGTTGACCGGCTTATCGCGCAGGTGCTCGGCTTCCATCAGCCGAATGACCTCTTCGCCGCGGGCTTCCATCGCTGGGCTCACCGTATGTTGCGGCCAAAGCTCAAAGCTCGAGAAAAACCCTGACAGCACCACACTGCGTCCGGTAGCGTCGCGCGAGCAGGCTCGCACCATATCGTTCGAGACGATCGCCAGCAACTCGCGCATGTTTTGGATATGCCAGTCCGATCGCCCGAAGATTTTCATTACCGGCTTGTAGCGCTTGACGGGATGGTTGTAGCGCATGATCGTGCGGATCAGTGTTGACTTACCAGATCCGTTTGGCCCGATGATCGCGACGTGCTGTCCGGCGGGGATCGTCAACGAAAGGTCGTTGAGCGCAACGTTGTCACCCCGATAGACGGTGATGTTGCGGAAATCGAGCAGCGGTGTGCCATTCAGCTCAATCGACATGGGACCTCCGGGCGGGGACTGTCACATGCGATCCCGTAATTCTCACCGCAAATTCGAACCCTCGTGTTGACTGTCCCCAACCCAGCCACCGAACCCGTCGAGTCAAATCGTCGCACGAACTACAGTCGCACCAAGAGAGCATCCACATGCCCCTTGACCCGAACTTTCTCAAATACTTTCGCCACCTTCCCCTTGGCATCAATCACAAACGTCGAGCGAACAATCCCCATGTACTTCCGCCCATACATCGATTTCTCCTGCCAGACCCCATAAGCCTCAGCGATCGCATGGTCCGGGTCGCTGATCAACGTAAACCGCAGCTCAAACTTCGCCTTAAACTTGTCATGCGATTTCACGCTGTCGGGGCTCACGCCCAACACCACCGCGTCTTTCGCGTCAAACTCCGCCGCCGCGTCGCGAAAGTCGCACGCCTCGGTCGTGCAGCCGGGCGTATTGTCCTTGGGGTAGAAGTAGAGCACAACGGTCTTGCCGCGCAGCTTCTTGAGCGAGATCGTTTCGTCGCCGTCGGTTCGCGCGGTGAAGTCGGGGGCCTGGTCGCCGGGCTTGAGCATGAGGTTCCAGGATATCCCGACAATCATCCGAAGCTAGCCCGCATTTCTCACCACGTGGCGAGCAAAAGTGCGTGAGAGGCGCGTCAGTACGAGGCGGGCGACGGTTGGCGCGCGGAGGCGTACTTTTGCAGTCCGTTGAGCACGACGATCGAGCGCGACGAAGTAGTGGCGCACCTATCGCGTGCTTTCGCCGTCAGGTGGTGAGAAATGCGGGCTAGAATCCGAGGCGCGGACGGAAGTCCACGCTTTCCTCGAAGCTGGGTACCCAATCGCTATTCCGAGATGTGAAGCACAAACATCTGTCGAGTCCCGTCCTCGGCGAATGCGGGGAAGTAGACCTTCGACGAATCGCGCGACCAGCAGGGGCCTTGATCCTGCCGCAAATCGCCGTGAGCCATGCCGTTGCGTGAGTAGGGTTCGGTCCAGACGTAGGCGCCGTCTTCTATGCGGTAGATGACGTATTGGTTGTTTTCCTCGCCGCCCCAGCCGTTGACGAGCCAACGGAAGTCGCGCGAGACGGCGGTGTCTCCCTCGGGTTCGGGAATCGCCTCGGGGCTGCCGATGGTCCCGACGACTTCCTTCTTGTCGGTGTCGTAGATGACTTGGCGGCCGTCAAGCGAGCCGATCAGCTGATGTCCCTTGCCCCACTCGGGGTGTCCGCCGACATGCAACTCGTGGAACGAAAGATTGGAGCCGTCGGGGTCGACCGTGAACGCCGCGTTGATGCGGTCCTCGCGACTGCGGCTGAAATTCCCGCGCGCAAAGAAGTAAATGCGGTCGTCATCGCGGTTCCACAGCGTGTGGTTGATGAACAGCGCCGTATCCTTGACCCAGGGGTGCGACTCCTCCAGCGCCTTCGCCAGACTCGCGAACGAGACAATTACTTGTTTTTCGCCTGAGGCGATGTTGACTCGAAATATCCCGTCGTCCTCGGGGTGAAGGACGCCCTCTGTCCAATCGGCCGCGCCCTTGTAGCCGGTTACCGGACGCAGCCTAGCCATGCGCGCGTAGTTAATCCCCAAGAACCAGCCGCCGTTTTGGGCCACGCCACTGTTCCCAAACGAAGTATCGTCAAAACGGTATTCCCTGATGCGCTCGCGCTTCTCAACGTCGTAGAGGACGGTGAAAACCTTCTGAGTCTGCGGGTCGCGGTCGTTGAAGAAAAGCTGTGTCTCGGCCTGGCCTGGATTCCAGTACATCATCGTGCCCTGCTGCGGGTTCCAGCCGAGCGTCTTGTCGATGACTTCCCCTCTATAGCCATTTTCGGTATCGAGCAGCACGATGTCGGCTGCCTCGTCGGGTCCCGGCATGTGGTCGTCAAACGGGCTACGCATCGTAGCCATGTAACGCCCGCTCTCGTTCCAGGGGGTGTTGCCAACGTGGCCGATGTAGCCGTAAAAGTGGTGATAGTCGGGTCCCTGGGTGATTTGCTCCACACGGATTGAGGGGCCTCGTGTCTCTTCGACAGCGGGTGTACAGCCGACGGCGAGTATGACGATGCAGAAAGGCAGTAGTCGGTTGTTCATGGCTGCCACCTAGACGGTCACGATGCGTTTTTTGAGCATCGCCTGATTGCATAAATGCGAAGTGTATGCCGCCTCGACGCCGGCCCGCACGTGGGAATTGGGCTGCTTGCGCGTTCGCATGCAGTCGAGCCAGTTGGCTACATTGCTCTTGGTGCCGTCGCCGCTACGTCGTACTTGGATCTGCGGTTCTGGCAGATGTGTAATTTCCGGCTTGATGATGCCTTCCGGGTAGAGTGCGAATCCATCCCGCGTCAGCTTCAGCATCGCTTTGTCGCCGCGAAAGACGATGCCGCCGCCTTCGAGCGACCCGATCATCGAGCTGTGATACATCACCGTGAAATTCTTCGGATAGATCATCGTGCCAACGACCGTGTCGGGCGTCTCGACCCAATCTTGAAAATGGGTCGTACCCGTGGCCTGGACGGTGTGCGGCGCCGGGCTGTCCATGATCCACTGAATAGCGTCAATCCAATGCGTCAGTAGATCGGTGAAAATTCCGCCGCCGAAATCCCAGAAAAAGCGCCAGCGGCGGTACTTCATTGGGTCGAACGGCTGTTTCTTGCGCGTGCCGAGCCACAAATCCCAATCCAATTTCGAAGTATCGAACTTTTCGATTTTCTGGCTGACGCGGTAGTTCTGATACCAGTAGCATTCGACGAACGTAATCTGCCCCAGCGCGCCCGACTGGATGATGTCTTTAGCGCGGATATAGTGGTCCCAACTGCGCTGCTGCGTTCCTGTCTGAACGACCTGACTGGAAGCCTCGACTCCAGCGATCAACTTTTCACCCTCGGCGATGTTCTGAGTGATCGGCTTCTCGAAATAGACATCCTTGCCGGCCGCGATAGCTTCGAGCACGAGCGGCACGTGCCAGTGATCAGGCGCGCCGATCAGGACACCGTCGATCGATTGATCGTCGAGTATCTGCTTGTAGTGCTTGACGGGCTTGCAGGGCTTGCCGAATTGTTCGACGGCCTGATCGCGCCGAGGTGTGTAGAGATCCGAGACAGCAACGACTTCGGCGTTTGGAAGCTCCTTTACCCAGCGGGTGATCGATCGGCCCCGCCCGCCGGCGCCGATCAGCGCCACATTAATTCGGTCGTTAGCGCCCAACACGGTAGGCGTCGGCAGCAAGGCCGCCGATGCAATCCCGGTACGCAATAGTTCTCGTCGATTCATAGCGCACCCATTCTCGCAGATCCGTTTCAGATCGGGGGCCGTACGCGGCGTGTGGCGGGGGTCGCCGCTACGGTTGACCTTCGCCGCGTAGCCGTCACTGCGTACTGATCGAAATTCGTCGAGTCGGCAATCGCGCTATTCGACCCGCTTAGGCCCCTGGCTACGGTTCGTTCGCCCGAGACCCGCCTCAAGGTGACTGGTTTCAGACCGCCCGCGTGATAGAATCCGGGTGCCATGAAAAACGAAACCGCGTCCCCGATCACCCGCCGCTCCGCCGTAAAAGCGGCCGCATCATTCGGCATCCTATCCGCCGCCACGAAGGTTGGCCTGGCCGCCGAAAATGCGAATGCGAAGGGCCGCATTAAGCAGTCCGTATGCAAGTGGTGTTTTCGGGATATGTCGTTAGACGACTTAGCCAAAAATTCAGCGGAGATGGGCATCGTCTCAATCGAGTTGCTGACAGAAGATCAATGGCCGACGCTGGAAAAATACGGCCTGACGTGCGCCGTCGGCAGCGGCGTCTGCACGATTCCTGACGGAACAAACCGGGTCGAGTTCCACAAGTCGATCGAAGAAAACCTTGGCCGTTTGATCCCGGCCGCGAAGAAAGCCGGCGTTCCAAACTTGATTCTTTTCTCAGGCAACCGCCGCGGTATGTCCGACGAAGAGGCCTGGGAGAACTCCGCCGTCATCCTCAATCGTGTCAAGGCTCAGGCCGAGGACGCCGGCGTCACGATCATCATGGAGTTGCTCAACTCCAAGGTCAATCACGCCGACTACCAGTGCGACAGAACGCCCTGGGGCGTTGAGCTAATGAAGCGCGTCGAATCGCCCAACGTGAAGTTGCTCTACGACATCTATCACATGCAAATTATGGAAGGCGATGTGATCCGCACCATCCGCGAAAACATCGACTACATTGCGCACTTCCATACCGGCGGCAACCCAGGCCGCAACGAGATCGACGAAACTCAAGAGCTGAACTACAAGGCCATCGCCACGGCCATCGCCGATCTGAAATTCGACGGCTACTATGCCCACGAATTCATTCCTCTGCGTGACCCGATGACATCGCTCAGGCAAGCGGTCGACCTCTGTATCGTTTAGTCGAGTGAGCGAACTCGCCGAAATTCAGTCCGCCCGCGAGGTCATCGCGGGCAAGCTGGTCCGTACGCCGTTGCTCACCGTTCCCCAGTTGGGCGGCGAGTTGGGATGCGATCTGCATTTCAAGTGCGAAATGCTTCAGCGCACAGGATCCTTCAAGATTCGTGGTGTTCTCAACAAACTGTCCACGCTAACCTCCGAAGAGCGCCAGCGCGGCGTCATCGGCCTTTCGTCAGGAAATCACGCCCAAGCGCTGGCCTACGGCGCAAGTCTCGTAGGCATTGCCTCGACGATCGTGATGCCCGCCGATTCAGTCGCGTCGAAAGTGGCGGCGACCAGAGCCTACGGCGGCCAAGTCGAACTAACGGCTGAAAACCTACTCGAGACCTACGAGGCGCGACGTGCCGAGCGCGGCCTGACGCCAGTACACCCGTTTAACGACCAGGCAATCATCGCCGGCGCCGGAACTACGGGGCTCGAAGTCTTGGAAGACCTTCCCGAGGTCGACTACGTATTCGTCAGCATTGGTGGTGGTGGCCTGATATCAGGGGTCGGCACCGCAATCAAGCTCTCGCGCCCATCGACAAAGATCATCGGAGTGGAGCCTGAAGACTCGGCGGTCGTTAGCCGCAGCCTCGAGGCCGGCCGTCTCGTCGAAATCGAACATTCCGACACGATTGCTGACGGCCTGAAGCCGCCGTTCACGGGTGAACTCACCGTTGACCGGATTCAGCGATACGTCGACGAAGTGATCCTCGTGAGCGACGCGGAGATCATCGACGCGATGCGGCTCATTCTTGAGCAGCTGAAGGTTGTTGCCGAGCCCTCGGCCGCGGCATCTTTTGCGGGCCTGCGCTCCGGCCGCGTGAACCTAGCCGCCGATGCCGCGGTAGCCTGCGTCCTAAGCGGCGGAAATATCAGCGTCGCTCGATTGAAAGAGCTACTTTGAGGAACTAACCTCACAAATCCCCGCAAGCAGCATGTAGGTCGTGTAGAATAATATTGCGATAGTTTCGCAAGAACCGTTTCAGTCGAAGGAGAACTGTGATGAAGAGCATTCGTTTCGTGAGCCTGGTGGCTCCTCTGTTAGCGCTAACCGTCGGTACAGTGCTAGCTTCCGACATTAAGGGAACCTATATTGAGTCCCGCAACGCTGAGATTTACGCCTCGCACTGTTTCGCCAATTCCGAAGTTGGAATCACCGGTGACTTGGCGGTGCTGGCCTGGAAGATTGAGTCCGGGCGAATGGACGGCGTCTCGCTAGAAGGTCTCAACGTTGTCGCGGTTGTCAAAGCTTCTTCGACCATCGGCAATCCGTTCAGCAGCCCCCTGCCGGCGAAAACAATGATGATCGTTGACGAAACGGCCTCGCCCGCGCAGCGCGAAGCGCTCGTAGCCTTTGCTCAAGAGCAGGCCGGCGAACTCGTCGCCGACGTCGTTCAAACCGAAATTGCGCCGATCGCGATCGACTTTCAGGGCAGCATGCACGACAAGATGGCGACGCTGAAAGCCGGCGAGATTGTCTCGCTCCAGACTCGCGAGATCCGCGGCAGCGATTCGCTCTGCCATCTTGACGACATTTACTACCAGCCGCTAGTCGCGCTCGACCACGCAATGCCCGCCTTTGCGGTTGAGCAGTCCTTCCGAGGAGATGCGCTCAACTACCAAATGCACCAGTTCAGCCGTTCAAGCGCGTATCTCGGAACGTTTAGCGTCAGCGACGAGCAGGTCTCCGACGACTAGGGTTGTACGCGGCAATTTGTGATTTGTACGAGGTCGGTCTTCTCAGAGGCTGGCCTCTTTCATTTGGTTAACTCGACTGATCTGAAACGCGGCGTTCGCTGAATCCGCCTTAACAATTGTCGACGTGATGCGTCGAAAGCATTGAGATAGCACAAGTTGCTACGTTTGTAATCTTGGGGAGGATGGGAATACTCTGATGCGAATCATCTGCCGAAATTTGCTTGCGATCGTGGCCGTAGCCGCGCTTCTACCTTTAACCGCCGCCAAGTTCGAAACCGAAGCTGGCCCGGCGCCAGTGGAAGCGATTCCAGAAGCGACGAAAGCGATGATTGCGGCCGAGGCCGTCAGCGTCAAGTCGGGTGAAAATGTTATTGCCCAGTTCTGGATGCGTACCGCGGAATTTGAAGGCGATCCAGTCGCGGAATTCGGCGTTCGCTACGAGACTCTCCCCGAAGGTGCGTTTCTTGGTGTTGTCAACTTTACCGAGGCAGGTTCGGATTTCCGCGAACAGTCAATTCCGTCCGGCGTATACACGCTACGCTATGGCCTGCATCCAGAAAACGGCGACCACATGGGTGTCGCTCCTAGCCGCGACTTCGCGGTCCTTTCGCCGGTCGATAAGGACTTGGAGGTCGCCAAGAACTATGAGTTCGAGCCGATGATGGATTTGACTTTTGAGATCGGCAACGCGCACCCCACCGTTGCTCGCCTCGTGCTTCCTGAGGGTGACGAGGCTCCTAACCTCTGGGAAGACGACTACGAGCACTGGGTCCTCGACCTCAAAGTCGCTGACGAAGTGATGGGAATCGTGGTTTACGGCCATTCCGACGAATAGGTTTGGCGGGCAGCCCGCATTTCTCACCACGTGGCGAGCGAAAGTGCGTGAGAGGTGCGTCAATACGAGGCGGGCGACGGCCGGCGCGCGGAGGCGTACTTGACAGTCCGTCGAGCACTAGCGATCAAGCGCAACGAAGTAGTGGCGCACCTATCGCGTGCTTTCACCGGCAGGTGGTGAGAAATGCGGGCTATGCACACCTTCACGGTGGGTCTAAATCTGAGTGTTGTACAGCAGGCGACCGGACCGCAGGAGCCTCGCCGGGCGACAGATTTAGGCGCTTGCGGTACAACGATTTGAACGAAGCTCGACCAGCGAGAGGTCGCAGTCTATGCGTTTAGTATTTGGCGAGCGGGCAGGGGCAAGGCGACCACGAGAAGGCTGCGGCGCGGGGAGAACGTCGGCGCGGAGTGTTTGCGAGCGCTGCTGGGAAGGGATAAGGCAAGATTGGGCGGTCCGAGAGGCGTCTGAAGCGTGCCAGAGCGCCTGGAAAGCCGAGCCCAGTCGCACGGGGACGGCGCCCGCCGGAGCGCGGCAGCGGTTCGAGCTGGGATGCGTCGTAGCATCATGCGGCAACGAGATCTGGCGGGGCGCGAGCGAGCAATTGAGCGGCAGTGAAACGTTCGACGACGCGCAGGCGGCGGCCGCCGCGAGGACAGCGCCGGTCGTTGCCGTGAGCGGGTTCGTCAGCGGAGTAGGAGATCGTGCGCGAAGGGTTGACGCGAGCGATCAGGCGGCGGCAGAGCGGCAACAGCTTGCCGCGTTTGGAGTTGGTCAGAAAACCCCAGGAGCGAATGCGCTGGAAGCCGCTGGGCAGCACATGCAACAAGAAGCGACGCAAGAACTCGTCGAGTTCGAGCGTCAGCAGCCGTTGCCGGTTGCCATGGGCCGCATCGCGCCAACGGAACGTCACCTGGTCTTGTTCGAACGAGACCAGACGTTGGTTCGAGATCGCCACCCGGTGGGTGTAGCGGCTCAAGTACTCCAGCGCCTTCCCCGCTCCTCCGCAGGGCGGCCGCACTTCGACCACCCACTTGGTGCGATATAGGCTCCTGACAAAGGCCTTGAAGTCACGCTCTCGATTGAGCGGCGCGAAGCGCCCGTGGAAACGCAGCTTGCCCTTGGCGAAGGCTTTCTTGAGAGCGTCGACGAACTTGCCGCGAAAGACTTCCGCCAAGACCCACTGGGGCAGGAAGAAGTTCTTGCGCGGCGCGTCGATCCAGCGGCTGCGGTCGAGCGAGAGGCCGCCGGCGGGAACGACAAGGTGGGGATGAGCGTGAGGTTGGAGGCGTTGATTCCAGGTATGCAGAATCGAGAGGAAGCCGCTCTCGGCGCCGAGCCAGCGAGGATCGCGAGCGACTGCGAGCAACGTCTGGGCGCTCGCTCGCAGCAGCAGCGAGTAGAGCAGCTTTTGGTTCTGCAGGGCGAGCTGCGAGAGGACTCGCGGCAGGGTGAAGACGACGTGCGGATAGCGCACAGGCAGCAGCTCTTTGCGGCGAGCCTCGAGCCAGCGCTTGCGGGTGCCGGCCTGACACTTGGGACAATGCCGATCCAAGCACGAGTTGTAGACGAGGGGCGGGGAATGGTCGCAGTCGTCGCAGCGCAGGCGATGACCGCCGAGCGCGGCTGTACGGCAACGGGCGATCGCCGACAACACTTTCAGATGCTGTCCGCGAAGCCACTTGCGGCTGTGGACAAGCAAGCCTTGCCCGGCGGCGCAAACCAGATCGGCCACCTCCAGCGGCGGCCCCTGCATCTACTTCGTCTCGGGATCGTCTTTCTTCGTTGCAGTCAGCTCCAAGGAATCCAATGGGCTGGCGACCTCGCTCAGACGCATTACCGACAGATGCAGATACCTGGCCGTCTCTTGCGGATCGCGATGACCGAGCAGCATCTGGATGATGCGCAAGTCCGCCCCGGCTTCGAGCAAGTGCGTCGCGAAGCAATGACGCAGAATGTGAGGGTGGGCGGGTTTGGTGATGCCGGCCCGTTTGGCGGCGTGGCTGCAAGCGAGCCAGGGCACGTTGCTCGTGATGGGGTCAGCGCTGGTGTGCCACTTGCCGCCGGGAAACAGCCCCTGCGCGGGTCTGCGCCGCAGGCGGCGAACGTGCTCGCGTAAGTTGACGAGCAACTGTTGGGAGAGCAGCACGTCGCGGTCTTTGCGGCCCTTGCCGCCGCGAACGTGCACGACCATGGGTGCGGAATCGATGTCGTGGATGCGCAGGTGCGTCAACTCCGAGCGGCGTACTGCGGTGGCGTACAGCGTCATCACGATCACGCGATAGAAAGGAGGGTGGGCGGCGTCGATCAGACGAGCGACCTCGTGGGGAGAGAGGATGTTGGGCAGTTGGCGCGGTCTCTTCGGATAGGGCACTCGATCCAGGTTCCACTCTTGCCCGAGCGTCCTGATACAAGAAGAAGCGCAGAGCCGCCAGGCGTTGCGCCACGCTGTTGGCGGCGAGCTGGCGGTCGCGAAACAGGTGTGCTTGATATTGGCGGATGTGCTCCGGCCCTAGTGTCCGGTATCTAAAGTTCGCGTAACATTAAACAGGTTGTTGTCGCCATGTCTATATGGGGAAGACGACGACAACTGGTCCTCAATTGAAACCGCTCAAGCTCAACCCGGCCGAGCGCGAGAGCCTGCAAAGTTGGGCGCGACGGCGCAAGTCCGCGCAGGCTCTTGCCCAACGCGCCAGGGCCATTCTGCTCGCCGCCGACGGACTCAACAATACCGTCGTCGCCGCCCAACTCGGCTGGGCCCGCCGTACCGTTGGCAAATGGCGCCAGCGCTTCCTCGACAAAGGCCTCGACGGGCTGCTCGACGAACCGCGTCCCGGCACGCCGCGGCGCGTCAGCGATGACGAGGTCGAACGCGTCATCACGCTCACTCTGGAATCGACGCCCCCCGACGCCACGCATTGGTCAACACGCTCGATGGCCAAGACCTGTGGCTTGAGTCACTCCAGCGTGCAGCGCATCTGGAAGGCCTTCGCGCTGCAACCCCATCGCAGCGAAACTTTCAAGCTCTCGCAAGATCCGTTGTTCGTCGAGAAGGTGCGCGACATCGTCGGTCTGTATCTCAACCCGCCCCAGCGGGCGTTGGTGCTGTCGGTTGACGAGAAGTCTCAGATCCAAGCCCTGGACCGCACGCAGCCGCTGCTGCCGCTGCGTCCCGGACAAATCGAGCGCCGCACGCACGACTACAAGCGCCACGGGACGACCTCGCTGTTTGCCGCGTTGGATGTCAAGACCGGCCATGTGATCGGCGAGTGTCATCGCCGTCATCGCGCGGTCGAGTTTCGCAAGTTTCTCGACACCATCGACCAGGCGGTCCCCGACTCGCTCGAGATCCACTTGATCCTCGACAACTACGGAACCCACAAGACCCAGATTATTCAGCGTTGGCTGGCCAAACGGCCGCGCTACCATCTGCACTTCACGCCGACCAGCGCGTCTTGGATCAACCTTGTCGAGCGTTGGTTCGCCACTCTGACCCAGAAGCAGATTCGCCGCGGCGTACATCGCAGCACAGCGGAGTTGGAACGCGCCATCGAGGATTACATCCAACTCAGCTACGCCGACTCCAAGCCGTTCGTCTGGTCCAAAACCGCCGACCAAATCTTCGCTTCCCTCGCCCGCTTTTGTAATCGAACTTTAGAGACAGGACACTAGCCCGCATTTCTCACCACCTGACGGCGAAAGCACGCGCTAGGTGCGCCACTACTTCGTTGCGCTCGCTCGCGAGTGCTCGACGGACAGTCAAGTACGCCTCCGCGCGCCAACCGTCGCCCGCCTCGTATTGACGCACCTCTCACGCACTTTCGCTCGCCACGTGGTGAGAAATGCGGCCCTAGCCGATTGGGCCGCCGCTTGAAATAGCGAGCCAAGTCCTCGACCGTGCGGATGTAGGTGCGAACTGTGTTCGCGGAGTAGTTGCGACGCTCGAGCTCGTCGAGCATCTGTCGGCGTAGTTGTGTCATTGGACACCTCCTTTGGGTGTCTCGACGTTACGCCCGACTCTCGCTCTCCTCTCTTGTTACTCGCACGCGAAGCGTCTGCCGAAGGCTTCGTTCAAATCCGCGTTCCGCCGAGGTTTCGTCCCATGCCGATCACCCATCGAAATCGTTCGGAGGCCGTCAATTTGACCGTTCGAGCCATAGCCACTAAAAAATTGTCGACCCACCTGACGGCACTCCAAAATCACTCGAAGGCCCTTAAATAGGTCGTTAGAGCGTATTGGCGGGGGTCTTGGAACCCTCTCGAACGGAAGTTTGTGGCAACGTTTGTTCTCGCCATCTAACGGTTGCCAGTGAGGTGATCTGTGACACTCAGGATATCTGGCTAGCTGGGGCGATAGCATGTGACTGCTTACTCGTGTGGCCGCAGACAATGCGGAAATCGGCCCGGAGCTGCCGACTTGGACGTCTTGCGCTCGATTAGCTGGGTGTGGCTGGTGGGCTGCTAGCCCATCGCTGTTAGGCCCGATGGATTCTGCGGCCGTGTAGCCGAAAATCGATACGCAAGGGTCGTGCTGCGTTGAAGTCACACTGGCGGATCGAAGACTATACCCACAGACTGAGTGGTCAGCGCTATGCTTCTACACATGAAAGGTGCTCATCTCGGGCAAAGTGCCATCCCCTAACTACGGATCCTCTCCCATGAACCGCCGACACGCCTGTAGTCTCCTCGCAAGCTCCGCTCTCGCCTCGTCTCTGCGAGCCGCCCCTCCCAAATTAACGCTGAACTACGTCCTCTCCTCCGCTCTCTACGGAAACATAGAGCTTGAGACTGTCCTGCCGGAGATTGCCCGGACCGGCTCGGTCGGTTTGGACCTCTGGGGCAAACCGCACAGCACGCAGCGCGAAGAGGTTGATGCCATGGGCGTCGACGCTTTCGCGGATGTACTGCGGAAACACGATGCCGAGCTGGTCGTCTCCAGCCGCTACCCGCTTGGATGCTTCGGCCTCCAGTCGGAAATGCTGGTCCTCAAAGAGCTGGGCGGGAAGATTCTTGTCTGTGCTACCACAAAACCGCGCGAGCCCTCCGGAGCCGAGGCAAAGAAAGCGGTCGCCGAATTCCTGGAGAAGATGAAACCGCACGCTGACGCAGCCGCCGAGCACGGCCTCGTCATCGCGCTGGAGAACCATGCCAACCAGTTGCTCTATCATCCAGACTCGATCCGTTACTTCGAGGAGTTCAATGATCACCCGGCGCTGGGCATCTGCTTCGCGCCGCATCATCTCCATCTGTTCGTCGAGGAGATTCCCAAGCTGATCCGCGATCTTGGCGACGGCCGCATACCGTTCATTTACTTTCAGGAGTACGGTATCGGGAGCAAGAAAACGGTCGCGAAAGAAGTCGAGCTTGAGCAACTGCCCGGCCGCGGCAGCCTCGACTACCGCCCCATCGTTGCCGCCCTGCGCGACATCAAGTTTACCGGCGTGGCGTCGATCTTCATGCATCCCACGCCCCGCGGCCTGCCGATGTTACCGACGGCCGGCGAGATCACAAAAGTCATCAACGAGTCGCGAGCCTACATCGACGACTGTCTGGCGGCGTAGTCGCCACAGGCCATGTAGAGACCGTCACGCCGCGCCCCGCTTGCGGTACTGTGGTGGTCCGTTCGGATCGTTCGTCCCGTCGCCTTCGTGTCCCGAATGCCGCGCCGGAGGTGGATCAAGAATCTGCTCTTGCACAGGATCGAACCCGAAGACCCGGCCCTGGCGATAGCTGTCGATGCCCAGCTTGATGGCAACCATCACTTGATAGCCAAAGCGAGCGTCGAACAGCGGCTTTTCCCTCGTCCGGACGCACTCTAGAAAATTCAACATGTGGGCGGTGCGCGCCGTTTGTTGGTTGCGGTTGTCGACCTCGACCGCAATCTGCCTACTGCCGGCGGCCTTCAGGAACACATCCTCAAAAAGCTTCTCCGGGCGCACGAGAACCTGACCGGACGTGATTTCGATTGTCGCCTTGCGCCCGTAGAAAGTCGGACTGTGCTGTCGGTTCGGTCCGGCCGAGGCTGAGGACCCGAACAGGTCACAGCCGAAGCGGTCGTACTCGATCGACGTCTGGTATGAGTCGGGAACTTGGCGGTTTTGAAAGTGCCAAAGCCCCCCGGATGCGCTGACCCGCTCGGGAAAACGCGGCCCAACCGTGAACATCAGCGGACTTAAGCGGTGGTACAGGAAATCCGACGCAATGCCGCCGGAAAAATCCCAGTACTTACGCCAGCGGAAGAAGCGCTCGCCGGAGAACGGCTGGTGGGGCGCGTTTCCGAGGAACGCCTTCCAGTCCACCGTATCGGGGTCGCTTCCTCATCGACGTAGTACTGCCACACGCCGTCGGGGTGGTTGGAGGAATAACTAGACTGCATCCACACAACGTCACCGACCACGCCGTCGGATATGAATCGTTTCGCCTCGAGGTAGGCCGGGTCGGACACCCACTGGCTGCCGACCTGCAACACGCGCCCTGTCGTCTCCACGGCCTCGGCCACCTGCTTGGCCTCCGCGATGGTTCGAGTCATCGGTTTTTCAAGATAGACATCTTTGCCGGCTTCGAGTGCTGCCAAGGCCATGGGCGCGTGCCAGTGCTCTGGAGTGGCGATGACGACCGCGTCGACGTCATCACGACCGATAAGCTCGAGGTAGTCGTGGTGGACGTCCTTTTTCCCAAGCCCGATCATCTCGCGGGCCCGGAACTTGGCGCGATCGTAGATGTCGCACGCGGCCACGACCTTGACGATGCCGTCTCTTCGCTCCATCGGTAGCAGGCGACGTTCGAGATGGCGCGTGCCGATGTTGCCCACGCCGATGATGCCGACTTGAACGGGATTAGCCGCGGAGAGCGCCTGCGGCAACGCCACGGCAGCCACCGTGGAAGAAACAAATTTGCGACGGTTTACCCGCCGCGCTGTTGAAACAAATTTCTTCTTGCTCGGATCGCTTGACACGATGATGATGATAGCCGAAGCTGAGATCCTTCACCAGCGACATGGTCGGCCGGGATCGGCGTACCCGTAACCATGGGCGGATGCAGGGGACAGTGTGGAGTGCGAACGATTCGTGCTACCACGAAAAGCTTAGCACTCTCCCCAAGGATGACTCACCTGTGGGTAGTCAAAACCTCGTCGGTGTCAAGAATCAATACGATACAGCTGTCGGGCAAAGACCCTCAATCGGCAAGGCGATGCATGCTACAAGGTTTGGTTCCATGCTCGAATTCGTCTTGACCTTGTTAGCCGCCAGAGTCTTCCTGCGTAGTCGGCGAGAGATTGCTCTGGAGATCATCGCCCCGCGGCAACAGGTCGCCGTCCTCAAAAGAAAACGCCCACGGCCACGGCTGAATCGTCTCGATCGGCTCTTTTGGGTGGCCATGAGCCGAGCGTGGAAACGCTGGACCGAGGTCATCGTCGTCGTCAATCCCGAAACCGTGATCGGATGGCAGCGTTGCGGTTTCCGGCTATTCTGGCGATGGCGTTCGCGGTCACGTGGTGGCAGACCAAGGACGACAACCGAGATCCGTGCGCTCATCCGTCGCCTAGCTCGAGAGAATCCGAGTTGGGCGCTCCCAAGATCCACGGCGAACTCCAGAAGCTCGGCTTCGTCATTTCCGAGCCAACCGTCGCTCGCTATCTGCGAACTGTCCGCCGTCGCGGCGATGCCGGACAGAGTTGGCGGACTTTCCTCGCGAATCACCGCGAGGTAGTCGTGGCGTTTGACTTCTTCACCATTTCGACCGTGACGTTCAAGCTGCTCTATTGCTTCTTCGTTATTGAGCACGGCCGTCGACGGATTCTTCATTCGAACGTCACTGCTCATCCGAATGCCGAATGGGTCGTCCAACAATTACCTGAGGCGTTTCCCGAGTCCGTCCCCTTCCGCTATGTCATCTTCGATCGAGATACGAAGTTCAACTCCGAAGTCGTCGAGTTCTTGAAGGCGACGGGACTTGAGCCCAAGCGGACGAGTGTTGCCTCACCGTGGCAGAACGGCATCGCGGAACGCTGGGTGGGAAGTTGTCGCCGAGAACTTCTCGATCATGTCATTCCACTCAATGAAGGCCACCTACGGCGGTTGGTCCGGGAATACATCGCCTACTTTCAGCAAGACCTCATTCATGATGCGCTCGACAAGGACGCGCCGCTCAGCCGACCAGTAGAAATCAAACCGAGTCCTCACGCGAAGGTGATATCGAGCCCACGATTGGGCGGGCTGCATCACCGCTACTCCTGGCACGAAGCAGCGTAAGTCGATCAGTGGTCGTTAACGCCGTTGCCGCCGGGAGGTAATTCAAATCTCTCGATCAAGACGAAGTACAGAATCCGGAACTGGAGGGACTTCGAGCGCGGCCTCAGGAATCGCGGCGATGTCACGATCTGGTTGAGCGAGGAGGCGATCGCTGCCTGGACACCACCCAAGAACGGTCTTCACGGAGGCCAGCGGCGCTACTCGAACCTCGCGATCTTGACCGCGTTGACACTGCGGGTCGTCTTCGGCCTGCCGCTTCGTCAGAGCGAGGGTTTCCTGGACTCGCTGCTCACCTTAATGGGCCTCGACCTCAAGGCCCGGGACCACACCACACTCTCGAGCCGGAACCGAATCGTTGAGGTAGCGCCACTGACCCGAGTCCACGAAGGTCCGATCCACTTGATCGTCGATTCCACGGGGCTCAAGATCTTAGGTTGCGGCGAATGGAACGCGCACAAGTACAAGGCATCGAAGAAGCGCCGGGACTGGCGCAAGCTGCATATCGGAGTAGATGACGAGGGGTTCATCGTGGCGGCCGAACTCACGACGAGCAGCGCGGACGACGCCTCCACCGTCCCTGATCTGCTGGATCAAATCGAGGCTCCCATCCGGCGATTCACGGCGGACGGGGCCTACGACCACAGGTCGATCTACGAACGGGTTGGCGTGGCCGGAACAGAGAATGTCGCGATTGTGATCCCGCCGCGTCGCTCGGCGTTGTCAACGGGGCCCACGGAAGGTCCGTGGTCGCAGCGAGACGAGGCTCTGGAGAGGATTGGCAAGGTTGGACGACGAGAGTGGCAGAAGGAGTCGGGGTACCGACAGCAAGCGCGGGTCGAGAACGGGTTCTTCCGATACAAGTCAGTGCTCGGTGGCGGCCTGAGGGCGAGGAACAGCGACGCGCAAAAGAGGGAGGCCATGATCGGGTGCGATATCCTTAACCGGATGGCCGAGCTAGGCAGGCCAAAGTCCTACGCGGTGGCTTCGTGAACGAGGGGTTGGGAAAGCGGCCCAACTCGCGCCGAAGTTGAATCGTGCAACAACGCCACGAAAGATCTCCGCTACCGGATAGTGTAGTCGATTTTGTCGCTAAAGGATCCTCACACATCAACAGCCCTCAACACCCCGGATTCGTAAGTTGCTGAATCTAAAGTGCTTATAGTGTGTCTTTTATCACAGCGTCCCTGCTCCCAAAGCAGACTGTCGTTTTCCATAGTTTCCATGGCTTCACATAGTTTTCAATTAGTTACACGGATTCAGGGCTTCTGCTTTTGCTCACATTGGAAGTCGTTAGGGATCAAGGACATAGGGTTTTGGAACACTTTTGGAACAGCAAAGTGTTGTTTGTTGAGGGCTGAGTTACCCGTATTCGACGCCGATGTACAAATTAGAAACAGTACGGGATTTTGCTACGCACCTACGCATTGCGACGCATGAGTCTAAGCTACACGATTTGTTGCCGTTCGCCGGGAGAGGGGTACGGCAAATCCCTGTCGATCTACTCCGAGAACTCCGAGGCTAGCCGAATTATTGCGCCCGCAGGTTTTCTCAGAAACGTTGTTCCTTTTGACTCGGAGACGCCTCCTCATGTAAGCGATGGTCTGACCAGCTTTCAAAACCTCTTCCTGAGCGCTGTAACTCCTCCTTAAGAGGTTTCGATCCATTTCAGACGCTCGTTTCAGTAGGCGGAATAAATCATAGTGGGGTATCCACTTCATTCAGGTGACCCCAATATCTTGTGGTTGGGAAGCTGCAAGAAATGGCAATGCCGGCGCTGGCAGGAGTCCCTTGGCGGCCCGCAGGCGGCCTTGATGCGATTCGCCCGAGCGGTCGCTGGGCTTGGTGCGATTTGGGGTCGCGGACCTTCACAGCCTTCCATACCCCGAAAAACTGGCCCTGTCGGCGAAAGTTTCTGGGCGTGCCGTTTGCGGAACACAACATCTTGGGGTTACCTGAGTCAAATGGATACCCCACTTAAATCATTTACAGTGGCGACGCGCCGACCGCTCCGGTGCGGGCCGAGTCGGTGATCTGGAGCGTTTTCGCATGACATCGCGATATACCGACACGAATCCGGAGAATGCACCGTAAGCCCTTTCTGCTCTGCTCGTTGTCGGGTGCCGCTACTGCGCCTAGGAGTAGACTTGGTTTGACACTCGGTTCGTAAGGTGCGCTCATTTCGGCTAGCGGTCAGCGTAGTCGTCGTTTCGATGGCGGTGCTGTCGGTCCGCGCGGCCGACCAAAGCGGCGATGAGGAGCTGCTGCCCGCTGCCGCCTCCGAGGCCGCCGAACCCGACGAATCCACTGCAAGACGCGAAGAGCTCAACCTGCTGGGAGTGACCGATATCGACTCGGGCGAGAGCCGCCGCAACGAGAACGTCCAATTCAACCCCATCGACAACAACGCCATCCAAGAGCTGAACATCCGCCTGGGCACGACCGCGACGATCGTTAGCGAATTCGAGCCCGATCGAAACTACTTTGGCTCCGAGTTCGGCACTCGTCCGACCTCGCCGCTGCACGTCGGCCAATCGAGCTCTTCCCGGATCCACGGGATGCTCTACGAGACGCACGGCAATAGTGTCTTCACGGCGCGTTCTTTCTTCCAAGTCGGCGAAGTTCAACCGGCTCGCGAAAACCACTACGGATTCAACATCGGAATCCCTCTGTGGCGCGGCGCTCGCCTATTCACCGAAGGCACTCAACAGAAGATTCGGGGCAACGTCAACGGCAATGTGCTCGTTCCCAAGGCGGACGAGAGAACCGCGCTGGCGACGGATCCGGCCACGCGCGCGATCGTCGAGAGCATCCTGTCGGCCTATCCGGATGAGTTTCCCAATCGCACGGACATCGACGAACGGGCCCTGAACACCAACTCTCCTCAGATTGTCGACACCGACGACATCGCCGCCCGCCTAGACCAGACCGCGGGCGACGACCGCATCACGGCGCGCTACAGCCTAACATCGCAGCGCGTGAATGCCTTCCAGCTCGTGGCGGGCCAGAATCCCGACACGATCACCAAAGCCCACGTCGCCAGCCTGACTTGGAGCCGCAGCTGGAACCCCTCGACCGTATCCGACCTCTCCGTCGGCTTCAACCGCATAGGCACGCTGCTCATGGAGGAGCCGAACAGTATTGGCCCCAGTGTCAGGATCGGGGGAGCTCTCGAACAGATAGGACCAGGTTCAGCCGTCCCGCTCGATCGCGCCCAGAATCTCTTCCGTTATGCCGGCCGTGTGGGACACGTACGCGGTAGGCACTCTTTGACAGCCGGTTTCGAGCTCGCCCGCCGCCAGCGAAACGGATCAGAAGTCAGCACTCATCGCGGCTACATCTCGTTTCAAAGCCAGTTCGGCCGTGACGCCATCACGAACCTGCGGCTGGGGACCCCCGGTCGCTTTTCCGGCGCTATCGGCGAGACCTACCGCGGATTTCGGAGTTCCCTGGTGCAGTTATACATCGGCGATCAGTGGAACGCGCACGCCAACCTGACCCTGAACTTCGGGCTGCGCTACCAGCCGCTGCCCGAACCGAGCGAGGTCAACAACCTCAACGACATCACCTACGGCTGCGACTGCAACAACGTCGCCGGGATGTTCGGGTTCGCGTATCGTATGCCGGGGCGGCTGGGAGTTCTGCGCGGCGCCTACGGGACGCACTACGCCGACATTATTCCATCCACCTATGAGCAGGTCCGCTTCAACCCGCCCGGCGCCGTTAAGTTTTCCGATAACGATCCGAACCTGGTCGAGGCGCTGCTGGGACTTTCGGCCGCGCCGGACCCCAACGCCCGCAGCACCATCTTGGTGTTCTCTCCCGACACGGTTTCGCCCTATTCCCATCAATACAATCTGAGCTGGGAACCTTCTCTCGCGACAGCCTGGAAGCTGCAACTTGCCTACGTCGGCAGCCGCGCGCACAAGCTTTTCCAGAGGATCTATGGCAACCGTGCGGTGCGCGTTTCCGGGATCGCGCAGATCAGCAAAACGGTGGACGACCGTCGCCCGAACCCCGACTTCATCGACATCCGCCACATCGTCAACAACTCCCGCGCGTACTTCGACGCCGCGCGCGTAAGTCTCGTGATCCCCTCTTGGAAGGGCGTCACGATTGACGGGTCCTACTGGTTCAGCAAGGCGATTGATCTCGGCGCGGACTATACCTCGACGGGTTCCAGGGGGGTCAGCCGGTCGGTTCGAAATCAGTCGGAATCGTTGCTCTTCGAAGACTTGAAGGGACCCAGCGCGTTCGATCAGAGCCACGCCACGCTATGGAGGATCTCGTACGACTTTCCGCGGTTTGCACCAGGCGCCGGCTTCGTGTCGAAAGTTTTTCGAAATTGGGAGCTGTCGACGATCGCGCTGCTGAAGACCGGGACCCCGTTCACGGTCGTCTCGGGATCCGACGCATCCGGTTTCGGCAACGTGGACGGCAGCCGCAGCGATCGCCCTCACATCCTCGACCCTTCGTTTCTGGGCGTCACTCTCGGCCACCCCGGCGACGCCCACAAACTGCCCCGCTCGGTATTCGCCTTCATCGCGCCCCACGAGGACCGCGGCAACCTGGGCCGCAACACCTTCCGCCGCGACGGCATCAGCAACATCAACGTGGCGCTGGCGCGAACCTTCCACATTCGCTCCGAACAAACGCTGATCTTTCGCGTCGAGTCGATCAACTTCTTCAACACCCCGCAATTCGCCGAACCAACCTACGAGCTGACCGCCCCGAGCTTCGGGCAGATCACGAACACGCTCAACGACGGACGGACGTTCCGGTTTCTGCTGCGCTTGCTGTTTTGAGTCCGCCACACGAGGCCTGGCAGCGTGTTGTGCGCACTATGCTGCCATCTAGGGAGAAGCGTTGGTCCGAGTACCGCCCCATCCCGTCGACCTCGCGATGTCCCTACCGAATATTCCGTCCGCGTTGAAAACATTGAGCTTATCGACAAGTGTCTGCTTTTCAATTAGCGCTGGCTCCTGGTGTGGGTACCATCTTCTGCTGGTACGCTTTGAACGCTGGTTGGACAAGTGCTTGGCGCCGGTGTGCCACTTGCCACTTCGCTTGTAGACCACGAGGTGCCGTCGAAGAGCAAGACTTTCAAGAGTGAGGCTCCGGCGGCTGGGAAAAGCCAAGTTGATCAGTCGAAGGAACGAGGAAACCAGGGAATCAATGTTGCCAGAATGCGAGAATGGCGGACTCGGCTGTCAAGCGGCTTGGACGCAAGTTCTTCAATCTAACGGCTATGTAATTTTGGCGAATCAAAGGCATACGCCATGAGTTGTCCGACGGCCTACAATCGAAGCGGAGTCAACGCCATGTGGAACCGAAGAGAATTCCTCCTAGCAGCTGCGGCGGGCGCGTCGGCAGCTTGCTCGAATCAAGATCCCCGGACGCCCCAGACGGTGAGCCTAAGCGGGCGAGAGCGCGTAGATCGCGTTCTGGCGGGTCAGGACGTTGATCGCCCCCCGTTCACCTGCTATTACCATTTCGGATTGGAAGAACTGCCCGGCGATCGTCACGCGGAGGCGACGCTCGACTTCCACCGCAAGTTCCGAACGGACCTAGTAAAGGTGATGAGCGACTTCCCCTACCCCAAATCGGAAGGGAACTGGTACGAACTGGAGGTTGTGGACAATCCGTTTCCGGAGGAGATTCGTGCCCTTGAACTGATTCGAGACGGCCTGCGGGGGGAGTGTCACTTTATCGAGACGGTATTCAATCCCTGGAACCAGGCGGGGAAGCTCTCGTCGCCGGAAGCGGTCGAGAAGCTCAAGGACGAAGATCCGCAGAAGCTGCTGGACGCCTTGGAGGCGATCGCGAAGTCTCAAGCGAACCACGCTAGGCTCGCTGTTCGGGCCGGAGCCTCGGGAGTCTTTCTGGCGATCGCCAATGCTCAAGAGGGCGTCTTGACGCAGGAGGAGTACGAGAAGTTTAGCGAGCCCTTCGACAAGATGATCGTCGATGCGATTCCGGATGCGGCCTTGAACACGCTTCACCTGCATGGCGACAAGGTGTACCTCGACCGCTTTTTCTCCGGCTGGTCCGCAAGTGTAGTGCAGTACTCGGCTCATGGCACAGGCGTACCCATCGAGGATGTCAGGCGAAGTTATGAGGGCGTCATCATGGGCGGCCTCGATGAGAGGGCTTTCCGCAACCTCTCGGAGTCTGAGATGACGAGTCAGTGGCAGGCGGCGCAACGGGCCGCCGGTCGAAAGTTCATCCTGGCGCCGGGCTGCTCGGTACCGAACGACACCGCTGACGAAGAGTTGCTGCGACTAGTTAACGTGCTCGGAGCCTAGAGTTCGTGGCGGAGAAGTCTTCCGGCTCGATCGGGTTTCAAAGGCAGCGTCATCACGAAGGCTTGTGCCCAAGTGAAGTCGGAATATGTCAAAGTGCCGACCTCTTCTCCATGCTTGCAGTGATTCCCCCGTATGATCTCCGCGAAAAGATATCGAATTCGCTACGGGCAACTTACTGGTTCCTGCACTCGAAGCTCAACCCGCCGTGCGCACATCTTGCCTCGCTGGCGAGAACCGTCAGGTTGACGGAGAATGCCGGAAGGCTTGACTCGCCCTTCGCCAACCTCGCATTTCAGTGTGGATAGGGCCCTAGTCAAACGACAGGGCCGCGCCGGGGACGCAGGAGGACTGTAGATAATTTTGTAGCTGTCGAGAGCACCCAGAAACCACAAGTTTCAACAGGGCGGCCGTAAGTCACTGAATCGTAAGTAGTTGAAAACAGGCGTTTCGGGCCGGGAGACAGAATCTGCTTCACACGCAGGAGGTCCTCAGTTCGAGTCTGGGCGCTCCCACCATTGTTATCAATGAGATACAGGAACAGTCATTTGCGGCATAACTGTGATGTCAGCACTATGTCAGCAAGGGAATGGCGTCCCACTGACACGGAATGGCGTTCGATTGACATTGAACGACGGCAATGTAGGTCGATCCGAACGTAACCGACCTTAGTGCGGGAGGGCTCCAAGCAGGCCGCGATACCGGATCAAGGGTCTGATTTCGTTGTTGATTGAGCCACCGCAGTCGAGAGCGGGTGGGTTGAGATTGGCGCCCCAGCACATACATGCCGACGAATAATTTTACTTTGTCAAGGGCGGAGTAAATGTAGACCGCTTCGGCGGAGCAAAAATAGACCAGTTGGCGGGGATCCAGCGGTTTGCGTGGGACGGCTGGAACGGAGCCTGAGGACGCCCTTTAGGGCGGCCCAGGCGTAGTGGAAGACGGCCCACGCAAACCGGCGCGAGCGGCCGGCGGGTCAGTTTGAAGAGCGCGGGCGCTTCTTTTTGCTTTGCTTGAGGCGGTAGCTGTCGCCGTTCATCTCGAGGATATGGACGTGATGCGTGAGCCGGTCAAGCAGAGCGCCGGTCATGCGTTCGGAACCCAGCACCTCGGTCCACTCGGTGAACGGCAGGTTCGAGGTCAGCAACGTCGAGCCCTGTTCGTAGCGCTGCGAAAAGATCTCGAACAGCAGCTCTGCCCCGGTCTTCGACAGCGGCACATAGCCCAGTTCATCGACGATCAGTAGATCCTGCTTGGCAAGTTGTTTCTGGACCCGTAGTAGTTGCCGTTCGTCACGGGCTTCGAGCAGTTCATGGACCAATCCCGCGGCGGTGGTGAAACGTGTGCGATAGCCGCTCTGACAAGCTGCCAGTCCCAGCGCCAAGGCGATATGCGTTTTGCCGGTGCCGGAGTTCCCCAGCGCCAAGACGTTCTCACGGCGGTCGATGAACTCACAGCGCGCCAGCTCCAGAACGAGCTTCTTGTTCACCGAGGGTATGGCCAAGAAGTCGAACGTGTCGAGACTCTTCGTCACCGGGAACTTGGCGGCCTTGATGCGACGCTCGGTCGCCCGCTGCTCGCGATCGACCAGTTCCAGCTCGCAGAGTTGCTGTAGGAAGTCCCGAAAGTCCAAGCCTTCGGCGGCGCAGCGCCGAGCCAGTTTGTCGTACTCGCGCAGGAAGGTCGGCAGCCGCAGCGCTTTCAGGTGGGTTTCCAGCAGCATTCTCGACTTCGCCATCAGCTTGCTCCTGCTAGCAGCGCCAGATAGGATGCCGGCGACGTCTGCTCGACCTGAGCCGTCGGCAGGTGGGGATACTTCGTTAAGTCGAGCTTCGGCGGACGTTGCTCGATCGCGCACAGCAGTAGATGCTTGACGGCGTCAAAGCCAATCGTTCCCAGTAGACAGACTTGGCGCACCGCCGTTGCGACGTGCTCAAGGGGGAAGTCCTCCAACAGTCGCAGGACCTGTACGTACTCGCGCTTGCCCGCTTTGTCCAACCGCGATTCGAGCAGTCGTCGCAGCTTCGCAAACTCCGGCGGCAACTCCCAGCCGACCAACGGCGCGGCTTGATCGAGCGCGTTGGTCTTGCGTTCCAACAACGCCAAGTAGTGCAGCGGATCGAAAACCAACTCTTCACGTTCATAGCTGCGCTGATGGCGGGCGATCTCTTCGCTGCCGCAACAGATCACTACCTCATCCACGTAGGCTTTGATCAGGACCTGGCGGTGGCCGTAACGCGTTGGCACCGAATAATCGTTTGTCGCGTAGCGCACCAGCGACAACGAAGTCACCCTTGTCGAGCGTTTGTCGCAGGCATCGTAGGCTGTCGGTGCCAAGGGCAAGAGCGCTTCCCGATCGCGCTCGAAGCGTTCGCCGACGGTTTCGGTGTGCCGTCGCAAACGCCGTTCACGGTTGGCTCGGCACTTCTCTTCGAGGTGTTCGTTGAAGGCTTCCCAACTCTCGAATCTCGGGATCGGCACCATGAAATTGCGCCGTGCGAAGCCCACTAGCCCTTCGACTTTTCCCTTGTCGTTGCCCTTGCCCGGACGCCCGAAACGATCGGCGAACAGGTAGTGCGACTGCAGTTCGCTGAACACCCGCGTACGTTTGCGCGTGCCGTCGCCGAGAATCCTTGCCACCGCCAGCGTCGTGTTGTCGTAGACGATGTTGCGTGGCACGCCGTCGAAATAACGAAACGCGGCGTTGTGTCCTTCGCAAAAGGCTTCCGTCGTCTCGGCGGGAAAGGCCTTAACGAAGGCGTCGTCGCTGTGCGGCAGATCGACAACCAAGAAGTGCGCCTTGCGCTGGACTCCATTGATAACGACAACCGCTTCGCCGAAGTCGGCCTGCGCGTCGCCGGGCGGATGCGCCAGTGGCACGAACATCTCTTGTCCACCGAGCTTCTTCTCGCGGACGTAGTCCTTGACGATCGTGTAGCCACCGCTGAAATCGTACTCCTCGCGTAGGCGATCGAAGATGCGTTTCGCGGTGTGACGTTGTTTCTTTGGTTGTTGCTGATCGTCGAGCAGGATCTGATCGATGATTCCGGTGAACGCTTCGAGCTTCGGCCGTCTCACCGGTTTGCTCCGCCGATAGCCCGGCGGAGCAGCGTAGCGCAGCATTTTGCGCACCGTCTCCCGCGCTAAGCCAAACCGCTTGGCGGCTTCGCGTTCACTCAGCCCTTCGACGTAGACACTGCGCCGTACTTGAGCATATAGCTCCACGCGATACATCCTTCCCGTGTTCCACAAAACACCGAATGGATGCCAGCGGACCACCCGGGCGGTCTAATTTTCCGCCGCCCTTGAACGGCTTTAAAACGCCGTTCTGTGGTCTAGTTTGTCAGCGCCGTTCTCAAACTGGGCTTATTTCCAGAGCCAATGATCGACCACCAGTACAACTGCCGGGTTTGCGGCCTCAAATTGGAAGAGCCGCCATGGGGACAGGACGGAGAGACTCCCTTGTTCGAGATTTGCCCGTGCTGTGGTGTGGAGTTCGGCTACGAGGACTCCACGCCGCTATCCGCGAAACGGTATCGGGAAGAGTGGCTGTCGAAAGGCGGAGTCTGGTTCAGGCCTCAGGACAAGCCGGAAGGCTGGAACTTCGCCGATCAGTTGAACAATCGACCGCCAGGTTTTAGTGATTAGCGTTCAGGTCCAGGTTCCCCTGTGCGAACCACTTTCGTATCAACGAGTTGCGCCTGATTCGACGCTTCTTTAGCCGCCTCCGCCTTGTTCTCATCCCTTTAGAATCAACAAGTTCGCCTGGAGTAACTTCCGGGTCCCCTGGGGGAACGCAGAGCCGCTTTCAGCGGCTGGAGGGGGTGTGACACGCCACCCCGAGGCGGGAGCCGCGGGCGGCGAGACGCTCGACGACTGTCGGCTACGATTGCTTTCTCGGCAAGCCGATCACAACCACCGACCCAAATTCGGTGACCTCAACGTTCGACTACGAAATCGGCACAGACAAGCTTGATCGACCGCTCGAAATGGTTGCGGCAAGCGGTACGACGGATGCACTCAAGACGATGTTTGAATACTGCGACAACGTTTCGGTGTCGTGTGCCAACGGTCTACCGCCACGGTCGGTCCGCACAGCCCTCACGCGTGACCGTAACAACCCCGGCACGTATACCGATGTATCAGAATCTCTTTTCGATGGCCTCGGACGTGCGGACGCGACCCGGCAATTCGTGCCGCTAGGCTTCAATGAGACATGCACGACGTATGACGCGCTCGGTCGTCAGTCCACCGTTTCCAATCCCGGATTCAACTCATGTTCGTCCGATGTCACCACCACGTTCTACGACGCCCTTTCTCGCGTCACGCAGATCACCCAGCCCGATGATTCCAAGGTTCTGACGACCTATGAAGGAAACGTCACCAAGGTAACGGAAGAAGCGGGCAAAAAGCGCGACACCACAACCGACGCGCTCGGTCGGCTCACACAGGTTGTCGAAGCACCAGGTGTCTCGGGATTCGGTTGGATAACAGATTACAGCTACGACTCCCTCGACAATCTAACCCAGGTCAACCAGGGCGCGCAGACCCGCACCTTCACGTACGATCGGTTCAGCCGCTTGTTGACGGCAAACAACCCCGAGCAAGACGCCGCGACGATTTTTACGTATGACAGCAATGGCAATCTGAAGACCAAGACCGGCCCTCGGGGCACAATCACAACAAACACTTACGACGGACTCAACCGTCTGACATCCGCCGACTACAGCGATAGCACTCCCGAACTCACGCTCACCTACGATGATCCCGCTGTGGCGTTCTCGAAGGGACGCCTAACCGCAACGGCGAACGGATTCTCGACCAGCAATATTTCCGGCTACGACGCTTTGGGGTGAGAACGGCGCTGACAAACTAGACCACAGAACGGCGTTTTAAAGCCGTTCAAGGGCGGCGGAAAATTAGACCGCCCGGGTGGTCCGCTGGCATCCATTCGGTGTTTTGTGGAACACGGGAAGGATGTATCGCGTGGAGCTATATGCTCAAGTACGGCGCAGTGTCTACGTCGAAGGGCTGAGTGAACGCGAAGCCGCCAAGCGGTTTGGCTTAGCGCGGGAGACGGTGCGCAAAATGCTGCGCTACGCTGCTCCGCCGGGCTATCGGCGGAGCAAACCGGTGAGACGGCCGAAGCTCGAAGCGTTCACCGGAATCATCGATCAGATCCTGCTCGACGATCAGCAACAACCAAAGAAACAACGTCACACCGCGAAACGCATCTTCGATCGCCTACGCGAGGAGTACGATTTCAGCGGTGGCTACACGATCGTCAAGGACTACGTCCGCGAGAAGAAGCTCGGTGGACAAGAGATGTTCGTGCCACTGGCGCATCCGCCCGGCGACGCGCAGGCCGACTTCGGCGAAGCGGTTGTCGTTATCAATGGAGTCCAGCGCAAGGCGCACTTCTTGGTTGTCGATCTGCCGCACAGCGACGACGCCTTCGTTAAGGCCTTTCCCGCCGAGACGACGGAAGCCTTTTGCGAAGGACACAACGCCGCGTTTCGTTATTTCGACGGCGTGCCACGCAACATCGTCTACGACAACACGACGCTGGCGGTGGCAAGGATTCTCGGCGACGGCACGCGCAAACGTACGCGGGTGTTCAGCGAACTGCAGTCGCACTACCTGTTCGCCGATCGTTTCGGGCGTCCGGGCAAGGGCAACGACAAGGGAAAAGTCGAAGGGCTAGTGGGCTTCGCACGGCGCAATTTCATGGTGCCGATCCCGAGATTCGAGAGTTGGGAAGCCTTCAACGAACACCTCGAAGAGAAGTGCCGAGCCAACCGTGAACGGCGTTTGCGACGGCACACCGAAACCGTCGGCGAACGCTTCGAGCGCGATCGGGAAGCGCTCTTGCCCTTGGCACCGACAGCCTACGATGCCTGCGACAAACGCTCGACAAGGGTGACTTCGTTGTCGCTGGTGCGCTACGCGACAAACGA
The DNA here is from genome assembly GCA_965247305.1 of Bryobacterales bacterium. Classification (GTDB taxonomy): domain Bacteria; phylum Acidobacteriota; class Terriglobia; order Bryobacterales; family UBA6623; genus CATQHP01. The sequence continues at coordinate 1,117,868 of OZ252030.1, read as the reverse complement.
TTATTCGGTGCCAACGCGTTACGGCCACCGCCAGGTCCTGATCAAAGCCTACGTGGATGAGGTAGTGATCTGTTGCGGCAGCGAAGAGATCGCCCGCCATCAGCGCAGCTATGAACGTGAAGAGTTGGTTTTCGATCCGCTGCACTACTTGGCGTTGTTGGAACGCAAGACCAACGCGCTCGATCAAGCCGCGCCGTTGGTCGGCTGGGAGTTGCCGCCGGAGTTTGCGAAGCTGCGACGACTGCTCGAATCGCGGTTGGACAAAGCGGGCAAGCGCGAGTACGTACAGGTCCTGCGACTGTTGGAGGACTTCCCCCTTGAGCACGTCGCAACGGCGGTGCGCCAAGTCTGTCTACTGGGAACGATTGGCTTTGACGCCGTCAAGCATCTACTGCTGTGCGCGATCGAGCAACGTCCGCCGAAGCTCGACTTAACGAAGTATCCCCACCTGCCGACGGCTCAGGTCGAGCAGACGTCGCCGGCATCCTATCTGGCGCTGCTAGCAGGAGCAAGCTGATGGCGAAGTCGAGAATGCTGCTGGAAACCCACCTGAAAGCGCTGCGGCTGCCGACCTTCCTGCGCGAGTACGACAAACTGGCTCGGCGCTGCGCCGCCGAAGGCTTGGACTTTCGGGACTTCCTACAGCAACTCTGCGAGCTGGAACTGGTCGATCGCGAGCAGCGGGCGACCGAGCGTCGCATCAAGGCCGCCAAGTTCCCGGTGACGAAGAGTCTCGACACGTTCGACTTCTTGGCCATACCCTCGGTGAACAAGAAGCTCGTTCTGGAGCTGGCGCGCTGTGAGTTCATCGACCGCCGTGAGAACGTCTTGGCGCTGGGGAACTCCGGCACCGGCAAAACGCATATCGCCTTGGCGCTGGGACTGGCAGCTTGTCAGAGCGGCTATCGCACACGTTTCACCACCGCCGCGGGATTGGTCCATGAACTGCTCGAAGCCCGTGACGAACGGCAACTACTACGGGTCCAGAAACAACTTGCCAAGCAGGATCTACTGATCGTCGATGAACTGGGCTATGTGCCGCTGTCGAAGACCGGGGCAGAGCTGCTGTTCGAGATCTTTTCGCAGCGCTACGAACAGGGCTCGACGTTGCTGACCTCGAACCTGCCGTTCACCGAGTGGACCGAGGTGCTGGGTTCCGAACGCATGACCGGCGCTCTGCTTGACCGGCTCACGCATCACGTCCATATCCTCGAGATGAACGGCGACAGCTACCGCCTCAAGCAAAGCAAAAAGAAGCGCCCGCGCTCTTCAAACTGACCCGCCGGCCGCTCGCGCCGGTTTGCGTGGGCCGTCTTCCACTACGCCTGGGCCGCCCTAAAGGGCGTCCTCAGGCTCCGTTCCAGCCGTCCCACGCAAACCGCTGGATCCCCGCCAACTGGTCTATTTTTGCTCCGCCGAAGCGGTCTACATTTACTCCGCCCTTGACACGCGGGTTCGAATCCACCAGGATCACCAGATCATCGGCGAACCTGGCATACTCGACTCCCACCCACTGTCCCTGACGAGTCACTTCCTTCGCTTTCTCCAGCATCTTGTCCACCTCGTTGAGGTAGAGATTGCTGAGTAGTGGCGAAATCACCCCGCCTTGCGGAACGCCCTGCTTCCCCGACGCCCTCAGAATCAACCGCAACAGCCATAGAACCTCGTCGTCTCGCACTCGCCGAGCTACCTTCTCCAGCACGACGTGATGCCGCACCGTGTCGAAGTAGGACCGCAAATCAAGATCGATCACATAGGTCTTGCCGCTGACGATTGCCTCCCTCACGCGTTGGATCGCAGCATGCGCCGACTTCTTGGGACGATAGCCAAACGACCCGCCTTGAAAGTCAGCCTCGAAGATCGGTTCCAGGATCAGCTTTAGGGCTCCCTGTACCACTCGGTCCCGGATCGATGGAATCGAAAGCAGGCGTACTTTGCCTCCTTCCTTGGGTATCTCCACCTTCCGCGCCCGTAGGGGTCGATAGCTCCGCTGCACCAGCTCCTCGCGGATCTGATCGAGAAACTCCTCGACGCCTTCGGCTTCGACCGCTTCAAACGTCACTCCGTCAATACCCGGAGCGCCGTTGTTAAGCTTTGCTAACCGATAGGCTTCCCGAAGGGTTTCTCTCTTACAGACGTGAACGTACAAACCCCAAAAGCGCCAAGACGGTTCAGACTTCGCCTTGACGTATAGTCTTCGTCTCAGCTCCTGCAGACTGCTGGACGCGTTTGTCATTCGCCCCTGCCTCCCTTGTTGACCAAGACTTCATGTGCAGCAAGGCCCCTTCGCTCCACGGGCGTTACCCCGCTTCATCACTACTACGAACCTCGGTAGGGTCGGGAACTGGCGCGGTGGCCCGTTAGGACGTCGGCTTGGCTGTATCCGGGGTTTCCCCCTTCGTGCCCGTTTAGCCGTGTCCGTAGCTCCGTTTCCAGCTCCCGCCACCTCGCACGCAGCGTGCGGATTTCCCGCACTACGCGCTCCTGCACACTTCACGACAAGATTTATGTGACCTATCCGGCCGGGGCCGCTTTCGTAGACAGCCCAGGAGTCGTCACCCAAATCTGAGTGTCCGCTCCCACCATCGACTACTCCACCGCTTCCATCCGAAGCCTTGGCATAACACCGAAGCCATTCCGCCTTCCTCTTGCCGTATTGTCCTCGTCTAGGATCCTGCAGATTACTGGACGCTTTTATCATTCGCCCCTGCCTCACCGCGTTGACTCAGACCCCATGTGCAGCAAGGCCCCTTCGCTCCACGGGCGTTACCCCGCTTCTTCACTACTACGAACCTAGCCGCCACCCTCTCGCCTTCCACCGATTTCCTGGTTTCGCCAGTTATACGGCTTCCCTGCTCCGCCGATTTCTCGACGGGACGAGGAGGGTTTCTCCAGTTGCTTAGCATGTCCTTGTCACCGTGCTGCCCCTACCACCCCGCCGGAGTGACACAACGCCTCGGTCAGTCTGCGTCCTGCCATGCTGCCTTCACCCGTGACAGGGGGGCTCGGCCTCCGAGGTTTGAGCTTTTCGAGGCCACCTGTGGGTTCACTCTCGTTACGGCCCGGTGACTCGCTCACCATCCCTAGGATGGCTTTGTCGGTTGGCTTCATCGTCTTCGTTTCCTCCACCGATGCAACCCAAGCTACGGGGCTCTGACTTCTACCCCGGTGGGTCTGTCTCCCACTGAACATGCCAGCCTTAGCTGGACGCACCCGCCACCCTCTCGCCTTCCACCGACTTCCCGGTTGATGCCGGTTATACGGCTTGACTTGCTCCGCCGATTTCTCGACGGGACGAGGAGGGTTTCTCCAGTTGCTCGGAATGTCCTCGTCACCGTGCCGTCCCAACCACCCCGTCGGAGTGAGCTGGCGCGTCAGTCAGTCTGCGCCAGCTCATGCAGCCTTCACCCGCGAAAAGAGGGCTCGGCCTCCGAGGCTAAGGTTTTCGGGGCCACCTATGGGTTCACTTTCATTACGGCCCGGCGACTCGCTCATCATCCTAAAGATGGCTTTGTCAGTTGGCTTCATCAGCTTCGTTTTCTCCACCAATGCAACTCAAGCTACGGGGCTCTGACTTCTTCCCCGGCGGGTCTGTCTCCCGCTGAACATTCCAGCCTTTTCTGGACGCACTTTCCGCCACTTAACCGAGTCAACGCACTGAGCGCTAAAATCGACGCATCTTGGTAGGCCAAGAAATCAGCCACTACCGCGTCCTGGAGAAGTTGGGTCAGGGCGGCATGGGCGTCGTCTACAGGGCCGAGGACACCAAACTCGATCGTCCGGTCGCACTGAAGTTTCTGCCGTCCCACTTGTTGGGGGACGAAGAAGTCAAAAAGCGCTTCAAGCGAGAAGCAAAAGCTGCCGCCGCTCTGGACCACTCAAACGTCTGCACGGTCTACGAGATCGACGAAGCGGATAGCAAAACATTCATCGCAATGTCGTTCATAGAGGGCGAGCCCCTCGATAAGCGAATCGAGCGAGGCCCACTGAAGCTAGAGGAAGCTCTCGACATTGCTCTACAGATTGCCCAGGGTCTTGAAGCCGCCCATGAGAAGGGCGTTGTCCACCGCGACATCAAGCCCCAGAACATCATGGTCGGCGAGGACGGGCACGTCACGATCATGGACTTCGGGTTAGCTCAACTTACCCAAGCCAGCCTGCTCACCAGACCCGACCAGACCTTGGGCACCACGTTCTACATGAGCCCCGAGCAGACGGAAGGGTCGGGCACCGACAGCCGCAGCGACATCTGGTCGCTTGGAGTTGTGATCTATGAAATGGTGACGGGTCAGCGCCCGTTCAAAGGTGACTACGACAAGGCGGTGATGTACTCGATCCTCAATGAGGAGCCTGAGCCAATCACGGCCTTGCGGACCGGCGTCCCGATGGAGCTTGAGGTTCTCATCGGGAAGTGCTTGGCGAAGAACGCCGATGAACGCTACAAGGATGCGGGCGACATCGTCGTCGATCTCTCGACGCTGAAGAAGAAGCTCGAATCGGGCCGCTCCTCGATCTTGCGGACCAGAGGCATGACGGGTAAGGTCCCGACTATTGCGGGCCAGACGCTGAATCCCGTTGAAGCGCTGCCGTCCGATGCTGTCGTGATGAACCGGAGCGCCAAACGGGCGTTGCAGGGGCTCGCCGCGGTGCTGGCTCTCGCTCTGCTTGCAGCCTTGGCGATCCTCCTCACCGGGCCTCCGGCACAGGCTCCCGAGAAGGCGCTACGACGCTTCTCTTTTGAGCCGCCTGGGGATCTCTATGGGAGTTTCGATGGCGGTACGGGGCTTGCTATCTCTCCCGACGGCAAGCATATCGCGTTCACGACGGTACGCGGCGGTGGCGAGCTTTGGGTACAAGACCTCGATCAGGATGAGGCTCGCAAACTGCCGGGGACCAAAGGCGCGGTGTTCCCATTCTGGTCGCCCGACAGTGAGCTCATCGGTTTTGCGGCAGGCCGAGAGCTGAAGAAGATTCCTGTCCAAGGCGGTGCCAGCGGACTCATTGGCCCTCTCCCGGGTTCATACTTCCAGCAAGGGACCTGGAGTCCGACCGGCGACTCGATCGTTCTTAGCGCCGGCAGGCCGAATGGAGGGCGGTTGTATGAGGTGTCGGCGGAAGGCGGCAGCGCGAAGCAAGTGATCAGCTCAACCGATCTCGGTATAGAGACAAGCGGAGCGGTCACTCAACCCCATTTCTTACCTCGGGAAGCTGGTCGTGCTCTTGTGTTTACTGTAGGCAGTCGGACCGCCGGCTTAATGTTTGCCAAGAACCTCGAAACGGGTCAAACGGAGGAACTGGGGCCAGGAGACAGTCCTTTCTACTCCGCTTCGACCGGCCATTTGATCTATCAGGCGGATAGGAATGTCTACGATCTGTGGGCTCGCCCTTTCTCTACTGAGACCCTCCAGTTCAGCGGCGCGGCATTTCCGCTTCGACCGAACGCCCGGCAACCTTCTGTGTCTCAGGACGGCACGCTGGTGTTCGCGGACGGCTCTGTCAATAGCGCCAACACTCTTGTCTGGAGGGACCGAACGGGCGAGCTCTTGGAGACTGTTGGTCAGCCGCAGCTTTCCATTTTTACACCGGACCTTTCCCCCGACGGCCGTCGCGTTGCGGTGGCCTCCAGTGATAGCGGCGGGAACACGGACATCTGGGTTCACGATCTGAGCCGTTCCACGAAGACTCGCCTGACGTTTGACGCCGGGGTGGAAATGTCCCCGGTCTGGTCGCCTTCTGGTCAGGAGATCGCTTACTGGCACCGAGGTGGCAAGGGCCGCACGCTGGAGACGAAAGCCGCCGACGGCTCGGGCGACCCGTTGGTTGTTCTGACTGAGGAGGGGGCGAGAAATCCCGACTGGTCGCCCGACGGACGGTATCTGGCTTACCACGGTGCCAACGACATCCGCTACCTGGAACTCGAGACGAACGGCACGCCTTCCGAGCCCGTCACGTTTCTCAATACGCCCGCCCGTGAGGTGGACCCGCTGTTTTCGCCGGACGGCCGCTTTCTGGCTTATGTTTCCGACGAAACCGGACACAACGAGATCTACGTGCGTCCATTCCCTGACGGCGCCGGGACGCGGCAGGTGTCGGTGAAGGGAGGCACGCAGGCCGCGTGGGCCAGCGACGGCACAGAGCTGTACTACGTCGAAGGCGGGAATACGCTGATGGCGGTCTCTGTCGCGACCCAGCAGGGGTTTACCCTGGGACAGCCGTCTCGGCTCTTCGAGTCCGCGGACCTGGCTTCCCCGTACGCTACAGCGACGTACGCAGTGTCCGCGGACGGTGAAAAGTTCCTAACCATCAATCCTCTCGATGAGGCCCCAACGGAGTCTCCAAAGATCCGCATCGTCGAGAACTGGTACGAAGAGTTCCGCGACCGCGAATAGCCTAACGACTAGAGTCGTAAGGGGTTAGGCACCAATCGCCAGTTGCTGTTGAGATATCTCGCTTGCTTGAGTGATCCACCGTCCTGAACCGCTCGCGACGCTCGGCGGTACAATCTCAACGTCGTGATCGGCGAGTCCATAAGCCACTACAAGATCCGCTCGAAACTCGGCGAGGGTGGCATGGGCGTTGTGTACAAAGCCGAGGACACCAAGCTCGATCGTCCCGTTGCGCTGAAGTTCCTGCCAAATCACCTTCTGGGCGACGAGGAGGTGAAGAAGCGTTTTGAGCGTGAAGCTAAAGCCGCAGCCGCCCTGGATCACGCCAACGTCTGTCACGTTCATGAGATCGACGAGGTCGATGGGAAGACCTTCATTGCGATGTCGCTCATCGAGGGAGAGCCCCTCGATCAAAAGATTGAACGCGGTCCGCTAAAGCTAGAAGAAGCTCTCGACATTGCTCAACAAATTGCCAAGGGCCTGGAAGCCGCCCACAAGAAGGGTGTGGTCCACCGCGACATCAAGCCCCAGAACATCATGGTCGGCGAGGACGGCCACGTCACCATCATGGACTTCGGGCTCGCGCAACTCACCCAGGCCAGCCTGCTCACCAGACCCGACCAGACCCTGGGGACCACGTTCTACATGTCCCCCGAGCAAACGCAGGGCTCGGGGACCGACCACCGCACCGACATCTGGGCGCTCGGAGTCGTTCTCTACGAGATGGTCGTCGGTGAGCGGCCCTTCAAGGGCGACTACGACAAGGCGGTCATGTACTCGATCCTCAACGAGGAGCCGGAACCGATTACCGCGGTCCGCACCGGCGTGCCGATGCAACTTGAGGATTGCGTTGGCAAGTGCCTGGCGAAGAGCGCCGAAAGTCGCTACCAGAGCACGACTGAGCTGATCGTCGACCTCAAGAGACTGGATTCGGATCAGCTTGGAGCATCGACGCAGGCCCGGGCTCCTAGGGCCGGGGCTCCGGCCCTAGTTTCCGCGCCCGCCGAGTCCGCTGTGTGGAAGCAAAGGGCGCCTTGGGCGCTGTCCGTGGCGCTGGCCCTACTGTTGGCTCTCGTGTCCTCGCTTTATTGGACCCAGCCCAGGGGTGCGCAGGGCCTTGAGGTCTCGCCCTCCGAGCTTCCGCGCGTGGCGGTGCTGCCTCTCAAGACAGGCGAGGTCGATCCCGAGATCGAATCCTTCGCAGACGGTATGACGGAAGAGATCACCGCCGGGCTGTCGCAGTTTCGCCATTTGCTTGTCATCTCGGCAAGCGTGGCGGCATCGCTCGAGGGCAATGCTGACGTCAGAGAGGTCGGCAAGGAGCTGGATGCGCGATTCATACTCGACGGAAGCGTCCGGCGCGCCGGCTCGAGCATGCGAGTAAGCCTGCAGTTGCTCGACGCCGCGACCGGCGCCCACCTGTGGGCGGAACGCTTCGACCGCGATCTCGGCGTCGATCTGTTCGCGGTGCAAGACGAGCTGGCCGATCGTATCGTCGCTACCATCGCCGATCCCTTTGGCGTGTTGACGCGATCCCTGGGTGATCTCGTGAAGGCCAAGCCCATCGATTCTCTGACGGCCCACGAGGGCGTCCTGCTGGCATTCGCCCACTGGGAACGAGAGCTGCTGGATACCCACGCCAAGACGCGTACCGTGCTCGAGCAGGCCGTCAGGCGCGAACCCAACCACGCCGACGCGCTAGCGTGCCTGTCGAGGCTCTACCTCGACGAACATAAGTTCTCCTTCAACGTCCAACCGAACTCGCTCGACCGCGCGCTCGAGGTGGCGCAGCGAGCGGTCGAGGCGGACGCGACCAGCACGCTGGCCTTCTTTGCTCTGGCGGAGGCTCACTATTTCCGGCGCGAAGCGAATGCGTTCCGCTCCGCGGCCGATCGAGCGATATCGCTCAATCCCCGAAATACCTACACGGCCGGCCAGCTGGCCTATTTCATCGCCATCTCCGGCGAATGGGAGAGGGGCCGCGAGATCGCTCGGGAGGTCATGCAGCTAAATCCTCACCATGCCCCTGCGTTGCACTACGTATTCGTGGACGACCACTACTTTAAGGGGGAGTACGAACAAGCTCTCGAGATCGCCGAACAGATGCGAATGCCGGGGCACTTTTACGTACAGGAAGTGCTAGCAGCGATCAACGGTCAACTCGGGCGGAGAGAAGAGGCGAGGAAGCACCTCGAGCGATTCGTCGAGCTGGCGCCCGATGTTGCCCGCAACATACGGGCGGAGCACTCGAAGTGGTACCACTCCGAAGAGTTAGTGGAGCTTCGCCTGGAAGGGCTACGCAAGGCGGGCCTCGATGTTGACGGCGGCGAAGGCCTGATCTCCAAGTAAAGGAAACTCGTCCGCCTGCTCTGAGCCGCGATCGTGGGGCGCGCCCCACGTCACGGTAGAATTGGCTTGTCTTGGTAGGCCAGACCATCAGCCACTACAAGATCCTCGAGAAGCTGGGCGAGGGTGGCATGGGTATTGTGTACAAAGCCGAGGACCTCACCCTCGGCCGAACGGTAGCCCTGAAGTTCCTGCCGTCTAACTCCGCCAAAAGCGACGACGCAAGGGCAAGGTTCATGCGTGAAGCTCGAGCCGCGGCCGCGCTCGATCATCCCAACATTTGCACCGTCCATGAAGTTGGCGAGGCCGACGAGCAGCCGTTCATCGCAATGGCGTACGTCGAGGGCGTCGAGCTAGGAGAAGAAGTTGAGCGGGGGCCGTTTGAGTTGAACCGCTTGATCGAGATTGCTACGCAGATCGCCAGGGGCCTGGAGGAGGCTCATGCGAAGGGAGTCGTTCACCGCGACATCAAGCCAGCGAACATCATGGTGACATCCCGCAGCCAGGTTGTGCTGATGGACTTCGGTCTTGCCCGAATCGCATCAACCGCATCGAAGCTCACCCGGGAGGGAGCTACTGTCGGAACGTCCTTCTACATGTCCCCAGAGCAGGCAACCGGGGAAGAACTGGATCACCGAACCGACATCTGGGCATTCGGGGTCGTGCTCTACGAGATGGCGACCGGAAAGGCACCTTTCCAAGGTGAGTACGAGCAGGCGGTGCTCTACTCAGTAGTTCATGACGCGCCAGAACCGATCAGCGCGGTCCGTTCGGGCCTGCCTCCTGCGTTGCAACGAATCGTTGAGAAATACCTCGCCAAACAGGCCCGCGAGCGCTATCACTCTGCAACTGACCTGTTGGCCGCGTTGGAGGAGTTGAAGCGTCAAGTCGAGACCGGCACACGGGATATAGGCGTTGCTGCTAGCGCCGACGAACGACCGTCAATTGCGGTATTGCCGTTCGAGAACCGGGGCCGGGGGGACGACGATGAGTACTTCAGCGACGGCGTCTGTGAAGACATCATTAGTGCGCTCGTCAAGCTAGATCGATTGCGTGTCGCGCCCCGCAGCTATTGCTTTCAGTTCAAGGGTAAACGCCCGAGCCTTAAGGAAGTCGGACGAGATCTCAACGTCGAGCACGTCCTCGAAGGGAGCGTGCGGCGCTCTGGTGAGCGAGTCCGCATCAATGTTGAGCTGATCAAGATCGACGAGGGCTACGAAGTCTGGTCCGAGCGCTACGATCGGGTCTTGGCTGACATCTTCGATGTGCAGGATGAGATCTCCCAGGCGATAGTCGAGCAGCTGAAGATCCAACTTGGCGGGGCGGAGCTGGAGTCCCTGACAAGCCGGCAGACGGAGAACCTAACGGCCTACAACCTTTGCTTACAGGGGCGCCACTTCTGGTACAAGCGAACCGCTGCTGACGTCAAGAAGGCGATGGGCTACTTCGAGCAAGCTCTTGCCGAAGACCCGAACTACGCCCGCGCCCACGCAGGCCTCGCCGACTGTTACGTCTTGGAGGGGTTCTATGGTTCGATGGCGCCTCAAGATCTGGTTCCTAGGGCGGAGGCGGCGGCCCTCAAAGCGCTTCAGATAGACCCTAATCTGGCAGCTGGACACGCTTCACTGGGAGGCATTAAGTCGCTGTTCTACTGCCAATGGGAGGCGGCTGAGCGTGAGTTTCTGCGCGCCATTGAGCTGGAGCCTTCATATCCGGTGAGCCATCTCTGGTACGCGATTTTCGTTCTGCAACCAACGGGCCGTTTGGATGAGGCGTTCGCCGAATGGAAGCGCGCGGCAGACCTTGACCCGGTAACACCCATCGTCAACTTGGGGCCGGGCGTCGTCCTGTTCATGCAGCGTCGCTACGACGAAGCAGCGCGAGAGCTCCGCAAGCTCCTAGATCTCCATCCCGACTACTTTTGGTATCACCATTTCCTAGGTAGGGCTTATCTGCAATCCGGCGACTACGAGAAGGCAATCCCGGCCTTGGAGCGGGGTCGAAGCGGTCCTTGGGGAGAAGGGCACTTGGGCTACGGATACGCCGTGTCCGGCAGCCCAGAAAAAGCTCGGAGCCTGATCGAGAAACTGACGGAAGAATGCCCCCTGCCAGAACATCGGCTTCCCTATCACCTGGGAATTATTCACCTCGGCCTCGGAGAACACGAACAATGTCTTGATTGGCTCGTGAAGGCGGTGGAGCGTCGCAGCACTGAACTGTTTTGGATAAGGACTTCGCCGGAGGTGGATGGTTTGCGTGAGAACCCCAGATTTCAAGCTATCCTTCGCCGCATGAACCTGGCTCGCTAGACCAACGAACGTAGTATGGAGGCCGGCTAACCAAGGATCGAACTATGGTTTGAGTTGTCGAAAAGGTCGGGAAGGTTTCCGGGACCGAAATCACCCTAGCAAATAGATCAGAAGAGGCTTATGGATCGACACCCCAGTTCCTGTCGTGAAATCTCCATGTCACGAACGTTCTCGCCACCGCCGGGACCCGCCGAAAGCGCCCATTCGAGCAGTCTGACGGGTAGATATTTAAATTTATTTTCACGCCCAACTGACAACAGGTCGAAATCGCTCAAATGCCTATAAACAGGTCATTAGAGAGCATTGGCGGGGGGTTTGGGACGCTCTCGGAGCATCGTTTGTGGCAACGTTTGTTTCACCAGTTATCCTGCAGCGCTAGAATCTGGGCGTCGGAGGAGCGGTGGCATCAGGCAGTTCCAGAGTTCAGCGCTTCGGCGTGTTCGAACTCGACCTTAGCAGCGGCGAGCTGCGCAAGAGTGGGGTGAGAGTCCGCCTCCAGGAGCAGCCCTTCCAGGTGCTCAAGGCTTTGGTTGAGAGGCCGGGCGAGGTCGTCAGCCGCGAGGAGCTGCAGCAGCGACTTTGGCCGGGCGAGACCTTCGTCGATTTCGAGGACGGGCTTTCGACGGCGGTGCGGAAGATTCGTCAGGCGCTAGGAGATTCGGCCGGCGCCCCACGCTACCTCGAGACCCTGCCGAAGCGCGGCTACCGTTTCATCGCACCCGTATCCGGAGACGCAACCGACGGCTCGAAGCCGCCGTCTCATCCCGGTTCGGCTGGCCCACCGGGTAGGCGACGAATCCTTTTCTTCGCCGTCGCGTTGGCCCTTCTTGCCGCGCTGATCTGGAAAAACGGACCGGACGAAACCCCGAGCCGATGGGTGCTGTCTCGGGCGACTGTGGACTCAGAGCTAACCTTCGAGCCGACCCTCTCCGCGGACAGCAAGCTGCTGGCCTACTCTTCCGACCGCGGCGCCGGAGGCGACCTGAACATCTGGGTGCAGCAAGTCGGCGAGTCGCAGCCGATTCAATTGACCTTCAGCACGGCGGACGACTACGAGCCGGCGTTTTCTCCCGACGGCACGGAGATCGCGTTCACCTCAGACCGGGATCCGAAGGGAATTTATGTTGTCTCAACCTTTGGCGGCGAGCTTCGGCTGTTGGCCAAGGACGGAGAGCGCGCTCGCTATTCTCCCGACGGCAAGTGGGTCGCTTTCCAGCCCGGGTGGAGATCGCCGATCCATCTGGTCGCTCCCGAAGGCGGACAGCCGCAAACGCTCCTGCTGCTCGAATATCCGGAGAAGATCGGCGTCAACCGGCCGCTGTGGTTTCCCGACAGTCAGAGCTTTCTCTTCTCGCTCTCTATTCGCGATTGGGTGATCGCTCGACTAGACGGAACAACGACCGCGACTCGAGCCCTCCAAGTCATCGACAGACACCAGTTGCGTTATCCCTACCGAGCCGGGTTTCGCCCGGTGGCCGAGACATGGCTGTCGGAGGCGGATGGGGACCGGATTGTGTTCTCCGGCGCGTTGAATGACAGCGTAAACCTTTGGTCGATTCCGATCTCGCGCCGCACCGGTGTCATCGGCGAGGAGCTTGAACAGATCACCCAAGGCCCTGGGTTCCATGTTCATCCGTGGGCGCCGCGGGACGGAACGATCGCCTTCGCAAACCTCGAGAGGACGGTGGATCTGTGGAGTCTCTGCATCGATCCAAACACTGGGGTCGTATGCGGCGAATTGGAGCGCATGACAAACGATGTCGCCAGCGAGTTCGACCCCACGCTCTCCTCCGACGGCCGCAAGATGCTCTTCACTTCGGACCGCGGCGGAAATATCGACGTCTGGATTCGCGACATGGAAAGCGGCGAGGATCGGCGGCTCACGTTTACACCTGAGGACGAGGACACGGCGGCGGTCCTCAGCCCCGACGGAACGCAAGCGGTCTACCGCGATAGTGCCGGGCTAGTGTAGTGCGTCAATCAGATTGAACCTTAAGAAGAGCGGCTTTGCCGCGCTTGACCTTCTCAAGGGTGTCGGAAGCGGTAGCAGTCCAGATGAAGGGCTTGGGCTGCTGATTGTGTCGAGCGATGTAGTCTTCGATGGCGGTGGTGAGTTCGCCGACGCTACGAAAGACACCGTGGCGGATGCGCTTATCGGTGAGGTCTCGGAAGAACCTCTCCACCATGTTCAGCCACGACGCTGAGGTGGGCGTGAAATGGACGTGGAAGCGTTTATTGCGCTGCAGCCAGCGTTTCACCGTGGCGTGTTTGTGAGTGGCATAGTTGTCCACGATCAAATGGATCTGCTTGTCCTTGGGGGTCTGGTTTTCAAGCAAGCGCAAGAAGCGCAGCCATTCTTGGTGGCGGTGCTTGGGCATGCAGGTTCCGATCACCGAGCCGTCGAGCGTGTTGAGCGCGGCGAACAAGGTGGTTGTGCCGTTGCGTTTGTAGTCGTGGGTCATGGTCCGGCCGCGTCCCTTTTTCAGGGGCAGGCCGGGCTGGGTGCGGTCGAGGGCTTGAATCTGTGACTTCTCGTCGAGGCAAAGAACGAGGGCATGCTCGGGCGGGTTGAGATAAAGTCCGATGATGTCGTCGAGTTTTTCGGCGAAGCGCGGGTCGTTGCTGAGTTTGAAGGTCTTGACGCGATGCGGCTTGAGGCCGTGGGCGCGCCAAATGCGACCCACGGTGGAGGCGCTGACGCCGACCGCGGCGGCCATCGTGCGGCGGCTCCAATGGGTGGCGTTGGCTGGCGTTTCGCGGGTCGTCTTGTGGATGATCTGTTGCACTGTTGGGGAGCAGATGGCGGGCTTACGGCCGGGCCGCGGGGCGTCCTTTTCGATGCCGGCGACGCCGGATTCAAGAAAACGGCTTCGCCAGCGCGCCACCAACTGACGCGAGACCGACAGCTGCGCGGCAATCCGTTTGTTCTCAAGACCGTCGGCGGCGAGCACGATGATCCTGGCTCGCAACGCCAGACGAACAGCGACCCGACGACCGTTCGCGTAGCGCTCCAACTGCCTACGCTGCTCCTGCGTCAATGGGACTGGCTCTGCTCTTCGCATCCGTGTGCCTTCTACTAGTAAAGGCGACACGAAGATACTACAAGTTACATTATTTATGGCGCACTACACTAGAAGGGCGAAATATTCTTCTTTCAACCGAAGGCGGGCCGGGGGAGGTCATCTGTGCTGACTGCAGGCGCCCTCGACACTGGGCTGCCAGCCGGAACATGACCCTACATGTGGTTCAGAGAAATAGAATCGATGTGATCGATCACGATAGCGGCAGTCGGTCGGCCGTGATCGAATCCCAAAGCTATGCCACCTATGTCGCCCGCTTCTCGCCCGACGATCGCTGGCTCGCTTTTACCGGCACGAAGTCCGGGGGACAATCCCAGATCTTCATAGCGCCCTACCCTGAAGGAGAGCCTTCCCGCGAAGACGAATGGATTGCCGTCTCCAACGCCGCTGACTCCTCAACCGCCCCTTGGTGGTCGCCTGACGGAAACGGGGTTTACTACATATCCACCGCCGACGGCGGCAACTGCATCTGGACCAGACGACTAGACGCCTCGACGAAATTGCCGGTCTCGGAACCTGAAGCCGTCTATCACTTCCACGACAGGCGCCTAGCGCCAACGGGTGGCGAGGGATTCAAGATGTCGATTGGAGGTAACCGAATGGTCTTCAATCTGGTTGAGACAAAAGGCAACGTCTGGCTAGCGAGGCCCGTGTCAGCGCCGGTGTAAGAATCCCCGTATCGCCGGAATAAAATTCCCCACCCGTAGCTTGCGTCGGAGCCGACCCTGGAAGCAGGAGGTACAAGGCGCTGTTACGGAGTTCAGATGTGCAAGAAATCGAAGAATTAGTTCGACAAGGGGTGAGCCTCGCCAAGATCAGCGAGCTCACGGGATTTGACCGCAAGACGGTTCGCAAGTACTTAAGGCAGGACGATCCGACGCCCAGATACGGCCCGCGCAAGCCGCGTCCGTCCAAGCTGGATCGCTTCAAGCCGTTTATCGAAGACCGCCTCAAGGCCGGCGTCTGGAATGCCGTCGTGCTGTTGCGTGAGCTGCGAGAACACGGCTACTCGGGCGGCTATACGATCCTCAAGGATCACCTACAGCCGTTGCGAGAAGCCGCAACCACGGTGGCCGTGCGGCGCTTTGAAACACCCGCAGGCAAACAGGCTCAGGTCGATTGGGGCCATCTCGGCGAGATCACCGCCGACGGCAAGACTCGCAAGCTTTGGGGTTTCGTCTTCACGCTCGGTCACAGCCGGGCCATCATGGCCGCCGCGGCGACCGACCAGAAGCTGCCGACGCTGCTGCGCATGCACGAGGAAGCCTTCCGGCAACTCGGCGGCGTGCCGCAAGAGATCCTCTACGACCGCATGAAGACGGTCTTGGAGGGGGTCGACGAGCGCGGCGAGCTCAAGTGGAATCAAACCTTCAAGGACTTCGCCGACTATTGGGGCTTCACCCCGCGGGCCTGCAAACCTTACCGCGCGCAGACCAAGGGCAAGGTCGAATCGGGCGTCAAGTACGTGCGCCGCAACTTCCTGTGCGGACGCACGGCGACGAGCCTGGATGATCTCAACAACCAGCTGCACGCTTGGGTCTGGGAGGTCTCGAACCGGCGCGTTCACGGCACCACTCACAGCCAAGTGTTAGAGAGTTGGGAGTCTGAAAAGACCGCCTTGCAGTCTCTCGACAAGCGTCCGCCGTATCCCCTCGCGGACGCCGAGTCGAGGCGTGTGAGCCGGGACGCCTTCGTGGCCTGGCGCTCCAACCGCTACTCGGTTCCCTGGCAAGACGCCGGCGCCGAAGTCTCGTTGCGCGAACTGGCCGGCCGGCTCGAGGTATGGCGCGGAGCCGAGCGGATCGCCGTTCACGAGTTGATCGACGACCGCCACCAAATCGTTGTTCGCAAAGAGCATCATGCCGACATTCCGCTGCACGTCGCCAAGCGTCCAGGAGGAAAAACGTGCATTCACATCCAAGCCGGCGCACCCCAAGTCGAAGTGCGGCCGCTAGCGGCTTACGAAAGCGCCGCCGCCGGAGGTGCGCTGTGACCGCCATCGAACAGCTTCACGAACGGCTCGAAGCACTGGGGCTGAAGACCATCGACGATCGCTTGGAAGCGCTGCTTGAACAAGCAGCCAAGGCTGAACCGGCCTACGCCGACTTCCTGCTCGACGTCGTCAGCGCCGAGGCCGACGCTCGCCGACAACGCTATCTCAAGACGCGTCTACAGCTCGCGCATCTGCCCTATGTCAAGACTTTCGAACAGTTCGACTTCGACTTTCAACCATCGATCGACGAGCGCCAAATCCAAGAGCTGCGCACGTTGCGCTTCGTGCACGAAGCCTCCAACGTGATCTTCCTCGGGCCACCCGGCGTTGGCAAGACGCATCTCTCGGTTGCCTTGGCCGAGGCTGCGATCCAAGCCGGTTTCGGAGCCTACTTCATCACCGCGCACGACTTGATCGCCGATCTGTCGAAGGCCATCCGCGAAGGACGGCTACAACGAAGGATGCGCATCTACCTCGCGCCGAAGGTGCTGATCGTCGACGAGATGGGTTACCTTCCGCTCGACGAGCTGGGGGCGACGATCTTCTTCCAACTCGTCAGCGCGCGTTACGAACGCGGCAGCATCATCCTGACCTCGAACAAGAGCTACGCCGATTGGGGCTCGATCTTTTCCGACCCGATCATCGCCACGGCGATCCTGGATCGACTGTTGCATCACTCGACGACGGTGAACATTCGCGGCGAGAGCTTTCGCTTGAAGGAGCGCCGAAGAGCCGGTTTGCTCTCGCGGCCGGAAGATCAGTCCGGCGAACGGCCGACGGTCGATGCGGCTGACGCGGCGAGCCCTGGTCGCAAGAGCGGGGGAAGTGGAAGATGAGTTTTTTCAGGCATGGGCAAATCTATCGATCCGATGGGCGTTGGGCAGCGGAAAAGAAGCCGGGAGCGATCTCGGCCGCCGCTCCCGGCACTCATCGTCTCGCTGAGTTTGCGGCCGGGTATTCCTTGGCGGGTTGCTCTCCAGCATTGCCCGCCTCCGCTTCCCCGGCTAGCTCCATGCTTAGCAACACGGTGGTGGTCCACAAAACCACCACCGCAACCAGGGTGGGGAATTTTCAACCGGCGAAAACGGGATTTTTCATCCGGCCTTGACACCCGAACAGTAAGGCTTTGTCGTTGAATGCTCGACGGTTGCGGCCACGGGTGGTCGCCAGCCTCTCATCGAACGAAGCTGCGTCGTCGAGGCTGTGTCGTCCACACTGACGCTCGTCAGCTATCCAAATCCGATTCAGCCTGTGACGGCCGCTCCTTGATGACCGACACGGTTGGAAACGAGGACGGCCAAGCGACCCTCCCCTCGGGACCCGCATCGTCCAGAGCTGGTACGAAGAGTTCCGTGACCGCGAGCAGGCTAAGCTGCTCACAGCACTTGGGTTAACCCTTATTCCGAACTTTACTGTCGCGATATCCCGATGTCATGAATGGTCGCACAACTTCCGCGCGTGCGATTGACTTCCGTCGCTCCAGGCCAGTACACTTCCACCGACCGACGCTTAAGAAGGAGAGAACAAACCAATGGCAACAACCGTTCAAGAATCATTGCAGGCCTTTCTCGCGGCCTTCAACTCCGGTGACGTGGATGCAATCCTCGAGCACTACACGGCTGACGCCGTGTTCTGGAGTTTGGCTGTTCAAAGAGGGTTGAAGTTTGGGGTAGGGTGCGGAAATAGGGGATTGGCGTTAGCCGGAAGCGTAGATTGCTGCAGGCGGAGCGCCTCTTGGGAGTTTCTGCAGCTTCGTGTTGGATTGCGAAGTGTTCCGCAAGCCGCAGAAATGTTGCCGCTGCACGCCGTCCGCCCAAAGCTCGGCCCGCAGGTGGCTGATCAGCCGTTGCGTGGTGAGCCGTTGCGGCTGCGAGCGGCGTCGCCAGTGCGGTCGCGGCAAGGCGTCGTCCACGCCCTGTTGGCGGCTCCAACTCGCGCCCGCCAACAGCAGTAGCGCATACACCGCCGTCATAAATTGAGGGACCCGCTCGACCGCGTCCGGCTGCCGCACCTGCGCCTGTCCGACTCCCAACAGCGTCTTCTGCTCACGGAAGTTGACCTCGATCTCCCAGCGCCAAACGTACTGCCGCACGATCTGCTCCAGCCCCAAACTCGGATCGCTGACAATCAAATACGCCGGCTTGCGATACAGCACCTTCGAGCCCGCCCGCGGCCGATAACCCAACGGTGCGATCACCACCAAACGCAAGTCCCGCTTGCCTCCCGCCGGCCGCCAACGCAGCGGCGCGAGCGTCTTCACTTTGAACTGGTGCAGGCTGCCGGCGGCAAAAACCTCGACCGTTTGCCACGGCACGTTGTCGTCCTGGCGGAGTTGCTCGGGCGTCGGCGCGCGTTCGCCGTAACAACGCCTGCGGCCTTTGCCGGGCTGCTCGAGGGGCAGATGATATAGCTTGGCGTCGGAACGAATGCGGCCGATCAACGTCACCTCGGCGGGCAACGATCCGAACACCGTGCGGTTGGTGTAAGCGCCATCAACGACGAGGTGCAAGGCTCTGTCAGCGCCTCCGGGATCGGCGTTCATGGCCTCGCGCAAGCGCGCGATGTGCCTGGCGGCGAGGGCCGTTAAGCTGCACTTGCGAGCCTCGCGCCGGTACTGTTTCCAAACCTCGTCCGTGGCCTTCTTCGACGGTCGGCGCGGAGTCGGCGCGTGTTCCAAGCCGATCGGAATGAGTCGCGCCGGCTGCTGCCGCTCGCTGGGAGGCAGTGCTGCCGAGAATTGCAAGAAGCGCTGCACGAGAATCAAGTTGGCCTGAAACTTGGGTCCAAGCGGATCGCGCCGCCAACTCACGCCGGGCGTTTTGAGACTCGACTTGGCGAGCAGTGTATCGTCGATGGCGACGACCAAGGGAGCCTCGGGCGGCAAGCGAGCGAGCACCTCGCGGCGCGAGGCATCGAGCAGGCGTTGCGGCTCGACGCGTTGTTGCGAGAACAGGCGGTAGCCGGCGCTCCAGTCCTGAAAGCTCTCGCCGGAGGCATGTAGCAGGCCGGTGATGGTGGAGCGGCCGAGGCAGACGGCGGCACCGAGAGCGAGGCGGGTGAGGTGGTCGTTCACGCTTTGTCGGGCGTGGGGGTTGAGGCCTTTGGCGAAGAGTCGGGAGAAGGTGTCGACGACTCGATCGGGAGTTTTTTTTTCAACTCGACGGGCGGAGGTTGCAAACGATTGAGCACGAGTTGGGAGCGGTCGAGCAGGATCCATTCGAGCTGTTCGCCGGGCTGGAAGTCGAGCATCTGAGCGCTGGCGGAGGGGAAGTTGACGTAGAACTGTTGGGAAGCCTTGCGCTTGATCAACTGCAGTTTGGTGGGGAAGGACATGAGGTCTCCTTGGAAATGAATCTAGTTACACAACAAGCTAAACAACTAGATACAAGAATGCCTCAAAATGTTTTGAGACACAAGCATTCTCAGATCCCTCACAACTCAAGAACGTGCTTACCGCGCGTCCCATCTAGTGAAAGGCCAAACTCCAGTTACACGGCTGACGCCGTGTTTGTAAACGAGAACGGCGAGGAGGTGGCCGGCAGTGAAGCGCTGCGAGAGACGCTGAACTCCTTTATAGCGATGAAGCCAAACCTCTCGATCATCAAGTCTAAGACGATCTCGGCGGGAGAGCTTGCCTCGACCGTGATGGACTGGACCCTGACAGGGACGGGCGTGGACGGTGGGTCAGTCGAGATGAGCGGCAGCGGATATGACGTCATGCAGCGTCAGGCCGACGGCTCCTGGAAGATGGTCATCGACAGCCCTTGGGGCACGACAGTGCTCGCCTAGTCGGCCAGGACGCATAGAGATCGCCGCCTCGCGATCGTGGGAGAACCCGGTGCATGCCGTTTGGTCTCGATCTGGACGGACATAACGGAGCAGGTGTTATCAGGCCGCTCCGTCGTTCGTGAGGACAGCGGATGGGGAGGATCTCGTATACATCCCAGAGCGGCCGCCAGTTCATCACCGTAGAGGGCATTCCAGCCGTCCGAGGAAAAGCTCGTGAAACTTCCTTGCGCCACCGTGAGAAGCCGCTGCGAAAGTACTTGTGTTCAGTAGGACAGGGGTTGTAGCATGTGCGTGCCGAGTTTCTAAATTGGAATTTCCGGTGTAACTGGTTTTTCAAAACGGGTCGCGCCACCCCAACTCTAGACCCCGTAACGAGATGGCAAGCCCTTAGAGAGAATTGCATGATCAAGCAGGACATCGTAGGCAGAGTTGTCAATCGAACAGGTGTGAGCAAGCCGAAAGCCGAAATGGCTGTGGAAACAATTGTCGAGACCATGAAGCGCTCGATGGCACGGGGCGAGCGAATCGAACTGCGTCGGTTCGGTGTCTTCAACATTCGACCGCGCAAGACCGGTATCGGCCGCAATCCGAGAACCGGCGAAGAAGTGATGATTCCTCCCGGCAAGGCGGTCCGATTCAAGCCTGGTAAGGATTTGAATTCGATCTAAATCTGCTCCGGTATAAATCCTTGGGCGCACCGATTGACTCTCGTCCGCGGATAGCTAATGAGATTTCGCTTGCTTGACTGATCGAGCGTTCTGATGGCCGCGCCCGGAATCGATCCAGTACGACTGGGTTTAATCGTGCCCTAGCGCTTGTACCTTGACCCTCACTCGAAGTCCTCGGTTGACGACACTGTGACCGGAGCGTAAACTCCACACCATGGATGTACAAAAGATTGTCGCGGAACTCCATGACGAGCGCGACGCACTTGATGCCGTCATCGCGGCGCTAGAAGCAATCGGTGCCGGTCGTGGCGGGGCACGACGGGGCCGTCCTCCGAAGTGGCTGAGGGAGGCCCGCGAGAAACTAGATGAGTCCAAGAAATCTGACTGACGGCGGCCGCGAGCGAAAGTGGGGCTAATGCTCAAGAAACAAACGACTTGGAGCCGTTCCCCTCAAAACTAGTGAAATATCGCGTTGCTACGCCGAATCTTGACCTAGCCCCCGAAATACGACCCCGGGAAGGAGACGGTTCACGGCTCGTTTCGGGACTTGAGAGAAGAGTTGCAGGGGGAGAGCTGGCGGACTGTCGCGAGGCAACGTTGCCTGTCACATCGGGCGGGCGCGCGCGGGGGCCGCCCCCACAGTCCCTCTGGTTGCAGGGTGTTATGGGGCCAACGGCCACCAAAACGGGACAACACCGTCAATAGTCCTCCGGCGTCATCATCGTGATCCCGCTAATCTCATTCGGCAGATACCAAAGCTCCTGCCCGCTCCCCTTCCGAGTCACCTCGAAATCGTTCGTCGTCGCTAAGGGGTTGGGGCGTCCGGTCGAACAAGCCCCTCCGCCTTGAGATCGTCCCACAACGCGGTGGGGATCGCCTCCTCGAAGAACCCCAGATCCTCCTCAATCTGACTCGGATGGAACGCTCCGGGAATGACAGAGGCCACACTGGGATGGGCCAGGGGAAACTGTATGGCCGCCGCGGCCATCGAGACGTTGTGACGACGGCAAACCTGCTCGATCTGCGAGACCTTCTCCCGAACCTCGGCGGGCGCATCCTGGTAGACGTATTTCGCGCCTTCGACAGGGCCTGTGACGAGAATTCCAGAGTTGAATACCGACGCCTGGACGATCCCTATTTTGCGCTCCTGGCACATTGGCAGCTCTTCATCCAGGGCTCCCTGCTCGAGCAAGGTGTAGTACCGCGCGAGAATGAAAAAATCAAGGTCGAATCGTTCCAGAAAATAAGGAATCACTCCAAACTCGTTGATTCCGGCTCCAATCGCACGGACCTCTCCCGTTGAGCGTAGCCTCTCGATGGCCCGCCAACCACTGTCGGCAAACTGGTCCCGATAGGCCTGCAATTCCGCGCCGTGGTGACCGAACTCCAGGTCGTGAATCACTAACAGGTCGATACTGTTTAGCCGTAGCCTTTGCAGACTGTCTTCGTACGAACGCATGATCCCGTCGTAGCTGTAGTCAAAGACATGATCGAAAGGCAGACCTCCCAAAAAGATCGGGGGCTTGAAACCGGCCCTCACTTTCGGGGCTTTGAGGATGCGTCCCACCTTTGTGGAGAGAACAAAATCCTGGCGTGGTTGTTGACAGAGAAAGCTGCCGACCCTATGCTCGCTGAGCCCAAATCCGTACAACGGAGCCGTATCGATGTAGCGGACTCCATGTTTCCAGAGTGTTTGCAGCGTCGCAAACGCATCCTGTTCACTCACCAAAGAAAAGATTTCCCCCAGCGAGGCCGCACCGAAGCCGAACTGCGTCAACTCTACATCGGTCCTTCCCAGCTTCCTTGTCTCTGTGGGGTTCATCAGACTTACACGATTGGTAACGGAGCCGGAATTATCTGATTGATGTCAGGAAAGGTGCGATACACTCGCCGATCACGTGAGGTGAATCTTCCTGCGGGTAGTGGATGCGGGTGACCATTTGTTCCTGCGTTTACCCGTGCTTATTGATACGGTGTGCGCCCTTCTGGAGTAGGTGCGATGAAGGAATTGCCCCTGTCGGAGGGCGTTGAGATTCCGACGTCGCCGTGCGCTACCGCTCGCTCTGTGGCAGCAGCCTCTGTGGCAGCCTTCGCTGCTATCGCTGTCTCGCCTCCAGGGGGCCCCGCGCGGAGAGGTTCGATGGATGCAGGCGGTGTGGCGCTGATGAAGGCGGCAATAGCCCCAAGCAGCTGCTCTGCCCCGCCGTCTTGCAGGAAATGTCCGACGCCGCTGATCGTTACATGCTTCACGCCAGGGTGCTTTGTACCTGGGCAGTGCTCCAGCCAGATTGCCTCGCCGCCGGCCATGACCGTGTCCTCGTCACTGAACGCGAGCAGCACCGGCTTGGTGAACCTCTGGAACACGCCCCAAGCCGCGGCGTTGTTCTCAGCCTCCGCCATCATCGGGCGGCTGGTGGGATCCGTTGACGGCGTTGGGACGAGCTCTGGGAACATCCTCGCTCCTGCTTTGTAGGTGTCATCGGGGTACGGCGCGTCGTACGCTGCCCTCTCCGCCGGGTCCATCTTGGGGTTGCTCGGTCCGACCGCCTTTTGCGCCAAGATTTGACCGGGCCATCGCCCGCCGCGTTCCTCCGTCCAGATGTCGTCCTTGAGCCCCGTGCGGAATGCGAATGTCTTCCAGCTGTAGAAACCGGGCGAGACCTTGAAGAAGCGGTCGTCGCAGGTCGGCAGCATCGTGTTCGCGATGACGAGGCGGCGGAACGCACCGGGGTGCGCCGCGACAACGCGGGTACCGATCAGACCGCCCCAGTCCTGCAGCACCACGGTGACGCCTTTGAGGTGCAGGTGGTTGATGAGCAGATCGATGTTCCAGCCGATGTGCCGCTCGTAAGTGTAGCCCTCCTCGCGGCTCGGCTTGTCGCTACGGCCGCAGCCCACCTGGTCAAACAAGATGACGCGATGCCCCGCGCTGACGAGCGGTGGGATCATCCGACGGTAGAGGTACGACCAGGTCGACATGCCGTGCGTGAGCAGGATCGTCTCCTCGGCTCCCTGCTCGCCGAGGTCATAGTACGCGATACGTACCTCCAGGCCGTAGAGCGTACTTGTGAAGTACTGAGGCTCGTAGTCCCACAGCGGCAGGTTGTCGAAGCAGGCGTCTGGAGTACGCAGCACCGACACCGTCAATGGCGACGATTGTGGCTGCTGGGCTGGCCGATTCAAATTTGGACCGCGTCCGATGTTTTCGTATGAATCACTCACTTCTCGAAATAGCCCCTGGTGGTTGAGTTGGATAGGAATTATAAACCCTTCAACAAGACCTCTTCCACGATCCTATAAATGCATAGGGCGCCCTCAGCCTGCGTTCCAGCCGTCCGACTAAATCTCAGAAGAAGCGCACCTCCTCGTCCGGCTTCGCTCACGTTCTCTTCGGCTCAGCCCTCAAACTGGTCGATTTTGCGGCCGAAGCTGAAGTGGTCCAATTTTACTCCGCCCTTGATGCGAAACCCGACTCCGGGGGCCGCTGCGAACTTCAGGGCTTCGACAGCATCGATGACGGACATCCAAGCCTTGGGCAGAGGCGTTGTTGCTTATTGGCTGAGGAATTGATCGAACGGTCCGAACTGTCCCTTGACGTTCTCGCGAAAGATGTCGATCGCATGTATCCGATGAGTTCCTTTGGAGAAAAGGCGTTTGTCGATCATTTTGTCTTTGTGGATCACGAACAATCCACCGCTCGGCCCCCGGGGGCCTTGAGCCGACAGAGAACTCGCACGCAACACAGGCAACATCACGAGCCTAACTCTATCGCTGAACAGATTACCGGGGAACATGCGAGCCCCTCCCCGCCGGATATTGTGCCGCAAAAGCGTGCGAAACTTGGCTGCCCTGCGTTTTCTAGCCTGAAGGACTTACCCATGGGGAATGAACGAGATAGGGCGATACTGCTGGAAACTAGTGAAAAATCACGCTTGATTGAGGTTCCGCCCCGAGCCGGTCACCCCATCGGACTCGTTCCGAAGCCGGCAATTCGACCGTTTGACGTGTAGCTAATGAAAATTAGTCCCCGCCCAACTGGAGACAGACGGAAATCGCTGAAAGGCCTAGAAACAGGTCGTTAGAGCAATCTCGCTGGGGTTTCGGCGTGCTCTTCGTGGAGAGTTTGTGGCAGGTGCGTCCAGCTAAGGCTGGCATGTTCAGTGGGAGACAGACCCACCGGGGTAGAAGTCAGAGCCCCGTAGCTTGGGTTGCATCGGTGGAGGAAACGAAGACGATGAAGCCAACCGACAAAGCCATCCTAGGGATGGTGAGCGAGTCACCGGGCCGTAATGAAAGTGAACCCACAGGTGGCCTCGAAAAGCTCAAACCTCGGAGGCCGAGCCCCCCTGTCACGGGTGAAGGCAGCATGGCAGGACGCAGACTGACCGAGGCGTTGTGTCACTCCGGCGGGGTGGTAGGGGCAGCACGGTGACAAGGACATGCTAAGCAACTGGAGAAACCCTCCTCGTCCCGTCGAGAAATCGGCGGAGCAGGGAAGCCGTATAACTGGCGAAACCAGGAAATCGGTGGAAGGCGAGAGGGTGGCGGGTGCGTCCAGCTAAGGTTGGCATGTTCAGTGGGAGACAGACCCACCGGGGTAGAAGTCAGAGCCCCGTAGCTTGGGTTGCATCGGTGGAGGAAACGAAGACGATGAAGCCAACCGACAAAGCCATCCTAGTGTAGTGCGTCAATCAGATTGAACCTTAAGAAGAGCGGCTTTGCCGCGCTTGACCTTCTCAAGGGTGTCGGAAGCGGTAGCAGTCCAGATGAAGGGCTTGGGCTGCTGATTGTGTCGAGCGATGTAGTCTTCGATGGCGGTGGTGAGTTCGCCGACGCTACGAAAGACACCGTGGCGGATGCGCTTATCGGTGAGGTCTCGGAAGAACCTCTCCACCATGTTCAGCCACGACGCTGAGGTGGGCGTGAAATGGACGTGGAAGCGTTTATTGCGCTGCAGCCAGCGTTTCACCGTGGCGTGTTTGTGAGTGGCATAGTTGTCCACGATCAAATGGATCTGCTTGTCCTTGGGGGTCTGGTTTTCAAGCAAGCGCAAGAAGCGCAGCCATTCTTGGTGGCGGTGCTTGGGCATGCAGGTTCCGATCACCGAGCCGTCGAGCGTGTTGAGCGCGGCGAACAAGGTGGTTGTGCCGTTGCGTTTGTAGTCGTGGGTCATGGTCCGGCCGCGTCCCTTTTTCAGGGGCAGGCCGGGCTGGGTGCGGTCGAGGGCTTGAATCTGTGACTTCTCGTCGAGGCAAAGAACGAGGGCATGCTCGGGCGGGTTGAGATAAAGTCCGATGATGTCGTCGAGTTTTTCGGCGAAGCGCGGGTCGTTGCTGAGTTTGAAGGTCTTGACGCGATGCGGCTTGAGGCCGTGGGCGCGCCAAATGCGACCCACGGTGGAGGCGCTGACGCCGACCGCGGCGGCCATCGTGCGGCGGCTCCAATGGGTGGCGTTGGCTGGCGTTTCGCGGGTCGTCTTGTGGATGATCTGTTGCACTGTTGGGGAGCAGATGGCGGGCTTACGGCCGGGCCGCGGGGCGTCCTTTTCGATGCCGGCGACGCCGGATTCAAGAAAACGGCTTCGCCAGCGCGCCACCAACTGACGCGAGACCGACAGCTGCGCGGCAATCCGTTTGTTCTCAAGACCGTCGGCGGCGAGCACGATGATCCTGGCTCGCAACGCCAGACGAACAGCGACCCGACGACCGTTCGCGTAGCGCTCCAACTGCCTACGCTGCTCCTGCGTCAATGGGACTGGCTCTGCTCTTCGCATCCGTGTGCCTTCTACTAGTAAAGGCGACACGAAGATACTATAAGTTACATTATTTATGGCGCACTACACTAGGGATGGTGAGCGAGTCACCGGGCCGTAACGAGAGTGAACCCACAGGTGGCCTCGAAAAGCTCAAACCTCGGAGGCCGAGCCCCCCTGTCACGGGTGAAGGCAGCATGGCAGGACGCAGACTGACCGAGGCGTTGTGTCACTCCGGCGGGGTGGTAGGGGCAGCACGGTGACAAGGACATGCTAAGCAACTGGAGAAACCCTCCTCGTCCCGTCGAGAAATCGGCGGAGCAGGGAAGCCGTATAACTGGCGAAACCAGGAAATCGGTGGAAGTGTCAAGGCCGGATGAAAAATCCCGTTTTCGCCGGTTGAAAATTCCCCACCCTGGTTGCGGTGGTGGTTTTGTGGACCACCACCGTGTTGCTAAGCATGGAGCTAGCCGGGGAAGCGGAGGCGGGCAATGCTGGAGAGCAACCCGCCAAGGAATACCCGGCCGCAAACTCAGCGAGACGATGAGTGCCGGGAGCGGCGGCCGAGATCGCTCCCGGCTTCTTTTCCGCTGCCCAACGCCCATCGGATCGATAGATTTGCCCATGCCTGAAAAAACTCATCTTCCACTTCCCCCGCTCTTGCGACCAGGGCTCGCCGCGTCAGCCGCATCGACCGTCGGCCGTTCGCCGGACTGATCTTCCGGCCGCGAGAGCAAACCGGCTCTTCGGCGCTCCTTCAAGCGAAAGCTCTCGCCGCGAATGTTCACCGTCGTCGAGTGATGCAACAGTCGATCCAGGATCGCCGTGGCGATGATCGGGTCGGAAAAGATCGAGCCCCAATCGGCGTAGCTCTTGTTCGAGGTCAGGATGATGCTGCCGCGTTCGTAACGCGCGCTGACGAGTTGGAAGAAGATCGTCGCCCCCAGCTCGTCGAGCGGAAGGTAACCCATCTCGTCGACGATCAGCACCTTCGGCGCGAGGTAGATGCGCATCCTTCGTTGTAGCCGTCCTTCGCGGATGGCCTTCGACAGATCGGCGATCAAGTCGTGCGCGGTGATGAAGTAGGCTCCGAAACCGGCTTGGATCGCAGCCTCGGCCAAGGCAACCGAGAGATGCGTCTTGCCAACGCCGGGTGGCCCGAGGAAGATCACGTTGGAGGCTTCGTGCACGAAGCGCAACGTGCGCAGCTCTTGGATTTGGCGCTCGTCGATCGATGGTTGAAAGTCGAAGTCGAACTGTTCGAAAGTCTTGACATAGGGCAGATGCGCGAGCTGTAGACGCGTCTTGAGATAGCGTTGTCGGCGAGCGTCGGCCTCGGCGCTGACGACGTCGAGCAGGAAGTCGGCGTAGGCCGGTTCAGCCTTGGCTGCTTGTTCAAGCAGCGCTTCCAAGCGATCGTCGATGGTCTTCAGCCCCAGTGCTTCGAGCCGTTCGTGAAGCTGTTCGATGGCGGTCACAGCGCACCTCCGGCGGCGGCGCTTTCGTAAGCCGCTAGCGGCCGCACTTCGACTTGGGGTGCGCCGGCTTGGATGTGAATGCACGTTTTTCCTCCTGGACGCTTGGCGACGTGCAGCGGAATGTCGGCATGATGCTCTTTGCGAACAACGATTTGGTGGCGGTCGTCGATCAACTCGTGAACGGCGATCCGCTCGGCTCCGCGCCATACCTCGAGCCGGCCGGCCAGTTCGCGCAACGAGACTTCGGCGCCGGCGTCTTGCCAGGGAACCGAGTAGCGGTTGGAGCGCCAGGCCACGAAGGCGTCCCGGCTCACACGCCTCGACTCGGCGTCCGCGAGGGGATACGGCGGACGCTTGTCGAGAGACTGCAAGGCGGTCTTTTCAGACTCCCAACTCTCTAACACTTGGCTGTGAGTGGTGCCGTGAACGCGCCGGTTCGAGACCTCCCAGACCCAAGCGTGCAGCTGGTTGTTGAGATCATCCAGGCTCGTCGCCGTGCGTCCGCACAGGAAGTTGCGGCGCACGTACTTGACGCCCGATTCGACCTTGCCCTTGGTCTGCGCGCGGTAAGGTTTGCAGGCCCGCGGGGTGAAGCCCCAATAGTCGGCGAAGTCCTTGAAGGTTTGATTCCACTTGAGCTCGCCGCGCTCGTCGACCCCCTCCAAGACCGTCTTCATGCGGTCGTAGAGGATCTCTTGCGGCACGCCGCCGAGTTGCCGGAAGGCTTCCTCGTGCATGCGCAGCAGCGTCGGCAGCTTCTGGTCGGTCGCCGCGGCGGCCATGATGGCCCGGCTGTGACCGAGCGTGAAGACGAAACCCCAAAGCTTGCGAGTCTTGCCGTCGGCGGTGATCTCGCCGAGATGGCCCCAATCGACCTGAGCCTGTTTGCCTGCGGGTGTTTCAAAGCGCCACACGGCCACCGTGGTTGCGGCTTCTCGCAACGGCTGTAGGTGATCCTTGAGGATCGTATAGCCGCCCGAGTAGCCGTGTTCTCGCAGCTCACGCAACAGCACGACGGCATTCCAGACGCCGGCCTTGAGGCGGTCTTCGATAAACGGCTTGAAGCGATCCAGCTTGGACGGACGCGGCTTGCGCGGGCCGTATCTGGGCGTCGGATCGTCCTGCCTTAAGTACTTGCGAACCGTCTTGCGGTCAAATCCCGTGAGCTCGCTGATCTTGGCGAGGCTCACCCCTTGTCGAACTAATTCTTCGATTTCTTGCACATCTGAACTCCGTAACAGCGCCTTGTACCTCCTGCTTCCAGGGTCGGCTCCGACGCAAGCTACGGGTGGGGAATTTTATTCCGGCGATACGGGGATTCTTACACCGGCGCTGACAGGAAGGCGAGAGGGTGGCGGCTAGGTTCGTAGTAGTGAAGAAGCGGGGTAACGCCCGTGGAGCGAAGGGGCCTTGCTGCACATGGGGTCTGAGTCAACGCGGTGAGGCAGGGGCGAATGATAAAAGCGTCCAGTAATCTGCAGGATCCTAGACGAGGACAATACGGCAAGAGGAAGGCGGAATGGCTTCGGTGTTATGCCAAGGCTTCGGATGGAAGCGGTGGAGTAGTCGATGGTGGGAGCGGACACTCAGATTTGGGTGACGACTCCTGGGCTGTCTACGAAAGCGGCCCCGGCCGGATAGGTCACATAAATCTTGTCGTGAAGTGTGCAGGAGCGCGTAGTGCGGGAAATCCGCACGCTGCGTGCGAGGTGGCGGGAGCTGGAAACGGAGCTACGGACACGGCTAAACGGGCACGAAGGGGGAAACCCCGGATACAGCCAAGCCGACGTCCTAACGGGCCACCGCGCCAGTTCCCGACCCTACCGAGGTTCGTAGTAGTGATGAAGCGGGGTAACGCCCGTGGAGCGAAGGGGCCTTACTGCAGATGACGTCTTCGTCAACAACGGGAGGCAGGGACGAATGATAAAAGCGTCCAGTAATCTGCAGGATCCTAGACGAGGACAATACGGCAAGAGGAAGGCGGAATGGCTTCGGTGTTATGCCAAGGCTTCGGATGGAAGCGGTGGAGTAGTCGATGGTGGGAGCGGACACTCAGATTTGGGTGACGACTCCTGGGCTGTCTACGAAAGCGGCCCCGGCCGGATAGGTCACATAAATCTTGTCGTGAAGTGTGCAGGAGCGCGTAGTGCGGGAAATCCGCACGCTGCGTGCGAGGTGGCGGGAGCTGGAAACGGAGCTACGGACACGGCTAAACGGGCACGAAGGGGGAAACCCCGGATACAGCCAAGCCGACGTCCTAACGGGCCACCGCGCCAGTTCCCGACCCTACCGTTTGTTACAAACGCTATCGCCGAGGAGTAGACTTAGTCGGTTGTGATCGGTCAGACCATTTGCAATAGACGAGGATATCGATGAAGTACATGATCAGCTGGTTTGAACGCCCGCAGGGTTCGCCTACCGAGTACGAGAATGCCCAGAAGCGAATTCTGGATGTGTTTGGTCAGTGGGAGGCGCCGGCCAATCTCAAGATCGAGGTGTTCGTAGTGCGGGTCGGCGAGTGGGGAGGGCATATGTTGGTGGACTGTGACGATCCGTTGACGGTTCACAAGGTTTGCTCGACCTTCCCTGCATTTGAATTCCAGGCGCGCCCGGTAGTTGCCGTCGAGGACGCAGTTCGGGTTGAACTCGAAGCAATCGCCTGGCGCGACGGACTGAATGGTAAGTGACAAACCGATGGGATCATGTCGCATTCATGTCGTGTGAACCCTTGAAACTATCCTCGTTTTGACGGTGGCCAGCGGCTTCTCAGTTGTGTCTGAACGCATGGGTTGGCCGCTCTGGTTATATGGCACGCGCGTCCCAGACGCTGCGTTTGATGATCTCGTCCGCTCTTTCTGAGCCCGATCAGGCGCTCGGCGGTACAATCTCAACGTCGTGATCGGCCAGTCCATCAGCCACTATAGGATCCTCGACAAGCTTGGCGAGGGCGGCATGGGCGTGGTCTATAAGGCCGAGGACACCAAGCTCGATCGTCTCGTTGCGCTGAAGTTCCTGCCAAATCACCTTCTGGGCGACGAGGAGGTGAAGAAGCGTTTTGAGCGTGAAGCTAAAGCCGCAGCCGCCCTGGATCACGCCAACGTCTGTCACGTTCATGAGATAGACGAGGTCGATGGGAAGACCTTCATCGCGATGTCGCTCATCGAGGGAGAGCCCCTCGATCAAAAGGTTGAACGCGGTCCGCTAAAGCTGGAGCAAGCCCTCGATAACGCTCAACAAATCGCCGAGGGCCTGGAAGCAGCTCACGAAAAGGGTGTCGTCCACCGCGATATCAAACCTCAGAACGTGATGGTGGACGCCAAGGGCCACGTCACCATCATGGACTTCGGGTTGGCTCAACTTACCCAGGCCAGCCTTCTCACCAGACCCGATCAGACCATGGGAACGACGTTCTACATGAGCCCCGAGCAAACAGAGGGATCGGGCACAGATCACCGCACGGACATCTGGTCGCTCGGCGTCGTGCTCTACGAGATGGTCACCGGCCAACGACCTTTCAAGGGCGACTACGACAAGGCGGTGATGTATTCGATCCTCAACGAGGAACCCGAGCCGATGACAAGTCTGCGGACCGGGATCCCGATGGAGCTGGAGGTCTTCGTCGGCAAGTGCTTGGAGAAGCACCCTGACCAGCGCTACTCCAAGGCGGGCGAGCTTGCCAAAGACTTGGGGGCGTTGAGGGAACGGCTTAAGTCCGGCCAATCGACCGTGCGAAGTCCGCCGACACGTGAAGCGCTGCAGCGGGACCCAGTCACGCCCCGTTGGACGATACTCTGGCCGGCTGTGGCGGCTTCGTTCGCTGTTTTGAGTGTGTGGCTCTGGTTGTCAGCAGAGCCGGCGTCCGAGTCAGCCACATTTCGTCTCGCATTACAAATCCCCGAGGAACAGCGGGTCGACTACGGCCAGATCGACATCTCGCCCGACGGATCGAGAATCGCCTACGTAGCCGCTTTCGAAGGGGTCAATCGAGTCTACTTGGCGCTCGAAGACTTCGAGCCCCGCGCAATCGAAGGTACGGAAGAGGGCTCGTGGCCGTTCTTCTCCGCTAACGGTGAGTGGGTTGGATTCCATGCTCGCGGTGCGTTGTGGAAGGCTTCCGTCCGTGGGGGACGCCCCGTCGAGATCGTCCAAATCATTTCAGGTGGAGATGCTACTTGGAGTGCGGACGACACGATCGTCTATTCTCCAGGAATTTCCACCGGACTGTTTGCAGTCGATGCTGATGGAGGCGAGCCCGTCGAGATCGCGACGCCCGATAGGGGGGCTGGAGAAGTCGGTTACAACTCCCCCCACTACCTGCCAGACGGCCGGACGCTCTTATTCGAGTTGCAAACCGGTGACGGCCGCCACATGGCCGCCATGTCTCTCGAGAGCCGCCGCCATGAAATCTTGCTGCCAAACGTCCCCTACCCATACAGAACATTGGGCCAAGAGACAATCGTCTACGGCTCGGAGGGTTCACTTTGGGGCGTCCCATTCGATCCCGACGAACTCGAGATAACGGGGGAGGCGAAGCCCCTTCTAGATGATCTGCGAACCGCGACGGGCCGGACGTTTTTCGACCTCTCGCCCTCGGGGACGCTTGCATACCTTCCACCTTCGAATCATCAGAACGATGAGATTCTGAAGGTGACCGATCCCTCGAGCGGTCGAACAGAGATTCTCGCCGACAAGCTCTCCGTGTCTACCCAGTTGAGCGGAGTCAGCCTCTCTCCAAATGGTGCCAGAGTGCTCGTCAGCCTGCAGAGCGGAACAAACAGGTCCGACTTGTGGGTGTTTGACATCAATGAGCGCAGAAGCCGGCAGACTGCCGAAGAGAGCATTAACAACCTCCCGATTTGGCTGCCGGACGGCCAGTACGTGCTCTTCAACTCGACACGCGGTCCGCAGGGCGTGTACCGGAAGAAGATCGATAGCGAGGAGCCTGCCGAACTGGTATTGGAACGGCAAGACAGGCCTCAGTATCCCGCGTCGGTCAGCCCAGATGGGAAGACGCTGTTCTTCAATTACTCGAGTCCTGACACGGGTCGGGATCTGTGGTCGGTCGACTTGACGACACCCAACGCGAATCCGAGAGGGCTTTTGGTGACTCCCTTCGATGAGGGCCGGCCGATGATCTCTCCGAACGGTGAAATACTGGCTTACGAATCCAATCGTTCGGGCGACTACGCGGTGTATGTTGCACGATACCCGTCGATGGAAGGTCGCGTACGGGTGTCCGCCCAGTCCGGCGGCCGCTGGCCCAGGTGGTCCCGGGATTCGAAGACGTTGTACTACCGCGAGGGAGGCTCGGTTATGGCTGCGGAGATCACAAACTCGGCATCGCCTTCGGTCGGCGAGCCGCGAGTTTTCTTCGACGGCGGCGCGACACACTGGGCTCCTTGGTTCGAGGTCACTCCCGACGGAAAACTAGTCATGGTCGACCTGGGCAACGAGGCCGAGGATGACCGTCTACTCGTGGTCCGACACTGGGGACTCGAACTTGAAGCTCGGATGAGCGAGTAGGTGCCAAATCAATCGAAGCTGGAGACCCGAGCTGGTGCGCAACTGGTACGAAGAATTCGGCGACCGAGAATAGCCTAACCGCCAGACGACAAAGGGCTTAGCTGCTAATCGCGTGAAAGCTGGTGAAATATCTCAATGTCATGATGGTCGCCCGCCGGTCCTGCGGGAATGCGCTCCCGGCTCAGTAGCGGGCTCTGCGGAGCTAGACTAGCGTTCGAAATCCGCCTGAACGCGACGGAGCGCTTCTTCCTTCGTCCCTCGAAACAGGTACACCTTGCCCTTGATCGTTTTCTCGGCGCCCTGCTTCAGGGGGCCGACTCGTACCGATTGGTGCATGCACTGCCAGGGATTGTGGGCTTGGACGGAGAGGAAATCTTCCCAGGCGATCGCGGTCGCCCAGTCGCCGTCGGCCGATTCGCGAATGATTAGGCCGGCTTCGGCGTCTGGCTTGGCCGTCGGCCATTTGTGCGCCCAGACGAACTGGCTTGTTGGCGAGATCCGATCGAGCAGCGGACGCATTGCTTTGGCGAAATGGATCTCGCGCTTGTCGAGTCGGCGGAGGCCGTTAGCGCCGTAGAAGTAAGTCTTTGTGTTGGCGAATTGGCGGTTGCGCGTTTCTTCAGGTCCTGGGTTGAAGCAAGGGATCACGGCGGCCAGCTCCGGCCAGTCGTGGCCCGAGCGGTTGACGGCGCGCAGGCTCATCTCTCCCGACTCGTCAACGGTTAGCTTGAGGTCGTCGGGTCCGATGACCGCGCGCTTTCCATCGGGATTGAGCCGCTTGGGATTCTCGTACGAGCCGTTCGTGTGCTGGCCGGGCTTGCGGGCCTCGAACATGTTCCATTCGTAGAGCCACAAGTAGACCCGCATGTCGGGCCGCTCGGGCGATTCGAAGCCGACGCCGCGTTCCCACAAAAAGAGCTTGAACGGGGATTGCGCGACGGCGAGGCTAGCCGTCAAGATTAGCAGGCCTAGCAAGCGTTTCATGGCAACCTGATTCTAGCGCCAGTGCAGCTCGGCGCAACCACCTGCTTGCCTAGGTGGCTCGGAATGTCCATACTTGCGAAGCCACGCTGTCCGTGCCTACGGTGTCGCGCCCCAGGCCAATCGCGCGATCACTGTTGCGAAATCGCCTTCCTGCACCCCTCTACGACGATGCGATCACCGTCCCAAGGAACCGACACAGAACCGTGAGTGCATCGGCTCGTACGGTAGCCGGCAATTCGTGCGCTCTCGCTCATTGAACATCACGCCGTACCGAGTGCTCAGTCAGGTTCACCTGTGCAGACGCAAGACGAGGCGCATCGCCGCGAAAGAGAAGTGTGGTCCGCCGGTTAGACGATCCAGGCGCTGCCCGACCGACAAGTCCGTGCGTCTTCTTCCGTTTTGCCTTAACGTAGAGATGCAATAGATTTTGCCGTTGTCGGGAAGAAGGAGGCCATATGGGAAAGAAATTTGATCCTTGGGTGATGGTTGGGTGCCTGTTGGCGTTATTGATTGTTCAGGTAGCACCGAAACTCGCGATGGCGAACCCCCAGCGTCGAGGAAGGCTCTCAGTAATAAGCTCCGAAGCGAAAGCGTCGGTGAAGATCGCGTCGCCAAGTGATCTGAATCAACACCTAGTGTCCTGTATCTAAAGTTCGCGTAATATTAAACAGGTTGTTGTCGCCATGTCTATATGGGGAAGACGACGACAACTGGTCCTCAATTGAAACCGCTCAAGCTCAACCCGGCCGAGCGCGAGAGCCTGCAAAGTTGGGCGCGACGGCGCAAGTCCGCGCAGGCTCTTGCCCAACGCGCCAGGGCCATTCTGCTCGCCGCCGACGGACTCAACAATACCGTCGTCGCCGCCCAACTCGGCTGGGCCCGCCGTACCGTTGGCAAATGGCGCCAGCGCTTCCTCGACAAAGGCCTCGACGGGCTGCTCGACGAACCGCGTCCCGGCACGCCGCGGCGCGTCAGCGATGACGAGGTCGAACGCGTCATCACGCTCACTCTGGAATCGACGCCCCCCGACGCCACGCATTGGTCAACACGCTCGATGGCCAAGACCTGTGGCTTGAGTCACTCCAGCGTGCAGCGCATCTGGAAGGCCTTCGCGCTGCAACCCCATCGCAGCGAAACTTTCAAGCTCTCGCAAGATCCGTTGTTCGTCGAGAAGGTGCGCGACATCGTCGGTCTGTATCTCAACCCGCCCCAGCGGGCGTTGGTGCTGTCGGTTGACGAGAAGTCTCAGATCCAAGCCCTGGACCGCACGCAGCCGCTGCTGCCGCTGCGTCCCGGACAAATCGAGCGCCGCACGCACGACTACAAGCGCCACGGGACGACCTCGCTGTTTGCCGCGTTGGATGTCAAGACCGGCCATGTGATCGGCGAGTGTCATCGCCGTCATCGCGCGGTCGAGTTTCGCAAGTTTCTCGACACCATCGACCAGGCGGTCCCCGACTCGCTCGAGATCCACTTGATCCTCGACAACTACGGAACCCACAAGACCCAGATTATTCAGCGTTGGCTGGCCAAACGGCCGCGCTACCATCTGCACTTCACGCCGACCAGCGCGTCTTGGATCAACCTTGTCGAGCGTTGGTTCGCCACTCTGACCCAGAAGCAGATTCGCCGCGGCGTACATCGCAGCACAGCGGAGTTGGAACGCGCCATCGAGGATTACATCCAACTCAGCAACGCCGACTCCAAGCCGTTCGTCTGGTCCAAAACCGCCGACCAAATCTTCGCTTCCCTCGCCCGCTTTTGTAATCGAACTTTAGAGACAGGACACTAGCCAAGACTCTCACCGTGAGCTTCTCCGATGACGCCGAGCAAGGACTACGATTCGTGGTGGGCAGTGTCGTCGTCGGTCCAGATGGCCGCAGCGTGAGCGAGTGCCTTTCACGCGAAGTGTCGATCAACCCAGAGGATCAATTGCGAGTTCCAGCCTCCTGCGGGTCAGGTGGATTTGTAACCGCTAGAGGCAGCGAGGCAATCGGTATGGCGACTCTCGGGGCATCGTTTGTGATCAATCATGAAGAACAGTACTTCACCGATATGCGGCCACTGAGTTCTCTCGGGAAGGCCGCCGCTGAGCAGGCACGGAGGCTAGGATCATTTGTACTGGCTGTCGGAGCATTTCCCGTTGATCGCGAAGGGGCGAATGGAATTGATATCAGAGTTCTCGGCTATCCTTGCGTGAAGTACTAGTCTGCTCCCAACCTCGGCGTTTTACGTCAACTCTTCGTATGTCGCGAGGAGGGGTGCTGCTGACTGTATCGATTTGAATCATCACGCGAAGGGCATGATGGGAGCGACTGTCCGTGGGAGCGACATCCGGGGTAGTTGCGATTCACGAGCTCTAACCCGTTGGCATTGACTTTAGATCCGATATCGCAAGGAATCGTCGCTTCTTGGCTATCGACGACGTGCCACGTACGGACGCAAAGTCGACCTCTATCCGTATCACCAAAAACTGTTACAAGGACTTCCGCAACCTCGAGGAGCCTAACCACTAGTGCAGAAAGGGGTTAGGGGGCACTCGCGGGATTCCTGTCTGGAAATCTCCTTGCGCCGAGCGATGTTGCATCGCTTTGGCGCGGACAGGGCTAGATTCGGCGGATTATGCTGAATGCGCCGAATCGATGTGGCCAGCGAGAATTACTCTGTTCGTGCTAACGACGATTCACCTGATTCTGCCGTTCACGCCCGTCAACAGGCACGAAGAGCCACGAATCAAGATCGCCGCAGCGATCCTTGGGTTGGTGTTTCTGGCATTGACCGTGGTGTCGGTCCAACGTCCGCTGGTTGCCTTCGCCGCTGGTCTCGCTCTCTTTACCGCAACGGTTATCGTTGGCTCGGTGGGAGGAGCCTCTCCACTTGAGGAAGGATGGGTGGTCAGGCTACTCTTTTTCGCCCTGCTCAGCTATGGTTGTCTTCGATCCAACCTGCACACTACGAACGCAATCGGCGGATGAAGCGGAGGAAGCGACCCAAGATCTCATTTCGGATCTCAGGGAGTACGATAGACCACGGATTTGGGAGGGACAACGAGATGGATTCTCAATGGCTGTTCAAGAGCGAAACCTACGACAACTGCAATTGCGCCGTGAACTGCGGTTGCCAGTTCAACTTGCCCAGCACCCACGGCTATTGTCAGTCGGCGTTTGTCGGTCACATCGTGGGAGGTCATTTCGACGGCACCCCACTCGCAGCGCTGAACTGGGCGGCGTTGTACAAGTGGCCTGGCGAAATCGCGGAGGGAAACGGCAAACGCCAGATCGTGATCGACGAACGTGCGGATGAAGCTCAAAGGGTCGCGCTTACAACAATCATCTCCGGCGAGGCTTGCGAACCGCTGAGCAACTTTTTTCCGTGTTCGCAGCCACCTGCTCCCAGTACTGCGAGACATTGTTCCTGCCGATCGGTCTCGAAGCGAACTTGGAACTCAGAACAGCCGAGGTTGAAATACCGGGTGTCATGAGGAGCAGCGGCAAACCGATCGTCAACGAGTTCAGCGGCCAACCGTTCCACGTCGCCCTGGCACGCCCTAGCGGCAGTTTTGAATTCACCTACGCAGAGATTGGACTGGGTACGACCTCAATTGAAGGTGAGATGGAGATGGCGTTTGAGGATTCATGGGCTCATTTCTGCGTTCACCATTTCAGCCAGGATGGGCTGATCCGCGAACGATCTAGGCTCACCGCGTGGCTTGGCGCCTGACGGATTCGAGGCGTCGCAGACCAAATCCGATGCCGCACCAGTTGCCTCAAGAAAGGATGACCGAACGGTCTCAACGCAAAGGTGGCGAAGTAGCAACCCAACTACCAACCACAACGGGCTATGAGCCCCTACCCTGTGCCGGTCAATGCGGCGGCGGGGTTGGCGACAAGCAACTGATGGATGTCGTCCTCGGAGAAACCCGCTTCTCGCAGCCGCGGCAAGAATTGTTCGAACAAAAAGGTATAGCCGCGATATTGCGCCTGGCTCTCGACGCCAGGCCGATACCAGCCCGCGTCGTGTGAAATCAAAATGCGGTTTAAGTAACCTGCTTCGGCCATCGCCAAGACGCAGGAGAGATGCCATTCGAGGCTCCTCTCCCGCAGCCCGTCGAAATCCACCCACATCCCCTCGCGAGCGGCTTGGCGGTGAATCGCCTGATCCTTTTCGTTTTGGGCGTGCACCCAGATCATCGCTGAGGCCTCGACTTTGAGGTCAGCGGCGATTGAGAGCTGGCGCAACGCTTGTGCTCCTCCGGGCGTGTGAGAGGCCACCGTCATTCCGGTGTCTCGGTGAGCCATTAGAGCCGCCGACACCAACTTGCGCTCAATCGACGGTAGGGGGTCTTCGCGATTGACCCCCGTCTTGATGATGCCCGGACGAATCATTGTCTCCCCAATGCCTTCTTGAATCTCGCGAACGTACCGATCAGCAAGGCTTCGGACGGATTCGCGCCGGGCGTAGTCTGGTATG
Organism: Bryobacterales bacterium; assembly: GCA_965247305.1. Classification (GTDB taxonomy): domain Bacteria; phylum Acidobacteriota; class Terriglobia; order Bryobacterales; family UBA6623; genus CATQHP01. Next base: position 1,079,090 of record OZ252030.1, on the reverse strand, counting down.
AACTCCTGATTGGCCGCACCGTAGATCCCAGTTGCACAAATGATATTGATTCCGGTTGCCTCGCACAGTCGCTTGAGCGTCGCTGGGTCGCGCCCGATGTGCATTGGAGTTGGCTCAACGAGGGTCTGACAGCCCGTCGGTCGCAACTTATCCAGGAACGGGCGCGCCGTGTCAAAGGCCTGTTCAGCGTCATAGTCGCCCTCTTGTCGTTCAAGGGGGGCTCGGAGGTCCGTCACGATGTGCTCGTGCATCAACGTCACACCTAACCGATCCGCGGGGACACTGCCCGTGACAGTCTCGACGGTTTCTTTGGATGCCGATCTCAGAATTGGGAAACCGCCTAGCAGTGCTGTGAGCGCTACCCTTCGGGTCACCGGCTCTCCGTGAATTCGATTCATGCTTTGTCAGCATAGCGGTGTGAGGAGCTGTCGGCGTCGGCATCTTGAACTCCGACCGACCTAAGCGATAGGATCCGCGACCGTGAACGGCGTATCCGATAGAACGGAAAGACCTTATGGCCGATTTGGCCGGTTACTGTTGAGATATCTCGTTTCACCGAGCTTCCGATCGATGAAAGCAGACGGCAGGTCTGCTCAGGCTTGATTTCTGGGCCAGCACTCGAGTCGTCGTCCGAGCAACAGCAATTGGCCAAGATGGTATGCATTGTGGTCTGCGACTAAGAGCGCCTCGCGAAGCACGGTCTGTCCTTCGCCGTGCGCGATCGGCGCAAACAAATCTACAGACGGGCCGGCCAACACGCGTTTTAATTCGGCGAGGTCCTCACGGAATCGGTCGATGCTTTGGTCCCAAGCATTGGGGGACGGAGGCGTCTCGGAGTCCGGCCAATAGCCGTCGGGGAAATCTGGCGACACGTGCTGTCGGTCCCGGCTGAACTGGAGAATGTCCCACTGACAGATTCGAAGATGTTCAAGCAATTGCCAGGCTGTGTGCGGACATGCCTTCGGCTTGACTGCCTGACGGTCGGGAGGCCAAGCGCGAAGAATTGTTTCGAAGGTGGCGTGGGCATCTTGCCAGTCCAGCACTCGAATCAGGTGTTCCCTCAGTACTTGCTCGTTACTCATTCGAAGCAGTTCGTCCGCGATCAGAATTGACCTTGATAGCTTAGCGGGCCAAGCGGAGAGCTGTGGTCAGGTGGAATGCTGAAGCGCCACGCCCGAGGATCGCAAGCAGGGCTAAGCCATTCGAAGCGGCTGGTTTGTGCAGCCGTACACACTTTGCTGGCAAAAATCTGAGTGTTGTAACGCTGGCGACCCGAGCGGAAGGGCCCCGCGATACGCGGAACATCGTCGCAAGCGTTACAACGATTCGAAGGGAGCCGCCCGGGTTAGGTTTGGCAGGGCAATTGCTCTATGGGGTTTGTATGCGCCCGGATCTGGCCGAAGCTGTATGTTACTGATTCAGAACCGGATCGACGAGCTACCCGTAATCGCAAACTGATCTGCTTCACTGCAGTTGCCCTGCCAAATATTAGCACGCGAAGCGTCCGCCGAAGGCTTCGTTCAAATCTCGATGTCGCGAACGTTCTCGCCACCGCCGGGACCCGTCGAAAGAGCCCATTCGAGCAGTCTGACGGGTAGATACTTAAATTTATTTTCACGCCCAACTGACAACAGGTCGAAATCACTGAAAGGCCCATAAACAGGGCATTAGAGCCGTTTGGCGGGGGTTTTGGGACGCTCTCGAAGCATCGTTTGAGGGAGCGTTTGTTTTCACCAGGAAATCTTGTCGAAACCCTGGGCGCTAAAATTGACGCATCTTGGTCGGCACCACAATCAGCCATTACAAGATCCTGGAGAAGCTCGGCCAGGGCGGCATGGGGGTTGTGTATCGCGCCGAGGATACGAAGCTCAATCGACCGGGTGCACTGAAGTTCCTATCCTCGGAGACTGTCGGCGCGGACGAGGTCAAAGGCACGCCGCATCAGCGAGGGCTTTCATCGCGTAGGGCTCGTGAGTCCCGCACCTCGGAGGCATCGGGCCAGTGGCTCTGCCACTTCGTGAAGACCACCTTGGGGTTGTCAAGTAGTCGCTGGGTGCTGGTTAGCACCGTCGCAGTCCTTCTCTACGCCTCCTCCGTAGCGAAAGGCGCTACACCCCAAGGCAGCACAACATCGGCCGAGAGCGAGTCCAGGCTGGCCACAACGACCCCTTCTCGGGCGGCTAGCGATGCAGAGTCTGCCGCGTTAGTTCCCTCGGAGGACAGCTCGGGTGCAAACGCCGTTCAGGGGAGCGGCACGGCACCGGATCGTACGGAACTCAATCTCCTCGGCCAGACGAACACCTCAGCGGGTGAGAGCCGCCGCAACGAGAACGTTAGGATCACACTGGTCGACAACGCGGTGCAGCGGGAACTCAACGAGCGGCTTGGCGCCTCGGCCACCATCATCAAGGAATTCAAAGTTGAAAGCAACTACTTCGGAGCCGAGATAGGCAGTTCGCCGTCTGCCACATTGCACCAACGCCATTTGGCGCCATCGGGGGTGCACGGCAGGATCTACGAAACGCACAACAACAGCATATTCAGCGCACGGTCGTTCTTCCAGGTTGGACGCGTCAAGCCGGCCCGTTCGAATGACTACGGCTTCCAGCTCCTCGTCCCGCTCGCACGACCGGTGAATCTCAGTGTCAACGCGAGCCAGAAGAAGGTTCGGGGCAACGTCAACGGGAACGTGCTTGTGCCGCGGGCCGACGAAAGAGTGCCGCTTGAGAGTGACCCCGTCACGGGCGAACCGGTGGATCAAGCGACGCGCGAGTTCGTCAGCCGGATGCTCGCGGCCTATCCCCATGAGCTGCCGAACCGCCCGGATATCGATCCGCGGGCGCTCAATACGAATTCCCCGCAGTCGATCGATAACGATACGATCGCGCCCCGTCTGGACTTCAACCGGGGAGACCGCGACCGCTTTGTCCTCGGCTATCAGTTCACCTCACAACAAGTGCAGGCGTTTCAGCTCGTAGGCGGGCAGAATCCCAACACCACTACCAAGAGCCACAGAGCACGCGCCACTTGGAGCCGCACCTGGTCCTCCTCCACCACGATGGACGCCTCCGCAGGCTACGATCGGCTCGGCTCGCTGCTGGTTCCAGATGAGACGGCAGTCGGCCCTCTGATCTATTTCTCTTCAGCGCTACAGTTTCTAGGCCCCGGCCCGATCGTCCCCATCGACCGTGCGCGAAATACGTTCCAGTACGCAGTCCAACTGCGGCATCGTCAAGGTAAACACAACCTGAGCGCGGGCGTCCGGACGGTTCGCCGACAGGTCAATGGATTTGAAAGCTCGGGCCATCGGGGTGAATACACCTTCAACAACAATTTCGGACACGACACGATCACCAATATGCGTCTCGGTAAGCCCAGTCGGTACGCACGGGCGCTCGGAGACATCAGGCGCGGCTTCCGCAGTTGGGATGCAGAGTTCTATTTGGGCGACCGATGGCAAGCCACGTCTGATCTGACGCTGACTCTCGGGTTGCGCTACCAGCCCGCCTACGCACCAGTGGAGGTGAACCAGCGGAGCCAGATTCCCTACGATTGCGATTGCAATAACTTCGCGCCGCGGCTCGGCTTCGCTTACCGGCTGGGCGGAAACCGGGGCGTACTGCGCGGGGCGTATGGGCTCCACTACGGCGAGCTCTTTGCCGTCACCTACAGTCAGGCTCGCTTCAATCCTCCGGACAACGTCAGTGTCGTGATCTCACCGCCGAAGCTGGTCGACCCTCTTTCGGATCTGGAGCCGGGAGCCTTGGACCCCAGCGCACGCAGCACCGTCGTCGAGTTGGACCCGGACCTGGCCCTGCCCTACTCCCACCAGTACAACTTTCAGTGGGAGCTGGGCCTGACCCGCGACTGGAGACTCGAGCTCGGCTACGTCGGCAGCCGCTCGATTCGGCTGCTCAATCTTTGGAACACGAACCGGGCGCACGCCGTGCCGGGTATCCCTTTGACCACGAAAACGATCAACGACCGCCGCGCGGACCCGCGATTTTTTGATGTGCGGCGTGTGGTGAACAGCTCCCGTGGGTACTACGATGCAGCAAAGGTCCGGCTCGTCATTCCTCGCTGGCGCGGCCTGACGCTCGATAGCTCTTACTGGTTTAGCAAGGCCATCGATCTCGGCGGAGACTTTGTGAACACCGCTTCAGGCACCGACGCCTGGTGGGGACAAAGCCCATCTGAGCTCAACGTACAAGGTGCCATGCGCGGGCTAAGCTCTTTCCACCAGCCCCACGCCTTCCTGACGCGCGTCAGCTACGAGTTGCCCAGGCTTACGCGGACGGGGTGGATGGCGAAGGTCGTTGGCGGATGGCGGATGTCCGGCGTTCTGCTTGTCAAGGCGGGGACCCCGTTTGTTATCGATACGGGCTCGGACGGGCCGGGATTCGGCAACGTGGATGGCACCGGCCGGGATCGGCCGAATCTCCTGGATCCGTCCGTGCTGGGCCGTGCCATCGATCATCCAGACACGTCGAGCGCCATGATGCCGGCCTCGGCCTTCGCTTTCCTGACGCCGGGCCAGGAGGCCGGCACGCTTGGCCGCCATGTCCTGCGCAAAGACGCCATCAACAACATCAACCTCAGCCTGTCGCGCTCTTGGTCGCTGGGCGCCGACAAGGCAATCAACTTTGGCGGTGAGTCCATCAACTTCTTCAATTCGCCGCAGTTCGCCGAACCAGGCCGCAATCTCACCTCACCAAACTTCGGGCAGATCACCAACACACTCAATGACGGCCGCACCTTCCGGTTCCTGCTGCAATTTAGCTTTTAGGTTCCCTGCCCGGAGGATAGCCGATAGCCTCAAGGCGTTCGAACCATGCGCCCGCCGCGGCGCGACCGATCGAAGCGTCGCTCCAGCAGTTCGCCGTATCACTACTGATCAGCTCGATCGTTTCCGGAAAGCATTTCCTGAAGGCGTATGCGACTACAGCCGCCCGGGTATCGGCCAAGAACCGCTTAAGGGAACCTGGCTGAGTTATTCGGATCCCCAGAGAGGTGCCGAGCCGAAGCCAAGCGAGTAGACGTCTCGCGGCCGATAGCAGGACTGAGCTATTCAAAGCAGGCCGCTTAGAGACGTATTAGCCGAAAGGTGTCGAGATATCGCGATGTCATGCGAAATACTCCAGGACGGAAGGAGTGCCAGCATCGGAGCGGTCGCTGCATGGCCATCAAGAAAGTGCTGCCGATCAGTCGACGGACGCCGACCGGTTCGACCATCGGCTGGTTAGGCCAACTCCCTGGGGCGCTCCCACCGCCACACCGGACCGTCCTCGGGGTCCTCGACCTCGCCGGTCCAGGTGAACCCACACTTCTCCAGAACCCGCGTCGAGGCGTTACGCGACGGTAGCGTGTGGGCACGAACGAGTCGCACCCGGCCATCGGCGAATGCGAATGCCGTGCATGCATCCGCTGCTTCGGTCGCGTACCCGCGCCCCTGAAAGGCGTGCGCTATTCCATAGGCGATCTCCACTACCCCATGATCGTCCGGCGGCCCTTTGAAACCGGCACTACCAACAACAAGGCCCTCTTCCTGAAGGACGATCGCGAAGACGTGAACCCACGGATCTTCCACCACCGACTTATGCAGTTGAGCTAGCCAGGCGGGCGAAACATCATCAGAGACGAAGCCTCCTCGAAGGCCCTCTGCAGCCGGCAGCCCAAAGCACTCTTCGAAACGCTCCTCACTCTCGATCAACGCGAGAAGATGCTTGGCGGTGAGAACGGCGCTGACAAACTAGACCACAGAACGGCGTTTTAAAGCCGTTCAAGGGCGGCGGAAAATTAGACCGCCCGGGTGGTCCGCTGGCATCCATTCGGTGTTTTGTGGAACACGGGAAGGATGTATCGCGTGGAGCTATATGCTCAAGTACGGCGCAGTGTCTACGTCGAAGGGCTGAGTGAACGCGAAGCCGCCAAGCGGTTTGGCTTAGCGCGGGAGACGGTGCGCAAAATGCTGCGCTACGCTGCTCCGCCGGGCTATCGGCGGAGCAAACCGGTGAGACGGCCGAAGCTCGAAGCGTTCACCGGAATCATCGATCAGATCCTGCTCGACGATCAGCAACAACCAAAGAAACAACGTCACACCGCGAAACGCATCTTCGATCGCCTACGCGAGGAGTACGATTTCAGCGGTGGCTACACGATCGTCAAGGACTACGTCCGCGAGAAGAAGCTCGGTGGACAAGAGATGTTCGTGCCACTGGCGCATCCGCCCGGCGACGCGCAGGCCGACTTCGGCGAAGCGGTTGTCGTTATCAATGGAGTCCAGCGCAAGGCGCACTTCTTGGTTGTCGATCTGCCGCACAGCGACGACGCCTTCGTTAAGGCCTTTCCCGCCGAGACGACGGAAGCCTTTTGCGAAGGACACAACGCCGCGTTTCGTTATTTCGACGGCGTGCCACGCAACATCGTCTACGACAACACGACGCTGGCGGTGGCAAGGATTCTCGGCGACGGCACGCGCAAACGTACGCGGGTGTTCAGCGAACTGCAGTCGCACTACCTGTTCGCCGATCGTTTCGGGCGTCCGGGCAAGGGCAACGACAAGGGAAAAGTCGAAGGGCTAGTGGGCTTCGCACGGCGCAATTTCATGGTGCCGATCCCGAGATTCGAGAGTTGGGAAGCCTTCAACGAACACCTCGAAGAGAAGTGCCGAGCCAACCGTGAACGGCGTTTGCGACGGCACACCGAAACCGTCGGCGAACGCTTCGAGCGCGATCGGGAAGCGCTCTTGCCCTTGGCACCGACAGCCTACGATGCCTGCGACAAACGCTCGACAAGGGTGACTTCGTTGTCGCTGGTGCGCTACGCGACAAACGATTATTCGGTGCCAACGCGTTACGGCCACCGCCAGGTCCTGATCAAAGCCTACGTGGATGAGGTAGTGATCTGTTGCGGCAGCGAAGAGATCGCCCGCCATCAGCGCAGCTATGAACGTGAAGAGTTGGTTTTCGATCCGCTGCACTACTTGGCGTTGTTGGAACGCAAGACCAACGCGCTCGATCAAGCCGCGCCGTTGGTCGGCTGGGAGTTGCCGCCGGAGTTTGCGAAGCTGCGACGACTGCTCGAATCGCGGTTGGACAAAGCGGGCAAGCGCGAGTACGTACAGGTCCTGCGACTGTTGGAGGACTTCCCCCTTGAGCACGTCGCAACGGCGGTGCGCCAAGTCTGTCTACTGGGAACGATTGGCTTTGACGCCGTCAAGCATCTACTGCTGTGCGCGATCGAGCAACGTCCGCCGAAGCTCGACTTAACGAAGTATCCCCACCTGCCGACGGCTCAGGTCGAGCAGACGTCGCCGGCATCCTATCTGGCGCTGCTAGCAGGAGCAAGCTGATGGCGAAGTCGAGAATGCTGCTGGAAACCCACCTGAAAGCGCTGCGGCTGCCGACCTTCCTGCGCGAGTACGACAAACTGGCTCGGCGCTGCGCCGCCGAAGGCTTGGACTTTCGGGACTTCCTACAGCAACTCTGCGAGCTGGAACTGGTCGATCGCGAGCAGCGGGCGACCGAGCGTCGCATCAAGGCCGCCAAGTTCCCGGTGACGAAGAGTCTCGACACGTTCGACTTCTTGGCCATACCCTCGGTGAACAAGAAGCTCGTTCTGGAGCTGGCGCGCTGTGAGTTCATCGACCGCCGTGAGAACGTCTTGGCGCTGGGGAACTCCGGCACCGGCAAAACGCATATCGCCTTGGCGCTGGGACTGGCAGCTTGTCAGAGCGGCTATCGCACACGTTTCACCACCGCCGCGGGATTGGTCCATGAACTGCTCGAAGCCCGTGACGAACGGCAACTACTACGGGTCCAGAAACAACTTGCCAAGCAGGATCTACTGATCGTCGATGAACTGGGCTATGTGCCGCTGTCGAAGACCGGGGCAGAGCTGCTGTTCGAGATCTTTTCGCAGCGCTACGAACAGGGCTCGACGTTGCTGACCTCGAACCTGCCGTTCACCGAGTGGACCGAGGTGCTGGGTTCCGAACGCATGACCGGCGCTCTGCTTGACCGGCTCACGCATCACGTCCATATCCTCGAGATGAACGGCGACAGCTACCGCCTCAAGCAAAGCAAAAAGAAGCGCCCGCGCTCTTCAAACTGACCCGCCGGCCGCTCGCGCCGGTTTGCGTGGGCCGTCTTCCACTACGCCTGGGCCGCCCTAAAGGGCGTCCTCAGGCTCCGTTCCAGCCGTCCCACGCAAACCGCTGGATCCCCGCCAACTGGTCTATTTTTGCTCCGCCGAAGCGGTCTACATTTACTCCGCCCTTGACAGTCGCCCGGCACAAGTTGTTGATTCTAATCGACGACGGAGTTTTGACTACCCACAACAGGTATCCCTGCCGTGGGTCACACTCGAAATCGTCTTTCGGAAGAGTCCCTAGGCCACTTGCCCCGAGGCATACACGGAAAGGATTACTCGCTCTTAGGTTTGCGCTTGCGGACCGGCTGCGGAGCCATAGCCGCGGGTGTGTTGTGCTGCATCACTACCATCCACTGGCCGTCGACCTTGGTGTACGTAAACGTGTAGCGGCCTTTGTGGTTGACCTTCTTGCCCTGGTAGTCCACGTGGACATCGTAGTCCCCCCAAGCCATGCCAGTATTCCCCACGACCTTGAACTGCATGTTCTGTGGCTCAAAGCGGGCCTCGTTGGTCTTGCCAAAAAAACGCTCCCAATCGAGTTGGCAGGCTTCCTTGCCTTGCTTGCCAGATGTCGGCCCACAGGAATAGAAAGACATCGCTTCGGGGTGGATGTTGGCCAGGAAGCCCTGGATGTCACCCTGATTGAGAGCGACGACGCCTGCTTCGAATGAGGCTTCGATATCGGCCGCATCGTCGGCGAACACGGCAGGTGTCAGGGCAAGGGCAAGAATCAAGCAGAGGCGTCGCACGCGCACGGGTTGCCGAGGATTGTAGCACCTGCATGGGCGGTATGAAACAATGCGCATCCGGGGACCCATGCCGTTCGGCTGGGGTCGCTAAAAAGTTAGTGCGCGAGGATTCGTAACATACGCCCGGCGGTACGATCGCAACATCTTCGTTAAGTGTCGGGATATCTCGTTGTGCCAAGGTTTCGCACCGAACCGTTTACTCGCCGGCATCGTCCCGAAACCGGCGATTCGACCATTTTTTTTAAAGCCACTAAAAATTTATTTCCCACCCATGTCGCAACAGGCCAAAATCGCTGAAAGGACTATAAATAGGGCATTAGAGCCATTTGGCGGAGGTTTTGGAACCCTCCCGAATGGAAGTTTGAGGCAGCGTTTGTTTTCACTACGAATCGGCACGAGGGTCGAAATGCGCCTCGTCAGCGGGCTAAAAGAACACTGACCGACAAGGGCGGATTCCATTCCGGCGACAACCTGCCTACAATCGGCGAACTTAAACATGCGGGGTTGGACTTGGCAGCTGTTCCCCATCTACAGGCTTCGCCAAACATCGTGCTTCTGTCCGCTAATCCCGATATAACTTCGAAAGCCGATCGTCGCTGAAGAATCTAGTTCGCGCCGACGACTGGCGATACCAGAGACTTCGGTCGGCTATCGAAACAGACGGAAACCCAATGGACTTAGGCCTACATTGTCGAGCGCCTCAACCGCGTCGGCTCGTCGAAATCCGCCCCTCAGCAAGCTGGTGAGCCCTTTGGAGCAGGGCGGGCAGCCGTCGCTGGGTCGTCGAGAGCCTGGATCCGGCGTAGCTACGCCGGGCTGTTTACGTCATGAATCCCAGATCATGTGTTGACGGGTCGAAGTTCCCTAGATTCGGGAACACCGCTGCAATATCAGCGTCGTTCAGCCCGAACCACTTCGACAACGTCGAGCCGTACATATCTAGCGAGACCGTCGGGATGAACCGCCCGCGGCTATCCGCATCGTCCGGACCCGAAAGAATGTATTCCGGGAAGCGCCCATAGAGTTGGCCGCCATTGACCGCGCCGCCCGCCACGAACTGTGTGCTGGCCCAAGCGTGATCCGTCCCCGCATTCCCATTGGGCTCAAAGGTTCTCGAAAACTCCGATTCGGTGAATAGGGTTACATCATCGTCGACAGCGAGTTCTTGCATCGCGGTGTTGAACGCCCCGACCCCGTCGCCAAGCTGAGCGAGCAAACCAGCGTGACGGCCAAGCTGAGACGAATGCGTGTCATAGCCGCCCATGCCGCAAAAAAAGATTTGCCGCGACATCCCGAGATCGCCACGCACTTGTATGAGACGCGCAACCTGCTCGAGCTGTCGCCCTAGACCAGTCCCCGGGAATACCGTTTGCAACTGGTTGTCTCCGCTCGTCGCGTTTTCGATGATCTGCCCGACCCGTAGCCCCTCCGACATGATCGAATTCGCCGCCTGGATCATCACCGCCCCGCTTGTCAAATCCACCAACTCTTGGACCGCCAGATTGCGTGCTTGAGACTCAATTGAGCTGTCAGTTCCATCAAGCACCCCATTTGACCCGGCGCTGATGTTCGCGGGCTGCGTCGTCTGGCCGACTAGGAGGGCACTTGTACCATTCAGCGAGACTCCCGGCGGGAAGTTCGACGGCGCATTCATTGACTGAATACGGTCCGCCGCGCGCCCACCCCACCCTGTGCCCGGCAGGGCGTTTGGCGGTGCGCTCTGCCACTGCAAGATCTGGTCAGAATGGGAAAACAGACTGCTGGGAATCGGCTCGGTCCGATTGCGGTAGCTGTCCCTCGTCAGCGGCCGAACGAGCATCCCGACATTCGTGACAATTGCCAGCCGGCCTTGCTGCCATAGGGGATGAATCGCAGCCAGTGAGGGATGCAGGCCGAGCTCCTGCGCCCCGGTCATCATCGAAAGCAGGTTTGCCCTGGGGATCGCCACATTCCCGCGGATGTTCTGATAGCGCGTGTATTGGTCGCTTACAGGAACAACCGTGTTCCAGCTATCATTGCCTCCGAACAAGAAGACGCAAACCAATGCCTTGTAGTCTGAGCCTGATTGCGCCCAGGCGTTGATGGGTGCGTACCGGCTGACTGCTCCAGCGAGACCGAGCGAGGACAGCGTACGGCTGATCCGTACGAATTGACGTCGTGAAATAAGTGCCATCTGATTTCTCCTTTTGAACTAAACCGCCGACCAACTCACGCCCGCTTTTTGCGGCGTCCTCATTGCTGTACCTGGTACGCCGACGCCGTCAGCGCCACATACAGGGCATTCTTGGCCACCCTGTCTTCCCGGCCGCCCGCGCCGACTTGGTTCAAGATCGCCGTCCGCACTTCGACCGGCATTCGGCCCTGGAAAAGCGTCGCGTCGATCTCGTCGATCAACCCATTCGGGTCGCTCACTAGGGTGGTGAAGCGCGAGACGTCGACCGTGACGCCTTCCCCAATCGAGTTGTTGACGACGCGATAGATGAAGTTCGCGCGGTTGAGCGCGTTCGAGATCGTATGGATCTGGAACTCCGGCCCGACAACGCCTCCCGTCCCCGGAATCCGGTAGAAAGGTGAGAAGTAGCTGAAGACGCTCGGGGGAAGAAGCGGGTTCTGCCCCATTCCGATAGTCCGGCTCCGCAAGCCGTTGTCTATCGGAACTGACACCCCGAGGTTCCGGAGTATCGTCGTCGCGTAGACGACCGGCGGCCGCAACTTGCCGCTGAGCGGTCCGGGCGCTTGCTGGGCTTCCGGATGGAGCAAGATCGCACGGGCCACTGCTTGCAGGTCGCCCCGAATGCCCTGACCGTTGTCGTTGAACACCTGAGCAACCGCGCCTACATAAGCGCTACTGGGGTTGCTGGTGACCAATCGCTGGATCAATGCGCTCGCGATGAAGGGGCCGACATTCGGATGATTGAACAGATGGTCCAGAGCCATTTCCATGTCTTGCCGAGCTGTCTGTCCGGCCGGAATGATGAATCCGTTCATCAGCTCTTTCTCGCCGGGGTCGTGGAATTCGTCGAACGGAATCATCGGTCCCACGTAGTGCGATGGATTCCGCCAGCGCGGCGTCTCGCCCGGACGAGTCGGATAGGTCCAACCGGTCAACGCGCGAGTAAGGCCAAGGACCGTGTCTTCCGAATAAGGCACGATCGGCACGCCTTGCGCATCGCGTTGGCAAATCCCATCGATGGTGAGAATGCACCGGCCCACCGTCATTAGCTGCATCACCTCACGGCCGAAATTCTCGTTCGGCGGATTCGTACCAGTGAAATCAGCAGCGTTGTTGACGTTGTCGAGGAAGTCGCCCATCGTCGGACTCAGCCCGATGTCCTCAAGTAGGTCGCGGTAGTTACCGAATGCGTGCTGGTTCAAGATCCGCCAGTACGGCACCAACTGGTAACTCTTGCTGACCGCGCCTCCCGTCCCGACTAGAGTCTGATGAAGCGCAAACGCCATCCGTTGGCGCAACTGGTCTTGGCCCAAGATGGCGTTGTAGAAGAACAGACTCTGCACACCCGACGCCGAGCTCGAACTGAAGTCAGGAATATTCGAGGCCGTCGCGTTGAACTGCTGTTGCAGGTACTGCTCCGGTCCAATCGCTTGCAGCAGTGACGAGTCCTGCGGCGTCGCACCCCACGTTGACTGCTCAAGCAAGCGCGGTACTCCCGCGTCTATCACCTGAACTCGCACGTCGTCGGTTATCGTGAACTCACCGTCGCCGACCGAAAGCCGCAGATCGTAGTCGCCCGGGGCCGGGAACGTCACCGCGCTACTCAGCAAGTTTGGATTCGCGAAAACAGCCGTCGCGGGTCCGGCCAATTGGGTCCACGCGACGATCAGCGTGTCCGCGGGTAGTCCGTCATCGGCCGCCGCTCCGTTGAGGAAAATCGTGTCTCGCGGCTGGGTTGTACTGCGGTCGTCCCCGGCGGATACCTGTGGCGCGCTGTTCGCCACGGGATTTCCTCCCCCGAGCAATTCATGGCCGACTTGGAAGTTGCGCATGACCTCTGGATCGGAGAGAGCGCGATCGTAGACTGCGGCCGCGTACATTTCTCCCTCCCAAGTGCGGCGCACCGTCCGTTCGTTCCCGAGAACCAGCGCATAGCCGGCATCCCAGTTGGAGAGATCTCCGGCCCGGTGCTCGGAGAGGACCATCACGCCGTCGCGGTAGAACTTCAGCGTCGACCCGTCATAGGTGACTAGGTGGTGCTGTACATTCGTCGAGAATCCGTTGGGATCGATGATCTCCGGCATTCCGTTCATCTCCGTCTCGGTCGTCCGGAGACGGATCCGAGCCTCGGTCTCCTGCTGGCCGAGTGTCACGTTGCGGTTGTAGGCGTCGTGCGAGTACGAGATCAGCCGTGCTGGTCCTGTCTGCGTCAGGTTTGCCGCCTTCGTCCAAGATTCGAGCGAAAACTCGTTGTTAGTCGTAAGGGTCTGGTGCAGCTTCGTCGCTGTACCACTGAGAAGGCGCCCGTCATTTCGGCTGATCTGGACTCCGTTGCCGCTGGGCAGCCAAGCAACTTCGCCGCTTATCTGAAGGTCAAGTGGAACGTCGAAGCCGCTCTGATCACGCACCACATCCCCACCGCCTTCTGTCATCGGGTAGTACGCGATCAAACCGCGGGTCACGCGATCGCTCTCGCTGACCTCGATCACGACCTGATCGGCGCTTGCCAACTCGGAATCTGTCGCGGCGAGCTCCAGGGTATACATGCCGGGAGCCGAGAAGTCGACCGAGGTCGCAACGTTTGAAGAGTCAGCGAAAGTCGCCGTCCCCGGCCCGGAATCTAGACTCCACGTCGAAGTCACCGCTCCGGCCGGAAGACCGTCGTCGGTAATGACACCGCCAAGCGAAGCCGTCGTGCTGGGCAGCGTGATTGTCTGGTCGGGTCCAGCGTCAACGTTCGGCGCGAGATTCCCAATATTCATTCCGCCGCCAGACAGATTAGGCCCAACTCGGAAGTTCCGATCGATTTCCGGATTCGTCAGCGCCCGGTCATAGATCGCGGCTAGATAGACTTCTCCTTTCCAGGTTCGGTCTTCCGCGTATTCGTTGCCGATCGCTAGGAAGTGCCCGTCATCCCAACTATCCAGGTCGACCTCATGCCGTGCTTCCGATCTCAGGAACTGTCCGTTCTTGTAGACCGACAAGTGTGTGCCATTGAATGTGAAAACGTACTGTGATTCTTCAAGGTCAAAGGCCCCTTCATACCTCAGATAGGGGTAGCCTCCCGGTTGCTCTAGCGACGTTCGGAACCGAAGCTCGAGTTTCTCGCCAGCCTGTCCCAACGTAAAATTCCGAACTGCCCCGTCGAGCGAGTAAGTAATGACCCGAGCAGGACCCCACTGATTGAGGTTCAAGGGCTTGATCCAGACCTCGACCGTGATCGCGCTGGATGCCACGACCGCCTCCTTGAGCTTGCTCGCGACTCCGCTGGCGATTCGGCCGTGCTTGGCGATCGATACCCCGTTTCGGTCCTGCAGCCACGAGACTTCTTCAGACATGCCCATATCGAGAGGAATTCCGAAGCCGCTCTGGTCCCCAGCGACATCTCCGGCGCCCTCGTTCAAGGGATAAAACGCAATTAGGCCGTCGTTCACTCGAGGGCTCTGGGTGACGATCACCGTCGTCTCATCGGCGGCTTGCAGGTCGGAGTCGCTTGCCGCTAGCTCGAGTACGTAGACTCCAGCATCGCTGAACGTGGCGGTCGTTGACATCGCGTTCGCGGGGGAAAGGGAGACGTCCCCCGGGCCGCTCTTCTTGCTCCACGACATCGAGAGCGCCCCGCCCGGCAGCCCATCATCTCGAACGTCCCCAATCAGCGTCGCCGACAACATGGGCAGCAAGACCGTGCGATCCTTCCCTGCGTTGACCACGGGAGGCAGGTTCGAAATCTGCGTGCCGCCGTTCTCCAAGTTCGAGCCGACCCGGTAGTTCCGGTCAACCTCGACGTCAGTGAGCGCCCTGTTGTAGATGGCCACCGTGTGGACTTCTCCAGTCCACGGGCGAGAGACCAGCAGTTCGTCTCCGATCAGCAGCGCGTATTCTGGATTCCAGCTTGAAAGCGACCCCGGCCTCGACAGGCTGTCGACGAGCACTCCGTCTTGGTAAACCGACAGCAGTCCGTCCGCGTAGGTCAGCATGTAGTGCGACAGGACGGGCGTCACGATCCCCTGGGTCCACGTGTAGGGGTACCCGTTCAGATCGTTGCTAGTCTCGGCCTTCGTGCGGAGTCGGACCTTGATGTCCTCGAGGTGCTGGCCGATTGTGAAGTTGCGGTTATTCGCGTCATAGGAGTACGAGACAATGCGTGCCGGACCTGACTGCGTCACGTTGGCCGTCACTGTCCAGACTTCGACGCTTACCTCGTTGGTGTCCTGAACAGCGGCATGGATCTTCTCGGCGTTTTCTGCAAGCAGCCGCTCCCGCTTTGGGATGTTGACTCCGTTGCGCCCTTCGAGCCAGTTCACCCCCTCGCTCAGGTGGAGGTCGAGCGGTGTTCCGTTGCCGCTTTGATCTCTCGCAACCGAGCCCCGGCCTTCGTTGAACGGGTAGAAAGCGATCAGATTTTCGCTGATGCGTGGGCTCTGGGTTACGTTGATGGCGACCTGATCGATTGATTGCAACTCCCCGTCATCAGCCATCAGCTCCAGGACGTACTGGCCCGGCTGACTGAACGTCGCCATCGTTTCCGCGACCGCGGCGTTCTCGAAGGTCACATCACCTGGCCCGCTGGCCCTACTCCATGTCGTAACGACGCCGGGCCCAGGCAGCCCGTCATCGGCCGCGTCGCCGTAGAGCGCCGCCGACATCATTGGCACGAGGACGGTTTGGTCGGCCCCAGCGTCGACGTTCGGCGCAACATTAGGAACCGGGTTGCCGCCGTTCGTCAGATCAGGACCGACGAGATAATTGCGACGAATCTCGAGATCGGATAGAGCCCTTTGATAAAGGGCGACCACGTGAACTTCCCCAGACCAATATCTAGCGACGCCGAATTCGTCGCCCACCACGAGGTGATACTCAGGGTTCCAAGTCTCGAGGAAACCTGGGCGCCGCTCAGAGAGCAGCAGTTCGCCGTTCTTGTGCAGAGATAGCGTGTGATCGGCATAGGCGATCACGTAATGCGCGGGCTCCATCGTCGCCGCGGCTTCCGCCGTAAGGTACGGGCTGCCATTTAGAGCGCTGCTCGGCTCGAGCGCCGTTCTAAAACGAACCTGGATGTCGTCCGCCGCCTGACCCAAGGTGAAGTTCCGGTTGTAGGCGTCAAGCGAGTAGGACACCATCCGTGCCGGCCCGCTCTGGTTCAGGTTGTCCGCCGTGGCCCACATCTCAACTGTGACTTCATCGCTCTCGGCGACCGCGGCCTGGATCTTCGATGCCTCCAGACCGAGTAGGCCGTCGACCTTGGGGACGTGGACGCCCGTCCTCCCTTGGAGCCAAGTCACCCCTTCACTTAGCTGCAAGTTCAACGGCATACCGAACCCGCTCTGGTCTGAAGCTTCGGCCCCGGCGCCTTCATTGAATGGATAAAACGCAATCAGATCTTCCTCAACGCGAGCGCCATCGACTGGGTTGGTTGCGACGACCGCGACGTTCAACTCATCGAATCCCTCGAGTTCCCCATCACTCACGCTGAGACGCAAAACGTAGTCACCGGCTGCGGTGAAAGAAGCGGCTGACTCCGCGGACGAAGGCGCGGAAAACTCGACGCTGCCGGGCCCGCTCATCTTCGACCAGCTCACAGTCATTTCGTTTGATGGCAAGCCATCATCGCTGTAGCTGCCCTCAAGCGTGAGTTCGCCGCCCATCGATATGCTCGTGTCCAGACCCGCCTCCACTGAAGGGGCCTCATTGACTGGGTCCGACTCGTTGACACTCACATTGGCGTCATCAAACCCTTCTAGTTCTCCGTCGCTCACTGTTAGGCGCAGCACGTAGGCGCCGGCCGCGGTTAACGATGCAGCCGTTTGCGGCGACGAGGGCGAAGCGAATTGCACGTCGCCGGGTCCGCTGACCTTCGTCCAAGCAGCCGTGACGCTGTCGGATGGCAGGCCGTCGTCGGTGAAGCTCCCGACCAGAACGGCGGAGTCCGGTAGAGTCACGCTAACGTCCGGGCCGGCATTGGCCACAGGGGCGCTGTTGACCGGATCGGGCTCGCCTACTTGAACGGTTACGTCGTCAGATCCACTCAGCTCTCCGTCGCTGACGCTCAGGCGCAACACATAGCTGCCTGCCGCCGAGAATGACGCCATGGATTGCGGAGACGCCGAAGAGGAAAACTGCACCGTGCCTGGGCCGCTCATCTTCGTCCAGGTGGCCATTACTGTGTTGGACGGCAGGCCATCATCCGTAAACGAGCCGGCCAGCATCGCCGCGTCCGGCAAGGTCACGTTCATGTCAGGACCGGTATTGGCCGTGGGGGCCTCGTTCACGGGGGGCGGAGGAGGCGGAGGTTCGGGATTTCCGCCAGGTCCTACCAGAAAGTTTGCCTGGATTTCCGGCTCCGAAAGCGCGCGGCCGTAGATCGCCAGCAGGAACACATCTCCCTGCCAAAACGAAGTCGAACCGACTGAGCCGACTGACAGGGGATGGTCGGCTATCCATCCGGTGAGTTCGCCAGGACTCGCCTTCGTCGATAGCAACCGACCGTCCCGGTAGAGCCGCCAGCTCGTCTGGTCAAGTGTGGCGACGTAATGGCTGAGCTGCGAACGGAAGCCGTTCCGCCGAGTGTGTGTAACGAGTTTCGGCCCTTTCCTGCCGGCAGCCAGTGCCGAGGCACCGAGGTGCTTTCCTTGCACCTGCTGCAGGCTAAAGTTGGTCGCGTCCCTACTCGAACCGCTGCCCACGATGGCTGCGGCCCCCTTGGGGTTGTCTCCCGGATCGACCCAGATTTCGACCGTAAACTGGCCGCCCGACTCGATCATCGAATTCAGTTGGCGGGCCGGACCGGAAACAAGCTTCCCACCCGCACCGATCGCGACACCGTTGCTTTCGGGTAGCCATTGAACGTTCTCGTTCAACCGCAAGTGCGTCCCCAAGCCGGCTGGAGCCTTGTCCTGCGCGACCTCGCCCGAACCTTCGGCGAACGGAAAATACGCGATCAGCCCGTCACTCACCCGAGTAGGGGACTCCTGTGAGGACTTGATGTTGGCGGGCGTCGCAGTGCCCACCAGGCCGACGAAAACTACGGCCAAATAAAGTTTGAAACGCCCAGCTTTTGTGCGCCTGCCGTGATGCATTGTTCCCTCTGCTGACAGCGGTTGGCTGTCATCTTCTCGGCTTCCTTGCTAAGTGAGAATGTCATTGCATGGTTACCGGGTTGGCTGGGCGCTAGTACGAAGGTCACAGAACTGAAGTACCGGGACCGGTAGTACCTAAGCACCAAAAGCTACCATGCGACGCCGCGCGACACAATACTCCTGAAGGGGTAGTACATGGCGTACCTCTGTTTGGTTCGACTTTTTCTGACGGTTCTCGCCGGTGTTTCAAACGCCCTGTAATCGCGCAGGCCGCATCAGCTCATTTCGCTGCGACCAGCGGATTTTCAGGGCCTGCACCGGATCGCAAAGAGCACTCAAATCCTTCGTAACTTTGAAGGACCAATTCACTCACGTCCCAACGTCATTCGAATACGGTTTCGGGCATAGCCGTCACGAACTGGTGTTTCGCCCTAACTAACTGCAAACAAAGAAACATGACAGCGCACCGTGGAAACGTGTCGGGAGATCTGAGTGTTGTAACGCTGGCGACCCGAGCGGAAGGCCCCCGCGATACGAGGAACGTCGTCGCAAGCGTTACAACGAATTGAAGGGAGCCGCCCGGGTTAGGTTTGGCAGGGCAATTGCTCTATGGGGTTTGTATTCGCCCCGCCCTGGCCAGCGCTGTATGTTACTGATTCAGAACCGGATCGACCACGTGCTCCCGGCCGCAAACTGATCTGCCTCATCGCAGTTGCCCTGCCAAATGCTACCACGCGAAGCGTCTGTCGCGTAGCGACTTCGTTCAAATCTCCATTCCTTGAGTTTTCCACCAAGCAAGACTGAATCTTACCCCCTGGTGCGCCCAAATCCTTGGTAACGGCCAAGCGTTATTCCAGCGTTCAACGGCTCTCAAGGGGAAGGCCCAATCGATTTACGCCCAGCCAAGGACTTGCAACAGGCAAGTCTGTCACAACACTAGCTCAAGCTAGCGAGTCGATTCACCGACTCTTGAATTGGACTTTAGCCGTTTGACTGAGTTCGCATGAACAATGTCTTCTTCCTCGCTAGGCCCTTGAGTCGGCTCGCTGAACGCTATTCAGGGATCTTAGCGGCACTCCCAGCCTGACGTCATACGTGATGAGAATGATCCTTGCCCGTCAAAAAACAATATGAAGGCCCGTCCGTAGCTCGATCACTGAATTTTTTGCACGAGGGAACGACTCAACGATGGTTGCGGTTTCGTGCTTCCGTGTCTGCCGACCCCTTCACTTAATTCGGCACTGAACGGCTATTCATTTATGTCGCGAGCTTCAGCCCGAGACCCCGGTCCCTTCCTTGAACTGCGCCGCTGTCGATTTTTGATTCGGTCATTCTCTTACTCGCCCTCCCGCTTGCAACCGCCTGATTCGATGAACTCTAGAAGTTTCTTCCGCTCGATCCGTACCTGCCGACCAATTCGAACCACGCCCGGAAGCTCTTGCCGCCGACACAGGTCGTAGAGTCGCCACTTGGGAAGGCTAGTCATGGCAGCAGCTTCAGCCACCGTGATCAATTCAATATCCACTTGTGTTCTGCCGTCAACCTGACTGTCGCTCGTCGGTCTGTGAGCGCTATCGGCAGCTACCTCTTCGGTCCACTGTTGTTCCTCGACCGCCTCACCGGACAGCTCAGTTCGTAGCGACTCGATTTGACGATCAATCGCTGCCAGCACCCAATCGCTTGAGCGGCTGGCAAGATTACCGGACTCCCACTCGACTAACGGAAACAAATCTCGCAGAGCGCCATCGTCCCAGGGAGCAAATAACGTGCGCAAACCCTCAACCAACGTGCCGAGCATCCGTCGCCACTCGATAGCGGCAGCCTGGTCCGGCGCGGCGAGTTCACCTTCCCAGGGTCGGTAGACATTGTTGAACGGCCAAACAAGACTGTTGGAATTCTGGAATTCGGCTAAAGCACGTCTGAGGACCGACTTTAGCTTGCGATGCTGCCCAACCAGACGCTGGATTCGTCGAGTGCGGGACTCCGGAGACTTCGATTTGTGTGCCAAAAGTGTGCCAACTCAGCCTAACCCAGCCTAACAGCCGGCTTTAAGACGGCACCGAAACAGCCCCCAAAGCACATCACTTCAACGCCTTAGCTCGATTCTTGTTCGGCTGAGTTAGGCTGCGTTAGGGGCTGCACAAGCTTTGGGAGCAGGAAGTCGGAGGTTCAAATCCTCTCGCCCCGACCACTATTTTCAACTGTTTCCGGACGTTTTCGATCGTCCCCGAAAATCTACTGTCGCAAATTCTGTTGCTGTTAGGATGCTCAGCGATCAACAACCTCATTTGCAGTCGGGGCGGGTACGGGGCGTCACCCTGTACACTCGGAGCGGTAGCGTTGAATTGAGGCGCTGACCGGACCGGGTTCGGCACCGGTGGTGACCGACCTGCGAATGTGCAAGACGTGGCGGAGTTGGCCAATGAGACGGATTAGGTTTCAAGTTGCGATGAGTTTGGACGGGTACATTGCCGCGCCGGATGGCGAGTATGATTGGATTCCGACCGACCCTGATATTAACTTCGTGGATCTTTTCGATCAATTCGACACTGTGCTCGTTGGGCGCCGAACTTTCGCACCGATGGCGGCAACTGGCGGGGCGTCGATGTTTGCGGATATGCGCACCTTCGTCATATCTACAACTTTGCGAGCGGTAGACTATCCCGGCGTGACCGTTGTCGCCGACGAGTGGGAGGAGACTGCGCGGGCGCTTCGTAACGAATCCGGGAAGGACATCTGGCTATTTGGGGGTGGCCTGCTCTTGCAGAGCCTGCTCGGCGCCAAACTTGTTGACACCATCGAGGTAGCCGTGGTCCCTGTGTTGCTAGGGGGCGGAATACAGATGGCGCCACCGCCAATCTCGCAAGAGAAGCTCACGCTGACGAGTCACAAGGTCTACGAGAAGACCGGGATCGTCGCATTGGAATATGCGCTGACTGGGCGCTAGCCCGCCCGAAATTGGTCGGTACGCCCTCGAGAGCAAGCGAGGTCCAACGCGCGTCGAAGTGTTCCCACTCCGCTTCTCCGGGCTCGTCGGTGTGGCTCACCGGGAACTCCATGATCTCCACCGGACAATCAAACCGGTTTCCAACTGCATACACGGTCTCGGGTGGAACGACGACATCGCGGCGGCCAAGTCCCAACACCGTCGGGCTCTCAATCATCGGCGCAAAATTTATCGTGTCAAAGTATCGGAGGGTCTGACGGACCGTATCTTCGTGTTCTGGCTGCTTGGCTCGGAACCGCCGGACTTCGACCGCTGAGCCGATCTTGACGAGACGATTTCGGCCGGCGTGCCAGTCGCGGTCGCTAACTTTGACAAGCAATCTGCTCGCTCGGGGCTCGGGCGACGCAGCGCTCTCTGAATTTATTAACGGGCTCAGAGAGCGCTATCGGTCGTACGTGAACCAGACGGTCACGCTAGCCGAGGCGAAGGCCGCGCAGGTCGCTTGACGAGGCGCTAGCAAAGCGGGCTAGATATCGAGATTTTTCACGTTCAGGGCGTTGTCGCCGATGAACTTTCTGCGGGCTTCCACGCTCTCACCCATTAAGGTCGAAAAAATTTCTTCACTCTCGACAGCGTCGTCAATGCGGACGCGCAGTAACCGGCGGCTATCGGCGTTCATCGTCGTCGACCAAAGTTGCTCGGCGTTCATCTCGCCGAGCCCTTTGTAGCGCTGGATGGAGGCATCCTTCATGGCGGAATTCTTCAGGTGATTCAAGAGCGATAGAGGGTCTTGGAGCGTGCTCGTCGACTTTTTGCCCACGACTATGAAGGGCGGCTTATTGAACTCGGAAAGCTGCTTCGAGAGGGTTCGTAGACGCCTGTACTCTGGCTGCGCGGCAGCGTCGAGGTCGATCAGGCGCTCGCCGTCGGTACCTTCCTTAAAGCCGATCGCGTAGGCCGAATGTTCTTCGTCGGGAATCAACCTGACTTGGAGGTCGAGCTCCTGCATCTGCTTGACGAGCATCTCAAGGTGTTTTTTGTCTTGGAAATGGTCTTTTGTATCAAGCTCGACCGCGGCGCTCGCTAGGAATTTGACGACCTTTGCATTGCGCAGGCGCCGCTCCAAGCGGGCGAACATTTGGGCGTAGTCATCGAGCTCGGTGACGTAGTCGCGCAGGCCGTCTTTTTCTAGAATCAGGCCTGGTGTCCCGTTGCGGCCATATTCGAGGGTGACGCCGTCGGTCGCGATAGTGATAACTTGCGACGTGAGTTCAGACTCGTCTTTGATGTACGTTTCCTTTTTACCGCGTTTAATGCGGTAGAGCGGCGGCTGCGCGATAAATACGTGGCCCTCGGTAATAAGCTCGCGCATCTGTCGGAAGAAAAACGTCAGCAGCAGGGTGCGAATGTGAGAGCCGTCGACATCGGCGTCGGTCATCAAGATGATCTTGTGATAGCGCAGCTTCGAAATGTCAAATTCAGTCGCGATGCTGGTGCCGAGCGCGGTGATCATCGCTCGGATCTCTTCGTGAGCGAGCATCTTGTCGTAGCGTGCTTTCTCTACGTTGAGGATTTTGCCTTTGAGCGGCAAGATGGCCTGGTTGCGGCGGTCACGGCCCTGCTTGGCGGTACCTCCGGCGGACTCACCCTCGACGATAAACAGTTCCGCGCGGCTGGGGTCCCGTTCCTGGCAATCAGCCAGTTTGCCAGGCAGGCCGGCGGAATCGAGAGCACCCTTGCGCCGCGTTAAGTCGCGGGCGTTGCGAGCCGCCTCACGGGCCCGTGAGGCATCAATAGCTTTCCCGACAATACGCTTGGCAACCGCCGGGTTGCGCTCAAAGAATTCGCCCAGGTGTTCGTTAACCGCAGCGACGACTTGACCTTGGATGTCACTGTTGAGTTTCCCTTTTGTTTGACCCTCAAATTGAGGCTGGGGAAGCTTTACACTGATGACCGCCGTAAGGCCTTCGCGCACATCGTCACCGGAAAGGGTGATTTTGGCGTTCTTAAAAAGATTGGCGCTCTTGCCGTACGCATTGATGGTTCGTGTAAGTGCTGACCGGAAACCCGTGAGATGCGTGCCGCCATCGACGGTGTTAATCGTGTTGGCAAAGGCGAAGATGTTCTCTTGGTAACTATCGTTGTATTGCAGAGCGATCTCAGTGGCGACGGTGCCACCGACGAATTCTCGCTGGTCGGTGAAATGTACGGGGTCGGGGTGTAGCGCCGATTTTCCTCGGTTCAGGTAGGAGACGAACTCGGCGATCCCACCCTCGAAGTGGAACACTTGAGGTTCGCGCTCGATGCGGTCGTCATTAAGTACGATCTTGAGCCCGCCGTTGAGAAATGCCATTTCACGAAGACGCGTGGCTAGAACTTCGTGCTTGAACTCAGCGGTTGTGAAGATCTCGGTGTCGGGAATGAAAGTGACTTTTGTTCCGGTCTTGCGTGTGTTGCCGGTCTGCTGAAGAGGCCCCAAGGGAAGGCCGCGAGAGTACTCCTGCTCCCAGGTGTGTCCGTCACGCCAGATCTCTAGCTTGAGCACCTCAGAAAGCGCGTTGACGCAGCTCACACCCACGCCGTGTAAACCACCCGAAACCTTGTAGCT
The DNA here is from genome assembly GCA_965247305.1 of Bryobacterales bacterium. Classification (GTDB taxonomy): domain Bacteria; phylum Acidobacteriota; class Terriglobia; order Bryobacterales; family UBA6623; genus CATQHP01. The sequence continues at coordinate 1,055,386 of OZ252030.1, read as the reverse complement.
ATTAACGTCGAACTTGCCGCCGGCGTGAAGTTTGGTCATCACCACCTGCGCGGCTGAGACGCCTTCCTTAGCGTGCATCCCGACCGGAATCCCACGGCCGTTGTCAATGATGGTGATTGAGTTGTCGATGTGGATATCAACTCGAATCTCATCACAGTGGCCTGCTAGAGCTTCGTCTACAGAGTTGTCAACGACTTCGTAGACGAGATGATGAAGACCCATCTCCCCTGTTGAGCCGATATACATCGCGGGGCGCTTTCGCACACCCTCAAGACCCTCTAGGACTCGGATGCTATCCGCGCCGTACTTTGTTGCACCTGTGCTTTTGTTTTCCGCCATGCTTGGTGTTAGAAATTTCTTATCCGCTCGCCCAATCAGATCCTCATCGGCATGACGACGTAGCGATAGTCAAAACTGTCTTGCCCCGGCATTTTGAATTGCCCGGCGCTTTCCTCGTCCTTAAATTGCATCTCGATTGTGTCGGTAGTGCCGGTGCCGAGAAAGTCGAGTACGTAGCTCGAGTTGAACCCTACCTGAATGCGCTTGCCGTCGTACTCTGTTGGAATTGATTCTTCGCTTTCGCCGGCCTCGGAGCCGGACGCGGCCAGCTTTAATTCTCCATTTTCCAATTCCAAACGAATCGCGCGCGAGCGGTCGTCGGCAAACTGAGAGACACGACGAACCGCAGCGGTGAATTCGTCACGGCGGATCTCAACCGAAAACCCGATCTCACTCGGGAGCACGCGCTCATAGTCGGGAAATTGTCCGGTCAGCTTGCGAGTAATCAGTAGGCGTTTGTCGCAGCGGAAAAATAGATGATTCTCGTCTGAGGCGAAATCGACCATCGACGAGTCGTCACCCTCGGCCGTGAGCTTGGCGATCTCGGCCATCGCCTTCTTGGGAACCAAGCCCTTGACCTCGCCGCTAATTCCTTCAAACTTGTGTGGTTGTTCGTAGTACGCCAGTCGGTGACCGTCGGTGGCAACCATCACGAGCGAATCTTCGCGAATGAGCAGCAACGCCCCAATTAGCGTGTAGCGAGATTCCTCGTTCGCCACGGCGAAGATCGTCTTCGAAATCGCGTTGCTCAATAGCTTGCTAGGGATCTGTGTCAGCGCCGCCGGCATCTTCGGCAGTTCCGGGTAGTTCTCGCGAGACATGCCCGCTATGCGCGTGCGAGCGCGGCCACAGGTGATGTTGGCTGAGTGATTCTCTGAGACCCTTACGGCAATTTCAGCGTCAGGAAGCAGACGCACGTAGTCGAGCAATTTCCGGGCCGGTAAGGTCGTCGAACCAACTTTCTTGACAGCGGCTGGGCAAGAGCTCTGGATGCTCAGTTCTAAGTCGGTAGCGGTGAGTAGAATCTCACCGTCGCTAGCTTCGATCAGAACATTCGACAAAACCGGGATCGTCGTTTTCTTTTCAACGACGCCCTGTCCTAGGCCTAGTTCCTTTACGAGGTCGCCGGTTTTCAGCGTGAGTTCCATCAGTCGAGGTCCTTTTCGTTTATCATTCGTTTGCTCTAAGGTATTCGTTCAACCCAAAGTAAGGTAAATTTCTTATTCTAAAGTCGTAGTAGTAGTGCCTGTGAATTTGTGGAAAACCTAGTTTAGTTATTTGTTATCAAAGATATACAGCTATCAAGGCGTGTGGAAAACTGCGGGCCGGATTCACAGCGGCCTGAAGGATTCGTAGCTTCCACAGTCGTGCACAGGTATCCCAGAGGCACGGCTGTGGAACTGTCTATTATATCTAATCGAATCTACCAGTTAGGTTGTTGATTTCAATGTCAAGATCTTCGTCGGTGCGGCGTTCGCGCTCGATCTTCGAGACGGCGTGAAGGACCGTAGTATGGTGTTTTCCCCCAAAGGCTCTACCAATCTCAGGCAGCGACGCTGAAGTCAACTTCTTGCACAGATACATCGCTATATGGCGGGGTCCTGTGATCGCGCGAGCGTTCGATCGCTCCCTGAGTTGAGACGGTCTGAGTTGATAGTTTGTGGCGACGATTTGTTGGATGTTGGCAATGGTTGCCTTGCGCTCGTTCCCAGCGACGATCGAACCTAACGACTGCCGAGCCAAGCCAAGCGTGATTGCCGTTCGTGAGACAGAAGCTGTGGCAACTAGTCGAATAAGGGCACCCTCAAGCTCGCGAATATTGGAGTTGAGGTGAGTCGCCATAAAGCTGCGGACAGCGTCTGGCAGTTCGGTCCCAGCCTCTTCCGCCTTGCGGTCGAGAATCGCCATTTTAGTTTCTAGGTCAGGTGGTTGGATGTCAGCCATCAACCCCCAGGAAAAACGAGACTTCAGGCGCTCGACCAGACCCCTGATCGCATGTGGTGCTGAGTCGCTCGAAATGACAATCTGCTTGCCGCTGTTGTGCAGCGTATTGAACGTATAAAAAAACTCCTCCTGGGTTCGCTCGCGTGTCCCCAAGGTTTGGATGTCGTCGATGAGTAGCACATCGGCAGTGCGAAACCGCTCGTGGAAAGTTCGCATACGGTCGTATCGGATGGAGTTGATCATGTCATTCATGAACTCCTCCGCCGAGACGTAAACAACCTTCATACGCGGAAATTCATCGCGGATGCGGCGCCCTATGGCGTGCATCAAATGGGTCTTCCCCATCCCGACGCCGGCGTAGAGATACAGCGGGTTATAAGTGTTCGCTGGATTGTCAGAGACTGCCCGCGCCGCGGCGTGAGCAAACTCGTTGCAAGAGCCAACAACGAAGTTGTCGAACGAGTACTTTTCATTAAATCGCTGATCGGCGAGTTGAAAATTAAAGGCTTGCTGCACGGGCGATTCTAACCCGTCGTCCACGTCGAACACGAGCGAGGCGAGGCCTAAATCGAGTTGCGTGGCGGTAGCGAGAATCTTTGAGCTGTACTCAGATTCCAACCAATTTTTTGCACTCGTATTCGGAACAGCTAACCGCAGCCGCCCTTCTGGATCGACCTCGCGGAATCGGACTGGTTCCAACCAATTTTCAAAACTCTCACGGCTTGTTCCTGTGCGCATCTGCGCGAGGATCTGTCCCCACTCGTTCATTCAACCCACCTGACCGAGTTGCGGTTTGGCCCCAGCAGGAGCCCTAATCTAGGATATGTTGGCGCTGCTCTTCAATGTCGACTTTTGAGAACCGGCAAGACACGGGACTCATTGGTTGACCAACTGATCGGCAGACACGATAGTAGCACACGTAATTACCGTATTGGAGTGAATAATTCAAACAAAATCGTCGGAGGGCATTTTTGTTCCAGAAGTGGCTCAAACCCGTTGTTTACTGGGTCTAGAACAACTTCGGCAAAAGTTGTTGCCCGGATTTAAGCTATTAACTCAAGACACTATTGGGAACAAAGAATCGCGTATTTCAGGCGTCAATACTTCGTTAAGAGAACCTTGTCGATAACCTTCAAGATCGAGCGTAACGTACTTGAATCCTAAGCGTTTGAACACTGTAGTGAGGGTGCCCGCCATCTCCATATTGAGCGCTTTTTCGAGCTCATCTCTACCCACTTCGATGCGCACTAATTCACCGTGATATCTAACTCTGAACACCCGAAAGCCGAGTCCAGCGAGAGCCTCTTCGCCGGCTTCGACGAGCTTCACGTTCTCACGTGTAACTTCGGTGCCATAAGGAATGCGTGAGCTTAAGCACGCCGCCGCCGGACGATCCCACGTAGGCAGATGTTCGCGACGAGAAAGCTCCCGAATTTCCGACTTGGTCAACTCCGCTTCGAGCAGCGGCGCGCGTACGGCATGTTGCTGCGCGGCGCGGTGCCCAGGCCGGAAATCTCCGGTGTCATCTTTGTTGACGCCGTAGATGATCGTTGACACTCCAAGCTGGGTACCGACTTCCTCGAGTCGGACAAACAGTTCGTCTTTGCAGTGGAAGCAGCGGTTCTCGTCGTTCTTCGAGTAGTCGGGGTTTTCAAACTCATGCGTCTCGATGTATTGGTGACGGATACCGAAACGTTTGACGAAATCCTCGGCGTCTCGTTTGTGCGACTCGGGGATTGACGCGGAGTCGGCAGTGATGGCAACAGCCTCAGCCCCCAAAATTTTGTTCGCAGCCCAAGCAAGGTAGGCGGAATCCGTACCGCCGGAGTAGGCGACCATCACCTGCCCCATCTCCGAGAGCAGCCCGAAGAGCTTCTGCTCCTTTTGATCGATCGAAGACGCCATGCGAACGTCATTATAGCTTGGCCGCGCGAAGACTCGAGACGGGCCCGCTTTTTGCAGCACGTGCGAGCGAAAGTTGGCGCGCGGAGGCGTACTTGACGCTACGTTGACGACGACAAGCGAGCGCAACGAAGTAGTGGCGGCCCTAATGCGTAGTTTCGCCGTCACGTGGTGAGATATGGGCGCAAGCCCAGTTGATACAATCAGATTTCGACCTATGGCCCCTAAAACACGGGTTTGCGCCGTCAGCTACCTCAACACAGCGCCGCTGGTTTGGGGTCTCTCGCACGGCCCGCATCAAGGCGTCTTCGACCTGAGCTTCGAGTTGCCCGCCGTCTGTGCGGACAATCTACGCGAGGCTTCTGTCGACGTAGGCCTGATTCCGATCATTGAGTTGGCGCGCCAGCCCGATACTGTTGTCGTGCCCGGGTGCTCAATTGCTTGCGAGGGCCCGGTTCGAAGCATTCTCTTGGTTTCGAAGAAGCCTTTCGACGAAATCGAATCGTTCGCAGCCGACATTGGCTCGCGAACCTCCGTCGTGCTGACGCAAATTATTGCGGCGCGCAAACACGGCTTGCGCCCCCGCGTGCGCCCCTATCCGCCGAGGCTCGACGAAATGCTTGAGCTGGCCGATGCGGCACTAGTGATCGGCGACCCCGCTCTGCGGCTCGATCCGAAACTAGAGAGTTGGCGCGGGCAGCCGGTGCATGTCTACGACCTGGGCGCTGAGTGGACCGAGATGACCTCGTTGCCGATGGTGTTCGCCGTCTGGGCAGCGAAGAAGTCCGCCGCCCACGACTCGTTGGTCGAAACTCTCAACGCTTCGGCCGCATACGGAAGAGAGCACATCGAAGAGATCATTAGCGTCAAAAGCGAGCAGCTCGACTTTCCGCCCGAGCTGGTGCGCGCATACCTGACGAAACACATCCGCTTCGGACTCGGTGAACGCGAACGCGAAGCGATGCGTTTGTACTTGCGATTGGCCGCCGAGTTGGGATTGGTCGATCCCCGCCCTGCAATTCCGTTTCTCGCCGAACAAGCAGTGGCGGGCTGAGGTGACCTGATGATGACGAAGGCCCAGGCTCTCGACTACTTCGCGAGCGACGATCTGATTGCTGTTGGTATGGAAGCCGACGCGCTGCGCGAGAAGCTGCATCCGGACGGCATCGCGAGCTATATCATCGACCGCAATATCAACCACACCAACGAATGCACCGAGTACTGTAGCTTTTGCGCTTTCTACCGGCCGATGGGTCACGAAGAGGGCTACGTGTTGCCGTTCGAGACGATCGCGGCCAAGATTCAAGAGACCGTCGAACTCGGTGGCACCGGAGTGCTCATGCAGGGCGGCGTTAACCCGAACCTGAAGATCGAATATTTCGAGGATCTGTTCAGTCGCTTGAAGCAGCGCTTTCCGACGGTGCAATTGCACTGCCTGTCAGCGCCCGAAATTCTGACGATAGCCGACGTGAGCGAGCTCTCCATTCGCGACACCTTGATTCGTCTTCGCGACTCAGGCATGGACTCGATGCCCGGCGCCGGCGCTGAGATCCTCGATGACGAGGTGCGCGTGCGCATTGCCAGGCTAAAGTGCACGACCCAGGACTGGATCGACGTGCACCGCACGGCGCACTCGATTGGAATGAGGACGACCGCGACCATGATGTTCGGCTGCGGCGAAACGATTGAGCATCGTGTCAACCACCTTGAGACGATTCGCCAACTCCAGGAGGAGACCGGCGGTTTTACGGCATTTATCCCGTGGCCATTTCAGCCCGACAACACGCCGCTAGGCAGCAAAGTTGGCGAGGAAGCCACGGCATGCGATTTTCTCACGACGCTTGCGATTTCTAGGTTGTACCTCGACAACATCCTGAACATCCAAACCTCGTGGGTGACGCAGGGATTGAAAGTTTGTCAGCTTGGGTTGAAATTCGGCGGCAACGACGTCGGCAGCGTAATGCTCGAGGAGAATGTAGTTCGACAGGCAGGAGCGAGCCACAGTGCGACGGAAGAGGACCTGCGGCGCATGATCCGTGAGGCCGGCTTCGTTCCGAAGCAGCGCGACACGTTGTATCGCACGTATTACCTAAACTAGCCGCGCTGACCGCTTGTGGCGCAAGGCCTCTGGTACCTGTGGTTCGCCAAAACTACGTAACCGTTTAGATTGAGGAGCTTGTGCGCATTCCCACTTGACAGCTGAGTTCGCAGTTCGCGCACCCTGGGAACAGTGATTGCGCAGATTTCCTCGCTTCTTCGGCTGTTCAACTTGGCTTTCCCGAGTCGTCGGAGTCTGATCCTCGAAAACTTCGCGCTGCGCCGGCAACTTGCCGCATACAAACGCAGCGGAAAACGGCCTTGCCTGCGCCAAAGCGATCGCATGATCTTGGTTTGGTTGTCTCGCTGTTGGCTGGATTGGCGTTCGGCTATGGTCATCGTCCAACCCAAGACCGTCGTGGGCTGGCATCGCAACGCTTTCCGGCGCTACTGGCGCTGGAAAAGTCGGCAACGCGGACGCAAGCCCGGACGGCCGCGTCTGACCCGAGAAGTCCGTAAGCTCGTTACCGAGATGAAGCAAGCGAATCCGATCTGGGGCGCACCGCGTGTTCATGGCGAACTGTTGAAGCTGGGCATTGTAATCTCGGAAAGAAGCATCTCGCGTCTACTACAAATGATCCGCATGCCTCCGTCGCAAAGCTGGCGAGTCTTTCTGGCCAATCACGCCGCAGATCTGGTTTCATTGGATTTCTTCACCGTCCCGACGATCGGTTTCAAGATCTTGTTTGTATTCGTGGTCTTGGAGCACGAGCGGCGGCGCGTGGTGCATTTCAATGTCACGACGAATCCCACCGCGTTTTGGACCGCGCAACAAATGATCGAGGCCTTTCCTTACGATACGGCGCCACGCTATCTGCTACGAGACCGCGATGGGATCTACGGCACCGAATTTCGCGAGCGAGTCGAAGGCATGGGCATCAAGGAAGTGCTGACGGCCCCCCGCAGCCCCTGGCAGAATCCTTTCGCCGAACGTTTGATCGGATCTGCGCGTCGTGAGTGCTTGGACCATGTCATTGTTCTCAACCGCCGCCATCTGCGGCGAATACTGACGAGTTACTTCGACTACTACCATCGGTCGAGGACGCACTTGGGGCTGGACAAGGAAGCTCCGATCGAGCGGGAAGTGCAAGGCCCCGAGCGCGGCAAGATTGTGGCGTTCCCGGAGGTGGGCGGCCTGCACCATCGCTACGAACGGCGCGCTGCCTAGCTGGCACTTTGAGACCGCGAGCCCGACCCAGTTGTCGATTGCGCCCAACCGACCGATGGCGAGTCGATCTAGATGGCGGAGTGCACCCAGGGGCGGGATCGTGCTTGCCTCAGTGGCCACCCGGGATCAGTTCGCAAGGCAGGCATGGTCAAGATGACGCCAAGAAGACCGGACGCTTGAAGCAACCGGTCTTTGTTTTCGTCGGCTACGGAGTTTTGGCGAAGGACAACTCCACCGCCACGGAAATTTCTGGTGTGTTCGGTTCTGGGTAGATCAGATCCAGAAGGACGGCACAACCAAGCGGATAAGGGGGCAACGGGTACAGCTTTGTTCCGCGAAGGCTTCAAAGCGTACCGCACAGGAGCTTCAGCGCCTAGCCGCGGAGGAGTTTAACGCATCGCCGCATCTCTCCGCGAAGATGACTGTCCGTGAGTTTGTGGGTGGCGTCAACGACGGCAACGGTAACCCTTGGGGGTTATTCATCCCGGAGTACTTGTTGGCGCGCGAGTTAGCACGGAAGACGGAAATGGAGTACCTCGAGGTGCTCCGAAACCACATCGTTCCGATCCTCGGCGAGGTCCCGATTTCAGACGTCTCGTACGAGATGCTTGCGAAGCTAATCCAGGTTCGCAAGGTTGGCGGCTACGCCACATCCACTTTGAGGCGGATCAAGAAGGTGGCGAACCTCGTGATCCGTCACGCGACACGGCGGGGCTTCTATACAAAGTCGAACCCCGTTGAACTCCTGATGCTCCCTAAAGGCCAATCGGGGACGATCACCGGCTACACGTGGGATGAAGCACGGCAGATCCTTGAGAACCTTGATGAGCCAATCTGGACGGCGGCGGCGCTTTCGATGCTAACCACGTTAAGGTCGGCGGAGTTGGTCGGCCTCCGCGTCCGTCGCATAAATCTCACGCATGAGCCAATTGTCGACGGCAAAGACGTCTATCCGAAGATGTCGATCGCAGTACGTGAGAACTACGTAGTCGGCCGCTACGGTGCGCCGAAGACGGGCAAGAGCAGGCGCAATGTTGGGATACCGGCGATCCTGTTTGACAACCTCGCGCGGTTGTGCGCCGGGAAAGATCCCAACGCCCCAGTATTCGCCGGGAAGACCGGCAATCCGATCAATACCGGCAACGTCGGCAAGCGCATATTTAAGCCGCTTTCGCAGAAGCTGGGATTTTGGGTCCACTGGCACGGATTCCGACATACGACGGCAACGTGGTCGAAAGAGGTTGGGATGCGCGATCAGGATCGCATGGACATGATGGGGCACGAGTCGTTGACAATGACTGAGCACTATACCGACGACCTAGAGGCGCAGCGGCGCACACAGGATTTGATGGCGGCGCGGCTGTTTAGGGTGAAGGAATCAGAGGCAGTGAATTGACAGAATCAGCTTATCTTATCGCCCGGGCGAGTGAAATTAGCGAGCGAACAGTCTGGAGATTCAGCGATGTGCTCGATCGAATATCCAAGGCATTCAGAGAAGTTGTCGAACGTGGTGGAACTCAAGAGGAAGCCCTGAAGTTTGTATGCCAGGTTGAATCCATCATTGAAAACGCGCACGGCGTAGCATCAGAAACGGCCAGGGATGCGCGCCAAGAATTCGACCACCACTACCCAGCGATAGCGAAAGACTTTTTTGCCGCTGTTGACGCGCGGCTCTGCCTTGAACTGGAGGGCCAACCGAATGAATGAGAACACAGCGAACGACAGTCAACCTGTCACTTGCCCACGAACTGCACAAGTCTCGTGGGTCCAATTTGGGACCCGAAAGCGTAGTGGCGGCACGTCAGAAAGGGGCTGTGTTTGAATGACCGCCAACCGGTTTGTTGATTATAAACGGGTTATGGCGGGCCCGGCGCGATTCGAACGCGCGACCTACCGCAAGTGTAGCGGTGAGGGCGATTAAGCTAAGCCAAACGACGATTCTAAGACGCACCGGGAACCTCCTACCTCTCAGCATAGGACGCGCAACGAACCACAGACGGTTTCAAGAGCTTTCGAAAGCGCCACGGCGATCCGTCAGCGCCTCTCGACCACATCCAAATCGGAAAGAAGCCCAAGTACGCCTGTGCCACAATACCGTCTGTCATGAACCTTCGATCGCTACTCAAACAATCACTATCCCTACTGCTTTTGTGCACTATTACCGCCTTCGGAGTACGCGCGGCCAACAACCCCGAGCGCGTCGAATGGTTCCGCGATCTGGGTCTGGGTCTCTTCATTCATTGGAGCCTCGACAGCCAAGTGACCTCGGTGATCAGCCATTCGCTAGCCGGCGCCGACAAAGAATACGTCGAACGATACGTCACTGAGCTACCGCGTTCGTTCAACCCCAAGAACTTCGACCCGCGCGAATGGGCGCGCGTCGCCCGGCTTGCCGGCTTTAAGTACGTCGTCTTTACGGCGAAGCACCATTCCGGTTTTTGCATGTTCGATACGGAGACCACTGATTTCAGCATCATGAACACGCCGTACGCCCGCGACGTGACGAAGGAGTTGTTCGATGCATTTAGAGCCGAGGGCATCGCCATCGGATGGTATTTTTCGCCTGATGACTTTCACTATCTTTACCGCTCAGGCGCGTTGATCAGCCGCTTGCGGCCCGAGGTGCTACCGCCCAACAACAAAGGGCTGCTCGAACTCAACCTAGCCCAGGAAGAAGAGTTGATGACGAACTACGGCAAGATCGACGTCGTGTTCTTTGATCCACCGACCGGTTCGCCCATCGAGCGCAATCGGCTGGTGAAAGAAATGAAAGATATTGTCTGGCGGCTCGATCCCGACACCGTCATTACTCGTGGAGAAATCGAGACACCCGAGCAGTATACGCCCGGCGTACCGCTCGACGAGGCCTGGGAAGGCAACATGACGATGGGCACGCAGTGGCAATACCGCGGCACCAATGAGCACTACAAATCGGGCACCACGCTAATCAAGACCTGGATCGAAACTCGCGCCAAGGGCGGCAACTTCCTGCTGAATATCGGACCGAAGCCCGACGGCGACATTCCAATCGAGCAAGAAGCGCGCATGCGCGAGATGGCGCTGTGGCGCCTCGTGAACGAAGAATCGATTTTGGCGGTGCGGCCCTGGGTGATCACAAACGAGGGCGACATCTGGTTCACCAAATCGAAAGACGCTGACACCGTCTATGCGTTCGTCACGAACGAGGATTGGGCTTGGGGCACACAAAAAACGTTCACGTTGAAGTCGGTGAAAGCGACCGCCGACACGACGGTAAGAGTGCTGGGCCAAAACGAGATTGTGCTCGAGTACCGTCCCGACGTGACTCCGAAGACGGAGTTTGAACAGACCGCGTCGGGGCTTCGCATCACCGCCTATCGCGCGCAGCGTCTTTACAACGATCGCCACTGGCCCAATCCCGTGGTGTTGAAAATCACCCACGCCGGGGAGGGCTTGCGACCACCCGTCGTAGTGACGAGCGCCGGGGCTGAATGGGCAGCACGCGGAGCGACTCTGTCCGCCCAATTGAAGGATCTCGGAGATGCGTCGAGTGTCGATGTCGCGTTTGAGTACCGCGAGAAGAAAAGCACTGCCGAAATGTACGAGCCCGACGACCCCTGGAAGATGGTTGGAATGAAGATGCAGACCCTGTCGGCACCGGCAGAGTTTTCCGCCGATCTATCGAAACTCGATGTACGCCGAGATTGGGAGTACCGCGCGGTCGCCAAGCATCCCAAAGTGACGCTCTACGGCATCACCCAGACTCTAGTAGCGAAGTGACCTTACGGCCCGAGCGCAACTGGGGACAATGGCGACCTTCGGACGGCCTCTTCCCGTTCGGGGCTGGACTGTCCTGTCCAAACCACCAAGGCCAAGAACCACTGCTCCCAACCCCGATCCGTTTGTAAGCATTCGACGCCGGCTGACTGTGCGGCCTATTTTCGCGAACTACGAACCCCGCACTATTTTTCCATCGATACTTTGACTACAGCGTGCAGGTGCAGAGTCGATTGATGTCTAGAGAACGAGGCGTGGACGGAAGTCCACGCTTTCACTCGAACCGTCTGCCGAACCTAAAGAAAGCGTGGACTTCCGTCCGCGCTGCTGTTGATACGGTTCGAGGTCATTGCTTGCTTACGGACGGATTTGGCTCCCAAGCGGCGCCCACCCGACTCTCGACATGGCTGGTATCCTGTCGACGGAGAAATGACAGACTCGATACGAGCTAAGGCGCTCCCGCAGGCCAACAAACAAGTTGTAAAACAAACGCAATTTATTGGCTTTAAGCGCCGCTTCTAAGCTGATGCTGAAACTAGCGTTACTGGCACTCTTCGGTCCAATCCTGGCCGCGCAACACTTCCATACGTCAATCGGCGTTACCGGGAAAGGCAGTCCGATCCGTGCGGTGGTTGCTTGGGAGTCACTGAAATTCGAGTCTCCGACGTCCACAGTGCTGCTTATAGGCGGTCTGGACGGCAGCGCCGAGTCGACTGTCCTAGTAAACGAATTTCTTCGCCGCAACTTCGACAACGAAACCTTCGCGATTTCCGCAATTCCCAACGGGTCGCCAGATGGCAATGTCGTTGACGCCTTCCCACCCGAGGGATTGGCCTATGGCGAGGGCAACCCGGAAGCTCACTATCTTTGGCGATTTATCGGTATGCACGCGCCAGACCTAGTCGTCGAGGTCCGCGGCTCGCCGGGCGTCGGTGGTCTGACGCAAGCGCTGATGGCCGACAATCCACCCGCCGCCGTCGGCTCTGTTCCGGTGCGCTCAGTGGTTGTTGGCGAAGCCGAGGGATCCGCCGTTTCCATGAGGCAGTTCGTCGACTCGATGCTCGCGGAATTGGCCGCAACCGGTCGCCCATCCTACGCGCGGCAAGAGATGCGTCGGCGCTTAAATCGGGACCCGGCTGCAATCGCCAAACAACTCGAGACAGCCTACGGCCATCAACTCGACCAGGTCGCCTACATTCCAGCGCTAGCCCTGGTCGGGCGAATGCGCCTCGGAGACGTTGAGGGTTTGAGCCGCGTCGAAGACATCGAGCGAATCGTCGCACCATATTTAGCCGGAAAGCCATCGATGGACGAGCGTGTCTCCGGCAGCAGCCTCTCAGGACACATCGTTTTCGCCGATCTCTACGAGCGCACCGGCAAGTCTTCGTATCTCGACCTTGCGCGAAACGCGGCCGACCTCGGCTTCAACGACGACGGCTCGATGAAAGAGTCGATGCCCTTTCACAATGAGATGAGCGACTCCGTGTTTATGGGCTGCGCCATCCTCGCGCGCGTCGGACGGCTGACAGGCGAAGCGCGCTACTTCCAGATGGCGTTGAAGCACCTGCGGTTCATGCAAGCTCTCGATTTATGCGACGACGGGCTGTACCGGCACTCGCCGCTTGACGAGGCCGCCTGGGGGCGCGGCAACGGTTTTCCGGCGCTGGGCCTCGCTCTGGCGCTATCGGACTGGCCGCAAGATCGGCCTGGGCGCAGCGATGTACTCGAAGCGTTTCAAGCACACATGACAGCCCTCGTGCGGCATCAGGACGAAACCGGCACCTGGCACGAAGTGATCGATCGCGCTGAAAGTTACCGAGAGTTCACCGCGACCGCAATGATAAATTTTGCAATAACCCGAGGGCTGCGGCGCGGCTGGTTGAGCCGAGGCGAATTCGAGTCAGTCGCCGACCGAGCGTGGTACGCCCTAAAAACGCGCATCGCGCCAGACGCATCGCTTGTGGACGTCTGCCGCAGCACCGGCAGACAGCCCAGCCTGCGAGCCTACTACGACCGCGAAGCAATCCTGGGGCGAGACGATCGCGGTGGTGCAATGGCCCTGTTGACCACCACGGAGCGTGCCGACTGGCAGCGTGAACGCTAGTCGCGCGACGCTACGGTAATTAGGTGATATCATAGTTAGTAGGTCGTGATAACACCAGATCATTCGCACCCAGATCAGTCTTGACGAAGTCGAGTACCAGAGCGCAAAGGAAGAGGCCAAGCGTCTGGGAATTTCTGTAGCCGAGTTCATCCGCCGAGCGATGCGTGAGAAGCTACCCAGGGACTCCGCCAAGCCATGGATGAGATATGCCGGAATCGTGACGTCTGGCGATCCAGAATCGAGCCTATCCGTCGACGAGATCGTGTATGGCCGCAAGGACTGACGCCTACGTCGACACGTCTGCGCTAATTGCATTTTTGGATACGTCAGACAGCTACCACTCGCTCTTTGCGCGCCTTTTCTCGGATCCTCCGGGGCTATTGACTTCGGCGCTCGTCGTGGCCGAGGGCCACGGCTGGTTTCTTCGTAGATACGATGTCAGACGAGCAATAGGGTTCCTAGGCCTAGTTGCTGACTTGGCACCGATCTTGACAATCGAACCTTTCGGCCAGAAGCAACTCAGGGATAGCGAAAGAATGCTAAAGCGCTTTTCGAATCAGTCATTGACGCTAGCCGATGCGCATGGATTGGCGCTGATGGATGACCTTCGTAACGTAGAGTGTTGGTCGACGGATTGGCACCTGGGCCTAGCAGGCGCTAGGCTCGCCATTCACTAAGCTATTTTCTAATTCTGGAATCGCGCGACGCCTATTCGAATCTCGTTGGCTCCCCATGAGCGGCGCGTGAGCGCTTCATCGCCAGAACCATGCGGATAGCCTCGGCCGAGTCTTCGGGTCGGCAGACCTCGGGCGCCTGACCGGCTTCGCAGGCATCGACGAATGCTTCTAGCTCACCAACAAAGCCGTCGGTATCCGGAAGTTCGACTTCGTCCACAGTACCGTCGGCTCGGTGTAGCCTGACCCCTGATTTCTCGGAACTGAAATCCAACGTCCCGCCGTCGCAGAGAATCGTAAATTCCATCGAAAAGGGATAGCTCTCGGCGTGGTGCCAGCCACCGGTCACGATCACCGGAACCCCGTCGCCGTAGTCGAGTTGAGCCTCGACGAAGTCAATGCCTCCCTCAAGATCTTCGTGTCCAACCGCGCGTATCGAGTGCGGCTTTCCGAACAGATGTTGGCAGAAGTCGAAGTCGTGGATCAACAGATCCATAGCCCCGCCGCCGCTGCGCTCCGGGTCCTTGAGCCAACGTCCCCACGCGGGGGCGGCACATTTTCTGCGGAACGTAGCGGCACGCACCGGCCCGACTTCACCGGACAGCACCAAGCGGCGAGCCGTCATGTACTCGGGAAAAAACCGCAGCACCTGCGCAACCATCAGCACGCGATCAGCCTCATTGGACGCCGCAATCATCGCATCGCAGTCCTCCGCGGTTACGGCCATCGGCTTTTCCACAAGCACGTGCTTGCCCGCCTCGAGGGCTTTGAGCGTCAGGGGTGCGTGCAGATAAGTGGGCGTGCAGAGATCGACGGCCTCAACGTTGGGGTCGGCGATCAGCTCATCGGCGGTCTTGTACAGCGCCGCCGCGGAAAAGTCATAAGTGCCCCCACCTCGGTCGAGGTTGCCGCTTATCGCTGACAGGTCGCCCGACAGTTTCGTTGGGTCGGAACTCGATACCGCCGCCAGTTCAAACCCTTCAACCTTTTGGTAGGCCTCGAGGTGGGTACTCCCCATGAACCCCAGTCCGACTACGCCGATTCTCATTTGGTCGCTCTCCTAGCTCCGCCTAATATAGCCGCTCACTCCGCGGGCGGCGCTGGCGGTGGCGTGACAATTGCCGCGGCGATCAGGTCGACCAAGCTCCGCACGTATGACGTTGAGATGCCGAAGTTGTTCGCAAAAATCGAAAAGGCGAAGGCACGTTCGTCGGCTGTAGCGACATAGCCGGAAAGCGCCGTTACGTGTGACAACGTGCCGGTCTTGGCTAGGATGCGTCCTTTGGCGGCAGTTCGCGAGAAGCGCCAATCGAGAGTGCCATCCTGTCCCGCTACCGGCAAGCTCTCGAGGTAAGTCTTGCGATCAGGCGAGTTCCACATGAAGGTCAGCAGTTTCACGGTGCCGCTTGGAGTCACGAGGTTGTGGCGCGAGAGGCCCGAACCATCCCGTAGAAAGTATTCGCCCGGCGGCAGGCCGACTTCCTTAAGAAAGTCACGCATCTCGTTAACGGACGATTGGACGCTGGCAATATTGCGCTCGTGAAGTGCAGCCTCGCGAAGCAGGATTTCGGCGTGAAGGTTCTGGCTTTCTTTGTTGACAACCCGCAGAGCTTCTCGCAGTGGTGGCGAACTGTGCGTAGCAAATGTCGACTTGTAAACCTTGGCTGGCAATGGTTCGGCCCGCGCTTGCAGATTCGGCACGCGGTCAGGAAGAAGGTGCTCGGATTCCGTCTGGCCGCTGATTTCGATGTCGAACGCCTCGAGCTCCTTACGCAGCGCGGCGGCAGCGTAGCGCGCCGGGTCGTCCGCCGCCAATTCAAAGCTTCGTCCTCGAGATCGTTGCGAAATTCCTCCGAAAACTACGAGCTCCGATGGGACTGAGCCACGCCGGATGTCTAGCTGGCTTGCCACAGTGCGCGTCGCTGCGGTCGAAGTCCGATTGAGAATCGTGAAGTACTCGACCGCGGGAGTGTTCCGGATGCGCGCCCCACGGCCCGCTCCGCGGCCGGGTGTTACATGCACCGCGATGAGGTTGTCATTGAATACGAGCGCGCTCACGGGGCTGCCGTAATTGCGCAGAGTATCTCCGTACGACCATCCTGGAGGGTACGGCTGCCAGACATAGCGCGAGTCATCTCCAACGATGTTGCCGCGGACTTTCCGTACGCCCGCGTCGTAGATTTGTCGTGCCAGGTTCTTTATCGGGGCCATTCTGTCGTGACCGAATTCGCGGCGACGGTCGTAGGGAATGATTCGGGCCGAAAGATTTGGGTCGCCGCCACCGACTAGCCGCAAGTCGCCGTCGAGTAGGCCCGATTCATCAAGCTCGGCGTCTGATACGACCGTTGTCGTGAACTGATAATCGGCCCCGAGGCGTCGCAGTGCGAGTGCGGTCGAATAGAGCTTTGCGTTCGACGCCGGCAGGAAAAGCTTGTCGGAATTGTGCTCGAAAACGGTCTCGCCCGCCCGAAGATCGACGATCTTGATGCCCCAGAACGCTCGCTGAGCCGAAGGTCGCTGAAGGATCGCTTCAATCTTGCCCGAGATGAGCGATTCGCGAGACTCGGGCGCCTGTCCCTGTGCAACCGCGGGAGTTAGGATTGCCGCCGTGATCAGCGCGGTGGTGGGGAGAATCCGCAGCATCGATGGACTCTTAGTTCAGTATGCGCGCCGCCTGCTTAGAGAAATAGGTCAGGATCAGGTCGGCGCCGGCTCGTTTGATTGATGTGAGGCTTTCGATCATGCTGCGTTCTTCATCGAGCCAACCGTTCCTCGCGGCAGCCATGATCATCGCGAATTCGCCGCTAACTTGGTAGGCGGCGGTGGGCACGTTGAATTCTGTCTTGGCGCGATAGAGCACATCGAGATAGGGCAGCGCGGGCTTGACCATAATCATGTCGGCGCCCTCCTCGATGTCGGCTGCAATTTCCTTCATTGCCTCGCGCTGATTGGCCGGGTCCATCTGATAGGACCGTCGGTCGCCAAACTGTGGTGTCGAATCCGCCGCGTCACGGAAAGGCCCGTAGAAGGCCGAAACGTACTTGGCTGCATACGCCAGGATCGGTGTTTTCTCCAGACCATTGCCGTCGAGAACTGAGCGGATTGCGGCGACGCGGCCGTCCATCATGTCAGATGGCGCAATGATATCGGCGCCGGCCTGAGCCTGCGAGAGGGCGGTTCTTGCGAGTAGCTCGAGGCTCTGATCATTGTCAACGTCGCCCTCGACGATGCGGCCGCAGTGCCCGTGATCGGTGTACTCGCACATGCACGTATCGGCGATCACCAGCAGGTTTGGCACATCACGTTTTACAGCACGGATGGCCTCCTGGACGATACCGTGTTCGTCGAATCCACCGGAACCATCAGCGTCTTTACTCGGCGGAATGCCGAATAGAATCACCCCGGGAATTCCTAGCGACGCGGTCTCGCGGCATTCTTCGACTAGGTTGTCAATCGAGAGATTGAAATTCCCAGGCATCGACGGGATCTCGCGTCGAACGTTCTCACCGGGACAGACGAAAAGTGGCGAGATGAGGTCGAGCGGTGAGAGCCGAGTTTCTCTGACAGCCGCTCGGAGCAGCGCGGAGTGCCGGAGACGCCGCGGGCGATGTACCGGGAACGCCATGGGCCCATTGTAGTCGGCTCGAGAAAGGGTCAACCCTGGGGCAGGTTTTGATACCCTTAGATTGATTTGCGCGCAAGCCGTGTTTGGGCCTGGAATCAGGGCTAAGCGAGGCATTGTGACACTCGAGGGAACAAAAAAAGAGGAATGTCTGGCCACTCAAAATGGGCGACGATTAAGCATAAGAAAGCCGCCACGGATGCCAAGCGCGGCAAGGTCTTTACGCGCTTAATTCGTGAAATCCAGATCGCTTCAAGGGAGGGCGGTGCCGACCCCGAAGCGAATCCGCGTCTGCGCAGCGCAGTCACTGCCGCGAAGGCTCAGTCGATGCCCGCGGACAATATTAGGCGCGCCATCCTGCGCGGCAGCGGACAGCTCGAAGGCGAGACGCTCGACGAAATCACATACGAAGGCTACGCACCGGCGGGTGTAGCCGTGTTCATGGAAGTGGTGACGGACAATCGTAATCGCACGGTCGCTGAGATCCGTCATATTTTTTCGAAGAATGGTGGGAATTTAGGCGAAAACGGCAGCGTCGCCTGGATCTTCAATAAGCAAAGTATGATTGTGATCGGGCGCTCGAACGTCGACGAAGAGACCCTCATGGAGCTGGCGCTGGGCGCCGGCGCGGAAGACCTTAAGGAAGAGGGCGAAAATTGGGAGATCGTCTCCCCTCCGGAGGCACACCACGCTGTGGTTGAAGCGCTAGACAAGGCAGGCATTCCTATGGAGTCTGCTGAAGTGACCCGTATTCCGTCGAGCACTGTGAAAGTCGAAGGCAAACAGGCCGGCTCAGTGATTCGAATGATTGAAAAGCTTGAAGAGCAAGACGACGTGCAAGATGTCTATGCGAACTTTGATATCGACGATAGCGAGCTTGAAGCGCTCATGGCCTGACGCCAGTGAAAATTCTAGGGATCGATTGCGGGTCCGCTGTCACCGGATTTGGGGTGATCGAAAGTGATGGCCGCAGTCACCGCTCAGTCGCATATGGTGCGATTCGCACGCGGACGCGGGAGCGGTTCTCCGACAGGTTGAGGAGTATCGCGGACGGTCTCGACCGCGTACTTGCCGAGCATCAACCCCAAGAGGTGGTCGTGGAAGGAGTGTTCCACGCCACAAATTCAAAGACCGCGCTGAAGCTTGCCCATGTGAGAGGCGTGGCTCTTCTTTGCGGCGCTCGGGCCGGTCTGACGGTAGCTGAATATTCGCCCCTGGAAATCAAAATCAGCGTTGTCGGGTATGGTCGAGCAGAGAAGGAACAGGTTCGGATGATGGTTCAGTCGCTGCTTGGGTTGACGGAAACGGTGAGTCCTAATGATGCGTCTGACGCTCTAGCGGCAGCGATCTGTCATGCGAACGCCGTAGCCAGTCGCTGGGGAGGTTGATGGTTTGACTTGTCGCTCAATAGTGCTGCTGGTGGTCTTTTCCACTGGCGTATTTGGGCAAGACCGGATCGTTTTTTCACGCGCGTTTCCTGGCGCTACACCAGCAAGTTTTGAGGCCGCACTCGACACGAGCGGCCATGTGAGATACACGGAATCGGGTGAAGAGTCAGTAGAATTTCAGATCGCCGAAAGCGAGGCCGCACCGCGGTTTGAGCAGGCCAAGGCGCTAACGTACTTCACAATCGACTTAGCGACCAAGCGCAAGAATATTGCCTCGAGTGGCAGAAAGATTCTGCGTTACGAGTCGGATGGCAAAACAAAAGGTGAAGCGAAGTTTGACTATTCGGACGAGGTCGACGCTCGCGAGTTGGTAGCTTGGTTCGTAAAGATCGCTGAAACTCAGGAGCACATATTTGAGCTCGAGCGCGTGGCTCGATTCGACCGGCTAGGAATCGACGAGGCGCTAGTTCACCTCGAGAACTCTTTCGAGCGCGACCGCGTGATCGCGCCCGATTTGCTCGTGCCGATTTTGACGAAGATCAATCTGCAGAAGAACGTCGTCCACGTAGCCCGCGCGCGCGCCGCGGGGCTACTTGAGCGGATCGAAGCGGCTAAACCCTAGGAGTCTGTCCGACAAAACAAAGATTGTCGATGTCTTGTCAATATATAGCGGTCTGATCCGTTGCGAACCACATCATGTGGTAGGTCGATGTTTCTGTCGGACAGACTCCTAGGACTTTTCGCCGACGATGTGATCGTAGATGCGATCTAGGTCGTCCTGTGAACCATAGAAGATTTCGATACGTCCGCCGCGGCCGCGCTGCTGAATTGCGACTGGCGTGCCTAGCGCTCGCTCAAGCTCATCGATCGCCGCTGCGACGTTCGGATCTACTACATCTGTAGGCTTATCCTCTTTCGGCTCGACATGTTTGCGAACAAGCCGCTCAACCTCACGGACCGACAGCTCTTGTGCAACCGCCCGGTCAGCGAGCGCGAGCTGGGCGTCGGAATCGTCGATCGCAAGGAGGGCCCGGGCGTGGCCCATCTGGAGACGTCGCCGTTGGAGTAACTCTTTGATCTCAGTCGGGAGTTTAAGCAGCCGCAGGTGATTCGTTATGTTGGTCCTGCTCTTGCCGGTGCGTGACGCTAACTCTTCATGACTGAGGCCTAGATCTTTGATCATCTGGTCGAGGGCCAGTGCGATCTCAATCGGGTTGAGGTTTTCTCGTTGAATGTTCTCAACTAGGGCGACCTCGAGGAAATTGTCGGCCTCAAATTCTTTAATAATTGCGGGGACCGTGCTGAGACCCGCAAGTTTCGACGCGCGGAGTCGTCGCTCTCCTACGACGAGATAGAAGCGTGAGCCGTTCGGCCGTACGACTATTGGCTGGATCATTCCGTCTACACGGATTGATTGCGCGAGTTCTTCGAGCGCCTCGGGGCGGAACTCAGTTCTGGGCTGGGCGGGGTTTGCATCAATGAGATCGATGGGCAGTTGCGCGACCTTGTTTTCTGAAACGGCCGTTGCAACCGCTGTTGCGGTAGCCGCCGGCTTTGGCTTAGATGACAATAGCGCCCCAAGTCCTCTTCCGAGCGCCTGTCGATGTTTCGGTGGGGTTGTATTCTTGGGCATGGTTAAAGTTCGCTATGCGCCCTGCGACTGTTGGTTGGTTGTTCGCGAGAGGATTTCGCGGGCAAGATTTAGGTAGCTCTCGGCGCCTTTCGAGCGTAGATCGTAGTCAAATACGGGCATGCCGTGGCTCGGAGCTTCAGCCAGGCGGATGTTGCGCGGAATGACAGTCTGAAAGACGTCGCCTTGAAAGAAATCGCGAATGTCGGTCGCAACTTGTCGCGCAAGAGTGGTGCGATCGTCGTACATCGTGAGGAGCACGCCTTCGATTGCGAGATCGGGATTCAACGATTCTTTTACAGCATCCATAGTGTCCATCAGTGACGAAATACCCTCGAGTGCGAAGTACTCGCACTGTATGGGGATCAGTACCGAGGTAGCCGCAACCAGGGCGTTGAGCGTTAACAGATCAAGCGCGGGCGGGCAATCTATTACGATGTAATCGTAATCGGCATCAACCTTGAGGATCTGCGTTTTGAGGAGGTACTCTCGATCGTCGGCAGAAACGAGCTCGACGTTGGCGCCCGCCAGGTCACGGGTTGATGGGACGAGCATGAGGCCGGCGAAACCAGTTGAAACAAGAGCTCCAGAGACATCGACGGCCGCGACAAGCACGTCATAAAGGGTGGGCGCGTCCTGTTCGTTGTCGATTCCGAGGCCGCTTGTGCTGTTGGCTTGCGGGTCGCAGTCGATGAGTAGAACACGGCAGTCCGCGGCGGCTAGAGACGCGGAAAGGTTTATGGCCGTGGTCGTTTTACCCACTCCGCCCTTCTGATTGGCGATTGCGATCCGTTTTGCCACGATTGGTGTCCTGATCTGGCTAGGTTAGCAAAGATATTGATTCAGACTAGTTCGGGGCGGTCAACCGAGTTCCACGTGAAACAGTCGGCGAGAACCTCGTTTCACGTGAAACCCATCCATAGGCGGCGCCGCTGCCCCCACGGCAGTTCGATCGGCTTCTGCCAGCTGACAGTTGTGTCGGGAGGATGATCCGTTCCCAGAATCGCGACGCTTTTTACTCGACTAGCAAGTTCTCCAAGAACCTTTTTAGGCGCGACCGCCCGCATCGTTGCCCACTCGGACGACCCCTTCCATTCGAATAAAGGTACCGGCACAACTGAGATATTGGCCATTTCTCTGGACGCCTCCTCAAGGAACATTGCCTTCTTGCGCACCGCTTCGACAAGGTAGACGTTCGTCTCTGGGCGCAAAACTGCAAGAGGAAATCCAGGAAAACCGGCGCCAGACCCAATATCAGCTATATCGGTCGCCGACGGAAGATGCATATGCAGAAACAGCGACTCACCGTAGTGCCTCAAGGCGGCCTCTTCTGGATCTCGAACCGCCGTCAGGTTGATCTTCGCATTCCAGCACTCCAGTAGCCTGTAGTGGCTCACCAGCGCATCAAATTGACGACCGTCGATGTCGAGGGCTAGGTCTTCGATGACTCTCGTCAGCGACCGAGTGAAGTTCATGCGCCGAGGTGCATGTTGATGACGGAAATCGCCGCTGGCGTCATCCCTGGGATTCTGCCCGCCTGACCCAGTGTTTGTGGCCTCACGCGCTCCATCTTCTCGACGACCTCGCGCGATAGCCCGGGCAGGCCTTGATACTTGAAATCGGAGGGAATCTGACGGGTCTCGGCTTTCTTCAGTCTCTCGATTTGCCGCCGCTGCTGACTGAGGTAGCCTGCGTACTTGACCTCGGTCTCGATCGCTTTCCAGTGCGGACGTCGTAAGACAGATGTAGTATCTGCTGGAATCTCCGCGCGGACGTCGTCGATCGTGACTTCAGGCCGACGCAGAATGTCACTGAGTGGAAGTCGCCCGGAAGGTCTTGATTCCATTGCGTCATAGACCGGACTCGACAGATCGGGTTTCAGCTTATCGAGCAGTTCGAGAACCCGAGAGCGCTCCTTCGACAACTGTAGAAAGCGACTCCAGTCGGTGTCGCCAATCGTGCCAAGCCGGCGTGCAAGAGGGGTCAGTCGCTGGTCCGCATTGTCGATTCGGAGATGGAGCCGAAACTCCGCCCGTGAGGTAAACATTCGATAGGGCTCATCAGTGCCCTTGGTGACCAAGTCGTCGATCAGGATGCCAATGTAGGCGTCAGTGCGATTGAGCACGACTGGATCTAAGCCACGGACGGCTGCCGCCGAGTTGATGCCGGCCATTAGGCCCTGGCAGGCGGCCTCCTCGTAGCCCGTGGTGCCATTAATCTGACCGGCCAGGTAGAGGCCCTTGAGGCGCTTCGTTTCAAGTGTGTGAAGAAGCTCAGTCGCATCGATTGAGTCGTACTCGATCGCATACCCGGGACGAATCATCTCGGCGCGGTCGAGGCCCGGGATTGACGCGACCATCTGCTCCTGCACGTTAACTGGCATACTCGTTGACATGCCATTGACATACACTTCGTTTGTATCGAGACCCTCAGGTTCCAAAAATAGTTGGTGCCGTGGCTTGTCTGAGAACTTGACGACTTTGTCCTCGATCGACGGGCAATAGCGCGGGCCGACCCCTTCAATCTGTCCGCTGTAGAGAGGCGACTGCACAATGTTTTCGGAGATTAATCTATGTGTCGTCTCATTGGTGTAGGCGATATGGCACTTGATCTGTTCGCGTTCGATCGATTCGGTGCGAAACGAAAACGGCGTCGGCTCCAAATCACCAAACTGAGGTTCGAAAGCATTCCAGTCGATAGTCCGGCCGTCGAGCCGAGGGGGTGTGCCGGTCTTGAGGCGGCTACAACGGAACCCCTTTTTACGAAGGACTTCGCCGAGCATTACAGACGCCGGTTCACCACTTCGTCCCGCGGGATATGTTCGGTCTCCGATATGCACAAGCCCGTTTAGAAATGTGCCGGTCGTGATAATTACTGCTTCAGCGCCTATCCGTCGGCCATCCAGCAATTCCACTCCCCGAATCCGCGCTCCGTCGACGATGAAGTCGACCACCTCAGCCTGCTTGATCACCAGATTCGGCTCCGACTCGAGCACTTGGCGCATCTTGATGCGGTACTCTTTCTTGTCGCACTGCGCCCGCGGAGACCACACAGCCGGCCCGCGCGAAGTGTTTAACAAGCGGAATTGAATCCCGACGGCATCGGTGACCTCGCCCATGATGCCGCCCAGGGCGTCGATCTCGCGCACCAAGTGACCCTTGGCGATGCCGCCCACGGCAGGGTTGCAAGACATCTGTGCGATTAGGTCAAGGTTGAGAGTTACCAGGGCGGCGCGGCAACCCATCCGAGCAGCGATCATCGCGGCTTCGCAACCGGCATGGCCGGCACCCACGACAATCACATCGCATGCCTCAGACAGTTTTTCGAATCCCTTCACGACACGTCCGCTCTACTTGTTATTCTAGGCATTCGTGGACGCAGTGCCGCTCGAACCAAGCGACGCTCTCCGTTCTCGACCCACTCCGACAATGAAAGTCTTAGTGATTGGCGGCGGCGGCCGCGAGCATGCGTTGAGCTGGAAGATCGCTCAGAGTGACGCTGTTGAGCACGTCTACTGCACTACCGGCAACGCAGGCATCGCGATGGAAGCGTCGTGCATTCCCGGCGACATCACTAACCCCATTGAGATGGCGTGCTTGGCTGAGACGCTTGGAGTCGAGTACACCGTCGTTGGTCCAGAAGCCCCACTGGTAGCAGGTGTAGTCGATGAGTTTGAGGCTCGCGGACTTGCTGTCGTCGGGCCCTCGCAATCCGCCGCTCAGCTCGAAGGCAGCAAGATTTTCACCAAATTGTTTCTCGACGAGTTCCACATTCCGACGGCGCCGTTTGCCGTCGTTGAAGACACCTCGGAGATCGATTCCAACGTCTCGCGATTTGGCTTTCCCGTAGCACTCAAAGCCGACGGGCTGGCGGCTGGAAAGGGCGTGGTCATCGCCCACGACGAAGCTGAGGCTCACGAGCAAGCTCACAAACTTTTGACAGGCCAATTGGTAGGTGACGCCGGCCGGCGCTTGCTTGTCGAACAGTTTTTGCCGGGTCGCGAAGTGAGCTTCATCATCTTGAGCGACGGTGAAAAGTATTTCGAATATCCGGCAACGCAAGACCACAAAGCGGCCTATGAGAACGATCAAGGGCCGAACACTGGTGGCATGGGCGCGTATTGCGACGATGGGATTATCTCGGCGGACCTTCGAAGCGAGATTATCCAGACTGCGATCGAGCCGACTCTCGCGGGGATGCGCCAGCGAGGGCATATCTTTCGCGGATTTCTCTATTGCGGCCTGATGATCGGCGACGACGGCCCACAGGTGCTCGAATTCAACGTCCGCATGGGCGACCCTGAGACACAGCCACTGATGTATCGCCTGAACGGCGATTTTTCGGAACTGCTCCACAGTGCCGCCAAAAAAAGCATCGATCCGACCCTAGTGGCGGTAGACGGGGACCCTACGGCATGTGTCGTGATGGCCTCGAAGGGCTACCCGGGGAGCTACCCCAAAGGGCTCCCAATTAGCGGTCTTCGAGACGCAGAGGAAACAGGCGCGAAAGTCTTCCACGCTGGAACCCGGCTAGCCGCCGGCCGGCCGGTAACCGCGGGCGGGCGGGTGCTCGGGGTTACGGCGCGAGGCTCCGATTTGAAATCCGCGCTAGACAACGCATACTGTGCCGTGGAGAGAATCCACTTCGACGGCATACACTACCGCCGCGACATTGGGCACAAAGGACTACAAGCGTCGTAACTCGACGGCGAGAGGAGTAACACGATGAGAGTTGGACTGGTTGGAACTGGCGCAATATCACACAAGCACGCCGAAAGTTATGCCGAGCTGGGCTACCAACTAGTCGCCTGTACGGACATTTTTCCAGAGAAGGGCAAGCAATTCGCCGACAAATACGGCTGCGATTTCGTCGCCGACCTTGAGACCCTCTGTAAGCGGGAAGATATTGATTACATTGACGTTTGCACATTTCCAGACTCGCATCTTGAGATGTGTAAGGCCGCCGTTGCCAATGGAAAACACGTTCTGCTCCAGAAGCCGATGGCGCTCGATCTAGACGTATGCCGTGAAATGATCGACCTCTGCGCCTCAGCGGATTTACGGCTAGGCGTCGTCAGCCAGCATCGCTTCGACGACTGTAGTATTTTCCTTAAAGACGCGATTACGGCCGGTCGCCTAGGCAAACTACTACAAGTGGATGGGTACGTGAAGTGGCACCGTCCGCAGAGCTACTACGATCGTCCAGGTAAAGGCACTTTTGCAATGGAGGGTGGAGGTGCTCTTATGAACCAGGGTATCCACACGGTCGATGTGATGCAGTACCTTGGCGGTCGCTTCGCCCAGGTCTTTGCCAATTGGCAACTCGGCGCTGCTCACGAGATGGAGGCCGAAGACCTCGTAAACGCGGTCATCACGTATGAAAGCGGCGCGACCGGGGTGGTCCAAGCGACGACCGCCGTGGTACCGGGCTACTCCGAGAGAATTGAAATCCACGGCACGAAAGGCTCAGCATTCATCACCGGCGATCAACTCACGGCATGGGACGTCGAAGGCGACTCGGGCGAAGATGCGCCGTTATCTGAAGCAGTCGATTCTGGCTCGTCCGACCCGATGGCAATACCGATCGAAAACCTCAAACGCCAGTTCGTCGATTTCGGCGAAGCGATCAAGGTAGGCCGGCCGCCGCTCGTCGACGGGGAAGAGGGCTACCGCGCTGTACAGATTGTTCTCAGCGTGTACGAGTCCGCTCGTGGAAACAACCCGGTCACACTTACTTAGCAGCCTCTGGCAAAGTTCACGCGGTCTAAGTTTTCCGGCACCTGGCGACCGCATCTTTTGGGCCTACAATAAAACCGTCTTACGGAGGTCGCCACGATGACACGCCGACAACTACTCGCCGCCGGGTTTGGCTCAGCTGGCGCAATCGCCGCGATGGCTCACCGCTTCGGCGCGAGTCATTCAATTCAAAACAGCACACTCGATCTTGACGCTCGCAGCCGAAACAAAGTCGGTGGCATTGTGCACGAGGCGCTACAGTGGCGGGCGGACCAGACAGCCATCATCATCTGCGACATGTGGGACGACCACTACTGCCTAAACGCGGTGGCACGGCTGGAAGCGATGATTCCGCGGATGAATCACGTAACCCGCGAAGCACGTGAGCAGGGTGTGAAAATCGTCCACGCGCCAAGCTCGACAATGGACTTTTATGCCGACACACCACAACGCGCACGAATGATCGAGGCGCCGGCAATCACGCCGCCAGTCCCAATTGGCGAGTGGTGCTACCTCGATCCCAAAAGCGAAGCAGCCCTGCCCATTGACGACGAGGAGCCATGTGACGACCAGGTGCTTCGAGAGCGCAAGCGCTTCTACAACCGGCAGCACCCCGACCTCGAAATCGCCGAGATTGACGGGATTAGCGACGACGGTCAGGAGATCTTCAACTATTTCGAACAGCACTCGATTCAGAACGTCGTACTGATGGGGGTCCACACCAACAAGTGCGTCTTGGGCCGTCCGTTTGGCATTCGCCAACAGGTGCGCCTCGGAAAGAACGTCGTCCTTGCACGTGACCTCACCGATTCAATGTATGATCCGCGCGACGAGCCGTTCGTGTCACATCAGCGGGGTACAGACTTGGTCATCGAACACATCGAGCGCTACTGGTGCCCAACGATTCGCGGCGCTGACCTTACCCGAACCGCCGTCGTTAGCTAGCCCGCACTTCTCACCACGTGGCGAGCGAAAGTGCGTGAGAGCTGCGTCAATACGAGGCGGGCGAAGGTCGGCGCGCGGAGGCGTACTTGACAGTCCGCTGAGCACGACGATCAAGCGCAATGAAGTAGTGGCGCAACTATCGCGTGCTTTCGCCGTCAGGTGGTGAGAAATGCGGGCCGGCCCCGGCCATCAGCGAATGTGCGATTCTGTTGCACATTGAATCCTGAGTCGCCATCCCAAAAGCAAGCCGTAACTTTCGCTCAAGCAGCGACTCCAGTAGCATTCCTAGGAGCGTTGATCGTTTACGGCCTCGTCCTGCGTCCACATCTTTGGGGCAGTCGCCCATGCCGCTCGAGGTCGTCTTTAGCGTCGCCGCGGGGTTGAGCATTGTTCAGCTCTTCCGACTCGGATATCGCTGGGACGAGATTCAGACCTCCATCGTGCGGAAACTGGCGCGTGCCTTGCCCGCGATGTTCATCTTGTTTGCGATCGGCGTGATCATCTCCTCGTGGATGTTGAGCGGCACGATCCCAATGCTCGTTTACTACGGATTGAAAATCATCGATCCGAGCTACATCTATCTCATAGCGTTCATCGTCCCGGTCGTTTTCTCTACTTTGACCGGTACCTCGTGGGGCTCGGTCGGCACCGTCGGCGTCGTACTCATCGGTGTGGCCAAGGCGCTTGAAGCCGACATGGGAATTGCAGCCGGGGCGATCATCGGCGGCGCCTACTTTGGCGACAAACTATCGCCTCTTTCAGATACGACCAACCTTGCCGCCCTAGCGGCGGACGTTGATCTTTTTGACCACATTCAATCGATGATGATTACGACTTTGCCGTCTGCTCTGCTCTCGGCGTGCGGCTTCTACCTCTTAGGGTTCACACATCTTCCAACGGCCGCGGCATCAGGTCTCACCGGCGCTCAACCGCTGCTCAATTCGTTGCAAGATATCTATAACTTCAACGTGCTGCTGTTACTACCGCCCGCGGTCGTGCTCTACGGTTCTCTTCGACGGCTGCCGGCTATACCCACTCTATTGGCATCCGTTGTGACGGCTTGTATTCTTGCCTTGTCGACCCAACGTTTTTCTTTTGGGAGCGTATTCGACGGACTCACAAGGGGCTTCGAGGTGAGCATGATCGACTGGGTAACGTCGATGCCCGTCGAAGCCATTCAACTACTAGAGCGCGGCGGGCTCTACTCGATGTCGGAGCCAATTTTTATTGCCTTCCTCGTGTTCTTCTTTGTAGGTGTTCTCGATGTAATCGACGCGATGCCAACGGTAGTTGAGCGACTCCTTAGCTTCGCCGCGAGCCGCCGCGCCACAATCTTGTCCGCGCTCGGCGCATCGGCCATCGTCAACGTTCTTACGTCGAATCAATACGCCACAAGCTTCATCGTTGGCGACGCGCTGAGGAGTCGCTTCGATGCGCTGCAAATCCCTAGAAAAGTGCTTTCCCGCTCAATCGAAGACTGGGGCACGATGATCGAAAGCCAAGTTCCTTGGACCACAACCGCCGTGTTCATGGTCGCGACTCTCGGTGTCGCATACGAAGACTATGCCCGCTGGCAGTTGCTTTCGCTAATCAACATGGCAGTCGCTCCGTCGCTCGCGATCCTTGGCGTGGGCTGTTTTTATCACGAGGTCGATGACGTATGAAGTTCCCCAAAAAGCCAGCGACACTGCTCGCCCACTACGCCGAAGATCGTGCCGGGCACACGGGCGCAGTTGTACCGCCGCTTTACCAAAATTCACTTTTTGTGTTCGAAGACTGGCAAGCGATCGACGAAGCGTTTGACGACCGCTATGAGAATCCGATTTACTCACGCGGCACGAACCCTACCGTAAGAATGGTCGAGCAAAAGCTCGCGGCGTTGGCGGCAGGCGAGAGCGCTAGATTGTTTTCGTCGGGTATGGCCGCGATCACCGCCGCCGTCTTACATTTCGTCGATGCCCGCGACCATGTGATAACGATCAAAAACGTCTACGGCCCGGCCAACAACCTGTTGAATCGATACCTAAGTCGCAAGATGGGGCTGAGAACAACGGCGGTTTCGGGAGAAAGCATTACCGAGTTCGAGCAGGCCATCGAAGACGACACGCGACTGATCTACTTGGAAAGCCCATCGTCCGCGGTCTTCTCGCTCCAGGACATCAAAGCAGTCACAAGCCTGGCGAAAGATCGCGGCATCGCGACGATCATCGATAACAGTTGGGCGACGCCGATCTATCAGAAGCCCCTCGAAATGGGAGTTGACCTCGAAATCCACTCCGTCTCGAAGTACCTGGGTGGCCATAGTGACCTGGTGGCCGGGGCTCTTATTGGTAGCGATGAACATATCCGACCGATTTCGCTAAGCGAGGCAGAGCTTCTGGGCGCCAAGATGGCTCCATTCGAAGCATGGTTGCTGCTGCGCAGTCTACGTACGCTTCCGCTGCGGATGAAGCAACACGAGCAAAGTGCTCTGGCGGCCGCCGCCTATCTAGAAGGCCATAGTGCGGTCAAGCTAGTGCGCTGCCCCGGACTAAAATCACATCCCCAGTACGATCTAGCTCGCGAGCAGATGTCGGGGACGAGTGGTCTGATGAGCTTTGAGCTCGCAACAGACGAGCTAGCTCGGATCCAATCGTTCGTCAATGCGTTGGACGTATTCCAAATCGGTGTGAGCTGGGGCGGACACGAAAGCCTAGTCTATGCACCGGCCATCAGCTATCTAAAGGAACTGCCACCCGAGCAATTCGCGGCCCTTGGCATCTCGCTGGGGGACATCCGAATCTCGGTCGGTCTCGAAGACGTTGACGACCTGATTGCGGATCTTGACGCCGCTTTCGCCGTGTTCTCGGCGGCCTAACCGGCACTCAAAGCCGGCCAGCCCGCGAGCAGCCGAGATCCCACATGAATCCATTACAATTGAAAGAAGGCTAGGGTGTCTGTATCTCCGAAGGCCGCACACCCTAGGCAAATACCGACGTAGCTCAGTTGGTTAGAGCGCCTGATTGTGGATCAGGAGGTCGGTGGTTCAAATCCACCCGTCGGTACCAATATTTTCAGCTAGCCCGCATTTCTCACCACGTGGCGAGCGAAAGTGCGTGAGAGGTGCGTCAATACGAGGCGGGCGAAGGTTGGCGCGCGGAGGCGTACTTGACAGTCCGTTGAGCACTCGCGATCGAGCGCAACGAAGTAGTGGCGCACCTATCGCGTGCTTTCGCCGTCAGGTGGTGAGAAATGCGGGCTAGAGCATTTTCAGATCTGCTATAGACCACCGCCGCCCACGTCTAGGCGAACGCGTGTCAAGGGCGGAGTAAATGTAGACCGCTTCGGCGGAGCAAAAATAGACCAGTTGGCGGGGATCCAGCGGTTTGCGTGGGACGGCTGGAACGGAGCCTGAGGACGCCCTTTAGGGCGGCCCAGGCGTAGTGGAAGACGGCCCACGCAAACCGGCGCGAGCGGCCGGCGGGTCAGTTTGAAGAGCGCGGGCGCTTCTTTTTGCTTTGCTTGAGGCGGTAGCTGTCGCCGTTCATCTCGAGGATATGGACGTGATGCGTGAGCCGGTCAAGCAGAGCGCCGGTCATGCGTTCGGAACCCAGCACCTCGGTCCACTCGGTGAACGGCAGGTTCGAGGTCAGCAACGTCGAGCCCTGTTCGTAGCGCTGCGAAAAGATCTCGAACAGCAGCTCTGCCCCGGTCTTCGACAGCGGCACATAGCCCAGTTCATCGACGATCAGTAGATCCTGCTTGGCAAGTTGTTTCTGGACCCGTAGTAGTTGCCGTTCGTCACGGGCTTCGAGCAGTTCATGGACCAATCCCGCGGCGGTGGTGAAACGTGTGCGATAGCCGCTCTGACAAGCTGCCAGTCCCAGCGCCAAGGCGATATGCGTTTTGCCGGTGCCGGAGTTCCCCAGCGCCAAGACGTTCTCACGGCGGTCGATGAACTCACAGCGCGCCAGCTCCAGAACGAGCTTCTTGTTCACCGAGGGTATGGCCAAGAAGTCGAACGTGTCGAGACTCTTCGTCACCGGGAACTTGGCGGCCTTGATGCGACGCTCGGTCGCCCGCTGCTCGCGATCGACCAGTTCCAGCTCGCAGAGTTGCTGTAGGAAGTCCCGAAAGTCCAAGCCTTCGGCGGCGCAGCGCCGAGCCAGTTTGTCGTACTCGCGCAGGAAGGTCGGCAGCCGCAGCGCTTTCAGGTGGGTTTCCAGCAGCATTCTCGACTTCGCCATCAGCTTGCTCCTGCTAGCAGCGCCAGATAGGATGCCGGCGACGTCTGCTCGACCTGAGCCGTCGGCAGGTGGGGATACTTCGTTAAGTCGAGCTTCGGCGGACGTTGCTCGATCGCGCACAGCAGTAGATGCTTGACGGCGTCAAAGCCAATCGTTCCCAGTAGACAGACTTGGCGCACCGCCGTTGCGACGTGCTCAAGGGGGAAGTCCTCCAACAGTCGCAGGACCTGTACGTACTCGCGCTTGCCCGCTTTGTCCAACCGCGATTCGAGCAGTCGTCGCAGCTTCGCAAACTCCGGCGGCAACTCCCAGCCGACCAACGGCGCGGCTTGATCGAGCGCGTTGGTCTTGCGTTCCAACAACGCCAAGTAGTGCAGCGGATCGAAAACCAACTCTTCACGTTCATAGCTGCGCTGATGGCGGGCGATCTCTTCGCTGCCGCAACAGATCACTACCTCATCCACGTAGGCTTTGATCAGGACCTGGCGGTGGCCGTAACGCGTTGGCACCGAATAATCGTTTGTCGCGTAGCGCACCAGCGACAACGAAGTCACCCTTGTCGAGCGTTTGTCGCAGGCATCGTAGGCTGTCGGTGCCAAGGGCAAGAGCGCTTCCCGATCGCGCTCGAAGCGTTCGCCGACGGTTTCGGTGTGCCGTCGCAAACGCCGTTCACGGTTGGCTCGGCACTTCTCTTCGAGGTGTTCGTTGAAGGCTTCCCAACTCTCGAATCTCGGGATCGGCACCATGAAATTGCGCCGTGCGAAGCCCACTAGCCCTTCGACTTTTCCCTTGTCGTTGCCCTTGCCCGGACGCCCGAAACGATCGGCGAACAGGTAGTGCGACTGCAGTTCGCTGAACACCCGCGTACGTTTGCGCGTGCCGTCGCCGAGAATCCTTGCCACCGCCAGCGTCGTGTTGTCGTAGACGATGTTGCGTGGCACGCCGTCGAAATAACGAAACGCGGCGTTGTGTCCTTCGCAAAAGGCTTCCGTCGTCTCGGCGGGAAAGGCCTTAACGAAGGCGTCGTCGCTGTGCGGCAGATCGACAACCAAGAAGTGCGCCTTGCGCTGGACTCCATTGATAACGACAACCGCTTCGCCGAAGTCGGCCTGCGCGTCGCCGGGCGGATGCGCCAGTGGCACGAACATCTCTTGTCCACCGAGCTTCTTCTCGCGGACGTAGTCCTTGACGATCGTGTAGCCACCGCTGAAATCGTACTCCTCGCGTAGGCGATCGAAGATGCGTTTCGCGGTGTGACGTTGTTTCTTTGGTTGTTGCTGATCGTCGAGCAGGATCTGATCGATGATTCCGGTGAACGCTTCGAGCTTCGGCCGTCTCACCGGTTTGCTCCGCCGATAGCCCGGCGGAGCAGCGTAGCGCAGCATTTTGCGCACCGTCTCCCGCGCTAAGCCAAACCGCTTGGCGGCTTCGCGTTCACTCAGCCCTTCGACGTAGACACTGCGCCGTACTTGAGCATATAGCTCCACGCGATACATCCTTCCCGTGTTCCACAAAACACCGAATGGATGCCAGCGGACCACCCGGGCGGTCTAATTTTCCGCCGCCCTTGAACGGCTTTAAAACGCCGTTCTGTGGTCTAGTTTGTCAGCGCCGTTCTCAGCGCCGCGCTCGACGACAACATTGGGCCGGGCGGACGCCTGCTTGAGGCGTCGAGCCGCACATTCAAGACCGGCATCGCCCCGCTGACCAACCAAGAGGCGCTCCGAGCGGTGATGGCGCTCTCGCCGGTCCACTTCGCCTACAACGCCGACCCCAACGAACAGCACCTAGGCTTCATCGCCGAAGACGTCCCCGACCTAGTAGCGACCAACGCGCGCAAAGCCCTTGCCCCTATGGACATCGTCGCCGTCCTGACAAAGACGGTGCAAGAGCAGCAGCGTTTGCTTGACGAAAAGGATCGTCGTCTAGATTTCGTTGAGGAAAGACTCGCCGGACTAGAACGAGTGCTTGGAGAGATTTCGACCCGAAGTGCCGCCGTAGAACGTGAAAGCGAAGACAATTGAAGGCGTTTCATACCGCCAATCTCCTCGAAGGGATATCACTGCAATGAAATTGAGACGCAAAAACGAAACTATCGCCGATGATCAAGGCCGAGGGTTGCGCGCCAATCACACCTCGGTGTGTGTCGCGATCGCATCCATCGCGTTGGTATTGATTTTCATACCGGAACCCACGACCGCACAGGGAAATTCCCAACCTTCAGGACCGCAGGCTGTAGGCGCCACCTTATATCTTCACGGCTTTTTTCCCCAACAGGGCACGGTCAAGCCTGGCTTGGTGTACTTCTTCATCAAGAATCGGTTTGGGCGTGATGTCGACTTTTCAATCGAGGCCACAGCCGGCCCAGGCCAAAGCCGCACAAAGCTGCTCACCGGTCGCGGCGACAAACGAAAAAGATCGTGGAATCAAAAGCTTACTCTGCCGCCGGGTGACTACCAGGTAGCGGTTGAAGGCTTTCCCGCACTCTCGTATGCGCTCACGGTCGAACCGTAGTAAGAGAGCTTAGATAACTGCAATGTTTCGTCGCAAATCATCCAAGTCCCACCCGTTGCTTCAGGCAATCCGAGTACTAGCGATCAGCTTCGCGCTCGCGACCACGGCTTTTCCTCAAGACAATCTACCCGACATAACTGACGGCTTTACGCCGCCAGGCATCGAGCCTGGAACTCCGATTGGTTCTTATCTGCTCGACGGGTTCGACAGTATCAGCTACTACACCGGAAAACTTAATCTCGCATTGCCGCTATGGACCGTAGGTGGCCGGGGACAGGCCGGCTACACGATCACGCTGCCCATTAGCACCGACTGGACAGTTGATCAGTACGGCGACTGTGACGAATTTGGCGTCTGCACATCAGATTGGACGGACCCAGAACCGGATTACGGACACCTGGTCAGGCATCGCTACGGCCCAGGTCTCCTTCGCGCGCGCGCCCTAGCCGAGACCGAGCGATGCGCTGACGGAAATACAGGGAAGGTCTGGACCCTCACGCGCTTGAACTTCGAGACTCCCGACGGCAGCCAGATTGAACTTCGGGACAAATTGACGAACGGCGAGCGGCTCGAAACCGACTACCAATGCCTAGAAACGCCAACCGCGCAGCCGCCATCGCGCGGAAAAGAGTTTGTAAGCACCGACGGTTCAGCGATCACTTTTATCTCCGACACAGACTTCATCGATCACGAGGGAAATCCAGGGGTAGACACTCTGGGGCATCCCACATCAGGGTATCTGTATTTTCCTGATGGCAGGCGCTACCGAATCGATGACGAACTCGTTTCCGAGATCCGTGACCGCAACGGCAACCTCGTTACGATTACTTACGACGCGAACAGCCGCGTGGATGTCATCACGGACCCCCTAGACCGGGAAATCAAAATCATTTATCCGCCGTTTGGAATCGTCGGAACCGACGAAATTCAAATCAAGGATTTGAGCGGCGCCGTACGGCGCACCATCAAGGTCTATCACGACAGTCTCACGAATCTACTGTTTTCAGGAACATTGAAAGAGATCAGGGATTCGACACCAGGGCAACCCAACGCCTTATTTCCATCGCTGGGCCCGCAGGACAGCAACATCGACGTTCCGTTTGACCCCGATTTTCTGGTCTCCAAGGTCGAGCTGCCACTCGATCCGAATGACCCTGGGGCGACAGCTCGGCACTACGAATTCAAGTACAACGCCTATGCCGAAATCGCCGAGGTCAAGCTGCCGACCGGTGGGTCGCGGGTTTACGAATGGGAACCGTATGCGCAGGTTGTGAGCGGAAAGCCAGACGGGATCAGTAATAACCAGGCGTTCCGCCGCGTGCGGGAGCGTCGCGTATATGACTCCGGAGTTCTTCAATCGAAAATGAAGATCACAACTTCGCTGTCGACAACCTGCACGCTCGGTAGCTCGAACGAAGGCCTTCAGGTCGACGTCGTCAACGAGGATTCCGGCGGCAGCGCGATGACCCGTGAGCGTCATCAGTATTGTGGCCGCCCCGACGAAATAAACGCCACAGTCACATTCCCCGCCCCATTTCGGCACGGCTCCTGGAAATCCGGGCGCGAAGTTTCTTCCGAGCAGCGCAATACGGCAAACACTCAGGCTCTACGGATAACTACTCAAGTCTACAATCAGCGCGACTACGTCATAGGTGACGAACCCGACCCGTGGTGGAAGTCGGAACCGCTGTTCGGATCACTTGAAGCCGACAATGCCCCCGGTAACGACGTTCGGTTGACCCAATCCGAGACGACATTGGAGACGGCCCAGACGACGAAGACCACGTTCGCCTACGATCGCTACAACAATCGAACGGATGTCCACACATTTGACTACAACCAGGCGACGACGGCCGCCAGACGCACTCACACTTCGTACAAGACAGATTTCAACTACCCCGACGAGCCGATCCACCTACGACGCCTTGTCAAGCAGCACCTAGTCTGCGGATCTGGAACTGACGAGTGCAATGTTGCGGACGCGGAAGCCCAATCAGACTTCACATGGGATACCAACGCGAACTTGATGAGCCCGGGTGCGATTACAGGCCATGACACGACGTTCACAGCCACCTACACGACGCGCGGGAATCTGACCGATATCACCAGAGACACCGGCAGCGGAACGGTGAGCGTCAAGGCCGAATATGATGTTGCCGGTAATCGAACGAAAATCACAGACGCCGAGAGCAACCAGACCACCTTCGACTACGAAGATCCAGGCGCGGCAACCGAGAAGACTTATGCATATGCAACCACAGTAATCCGTGCCGCCACGTCCCCCGTAGAACAGACTCTCCAGGCTGAGTACGACTACGATGCCGGCCTCATGACGACCTTAACCGACGTCAACGGTGTCGACACCACGTTCTCGTACGACGACCCACTCGATCGCATGACCGAGGCCGTCCAGGCCGTCGGAAAGCCCGAAGCGTTCAGAACCAAGTTCGAGTACGGCGACACGATCGGCAATCTGTTCGTCAAGACTCGTGTCACCCGCACGAACTTCGCAGTGCTCAACACAGTATCCCTAACAGCTTTCGACAGCCTTGGACGTGCTAGCGAGTCCCGTCAATACGAGTCGGAATCCACCTGGATTCAAACCGACACTCAATTCGACGACCTCGGACGCACGAAACAATCCTCCAACCCGTACCGGCCTGGGGACACGATCGAGTGGACCGTGAACTCCTACGACTCCCTTTCTCGCGTCACGGATGTTACTCACTCGGATAACTCCAACGTGCATACTGAGTACGTCGGAAACGTCAC
Organism: Bryobacterales bacterium; assembly: GCA_965247305.1. Classification (GTDB taxonomy): domain Bacteria; phylum Acidobacteriota; class Terriglobia; order Bryobacterales; family UBA6623; genus CATQHP01. The sequence continues at coordinate 1,018,570 of OZ252030.1, read as the reverse complement.
CAAAGTGACCGACGAAGCGGGCAAGAATCGCGACACGACTACCGATGCGCTTGGCCGCTTAACCCAAGTCATAGAGGACCCAGGCGGCTTGGGCTACCTCACCAGCTACACCTACGACGCCCTCGACAACCTCATCGCCGTCAGCCAGTCCGGGCAAAACCGATCCTTCGCCTACGACGCGCTCAGCCGCCTCGTCTGCGCCTCAAACCCTGAGAGCCGGAGTGACCCGACCACCTGCTCGGTGACCGCGCCGACAAGTGGCGTCGACCGCTTCACCTACGACAACAACGGCAATGTACTCACCAAGGCCGACTCACGCGGGGTTACCGCCACATGGGGCGAGTACGACGCGCTCAATCGCCCGACGACCACGACCTACAGCGACGGCACACCCACCGTCAGTTTCAACTACCACACCGCTGGGGCCGGCCCGTGCTTTAACAAAGGCCAGTTGCAAAGCGTCGTCAATAGCATCTCAACCAACAGCTACCCCTGTTATGACGCGCTCGGCAGGGCTACACAGAGCAGTCAAATCACCGACGGGACAACCTACGGCTTCAACTACAGCTACAACCTCGACTCGACGGTCGAAACCCAGACCTACCCAGCCGGCGGCCTGACCGTCGCGTTCAAGTACGACAGCGCCGGGCGTCCCATCAAGGCGGGGCGTAACACGGTCGGGGCAATTGACTTTGCCCAAAACATCACCTACGAACCGCACGGTGCGCCAGATCAATTCACCCTCGGCAACGGTCTTGTCGAAACTACAACCTATAACGACCGGTTGCAGCCTTGCACGATAACCGCGAGTACACTACTCACGCTCACCTTCAAGTACGGCGCAACCGACAGCGGCAATTGCGATGTCACAAGCAACGACAACAACGGCAACATCCTAACCCAAGTCATCAACGGCGACGGGCTCCCAACCTTTACCCAAACCTACACATACGACGCCGTCAACCGCATCAAGACGGTCGGCGAGAACAGCAACTTCTGGCAACGGATTTACTCCTATGATGCCTTCGGCAACCGCGCCGCGACGGGCGCGGGGATCGTCTTCGGTTCCCCGACGCCCACCGTCGTGACACAGTTCGACGCGGCCACCAACCGTATCGAATTTCTGCCGAACGGCGACCCGCTCGACCCAGACACGGACCCGATGATGACGGCCGACGATCCCTACGACGCGGCGGGTAATTTGGTGCGCCACCCGATTGTTGGCTCGATGGCCTATGACGCCAACAACAAGCAGCGCTTCTACTGCGCGGGCCACGTGACGTGCGGGTCCGGAAACGCCATTGCCGAATATCGCTACGACGGCGCGGGCAACCGCGTTGAAAAGCTCACCTCCGCCGAGACGACGACCTTCGTGTATGACGCCTTCGGCAAGCTCGCCGCCGAGTACTCGACAACGGCGCCGACGAATGGGGGGCTGTTCTTTCGCACTCTCGACCATCTCGGCTCAACGCGCCTAGTGACCGACGCCGCTAGCCCACCGAACGTCGTCTCGCGCCGCGACTTCCTACCCTTCGGCGAACACATCCCCGCCAACGCCACATTCAACCGTGACGGCTTGTCCGCCGCCGGCTACAACGCCGGCTCTGCCTTTAACCAACAGTTCACCGCCAAAGAACGCGATGACGAATCGGGGCTAGACTACTTTCTCGCACGGTACTACTCGGCTAAGCTGGGTCGGTTCACCAGCGCTGATGCTCCGTTTGCCGACCAGCGACAAATCGAACCTCAGAGTTGGAACCTCTATTCGTACGTCTCAAACCAGTCTCTAACCCACTTAGATCCAACCGGAAGAGGGAAAATTGGCAAATTCTTCAAGGTTGTGACGAAACGCGTGATGGATAACGGCCGGAGCACGGTGTTCAAGAAGATAACGAAGAAAGCAATGTCTCGTGACGAAGCACGACGGGCGTTTCGCAAGCGGAATCAGGACATATTCGGGAGCCGTAAGGGCACCAAGAATGCGGCAGGGAAAAACCCCATTGAAGATCCAGTGCACGGCAGAGGAGCTGGTGACAAGAATCCTCATTTTCACGACGCTGATCGGTCGGGAGGTCATGCTTTCTTCAAGGACCCGAGGCTGGGTACCCTAGTCCCCGGTGGAGCAGCTGGCAAGGAAGTCCTTGGTGAGGATAGTGGACCAGGGCAGTTCTTAGATGACTGGTTGAATCCGCTAAGTGATATACAGGATCTAGTGGATATTTTTGACGATGTCGTCGACATTCTGAATTCAGAAGTTGACGAAGAGAGTAGCGGCGGTGCGGAGCCGGACGCTGGCTCATCCGGAGATCTAGTCCCGAATCGTCCACCTTCGGCCGACGATCGGATAGTCGAGGACGAGATCGATCCCAACGTTCTAAGATAGACCGAGCGCGTCGAGGATGCTTACGCTATTTGTCAGGGTCGAAGCTAGACACGGGGCGAAAGTCGTATTCGAATCGAACGAGCCTGTCCGAGGATATTTTCAGAGGTTAGGTGTGACAGGGCATGATGAAGTCGATCTAGCTGAGTTGATTCGGCAGTACATTGCCGATGATACGGATGGCACGGTCATAGCTGTTGACGACCGATCGGAACCGGACTTCGGAGGTTCAGACGCCGATATTTGGGGCAAGTGTGGCGACATCGATCTCCGCGGAGTGTGGTACCACAGTGGACGGGCGTTCTACGGGCCAGAAGACGAGTAGGCGATCGGGAGAACTAGAAAAAAAAGGGGACAACGCCCGATTTTTGCGGGGCAGCGGTTCCGCGCCGTGCTTCAACAAAGGCCGGTTGCATACGGTCGTCAACAGCGTTTCTACGTCGAGCTTCCCCTGTTACGACGCTCTAGGCAGAGCTACACAGAGCAGTCAGATCACCGCTGTGACAACTTACGGTTTCGCCTACGCCCACAATCTCGACAGCACGCTTCGAACGCAATCCTACCCGGACGGACTCACGGTGGCTTTCGAGTACGACAGCGCCGGGCGTCCCACCAAGGCGGGGCGCAACACCGTCGGCCAAATCGACTTCGCCCAAAACGTCCTGTACGCACCCCACGGAGTGCCTGATCAATTCACGCTTGGCAACGGACTTACAGAGACAACGACCTATAACAACCGCTTGCAGCCGTGCACAATGACCGCGAGTACACTACTCACGCTCACCTTCAAATACGGGGCAACCGACAGCGGCAACTGCGATGTCGAGAGCGATGACAACAACGGTAATATTCTGCAACAAGTGATCAGCGCTTCGGGGAACCCGACCTTTACTCAGAAGTACACCTATGACGCCGTCAATCGCATTAAGACCGTCGGTGAGAACAACGACTTCTGGCAGCGCACGTACAGCTATGACGCTTTCGGAAACAGAGCTGCAACTGGTTCGGGCATCACGATGGGTTCTCCGACGCCCACGGCCGTGACGCAGTTCGATGCGGCTACAAACCGCATTACGAAACTGCCAACCGGCGTCGATCTCGACCCAGACCCCGCCATAACGACCGACGATCCCTACGACGAGGCGGGCAATCTGGTGCGCCACCCGATTGTCGGGTCGATGGCCTACGACGCCAACAACAAGCAGCGTTTCTATTGCACGGGGCACGTGACCTGCACGTCCGGGAACGCCATCGCTGAATACCGATACGACGGAGCGGGCAACCGCGTGGAGAAGGTCACTTCTGCTGAGACGACGACCTTCGTCTACGACGCGTTTGGCAAACTCGCCGCCGAGTATTCGACGACCCCGCCGACCAACTCTGGGCTGTTCTTTCGCACGCTTGATCACCTCGGCTCGACCCGCTTGGTAACGGACGCCGCCGATCCGCCGAGCGTGGTGTCGCGCCGCGATTTCCTGCCCTTCGGCGAGCACATCCCCGCGGACGCTACATTCAACCGCCAAGCCCTAGCGGGCTACAACGCCGGCTCGGCCTTCAGACAGCAGTTCACCGCCAAAGAACGCGATGACGAGTCGGGGCTGGATTATTTCGGGGCTCGGTACTTTGGATCAAGCCTCGGTAGGTTCACATCGCCCGATGCTCCGTTCTTGGATCAAGATCCTCGCGACCCCCAAAGCTGGAACCTCTACACATACGTTCGCAACAATCCTATGAAGAACATCGATCCAACAGGGAACTGCGTCGAAGAAACCTCCGCTGGCGCAGACGCGACGGCTGATCAGATCTGCAGAAATGTAGGCGAACTGGCCACAAGCCCGGAAGGTCGCGACGCCATTCAGAAGGAAGAGGCTACGGTACTCGTGGTTTACCTCGATACCGCAGATAACCCGACTGTCGGAACTGGGCACCTGGTATTGCCAGAGGACAATCTCAAGGTCGGCGACACGATCTCAGAAGAGAGGGCTGACGAATTGTTGCGAACTGACCTAAAGAAGGCGGAGGGCGAGGTGCGAGAGCTGGTTGGATCCAGGGCCCAACTGTCTCAGCCAGAGTTCGACGCACTGGTTGATCTCGAATTTAATGTTGGGCCGACTAAGCTTCAGCCGTCTCGCAGTCCGGGACTGAACGCGGCGATTGATGCGGAGGACTACCCAGGAATATCGAATCAGTTGAGGTACACGCTAGACTCAAACGGAGTCCAGCAACGCGGACTGGTGAGGAGAAGTGAAAGAAGACAGGAAAGGTTCCGCCGGGGTAGACCTCCGCGCAATTGAAGTTCTTGACCCGTGACTAACGAAACAATAACCGGAGAAGCCCTATTGGCATTGGCGTCGCGGCAGTGGTCGTCACGACCGTTGTGGATGCTCTGCGTGTTTTGCGCGCTTTCAATAGCCTCAGAGGCCATCACCGCTCAAACTAGCGACTGCCTAGCGGAGACATACGGAGCGAATCAGCCAACCGAGGTCGACCAACAGTTCGACGCGAACTTCGATCGGAACGAGCACGGCCAATCATTTTCCTGCGAACTTCTCACTAGCGCTTCTTCAGCGCAGCGTTCCCTGGAGACATTTAGGCTCGGGTTTCTTTACGACAGCAGAAGCCATATCGCGCAATCGGTTCGCTTCCCGCTGACAATCTCGAAGAGAGAGACGTTAGATACGACTGCAAAGGGCAAGCCATTTACTGTGAACAACTTCGACGAATGGCTCGATGTGAAACATGGAATATTCGATGATCACCACCAAGCGCTAATAGCCTGCTCAAGTTTGCACACAGTCAGAATCTTCCGTAATCGAGGCTTCGCGATCTCCCAGGGACTCGTGTGGTTCACCGGAGAAGATGTCAAGGTTGGGGCAATCAACTTGATCCCGATTACCGACGAAGATCTGCTGAGAGAATGTGTTGTAGCTGTCCGTAGTCAATGACCTGCTGGCCGTCTGGGGTGGCGCTCAAGCTCGGTCGGAGAGAGCGAGTAGGCCAATGACGCTGAGGCTCATCCAGACGCTCGCCTGCAGCGTGGCACTCTCGCCGCGGACGCCGTTGTAGCAGAAGTCGGTGAAGTGCTCGCAGTTTGCGCGCCACAGATCATAGGGGTGGTCGAGCAGCCGCGTGGCGCGGTCGAGAATCAGCTGGGTGTGCTCGGTCGAGACGGGACGGCGGCGCAAGCGCACGGGCTGGCCTTGCGCGAATTCCGCCCAACTCACGACACGCACGCCGCCTCGCTTAGTGTTATGAATGATCTCGATCTCGAAGGTGCCCCAAGGTCCCTGCGCGATGCGATAGATCAGACCGCGATGCGGAATCGGCCGGATGTCCAGATAGGAAACCTCCAGCTCGTCACCGGGTCGCATCGGCGACCCGTCGAGGTAGCAAAGCTCGGGCGTGTGGATCAGCATCAGCTTCGCGCTCCTCTCATCCCGTCGCCGCGCAACACTTCGGCGGCGGAGACCAACGAGTTAATGAGCCGGATGACGGCACGCTGATCCTTCTCGGGCAATGCAGTCACCAGCTGAAATCTCTTCCACAGACGCCGCGTCTCGGCGTCGTCCTGGACTCGTTCGACGCGCGGTGGCTTCAAGCCCAGTAGCTCGTCGGTGGAAACTTCGAGCGCCTTCGCCAACGAGATCACGGCGGACGACGGCGGCACGCCGGCGTCGTTCTCGTAGTAGGAGATGGCGCGCTGCGTCGTCCCAGCGGCTTCGGCGAGCTTGACCTGCGTGAGGCCGCGCGCCTTACGGATGCGGGTGAGCCGCGGGCCGAAGCTCTCATCGTGCTTCTTCTTGCGTGGCATCTCAGCCCGATTGTAAGAGTGGGATCGGGAGCGGGGAGTGGAGGCCGTCCTTGACATATACGCATAACGTATACTCTCATGGACGGTATCAGAGAGTCAAAAAAGATACGAAAAGAGTGTCTTCCCTCTTGACAGGTTTTTCTAGAAGGAGCCTTTCCCATGGCGCGCATCCCCGAGCACGAGATCGAGCGGTTGAAGCGGGAGGTGTCGCTGGAGCGGCTGGTCGCGGCGCAAGGGATCGAGCTGAAACGTCACGGGGCGGATCTACTGGGGCTGTGTCCGTTTCACGATGACCGCGAGCCGTCATTGGTGGTGAGCCCGAACAAGAACCTGTGGCATTGCCTGGGGGCGTGCGGGGAAGGCGGCTCGGTGTCAAGGGCGGAGTAAATGTAGACCGCTTCGGCGGAGCAAAAATAGACCAGTTGGCGGGGATCCAGCGGTTTGCGTGGGACGGCTGGAACGGAGCCTGAGGACGCCCTTTAGGGCGGCCCAGGCGTAGTGGAAGACGGCCCACGCAAACCGGCGCGAGCGGCCGGCGGGTCAGTTTGAAGAGCGCGGGCGCTTCTTTTTGCTTTGCTTGAGGCGGTAGCTGTCGCCGTTCATCTCGAGGATATGGACGTGATGCGTGAGCCGGTCAAGCAGAGCGCCGGTCATGCGTTCGGAACCCAGCACCTCGGTCCACTCGGTGAACGGCAGGTTCGAGGTCAGCAACGTCGAGCCCTGTTCGTAGCGCTGCGAAAAGATCTCGAACAGCAGCTCTGCCCCGGTCTTCGACAGCGGCACATAGCCCAGTTCATCGACGATCAGTAGATCCTGCTTGGCAAGTTGTTTCTGGACCCGTAGTAGTTGCCGTTCGTCACGGGCTTCGAGCAGTTCATGGACCAATCCCGCGGCGGTGGTGAAACGTGTGCGATAGCCGCTCTGACAAGCTGCCAGTCCCAGCGCCAAGGCGATATGCGTTTTGCCGGTGCCGGAGTTCCCCAGCGCCAAGACGTTCTCACGGCGGTCGATGAACTCACAGCGCGCCAGCTCCAGAACGAGCTTCTTGTTCACCGAGGGTATGGCCAAGAAGTCGAACGTGTCGAGACTCTTCGTCACCGGGAACTTGGCGGCCTTGATGCGACGCTCGGTCGCCCGCTGCTCGCGATCGACCAGTTCCAGCTCGCAGAGTTGCTGTAGGAAGTCCCGAAAGTCCAAGCCTTCGGCGGCGCAGCGCCGAGCCAGTTTGTCGTACTCGCGCAGGAAGGTCGGCAGCCGCAGCGCTTTCAGGTGGGTTTCCAGCAGCATTCTCGACTTCGCCATCAGCTTGCTCCTGCTAGCAGCGCCAGATAGGATGCCGGCGACGTCTGCTCGACCTGAGCCGTCGGCAGGTGGGGATACTTCGTTAAGTCGAGCTTCGGCGGACGTTGCTCGATCGCGCACAGCAGTAGATGCTTGACGGCGTCAAAGCCAATCGTTCCCAGTAGACAGACTTGGCGCACCGCCGTTGCGACGTGCTCAAGGGGGAAGTCCTCCAACAGTCGCAGGACCTGTACGTACTCGCGCTTGCCCGCTTTGTCCAACCGCGATTCGAGCAGTCGTCGCAGCTTCGCAAACTCCGGCGGCAACTCCCAGCCGACCAACGGCGCGGCTTGATCGAGCGCGTTGGTCTTGCGTTCCAACAACGCCAAGTAGTGCAGCGGATCGAAAACCAACTCTTCACGTTCATAGCTGCGCTGATGGCGGGCGATCTCTTCGCTGCCGCAACAGATCACTACCTCATCCACGTAGGCTTTGATCAGGACCTGGCGGTGGCCGTAACGCGTTGGCACCGAATAATCGTTTGTCGCGTAGCGCACCAGCGACAACGAAGTCACCCTTGTCGAGCGTTTGTCGCAGGCATCGTAGGCTGTCGGTGCCAAGGGCAAGAGCGCTTCCCGATCGCGCTCGAAGCGTTCGCCGACGGTTTCGGTGTGCCGTCGCAAACGCCGTTCACGGTTGGCTCGGCACTTCTCTTCGAGGTGTTCGTTGAAGGCTTCCCAACTCTCGAATCTCGGGATCGGCACCATGAAATTGCGCCGTGCGAAGCCCACTAGCCCTTCGACTTTTCCCTTGTCGTTGCCCTTGCCCGGACGCCCGAAACGATCGGCGAACAGGTAGTGCGACTGCAGTTCGCTGAACACCCGCGTACGTTTGCGCGTGCCGTCGCCGAGAATCCTTGCCACCGCCAGCGTCGTGTTGTCGTAGACGATGTTGCGTGGCACGCCGTCGAAATAACGAAACGCGGCGTTGTGTCCTTCGCAAAAGGCTTCCGTCGTCTCGGCGGGAAAGGCCTTAACGAAGGCGTCGTCGCTGTGCGGCAGATCGACAACCAAGAAGTGCGCCTTGCGCTGGACTCCATTGATAACGACAACCGCTTCGCCGAAGTCGGCCTGCGCGTCGCCGGGCGGATGCGCCAGTGGCACGAACATCTCTTGTCCACCGAGCTTCTTCTCGCGGACGTAGTCCTTGACGATCGTGTAGCCACCGCTGAAATCGTACTCCTCGCGTAGGCGATCGAAGATGCGTTTCGCGGTGTGACGTTGTTTCTTTGGTTGTTGCTGATCGTCGAGCAGGATCTGATCGATGATTCCGGTGAACGCTTCGAGCTTCGGCCGTCTCACCGGTTTGCTCCGCCGATAGCCCGGCGGAGCAGCGTAGCGCAGCATTTTGCGCACCGTCTCCCGCGCTAAGCCAAACCGCTTGGCGGCTTCGCGTTCACTCAGCCCTTCGACGTAGACACTGCGCCGTACTTGAGCATATAGCTCCACGCGATACATCCTTCCCGTGTTCCACAGAACACCGAATGGATGCCAGCGGACCACCCGGGCGGTCTAATTTTCCGCCGCCCTTGAACGGCTTTAAAACGCCGTTCTGTGGTCTAGTTTGTCAGCGCCGTTCTCAGCTCGGTGATCGATTGGGTGATTCGGACCAGGGGCGTGAGCTTCCGGCATGCGGTGGAGTTGTTGAGAGCGGATCATCTTTCTTTAGCCGCTCCGCTTGATCGCGTGGTGCGCAAGAGGACGGCCGAAGATGTAAAGCTCGAGACGCCGATCGCGGCCGAGGCCGAGGACAACGAGGTCTTGCTGCAGACGCTGGACTACTACCACGAGACGTTGCTCGCCTCGCCCGAAGCGCTCAAGTACCTGGCCGCGCGCGGGCTTGACCATCCGGAAATGATCAAGCGGTTCCGGCTGGGTTTTGCGAATCGCACGTTGGGGTATCGGCTGCCGGAGAAGAACCGCAAGGCGGGCGCGGAGATTCGCGGACGCTTGCAACGTTTGGGCGTGCTGCGCGGCTCGGGGCACGAGCACTTCAACGGCTCGATCGTTATACCGGTGTTCGATCGACAGGGAGTGGTGCGGGAAATCTACGGGCGCAAGATCTCGTCGGGCTTACGCGCCGGAACGCCGTTGCATCTCTACTTGCCGGGTCTGCACCGGGGCGTCTGGAACGAAGAGGCACTGGAAGTCTCGAACGAGATCATCTTGTGCGAGTCGTTGATCGATGCACTGACGTTTTGGTGCGCCGACTATCGCCACGTGACGGCGAGCTATGGGGTGAACGGTTTTACTGACGACCATCGCGAGGCGTTGAGCAAGTACGGCGTCAAGAAGGTCTTTCTGGCGTACGACCGCGATGCGGCGGGCGAGAAGGCCGCCGGCGAGCTAGCCGAGGAGCTGCTGGGGATGGGGCTGGAGTGTTTTCGTGTGCCGTTCCCCAAGGACATGGACGCGAACGCCTATGCCCGAGCGAATCCTCCGGCGCGGGAGAGCCTGGGGCGGCTGCTCAATCAAGCCCAATGGCTTGGTAAGGGCGAAACGGCGACTTCCGCGGAACCGGAAGAAGCGGCTAAAGAAGAAAAGGACATCCCGATCTCTTTAGCCGTTCCGACGACCGCCGTCATCGACGTGCCGGTGGAAGTCCACGGCGACGAGATCCTGATCCAGCAAGGCGAGCGGCGCTATCGCATCCGCGGGCTCGCGAAGAACATGAGCCACGAGTTGTTGCGGGTCAACGTGCTGGTCTCGACCGACGAGCAGTTTCACGTCGACACGATTGATCTGTACTCGGCGCGGCAACGCGGGCAGTTCGTCAAGCAAGCCGCCGAGGAGCTACGCGTCAAGCCCGACGTCGTCAAACGCGATCTCGGCCGCGTGCTGCTCAAGCTCGAAGAGCTGCAAGACGAACAGATTCGTAAAGCGCTCGACGCTGAACCCGAGAGGGTCACGCTGAGCGAGGAGCAACGCGCCGCCGCACTCGAGCTGCTCAACGACCGGCGCTTGCTCGATCGCATTCTTGAGGACTTTTTGACCTGCGGCGTGGTGGGCGAAGAAACCAACAAGCTCGTTGGCTATTTGGCCGCCGTTTCGCGCCGGCTCGATACGCCGCTGGCGATCGTCGTGCAGTCTTCCTCGGCCGCCGGCAAGAGCTCGCTGATGGACGCCGTGCTGGCTTTCGTGCCCGAAGAAGACCGAGTGCAGTACTCGGCGATGACCGGACAATCGCTCTTTTACATGGGCGAAGCTGACCTCAAGCACAAGATCCTGGCCGTGGTGGAAGAGGAAGGCGCGAGCCGCGCCGCTTACGCCTTGAAGCTGTTGCAGAGCGAGGGCGAGCTCTCGATCGCTTCGACCGGTAAGGATCCGGCCACGGGCAAGCTCGTCACGCACCAGTACCGCGTCGAAGGCCCCGTGATGATCTTCCTCACCACGACGGCGATCCATCTCGACGAAGAGTTGCTCAACCGTTGCCTCGTGCTGACGGTGGACGAAGACCGTGCGCAGACGCAAGCGATCCATCAGCTCCAGCGTGAGCAGCAAACGCTCGAAGGACTGCTCGGCAAGAAGCGGCGCGAAGAGCTTCTTGATCTGCACCGCAACGCGCAACGGCTGCTGCGCCCGCTCTTCGTCGCTAACCCCTACGCGCACAAGCTGACCTTTATCGATAGCCGCACCCGCACGCGCCGCGATCACGTCAAGTACCTTACGCTGATCCGCGTCATCGCCTTGCTGCACCAGTTTCAAAGGCCTTTGCAGTCGACCAAGTGGCAAGGCCGCACGATCGAATACATCGAGGTGACGCTCGACGACATCGCAACCGCAAACCGTCTGACAGCCGAGGTGTTGGGGCGTTCGCTCGACGAGCTGCCGCCGCAGACGCGCCGCTTGCTGTTGCTGGTTGACGAGATGGTTGCCCAAGCTTCGAAGCGCTCAGCGATGGAGCGCAGCGATTACCGCTTTAGCCGCCGTGACGTGCGCGCCTACACCGAGTGGAGCGACTCGCAGCTCAAGCGCCACCTGCACAAGCTCGAAGAGCTCGAATACTTGATCGTGCATCGCGGCGGACGCGGCCAGAGCTTGGTTTACGAGCTGGAGTTTGAGAGGCCGGCTGACCCGGCGCAACCCTTCCTGCCGGGACTGCTCGATGTGGAAAAGCTGCGTGTCGAAAAACTCGGTTACGACGAAAACGAGTCTGGTCTTGAGGGCCAAAAGGACGGGTCAAGTCCGCCCCAAGTTCGGGGGGAGCGCAGGGCCGCTTCAAAGCCCTCAACACCAATAGCGACAGGCCTTCCAACGGGTCTACCCATATCGCCCCCAAAAAGTACTGTTCCCGGCTCCGAAAAGAATCCAGCCGTCGTAGCCGCAACCGCAGGCTAAGCCCATGCCGCGCTCGACCAACAAACGCAAGAAGAAGCCAATCCCCGCGCCTATCTCGCCGCTGGCCGCCATGATGGAACGGCATCTCGAAGCGCTCAGCGTGCAAAACTACTCCGCCTACACGGTGAAGAACCGCCGCGTGCACCTGGGCTTCTTCCTCGACTGGTGCCACGAGCGCGGCCTGCGCGAGCCCTTGGAAATTACCCGGCCCGTTCTCGAGCGCTATCAACGCTATCTGTTCCACTACCGCCAAAAGAACGGTCAACCGCTCAGCTTCCGCAGCCAACACTCCCGACTGGTGCCCTTGCGCGTCTGGTTCCGCTGGATGGCGCGTCAGCGGCTGATCCTGCACAACCCGGCCAGCGAGTTGGAGCTCCCGCGGCTCGGCCATCGCCTGCCCAAGAGTGTCCTCACCGCCGCCGAAGCTGAGCGTGTGCTCGCTCAGCCGGACATCCGCGATCCGCTCGGTCTACGCGATCGCGCCCTGCTCGAAACGCTCTACTCGACCGGCATGCGCCGCCTGGAGCTGGCCAGGCTCAAGCTCTACGACCTTGATGCTGAACGTGGCACGGTGAACATCCGCCAAGGCAAGGGCGGCAAGGATCGCGTCATCCCCATCGGCGATCGCGCCGCGGCTTGGGTCCACAAATACGCCGAAGAAGCCCGGCCGCAACTCGTCGTCGAGCCGGACGACGCCACCGTATTCCTCTCCAACGCCGGCGAAGCGTTCTCGCTCGATCACCTCTCCGACCTGGTGCGAGTCCACGTTGACGCGGCCGAGATCGGCAAGCGTGGCGCATGTCATCTGTTCCGCCACACCATGGCGACGCTGATGCTCGAAGGCGGCGCCGACATCCGCTACATCCAACAGATGCTCGGCCACGCGGACTTGAAGACGACGCAGATCTACACGCAAGTCTCGATCCGCCAATTGCAACAGATCCACGCCGCCACGCACCCGGCCAAGCTGCCCAAGCCCTCTTCTCTTTAGCCGCTCACGCTGCGCCCGCGCCGTACAATCGAGGGGACGGTGCCGGTGTCCCGCACACGAACGCTTGTCCAGACTGCGGCGCTAGTCGCGATTTGCAGCCTGCCGCTCGCCGCGCACACGCGCGTAGCCCAAAACTCGCCTCTAGGCCTCAAGACTTTCAGCACACCTTCGCACCAGGGCTTCGCCGAAGCTAACCCGCTGATTGCACCTGGCTTAGCCGAATCGTTGTGCCACCAAGGCGTCCGATCCCGTTGTTCCGCCAAAGAGCGCGATGACGAGTCGGGGCTGGATTACTTCCTGGCTCGATACTACTCCGGTGGGCTGGGGCGTTTTAGTAGCGTGGACCCGTTGGCCGCCAGCGCGAACCCGTCGCTTCCGCAGAGTTGGAACCGATATGCCTACGTTGGCAACAACCCGTTGGCTTATGTTGACCCCTTGGGACTATTCAGTTCTCCGGCGTTCAACTGCTCTGACCAGGAGACCGCTTGCCTGAACGACGAGCAAAGGCGAATTCTCAACAACTCGACGCTGACAATCGATGGACAAGAGCTCTCGGGTGAGGCGCTTTTCGCCGAGCTTGGAGTGCGCCGGCAAAATGTTTTCGTGAACGTGACCGATGACCTAGGGTCGATCACTCTGAAAGACGGTTCTAGCGCACTCAGCAAGGTTAGGAGCCTACAGTCTGGAGAGGGGAGTGTGTCGAGGTCATTCGCAAAGTTCAACACAGATGCCGGTCTGAAGGGCAGCCTTTTAGCAACAGGCGGGTTCTCAGAGCAATTCGGGCAGGGCAACCTACGAAGTACTGGAAGACGAATCGGCGGTCTGGAGGTTTCCTTTGATGCGCAGCCCGGACTCGACACCGCAAAAATCGATATCGACATCGGCAATCCGACTCGACCCGCTGGAGCAATAGTGCATGCCGGCGAATTGATCAGAAATGACGTCTTCGGGAGCGTTCTCGAATTCTTTGGCGGCCAACGGGCTGCCACCAGTCAAGATACAGTGCGCAGGATTCTCATGAACGACCCCAAGGTGATGATCACTCCGAGTCGAGATCCTAAATTCAACAGGAAACGATAGACTTGCCGTCTAAGCTCAGGATGATTGGCCTGGTTTCGCTACTCGCACAGGTCTCGGCTTTTACGGCTAGCGCTCAGATTACCGGCGAAGGCCCTTGCCCGAATTTCGGACACAGTTACGTAGATGAACGGCAGCGTCGGGCGGTCCTATTCGGTCCTGAGTACCAGGTTCCGGCCCTTCGATTTCGTTTTGTTGACCTTGAGACTGGTCTACCTGCAAGGCCCTCCTTGATGCGGCTCTTCTACACGTGGGACGAACTAAAAGGTGGCCAATGGGACGGAGGCATTGAACGCTTTCACTGCAAGCCCGAAAGCAACGAGTTCACCGTTCCTGCTTACACGGTAAAGCCGTGGTCATCTGAGAGGCATTGGAACTCGAGTCTGCCATGGATGAAGCCGAAGTTTGAGAGGCTGGAGGTAGCGATCCACCGCGAAGGACTGTGCGACCGGACGCTATTGCTCTACCGAGGGCAAATGTCGCGTGTTAGGGACTCAACGCTCATCGTCAAATTGACCTGTGCCGGTTTGCCGGAAGTCTGGATCGAGGCCGAGGACGGTTCCCTCACGAAAGTCTCGCGCGATAGTAGTGAGTGGTGATTCACGTTACTGGCCGGCAGCCCCCAATCCCGTTGTACCGCCAAAGAACGCGACACAGAGTCGGGGCTGGATTACTTCCTCGCGCGGTACTACTCGGCCAAGTTGGGCCGGTTTACTAGCGTCGATCCGGGGAATGCGGACGCGACTCTCGGTGACCCAAAGAGCTGGAACGGCTACAACTACGTCAGAGGAAATCCCCTCACAAATACAGATCCGGATGGAAAGGCAGTAAATCTAGGTCTTGCTGGCATTGGTACCGTGATTGGTGGTGTTACTGGTTTCCTCGGGTCTGTCGCCGTTCAGACGATTCGCAACGATGGTGACCTTTCGAAAGTGAACCTGCGCGATGCGGCTGCCGCTGGGGCGGGGGGCGCTGTTGCGGGTGGGCTAGCCGGACTTACCTTTGGAGCATCTTTGGCGGTTGGGGGTGGGGCCGCGTTGACAGCTGGTGAGATCGTGACAATCAGTGCCACCACTAACGTGCTCGGGGGGACCGTTACTCGATCGTTGGACTCGTCCCCAGACAATTCGATTTCGGAAGAGCTGGTGGCCGTCGGGATTGATGCTGGTTTCGGTGCTATTGGTGGAGCAGTTGGTGCGAAGCTGGGTAGTGCTTCATCTTCGACCGGTATAGCTCAAGCTGAAAAACAGATCGTAGCGTCTACAGCGGGGGCGAGGCGGGGAAACTTCGGTGCCAGTCGCTCAGTCAGCGGACATCAGGCAAAGATCCAGCGTCTCCAAAGCCGCGCCGAACTAGTCGACACGACTGTGTCAAGGCCGGATGAAAAATCCCGTTTTCGCCGGTTGAAAATTCCCCACCCTGGTTGCGGTGGTGGTTTTGTGGACCACCACCGTGTTGCTAAGCATGGAGCTAGCCGGGGAAGCGGAGGCGGGCAATGCTGGAGAGCAACCCGCCAAGGAATACCCGGCCGCAAACTCAGCGAGACGATGAGTGCCGGGAGCGGCGGCCGAGATCGCTCCCGGCTTCTTTTCCGCTGCCCAACGCCCATCGGATCGATAGATTTGCCCATGCCTGAAAAAACTCATCTTCCACTTCCCCCGCTCTTGCGACCAGGGCTCGCCGCGTCAGCCGCATCGACCGTCGGCCGTTCGCCGGACTGATCTTCCGGCCGCGAGAGCAAACCGGCTCTTCGGCGCTCCTTCAAGCGAAAGCTCTCGCCGCGAATGTTCACCGTCGTCGAGTGATGCAACAGTCGATCCAGGATCGCCGTGGCGATGATCGGGTCGGAAAAGATCGAGCCCCAATCGGCGTAGCTCTTGTTCGAGGTCAGGATGATGCTGCCGCGTTCGTAACGCGCGCTGACGAGTTGGAAGAAGATCGTCGCCCCCAGCTCGTCGAGCGGAAGGTAACCCATCTCGTCGACGATCAGCACCTTCGGCGCGAGGTAGATGCGCATCCTTCGTTGTAGCCGTCCTTCGCGGATGGCCTTCGACAGATCGGCGATCAAGTCGTGCGCGGTGATGAAGTAGGCTCCGAAACCGGCTTGGATCGCAGCCTCGGCCAAGGCAACCGAGAGATGCGTCTTGCCAACGCCGGGTGGCCCGAGGAAGATCACGTTGGAGGCTTCGTGCACGAAGCGCAACGTGCGCAGCTCTTGGATTTGGCGCTCGTCGATCGATGGTTGAAAGTCGAAGTCGAACTGTTCGAAAGTCTTGACATAGGGCAGATGCGCGAGCTGTAGACGCGTCTTGAGATAGCGTTGTCGGCGAGCGTCGGCCTCGGCGCTGACGACGTCGAGCAGGAAGTCGGCGTAGGCCGGTTCAGCCTTGGCTGCTTGTTCAAGCAGCGCTTCCAAGCGATCGTCGATGGTCTTCAGCCCCAGTGCTTCGAGCCGTTCGTGAAGCTGTTCGATGGCGGTCACAGCGCACCTCCGGCGGCGGCGCTTTCGTAAGCCGCTAGCGGCCGCACTTCGACTTGGGGTGCGCCGGCTTGGATGTGAATGCACGTTTTTCCTCCTGGACGCTTGGCGACGTGCAGCGGAATGTCGGCATGATGCTCTTTGCGAACAACGATTTGGTGGCGGTCGTCGATCAACTCGTGAACGGCGATCCGCTCGGCTCCGCGCCATACCTCGAGCCGGCCGGCCAGTTCGCGCAACGAGACTTCGGCGCCGGCGTCTTGCCAGGGAACCGAGTAGCGGTTGGAGCGCCAGGCCACGAAGGCGTCCCGGCTCACACGCCTCGACTCGGCGTCCGCGAGGGGATACGGCGGACGCTTGTCGAGAGACTGCAAGGCGGTCTTTTCAGACTCCCAACTCTCTAACACTTGGCTGTGAGTGGTGCCGTGAACGCGCCGGTTCGAGACCTCCCAGACCCAAGCGTGCAGCTGGTTGTTGAGATCATCCAGGCTCGTCGCCGTGCGTCCGCACAGGAAGTTGCGGCGCACGTACTTGACGCCCGATTCGACCTTGCCCTTGGTCTGCGCGCGGTAAGGTTTGCAGGCCCGCGGGGTGAAGCCCCAATAGTCGGCGAAGTCCTTGAAGGTTTGATTCCACTTGAGCTCGCCGCGCTCGTCGACCCCCTCCAAGACCGTCTTCATGCGGTCGTAGAGGATCTCTTGC
Source organism: Bryobacterales bacterium (assembly GCA_965247305.1). Lineage (GTDB taxonomy): Bacteria > Acidobacteriota > Terriglobia > Bryobacterales > UBA6623 > CATQHP01. The sequence goes on along the minus strand of OZ252030.1, from coordinate 1,001,452 downwards.
GGCACGCCGCCGAGTTGCCGGAAGGCTTCCTCGTGCATGCGCAGCAGCGTCGGCAGCTTCTGGTCGGTCGCCGCGGCGGCCATGATGGCCCGGCTGTGACCGAGCGTGAAGACGAAACCCCAAAGCTTGCGAGTCTTGCCGTCGGCGGTGATCTCGCCGAGATGGCCCCAATCGACCTGAGCCTGTTTGCCTGCGGGTGTTTCAAAGCGCCGCACGGCCACCGTGGTTGCGGCTTCTCGCAACGGCTGTAGGTGATCCTTGAGGATCGTATAGCCGCCCGAGTAGCCGTGTTCTCGCAGCTCACGCAACAGCACGACGGCATTCCAGACGCCGGCCTTGAGGCGGTCTTCGATAAACGGCTTGAAGCGATCCAGCTTGGACGGACGCGGCTTGCGCGGGCCGTATCTGGGCGTCGGATCGTCCTGCCTTAAGTACTTGCGAACCGTCTTGCGGTCAAATCCCGTGAGCTCGCTGATCTTGGCGAGGCTCACCCCTTGTCGAACTAATTCTTCGATTTCTTGCACATCTGAACTCCGTAACAGCGCCTTGTACCTCCTGCTTCCAGGGTCGGCTCCGACGCAAGCTACGGGTGGGGAATTTTATTCCGGCGATACGGGGATTCTTACACCGGCGCTGACAACTGCTGCGTCCGTGACGACGAATCAAGCTCTTCCTGTGGTGCGTGAAGTCATAGAACAAGAGATCGAAGATGACTCAAGATAGCAAGGACGGAAGCCTACCTCGATCGGGAATCGACAGCGAGGTTAGTCAATTGCGGGCGAAGATGATCCGTCGCGTACAAGCCAGTGCCATCTTACTATTGCTTTGCGCTGTCATGATTGTCCTGTTGCTCAATCCAGACGAGCCAGGAACCGTGTGGCGTTTGACCTTTGGTTTCGTTTCCGTCGTCTTGATCTGGTCGATTGGGTGGATTCTCGGAGCACTGTACCAACTTTGGGAATTGCGCAATGCGTAGTGTCCAGGCCAGTCAGTGATAACCATGCAACCCGTACCGAGTGCACGGTCGCACTCAGCCGCCGCCGGACCAGCGTTTGGCTTCGTGCCGTAGGATCATGCTTTCGAGTAGGGAGCGGATGACGTTTTTGTCGTCGGGGTCGAAGTGGGAGACGGCTTCGAACTGGAGTTTGAGGTCGTCGTCGGGGCCGCGCTCGTCCTTGCCGAAAAGCAACAGATCTGCACTGATGCTGAGAGCCAGAGCCAATTGACGGATCACGTCCAGCGTGGGCTGTGAAGCGCCGCTTTCGTAGCGCCGGAGCTGTACCACGTGGACGCCGATGCGGCCGGCTAGGGACTGCTGCGTGAGACTCCGCTCCTTGCGGAGCGCCGCCAAGCGCTGCGGGAAGTCGGTCGTCGCCTTCGTTTTCCTCACTCCCCCAAGGTAGAGGCAGGGAACCGATATGTTGACTGCTTGAGATACCATGTGTTAGTACAAATATAACACATGTGTCTCTTGACAGCTTTCCAATTTGATCGTCGCTTCGCGGACATCGTTCCATCCGAGGTTCACTGATGGCGCGCATCCCCGAGCACGAGATCGAGCGGTTGAAGCGGGAGGTGTCGCTGGAGAGGCTGGTCGCGGCGCAAGGGATCGAGCTCAAGCGGCACGGGGCGGATCTCGTGGGGCTGTGTCCGTTTCACGATGATCACGAGCCGTCGTTGGTGGTGAGTCCGAAGAAGAACCTGTGGCATTGTCTGGGGGCCTGCGGGGAAGGCGGGTCGGTGATCGATTGGGTGATTCGGACCAGGGGCGTGAGCTTCCGGCATGCGGTGGAGTTGTTGAGAGCGGACCATCCTTCTTTAGCCGCTCCGCTTGAGCGCGTGGTGCGTAAGGCGACGGCTGAAGATGTGAAGCTCAAGACGCCGATCGCGGCGACGGCCGAGGACAACGAGGTCTTGCTACAGACGCTGGACTACTACCACGAGACGTTGCTCGAATCGCCCGAAGCGCTCAAGTACCTGGCCGCGCGCGGGCTTGACCATCCGGAGATGATCAAACGGTTCCGGCTGGGTTTTGCGAATCGCACGTTGGGGTATCGGCTGCCGGAGAAGAACCGCAAGGCAGGCGCGGAGATTCGCGGGCGCTTGCAACGTTTGGGCGTGCTGCGCGGCTCGGGGCACGAGCACTTCAACGGCTCGATCGTGATGCCGGTGTTCGATCGACAGGGAGTGGTGCGGGAAATCTACGGGCGCAAGATCTCGTCGGGCTTGCGCGCCGGAACACCGTTGCATCTCTACTTGCCGGGTCCGCACCGGGGTGTCTGGAACGAAGAGGCACTGGAAGTCTCGAACGAGATTATCTTGTGCGAGTCGTTGATCGACGCGCTGACGTTTTGGTGCGCCGACTATCGGCACGTGACGGCGAGCTATGGCGTGAACGGTTTTACCGACGAGCATCGCGAGGCGTTGAGCAAGTACGGCGTCAAGAAGATCTTTCTGGCGTACGACCGCGATGCGGCCGGCGAGAAGGCCGCCGGCGAGCTAGCCGAGGAGCTGCTGGGGATGGGGCTGGAGTGTTTTCGTGTGCCGTTCCCCAAGGACATGGACGCGAACGCCTATGCCCGAGCGAATCCGCCGGCGCGGGAAAGCCTGGGGCGGCTGCTCAATCAAGCCCAATGGCTCGGTAAGGGCGAAACGGCGGCTTCCGCGAAACCGCGAGAAGCGGCTAAAGAAGAAAAGGACAACCCGATCTCTTTAGCCGTTCCGGCGACCGCCGTCATCGACGTGCCGGTGGAAGTCCACGGCGACGAGATCCTGATCCAGCAAGGCGAGCGGCGCTATCGCATCCGTGGGCTCGCGAAGAACATGAGCCACGAGCTGTTGCGGGTCAACGTGCTGGTCTCGACCGACGAGCAGTTTCACGTCGACACGATTGATCTGTACTCGGCGCGGCAGCGCGGACAGTTTGTCAAGCAAGCCGCCGAGGAGCTACGCGTCAAGCCCGACGTCGTCAAACGCGATCTCGGCCGCGTGCTGCTCAAGCTCGAAGAGCTGCAAGACGAACAGATTCGTAAAGCGCTCGACGCTGAACCCGAGAGGGTCACGCTGAGCGAGGAGCAACGCGCCGCCGCACTCGAGCTGCTTAACGACCGGCGCTTGCTCGATCGCATCCTCGAAGACTTTTTGACCTGCGGCGTGGTGGGCGAAGAAACCAACAAGCTCGTTGGCTATTTGGCCGCCGTTTCGCGCCGGCTCGATACGCCGCTGGCGATCGTCGTGCAGTCTTCCTCGGCCGCCGGCAAGAGCTCGCTGATGGACGCCGTGCTGGCTTTTGTGCCCGAAGAAGACCGTGTGCAGTACTCGGCGATGACCGGCCAGTCGCTCTTTTACATGGGCGAAGCCGACCTCAAGCACAAGATCCTAGCCGTGGTCGAAGAAGAAGGCGCGAGCCGCGCTGCTTACGCCTTGAAGCTGTTACAGAGCGAGGGTGAACTCTCGATCGCCTCGACCGGCAAGGACCCGGCCACGGGCAAGCTCGTCACGCACCAGTACCGCGTCGAAGGCCCCGTGATGATCTTCCTCACCACGACGGCGATCCATCTCGACGAAGAGTTGCTCAACCGTTGCCTCGTGCTGACGGTGGACGAAGACCGTGCGCAGACGCAAGCGATCCATCAGCTCCAGCGTGAGCAGCAAACGCTCGAAGGACTGCTCGGCAAGAAGCGGCGCGAAGAGCTTCTTGATCTGCACCGCAACGCGCAACGGCTGCTGCGGCCGCTCTTCGTCGCTAACCCCTACGCGCACAAGCTGACCTTTATCGACAGCCGCACCCGCACGCGCCGCGATCACGTCAAGTACCTTACGCTGATCCGCGTCATCGCCTTGCTGCACCAGTTTCAAAGGCCTTTGCAGTCGACCACGTGGCAAGGCCGCACGATCGAATACATCGAGGTGACGCTCGACGACATCGCAACCGCAAACCGTCTGACAGCCGAGGTGTTGGGGCGTTCGCTCGACGAGCTGCCGCCGCAGACGCGCCGCTTGCTGTTACTGGTTGACGAGATGGTTGCCCAAGCCTCGAAGCGCTCAGCGATGGAGCGTAGCGATTACCGCTTTAGCCGCCGTGACGTGCGCGCCTACACCGAGTGGAGCGACTCGCAGCTCAAGCGCCACCTACACAAGCTCGAAGAGCTCGAATACTTGATCGTGCATCGCGGCGGACGCGGCCAGAGCTTGGTTTACGAGCTGGAGTTTGAGAGGCCGGCCGACCCGGCGCAACCCTTCCTGCCGGGACTGCTCGATGTGGAAAAGCTGCGTGTCGAAAAGCTCGGTTACGACGAAAACAAGTCTGGGCTTGAGGGCCAAAAGGACGGGTCAAGTCCGCCCCAAGTTTGGGGGGAGCGCAGGGCCGCTTCAAAGCCCTCAACACCAATAGCGACAGGCCTTCCAACGGGTCTACCCATATCGCCCCCAAAAAGTACTGTTCCCGGCTCCGAAAAGAATCCAGCCGTCGTAGCCGCAACCGCACGCTAAGCCCATGCCGCGCCCGACCAACAAACGCAAGAAGAAGCCAATCCCCGCGCCTATCTCGCCGCTGGCCACCATGATGGAACGGCATCTTGAAGCGCTCAGCGTGCAAAACTACTCCGCCTACACGGTGAAGAACCGCCGCGTGCACCTGGGCTTCTTCCTCGACTGGTGCCACGAGCGCGGCCTGCGCGAGCCCTTGGAAATCACCCGGCCCGTTCTCGAGCGCTATCAACGCTACCTGTTCCACTATCGCCAGAAGAACGGTCAACCGCTCAGCTTCCGCAGCCAACACTCCCGACTGGTGCCCTTGCGCGTCTGGTTCCGCTGGATGGCGCGTCAGCGGCTGATCCTGCACAACCCGGCCAGCGAGTTGGAGCTCCCGCGGCTCGGCCATCGCCTGCCCAAGAGTGTCCTCACCGCCGCCGAAGCTGAGCGTGTGCTCGCTCAGCCGGACATCCGCGATCCGCTCGGCCTACGTGATCGCGCCCTGCTCGAAACGCTCTACTCGACCGGCATGCGCCGCCTGGAGCTGGCCAGACTCAAGCTCTACGACCTCGACGCTGAACGTGGCACGGTCTACATCCGCCAAGGCAAAGGCGGCAAGGACCGCGTCATCCCCATCGGCGATCGCGCCGCCGCCTGGATCCACAAATACGCCGAAGAAGCCCGGCCGCAACTCGTCGTCGAGCCAGACGACGCCACCGTATTCCTCTCCAATGCCGGCGAAGCGTTCTCGCTCGATCATCTCTCCGACCTAGTGCGAGTCCACGTTGACGCGGCCGAGATCGGCAAGCGCGGCGCGTGCCACCTGTTCCGCCACACCATGGCGACGCTGATGCTCGAAGGCGGCGCCGACATCCGCTACATCCAACAGATGCTCGGCCACGCGGACTTGAAGACGACGCAGATCTACACGCAAGTCTCGATCCGCCAATTGCAACAGATCCACGCCGCCACACACCCGGCCAAGCTGCCCAAACCTTCTTCCCTTTAGCCGCTCCCGCAGCGCCCGGGCCATACAATCGAGGGGACGGTGACGGTGTCCCGCACACGAACGCTTGTCCAGACCGCGGCGCTAGTCGCGATTTGCAGCCTGCCGCTCACCGCGCACACGCGCGTAGCCCAAAACCCGCATCTAGGCCTCAAGACTTTCAGCACACCTTCGCACCAGGGCTTCGCCGAAGCTAACCTGCTGATTGCACCTGGCTTAGCCGAATCGTTGTGCCACCAAGGCGTCCGATCCCGTTGTTCCGCCAAAGAGCGCGATGACGAGTCGGGGTTGGATTATTTCAAGGCTCGTTATTATTCGGCGAAGATGGGCCGGTTCACCAGCGCGGATCCAGACAATGCTGGAGCGGTAGCGGGGTCTCCTCAGACATGGAACGGTTACTCCTACGTCTCGAACAGTCCGCTAAGGTTAGTAGATCCGACCGGTGAGTTCGACAAAGAAGCGATTCAACAGCAGCTTGAAGAGGTGCTGTCAAAGACAGCAGTGGAGGTAGCGGATTTTGCCGAAGGCACCGCTCGCGGAGCGGCTGCTAGCATCACATTCGGTGCGGTCGGTCGCCCAAAAGAAACTGATTCGCTAACGAACCGAGCAGGCCAAGCTCTGGGCACAATTCTAGTTGGAACTGTGAGTACCGAGGCCGCAATTGGAGGAGGTGGTTTAGCTGTCGTAACATCGCCGAGTGGAGTAGGATTTGTTCTAGGTGGCGGGGTCGCGATAGCCGGCGCCACAGGCGCCGTGGGCGCGGCCGGCAATCTCGGGCCACTGGTCACGACGCCAATTCAGCGTAAATCACGAACGCAAACAACCAGTGGGTCGCCGAGCAAGTCAGCCCAGCGAGCGGCAAAAAAGCAAAAAAAGACGACAGACGCGAAACAAGATCGGGCAAATCAAAATGCCCGAAAAGCAAGGCGAGAAGAGAGTGGAGAGCCAGCCGGTGCTCACGATTCCAATAAATCTGAAAGACGTCGTAACGTTCACGAGGAGGCAAATACGAGGCGCCACAGAGAGCAAAACAGAGACGACAAATAGCCACTCGACGATAGCGTTCGTGTAGTTGAAGCAGATTACACTTGAAGCGTAGCCATACACAAGCACTTTATCCTTCTAAGAGAGCCGGCCTTGAAGAGTCACGACAAAGACCACTCAGAATTTCAAGCCCTCAAGTCGCTGGCGGAGCAGGGGGACGTAGAGTCCATGGTGTTGGTGGCGGATCGCTACGACAGCGGTCGGGGAGTAGCAGCAGACGTCAATGAAGCTCTCCGATGGTACAAGAGATCAGCCGATGCTGGCAGCGTCGATGGCGCGGTAAGCGCGGCCATCTTCCTCGCGGGCGGTCTTGCTGGAGAGCAGGATCTGGATGCGGCGAAGGCGCTGTACACATTCGCTGCCGATCTGGGTGACAAGGATGCGATCGAGGCCCTCGAACGCCTTTCGGATGATCCTACAGTATCAGTACGCCCGCTTCTTAGCGAGGCTGAAAGAGGCAATCCGGGAAGTATGGTTGCTGTTGCGGAACGCTATCAATCGGGTTCCGGTGTGGAAAAGAGCGCGGCACTTGCCTCTGAGTGGGAAGCAAGAGCTCAATCCGCCTATCGAGCCAAAACTCCTGCCTTGATTGAGAGGGCTGAACGCGGAGATAACGAATCGATGTTCGAACTCGCCACCTGGTTTGAAAAGGGCCTTGGTGTCGCACAGGATCTTCGGCTAGCGCTTCGGTGGTACGAAAGGTCAGCGGATGCAGGCCACTCAGCCGGTGCGTACTGTGCGGCCGTAGCCTACGAGTTAGGCCGTGGTGTTGCGGTCAGTCGAAAAAGGGCACAGTACCACTTCCAACTCTCATCCGACCTGGGAGATCCAGAGGCACAGTACGACGCCGACCGGCTTTCGAACGATCCGAAGGTGATTTTCGAGTGGGCCAGGAAGCATTCTGCGCTCGGTGACGAAGAGGCAATGTTCCAACTAGCCCGCTGCTTTGAACAGGGCGTCGGAACTGCAGTGGACCTCCGAAAATCCCTCTCACTCTTCGAGGATGCAGCCGTGAAGGGTTTATCTGGAGCAGCCTTCAACGCCGCGATTCTGTACGAGGATGGCGTTGACGGTTCTCCGAATCTCACAATGGCGCGGAGATATTTTGAGCTAGCGCGCGATTTGGGAAGTGAAGCTGCGGCTCAAGAGCTGCAGCGAATCTCGTCGCGATCCGAACCTTGAGCCGGATGGGACGGTCGCTCGATTGACACCTAGCTCGACTTCAGGTATTGAGTGACAGGCACCGAATTGGAATTCCTTAGATAAAGTGCTGTCAGTAGCATCGAGTTTAAGCTAAACCATTGGTCTTAATCCTGCCGCAACGTTTCTGGCGGACTGCCGTTCATCCAAGATCCCGGGAAGAAAAGGGGACAAGAAGAAAAGGGGACAACGCGAAAGCGCCGGGATAAACCGGCGGGGAGTAGGGGGGGATCGGGGACAGGGGTAAAACTAAGCCTTTATACAATCAACAACTTCCAGCGATCTCAATGTTCATAAAATAGTCTCGTAACTCGAAACCATGTCGCGCCAATCACGGGTGCTGGCGGTCGGCGTACCGCATCACATCACCCAGCGCGGCAACAACCGCCAAACTATTTTCCGCTCCGACGCCGATCGGATCTTGTACCTCGCCACCTTGCGGCGCAAGGCGAGAGGGTCCTAATCATAGTTGATGGTTTTAGGCGGCGATGTAGAGGAGCATTGTACTAGGCGGCCTTTGGCTTGGCGGCGTCGGTAGGATTGAGCACAGCGTCGAGCATCCAAAGGTCTTTGTAGCCCTGGAGTTTATGACTTGCAATTTCCTGCCAGTTTATTATCATTTAGAACAATGATTACGAAGTGTAAAATCTGTCGGAAAAACTTCGATGTATATCCATCCGTGCTGAAGTACGGCGGGGGTAAGTATTGTTCGACAGCTTGTTCCTGGACCGCAAGCAGGGCTCAAGCAGAGAAAGTTCGAATTAATAAGACTTGCCCAACCTGTCGCAAGGCCTTAAGCATAATTCCAAGCCTCCTCAAGCGAGGCAGGGGTAAGTACTGTTCGACAGCTTGTTACGGTCGCGTTTTCACGGCTAGTCAAGAGCTGCTCAATCTGATCAACCTAAAATGACCCGACGTCGACGCTCAGCCAAAGCCATTCACTGCCATTGAGACGCCATCAACTCGTTGACATAGTGATGACAAAATCCTGTGAGCCGCAGGAAACATATCCATTATATATTGATAATAAAAGAGTTGTATCAACTTGCATCGACAATAAGTCCTGCTCGGGCGACATGTAGGCGGTCGTGCCGATCGCAACTCCTGGGCCCGTCAGAGAACGGTCACCACCGAGCTGTGCCAGGCCGAAGTCGACGATCTTCGCGTCACCACTTTTCGTAACGATGACGTTGGCTGGTTTGATGTCACGGTGAACAACATCATTCTTGTGGGCGGCACGCAGACCTCGGCCGATCTGGCCGGCGATATCGACCGCCTCATCGATCTCTAGCGGGCCGCCGGCTATTTTAGCCTGCAAGCTTTGGCCGTCGAGGTAGGCCATGGCGATAAATGTCGAGCCGTCCGCCTCGTCGACTTCATAGACGGTGCAAATGTTTGAATGGTCTAGCCCCGCCGCCGCCCTAGCTTCGCGGATGAATCGCAGGCGCTGGTCGTCGTCTTCAAGCGCCCGGCCGGTGAGAAATTTCAGCGCAACAGAGCGCTGGAGTTTGAGGTCTTCCGCCCGATAGACGACACCCATCCCGCCTTCGCCGATCTTTTCGACGATCTTGTAGTGGGAAATGGACTGGTCGATCATGGCGGACTAACTTTGGTTGTGGGTTTCTAGACGTTGCGCAAGTAGTTGAAGTTGGAGACCGGGTTGTTGCCCTGCCGCCACCACGTGGCAGGTGAGATCGGGCTCCCGTTGTACAAACGGATGGGGAGCCCGATCTTATTCCCCGACAGACTGCCGCCTACGCTGTGTAGTACCGCTCAGACACGACCTTCCCGTCTTGCCACTGGCGGCGCAGAATTTCGTTCCACACCATCGGGCCGTCTGGGCCCACCATGTCAAAGGTCCACTCGGTCAGTGTGGTGTCGTCGCCGACCCCTTGGGAGTGCAGCGTCGCGCCCTTGAACTCCTTTAGCGTGGCGAAGAACCCGGTCAGGTGGTCGTGGTGGGCTTGACGCCCCACCATGGGATCTTTGTTCCCTTCCTGGAAGGTGCAGCCCTCGGAATAGAAGCGATCCAGCGCTTCAATAATCTGACCCTTGCTGGTCATTTCGTTCAATTGGTCGTCAATCTGCTTGATGTTATTCATTGTTCTATCTCCTATGTTTCTGTTGTTGTTAGTTGGTTGATGTGTTCACCGGACCCCGAGCGCCCGGCCGTATGAAATTGATCCACGATCACGCTCTATTGCTCGACGATGTCGGGCTTGAGCGAATCGATGATCGCCAGCAATTCCTGCTTTTCTTTTGCGGGAACTTTGAACGCGTTGAGAGTGTCGACCAAGTGGTTGGCGACAACATTGAAGTCAGCCTCCGTGATTCCCAACCCCGCGTGTACTGTTTTTGCGGGTCGGCTGAGGACTTTGCATGGACCACCCGTCACGTTGCAAACCAGATTGATGTTTTTCTGAATGAACGACTTCTTCGTGTCATCGCCCATGCCTTTGAAGAACGATCCGACTTCGGGATCGACGAAAAGCTTCCCGGCGAAATCATGGACCACCGCCGAGATGGCTTCGTAGCCGCCGAGCCGTTGGTACAGCGACTTCTCCATCGTTGTTTCGGCGAGGCCCGGGCTAGTGAGAAAGGTGCCGACGGCGCCGAAGCCGAGGGCGACAAGTACTGTGGACAGATATAGACTACGCATGTTTCCTCCTTTGTTGCGGCCGTATTGGCCGGCTGTGTTTGTGTTCGAACAACGCCTCGGGCGCGCTGCTGTAGTGCTGAATTCGTGCATAAACTTCCTCCTGTGCTGCGTCACGTTGAAGACTGAGTGCCGGTGCGGCCGAGCCGCCTTACTTAGCCCGCATTTCTCACCACGTGGCGAGCGAAGGTGCGTGAGAGGTGCGTCAATACGAGGCGGGCTAAGGTTGGCGCGCGCAGGCGTACTTTTGCAGTCCGTCGAGCACTCGCGATCGAGCGCAACGAAGTAGTGGCGCACCTATCGCCTGCTTTCGCCGTCAGGTGGTGAGAGATGCGGGTTAGTCCCCTTGCCGGCTCGCAGTACCGGGTAGTACTGCGTAAAAACCTGGTCGTCAGCCGCCAAAGCTTGGTGGCAGGCGGCGCAACTGACGGTCTCTTGAGCCTTGGCTTTAGCGGCCAAGGGATAGCTGTGACCGAAGCTGAAGTAGGCCCAAGAGCCCGCTGCTTTCGGGAACCGCTTCGAATCCTTGACGGCGGCTTCGAGTCCGATGAACTCGCCCATGAAATAGCCTTTTCCGCTCGAAGCCGCCTTTTCGCCTACGCTGACGAGTTCCTTGACGAGTACGGTTCCGTCAGGGAAGTTTCCGTCGCGTTTGTACGCTTGCCACGCTGAGGGGTTGATGTAGACGGAGTGGAACTCCGGGAAGGGCGCATCCCCTCCGTTCATATCATTCGGTGTCAGCGGGGCACCGACGTATATCCACTCGCGATAGCCCGTGGGCTTTTCCAGAGCGCCGTCCGTGGCAAACTTGATTTCCTGCCCTTCCGCTGTCGCTGCGAGTACCAGCAGTGCCGCCATGACCTCCACTCCAACCGGTAGACCCCGGCGCACTGTTTTTTGAATAGTCCAAAGTCTCATTAGTTTTCGTCTCCGTGTGGTCGATTCGATCCGTGGCCTCTGGTATTTGGCCTTGCGGGCCCATTTCATTTGGCATCACGTTGACAGGGAAACGCGATGAACCCGATGGAATCAATCTGATCTCAAGATGAACCGTGCATTATCCGTTAAAATATTGATAACGCCTAGCTTACGAGGTGATCTAATCGAGAACTTATTGCTTTGATTACCGTGGGGATAGTGATACACTCCAATGGCGGGCGTTCCCGATGAATGAATCCCGTCCAACTTCCGAAGTCGTTCGTTTCGGCGTGTATGAAGTCGACCTTCGCGCGGGTGAACTGCGAAAACGCGGCCTCAAGGTTAGGCTTCAAGAAAAGCCATTTCAGATCCTTGCCGCGCTGTTAGAGCATCCCGGAGAAGTGGTCACGCGCGAGGAGCTGCGGGGCAGACTGTGGAATGCCCATACCTTCGTCGACTTCGAGGGCAGCCTCAATGCCGCTGTCAACAAACTACGCGAGGCGCTCGGCGATTCAGCCGAGAACCCTCGGTTTGTCGAGACATTGCCCCGGCGCGGCTATCGCTTTTTGGCGTCGGTCGAGCGGTCGACTCGGGCTGCGGCGGCCGCGGTTGGCTCGACCGCTGCTGATGGAGCATCGTCGTCATTGCCGAGCTATCCGGACTCCTCCCCAGCGCCGGCGGAGCGCACCGAAGCTCAACCCGAAGCTCCACTAGACCAACGACCGCTACGAGCGATGAGCCTGGCTATTGGGATCACCGCTGTCGCGGCGCTCGTTGGCTTCTTCGTGATCAACGGTTTCAATAGCGACGCCGACTCGTCGTTGGGCGTACCGCAAGGCCGTCGCATCATGGTCGGCGTATTGCCCTTCGAGGACTTCACCGGAGAGCCGGAACAAGAATATTTTGTGGGCGGACTCACTGAAGAGGTTGTCGTCCAGCTTGGACGTTTAGACCCACAACGTCTCGGCGTAATTGGACGAACTTCGATGAACGCCTACACCTCCCGCGATCGGCCGCTCGATCAACTGGGCAACGAGCTCGGGATCGACTATGCCATGGAGGGCAGCGTTCGTCGAGAGAACGATCGCGTCCGCGTCAGCGTGCAAATGATCGATGTGCGCGACAAGACGCCAATTTGGCTGGAGCAGTATGATCAAGACCTCACAAGCATTTTGGATCTGCAGTCAGAAATCGCCCACTTGATATCGCGGTCGATGGCGGTAGAACTTCTCGATGCTGATCAGCGCCTTGCTGCCGGGCCCACAACGGCGCTCCCCGCCGCTTATGAATCCTATTTGAAGGGTCGCTTTTTTCGCGAGCAGCTTACCGAACCAGGCTTTCGCAAGGGCATCGAATACTTCGAGGACGCGATTGGGCGAGATCCATCTTACGCGGAAGCGTACGCCGGTCTGGCCGGCTGTTACTGTTTGCTGGGCGGCCACGGCATGGAGATCGAGCGTCCTCGCGATGTGTTGCCGCGGGCAAAGCAGGCGGCGGAACGCGCTCTCTCATTGCATGCCTCACTCGCTGAAGCGCATGCCGTGATCGGGATGATCGAGCTCAAGTATGAGTGGAATCTCGATGAAGCGGGGCGCCGGTTTAAGAAGGCTACCGAACTCAACCCGAGTTACGCCCAAGCCTTCCTGTGGTACTCGCTCTACCACGAGGTCATGGGCCGCTACGACGAAGCGATCCGTCTGGCGAAACGGGCCCGCGATCTAGACCCGCTCTCGCTTGGGGCTAACGTAAATCTCGCGCAGCAATACCATCGAGCGGGCCAATACGACGACGCAATCGAGCAACTCGATAGCGCCCTCGAACTGAATCCGAATTTTTGGGGCGCCCACTGGGTGCTCGGCGACAGCTACGAACGAAAGGGCATGTACCAGCAGGCCGCCGGTTCGCTATCTCGCGCCAGGTTGCAATCGGATCCGAATCCTGCACCGCTAGGCTCGCTGGGCTTCGTCTATGGGCGCTCCGGACAGAATCAATTGGCGCTTGGAGTACTCGAAGACCTGAAAGACCTAGCGACGCGGAGATACGTATCTCCCTTCAACGTCGCCCTGATCCATCTGGGCTTGGGGCAGCCGGACCAAGCTATGGAATGGCTGGAGAAGGGCTACGAGGAGCGATCGCGCTCAATGATTTGGCTAAACGTGGATACGCGACTCGACCCGTTGCGCGAAGATCCACGGTTTCAGGACTTGATTCGGCGGATCGGTTTCAATTAAGCCACGGCGATCGCACAAAAAAGGAGGTCCCGCGGAACGTCCGCCCGCTGGGCCTCTCGCGCAAGGTTCCCCGGGGCGGGACTGTCCCATCCCAGCCGGGCTACTCGCTAGAGCATTTTCAGATCTGCTATAGACCACCGCCGCCCACGTCTAGGCGAACGCGGGCTCTAAGTCGTGGCGCGCGCCTCTGGCGGGCCGCGTCGACCTCCGGGTCGACGTTCTTCTTCGACAGTAACCATCCACTGCCGGCAGTCTACGGCTTCGGTGAAAGTGCTCTAGCTCGCATTTCGATTGCGCCCGCGACAGCGCGCGCTTTGGGACAATACGGCCCTGGCTCCTGATGCAACTTAACACTCTTGATTGGCAGATTCTCGGGGCATTTTTTGCCCTGTCGCTCGGCATCGGTCTTTATACCGCGCGGTCGGCGGGAAATGACTTCTCGTCGTTCTTCCTCGCTGGACAGCGTCAGCCTTGGTGGTTGCTTGGGATTTCGATGGTTGCTACGACATTCTCGACCGACACCCCAAATCTCATTGCGGACATTGTTCGCGGCAACGGCGTATTTGGCAATTGGACTTGGTGGGCATTCCTTCTCAGCGGCATGCTTACGGTGTTCCTCTACTCAAAACTCTGGCGGCGTTCCGGTGTTTCAACCGACGTCGAGTTCTACGAGCTGCGCTACTCCGGGCCCGTCGCGTCGTTCCTACGAGGATTTCGCGCCATTTATCTCGGCCTGATTTACAACATGCTGGTGATGGCGGCAGTGTCGCTCGCGGCGATAAAAATCGGTTCGATCATGTTTGGCTGGTCGGCCATCGAGACCCTCGTAATTGCCGCCGGCGTCACACTTGTCTACAGCACGCTGGGCGGACTTTCAGGAGTGCTATTGACTGACATGGTTCAGTTCGCAATGGCTATGGTCGGTTCGATCTGGGCTGCCGTCTACATCGTCAACATGCCCGAAGTCGGTGGCCTCGATCAGTTGCTGGCGCACCCGAACGTCGTGGGGAAGCTCTCATTCTGGCCGTCGTTTAGTGAGATGAGTTGGGAAGACCTGCTGCCGGTCTTTCTGATTCCGCTGCTTGTGCAATGGTGGGCTGCCTACTATCCCGGCTCCGAGCCTGGTGGTGGTGGCTACGTCGTTCAGCGTATGCTCTCGGCGAAGAACGAGAACAACGCTCTCGGCGCGACACTGCTATTTAACACGCTGCACTATGCGTTGCGGCCATGGCCGTGGATCTTGGTCGCCTTGGCATCGCTGGTTGTCTTCCCCGACGTAGCGGATATCCAAAGCAAGTTTCCTCACGTCGATCCGCGGGTGGTTCGCAACGACCTAGCCTATCCGGCGATGCTGACGTTTCTTCCGGCCGGTCTCCTGGGTCTCGTAGTTACTTCGCTTGCCGCTGCGTACATGTCAACGATGTCGACGATGGTCAACTGGGGTTCCTCGATTTTGGTTCACGACGTATATCGACGGTTCATTAATCGCGCAGCGTCGGAGTCGCAAGTCGTATGGGTCGGGCGCTTATCGACGGTTGTGTTGATGCTGTCAGCGTGCACCCTCGCGCTGGCGTTGGAGAATGCTTTGCAAGTATTTCAGATCCTGCTGCAGATTGGCGCGGGAACTGGCTTGCTATATCTGTTGCGCTGGTTTTGGTGGCGCGTGAATGCCGAAGCCGAACTGGTCGCGATGGTCGCTTCGTTTGGTGTAGCGCTCGTGATGCAGTTTTTCGTAGGTGATGCCCTGACGGCTTCGCAACAGTTGCTGGTCGGCGTCGCGGTCACTTCGATCTTCTGGATCGGTACCACGTTCGTTACCAAACCAACCGACGAGCAGGTCCTCATATCCTTCTACGAAAAGATTCGACCCGGCGGCCCGGGCTGGGCGCCTATTGCAGCCGCCGCGGGAAGCACCGCACGCGACGTCAGGGCTGTCACTCCGCCAGTAGTCGCATCGGCGCTAGCTTCGCTGGCCGTCTACTGTTTTCTCTTCGCAACCGGCTACGTGCTCTACGGAGACTACATCCCGGCGGCGATCGCATTGGGTGTATGCGGTTGTTCGTCGTTTGGTGTGGTGCGGCTGTGGCGTCGCGTCGTCCTGTAGTTTCGGACCGGCGAAGAAATCGTGGCTATCGGGCATCCGCTGCAGTAGCGTGGTGCCCGAGCGTGGACAGCCCACGACGAATACAAACGGCGATTGGCCGGAAGAAAACATCTACGATCCGCAAGAGACTGAGCTGCCGCCGTATTTCATCGATACTCCTGAAACGCGGGGGCACCGCGCCCGCTACTACTCAGACATCACGGGGATGGACAAAGGGTTCGGCAAATGGAACCTCTACGACCATGGGATCCACGTGCCGCTGATCGTCGCGTGGCCAGGCAAGATCAAACCAAATACGCGTACCGAAGCGATGGTGAGCTGGGTCGACATCTTGCCGACCCTGATCGATCTTACCGGCGGTGACGTGCCGCGGGGCATCGATGGCCAATCGTTTGCTGCGGTCGTGAAGGGTGATCGCAGCGAACATCGCGCTGAACCTTTCACGACGCACAGCGGTGATGGGATCTATAACGTCTACCCGATTCGGGCGATCCGCACGAAGAGGTTCAAGTACATCCTGAACCTCACGCCCGACCACATCCACACCAACCACTCGGATATTTTGCGAAAGGAAGGCGCGGGCGCCTACTGGGATTCATGGGACAAAGTGGCGGCTTCGGACCCCAAAGCGACGGCCATCATCGACAGTTACTTTGTCCGTCCCGCGGAGGAGTCATTCGACTTGGAGGCGGATCTGCTGGAACAGAGAAACTTGGTAGCCGACGGCGGTTACGAAGCGACGCTGGATGCGCTGAGAACACGCCTCAGGCAGTGGATGAAGGAGCAGGGTGACGAGGAGACGGTATTCAACGAGCCGTACCCGGCATCGGGTCCTAGGCCGAACGCGGAGACAGTGGAGACACTTCGGCGCAACTAGCTGTTCGAACACGGTCGATAGGCCGCTCACCGGTCGAAATCGAGTGCCAATGTGTCCGAGGCTTCAACCGCATTGACAATTGACCGCCAGTTCCACTCCAGACCCTTCAACCGGCAAACGTTCCTTCCAAAATTCCCCATCGTCGGAAGCGCCCCCAGCGCTGACAGATCGCGATGCGGCTCCGCATCTGCCGAGGCCACCTCGGAGGGTCCATTCGAGCGGTCCGACAGATAGATTATTTAAATTAATTTCACGCTGAGCTGGCGGCACTCTGAAATCGCTCCAAACCCCTTGAACAGGGCCTTAGACCGCGTTTGGCGGGGATTTGCCGGGCTATCGCGGGAGAGTTTGTGGCAACGTTTGTTGTCGCCACCTATCTGGCAAAAGGCGTCAGAGCGGTAAAATTGGCCCGTCTTGGTTGACCTATACTGTTTTTTGATGCGAGCTCCTTCGATCCTCACCGCGGCCCTGATTCTCGCCCTCGGCGCCTGCGGCGCAAGCAGTCCCGCCCCCGAACCGGAGAGCTCCTCCTCCTCCGTCGCGCGCACCCTAACCGACGCCCAGTACTACGAAAAGGTCCACGGCGCTTGGGTCGGCGCCGTCGTCGCCGGCGCACTCGGCATGAGCGTCGAGCACTTGCCAAAGAGCGAAATCAAGCCTTTCTTGGAAGGCCTCGACCAGTGGCCGCTCACCGACTACATCAAGACGAGGCACCCCAAGAAACGGCGCAGGCCCTCCTACACACAGAACGAATGGGGCCCGACGGGCTTTGGTCCCGACGACGACACCCTATACCAGGTCGCCAACCTCCTCCTGCTCGAAGAGAAAGGCCACGACATCACCAGCCAAGACATCGCTGACAATTGGCTCGCTAAGTTTTCGGTCTTCGAGGCGAAGAGCACCGGCCGCGCCGTCCGCGTCACGGAGAAGCTGCTCAAAGAAGGCGTCAAGCCGCCCGAGTCAGGACAACATGAGTACGGCGAATTCATGGGCGGTCAGATGAAGGGAGAGTTTTGGGGATACCTCCTACCCGGCAACCCGGAAGCCGCCGCGGAGTACGGCCGCATCGACGGCCAAGTGGGCTTTCACACCGACGGTCTCTACGGCGAAATGTTCATGGCGGCGCTGACGGCCGAAGCGTTCTTCGAATCGGACACGACCAAGCTGCTCGAAGCCGGCCTTGCCGTGATACCGGCAGACTGTGACTACGCCAAGTGCATACGAGACGTAATGAGTTGGCACACGCAGTGGCCGGGCGACTGGGGAAAAGCCCAAGAGCAGATCGACGCTAAGTGGGGTCCCGAACAAGAAAAGCGCCGCAACGTGTTCCCCAACAACGCCATCAACGCGCTGGCGCTGCTCTACGGCGACGGCGACTTCGACAAGACGATCGCGATCGCCGTGATGGCGGGATGGGACACCGACACCAACGCGGGCGACGTAGGCCCGGTGATGGGCATCGTCCTCGGCCGCGACGCGATTGCCGACAAGTGGACGGAGAATATCGCCAACATCCTTCGCACCGACGTCAAAGGCGCCGAGGAATTGAAGATCGACGAACTCTCGCGACGGACAGTCGAGATGGGCAAGAAGATGACTGCGGCGAAATCCGCGGGCAAGGTCGAAATCACTGACTAGCTCGGCGCTGGCCTCCGGCCGGCAGCATCGAACTAAGGTGCCTACGGCGTCCGAGAATGGGTTCGTTCTTCGAGGAATCGAACGTTCGCCAAACGATGTGGTCCTGGAAAAGCCGCAACCTGACTGGAGAGCCCGATCGACCGTCGGGTCAGCTCCCACGAGTCGGGACAGCGCGCCAACGCGGACTCGTGCGGTGGAGCGGCTTAGGAGACCCTCAATACACGATCCACGTCGTACAGAACTGGTACGAAGAGTTCCGCGACCGCGAGTAGGCTACGCTCATCGAAATCAACCGCTTGCGACGATTCGCTCGGTTGATGTTGGTATATCCCGCTTGCTTGAGGCTCCAGTCCTAGCCACGACGCCCATCGAAAGCACCCATTCTGGCAGTACGACGGGAAGCTGTTAAAACTTTTTTTGCCCTGATCTGACGCGCCGGCAAGACCACTCGGGGATCCGGGACAGCCTCGCAATAGGGAGATCCGCGGGTGGTGTGACAGGGGTAAATCGCGGTAACTTGCTGAAGCCATTCGAGTATTAGGAAGCTCAATGTGCACTAGTCGCCCGGGGCGATCCGGTTGCGGTAGAAACACCCGGCGCCGCCGAGTGACCCCAGGGAACTGCACCGCGACGCTCTCGCAGAATCGAGGCCTTTGGCGCCACGCACTGAATCCTAGCAGTCCGTGGTAAAAGTCCCGTAGGTCGCAAGTGCGCGTTGCCCAACGCGGACTGCGTAACTTTTACCACGGGCCGTTAAGGCTTCCGGAGTCTCAGGACAGGCCTTCCAGCGGGCTGGAACTGTCTCCGAACGACGATTCTTCTTCGATGCCCATGTGCTGCATCATCGCGAGATAGAGGCCGCACAGCGGCGTGTCCGGCTTGGCTCGAAGGCGTCGACCTGGCTTGATTGCGCCTTTGCCACGGCCGGCCAGAATCAGCGGCAAATTCTTCGGGTCGTGGCGATTGCCGTCCTTGAGAGACGACCCGAACATGATCATCGAATTGTCGAGCAGACTCGAGCCGCCCTCATCGAGTTCACGCATTCTAGTTAGGAAGTAGGCCGCCTGCTCCACGTGCCAATTAATGATCTTTTCGTACATCCCACGCTTTTCCGGTTCATTGCGGTGATGCGAGATTCCGTGGAAACTGCCATTGACTCCATCTAAAAACGAGAAGTCGCGGCCGGTCTGTGCGTCGCCGAACATGAAAGTCGCGACGCGTGTCGTGTCGGTCCAGAACGCCAGCAGCATGATGTCAAGCATCAGCCGGACATGTTCTGCATGGTTTTCGGGGATTCCGGGCGCGGGGCGCGAAAGACCCAGATCGCCGTCGTTGATCCAGCGCTTCTGTGGCTTCAACGACGCTTGAATCCGCGTTTCGACCGACCGCACGGAATCAAGATATTCATCCAGCTTGATCTGGTCACGCCGGCTGACTCGGCGCCGAACGGAATTTGTCTTTTCGAGGACCACGTCGAGGATTCCGGCCTCGGCGCTCGACGGCCCGCTGCGGAACAGGCGGTCGAAAGCCAACTGAGGCACAATCTCCTTGGATGCCGGAGTGTGTTCGTCGCGCCATGAGATATACGAGCCGACGATGCGCGCGAACCCGCCGCCGATATTGTCGACGCCGGTACGCGGTGCGTCGACGCCCAGTTGGATGCTTGGTAACGGCGTGCGCGTTCCGATCTGACGCGCGATCGTCTGATCAACCGATACACCACCAGTGTTAATATCGCGGCCCGTCGAGCGCTCGACGTACCCACCCGACAACCAGGCCGGCACCTTAGCCCAATGCCCGTTGCGCCCGACGGTCTTTTCGTTCCACAGGTTTTCAAGCAGCAAGAATTCACTCTTAAGCGGCTCGAGCGGCTTGAGGTGAGAAGTGATCTCGTAGTCGTCACCGTCTCCTTCGGGTGTCCAATGATCCGGGCGCACCCCGCACGGCATGAACAAAAACGCTGTTCGCAACGGGGGCTCTGCAAGGCCGGGTTGGCCGACCGCCGCTGCCGTAGCCAGCGCCTCAAGCCACGGCAACGCTAGACTCACTCCGGCTCCGCGGAGGATCGCTCTGCGAGATACTGGTTGACGTATCATTGTCGATCTTCCAATCGCGCTCAGATTACCACAGAAACGCTAGTTGCGATTGCTCGCTTCCGTGTCGCGTTCGGCATAGCGGAACGGTCTGCTGAGGACGACTTCTCGAACCAGCGAGCGAGCCCCGTAGTTCGACTTCTCCAGTTTCTTCACGGTGCCTTCGACGACGCACAGATCCTCGTCTAGTAGGCTCCGGCCAAGCGCATAGCCCAGCATCTTTCGAGTGACGTGACGCAGTAGCTCATCCTTTTGGCGCAGCAACACCTGCCGCAACTCGGCCGGCCCATCGAACGCTTCTCCAGAGGGCAGCACGCCGGACGCGTCGACCGAACGACCGCTGCTGTCGGCGTCACGCCAGCGCCCGAGCCAGTCATAGTTTTCGAGGCCGAAGCCGATCGGATCAATAACGTCATGGCAAGCCGCGCAAGATGGATTGGCGCGGTGCTCGTTGAGCATCTCGCGCACGGTTAGGTTTCGTTCCTTGTTCTCCTCGGTTTCAAGCGGCGGAATATCAGCCGGAGGGGTGGGGACCTTGGTTCCCAGCAACGTTTCGAGCACCCAAACTCCACGTAGCACAGGGCTGCTGCGCTTGTAACCGGCGTTCATCGCCTGCACCGCGCCGAGGCCGAGCAAGCCGCCACGTCGGCCATCGGGCGTGCTAACGAGCTGAAACCGATTACCGACGACGGCGTGGGGCATGCCATAGTGCTGCGCGAGGCGCTCGGTTAAGTAGGTGTAGTCGGCGTTGACGAAATCCAGCAGGCTGCGATCCTCACTAAGCATTCGTTGGAATAGCAGGATAGGCTCCTCACGCATGTCCGCGGCGATCTGGGGCGTATAGAAATGCTGGATCTCATTGAGCGTAGGGGCGACCCGTCCGCCGACATCCTTCGTTCCCAGCCACTGGCCCATGAAAGTGCGGACGAAAAACCGCGAGCGCGGATGATCCAACAAGCGCTCAACCTGGTCTGAAAGGACCTGCTCATCCTGTAACCGGCCATCGTCGGCCAGATGCAGCAATTCCAGATCCGGCATCGTGCCCCACAGGAAGTACGACAGGCGCGTTGCGAGCTCATGGTCAGAGATCGGCTGCGCCCCTGGTTTGCGCGGCGCGGTCTCCATGCGAAAGAGGAAATCCGGCGAAACCAACACTGCCTTGAGGGCCACCTTGACCGACTCCTCGTAAGGGTCACCACGTTCGGACGCACGGTCAAACAGGCCGAGAAAGGGCCCCCAGTCGCTTGGCTCGACCGGCCGACGGAACGCCCTCGGCAGGAACCTTTGCAGCAGCTTCTCCGCGGCGCGGTGCGGCGAGAGGGGCGTTTGACCGGGTTCGCGTCCAAACACGCGGAAGTGAGCGGCAAGTTTCGAGGGGTCCGGCGACTCCGGTTTCTGCTCGACGTCGATCGTAATCAATCGCAACGACGGGCTGTCTTTGCTGACGGCAAAGGAAATCTCGTGCATTCCTCGGCCCAGCGGTATCGTCGTGCTCCGGTTGGTCGCTTTCGCGACCGACCAACTGAACATCAGTTGGCCTGCGGCATTGCCGTCAACGAGGATATCGGCGGTTGGCTTTTCTTCGACCTCGGGTGACCGAATCCAGACGCGCACGTCATAGTCGCCATCCTCATAGACCGAGATCGTGCGTGTAACTATTTCCGTGGGATCCATCCCGATCGAGTCGTGCTCGTCGATTTGGCGGTCGGGAAGCAGGTCCTTGGCGACGAAAGAGCGTTCCAGAGGCGGCGTAATAACTACGTCATCAAGGATCTGCTGGGCGACCTCCAGGTAGCGCTCGACTAGAAGCGGAGACAGGAAAAGCGTCTCGCCGTTGTTGTCGAAGCCCTCGCCCCCCGAGCCGTCGACAGGAAATAGCTCCGCGAGTTCGAAATGCAGGCCGAAAAGGTCGCGCAAGGTGTTCTGATACTCGTGGCGGTTGAGGCGACGCACAGTGACCGAACCGGCAAATTCGCCAAGATCACACGCGGTTAGGCGCAGCGTTTCGTCGATCCATGAGGCAACTCGAAAGCGATCGTGTTCTGACGGCTGACGGCCCGGCGGCGGCGGCATTGTGCGGTTGCGGAGCTGCATCGCGACACTGCGCCAAAGCCCACGATTTTTGGAAACGTCAGCGACCGTCTTGTCGGTTAGGAAGCGGATGCGGTTTTTCGATTCCGGGCCGTGGCATGCCTGACAGTTCTCGACCAAGACCGGCCGGATATCAGACGAGAACTCGTCCGCGACGAGCACGCCCGAAGCGAGCAACAAGCACAGGACGATGCGCAATCCGTGCTTCGTCGTTGAGAGGACGGCGTTCACCACCCCCACGTTACCCCTCTTTCAACCACAGGTCAACCGCCCGTTCTCGGGGCGGGGACTGGCACATGCAATTTCGTAATCTCTCTAGGTTGACAAACCCTCGTGTTGCCTGTCCCGTTCCAAGCCCCGCCGGTGGCGCCACTGTCCCGAAACTCGACTTTTCAAGCTGCCCGCCAAGCCGCTGATTGGACGAAAGCTGTCGGAGTACCGAGCCGCGCCGCCTCGCGGTGCGGTCCTCTCTGCGAAGTGGAAAAAAACTTTCGGGCGGGGACTGGCACATGCAATTTCGTAATCTCTCCAGGTTGACTAACCCTCGTGTTGCCTGTCCCGTACCAATCAGATGACCTAGCGAGTTTCTCCCAAGAATGATCCGGCCCTAGCCGGTGGCACCACTGATCCGAAACTTGATTTTTCAAGCTGCCCACCAAGCTACTTGTTGGACGAATTCCTTCGGAGTACCGAGCCGCGCCGCCTCGCGGTGCGGTCCTCTCTGCGAAGTGGAAAAAAACTTTCCGGCGGGGACTGGCACATACGATCTCGTAGTCTCTCCACCTCGACGAACCCTCGTGCTGCCTGTCCCCTACCCTGTGACGAATAGATGTTGAACCTTCTTTTCACGCTGATCCAACGCGCCACCAAAATCGCTCAAAGGCCTATAAGCAAGGTGTTAGAGCCATCTGGCGAGGCTTTTGGAGGGCTCTGGGTAGAGAGTTTGTGGCATCGTTTGTTTCCGCCAGGTAACAACGAGACGCTCGAACGTGCCGGTTTGGCGGCCTGAATCAACCCTTGCCGACTAGGGCGGATATAGGACGTCTCGTAGGTGGGCGACTGCAAGCAGGCTGCCGTCCCCAGATGACCCTGTACGGATCCCTCAAATTCAGGAATCAATTGAATCGCGCGCGTAGGACGAGTGTGGTTCGCCGACGCAAGTGGTCCACGCGTCGGACGCTCTCGGCACGGAGATCACGTGGACGTGGTTGCGCATACAACAATAGCCGAGGAGGCTGATGCCGTTCGGCTCGAATTATTCGCAAAGCAGATCTTGGTCGCGGCGCTGGTATTGGTCGGGCTGGAAGACTTCCTGGGAATCATTGCTGAGGTAAGCGATGCGATGCTACACGCCGACCGCAGATATCCTCGCTTGTCGGGGCATTTTTCGGCTTCAGCCACCAAATTGGTGAACATTGAGATCGCCGAGAGCCGGTGGGACGAACACGTTTGATAGGATTCGCCCTGGGGCCAGCCTGACGGGTTCTATGGCCAGCCGGCGCAGGGAATCGCGCTGGCCGCGCAGCGCCACGTTCCGGCCTTCTTGTCGCAGTCGTACGAACGTTCCTTGGCCTGGTCCCAGTCCGCCTGTCCCCAGCTGAGTGGCATGAGCCATCGCACGCGCTCGCGCCACTTTCGGCGGGCGTACAGTTTTGCAGTGCTTTGCTTGATCGCTAGGCCTCTCCGCCCCGTTACCCGGTCGTGGCCATGACAGGTATCGCGGTCGGGGATGATATCCACGGGTGAGTCTAGAAATGCGTAAACGTGATTATCGGATCCCGCAATAGCAACACCAACAATCTGGCCGGGCGTTCGATACCTGTCCATTGAGAAGCTGTACGGATCGCGAACGCCTCTCAGTTTCGTGGAGCTGCCTTGGCTCGCAGTTCCATCGCGGTACCAAGCATAGACGCGATCGTTTCGAGCAATACCGATACCGGCAATGTCCCATGGACTCTTTCCGTCAGGCAGGTCGAAACCCTTTGGGTCCTGGTATTTAGTGAGATTCGTACTGGTTCCCGAACTGACAGTCCAATCGGAGTACCACGCGTAGACGTGGTCGCTAGACTTCGCTATGGCGACGGCGACCAGCGTCTTGTCACGTGGGTAGTGCACCTCCCGCGGCCCAATGTGAGCATCGAGGTCGCGGGTAGTTCCTACGATGACGTTGATGCCGTTGCCGTCGTGCAACCATGTACAGACCCGGTCGTTCTTGGCGATGGCAACCGCCACGACATCCATCATGCGTTCGTTCCCAGGTAGCGAGGTACCGTAGGCGGAGCGGTACTCGTCAAGATCGTCGCTGGTTCCCGAAATCACAGCCTTAGCCGCTAGTCGAGCACCGCACAGAAGCGTGAATGCGACGACAGCGATAGCGAGGGCGCGGTTCGTACACACTCCCCGTTCGGCGAGTAACAGAATTCCTCCGGCTGACGCTTTGCATTGAACTGGAACTATATTCTTCGATTTCAGATTGTTCATAACATCCCTCCACGGATAAGCAACGCGGTTGCCCGCGATCGTTTTAGTTGAAAGTGCAAGATGGCGGAGAAAGCGGGTCACGTGAACTCGCCGAAACCAGCTGGCCGTGTTCCTTTTTCCCGCTTGTAATTGATCCCGAAATCCGATAGAGGATTGATAACCCAGCGCGATTCGAAACTTGCCGAGCTATCGACCTTACAGGGCTTTGTTAGGATTCCGGGTCGTTGAGTCTGTTGCTGGCAAGCGCCCCTCTTGCCGATTCAGCGGATGACGACGGCGGGATATCCTTGCGACTGTGTCGTGGTGGCACAGCGTTCGGCCACACAAGTCGACAAGCTGACGTGGTCGGGACTGTCGCTCGTAGCCTCCAACGATGCTCTCACTACCACAAAACCCCCCGGTATCGGGTCAACTCCACTGACCGGAGAGTCTTGGCGAAGGTAGAAATAGTTGGGACTGAGGACGTGATAGCCGCCCGTAGAGGCCAGGACGAACAATGTTGTTGCGTCTAGCACTCGTCCGTCGTGCCCGTCGAGAACCTCAAACGTGACATTCACAGGGTTTGTGCCAGCGTTAAACGCGCCAGCGAGAATCCCCTCACCCTCATGCACTAGGATTGGGCCAGTCGTCACTACTCTAGTAGGGGTCTCATCGCCAGCTAGGAGCGTTGTTATCGAGCCGGCCAGGACGAGCGGCGTCAGAAGGGAAAGCCTTCTCACCCTTGCACTGTTCAAAATGCCTTTCAGGATCTTCTTGAGTCGCATGTGTTGTTCCTCTCAGTGTTTGTCAGTTGACGACACTGAGAAGAGCAACTGGAGGCCCAATCCGATCATATCGTATAAGATCTTATATATCTGTGAGATAGGATTTCAGCGAGTGCGCAGACCACCCACGCGATATGTACACGTAGTTGACACTATTGCCTACCAAGTTGACATCGACCAGTTAGGCCCGGCGCGCCAACCGATTCGAGAATAGATCTCTAAGCGCAGCGTTGACAGGCCACCGAATCCGTGGACTCGGTCCCCGCTACGTCGGCTTCCACTCCGCCGGTTGGCACGAACGGACATCGGTGCCGCAGCACCCCCCAGCCGCAATTCATTCACTCTCCGGACCGTTGAGTGCTTTGCCTACCTAGACGGAACGTTGGGTTCGCCTCAGCCTCTAGACTCGCTGCCGTAGCGGCGCATCTTGTTAATGAGGCCCTGACGGCTCAGGCCCAAGGACCGGGCCGTCGCCGACTGATTGGAATCGTACCGCTCGAGGCTGCGTCGAATCATTCCTCGTTCAAGTTCAGCGACCGCTTCAGCTAAGTTCTGACCTCCACCCTGTAAGGCGCGCTTGCTCCGAATACCCTCGCGAACCCTGATCGATAGGTCATCCGGCTCGATCCTGGGCCGTCGAGTAACCGCGAGAAGACGCTCGACCTCGTTTCGAAGTTGTCGAATGTTGCCCGGCCAGTCATCCGCGATGATCAGATCGCGTGCTTCCGGCGAAAGGGATGGCGGCCGTCTACCAAGCTCCTGACTTATGGCGCGGAGAAAGTGGTCAGCGAGCAGTGGAATGTCCTCGGGAATCTGTCGTAGCGCCGGAAGTTGGATGTGAACAACGTTGAGCCTGAAATACAGGTCCTCGCGGAAGGCCCCGATTTCCACTTGCTGCTCCAAGTTTTTGTTGGTCGCCGAAATTACCCGGACGTTGACGGCGATGTTATCTCGCGAACCAACCGGTTGGACCACACCCTCTTGGAGCACTCTGAGGATCTTCGCCTGTGACGTCAGTGTCAAGTCTCCGATCTCGTCTAGGAAGATCGTGCCGCCGTCACCATTTTCGAAACGGCCTTTACGCTTATCTACTCCCGTTGCAACGCCCTTTTCGATGCCAAACAGTTCGCTCTCGACGAGGTCCTGTGGTAAAGCGGCGCAGTTTAGTGCTTCAAACGGACCCATCGAACGAGCGCCGGTGGCGTGCAGTGCTCGAGCGACCATTTCCTTGCCGGTCCCGCTCTCGCCGGTGACGAGCACGCTAACCGAACTGGTGCGAAGTTGATCAATGAGGCGGACCACTGATCGGATTGGGCCGCTGTTCCCGATGATGTTCCTGGTGCTGAATTTGCTGGCTGCCTGTTGCCGCAATTGCACATTTTGTTTCGCCAACTCGTCCTTCTCGCGGCGAAGCTCGCCCAGCCGCATGACGTTCTCAATCGCGATACCTGCTTGACCCGCCAGAATCTCGAGCATCGTTTCGTCCCCCTTTGTGAAGGAGCCATCGCGCTTGTTGAGGAGCTGGAATACGCCAATCGCATCCTTATTGACGGTTCCGAGCGGTGCGGCGAGAACGCTCAGCGTTCGGTAGCCGGTTTGCTTGTCTATGCCGCTGTGGAAACGCTGATCCACCTGAGCATCAGAAACGTTAACGGTCTCACCGCTCTGGAGTACCGAGCCGGCGATCCCCAGCCGCGCGTCAAAGCGCAGGATCTCGTCACTCCTTAGCGCTACCTTCGACCACAACTCGTTACGGTCGCGATCCAAGAGGAGAATCGTAGCCCGGTCGGCGCCCGCCAGTTCAGCGGCTTCGTGTGCTAGCAGATCCAGGAGCGAATCGAGGTCCCCGCTGGCGTTCATCCTCCGGCAGATCGCGAGCACGCTGTCTACTTTCGAATCCAACCCTCGTTGGCCGGCTGATACCGTCATCTCGGTTCCCCTCTTGTGACAATCTCGCCTAAGCAATGTCTGTCATGTTGATCTAGATGTCAACGAGGTTGACAACAACGTCCGCAGCAACGAAATCGACAAGTCGGCGTATGCAGCAGGAACTAAACGCCTTAGAATTGTATCGCTATCTAGGAATGCAGATTGCTTTGGTCCGGTTCGATTTTCACCAACCGATAAATTGGAGGACTATCAAATGCAACTGTTCAAGATCAGAAACTGCCCTCCGAACACGCGATCTATCGCGAAGCTAGCGCTCAAGACCTCCGTTGTCCTGACCAGTACAGTGTGCCCTGGAGGCTCAGGATAGCTAGATAAAGGGAGGATCGCGGCGTCACAACGGCTGAATCCGCTCCGTTTGCTGTCCGGGATGGCAGTCAGCTTCTATTGCGTGCTTTCGATACGGACAGAGATGCTGTAGACGTCAGTGTCGAGCTTTTTCACGGAGTCGACGGGCATGTCGTCGATGCCGAGACCCTGTTCCGACGGGGACTCGGCCGATCAACGTCGATCGTGATCGCTGACATGCCGCAGGCCAGCGATAACTCTACTCCGACAATGACAGTGGGACCTGATCTCGGGACCCTGCTCTGACTCTGTCCTGGAGCGCTAGTATCGCTAAATCCTGTGTAACGGCGAAGGATCAAATTAGCCGCTTCCGTAGGTCATTCGAAGACCGTTTCGCGAACAACGGTCACGAATTGGCATTTCGCCCTAACTAACTGCAAACAAAGAAACATGAGACCCCACCACGGAAGGGTGTCGGTAAATCGCGCTTCTACTCCGAATCTGGAGATCGGGGACACGCACTTAACCTCGCCTTTATGAATCAGCAGCTTCCAGCGATCTGAATGTTCAAAAAACCGGGCGATTGCGGCTCACAACGGCCAAGGCAGAACCCGCCCAAGGGCCGTCCCGCGATTTTGAAATTTCTTTTGTCTTTGAAATCAGCAACTTAGTGATACGGTCAGCCGAAAACCGGACACACGGGCCTTACACTATAACTGGAGGCTGCGAAAAACCCTGCAAGGAGGCTCAAAATTTACAGAAAACCCTGCCAAACCCTGCCAAATCCGGACATTTCCGGACATTTCGATTCGACGGCCAAGCTGCGCCTGGGCGGCTTAACCCAAGAATCCCTTGACACGGGTCTTATCCTGGAACTGCCGACCGAGAAGAGGGCGTTGCGCAAACACGGCGATTAGGAGGGCGAAACAGGCGTTACCGGAAGCAGCGTCTGCGAGGCCTCGTGCAACGAGGCCGCTGCTCCCTGCGCACTTGTCCAAATCGAAATCCGCACAAACTCTGAGCAGACGGCGCGCCTGGTGGAAGTGTCCACTAATCGGCGATCACGCGTTCAACTTTACCCGTTGCGAAAAACAAGATCGCGAGAGCGATCAGTGGAAGCAGGCCGACAAGAATGAATACCGGCGTGAACGAGTACTCGTCGGCCAGTCGTCCGACTACGAATGTGAACACGATGCTGCCCAGGCCGGCTCCCATCCCTGACAGGCCGGAGACCGAGGCTACCAGTCGCGGGGGGACCAGATCAGCCGGCAGGGTCAGCATATTTACCGAATACCCGTAAAACGCGACAAGGGCGATTGTCGACAATGCTAGCGCAGCAACGTCTGAGTCGACGAGTCCGACGCCTACGCTTGCGACCATCGGCAGGCCTGCCGCCAACATGACAATTTTGCGGGCGCGGTCGACACTCCAGCCGCGGTCGATTAGCCGACCCGCTGCCGCGCCACACGCAAGGCCCGCGAAGAATCCGGGGACAAAGACCATCCACAAGCGGTCCCGGATGTCTAGG
Organism: Bryobacterales bacterium; assembly: GCA_965247305.1. Taxonomy (GTDB): domain Bacteria; phylum Acidobacteriota; class Terriglobia; order Bryobacterales; family UBA6623; genus CATQHP01. The sequence goes on along the minus strand of OZ252030.1, from coordinate 972,113 downwards.
ATGCTGTAGCCGCGCTCATCCGCGAAGTACTTTGGCAGCCACTGGATGTAGAAGTAGAGCACCGAGTCAGAAAACACGCGCAGCATGAAAAGCCCGCGGATCTGACGGTACCCGAGCAGCCCGGTCCACTCTCGCAACATCGCGCCAAGGCCGGGCTGGGCCTTCTGTTGGCGGACAGCGGTCGTATCAGTTGCGATGAGCGCTAGCTCTTGTTGGGAGATCCGTGGGTGGCGGCTGGGGCTCTGATAGAACCACAGCCAAACGATTATCCAGAGAAATCCGATCGAGCCGATGACCACGAACGCCGATCGCCATCCGCTCAAAATAATCAGTTGGGCGATCAGTGGAGGTGCTAGCGCGGCGCCGATCCCGGAGCCCGACGAGAAGTAGGCGACTCCTAGGCTGCGCTCGGCTTTAGGGAACCACTCCGAAACGGCTTTTACGCCAACCGGGATGCCGCCGGCTTCCCCGCAGCCAAGTAGAAATCGGAAGAAGCTCAAACTCCGCACCCCGCTGGAAAACGAACACAAGATTCCGGCGGCCGACCAGAAGGCCATGATCAGAACGAATCCGGCGCGGGTGCCCACGACGTCCATCAGGCGACCGGCTAGCAATTGGCCGACTGCGTAGGCGGTGGTGAATGAGTTGTTGATGAATGCGATGTCTTGATTGCTGAGGTCGAATTCACTCGCAATTTTCGGCGTCGCTACGGCGAAGCTCTGCCTGTCGAGATAGTTGATCACCATCGCGAGAAATAGCAGAGTGCAAATCCACCAACGGAGGTTCTTGATCGGAGGCGGCACTTTGCGGCGGAGGGAAGAAGCGCCGAATTGTAGCACCCCGGCCGCTGGTCAGGTTTGTGGTGGCCTGATCAAATTCTGGCCGTAGTCCCAACGGCCTCCCGAAATCGGCAAGCTCAGTTGCGCCCTCGCCAGCGATCGAGAAGCGCTCTTAATGTTGCTCCAGTGGGAGGGCTGAATTTGGAGAGTTTTGGGCTGGCTACCATGAGCGGCTGACTGTCCCCGACGTCCTCTTGCCAACTCTTCATGACTGCGGTTAGGTCTTCGATGCGCCCACTTTGGCTTGGGTCCTCGGATAGGTCATTGATTTCGTGCGGGTCCCGCCGCAAGTTGAACAGTTGAGTCTTGTCGATTTGCGGAAAGCAGATCAGTTTGTAGTCGCCCTGCCGGAGGGCGCGCTGCGAATCCTTGTAGGCGAGAAATACGCTGTCGCGTATCTGGCTTGATTCGCCTCTTATAAGCGGGGCGAAAGTCTTTCCGTCGAGCCCGCTTGGCACCGCTCCGCCGAGTAGATCCACGACTGATGGATAGATGTCGTGCAGGTAAACGTACGCATCTGATCGACCCTTCGGTATTCCCGGTCCGGCAACGATGAGCGGTGCCTTCATGCTGTGCTCGTATACGCTCTGCTTGCCGAAAAGCCCGTGACTACCGATAGCCAAGCCATGGTCAGACGAGAAAATGACGAGCGTGTTCTCGAGATTCACGGAATCTAAGAGGCGCCCGAGATGTCCGTCCATCGCGGTGATGACCGCGTAGTAATCATGCAAATGCTTGCGAACCTCTTTCTTCGTTCGTGGCCATGGCGCCAGCGTCTCGTCGCGGATGATCATGTCGCCGTTGTCAAACGGTAGTTGGGGTAAGTAGTTCTCGGGCAGCGGGATCCGGTTGCGCTTGTAGAGCTTCATGTACCTGTCGAGCGCAACCCGCGGATCGTGCGGAACAGAAACCGCGAGGTAGAGGAAGTACGGCTTCGTCGTGTCGCGACTCTTGACGAACTTAATGGCGTCGTCGATGATCTTCTTGCCGGGCTCGCCGGTGATTCGCTCCTCTTGGTGGTTGACGTATGCCGAGTGGTCGAACTTCTTGTGGATCAACCTTGCCACGTTGCCAATCTTGCCGTGGTGATAGGTTTCGTACCCCAGCATCTTCATCGAGTCGGCAAAATTGGCCTTGTCGCCGGAGGCGTACGTACGCGTGTCGGTGTCACCAGTCTTGCCCTCGTGCCGGAAGTAGACTCGGCCGCTAAGCAGCATATTCCGGCTTGGCAAACACACCGCACCGCTGTTGCTTCCGAAGCAGTAGTTGTTGTTGAAGACAAAGCCCCGCTCGACCAGCGAGTCAATCACGGGCGTTTGAATGTGCGGATTGCCGAGGGCTGAGATCGTGTCCGCGCGCTGGTCATCGGTGAAGAAAAACAAGACATTCGGACGGCCCTGGGCTGCCAGGAATATCGGCAGGGCAAGAATGAGGAGCAAGATCTTTCTCATGGCGAGCCCAGTCTATCGTGAATCGTTGAAGGTATCTGGAAACCTCAAAAATCGACGATATGAGCCGCTGCGGCAGCTCGGGTGCGAGGGGGCGGTCGTACGCCCATGACTGCAAGGGGTGTGAGGTCGGCAGCGGCTCAATGTTGACGGTTGCGCAAATGCTTGTCAAACCACTCGATCATTGCCGCAACGTAGTCCGCGGGGTTTGGGCCCGCCGAGATTGATCCTCCGTGGCCTCCGCCGGGCATCTTGATGAACTTCACGTCGACACCGGCCGCTTTAAGTTGGCGTTCCATGATCACCGAATGTTCGAACGAGACAGCCTGATCGTTGTCGCCGTGGACGAGTAAAAACGGGGGGTCATCGGGGGAGATGTAGGTGTCGGCCGACGCCTCGCGATAGAGCTTGGCTTCGTCGTGGCCTCCACTGGAGGGCCGGCCCGGGCGGGGTGTGCGCGGCGGTCTGACCCCTAGATAATATGGCGCCGCGCCACTGCCCGCGGCGACACCTTTGGCTTCTAGCACCATGTCTACGGGAGCAAATAGGGTCGCGACGGTTTGGACTTTGGCGCTCTCGCGATTGACGGGATCGGGATCTTCACTGTCGCCCTTGCCGTCGAGAACGCCGAGCATTAGAGCTAGATGGCCGCCAGAGGAACCGCCGGTTGAGCCGATTCGATCCGGGTCGATTCCATAGTCGGCAGCGTGGTGGCGAATGAATCTGACTGCGCGCTGGACATCTTCTACGGCCGCGGGATAACGAAAGCGCGGAGCGGCCCGATGATTCACCGTGAAGACCGTATAGCCGGCACCGACCAGGCGGGCGGTCCCGAAGTGCCGCGCCCCGCTGGCTGCCTTGAGCGGCCGAGCGCCGTACGCGAGCGGGGCCTGGAAGGCGCTGCCGGGAATTTGGATCAGGCCGTGTCCGTTTGGGGTTTCAGGGCGGTGAACGTCCATCAGCAGAGCGGCGCCTGAGTACATGCCGTAAATTACGTTGGACTCGATCCGGGGTTCGGCGCGAAGCCGGCTGGGACTTGAGATGAAAATGAACAGCCCAAGAAACATCAAGTAATGCTGTCGAGTCACTAAAACCTCCTTGCAGCCATTTGTCGCTCCTACTGTACACGGGCAGAATGGTGTCGATCGCATTTGCGTTTCACTTGGCCAATATAGATTCGTCAGTTAGCAGTGGCGTCCATTGATTCGCGAGCGGGCTTGGCGGCCGGGAGGGTAGGCTGGGTCTACGCACCGACTTATGGCCGAAGGTGAAAATTCCACCCACGCAGACTTTGACGTCGCTGTCGTTGGCTCAGGTCCCGTCGGGCTGACGCTGGCGAACTACCTAGGGCTCTACGGCGTAAAGACACTCTTGATTGAGAAGAATGCGTCGACCGTGCAGGAACCACGCGCGGTCTCAATCGACGACGAATCGTTGCGCGCTATCCAGGGATTCGGCCTCGCCAACGAGGTCTGCGCCCAGATCATGCCGGGCTATGGGTCGCTCTATCATTCGTCCTCGGGTAGGCCGTTTGCGTTCGTGCAACCGACGACAAGGGAGTACGGGTACGACCGCCGCAATGGATTCCATCAGTGGGATTTAGAGCGGATATTGTGTGAGGGATTGGCCCGCTACCAAAACGTCAGCGTGCAGTTCGAGCATGAGTTGATCGCGTTCTCGCAAGAGGCGGACGGCGTGGCGCTAGCCATTCGTACCTCTGACGGGCGCGAAAAGGATCTTCGCTGCCGCTATTTGGCGGCGTGCGATGGCGCTAACAGCACGGTGCGCGACCTGCTCGGCATCGAACTCAAGGGAGCAACGTACAGCGAGCAATGGTTGATCATCGACCTCGACGGCACGAAGGACCCGTACGAGCACACCCGAGTCTACTGTGACCCACGCAGGCCGGGGATCAACCTGCCCGGGCCTCGGCGAGCGCGGCGCTTCGAGTTCATGTTGCTCGATGGTGAGGACCCCGACGAATTTGTTGCCGAGGCCAACGTCCGTCGCTTACTTCGTGCGCATGGGCCTGACGAGGACACACGAATTCGCCGCCGCACTGTCTACACTTTTCACGCTCGCATGGCGACACGTTGGAAGGTCGGCCGCGTCTCGCTGCACGGCGACGCGGCCCATTTAACACCGCCATTTGCGGGCCAGGGAATGAACAGTGGAGTACGTGATGCCACAAACTACGCATGGAAGCTTGCGAGCGTGATCAAGGGCGAGTTGGGTCCGGCGCTCCTCGAGACTTACGAACTCGAGCGCCGCATGCACGCCTGGGCACTGATCGAGATGGCGACCCGAATGGGGCGCGTGATGATGCCCCGAAGCCGGGTCAGCGCGTTTATAGTTCAGGCGACGTTCCGACTGCTCAAACTGTGCCCACCGCTCAATGACTATGTTGTCCACATGCGCTTCAAACCGAAGCCACGGTTCGATCAAGGGTTCCTCTTGCCCGACGGTCACAGCAAGAAGAACTCGATCGTAGGCCGTCTTTTTCCGCAGCCGAATGTTTCGCTTCTAAACGACCGCATTGTGAAACTCGACGACGTGCTCGGCGACGGCTTCGCACTACTGGCGTTGACCGATCGACCGGCGATGATTTTCGACCTGTTTGGGGAAGGTTCTCTTTCGCCGCTCTCAGTCAAACGACTGTGCGTGACGCCTCAAGACGACAAATTCCCCGAAATTCTAGGTGATGAAATTGCCTGTGTGCGGGACGTCGATGGCATTCTGGCGGAAGCGCTTAAGGGGTACGCTGATTGTGCGATTCTCTTACGGCCTGACCGCTACGTTGGGGCCGTGCTGCCGCGCTCAGATGTCGATTCTGCACTTGGAGGCGTCCGAAAGCTGATCGATTCGAGTTGGGATCGTGCCTCGGTTGTCCCGAGTCAGGCACAATAGATTGGGTCATTTGGAATGAATCAAGACCATCAGGCAGCCCTGGAGTTCCACTTGGACCACGTCCAGATTCTGTCGGAATCGCCAGCGAAACTGGCGCAGTTCTACGGCGCAGCTACCCAGGGCACCGTTAAGAAACTAGGTGACGACCTGTGGTGCTGCAAGGGGCCTGATCGGCGCATGCTAGTTGGCAGCGGGCAATCGAATACCCTCGGCTTCGGCGCCTACGTCTGTGCGGACGGGGTGGTCCTTACAGCTCTGAGGGATCGAATCGTCCAGCAAGGCATCGAGATTCAGCCCGCATCGAGCCCGTTATTCGCCAGCCGCGAGGCTTTCGCCGTAACCGACCCGGACGGCAATCGCATTGAGTTCTCGACAGCCGAAACCGTGCCTGAAATTCAATCGGCACCAGTTCTCGCCGGCCGCCTGCAGCACCTCGTTGTCGCCAGCACCAACATCGATCGGCTGCTGCCGTTCTACACCGAAGGCCTCGGCTTCCGACCTTCCGACCGCGTCCAGGATAAGGCGCGAAACGCAACCGCCTGTTTTCTCAGGAGCGACGCCGAGCACCATAGCTTTGCCGTTTTTGGCGCCGCGGAAAAGCGCCTCGACCATCACAGCTACGAGGCGAACAGCTGGAATGACCTTAGGGATTGGGCAGACCATCTAGCCGCGATAAACGTCGAACTAGCGTGGGGGCCCGGACGCCACGGACCGGGAGACAACCTGTTCTTGATGTTCGATGATTTAGACGGCAACAAGATCGAAGTTTCCGCCGAAATCGAGATAATCGAGAACGACCGGCCTGCCGGCCTCTGGGAACACAACGAGCGCACGCTGAATCTGTGGGGCCGCGGTCTGTTGCGCAAATAGATTGGAGTTTACCGAGTGAGGATAGACGTTTCGACGTTCAAGCGTGTCGTCGGCTGCGCCCTACTGCTGTTCGTCGCAGCGCCGGCGCAACCCATCAAAGTGACCTTGTTAGGGACAGGAACCCCGAACCCTCATCCCGAGAGATTCGGCCCTTCGACGCTCGTTGAAGCCGGCTCTCAAAAGCTGCTCTTTGACGCCGGGCGAGGCGCGACGATTCGCCTGAACCAGCTACGTGTCCCGCTGCGCGATGTTGCCCCGGTGTTTATCACGCACTTCCACTCCGACCATCTGGTCGGGCTAGCCGATCTTTGGCTCATTGGATGGTTGCCGCCAAGCTACGGCCGTCGCCCAGTCCCTCTGCGGATCGTCGGGCCGACGGGGATAGGCAAAATAACCGCCGGGCTCGAACAAGCCTACGCTTTGGACATCGACATTCGAGTAAAGGACGAGGCGCTGCCTCGCTCCGCCGCCAAGTTCGATGTCACGGAATTCGACGACGACGGCGTGGTCTACGAGCAAGACGGCGTTGTCGTGACGGCATTCGCGGTCAACCATGGCGATCTAATCAAGCCGGCCGTTGGCTACCGGATCGACTATGAAGGACGTTCCGTCGTGATCTCGGGAGACACGCGGTTTGACGAGAACCTGATCGCAGCGGCGAACGGCGTGGATCTGCTGATTCACGAGGTCGTTGCTATTCCTGAGAAACTATTTGAGGTCAATCCGGCGATGAAAAGGGTCGCTGCTCACCACACAACGGCCGAGGAAGTTGGCATCGTTTTCTCAAAGGTGAAGCCCAAGTTGGGCGTTCTGTCGCACTACGTGCTGACCGCGGGTCCCGGCATTCCCCCAGTAGCGAAAGAGGAAGTCGTCGCCCGCGTCAAGTCCAACTATTCCGGACCGCTGGTTGCCGGCCACGATCTCATGACATTCGAAGTCGGCGATTCCGTAGCAGTCGTCCCGAACGGAAGCCCAAACGGAACTCAGTGACGCCGGCTGGCCCACGTAGAAAAGTTCGTCGCGCGTTTACCTTCGTCAAGACAACGCGAATGGCACCGCGCCCACTTTTACCCTGGGTCAGCTTACGGGTGCACGCCAGTTGGCCGCTTTTTTAGCGCAGAATAGAGGAACCATGAAGACCTGCATCGTAGGCGCAGGCGCAATCGGGGGCTTGATGGGCGCGAGACTTGCGCTGGCGGGCGTCGAGGTTACTTTGATCGCGCGCGGGCCGCACCTGACGGCCATTCGCGAGCACGGCCTCAAGCTGATCGAGGCGGACGGCGAGGAGCGATTAGCTCGCAACGTCGCGGCTACCGACAGGATTGACGAGGCCGGCGAACATGACGTGGTTGTTCTCGCTCTCAAGGCCCATCAAATCGCCGAAGTCGCCGATCGATTGCCTGCGCTATTCAGCCCCAAGACAGTCGTCGTGACCGTACAGAACGGCATTCCTTGGTGGTATTTCAAAAAGCACGGCGGCGAGCTCGACGGCAAGCGCCTCGATTCGCTAGATCCGGACGGGCAGATTGAGCGCAACATCGGCGTCGAGCGGATTATTGGCAGCATCGCGTATCCGGCGGCTGAAAAGCCCGTGCCGGGGGTGATCCGCCACGTTGAAGGATCGCGCTTTCCGCTAGCCGAGCTGGATGGCGCCAAGACCGATCGGGTCAAAGCGATCTCCGAACTATTCGTTCGGGTAGGCTTCCGTTCGCCAGTCCTCAGCGACATCCGCGCTCAGATTTGGCTCAAGGCCTGGGGCAATTTGTCGTTCAACCCAATAAGCGCCCTGACCCGCGCTACGCTAGCTGAGATTTGCCGCTTCCCTGCTACCCGCAATCTCGCCGCCGTGATGATGGGCGAGGCGCAAGAGATCGCCGAGAAGCTGGGAGTCAGATTCCGCCATACGATCGAGCAGCGCATCGCGGGGGCGGAACAAGTGGGTGAGCACAAGACGTCGATGCTACAAGACGTCGAAGCTGGCCGGCCGCTCGAGGTCGAGGCCTTGATCGGCGTAGTTGCTGAACTGGGCCGGCTAACCGGCACCGCTACGCCTTCGATCGACGCCGTCTACTCTTGCGTAAAACTGCTGGCGGTCAACCAAATAACTCGACGTTGAAAACGCGAGCCATGATCAGTATCACGGTGAGGCCGGTGAACACCGCGAGACTCGCCCAGCTAAACCAGATTGCAAACCTCGACGGGTAGAACAACGGGTCGTGCTTCGGGATCACAGTGAGGCAGTAGAACACGTTCAAGAAGAAAATCACCGGGGCGACGAAAAATGCCAGCGCCGAGGCGACGAGCACCAGATACACCGGCCGCGGCACTCCGGCGATGATCGCGACCGCCGCGACGAGCGAGAAAACCATCGTCGCCCGGTAGATGTTGTACTCAGATCTCCAATTGGCGCGATGCTCGGGACCGAGATCTTGCGGGTCTGTACCCTCAAGCGCCGCCGTCGATCGGAACAGGTTTCGAGAGCACGCGCCGACGATTCGCGGCCAGCCGTCAAAGTAGTTGAATGCTGTCGAGAACGTCGCGGCGAAGGCGCCGGCAAGAAAGACGACCATCATCCAGGGGCCGACGCTGGCGGTAAATATTCCCGCGATCTCGCCCATCACCGCGCGCCCTTCAACGGGGTTGGGGTACAGCCACATGGCCGACAGCAACAGAAAGATACTGGCCAGAATGAATGAAACGACGTGGCCGACTCGGAAGTCCCACAACCCGATCTTGAACCAGCGCGCGCAATACTCGCGAACGGACGCCGGTAGCTCGGTGGTGTGAACTGTCAGACTTGCGCTGTCTGGCGCAAAGGGATCGAAGGCGCCCGCGAAACCGGCCTGCTCCAGCCGTCCTCGGATTTTTCCCATGCCGACCTTCTTCGCCTTGCCCCACTCCGAAGCCTGCAGCGAAACGTCCACTCCCGTAGGCAGCAGACCCAGGAACGCCGCGATGATCAGCCACGATCCCTCGGGGAACTCCAGCTGAAAAAAATGTACAAACGCCGATAGTGGCGCGGGTCTGACGAAATAGACCACCAGCGTCGAAACGAAAAGAATCCCGGCGAGAATCTTTGTAGCGGTTTCAAGTGCTTGGTAGCTACCTTTCAGAATGACCACGACGGAAATGCTTCCCAACACCAAACCGTAAACGGCAATTGGGATGTCCAGCCCGAAGAGCGAATTACCGAGGTAAAACAGCACCGCGGCGGCGGCGACCAGCCTGCCCGCCTGCCCAATCGCGGACTGCAGTATCGTCGTGATCATGACGTACCACAGCGGCCATTTCTTCCAAGCTGTCGCGTAGGCTTCGATCATGCTTTTCCCAGTGGCGTGGGTAAACCGGAAGGCCATTTCAAAGCCGTAGTATTTCGAGATGTAGGCGACGGGAATGCACCACAACAGGGCGTATGCAAACCGTCCACCGGCGGTCGGCGCCGTAACCAGGTGGCTGGTTCCGACCCCGGTCATCATCAGGATCATGCCGGGACCAAACAATCGCATCAGACTCGCGAGTTCCATCCTCGGCAGCTCGAGATCTGTCCAAGAACGGTCCTCGGCTGTTGGTTTTGGTGTCATGCGAGAAAGGGACTCCGAGCGTTGCGCGAAACAGAAGCATACCAAGGTGGTCGGAGACTCGTTGCCGAACCGCGAATACACGCCTGGGCCGGGCAGAACTACGCGCCGGTTTCTTGGTTGAGCAGAGAGAACGGCGGTGACTGAGGCCGCGAGAATATGCTCTCGACAGCGAGCCTCACTATCAAGCCGGCGAAATTCGGAGGCGCGAGCGTCAGCGAGTGCGGCGGCGGCGGAGCTTCCTGGAATACGTTGAGCTTGGTCCTGCTGATCACTTCTCAACAGGATCCGCCTCAACTCACCCAGTCAACCCTTCGCCACCGAACTCGCTGAGGGGCTGTGAAAAAACCTCCCCTAACCCGAGAATCAGGCGTAGCAAGCTACGCTTCTACAAATAACTTGCGAGTTATCAGCGCTGTAGGGGTGCGACATGTCGCACCCTCGGACGACCGTAGCGCTATTCGATTTTTTTCACAGCCCCTGACGCGCCCGCCTCCGATTCTCAACTCGGGAATCTAGTCTCCAGCAGTTGCCGGCGTCAACGCTAGTTGTTCACGAACAACCTAGGGGTTCACTGAAAGTGCTCTAGCCCACACCTTCGAACCAGCCACACTGGGCGCGATGCCGATTGCGAACACCGACGAGAGCTATAACGAGCTCCCTAACGCCGGGAACCCTGTCGCTGCCGGCCTCTGTCGCGCCCACTCCGTCTTTGCCGCCCGCCCCGTGCGGGCCGAGAGCTTGGCTTCGTTGAATCAAAGTTCGGGTTGACCTTGGGAATACCGGCATCAACGCTCGCCAGGTAGGCGTCCAAACGGCTCTCGAGGTCAGCCGTCTTTGCGGGCATTGTAGCGGCCAGATCACTGCGCTCCCAGGGGTCGCGGCTGATATCAAACAATCTCGGATTCTCCGGCTGCTCGTAGAAACGAATTAGCTTGTAATCACCCACGAGCATCGCCGAGGCCGGTCCAAGCGGGTCAAAGTCATAGTGCGGAAAGTGGAAAACAATCTCTTCCCTGGACCGCTGAATGACACCACCGCCCGCGTTCCTGAGAACGCCGGCCAAGCTGCCGCCCTCAATATCGCTTGGCAGCTTGTCAGCTACTCCTGCCAAGTCCGCGACAGTGGGAACCAAGTCCATGCCGACCGCACGCGTGCGCGAGACTGACCCCGCTTCGATCCCAGGGCCGCTAAAGAATAGAGGGACCCGCAGTCCGCCCTCCCAAACCGTCCCTTTGCCCAGAGTAAGCGGCCGATTGCTCGAGCCTTGCGTCCCATGATCGGTTGTGTAAAAGACGTAAGTGTTGTCCGCGATCCCAAGTGCCTCCAGATTGTCTAGCACCATCCCGACAGTGAGGTCCATGTCGTAGATCACCGCCGCCGCGCCCGTGTCGCGCTCCTGGCGATCACGGCTCGAAGGCCAGCTACTCACAATCGAATTCGTCGATTCGCGCGCGTTGGCGGCCCCCCGCCCGCCATAGTGTGACATCTGGATATAGAAGGGTCTGGCCGCGGCGGCGTTCTTTTCGATGAACTCAATCCCCTTTTGAGTGATTCCGTACGCCTGCTTCGGGTTGGGGCTGTCGACGTTCTCCGGGCCACCGTTGTTATTCGCTCCATCGTTGTCTTCGAATCCGTGTTCGCGCGGATCCACCCGGCCCACATGCCATTTTCCAAAGTGCGCGGTCGCGTAGCCGGAGTCGCGCAAAACCTCCGCGATCGTAGTCTCCTCACGAGGCATCTCAAGCTGCGGCCGGGGCTCTATCACCTTGGCGTTTGCGCCGGTCCGTAGACTGACAAATGTCATCCCGAGCATGGCCGGACTTTTGCCTGTAAAGTAAGCCGCGCGTGAAGGCGTGCAGCGCGGTGACGGGGCATAGAAGTTGACGAAGCGCATGCCCCGCTCCGCCAGCCGTGCGAGATTCGGAGTACGGAAGTACGCGTTCTTCGACTCCCGGACCTCGGGGTCCATCAGCACCGACGTGCTATTCCACCCCTGCCCCTCGCCCTGGATGAAAACGAAATTCGGACGCTCCGCGCCTAACGCAAGCGTCGCAACCAGAAAAATCACACAGGTTCGAAATCGCATCCACATCCTCCTCCCAACTGACTGTTACTCGACGATATAGCGGTCCAACCAAGCCCGCGGCTCAATTCGCGACCGCCCCAGAGCGCAACCTAACCGCATCCTCGGTCGGAAAATCGCTCGGTGTCGGCCAACTCACTTCGCCCCTGGCCAGCCACTCGGCCGCACGGATCAGCGCCGTCTGGAAGCCGACGCATCGCACTCGATCCGGGATTCCTTCGTCCGAATTCCAGATGTGACCGAACGATGAGTTGTAGACGCGGCCTTGGCCATATGAGACCACCCATTCAAGCGGCCAATACGTGTCTGTCTCGTGATGGCGGCCATAGCTGAGCACCGTGAGCTGCTCGGCGGGTCCTCGCGCGAACGTGTACACCTCAATATCAGGCGTCAACCAGCGCGCTGGAGTATCACGATTAATTGGATGATCGACTAGGCGGGTCACCAAAGTGTCTTGTCGGGGCCCGTGACTCGTACCCTCGCCCTGGCCCGCCGGAATATGTCGAATGTTGCCTTCAGAATCCAGTTGAATCGCAGGGCCGTGGTCCTTGCCCCGCCAGCCTAACCCAATCATGCGGTCGTACTCCGACCAATCGTCAAACGCATTGTTTGCCGAGTGAAAAATCAGCAGACCGCCGCCGCCACGAACGTAGTCTTCCAAACAGCGCTCGACAACTCGCGGCCAGCGGATATCCTTCTGGCCAATGTTGTTGCTGTTCTGGATAACGACGTCGTAGTCGGAGAATTTTGGCCTCCAATTTTGCCAACCGGGCGAGTCAACCTGCCCAGGCGACGTTGAAACATCGACGTCAAACAACTTCGTATCGTTCAGCGTCGCCTTGATAAATGCCGTGGTCTTGCGCCAGTCGTGATTGCTAAATCCGTCCACTACTAGGGCCTTGATCTTCGGCGTCGAGGTTGGGTCAGCGCTCACGACTCCGACCGTCATGGCAACCAGTATCGCGAATCTGACACAAGGGCCTATCGGAATCCGTTGCGCAATCATGATTTCTAGATCATACGTGTTGCCCTTCGCAGGCCGGTACTTCAGCCGCCAATCGCTGTGTTCTACACCGCCGCCTTTATACTGGAACGATGTCTCCTGACGACGGCATCAACCGCGAAACCGCTGCCGCCGACTCCGCCCCCCGGTCCCATTTCATTCGCGAAATTATCCTCGAAGACCGCCGCAACAGCAAGAACGATGGCCGCGTTCACACGCGTTTCCCGCCGGAGCCAAACGGCTATCTGCACATCGGTCACGCCAAGTCGATTTGTCTCAACTTTGGCCTCGCTCAAGAGTTTGGTGGCAAGTGCAACCTGCGCTTTGACGACACCAACCCGACCAAAGAAGACACCGAGTTTACCGACGCCATCATTGACGACGTCCGCTGGCTGGGGTTCGAATGGGCTGACAGGCCGCTATACGCTTCCGACTACTTCGAGCACCTTTATTCGTGGGCCGTTGAGCTCATCAAACAGAGCAACGCCTTCGTTTGCGACCTGTCGAGCGAAGAGATGCGCGACTATCGCGGCACGGCAACCGAGCCTGGTAGAAAAAGCCCCTGGCGTGACCGCCCGGTCGATGAAAACCTCGATCTGTTCGAGCGAATGCGCGCCGGCGAATTCGCCGATGGTTCCCGTACGCTACGCGCCAAGATTGACATGGCGTCGCCGAATTTCAATATGCGCGACCCGGTGATGTACCGCATCTTGCACGCCCATCATCATCGAACCGCCGACGCCTGGTGCATCTATCCGATGTACGACTTTGCGCACGGCCAGAGCGACTCGATCGAGGGAGTCACGCACTCCATTTGCACGCTGGAGTTCGAGGACCATCGCCCACTCTACGATTGGTTTCTCGACAAACTTGGTGTATTTCATCCCCGCCAGTACGAGTTCGACCGGCTGAACCTGAGCCACACAATCCTGAGCAAGCGCAAGCTCCTCACGCTAGTCGAGAACGGTCACGTTGCCGGTTGGGACGATCCCCGCATGCCGACTCTTTCAGGCCTGCGCCGCCGCGGCTACACACCCGAAACGATCCGCGCCTTTTGCGACGAAGCCGGCGTATCGAAAACCCCGGTTGAGATGGAATTTGCTCTACTTGAGCACCTGCTGCGCAAAGATCTCAACCAAAGAGCCCAGCGCGTCATGGCGGTCGTCGACCCTGTCAAGCTCATAATTGACAACTACCCCGCCGACCAGACAGACGAGCTCGATGCGATCAACAATCCCGAGAACCCGTCCGACGGAACGCGCAAGGTGCCGTTTTCGAAAGTCCTGTACATTGAACGCGCTGATTTCCTAGAAGAAGCCCCCAAAAAGTACTTTCGCCTGACTCCCGGCCGCGAAGTTCGCCTGCGCTACGCCTATTTGGTCACCTGTACCGGATGCGTCAAGAATGATGCAGGCGAGGTAATCGAGGTTCACTGCACACATGACCCCGCCACCCGCGGAGGCACCACTCCCGATGGCCGAAAGGTAAAGTCGACAATCCACTGGGTCTCGGCTGAGCACGCGCTCGATTGCCAAGCCCGCCTCTACGACAACCTATTGCTCGACGATCAAGCCGTTGGCGAGGAAGATCGCGAGTTCATTGATCTGTTGAACCCCAATTCGCTCGAAGTTCGCGAGGTCAAGATCGAGCCCAGCGTGCGCGACGCCAAGCCGGGGACCAAATACCAATTCGAGCGCGTCGGCTATTTTTGCGTCGACAACGACTCGATCCCCGAGAAGCCAGTTTTCAATCGGACCGTAGGACTGCGAGACAGCTGGGCAAAGATTGCAAAAAAGGCCCGGGGTTCGCCCGCAACACCTGAAGTACCCTTGACAGGAGTCTTACCCTGAAACTGTGAAGCCACGGCGATCGCAGGAGAAAGGGGGCACCTCGGAACGTCCGCCTGGACGGCCTCGCGCGCGATGGCGTTATCCGGCCATAACCGGCCAAATCCGGCCAATACCGCGGATCGGCGAGCCGGTACGCCGTCAAGCTGTTACCAGTTCGCACGCTGGCCCGACGATAAATACTGTCGAATCCCTCTTGGCGAGCGGCAATTCCTTCGCGTCCGACCGAGCGCGCTCGCTACAATAGATGACGCTCGAAATCAACTTTTAGGAAGGCTTTCCGATGGAACCTCTCAAGCAATCAAAAGCAGTTACCCGCCGAAACTTCATGTCTGGCTCGACGAAGACCGCGGCCGCCGCGGCCGCCGGCTTCCAGATAATTCGCCCTGAGGTGTTGCATGGGCAGACCAAAGAAAAGTTGACGATTGGGATCGTCGGCTGTGGTGGACGCGGCACCCGCGGCGTCTCTGAGGCAATTCGTGGCAACCCGAACTACGAACTCAAGTCGATGGGCGATATTTTCGAAGACCAGCTCGAGAAATCGCTGCGACGCCTACGCGACTCCGACGAGTTCGAGCCCGAGGTCCGCAAGCAAATTCAAGTCGCTCCAGAGAACCGCTATATCGGTTTCGATGCGTACAAAAAAGTCATCGACTCCGGCGTCGACATCGTCTTTTTGCACACGCCTCCGGGCTGGCGGCCAACTCACTTTGAGTACGCGGTAAAGGCCGGCAAACACATCTTCGCGGAGAAGCCCCTGGCCACGGACTGCATGGGCGCCCAGAAGATGATCCGCCTAGCGAAGGAATCGGCGGACAAGAAGCTCACCGTCATGATCGGCGCGCAACGCCGCTCGCAGAAGGAATACGTCGAATCAGTCAATCGCATTCAAGACGGCGAGATTGGCGACATCGTGGCGACCTACGCCAACTGGGTGTCCGGCCCCGTCATCAAGGGCGCCGACTTCGAAGACAAGCTCGACGCTGATACGGTCGGCTGGCAGCAGCGCGCCTGGTATTCGCACGTCTGGATCTGCGGCGACCAAATCGTCGAGCAACACTTGCACAACATCGACGTCATCAACTGGGTGATGGGCGATACGCATCCGGAAAGGGTGGTAGCTTCAGGCGGAGCCATCTGGCGACCGCAGGAAAAGCTCTACGGAAACATCTTCGATCACGTCTACGCGGATTTCGTTTATGCGAATGGCGTTCGCATGACCAGCCATTGCCGCCAATACCCACGACGAGAAGACAATCGCCACGTCCGCATGGTGAACGAACTGGTCGTCGGCACTCGCGGACGCTCGACCGTTCGCGACCTGGGCTCACCGTCGAAGACCAGCCCCTACGTGCAGGAGCACATCGACATGCTGGCCTCGATTCAAGGGACCGGGCCTTACCAGAACCGCACGCTCCCCGTGGCCTACTCCACCATGACTGCGATCATGGGCCGTGAGTCCGCCTACTCGGGCTTAGAAATCACGTGGGACATGGCCATGAACTCGAAGCAAAACCTGATCCCGGACAACCCGTCGTTGAGTAAAACATTCGACGTGCCCGCCGTGCCGCGCCCAGGCGAGTACGAGTTTATTTAGACTCTCAGACCAAATTCGGTTGGGGATTCCGAGGCGTGGACGGAAGTCCACGCTTGTCCTTCAAACCTAGATGCGGCTGGTTGGCTAGTTCTTAACCGTATCGCCAACAGCGGGCGCGGTATCGCCGGCGAAGTTGCCGACGGCCGAGCTTTCATCGACCTCGGTAATCGTCACCTTGCCGAGAGACGTTTCGATCTTGCGAAGCACCTTGCCGGTCGCGGGGTCTTTGACTTCACGAACGGTGCGTTTGACGTCAAGCACATCGCCAACCGCGACGCCACCGGCGCTGCCGACGTTGAGAATCACGATCCCCTCGTCGTAGTCGGCGACCAGGCCTTCGATGGCACGCTTCTTTTTAACGATGCGATCGTCGTACGTTTCGAGTTCGCGAGCTAGCGGCACCACCGCGGCCATGACCGCCTCGCCAACGATTGTTCCGGCGAAGTTGGTACTGGAGTTTTGAATGGCGCCGGCACCACCGGTTCCTCCGCTGCTGCCACCGCCACCGAGGGAAATGCCTGAACGCTTTGATTCGCCGTCCTTGGTCGAAACTCCCAAAATTTCGGCGGTATCGGTATTGATGATGCGAGCCGTGATTCCGGCCACGGCCTTGGCCTTCTTGCGGCCGATGCCACCGACGGCCCGGCCGAATCCTCCAAATCCGCCACCGCCGATGCCCTGATTCTTATCGTCGCGGCCAAACTTCGTAATTGACCCGATGATGATCGCGTCGACCCCGAGGATCTGCGCGATTTGCGCAGCGCTGGCTGGGTTGGCGCGATTACTGTTGGAAAAGTCTTGCTCGTTGAGGACCGCGTCAAGCGCCGCCCGCTCGATGACAGAATAAACGCCGCCCTTGACGAGCTCTTCGACGACGAGGTCGCGGATGCCACGGCCGAGGTCGTAGTTCGTCCCGAAGAAAGCCGATGACGACGAGTGAACAGTGCTGTATTCAAAATCGAGCACAGCCACCCGTTTCTTGTCTTGAGCGAAGGCCGCAACATTGAGCGCAATGAAGAGTGAGAGAGCAATGAGTAAACGCCGCATGTTCTCCATACTCCATCGACTGGCACAAACATCAAGGGAATAGTGCGGCGTATAATCGCCTCATGCATCGTCGACGGTTCCTTCAGACAGCCAGCGCACTGCCCGCATTCGCGGGAGCAGCCGCCCTCGCCGCCAAAACTTCGCACCGCGTGATGGCGCAAGACAAGAAGCATGTCGCCGCCGTAAACCCCGACGGATCGGTCGATTGGGTTTGGGAGAACGGCACTGTCGCGCACGATATGCACTTGCTAGAAAACGGCAACGTGCTCGTGCCGACCTCGCGGAACACTATTGTCGAGGTAACTCCCGAGAAGGAGGTGACCTGGCGGTGGGAATCGAAACCTGTCGGAGGATACGACGGCAACGTCGAGATTCACGGCTTTGAGCGTTTCGACGACGGGCTGACGATGATTGCCGAGACCGGTAACAAGCGCATCATCGAGGTCGACCGCAAGGGCAAGGTTCAGCGCGAGGTAAAGCTTCAGATTGAGAAACCGCACCCGCACCGGGATACTCGGTTGGTTCGAAAGACGGCCCAGGGGACTTACTTGGTGCCGCAAGAGGGTGACGGGTTGCTACGCGAGTACGACAGCCAAGGCAAGATCGTCTTCGAATACCGTATGGAGTTGACCGGCCCCGAGACGCCGACGCACCAGGGCCACGGCATTCACCTCTACTCGGCCTACCGTCTACCCAACGGCAACACCATGATCGGCGGCGGGAACAATAACCGCGTTCTCGAGGTGAACAAGACGGGGGAAATCGTCTGGAGCATCGGACGCGACGAGCTGCCAGGGATCAAGTTTTTCTGGATTACCCAGTTGCAGATTTTGCCGAATGGGAACGTGATCATCACGAACACGCACGCGGGCGGGAAGTATCCGCAACTCATCGAGGTCAACCGAAAAAAAGAGGTCGTGTGGAGCTTTCTTGACTGGGAGACGTTCGGGAACGACCTTTGCGCAAATCTTTTGATGGATGTTGACGGGGATGTGATTCGGTAGGCAATCACATCTACATGCAGTGTTATTCTTGAAAGTAAAGAATGCTTACCAGTAAGATATCAGCGAAGGGCCAGGTCACGATTCCGAAGCAGGTCAGAGAATCCCTCGGTGCTCGCGAAGGCGATCTAATCGTCTACGACGTGAAAGACAACGTCGTTACGTTGTCGAGGGTTGAACCCTTCGACATCGCCTATCACGCTGCCTTGACCGACACCCTAAGTGAATGGGACTCGCCGGAGGACGACGAGGCTTACGGTGACTTGTAGCGCGCTGGATGTCGTGGTCGTTCCGTTTCCTTTCGCTGAGAAGCACGGTTCAAAACGCTGGCCGGCCCTTGTCGTCAGCGGGCGGGCGTTCAATCGTCGCGGTCACTCAGTCATGGCGATGATAACCAGCGCGTCGCGGAATCGTTGGGCAACGGATGTTGAGATAGCAGACCTTGACTCGGTGGGCCTCACCAAGCCATCGAAAGTGCGATTCAAGCTGTTTACGATCGACAATCGTGTGATCAACCGTAAATTGGGCAAGCTGGCGGGTTCGGATGTCGCTAGGTTCGACGCCGGGCTGCGATTCGTCCTCGGCCGCCCGAGCTAGTCGACAAACGATGTTCCAGCCGAGTTTAGCGGCTTTCCTGGTCTGCTCGGCTTGCCTGCACCAGCCCGACTAGAATCGACTCCGAGATACCGCGATCGAGGGTGACTTGGGCGATTTCAACACCTTCCCTGAAGTCACGCACCTTGCCCGCGGCGACGAGGGCGGCGGCGGCATTCACTAGGACGATGTCACGTTTGGGACCTTTCTCACCGCCTAGAATCGCCCTGAGCGTGGCTGAGTTTGCATCGCGGTCGCCTCCCCCTAGGTCGGCTGCGTTTGCTCTCGGGACCCCAAAACCCTCCGGGGTCACCTCGCGCACACTCACCGCCCCATCGCGCACCTCAGCCAGCTTGGTCGGCCCTGTGGTCGTAATCTCGTCCAACCCGTCGCTACCGTGAACGACAAACGCCCGCTTCACCCCGAGACGACACAAGACGTCAGCTGCCAACTCCACGACCGACTCGTCGAACACCCCCATCACTTGGGCACCCGCACCCGCTGGGTTCGTCAACGGCCCAAGGAGATTGAATACGGTTCGCATCCCCAGTTCCTTGCGTACCGGTCCGGCATGCCGCATCGCCGGGTGAATATTCGGAGCGAACAGAAAACCAATCCCGACCTCGTCAATGCACTTGGCGGCCTGTTCGGCCGTGAGGTCGATGTTCACCCCGCAGGCCTCCAATACATCCGCCGAACCGCACTTGCTCGAAACCGAGCGGTTGCCATGCTTAGCCACCGCCACTCCGGCGCCGGCGACGACAAACGCCGCGACGGTCGAAATATTGAAAGTCCCGCCGCCATCCCCCCCAGTCCCGCAGGTGTCGACAAGGTCTTCAGGGGCCGTATTGTTGGGTCGCACTGGGACGGCGTTCGCGCGCATCGCTCGAGCAAATCCAGTGACCTCGTTGACTGTCTCGCCCTTCATCCGCAACGCCGTCAGCAACGCCGCAGTCAGCGCTGGGGTCGATTCCCCGCGCAGAATCTCGTTCATCACCGCCGATGCCTCGGTTTCGCTCAGATCCTTACGCGAACTTACTTTGTGCAACGCCGCTTGAATTTTCAACATAAAATTGCGTTCCCTTCCGAAGCCTCGATAGAATCAATATTTAAGGTTCTACCTTCGATTCCCCGGTCGTATAGCCACGTATAGCAGACCGGGGGGCTTATCCCATGAAGATTCACGAATATCAGGCCAAGGAGATCTTGCGCCAATTCAACGTCCCGACGCCGCGCGGCATTGTCGCGTTTACCGTTGAAGAAGCGCGCGCCGCCGCTGAAGAACTGGGCGGCAAGGTCGTCGTAAAGGCGCAGATCCACGCCGGCGGACGAGGCAAAGGTGGCGGCGTCAAGCTGGCCCACAGCGTCGAAGAGGCGGTCGAAAAGGCCGAGGCCATCTTGGGCATGACGCTGGTCACGCACCAGACCGGGCCCGAGGGCAAGACCGTCAAGCGCCTTTTCATCGAGGAACAACTTCCTATCGCACGAGAGATCTACCTCGGCATCGTGCTCGACAGAGCTATCGACAAGCCCGTCTTCATGGCGTCGGCCGAGGGCGGTATGGAGATCGAGCAGGTCGCGGCCAACAACCCGGAAGCGATTCTAAAGGAAGTGATGGAGCCTGGCCGCGGATTGCGACCTTTCCAGGCGCGCCGTGTTGCCTACGCGCTCGGCATTGAGGGCAACGCCTTCAATGAAGCCGTAGCGGCGATGACAGCACTGGCGGCAACGTATGAAGCGACCGACGCATCACTAATGGAAATCAACCCGTTCGTGATCACCGAAGACGGCCGCGCCGTGGCGCTCGACGCCAAGATGGACTTCGACGACAATGCGATGTTCCGTCACGCCGATCTCGCTGAGATGCGCGATCTCGATGAGGAAGAACCGCTCGAAACCGAGGCGATCGACCACGGCCTCAACTACATTAAGCTCGACGGCAACGTCGGCTGCATCGTCAACGGCGCCGGCTTGGCGATGGCGACGATGGACATCATCCAGTACGCGGGCGGCATGCCGGCGAATTTTCTCGATGTTGGCGGCGGCGCAAGCAAGGATCAGATCAAGACCGGTTTCCAGATTATTCTTTCCGACCCTAACGTGAAAGCGATTTTGATCAATATTTTCGGCGGCATCTTGAAGGTCGACGTGCTAGCCGAGGGCGTTGTCGCCGCTGCGACTGAACTCCACATCCAGGTGCCAATCGTGCTGCGGCTCGAGGGAACCAACGTTGATCGCGGCCGCGAGATTCTCAATGAATCCGGCCTCGATTTCACTGTCGCCGCGGACATGAAAGAAGCCGCTGAAAAGGTCGTAGCGCTCGCCGCGTAAGAGAA
This sequence comes from Bryobacterales bacterium, assembly GCA_965247305.1. Classification (GTDB taxonomy): domain Bacteria; phylum Acidobacteriota; class Terriglobia; order Bryobacterales; family UBA6623; genus CATQHP01. The sequence goes on along the minus strand of OZ252030.1, from coordinate 950,960 downwards.
AACTATGAGCGTACTCGTAGACGAAACTTCACGCATCATCGTCCAGGGCTTTGGCCGCGCCGGGCAGTTCCACGCCCAGCAGTGCATCGACTACGGAACAAATATTGTCGGCGGCGTCCACCCCGGGCGCGGAGGTTCCGAGCAACTCGGAGTGCCGGTGTTCAATACCGTGCGCGATGCAGTCGACCAAGCTAAGCCAGACGCCTCGATCGTCTTCGTACCGCCCTCGGGCGCGGCGGACGCGGTCCTCGAGGCAATTGAATCGGAAATCGAGCTCGTCGTATGCATCACCGAGGGGGTTCCAGCTCGCGACATGGTGATGGTCGCGGCCGCGATTCGCGGCAGCAAGACACGCCTACTCGGCCCCAACTGTCCCGGCGTCATCTCGCCCGGTAGGTGCAAGCTCGGCATCATGCCCGCGAAGATACATAAGCAGGGAAATATAGGCGTGGTCTCGCGTTCGGGCACGTTGACGTACGAAGCGGTCGGGCAGTTGACTGCGATGGGTATTGGCCAGTCGACCTGCATCGGAATTGGCGGCGACCCCATCATCGGAACGAATTTCATCGACGCGCTGAGCTTATTCAACGACGACCCAGAAACAGCCGGAATCATCATGATCGGCGAAATTGGCGGCAGTGCCGAAGAGGGGGCGGCCGAGTTCGTCAAGAGCAACGTGACAAAGCCTATCGCCGGATTCATCGCGGGGGCAACTGCGCCTCCCGGGCGCCGCATGGGTCACGCCGGCGCGATCATTTCTGGCGGCAAAGGAACCGCCAAAGAAAAGCAAGCCGCGATGGAGGCCGCCGGAATTTCGGTTGCCCCCTCGCCCGCCGAGTTGGCCTCGACGCTTGCTCGGTTAATGTAGTTCTGAGCCTTCGGCGCGCCGGGGTTGACCCGCTTGTCGAGACCGCTTGCGCGCGCGCGCGGCTCAAACCTTTACGCAATTTACAAAAAGAAACTGAAACAATGTCTATCGAAAGAACACTTACAATCGTCAAGCCCGACGCCGTTGCCGCGGGCAACGCGGGCAACATCATCGCGCACCTAGAAGGCGCGGGCTTCAAGATTATCGCTATGAAAAAGGTCGCGCTCAGCGAGACTCAGGCGAAAGCTTTCTACGCTGTTCATAGCGAACGACCGTTCTACAACGATCTCGTCGCGTTCATGACCTCCGGGCCGATCGCGCCAATCATGCTCGAACGCGACGACGCTATCGCCAAGCTCCGTGAAGTAATGGGCGCGACGAACTCGAGAGAAGCCGCCGAGGGAACGATTCGGAATCTCTACGGTACTGACATCGAGAGAAACGCCATCCACGGCTCGGACGCTCCAGAGACTTCCGCCGCCGAGCGGGCATTCTTCTTCAGCCACCTAGACGAAACGGGCTAGTACTTACTTGCACAAGTACTACGTAGTATGACAAGCTGGGGCATGCCCAGGCCCGCGACCGCGATCACGTTGAGTTCGGAAGAAGAGCAGACGTTGCGTCACTGGGTCCAGGCTCACAAGACGGAACGGCGCATGGTCGAGCGAGCTCGGATCGTGCTGTTGGCTGCCGCCGGCGCTGCCACCAGCGCCATCGCCCAGCAACTCAACACACCGCCGTCGCGGGTGTCGAAGTGGCGCCTGCGCTTTGCCGAGCAGCGGCTGGCGGGCCTCGTCGACCGGCCCCGCTCGGGCAAGCCGGCGCGTTACGACGAGGCCACCCGCAAGCGCATTTTGACGATGCTCGATCAGCCCCCGCCGGAAGGTCACGCCACCTGGACGGGCACGCTGCTGGCCGCGGCGCTGGGCGACGTCAGCGATCATCAAGTCTGGCGGGTACTCAAGCGGCAGGGCATCTCGCTGCGGCGACGACGCAGTTGGTGTATCTCGACCGACCCGGAATTTGCGCGCAAGGCCGCCGATGTCGTCGCTCTATATCTCGACCCGCCGGAGAACGCCGTCGTGTTGGCGGTCGATGAGAAACCCAGTATTCAAGCACTCGAGCGGGCACAAGGTTGGCTGCGGCTGCCCAACGGCAAGGCCTTGACCGGTTTCTCTCACGGCTATAAACGCCATGGCACAACAACGCTGTTCGCCGCTCTGGAGGTGGCCACCGGTTGGATTACCGCCGACCATTACCAGCGCCGCCGCCGGCGCGAGTTTCTCGACTTCATGAATCAGTTGACGGATCTCTACGACGGCTTCGAAATCCACGTCATCTTGGACAATCTCAACACCCACAAACCCCGCCATGACCGCTGGCTGCAACGCCATAAGAACGTGCATTTTCACTACACGCCAACTTATAGCTCTTGGCTCAATCAGATCGAGGTATGGTTCAGCATTCTCAGTCGCCGGGCGCTGCAAGGCGCCAGCTTCACATCGCCCCGCCAGGTACGCGAAGCGATCGACAAATTTGTCCAGGCCTACAACCGCGACGCCACGCCCTTCCAGTGGACCAAGACCACCGTCACCCCTCGCGATTTATCTCATAATTATTATAACTTACGCAAGTAAGTACTAGCCCGCATTTCGGACGGCGAGCCGTCTGAACGTGCAACCGAGCCGCGGACGGAAAGTCCGAGCTGACCAACTTTGACAGACACCCCGAACTTTCCTCGCGTGGTTCCGAAGCGTCAGAGGGTGTGAAAAAACCTCCACCGGCATTGCGAGCGTGGGAGGGTGCGACATGTCGAACCCCTATAACACTGATAACAAGCGAGTTGATCGCAGGGGGGGCGTAGCTTGCTACGCCCGTTTCTCGAGTTCGCGGAGGTTTCTTCACACCCCCTCACGGTTGCGGCAGCGTCCTGTCGGGCACTATCGTCTAGGTGTGCGTAAAATAGTGGCCTTTGCATCTTTGTTCGCGGTTTCGCTGACCGCGCAGATTACATCCACATCGATCAGCACCGACTATCGCGAGGATGACCTCCCTGCGATCGCGGCGTCCCCCGACGGTTCGCTGTGGGCTGTCTGGCTGAGCTACCAAGATCGGCGTGATGAATTGGGTCTGCGCCATTACACCGACGGCAAGTGGAGCAATGTGCAATGGGTACCGAACTCGAGCGGTGATTCGTGGCTGCCGCAGATCGCGGTCGCCGCCGACGACGGCAAGCCGTGGGTCGTTTGGTCGCAGATGCTCGACGGCAATTGGGACATTTATGCGCGCTCGTACGATTCCGCGAAAAAGGAGTGGGGCGCTCTCGTCAGGCTCACAGACCATCTGATGCCCGACGTCAACCCGCGCCTTACGACCAATCGTAACGGTGACTTCGCGCTCGTCTGGCAAGGCTTTCGCGAAGCCCACTCGAACATCTTCTTGAAGACATTTAAAAACGGTGACTGGTCAGACGCCACCACGATCACCGAACGCCCGGCGAACGACTGGATGCCCGCGGTTGCTCTCGACTCCAAGGGCACGGCCTGGGTTGCCTACGACAGCTATACCAACGGCAACTATGACGTGTACTTGACCGGAGTCCGTGACGGCAAGATGATTGCGCCCGAGATCGCGGTTGCTGAGACTCTACTTGGTGAGATGCTGCCAACGGTTGCGGTTGACGGCGACGATCGCGTATGGGTCTCGTGGGAGGTCGCCGGAGCCAATTGGGGCAAGGATACCGGTTACACTATCGAAGATCAGCCTGGAGTCGTGATTGGCAATGCGCGCGACGTTGCGATTGCTGTCTACTCGAACGGTCGCCTGCAAGCCCCCGCAAAACCGCTACAGCCGGTCTTCACCGCGGTCGGCGACAGGCCGAAATGGACGTATAAGCCCCACGTTTTCGCGGACCACGCCGGCGGCATTTGGGTTGCCGCACAACGGCGCTTGAATTTTCGCTCGGGCAACGGCAACCGGGGCCACTGGGAATGGTGGTTGACCCGCTATGAAGGCGACGAATGGTCGGCCGCCGTCGCCCTGCCGGACAGTTGGGGCCGCAGCAGCACGCGCTTCGATACAGCGATCGCCGTCGACGGATCTACGTGGGTCGCCTGGGCCGCCGACAACCGCAAGGCCGAGTTCGTCCATCGCCCGATCCGCAATCAAGTCTTTGTTGGCAAACTTCCGAGCACGGCCCGCGCCGCGCCAACCGAGTTGACGCCCTACGAGCAGCCTACGGTTGTGGCCAGACCTCTCAACCATCCCAACGAGACCGCCGACCTCACAGCGATTCGCGGTTATCGGACCAAAGTTCACGACCGGCCCGTCCAAATCGTGCGCGGCGATTTCCACCGCCACACTGAGCTTAGTTGGGACGGTGGCGGCGGCAACGACGGCTCGCTACAAGGTTTCTACCGCTACATGATTGACGCCGCCGCGATGGATTTCGGGGCGTCTACCGACCACCAGGGTGGCGCGTTTGAGTACTGGTGGTGGTATTCGCAGAAGATGACCGACATGTACCACGTGCCCGGTTCGTACGTTCCGATCTTTGGCTACGAGCGCTCGGTGACCCAGCCCCACGGTCACCGCAACATATTCTACGCCAACCGCGAGGGGCCGGTGACGCCGTTCTTCATGGCGGACGGCGCCCGGCAGTATGAGCTGCCGTTGGGCCCACAGGGCGATCAGCCCGGTGTCGGCACGGGAGCCGTCGTAGGAAACGATACGAAGCTACTCTACGAGGAAGTACGCCGCTACAACGGCGTCGCGATCTCGCACACCTCCGGTACGCGAATGGGTACCGACTGGCGCGACAACGACCCCGACATGGAGCCGGTGGTTGAAATCTTCCAAGGCGCGCGCACCAACTACGAGTACCAAGGCGCCCCGCTGTCTGTACGAACCGGTAAGGACGATGCCCACATGGAAAGGGCTGGCTTCGTTCCCGATGGCTTCGTTACCAACGCCTGGGAGAAAGGCTATCGCCTAGGCATCATCTCAAGTTCCGACCATGGATCGACGCACTATTCATACGCGATGGTCTATACCGCATGGCCGACGCGCCAAGGGATACTCGATGCCATTCGCCGCCGCCACACCTACGGGGCGACGGACAACATCTTGCTCGACGTACGCATGGGTGAGCACTTTATGGGTGATGAATTCACGGTGACCGAAGCACTGCCGATCCGCGTCAAAGTGCGAGGAACGAACGATGTTGCCCGCGTTCACATCTTGCGCGGTCCAAACGTAATTTACACCCACGAGGCCAACGAGCAGAACGTTCGATTCGAATTCACTGACACCGAAACTTCCTCACGCTCTGGAACGAACTACTACTACGTACGGGTGGAGCAAGCTGACGGACAGGTCGCTTGGTCGAGCCCAATGTGGGTGAACTGGTAGACCACTTTGCCAATGACAATACGCACGAAGTTGTGGCTCGCCGGCGGCATCGCAGCTGTGGCGATGGCGGTTGGCGGCTACAAGGGATATTCCTTTTGGCTTGAGGCCAAATATTGGGAAGCCAAGATGGGCCACGGCGAGGGGAAGCTCAAGCCTGGCGACGAGGCTCCGGACTTCGAACTGCAATATAAGAAGTCGGAAGAATCCGTGCGTCTGTCGTCGTTTCGCGGCGACAAGCCGGTGGCATTGATCTTTGGTAGCTACACTTGACCACCGTTTCGGGCGGAGGTTCCGGCCCTTAACGCGATGTATCGCGAGTATGGCGAACGGGTTCAGTTTCTATTGGTATACATTCGCGAAGCCCATGCCGGCGACGCCTGGGCGCTGAAGGTCAATTCCCTGCGAGGTTTTGAAGTGCCGCTGGCCCGGACATACGAGGAAAAAGACGGCTACGCCCACCTCTGCGTTCGCAAGCTCGATATAGAATTTCCGACCTTAGTGGACCGCTTGGATTTCCCGGTCGAAGAGCATTACACGTCGTGGCCGGAACGAATGTACCTTGTCGACAAAGACGGCATCGTCGTTTACAAAGGCAAGCCCGGGCCCTACGGTTTCGATCCCGACGAGCTGGAAGAAGCCATTGTAAAAGAGCTGGCTGACTGACGGTTCTGTAATTCTGCCGTGGGGCGGGACTTGAGGTCAACGTGTGCTTGCTTCCGCTTCCAGTCCTGAAGAACGTCGGACGAATGCCCGTTTAGCCGGCCGCGAGGTCCACAACATCCGCTGGCCGAGCTGATGTTTTTCATCGTCTCTTTCGCGCGCGGCGTCGCCAATCGGCAATAATATTTTGTCCACGACAGTCCGCTAGATCGTTTTGTCGCTGCCAAATCTCATCCGCGCTGAAATCGATCGCGACGGGCCGATCCCATTCAGCCGGTTTATGGAGCTGGCTCTCTACCACCAGGAGTTTGGCTACTATCGCCGCGGATCCGACCCCTTCGGCCGCGAAGGTGATTTCTTCACGAGCTCACAATTGCAACCGGTTTTTGGCCGCTTGTTGGCGCAACAAATTGACCGCTGGCGGCGCGAACTCGGCTCGCCTGTGGAGTTCTGCGTGCTTGAATTGGGGCCCGGCCGGGGCGAAACAGCCGACGTAGCGAAGGGTTGTCTGCCTGGTGTCCGCTGGTTCACTGTCGATGTTGGAGAGCCGTTTCCGGACGAGCCGATCATCGGAGTTGTCTATTCGAACGAATTTTTCGACGCGCTGCCCGTCGATTTGCTTGAGCGGCGCGGCTCAGGCTGGGTTGAATGGCGTGTCGGCTGGAATGGCCAGAATCTTGACTGGGAGATTGGGGGCGAGATTCAGTCGCGTAAGGGATTGCCCAGCCGCGGCCCGGGCGAACGCATCGAGAGCTGTGAGCGGGCCGTGGAGCAGCTAGAGCGAGTTGATAGCGTGCTGAAGAGGGGGTTCGTCGTAAGTATTGACTACGGCTACACTCACGACGAGATCGTAAGGGCCGAGAGATTTCCCGAAGGAACGTTGATGGGTTACAAGAACCATCAAGCCTACCCCGATGTTTTGGTCGAGCCCGGAGAGCGCGATATTACCGCCCACGTCAATTTTACAGCGTTGCTTGAGCGTGGCAATGAGCTCCGGTGGGATTCCGCCGGACCCGTTTCACAGCAAGAATTTCTGACCTCTGTCGGAAAAGAGGATAACTTTGCGTATGCTCTCAGCGCCGATACGGAAGATGCGGTGGTTCGATTGCGAATGCAGCTTAAGACATTGCTTTTCGGCATGGGTGAGACCTTTCGCGTACTTGTACAGCACAAGGGTTGAGCGCCGTTGGCGGCGCTATACTTCGGGTGAATAATGGCCGCCGAGCCCCAGCAGTCCCCACTCGATGAGCTGGCGGGACGTCGTTTTTCGCTGTATCCCGCCATTCGCGGGATCGAGCAGAACGAGTGGACGCTAGACCGGGACACTTGGTCGGAAATTCTGATCAAGAACGAAACGAGCGGCGAGGAGCTTTGGATTCCCCGCAATCACTTGGGCGAGATCAGCAGTTCCGATTCACCGGTGCTGATCCTAGGACTGAAGCGCGAGTTGGAGTACAAGGCCGGATCGGTGGTTGCCTACCGCAAGGTCGTCGTGAGCATGCCGGAAACGCCGGCGGTTCGGTCGGGTCTGCACGAGCAGAAAGCACCCCCGGAACCGCCGCGCAACGAGCTTGTGCGCGGTTCAGACGCAAAGACCTTTCGCCTGTTGGGTATCACTCTAAGTATCGGCCTTACTATTGCGTTGGTTGGGTTTGTCGGGGTGGTTGTCGGGTTCCACAATCCGCTCGAAATCTTCTTCCGGCCCGATACGACAACGGCCGACCAGAGGTATCTCAGTCTCGGCTCGGCCGACAACTACCACGACATCGTGATAAGAATGGCAACGCCAGAGAAGGAGCAATGGATTTCACTCGAAGAAGACGAGCTACAATTCCAAGCTCTCTGGTATAGCTCGCGAGCGTACATTGTGGTCCTAATGGGGGGAACGCGGGCGGATATGCGGTATATCGGCACTATTCACGATCCGTCCCGCCGCGTTCTTGATTCCGCGCTGTTGGCCGGCGGCGGTGACACCGCGTCGATGATGCGCAACTTGCCGGAATTTTAAGCGGCGAGTCGGCGAATGGCTTCGAGCAAGCGGTTGACCTCATCGGCTGTGTTGTAGTGCACCAGCCCGATCCTGACCATCCCTCCGTCGGATTCGACGCCTAGCGTTTCGGTGACGTTGATCGCATAGTAGTTTCCGTCCCAAACGAAGAAGCCTCGCTCGCCAAGCCGTTCAGCAATCGTGCGGGGGTGCAGGCCGTCGATCCGGATGGACACGGTCGGTGTGCGCTGGTCGAATCGCTGCGGGTCGCGGATTCCGTACAAGCGCAAGCCGGGTATTTGTAGTAGGCCGTCAACCAGAGTCTCGGCAAGTTCGCGCTCATAAGCTCGCGTCGCACTCATCGCGGAGACGATTTGATCGCGCCTCGGACGTCCATTGAATTCCGGGTCAATGCGGCAGCCAAGAGCAGCGACGTAGTCGATCGCGGCAGTTACACCCGCCATCGCCTCGTGACTCTGCGTGCCGGTTTCGAAACAGCCGGGGATCTCGTCTTCCGCCGGCCGCACCTTATAGGCTCGCAGCCGCTCAAGATGCGCCGCTTTTCCGTAGAGCAGTCCCTGGTGTGGACCGAAAAATTTGTAAGCCGAGCAGGCCAGAAAATCGCAATCGAGTGCACGAACGTCAATAGGGCCGTGGGGCGCGTAGTGGACGGCGTCGATGAAAACCAGTGCCCCTACGTCGTGAGCTGACTTCGTGATTGCCCTGACGTCGTTGATTGTGCCAACGGAATTCGATGCGTAGCCGACAGCAACCAGCCTGGTCCGGGGAGTCAGTTTTGCATGGAAGTCATCGAGATCGAGGGTGCAGTCGTCGGGATGAAACTCGACCTCGCGGAGTACGACACCGCGCTCCGTGAGTGCCTGCCAGGGGGCGTAGTTGGCGTCGTGGTCGAGATTCGTAACGATAATCTCGTCGCCGGCTGACAGATCGCGGCCGATTGAGCGACTGATCGCAAAAGTCAGCGTCGTCATGTTTGGCCCGAAGATAACTTCGCGCGAGTCACAGCCAAGAAAATCGGCCGCGGCTTCGTGCGCCTGGTTCACGATTTGGTCGCAGTCATGGCTGGTTTGGAAGGCGCCGTGAAGATTCGAGTTTGCGTAGATCAGCGAGTGCGAGATCGCGTCGAGAACTCGCTGCGGAACCTGTGTTCCACCAGGCGAATCGAGAAAGACGGCTGGATTCACTCCCGCTTTCATTCCAAGTGCCGGGAACTGGGAGCGAATCCAATCGATATCGAGGATAGGTGACATAGATAATTGGACCGGATTGGAGTCCTAGCGGAATTGCCCGCAATTCCGATCTATGGTAAAACAAGGGTGCCCGCCCAAACCGCGTCTGGTATCTATTGGTGATGCGTTAGATGACGGTTTCCCTTGTCATACCCCACTGGAATCGCGCAGATCTGCTGCGGCAGGTGCTGGCATCCGTGCGCGCGTTGTCTCTGCCGGATGGGCTTTCAAGCGAGGTCATCGTCGTGGATAACGGGTCTAATGATCATTCGCGCGAAGTGGCGGAACGCGCGGGCGCGTGCGTAATTTCCGTACCCGCGAACGAAGGCGTAAGTCGCGCGCTCAACCGAGGAATCGCCCATTCCTCGGGTGAGTGGATCGTCTTGCTCAACAATGATGTTGAGCTGACCGTAAACTGGTTGCGCGAATTGCATTCGGCCGCGGTCAGCGCAGACGCCTGGTTCGCAACCGGGAAAGTCCTAGACGCGGCGGCTCCAGACAGAGTCGACGGCGCGGGTGATGCCGTCTGTCGAGGCGGTGCCGCCTGGCGCATTGGCAACGGAAAGGCGGACGGCCCGGCCTTTGATAGTGCGCGGCAGACGTATTTTCCGTCGGCAACGGCGGCGCTGTTTCGCCGGGACTTCTTCGAGCGTGTTGGACCTCTTGACGAATCTTTCTACGCCTACCTTGAAGATGTAGACCTGGGGATGCGTGCCGCGGTTGCTGAGCTGCCCGGAATCTACGTGCCCCGGGCTGTCGCATTTCATCGCGGAAGTGCGACAGCCGGCGCCTGGAGTGCGAAAAGCGTAGCTTGGATCACAAGGCACCAGATCTTACTGCTGGCCAAGTACTTCCCGGCGAGGCTATTCGTCCGATTCGGACTGCCAATCGTGGCTGCGCAATTTCTATGGGCAGCGATGGCGATTTCGCGTGGCCGTTTTGGAGCTTGGGTTCGTGGAGTCATTGACGGACTGGGAGCCGCTGGAAAGGCCCGCCGATCGGGCCGCTCACTTCGGGTGGCCGGCGACCGGTTAGCCACGGTGCTAGAAGGAGCCGAGGCTGAAATCGGCGGTATCCAGAGCCGCGTCGGTTGGGACACCTACTGGAAGTGGTACTTCCGACTCGCGCGGCCGCCGGTATGGAGGCCGACGTGAAGTCGCCTATAGCAGCCGTAATCGTTTCGTATCGTTCGTCGGCTCAAATTGGCGATTGCCTGCGCTCGCTTGACGGCAAAGTGGAGCAGATCGTCGTAGTGGACAACGCTGCTGAGCCCGCCCTGCGGATAGTCGTCCAGCAGTCAGCGCCCGACGCCGATCTGATTGTCAATGTCGACAATCGAGGATTCGCCGCCGCCGTGAATCAGGGCGTAGCAGCGACGACGGCTCCGTACGTGCTCCTACTGAACCCAGACTGTGAGCTCCAAACGCCGCTCGAACCGATGGTCGCGTGCTGTAGCAAGAGTGGCACGGTAGCCGCCGGCGGAATGCTTCAGAATGTGGCTGGCGAACCGCAGAAAGGGTTCTTCGCTCGTTCGCTTCCGACTCCGTTGGCGTTGGCGTTTGAGGTGCTGGGAGTTAACCGGTTGTGGCCGCGTAACGTCATAAATCGTCGCTATAGACTCTTAGACATCGACTTCGCCACCGAGCACCTAGTTGGCCAGCCGGCGGGCGCGTTTTTACTCGTGCGCCGCGAAGCTTTCGATGCAATCGGTGGAATGGACGAGAGCTTCTATCCGGTGTGGTTTGAAGACGTGGATCTCTGCCTACGTCTAAGCCGAGAGGTAGGCGTGATTCGCTATACACCAGATGTGGTTGCTAGGCACGAGGGAGCACATTCGATCGAAACGCTCGCGGTGCAAGTCAGGCTTCGGGCTTGGTATGGTGGTTTGTTACGGTTCTCCGGGAAACACTATCCGGCGGGAACGCACCGCCGCCTCCGTTTGGTGGTGCTGGTGGGGCTTGCCCTTCGCCGTTTTTTTTGCATGTTCAGTAGCAGCCCCTTCGCCCAATCTGCTGCCTATGGCGAGACGTTCCGGCTTGTATGGAACGGCTTTCCGAACGATTTTTCGGGTTCCGACGCGATCATTTCGGAGAATTCAGCGGCTGAACTGAGCTGAACTGAGCGACACATGATAGGAAGACCTCTGGTTTCCGTCACTTTGGTGACTTACAACAGTGGGCGTTTTATTCGGCGCTGCCTGGAATCGGCTCTCGACCAACGCTATCCCGCGCTTGAAGTCATCATCATTGACAACGCTTCGACCGACGGCACGACTGACATTCTCGAACACTTCGAAGATCGCTGTACCGTCGTCTACAACGAAGAAAACATCGGCTTTGCGGCGGCGCAAAATCAAGCGATAGCCTTGTCGAGCGGCGCTTGGGCGCTGACACTCAATCCGGATGTAATGCTTTTGCCGGACTTTGTCGAAAGTCTGATGCAAACCGCCGAGATTGACCCCGCGGCCGGCACTGTTTGTGGCAAGCTGCTGCTCGTCGATGCGAGTTTCGAAATTCCCGACAAGCAGCAGGTAGATTCGACTGGCATTTACTTTAATCCGATGCTGCGGCACATGGATCGCGGCTGCCTCGAAACCTACAACGGGCACTACCGCGAGCACGAGTACGTTTTTGGCGCCACCGCGGCGGCGGCGTGCTATCGCCGCGAGATGATCGATGACATCTCGGTCGACGGCGAGTTCTTCGATTCCGACTTCTTTGCCTACCGGGAGGATGCGGACGTCGCTTGGCGGGCACAGCTTCTCGGGTGGACCTGTATTTACGACCCCAACGCGGCCGCGTATCACGTACGCAAACTGCGCCCCGGCATGCGGCGACAGTTGCCGTCGGAAATCAACATGCATTCGGTAAAGAATCGATTCTTGATGCGAATTAAGAACATCACGCCGAATCTGTATCTTCGCAATTTCGTTCCGATTACGTTTCGCGATCTGGGTGTCGTCGCCTACTGCGTGGCCATTGAGCATTCGTCATTGCGAGCGTTCTATTACCTTTGGCGCGACATTGATAGCGTCTTGCGCAAGCGACGGTTGATCCAGGCTCGACGGCGAGTCGACGACGCATACATGGCGAGCTGGTTCCGCTTCACACCGGTGAGCCGGCCGCTAGAGACTTCTGTGAAGCGCCAGCCAGACACGCAAGAAGTTTTGTCCGATCGCCCGTGAGCGACGCCCCGAAATGAAAATCGCCCTTCTGGGCACGCGCGGTATTCCGGCGAACTACGGTGGTTTCGAGACCTTCGCCGAAGAGTTGTCGGTTCGTCTAGCGGCCCGGGGGCACGAAGTCAAGGTTTACTGCCGTGCGAACTTCTCCGAGACCGATGCCGAGGTCTATCGCGGGGTGCACCGCGTGCTCCTACCAACGGTCTCGCATAAGTACGCCGATACGCCGGCCCACACCTTCATCTCAACTCTGCATTTACTACTTCAAGATTGCGACGTTGCCCTGTATTGCAATGGAGCAAACGCCGTCTTTACGTATTGGCCGAGAGTTCTAGGGATACCCACAGCTCTAAACGTCGACGGCTTGGAGCGAAAGCGCAAGAAATGGAACGCCATGGCTCGCGCCTGGTATCTGCTTTCGGAACGGTTGTCGACTCTTTGCCCGAATGTAGTGATCAGCGACGCGCAGGTCATCGAGCGCTACTACCGAGAACGTTATGGCATCGACACTCGATTTATTGCCTACGGAGCCGAGACGTCGCGTGTCGAATCGACAACCATCTTAGACGAACTTGGCTTAGAGCCTGGGCGCTATTTCCTTTATGTCAGTCGAATGGAGCCCGAGAACAATGCCGACCTCGTGGTGAAAGCGTTTGAGCAGACCAATTGCAAAGAAAAGCTCGTGATGGTCGGCGACGCGCCTTACGCGGAAGACTACATCCGCCAGGTTCAGAACACCTCCGACGAACGGATCATGTTCCCGGGTGCGGTCTATGGGGCCGGTTACGCCGAGCTGCAGTCCCACTGCTTGGCCTATGTCCACGCAACCGAGGTCGGTGGCACGCACCCGGCGCTGATCGAGGCGATGGGCCGTGGCTGCGTGGTCCTCTACCTTGAAACTCCTGAGAACAGTGAGGTGGCAGGGCGCTCGGGCATCGCCTACTCAAAGAACGTTCAAGAACTGGCCGAGGGCATTTCATCCGTGGCCTTGGCGTCTCGAGACGAAGTGAATGGTCTCAGACAGGCTGCGATGGCTGATGCTAGGGCTCGCTATGACTGGGAGCGCGTGGTCGACCGATACGAGCAGTTATTCATCGAGATGCGTTCGAAAAGTGTCACTTAGACCGCTAGCGATTTCTAAACCAGCGTGCCGTCTCTGCAGGTCGCGACTAAGGAGTCAGCTCAATGGTGCCGATTTTCCGTCCAGGGCACGCAAGAATGCTCGCTTAGCCCGTATTTTTCCCCACGTGGCGAGAAAAGAAGGCTAGAAAACCACCCGTCGGTATACTCAGATTAAATGGTGGCGCTGCCTAGCGGAGACCGGAAGTTGCAGCAAACGATCCTGTCGTGGATCTTGGTTGCCGTACTGATCTACTTCCTCCTCCAGGTCGTTCAGCCGTTTCTAACTGCGCTCACCTGGGCTTCGGTATTGACGATTTTTCTGTTCCCCGCGCACGCCAGACTCGCGCGGCGTATCAAGCGGCCGAACATCGCCGCATTTCTAAGCGTCCTAGCGGTGGCTGTACTTCTCGTTGGCCCCGCGACGTGGCTGATTCCGGCATTCGTTAGTGAGGCGGTCGCAGCGGTTCGCTCGGTGGATTGGTTGCCGCGACTACCCGAACTCGCGAGTGAGTTCCTGCAAGGTCTCTCAATTCCGCTCACCAATGTTGAATCAACGATGAACGACGCCGTGCGGACCGCTAGCGGATTTCTGGCAGAACAGTCGGCGCAATTCGCTGGTGGTGTTGCCTCGTCGGCATTCGACCTGATCGTAATGCTATTTGCGATGTTTTATCTGTTTCGCGACGGTCCGAACATCGTGGGCCTGATTCGCGACGTCTCGCCACTTGGCGGCGATCACCGCGATCTCATGTTCAAGCAGGTCGGCGAGTTGGTTGCCGTTACTGTTTCGAGCGGACTAGTCGTGGCCTTCTGCCAGGCCTTGGCCAGCGGAATCATCTTCTGGGCCCTCGGTGTTTCGACGCCATTGTTTTGGGCAGTAGTGTGTGGATTTCTAGCGTTCCTGCCGATCATCGGTCCATATCTGGTATGGGCACCCATGGCCATCGGCCTGATCGCCTCGGGCGAAACAGGTCGCGGCATCACGCTGTTGTTACTCGGAACGTTTATCATCAGCGGCATCGATAACGTTCTTCGCCCGATCATGATCGCCGGCCGATCGCAGCTTAACGGCCTGCTCGTCTTGGTGAGCTTGCTAGGCGGCGTCAAGACATTCGGACTGGTCGGGCTCGTTGTGGGGCCGCTGGTCGTTGCCACCGCCGTCGGTTTGTTGCAGGGATACCGCGAGAGCCTGCGCGTCCGGTCGCGTATCAGCGAACTTAACCCGGCGGCGTCGGAAGCCGCGTAGCAGTAAAATTCTTCCTTGGATTCCTCCGCTTCAACCTTAGGCGTTCGCGAGTTCTTTCGCCGAGGCGGAGTGCTTTCCAAACACCTCGGCCAGTGGGAATTCCGTCCGGGCCAGCTCGAAATGGCGCTTGAGGTCGAGGCCGCGATCGACGAAAAGCGACACCTGATTGTCGAGGCCGGCACCGGTACTGGGAAAACTCTGGCCTACCTGGTCCCGCTAATAGCAGGTGGGCGGCGCGTGGTAGTTTCAACGGGGACAAAGAACCTACAAGAGCAGCTTTTCCAAAAAGACGTCCCATTCCTCGAACAAGCTCTCGGCCGAAAACTGCGCGTTGCTTACATGAAGGGGCGAGCAAATTTTCTTTGCCGCCAGAAGCTGATCGATGCCGAGAATCGGCCAATTCTGGAGGGTCTCGAAGAGATTACCGATTTCTCGATCATTCGAGAGTGGGAACCGGAAACCGACACTGGCGACCGCGCTGAGCTACGGACTCTGCCCGCCAAGAGCAGCCTGTGGCCCAAACTCGATTCGCGGCGCGAACTTTGCACGGGCCAGAAGTGTGATCAGTTCGACCGCTGCTTCATCACGAAGATGCATCAGCGGGCGCGTGAAGCCGACGTCATCATCGTCAATCACCACCTGTTTTTCGCCGATCTCGCATTGAAGCAAGACGACTTTGGCTCCGTCATTCCCGAGTATCAGGTCGTCGTTTTCGACGAGGCTCACGAAGTCGAGGACGTCGCGGGCCAGCACTTTGGCATTCAGCTCAGTAGCTATCGCTTCGACGAGGTTGCACGCGACATTCAGGCGATCGCTATCCGCGGCGACTTCGGTTCCGGCGAGCTGGACCGCGTAGTGAACGCGCTGCGAATTCGAGCCGGAGCTTTTTTCGGCTTGTTCGATGCTGTTCAAGGCCGCCAGGGTTTTCGAAACCGCCGTCAATTCGCGGAAAAATATGAGGAGGAATATTCGGCCCTATTGGCAGCGGTGCAGGCTGTCGGAAGCCAGTTGAAACTGGTCCGCGACCGTACCGACGAGGTTTTGCCTCTCGAGAGCCGCACTTCGGATCTTGAGGGCGCGCTGCGAATGATCCTCGAAGGCGACGACGCGACCTTTGTCTATTGGATCGAGAAACGCGGCCGAGGCGTATTCTTGCAAGCGACGCCTATAGACGTTTCCCAGATTCTCGCCGAGCGCTTGTTTGGCAATATCGATAGCGTGGTCATGACCTCCGCAACGCTGGCAGTGAATAGCGGCTTCGACTTCACAAGGGCTCGGCTAGGCGTCGAGTCGCCCCGCGAGCTAATGGTGCCTGGCCATTTCGACTACCGCAATCAGGTTCTTTTTTATGTGCCCGAGCATCTGCCTGATCCGCGTGACCCGCAATTCAACTCGCGTGCCGCCCACGAAGTCGAGCGCCTACTCGGATACAGCCGCGGCCGCGCCTTCGTTCTGTTTACCAGCTACCAGCAGATGCGGAGCTTTTACGATCGACTATCGTTTGCGCTAGAGTTCCCCTGCCTGATGCAGGGCCAGGCCCCCAACTCGGCACTGCTTGACGAGTTTCGCAAGACCCCGAATTGCGTCTTGTTCGCGACGGCGAGTTTCTGGCAGGGAGTCGATGTGCCTGGCGAAGCTCTGAGCGCCGTGATCATCGACAAGTTACCCTTCGCGGTTCCCTCCGACCCGGTAGTCGATGCCCGCATCCGCAAGATTCGCCAAGACGGTGGCAACCCTTTCGAGGAGTATCAAATCCCCGCCGCCGTGCTGGCACTCAAGCAGGGCTTCGGGCGCCTGATCCGCAGCTCGGCGGATCGTGGAATTCTCTCGCTTCTCGATAGCCGTATCCTGAAACAGGCCTACGGAAAAACATTTCTCAACAGCCTACCGGACTACACTTTCACGACTCAAGCGAAGGACGTTGAGGACTTTTTTGAGGCCTAACCCGCCACGATGCAGATTACCGAAATTTTCAAGTCGATTCAGGGCGAGTCATCATACACGGGGCTGCCGTGCGTGTTCGTTCGCTTGACTGGCTGCAATCTTCGCTGCGTTTGGTGCGATAGCGAGTACACGTTTACGGGTGGCACTAGAATGAGCCTCGACGAAGTGATGGCGCGCGTCGAGAAACTTGGCGGCGACCTTGTTGAAGTCACCGGCGGCGAGCCGCCGCTACAGCGCGAAGTCTACCCGCTGATGAGGAGGTTGCTCGATACCGGGCGCAAAGTTATGCTGGAAACGAGCGGTGAGCGACCGCTCGCGGAAGTGCCGCCCGAGGTGGTAAAGATCGTTGATGTGAAGTGCCCGGACTCCGGTGAACCGGACTGCTTTGACCTCGCGAACCTCGGCTGGATGAGTTCGCACGATGAGGCGAAATTTGTTATCGCCTCAGAACGAGACTACGAGTTCGCCCGTGATTTCACCCGTACGCACGAGCTGCACAACAAACTGGGAGCCGTTGTTTTTTCGCCGGTCCACGGCCAAGTAGATCTCGAAGCATTCGCTTCATGGATGGTCAGAGACCGCCTCGAACGCATCCGTTTCGGCTACCAGCTGCACAAAATCATATGGGGAGCGGACGCAAGAGGTGTCTGAGAAAGGCTCTTACGCCAGAAGCTCCACCAGCACGTCGTTAGCGAACAAGAACCCTTCGTCCGAGAGACGAATCGTCGTGCCCTCAACGATCAGGCGGCCCGCCCCGAGGCTGTTGCTGGATTCCGGGGAAAGCTGTTCTATTTCCGCGGGACTGAACTCGACACCGGCGGAGGTCCGCAAGCCAGTGAGGATTCGATCTTCCAGCAGCCGACGACTGTCGAGATGCTCGACTGGGTTTCGAAGCGAGCGGCCCTCGCGGACCCGTGCGATGTACTCGCCGGCGGTTTCAACATTGGCCCAGCGACGTCCGCCGTCAAAGGAATGCGCGTCGCTGCCGCAACCGAAGTACGGCGCCATTTGCCAGTACTTCAAGTTGTGTTGTGATCGCCGGCCTTCGCGCGCGAAGTTCGAGACTTCGTAGCGCTCAAATCCGATTGCCCGCAGGCGCTCAACAGCCTGTATGTAGAAGTCGGCGATCTGATCGTCGCTGGGAACGTCGGCGGCACCATAACGGCTTCCGCCTGCCTGCAGTTCCTCGCCTAGCATGCTCTCATCGTCAACTTCAAGCATGTAGATCGACACATGCTCGAGTTCGAGCCTCTCCACCCAGGCCAATGACTCTTGCCATGTCGCCTTTGTTTGGTGAGCGAGTCCCGCGATCAGATCGACGGAAATGCTGTCGATACCGTGCCGCCTCAAGCGCGCAACTTCCTCGCGAACGGTCTCGGGAGTATGTTTCCGGCCGGCTGCTCTAGCCACCCTGGCGACAAACGACTGGACACCTAGGCTAACTCGATTGATCCCCGCGCTCGCCCACGCCTGAACCCGCTCATCGTCGGCGTCGCCGGGGGCAACTTCGATAGTTGCCTCAATCCATTCTCGAGACGGCAGCCTGGCTGTTAGTGCGCCGAACTGCTCGGGCGTAAGCATGCTCGGCGTGCCGCCCCCCAGGTACACGGTGTCCGCTTCATACGATGCAGCGAGGGCGTCAAGTTCGCCCGCAACGCCTGCGATGTAGCTATCGATCCACTCGCGCGGAAACACGCCGGATGCGAAATTACAGTAAGTACACTTCTGCGCGCAGAACGGCACCGAGATGTAAATTCCGGCTGGCACCAGTCTCTACAATAGCCGCGACGGCAAGCCGACATAGCGATCTGCACGCCGTGCATTGCTCCCATCTCCCGGGTTAGATCAGTTAGAGGCCTCGCCAATCACGCCGAGGGCCTTCCATTCACCAAGCTGCCGAGTGACCTCTACGGCCGTCGGCGATTCCGAGTCAGTTTTCAAGAACTCGCGATATGCCCTTGCCGCGACTTCGAATTCCCCTCGCTTTGAATAAATCATGCCTTGCAGGTGATAGGCCATCGGGAATTCCCGCGCGGCCCCCTCATTACTCAAAAGCGCTGAAATCGCCTCCTCGGCATCATCGTATCGTTCTAGCTGAAAAGCAGATAAGGCCGAGTAAAACTTTGCGTCCAGGCTGCCGGGATTCAAGTTTTGAAGATTGCTCGAAAGCATCAATGTTCGCAACCATTGGCCCGAGCGTACGTTCAATTTGATCAGTGGCACATACGGGCGCAAGTACATTCCGTCGGCGTCAAGAGCCTTCGAGTACGCCTCAATGGCGCCCGGCTCATCTTGAAGTGATACACGAGTCTTGCCGAGTAGATCCCACGCAGCGGAGTATGCCGGATAAGTCTCTACCGCGCTGACCAGGTCCTTGCTCGCTTTCTCGAAATTGGGTTTTTTCTTCCGCCACTCCTTTTTAGCGCGCTCATAGAGCTTTTGCGCGATGCTGGGAGCCTGTAGGTTGGTTGCGCTGATCAGCGCGCCCCTCACACCCTCGAACGGGTGGAGAACGATCGTGCCGATGTCGGGCTTCTCGCCGATGTTTCGACGTCCCAGCGCTATGGCGTCAGATCGATAGCCTTCAAGGCGCGCGCGAATGTCGCAGCCATATAGATCGATGGTACCGGCGTTGCGAACGGTCGACATCGCTTCCGTGCGACCTGTAATTCCGCCAGACGTAGTCGGGTCACCGATTCCTCGCCCGCGAAAATCCGTACCCTGATTCGACGCGTCTGGAAGTGTAGCGCCTGGATCACCGCTTCCAACCCTTACGTTGAAATTTCCTTTTGCGTCGGTAAAGCCCGCGGGAAATACTCGCGAACCGCAGAACCGCTCAATCTGTACCAACTCCGGCGGGGCGCCGCCGCCCTCAAGTACGACTTTGCCGCTGAGGTAGATCGTGTAACTTCGAAACTGTCCCAAAGCAGGTGAGCAAGTCAAAAACGTGAGCGTCCAAACTAGCAAGGTCTTCGGCATGTGGCGTTGTCTCTAATGCTATGGCGGTAGTGGCCGATCTTAGGGTACAGTGATGGCCTAAATTTCGCCGGGTGCCAGAACCTACAGTTGAACGGTCGGTGCTTGTCGTTGTTAACAGGGCGGTGGCCGACCGGTCGATTAACGCCCCGTTCCAAATTGACTTGGCCAGATCCTGAGCCCGCTAGTCCGCCCTACCGCTCGAACAAATACACGCTATCCTCGGCGCGGCTCTTGCCACCGTCGTTGACCGCGAACACGGCACGTCGCCGCGAGTCGTTCGTGGCGCGATCCCAGAGCGAAGCCCCGGCGTACTTGCCGTCTTTTCTCAGCGCGTAAAACGACAGTCCGATCTTGCTCAGCCGCTCGCGGTCGTCGTTGTAATTGCGGGCAACCCGTTTCAGCGCATCGAGGCACGCCTCGGCCGGCTCCATTCCGTGCCGCATATTTTCGACCACTGTGTGAGTCCCACAAATGCGGATGTTTTCTTCGCCGCGGCCCGTTGAGCCCGCCGCTCCGACATCTTGATCGCAGTAGACACCGGCACCAATGATCGGTGAATCACCTACTCGCCCCGGAATCTTCCAGGCAAGTCCGCTGGTCGTCGTGCAGCCGGACATCTCACCCTTCTCGTTGAGAGTTAGACAAGTGATCGTGCCTGTAGGTGGATGCTTGACCATTTCGCGCGCCCAGGCGAGCCACTCGAGCTTTGCGCCTGGGATACGCTCGAGCAACGCGCGACCGGCATCGTCGTCCGGCGGTGCGTCGAGCCCCGGACCCCAGTCGCCACCTAGCGATTCTTTCCAGGTCAGCCAAGCGAGACGCGCCTTGTCCGTGAGCAAGTTCTCAACATTGTAGCCATGGGCCTCCGCGAATCGAGTCGCGCCCTCGCCAACCAGCATGATGTGATCGCTCCGCTCCATCACGAGCTTGGCAATCCTTGAGGGAGTCTTGATACCGCGAATTGAGGCAACCGAGCCACAGCGCCGGCTCGGCCCGTGCATCACGCAGGAATCCAACTCAACGGCGCCCTCTTCGTTTGGCAGGCCACCGTAACCGACGCTAGTGTAGTGCGTCAATCAGATTGAACCTTAAGAAGAGCGGCTTTGCCGCGCTTGACCTTCTCAAGGGTGTCGGAAGCGGTAGCAGTCCAGATGAAGGGCTTGGGCTGCTGATTGTGTCGAGCGATGTAGTCTTCGATGGCGGTGGTGAGTTCGCCGACGCTACGAAAGACACCGTGGCGGATGCGCTTATCGGTGAGGTCTCGGAAGAACCTCTCCACCATGTTCAGCCACGACGCTGAGGTGGGCGTGAAATGGACGTGGAAGCGTTTATTGCGCTGCAGCCAGCGTTTCACCGTGGCGTGTTTGTGAGTGGCATAGTTGTCCACGATCAAATGGATCTGCTTGTCCTTGGGGGTCTGGTTTTCAAGCAAGCGCAAGAAGCGCAGCCATTCTTGGTGGCGGTGCTTGGGCATGCAGGTTCCGATCACCGAGCCGTCGAGCGTGTTGAGCGCGGCGAACAAGGTGGTTGTGCCGTTGCGTTTGTAGTCGTGGGTCATGGTCCGGCCGCGTCCCTTTTTCAGGGGCAGGCCGGGCTGGGTGCGGTCGAGGGCTTGAATCTGTGACTTCTCGTCGAGGCAAAGAACGAGGGCATGCTCGGGCGGGTTGAGATAAAGTCCGATGATGTCGTCGAGTTTTTCGGCGAAGCGCGGGTCGTTGCTGAGTTTGAAGGTCTTGACGCGATGCGGCTTGAGGCCGTGGGCGCGCCAAATGCGACCCACGGTGGAGGCGCTGACGCCGACCGCGGCGGCCATCGTGCGGCGGCTCCAATGGGTGGCGTTGGCTGGCGTTTCGCGGGTCGTCTTGTGGATGATCTGTTGCACTGTTGGGGAGCAGATGGCGGGCTTACGGCCGGGCCGCGGGGCGTCCTTTTCGATGCCGGCGACGCCGGATTCAAGAAAACGGCTTCGCCAGCGCGCCACCAACTGACGCGAGACCGACAGCTGCGCGGCAATCCGTTTGTTCTCAAGACCGTCGGCGGCGAGCACGATGATCCTGGCTCGCAACGCCAGACGAACAGCGACCCGACGACCGTTCGCGTAGCGCTCCAACTGCCTACGCTGCTCCTGCGTCAATGGGACTGGCTCTGCTCTTCGCATCCGTGTGCCTTCTACTAGTAAAGGCGACACGAAGATACTATAAGTTACATTATTTATGGCGCACTACACTAGTGTCCTCTGGGTCGAGTTCTTGCAGGTTTACGCCCGCTATCGCGGCGTCGAGGGTATCATCGCCCGTCTTCATGCGTTCGACGGCTTTTGCGGTACACGGCAACCCGTTGCTTGACGATACGGCGATGAGCTTAGGTCGTTGCGCGGCGGCGACAGCGGAATAGGCGACAGCAGCGGCAAACAGTTTTCTACGAGAAACCATAACGGTCTCCTAGCGACCCAGCCAAGCGAGCATTGAACGCGACACCAAGTCCGCCGCATCATGCTGAACGAAGTGCCCAGCACCCGGGACCGTCACTAGTGTTAGATCTTTTTCGAGCCACTCCCAAGTCCCGTTGAGCGCCGGATGGAGCAGCGCCTTGTCGTCCAGCCCGTGAAACATCAGCACTTCGCACTGCACCTTTGGGAACTCCGGTGCCGGATGATCGTAGGGCTCGCGGGGGTAGTTTTTCTTGTAATAGTTCAGCATTCCCTCGAAGCTTGAGCGCTCAAACGCCTCAATGTAGTGGGGCCGCGCCTCGTCGTCCTCAACCCACCGCGCGAGCCGTTCGGCGGACAGCTGCTTGTGGGCGTCCGGCTGTTGAAATCGTCGCGCGTAGGCGCTGTTTTCCCGCTGATCAGGGTTGTTGGCCAGCTCGCGAGCGAGACCGATCGGATGTGGCAGATTCAATATCACGAGCTTGTCAACGACGTCAGGCTGAAACATCGCCACCGACCAAGCGACCATGCCGCCCCAGTCGTGCCCAACTACAACTGCCTTCTGTTGGCCCTGACGGCGAATGACGGCGACAACATCTTGGACGAGCAACTTCATATCGTAGTTGTCAACGCCATCGGGCTTGTCGCTCAAGTTGTAACCACGCTGATCAATCGCAACGACGCGATAGCATTTTGCGAGCGCTTCCATCTGGTTGCGCCAGGTATACCAATAGTCCGGAAAACCGTGGATCATCACCACCAGCGGCCCCTCGCCTACGGCCGCGTAATGGATACGCACGTCTCCACTATCGGCATAGCCGTGAGAAACATCTTCGAGCAAGCTCATCCGTACATTCTATTCGCACGCGGTCGAGACATTCTGGGGCATTACCCTAAAAGGCAAGTGTGGCGACAGGCTTTAGCGCTGGGTTTGCTGGCTATGGGATGCGGTGAGAGCACCGCCGACCCGATCGATGCAACCCATCCGCCGACTGAAATCCTAGGAGAGCTCGACCCGTCGCTCGTCGGCGAAGCCAGCGGCCTAGCCATTTCTCGCCAGTTCCCCGATCGCCTCTACCACCACAACGACAGTGGCGGCGGACCTTATTTCTACATCACATCGTTCTCGGGCGAATACACCCAAAAAATCGAGATCGAAGGCTTCGACGAGTCCGGCCAAGACCTTGAGGACATGGCGCTAGGTCCCTGCGACGAGCCAACGGACGACTGCATCTATCTCGGCAATATTGGCGACAACTCTCTTCGCCGGGAGTCAATCGAAGTCTTGATTATCGAGGAGCGAGAACAGTTTGGTCTCTCGGCCAAGCCCGTCCGGCGGGTTCAGATGATATATCCAGACGGTGCCCACAACGCCGAGGGGCTTGCGGTGGACCCGCTAGGCAGCCTCTACGTCCTTACAAAGGGGGTGAGTAACGTAACACTCTGGGAAACGCCGTCCCGCATCTATCGATTGACACACGACCAGATATGGGGTACAACCGACGAACAACGCCAGCTCGAATTTGTCAGCGAAATCGACCTCCCGAATTTCGCGGAGCAGCACCGTGACGATATGGCATCCGTTGCCACCGCCTTCGATATCTCAGACGACGGCGAGCGCTTTCTGATCCTCGCCCGACGACAGGCCTACGAATTTTCGCGAGACCTCAGCAAACACCGCCTGCTAGCTATCCCATACCTGTTTGGTCAAGAGGCAGTCGCCTACTTGCCTGACGGCTCGGGCTTCATTTACACCCAGGAATACAAGGCAGCGAAGGAATCCAAGATCATCCGAGTGGATACGCCCTAGCCGGCGATTTCGCCGTGAGCTGGCGGGAATTGCGAGCGCGCAGCTATTTGTGTCCAGAGCCGGGCTTCGAGTCGTTGAATTCTTTCTTGAAGCGGACAGCCAATCGAGCTGCGCCTTTGAGAGCCTTATCCTTCGCTCCCGCGACCTCGGGCTTGGCCATTTTCCAGGCATCCTTGGCCAGCGGCTTCACCTCGTCCTTGTACAATTTCTTCGCCGTATCACGGACTCGCGGATCACTAGCCGCCTTGCGCACAACCTGTCCGATTAGCGAGCGTAAAAAGGGCATCTCTGTGCGTATGCTACCAGCAGCGCTCAAGAATGTCTTTGATAGTCTCGAGAGATGTCTGAAGCGAAAAACGGAGACACTATAAAAGTCCACTACACCGGGACGTTGGCGGACGGTGAGGTTATTGACTCCTCTAAGGGACGCGATCCGCTCGAGTTCACACTCGGCCAGGGTCAACTTATCGCAGGGTTTGAGAAGCCGGTGCGAGGACGCAGAGCGGGCGACACCGTTACGACAAATATCCCTGCGGTCGAGGCATACGGGATCGTAAACGAGGACCTGGTTTTCACGGTCGCAAGATCCAAGTTTCCCGACAACATGGAACTCACGGTCGGCCGTGGCTTAAAGCTCTCCGACGGCTAAGGCGGTTCGCACCGCGCTGTTGTGACGGAAATCGGCGATGAGAGCGTCAAGTTAGACGGAAATCATCCGTTGGCCGGAAAAGATCTTACCTTCGAGATCGAACTCGTATCGGTGGTCGCGGGCTAGAGCATTTTGATGATGACTGTAGATCGATTCTCGACGAAGCTTCGCAAGCAATTGCCGAAGACCAGTGGCGCGCGCCTCCGGCGGGCCGCGTCGACCTCTAGGTCGACGTTCTTACCGATCCGCCGTTTGCGATGGTAGATTTCGATTTTCGGTCTACACTTTGGCTGAGAATGCTCTAGTCGCGCGCCCGCAGCTCATCGGCAAGCTCTGCTACCCGGCGTTCGATGTCGTCGCGCACTTGCCGGTATAGAGCGACTTCGCGCCCGATCGGATCGGGCACCAGCCACTCTACCGGCCCAGTAGGCATCAGTTCGCTGGGTGTCAGGTTCGGCAATCTAGGAACGAGTGGCATCCGCGCCATGTTGATGATCAGATCCATCGAGTTATACGGCGTCGCGGCGATGTATTTCGGATACTGCCCTTCGAGTGAGATGCCCGTTTCTTGCATCACAGCGCATGTTTCAGGCTGAATAATCGGAGCGGGCCCGACTCCTGAACTAAAAGCCTCGATGACTTCCGGGTGTCGAGCTCTGGCGAATCCCTCCGCCATCGGGCTTCGACAAGAATTCCCGATGCAAACGAACATTACCCGATACGGGTCTCCGGGCTTGCGCACCGGAAGTTCGTCAGCCCTGCTCGACTTTTGCCAGAAAGAGCTCATGCACTCGTGTATCGTTCGTTAGTTCGGCATGGAACGTCGCCGCCAAGTGACGGCCCTGTTCGACCATTACCGGATCTTCACCGTCTCGGATCAACACGTCAACCTTTGGGTCGACCGACCGAATGATTGGCGCCCGAATAAACACTGCCTCAATCTCACCACTTCTCGTTCGATCGCAGAACGATGGGCCCGGCTCCAAACGATGGATCGAACTGTCAACCTGCCGTCCGTAAGCATTTCGCTCCACGGAAATTTCCATCGCCCCGAGCGAACGCTGCGTCGGGTTCGTGACCTCTCGCGCAAGAAGGATCGCCCCCCCACAAGTACCCAATATCGGCTTGGTATCCGCAAATTGCCGAAGCGATTCCCAAAGTCCTTCCCTGTCTAGTACGAGCAAGTTCGTCGTGCTTTCACCACCAGGCAAGATGAGCCCGTCGATCTCTTCAAACTGCTGTGCATAGCGCACGTCGACGGCTTGGGCTCCAAGCTCGGCAAGGCGACGCCCATGGGCGTCGAAATCGCCCTGCAGCGCTAGAACTCCGATTATCATGATCAGACGGCGAAGCAGAGCCGCTGTCTACCAGCCGCGCGTCTGCATCAGATCGCCTTCGGCGATCTTCGAGATCTCAAGACCCGCCATCGGCTCGCCCAGATCCTCACAGGCTTCCAGCAGTTTCTCCGGATCGCTATAGAAGGTGGTCGCCTTGACAACCGCGGCGGCACGGCGCTCTGGATCTTGGGACTTGAAAATTCCCGAGCCCACGAATACTGCCTCGGCGCCCAAACTTAACACCAGCGCCGCGTCGGCCGGAGTCGCGATACCGCCGGCCGAGAAATTCGGCACCGGCAGCTTGCCATTCTCGGCGACCCACTCGACGAGCTCGAGCGGCGATTGAAGCTCCTTTGCCGCTGTGGCTAGTTCATCCTTACCCATGACGGTAAGTTGCTTCATCTGTTTCTGAATCGTGCGCATATGCCGCACCGCCTCGACGATGTTGCCGGAACCGGCTTCGCCCTTGGTGCGAATCATCGCCGCGCCTTCGCCGATACGCCGTAGCGCCTCGCCCAAATTCCTCGCGCCACACACGAATGGCACCTTAAAACCGCGTTTGTCAATGTGATGCTCTTCGTCAGCCGGCGTGAGCACTTCGCTCTCGTCGATGAAGTCGGCCTTGAGCGCCTCAAGCACCATCGCCTCGGCAAAATGGCCGATCCTGGCCTTGGCCATCACAGGAATCGTGACGGTCCCCATGATCTCGCGCATGATGGCAATATTCGCCATACGCGCCACGCCGCCATCTCTGCGAATGTCAGACGGTACGCGCTCGAGCGCCATTACCGCTGCCGCTCCGGCGTCCTGCGCGATCTTGGCCTGCGCGGCGTTGGTGACGTCCATGATGACGCCTCCCTTGAGTTGCTCCGCCAGCCCGACCTTCAAGCGATATTCATCTGTCAAATACATGGTTCACTCCAGGCGTCCAACCTCCATCGTAGCGTTGGCTGCGCGGCCCATCAAGCGCTGTGCTGACGCTTCCGTCGCATCAATACACCGATGGCTCCACAACACAGCAGAAGTCCAAGACTGCTAAGAGCCGCCCCAACGTAAACGCTTAGGGGTCGATAGGAGAACTCAACGTCGTTTTCACCCTCTGAAAGCATCACCGCGCGCACGCCGCTATAGGCACGCAGTATCGGAGCCGGCTTGCCGTTATTCGTTGCTACCCAACCGGGATAGTACGGATCAGCGACAACCAGATACGAATCGCAGGGAGCGACCGCCAGAATCCGCACACTACTGCCCGACGTGCGAGCGTACTCGATCGAGCCTTCGCCACCGCAACCGTCTGGCCTGAATCCGCTGTCATCCGCTACCTCGATCTTCGAGTCCGAATGCTCAAGCCAGGCCCGCGGGCCGTGGCTGGGGTTCAAGTAAACCCGCCAATCCGTATTAGGGTCGCGGTAGACCTCGATCTGATCGTCGCGCGTCGACTTTTTCGAAATCGTGTACTTCGTGTTCAGCCTGAGCCGGCCCTCCTCGTAGGATGACCAATCGTCGATGAAGGACCTGTAACCGTTGGTCAGCGAAGCGCTAAAGCCGTCGGTTGCTTCGATTCCAAACCATGCCGACAAACTCATCGTGGTGTGATTCAACTCCGTTCGAAACGGCTCATCTTGTTTCTGAAGAAAGGTGTAAACTCCGCGAAATTTCTCTAGGTCCGGCAGATTTACGATTTGCTGGTCATCGTCGAAATGCTTGATGTGCCAGATCTGAACGGAGCCCATCTCATGCACCATTAGCAGCAGTATTGCTGTTTTGAGAGCTGTCGCGCCGATCGCGGAGCGCCGCCAACCCTGCAGCAGGGCGGCGAAGATAAACGCGGACACGGCCGCTGTCGCGAACTGATCCCCCGGTGTCGCCTCCATTTGGCCGTCGACTGCGGGCAGATACAAGGCGACGATCAAGACTGCGCCGAACCCTAGTAAGACCCGCTGAATACGAGTGACCCAGCGCCCGGAATCCACGTCGTCCGGACCGCGTTCCAAAAGGCGATCGATACCATGCGCCGCTAAGATGAACATCGCGAACTGCCAGATAAAAACCGAATGCGACGCGCTTCGAGCCTTATCCGCGAACGGCACGAAGGCATAAACCCAGCCGTGCAAGATTGACAACGGGGCTGAGGAGTATGCCAACCCGATCAGGCCCACAGTTGCGTAAACGGGCACCCAGCGCTGGCGCCAAGCAGCGGCAATTCCGAAAACTCCAAGCCCTACACAAACAAAGCCGAGCATCCCGTTGACGTTGAAGTTGAGCCCCGGAACGACCGCGCCAATCCACGTGATCGGATAGCCACGCAGCTCGTGCATCACGTAGTAGGGAACCTTGTCGCCTATGCCAACCGGATCTTCACCGCCGATCCAGCGAACCGACAGCGACCCATATTCAAATGCAGGCAGTAGTTGCACCGCCGCCACTAAGAATGCGACCCCGGCGATCGCCAAATACCAACCACACCACCGCGAAAGTCCCGCGTAGCTCTCCCGCCGACGCCATGCGAAAAACGAAAACATCCCAGTCAGTGCCAGCAGCATGAATGTCGGCGTCTGATGGTGGCCGCTTAGCAAAGCGAACCCGATCGCGCCGCCACATAGCAATACATAAGGCAATCGGTCGGCGCCCGCCCGCGAGCGCTCGACTCGATGAAAAAAAAGAAAAACCAGAGGCAGCCAGATCGCGCCGTTCAACATTTGCGGCCAGCCAACGCCGCTCAGGTACCCGCCACAAGCGAAACCAACTCCACCCAGGATCGATGCGTATCGACTGCGCTCCAGCTCCCGGAGCAACCCATACATAAACAGCGCCGCAAGCAAATGCATCGCCGCGTAGTGCCAATGAATAAACTTGAGCTGGATAAACCCGTCCTTGAGCGGCGCCAGAAACAACGGCCAGTTCAACGGATTAACCGCGCCCGGCTGCATTTGTCCGACGAGAGTTTGCCCCCCTGATACGTAGGGGTCCCACAGCGGAAACACGCCCTCATTCCATTGCGTCGCCTGCACCTGGTACCAAGGCAAAACTTGATAAACCAGGTCGGGTGAATCGAGAAACGTAAACTGCTCCGAAAAAAATAGCTTCCAGTAGAAAAGTGACGTCAGCAACAGGACGATCACAATGGGGCGTTTATCAAACCAGTCAGGCTTCATGAGGCTGTAGTCGCATCGCAACTCGTTAACAGTCCGTGGTAAAAGTCCCGTGAGTCGCGCGACAGGCAATTGTGACCATTCGGCGCGGAGTGAGGAGGACGGCGATCCGGGTGATCGTCTCCGACGAATGACAAAGCCGACGGTCGCAATTGCCTGCCGCCCAACGGGTTAGGTGGCTCGACGACCTCGACATGAAACATACGGATGAACATGATGTTATTAGCCACAAGTGCTCAATCCAGTCCAGAAGCGCCTAACGCGGCCCGCGTGACTTTTACCACGGGCTGTTAAGAGCCGCCTCAATGTGTCGCTTCCAAGTGCGCCGCGCTAGCGGCCTCGACTTCCTTCCAGCAATATTGCGGCGCGGGCGTCCGCTGCCGCGGGTATTTTGGGTACAAGTGTCCCAGCAAATATCCGTAGCCGCAGATCGAATAATGCAGCCACAATGCCGCTAACGACCGCAAAGCAAATCCTTTGCCGGCCTCGCTCGCAATGAATGAAAGCAAGCCCTTGTTCAGAATGCCAGTTCCAATAATCGCGGCCGCGAATAACCACAGCGAGTGCATGCTCATCGCGGCTAGCGGCAGGCTCAGATGACTGAGGGCGGTTAGCAATGTACTGCGAACCCCCGCCGAATCCGTATTGAGCCTACCCATCTCGGCACGACCTGAACGGATCATTCGCGTCCACGGAATGGCACGGTGAAACAAATCCGACTTGATCAGACGGATTAGGTCGTAGCGCTTCAGATGCTCGCCACCCATCGACTTGAGCAGATGCACGGGGCGGCCGCTTTTGGCAATGGCGTAGCCAAATTCGATGTCCTCGCAGGCCATCAGGCTGACATCAAATCCGCTAATTTCTTCAAACAGCTCTCGCCGGATTGCGCCGCAGCCGCTCCAAAAGCTCGTCTGAAGTTCTCGGCCCCGCTGATGCACGAAATGATGCTGATAATTCTTGAAGCGGCTGAAGAACCCCTCCGCCCGAGTCTCGGCGATGTATGAGCCGAATAGCACCTCAGCGTCGCTACCAGTGAGGGCATCCATGGCCAACGAAATGGCGTCCCTGTTTAGAATCACGTCAGCATCGACGAAGAAGAAAATCTGTGCCTTGGCGACAACGCATCCGACATTTCGGGCATACGCTGCGCCAGACTTATTTTCGTTGTGGATCACGCGAACGTCGTACGAGCTGGCAATCTCGGCGGTGCGGTCAGTGCAGGCATCGCAGATCACCAGTGTTTCGAGATTGCCGTAGTCGGAAGCAGCCACCGATTCGAGCGTGAGCGCGATCGTTGACTCGGCGTTATATGCGGGGATAATGACCGATACCAACGGCCGAGACCCTGGGGTCGGAAAGCTCATCAAACAGCACCGCAGGCAGCGCGAAAATCTCCGGCCATTCTAACACTGGCGAACTCACAACCGAGACGTCGACGGAAAGTCGACTGTCACCGAGCCGACTCACCAGTACGGGCGTGCGGCATTTCTACTCCAACTGCCCGACACCGAAAAACTGCTAGACTCGCTGCGGCCATCGTGATATTTGTTCTTTTATTAGTCTCGCTGCTGCTGCCGAAAGTGCTTCCGGCCCAAGACCGCCTGCCTAACGTCGTTGTCGTCTTAGCAGATGACATGGGCTGGGGTGACCCGCAATGCTATCAGCCTGAATCGAAAATTCCCACTCCAAATATCGATCGCTTGGCGCGCGAGGGAATGCGCTTCACCGACGCTCACAGCCCGTCGTCAGTGTGTACTCCCACGCGCTACGGTCTGCTCACGGGTCGATACGCCTGGAGAACCTCTCTCAAAAGCAGCGTGCTCGATGGCTTTGGACCGCCCCTGATCGACCAAAACCAAGATACGATTGCATCACTACTCAAGCGCGCCGGCTACCGCACCGTTGCGATCGGTAAATGGCATTTGGGATTCGATTGGCGAGATAAAGACGGTCAGCCTGTTCCGCGGCGCGCGAGCGGATTTCGTCCGGGCGACAACATTGACTACACTGCCGAACTTCGCGGTGGGCCGCTTGATGTCGGCTTCGATAAGTACTTTGGTATTTCAGCGTCGCTTGACATGAGTCCGTACTGCTTCCTGCGGAACCGGGCAGTCGTTGACATTCCTGAGATCGCCGTGCCCTCCGGCAGGGGCAACATATTCTCAGGGCTGTCACCGGGTCTCAGAACGGAGGGGTTTAAGGTCGAAGACGTATTGCCCACACTCGCCGACGAGGCCGTTCGCGTGATCGATCTGCACGCCGAGCGCAAGCAGCCTCTTTTCCTGTACTTTCCGCTTACAGCGCCGCTACAGCGCCGCATCTGCCAGTCGCGCCTCGCGAGGCGCTTGCCGGAATTAGCGGAGCCGGTCGCTACGGCGATTTTGTAGTCGCAACTGACCGCGCGCTCGGCCGAGTTTTAGAAGCGCTCGACCGCAACGGCATGGCCGACGACACTCTCGTGCTGTTTACAAGCGACAACGGCGGGCTGTGGCACTGGTGGGATTTTCGGGCCGCTGACGATGCCGGTACTGTTCCGATAACTCCGCGCGGAAAGTATGTCAAAGACTTCGGGCACCAAAGCAATGCCCATTGGCGTGGAACCAAGGCCGACATCTGGGAGGGTGGACATCGCGTCCCGTTTGTCGTTCGATGGCCACAAGCAGTGGCCCCGGGGGCCACGAGTTCAGCGCTAGTCGTGCTGACCGACCTTTACGCTACGATAGCTGCGCTGGTGGGCGACAATCTTCGAGGAACCTCCGGCCAAGACAGCTTCTCGATGCTGTCTGTCCTCAGCGGCAACGGCGAATCAGAGCGTTCGAACGCTGTGCATCACTCCATCTCAGGGCTCTTCGCGATACGGCGAGCAGACTGGAAGCTAGTTGAGGGCCGTGGTTCCGGAGGCTTCACCACGCCGCGCACGCTCGACGTCGAGAGCGGTCAGCCAGAAGGGCAGCTCTACGATCTCGCTGCGGACCCGCGCGAGACGACGAATCTCTTTTCCAATCGCGAAGACATCGTAAAGGAATTGTCGTCGCTACTTGACGACGTTCGTCGCGGAGACGATCGATAGTCCCGCTGCCAGGCCGCCGCCGAACGCTCGTCTGAAACCGGGGCTAGCGCCCAACCGCGGACGCCGACTCGGTAACAACGGCCGGCCTATCGTCCACGATCAGCTCAGATTCCGCCGAGAACTTCCGGTAGTTGCTGTACTCTCCGACGATCTCTCGCCGTAGCTTCATAACCAACCCGACGCGTCCGTCGAACTTTACCCTGAAATTGTCTGCCAACCAAACGCCTTCTTCTAACTTCCTTTGCTCAAAACCAAACGTAGAGCCTTTAGTCAATCGAAACAAGAACAACCCAAATGAAATCGTATCGAGTGTTTCGGCTTCGAGCTTGACCCAGCCGTAGTCGTCCTTTGCGATCCAAAACGTTCCACGGGTCTTTTTTAGAAATCTCGCTCGTCGTTGCTTCGGTTCGTAGTCCGACCTTGGCTCGGCTTGAATCACCCAAGTCTCGATGCCGCCTACGGATTCTTCGCCGCTTAGGCTGAACTCGAATAGCTCCTGCATTTCGGCGACCCAGACCCGATCTTCCTCTAGCCGCTTCTTAATCTTTTCGGCCCGCCTCCGCCGTTGTTCCGGCGTTTGGCGTTCAACCTTTCCGACACGCTGTTCGAACTCGCGTTGCTCCTTCTCGTCGCGCTTGGCGCTGAGCGGTTGATCGTTGATCGCAATCAGCCGTTGGTACTCCTCGCCGAACAGCAACGTTACGTCGAAGGTTTTCGAATTCGTGCTCTTGACCGAGCCCGCCCGGTCGAGGCTTCGCTGCTCTTCACGTCGATGAAATGTGTACTGCCGAGCTTTGGCCTCGTTGGCCTCCTCCCGTTCGAATGCCCGCCGCACGATCTCATCAACATCCGGTCGTTGCGCACTCGTCGCGCCGACAAACACAGACGTGAGCACAATCGCAACTAAAACTGTGTCTCGTCGCAGCAAGAGGTACATACGAATTCGGACTCGCTAAAGTTTCGTTCCTGCTGCCGTGTGGGCCTATAATCTGTTGTGTGATCACAAGACGCCATTTCCTCCCCACGCTGCCGTTGCTTCCTTTTGCCGCGCAAGCCGCAACGCCTCACCTTACCGGTGGGCGTGCCCGGCTAAAGACCGCAATCTGCGCATATTCCTTTCGGAAAGCCCTAGGCGACGGCTCGCTGAGCTACAACGACATTGTGGACATGGCCGTTGAAAGCCAGGTGGATGGCATCGACGCCACAGTCTACTGGTTTCCGGAAACAGGGCTCGACTCATTCCTCACGTCCTTTCGCCGCAAGGCCTACTTGTCGGCCGTCGAGATTCCGAGCATTGCGATCCGCTCGAACCTGTGCAAAGAAAGATCCAACGAACAACAGCAGGAAGCCGCCTGGCTGATGCACTGGGTTGATATCGCCGACCGCCTCGGAGCCAGCCACATTCGAGTCTTCGGCGGCACCGTCCCCAAAGACAAGTCCGAGGACGAGGCCGCGCAGTGGGTGTCTGAAATACTCAAGCGCGCCGCCGACTATGCCGGAAAAAAGGGCGTCATCCTGGGGCTCGAAAACCATGGCGGTATAACCCTCTACGCCAAGCGCATCATCGAGATCGTCAAGCGCGTCGACCATCCCTACGTGGGCATCAATCTCGATACCGGAAACTTCCGCACTGAGCCGTACACCCAGATGGAGATGTGTCTGCCCTACGCTGTCAACTCACAGTTCAAGGTGAACATCAGCGGACCCGATGGCAAAAAGCAGCGCTCCGACTGGGACCGCATCGTGAAAATGTTCGCCGATGGAGGCTACCGAGGGTACTTCGCACTCGAATACGAGGCCGAGGAAGATCCGTTCACCGCGGTGCCGCGCTATCTGAGGGAAATTCGCGAACTCGTCGCAAAGCACACCACCGTTTAGGATGCAGCCGACCTCAGCTTGAGTGGCTTCAAACGGTATTTGAGGATGCACCACAGCGCCCTGAATCCGTCCTTCATGCCGATCTTCTTGCCCTCGTCGTAAGTTCGACCGTGATAGGCGATGCCGACCTCGTAGACGCGAGCGCCTGCCTTCGCGACTTTCTGAGTAATCTCGGGCTCGAACCCAAACCGGTCTTCCTCTAACTCGATTGACTGAATCAGCCCTCTTCGGAAAACTTTGTAGCAGGTCTCCATGTCCGACAGGTTGAGATCTGTCGCCATATTCGACAACAACGTCAATAGGCGGTTCCCCAGCGAGTGCCAGAAATACAAAACTCGGTGTTCATCCGTCGTCAAGAATCGCGATCCGAAAACAGCATCCGCCTTGCCTGACAGCAGCGGCTTCAACAACTTTGAATAATCCTGCGGGTCGTACTCCAAGTCCGCGTCCTGAATAATCACGTAGTCGCCGGTCGCGTGATCGAACCCCGTCCGCAACGCCCGCCCCTTGCCGAAATTCCGGTCATGGAACAAAATCCGTACATTGTCGGACTCGCGCTCGATTTCGGTTAGCAAGTCCCGTGTACCGTCGGTCGAAAAATCATCAACAAGTATTAGTTCTTTCGGAAGGTCTACTGCTTGAACGAGCGCGACCAGTTCTCGAAGAGTCGAGACTTCGTTGTAGACCGGTATCACCACAGAAAGCTTCATGAGTGTTTTGGCGCGAGTATCTCTCTAGCGTACGGCGGCAGCAATCAGTCAGGAAAGGGCCGCGTCTGCACGGCTTCGAGAAACGTAGGGTTTTGGCGTCGTAATCGTAGAGAAACCTCTTTTTCGGCGCTAGCCTTCTTCCGATCGCGAAGCCTAAAGTAGACCTGCGAAAGAAGCAAATGCGGCTGCGGATGCCGAGGTTCGAGACGCGACGCCGTTTCAAGCACTTTGACCGCATCGTCCCAGCGGTTCAGGCCCATGAGGGCCCGCCCCAAGCTCATTCTGGCCGCGATATAGTCACCGCGAATCGAAACCGCCTTTCGCAGTGGCTCCAGTGCCTCTTCATGTCGTGCCTGCGCCACTAGCCAATCACCATAGAAAAAAAACGGCTCTTCGTACTTAGGGTCCAGCTCCATCGCTTTCTTCAAAAACGGCAAACCGTCGCCGATCTGCCCGTCCTTCTGCAAATACCAGGCGTACTCAAAATTCGCGCGCGCCGACGAAGGAAACTTTTTTGCCACCCGTTCAGCAATCTTAAGTCCGCCGGCGTAGTCGCCCGCCTCCTGAAAAGCGCTTAGGGTTAGGTAGTAAAGATCCTCATTTTCGGGATGTATCTCCAGCGCTCGCTCCGAGATCTCGGCAGCTTCCCTGTGATAGCGGCCCTTTCCATACTCCACCGTCATCACTTGCATCAGTTTGAAATTGTCCGGTTGAATTTCAAGAGCCGCCCGCCACGACCGCAGCGCCAGGTCCAAGTGGCCTCGCTTCTGGTGCACCAGTCCGAGTAGGTAGTGGGCGTTGAACTCGCTCGAGTCGGCGGAGGCCGCTTTCTCCAGAAATGCCGCGGCCTGCTCGAGCGTTCCGGCCGAGTAGTGCATAAACCCCAGGTTGAATAGGGCAGGGAAATAGTCCGGCGCCAACTCGACAGCGCGCAGCCACAACTTCTCAGCCTCAGCCAATCGCCTTTGCCCGGCCCGTCGTTGCCCAGCATCGGTTAGCGCTGCCGGGTCGCTCTCACTCGCCAACAGTGCGTCGATATCCTGGGCCGAAGCTACCTCGAGAGCCAGCAACAGCGCGCCAAATGCGACAGCGTACGCGCACTTATCCGTCAAACGGATCATTCCAACTCCGCGACCTCGCCCGAGCCTTCGACCAACAGCAATACGCGATCGCCGGCCGTCGCCGGAAACTCTTCAACCTCGCCCGATGGCCATCGGACGGTGATGCCGTCAATCTTGTCCGTCGAACCTAATCCAAAGTGAACCCGCAAATCGTTGTGCGAAAGGTAGCTCGACTGGCTCAACACGGCCTCCGTCTGCTGACCACCGTTCGCCTCGATCGTCACCGTAGCGCCAATCGCCGAGCGGTTCGAATGCGTCCCCCGCAACTTGATCTTCACCCAGTGATTCTTGTTGTCCAGGTCGTTGCGCAGCAGCGATACTGTATCGGCCATATTCATCACGACGACGTCGACGTCGCCATCGTTGTCGAAGTCTCCGAAGGCCGCTCCCCGGCTCGACTTTTTGACGCTCAACCCTGGTCCCGCAAGTGCTGTCACTTCTTCAAACACGCCATCCCCGAGATTGCGGTAAACCAAGTTCGATTGCACGTACGTCTCGTTCACCTTCGACTGCCGGTCGAGCTCTGGGTAAACGTGCCCGTTCACTTGAAAAATGTCCTGCCAGCCATCGTTGTCGAGATCGACGTACTCGACACCCCAACCGACGTAGTTCGGATTCACAGCGACGCCCGCGCGCACCACGATGTCCTCAAAAAATCCGCCCTCCTGGTTCTGGTAGACGTTTGGGTAGTCGCCTGCGAAGTTCGTCTTGATCAAGTCCAACAAACCGTCCCTGTCGAAATCCCCGACGCCGATGCCCATGCCGCCTTGCTCAAAGCCGTGCTCGTTGAACGCCAAGCCAGTCTCGGTGGCAAAATCCGTGAATGTCCCGTCGCCGTTGTTGAGAAAGAAAATACTTGGTGTTGAATCACAAGCAATGTAGATGTCTTGCCAGCCGTCTTGGTCGAAGTCCGCCGCTACCGCGGTAAATGCGTAGTAATCCTTGACCCCGCGCACTCCAGCAGCCACGCTGACGTCCTCAAAGGTCCCATCGCCTTCGTTTCGGAACAGAGTCACATTGCCAAACGGAAGCCCACGCGGACCGCAATAGACCGGCATTCCCTTCCACTCGCAATTCGAAGCCTCGCCCGGAGGAGTCGCCGTGGCGAGATCGAACTGTTGGTAGTCGGTCACGATCAAGTCCAGCAGCCCGTCGCGATCGTAGTCGACAAACGAGCATCCCGAACTCCACTGGTTTTCACCGCCCGCTACTCCCGCCACCGTCGCAACTTCCTCAAACGCGCCCTCGCGGTCGTTGTGAAAAAGCGCGTTCACACCCCAGTAGGCGACGAACACATCGAGCCCACCGTCGTTGTCGTAGTCCCCGGCGCAAACGGCGCTACCCCAGCCCGATCGCGCCATCCCCGCCCGCTCGGTCATATCCTCGAATTGTGAGCCGTTCTTGTTGCGATAGAGCCGGTTCGTCGGAGCCGCACTGTCACCAAACGCGTCGAGAGTCGAGCCGTTTACCAAAAATATGTCGATGCGGCCGTCATCGTCGTAATCGAGAAACGCCACCCCAGACCCGTTCGACTCGATGATGTATTTCTTCGAATCCTCGCCGCCGGAGGTGAACCGCAGATCGAGGCCGGCCTCCGCGGCTATGTCGGTAAACTTGGCGTCCCAAGGGAGCCCGGACGACTTTACCGTCTTCACGGGCTTCGCATTCGAACTCGCAACGCCCTGAGCCGGCGCTGTCCGGGGAACCACCGCCAATGCCAGCGCAGTTAACAGTAAGGCCTTCGTCACCTAAAAAACTGAGTATGCCACACAGGCGGGACGTGCCGGGGCGCACAAGATGCCCGACGCGTCAGCTTCGTATCACTGCTCATCATCCTTCCCGCAAACTACGCGAGAACTCAGCGAACCTCGAACTCGATACGAGCTTGCTTATGTTCGATGCGGTCTTCGACCTTCTCGAAGATGTCCACCTCAAACGGCCGTTCGAGCGAATTGCCGGCCAGGTCTTCGAGATAAACAGCCGCGGCTACGTTGAAACGGCCGGCGGCCCAAGGTTCGTCGGGCGTGAAGCGCCAGCGAGTTTCATCCCGATCAATTGCAACTGTGCCCGCGACAACCTTGCCGCCAATCGTCTCAATTTCGATAACACGCTCCAGAAGTCCGCGGTCCATCGGCTCCGGGAACTGAACGTCAAGCGGATCGCGTGACCCGGCAGTCGGTGCACCGAGAATCCAGGACCCAACATCGGGTGGCTCCCGATCCGGCGAGGTCACTC
Source organism: Bryobacterales bacterium (assembly GCA_965247305.1). Taxonomy (GTDB): domain Bacteria; phylum Acidobacteriota; class Terriglobia; order Bryobacterales; family UBA6623; genus CATQHP01. The sequence continues at coordinate 912,920 of OZ252030.1, read as the reverse complement.
GAAACGCCTTCGTGACGCTCTCTGTCAGCGGCAGTCCCTCGGCGTCACGCCATTTCGATGAAACCACTAGCTTATAGCTCTTTCCTTCCTCGACCGGCACCCCCGCTTCCTCCATCGGCAGTAGGCCACGTTTCACCCGCCCTGGGTCGAAAAAGATTGTGAGCCGCGTGCCGCTCGGGTCCCATAGCTCCTGGTCAAGCTCAAGAAAGGGCAGTGAAATCCGCTCGCCCTCGGGGTCCTCGAGGTGGACGTGCTGATACGCATCCCCTCTGCCCATTGGCCCAGAAAATTGAAAGTAGAATTTCAGCTGGTTCTCAGGGATAAGCGATGTCGTGGGATAAATCGCTTCAAGATGTGTGGACGGTAGTGTCGTCGCCTTCGGGATGGAGAACGCATCGCGATGGAAGATTCCGTTTGGGTCCAGATACCTCACGCGATAGCTCATACCGGCGGCGAGCGGATACTTCGGCTTGAAACCCGGCACCCCGTCAACGTCGATTTGCTCGCCAATCACCGGCGGCGGGTCGGCCGACCCAACTTCGGCGAACAGCTCCAAGCGGCCACCCGCGGCGACACCACTCGCAACGACAACGCCGTCGCTAAATACGGCCGCGAACTCGGCGAATAATAACGAGGCGGTTGAAAACGCTAGGAGCGCCAGGCGAATTCGTAGCCGAGCCGGCCGCCTACGTCTCAATACCTTTGGTGGTTGTAACTGCATTTAGCCCTAACGGAAAAAGGCGGCCCCGTATGGAGCCGCCTGTGTTAATTTTCCAGACCCTTACGGAAGTGCGATGGTTTCGAGGTTCATCGCACCAGCGTCGGTTTGCACCAACAAAAGGGCATGAGAGTCATCAAGTTGTGCCAACTGCTGCACACCCTTGAACTGATCCAACGTCTCATACGGCAACCCTGTAACGTCGGTCTTTGCCGTAATCGGGTCGTACGTGTCGATTCGGTCGGTCGACATCCTCATGACGCCGCGGCTTGAGTTGTTCATCAAGATGTAGTCTTGGCCAGCCTTGTTATACACAATCATGTCGAGCGGACGATTGTGGTTGCCGAGTTCGGCAATCGTCGTGCCGACGACCTTGGTGCCGGGCTTTAGCTGCGAAACCGGGAACTTGACCAGCGGCGTACAGGTGTAAGCGGCCAGCAAATGAGACTCGGACTTGATCGAGTAAGGAACAAAGGTGCGAACGGGAGAGTTCGTCTCCCAACGGCCGTGGGCGCCGTGGAAAATCTCGACGCTCGATCCGGCGGCGACAGTTTCAAAAGGGAATGGAATCGACCGCAAATTCGACGCGAACTCTTCATTTGAGAGACCGGCCACAAATACTTGGCCGTCAACATAATGAATGTCGGTGATCGCTTCCGCGCGCAAGCTGCGGCCACGACGGTCCTTTGCGTCGGCGTCGGGGGCATTGGGAAGCATTGCCTTTGAATGCTTGATGTTCCCAAGATCGACTTCGCCAATCTTACCCGCGGTGTCGACCCGCAAAATTACGGGTGTGGCGTCGGGCCCACGTCCGCGCGAAACGGAAAGGTAGGCGTTCTTCGAAATCGGATTCACCGCTACGTCGTTGATCATGATCTGGTCGGGCGCGCTACCGAGCATTGCGGCGACCTTAACATTGATCCCTTCCACATTCACCTTGCCCGAGCCGGCCTTCGCGTCGGCGGTGTCGAGGGCGTAAATCGCGCCGGCGGAGGAGTCGCCGACAAAGAGGACCCCATCGGGTCCGAACGCTAAGACGCCGGCGGATTCGAGATTCGCCGCTCCAGCCTTCAACTGGGAATCATGCGACGCTGCAACAACGAGCGAGGCACTGAGCACAACTGCTCCTATTAGGAGGAGCCAACTTTTCGAGGTCATTTGGAGTTTCTCCTTTGGCGGTGAGCCCACCGCCCACGAGCATGCCACTTATCGCAGCGCATGTCAACGCCCTAGGCGATCCGCTGCCGTTCATGGTTACGAATCGTTTAAACACGACCTTCCGAGCACTTTTTTCGTCGGTAGCAAGGCAAGATACCTAGGGGTATTAGGGTCTTGTGCGTACGTGAGGTACTGACCCACTGGTACTAGAATGAATAGTACTTTCCTGGAAATCACAATGGATCTAATATCAGATCCGAAAATCACTCGATTGATTGAGCGGCATTCCGCCCGGATCACCGACCCCGTCGAGCGCTTGAAGTTCGTGCGGACCTGCGGAGAGGTCCTTTCAGGCCCGTACCCCGCGCTTGCCGACGAACGCTACAGCCATTACCAAGTACTCGAGCAGCTAGTTGGGGCCGCCCCTGGCATTCGTAGTGAGCTATCTGTTCGTGATCGGCTCGGGATTCAGTCGGCCTGCATCTTTCAAAGCGCCCCAAACTCTGGCCTTAGAATGCCGGTTCGCCCAAAAATGGCGTTGGCGTTCAGCGTTTGCTTCTTAATGACAGTTGGGGTCGCCACGTCGCCGTCCTCGAATATTCAGCGCCCAACGGTTTCAGACAAAGTGACGGTTGAGCCGGCGCTGGAATCGCCGTTCGATCGAAACCACGCCGCGCTTGAGATCTGGACAGTCGAGCAGCAGGCGGACAACGAGCTTTACAGCAACGGACTGCGTATCTCAAACGCACACCAGGTGAGCAATGCCAAGCGCTCCTACCAGGTCTACAAGGTGGGAGCCCCAGATGAGCCCGCTGATAAGCCCTGGCGTTCCACGCCGGCGGGCATCGTCTATCACACGACCGTCAGCGAGGTCTCGCCCCCACTTGAGAAGCAAAACAACGACCTCATTCGCACCCGAGGCCGGGGCCTGCTGAAGTTCGTCGCTAAAGGCAAACTCTACAATTCCGTCATCGACCGCTTTGGACAGGTCTATCGCACTGTCGCCGCCGAAGAGGTTGCCTTTCACGCTGGATACTCCGTCTGGGCCGATGACGGCAACGCCTATCTCAATCTCAATGACAGCTTCATCGGCGTGGCGTTCGAGACTCGCCCCGAGGCGCTCAATCCGGATGCGCCTACCGAAAGCCGCATCACGCCGGCTCAGGTCAATGCAGCGCGGCTGCTGACCGAAGTCTTGCGGTCTGAGCACAACATCCCCGAGCAGAACTGTGTAACGCACGAGATGGTTTCGGTAAATCCGGACAACATGAGGATCGGATACCACACCGATTTCGCGGGCCGCTTCCCGTTTCGTGATCTTGGACTGCCCAATAACTACGAGCTAAGTCTAAGCAGCGTCGCCCACTGGGGGTTCACCTACGACAACGATTTCGTAGCGGTAATTGGCGGGCAGATCTGGCCTGGCATGCGACGAGCTCAAACGTCGCTCTACGCTCAAGCGGATGAGCATCAAGAAACGCTCGCTCAATTTCGAAAACAGCGCCAGGCCGCTTATCGAAAAACCTCTCAAGATATGCGGACGGCTCGCCGGGCCCGCGCCGGAGAAAAGATAAATGATTGAACAATTTCAACCGGAGCCGACGATCGTCGCCCCAACCACATCGAAGGTCCGCGGCCTGGATATGGGAACCAGTCGAATTGTGCTGGCGACATCCCGCGACAACCGTTTTCAGTTCGAGTCACAGCTAAACGCCTTCGTGTCCCTCCCCTACTCGAAGGTCACCGAACAGATGCTCGACCGTGAGCAAATCATGCACAAGGTCGATACCAACGCCATTCTTGCTTATGGCAACCGCGTTGAACAGTTCGCCAACATGCTTAGCGGCGACACTCGCCGGCCGATGCAGACCGGCTTGCTCAATCCCGAGGAGCCCAAGTCGCTGGAGATGATCGAGGTCGCGCTTCGCAAAATGTGCGGCAGCGCCAAGCCCGGCGAGAAGATCTGCTTCAGCGTACCGTCGGCCTCAAGCTCAAACGAAAGTAATCTGATCTACCACGAGCGCACCGTGACTCAAATCCTCGAGAAGCTCGGCTACGAAGTGACCAGCCTCAACGAAGGCTTGGCGGTCGTCTATGCCGAGCTCGAGGACGCCAACTTCACCGGAATCGGAGTGAGCTTTGGCGGCGGTATGTGCAACATGTGCTTTTCTTACTTCGGTATGCCGGTGTTGTCTTTTGCAACCGACCGCGCCGGGGACTACATCGATCACAGCGCCGCGAACGTGAACAGCGAGACTCCGATGACCGTGCGTATTCGCAAGGAGCATGGCTTCGCGCTGAACGGATTGTCGTCGAACACCATCGATCAGGCTTTATCGGTCTATTACAAAGACGTGATTCAGTCCGCCGTCGACAAGCTCGAGAGCGAACTGCGCGAATCGAAGAAAGTGCCTACGATGGACCGCGCCATTCCAATTGTGATCGCCGGTGGAACGTCGCAGGCGGGCAGTTTTGATGTCGAATTCCGGAAGGCGCTAGCGGCTAAGGATCTTGGGATTGAGATCTCTGAGGTACGCGTTGCCGCCGACCCGTTGCATACCACGGCCAAGGGAACTCTAATGGCTGCGATGCTCGACGCCTAGTCCGTACTTCTCACCACCTGGCAATTGTCGGCTGGCGTTTCGTCATCTCCGCAAAGAAACCCCAGGTTACAATGGGAACTGTGTTCGCCATGAGCGAAAGCGTTCCAAAGCCACTTGCCGCTATCACTACGATCAGTGTTTTGACGGCTATTTACCTGATCTTCGTCTGGGTTCCGATGGAAGCCACGATGTTGATTGTGCAACGAATTTTTTACTTCCATGTGGCGTCCGCCGCCGTCGCATTTTTGGCATTCTTCATCGGTGGAGTCTCGGCGATTGTGTACCTAATCAATCGCCGCCACAAGTTTGACGATCTTTCGGTTGCCGCCAACGAAGTGGGACTTTTGTTTGCCGTTGTAAACATCATCACGGGCTGCCTTTGGGCCAAGCCGATTTGGGGCGTTTACTGGGCATGGGACCATCGCTTGATCGCGATGCTCATCCTGGCGCTGACCTACTCTGCGTATCTGATCTTGCGCCAGTCGATTTCAGAGCCGACGCAACGAGCAGTCGTTTGCGCGGTGGTTTCGATATTTGGAATGGTTGATGTGCCGATCGTCTACATGGCTAACCGTTGGTGGCGAACGCAACATCCCGCGCCCGTAATTGGCGGCGATGGTTCGCTCGATCCGAGAATGACGTTTGTTTTGTTTTTTACGATGTTTGCGCTTGGGATGCTGTTCTGGTGCCTCGTGAGGTCCCGCCGCGGCCTCGAGGCGTTGCGCCGCGAGACAGACGCGCTACGAAGGCAGGTCCACGCACTTAGCTAGCTGGAGAAACCATGGAAGAGGAAGTTCTCAAAAATCTGAAATGGCTATGGGCGGCGTTTAGCATCGGCTGGGCCTTGCACATCGGCTACGTCATCTCGTTATCCAGCCGCGAAAAGAAACTCCGCGGTCAGCTAGAAGATCTGCGCAACTTGCTACAAGAGCTCGACAAGTCGGAAGGCTAGGCTAAAAAGCAACCACTGCCAAAAACGATTTCCCGTATCTGCCCGAGCCTGTGTACGTCAGGTGATGTTCCAGCAGTTACGGACTTTGCAGTCGATCTCTCACCCAGAGGTGATCGTGCGGGATAGCGCGCTGGGGTCAACGATTTGCCCCTACACGAGCTTGAGCCAGTCTTCGCTGCCGGGTACTGCCAGCGACTGTCCTGCGGGCTGGCGGCACCACCGCGCAGGCCTACCGCCCAACTTGCGACGCCTGCGGATATGTACGAAAACTTACACACATATCCGATCAAGCCGCGTCAAGGTTCGCTAACCTTCCCACGGGCGGGGGAAAGTTGGGGTCCCGCCTGCGTACCAGCCTCTCGCATCTGAGGCTTCTAGGTTTCAAGAAGGGTTAATTGATATGAAACGAATGATTCTCTTAGCGGTGTTAGTTGCCGCTCCTGGTTTACTTTTTGCGCAGACGGAAAACGTCTCGTTCATGCTTGAGCTGAATTCGAGCAACGTACCGAATGCGATCGGAGACAGTTCGGTCGGCGGCGGACAAGTGCAGTTCCGAGTCGACCGAAACGCTGGTGGAGTGGCGACCAAAGCTTACGTCACGTACCGGGTGAACTGGCGGTTCCAAGGCCAGCAGAGCGTGAATAACCTGCACATCCATCGCGGCGCCGCCGGAACGAGCGGACGAGTCGTGGTTCCGTCCGGTTTAGCGGCCCCCCGGATGACGAATCCACAGGGCGGGGGAAATTTCACCAATGTCGTTGAGGTAGATTCTGCGGACCAGCTTGCTGTGGTTGAAGAGATTCTGGCCGATCCCGCGGGATTTTATGTAAACGTTCACACCGTGGCGAACCGCGGTGGTCACATTCGCGGCCAGCTGAACCCGCGAGGGACAAGTTTGATTAGGCAGTTGCAAGCGGATAACGCGGCGCTGTCGGCCGAAGTTGATTCGTTGCAAACCCAACTCGACGACGTGCAAGACTTGTTGGGCCGCGTGGCCCGTCGTTTTGGCCTGGTTCCCTAGGACGCTGTCGAAATTATTTGCATAGTTGGCGCGACAAAGACTTCGAGCGTGCCAGCCCGCCCCGAGCCGTCCGTACCAGCGGGCCGCTCGGGGTTTTTAGTTCCACCGACCCGGCCTAAACCCACCGTTTTACTGTCGAGATCAGAACGGACGCACTAGAAAAGGTAAATCCATGAGCCCCTGATGGGGCGAAGTTTGTGCTAGCCCCGGCTGCAACCCGGGGTCGCGAAGGTGACGTCGAACTGTACGCCTTACCCTTGCTCGCGGCTTTAGAGCATTTTCATGATTTACGTAGACTGATTCTAGATACCGCTGCACGCACTCTCGCGGGGATTTGTGGCGCGCGCCTCCGGCGGGCCGCGTCGACCTCCGGGCCGACGTTCTTTCCGACCCAGCACGCGCGGCCGGCGTGTCCACCTGCCGGTCTACGCTTTCGGTGAAAATGCTTTAGCCGCGCCCTTCGACTTTCAGCCGAAATCGAACCTACCGGCCTCCAGCCGCTGGTCGTCTAGTCTGCGCAACATTGCGAATTCCGCAATGCCCTGGTCTGCGCCTACCAAACTCACCGATATAATGAGCACTCGGTAATGAACAGCATGACGAAATACCTGCTTGGAATTCTCACAGGACTGGTCTTAGCCGTCTTCTTCGCGCTGTTCATCGGTGTATTGGTGATGTTATTTGGCCAGGGCGGCCCGCCCGCCGTAGCATCTGATTCGATACTAGCGCTACGGCTGTCTGGCGACATTCCTGAGCATCTCGAGACCGATTTTTCTTTCGAACAGTTTGGCGATAGCGACGGCGCGCCGCTCACCCTGTATTCGCTCACTGAGGCAATCCGGGCGGCGGCGGATGATGATGACATCAAGGCCGTGGTTCTGGAGTGCCGCGGTTTTGGGGCCGGTTGGGCGAAGGCGCAAGAAATTCGCTGGGCTATCGAAAGTTTCAAAGAGTCCGGCAAGCCGGTCTGGGCATATCTCACCGTGGCTGGCGGACTCGATTACTACGTAGCCTCGATTGCCGACAAAGTCGTCATCCAGCCCGAAAGCGTCCTTGATGTCAAAGGCCTGCGCGCCGAGATTTCGTTCTACAAGGGCGCATTTGACAAGCTCGGTGTGACTGCCGAGATGGAAAACGTCGGCAAGTATAAGAGCGCCGTCGAGCCGTACTCGCGGACCAATATGTCGGACGAGTTTCGCGAGGTAACGAACGCGATGCTCGACAATATCTACGAGCAACTGCTCGCCGGTTTCGCTGAAGGCCGCGGCAACGATGTCGCTCACTGGCGCGGCGTAGTCGACAATGGGCCGTTCTTGTCTGTCCAGGCCCTGGAGTATGGGTTGGTTGACGAGGTTCTTTACGAGGACGAGTTTCGTGACAGCCTGAAAGACGAGCTAGGCCTCGACGAAGTCAATCGAGTCAGCGCTCGACAGTACTACTCACCAGAGTTTGCCGGCTTTGGCGGCGGCCGAAAGATTGCGATGGTTCACGCCGTGGGCACGATCCTGTCTGGCCAAAGCCAGAGTGATCCATTCACAGGCGAACGGGTGCTTGGAGCGCGAAGCTTTATCAAAACGTTGGACGACGTTCGCAAAGACGACGAGATCGAGGCCGTAATCTTGCGAATCAACTCACCCGGCGGTGACGCGATCGCCTCCGATCAAATGCTTCGCGCCGTGCGGCGCTTACGCGAAAAAAAGCCACTAGTAATTTCGATGTCAAACATGGCGGCCTCAGGCGGTTATTACATTGCCGCCTCCGAAGATACGAAGATCGTTGCCTACCCGGGGACCTACACCGGCTCGATCGGCGTCTATTTTGGCAAGTTCAGTTTAGGCGGCCTCTACGAAAAAATTGGACTCAATAAAGAAATTCTGACGCGTGGACGTTATGCAGGAATCGACACGGATTTCCGGACGCTAACCGCCGGCGAGCGCGCGAAGCTACGTGAAAGTGTGGAATCGGTGTATAAGACCTTTGTTACGAGAGTATCCGAGGCACGCGGTCGCGACTATGCGGGGATCCACGAGATAGCTCAAGGCCGAGTTTGGTTAGGCACGCAAGCCCTCGAAAACGGCTTGGTCGATGAACTTGGCGGGTTTCAGCGATCCATCGAATTGGCTCGAGAAGCCGCCAGTATCGATGCGGACGAAGACATTCAAGTGATCAGCTACCCGGCACCGAGGAATTTTATCGAAGTTCTTTTCGAGCGCAACAGCCTCATTCGCGCCGACCCGTTAGCGAAGCTCGTGCGCTCTGAATTCGGTGAGATGACCGGTTGGCCGGCACTGATGCAAGGAGGAATCCTCCGCCTAGTGCCCTACACGCTAACGATTCAGTAATCCCGTGCGCGCCAGAGATCGATCGGGTAGCGTGGGCGGTGAAGCTAACAACCACGGATTTGGGATGATGCGCCTCTATTCGATTTCGCTCGCTCTCTTACTGGTAGCTGTGACATCGCATGCGGAGGAGCAACTGGTTGAGGGCCGCCGCTCGGTAGTACTCGAGGGTCGCCAAGCCCGCCTGGTTGTCGACATACTCGGTGGCTCAATCGTTGATTTCCATCTCGCTGAGCACGGCTTGAATCCGCTGCGCTGGGCGAACAGCGGGCCCAGCGATGAGCCTCGCTCGATGAGTCACTTCCTTTGCTTGGATCGATGGGGACAGCCGTCGGAATCCGAACAAGCAAATGGCAAGCCGGGTCACGGCGAGGCATCGAAGGTGGCCTGGAACGTCGTCGATCAGCAGTCGACAGTCGTTCGCATGACCGCCGATCTCCCGATGGCGGGCCTCAAGGTTGACCGTCGCATCAACCTCGCGGCGAACGGTCAATGGTTTCACGTGCAAGAGACCGTGACGAATGATAGAAAACTGGGCCGCGTCTACAACATGGTGCAGCACCCTACGATTGGTCCCCCCTTCCTCGACAAGACTGTGGTCGTCGATTCGAATGCAAGAAAGGGATTCATGCAGGGTGGCTCGATGCCGCATCCTGAAGAGCCGTCGGTAGCCTGGCCGATGGCGCTGAACGACGGCAAGCTCGTTAATCTTCGATTTCTCTCAGACAATCACGATCCGAACGTCGTCTCTTACGTGATCGACGACGAGTTCGGTTGGGTAACGGCGGCGAACCCAGCGAAGGGGGTTCTGATCGGCTACATCTGGCGGACGGCCGACTACCCTTGGCTCAATCTCTGGCGTCGCGTCGAGAACGAAATGCCGCTGGCGCGAGGCCTCGAGTTCGGGACGACAGGATTGCATCAGCCGTTCCCAGTGCTGGTCAAGAAAGGCAAGATCTTCGGACGGGCGCTAGTGGACTTCCTCGACGCATCAGAAAGCAAGACACGCTCTTACGTTGGATTCTTAACTCCGATTCCCAACACATACCAGGGTGTCGCCCAAGCCGACCTTTCAGAAGGGTCGCTCAGCTTAGTTGAGCGCGAAAGTGGGTCCGAACTGAAAGTTTCGATGCCTATCGAATTTTCTAAAGTGCCCGGTCGCTGAGAGCGTGTGAAAAAACCTCCGCAAACTCGAGAAACGGGCGTAGCCCGCTACGCCCCTACGCGCAACTTACTTGTTATCAGTGTTGTAGGGGTGCGACATGTCGCACCCTCGGACAGCCACAATGCCTATCGAGGTTTTTTCTCAGCCCCTGATGTCAAGGGCGGAGTAAATGTAGACCGCTTCGGCGGAGCAAAAATAGACCAGTTGGCGGGGATCCAGCGGTTTGCGTGGGACGGCTGGAACGGAGCCTGAGGACGCCCTTTAGGGCGGCCCAGGCGTAGTGGAAGACGGCCCACGCAAACCGGCGCGAGCGGCCGGCGGGTCAGTTTGAAGAGCGCGGGCGCTTCTTTTTGCTTTGCTTGAGGCGGTAGCTGTCGCCGTTCATCTCGAGGATATGGACGTGATGCGTGAGCCGGTCAAGCAGAGCGCCGGTCATGCGTTCGGAACCCAGCACCTCGGTCCACTCGGTGAACGGCAGGTTCGAGGTCAGCAACGTCGAGCCCTGTTCGTAGCGCTGCGAAAAGATCTCGAACAGCAGCTCTGCCCCGGTCTTCGACAGCGGCACATAGCCCAGTTCATCGACGATCAGTAGATCCTGCTTGGCAAGTTGTTTCTGGACCCGTAGTAGTTGCCGTTCGTCACGGGCTTCGAGCAGTTCATGGACCAATCCCGCGGCGGTGGTGAAACGTGTGCGATAGCCGCTCTGACAAGCTGCCAGTCCCAGCGCCAAGGCGATATGCGTTTTGCCGGTGCCGGAGTTCCCCAGCGCCAAGACGTTCTCACGGCGGTCGATGAACTCACAGCGCGCCAGCTCCAGAACGAGCTTCTTGTTCACCGAGGGTATGGCCAAGAAGTCGAACGTGTCGAGACTCTTCGTCACCGGGAACTTGGCGGCCTTGATGCGACGCTCGGTCGCCCGCTGCTCGCGATCGACCAGTTCCAGCTCGCAGAGTTGCTGTAGGAAGTCCCGAAAGTCCAAGCCTTCGGCGGCGCAGCGCCGAGCCAGTTTGTCGTACTCGCGCAGGAAGGTCGGCAGCCGCAGCGCTTTCAGGTGGGTTTCCAGCAGCATTCTCGACTTCGCCATCAGCTTGCTCCTGCTAGCAGCGCCAGATAGGATGCCGGCGACGTCTGCTCGACCTGAGCCGTCGGCAGGTGGGGATACTTCGTTAAGTCGAGCTTCGGCGGACGTTGCTCGATCGCGCACAGCAGTAGATGCTTGACGGCGTCAAAGCCAATCGTTCCCAGTAGACAGACTTGGCGCACCGCCGTTGCGACGTGCTCAAGGGGGAAGTCCTCCAACAGTCGCAGGACCTGTACGTACTCGCGCTTGCCCGCTTTGTCCAACCGCGATTCGAGCAGTCGTCGCAGCTTCGCAAACTCCGGCGGCAACTCCCAGCCGACCAACGGCGCGGCTTGATCGAGCGCGTTGGTCTTGCGTTCCAACAACGCCAAGTAGTGCAGCGGATCGAAAACCAACTCTTCACGTTCATAGCTGCGCTGATGGCGGGCGATCTCTTCGCTGCCGCAACAGATCACTACCTCATCCACGTAGGCTTTGATCAGGACCTGGCGGTGGCCGTAACGCGTTGGCACCGAATAATCGTTTGTCGCGTAGCGCACCAGCGACAACGAAGTCACCCTTGTCGAGCGTTTGTCGCAGGCATCGTAGGCTGTCGGTGCCAAGGGCAAGAGCGCTTCCCGATCGCGCTCGAAGCGTTCGCCGACGGTTTCGGTGTGCCGTCGCAAACGCCGTTCACGGTTGGCTCGGCACTTCTCTTCGAGGTGTTCGTTGAAGGCTTCCCAACTCTCGAATCTCGGGATCGGCACCATGAAATTGCGCCGTGCGAAGCCCACTAGCCCTTCGACTTTTCCCTTGTCGTTGCCCTTGCCCGGACGCCCGAAACGATCGGCGAACAGGTAGTGCGACTGCAGTTCGCTGAACACCCGCGTACGTTTGCGCGTGCCGTCGCCGAGAATCCTTGCCACCGCCAGCGTCGTGTTGTCGTAGACGATGTTGCGTGGCACGCCGTCGAAATAACGAAACGCGGCGTTGTGTCCTTCGCAAAAGGCTTCCGTCGTCTCGGCGGGAAAGGCCTTAACGAAGGCGTCGTCGCTGTGCGGCAGATCGACAACCAAGAAGTGCGCCTTGCGCTGGACTCCATTGATAACGACAACCGCTTCGCCGAAGTCGGCCTGCGCGTCGCCGGGCGGATGCGCCAGTGGCACGAACATCTCTTGTCCACCGAGCTTCTTCTCGCGGACGTAGTCCTTGACGATCGTGTAGCCACCGCTGAAATCGTACTCCTCGCGTAGGCGATCGAAGATGCGTTTCGCGGTGTGACGTTGTTTCTTTGGTTGTTGCTGATCGTCGAGCAGGATCTGATCGATGATTCCGGTGAACGCTTCGAGCTTCGGCCGTCTCACCGGTTTGCTCCGCCGATAGCCCGGCGGAGCAGCGTAGCGCAGCATTTTGCGCACCGTCTCCCGCGCTAAGCCAAACCGCTTGGCGGCTTCGCGTTCACTCAGCCCTTCGACGTAGACACTGCGCCGTACTTGAGCATATAGCTCCACGCGATACATCCTTCCCGTGTTCCACAAAACACCGAATGGATGCCAGCGGACCACCCGGGCGGTCTAATTTTCCGCCGCCCTTGAACGGCTTTAAAACGCCGTTCTGTGGTCTAGTTTGTCAGCGCCGTTCTCACCCTGATGCTGCGGCCCGCAAGAGTACGCCACCGCGTCCCGACATTCGCACGCCTCGTATTGACTCGCCCCTGCGCGCACTTTCGATCGCCGTGTGGTGACAAATGAGGGGCTATGCCCATTCAACTAGCCAAGATCGATCCGCCTCAGATCTATCTTGTCGTCGTCGAATACGCCGAGCCCGAAGTTCGACGCCAACTCGATGTGCTCGACCTGTGCGTTGAGCCAGCGGCTATCGTCGTCCGGCTTGAGTAGCGCGATAGGCGCTCGTCCAACCTCGACCCGTTTCTTGTCAATCGCTCGCCAGCCAGTCTTGTCTAGTGCCACGGGATCGGTGGCAAAGTACATGGTCTTGTGCTCCCACATATACTTGCCGACGGTGCCTCCCGGGCCGCCATGATAGGCGGCCTGTACGCCGTCCAGTATGTGGAGCACGAGCTTTTCGCGAACGACGGGTAAGTCCACAACCGCTGGAATGAAGATGCCGCAGGCGTTCGCTGTCGTTGAAGCATGGCTACGGCTAACGTTGTTGACCAGGCCGTGTGACATGTTCTTTAACGCAAGTGTGACGCCGGCCGACTGATGGTGTTTCATCACGCAAAGATTGATGACCTTGTTGACCTCTTTCGTCAAGAACTTGGCGACGTAGGAGCGCCGCGCATGAGCGTCGCTTAAGTCATAGTCCTCCGCGTAGTCTGGATGCACGAGTGGCATCTCCATATAAACGTCGCGGTCGTAGCCCTCCATGTCGAGTTGAATCTTGGGGCTCTTAGCTGATCCCGATGTCCAGCGAACTCCCTCGGGCAGCCACTCAACGAAACCCGCATTTTGAAACTGCTCGCCGTAGCGATCGTACGCGACGATATCGCGGCGCGGGATACCAACGTGTTCGAGCGCGCGAATGATCGGGTGCAGCACCTCGGGCGCGGAGATGACGTGCGGCATTCCGACCGGGTTGAGCTTGATGCCGACCACATCGCCCGGCTCAAAAAACTTTCGCCAGGCATCGACCGCACTCTCAGCGCCCGTCAGCTCGCTCATGCCGCGATCAATCATGCTCTCGATGGGCCGCGCCTCGTACGAGCCGGAGACGATGCTATTGGGGTGGTGGACGGCGACCACTCGGCCTGGGTACGGGCCTGGAATTCCGAGTCGGCCGCTACCGGTGTTTTGGGGCGCCGCCTGAGCACGCGCAACCTTCGACTGCACAGCCGCCAGAGTCGCGCTCAAAGACGCGGCGAGGAATCCTCTCCGATCAAACGCCATGATGCTTGTTCCCTTCTCTACTATCGGCTTCCGCTTTTGATCGCCCGGCAGTGTGGCAGGAATCGGCTGCCGCGGCAAGCCTCTGCGCTGCCCATACGAATAATAGCGAGTCAAGTCGGTGGAGTGAGCGATGAGATGAAAAATTCATTCCACACTCGAGCCCGCATTGGCCACGATATTGCGAGCAATGCGGGTTAGGAGCGACGCCCCGAATCGGACTCTTGAACTCGCTGCCCCCCGCGGTCGCGCGGCAAAGCCCTAAAGCATCGAAAACAAACTGGCGGAGAGGGAGGGATTCGAACCCTCGTTAGAGTTACCCCTAAACACGCTTTCCAAGCGTGCGCCTTCAGCCACTCGGCCACCTCTCCTCGGGGACATTCGGCGTCTGCAACCATTGTATCGGGTCGGACCGCAAGTCCGGCGTGGCCTCACGTAATTCGCAATCACCAGTATGAAAATCGGAATTTATACAGAATTTCGATTGAAATTGGCCGACGGCCTGGTATTCTGAATCGCGGTCGATCCGGCGGTATCCGCCACTTGCCCTTTCACGGGCGGTCGACTGTCCAGTTGCTTGGGTGGGCCGACCCTCGTGACTGCCCGGGGGCAGCCTACCCCCCACCCTTAATCTCGTTTTTATTCCTTGAGAGGCCTAGTTTTGGGACTCATGCAGCGTGAGCTTTATCTGGATCTTCGAGATCCTATCGCCGACCGGCCGTGGTACGCCCTCGTCGTGCGCCCACGCTACGAGTTCAAGGTCTACGAAGCTTTGCGAACGAAAGAAATTGAAGCGTTTTTACCGCTCTACAAGAGCCGCCGGCGCTGGTCAGACAGATTGAAAGTGAGTGAGCTGCCGCTATTTCCTGGATATGCGTTCGCACGTTTCGGGCCTAATTCGAAATCCGCGGCTCTGCGATGCCACGGCGTCCGCGAGCTGGTTTCGTTTGGCGGCAAGCTGGCCGAGGTCGACAATTCCGAAATCAGCGCGATCCAGGTGGTCTCAGCATCGGGATTGTCCTCTGAGCCGCGCCCATATCTAGTGGCCGGCGCCAGCGTCCGCGTGCACGACGGCCCACTGGCGGGACTCGAAGGAGTCATCGAACGAGTTCGCGGCAAAGATTGCATCGTGTTGTCGATAGCGATTCTGCAACGCTCCGTTTCCGTGGAACTGCGGCCGGAATGGGTTCTCCCGGCCTCCGCCTAGATGTCTCGAAGACCTAGCCCGCATTTCTCACCAGGTGGCGAGCGAAAGTGCGTGAGAGGTGCGTCAATACGAGGCGGGCGACGGTTGGCGCGCGGAGGCGTACTATTGCAGTCCGTCGAGCACGACGATCGAGCGCAACGAAGTAGTGGCGCACCTTTCGCGTGTTTTCGCCGTCAGGTGGTGAGAAATGCGGGCTAGCCAGCAGACCGTTCGCGAACGGACCGGAGATATGGTGGGGACTCCGCCGCGAGTGCTGCGCTACCACGTTCGTCTTCCCAGGGCGAAGATGCCGAGCTACCTACCAGCGATCCGGCGAAGCGCAACTTGGCTGGCTCTGTGCATAGCTGCCGGAGCCGCCTTCGGGTACGTCGGCGTCAATCTCCGCACTCCTTTATATAGCGCTCGGACGCTCATAGAGTTGCGGCCGTTGAACGCGGCTTTTCTCGGTTTAAGCGATCTGCGCACCGAGAGCGTCGGCGCCTCCGGTCCTCGCCACGCCGATATCGATACGCAGGTCGAGTTGCTGCGCGCTCCAGATCTTCGCTCAAGGGCGGCGGCAAAAGTTCGCGCTCGGTTTCCCAACGCCGGTGATGCCGTCGAGCTTGCGATTCGCAACCTCGAAGTCCGTCCGGTTGGTCGCGGTCGACTCGTTGAGATCGTCACTCAATCAAGCTCGGCGGAGGTCTCCGTCGGTATCAGCAACGCCCTCGCGGCGGAATATGGTGCCTCCCACGGATCGGATCGAGTGTCCGAGGCTGAACGTATCCGGCGGACACTCCATTTGCGGGCGGAGCAACTCGGAGTCGAGCTAGAACGGGAGGAGTTGGAGTTGGCGCGATTCGCCAGAACCCATGCGGTCGAGGACAATCTAGCGCAAGCAGCTCTGGAACTTAATCATCAGATCGTAAACGCACAGGTAGAGCGCGCCGACGCGCAGGCTCGAAGGGATACAGGATTTACCGACGCCAGCGCCTCAGTGCGCAGTCGGCAGCGCCTCAGCGACTTGCGGCTCGAAAGAGTAAGTTTGCTTGCGAGCCTGACTCCGCGACACCCAGCCGTTGTTCGGCTCGATGCACAAATCGAATCAACCACCGCCGAAGTCGCCGCCGCCGACGTTCATGGGGAATCGTTGCTTGAGGCCGCAGTCGTCGCCTCGGCCGCGCGCGGTCAACTGTTAATCGCACAGCGAGAGAATAGGCGCGAGCTTGTTTTCAAATCGGCAAACGCGCGCTTACGCTTTGACCAGTAGCGGCGCGCTGCCGACGTAACGTCGGCGCAGCTCAGCGAAGTCATGCGCCAGGTCGAGCAGGCAGCCCTGCTCGTGTCCGTCGCCGGGGGCGAAATAGGAATTGTTCAATGGGCACAGGCGGCCGACCGGCCGACCGACTCCAGCCCTTCCAGCGCCGCCGGTGCGGGTGCCCTGCTGGCGGCATTGGCCGGATTTGCCATTGTGCTCGTGCGAGCTCGTTCTGACACACGCATCCGCGGCCCACAGGACCTCGAACAAGCCGCGACTGAGGCGTCGTCGCTCGTGTCCCGTAGTGCTGGAGTCAACGAGCTATCTCAGCTAGGAACCGTACCGTGGTTTAAACCGACGCTGTCGCCGCGAGCCGGTCGGCTCGACTCAATTCATCTAAGCGGCCGAAACAACTCGCCAAACTCCCCGGTCCCAACGCCGCTCAACTCGATCGATCTGGCCGTCGGCCGTCGGCCGTCATGGTCGTCACTGGCAGCTTCGTTAGCCTTAGTCGACCCACCGCCGCGCGTAGTAGCCGTCACTGGCTTTGGGCGATTCGACGGCACGACGACCGTCGCAATCGGAATCGCAGCAGCCCTGTCGGCGCTCGGTTGGAGGGCGCTCGTTGTCGATGCGAACTCACACGCTCCGGCGATCCATGAGCGCATGGGAGTCCCGTTGAGTCCCGGCCTAGGCGAGCTGTTGCACTCGGGCCCGGGCGCGGCAGCCGACGCGACGCCGATCCACGCGATCGCGGAGTCGCCTGGACTGTACGTCTTAGCGGCGGGCGATCATCCCGACGGCTTACCCGCGGCGATGGGCCGCTTCCGTGACTTTCTAGTGTAGTGCGCCATAAATAATGTAACTTATAGTATCTTCGTGTCGCCTTTACTAGTAGAAGGCACACGGATGCGAAGAGCAGAGCCAGTCCCATTGACGCAGGAGCAGCGTAGGCAGTTGGAGCGCTACGCGAACGGTCGTCGGGTCGCTGTTCGTCTGGCGTTGCGAGCCAGGATCATCGTGCTCGCCGCCGACGGTCTTGAGAACAAACGGATTGCCGCGCAGCTGTCGGTCTCGCGTCAGTTGGTGGCGCGCTGGCGAAGCCGTTTTCTTGAATCCGGCGTCGCCGGCATCGAAAAGGACGCCCCGCGGCCCGGCCGTAAGCCCGCCATCTGCTCCCCAACAGTGCAACAGATCATCCACAAGACGACCCGCGAAACGCCAGCCAACGCCACCCATTGGAGCCGCCGCACGATGGCCGCCGCGGTCGGCGTCAGCGCCTCCACCGTGGGTCGCATTTGGCGCGCCCACGGCCTCAAGCCGCATCGCGTCAAGACCTTCAAACTCAGCAACGACCCGCGCTTCGCCGAAAAACTCGACGACATCATCGGACTTTATCTCAACCCGCCCGAGCATGCCCTCGTTCTTTGCCTCGACGAGAAGTCACAGATTCAAGCCCTCGACCGCACCCAGCCCGGCCTACCCCTGAAAAAGGGACGCGGCCGGACCATGACCCACGACTACAAACGCAACGGCACAACCACCTTGTTCGCCGCGCTCAACACGCTCGACGGCTCGGTGATCGGAACCTGCATGCCCAAGCACCGCCACCAAGAATGGCTGCGCTTCTTGCGCTTGCTTGAAAACCAGACCCCCAAGGACAAGCAGATCCATTTGATCGTGGACAACTATGCCACTCACAAACACGCCACGGTGAAACGCTGGCTGCAGCGCAATAAACGCTTCCACGTCCATTTCACGCCCACCTCAGCGTCGTGGCTGAACATGGTGGAGAGGTTCTTCCGAGACCTCACCGATAAGCGCATCCGCCACGGTGTCTTTCGTAGCGTCGGCGAACTCACCACCGCCATCGAAGACTACATCGCTCGACACAATCAGCAGCCCAAGCCCTTCATCTGGACTGCTACCGCTTCCGACACCCTTGAGAAGGTCAAGCGCGGCAAAGCCGCTCTTCTTAAGGTTCAATCTGATTGACGCACTACACTAGCTGAATGTCGCTCGACCTTCGACTTCGTCATCATCGACACACCTATCTTGGCTTCCGGCGCCGACGCGCGAATCGTAGCCAAGTTTGCGGACGCGGTTGCCCTCGTCGTCCGCAGCGATCATACTGCCCGCTCAGATGTGGCGTCGGCCCTCGACCGCCTCGGCCAAGACGGCATACGCCGCACATTTTCAGTACTCAACGGTTACGGACGACCGCCTGTCAGAAGAAACCTTTGGAACCTGTCGTGAGATCTGATCGCCCGAATAGTCCACCGCTCGTGGGCGCTCAAACGCGGTTCATCCGCGGCGTCACGACCGGGTATGCCGTCAAGCTGTCAACGGCTGCACTAGGCCTACTGGTGACCCCGTTCTTGCTTTCCCGGCTTGGCGATCGAGACTTCGCTGTTTATGTTCTTCTAACGAGCCTAGTGCCTTGGCTAGCGCTGATGGACTTCGGCTTCGTGCCGGCCCTCAGAATTCACCTAGCACGCGAGCTTGGCAAAGCGCGCCCGCGCCCGGAACGGCCGCTGGCCATTGCTTGGTACGGGCAATCGATCGTCATCGTGCTGGTACTGATTGCCGGCATATGGGGCGCGCGTCATATCGCTAACTTATTCGGAATCGGCAATACGCAAACGGTTCTACTCATCCAACTACTGACGATTGCGTTTGCGGTAACAAAACTGAGCGACGTCTGTGGTGCAGTGCTGACGGCTCACCAGCGGGTCGACCTCAACCAGGCTGGCCGGGCCGTCCAGGCATGGGTGCGCGCGGGACTGATCGTCGCGGCGCTAACACTCGGCGGAGAGTTGCCAAGCTTGGGGGCTGCCTGGGTAGCCTCCGCGATCATCGGTGGCGCCTGGCTTGTGTTGCGATCCTGGCCGCTGGTCCCGCGAGGCACTTTCTCCCCGACGGCTCTGGAATCGACATCGCTGATCGCAATGTCTAGTAGCGGAATCTGGCTCTCGATTGGAGCCGCCGCCGGGTTGCTGATTGTCGGAGCCGACCGCGCAATCGTTGGACGACTAGTCTCGCTCGAGGCAGTCACTAGCTTCTCGATCACCGCCTCGCTCTACGTCCTTGCTGAAACGCTTCTGAATCACTTCGTCGACGCCGCTCGGCCCATGCTCGCGGCTGCACGGGGCCAAGGTGACATTGCCGGGGCCGCCGCCATTTACGATGCTCTGCGGAAGACGACGAGAACCTTGGGGTGGATTGCCGCGCTAGCGATACTCACCCTCAACCAAGCGTTTGTCACTGTCTGGGTCGGCCCCGACCAGTATGGAGGCTTCCTCTTAGACGCAGCCTTCGCGCTAAACCTAGTGGTCCAAACGGCGCTGATCCCCCACCGCGCGGCCCTCTCCGCCGCGCTTATTATTCGTCCAACCACGTTCTCGAGAATGGCGGAAGGCGGGCTGAACTTAATGCTTTCCATCGCTCTTGTTCTGCCCCTGCGATCCGCGGGAGTGGCGTTCGCTACCGCGATTGCTGCATTCACAACGTCCGCATGGTACCTACCTCGCCTGGCACACCAAGCATACTTTGCGAATCAACGAGTACCCTCCTCCCCGGTGCCGCCCCGCTGGCTACTGGTCGCGGCTCTTGCGGCCCTAACCCTCCGCTTCTCCGCCGGCAATTCCACTCCGTGGACAACGCTCGGTCTCGTAACAACCACAACAGCGGTTGGAACGTTTTGGCTGTTGTCATCTCGCTCCGATATCGGCTCGCGACTGCGGCTTTGTTTCTCAGGGGGAGCGGCGTGACCATACATTCCCATCAAGCAATTGCTGTGCTGATCGCGTACGGCCCGGAGTATCGGGCATTCGTTCAGTCCGGGCTGGTCGCTCGGCTTCTTGAGCGCCGGCCGGTTGTTGTCTACGTAGCGAAGCCGATCCTAGCGCTGATGACCGGCGGCTCGATCGAGTCAAGGGCTTTTCCTGACGAAGAAGTGTGCGGAGATCTGTACGGAGGTTTTCTCGCAGCCGTCAGACACCATTGCCCGATCACCTATAGGTGGCTAAATCAAAATCTTGCGGGACCGCTGGCCTGGAGCCACGCCCTACAACGCGACAACATCGCAGCGCTGCTGACCGCAACCTATTCTGAAGTTCGCGTCAAGCCCGCGTTGCTGGCCGCCAACCGGTTGCAACTTCCGGTTCATACAGTTCTGAATTCCTGGAAAGATCCCTACAAGAATTCACGTTTAGGAATGAGCTTCGACTCGATTGGTGTTTTTGATGCCGATACCGCGTACGATCTGGCCTTCGCGAATCACTGGCACAATCGTAAGCGCATTTCTCCCGTCGGCTCACTGCACCTCGATGCCTTTAGAATTACCGATCGGCTATCCCGCCCAGACTTCTGCTCGCTGGCTGGGCTCGATCCTCAACGGCCGTTTTGGTGCTACACCGCTACCGAGCCCGGAGTCGAGCCACAAGAAGTAGCGGCGCTGAGAGAGTTGGCCATCGCCATTGGAAAACTACCGTCGCGTCCCCAGCTACTAGTGCGGCTCAATCCTCGGGACACGCAAGAGCGTTTCGGCAGTATCCCGGGAATAGTCTTCCAGCGACCGCTCTGGGACGTTGACATGTCAACGGATTGGAATCTCCCATTGGACGACGACCTGCGAATTTGGCGCTCGACCGTTGAACATTCCGAAGGGAACTTCTCCGCGCGTTCGACGGTCGCGTTGGAGTTCGCCTCGCTGGGCAAGCTGGTCGTGAACTTGAACTACCTCAACGACGGCTTGCTTCCCCGGCAGCGCCGCGCTTACTCCCGAATCTTCGACAAGTTCGCAGCACGGTGCGCCAATCCCAGCGAAGCAGCCGAGCTGGCCGGCTCGGCCGCGCTCGGGACCGTCTCAAAGCGAATTTCACTGCCTTTTGGTGAATCGGCGGTCGATCGCGCGCTTCGAACAATCACCCCCAGAACGCCCCAGCCGGTTTCTCTGGCAACACACGCGCAAACAGCACCATGAGGATCCTATACGTCTGCAACGAGTACCCGCCCGCTCCACACGGTGGCATTGGCAGCGTCGTTCAAACACTGGCCCGCGGCGTTGCCACTTCAGGGAACGAGGCTGTCGTCATCGGGCTCGACCCGACACAGAGGCAATCGGGCTGGACGACCGACGGTTCGGTCGACGTCTACCGCATCTCGGCTAACCTCCGGCAAAGCCCCGAGCTCCATTGGCGCGGTAAGACCTGGAGCCTCGCGCAACTCCAAGCCAGCCGCCATCTTAGCGATCACTTGAATCGTCTGATCAAGGTCATCAAACCCGATCTCGTCGAGAGTCACGACTGGAGCGGGCCACTGTGGAGCCACCCAGGCACCCCGCTCATTGTGCGGCTGCACGGCTGCTCGTTGGCCCACGCGCCTGTTGCCGGTGGCTCGGCCGGCCGCCTCGATCATTACCTAGAACGTCGAAACCTGCGAATGGCCGACGCGCTGGTCGCGGTATCCCGCGACATCGCGATTCGGACTAGCCGCGCGGCGGGCATCGACATCGCCTCGATTGTAGGAATCTACAACGGCGTGGACACCGCCATGTTCAGTCGTCGGCCGGGCCCTCGGGTTGAAGCCGAAGTGCTTTTCCCCGGCACCGTCAGCGAACGCAAGGGAGTTCGTGAAATCTTCGCAGCCCTCCCCGGAATTCACACCCGCGTGCCTTCCGCGAGATTTACGTTCGTTGGGCGATTGCCCCCGGGTGGAGAGCAAAGCGTGCTCTGGAAGCAACATCGTTCCGGTCTCCCGCCGTCGGTTCGAGAACGCGTACGATTCAGGGCTCCGCAACCTTATGACGAAATGCCCGCGATCTACAGCCGATCCACGGTCGCTGTGTTTGCCTCATTGTCAGAAGCCTTCGGAATGGCATGCGTCGAGGCGATGGCGTGTGAGACTCCGGTCGTGATGACCTCACGCGGCAGCGGCCCGGAAATCATAACGGACCGCGTCAGCGGACGGCTGGTCGCTCCGACCGACACCGGCGCGCTCGTCGCGGCTGTGGTGGAACTCCTCGATGATTCGGCTCTCCGCCAGAACCTTGCGGACGCCGCGCGCGGGCGTGTGGAGCAGTACTTCAGCGCTTCTCGCCAGATCAAAACCAACCTCGACTTCTATGCCTCGGTAGTCGAAAACCGTACCTCGAAGTGGAAAACCGCCGCCTAGCAATCGTCATCCCAACCTTCAAGCGGCCCGCGCCGCTAGCGAGGCTACTGGCGGACCTTGTCTGCCAAAGCCGCCAGCCGCACGTACTTGCAGTCATCGACGGCTCTCCGAACCGTCAGGGCGGCGCCAGGTCGGTGATTGCGACCATTGCCCGGCAGTCAAATCTGAGCGCTCGCTATCTCCCAGCGAACCACGCCAATCTCCCCTATCAGCGGTGGCTCGGCCGCCGCGCGGTTGCCGATTGCGAAATGCTGCTCTACCTCGACGACGACTTGCGGCTGCCCAGCCCTGATATCGTCCAAAAACTTGTGCGACCTCTGGAAAGCCACGATCGACGAATAGCTGCAGTCACGGCTCCTATAGCTTTCGGATCGATTGCCGGACCGCACCTGACGCCGCGACCCAAACAAGAACGATCGAACTTCGGTGTATCTCGGCGATACGGCCCAGGAGACCTCGCGCCAAATGGAGAGCGCATTCCAGTGACGCTCGGCGGCCGCGATTACGAACCTGTCGAGTGGCTGCGCGGTGGCGTAATGGCTATCCGCGCCTCTTTCCTGACGCGTCAGTGCTTCCCTGACGACCTCTTCGCTCTGGCCGAGCGTGGCTGGGGACTCGGAGAAGATACCGTGATCTCCCGGCACTTGTTGGAAAGGGGCAAATTGCTGTGTGCCACGTCTACCGTGGTCCTACATCCTGGCGATAGCCCGACCCGCGCGTACGTTCAACACACCCGAGAACTAGGTTACGCGACCGCATACAGCCGCCGTCTCGTCAACGATCACTACCGAGGGTCGGCTTCCGCGACGCTTGTCCAACGCTGGACCCTCGCGCGCAGCCTAGTGGCGTCTACTCTTCTCCACAGCATTCGCCGACCCGCGTTTGGAATCGGATTCGCGCACGGGGCTTTAGATGGTGTCTTACGTCCTCCGCGCTCGGAACGCTTGTGCCCGCATGTCGACTGGGACCGCGACGCCGACCTGGCGCTCGATGGTCTTGAGGAATTGCCGGGGCGATACCGGGGGCAGGTCGCATGATTCGGACTGCGCCAATCGGCCATTCTCTGTCGCAGCCGATTCTTACTCCGGTCGGTGTGATGGCCTTCCGCCTTGCCGTTCTCTCACTCACCCTGCCGTTCTTCGACCTTCCTCAAGTTGCCGTCTCCCTTTCTGCTCCTCTGTTTGCATTCGTTTTTATCGAAGCGATCGGCTCAGGAGCTCTCGTCCACCCCCGCTACTTCAACCTACTTTCGTTGGCCGCCCTGTTCGCGTCTGCGCAGATCGCCGGCGTGGGCATACGAATACTCGCGGGAAGTGCTCAGAGCGTTGACGCCGAGGGGGCGCTGCTGCTGGCACGCTACGTCTATTGTGCCATCGTGTTCTCCGCCACCGCAGTGGTCGTCCAGCGCCATAAGCTCGGCAATGAGACGGCGAAGCTGGCGGCGATTGGCCTGATCGTTCTGGCGGCCATCCGGCTGATCGAGGCGATATTCATCGGAGCCTGGGGGGCCGGGAACCCTCACTGGCTTTCCCAAAACGACTATGGATTCGTGTTTTCGATGTTCAGTCCACTAGCGCTTTGGTACGTCGTCCAATCTCGGGGGCCCGGAAAGATCTTCGCAACGCTCGGAGGGCTGCTCGTAGTAGCCGCGATCATCGGGAACGGCTCGCGCTCTTCGTGGATCGCCTCGAGCATCGGAATAGCGGTCTTACTCGCACTGCTTCTAGTCCGTGGAAAGGCAGCGGGGGCGCTCGGAGCGTGTGCGGTATTGCTGATCGCGGCGGCCGGAGTGTCAACCATCGCTCCCCCTAACTGGCGAGGCCCGATCGCGGCGCGTATCGAGTCGTTCGCCAACTTGCAAACCGACAAGCCATACCTAACGCGCCAAGTTCTAATCGCGAAAGGGCTCTTGCTGTTTGAAAAACACCCGCTCGTCGGCGTAGGCGCGGGACGCTTTGACAAGGAATGGGTCGACCTCGACCTGCCTCCCGCCTTGCGCTACCAACCACAAGATTTCTACAACCGCCGGACCCCTCACAACGCCTATGTCAAATTGCTGGCCGAGGGCGGCCTGCTGGGATTTGTCCCGCTCATCCTACTCTTGGCGTGGATTTCCTGGGGCTCGCTAAAAGCGTCGCTCAGCTCGCGATCGAACGACTGCAGTTGGATTCCCGCCGTACTTGCAGCGGTCTGTTCGACATCCATTCATCTGTGGACCGTCTCGGGTCTAACAGGATCGGCGCCCTGGTTCATATTTGGGCTTGGCGGCGCGGCCGCGCTCTCGGGCACTCGGTTTTCAGCGCTTGCCATCAAGCCGCGTTTGTCCAGCCGGACCGCGCGGTCACGAGCACTACCGCCCGTACCTTACGAAGCGTAATCTCCATGCGGCTGCTTATCGTTTCGGCTCTCGAACACTACCGCCAAAACGGCACTGTGATGGCGGGCTGGGCGCCGATCGTCAGGGAGTTTGAGTATCTATCTGAGCTCTTTGGAGAAATCCGCCACCTCGCTCCCCTTCATGCCGGAAAGGCGCCTCCGCATGCTCGCCACTATCCGCCCGAGATCGAACTGGTCGCGATCAAACCAGCCGGAGGCCCAAGATTTCGGGACAAATTGCATCTGCTACTGGTCGCCGTGGGTTACACACGCGTCCTCATCCGTGAACTAGCTCAGGCGGACGCAGTCTTTGTCCGTTGCCCATCGAATGTCGGGTTTCTTGCCGTGCTTCTACTGACGTTTCTAAAGCGTCCAAGACTGCGCTGGATAAAGTATGCCGGTGACTGGACTCCATCGTCTCGCGATCGCCTCAGCTATCGCCTACAGCGCACCTGTCTACAGCACCTACCGCACCGAGCCCAGGTCACTGTGAACTCAACGCAGCGAACCGGCAAGCACATCCACAACTTCCTCAACCCGAGCTACAGCCGCGCTGAGTGGCAGAGGGCCGCCGAGCTCACGAGGCGAAAATTACTCAACCTCCCTGTACGCCTACTTTTCGTCGGGCGCCTCGACGAGGCCAAGGGAGCGACGCGTGCCGCACAGTGCTTTTTGGAACTTCGCGAGCGCGAGCACTACGCGCAACTCGATATTGTCGGCGACGGTCCCGACGGTCCCACGCTCGATGCACTCATCAGAAACGCCGGCGCCGAGCACAAAGTTCGGCGCCACGGCTGGTTGAATACCGCCGACCTCAACGAGCTTTATCGGCGAGCGCACTTTTTGGTTCTGCCGACCTCGAGCGAGGGCTGGCCAAAAGTCGTCAGCGAAGCAATGGCGTTTCGGGTGGTTCCGATCGTCGGAGCGGTATCGTGCATTCCAGAATTTTTTCAACAGACCGGTGGCGGCGTCTACCTACCGCCCGGACAACCGGCGCTTTTCGCCGATGCTATCGACGAGCTGATCCGCAACCCTTCGCAGCGGCAAGCTATGGCCGACAACGCGCGGCTTGCTTCCGAGCGTTTTACATACGAGAGGCACCTTGAAAACGTTAGACGCATACTCGCACTCCCTCGCCAACCGGCCGAATTTCCAAGGACCGCGGTCGCCTAGAGTCGCGTGTAAAATTCGATGATTTCGACGTTATTCGTGGGCAACCATCTCTCGGCATCCGGGAGAAATCCAACAGTGAGTGAAGAGCTCGCGCAGCGCTTTCGGCAGACCGGGATGCCTGTGTTGACAACTTCAGCCCGCCCAAACAAGGCGGGCCGCCTCGCCGACATGTTAGCGACGACGTTCGCGCGACGGCGCAGCTACGACGTCGCCCAGATCGATCTCTATAGCGGCCCGGGGTTCCGGTGGGCTCAAGCAGTGGCTGCCGCCCTGGTCGCACTTAGAAAGCCCTTCGTGCTCTCGCTGCATGGGGGCAACCTACCGCGGTACGCCAAGCGCCACGGTCGGCGCGTAGGGCGCCTACTACAGGCTGCGCACTCTGTTACCGCGCCGTCGAGCTACCTCGCGCGAGAACTGCACTCCTTGCGGCCCGACATCGAGGTCGTCCCCAACCCACTCGACACCGCTCGCTACAAAGCGTCGACGCATCGTGGAGTAGACAAGCGCATAGTCTGGGTGAGAGCGTTTCATCGAATCTACGATCCAATCACGGCGATCACGGCTTTCCGCCAGGTACACGATCGTTATCCTGCCGCGTCACTCGCGATGTACGGACCCGACCTCGGTGATGGGAGCCTCGAGCAATCGCACGCGCTGGCCCGCCACCTTGGCATAGCGGACGCCGTGCACTTTTGCGGCGCTGTAGCGAAATCTGAGATCCCGCGAATCCTCGGCCAGTCGTCAATATTCCTCAATAGTTCACGTATCGACAACGCGCCCGTCAGCGTCGTCGAGGCGATGGCCGCCGGTCTGCCGATTGTCAGCAGTGACTCAGGAGGAATCCCCGATCTAATTGAGAACGGCTGCCAGGGTTTGCTCGTTCCTGCTGGAAACGCCCGACTTCTCGCCGACGCTCTCGTCCGGGTCCTCGGCTCGCCCGCCTTAGCTCAAGATCTTTCCGCGCGCGGTCGCGCCCGCGCCCAACAATCCGACTGGCAGCAAGTTCTTCCCCAATGGAAGTCGATCCTGCAAGCAGTGGCCCGACCAATATAGGAATGAATCGCAACGCGCTTCAGGCGTTCTATACGCTTCCCTACCGGGCCAGGTGCGCGGCCGCGACAATCCATGGTTTGGCACTGAAAACCTGGCGCTATTCGAGAGATACCGACCGCCTTGTTGACGAAGCCCTCGAGCGCGACGAATGGGGACCCAAACGCTGGCGAAGCTGGCAGGAAGAGCGCCTAGCGTACGTCCTCAACCACGCCGCGACATCAGTTCCGTACTATCGCGAGTTGTGGGCCGCACGCCGACGTGCCGGCGAAAGGGGCTCATGCGAATACCTTGAACATTGGCCGCTGCTGGAAAAATCAGAACTTCGCGACAACCCTCAGGCCTTTCTAAGCGACCGCGCCGCCGGCCTTCCTCGCCGCGTCGACCAGACGAGCGGAACAACCGGCATGCCGCTCAAGCTTTGGCGTACGCGGCGAACTCTTGTTGCCCGCTATGCGCTCTACGATGCCCGGCGCCTGCGCTGGCACGGTCTTTCTCGCCATGCCACGTGGGCCAACGCAGGTGGTCAACTGGTCGCTCCCGCCGCACGGCAAACAGCCCCGTTCTGGGTGTGGAATGCGGCACTAAGGCAGCTCTACATATCCTCCTATCACCTTTCACCGCTGCTGGCGCGCCAAGCGCTCGATGCTTTGCGGGCCTACTCCGTACGGCATCTGTTTGGGTACACGTCTTCACTAGAGGCCCTCGCGAACGCAGCGTTAGATCAACAGTCCGACCCATCGGAAATGTTCCCAGATCTTCGGCTCGTCACCTCCAATGCCGAGCCGATCGATCGAGTCCAGAGGGCGAAAATTCAAAATGCCTTCGGGGTACCCGTTCGTGAAACCTATGGAATGGTCGAGCTCGTCGCCGCCGCCAGCGAGTGCTCTCATGGGGGACTTCACACGTGGCCGGAAATGGGCTGGAGCGAGATCTCGCCGGACCCACTCCCGCTCAAAACGGCCGGGCACGCTGGCGAGCTGATTGCAACCAGCCTGCTCGACCTCGATATGCCGCTCGTGCGCTATCGGACCGGCGATCGCGTTGTACAGTCTGCTTCGCCCCACAGTTGCCCATGTGGTCGCCGGCTCCCGCTCTTGTCCGCCATTGAAGGTCGAAGCGACGACGTTCTATGGACGATCGAGGGCCGACCTGTCGGCCGCCTCGACCCCGTCTTCAAAGCAGACCTGCCGCTACGCCAAGCCCAAGTCGTTCAAGAAACGCTCTCTCGCTTCCGAGTACGTTGCGTGCCAGACCAAGGCTTCTCAACTCGCACCCGCCGCGAGATTTCTAACCGTATGAAAGACCGCCTAGGGCCGGTCGAAATCATCGTTGAAACCGTCTCCGCGATTACGAGCGGACCCAACGGCAAAGTTCGCGCCGTCGAATCCAAGCTCAGCAGCGAGGAACACTTCGCGCTGCAATCTCGCATGCCCATCGCGGTGTGACCCAATTCAACCCGGCCGTGCAGGCAACGCCGAGCACCGTGAAACTCTCGATCATCGTTCCCTGTCGCAACGAGCGCCGGCACATCCGCGCCTTTCTCGACAACCTGCGAGAGCTTCAGATCCCGGCTGGCACCGATCACGAAATCCTAATCGCCGATGGCGGCAGTGATGATGGCACGCGTGAGCTTCTCGAAATCGAACGTGAGACTTTGCCAAAGCTGACGATCCTCGACAATCCCGAACAAGCCGTCGCACCCGGCCTCAACCTCGCCATCCGACAGTCCCAAAGCGACGTCATTGTGCGCCTCGACGTGCATACCCGCTACGCCCCCGACTATCTTGTCGAATGCATCCGAGCCCTCAAGGAAAGCAATGCTGAAAATGTCGGTGGGCCCTGGATCGCGAGAGGTGTCTGCCCTAAATCACGGGCGATCGCCCTGGCGTTTCAGCCAGCGTTCGTCTCCGGTGGCGGCAAGGCTCACGACCCGCTCTACGAAGGCTGGGTCGATACGGTCTACCTTGGCTGCTGGCGACGCCACACGCTTATGCGGCTCGGGTGCTTCGACGAATCAATGATTCGCGCCCAAGACAGTGAGCTCAATCTGCGCATCATCCGGTCCGGCGGCCGCATCTGGCAAACCCCGCGAATCCGATCGTTTTACGAACCTCGAAGCTCGTATCGCCACCTCTTTTGGCAGTACATGCAATATGGCTATTGGAAGGCCGTTACGCTCGACCGCCACCGCAAGCCGGCCTCTTTGCGCCAGCTCATTCCGCCAATCTTTGTGGCGTCCTTCATCTTGCTAGCCGCTTCGGCACCCTGGTTTATGTCTGCGAAAATCGGCCTGCTCGGCATAGTCTGCGGCTACCTTGCGACCGCCGCGTTCTTCGCCGCCAAACTCACCAATCCACTCCAAGATCGCTCCCCAGTTCACCTGATCCTACTGGCCTTCCCCACATACCACTTCGGATTTGGCTACGGTTACCTGCGGGGCCTGTTTGATCAGTTTCTAGTCCGCCGTCGTCATCCGGCAGCCGCTTTAGTGCGCCTGACGCGACCCACTGCCAATTCGCAGCCACGCTAAGGCTTGTCCGTCTTGGGTACCGGAGCGGCGCGTTCTGGCGCTACCATAGGAACGTTCAATTTGTCGGCGTGACTTTTCGCAAGTCCGCCGCGAACCCTTCGTTGTGGGTGTTGCGAGCGGAGTTGTGGCCATGCCGTTTGGAAGTAGCGTGATTTCCCAGACAGCAGTCGGCACGGTGGCCCAGTCCGTCGGGCAAACCTCCAGCGCCGAAGCTGAAGAGTTAAAGCGCCTCATGGAGGCCTATCAGCGAGCTGACAGAGACGCCGCGAACGAGCTTTTTCGCCGCATATCGCCCATGCTGCTGCGCTATCTCGCGGGGCCCATCAGTACACGCTCGCTAGCTGAGGACATGCTGCAAGAATGTTGGATGCGGCTTCACAAGGCTCGCCACAGCTACCGCCCGGGTAGCCCCGTACTCCCTTGGGTATATGCCATTGCGCGCCACACACGAGTTGACGCCTACCGCCGAAGAAGAAATATTGACCAGCGAGAACTTATCCCAGAAAATCTTGAGAGCGTAGGCGGCGCTACCGCCGCTGACCAAGACAATGAACGCGCCGATCTCTGGAATCTCGTCGCCCAGCTGCCAGCTAGCCAGCAGGAAGTCGTACGCATGTTGAAGGTTGCCGGATTGAGCCTCGAGGAAACCGCCCGTGCCACGGGCTCAACAGTTGGCGCCGTAAAACAGAAAGCGCATCGCGCCTACCGCAAGCTCCGCACGCTCATCGAACAATCGCGGGAAGGCGGTTCGAAATGAGCACCCGGCATGTTATCGATGAACTCCTGCTGGCCGCTCAAGCCAGTACCTCGTCGCTGCCTGAAAAGCTCCGCGCCCATCTTCACCAATGCGCAAGTTGCAAGGCGCTGTGGGAATTCTTGACGGGCAAGCTCGATGCTGAGGATCTCCCGCAAGAGCTCCAAAGTAAGTTGGACTCGTTGGTCCTTTCCGACCTACAACCTGTCAAGCCTGTTCCAAGCGCTGGGGTTCTTGCTCTTTTATTCGGCGCGGTATTCGCTGTTCTTTCTGCTGTCTTTATCTTTTTGTCCGGCACTTCCGGCGCTCAGGCGCAAAGTTCTGTCCAGTTGGGTGCGATCTTAGGGGTTGTATGTATTGCCGCAACCGCCCTCGCGGTTTGGCTCAGCGGTGAAATGATCCCTGGAGCGAAACGCTTCATTACCCCGGCTGGGCTGTTCACCATCATCTGCGTGGGCCTTTTTCTGGCGGTACTCGGACTCTTCGAATGGCAACAAGAGAACGATCTCATCGCCCACGGCTGGCATTGCTTTAGGGTGGGAGTCTTAACGACTCTGCCGGCATCCGCGCTACTTATTCTTGTGCTCAATCGCGGCGCGGTCCTTTCGTTCGCCGCGGTCGGTGCCGGTGCCGGCCTGATGGCCGGCCTGGTCGGCGTCGTGACCCTTCAACTCGGCTGCACGATGACGAGCGCTCCGCACATCATGGTTGGGCACCTGACCATACCTTTAGTCGCGGCCGCCGCCGGTTACTTTATCGGTAAGGCCGCGCCTTTACTGATGACAAGGCCTTCATGAGCTTACTGCTATCGATAGCCCTATTTTTGGTCATGACTACCAACCCCGCTGTTGCGGCCGATCTGCCGACCGGCCCCGAAGTCGGCGCAAAGGTACCTGAGTTCGAAGCGCTCGACCAGACCGGCAAAACGCAATCGTTGGCGTCGCTCTCTGGACCGAACGGGCTGCTGCTACTCTTCCACCGCTCGGCTGATTGGTGACCATTCTGCAAAGGCCAACTGGTTCAGTTGGAACGCAAACTCGAAGAATTCTCGGCCAAGGGTATCCATGTTGCCGCGCTAAGCTATGACAGCGTCGAGCTCCTGAAACATTTCGCTGACAGATCGAAAATCACCTTCCCGTTGCTGTCAGACCCAGATTCTACGGTAATCAAAGCCTTCGGAATCCTCAATGAAACGGTTCCTCAGAGCCATCAGTTCTTCGGTGTGCCGGTCCCCGGCGAATATCTCATAGGTCCCGACGGCATGGTCAAGGCGAAGTACTTTACCGACTTCTACCGCGACCGCTTTACCCCCGGACAAATCCTAGTCCGAACCCTGGGCTCTGAAACCGGCGCCGCCCGGCAGGTTTCCGAGACCCAACACCTGCAAGTAACCTCGTGGGCCAGCGATGCTGTCGTCCGCGGCGGCAATAGGTTTTCGCTAGTCCTAGACGTCGATCTTGCCCCGAAGATGCATGTGTACGCTCCTAAAGTCCAAGGCTATATCCCTATCGACTGGCAAGTCGAGGAAGTAACCGGGCTAACTCGTTTCGACGTCGAGTATCCCCAGTCGCGCGACCTCCATCTACCCGCCATTGGCGAAACCGTTCCTGTCTACGAGGGCTCTTTCCGGCTTCTGACTGACGTTATGGTGGGCCAGCCAAACGATATCGGACATCTGCTTGACGAAGACGGCCGCTTAGTTGTGCGCGCCTCTCTAAACTACCAAGCGTGCGACGACAAGGTCTGCTACTTGCCAACCTCGATCCCCATTGAGTGGACGATCGCTTTCGAACAGCACGACCGCGAACGTGCCCCAGAAGCCCTTCGACGCTAGCCCGCATTTCTTATCACGTGGCGAGCGAAAGTGCGGGAAAGGTGCGTCAATACGAGGCGGGCGCGCGGAGGCGTACTTTTGCAGTCCGTCGAGCACTCGCGATCGAGCGCAACGTAGTAGTGGCGCACCTATCGCCTGCTTTCCCCGTCAGGTGGTGAGAAATGAGGGTTAGCATCGATGCTGCACCGAGGTTCCGCCTCGATCTACCCATCGCATCGGAATCGTCCTGAAACCGCCATTTCGACCACCCTGACGGATAGATGTTGAAACTTTTTTTCACGCTGATCCAACGCGCCGCCTAAGCCGCTCAGAGGCCTATAAACAAGATGTTAGAGCCATCTGGCGAGGCTTTTGGAGGGCTCTGGGTAGAGAGTTCGTGGCAGCGTTTGTTGTCACTAGGAATCGCTCAAGATCAGGGAAGCCGGCCACATGAGGTGTTTTTATCTGCCTCTCGAAGCTGTTTCCCAGCTCCGAAATCAGTTCGCGTTTCGTGCCTCAGCGACGGAATTCGTGACCTACATTCTGAATGCCTCGCAATCAGGCGCTCATTTTCAGCAGGATCGTTAGACGTGAGCCCTTTGGGCCAAGAATCGCCAAGCGACTCGATGGCGCGCAGTCGCGGTGAGAGATCGCTCATCAGTCCCTGACCTTGCCAACACGTCGCGGACTAAACTTGACACTAAACTCGGCGCCGTTTGACAGCGGTCCCAGCCTGCACGACAATAGCAGTGCCATGTCTGTTGCCACCCGCCTCGCCTCGCTAATGCTCCTGGCCCTCGGTCTTCTCTCAGCCGCCGAGCGACCGAACATCCTCTTTATTTATTCCGACGACCACTCCTACCGCACAGTTGGTGCCTATCCGCAGTCCTACCCCTGGGTTGAGACACCAGCCCTCGACAAGCTCGCCGAAAACGGTGTCCGATTTGAGTACGCCTACATCGGTTCGTGGTGCATGCCCTCGCGCGCGACGCTGCTGACAGGTAAACACCAGTTCTCGGTCGAATCAATGCGGATGGAGGGTCCTTACCCAGGCAGCACCTATGACCCGGAAAAGACGCCGTTCTGGCCGAAGGTTTTCCGCGAGAACGGCTACCACACCGCACATGTCGGCAAATGGCACACTGGCACCGACACCGGGTATGGCCGCGACTGGGACTATCAAATCGTCTGGAACCGGCCGGCACACCCGGAGAACCATCAGCACTACTATCACGACCAGCCAATCACTTATCAGGGTGGCGAGACCAAGATGCTCGCACGCTACTCGACCGATCAGTACAGCGACTGGGCAATCGATGTGATCAACGGTGAGGGTCGCGACGAGGATAAGCCATGGTACCTGTGGCTCTGTTACGGGGCAGTGCATAGCCCCTTCACGCCAGCCAAGCGCCACCTGGACGACTACGTCGGCATCGATTTCGAGACACCACAAGACGTATTTGGACCACGACTAGGCAAGCCCGCCTGGGCGCAGAAGGTCAGTCACTGGACGCGCGGGCCAAACGGGCAGCCCTATTTCCAGGGACGCTCGATCACATCCTGGGTGCGCCAGTATCACCAGGGCGTACTGGGGCTGGATGAGGGAATTGGGAGGGTTCTGGAGGCCCTTGAGAAGAGCGGTCAGAAGGACAACACGCTGGTCGTCTTTACGTCGGACCAGGGCTTGGCTTGGGGTCAACACGGTTTCCGCGGTACGAAGATCGCCGCGTACGACTCGAATATTCGATCGCCGATGATCATTAGCATGCCGAGTCGCTTACCCCGCGGCACGGTCGTAAAGACGCCCGTCGGCGGTATTGATATCGTACCGACCTTCTTCAGCTTTGCCGGCATTGAGCAGCCGTGGGAGATGCAAGGCCAGGATCTGACGCCGCTTCTCAAAGACCCCAACGCTAAGTGGGACCGCCCGATGCTTCTGGCCGCAACGGGGCGCAACTATGGCTCAGATACGAACGCGATACCGAAAGGTGAGGGTGCCATGCATGGTGACGTCCCTTGGTACGTAATGATCCGGCACGGTAAGTACAAATACATCCGCCCTCTGATAGAAGACCTCGAAGAACTCTATGACATGGACGCCGATCCAGACGAGTTGGACAACCTGGCCGTGAACGCGGATTTTCAGACAAAGCTCAAAGAGATGCGGGAGATGGCAATTGCTGAACTACGGCGAAATAAGGCGGGATTCGTCAACAACCTTCCTCCTGTGAAAATGGGCTTATAAAGCAGTCTGTTCCCGATTCCAGTGGGCAGCTGCCGACATGTTCGGCGCTTCAGGTCAAGAGGCAATATCCGAATAGGCGTCCACGTGGAGGCTATACGCAGCATTTCTACAGTGCCCATCACTGTCGAGCGAGAGTCGAGGGGAATCTATGTGGCGATTAGATTTTCCTCTACCATGCCGCGTGTGCACCTCTCCCGGCAGCTAGTTGAGCCGCCCCGCCGGTAGGTCTCCTGTAGAGTGTGAGCGAAAGGCCCAATGGAGGCCGATGGCTTGATGTTGATGTGCGAGGGATCGTCGCGTGGTTTCGAATCATCGGCAGAGCCTCAGCTATGGCCCGCCGACGTCCGCCTACTTAGCACGCTATGGAAGAGGACCTGCCCGGCCTAGGGCCGGGCCGATCGGTTAGAAGTAGAGCTTCAGGCCAAATT
Source organism: Bryobacterales bacterium (assembly GCA_965247305.1). Lineage (GTDB taxonomy): Bacteria > Acidobacteriota > Terriglobia > Bryobacterales > UBA6623 > CATQHP01. The sequence continues at coordinate 878,008 of OZ252030.1, read as the reverse complement.
GCATCTCGCGATGCGAGTTGCCCGCGTTGACGACGCCAAAGCCCGATTGCCCGACCTGGTCGCGCGGATTATTGAACTCCGGCGTGTTGAAGCTGTTGAACGTTTCCCAGCGGAGCTGGGCGCGAACGCGCTCGGTGATATCTATGTTCTTCGAGAGCGCGATGTTGAAGATGTGCGGCGTGCCGGGTCCAAGGGTGCCGGGAACCTTACGGCCGGCGTTGCCCAACGTAAACGGCGCCGGTGATTCGAAAGCGTCCTCGCTTGTCCAGAGGATCCCCCGTCGTCCACCGAGGGCCGGAGCGCCTCTGTTCGGGTCGTCCGGGTTCCCCACCAGGTTGGCGTAGAGCGTCGCATCCGCGGAGTTGTCTCCCTTCACATCGCGCGCTCCGTTGAGAACCGTCACCCCGAACGGCGATCCGGTCTGGAAAGTATAGATCCCCGAGACCTGCCAGCCGCCGAGGATCGCGTTCGCGGGGCCACTGAGGTTGACCTTCTTGCCGTTGCCGATCGGTAGCTCGAAGATCGGGCTGAACACAACGCGATGCGGCGAATGGTTCGCCGACAACGACCACTCGCTGGCGAAGTCGTAGATGTTCTGGTACCAGTCATGGTCGCCCAGGCTGGCGGCATTCTCACCCACGAACGGCGCGTTGTCGTACCAGCGCGAGAAGGTGTAGAGGAAGATGTATCCGAGCCCCTGGTTGAAGCGCTTCTCGGTCTTGAACGACACGCCTTGATAGTCCGAGTTGAAGAAGTTCGGATTGTTCATCCGGACCTGCCCGGTGCCGCCGTACTGCGTGAAGGGCTTCAGCAAGCGTTGGGTATTGGCGCGACTGCCGAATTCAAGCGCCCCGACCCGCGGCAGGTTCAGCGGGTGGATCTGGTTGAGGTTCATCCGGCGCAAGTTGACCCGCTTGGCGAACTTGGCGAAGTAGCGCACCTCGAAGAGCTGCTCGCCGACCTGATGCTGCAGGGTGAGGTTGTAGTCGTAGGCGTACGGCGTGCGATGGTCCCGCTCGACAAAGTCCACGCGGCCTTGCACAAACCTCGTGCCGCGCGTGCCGAAATTGGGGTTCAGCTCGGATTCGGGCGCAATCACGAGGAACGTCGGCGGCAAACCGTCTTTCAAAAGCGGCACTTGCCCGCCGCTAATATTCCCCGAGCCGCCGAAGCCTTGGCTGCCGGTCTGCAGCACGTTGCCGTCGTAGTTGCCGCCGTACATGACCGCGAACCCGCCGCGGATGACGGTCTTGTTCCCCGCGCCGGGCTTGTAAGCGAACCCGAACCGTGGACCGATGTTGTTCTTGTCGGGCCGCACCGGGTTGCGCGGAAAGCCGTCTTGGCCGGCAAAGAAGAACCGGCCGAGTTGACCGTCGCGGATGCCGTTGGTTCCCGCGGCTGGCAGCGGCAGAGTCGCATCCCAGCCGGTGACTCGGTCCGCCACCTCCGTGAACGGAGATTCGTACTCATAGCGCAGCCCCAGATTGAGTGTGAGCTTGCCGTTTACGCGCCAATCGTCTTGGAAGAAGCCGGCGGAGTACAAGGAGCGGCGCCCGAACGACGGGTTGGCTTGCAGCCGCGCTCGATCCGCCTGGCCCAACAGGAACGACGCCAGGTCGGCGCCAGTTCCTCCGATCACGCTGCCGTCCGCGTTCAGACCGCGCGTGTCGGTATTGGCGAAATCGAAGACGCCCGAGGCCGTCTGGCGGCCCAGCTCGCTGCCTTGATACCTGCGATAGTCCAAGCCGAACTTGAACGTGTGCGAGCCGGTCACTTTCGTGAAGTGCGCCGTGTATTCGAAGTTCGTGAAGGCGAACAGCCGGTGATGATTGCCGCCCTGGCCGATACTCCCAAAGTTGGGGTTGCCGCCGATGTTGAAGCGCGGGAAGGCGTCCGGACCGACGCCCACGAGCCCGATCTGACTCGCAAGATCTTCGTTGAGGTTCTGGCCCTGAACGTCATTGCGATAGCGGAAGAATCCGCCCGTCGCCTTCATGAAGAACGTAGGCGAGAACAGCTTCGTGTAAGACAACAGAATGTTTTGCTGCCGCTGCGGCAACTTGATCTGGTTCGGGTCCGCGGGACCCCAATCAGCGGCCGACACACGTTGGTCGGTGACCGGCATGAACAGGTTGTAGCGGAAACTCAACGAGTCCTCGGAGTTGAGCTTGTGGTCGACGCGCCAGGTGTGGCTCGTGCGCCGTAGCTCGCGACCGAGGTTCTGGACCCAGTTGCCCTCGTTCGAGACGTCGACCGCGGAGCGGTTCGCGCCGGGCACAAAGCCGATGACATTCTGCGCCACCGGATCGAGCCGGCTCCGCGGGATGACGTTGTTCTCGAACTGCGTTTCGCCGCCGCGGCGGCTCGACGTGAGCGGGTCATAGACGGGCCGCAACCTGCCATTCGACTGCAGCATCGTCGAGAGGTCGCCCATGTGCCATTCGGGCAGCCCGACGTTGCGGACGCGCAGGTTCTCGAGGTTCTGAATTGTGATGTCGTAGTTGTAAAAGAAGAACGTGCGGTTCTTGGCGATCGGCCCGCCGATCGTCCCTCCGGGGGTGTTGCGGCGCAGTTTGGTCTTGCTCCTGGCGTCCCAGCCGCGCGCATTGAGCTTGTCGTTGCGCAGGAACCAGTAGCCGGAACCGTGGAATTCGTTGGTGCCCGACTTGGTGGTCGCGTTCATGAAGCCAGCGGACGAGCGGCCCAGCTCGGCTGTCGGGGCATTGGCTTCCACCCGAACCTCCGAGATCGCATCGACGGGAGGGCTCAGTTCGGTGATTGTCGCCCCGATGCCGGTGCGGGAGTTGACCACGCCGTCGAGGAAGACCCCGGCCGCGCGAGTCCGCCCGCCCGCGATCGTCACGTCGCCGCCGCCCGCGCGGTTGCTGTTTCTCATCCGCTGGGCGCCCGGCGTCAGGTCGAGCAGGTCAAACACTTCGCGGTTGACCAGCGGTAGCTCCAGCACGCGCTTGTTCTCGACGACCGCTCCTAGCGAGCCACGCGAGGTTTCCACTAGCGGGGTTGCTGCTTCGACGTTGATGGTTTCGGTGACGGCACCCACCTCGAGCGCGGCGTCGTAAGTAATGACGCCGCCTGTGTCCAGCCGCAAATTTGAGACAGCGTGGGATTGGAATCCGTCGGATTCGACCCGTATCGAATAGGAACCCTGCACGACGTTTGGAAGATAGAACGTTCCGTCCGCCTGGGTTGAAATAACGTTCGAGGTGCCCTGGCCCTCGTTGGTGATCGTGACTTCAGCTCCGGGAATCACGGCACCCGTGTTATCGGTGACCGTACCAAGTATCGTGCCCACTGTCTGAGCGGGTGCCTGGCCTTGAAAAAGCGCGAGTGTGAGGGCGACCACGAGCAGTCGCGAAAACCAATCGATTGACATAAAACCCCTCCCTGTCTGTCGGACGTGTTTGCTGTTCTTATTTTGAGTTGGTGTGTGAGCAGCGTCGGTATGGCTAGCATAGCCACCGGCGCGCCGTTAAGCAAGTGATTTCATACGCAAAACACGGAGGGCAGGCGCTTGGCCTGACTGCGGGAGCAGAAACTGGGAGTTCTGGAAGGCAGCTACCCAGTTTCTCCAGGGTCAAGGTCGATTCGGTACGGCCCTGGCCCCCATGGTCGGTGCTTCTGCCAGAAATCGTCCAGACTCCTCAAGCCCTCCAGAGAATGGACCTCGTGAATCAAGCCACGAAAGCGCATTCACTGTGTTAGTTGGGAAAGGTTTCGCCTGAGGTTCGCCGCGAGCCGTCTACGGACAGTAAATGCTCACAAATTTGCCTTTTTTGCACGATGCGGTAGATACGTGTTGTGATATCTCGCTTGCTTGAGGTTTACGTCCCACGACCGCCACCCATCGAAATCGTTCCGAGACCGTCATTTTGGCGGTTCGAGCCATAGCCACTAAAAAATAATTCCGGCCACCTGGCGACAGGCCAGAATCGCTCAGAAGCCTATGAATAGGGCGTTAGGGCCATTTGGCGGGGGTTTCGGCATGCTCTCGCAAGAGAGTTTGTGGCAGCGTTTGTTTCACTAGCCCGCATTTCTCCACACGTGGCGAGCGAAAGTGCGTGAAAGGTGCGTCAATACCGAGCGGGCGACGGTCGGCGCCCGGAGGCGTACTTTTGCAGTCCGTCGAGCACTCGCGATCGAGCAAAACGAAGTAGTGGCGCACCTATACACCTGCTTTCGCCGCTAGGTGGTGAGAAATGGGGGTTAGCAAGTCAACCTCAACGGTCCGCTACCATAACAAAAGGCGGGTGTTATGTCTCAGGATTTTTCCGGCTACAGCAAAATTGAGGGCGAACTGGGTGCAGCCGGGCTGCGCTTCGCAATTGTCGTCTCCCGTTTCAACAGCTTCATCACCGACCGTTTACTCGCCGGCGCGATCGACGCCATTAGCCGCAGTGGCGGCGACGCTTCAACCGTCAACGTCGTCATGGTGCCTGGATCTCTCGAAATCCCCATGACCGCCAAGGCTCTGGCTAAGACTGGGGAATACAGCGCCGTTATCTGCATCGGCGCCGTGATTCGAGGCGAGACCGCCCACTTCGACTACGTTTCGCAAGGGGTGGCCCGCGGCGTTGCCGACATCGGGACCGAAACCGGTGTGCCAACCATCTTCGGTGTACTGACGTGCAACACCCTCGAACAAGCTATCGACCGCGCGGGAGCCAAAGCCGGAAACGCCGGCTTCAGCGCCGCTACGACCGCAATCGAGATGGCGAACTTGCTAAAAAAGCTCGGCTAGCTCCGGCAATCGAAACATGCCCTCTCGCCGACGCTCTCGAGAACGAGCACTACAGATGATATTTCAGTGGGACGTCTCCGGCGCCGCGGCTGACAAGGTCGTCGCAGACTTCTTCGGGGGACTTTCGTCAGACGACCAGCTGCCGGTAGATCCGGACCCGTTCGCGGCCAAACTGTTCAACGGAGTCGTCGAAAAAGCTGAATCGCTTGACGAACTACTGAGCAAGCACGCCGCCAATTGGACCATGGACCGCATGTCGGCCGTCAATCGAAACCTGTTGCGTCTAGCGATTCACGAATTGCAAACCGCGGAAACCGCCCCAGCCGTCATCATCGACGAAGCAGTCGAAATCGGCCGTCGCTTCTCCGGCGATGAGTCGACCGCATTCATCAACGGCGTCCTCGATTCGGTAAAGAAACAGCTCGAACTCTAGCCCCACTTCTCACCACCTGGTGAGAAATGCGGGTTAGAGCGGCCACCGCCCGCCTTGGTTGGGCGGATCAGTCAGGGGAGAAACTTGAGACACCAGCGAGGCGACGTTGTGCTTCGCTGTACCGAGCCGCGCCGCCGTGGGGGCTGTGAAAAACCTCCCCTAACTCGAGATCGGGCGTAGCTTGCTACGCCTCTGGAGTTTGGCTGTTCAAAGAGGGTTGAAGTTTGGGGTAGGGTGCGGAAATAGGGGATTGGCGTTAGCCGGAAGCGTAGATTGCTGCAGGCGGAGCGCCTCTTGGGAGTTTCTGCAGCTTCGTGTTGGATTGCGAAGTGTTCCGCAAGCCGCAGAAATGTTGCCGCTGCACGCCGTCCGCCCAAAGCTCGGCCCGCAGGTGGCTGATCAGCCGTTGCGTGGTGAGCCGTTGCGGCTGCGAGCGGCGTCGCCAGTGCGGTCGCGGCAAGGCGTCGTCCACGCCCTGTTGGCGGCTCCAACTCGCGCCCGCCAACAGCAGTAGCGCATACACCGCCGTCATAAATTGAGGGACCCGCTCGACCGCGTCCGGCTGCCGCACCTGCGCCTGTCCGACTCCCAACAGCGTCTTCTGCTCACGGAAGTTGACCTCGATCTCCCAGCGCCAAACGTACTGCCGCACGATCTGCTCCAGCCCCAAACTCGGATCGCTGACAATCAAATACGCCGGCTTGCGATACAGCACCTTCGAGCCCGCCCGCGGCCGATAACCCAACGGTGCGATCACCACCAAACGCAAGTCCCGCTTGCCTCCCGCCGGCCGCCAACGCAGCGGCGCGAGCGTCTTCACTTTGAACTGGTGCAGGCTGCCGGCGGCAAAAACCTCGACCGTTTGCCACGGCACGTTGTCGTCCTGGCGGAGTTGCTCGGGCGTCGGCGCGCGTTCGCCGTAACAACGCCTGCGGCCTTTGCCGGGCTGCTCGAGGGGCAGATGATACAGCTTGGCGTCGGAACGAATGCGGCCGATCAACGTCACCTCGGCGGGCAACGATCCGAACACCGTGCGGTTGGTGTAAGCGCCATCAACGACGAGGTGCAAGGCTCTGTCAGCGCCTCCGGGATCGGCGTTCATGGCCTCGCGCAAGCGCGCGATGTGCCTGGCGGCGAGGGCCGTTAAGCTGCACTTGCGAGCCTCGCGCCGGTACTGTTTCCAAACCTCGTCCGTGGCCTTCTTCGACGGTCGGCGCGGAGTCGGCGCGTGTTCCAAGCCGATCGGAATGAGTCGCGCCGGCTGCTGCCGCTCGCTGGGAGGCAGTGCTGCCGAGAACTGCAAGAAGCGCTGCGCGAGAATCAAGTTGGCCTGAAACTTGGGTCCAAGCGGATCGCGCCGCCAACTCACGCCGGGCGTTTTGAGACTCGACTTGGCGAGCAGTGTATCGTCGATGGCGACGACCAAGGGAGCCTCGGGCGGCAAGCGAGCGAGCACCTCGCGGCGCGAGGCATCGAGCAGGCGTTGCGGCTCGACGCGTTGTTGCGAGAACAGGCGGTAGCCGGCGCTCCAGTCCTGAAAGCTCTCGCCGGAGGCATGTAGCAGGCCGGTGATGGTGGAGCGGCCGAGGCAGACGGCGGCACCGAGAGCGAGGCGGGTGAGGTGGTCGTTCACGCTTTGTCGGGCGTGGGGGTTGAGGCCTTTGGCGAAGAGTCGGGAGAAGGTGTCGACGACTCGATCGGGAGTTTTTTTTTCAACTCGACGGGCGGAGGTTGCAAACGATTGAGCACGAGTTGGGAGCGGTCGAGCAGGATCCATTCGAGCTGTTCGCCGGGCTGGAAGTCGAGCATCTGAGCGCTGGCGGAGGGGAAGTTGACGTAGAACTGTTGGGAAGCCTTGCGCTTGATCAACTGCAGTTTGGTGGGGAAGGACATGAGGTCTCCTTGGAAATGAATCTAGTTACACAACAAGCTAAACAACTAGACACAAGAATACCTCAAAATGTTTTGAGACACAAGCATTCTCAGATCCCTCACAACTCAAGAACGTGCTTACCGCGCGTCCCATCTAGTGAAAGGCCAAACTCCAGGGGCGTAGCTTGCTACGCCTCTACGAATAACTTGCGTGTTATCAGCGCTGTAGGGGTGCGACATGTCGCACCCTCGGATGACCGCAGAGCTATTCGAGATTTTTTCGCAGCCGCCGTGCGGTGCGGTCCCTCCTGCGACGTGTGCACCGCACCGCACGGCGGCGCGGCTCGGTACAGCGAACGGTTTCGTCCAACACGGAGCTTGGCGGGCAGCTTGAAATATCAAGTTTCAGGTCAGACCAATTTCAAGATTGGCGTTGACTCAACGCACGAAACTCCCCTCGGGGAGGATCGGCTATCGAAAATTCAAAGCCCCTGGCGCGCGCCTCCGGCGGTCGGCAGCTCCGCCGGACAGGCACCGCCGAAGTGTTTACAGCTTCGGCAGTGCTCCCCAACTTTCAACGAGAACTCTTGTCGCCCTTGGGCCTCGAAGAACATAGCAACCGCCTCCCGAGCGCGCATCCGCGCGTCTGGCCCGACGTCAACCTCGTGCGCGATAGACGCCCGCAAAAAGAACAATATCCCTCGGTCGACTTTCTGGCCGGCGCTAGCGAGCGCCTCGGCATAAAGCTGGACTTGCAGTTCGTAGTGCTGAGAGCACTCGGCGACATCGCGATCACCAATCTGGTCCGTCTTGTAGTCGACCAAGATTCGCTCGCCACCCTCTTCGAAAAGCAAGTCAACCTGCCCTCGAAGAATGTAGTCGTCCACGGCGAATAGAAAGCTCTGTTCACAAGACTTCTTATCCGCCCGGCTAGCCCTCACGCCGAGTTCATGGTCGTGAAATCCCGCGGCCAAGCGTCGGACCAAAGGGGAGGCATTAGCGTCAGCCACCAAGCCTGCCAGATACTCATGCACCGTCTGCCCGAACGAAGTCGCATCCGTACGGTCGCGCTCGATCGCTATAGGCGGTTCTGACGGGTCCGCCACAGCAATCGTCGGCGTCGCGGTCGACTCAAGGCCAAGGTAGCGAGACAAATAATACTTACGAGGACACTGCCCGAACAGTGCTACGGAGCTAACGGTGGCTGAAGAGTCTTGTTGCGCGAATTCCCCCCGCGGAGTCAGCCGTACCGCTACGCTCGGAGCGCTGTTCGACTCGACCGAAACTGCAGCCGGAGCCGGCTGATTGACCCGTAGCAGGCTGAACCCAAACTCCGTATCGCGAACAGTCTGTCGATCGTTCGTCGCCACCTTGTGATCGATACCCAAAGGCTCAAACAGCAGCTCGCAGAATCCTTGATTCTTGGGCGTGCCGGAAAATGAGCAGCTAAATAAAAGATGCTGCTCAGCGCGCGTTGCGGCGACGTAGAATAGGCGATCCGTTTCGGCGCTGTCTCGCGAGCGCATCTGCTGCTCGACCGCGGAGTGAGCAGGATCGCCGCACGGCTTTCCGCCGATCGGGCTGCGCCACTTTACGCCGATGCCGCGCTCCGGCGAAAACGTCAGCGGATCTTCGACATGCGATCGACTATACTGCAGTCCCGCCACAACGACGGCAGGAAATTCCATGCCCTTCGCTGAGTGCATCGTAAGCAATTCGAGGGCGTTGTTGGACCGGAACGGCTCGTCCGCCTCACTTTCCGTGGGCGCGGCGTTGAGCAGCTCGTCGAGCGCTGCCGAAACACCGTCAAAGCTGTCGATCGAGCCGGCCAAGGTTCGCAAGATTCGCAGCAGTTTGTGAACATTCGCGACCGCGCGAGTGCCACCCTCGGTGGAGCGCAGCCAAGCTTCGTAGCCACACTCGGAAACCGCCGCCGCGAGAATGCGATCTGGCGACGATGTCTCGCGCTCCGCTCGATAACCTGATAGCCGCTTGCGAAACGCGAAGAGTCGCATCCCATCTTCGCCTGGGATCGGCAACGACTCAATCGCTTCCGCCAAGTTCAATCCGGTCGCCTTCAACTCGAGTAGAGTACCGTCGCCGACCCCAACGAATGCGGACTTCAGAACCGCCGCCAAACTGATCTCATCGCGCGGATTGCGCAAGGCTCGCAGGAACGCGGCGGCTTCGTGAATCTCAGGCGCCGCATAAAAACCCTTGCCTGCTTCGAGGCGATAGGGCACGCCACGGCGCCGCAGTTCACCCGCGAAACGCGTGAGCAAAGCTTGCGTTCGCAGTAAGATCGCGCAACTGCCCCAACGTATTTCGGAGTCCAATCCTCGGCTGTTGCCAATCAATTCCGCAAGGCGATGGGCACACCACCCGGCCTCCCACTCAGCCGCATCGATTCCACCGTCGGAGACGATCTGGATCTCAACACTTGGCTCACTCCTCGGCGGATAATTCGGTCTCGCTTGCAGACGGTGGGCCTCGACACCCGAGCCATTTCCACCTGGAAGAATTCGGTGAACGGCGTCAAGAATTTCAGGGCGACTCCGAAAATTCTCGTTGAGCACGACCACCTGCCCGCCCTCACGCCCGACACGGTCTCGAAAGGCGTGAAACACGCTCGGGTCCGCATGGCGAAAAGCATAGATAGATTGGTTGATATCCCCAACCGCAAAGCGGACGACGGACCGCTTGCCGTGGGCAGCGACAACCGCCTCAATCAGCTCAGCCTGCAGCGGGCTGGTGTCCTGATACTCGTCGATCAGAATATGCTCGTAGCTCAAAGTCGGCGCTGCCTCATCGTTCAACAGACGGATGGCGAGCCGAGAGAGATCGCCGAAGTCGATGGCTCCTAATGCGTGCTTTCGCTGCTCGAACCGAGAAAGAATCCGTAGCGTCGTTGTTAGAATCCAGCGCCGCGATTCTTCATTCATGCACGCCGACAGTTGAGCTGTGATCGCCGGCAGTAGCCGATCACGCGATCGATACACCAACTCCTTCGTAGCCTTTTTGCGCGCCGTGCCGACGTCGATGTCGGGAAGTATTTGGGCGATGGTCGAATAGTCAGCCGGATCGGCAGCGGCCAGCCTCGCGGTGACCTCAGCAAGCCGGGGATCGTCGCGAACCTTGGCGATCTCGCGTAGGTCCGCGATCAATTCCACAAGCGGCAGGGGCTCGCTGAACTCTTCGACGAAAGGTAGAGCACCGTGCGAGCGGATGGTATCGACCAACCCAGCAAGCTGACTATGGACTTTCGTCGGCTCGATCTCGCCGGCGCGCTCATCGGAACCGCTATACGCGCGCAGGAATCTTTCCGTGCCGGCGGCGTCATGGGCGAACATGCCATCAAGGACGGAGGTGATTACCCCTCGCAGCAGCCGAGCGGACTCCGGCGGCTCGAGCATTCGAAATTCCGGATCGATTCCAGCGGTTAAAGCGTTCTCACGCAACAATTTCGTGCAGAATCCGTCAATCGTTTGGATCCGAACGCTCTCGAACTGTTTTCTAAGCTCTTCGGAGGCACCTTCGGCCTGAGCTAGCCCCGAGTACATCTGGTGAGTGGCTTTGACGGTAAACGTAATTGCCAGAATGCGCTCCGGCGCAACTTCACGGACTTCGATTAACCGTCTGATGCGCTTGACCAGCACGAGCGTTTTTCCCGATCCGGGCCCAGCGGTTACGACCACGTCGCCGGCCTCCCAACTGGCGACGGCCTCTTCTTGTTTTGGCGTGAGTTCGATCATCGGGAATCAGGCGGAGGCGGCGTCCGACTGCTCAGCGGCCGACCAGCCGATGCGGCAAACCGATTTGAATTCGCAATAGCGATCGCAGACCACCGTATCGCGTGGATCGGCGGCAATGTTGCCTTCTCTGACTTCCCGAATCGCCTCGACCGCTGTCGACCGCGCGTTGGTCACGAGTTGTTGCAAATCATCCCGTGCCACCACCTTTAGCGTTGAGCTCGTGTTTGGCTCGACCGCGCTCCAGCCCTCGTAGCGAGTCTCTCCGCGGATGCCACAAAGTGCCATCCCACCCGGCAAGAACCCGTGCTCTTTCCGCAGACCAAGCATATAGAGCGGAAGTTGGAGGTATTCGCCTCGCTCGTGGCCTACACGAAGCGATTCAACGCGGCTTGGCCCCGAATACTTGTAGTCGGTCAGGAAGCAGTTGCCGGCCTCATCGAATTCATAGCGATCGACTCGACCCGCTATGGTAGCCGCGGGCTTCAGCTCGTCGAGCTCGTAGCTGACATTTGCTTCCGATACGCCGGCCGGCGGCGGCTTGCCGAGCTCGGCCGCGAAGCGTTCGAGATCGGCGCGCATGTTTCCACGGATCAGTGCCGAGCGAAAGTTAAGGCGCAAGTGTGCCTTGGCCAGTTCGCGGTTGAAAACGTGGTCAAGAATCTCCGCGATCGAGCCGCCGTCACGGGTCCAGCGATTGAGCACTTCGTGCACGATAGCCCCGGCCGTAAGTGCCCCAAAGCGAAACTCCGCGATATCCGGACGCCCGCTCAAATCCAATGTGCGCGCGGCAAAAAACCGATAAGGGCACTGCAGGTAGGTGTCTAGGCCCGATGGAGTAAAGCGAGTGTGTCGCTGCGAAATTCGCTCAAGGGCGAATCCATCTAGATCCGCTACCGGGGCCGGCTTGCCGACGCCGACAGACGCGACGACCATCGGCGCCGCAACCACCGCCTCGGCCTGACCGACGAAAAACGAACGCAGTTTCGGAGAGCCGCTCTCGTCACCCCGCGGGTAGGTGAGCAGCAGCGTTTCAGTGGCGCGGGTCGTTGCCATGTGATATAGAAACTGCTCTTCCGAGGCTCGATCAAGGGAGGTTCGCAGGTGGATTCCTCGCCCGGACAAGCGCTCGCGGTCGCTGTCGGAGAAAAACAGATCCTGCCACGATTGAGGGGGAAACCAGCCTTCCACCAGTCCGCAAACGAACACGACCGGCAAGGCCCACTGACGAGCCTCGTAGACCGACAGGACGTGCACGACTTCGCGGCGGTCATCACTGCCAGTTAAAGGCGTCGATTCGAGCACATCATCGAGTCGCTTGACGAACTCGACTAGGCTGATCCGCTCGTTGTCCGACCCAGGCGTCAGATTGGCCGCGCTGTCGAGAGCGGCATTGAACTGACGCTCGGCCGAGACGCGCGACCGCTGTTCGATTTTGGCATCGAGCGCAAACGTCTGCGGCTCCAGAAGCTTCGTACAAAAATCGCGAATGACTTCGGCCCAATCCCTCGCGGTCTTCCGCTCGCGCGGCCAATTTGCGGTTGGCGGCAAGGCATCGAGAAACTCAGCGATTGATGGATACTCAGCAGCCTCGGCCGCAAGCAACGTCGGCCCGTCCCCAGGCAGTTTCTCGCGAACCGCGAAATCGTATGCGTCCTTTGAACCACCAGCCGGTGAAAGCGGCGAGCAGATCAACTCCAACGTGGCTTCGGCTGGAAACGAGTCACAGATCGTCGTCAGCCAGCGTCTCAGATATCGCACGAGGCCATGCGTGGCGAGCTTTTCGTCGGAGCGCATCCGAAACGGGATATTCAGAGTGCCAAAGATTTCCTCGATCAATCGCGCATAGCGTGAGGGCGAGCGTAGAACGATTCCGCAATGGCGAAAGGGCCGCTCACTGTCAAGAATGCGCCTGGCGATCTCCATGACCTCCTCGCGAGGCGACGACGCTTCAACAACAATCGGCGTGGGCTGCGGGCGATAGGCCGCGCTCAGAAGCCGGTGCCCCAAGTCTTTGAACGGATACGGCGCCAGCCCATCCGGCATGGTGACTACGATTGATTCCGACTGCTCAGCCAGAGCTTCTACAAACACTTGCTCCTGCTTTGTGAACCGAAAGAAGCCGTCTAGATAGATTCGTTTGACCGGGCCTAACCCACTGCGGCGAATCTCGGCGGCGGCCTGAGCGATGCATTGGTTGCGGTGCACGAGGCCCGCCGCCCCGAGCGACTCCTCGTACGCTCGAAACACCGCCAAAAAGGCCCTCTGATGCTTGTTCTTTGCCAGGCCTTCGAGCTGCACGTTATCAGTGCCGGCCGCCCAAAATTCGCGCATCAACTCTGCGATCCGCCGTCGCAGGCCGCGAGAATTCTCCAACCCGGCAAACGCTTTTGGAGCTTCGCGATCAATCGCGGCGTCCAGCAAGCGCGACTCCATCGCTGCGGAAACCACGTGCAATTCAGGCGTCACCGCCCGCACGACATCGGCAATCGTCTCAACAAGATCGCCAGGTACCAGCAGCTCGCGTCGAGCCAGTGTATGCAGCAAGTGCTGCGCCATGCTCGTTGTCGGCACGATCAGCTTCGATTGCGCAGCCCGCCCTTCTCGAATCGCTGTCTCAAGCGCCTCGAGTACAAAATGGGTCTTCCCGCTTCCAGGTGGGCCGATCAGCAGCACGACATAGGCACCGGTGTTTCTACTCTATCGACTCCGCTCTGTCCGACTATGGAACAATTGCGGATGGCATGCCCGCTGATTTAAAAGTCACTGGCCTCAGCAAGCACTATCCAACTCCGGGCGACCCTCTCGTCGTCCTCGAAGACCTTTCTCTGGAGATGTCAAGAGGTGATGCCTTAGCCGTCATGGGGCCCTCGGGTTCCGGAAAAAGCACCCTGCTGTACATCGTGGGCTCGCTCGACCAGCCCACCTCTGGCTCTGTAGAGATCGAGGGCACCGACCCCTTCTCTCTCGACGCCGCCGCGTTGGCGAAATTTCGAAACACAACCGTCGGCTTCATTTTCCAAGATCACCACCTGCTCCCGCAGTGCACTGCCCTCGAAAATGTCCTCATCCCGACCATGGAAAACGGTTCCGGACCGGCAGCCACGCAGCGCGCCAAACTTCTACTTGAGCGCGTAGGTATAGCCGACCGCGCGACTCACCTACCGGCCGAGCTCTCAGGTGGTGAACGTCAACGCGTCGCGATCGCTCGCGCTCTCATCAACCAACCACCGGTGATTCTTGCAGACGAACCAACCGGCAATCTCGACCGCCGAAGTGCCGAAACAATCGCAACGCTCCTACTAGATCTCTACCGCGAAGAGAACGTTCTGCTCATCGCTGTCACCCACAGTTCAGAGCTAGCCGCCCGCTTCCCGCGCCGTGCCGAGCTCGTAGACGGCAAGCTCGTGTTCGCTACCACCTGACCTGAAACTTCAATCTTCACGTGACGAACGTAGGATGACCTCCGGGTCGGGGACTGGCACACGAGAAACCGTAGTCTCTGCACCTTGACAGACCCTCGTGATGCCTGTCCCCTTCCAAGCCGATAAGCCAGCGAGTTTCTCCCCTGAGCGTTCCGGCCCCCCGCCGGTGGCGCCTCTGACCCGTCTACCAGCATCCATCGCCGTTCTCCGCCTCGCCGCCGCTGGCGTGCGGGCCAGTCTGTTGATCCATATGCCGGCACTGCCAACTTCCCGACCGATTTGGGACCGCCTATTCCCCAAAAACCCTACGCTAGACTGGGCTCCTAGGGGCCGACTTCATGCAGCATGTCAACATCCTCGGGTTGATCCTGGCAGGAGGTAAGGGCACGCGCCTCTACCCGCTCACCAAGGAGCGCAGCAAGCCAGCCGTACCCTTCGGTGGAAAATACCGCATCGTCGATTTCGTTCTCAGCAACTTTGTCAATTCCGGAATCTATTCCATCTACGTCCTCACCCAGTTCAAAAGTCAGTCACTGCTCCAGCACATGGGCAAAGCCTGGCAATTCTCGCAGTTGCTCACTGGGCAATACATCTTGCCTGTGCCGGCACAGATGAGAAAGGGCGAGCAATGGTACCAGGGAACCTCCGACGCCATTTATCAGAACCTCCACCTCATCGAACTCTCTCGTCCTGAGCTAGTCGCCGTATTTGGAGCCGACCACATTTACTACATGGACCTGCGCCAAATGGTCGACTTCCACCAAAAAAAGGGAGCCAAGGGCACGGTTGCCGCACTGCCAATCCCCATCGCGGAAGCCGGGCGTTTCGGCACCTTGGAAATCGACTCAGACTGGCGAATTCGCCGCTTCCACGAAAAGGTCCAAGCCCCCCCAGAAATCCCGGGCCGACCCGGCTGGTGTCTGGCATCGATGGGGAACTATATCTTTGAAACCGGCGTACTAGTAAGTGAACTTCGCCGAGACGCCGCCCGCCCCAGTAGCGAGCACGATTTCGGTAAAAACATGTTGCCCGAGATTGTGGAGGAAATGCCGATCTACGCCTACGACTTCCACTCGAACGTCATACCGGGTGAGCTGCCTGAGAACCGCGGGTATTGGCGCGATGTAGGAACCATCGAGGCCTATTACGACGCGAACATGGACCTTCGTTCTCCCAAACCTTCACTGAATCTCTACAACTACCAGTGGCCGCTCCAAACAGCGGAGTATCCCGCCGGACCGTCAAGATACTCAGCCGACGGAGAAGGAAACGTCGGTCGCGCGATGGATTCTGTCATCTCCGAGGGCTGCATGCTATACGGCTCCGAGGTCACGAAGTCCGTTCTCGGACGCAAGGTCTTCGTCGACCGCGAAGCGACGATCGAAGACTCCATCGTCATGGCACGCTGCCACATCGGTGCCGGGGCGAACGTTCGCCGCGCCATCATTGACAAAAACGCCCGCATTCCAGCCGGCGCCCGCATCGGCTTTGACGAAGAAGAGGACCGCAAGCGATATCACGTCTCCGATAGCGGAATCGTTGTCGTCGAAGGCTTCCGCACCCCTATACCGATTACGCCTGTAGCCGTCTAGCCATAGCCCGACATGAAAACTGCCAGAGCCCTACTCTCCCTCGCGCTCGCTCCGCTACTTTTTGCCCAGTCCGGCGAGCCCCCCGAACCAGGCTTCGATATTGCCGCATTGGACACCTCGGTCGACGCCTGTGACGACTTCTATCAGTACGCCTGCGGCACCTGGCTGAAAGAGAATCCGGTTCCTGATGACGAGCCACGCTGGGGCCGCTTCAACGAATTGCGCGACCGTAACCTGTTTTTGCTTCGCGACATCCTCGATGAGGTTAGCGCCCCTGATGACTCGCGCGATGCGATACAAACCCTGGTCGGCGACTACCACGCGGCGTGTATGGACGAGCCCGGCATCGAGGCGCTCGGAGCTGCGCCGCTAGACACGCTGCTCGCGGAAGTCGCCGCTCTGGACTCCAAGGCCGACCTGCCGGCGTTCATCGCCAAACTCCACGGGCAACGAATTTCAGCGTTCTTTCGATTCGGCTCAGTTGAGGATTTCAAAAATTCAACCCAGATTATCGGCGACCTCGACCAAGCTGGAATCTCCCTCCCAGACCGCGACTATTACCTCAAAGACGACGAAGACTCAAAGGAGCTCCTAGAAAAGTATCGCGCCCATCTCGAAACGATGTTCAGTCTAGCCGGTATAGACGGCGCTCAGGCGAAAGCTCAAACGATCCTGAGAATCGAAACCGCCTTAGCCGAGGCCTCGATGGACCGCACCGCGCGGCGTGATCCCGACAATGTTTACCACATCAAAACGATGGCAGAGCTCGACCAGCTAGCTGGCGAATTCGACTGGATGAAATACTTCTGGACTGCCGGATCCCCAGCGTTTGAGTCGCTCAACGTTAGCTCACCTGGCTTCTTTGAGGGTCTCAACAGCGAGATCGAGTCGAATAGCGTCGATGACCTTAAGACGTACGTTTCCTGGCACGTCATCCGCTCCGCCGCCCGACTGCTTCCGAAGCGCTTCGCCGACGAGAACTTCGACTTCTTTAGCAGGGCGTTGCTCGGTCAAAAGGAACAAACCCCCCGCTGGAAGCGCTGCGTTCGCCGAGTCGACGGCGGCCTCGGAGAAGCGCTAGGACAAGAATACGTACGCCGACATTTCCCGCCTGAGGCCAAAGCACGCATGCTTGAGCTGGTTCACGGTCTTGAATCCGCGCTTGCCGACGACATCGAATCTCTCGACTGGATGACCGATGAAACGAAGCAACAGGCGCTGACTAAGCTGAAGGGCATTTCCAACAAGATCGGCTACCCCGACGAATGGCGCGACTATAGTGGCCTCGTGATCAAGCGTGACGATGCCTTTGGCAACTCGCGCCGGGCTGGAGCCTTCGAGACCGCTCGCGACCTCAAGAAAATCGGCACCAAAACTGACCCGAGTGAGTGGTTCATGAGCCCTCCGACGGTCAACGCGTACTACCACCCGCTGCACAACAACATCAATTTTCCGGCCGGAATCTTGCAGCCGCCTTTCTTCGACATGGCGCTAGACGATGCGGTCAACTACGGCGCAATCGGAGCCGTCATCGGTCACGAACTGACGCACGGATTCGATGACCAGGGCCGCCGATTTGACGCCGAAGGCAACCTCCGCGATTGGTGGACAGAAGCTGACGGTAAAGCATTTGAAGAACGCGCCGGCTGCTTCGCCGATCAATACGCTGGCTACACAGTCTTCGGCGATACCCGCCTAAACGGCAAGCTAACACTAGGCGAAAACACCGCGGATAACGGCGGTCTGCGCATCGCCTACATGGCTCTCAAAGAGCAGCTCAAGAAGAAGCCGGTCGACAAGATTGACGGCTTCACTCCTGAACAGCGTATCTTTCTCGGCTGGGCCCAAGTCTGGTGTGGAAATCAAACCGACGAATTCTCGAAGATGCAGGTCACCAGCGACTCGCACTCCATCGGGAAGTTTCGGGTAATCGGAGTAGTCTCAAACTCCCCCGAATTTCAAGAAGCGTTCGACTGTAAACCCAGCCAACCGATGGTCCGCCAGGATTCTTGCCGTGTTTGGTAAGGGCGACGGAAATCGGTCCCCTTGCATTTGCAATACATGCACGATAGCCCGGTCGTTCGCTTAGCTCGTTGCCAACATGATCGAATGCCCGGGAGTCAGCTCCCGTGAGGTCAAGAACTCGATTCGGAATGCTCGGCCAAGTGTTGACAGGCGAGTTGGGACCCATCCTCGCAACATTGTCAGTGCTTTATGAAGATCTACGACTCGAGACATACGGATTGACGACGGATGAATTGCCCGCATTGGATCAGCTTACTGCTGGCTACCGCCGCGTTTACTTTGTTCGGCGAGCTTCGGTGACGCTACTTGAGTTTTCGAAGGCACCTAGCAGGCTCAACAGGCACGCTGAATTCAAAAAGTTTAAAAGGGTCAGCCAAGACCAATGGAGAGACTGGGACCAGATGATGAGCGAATTTTCTGCATTGCAAACGCCAATAAAGGCAGTGCGCGATGCCACTGGCGGCCATTTTTTGACGAAAACTGCCGAACTTGCCATCACCCGCGCGGGGTCAAAGGTCGCAAGCCTCGAAGTTAGCTGGCAGACATCTCAAGGGGCCAACGCAAGACTTTTCTTTGCGGGTGAAATTGCCGCCTACGGTGCTGTCGGTTCGATCGCGAGTGAGAACCGCTCGGAGGAAGAACAGGTTGATCAGTTGGTCAACTTATCGTGCAGGGACACACCCTAGCAGTCCAGGCAACGCAAAAGCTTATAGCGACCTACCTCTGGCCTCGATTCGGCCCCTGAATCGGAAGTTCGTTGGCTGTACACGTCAGCCCGACCTTTAGTCACCGTCCAGGCCATCTTCGACCGCTTAGCGCAAGACACCAATCCTATTGGAAACTGTCAGAGCATGCTTCTGTGGCGAAAAGTGGCGAGCGGCTAATCAGCGCCGCTGCCATTTGAAAGCGTGACCGCGAACGTTCCAAAGGCAACAGCGCTCCCGCACCGCTCCTCGGTGAGCCTCAGCAATCTCCTTCATCAGCTGGATCAAGATGCAACAGTCCATACGCTTCGTTTCGTCCTCTATCGGCTATATTCAACTAGCGTAAGTGGCCGCCCAAAACTTATCCTGAAGGCATCTGTCCGCACTAAATCATTTATCCGAGCGTGTCATTCGAGGACTCGCACGCCGCGACCCCGGCGACCGCGCCAAGAAGCCCTTGCTACTGGCGACAGCGCTGCTCAAGCGCGTCGCCGGCCAGCCGGAAGTTGCGTCCCGCTACTTGGCCTACCTTGGGATCACCGAGTCGGCCGAAGGGTCTGCTGCCGAGTCAAAATTCGATGACGCCGGCTATTACGAAGTCCTCGAGGACGAGAACTACGCCACATACTTAAATTCAAATGTGCGGCTTGTTGAGCACATTGGAGACAACCGCGAGCTATCGATCTGTGATATCGGGTGCGGCAGAGGCCAATTCCTGACCGCTCTCGAAACGGCCGGCTTCACTAACTGCGTCGGCTACGAAATCTCACCGGAGGCCGTCGACAATGCCGTGCACCCGTCGGTACGCCTCATCAAATCGCTCAAAGACATCGATGCGACGTTCGACATCGTGACCCTAATCAGCGTGCTCGAGCACATCCCACCCAACGATCTTGCGGAGTTTCTTGAAGGCGTCCGCGGTTTGACCAAAAAATACCTCGTCGCGTGCATCCCGACGTACCCTCGGAACATGTTCGATTTTTTTGACAACGACCCGACTCACGTCAACCTTGAACGGCGCGAGTGGTGGGATGGAGTCCTGATGGAGCATGGATTCCAACCCCAAGAACGCCCGCCCGACTTACTGCCGTTCATTCAACCATTCATCTATCGGACAGTCCCGGCCCCGCTAGCCCGCATTTCTCACCACGTGGCGAGCGAAAGTGCGTGAGAGGTGCGTCAATACGAGGCGGGCGACAGTTGGCGCGCGGAGGCGTACTTGACAGTCCGTCGAGCACGACGATCGAGCGCAACGAAGTAGTGGCGCACCTATCGCGCACTTTCGCCGTCAGGTGGTGAGAAATGCGGGCTAGTACTTACTTGCGTAAGTTATAATAATTATGAGATAAATCGCGAGGGGTGACGGTGGTCTTGGTCCACTGGAAGGGCGTGGCGTCGCGGTTGTAGGCCTGGACAAATTTGTCGATCGCTTCGCGTACCTGGCGGGGCGATGTGAAGCTGGCGCCTTGCAGCGCCCGGCGACTGAGAATGCTGAACCATACCTCGATCTGATTGAGCCAAGAGCTATAAGTTGGCGTGTAGTGAAAATGCACGTTCTTATGGCGTTGCAGCCAGCGGTCATGGCGGGGTTTGTGGGTGTTGAGATTGTCCAAGATGACGTGGATTTCGAAGCCGTCGTAGAGATCCGTCAACTGATTCATGAAGTCGAGAAACTCGCGCCGGCGGCGGCGCTGGTAATGGTGTGTTGAGTTGCTGGGCGATGGCGCTGGTGGCAGCGCCGGCGGCAGCCAACAGCACGATCCGAGCTCGCTCGACCATGCGCCGTTCCGTCTTGTGAGCCTGGACCCAGTGACGCAACGTCTGCTCTTCTTCCGAACTCAACGTGATCGCGGTCGCGGGCCTGGGCATGCCCCAGCTTGTCATACTACGTAGTACTTATGCAAGTAAGTACTAGACCCAGCTACTTGATGCGCCGGCCCGCCTGTCAAGTTCCGGAAGAATGTCGGACCACGCCTTATGCCCGTCGCGCGATTCCTCGTCGAGAAACCCCGCGTGGGAGAGTCGCAAGTTCGTTCCCGCTCCGCTTGGATCAAGCTCGACGGTGACAATCGTTTCAGCGCCCTTCGTCGCCCACGTGAGCCAGGTCAGTTCAACCAATCGGTACGGCTCAAGGCGGAGAAATCTTCCATAGTGCGAATGGCGCTTGCCTTCGAACTGCGTTTCAAAGAAAAACGGTTCATCGGGTTTCGGCACCATTCGAACGCTTCCGGGAACGGCAAACCAAACATCGAAGCGTTCGGTCCACAGAGTGTAGAGCACTTCGGGCCGCGCCTTCATCGCTCTCTCAATCGTCAGCTCGAAGGCCATTTCAGAAGATACGTCGATACGCCTCGATTGTAGCTTTGGCGGCGGTTCTTGAATCCGGAATCGGAAACGCCTCCGCCGAGACATAGCCGTCGTACCCGCTCTCTTTCAGTGCGTCCGCGATCGACTGAATATCGAGGTGACCCATGCCGACCGCTCGACGATTTGAGTCGACAAAATGCACGTGCCCAATATACCCTTGGCCTTCACGCATCGCCGTCGGGATATCGACTTCTTCGATGTTCATGTGGAAGACGTCGGCGAGCAGCTTGACGTTGTCAACCTCTAGCGATTTCATCAGCTCGACTCCTTCCGCCACGGTATTGACAAGGTTGGTCTCGTAGCGATTGAGTGGCTCGTATATGAGCGGAACTCGCTTTTCAGCGGCATACGAGCCCAGCTCATTGAGCGCCCGGCGGAGTACCTCGAGAGCGGTCTGACGGTCGAGAGCGCCTCCCCACTTGCCTTGCATCGACCCGATAACCGCCGGGGCGTTGTAACTAGCGCCGAAGTCGATAATGCTGCGAACAAAATCGGCCGCCTTGGTACGCTGCCCGGCATCCGGGTCGGTCAATGAGAGGCTGTGAGCGACCATGCCCGCGCCAGTCCCAACGCCGGCGACTTTGAGTTGAAGCTCCTCCAGAAGGCCCTTCAATTGTTGCTCGTCGACCGCGTCGGCGGACGGCGCAAAAATCTCAATTGCATCGAAACCCAACTCGGCGGCGGTTCGCGCCGCAGCCTCGAGGTCATCCCAAAAAACGAACGGTCCGCCACGCGCTTCGTCGACGAGGCTGACTGTGACTGCGGTGCGAATCATGCCTCGTCACCGACTTCAATGATCGCCTTAATCACGCCCGAGTCCGGGTTCGTGTACGTCTCGAATACGCCGATCAGGTCGGCAAACGTCGTGCGGTGCGTGATCCACGGATTGGTATCGATCGTGCCGTCCTCGATGAGTCCGATGATGCGTGTGAAATCGCTAGACACCGCATTGCGCGAACCTTTGATCGTCATTTCAGGCTTGTGTAGCGCCGGATGAAGGAAGGAAACGTCTTGGGTGGTGATGCCAACAAACACCAGCGATCCGGTTTGTGCAACGTACTGTAACGCGTTGCTCATCGAACGGTTGCTGCCGGTGGCGTCGGTGACGATCTTGTACTTGTCACCGTCGGTTGCGCTGAGCATTTGGTCGACCTCGCTGCCGTCGCCCTTGAACTGAATTGTGTGGTCGACGCCATAGCGTTCGCGGCAAAATTCGAGGCGCGATTCCACCATGTCCATCACGGTGATTTTGGCGCCGGTAAGTCGTGTGAATTCCAGTGTCGCTAGGCCAATCGGCCCGGCTCCAATGATGAGCACATGGTCGCCCTCGGTCGCGCCCCCCCGATCAGTCGCGTGGCAGCCGATAGCGAGAGTTTCAACCAAGGCAAGCTGCTCGAACGACAGTCTGTCCGACGTATGCAATTTTTCCGCCCGAATCAAAAAGCGATCACAAAGCCCACCGTCGATCATGACTCCGATCACCTCGAGAGTCGCACAGCAATTCGAGCTGCCCTGGCGGCAGGCGAAGCACGTGCCGCAGTTCATGTAGGGCTCCACGCTGCAACGGTCGCCAGGCTTTACGTTCGAGACCCCCTCGCCGACCTCGAGTACTGTGACGCCGAGCTCGTGGCCTGGAATGCGAGGGTAGCGGAAAAATGGCATCTTGCCCAAATAGCCGCTGTAGTCGGTCCCGCAGATTCCCATGCGCTGCGTGCGGACTAGGGCTTGGCCTGGTCCGGGCGAGCCCGGTTCGTCGATTTCCACGTGTTCGAAATGTTTCGGCTCTTCGAGTCGAATCGCTCGCATCGATCTCTACTCCTAGTTCTCGTCGCCACCCGCGACTGGATACCTATGTTAGCCCGCATTTCTCATCAGGTGGCGAGGGAAAGTGCGTGAAAGGTGCGTCAATACGAGGCGTGGGACAGTTGGCGCGCGCAGGCGTACTTGACGCTACGTCGAGCACGGCAAGCGAGCGCAACGAAGTAGTGGCGCACCTAGCGCGTGCTCTCGCAGTCGGCCGGTGAGAATTGCGGGTTAGCCCGACCAAACCTAGCACGTGCTCTGCTGTAACCTTGAACGGAGCAACCATTCCCGATCGGCGAGATCAAGCAAATGAAATTGACTAACAATTCCGGTTCCCTTGTCTTAATTGCCTGTCTCCTTGCGCTGGGTTGTGGCGCTCCAACGTCGGAACCCGCCGCCGATAGGGCACCCGTCGAACCCGGTCCGCGAACCCAGCCCGGCACCGAGATGGGCCTGTATGCTCCAGGGCAGCACGACCTCTACGACGGCAAGTTCGTCATCTCCGGCGGCAACATCCACCAGGTCGGAACGCTCAACGACGAGAGTCCGTGGGACCACATGGGCAATGACGCCTCCACCGCTCGCGCGGTCGCAGGAACGGCGGAAATCGACGTCGATGAGATCAACAACAGCGGCACGTTTACCGCGGAACTGGAGCTGCCCGAGGGTGATTACGTCATTACCTTAGAAGAGATCAAAGAGTTCTCACCGTGCCAAGACGGTGGGATCGCGGCGTTCTTGTTCGAGCACGGCGACTCCGGTTGCGGCGACGCCAACTGGCCCAAGAGCTTGCTCTACGTAGCGGGCTGGGGAATGGGCTCAGCGACCCTCAACGGCAAGCCGCTCTACGACAACTATGAGATCCACTTCATGGTCACGCAGGGTATGCGTAGCCGCGATCTAGTGGCGCACTATCCGCTGGACGGCAAGAGCGGCGACGCTGGCGCGGTAAACCCGGCTCTGCAACAGCTCGATTTCTATATTCGCAGCCCCGAGAAGAACGAAGCGAACCACCCCAATCGCGAAGTGTTCGACCACTTTTTCGCAATGGAAGTGACCTGGAAGTAGTCTGCTGGTTTTCTGACTCTTGTCGCTGACGCGTCTTGCTGTACGGGTTCCCTAGCCAACCAAAAGCCCAAGCACGGTCAAATCCTCGCGACTCTAAATCCCGCGCAAGTAGCGATCAAACCAGGCCGCAGCCCGCCTTCCAATCCGAGCGTCCTCGTCGGCCCCCGGCATACTAGGCCCGTGACCCGCGCCCTTAATTCGTACAAGCTCCGCTTTTACCCCGACCTTCTTCAACGAATCTCGCAACTTCTCCGACTGCGAGTAGGGCACAATCTCATCGGCATCGCCGTGAATCAGCAAAAACGGTGGATCATCGGCTGATGCGAATGTCACGGGTGAAGCCTCGATCGCGATCCGCATCTCCGTCGTCGAAGGATCCATCCCTTCGCGGAGCCGCGCGCCGAGCATCATCCCAATCCCCGCCGACCCGCCGAAGCTGCTGAAATCCGCCGGTGGCGCCCGCACAACCGCCGCCTGCACCTTGCTACTCAACCGCTCAATTTCACTGTCTGATTCCGAGTCGCCCTCGCCGTCAAGCATTCCCAACATGCTGACCAAATGCCCGCCAGACGACCCGCCCAAGGCGCCGATTTTGTCCGCGTTGATGCCATACTTCGACGCATGAAACCGAACGAACCGCACCGCCCGCTGCACGTCCTCTAAAGGCGCCGGATACCTAAACCGTGGAATCGCGCGGTGGTTGACTGTAAACAGCGTGTAGCCCGCTTTCACGACATCCGTACCCTCGATCCGAACATGCCCGCTCTCTTTCAGCGGTCGTGCGTCCAGACTCAGCGGCGCGCTCCAACCACTCCCCGACACGTGGACCACGCCGTAGCCGTTGGGCTGTTCCGGATAGTGAATATCCATCAGCAAAGCCAACCCCGAATACATTCCGTAGACTACGTTTTTCTCGACTCGAGCCTCCGCAAACAGCCCCGAAACGAGAACGGCCGACACCACAACCAAACGTCCAAAAGCGTGCATATCAAAATCCCTCCGCTCGAACAGCATAACCCCAACTAGCGAATAGCCTAAAATCCCAACAATGAACCGCCGCGAATTCCTAGCGCTAACCGCCGCTGCCGCCGCCTGCTCCTCGAGCCCCATCCCCCCTGACCCAGCCCCCGTATTCCCAAAGTTCCTTACAGGGTACGAAGATCTCTACAACCAAGACCCCCGAGCCGCAACTCTCAAATGGTTCAGCGAGGCCGACTTCGGACTGTTTATGCACTACGGCGTTTATAGTCAACGCAAGCATGGCGAGTGGGTGCAACTTCGCGAACAAATCCCGGTCGCCGAATACGCGAAGCTCAAAGACACCTTCGACCCCAAGAATTTCGACGCCGACAAGATTACCGACATGGCTGTAAGTGCCGGCATGAAGTACGTCAATCTCACTGCCCGCCACCACGACAGTTTTTGTCTTTTCCGCACCAACGAAACCGACTTCAACAGCATCGATGCGTGCGGACGCGACCTCGTCGGCGAGCTAGTCGACGCCTGCCACGCCAAGGGTCTGGGCCTGTTCCTTTACTACTCCTACGCTCTCGACTGGAAACATCCCTACTTCTACCCCCGCGAGACGGCTCAACTCGACTGGCACAACTCTCGGCCCGACTACGCCGAGCCACAACCGGAGTACAAATTCGAAAAGGATGAAGATTTTCTCCACTACGTCAAGTTCGCCCATACCCAGCTCAAGGAACTCGTCTACCGCTACCGCCCTCTGGCCGGCATCTGGCTCGACCCGATCATGGGCTACTACGCCCGCCCAGATCTGTTTCCAATCGAGCAAACCTACCAGATTATTCGCGAGGCCCAGCCCGGCATCTTGATCTGCTTCAAACAAGGCGCAAACGGCGATGAAGACTTCGTCGCCCCCGAGCGAGAGCCGCGCGCCCATCAAAGCGGAGGGAAGCTCGCTGCCGACGTTTGGGAGCTGAACAAAAACAAACCCATCGAAATTTGCGACACGTTGCAGCCCCGCGTCTGGGGCTACGACGAGCGCAACGAAGGCGAGCACCGCACGGCCGACGACGTTATTGCCATGCTCGAGCACTGCAAGAAATACGATGCCAACCTACTGTTAAACACCGGTCCCCTACCCGACGGATCAATCGACCCCGTAGACGAACAAACGCTCCTAGAGGTCGGACAACGGCTGCATTCAAGAAACACATAGCTCTGCGCGCTGACCGCGCACCGGAAGTCCGCGCTGCCGGCCCCAACAGCACCACCAACTCTGCCTCCACTCACGAAGATCGCCGCCGTCACGATTCCGCCACTCGCCCCGTGTACACTACTGCTATTACCCGCTGATTTCCCTAGGAGGACCTGCGCTTTGCACTGGGTCGACTATCAACGTCCTGAAACCATTGACTCCGCCCTAAACGCGTTAGCCGCAAATCCCGACAACGCCCGCGCGCTTGCCGGTGGAACAGATTTACTTGTTCAGATGCGATCCGGCCGACGCCAAGACGGCGTCATCGTGGACATCAAGAAAATTCCTGAACTCAACGAGATGAGCTACGATCCCGCCACCGGACTGACGCTCGGCGCAGCCGTGCCGTGCTATCGGATTTACGGCGATCAAACGATCTCCGCCGCCTACCCGGGTTTGATAGATACCGCGTCGCTGATCGGCGGCACCCAAATTCAGGGCCGCGCTTCTATCGGTGGAAATCTGTGCAATGCCGCGCCGAGCGCTGACGCTGTCCCCGTATTGATTGCGCTGGGAGTAACGTGCAAAGTAGCCTCGGCCAACGGAACTCGTGAAATTGCCGTCGAAGATTTCTGCATCGCTCCGGGCAAGAGCGCCCTCGCTGCGAACGAATTGCTAATCTCGATGCATTTCCCGGCCCCACTGCCGAATTCCGGCGCCCGCTATATTCGGTTCATCCCACGCAACGAGATGGATATCGCTGTCGCTGGTGCCGGCGTCTCAGTCACCATCGTCGACGGCACATTTTCCGCCGCTCGCATTGCTCTAGCCTCGGTTGCACCGACGCCTTTGTTCGTCAAAGAAGCCGGCGACACCCTTGCCGGACAACCTGTCAGCGCCGACTCCATTGCAAAAGCCGCCGCTGTCGCAAAGGCGGCCGCAAAACCAATCAGCGACATGCGTGGTACCGCCGAGTACCGCAGCCATCTCTGCGAGGTGCTCACCCGACGCGCCCTCGAAGATGCCGTCGAAAGAGCCGCTGGGACACTCTAAGAAGGGCGAAGCTAAGAATGAAGAAAACCCAAGTTCAAACTACAATTAACGGCCAGCCCGCCGAATATATTTGTGAGCCGCGCCAATCGCTGCTCGAAGTCCTGCGCGACAACTTGAACCTCACGGGAACCAAGGAAGGCTGTAACGACGGAAACTGCGGGGCCTGCACGGTTGAGATGGACGGCCGTATCGTGCCTTCATGCCTCGTACTCGGAGTCGAAGCCGAAGGCGCCCAAATCACGACCATCGAAGGCATCGCCGCGGGCAGTGGATTACATGAAATCCAGAATGCGTTTCTCGAAGGCGCCGCGCTGCAATGTGGTATCTGCACGCCAGGCTTCATCGTGGCTGCGAAGGCGCTGCTGGAACAAAATCCGAACCCAACAGAGTATGAAATCCGCTTCTGGCTGGCGAACAATCTGTGCCGCTGCACGGGCTACGACAAGATCGTCCGATCGGTGCAAGCAGCAGCCTGCAGAATTCAAGTAGAGGTGTCCGCATGAGTACTACGATTGATCCGGCGACCACGAAAGCTGCCACCAACGGCGTCCATTCAGCGCCCGATTACGAACCCAACATGGTGCTCGCGACCCAGACTTACGACGTCGTCGGCACTCGGCCGGTGCGTCATGACGGGGCCGACAAAGTTACCGGCCGCGCGCTTTATGGAGCCGACAAACAACTTGCCGGCCTGCTCCAAGGAGCTGTCTTACGCAGCCCCCACGCCCACGCGAGAATCATTTCGATTGACACCTCAAAAGCCGAAGCTCTAGACGGCGTCTTTGCGGTCGTGACGGCTGCGGATCTACCGCCCGCCCTCGACAAGATTGTCGATGTTGGCGAGGGCGACACCCAACTCGCTTACGTCCATGGGAATGTTCTGGCCGGCGGCAAGGTGCTCTACAAAGGGCACGCCGTCGCGGGCGTCGCAGCGATCAACATGCACATCGCCGAACAGGCCGCGAGGCTAATCGAGGTCGAATACGAAGTGCTCGGCTCATCGATGACCGCTCCGGCCGCGATGAGCGAAGGTGCCCCGTTGTTACACCACGATCTGATGACGGTCGAGTATGGGCAGAAGACCGACAAGGCTTCGAATGTCGCCCAGCATTTTCAATGGAAGATCGGCGAGAGCGACGACGCCTTCGCCAAAGCCGACATCGTCGTCGAACGCACCTTCGACACAGCGACCGTCCACCAGGGCTATATCGAGCCGCAAAACGCTACCGTGTTGTGGAACAACGACGACCGCGTCCACATTTGGACTTCCACTCAGGGCTCGTTCGTCGTGCGCGACGTCACCGCCACGATCCTCGAACTGCCGGTCTCGCAAGTCAAAGTGACGCCGATGGAAATCGGCGGCGGTTTTGGTGGCAAGATTCCTGTCTACCTGGAACCGGTCGCCGCCCTGCTTTCAAAAAAAACGGGTCGTCCGGTAAAGCTAGTCATGTCGCGAGCCGACGTACTCGAAGGCACAGGCCCGACGCCTGGCTCCCACGTCACCGTGAAGATCAGCGCAACCAACGACGGCAAGATCACCGCGATGCAGGGCTACTTGGCCTACGAAGCCGGCGCCTATCCTGGAGCATTCGTCGCCCCCGGAGGAATGTGTATCTTCGCCGCATACGACTGCGAAAACATCACCGTCGATTGCTATGACGTCGTCGTCAACAAGCCAAGTTGTGCCGCCTATCGCGCTCCCGGAGCGACGCAAGCCGCATTCGCGGCCGAGCAAGTCATCGATGAAATTGCCGGCAAGCTCGGAGTCGACCCTCTTGACTTCCGACTCAACAACGCTGCAAAAGAAGGCACGCGTCGAGTTGATGGACCCAAGTTCCGACGCATCGGTTGCGTTGAAGTGCTCGAGGCCATGATGAGCCACCCTCATTACAGCGCCCCGCTCGGAGGCCCGAATCGCGGTCGCGGTGTCGCCAACGGCTTTTGGTTTAACGTCGGCCTCGAATCGAGCTGCACCCTCAGCGTCAACTCCGACGGCACCGTCAATCTGGTCGAGGGTTCGACCGACATCGGCGGCACGCGCACCTCGATCGCGATGCAAGCCGCGGAAGTACTCGGCATACCAGCAGCGGACATTAATCCTCAGGTTGTCGACACAGATTCTGTCGGATACACATCGGTCACGGGTGGTAGCCGCACAACATTCGCAACCGGCTGGGCGGCGCACGACGCGGCACTTAAGATCGTCGAAGAGATGAAGGCCCTTGCGGCAAAACTTTTGGAAGCCGAAGTTTCGGATGTGTCGCACGAAAAAGGCGTCTACTCGGCTGGCGACAAGACCGTAGCATTTAAGAAACTCGCGGAAAAGGCGAGCCGCCTCGGCGGTCCCGTCAGCGCCAGCGCGACCGTCAAACCGCGCGGTGTCGGCGGCTCATTCGCTGGCAACATCGTCGATGTTGAAGTCGATCCCGAAACCGGCAAAGTTGAGATCTTGCGCTTTACAGTATTCCAAGACGTCGGCAAGGCGGTCCATCCCAGCTACGTAGAGGGACAGATGCAAGGCGGCTCGGTGCAAGGAATCGGTTGGGCGCTCAACGAGGAATATTTCATGGGCCCCGACGGCGACATGAAGAACAACTCGCTGCTCGACTACCGCATGCCAACATCGCTCGATCTGCCGATGATCGACACCTGCATCGTGGAAGTTGCCAACCCCGGCCACCCCTTTGGTGTACGTGGTGTCGGCGAAGCAAACATCGTGCCGCCACCAGCGGCGCTAGCCAACGCGATCCACAGCGCCACCAACAGGCGCATGCAGCGCCTGCCAATGAACCCGCCCGCCGTCTGGAAAGCAATCGAAAACGGAAAGTAGTCCTGATTGAGCCGAGCCCGTTTTCTCCGAGCTGCGTCCGTTCGACCTCGCGCGCAAGGTTCCCCGGGCGGGACTGTCCCATGAGACAAGCAATCTACACCGAGAAAGCGAACCCACGTGTGGACTGTCCCATCCCAGCGAAGGCCTTTGCCTCGTTCCGTTCCGATGCGTCCTGCGGTTTTGAAAAAAGTTTTCACTGATTCCAAGCGACTTACGCCGACGCACACACGAAAACTGGCACACCTACCCTTAGACTGGACACAGTGTCAATCCGTGAACATCGCGCCCATCGGACAGGAAAGCCGCACCCGCCCGCCGAAAACCAAAATTTCGCTAAAACCCTGCCAAATCCGGCCACTGTAACTCGCTAGGGAGCCGCCGGGCATCGGACACCGCTAGCGGATTTGCGATTTGGAAAGAACGTCGCTGTGTCTAGCGGGCTGAGGCGTACTTTTGCAGTCCGTCGAGCGCAACGAAGTATTGGAGCACCTATCGCGAGCTTTCGCCGTCAGGTGGTGAGAAATGCCGGCTAACGTCCGCACGCGCCTGGCCGGGAATCGTCTGCGTAAAATTAGCTCGCCGCCACAGCCTGAAGCAAACCCAACTTTTCAAGGACAGCCTCGACCTGATCGCAACTGGCGGGGCGTGGGCGCACCATCGGCAGACGGTAGTTCGCCTCCATCAGGCCCATCAGTTCCATCGCAACTTTTACCGGACCTGGGCTGGTTTCGCAAAAGTTGACACTCATCAGCGGATAGAAGCGCCGGTGCAGCTCGCGGGCATTGCCGAAATTGCCGGCGAACGCGAATTCACACAATTGCGCCATCTCCGCCGGAATCTCGTTCGAAACGACTGAAATAATACCCTGCCCGCCAAGAGCCATGAGCGGTAGCGTGAGTGAGTCGTCGCCCGACAAGACAGCGAAATCATTCGGGACGGTTTGGCAGATCTCGGCCATCTGCCCAATGTCGCCTGATGCCTCTTTCACTGCCACGACATTGTCAATTGTCGCGATACGGCACAACAGGTCGGGCTTCACGTTACAACTGGTGCGGCCTGGAACGTTGTAGAGAATGATCGGCAGCCGCGTCGAGCCGGCCAGCGCCGCGTAGTGCTGGTAGAGTCCGTCCGGCGTCGGCTTGTTGTAGTACGGCGTGACCGACAGCAGGCCGTCGACGCCCATAGCCTCAAGTTCGGCCGCCAGGGCAATGATCTTAGTCGTGCTGTAACCGCCACAGCCGGCCACTATAGGAACCCGGCTGTGCGCTTCTTCGAGCGTGATTTCGACCACCCGCAAGTGTTCTTCGTGCGTAAGCGTCGGACTTTCGCCGGTAGTCCCGCACGGCACCAGGAAATGAATTCCAGCGTCGACCTGACGGCGAACGAGCCGGCGCAGAGTGGCTTCGTCCAACGAGCCGTCCGCCGCAAACGGCGTGATCATCGCTGTTCCGCAACCTCTAAACATTCGAACCTCCAAGGTGGACGACTGTTTATTCTCGCATGCCACGAAAGGATTGCTACCATTCGTTGAACATGACGTTACGCGTTGCGATTTTCCTGCTTCTGGCGTCCCACTTGGCCCTCGCGGAGGTCAACGAAAACCACTCATTTAGGGGACGAGGGGCAGTGCTGCTGGCGAATGGCAAGATCGAGTTGACTGTCCTCAAGCATGGCGGTGCATTGCCATCAATCGTGCTTAGCGACGACTCCGATGGCAACAATCCGATGTGGGATTCGCTACGATCTGACCGCGAGCAAGGCCGGCCCGAGCGCCAGGCCGGGGGGACCGGTCATTTCGTCTGCGTCGACGGTTTCGGCCCGACGTCAACCGAAGAAGCAGCCGCCGGGCTCCAAGGCCATGGCGAAGCCCACCGGCTTCCATGGTCGATCGAATTCGCGGGCATCGAGGGCGGCGACAGCGTGCTGCGCCAAATCGTCACGCTACCGCGAGTACATGAAACGCTGCGCCGCGAGATCCGGCTCAAGGCGGGCGAAAATGTCGTCTATGTCAAGTCGAGCCTCGAGAGTTTGCTCGACTTTGACCGACCCGTCAACTGGGCTGAGCACGCCACGATTGGATCGCCATTTCTCGAACGAGGCGCCACCGTCGTTGATATGTCGGCGAATCGCGCCCTGACGCGCCCGCGCGCCGGGCCACCGCGCGGCGGCCGTGTTCACCGGCTGATCGGTGACAAAGAGTTCGAATGGCCGATGGCACCGGCAAACAGCGGAGGCAGCGTCGACCTGCGAGCGGCGCCGCTTGAGTCAAACTCGCTCGACCACACGGGTCACCTGATGGACTCGACGCGCGAGTGGGCTTTCGTAACAGCTTTAAATACCGAAAAGAGACTGTTGATTGGCTATCTGTTTCGCACGAGCGACTACCCCTGGCTGCAAACGTGGGAGAACTATCCGAGTACGGGCATGATGTCGCGAGGGCTCGAGTTTGGGACACAGGCGTTCGATCTACCGAGGCGTGAAGTGGTCACGCAAGGCCGGCTGTTCGGCCAACAGCTCTACCGCTGGCTACCCGCGCGAAGTCAAATTACATCCTCTTACTTGCTCTTTTGGACGCATGCGCCCGAAGGCTTCAAGGGTGTCGACGAGGTCAGATGGGCCGGCGGCAAATTGCGGATCGAAGATCGGCGATCGGGCCAAGTTGTCGAACTTGAGGCGACCGGGAAGCTCTAGATTTCAAGACATGACGCGCTGCAACTGCAAAGCCTGCGGAGCCATCCTCGAGGTCCGAGTGCGATTCCGGGGGCGGCTTGTGTGGGTGATCGATGAACTCGATCCGGATTTTAGTAGCAGCGTTCCCGAGACACGTGGCGATCACGGCGTGCCACGACTCGTTTGCTCGGCGGACCCGCTGCACGACACAGGGTTTCAGCTCGCGGAAGGAGCAATCGAACGCAACCCAAAATCGAAGGTGTGGAGCGACTAAGCTAGCCGCTCGGGCAAGCTATTTTTCGAATACAACTCTGGCCACGACCGAGCCGTGCGGCCGCTGGCGTCTCGCATTGCTGGGCCGACGACCTTGCCGCAATTCTCTAAGTCAGCCATACTGAGGCTAATTTGTCACGCTTTCGATTCGTTAAGGTTATCGTCTGCGCCGCCGCGTGTACCGCGATAGGCATTGCCGCGGACGATGCCGAGAAGGTCCGTTTCTTTGAAGATCGTGTACGGCCCGTCTTGGCGAAAAGCTGCCAAAATTGCCACAACGATCAGGCCAAGATGAGCGGGCTATCGCTGGCCTCGCGTGAAAGCGCGATGCTCGGAGGCAGCAGAGGCTCGGCTGTAATTCCGGGGCAGGTTGATGACAGCTTGTTGGTCCAAGCGATCAACCGAGCAGGCGCATTGAAAATGCCTCCGACCGGACCGCTCGCAGCCGAAGACGTCGCGGCGCTGACGGACTGGGTGCGCCAAGGCGCGATATGGGCAGAGCCATCTGGCCGCATTCGCGCAACAGCTTCTCATTGGGCGTTTCAGCCGGTCAAACGGCCGTCGGAGCCCGAGCTGAAAGATGGCTCATTTGCGCGAAACGAGATCGACCGCTTCGTGCTCTCGAAGCTGGAGGAGAAGGGCGTAGCGCTGTCGCCCGAGGCCGACCGGCGCACTCTGATTCGGAGGCTTTCGCTCGACCTCACCGGTCTGCCTCCGAGCCCGGAAGAAGTTCAAGACTTTGTCGCTGACCAGAGTTCGGACGCCTACGAGCGCCTGGTCGAGCGGTTGCTGGCGTCACCCCACTACGGTGAGCGTTGGGGCCGGCATTGGCTCGACATCGCGCGCTACGCGGACTCCAACGGCTACTCAATCGACGGCAGCCGCTCGATTTGGCGCTATCGCGACTGGGTGATCGAAGCGCTAAACAACGACATGCCGTTCGATCAATTTGTGATCGAGCAAATCGCCGGGGATCTATTACCAGACCCTACCGAGGCTCAGTTGATTGCAACGGGCTTCCATCGCAACACGATGATCAACCAAGAGGGCGGCATCGACTTCGAGCAGTATCGCGTCGAGGCCGTAGTAGACCGCGTCAGCACGACGGGCGTGGCGTTCTTGGGACTAACGGTGGGGTGCGCGCGCTGCCACGATCACAAGTTCGACCCGATCTCGCAGCGCGAGTTTTATCAGTTCTATTCCTTTTTCAATAACGTCGATGAACTAGGCGGCAACATCCCAAACGGCGAAGGGCCAGCGTTCCAAATGCAGCCGCTGCTCGAGTTTGGCGAGCCTGAAGACTTTGCGCGGCGTGAGGCGGGTGAGGCCCAGATTGAGCTGCTTGAGGCCGAACTATTGAAGTACCAAGAGGCGATCGAACAAGACTGGCAGAACCGCTTCGATCTCTCCGGAGACACCGTCGAGGAGCTCATCCCAGCAATTTTTGAAACTCCGCTTGAGGAGCGCTCAACGGTGGATCGCGGTACTCTCGCACGTTTCTTGTCGAAGAGAGACCCTGCCTGGAAGGCGCGCGAAGACGGCATCAAGGCACTGCGAAAGCAGTTGCCGAAACTTGAATCGACGCTCGTGATGCGCGAGCTACCCGAGCCGCGCGAGTCGTTTATTCACGTCCAGGGTGATTTCACGCGCAAGGGAGAATCGGTCGAGCCGGGCGGGCTATCGGTACTGCCGCCAATGCCCAAGTCAGACAGCGCCAATCGGCTCGATCTCGCGCGCTGGTTGATTTCGAAAGATAACCCGATGACCCCGCGCGTGACGATGAACCGGCTGTGGCAGCGCTACTTTGGACTCGGTATCGTGGAGACCGAGAACGATTTCGGTTCGCAGGGGACGGCCCCGAGCCACCCCGAGCTATTGGACTGGCTGGCCTCTGAGTTCGTTCGCCAAGACTGGAGCCTCAAGGCGATGCATCGTCTCGTCGTCAGCTCTGCAACCTACAGGCAGTCGTCGGCAGTACGTCCTGACGCAGCGAAAGTAGATCCTAGCAATCGGCTCTTAGCACGGCAAAATCGGATTCGACTTGAGGCCGAGATCATCCGCGATTCCGGCTTGACAGTTTCAGGACTTCTTACTCCAACGGTCGGCGGCCCTAGTGTATTTCCGCCGCAGCCCTCCGGTGCCGGACAGTTCACGCAAGTCGACCGTCAGTGGAAGGCCGATGAGGGTCCGAACCGCTATCGGCGAGGGATGTACACCTTTTTCTGGCGTTCAGCGGCGCACCCGAGCCTCGCCTTGTTTGACGCTCCAAATGCTCAGGCGTCGACGACCCGGCGGACGCGTTCTAACACCCCGCTGCAAGCGTTGACATTGCTCAACGACGACTCGCAAACGGAGTTTGCCGAGAACTTCGCGAAGCGCATACTGGAGTTCGAGGGCAACCGAGACGAGCGCATTCAGTTTGCATTCGAGACATGTCTGGCGCGCCCAGCCGACAGCGACGAAAAACAACGCATGTCTAGCTACTTGGCGAGGATGGCCGATGACTTCGCGAGCGCCGACGGGGAAGGTTCAGGCTCGCCCCAAGAGGCCGCTTGGTTAGCGGCCTCACGCGTGATGCTCAACTTAGACGAATTTGTGACCCGCCAATGAAACTCGATAAGAAACTGCTGCAGCAGACGACTCGCCGACAACTTTTCGAAAATTGTGGCATTGGCATCGGCAAGGCGGCCCTAACGTCACTATTCGTCGGCGATAAACTGTTCGGAGCCGGCAGCGGTCACCACCACGCGCCCAAGGCCAAGAACGTTATCTACCTCTTCATGGCCGGCGCGCCCAGCCAATTTGAGTTGTGGGAGAGGAAGCCGGAACTACAGAAGCTGAGCGGCGAGACTCTGCCCCCGTCGATGATGGAGGGCAAGCGGTTCGCGTTTATGGAATCGTTTGCCAAGTCGCCCCCGAAGTTGCTGGGCACGCGGCGGGAGTTCAAACAACATGGCGAGTCGGGACAGTGGGTTTCCGAATGCCTACCCTACACCTCTCAAGTGGTTGACGACCTCACATTCCTGCGATCGGTTCACACTGAGAACTTCAATCACGCTCCAGCCAAGATCATGATGAACACGGGCTCGCCGATCTTCGGACGGCCGAGCATGGGCTCGTGGGTCAACTACGGCATCGGCAGCGAGTCGAAAGACCTTCCAGGCTTCGTTGTACTGCAGTCCGGCCCGCGCGGCCCTCGAGGTGGGGCAATGAATTGGGCGAGCGGCTTTCTGCCGACGTCGCATCAAGGTATCCCGTTCTTAAGCGGCGGTTCGCCGATCCTAAACATGTCTAACCCGAAGGGCTTCGACGCGAAAGGGCAAGCGGCGACGATCGACACAATCCTCGATCTCAACCGCATGAACCTCTCGAAGTACGGCGACCCCGAAATCGAGACACGCATTTCGGCTTATGAGATGGCCCACCGCATGCAGACCAGTGGTCCGGAGCTGATCGATTTTTCGACCGAAAGCCAGGCAACGCTAGATATGTATGGGGCGAAGCCCGGTGAGAAGTCGTTTGCGAATAATTGTCTGCTGGCGCGTCGATTGGTCGAGCGCGGGGTGCGCTTCGTGCAGCTCTATCACTCCAGTTGGGATCACCACGGCGGTCCGGGTGAGAACCTCGACGACAACTTGGATGAAGTTTGCCTGTCCGCCGATCAGGGCTGCGCGGCGTTGATCAAAGACCTCAAGCAGCGCGGGCTTTTGGAAGATACGTTAGTCGTATGGGGCGGCGAATTCGGCCGCACGCCGATGGGTGAGCAGCGTGACACGCTCGGTCGCAACCATCACATCGATGCATTCACGATGTGGTTTGCCGGCGCCGGAACGAAGCCGGGCCAAAGCATTGGTGAGACTGACGAGATCGGTTTTATGCCAGTCAAAGATCCCATCCATGTCCACGACATCCAAGCAACGATCTTGCATCTGCTCGGCATCGATCACACCAAACTGACGTTCAAGTTCCGTGGACGAGATTTCAGGCTGACCGACGTTGGCGGAACGGTCGTTGAGAAGCTTCTGGTCTAGTAGACGGTCCATATTCGGTACTCAGCGAAGTTTCTAACCTACGGATGAGCGCAAACCCGTTGTTATCATCGCCGGCACTTCGCGTCGCAGTCGTTGCCGAGGGCCTTTCGTTGGCAGCTCTATCGCTAGCGATCGATTCCCTTGGTTTTGGCGCCGCCGGGTTCGGAAAGGCTCAATGGCTCCTCGTGTTGCTAGGAGTCGGCACGATTGTTGCGGGGATCGTCGCTAGCAACCGAATTCGCGGGGCCATTAACAGGAACTATTTTCGATTCTTGGCTTTCGGCATGTTCTCGGTGCTCGCGCTAATCGTCCTGCATTTCCCCTTCGACGTCGATGGGCCCCCAGATCGGGAAATTGAAGACGCGGCTGAGTTGTTCTATGAGGACGCTTACGCCTTGGTCTCTGACGGCGACGGCGAGATCTCGGGACAGACTGACAGTGACTACGTAAACGTAGCGAGAGACACCGCCGAGCACGTAAACGTCGAGGCAGGTGTAGCGCGGTTCGTCGATGCGTATGGTCTCCAGAACAAGAGAGTGCTTGAGGTCGGAGCCGGTAGCGGCACCTTGCAAGATCTGGTCGAGGGTTATGTCGGCCTCGATATCTCTGAGAATGCGAGGCGATTCTTTCACAAATCATTCGTTCAAGGGTCGGCTACGGCACTCCCATTCAGAGCCGGCGAGTTTGACGCAATCTGGACGATCTGGACTCTCGAGCACGTACCCAATCCTGAGCAGGCCCTTGCCGAAATGCGACGAGTGCTAAAAGATGGCGGACTACTCTACCTGCAGCCCGCCTGGAACTGTCCTTCATGGGCCGCGGAGGGGTACGAAGTGCGGCCTTATACCGACTTTGATTGGTGGGGCAAGGCGATCAAGGCAAGTATCCCAATTAGGTCCGATCGGAGATTTCAACAACTCTTCCAAGCTCCAACCAGAGCTCTGAGATCGGCATTCTATTCTTTGGACGGCGGCCCTACGCGGCTTCGGTATCGAAAAATTGATGCGAACTTCGACAAATACTGGGTTGGAGACAGCGACGCGGTGAACTCGATCGACCGCCACGAGGCGTTACTCTGGTTCACGAGCCGACGGGATCGCTGCCTGAGCTGTGAAACAGATATAGGCTGGAACGACGCTCTGATCATCGAGGTCCGCAAGCCCCGTGAGACTCGTCGAGACTCCAGCTAGCCGGCATTTCGCACCCCTACAACACTGATAACAAGCAAGTTGCTCGTAGGGGCGTAGCTTGCTACGCCCGTTTCTCGAGTTCGCGGAGGTATCTTCACACCCCCAATACGAGGCGGGCGACGGTCGGAGCGCGGAGGCGTACTTGACTGTCCGTCGAGCACTCGCAATCGAGCGCAACGAAGTATTCGCGCACCTATCGCGTGCTTTCGCCGTCAGGTGGTGAGAAATGCGGGCTACGGCCGTTCCCAAACGCCTGTATTAGCGGATCGAAAAACGGCGTCGATGATGCGCATGCCTTGTACCGCCGTCTCTAGCGGAAACTCCAGTGGTTCGCCGCTGCGTATCGCGCGAGAGACTACATTGCCCTGCTCCCCATACTGATCGATGACCGGAAACTTCTCGACTTCAATTCCTGCGTTCCCAAGTTTGCTGCCATCGTCAATGAAGATTCGGCACGGTTCGTCCGGAGGAGCGTTGAACGGGATTTCGATTTCGATGCGAGCTTTCGTTCCGACGATCTGCATCCTCTGATACGGGGCTATCTGGGTGGAGTAGGTGAAACTGGCCTGTCCATTCGGGAAATCAAGAATCGCGGTGGTGAGCCGGTCAATCTTGAGTTCGGGGTCGCGGTCAATTAAGGAAACGACTCGAGTCGGTTCGGTTTCGAATAGATACCGAGCTGCGGTGATCGGATAGCAGCCAATGTCGTAGAGTCCGCCGCCGCCGATACCCGCCATATTACGGATGTTGTTCGGATCGAGATTGCAATAGCTGAACAAACCGTGGACCGCCCGCAACTCGCCAATCGCACCCGAGCGAACGAGCTCGCGCGCGCGCCGCCATTGCGGGTGGTATCGCACCATGAAGGCCTCTTGGATTAAGACGCCGGCGCAGTCGCGGGCGTCGACAAGCGTCTGGGCCTCGTCCGCCGTCAACGCCAGTGGCTTTTCGCAGAGCACGTGCTTCCCAGCTTCCGCCGCCTGAATTGACAGCGGCACATGCAGATGATTCGGCAGCGGATTGTAGATCGCCTCAATTTCCGGATCGGCTAGCAGCTCCGCGTACGAACCGTACGCCTTGGGGATACCCAATTGATTCGCCGCCTTGTCGGCTATCGCCTTATCGCGCGAAGCGATAGCGACAACATCGCACAACTCGGCCTTCTGCATGGCCGGGATGACTTTAACGGTGCCGATTTTTGCAGTGCTGAGGATGCCCCACTTGACGGGCTGCATTACATGTATCCGCCGGATTTGCCGGCGGTGGCTGGCTCGTCCGCACGAATGTCCATTTCACTGACCAATGACGTGAAACCGTTCTGCAAGACCGACATGTCCGTACCGCAAACGAGGAAGCGCGCACCGTGATCCTGCGCCCGCTTGAGCATCTTGGTATTTCCGAAATGAACGCCGGGGGCGACCCCAACCTTGTTGCAAGCGTCGACCATACGGTCAAATGCGTTCCAGAAAATGGGGTTTTCGAAATCGCCCGGAATGCCAAGCGAGACCGAAAGATCGAACGGACCGACCATCGTCGCGTCGACACCCTCCACCGCGACCATCTCGTAAATGGCGTCGACGCAGGGCTGGGTTTCCATCTGGATGATGACCATCGATTCTTCATCGGCCGATTTCATTTCGGCGGCTGCGCCTTTGAAATCAAGGTCGGTGACGATGCTACGCAGGCCATACCCACGCCGGCCTTTCGGCGGGAACTTCATGCACGAAACGATCTTCTCGACCTCTTCGACAGATTCCGTGCGCGGATTGATGATGCCCATGGCCCCGCAATCTAGCGTCTTAGCCAGAAAGAAATATTCCGACTGGGGAACGCGAACGAGCGGAACGACGCCGCTGGATTTCGCGACTCGAACGAAGCTCTGCACGTCCCCTAGGGTTGTGCGCGCGTGCTCGCCGTCGATGAAAAAGAAATCGAGGCCGGCGGCTTTCACGGCGATCACGATCTCTGAGTTGAGGCAGTCAGTAATGCACGTGCCGAGCACGCTTCCGCCAGCTTGCAAGGTGGCTTTGATCTTATTTTCTTGCATGATTAACTGAAGTTGTACCACACGATAGCGGAGCCGTCGGGCCGTGGAAATATCGAAGGGATTAGGGCGGATCCCACTGGCTACGCTGAGTTCAGAGGGCACGGTGGCCTGGCTCGCTACTGACCTGAAACTTTAACTTTCTCGAGCACTCGCGCTGCCCGTCCCCAGCCAACGAGGCGTGCCTCCTACCGAACCACGGACGGAAAGTCCGTGCTGATAGCCTTTCTCGTTTACCGCCGACACGCCGTTCAACACGCCAAACGACAAAGGTTCTTCGACTAACCTGAAACCTCGAGCTCCACTAGCGTGAGAAGGACCAATCGAACGCAAGCAACGGTGCCGCAATCGTAAGATTGCGTCCACTGCGTCCACGAAGCGCTCGCACCGATCCACGACCAAAAGTTTCAACCCCAATCGATCCGGCGCCGCCGCTGGCCCTACTGACCTGATCCTGGAATCAAAAGAAAAGGGCGGCGGCTTTCGCCGCCGCCCCCTCGGGTTGAACCGTGCGAACAGCCTTAGAAGCTGACGCGAATACCGAGCTGCTGCTGACGCGGCAGGCCGTGAGTGCGGGTGATTTTGCCGACGTCGGGGCTCGAGAAGTTGGTGTTCGGAGTCCCGTATGACGGATGGTTGGTGACGTTGAAGACTTCCCAGCGGAACTGCAGCCGGACCCGCTCGGTGATTTGAAAGTTCTTCATCAAACCGACATCCCAGTTGAAGATGCCGCCCTCCTGCAGAGCGTTGCGTCCCAAGTTGCCGAACGTCGCGTTGCCGGCGGCGTCCTCGGGTCTCGCGAACGCTGCCGGGTTGAACCACAGGTCCGGAGTCGGGTTCGACAATTCGTGGTCGCCGACAACGTTGGGGCGCCACGCGCCCACGCCGTTGGTGCCAAGATTCGCCGTGGCGTTGGCCAGCGTCAGGTCATAAAACTGACCCGATTGCAAGCTCGCGATGCCGGTCATCTGCCAGCCGCCGAGGATGGCGTTGAGCACGCCGCCACGGTCGAGGAACTTCTGTCCCTTGCCAAACGGCAAGTTGAGCATGTAGCTGTTCACGATCCGATGACGGGTGTCGTTGGAGGAAGGTCCGCGCTCGCAGGCGAAGCAAGTCTTATCCTGCGCGGCCCCGTTATCGCCGGCGACGAAAATCTCCGACGTCTGGCTCATTGCGCGCGACCAGGTATAGGCGCTGGTGAAGGTGAACCCCTTCGTCAAGCGCTTCGTCAGGGTTGTTTCCAGTCCGTGATAGGAGGCGTGCGCCGCGGGCGAGCGGTAGGTCAGCCCGTTCAACGACCCGAAGAACAGCCGGCGTTGGCGTTCGGTGTTCGACGGGCCGATCCCCGGCGCGTTGAGGTTGTAGGAGAACTGGATGTTTTTCGAAGACGAGCCTACGTATGCTGTCGTCAACACCATCGTGTCATTGAGCTGACGCTGCACGCTGAAGTTCCACTGGTACACCGTCGGCATCGGGAACTCCTTCGACCAGGTGCGCATCACCGAGTTTCCCGGCAGATCGTCCACCGAGTCGACGGGCGCATTCAGATCGCCCAAGAAGTCGGACGGGAAGCCGTCTTGAAGCAAAAAGACGGGAGCGGACCCGCTGCCTCGAGCCGAGACGGCAGCCACGAACGGGAAGTTGCGCAGCATGCGCGCGCTGGCCCCCAGACCCTGCGAGCCGCCGTAGAAGACACCGCCGCTCGCGCGAACCGTCCAGTTTTGCCGAGGCTGCCAGGCGAAGCCGATGCGCGGGGCCCAATTGTTCTTGTCGAAGCTGATCAGCGCCCGATCCTCTGTGCTGTCGCCGAGCTCTCCGGCGCGGATGATTCGGCCGAAGTCCGGACCGGCGTCGAACTCGACCCGGTTCATGCGGTTGTCCTGCTCGACGTAGGGCGTCGTCAGCTCGTAGCGCACACCCAGGTTTAGGGTGAACTTCGGGGTGATCTTCCAGTCATCCTGGAAGTAGAACATGTAACTGTCGAAGTTCATGTTCGCGTCGATCGTCGTTCCCGACTGGCCCCGGTCGACCCAGCCGAGCAGACCGTCGCCGAGCGCGAGGCCGGTGTAACGGCCGTTGAAGCGAAACGTCCCGGTGGCCTGCTGAGAGCCCAGGATGTCGGCGAAGTCGTGCCGCAGATCGGCCCCCATCTTGAGGCTGTGGTTGCCCCGAATGACGGTGAGGTTGTCGACGAACTGCCAGGTCTGGCTGACCTTGCCGTTCGGCAGGTTGGGGCTGCCGCCCAGACCGGCGTGGGCCAAACCTCCGGTCAACTCGAAGCGCGGCAGTCCTAGGATCGACGGATCTTCGTTGAGACCGTTGAGTCCGAACTGGGCGTTGAGCTCCGATTGCGGAGGGGCGTCTTGAACCTTGTTGACCTTCAACCATTTGTAGCCCACGCGTACTTCGTTGATCTTTGTGGGCGAGAAGACGTGCGACCAAGAAGCGGCCAGGTGATCGCCGTCGTTGTCGTCTAAGCTGCGGTCGTTACCGACGCTGCCCCTCGCGAGCCCCGGCAGCGGAGCAGCGCGAAGGTTGTCGTAGCGGTAATGGCTGTAGCGCACGAAGAAGTTGTCGTTGGCCGAGAAGGTGTGGTCGTAGCGGAAATCGAGCTGATCCCGGTTGGTCGTCCACGGGGGGTTGTTGACGAAGTTCCGCCGGGTGTTGTCGGCGAAGTTCGGGGCTGGGTACAACGCCGCCAGTTGGTCGAACGATGAATCAAACCGCCCCGACGGGATCGTCTTATTCGCGAACAGGTCGCCGAGGGGATCCTTGAGGTCGCCCAAGTTCGCCGTCTGGCTGAAATCGCCCGAGCGTTCGGCCGGGGTCGGCACGATCTGGAAGTCCGACTGCGCCTTGCGCAGCTTCCAGGCCTCCCAACTGGCGAAGAAGAAGGCCTTGTTCTTCTTGATCGGCCCGCCGAAGGTGGCGCCAAACTGGTTCTGGCGTAAGACCGCAGGATCGGCCTTGCCGTCGCCGTCGCGGTCGTTGCGCCCGAAGGCTTCGCGGGCGTCGAAGAAGTCGTTTCGCATGAACTCGTAAGCGCTGCCGCGGAACTCGTTCGTACCGCCCCGAATCGTCACGTTGACCACCGCGCCGGCGTTGCGGCCGTACTCGGCCGAGTAGTTGCTGGTTTGAATCTTGAATTCCTGGACGGCGTCCATTGACGGAATCATCGCCTGCGCCTTGCGGTCTTGCTGGCCCATGATCGTCGAGTTATTGTCGATACCGTCGATCAAGAAGTTGTTCTGGCCGACCTGCTGGCCGTGGCTCAAGAAGCCGCCGCCAAGCCGCGAGTCGCCCAGAGGTCCGCGGTCGCGCCCGCCGATCTCGGGGGCCACACCAGCCGTCAGCAGAGCGAGCGATTGATAGTTGCGGCCGCTGATCGGCAAATCCTCGATCTGCTGGCGCTGGACGGTGTAGTCCAAAGTCGCCGATTCGGTCTGCAGCAACGGCGTCGCGCCGGTCACCTCGACCACCTCAACCAGGTTCCCAATTTCCAGAGCAAAGTTCAGGCCGATGCGGTCTCCTGCGTGAATCTCGACACCGGATCGAACGGCCGTCTTGAAGCCCTCGGTTCCCACTGAGATCTCATACATCCCCACCTTAAGGGGCCCCGAGACATAGGTACCGCTGGCGTTCGCCTCTTTCTCAACCGTGATTCCGGTATTAATTTCCCGGATCGTAACCATCGCGCCGGGGATAACCGCCGCGGTGGCGTCTGTAATCGTTCCGGTGATAACCCCCTGATCCTGCTGAGCCAGGACGGGAGCAGCCAAGAAAAGCAGCGCCGCAAACAACGCCGCGACCAGAAATCGCATGATAAAGCTCCTTTTGTTACTACTTACCATTCCCCGTAAGCCGCACGTTGAACAGCTGCGGCCCTTGAAACACAAACGAGCACTAGTGTAGTGCGTCAATCAGATTGAACCTTAAGAAGAGCGGCTTTGCCGCGCTTGACCTTCTCAAGGGTGTCGGAAGCGGTAGCAGTCCAGATGAAGGGCTTGGGCTGCTGATTGTGTCGAGCGATGTAGTCTTC
The DNA here is from genome assembly GCA_965247305.1 of Bryobacterales bacterium. GTDB lineage: Bacteria > Acidobacteriota > Terriglobia > Bryobacterales > UBA6623 > CATQHP01. The sequence goes on along the minus strand of OZ252030.1, from coordinate 833,917 downwards.
GATGGCGGTGGTGAGTTCGCCGACGCTACGAAAGACACCGTGGCGGATGCGCTTATCGGTGAGGTCTCGGAAGAACCTCTCCACCATGTTCAGCCACGACGCTGAGGTGGGCGTGAAATGGACGTGGAAGCGTTTATTGCGCTGCAGCCAGCGTTTCACCGTGGCGTGTTTGTGAGTGGCATAGTTGTCCACGATCAAATGGATCTGCTTGTCCTTGGGGGTCTGGTTTTCAAGCAAGCGCAAGAAGCGCAGCCATTCTTGGTGGCGGTGCTTGGGCATGCAGGTTCCGATCACCGAGCCGTCGAGCGTGTTGAGCGCGGCGAACAAGGTGGTTGTGCCGTTGCGTTTGTAGTCGTGGGTCATGGTCCGGCCGCGTCCCTTTTTCAGGGGCAGGCCGGGCTGGGTGCGGTCGAGGGCTTGAATCTGTGACTTCTCGTCGAGGCAAAGAACGAGGGCATGCTCGGGCGGGTTGAGATAAAGTCCGATGATGTCGTCGAGTTTTTCGGCGAAGCGCGGGTCGTTGCTGAGTTTGAAGGTCTTGACGCGATGCGGCTTGAGGCCGTGGGCGCGCCAAATGCGACCCACGGTGGAGGCGCTGACGCCGACCGCGGCGGCCATCGTGCGGCGGCTCCAATGGGTGGCGTTGGCTGGCGTTTCGCGGGTCGTCTTGTGGATGATCTGTTGCACTGTTGGGGAGCAGATGGCGGGCTTACGGCCGGGCCGCGGGGCGTCCTTTTCGATGCCGGCGACGCCGGATTCAAGAAAACGGCTTCGCCAGCGCGCCACCAACTGACGCGAGACCGACAGCTGCGCGGCAATCCGTTTGTTCTCAAGACCGTCGGCGGCGAGCACGATGATCCTGGCTCGCAACGCCAGACGAACAGCGACCCGACGACCGTTCGCGTAGCGCTCCAACTGCCTACGCTGCTCCTGCGTCAATGGGACTGGCTCTGCTCTTCGCATCCGTGTGCCTTCTACTAGTAAAGGCGACACGAAGATACTATAAGTTACATTATTTATGGCGCACTACACTAGGTGCTCGCCCGGGTCTCAGTGTAACTCAATCGTCTCTCTAGCGACCGCTGGAAACTCCTCGCTTGGGGCCGGGCAAGACACAAACACTGAACAAATAATATCTTGGCAGCCTCATTGATCCGAACAGCTCAAGCGCCGTCGACGACCGGACGCCGTTTGCAAACAACGTGATTCCGATATCGGTCCAAGATCTAGTGGGCTCCGCGCTAGCACAACTCTATCCGACGCCCAATCTTTCCGATCCGGCTGCCTGCAACAATTTCACCAGTGCTGAGCCCTGGTTCACCGACCGCAACCAGTACGACTTCCGCTACGACCAGACATTTTCGGAGAAAGACAGCCTGTTCGTTAGTTACAGCACCTACGCGTTCGACAGACGATTATTGCGGATCAGAACGGCGATAGCTGGTCCAACCGCGCGCTAGTCAACACCGACCCACGGCAGATGCAGTTGGGTCTGCGTATCGCCTTCTAAATTCAACAAACCAACAATCAAAGGCGGGCCCTTCGCGGCCTGCCTTTATTCGTCTACGCTCTAGGCCGAAACCGCCACGGCGTTCTCAACGGCCGCAACGAGACCCGCCGCCGTGAAAGGTTTGCTTAAGTAGCCGTCGGCGCCGGCCTCGAGACAGCGATCTTTGTCGCCATCGAGCGCGTGGGCCGTGACCGCCAAGATGGGTATGTGCTCGTCCGAAGTTTGCTCGCGGAGTCGGATCTCGCGAGTCGCTGCCAGACCGTCCATCTCGGGCATTTGAACGTCCATCAAGATCAGGTCAAACGCTTGAGTATCCCAAGCTTCCACGGCGCGAATGCCGTTCTCGGCGATAACTACTTCGCAGCCATGCTTTTGAAGAATTCGCCTCGCCAGAGTCTGATTGACCGGATTGTCTTCAGCCAGCAAAATGCGTAAACCCTCAACCGCGGGGCTTACAGGTTTAGCGCTCGCGGTTGGAACAGCGACATCGGATGCTTGCGACGGCGCGACGGCGGCGACAAGCTCATCCAATCGAAATGGCTTTTGCAGGCGGGCGGGCCCGGGCTGCATAATCGGCAAGTCGCCGGAGGCAACCATAAGCACCCGCCTCGTGGCGTCGAACCGCTCGCGCCTAAAAACTGCTTCGACCGAATTCGCCCCCCGCATGTCGGACATACCGGCATCCAGCAGGGCACAGTCGAACGGTGTTCCGAGTGAGGAAGCACGGCTGAGAATTCCAAGACCTTCCGTCCCGGAGGCCGCACTCTCGACCGCGGCCCCCAGGCATTCGAGTGCCTTCGAGGTGAGATCCGCCGCGTCCTCGTTGTCGTCGGCAACCAACACCCGCAGCCCTAGCAGAGCGTCGCTTGGAGGCCGATTGACCGACTCAACTGGGACCCCAAACTTTAGCTGAAACGAGAAACGAGAGCCCGGTCCCGCGTCATATCGAGCTGAACCAGGCCAAGGACTGACAAGCTCCAGCGAGCCGTCCATGAGATCAAGCAGACTTTTCGTAATCGCAAGCCCTAGCCCGGTGCCACCGTAATTCCGGGTGATCGAGCTATCCGCCTGCACAAATTTGTCAAAGACCGTCTGCTGCTTCTCCGGACTGATGCCGATCCCGGTATCGGCAATTTCAAATCGGAGCGAAACCCTCGCACTCGATTCAGAGTCAGCAACGCGCTGAACAACGACGCGGACTAGGCCACGTTCGGTGAACTTCACCGCATTGCCGGCCAGGTTTAGTAGCAATTGCTTGAGCCGGACCGGATCACCGGCGAGGATGCGAGGGACGTCCGAGGCAACGGCGCCCACCACCTCGACGCCGTTTCTCGCGCCGTCTAACGCCAACGGACGCAGAACCTCGAGTACGCATTCCTCAAGATCGAATCGCGTGGATTCTAGTCGCAGCTTGCCGGACTCGATCTTCGAGATGTCGAGCACGCCGTTGAGGATCGCGAGAAGGCTTTGGGCCGATGTGTGCGCTGTTCGCAAGCAGTCCTTTTGATCCGGCGAGAGGTCGGATTCGAGAACCAGCTCGGTCATGCCGAGCACACCGTTCATGGGCGTCCGCAACTCGTGGCTCATGTTCGCCAGAAACTCGCTCTTCGCCCGGCTACCGGCCTCCGCTTCGTCCTTCGCCTCAATCAACTGCGCGATCCACTGGCGGCGATTTCGGTAGTAGCTCCAGAGCGCCGAGCCCAGCAGAATCAGAGCGAGAACACAGATCGTCGCCACCACCAAGAACCCGGGCTGTTCATACCAATGACTGAGGACACTAAACGTGAAAGTGCCGCTATTCTCGCTGTAGTTCCCGGCCCGGTCCATCGCGCGCGCCTCGACGTGATGCTGCCCAGCCGCGAGACGGTCGAACTCGGCGTAGTTCTGCGGCGAAAATCTCGTCCACTCGCCGTCGTCGATGCGGTGCGAGTAGAGCATTCGAGACGCCTCAGTCATGTTCCAGCGGTCGATTGAGCGGAAGTCTACGTGTGTCTCCCCTCCCGGTGAGACCTCCGCAATGTTGTCTTCGGCCTCGATCATCACGCGCGGACTTTCCGTGTCGGCTGTTGGAAAATATTGACTCAGTCCCCTCGTTGTTCCGGCCAGCACCGAGCCATCTTGACGCCGAAGCAGGGTCATCACGATTGAAGCCGGAAGGCCCTCTTGGACATCGTTTTGAATCGTAGCGTCAGGTGTGGAATGCACAAGGCCGGATGCCGAGGCCACCCAGTGCCCGGCAAGACCGTCGGGGAGAATATCGCGAACACGATCGACGCGGGAAACGACAGGTGTCCACTTACCTGCTCGAATCCGAAACATCCCTTTTTGTCCGCCGGCGAGCATGCTTCCGTCGGCATCAAGGTGCAGTGCGTGTATCTGGGTTCCAAACTCTTCAGGAGGCTGAACTGCGATGGACTTCCCGTTAGCTACAACACAAAGTCCCATCGTGCCGCCGATCCAAACCGCCCCTGATGGCAATTCGGCGATGCTGCGTACATTTGGCGTGCAGACTTCAGTTGAGTACTTGATTTCCGCTCGCAGCCGCTCTCCGTCGAATCGTTCCAAGTATCCCGCCGTCTCTTCCTGAGGATCATATGAGACCAACCACGTCTCGTCGGGAGTATCGGGGACAACCATCCCAATTCTGCGGCCCTCGGGATGCTGAAACTGAGAGAATTCGCCGCTGCGAGGGTCTAGTACGATGGCGGTCTTGCCAACCAGTATGTTGCCGTTTGGAAGGGCGAAAAGCGCCCCGGTTGATGACGTTCGAATGCTCGCCCCTGGTGGCACAATGAAATCTCGGTAACGGCCTTTGTCGAACGAAGCCACACGTCGAGGAGTCAGGGCCCAGAGCGTGCCTTGGGCGTCTTCCGCCATCGCTAAGACCATCTCGTCGAGGATTTCAAAGCCAGTCGGCGGGCGCCACAACGGAGGCGCATAGCGGACCAGCCCTTGGTCGGTGCTGAGCCAGAACGAGTCGTCAGTATCGGGCGTCGGGGGACCGAAAACACCGCTCATCGTGAGACCGCGATCGATCTCAGTTGTGACATTAACGCGGCGAAGCTCCAGCCGGTCGCCACGGGAGATCCAGATCGCGTCGCCGTCTCCGCGCCACGCTGCGATGTCACGACGGGTGTCTGAGGCGAGCAACTTCCAACTGCCCTTCAGAAAATGATAAATGGCGAAATCGCGCTTTCGCTGGGTTGTGACGAATGCTTCGCCGTCGCGGCCGATTGTTAGCCCGTAGAATCTCTCGATCCCGGCGCCACCCGGAAAGCTGCCGCGGCGCCATAGCCGCTGTAGCGGCGCGTCGTCGGCTGTACCGCCCCATCTGAACCGTGCGACGCCGTATTTGCCTGCGACCCAAACGTGCGCCTCTGGATCGCCCGCTAGCCCCGAGAGGTCACCGACAAGCCCATCTCTGGAACGAAGCACGACCTCAGGCTCGGCTATCGACTGTCGAAACAGATAGAGCCGCGCGGGCGTCATGACGAGGACGCCGTCGGGCTCGACTGCCTCGAATCCCGCGAACCGTTGCTTTTGCTGGGTAGCGGGATGAAGCGGTACTGCGAAACGCTCGATACGATCGCCGTGCGTCCAGCGGAGTTCGTTCGCGCGCAGATGCCAACTCCAGAATGATCCGTCACGACCGGGAATCGAAACATCGCCGAGGTCTGTGTCTTCAGCCACCGTAATATCGAAGCCGTCAAACACGCTCACTCGTTTAGCGAGGCCGTGGCGAACCCACACTAAGCCGTCAGATGTGGGCACGACGAGTCGGGAGTACGACTCGTAGAGTCCGTCGTTGACGGTCCACGAGCGCCAGGTGCTCGAGGCCGGCGCTGGCCACGCTGCGTAGACCAGAGCGGCCAGCAGCGAAGCTGCGGATAGAGCGGCGCGCATCCGCCTCTTATCGGCCAGATGCCCGAGCGAAATATAGGATCGATTCTTGGTCGGGGATCGAGTACAGGAAGCTCAATTGAGAGCGTGCTAGCTCCGGTATCCAAGTACAAGCAAGGTGAGATCGTCGTTCTGCTGCGCGCCCTGAGTAAAGCCACTAATCTCTTCGAGCAACGAGTCGAAAAGTTCCCGCGGACTCGCAGCTGCGTTGTCGACGGCGATTTTTCGCAGCCGCTCTTCGCCAAATTGTTCTCGCGACCAATTGTTCGCCTCAGAAACGCCGTCGCTATATACAACGAGCTTGTCTCCGGCCGAAAGCATGCACTCGGATTCCTCAAACTCAGCATCCGCAAATAGGCCGATCGGAAAGCTCTTAGGCTCGAAGCTGTCGATCGATCCATCCGTACGCACCAAGAGTGTCGGACAATGGCCGGCACTCACCCATTTGGCGCGGCCGTCGTCGTTGATCGTGACAGCAAACGCGGTGGCGAATCGGGCATTGCGCGAGCGGTCGCAGATGTAACGATTGATCCGCCCGATCACATCAGAGAGCGTCGAGTCTGGATCCGCGCCTGCGAAAAACGCTCCTTGGAGCAGAGATGTCAGCAGAGCAGCGGCAACACCTTTACCTGATACATCTGCTAGCACCGCGCCCCAGCGCTCGGGCGAGAATTGCATCACGTCGTAGTAGTCGCCACCTACCTGAAAACACGGTTCGCTATGCCCAGCCGCGACCAGCCAGCCCTCGGTCGGCAGCTTGGCCGGCAGCAATGACTGCTGAATGTCACGCGCCAACTGAAGCTCTTGCTCGAGCCGCTGCTTGCCTCGCTGAGCATCGAGCAGCCGGGCATTCTCCAGCAAAGTCGAAATTTCGATTGCCAAGGTCTGCAGTAGTTCGCGGTTACCCTCAACGAGATTGGCGCTGGGGTCGCGCGTATCCATGTAAAGTGCGCCCAACGTGTCGTCTTTCGCCGAGAACATGCTGGTCTCATGTTCCTGACCGATCCGAATGCGTACCAGCGGCACGCAAAGCACGCTTTGCAGTTTCAGCGACGTGACGCTCGCTTTTGGGTCGAATTGTTCGCCGCTGACGGACGAGTCTACCGACATGGAGAACAGTTCGCGCCTCGAGTTCAAAGCATTTGCGATGAGAGATCGAGGGACCCGAAGATCGGACGATTCGAGTAGCTCGCCATTCGTGTCGCGCGCCGCCCGGATCTCTAACTCGTCCCCGGATTCTTTGAGCAGCAGGAAGGCGCGGTCAGCGCCGGTCACTGTTAAGGCGGCGTCAACAGCGGCATCGAGCACATCATCGACGGATCCTGACGATTCCAGCGCTCGAGCCACATCGAGAACAGCCGAAAGACGCGCAAGATTGCCGGTGCCGGCGGATGTCCCCGACATGGACGCAACTTTCTTGAGCAGCGGGGCCGAGGCGCCTCGCTCACGCCCGACAATGATCTCGAATGAATCTTCGACGCCAAAGCTGACACGGTCGCCAACTCGCAACCTTGCCCGTGGGGCCTTTTCGCCATTGACCAGCAACCCATGACGGCTATTCTGATCCTCAATAAAGTAGGCGCCATCTTCGAGCAGAATTTGTGCGTGGGTCCGCGAAATCCGGCTGTCGCGCAGTGCCAGATCACACTCCGGCAGCCGGCCAATTCGGAACGGACTGCGATCAACCCGCACTTCTGTCTCGTCCCGCGACGGAGACTTAACCGTAAGTAAAAGACCCTCTCGAGCGGAGGAACCGGGGGTCGAAGATTTGTCAGACGCCATCGCGGCGAACGTCTCCGGCTCTATTCAGCCAGCCGATCGCCCTCAAGACCCGATTGGTCGTTGGAGGCCGGCGCTTTGTCGAGGTCACCTTGTTGGCAGTCAGCACAATATCCGCCCACTTCGGTACGCGCCACTTCGACCTTAAAGCCGAACTGCGCCTCGATCTGCTGCTTGATTTGCCGAAGCGGCTCACCAAAATACTCCATCACTGATCCGCAGCCGAGACAGACGAGATGGGCGTGTTCGCGTTTCAGCCTGGTCTCGTAGTAGTGCTGATCTCCCTGGTAGTGCATCAGGTCAAGCTCGTCCACTAAACCCTCTTCTTTCAGAAGCTTAAGGGTCCGATAGACGGTCACTCGATTGATCTTTGGATCGCGCTCTTTGGCGAGTCCGTAGAGCTGATCGGCGTTCAGGTGCCGATGCGAGTTGTGAATGAGTTCAAACAGCAATTCGCGCTGCCGCGTCAGGCGAACGCCATGCTGGCGAAGTGGTTCACGGAGGCTGGATGTGACAGTCGACACGGCGAAAGAACTGTTTCATGCTAACACGCCGAAATCCCCGTCACACCGCAAAACGGCGCGATTGTTGGACGAAAAACTGCCGAGGAGTGCCACCGTGACTCAGGCCTTGCGACGACTCGTACTCAGAGATTCTGCTGATAGCCGATAAGTACTATTGGCGATAGGTTAAATCATAGGATGCAGGCAGCAACTGTATTTGATAGCTCAGCGAACGATGTCCCTGAAATTGGGACGCGGCGACGCTTTTTCCCGGCGATGCCACACACCATTGAGGAATTGGGCATCTCGCAAAACACCCTGGTCGATCTGTTTCTAAAGATGACCCTGATCGAGGGGGAAACGAGCATCACCTCACTGTCAAAGGCGATGCACGTCGAGCCGGCAATCGTCAACCAGGTTTTCAGCTACCTTCGTGGCCAGCAATATGTCGAAGTCAAGGGCATGATTGGCAACAATTATGTCTTGACGTTGACGGGCGGCGGTCGAAAGCTAGCGCAAGACCGCTATCAAATGAATCAATACGTCGGCCCGGCCCCGGTTCCGCTAGAGGTTTACAACGCTGCGATCAAGCAGCAGACTTTCCGCCAGCGCCTCAACCGCGAGCGGCTCCACGAAATCTTCCACGATCTGGTACTGCCGGAAGAGACGATTGACCAGTTGGGTCCCGCGATCCTTTCAAATTCACAGATCTTCCTCTACGGTTCAACCGGGAATGGGAAAACTAGTGTCGCTGAGCGTCTCGTCCGAATCTTCGACGACGACATCTTTGTTCCGCACGCCATTGAGGTCCAGGGCCAAATCATCAATATTGCTGACTCGGTAGTTCACACCGAACTGGAAGCGCAGGATAACGCTGACAAGCGTTGGTTGCGATGCACTCGCCCTTGTATTGCGGTCGGCGGTGAAATGGTACCCGAAATGCTCGAGCTTCGCTACGAGGAAACGCTCGGTTACTATACGGCGCCGCTGCAGATGAAAGCGAACAATGGCCTGTTCATCATCGATGACTTTGGCCGTCAGATGATTAACCCGCGCGATTTGCTCAACCGCTGGATCGTTCCTCTAGATCGCGGTATCGACTTTCTATCGCTCAGAACGGGTGTTAAGCTTTCCGTGCCGTTCGAGACGATGGTCATATTCTCGACCAACCTCGATCCGAGGCAGCTCGCTGATGAAGCGTTCCTGCGCCGCATTCAAAACAAGGTAAAAATCGAGACAGTCTCCGACGAAATATTTGACCGGATACTGCAGGCAGTCTGTAAGAGCGCCGGCCTCGAGTGGACATTGGAAGGTTCCGCCTACGTACGCGAAGCGTGCAAGATCGATGGGCGCAAGGCGGTTCTGCGAGCCTGCTATCCGCGTGACGTCGTCCGCATCCTGAAAAATATCGCTGACTATGAAGACCGTGAGCCGGGCTTGATTCCCGAGGATATCGACCGCGCAATTGGCCTGTACTTCGCGCGATAATTCGACGAACGGTCGGCCAACGGAATCGAAGTACACTAAGGAAAGTCGGGCCGTAGCGCAGCCTGGTAGCGCGCTTCCTTGGGGTGGAAGAGGTCCCGAGTTCAAATCTCGGCGGCCCGACCAATTTTCTCAGTCACTTAGCCCTTCCTCTCGCCGGGCTAAAGTGGCGATGTCCACACAGATGTCCACATAGACGTCTATTTGCGCCCCCCTTAAGGGTCCGTCGACCTCTCGGGCAGAAACGCTAGCGGCCTCAAGGATAGTTTCTTACCGCAAAGCGAGTAGGCAGTTGGATTGCACCAGGCGTTGGCCGGATACGCATCGGTGAGCGTGAGGCCAAATTCCGACCGCACCCCACACGACCTCAACTTGACCCATCTCCTAAGCGGAGAGCGGTAAAACTCTTGGGGCCGAGTCACTTCTCACCATCTCGATCAGGAAATAGTCCGACCCGATCCCGTCACCACTCCGGCAGTGCTCCAAAACCGCTGTTCCAGTCGTTCGCCGCATAGCCAACGAAAAACAATTTCACACGAAGTTGACAATCAGCCGATATCACCCAGACTCGCTTGAACAAGGGCCTAGAGTGCTGTGGACGGGCTCTTGGGAGCCTTGTAAACGATCATTCAAGTCAACGCTTCCGCCACGTATCGCGACTTGCTCGAAGTCTGAAGATTTCCGTCTCGATCTCTACAAGCCGACAAATCACGACTTGGCGCAGATCCTGTGGCGTTCTGTTTCTTATGCAAATTGTGTCCATAGCGGCAGTCAGTGGCGTTTTGAATGCCTGTTTCTATGGCTCCGGGCTGCGGTGAGACTCTGTCGGGAACGTTGTAGCTGTCCCGAGAGTGATGCGGTGGCCGTCGGGGTCGACCAGTGCGAAATCACGTATACCGTAGGGCTGATCCGTCGGTTCCGTCGCGGGCTGGACTCCGCGTTGCACCATGTCTTGGTAGGCCGCGTCGACGTCGGGTACGCCTACGAAGAAGTCGGCCGCACAGATCTCCCCGTCGTGATGTTCGCTGAGGTGGAGCGTCAGGGGCGATCTCGAAACCTGTACGTAGAGCGGGAACCCCTCCGCAAATCGGTGTTCCCAGTCCACCACGAACCCCATCGCTTCGACGTAGAATCTCGCGCTCGCTCGCGCATCCCTGACGCGCACGATTGGTACCCACGCCGACCATCTCTCATCCATAATTGCCTACACATACCTTTGTACTCTTCCGGTAGACTACTCCGCAATTCCGCACACCGAGTCGCTATGGCGCGGCGTGTCCTCTTGTCGCGGCTACGGGCTCGAATGGTTGCACCTCCAGCCGTGGTCCGGGCTTCGCTGGGCGGAGTCGGCGACCGAGGTCTATTTCGAGCTCGGCGATGAATTCTTCGCTGCCGTATGGTTGGCCGCCGCGAAGCGCTCGGCGAAGCTGATGTCCGCCGCGTCGACTGTAGTCGGCGAGCTTCAGCCGGTCACGCCAATCGTGTGCTGGGTCGAGGTCCGAACATGCCCACAGGTCGAGGAGTTCGCTCGGGTCGCCGTGCTCGATGTGAGTGTTGCGGAGCGGTAACCAAGTGGACGTGATTCGACATGAGGCAGTAGCTAAGGCTGTCGATGCCGTGCTCGCGGGCCTTGCGGCGCAGCGTGTCGGGGTAGAAAATCCGATCCGCGTCGGAGCGGAAGACGGTTTGGCGGTTGTTGCCGCGTTGGGTGATGTGATGCGGTACACCGACCGCCACCACCCGCGATTGGCGCGGCATGGTCTCGAGTCCCCGAACTTGGACGTGGCAGGGTTTGGCAGGGTTTTGGCGAAATTTCGGTTCTTGGCGCGCGGGCGTGGCTTTCCTGTCTGATGGTGGGAGACTCGACGGTTTGTCACTGCGTCCAGTGTAAGGGTAGGTGTGCCGGTTTCTGCGCGGCGGTCGGCGTAAGTCGCGTGGAATCAGCGAAAGTTTTTTTGAAAGGGGCACGACGCGGTTGACCGAGGGTCCGAAAACTGGCTACCCGGCAAGAAACAAATGGAAGTCGTGAGCACTGCGTTCTTTGGAAGTTGCTGATACTTCGATTGGCTATGACGATTCGCCCCTGTTCAGCTCAGCTTGATTAGTGGATTGGATTAGTGAACATTGAGAATCTCGTAACTCAAGTAGCTCCCGTCATCTACGGTGATTTGTCCCTGTCCCGCTCAGCCGTAGTCGAGGGCCAGGTGGAGAGCGTCGGCGGCCTGGTTGGCGCAGTTGGTCGAGGTCCCCGAGCCGAGGCGCTTGATGGTGGACTGGAAGCGGTCGTTGAAGCAGTTCTGTTCGGTGAGCAGGTTGCCTAGCTAGCGGTCGGCGATTTGTCCGGCGGCGTTGTAGTTGGTCGCGTTGACGTAGCTGGGGCCGGAGGGCGTGTTGGCTCCGTAGGCGCGTCCGTGGACGTCGTAGCGGCGTTTACGTAATCAGATCAATTACCTTTTTATGAACACTGATGTCGCTGGAAGTATGTGATTTATCACTCACTTACGGAGTTGCGTGACTGTCCCCGAACTCTCTGGATTGGATACGACAGCTCTGGCCTTGACAGTCTGTCGGGAATCGATCTACTGCTACATTGAGATCGCCGCAACTCGCTGATCTATAAAGATTTAGTGGAGTGCACCCCAAAACTGAGACAGATGAAAGTGGGACAATTTTCAGTGAATGGAAAAGGAGTCCCCGATGAGAGAGAGAAAAGATAGGGTTGCGAGGAAGCAGCGCTCGTATGAAGTTGAGTTCAAGGAATTGGCGGTAAGCCGCATGCTTCGCGGTGAGAACGTCGTCAAATTGAGCGGTGAGTTGGACGTGCGGCGCAGCGTGTTGTATCGCTGGCGCGACACCTACCGCGCCGAGGGACGCAGCGGTCTTGAGCGGCGTCAAGGGCGGCCGCGTCCCGGACAAGAGGTTGTGCAATTGGATAGCGATCCGAGCGCCGATCGCATTGCCGAACTCGAACGCCTAGTCGGTCAACAAGCGGCGGAATTGGATTTTTTCGAACGAGCCTTCAACGCCTTAAAACCGGCGATGCCGAACCAAGTCGCTCGCAACGCGAGCGGCTCTACAGCGTCATCGACGAAACCCGCGTCGAAGGCCGACTCAGCATCGAGCGAGGCTGCGAACTCGCCGCAGTCAGTCGAGCGGGATATTACCGGCAATTAGAGCGAGACAAGCCTGTCGAATCCAACCTGGAAGTGCGTGACCGTATGCAACGCATTACGCTCGCAAATCGCCGCTACGGCTATCGTCGAGTGACCGCCGAACTGCGTAGGCAGGGCTTTACGGTGAACCACAAGAAGGTCTTGCGGCTGATGCGCAACGACAATCTGCTGGCGATACGCAAGCGCCGCTACGTATTGACGACGGACTCGGATCAGCACCGCGCGATCTACCCAAACTGGGCCAAAAACCTGCAGATCGACGGTCTCGATCAGCTCTGGCAGGCCGCCATCAGCTACGTGCGCATGCGCCGTTCGTTCGTCTACTTGGCGGTCGTGATGGACTCGTATTCCCGGCGCGTAGTGGGCTGGGAATTGGGGCCTTCCCTCGAGGCCATATTGGCAGTGAACGCGCTGCGCAAAGCGATCGAGTTTCGCTGTCCGAAGCCGGGGCTGGTGCATCATTCCGATCAAGGCACGCAATATACCTCGCGGGCTTATGTCAGTCTGCTGGAAGAAAACGGCGCGTTGATCTCGATGAGCCGGCGAGGAAACCCGTACGACAATGCGCGCATGGAAAGTTTTATGAAGACGCTCAAAAGCGAGGAGGTGAACCTACAGACGTATCAATCGATGGACGAAGCGCGCGCTTCGATCGAGGAGTTTATCGACGCGGTGTACAACCAAAAGCGGCTGCATTCGGCGTTGGGATATCGGCCTCCGCAGGAGTTCGAGCAGTTGTTGCCAGCGAGCGAAGAGCTCAGAAACCCGCAGTTTGAGTTTTCTGAGGCATGAGGAAATCTATCGAGACAGTGGTCGTGCTCGGAGCGGGAGAATGTCCCGCCCCGAGCGCTCATCGTCTCGCTGAGTTTCCAGCCGGGTATTGCTTGGCGGGTTGCTCTCCAGCATTGCCCGCCTCCGCTTTCCCGGCCGTTTTCAAGTGTGCGGCACGTTCGCCGAAAAGGCTATACTTTTTCAGCGAACGGCAACTGTCCCATTTTTAAGCTGTCTCAGCTTAGGGGTGCATGCCATAGTAGATTTTACCCCTGTCCCCGATCGCCCGAAACTCCCGAAACTCCGTGAACTGCTGGTTGATCGACAGGCTTGCGTTGTAGGTCACAAACCCGCCGTCGAGCAGCGCACTACGATTCCCGTGGTTGGCGTCGCCGGGGACTTCCTCGCCGAAAGGGAAGAAGTCGCGGCGCTGGCGCACCGTCGCGGATCTTCCTGTCTTACTCAAGCTCCAACTCGATATCAGTGTCAGACGTCAAAATTGGTCCGAGACCAGGAATTCGTAAGGAGATAGATCGTACGGGGTGATACATGATTCGTCTGCCATCTATCTTGCGCGCTTCAAATAGAACCAACAGATGGATACCCCATCGGACCTTTCGGTAAAACTCGAAGCCTCCGTTTTCGTCAATCGTTGCGTCAAGAATCGCCTCGCCAGAAGCGTTCGATATCGGGTACAAGCGCACGCGTCGGCGACCCTCTGGATCCAGAATGCTGGTCAACTGGCCGCGAAGTGTACGAACCGGTCCGCGCGCCCAAGCAGGGACCTCTGGGTGATGCAACACCGGTATTCTAACGAGACTTAGCCACAGCGTAGCACTCTTTCCGCCGACCGCCAGTTTTCTGACTGCGCGTTGATAGTGTGGACCTGTTGCCTCGACATCGAAGATGCCAGGTTCTAGCTTCACGGCACTGAGGTCTTGACCGCTGAACTCAAGCATTGTCTTCCGAGCTGGATCTCTGAACCGAACTAGAGCGTCGGTAATAGGCTGGCCGCTCGAGGAATCGGTTATGTGTACTGTAACCGGTATCGAATCTTCGGCGCACGTCGGCGCACTGGAAAAACTCGCCAGAAACACGACTAGCGCGATGTGTCGATACGGTCGCGACGTGAACATACTAGGCAACATTAAAAACATAAATCTGTTAGGGAATTGGTGATACCTTCCGTAGCGTTTCTATCGTTACCCTGTATGTTGAAGAAATTATTGAGGTTTTTATGTATATCCACTTTTGACGGATTTAGGGAAAAGTGAAGGGCCTCGTGAAGTGCCCACCCCATTAGGCCTCGATCCGACCTAGTGTCCCATACGTTGATCCCTGTGTTGGGGCCATCCACCCTCACTACGGTAGGATTAACAAAAACTCCGACCAACGGAATAGTAATCGTCGCGACGGTGCCTGGCTCGTTCTGTTGGGCCGTTCCGGCCGAGATGCTTGTCCCGACCGGACCAGATTCGCCGGCTTCGATGGATTCTCGAACGGCACTTCCCCAAGCGCTCTGATCTATAACTCCCCCGACATCCCCCGTGCTCTTCCTCGCATCTTGGACATTGATCGAGTTTATGGCAGCACTGAATAGCTCGAAATTCACAACGCCAGCGGCCGATAGAGCTTTCTTGCAGTCTTCGCCAAACTGGGTTTTTCCGACAGCGCGAAATGTGTTCTGGAGCCGGTCGAGTCGTTGATTGTGAGCAGACGTACTCTTGACTCCGTCACCCTCGTCGTCATCCTCAACCGTTCGATCACAATCGGAACGCTCCTCCCAGAGTCGATACGCAGACCTCCAAGCACTCCAAGCACTTGCGCAGACAGGATCGTAGTCGAGGTTGTCATCTTGTACGGTTGGTTCCTGGCAGCCTGGTGAATTCGGTGGCGGCCCGGAACATTTTCCGCCGTTGTCGACGAGCGACATCGGTCGATTCTCTACATAAACATAAGCATTCCAAGACTGTGGGTTTCTAAGCTTCGCTCCCGCGTTCGCTGGGTCAGGTGACATGAAAAGGGCCATACACGGCGCATAGTTACGTGCTCTAAAGTAGTCCAATCCAGTCTCGTCGTCGCGCTCCTGACCCGTAAACTTCTGGTTCACGCCGCTGCTAGCGTTGTAGGTCGCGAAACCGCCGTCAAGTTTTTCTTCCCGATCGCCATGGTTGGAATCTACTGGTACTTCTTCGCCGAAAGGGAAGTAATCTCGTCGTGTCAGCACGGTCGCCGTGTCATCGGTGACGATGCGGGTCGAGCCGAGGTGGTCGGTTGTGCGGTAGTAGACGCCGTCGGCGACCGTGGGCGTGGCGTCGGAGTACTCGGCCACGAGCGCCCCAAACGCGTCGTAGACCCAGATCGTCTCCGTTGTAACCGCCCCCTTCACCTTGACCTCGCGGACGCGGCGGTCGTTGGCGTCGTAGTAGGTTGTCACGTTGAGGCCGGTCTTGGTGAAACTCCACTTCTTGTTGTTGGCGTCGTAGCTGATCGTGCCGCCGGGCGTAATCACCGGGTGCGAAGTCATGTTGCCGGCGTCGTCGTAGGTCGCCGTGGTCAGGCGGTTGGTGGCGATGTTGGTCTGCGAGAGCATCACTGGCTTGGCCTGATGCATCACGCGGTTCGAGCCTGTGGCCTTGTTGCCGAAATGATCGTAGTCGAACTCGCGACACCAGGAGCCAGTAAAACCGGTGCAGTTGGCCGGTAGCGGCGCATTCTCGGCGGCGATCGATAGGCGATTCACTTCGTCGTATTCATAGTACTGGACCCATTGGTGGGTCGGGTCGGCGGTGATGGTCTGCTGCTTGAGGTTGCCGTTGTTCTGGGTCATCGCGCCGTAGTCGAAGGCCAGGTGCAGCGAGTCGGCGGCCTGATTGGCGCAGTTGGTCGAGGTCCCCGAGCCGAGACGCTTGACGGTGGGCTGGAAGCGGTCGTTGAAGCAATTCTGCTCAGTGAGCAGGTTGCCGAGTTGACGGTCGGCGATTTGTCCGGCGGCGTTGTAGTTGGTCGAGTTGACGTAGCTGGGACCGGAGGGCGTGTTGGCCCCGTAGGCGCGTCCGTGAGCGTCGTAGGTGTAGTTGACGACGGTGCCGGAAGGGTAGGTTTGAGACTGCAGGCTGCCGTCACGGTTGTAGGCGTAGTCGAACGTGTAGCCGTGAAACCCCGTCCCCGTAATCGTGTGCTGCGAGTCGGATGCGATGCGACCAAGTGGATCGAAAGCGCCTAGGTGGCGCACGCCTTGTATATGCGAATTGGAGGTCTGACGTCCGATCGAAAACGGAATCGTCCATGGGATACAACTCGAACCGTTGACGATGGAGCCGTCGTAGCAATAGACTCGCATCGTCGTGCCGTCGTTGTATGTCTTCGTGCTTAAACGGTTAAGGCTATCGTAGGTTAGCGTCGATACCACGCTGCGGGCGTCGGCCTTGGTGCTGAGATTGCCATTGTCGTCGTAGGTGTAGTTGATGGGGCCGGATTGCTCAGGATTAGTGGCGGTGAGTAGGCGGCCTAGTGTAGTGCGCCATAAATAATGTAACTTATAGTATCTTCGTGTCGCCTTTACTAGTAGAAGGCACACGGATGCGAAGAGCAGAGCCAGTCCCATTGACGCAGGAGCAGCGTAGGCAGTTGGAGCGCTACGCGAACGGTCGTCGGGTCGCTGTTCGTCTGGCGTTGCGAGCCAGGATCATCGTGCTCGCCGCCGACGGTCTTGAGAACAAACGGATTGCCGCGCAGCTGTCGGTCTCGCGTCAGTTGGTGGCGCGCTGGCGAAGCCGTTTTCTTGAATCCGGCGTCGCCGGCATCGAAAAGGACGCCCCGCGGCCCGGCCGTAAGCCCGCCATCTGCTCCCCAACAGTGCAACAGATCATCCACAAGACGACCCGCGAAACGCCAGCCAACGCCACCCATTGGAGCCGCCGCACGATGGCCGCCGCGGTCGGCGTCAGCGCCTCCACCGTGGGTCGCATTTGGCGCGCCCACGGCCTCAAGCCGCATCGCGTCAAGACCTTCAAACTCAGCAACGACCCGCGCTTCGCCGAAAAACTCGACGACATCATCGGACTTTATCTCAACCCGCCCGAGCATGCCCTCGTTCTTTGCCTCGACGAGAAGTCACAGATTCAAGCCCTCGACCGCACCCAGCCCGGCCTGCCCCTGAAAAAGGGACGCGGCCGGACCATGACCCACGACTACAAACGCAACGGCACAACCACCTTGTTCGCCGCGCTCAACACGCTCGACGGCTCGGTGATCGGAACCTGCATGCCCAAGCACCGCCACCAAGAATGGCTGCGCTTCTTGCGCTTGCTTGAAAACCAGACCCCCAAGGACAAGCAGATCCATTTGATCGTGGACAACTATGCCACTCACAAACACGCCACGGTGAAACGCTGGCTGCAGCGCAATAAACGCTTCCACGTCCATTTCACGCCCACCTCAGCGTCGTGGCTGAACATGGTGGAGAGGTTCTTCCGAGACCTCACCGATAAGCGCATCCGCCACGGTGTCTTTCGTAGCGTCGGCGAACTCACCACCGCCATCGAAGACTACATCGCTCGACACAATCAGCAGCCCAAGCCCTTCATCTGGACTGCTACCGCTTCCGACACCCTTGAGAAGGTCAAGCGCGGCAAAGCCGCTCTTCTTAAGGTTCAATCTGATTGACGCACTACACTAGTTTCGGGCCAGGGAAGCCTGGTTGGCGGCAATGTCAACAACGCTAACAACCCGATTACCTTTACCGCCCCGACGGGCATAAGCTCAACAACAACAACATCGCTGCGCGTAACGAGCAGCGTAAATTCCTCTCTCTCGCTGGACGTGATAATCGCCACGGACCCCGTCACCGTGGCGATCAGCACGCCACCCCCGCTAGGCCTTCTGGCCGGTGAAACGCACGATTTTGACGTAACTGTCAGCCCGTCCGGCCATACATCAGAGAGTTGGTCTGTCGTTGCCGGCCCTGGGGCGTTCATCGATGCCGCAACCGGGATATTTCAGGCGCCCGACCCGATAGGATTGACGGAGAGCACAACGGTTCGGGTGGAGGTCGATGCAGATCCGAGCCGCGTAGCGACCATCCAGGTGTTGCTGGTCGCTTCAGGGAATCCCCCGCCGCCGCCGCCTGTCAAGGGCGGAGTAAATGTAGACCGCTTCGGCGGAGCAAAAATAGACCAGTTGGCGGGGATCCAGCGGTTTGCGTGGGACGGCTGGAACGGAGCCTGAGGACGCCCTTTAGGGCGGCCCAGGCGTAGTGGAAGACGGCCCACGCAAACCGGCGCGAGCGGCCGGCGGGTCAGTTTGAAGAGCGCGGGCGCTTCTTTTTGCTTTGCTTGAGGCGGTAGCTGTCGCCGTTCATCTCGAGGATATGGACGTGATGCGTGAGCCGGTCAAGCAGAGCGCCGGTCATGCGTTCGGAACCCAGCACCTCGGTCCACTCGGTGAACGGCAGGTTCGAGGTCAGCAACGTCGAGCCCTGTTCGTAGCGCTGCGAAAAGATCTCGAACAGCAGCTCTGCCCCGGTCTTCGACAGCGGCACATAGCCCAGTTCATCGACGATCAGTAGATCCTGCTTGGCAAGTTGTTTCTGGACCCGTAGTAGTTGCCGTTCGTCACGGGCTTCGAGCAGTTCATGGACCAATCCCGCGGCGGTGGTGAAACGTGTGCGATAGCCGCTCTGACAAGCTGCCAGTCCCAGCGCCAAGGCGATATGCGTTTTGCCGGTGCCGGAGTTCCCCAGCGCCAAGACGTTCTCACGGCGGTCGATGAACTCACAGCGCGCCAGCTCCAGAACGAGCTTCTTGTTCACCGAGGGTATGGCCAAGAAGTCGAACGTGTCGAGACTCTTCGTCACCGGGAACTTGGCGGCCTTGATGCGACGCTCGGTCGCCCGCTGCTCGCGATCGACCAGTTCCAGCTCGCAGAGTTGCTGTAGGAAGTCCCGAAAGTCCAAGCCTTCGGCGGCGCAGCGCCGAGCCAGTTTGTCGTACTCGCGCAGGAAGGTCGGCAGCCGCAGCGCTTTCAGGTGGGTTTCCAGCAGCATTCTCGACTTCGCCATCAGCTTGCTCCTGCTAGCAGCGCCAGATAGGATGCCGGCGACGTCTGCTCGACCTGAGCCGTCGGCAGGTGGGGATACTTCGTTAAGTCGAGCTTCGGCGGACGTTGCTCGATCGCGCACAGCAGTAGATGCTTGACGGCGTCAAAGCCAATCGTTCCCAGTAGACAGACTTGGCGCACCGCCGTTGCGACGTGCTCAAGGGGGAAGTCCTCCAACAGTCGCAGGACCTGTACGTACTCGCGC
The DNA here is from genome assembly GCA_965247305.1 of Bryobacterales bacterium. GTDB lineage: Bacteria > Acidobacteriota > Terriglobia > Bryobacterales > UBA6623 > CATQHP01. Next base: position 814,492 of record OZ252030.1, on the reverse strand, counting down.
TTGCCCGCTTTGTCCAACCGCGATTCGAGCAGTCGTCGCAGCTTCGCAAACTCCGGCGGCAACTCCCAGCCGACCAACGGCGCGGCTTGATCGAGCGCGTTGGTCTTGCGTTCCAACAACGCCAAGTAGTGCAGCGGATCGAAAACCAACTCTTCACGTTCATAGCTGCGCTGATGGCGGGCGATCTCTTCGCTGCCGCAACAGATCACTACCTCATCCACGTAGGCTTTGATCAGGACCTGGCGGTGGCCGTAACGCGTTGGCACCGAATAATCGTTTGTCGCGTAGCGCACCAGCGACAACGAAGTCACCCTTGTCGAGCGTTTGTCGCAGGCATCGTAGGCTGTCGGTGCCAAGGGCAAGAGCGCTTCCCGATCGCGCTCGAAGCGTTCGCCGACGGTTTCGGTGTGCCGTCGCAAACGCCGTTCACGGTTGGCTCGGCACTTCTCTTCGAGGTGTTCGTTGAAGGCTTCCCAACTCTCGAATCTCGGGATCGGCACCATGAAATTGCGCCGTGCGAAGCCCACTAGCCCTTCGACTTTTCCCTTGTCGTTGCCCTTGCCCGGACGCCCGAAACGATCGGCGAACAGGTAGTGCGACTGCAGTTCGCTGAACACCCGCGTACGTTTGCGCGTGCCGTCGCCGAGAATCCTTGCCACCGCCAGCGTCGTGTTGTCGTAGACGATGTTGCGTGGCACGCCGTCGAAATAACGAAACGCGGCGTTGTGTCCTTCGCAAAAGGCTTCCGTCGTCTCGGCGGGAAAGGCCTTAACGAAGGCGTCGTCGCTGTGCGGCAGATCGACAACCAAGAAGTGCGCCTTGCGCTGGACTCCATTGATAACGACAACCGCTTCGCCGAAGTCGGCCTGCGCGTCGCCGGGCGGATGCGCCAGTGGCACGAACATCTCTTGTCCACCGAGCTTCTTCTCGCGGACGTAGTCCTTGACGATCGTGTAGCCACCGCTGAAATCGTACTCCTCGCGTAGGCGATCGAAGATGCGTTTCGCGGTGTGACGTTGTTTCTTTGGTTGTTGCTGATCGTCGAGCAGGATCTGATCGATGATTCCGGTGAACGCTTCGAGCTTCGGCCGTCTCACCGGTTTGCTCCGCCGATAGCCCGGCGGAGCAGCGTAGCGCAGCATTTTGCGCACCGTCTCCCGCGCTAAGCCAAACCGCTTGGCGGCTTCGCGTTCACTCAGCCCTTCGACGTAGACACTGCGCCGTACTTGAGCATATAGCTCCACGCGATACATCCTTCCCGTGTTCCACAGAACACCGAATGGATGCCAGCGGACCACCCGGGCGGTCTAATTTTCCGCCGCCCTTGAACGGCTTTAAAACGCCGTTCTGTGGTCTAGTTTGTCAGCGCCGTTCTCACGGCACAGAGCGACATCGCCGCGACAGGTGTTTTTGTGGAGTACTATCTGTCTGCTGATGCGTTTCTCAACACCGCTACCGATACCTTGCTTAACGCCAGTCCGCCGTTCGACTTCGCGTCGGCCGGCTCACTGAGCGTTTCGGCGCCTACATTGTTTGTGCCAATCGGCACGTCCGCCGGCAACAAGCCCGTGATCGCATTTCTCACCACCGGAAACGATTCGCCGACAAACCCGGACTGCACGGGAACAGGAAATGTTGTCTGCTATCCGACTCAGGTTTTTTCTAGCCCCCCCCCGACGGGCACGTTACCTGACTTGATTGCCCAAATTCACCCCGGAAATTCAACCCTATTCACAACTGTGGAGGCACCTTCCGTCGTCGCGCAGGTCGTAAACATTGGCCAACCGTGGTTTCCAGCGGTCCTTGAGTTCGGAGAGCTTGGAGTACTACTCGATCAAGCGGGACAGAATGTAGACGAGAAGAATTCGGGATTGGGGCTAGGCGCGATGGGCACCAACGAAGCGTCGCCGAATCATTCCCTGACTTTTACCTTCGCTTCCCTCGATGCCGGATCCTACCAGTGGCGCGCCCGAATACGTGATTTTCCTGTGGGCCCCCCGCTGCCGGACGAGGACCCGACTAACAACACGAGTGCTCCGGTGAATTTCCTCGTCGTAAGCCCGGGCGACCCCGAGCTTGGGTGTAGCACCCTTACGGCTTCGCTCTCGACCGTTGATCTTGGCGGATCGCTCGACGTTACCTGCGACTACACGAACAGCGGAATTGGAGCAGGCGGCAATTTTCGAATCGGATTTTATCTGTCCGATGACGACAACATCCACACTTCTGACAGTTTATTGGATTCGACCTCATGTGTGAATCTTCCGGTCCCGGCGCCCGGACAGATGGACTCATGCACGGCCACCGTCACTGTCCCGACCACGGTGGCTCCCGGCAACCGTTTCATCGGTGCCTTCGTCGACGACTTGAATCAGGTCACCGAAGAATTCGAAGACAACAACGGGGCATCGAGTCCGTTGTTGGTCAACGCTGTACCCAGTGGGATTTCCGTTGACCCGAGTGCGGGAACTGGAAGTGAGCAGACGTTCATTGCGACCTATTCAGACGCGGACGGCGTCGACGATTTTCACTACACCTACCTGAGGTTCACCGACGGCGGCGCATGGGCCGGGGAATGCGTACTGCAGTATCACCAAAACCAAGGCAAAGTATTCATCCTGGACGACGCTGGCAATGACTGGGGAGCCGGCGAGGATCCAGGATCGCTAGCTACCCTTGCCAGTAGCGCCTGCTCGCTCGATGTCTCCGGCGTAGTCGTCACGGAGTTCGACAATATCTTAACCATCGCGTATCCGCTAATCTTCGCAAACCCGCTAGCCCCCGAGACGCCGACGATCGAACTTTGGGCAATTGACGACAATGATTCGACCAGCGGCTGGCAGCAGAGCGGCTCATGGACGATCCCCGTAAACAGCAATCAGGTGCCGACTGCAAACGCGGGTCTGGATCAAACTGTGACTGATGCCGACGCGAGCGGCTCGGAGGCGGTGACGCTGACAGGCAGCGGCAGTGACACGGACGGCACGATCGCCTCCTATGAATGGAAGGAAGGCTTGACGATACTCGGCACGACGGCGAGCTTGAGCGCGTCCTTTACCGTGGGGACGCACACGCTGACATTGACCGTGACCGATGACCAGGGCGCCACGGGGTCAGACAACGTGGTCGTCACCGTCAACGCTGCGGGTGGGGGCGGGATATTTGCTAACGGTTATTCCTTCCGCCGACTCCTGACTGTGAATCCGGCGAACGTTGCGGGAGCCGCAAACCTGGCCGACTTTCCGCTTCTTGTCAGTGGCACCTACGCCTATCTGAAATCGACTGGCAATGGCGGGAAGGTCGAAAGCGCGAGCGGCTATGACATCCGCTTCGAGAGCGTAGGCGGGACGAAGCTCGACCATGAGGTTGAGCGTTGGAACGATACAACGGGTGAGTTCACCGCGTGGGTGCGAATTCCCACATTGAACGCTACTTCCGACACGACTATTTATCTCTACTACGGAAACTCGGTCGTAAGTTCAACCGAAGAGAACGCCACCGGAACGTGGCCAACCAGCGCGTACAAAGGCGTCTACCATCTGGCCGAAGATCCGGGGTCGACATCCACATCGTCTGATTCTAGCGGCCAATACAACGGCACCTACAACGGCGCGATGAATAGTGCTGACTTGGTTTCAGGCAAGATCGGCAATGCAGTGGAATTTGACGGATCGGACGATGTCGTCGATACGGTTAACACCGAGCGAATCCTGACATGGACGCTGTCGTGCTGGGTGAACGCTCCCAATCTGCCGAGCCAAGCACCCGGTACGGGATTGATCAGTCGGGGTGACAACTACAGCCTAACTTGGGACAACGGCACCACGTCTTCCCGAGGAGCCCTGGTCTACAAAGTTGGTGGGACGAAGAATAGCGTGGACTTCGAAGGCTCTGGGCTCAGTACCAATACCTGGCACCACATTGCAGCGACGTTCGACGGGACCGAGGCGCGTACCTACAAGGACGGTGCATTGGTCGTGAGCGACTCCTCCGTGCCCGGCAGTCCCAAAAATAGCCCCGCGGGGATGGCGCTGATGGGCGGCGCGATCGATGGCATTCTCGACGAAGCGCGAGTCGCCACCGTAGTTCGGAACGGCGACTGGATCACAACCGAGTACAACAATCAAAACAACCCCGTGACCTTCACTGGCGTCGGTGCCGAGGAATCGGGGACCGTTGTCAACCAGCCGCCGAGCTTGACAAATCCGGCCAACCAGACGAACACGATTAGCGACAGCGTCAGTCTGCAGATCCAGGCGACCGATCCAGAAAGTGATCCGCTGACGTACTCAGCGAGTAGCCTGCCGACGGGACTGTCCATCAATTCCTCGACGGGACTTATCTCGGGCAGCGTAGGCGGCGGCGCGCAGACCTACAACGCCTCGGTGACAGTCAACGACGGCAACAACCCTGACGTCACCACCAACTTCACCTGGACCGTGAACGCCGCGGGTGGTGCAATGTTCCCTAATAACTACTCCTTCCGCCGACTCCTGACTGTGGGTCCGGCGAACGTTGCGGGAACCGCAAACCTGGCCGACTTTCCGCTTCTTGTCAGTGGCACCTACGCCTATCTGAAATCGACTGGCAATGGCGGGAAGGTCGAAAGCGCGAGCGGCTATGACATCCGCTTCGAGAGCGTAGGCGGGACGAAGCTCGACCATGAGGTTGAGCGTTGGAACGATACAACGGGTGAGTTCACCGCGTGGGTGCGAATTCCCACATTGAACGCTACTTCCGACACGACTATTTATCTCTACTACGGAAACTCGGTCGTAAGTTCAACCGAAGAGAACGCCACCGGAACGTGGCCAACCAGCGCGTACAAAGGCGTCTACCATCTGGCCGAAGATCCGGGGTCGACATCCACATCGTCTGATTCTAGCGGCCAATACAACGGCACCTACAACGGCGCGATGAATAGCGCTGACTTGGTTTCAGGCAAGATCGGCAATGCAGTGGAATTTGACGGATCGGACGATGTCGTCGATACGGTTAACACCGAGCGAATCCTGGCATGGACGCTGTCGTGCTGGGTGAACGCTCCCAATCTGCCGAGCCAAGCACCCGGTACGGGATTGATCAGTCGGGGTGACAACTACAGCCTAACTTGGGACAACGGCACCACGTCTTTCCGAGGAGCCCTGGTCTACAAAGTTGGTGGGACGAAGAATAGCGTGGACTTCGAAGGCTCTGGGCTCAGTACCAATACCTGGCACCACATTGCAGCGACGTTCGACGGGACCGAGGCGCGTACCTACAAGGACGGTGCATTGGTCGTGAGCGACTCCTCCGTGCCCGGCAGTCCCAAAAATAGCCCCGCGGGGATGGCGCTGATGGGCGGCGCGATCGATGGCATTCTCGACGAAGCGCGAGTCGCCACCGTAGTTCGGAACGGCGACTGGATCACAACCGAGTACAACAATCAAAACAATCCGGTGACCTTTACGGCGTTGGGCACGGAAGAACTTCCATGAGTCAACCTCTTGCAGCAGGAATACTATGCCGACCAGCGGGAACGGTGACGTTCAATGGCGGCCTCTCGGGGCTCAACAACATCTACCAGGCAGTAACCGACAGGTCCGGATTTGGCACCGGATGGGAATTAATGGGGACATGGGACACAGGCGCTCCAGGCCCACCACAAAACATCTCTTTCAGCGCGGTTGCGACGCAGAGTTCCGCGGGGTTTGCGCCCGCCGCGCGGGCTGTCGACGGCAACACCGACGGCCACTCGGCCTCCAACTCAGTGGCTCATGCCAACTTGGATGCTGAGACTTGGTGGGAGCTAGACCTCGGCCAGACTTACTCGATTGACGACATTGTCGGTTGGAATCGCATCGACTGTTGCGCCGATCGTCTTAGAAACTTCCATGTTTTCGTCTCTGACGTAGCGTTCACGAGCCAGGGCGTAGCGGCGACCCAGGGTCAGGCCGGAGTAGGCGACTTCGCCTTTCCAGCCACGGCCGGAAGTACCGAGACATTCGGCGTCAACCGGACCGGACGCTACGTTCGAGTGCAGCTCACCGGCACCAACTACCTCCAGCTTGGGGAAGTGCAGGTCTTTACACCCTAGCCATGAACACCTCCGATCACATGGGCAACTCAATTGGTCTGTCGACGGCCGCCTCGCGGGGGGTGTGTCCGAGGCCGGTCGCGACGCTTACCGGCGCCAAGTGCGATCTCGACAAGGCCGGCGTAACAAGGACCATCGGTGGAGATGACATCACACTCACATTCCCATTGATCTTCGATGGGACTCTTTCAGGCCAACAGAACATCTATCAAATCGTCATCGACGAGTCCGGCGCGTTCGCCGGCTGGGATTTGATGGGCACGTGGGATATCAGCGGACCATGACGACGAAACTTGTCACTCGGCACCGTCGACGACCCGACAGTGCCGAAGCCGACTATAGCGCCTACTCAGTAAGGAATCTGTCTATCTCGATGTCAACTCCGAACTCAGCCAATCAAACTTTCAACGCCCGGCTAATCAGTCGCGCTTGCCCACTTCGGCCCATATCTCAGTTGGTCGTGTTGCTACTAGCCCTCACCGCCGGTGGCATCGCCCAAACGCCGAGCCCAGAAGACAGACTTATCAATATCGTGGCTCCGATCCTCCGGTGGCACGGCTTTGAGCCAAACCAGGTGACGATCCCGCCCGGCAAGACCCGCTTCGAAATCACAAATCGTACAGGCCTCGAGGAGATCGAGCTCATCGTTGATCGAGAGGCGTCCGAGAACAACGGAAATGAACGGCTTGAGCGGAAAAAGTCTCCGCGCCAAGACCGAAGCTGGAAATCGGACTTCAATCTTTCTCCTGGGACCTATCAGGTGACAGAGGCCACCCACCCAGAATGGATCTTCACCTTGACGGTGAGTGCGACAGCCAAGCGCCCGCCCGGCTCGAAGGACGCGCCCACCAACTGACACGCTCACATTATTCTGAGGACAAATTCCGCACTATGCGACTCCAAGGCATTCGACAACTTGTCGTTCAACGGTTCTGGTTGGCACTAGTCTTTCTGCTTGCCCCGGTGGGCTTAAGTGGCAACGAACGGCTCGCAAACCCGTTGGACGGCTTCACCCCCAAAGCACTAGAGCCGGGCACACCTGCCGGTTCATTTCTGCTCAGTGGCTTTGAATCCGTCAATCTCTTTAACGGAAAACTCAACGCTGCCCTACCACTCTTGGGTGTTGGCGGACGGGGCGATCTCAGTCACGCGATCCAGTTAAGGTTTGAGCAGCCCTGGAAAGTTGACGTGGAATCCGATTGCGCCACCACCGTGGCATGCGAGGGTGGCGTGCTCACTTCCGTCCTCATTCTTCCTACTTGGTGGGGGCCGACGGAGCCCCCCAATGTAGGGGTAAACGAGATTTCAATTCCGGGGTACATCTACGCGAGGCGCGCCCGCGAGTACGCCGTATGCGACCCGAACGGCCCAAATAATCCTGGCGCGTTGCTTCCTCATTTTTCGCTGAGTCGAGTGACGTTCATCAACGCCGACGGGTCCGAAACAGAACTAGTCGATGAGGCAACGAACGGCGAACCGAAGACAATTTCCGACCCGTGCCTTACGAGCCCACTTCCGACGGGATTTAACCGAGGACGGGAGTTCGTCTCGCACGATGGCTCCGCACTAACCTTCATCTCAGATGCTGATGTGATTGACAGCGTACATCCCAATCCTGATTCCGAACTCGCCGATACGCTCTCGGGTAATCTAATGTTCCCCGACGGCACAACGTATCGGTTCATCGATGGCGCCGTCGTTTGGATTCGTGATCGGAACGGAAACAAGATCGATTTCGGATACGGCGGCGGCACCCCCGCCGTCGGACCGCTCGTCCAGAGCGTGACCGATCCCCTGGGACGCGTCACGAATATAACGCGTGGTTTGGCCCACATGGACTGCTCCAACACGATCACCAGACTCGAATACGACGGGACAAACGGCGTTCGCCACCAGATCGATCTGTGCTACGAAGACCTCGATTTCACCGGCGCAGGCATTGCAAACGCCATTCCAACGTTGCGATCTGGTGAGTCTGTTGCCACAATGGCGCAGCTTTTTCCTGAACTCGACGTCGGAAACTTACAGTCCGGCACGCACAACCCGCGGAAACCTGCTTGGGTCGAGCTTCCGAATGGCCGCAAATACCGATTTCAATTCAATAGCTACGGAGCAGTGGCGCGTATTGACTTACCAACCGGCGGCGCCTTCGAGTACGACTGGATTAACGGGTTTGTCGAACCCACGCCAGCAGCCCCTCCGTCCTGCTTCAATTCGAATTTGGCGGTTTCGAACGACCCGCTGACGAACAACCCCTGTCGTGGTGGTTTTACCAAGATTACGTCGACCGACGTGAAGCCGATCTCCATTTATCGCAGGGTCTTTGAACGTCGTGTTTGTCCGGATGTGGGCCAATCAGCTAGCTCCTGCGAGCAGTTCACTCGCTACTACAACACAGTGCCGCTGTCAGGACCCGACCTAGGCGACACTGAAGTCCTCGTTGAGCACAGGAGTAGCACGGCGTTGATCTCGTCGGAACTCCACCGATTTGAGGGACAGGTCCGCGCGACTCCGAGCGACCCATTCAATCCGCTCCAGTATGCCGGGTGGAAGAAAGCACGAGAACTCCACTCCGAGGTCATTGATACGTCGAAGGGATTGATCCAGAGCAAGGATATGACCTGGGAGCAGATGAGTGGGCAGACGTTGCCGTGGTGCGCAAGCGTTCAATCTGTGTACTGCACCAACTTCCCCACCGATCTGAGGCCGTCTAACAACCCAAGGCTGACCGAGAGTCTCTCCACGCTTCACGACGGCGGTTCGTCATTCCCGGCGAAGACCACGTTCGAATACGACGGGTTCAACAATCAAACGAAGGCCTACTCATACAACTTCGACAATACATCGGCGAGGATGGCGCAGACGACCTACCTCAATAGTGATGCGTCCTACGTTGACCCCCTCCCAACTCAGCCGAACTACGGTCAAATTCGCCTGCGACGGTTGGTCACTAAGCAGCAAACTTGCGGCTTTACAACCGAGGGGGATTCCTGCACCACATCGAACTCGGCGTCACAATTTGAGTTCTTCCACGACCAGTCGCCTCCAAACGCCGTACCTACCGGCCTCACCGGGATTACAGGCCACTGCGCTAGTACGTCCCTCCCCGTGGGCAATGAGATAGATTTCAGATGTATCACTACAGACCCAGGTGGTCCGCCGACGAACTTCTCATTTGACTCCTCGTTCAACACGCGAGGCAATGTAACTGAAATCAAGGGGTTCAAGGATGCAGCGAGTTCCGTATCAGTAACCAGGAAATACGACGCTGCCGGCAACATCGTCGAGTTCAAGGACGCGAATCTCAAAGCCTACACCGCCAGCTACACGGACGTATTCACGTCAGAGACAGGCTGTGCCACGAGCGGACCGAAACTCGCTTTTCCGACTAGCATCACCAATCCGCTAAATCACGTCACTCAGATCAAGTACGATTGCGGTCTCGGTGCCGCCACCGAAGTGACGCAAATTACCGCGCCACGGAATGTCGTCACGACATTCGCGTTCGAGACCGGGGCGGACTCCCTCGACCGTCCCATGGAAATGCGGCAGGCTGCCGGTGAAATCCGCAGCGATTTCAAGACGGACGAATTCAGGACCAAATTCGAGTACTGCGACACTCCATCTGCTTCGTGCGCTAACGGCCTCCCCGCGTTGTCGGTGCGAACCTCCCTAACCCGCGATCGGGAGAACCCGACTGTCTACTCCGCGGTTTCCGAAGCCCTGCTCGACGGCCTGGGCCGCTCAATAGAGGCTCGACAGGTCGTACCTAGCGGCTTCAACGCCGCATGCACGACATACGACGCGCTTGGACGGCAGAACACCGCGTCCAACCCGAAGCTCAATTCCTGCGCGACCGTTTCTACTGAGCTCACCACCAATAGCTACGACGCCCTCTCTCGGGTCACAAAGGTCACGCATCCAGACGGCTCCAAGGTGGAGTCCGTATACGAAGGAAACGTCACCACCGTCACCGACGAGGCTGGCAAGAAACGAGAGACGACCACCGACGCGTTGGGTCGACTCACTCAGGTGGTCGAGGCGCCAGGAGTCTCGGGATTCGGATGGACCACAAGCTACGCCTACGACTTACTCGACAACCTTACGCAGGTCAACCAGAGCGGGCAAGTACGCACCTTCACTTACGACCGTCTCAGCCGGTTGCTGACCGCGAACAATCCAGAGCAAGACTCTGCGACGGCATTCTCGTATGACGACAACGGCAATCTCAAGACGAAAACCGATCCGCGTGGCATCGCCACCACCAACAGCTACGACGACCTGAACCGCCTGACGTTCGCCAACTACAGCGACACGACTCCAGATGTCACGCTCACTTACGATGATGCGCTCGTACCATTCTCGAAAGGCCGCCTGACCGCCACGACGAACAGTGTATCGACCAGCAAGATCTCGTCGTACGACGCCCTTGGGCGAGTTACCGCAAGCGAACAGGTCACTGCCGCAACAACCTACGGGTTCGCCTACGCCCACAATCTCGACAGCACACTTCGAACACAATCCTACCCGGACGGACTCACCGTGGCGTACGAGTACGACAGCGCCGGGCGTCCCACCAAAGCTGGGCGCAACACCGTCGGCCAAATCGACTTCGCCCAAAACATCTTGTACTCACCCCACGGAGCGCCGACAACGTTCAAGCTCGGCAACGGTCTGACGGAGACGACGACCTACAACAACCGCCTGCAGCCGTGCACGATAACCGCGAGTACACTACTCACGCTCACCTTCAAATACGGGGCAACCGATAGCGGCAACTGCGATGTCGAGAGCGATGACAACAACGGTAATATTCTCGAACAAGTGATCACCGCTTCGGGGAACCCGACCTTCACCCAGAAGTACACCTACGACGCCGTCAATCGCATTAACTCGGTAGGTGAAAACAACGACTTCTGGCAGCGCACCTACACCTATGACGCTTTCGGAAACCGAGCCGCGACTGGCTCGGGCATTACCATGGGTTCTCCGACGCCCACGGCCGTGGCGCAGTTTAGTGCAGCTACAAACCGCATTACGAAACTGCCAACCGGGGCCGAACTCGACCCCGACCCCGCCATAACGACCGACGATCCCTACGACGAGGCGGGCAATCTGGTGCGCCACCCGATTGTCGGCTCGATGGCCTACGACGCCAACAACAAGCAGCGTTTCTATTGCGCGGGCCACGTGACCTGCACGTCTGGAAATGCTATCGCCGAATACCGCTACGACGGCGGGGGCAACCGCGTGGAGAAGCTCACTTCGGCCGAGACGACGACCTTCGTCTACGACGCGTTTGGCAAACTCGCCGCCGAGTACTCGACGACCCCGCCGACCGAGTCCGGGCTGTTCTTTCGCACCCTCGATCACCTCGGCTCGACCCGCTTGGTAACGGACGCCGTGATCGGCGATGTCGGCGATCCGGATGGCGATGTCGTCTCGCGCCGCGACTTCCTACCCTTTGGAGAAAATATCCCCGCCAACGCTACATTCAACCGACAAGGGCTCCCCGGCTACAATGCCGGCTCGGCCTTCAGCCAGCAGTTCACCGCCAAAGAACGTGATGACGAGTCGGGACTGGACTACTTCTTGGCGCGGTACTACTCGGCTAAGCTGGGCCGGTTTACGAGTCCCGACGCCCCATTTGCTGATCAGGGCGCCAGTAGCCCGCAAAGCTGGAATCTGTACCAGTACGTCCGGAACAGCCCACTTAGATTCCGAGATCCGACCGGCAAAGCCTGTGAGGACGACAAGAGCGACTGCGGTAGCGCATTCGAAGTAAGTGAGGCGGTAGAGGGTGTGCTCAAGGAAATCGCAAACGCTTTCATTGTCCTCAACAACGCAGTAGTCACGGCAGCGGAAAAGATTGATGGTCGACCGAATACAACATTGAGCGGTAGGGCAGGGCTGTTTGAACCGGAAAATCAAAGCCAAAAGAAAGGAATGATGATTACCGCTGGAGTCGGCCTTATCTTGGGTAGGCCTCCAAGCGCCGCAAAGAAGGGTCGAAAGCTCGTTAACCTCGGAGGTGAAGGTGAAGTAGCGGGTGCCATCAATGTTCAGCCTGCTCGAATCGGGGGCAGTGTCGAAAGCGCTCTTACTAAGGCCCGTGGAGTACGGGCAAGTACAGGGCAGTCCGTCGTAATGGCGGAGGGTGACGCTCTTCCGTTTGCGACCGGCAGTGTAGATTCGCTCGTAATTAATAGTGCCCCTCTCGATGAGGGTGTTGGGTTCTTTGGGCCGTCATTTACTTCTGAGGAAGCAGTTCGTATATTGAAGGAAGGCGGGGACTTTGTGGTCAATGGTTCGACGAAAGTAACGAAATGAGTTTGCCTTACTCAGGGACTCGGAGCGTCGATCTCCAAAGCATCCTGACCCGCCTCAAAAGTGCGGGGGCGGCCACACCAACGTGGCCTGATAGCTGGAACGTCTCAATTGAAGGGGCGGAGAGTCTAATCGTACTGGGGTACGCTCGTTGGGATCCAAACGAAGTTCAGCTTCTGGAGCTACTCTCCGGTATTTCTAATTGCTCTGGAATGCTCTTTTTTGATATCGATGAGTTCTCAAGGCAAGAGGAGATTGATAGTGTATTTCCTGGACTTGCTCAGATCCTAGAGGTTCCCGTGTTGGCGGAGTTCAAGAACGGTAGCCTCATTTGGAAGCTGGAGGGTCAAGCCGCCTTGGCTCGCGGACGAAGTCTGCTTGGGGGGCAGGCACCTTAAATACATATTTGCAGTGCCGGCGGCGGGTACTGTCAAGTTAACGAATTACAACCTGAGGCCACCCCAAGATGTTGGTGATCGAGGTCGTTCTGAATACTGCATATGGTAGCCTGTCCCCCTGGCTGACGGGGACAGGGGCAAATCGTCATAACCAGTAGTAGTATCAGCAACTTCTAGCGAACTCAATGTTCGGCGTTGTTGCACGATTCAACTTCGGAGCGAGTTGGGCCGCATTCCCAACCCTCCGTTCATGACGCCACGGCGTAAGACTGCGGCCTAGCGAGCTCGGCCATCCGGTTGAGGATGTGGCAACCGATCGTGGCCTCTCTCCTTTGCGCGTCGCTGTTCCTTGCCTTCAGGCTTCCTCCGAGCACTGACTTGTATCGAATGAACCCGTTCTCTACCCGCGCCTGCTGGCGGTAGCCCGACTCCTTCTGCCACTCTTGTCGTCCGATCTTTCGAATCCTTTGTAGAGCCGCATCTCGTTGCGCCCACGGGCCGTCCGTCGGACCCGCCGGTACCGCACAGCGACGCGGTGGTATCACGATCACAATGTCTTTTTTACCCGCTGCGCCAACCCGTTCGTAGATCGATCTGCGGTCGTAGGCCCCGTCCGCCGTGAAGCGCCGGATTGGAACCTCGATCTGGTCGAGTAGAGCAGGGACGGTGGAGGCGTCGTCCCCGCTGCTCGTCGTGAGCTCCGCCGCCACAATGAACCCGTCGTCATCCACTCCGATGTGAAGCTTCCGCCAGTCCCGGCGCTTCTTCGATGCCTTGTACTTGTGCGCGTTCCATTCGCCCGAACCCAGGATCTTGAGCCCCGTGGAATCGATGATCAAATGGATCGGGCCGTCGTGGGCTCGGGTCAGTGGAGGCAGCTTAACGATTCGGTTTCGGCGCGACAGCGTGGTGTGGTCCGGAGCGTTGAGATCTAGGCCCATCAAGCTGAGCAGTGAATCCAGGAACCCTTCGGTCTGACGAAGTGGCAGGCCGAATACGACCCGCAGAGTCAATGCGGTCAAGATCGCGAGGTTCGAGTAGCGCCGCTGGCCTCCGCGACGACCGTTCTTGGGTGGTATCCATGCGGCGATCGCCTCCTCGCTCAACCAGATCGTGACATCGCCGCGATTCCTGAGGCCACGCTCGTACTCCCGCCAGTTTCGGACTCTATACTTCGTCTTGTACTTGCGATTGACTCGACTCGACTTCGATTCGGCCATGACTTCGTCCCTTGATCTCCATGATCGATTAGGACGGCGAGCCGGATACGTGGAGCAAAAACCGATTCATGCACCAACGTCGCTTTCTGGTCTCGCTCTCGACAACCGGCCAAGCCTCGATTGATCAGGCTAATTCGATACTTGCCGACAAGAGCGAAGCCGCTGGGCGCGGCGGACGCCGGCGGCGTGGGTGGTCAGCCGAACGGGTAGAGAAAGAGTAAAGTTTGTTGCAGTACTGCTCATTAGTCTATCGACCGTCCGCACCGGGGGTGTTCGAGCCGTTCTCAGTGGGCTCCGGGGCTCCGCCCCTCCGCTCACTGAGAACGACAGAACTCCTAACTTAGAGGGTGGTACAACATTTGGGGGCAGGTCACTCACGGCCGGGAAGAGGACGACTCGCTGGCGCAGCACCTCTAGCCGCTAGGTTGGGAGCACATCAACTTGATCGGCGACTTCATCTGGCACCAGAGCCGTGCACTTGCGCGCGGGAAGCTCAGGCCTTTGCGACCGTTAACCAATCCCTAGCGTACGATTTTTTCCGTTTTCTGCGCCGACCCCCACATGTACGTGATGGTCAAACGCGTCGCCGATACGGCTCCGACAACCAGGCGACCGCCGCCGAGCCGGTGTTGGAGCAGGCTGAGATGCTCAGCCGGGAATGGCTGGTGTAGGAACGGAAACGCCCTAAGCACCGTCAAAGCTGGGGGTTGAGTTGTAGGCTGAAATAGATTGAGCCTATTAAACCTATTAAAATAAATAGGTTTGGCGGAGAGGGGGGGATTCGAACCCCCGGTAGAAGTTAATGCTCCTACGACGGTTTAGCAAACCGCTGCTTTCAGCCGCTCAGCCACCTCTCCGCGCGAAAGGGCTTAAAACAGACCAACTTCAATTTAACATAGGCCCTCTTTGGTCCGGGGGCCGGCGGGTCGAGTGACAATTTGTTGCTAAGTCGGGCAGAATCAAAAGAGGCCTTGTACTCAGGCCGCTCTCCATACGCTATACGCTGTGATCGTACTGAAGTTTGGCGGGAGTTCCCTTGAGAGCCCCCAGGCGGTGAGCCGTGTTGCTGCGATTATTGGCGACCGGGCATCGCTGCATCCCGTGGTCGTGGTTTCGGCGCTCGGCGGAACGACTGACCGCCTGCTCGAGATTGCGCAGGCAGCGGTCGACAGCAACGCGGATCTACTCGATCGAATTTTTTCCGAACTGCGCCGCTTCACACTTGACCTAGCGCGAGCGGTGTGTTCAAAAGACCGGCTCGCCGCTCTAGAGACTGTGCTCGGGGAACACTTTGATGAGCTCGCCGCCATCGTCGGCCGGATCGCTAGTGGCGAAACACTTGACGCGGCGAGAATCGATCAGATCTCGGCCTTTGGCGAACGCATCTCAAGCCTGATCATCACCGAGGCCCTAGCGAACAACGGCCTTCGTAGCGAGCATGTTGATGCCCGGAGCGTCATCGTCACCGATGACCGAAACGGGCAGGCGGCGCCACTATTCGAGGAGACGCAAGCACGGTTGGTCCGCGACGTGAAGCCTCTGGTTGAGCAGGGCAAGATCCCAGTGCTCGGAGGATTTATTGCCTCGAACCGCGCCGGCGAGACCACCACGCTCAGCCGCGGCGGCTCCGACTACTCGGCTGCGCTGATCGGCGGCGGACTCGGAGCTGACGAAGTTCAAATATGGACCGACGTCGATGGCGTGATGACCGCTGACCCGTCTCTCATTCCCTCGGCGAGCAGCATCAAAGTCATGTCGTTCGGCGAAGCCTCGGAGTTAGCCTACTTTGGCGGACGGGTGTTGCATCCGGCGACGATGCTGCCCGCCATAGAGCACGACATTCCGATTCGAGTGCTCAATTCACGGAGCCCCGATGCAGGGGGTACGCTGATCGTCAAAGAGGCCGAAACCGCCAGCACGGTTGTTAAGTCAATCGCCTACAAAGAAAGCCTCACGCTGGTCGACATTCGGTCGACGCGCATGCTGATGGCGCACGGCTTCTTGGCCGAGATCTTCGGAGTGTTCGAGAAGCACGACACCGCCGTCGACATGGTTTCGACATCGGAGATCAGTGTCTCGTTGACGGTCGACAAGCCGGAGCGGCTGCCTCAGATCCTCGAAGATCTCGAGCATTTCGCACATGTCGAGACAAGCACCGGCCGCGCCATCGTCTGCGTCGTCGGAGAAGGTATTCGCTATACTCCCGGCATCGCCGCCAAGGTGTTTGCAGCGCTCGACGGTATCCGAATCGACATGATTTCACTGGGAGCCTCGCGGCTCAACATTGGCTTTGTAATCAGCGAAGACGATGTGGAGCAGGCTGTCAAGTTACTTCACTCGACATTTTTCGACGCCGCGACCGAGGACTGATGATGACTGAGGGAAACAAAAATCTAGCGCTAGTCGGGCACGGTCGCATGGGTCGTCTGATCGAGGAACTGGCAGCTGACTACGAATTCGATGTCACCCTCAAGCTCGACGAGTTCAACAACCAGAACGGTGTCGGAATGACCGCCGAAAACTTTGAGTCGATTGACGCGGCGATCGATTTCTCGATTCCGTCGGTTGTCGCGGACAACGCCGTTCGGCTGGCCGAGCTTGGGGTGCCGACCGCCATCGGCACGACCGGCTGGCTCGATCAGCTCGATCGCGTTCGGGCCGCGGTGGAGCAGCATGACGGTGCTCTGGTGTATGGCGCGAACTTTTCAGTCGGAGTGAATGCGTTCTACCGTATCGTTGAGGCAGCGTCGAAAGCTCTGGCCGCGCAAGAAGACTACAATGCGTTTCTATACGAGGCGCATCACAAGTTCAAACTCGACGCACCGTCGGGAACCGCGTTGCGATTACTCGATGCGATGAAGGAGGCCGGGTACGATCGTCCCGTCGACGTCGCGACGAATCGAGTGGGCCACTTCCCTGGGATCCACGAAATCGGTTTCGATTCGGAAGCCGACACGATTCGAGTGACACACACCGCTCGCAGTCGCGCCGGCTTTGCGCGCGGCGCTCTGAAAGCGGCACGCTGGATCAGGGGCCGCAAGGGCCTTCACGAGTTTTCGCAAATCTGGGATCAGCTGTAGCGGGCGACTTACTTCGTCACCAGATGGTTTGCGTCCATCCCACCGCAGCCATCTTTGTGAAAGGGCCGGGGGCAGCCGCCGATATAGCAAGTCTTGCCACTGTAGCCCGTTGGGTTGACGAACGATACCCACTCGGTCACTTTTTCTCTGACGGCTTCGGGAGCGGCGTCTTGCTTGGCGATCATGTAGTTGCTCAAGCCCCAGATAGTCCGCGAGACGTTGCACGAGCAGCAGCAGGTGTACGCCGAATTGTCGCTGCAGCAGGGAGCCGGGATCGCCTCAAGCGCGACCTTCTTCACCGATTCTTGCTCGGGGGTCAGCTTAATCGTGCGTTCCCACTCCATGAACTCGCGCGACTGCGCGTCGACGTCACTAAAGTGGATTTCGGCCGACAGGTTACAGCCGTTGAGGAAGACGCCTGATGCTCCCGCGGTCAG
This sequence comes from Bryobacterales bacterium, assembly GCA_965247305.1. Taxonomy (GTDB): domain Bacteria; phylum Acidobacteriota; class Terriglobia; order Bryobacterales; family UBA6623; genus CATQHP01. The sequence continues at coordinate 796,954 of OZ252030.1, read as the reverse complement.
TCCCAAAATAAAGTCACGACGCGTGGCTCGCATGGGTCTTAGATTAGCGGATCTCGCCGCTCGCTCACCCACCCAGCCGAGATCGCTATGCTGTCGGGACTGGAGGCAGCTATGGGAGACGGAACTGATCGCGTTCGAGTGGCAATGGTAACGGGAGCTGGAAGCGGGGTCGGACGTCAGTCGGCGTTGGCGCTTGCCAAGGCCGGCTATTCGGTAGTACTCGTTGGCCGGCGGCCGGAGGCGCTCGATGAGACGATTGGATTGGCCGGAGATCTCGGTTCGAGCATGGTTGCGGTTCCCGCGGATGTGGCTGACCCACAGGAGGTCGGCGCAATCTTCGCGCGGATCCGTGAGCGCTTCGGTCGCCTCGACGTTTTGTTCAATAACGCGGGACGAGGTGCTCCGCCGGTTCCGCTTGAGGAGTTGAGTGTCGAAGTATGGCAATCCGTGGTCGACGTAAATCTCACTGGAATGTTTCTATGCATCCAACAGGCCTTCCGGCTGATGAAAGAGCAAGACCCGCCGGGTGGGCGGATTATCAACAACGGCTCGATCTCGGCGCATACGCCGCGCCCAAATTCGATGCCTTACACCGCCACCAAGCACGCGGTCACTGGAATGACGAAGTCGGCTGCGCTGGACGGTCGCCCATTCGATATCTGCTGCGGGCAGATTGACATTGGCAATGCGGCGACTCCTATGACGGCTCGCATGGCGGACGGCGTCGCGCAAGCCAATGGAAGCGTCGCAGCGGAGCCGACTATCGATGTTGATCATGTTGCGAACGCGGTTGTCTATATGGCGAATTTGCCCCTCGACGCCAATGTCTTGACGATGACGGTGATGGCGACGCGAATGCCATTTGTAGGCCGTGGATAGAGTCAATGCCGAACCAGCCCTATGAGACAATTTCGACGTGAAGGGGACTCTAGCCCGCATTTCTCGGCACCTGACGGCGAAAGCACGCGGCAGGTGCGCCACTACTTCGTTGCGCTCGATCGGCGTGCTCGCCGGGCTTGCCCACGCTGCGATTGTTGCGATTGCCCTAACCGCGGCTGTGCTATCCGCGGCGCCCAAGAAATTCAGCGATCCGGCGCTGCCGCAGGCATCTGAGCCCGACGATCGTGCGGCAGCAAAGCTCCAGCCGAATCCGCTGGGCACCTTTCGTCAAGCGCCGAAGCCACTTTCTCAGGACGCCGAAACCACGGATTGGGCGGACTTTTTAGGGCCGGCGCACAAACCAATCTCAGCGGAAACGAAGATCTTACAGTCGTTCGGCAAGAATGGCCCCGCGCTCGTCTGGGAGATGGCCAGGGGCACGGGCTACAGTTCGCCCGCTATCCAAGGCGACTACCTCGTATACCTTCACCGCCAGTCGTCGCAGGAAGTCGTCGAAGCGCTGCATCCGGAGACGGGCAAACGATACTGGCGGCATCTGTACGCGACTGATTTCGAGGATCGCTACGGCTACAACAACGGCCCGCGCGCAAGCCCCGTGATCACCAGCGAACGGGTCTACACCTACGGCGCCCAAGGTGTGCTGCACTGCCTGAATTTGGCGACAGGTCAAGTCTTGTGGCGTCGAGACATTGCCAAGGAATTCAAAGTGCGACAAGACTTCTTCGGGGTTGCGAGCACGCCACTCGTGGAGGGCGACAAGCTTATCGTCAGCGTCGGCGCTCCTGGTGGACCAACCGTCGCCGCATTCGATCTCGAAAATGGCAGGATGCTTTGGGGAGCCGGCGAAGAATGGGGGCCGGGCTACGGTTCGCCCATTCCGGCAACTGTTCACGGCAATCGGCGCGTGTTCGTTCTGGCCGGTGGCGAAAGCAACCCGCCTAGCGGAGGGCTGCTGGTGATCGACCCTGAGGACGGCTCACTCGATTTCAGCTTTCCGTGGCGCAGTCGAAGCTATGAGTCGGTCAACGCCTCGTCGCCCGTCATCGTCGGCAATCGTGTTCTCATCTCGGCGACCTACCGCACGGGCGCGGCATATCTTGAGATGGACTCAGACGGTGGCTATTCCGAGCTCTGGCAGAACAAAGATTTCGATCTGCACTGGACTACGCCGATCTACAAGGACGGGTACTTTTACGCGTTCTCCGGCCGAAACGAGCCTGACGCCAAGCTCACATGCGTCGATGCCGCCAGCGGTAAGACGGTTTGGAGCGAAGCGCTTGAGTGGGACGAGACCATCGATGTCGGTGGCGAGCCGCGAAAATTGTCGGCCAGCCCGCTGCGCGGAAACCTTTTATTAGTTGAGGGGAAGTTCCTTGCGCTCGGCGAGCACGGTCACCTGCTGTGGCTCGATCTTTCTCCGCAAGGTCCTCAGATTCTCGACCGCACCCGGCTGTTTCTAGCGCGCGAAAGCTGGAGCCCGCCGGTGCTTAGTCACGGTCTGTTGTACGTCAATCAGAATTCAAGAGGGATGGCGCCCCGCACGGGTTCGCGGCTGCTCTGTTATGACCTGCGGCAGCCCTAGTTCCAATGTTGGCAATTCTGATTGGGTTTGAAACCAGCAGATGTCCGCCGAAAGATTAACCGCACCAGAGGCGAAACCGCTTGCACGGCCGACATCAACACTCGTGTTGTTTTCGATCTGCTGGCCGGCAGCGATCTGCTTGCATCTAGCAGCGTCGGAGTTAATCGGCGCCTATCCGGTGGTAGCTACGAACTTTTCGGAGCCAGGCTGGTTCGTCTTCACGGTACTTTACGCGACGATACGCCTGCTCGCGCTGTGGTTTGGCGTGTTCTTTTTCGTCGGCATCTTGCCGTACATCTTCTGGCGCATGCCGTTGCATATCGCATCCATATGTTGTCTTGCGATCGTGCTTCGCTCGATGCTTCCGACGCATTCACCTAGCGACATTCTTAGGTCGTGGCCGCTTGCGCTAGCTGTTGTAGCGGCACTTTGGGTCGAGCGCTATTTGAAAACAGAGCAGCGTCAAGTTTGGGTCCGGCTGCCGCTTGTCTTGATGCTCGTGACGGTAACGTCTGCGCTGCTATTTTGGGTCGCTCAGTTTCCGATGAAAGAGGCTGCTGGTCGCGGGCCGATGCTGTGGGTAAGCGTCACCGTGGCCCTGACGGCGTTAGGAGTAGCATTAGCGTTTCGTTCGACTCGCCTACACTGGCTCGGGCTGGCGTTGATCACGATGGGGGTCGCGTTCACTCCGACAGTGCGCGCTCTGCTCAACGACAATTTTAAAGTAGAAGAATACACAGCGCCTATCGGCGAGAAGCCTACGCCACCAGTAGTGGTCTTGATTGTGGTTGATACGCTGCGCGCCGACGCGCTCTCCTACGCCAACCCGGTTGCCAATAAGACTTTGAACATTGATGCGCTCGCGGCGGATTCCGTGGATTTTCGCAACGCGATTTCCCCCTCACCATGGACGCTTCCGGCGATGAACGCAATGATGAGCGGTATCGCGCCGCTCTGGCGGCCTACCGACTATCGATACCTTGCGCCCGACACTCAGAACTTGGCTGAGTATCTTGAGGAGTTCGGCTATAGCAACCGCGCAATTATTGGGAATTTGTTGCTGGCCCGCCCGCAACACGTAACCGACGGATTTTCGAGAATCGATACGTTTGCAACGTCGCCGTTCGGGCTCTCAGAGATCGTAACTTCTCTCGAAGCCAGGCTGCCATCCAAATATTTCGAGGGCGGCACGACGGAGTACCTTACCGATCAGGCAATCGACTGGATCGGCGACGCGATCGCCCGTCCGTCATTTCTTTGGCTGCACTACTTGGACCCTCATGAACCCTACCAGCCTCCGCTAGATCTGATGCCGGCCGGCTCGGAGCCTAACCGCGGCTATTCAATCGAGGATGTCACCGAGACAAAGCCTCTGTATCTCGCCGAAGTCGGGCACGTCGACCGTCAACTCGGACGCTTTGTAAATGCGATGAAAGAGGCATGCATTTACGATCAGACGCTAATCATTTTCACAGCCGACCATGGCGAGGAGTTCTTTGAACACGGAGGTCTGCAGCATGGCCACTCTTTGTACCAAGAGTTGGTCCATGTGCCTTTCTTGATAAAGCTGCCGCGGCAGCGAATCGCGAAACGAGTCAACGACTTTGTGACGACTCAGGCCCTTCTGCCCACTGTGCTGGATCTTGTCGGAATCGAGACGACGAGGGAGCCCGGCTGGGTTGAAAGTCTTCTCGCCCTGATTGAGCATTCCAGTGCTTTGGAATCAGAGAATCCGATCGTGACTGGTGCAACGTTCTGGAAACGGACTGAATCGCAGTGGGCCGTCGTGCTGAACGGAATGAAGTACATTCATCGAGTCGACTCGGGGCGCGAGGAGTTGTACGATTTACGGATAGATCCACTTGAACAGAGTTCGCTGACCGAAAGCCATCGAGAAATCGTTGTCCGCGCTCGCGAGATTCTCGCCGAACACCACGCATTCGGGGCCGATATGCTGCGCAAGGAACGCTTTGCGGACCACGCGATCGAGGAGGACTTGCGTGAGCGAATGCGGTCGCTAGGATACTTTCACTAGCCCGAATCGAGCCGCAAACTATTTGTCAATCGGCCGAAACGTACCAACCGGTTCGACGAGGCTGAGATCTTCAGCCAGCACGACGGCGCACTCGTCGAAAAGTTGATTCAAGATTGGCGACATCCGCTCGATTCTTCCTTGCGAGATGGGCAGTCCCAATCCCTTGGCGGCTGCCGGCCAATCGTGATCACTTGCGCTACTTCCCATTCGTCGAATTCCACGGTACCATTTGTCTCAGTGCAGGCCTACACCGAGTACCTGACTTTCCACACGGAACGGCCGCGGGAGTACATCAACATTACGCCCGAGGTAGCCGCCGCGCTTGGCAAGAGCGAGATTCGCGAAGGCATGGTCCTGGTGTCCGCGATGCACATCACTTCCGCCGTCTATGTCAACGACGCGGAAGAAGGTCTGATCGCCGACATCGACGAATGGCTCGAAAAGATAGCTCCCTTCCGCATAGACTACCGCCACCATCTCACTGGGGAGACCAATGGCGATGCCCATCTCAAGAATCTCGTGATGCATCACCAGGTCATCATCCCGGTCACCGCCGGGAGGCTTGACTTTGGGCCGTGGCAGCAGGTTTACTACGCGGAGTTTGATGGCCAGCGAGACAAACGTCTCGTAATCAAAGTCATGGGAGAATAATTCTCTCGCCCCTGTATACGAATGTCCGAGACCCTGGCACGCCTCTTTCGGCAAACAGTTTCATACGACTCGCCGAGCGCTATTCTGACGAAGGCGGACGGCAAATACGGCCCGGTATCTTCGCAAGAGTTATACCGGCGCGTCTGCCGGCTGCAGCTTGCGTTGCTCGACGTGGGTCTCAAGCACGGTTCGCACTGCGCACTACTGTCTGAGAATCGCTGGGAATGGGCAGTCTCGGACTTCGCGATGATGACGACTGGAATCGTCAGCGTTCCGATATACCCAACGCTAACGAGTGAACAAATCCAATACCTGCTCGAGCATGCCGAAGTGCGCATTATCTTGCTTTCGACGGCGGAGCAGCTCGACAAGATCGTAAAAATCTGGCCCACTCTGCCGTCACTAGAGGCCGCGATCGTTTTCGACCGCATCGACACTGACGATGAGCGGATCATTTCAGTTGGAAAGCTAATCGGTAGCGAGCCGCTGCACGACCTTGAGCGCGAACGTTTCGAGGCGGCGATGAGTGCGGTTGAGCCAGACGACCTAGCGAGTGTGATCTACACTTCGGGCACAACAGGCACGCCTAAGGGAGTGATGCTAACGCATGGAAATTTCGCCTCAAACGCTCGCGACTCCCCAATCGAGGTAGACGAGAGCGACGTCTGTCTGTCGTTTCTTCCGCTCTGCCACGTCGCCGAGAGAATCGCCGACTACGTGTACTTTGAGCGCGGCGCAACGGTTGCCTACGCCGAGTCGATCGACGCTGTGCCCCTCAATATGAGGGAGGTGCGCCCCACCGTCGCCGTTGGGGTGCCACGATTCTATGAGAAAGTCTACGCGCGGGTGATGGCCGCGATGGAAGATTCGTCACCCCTTAAGCGCAAACTCTTCGATTGGGCTGTTGCCGTTGGCAAGGAAGCGACGCCGACGAAGCTCGCCGGGAAGCCCCTCAGCGGTCCGCTGCGCTGGAAATACCTGCTCGCCGACAAGCTGGTACTTGAGAAATTGCGAGGCCGGCTAGGCGGGCGCATGCGGATGTTTATCTCGGGAGCGGCGCCGCTTGCGCGTCACTTGGCCGAGTTTTTTTACGCAATCGGACTCCCGATTTGCGAGGCATACGGCCTCACCGAGACATCTCCACTGATCTCCTGCAATACGCTCGACAATCTAAAATTCGGCACTGTCGGACGCTTGATCCCCAACGTTGAAGTGAAGATCGCCGCTGACGGCGAGATCCTGGTGCGCGGTCCGAACGTCATGCGCGGCTACTACAAGATGGAAGAGCAGACCTCGCAAGTGATGAGCGAGGGTTGGTTCCACACCGGCGATATTGGCAATCTCGACGGGCAGGGCTACCTCAGCATTACTGATCGCAAAAAGGATCTTTTCAAGACGTCCGGCGGCAAGTACATCGCTCCCGCGCCGATCGAAAACCGTTTAAAGCGAAGCCCCTTCATCGCCACTGCCGTCGTAATCGCCGAGCAGCGTAATTTCGTTAGCGCATTAATCATCCCGGAGTTTGAGAAGCTTCGAAGTTGGGCCGAGACCGAGAACATCGCCTTTGCAAACAATGAGATCCTCGTAGGGTATTCGAAGGCACAAGCGCGCATCATGGAGGAAGTCGCCCTTTGTTGCGAGGACCTACCCCGTTACGAGCAAGTCAAGAAGATCGCCGTGCTCGACCGCGAGTTCACGATTGAGGCCGGCGAGATCACTCCGACGATGAAAGTCCGCCGTCGCGCCGTCGAGTCGCGATATAAACAGCAAATTGAATCGATCTACTCGTAACGGCCGCGACCTGCCGGGACGTCAGAATAGTTAGAGAACTCTGCTTGTGAATTGCTCGCTACGTCATATTGTCTTGTTGTTGCTGAGCGCTGTCGCGGTGGCACCCCCCGTGCACGCCGAAGATGCATTCCCGTTGCGCGCGATCGAGTTCGAGGGAAACCAACATTTTCCGAACGAGGCTTTGGTGGCGTTGACCGGCCTCGAACTAGGCAGTCCGGTTCGGGAGGGCGACTTCAGAACAGCATTGCGCCACCTCAACAACGCCGGCGTCTTTGAGCGACTCGAGTTCAAGTACTCGCCGCTCGACGGCGGCTATTGCGTAACGTTCGTCGTTGAAGAAGTGCTGGAATTATTTCCGGTGCGGTTCGACGGATTCGACGTACCCGATGAAGAGGTTCAACAATTGCTGGCTGAGAAAGTCCCACTGTTCGCCGATCGGCTGCCGCCCACCGGGCCGATGGTCGCGATGATTGGAAACGCACTGCAGAACTGGTGGAAGCAGCAGGGAAACGAAAACAAGGTTGAAGGGCGCTTAGTGCCTACCGGGGATAACGAGTTCGAGATGCTGTTCGGCCCACAGCAGAAGACGATGAATATCGCCTTCGTCCGCTTCGACAACTCGGGCGACCTGGGGGCGTTGGAGTTACAACGGAAATTCAACCAAGTAGCGATGGGCGAGACATATACCGAGGCGCGATTTAAAGAATTACTACATTACAACGTCAGACCTCTCTACACCGAGATCGGCTACATGGACGTCAAGTTTTGTCCCTGTGAAACCATGCCTGATCCGGACACCGAAGGTCTACTCGTACAGGTTCATGTAGACCAAGGTGAGATCTACAAGACCGGCGAAGTCGCTTGGCCGCAGCCGATGCCAGTTGATCCGCGAAACTTAAGCAAAGTTAACCAAATCGTTTCCGGCGGCACAGTCAACGTGACCGCGGCCTACGACACCATGGCCGCGATCACCGAAAGCATGAAACGCCAAGGGTTCATGAAAGCGCAAGCGACCTTTGAAACCGACGTTGACCACGAGGCCAAGCTGGTGGACTTCGATATCGAAATCATGACCGGGCCGCGATACAGTTTCTCGCGGCTGGTCGTCCAAGGCCTCGATATTCTCTCCGAGCCGGCGATTCGAAAACGTTGGGGGATGAAGGTGGGGGCGCCCTTCGACATCCAGTATCCTGCTTTCTTTCTAGAACGCGTTAAGGCCGACGCGATGCTGGAAAACTTGAAAACAACCGACTGGCACCTCAACGTCGATGAGATCAAGAATACGGTTGAGGTCGCGTTGGTCTTCAACGGAAATGAGCGAGACAGAACGCTCGCCCCAATCATCGAGAAGCCTAGAGACCCGTTTTAAGGGCCCGGTCGCGGCTGAGTCCGCGGCGCCAAGCACTTGTAGGGCAGATTCAATCTGCATTTGAAAAGCCGTGGTCGGTTTAGCGACCCTTCGTGCCGGCGGCAGCGCGTCGATCGCGTTCAACGCTGCCTCATAGCACTGACGGGCTTCCATCTCGCGTCCGGCGGCAACCAGGACTTCAGCTCGTTTCGACTGGTAGCGTTCCGGAGGTAACCAGCGCTGCACGGTATCGAGCCTTGCAAGCGCGTCGTCGAAGCGCCCAAGTTCAGTCTCATACGCTATTGCCTTGTGCTGCAACGTGATCAATGGCCCCAGCGCCTGCACGCCGGCGTCAAGAGCGGCTACCGCTCGTGGCAAGCCGTCTTCGAGTGAAGCCAACGCGGCTGCCCACTCTAGATAATTCTCAGGAGTCGGCTGCGTGCGAAGGGCGACGGATGCCTCATAGTCGGCTACCGCGTCGGGAGCTCTTCCGAGGTTCACCAGCGCCCGGGCGCGCACCAATAGCGCCTCACGATGGGCAGGCTTGTGACGCAGGAACAGTTCGATCTCGGCCAATGCCGGGCCAGCCTCGCCGCGCTCCAGCAATACTCGCCCGCGATAGAAATGTATGGCTGGGTCGGCGGGCGAAAGCAACTCGGCTTTACGGTAGTCCGCCAGCGCCGCGTCCCAGCTTTGGTTGTGTCGATGCAACTCCCCACGCTTCAAATAGAGAGCGGAATCGTTCGGCTGATCATCGATTCGGACATTCAAGTCCGCGATGCGCAAGTCGATATCTGGGTGCGCCAAGGCTCCCGGCGCGCTAGTGAGTAACGCGCAACTAATCACGGCTAGTCGAAACGATTGCACTAGTGTAGTGCGTCAATCAGATTGAACCTTAAGAAGAGCGGCTTTGCCGCGCTTGACCTTCTCAAGGGTGTCGGAAGCGGTAGCAGTCCAGATGAAGGGCTTGGGCTGCTGATTGTGTCGAGCGATGTAGTCTTCGATGGCGGTGGTGAGTTCGCCGACGCTACGAAAGACACCGTGGCGGATGCGCTTATCGGTGAGGTCTCGGAAGAACCTCTCCACCATGTTCAGCCACGACGCTGAGGTGGGCGTGAAATGGACGTGGAAGCGTTTATTGCGCTGCAGCCAGCGTTTCACCGTGGCGTGTTTGTGAGTGGCATAGTTGTCCACGATCAAATGGATCTGCTTGTCCTTGGGGGTCTGGTTTTCAAGCAAGCGCAAGAAGCGCAGCCATTCTTGGTGGCGGTGCTTGGGCATGCAGGTTCCGATCACCGAGCCGTCGAGCGTGTTGAGCGCGGCGAACAAGGTGGTTGTGCCGTTGCGTTTGTAGTCGTGGGTCATGGTCCGGCCGCGTCCCTTTTTCAGGGGCAGGCCGGGCTGGGTGCGGTCGAGGGCTTGAATCTGTGACTTCTCGTCGAGGCAAAGAACGAGGGCATGCTCGGGCGGGTTGAGATAAAGTCCGATGATGTCGTCGAGTTTTTCGGCGAAGCGCGGGTCGTTGCTGAGTTTGAAGGTCTTGACGCGATGCGGCTTGAGGCCGTGGGCGCGCCAAATGCGACCCACGGTGGAGGCGCTGACGCCGACCGCGGCGGCCATCGTGCGGCGGCTCCAATGGGTGGCGTTGGCTGGCGTTTCGCGGGTCGTCTTGTGGATGATCTGTTGCACTGTTGGGGAGCAGATGGCGGGCTTACGGCCGGGCCGCGGGGCGTCCTTTTCGATGCCGGCGACGCCGGATTCAAGAAAACGGCTTCGCCAGCGCGCCACCAACTGACGCGAGACCGACAGCTGCGCGGCAATCCGTTTGTTCTCAAGACCGTCGGCGGCGAGCACGATGATCCTGGCTCGCAACGCCAGACGAACAGCGACCCGACGACCGTTCGCGTAGCGCTCCAACTGCCTACGCTGCTCCTGCGTCAATGGGACTGGCTCTGCTCTTCGCATCCGTGTGCCTTCTACTAGTAAAGGCGACACGAAGATACTACAAGTTATATTATTTATGGCGCACTACACTAGGGCACCAACACCGAATCCGAAGTTTCAACATTCGCTGCCGAGTCATACGTCGACCCGGCCACCGAAACGCCTGTGACTGCAACTACAAACTCGTCTCCAGTTGAGGCGTTCTGTTTGGCGGTTTTTACATTCGCGGTGCCGTTTCCGTTCGTCGTGTCAGACGGAGTGCCGACGGGCGAACCGTTCAGCGTCCAAGCGGTACTGACGACCGCGCCAGAAACGGGGCTACCGTTCTGGTCGACTATAACGATCGCAGCGTGGCCCTCATAGCGCGGACCCTTCTTGACGGTACTTGGGCTAATACTCGCAACATGTATCGTGCTTCCGCCGCCGGAGGTCACAACCGCGGAATCCTCATTGGAGTTGCCGGACTCGTTCCCACTTGTATCAAGCGCCGTGACCACGTAGTAGTAGGTATTCGCGACCAGCCCGGTATCGTTGTAGCTGGTTCCGCCTACGCCGGACGCCACGAGACCGTAGCCCCCGCCTGAAGTCGTCGAGCGATAGACCGAGTAGCTCGCAAGGTCACCCTCGCTATTTGCGTTCCAGCTAAGGCCGGCCGACCCCGCGCCGCCCGTGGCGGTCAGACCGGTCGGATTTGCCGGCGGGTTCGTGTCTACCGTGCACGAGCTGCCGTCAGAGCTGATGCAATCGAAGCTTTCGACATTCGAGCCGGCGTCGTAATCAAAGCCCGCAGCCGAGACCGACAAAACGGTGATGATGAACTGCCCGCTTTGCGACTTCCGCACCTGGTTGCTGTCGATCGTCGCTGTGCCGCTACCTCCAGTCGATTGGCTATCGGAATCGCTCGTTAATCCGCTCCACTGGGTGTTGACGGTGGCCCCAACGACTGCAGCGCCATTATTGTCAACGATTCGCACAATAGCTCGCCCAAATCGATTCTTCTTAGCGTTAACCAACGAAAGCGAGATGCTTTCGACGTGCATTGCGGGGTTACCCGCGGAGTCGGTCGTCGGGTTAACCGCGTTACTTGGGGCGGACTCGTTACCGGCCGCATCGAGCGCGGTGACTTGATAGTTGTACGTTGTGGCCGCAGCGAGCCCGGTGTCGCCGAAGCTCGTGCCCGCCACTGTCGCCACAACCGCCGCATCGCGATAGACGCGGTACCCGGTGACGCCAACGTTGTCCGTCGAAGCGGCCCAACTCAAGTCCACGGTCGTTTCGCCGACCGCGTCGACAGTCAAACTTCCCGGCGCGGTTGGCGGGTCTGTATCTGACGCAGGCATCGAATAAATCACCGTTAGCTTGGGCCGAACCGATGCTGTCCCATACTCGCTAGAGCGAATATCTCCGCCATTCGAAGATGTGGAATCCGCGATGATGATGCCGTGATTTGAGCCTGGACTGTCAACCCAACCTTGCACGGCGGCAACCCCGTCTATATTGAGGGCGATCGGAATATTTCCTGTCGCGGGAGCTGTAAATGCCCCCAACACCGCAGTACCTCGGTCGAGCGTTCCTTGCGCGCCCGCGACCTGCCACGGGACGCCGGACGATGACTCAATCCAGGTTGCCCCTAGCTCACTCCAAGCGGTCTTCAGCTCGAAGAGCGAATACACACTCGTTGTTGGGTCAAACGTTTCCAAGTTAATCGTTGCCGATTGAACAACCGATCCAGTCGGGATCACGCTCACGTCGAAACGTAGTAGCGGAGCTAAGTCGACCCCCAACCCGTCGTCGCCATCAACCAAAAGCGTCGCCGATGACCCGAAATTCGTAGTCGCGGCGGCTTCGGCTAGGTACGTGTCAGTCGCGCCCGCGTAGCCGTTGACACCCTGCTGGAACTCGATCGTAGTCGTGTCCACGTACTGGAAAACTTGTTGGGTGTTTACAGCAATGGGATTGAGCGCGACGTCAGTGACGTTATTCACCGTGAGCGTATACGTGACGGTGCTGGTCATCGAACTCGTCGTGAGGTTCACGGTGCGTCCGTCTGGCTCGAGCGTGGCCGCTGTGACCGAGATCCCGCCGTCGATCGAGTAGTTCGCAGGCGTCTCGGCGGACGCCTGCTCGACGCCCTCTGAGAAGACAACTTCAACGTTAGTTGCGCTGTCCTCAGCCGCTACGCTGATCAGCGTCGGCGGTGTTACGTCCGGGCCCTTGAGAATCGTGAATTCGTCAGCGACCGCTCCGCTGCTGTCGAGATAGACCGCATCCAATCGATTGTCGTTAAAATCGAGCACCATCGAGCCAAGCAGATTCAAGTTCACAACCATTGCCGGATGGTTGAGCGCGCCGCCACTGATCTTTCCTGACGCGCCAGCAACCGCGAACACCGCGCCTGCATGTGGAACGGCGACCGCGTCGAGCTTTTGATACGCACCGTCACCCGTCTCAGAGCCATCACCTGCGTTTATCTGGTTCGTCGAGCTGAAAGTCGTCGAAATTCCGTAGTGCCCGTCGATCAAATACGAACGCTCATAGGAGTGGCTATGGCCTGACAGCACCAAATCGACGCCGTACATCTCCAAGACCGGCAGCGCGTTCTGGCGCATGTCGATCAGTCGGCCTTCGGTGTCTGAATTGTGCGAGCCCTTTGTGTAGGGTGGATGATGCCAATAGGCCACAACCCAGGGCTTGTCGTTCAGCAATAAGTCGTTTTCGAGCCAGGTCATCATTGGGCCGGTCGGCGAGCGGTCGGTGTCGTACGAGTCCAGGCAGATGAAGTGGACATTGCCGCGATCAAACGAGTAATAGGCTTCAGTCCCTGAAGGCAATCCGCCTGCCTCGCCGGCGATCGGAAACTCAAAAATGTCGTAGTAGGGCCCGGATCCAGTCAGTGGTAACGCCTGCGAGTCCGCCGAGTGACCATCGTGGTTGCCTAGCGTCGACCAAAGCACTGAGTTCCGCAAAACCTGCGGGTACATATCGAAAACGGCCTGCTGGTATTCGGCGTCTGTGCCGTCGTTGTACGCGTTGTCACCAAGCATGATCCACAGGTCCGTGTCTTGGCCCGCGGCGTAGGTGAGATAGCCATCCCTTACAGCCGCCGCGTTTGCGTTTTTGGTCCCGGAATCGCCGAGCACCCAAGCCCGAAACTGCGTCACCGCACCAGGTGTCGGCGATGTGACGAAAAAATGAGTCGAATCGCCGCCCGCGAACGTCTGAGTCGTGGAACCGATGGAGTAGAAGTATTTTGTCTCGGCGGCCAGGCCCGACACCGCAACGCTGTGCTCGGTTGTAGACGCGCCCGTCGGCGCCGTCAGGTTAAGGCTTGACGAACTCAACCCGTACTTGACAACCCCATCGGCGGCAACATCGGTGCGCCAACGCACGATGACGCCGCTATCGGTGCCCTGCTGGAGATAAGGCCCTCGGACCAAAGTGGCCGCGCTTGCGGAGAAGATACTAAGTGAAACAAGAATCGCGAATAATTGATTGCGTAAATATGCCATGGCGATAAGGGGGGGATGCTTCAAAACTAACACCAAATCGTGGTACGGACAATACAACCAATTGGCTATGCCGCCAGGGGGGCGGCTATCTGCCGCTACCGAATACTACGGTTTTGAGTGTTCGAGCAACGATCATCAGGTCAAAAAGAATCGATGAGTTTTTCAAATAGAACAGGTCGTACTCAAGCTTCAAGCGAGCGTCCTCGACACTCGCCGCGTAGGGATGACAGACTTGAGCCCAGCCGGTAATCCCTGGGCGAACCGAGTGGCGCTCATCGAAAAACGCAATCTGCCGGCGAAGAACGTCTACAAACTCCGGTCGCTCGGGGCGCGGTCCGACAAAGCTCATTTCTCCACGAATCACGTTCAGGTACTGCGGAATCTCATCGAACCGATACTTGCGTAGGAAGCGGCCGATGCGGGTCACCCGAGAGTCCCCCTCCGAAGCCCAACGCGCGCCATTCTTTTCGGCGTCGCGGCGCATCGTACGAAACTTCAGCAGATCGAATCGGCGGCCATTGCGGCCAACCCGACGCTGCCGGTAGAGAAACGGAAAACCGTCGTCGACCACGATCGCGGCGGCGACGGCCAGTATCACGGGAATCGAGCCCGCCAACCCAACGGTAGCCAACACCACGTCGCTGCCACGTTTGAGAACGCTCGTCACCCAACCGCGCCGGAATCCTTCTGAAAACAAGAACCACCCGGAGCCCACAGTGTGGAGAGGGATTCGTCCTGTCAATGCCGCCAGTGTCGAATTCGCATCCTCAATTCTGAGCCCCCGCGTTCGCAGCCGAACGAGCGATCGAATCGGCAATCTGTCAGCCTCATCCGGATGCACTACCACGATGCGTCCGACGCGGAAATTTTCACAAATGTCTTCGATGTCGCTGTAGTTTCCGAGCACCTGATGCGCGGCGACCGAGCGGTCGTCTAGTGCGCCGTTCGACAAAAATCCCTCGACTCGCATATTGAGGTCGTGGCGATGGCGAATTCGTCGAGCGACCGCTACGGCCGCCTCATCCGTACCCAACACGACCACCCGTACAGCAGGCATCGCGGTAACCGAAGCAGCGTCAAGCGCCACTCGCAACAGCCATAGAAGGACCACGCTCAACACTAGAGCTGAAGCCAGTACCGTCCTGCCGATTCGAAGCCCCGGAATCGCGAAATACAGAACGGCCAGTAGGACAGTGGCGGCAAGCGTTGTCCGGCCCAAACGATAGACATGGTCGAGCGCTGTCGAACCTGGCCCTGCCGACTCCCTTCCAATGAAATAGCCGCAAAGCTGGAAACAAACCGCGACGGCGATCAACTGGAACGCAAATGCGGGCATCGCGGTGAATGAATCAAACGCCACACCACGCCCGCCCGCGTATGCCCAAGTAGCGGCGAACAATGCGATCGCCAAAACCGATCCGTCGACAAGCGATAGGCCGACGGTTCTCAGCGCAAAGTACTGGTTGAAAATGCGAATCATGTACAAAGCCGACGGGCGGACTACATCCCGGGCGCAAAAATCAAGGTTTAGGAAGCCTGGCGAGACCAGCCAAGCGAAAGAGCCACGAGTCGGCGACGTGGCAGGAATTAGCCTCCGGCTCTTAACCGCGAGCCGGGAACGAACTCAATAGTCTACTCTTTTCCGCGCTGAGATGGCCAGCGCGGGGTACGCTTTGCGAATTGTGAAATTTGGAATGGAGAGTAGGATCGGGGTGGGTGGGTTCTTGGGCTCGGGATTGGCGGCTGTTCGTGGGTTCCTTCGCTGGGATGGGACAGTCCACACGTGGGTTCGATTTCGCGGTGTAGATTACGTTGTCTCATGGGACAGTCCCGCCCCGCGATGCCCCGGTGATGCGGTCCCCGGCCGCTGTTAGTGGGTTCTTTTAGTTGGACGGGACAGCCTACGCGCGACTGCCCCGCCCTTTGGTTTGCCTGCTCATTTCAAACTCGACAAACCGATAAAATGGGAGCTCCCAAGTTGCTAAACCTCCGTGTACCAGCGACGTTGTGCGGGCAAGCTTTTTGACAGCAACGCCGGGTTGCTAGGTTGTTCTTTTCCCCGAGGACAGCCAGGACCGAAACCTCGTTTTTTTGATGTTGCTTTCACAACACCGGATGGATGGTCTCATCTTTCGCTTAAGCCAGGCAAACTCCATAGGCATCCGTGCTTGTACTTTGCACGCCCTTAGGAACCTGTTTCAACACTACACCCCCGTGTCAAGTTTTTAGGGGGTTTGGCAGGGCCTTGAAACGGCTAAGTTGTTGAATTTTCAGGCTGAAAAAATATTTCAAAACCCCGGTACGGCCACTTTGCACACCCTAGTGCGAGGGTAGATCGGATCGGGGGCTAGGGTCGCCGGAAATGCTGACCCTGACACGCTCAGCGGGCCATCGACAGGACCGCTCGGTGTCAACTGGCGTTTGCTTACATTGTCACGCCAGTTGACTCGACTCCGTATCCGCACGGCGGCGGCAATTCGCAATAAACCTGTATGCCACTGGTTTAAAAACCTTTATACCTGGCTCGGATTGAGTCTAACGTTTGGTATCTCGCGTGCTTACTTTATAAATCAATCTGGGTGCGGGCGAAGGAATTTGTAAGCCAATGCCCAGACTCGTGCCGAATCCCGGTTAACTCGGATAGGGCCTATTCTCAACCGCCTGTCTAAGGCACATCGAAAGGAATGAAGACAATGAACTGGTTTGGAAGAACGATACAAGCGACTTGTGTGTCGGCAGTACTCTTGGCGGCGTTCGCTCCGGCTGCGGCGTTCGCTCAAGGCGCCGACGCTGGTTGGAGGAATGTGCGAGTGATCCAGGTGAAGCCTGATCGCCAAGCCGAATGGATCACACTGCAAAAGGAGATGAACGCCGCGATGAAAAAGGCGGGCCAAAGCCGAGATATCTGGCAAGTTGCGCGCGGTGACGTCGACACGTTTCACATTGGAACCAGCCTTAGCAAACTCGGCGAGAACGACAACACTACCGAGAACCCGCTCGGCGCGGCGCGCTTTGCGTCGTGGGCCCTTCAGGTCGCTCAATGTGTCGGCGACCGGCAGGTCTTGACGGTGCGCCAGCGGCCCGACGTCTCGATTCCTCCGAAAGCTGGGCGCGTACCGAATTTGGCCGTTCTCGCATTGAGGACAGTGATTCCCGGCAAGCGCGGCGAGTATGAGGCCTATCTGAAGAACGACTTCATCCCCGCGATGAAAAAGGCCAAAGCGGACGGGGTCTTCGTCTATCGTGGGTTCATGGGGGATAGTCCAGACACATACGCGGTTGTCAGCCTGATCGACAAGTGGTCGGAATTTGACGACGGTCATCCACTTGTCCGCGACCTTGGCCAACAGAAGGCGAATGCAATCTTCCAAAAAGGTTGGGCGCTGATCCAAAGTAGAGAGAACGTTTTGGTCCGCTATAGAGCGGATCTAAGCATTCAGCCATAGCGCCCAGCGGCCGTGCGGAAAAACGATGCGTCAAACGAATTTCTGAAACTTCGGACTGAGTGACGGGATGAACGCTTGGCTGCAGAAACTGAACCCCCCTATCTCCTTGGCCGGATTGACCACCTCTAAAATAGGCGGTGTGCCATATGGCAAGAACGTAGGGGGTTTAAGAGTGCTGCATCGGGCGCAAGACCCCGCCTGGCATTTTTGACTTACCCGGGTCTCGACGTCGACTGGGCTCGGCGGCAAGAGGCGGCACGGTCGGCCAAGCGACTCACCTCAAATCAATCGCTCTTGCGCGCTCGCAACAATGCTAAAACTATTGCCAGCATGCACAACGAAGGAATCGGCCGGCGCGCGTTCTTGAAAACTGCCGGGGCATCGGCGCTCGCGGCTTCATTCGGGTGTTCGAGTCCGGAGCCTCAAGCAGCTAAGAAACCAAACGTCGTGATTGTGATTGGCGACGACCTCGCCTGGCATGACATTGGCTGTTACGGCGCGACGCAGGTTTCGACGCCCAATATTGACAGGCTCGCGGCAGAGGGCATGCGCTTTGAACGAGCGTTCACGGCGACCGCGATGTGCGCGCCCATGCGGCAGCAGATGTATACCGGAATTTTTCCGGTTCGCAACGGCGCGTACCCCAACCACTCAGAGTCGAAAAGCGGCACCAAGAGCATGGCGCATTTCTTCGAGCCGCTGGGCTACCGAGTTGCGCTTAGCGGCAAGAAACACTTCGGGCCGCCGGAGAATTATCCGTTTGAGTTTCTTGATGACGGCAAGGATATTTCCTACGAAGCGATTGACGAGTTCGTCATGCGTGACGCTGCACAGCCGTACTTCTTGGTGGTTTGCTCGAACGAGCCACATTTGCCGTGGAATCGCGGCGATGCGTCAAAATTCGACATTGAGTCGCTTCAGCTTCCTGCCTATATGGTCGACACACACGAGACGCGCAAAGTCATGGCCGACTATTACGCCGAGGTCGAATACCTCGACGGGCAGACCGGCCGGGTGATGGAAGCGGTCGAAAAGAGCGGCCAAGCAGACAACACGATTTTCATCTTCTGTAGCGAACAGGGGGTGCAGTTTCCGCATGGCAAATGGACCTGTTACGACCTCGGCCTGCGCCAGGGCTGGATTGTTCGCTGGCCCGATCGCGTCAAGGCGGGGTCTGTTGCGAAGGCGATGGTACAGGGGGTCGACGCATTGCCAACCTTGATCGAAGCTGCCGGCGGTGATCCCGCCGCGCACGATTTTGACGGCAGCAGCTATCTCGGCGTTTTAATGGGCGAGACCGACGACCACGCCGAATATGTGTATGGCGTTCACACAACGCGCGGCATTATCAAAGGCAGCCGCTGCTACCCGGTGCGCTCAGTTCGCGACGAGCAGCACAAGCTGATTTGGAATACCAACTACACGACCAAGTTTCAAAACACCCTCACTGAAACGGACGCGCCGGGATATTGGACGACGTGGGTCGAGAAGGCTAAGACCGACAAGCACGCGGCGGCTCGTGTCCGTTGGTACCTAGAGCGACCGGAGTTTGAGTTCTATGACGTGATCGCGGACCCCTACGAGTTGGACAATCTTGCCGAGCAACCCGAACATGCTGAGACGATCGCCGCGATGAAGGTGAAGCTTGACGCCTGGATGGCGCAGCAGGGCGACACGGGGAACGACACCGAGTTGATGGTGAAGCCGCACCGAACTGGCGTGGTTTAGCAGCCCGTGGCAAGAGTCGCGCAGGCCGCGCTAAGCGACGGGAACGCCGCGACGCCAAACTTGGCGGACCGTGAGATCGTCGTCTAGCCAAACTAGATCAGCGTCGGCGCCGGGCTGGAGGCTGCCCTTTCGGTCTGAGATGCCCATCATCTCCGCTGGGTTGCGAGTCGCCATCGCAACCGCGCCGGGCAGGGGCACGCCGACTAATTCGACCATGTTGCGGATGGCCCGGTCGAGCGTTAAGACGCTTCCGGCGAGCTTGCCTTCGTACATGCAAGTCCCGTCCGCTACGTCGACCGTCATCAAGCCGATGTCGTAGCGTCCGTCCGGCATTCCGACCGCTGAGATGCCATCGGAAATGAGCACGACGCCTTCCGCCCCCTTCGCGCGATAGAGCAATTCCATCGCTTTAGGGTCGACGTGGATGCCATCGGCGATAAGTTCGGCGCGTACACGCTGGTCAGTTAGTACCGCGCCGATGACGCCCGGGTCACGATGACCGAACGGACGCATGGCGTTGAACATATGCGTGGCTTGACGCGCTCCGAGATCGACCGCTGCCAGGGCTTGGCCTGCGTCGGCGTCGGTGTGGCCGATCGAGGCTTTGACGTTGGTATCGAACATTTCTCGAATCAGTTCTGGCGCTGCGGCGAGCTCGGGGGCGATGGTCATGATCGATAGGCGCCCGGAGGCCGCATGCGCGTACGCTTGATAGGCCGCGAGCGTCGGCTCCACAATGTGTTCGGGTGGGTGGACACCCCGCCGAACTTTCGAGATGAACGGCCCTTCCATATGGATGCCGAGCGGCTCGGCGCCTGCGAAGTTGCCGCCGGCTATATAGTCCGCGAGAAACTCGACAGCGTGCATTGTCTTATCGGTTGGCGCGGTAACGGTGGTTGGGTAGTAGGCTGCCGTTCCGAACCGCGCGAGTGTCAGACCGACGTGCTCAAGCGCGTCGCGCTCGGCCTGCATTACATCGCGACCACCGGCGCCGTGGTTGTGGGTGTCGATGAAGCCAGGGACAAGATGGCCGCTGTCGATCGCGACTTCTCTTGCTTGCGTCGGCAATTCTATAGCCTCCCCTCGACCGACAGCAATCACTGTGGCGTCTTCAACGACCACAACGCCATCGTCGATCAAGTCGGGAGTCAGTAAAGATCTCGCTCGAAACGCGGTGGTGGCCATGGGACTACTATAAAGCTGTGCTGTCGAGCGAATGGATGACGGCCTCGTAGTGTGCCTGTGAGTAGTTTCAAAAGATTTCGCGATAGCTTGGTGGTCGTGGCGCGCTACGCACGCCTGTCGTGTTTTCTGGCGTTATTCGGCGCCGGCTGGGCGTCCGCCGCCGTGTCGATTCTGCCGCCTGAGATCCACCTACAGGGGCCAGGCTCCGGGCAAGGCTACATCGTCAGCGGCGGCAGCGACTGTAAGGTTTCGAGCCGCGACGCGGCCGTCGTACGCGTCGACGGGGATCAACTGGTTGGCGGACGCGCGGGTTCGGCTCGAATTTTGGTGACATGCGCTGGGGACTCAACTGAAGCCACGGTTCACGTCGGCCAGGAGAGTTCGGAAGTCGCGATTAGTTTTGAGCGCGACCTGCTATCGATCTTCACGACGAAGGGCTGCAACAGCTCGGCCTGCCACGGTTCGCCCGCGGGCCAGAACGGTTTCAAACTATCGCTTTACGGCTCCGATGCCCGAGCCGATCATGAGATGATCGTTCGCCGCGCCGACGGGCGGCGCGTCTCCATTGAGTCGCCCGAAGATTCGCTACTGCTAGCTAAGCCATCGTTTCAGGTGGCGCACGGCGGCGGTCAACTGATGACGGCGGAGTCGGACGAGTACCGCACGATCCTCAACTGGATCGAGCAGGGGGCGGGCTACGGGTCGTCGGGCACGCGGCTGGAGAAACTCGAGTTGTATCCCAGTGAATCGGTTCTCGTCGGTGCCGGCACGACGCAGCCACTGGTCGTCGTCGGGCGTTTGTCTGACGGCTCGACGCGCGACATGTCGAGCGAGGTGCGCTACGCCGCTAACGATATCGCCGTTGTTTCGGACGTTACAGACGGCCAAGTGACGTCAGTTGGGCGCGGGCTAACGACTGTAACCGCGCGGGCCATGGGCAAGGTCGCAACTGCCCAGTTCATCGTGGTCGATGAGGCCGTCGACGCCGACTATCGCGATACCGCGGCTAACAATTTCATTGACCGCTACATCTTCCGCAAGCTGCGAGAAGTCAACATCGAACCGTTTGAGTTGACGTCTGAGAGTGCATTCGTGCGGCGCGTCTTTCTTGACGCCGCGGGCGTGCTGCCAACCACCGACGAGACCGAAAGCTTCGTCGCCAGCGAAGATCCCGCCAAGCGCCAGAATCTAGTCGACCGCTTACTTGAACGCAAAGAGTACGCGACACACTGGCTCGTCAAGTTCGAGGACTGGTTCCGCAACTCGCAGTACTACTCCCAAGGCCGCACCAACGGCTCGTACAAGCGCTGGCTGCACGATTTTATTCGTGAGGACAAGCCCTACGATGCCGCTGTGCGCGAAATGCTCACGGCGGTTGGCGACACGACAGTACGTCCAGCGGGAAATTTTTGGCACCCGGCGATGGATTTCATGTTGAAGAAGTTTGAAGTCGAGAAGGCTGTGCCGACGGTTACCCGCCTCTTTCTCGGGAAGCGCATCGAGTGCGCGCAGTGCCACAACCACCCTCTTGAAAATCTGACCCAAGATGATTTTTACGGCATGGCGGCGTTCTTGGCGCGCATGAACGTGAAACACGGCTACGGCCAGTACCGCCGCATCTGGTTCAACGAACGACGGGGCGAAATGCTGCATCCCGTGACGAGTGAGCCGGTCGCGCCAAAGTTTCTAGATGGCGCGGTTGCGGACATTCCTCAGAACCGGGATCGTCGCGAGGTGCTCGCTGACTGGATTACGCGCGACGAGAAAATGCAGTTCGCACGTGCGACCGTGAACCGTGTCTGGTACGAGTATTTTGGACGCGGCATCGTCGAGCCGTTCGATGACTTCCGTTCCACGAACCGCGCCACACACCCGCAACTGCTCGACGAGTTGGCGCGACATTTCATCGAGTCTGGATATCGATTCAAGGCGCTGCACCGACTCATTCTCAATTCGAAAACGTATCAGCTCAGCGCGCATAGCGCCGATCGAGTTGGCGGCGAAGATCGACTGGAGGAAATATTGTTCGCGCGCTACGTGCCACGCAAACTGCCCGCCGAGGTTTTGCTCGATGCGATTTCACAGGTGACCGACAAACCCGAGGAGTTTCGCAACTACCCGCCGGGCACGACTCCAAAAGAGCTGATCGCGAGCATCGGAGCAACTTATTTTCTGACAACGTTCGGACACCCACGACGCGACGTGATGGGGGCGCGCTTGAACACGCCATCGCTGGCTCAAGCGCTGCAGATGATGAATGGCGATGTGTTGAAGGAACGACTGTCGGAAGATGACAACATCCTCGGAACGCTCATTCGTCGCGGCTTAACAGACCGCGAAATAGTCGATCGGCTCTATATCCGCGCGTACGCGAGCGCTCCCGACGCCGACAAGCTAACGGTGATCGAGCAGTACCTCGCGGCGGAATCGGCGGCCGGCCGCAGCCGCCGGCGGGGACTTGAAAACGTTCTGTGGGCTATCCTCAATGCAAAGGAGTTTCAGCTTAACCGCTAAGTTTTTCACCCCATGCTGCTTTCTAAAATGCGTTCGCGTTATAGCCGCCGCGATGTCTTGCGGCTCGGTGGCGTTGCGTTCGGTGGCATCACGCTCGACAGCATCCTAAAAGCGTCATCCGGACGCACTGATGTGTCGTGCCTGATTTTCTTTCAGCAGGGCGGGCTCTGCCAGCACGATTCGTTTGACCCGAAGCCGGAAGCGCCACGCGAGATCCGCGGCAGCTTCGGCACGACCCCGACGTCGCAGCCGGGTGTTCACTTCAGCGAGTTGCTGCCACGTTTGGCGAAGGACTTCAACAAATTCTCGGTCGTGCGCTCGATGTATTCGCACGAAGCAATACACGAGAAAGCGAAGCAATACATTTTCTCGGGGGCGCGACCGAACAACGCGTTCAAGCATCCGGTCTACGGGTCGGTTGTGGCGCGCGAACTCGGGGCCCAGAACGGCCTGCCGCCCTTTGTGGTGATCCCCAAGAAAGATATCTGTGCCGATGCGGGCTTCCTAGGATCGGCCTATGATCCGTTCATCACGGGTGACCCGAGCAAGAAGAATTTCTCGGTCCAAGACCTGACGCTACCGACCGGACTCGGTCTCGAAGAGGCCGAGGGCCGCGCCAAGTTGCTTTCGGCGTTGGATTCGTCTTTCGAGCGGATAGAAAAGTCGCAAGTGGTCGACGGCATGGAGCACTTCTACCAGAAGGCGCTCGACTTAGTAAGTTCTCCGCAGGCTAAGAAGGCGTTTGACCTTGGCAAGGAAGCAGACGCGCTACGCGACGCGTATGGCCGGACGACCGCCGGACAGGGCGCGCTGCTGGGGCGACGGCTGATCGAGGCCGGCGTGCGGCTGGTGACACTTTTCCACGGTGGATACGACACGCACTCCGACAACGACAGCACGAATAAAAAACTCTACCCCGAGTTCGACCAAGCCTTCGCTACGCTGCTCGAAGACATGGGTCAGCGTGGGTTACTCGACAGCACGTTGGTGTTGGCGATTGGCGAGTTTGGGCGCACGCCGAAGATCAACCATTCGGCGGGACGAGATCACTGGCCCGGCGTATTTTCGATCGCCGCGGCCGGTGCCGGTATCCCTGGGGGCCAGGTGATTGGGGCCTCCGACGCTAAGGGCGCCGAGCCGATCGATCGCGCCAGCTCAGTAGAAGACCTCGGAGCGACACTCTACAAGAAGTTCGGAATTGACTACCGCGAGGAGTACCATACGAGCGGACGTCCGGTGAAGATCAATGACGGCGGCACTCCGATCGGCGAACTATTTGGCTAGGCGCGGCACGCCGAGGCTACTCGTTTGCGCCCTGGTCCTCGCGGTCACGGCGTTTGGCTCCGAAGATCCCAATGACCCCTGGGTCGATCGCTTTGAGCCGTTCGGCGGCCAAACAGGCGAGACGGTTGCGGTCGAACTGACTGGTAAGAACCTAGCCGCTCCCCTACGGGTTGAGTTCGACACAGCGCATCTCGTTTGGGAGAGTGGCGAGGCGATTTCAGACACAAAGCGTTCGGGACGAATTCGAATCGAACCCCAAGCCGCGCTGGGCCCGCATATTGCCACTTTAATTACCGCGTCGGGCCGCGCCAACTCGCGACTGTTTTATGTCGACGCATTTCCCTCAAGCGTTGAGGCCGAGCCCAACGACCTGATTGAACAGGCGCAGGCGATTAAGCTCGAGCCGCAAAATCTGCAGGGTGCGATGCACGAACTTGTCGACATCGACTATTTCAAGTTTGAGGCTCGGGCGGGTGAACGCTGGACGTTTGACGTGCGCTCGCTTGAATATGGCGGATACCTCGAGAACGATTTGGCGCTGCTGGATTCAGGGGGAGCGCGTATCGCGTTCAGCGACGACCGCGACGATTACTTGGAGACCCCGTTTCTCGAGTACACGTTCGACAATGCGGGCGACTACTACTTGAAGCTCGATCAGTACCGCGGCCCGCAACGCGTCAATTGCGCGAAGAATTGCGGTTATATGCTGCGGGTCTCGCAGCTTCCCATCGTTGAAGCGGCCTACCCGTTGGGCGCACGTGCCGGAACAACGGTTGCAGTTTCACTGCGTGGCCGCGCGCTCGATTCGATCGAAGAAGTGTATCTCACAGTCGTCCGCGGGGCCGAGTACTACCGGCTGACGTTTCCGTACACGATTCCGGTCAAGACCGCGGCGGTTGGTGGAGCGCGGATCACCGCCAACAGGCTGAACTGCGGGGATCGCGAGTGCCACTTCAGTCTGGAGATTCCCGACGACGCGCCCGAGGGTCTTTGGCGCATTTGGACTCGCGGACCGAACGGCGTTGATGACCGGGTAAGTTTCGAGATTTCACGGCGTCCGGAAGCTGATTCGACAACGCTTCGCCCTTCGGCTGTGGGCATCTCGGCGAATGGTTCGCTTGATCGCGCGGGCGATGAGGATACCTACACCGTCGAGGCTCGCGCTGGACAGCCGATCGTTGTGACGAGTCTTGCCGCGCAGTTGGGCCTGCCCTACATCGATACCGTGCTTGAGCTGTTCGACAGCGAAGGCAAGTTGGTCGCCGAACATGACGATCTGATGAGCGGTCAGGGAACAGTCATCGGAAATCCCGATTCGTTGTTGCACTTCACGCCTGAGTTCGACGGTGCTTTCGAATTGGTCGTTCGTGATCGCATTGGGCGCGGCGGTCCGTCGTTCGTTTACCGTCTGCGAGTGGAAGAGCGGCTGCCCGGATTTGCATTGCTTTCTGATCCCGAGAATCTTAATTTGCCGGTGGGATCCGCGGAACCGATGGGGGTTCTATTGGTGCGCGAACCGGGCTTCGACGAAGCAGTTGACGTTTGGGTCGAGGGGCTGCCTGACGGCATCACCGCCACACAGGGAAGCTTTCGAGCTGATCAGTTTTTCGGACCGTCCGGCGACGGAGACAACGTCATTATTCCCGAGGTTCTCTTGGACTTGACGATTGCCGAGAACGTCGTTCCGGGCGATTACGCGATCCGCGTGCTCGGGCGAGTTCCGGGGCGCGGAGCGGTTGTCGAGGCTATATCGACGTTGTGGATTGGGCCTCCGAGAAAGCGCAATGATATTCGGCGGCCACTGCCGTCTGTTCTTCTTACGGTGATTGAGGCTCACGGCGAGCCGTTGGTTCGCACGGAATCTAAAGCCGCTGACTCTCGCTAGAGCACTTTCACCGAAAGCGTAGACCGGCAATTGGACACGCCGGCCGCGAGTGCTGGGTCGGAAAGAACGCCGACCTGGAGGTCGACGCTGCCCGCCGGAGGCGCGCGCCACAAATCACGAATCGCCGCGAGACTGGGTGCAACGGGGTCTACGTAAGTCGTGAAGATGCTCTAGAACCTCAGCTTGTCGATTAGGTCGTAGGCGGTGTTGTCGAAGCGTAGCGGCGTGATCGAGATTTTGCCTTCGCGGATTGCGGCGTAGTCGCTGCCGGGCTCGGCGTCTTCTAGAGGCACCTCTTCATGCATCCAGTAGTAGGCGCGGCCGTTGGGGTCCTTGGTCTCGATCATTAGGTTGCGTGAGATTTTGCTGGATTGGCGGGTGATCTCAACGCCGTCGTAAGCTGGGTAGGGCACGTTTACGTTTAGTGCAATGCCCTCTGGTAGCCCTTTCAACAACACCTTTGATGCAAGCTCGGCGGCGAAGTCCGCGGTGGCTTTATAGTCGATGTCGATGCGTTGGTTGACGGACATCGCGATTGCGGGAATGCCGTATTTCGCGCCCTCCGCGGCGGCTGCGATGGTCCCGGAGTAGAACACGTTCTCGCCGAGATTGGGGCCGTTGTTGATGCCCGAGACCACCAGGGCGGGCGGCTGTTCGAGTAGATGCGTGAGCGCCATCATGGCGCAGTCCGCCGGCGTGCCGTCGACCGCGAAGCGATTCTTGCCACGGGTCTCGTAGCGGAATGGGCGGCGCAGCGTGATGCGCCGACTTGCGGCGCTTTGCTCGCTCAGTGGCGCGACCGTAAAGACGTTGCCGATGGAGGCGAGCGCTTGCTCAAGCGCCGCGATTCCGGGAGCGTCGATGCCGTCGTCGTTGGTGACTAGAATTGTTGGCATGTTGGCGTGATCCTCAAGCGTAACGCGCAATGCTGTGGCATAATCGAGAGAGCCGTGAACGTTCGGCCCACCATCGTTGTTGACTCCGCTAAACCAGGCTTTCGCCGTGGAGTGAGTCGTGGTGTGACTGGCGTTCTTCGTAGCACCCAGCCCGCAATTCTCACCACCTGACGGCGAAAGCACGCGTTAGGTGCGCCACTACTTCGTTGCGCTCGGTCGTCGTGCTCGACGGACTGTCAAGTACGCTTCCGCGCGCCAACCGTCGCCCGCCTCGTATTGGCGCACCTCTCACGCACTCTCGCTCGCCACGTGGTGAGAGATGCGGGCTGCCCAGCTCTCCGGTACCAACCGGCCGTCTCCCTCATTTTCATTCGATTTGTGCGGCGTGTTTTTCTATCGAGAAACTTGCGCCGCCGATGTTACGCTAGGAGCCGATTATGTCCGCTCAAACTTCCGTTGTGAGCGATGAACATGTGTTCGTCGAGCTTGAAAATCAGTATGTGATTCCGAACTACGGCCGCGGGGACAACACCGTACGGGTCGATCACGCCGAGGGCGTCTACATTTACGACACGTCGGGCAAGCGCTATCTCGATTTCATCTCCGGGATAGGCGTGAATGCACTCGGTCATGCGCATCCTCGACTAAATGCAGTGCTCAAGGAGCAGCTCGACACGCTGGTGCACTGCTCGAATCTTTACTACCACCCCTACCAAGGGCCGGTGGCGCAAAAGCTTGCCGAAATGAGCGGACTTCAGCGCACGTTTTTCTGCAATAGCGGCGCCGAAGCGGTTGAAGCGGCGTTGAAGATCGGCAAGGGCTACGGGCGCTCTAAGGGCGAAAACAAGTACGAAGTCGTCGCGCTCAACAACTCGTTTGCCGGCCGGACACTGGGTGCGATAGCCGTGACCGGTCAGCCGAAGTATCGTGAACCGTTTGAGCCGTTGATGCCCGGCGTGCGCTATATCGACGTCAACGATGTGGCGGCTCTCGAAGCGACTGTCAACGACAATACAGCAGCGATTTTCTTCGAACCGGTTCTCGGTGAAGGCGGCATTGTCGAAGTTGACGCGGCGTTCGGCGCGAAGGCGAAGGAGCTGGCGTCGAAGCACGACGCGTTGCTGATCTACGACGAGATTCAGTGTGGTCTTGGCCGGACGGGCGAGTACTTCGCATTTCACCACTGGGGCAATGACTTATTGCCCGACGTCATTACGTGCGCGAAACCGATAGCTGCCGGGCTTCCACTGGGTGCCGTGATCTGTAACGAGAAAGCGGCCGCGGTATTCAGTGCCGGTATGCACGGCTCTACATTCGGCGGCGGCCCGCTGGCATGCCGGGCGGCTGTTGAATTCCTTTCGATGCTGCCTGATTTGCTGCTGCATATTCGCGAGGTTGGCGGGTATTTCCACGATCAGTTGAACGCGCTTGCCTCGAAGTTTGACTTTGTGACAGGCACTCGCGGTAAGGGGCTGATGGTCGGATTGGAATTGACGGTTCCCGGAAAATCGGTAGTTCCGCAGGCCCAGGAGAAGGGCTTGTTGATGAACTGCACGGCAGGAAATATCTTGCGATTCCTGCCGCCTTATGTCGCCGAGCGCGAGCACGTTGATGAGGCGGTTCGGATTCTCGAGGAGATCTTTGCCGAGGGGCCGCCGTCAAGCGAGTAAACTGCTGGCCCGCATTTCTCGTCACGCGGCGAGAAATGCGGGCTCTCGGCGGGGCTACTCGAACTTGGCTGGGATGGCCTGCGAGCGAAGTCCCGAAGCCAACTCCGAGACCCCGCCAACAGCTTGGAGCCACTTGGGTGACTTACGCTCAATGACCGCGCTTGAACTCCAGCAAGTCCCGAAAGCCGAGTTGCACGTCCATCTACGCGGCGCGATTCCCGCGCAGTTTCTCGGGACGATGTTCCGCAAATACCCTCCGGCCGAAGCGCTGGCTACTGCCCCTGAACGCCACGTTCGACTGTTCAGAAATCAGCCGAATATTCAGGCTGTTATTGATGGCCACTATGTCGAACACTCGTTCTTCCGCTACGAGACGTTTGATGAATTTCTCTTCACTTACCTGTTCACCAGCTACTTTGTCCGAAGCATCGATGATTTCCGAGCCCTGATCAGCGCCGTTCGCGAACAGCTTCACGAAGAAAATATCGTCTACGCGGAAGTGACTGTCTCGCTAATCGAGTACGTCAATCAGGGCATCCCTCTTGAGGCACTCCTCGAAGCTCTCGCGGACGAACCTGGAACGTCGCCAAAGGTTCGCTGGATCGTGGACCTCGTTCGGAACATCGGCCACGAATCCGCCGGAGATTTGCTCGACCAGATACTTGATCGTCGCCCGGAAAACTTAATCGCGATTACTCTGGGCGGCGCGGAGCATCTTTTTCCGCCGGCCCAATTCGAACGAGTATTCGCCAAGGCTCGCGACGCCGGCCTGAAGCTGACGGTACACGCCGGTGAAGCGCTTGGCCCCGAAAGCGTGTGGGATGCGCTCCACGTTCTGAAAGTCGACCGCGTCGGCCACGGCGTCAGAGCAGCCGAAGATCCGTCGCTGGTCGCCCATCTCGCGGATAATCAGATCCCGCTCGAAGTCTGCCCGACCAGCAACATTCGCACCGGCGTCTACAGTTCCTATCTCGAGCACCCGGTGCGAAAGCTGTTCCAAGCCGGCGTGCCGATAACGATTAGCACCGACGACCCGACATTCTTTCGGGTCACGCTGTCTCAGGAACTGTCCGCTTTGAGTGAGCTTGGATTCTCGAGTGACGAAATCAAAGGTCTCATCGACAACAGCTTTCGCTACGCGTTCAGCGACGCCACGACGTTCTAGAGCAATTTCACTGATGCCATCGACCGTTCTTGAACACAAAGCGGTGAAGCCGCCTATTTCTGGAGACTAGATTCCGCTGTCCAAAATCGTGTAAAGGGGTGCGGTGGCGACGGGTTAACTGGGAAAGATGAGTGGAGCCCTGTGAATGATCAGCAGGTCCAAACTCAGCCTATTCCAGAAAGCTGCTCCGCCACCGCACTCCTTTACAGTCGCGCCTCCGATTCTCACAGGCTTGGTGCCGCGGCAAGCAGTCTATGCCATTCCTGAAAATGCTCTAGACCGCGATCTACTATTCGACCGTCCGAAACGGCGATGCGGGGAGACCTGCTTTATTGAACAAGTTCCCGTCGGGCGCCGCCGCCCAAGCGTAACGAGCCTTCACTGGCGCATCGACTTGAGAGCTCGACACCAAGACGTTTGCGCCTACAATTCGCGCCGTAGCTTCTACGTACGCACCGTCGGCGCCGGCGACTTCGAAGCCGCGCAGCTCGCCACCCTGAGCGACCAACCCGCCACCTGGGTGATTGAACCACAGCCGCAGCGTGCCGGCTTCACGCGTCGCCTGTCGGAAGAGCGGGCCCGAAGAGGTCAGTCCGTCTTCTCCATACACGACGGCGCGCGCGCCCAATGCGAGGCGCATGCCAACATCTTGTTTGTTGCGGGGATGAATATTTTCGGGGTTGCCAATGTCGGTCGTCACGGCCATCGCCGTATTTACCAGCTCGAGAGCCATCGTCTGTGCTTCACGAACCTCGGGCCAAGTGCTGTTGTCAGGCGCACGGCCATAGTTCGCTAGCTGGACAAACAAAAACGGGAAGGACCCCTGCCCCCACTCGCGGCGCCAGTCGATGATCATCGACTTGAACAGATGCCGATACGCTTCGCCGTGTCCGCGGCTGGCGTTGTTCTCGCCCTGATACCAAATCGCTCCCCGGATCGCGTATGGTGTCAACGGCGCGATCATTGCGTTGAACAAACCTGACGGCGTCTGGTGGTGCCCGGGTCCGCGTGGCGCGCCAGGCCGTCGCGGGGTATCGAGCCCGGCGGCCTTCGCTTTCGCCGCCTCTGATTCCCAGCGCTTCAGTGCTTTGTCGTGGGCCTTTTTGGCTTTCGGGTAATCGGCGAGCACTTGCGCCCACTCCTCATTAAACCGGTTGAGCGATGCGTCGGAGGCAAGCGTCCCCGCGGTCGTCCAAGATTCGGCTGGGGTTCCGCCCCAAGCCGATTG
The DNA here is from genome assembly GCA_965247305.1 of Bryobacterales bacterium. GTDB lineage: Bacteria > Acidobacteriota > Terriglobia > Bryobacterales > UBA6623 > CATQHP01. Next base: position 766,193 of record OZ252030.1, on the reverse strand, counting down.
GATGATGCCGAACGGCACGCCGAGCTTCTCGTGCAAGTGCCTGGCAAAGAAGTACCCAACACCCGAGAATGTCCCCGCTGTTTTGGGTGAAACAGCCAGCCATTCTCCTTCGACATCGTCTTGCCTCTTGTCGGCGACCGTCAGCTTCACTTTGAAGTATCGAATCTCAGGAAACTTTGCCGCCTCAATTTCCTCTTCAGCGTCGTTCGATCGCTCCAACGGCCAAACCATGTTTGACTGCCCCGAGGCGACCCAAACTTCACCGACAAACACATCGCGTAGCGTAATCGTATTCGACCCTCGAACCGTCATCTCAAACGGACCGCCCGCAGCTAGCGGTTTGAGATAGACCTCCCAGTGCCCGGCGGCGCCGGCAGTCGACGAGGCTTGCTGCCCACGAAACTCGACAGAAACCTCTTCAGCGGCGTCCGCCCAGCCCCAAACGTGAACTGGGGATTCGCGCTGAATCACCATGCGGTCGCTCAGCAGCGCGGGCAGTTTTACGGCTGCCTGCAGGAATCCTGAAAACAGAAAACATGATGAGAGGAGCAGCAGTAATCGGGTCATAGCGCTGCTATTGTCACATACGACTGCCATCTCCACCGAAATCGTGGGCGTTTGGGGCGCGGCCGTGGCGAAGCGCTCGCGTCGAGGAGATTGGTCCATTCAGCGATACCGCTTGCTCAGGGGCTTTGAAAAAACGTCGAATAGCTCCGCGGTCGTCCGAGGGTGCGACATGTCGCACCCCTACAGCACTGATAACACGAAAGTTATTCGTCGGGGCGTAGCTTGCTACGCCCTTTTCACAGCCCCTCACTCGCGCGGGTCACTTCCTCAGGTTCTTCATCCGAATTGGTCGGCGTTTACTCGCTGAGCTGACATCCGATATGCTCGGGTTAGCGGCCCAATGAACGCTTTTGAGCTTACGCGCGCGCTGATCGACATCAACTCGGTCACGCCTAACGAAGAAGAGATCGGCGACTATCTTTTTGAGTGCCTGCGTCCGCTCGCTGACCAATACGACGGCTCGATCGAGAAGCAAGAGGTCGAGCCGGGGCGCAACAACGTTTGGATTCACTGGGGCGAGCCGGAGGTGGTGTTTTCCACCCACATGGACACCGTGCCCCCGTTCATCCCGTCTAAGGAAGACGACGAGCACATTTGGGGCCGCGGCGCTTGCGATACCCACGGCATCGCCGCCTCGATGATCAAGGCCATCGAAGGCCTGCTGGCCGGCGGTGTGCGAGGCCTCGGGCTACTGCTCGTGGTCGGCGAAGAGGTCAACGGGCTTGGCGCGGCCCACGCCAACAAAACAGCGCCTAACGTTAAGTACCTGATCAACGGCGAGCCCACCGAAAATCTTCTCGCACTGGGCTCAAAAGGGACTCTCGGGCTCAAGCTCCGCGCAACCGGTCGCGCCTGCCACTCAGCCTACCCCGAACTTGGCGACTCCGCGACCGAAAAGCTGCTCGACAACGTCAACCGTTTGCGCTCGATGGAGTGGCCGTCGGACCCCATGCTGGGCGACACCACCGTCAATATCGGCACGCTCGACGCCGGTCCGGCGATGAACGTGATTTCAGACTACGCCTCCGCTTCTGTGATGATCCGGGTCGTCTCGAACCTCAGCGAGTTGAAGGCGCTGGCATTTGGTGCAATTGAAGGCGTCGAAGCCGAGATCGTCGCGGAAACCCCGGCTCTGCGCATGAAGCAAGTCGAGGGCTTTGAAACCTGTGTGGTGAAGTACACTACCGACATCCCAAAACTCACCAACTGGGGACAGCCGCTGCTACTCGGTCCGGGGTCGATTCACGTCGCCCACACGACGGAAGAGCGCATCCCCAAACGCGAAATCCTCGAAGCCATCGAGCTTTACACGGGCCTCGCGAAAAGCCTCAAAACGACGACGACTACGTAGGGGCGCGGCGTCTGCGTCCCACACCGCTAACACCTGCGGTGCCGTGCGCGTGCCGGGTCATTCAAACAAGGGAGAATGAAGAAAATGTCAGAAAAAATCGAAGTTGGAGTGCTCGGAGCAACTGGGATGGTTGGGCAGCAGTTCGTCAACCAACTGCAGGGCCACCCCTGGTTCGAACTCACCTGGCTGGGCGCTAGCGCCCGCAGCACCGGCAAGTTGTACGCCGACGCCACGCATTGGAATCAGGATGGCTCGGTGCCGGAGTCCGTCGCGGGATTGACGGTGCAGCAGGCCACGCCGAGCGCCAGCGCCCCAAGTCTGATGTTCTCCGCGATGGATGCTGCTGTAGCAGGTGAAATCGAGCAGGCGTTTGCGCATGCGGGGCACTTCATTGTTTCTAACTCACGCAACCATCGCATGCTCGCCGACGTGCCTTTACTGGTGCCTGAGATCAACGCGGACCACCTTGGTGTGATCGAGGCCCAGCGAAGAAATCATGGTTGGCCGGGCGCCATTATCACTAACCCCAACTGCTCGACTATCGCCCTGACGATGGGTCTTGCGCCGATGAAGCAGTTCGGTATCAAAAAGGTGCTAGTCGCCACGATGCAGGCTATCTCTGGCGCGGGCTACCCGGGGCTCTCGGCAATGGATATCGTCGCCAACGCGATCCCTTACATTGGTAGCGAAGAGGAAAAGATGGAGTCGGAAACTCAGAAGATTCTGGGCGAATTTGTTGACGGCGCACTACGCGATCTACCCGCGATCGTTAGCGCGCATTGCAACCGAGTCCAAACGATCGACGGCCACTTGGAATCCGTGTCCGTTGAACTCGATGAGAAGCCTGGTGTTGAGGCGCTTATAGACGCGATTCAAAGTTTTCGAGGAGTTCCGCAAGAGAAGAACCTTCCAAGTGCGCCAAAGCAGCCGGTTCATTGGCGGCCTGAACTTGACCGACCGCAGCCACGCCGCGACTCGATGGCGGAAAACGGTATGGCGGCGAGTGTGGGTCGTGTTCGCGAATGCCCGATACTCGACTACAAATTTGTGGTGCTGGCGCACAACACGATACGTGGCGCGGCGGGCGCGGCGGTACTCGATGCTGAGCTACTTAAATCAGAAGGTTTGCTGGATTCGGAGTTCTAGCCGGCGTTTCTACCCATGAAGTTTGGCGTCGGGGTACCCTGGGCCCATGAGCCCGGTTGACACGAATATCGACAACGGAATCGCGCTGGTCACGCTCGACAACCCTCCGCTAAACGTGATGACAGTCGAGCTGACGCGAGTTCTCGACACACTGCTTGACGAACTTGCCGCGGACTCGGGCGTGCGGGTGCTCGTGCTCACGGGTGCGGGCGACCGCGCTTTCTGCGCTGGGTCGGACATTAAGGAGTTCGCGGCTTTCACCGGACCCGAGGGCCGCGCGTTAGAACGTAAGATGATCGCTGAAACGGCAATGACCGCGAAGCTCGATAAGTTTCCTAAGCCGACCGTCTGCGCATTGAACGGCAACGCCTTCGGGGGTGGACTCGAGCTTGCGGCTTGTTGCGATTTACTTGTGGCCGCCGAGAACGTGCGGTTGGCGATGCCCGAAGTAAAACTCGGAGTGTTCCCCGGTAGCGGGGGCCCGGTTCGCGTCACCCGCAGGATCGGCGAGGGGCGCGCAAAGGAAATGATCTTGCTAGGCGAGCCGGTTGATGCCGACACCGCGCTGGCCTGGGGGCTTGTGAATCGCGTTGTGGGGGTGGGGAAGGCTGTCGAAGGCGCGATGGATCTGGCGACGAAGCTCGTGGACCTGCCGAGCAACGCATTGCGCATTTGCAAAGAGTCGATCGATCTCGCCTACGACTACAGCGAGGCGGAAGCGATGGAACGTAGCCTGCGCTTGAGCGAAGAGGCTTTCGCGCACCCCGAAATTGACGAGGGAATTCGGGCGTTCTTCGCGAAGGAAAAGCCGAATTTTCGGGCTAGAGCACTTTCACCGAAGCCGTAGACTGCCGGCAGTGGATGGTTACTGTCGAAGAAGAACGTCGACCTTGAGGTCGACGCGGCCCGCCGGAGGCGCGCGCCACGACTTAGAGCCCGCGTTCGCCTAGACGTGGGCGGCGGTGGTCTATAGCAGATCTGAAAATGCTCTAGCTCTGAGTCCCAGTGGACTGCCGGCAGCCGACCGCGCCGTAGTAGGCGATGATCACGAAACAAACCAGCGGCACCCAGTAGGCGGCATGGATACTGCCCGTTGCGTCGGAAACTTGACCTTGCGCGGCGGTAAGAATAGCCCCGCCTAGAATTGCCATGATTGGGCCGGATCCGCCAATCTTGGTGTCATCGCCGAGGCCGCGGACAGCTAGACCATAGATGGTCGGGAACATCAGCGACATGCAGCCGGAGATCGCGACTAACGCGTAGACGCCCAGATAGCCTCCGCCGCAGATCACGCCGAGGGTGCACACCACGGCGGCCACCGCGAGAGCGGTGAGCAATGTTCCTGGCTGGAAGATGCGCATCAACGCCGTGCAGACGAAACGTGAAACCGAAAACAGTATGAGGGACGCGATGTAGTAACTGGAAGCCTGCTCTTCGTTCAAGTTCAACTCAACCATGGCGTAGCGAATCGTGAACGACCAGACGCCAATCTGCGCGCCGACGTAGAAAAACTGAGCGACCACGCCCCACTTCCAGTTGCGGTTTCGGAAGAGTCGCTTGAGCGTAGGAACGAGTTGCCCCTCGTCGGTATCACTCGCCTTGGGCATCTTCATCATCGCCATCGCGACCCATAGCACGGTCAGCACGAGGGCCACTCCGACGTAGGCGGCCATCACGGCGCCGAGTTCCTGCGACTGAATCTGTTGCAACTGCTCGGCGCTCATGGCCGCGCGCGCCTCCGGGTCGGCCTGGTTGAGTTCCGACAGAATGAACCGCTTGCTTAGAAAGACCCCGGCGATGGAGCCGATCGGGTTGAACGATTGGGCGAGGTTTAATCGTTGGACGCCGCTCTCCTCCGGACCCATCGCGATGATGTAAGGGTTCGCTGAAGTTTCTAGTACCGACAGTCCGCCGGCGAGCACATAGAGCGCAGCTAGGAAATGAAAATAATTCATCGTCTGGCTGGCTGGATAAAAGAGCAGGGACCCGGCGACGAACAAGCCTAGTCCCAGCAATACGCCGGCTTTGTAGGTGTACTTCTTAATGAATATTGCAGCGGGCAGGGCGAGGCAAAAATACGAACCGTAAAAGGCGAGCTGTATCCACGAGGTTTGAAAGTCCGACATGCTCATGATCCGCTTGAACGCGGCAAGCAACGTGTCGGTCATGTTGTTGGCGAGACCCCACCAGGCGAAGCAGCTCGTGAGCAGGATGAAGGGTAGTAGATTTGTTTTCGGGATCAAGCGAGAGGTTGACATTGGGGTGTCCAAAAGAGGCGGTCGACCGGGAGTTCATTCCCGGTGCGCGCCAAGCTAGTACTTACCTGCACAAGTACTACGTAGTATGACAAGCTGGGGCATGCCCAGGCCCGCGACCGCGATCACGTTGAGTTCGGAAGAAGAGCAGACGTTGCGTCACTGGGTCCAGGCTCACAAGACGGAACGGCGCATGGTCGAGCGAGCTCGGATCGTGCTGTTGGCTGCCGCCGGCGCTGCCACCAGCGCCATCGCCCAGCAACTCAACACACCGCCGTCGCGGGTGTCGAAGTGGCGCCTGCGCTTTGCCGAGCAGCGGCTGGCGGGCCTCGTCGACCGGCCCCGCTCGGGCAAGCCGGCGCGTTACGACGAGGCCACCCGCAAGCGCATTTTGACGATGCTCGATCAGCCCCCGCCGGAAGGTCACGCCACCTGGACGGGCACGCTGCTGGCCGCGGCGCTGGGCGACGTCAGCGATCATCAAGTCTGGCGGGTACTCAAGCGGCAGGGCATCTCGCTGCGGCGACGACGCAGTTGGTGTATCTCGACCGACCCGGAATTTGCGCGCAAGGCCGCCGATGTCGTCGCTCTATATCTCGACCCGCCGGAGAACGCCGTCGTGTTGGCGGTCGATGAGAAACCCAGTATTCAAGCACTCGAGCGGGCACAAGGTTGGCTGCGGCTGCCCAACGGCAAGGCCTTGACCGGTTTCTCTCACGGCTATAAACGCCATGGCACAACAACGCTGTTCGCCGCTCTGGAGGTGGCCACCGGTTGGATTACCGCCGACCATTACCAGCGCCGCCGCCGGCGCGAGTTTCTCGACTTCATGAATCAGTTGACGGATCTCTACGACGGCTTCGAAATCCACGTCATCTTGGACAATCTCAACACCCACAAGCCCCGCCATGACCGCTGGCTGCAACGCCATAAGAACGTGCATTTTCACTACACGCCAACTTATAGCTCTTGGCTCAATCAGATCGAGGTATGGTTCAGCATTCTCAGTCGCCGGGCGCTGCAAGGCGCCAGCTTCACATCGCCCCGCCAGGTACGCGAAGCGATCGACAAATTTGTCCAGGCCTACAACCGCGACGCCACGCCCTTCCAGTGGACCAAGACCACCGTCACCCCTCGCGATTTATCTCATAATTATTATAACTTACGCAAGTAAGTACTAGCCATTCTACTTGTTTCAAGCGGACTAGGGTTTTCCAGCATGCAAACTCACGGCGATTCCTGTAGGCAATTGCGCAAATCTATGTGACGATTAGTCTGTCATGGAACCGGGTGCGAATTTTCCGACGATGGACTGGATTTACACCATGTTTGCGGTCGGCGGCGTGTTTCTCGTTGTGGTGGTCTGCGTCATTCAGTGGGCCGTGAAGAAAAGCGGCGGCAGTCTGAAAGACATGGGCGACGACGATCTGCACATGTATTTAGACCACGACGACTTTGGCGATTCCGGCGACGACTAAACCGCATTGCTCCACCTGTCTGAAACCCCGGTTCCAAATCCGTCTGTATTCAGGCGATGATCTCAAACCGGACGGACAGAGGCAGGGACGGAATTCCACGCTTTCCTCTGGCTTGGTAAACATTTCGAACGAAAGCGTGGACTTCGGTCCACGCCTCGGTTTCTTGGGCCCGGGCGGTGTTGTCAATGGATCAGGGGCAGGCTCACCGCCTGACGGCGAAAGCACTCACTGCTTCGTTGCGATCAGCGCCATCGTTGCCCAGGCCGTTGTTGAGATGTGTTGGGCATAGCTGTCACCGCCCGAGGGACGCGTCGTTTCGGGCCAACCACCCGGAGCTAGCTGTTGTGTGACGAGGTAGCGGCGGCCCCGTTCAGTCGCCGGAACCGCTTTGGCATCGCGGCTCATCGCTAGGACTGCCAGCGCCGTATCGAAGCATTCTGACCCAGAACCAGGGTAGGGGCCCCAGCCTCCGTCGGCATTCTGGGCGGCCAGGATCTTACGCATGGCGGTCGTGAACTGTTGCTCGCTGGGATCGTGCGAAAATGCGATGGCAGCCTGCGCTGACAGCGCGGCTGAGTCCTGCGCCGCCAACCAGGCGAGCGCTTTAGCGATGCCTTCCGAAAAATCCCGACTGCTCACCCGCTCGAGCACTGCCAACGAAAGGGCGGTCGCAATGGGGCCGCCGTAGGTTGCCGGTGATCCGGCTGGAGTTTCGTTCGTCACAGCCCATGACCCGTCGGCTTGCTGATCGACGGCTAGCAGGTCCGCGGCGGCTCTCAGAATTGATTGGTCGACCTGCGGGACGGCGTTGAGGGCGGCGGCGAACTGGATCCGGGCAAGATGCTTGTCGCCGCCCTCGGACGAATGCTGCTTGGCGCTCCAGCGTTCGGGCGCGTTGAGCCACTTCGTTGTCGGAGCGAGTGCGCGAGTGGGAACTTCCATTCCTTGGCTCGCTGCAAAGAACAGGGCGCGCGCGCCGTCACCGTCGTTGTGGCAAGAATGGCAGCCGTTCTCGCTTGACCAGCGTGGAACTTCTTGCGAGAGATAATTCACCGCCCGCTGTTCTGGCGAGAGCGGATCGCCCAGCGCTTGGGCAATAGCCAGCGTTGCTAACACCAGGGCCGCGATCGATCTCCGCACCTGGGTCTTGGACATGCTATTCATCTAGCTGTGCGCGAAACACCGCGGGGTCAGACGTGGGTAGCTTGCAGATCTGCTGTCGGCAAACATAGGCTGTGGCCTTCCCCGCGATTGCTCGTTTGCCCTCAAACAGGGCAACTGTGTCTGAGGTTGCCGAAGCTTGCTGCTCTGTCGCCACGGCGAGCACATGATTCGGGACAAAGGTTGTTCTCAACGCATCAAGGAATGGCTGCGCTTGGCCGCGACTTGCCGGCGTCACCAATACGATTTGCTTTGGTTCGCTCAAATAGAAGTCAACGGCCGAAAGCATTTCTGAAAGCGCGTTCGGAGCTTGGTTAAGAACCGGCGCGAACGCTTGCAATGCCGCCTCGGCCCGCTTCAGAAACGAGGTGTCGGTCGTCAACAGGTAAAGGCGCAACAGGTTCCGCACCGCGACGGAATTACCACTCGGCTCGGCGCCGTCGTAGGCGGGCTTCTCGCGAGTCAAGAGTTCCTCGTGATCGTCGGCTGTGCGGAAGAAGCCGCCGTTCTCCAGGTCTTCGTACGCGGCACTAAGCTCTGCGTTGAGTTCGGTCGCTCGCTGCAACCATCTCGTTTCTCCCGTCGCTTCGTACAGGTCTAACAGCGCCTGAATCAAGCAGGCGTAGTCCTCGAGGTAGGCACGATGACGCGCCTTGCCGTCTTTGAAACTGCGGTAGAGAGTGCCGTCGGCCCACGAGTTTGCTAGTAGAAAATTTGCGGCTCTCTCGGCAGTCGCTATGTATGCGGGTTCGTCCAACGCGAAGCCGGCGGTCGCGAAGGCGGAAATCATGAGGCCGTTCCAAGACGTCAATGCCTTGTCGTCTAACAGCGGCATGGGGCGTTTCTTGCGTACAGCGTATAGTTTTTCGTGAATGGGATCGAGGGGAGCGAAACCGATTGTTTCCGCGCCGGGGGCCTTCAGAATGTTGCGCCCCTCGAAATTTCCAGCGTCCGTGAGGGGATGGTGAGCCTCGAGTAACTCAACCTCAGTTTCGGTAAGCACCGCCGCGATTTCCTGGGGAGTCCAGGTGAAAAAGTAGCCTTCTTCGCGCTCACCCTCGGGGCCAACACTGTCGGCATCAGTCGCGGAATAGAAAACACCCTCGGGTGATGTCATCTCTCGCTCGACGTATCGCAGCGTCTTACGGGCGACCTCGGCGAACGCCTTGTCGCCTGTTGCCTGGTAGGCCTCGACATACGCTACGACGAGCAAGGCGTTGTCATACAGCATTTTTTCAAAATGCGGAACGAGCCACTCCTCGTCAGTGGAGTAGCGATGGAAGCCACCCCCAACGTGGTCGTGGATACCTCCCTGCGCCATCTTCCGCAGAGTGTTGACCGCAATTTCTAGTAGTTTTTCATCGCCCGACGCGCGGTATCTACGCAACAGAAATCGGGTTGGCAAACCGCTCGGAAACTTGGGGTGACCCTTGATGCCGCCGTACGCCGGATCGTAGCGATCGACGTAGAGAGCAGTCGCTCGCTCAACTAGCGCGGCAGTCGGCAAATCACCGCCCACCGCCGGCCGCAGGCTTTTTTCGATCTGTTCAACGAAAACTGCTGCGTTGTGGGTGACGTCTTCCGGGCGCGTGGAGTAGATGTCTTGCATCTTTTTGAGGAGCGATAGGAATCCCGTAGTCGCGCCGCGATCGCCGTCACGTGCTGGGAAGTACGTTCCGCCGTAAAAAGGCTTTTTTTCGTGTGTCAGCCAGACCGTCATCGGCCAGCCGCCGCGACCGGTCAGTGCTTGTACAGCGGCCATGTAAATTGAATCGATGTCTGGGCGTTCTTCACGGTCTACCTTGATAGCTACGTAGTTTTCGTTGAGGTACGCCCCGATCTCTTCGTCCTCGAACGACTCCTCCTCCATCACGTGACACCAATGACAGGTGGAGTACCCGACGCTCAGCAGCACCGGCACTCCGCGCTGCTTGGCCTCGGCGAAAGCGTCATTTCCCCAAGGTCGCCAGTCGACAGGATTATGGGCGTGCTGGCGAAGGTACGGGCTCGATTCGAGGAAAAGCCGGTTGGTGAATTTCGGCGTCCCGTCGGGGTTACGGTGACGAGTGCGGGGTTCGTATCCGTTTGGACGCGAGAGCCAGGCGTCGTTCAGTGACTGCTTGAGATCGGCGCTATACGACTCGCGAACCTGTAGTAAATCGGGAGTCGGCTGCGCGCATGCGGCGGCGGTCAGAGCCAGCAACAGCAACATCGCCCACAGAATAGAACGCGGCGCGCGCGGCACTGCACGTATTGTATCGCCGCTGCACGGACCGCCTACTTACGAAACCTTATCGCGGGCCTTGCCCAAGCGCTCGCCGATCGGCACCATCGTCAGTTCGTCAGGCCCTAGATATAGCTGCCGGGGCCTGGCAATACGTAGCTCCGGATCGTTCATCATCTCTTCCCAATGAGCAAGCCAGCCCACCGTGCGGCCAATCGCGAATAGCACCGTGAACATTTCCGGCGCAAATCCCATCGCCTGGTAGATGATGCCTGAGTAGAAATCGACGTTCGGATAGAGCCGCCGCTTGACGAAATAGTCGTCCTCAAGAGCGATGCGTTCGAGCTCCTTGGCAAGGTCGATTTTCGGGTTTCGGCCCGTCACTTCAAAAACTTCGTCAGCAATGCGGCTGATGATTCGAGCACGCGGGTCGTAGTTTTTGTAGACGCGGTGGCCAAAGCCCATCAATCGGCGCTCACCTGCCTTGACTTGTTTGATGAATTCGGGGATCTTGTCGAGGGTGCCGATCTCGCTGAGCATCGTCAGGACGGCTTCATTCGCGCCGCCGTGCAAGGGGCCATAGAGCGCCGCCGCCGCCGCCGAGAGGCTGACGTACGGGTCCGCGTGCGCGCTGCCCACTTGGCGCATCGTCGATGTGGAGCAGTTCTGCTCGTGGTCGGCATGTAGAACGAACAGAGTGTCGAGTGCTTTGGCCAGCACAGCGGCTTGCGCCGGCTTCGGTTGACGGCGCGTGCCGTTCCACAACATGTGGATAAAGTTCTCGGTGTAGCCAAGATCCCAATTGGGATCGGCGTAGGGGTGGCCCTGGCTCTTTCGATAGGCGTAGGCCGCGATGGTCGGCATCTTGCCGATGAGCCGGATCTGCTGGCGGTAGCGATTTCGCTTGCTGCCGATATTTTTTGCGTCGGGATAGAACGTTGACATCGCCGCCACGGTGCTGACCAACACGCCCATGGGGTGGGCGTCATACAAGAAGCCATCCATAAACTTCTTGATATTTTCGTGGACCATGGAGTGTTCCATGATCTCGGTGTCCCAAGCATCAAGCTCGGACTGGGTCGGTAAATCGCCGTTCAAGAGCAAGTGCGCAACTTCGGTATAGCTGCACTGCTCAGCAAGCTGCTCGATCGGGTAGCCTCGGTATCGCAGAATTCCCTTTCCGCCATCGATATACGTAACCCGACTCGTGCACGACGCCGTGTTGGTGTAGCCGGGGTCGTAACTGAGCATGCCGAATTCTTCCGGATCCTCGCGAATTTGCCTTATACCAATCGCCGGTATCGTCGAATGGGTAATATCGAGCTCGTAAGATTGTCCCGTGCGGGAATCGGTGATATTTAGTTTTGGGTTGCCCAAGAAACCCTCCTAACTTGCTCTGAAAGAGCAAGTTACCAGATGGATCAGGATAGCAGATGCGTATGGGGCGGTTATTCTTCGTCATTCAAAACGTAAAGCAGCCGTAGTGTTTTACGGCCCAGGGGGGCTGCCGGCCGCTTTTGAGTGACAACAACATGGCACTGAAACCGGCAATTTGTCGGCCGATAAGCAATCGTAGTCGGGGGAACGGAATATCCGACTTAAGGAGCTATCGTCATGTCACAACTCGCCGGAGTATCCTCGGAAAATTATTTCGCCCAACAGCTAGTGTAGTGCGTCAATCAGATTGAACCTTAAGAAGAGCGGCTTTGCCGCGCTTGACCTTCTCAAGGGTGTCGGAAGCGGTAGCAGTCCAGATGAAGGGCTTGGGCTGCTGATTGTGTCGAGCGATGTAGTCTTCGATGGCGGTGGTGAGTTCGCCGACGCTACGAAAGACACCGTGGCGGATGCGCTTATCGGTGAGGTCTCGGAAGAACCTCTCCACCATGTTCAGCCACGACGCTGAGGTGGGCGTGAAATGGACGTGGAAGCGTTTATTGCGCTGCAGCCAGCGTTTCACCGTGGCGTGTTTGTGAGTGGCATAGTTGTCCACGATCAAATGGATCTGCTTGTCCTTGGGGGTCTGGTTTTCAAGCAAGCGCAAGAAGCGCAGCCATTCTTGGTGGCGGTGCTTGGGCATGCAGGTTCCGATCACCGAGCCGTCGAGCGTGTTGAGCGCGGCGAACAAGGTGGTTGTGCCGTTGCGTTTGTAGTCGTGGGTCATGGTCCGGCCGCGTCCCTTTTTCAGGGGCAGGCCGGGCTGGGTGCGGTCGAGGGCTTGAATCTGTGACTTCTCGTCGAGGCAAAGAACGAGGGCATGCTCGGGCGGGTTGAGATAAAGTCCGATGATGTCGTCGAGTTTTTCGGCGAAGCGCGGGTCGTTGCTGAGTTTGAAGGTCTTGACGCGATGCGGCTTGAGGCCGTGGGCGCGCCAAATGCGACCCACGGTGGAGGCGCTGACGCCGACCGCGGCGGCCATCGTGCGGCGGCTCCAATGGGTGGCGTTGGCTGGCGTTTCGCGGGTCGTCTTGTGGATGATCTGTTGCACTGTTGGGGAGCAGATGGCGGGCTTACGGCCGGGCCGCGGGGCGTCCTTTTCGATGCCGGCGACGCCGGATTCAAGAAAACGGCTTCGCCAGCGCGCCACCAACTGACGCGAGACCGACAGCTGCGCGGCAATCCGTTTGTTCTCAAGACCGTCGGCGGCGAGCACGATGATCCTGGCTCGCAACGCCAGACGAACAGCGACCCGACGACCGTTCGCGTAGCGCTCCAACTGCCTACGCTGCTCCTGCGTCAATGGGACTGGCTCTGCTCTTCGCATCCGTGTGCCTTCTACTAGTAAAGGCGACACGAAGATACTATAAGTTACATTATTTATGGCGCACTACACTAGTTCGTCAACTGCAGGCCGCCTGGCTCGTCATCAATGATGACGATGTTCCGATGACGCCGCGGCTGCTCGGCAAACCCGGCGTCGGCAAGACGACGCTCGCCTACGCGACAGCCAAGGCGCTCGGTCGCGAAGTCTACATCATGCAGGCCACGCTCGACACCCGGCCCGAAGACCTAATTATTTCGCCCGTCGTCGAGGGAGCCGGCCAGCTGCGCTACGTCGCTTCACCTCTGCTGACCGCCGTGATTCGCGGCGGCGTCGCCATCCTCGACGAAGGCAACCGCATGAGCGAAAAGAGCTGGGCATCGCTCGCCCCGCTGCTCGACTTGCGCCGCTACGTCGAATCGATCGTTGCCGGAATCAAGATCCAGGCGCACCCCGAGTTTCGAATGGTCGCCACGATGAATGACGACGCCTCGACATTTGAATTGCCGGAGTACATCCACTCCCGGCTACAGCCGCAAATTCTCATCGACTTTCCAGATCCCGACGACGAAAAATCAATCCTCAAAGAGAATCTCCCATTCGCCGATGACGAGATTCTCGACTACGTAACGAGCTTTCTCCAAGCCGCGCACCAAGCCGACGAACGCTATAGCGCCCGCGACGGAATAAACATCGCTCGCTTTGCCCTCAAGCTTCGAGGGTCCGGGAACGCAGCCGAAAGCGGTCAATTACTTCATACGGCTATCGTCCAGACCCTCGGCAGAGAGGCGCTGCGGTATGTCATGCGCGGCGATTAACACCCCGGGTGTTCAGTGCACAACTAAGTAAGAGCCCGTCTCGGTTCGACCAGTCGACTCCGACGTAGAAATTATCGTGTCGAGCTTCGTGAGCTGTAGCGATGTCCGTACCGCGCCAATTGCGTTTAGTAGCACCAGTCGCGAGCCATTTCGTTCGGCTCTCGCGTGGTAGGTCGCCAGCTCACCCAGCCCACAGCTATCGATGTACGTCACGCCGGCCATATCGATCAGAATCTCCCGTGCGCCTTGATCGATGGCCTTTCGAACGTGGTCGCTGATCTTATCTAGATCCTGCCCTAATACTAGCCGTCCGATAAGCTCAATCGATGTTGTGGGAACTTTCGAACGGACCTGAATTGAAAGACTCATGATTACCTCCTCGAATCTTCGTTGGACCGCAAGACGGTGTTAGCAATTAGTCAGCCAATCCACCGGGCCCGACCGTTTTCGCCATGCAAGTTATTGATTCAGAGTTATTTATAAATAATGCCGGCCACAGGCTGAGCAAGCCTACACTGTAAACGCTGGCGTCGCTGTGTACACCAGCGTTGACACCCGCCTATCGAGCAAGCCGAAGCCGAAAATACCCGTACCGGGGTTTTGAAATATTTTTTAAACCAGTAAACTCAACAACTTAACCGGTTCGAAGCCCCGCCAGACCCCCTAAAAACTTGACACGGGGGTGTAGTGTTGAATCAGGTTCCTAAGGGCGTGCAAAGTACAAGCACGGATGCCTATGGAGTTTGTCTGGCTATAGCGAAAGATGAGACCATCCATCCGGTGTTGTGAAAGCAGCATCAAAAAAACGAGGTTTCGGTCCTGGCTGTCCTCGGGGGAAAGAACAACCTAGCAACCCGGCGTGCAAAGTACAAGCACGGATGCCTATGGAGTTTGTCTGGCTATAGCGAAAGATGAGACCATCCATCCGGTGTTGTGAAAGCAGCATCAAAAAAACGAGGTTTCGGTCCTGGCTGTCCTCGGGGGAAAGAACAACCTAGCAACCCGGCGTTGCTGTCAAAAAGCTTGCCCGCACAACGTCGCTGGTACACGGAGGTTTAGTAACTTGGGAGCTCCCATTTTATTTACGTGTAGAATTTGACGAAACACAGATAAACATTCAAACCACTGAAACGTGGCGCGCGCCTCCGGCGGGCAGCGTCGACCTCAGGTCGGCGTCTTCTCATCCGCAAGCCACATCTCGGGGCGGGACTGTCCCATGAGACAACGTAATCTAAACCACGAACTCGAACCCACGTGTGGACTGTCCCATCCAAGCGAAGGGACCCACGAACCACCACCAATCAAAAGCCCAAGAACCAACGCGTTCCGAGGCGAGCCTCTCCAGGAGAACCAAAAATGCAAAACAAACCCAATTTCCGTGCAACTAGAAACTCTTTCAAGTAATTGATAAAAAACATGTTGCATGCAAATCTGGACGAATCTCCCAGTCTAAAACAAACCCAAAACAAACCCAAATCAAACCCAATTTGTTGACCCCAAGCGGCGCTCGTCGCCAAGCAGTCAACACTGCTCCTAGCGGGTCCGGCTAGCACCGCTGAGCCAACGACCGCTGCAAACAAATTTCCGCGCGGCAATCCAGTGGGCGGGACTGTCCCATTCAAGCTGAACATTGACCATCCAAACGAAATCGCCTGAAGAAACCATGGCCGCCGGCCGCGAGCTTGCGGCCCGTCTCAAGGCCCCGGCGCTTGTCATGCTCATCGGCGATCTAGGCGCCGGCAAGACCACTCTCACCAAGGGCATCATCGAAGCCCTCGGCGTCGCTCGCAAGGAAGAAGTGCTCAGTCCGACGTTCTCGCTCATTCACGAGTACGAGGGAAATCCGAAGGTCTATCACATCGACCTCTACCGTCTCGACCGCGTGCCCGAACTCGAAACCCTTGGCCTCGAAGACCTCTGGGAACGGGACGCTATCGTCATCATCGAGTGGGGCGAAAAATTCACCCAACAGCTACCCGGCGACCGAATCGAGATCCATTTGCGCTACAACGACGACGACTCGCGAACCATCGAGATCGTGGAATAAGTCGGACGCCATCCCAGCCCGATATAATTCCAGTCTCGACATGATCGCCCACCTGCGCGGAACGCTTCTCGAAAAACAAGCCGGCTCGGTAATCGTCGACGTTGGCGGCGTCGGCTATCTCGTCACGATCCCGGTCTCGACCTATACCGAGATCGGCGATCCGGGCGGCGAGGTCACGCTGCACATTCACACCAACGTGCGCGAAGACACCCTCGCATTATTCGGGTTCCACACGCTCCCCGAGAAAGAACTCTTCCAAAAGTTCATCGCCATCACCGGCGTCGGCCCGCGGCTAGCAGTCGCGATTCTCTCGGGGCTACCTTCCGACGCCCTGATCCACGCGATCCGCTCGGCCGACGTGAAAGAGCTTACACGCATCCCGGGCGTGGGGCGAAAGACAGGCGAAAGAATTATCCTAGAATTGAAAGATAAGCTCGCGGGCTTCGACGCCTCTGAGCTGGTGAAAAAAGCGCCCGCAACGACTCTCGAAATTGACGTTGCTTCCACGCTCGTCAACCTCGGTTGTACGCGTGACGCAGCCGAAAAAGCTGTTCGCAAGGCCCTGGAATCAGGAATACCGGCAGAGTTCGAGCCGCTGTTCCGGCGAGCGATGGAGTTGATCAAGCGCTAGTCAGCATATAGGCAGTCGATGGCAGAAGATCGCATTATTTCGCCGGGACCGTTCGATGACGACCCGCAATTCGACCTCACTCTGCGCCCAAAATCTCTCGACGAGTTCATCGGCCAAACAAACCTAAAAGAGAATCTCGCCATCGCAATCGAGGCCGCTCGCAAACGCGGCGAAGCGCTCGACCACGTCTTGCTCTACGGCCCCCCGGGCCTTGGGAAAACTACTCTGGCGGCGATCATCTCCAACGAGCTTGGCGTTCACATCGACTACACCTCGGGGCCCGTCCTCCAAAAAAAACTCGACCTTACCGGGGCGCTGACCACTCTTCGTGACCGCCAGGTATTTTTTGTTGACGAGATTCATCGCCTATTGCCCGATGTCGAGGAAATGCTCTACTCCGCGCTAGAAGACTTTCGCGTCGACCTGATGGTCGGCACCGGCCCCGGAGCCCGCACGCACTCGATCCCGGTTCCTCCATTCACCGCAATCGGCGCGACCACGCGACAGGGCCTGATCAGCGCGCCGCTGCGCAGCCGCTTCGGTCTAACGCTGCGGCTGAGCCCCTACGACCCAGCCGATCTCACCAAGATCGTTTTCCGCTCGGCCAAACTTCTTGGCATCGAAGTTGATAGTGGGGCGGCGGAAGAAATCGCGCGCCGTGCTCGCGGAACTCCGCGCATTGCAAACCGGCTCTTGCGCCGCGTCAGAGATTACTCCGAGGTGCGCGCTGACGGCGTCGCTAGCCAAGACGTCGCTTGCACCGCACTCGACCTGCTGGAAGTCGATCCGCTGGGCCTCGATGAGATCGACCGCAAGGTCATGGACACTGTGCTTTCAAAGTACGGCGGCGGCCCGGTCGGCCTCAATACCATCGCCGCGTCCGTCGGCGAGGATGCAAGTACCATTGAAGAAGTCTACGAACCGTACCTGATGCAGCTCGGCTTCCTCGATCGAACACCCCGAGGCCGTGTCGGCACGATTCCCGCATTTGAATATTTCAAAGTCAAGCGTCCTGGGGGGCCACAGGGTACCCTAGGCTTTTGACCGTATCGACTGAATGAGCGCAGCACGCTACATCGCAATCGAGGGCCCGCTGAGGGTCGGCAAGAGCAGCCTGACGCGAGCGTTGGCTGATCGCATCCACGCGCGCCCGATACTCGATACCGAAGACAATCCACATCTCGAAAGCTTCTACGGCGGCCGCCCGGGCGCGTCGTTTCGCGCGCAAATGCACTTTTTGGTCAGCCGATTCCAGCAACTGTCTCAAGCTGCGATCGAGCACTCGCACACGCCGGTCGTGGCCGACTACCTATTCGAAAAAGACAAGCTGTTCGCCTACCTCAATCTCGACGACGCTGAAGTTTCGATCTACGACTCGTACTATCAGCACTTCAAAGAATTGCTACCCACTCCGGAACTGGTGATTTACTTGAAGGCCACGCCAAAGGTGCTGCGCGAACGCATCGCGCGCAAGAACGTCGCTTCGGAAACCAAGATCGCAGACCAGTACTTAGAAGCGACCGTCCGCGCCTACGAACACTTTTTCAACCACTACAAGTCGTCCGACGTGCTCGTTGTCGACACGAGTGAAGTTGATTTCGTCCACAAGCCGAAGGACCTTGAAGAGCTGCTCGGCGAACTCAGCCGGCCAGTCCAGGGAACGCAGTACTTCCTGCCGCTCGGCTCGTAACCTCAAACAACACCAATGCAGATCGATGTCATGGCCCTCGTTGCGGCGTTCGGAGGCGGTCTATTCGGGGCGGCCATCGGAACCTTGCCGGCGTTTATCTTCACCGGCTTCCTGGTCCTCGTCGGGGTAGCCGTCGCTGCTTCCGGCGGCGGGACTGACGTGTTGTCCAACGTCGCATTTGGATCGGTGTTCGGACCGCATATTTCGTTCGCCGGCGGCGCGGCCGCAACAGCTTACGCCTACAAACGCGGGTTGCTACCGACCGGTCGTGACATCTCTATACCGCTGATGGGCCTCAATCGCCCGGACGTCCTCATCGCTGGAGGCGCGTTCGGGATTGCCGGCTACCTACTCAATGCTCTCTGGCAAATGATCGGCCTGGGCCCGAGGACGGATACTATCGCCTTGACCGTAGTTGTGTCGGCGATGATTGCGCGACTCGCGTTTGGCAGCACTGGCCTTATTGGCAAGAACTTCACACCGGACGACACAAACAACTGGGTACGCTTTCAGGAATCCCCTGGCCAAATCGTCACGATCGGCGTCGGCGTTGGCGTACTCTCGGCCTACATCGCGACAGTGTTTGGAGCCGGCCACGGCGGGGACGTGATGGGTTTCGGCATCGCGGCCGCGTCGTTAATTTTCGCCCAGTTCGGCCTGAAAGTTCCCGTTACACACCACATCGCTCTGCCGGCCGCAGTCGCCGCGATTGCGTCAGGAAACATGTACGTGGGCGCAATATTCGGCATCGTAGGCGCCCTCACGGCAGAGATCTGCTCGCGCTTGTTTCACATGCACGGCGATACCCACGTCGACCCACCAGCCGCCGGTATTGCCGTGACAACAGTCCTGATCCGCGCCGTGTGGCCGGGCTAGCCCGAACCTTGATTTTTCCGGAAACGCAGAACGGAAGAAGAAGGCCTTTCGGGCGGGGACTGGCACATGCGATCTCGTAATCTCTCCACCTTGACGAACCCTCGTGTTGCCTGTCCCATTCCAAGCTAGTGTAGTGCGCCATAAATAATGTAACTTATAGTATCTTCGTGTCGCCTTTACTAGTAGAAGGCACACGGATGCGAAGAGCAGAGCCAGTCCCATTGACGCAGGAGCAGCGTAGGCAGTTGGAGCGCTACGCGAACGGTCGTCGGGTCGCTGTTCGTCTGGCGTTGCGAGCCAGGATCATCGTGCTCGCCGCCGACGGTCTTGAGAACAAACGGATTGCCGCGCAGCTGTCGGTCTCGCGTCAGTTGGTGGCGCGCTGGCGAAGCCGTTTTCTTGAATCCGGCGTCGCCGGCATCGAAAAGGACGCCCCGCGGCCCGGCCGTAAGCCCGCCATCTGCTCCCCAACAGTGCAACAGATCATCCACAAGACGACCCGCGAAACGCCAGCCAACGCCACCCATTGGAGCCGCCGCACGATGGCCGCCGCGGTCGGCGTCAGCGCCTCCACCGTGGGTCGCATTTGGCGCGCCCACGGCCTCAAGCCGCATCGCGTCAAGACCTTCAAACTCAGCAACGACCCGCGCTTCGCCGAAAAACTCGACGACATCATCGGACTTTATCTCAACCCGCCCGAGCATGCCCTCGTTCTTTGCCTCGACGAGAAGTCACAGATTCAAGCCCTCGACCGCACCCAGCCCGGCCTACCCCTGAAAAAGGGACGCGGCCGGACCATGACCCACGACTACAAACGCAACGGCACAACCACCTTGTTCGCCGCGCTCAACACGCTCGACGGCTCGGTGATCGGAACCTGCATGCCCAAGCACCGCCACCAAGAATGGCTGCGCTTCTTGCGCTTGCTTGAAAACCAGACCCCCAAGGACAAGCAGATCCATTTGATCGTGGACAACTATGCCACTCACAAACACGCCACGGTGAAACGCTGGCTGCAGCGCAATAAACGCTTCCACGTCCATTTCACGCCCACCTCAGCGTCGTGGCTGAACATGGTGGAGAGGTTCTTCCGAGACCTCACCGATAAGCGCATCCGCCACGGTGTCTTTCGTAGCGTCGGCGAACTCACCACCGCCATCGAAGACTACATCGCTCGACACAATCAGCAGCCCAAGCCCTTCATCTGGACTGCTACCGCTTCCGACACCCTTGAGAAGGTCAAGCGCGGCAAAGCCGCTCTTCTTAAGGTTCAATCTGATTGACGCACTACACTAGGGACTTTGCGCGTCCGGTAACATAGGCAGGACGTGCCGCCGCTGACAAAGACCCTAACTCGCCGCGATATCGCAAAGCTAGCCGGCCTGGCCGGCGGGCTGGCCACACTCGGGTGCGAGAAGAATGAAGCGGCGGCGCCCGTGCCAGCCGACTTTGAATTGGCGAACACCAGCGTTGCCGAGCTAGCCGCGAGCATGGCCGAGGGACGGTTAGCTGCTCGCTCAATCAGCGAACTCTATCTTGATCGCATTGAAGCGATCGATCGTGCTGGACCGGCCCTCAATTCGATCATTGAGATCAACCCCGATGCCCTCGCCATCGCTGATGGACTCGATGCCGAGCGCGGGGCCGGCAAGGTCCGCGGCCCGCTACACGGCATTCCGGTGGTGATTAAAGACAACATCGACACAGCGGACAAAATGCAAACGACCGCCGGATCGCTGGCACTGGTCGACTCGGGCGTGCAGCAAGACTCCTGGGTTGCGGAGCGCCTGCGAGCGGCGGGCGCCGTTATCCTTGCTAAGACCAATCTCAGCGAGTGGGCCAACTTTCGATCGAACGATTCCACCAGCGGCTGGAGCGGGCGCGGCGGTCTCACCAAAAACCCTTATGCCCTCGACCGCAACGCTTGCGGATCGAGTTCCGGTTCGGGCGTCGCCGTTTCCGCAAATCTCGCGCCGTTGGCGATTGGAACTGAAACGAACGGCTCGGTTGTCTGCCCCTCATCGGTCAACGGTATCGTCGGCATCAAACCAACCGTGGGACTAGTCGGCCGCTCCGGCATCGTCCCCATCGCGCATTCGCAAGATACCGCTGGGCCGATGGCGTGCACTGTCGCCGACGCGGCCGCGCTGCTCGGGACTCTAACGGGCCTCGACTCGCGAGATGCGATCACCGTAAGTAGCCGCGGATACTCGCATACGGACTACACGCAATTTCTAGACCCCGACGGCCTCGCCGGCGCCCGAATCGGCCTGATCCGCCGTTACTGGGGCCGCCGTGCAGCCCTGGACACAGTGCTCGATTCCGCGGTAGCAGCTTTGAAATCCGCCGGAGCCGAGTTGGTCGACATCGAGAAACTGCCGGGGCTCGAGGGAGTAGGCAGCGCGGGCCTCGACGTGATGTTGTACGAGTTCAAGGCCGATCTCAACGCCTATCTAGCGAACCTGGGAGCGACCGCGAAGGTCAAGTCTCTCGCGGATATCATTCAATTCAACAAGGACCACAGAGACGAAGAGCTGCGCTACTTCGATCAGGGACTCATGGAACGAGCGCAAGCAAAGGGCCCGCTGACCGAACCGGCATACATCGAAGCGTTGCGAAAGACCCAGGGGCTTTCGCGAAACGCGATCGACCAGACCGTAAAAGAGCACAAATTGAGTGCGCTGTTTGCGCCGACGACTGGTCCAGCGTGGGTTACGGATTTGATCCACGGAGACCGCTCCGGTTTCGTTGGCAGCTCATCAGCGGCAGCGCGCGCGGGCTATCCGAACATCACGGTGCCAGGCGGATTTATTGACGGCTTGCCAATGGGTGTGTCGTTTTTCGGCCCGGCCTACTCCGAGCCGACGTTGATCAAGATCGCACGCGGCTTTGAGCAAGCGACAAAAGTGCGGCGGGCGCCAACGTTCCTGCCGACTGTGAAAACGCGCGGCTAAGAGTCTGTCCCACAGAAAAATCCTAAAAAAGGTGGAATGTTTGAGGAAGAAGGCGTGAAATCGCTCGGCGTGCGCCCGCTGCTCGAATCCCAGCACGAAGTCGTCGGCATCGAGAAAAAGAAGATTTAGCCCGCATTTCTCACCACGTGGCGAGCGAAAGTGGGTGAGAGGCGCGTCAATACGAGGCGGGCGACGGTCGGCGCGCGGAGGCGTACTTGACAGTCCGTCGAGCACGACGATCGAGCGCAACGAAGTAGTGGCGCACCTGTCGCGTGCTTTCGCCGTCAGGTGGTGAGAAATGCGGGTTAGCGCCTACGGGGATATTATCATTCGGCTACAACAGGATGACCCGTCAGCCCCGTTCTAAGTTCGCCGGCCGAGTTCCGGGGTGCCGGGATTGAAGGGCGCGACATGTCGCGCCGCTACGCTACTACTTTCGCTTCGCGACGAAGTCCTGCTCAGCACCGAACTCGGGGACCTCTTGCTTGAACTGGATTTCATCGCCATTGACGGTGCCCGTGAAGACCAGAGTGACCGGGCGATTGCCGATCTTTATCTTGAAGCTGATCTGATCCCCCTCAACCTTGCCGTCCTCAATCTCGTTTTCTGCCTGAGAACGGGTGACGGAACCCGTCAGTTTGCCTCCGTCCTCAACCTTGAATTTCAATGTACCGGAGCTGGTTCCATCCCTGGTGGGCATGTCCGCTTCCCACTCGCCATCAATAGAGCCGGCGGCGAACGCCACAACGGCGAACGAGAGCAGGCACGCTGCGACCGCGATTTTAGGCGACGTCAATTTGCTTTTCTCCTTGAGGCAGACTCTTCGACGACCGGCAGCCTGAGAAGAATGCTCGGCCAGGCGATGCTGGGAACAACTGTAGCAGCGGGTCAGCGGACTGCTGTGGATCTCTTCGAGAACCGCGCTATGCTACGGCCCGACTTGGGAAAGTAACCAGACCTGCCGCCGTCCGCCTTAAACGGCAGCCACTAGTTCGAGCCGCGGAGAATCGAAACGATAGACCGCGCGACCGACAACACCACTAAGAACGAATCAGCATGACATCTCGATCCACCACACTCGCCGCACTCGTCTTACTTCTGTGCGCTCTTCCACTTGTTGCGGCCGACCGGCCCAACATCGTTTTCGCCATCGCGGACGACTGGGGTTGGCCCCACGCAAGCGCCTACGGCGATAAGGGCCTCCAGACGCCCACGTTCGATCGGTTGGCGAATGAAGGAGTGCTCTTCGAGAACGCCTACATCTCGTCGCCTTCCTGCACTCCCAGCCGCGGGGCGATTCTTACCGGCCAACAGTTCTTTCGTCTTGAGGCGGGAGGCAATCTGTGGAGCATCTGGCCGTCCAAATTCGCCGAGTACCCCAAGATGCTCGCTGGCGAAGGATACTTCGTGGGCAGCTATCGCAAGGGCTGGGGACCTGGGCAACATCCCGATAGCGCTGTCCACCCGGCCAGCAAGAGCTACGCGGGCGTCGACGAATTTTTCTCCGCTCGTCCCGACGATCTGCCGTTCTGCTTCTGGTTCGGGACGAGTGATCCGCACCGCCCCTACACTGCCGGGTCGGGCGCCGAGAGCGGCCTTGATCTGAGCAAGGTCCACATGTTTGAGCACTATCCAGACGTCGAGGAAATTCGCAGCGACGTCGCGGATTACTACTGGGAAGTGCAGCGTTTCGACCGCGAGCTCGGTGAGCTGCTTACACGCCTCGAAGAGTCGGGCGAGCTCGACAACACGATCGTCGTGGTGACTGGCGACCACGGCATGCCCTTTCCGCGAGGCAAGGCCAACCTTTACGATTCAGGCACGCGCGTGCCGTTGGCGATCCGCTGGAAGGACAACATCCCAGCAGGACGCCGCGTCACCGACTTTGTTTCGACCACCGACATTGCACCGACGCTGTTAGAGGCCGCGGGTGTGAGCGCGCCGGCCCAGATGACCGGCCGATCGTTGCTTTCGATCTTGACCTCAGATAAATCGGGCCGCGTCGATTCCGCCCGAGACCACGTTGTTTTCGGACGCGAGCGCCACGTTCCCGCGCAAGAGGCTCCCAACTCGGGCGGCTACCCGGCACGCGGGATCCGCACCGATGAGTACCTCTACATCCGCAACTTCCACCACGAGCTCTGGCCCGCCGGGACGCCGAACCAAGAGGCGGCGTTCGACACCAGCCGATTTCTCTCAGACTCCGACAACGGCCCTACCAAGACGTACCTGTGGGAGCATCGCGACGATCCTGCCATCAAGAAGTACTACGAGTTGGCCTTCGGAAAGCGTCCGGCGGAGGAGCTCTACGATCTGAGCAAGGACCCGGGGCAGATAAAGAACGTGTCCGCCGACCCGAACTATCATCAGATCCGCGTCGGGCTCGTTGTTCGCCTATTCCAGCAGTTGCACACCTTGGAAGACCCGCGGGTTCTAGGGCGCGGAAGCATTTTCGATGCGCAGCCCTACCTTGGCGGCGGGCCGCGAGGCAGGCGCGGCAGAGGCGCCCCCGGCGGGGATCGTCAGGGCCGAGGGCCGCGGTGATGAGAGCCACCGCAAGTAGTTCAGCTATGTCGGTCAGACGCGTTTTACCGATCCTGTTGCTCGCGGTTGCCGTCGTCGGATACGGCGCGGAAGACGGCTTCGAGCCGCTGTTTGACGGCAAGAGCTTCGAGGGCTGGACGGGCATGGGTGGCAACCCGCTTCCGAGTGAAGACTGGGTGATCGAAGACGGCATGATTCGTACCCAAGGGGCCCCCGGCGCCCAAGCCGGTCGAGGGGGGCAGGCCGGCAGACCGGGCCAAGGCGGTCAAGCGGCACGAGGCGGCCGCCGGGGTCGCGGGGCGGCGGGCCGCTTCGGTGGTGACTTGCGCACGGTTGCCGAGTACTCTGACTTCGACCTGCGGTTCGAGTGGAAGATCTCCGAGAGAGGCAACTCGGGCATCAAGTACAACGTTCAGGAAGAGTGGATCAGCGACAGATTCCGGCCGGATATGTCCAAGCAACAAAAAGCGGGCATGACGCGTCGGGCCATCGGTTTCGAGTACCAGATCTCAGACGACTCGCTTTGGGACCGCTCGCATGACGACTGGGCCAAATCGGCGAGCGGCGCGTTGTATCTCATCAAGTGGGCGGATGCGAAACCGCTCAAGCCGATTGGCGAATGGAATACGTCGCGCATCGTGGTGAAGGGCAATCACGGCGAACACTGGTTGAACGGCGAGAAGTTGTTCGAATTCGAGATGGGCTCCCAGGAGATGCTCGACCAGGTGGAGAAGACGAAGTTTCGCAAGATGCCCGGCTACGGGTTGAAGGGTCCGGGGCCGATCGTGCTGACGCATCACGGGTCGCCGGTTTGGTACCGCAACCTTCGCATTCGGGCGGAAGAGTAAGCTGCTACCGGCGCAATAGATAGAGGCAATCAATGACAAATCGCGGTTTTTCAAGACGCTACTTTTTCTTCGGCTCGTTGTTGGCGGGCGCTATCCCCACCGGCGGCTACGGGACGGTCAAATCGCTGAAGGCGATGGGCTACAAGCCCTACTACGACAAGCTCAACGTGGCATCGATTGGCTGCGGCGGCCAGGGCGGCCGCATTTTAAACCAGGCGGCGCGGACCGAGAACATCGTCGCGCTGTGCGACGTCGACGAGAAGCGCGCGGCCCAAAACTTCGAGACCTACTCCAAGCAGCCGAAGTACGAAGACTTCCGCGTGATGCTCGACAAAGAGGACAAAAACATCGACGCTTGCACCATCGGCATCCCCGACCATATGCACGCTACGGTGGCGCTTGCCTGCATGCAGGCGGGTAAACATGTCTACCTCGAAAAGCCGCTGACGCGCACGCCGTGGGAAGCACGATTGATGGCCGACGCCGCGAAGAAGTACGGCGTCGCGACGCAGATGGGCAACCAAGGCTACTCGCACGAGAGCAACCGCGTGACGGGCGAGATTCTGTGGTCGGGCGAGATCGGCGACGTGACTGAAGTCCACGCCTCGTCTTCGCCGGGGACGCATCCGGTGGGCCTGACTGCGATGCCGGACGAGACGTCCGTGCCCGAGGGGCTCGACTGGGACCTGTGGCTGGGCGGTGCCGACATGCGCGCCTACAACCCAACCTTCACGCCCTACAACTGGCGCGGGTATTTCGACTTTGGAACGGGACAACTCGGCAACTGGGGCATTCACGTATTGGGCCCCGTAAATTTGGCGCTGCAACTGGGCGCGCCGACGAGCGTCGAGCTGTTGCAGCAAGTCGACTCGAGTAAGTTGACCTTCCCGACTCGGGCGGTCCTCAAGTACGATTTTCCGGCGCGCGGCAAGATGCCGCCGGTTTCGGTTTACTGGCATGACTCGGCGCGGCCGACCGAAGAAGAGGCTTATCGCGTGCCGGGCATGGAGGAGCAAACGATCCTGCCGGGGGCGCACAACCTCAGCGCCAAGGGACGCGGAACTGCGCCGCCGCCCGGTAGACGCCGGGGTCCGCGTGGGCCTCGAACAGGCCCGCCGAGGGGCGCGGGAGGTCCCGGCGTCGCTGTGTACGGCGCGGAGCGCCGAGGCGACCCGGCCCAACCGGGCGTACTGTCGAGCAACGGGGCCGTGTTCGTGGGATCGAAAGGCATGATGGCGACGGTAGAGCGCGGCGAGGGCGTACATCTGCTGCCGGCCGAGCGTTGGGCGGAGTACGAGTTGCCGCCGCAACTGTTGACGCGCTCGCCGGGCCATATGAACGACTGGGTACGCGCCGCGAAAGGCGGCGATGCAGCGTGCTCGGACTTCCAGATCGCGGGTCCCTTCACTGAATGGGTCGTGCTGGGCGCGATCGCGTTTCGGGTGCCGGGCAAGCTCGAGTGGGACAGCGCGAAGATGCGGTTCACAAACAACAACGAGGCGAACAAGTATGTGAAACCGTCGTTCCGCGAGGGCTGGGAGTTGAAGCTCTAGCCCGCGACTCGATCAGTAAAGCCGTTCTAATGCATCCTGCCTGATGATCTTATCGAGTTCTTCTAATGGCATCGAAAGCTTGGCGGCCTCAAGAGCAGTCTCGGCGAGGGTCGGAAGCCCTTCGAGTTCGGGCCATTCGGCGGGGTCCCAGAGCTCCGACCGAACGATGCACTTCGAACATGGGAAGAAGGCTTCTTCTACCTCAACCGCTAGTGCGAAGGCGGGGATCTTACCCTGGATCGCCATCGATTCCCTCAAGGCGATGTCGCGGACGATGCGCGCGGTGCCGCTCACCCGCAACGTCTCGCTCTTGCCGGGAATGAGGAAGATCAGTCCGACCTTCGGGTTTTGCAACACGTTCGTGTAGGTGTCGGCCCTGCGATTGCCAGGCCGATCTGGGATCGCGAGGTTCGATTCGTCAAGCACCTGAACGAAGCCGGGCGGGTCACCCTTTGGAGAGATGTCCATATGACCCTGGGCGTTTGACGACGCGAGCAGCAGAAAAGGAGAACGGTCAATAAAGGTTCGGCAATGCTGGTTGAGGCATGCCATGGTCTTGGCAACGACGCGTGGTTTCGGATCGCCAATCAATTCGCGGAGTTGCGCCGCGTCGCTGACTATTTCTTTGAACTCCATTACGGGTCTCCCTACACAATCGGGTCGGGACTTCTGTCGCCATTCTGACACGGGATTTTTTGGGTTGAGCCGCCCGGGCACAGCTTGGCCGTCAAATCGAAATGTCCGGATTTGGCCGGATTTGGCAGGGTTTCGCTAAAAATCACTGGTCGGGGCGACCCGCCAGACTTACCATTTGAATTCCGTCAAACTCCACAAAGCAGAACGAGGAACCCCTCGCGCGCTCATGCAAGCCGATCCCCAGTCCCTGTCGTGAATACCGCCCATTGGCCGGATTTGGCAGGGTTTTCTGTAAAATTCGAGCCTCAGTGCGGTGCTCTCGGTGTCCTTCAAATATAGTGTAAGACCCGTGTGTCCGGTTTTCGGCCTACCGTATCGCTAGGTTGCTGATTTCAAAGGCAAAAGTAATTTCAAAATCGCGAGACGGCCCGGCGGGTCGTCGCTGCCAGTTCCGCCGACATCCGAACAGATCGTGAACAAGTTGTGCTAGGTTCGGTGTCGGTTGGCGGTTTGCACCGGCAACTTTGTCTTTGGCTGACCAGGACCGGTTTCATCTGGTTCGGCCTGAACAAGAAGTAAGCGTCCAGCGAATCCAAACTAGATCACCCGGGAGGCTCAAATGCATCTACCGAACGCGCCTGTTCCGTCCGAGGGCTTTCTCGTCACTCACTTTCTAACGGTGAGCGACCAGGTCAGGTCCCGAGATTTCTACGCCGACTTCCTCGGGGGTCAAGTGCTCACTCCAGGGAGTCCGTGCATTATCAAGTTGGCCAACTCGTGGATTGTCCTCAACAGCGGAGGAGGGCCGACGCCCGACAAGCCGGACGTGACGCTTGAACCGCCTCAGAGTTCTACTCGTGTCAATAGCTTCCTGAATCTTCGCGTCGCTGATGTTCAGGCCCGCTATACGGAATGGAAGGCCAAGGGGGCCGAGTTCATAACGGAGCCTCTGGACAACCACGGCTGGGAAACGAGATGTTACATGCGCGATCCGGACGGCTACATAATCGAAGTAGGACAAGCAAGCCAGAAAATGGTTGAGCTCTTCGAGAGCTACGCAACGTGAGACCCGTCCCGTTCGGGAGCCGAGCCCTTTAGATGACTTCCGCTATTGCCGGCGCCCCCGTTGATTAGCTGTCCGTTACAATCGAGTCGTCCCAGCGGCTGGATCTTCTTGCATATGGCCAAAACGATATCTTTATTCGAGTCCGCGCTTGCCGGGATCGTCGCCCTGGCGCTGTTTGCAGGCTGCGGTGCGACACCCCGCCCCGAACCCGCAGCCGAACCAGCCGCGCACGTGACACCGCCCAACTTTGTGGTCATCGTCGTGGATGACATGCGCTTCGACGAGATGGGCGTCGCCGGCCATCCTATCCTCGAGACGCCCCACATCGACGGGCTGGCTTCTTCCGGCAGCAGATTTACTCGAGCCTTCCACGCGGTGCCGCTCTGTTCGCCGAATCGCGCTTCAATCCTGACCGGCCAGTATCCTTCGACCCACGGCATCATCGACAACGTTGCCAGGAATCGAACCAGCCACCAGCTCAAGACTTTCCCTCGGGCACTCCACGATGCCGGCTACGAGACAGGCTTCCTTGGCAAGTGGCACATGGGAAACGATCCCACGCCGCGACCCGGGTTCGATCTCTGGGTCTCCATCCCCGGGCAGGGACGAACCCACGACCCCGAGCTATTCGAAGACGGAGAGATACGAGTCGTCGAAGGCTATATCACTGACATCCTCACCGACCGCGCAGTCGAATTTATCGAAAAAGATCGCGACCGGCCGTTCTGCCTCTATATCGGTCACAAGGCGGTCCACCCCGATGTTCAGCAACTCGACGATGGCTCGGTGTCAGCCGACTCATACCTAGGTTTCCGCCCGGCGCCGCGACATCTGGGGCGCTACGAAGATCGGTCATTCCCTCAGCGGGAGAACGTTCGGCGATGGCCCGCCGAGCTGCCCGGCAAACCGACGCTTCGACGCGCCCTTGAGCGCAAACACACTCCCGAGATCCGCGAGATGTTCCGAGCGGGCTCGGCCTTTGTCGACACCCAAGAGACGATGAAACGGCGAGCCGAGATGATCTTGGCCATCGACGAAGGACTAGGCCGGATCATTGACGCGCTAGAGCGGGCCGAATTGTTGGAAGACACGGTGGTTATATTTACCTCTGACAACGGCTACTGGTACGACGAGCATGCGCTCTCGAACGAGCGGCGCTTGCCCTACGAGGAGTCGATTCGCACGCCCCTAATCGTCCGCTACGACCGGGCCGGCAATCCTGGAATTGAGATCGACGAGCTCGTTAGTTCCGTCGATCTGGCCCCGACGATCTTGGATCTGGCCGGCGCGCCCGTTGGCAGTCACATCCAAGGTCGATCGCTGGCGCCGCTGCTACAGAGCCGCACGGATGGCTGGCGCGAATCGGTGTTGATCGAGTTCTATACCTACGAATACCCGATGCCGTGGCTGCTGGACATGGACTACCGGGCGATTCGCACGAAGCGCTACAAGTACATTCACTGGATGAGGCATCCAGACGAGGGCGAGCTGTACGACCTTGAAAGTGACCCCTACGAGCTGATCAATCTCATCGACGACCCAGCACTTGAGTCCATCAGAGCGGAATTGCGATCGACGCTTCGCGACTCGTCGCTCGCTGCAATGGGACTGAGCCAATAGGCTTCCCGAAACTCCGCGCTGTATTGGCTGGACCCCAAAACCCTAGGTGTAGTCCATTCAAATCGGACTGAGTGGCGGGATCCCCGCGATCGTCCCCTTTTGCCTGGATATCTCAATTCGGGCTCCGTCCCGGATCTTCCGTATGATCTTCCGTATAGTGTAAGGCCCGTGTATCCGGTTTTCGGTCCGCCGATCGCTAGGTCGTTGATTCCAAAGACAAAATAGATTTCGAAACCCCGGTACGGACCTGATGGCTGCTGGTGGGGACCTTCGGAAGTGACTCAATTAGTGAACATCGGGATCGCTGGAAGATGCTGATAGATAAGACTGTTACTGGAGTGCACCCCAAAAC
The DNA here is from genome assembly GCA_965247305.1 of Bryobacterales bacterium. Lineage (GTDB taxonomy): Bacteria > Acidobacteriota > Terriglobia > Bryobacterales > UBA6623 > CATQHP01. Next base: position 735,618 of record OZ252030.1, on the reverse strand, counting down.
TGAGACAGATGAAAGTGGGACAATTTTCAGTGAATGGAAAAGGAGTCCCCGATGAGAGAGAGAAAAGATAGGGTTGCGAGGAAGCAGCGCTCGTATGAAGTTGAGTTCAAGGAATTGGCGGTAAGCCGCATGCTTCGCGGTGAGAACGTCGTCAAATTGAGCGGTGAGTTGGCCGTGCGGCGCAGCGTGTTGTATCGCTGGCGCGACACCTACCGCGCCGAGGGACGCAGCGGTCTTGAGCGGCGTCAAGGGCGGCCGCGTCCCGGACAAGAGGTTGTGCAATTGGATAGCGATCCGAGCGCCGATCGCATTGCCGAACTCGAACGCCTAGTCGGTCAACAAGCGGCGGAATTGGATTTTTTCGAACGGGCCTTCAACGCCTTAAAACCGGCGATGCCGAACCAAGTCGCTCGCAACGCGAGCGGCTCTACAGCGTCATCGACGAAACCCGCGTCGAAGGCCGACTCAGCATCGAGCGAGGCTGCGAACTCGCCGCAGTCAGTCGAGCGGGATATTACCGGCAATTAGAGCGAGACAAACCCGCCGAAGCGAACATCGAACTCCGGGATCGTATGCAACGCATTACGCTCGCAAATCGCCGCTACGGCTATCGTCGAGTGACCGCCGAACTGCGTAGGCAGGGCTTTACGGTGAACCACAAGAAGGTCTTGCGGCTGATGCGCAACGACAATCTGCTGGCGATACGCAAGCGCCGCTACGTATTGACGACGGACTCGGATCAGCACCGCGCGATCTACCCAAACTGGGCCAAAAACCTGCAGATCGACGGTCTCGATCAGCTCTGGCAGGCCGCCATCAGCTACGTGCGCATGCGCCGTTCGTTCGTCTACTTGGCGGTCGTGATGGACTCGTATTCCCGGCGCGTGGTGGGCTGGGAATTGGGGCCTTCCCTCGAGGCCATATTGGCAGTGAACGCGCTGCGCAAAGCGATCGAGTTTCGCTGTCCGAAGCCGGGGCTGGTGCATCATTCCGATCAAGGCACGCAATATACCTCGCGGGCTTATGTCAGTCTGCTGGAAGAAAACGGCGCGTTGATCTCGATGAGCCGGCGAGGAAACCCGTACGACAATGCGCGCATGGAAAGTTTTATGAAGACGCTCAAAAGCGAGGAGGTGAACCTACAGACGTATCAATCGATGGACGAGGCGAGAGCTTCGATCGAGGAGTTTATCGACGCGGTGTACAACCAAAAGCGCCTGCATTCGGCGTTGGGCTATCGGCCTCCGCAGGAGTTCGAGCAGTTGTTGCCAGCGAGCGAAGAGCTCAGAAACCCGCAGTTTGAGTTTTCTGAGGCATGAGGAAATCTATCGAGACAGTGGTCGCACTCGGGACGGGAGAATGTCCCGCCCCGAGCGCTCATCGTCTCGCTGAGTTTCCAGCCGGGTATTGCTTGGCGGGTTGCTCTCCAGCATTGCCCGCCTCCGCTTCCCCGGCTAGCTCCATGCTTAGCAACACGGTGGTGGTCCACAAAACCACCACCGCAACCAGGGTGGGGAATTTTCAACCGGCGAAAACGGGATTTTTCATCCGGCCTTGACACCTTGCTGCAAGTTCACGGCAGCTGGCAACTGATCCAGACTCTTCTGGCCCATGACCTTATCGATGAGTACCGACTATGGATATTTCCTGTCGTGGTCGGCTCTGGGAAACGCTTGTTCGGTCAGGATTCCGGACCGACCGGATTGACGCTCGTTAGGACGAGGGCCACCTCGACTGGCGTGGTGATGTGCATCTACGACCGCTGTCCCCCTCTGGGTAAGCATTTGCAGCCAAGCTCGTGAGGTACTGGCCGATTTCAGCATCGGAGACAAGCCGGATCACGCTCAGCCTTCGTGAGGCACCACGGAGTGCTCAGAGGTGCGATCTATTAGTGAACATTGATATCCGCAGAACAGACTGACACAGAGTTATGGGGATTCGCCCCTGTCCCCGAACTCCCCCTGTCCCCGAACTCCGTCCCCGAACTCCCATGGGGATTCGCCCCTGTCCCCGAACTCCCTGAACTCTCTGGCATGCACCCCTAAGCTGAGACAGCTTAAAAATGGGACAGTTGCCGTTCGCTGAAAAAGTATAGCCTTTTCGGCGAACGTGCCGCACACTTGAAAACGGCCGGGAAAGCGGAGGCGGGCAATGCTGGAGAGCAACCCGCCAAGCAATACCCGGCTGGAAACTCAGCGAGACGATGAGCGCTCGGGGCGGGACATTCTCCCGTCCCGAGTGCGACCACTGTCTCGATAGATTTCCTCATGCCTCAGAAAACTCAAACTGCGGGTTTCTGAGCTCTTCGCTCGCTGGCAACAACTGCTCGAACTCCTGCGGAGGCCGATACCCCAACGCCGAATGCAGGCGCTTTTGGTTGTACACCGCGTCGATAAACTCCTCGATCGAAGCGCGCGCTTCGTCCATCGATTGATACGTCTGTAGGTTCACCTCCTCGCTTTTGAGCGTCTTCATAAAACTTTCCATGCGCGCATTGTCGTACGGGTTTCCTCGCCGGCTCATCGAGATCAACGCGCCGTTTTCTTCCAGCAGACTGACATAAGCCCGCGAGGTATATTGCGTGCCTTGATCGGAATGATGCACCAGCCCCGGCTTCGGACAGCGAAACTCGATCGCTTTGCGCAGCGCGTTCACTGCCAATATGGCCTCGAGAGAAGGCCCCAATTCCCAGCCCACCACGCGCCGGGAATACGAGTCCATCACGACCGCCAAGTAGACGAACGAACGGCGCATGCGCACGTAGCTGATGGCGGCCTGCCAGAGCTGATCGAGACCGTCGATCTGCAGGTTTTTGGCCCAGTTTGGGTAGATCGCGCGGTGCTGATCCGAGTCCGTCGTCAATACGTAGCGGCGCTTGCGTATCGCCAGCAGATTGTCGTTGCGCATCAGCCGCAAGACCTTCTTGTGGTTCACCGTAAAGCCCTGCCTACGCAGTTCGGCGGTCACTCGACGATAGCCGTAGCGGCGATTTGCGAGCGTAATGCGTTGCATACGGTCACGCACTTCCAGGTTGGATTCGACAGGCTTGTCTCGCTCTAATTGCCGGTAATATCCGGCTCGGCTGACTTCTCCGAGTGCACAGGCGCGCTCGACGCTGAGTCGGCCTTCAACGCGAATTTCGTCGATGACGCTGTAGAGCCGCTCGCGTTGCGAGCGACTTGGTTCGGCATCGCCGGTTTTAAGGCGTTGAAGGCTCGTTCGAAAAAATCCAATTCCGCCGCTTGTTGACCGACTAGGCGTTCGAGTTCGGCAATGCGATCGGCGCTCGGATCGCTATCCAATTGCACAACCTCTTGTCCGGGACGCGGCCGCCCTTGACGCCGCTCAAGACCGCTGCGTCCCTCGGCGCGGTAGGTGTCGCGCCAGCGATACAACACGCTGCGCCGCACGTCCAACTCACCGCTCAATTTGACGACGTTCTCACCGCGAAGCATGCGGCTTACCGCCAATTCCTTGAACTCAACTTCATACGAGCGCTGCTTCCTCGCAACCCTATCTTTTCTCTCTCTCATCGGGGACTCCTTTTCCATTCACTGAAAATTGTCCCACTTTCATCTGTCTCAGTTTTGGGGTGCACTCCAGCGTCGCGATGTCGGTACACCAGCCTCGCATACACGAGGGATACCAAGACAGATAAGTGCTGCCGCCGTGGGGGTAGGTAACAAGATTCCCGAAGGGGCCTTGAACAAAACTGAAGGATCCAATTGTTGATAGATGTACCGGAAGCTCGGCAAGCACCCGATACTTTAACCGGTAAACCCAAGAGCGCTCTGGCGTTATGCCCAGCTGTTGGTCGATCTTCAGGCGTCCTTCCCAAAGGCAGTTCACCACGATATCGGCGCTCGCCTGCCACCGCCCAACGTCAAGCGCCGTCCCCTCGACTAGGAACCCTTCCGGTGTTCGCCTAACAGCTTCAACTCGGTGCTGATAATGCGGCTCGATGCCCGCGGCCGCTCTGATGGCGGCGCGCATGATCTCTCTGAACTTCGTGCGGTCGAGGGCTACCTCAGGTGAGCGGACGACAGCACCGGCGAGTTCGGGGTTCAGCCCGTCCGGAAGTGGCGCCTTCTGCCACAGTGTTTCCACGGTCTCCCCAAGATAGTTCGAGGATGCCGAGCGGAAACGGGTCTTGTAATCCAGATCCAACTGCTCGTAGTGAGCCATTACATGGTCGGGCGTGTGCATGGAGTTCGGCAGGACGACGTATGTGAACGGGTTGGATTTCATCCCGGCCCAGTCGATGCTCCCGCCCACCCAATCTTCAATAAGTGGTGCGAACTGCAATGCCGCATTTAGCATGAGCCTGGACGTTTTTGAGCCCTCGTCAGCGGCATAGAGCAGGCCCAGATGAATTCTTCCTTCGTTGACCAAGCTGGCGCGCAGCATGCAGTCAGGAGCCTCATCTATAAGCTTTACGACGTAGTTTTGACTGTGTAGCGCGAGCGCCGCGCAGACGCCTTGAATTCCCGCACCGAGCACTATTGCCCGTCCCTTGGCTACCGGCACCGATATCCTGACGTACCTTCGCGATCAGCCAAAGTGCTCTCGTGACCACACGTTCGCGGACGGGGATTCTGTCCAGTCTACCACCTCGGGATCCATCCGAAACGCCGTTCGTCCAGCAGCTCGACGCCCGGCGGGAGATCGGGGACAGGGGAGATCGGGGACAGGGGTAAAACCTAGCAACCTATATAACATCGGTTTACGGAGATTTGAATCTAGCGGGTGAAGGGGACGGGAAGGTGTGAAACAATCGATTTCGGCGATCTACCGGTGTTGATTCAAACGGACTTAGGTGCGCCAAAACTCGTCGAATTCGAATTAATTCACACCTTCCGGTGCGGTTCACGACACAAGCTCCTCAATCTAAACGGCTACGTAGTTTTGGCGAGGCGCGGGCTTAGGGCAGCTCTTTGATTCGAATGTTTCGGAAGGATACGATTTGCGGAGGTCCGTTGTGCAGTTGGAAGCCGATCGTGCCTTTTCGCATTTCTTGGGCTAGCTTTGCATCCGTATCGACATATTCGAACGCAACGCCGTTGATCCAGGCCCGAATTCGGTTGCCTTCGCCACGAATTACGAAATCGTTGAATTCTCCCTGTCGAAGGACCTCCCGCACCTTGGGTTGGAGCTCATCTTGAACGTCGCGATTGAGGAGTCGGCGCGTGCCGCCCTCCTCATATACCCAGCCCCATCGCTGCATTCCCATATCAATCTCGTAGCCCTTGACGACGTGCGTCAATCGCAGCGGTTCGCGGCGAGTCCGTACGGTGACGCCGGAATTGCGTTGTCCGATGACCTTCGCCTCGAGTCGCAGCTCGAAGTCCGCGAATTCCTCTATCGTGGAAATGAATTCATGGAAGGGCATCGCCCGCCAAGAGGGCCCCTGGCCCGTAATCGCCCCGTTTTCGACGCTCCAATACCTGCTATTGCCTTCCCAGCCGGCCAGCGTCTTGCCGTCGAAGAGCATGCGAAACCCCTTTTCGCCGGCCCACGCGACTGAGCGAACCAGCAGTTTGCGAAAGCCGTTTCCTTGCATGGCGATGGGGTCATGTCCCAACGTGTACTGGACGACGCGGCCCTTGCCGTAGCTGTTGACCCACAACACCGGCTGGTCCTGCTCTTTTCCATTGAACCCGGTGACGAGGACCTTGCTGCCTTCGGTAATCAGCGAGTTTTGGAACAGCTCGTCGCGGCCGTGGTTGAACGAGCTGATGCCTCGCGTGATGGGATGGTCCCTCTGCACGGTCACGGGGAATTCCCGCACATCGCCGAGAACACCCTGTCTTCGCCAACCGCCGGCGGTGATCCGCGCGAAGTTCTTGCTCCAGTCCGAATCGTCGCTGAACGCCGCTGATGCATGGTTCAAGACGACGAGTCCCGTGCCGGCCTTGATGGCGCCGGCGAACGCCTGCTTGTTCGCGTCCGTCCAGACGCTGTCGGGGTTGGCCGTCGCGCCGGGTCCGGTGTCTGAGTAGTTCAGCAGCAACAGATCGTAGGCCTCGAGCTTTTCCGGCTTGAGGTCTAACCGCGGCTTTTGGGTCACGTCCACTTCGTGACCGGCGTTGGTCAGAATCTGCTCCAAGACCGGCGTCGTTTCTTCCCACGGGTCTTCGTGATCGCCGGTGATGATTAGCACTTTCGTCGTAGTGGGAGCGTCTCCCAAAGCGACGGCGCTTGTGAGCGCCAAGAATGACAAGGTAGCGAGAAGCATGCGCATGATGTGTTTGCGGCCTAAGCTAGTTTACAACTGACCGCGGCGGCGCGAAACTGGACCGTTGCGTGGAACGCTATGGGCGCTGAAAACGGCGATTTTGAACACGGGGGGTATCCTGTCAACGAGTTATGGGGCCTGGACTCCTTGACGTTCGCCAAAACACCGTAGCCGATCAAAAAAGGCACGGACTCTCCGGTGGCCGGGTCAGGCTTGCTAAGTCGGCCAAGCCGGGGTCCTCCACCAAAGTGTGGTCGAGTAGGAAAAAGGGGACGACGCCCAATTTCGTTTCCCAAGTCCCGAAAGTGCTGCCTGACGTGGCGAACCAGCCTCGGAGGAGTTCAAAACCCTTCCATCGGCGCTGTCCGGCGCTCGCCCGAGTAGTGCACGTGAGTCAGCGCCCACTCCCCGTCCCTGCGTAGATAAATCTGCGACTCGCGGACCTTGGTTCGGATCTCCGCGGCGTCTTCTTGTCTGGTGGCGTCGAAGTCCCAATCGAAAAGCACAATGGCGATATCGCCGAGTTGCTGGACTTCCACGTCATGAATGGTGAGCTTACGCTTCGAAAAGTTCTGGCCTATCGTCTTGCCATAGAAGTTGTCCACGGCTTTCGGCGACAGGCACGCGATCAACACCGCGTGCACTGTCGCACTCAGCCTCTCAATGCCAGTCGGGGAATTTAACGCCACGCAGTCGAATCAGTCAGCCAGGCATATCATCTGCAAAGGGTTAGCCATCGTGTTCGGCAGTCAGCGCGCGTAGTTTACGCCGTATCGCTGGCTGTCATTGATCCGTCGTCATCGCTAGGTCAAGCATCAAGTTGGCGATACCGGCTAGACTGTCTCCAGCGATGACAAATTGAAGTCCGCGCTCGGCGGTATCGCGGTACCCGCGCCTGCAGCCCAGCCTGTGACATAGGAGACGTCCCATGAGCAGTCGACTTTCCAGCTCAATCGGCATTCTCGCGATGGTTTTGGCGGCTTCTGTCGCCGGGCAGAGCAATTCGTCTGAGTCAAAAACCTGGAGTCCGTCTCGCACCCCCGACGGCCAACCGGACCTACAAGGGCTATGGACGAGCGCCACTTTCACGCCGCTCGAGCGACCCGCGCACCTGGCCGGCAAGGAATTTTTCACGGAAGAGGAAGCGGCTCAGCTAACGGAGATACTCACCGCCGATGGGGTTGACCCGCTGGCGAGAACCGCGATCAATGAGCAGGACGAGGACAAAATTCGCAAACGGCTTCAGCAGACCAAAGAGAACATCCACTACGACAATGCGATCTGGCTGGCCACGGCGAAACCAAAGGGGCTATCGAGCAGACGAACATCGATGATTGTCGATCCGCCGGATGGCCGAGTTCCTGCTTTGACGCCGGAAGCTAAAAAGCGAAAAGACTCGCTTCCGCGGACAAGCTTCGACAGCCACGAGACGCGGCCCTTGACCGAGCGATGCATCGTATGGCGGCACGAGGGGCCGCCGATGCTGCCGCCGTCATACAACAATATTCTGCAAATTTTCCAGGGCAAAGGTTATGTCGCGATCCTCCAAGAGATGAACAACAACGGTCCGCGCATTATCCCGCTAGACGGCCGCCCGCACATCTCTTCAAACATCCGCCAGTTTCCCGGAGACTCGCGGGGCCATTGGGAAGGCAATACGCTGGTCGTCGACACGACGAACTTCACCGGTAAGACGCGCTTCTACGGCTCCGGCGAAAACTTGCATGTTGTCGAACGCTTCACGCGCGTCGACGCAGATACGATCCATTACGAGTTTACGGTCGACGACCCGTCGTCATGGACTAAACCGTGGAGCGCCGAATTTCCGCTGACCACGACCGAGGGCCCGATTTACGAGTATGCCTGCCATGAGGGAAACTACGACGTGCCGAATATCCTCCGTATCGCTCGTGCCCAAGAGCGGCAAGAGCAGGCCAAGACGACAAAGCGCTAACCCCTGTCGGAGCTTATACTCGGAACATTAGTCATGCGAAAGCTCGTTGCATTTTTGTTACTCGCGTCGTCGTCTCTGTTCGCCGAAATTCCCTCCGCCGCCGACCAGATAGCCGCGAGCGTGCTCGCTGCTCCCGAGGAAAGTCGCGCTGAGGCCGCCGTATTGGGCTACGCCCCCACAGGTAGGCTGGTCACGCTGCGAGAGGGTTCCAACAATCTGATCTGTTTGGCCGACACGCCGACCGACAAGAATTTTTCCGTCGCCTGTTATCACAGTGACCTCGAACCGTTCATGGCGCTGGGGCGCGAACTCACGTCCCAGGGGTACAAAGGCAAGGAACGCCACCAGATTCGCTGGAAACGCGCCGACGAAGGGCTGATCAAAATGCCGCGCAGTCCTCGCATGCTTTATGTGCTGACCGGCAAAGGTTTCGACTCGTCCAAGGGTGAAATCATCGAACCTTACCTACGCTGGGTCGTCTATTCGGCCTACGCGACCCCGGAGTCAACGGGCCTGACGACCACGCCAGGAAACGCCCCTTGGCTGATGTACCCAGGCACCGCCGGCGCGCATATCATGGTCAGCCCGCCAAAGTGAGCGATTTCCGCGAGCGGATCAACCGGTAATGAGGGCCGTAAATCGGGATATTGCCGCCCGGGAGTTCTTGGCCTTTAGAATCAGCGGGTTAGGGATTTTCTACCCATACATAGGCACAACACTCCTCGAGGAATGTCCGGATTTGTCCGGATTTCGCTAAAAATCGAGTACCAGGACGAGGTTTCTCTCGCGTGCTCATCCCCGCGCACCAGCGGCGTTGTGCGGTGAGCGCTACTTCTACGCCGAGTTGCTCGGTTGTTTTTTTCACGAGGATGGCCAAGACCTAAACCTCGTTTTGTCGCCCCCCTTTCACGGAGCCGGATGGGTGGTCACATCTTTCGCTATAGCTAGGCAATCGCCGTAGCCAACTGTTTCCATACTACAGGTGCGTGTCAAGTTTTTGGGGGTTTTGAGGGCTAGGGATTAGGGTCAAGATGTTGACTTCAATGGGGTTAAAGATCTTCTGATATGGCGGTACGGGTGTTTTGAATGGGCGAAGAGAGAAAATCGGGCGTTGTCCCCCTGTCAAGGGCGGAGTAAATGTAGACCGCTTCGGCGGAGCAAAAATAGACCAGTTGGCGGGGATCCAGCGGTTTGCGTGGGACGGCTGGAACGGAGCCTGAGGACGCCCTTTAGGGCGGCCCAGGCGTAGTGGAAGACGGCCCACGCAAACCGGCGCGAGCGGCCGGCGGGTCAGTTTGAAGAGCGCGGGCGCTTCTTTTTGCTTTGCTTGAGGCGGTAGCTGTCGCCGTTCATCTCGAGGATATGGACGTGATGCGTGAGCCGGTCAAGCAGAGCGCCGGTCATGCGTTCGGAACCCAGCACCTCGGTCCACTCGGTGAACGGCAGGTTCGAGGTCAGCAACGTCGAGCCCTGTTCGTAGCGCTGCGAAAAGATCTCGAACAGCAGCTCTGCCCCGGTCTTCGACAGCGGCACATAGCCCAGTTCATCGACGATCAGTAGATCCTGCTTGGCAAGTTGTTTCTGGACCCGTAGTAGTTGCCGTTCGTCACGGGCTTCGAGCAGTTCATGGACCAATCCCGCGGCGGTGGTGAAACGTGTGCGATAGCCGCTCTGACAAGCTGCCAGTCCCAGCGCCAAGGCGATATGCGTTTTGCCGGTGCCGGAGTTCCCCAGCGCCAAGACGTTCTCACGGCGGTCGATGAACTCACAGCGCGCCAGCTCCAGAACGAGCTTCTTGTTCACCGAGGGTATGGCCAAGAAGTCGAACGTGTCGAGACTCTTCGTCACCGGGAACTTGGCGGCCTTGATGCGACGCTCGGTCGCCCGCTGCTCGCGATCGACCAGTTCCAGCTCGCAGAGTTGCTGTAGGAAGTCCCGAAAGTCCAAGCCTTCGGCGGCGCAGCGCCGAGCCAGTTTGTCGTACTCGCGCAGGAAGGTCGGCAGCCGCAGCGCTTTCAGGTGGGTTTCCAGCAGCATTCTCGACTTCGCCATCAGCTTGCTCCTGCTAGCAGCGCCAGATAGGATGCCGGCGACGTCTGCTCGACCTGAGCCGTCGGCAGGTGGGGATACTTCGTTAAGTCGAGCTTCGGCGGACGTTGCTCGATCGCGCACAGCAGTAGATGCTTGACGGCGTCAAAGCCAATCGTTCCCAGTAGACAGACTTGGCGCACCGCCGTTGCGACGTGCTCAAGGGGGAAGTCCTCCAACAGTCGCAGGACCTGTACGTACTCGCGCTTGCCCGCTTTGTCCAACCGCGATTCGAGCAGTCGTCGCAGCTTCGCAAACTCCGGCGGCAACTCCCAGCCGACCAACGGCGCGGCTTGATCGAGCGCGTTGGTCTTGCGTTCCAACAACGCCAAGTAGTGCAGCGGATCGAAAACCAACTCTTCACGTTCATAGCTGCGCTGATGGCGGGCGATCTCTTCGCTGCCGCAACAGATCACTACCTCATCCACGTAGGCTTTGATCAGGACCTGGCGGTGGCCGTAACGCGTTGGCACCGAATAATCGTTTGTCGCGTAGCGCACCAGCGACAACGAAGTCACCCTTGTCGAGCGTTTGTCGCAGGCATCGTAGGCTGTCGGTGCCAAGGGCAAGAGCGCTTCCCGATCGCGCTCGAAGCGTTCGCCGACGGTTTCGGTGTGCCGTCGCAAACGCCGTTCACGGTTGGCTCGGCACTTCTCTTCGAGGTGTTCGTTGAAGGCTTCCCAACTCTCGAATCTCGGGATCGGCACCATGAAATTGCGCCGTGCGAAGCCCACTAGCCCTTCGACTTTTCCCTTGTCGTTGCCCTTGCCCGGACGCCCGAAACGATCGGCGAACAGGTAGTGCGACTGCAGTTCGCTGAACACCCGCGTACGTTTGCGCGTGCCGTCGCCGAGAATCCTTGCCACCGCCAGCGTCGTGTTGTCGTAGACGATGTTGCGTGGCACGCCGTCGAAATAACGAAACGCGGCGTTGTGTCCTTCGCAAAAGGCTTCCGTCGTCTCGGCGGGAAAGGCCTTAACGAAGGCGTCGTCGCTGTGCGGCAGATCGACAACCAAGAAGTGCGCCTTGCGCTGGACTCCATTGATAACGACAACCGCTTCGCCGAAGTCGGCCTGCGCGTCGCCGGGCGGATGCGCCAGTGGCACGAACATCTCTTGTCCACCGAGCTTCTTCTCGCGGACGTAGTCCTTGACGATCGTGTAGCCACCGCTGAAATCGTACTCCTCGCGTAGGCGATCGAAGATGCGTTTCGCGGTGTGACGTTGTTTCTTTGGTTGTTGCTGATCGTCGAGCAGGATCTGATCGATGATTCCGGTGAACGCTTCGAGCTTCGGCCGTCTCACCGGTTTGCTCCGCCGATAGCCCGGCGGAGCAGCGTAGCGCAGCATTTTGCGCACCGTCTCCCGCGCTAAGCCAAACCGCTTGGCGGCTTCGCGTTCACTCAGCCCTTCGACGTAGACACTGCGCCGTACTTGAGCATATAGCTCCACGCGATACATCCTTCCCGTGTTCCACAAAACACCGAATGGATGCCAGCGGACCACCCGGGCGGTCTAATTTTCCGCCGCCCTTGAACGGCTTTAAAACGCCGTTCTGTGGTCTAGTTTGTCAGCGCCGTTCTCATGTTGACTTCAATGGGGTTAAAGATCTTCTGATATGGCGGTACGGGTGTTTTGAATGGGCGAAGAGAGAAAATCGGGCGTTGTCCCCCTTTTTCGTCCCCCTTTTTCTGGCTCGTGACAATGGCCAGGGAGCTGACCACACCTGCTATCCGCGACCTGACTTGTTTTTGCTCGGATCAACTAGCGTATACGTGCTTCCAGGTTTTGTGGTCGGCGGCAAGGGCTCACCCTTGACCGTCGTTACCTCGCGACCCTTACCTCCGCGAGGTCCCACTTGCTGGTACTGACCCGAAGCTTTCGCCTTCTGACCTGGCTTGAATCCGCTCTTCTTGTTTGCCAATTTGAGATACTCTCCTTGCCCAGTGGGGCATTCTCAACTCACGTGTGTTCGGACGGGTACTTCGATAACTGGGTTGAGGGGCTGTAGCTTTGTCGGGTACGTCCGCACGACACGATCGTACAGATCCCCGACCCCAGGTGCCTCGATAGTTAGAACGAGCGCATAACGGATCTTGTCGGCGCCGGAATCGCTGTGCCCCTCTGCGCGAGCGTTGTAGTGAATGTCAAAAACTGGTTCGTTTAGGCTGCTAGCAAACTTTCCAACCCGGCGATGCAAACAGGTTTCCCACTTGTGCGCGTCGCCTCGCAGACTTTGCTCTATGGGGTAGAGCTCCTTCGGCCGAAAAAAGGCAGCGGTATCAGCGTGGATCGCGTCTGTTCGGCTAAATTTCGTTTTGTTTGGCCGGAAGACAACGCTCAACCCACTTTTGGTGTAGTTCCCGGAATGTTCTGGGTCGACAGGCGTTGCGAAGCAGAACGTCGCTGTAATATTGACCTTCCCCGTCAGCCTTCCGTGCGGCATAGGGATAGGAATGCGTCTGGGACTGGCTGCAAAGATTGTGTCTTGATAGACGACTCGCACGCACCCTTCAGCGCAAACAACCAAGTCGTCAAGGTTGTTGGGGAGACGGCCCCAGCCTACTTCTTCGCGCGAATGTCCACCATCGTCAGTACTATGAACAAGAAGAGCTTTGATCGCTAGGGGGCTCAACACCTGCCCGAAGTGTGCTCGCACCGCTACGGCAGATCTTAAAGTTGCCGGAGCAGCGTAGCTCGTTCCGGCGGTGGCGATAATTCGTCCTGGACTATTCGGATCGCAGACCCAAAATGGGTCTTTCTCACTGCCGCCAAAGGTTACGACGTCAGGTTTAACGATACCCGGAGAACGGCCAGGCCCCCTAGAGCTGTAGCGTGCCCTGTTCCATTCTCCGGTTCGGCGGTCAGTAGCTCCCACTGTCAGTCCGTTCACCCAGTCCGACGGGACTTGCACACGCCATTTTTGTAGAACGGGATCCTGAGGTTCCTCGCCTGTGTTGCCAGCTGCAATCGTTTTTAGGCACCGACCCTCTGATAAGTGTTCGTCCAGAACAGCAGTCCATGCGTGAACATCTTCATCATCGACTGGCAGTGTTGGCCCTATGCTAAGACTCGCGAACTCATAGTTTTGGCTGTCCAACACCGTCTTGATCCGCTCAAGCACTTCGTACAATTCGAAGGGATCGTTTGCCGACTTGCTGTCCAAGACCCGATAGTGATCGACTTGGCAAAATGGCGGCTCAGGATCGCCTTCACTAACAGATCCGAACAGTAGCGCTGACGTAACAGTCTCGCCATGCCAGAGGAGATCGTTGTCGGTAGCTCCCACTCCAGGTACGTCTAAAGGCTGTGCCCAAGCAGTTAGCGGGCTTGTTTTGGGCAGTCCACCGTCGAATAGAGCCACCCGTAGCTTCTGATCAACGGCCGCGCCCTTGGGTAGCTCAATCGGACGAGACCTAGGAAAATTTCCTCGAATAATGGGGGTTGTTGTTCTCAGCCTCGGCATTTCGCGAAGAACGCGCAGGAAGGAAAACTTTGCCATTTCTCCGGCTTGCAACTTTGAGGCTCTTGTCCGCAGAAAGCATAGCTTACCCGCAAAGAAGATACGGTTGAGGTCAGGCTCGATACCCATCCCGCTAAGGAACTCTCGAAAGCCAGCTAAAATAAATCGGTCGCGAACGCTCCCGCTCGCATGAAGGACAACTTCTAGCGGCAGTGCCTCTTCCGACTCGGGCAGCGGGCGCAGCCGTTCGCTGGGGCTGAGCGCAAGTATCTCCTCGATTCCTATCAACTGTTTGGCTTCCGTTTTGGTCGACGCCCACGTAGGCAGCTCCGAGGCCAGAAGCCCGAATGAAGAGCGAGCCCCGGCTACAAATAGCTCGGTCGTGACCATCTCTTCAGGCTTCCTACCGCGGCTACGCTTCTTCGGTTTGACCATGCGGGCACGGCTACCCACAGTACGAAGCCCCGCCCGGTTTAACACGGCGCTGGGGAAGTAGCTCTTGGCGTAGTACTCAGGATGTAAAGTGAACGACGCGACGGCTTGGCCCTCAGGACAGGCTGCCTCCGGCAGAGACATCAGATCTTCCGCGGCCTTCGTAAGCATCGGTGCCAAGTAGTCGTGAGCCTCATCGAACGAATAGGGCTGCTCCTTCGGGCCACCGCTTGAGCCAATATCTACGTCAGCATTTAGGCGCTCCCCGTAGCCCAACAAGTAGTTTCGAGGCTCTGCCATCTACTATTCCTCCACTCCGTTCTGGGAGTGCTTTCGAATTGTGTCGCGACTAATCCCAGTCAACTCGCTCGCTTGACGCTGCGACGCAAGTCCTTGACTACAGAGCGCTACGGCCAGTTGCTGCCGTCTTGTCTGAGTGAGATTCCCGGCGGCGTCGCGCACCACAAATTCCAGCCCAGTCTCGAGATTTTCGTCTTTCAGCGCCGCTGATCGGCGAGCGTTGCGAAGTCGCAGAACGGCGTCACTGAAGGAGCAACCATTGAGCGTTTGTCCGAGTACCGAGGGCCACGCGGAGCCCGCTGGCAGATCAAGCAAGTCCGTTATTAACGTTGTTAATTCCGCCGAACCTGGGAGGGGAAAGTCAACGACCATCTCGAATCGCCGCCAGACGGCGCGATCGAGGAGATGCGGATGATTGGTTGCTGCAACTAGGAGACTTGTCGAAGGCCAATCATCGACCTCTTGCAAGAGAACAGTAACCAAGCGCTTGAGTTCACCGATCTCGGTCGAATCGTCCCGCCGTTTCGCAACTGCGTCCAACTCATCTAGGAGGAGAATGCAGTCGTGTTCCTTGGCATAGTCCAACACTGTTCGTACGTTGTTGCCGGTGCGGCCCAAGAAGCTACTCATCACTGCTGAGAGATCGAGTGTGGCAAGCTGCTGGCCAAGTTCTCGCGCTATCCATTTCGCGCCCAGAGTCTTTCCTACCCCAGGAGGCCCTGTGAAGAGGACGCTTCTCGTTGGGTCTATACCCGCAGCAACTAATCTGTCGCTTCGCTGTCGCTCGGCCACGACCTGGCGTAACGCTTGCCACGTCCGTTCGTCATAGACCGGTTCCACCTCGAGAACAGGACTCTCGACAAGCCGCATCAGAGGGAGGCGCGAGTCTCCGTCCACAGGAAGAGTGGATGGGTCCACGCGCCTCGTGGGCGAAGCCCGCGTCGGAGAATTCCTCAAGAGTGTGGTGAGCTGCTCTGCAAGTTTGGAGTCGGAGGTGCGGTAACGGCGAGCAATCTTGCGAACCAACAGGTGCACATCCTGCTGTTGGCCACCAAGAGCTACGCGTGCCAAATGGAATAAATCATCTTGAAGTTTGTCTAGGTATTCCACTTATGCTATGTACCTCTATGTTTTTCAATCATATAGTGACATGATACACTGGACTACTTTACGATGTCAATCTCGTAAGTAGTCCAGTAGCCCGATTCAGACTATTGTGAGACCATCCCTGATTTCGTTTCGAGGTCCTTGCGTAGTGTCGGGTCAGACTCGTAATCCTGGCCCTGAGCTGCAGCACTACTAGCCTCGACGGGAATCCCCAGACACGAGGCGCACCTCTTGGTGCATCGCCAGGTGGTTCCGGAACCACTGGATATCGCCAAAAACAAGCTATACCTCGGGATGGGAACTAGGCCCCCAAGTCGTTCTCTCAGGCTTTCGGGAACGACCTAGACGTACTCGTGGAGCTGCTTTATAGTCGAGCCCCTAACGCTATTGGGAGAAGCGTTTCACGGGAAGTAGCAATGCCACGAAAGTGCCTAAAACAGCAGTGTACACCACGGTCAAAGCGCGCCCGAAACGGTTGGGTTCGGGTCCTCCGAGCGGCTCGGTCTTGCGCTAAACCAGTGGCGGACAATCCTTCCAGCCTCGGTGAAACAGAATTCCCAATTTTGTTTCACCGAGCAGGTGGCGCTGGGCCGCGAGAAAGATTCGGGAGCTGAAGAGGACACGGGTTAAATCGTGACAACACGAAAGCGCCGGGATAAATCGGCGGGGAGTAGGGGATGAAAGAGCCACACAGCGACGGAGTAGCGAACCACGCTGACCTCGAGTAATGTGGCGGTGGCGGTGGCGCTGACGCCATGGCCGAAGCGTTGAGCTCAGGCACTGGCGGGTGGGCTATTGAGCCGTGACGAAACTCATTTCGGAGGCCGACGTAGTGCGTTTTACGGGAAGGCAAGAGCGGGAGTCGCGTCATCGCGAGCGGCGTGGTCGTTGGAGACTTAAAACGTCAGGAAACTCCCCGGGCGAGAGCCGGGAGACCTTGACAACGCGCTTGCGGCAACGACCGACCGGCGGTGCCGGATCATTGCTGGGAGAAACGGGCTAGTGTCCTGTATCTAAAGTTCGCGTAACATTAAACAGGTTGTTGTCGCCATGTCTATATGGGGAAGACGACGACAACTGGTCCTCAATTGAAACCGCTCAAGCTCAACCCGGCCGAGCGCGAGAGCCTGCAAAGTTGGGCGCGACGGCGCAAGTCCGCGCAGGCTCTTGCCCAACGCGCCAGGGCCATTCTGCTCGCCGCCGACGGACTCAACAATACCGTCGTCGCCGCCCAACTCGGCTGGGCCCGCCGTACCGTTGGCAAATGGCGCCAGCGCTTCCTCGACAAAGGCCTCGACGGGCTGCTCGACGAACCGCGTCCCGGCACGCCGCGGCGCGTCAGCGATGACGAGGTCGAACGCGTCATCACGCTCACTCTGGAATCGACGCCCCCCGACGCCACGCATTGGTCAACACGCTCGATGGCCAAGACCTGTGGCTTGAGTCACTCCAGCGTGCAGCGCATCTGGAAGGCCTTCGCGCTGCAACCCCATCGCAGCGAAACTTTCAAGCTCTCGCAAGATCCGTTGTTCGTCGAGAAGGTGCGCGACATCGTCGGTCTGTATCTCAACCCGCCCCAGCGGGCGTTGGTGCTGTCGGTTGACGAGAAGTCTCAGATCCAAGCCCTGGACCGCACGCAGCCGCTGCTGCCGCTGCGTCCCGGACAAATCGAGCGCCGCACGCACGACTACAAGCGCCACGGGACGACCTCGCTGTTTGCCGCGTTGGATGTCAAGACCGGCCATGTGATCGGCGAGTGTCATCGCCGTCATCGCGCGGTCGAGTTTCGCAAGTTTCTCGACACCATCGACCAGGCGGTCCCCGACTCGCTCGAGATCCACTTGATCCTCGACAACTACGGAACCCACAAGACCCAGATTATTCAGCGTTGGCTGGCCAAACGGCCGCGCTACCATCTGCACTTCACGCCGACCAGCGCGTCTTGGATCAACCTTGTCGAGCGTTGGTTCGCCACTCTGACCCAGAAGCAGATTCGCCGCGGCGTACATCGCAGCACAGCGGAGTTGGAACGCGCCATCGAGGATTACATCCAACTCAGCAACGCCGACTCCAAGCCGTTCGTCTGGTCCAAAACCGCCGACCAAATCTTCGCTTCCCTCGCCCGCTTTTGTAATCGAACTTTAGAGACAGGACACTAGGTCATCTGCTCGGTGGGGGACAGGCAGCACGAGGGTTCGGAATGGTGAGGAGATTTTGTTGTCTCATGTGCCAGTCCCGGCCCGGTGAGTCCCCGCCCGCTGAGTCCCCGGGCCGGAATGGGCTCGCTTGCCGCTTGTGCGCTACCTTGTACCTGTTGGGTTGCGGCATTAATTTGGGTGCGCCCGCCAATTTTGACTGGAGTACTTCGTTTATGAGACGCTGCCTTGTTCCTTTGCTGTGCGCCTTTCTGTTAGCCACCTGCGGTGGCGACGGGCCTGTCGTAGTGACAACGAACGTTGAGCCGGCGGCTAGCAGCGAGGCTCCCAATTCGGATCGCAACGCCTACTTTGGCGACCTGCATGTCCACACCCGCTACTCGTTTGACGCATTCATCTTTGGCACGATGGCCAATGCAGACGATGCCTACCGCTTCGCCAAGGGCGAGGCCATCAAGCACCCAGGAGGGAGGGACCTGCAACTCGATCGTCCGCTCGACTTCCAGGCAGTAACGGACCACGGAACGTATCTGGGCATGATGCCGGGGATGTTCGATCCAGATTCTCCTGCTTACAGCCACCCGGACGCCGCAGCCCTGCGGTCCGCAAAAAACATCACGGAGCGTCGTGCTCAATTCGTCGGCGTGAGACGCACCAACGAATTCCTGAACATGGACGTCGTACGCGGAGCGTGGGCTGAGATTGTAGCCTCGGCCGAGCGCCATAACGATCCCGGCAACTTCACTGCATTCATCGGCTACGAATTCACCTCGTCGGGAAAGAATCGCGATAACTTGCATCGCAACGTGATCTTCCGCGGTTCCGAACACCCGCCGGCGCCGTTCTCGACTCTCGACTCGAAGAACCCCGAGGATCTTTGGGAAGCGATGGACGGTTGGCGCGACGAGGGTATCGACGCTCTTGCCATTCCACACAACATGAACGGGTCCAGCGGGCGCATGTTCGAAATGAATTACTACTACGACGAGAGCAAGCCGATCGACAACGAGTATGCCGAGACGCGCATGCGCAACGAACCCATCGTCGAGGTGAGCCAGGTGAAGGGAACCTCCGAAACTAACCCCGCACTCTCACCCAATGACGAGTGGGCCAATTTCGAAATTATGCCCTACCGGATCGCCACGAAAATCTTTAGCGAGCCACCCGGCAGCTATGTGCGTGACGCCTACCGCAGGGGCCTCGAAATCGAGGACGGCGGCGTGAAGAATCCATTCAAATTCGGCATGATCGGATCGAGCGATACCCACGTCGCGGCCGGCTCGTTCGAGGAAGACAACTACTGGTCGAAGGTCGGTCTGCTCGATGACAGCGCTATGTTGCGAGGTTCGGTGCCCGGCAGCGGCTCGAATAGCACCGGCGGCGACCCCGTGCTGAACACACCGACGACCGACCGCACAGAAGACGGTTCCGGCAGGACCTATCGCGATACCTACTATCACACCTGGGGCGCGGCCGGGCTGGCGGGGGTCTGGGCGGAGCAAAATACTCGCTCCGCGCTGTTTGACGCGATGCGCCGCAAAGAGACGTTTGCGACGTCTGGTCCTCGGATACGAGTTCGATTTTTTGGTGGCGCGGCGTTGGCTGGAGCTGACCTCGACGATTCTCAGTTTGTTAAGAACGCTTACGCCAACGCCGCGACGATGGGTAGCGACTATCCCGCTGGGGACGACGGCGCCCCAACGTTTGCAGTTTGGGCCTTACGCGACCCGATGGCGGCGGCGCTGCAGCGGACGCAAATTATCAAAGGCTGGTCGAAAGACGGCGAGACCGAAGAGAAGGTTTACGACGTTGCCTGTTCGGACGGAGCCAGCGTCAATCCCACGACGCATCGCTGCCCGGACAACGGCGCGAGCGTCGATATCGCGACGTGCGCCATTAGCTCCGAGACGGGAGCAAGCGAGCTCAAGACGGTGTGGACTGATCCGGACTTTGATGCGGAACTACGGGCTTTCTACTACGCGCGGGTGTTGGAAAACCCGACGTGCCGTTGGTCAACTTGGGACGCGACTCGCGAAGGCGCCAAGCCGCGCCAAGACATGCCGGCCACTATCCAAGAGCGAGCTTGGTCGTCGCCGATCTGGTACAACCCGCGATAGAACCGAATTTGAGCTATTGGTTTTCGTCAGGGCTGCCTGGCGGGTGTTGCCCTTTGGCCAGCACTTTTATTGCGACTTGTTCGCCTCCCGTCCAGTAGCAATAGCCGAGATATTCGTACGAAAGGCCTTGGGCCTCGGCGAACTCTAGGAATGCTTTGACTTCACCTTGCCGCCAACCGGGGTAATTGAAGAACTCGTCGAATTGGATGACGGTGCCCGCGACGATTTGGTCGCCGAGCTCGTCGAAAATGGTCTTCGTTGAGGAGTATAAGTCGGCGTCCATGTGCACAAACGCGATGGGTTGCGGATGCTTGCGCTTAAACCCCGGAAGCACCGCGTCGAACCAGCCTTTGTGCAGCTCGACATTTCGTCGAACCGGGGGCAGGCCGTCCATCTTGAAATGACCCTTACGGAATTCGGCGCGCCAGTCTTCAGGTAATCCTTCAAACGAGTCGAAACCGTGGATCTTTGTATCGGGCAACTGTTCGGCAATGAAGTTGATAGTCGAACCTCTAAACACACCAAATTCTAGAATCAATCCGCGTCTGGCGAGGTCGGGGTCAATTTGCTCGACTGAGTTCGTCAGTAGGTCGACCGATGTTCTAAAGTTGGGCGCGGACGGAAAGTTGTTTTCGATAAAGAGAGCGGATTGCTCCGACGCGAGCCTCGTCTGGGCGTGGTGGATGTTGCGAGCACTGTCTCCGAGGGCGGCGATTACCTCGTTGCGGATGATTTTCTGGAGTTGCGCGCGGGCGAAAAAGAGTAGGTGGTAGGTGCCGAACAGCAGCACAGCCAACGCAGCGGGGGCAGCTACCCAGATTTGCCAGCGACGCTCTGGAATCAGACGCATGAATTTCACAGTGAGTGGCAGTCGGAGAGCATCCGGCGCGGGGAGGCTAAACACCATAGTATCTTGGCCTGGGTCCGTTGCCGCTGCTTTGCGCGGGGCGACTATACTCGATGAGCGGGCGACACCCGCGGTTAACCACTATGAACCGTCAGACTGTTTTTGCTCTCATTCTGCTTGGCTCGCTGATATTGGCGCTTGCCGCCCAAAACAACGATGCCGGGGACACTAGCGACTACTTGAGCCCCGAGCTTCGGCGGCGGGTCGAGGTGCTTAAGGATGAGGCTCGGCAGGCCACAACCGATGTTGCGGTCCTTACGGAGCGGCTCGACACTCTTTGGGAGTGGGCAAACGCGTATTCGCTGACGGATGGACCGTTCCCCGACGGATTTCCGCAGCTTACCGCCAACGCCAATCGAGCTCTAAAAGCGCTTCGAGGCCCAGCGCAACTCCCCATAGACGACATCTCGGAGTTCATCCGCCGCTACACCCGCGAGTTTCAAATCAAAGACGAAATTCCGCGCGCGACCGGCTCGCTCACTCTCACGCCGCTGGGACCGTTTCACGCCGGTGACCTAGTCACCCTGACGCAGATCTATACAGTCGGCGCGATGCCGATGGCCGAGGGCGGCGGCATTCTGATTCGCGGCGTCGGGCGGCGCGCGGCAGTTCAAACCGACGATCCGACGCAGCGCAACTACGTCACAGTCAGCAGTTCGAATCCCGCCGCGAAGTTCACGCGGACGCGGCCTTGGGCGCAGTGGTTGAGCTTCCAGCTTCGCGGCGGTATCGTGCCGCTGCGTCTTAGCGGTACGTCACTCAAGGAAGGGGAGACAGTCACGATCACCTACGGCGATACGCCCGGTGGCGGTCCGGGGCTGAGACTGCAGGAGTCGTCGAATGATCAGGTGATTCCGCAGTTTTTCGTCGACCTCGAAGGCAACGGCGACTTGCTTACGCCGAAGTGGACTTCGTTCGAGGTGCTGGGCCGCGAGGAGATTCGCTACGTCAACGCCGTCGCCCCGTCGATTGTCGAGCCTGACGAACCGTTTACGCTAGCGGTGCGCTCGGAGGATCGCAGTAAGAATTTGTCGAGCGCGGAAACGCCTACGCTCTACGTTTTGGTCAATGGCAAGCCGTTCCGGACAATCGCGGCCGGCAGCCCGGCGATGACGCTGCTTGAGAATGTTCGATTGCAGCGGGCAGGCGTCTATCGATTCACGGTTCGGAACGAAGACGGGTCGATGCAGGCGACTAGCAATCCAGTACGCGTGGAGAACGATCCGGCGTATCGAATTTATTGGGGCGAGACTCACGGCCATACCGCGTTCGCCGAGGGCCAGGGCTCGCCCGACGGCTATTACAAATTCGGTCGCGACGTGGCTCGTCTCGATTTTCTAAGCCTTTCTGAGCACGACATTTGGATGGACGACAGCGAGTGGCGAACGCTACAAGAGATGGTCGAGAAGTACCGCATGCCGGGAAAATTCACGACGATTCTCGGGTTCGAGTGGACTTCGCGGCTGGTCTACGGCGGGCACCACAACGTATTTTTCCGCAACAGCGCCGGACGCCGCCGCGTGCCGAATCAGCAAGCTCCGCTTCTCGACGAACTATACGCCGGGCTGCGCAAGAAGAACGGTACCGACGATGTGCTGATCATCCCGCACGCGCATCAGGCGGGTGATTGGACCAACAGCGACGCCGACATGGAGCGCTTGGTTGAGATTCAATCGGGACACGGGACGTTCGACTGGTTTGGCAACAAGTATTTGCAGAATGGATATGAAATCGGCTTTGTCGGGGCGTCGGACAATCACAACGGGCATCCCGGTTATTCGGGCATCGGTAACCGTCAATTAGGCGGACTGGCGGCCGCCATGGCTCAGAAAAATAATGGCGACGAAATCTTTAGCGCACTCCGTGACCGCAAGACGTACGCGACGACTGGAGAACGCATCATTCTCAACGCGACGCTGAACGGCAGCCGCATGGGTTTGCGCCAGGACAACGCCGCCACGCGCGAGATCGATTGCAGTGTCAACGGCACCGCGCCAATCGATGCGATCGACGTAATCAAGAATGGCAACATCGTATACAGCAAGCGCTATCTCGAAAGCGAAGTCTCAGCCGACGCCTGGGTGCAGATCACATTTGAATCGTCGACGGAGGTTCACGGCGAGCGCGTCGTTCCTCGCGGTGGGCGTCCTTGGAAAGGTGCCCTCACGGTGAAGGGTGCGCAGCTTTTGGACTACGAGGATCCGTGGTTTACGCAGCCCGCGACCTACCACGTTGGCCGCGATACGACGGACCGTAACAAGATCAATTTCGATTTCCCGACTCGTGGACGCGGCAAATCGCTGCTGCTGAAGTTGAGCGGGGCGAGCCCCGATACGGTGGTCACCCTCGCCATGGAAGCTACGTTGGAGTCAAATGGGTCGGGCGGTTATACACGTACGCCGCAAGAGTTGCCCGCGAATGCGGTCGAGTTTCGGCTAGGTGACCTCAAAGGGCAGGTCTCGCGGAAAGAGTATCAAGTGGTTGAGCACAGCGACGCGTTGTCCGCCCAAATCGTGACGAGCGGTCAAGCGCTCGACCAGGAATTTTCGTATACCGACCGCGAGCAGGCTAAGCCGGGGGACTACTATTATTTGCGGGTGCGGCAGATCGATGGGAGTATGGCTTGGTCGAGCCCGTTTTGGGTTGGGACGGCGAGCGATTAGCCCGCATTGCTCACCTCCTGACGGCGAAAGCATGCGATAGGTGCGCCACTACTTCGTTGCGCTCGATCGTCGTGCTCGACGGACCGTCAAGTACGCCTCCGCGCGCCGACCATCGCCCGCCTCGTATTGACGCACCTCTCACGCACTTTCGCTCGCCACGTGGTGAGAAATGCGGGCTAGTGTCCTGTATCTAAAGTTCGCGTAATATTAAACAGGTTGTTGTCGCCATGTCTATATGGGGAAGACGACGACAACTGGTCCTCAATTGAAACCGCTCAAGCTCAACCCGGCCGAGCGCGAGAGCCTGCAAAGTTGGGCGCGACGGCGCAAGTCCGCGCAGGCTCTTGCCCAACGCGCCAGGGCCATTCTGCTCGCCGCCGACGGACTCAACAATACCGTCGTCGCCGCCCAACTCGGCTGGGCCCGCCGTACCGTTGGCAAATGGCGCCAGCGCTTCCTCGACAAAGGCCTCGACGGGCTGCTCGACGAACCGCGTCCCGGCACGCCGCGGCGCGTCAGCGATGACGAGGTCGAACGCGTCATCACGCTCACTCTGGAATCGACGCCCCCCGACGCCACGCATTGGTCAACACGCTCGATGGCCAAGACCTGTGGCTTGAGTCACTCCAGCGTGCAGCGCATCTGGAAGGCCTTCGCGCTGCAACCCCATCGCAGCGAAACTTTCAAGCTCTCGCAAGATCCGTTGTTCGTCGAGAAGGTGCGCGACATCGTCGGTCTGTATCTCAACCCGCCCCAGCGGGCGTTGGTGCTGTCGGTTGACGAGAAGTCTCAGATCCAAGCCCTGGACCGCACGCAGCCGCTGCTGCCGCTGCGTCCCGGACAAATCGAGCGCCGCACGCACGACTACAAGCGCCACGGGACGACCTCGCTGTTTGCCGCGTTGGATGTCAAGACCGGCCATGTGATCGGCGAGTGTCATCGCCGTCATCGCGCGGTCGAGTTTCGCAAGTTTCTCGACACCATCGACCAGGCGGTCCCCGACTCGCTCGAGATCCACTTGATCCTCGACAACTACGGAACCCACAAGACCCAGATTATTCAGCGTTGGCTGGCCAAACGGCCGCGCTACCATCTGCACTTCACGCCGACCAGCGCGTCTTGGATCAACCTTGTCGAGCGTTGGTTCGCCACTCTGACCCAGAAGCAGATTCGCCGCGGCGTACATCGCAGCACAGCGGAGTTGGAACGCGCCATCGAGGATTACATCCAACTCAGCAACGCCGACTCCAAGCCGTTCGTCTGGTCCAAAACCGCCGACTAAATCTTCGCTTCCCTCGCCCGCTTTTGTAATCGAACTTTAGAGACAGGACACTAGCTACTGAAAGCGCGGCTCGTCCCACCAGGGGAAGTAGTCGGGCATGTCGGTCGACACTTTCATTGGGAAATTGGGTGGCCGTTTTTCAAGGAATGAGGTCACGCCTTCAGCGGCATCGGGTAGCTTGCCCAGCACGGAGATGGCGCGACTATCGATCTTGTGGGCCTGCATGGGGTGGTCGGCTCCCAGCATGCGCCACATCATTTGACGCATGACCGCGACGGAGACGGCCGAGGTGTTATCGGCGATCTCGCGGGCGATCTCGTTGGCCCGTGGGACAAGGTCTTCGGGGGCCAGGAGTTCAGAGACGAGTCCGCCGTCGAGCGCTTCTTGAGCGGAAAATACCTTTCCGGAGTAAACCCATTTCGCTGCCTGCTGCATGCCAACCAGCCGAGGGAGGAACCAGCTCGAACAGGCTTCCATTGGCAGGCCGCGGCGCGAAAATACGAATCCGAATCGCGCGTTCGTCGACGCCAAGCGGATGTCCATCGGCAGTTGCACGGTTGCGCCAACGCCGACTGCCGGTCCGTTGACCGCCGCGATGACGGGTTTGAGGCATTCGAAGATTGCCAGTCTGACGCGACCGCCTCCGTCGCGCCACTGGGCGTGGGGCTTGGCGTCGGAACGCTTCTTGACGTCAAACGTGTCGGCGCCCGCCTTGAGGTCGGCTCCGGCGCAAAACCCGCGACCTTCGCCGGTGACGATGACGGCTCGCACTTCGTCGTCGCCGTTGACCGCGGTGAACGTCTCGCTGAGTTCGGTCTGCATGTCGGTGTTCCAAGCGTTGAGGCGGTCAGGGCGGTTTAGAGTGATCGTGAGTACTTTGTTGGCGACGTTGGTTTTGATGGCTTTCAATGTCATAGCTTGTTTCTGTTGACGTGGATGGGCGGGGCACGATTGCAGTTCCCTATTCTAGTGGCGTGCGGCCGGGCTAGCGCTAGGAATTACGATGAGCTGTTGGCAGCAAGTCACCGACAAGAACTCGCAACATAGCCCGATCGGGCACCCGAGGCCCACGACTCCATTCGTGGGCTAAATTGTGACGCACCTCGAGCTCGCGCGGATGGTCGCAGACCGTTGCGCTAAGCGCGACGCCCGCGAGAACCACCGCGACGACGAGCGCAAATGGGCTGAACGGTCTCGTCGAAGCCGGTTCCCCGGTGATTGCTACCGACGCGATAAATCTATAGCCTTTGCGCGGCAGCGTTTCGATGAAATGTGGATTCGTCGCCGAGTCGCCTAGCGTTGCCCTGATGCGCTGGATCGCCGTGTTGAGGCCGTGCTCGAAGTCGGTGAACGTCTCGTGGGACCAGAGCGTCTCTTGCAATTCTCGGCGAGTTACCAACTTGCCAGCGTGTTCGAGAAGCAGCTTCAGAACCTGCACTGGCTGCCCAGCCAGCTTGATCCGGACACCGCACTTTCTTCGTTCATCGGTTTCCGAATCGAGTTCGAATACTCCGAAGGCGAATACTTTAGGCGGCATCGCCGTCTCTCGGTGCCTGTAAAGTAGCCGAATTATCTTGGTCATTGATTAGATAGGCGTAAAATCGATTCCAGAACGGCCACGGCTAATATATGTTTCGACCTAACTTCAATCAAATGAGTTAGTTGTCGATCTACGTCGTTTCAAGAAAACTTCGACTTAGATTGGATCTCGCGTCTATCGCTTTTGAGGCCGATCTGGGCGCAGACTCACCCCTGTCAATGCGATGCAAGGGGCGAGTCTTGTGTTCAAAACTGCGGTAGTTCTTTCGGTTCCGGCCTTACTTCTCTGGCAAACCCTTGGAGCCGAGAGTCTTAGTCTTGAGCATGAGGCTCGTCTCGTTGTCGACGTTCGCGTTCAGAATTTCGCTGGGGTCCCGGGCGCGGTGTTGCGTCTGGCGACCGCGACGGCGAGGGCTGTGTTTCGGCGCGCAGGCATCAAAACTCGATGGCTTAACTGCGCGCCGGGCCTGGCCGACATCGACGCGCGCTGTGGCGCCAAGCGCGGACCGACGACCAAAGTACTGCGCATCTTGTCCCCCGAAATGATGGCGAAACTGACCGACTCGGGCGTCGAATACGGGCGGGCGCACTTGGTTTCAGATCGCTCCCGGGGCACTTACGCCAGCGTTTATTGGCCACGTGTGCAAGCTCTAGCCGGCGGTCCGGCGCGACCTGTCAGCCTGGGGCTTGAGGTGGGCAGCGCCAGGCTCCGCGAAGCGCGCATCTTGGGTTATGTACTTGCCCACGAACTTGCGCACCTATTCGGGGTTCACCATGGCAAATCTGGCGTCATGAGTGGGCCGTGGAGCCCGTCGGAATTGCTTAAGGTGATGCGCGGCACTTTGCGGTTTAAGCGCCAAGAGCGAGATCGCATTCAGCGGAGCGTTTACGCCGGATCGAAATCCAGCGGCTAAGGGCGCGGCGCACCTCTGGAGCTAAACTGGAGGTTCGCAATGAAAATTGGTTTCGTCAGCTTGGGTTGCCCGAAAAACCTTGTCGATAGCGAGGTCATGATGGGCTTGTTGGAGGCACGCGGCCACCAGCTCACCACCAACCCGACCGAGGCCGAGGCGCTGGTCGTCAATACCTGTAGCTTCATCGACCCCGCAAAGCAGGAGTCCGTCGACACCATCCTCGAGATGGCCGAGTTCAAGAAAACCGGCGAGGCGCGCCGGCTGATCGTGGCGGGCTGTCTCGTTGAACGCTACCGCACGGAACTCAAAGACGAAATCCCCGAGATCGACGCCGTGTTGGGCACCAACGAATTGGAGTCGATCGTCGATCACTGCGAGGGTGGCGTGGACAACTTTCCGCCACCCACGCCAGGTGGATATCTTTATCACGACCTGACGCCGCGCCGGCTGGCGACACCGAAACGCTTTGCCTATCTCAAGATCAACGAAGGCTGCGACCACCCCTGCACGTTTTGCATCATTCCACAATTTCGCGGAAACTTTCGTAGCCGCCGCTTTGAGTCGGTCGTGCGAGAGACCGAAAACCTCTTTGCCAACGGAGTCCGTGAGATCAACTTGATTGGCCAAGACACTACCGCCTACGGGGAAGATCTCGGTATTAAGGACGGCCTTCCGGCGCTGCTTGCACGGCTCGCGAAAGTTGATAACGCCGGCTGGGTGCGTTTTCTCTATGCCTATCCCAACCGTGTTACACAAAAGCTGCTCGATACGATTGCCGAGCACCCGGCGATCTGCAACTACATCGATATCCCGTTGCAGCACGCCAGCGCGAACGTGCTGAAGCGAATGAAGCGCGGCGCCAGCGGCGACATTTTTCTCAAGATGATCGAGCGTATTCGCCGCACGATTCCCGGTGTCGCGATTCGCACCAGTTTCATCGCCGGGTTCCCGGGCGAAACGGATGCCGACTTCGATGAACTGTGCCAATTTGTTGATGCCGCGCAATTCGACCGCGTGGGTTGCTTTCGCTACTCCGACGACGACATGAGCAAGAGCTACGCTCTCGACCACAAGCTGGACAAGCGTACGATCTACAACCGCCAACGCCGACTGATGGCGTTGCAACGAAAGATTTCCCGCAAGCGCAACCGCGCGCTGGTGGGGCAACGCTTCCCGATCCTGATCTCGGGACCATCCACTGAAACCGATTTTCTTTGGGAAGGCCGCCTGCAAACGCAGGCCGAAGAGATCGACGGCAAGACGTTCTTGACGGAATTCCCCGACGACATCCCCCCGTCTGTTGGCGACATCGGCGAGGTTCGTATTACGCGCGCCACCGATTACGATTTGTTTGGCGTGCTGGAGCGGGTTGTTCGAACTGCCGCCCAAGCGCCGGTCGCGGAACTGCTTCCGGTCTTGCAGTAGGCTGGTTTTTTCTTAGGTCCGCCGCTCTCCAAAGTCGGAAGGGCAGCCCGCGCTGACAGATCGCGATGCTGCTCCGTATCTGCCGAGGCCACCTCGGAGCGTCCATTCGAGCAGTCCGACCGATAGATTATTTCCACGCTGAGCTGGCGGCACTCTGAAATCGCTCCAAACCCCTTGAACAGGGCCTTAGAGCGCATTTGGCGGGAATTTGACAGGCTTTGGCGGGAGAGTTTGCGGCAACGTTTGTTCCCGCCAGGTACCGGAAGACCTGCCGAGCTGGCAATTCTAGAGTGAGCAGATGATCAGTCACTCCAAGATCGCTAATGCGCTAATCAACGACAACGTAGCGGCGACGGACTGACTCAGTAGTTGTTAGCTCAAGGCCGCCGACCTCAAACGGAGATCGGCGGCGGTCGCTGCATTGGCGTGATCGGAGCCGTCAGGGCCGCAGACTGAGCCTCGCAGCGATTCGCGCGAGCAGAGCCTGGACCTCATTCAGCTTCATGATTTCTTCGGTCGCCGCGCCGGGAGCGTGCGTGGCGGCTTGTAGGTCCTCACACTCGTTCACGTCGCAGCCGCCCCCGAACGTGGTGATCTGAGCCTCCAAAGCATCGCCCAACACTGATCCATGGTTGCGTAGGACTACGTAGATCTCAGCGCCCATGGCGTCTGTCAGCCCCAATTGCTCCCGTCCCCGGATAACATTGTCGGTGTCCCCGACGGCTAGGCGTACGGCGAAGTTGCCTATCCCAGACGAAGGGACTACTTGACCGGCCCCAAATACAAGGGAATCCGGAATATCAGGGCCGCCAGCCGGGGGTGGCAGGCACTGCGACGGGCCTACGTTGGTACAACGTGTCGGGTCGTTAAAGATCACCAGCCAGACGGTGTATGTTCCGGGCTCGATGTTGGTGTGAACGTTGACGGTCACGCCGCTGGGCTCTCGAATGATCGTGGACGTCGATCCGTCGCCGACAACCTCCCCGTTCGAGCGAAGAGTCAACGGTGCGGTGCTCACCGAAGTGGCCTTCAGAGTTCCGACCGAAACGATGATCATTGCGGCGGCCAGGGCTAGTGTGGTTATTCGAATCAATTGTTTTGGTGTCTGAATGGATATTGCTCCTTCTTCTTTCGCGAAATGAGCGCGACGCGCCGAGCCTCCGATTGACGCTTGGGTCAGGCTCGGACTTTTGGATCGTCGCTCTCGCCCTGGTTAAACGAGACGAATTCCCAAAAAGGGCCATCGAAGGCAAAAAGACCGTTAACGGTCTAGTTGCAATTGTTTCGGATGAGTTCGATTACGATGGTGAAGGTTACTGGATTACGGCTAAAATGAGACGGTCTTGTGCCAGGAAATATCTCGGCAGTGCTGCGGAAGGTGAATGCAGGGGACAAGAACGCCGAGGATGAACTCGTGACCGACTTGTATCGTGAGCTGAGACGACTAGCGGCCGGATATCTCCGGCGGGATCGACGCGATCACACGCTTCAACCGACAGCCCTAGTGAACGAGGCCTACGTGAAAATGCTGGGCAGCCAGAAGGTCACCTGGCAAAACCGTGCACACTTCTTTGGCGTAGCGGCCCGCGTAATGCGCCAAATCTTGATCGACTACGCCCGGGCGCGAAACACTGAAAAGCGCGGTGGCGGCGATCCCATGCAGCTTGAAGAAACGCTCGTATTCGATAAGGGCCGACCTAGCGAGTTGCTAGCTTTGGACGATGCGCTGGGTCGCCTCGAACAAGAGTCCCCCCGCGCGCACAAGATCGTCGAACTGCGCTTTTTCGGTGGCCTCTCGATCGACGAGACGGCCGAAGTAATGTCAATATCGGCTCGCACGGTCAAGCGGGAGTGGAGCTTCGGCCGGGCGTGGCTACGCACCGAGCTGACGGCGGAGGCCCGCTAGCGTGGACACCCAGCTCCAGCGAGCGAAGAGTATCTTCGAGCGAGCGATCGAGTTCGACGCCGAGGCCCGCGCCGGCTACGTCGAGGGTGCATGCGCTGACGACGCTGCCCTGAGAGAACGGGTTGAGCGACTGCTCGGCGAACACGACAAACAAGGGGACTTCTTGGCGAGTCGAGGCGTTGATCAGGCCGCCATTCGTCCCCGTCCCATACCTGAGACCGTCAGCCACTATAGAGTCTTCGAAAAGCTTGGCGAGGGTGGCATGGGCGAGGTCTGGAAGGCTGAGGATCTTAACCTCAAGCGGACTGTGGCGCTGAAGTTCCTCCCTCGCGAGGTGCTCGGCGAAGAGGAAATCAAGGCTCGCCTGATTCGGGAAGCCCAGGCAGCAGCCTCGCTCGACCATCCCAATGTCTGCGCCGTGTACGGCATTCACGAGGACGACGGGCGAACGTTCATCGCTATGGCCTACATCGATGGGCCAAGCCTGGCGGAAAAGATCAAAGAGCGCCCGCTGCCTTTAGAGGAAGCCCTTGATATCGCTATCCAGATCGCCGAGGGACTCCAAGAAGCGCACGAGCGGAGTGTGGTCCATCGGGACATCAAGCCTTCGAACGTGATGCTCGACCGGCGCGGCCGCGTCAAGATCATGGACTTCGGCCTGGCTGCGGTGGCGGACAAAACGAGACTCACCAAGAGCGGTACGACATTGGGAACGCCGGCCTACATGTCACCCGAGCAGGACTTATTTTCGATGGTTCATGAGATAACTCATTTAACATCAGCAGTAAGAAGATTCGATTCCTGCGGTCCACAGTATTGTGTCATCACTATGTCAACGAACTGATGGCGTCTCAATGGCACTGAATGGCTTCGGCCGACCGCCGACGTCGGGTCATTCTAGGTTGATCAAATTGAGCAGCTCTTGGCTAGTCATGAAGAACGCGACCTGCGGACTGGCTGCCCGACCGTTCGATGGCTACTTCCGACTTGTCCGGTACGAGGAAGTCTATACCCACTGGTGCGTAGTTCGTGGGTGGAGTGTCTATGGCGTGCGATGGGGATTGACCTTGCCCCCGAAAACGAGTCCGAATCTTGAGAGAGAATCGAGAGATTCGGGCGTGTTTGAAGGGAGCAAGAAATGGCAAGAAAGCGATACACGGCCGAACAGATCATTCACAAGTTGAGAGAAGCGGAAGTCGAACTGGCGGCGGGTAAGACCGTGCCGCTAGTGGCCCGCAAGCTGGGGATCAGCGAGCAAAGCTACTACCGCTGGCGCAAGCAGTACGGTGGGCTGCGCACCAACCAAGCCAAGCGTTTGAAGGAACTCGAGCAGGAAAACTCGAGGCTCAAGAGGCTCGTCGGCGAGTTGAATCTCGACAAGGCGATTCTCGAAGAGGCGGTGCGGGGAAACTACTGAGCCCGGCCGAAAAGCGCCGGGCAGTCAAACAAGTGCAGGACGAGATGGGCGTATCCGAGAGACGAGTGTGTCGAGTGCTAGGGGCAACCGCGCTCGACACAACGACGGCAACCGCAACCCAATCAAGAAGAGGAACGGCTGGTGAAGGACATGGTGGAACTAGCGACGCAGTATGGGCGCTACGGCTATCGCCGAATCACGGCGTTGCTGGGCGAGCAAGGATGGATCGTCAACCACAAGCGCATCGAGAGGTTGTGGAGGCTGGAAGGGTTGAAGGTCCCCAAGAAACAGCCGAAGAGAAGGTGTTTATGGTTCAACGACGGTTCGTGTGTGCGGCATCGAGCCGAGCGCAAGAACCACGGTTGGAGTTACGACTTCGTGGAAACACGGACAGCGGAAGGGCGCAAAGTACGGATGCTGACGATGATCGACGAGTACTCACGCGAATGCCTGGCGATCCGTGTGGAGCGCAAGCTCAGTAGCGAGGAAGTCATCGAAACACTGGCGGACGTATTCATGCGTCGCGGAGTACCCGAGTACATCCGATCCGACAACGGACCGGAGTTCATCGCCAAGCTGCTGCGCGAGTGGCTGACTCGATTGCAGGTGCAAACGCTGTACATCGAACCGGGCAGTCCGTGGGAGAACGGCTACATCGAACCGTTCAACGGCAAGCTGCGCGACGAGCTGCTGAACATGGAAATCTTTGACACGCTCGACGAAGCGCAGGTGCTCATCGAGCGCTGGCGAGTGGAGTACAACACGCGACGGCCGCACAGTTCATTGGGCTATCGGCCGCCCGCACCGGAGGCGTTCGAGTCGTTTTCAGTGGGTTCCGGGGTTCCGCCCCTCCATCAACTGAAAACGACAGAACTCCTAACTTAGAAGGTGGTACAACACTTGGGGGCAGGTCATTGGCAGGAGCGCTCTCTCATGGAGGGCATCCAGGACGCATGTTGATGCGGCGACCCCGCCAGCCAGGCTCAATCTCACTCGTGCCGTATCGACACCAAGGGGCCGTGCGGCGCATTCGTCGGCAAGTAGCAGAAAAAGGGCTTGCCGTTGCGCCAATAGGTGTCATCAAAATAGTCGTTGCCCCAGATGTCGCCGGTTGTGCCGATAGCGCCATCGCCGTGCACTAGCGTCTGCTGGAAGCCGCGATCATTCGGCCGAAAGGGGTAATGGCCGCCGAGGTGCCACTTGCCGAAGATTCCGGTAGCGTACGAGTTGGCGGAAAAGATCTCGGCCGCCAGGACCGGCGAGTCGGGCCAGCGTCGCCAACAGATGCAGAAACAGGACGGCCAGATCGCGCATGGCACGATCCTAACGAGCTCGCGAAATCGAAGCAATGTTCACGGAATTAGCAATTCGCCATGCATCAGGACATTTTAATGGAGATTCAACAGACCAAAAGAAACGTCTTGACAACCTCGAGGATAACTGCTAGGGTCTCACCCAGTTAATCGGTTATTGGCATCGATTGTTCTGGAGGTCCGGCGTCATGACGCATCTTTTATTAGTATTAGTGGGCTCCGCAGTTTCCAGGATGGTCTCCGTAGCAGCCCTGTTGTGTTTGTGCGCCGGCACGATGTCCGCGCAATCAGGTCAGTTGAAGGGCACGATCAGCGACAGTACCGGCGCCGTGATCCCCGGCGCCGAGGTAACCCTCACCAATGTCGCCACCGGGATCAGCATGGAAACCGCGACCAACGAAGCCGGCGTCTACACATTCCCACTCTTGCAATCGGGCAGTTACGAGCTGAGCGTCCTCAGCGATGGCTTCAAGCCGGTCACGCAAGCCGGAATCGTCATGGAGACGAGCATCGTCAGGACGGTGGACGTCGAGCTCGAGCTGGGCGACGTCACTGAGACGGTGACGGTCGAGGCGGCGGCGCCGTTGCTGCAATCGGAAACGTCGACGGTTGGGACTCTGATCGAGCGCACTACCGTGATGAACATGCCGGTCGAGAGCCGCCGCGCGGCGTCACTGGTGCGCTTGACCGGCACCGTAGTCTTTCGCAATGAAGGCGCAGGCGGCGAGCAGCTGCCTTTCTTCTCGATGGCCGGAGGCCGTTCACGCAACCAGATGTGGCAGCTCGACGGCACCTCGGTTCAGAACTCCACGATCGGCATCGCGCAGCTTGGGCTGAACCCCACCGCCGAGTCGCTGCAGGAGTTCAAGGTCGAGATCAATAACCTGTCGGCCGAATACGGCCGCACCGGCGGCGGCTTCATCCTGATGACCACCCGCTCAGGAACGAACGAGTTCCATGGCGCCGCCTATGAGTTTCTGCGCAACGACTCGCTCGACGCCCGCACGTTTTTCGCCGCGGGCAAAGCGCCTCTACGCTACAACATTTTCGGCGTTTCGATCGGCGGTCCCATCAAGAAAAACAAGACCTTTTTCTTCTTCAACTGGGAGGGCGCCCGCAGGCGAACCGGGCGGACGTTTTCGGGCGATGACATTCCCCACCTCTCCGAGGTTCAGGGCGATTTCTCGAATCGGGTCGACACCACCATTCTCGACCCGCTGACGACCGATCCGTTTCCAAACAGCACCATCCCACAGGCCCGCATGGATCCGCTCGGCCGGCAGTTTGCGGGCTTTTACCCGGCACCGAACCGGGCCAACGACATCACACGCCGGCCGCGCAACAACTACCTCTTCAATGTTTCGAACCCCTTGACCCAGAACTCCTACACGACCCGCGTGGATCACTACTTCGGGCCGAGCGACCGCATCTTCGGGCGCTACACCGCCTCGCCCAACACGGCGGTGAACCAGCCCAGGTTCCCGGTCGAGGTGGCGGACCCCAACGCCGCCAACATCAGTAATGACCACAATCAAGTCACGATAGCCTGGATCCACAACTTCTCGCCGACCTTGATCAACGACTTCCGCTACAACTGGGGCAACCGTTCGCACATCAACCGCTCCTTTGGCTGGCAATCGGGCAAGAACGGCGAGCTTGGTGTCGGCGGCGTCGATCCTACGTTTTTCGCGAGCATTTTCCCCACCGGGCTCACTCGGCTGGGCGCGGGCAACCACGAGCGCGTGGTCCCAATCGTCAAGACCATCCAAGCGATCAACAACCTCACCTGGATCACCGGCAGCCACCAGTTCAAGTTTGGCTTCAACTTCCGCTACTCGCGGTTTCAAGACGAGCAAAACCAGCGGGCTGGGGGTCGTTTCAACTTCAACGACCGCGCGACCGGCGATGGGCTGGCCTCCCTTCTGCTTGGCTGGACGACGGGGGCCTCGCTATTGGACAATGATCCCATCCACCCGCGAACGGACTACGTCGCCGCCTTTGTCCAAGACGACTGGAAGGTCACGCCCAATCTCACGCTCAACCTCGGACTTCGCTGGGCCATGGACACGCCTCGCTGGGAGGAGGACAACCAGCAGAGCAGCTTCGACATAGGGCAGATCAATCCCGTCTCCGGCAACCTGGGAGCGATGACCTTCGCCGGTCGGGACGGCCGCAACAAGTACTCCCACGGCTTCGATCGCAACAACTTCGGGCCCCGCTTAGGATTTGCCTATCGCCCGAGAAACGATCTAGTCATTCGAGGCGGCTACGGGATCGTCTACTATCCGGTCTACATCAGCCAGGTAGCGACCCGCTTCGCAGCCGGCTTTAGCAAGCTGGCTTCGTTTTCCTCCTCCGACGGCGGTTTCACGCCGGCGTTCCTATTTAAGGACGGTTTACCGCCGCCGCCGCCTGGCGAAGCCCTCGACGCCTCATTCGGCGCCGTGCCGCTTGGGTCGCGTCCCCGCTTTTCTCCGGAGTTCCTGCAAGACAACCACAGTAACGGGTACTCGCACCAGTGGAACTTCACGGTTCAAAAACAGCTCCAAGGCAACAGTGTTTTCGAGCTCTCCTACCTGGGTAACATGGGCCATCAGTTGAGCTCCAATATCCTCAACATCAACATGATTCCGCTGGTGAACGGCCGAGGACCCGATCGGCAGAGCCAATCGTTGCGGCCTTATCCGCAGTTCAACAACGTGAACCTGGTGTATCCGGATTTCGGGAACTCGGCCTATCACGCTCTGAACGCAAAGATGGAGAAGCGTTACACGGGCGGGCTGAGCTACTTGCTGAACTACACCTGGTCGAAGTTCTTGGACGACGTTGAGGCGGCTACGGAGTTGGCCGGCGGCCAGGGCAACGGCTACCAGCACATCGAGCTCCGCCACCTCGACCGATCGCTTTCAGGCAACCACACGCCCCACCGCTTCATCGCCAGCGTCGTTTACGATCTCCCGTTCGGGAAGAATCGAAAGTTCGACATTCAGAATCCGGTGCTCAATGTGCTGGTGGGCGGCTGGGGTCTCGGCACGATCACGGAGTTGCGCTCCGGGATACCTTACGGGGTAGTCGAGCGAACCAACCGCAGCAATACGTTTTCGCACTCGCAGCGGTCCGACCTGGTTGGGGATCCCGAGCTCTCAACGAGCCGACCTCGTTCAGAGTTGCTCGCCGAGTACTTCAACACCTCGGCTTTTGCGGCCCCCGGAGTCGGCGTATTCGGGAGCTCGCCGCGAACAATGTGCTGCGGGCCCGGGTTTGTGGGAGTGGACATCTCCGCGCACAAGTGGTTCGACCTAACCGAACGCTACCGTCTGCAGTTCCGGACCGACTTGTTCAACATCATCAACCGCGCAAGCTTCTCGAATCCGGGCTCCGTGCGAGGGAGCGGCGGTTTCGGGCGCATCGGCAGCATTCTGGTGGGCTCCACCGGACGGCAGATCCAGTTCTCGCTGCGGTTCGAGTTCTAGATGCTTGCATTCGGAGGGATGTAAGGGCCAGGCATGCCTGGCCCGTCTTGCTGAACATTTCGCACATGTGAAACTGTTTTCAGAGGAACTGCCCTTTGAGCAACTCTGGCGGCGCTGAGATGACCAAGACAGAAATCCCGGGGCGAATGCTTGCCATCGTCTTCGCGCTCACCCCAATCGCCGCCCCCGCCGCCGACTTTGACACCATCCACCGGCTACTGGCCGAAAAGTGCCTGGGCTGCCACAACGAAAAGCTAAAGACCTCAGGCCTCGTGCTCGAGAGCCGTGAAGGGGCGCTCCTGGGCGGAGGCCGCGGCCCCGCTATCGTCGTCGGCGACCCGAACGCCAGCCAGTTGATGCAGGCTGTCCGCCGGCAAGGCGACCTGAAGATGCCGCCTGGAGGCAAGCTCGAGGGAGCCGAGATCGAGCTACTTGCCGAATGGATTCGCGACGGCGCTGAGTGGCCCCAAACCAAAGCGCCCGCGACCACCCGAGGCCACTGGTCGTTCGTCCCGCCGATCCGCCCGGACTTGCCGGCGATCTCGAGCCCCGCCTGGGCGCGCACGCCCATCGACAACTTCATCCTCGCTCGCCTCGACCAGCGGGGCCTCGAGCCGTCAGAGCCTGTCTCCAAGCGAACCCTGATCCGCCGCGCTTATCTCGACGTCATCGGCCTGCCGCCGACTCCCGAAGAGGTCGAAGCGTTCGTCAGAGACGACCGGCCCGAAGCCTGGAGCGATGTCGTCGAACGCCTGCTAGCCTCGAAACACTTTGGCGAGCGTTGGGGCCGGCGCTGGCTCGACCAGGCCCGCTACGCCGACTCCGACGGCGGCAGCCGCGACGAGCCGCGCCAAATCTGGCGTTATCGCGACTGGGTGATCGACTCGCTGAACCGCGACCAGCCCTTGGATCAATTCGTCATCGAACAGCTCGCAGGGGACCTGCTTCCCAACCCGCGTAGCGACCAGATCGTCGCCACCGGATTCAACCGCAACAGCCTACTGCAGATTGAAAACGGCACCGATCGCGAGCAGTACCGCGTGGAGATGATTTACGACCGCGTCGACACAATGGGAACCGTTTTCCTCGGCCTCTCGATCGGCTGCGCCCGCTGCCACGATCACAAATTCGACCCGATCTCTCAAAAGGAGCATTTCAAGCTTTACGCCTTTTTCAACAACACCGACGACTGGGACGACTCGCGCCCGCGGTTTGTGCAGCGCAACATCAACAACCTGCACCTCGTCCACGCGCCGCTGCTCGAGTTCGGCTCGCCTGAGGAGATCGCGCGCCGCGATGCCATCCGGGCCCAGGTTGTCACCCTCGAGGACGAGCTAGCAGCATTTCGCAAACGAGAAAAGCCGGAGCCCGCCGATCCTGGTCTGGTCGAGGGCCAGCGGCTCATCGATCAACTCGTGCATGCGATGCCGCAGATCGACTCCACCATGGTGATGCGGGAGTTGAAAAAGCCGCGCGAGACGTCCATCCACCTAAGCGGGAACTTTCTGAGCCCCGGCGAGCGAGTCGAACCCGGCGTGCTTGCCGCGTTGCATCGCTTCGAAGGGCGCGAGAAGCCGAACCGTCTCGACCTTGCGCGCTGGCTGATCGACCGCAAGAATCCGCTACTGGCGCGAGTGACCGTCAACCGCATCTGGCAGGAATACTTCGGTCTTGGAATCGTCGAAACAGAGAACGATTTTGGGACCCAGGGCTCGCCGCCGACTCATCCGGAGCTGCTTGACTGGCTCGCGGTCGAGTTCATGGACCGCGCGTGGAGTCGGAAGGCAGTCCACCGGCTGATTCTCAATTCAGCCGTCTACCGCCAGTCGTCGAAGACGCGGCCGGACCTTGAGGAGACCGACCCTCGCAACCGAATGCTGGCCCGTCAGAATCGGCTTCGCCTCGACGCTGAGATCGTCCGTGACGTCGGCCTGAGCGTCAGCGGCTTGTTCGAACCGACGATCGGAGGCCCCGGCGTCTATCCTCCTCAGCCCGAGACGGCGATGCTTGGCAGCCAGAACAAGAAGACCTGGACGCCGTCCGTGGGTAAGGATGTTTACCGCCGCGGGATGTACACATTCTTCTGGCGGGTCACGCCGCATCCGGCCCTCATGGTCTTCGATCGTCCCGACTCGAACATCGCCTGCACACGCCGTACACGTTCGAATACCCCACTGCAGGCATTGACGCTGCTCAACGGCACGGCCTTCCATGAGTTCTATCAGGCCTTCGCGCGCCGTTTGGTCGCTATTCGGACTGAAGAGCGGATCGAGAGCGCCTTCGAGCTGTCGGTCTCCAGGAAGCCCCAATCGCATGAGGTGGAGGTTATCAAAGACCTACTGGCGAACGAAAGAGACGCGCTCCAAACAACGCCTGAAGAAGCTGAACTGCTCGCCTCCGGCAACCCGCAAGACGACGCGATCGAGCTGGCCGCCTGGACAGCTGTCGCCCGCGTCCTTCTGAACACCGACGAATTCATCACCCGCGAGTGAATCCAATGAACCTTGAGACCTACAGACTGCTTGCCCGCACTCGCCGCCAGTTCTTCCACGACTGCGGAGTGGGCGTTGGCAGGATCGCCCTCGCCTCGCTGCTGGCCGAATCCTTGCCTGCCGCGGAGACCTCCGGCGTCAACCCCATGACGCCGCGCCGACCGCACTTCGAGCCCAAGGCGCAGAGCGTCATCTACCTCTTCATGGCCGGCGCGCCGAGTCAGCTCGATCTCCTCGAAGAAAAACCCAAGCTCAACGAGCTCGACGGCCAAACTCCGCCCGCGTCCCTGACGGATGGCAAGCGCTTCGCCTTCATGGAGAACATGGGCGAGGCCAAGCTCTTTGGCTCTCCCTGGAAGTTCAAATCCTACGGCCAAAGCGGCGCGCGAGTTTCAGAGCTCATCCCCCAAATCGGCTCGGTGATGGACGACATCGCCGTCATCAAGTCGATGCGGACGGAAAACTTCAATCACGCACCGGCGAAGATCTTTGCCCACACCGGCTCGGTGATCGCAGGCCGCCCCAGCATGGGAGCTTGGTTGACGTACGGGCTTGGCAGCGAGGCGACCGATCTGCCGGCCTTTGTGGTGCTGCAGAGCGGTCCGCGCGGCCCGCGTAACGGCCCGATCATTTGGGGCAGCGGCTTCTTACCGTCAACCTACCAAGCAACGCCGTTTATGCCCGGCCCGGAGCCGATCTTCAACCTCAAGAGCCAGCCCGGGGTGACCCATGAGCGCCAGGGGCGCGCCCTCGAAGCGATCCGCAAGCTCAACGAAATGCGCCTGGATGAGACCGGCGACCGAGAGATCGCGACGCGCATCGCTTCCTACGAGATGGCTTACCGCATGCAAACCGGCGGGACAGAACTGACGGACCTTTCGAAAGAGTCCGAAGCGACGCTCGAGATGTATGGCACGAAGCCGGGCGAGGCCTCGTTTGCGAGCAACTGCCTTTTGGCGCGGCGGCTGGTCGAGCGCGGAGTGCGTTGCGTTCAGCTCTACCACACCGAGTGGGACCACCATCAGAACCTGGTAAAGGGCCTGGAAAAGTCCGCCACGGAGGTCGACCAACCCTCAGCGGCGCTAATCCGCGATCTCAAGCAGCGCGGCTTGCTCGACCAGACGCTGGTCGTATGGGGCGGCGAGTTCGGCCGCACGCCGATGGCCGAAGGAGGTATGGAGACCATCGGCCGCAATCATCACATCGACGCCTACTGTACGTGGCTGGCCGGCGGGGGCGTCAAGGGCGGGCAGACGATCGGCGAAACCGATGAGTTCGGTTTCAACATCGTCGAGGACGAAGTGCACGTCCACGACTTGCACGCGACGATCCTGCACTTGATGGGGCTCGATCACACGAAGTTGACATTTAGGTTCCAGGGCCGCGATTTCCGGTTGACCGACGTGGCCGGCAGACTGGTTGAGAAACTGCTGGCCTAGACGCGAGGCCTATCCGTTGACGGTGACGCGCGGAACTTGAGCGCAACGCGACGTTCGGTGGTTCCGCCATTGACTGTTGGCGATCCAATCGTAACTCGTGTAGCTGCTAGGATTTAGGACTCAATTTCGGGTGACCAGTCCTGCCGTTGAGCGGTCCAGAAGCAATGAAGAGTCTCAGCTGCACAAACAGAGAATGCTCGCTGGCGGGAAAAGCCGCAGCCGCAAGCATCATTCGCCACGGCTTCTACAAGACCAAGCGGGGAAAACGGCGTCGCTACCTGAGAACGGCGCTGACAAACTAGACCAGAGAGCGGCGATTTGAAGCCGTTCAGGGGCGGCGGAAAATTGGACCGTCCGGGTGGTCCGCTGGCATCCTTTCGGTGTTTTGTGGGACACGGGAGGGATGTATCGCGTGGAGCTATACGCTCAAGTACGGCGCAGTGTCTACGTCGAAGGGCTGAGTGAACGCGAAGCGACCAGGCGGTTCGGCTTGGCGCGGGATACGGTGCGCAAGATGCTGCGCTACGCCGCCTCGCCGGGCTACCGGCGCAGCAAGCCGGTGCGTAGGCCGAAGCTCGATCCCTTTACGGGGATCATCGATCAGATCCTGAGCGATGATCCGAAGCAGCCGCGAAAGCAACGTCACACGGCGAAGCGCATCTTCGACCGCTTGCGCGACGAGTACGAGTTCACCGGCGGCTACACGATCGTCAAGGACTACGTCCGTGAAAGGAAGCGCGGCGGGCAAGAGATGTTCGTGCCACTGGCTCATCCCCCCGGCGACGCGCAGGCCGATTTCGGTGAAGCCGTGGTCGTCATCGGCGGCGAACAACATAAGGCGCACTTCTTGGTGGTCGATCTGCCGCACAGCGACGACGCCTTCGTGAAAGCCTTTCCCGCCGAGACGACGGAGTCATTCTGCGAGGGACACAACGCCGCGTTTCAGTACTTCGGCGGAGTACCACGCACGATCGTCTACGACAACACGACGATCGCGGTGGCGCGGATCCTGGGTGGCGGGCGAACGCAAGCGCACGCGAGTGTTCAGCGAGTTGCAGTCGCACTACTTGTTCGGAGATCGTTTCGGCCGCCCAGGCAAGGGCAACGACAAAGGGAAGGCCGAGGGACTAGTGGGCTACGCACGGCGCAACTTCATGGTGCCGATTCCGAGATTCGAGAGTTGGGAAGCCTTCAACGAACACCTCGAAGAGAAGTGTCGCAAGAACCGCGAGCGGCGCGGTCCGCCCACAGCACAAGCTGGGTCAGAATGGGACCTGCTCGTCGGTTTGGCCCCCTCCGACTCGGCCGGCATGAACCGCTCCCTCCCGGTCGCGGCACGGTAGAAGGTAAAACGGGCCCGGCAAGTTATGATGAAGGCATTCTGCGCGCGGAGTCCACCATCTTCTTGAGCGTCAGATGGTTGCTTTGCGGCTTCCTCTCTTCGGCCTGCTTGCTCGGGGATCAAGCGCAGTTCTTCGAGAGCCGCATCCGCCCCGTTCTGGCCCAGAAATGCTGGAGCTGCCATGGGTCGGAGCTGCAGCAGGGCGGACTTCGGCTCGATAGCCGCGAAGCATTTCTAAAGGGCGGCGGGCGCGGGCCGGCCGTGGTCCCGGGCGATCCTTCCGCCAGCCTTCTATTGCGGGCATTGCGCCACGAAGGGCTCGAGATGCCTTTGGGCGGCAAGCTCCCGGACGGCCAGGTCGCAGACTTCGCGAAGTGGATCGCGGATGGGGCGGCTTGGCCGAAGTTGTCCGACTCGAGCGAGCAGGCCGGTCATTGGGCGTTTGAGCCGGTTGTGAGCCATAGGCCTCCAGGCGCCGGCAGTGCGTGGACGCTCAACGACGTCGACCGCTTCATCGCTGCAAAGCTGTCCGACGCCAGCCTCGAGCCCGCCCCACAAGCCGATCGTAGGACGTTGATCCGCCGCCTGAGCTTCGACTTGACGGGGCTGCCGCCTCGTCCGGAAGAAGTGCACGCCTTCGTCAATGACGAGTCCCCAACGGCCTACGGGGATCTCGTCGACCGGCTGCTCTCTTCGAAAAGCTTTGGCGAGCATTGGGCCCGCAAATGGATGGATTGGGTGCGGTACTCGGAATCGCACGGCAGCCAGGGAGACTTCGAGCTGCCGAATGCGTGGCGATATCGCGACTACCTGATCCGGGCGTTCAACTCGGATACGCCCTACGACCGAATGCTGTTGGAGTACCTTGCCGGCGATCTGCTCGAGGACCCGCGCGTCAACGAAGAAGACGGCCTCAACGAGTCGATGCTCGGTCCTGGCAACCTACGCATGGTCGAGTACGGCTACCTGCCGGTCGACGCGTTGGACGATCAGGTCAAGGTCGTCGACAACCAGATCGACGTTCTCTCGAAGGCGTTTCAAGGACTGACGATTTCGTGCGCGCGTTGCCATGATCACAAGTTCGATCCGATCACCCAGAAAGATTTCTACGCTCTCTATGGAGTCTTCGCGAGTAGCCGCCACGGCCTCGTGACGGTCGATTCGGTCGAGCTGCTTGGTCGCGGCCGCGAACGCCTCGAGCAGCTGAGACAGAAAATCAAGCGCGGCTTGACGGACGCTTGGACGAAGGCGCCCGTCGCGATGCCCCAGTCGGCGCCGGCAAGCCTGCCGCCCGACGACCCCTTGCAGCTGTGGCTGGCCCTGCGCGGCAAACACGGTTTGGCGTTTCGCAGCGAGTGGGAGTGCCTGCGCAGCCAGTGGCTCGACGAGGCGAAATCGCGTCGGGATCACAACTCGAGCGGCTTCCGGCGAATATGGGATCTGGCCAAACCCGAGGACTACTCCCGGTGGTACCCGAGCGGTCCCGGCGTCTCTCGGACGCCGTCGCCGAACGGCGAATTCCGCATTCTGCCCGAGGGCGATCGCATCGTCGCCGGCTTGCTGCCGGCAGGGTCGTACTCGGGACTTGGTTCGGAGAAGCTCGGCGGCATCGTGGGTTCGCCACGCTTCCGCGTCTCGAGTGATCGCATCAGCGTCCGCGTCGTCGTCGGCAACTTCATCTCGGCTCGCCTGGTAGTAGAGAACTACCCAATCGGCAACGGCGGCATCCATCCGGCGATCGACGTGACGGGCGGCCGACCGCGCTGGATTACCTTCGATACGGCCTATCGCAGGGGCGCCAACGCGCATCTCGAGCTTCAAACGCTCGACGAGCGCTCGCGACCGTTTCGGTTCAACTCCGGGCGGCCGGAGCGCAAGCCGGCCGAGGACGGGCGTTCGAGCTTCGGCCTGATCGAAGTGGTTTTCCATGACGGCCAGGCCGGGCCGCGGGACGAGCCCGCGGCGCTGCTCTATCTGCTCGATCAAGAGCGCCCGGAGGGCGTCGCGGAGCTCGAAGGGTTGTATAGACGTCTCGTCCGCGAGGCCGTGGCGGCCTGGGGGAGGGGCGAGCTCGACGAGCGCCA
Source organism: Bryobacterales bacterium (assembly GCA_965247305.1). Lineage (GTDB taxonomy): Bacteria > Acidobacteriota > Terriglobia > Bryobacterales > UBA6623 > CATQHP01. The sequence goes on along the minus strand of OZ252030.1, from coordinate 691,571 downwards.
AACAGCGTTTCTCGACGCGGCGATTGGCTCGGGGCTTCTTCCCGCGAAGCTCGAAGAGCTCCCGGCTCTCAGCGAGCTCGTCGCCGAGTATCGTCGGGTTGAGGCGGAAGTTCCCGTTCCGCGCAGGGCCCCGGGGGTGCTGCCCGGAACAAGCTTCGACCAGCCGCTGTTCACCCGCGGCGACCACAAAAAGCCCGACGCCCTGGTCGAACGCCGCTACCTGGAGCTCTTCGGCGGAAAACCGTTTCGCCCGCAAGGCAGCGGCCGGTTGGAGCTGGCGCTGGCGCTCGCTTCACCGCAAAATCCTCTGACGGCCAGAGTGATGGTCAATCGCCTCTGGAGCAACCTATTCAGCCAAGGTATCGTCGCGACGGTCGACAACTTCGGTGCGACCGGTGAAAAACCCTCGCACCCCGAGCTGCTCGACTACCTAGCCGAGCGGTTCGTCGAAACTGGCTGGTCGATCAAAGACATGATCTCTCTGATGGTCCGCTCGCGTGCTTACCAGATGACCAGCGCCGGCTCGGAGCAGGCCCGCGACGTCGACCCCGGCAATCGTCTGCTTGAGCGCCAGAACTTCCGGCGCCTCTCCGCCGAAGAGATCCGCGACGCGATCTTGGCGACCTCAGGCGAGCTCGACGCGACCATGTACGGACCGAGCGTGAACGTTTACTACGTCGGCAAGACCGAGGGAGGCGGCGAGAAGGGCCCGCTCGACGGCAAGGGTCGCCGCAGCGTCTATCAAGCGATCCGCCGCAACTCGCACAATCCGTTTCTGGAGGTCTTCGACGCTCCCAAGCCGTCGACGACGCGCGGCAGGCGCGACGTCACCAACATCCCGGCGCAATCGTTGGCGCTGCTCAACGACCCGTTCGTGATCGACCAGGCGAAGAAATGGGCCAACCGGGCGGTCGCCGACGGAGCGATTGCTCCTGGCGATCGCGCGGTCAGGATGTTTCGTCGAGCTCTGAGTCGGGACCCCGCTCCGGAAGAGCTCGACTTGCTGATCACGTCTCTCGGCGCGTTCGCGGACGAGCGCGAAACCTCCGCGCTGATGGCTGACGAGCGCGTATGGACGGACTTCGCCCACGCGCTGCTCAACCTCAAGGAGTTCCTCTACCTGCGATGAGACGGCCGATTTCGCGCCGCGAAATGCTCGCCCGCTGCTCGACCGGCTTCGGCTCGATGGCGTTTGGCGCACTGATGGGCGGCGCGGTCCGGAAACCGCACTTCACCCCGAAGGCCAAGAGCGTGATCTTCTGCTTCATGTCGGGCGGAGTCTCGCATGTCGACTCGTTCGACCCCAAGGCGCGGCTCAAGCAGGATGCCGGCAAGCCCATGCCCGTCGAAGTCAAGCCGACGATGTTCGACGATGTCGGCGCCATCATGCCCGGCCCGTGGGAGTTCAAGCGCCACGGAGAGAGCGGCACCCCGATCTCCGAGCTGTTTCCCCATATGGCGACTTGCGCGGACCATCTTTGCGTTATCCGCAGCATGACCAGTAAGGGCAACGAGCACGCCCAGGCGAACTACATCATCCATACCGGACATCCGTTTCTAGGTCACCCAAGCGTCGGCGCATGGACGACGTACGGACTGGGAAGCGAGAGCGAAAACCTGCCGGGCTTCGTCGTCTTGGCAAGCGGCGGCGTCCCGTTGGGCGGAGTCGGCGTCTACGGCAACGGTTTTCTGCCGGCCGTCAACCAGGCGTCGTTTCTCTATCCCGAAGAGGAGGAAGCGCTCAACAATATCCGTCCGTCTGACACCGATTCGCTGCAGAGGACGAAGATCGATATGATTCGTGCGCTCGACGAGCGCTTTCAACGCACAGCCGACCAGCCGGGCGTCGAAGCGGCGATCCGCAACTACGAGACCGCTTATCGGATGCAGTCGGCCGTTCCCGACCTGCTCGATCTTACAGGCGAAACCGAAGCGACGAAGAAGCTCTACGGGATGGATTCGACGAACCCCGAGACGGCCGCCTACGGCAAGGAATGCCTACTGGCCCGGCGGTTGGTCGAGCGCGGCGTGCGCTTCGTCGAGCTCACCTGTCTGATGCGGCCGATCCGTCCGGGACAGGTCGGCAACCCCTGGGATCAACACGACGAGCTGATCGCAGGCCACAACGACATGGCGATGCAAGTCGACCAGCCGATCGCGGGCCTTCTGAAAGACCTCGAGTCTCGGGGTATGCTCGACGAGACGCTGGTGATCTGGGCCGGCGAGTTCGGCCGGACGCCCTTCGCCCAGGGGACCGACGGACGAGACCACAATCCGTTCGGGTTCAGCATATGGCTTGCTGGCGGGGGCTTCAAACCCGGCTTTGTCTACGGATCGACCGACGAATACGGCTATCACGCTACCGAGAACCCGATGAGCGTCTACGACTTGTGGGCTACCGTACAGCATTCGCTCGGAGTCGATCATGAAAGGTTGACCTACCGCTTCGGAGGGAGGGACTTCCGGCTTTCTGACGTCTTCGGACGCGTCGTGGACGAACTGTTGCTCTAAGCGGCGGCGCGCATACCGTGCCGCGCGCGTAGGCAAGTTTCGGCGGCTGATGCGATTCGGTCTGTCGCTGAAGGGCGCGGCCCGGGAGCATTCTTCGCGATGATCTGCGGGCCCGCGTTTGACCGATGAGCCCTCGGCGGCCTAGTGTAGTGCGCCATAAATAATGTAACTTATAGTATCTTCGTGTCGCCTTTACTAGTAGAAGGCACACGGATGCGAAGAGCAGAGCCAGTCCCATTGACGCAGGAGCAGCGTAGGCAGTTGGAGCGCTACGCGAACGGTCGTCGGGTCGCTGTTCGTCTGGCGTTGCGAGCCAGGATCATCGTGCTCGCCGCCGACGGTCTTGAGAACAAACGGATTGCCGCGCAGCTGTCGGTCTCGCGTCAGTTGGTGGCGCGCTGGCGAAGCCGTTTTCTTGAATCCGGCGTCGCCGGCATCGAAAAGGACGCCCCGCGGCCCGGCCGTAAGCCCGCCATCTGCTCCCCAACAGTGCAACAGATCATCCACAAGACGACCCGCGAAACGCCAGCCAACGCCACCCATTGGAGCCGCCGCACGATGGCCGCCGCGGTCGGCGTCAGCGCCTCCACCGTGGGTCGCATTTGGCGCGCCCACGGCCTCAAGCCGCATCGCGTCAAGACCTTCAAACTCAGCAACGACCCGCGCTTCGCCGAAAAACTCGACGACATCATCGGACTTTATCTCAACCCGCCCGAGCATGCCCTCGTTCTTTGCCTCGACGAGAAGTCACAGATTCAAGCCCTCGACCGCACCCAGCCCGGCCTACCCCTGAAAAAGGGACGCGGCCGGACCATGACCCACGACTACAAACGCAACGGCACAACCACCTTGTTCGCCGCGCTCAACACGCTCGACGGCTCGGTGATCGGAACCTGCATGCCCAAGCACCGCCACCAAGAATGGCTGCGCTTCTTGCGCTTGCTTGAAAACCAGACCCCCAAGGACAAGCAGATCCATTTGATCGTGGACAACTATGCCACTCACAAACACGCCACGGTGAAACGCTGGCTGCAGCGCAATAAACGCTTCCACGTCCATTTCACGCCCACCTCAGCGTCGTGGCTGAACATGGTGGAGAGGTTCTTCCGAGACCTCACCGATAAGCGCATCCGCCACGGTGTCTTTCGTAGCGTCGGCGAACTCACCACCGCCATCGAAGACTACATCGCTCGACACAATCAGCAGCCCAAGCCCTTCATCTGGACTGCTACCGCTTCCGACACCCTTGAGAAGGTCAAGCGCGGCAAAGCCGCTCTTCTTAAGGTTCAATCTGATTGACGCACTACACTAGATCCTCATCAACTGCGTAGTGTTGAACCTACCGCAGTCAATCGGGTGCCAGAGGCCCATTCACGCGTCCCGATGTGACCCAGCGCGTTTTGGTCTAACCGACTCAAAACAAGGACGATTGGTATACGGACACTGAAAGATGGTGAAAAATCTCGATGCTACTCCGTTTCGGCCAGTTGAGCGCCTGCGGAGGCCCATGACCAGCCACGCCGGGCCCAAATCAGAAGGCCGCTGGTTCTAATCCTCGAAAGAGACAACTCGTTTCCGATTCGACTACATGGAACTCGCTGCGGTGGGCCTCAAGTCGCCGCCTCGCTGGTACGATGTGTGCAGCCCCAAGGGCACCCGGGATGGTTTCGTTGCACCTACAAACCGGCACCCGCCTCTTCTTGCTGGCAAGCCTTGCCGTTTCGGCAGGATGGGCGATCGACCGGGATGTCTTCCTCCAACGCTACTGTCTCGGCTGCCACAACACGAGCGCCCACGTCGGCGGTTTCGTGATCGAAGGAGTTCCAACCGGCGCGCCCTCAGAGCGCCCCGACATCTGGGAGAAGGTCGTTCGCCGGCTCGGCGCTGGAGAAATGCCGCCCGCAGCGGCGCCCCAACCCAGCAAACCGGACGCGGACGCTTTTTCCGACGGACTCATCGACCAGCTCGACGAAGCCGCCCGGATTGAGCCCTACGCCGGGCGGCCGGTGATTCGTCGCCTGAATCGCACCGAGTATTCGAACGTGATCCGGGACCTGCTCGACACCGTGCTACCTGTTTCAGAGCAACTGCCGCCAGACGGCCAAGCGGCCGGCTTCGACAACATTGGCGACGCGCTTTCGATGTCGCCCCTACTGCTTGAGACGTACCTGAAGGTCGCTCGGCGCATCAGCTCCCTCGCGGTCGGCGTCGCCGATCCGTCTCCCGTCACCGAGACCTACCATGCCACCGCGACCCAGTCGGAATGGCAGGGCCCCGGAATGCCATTCGGGACCCGAGGCGGCATCCGCGTGAAGCACTACTTCCCATACGACGCCGAGTACGACCTGCGGGCCTTTCTCGACAAACAAAGCCTGACGCCAACCGAGGGCGTCCGCTTCTTCCGAACGAGTATTCCGGTGACAGCCGGCTCTCACGAGCTCGTGGTCACTTTCCCCGACGAGTATGCGGCTCGCGAAGGTCCTGTCTCGGACGTCAGCGGCCCGGGCGGACGCGCCTTGGGGGGGCCGCTGGACTTGCTTGGAACCGCGATTCGTACGACGATCGATTTCCGCGTGGATGGCCGGCGGGTAAAGCTCTTCGAGATCTGGGGCATGACCTCCGGAGAGTCGGCCTTCGACGGCCAGCCCGGACCGCCGACTCTGGGCCGGATCGAGATCTCCGGCCCGTACAACATCACAGGCGTTGCGGAGACGCCGAGCCGGAAGCGGATCCTCATCTGTAAGACTAGCGGCGCCGCGACGGAAAGCGCTTGCGCATCGAAGATCCTCACTGCTTTAGCCCGTCGCGCGTTTCGTCGCGGCGTCGAGGTTGAAGAAGTCAGGTCCCTCCTTGACACGTTCGAAGCCGTGAGGCGCAAGCAGGGCTTCGAGGCCTCCATTGCAGCCGCTCTGCGTGAGATCCTGCTGTCTCCTGACTTCCTCTTCCGGCTTGAGTTCGACCCCGTAGGCGCCGAACCCGGCCGCGCGTCTGAGATCTCCGAGTTCGAGCTTGCCTCGCGCCTGTCGTTCTTCCTGTGGAGTAGTATTCCCGACGAGCGGCTCTTGGAGCTGGCCTCCAAGGAGAGGTTGCGCAACGAACTCGACTTCGAGGTGCGCCGGATGCTGGTCGATCGTCGGAGCTCGGCTCTAGTCGAGAACTTCGCCCGGCAATGGCTTTCTCTCGAGAGCCTATCGGGGCTGACGCCTAACGCCAAGCGCTACCCCGAGTTTGATGAACCCCTGCGGTCCGCCTTCTTGCGGGAGAACGAGCTGTTTCTTTCGAGCGTGATGCGCGAAAACCGCAGCGTCCTCGACTTCATTGGGGCGGACTATACTTACCTCAACGAGCGCCTGGCTCGAAACTACGGAATTGACGGACTTCTCGGCCCGGGCTTTCGACGCGTATCCGTCGCTGATCGACCGGAACGAGGCGGACTGCTCGGTCAGGGGGCGATTCTAATGCTGACTTCGCACGCCGCGACGACCTCCCCGGTGCTGCGCGGCAAGTGGATTCTCGGGAATCTGCTCAACTCGCCGCCGCCCCCGCCCCCGCCCGGCGTGCCCGCACTGGAGGAAAGCGCCGGCGAGGGCGAGAGACTCACCACCCGTCAGCAGGTCGAGCGGCACCGTACGGATCCGGGCTGCGCATCCTGCCACGCACGAATCGATCCCCTGGGATTTGCGCTCGAGAACTTCGACGTTCTTGGCCGTTGGCGGACCGAAGATGAAGGCGGAGAGATCGACGCCTCCGACTCTCTGCCCAACGGGGAGACCCTTGACGGTCCTCAGGGGCTAAGAAAGCTCCTGCTGCGCTATCCCGAACGGTTCACGGGTGCGACCGTAAAGAGACTGCTGACCTACGCCCTGGGCCGTCAGCTCGACGCGCGAGATCAGCCGGCGGTCCGCCGGATTCTGCATGAGGCGGAGCCCGGGGGCTACCGATTTGCAGACCTGATTATCGGAATCGCTCGCAGCGTACCCTTCCAGATGCGGCAGGCGCCAAGGAGTTAGAGGACGGCCGATGTTTGTCACGAGAAGAAGCCTTCCCCGCCGGACATTCTTGCGAGGAACCGGTACGGCGTTGGCTCTCCCGCTGCTCGACGCGATGGTTCCGGCTCTAACCGCGGAGAGCAAGACCGCGGCGGCGCCGGTTCGCCGCCTGGGATTCATCTACTATCCGCTCGGAGTAGATCGGGGCCGCTGGCGGCCGATTGGAGAGGGGGCCGGTTATCAGCTCAGCGAGGCCCTGGCTCCGCTAGCTCCGCACAAGGACAAGTTCGTCGTTCTTGGCGGCCTCTCATCGGATCCCGATCGCAGCAAGCCAGGCTTCCACGATCGCGCGATGGCGTCGTTCATGACCGGATGCGAGCCGACCAAGGGCAAGATTCATGTCGGGATCTCCGTCGACCAAGTTGCCGCGAAGGAGCTCGGCAAAGAGGCCCAGTTCGCATCGCTCGAGCTTACGACCGAAGACATCGGACAACATCTCGGACCAGTCTTCAAGAGCGCCACGAACTCGCTGCCTTTTGAGAAGAATCCACGATTCGTTTTCGAGCGGCTGTTTGGAGAGGGAGGCCGCATCGACCCGATAGCGGCGCGGGAACGTGACGCAGCCGATCGCAGCGCCCTCGACGTCGTAGCTGAGCGGATTGGCGCGCTGAAATTGCGATTGGGCCCGGCCGACCAGCGTAAGCTCGACGAATACGTCGAGTCAATTCGCGATGTCGAACGCCGCATCCAAGTGGCGATGAAGAAACCTACGGTGGATCTGCCCGACACCACCCGTCCGCCAGGAGTCCCCGACGCTTGGACGGATCACGTCAAGCTGATGTTCGACCTTCAGACCTTGGCCCTCCAAGCTGACCTGACGCGAGTCTGGACTTTCCTCTACGGGCGCGAAGCTTCGTCGATGAGCTTTCCTCATCTCGACATCTCGATGGGGCATCACGAGATTTCTCATCACAACTTCGAGAAAGAGAAGCTTGACGCCCTCGCCAAGATCAACGTCAACCAGTCGGAGCTGTTCGCCTACTTCCTCTCGAAGCTCGACGCCCTGGACGAGGCGGGCTCGTCTCTGCTCGACCATTCACTGATCATGTACGGCAGCAGCCTCAGCGTACCCACCAGTCACTCGCAGAGAGACCTGCCGATTCTTCTGGCGGGCGGCGCATCAGGCCGGGTCGCGGGAGGTCGTTATGTCCGCTTCCCCGGCGACACGACTCCACTGACGAACCTGTATCTCACGATGCTCGACAAGGTTGGAGTACCGACGGAGATGCTTGGTGACAGCACCGGGAAACTCAACCGGCTGGAGGTTTGACTTCTTGCGATATCTCCTCGTCGTGTCACTACTCTCCGGCACGTTGGCTGCCACACAGCCGGAAGAGTTGCTGGACGCAGTCCGTTTTGACGATCACGCCACCGTTGCCGCGCTGTTGGAGGCGGGAACTGACGCTGACCCGCGCGAACCCGACGGCGCCACGGCGCTGTCGTGGGCTGTTGTGCGAGGAAACCTGAGCATCGCGAAGTTGCTTTTGCAGGCGGGGGCGGACCCGAGTCTATCAAACGAGCTGGGAGTCGGACCACTAGCTCTCGCGACCCAAAACGGCTCGGCGGGAATGGTGAAGCTCCTTCTCGAGAACGGTGCTGAGCCTGATCCACAGCGGGAAAGCGGCGAGACGCCGCTGATGACCGCGGCTCGGCTGGGCCAGACGGAAGTCATGGACATGCTGCTCGACAAAGGAGCCAATCCGAATGCTAGTGAAAAGAAATTCGGACAAACAGCTCTGATGTGGGCCGCCGGCAGGCCGGCCGCCGTGCGGCTCCTGCTTGCGCGCGGCGCCGATCCTGTGGCGACGACACGGTCGTGGGATGTGGAGTTCACCATCTACGCGCCGGCCACGCTTACTCTCGGCAAGACCGGCATTCCCTGGAATACCGAGGGCGAGTACCGGGCGAAACGGGGCGGGCAGAACGCGCTATTTTTTGCGGTTCAGGAGCGAGACGTCGAATCCGCCCGAGCGCTCATCGACGCGGGCGCAGACGTCAGCACGACCTCCGCAGATGGGAGTTCCCCCCTGCTGGCGGCGCTGTACAAATGGATTCCGCCCGATGCCGATTTCGTCCCCGGCAAAGGCGCTCCCGCACAATCGGGCAGCTCGCAGAAGTTCGGCCCCGATTTGGCGATGGCTCGTCTCTTGCTAGAACGGGGCGCCTCAGCGACCACGCAGGACAGCGCGGGTTACACGCCGCTGCATGGGGCCTCACTTGCCGTCGCGTGGGCTGCAAGGCGCGACGACAAGGGCGGCAGCGGAGCCTACCGGCGAGCGCCTGCACTTCTCTCACTAAACCCACCCAAGAACGAGCCGTCATCGTTCGCGGTGTCGGAGGCGCTGGATATCGTTCGTCTCCTGCTCGAAGCTGGGGCCGACCCCAACCATCAAACGCGCTATCCGACGCCGGGTCCGCCGGGCGACGTCCGCATCAATCCAGCACCGACAGGATCGTCGCCGCTTCACATCGCCGCCAATGCCACCAGTCCGGAGCTGGTCGACATGCTGGCTACGGCTGGTGCGAACCCGAACATGGTCCGCAAAGACGGACATTCACCGTTCTCTGTTGCGGTCGTTGCGGGAGACCTCGCCGTTTCGAAGCGAATGGTCGCTCACGGCGCCGATCTCTCCGCCCGCTACGATCCCGACGACAAGATCCCCGACCCCGAGAAAGCCGTGACGGTTTCCCGGCAGGGCCAAACGATCCTCCACATCGCCGCGGTGAACCTGTTGCCCGAGCTCGTCGAGTATCTCGGTTCCTCCGGCGCCCCGATCGAGGCGAAGAACGCCCAAGGAGAAACATCTCTCGACCTAGCGGACCACCAGGAGCGATTCCGTGAAGCGCTCGACCGTCAGCGTGCCGAGGGGAACTCCGAACGCCTGGCTGACGTAGTTCGGGACGTTCGCACATCAGATGCAATCAGAAAACTGCTCGAGGGACGGACCTAGCGACAACGCTCGTTCGACCGTCAACCCAACTTCAAAGTCTCGACGCGATCCTTCGCCAGCTCCATAGCCGGCGCACACCATTCACGTGAGCCGCCCAGTGTAATCGGCTACAGAGTCTTTGGGGAGGGACAACCCAAGATCCTGACGACCTCAAACATGCGAAAAGGCTTGGGCATCTTCACCACGGTCGACTGGGTTTGAGAGCTCGGGTCGCTTGCCTGCGCGTAGATCCGGACCAACGGCAAAGCGGGAATCTTGCCGAATCGGTCGGACACCCAATGTGCGGCCCTCGTCGCCCGAGCCAGGATACGCTCTAGCTTGTTGAGAACAACGATGATTGGACTCAATCGCAGGATCACTAGTGAGAAATCTCCTTCCACCTCTCGATCGCACATAATTGCACATACTGAGCCCGAAGAACCGCCGGCGGTACAATCTCAGCGTCTTCTGCGGAGGCCGAGATCCATGAAACGTTACGCCCTCACTATCCTCGCGGTCTTGTCGCTTGCTCACAGCGCTGGCGCAGCGCTCGCCGCGCAGCAGCCCAACGTCATCATCGTCATGACCGACGACCAGGGCTACGGTGAACTTTCTGTTCACGGTAATCCGATTCTCAAAACACCGCACCTGGACCAGCTGCATTCACAGAGCGTTCGCTTCACTGACTTCCACGTGGCGCCTATGTGCACGCCCACTCGCGGGCAGCTTCTCACGGGGCTCGACGCAGCGCGAAACGGCGCGATCAATGTCAGTGCCGGTCGGACTCTGCTTCGCGCCGAACTGCCGACCGTTGCCGATTTCTTCAGCGACAACGGCTATCGCACGGGCATCTTCGGCAAGTGGCATCTTGGAGACAACACTCCCTACCGCCCGGAAGAGCGGGGCTTCGAGGAGACGCTTTGGTTCCCGTCGTCGCATGTCAACTCGGTGCCTGATTTCTGGAACAACGACTACTTCCACGACACGTACATCCGTAACGGCGAGCGTCAAGCTCAAGAAGGCTACTGCACGGACCTGTTCTTCCGCGAGGCCATGGCTTGGATGAAGGAGCGCGCGTCCACCAACGAACCGTTCTTTACATACATCCCAACGAATGCGCCGCACGCGCCGTTTTGGGCGCCGGAGAAGGAACTCCGGCAGGCCAAGCAAGCTGTCGCTTCCTCGGACTTGCCCCAGATGAGCGAGGCCGACAAGCAGAGGTTTGCCGGCTATCTCGCGATGATCATGAACATCGATTCGAACGTGGGGCGGCTGACAGACTTCCTCGACGAGGCGGGTTTAGCGGAAAACACGATCTTGATCTACTTGACCGACAACGGCAGTACATACGGCTACCGCTATTTCAATGCAGGCATGCGCGGCCGGAAGACTGAGTTATGGGAGGGCGGCCACCGGGTGCCGTTGTTCGTTCGCTGGCCCGGGGGAGACCTTGGCGAGCCACGCGACGTCACCGGTCTCACACAGGTACAGGACATTCTGCCGACTCTGATTGAGTTGGCCGGACTCGTGACGCCCACTGCTCCCAAGTTCGACGGGATCAGCCTTGCTCCAGTTCTTCGAGGCCGCATCGCGACGCCCGAGGAACGCATGATCGTGATCAACTACAGCCGCATGCCGATTGGGTTGGACTACCCGTCACCGGCGAGCCCATCGATCATGAGGCGTGAGGGAGCAGGGGTGCTGTGGAAGCGTTGGCGGCTCTTGCAGGATCGTGAGCTCTATGATCTTGAGACCGACCCGCTGCAGGAACGGAATGTGATCGCCGAACATCCAGAGATCGCGGCGAAGCTGCGGGCTCACCTTGACCGCTGGTGGAAGGAAGTTGGCGAGACGGCGAACGAGCCTCAAGCTGTCACGATCGGCAGCGATGTTGAAAACCCGATGATGCTGACCGCCTGCGAATGGCTGGATGTCTTTGTCGACCAGCAGGGTCAGATTCGGCGTGGCGTCCGAAAGAACGGGTACTGGCACCTTAACGTGGCGGCGGCCGGTGAATACGAATTCGAACTGCGCCGATGGCCGCGTGAAGCTGAGACGGCTCTACGAGCGGGGCTACCGCCGATTCAGCTCACAGCGGGAGACCGGGGCCCAGGCGCAGCTCTACCGATCGCCCGTGCAAGAATTCGCGTCGATGAGACCGTGATGGCGAAAGAAGTGGCCGAGAGCGACCTCTCGGCGGTATTCAGCGTCAAACTCGACGCTGGCCCGACGTTGCTCCACACCTGGTTCGATGACGACAAAGACGAGGCGATCACAGGCGCCTACTACGTATACGTGAGACGGAAATGAACGATCGAGCCCGAGCGATGCTTCGAGTGGCAGTGGGGGCGCTGCTCGCTACGATGTTGTCGGTTGGCCTTCAGGCCCAGGTCAATCTGATCTTCGACACCGACATGGGCAATGACGTCGACGATGCGATGGCATTGGCGATGATCCACAGCCTGGAGCGCCGGAATCTGTGCCGGCTTCTTGCGGTCACGTCAACGAAGGACCACATCAAGTCGGCGGCCTACGAGGGGAGCGTTTGAGCAGCTCGTCAGCGAGGCTCCTTCTGCCTGTGCATGGCGAATTGCTAATTCCTTGAACATTTCTTCGATTTCGTGAGCTTGTCTTCTCGGTTCTTCGATAACCGAGCCAGCCTCAATCCTTAACTTGATACTCCTGTAGAAATTCGGGTGTCAAGTCGACGCCCAACCCTGGGCCGGCAGGGATGCGCCATTCGCCGAGACCTTGGCGCCACCCGTCCGTCCGGTCTCTCATCCTGCGGCATCCACTCGATTACGCGCGGCAACATGGAGGAGAAGTCTCTCGCGCCTTTGACTCGTCCATGGAAAGTGATCACGCGCTGCAGATCGTAGCGGCGCATAGCTTTGGCTAATCCAATCTGCGAAGCCAATGACCGAGCATCCGTCTTCTCATCACCCTCGAGTGCGACAATCTGACCGTGTTCGGCGTAGCGGCGATACTGTTCATTGTCGATGCCAACGATTAGCACGCGATAGTCAGACAACAGATTTCGCTCGATGGCTTCCGCGAACGACAGCCTGAAGAGAACAGGGCCGAATATCGCCTCGTCGTCCATCGAGGCCACATCCCAGTCTTGGTCCTTTGCGGCATTCTTGACCCTGCTCGTAAAGATACGAGGCGTGGCAGTCATGAATACTCTCTTCTTCGCTGGAAGCCTGTCCTGTCAAGGGCGGAGTAAATGTAGACCGCTTCGGCGGAGCAAAAATAGACCAGTTGGCGGGGATCCAGCGGTTTGCGTGGGACGGCTGGAACGGAGCCTGAGGACGCCCTTTAGGGCGGCCCAGGCGTAGTGGAAGACGGCCCACGCAAACCGGCGCGAGCGGCCGGCGGGTCAGTTTGAAGAGCGCGGGCGCTTCTTTTTGCTTTGCTTGAGGCGGTAGCTGTCGCCGTTCATCTCGAGGATATGGACGTGATGCGTGAGCCGGTCAAGCAGAGCGCCGGTCATGCGTTCGGAACCCAGCACCTCGGTCCACTCGGTGAACGGCAGGTTCGAGGTCAGCAACGTCGAGCCCTGTTCGTAGCGCTGCGAAAAGATCTCGAACAGCAGCTCTGCCCCGGTCTTCGACAGCGGCACATAGCCCAGTTCATCGACGATCAGTAGATCCTGCTTGGCAAGTTGTTTCTGGACCCGTAGTAGTTGCCGTTCGTCACGGGCTTCGAGCAGTTCATGGACCAATCCCGCGGCGGTGGTGAAACGTGTGCGATAGCCGCTCTGACAAGCTGCCAGTCCCAGCGCCAAGGCGATATGCGTTTTGCCGGTGCCGGAGTTCCCCAGCGCCAAGACGTTCTCACGGCGGTCGATGAACTCACAGCGCGCCAGCTCCAGAACGAGCTTCTTGTTCACCGAGGGTATGGCCAAGAAGTCGAACGTGTCGAGACTCTTCGTCACCGGGAACTTGGCGGCCTTGATGCGACGCTCGGTCGCCCGCTGCTCGCGATCGACCAGTTCCAGCTCGCAGAGTTGCTGTAGGAAGTCCCGAAAGTCCAAGCCTTCGGCGGCGCAGCGCCGAGCCAGTTTGTCGTACTCGCGCAGGAAGGTCGGCAGCCGCAGCGCTTTCAGGTGGGTTTCCAGCAGCATTCTCGACTTCGCCATCAGCTTGCTCCTGCTAGCAGCGCCAGATAGGATGCCGGCGACGTCTGCTCGACCTGAGCCGTCGGCAGGTGGGGATACTTCGTTAAGTCGAGCTTCGGCGGACGTTGCTCGATCGCGCACAGCAGTAGATGCTTGACGGCGTCAAAGCCAATCGTTCCCAGTAGACAGACTTGGCGCACCGCCGTTGCGACGTGCTCAAGGGGGAAGTCCTCCAACAGTCGCAGGACCTGTACGTACTCGCGCTTGCCCGCTTTGTCCAACCGCGATTCGAGCAGTCGTCGCAGCTTCGCAAACTCCGGCGGCAACTCCCAGCCGACCAACGGCGCGGCTTGATCGAGCGCGTTGGTCTTGCGTTCCAACAACGCCAAGTAGTGCAGCGGATCGAAAACCAACTCTTCACGTTCATAGCTGCGCTGATGGCGGGCGATCTCTTCGCTGCCGCAACAGATCACTACCTCATCCACGTAGGCTTTGATCAGGACCTGGCGGTGGCCGTAACGCGTTGGCACCGAATAATCGTTTGTCGCGTAGCGCACCAGCGACAACGAAGTCACCCTTGTCGAGCGTTTGTCGCAGGCATCGTAGGCTGTCGGTGCCAAGGGCAAGAGCGCTTCCCGATCGCGCTCGAAGCGTTCGCCGACGGTTTCGGTGTGCCGTCGCAAACGCCGTTCACGGTTGGCTCGGCACTTCTCTTCGAGGTGTTCGTTGAAGGCTTCCCAACTCTCGAATCTCGGGATCGGCACCATGAAATTGCGCCGTGCGAAGCCCACTAGCCCTTCGACTTTTCCCTTGTCGTTGCCCTTGCCCGGACGCCCGAAACGATCGGCGAACAGGTAGTGCGACTGCAGTTCGCTGAACACCCGCGTACGTTTGCGCGTGCCGTCGCCGAGAATCCTTGCCACCGCCAGCGTCGTGTTGTCGTAGACGATGTTGCGTGGCACGCCGTCGAAATAACGAAACGCGGCGTTGTGTCCTTCGCAAAAGGCTTCCGTCGTCTCGGCGGGAAAGGCCTTAACGAAGGCGTCGTCGCTGTGCGGCAGATCGACAACCAAGAAGTGCGCCTTGCGCTGGACTCCATTGATAACGACAACCGCTTCGCCGAAGTCGGCCTGCGCGTCGCCGGGCGGATGCGCCAGTGGCACGAACATCTCTTGTCCACCGAGCTTCTTCTCGCGGACGTAGTCCTTGACGATCGTGTAGCCACCGCTGAAATCGTACTCCTCGCGTAGGCGATCGAAGATGCGTTTCGCGGTGTGACGTTGTTTCTTTGGTTGTTGCTGATCGTCGAGCAGGATCTGATCGATGATTCCGGTGAACGCTTCGAGCTTCGGCCGTCTCACCGGTTTGCTCCGCCGATAGCCCGGCGGAGCAGCGTAGCGCAGCATTTTGCGCACCGTCTCCCGCGCTAAGCCAAACCGCTTGGCGGCTTCGCGTTCACTCAGCCCTTCGACGTAGACACTGCGCCGTACTTGAGCATATAGCTCCACGCGATACATCCTTCCCGTGTTCCACAGAACACCGAATGGATGCCAGCGGACCACCCGGGCGGTCTAATTTTCCGCCGCCCTTGAACGGCTTTAAAACGCCGTTCTGTGGTCTAGTTTGTCAGCGCCGTTCTCACTGTCCTGGTTCAGTACGGTGGCAAAGTCGCTGGATACCGGTCCTGCACAGCGGTGCGCCTCATCCGCGATGACGAGATCGAGAGGGTCCCTCGTGCCGACCAGTGCATCAGCTACGGCCGGCGAGGAATGATAGGTCGAAAACACGACCCGTGGGCCGGCCCGATTAAGAAAGTTCCGCACATCCTGCGGGTCGGTCGTCACCGGATACGGCAACTCACTGGTAGTGGCGAGCGCGATGTCGTCATCTCGGCCCCGTCCGACTGTCTCGTCTGAGCAGACCGGCAGGAACTCGAACGATGAAGTGGCGTGCTTCGTCCATTCCAGAAGTGTCTGGTTTAACAACGAAAGTGACGGGACAACGACAAGTGTGCGCGTGGACTGCAGGCGCTCGTGAAGCCACAACGCTGTGAGCGTCTTCCCCGTGCCACAGGCCATGATGAGCTGTCCGCGGTTTGTGCCTCTAAGCCCACCTAAAGCTGCGTTCAATGCCTCTTGCTGATGTGGTCGGGGCGTTGCCGGGGGGCGTGGAACCTTCCAACCTTGCTTCAGGTCGCTGAAGGAAGCGGGCCATTCTCGGTCCTCCAGATCATGTCGGCACATCCTGCGGAGCGGTGGATGCAGCTCGCCACGGTTCTCGAGAGTCTGGACAGCACGAGCGACGCCCTTTGACGTCGTGATGAGCAGTCGTAGACCAAACCGACTCCCCTCCGACTCGGCAATAAAGCTGTCCATGGGTACTGTCAAGTTAAGCGATAACCGGGGGGACAAGCTACCATATGCAGTATTCAACACGACCTGCATCACCAACAGCTTGGGGTGACCTCAGACTGAAATCCGTTAACTTGACAGTACCCAGTCGAGAGCAAGGACTGCGATCTGGCCACGAAAATAGCTCAGTCGCCATGGATCTTCCGCGATATTTTTGCTGGACAAAATTTGGACCCGAATCGGGCTATTCGATCGACCAGATTCTAGCTGAAAAGGAACGGCACCGTCTAAGCTGCAGCGGTGTCTTCCTGTGGGGGATTGGAAATTCCGTTGGACGGTCGATTTCAGAACTGGTGCGAGCCTGCGACCGACCGGAAGTTCTCTTCAGCCCGATGAAATCGCGACCCCGCAGAAAGGACATCGCGCCTGACGCGGTGGTGTCGTGGAAAGTTGCAACAGGTCTTGACGGCAGCCCGTTTCATCTTTTTAAGCAAACGCCCGTGTTGAGCGGCTACGATCCGAAGTCGCCCAAGAAAACTCACTATGCACTTGTCTGCTCAAGCGACAAGCCGCTGCGACTGCAGCCGTCCGGGCAAGCTATTGAATTCAAATCGTTACGGAATATCAACCGGGGCACGAGCGTGGGCTCTTCGCAGGTCACCGCCGTCGTTGAATACCTGGGGCCGTCGGGCGAAGATTCCCGGCGCTACGACGTGTGTCTGCGCGTCGATCTTGTTGAACCGTATTTCGTCACGCTGAAACAGCCGGTCATCAAATATCAGTGAACGTGACATGGTCGCAAAGATATGGGAGTTATCGCTGTTACAAAAACGGTCGGTTGAACGTTGGCCCAAGGCCGTTGAAGCAAAACTCCTTATGGCGGCTGCCCACGGTGTTCCGAAAACGAACGTTTAAGTTGACCTTAAGCCATGAACGTCGCACTGTATGCCCGAGTCTCGACCCGGGACAAAGGACAAGACACCGAAAACCAACTTGAGCAACTTCGCCGCTACTGCAAGAAGCGTGATTGGACCGTTGTCGGCGAATATGTAGACCAGAAGTCCGGCGCAACCAGTGAACGCCCCGACTTCAAGCGCATGTTCGCCGCCGCCGGGAAGCGTCGAAAGCACCCATTCGAGCAGCTCGATGGATAGATATTATTAATTATTTTCACACCCAACAGACAACAGGTCGAAATCACCGAAAGGACTATAAACAGGGCGTTAGAGTGTATTGGCGGGGGTTTTGGGACGCTCTCGGAGCATCGTTTGTGGCAACGTTTGTTTCCGCCACGTAACCGAGATGATGGCCTTGAGCGCTAAAATCGGCACATCTTGGTGGGCTCGACCATCAGTCACTACAAGATCCTGGAGAAGCTCGGCCAGGGCGGCATGGGCGTTGTCTACAAGGCCGAAGACACCCAGCTCCGTCGGACCGTCGCGCTCAAGTTTCTGTCTTCCGAGACCGTCGACAACGAAGAAATCAAAGCTCGTCTGATCCGGGAAGCGCAAGCGGCGGCTTCCCTGGATCACCCTAATATCTGTCAAGTCTTCGGCATCCACGAGGAGGACGGCAAGACTTTCATCGCGATGGCCTACATTGACGGGCCGTCGTTGGCGGACAAGATCAAAGAACGGCCCCTGCCGCTCGATGAGGCGCTCGACATCGCCGTCCATATTGCCGAGGGATTGCAGGAGGCCCACGAGAAAGGTATCGTCCATCGCGACATCAAGCCACAGAATGTGATGCTCACCGCCAAGAGGCAGGTGAAGATCATGGACTTCGGCCTAGCGGCGGTGGCGGGCCGGTCGAGGCTGACAAAGAGCGGGACGACGCTGGGCACGCCTGCGTACATGGCCCCCGAGCAGCTTGAAGCCAAAGAAGCCGATCGTCGAGCGGACATTTGGGCTCTTGGTTGTGTGCTGTACGAGACGCTCACCCAGCGGACGCCCTTCGAAGCGGAATACGAGCAGGCCATCGCTTACGGGATCCTCAACGAAGAGCCTGAGCCCGTCACCGCCCGTCGTTCGGGAATCCCGGTCGATCTCGATCGTGTCATCGGAAAGACGCTAGCGAAGTCTCCAGAGCACCGATACCAGCATGCCGACGAGCTGACGGTAGATCTGCGGGAACTCGCAGAGGTGCGACAACCGCGACAAGCCGAGTATCCACCCGGAGCAGATATTACCGGGCCCTTTCAGGCTTCTGCGGAGAAGGTTTTTTCCAAGCGCAAGGAGCGCGCGCTCTACGGACTCCTGGCGGCGACTACCCTTTTCTCACTTGTCATCTCGATCATCCATTTCGGTGAGCTTGCACCCCGAGAGCCTCCCCTTCGTCGATTTGGGCTCAGGCCGCTTGAGTCGCTGGGCCTGCCGCCGCGAAGCGCTGCCATCTCGCCAAACGGAGAGTACCTTGTATACGCGACTACGGAGCAGCGGGTTGACCCGGGTACCACCACGTGGGCTGGCTCCGGCGGGCGGCTCTGGCGTCAGGATTTGGCGCGTGAAGAACCGCGGCCCATCGAGAGAAGCGAAGGCGCAGTTTCCCCATTCTGGTCGCCCGACAGCGTTTCCATCGGCTTTGCCGCAGACGGCGCACTCAAGACAGTTTCGGTGGACTTCGGTTCTGTGATCCAGGTTTGCGATCTTCCCAACTCAAGTTTTTCGGGCGGTGTCTGGAATTCCGATGGCGACTCGATCATCTTCGCCTCCGGGACGCCACGCGCCTTCTACGAGGTGGCGGCCCGAGGGGGTACACCGGAGAGGATTCTCGCGCCGGATGAATCCGAACGAACCTACGCCGGAATCTACTGGCCGCACTTGCTGCCGGCCGAGGCCGGGTCGCGCACCCTTGTGTTTGCATTCGGGCCGACCGGCGCTCAGCAAATGATGGTCAAGGACCTCGTGACTGGCCAAGCCGAAGCGCTCGGGCCAGGTAACTTTCCCTTCTTCTCGCCCACAGGGCACCTTCTGTATCAGCCCTCGTATAGCACTCACGAAGTTTGGGCGATGCCGTTTTCACTAGAGACGCTGACTGCTACGGGCGAGTCGTTCCGGGTCTCGGAGAACGGTCGTGGCCCCACGGTCGCAGTGGACGGAACAATGGTCTACGCCGACGGCCTGTCGGAGGAGCAATATCGACTGGTCTGGCTCGACCGGGACCGAAAGAAGATCAGCGAAGCGTTCCAGGCCCAGGGCTTTTCAGAGCTTGCCTTGTCGCCCGACGGTAAGCTCGATGCCCTTTCAACAATCGAGAATGACAATCAGGATCTATGGGCTTGGGACATTGCTCGGGCTGTGCGGACTCGGCTGGTCTCTTCTCCTTTTAGAGACTTTTCGCCGGTTTGGTCGCCAGACGGCCGGCAGTTAGCGTTTTCTTCCACGCGTGCCGGCAACCCCGATATTTATCTCGTTGACGCCGACGGGATCAGCGAAGAGAAGCTCTTGACTTCGACAGCCCTGCCCGAGCGCGTCACCGATTGGTCCCAAGACGCCGAGCACATACTGTACGTGCTTGTCCACCCGGAGACGAAGGGCGACATCTGGCTCCTAGAACGCGACGAACAGGATGGTGATTGGACGTCGAGGCCCTTTCTGCAGACTGCGGATTACGAGGAGGAAGGCAGGTTCTCACCAGACGGTCGGTATGTCGCGTACCTTTCCGATGAATCCGGCCGATCGGAAGTCTACGTGAGGACGTTTCCTGCTGGTGATCAGAAGTGGACAGTGTCGAGCAACGGCGCCACGGGACTGCGTTGGAGCCGCGACGGTGGCGAACTGTTTTTCGTTGAGAGAAACGCTCTGATGTCCGTTACGGTTTCGACGAGGCCTGAGTTTTCAGTCGGCCCACTAGCACAACGCCTCATCGGCCACGTAGGCGGCCAGTCCTATCCACGGTACGACGTCTCGGCCGATGGCAGTCGGGTTTTGTTTGCTGAAATGATGGGTGCCGGGGAAGAGGGCGCAGAACCTATGATCCGAATCGTTCAGAATTGGCACCAAGCGTTCCTCGACCGCGAACCGGACTAAGCTACTCAAAGCAATTGAGTTAAGCTCTCGTCGGCACTTTACTGTTGGAATATCGCGTTCCGCCGAGGGACGAGCGTTTGAGAACGACTCTAGCCTGGCGTTCGAGTTGATTTAAGCGCAGATCCGCTCACGTGGTGACCACTATCTTGCCGCCGGCGCGATTTTCTTCCATGCAGCGATGGGCTTCGACAATTTCCTCAAGAGGAAACGTCTTGCCGATTCGTACGTTGAGGCGGCCTTGCTCGACGGAGCCGACTAGATCTTGAAGAGGAGTGCGCATGAAGTCTTCGGTGCCGCCTCCGTAGCCAGTGAGCCGCACGCCCTTGGGGATAAACTCCATTGGATTGAAGCGTTCGAGTTCCCAACTGTTGCCGACGATGCCGGTCATGCAGCAGACACCGAGCCGGGCCGTGCATTGGAGCGAGTCGTGGAGGGTCTTAGTGCCGATGAGTTCGAGGACGCGGTCGACGCCGTTGGGGAATTGCTTCCAGAGCGCTTCGGCGATGGCTCCATCGTCGACAAAAGTTATGTCGGCGCCATTTTCGCGGAGCATGTCTTGGCGGTTAGCGCGGCGGGTGGTGGCGGCGACAGTCGCGCCGTGCTCTTTGGCGAGGACGGCGGCGGCGAGCCCGATGGACGTCGTGCCTCCGCGGATGAGAAGCGTATGACCCGGTTGCAGGTCGAGGGCGGTGTGGAGGGAACCCCAGGCAGTCTGGAGCATTTCGGGAAGGGCCGCGAGCGTGGGCCAATCTAGCGATGTCTCGAGCGCCTGCGCCTGCTTGGAGGGAACGCAGGTGTATTCGGCGTAGGAGCCATCGAACTCGCGTCCCATACCGCCCATGGCGGTGGCGACCCGCTGGCCCGGTTGGAACTCTCCACCTGGTGCTTCGACCACCTCGCCGACGCATTCGATGCCGAGGATGCGCGGGAAGCGTACGGACGGGGAGTGGCCTTGGCGGGTGAATAATTCGGAACGGTTGATGCCAAACGCTTTGACGCGGAGGAGCACCCAACCTGGCTCGGGTTTGGGGGTGGGGCGCTCGGTGAGTTGGAGGACTTCGGGTCCGCCGGGCTGCTCAATGACTACGGCTCGCATTGTTATCTCCAGAGTGAGCCTAGTCTACGCGATCTTAGGTCAATACCTTGCCGCAGTGCCAGGCGATCCAGACATCAAGTCGGAGCTGACCGGAGCGGGGCGATGTCATCCTGGCGGGCCGTTCTGCATTCGGCAGCAGACTTGGTGAATTTGAATGACGTCGACTTGATGGCCGGGCTGCCACGCAAGTCGCTCACAGTCAAGCACTTGTAGCCGAACTTAAGCTTGGGTGTCGGGAAATCTCCTTTCGCCGAGCTTCCGCCTCGATCCCGTCTCCGGGTCGGAATCGTTCCGAAACCGTCAATTTTACCGTTCGAGCCATAGCTACTATAAATTATTTTCCGACCCACCTGACAGCACTCCAAAATCTCTCAAAGGTCCATAAACAGGGCGTTAGAGCCCTCTGGGGGGGGTTTGGGACGCTCTAGGAGCATCGTTTGAGGCAACGTTTGTTTCCGCCATCTACAGGGCAAGCAATCCGACTCGAAATAGATACAGGTCCCAAGAAACAGTTTTTGATTCGCCCCTGAGCTGTTTCTTCTCGACAACGCGCCAGCCTGGAATCGGATAATTCACTGAGACGACCCTGACGCCATTTCTGAGTTGTCTCGCCAAGATGGGCGCGAGCCGTTCCCATGACTTTGGCAGCAGATATCCCGTCACGACCGTAGCCGAGCTTACGTCCTGATTAAAAATGTCCCCTTGTATCACCCTGACCCTGCCTTCCAATCCAAGGCGCTGGATGGCCGCAGAGGTCTTTTCGCACAACGCTGGGTTCCACTCTATCCCTACTGACCTAGCCTGAAATCTCTGGGCTGCCGCCAGAATGATCCGCCCGTCACCGGAGCCTAGGTCATACACCAGATCGTCTTCGCCAACTTTCGCAAGCTCTAAGGCGGCGTTCACCACTGCGGCAGGAGTGGGGACAAAAGGGCCTAGCCAGTTCGGATGCTTGAGGTGCTCGTTGCTGTCAGCGATTGCAGAGGAGTGCTGGGCTAACAACGGCGAATCGCCGGGAGTCTGCTTTGTTTGCGAAGCAGCCACGGTGGCAACAGCCAATACAATCAGGCAAGTCCGGATCGGATGCATCGATATCCTCTACTTATGAACCCGCGTCAAGCCTGGCGGTTCAGGCCGGATATCGGGTGACCTGGGGGGATTGTACCGCTGGGGACTACCGGTAGGAGAAGACTGCCCTCGTGCCCTGGACATCGGGGGTTCCAGGACGCTAATCCGCTTAGGCGAGGATAACTGTTGCGAGATCGCGCTTGCTTGAGGTTTCTGCCCCGAGCCGGGCACCCATCCGAATCGTTCCGAAACCGGCATTTTGACCTTCCGACGCATAGCCAATAGGAGTTAATTTCCCACTCAATTGGCAACACGCTGAATTCGGTCGGAGGACCTTAAACAAGGCGTTAAAGCGCTCTGGCGGGGGTTGTGAAAATTGTGATTGTTCTATCGCTTTCTCGCTGCCTGCATGCCGACTCCAGGTGACATCCGCAGGCGGATCGGCTTGTGAACCACCATGCCGGCCTCACGTTGCCATTCCGCCATCTCGTCGAACGACCAAGTCCCCGAGGCACTGGTGACGGCATAGTAGAAGTCCATCAGGGCGCCGATTTGCTCTGCTTTACGAGATGGCTCTGACCGGATGATCTCGAGAATGACGCAGTAACCTCCCGGTCGTAGCACCCGGGCGGCGCGGCGTACCAGGTCACGGTTGGTTCTGTCGTTGAAGTGGTGCGCCAGATTGGCGATAAAAACGATGTCGTATTCTTCCTCGTCGGTTCCGAGGCCGTCTACCCGAGCATCGCCCTCACGATACGAGATGCGATCCCCCATTCCTTCCTGAGCCAATCCTGGCGCTGAATGCGCGACCGCCTCGGGCAGTTCTAGGATCGTGGAGTGGAGGCCAGAGTGACGGCGGCACATCGCAACCGAGAAGTAGCCGTGTGCTCCACCAATATCAATCATGCTGCGGGGACTTGGGGGGACAGGCATACGCCGCGCCACCTCGGGCGCTGCATAGACCGCGTGTGCGCGGAGACCACGTTGGTATATGTCCCATTGATCCGGTGACATCGTTTCGTGAAAATTGACCGGTTCACCGGTTTGGAGGAACTCCTCGGCGTGCTCCATCAGGGCCGCATCAAGATACCGCAACAGCACGGCATCGTGCAGGGACCGTGGGCTGTCTTTGAGGAGCCACCTCCTCACCACCGACGTGAGTGAATAACGATCTTTTTCCACGCGCAGATAGCGCGCTCCCGTCAGAGCGAGAATTAACTTCTCGGTCGCACTGGGATTGGTCCCGCAACGCGCCGCCACCTCCTGAACGGTGCGTGCCCCGTCGGCTAGCGCCTCAAAAACGCCAAGCTTAGTTGCCGTCATCACTGTGCGCGACAACAGCAACGCAACCAGCGTGTCGCCCAACGGAGTGGGTAACTTGCCTGTTGCCAGTAGGAGTCGCTCAAGCGGGCTTTCCGGGATAGGCCCAAGTCTCATTTGTGGGATTTCCTCTGCGTGATGACATCGGTGAGTGCGCTGATCACTGTTGCAATATCCCGATGTCATGAATGCTCAAGCCTCTGAGCCGCTTAAGGCGCCCACTGGTACAGTTTCAGCGTGATGCTGGATCAAGCAGCTACGCGATGAGAGTTGCGCCAACTTTGTGTCTCAGCACTCGATGCTATAGGAGACCATTCGCAAATAATGGTTAACCGGGTTAAGTGAGTCCAGCGCCTATTGCAGCGCGAGACCACGCCCTCTTTGGGCCGCCATTCGGCGTCAGCGGAGTGTTCAGGCATGGATCGGACTCAAACTGGGTGGGGGTGGTGGTAGTCTCCGCTGTGGGTGTCAACGATCCGGTTTGTGTACCGTGCCGGTCCCAGACGAACTAGCTTAAGCCACGAACCGTAGAGTGATAGTTGATTCGACCGCTGCATCAGGATTAAGAACTCCGAGGATTTGTGCCGCTGCTGTGGAACTCAGCGTGCCGTGCCCTACGGGGGGTTGACCGGGTTACGAGGGACAGGCGCTAAATCAACCAATGACGCCGGACTCATTGACAAGCCAACGGTGCAACGTCGTTCATCGGCGATTCGTACTGATCAAATTCCAGCTTCGGCTCGCGGCTTCCGTGTCGAATAGCGACTTCAGATGCTGCTGTCTGGGAGTAAATCCGCCACACCGCGCCGCAATCCGGCACGCACGAACCCGATGTGAGGCCCGGGAAGGCCGCATTGACAAAATCCTGACAGGCTTCGTTTCCGTGTTCACTAGGATTCCAGTTGCCGTTTGTTGCCCAACTCCCCGCCTCGTCTAAGATCGCCTCTCGCACGGCTTCATTCTTTCCCCACCACTTCTTACTGGCGGCCTCCACATTCGCGTGCAGATCTCCAATACCGTTTCCGTCCAAGGCTCGAGTGCCTATTCGAGAGGGGATATTGTTCTGGAATCGAAGCCACCCCGGTAGACGGCTCACCGAGCTGAGTATCTTGTCCGGCCTCGTCAGATGTCGAGCATGACCGGATCCGGTCCGATACATCACCCCCGGCTCATCGATGCCCCCACTGCCCAGCTCACGGTGCGACACCGCGTCTCCCATGAGATGGACTGCAAATCCAACAGCGCAAATCTCGTCGAGCGCGGTCGGAGAATCAAAGCCCCACGTTATCTTGCCAGCGAGGTCACGGAGAATCACTTCGGCCGTTTGGAGCATTTCGCTGCCGATACCTCCGGTAAGAGCGTGCAGTAGTTGCTGAACCGAAATCATCTCTCTAGCGGCCCGAGAGGACTGGATAATCTGCGCGACGGTCTCGGACCCGTTCTCCGCTCGTGCCCATCTCCAGTAAGTTTGATAACTATCGTCGGCGAACCTTCGGTATTGATAAATGGCGTCATATTCGACGGTCTCATCAGGGAGTTGAGAGCAAAACGAAACTATCCTTAACTCCGGATCCGAAACCTCAGGGACAAGGTTCTTCATAACCGCCGCCACGGTATAAAAGTGGACGGCATCGTCATAGGCTCGAAGCTGTGGTGTGATGAACGCGGCGAGCGCGGCAACAAACAAGATTGGTCTCATCATGGAAAGAACACCGAATCGAATGGGCCGAAGACCATAAATAGCGCGATCGCAAGTGCCGCTACCGCACACAGGAATGTTCCAATAGCCGGACGGTCGTCTACCACGAGTTGGCGGCCGTGCTCGAAGCGTTTGCCGGTTTGTTGGATCTGGCGGAGTCCGGAGCTCACAGACTTGATTCCGGCTCCGACCTTGTTTGCTCCAGGAATCGATTTTGCCGTCCGCGCAGCCGAGAGTATCGTTGCCGCACCCGGAACTTTCCCTGCCCGATCCGCAACTGCCTTCGCGCCCTTCGCGACCACGGCACCGCCGGCAATTGCCCTCTTTGCGCCAGGAACCCAATAGTCATCGATGTTTTTGGGAACATCTTGGCCGGATTCTTGTGAGACTTGGGTTAGCTCATAGGCCATCAGGACGAGTCCCACCATGAAAACCAAAATCAGCACGGTAATCACCCAGTGGAAGTCGCAGAATGCACACTGCCAACCTGCGCACGATTCCCCCCAACAGTAGAACAGTCGGAAAAACGCCCAGAAGGGCAGGAATAGGAGCAGGCACAATGATGCAGCAACGATGATCCGTCTTTCACGCCGAACTCGGGCTTTTCTTTGATCCGGTGTCCGCTTCGGCGCTGCGTTTAACGATCGTTCCGGCACCGTTGAACCTCCCGCGTGGAAGCCTATCTGGTCAATCAACTCCTCGTACTGCCTTGTTATTTTCTTGAATCCCTCACGGTTGGGATGCAGTTCGTTGTACCATTCGTCTCGGCCCACCTTGCCACGCGAGTCTATGTGGTGAACATTGGGAAACTCATCAGCCAGTTCGAGGAGCATCTGGTTGAAGTCATCAATCATGAACCGGATGACTCCCTCCTGCGCTTCGGGGTCGGTTATGCCTCTTGATTCCAGCGGACGCTTTAGCCATTTCCCGTTTACGACGATATTAGTGAGGATTTGTATTGGACCAGTGCCCCAACGGCTCGATGGAATCGCGAAATCATAACCGTGAGAGATGATGTATAAGCCCGGGTGAGCTTTTCCAATGCGTTCGTAAAGGCGGCGGTACTGCCATCGGAACAACCTCATCAGGCAGAGGTAAGCATCGTTCCGATACGTCTTTGGATCCTTGTCCCGTTCCGGGGATTGCTCGTGGACGAGAGACGCGAGGCGCGAGTGGTCGACGAGATCGTTTCCACCACCGCTGACTAGGAAGACTTGAGGCTTTTCCTTCTCTAATACTTTTTCGTACTC
The DNA here is from genome assembly GCA_965247305.1 of Bryobacterales bacterium. Taxonomy (GTDB): domain Bacteria; phylum Acidobacteriota; class Terriglobia; order Bryobacterales; family UBA6623; genus CATQHP01. The sequence continues at coordinate 665,149 of OZ252030.1, read as the reverse complement.
TCTCTTTACCAGAATGTTTGCTAGCCAGTCACCACCGAAACCCAGGCTGTAGATGTTGTAGTCCTTGTTCGCCTGGAGCCAATCGATGATGTCGGTGAGGAACTTCGGATACTGAAACCAGGAGTCTCCTTCAGATACTATGACGATGCCTGTGAAACCCCGAGACTTCCTTCGATAGGCACGTTGCCGCCGGCAGCGGCTTGCCCAGTTGAGAATACCGAGTAGACCGCGGGTGGCCCCCGATTCGTTGCGAACCGGTTTCTCGTGGTCCAAAATCCGCCGGGTCAGATCTACGGCTTCCTCGTCATTGAGGGATTCGTCGATTAGTTTTGCTTTTAGTTCATCGACCAGTTCTTGCTGGGTGGCCATAGGATTCTCTATCTCCCGTCTTGGGACCTCGCTCGAGTCCAGTCTACAGGTGACAGCGTAATCTGCTGCCTTTTCGGGCCACAATCCATTGAACTTACTCGGAATGGCATTGTCAGCGGAATCCGCACTTTGACGCGATCAGAAACGTGGGTGTAGAGGGCTGTTCTTGGCCGGGTAACGCGGCTCAGATACACTTCGGCGCAACAGAGTCCATACAGGCTCTTCGCTGTTGTTGGCCGGGTAACGCGGCTCAGATACACTTGCGGGGGGTTCTGGAAGCCGCTGGCCGACGCTGTTGTTGGCCGGGTAACGCGGCTCAGATACACTTCTAAGCGGACAACTAGTGTAGTGCGTCAATCAGATTGAACCTTAAGAAGAGCGGCTTTGCCGCGCTTGACCTTCTCAAGGGTGTCGGAAGCGGTAGCAGTCCAGATGAAGGGCTTGGGCTGCTGATTGTGTCGAGCGATGTAGTCTTCGATGGCGGTGGTGAGTTCGCCGACGCTACGAAAGACACCGTGGCGGATGCGCTTATCGGTGAGGTCTCGGAAGAACCTCTCCACCATGTTCAGCCACGACGCTGAGGTGGGCGTGAAATGGACGTGGAAGCGTTTATTGCGCTGCAGCCAGCGTTTCACCGTGGCGTGTTTGTGAGTGGCATAGTTGTCCACGATCAAATGGATCTGCTTGTCCTTGGGGGTCTGGTTTTCAAGCAAGCGCAAGAAGCGCAGCCATTCTTGGTGGCGGTGCTTGGGCATGCAGGTTCCGATCACCGAGCCGTCGAGCGTGTTGAGCGCGGCGAACAAGGTGGTTGTGCCGTTGCGTTTGTAGTCGTGGGTCATGGTCCGGCCGCGTCCCTTTTTCAGGGGTAGGCCGGGCTGGGTGCGGTCGAGGGCTTGAATCTGTGACTTCTCGTCGAGGCAAAGAACGAGGGCATGCTCGGGCGGGTTGAGATAAAGTCCGATGATGTCGTCGAGTTTTTCGGCGAAGCGCGGGTCGTTGCTGAGTTTGAAGGTCTTGACGCGATGCGGCTTGAGGCCGTGGGCGCGCCAAATGCGACCCACGGTGGAGGCGCTGACGCCGACCGCGGCGGCCATCGTGCGGCGGCTCCAATGGGTGGCGTTGGCTGGCGTTTCGCGGGTCGTCTTGTGGATGATCTGTTGCACTGTTGGGGAGCAGATGGCGGGCTTACGGCCGGGCCGCGGGGCGTCCTTTTCGATGCCGGCGACGCCGGATTCAAGAAAACGGCTTCGCCAGCGCGCCACCAACTGACGCGAGACCGACAGCTGCGCGGCAATCCGTTTGTTCTCAAGACCGTCGGCGGCGAGCACGATGATCCTGGCTCGCAACGCCAGACGAACAGCGACCCGACGACCGTTCGCGTAGCGCTCCAACTGCCTACGCTGCTCCTGCGTCAATGGGACTGGCTCTGCTCTTCGCATCCGTGTGCCTTCTACTAGTAAAGGCGACACGAAGATACTATAAGTTACATTATTTATGGCGCACTACACTAGCAGCTTGCTCTTTGCTGTTGTTGGCCGGGTAACGCGGCTCAGATACACTGGTACCGATCCGGTAGCGGAGACAGGCACGCTGTTGTTGGCCGGGTAACGCGACCGGTGTGACGCATTCCGCTTTGCCCAGTCTAACCCCAGCGCCCCAATTGGCGCTGCTACTTTGCCGCAATCGCGTTTTCGTGGCGCTTGACCGCCTGACGGATACGGGCGACGATCCTTGGGCGGGAATCGGCGATGTTGCGGCGTTCGCTCACATCGACGCCCAAGTCGAACAACAACGGCGGGTTGTGCTGCTGGTGGTTGGCGTAGCCGCGCCAGCCGATTTGTTTTTCGGTCCCCAACGACTCCCACGACTCGAAGACAAGCTTGTATCGTCCCACCCTATATGCCCACAAATTTCCGGGCTGGCCGTAGAAGAACCACTCCTCGCGCGGGCTCGCCCCGCCGTTTAGCAAGGTCTTCGACAGGTCAATCGAGTCGAACGCGCGGCCCTTCGGCAGCGGGAAGCCCACGATCGATGCCAGAGTCGCGGGCAGGTCGACGTTGACGCCGATCCCGTCGATCACCTCCGGCCGGATGCGGCCGGGAGACCAGAAGATTGTCGGCACACGGAAGCCGCCTTCCCAGGCGGTAATCTTGCCGTCGCGAAACGGTCCGGCCGAGCCGCCAAGATCGAAGTACGTCGTCCAGGGGCCGTTGTCGCTACTGAAGATGACGATCGTGTTGTCGGCGACGCCCGCCTCCTCAAGAGCCGCGATGACTCGACCGACGGACCAGTCAACCTCCTCGATCACGTCGCCGTAGAGCCCCGCCCTACTATGTCCCTCAAACTCAGGCGAGCGGAACAGCGGAACGTGCGGCATGCTGTGGCCGAGAAACAGGAAGAACGACTCGCCGCTGTGCTCTTGAACCCAATTGACCGATTCCTCGGTGTAGCGTTTGGTGAGCAATGGCTGAAATGCCGGCGTTTCTACCGCGTCCTTCTGACGGTAGAGCGAGATCGGGAAATCGTCACTCGTGGAGTTCTTGATGTTTTCGTAGGTGCGCTCGAAACCTTCGCGTAGCGGCGCGTCGTTGCTGCCGACCAGGCCGAAGAATTGGTCGAATCCTTGATCGTTCGGATGCGAGCCTTGGTAGTCAAAGCTGTTGCTCAAGCCCCACTTGCCGACATAGCCGGTCGCGTAGCCTTCCTTCTTCAGCATTTCCGCCAGGGTCACTTCGCCGTCTGGGACGTTCGCCCAAAGGTTTTTGCCTTTGCCATGGACGCGGATGGGCATTCGTCCGGTCAGCAGTGCCAAACGGCTCGGGTTGCACAACGGCGCTGACGAGTAGAAGGAAGTCCAACGCTGTCCCTCTCGCGCGATGCGGTCGATGTTTGGGGTGAGGATCAGCGGGTGGCCGTTGATCGAAAGATCGCCATAGCCGAGGTCGTCCGCGAGGATGATGACGATATTCGGCTTCGCCAGCGCCGGCGCTGCCAAGAGAAGGGCCGTCCCAAGGAAGAGGAGAATTCGTCGCATGGCACACCGATCCTACTAGACTCGGAGCCGTTCTTGCCAACAATGCCGTAGCGCGCGCGGCCACGCCCAATCTTGACCGCATCGCGCAAGGGGGAATGCTGTTTCGCAGCAGCCTCGCAACAAACTCGCTATGCGCCCCGAGCTAGGCCGTATCGCAGACAGCGAAACGCGGGCTAGACGGGTCTGGGTCTCGTCCGGCACTCCGTTGATCGAAAAGTGTGCTATCCAAGTCTGTCGGGGACTACGAATTATCGGACTCAGCATCCCGCGCCTGCATCAGCCCATCGGCCGCTACTTCCGCAGCCGCCGTTTCCGCAGGCTTGCTCATGCGTTCTCGATTTCGGGAGACACCCGTGTCGTAGACATCGGAGGCACGGCCTATTACTGGGATTTTTTCAAGCCTTTGCCACGTATTGTGATCGTCAATGTAGCGAAGCCGGACCACCCCGATCGCCGCTTTCAGTGGGTCGTAGCCGACGCCCGCCGTTTGCCGTTCCGTGATCGCACCTTCGATCTGGCCTTTGCGAATTCGATCGTCGAGCACATCCCCGGCCAGGAGAATCGGGTCGCGTTCGCAGCGGAAACCGAAAGAGTCAGCCGAGGGTACTACGTCCAAACGCCTCACCGCTGGTTCCCGATCGAGCCGCATCTTTATACGCCGCTTATCCACTACTTACCGAAAAGCTGGCAGCGCCCGTTGCTTAGAAACTTTACCGTCTGGGGAATCCTTCACCGCCCGACACCGCAAGGCTGCGACGAGTTCCTAAGAGATATCGACCTGCTCACTACCCCGGAGCTACGAGAGCTCTTCCCGAACGCCAGCATCTGGAAGGAACGGGCGATAGGATTGCTGAAGTCGATCGCCGCGGTGCATGTAGGACCTTCAAACAGCTAGCGCCAATCGGAGGCCGTAAAAAACGTCGGATGGGCCCGACGGCACTTGACGGCCAAGTTGCGTCCGCGAACATTCAGTGCGCAAAGATCGGTCCGTAGTATTCTACGTTGACGCCGCCGCCGCGCCCTAGCACTATGATTCACTCCAAAAAAACGCGCCCCGATTTGACCGCGGGCGATTGTTAGCGGTTCAAGATGGACCCTTCCACCGCGGTTGCAACCGACCCGTTGTTGACTCTCGGAGCTTTTCTGGGTGTCATCGCACTCCTTCTGATTCTCATTGCTAAGTGGCGTTGGCACGTGTTTCTGGCGCTGCTAGCGCCGCTGCTTCTATTCGGCGTGATACCCGGGGTCCAACAAAATAACTTCATCCAGGCATTCGAGACAGGCTTCGGCAAGACCCTTGGATCGATCGGTGTAGTCATTGTTCTCGGTTCGATCATGGCTGAGGCGTTACGGCACACCGGCGCTATTCAAACGATTACCCGATCGATGGTGCGGGCGGTTGGCTCGAAGCGCATGCCGCTGGCGCTTACTCTGACTGGATTTGTTCTGGGCGTCGCCATCTTTTCAGACGTGGCGTATGTCATTCTGAATCCCCTTGTCCATTCGGCGGCCAAGATGATGGGCGTCTCGATTGGCGTCATGTCAATCGGTCTGGTCGGCTCGCTGCAACTCACGCACGCCATCGTGCCGCCCACGCCGGGACCACTTGCAGCCGCGGCGTTGCTAGGCGCCGACATTGGAAAGACGATTATTTTCGGCAGCCTGGCTTGCCTTTCAGGCTCGATCGCCGGATGGATTTGGGGTCAGTACATTGTTGGGCCGCGAATCAAGACCCTGCCGTCAGACGAGTACGCGGGCTCGAATTTTATGGACGATGGCTCACAAGGCGGGTTGCCGGGGGCGCTGAATTCTTATGCCCCGATTATCGTCCCGATCCTGTTGATTTCAGCCCAGAGTATCTCGCGTCTCTTTCTCGACGAAGGCCACGTGGTCCGCGCCGGCTTAGCTTACATTGGTTGGCCGGTGGTGGCACTCAGTGTCGGAGTGTGGCTGGCCTACCGCAATATCCGGACACCCGAACACAGGAAAGACGCAAAGGGCGCCTGGGTGGAAGAGGGGCTCAGGGTCTCGGCGATGATCCTCGTGGTGACCGGCCTGGGCGGGTCGTTAAGTGAGATTCTCAAGGCAACGCCCGCCGTCGAATTCATCAGCGGCTTCTTCAGCACGTATGGGCTTCCGGCGATCTTGTTGCCTTTCGTAATTGGCGTTATCGGTAACTTGATCACAGGCTCGACAACCGTTGGCGTAATTACCGCGGCGTCTCTTGTTGCGCCGATGCTTGGGAATCTTGAGCTATCCCCGGAAGCGGCAATGCTTGCCGGCGCTAGCGGATCGGTGATCATCAAATACGTGAACTCGAGCTATTTCTGGGTCTGCACGTCGCTAACTCGCATGCCGGTGAATGAAGCAATCTTAGGCTACGGTGGAGCCACGCTGGTGGGTGGGCTTGCGTCTTTCTCTACGGTCTGCGCGATGTGGGGTGCTGGGGTTATCTGACCGCAACTAGCCCGCGTTTCTCAGCACCTGACGGCGAAAGGAAGCGATTGGTCGCGCACGCGAGTTGGTCGGCTGTGAGTAGAATCGTGTGTTGAGTTGGCTGCGCGAAAAGTTGAGTCACGCCCGCTCGGTGTGCTGGATGATTCCCATGCTGATCGTGTCGACGACGGTGATGGGCATTCTGTCGCTTATCTCGTCGTTCTTCGACAGCATGGGGGTGCTGCAGCACAAGATCGCGAGCGCATGGGGGCGCCAATTGCTGGCGCTGTTCTTGGTGGATATGCGGGTCATTGGGACGGAGAATCTCAATCCTGATCAACACTACGTGTTTGTTTCGAATCACTTTAGTCTGATCGACACGCCGGTCATGTTCGGCTCGATGCCACGACCGTTTCGAATTCTGGCAAGGCACGGGCTCTGGAAAATTCCGTTTATCGGCTGGCACTTGAATAGGGCCGGGCACCTACCCGTCAATCGCGAGGATGCCCGCGAGGCGGTCAGGAACATCGCAGCGGCAGCCGAGAAGATTCAGAGTGGCTACTCGATTTTGCTTTTCCCAGAGGGCGGCCGGACCCGCGGTGAAACGATGCGCCCGTTCAAACCAGGGGCTGCCTATATTGCGATTCAGGCGGGCGTGCCGATTGTGCCGATGGCGTTGGTGGGCACGCGCAAAATTCTGTCGCCAGGTTCGACGTACCTGCGCCCCGGGATCGCTGAGTTGCGAATCGGAGCGCCGGTGTCAACCGAGGGTCTCCACCGACGGGAGGGAAAGAAGTTGATTCAAGAAATTAGGGAAACTATCGGTCGGATGTCGGAGGCGCCAATCGAGGCGTAGTGTTGGCCCGGGCGCAAGACCCGGCGACACGCCGACGGCGAGGTTTTCAAGCACCTATTGGCGCGCTTGGCGATAGAGATAGATCACGCCGCCTAAAGCTTCGCCGAGTTGTTTTGGGCTGTGATTGCCCACGCTTGCGACGCCCTCGTTGTGACAGGCCACGCAGTCGTTTGCTGAGGCGAGCACAACTCTAGCGGACACCCCCCAGTCGCCAATTTCACGATCGAGTCTTGACGCTCCGCCGCGAAAGGCATTCATAGCGTCACGAGCAAATGGGTAGACCGATTTCCACGAAGGTACGCCGGCGTGCTGACTAGTTGGGCTGGTCTCGGTCGACGGGGTCTCCAGCATCCGCATGTGCGGCATACCGTTCGAAGAGAGATGCGTGCCCGTCGTGATCCGGGCCGGGCCCTTGAGTGCACGGTGGGCCATTTCGCTAGCGTCCTTGACCCGCACCGAGTCGCCAAAAACATAAAGCCCAAGCATCCAGTTGGCGGATTCTAGTCTGGCGATGATTGCGGCTTCACGTTTGGACTCGGGCAGAAAATCACTCACGGGTGTGAACGGTTCGTTCCGACGCTCCGGGCGAAAATGGGTCCCTAGAACATTGAAGGTTATCAGGCGGCTAAGGCCGAACGCTCGTGTATCGCGAAACCGCTCTTGAATACAAGAGTTAAACTCCTCGAGCTTCGGCACCGTTTCGTAGTCGAGTCGAGGTATTCGGGCCGTGACGACGCCAGCCGCGACGATGACGAGCAGGGCTGACGCGATCGTTGTTGATATTTGGTAGCGCATGGTTTTCAACCCTATCCGAGATGGACGTCGCGATGAACAAACGGTTAGTGCCGGGCAAGGGTTGCCGCCAAGTTAGGGGCTGAGAGCCTCGTACAATTGAGAGACCACAATGAAATATTGGCTTGGAATCGACGTTGGGACAGGCGGCTCACGAGCGCTACTCGTGACCGCTGAAGGTGAGGTCGCGGCGGGTGTCACCGCAGCCCACGAGGACATCATCATGCACCAGGCGCTGTGGGCCGAGCAGCGCCCGGAGAACTGGTGGGACGCGGCCCGTGAGGCGATTCGCGGAGTTCTGGCGAAGGCCGGTGCGAGCGGCGATGACGTCGCGGGGGTCGGCCTGTCCGGGCAGATGCATGGCCTAACACTGCTCGATTCGGACGACAACGTGATCCGGCCGGCACTCATCTGGTGTGACCAGCGCAGCCAAGAACAGGTCGATTGGATCAACTCGACCGCCGGTGCGGAAATGGTTCTTGAGCAGACCGCGAATCCAGTGTTGACCGGGTTCACAGCCCCGAAACTGCTCTGGGTTCGCGATCATGACGCAGCGAGTTACGAGCGAGTTCGGCGCGTTCTGCTGCCGAAGGACTATATTCGCTTTTGCCTAACTGGCGAGTACGCTAGTGAGGTTTCCGATGCCTCCGGCACGGCGCTATTCGACGTGGTGAACCGCCGTTGGGCGACACCTCTAATTGAAAAATTGGGGATCGATGCGTCGACGCTGCCTACTGTAGTCGAATCGGCCGAACAGACTGGGACAATTAGCGCCGTGGCGGCGGCGCTGACCGGCCTCAAAGCCGGAACGCCGGTCGTGGGTGGAGCGGGCGATCAGGCGGCTAGCGCTGTTGGCAACGGCATTGTTGAGATGGGCATGGTTTCATGTACGATCGGAACCTCGGGCGTCGTGTTTTCGCATCTTGATAAGCCTGCGTATGATCCCGAGGGCCGGGTCCACACGTTTTGCCACGCCGTGCCGGGCAAGTGGCACATCATGGGCGTGACGCAGGGCGCCGGATTGAGCTTGCAGTGGTTCCGCAACAACCTCGGCGCGGATTTCGTCGCGCGCGCCGAGGCCGAAGGTGGCGACGCCTACGACCTGATGACTGCTGAGGCCGCAAACGCGCCGGCCGGGTGCGAGGGCTTGCAGTGGCTGCCTTATCTGATGGGCGAGCGAACGCCGCATCTCGATGCGCTGGCGCGGGGCGGCTGGGTCGGCGTCACCGCTAAGCACACGCGGGCGCACTTGATGCGCTCGATGATCGAGGGCGTCACGTTCAGCTTGAAAGATTGTCTGGGAATTATCGAGTCGCTGGGCGCGGAAGTTTCCGTCGTGCGCGCTTCGGGCGGGGGGGCCAAATCAGATTTCTGGCGCGGCATCTTGGCCGGCGCATTTGACAGGCCCATCGCGACTTTACAGACGCAGGAAGGCTCGGCCTACGGGGTGGCTTTGCTGGCGATGGTGGGGACGGGTGAGTATGGTTCGGTGGAGGAAACATGCCACGCCGTTATCCGCGAGCGGGATCGGTTGGCGCCCGACGCGGAGTTGGCCATGGCGTACGAGAAGACCTATTCCGTTTTCCGTGGGTTGTACCCGGCGTTGAAAGAATCTTTCCGGGGCATGTAGTTATTAAGCGATGCGAGAGATAGGTGTGCATGAAGCGCAACGGACGATGGCAGCGCTCATCGAAGAGTTGGCTGCGTCCCACGAGCCACTCACGATTGTCGGCGAACGTGGAAAAGCGGTCTTAGTGTCCGAGGACGACTGGCGGAGTGCAGAGGAAACGCTTTGTCTGCTCTCGATTCGAGGCATGCGCAAATCGATTCGAGAGGGAATGGCCGAACCGCTCAGCGGATGCAGCAAGCATCTGGCTTGGCCGTAGAGCAACGATTCTAAAGTGTCATAGGCAGGGTTGGGGACGGTCAACACGAGGCTTGGTGTCACCGTGGGCGGTTCGATGGTTCATCTGACCGCCACCACCGTTGAGTCCTGCCATCGACTGGGTATCTCAATCGTGTTCAATCCGTCACGAGCAGCAGCGACCCGTTCAAGCGAAAACATGAAACAACAGAATCAGCTAGCGCGGCCAACTCGACACCGACAGAAAGATAAGAAAAAATAAAACGACACGTGAAAAGACTAGTATGATATAATTCTATCTGACTATATCTGGCCAGGAGGGTTCGATGACCAATAGCAATCTGTATCGGGATCTATACAAGCTGCTCACCCAGAAGGCCAACCAGAAGGCCGTCTTTACTTCCGCAGAACTCCGGGAGACACTCGGACTTCTCGAGAACTCCGCTGAGGCGCAGCGCGTCCATAACAAGTTGCAGCAGCTCTTAAAGGATCGAATTATTGAGACCGTTAAGGACGGCAGAAAGCGCCACAAACACTTGCGTGTTGACCTAAAGAAGGTTGCTGACTTGGAAAGGCTCCAAGGCAGGCTGGCAAGGCGTGATACTCCGAACACTGCATCCAGCTCGTCCCCGTCTTCCGCCCCGAAGCGCGTACTCGAACTTGAACGCAGGTTTGAAGAGTTGCGGAAAGAAAACGAGGAAAGATTTACCGACTTGACAAAGCAACTCGCTGCCGTTAGCACCAAGCTCGACGGTCTGGTAGATCTCTGGAGCTAGGTAAGTCCATGCGTCCGGACAAACTCCGACCGTGCCATTTGCGGAACCATTCGGCGAAGACACGCTCCATTTTACCGCGACTCCGGTGAATGCTCCGTGCTCACGTCAGTTCCGTTCCGCGGTAGAACCGCAAGGGCGCGTCACGAAATTCTCCAGAGTGCTACCTGGACAGGGCCTGACTCTCGCCTCACGTGCACAAAGCATGCCCCCGCCGGTAGCACCCAATGCGACTGCTTAATAACCTAGCCGACACATCGAATTATCGGGCAACGAGCGCGACTTCGACTAGAGTCAAAACGAATAGAGCAGCGTGCCCTCGGCGACGGCTACGCCGCCTTCGGCAACCTCGGAAGTTTCGCCCTCGGCACCTTCGTCCGCTCCTGCTTCTTCGGGGCGCTCGATGGGCCGATAGTAGATACCGTCGGCGCCGCGGTAAATTTCCAGCTCGGCGGGCCTCGGCAACTGACCTTGTATCAACGCCTCCGACAGCGGGTCTTCGATGAAGCGCTGCAGTGCTCTGCGTAGGGGACGCGCACCGTAGCTGCGGTCGCCTAGCGTTTCGTCGAGAATGTACTGCGCGGCGTCGTCGTTTAGCTTGATCTGGATTTCTTTGCGAATGAGATTCTGGTTGATCTGGCCAACCAGCATTTGCACGATCTCGCGGAGGTTCTCGTCGGTCAGCGAACCGAAAATTATCGTCTCGTCGATGCGATTGAGGAATTCCGGGTTAAAGGTGCGTTTGACTTCGGCCTGCACTTCCTGTTCGGCCTTAGTTTGGGTGTACTCGGTCGAGCTGCCCTGGAAGCCCATAGACGTTTTGTTCTGCAAATGCCGGGCGCCGATGTTCGACGTCATGATGATGATCGTGTTCTTGAAGTCGATCGTGTTGCCGAGTCCGTCTGTGAGCTGGCCGTCCTCGAAGACTTGCAGCATAATGCTGAACAGGTCCGAGTGCGCCTTCTCGATTTCGTCGAGCAGAATAATCGAATACGGGTTGCGCTTTACGCGCTCGGTGAGCTGTCCGCCCTCTTCGTATCCGACGTAACCCGGAGGTGAGCCGATCAGCTTCGAAACGGAGTGCTTCTCCATAAACTCCGACATGTCGAAGCGGATCAGCGATTTCTCGCTGCCGAACAAACACTCGGCGAGAGCACGAGCGACCTCGGTCTTGCCGACGCCCGTGGGCCCAAGAAACAAGAATGAGCCTGCCGGGCGGTTAATCGCTTTCAGCCCGGCGCGCGAACGACGGATGGCCCGCGCGAGCGCCGAGATTGCGCTTTCCTGGCTGACGACGCGCTTGTGCAAGTCGTCCTCGATACGTAGGAGTTTGGCCAACTCCTCTTCCTTGATCGACGTCATCGGGACGCCGGTCCAGCGGGCAACAACATCTTCGATGTCGTCTTTCGTGACCGTGGCGGTGGCCGTTTCGTCGACGTTGTACTTTTCGCGCAGTTGGCGTAGATTTTCGCGTTCCTTGCGTTCTTCGTCGGAATAGAAGCGGGCCTTCTCGAACTCGTGGTTGGCGATCGCGTTTTCCATGCGATGCACGATGAACTTGATGCGCTTGTGGACGTCGGCGATTTCGTCGGGCATCGTGGTTTGGCGCAGTTTGACGCGAGCGCCGGCTTCGTCGACCAGGTCGATCGCCTTGTCAGGGAGGAAGCGGTCGGGGATGTAGCGATTCGAGGCGTAGACGGCCGATTCGACGGCTTCGTCGGTGTAGACGACGGCGTGGAATTTCTCGTAGCGTTCTTTGATCCCGAACAGGACCTGGACGGCCTCCTCCTCCGTCGGAGGATTGATTTTCACGGCCTGAAAGCGGCGTTCGAGCGAGCGATCCTTTTCAATCGACTTGCGGAACTCGCCGGGCGTGGTCGCACCAATGCACTGGATCTCACCACGTGAGAGGGCGGGCTTCAAAATATTCGCCGCGTCGAGAGAACCTTCAGCCGATCCCGCTCCGACTAGTGTGTGCAGCTCGTCGATAAAAATGATGGAGTTTTGGTTTTCCATCAACTCTTTCATGATGGTCTTGAGGCGTTCCTCGAACTGCCCACGATATTTCGTGCCGGCGACGATCAACGATAGGTCGAGTGACAAGATCCGCTTTTCAGCGAGAAACGATGGGACTTCGCCGTCAGCGATGCGCTGCGCTAGGCCTTCGACCAGCGCAGTTTTGCCGACGCCGGGCTCACCGATGAGGACTGGGTTGTTCTTGGTTCGGCGGCAGAGAATCTGCACGGCACGCTCAAGTTCATCGTTGCGACCGATTAGCGGGTCGAGATTTGTGTCGACCGCTTCTTGTGTCAGATCGCGACTGAATTCCGCGAGCATCGAGCTTTCCTTGGGGCGGCTCGAAAGAAGTTTTTCCGACTGCGAGCGTGCCAACTCTTCGCGGATCGTCGATAGCCTCAGGCCCCGCTCGTGAAGAATCTCCGCCGCGAAGCACTTTTCTTCGCGCAGCAGTCCTAACAGAAGATGCTCCGTGCCGATGTGCTTGTGCGAGAGTCGCTCGGCCTCTTCGGCCGCGTAGGCGAGCACGCGCTTACACTCGTGACTCAAGGGTAAATCGACTGACGTTGAAACTTTCTCGCGAATCGTTGTGTGCGCTTCGATCTGTTTGCGGATCGATTCGACGGCGGCATGCGAACGCAGGAAGCGGTTCGCGAGGGCCTTGTCCTCGCGGATAAGTCCGAGTAGCAGGTGTTCCGTCTCGATATAGGGGCTTCCGAATTGGCTGGCCTCATATCGGGCGAAGAAAATAACTCGGCGGGCTTTCTCTGTATAGCGTTCAAACATGACGGCTCTAGGCGCTTGTGGATGGCAGAGCCGCCCGCGCCCGCGGTTGATGACTCATGATATCAGGCGGTGACGGTTACAGAGTAAGCCGATACGGCGCTAGACACCGTAAGGTCTATACCTATATGACGGTAATCCAACGGTCTACTGCCGCGCCGAAAGAGGGATTTTGGCTGTGCGTCGCGGGCAACATTCACGGAGCTGATTCCAACAATTCGGCCAGGGTGTACAGCGCGATGAAGCCGCAACCTAGTGCCTCGATGGCCTCGCGGCCGCCTTGCTCACGGTCGACTACACAAGCGGCGCCTAGGACGTTCATGCCCGCTCCTTTGGCTCGCTCGATAGCTGTGACCGTCGAGCCTCCCGTAGTGCAGACATCATCAAGGATCACGCAGTCCACGCCTTCGGTTTCGGCCAACCCCTCGAGGTACTGCTCGCGGCCATGTTTCTTCGATTCCTTGCGGATCAGAAAGCCGTTCATTTGGTAGCCGTATTCGAGGGACTCGCGCGCTAAGGCGCAGACCACGGGATCGGCTCCCATTGTGAGGCCACCTACAGCTTTGGGTTGCCAGCCCTTCTTGCGAATTTCATCGAGAAGGAGACGGCCGACCAAGGGCATCGCCTCGGCCCGCAACGTGGTGAGGCGGCAATCGACGTAGAGGTTGCTCTTCTTGCCCGAGGCAAGGGTGAAATCCCCTCGCATCACCGAATGGGTAATAAGGATCGCTTTGAGACGGTCGCGGTAGTCAAGCCGGTTCATCGACAGATTAGCTTGGCACGGTTGGCAGGCCGCTTGTCAACTGAACGGTTAGCAGTCGACCGACACTCACGGTAGCCGGGTTTTGTAGAGGAAGTCGGAGCCTACTAGGCCGTTTTCGTCTCTCGTCACGATGAACGACCACCGACGGTTGGGGGCCCATTCTACGCGGACCACTTGCTGTTGTGCGGACGAGAGGTCGTAGCTGTAAGTCAGCGTCAAGTCGTTGGTGATCTGCTGCTCAGTCGAAATGCGCGCGCTGGGGTTGGCTTCTGGGCCGCCGATTTGTGGATCTACCTTGAGCCGGCTGACGCCAAAAAATCGCTGCAGTCGCTGCGAGACCGGACGCGCCAACGTTGACGCCAACACGTTGTTCGCGCCGGTCTGGATGAGCGATTGCTGCTCGACACGTTGGCGCGAGGCGAGCACCGGGTCGACCGTCGGCGCGCGCCCGACCGCTACTAGGTTGACTAGGTCGTTGAATGGCAACGGCGGATCGGAGCGGTAGCTCAAATTCAGTCTGCGCGCCGGCCCCGAAAGCACCAACGCCAGGTCCACATCTCGTATACGGGTTTCCAACTCGACGTTGAGCAGCGGTTCGATGCGGAAGGGGTTCACGAATCGTACGTCACCGCGATTCACGTGATAACGCGTCCCGAACATGTGCAGCGTCCCTTGGGTAATTCCGACGTCACCAAGCAGTGACGGGCTGGCAGCGGTGCCAACAACCTTTAGATTGATTTCTGCTTCGACGTTTCTGACCAAATTCGTGTCAATTGCGAGGTTTGGAATCGAGACGACGCTGACATTGAGCTGAACATTTTGCAGCGCCGATCCGGCGGCCTGGGTACGCGCGGGCTGGCGGAATGAGGCGAAAAGATCGCCGAATGTCAGGCCCTTGGCTGTCGATAGCCGCGACACGATTACCTCCCCGTTAAGGATGGTGCGATTGCCGGTCCCCGCAAGGGTTAACTGGCCGTCGAAGACGCTGCTGATGTTGGCCGGATAGCGCATCCGTACGCGCTCGGCCGCGGCGCGCAGGCGGTACTCCGTGCCGTCTTCACCGAAAATCGTGACGCCTGAAAGACGCAAAGTGCCACCGCCCGATGTAGCAGTCAGCTCGTCGATCTTCATCTGTCGGCCCGAAAAGTCGACTTGGCCGTTGATGTCGCTCAGCCCGTTAGGAAAGTCCGCCGAGCGCAGCGTGCCGGCGACGATCGCCATCGACCCTTCGACCGCGATATCGTCTACTGTCCCACCAACTTGGATGTTCAGGTTCGACGTACCAGCGGCGTCGATATTGGCGTCGAAACCCTCGAGCAAGATCAAATTAAAGCGGCCTTCAACCCCGACGTCGATGGCGCGCTCGCCGGCGAGGGCGATGGTTCCGTCGATCTCGACGTCCGTCCCGCTACCGTTCAGGGTCATCGAATCAAGTCGGACCAAATCGTCCTCAAAAGTCCAGCGCATGGGGAACAGATTCGAAACCCGATAGCCTGCCGCGGACGACCCGATGCCGGATAGACCGGCCTCGAATCGATCGACCGTTCCGCTGATCTTGAATTCGTCCGGGGCACCAAGTTCACCGGAGTACTCCGCCTGCCCGTCGATCTGGCCTTCGAGCTTACTGAGCGGTAGGTCGAGTAACTCGGCAACTGCTTGCGTTCCAAAATTCTTGAATTGAACTGAACCACTGTAGCCGGCGTGGCCGACCGGCGTTAGCACTGACTCACCACTCGCCTCGCCGTCGAGCATGGCGGCAAGCCACTTGACGTGGATCTCGTCGTCGGCCGTACGAATGTCACCGGTCCACGAGCCCAGTTCCTGACCATTGCGCTGCAGTTCGGTAGCCGCCCAACTGCCCGTAAGATTGAGCGAGCGGAATAGCTGTTCGCCTAGCCCTTGGCGGCCTGCTCCCAAAAGATCGAAACGCACCACGCCGGTGAGCGGAGTCGGCTGGCCACGCATGAAAGCGAACTCTTCGAGCGGCCAGCCGGTGCTGTCGAGCGAGAATTCAAACTCCTTGCTGTCGGGCGCGAACGCGGCGGTCGCGCGCAACGTTGCGGCACCGCGCGTAAGAAGGGCATCTCGGAGCAGAAAACCGTTTTCACCGAAGTCCGCTACCGCGGTCAGTCGGTCGAACGGCTCGCCGGCAACCTCGAGCTCGACCATCGTAAGGTCGCCGGCTAGTTGCAGCTCAGCCAAGCTCCCGGTCGCATCTAAGTTCGCCTGCAAAGTGCCCACGACTGGAAATTCAAAGCCGACCGCTTCGGCGAGTTTGCCGGCATTCAGTCCTTGGCCGACAACCTTCGCGCTCAGATCGCCTGATGGGTGGAAGGGAACTCTGCCGCGCACTTCGATTGCGCCCTCGCCGTCTGAAATGCGGGCGGCACGGATGTTCGCTCCAGAGGGCGTGACGCGAGCTTCCGCTGAGAGGCTTTCCCACGATTGCTCGCGAATCGAGAAATCTTGCGCGTTGAGCTTTCCGTCAAACGACAGAGTTTCGGCGGCACGCAGGCTGCCGGTTAGACGCCCGTCAATGCGTACCTTGCCGGCTGGGCCCAGCGTTGGAGTTTCCATACCTACGCCCAATGAACGCAGAACGGTAACGACTTCGTCGAGCGCTGACAACTCTAGCCGAACGTTAAGTGCGGCTCGCGACGCCGCGGTTAACAATCCCGACAGATTGAGTGCGGCGTCCGGCGACTGCAGCCGAATTGCCGGTACATCGAGCTGCCCCGTGGCGCCGTCGTAGCGCAGTTCGCCGGCGCCTTGAATCGGATAGCGCCCCGGGGTAGGCGCAGTTTCGATATTGAAATTGGCTTGCGCGGCAAGATCTCTGATGGAAGAGCCCTCGGCCTCGAACTCACCTTGAATCAACCCTTCCCACGGGAGATAACCCGCGCCCGCAATCGCCGCTAGGCGAGAAACCAAAAAATTTGTTGCCGCGCCGGAGATCGCAACGCGGGGAGTCCCGGAAAGGTCGGAGATCTGCACGTTGCCCGAAACTTCTCCTTCAAGGGCGGTGAGTCGGACGTCGGGCAATGCGACCCGAGTTTGGTCGCCGCGGTAGCTTGCCCGGCCGGCGAGTGTATCTTCCGATCCCTCGACACTGACGCCGGTTGCAGAGATCTGTCCGGCGTATGAGAGGCTCTCAGGCGCGGACTGCCAATCGAGACTGCCGTCGACCTTCAAGCCGCCGGAGAGACTCGGGGCCGATGTGCCGAGCGCACGGAGCAGTGCGGAGATTCGCGAGTTCACTTGGTAGTCGGCTGTAAATGTGGGCTGGCGAAGATCGGCGACGGTACCAGTCGCTTCGAGACTGATCGCATCGTTAGCGGCGTCGAAACGCGTCAGGCGAATCGTCGAGGCACCAAATACCGCATCAATGGCAAGCGATGTTGGCAGGTTCGCGACGGTGGAAAAATTCCAATTGACCTGGCCCACCTCTGCCCGCACTTCGTACTCTGGAATGCCCGGGTGAAACACCGTCGCCAGCGTGACCTCGGATGCCCGCACGCTCGCTTGGTACGGACGGCCATTCCAGTCGAGGGTTCCGTTGGCAATTTGTAGCTGTTTGATGGCGAGATCGAGCAAAGGCTGAACCGGCGACGGGGCGCTGTCGTTGTCGGAAGATCGAGTACCCGGCGATGGAACGTTCGTCGACCCGTCGTCGAAAACGAGTATCGACGCGCGAGGCTCGATCACGTTCAGGTGCTCAAGCGAGATCCGCCGTCCGATCAATGATTCGATCCGTATTTCGAGTGCAAGACGAGCGATGGACAGCAGCGCTGGGTCTTCAGATGCCTCCGTTCCTCGCAATTCGATACCTTCGACGATGAAGGCAAGACGATCGCGGCCGAATCGAAAGCGCTCGATGGACGCGGTGCCTCCTGTGGCCAACTCCAGCTCCGCGACAAGGCGTGTACGCACTGCCTCGGCGAACCAATCGCTGCGCAGTGACAACTCGATCGAGCCGGCGATGATGCAGAGTACGACTAGCGTGAGCGCGCCGCGCCGCGTCCAGCGATTGGCCACTATTGCTCGCAGCTTCCTCACTGCGAGCCCCCCAAATCGGAAACGAGAATTTCGACACGTGTCAGCGCGCGAAGCTCTCGAATGCGAACATCGAGCAGGCGATCGGCTTGGAGTTCAACCAAGACTTCTCCGATTCGCTCGGCAACTTCGTCCAACGGCTCAGGCGTCGCGCCCAGTTGTTCTTGTTGGCGGCGATAGATCGCCTGGTAGTAGTCTGCGATTTCTGCATCCGTCGCATCGAGTCCGGTCTTAAACCGAAACGCGACATAACGCTCAAAACTGATTTGCTCCGAAACGAAGTCCCGGCACTCTTGCTCCAACAGGCCGTAGTGAAGAAGCGACGCCTGGAGATCTCGTCCGCCGGCAAATCGCATACCTCGGTACTCGCGCATGCGCGAGTCAACCGCCGCTGGATCGGCCAGCAGAAAATCGGCGAGATCGAGATCTTGGCGAACGAGCCGTCGCTCGATCAGGCGGTTCAGCGCCGCGTTGCGATTGGCTGGCGACTGGTCGACCTCAATCAGATTGAAGAGCGCCTCGAGCCGCAGCTCGCGGGCGATCTCCGAATGTGTCACGGCCTTCGAGCCCACGACCGCGGCGACCCCGTCGATCATTTCGGCGACGACAGCGATTGACGATAACAGTATCGTGGCCGCAATCACCATAGGCCAGCGCAGTTGACTTCGGCTATAAATTTGCGATCGCATTCTAGAACGTTTGCCCCAGCGAAAAATGGAACTGCAACGAATTGATACGCTGCTCTCGGAAGGTGCCGGTGCCTGCGAGAAGTTCTGCACGGGTCCCGTCGAAGCCGACAAAGCGAGGCGGATTCACACTGTACGCCAGGTCTAAGCGGACCGGACCGATGGGCGTTCGATAGCGGACACCGAATCCGACCGCGTGAACCATGTAGTCGAAATCGAATTCCTTTACGCTGTCCTCAACGACGCGAACACCCTGATCACCTCGAAAGCTAATGCGTCCTGGCCGTGAGTATACGTTGCCTGCGTCATGAAAAAGCACGCCGCCAATATTGACTCCGAATAGTGGGAAGCGGAGTTCGACGCTATTGAGAAACTGTGAACCGCCGCCGATTGGAAACCCTGTCGCCGGGTCGCGCGGGCCCGATTGGTTAAACGGAAATCCACGATGTGAGTTTGCGCCTCCGGCAAAATAGCGCTCGGATATTGGGATACGGGGGTCCGGCGGCACCCCGAATGTTCCGCTTGCCACCCCGTCGAGGTCTGTATCGGCCCACGGAATGATCATGCCAAGCTGGACGGTGCGAGCGAGAACAACTCGCCGGCTTAGGCGGTGATACGTACTGTTCTGTAAGAGGGCGCGAAAGAAATCGGGCTGCGAGCCCCATAACCCTGAGGCCAAGCTCACGTCGAGTGTGTTGTACACCCCCTCGGTGGAATCAGTTGGATCGTCGCGGCGGTCTTCGATATACGTTGCCGAGAACAGCCCGACGCGCACGGGCTGCGAGATCAGTGGCACTAGCAACGGCTGGATATTTAGGGTGTTTTCGTCGATCGCGGTTCGTCGATAAGCGTAACGATAGAGCACGGTGGTGGCGCGGTTGAGTTGCTGCGAAAATTGCAGCGCTCCTTCGAGTCGGCGGCCCGTGAAAGTATTGACGTTGCGCGAAGTGTCGAGCAAACCGCTGATCGTCAGACCCCAACGGTCGGAATCGAACCAACGAGGTGCCTCGTAGGTGAAGAGGCCGCGTTGCTGGATCGCCGAAAGCCGCGTCCGAAAGCCCATCGTGTGGGCTTTGCCTAACACGTTGAGACGCGTCACCTCGACTGTCACGCGGGGGCTGAAGCTCGCCTCGCCGACCGGGTTCGTAAGTTCGGCGTTGTTGCTGCCAATGCGGGCAAACTCGGCGCCGCCACCAAAACCCAGCGCCCACCGACGCGCTTCTTCGACCTGCAGAAGCACGTTCTTCGCATCTTCGACACCGTCTGGGTTTTGGAGCGCGACATTGACCTTAGAGAAGACCCCGAGGTCGTAGAGGTTGCGCTGGGTGTCGAACATCTCTGATTGCGAAAGAGGACTATCTGGTACCAGTACGACGCGCCGCTCGACGACCTCAGGTCGTGTGCGCCGTACCCCGGCGATGATGGGATTTCGAAGGCGTATCGATTCACCTTCAACGACGTCATAAAAGATGGTCACGCGGTAGGGATCGCTGGTCGGTTCCACGCGCCAGTCAAATGTCGCATTCTGAAATCCCGCGTTGTAGTACTCTGCCAATATCAGATCGCGGTCGGTAGCGACATTCGTGGAGCTGTAGGCCTGATGCGGCGCCGAGGCGAATTCGAAGAGTAGTTCGCTCGCCGGAAAATTTTCTAGACCCGATGTTGTAAGGCCCCCGACAATCGTTGGGAACCCCTCATTGATGTCGACGAACACCGTCAGATGACCGGTCTCACCTTCGGTCCGTTCGGCGATGCGGCCGCGGACCTCAACCTCGTGAAAGCCGTTTGAGATGTATAGGTTTCTGATGGCCGAAAGGTCGTTAGCGAGCAGCGACTCGTTAAATCTTCCACGACGCAACTGGAAGCCTGCCTCTTCGATTCCCATACGCTCGCGGATCGTTTCCGAATCGAAGAAGTAGTTTCCGCTGATATCGACACGTTCCAGACTTTGCTCTCGTCCACGCTCGATGCGGTAAACGATAAGCGCTTCGTCGTCGGTCGAGCGCTCGACATCGAACTCGACCGCGGCGTTAAAGTAACCCTTGGTCTGGAAGTAGTTGACCAGGTTGGTGCGTCCCTCGGCAAGTAGGTCATCGTCGATTACGCCTTCCTCAAAAACGGGCAAGTAGCGGCGAAGCTTGCCTTCCGAGAGCTTGTCACCCTCGATCCGCACGACGATCTTTGGGCCGAGGTCGATCCGCACGACCATTGTGAGAGTGTTCTCCGCGGCGTTGAATTCAGGCGTTTGGACGCTTACGTCGACTTGCCAGTAGTTTTGTTTTTGGAAGTGTTTTTTGAGCTTAAAAATGCCATCCTGCAGCCGGTCGTAGCGGTAGGGCGAGCCTCGTTTCCAGCGCGAGATTGAGCGAACTTGCTCCTCGTTCAAAGGCGGGTCTTCTCCGGCAACGAGCAGTCCGCCAATTGCCGCGCGTTCTCCGGGGTCAACTACGAATGTGATATTGACTTGTTGGTTGGCTGGGTCTTCGACGATTGATGACTCAACTCTTGACCGGCGAAACCCGGAGTCCTCGAGCAGTTGGCGAATTGCCTGCTTGGCGAGCCCGAGATTCTCGGGCGTGTACAATTCACCGAGTTCGAAATTCGTCGCGTTGACGAGCTGACTTTCCGACGGCTGTCGGGGCACACCCAAGACACGAACGTCTCCGATAAACCATGACGGCTTGGTGAAAAACGTGAGCGCAACACCATCGTCTTGCAGTTGCGCATCGACCTGAATATCGGCGTAGCGGCCCGTATCAAAGAGCCGTTCAATCGAGGCGCGCAGTGCGGCCGGAGCAAGTCCATCGCCGACAGATAATTGGAGAATCTTGTCGAGCGCCGAAGCTGTGAACGGCTGAGTGGGGGGGGCAAAATTGATTTCGACAACTGATAAGCCCGAGAAATCAGAGCCAAAAATGGCCGAGCTCGACAGCCCGGCGAGCGCCAGGCAGGTCCATAGTCTCAAACGCACCGTGTACCCGAAATTATAGGACGGGGAGCTTGGCCGGCGACGTTACGTCAGTTTTCGAGGCTGGCAGGCGGTAGCGTCGCTGATAGGATCAAATCGTCCCTACCCAATTTGATGAACGACACACAACGCGAACGATTCTCCCGCCAGCTCGTATTGCCCGAAATCGGCAGCGAGGGTCAGCGGCGATTGCTCGCCTCGCGTGTCGTCGTTGTTGGCTGTGGAGCGCTCGGGACGGTACACGCAACTCTACTCGCTCGCGCTGGCGTCGGCGAACTGGTCCTCATCGACCGCGACTACGTCGAAACCAGTAACCTGCAGCGCCAGTGGCTGTTTGACGAAGCGGACGTTGAAAACGCGATGCCCAAGGCGGCCGCCGCCGCGGAGCATTTGCGGCAAGCCAATTCAGGTTGTCGAATTCACGCCGAAGTGAAGGATCTAGCTGCTCGAAACGCTGAATCTCTTTTAACACCGGCCGAAGTGATCATCGACGGGACCGATAACTTTGCGGCGCGCTATCTGATCAACGATGTGGCTGTCAAAACGGGCACGCCGTGGGTCTATGGTGCAGCGGTCGGAACGCGCGGCTCCGTGATGCCGGTAGTTCCCGGGGAAACAGCATGCCTATCGTGCGTATTTCCGGAGGCACCGAGCACACGACAGCCGACTTGCGAGACGGCGGGTGTTCTCAACACTGTCACGTCAACGATCGCTTCAATGCAGGTCACCGAGGCGTTGAAGATTATCTGCGGACGCACTGAAGCGCTTCACCGAAGGCTTTGTTCGATCGATTTATGGAGCGGCGATCGCGGATCGATCAGTGCCGAGCACGCGGATCCCGGCTGCCCGACCTGTGGACGCCGTGAATTCAAATATTTGGACGATCTTAGGCGAGGCTCCGCGTCGCTTTGCGGCAGAAACGGCGTTCAGATCAGCGCGTCGGATCGCGAAATTGACTTGAGCGAATTGTCGAAACAGCTTGATCGACTCGGTGAAGTTAAATCCAACCCGTATGCGTTGCGGTTCTCGTCTCCGCCGCATGAGATGACGATATTCTCCGATGGACGGGCAATAATCAAAGGCACCGAGGACTTGGCAGTTGCGCGAAGTCTATATGCGCGATACGTGGGCAATTGAGCGTGTTGGGGGCCGACGCTGTTAGGCTTCGGCCTCGAAGCGCATTTCTTTGAGTTCTAGCTCGGGCGTTGGAAGCTCGGCGGTTGTTCCGTCGCTCAACTCCAACTCGTCGATTTTTTCAAAGCGGCTTGAGATTTTCTTGGCGGACGTTTGCACGTCGTCGACGTCTTTGCCGGCTTGGCGGATGTGGGTCGATAGGTTGTCCATTCGCTTGCCAAAGCGCTCGAAGTCCTTGGCGAGCATCCGCAGGTGCTCTTGAATCTTGCCGACCTCTTTGCGGGTGGCGGCGTCTTTCATGACCGAGCGCGCGGTGGTCAGAACGGCCATCAATGTTGTGGGAGAGGTTAGCCAAACGCGCAGCCGTTGCGCGCGTTCTACCAGCTCAGGGTGAGCCGAGTGGATTTCGGCGAAGACGGCCTCCGCCGGAAGGAAAAGCACGGCGCCGTCGGCGGTTTCTCCCGGCAAGATGTACTTCGAAGCAACATCGTCGATGTGAGTCTGAACGTCGCGAGCGAAATCGCGAGTCGCTTGCTTTCGTGTCTCATCGGGCAGTGAGGAGTCCACCTTGCGGCGATAATTTTCGAGTGGGAATTTCGAGTCGATGGGGACGTGGCCCGTAGGCTCGGGTAGGAACAGCATGCAGTCCACTCGCTTGCCATTCGAGAGGCTAAACTGCATCTGGAAGCTCGCCGGTGGCAACACGTTGGATATCAGCGCTTCAAGTTGTACCTCGCCAAAGGTTCCTCGCGAGGTTCGATCGGCCAATACTTCCTGCAGGCTGACCACATTCGTCGACAACTCCGTGATTTTTTTCTGTGCCTGATCGATTAACGTGAGACGCTTTACGACGTTGGTAAACGTCGAGTTTGTCTTGTCAAATCCCTCGGAGAGGCGCTTGTCAACTTGCCCTGTGATCGCGAGCAGACGCTTGTCGGTGGCCTCCGACAGGGCTTTCATTCGCTCGGCCAGCTCTTCGGTTGAACGCTTGAGTTGGTCGGCCACCTGGCGCTGTACACGTTCGGAAATTTCGGCCTGGCGTTGCTCGACTCCCACCCGGAGTTCTTGAATTTTCTCAAGTTGTTTGGCTTGTGCCGCCGAGACTTGGCCGGTGAGGTGATCGCCGCGTTTGCCCTGCTCGTCGAGCCGTGCATCGATTTTTTCGAGCGATCTCTCAACGTGTTGGCGGCCGTCTCGGGTTCGCGACACCGAGATGAGCTGAATGGCAATTACCACCAATAGGGCGAGCGCAATGGCAGCCAGCATTACTCCATCGGAAATGTCCACCATCGGAGGATATCACATGGGGCGAACAACTAGCGAAGACGCTCGATTATTGGAGTCGGCTGTTAGCCCGCGCCTCTCAGTGCGCCCCGGAGGGCGCGGATCAGCAGTGGGGGAGGGAGGCACGCAGGTAAGAGGTGGTAAGCATGGTAGCTGACGAGCGGTCTAGGCGGGCGAGCGGGTGGGCTGAAGCCTCGTGACAAAGCCGGCATAGGGCCGGTGAGCGAGTGGGCAGGCGGTAACGCGAGTGAAGCTTGAGCAGGCCTCGCAAGTGAAGTTGTGGACGCCGACCTCTCTGCGATTGAGGGCAGGCCGCGCCAATCGGGAAGCGAGCAACGCGAGCACCGCTTGGGTCCGCCGGGGTAGGGAGCATCGCATGGCAAGAAGGTGATACGGGGAATCGGGGGAGGTCCCGAGCGGAGGAGGTCGCGCCTCCAAGGTCGTCTTTCAGGGCGGCGGCCGCGGCGGGGAATCGGACAGGGTGATAGCAGCGGAGAAGCTGGGTAAGGCCGGCGGAGCAAAGCGCCCTGACTTCCGGCGTGCTTGTTCAACAACGAGAGGACGAGGTGATTGGCGATGAGTCTGACAACACCAGAAAAGATCCGGAAATTGCAACGCGAGCTGTATCGAAAGGCGCAGCAGGAGCCCAGTTTCCGCTTCGATCAGCTCTACGACAAGATATGGCGCGAAGACATTCTCGCTGACGCCTACGCGGTGGCAAGAGCCAATGGCGGGGCGGCGGGCGTGGAGAGGGAAACGTTCGAGCAAATCGAGACGGCGGGCCGAGAGGAGTGGTTGCAAGGCCTGCAAGAAGAACAACGCACGAAGACCTATCGGCCCCAGCCGGTGCGGCGGGTAACCATCCCAAAGCCCGCTGGTGGTGAGCGGCCACTCGGTATCCCGACCGTTCGGGACCGGGTGGCCTGCGCTAGCTCTAAACGGGGCCGCCACCAAGCTGGTATTGGAGCCGATCTTTGAGGCGGACCGCGACCCGGAAACCGATGGTTACCGACCGAAGCGGAGCGCGTTGGACGCGCTCCAGAGAGTGCACAAGTTGTTGTTTGAAGGCTACACCGCAGTAGTCGAGGGTGCTTTGTCCAAGTACTTGGATACGATTCCTACGCCCGAGTTGATGCGATGCGTCACGAGGCGGGTGTGCGACCGCTGGGTTTTGAAGCTGATCAAAATGTGGCTGCGAGTCCCGGTGGAAGAGCGGAATGGAAACGGGAAACGACGCATGACGGGCGGCCAGGGGACGAAGCGCGGTACGCCGCAAGGCGGAGTGGTGACTCCTCGAACGCAAAAGGTAACTTTGTGTTTGATCGGGAGTTGCGGTATCGATAATGCGCTTGAGATGTGTCATGTACAGTTGTATTCTTATGACATATGGGTCGTGCCAGCGACACCCAAAAAGCCGAGCGCCTCAATCGCGCTCGCCGCTTGCTGCAACAGTTCGACCATCTGCCCGACGCCGTCGAAGAGATGGTCCGAGACTGCCGCATCTCTCCCCGCCAGGCGTATCGTTACCTCGAACAAGCGCAGCGTCTGAAGCAGCCCCTTCCTGTCGGCGATGCCAAGGTCGCCTTTACGGTGAAGGTGTCGCGGAGTTTGGTCGAACGCGTGCGTTCCCACGCCGCCGCTACCGGGACGTCTCTCAGTGAGGTCGTCTCGCGAGCTTTGCTTGCGCTGCTCGATCGGAGACGGGGGCGTGGCTGAGCAGCAGGCCGGCCAGGAACTCGCGCTTCGATTCGAATATCGGTTTGATCGTTTACTGCCCGCTAAGCTGGCCCAGGTTTACCAGTTGCTGGCGCCCGAGCAGCGATGGCCAATCGGCCAATCGCATCCCCAGGAGAAGATCCATGAACAAAGCTGCCGCCATCTACGCTCGCGTCTCTTCGAATCGTCAGAAGGACAATCACACGATCGGCTCTCAGACAGCCGCGCTGAGGCAGTATGCCCAGACGAACGGGTACGCAGTGCCGGCTGAGTGGGTGTTCGAGGACGAAGGCTACAGTGGAGCCAACTTGGCGCGACCCGGCTTGGAAGCCCTGCGCGATCTGGCGGCGGAAGGGCAGATTGAAGCGGCGCTGGCTTACTCGCCGGACCGGCTTAGTCGCAAATATGCGTATCAAGTCCTGTTAACCGAAGAACTCTCGCGCTGTGGGGTGGAGTTGATTTTCTTGAAGTCGGCGGCGGGGAGCACGCCTGAAGATCAGTTGCTGGTGCAGTTTCAAGGCATGATCGCCGAGTACGAGCGGGCGCAGATCGCGGAGCGCTCTCGGCGGGGCAAACGGCACAAGGCCCAGCAGGGAGTGGCGAACGTACTCTCGGGTGCGCCTTACGGGTATCGCTATGTGAAGAGGAGCGACCGTTCAGAGGCTTACTATGAGGTGCTCGACGCGGAAGCGCGGGTGGTGCGAGAAGTGTTTGAGCTGTACAGCGAGCAACGCTTGAGCATCAACGCCATCGCTCGTCTACTGAACGAGCGGCAGATTCCCACGCGAACCGGGAAGACACGCTGGGAGCGCTCGACGGTTTGGGGGATGCTGCGGAATCCGGCTTATCACGGCGTGGCTTGCTACGGCAAGACCCGGCTGCGGCCTCGTCAACGCATCACTCGGCCGCTGCGTCAGCGCCAGGGAGCGCCGAGTCGAGACAGCGCCACTCAGGAGCGGCCGCGGCAAGAATGGATCGAGATTCCCGTACCGGCGCTGGTCGCCGAAGAGACCTTTGCGCTCGCTCAGGAGCAGTTAGAGAGCAACAAAAAGCACTCGCCACGGCGCACCGTCGAGCCGACGCTGCTGCAGGGGATGTTGGTGTGCCGGCAGTGTGGTTATGCTCGGTACCGAGTTTCGACACGGACATCGAAACGAAGGCTGTCCTATTACCGTTGCCTCGGCTCGGACGCCTATCGGCGCCTGCAGGGAGCGTTGTGCACCAACCGACCCATCCGGCAAGATTCGTTGGATGAGGTTGTCTGGAGGGCGATCATCGAGTTACTCGACGATCCGTCGCTGATCCGTTCGGAGATCGAGCGTCGCATGGAGGTCGCCCAGAACGCCGATCCACGGCGCAGACGAGAGGCCGACTTGCGACGGGAGCGGGTGCGCTTGGAGAACGGCGCCGAGCGGTTGGTGATCGCTTACCAAGAAGGACTGCTGACGCTGGCCGAGCTGCGCCAACGAATGCCTCCTCTGCGCAAGCAGCAGCAGGCGATCGAGTCTGAGTTACACTCCCTCGAGATGGCGGCGGAGGATCAGTCTAAATACCTAAGGCTGACGGAAACGCTGGGGGAGTTTCGCGCCAACTTGCAAGCTCGGGCTGACTCCCTCGATGTCGGAGAACGCCAGAAGATTCTCCGGTTGCTCGTAAAGGAAGTCCTTGTCGACCGCGAGACGGTCACGATCCGGCATTCGATTCCGATCCCTCCATCCGCTCCGCTTTCCGGCCGTTCACCATCCCCAAACTCCAGCCCGGGGGGCTCGATCGTCCCAAGTTACCTTTTGCGTTCGAGGAGTGGTGAGTCCCTTGTTGGCCAATATGTACATGAACCGTTTTCTGAAGCATTGGAGAATGCAGGGAAAGGAAGAAGAGTTCCGAGCCGTGGTGGATACTTATGCCGACGACTTTGTGATCCTTAGCCGCGGAAAAGCGGCGCAGGCATTGCCGTGGACGGAGCAAGTGCTGACGCGGATTGGGCTGACCCTGAACCCGGCGAAGACGCGATGGGTAAGAGCCAAGAGCGAGAGCTTTGATTTTCTCGCGATATCCGTTTGGAGTGCACCGTTATCGCAAGGATGGCCATTGGTATTTAGGTGCAAGTCCGTCAAGAAAGAGTGTCGGGCGGCTCAAGCAGAAAGTGCGCGAGCAGCTGAGGCCGAGCAATGTGGGGACCTGGAACGAAGTACGCGACCGGCTGAACCGCAGTTAGCGGGGTTGGACAAACTACTTTAGCTAGGGGACGCGCACGCAGGCCTACCGCGCGGTGGACAACTATGTCGACGAGCGGGTGCGAGGATTTTTGCGGCGGCGGCACAAGGTGCAATCGCGAGGCAGGCGTCGATATTCCGACGAGGTTGTGTTTGGCAAGAGGGGCGTAGTGCGCCTGCGCTGGGTGCAACTGGGGCGGCCGCCCGCGACAGCTGACAGCTGAAGCCGGTCGGAAAGCCGGATGCGGGAAAACCGCACGTCCGGTTTGACGAGCGGGGACGGGAAACGGAGCCAAGGCGGGAACTGAGGCACCGCCGCAAGCGAAAGTAGCCGGAAACAGCAACTCCTCGCAACCTAAAGTCAGCGCGCTCGTCCTCGACTCTACCCACCTGGCGGCGAAAGCACACGATAGGTGGGTCAATACGAGGCGGGCGACGTTTGGCGCGCGGAGGCGTACTTGACAGTCCGTCGAGCACTCGCGATCGAGCGCAACGAAGTAATGGCGCACCTATCGTGTGCTTTCGCCGTCAGGTGGTGAGAATTGCGGGCTATAGCCGTTTTGCGTAGATGAAGAATGCGCCGCGCTCGGCGCCGTCCCTCGTCGTGAAACGACTGTCCATCTTGGTTTCACCGAGCGGTAGGTCTAGCTCAAATTTTACGCTGGCCGCCCCTTCAGGCACCGGTCCGCTAGCCTCGGCGTCACCTACTCGCAGATGCGCTTCAATCGCCTCGATCGGGTACTGAGCGGGTAGATCTCGCTGGAAGAGTGTGAACTGGTATTTGCCGGCTTGTGTGACATTGATGTTCCAGGTGCCGTTTACGTTCGGCGCACGGCGGATGTGACCCTGGTTCCAGGGGACTTGACCTTGCTGATCGAGGGGCGGTAGCCAGTCGTGGGCGGTGATGCGTGAGGGGTTTTCGGCGTCGTTGCCTATGTCGAGGTACACGTCGTCCTCGAATCGGTCGTCGATGCGGTCCCACCAAGTGTCGTATTCGGACTTGAGTTTGGCAACGACTTCAAGATGATCGCCGGCGATGTCGGTGACTTGCCCAGGGTCGGCCTGGACGTCGTAGAGTTCAGTGCCGTTGATGAGCCGATACTGTTCGGTCATCACGGCGCTCTTGCGCCATCGCTCAGGGAACAGAACTCGTTGCGAGTGCACGGTAATTGTTCGTTCAGGCCACTGCTCACCGCGAAGAAGGGGAAGCAAACTCTTCCCGTCCCAGTCGAGCTCGGGGCGCGGAGCGGCGCCGGCGACATCCGCAAAGGTCGGAAGCACATCGATGTGGGCGGCCAGGGCCTCGACATCGCGGGGCTCGCCAAGGTCGCCTTTCGGCCAGCGGACGAAAAATGGTACCCGATGGCCGCCATCGTATTCGGAGCCCTTCCTGCCGCGCATCCCGGCATTAAAGCCTTGCCAGATGCCGTCTTCAACTTCTTTTGCCGCACGGGCAAGCAGTTCAGATTCGTCGACTCCGACTCTTTGCGTCGGATGCGTATTGCTCACGCCCGCCGCGGAGCCGTTGTCGGTCATGAAGATGAGCAGTGTATTCTCGGCGATGCCGAGTTCGTCAAGCTTTGCCGTTAGCCGGCCAACGTTCTCGTCAATGTTTTCGATCATGCCGTAGAACTTATTCATCGGTTCTGGAACATTCTTTTCGGTGTACGGACTCGAGTACTTTTCGTCGACGTTGAATGGACCGTGGGGAGCGTTCGTCGCCAGGTAGACGAAGAACGGGCGATCGTCTTTTTTCTCTTCGATAAATCTCAGCGCATTGTCGAAGAAGACGTCCGTGCAATAGCCGGAGTATTTGGTCGGTACTCCGTTGTGCCAATAGGTATCGTCGAAGTAGTCGTTGTCCCAATAGTCAGGCGTCTGTGTTACGCCACCTCCACCGTGATTGACTACCTCTTGAAACCCGCGGTCGATCGGCCGATAGGGATAGTTGTCACCGAGATGCCACTTGCCGAAGAAACTAGTGGCATACCCCGCATCGGATAGTACTTCGCCGACCATGACTTCATCGCGGTGGACGATGGAACGGCCCATGATCGTATGCCATACCCCGGTTCGCGACGAGTAGCGCCCGGTCAGTAGGGCCGAACGCGTCGGCGAGCAGGTCGGATCGACGTGAAAGTCGGTCAGCCGGACACTCTCGGCATGCAATTTGTCGAGATTTGGCGTCTGGATGATGCTGTTGCCATGGGCTCCGATTTCGCCGTAACCCTGGTCGTCGGTCATCACAAGAATGATATTCGGGGCTGTTTCGGGCTGATTCGAACCACCACAGCCCAACAAAAGGGTGCCAACAGTCAGGGCTGCGAGGCCAATCCACAGGTGCTTGCGTGCGCTCAGGCGAAGATGAGTGAGTTGTGGTCCGCGCGACATTTGGGACGACGATAGCATACCGAGGCCTCGACCTTAAATGTGCCAAAACATTCTTGAAATCTGTGATTTAGAAGAACTAGACGTACGTCTGGGAAGGACCATTCCCACAACAAGTTTAGGGCTCATAGTACTAGCGGCTTCGCGGGCCGGCGAAACGCTTCGGGGAGTCGGCCGGCCAGCGCCGACGTAAGAGTGGTGTTCACCAGTAAGCCACTCATTCTGAGGGATATAGACCGGAGGGTGCTCGTAGTCATACGCCGACTAGTGCCTGATATCGATTTCGAGAAGAGGTAAATCTATCTCTTGACCTACGGCTCTTACCTGGGTGATAATGCTAGCAATATCCCCAGGCGGGCCGTGGGGAGCTAAATTTTTTCGTTTATATGTTGGCGCCGAGAGGCATGGGGGCAGGAGAATTCTTATGATGACTAGTTCAGGACGGGTACTCACCACGATCACGATTATGACGACGCTTTTATGTAGCGTCGGTTTTGGGGCGTCGCGAGCAAGCATGGGGATTGTGACCTCCTCGCTGCCATTCAGCATTTCCGACACAATTGTCGAGGGCGATGGCACAGTTTTAGAGGGGAGAGCGTCACGGCCTCGAACTTGCCGGCACGCATCGAATTGCTCAGCGGAGAGCGCTACGTAGTGGGCATCGGTTCGCGAGTAACCGTTGAAAAGAACGAGCTGGTGCTCGAGGGCGGTTCGGTACGGGTTCAGGAAGTAACTGCCGCGAAAACGCCTGTCTCCGTTAGGAACCTACGATTTGTTCCCGTCGCCGATGACGCCGATTTTGAAGTCTTCATGGACAGCCACGAAGAAGCTTCAGTAACGGTCCATTCCGGAATAGTCTCGATCCAGCGCAACGACGGAACGCAACTCCAGTTGGTTTCAGCCGGTGAAGCTACCTTGATCGCCAAGGTTGGCGATCAGCTCGTCACCGACTCTGACCGCGCTCCAACCGAAATCACACGTATCCAGACTCGCCAAGTTGAAGAGCTTGCGAAATGGGAGCAGGCCAGCCGTCGCAACGGCTCGAATAGCAAGAAATTGCTCTCGATGCTTGCCGGCGCGGCAGGCGGCACGGCGATTGCACTTACCGCCGGCGGTTCAGCCGGTGCCGTACCGGCGGCGAATTCGGCTCAGTCTATCGGTACCGTCATGCAGACCGGCGCGGCCGTGGGCAACCAAATCAATGCCGAGGAACTCGATATGGGTCAGTGCGGCAATTCGTCATGCATTGAAACTGTTCCTTTGGTGACGAACCAGTTCTATTACATCTACCTTGGATTCGGCTACGGCTTTGGAGCACCAGGCTTTTGCGTAGTCTGCCCGTAATCCGGTTAGGAAACTCTGATTAGCGTGAAAGGCCTCGTCGCGAGACGGGGCCTTTTTGCGTTTTTGGCCATCTTGATTTCGGCGGGCCTCGCACTCGTTACGCTTGAGATCGCGACTCGAGTTGGCATGATCGAGGTGCCGCTGCTAGAACCGGATATCTATCGGATGGGCCACAACGGCGTTCTGTCGCTGATCCCGAGCAAGCGGGTCCAGCACTCCACACCACTGTGGTCGGTCACTTTGTCGATCAATACCGAGGGGCGTCGTGAGCCCGAACCAGAGCCGAAAGACTCGTGTCCGACCGTGCTCGGATTAGGAGACTCGTTTGCATTTGGATGGGGTGTCGAGCACTCCGAGACGCTGTTTGCGCAACTGTCTAGGAAGCAATCCATCGATACTCGCTGGATTAACGCTGCAGTGCCGGGAACGGGACCCAGCGACCAATGGAGAAGTTTGCCCGCTCTGATCGAGCAAACCAATCCGCGGATGGTGGCGCTTGCGTTCTACGTGGGAAACGACTTTGCGGATGTACAGTTGGGGGGCGCATCACGCTATGAGATCGTTGACGGCATGTTGACGATTCGCGACGCTGACGTGTCGCTGGCTACTAAAACTAGAAACGCGCTAGTACGCCAGTCGCGATTGCTACAGGCTCTCCGGGCCTGGCAGTTTAGCTTGGAGAATTCGCCCGCTTCGCCAACCACGACGCCTGAGTGGGACCGCTGGAAACGGGAGTTTGCGATGGTGCATCTCGGCTCGCCGCCGGCTGCCACACAGGATGCGATTAGCGAAACTCTCGACCATCTCGAACGTATGTGGAGATACTGCCGCGAAAGACAAATCGAATTTCTACTGATCGTGATCCCACCGAGTTTCCAAGTTCGGCCGGATGGCCTACGAGAGCTAACGAGCGGGCTCAAGGTGACTGAGCAAGAGATCGACTTAGATCGTCCGCAGCGCCTATTGAGTGGATGGGCGGAAAAGGCCGACTGCCCAGTCGTCGACCTGTTGCCGGTCTTTCGCGCGCACTACAGACTAAAGGCGGACGAGCGACTGTACCACTACCCAGACTCGCACTGGAACGCAAACGGTCATCGACTGGCCGCCGAAGCCACGCTCGATACACTGAATGAAGTGTTGGATCGAGCCGTTGCGAGCAGGCTTCCGGGTACGGGATCAGCACAATGATTCTTGTCACCGGCGGCGCCGGATACATTGGTGGGATCACGGCCTCGGCACTGCTCCGAATGGGCAGAGAGGTCTGCGTCTACGACAATTTGAGTCGCGGCCACCGCGATGCGATCCCCGAGGGAGCGCTGTTTCGCCAGGCTGACCTTGGCGATGAGGAAGCGCTCAAACGGACTTTCGCCGAGTTGCCAATCGCGGCCGTGCTGCACTTCGCGGGCTATGCGCTTGTCGGGGAATCAATGAGCGACCCGGGTCTCTATTTCAGTAACAATGTTTGCGCCGGATTGAACCTCTTGAACGCCGCAAACGACGCCGGCGTCAACCGATTTATATTCTCGTCGACCTGCGCAATTTTCGCTGACGTGGACGAGAACCCTCTTCGTGAGAATAGCCCGCTGCGGCCTGATAATCCGTACGGTGAATCGAAGCTGATGTTCGAGCGGGCACTCGAGTGGTATAGCAAGATCCACGCAATGGAAATTTTCTCCCTGCGCTATTTCAATGCGTGTGGAGCTGATGGTTCTAGGGGAGAGCGTCACGAACCAGAAACACACCTGATCCCGCTGGTACTTGAGGCGGCTGACGGCCGGCGTGACGCTGTCTCGGTTTACGGTAGCGATTATCCGACCGTGGACGGGACTTGCATTCGAGACTACATCGATGTCAGAGACCTGGCCGATGCCCACATCGCCGCGCTAGATGCGAAGACCGCGGAAGCGGGCCAATATAATCTTGGCACTGGTCGAGGATTCTCGGTGCGTGAAGTGATCGCGACGGTCGAGCGAGTGACGGGGCGTCGGGTTCCTGTTACCGTCGGCCCTCGTAGGGATGGAGACCCGCCGATTCGCGTTGCCGATCCGACTCTTGCGAACCAGAAATTGGGCTGGCGGGCCAAGCGAACGCTGGAAGATTCCGTTCGAAGCGCCTGGGGTTTTATGCAGGGCTCAGCAGTTTGACGGTCGCGTCCCGAAACCCTGCCGGTTCTAGCCTTGAGGCTGCGCGGTTCTACGAAGACTACGTTGAAGAGCACGTCCCGTTCAAAAAAAGCCCGCGCGGGCTGAGGCGATATATCCTTTCGTGGCTGCCGTACTGGTCGTATCGGGAGTGGCGCTTTTGGGATCGCTATTTGCCCTCGGATTGCTCGCTACTCGACCTTGGCGCGGCGAGAGGTCGAGAGGTCTTTCGCGAGAACGGGCGGCGTGCGATAGGAATCGATCTTGCTTTGAATGCCCTGACCGAGTGCACCCGAAACTACATCGGGGCTACATTAGGCTCACTACATAAACTCCCATTCCCCGATAAGCAGTTTTACTGCGCTGCCAGTTCGCACGTAATGGGTCACATACCAGTAGCGCGAAAGGACGCGGTTTTTTCTGAAATGCGTCGTGTATTGCGCCCGGGCGGCCGAACGCTACATATCATCGAATGCGACAGCAAGCACCCTTGGGTTGAGCGTGCGAAGCGGAATCCGGAGCTCTACAAAAAGCACTTTATTGACCCAGATGGACACGTGGGGCTCGAAACGGCATCAGCGGTCCTGGCGCGATTTGCCCGGCACGGTTTCGATGTAGAGGCGTTCGAGCCGATGGATCCAGGCCCTTGGCACCCTCGGCATGTCGTGAAGTGGTTTGATAACGAGTTTCGCAATTTGTCCGCTGAGATCGACGATGCCGTAGTTCAGGCGAAGACCGTGCTGGAATCGCCGCTGCGATTGGCGATTGAAGAGGTTCGGCTTGGCGGCGCCCACGAGCACGACGCGTGGGACCTCCCGTTGGATCATTCGCAGTTTGTTGCTGTCGTCGCTGTGAAGTCGTAGCGGGCTTGGCCCAACCACAAAACTTGCGCCGTTAGATCTCGCTACGCCACTCGGTCCATATCACGCCAGTTCGGTCCGGCCTTGAGATCGGCGATCAGGGGGACGTTGAGTTTGGCTACGCCTTCCATCTCCTCCTTAGCGAGTTTGCCGATCGTTACAACCTCACTATCCGGAGCTTCGAACAGGAGTTCGTCATGCACTTGGAGCAGCATGCGCGATCGCAAGCCTTCGCGTTGCAGACGCTCGTCGACGCGAAGCATGGCTAGCTTGATGAGATCGGCGGCGGTGCCTTGGATCGGCGAATTGACAGCGATGCGTTCGGCAAACCCTCGCGCCGCCGCGTTGCGGCTGTCAAGGTCGCCGATTGGGCGACGACGGCCGAACATCGTCTTGCTGTAGCCGGTCTTGCGGGCGGCGTCGACGGTTTTGTCGATGAATTTCTTGACGGCGGAATAGTGATCGAAATAGCGGTCGATGTATTCACGGGCTTCCTTCTGCGGGATTCCTAGCTGCTTGGCCAGTCCGAACGGGCTGAGTCCATAGATGATGCCGAAGTTGACGGCCTTGGCTTTGCGACGCTCGTCGGGTCCAACCATAAGAGGGGGGATCGCAAAAACTTCCGCGGCCGTGCGGGTGTGGACATCTTCGCCGCGTCTGAAAGCTTCGGTCAGAGTGCCATCACCGCACATGTGAGCGAGTACTCGTAGCTCGATCTGTGAGTAATCGGCGGCTACCAGTTGCCAACCGGGCTCAGCGATGAAGGCAGCACGGATTCTACGGCCGTACTCCGTACGCACGGGAATGTTCTGCAGGTTGGGATTGATAGATGACAGCCGGCCGGTCGCCGAGCCGGTCGGATTAAACGTCGTGTGAATGCGCTGGGTTTCGGGGTTAACCAATACCGGCAGGGCATCGACGTAGGTATTTTTTAACTTGCTGAATTGCCGGTAGTCGAGTACCTTGGCAGCGATGGGGTGCTCATCGGCTAGATTTTCGAGGACATCAGAAGCAGTCGATGGTGTCTTGGTCTTACCGCGCTTACCGGGCATCGGCAATTCAAGATCGGTGAACAGCACCTCGGCCAACTGCTTGGGCGATCCGACGTTAAACTGTTTTCCGGCTAGTTCGTGTACTTCCTTTTCTAGCTCGCCGACCTTGCCGCCTAGGTCGATCGACAACGCACTGAGCGCTGCTTTATCGAGCAGCACGCCGGCGGACTCCATCCTCGCTAGTACCGCCGCCAACGGCATCTCCATCGTGCTGTAGATGTCGCGAAGCTCCAATTTCTCGATCTCTGCATCCAACGATTCTCTAAGTTCACGGACGAGCCCGACGGCTTGCAGTGGATTGCCGCCGAATTGGACAGCAAGACGACGGCCCGCCGTTTTCTCCAGCGAGTAGTCGGTGCGGCTAGAATCGACGAGGAACGCCGCGAGCATCGTGTCGTCCACCACTCCGGCGATGGCGATGCCTTGTCTTTCAAGTGCGTGCAGCGTTGACTTCAAATCGTGTACAAACTTGGGACGTTCACCCTCGGCCTCAAGAAACGACTTGGCGGCGAGAATGAGTTCCGTGGGCAGTAAGCAGGCCTCACGACGCTCGGATGAGATTGCAATGCCGCCGTCGTAGAGCTCGCCATCTGACTTCGTATCGACGTAGACGGCTACCGGCTGCTCAGATTCTCCGAGCCAGGTTTCGAACTCCTCGGCTGATTCAAACCGCCGCTCGACGGTTTGCACTTCGGGCTCTGGCTTTGGCGCGCCCTCGATCTTGCTGAGTAGGCTGCGGAACTCAACCTCACGATAAAATTCGGCTAGCGTCGCTTGATCGGATTCTCGGGAAGAAAGCGCATCAAGATCAAGACGGAGTTGTCCGTCCGTCGCAATGGTTGCCAATTTCTTGCTGAGTTCGATCTGTTCGACGTTATTTTGCAGGCTCTCGCGGTAGGCCTTGCGCTTGACCTCCTCGGCGTTGGCCATCGCGCCCTCGACGCTGCCATAGTCGGCGAGAAGTTGGCGAGCTCCCTTGTCGCCAATGCCCGGTGCGCCGGGAATATTGTCGACGGAGTCTCCCTTAAGTGCCAAGAAGTCGATGATTTGCGAAGGTTTTACGCCCATCGCCTCAAAGACCCCGGCCTCGTCGAACACAGCGTCATTCTTCATCGGATTCATCATAACTACGCCTGGCCCGACGAGCTGCATGAGATCTTTGTCGGAGCTGATGATGTGAACCTCGACTTCGTGACTAGCGGCCTGTTTGGCGAGCGAGCCGATGGTGTCGTCAGCTTCGTAGCCATCCTCGGCAAGTACCGGGACGCTCATCGCTTCGAGCAGTCGCTTAATGTAGGGCAACTGCTTCGCGAGATCTTCTGGCATTTCGTCGCGGTTAGCCTTGTACTCGGGAAAAATCTCGTCGCGAAACGTAGGGCCGTGGCCTTCCCAAACGGCGGCTATATAGTCGGGCTTGTAGTCGCTGACGAGCCGATTGATCATGTTGGCGAAGACAAAAACAGCCTCTGTGGGCAGGCCGGCGGCGGTCCGCATCGACGGCACTGACGAGCGTGCGCGACCGTAGAACGCGCGGAAAATCAGACCGAAGGTGTCGATCAAAAATAGTCGGGGTCGTGGGGTTGCCATGAGCCGTCTAGTTTAGCGATCACGTCGAGGCGGATGCGGACGGCGTAAAAAATCTGAGCCCATCCGCTCCAGTCTACAGAGTGCGTTCCCGGATGTTATTTCGGTCTTGAACCCGACCGAACGGGTGCGCCACACCAGGGCCGTGGGCTGGCGACGCGGGCGCGACTCCACGGAATCGAAGTGCGTAGAATAGGATTCGACTGTTGCCCTTAAGACGGAAGGATATGATTCTGAAGACCAGATTTAGACAGCTGCTTCGCCTGCTTTCGGCGCTGGCGTGCTTGGCCTCTGGCTACCCTGGCGCGATCGCTCAAAAGACACCAAACGTGATTGTGGTCTTGACCGACGATCAGGGCTATGGCGATCTTTCAGTGCATGGAAACCCGGTTCTGAAGACACCGAATATGGACCGCCTCCATGGCGAGAGCGTTTGCTTAACGGACTTTCACGTTGCGCCAATGTGGACCCCAACGCGGGGTCAGTTGCTGACCGGTCGGGATGCTCTCGATAACGGCGCGACGTTCGTTTGTATGGGGCGCTCGCTGATTCGGCAGGAGCTGCCGACAATGGCGGACATCTTTCGAGATGCCGGATATTCCACCGGGCACTTTGGAAAGTGGCACTTGGGAGACAACTACCCGTTCCGGCCACAGGATCGCGGCTTTCAAGAAACTGTTCACCCCGGTGCATGGGGAATCACATCGCTGGCGGACTTCTTCGGAAACGACTACCTTAACGACCACTACCGCCACAACGGCGTGATCGAGCAGTACACAGGCTATTGCACCGACGTCTGGTTTAACGAGTCGATGTCTTGGATTCGCGACCAGGCCCCCGCTGAGAAGCCCTTTTTTCTATACCTGCCGACCAATGCGCCGCACGTGCCGCTGTGGGCGCCGAAAAAGTACATCGACCCATATCTGGGGAAGGTTTCCAATCGTGTCGCGAAGTTTTTCGGAATGATTTCGAATATCGACGAGAACATGGGCGAGCTGAGCGCTTTGCTCGAAGAGTTAGAGATCGCCGAGAACAGGATTCTGGTTTTCATGTCGGACAACGGGACGTCGCAGGGCGAAGATGTTTTCAATGCCGGTATGCGTGGCAAGAAACGCTCGCTGTATGACGGCGGACACCGCGCACCTTTTTTCATGCGCTGGCCCGCCGGGAACTTGGGAAAGCCTCGAGAGATTGATGCTTTGACGCACGCCCAAGACGTGTTGCCAACCCTAATCGAGTTGGCGGGTCTCAAAGCTCCGGCCGACGCCGCTTTCGACGGAATCAGTCTGGCTCCGTTGTTGAAGGGATCGGCACAAAATCTCAGCGACCGGATTCTTATGGTGCAGTACGGCGGGATACCCCAAAAAAACAGCGACGCGGCGGTCATGTGCAACAAGTGGCGTCTCGTCGGCGGGACAGAGCTGTATGACGCGGGGAACGACCCAGGTCAGCAGGCGAACGTCGTCGCTCAGTTCCCCGAAGTAGCCGCGAAAATGCGCTCTCGCTACGACGGTTGGTGGAATGAGTTGATGCCCGCGGCAGCGGCGTACCAACCAATTGTGGTGGGCACTGAGCACGAGAACCCGGCGCGGCTGAGCGCTTCCGATTGGAACGGCGTTTACTGTGACAATCCACCTTGTGTGCGCGGTGGCATGGTGCTTTCGGGACCGTGGAGCATTCGCGTCGAGCGGGCCGGACACTACCGTTTCGCGATTTGGTGCTGGCCGCAAGAATCCGGGCTGTATCTGCGCGATCCGGCCCCTCCGTTGCACGGCAAATACGGTGATTTGATTGCCGGGAAGGCAATGCCAATCACCCACGCTCGCCTGCGCGTCGGGAACCGGGAAATGATAGAGCCGGTCAGCGGAAATGATTTGGAGATCGAATTCGAAACTGATCTCGCGGCCGGTGACGCGCAGCTCCAGACGTGGTTCTACGACGACGCCGGTGAATTGCTGGCAGGGGCCTACTACGTTGAGGTTGAACGTCTCGATCGTTGAGGATGACGTACGACGCGATCGTTATCGGCGTCGGTGGGATGGGCAGCGCCACGCTGTTTCATCTTGCCAATAGCGGCTGTAAGGCTCTCGGCCTGGAGCAATTCGACGTTCCCCACGAGTTTGGTTCGTCACACGGGTCCACCCGGATTATTCGACTAGCCTATTCCGAGGGCGACGAGTACGTGCCGCTACTGCGCTCAGCGTATGAGTACTGGCGCGAGCTCGAATTGGTGTCGGGCGAATCGATCTTGCATCTGACCGGCGGACTCGATATCGGTCCCGCTGGGAGCTGGACGATCGAGGGCTCGAGACAGTCTTGTATGACTCACGGCCTCGAGTATGAAGAACTCGACGGGGCCGAGATCACTCGCCGATTTCCGGGCTACCAGCTCCCTCGCGACTTGCAGGTGATCTTCCACCGGCAAGGCGGATATTTGTTGTCTGAACTGGCGGTCGAAACCTACGCAGCGATGGCCCAAGAGCGCGGTGCGGAACTTCATCAGAATGAGCGAGTGTTGGCTTGGGAACGGCACGGGCCGGAGTTGGAAGTCGAGACGGATGGCGGACGCTACCGAACCGCTCGATTGGTAATTACCGCGGGCCCTTGGGTCGGAACGTTAGTCGAGCCGTTGCGGCGCCTATGTCAGCCCGAGCGCCAGGTCTTGCTTTGGACGCAACCGTTTGAGGAATCGCTTTTCGAACCGGACGTATTCCCGGTCTTTAACATGGAGACTCCGACTGGCCGCTATTACGGATTCCCGAATCACCAGCAAGAGGGTTTCAAGATCGGACGGTATCACCATCTCGAGCAGCAGATCGACAACCTAGCGAATGTTGATCGGGAGTGCCACCCCGCGGACGAAGACGCTCTACGCCAGGGGATCAGAAACTACTTTCCCGCGGCAAACGGCGCGACGCTGAAAATGAAGACTTGCCTGTTTACAAATAGCCCACACGAAGATTTCATTCTCGACAAGCATCCCGAAGAGGCTGGAGTGTTCGTTGCAGCCGGGTTCTCGGGGCATGGTTTCAAGTTCTGCAGTGTGATCGGAAAGATCATGGCGGGCTTCTGTTGTGGCGAGACTCCGGCTTGGGATCTAGGCCGATTTACTGTGGCGCGTGCTGAAGCGGCCTCCCGGCCGGCTTAGAGCATTTTCACGATGAGCGTAGATCGATTCTCGACGAAGCTACGCAAACAATTCGTGGTGCGCGCCTCCGGCGGGCCGCGTCGACCTCCAGGTCGACGTTCTTACCGGTCCGCCGTTTGCGATGGGTGATTTCGATCGTCGGTCTACACTTTGGCTGAAAATGCTCTAGCCCGCATTTCTCACCACGTAGCGAGCGAAAGTGCGTGAGAGGTCCGTCAATACGAGGCGGGCGACGGTTGGCGCGCGGAGGCGTACTTGACAGTCCGTCGAGCACGACGATCGAGCGCAACGAAGTAGTGGCGCACCTATCGCGTGCTTTCGCCGTCAGGTGGTGAGAAATGCGGGCTAGCCCGCCGCTTCCGTGTCGTGGATCTTGCTGAGGTCGATCACTACTCGTCCGTCTTCCGGCGGTAGGTAAATGCTGGCGAACTTCAAGTTCCACGCTACGTCCTCCGGCTTGTACGACGAGCGCACGTGGACGGTTTGCGAATACGTCTCGTCCATCGCCGTCAGCAAGATCAAGAACTCGCCGTCGCACGCGGCAAGGTCGTCAGCGCTCATGCCATGGAGCGGGCTGCGCTCGTCGATGGGGTGCACGACAACCCAGTGCAGAGCGAGGAACATTATTCTGTCGCGTTCAAGCGGTAGCGCGTAAAATTTCCGAGCTGTGCCCCGGCCCGGTTCTGCTAGGCGCGAGAAAACAACGGTCGCCGAGATGTCAGTGAGTTGGCTGTTACGTTCGTTGGCGAGGCGAAACTCGAAAGCGGTTTGGTCCTTATACGGGGCGAAAACGGCTTTGCGGCTGAAAATGATTTTGGCGCGAGGTCTCGGGAAGCGAGCAAACAGCAGCCCAGTCGGCATCGCCACACCGATCAATCCTACAAACGATTCAATGGCCACAAGAAAGTTTGCAAAGTCAGTGCGCGGGCTGATCGCTCCGTAGCCGATAGTTGAGAGCGTCTGCACGCTGAAATAGAATGCGTCTAGACAGCGATGCGCGACGGTATCAACACGAGCACCAGTCAGCGCATCCGGTCCCGCCGCGACGTAGGCTGTTGCGAATCCGAGGTTTGCCGCAATATACGACAGGATTACCAGCGCATAGAAACGCGGCCACGAAATGGTGAGCAGCGAGTGATAGAGGTGCAGCGAAGCAAATAGCGACCGTCCTCTCTTGACGACGTTGAAACTACCGTGTTGGTTCAGCAAACGCC
Source organism: Bryobacterales bacterium (assembly GCA_965247305.1). Taxonomy (GTDB): domain Bacteria; phylum Acidobacteriota; class Terriglobia; order Bryobacterales; family UBA6623; genus CATQHP01. The sequence continues at coordinate 623,678 of OZ252030.1, read as the reverse complement.
GCTTGCTATCGGCGGCTGCCTGGCTCCCTAGGCCTAAATCTTCTGATGCCGGGGAGCCCTCAAGGTGTGGCCGCCCCTTCAGGCGCCGTAGGGTTGAAGGGCAGAGGTTCGTTTTCCATTTTCTAGTGCGGCTATGTTGGCGGCTGGGGCTAGGCGGCTACGCGTTCCGCTTCCTGAAGTACCCGCAAATTGTTACCACCGAGGATCTTCGAAATGTCTTCGTCTGAGAAACCGCGTCCGCGCAGACCGGGTACCAGGTTGGCGGTTTCAGCAATGTCGTCGACCTCGGCAGGGTAGAGGTGGCGAGCCGCGTCAAGGTCGGAGCCGAAACCGACATGGTCGACTCCGGCGACAGTCGCGGCATGTTCGAAGTGATCGAGAAGCTGGTCGAAGGTCGGGCGCCCCATGCGGTCCGCCTCCTCCTTGTTGACCTTCCATATCTCTTCGAGTCTCCTGTCACGGTCGTCGGCGAACTCGTCGGCGATTTTTTTGCGGCGCTCGTTCAGGTCAGACAGGTCCGGACGAGGGGTCGCGTAATTTTCGACAATCATGCCGTTGTAATAGCCGATGTCGAGCACGCCACCGTTCTCGGCCAGTGCTTTAAGCATTTCGTCGCTCATATTGCGCATGTGGTTGGCGACACCGCGACAGCAGGTGTGGGAGGAAATGATTGGCGCCTTCGTGGTCTTGATCGTGTCGAAGAATGTTTCGTCGGAGGCGTGAGCGAGGTCGAGAATGATCCCGAGGCGATTCGATTCGCGGACTATCTCGTGACCAAAATCGGTCAGGCCGCCGGGGCCGCCAGGCTCTTCAGCGGAGCTGGCCCAAGGAGTGTGCGAGCTGTGGGTCAGACCGAACGAGAGAACGCCGAGGCGCCGGAATTCGCGCAAAACTCCCAGGCTCGAGTCGATCATGTGACCACCCTCAAGCGAGAGCAAGATCGCAATCTTTCGGTCGCGCTTGGCCTGTAAAATCTCGTCAGAGGTCGTCGCGAACACGAGGTCGTCGGGATAGCGCAGCACCTCTTGGACGATCAGATCGCTGATCTCGAGTCCCTTCTTGACGGACTCAAGCGGGGTATTGCTGCCGGCGCTGGCGAATACCGCGAAGAATGCGGCTGTGATGCCTCCCTCGCGCATGCGGCTGATATCGACTTGGTGGTAGCTCTTTCGTTCGCCCAGTTTGATGCCATCGGAGAGCATGCGGCCCGGTGTGTCGCAGTGGGCATCGAAGACGATCGAGCGGGAGAGAACGTCGCCTTCGCCGACGGGAGCTTCGGCGCTCTCAGGCGCGGGTGTGGAGCCACAGTTGCTTAGCAGCGTTGCAAGGGAAGTGCCGGCGGCGAGTGCACCGAAGTCACGTCGAGTAATCATCGTGATCCGATTGTAGCCGCTAGTGGGCATTTCTAACCACGTGGCGAGAGAAAGTGCGTGAGAGGTGCGTCAATACGAGGCGGGCGACGGTCGGCGCGCGGAGGCGTACTTGGTAGTCCGTCGAGCACGATGATCGAGCGCAACGAAGTAGTGGCGCACCTATCGCGTGCTTTCGCCGTCAGGTGGTTAGAAATGCGGGCTGCTGCGCGCCGCTAGTGCACCATGCTGGTCTTGTTGTTCATGTAGTCCATCAAAAGGTACTGACCGAGATTGTAAGGCGTCGTGAAATACGCCTTGCCGCGGCAGATCTCACTAATCTTCTGAATGAACTGAACAAGCGCATAATCCTGCGCCAGCATGAACGTGTTGATCATGATCCCCTGGCGCTTGCATTTGTGGACTTCCTCGAGCGTCTGGCTGATGACCAGCGGATCGAGGCCGTAGGGGTTCTTGTAAATCCGGCCATCGGGGAGGGTGAGCGCCGAGGGCTTGCCGTCGGTGATCATGATGATCTGCTGCATGTCTTTGCGCTGGCGGCGTAAAATTCGTTGCGCTAGCACCAGGCCCTCGCGAGTGTTGGTGTGGAACGGCCCGACCTGGACGCGCGCGAGCTGCGATAGCGGCATATGCTCGGCCGAGTCGTGGAACAGCACGAGGTCAAGCGTATCTCCGGGGAACTGCGTACGGATCAGGTGCGACAGTGCCAGGGCGACCTGCTTGGCCGGTGTGAAGCGATCCTCACCGTACAGAATCATCGAGTGCGAGCAGTCGAGCATAAGCACCGTGGCGCACGAGCTTTGGTATTCAGACTGGCGCACCATTAGATCGGAGTATTCGAGATTGAACGAGTCCTGACCTAGTGAAAAACCTTCGCGCTGGATGGCGTTCGAGAGCGTGCCGTTGATGTCGAGGTTGAGTGTGTCGCCAAACTCGTAGGGCTTCGACGAGCCCGACGTCTCGACGCCCGTCGCCATCTCGCGGGTATCGTGCTTGCCGAACGACGCCTTTCCTAGCGAGCCCATTAGGTCTTTGAGCGTTTTATAGCCGAGGAAGTCGAGGCTCTTGTCGGACAGTTCGAATCGAACGTGGGACTTCGACTCGTCCTCCCCGGCGCCCCCGCCTGAGTTGAGTTCGACGCGGCGTTCGCCAGACTCGCCTGGCTGGCCGATCGTCACGTATCCGTCGTCGGAGAGTTGTCGAGTGAGGTTTTTTATCAGTTGCTCGATCTCTTCCGGCGTCATCTTGGCCAGACGGGAGTACATTTCATCGAGGCGCGAAGTATCAAATAGCTCACCCGACTCGAGCGCGTCACGGATGGCCTTTTGCAACTCTTCTAGCGACTGCCGCGGCGGCATCTCGTACCAGGGCATGAACTGGTTTTCGAAGCCGGAGCGCAAGAAGTATTCCGACAAAGCCCGCATCAGGTCCTCGGAGGTGATGCCGAGGTTGTCGCCGGTGAACTTCGTCCAGTTGATGTATTTCATGGCCGCTGCCTCCTCGGGACCGCGCGACTCAAAGTCAGTGCTTGCTCAACGTTTGCCATCAGTTGTAAGTCTGGTCGATATCCGGCACCCCGAACTCCTCGCTGGCTTCGCGTCGCTTCTTCTTGGGCGCGTGCGGCGTCCGAGTGAACCCAACTGCCTCATTGCGGCTGATGCGGCGGTGTGCGTAGAGCCCGTCCAGGATAAACTCGCCGACGGCCGCCCGGACTTCGTTCGTGTCTCGTTCATTGGGAATTAGATCGGCGGCGAGATCCATCAGTCCTTGAATCTTGCCTAGATGTTGGACCACCGTCGCGGCGTCCTCGTCGATACCGATTTGCAAATTCCCGCCCAGTTCAAACCAATTTACGATGTTCTTAGTCTTGCTTCGTGAAAAATATTGGTCGAAAACACGGCCGACCGCGACGCGGATCAACTCGTGCGCTACATGGTCGGCACCCTTCAATTCGCCCTCGTACTCCAACTCGAACCGACCCGTAATCGAGGGCATCGCCGCATAAATGTCGCTCACTCGCGGCACCGCCAACGCTTCACATGCGACGAGCGCGCGGCGTTCGGCGTTCGAAATCACGTTCTCTAAACACGAGATCGGCAGCCGCTGCGAAACCCCCGAGCGCTTATCGATCTTCGAATCTTCGCGGGCGGCGAAGGCGATCTGCTCGACGACCTCGCGAATGAAGTCCGGCACGAACACCTTGCTCAATCCGTCGCGGTCGGCCCAGGCTTCCTGCCGCGTAATCTCCAGCGCCTGTTCGACGAACTGCGGATAGTGGGTGCGGATCTCGCTGCCGATGCGGTCTTTTAGGGGCGTGATGATTTTTCCGCGCGCAGTGTAGTCTTCCGGGTTCGCGCTGAATACCAACAGCACGTCGAGCGGCAGGCGCACTGGGTAGCCCTTAATCTGAACGTCACCTTCTTGCATGATGTTGAAGAGCCCGACCTGGATTTTGCCCATCAAGTCGGGCAGTTCGTTAATCGCAAAAATCCCCCGGTTTGCCCGCGGCAGTAGTCCGAAGTGCATTGTCGATTCGTCGCCCAGTTCGATCCCGCCCTTGGCCGCCTTGATCGGGTCGATGTCGCCGATCATGTCGGCTATCGTCACATCGGGTGTCGCTAGTTTCTCGACATAGCGCTGGTCCGGCGTTAGGAATGCGATCGGCGTCTCGTCGCCCGACTCGGCGAGCGCCTCGCGGCCCGGTTTGCTGATCGGCGCGTAGGGGTTGTCGTGAATCTCGGTGCCGGCGATGTAGGGCAGGGCCGGGTCGAGAAATTCCGTCAACTGGCGTAAGATTCGGCTCTTAGCTTGGCCGCGCAGGCCGAGCAAGATGAAATTGTGCCTAGAAAGTAGCGCGTTTACGATATGCGGGACGACGGTGTCGTCAAAGCCCACGATGCCTGGGAAAAGGGTGTCCCCCGAGCGCAGCTTTGCCGTCAGGTTTTCGCGAATCTCGTCGCGAACACCGCGGCCCCCGAGGCGTTCCTCGCTAAAGTGCGGATGACGGCGCAGTTCGCCAAGAGTTTTCGGTAGATCGGGAATCGACATGAAGCGCCTGAGCGCATTCTATCGCTCGTAAGCCGGCCCACGAAGGATCTGCCCCGGCCGTTCGCCCGTCATCTCGCCTTGATCGATGACGACCACGCCATTAATGATGACTTCCGAAATGCCCTCGGCGTAGTGATGCGAGTCGCCGAACTCGGCCTTGTCGACGATTGTTTCCGGGTCAAAGATGACAAGATCGGCCACCATTCCCGGGCGGATCAGCCCCCGATCGAACAGCCCCAGGCGCTGGGCCGGCAACGATGTCATCTTTCGCACGGCGTCCTCAAGACGAAGAGCCTTCAGTTCGCGAACATAGCGGCCCAGCACACGAGGAAACGTGCCGTAGTAGCGCGGATGCGGCACGCCCTCGCCGAACGGAGTCACGCCGCCGTCGGAGGCAATCATCGTTGCGGGATGAGCCATTACTCGAGCCACGTCGTCCTCCACCATGGTGTGATAGACGGCCCGGCAGCCCCCCGCAATTTGAATCTCAATGGCGGTTTCGGCGGCGCTTTCGAACGTCACTTCGCGGCCTTTGTCGCGAGTGGCGTCGGCCAGTGTCTTTCCGTCCAACTCGCGATCAAACTCGCAGATCGAAAACTGTACATTCTTGGGGTCGCCACCGCCGCGATCGATGCGGATGATCTCGGCGACGTCGTCCTTTATACGCTGCCGCGTCTCGGCGTCATCCAGCCGCTCCAGCAATTTGGGACGCCCGCCGGCCTGCGCCCATTTCGGGAAAAGTGCCGCGGTACCGGTGTGCGAGGCCGTGTAGGGATACTGATCGATCGTCGCGTCAACCCCTCTCGCCCGCGCCGCGTCGACCATCTTGAGAGATTCGGCGGTCTTCCCCCAGTTCGGCGGGCCGACAGCTTTGTGATGCGTGAGTTGCGTCGGCAAGCCGCCTTCTTCGCCGATACGAATCGTCTCGGCAACGCTGTCGAGCAGCCCATCAGCTTCGTTCCGCATGTGCGAGATGTACATGCCGCCGTGGCGCGCGGCGACCTGCGCCAGCTCCACAACTTCCTCGGTCGGAGCGAAGGCTCCCGGCACATAAAACAACCCGCTGCTTAAGCCGAACGCTCCCTGCCGCATGCCCTGCTCGACCAGCCGGCGCATCTCGCTTATTTCTTCCGGCGTGGCGGTTCGGTCGTCGTTGCCAACGACTTCCCCGCGTACGGAGCCGTGCCCGATAAATGACGCATAGTTCAGCGTCGTTTTGGCCGCGATAACTTTCTCGAAAAATGGTTCCAGCGGCACCGGCGAACTTCCGTCGTTACCCTCAACGACCGTCGTAACTCCCTGGCGGACAAAATTCTGCGAATCGGGAACATCCAAAATAGAACGTCGGCTGTGGTTGTGAATGTCGATGAATCCAGGCGCGACGATATCGCCCGCCGCGTCAATAACCTTTGCTGCCTGAGCGCCTGGCAGTCGGCCCATGGCGGCTATCTTGCCGTCTCGCACCGCCACGTCGCCGCGTATCCAAGGGTTTCCGGCGCCGTCGACGATACGGGCGTCGCGAATCAACAGATCGTAGGTTTGTTGCGCGGACGCTAGACCGCAGGTTACGAGGAGAATCGCGGCCGCTCGAGTAAACATGCTCCACAGTGTAGCGGCGCGGGGCGCGTTATGTCGGCAAGTCGGCGTGCGCGGGCGTCACCACATCGAGAGCCGCCGCCAGATTGCCGAGTGAGTCAGTTTCCACTTCCTCGTTAAGAATCACAAAGGCCGGATAGCTGAGGCCGTAGCAACCGGGGAACGACTCTTCGATCTGGAATCCATCTGGCATGCGATATTCGATCTTGATATCGGCGTCGGGGCGCAACCCAGTTCTAGCAATCAGCCCAAGAGCGAGGTCGAGTTCGCGGCGCGGCTGGCGGCCATAGGCGCGGCATGTCCGCCCTCGCGCGCGAACCCAGCCTTCAAGTATCAACTCAATCGCCTGACTCATTGATGTGTAGCGCCGGTAGGTCGCCGGGTGACTGATCGTCATGAAATCGGCCGCCTCAATTTGTTCGATCATCCGCTGCAGCAGGCCGAACTGCGGATCGAGAATCTCACTCAGCCGAACAACCGTCACGCAGTCCGGTTCGCGGACCACAACCCGGCCGGGGTCACTCAATTCAAAGGTGACTTCGGCGGCTGTTTCGCCGGCAGTTCCAATCGACGTTCGAAATGCCCGTCGCATTTCCGGCGGGCCGCCAACAACGCCGACGCTCCGTGAGCGCAGGCAGTCTTTCCAACTGCTAGGCACTTCGACCGGATCAAAATGCCCGAGCCACGCATCGACGTCAAATTGAAGGGGCCGGGCTGTCGCGGAAGGAAACGATTGAACGGCGACATCTAGTTCCCGGCAGCGGTCGATGACCATCGCTCGGCGAAACCACGCAATCGATTCAGGCAGTACTAGGCGGCGCGCGGCGGTTTCGGCCAGCGCCGGACGCAGTTCCTCGAGGGTGCCAACAACTGGAATCCCATCGACCGTCATCCCTAGACTGCCTTGGCGGGAATCGAGCAGTCCCACGACGTTGAACTCACGTTGGAGGTCAGCGGACCCCCGAACCGTACATCGGCCGTCTGTAACGTCGCCGATTTCCAGCAGAGTCGGAGTTTGATCTATCGGCTTATCGCGTCGCCAAGCACCGCTTGAGCACACGGCCAACAGCGAGAGCAGCGAAAGGGCCGCATCGATGAGCAATACGCGAAGTGCTGTCCAATCAAGCAGCCCGTATGCCAGCGAGCCTCCAGCCACGGATAGTACGATTCGAGGAACGTCCTTGAGCGTAAGAAGCCGTTGGTCGATCGATGAAACGCGGCACAGTTCAGTCGCCACCACACGTATCCCGCTGTAGCAGAGCCAATAGTCGAGGGAAAGCGACACCGAATCGTGCGCCAACCAGGCGGCTAGAGGCAGTGGCCACGGCAGCACCGCGAAAACTAACCCTCGGTTGCGGCTGCGCGGCGATAACCAAGGCGGCGTCACGCAGCGTTGCTTTCGCTCCGTTCTCCGCGAGCGTCGCCATAGGAGTAGTTATATCCGTAGTCACGGTAGTAACCGTAGTCCAGCGTATCGAGGCTGACCCGGTTCATCACGTATCCGAGAAACGGGATGCCCGTGTCGCTGAAAATCTGGGTAGTACGCAGCAGGGCAGCGCGGGTGGTCGAGTCGGAAACCACCATGACAACCGCGTCGGCCAGCGGCGCAACGGTGCGAGCATCGGAGAGCACAAGCGATGGTGGCGTGTCGATCACGATGTGTTCGAACTTGCCGGCCATTGAGTCGAGCAACGTCCGCAGGCGTGGCGAGTACAGCAGGTCAGACGCGACGCCGGTCGATTTTCCGGCGGGGATCAGCCACAGATTGTCGACCGCGGTTTTGTAGACGATAGTATCGGCCTCTACTTCTTCTTCGAGAAATTCCCTGAGGCCCGTGTCGGCCTCGATACTGAGTTGTCGGCTGCAATCGGGACGGCGCATGTCGGCGTCAACTACCAAAACCCGTTTACCCAACTGCGCCAGGCTACAGGCCAGGTTAAGGCTCAGCGTCGTCTTACCCTCTTGCGGTTGAGCGCTGGTAAACAGTATTCGCTGGATCGAGCCCTCGCGGCCAAGTAAGACCGAGCCGCGAAGCGTCCGGTACGCTTCAGACAGTGCCCTCTCAGGTGCCCAATTTGACTTTGAGCCGGCGGGTTCGAGCGAGACCTTTTTGTCCTCGTCACCCGCCCCACGGGGAACAACCGCCAGCAGCGATAAGCCCGTGAGTTCGGCAACTTCGTCCGGGCTGCGCAGCCCGGCATGCATGCTCTCCTGCACAAAGCCCACGCAGACTCCAATAAGCAGCCCGGCACTCAGCCCGAGCGCGTAGTTGAATATCCTCGCAGGCCGCGCCGGTTCGTCGGGGACCTCGGCCTGATCAAGCACTGCGATATTCGACGCGCGCAGCCCCGCCGAGATGCCTGCTTCCTTCAAGCGCTGCAGCAATCCGTCGTAGAGCGCCCGATTGGTCTCCGCATCTCGCTTGAGGATGTTGTACTGAATGAAGTTGCCGTTCAAGCGATTGACGCTTACGCGCTGCTGGCCCGCTGCTGCCGCTAGAAGTCCCTGGCGATTGTCGGCTAGCTGAAAACTCTCTTTGACGCCCTGCAGTAGCCGCCGGCGCTCGACCTCAACGGCCGACTCTATCGATCGGACTTCGCTTTCCGCTCGCTGTAGTTTGGGATAGCCGGGGCCGAATGAAGTCTCAAGCGAGGCCAACTCACGCCGCGCGTCAGACAGACGGATATCAAGCTCCTCGAGCGGCGCGCTCGTCAAGCTAGCGGGCAATGTTCGTCCCGAGCGAACCGCATCTTCGGCTAGCATCGCGAGCGACTGTCGTTGAATGCGTTCGGCCTCGGCGCGGGTTAGCTCGTCCTCGAGCCGGGCGAGCTTCTCGGTAGTTACATCCTTGCGCTCCTCGAGAAACAGAATCGAGTTCGCGGTGGCGTATTCTCGCAGCTGAGTTTCGCTTTGTTGTAGTCGTTGCTCCAGGGAGGAGAGCTGTTCGCGCAGCCAAGTTGAAGCCTGTTGCGTGGCGTTCCATTTGGCCTCAAGATTGTGCTCGATATAGAGTTGCGTTAATTGGTTCACGACGCGCGTGGATAGTTCCGGGTCGACGGATTCGTATGACACGTCAAGCAATCGCGTTCCCTTTGCAGGCGAGACGCCGAGGCGCTTCAGAAACCGTTCCATCACTTCGGGATGAACCGATTGCCGATCGCCAGCCAGCTCGCTAGCGTCAATGCCGTAGTTGAGCTCACGCCGCTCGCCGAGCCCCTCAGCCGCGATCACGCGCTTGGCGAGAGTACGGCTTCGCAATACCTTGTACTGCGTCTCGAGGTAGTCGGGGTGATCGGGAACCTGCTGCAGGCGGCCGGAATCGAACTCCGCGATATTTGGCTGCTCACGATCGAGCTGCAGCGTCGCGGTCGCGCGGTACACGGGCACGGTGACGTAGTTGTAGACACTCACAATCACGAAGGCGGCAGCGAGGGCCGCATAGACAGTCCGCCGGCGGGCGTGTAAGACGCGCCAATAGTCGCGCAATGAGAAATCGTCTTCGAGCGCTCCTTCAACGACTTGCGGCCCAGTGGCGGGGCTCTCTCGCTCGACGATCATTGGTCCGGGCACGCCGCGCAGTTTTTCTGTGAGTTTCTGAAGCTTTTCGTCCATGATTCGCAGGTCGTCGCGCGCCGCTTAGCGTCGCCAGACCACAATGCCTGTTGCCATTTGAATGGCGGCTTCCACGCCACGGTTCATCACGCTCTTAGCGCGGCTGTCGGGCACCCACAAGATATCGTCCGTTTCGAGAACCACGTCTTCTCGTCGGCCGCGCAGAATGTCTTTGAGCGCCACCGGTAATTCGTGTCGCTCGCTGCCGAGGTTTCGGATGACCACGGCGTTCTGCGGCGAAGAAAACCGAGACAAGCCTTGGGCCAGACTCAGAGCGCGCAGCACGGTCATCGGCCGTTGATCACGGACAGGGAACCCGCCAGCTTTTTCGACCGCTCCGACAACGTATACGACGCCGGCGCGCTCGACTTCGACAACGTCGTGGGCTTCGATCAATATGTTCGTCGCTCGGCCTGGCCTGGCGAGCAACTCGCCGATTGAGATCGTCACAACATCGTCCACGCCGCGCTGAATCTTAATGCGTCCGCCCGCCTCTTCATCGAATCCGCCCGCCATCGCAATCACTTCGAGCAGACGCCGCTCGCCCCGCAGTTGATAGGCCCCCGGCTCTCGAACAGCGCCGATCACCGTAACGGGCTGGCTCTGAAATTCAGCCACCGAGACAGTGACCTGTGGCTCTTTAATGACGTTCCGCCGGTACAGCTCTTCAATGCGGCCCTCAATCTCAGACGTCGTGAGGCCCGCTACCATCACCGCTCCCACGAGCGGCAGCGAGATCTCACCCGCCGCGGAGATGAGTGCCTGGGTGTCCAGATCGTCGACCTCAAAGAAGCGGATGTCAAGAAGATCCCCGGGACCGCAGTGATAGGAGCCATGGACTCCGATGGACTGCTGTCCCAGGCAGGTGAAAACCGCAATGAGGAGACAAATGATAAGCCGAATCACATAAGACCCATCGGCGTCGGTGGGCTACGACTATAGATTTTTCCGATGGATCCTCGCGCCCGGCCCGGCGTCAGTTTGTCGACCAACCCCGCGCAAGAAATTGCCGAGTACGCATTTCCTACCACGTGGCCGCGCGTTAGAGCATTTTCAGATCTGCTATAGACCGCCGCCGCCCGCGTCTAGGCGAACGCGGGCTCTAAGTCGTGGCGCGCGCCTCTGGCGGGCCGCGTCGACCTCCGGGTCGACGTTCTTCCGCGACAGTAACCATCCACTGCCGGCAGTCTACGGCTTCGGTGAAAGTGCTCTAGCCGACTATCTGCGAAAATTGGACTGCCGCGGGGTAAGATTACTGGCGTGCCGGAATTGCCTGACGTCGTCGTTTACGTCGAAGCGCTGGAGCAGCGCATCGTCGGGCAAGTTCTCGAGGGCGTCCGCATCGTGAGTCCGTTTTTGCTTCGCACCGCCGACCCGCCTCTTAATGATTGTTTCGGGCGAAAAGTGCGGGGCCTGCGGCGCCTCGGAAAGCGCATCGCATTTGGGCTGGACGACGATTACTGGCTCGTAATTCACTTGATGATTGCAGGTCGGCTGCACTGGAAGAACGTCGCTGCCAAGCCGCCCGGCAAACGCGGGCTGGCAGCCTTCGACTTCAGCAACGGTACGCTGATCTTGACCGAGGCCGGCACCAAGCGACGGGCGTCGCTGCATGCCGTGCGGGGGGCGGACGAGTTGGAAGCACTCGACCCCGGCGGCCTTGAGGTGTTCGACTCTGACCTCGAAACATTCTCTGAAACGCTGACGCGGCGCAACCATACGCTGAAGCGCGCTCTCACCGATGCGAAGCTTTTCAGTGGGATTGGCAATGCCTATTCTGATGAAATCCTGCACCGCGCGCGCCTGTCACCGGTAGCTCTCACGCAGAAGCTTGGCGCGGATCAGATCGAGCGGCTCTATCACGCCACGCGGGAGACGCTTGCCGAGTGGCTAGAGCGATTGCGATCGCAGGCGAAAGAGCGCTTTCCCGAAAAGGTAACCGCCTTTCGCGAGGGGATGGCTGTCCATGGCCGCTTCCGACAACCCTGTCTCGAATGCGACGCGCCGATACAGCGGATTCGTTACGCGTCAAACGAAACGAACTACTGCGTCAACTGTCAGACCGGTGGACGACTGCTCGCTGACCGCTCACTCTCGCGACTGCTCAAGAAGGACTGGCCGCGAAGCCTTGAAGAGCTTGAGCGTCGATAGCTCACTCGAGTACGTTCGGGTCGATTGCAACAAACACTCCAGGTTGCGACTTGACCCCGTCGACCTCGACGATGATCTCTAAGTCCCCGAACGGTATCGTCTCTGGCAAAATGATATTCCACTGATATAGGCCGGCCAGACGCGGAGCCTGGCCGGCATAGAAGATCGACCACGCCGGAAGTTCCGCTCCACCGAGAAACACCTTCAGTGGATGGATGATTGGCGCAGCGAAGTTTGGAAGCTCTCCGGCAAATACAAACGGCGCTGTTTGACCCATTCCAGTCCCGAACAGGATGATCACGCCGCCCGGCCTCGTCGGCGTCGCTCCGATTTCAAGGTCGCGGCCAACGAGGGTAAAGTCCGGATGAACGACTACGTTGAACAGACCCGGCGCGACCGCTCGAATCGGAACGTTCGCTTCGTTTACTGAAATTAGGTTCTCGCGGTTGACTCGCAGCCGCCATTCTCCGGGCTGCACGTTGTCGGGAATTTGCGCATTGATCTGGAATTCCGAAACGAAGTAGAGCGGCAGTCGCTGGTTGTTGAGCAGCACCGACACGCCGCTTAGGCTCAGGGGCAGACGTCCGCCGGCCAAGTCGCTCGCGCGAACGGGCCTGGTGCGCAGCGACAGATCAATTCCGAAAATAGAAATGATGGCGTTGGGCGAGACGAAGTTTTCTGGCGCCGGTGTGAAGCTGGCGGCATTCACGACGCCCCCGACGTTGATAACTGGCGCGCGGCGGCGTTGGATGTCAGCAGCGAACAGCGTCGATGCAACCGCCAAGGTGGCGGCGAGCCGTATGGCTCTCACTTCCTAGGATTGTACGCTGCTCTCGATTAGCCTGAACAGAGCCTCAAAGTGCTTGGCCCATGAGAAACGCTGAGCCTGCGCTGGCCCGGCCGCCGCTAGTGAGTTTCGCAGCGTTGCGTCTTCGATCAGTCGCTCAGCCTGACGCGCGAAGTCTTGCGGGTCGAGGGGTGCGAAGAACGAAACATTGCCGCCACTGACTTCGCGGTGGGCTGGAATATCCGACGCCAGCACCGCACACCCCTGCGCCATCGCCTCAACCAGCGTAAAGCTAAACGATTCGATATAGCCGGGGCAGATGACGATGTCCGCTTCCGCATAGAGGTCGGCAACACGGTGATTTGGGGTCTCGCCGACAGTCACGACCGTGCTGAACAGATCAAGGTCTTCGAGCAACTCGAATGCTTGCGTTGTGTCGTATCCGCCCAAACTGAGGCCCCGCCGAATGTCGGTAGTCAGCAGCAATTGAATCGGTGTCGGCGTGCGCTTGCGCAGCAACGCGATGCCGCGAAAGACCGTTTCAAAATTCCGAAAATAGTTATAGAAGCTGACAATCAAAAACTTGATCTTCGTCGGGTCGGGTTTGACCGGGGACTGCGAATCGGGCTGGTGGTGCCCGAATGGCAGTACGTGCGCCGCCTCTCCAGCCGCACCGAGGTGATCGGCCATCGCCCGCGTGGGCGTCACGAGCACGTCCGCCGCGCCGGCGGATGCCAGCACCATTTCCCGTTTGAAAAAATATTCGAGTAGCCGCGTGTAGCGTTTGCGGTGGTAAAGTTCCGAGGCGTAGCGGTCGCTGAAATAAAGCGCATTGGCACTTATCAAGACTACCGGCAGCGGCGTTATTAGCGGCTGAACATTTCCCAAACAGACGATAGCGTCCGTCTTGGTTACCCAAGAGCGCCAAGGCAGCACGAATCGCTCCCAGAACAGCCTCCCTAGATAGCCTCGAGCCGCCAAATGGCTCGCCCGCACTTGAAAACCCGCAACTTTGCTTGGCAGCACCTCAGCCAACGCGGGCGCGACCCAAATATCGCCGTGAAATTGTGCATGCGAGGGAACGTGCCGCAACAAATTCAGCAAGTAAGTCTTGCCTCCGCCCGCCGTTGACGCAACGGCATTGAACACCAATTTCATTTCTTCTCGGAGTGTACGTACTATCGTGGCCCAGCTTGGGCGTCTCGTCGATTGCGCATTATGATAGAGGGTTACCATGTTTGGTTTTTCGAATTCGATCAAACTCGAAAAAGCGTTATTTGAGCGGGTCAAGCGCTGTGCCGAGGCGGGCGGTTACTCGTCGCCCCAAGAGTTCGTCGAGCATGTGCTTGATAGAGAGCTATCGCAAATCGAGGACGGCGCCACCGACGACGAGATTATGCAAAAACTGCAGGGCCTCGGGTACCTCGAGTAACCAGTGATCGTTGACTTGTTCAACGCCGTGCTGCGCGCAGCGGTCGCGGGCTACTCCCAGTTTTTTAGCCAGGTCAGCCCAAGGCTCGGATTCGTGCTGATGTCGATTGTCATCGGCATCGCGATGTTGTGGGTTGTAGGGAAAACTTCCAATCAACCCGCGATTGAACGCGCCAAGAAACTGATGCAGGCGCACCTGCTTGAGATGCGCCTTTTTGGCGATGACCCCGGCCTGCTGTTAGCCGCTCAAAAGGACTTGATTCTTAGCAACTTCAAGTACGTCGGGCATATGCTCCGGCCCGCGCTTTTTTTGGCCCTACCCATGGTGATCTTGTACGCTCACCTCGATGCGGTCTACGGGCGTCGCCCGCTGCGGGTTGGGGAAACTGCGCTCGTCACGGCGAAAGTCGTGCCCCAGCGCGAGGTGCCGGTTTTGAGCGCTTCCGGTGGAGCCACGGTCGAAACCGAGGCGGTCCGCGTGCAGGCGGCCGGAGAAGTCAGTTGGCGAGTGCGAGTCATCGAAAACGGTCCAGCCGAGCTGACCCTGAAGTCGGCCGCTGGCGAGCTAACGAAATCCGCGCTTGCCGGAGCGAATTTCGAATACGTCTCGCAGCGCCGGTCGGGCAGATGGTGGGAACGGTTGCTGCTCGCCCCCGGCGAAGATGGCTACGTATCGACCGGCGTCGAGTGGCTCGATGTGCGCTATCCGACGGCAGAAATTGGCTTCGGGCCGTTTACGACGCATTGGGTCGTATGGTTCCTGCTCATCTCGATCGCCACGGCGTATCTTCTGAAGGGTTTCTTCGGCGTGGTGCTATAGCGTAAGGTGGTGAGAATTGCAGGCTAAGGTCTGCGCCTCGGCTTGAGTTTTGACCGCACCACAATCGGTGTTCCCTCGAATCCAAACGTCTCGCGCAGTTGATTGATCAAGTATCGTTCCAGTCCAAAGTGAAACGGTACCGACTTATTCGTGAAAAAGACGAACTTCGGAGGCGCGATCGTTGGCTGCGTGACGTATGAAATTTTGGGCTTGAAGAAGCCTGGTACAGTCACCCGGTCGAAGTCGACGTCGGCCAAGAAGCGGTTCAGCGCTGAAGTCGGAATGCGTTGTCGAGAGGCGGTGTTTCCTTTCAATATGAGCGGAAACAGATTCTCAACCCGATCGCCCGTGAGCGCCGAGGCGAACGTGATCGGCGCATAATCGAGAAACTTAAGCTGTTCCTGGACGTGCAAACGAAAATCCGGCTGAGTTTTCGTACTCAGATCCCACTTGTTGACGACGACGACGCAAGGCTTGCCGGCTTCGTGCGCGTAACCGGCTATGTGAGCGTCGAGCGCGGTGACACCCTCGTCAGGCTCGACGAGCAACAGCGCGACATCGGCAAGGCGCAAGTGCCTGCGTGCCATCACCACGCTAAGCTTCTCGGCCATTTGCGTCGTTTTGCCTTTACGCCGAATTCCAGCGGTATCCACGAAAACGAAACGTCGGCCTCGGCGTACCACCTCGGCGTCAACGGCATCGCGGGTCGTCCCTGGAATCGCCGAAACAATGGCGTGCTCTTGACCGGTGATGCAGTTCAGAAGAGTTGATTTACCCGCGTTCGGCCGACCGAGAATTGCCACCCGAATCGGCCGCTCTTCTTCGCTGACTTCCTCGACGCGCGGAAATGCCGTCGTCGCGGAAAGCAACAGGCGCTCAATGCCGCGGCCGTGTTCGGCCGAAACTGGGACGACCTCGGGGAAACCCAATTCGTAGAACGACGTGGTTAGCTCGTCGAGAGCATCGGTGTCGCATTTATTTATCGCGACAGTCACTGCTCTTCCGGAGCGGCGCAATAAAGTGGCCAAATCGCGGTCGTTAGGAGTTAGCTCACTGCGGCCGTCAATGACGAATATCACATGGTCGGCCGTCCCGACCGCGATACGCACTTGGTCGCTGATGAGTTCCGGGAAGTCACCCTCTTCGCCGAAAGTCATCCCGCCAGTGTCGGTGACTTCGAACTGCTTGCCCTTCCAGCTTGCGGGCAGCCGAATGCGGTCGCGCGTTATACCCGGCTCGTCACCCACGATCGAGCGTCTCGAACCCGTGATTCGATTGAAAAGCGTGGACTTGCCGACGTTCGGGCGCCCAACGACGACTAGCTGCGGGCGCTCGGCGGCGATCATAAAATCGGATGATAGCATCGGCGTCTCGGGGAATAACCTTCTGGCGGCGGCTTGCGCTGACGGCTGGTGATCCCGAACCGTCTGTGACAATGGAACCTGCTTTGTCAGCCATCCCGTCAGCGAGTCGAAGGACCTCTCGGGCCGGTACGGTCTTATCGATTGCGATTGCGTTCGCGATCCACCCGGCGGTAGTCGGGCAAACACATCGCGACATCATTTATTCGCACGCCGGCGGTGAAGCACTTTTACTCGATGCGCATGTTCCTTCGGGCGAAGGGCCGTACCCGGCGGCCGTACTCGTGCATGGCGGCGGCTTTGAAGCCGGAGACAAGCAGACTTACATCACTTACATTTTCGAAACGCTCAGCGCGGCCGGATTTGTTTGGTTCAGCATCGATTACCGCCTCTCACCCAAGCACCGGTTCCCGGCGGCAGTCGATGATGTCGAGGCGGCGGTGGGCTGGGTACGTAGCCACGCGGCCGATTACAAGGTTGACCCAGGTCAGATCGCCTTGGTGGGCGAGTCCGCCGGTGGGCATCTGGTAAGTCTTGCTGGTGCGCGCAACCGGGTTGGCATTAACGCGGTTGTCGCGTTCTATGGCATCCACGATTTCGTCAGCTTTTCGGCCCACTACAACGGAAACTCCGACGTGACCGAGCGCTTTTTGGGTGAGCGATATGTCACCGCCGAAACTGTTTCGAAGTTTGTTGCCGCTTCGCCGATCGCGCACGTGGGGCCAGAGTCCGCTCCGTTTCTGATGATTCACGGAACGCGCGATGAAGGGGTTCCATTCGAGCAATCGATCGCGATGTGCCAGGCTCTGCGGCGAGCTGGGAAGCTCTGCGATATCGTCGAAGTTGACGCCGGCCACGGCATGAATACTTGGGAGCCGGATGCCGCCTTGCACTTCTACAAACGGCGCATGACCGACTGGTTGACGCGGGTCCTAACTCCCGAACGCCGGTGACTATTTCGGTCCCTAGCCCGCATTTCTCACTACGTGGCGAGCGAAAGTGCGTGAGAGGCGCGTCAATACGAGGCGGGCGACGGTTGGCGCGCGGAGGCGTACTTGGCAGTCCGTCGAGCACTCGCGAGCGAGCGCAACGAAGTAGTGGCGCACCTATCGCGTGCTTTCGCCGTCAGGTGGTGAGAAATGCGGGCTATGCCGGCCAGTCGATCGTGGCGCGGTCGGCTTCGACGGATTCGAACCAGTTATCGAGGTCACGAAGCATGCGATGCACTCGGTCGGGGTTGGCTGCCGCTAGGTCGTTGGTCTCGCTAGGATCTTCGGCGAGGTTGTATAGTTCCGGCGGTTCGGGATCTTGCAGTTTCAACCGCGGTACCGGGAGAATGCCGGCGATGCTCGCGGGATCCTCCTTATGCTTGCAATCGGCTTCAACGAAGGCCGCGGTACGCGCGACGTCTTCATCGGATTCACATAGATCGTTGCTGAAGAATCGCGTGCCCTCGATCATCGGGCGGACCAATTTCCAGTCGCCGTCACGGACGGCAGCGTTCGTGCCTACGTTTGGGAAATAGAAATTCCATTGCCAAAACTGCCGGGGCTCCCGCTGCAAGCTTTGGCCCAGCAACAACGCTGATAGATCATGACCGTCGACTCGTGGGCCTTCGGGTCGCGAAACGCCGCAGACCGAGAGCAGCGTCGGCATCCAGTCGGTAAAGTGCGTCAGCTCGGCTCGAAGCTGATTCGCGCGAATCCGCGCGGGCCAACGAATGACCATGGGCACCCGAATCCCGCCCTCGTTAATCCAACCCTTGCTGCCGCGCATGCCGGCGTTGAAGCGCTCGTTGAACGTGTCCTCGCCTTCCTCAAGCATGTAGGGAGGGTTGAAAAATGCCGGGCCATTGTCGCTGGTAAACGCGACGATGGTGTTTTCGGCCAAGCCATCGCGCTCTAGCTTCTCTAAGATCCGGCCGACGCCCTCGTCCATGCGCTCGATCATTGCGTACGTCGTCGCGACGATGCGGTTGAAGCCCTTTGCGCGGTAGTAGTCGACGCGGTCCGCGTCCGCCTGGAAAGGTGAATGAGGTGCGCTGTAAGGCAGGTAGAGAAAGAACGGATTTTTTCGATTGCGGTCGATAAAGCTAATGGCTTCGTCAGTTAGCAGGTCGGTCAGGTACGTCCCATCCGATGGCGCACTCGAACCATTGCGGCGTAGGTGGTAGCGATAGTAGTCGGTCCAGCCGCCACAAAAGCCAGTGAATTCATCGAAGCCCCGAGCATTCGGCTCGTAGCGGCGGTCGAATGTTCCGTTGTGCCACTTGCCTACTAGGCTTGTGGCGTAGCCGGCCGATCGAAACGCGTCGGCGATCGTGACTTCGCGAAGGGCAATCCGATCGAGGCCGTGGATCTCGTGCTGCGTAATCGCACCAGTGCGATGGGGGTAGCGGCCGGTAAGCAGCGACGCCCGCGCGGGCGCGCAAATCGGCGACGCGGAATAGTGCTGACGAAAGCACGTACCCTCGGCGACAAGCCGATCGAGGTGTGGAGTTTTCACGACACCATCGCTAAAAACCCCGAAATCGCCGTAGCCCATGTCGTCGGCCAAGATCAGAATGACGTTGGGACGTGAGGCTTGCGGCATGGTGTCGTTGCGGGCGTCGTGTGGCCCGCGAGTGAGATTACTACAGCGCGATTAGTGGAGCGATCACGAGAGCCACGATCGACATCAGTTTGATGAGAATATTCATCGAAGGGCCACACGTGTCTTTGAATGGATCGCCTACGGTGTCACCGACAACCGCCGCTTTGTGGCCGTCTGAACCCTTGCTCTCACCCTCGACTTCGCCTTGCTCGATCATCTTTTTGGCATTGTCCCAAGCGCCGCCTGCGTTTGCCATGAACAGAGCCAGTAAAACGCCCGTGACTGTAGCTCCCGCAAGCGTGCCGCCGAGTGCGGCGGGGCCGAGTGAAAAGCCAATCAGCACCGGAGCCGAGACTGCGATGACGCCGGGCATAACCATTTCCTTGAGGGCAGCGGTAGTGGCGATATCCACGCAGCGCGCGGCGTCGGGCTTGACGCCTTCTTCACCGGCGAGGAGACCTTTGATCTCGCGAAATTGGCGGCGAATCTCTTCGATCATTTTTTCCGCCGCGCGGCCCACCGCGGTCATGGTTTGAGCCGCAATGATAAACGGCAGCATCCCACCGAGAAGGAGTCCGATGACAACACCGGCGTTGTTGAGAGGAATTTCGATTGGACCGAGGTTTGCCGCCGCGCGCGCGCTGTCGACTGCCTGCGTGTATGCGGAAAAGAGAGCCAGCGCTACCAGCGCCGCCGAGCCGATTGCGAATCCTTTACCCATCGCCGCGGTCGTATTGCCTAACGAATCGAGCTTGTCGGTTACCGCTCGGACGTCCGGGCCTAGCCCGCACATTTCCGAAATACCGCCGGCGTTGTCGGCGATCGGACCGTACGCATCGACACTCATCGTGATGCCGACGGTCGCCAGCATCCCGACCGCTGCGATGCCAATTCCGTAGAGCCCCGCCGAATCATTCGCGACATAAATTGCCAAGCAAATCATGAGGACGGGCGGAGCGCAACTGCGGAAGCCGACAGCGAGCCCTTCGATAATATTCGTCGCCGAGCCCGTACGCGAGGCATTCGCGATTCCCATAACGGGGCCCATCGAAGTGTAGTATTCCGTGACAAATCCGATCGCCATGCCGGCAAGTGTCCCGGCCAGAACCGCCCAAAATACGCTTGTTGCGATTCCCAGATACCCGACGACCATGTAGCCACCGATTAGAAACAGCACCGCTGCAAACCATGCTGAGTAACGCAACGCCGCCGCCGGCCCCACGCTTTTTAAGACTTGGATCGACAAGATTCCGAGCAGCGACGCGACGAGGCCTACAGCCGATAAAACTAGCGGAAGCGCCATCAGCGAAGCTTTCAACGCATCGCCGCCATGCCCGCCTTCCAACAGCGCAAGGCCGGCTGCCGGCAACGTTGCAGCGATCGCCAGCGTGGCAATCATCGAACCAACGTAGGACTCAAAAATATCCGCACCCATACCGGCCACGTCGCCGACGTTGTCACCGACGTTGTCCGCGATGACTCCTGGATTTCTGGGGTCGTCTTCGGGTATTCCAGCCTCAACTTTGCCGACGAGGTCCGCTCCGACATCGGCCGCCTTGGTGTAGATACCGCCACCGACTCGCGCAAATAGAGCGATCGAGCTCGCTCCCATCGCGAACCCATTCAGATATACCGCCTCTTCAATTCCGGCGTAATACTGGGCAAACAGACCAACTCCGAGAAGCCCCAGGCCGGCCACCGCCAGGCCCATGACTGCGCCCCCGCTGAACGCAACGGTTAGCGCGGCGGGGGCGCCGTCGGTTCGCGCCGCCTCGCAGGTGCGCGTATTGGCCAGGGTTGCCGACTGCATGCCAACGTAGCCTGCCAAAACGGAACAGATCGCGCCTGCGATGAAACAGATCGCCGTCTCGACGCTCAATTTCCACGCGATTAAAGAGCCAACGACAAACACGAACATCGCGAGGATACGGTACTCGCGATACAGAAACGCCATGGCGCCTTCGCGAATCAATCCGGCAACTTCTTGCATCCGGCTGTTGCCGGGTGAGCGCCGAACGACCGCCAAGAATGTTAGAACCGATGCCACCAAGCCAACGGCTCCGACAACCGGTGTAATTGCTAATACATTCACCATAAATTTTTACGGCGGAGCCGATCCTTCGTGGGATCCCACTTCTTCAAATTCCGTGAGGTGTGCAATGGATGGCAGACCAATTTGGGTTTAGGGACGAGAGCGGAAAGGACGGATTTCGCGACAGGCGATTGCCTTCGTGGCCCCTAGTCCCAAAGGCTAGCATGCAACGCCACTTATATTCACCTCTTCACGGATTGCAGCAGAAAATCTGCCTATTCCGCGGCCCAACCGCGGTCTCAATCTGGCGCCTGGGTCCAGATTCGATCGATTACTAAATACGGGCACCTGCCAAAATTAGCGCGTGACGTACTATGTGGGAATCGGCATCGCATGATCATCGGATTGACAGGGACCAACGGCTCGGGCAAGACCGTGAGCGCCGACCATCTTCGAAAGAAGGGGTTTGAGTTTCATTCGCTTTCGGACGAAATCCGGGAAGCGTTGGCGGCCCTGGACCTTGAGCCGAACCGCGAGAATTTAATCGCCCAGGGGAATAGCCTGCGGGCGGAGTATGGCCCGGCTGTGCTCGCCGAGCGGATCAAACGAAAACTCCGCCCGGACCGCCACTACGTGATTGATTCGATTCGGAGCCCCTATGAGGTGGAGGCACTGCGCGAAACCGGGGCATTCCAATTGCTTCATTTGGACGCATCAAGAGACGTCAGGTTCGAGCGCGTCCGTGCGCGCGGCGGTGAGCGCACTCCGGCGTCATTCGAGGAGTTCGTTGAGCAGGAAGAGCGCGAGATGGAGAGTGACGACCCATCGCATCAACAGCTACGCGCTACTTGGCGGAAGGCGGACGAGACGATTATCAACGGCGGAACTCTCGACGAGCTGAGCGGGAATATCGACCGGATTGTCAGTGCCTGGCTGATGCAGGTTAAGCGTCCTGGCTGGGACGAATATTTCATGCAAATCGCGAAGATCGCGGCGCTACGGTCGAACTGCATGAAACGGAAGGTAGCGGCGGTAATTGTGAAGGACCGCCGGATTATTTCCACCGGTTACAACGGTACGCCACGTGGCGTCAAAAATTGTAACGAGGGTGGCTGTCCTCGCTGCAACTCCTTCGCCGACAGCGGCACCGCCTTGAGTGATTGTCTGTGCTCACACGCGGAGGAGAACGCTATCGTTCAGGCGGCCTACCACGGCATAAGCGTGCGGGACTCGATGCTCTACACGACGTTTTCGCCGTGTCTGATCTGTACCAAGATCATCATTAACGCCGGGATCGCGGAAGTGGTATTCAATCTAGACTACGCGCTGAATGACGTCGCACGGAACCTGCTCGACGAGGCCGGCGTGAAGACGCGCCAAGTGCACCTCGCGTAAACGCCCATGCCGGGCCCCGGGGGGGCAGGAGCCCGGCTCTTGGTCGCTGAGAAATGCGGGCTAGAGCATTTTCACGATTTACGTAGACCGATTCTAGACACCGCTGCACGCACTTTTGCGGGGATTTGTGGCGCGCGCCTCCGGCGGGCAGCGTTGACCTCTAGGTCGACGTTCTTTCCGACCCAGCACTCGCGGCCGGCGGGTCCAAATGCCGGTCTACACTTTCGGTGAAAATGCTTTAATGTCTAAGTGCCCGAACGACCGCTGACGTACCCATGTCCTTGAAGACATGGACATCAGCACCAGCTTGCCAGGCCCGCTCGGAATTCTCGTACCCACCTTCGCGGGTCATGATGAGAACTTTGCCCTCAAACCGATCGTGGCGTAATCTTTCGATGGCGTCGAGACCGGGGAGGACGGGCACATCGGCGTCACAGATTACGATATCGGGTGTCAGCAGGTCACAGGCTTGTACCAGGGCGTGACCATCGCGAACGCTCGCCACGACTTTGAAGTCGGGTTCGAGTTCGCGGCGAAGTCTTTCGCTGAACGTCGTTTGATCGTCGGCTACAATGACTCGGTTTCGCAGCATATTTGCCTCGCTGATTGGATAGCATTTCACAAGCCAATTGAGCCACTCGCTGATTTCATTGGAGTTAGCGATCTGCTCAGATACGGCAATGGAAAAATCTCCCGAGGGAAATTCCTAGGGGTATGAAAAAACTACACTCCCAGAATCGACGTCGTCCGCCCACATGATCTCGACACCAATGCTGCGGAAGGGTCCGGGATTCTCCAGCGAGAGTCTGAGGCGCATGGAACGGCTCACTAGCTCGATGGCTTGCGATCTATGATCGATGAATGGGCGATGATCGTTTTGTCGAACCCGGCATTTCGCTGAGCCGGATTTATACCAAGAGCGGCGACGGGGGCGACACGAACCTAGTCAATGGCCGGCGGGTTGCGAAGGACGATTCCAAAGTAGAAGCGTACGGCACGGTCGACGAACTCAACTGTTTTGTCGGCGCGGCGATTGTAACGCTAAGCGATGCCGTTACGGCCCACCCGACACTGGCGCCACTTGGTGAAACGCTGCTTCGA
Organism: Bryobacterales bacterium; assembly: GCA_965247305.1. Classification (GTDB taxonomy): domain Bacteria; phylum Acidobacteriota; class Terriglobia; order Bryobacterales; family UBA6623; genus CATQHP01. Next base: position 600,382 of record OZ252030.1, on the reverse strand, counting down.
GTGCAGCATGAGTTATTCAATTTGGGTTCGCAACTCGCGACCGATTCAAGCGAGATTGGAGAGAAGCAGCCTTGCGTCGGCGCCGCCGAAATTGATCGGCTTGAGCGCGAGATTGACGAAATGAACGCCGACTTGCCGGATCTGCCCTCGTTCGTACTACCTGGTGGTTCGCGTCTCAATGCCGAGCTTCATCTTTGCCGCTCTGTCTGCCGGCGGGCTGAGCGACGAGTCGTCACCATTGCGCGCCAGGAAGATATGGATCAGCCCCGTCGCTATCTTAACCGGCTTTCCGATGCATTTTTCGTATGGAGCCGTTGGGTTTGTTTGCAGATGGATACCGACGAAGTGCTCTGGCAGCCGAACCAGTCCCAAATCCGTCCGTAAGGAAGTTATGTACGCAAGTTCCGGGCAAATCCGGCGTGAGTTGCGTTTGAGCCGCGCGCGCCAGCAAGCGGTTTCCTCGAATGGATCAATACCTTCGAGGAAACCGCTTGCTGGCGCGCGCGGCTCAAACGCCAGATCTTCCGCGGCAGCGGAGCGCACCCGCGGGGTGTCGCGAACGTATCTCTCACGAAAACATGAATGGCCTACTGTTACAGGCGACCACGCATTGCAGGCACTCGCGAAGGATGCTTGCCGACGGATCAGGGACCAGCCGTGAGGTCGAGATTCACAAATCGTGCGAGATAATAGACCCGATGATCGATCGACGAAGTTTCTTCGCCGCCACGGTTGGTGCCGCGGCGGTCGCCTGTAATCAAGGCAGCGGTAAACCCGTTGTTGGCGTGGTCCCGAAAGGGACGAACCACATTTTCTGGCAGACGGTTCACGCTGGCGCGCTCATGGCTGGCGACGAGTTTGGTCTTGAGATATTGTGGAACGCTCCGCAGATGGAGATTGACTCGAGCCGCCAGATTGCAATCGTTGAAAACCTGATCACGCGCCAAGTCAGCGGTATTGTGCTGGCTCCCGTTGATGAAGAAGCGCTCGTAACGGTGGTCGAGAGGGCAACCGACAGCGGGATTCCCGTGTCGATCTTCGATTCCGCCATCAAGACCGACAAGATCATTAGCTTCGTCGTAACGGACAACTACCTTGGCGGCGTAATGGCGGCCGATCGCATGGGTGAAATCCTCGGCGGCAAGGGGCAAGTCGGCGTTATCGGGTTCATGCCCGGCAGCGCGTCGACGATGAAGCGCGAGGCGGGGTTCGTCGAGACCATTGAGAAGAAGTTTCCTGGCATTGAGGTAGTGGGCGTCAAGTTCAACATGGCCGACAGGGCCAAGGCGCTCGCCGAAGCAGAAAATTTATTGACCGCGTTCCCCAACCTCGCTGGATTCTTCGCTGACAATGAGTCGAGCTTAGACGGCACGGTGCTTGCCGTGAAGCAGCGCGGATTGAGCGGAAAGGTGAAGATCGTCGGCTTCGACGCCTCCGACACTTTGGTGGCCGAAATGAACGACGGCGTAATCGACTCGATCGTTGTACAAGACCCCTTTAAGATGGGCTACGAGAGCACGAAGCAACTGGTGACTTTTCTAGAAGGCGGAACTCCGGTTGCACACATCGACTCGGGAGCATATCTGATTACGCCAGAAAACATTGACACGCCCGAGATGCAAGCGGTTGTGTTCCCCGACATCGAAAAGTGGCTCGGGCACCCCGCCGGCGGCCATTGATGTGAGCGAGCCGTCGCTGACGACCGACGAAGTTTTCATGCGCCAGGCGTTGGCCTTGGCTGACGGCGCTGAGTCAGCGGATGAAGTGCCTGTCGGGGCGCTGGTTGTATCCAACGGAGAGATCGTGGGGCGCGGCGCGAATCAGCCGATCGGCTCAGGTGATCCAACGGCCCACGCGGAGATCGTCGCACTGCGTGAAGCCGCGCGGCAGCTTGGCTCTTATCGCCTCACGGGGACGACTCTATTTTGCACCTTAGAGCCCTGTGCGATGTGCGCTGGAGCATTGGTGAACGCCCGGGTGCAGCGGCTCGTCTTCGGCACGCGCGACATACGATTTGGCGCCGTACGCAGCAAGTTTCGAGTTGCCGACTCAGACCTGCTCAACCATCGGCTCGAGATTACAGAAGGCGTCTTGGTCGACGAATGCGTTCGCCGCTTGAAAGCGTTCTTTCAGTCCCGCCGCGAATAGACGCTGCTGGTTGATATGAACAATGAGTGTGCCGAATGCCTCGTTGTCGACGTTCACAAGTTTCGGCCCGTTTGCGGGTTAAGGCGGCACTCAGCGCCGTTCCGATTCACTTCGCTCGGCAAGAGCCTGTCTTAGAAAGTCGAGAACTGTATGCAGTTCCGCGTCGTTGTACGCTTTGAGCCAGCGATCATGGGACCACGAGTCCGTTGCCTCGTCCAAGACCTCGCCATCGTCGAAGGTTCTTAGAACGGGGAGTTCGGCGCTTAGGTCATACCATCGCGAGGTGCCTGATCTGGCGGACGTCGGGATCGCGTGGAAAGCCTCCTCGGGTCCGTAGCGTAGAGTCACAACTTTTTCCGAGCTCAGTTTTCGTAGCTCGCTGGCAGTCATCCTAGGCATCGCTTCGAACTGGGGCGCGACGGCCAGGCCAAGACCGTCGAACGAGTGGCACGACCCGCATGGCGTTATGCGATTGGAGTCAAAGAACAACTCTCGTCCCGTGTGTCCGAGCCATGGCCGCTTCGGATCTAACGCTTCCTCTCGGCGTACCGCCGCGACCTGTTGGAGACTCAGAGCGTAACTAAGCACAGCCTGAAAATCTTCAAGCGTCAGAGTCGTTTCCCAACCGGGCATGCTGGTGTTCGGCACACCTTGCCCAATAACTTGCGTTAACCGATCAAGGGGTAACCCCCTTCCAGCAATCGCCGGCGCTACCCCTGCAGTCCCCGCGGCTCCATGACAATTCTGATTGGCACAGGTCTTCGCGTAGACTTGCCGACCGTAGCCTACGTCGGCCTGAGCGCATAGCGGCGTCGCGCACACCGTCAACAAGCCCACTACCGACAGGAATCGACCCAGCCGCAACCGGCATCGGCGTTTCATCGTTCGTTCCGTTCAGGCAAAGCGAAGACGAATAGCGTGCCGCCCGTAGCCGGTAACTTCTGCAGCTCGGGAAACATTCCCCTCATCCAGGTGAGGATTGATCCCCAGCCGCTGGGAGTCGCGATGTACTGTCGACCGTCAACCGCATACGAAACCGATGAGCCGCGATGGCCCGACCCCGTGGGGAACGACCACAATTTCTCTCCCGTGTTCGCATCGAGGGCAAAGAAATGGCCCTCCGTGTCACCCGAGAAAACAACGCCGCCGGCCGTAGCCAAAACAGATGCCGCGATGATGTATCGATAGCTGTATTCCCACTTCTTTTCCCCGCTGACCGGGTCAAACGCTGCGACGCCGGACGGGAATTCACGGCCTGGCGCGGGCATAAACTTCCAGTATCCGCCTGAGTATGATTTACCCTGCCGCGCCTCCTGCTGACGGACATACAGGTCGTTACAGAATCGCAGCAACGGCACATACACGAGCCCTGAATCGGGAGAGAATGCCGCCTGATTCCAGCTCTTAGCGCCCGCCACGCTCGGACAAATCATGGTCGCTCTACCCGGCGTTGGTTCGTTCCGGCCAACCAGCTTTCCGTCCTCGGTAATTCCCTCGACCCAGGTGATGTCTTCGACCATAGGCCAAGTTCCGATATACTCTCCGTTTGTGCGGTCGAGCACCCAAACGTACCCGGTTTTGTTTGGGTGTACGAGCAGATTGCGCATTCTTCCACGGACGGGCAGATCGATAAGGATCGTCTCGTACGCTGAGTCGTAGTCCCAAACGTCGTGCGGCACCTCTTGGTAGTGCCAACGCAGTTTACCGCTATCGGCATCTAGAGCGACGATGCTGGCGGTGTAGAGGTTGTCGCCCTCTCGAGCGGCGCCGTCAAGGTCGGGAGCGGCATTTCCGGTGCCCCAGAAAATGAGGTCAAGCGCCGGATCGTAAGAGCCGGTCATCCACGGCGCGCCACCGCCGAACTTCCACGAGTCCCCTGGCCACGTCTCATTGCCCGGCTCGCCTGGGCCAGGCGTTACGTAGAAGCGCCAGGCGAAACGGCCGGTCCTAGCATCAAACGCGGTCAAGCTGCCGCGGTTTGCGGAGTCTCCGCCTGTGCCACCAACTACAACGAGGTCTTTGACCAAGAGCGGAGCGGCACTGATGTTGCAGCCGCACTGCGCCGGGTCTTGTACCCTGACACGCCAAACCTCTTTTCCGGTTCGACTATCGACCGCGACGACGCTATTGTCGAGAGTCCCCATGTAGACCAGCCCGTGCCCAAAGGCAAGTCCCCGGTTCTGAGGGGCATATCCGGCGTCTGTGGGGCCGGTCGCGTCGTATCGAAATCTCCAAATCACTTCGCCGGACGCCGCGTCAAGAGCGTAGATTTGATTGCTCCCAGTCGAGACATACATTACCCCGTCGATGACGATCGGAGTCGACTGCAACCCGCTCTGATAATCGCCGGTTTGGAACGCCCAAATCGGCACTAACTCTTTGACGTTGGCTGCGTTGATCTGGTCGAGCTTGCTGTACCGCCAGGCACTATAGTCGCCACCATAAGTCGGCCAGTTAGCCGCGGCGCCCTGGGCATTTAACGTTGACGGTCTAAACAGGATCGCCAACGCTACGGAGAGGTAGATTGCGACCCTCAATTTGATCCCGATTCTTGCCAATCAGACATGCGTAATAACCGCTAGCGATTCCTGGATTTCCGCGTGAATCTGAAGAGTTCCGGTCGTTTCGCCAATCACAATGCTGAGATTGTACCGCCCACCAGCGCCACTTTACCCTCGACCGTCACAGGCGGCGGCACCCGAGACTGACACGAAGCAGAGCAATGCGGGTTAGGGTTCGGGATTTTATTTCAAGTAATGCGAACATTTTCCTCGCTCAGTCCCATTCGGACACGGAGTGCCTTACGGGTCCCAGCCTTTGTTGAAGTGCTCGCGGGGCTCCGTTCGCGCGGTGGCTAAATAGTTCTCGATCTTCGCGATGATCTCTGGATTCTGCGAGGCCACGTCCGCCGTCTCGCCTATGTCATGGTCGAGATCGTAAAGCTCCAGCGGTTCGTCTTTGCCGTCTCGAATCGCCTTCCAACGACCCATTCGCACCGCTTGGTATACATGATCCTGGTTCGCGCCAAAATGCTCCCAATAGAGAAACTCCGGGGACGCCTGCTGCTCCCCTAGGAGCGTGGGGACGATCGATGTCCCGTCGAGCCCCGCGGGTACGTCCGCCGCTGCCAACTCGGCGGCAGTGGGAAAGAAATCCTGAAAAGACGTTGGCAGTGCACTCGTCGATCCGGCCTCGATGCGCCCCCGCCACCGCACAATATACGGAACCCGGATGCCGCCCTCGTAGAGATCTCGCTTTCCTCCACGAAGAGGCGCGTTGCACCGAAACACATCGAAATCAGCACCCCCACCGCGTCCTCGCTCTAGTCCGCCGTTGTCGCTGGTGAAGAAGACGATTGTGTCGTCGTCCAACCCCAGTTCGGAGATCAAGGCGAGCAACCTGCCGATGTCGCGATCCATACGCGTGATCATGCCGGCCAGCGAGGCGAAGGGTTCCGCGGTATAGGCGTAGTGCCCGGCCCGCAGTTCGATCTCTTTGAATCTGCCGCGGTACTCGACAATTGAGTCCTCGGGGACCAGGTATTCAAGATGCGGAATCGTAAATGGTACGTACAGAAAAAATGGCTCGCCCGCGTTTTGACGTATGAATTCAAGCGCCTTCTCAGCAATCACGTCGTGGGTGTACTCGACGCGTTTGCCACCGGCGTTGCCCGCTAGGGCGTACTTGCGATCGTTCTCCCAGAGATACTCGGGATAGTAAAAATGCGCATGAACTTGGTGTAGATAGCCAAAGAAATAGTCGAACCCATGCTCCCAGGGCACGCCGGGTGTATCGATGTTACCCAGTCCCCATTTGCCGAATGCGCCCGTGCGGTAGCCGGCCTCTTTCAACACGTTCGCCACCGTCGTATCGCCCGCTTGAATCGGATTACCGCCGCCGTTCGCTCGAACCGGAGCGTGTCCGCCGTGCAGGCCGGACATGAGTACCGATCGTGAAGGCGCGCAGACGGTCGCCCCGGCATAGGCGTCGGTGAAGCGCATGCCTTCCGCCGCGAGCCGATCGATGTTGGGTGTGCGAATGTGTTCCTGTCCGTAGGCGCCAACCTGCCCGTAGCCCAAATCGTCGGCCATGATGAACACGATGTTGGGAGCCCGCGACTGATCGTCGGAAGTTGAGTTTTCGGTGCCGCAGGAGAACAGCAACAGAGCCGGCAGCACTAGCGAGAATATTCTGAGCAAGCGATGTTTCGTCATTCGTCTGGTGGCATGCTACCACCAGACGAATCTCGCTCTGTCACATGAATCATTTCCGCGTCGACAAGAACCGCCCGCACCCTAGCCCGCATCTCTAACCGCGTGGTGAGAGGGTGTGAAAAAACCTCCACAAACTCGAGAAACGGGCGTAGCCCGCTACGCCCCTACGCGCAACTTACTTGTTATCAGTGTTGTAGGAGTGCGACATGTCGCACCCTCGGACAGCCACAGTGCCTATCGAGGTTTTTTCACAGCCCCTGAGGAATGCGGGCTACTTCTTCAAAGGCCAACGTCTTTCTTCAAGGTGCGTACAATTCGGATCGGAGGCATTATGTCTGAAACTACCCGTAGAAAATTCCTGGCCAAGGCAGCGCTCGGCGCCGGCATTGCCGCCGCGCCCCGGCCCCAAGCGGTAGCCCAAGATTCAGCCAACGACCGCATCAATCTAGCGATCGTCGGCATCCACGGGCGTGGCCAGACCCATATTGAGCAGTTCGGAAAGATTCCCGGTGTGCGTATCGCGTATCTCTGCGACATCGACGAACGCCTTTTCCCCGAGTCTGTTGCCAAGATCGAAGCCAAGCACGGCTACAAACCGAAGACGCACCACGACTTACGCAAGGTACTCGAAGACCCGCAAGTCGACGCCATTACCGTCGCGACTCCCGACCATTGGCACGCTCTCCACACCATCTGGGCCTGCCAGGCGGGCAAAGACGTCTATTGCGAGAAACCGTGTTCGTACACCATCGTTGAAGGCCGCCGCATGGTCGAAGCCGCCCGCAAGTACGATCGCCTCGTGCAGGTCGGCCTGAACCGCCGCAGTTCGCCCAAGACCCGCGCCGCAATGGAATTTGTTCGCTCCGGTCAATTTGGCAACGTCTACCGCAGCAAGACCGCGATCTACAAGGGGAGGGCATCTGTTGGGCGCGAGCGAGAGACATCGATTCCGCAAGGCGTTCATTGGGACCTCTTCCTTGGACCCGCGAAATACCGAGCGTTTAGCCCCAGCCGCTTTCACTACGGCTGGCACTTCTTCTGGGACACCTCGACAACCGACATCGGCAACACCGGCGTTCACAGTCTCGACGTGTTGCGTTGGGGGGCAGGGAAGCAGGGCCACCCCGTAAAGATCCAATCATATGGCGGCGTCTATGTCTGGGACTCCGACCAAGAAACGCCGAACGTGCAGAACGCCGGTTTCGAGTATGCCGACGGGACGATCATGGAGGTCGAATTGACCAACCTCTACAGTCCGCCGTTCGATGGCGATCGCAGTTCAGTTGACGTGCTGTACACCGATCAGGGCTACGTCTCTTCGTCGGGCGGCTGGAAGGCAACGCAGGGGAAATTTACGCCGCGCGACAGGACCAGCGACGTCGGCGTCGACGAGACGGCGGCCAACGCCAGCTTCCCATCGCGCGAGTACAGCGACGGGCCTGAGATTGTTGCTCCCGACGGTGACCGCAGCGAGCACTTTGTAAACTTCATCGAGGCCCTACGCTTGCGCAACCGCGAGCACTTGCACTGCGAGATCGAAGAAGGGCATCTATCGACGGCCCTGGCACACCTCGCGAATATCTCGTATCGCACCGGGCGCAAGTTAACATTCGATCCCGACACAGAGACTTTCCCTGGTGACGACGAGGCCAATGGCTACCTAACGCGTGAATACCGCGAGCCATACACACTGCCCGATCTTGTCTAGCCCCCCCGATCAACGCTCAGGAGGGGCCTGTCGCGACCGACCAACTATCTTGCCGCTGCACGCGCCTCCGGCGGGCAGCGTCGACCTCTAGGTCGACGTTCTTTCCGACCGAGCACTCGCGGCCGGAGTGTCCAATTGCCGGTCTACACTTTCCGTGAAAATGTAATAGGGGACCCGCTGAATCGCGTTGTAGCCGGATTTGCGAAACGGTCGGGGCATCGGCTAAGCAAGGCCCATGCCAGTGATCGTCCGACTGCTAGCCCGCTGGCCCCCCCATATACAGACGTTTGTGCCCGCGCGAAGGGCCCGTACCCCCCTCCGTGTTACCCGAAAACCCCTTGACACGGGTCTTAACCTGAAACTGCGAAGCCATGGCGATCGTAGGCGAAAGGAGGTACCTCGGAACGTGCGCGTGGACAGCCGCGCGCGCGATGACGTTTTCCGGCCATAACCGGCCAAATCCGGCCGATTCGACCCTTGAGTTGCGTCCGTTCGAGACTGTCGATATCGGAGGGAAGGTATGGAGATCGGTGGATCTCGTGGACTCAACCTCTTTCAGAGATCTCAATGTTCAAAAAAGTATCTTGCTCCGCGATCAATATTTCTCCCCAATCATGCCGGCTAGTCGGCGGACCGCACGACATGGCGCTTGCCATTGCCCCAGATCGTGACCCGCGCTATCCTACCGTTTCCGTGGTGCACCGGCTCATTACTTTCTTACTAGCGTCGAGCGTCTGTCTTGCCGCCACTCCCCCAAAGACGAATGAAGTCGTGCAGAGCGTCATAGATGCAGTGTCTTCGGATAGGATCTCGCGGATTCTCGAGAAACTCGAGTCTTTTGAGACCCGCCATACGTTTTCTGAAACCGGCCACCCGACTCGAGGAATCGGCGCGGCGCGACGCTGGATCTACGAGCAAATGAGCAGCTACAGCCCGCGCCTAGAGGTCCGCTACGACGCCGTGCTTGCCTGGGATTGTAGTCTTCCAGCCCCAAACATCGCCGGATACGCCCTCGTTATGCGCAAGACAACGTCGCCTTACTGGGAGAAAGAGGTGTTCGTCGGCCTGCAAGGTGAGCATCGCTTTCCCGGGATGTCGATCGACGAGTGGGCGTTCGGAGTGAAGGCAATCGATCGAGACGGCAACGAAAGCCTGGTCTCCCCCTACGTCGCCCCGGAGCGCAAACGCGTCAAGTACGAGCTGTACTGACGAGTGCCGCGCATAGCAATGACTTGTCGTCGCTCAACACGATGTAACTAAAGGAAGCACTCAGATCCGGTACCCACACGCTTGTGCCACAATAAAGCCGCCATGATCTCAAGATCCGTATTCGCCTTCGTTCTCCTCGCCGCAATCTCCTTTGGCCAGCAACCAAGTCCGATGCGGCCGGACCCGGATATGCCGCGGCCGATCGACGCCCGCGACTCTGTGTTCCTCGAAGAGTTGACCTGGCTGGAAGTTCGTGATGCCATGCGCGCCGGCAAGAAGACCGTTCTCGTCGCGACTGGCGGCATTGAGCAGAACGGACCGTACCTTGCGCTGGGCAAGCACAACTACATCCTGCGGGGAACAACCGAGTCGATCGCGCGCAAGCTGGGCGATGTTCTGGTGGCGCCGATCGTGCCTTTCGTTCCAGAAGGCGACATCGACCCACCGACCGGGCACATGCTCTATCCGGGAACGATTTCGGTTCGGGAGGACACGTTTCAGTCGCTACTGACCGACATCGCCGAAAGTCTACGCGCGCACGGTTTCCGTCACGTAATTTTTCTCTCCGACAGCGGAGGAAACGTGGCCGGCATGAAAGCTGTCGCGGAACGGCTGTCGAAAAAGTGGCCCGCGGCCAGCGCAACGATTCACTACGTGGCTGAATACTACGACTACCCAGACGTGAAGCGCTTTTTGGAATCGAAAGGCATCAAGCAGACCGACGAGGGCTTTCATGACGATGCGGGAATTTCCTCACAGATGTTGGTGGTCGACCCCAACAGCGTGCGCACCGAAGAGCGTATGGCAAAGGGAAAGATGTCAATCAATGGCGTCAGCCTAGTGGCACCCGAGGGTCAAAGAATCGGAAAAATGGTAATCGACTACCGGGCTGATCGAACGGTAGCAGCGATCCGAAGTACGCTGGCTAAATAGGATAGCCGTTAGTACTGCCATGCCAGCGACCGACCGGCGAACGGCGCTGAGCACTGGCTGGACCGTTTGAGCGGAGGCCCCCAGCAGATTTCGCGACCTAGAGCATTTTCAGATCTGCTATAGACCACCGCCGCCCACGTCCAGGCGAACGCGGGCTCTAAGTCGTGGCGCGCGCCTCTGGCGGGCCGCGTCGACCTCCGGGTCGACGTTCTTCTTCGACAGTAACCATCTACTGCCGGCAGTCTACGGCTTCGGTGAAAGTGCTCTAGAGCATTTTCATTGATGTCATAGACCGTTCTTGAACGAAAATCCGTGAAGCCGGCAATTTCTGGAGACTCGATTCCTCTGTCCAAAATCGGAGGCGCGACTGTAAAGGAGTGCGGTGGCGAAGGGTGAGCTGGGAAAGTTGAGTTGGGTCCTGTTGAGGAATGATCAGCAGGACCCAACTCAGCTTAGTCCAGAAAGCTGCTTCGCCACCGCACTCCTTTACAGTCGCGCCTCCGATTTTCACGAGCTTGGTGCTGGGGCAAGCGGTTTGTGCCGTTCCTGAAAATGCTCTAATCAAGTTGGAAAGCGGGCTCAAGTTTGATGCCCAGGCTCTTTCTCTGTCCTGGATCCTGGAGCTGCTGTTTGATCGGCCTTAGCGTCCGCCTCAACTGGGCGCTGCCACGGGTCTCATACTCCTCGAAGAGTTCCGTGAGCATCCTGAACTCGGCCTGGGAAATGCTCGCGCGATTGAGTTCCATCAAGTTCTGGAAGGCCGGCTGGAGCCGTGCAAAGACCTCGCGGGTCTGGAGCATCAGTCCTGGGTCGGCCACGGCGATCGCAATCGCCTCATCGGTAATCCCGGCGACGCGACGGATAGTCGCGGTGAGAGGTGAACCGGTGGTGAGCTGCCCCCGGAGGAACGTTTGAGCCGGCCCAGGCGCGGCCGCGGGACAGGGGGCCGCGGTATAGAAGCCCGTCCGTCACAGCACGCTGCTGCCGCCTGCGTGACAGACGACCGGGATAACCTCCGGTCGCACTCCGGTTTCCACGAAATAGTCTTGGTAGTAGCCGTTGAGGGTTGGCTCCGTGTCCGGCGGGATCACGGCCACGTGCCAGTGCAGATGCACTCCGTAAGCGGACCCAACCTCGTCCTCAAAACCCAGGAAGTCGCCGGCTTCGCCCCAGTCCCCCTCGGTCAGGCCGGCATCGACTCGGACCGAATCCTTCGTCATGTGGGCGTAGATCGTCCACTCGTTGCAGAATTCAGCTTCGCATTCCATGCAGGTCGAAGCGTAATCAGCTGGCTTGCCGGGCCAATCGGCTCGGCTAGCCCGCATTTCTCACCACGTGGCGAGCGAAAGTGCGTGAGAGGTGCGTCGATACGAGGCGGGCGACGGTTGGCGCGCGGAGGCGTACTTTTGCTGTCCGTCGAGCACGACGATCGAGCGCAACGAAGTAGTGGCGCACCTATCGCGTGCTTTCGCCGTCAGGTGGTGAGAAATGCGGGCTAGAGTCGACCGGACAGTACGGGTACGGATGCTCGATCCAGACGTAGTTGTTCTGGTCGGTTGGTTCTTGATGGCCGTCGTCGATGAAGCGAACCCAGCCCGGCGCGGCGGCGACGATCTCGGCTGGCGACACATTATCGGCTTCGAGGTCATACATATCGTCCGCCGGCGAGAAATGGGTCACGTGATCTCTAAAGACATCGACGAGCGTTCCGTCCTCGAATGGCATGCGATACTCCCCCACAGCGCAGCCCCCCAAGAGAAGGCTCGCTCCGACCAGCAGCAGGGACGCCGCCCTGCCGGTCGCTCTCTTCGATCCTCCGCTTCGTTCTCTCCCCTTGGGCCGTCCGTTTCTCGAAGCGCTTCGATTCGTCATCGTCTCTCTTCATCCCTAACTTGGAAATTTTGCTCCTTAGCGGAGCTGTTTCCAGCGTAAGTCCTAATTGCTCGCCATACAAGCGCTAAAGTGCGCCATCGGACGACTTTTAGCTCTGCTGTTTCAAAACAATTGCCAGATCTTTAAGTTGGGGTTTCAGGTTCTCTAGCCCGCACTTCTCACCACGTGGCGAGCGAAAGTGGGTGAGAGGTGCGTCAGTACGAGGCGGGCGAGGGTCGGCGCGCGGAGGCGTACATGACAGTCCGTCGAGCACTCGCGATCGAGCGTAACGATGTATTGGCGGACCTATCGCGTAGTTTCGCCGCCAGGTGGTGAGAAGTGCGGGCTAGCGGGATCCCAGCCGCTTCAAGATCTAGTAGAGCGAGATAACCCGTCCGCCCACGGCGGCTGGATTCAACACCTCGACGGTTTTGCTGGTAACAACAAACGCTCCCACAAACTCTCTGTCGAGGGAGTGCAATGACCCCCGCTGATGCTCTCTGCTGCCCCGTCTAGCCCGGGCGACCGCGTCTGAACCAAGAGATTCGCAAGCTAACTGCCAAAATGAAGCAAGCGAACCCGATGTGAGGAGCGCCGCTTCTTTGTGGCGAACTTTAGAATTCGGGCATTGAGATTTCGGAGAGCAACATCTCGTGTCTCTTGCAAATGATCCGCAACCCTCCTTCGCAACGCTGGGGAATCTTTCTGCCCATTCCGGAGGCCACCCGCGATCAGTCCGCGGCAGGCGCCGTCAAGATGACACCAGCAAGACCCAACGCTGGAATCAACCGGTGCCTGATTTCGTCGACTACCGGGTTTTTGCGAACGACAGGCCAAAAAACCAACTCGTAACCGTTCGGAACGGTTGCTGGTGGTTTATGGGTCGCGAAATGGTGTATCCTATGCACGTCCCACATTTCGTCAGGGTGATACCGTCAGATGGGACAGGTGCGCCGAACGCCATACAATATTCAAGTACTCGACCGCGCATTTAGCATTCTCGGTTCGCAAGAAGCTAGTGGAGTTGAACTCGGAGTCTCCGAACTCACCACTAGGGTCGGACTACAAAAAAGCACGGTCCACCGCCTGCTGTCTGTGCTCGGGCAGCACCGCTACGTCGCGCAGAGCGACAGCACGGGCAAATACCGGCTGGGATACCGGCTCTCTGAACTCGGCCGGAGCGTCACGGCGTTTCCAAGTCTCGTGGAGAAGGCAGAGCCGTTTCTCCGCCGCTTGGTCGAGATCTCGGGCGAAACCGCCCACGTCGGCGCACTCGAGAATGGGAGAGTTTCATCTCTCGCGGCCGTAGAGGGCTCAAGGACGCTGAGGACACCCTCGACGGTGGGTCAGCGAACGCCGATGCATTGCTCGTCGTTGGGTAAATGCCTGCTGGCGTTTCTATCCACAGCTCAACTGGATGCAATTGTGCGGGCCCACGGCCAGGAGGTGTTTACGGCAGCGACGATTCGTACTCGCAAAGACCTTAATCGGGAACTTGCGAAAGTCCGAAAGCAGGGTTTTGCGATCGACGATGAAGAGTACGAGTTGGGGCTCAAATGCCTCGGCGCGCCGGTGCGCGATGGTTCCGGTAACGTAAGCGCTGCGATAAGTATTGCCGGGCCGGCCAACCGGCTCAGCGCCGAGCGCACCGCGATGCTGGCCACTGTGGTCAAGCAGGTAGCGCAAGAGTTTTCCGTCGCCCTTGGATGGATGGATGTGGAAATAGCAAGGCAGGGTGGGAACTCTCGCCAAAGTAGGGGCGCCGCATATGACGCCCCCTAAGGGCCGACATCAGGGGTATACCCAAGTCGGCGCGAATGAGCGACCTAGCGGTGGCTCGAAGCGGAAAGATGAAAGGGGAAAGAATGCGCTTTAGATTTACAACTGCAGCCTTGGCGCTCTTGCTGTTCTCAGCAACGGCTACGTGGGCCCAGGTAACCACAGCTACTCTTTTCGGGACCGTCCAGGACTCTACCGGTGCGGTAATTCCTGGCGGTGACGCAACCGTCACAAACGATGACACTGGCCTTGTCTACACTGCCCCAATCGGGGGGGCTGGTGGATTCGTGTTTAACGTACTGCCCACTGGGACGTACACGCTCAGACTAGAAACAGACGGCTTCAAGGCCTACGAAAGCACTGGCATCGCCTTGGCGGCGTCGCAGATTGTGCGCCAGACGCACACGCTCGAAATCGGTAACCTCACTGAGACCGTCACCGTCGAGGGACGCCCGCCGCTGGTCAGCACCGAGGCTTCCGAACAAACCGAGAGCCTGAACACCTTGAAGGTCACCGAATTGCCGTTGGCGCGCCGTAACGTCACGCAGATCCTAAAGCTATCCAGCGGAGTGGATGTAGGCCGGGGCAGTCTGCGCATCAACGGCATGGGCAAGAGCGGTACCGGCGTAACGGTCGATGGCACCGACGCCAATTCGAATCCGTCAGAGGGCCGCGCCTTGGAGCAGTACGGCGGCCGCAACTACATGGACGTCATGAGCATAGAGGCCGTTGAAGAAGTGCAGATCATGCGCGGCATCATGAAGGCCGAGAACGGCGGTGTGATCAGCGGCACAGTCAATCTCATCAGCAAGCAGGGCACGAATGACGTCCACGGCAGCGTGTTCGAAAACTACCGCTCGCACATCTTCAACGCACGCAATCCGTTCCAGACGAATATCAACTCCGACGGGTCCCAAGTCTCGAAGAACCGTGAAGTATTCAATCAATTTGGCGGCTCTATTGGTGGGCCGATTGTGAAGAACAGGCTGTTCGCCTTCACTACCTACGAGGGCTATCGCGAGTACGCCTCCCAGAGGGTGACGGGGACAGTTCCCAGCGCGGCCTTGAAGACGACTATTCAGCAGGCTTTGCCGTTTCCGCAAACGCAAACCCTTCTAGATTCGATTCCGCAGCCGACGCTATTGCTCGACGAGAACCGCGGACGGGTCGAGACTGTGGGCAGCCGCGTGAGAAGGGAGAACCACCTCATCGCCAGAGCCGATTACCGTATCACCGACACGAGCAACCTTTCGTTCATTTATACGAGAAATCGCCCGTTCGGCGGCGATCCTCGCTATAACCTCAATAACGCTAACGACCGCGAATACATCTATAGAACGGATCGCACGACCATGAACTACACGAAATCCAGCGCCACGTGGGTCTCCGAGACCCGCTTTGGTTGGAACCATGCCGACATGGACAGACTGGATAATTACTTTACGAACGTCGACCCGGGTGGGGAGGATGTCGAGTTTCAAGCTCGCATTCCGAGGTTTCGACTCCGCAATGTAGGGGGAACCATAACCTTGGGCAGCGCCGAGGTCTTTGCGATGGACGGCAATACCTATACCTTCGACCAGAAAATGACGAAGAACATGGGTAAGCATACACTCAAATTCGGCGCGCGGTTTGTTCGCTACGGCGGCTCTCGGACGAACCCGGAGAATCCACAGTATGAATTCCTCAACATCGAGGATATGTTGGCCCAAAAGATCAATAGCGCGGTCATATCGTTTGGCTCCAACGGTCCACATAATCATCGAATGTACGAGGTCGGAGGCTTTGTTCAGGACGATTGGCGGCTCAATCAGAGGCTAACGCTCAACCTCGGGCTACGCTACGACTTCTACTCCAACAACACGACCGAAGCCAAAAGCGAAATCGATGTTACGGCCAAGAACCTGGAACTTCCTCCGGGGGCGGATTTCACGAACTTCGCCTTTGGCGGGCGGCGCCCCGTTAGCAGTCCGACCGACCACGATGGCTGGGTCAACCTTGGACCGCGGCTAGGTTTCGCCTATCGCTTGGATGAGGCCGGAAAGACCGTCATCCGAGGCGGGGTCGGCATCATGTTTGCCGCTCAAGTACCAGCCGTATTGAGGCAAAGCACGGCCGGACCGGATATTCCGTTCCGCGTTCGCTATAACGCGACCGAGGCTGCACGCTTGAACGTCCAGTATCCGTTTACGAATGAGCAAATCATCCCGATCGCGCTTGCGGATATCCAGGCGACTGGAACCGAGCTTGTTTTCTCCCTGATCACGCCCGACATCCAGAATCCCTACACCATCAACTACCAGTTCAACATCCAGCGCCAGTTGCACTCGGACTTGATGTGGGAAATTGGCTATGTCGGCACCCGCGGCGTGAAGTTCCCCATGCACCGGCGCTTTAATTTGCCCGACCGGGTGACGGGGATACGGCCCAACCCCAAGATTATACCGGGAGGCCCATACTTCGTCGACATGGGCGAGAGCGTGATGAACCACTCGTTGCAGACTTCTCTGCGCAAGCGGTTTTCCAAAAACTTCTCGGGCGACATGCACTACACGTGGGGTAAAACAATCGCCTATACCGGAGGCGATGTGGGCGTCTACTACGGAACGGATGCGACTTCCGGAGTCCAGGACTTCAACGACCTCGCGATCGAGCGCGGTAACCCCGGTTTCGACACGACTCATCGGGCCGTGGCCGACCTGATCTACGAGCTTCCTAAGTTGCAGGGGTCCAACGCGGCGGTTCGAAGCCTTATAGGCGGATGGCAGATCGCCACGATCTATAGCGGGACGACCGGCCAGCCGCTGACCGTCAGGCAAGGCTGCTCGCAGTCTTGGCAGTGCCGCGCGGACTACGTCGGGGGCAACATCAAGGCGGGTGGCGGACAGACATTCGGCAGAGCCCGCCCAGGCTCACACCAAGATGTCCAGTATCTCAATCCGGCGGCTTTCGCAAGAATACCGGAGATTGGCGGGAGAGCTCAGCGATCGGGGAACGTCGGCAACGGACTGGTTCGCGGCCCCGGCCGATGGACAGTGGACTTTTCGCTGGCGAAGAACTTTACGGTGAAAGAATCCGTCAGGCTTCAGCTCCGGGCGGACATGTTCAATGCCCTGAATCACGTCAACCTGCAATCGTTGAACGGCAACGTCGAGAATTCCGACTTCGGAACTCTCGACAGCGCGGCCAGCATGCGTACGATGCAGATGGCCCTGCGGATATCGTTCTGATATGCGCATCATGTCAATCAATGTTCGGCTGACGTTCTGGCCCAAGCAATAACGTCAGACAACTACGGCGGGGGGGCGAGCAGCCCTCCCGCCATTTTTTTTGACACTAGCCAACGGTAGAGGCCAGCCAGTTCACCGGAGCCGTCACCCAGCTTCAACGAATGAAAAAGGCCCTTCGGGCGGGGACTTGTCCCCCTCCAAGCAGATGACCTAGCGAGTTTCTACCAAGAATGATCCGGCCCCAGCCGGTGGCCCCACTAACCTGAAACTTGACATTTCAAGCTGCCCGCCAAGCTACTTGTTGGACGAAACCCGTCGGAGTACCGAGCCGCGCCGCCGCGCGGTGCGGTCCGCTCTACGAAGTGGGAAGAACAACTGTCGGGCGGGGACTGGCACATGCGATCTAGCAATCACTCCACCGTGACGAACCCTCGGGCTGCCTGTCTCCCCTGCCAAGCAATAGGCCTAAACCAGCGCCTCTTCAATCAGCTTCCCGCCATTGACCGTCGCCCGCTCTGGTCGGCCATTGTGCAAGAAAGTTAGATTCAGATGATTTAGGCCCATCAAGTGCATGATCGTCGCATGGATGTCGTGCACGTGGTAGGGCTTTTCGATCGCCCGCAGGCCAATTTCGTCGGTCACGCCGATCGTCTGACCGCCCTTGATTCCGGCGCCGGACATCCACATCGTGAAGCCCCAGGGGTTGTGGTCACGGCCGTCGCCTCTTTCGTTGAACGGCGTGCGCCCGAACTCCCCGCCCCAGACAACCAACACTTCATCGTCCAATCCGCGCGACTTGAGGTCGGTAAGAAGACCCGCAATCACTTTGTCGGAAACCTTGCACCACTTGGTGTGATTGCCCTCGATGTCGGAATGCGCATCCCAGGCGCTGCCGCTGCCGCAGTAGACCTCGACGAAGCGCACGTCGTTCTCGACCAGCCGCCGCGCAAGCAGGCAATTGGAGCCGAACTTGGCGGTCTCTTCGTGCGGATCATCCAAACAGTAGAGTTTCCTGGTTGCCTCGGACTCGGCCGCGATGTTGACTACTGCGGGTGCTTCCGCCTGCATGCGGTAGGCCAGTTCGAACGAAGCAATACGGGCTTCGAGATCGTTGTCCGCCGGATGCTGCTGGGCGTGGCGCCCGTTCATCTCGTGTAGGAAACTCAGCTTACTCTTCTGCTGCTCATCGCCGATTGTTTTTGGAGGTGACAGGTTGAGAATCGGCGGTCCTTCTCGCTGAAACGGCGTGCCCTGAAACGTCGAGGGCAAGAAGCCCGCACTGTAGGTCTTCGCCCCCCCGACGATCGTTCGATAATCGGTCAAGACGACGAAGGCCGGTAAATTCTCATTGGCTGTGCCGAGCCCGTAGGTGACCCACGAACCCAGCGCCGGCCGGCCGGCCAATATCGATCCGGTGTTCATTTGTGACACCGAGCCGACGTGATTGATCCCGTCTTGTTGGCAGGACCGAATCACCGCCAGGTCGTCAACATGTTCGGCGATGTGCGGATACCAGTCCGACACCCATAGGCCGCTCTCGCCGTGCTGCGCCCATTTGCGCTTGGGGGCCAGTATCGTATTGGAGCCCGTGCCCATCGCCGTGATGACGCTGCCGAACGAAGCCGGCATCGGCTGTCCGGCAAGTTTGTCGAGCGCCGGCTTGGGATCAAACAGATCAACGTGGCTTGGGCCGCCCTCCATGAACAGGAAGATGACCGACTTAGCCTTTGGCGCATGATGAGGCTTTTTTGGCGCAAGTGGGTCGTCGGTCGTCGCCGCCAGCCCCGGCAACACGCCCGCGCTTTCCAGCAATCCGCCAAGGGCGACGCTGCCAAGGCCGCTTCCGACCCGGCTCAAAAAATCACGGCGGGAGTTCGCCAAACGCTTGTGTCCCGTCGGCGGCGTAATCGTCGTCATGGTAGCCTCCCGCTAGAAAGCAAATACGAACTCGTTTGAGTTGAGGACGGTGTGGGTGAAATCGGTGAACGCCGCGCCCTCGGCCTGCGTCATCCCTAGCGGCAGAAACGTCGGCAGGGCGACAGGTTCTTCGGCGTCAATGCGGGCCTCGATGACTTTCGAGTGCTTTGCAAGAAACGTCAACGCCGAGTCCTTCTCTTCGCCGTCCGCTGGACGCTGGAAGGCTAGCTGGTAGGCAAGGTCGACTCTCTCCGCCGGGTTTTCACCGGCTGACTCGAGCACCCTCCCCGCGAATCGTTGCGCCCAATCGATCGTTACCTTGCTGTTGATGTAAGCCAGGGCTTGCGGCGCGGTGATTGTGTGCTCGCGCCGCGCGCAACTTTCGTGCGAATTGGGCAGGTCCATCACTTTGAGCATGTGATACGGCGAATTGCGGCGGACGAAAACGTACGCGCTCCGGCGGTAGTGATCATCCGTGTTCTCAGACACTTCCCAACCGCCGCGCGGCTCGGGCATCCCGTCCGGCAGCGGCGGGAACACGCTAGGGCCGCCCATTTTTGTGTTCAGAGTGCCCGCCACGTAAAGCGACGAGTCGCGGATCGTCTCCGCGTCGAGCCGCTGTGGGCGGAAGCGCCACAACAGGCGATTCATCGGCTCTTTCTTCTCCGCCTCCGCATTTTGGTCTGACGACTGTTGATAAGCAGCCGAACCCATGATCACGCGGTGCAAATGTTTCACGCTCCAGCCATTCTCGATGAACTCGTCCGCCAACCAGTCGAGTAGCTCGGGGTGCGTTGGCTGATCGCCCATCCACCCAAAGTCGCTGGGCGTCGCTACAATCCCCCGTCCGAAATGGTGATGCCAGATTCGATTGACCATGACGCGCGCCGTCAGCGGGTTCTCCGGGCTTGCCAACCAATTCGCCAAGGCTGTACGCCGACCGGTCGATTGCATGCCCGTAGGCGGCTCGTACTTGGCTGGCTCCGGGTTCAGGATAGTGAGAAAACCGGGCTCGACTTGCTCTTCCTTCGCGGTGTAGTTCGCCAATGTCAACACGTGTGTCGGGGGCGCAACCGTATCGAGGTCTTTCATGCCCACGCCGATTGGCAACTCGCCAGGGTGAAGATGGCCGAATTCCTCTAAATTCGCGGCCAGCGCCTCATACTTTTCTTTCGTCTCGCCCTTGAATGAGCGGATGACCTTCTTGTCGGATGTCAAGAACTCCATCTGCCACACAAACTTGTGATACATCTGCGTCTGGAAAGGCGTGCGCTCCTCCACGGGAGTATTCAGGAATACTTGGAGTTCAGGTGGGTAGCGCTCGAATCGGACGGCGATCGTCTCCTGCCGCTTGGGTTCGATCAGAGCTTGGATTTCGGCGCGGATATCGACTGTCGCGTCCTCCCAGACGGCGAGCTTGCGCTGGTACGCCGCGTGCTCTTCCCGGCTCATGATGGGAATCGAGTCGTCCTGCGTGGTGTGCGCAAAGAACGCTTGCAGCCGGTAGTAGTCCTTCTGAAGGATCGGGTCGAACTTATGGTCATGGCATTTCGCGCAACCGACAGTCATGCCCATGAACGTCAGAGCGACCGTGTCGGTAATGTCCTGCAAGACCTCTTGCCGACGTTGAATCATATTGGCGCCGTTCGATTCGTCGGCGTAGTTGCGGTTGAACGCCGTCCCGATTCGCGCCCATGGATCCTCTGGGTACAATTCGTCGCCCGCGATCTGCTCCTTCACAAAGCGGTCATACGGCTTGTCTTCGTTGAACGCATTGATGACGTAGTCTCTATAACTCCAGGCATTCGGACGCGTCTCGTCCGCTTTGAACCCCTCGCTCTCGGCGTAGCGAGCCAAGTCCAGCCAATGTCGCCCCCAGCGCTCGCCATAGTGAGGCGATTCCAGTAGACGGTCCACAACTTTCGCGAACGCTTCGGGTGAAGCGTCGGCCTCGAACGCAACGACTTCTTCCGGAGAAGGCGGCAATCCCGTCAAGTCGAAATAGGCCCGGCGGATGAGAGTCCGCTTGTCGGCTTGTGGCGACAACGACAGCCCCTTTGCCGCGAGCTTTTCAGTGAGGAAGGCGTCAACGGGTTGCGCCACCTTCGTCTCGCCCAGTTCCGGCGGTGCAGGCCGCTCGATCGGCTGAAACGCCCAGTATCCCCGGGCTGCTGCTGTGAAATTCTCAGCCGCCGGCTCAGCGGCGCTCCCGACGGCCAGAGTCAAAACGAGGGCGGTAGCGAATCGTAGGCGAATGGTCACTTAATCACCATACTCCTTATCTTCCAAATTTATTAGGTTACGAACTGTACGGGCAGCATAACGGCAGTCTGCGAACAGTGCGAAGCTGCTTGGCTCGGCGGCCATATCGCTCTGGAAGTTCATGACAGCGGCTGACCTGAAACTTGATTTGTCGAGCTTCCAAGCAAACTGCTTATTGGAAGAATCCCTTCGAAGTACCGAGCCGCGCCGCCGCGCGGTGCGGTCCTCTCTGCGAAGTGGGAAGTAGAAGGACTTTCGGGCGGGGACTGGCACATGCGATCTCGTAGTCTCTCCATCTTGACGAACCGTCGTGTTGCCTGTCCCCTTCCAACCTAGTTTTTCAAGAGCCGTCAGGGCCCGCGCCACCCAAACTCACTGCCCTCGACGCGCTACCCTAAGCTATTAGGCTGAAGGCGCTTTCATGGAAAATATCGGTTACCTTGCTGTCCTGCTAGGGTTCCTCGTCTCGGTGTACGCCGTCGTCGCGTCGCTGGTCGGGCGCCTGAGAAACAACTCGTTCCTTGAAGTCAGCGCGCAACGCGCCGTCGTGAGCGCCTGGCTGCTCGTAACCACGGCTTCCGGCGTTCTGCTGTATGCCATCCTGACCGACGACTTCCGTCTCAGTTACGTCGCGTCCCGCTCGAATGCCGACCTCGACCTGATCTACAAATTCGCGGCCTGGTGGGGCGGCCAAGAGGGCTCCCTTCTCTTCTGGAGCTGGATCGCCACGACCTACACGTTCGTCGCGGTTTTCACCGGCCGCAAGCGTCACCGCAACATGATTTCCTACGTCGTCGCAGTCATGGCGGCGACACAAGCATTCTTCCTGGGGCTCGTCGCTTTTTCGGCCAACCCGTTCGCCGTCATCATGTCCGGGCCGCAAATTACAGCGATGCCCGACGGCAATGGCCTTAACCCACTGCTGCAACATCCGATGATGGCAATCCATCCGCCGATGCTCTATCTCGGTTACGTGGGTTTCACCGTGCCGTTCGCGTTTGCGCTGGCGTCGTTGGTCACTCGCCAGCCTGGCGAACGCTGGATCCACACCACGCGCATCTGGACTATGGTGACTTGGCTATTCCAAGGCATCGGAGTTTTGCTCGGCGCACGCTGGGCGTACGTCGTGCTCGGCTGGGGCGGCTACTGGGGCTGGGACCCGGTCGAGAACGCCTCCCTACTGCCGTGGATCACGGGAACTGCCTTCCTTCACTCGGTAATGATGCAAGAGAAGAAAGGCATGATGAAGGTCTGGAACATCGTGCTCATCTCGGCGACGTTTTTCCTCTGCATCTTCGGCACGATGATGACCCGAGGCGGACTCGTGAGTTCCGTTCACGCCTTTGCCGAGTCGGAAATCGGAAGCTATTTCGTCTGGTATCTGGTCATCGGAATTGGGATCACCACTTACTTGATCCTGAGCCGCCTTGACTACTTGAAAAGCGAATCCGAGCTCGACTCGGTCGTCTCCCGCGAATCGAGCTTCTTGTTCAACAACGTCATCTTGCTTGCAAGCTGCTTCGCGGTCTTGTGGGGCACCCTATTCCCAGTAATCAGCGAATGGGTGTCCGGCGACAAAATCACGGTTGGCGCGCCGTTCTTCAATAAGGTGAACGTCCCAATCGGGCTGTTCTTGCTCTTCCTTACTGGCGTCGGTCCGCTGTTCGCCTGGCGACGCACATCGACGGAATCACTGCGGCGGAATTTCCAGTGGCCGGCCCTCGGTTCATTGGTCCTCGGCGCGCTGTTGTTCGCATTTGGCATCCGTCATTTCTACGCGCTTGTATGCTTCATCCTTTGCGCCTTCGTCGCGACGACGATCGCAATCGAGTTTTACCGTGGTGCGCGCGTTATCCAGAAAAAACACGGGCTCTCATTCTTCCCCGCCGTATTTGATCTGACCCACCGCAACACGCGCCGCTACGGAGGCTACGTGGTCCATATGGCGATCGTGCTGATGTTTATCGGCTTTGCGGGCGCCGCCTTCAACCTCGTCCAACAAGAAGAACTGAACGTTGGCGATTCGATGACCGTCGGCGCTTACGAGTTCACCTTGACCAAAGTCTCTGAAGACGACAACCCCAATTACTACAGCTCCGTCGCCGAAATCGACGTTGGGAAAAACGGCGTGTTCTTGCAGACGATGAAGCCCGAGCGGCGCTTCTATCACGTCTCCGAGCAGCCAGTGGGCCGAGTTGACGTGCGCTACTCGCTACGCGAAGATGTCTACCTGAATTTCGCCGGGGAGTCGGTTGACGGCGAAAGACCCATCATCGAGGTCTACATCAATCCGCTAGTGAATTGGATTTGGATCGGCGCATTCCTGCTCGTGTTTGGCACCCTGATAGCGCTAGTGCCAAGCAAGGTTAAGCGGTCTTACGCCCGAACGCGCATTGTTGGGACGGCCATTCGCAAGGAGAAACCCGTTGCTACGACGAACGCTTAGTCTGGCAACGACGGCGCTGCTTTTCTCCGTCCACGCACTGTGGGCCGACGACTTGTATCTCGAGATCCGCGCGGTCGGTGATCAAATCGAGTGCACCTGCGGTTGCTCGTCGACGGTTTCAACTTGCAACATGATAGGTTGCCATATCCGTGTGCCCATCAACGAAGACATCGAAGCTGGGCTAAAAGCGGGTCAATCGCAGGAGCAGATCCTTGAGGCTGTCTACGAAAAGTACGGCAACGAGATGCGCGTCGTGCCGCGAACCGAGGGCTTTGGAATCGTCGGCTGGGCGATGCCGTTTGTCTTGCTGTTAGGGGGCTTCGGAATCATCCCATTCGTCGTTCGCCGCTGGCGTAAGAGTTCACACTCGTCAGCCGGGCCGCAACCCGTTTCCGATCAAGTCGTCGACAAATACCGCGACGAGATCGAGCGAAATCTCGAGGAGCTGGAATAGATTTTTCGACGGTCGGAGGGTCCTCATTCCGCCCAGGCGTATCGGTATGCTCATCGCCGCTGCAGTAGTCTTGATACTCATCGCGTTTGCGCTGCCACTGGCCGTGCGCGGTAGCGACATTCCGCCCGAAGAGCCGATTCCGCCAACCCAACATCTGGACGACCGCAAGGCGTCAATCTACGAGAATCTACGCGACCTCTTAGCTGAGTTTCAGATGGGCAAGATGTCTGAGGAAGACTATCAAGAGAGCAAAGGACATCTGCAGAAGGAGCTAGCGGGAGTGCTCGCTGAGATCGAGCGCGTCATCGGGGGCGAGAATGAATAGCCCGGCCATCTCTCTAAGATGCTGCCTGCTGGTCGCAATGTTGCTCGGCTGCCTAGACTCTGCCGGCGCCGCTATTAAGGGCACGGTTCGCAACGCGACCACGGGCGAACCGGCAGCCGGCGTGATGCTAACTCTGTCGTCATTCAAAGGGGGCATGACGCCGGTTGACGAAGTCATGTCTGGCGCCGATGGGAAATTCGAATTCGCCAAAGAGCTCCCGGCTATTCCCCCACAGCAGCCGTTTATGGGCGCAATCCGAGCCGAGTTCGAGGCCGTTGGCTATACCGAGCTGATCCGCAGGGACATGAATCTCGAAGATCTCGGGCTCGTAATATACTCGGCCAGCAGTGCCAATCTCCCAGATCCAGCCGGACGAATCGTCATCTTGGAACCCGGCCCCAGCGAGATGGTCGTCAACGAGAGCTATCAATTCTTTAACGCCTCGAATCCGCCGGTTACCTACAGCAGCGAGGCCGGGACGCTGCGCTTTTATCTGCCGCCCGAGGCAAAAGGTATCGTTCAGGTATCTGGCACCGGGCCGGCCGGCATGCCGTTGCAAAACACGGGGCTGCCTTCGGACGAGGAAAATATTTACAAGGTGGATTTTCCTCTAAAGCCAGGCGAGAACCGCGTCGACGTGACCTACTTGATTCCTCGCGCAGAGGACCGCCCTCTTGAGATCCACTCGATCTACCGTGGAGTGCCGACACGAGTAGCGGCCCCCACGGGAGTAACGATTACCGGCGAAGGCATCGCTTCGGTAGGGCAAGAACCGACCACCCAGGCAGTCATCTACGACCTGCCCGATGTCGAGTCCGTCAGCCTCACGGTAGTCGGCGAGGGCGGATTGCGGAGATCGTCGCCGGCGTCCGCCGGTGGCTCGGGCGGCGGCGATATTTCGGTTCAGCCAGCTCCGGTCGCGAGCGAATTCTATTGGATCATTGGGCTGACCGTTTTGATCCTTGGCATCGGGTTCTATCACCTGCTGACGTCTACCGAAGGTTCCACCCCAGCGGCAAGTCCGAATGCGCCGGCGCCATCGACAAGGCCGGCGTCGTCGCCCAAAAAGAAGCGGCGGAAGTCATGAGCGAGCCCGCGATTCTGGCCCGCGGGGTTTCCAAATACTTCGGCGACTTCCCCGCACTGCGCAAAGTTGACTTGCAGGTTCAGCCAGGCTGCGTCCTCGCGCTGCTTGGCCGAAACGGCGCTGGCAAAACCACATTCCTGCGAATGTTGGCGGGCATCACGTCGCCGACCGACGGCGAATTATCGCTGCCCTCGGTCGGCGCGGATTTTGCGTCGATCCGCAAACATATCGGCGTAGTCGGCCATGGTCAATGGGTTTACGACGACCTCTCGGCGGAAGAAAATCTCAGATTTTTTGGGTCCCTGTACGAAGTCGCCGATATCGAGCGAAAGTTAAGCGAGTGGCTTGAGAAAGTAGGCTTGGCCCAGTTCCGCCGCTCGCGCGTCAGCGATTTTTCTCGCGGAATGCGGCAGCGCCTGGCCGTGGCCCGCGCCTTCATGCATGAGCCGGCTGTTTTGTTGCTCGACGAGCCCTGGACAGCCCTCGACGACCGCGCTATGCGCCTGCTGTCTTCGCTCGTCACTGAAGCCCGTAATGCCGGGCGAACGGTCGTTATCTGTTCCCACCAGCTCCGCGAAGCGCTCGAAGTTTCCGATGAGATCGCGCTACTCGACAGAGGAAAAATAGTTTTTCGAGGACCCAATGACGACGGGCTGCGCAACGATCCCGAGAGCCTTTACGAGAGGATCGCGTGAGACGATTCGCCGGCCAGGTTTGGATCATCGCGCGCAAAGACCTGCTCAGCGAGGTGCGAAATCGCGAGGTAATCTACGCGGCACTCTCGTTTTCGCTGGTTGTGTTGCTGATGTTCAGCTTTGCGTTCGACCCAAATAGCCACTCTGAGGTTCGCGACCTCGCCGGAGGGCTGCTCTGGATTGTCTTTATATTCGCTGGCGTACTCGTGCTGAACCGCAGCTTCGCACGCGAATCGGCAAACGAATGCCTCGAAGCGTTGGTGGCGTCACCAGTTTCCGGCGATGCCATCTTCCTGGGAAAGACGATTGCTAGTTGGGCTCTAATCCTAGTGGTTGAGCTGTGCTGTCTGCCAATTTTCGGGATATTTTTCGACGTGAGCTGGCTCCCGAAATTCGGACCGCTACTTGGAATTTTCGCGCTTGGCACTTGGGCATTCGCGTCGGTCGGCACCACCTTCGGCGCAATCACCGCGAACAATCGCCTGCGCGAGTTGATGTTACCGTTGCTGCTATTCCCGATCTGCCTGCCCGCCCTGATTGCCTGCGTTAGCGTGACTTGGGGCATTTTCGACCCGGAGGCCGTCTCGGAGCTGGCGGTCTGGGTCAAGATGCTGATCGGATTCGATATTATCTACACGCTGCTTGGAATTCTTCTGCTGGACAACGTTTTGACAGCGGGATAGACGCCGGCCCAGGCGCGCTTTTACCGTTTGCTAGGATGAGCTTAAGGGCCCTGAGAGCCCATGGAATCAATGGCTGGAACCGAAAAAATCATACCCGTGTCGTCCGAATCCCCCGACCAGGACGAGGCTTTGGAACAGGTCGAGGAAGCCGCCTCGCAGAACGGCGGCCCTGTCGCAACGGACGCCGAAGAATTATCGGAACCAGAGCCGGAACCCCTTTCTGAGCTTGAGCAGGCGATCGCCGACCGCGACGCCGCGGCTCAGCCACGGGATGAACTCATCGACCAGCTCAAGCGCAGCCAGGCGGAGTTCGAGAACATTCGCAAACGTCTCTACAAAGAGAAGCAAGACGTCGTGCAGTACGCTGCGTCCGACACAATTACTTCACTTCTGCCGATTATCGATGATTTCGAACGCGCGATCGAGACTGAGGGTCTAGACCCGGCAATCAAGAAGGGCTTGGAGCTGATCTATAAGCGGCTGTTCGAGGTGTTTTCTAGGGCCGGCCTGCGCGAGGTTGAGCAACACGAGCGGTTCGATCCGTATTTGCACTTTGCCGTCGACCGTGCGCCCGCCGAAGAAGGGCAGGAAGATCAGACGATTCTTGATGTTTACCAGAAGGGCTATCACTTCAAAGACCGCTTGCTACGCGCATCAATGGTCAAGGTAGCGGTTAAGGAATAACCTCGGTTTCTCGAGGGGTAGCGGGCATGGTTGCGAAACGCGATTATTACGAGGTGCTGGGTGTGGGGCGCGACAGCGGCGACCAGGAGCTGAAGAGCGCCTACCGCAAGCTGGCAATGAAGTACCACCCAGATCGCAACCCAGATTCCGCTGACGCCGAAGATAAATTTAAAGAAGCTTCCGAGGCATATAGCGTTTTAAGCGACTCCGATAAACGCGCCCGCTACGACCGTTTTGGTCACGATAGTCTCGCCGGCTCGGGAGGCTTCAACCCCGCCGATGTCAGTGATTTTTCTGATGTATTCGGAGACTTCTTCGGCGACATCTTTGGCGGAGGCGGCCGGTCGAGAAGCCGGCCACGCCGCGGTTCCGACCTGCAATACGAATTGGAAATCGAGTTCGAGGACGCCGTCTTCGGATTCAGTACCGAAATTCAATTCCCACGAACCGAGTCATGTGATCGTTGCGATGGCTCTGGCGCCGAGCCGGGATCGCGCAAGATCACCTGCAACGCCTGTGGCGGCCGCGGTCAAGTCTACTACCAGCAGGGATTCTTCTCGGTAGGCCGCACTTGTTCCGCATGCCGCGGGGCAGGTCAAGTCATTCAAAAGCCCTGCAAAACATGCAGCGGCGTGGGGTCAAGTCGAACCCAGCGCAAGCTCAAGGTGAGTATTCCACCGGGCGTTGACCACGGGACGCGATTGCGCCTCTCCAACGAGGGTGAATCTGGGCCGAATGGCGGACCCAAGGGTGATTTGTACGTCCTGATTCATGTCAGCGAGCACGCAATTTTTCATCGCGAAAAGTACGATCTGCACTGTCAAGTGCCAGTCAACGTCGCACAAGTCGCCCTGGGCGCGGAGATCCAAGTGCCAACGCTCGAGGGCGATTCCTCAGTCACTCTCCGGCCCGGGACACAATCCGGCGCACGCTACAAGCTCCGAGCCAAGGGTGTTCCGCACGTCAACAGCGGCCGTCGTGGAGACCTATACGTTCATGTGACGGTCGCCATCCCGACTAAACTCTCGCGTGAGCAGCGCAAACTATTCGAACAACTCGGCGAAATTCTCCCAGTCGAAAACACGCCAAACGACAAAGGCTTCTTCGACAAACTACGCGATTTCTTCGACTAATCCGAAACTTGATATTTCAAGCTGCCAACACGAGCTGCTTGTTGGAAAATACCTTTCGAAGTACCGAGCCGCGCCGCCGTGCGGTGCGGTCCTCCCTGCGACCTAGCCCGCATTTCTCACCAGTCAACGGTGAAAGTACGCGTTAGGCGCGCCAATACTTCGTTGCGCTCGCTTGCCGTGCTCAACGGACTGTCGAGTACGCCTGCGCGCGCCAAGTATCGTGCGCCTCGTATTGGCGCACCTTCCACGCACTTTCCCTCGCTGGCTGGTGAGAAATGCGACCTAGTGTCCGGTATCTAAAGTTCGCGTAACATTAAACAGGTTGTTGTCGCCATGTCTATATGGGGAAGACGACGACAACTGGTCCTCAATTGAAACCGCTCAAGCTCAACCCGGCCGAGCGCGAGAGCCTGCAAAGTTGGGCGCGACGGCGCAAGTCCGCGCAGGCTCTTGCCCAACGCGCCAGGGCCATTCTGCTCGCCGCCGACGGACTCAACAATACCGTCGTCGCCGCCCAACTCGGCTGGGCCCGCCGTACCGTTGGCAAATGGCGCCAGCGCTTCCTCGACAAAGGCCTCGACGGGCTGCTCGACGAACCGCGTCCCGGCACGCCGCGGCGCGTCAGCGATGACGAGGTCGAACGCGTCATCACGCTCACTCTGGAATCGACGCCCCCCGACGCCACGCATTGGTCAACACGCTCGATGGCCAAGACCTGTGGCTTGAGTCACTCCAGCGTGCAGCGCATCTGGAAGGCCTTCGCGCTGCAACCCCATCGCAGCGAAACTTTCAAGCTCTCGCAAGATCCGTTGTTCGTCGAGAAGGTGCGCGACATCGTCGGTCTGTATCTCAACCCGCCCCAGCGGGCGTTGGTGCTGTCGGTTGACGAGAAGTCTCAGATCCAAGCCCTGGACCGCACGCAGCCGCTGCTGCCGCTGCGTCCCGGACAAATCGAGCGCCGCACGCACGACTACAAGCGCCACGGGACGACCTCGCTGTTTGCCGCGTTGGATGTCAAGACCGGCCATGTGATCGGCGAGTGTCATCGCCGTCATCGCGCGGTCGAGTTTCGCAAGTTTCTCGACACCATCGACCAGGCGGTCCCCGACTCGCTCGAGATCCACTTGATCCTCGACAACTACGGAACCCACAAGACCCAGATTATTCAGCGTTGGCTGGCCAAACGGCCGCGCTACCATCTGCACTTCACGCCGACCAGCGCGTCTTGGATCAACCTTGTCGAGCGTTGGTTCGCCACTCTGACCCAGAAGCAGATTCGCCGCGGCGTACATCGCAGCACAGCGGAGTTGGAACGCGCCATCGAGGATTACATCCAACTCAGCAACGCCGACTCCAAGCCGTTCGTCTGGTCCAAAACCGCCGACCAAATCTTCGCTTCCCTCGCCCGCTTTTGTAATCGAACTTTAGAGACAGGACACTAGGACCTTCGGGCGGGGACTGGCATATACGATCTCGTAACCTCTCCACCTTGCCGAACCCTCGTGTTGCCTGTCCCCACCCTCGCCACGTTTGCGCCCGACCCAGCCCGCCCAAACCAACTCCGCCGCGCTCACGACAATGTACCCTAAGGGCAACTCGTGCGCCTGCGCCTAGTCATTGCAAGCGTTTTGCTGCTGAGCCTGGCGGCCCGGCCAACCTCTGCGCAAACTCAAGGCGAATCCGCCCGCCTGATCAGCCAAATCGAGTACATCATCTCGACCGAGCCCACCCTGCGGGTCTACGACTGGGTTGGCTTCTCCATCGCCGACGCGCAAGTGACTCTGTCAGGCATCGTGACCCGCCCGTCCTTGCGACGATCAATCGAGCGCGCCGTCGGGCGGCTGGAAGCCGTCGAGTCCGTCACTAACGAAATCGAGGAGTTTCCGCATTCCGGCGACGACATTGGGATGAGGATCAACGCCTACTGGCGGATATACGGCCATCCCGAGATCCGCCGCTACCTGTCCGGCGAAACGAAATTTCAATCAAGGCTGCGACGCTCCCAAGGCGACGTCCAGAGAGTCTTGCTCCAACCAATTCACATCCTCGTGCGTGACGGCCACATCACCCTCGAGGGAGAAGTCGAGCAGCTCGGCGACAAGCGGACCGCCGAAGACCAAGCGCTCCAAGTCCTAGGCGTCCGCGGTGTCACCAACAATGTTGTCGTGACCGGCGCCGACACCGAGGAATTTGAGCCGGTAAATTTCGAGGCGGACCCCTGGTGGACCGACGCCGGTTCGGTTGAGGAGCCCGTTTTGCGAATCGAAAACGCCTCTGGCCGCGTTCGAGTTCGCGTAACCAATACAGACCGAGTCAGGGTCCGCAGAGCCGGTGCCACCCGGGAAGTCCGCGACAGTGACACCGTCACCACCCGGTTTCGGCGCAAGATGCGCGTTCGTGCCCAGCCCTCCGACGGCGAGTTAATCGATCTCGACGTGGACTTACCCTACGGGCACCGTCTAGAGGTCGAAACCGTCAACGGCGCGATAACGCTCGAAGGCATGGTTCGTCGGGCCTCGTTAAAAACCGGCACCGGCGCACTCAATATCGCCGCGCCGTGGAGAACAACGCGCCTGCGGATGACCTCGAAATATCGCCCCGACACGGTTGATGTTCCCGACTCTTTGCGCGCAACCGTCGTACCGCCCCGAGATAAACCCGGGGCCGCGCGCTGGACTCTGACTGACTCTCATCTTGAGGCGCGGCCGCTATATGGCGACATTCGAATCGACGCAAATCTTCCGGCACGGTTAACAATTCGTGAGGCCGAGTTCGACGAAGACTCGCCGGTGCGTATGCACTGGGATGCTCCGCGTGTACTGGGAACTGTCTTTCGAAACCCTTTCGGTCGCAAGCTGATCCAGCAAGGTGACGGCGCTTCGAAGCCCGAATTGGTGGCCGCGAAAACCGCGCTCGAGACGCCCGTGTTCAGCTCCGACGTTAGGCTGGTCGATCTAACCGTCTCGGTGGTCGATGCCGACAATCGCCCCCTAACAGGCTTGCTGCCAGATGAGTTCGACGTTCGCGAAGACGGCCTCGCGCAGGACGTAAAAATCGTACAGGGCACCGAGGCCCCGTTCAATCTAGTCGTGCTGCTCGACTGTAGTACTAGCACCTTGGTCGATCGCCCATCGGTCGTCGAGGCGGCCCGCCAGTTCACGATGGTCGCTCGGCGCACCGATCGGGTAGCGGTCTACGTACTCGCTGACAGCTATCTCCAAGTGCTATCGCCGCTAACCGACGACCATGATGCCGTGCTCCGCAAGATCGAGGACATTCCGCAGCTCTCCGGCGGCACACCGCTCTACGATGCGATCGTCCTGGCTTACGCGCACGAGCTGGCCAAGCGACGCTGGGAGCGCAACGCCCTCATCGTGATCAGCGACGGCATGGACAATGACCTGCTGCCGAACTGGAATCGCTCGATTCCATCAGAGGTCTCCTCAGACGACCTTGAACGGGCCGCGGCCGAGATGAACGCCGTAATCTATCCAATTTTCTTAGAGCCTGAGCCACCAGGAGTGCGCGTCGAGAGAAGCTGGCGCGAAAGAGCCCGCCGTCTTACCAATGAGGCGCGTGGCCGACTGACGCGCATTGCCACCGCGTCCGGCGGACGTCTATTCACCGCAAACTCGATACGCGATCTTGACCCCGTCTACGAAGCCGTTGCGAACGAACTTCGCAGCGTCTACACCCTCGGATACTACCCGTCAAACCAACAGTTCGACGGTGCCTGGCGGCGCATTACGGTCAGTGTTGCTCCCGCCGACGCGCGAGTAAGAACGCGACCTGGTTATTACGGCTGGTTAGCCGCGCCAGCTGCTATGCTGCCGCCATGAAGCGATTCTTCGCACTAGCGCTGGCGGCGGCCTGCATTTCGATCGCGGCGGGCGCCAAACGGCCAATGACTCACGAAGACCTCTGGCTCATGAAGAGGCTCGGGGCACCTGCAACAAGCCCAGATGGCCGCTGGGCGGTGTTCTCGGTAACGGAGCCTTCTTATGATGCAGAGGAGCAAGTCTCGGATCTTTGGATCGTCGCGACAGATGGCGCAACACCGCAACGCCGCCTAACCTCGACCGCCTCCCCGGAAACCGGCCTAGCGTGGAGTCCTGATAGCAGACAAA
Organism: Bryobacterales bacterium; assembly: GCA_965247305.1. Taxonomy (GTDB): domain Bacteria; phylum Acidobacteriota; class Terriglobia; order Bryobacterales; family UBA6623; genus CATQHP01. The sequence goes on along the minus strand of OZ252030.1, from coordinate 567,476 downwards.
TAGCGTTCAGCGCCAAACGTGGCGAAGACGAAGTCAGCCAGATTTACACCATGGACATGACTGGTCCCGGCGAGGCCCGACGCATCACCTCACTTGCAACCGGAGCCGCGAATCCCGCCTGGGGGCCGGCGGGCGAGAGATTGCTTTTCACCAGCAACGTTTATCCGGGCAAGCTCACCAATCAGGAGAACGCCGACGAGAAGAAGGCGCGCAAAGATCGCAAATACAAGGCTAGCGTCTACGAAGGGTTCCCAGTTCGCCGTTGGGACGAATGGCGGGACGACCGCAAACAGCATCTGTTCGTACAGCAGGCGAAACCTGACGCCGAGGCCAATAATTTAATCGCCGGCTCCCAGTTGGCTTCGACCACCGGGTTCGACGGCGTAAACGCCCCGGTCTGGTCCCCCGACGGCTCCGCAATCGTTTTCTCGGCGGAAGTCAACCGTGACGAGTCTGCATTTGCTTCGGTCAAGAGCGATCTCTATCGTGTCCCGGTCAGCGGCGGCGAACCCGAGCGTCTGACATCCGACGCGGCGTCGTACGGCGATCCCACTTTCAGCCCAGACGCCCGCCATCTCTTCGCGCTTCGATCCGCCGAAAACGAACACGTATACACGCTGACTCGAGTCGCGCGCTTCGATTGGCCAGATGTTGGCGCGCCTAAACATTTGACATCAGATTTCGACCGCTCTGTGTCGGGAATCTCTTTCGCCGCCGACGGAAAATCGCTCTTCCTAACTGCCGATGAGGCCGGTCGCACACGAATATTCAGCCTAAAGTCAAATGGCGGTACCGTCAGGGGCCTAGATCCCGAAAGTCGGGGCGTCTACTCGGGCCTGTCATCGAACAGGCAAGGCGAGCAAGTGCTCACGGCGTTCTGGCAGGCCGGGAACCAACCGGCCGAGATCGTGCGCATTAACCCGCGCAATGGCAAGCAGTCGCCTTTGACTTCCTTGAATGTCACGCAGGCCGCTGAAATCGACTGGCAGCCCTTCCGAGAGTTTTGGTTCGAGTCAAAAAAGGGCCGCCGAATCCACAATTGGCTCGTTCTGCCTGCTGGGTTTGACGAAGCAAGAACCTACCCGCTGCTTCTGTTTATCCACGGCGGGCCCTACAGCTCATCCAAGGACTCCAGCCACCTTCGCTGGAGCGCGCAATTGCTCGCGGCGCCCGGCTACGTCGTTCTCATGACTGACTACACCGGCTCTGTCGGGTACGGTGAAGAATTCTCGCAGCGAATCCAGGGCGACCCGTTGCGAACACCGGGCGAGGAGGTCCTCGAAGCCGCTGACCAAGCAATTGAGCGATTCGCGTTCCTCGACGGTGAGAAACAATGCGCCTCTGGAGCCAGCTACGGCGGTCACCTTGTCAACTGGCTTCAAGCCGTAACCACCGACCGCTTCGACTGCTTCGTTGGCCACGCCGGCCTCGTCAGCCTAGAAGGCCAATGGGGTACGAGCGACGGCATCTACCACCGCGAGCGTGGCAACGGCGGCGTACCGTGGGGCGACAGCTCCGTCTGGAAAGAACAAAGTCCGTCGACCTACGCCGAAAATTTCACCACCCCCACGCTGCTGACCATCGGCGAGCGAGACTACCGCGTCCCCCTCAATCAGACGCTCTGGACGTGGGCAATCCTACAGCGATTGAAAACCCCCAGCAAGCTAATTGTCTTTCACGAAGAAAACCACTGGATAGGCAAGGGCCACGACGCCAAGTTCTTCTGGAATGAAGTACACGCCTGGCTCGCAAAGTACCTCGGGTCCCGCTAGTCTACAATTGCCCGGCCTGTGGTTTCAAACGACTGAAGAAGAACTTGCGGGCGGGGACTTGTCCGCCACCAAGCTAGAAACGCGGGCTAGAGCATTATCAGGAATGGCATAGACTGCTTGCCGCAGCACCAAGCCCCTGAAAAATCGGTGGCGCGACTGTAAAGGAGTGCGGTGGCGGAGCAGCTTTCTGGAATACGCTGAGTTGGGACCTGCTGATCATTCCTCAACAGGGCCCGACTCATCTTTCCCAGTTATCCCTTCGCCACCGCACTCCTTTACAGTCTTGCCTCCGATTTTGGACAGCGGAATCTAATCTCCAGAAATTGCCGGCTTCGCCGCTTTTTATTCAAGAACGGTCCATGGCATCAGCGAAACTGCTCTAGAATGGACTCGGCCATAAGGAAACCCAAATGAAACGCGCGGCACTACTTCTCCTCCCGTTCTGGCTAAGTCTGAACGTTGCATCAGCCATCGACATCTATTGGATCGACGTCGAGGGAGGAGCCTCAACCCTAATCGTGACCGATGCCGGCGAAACCGTCTTGATGGACGCCGGCTACCCAGGATTCGATGGCCGTGACGCCAAGCGAATTCACCATGTCCTGACCCAAGAAGCTGGTGCGAAAAAGCTCGATTATTTCATCACGTCGCATTTTCACGGCGACCACGTCGGCGGCCTCGCCGAGTTGGCCACACTCGTGCCGATCGACAAGTTTCTTGACCATGGCGACAGCGTAGAGAAAGACGGCCGAGGCAAAGATCTTTGGCAGACCTACCTCAAAACCGCGGGCAGCAAACGAACCATCGTCAAGCCAGGCGATGAGGTTCCGCTCTCAAATGCCAAACTGCTCATCGTGGCCGCCCACAGTCAGGTTCTGCAGAAGGCACTGCCCGGAGGAAAGAAAAACCCGCTCTGTGCAAATCTCGAGACCAAGCCCGCCGACGATGGCGAAAACGGCAAGAGCACCGGCTACTTGTTTCAATCAGGGCAATTCGAATTTTTGAACCTAGGCGATCTCTCCTGGAATTTTCAAGCCAAATTGGCCTGCCCCGTCAATCTAGTCGGAGAGGTAGACGTCTTCCAAGCCACCCATCACGGAGTCCGCGATGACGTTTTGCCGCAACAAATGTGGGCGACCAAGCCAACAGTCGCGGTGATGAACAACGGCCCAACCAAGGGCGCCGGCCCGGCAGCCGTCGAGGCCGTGATGAAGTCGCCGGGTCTAACTGATTTTTGGCAACTTCACCGCGCGGTCAACAACGATGCCGCCCACAATACATCTGAGGATCTGACCGCCAATCTGACGCCGATCGACGGCTGCGAGGGTCATTGGATCCGCGCATCGATCGCCAAAGACGGCAGCTACACGCTGACTAACAGCCGCAACGGCGTTTCACGCGACTACAATTCGAAGTAGCGGCGGCGCTGGTAAGCTGTCAGGAACTGTGCGCGAAACCATAAAGCCCCATCTCGTCCTTCTATCGGCGATCGCGATCGGTCTGAGCTGCGGAGGCGCGCCCAGCGGTCAACCTCAAGCCGCCGGCCACCCCAACATCGTCGTGATACTAGCCGACGACCAGGGCTGGGGCGATCTCAGCGTTCATGGAAACACCAACCTATCGACCCCCAACATCGACTCCCTAGCCCGTGACGGCGCGCTCTTTGAACACTTCTACGTCTGCAACGTCTGCGCCCCCACCCGCGCCGAGTTCCTCACCGGACGTTATTCCTCCCGAGGTGGCGTGCGCGGTGTCAGCACCGGCCAGGAGCGCCTCAATCTCGATGAGCACACTATCGCTCAAACTTTCAAAACCGCCGGGTACGCCACCGGGGCGTTCGGCAAGTGGCACAACGGCACCCAGCACCCCTACCACCCCAACGCCCGCGGATTCGACGAATTTTACGGATTCACTGAAGGCCACTGGGGCCAGTACTTCGACTACGAACTCGACCACAATGGCACCCTCGTCCGCGGCGAAGGCTTCGTCATCGACGACTTCACCAACCACGCTATTGATTTCATCGAACAGAACCACGCCGGCCCATTCTTCGCCTATCTCCCGTTCAACACGCCGCATTCGCCGATGCAAGTTCCCGACGAATTCTGGAACCGGTTCGAGTCAAAAGAGCTCGCCTTGCGCAACCGCGATCCCGACAGCGAAGACGTTCCCAAGACCCGCGCCGCCCTCGCGATGGTCGAAAACATCGACTGGAACGTAGGCCGCGTGCTCGCCAAACTCGACGAGCTGAACCTGGCCGACGACACCATCGTCTTGTACTTCAGCGACAACGGACCCAACAGTTGGCGCTGGAATGGCGGCATGAAGGGACGCAAAGGGACCATCGATGAAGGCGGCCTGCGCGTGCCCTTCCTGATCCGTTGGCCCGGCCAAATCCTAGCCGGCCATAAAGTCCGCAAAATCGCCGGCGCAATCGACTTGCTCCCAACCCTCGCTGACCTCGCGGGCGTCGCCGTCAAAAGCGAAAAACCTCTTGACGGAAAAAGCATCAAGCCACTGCTCGTAGGCGAAGTACCCGACTGGCCCGATCGCCTCATATTTTCGCTTCGGCGGGAAAAAGTCAGCGTGCGCAATCAACGATTTCGGCTCGGGAGCGAGGGTGAGCTATTCGATATCGAAGCCGACCCGGGCCAGGCGCTCGATGTCGCGTCTGAGAATGAGCAGATCGCGGCCGACCTGCGCCAAGCCGCGGCCAATTGGGCTGCCGAGGTGCTGCCAAGTGTCGGTCCCGACGACCGCCCGTTTCCGGTAGGGCACTCCTCTACAACTCTTTTGCCGGCCCGCGACGGCATCGCCCACGGCGGAATCAAGCGCAGCGCCCGAGCCCCCAACTGCTCGTATTTCACCAACTGGAAATCTACGGACGACGCCATCACTTGGGACATTGAAGTACCGTCATCCGGCGAGTACGAAGCCCAAATCTATTACGCCGCGGTCGAGGCCGGTTCGACGGTCGAACTCAGTTTCAACGGGGCCGCCACCTCGGCAAAAATCACCGAAATCCACGACCCACCGCTCTACGGAGCCGATGACGATCGCGTCCCGCGAGGCGAATCCGAAGTCAAAGACTTCAAGCCGATGAGCCTAGGGACAATCTCCCTGGCCGCCGGCCGAGCACAACTCAAGCTACGCGCCACGGAAATAGCATCAACCGAGGTCGCTGAGATCCGCTATGTAGCCCTAACCCGCCGTTGAGAATTGCGGGCTAGAGCATTTTCAGATCTGCTATAGACCACCGCCGCCCACGTCTAGGCGCACGCGGGCTCTAAGTCGTGGCGCGCGCCTCTGGCGGGCCGCGTCGACCTCCGGGTCGACGTTCTTCTTCGACAGTAACCATCCAGTGCCGGCAGTCTACGGCTTCGCTGAAAGTGCTCTAGCATGGACAAGTGAGCCGAGTACTAGTCATCGGAGGCACCCTCTTCATCGGCCGAGCCTTGGTGCGGCTACTCCTCGATCGAGGCCACGACGTAACAATCCTGCACCGCGCCAGCGAGAGCCCCTTCCAAGGCCAAACCGAAGAGATCCGCTGCGACCGCAACGACACCGCCGAAATCGCAATTGCGCTTAAAGACGGGAACTTCGAATTCATCTTCGACAACGTCTACGACTGGGAGCGAGGCACCACGGCGGCACACGTCGAGGCAGCCGCGACAGCCTGCGGACCCGAACTCCGGCGTTACGTATTCATGTCGAGCTGTGCCGCCTACGGCTCTGGACTCAATCTGACCGAAGACGCTCCGTTGGCGCCGCCCGACGACCCCGACCTCTACTGCCGCAATAAGGCCGATTCCGAGCGTCTTCTGCTTCGGCTACACGCGGAAACTGGTTTCCCGGCGGTGACCCTGCGTCCCCCGTACGTCTACGGACCTGAAAATCCGTTCTACCGCGAGGCGTTCTTCTGGGATCGCCTCACCACGGGAAGGCCGATCATCGTCCCCGCGGACGGTACCCGGTTGATGCAATTCATACTAGCCACCGACCTCGCTCAAGCTGCCATCCAAGCCGCGGATTCGCCGCAAGCCGTTGGCAGAGCCTACAACATCGCCAACTCTGAAGCCGTTACGCAGACCGCCCTTGTAGAAGCGCTAGCCGCGGCATCAGGCTGCGAAGCCGAGATTCACTACATACCTCGCGAACGAATCGAAGCCCTAGGTGGAAATGTCTTCGCGCCGCCACTGTACTTCGGCCAGTACTTCGACCTTCCCCCAATTACCGAAAATACAGAACGCGCTCACGAGGAACTAGGCTTCGAACCAACGCCATTTGAAGACGGGTTGAATCAGGCCTGGGAGTGGTACGCCTCGCAAGCCGATCGTCCTACGCCGGATTTCTCCTTCGACGACAAACTCCTAGGCCAACGCTAAGACCGATTGACCTGGTTCAAGGCTTGACACGGATGTTAGCCTAGTAATGCAGCCAGCCTAGTCCTAAAAAGGAAGCAACAGCGAGGATAAAAAATTCACAAAACAAAGCCACTAAGTTGTTTATAATCAACAATAAGTAGCAAAAGCAAACCCAATTCAAAGCCAATTCAAACCCAATTTGAGCCCCCCTCCGCCGACCACACACTCGACGTGTGTCGATCACCAGCGCGCGATCAATCTGGCCTAAGGCTCGGCCAAATACGCCCTCGAAATCCCCACAACCTCCTCGCAACATCTATCATGGATGGGCGATGCACTCCGAAAACAGTATCACCAGACGGCCCTTGCTAGCTTCGCTTGCGGTAGCGCTCGTTCTCAGTTGGGCTGCGGTTTCAATTGAGAGCGGTTCAAAGATCGAAGCTGCTTCGAAGCAAGTCTCCGACACCCACGTATTCGACCAGGTAGCGCCGGGCGTCTATTTCGCATCGGGCAGCGGCCCCGTCCACACCGCAAGCAACGCGTTGGTCGTAGTCAACGACGATGACGTCGTCGTGGTCGATTCCCACATCACGCCGGACGCGGCTCGCGCCCTGATCAAGTCCGTGAAAGCTGTAACCGACAAGCCGATCCGCTATCTCATCAATAGCCATTTCCATTTCGACCATGCTCACGGCAACCAAGTTTTCCCCAACGGCGTCGAGATTATCGGACACGAATACACTCGAGACAAGTTGCTCGGCGATGTCCTAGATGAACCGACATACAAGGTGATGGGGAGTCCGGCGGCACAGCAAAAGATCGCCGATGCGGTCGAGTCGCGGTTGGCGCCGGCGAGCGAGCGCGAAGCCATGCAGTTAAGGCTCAATGTTCTCAAGCGTCACATCAAATCCTTAGACGAAATCGAGCCGACCCCGCCCACCATCACGGTCACTCAAAAGATGAGCCTTTTCCGCGGCGCGCGTGAAATTCAGATCTTACATCTAGGTCGCGGTCACACTGGCGGCGATCTTGTGGTCTATTTGCCCGGCGAAAAGGTCCTCTTCACCGGAGACCTCTTCTACGACGGCGCGCCTTACCTAGGCGATTCGTTCCCAGAAGAGTTCATCACGACTCTTGAAGCGCTAAAGAAAATTGAATTCGAAGTGATCGTTGCCGGACACGGCCCGTTAGTCCGAGACCCAAAAAAAATCGCGGTCCGTCAGGACTATATCCGCCGCTACATCGACGACGTCGCGGCCCTTCGCAAAAAGGGCCGCTCGGCGAAACAGGCCGGCGCCGAGATAAGTTTCGCAAACTACGGCCATTTTCCCGGCATCGAATCTCGCAATCGCGCCACAATCAGACTCGAAGTTGCCAGAATCTACCAATCGCTCAACGGCCCGCTCTGACCTGAATCCTCAACCTAAGGATTCTCGGGCCAGAGCAATTTCGCTTTCTGGAGACTAGATTCCGCTGTCCAAATTCGGAGGCGCGACTGTAAGGGAGTGCGGTGGCGGAGCAGCTCTCTCGAATACGCTGAGTTGGGACCTGCTGATCATTCCTCAAAAGGCCCCAAGGAATTTCGGGCGGGGGCTGGCACATGCGATCTCGTAATCTCTCCGCTTTGACGAACCCTCGTGTTGCCTGTCCCCTACCCAAGCTCAAATGCGTCCTAGTGCAGTTTCCTACGTAGTGAGCCGAATAGCAAAGTTATCCTGCGAGCGAGTGAGATTCGGGTTGTAGTATGGGTCGTCCTTGATCCAATCGGCCCAGCGTTCGCGGAAGTAGTGATCTTCTTCCGGATGTGTCAGCAAGCCGGCCTGCTCGCGAGACGCCGACTCATAATGCGTCAATTCCGCGTGCGGATCGTACACCGTTCGATATCCCTTTTCAAGCGCGCGCAGGCAGTAGTCGACGTCTTGGAGCGAGATTTGCAAATTGACTTCATCGAAGCCGTTCAATTCCTCAAAAACGCTACGTCGAGTCATCAGGCAGGCAGCCGAAACCGCCGCACAGTTGCGCGTTGTAGCGGATAAATCGACGTGTCCGTTATCGCCGTCTAGCGAACCGCGGAATGCGCTTCCAACCAGGCCACCAATCCCGATCACGACGCCCGCATGCTGAAGCGTCCCGTCTGGAAATCGTAACCGTGCTCCCACCGCGCCGATTTCTTTGCGGTTCGCATGCTCAACCATCGACCCCAACCAGGTCGGAGTGATCACTTCGACATCGTCATTTAAGAACAGCAGTATGGGAGATGATGAGCCCCCAGCAGCCTGGTTGCAGAGTCGCGAGAAATTAAACGGCGTGAAGCGAAAGTCCCTGAGCGTCACCCTGTCGTCGGCTGCTAGTGACGAAACTAGCTCCGTAACCTCGTGGCCGTCGGAATTGTCGGCGACGAGGATCTTAAAGTTCGAGTACTCGGTTTTTTGAAGCACGCTTTCGAGCGCCACCTTCAGGCGACCATCTCGACCGGCGCTTGGAATGACAATCAGCACCTCGGGGTTGGAGTCCAGTAGATAGCGCACGTGAAACGAAGATGGCGCGACAGCTTCTACCGACGCCGACGTTGCCGTTCTCTCAAAGTGAGCCTCAATCGCCCGACGAGCGGCGCTCGGTCTCCCGTTCGTTGATGCTGGATTCGGTAGCCATCCGTCGTCCCGTCCGACTCTGTGAGACAACACCTTCGCGACTCTTTCCACGTTAGATGTGATCTCAGATAGGCGCAGAATTAAGTCGTAAATTGGGTCGGCATCTGGCGAATCTTGAACATTGGCAAGTTCTTCAACAACATCACGGCGCGCCACGAAGAAATTACCAATGTAATTAAATCCTCGCAGCAGTTCTGGCGAGTAGTTGGGTTTAAAAAAAGGTACTTCCCGGGTGCCGTCATCCAACACTCGGTCCTCGTCAGCGTAGGCAACAGCGAGAGATCGGTTGCGATCGAAGGCGAGCGTGACTTCACTAAGCGCGCTGGGGTCAAGGGTGGAATCGCTGACGAAAGCTAACAGGCCGCAGTTCGAGTGTCGAATGGCTTCGACGCAATGGCTGGCACTTACCTGCGTGGGATTCGAGAAATCAATGCTGACCCTTGCGTCCTGCTTCGCATACGATTCCACGGTCGCCTTGGCTTCGTCTCCCGCGGTCGCGGGTAGCCTCAGACAAAGCTCCCAGTTGGTGTGAGTTTGCTTGAAAACCGAGTCTATTTGGGCTCGCAATACCTGTGGACGGAATGCGTTGAGTTCCATGACGATAAGAATCGTTGAGTTAGCCGCCGCGCCGCTGAGCTCCCTCGTCGTGTTCTTGTTTTTCTTCGACTGAGCTTCGTGGTATTGAATCCAGACGGAATACGGCGACCCGTGCTCGATCCTAATTGAGCGCTTGAACGTTGTCTGCGCCTGATCCGTCGTGCGCACCAGAATGGAGAGTTGATGATCGCCCCTCGCGTATTTCGCACAGTCGAGATCGATGAGAAAGCCCGCATCCGACGACCCTCGATAATCTGGCAGATGCATGCCGATGTCAGGACGCCGCCGACCGAAATCTATCGCTATTTCTTGATCGCCGTCTAAGGAAGCGGTGACGGAGGCAATGCCTTGTTTGGCCACAGCCCACCCTGAAATGCGGGTGTTTCCGACCAACGGAACGCGCGCGAGCTTCGCTGGAAATTCGCAAACGATAACGATGTCTCCCCCAGACATACTTTCGTAAAGAATCGATTCATTGATGATTCCGGCGTGGTAATCCGTGCCCGATAAAGGTTCTTTACCGTGCGCAGCGCCTGAAGGGCCGGAAACGCGTTTTAACAACCAAGCGAGCGGCCGACTGAGTGCCCGGCCGAGACTGGAATTTCTGAGCCATCTGCGGTATCCGCGATTTAGCCGCCAGCCTGGACTCCCGGTTAGCAGTTCTAATCGCCGCCGTAGAATTTTGTTTTCGACTTCCAGTCTCGTAGGGTCAACTCTGTCGCGAGCATCCCGACTGTCGTGAAGCTGTTCAATGGTGCCGAAACGTTTGTGGCCGTTGGTTGTCAAAGGCTCTCTTGCAATGCAATCTGGCGCGCGAAGTGGCCTAGAATCCGCCAGCGTAATCTGACAGGTCGATGTGACCTTGAAACTACCAGCGAGGCTTCTCACCTCGCAAGTCAATTGTAAGCCGACCGAGGCCCTTTATAGTTGACGTTGTTTTGAGCAGAGCCCAAATATTGTGATATAAACACCGAAACCTGCCGCCTCACTTCAAATTCGGGGCGCTCCGGCGCGGATCAGGCTGCTAAACGGCGTCGCCAACGAGCGCCAACAGGCGCACTGATCTCAACGTCGGCTCCAGGTTAAGCTACTCACTTAGCCGGCCTCTCCCCTCACTTGCAGGCAAACGAGGGGTGAAGGGTGTTCACAACCCGTGCGGAACGCTGGGGATCGTGTAGCATGGCGTCGGGGTTTGAGTGGCCACTGCTATGAATCAATTTGGTGCTAAGTCTTGGGCTCGCCAATTGTTCTTGTCGCTGCTAATTCTCTGCGTTTGTTTTTCGATCGCTGAAGTTGTTCTGCGCTGGCTAGCGCCGATTCGACTGGCTGGGATACAGAGCACATATCAGTTTGATCGCGAACTGGGTCTTCGGCTGCGGCCGGGTGTGCGGGCCTGGGAGAGCAGCGACTATCTCAAAGAAGTTTGGGTAAATTCACTCGGCACGGTGAACTTTCAGGAGTCGTTTGATTCCTACCCGATCCGTATTTTTGCGCTTGGTGACTCCTACACTCAGGGCACCGGTCTTCTCGCCGATGCGGCATACCCGTTTCAGTTGGACCTTGCTTTGAACGAGGACGAGTCCGGGCTGTACGTACCGCGCTACGCGATCGTGAATCTGGGTCTCGCGGCTTTCGGAGGTGAACAGTCGTTACTCGCGTTGCGACGTTACGCCGAGAGCCTTGGATCGCCGCGGGCGTGCCTGTACCTTGGGGCCGAGAACGACTACAGTGACGATCTTCTATTTCGTGCGGGATACCGTCACGAGCAAATCGTAGAGGGCAGCCCCAAGTGGGGCTGGCTGGTCAAGCCGATACTGTGGGCCTCTCGGCTTGAGCTTTTCAAGCGAATGAAGATTGCTGTTTCACTTCTTCGACGGAAACAGGTTTTCGCGGGCTCTGGCGCCGATGATGCGGTTGCAGCCGAGCCGAACTCCCCGTCCGCGGCGGAGCAATCGTGGGAAGTCATCGAGCGAATACGGGCCACCTGTCATGACTACGGCGCTCCCCTAATTGTGAGTTGGGCCGCGCCCGGCCGCTCGTACAACTGGCTCAAAGCGCGAGCGGGCGAGCAAGACATTCAATTCGCCGATTGGTGGTCGGGTGTGGAGTCAGTCATCGAGGCCGTTCCGGGCACGCCGCTGCCGAACCCGCACTCGGGCGGACATTGGCGGCCCTGGGTCAATCGGTCGATTGCGAGCGCGTTCGAGCGTGAAGTTCGCGGCCTAAATTTAATTCCAGCGGATGCGGGGAAGTCTGACGCGAATCTCGCTGAGTAATCGCGCGGTTCGGCCGTCAGCTGCTCAGAGTTAGGTCGGGGCCGCATTCCGAACCCCGTATGGATCTACAATAGTGCTGCGATTGACTCCGCACCCGGCATGAAATATTTTTTAGGCATATTGCTGTTCGTAGCAGCCTCCTCCGCCCTGGCGCAGGGGCCGCCCCCAGAGCTGGATTACAAAGTCGACGCCGGCTGGCCCGTGTTCCCGCGTGGCATGAACTTCGGTCCGCCGGCCTCAGTCGACACCGACCACGATGGAAACGTCTATATCTTCAGAAGAGTCGAGCCGCCCGTTCTAGTCTTCACCGCCGCCGGCGAGTTCGTCAGAGCATTCGGCGACGATCTTTTTACCAACCCACACGGTGTTCGCATCGACGCTGAAGGAAACGTGTGGGGCATTGACGATGGGTCCCACGTTGCGATCAAGATGAATTCCGTAGGCCGGGTTTTGATGGTGCTCGGCCGGCATGGCTTTGCCGCCAAGGCGCGCGACCGTTTCGACGGTCCGACTGACATCGGTTTCGGCCCCGCGGGTGAGCTTTACGTCGCGGACGGAAACAACGCGCGCATTGTGAAGTTTTCAAGCGGGGGACGGTTCCTCAACGAGTGGGGCCGGTCTGGTGAAGGTGAGGGAGAGTTTAATCTTCCACACGGCATTGCAGTCGACCGGCAGGGGCTGGTATACGTCTGCGATCGTGATAACGACCGAGTTCAAGTTTTTGACGCGGACGGAAAGTTCCTGCGGCTATGGACAGACGTCGGCAGACCCTTTGGAATTGATATCGCGGAGGATCAGTCGATTTTTATCGGCGACGCCGGCGGGCACCAATTCTTCAAGTTGAACGATGGCGGCACGATTCTCGGCAGGCACGGATCAGAAGGCGAAATGCCGGGAGAGTTGGGATTGGGTCCACACCACCTCGCCGTGACTCCTGACGGAACCGTTTACACGACGGAAATTCCCAACCTGCGGGTTCAGAAGTTTGTGCCGGCTGGGTTGCGGCCATAGTTTTCGGTACAGGTTAGACGATTCCGATAAGGGCTGTGCGCTGTTTCGACAGGCCGAACATCGAAGGTTCGATCTCGGCGGGGATCAGAGCGTTCTTAGCCCGCAATTCTCACCACGTTGCGAGAGAAAGTGCGTGAGAGGTGCGTCAATACGAGGCGGGCGACGGTCGGCGCGCGGAGGCGTACTTAATAGTCCGTCGAGCACTCGCGATCGAGCGCAACGAAGTAGTGGCGCACCTATCGCGTACTTTCGCCGTCAGGTGGTGAGAAATGCGGGTTAGCCGTGGGATTTCCGGCGATGTCGGCGTCAACTCTGGAATCGATGCTTCCTGCGGGAGCGGACGACCTTCGTTTGTGCGTTCAGCGGTCCAATAGCCAAACCAAAAGAAGCCGCAGAAGGCAACGGTGAGAAACAGGAGTGTCACGGTGGCTTGCTTGATTCCGCTCAACGGTTTTGCGTCGTTCATAGTGCTCAAGAAAGGTGCTGTCCTTTCGAGCTCATCGGCCGCGGGGGACGGATCGATGAATCATTGGCCTACGAGTCGTAAGGTAAAAACCTTAGGACGTATTAAAGCACTATTTTGGGATGCTGGCAACCATCGTTGCCGGTTTCGTACGCTGTTTTGAGGCCCCGAGGTTGAAGGTTGTACTCGTTGGCGAGCGGGCCGACGCGAGGAGAAAAATAATATGAGCGATTTAGTCATCCATAGCCGCACAGGCAGCGTCGGGGTCATCACGATCAATAATCCTCCGGTCAATGCGCTGAGCCCCGGCGTGCCGCAGGGCATTCTCGATGGAGTTGAGAAATTCGGCGCGGACGACGAAGTTCAAGCCATCGTAGTGATCGGCGGCGGCCGCACGTTCATCGCGGGCGCGGATATCAAGGAGTTTGGCAAGATTACGTCGGGCCAAAAGAGGACGGGCCCGGGTCTCCAGAGCGTGATTAACGGGCTCGAAGGTTCGTCGAAGCCTACGATCGCAGCGATTCACGGTACGGCTTTTGGCGGCGGACTCGAGACGTCGATGGGCTGCCACTATCGCGTCGCCCTTTCTTCAGCGAAGGTTGGACAGCCTGAAGTGAAGCTGGGCATCATTCCGGGTGCGCAGGGGACTCAACGCTTGCCTCGTTTGGCGGGAGTAGAGAAGGCTCTAGAGATGTGCGCAATCGGTGACCCGATCTCGGCGACCGCGGCGCACGAGCTGGGAATCATCGATCGCCTGATCGACGGCGCTGGCTACGACGATCTGCTGGCCGGTGCGATAGCTTTCGCAGAGGAAGTCGGCTCGAACGGCGGCCCCTCACCGAAAGTGAGTGAACGCAACGAGAAGCTGGGAACGCCTGAAGAGAACGCGCCGATCTTTGCAGCGGCCCGGGCGATGGTTGCGAAGAAGCGGCGAGGCTACTTCGCTCCGCTGAAGAACATCGAAGCCGTCGAGGCTTCGACTACGCTACCATTCGACGAGGGCGTCAAACGGGAGGCGGAACTGTTCCAAGAGTGCTTGTTCTCCGGCCAATCGAAGGCGCTCATCCACGCATTTTTCGGCGAGCGCGCGGTGCGTAAGATTCCTGACGTTCCGAAGGATACGCCGATCAAAAAGATCGCGTCGGCAGCGGTCATTGGCGCCGGAACTATGGGTGGCGGTATCGCGATGAACTACGCCAACGCTGGGATTCCGGTCATCATCAAGGAAACTTCGCAAGAAGCTCTCGACCGTGGGATGAACACCATCCGCAAGAACTACGAGCGGTCGGTGAAGCGCGGTCGGTTTACACAAGAGTTGATGGATCAGCGAATGGCGCTGATCACGCCACAGACAAGCTACGACAGCTTTGAAAGCGCGGACATCATCGTCGAAGCGGTGTTCGAAGAGATGGGTCTCAAGAAAGAAGTTTTCGCGGAGATCGACAAGATCGCGAAGGCCGACGCGGTGCTCGCGTCAAACACTTCGACGCTAAACATCGATGAAATCGCGTCGGCAACGACAAGGCCCGAGCAGGTCATCGGCCACCACTTTTTTAGCCCGGCGAACGTCATGCGTTTGCTTGAGATCGTACGCGGCGAGAAGACCAGCAAGGAGATTGTCGCCACCTCGATGCGTCTGGCGCAAACGATCGGCAAGGTTGGCGTACTAGTCGGCAATTGCCACGGTTTCGTTGGGAACCGCATGTTCGGCCCGTATCGGCGCGAGGCTCAGTTCCTGGCGGAAGAGGGTGCGAGCGTTTCTGAAATCGATCGCGTGATCTACGAATTTGGTGCCGCCATGGGGCCGCTCGCGGTCGGCGATCTAGCCGGGCTCGACGTTGGCTGGCGCGTCCGCAAGGGAAATCCCGGCCTCTTCCCCGCAGGTACTCGCCGCCCGCTGGCCGAGGACTCGCTTGTCGAAGCCGGCCGGCATGGACAAAAGACGGGCGCCGGCTGGTATCGCTACGGCGAAAATCGAAGCCGTCACGAAGACCCCGAGGTCGCTGCCCTGCTGAAAAAGCTGTCCGCTGAAGCCGGCATTGAGCAGCGGGAGAGTTCCGACGACGAGATTCGCGACCGCATTATTCTTTCGCTCGTCAACGAAGGCGCGCGAATTCTCGAAGGGGGATTTGCGTTACGGTCAGTCGACATCGACATCATCTATCTATATGGCTACGGCTTCCCACCGTTCCGTGGCGGACCGATGTTCTACGCGGACGCGGTCGGCCTCGATAAAGTGCTGGCGCGGATTGAGGAGTTCCACGCGGCCCATGGTCATTGGTGGCGCCCGGCACCTCTACTTAAGGAACTGGTTGCGGCCGGGAAGACGTTCTCTGCCTGGGACAAGGAACGAGCTTCGAGCAGTTAAAGCCCCTGATCCGTCGGCAAGTGCCAGGGTAGGGTGTTCACGGGGGGGATACTTTGGGGCCAAACGTGGGATACTTTCCCGGTTGGGCATGGGTTTAGGGGTGTTTGAGGGGTCCGGCGTGCCGTTTTCATGGGTCATCATTGCAGGAGATGCAATACAAAAACTAGACGCTAGCTATGCTTTATGAAATCGCCAAGAGCGTTGCCTAGCGAAGTCGGCAACGAGACCCTACCAACCGTCTGACCCATACTATTCGAGTGATCGAACTTGACTGTTTGGTCGTTGACTATCAACCGCTTTTTACCAAGGGCTGCTAGTGATTCGACGATGAGTTCCGAATAAAGAAGCCCCGTCGTTCGCGCAAGCTCTGGGATGAACTTGTCTTCGGTTGGCTCATCAGGTTCACGACTGATGATCGCGGCGAAGACAAGAACCTCAGTCGAATCGAGAGAGCGGGCTAGCTTCATCATCTGTTGTGGCACTGGGTTCTCCCGGTCACTGACTTCCTCGGTGCAGATGGCTAAGAATATCTTCCTGATGAAGTTGAGGCGTTCATCGTCGGGCGGGTCGTTTTCCAGCGCGTCTAGGTAGTCGTGGAGGCAACTTTTGAACTGGGATGTACCTTCGTAGTCGTCCTTAATTCGACGGGTTTCGCGGTACTCCGAATACTCTTTCCAGAATTGCTCGTAGTGCAATCCGGCGTTGAACCCTTGAAGTATTCGGCCCGCCGCTAAGAATGCCCGCCTGGGGCCACCAGCCAGCATTCCAGTACCGACCGCCAACCCTTCGTCACGGATTCTCGTTAAAGAGCGCTCCGGGTCTTCCATCGCCTCGGAGAACCAGCCGGGTTTGCTGCCGCCGGGAACTAGATCGCTCATTCCTTTAGATTACGGTGCTCGGCCAGAGTCCGCGCGTGGGTTCGGAGCCGGGTGGATCTTTACGAGGCCTAGATCGGCGGTGGATGAGCGACGATGTCCGCTCACACCGGACACCGTCGCTCAGCCCCACCGATCAACATTGGGACTACCGGAACTCTTCGATCGTATCGGTTTTTTCGAGAGTCGATTCCGTCCAATTCAACGGTGCGCTGGAGTGTGCGTCAATCTCACCACTATGCCTGACCAGCTCGCCACCGTCGAGAGCCGCTGTTTCACCGATCGAGGGCTCGATAGAGATGATTCGTGCTCCGGGTTCGAATAGGCCTTCTCGAACGTCATCAACCAGTCCCCAACTTTTAGCTTCCTCTGCTGTCAGAATTGTTCCGTCAAAAATTGCCTGTTCGACCTCATCCGCTCTTTTTCCGGTTGTCTGAGCGATGACCGAAGCGATGTTTTGAGAGTCGATCTCCATCGACTTCAGGCGCTCAATAAGCTGCTTTTGAACTAGACGAGTCGGACCCGGAACTGTGAGTCCAATACCATGGAGCAGAAACCGGGCATTGGGTACGGAATACCGCTCTGATCCTGCGCAGTAAATCATCACGGCGATTGAATCAATGCTGCCGAAACTGTGAGTGACCACCGTCGCGGGGATTCCTTTCAGGTAATTGTGGGCAGCAAGACCGTAGAATACGCTACCACCGGGACTTGAAATTAGAACCACAAATTTCTTGGTCCCACGCGCCAGTTCTTGATCAACTGTCGACAAGAGTTTTGCAACTGAGCGTTCCGTGACTCTATCGAAAAACCGAATGACAACCGTTTCCTGTTGATCCGCGAGGAGTCTTGTCGGTGTAAAAACCGAAAGCAGAGAAAAAATTGCAACAAGAAAAAGCGCCCGCATTTATAAGCTCCACTGGAAGACTAACACGACTCTCAAGGCCGGGGCAATACGAAAGTCACTCACAGGCTACTTGAGGCCGAAGGGGTCGGGGGATTGGGCTTGGGGTGGGCCGCTTACTAGCTGGTAGCGGATTGTGCCGTCGATTAGTAGGACGTCGTAGCGGACTCCAGATAGCGTCATGGTTTCGAGGCTGGCTTGGTGGTCGCCGTCTTCGAAGTTGCCTTGCCGGCTTAGTTGGTCGATGAACTGCCTGGCGGCTTCGTCGATTTGGCGGTTGAGATGGTCGCGATTGCGGATTAAACAGACGATGTTTGTGAGGTCGGCCTGGGTGATTTCGCCTTGTCCTCGAGGAAATCTCAGCAAACCCACGCGAAGAGCGTAACATTGAATCGCGGCGGGCGGTAGTCTATTTTTCGGGCCGGTGGTATCAGACCATACACGGAAGAATTCGAAGCCCATCGAGGGGCGGGCTAGCCGGCTTTGCTTTCTTCGTCTTGCTCGGCGGCTTCTTCTTGGCGCATGCGGGCGATCTTGATGGCGTCTTTCATGCCCGATTTGACCATTCGCTTCTGGAAGTCGTCGTCTACCAGTTCGTTGAACTCTCGGGCTAGTTGCAGGAACTCGTCTTGCTCTTTGATCGGCTCTTGGCCGACCGGCTGAATATTGTCCCACGGTGTGGGGAACCGTGCACGTAGGTCGCGGGTCTGCCCCATGATTAGCGAGACAACATCCAACAGATCTTCGCGCACGTACGGCTTGGGATCGAGCCACTCCAGCGACTTGGCAAACAGCTGCCCAGACCGCACCATACATTCCACTTTCAACGCCTCTGATACACCACCTTCTCGCTGCTCGGCCATCGCGCCGTCAGTGACAGCCAGAAGACTGTCCAGCGTTAGGTTTATCAAGTCCTGAAATTCTGATGGTAGCGATTCGTCCCCGACGCCGAGAGCAGACATGACCGGGGTGAGTTCTTGTTCGTTGGCATAGCGCGAGAGGTTGATAAGAACTGCGTTACTTGGGACAGTCTTACCTCTTTCATAGCGACTCACGTTCGTGTGCAGAACGCCAATTCGTTCGCCAAACTTTCGTTGGCTCAGCCTCATCCGAAACCGAATTTGGCGAATCGCATCCGCGAGTGAAAGTTTTTGTTCCTTCATGGGCATTTGGTGCTTGACAGGCGTATGGTGCATAATGCACCATGGTTATCAGACGGTTTCCAAAGTCAACCGTAAGAAAGGTTAACACGCCCTATGCGAATCGAAACGTACTTAATCGAAAACGATAAAACGCAGGCTGAAGTTGCCCGTGAGTTTGGCGTTTCTCGGCAGTACCTCAACCTGATCATCCACGGAAAGCGCAAAGCCCCCAGGATGCATCACAAGCTCGTAAAGGCCGGGTACCCAATCCCGAAACGGGTCGACGCGAGTAGGCGGGCCGCGTGACGGTCGCCGAAGCGATCCTCTTGATCCGCCAACGGCGGCAGCAGAGCCAAACAGATTTTGGAAACGACCTGGGCGTAACCCAAGCGGCAGTGAGCCAACACGAGCGAGGCGAGATATTGCCGAGCAAGCCAGTGCTGAAGAACCTACTGCGGATGGCGATTGGCGATCAGAAAACCGTGTTAGAGCGGGCTCTTGGGACTTCCGAGCCATTAAACGATCTAACGCCTCTTGACGCTGACGAATTGACCTCCGAACTGGAGCCCGCGTTTGACACAACGCAAGCCGATTCAGAGGAACTCGACACACGGGCGATGAGCCCTGCTGAGATCCGAGTGCTGCGCTTTCGGTTGCGGTTAAGCCAGATGGAATTCGGCCGCCTACTGGGCGTTCGCCAAGCCAACGTTTCGAGATACAAGATGGGGCAAATAACCCCAAGTCTTGCGGTCCTACTCCACCTCCGCGAGCTTTCGAGGCGCTTGGATGGTGACGCCGAGGATCTGCGCGACCCAGGAGTCGAAAGCGTTCCGGCGCCATCAGATCTTCTGACTGATCTCGATCGAGAGATTTCCGAACTAGTGTAGTGCGTCAATCAGATTGAACCTTAAGAAGAGCGGCTTTGCCGCGCTTGACCTTCTCAAGGGTGTCGGAAGCGGTAGCAGTCCAGATGAAGGGCTTGGGCTGCTGATTGTGTCGAGCGATGTAGTCTTCGATGGCGGTGGTGAGTTCGCCGACGCTACGAAAGACACCGTGGCGGATGCGCTTATCGGTGAGGTCTCGGAAGAACCTCTCCACCATGTTCAGCCACGACGCTGAGGTGGGCGTGAAATGGACGTGGAAGCGTTTATTGCGCTGCAGCCAGCGTTTCACCGTGGCGTGTTTGTGAGTGGCATAGTTGTCCACGATCAAATGGATCTGCTTGTCCTTGGGGGTCTGGTTTTCAAGCAAGCGCAAGAAGCGCAGCCATTCTTGGTGGCGGTGCTTGGGCATGCAGGTTCCGATCACCGAGCCGTCGAGCGTGTTGAGCGCGGCGAACAAGGTGGTTGTGCCGTTGCGTTTGTAGTCGTGGGTCATGGTCCGGCCGCGTCCCTTTTTCAGGGGCAGGCCGGGCTGGGTGCGGTCGAGGGCTTGAATCTGTGACTTCTCGTCGAGGCAAAGAACGAGGGCATGCTCGGGCGGGTTGAGATAAAGTCCGATGATGTCGTCGAGTTTTTCGGCGAAGCGCGGGTCGTTGCTGAGTTTGAAGGTCTTGACGCGATGCGGCTTGAGGCCGTGGGCGCGCCAAATGCGACCCACGGTGGAGGCGCTGACGCCGACCGCGGCGGCCATCGTGCGGCGGCTCCAATGGGTGGCGTTGGCTGGCGTTTCGCGGGTCGTCTTGTGGATGATCTGTTGCACTGTTGGGGAGCAGATGGCGGGCTTACGGCCGGGCCGCGGGGCGTCCTTTTCGATGCCGGCGACGCCGGATTCAAGAAAACGGCTTCGCCAGCGCGCCACCAACTGACGCGAGACCGACAGCTGCGCGGCAATCCGTTTGTTCTCAAGACCGTCGGCGGCGAGCACGATGATCCTGGCTCGCAACGCCAGACGAACAGCGACCCGACGACCGTTCGCGTAGCGCTCCAACTGCCTACGCTGCTCCTGCGTCAATGGGACTGGCTCTGCTCTTCGCATCCGTGTGCCTTCTACTAGTAAAGGCGACACGAAGATACTACAAGTTACATTATTTATGGCGCACTACACTAGATAGTCGACTGACGTACCTAAAGCGGTTGCGCGAGACGACCGCATTTTGCGCGGAAGACGCGCGACGGAAAGCATAGGAGCACCTGATGACGGACACCATCTTTGACAGCGTGGCTTACTGCTGTGCGATTTACGGCATGATCCGGTTCGTAATGGATATCCACGAAGTCTATCTTCCGGCGTTGCGGGCATGGCTCGATCTTGGGATCTAACCAGTGCCGGTGTCCATGAAAACCTCGCTAAATGTTTGGAGCGTATCTGAATGAAGACGCTAAAAACTGAGCTTTACCAGACGGTCCATAAAGCGCGGCTTTCGGTCGAGCAGTTGGCGGAGTTGCTGAACGTCAGCGCTTCGTATCTCTACCGCTCGGTTTTAGAAGGCGATTCCGGCTGCCGGTTTCCGGTGGACTTGCTGTTGCCTCTGATGCACGCGACGAAAGACTTCCGCGTGTTGGATCTTCTGAACCGGCGCTGCGACCGCGTCACTGCGAAGCTGCCGCGGATTCGCAAGGCGAAGACGAACGCCACGCTCGTCGCGGGGGAAGTGCAGCGCAACTTCTCGACTTTGATGGTCGAAATTTTGCAGTACTTCGCCGAGCCCGACGAAGCGAAGGTCGCCGAAATCGAAGAGCGCATTCACGCGCATGTCGGCGAGATGCTGACGCTCCGCAAGGCGGTCCAAACCTACAAGCAAAGGGAGCTTGAACTATGAGCCGCCCGCACAACGAATTCCCGTCCCCGGCTGAGACGACGCGAGTCCTCGGCGAGACCCCACCTACAACCCCTCATTGCGAACAGCGTTCGATCGAATCATCGACGAGCGGCGGTTCGTCCGAGGATAGCTCGGGAGGCCGGGGGCGGGTTTACCGGCAAGCGACAGAGTTTGCCGCCGATCCACAAGCGGTGCTGTTATCGACCTCGTGTTGGTGTGGAGCCGAAAAATCGGAAGGCTCGGCGTTTTGCGTGAAGTGTCTCGGGCTGCTACCGACAGGTATCCGTTTCGGACTGGCAAGCCTCGACCCCGGCGAGGGTCTCGAAGAGGCATTCGAGCTAGCAATAGGCCACCTGGACCGCTTCGGCGGCGAGTCCGGCTGCGAGGTCTTCTGATGGTCAAGTTCTGGAGACGCGGCTACGCTTCGGCCTGCGCCCAAGTCGCGAGACTCGGACACGACGAGGTCTGCCGTCAGGCCCTTGAGGCACGGAGCTATTCGCTTCACGAGGTTCACTTAATGGCCTTGCCAAACGGCGATTACGCGGAACTACAACGGGTGCTGAGAGCCCAGGAAAGCGAGGAGAGCTAGATGAAACGAGCGGTGATTGTGTTGGCGTGTCTGCTTGGGATGTGGGGTTGCCCGATCCCCGGCTCTGAGTCGAAAGAACCGTTTTGTTGGTTCTCCCGCAATCCCTTCACGGGGACTTGCTACAAGGTCTGCGAGGGCGGCGCGGCGAACTCGATGGAGGTTCCATGCCCTTAAATCGAATCCCGGTGGAGCGCCGGCACTCGGACTACCTGCCCGCGCCCCCGAAGGTATGGCCGCCGATCTTGAGCGCCGCTGTCGTATGGCTGTTGACGCTGTATATGGCGTACTCGGTCGGGTTCTCTGACGGCATGTTGAGGCTTTGGAACTGATGACCGAGGGCGAAAGAAAAGTCGTCGATTGGCACAGGGGCTTGTTCCCGGTCGATCACCCAGCCGAGCCGCAAATGGAAAAACTCCATGAGGAAGTTGATGAGCTTCAAGAGGCGGTCGACCTGTATTCAAAGAACCCGACTGCGGCGACCCGCAACGAGGTCTACCGTGAAGCCGCCGATTGCGCGATCTGCCTGATCATCATGCTCGGCCGCATGGGTCTTTCTCTCGACTGGTCTGTGCGCCGGAAGTTCGAAGACAACGTGCGCCGCTCGAACGGCGAAGGCAAGCCGATCAAGGGAGTCACGAATGGCGCTTGAGGCGGTCGGGAAGACTTGCTTCGTGCTGACGAAGGTGATGACGCTGGGGCAGATCAGCGGCCCGGCGTTGGCGCGTGAGCCGGGCTGGGACGCCTCGCAGGCTTGCCGCTATCTCAACAAACTTCACGAGGAACAGTTCCTCGACAAGACTTCGTTGGGCAAGGCAGCGCAGTACATTGCCGGGCGAAAGCTCCGCGATTACGGGGAGCAATTTCAAGAGAAAGGAGAGCCGAGTCTAGCAACTTAGGGCCGGGCGGCGGCTCGATGCTTTCGGACGGCGGGACGTACGGAAGACCAACGATTCGGAAGCGCCGCCCGGCTTAAAAGCTGGCACTAAGTGCCGGTTTTTAGGATGGCCGTATAGCGTAAGTGGTTTAGTTTCAAAAAAACGATTCATATTTTCCGGCACGAATGCCGGTTTTGTAGCAGGGAGAAGCATGGCGGAAGAGAGAAATGTATTTGATGCAGTGGGCGATCACAGTGACGGACGGTACGAACGGATTGCCAATCTGTTCGACAGGGTCGGCCAGAACAAAGCCTTCAAGTTAATTTCCAAGCAATCGAAGCTAGCCGACGTTCTGTTGAGCAAGCAGATCAAGGAGTCGAAACACTACAAAGAGCTTGGCTATACATGGGACGATTTCTGTCCGAAATTTCTCGGCGACACACGCCGTTGGGTGGATGAACGGATCAGCCGCCTCGATGAGTTCAAAGAAGAATACTTCAAGGTTGCCGAACTGGTCGGGAACGTCTCGCCCGGTGTCTACCGAAGGCTGAGGATTGAAGGCGAGCAAATTGAGGTCGGCGGCGAACTGGTGGCGATAACCGCCAAAAACCGAACGCTAGTGTAGTGCGCCATAAATAATGTAACTTATAGTATCTTCGTGTCGCCTTTACTAGTAGAAGGCACACGGATGCGAAGAGCAGAGCCAGTCCCATTGACGCAGGAGCAGCGTAGGCAGTTGGAGCGCTACGCGAACGGTCGTCGGGTCGCTGTTCGTCTGGCGTTGCGAGCCAGGATCATCGTGCTCGCCGCCGACGGTCTTGAGAACAAACGGATTGCCGCGCAGCTGTCGGTCTCGCGTCAGTTGGTGGCGCGCTGGCGAAGCCGTTTTCTTGAATCCGGCGTCGCCGGCATCGAAAAGGACGCCCCGCGGCCCGGCCGTAAGCCCGCCATCTGCTCCCCAACAGTGCAACAGATCATCCACAAGACGACCCGCGAAACGCCAGCCAACGCCACCCATTGGAGCCGCCGCACGATGGCCGCCGCGGTCGGCGTCAGCGCCTCCACCGTGGGTCGCATTTGGCGCGCCCACGGCCTCAAGCCGCATCGCGTCAAGACCTTCAAACTCAGCAACGACCCGCGCTTCGCCGAAAAACTCGACGACATCATCGGACTTTATCTCAACCCGCCCGAGCATGCCCTCGTTCTTTGCCTCGACGAGAAGTCACAGATTCAAGCCCTCGACCGCACCCAGCCCGGCCTGCCCCTGAAAAAGGGACGCGGCCGGACCATGACCCACGACTACAAACGCAACGGCACAACCACCTTGTTCGCCGCGCTCAACACGCTCGACGGCTCGGTGATCGGAACCTGCATGCCCAAGCACCGCCACCAAGAATGGCTGCGCTTCTTGCGCTTGCTTGAAAACCAGACCCCCAAGGACAAGCAGATCCATTTGATCGTGGACAACTATGCCACTCACAAACACGCCACGGTGAAACGCTGGCTGCAGCGCAATAAACGCTTCCACGTCCATTTCACGCCCACCTCAGCGTCGTGGCTGAACATGGTGGAGAGGTTCTTCCGAGACCTCACCGATAAGCGCATCCGCCACGGTGTCTTTCGTAGCGTCGGCGAACTCACCACCGCCATCGAAGACTACATCGCTCGACACAATCAGCAGCCCAAGCCCTTCATCTGGACTGCTACCGCTTCCGACACCCTTGAGAAGGTCAAGCGCGGCAAAGCCGCTCTTCTTAAGGTTCAATCTGATTGACGCACTACACTAGTGCTTCAGGCGTACCACGAGGCGAAAGAAGCAGAGAGGGTCGCCAAGCGCAAAGAGGCCGAGCAACGAGGTGTCGCGACAAAGGCACGGCAAGAACGCGACGCCGCCAAGAAAACAGTTCAAGAGCTCAAGGATGCGGAGATCGAGCGAATCCGCCAAGCCGAGAAAGCCTACGAGGACGCCGAAGACGACAATCACAAGTTGCTATTGCAGGCATCCGCCCACTTCTCGGGTATCTGCCGGACGCTGGATTCCCTCATCGAAGCCGACTTAACCCAAGCGAATCAAGACCGCCTTATCGGCGAGCTGGAACGGATGTTCGCCATGATCGCGCAACGCGGCGGCCGCGTGCGTGAAGACTTCGGGGTCGGGCTGAACGAGCCGCCTCCGGTGAACCAGATGTACCTCGACTCGCTTCCAGCTGGACGCGACACAGTCGTTGAACTCTCAATCCCAGAGAAATAATTACGATGCCTATCCCCCCGACCGCGCCGTTGGAAGGCGCTGAAAACCTTGCGCCGTGGTGCAGCCGTTGCGAGAGCGACGGCGTCGGCTTGGACTTGTTCCTCTGCGACGGGTGCCTGAATCTCGTATGCGGCGATTGCTTCGGCGACCACGCCTGTCTCGACTGCGAATTGGTTACTGAATCGGAGGCTGCAGCTTGAGCGTACCCGAGTCGGCGATCGAGCAACTTGCTTACGAGATTGAGCCTCTTGCAACTCGCGAGCGCTCGGCACTGAAGCGCGAGTTTATGACGGGGTACGGCGTTTCGTCGTCGACGATTAGCCGTAGGTTGCGGGCGGTGGGTCTCAGGTCGCATGACCGCAAAGACCGCGGCATGGCCCGTACGAAGGTTGACGCGCAACTACTGAGGCGTATCGCCGCGCTACAGAGGAAGTCCCTATCGGTGCGAAAGGGCGTCATCATGCCGATCGCCGACGCGATCCAGATTGCCGAGGACTCCGGCTGGGTGAAGCCGGGCCTGCTTAAGTCGGACTTCGTAAACAACTGGTTGCGTACGCAAGAGGCGTCACGGCGTGAACAGGCCAACGCGGAGCCGCACATCGAGCTACGCAGCTTAGGGCCAAACCACGTTCACCAGTTGGATTTTTCGCTGGCCGTCAACTGGAAGATGTTTCAGGGAAAGCCGGTCTACGAGAAGTACGTCTATAAGAACAAGCCGCCGCAGAAAGGCGAGCCTCGGCTTTGGCGAGCGATCGTAACCGACCACGCGACCGGAGCCTACTTCGTTCACTACATCGCCGCCAAAGGCGAGTCGCAAACAATGGCGATCGAGACGCTGTATCACGCATGGTCTCGAAAGAAGCTTCACGGGCAAGACATCAGTGCGAAGTACCCGTTCAGAGGTGTGCCTCACATCTTGATGGTGGACCGTGGGCCCGGGAATCGCGCACAGGGGATGACAGGTCTGATGGATCGCCTCGGCGTCAAGCTGAACATCTGCGAGGGTGCCCGCTCGAAAGGCCAGGTCGAGTCGTCACACAACGTGTGGGAGAACCACTTCGAGTCGAAGTTTCGTCTGTCGCCACCGCAATCCATCGATGAGTTGAACGAATGGGCGATCGACTACGCGACCTACCGCAACTCGTTGCCGTTCGCACGGATCAAGGGGTCCCGATCGGAGATTTGGGCTTGGCATATCGGTCGACACAAAGAGACGAAGCTATGGGAGCTAGAGGTGAGCCTCGAGGATTTCAAATCAATTTCACTTACCGAACCTGAAAGGCGTCGCGTGAATGGCAACCGCTCGATCGCATTCAAAAGTAAACGCTATCGCCTACCGGAAGAACTCCCAATCGACAGCTACGTCGTTGTCCAGTATTCGCCGTTCTACTACCCGTCGATTCAGGTCAAGGCGGCTGACGTCCCGGACGCACGGGTGTGGCATTTCGAGCCGATCGAATTCGACGAGTTCAACTTCCCAACGGATGCGGCGCTCATCGGCAAGGAATTCAAGGCCCACAAGAAAACGGAAACAAGACGGTTTACCGACGACATCGACGAACTCGGGGACGAACTGGTGGCTCAGGGCGAGTTGAAGGTGTTCGGTCATCACGCCGCGAAGGTTGGCGAGCTACAGGCAAGTAATGACGATGAGGCGTTGCCTGTCGAGGGCGTCGAGGCCGCAGGTGTGGAGTTGACGTACGACCTCTACAACGCACGGCTGGAAGTAAGGGGGCGGATCGGGCGGCGATTGAGCGCGGCCGAGAAAGCTTACCTCGCCGATGTATTTGGCAAGACGGTGACCGGCACTCAAATCGACGCGGCGGTTGCGGCGATCGAGAAGGGCGTAGAGGCGAAGGTGCTGGTTTTCAGTTCAGGAGAGAAGCAATGAAAGAGAGTGTTGGCCTATGAGGGCCCACGAAGCATTGGCCGAGGCCGGGATTTCGAACCGGAGACTTGCCGTCCTCTTCACGGAGAGGACGGGCACTTCGATGAGCAAGACGACCGCCCAGCGGGCGGTGCGATGCGGGCTTTACCCGACCCGGTTTGGCGACGTGAAGCGGTTTCAGTCCGTCGTCGAAGGAATCCTCGCCGAGCACGGTATCAGCGGGGAAATCGAGTGGCACGGGCAGCGCAAGCGGATGCACGGCGAGAAGTGCGAAGTGATTGGCCGCCCGTTCGACATTTGGGCGGGCGAGAGGGCAACAGAGATTCGGGAGATGGAGCTTATGCAGCTAAGTGAAGAGGTATTAGCGTTGTTTCGGTTGAAGAAGAATCCGTTCGAGAACGACGTGAGGTCGGACACGGATGTTTTCAGGCCCAAAGAGTCTGGTTACGCGAAGGTTGAGCGGGAGATCCGCAGGGGGATCAAGGAGCGCAGTATGTTGGCGTTGATCGCGCCCTCGGGCTCGGGCAAGACGACGCTATGGGACGGCATCGAAGACGAGCTGATCAACCGCGAGGACGTGGTGCTGTGCAAACCGATGGCACCCGACCGCGAGCAGCTTAGGCCGACGCACCTGGCACGGGCGCTGTTGGCCAGCCTCTTGGGGCGCGGGGCGAAGATCGCCGGCGACATCAACTCAATGGGCACCCAGCTCTACGAGGCGCTGAAAGCCGCCCAAGATCAGAGCCGCACGGTGGTGCTCTACATCGACGACGCGCACTTTGTGAACCGCACGCTGTTACGGCAGATCAAGACCTTCTACGAGTACAAAGTCGGACACAGACGGCTGCTCGCGATCGTGATGATCGGAATCAATGAACTCGGCGAAAAACTTGGCCGGTTCAGAGAAGTCGGCGATCGCACACGGACGCTGACAATGCCCCTTGTCCCGGTCGAGAAGTACCTCGAATTCAAGCTGAATCGTGTGGGCAGCGGGCTATCAAAGCTGTTCGACACAGAAGGGCTGAAGGCGTTCAAGGAACGCTTTCAAGCGGCCAAGGGCAAACACTCGGTCGGGCGGCCGCTGGCGATCAACGCGGCCTGTATTCGCTGCATGGTTGCGTTGGAGGAAAACGAGGCTGTAGCCGGAGAGCGGATCACGCGAGCGATAGTCGACGGGGTGAGCGCGGGCCAGGCCCGGGCGAGGCGGGTGGCATGAAAAAAATCGTGCTCACGAGACCAATTGTGGATCAAGGTCAGAGTTACACGCCGGAGGAATGGCTGCGGATGTTGGAGAACACAACCGCTTGGAGGCCGCCGCAGCGCGTCATCGCGGCGTTGAGAAAGAAGGTCGGGGTCCGTGATCAGCGGCGGAATGAGTATGGGCGTGCAGCCTAGCAAGGCGGTCGCCGAGGTTTGCGAATGCGGCCACGGGCAAGAGGATCACGCGGCGGGCGGCGGCCCTTGTACGCGACGGGATTGCGAGTGCTGGGAATTCGGGCGGGTCGGGGCTGACAACACGAAGGAGAGAACGAATGAATTGGAAGACGATCGACGCGACGCTACAACAGATGTCAGAGCAGCGCAACATATTGCTGCTGCAAAAGGCTAAGTGCGACAAAGCCAAACAGCGGGCCGAGCGCACATTCGCTGAGTCTACCCACGGACCGCGTGAACTGCTCAAGCGGCTCGAAACGAAGCTCGAAGGGCTTTGCGAAAAGAGCAAGGAAGAGATCGGAACGAGCCAGAAACGCACAGCTGGCGAGGTCGGGTTTAAGAAGCCGGGGCCAACGGTCGAACTTACAAAGCCGGAGAAGGAAGTCGTCAAGAAAATCATCGATGCGAACGCCGACGTCCTGGTGAACTTCGGCGCTCCGAAGGTATCAAGGACGGCGGTCAAGGATCAGTTCAGCCTGAAGACATTCACGGCAAAGCAGCTAGCGCGGTTCGGTATTGTCATCACGAACGAGCCGAAGTTTTTCTTCAAGCTGAACACGACGAAGCCAAGCTAGACGAGCGATGGCGCGGCGTACGGATCTTGACGACAACTACGGAAGCCCGCTCGGCGGTCCGCTTTTCGAGGCGGCCGCCAAGCCGGGCTTGCCGGAGTTTGTCGGGGATGCGACGGACGCGGAGCGCTCTGTTGCGAATCTCATTTTCGAGCGCAAGGGCCGCGCCAACCCGCTGTCGATTGCTCGCTTGCGGGAGTCGACCGGGCTATCGGACAGAGCCGTGAAAGGCGCTGTCGAACAGTTGGTTGTGCATCACGGGTTCCCGATCGGCGCTAGCAGGAATAGCAGCCGGGGCGGGTACTTTTGGATCGTGGACGCCGAGGACCTGGCCGTCACTGTCAAACCGTCCGAAGGGCAGATCATCGCCATGAGCCGAAGGCTGCGGAGGCTCAACAGTCCGGCACGGAACCTAGAGTTACATGGGCAAGTCGGCATCGAGTTGGGAGTGGCAGGGGAAGAGTCATGAGCACAAAGGGAACGCGGGAGTTTGTTGTCTCTTACGAACTGGACGATGAAGTTGAGCAAGGTGTCGTAGAGACCGATCAGCGGTTGATCGTCAAGAAGATTGTGGGGCTGACGCTATCGGCCCGCCACAGCCGCTTGTGGGGATTTCTCGAACGCCTGCTAGAAAAGCACGGCAACGTCGCTTGCCACGAGGTCAAGTCCTAAAGATGACTACGCAAGGCTGTTGGCGTGGTCGAAAGTTCTTGGTCAGCTTTGAGGCGGAAGAGTTGGAAGCGTTGCGCGTGGCTTCGGTTCACCACTACGACGGAGTTTGCAAATCGCTCACAGAAGACGGCGGAATTCTCGCCGAGATGCAGCCGGGCGTCGAGCGTCGGTTTGCGTTTCGAGAACTTGACTTGCTCTGCAAGGTCGCCGAGCAGATTCAAGACTCACGGGTGGCGTTTCCGCTTCAGATCGGCATTCGTAAGGTGTTGGCCATTGCCACTTGAGACAAAGTACATCCGGGCGATCTACGGTTGCGCTCGGGAATACCGGATCGACAACGAGTTGTTGCACGAGATGATCGCGCGGAACTTTTCAAAAGACTCGGTTAAGAAGCTGACTCGGAAGCAAGCGCTCTCACTGCTGGACTTGATGCGGCGCGGCAATGGCGAGGGGGTGCAGCGGCGACACGCGCGTTCGCGGCACGGGCGCAAGAACTACGACGCCACGGGTGACGTGGTTCATTTGGTCGGGCCCAAGGAACTCGGCATGGTGAGGAAGGCGGCGGCGTTGCGGGGCTGGAGTGACGAGACGCTGCAAAAGTTTTCGCGTCGGCAGTGCGGCCAACTGACGCCGCGTACGATGGCGGAGTTCAACAAGGTGTGGTGGGCGCTGCGTTCGATGAATCAGCGCGACGGGCTTTATCGAAAAGGGATCGCGTGACGTGGCTATACGTACCTGGACTGGACTTTCCCTATGCGCCGGGGTTGGCGGAATCGACCTCGGTCTCAAGATCGCGTTGGGCGGGCGATATGCTTGTTTGGGCTATATCGAGCGGGACAGCTTAGCCGTTTCCGTCCTCGTGGCTCGGATGGAAGACGCGGGGTTGGATCGAGCGCCTATCTGGGACGATATCGCAACCATCCCTAGCGGCCTCTACAGCGGCGGCGTGGATATCGTCTCAGCCGGCTTTCCGTGCCAGCCGTGGAGCTCGGCGGGCAAGCAGCAGGGGACGGAAGACGAGCGATGGATTTGGCCTGAGATCGCCCGCGCCATTCGCGCTATTCGACCGCGAGTCGTTTTCCTGGAGAACGTCCGAGGCCTCGTTACTGGAGGCGGACTTGCCCCTGTTCTCGGAAACTTGGCCGGTCTCGGGTTCGATGCGGAATGGACGGTGCTTCGAGCGTCTGACGTGGGCGCCACACATCAGCGGGCGCGGGTGTTCATTTTGGCCCACCGCGCGGGCGGAAGACTCGGAGAGTTGCGGGAATCATTCGGGCGCGACGGATTCTTTGACGGGAGCGACGAAGACTTGGCCGACGCCGAAGGTGGCGACCGGCGCCTACACCCGCGACGGCGGACAGAGGGGCAACGAGAGACCGACGCTTGTAGGCGAGGCGGAGAACTGGCAGACACCCGCGGCGGACAGCTTTCGGGGTCGCGGCGGCGAACGCAAGGACGAAGCGGGTCTGGATCGGCAAGCGCGACTGTGGTTAACGCCGAAAATCCCGTCGGGCGGAGGGATCGCGAAGAGGACAACGACCGGAGGTGGCCTGCGAAAGCTGGAGGATCAGATACTAACGTGGCCGACTCCCGACGCGAGCGTGGCGAACGACGGCGAGACGCTGGGCAGTTATCGGGCGAGACAGCGGAGCCGGGAAGAGAAGTTTGGGCGCGAGAGGACGATCAGCGAACCGCTGGCGGTTGCCTGCCGGACTTTCCACCCAGCCGATCCGAGTGGGACGCTTGGCGCGAAGTGCTCGACGCCGACCCAGTCGCGCACCCGGCTCCTAGCGATAGCTGGATCTGGCGGGCCGCACTCGAAGCGTGCCAGCAGGATCTTGGCGAGGTTGACTTCACCGGACAGCTTTCGAGTCGGACGCTTAAATCCGATGTTCACAGAATGGCTCATGGGCTTGCCGCACAGCGTCGGGATCGCGCACTCTCGTATCGGCTGGACCGGCTTCGCGCCTGTGGAAACGGCGTCGTACCTCTGCAGGCAGCGGCAGCTTTTGTCGCGCTTGTGCGGCGGGCTTGTGGAGAGAGCGGTTTAGAATTAGGCTAACGGCGGCGAAATGGCAAGTCAGAACGCGGCGGTAATCGAATTTGAGTTGACGGCCCCGGTGTATCTCGGGCGGTCGCTGACGCCGGCGCAGGCTGCCCGCATGGCAGCCAACCGCGTGACAGCCTCGACAATCCGTCAGTGGTGCGACGAGGGCCGATTCCGTTGCGCCAAGTTCGGCGGGCGTTGGCTGATCGACCGCGAAGGCTGGCTGGCGTTCCTGTCTGGACAGGGATTCCAGGGTTGCTTGGAGCGAGAAGCGCCAAACGCACCAAACGCACCAAACGCCGCAAACACATTAAACGAATTAGGCGCATAGAACGCCGCAAACACCTGGAATCCGAGGCCCATTCCACGCAATCTTGAATTGCAGCGGATGGAATCTCAGATAAACCTTCTCTTGGTCGTCGTCGCGGTCTTGCAAGCCTTGGGCACAATGCTTGGCGTGGTGCTCTGGTGGCTGCTTCGGCGCAGCTACGAAGACACCCAAAAACTGCTGGTCAAGGCCGCGACGTTCGAACAAGCGCTGACGTTCATCAAGGAACAACAGGCGAATTTCGAGCAGCAGATCCACGAACTCTGGTCAGCGATTGAGAAACTCCGTTCCGCGCCTAGCGGATGAGGACTAGCGCCTACAACGACGCGGATCGCGAGTACGCTTACTCGCTCTACGCGCAAGGTCTGCCTCGGCGGCAAGCGCTGACGGCGATGCGCGACCGCTGCGGGCAGTTTGGCGAAAAGACTTGGTCCGCCTGGATGACCAAGTACTCGTGGAAGGACCGGCGGGCGGCAGCCGACGCGGTCAAGGCACAGTATCAGGCGTTTTTAGATAGGCCGCTGGAACGGCTGCTGTTCGATCTAGAGATGGTGCGCCGGAGCATGGTCGCGAAGCTCAACCACGCCGAGACAGTTCACTCCCAGGACGCCTACGCGCTGGCTCGTATCAGCAAGCAGATCGCCGAACTTACGCAACAGATCGAGTTGCGGGACCAGCGCGTCGGCATGAACGTTCTGAAAGCGGCATTCGGCGAGGTCTTGGAAGAACTGAACGGCGTGCCCGACTTGGCTCAGGCGCTTGCTAAGCACCGCAAAAAAGTCGGCACTGTGATCGAACGCGCGGCGGCCGCGCACGGGAGGGAATCGTGAGGACTCTTGGCGTTGCATACCAGGGCGGCGGCGGCAATGGCATTGTCTACGAGGGCGCGGATCGGGCGCTGAACTTGGTCGACGGTCGAGTGACGTGCGTCACCGGCGCGTCGGCGGGCGCGATCAACGGACTGTTGCGCGTGCTTGGGTACACGCCGGAAGAGACGGGCCGGTTGGTTGGCGAGAAGCTGCTGGACGGACGGGCGCTGTTCACGTCGTTTTTCGATCTTGCGAAGGCGAGTGAGTTCAGCGACAGCGAAGTCGGCCAGTCGATGATCATGCGTTCCGATCTGCCGGGCGTACCGAACTGGCTGGAGTCGCTGACGGAATCGAAGCTCGTGCGACTGATGCTCGGCGGATCACGACTCTACCGCATGGTGTTTTCGTTGCTTCACCGCAACGGCCTATACAACGGCGACGCGCTGTTGACCTGGCTGTCGGAACGGTTGCTGGAGAAGCACCTTCCATCGGATGTAACGTTCGCGCAGCTCTATAGCAATACCGGCGTGGACTTCCGCATCACGGCGATGGATCTCGACGGCGATCCGTTGGTACTCGACTACGAATCGTCGCCGGATCTCGAAGTGCGGCGCGGCGTGCGGATGTCGATGA
The DNA here is from genome assembly GCA_965247305.1 of Bryobacterales bacterium. GTDB lineage: Bacteria > Acidobacteriota > Terriglobia > Bryobacterales > UBA6623 > CATQHP01. The sequence goes on along the minus strand of OZ252030.1, from coordinate 534,194 downwards.
GCATTCCGCTGATCTGGCGACCGGTGGTTTGGAAGCTTGCGGACGGGCGTTACATGCGCCGGGACCTCGCCGGCCACCGCATCGTCGACGGCGGCGTAACAAATAACTTCACGGCGGAGTTGATTCGCGATGTCGACAAGATCGTCGCGTTCACCCTTGACAAGGACGCGCCGGCGCACGGAGATGCCGAGCGGCGGCGGTCGCTGATTCCTGAGTTTCACGAGTTTCTGGCGCGGGTGATCGAAGCGGCCCGAAGCCGGGAAGACCGCGACGACTTGCGGCGCTTTGCGGCTCAGACGGTGCGGCTGGCTGTCGGCGGCATCGGCACTTTGAACTTCGATCTGCGGGATGACCTACGGGCTCAGGCGGTGCAAGCCGCCCATGACTCGACTTTGCGGCACTTGCGCCGCCGAGGGCTGATGTTCCTGCCGACATTGAGCGGCGTCGAGGCGGAGGTCTGATGCCGCGTAAGCCCGCCAAGCGCGAAACGCTGACGGCCGCCGGGGTTGCCTCGGCGGCGGTTGGGCGTCTTGGTGCGTCGGGCGAGCTTACTAAGGATGAGCGTATCGAGCGCGGCAAGTCGGATTTTGCGTGGTGGTGCCACTATTACCTCGGTCATTACTTCTCGCTGTCGGCGGCGAAGTTCCACGCCGAGTTGGCGGAGATGCTGACGGTTCACGAGAAGGGCGCGGCGGCCGCGCCGCGCGAGCACGCCAAGTCGACCTTGCTTTTCGCGTACATGCTTTGGTGCGTCTCGAACAGGCGCAAGAAATTCATCGTGTTGATTCGCGCTACGGATGACGACGCGCGGATGGCGGTCGACGACGCGCGCCGGGAGTTCGAAGAGAACAACCGTCTGATCGGAGACTACGGTGATCTTGTAGGCGAGCGGAAGTGGGCCGAATACGAGTTTGAAACTTCGAGCGGCGTCAAAGTCGCGGCGCGCTCGCGTGGCAGCAAGATTCGCGGCTTGCGCTTCAGGGAGAACCGCCCGGATCTGACGATCTGCGATGACCTTGAAGACGACGAATTGGTGCTGAGCCGTGAGCGGGTCGAGAAACTGATCCGCTGGTTCGACCGCACGGTGTCGAATCTCGGCCAAGAGGGCCAACTGTTCGTGGTCGGCACGATCCTGTCTCGGGTCTCGCTGATGACCTATCTGCTCAAGGAAAGGCCGAACTACGTCACGCGGATTTGGCGGGCGATCGAGAAGGGCAAGGCGTTATGGCCGGCGAAGTGGTCGCTGGCGAAGCTCAAGGCCAAGCGGGAAGAGATCGGGCGGCGGGCGTTTGATTGCGAGTTCATGAACGAACCTCGTAACGACGACGATCAGGTCTTCTCGCCAGACGACTGGAAGTTTTTCACCGACGCCGACATTGCCGACCTCGATATGGTCTTGGCGGCGGCGATCGACCCGGCCGTCGGCAAGCGCCGCAAGGCCGGCGCGTCGTCGGACTATACGGCGGTTGTTGTCGTCGGCGCTCACGGCGGCAACTATTACGTGCTGTCGGTGAAGCTGGCTCGAATGAAGTTTCAGCGCCAGATCGAACTGGTGCTGTCGACGGCGAGGCGTTGGCCGCGCATTTGGCGGTTCGGAGTCGAGACGACCGCGTATCAGGACGTGTTGAAGCAAGACCTCGACGAGCAGTCGGCCAAGGCGAACTTGCAGTTACCGACCAAGGAGGTCAAGCCCTCCGGCGACAAGATGTCTCGTATCGAGCGCTTGCAGCCGTTGGCCGAGCAAGGCCGGTTGTGGTTTCCGCATCCGACTTCGAGCTACCGCACGAACGATATCGATCTTTGCTTGGAGCAGTTCGAGGACCTCGGCGTTTCCGCGAACCATGACGACGGACCCGACGCGGTCGAGATGGCGATCGGTCTATTGCGTGGCAGGCGGCAGCGCAAGGGGCGCGTGAGCTACGCGCGGAGGGCGGCGTAATGGCCGGGCGCATTCGCTTCCTGTCGAAATCTGAGAACGGCGCTGACAAACTAGACCACAGAACGGCGTTTTAAAGCCGTTCAAGGGCGGCGGAAAATTAGACCGCCCGGGTGGTCCGCTGGCATCCATTCGGTGTTTTGTGGAACACGGGAAGGATGTATCGCGTGGAGCTATATGCTCAAGTACGGCGCAGTGTCTACGTCGAAGGGCTGAGTGAACGCGAAGCCGCCAAGCGGTTTGGCTTAGCGCGGGAGACGGTGCGCAAAATGCTGCGCTACGCTGCTCCGCCGGGCTATCGGCGGAGCAAACCGGTGAGACGGCCGAAGCTCGAAGCGTTCACCGGAATCATCGATCAGATCCTGCTCGACGATCAGCAACAACCAAAGAAACAACGTCACACCGCGAAACGCATCTTCGATCGCCTACGCGAGGAGTACGATTTCAGCGGTGGCTACACGATCGTCAAGGACTACGTCCGCGAGAAGAAGCTCGGTGGACAAGAGATGTTCGTGCCACTGGCGCATCCGCCCGGCGACGCGCAGGCCGACTTCGGCGAAGCGGTTGTCGTTATCAATGGAGTCCAGCGCAAGGCGCACTTCTTGGTTGTCGATCTGCCGCACAGCGACGACGCCTTCGTTAAGGCCTTTCCCGCCGAGACGACGGAAGCCTTTTGCGAAGGACACAACGCCGCGTTTCGTTATTTCGACGGCGTGCCACGCAACATCGTCTACGACAACACGACGCTGGCGGTGGCAAGGATTCTCGGCGACGGCACGCGCAAACGTACGCGGGTGTTCAGCGAACTGCAGTCGCACTACCTGTTCGCCGATCGTTTCGGGCGTCCGGGCAAGGGCAACGACAAGGGAAAAGTCGAAGGGCTAGTGGGCTTCGCACGGCGCAATTTCATGGTGCCGATCCCGAGATTCGAGAGTTGGGAAGCCTTCAACGAACACCTCGAAGAGAAGTGCCGAGCCAACCGTGAACGGCGTTTGCGACGGCACACCGAAACCGTCGGCGAACGCTTCGAGCGCGATCGGGAAGCGCTCTTGCCCTTGGCACCGACAGCCTACGATGCCTGCGACAAACGCTCGACAAGGGTGACTTCGTTGTCGCTGGTGCGCTACGCGACAAACGATTATTCGGTGCCAACGCGTTACGGCCACCGCCAGGTCCTGATCAAAGCCTACGTGGATGAGGTAGTGATCTGTTGCGGCAGCGAAGAGATCGCCCGCCATCAGCGCAGCTATGAACGTGAAGAGTTGGTTTTCGATCCGCTGCACTACTTGGCGTTGTTGGAACGCAAGACCAACGCGCTCGATCAAGCCGCGCCGTTGGTCGGCTGGGAGTTGCCGCCGGAGTTTGCGAAGCTGCGACGACTGCTCGAATCGCGGTTGGACAAAGCGGGCAAGCGCGAGTACGTACAGGTCCTGCGACTGTTGGAGGACTTCCCCCTTGAGCACGTCGCAACGGCGGTGCGCCAAGTCTGTCTACTGGGAACGATTGGCTTTGACGCCGTCAAGCATCTACTGCTGTGCGCGATCGAGCAACGTCCGCCGAAGCTCGACTTAACGAAGTATCCCCACCTGCCGACGGCTCAGGTCGAGCAGACGTCGCCGGCATCCTATCTGGCGCTGCTAGCAGGAGCAAGCTGATGGCGAAGTCGAGAATGCTGCTGGAAACCCACCTGAAAGCGCTGCGGCTGCCGACCTTCCTGCGCGAGTACGACAAACTGGCTCGGCGCTGCGCCGCCGAAGGCTTGGACTTTCGGGACTTCCTACAGCAACTCTGCGAGCTGGAACTGGTCGATCGCGAGCAGCGGGCGACCGAGCGTCGCATCAAGGCCGCCAAGTTCCCGGTGACGAAGAGTCTCGACACGTTCGACTTCTTGGCCATACCCTCGGTGAACAAGAAGCTCGTTCTGGAGCTGGCGCGCTGTGAGTTCATCGACCGCCGTGAGAACGTCTTGGCGCTGGGGAACTCCGGCACCGGCAAAACGCATATCGCCTTGGCGCTGGGACTGGCAGCTTGTCAGAGCGGCTATCGCACACGTTTCACCACCGCCGCGGGATTGGTCCATGAACTGCTCGAAGCCCGTGACGAACGGCAACTACTACGGGTCCAGAAACAACTTGCCAAGCAGGATCTACTGATCGTCGATGAACTGGGCTATGTGCCGCTGTCGAAGACCGGGGCAGAGCTGCTGTTCGAGATCTTTTCGCAGCGCTACGAACAGGGCTCGACGTTGCTGACCTCGAACCTGCCGTTCACCGAGTGGACCGAGGTGCTGGGTTCCGAACGCATGACCGGCGCTCTGCTTGACCGGCTCACGCATCACGTCCATATCCTCGAGATGAACGGCGACAGCTACCGCCTCAAGCAAAGCAAAAAGAAGCGCCCGCGCTCTTCAAACTGACCCGCCGGCCGCTCGCGCCGGTTTGCGTGGGCCGTCTTCCACTACGCCTGGGCCGCCCTAAAGGGCGTCCTCAGGCTCCGTTCCAGCCGTCCCACGCAAACCGCTGGATCCCCGCCAACTGGTCTATTTTTGCTCCGCCGAAGCGGTCTACATTTACTCCGCCCTTGACACTTCTCAATGCTCGATTCAAGATCGTGCTGCGTGAATCGGTCCTCAGGGCTTGTGGCGACGTACCGGCTTCCTGTCCCTCATTCTTCGCCCAACACGAGACGGCTAAGAAGGACGCGAAGACGGCTCAAGATGCAGAACTAAACGACACGCTGCGGGCGCCGGCAACACCGTAGGCGCAACGCGTCGAAAAAGGAGTGATTAAGATGAAACGGTTTTATAGTCTGTTGCTGTTGTTGACGATGGTCCCTTACGCGTTCGCGGCTGAGAGAGTCAAGCTTTCCGACGGCGACCTTGCTAGGTTGTTGCCGCCGACGGAGGCGAGCCGAACCGCTGTGTCTAAGCTGGCGATCGCGCAGCAATCGCTACGGCGTGCGTCGGACCAGTTTCAAGCCGCCCTGCAAGCCGTGAAGGATGCAGAGAAGGGGCGCTCGGATCTTCTTACCGAACTCCGTTCGGCCGCTGGAATCGCTGACGACTGTGTCTTCGACTTGAATGCTTGGGTCTGCCCGGAAGCATCAAGAGAGGCGAACAAAGAGCGCTAACCGGCCGTTTTTCATTGCAGCAGGCGCAATCGAACTTCAAAACCGAATATCCCACGTTTCGGCGCAAAGTATCCCGCGCCGCAACAAAAAAGCTTGCCCGCACAACGTCGCTGGTACACGGAGGTTTAGCAACTTGGGAGCTCCCATTTTATCGGTTTGTCGAGTTTGAAATGAGCAGGCAAACCAACCGGCGGGGCAGTCTCACCTAGGCTGTCCCGTCTAACTAACAGCGGAGGAGGAACTGCATCACGGGGCGGGACTGTCCCATCCCAGCGGAACAACCCACGAACCACCACCAATCAAGAGCCCAAGAACCAAGCCCAACTATCGCAAGTTTTCGTCGTCAGCTCGTGAGACTTGCGGCCTAGTCTCCCGAGTGGCTCTGCAGATAATGCTGGCGCAACAAGTCCTTGCCATAGTCGTTCCCATTCGGCGTGCGTACCACCGCATGCACATGCTCTCGAATCGGCAGCCGAACTCCCGGATGAAGGTGACGAATGCCGACCGGTCGCTGGTGATCAAATTCCACGAGCACGACTGGGCTATGGATGCGGTAGTAGAAAACCGAGTCATCAGCGGTGCCGCCAATCCAGGCGAAGTAGGTTTCGTCGAGATGCGCCTCGATTTCCTCCATGCGTAACTTGGCGTGCCCGTCGTCCATGTTGTTAACGTAAAGCGCCATCAAACCTAGCAGTTGTATTTTCTGCGCGGCAGAGAATTCAGAAACTTTGAGGCCGGCGTAGTCGAGCACGACGTTGTCATGGAAAGCCTCACTCAAGTTGTTGTTGCTCTCTTTAGAACTCTCGAGAATCGCGACAGATCGCTGACTCTCGCTCAGGGCGCGTACTAGCTTCAGCGCGTCGTCCTGCTCACTTTGCATGATCGAAGTGCCTTTGAATTTGCCTGACGTCGCTACAACGGGCTCCGAGCCAATAAACAGCGGCGTCATCACAACCTGGTCACCCAACACGAAGTAGTTGATGATCAAGTGATGGCCGTCAATCTGCCAGCCCCAGGGCTTATCTGACGACGGCTCGCCCATCACGGTAATCCAGTAAAGCCACTCGCTATACTCGTCGAAGTTGTCGTTATTGAGTTCGCCTAACGTGCGGTTGAGGTTCATGATGTCGCGGCTCAGTTTGAGGCCGTCGGCGCTGAGCGAAGCGCGCATCAGTCCGAATGCAGCGTCTCTCTGGGAAGAATCCATCTCGTCGAATCCGACGCCCTTTCGCACGTAGAAGTGCTGGTTCATCCACTGCCGCCACTCCGGGTCATCGACCGGAAAAACAGTCTTCTTGCGCTGAGGTTCCGAGAGTGCCGACAGGAATTTTTCGGCGGCCTTGAGCACGGGCTCGGTCGACACACCGCTCGACTCGATCTTGAACAGGCCTTCTTGAACGCCGGATGTCGTACGGATTCCGACGAACGGATCAGTAGCGAGCGCCGCCTCCCGATCGAGTGACCGTTGTCGCAATTGCTCGGCGCGGTTGCCTGCCGGGCGTTGCGACAGTAGCACAACGGCGGTAAGTGCGGCGAATAAAACAAGCAAAACAGAGCGGGTTTTCATTGGGGCTATCCAGTCTCTAGTCAGTATCAGCCGTCATCACCACACTACGCGGACTGACTGCCAACGATCTGCGGAATCACTTCGCCATGAACATCCGTCAGTCGCATGTTACGGCCATTGAAGTAAAAGGTCAGCTTCTTGTGATCGAGGCCAAGCATATGGAGCAGGGTTGCGTGGACATCGTGGTTCGTGATCACCTGTTCGGCGGCTTTGTATCCGACTTCGTCCGTCGCGCCGATGTGCTGGCCACCCTCGATACCGCCGCCGCACATCCACATCGTCATCGCGCCAGGATTGTGGTCACGCCCGAGCGCCTTCTGCGAGATCGGCATGCGGCCAAACTCCGACTGAAATACCACCAAGGTGTCTTCGAGCAAACCGCTACGCTTGAGGTCCGTAATCAACCCCGTGATTGGCTTGTCAACTTCGGCCGCGTGCATCGTGTGGTTCGTCAGGATATTGCTGTGAGCGTCCCACGTATCGACATTCTGATTAACGATCGCGCCACTATAAAGTTGGACGAACCGAACCCCGCGCTCCACCAGCCGCCGCGCCAATAGACATTGCCGGCCGAACGGCTCCGTAACCGTTTTGTTCAACCCGTATAGCTGCTTGGTCTCGTCGCTCTCTGCCTTGATGTCAACCGTTTCCGGCGCGCAACCTTGCATGCGGTAGGCCAACTCATACGAGGCAATCCGCGCCGAAAGATCCGACACGCCCGGGTGTTTTTCAGCGTGATTCTGATTCATCCTGGCGAGCAGATCGAGCTTGCGGCGCTCCTCCTCAACCGTCGAATATTCTGAAGGCGGCTTGAGATCGAGGATCGGGTCCCCAGACGAGCGGAATACCGTGCCTTGGTACGAAGCCGGCAGGAAACCCGCGTGCCAGTTGGTCGGTCCGCTAAAGGGCCCGCCCCGGTGGTCGTACAGCACGACAAATGCCGGCAGGTTGCCGTTCTCGCTGCCGAGCCCGTAAGTCACCCATGCGCCGACGCTTGGGTACCCCATCAGGATCATGCCCGTATTCCACTCGTAGTGCGAGAGCACATGGTCATTCGACCTGCCCTTTGCCGAGTGGATAAACGCCAAGTCGTCCACGATGGTCGACATGTGAGGAAACAGCTCAGAAACCCATGCGCCCGATTGCCCGTATTGTTTAAACGCAAACGGGCTCTTCATTAACGGGCCCGGGTAGCCCTGACGCACGATCACTTGGCCGTCACCGTCGATGCCCGCAACGCCGGCTCCGAGCGCCACGCCGTGGTATTTTTCGAGCGCCGGCTTGTAGTCGAACGTGTCGACGTGGCTCACGCCGCCGCTCATGAACAGGTGAATCACCGATTTAACCCGCGGTTTGAAGTGCGGCGGCTTGGGTAAATACGGAGACTCGGTGATCCCCTCTGAGCCTAGGCAACTGTTCGCATCCATAGCCGGAGGAGCAGCCAGCAGGCCGTCCCGCGCCATCAGGTCAGCGATCGCCAGTCCGCCAATACCCATGCCGGCGTTAGACCAGAAATCACGTCGACTCATGAAGCGCTTGCTCTGGTCGATCTTCTTTCCAAAGAGTGAGCTCATGATCGGCATCCCCCCTAGTTGATATACACGAACTCACTAGAGTTCAGCATGACGTGCGACAGATTGGCCAGCGCTGCTACGTCGGGCGAGTCCTTTTCAGCTTGCAGCTTTCGCTCACTGTTCAGGAACTCCAGACTGACGGCTAACTCTTTCTCGCTGGGCTCGCGGCTCAACGTAATCTGGTAGAGCCTTTTCACCCAATTCCCCGCGGCCCCCGGCGCCTCATGCATTACGCGTTCGGCAAGATGTCGCGTTTGAAGCAGGACAAATTCGCCATTGAGCAGCGTTAGCGCCTGCGTCGGTACCGTGCTGACATTGCGTTTCTCGGTAGTGACGTTCGGATCTGGTTGATCGTGCACGTCGAACATCGGAAACTTTAAGCCACGTTTCCAGTAAGCGTAAATACTGCGCCGCCAAGTCTCCGGCCCCTCTTTGGTTAAGATCCACTTGCCGCCCTGATAGCCCTCGCGTACACTCTCGGGAAGAGCCGGGTAAAAGGGTTCGCCACCCGCCTTCAAGTTGAGCTGGCCGCTGGCTGACAACACAACGTCACGGATCGATTCGCCCTCGAGACGTCGTAACGGAAAGCGCCAGAAGAAGGTATTCGTAGGATCCTTCTCGGCATTCTGGCCACTGTAAAAGCTGGACGCCATCTTGTAAGTCTCGGAGTTCATAATCAGCCGATGCATCTGCTTGATGCTCCAACCCTGGCGAATAAACTCCGTCGCCATCCAGTCCAACAATTCCGGATGCGTCGGTGGCATGCCCATCTTTCCGAAGTTCCCAGGCGTCGGTACGATGCCCTTGCCAAAGTGCCAGTACCAAAGGCGGTTGACGATCACGCGCGAAGTCAGCGGGTTTTCAGGCGAAGCGATCCACTCAGCTAAGGCGCGCCGCCTGCCACTCGTCACGTAGTCAGTGCGGTCCGGCGGACGCGTAGCGCTCTCGTCGCCCCGAGCCAATACGGTCAAGAAACCGGGTTCCACGACCGGCGCCTTGCGGTCTTCTTCGACCACCAATCCGTTCGATCCGAAATGTACCGGCGGGACGTCAAATTGCCGGCCAGGCTCGGGCAGGTACTTACCGGTCAATTCGCCGTAATCGGGAATGTAGTAGCCCGAGACCACCGCATCGCCCGCCGCGTTTGGCGCCAGCCGATAGTCGCCATCGCGAACACCTTCCACCGCCGGCGGCGCTTTAGGCGTCATCTTTTCGATCGCCGCAATCTGGTCCTTGAGGGCCTGCCTCTTTCGCTCATCTTCAGGGCCTAGATTTCGAGGCGCTCCCGGCCGCGGCGCGGGTGCGACAGGCAAGGTGCCGGCGGCCTTTTGTTTGGCCTTGAGTCTGAGCGAAAATTCCAGTGCGCCTCCCGGCAGTGACGACAGACGATAGTCGACGTCGTTCGTCGCCGAGAGCACGATTTCGCCCAGGTCATCGTCCGGACCGGCTTCAGCGCCCTCATAGTTTCTCTCGAACTGCGCCGCCAGTAATTTCTGACCTTGCGTGCGCTTGTCCATCGGAGTTTTGACCGCCAGCTGCACATCCTCGGGCAAGGCGCTGAGCCTTTTCTCGAACTCCAGCTCTCGGTACGGCGCTTCGATATTTGCGATGGCGCGCTTCAACGGCGCGATTGCCTTCAGGCTTTCTTTCTTAGCCCGCACCCACTCGTCGGCTTTCTGTTTAGGACCAAGCAGATGGTCGTATCGTACATACCCGAAGAACATGCCCACCGAGCGGTAGTAATCCATGCGCGTGATTGCATCGAATTTGTGGTCATGGCAGCGAGCGCAATGTACTGACATGCCCATGAAGCCCTGGAACGTCGTCCGGACTATGTCGTCGAGATAGTCATAGCGATAGTAGGGGTTAGCCTTTTCGCGGAATCGCACCCGCGGGCCCACCCGGTAAAAGGCGGTAGCCGTGACACTATCGTCAGTCGGCTGATCAATTTCATCACCCGCGATCTGCTCGATTAGGAACTCGTTGTACGGCTTATCCTCGTTCAGTGAGTTGATGACGTAGTCGCGATATCGCCAAGCGGTATCTAACGTGCGATCATGCTCGAACCCGGAGCTGTCCGAGTAGCGAACCACATCGAGCCAGAAGCGCCCCCAACGCTCGCCATAGTGCTGTGACGCGAGCAGGCTCTCGATAAGCTCTTCGTAAGCTTGCGGTGAGCTGTCGTTGACGAACGCGTCGACTTGCTCCGGAGTAGGCAGCAGCCCTGTCAGGTCGAGGTAAACCCGGCGGATGAGCGTGAAGCGGTCAGCCTCAGGCGCGGGAGCCAACCCCTTGGCGTCCATCGTGGACTTGACAAAACTATCGATTGCGTTCGCCGACCACCGCGAGTCGCTTACGACCGGCAAGGGGTAGCGGACCGGTTGCTTGAAGGCCCACCACTGACGCATCTCGTCAGTGATGACCCGTTCCTCATATTCAAGGTAGCTGGCGTTCGCCTTGTCGCCGGGCGCTTTGGTATCAGCGCGCAACGTCTCCGTGCCCCATGCGGCCCCCTGATCGATCCAGGTCTTGAGCGCGAGAATGTCGCTGTCGCTCAACGCAGGCAATGGCGCCATCGGCATTCGCGGGGTCGAGTGGCCGGTTACCCGCCTGTATAGCAGGCTTTCATCGGCTTTGCCGGGCACCAGCGCCGGGCCCTTGTCGCCGCCCTTCAGCATCGCCTCGCGAGTGCGCAAGTCCAGATTCGCCATCTTCAGATCGGCGCCGTGGCACTGGAAGCAATTCTTTTTGAGGACGGGCAGAACCTCGTTGTCAGCCGCCTCCGAGTCCTGAGCGAACAGTGGCGGGCGCAACGATACGGCGTAGCTGAGTGCCACGATCGCCACCGCGAACCAAACCCAACTGGCTTTTGATCGAGTCATCGTTGGGCCTCCAACGGCCCTGGGTATATAGTACGCCCTCCAGCCCGGCATTTCTCACCGGGCGGCGAGGGAAAGTGCGTAAATACGAGGCCCGGGAGCGCGTTCGAAAAACCGCCGGCGCCCGATCCTCACCACCGCCTACGGCAAGCGCTTGAGTTCTTGAACCGTAAGCACCGCATCCTGCGCGATACCGCCCATCGTGTAGGCGTCAATCGGGTCGCTGCGAGGGATCGTAACGAGCCACGCCCATTTCGGCATGCTTAGAAAGCGATTTCGACTTCGCGAATCTCGCTGTCGGCAATGCGCTCTGCGACGACATCGAGGTACTCCTCGATAGCAATGCGGATATTCTCAATGGCCTCGACCTCACTAGCTCCCTGTGACCAGCATCCAGGAAGCCCCGGGCAGGGCACGCTGTACCCTTCTTCCGTTTTGCGCAGCGCTACCTTGTATGTCATCTAAGGCTGAGTATACTCACGGACGCGGGCTGGGTCGAACCGCGGACGGCCCGGGTTGACGCCGCTCAAGCCCGTCACCGGCTCGATTCAGATGGTTAGCTCAAAACGGTAAAGTTCGACAGCGCTGCCAGGATCCGCGGCGCTGGTCGCGCTGTTACCCCTCAACTAGTGGAACTGGACCAAGCAGGCAACACACCGAAACTCTCGCAGTACCGAGCCGCACCGCCTCGCGGTGCGGTCCTCTCGGCTACAATCAAACCAAGAATGAACGTGACTGCTATTATCCACAGCGCCGCTGAAGGCGGCTATTGGGCCGAGGTTCCCGCCCTGCCAGGCTGCGCCACGCAGGGTGAGACTCGTGAGGAATTGCTACGAAACCTCCATGAAGCTGTTGAGGGCTGCCTCGCAACAGACGTCGAATTACAGGAGTTGGAAGCAGACGCTGAAGTCGTTGAAATTGCCGTTTAGGCCGAGATGACCGGCAAGGAGTTTGCTCGCCGCCTCGAACGGACGGGCTGGCACCTCTTGCGAATAAACGGAAGCCATCACCTCTATGAGAAACACGGTCGACAGGAGAAGATTTCGGTCCCGGTCCATGGAAATCGTGAGCTTAAGAAAGGTTTACTAAGGCATCTAGAGAAAGTGGCCTCGGGCGGCGCGGAATAGCGTTCAAAGCCAGCACTGACGTTCTAGCGAACAAGATCAAACTCATATCTTCCAGTGCAAAGATCGCCTCGACGCATCAAAGGCGTCCTGGACTTCAAACGGCCGCGTCAAATCTTCAACGCCAAGCTAGGCTAAGCTATTGAACCCCTATCCGAGACCCACTTTGAAACAAACAGTACCCCTCGCCATTCTCTTCGCCTGCGCGCTTTCCGCCGCCGCCGCGGAGCCCCCCAACATCATCCTAGTGATGGCCGACGACCAGGGCTGGGGACAAACCGGCTACTACAATCACCCACTGCTCAAGACGCCAAGCCTTGACGCAATGGCCGCCGCCGGTCTGCGATTTGACCGCTTCTACGCCGGAGCCCCGGTCTGCTCACCGACCCGCGCCACCGTGATGACCGGGCGCACCAACGACCGCACCGGTGTGCAAAACCACGGCTTTGGCCTGCGCACGCAAGAGCGCACCATCGCTCAAGCGCTGCGCAAAGCCGGCTACGAAACAGGGCACTTCGGCAAATGGCACCTCAACGGCATTCGCGGACCGGGTGTGCCGATCTTCGCTGCCGACGACCAAAGCCCATCAGTTTTCGGATTCGGCGAGTGGCTTTCGGTAACGAACTTTTTCGATCGCAACCCGGTCATGAGCCGCATGGGTAAATTCGAGGAATTCAAAGGTGACTCCTCAGAAATTATCGTTGCCGAGGCGATGAAATTTATCTCCAAGCAAGCCGCGGCGAAACAGCGCTTTTTCACCGTGATCTGGTACGGCACCCCGCACGACCCGATGGTCGCCAGCGAAGCAGACATGAAAGGTTTTGAGGGACTTGACGACCGTTCGCGCAACCAGCTCGGCGAGCTGGTCGCGATGGACCGCAGCATCGGCGCGCTGCGCTCGGGCCTGCGTGATCTCGGCGTCGAGCAAGAAACCCTAGTCTGGTACACCAGCGACAACGGCGGTCTGCCGCGCATCGAGCCAAGCACCGTCGGCGGGCTGCGTGGTTTCAAGGGCAGCGTCTACGAGGGCGGGCTGCGCGTACCGGCAATTATCGAGTGGCCCCAGAAAATCAGCAGGCCTCGCATCACGAAATACCCGGCCGCGACGGTGGACATTTTTCCAACGCTCGCCGAGATCGTTGGCCTACCTGACTCCGCCCTCGAGCAGCCGCAGGACGGGCTCAGCCTAGCGCCATTGTTCGAAAAGGAACTCAAGCGCCGCGAGAAGCCGCTTGGGTTCCGTTACCTACGCGGCGAAGACCTGCACGCCGCCCTGATCGACAACGACCTGAAACTGGTCACAGTCGACGTGGCCTCCGCCCAATATGCGCTATATGACCTAGGCAAGGACGAGAAAGAAACGACGGACATTTACTCTTCTACGCCCGCCGAAGCCAAGCGCATGCGAATGGCCTTCGAAGCGTGGAACGCCTCGGTAGAGGCCAGCGTCGCAGGCAATGACTACCCCGAAGGCAAGACCGATCCCGCCGAGTCCGAGCCCATCTTCTGGATGGAGCTAGAACAATACGAGCCGTACTTTGACGAATGGAGAAAACGCCCCGAGTACGCAAGGAGACTAGAAGGTGTGAACTAATCCAGATACGGACAGGCGATTTTTTCACCCCTCCCTCTCACTACAAGTCGAAGCGGTTCCGTGGGCGGAAGTCCACGCTTCCCGCCGAATCACTCAGCCATACCCTCGCGAGAGCCTCGAAATGCCCACGTCATTCAAACCCGCTTTCCCTTTTGCCTAGCGGGGGAGTACAGTATTTGGCAACATGCCCAGCGAATCCAATCGTCGAGATTTTCTCATCGGTGCGGCTGGCGCTTCGGCGCTCGGCGCTTGCGAGAGCCCCGGCCCAAGGAAGGTTCAGCGCCCCAACCTGCTGTTTTTCTTTCCCGACCAGCACCGCCATGACTGGGTCTCTTGGAACAAGAACGTTCCTGTTCCGACTCCAAACCTCGCGGCCCTGCGCGAACGCGGCTCGAGCTTCTCGCGGGCAATCGTGAACTCGCCGGTATGCGCACCGTCGCGAGCTTGCCTCGCCTCGGGTATGGAATACGAGAACTGTGGCGTGCGCGGCAACGCCGACCCTTTCCCCCTCGACCACACCAACTACTACCGTCTACTACGCGACTCCGGCTATTACACGATGGCTTGCGGCAAACTCGATCTGGACAAGCCCGGAAGATCGTGGGGCCTCGACGGAAAGCACTTTCAAGAAGCCTGGGGGTTCTCCGACCAGATCGACAATTGCGGCAAGGGCGACGGAATGGGGGCCTATCTGAGAGAACCGATCGGCCCGAAAGACCCCTACTACCTCTACCTCGACTCGCTTGAACCGCCTCTCGGGAAGATTTGGGCGGACGAGCTACGCCGGATGGCCGATGACAGGGACATGCTGTGGTGGGGCGAAACCGACCCTTGTCCGCTGCCTGATGACGCCTACTGCGACAACTGGATCGCCCGCAATGGCCTGGAACTGCTCGATCGCGCACCCGAAGGCGAACCCTGGCATCTTGTGCTCAACTTTGTTGGGCCGCATCCGCCCAATGACATCACCGAAAGCATGGCGGCGCAGTATCGCGGTACCGGCCGGGTGATCGACGGATTCCCGCAGCCCGATCACTACGAGGGACCGTTTACGGCCGAGAAGCACATCGCAATCCGCCAGAACTACGCGGCGATGATCGAGAACATCGATCGCTGGCTTGGCATCTACGTTGACTACCTACGAGAGAATGGGCAGCTCGATAACACCGTGATCGTGTACTCGAGCGACCACGGCGAGATGTGTGGCGACCACGGCCGCTGGGGCAAGTCCGTGCCGTTCGCTGCGAGCGCCGGCGTGCCGCTAGTGATCGCGGGGCCGGGCGTCCGCCAGGGGTTCGAGAGCGACGCGTTGACGAGCTTGATCGACGTTGCGGCGACGCATCTGGACTACGGCGATGTTGCCGTTCCGCCACAGATGCAGGGGCGCTCGCTGCGGCCGCTACTCGACAACGGCAACTACAGCGAGCGTGAGCATCAACGCTCGGGGTTAGGCAACTGGCGGATGGTCGAAGATCAGCGATACAAGCTGGTGGTGGGCGAGATCACCGGCCTTGGCAACGAAACGCGGCTATTCGATCGCGAATCCGATCCCACTGAAGCCGAAAACATCGCCGAAACCAAACCGGGTGAAGTGGAGCGGCTGCGAAAGTTGCTGGTTGACGTCTAGGCCTATCAGCAGCAAATAGGACGACGCCCATTCTCAGCCTGAACAGGACTTGAAACAGACCCCTTCAGCTATGGTATTGTCTCCCCTCTCTGCAAGCCTCGTTTTCCGTGGGCAATCCACCTTTTGCAGCGAACGGCAACCCGTCCCTTATTTCCTGGTCTCACCGACCGCGCGCATTCCAGCACCTCACACAGCGTATAGAAAATCGGGCGTTGTTTCCTTTTACTCCGGGGATTGCCCCGTCCGAGAAGACCAGTCTATGAAAGTTACGATCGCTGGAACCCATTGGCATGCAAAAACCTAAATAACTCCGTGTGTGTCTCCGATTGTCAGATCCCGCGTCGAAATGCCGTTTCGTGCGAGTACGAATGCATTGGGTAAGCCGTCCCGGTTCCCCCTCTCTACCCAGGCGAGTGTGCGGCAGATTTTTGGTTTCGAAGAATTTCGTAGCTCGGAGCCCCGCCCAGCCGGTCGAGTTCAGCCAACCCTGGTGCAGAGAGCCAATCGAAGAATCTCGTCGCAGTAATCTCCTGCGACACGAGTCTGAGCATTCCCTCGATGAAAACTTCATGTTCAACAAGCGTGATATCACGAGAACCCTGAACCTTCTTCTTAGAATGTTCGTCGAAGCCCGGCTTACCAATCGTCACTTGATGCATCGACCCTTCGAAGTCTACACCCTTTTGAAGGACCGCAAAGGCCTCTTCTTTGTTGATGAGCGCTGGGTTCTTGGTGGTCGTCTTACACTCGATTAGAATCGAACGAGCCGCCAGCGAGACGAGCAAGTCCGGGACATTTTGCCTCTTCCCTTTGTCGACAGCGCGGACGGCCCAACTCTTCTCGAATTCTAGGAGGGATTTGATTGAAGCCTCATAGTCGGTTCCAAGATAACTGTTGCACGCGTTGATGGAATCCCCGAGACCGAGGGTCTCTGCCAATTGTATATGCAGATTGTGAAATTTCTCCCCTCGGTGCCCGAGGCTTGAGGCAACGGCCTTGACCAGAGCCTCAGCCCTCCGATCGCTGCCTAGCGCGCGCGAAACCTCCTGTATCGGGCTTCCCAACAGTTGATCGAACGTTTGGATCCCCGCCTCCAGCAGCGCGACGGCACGCTGTCGCCCCACTCCCGGCACCCGTTCTCGTTGCGCAACACGCAATATATCCAACGCCTCAGCGGGAACACCCCAGCGCACCTGTCGGGAAAGCATGGAAAGCTTGTTGGTCACTGTCTGCGGGTACTCTAGATCAGGGACGCTAGCGATTTTCCGAAGCCCGTCGAACGCCCACGCCACATCGGAAGCTAGACGATGCACTTGGCCCGAGGAAACGTTGGTTTTGAAGCGAATTTTCCGCTCGAGTTCACCATCGGAAAACAAGACCACAGCGTGCGCGCATTGATTTGTGCGCCCGTTGGTGCGATCCAACGGACCTAACATCTCGTGAGCAAGCAGAAACCCAACAGAATCTACCGGCCTTCCGCGAGCTGGCCAAGGGAGGAATCGAGACGGTCGATCAGAGGCAAATTCGTCGCAGGAGCAGACCCAGTGGATAAGTCCCGGAACGCGCCGATCAAAGTCCGCATCGAGCTTCGCAGCGGTCGTGGTCATCATATCCAGGAAACTAACTGCAGTGGTCGGCAGCAGTCCAGATTGAGCTACTGCCTTTCCAACCGGGGTCGGCAGCAGTACACCGAAGTCTTCCTCGACAAGATTGTTTGTGATCAGCCAATCAGTTGATCGGACGGCGATCGAGACGACATCGTTAAGCTTCGCTGGGTTTTCTCTTCGAGCTGATGCCAATAGAAGCTGTGCTTAAAGAACTCAGCAAGCACGTCGCGCGCATTCACCGCGCCAAATGAGACGAGAGCAAGCACGGTTCGTCGCATGGACAAGCCTACGAGCCCCGATTCGATGGAGTCGTTTTCGGGGCAGATGATCGCGTTCGTTTTCGGGGCAGATGATCCGTGCGCTAGTTCCTGTCGAGTCTTAGGTAGCAGTACAGCATAGCCGTCGTCGTGAAGGCCTAAACGCCCCGCACGACCCGACATGTTCCGATAATCTGACCGGGTAATCATTGTTCCTGCGCGATCGCCATATTGGTACGTGAGCTTCGGAAACACCACCGAGCGAAATGGAAAGTTGACCCCGGCGGCCAAGGTAGAAGTCGCGAAGCAAACATCAAAGTTCGACTCGGCAAATCCCGACTCAATCACCTGCCGTTCCTGAGCAGTTAGATCAGCAGTATGGAATGCAACCCTCTTCTGCGCACTTTCCTGCAATTGTTCCGAAGATTCGGTTGGCTCAGAAAATAGTTCAAGCTGGTCCGCTAACGCTATTCCGTCCGCAGTTCTAGCCAGCGACTGGCTATACTCTTCCGCGAGGATACGTGCTTCGTTGCGTGACTCTGTGAACATCAGCACCGGTCCGAGCCCGAACAAGACAAGCCTCCGTACGACGTCAAGGGCGTCCGATGGAACGTCTTCGTCAACGTGGCAACGCTCACCCTCTTCCTGGCCAAACCGTACCCTGTAGGCGACCCCGTCGTTCCAGATTTCCTGATGAAGCTCGACATCTCTTTCATAGCCAACTACGGGGGTGCATCGGAGCCAATTGGCCATATCAGACGCGTTTCCAATCGTGGCTGTGAGTGCGACAAACTGAGCGAGAGGCTGCTGGCGGAGAATTGCGCACAGCGTCTCGATGTTGGGGCCTCGCGAATCCTCACCTAGAATCTGAAGCTCATCCGCAACAACCACCATCGCAGACGGATTGAGCTGGCCGGAGAGCAGCAGAGCTAAGGCCTTTTCATAAGTTGCGACAAGCACCTGTGGGGCCACTTCTCCCTCGTCTCGATCACCAGTGCTCAACCCAACCGATGCTCCAGGTTGAATAGAGCCGTCTCCAAAGCGCGTCGTGAAGTCGACATACTTCTGATCCGCGAGCGCCTTATGCGAAACCAGATAGAGGCATTTGTTTCGGCGCCGAAGCGCCGCTAGGATCGCAATTTCTCCGACGAGCGTCTTTCCCGAGGACGTTGGTGCGCATACGAACTGGCTACTGCCATCGGCAATGCCGGCTTGCAGCGCCAGGACCTGGATTTGCGTCAAGTTTGATATACCCCAACGCCCGACTACGGCGCGGAGGTCATCGTCCAAGCCTGCAGCATCGATCTCATTGATGAGCATACTAACTCCTTGGGGCGAATCCGCACCTAAATGGCTAGGCATTAGTCGACTACTTTTGTACTCGCCAGGCTGACCGGTTACGCCTTGGTGCCATTTCCCATATTATTGTAGACACAAACCATTCGAGAACGCGGAACATCCTAGTCTTAATCCGATGAAATGTGGATATTTTACGAAAAGAAGGAGTCGAGCGGACGACGCCCAATTTCGCGAGCTAGCGGACAGGCACGGAATTAGCTATGGCTAGCCGCCTCCAGCGATCTCAATGTTCATAAGAAAGGGCGAATGATTCTCGCCGCGGCCGAGACGGAACCCGCCCCCAGAAGGGTCATACCGGGGTTTTGAAATTTCTTTTGCCTTTGAAATCAACAACCTAGCGATCCCGCGGGCCGAAAACCGTACAGCCGAGCCTTACACTATATGGGGAGGATGCGGACAGCTCGGCCAGGAGGCTAGAAATTTGACGAAAACCCTGCCAAATCCGGCCACGGGGAGGAATTCAGGCTGCGGCCTGGGGATCGAATTGGATGAGCACGCGAGGACACCCTCGCTCTCTGGCGGGGTTTGACGAGTTTTAAACGGTAAGTCTGGCGGGTCTCCAAGGAAGCGATTCCTAGAGAAAACCGGCCACATCCGCGGGTTTGGTCGCCTGTTACTGGAAACAGTGTTGTCGAGAAGTGCGAGTTTGCGGTGGCCCATCGCTTGCCCGACGTGCCTTCGCCATGGCGCTTACTTTGGTTCGCGCCAAAGCAGCCTCCAGCCACTTGGATTTCGTTATAGTCGTGCGTGACGACGAGACAGGAGATCTGAAAATGAACCTACTGCCGGGCACGAAAATCTTTTGGAGAAAAGGAAACAACGCCCGATTTCTGACACCACTTTCGCCGCGCACTTGTAGTCGTGTGTACGCCCCCCCACCTACCTTAGAGCCAAAGGGAACGAACGCTGCATTCGGGGCTCGCGCGCCCGTTGTTCATTATGCTTGACGTAACGCATAATTGCGACTAGGATCAGGGATGATCGTCAGCTATCGCGATAAGCGAACGACGGATTTCGCCGACGGCAAACGCGTAAAGGCGTTTTCCGGAATCGAGCATGCCGCTCGGCTGAAGATCGACCGACTTGAAGCGGCGGTCGCTCTCCAGGACCTCGCCGCCCTACCCGGCAACCGCTTCGAAGCGCTCAAAGGTAACCGCAAGGGCCAGTACAGCATTCGCGTCAACGACCGGTGGCGAATTTGCTTCGAATGGCCCAAAGGGTCGGTCGGACCGGTGAACGTGGAAATTGTTGACTATCACTAGGAGAAAAGCCATGGCCATACCTGCAATCCATCCAGGCGAGCATCTCGCCGAAGAACTCAAAGAGTTAGGTATGAGCGCGGCGGCGCTTGCACGCAATCTAAAAGTTCCCACCAACCGCATTACCGAGATTCTCAACGGCCGGCGCGCCATCACCGGCGATTCCGCCCTGCGCCTTGCCCACTTTTTTGGCACTAGCGCCGAGTTCTGGCTCAATCTCCAGAAGCTTTACGACCTGCGCATGGCCGAAAAAAAGGCTGGCCAGATGATCAAGGCTCTGCCGACCTTGAAGGACGATCGCCTCCACGCTTGAGACGGACGGGCGGAATTTCCTTCGGGCGGCCCGGGCCGCTGAATCGCTGCTCGGGAGACCGTCCCTTATTTCGTGGTCTCACGAACCGTGCGCATTCCACATCTCACGACCGTTTGAGAATATGAGAGTGTTCTCGTTGCAGACCCCCGTCCCAAGTCCGACCCAGCGATAGCTCCGACCCAGCCACGCGGTGCCCGCGAACTCTACCCAAAAACCCCTTGACACGGGTCTTATCCTGATACTGGGAAGCCACGGCGATCGGAGAAAAGAGGAGGTGCCGGAGACCGTGCGTCTGAACGGCCTCGCGCGATGGCTGTCCTCGGAGGAAAAGCAACCAAGCAACCCGGCATTGCTGTAGCGCTCACCGCACAACGCCGCTGGTACACACCGATGAGCACGCGGAGATTTTCTAGTCCGGGCACTCGATTTTAAGAGAAAACCGGACATTTCCGGACATTTGGCGGCCACGCCGCACCCGCGAGTCATGACGCTAGGAGTCTCTATCCGTTGACTACATGAATAACCGCGATAGCCACTAACAGGTTCCGCCGCCAACCGCTAAGCTAAGAGTTGCCGCCCGCGCCGCGGACGGTCGACCCTCCCGGTCTCCCTTGTTCCCATCCGAAACTGAGGATTCCTGTATCCCCATGCAGTCCACGTCTACCCGCAACATCGCCATCATCGCCCACGTCGATCACGGCAAAACCACACTCGTCGACGCCATGTTCAAGCAAAGCGGCATTTTCGGTGAACGCGAAAATGTCGAAGATCGCGCGCTTGACTCCGGCGAGCTCGAACGCGAGCGCGGCATCACCATCCTTGCCAAGACCACCGGTGTTCGCTACGGCGAGCATAAAATCAACATCGTCGACACGCCGGGCCACGCCGACTTTGGTGGCGAGGTCGAGCGGGCGTTGAAAATCGTCGACGGCGTGATGCTGCTGGTCGACGCGAGCGAGGGTCCGCTGCCGCAGACTCGCTACGTCCTCATGAAGGCGCTAGAGGCACACCTGACGCCGATCGTCGTCATCAACAAGATCGACCGCCAGGACGCTCGCATCCAAGACGTCGTCAACGAGGTCTACGACCTTTTCATTGACCTAGACGCCGATGAAGACCAGCTCGACTTCCCGGTGCTCTATGCCGTGGCGCGGGACGGTATCGCCAAGCTCGACCCAGACGATGAATCCGACAGCCTCCGCCCTCTTTTCGAAACAATCATCCACACCGTACCCCCACCCACCGGCGATCCCAAGGCTGTACTGCAACTGCTGGTCGCGAACCTCGACTACAACGAGTATCTCGGCCGCATGGCGATCGGACGCGTCTTTTCCGGCACTCTAAACCTAGGCGACGACGTCTCCATCTGCAAGCTCGACGGTTCTATCGAAAAGACCCGCATCACGAAGATGTATTCGTTCGAGGGGCTGAAGCGGGTTGAAGAAACTGCGGCGCGGCCGGGGGACATCTTGGCCATCGCGGGCGTCGAGGGCATCACGATCGGTGAGACCGTTAGCGCCGCCGATGATCCCATGCCACGCGCGCAGATTCAGATTGACGAGCCCACCATCGCGATGACCTTCGCGGTGAATACGTCGCCATTCGCCGGGCGCGACGGCAAGTATGTAACCTCCCGAAATATTCGCGATCGGCTCGAACGCGAGTTACTGACGAACGTTTCGATCCAGGTCGAAGCCGGCGATGGGCCGGAATCGTTTCGCATCTCGGGCCGCGGTGAGTTGCAACTAGCAATCTTGGTCGAGACCATGCGCCGCGAGGGCTTCGAGTTGATGGTGGGCAAGCCCGAGATCCTAACCAGAAAGATCGATGGCAAGCTACACGAACCGTTGGAGCACCTTACGGTCGATTGCCCCGAAGAATTCGTGGGCGTCGTGATGGAAACGATGGGCACGCGCAAGGGAAAGACCACGAAGATGGTCAATCACGGCTCGGGCCGGGTGCGCATCGAGTTTGAGATACCCTCGCGCGGGCTGATCGGACTACGCAGCCAAGTACTCACCGACACGAAGGGTACGGCGATCATGAATTCGATATTTGCCGGCTACATCGCCTGGCAGGGCGACATCCCACTACGGCCGACCGGATCTCTGATTTCCGACCGCGCGGGCAAGACGACTGGCTTTGCGATATTCAACCTGCAAGAGCGCGGAGAGATGTTCGTCCGCCCCGCAACGCAAGTCTATGAAGGCATGATCGTGGGTGAGAACGCGCGCTACGCTGACCTGAACGTGAACATCGTTCGCGAAAAGAAGTTAACCAACATGCGCTCGGCAAATTCCGAGGAAGGCATTCGACTGGTGCCACCGAGACTCATGAATCTCGACCAAGCAATTGAGTTTGTGCAAGACGATGAATGGGTAGAGGTTACGCCAACGGCAATTCGTTTGCGGAAGAAGGTGTTGTCGGCTAGCTTCCGGAAGTGAAGCGGTGGACACAGCAAGGAAGTGGCGGTAGATTGAGGCCATGACGCAGCCCGTTGTGAAGAGAAGCCTCGATAACGAAGATGGATTGGCGCCATTAGAAGGTAGCGTCAAATGGCAGGGTGATCTCGTTTCGCCGATTGACGACGAGTGGGATGCAGATACTATTGGCCCCGAGTCTGCGCATGACGGCATTGCCCCAGCTAACTACCCTCAAGATGTCTAGCTAAGACCAAGAGTCGTGACAGTGGCGATTTGACGCGAGGTAAAGGTAGCTTCGGCGGGCCGTCTATTCATTTGAAAAGCTGTCTTGATCTGGAGCATCGGGCACCTGACGCGCCAGCACTCGCTTGATTGCCGAGGCGGTGATTTCCTCGAGGATATCCTCCTCGCGCAGCCAATCGTCGAATGCGGTTCCAACGTTCGATTTCTTCATGCCTCTTCTTCCCTAATCCAGTTCGCGGTCACGAAAGCCCCCAGATAAAAAACGCACAGCTAAGAGTGCCGAGGACGAGCGCCAGTCCACCCCATACGCGCTTACCCTTGATCTGAACCCACATCCACAGCGAACTGCAAACCATAAAAATCAAGCTCACGCAAACCGCGTCCAGACAGAAACTCCAGACCTTCGTCATGATCCAGTCGCGCTTCGGGTGAGGCTCCCTCCAAATCTCGCGGATACCTGTCGCGGTGTGCAGCGAAAGCAGAACACCCGCGGCGGGCGGAATCGCTGTCCGCACGGCGGCTTTACTGCTTAGCAGATCGACATCGACCACCATTCGGCGATTGGGGCGAAGCACCCGGAAGGTGAGATGGTCCTTCTTGGGGACCATCAACATCACCTCTCCGGACAGCCCCAACTGAGCGACGAGCGCCTCGGCGGCGGTCTGATCGTCGACACCGGCCTGCACCTCGACTGAATGCTCAACGGTCGTCCGCACCGGCTGACCGCTAAACCACAGCGGGTGGTTCATGACGAATCCTGAAATCGCAAACAGCCACAAAAAAAGCAGCGAGAATAGCCCCACGTAAATGTGCAGTTTGGTATTCCATCGATTGACGACGCGCGTTAAGTTTAGTGAGCCCATGTGATTGCTGTAGTGATGCCGACGCCTATCCGCCGATGAGAAAGCCCGCCACGATGACGACAAACGAAACGCTACGTACCCAGCATGATCAGCCCCATCTTTCTCTCAGCCTTGATCACGAACCACATGTAGATGCCGCTGATGGTGATGAACAACAGCAAGCAAACTACGGCATCGACCGACCAGTCCCAAAGCCTGCTAAAGAACCAATTGATCCCGCGCACCTTGTGAGGACCCGGATTAAAGTGCAGGTAGTTGAGGGTCTCGATGAAGCTGCGCGCGTGGCGCTCGACGTCAGCCCGCCCTGTGGCGACGTCCACCATTATGACGACTCTCTCGCTAGGTTTCTCGACCCTGACTTGAAGGCGATTGAGCTCAGGCAACCGGCGCGCATGAACTTCCCCCGAGAGGTCGAGCTGGCGAATAATGTTCGACGCCTGCTCCATATCGTCGGCACCCTCGACTTTGACGGAAACGCTCGACTCGTCCACCTCGGCATCTGATCTCCAGCCGTGATTCAGCAAGATCGTGGTGACTGCAAACAGCAGCACAAACGGGCAAATGAACAGGCCAAAGTAGAGATGGAGTTCTCTTGTCCAGCGGTAGAGCCAGTTCGACTTGCCCGGTTCCTTGTTCAACGATTCCTCCTGCCGCCTCGAAGTTAGTTCAGTCTCGATCACAGAATCCGAGGTGTGGGCGGAAGTCCATGCTCGATCAGCGCGCAAATACCCACCGATCTTCTCAAATTGAAGCTGCCCACGCTACGATATACTTCGGCACGCAACCCGGGGGGGCAGGATGTGGAGGAGTCTGTGACGAGCATTCGGTCGAGACTTTGCTGACGCGCTCGGCTCAAACTTTGGCTATAGCAAATGACAAGACGAGAACTGCTCATCAGCACTTTAGCCAGCGTTACCATCAACTGCGGGTCCGATGAACCCGCCGGCCCTAAGCGCCCTAACATACTCTTTGCAATCTCCGACGACCAGTCGTACATGCACACCAGCATCTACGGCGATCCGGTGGTGAAAACGCCGACATTTGACCGCATCGCGCGGGAGGGGATTCTCTTCACGCAGTCCTACTCGGCCTGCCCCTCGTGCACACCCTCACGCTCGGCGGTACTCACCGGCCGCCAAATCTGGGAGATCGGCGAGTCTGGCATTCTCTACGGAACACTCCACCCTGAAAACCCGCTATTCACTCACCGACTCGAGGATTCCGGCTACCACGTCGGCTTCGTCGGCAAACCCTGGGCGCCGGGCGACTGGCGAGTCGGAGGCCTTGACCGCCACCCCATCGGCAAAGAGTACGATGCCCAACCCGAGCCGGACCCGCCGCACGGTATCGACGTCCGCGACTACGCTGCGAACTTCGATGACTTCCTAACCGAAAAACCCAACGACGCGCCGTTCTTCTTCTGGTTCGGGTGCACCGAACCCCACCGGGACTACGACGTCGGCATCGGTGAACATAGCGGTCTGAGCCTGAATGACGTTGTAGTCCCACCCTACCTTCCGGACGCCCCTGAGGTGCGCTCGGAAATCCTCGACTACTACTACGAGATCGAGCACTTCGACAAACACCTCGGCCGCATGGTCGCCAAACTCGAAGAAATCGGCGAGCTCGACAATACCCTCATCGTCGTCACGTCTGATAACGGCATGCCGTTCTCGCGGACCAAGACGACCGTGTACGACAGCGGCGTGCGCATGCCAACGGCGATGCGCTGGGGCGATCGCGCTCCCGGCGGACGGGTCGTCGACGACTTCATCGGCCACATTGATTTCGCTCCGACATTCCTTGATATCGCGGGTGTCGAGCCAGTCGCAAGCCACACGGGCAGCAGTCTTCTGCCTCTGCTCGAAGCGACCAACTCCAGCCGCGTGGTCGAGACCCGAGACCACATCGTGACCGGCCTCGAACGTCACACCTACTGCCGCGAGGATGGCGCCACTTACCCGATCCGCGCTATCCGCTCCCATGACTTCTTGTACATTCGCAACTTCGAGCCGGACCGCTGGCCCACCGGCGGCCCTGAGTTTATTTCGTCGAACAAAGCTCCCCACGGCGACATCG
Source organism: Bryobacterales bacterium (assembly GCA_965247305.1). GTDB lineage: Bacteria > Acidobacteriota > Terriglobia > Bryobacterales > UBA6623 > CATQHP01. The sequence goes on along the minus strand of OZ252030.1, from coordinate 508,361 downwards.
ACGACGGACCGTTCAAGGACTTCATGCTCCGCGAGGGCACGCGGCTCGACTTTCCGCGAGAGTTCCAAATGGGCTTTGGCAAACGCCCGCTCGAAGAACTCTACGACTGCAACGCCGACCCGCACCAGATCACCAACCTTGCCGACAGCCCCGAGCATGCCGAAACCAAAACTCAACTTTGGGCACGGCTGGAGTCGTATATGGAGCAAACCGACGACCCGCGTCTCCGTGGCGAAGACCCTTGGCAGGCCTACCCCTATCGCCAAATCGATGGCTTCGGAGCCACATACAACGTCACATTGTCAGACGAAGAGCGCGCCATTGCACGCGAGCGAGGCAAGCATGCCGTCGGCCACGCCAAGCCTGAGGAGTAGCTCAGCCGGCCATGCGGACAACCTGGCCAACTACATACGCCAGCGAAAGTTGTACCAAGATAAACGTGAGCAAATAGCCCCAGCGCGCGTCGCTGTGCTCTTTCGGTGCCTGCGCCAGGCCCATGATGGTTAGAATCAGTCCGAATCCCCGAATGGGCACCAGCGTATAGGTCGACCAACAGAACGAAATCAACAGCCAATCTACCCAGGGTCCCGTCCTTCGAATGAGCGCGTACAAAAACGCGAAGGCAACCGAGGCTTCGAAGAGCAGGGTCATCCAGCTCATCGCAAATCCAGACTGGCGCGCCAACTCAGATGTGTTCAACGAAACGTTGAGATCTTCGAGAGGAAAAAAGCGGGCGAGCGAATACAGCTCTACATTCTGCGCGAGCTGCAAGTCGCTGAGACCGGTGGCAGCACCGGCGATCGTAACTAGTCTCGAGTCGGTCAAGAATGCGAAATAGAAAAAATCGCCGTCAATGTAATCGCCCCCAAACAGCTTCCAGCCGCTTGCACAGAGAAACGTAAGCGCGAGCAAGACCCGACCGTTCCAAGCAAGAACGCGGTCGGTGTTTTTCGAAACGACCGCAAGGGTGCAGGCCAGCGCCCAATAGAGAATCAGAAACCGATGGTTGTCCATCGTGAACCAGTCGCCGAGATTGGAGACCAACGTGAGCACGAAAAGCAGCGGCCAAAAATGTGGCAGTCGGTGCCAGCCCGGGCCGATCAACATCAGGCCGGCCACGATCCGCATCGGGAACGCCAGCGGACCGGTCCCGGCACCATGCAGCATCAGCAGCAGGATGGTTAGCTTCAGGACAAGCTCATGACGTGGGTACTCGAGCAGCGAGTTCCACAGGTCGCTGTAGCGCACTTTTGGGTGCTCAGCCGCCACTTACCACTCTCCCTTGACGATCCAAGGCGTCAACGGTTCAGTGAAATAACTAGTCGTGTCGGAATCAAAAACAACGCTGCGCAATTGAAAGCGTATGCCTTTCAGACGAATGCCGCCGCGCTCTCTCAGGTCGTTCTCTCTGGGTGTGAAGCTTCGAAAGTAGGGCTGGTCGAGGATGCCGGCTGGCAGGCGATCGAGCGTTTCCCGAATGCCCTTTAAATTGGCGAATACACGTGGATCTTCGACTTGATAGCTCGCCCGAAAAATCATCTCAGCAAGGCGTTCGACACTAGCGTCGTCAGGCATTGTGCGCACCCGGCGGTCAGTTCGTTCGCTCAGCTCGTTGAGGCTGCCAGCGCCGTCGAAGTCAATGAAAATGCGGCGGCGATTGCCCAAGTCGTCCACACCCTCGGCGTAGAAAGCGCGAGAACCGGTGCGATCGACAACCGCGAACATGCCAAATCCGCCCCCGGTTCGGGGATTGAGGCCGTCCACCTGAACGCGGTAAGCGTGGTTCGTTACGACCGCGCAGAGCAATAGGCCGGGAAGCCATTTCGCCGCGATTTCGATAAGCCTGCTCGTTATTGCCGGCACCGCACAGATTCTATCGAAATCGCGCTAGCCCGCAATTCTCACCACGTGACTGCGAAAGTAGGCGATAGGTGCGCCACTACTTCGTTGCGCTCGATCGCGAGTGCTCGACGGACCGTCAAGTACGCCTCCGCGCGCCTCGTGTTGACGCACTCTCACGCACTGCCGCTTGCCACGTAGTGAGAAATGCGGTGAACAGCATTTTCAGGAATGGCATAGACTGCTTGCCGCAGCACCAAGCCCGTGAAAATCGGAGGCGCGACTGTAAAGGAGTGCGGTGGCGAAGGGTCAACTGGAAAAGATGAGTCGGGCCTTTTTGAGGAACGATCAGCAGGTCCCAACTCAGCGTATTCCAGAAAGCTACTCCGCCACCGCACTCCTTTACAGTCGCGCCTCCGATTTTGGACAGCGGAATCTAGTCTCCAGAAATTGCCGGCTTCACCGCTTTTTATTCAAGACCGATCTTGGCATCAGCGAAATTGCGCTAAAACAGTTTCTTAGAATCGAGCAGTATCGTTACTGGGCCGTCATTTGTCAGGGCTACACTCATCGTCGCCTGAAATTTTCCGGTAGCGACGCTAAGACCTTTGGCTCGCAGTAGCTCGACGTAATATTGGTAGAGGCCGTCGGCCAACGCCGGCGGAGCAGCGGCGTCGAAACTCGGTCGTCGCCCGCGGCGGACGTCGCCGTACAGCGTAAACTGCGACACCACGAGAACTTCCGCCGCAGCGTCTTCGACAGAGCGGTTCATCTTCCCATCGGCGTCCGCGAGGATTCGTAGCCCGGCGGTCTTGTCGGCAAGATACGCCGCGTCGGATTCGGTGTCGTCACCGGCGACTCCGAGCAGCACCACAAGTCCCGCACCAATTGAGCCGATCGTCGCGCCGTCCACCGTGACACTCGCGCCGCTGACGCGTTGGATGACGGCACGCATCGAGGTTCTATCTCAATCTACCGGCCGAGCAACTTCGGCCAGCAATTCAAGCAGCGCGCCGGAAATTTTCACGGACGCCTGCTTCTCAACCTGATTTGTCCCGAGCCACGTCTCATAGCCGCCCAGCTCGTGATGCTCGGGCGTTGGCAGGTACTTTTCGGCACCGTTCGCGAGTTCGATTGTGAACATCGGCTTCAAGGCGCTCTTTGCCTTGAGTTCCAAGCCGATCTCCGCGAACGTTTCGAACGGTAGCGCGGCGATACCGATGTTACCGATACGAATGGCCTGCAACTTGACGTCTGTCGAATCAGGACCCTCCTGGAGACCAATTGCCCACTGAGCGTAGATGTGGGGTCGAGTGTAGTCCGCCAAAGGAACGTTAGCTAGGAGTTTCTTCGATTGGTCATAAACCTCGGGGCTCGGCTTTCGCAAGCTCAGTGTCAGTTCACGTTCCGCCATTGCGAGATCGACTGTTGGCAGATGCTCAATCGACCCGTAAGATTCAGCCACGGCGTCGGCCACCTTGCCCGCCACGTTGCGCACCTGCTCAAACGGCTCTCGCGTGGGGTTCGGCTTCGTGAAGTCGATGTTGTTGATGTTGCCACTCGTTCCGTTCGAGAGGATTCCGACGAAATTCTCCGTCGCGCCGAGTCGTTGGGAGACGCCCGAGGCAAACTCCCCAAAATAGTCGGCCGAGACTTGGCCTCGTGGAATCGCCCCGACGTAGTGCAACGAGTAGTTCGCTAGGAGTGCTAGTGGTTGGCCGCTGCGGGTGCGAATCGAAACGACGCTAACCTCGGGGTCGGTCGGCCCGGCGGGCTCCACGAGGTCCGGGCTGCCGCGCGGCGGGTTCATACGAACCCGGTCGGTTGTACCACCGAACGGGTCAGCAGGTATCGAGCCCGCCTTCATAAACCAGCGACGGTTAAAAACTTCATCGGGTACGTCGGTTGCGGCCCAGCCGATTTCGGCGGGCTGTAGTCGGGAATGCGCTTCGACGATCGAGTCGGCGATGCCCTGAATGAGTTGTTCAGAATAGGCCGCCTCGTTATCGACATGAGCGTTTGCCTCTGGTCCGCGCAGCCCGACGCCGGGCGCCGGTGGAGGAGCGGTGTGGGTATGCGTAGCCGAGATCAACATGCGACTTGTCGAAATGCTTGTTAACGCGGCGGCGCGAGACTTGGCTTCGTCGAGAACCGATCGCGGAATGTAGCAGCTATCCACAACGGCGATTGCGAGCTGCGTCGAACCGTCGTCGAGTACGAGCGCCCGTGAATGCAGCGGGTCGTGGGCGCTCTCGGCCGGCCTGTAGCTGAACGAGCCGACCATCGGCAGCGGCCAAACCTCGGGAGTGACATCGATCGCGGATGCACCCGCCCGAAAGGTCGGCTCGTCGCTCGACCCGCAGCCTAGAATCGACGCGAATGCAAGAACCGTGCCAACCGCTAAAAATCTATTCACCACGCGCTCCCATCGTCAGTGGCCTAGGGTTCTCAACACGCCCCGGCGGCCGCTGGTTTGCCCCACGACGGCCGCGGTCGCCTAGATCCTCGCGTGCCTGCTCCGCCAGAGCTTCGAGCCGAGCGACGATCGCGGGATTTTCAGCGGCGAGGTCGTGTTCGGAGGCGATGTCTTCAACCACGTTGAAGAGCAAGGGTCGAGGCTCGTCGCCCTTTTTAAAATGCGGGTGCCGGCCATACTCATCCAAGGCCACGAACAATTTCCAAGGGCCGCTGCGGACCGCTTGAAGCTGATCGCGCATGTAGTAGTAAAAGATCTCGTGTGGCGACTCCGCTCCCGGTTCGCCCAAAATAATCGGGGCTATGTCTCGCCCATCGAGTAGCCGATCGGTGGGGACCGTCGCTCCCGCCCAATGAGCGAGCGTTGGGTAGAGATCCATCGTTGTGACCAGCTCCTCGGATATCGTGCCCGCTGGAATTTTGCCGGGCCACCACATTATCGTCGGTGACCGGAACGCTCCCTCCGCGGTGGTATAGCCTCGCCCATGGAGCGGCTTATTGCTGCCACGCGTTGGTGAATCAACATCCTCGGCGAGAGGCGCGCCGTTGTCTGAAAGCCAGATCACGAACGTGTTCTCAGCAATTTTCAACTCAGCTAATTTGTCGAGTACCTGGCCTGTCGACCAGTCGAGTTCCTCGATTGAGTCACCCCAGGGACCGTTGCGGCTTTTCCCTCGAAACGCCTCACTGGCGAACGGAGCGCGTGTGCTGCCAGGCATCGCTTGCGGGAAATACAAAAAGAACGGCCCGTCGCGATTCGCTTCGATAAACTCGAGCGCGCGTTCGGTGTAGCGCTTGGTGATCATGTTGCGGTCGACCGGAGCGTCGATTACAGTTTCGTTTTCGATGAGGGGAAGTGCTGGCCACTCGTCACGCCCGAAGCGGCCCCGGGTGCGCTCACCCAGAGCCTGGGTCATGTCGTCGCTGTAGGGGATTCCGAGGAACGAATCAAAGCCTTGGCGGGTCGGCAGAAACTCCGGCTGATCACCCAGGTGCCACTTGCCGATAATCGTGGTCGCGTAGCCACGAGATTTAAGTAGTTCGGCAATCGTAATCTCGTCGGGATGCAGCCCATATGGCGAGATCGGCCGCAAGACGTGGTCGTCACGCGGATTGACGTGCATTCCTACCCGCTGCGCATAGGAACCGGTCATGATGCTGGCGCGGGATGGCGTACAGACCCCCGCCGTGACATAGAAGTGCGTAAACTTGCGGCCCTCGCGAACCATTCGGTTGAGGTGCGGCGTGCGATGTAGTGTCGAGCCAAACGGCTCGATATCGCCGTAGCCCAAGTTGTCGCAGAAAATGATGACGAAGTTCGGAGGCGCTGCCGCAGTGGAGACGGCGATGGCCAGCGCGAACAATATCGCTCTCACGCAAAAACCTTCTCGATCACCGCCCCACCAAAATCCGTCAGCTTTTCGTGGCGCCCATTGTGCAAGTACCAAAGCCGGTTTTGATCCATTCCAAGCAAGTGCAGAATCGTCGCGTGAAAGTCGCGCATCGAGTAAGGATTCTCAGCCGCCCGCAGACCAAACTCATCCGTCGCCCCAATTACCTGACCACCCTTGACGCCGCCGCCGGCGAACCACATCGTATAGCCGTGCGGATTGTGGTCGCGCCCGTTACCGGCTTCTGACGTCGGCAGACGCCCAAACTCGGCGCCCCAGACTACGAGAGTGTCGTTGAGTAGCCCGCGCTGCTTGAGGTCGGCGAGCAGGGCGGCGATTGGCTGATCTGAGTGGCCGGCCATCTTCTCGTGGTTCGCCTTAAGGTGCTTGTGTGCATCCCACTGCATGCTGATCGGTCCGCCACCGGAGTAGATCTGGATGAATCGCACGCCCCGTTCGACTAGGCGCCGTGCTAATAGCAGCCGCGTGCCAAACTCGCGAGTGTGGTTTTTCTCAAGGCCATAGTCGCGCTTTGTGATTGCGCTTTCGGCTGAGAGATCGACCGCCTCGGGCGCGTGCGTCTGCATTCGAAAGGCAAGTTCGTACGACGCCACCCGCGCGGCCAATTCGCTATCGCGGTCCGCGCCATCGAGGTGATTTAGCTCTTGCAAGTAATCGAGCATCCGACGCTGCCGAGCTGCGCTCATGCCCTCGGGCCGTTTGAGATCGAGAATCGGATTCGGCCCCGGGCGTAGCAAAGTCCCTTGGTATACGGCGGGAAGAAAGCCGGGACTCCAGCAAGATGTTCCACCTTCCGGCGTACCCTCCGGCTGCGGCATCACGACGTAGGCGGGCAGGTTGTCCGATTCAGACCCCAAGCCGTACGTGACCCAAGCGCCGATGCTCGGGTGCGTCGCGAAGAGTCGCCCGTTGTGCACCTCGTACATAGCCGGCGCGTGTACGACGCTGCGCGTGAAGAACGAACGGACAAAACAAATGTCGTCGACGTGGTTGGCGACATTGGGGAACAACTCGGAGACCGGCAGCCCGCTCTGGCCATACCGTTTGAACTTCCACGGCGAGCCGAGAACGGGAGCCGAACCGTCGGTAAATTGCCCACCGACTTTCCCGAAGCTTGCGGGCAGCGCCTGCCCCTCGCGCTCGGTGAGCATTGGCTTCGGATCGAACGTGTCCATCGCACTAGGCGCGCCGACGTTGAATATGAAAATCACTGACTTTGCGCGCGGCTCGAAATGCGGCTGTTTCGCTGCTAGTGGGTTTTGGCCCGTCTGCGCAATTCCGTCGCGTTCGAGCAGGTGCTGCAAAGCAAGCGCGCCAAATCCGTTGGCGGCGCCGCGTAAGACGTCGCGCCGTGAGACTCGTGAATGGGTTTCGAAACTCATGCCGGCGATCTTCTTACGGCCGATAGACAAACTCGTTGCGGTTGAGCATTGCTAGTGCGTAGTCGGAAAGTTGAGCGTCGGCGCGCGCTAAAAACTGCTCAGCCATGCGGCGCTCTTCAGCGTTCGGCTCGCGTGCGAGCGTCCACTGATACGAGTGCTCAACAAGACAGCGGATATCACTGCCGCATTCGGTTTGGAGGCGGTCCGCGAACTGTTTCGATTCGCTTTGCATGAAGCGGCCGTTGATCATTGTGAGCGCCTGGAGTGCATGCGTCGAACTTGATCGCACGGCACAAGAAGTCATCGTGTCGGGCTGATCGAAATTTGTTAAAAAAGGCAGTCTCACGGTCCGACGATTGAGCAGATACAAGCTGCGCCGGCGGTGTTGGGATTCGTCGGGAGTGACGGGCCAAAGGTTGTCGGGCTCGGCTTCGGTGAAAATTAGATCGTAAACTTCACGCTCAATTGGTAGCAGCACGGGCTTGCCACCGAGGCTGCGGTTTAATCTACCCGCGGCCGCCAAAACGCTGTCGCGAATGACCTCGCCTTCGAGGCGTTTGCGGTTTGCGCGCCAGTAAAGTTTGTTGTCTGGATCGTGTTCTGATCCGGCTGTAGTATCGGCGGCTTGGCGATAGGCGCTCGAGAGAACGATCATCCGATCGATCGCCTTAATGCTCCAGTCGAGATCGATAAACCTTCGCGTAAGGAAGTCGAGCAACTCGGGGTGCGTCGGCAATCCTCCAAGCAACCCGAAGTTGTTGGGATCGGCGACGAATCCAGCACCCATGCGGAATTCCCAAATTCGGTTGACGATTACGCGCGCGGTTAGCGGATGTTGAGGCGACGTAAGCCACCGCGCTAGTGACGCCCGTCGTCCCTTCGGACTCTGTTCGGGATCGACGCCGAAGCGATCGAGCACGCTGAGGAACGCCGGGTCAACCGGTTCTTGCTTGTGCCGGTAGTCGCCGATTTTGAGAATGTGCGTGACAGGGGCTTCGTCGGCGTTCGATGAGGCGTAAGCTCCGGCCGCCGGTTCAGGGCGCTCTAGCTCAATCGAGTGCATGCGCTCACGGAGCTTGCGACGAGTGGCTTTGACGTCGGCGGGGATCAGCGCGACCGCCTCGTACCACATTGGTTTGATCTGCCCCTGCGCCTCTTTCGCTAGGCGCTCTTGCTTGGCGTTGCGTTGTTCTTTGGGAACTCGGAGCGCCGCTTGAAAGTGCGCCGCGAGATTGGCTTTCTTTAAGGCCTGCGCTTTCGCGCGGTATGGGTCCTCGATGTCCTTGAGCTGCTTTTTGATCGGAGCGAGGCGCTGTTCGTGGGCTTCGACTGCTGCCTCGTAGGCCAATAGCTCGTCGACGGAAGCGGTGTTCAGATCTTCCAACTCGGTCGCGGCGAAGAATGACTGCAGCCGATAGTAATCGGCCTGCGCGATGGGGTCAAACTTGTGGTCGTGGCAGCGGGCGCACTGTACGGTCAACCCCAAAAACACCTGGCCAACCCCGGCTGCCATTTCGGTGAGAACCTCTTGGCGGGCCTCTTCTTTGTCCTGATTGCCCCCGACAATGTGGCGAGGGCCCGCTCCGTTGAACCCGGTGGCGATGAGGGCATCGGTCTCGTAAGGGAACAACTCATCGCCGGCGAGTTGCTCCTGGACGAAGCGGTCGTAGGGTTTGTCAGCATTAAATGAGCGAACGACGTAATCGCGATAGCGCCACCCGTGCTCGCGATAGCCGTCGCGCTCGAAGCCGTCGGTGTCGGCATAGCGGACCACGTCGAGCCACTTGAGCGCCCAGCGCTCGCCATAGTGAGGCGAGGCCAACAGGCGCTCAACTAAGTTTTCGTAGGCTCTGGGTGCCGCGTCATTGAGGAACTCCGCAGCTTCTTCGGGCGTCGGCGGCAGCCCAATTAGGTCTAGGTAGACCCGCCGCAGCAGGCGCTGTTTCGATGCGTCGGGTGAAGGCTCAAGCTCGGCCTGTTGGAGCTGGTCGAGGATGAACGAGTCAATTGGAGTACGTACCCAATCCGAACTTGTCTGAGGAGCTTCAGGGTGGCCGACCGGCTGGAATGCCCAGAAGTTGCGGCCCGACTCGATGCGCTTGTCCCAGTCGGCCGCGTCATTGCCTGGGAGTACCGCCGCAACCAAAAGCAGGGCCGTTACTAGCGGTGAATTTCGCACCATAAACACGGTCACATTATGGCACTTGGCAGATTCACGCCGCGTATATCCGCGAACTACGAACCCCGCACTATATTTCCACTGATACTTTGACTACACCGTGCGGGTGCAGAGTCGATTGATGTCTAGAAAACGAGGCGTGGACGGAAGTCCACGCTTTCACTCGGAGCATCTACCGAACTTGAAGAAAGCGCGGACTTCCGTCCGCGCCTCGGTTTCTGTTGGTTTGATTTTCTTGCGTGTTATGGTTTGGCAGCACCTTGGTTAAACACCATCAGCCCCCGCGCCCTGGCAGCGGGCCTTGGGCTTACTCTCTAACATTCGCCTGTTACGGCTTACGGCGCGCGCCAGCACGGTTCGGCGAAGGGTCCAGTGGACCGGCGGCATAACGTTGTTGGGGCCCCGATGTTGCCGGTCGATGCTGGGCGTGTCGGCTTTGAACGACAGGAAATGAAATATCCGCCCGCGCGCCTGAACAATAGGGCGCGCACCGTCGCACTTCAGGCGATTCGGGATGTTTGCGGCTTTCGAGGCTGGGTCTTGCACGCGGCTCACGTTCGTAGCAATCACGTTCATTTGGTGGTCGCGGCTCCAGTTGGGCCCTCGGCGCTACTGCAGAAGCTCAAGACCCGAATTAGCCGGGCACTCAATGTCGAATTCGGAAAACAACGATGGTGGTCACGGCACGGCAGCACGGTGCCGCTTTGGGATCCACGGCGGGTCGACGACGCCGTGGCTAATACCTGGGAACAGGGTGAGCCCATGGCGAGATGCATAAATCCTCGGCGCTGGGTTGAGTGATTCCGGTAGTCGAAGCAGAGATGGGACGGAAGTCCACGCTTGCTTACGGACGGAATTGGGAATCGGGCGGTGCTACAATTCTGAGTCGCGAGCGCCTGGGCGCCGCGTTTGGATCAGCACTATCGTCGAGGGGAGACAGGTTCGATGAATACAAAAGCCTTAGTTGCAGAACTCGTTGGCACGTTCACGCTAATTTTTATTGGAGCCGGAGCGGGTCAGCTTAGCAATAGCCTGGTTGCCGTTGCTTTTGCGCACGGCTTGGTCGTGCTTGCCTTCGCGTTTTCATACGGCCATATCTCAGGAACACACATTAATCCGGCTGTAACGATCGGACTACTCGCGGGCGGCAAGATCAAGGCCGGCGACGCGGTTGGCTACATCATTTGTCAGCTTATCGGCGGTATTTTAGGAGCCTCGGCATTGGTGTTCGTCGCCGGCGAGCGAGCCACCCACCTTGGGGCGACCGTGCCCGCGGATGGTGTTGGCGTCGCGCAAGCTTTCGCGCTTGAGGTAATCCTCACGTTCCTGCTTGTCAATACGATCTATCACACCGCGGTTAGCGGCAAGGCGGGCAACCTTGCCCCGGTCGCGATCGGTCTCACGCTGGTGTTCTGTATATTGATGGGCGGCCCTCTCACCGGCGCGTCCCTGAACCCAGCCCGTTCGCTCGGTCCCGCTCTGTTTAGCGACGCGCCGAATGCGTTGTCTTCGCTCTGGATATACTTCGTCGCCTGCCCGCTCGGTGCCGTCTTGGCGGCGTTGCTGTACAAGTTCTTGGGGGACGAAGAATAAAGGAGCGGCGTTCAATCGAGGACGCGCACCAGTTCGATGGCTCCACCCGTCGGTACTTTGTCGCGAACCTCGGCGCTTAGTAGCGACTGGAACCGCCATGGGCCGCTGTGATTCGGCGACGCCTGCTCCAAGCGGCTGCGGAGAGCAGCGACTCGCTGCGGATCGGTCAGGAACTCCGTAGCCATCAATGTTGCCTGTGTGTTCAATCCGCTGATGAGCAAAATCTGGTGTTGGCCATCGGTGCCGGGAAGCATCGAAACGAGCGCGTACTCGACCGTCGGATCGATGTCACTGTCGGCGTACTTGATTTCGTAGAAGGCCTGCTCGTCAGCCGCCGGCTCGGTGTTGACTATCCTACGCTGTTGGGCGCCGTCGGTGGCTTCTAGCCGCAACGGGTACTTTGACAGCAGCGGATCCATCCATTGATTCTGCTCGTTATGTCCGAGCAGAATCAGGTTTTCGCGGCGGAACTCATCCCACGTCAATAGGCGACTTAGCATCGCTCGTGCCTGCAATCCGCCGCCTGCGAACAAGTTGGCGAAGTGGACAGCGGCGAGTGATTCTCCGCTTTTGGTTTCCGTAACGCTGGGCGAGATATATAGGTGTCCACCCGCCGGTAGCTCGAAGAACTGTCGGAATTGCTCTTCGATTTCGCCATCGATCTCCGAGCGCGGCGGTTGACTGTCTGACGGTACTGGGGTTTCAAAGTACTTCAAAATGCCCGTAGCCGGGCTGCTAAAAACGATCATCGGCCCTTGCTCAGTGGCAAACCACGGTCCCCAAACTTCCCTGACGTCTCGGTTGACTTGGGAACCAGCCAGCCCGGCCTCGTTCGTCGACGGGCTAGTCGAGCGGCCGATCCAAAACGACAGTATCGCGGCCACGGCAATGGCGCCGGCCGCCGCGAAGAGTCCAATACTCGGCCGAGCGCGGTCAAGGACCGGCATGTTTGCCGGGACGGGAGGATCCAATGTGAGCTGTGATCGTGAATCGTCAGCTCGAGTGTTTGGCCTAAAGACCGGGACGTAGTGTCCAAGCGGCACTTCGATCTGGATTGGGTCGTTGCGCCCTTCGGAGTTGTAGTACTCTCCCAGTTTTTGTCGCAGCGCGTGAGCTTGGCGCCGGACGACCGAATCGTCGCTCTGGTCGTAGTCCGGGCCACGCTCGAAGACGTCGACTCCGATCAAATACTCATTGATGTCGGACTCCTGACCCGACAGGGTGAGATCGGTGATGAAGCGCAGAAAACGCTGCAGCCGAAGTGACCGGCGGAAGGACTCGCCGGCGAGAACCCTTTCCATCGCGGTCCGAATTTCTACATCGGAGAATTTGCGGACACCGCCACGCGGAACGTTGCTGTGCTGTGGCAGGGTTGCCATCTGCTGTAAGGCCGCAATCATTGTATCCGAATCGCGATGGGAAGCCGCCCCACGTTGGCCAGGAGAAACTTCTTGAGAGGTCGACGAAAACTTCATCCGAATGTCGGGCGTCGCCGCAGCGGCGCACACGCCAGAGTCGCTCAACACTGGCTGCGCAACCGGCGTTAAGGATGGGAAATTTGATGTATCGTGCTCAAAAGCACGATTAAGTCAGTGTTCGGAAAGAACTTTTTACGTTTCAGCGCCGCGAAAAGGTGTACTCTGAGATCGTTCCACATCATGAATACGAATTTTCGTGATGCGGGATGGGGTGATCTGGACGGCTTATCACGTCCAAGTACTCGATCGCGCCTTTAGCATTGTAGATTCGCGAGGGGCCAGTGAAGTTGACCTCGGCGTCTCCGAACTAACCACCAGGGTCGGCCTGCAAAAATGCACAGTCCACCGCTTGCTGTCCGTTCTGGGGCAGCAGCGCTACGTCGCTCAGAGCGATAGCAGCGGCAAATATCGACTGGTCGAGATTTCTGGGGAAACTGCCCACGTTGGCTCCCCCGAGATCTTTACGGCCATGACGGTCCATACCCGCAAAGACCTTGATCGGGAGCTGGCGAGAGTCCGTAAGCAGGGTTTTGCGATCGATGAGGAAGAGCACGAGCTGGGGCTCAAATGCCTCGGCGCGCCGGCCAACCCGCTCAGCACCGAGCGCACCGCTATGCCAGCCACCGAGGTCAAGCAGATAGCACAAGAGTTTTCCGTCGCCCTTGGATGGGTGGATGCGGAAGCAGTACGGCAGGGTGGGAACTTTCGCCAATATGGGGCGCCGCGGGTGACGCGTCTTAAGGGCCGACATCAGGGGTTTACTCAGGTCGGCGTCAATCAGCAACTTTCTCACCGCTCGACGTGGAAAGAGAGGAAACAATGAGTAGGAAATTTTCGACGACAAGCATAGTGCTGCACTCCGCTGTTGATGGCAACAGCAAGTTGGGCGCAAGTATCGACGGCCACGCTTTACGGGACTGTCCAGGACCCTAGCGGCGCGGTGATTCCGGGCGGCGATGCAAATCCAACGAACGACGCCACCGGACTTGCCTACACGGCTCCAATCGGCGGCACCGGCGATTTTGTATTTAACGTACTGCCAGTTGGGACGTACACCCTTAGAATCGAATCAGACGGATTCAAGGCATACCTGAGCACCGGGATCGCATTGACGGCGTCACAGGTCGTGCGTCAGACGCACACTCTAGAAGTTGGTGCTCTCACCGAGACCGTCACTGTAGAAGGCTGGCCGGCACTGGTGAGCACCGAGGCCTCGGAGCAAACCGAGAGCTTGAACACCCAAAAGGTCACGGAGTTGCGCTTGGCGCGTCGCAATGTCACGCAGGTCTTAAAACTCTCGAGCGGTGTGGATGTCGGCGGCGGCGGTCTGCGCATTAACGGCATGGGCAAGAGCGGCACGGGCGTCACGGTCAACGGCACCGACGCCAACTCCAATCCTTCCGAGGGCCGTGCGTTGGAGCAGTACGGTGGACGCAACTACATGGACGTCGTGAGCATCGAGGCTGTCGAAGAAGTCCAGATCATGCGCGGCGTGATGAAGGCGGAGAACGGCGGCGGCGTCAGCGGAACGATCAACCTCATCAGTAAACAGGGCACGAATGAGTTTCACGGTAGCTTGTTCGAGAACTATCGCTCACACGTCTTCAACGCACGCAACCCGTTCCAGCCGAACATCGACTCTGACGGGTCGCAAGTTTCGAAGAACAAAGAGGTCTTCAATCAATTCGGCGGCTCCTTCGGTGCGCCGATTATCAAGAACAAGCTGTTCTTCTTCGGCACCTACGAGGGCTATCGTGAGGTGGCTTCACAGCGCGTGGCCGGAACCGTTCCGACCGCAACGCTAAGAACGACAATCCTCAACGCTCTTCCATTCCAAGAGACGCGGCTGTTAATGGACACGATCCCCGAGCCAAACGTGCTGCTCGACGAGAATCGTGGACGCGTGGAAGCGGTCGGCTCACGAGAACGAACCGAGAATCACGCGGTTCTAAGGGGCGACTATCGGGTAACCGACACCAGCAACCTATCATTTACCTACACACGGAGCCGCCCGTTCGGACTCGATCCTCGATACAACCTCAACCATGCGAACGATCGTACATAAGTCTACGTGCAGGATCGCTACAACGCGCAGTACACCAAGATGTCAAGTCTCAAGACATCGTATACACTTTGCTTCGCTGTTTGTTCTCCCAAAAAAGCGAGCAGACTGGAAACATGGAGCTTAGCTCGGGCGTCGGGACGAACAATGGGCAGATAACACGCGGCGCTAGTGGAACCGACTGAAAGGACTACAAGATTCGCTATGTCAAGGCTCGGCTCCGCCGACTCGCTGTAAGGCCTTGACATAGCGAATCTTGTAGTCCGAACATTTGCATCGCCGTGTGTTGTCAAAGTGTATACGATGTCATGAGACTGTACACCAAGAGCAGCGCCACCTGGGTATCGGAATCGCGCTTCGGTTACAACTTCGCCGACATGAATCGACTTGACAAATACTTCGATATACAAGACCCCGATCAGGCGGAGTCGATTTTGTTTCAGAACCGAATCCCGAGACTACGACTCCGGAACGTCGGGGGAACGGTAACGCTAGGCAGCGCTGAGATCTGGTTTATGGAGGGCGCCACCACGACGTTAGACCAGAAATTCACGCTTAACAAGGGCAAGCACACGATCAAGTTCGGAGCCCGATATGTTAAGTACGCAGGCTCTCGCACGAACCCCGAGAATCCATCGTACGACTTCCTCAACGTCGCGGATATGCAGGCCAATCGGATTAACGGAGCTGTGATCTCGTTCGGTTCGAACGGTCCTCATGAGTCTCGAATGTATGAGATCGGCGGCTTTCTTCAGGATGACATCAGGGTCAACCAAAGGCTGATGCTGAATCTCGGAGTTCGCTATGACTTCTACTCCAACGTGCAGATAACCCCGACGGGCGATATCGATGTGACGCACAAGAATCTGGAGCTTCCCCCAGGGGCGGATTTCACGAACTTTGCCTTTCGCGCGCGTCGTCCAAGAGACAAGGCTACCGAGCACGACGGTTGTGTGAACATGAGGCCCCGGGCTGGGTTCGCATATCGCTTGGATGACGCCGGAACGACGGTGATCCGAGGCGGCGTAGGAATCATGTTCGCCGCCCAGGTGCCGGCGGTTATGCGGCAAAGCGTCGCCGGACCCGACATTCCCTTCCGCGTTCGCTACAGCGGCGCCGAGGCAGCAAGGCTGGGGGTCCGATACCCGTTCACCAATGAGGAAATTATTCCCATCGCGCTCGGGGACATTCAGGCGACCGGGAACGAACTTGTTTTCTCGCTGATCACGCCCGATCTTCAGAATCCCTACACCATCAACTACCAATTCAAAATCCAACGGCAACTGTTCTCGGATTTGATGTGGGAAATCGGGTATTTAGGGACGCGCGGAGTGAAGTTCCCGATGCACAGGCGTTTCAATTTGCCTGACCGCCAGACCGGGATCCGGACCAACCCCAAGATCATTCCGGGTGGCCCTTTCTTCGTCGATATGGGCGAAAGCGTGATGAACCACTCATTGCAGACTTCGGTACGCAAGCGATTTTCGCGCAACATCTCGTTCGACGTCCACTACACCTGGGGCAAGACGATCGCCTTTACGGGCGGCGATGTCGGCGTCTATTACGTAGCGGATTCGCAAGACGATATCCAGGAATTTAACAACCTCGCGATCGAGCGCGGCCCCCCTGGCTTCGACACAACGCACCGGGCCGTTGCCGACTTCATCTACGAGCTGCCCAAATTCGATAAATTCAGCGCGCCGGTTCAACAGATCATCGGTGGATGGCAAATCGCGATTATCTATTCCGGGGCGACCGGCCAACCAATCAGGATCAGCCAAGGTTGTTCCAACAGTTGGGCTTGCCGGGCGGACTACGTAGGAGGCAACCTGTACGCGGGTGAAGGCCAAACATTCGGCAGTTCGCGAGTGGGTTCTCATCAGGACGTCCAGTACATCAACCCGGCAGCTTTTGCCAGGTTGCCCGAAGTACGTGGCGTAGCTCAACGAGCGGGCAACGCCGGAAACGGATTGGTTCGCGGACCTGGCCAATGGACCGTAGACTTCTCCCTATCGAAGAGCTTCCAGATAAAAGAATCAGTCCGGCTGGCGTTGCGGGCGGATATGTTCAATGCATTGAATCATGTAAATCTGGGATCGCTTCAAGGCAACATCGAGAACAGTGACTTCGGAACGCTTGACTCCGCGGGCGCGATGAGGACGATGCAGATGGGAGTCCGAATTTCCTTCTAGTATGTGACACCACGTTACAAACTCACTACCCGGCGGCCTCCTTCGCCGAGTAAACCTTAGGCGGGACTTCGGCCCCGCCTTTTCGTTGCAACAACCAAGGGAATGGTACCGCCGGAAGGGGACGCGATCCCAATAGCCTGTGACAAACTCAGAGGTAAATGCGCTTCGGCTCGCTAGCTCTGGCGGTAGTCTTGGCGGCATGCGAAGAGTCAGCCCTTCGACAAAGCGGGAGTGTTGACGCGCCCCAACTCTTCGTTGAATCCGCCGCCGCGACGGGGCTAAATTTCGATCACTTCATCGGATCGACGAGCCAGTACTATCTGCCCGAGATCATGGGATCTGGCGTCGCAGTATTCGACTTTGATCTGGATGGCGATCTTGACGTTTACTTCATTCAGGGGGCGATGCTCGATGAGTCGAAGTCGCCCGAGGAATCGGCCTTCCCGCCGATTGGCGGCGTCGCAAACCGGCTGTTCGAAAACCGCATGGTCCCGGACGGAAATCTCAACTTCGTCGACGTGACCACGACGTCGGGCCTCGGCCATGAAGGCTATGGAATGGGCGTGGCGGTCGGCGACTACGACTCCGACGGCGACCCCGACCTGTACGTCACCAACGTGGGCCCCAACCTTCTTTACCGCAACAACGGCGACGGAACGTTTCGCGACGCCGAGGGCCCGCAGGACAACCGCTGGAGCACATCCGCGGCGTTCATCGACTATGACGGCGACGGCGACCTCGATCTGTTCGTTACGAACTACGTCGACTTCACGGTGCGCAACGAAATGCTATGTTTCGACCCGGCGGGCCTACGCGACTATTGCGCCCCGAGAGCCTACCAACCGGTTCCGGACCGTTTGTTCCGGAATACTGAAGGCAAATTTACCGACGTCTCAAGCGACGCGGGGCTGGGGGCCAAGTTTGGCAACGGCCTAGGCGTCACGACGGCCGACTTCAACAATGCCGGCCACACTGACATATACGTCGCCAATGACGGAACCGAGAATCAGCTCTGGGTCAACCGCGGCAACGGCACATTCGAAGAACTGGCCATGATCTCGGGCACCGCCGTCAGCGCGGATGGGCGTTTTGAGGCCGGCATGGGCGTCAGCGCCGCGGATTTCGACAATGACGGCGACGAGGACATTTTCCTGACGCACCTGGCGCCAGAGACGAACACGCTCTATCTCAACAATGGCAAGGGTTCGTTTCGTGACGCGACCAATCGTTTCGGGCTGGCTGGCGGCTCCGTGCCATTCACGGGATTCGGCTTCCAATGGAAGGATTTTGATCTCGATGGCCGACTCGATTTATTCATCGCGAATGGCGCGGTGACGGTCGTGGAAGCACAGCGTGGCCGCCCCTATCCATTCGTTCAAGACAACTTGTTCTATCGCGGAACCGAGGCAGGGTTCGAGCTTGCCGAAAGCCTTCAAGTGTGGGCGACCGCCGAGCCGCTGATTGGCCGCGGAGTGGCTGCCGGGGATCATAGATAACGACGGCGACGGCGATGTCGTTATTTCCAACAACAACGGTCCGGCACAGCTTTATATCAATCAGTCCGAGAGCCAAACCTGGATCAAGGTAAAGCCGCGCGGAAACTCGCTCGGTGCGCGAGTTGGCTTATGGTTCGCCGATGGAACGACCACCTGGCGAAGGGGCCATCGCGACGGCAGCTACTTGAGCTCATCCGAGCCGGCCGTTTATTTTGGCCTAGCGGGCGGATCGGCATTAGTCTCGATGGAAATTATCTGGCCGAACGGCGATGCACGAGCAATTCGCGCCACCGGCCCCCAACACGGTTTTCGAGGCCCTGAATGGCGGCGCTGCCAGGCCGTAGCTAAGCCGTTAGCGGACTTCGTAAATCCGGACTTTCGACTCGAGTTCCTCTTCCTCATGGGCTAGCAGCCCGTGGTAAAAGTCACGCAGGCCGCGTTACGCGCCTATGCGGCGGATTGAGTATTAGACAAGTGCCTCAACGAATCAACAGTCAGAGCGCACCAGGAATCTTTGAATGGCGCGTAACCCGTTGGGCGGCGGGCACTTGCGGCCGTCGGCTTTGTCATTCGTCGGAGACGATCGCCCGGATCGCCGTCCTCCTCACTCCGCGCCGATCAGCCGCAATTGCCCGCCGCGCGACCTACGGGACTTTTACCACGGACTGCTAGGCTCGCGGATGCCCATCACCACAGCCGGTTCGCGGTAGACGGCGCAATCGACGCGAGCCCGCGAATCGTTGCGACGGTTTTCTGTTTCGGCCTACGGTTACGAACAGTGCCGAACGCTTGCCGAATGCTTGTCTATTTGTTTTCAACCGCTTACTATATGGTGGGGCATGATAATAAGGGATAGCCTAATAGCGTTAGTGGTACTCGCCAGCGGCGTGTCCGCCGAGACGCAGACCTCGGCCGTTATCAACCAGTACTGTATTGCGTGTCACAGTTCGAGCGCAAAAGTCGGGGACCTGGCGCTTGATGTTCTCGACCCTCAGAAGCCTGGACCGCAGTCGGAAATCTGGGAATCAGTCGTCACCAAATTGACGCATCGGCACATGCCGCCGATCGGCATGCCTCGTCCGGACGAAGCGACGTACGACAAGGTCGTCGCCGAGCTGACGGCCGCTCTCGACAGACAAGCCGCCGAAAACCCGAGTCCCGGGCGCACCGCCACATTTCGGCGACTCAACCGCGCCGAATACCGTAACGCCATCCGCGATTTGCTTGACGTAGACGTAGACGTTTCGTCGATGTTGCCCCGTGACGAGAGCAGCCTCGGATTCGACAACATCACCGTTGGCGAGTTGTCGCCAACACTGTTGGAGCGATATCTTTCGGCCGCGCGCAAGATTAGCCGCCTGGCAATTGGTAGCCCGGTATCTTCTCCCGGTGGCGAGATGGTTGTGTTGCCCGCTGACCTGACGCAAGAAGGGCACTTCCGCCATTTGCCATTCGGCACGCGCGGAGGCACTGCCGGCACACACACATTTCCACGCGACGCGGAGTATGAGATTTTGATCACCCTGTCGCGTGACCGCGATGAGCAAGTTGAGGGACTCCTAGGCCGACACGAGCTAGACCTGCTGCTCGATGGGAAGCAGATCAAGCGCTTCACCGTCGACAAGCCGGACTCCCGAGACCATACCAACGCAGACAAACACCTGCATGTACGTGTCCCTGTCACGGCTGGTCCACACGAAGTCGGAGTGACATTCGTTAGGAAGAACTCCGCGCTAATTGAAACGCAACGTCAGCCCTACATGGCGCGCTTCAATATGGACCGCCATCCGCGCACACAGCCGGCAATCTATTCCGTTTCGGTGGTGGGGCCGTACAATGCTGCTGGGCCCGGTGACACGCCGAGCCGCCGCCGGATCTTTACGTGCAGTCCGAGCGCGGCGAGCCAAGAAGCCGCCTGCGCGAAGAAAATCTTGGCAGAGCTGCTGCGCCGCGCCTATCGCCGCCCGGTGACTAGCGCCGACATTGAGAAGCCGTTTTCTTTCTACAAAGAAGGCCGCGCCGCGGACGGTTTTGAAAACGGAATCGAGATGGCGTTACGCGCACTGCTCGTGAGCCCACGCTTCCTGTTTCGCATCGAGCGGGACCCGTCGGGTGCAGCCAAGAATCAGGCATACGAAGTTTCGGACTTGGAACTGGCGTCGCGATTGTCGTTCTTCCTTTGGAGCAGTATTCCAGACGAAGAGCTTCTCTCGGCTGCTGAAAGCGGTGAGCTTCGCAAGCCGGCAGTTCTCGAAAAACAAGTGCGCCGGATGCTAGTCGATCGCCGCTCACAGGCGCTCGTCGACAACTTCGCGGCCCAGTGGCTCTACCTCCGCAATCTCGAATCAGTCAGCCCCGATCGCCGTCTATTCCCCGACTTTGACGACAACCTGCGGCAGGCCTTTCGGCGCGAGACAGAGATGCTATTTGAAAGTATCGTGCGCGAAGACCGCAGCGTGGTCGACTTGCTTACGGCCGACTACACGTTCCTCAACGAGCGCCTAGCGAAGCACTACGGTATTCCGCACATTTATGGCGATCACTTCCGCCGCGTCGAGTTGGGAGCCGACAATCCCCGCGGTGGCCTGCTCGGCCAAGGCAGCATCCTGGCGGTGACCTCGTACGCCAATCGAACCTCGCCGGTGGTTCGTGGCAAGTGGGTGCTCACCAACATACTGGGGACGCCGCCCAATCCGCCGGCGCCCGATGTTCCGCCACTCACCGAAAAGACTCCAAACGGCAAGAAACTGACGCTACGCGAGCGTATCTCACAGCACCGCGCCGACCCCGTTTGCGCGAGCTGCCACGACATCATGGATCCGGTCGGCTTTGCGTTGGAGAATTACGACGCCATCGGCCGTTGGCGAACCCAAGACGACGGTCTTCCGGTAGACCCCTCAGGCACTCTGCCCGACGGAACCAAGTTTTCGAGCGCTACAGAGTTTCGCGCAGCGCTCGTTCGCCGGCCCGAACTGTTCGTTTCGACCGCCACTGAAAAACTTCTCACTTACGCGCTCGGCCGCGGGCTGGAAGCCTACGACGCCCCAGCGATCCGCAAAATTGTACACGACGGAAGTCAAGCAAATTTCAACTTCTCGTCACTGATCTTAGGAATCACCAACAGCACACCGTTTCAAATGAGGACCCCTCAATGATCATCACCAAGAAAGCCCTACCTCGCCGCACGTTTCTGCGTGGAATGGGTACATCGCTTGCGTTACCGCTGCTCGACGCCATGGTTCCGGCAATGACGGCGCAAGCCAAAACGGCCGCTAAGCCCGTTGCGCGCTTGGGATATGTTTACATCCCAATGGGCGCCAATATCTCAAAGTGGACGCCGGCGGGCGAAGCAGGCCCACTTGGGGAGTTATCGCCAAGTCTGAAGTCCCTGGAGTCATTCCGGGAACAGCTCACTGTAATCACGAATCTCGAGAACAAGAACGCCTACTCGGCGGGTAACCACGCGACTTCGAATTCCGGATTTTTGAGCGCCGCGAAGGCGAAGATGACCGAGGGAGCTGACTACGAATTGGCCACTACGGTGGACCAGATCGCTGCCCAACGCGTCGGCGGCGAATCAGCACTGCCGTCGCTTGAACTGTCGATGGATCTTCTCACCACGGTTGGCGATTGCGACAACGGCTTTGCTTGCGTCTACCAGAACAACCTTTCGTGGTCATCGCCGACTTCGCCGCTACCTGCCATAGCGCATCCGCGGGTCGCGTTTGAGCGCCTCTTCGGCGAAGGCGGCACGGCGGCGGAGCGCCGCGCGGAGATTCGCAAGGACGCCGGCATTCTCGATTGGGTCACCGACGATCTAGTGCGTCTCAAGAATGAACTCGGCGCGTCCGACCGCCACAAAGTTTCCGACTACCTTGACTCGGTTCGCGAAGTTGAGCGCCGCATCCAAAAGGCCGAGCAAAAGACAGAAGACTCCGCGCTGCCTGATCTCGATCGCCCGGTCGGAGTTCCGGCAGTTTACGCCGATCACGCCCGCCTGATGTTCGATTTACAGGCGCTGGCGCTGCAGGGCGATATTACGCGCATCATCACGTTCCAGTTGGCGCGCGAGACGAGCAACCGCACATACCCCGAGATTGGGGCACCCGATCCGCACCATCCAACCTCCCACCATTCGAACGATCCGCTCAAGCTTGAAAAGCTCGCGAAAATTAACGCGTTTCACGTTTCGTTGTTTGCTTACTACTTGGACAAACTGCGCTCGACGCCGGACGGCGACGGCTCACTGCTCGACCATTCGATCATGGTCTGCGGCAGCGGTATGGGCAATCCCGACGTGCACGATCATCTGAATCTGCCAATGCTCGTGGCCGGCGGAGGATCAGGTCAGCTTGCTGGTGGCCGGCATATCAAATACGCGGAGCCCGAGCCCCTCGCGAACCTGCACCTGACACTGCTTGACAAGGTCGGAGTGCGCCTCGATTCGTTTGGTGATAGCAGCCGGCGCATCGAAGAGCTCAGCATCTAGTGAGATCAATCGTGAAAACATTCAGCGCTAGCCTGTTCGCGGCACTGTTATCACTGGCGGCGCTTAACGCCGCGCCTGTGACCAATGACATCGTCGAAGCGGCCAAGTCGCAAAACATGGCTGCCGTAAACAAGCTAATCGGCGACGAGATTGACGTTAACGCCGCTGGCGCTGATGGCTCGACGGCCTTGCACTGGGCGATTCAGAGGGACGACCTCGCGATGACCAAGGCTCTGCTCGAAGCCGGCGCCGACGCAAACGCCGCTAATCGCTACGAGGTGACGCCATTGATGGTCGCGGCGACGAACGGCAACCCCTCAATCATCGAAATGCTGATTGAGGCCGGCGCTAACACGAACGCTGTTTCTCCCGAAGGCGAAACGGTACTCATGACCGCCGCCCGGACAGGTAGGCCGGACGCTGTTAAGTTGCTACTCGCAAACGGTGCGGAGGCCAATGCCTCCGAAGGTTGGCGCGGCCAGACGGCTTTGATGTGGGCCGCTGGGGAAGGCCACGCCGAAACCGTCAACCTTCTCGCCAAAGCAGGCGCGGATATCAACGCAAGATCGAAAGCCGGATTTTCGCCGTTTCTATTCGCCGTCCGTGAGGGCAGCCAGGGTGTAGTGCAAGTGCTTCTGGATGCCGGTGCTGACGTCAACCAGGCCTTGCCCGCCCCCAGACGAAGTCGCTACTATGCGGGCCGTTCAAACAGCGCAGCCCCCAAGATCGGTTCGAGTGCCCTGGATCTCGCTGTCGCCAATGCTCATTTCGAACTTGCCGCCATGCTGCTAGACGCGGGCGCCGATCCGAATGCAAGCGGTCCCGGCTGGGCCCCTCTCCACACCATCACGTGGGTCCGAATTCCTGGAGTCGGCAGCAACGATCCCGCACCGTCGGGCTCGGGCAACGTGGGCAGTTTGGAACTCGTCCGTAAGCTAGTCGCCGACGGCGCGGACGTCAACGCGCGCATGACGTCACGTTCGCGGGCAGGCAAGCACAGTTTAAACACAATCGGAGGCACCCCGTTTCTCGCGGCTGCCCGAACGGCCGATGTCGAGCTGATGCGGCTGCTACACGAGTTAGGCGCGGATCCGCTGATTCCTAACGAGAACGGCACCACGCCCTTGATGGTCGCTGCGGGCCTAGGCACGCGTGCTCCCGATGAAGACGCAGGGACACCGGAAACCGTGGTCGAGGCGGTCAAATTAGCTCTTGAACTCGGCGGCGACCCCAATGCTGTTGACAGTAATGGCGATACGGCGATGCACGGAGCCGCCTACAAGCATGTGGCCGGCGCCGTACCCGTGCTCATGGCAGCCGGTGCAAATATTGAAATCTGGAACCGTAAAAACCACCTCGGTTGGACTCCGCTTCGCATCGCGACCGGCGTCCATCGCGGAATGAATCTGCGGGCTTCTCCAGAGGCGGCCGCCGCCATCCACAAAGTCATGGAATCCGCCGGCGTCTCGACCATTGTCGAGCCCGAGGAATTTATTAGCGGCCAGACAAGGTAGGCCTGCCGAATGAACTTTTATAGGACCCTAAAAGTTCTGATAGCGGTCGGTCTGCTGGTCGCCGGCGTTTCAGCGGCGGCGGAAGGAGCCGCCTCTCGCAAGCTGGAAGACATCGAGTTCGCCCAGGTCGACGGCCATCAACTTTTGCTGGATCTCTACGTCCCGGTCGAGGGCAAGCCGGCGCCGCTGATAGTCTACGTCCACGGCGGCGCCTGGCGAGCCGGCTCAAAGAACAGCATGCCACTCGGCCGTCTAGTCGACGAGGGGTTTGCCGTCGCAAGCATCGACTACAGGCTTTCGCCGGTGGCGCGTTTTCCCGCACAGGTACACGACATCAAGGCCGCGATACGGTTTCTACGGGCCACCCAGAAAAAGTACGGCTACGATGCTGAGAAAGTGACCATCACAGGCTCCTCCGCCGGTGCTCATCTGGCACTCTTGGTAGGGGTCACGAACGGTCATAGCGAACTTGAGGGGAATGTCGGCAAGCACCTCGATGAGTCATCCGACGTTGAGGCGATTGTGTCGTACTATGGCGCAGCCAACTTCCTGACAATTTTGCCGCAGTCCACCCCTCACGGCCTAGGCGTTCGTATCCCGGCTCTACAGCTGCTGCTCGGTACTCAGCCCGAGAAAAAACCTGATCTTGCGAAATTGGCGAGCCCGCTATTTCATGTCGACAAATCGGATCCGGCGCTACTGTTGCTCCACGGCGACCAAGACGCCCAAATGCCGATCAACCAGTCGCATGAGATGCACGCAAAGTACAAGGAGCAAGGCTTGCCTGTCGAGTTCGAAGTCGTTCACGGCGCTGGTCATGGCGGCAAGCTGTTCTATGACGAACACCGCACGCACTCGGTAAACGCCTTCCTAGAGCAACACTTGCCGGTCAAGTGATAACTCTCGGCGCGTGGAGGCGTACTTTGCAGTCCGTCGAACACGACGATCGAGCGCAACGAAGTAGCGACGCAGCGTTAGCGTGCTTTCGCCGTCAGCTTGTGGGAAATGTGGGTTGGTAGGGCCACCGGCGAAGGCCGAAACGCTCGTGGGAGAAACTCGCTGCGTCACCAGCTTAAGGCGGCCGGTAGTGCAGTGGTCGCAACCTTTGGGGCTGTGATAAAAGCTCGATAGGCATTGTGCCTGTCCGAGGGTGCGACATGTCGCACCCCTACAACACTGATAACAAGTAAGTTACGCGTAGGGGCGTAGCGAGGTACGCCCGTTTCTCGAGTTTGTGGAGGTTTTTTCACACCCTCTTTCGGTTACGGCACCGTTGTTGCGGTTCGTTGATTCCTTTGCCCTCATAAGAAATCCTTAGTTTCGGTTCAGTACCTCGAGCCGACGAGAAGATTACTGAAACACTCACTCCAGCTTGACAATCGCCTGAATACCGTTGATGCCGGGGCTATTTTGGGTGCAACGCGATATTGCAACAGTTATCGCCAGAAGCGCTGCAAGCCACTCTTTCTGAAAGGCTTGGAATCGTCGCCGACTCGCAGACGTTTTGTACGGATTCTGAGCTATTTACGGTGCCGGCGGCCGTGAGGGCGGCCCGGTCAGCCGACCACCGAGAGGGCGACGCGCTCGACGAAGATGGCAACGACCAGGAAGGCGCCGCCGAGCAGAGCGAGGATGCCGAGGGCGAAGAACGCGCTCCCGACGCGATTCTGGAAGGGCGCCGCCGACCTGAGAGCGCCGAACTGGGAGGCGATCCGAACGGCGACGTAGACTCCGACCAGCGCAGCGACGATCCCGAGGGGCGGCGCGTCGTCGATCCAGGCGGAGCCGACCAGCGTTGCGGCGGCAAAGACGCGCGGCAGCCAGGTGAAGAAGATCTCTTCGGAAGGAGCCAGTCGGGCTTCGAACGAGGCGATGAATT
This sequence comes from Bryobacterales bacterium, assembly GCA_965247305.1. Taxonomy (GTDB): domain Bacteria; phylum Acidobacteriota; class Terriglobia; order Bryobacterales; family UBA6623; genus CATQHP01. The sequence goes on along the minus strand of OZ252030.1, from coordinate 482,371 downwards.
CTTGCATGAGTTCGGGGTACTCCCTGGGTGTTAGGCCGCCCGGTTTGGTACGTGAGCGGAAGTATAGCGCGTAATACTTGATAATGTCAAGTACTTTGCTAGTATGACGAGACGCGGCGGCGGATCGACGCGGCGAAGAGAGCCCGCTAAGTCGTCCGGCCCAGAATTCGAGTAGGTTGAGGGACGCGCCGAGGCGAGGTCAGAATTGATCCGAAGGTCTTTTCGTCGTGGCCTCGCCGCTTTCGTTTGGGGCCTGGCCGGGAGGATAGAGGTCCAACTGATTTACGGCCGGCGTGATCGTCTTTTTGTGGTCGGCCACAAGGGCGGTTAGTTCCGCGACGACTTCCGGGTACTGTTCAGCGATGTCGAATTTCTCCGATGGATCGATGTCCAAATTGAACAGCAGCGGGTTGGCGTGCTGCTCAGGCGGTTGCCCAGAGAAGCTGGCCAGCGTCGTGAAATGTGCTTTGTACGGACCCTTTCGAACCGCGAATACGTCCTGAAATCGCCAGAAAAACAGGTGCTCTCGAGGACTCGCTGCACCACTGAGTAGCGTCTCGCTGAGGTCCACGCCGTCGTAACCCCGGTCCCCAGGCAAATCCGCGCCCGCAAGCGCTGCCAGCGTTGGTAGGAAGTCTAATCCGGATCCGATCCCGGTCACGACCTTCGGTTCGATCTTTCCCGGCCAATAGAAAATGGCCGGCTCCCGCATACCGCCTTCCCAGGTTGTCCCTTTGCCGTCCCTGAGCAATCCGGCCGAGCCACCAAGCTGCTTCATAGCAAGCCATGGGCCGTTGTCCGAGGTGAACACGACCAGCGTGTTGTTGTCGATGCTCAGTCTTTCGAGCGCTTTGACGATCTCACCGACGCTCCAATCGATTTCCTCGACGGCGTCTCCGTACAGGCCGCCCTGGCTGTTCCCGTAGAAATCGCCCGATGCGAACAGCGGCGTGTGCGGCATGTTGTGCGCCAGGTAGAGGAAAAACGGCCTCTCCTGGTTGTCCTCGATAAACCGCAGCGCGCGCTCGGTATACCTCTTCGTGAGCGTCCATTGATCCGCCGGGCGCTCGATGATCTGCTCGTTGTCCATCAGCGGCACGTCCCAGTAGTTGATGTTCGGTTCGCGATGGAACAGCTCGAGTGTCCATGGTTCTTCAATGCCGCCAGGCATGTTCATGTCATTGCTGTAGGGGATACCGAAATAGGCCTCGAACCCTTGCTGCATGGGTAAGAACTCCGGCTGGTGTCCAAGGTGCCATTTGCCGATCGCAGTGGACACGTAGCCTTTGTCGCTCAGAAGCTCGGCAATCGTGATCTCATCCGTCGGCAAGCCTCCGAGCGAGGCCGGAAAAAAGACGTGCTTCAACGCGTTTTCCCCGGCGACGCCGTATCGCATTCCTAGGCGACCGGTGAGGACGCCTGCGCGACTGGGCGTACAAACAGCCGCGGGCGCGTAGAAGTTCGTCCATCTCTGACCATGGACGGCCAGACGGTCCAATGTCGGCGTGCGGATGGTGGGGTGGCCATATGCGCCCAGATCGCCGTAGCCGAGGTCATCGGTGAATACCAGAACGAAATTTGGAGGTCTCTCGTCCGCCTGCCCGGCGTCGCGGCTTTCTCCACAATTCAAGGTAGCCAGTGCCAACGCTGTAATCACCAGCACTGACAACCAGCCCGTTCGCACTCCGGAGGGTCTCCACCACATTTTCTGTTTCTCCATTTTGAGGATCGCTCCGACAGGGGGACTGTATGGACCGGACTTGATCAAGTGCCTTTCTTGAAGACCTAACCCATCCCGCCGGCGCCGAGGCGCTCAACGATCTTGCACCGGCCGATAGTGGACCTGATCACGACAGGTCGATTCTACCGCTCCGGGGCTTGCCGACGGATTGTTGGCGACAAAAAATGATGTCATGAACGCTATTTCGGGAGCCTCCAAAACAGCAGTAAGTTGAGCCATGGTGACCTGTTTATAGGCCTCCTAGCGGTGTCAGCCAATCGTCACTTCGCCGTGAGAATATATTTCAGCATCTACTCGTAGGGCTGCTCGAATGGGCACTTTCGACGGGCGTCGTGGTTGCGACGGAAACCTCAAGTAGGCGCGATATCCCTATGGTTACCAGATGGTGTAGCCGGACGTGTGAGGGTTCTTTCAGCGACCTAACTTCGGGATCGATGATCAATCGCGCTCATACAGAACTCCCGATAGTTTCCGAATTCCGCGTCCGTCATTTCTGATCGCCGCCGCCCGTTGGACCAAATCGCCACGTCGATGTCCACGAGGTCTTCTAGGCTGCCGAGTGGCGCCGTCCGCGAACTCCAGTCGTAGTCGTCGTAATTAAGTTCTTGAAAAATGAAGGGCATTCCGCAAGCGTCGAGCTTTCGTTTATCCGGCAACGGTAGTCCGTGTTCTTGGACCATGCTTCGTGGGTCAATCAGAAAGCGCCGCCGCACCTGTTGAATTGGGTCGCTGTCGTCGTCATGGCCGACCAACACTTCGTCGATCAGAGTCAGAATGTCGTTGGCGTTTAATGGCACATGTGTGTTCTCAAAAGTGTTGCGGTGCCGGATGCGGATGCGGATGCACCACTCGAGAAGCTGAGGTCAGAGAAATTGTAGCGGGACGAACCTTTCAAGATTTATGCGCCCTTAGCCTTTCAAATCACGCCTATTCCACGTTCCCAAAACTTGTCCCGCATCTTATAGTGGCTGATCGCTTCGCCGATCATGGTAAGCGATGATACGTGCTTCAGGCGCGAGATCTTCGGTCGGGGGGAGCCCCGCAGGTCGACCCAAGTGCCCGCCGTTCGGCGCTCTCACGGCCTCGGCTTGTCGGATGGCTGGCGGCAACCTAATAGGCTACTTCGGTGTTTGCCGTTGAGACGCCAGGCTTGTAGACTGATCCACGTGGGTACGCGCGGTTCGCGGGAAACTGCGAATTCGCTGACCGTGACGTCAGATTCGGGGGTTTAGCCATGCGAAGTATTTCGACAGCGGGCTTGTTGTTGCTCGTTTCAGGAGCCGCGCTCTTGGGAGAAAACTGGCCCGGCTGGCGCGGGCCGTCCGGCACCAGTGTATCTCCTGATGCCGGCCTTCCTACTGAGTGGAGTGACGACTCAAACATCGCTTGGAAGACCCGGCTGCGGGGCATGGGAGTCTCGTCGCCGATCGTGTGGGGCGACCATGGTGTTCGTTACCTACCAGATCGGTCGAGGGACCATGCGGCCGGGGCGTCACCCGTCGCTGGTGCAAAGGGACGATCCGCTTTCGGCTGGGGAGGTCCCGCTCGGCGGATCTCGGCCGGAAGGCGAGGACGATACGGGCGCAACTTTCGTCTTGGCGGCCCTCGACTCGGCCGACGGGAAACTTCTTTGGGAGCGCGAGATGCAGGCCCAAGGCCCGCTTCCCGAGGTCCATCAGAAAAGCAACATGGCATCGCCCAGTCCGGTCACCGACGGTGAGCGCGTCTACGCTTGGTTCGGCACCGGACAGCTCACTGTGGTCAATATGGAGGGCAAGCCAGTCTGGCAGCGCCATCTCGGACAGGACTACTCGGTCTTCGATATCTCTTGGGGCCACGGCAGTTCGCCGGCGCTCCACGAGGACTTGCTGATCCTGATCTGCTTCCACAAGAGCGCATCCTACCTGCTCGCGCTCGATAAGCGAACGGGCGACGAGGTCTGGAAAACCGACCGGGAAACGGGGGCGACGTCCTATTCAACGCCCAGCGTGGTCGAAGGACCGAATGGCGTGGAAATTATCGTCAACAGCAGCGAGGGCGTCGAGGGTTACGACGCTGAGACCGGCGAAAAGCTGTGGCAATTTACAGAGGCGAACCGTTTTCCGATTCCCGCACCCGTCCACAGCAACGGGGTCGTCTACCTGAGCCGCGGTTATCGCAGCGGCCCCTATCTGGCGCTCAAGACAGGTGGCAATGGCGACATCGAAGAAACGCACGTCCGATGGCATGTCGACACGGGGGCGCCCTACGTGTCATCGCTGATTCACTACCAGGGGCTGATTTATATGGCCAACGGCATGGGCATAGTATCCTGCGTCGACGCGGAAACCGGTGAGCGGGTCTGGCAACAGCGAATGGGCGGCGTGTATAGCGCCACGCCGGTAGCGGCGGACGGCAAGATCTACTTCTTCAGCGAGAGTGGCGATGCACTGGTGTTGAGGGCCGGCCGGGAACCGGAAATCCTGGCGCGGAACAAGTTGAGTGAGCATATCATCGCCTCGCCGGCGATTGCGAACGGCAAATTGTTCGTCCGCAGTGATGTCAACTTGGTCGCGATCGGGACGGGAGCAGAGTAGACAAAGCCGCCTGTTGGCGTAGTGGATGGGCGGGCTGGACTCCGGGTACGGGTGTTCCCAGTCCACCAAGAAGCCCATCGCTTCTACGTAGAACTTCGCGATCGACTGCGCATCCTTGACACGAACGATTGGTACCCACGCCGACCATCTCTCATTTATAATTGCCTACCCGTATCTTTGTACTGTTCCGGTAGACTACCCCGCAATTCCGCAAGGCGATTCGTTTTGGCGCGGCGTGACCTCAAATGTTTGCACGTTCATTCGAGGTCCAGGCTTCGCTGGGCGGAGTCGGCGATTGAGGGTTGTTTCGAGCTTGGCGATGAATTTGTCGCTGCCGTCTGGGTGGCCGCTGCGAAGTGCTCGGCGAAGTTGATGTCCGCCGCGTCGGCTGTAGTCGGCGCGCTCTAGCCGGTCACGCCAATCGTGTGTACGGTCGAGGTCCGACCATGCCCGCGGGTCGAGGAGTTTGCTCCGGTCGCCGTGCTCGATGTGCGCTTTGGTCGATGACCGTGAGTACGGCACTGCGGTCTCAACCAGGCGGGCGCGGACGGGATTGAGGTCGACTTAGAACAGCGCGTCGAACAGATGGTCGGGTCCGACCGGCGCGGAGTAGAAACGGCCTTGCCACAGATGTCCGCTGCGGCGGTTGTTGCGGTTGAAGCGCTGGGCGTAGATGAACTGCGTTTGGCCGATAGTTCGGGCGAGTGAGTGGTCGTGTTGCGGTACGGCAATCACGTGAACGTGGTTCGACATGAGGCAGTAGCCAAGGATGTCGATGCCGTGCTCGCGGGCCAGACGGCGCACCGTATTGAGGTAGAAAATCTGATTGGCGTCGGAGCGAAAGACGGTTTGGCGGTTGTTGCCGCGTTGGGTGATGTGATGCGGTTCGCCGACCGCCACCACCCTTGATTGGCGGGACATTTTGCTTGAGTTACAAGACTATTTTATGAACATTGAGTTCGCTGGGAAACGTTGATGTATAAGAGTTTGCTGGAGTGCACCCCAAAAGCGAGACAGATGAAAGTGGGACAATTTTCAGTGAATGGAAAAGGAGTCCCCGATGAGAGAGAGAAAAGATAGGGTTGCGAGGAAGCAGCGCTCGTATGAAGTTGAGTTCAAGGAATTGGCGGTAAGCCGCATGCTTCGCGGTGAGAACGTCGTCAAATTGAGCGGTGAGTTGGACGTGCGGCGCAGCGTGTTGTATCGCTGGCGCGACACCTACCGCGCCGAGGGACGCAGCGGTCTTGAGCGGCGTCAAGGGCGGCCGCGTCCCGGACAAGAGGTTGTGCAATTGGATAGCGATCCGAGCGCCGATCGCATTGCCGAACTCGAACGCCTAGTCGGTCAACAAGCGGCGGAATTGGATTTTTTCGAACGAGCCTTCAACGCCTTAAAACCGGCGATGCCGAACCAAGTCGCTCGCAACGCGAGCGGCTCTACAGCGTCATCGACGAAATTCGCGTTGAAGGCCGACTCAGCGTCGAGCGCGCCTGTGCACTCGGAGAAGTCAGCCGAGCCGGATATTACCGGCAATTAGAGCGAGACAAGCCTGTCGAATCCAACCTGGAAGTGCGTGACCGTATGCAACGCATTACGCTCACAAATCGCCGCTACGGCTATCGTCGAGTGACCGCCGAACTGCGTAGGCAGGGCTTCACCGTAAACCACAAGAAGGTCTTGCGGCTGATGCGCAACGACAATCTGCTGGCGATACGCAAGCGCCGCTACGTATTGACGACGGACTCGGATCAGCACCGCGCGATCTACCCAAACTGGGCCAAAAACCTGCAGATCGACGGTCTCGATCAGCTCTGGCAGGCCGCCATCAGCTACGTGCGCATGCGCCGTTCGTTCGTCTACTTGGCGGTCGTGATGGACTCGTATTCCCGGCGCGTGGTGGGCTGGGAATTGGGGCCTTCCCTCGAGGCCATATTGGCAGTGAACGCGCTGCGCAAAGCGATCGAGTTTCGCTGTCCGAAGCCGGGGCTGGTGCATCATTCCGATCAAGGCACGCAATATACCTCGCGGGCTTATGTCAGTCTGCTGGAAGAAAACGGCGCGTTGATCTCGATGAGCCGGCGAGGAAACCCGTACGACAATGCGCGCATGGAAAGTTTTATGAAGACGCTCAAAAGCGAGGAGGTGAACCTACAGACGTATCAATCGATGGACGAAGCGCGAGCTTCGATCGAGGAGTTTATCGACGCGGTGTACAACCAAAAGCGGCTGCATTCGGCGTTGGGCTAGCGGCCTCCGGAGGAGTTCGAGCAGTTGTTGCCAGCGAGCGAAGAGCTCAGAAATCCGCAGTTTGAGTTTTCTGAGGCATGAGGAAATCTATCGAGACAGTGGTCGCACTCGGGACGGGAGAATGTCCCGCCCCGAGCGCTCATCGTCTCGCTGAGTTTCCAGCCGGGTATTGCTTGGCGGGTTGCTCTCCAGCATTGCCCGCCTCCGCTTTCCCGGCCGTTTTCAAGTGTGCGGCACGTTCGCCGAAAAGGCTATACTTTTTCAGCGAACGGCAACTGTCCCATTTTTAAGCTGTCTCAGCTTAGGGGTGCATGCCATACTGCGAACGGCAACCTGTCCCTTATTTCGTGGTCTCACGAACCGTGCGCATCCCAGAGTGTCCCCGATCTCCTGAGTGCCCCGATCTCCCGGCGCCTGGCGGAAAGAGATAAGCCCGTAAAGATCGTCAGCCACCCTCCACACACAATACAGCAGTGATGAACAATCGATGCTGGTCGTCCGCCTGATCACCAGGTTGAGATTGTTCCGCCGTGCGACAATCACTGCGCGGGCGGGGCTATGCCAGTGTCGAAACTCCTGTTCGAGCGTCAAGGACTACACCTGCTCTTACTGCTTGGCCTTCTAGCCGCAGTCGGCTGGCTCGCCAGGGATTCTGTGACCGACGGACGCTTCCTTGGCGTCACTGCTGCAAACTGGTTCTGGGCTGCGATCGCTGTCGCCATACTCCACCAAGGCTGGGTGTGGTTTTGCTGGCGCCTCGAGCTCCATGCGGGGCTCTTGACTCGATGGTTCGGTCCTATTGGCTTCACCCTCTATGCTGCCGGCTTCGCTCTGCTGGCGTTCACTCGCGTCGGAGTCCTTATTTGCCTGGCGGTCGTGGATCGGGGTACCTTACCAGTCGAGGAGCCGCTCTTGGACGTGCTAGCTACGATATTGCTGGCGCCAATCGGCTACTTGTTCTATTCGGTCGCTCGCTACTTCACGTTCCGACGAGCGCTCGGAGCCGATCACTTCTACCCCGACTACCGCTCAAAGCCTCTTGAGAACCGCGGAATCTTCCGCTTTACAAGAAACGGGATGTACACATTTGGACTGCTCATTGTATGGCTGCCTGGACTCTATGCATCTTCTCAGAGCGCACTCATTGCTGCGGCATTCAATCACGCCTACATTTGGGTGCACTACCTTTGCACCGAACTGCCAGACATGAAACGGATCTACGGCGATCGGTTGGTGCAGCGGCCATGACCGAGTGGACGAATAGCCAGTGTGGGGCTGCGCTCGCGCACCTGAATGTGACAATCGCGCTAGGGATGCCTGTTTCGGAACGTTTCCGTTGGGTCGGCTGACTCGGCGCGGAACCTCGATACAACGCGATTTGAACGCAGCCTGCGGCAGACGCTTCGCGTGCGAGTAAGGGGAGAGAAGACCGAGAGTCGGGCGTAAAGTCGGACACCAAGGAGGTGTCCAATGACACAATTACGCCGACAGATGCTCGACGAGCTCGAGCGTCGCAACTATTCCGCGAACACGGTTCGCACTTACATCCGCACAGTCGAGGACTTGGCGCGCTATTTCAAGCGGCGGCCCGACCAGCTAGGGCCGGAGCACATCCGCCAGTATCAAGCACACCTGTTTCGTGATCGCAAACTCGCCCTCAACACCGTGGCGCAACGCGTGGCGGCACTGCGGTTCTTTTACATCAGGACGCTCGGACAAGAGTGGAACCTGGATCGAGTGCCCTACCCGAAGAGGCCGCGCCGACTCCCCAACATTCTCTCTCCCCAGGAGGTCGGCCGTCTGATCGACGCCGCCGACAGCGCCTTCCATCACATGATCGTGATGACGCTCTACGCGACCGGAGTGCGCCGCACGGAGCTGACTCAGCTTCAGATCCACGACATCGACTCCGCGCCCATGCTGGTGCACGTTCGCGGCGGCAAGGGCCGCAAAGACCGCGACGTGCTGCTCTCCCAACAGTTGCTCGTCAACTTACGCGAGCACGTTCGCCGCCTGCGGCGCAGACCCGCGCAGGGGCTGTTTCCCGGCGGCAAGTGGCACACCAGCGATGACCCGATCACGAGCAACGTGCCCTGGCTCGCTTGCAGCCACGCCGCCAAACGGGCCGGCATCACCAAACCCTCCCACCCCCACATCCTGCGTCATTGCTTCGCCACGCACTTGCTCGAAGCCGGCGCGGACTTGCGCACGATTCAGATGCTGCTCGGTCATCGCGACCTGGAAGAGACGGCCAGGTATCTGCATCTGTCGGTGCGCCGACTCAGCGATGTCGCCAGCCCGCTGGACTCCTTGGATCTGGCTTCAACAAAGAAAGACGATCCCGAGACGAAGTAGATGGAGGGGCCGCCACTGGAGGTGGCCGATCTGGTTCGCGCCGCCGGGCAAGGCTTCCTTGTCCACAGCCGCAAGTGGCTTTGCGGACAGCATCTGAAAGTGTCGTCCGCGATCGCCCGTTGCCGCACCGCCGCGCTCGGCGGTCACCGCTTGCGCTGCGACGGCTGCGACCATGAGCTGCCCATCGTCTACAACTCGTGCTTGGATCGCCATTGTCCCAAGTGTCAAGCCGGCACTCGTAAGCGCTGGCTCGAAGCTCGACACAAAGAGCTGCTGCCGGTGCGCTATCTGCACGTCGTCTTCACGTTGCCGCGAGTCCTCTCGCAGTTGGCCTTACAGAACAAGGCGGCGATCTACTCGCTGCTGCTCAGAGCGAGCGCACAGACGCTGCTCAAGGTCGCTCGCGATCCCAAGCACTTGGGCGCCGAGATCGGCTTCTTGTCGATTCTGCATACCTGGAATCAGCGCCTGCAGGAACACGCCCACGTCCATACTGTCGTTCCCGCCGGCGGTCTCTCACTCGACCACAGCCGCTGGATCGACGCGCCTCGCAAGAACTTCTTTCTGCCCAAGCGGGTCTTGGCGGAAGTCTTTCGCGGCAAGTTCGTCGACGGTCTTAAGAAGGCCTTCGCCAAGGGCAAGCTGCGTTTCCACGGGCGGTTCGCGCCGCTCAATCGAGAGCGTGACTTCAAGGCCTTTGTGAGGAGCCTGTATCGCACCAAGTGGGTGGTTGAAGTCCGGCCCCCCTTCGGAGGTCCGGGCAAGGCTCTGGAGTACTTGAGCCGCTACACTCACCGTGTGGCGATCTCGAACCAACGTCTCGTCTCGTTCGAGCAGGACCAGGTCACGTTCCGTTGGCGCGATTCGGCTCACGGCAATCAGCAACGACTGATGACGCTCGACCTTTACGAGTTCCTGCGTCGCTTCCTGCTGCACGTGTTGCCCAGCGGCTTCCACCGCATTCGCTACTACGGCTTCCTGACCAACTCGAAACGCGGCGAACTGTTGCCGCTCTGCCGCCAACTCATCGCTCGCGTCAATTCCTCCCGCACGATCGCGCTTCCCGATGACGAACCCGCTCGCGGCAGCGGCCGGCTCTGTCCTCGTTGCGGCGGCCGTCTGCGCGTCGTCGAACGTTTTACGGCCGCTCAATTGCTCGCTCGCGCTCCGCCCGCTCTCGTTGCCGCATGATCCTACGACGCATCCCCCCTCGAGCCGCTCTCGCGCTTCGGCGCGCGCCCTACTCGTGCGCCTGGTCCCGCCTTCACGACCGATTCAGCCTGTTTCCAACCGCCGCCCAGGCCATTAAATCTTGCCTTTGCTCTTCGCATCAGCGCTCCATACCACTCCGCCTTGGCCTCTTCGTACATCGAAGCTCTCTCTTGCTCGTCTCTCCCGCTTCGACGCCGGATACAAAACGCATAGACTGCCAAAGCTCGTTGCGGGCTGCCTTCAAATCGTTGTAACGCCCGCGTCTAACTCCGCCGTCCGCCCGCAGATCATCCGCTCGCGTCGCGGGCGTTACAACACTCAGATTTATTTTTTGACAGGTATCACGAGACGGAGCGTAAATGGCACAATCGACAGCCGGATACTGCCTGGTCGCGGGAATCACGGGCAGATCACAACACACGGACTTCGGGGCGAACTCGCCCCTGCTGCCCTGTGTTCAGACTGTTCTCAGAACGACGATCGTACGATCGTCGAACAGTCCGACGTGCGACAATACCCCTCCGTCGACCCAAATACCTCCATGAACCCGATGAATATCTTGCATCCAATACAATCCGCAGCCCTGTGCTTCATCCTCTTACTGTTTCCTGGCACAACCCAGGGCCAACAGCTCGATCGATACGGCGGATTCCTCGATATCGAAGGCAAGCCAACCGGTTTCTTCCACACCGAGCGAATCAACGATCGCTGGTGGCTGGTCAGTCCCGACGGGCATGGCTTTTTTGGCATCGGCGTCAGTCATCCGATCACGTGAGAACGGCGCTGACAAACTAGACCACAGAACGGCGTTTTAAAGCCGTTCAAGGGCGGCGGAAAATTAGACCGCCCGGGTGGTCCGCTGGCATCCATTCGGTGTTTTGTGGAACACGGGAAGGATGTATCGCGTGGAGCTATATGCTCAAGTACGGCGCAGTGTCTACGTCGAAGGGCTGAGTGAACGCGAAGCCGCCAAGCGGTTTGGCTTAGCGCGGGAGACGGTGCGCAAAATGCTGCGCTACGCTGCTCCGCCGGGCTATCGGCGGAGCAAACCGGTGAGACGGCCGAAGCTCGAAGCGTTCACCGGAATCATCGATCAGATCCTGCTCGACGATCAGCAACAACCAAAGAAACAACGTCACACCGCGAAACGCATCTTCGATCGCCTACGCGAGGAGTACGATTTCAGCGGTGGCTACACGATCGTCAAGGACTACGTCCGCGAGAAGAAGCTCGGTGGACAAGAGATGTTCGTGCCACTGGCGCATCCGCCCGGCGACGCGCAGGCCGACTTCGGCGAAGCGGTTGTCGTTATCAATGGAGTCCAGCGCAAGGCGCACTTCTTGGTTGTCGATCTGCCGCACAGCGACGACGCCTTCGTTAAGGCCTTTCCCGCCGAGACGACGGAAGCCTTTTGCGAAGGACACAACGCCGCGTTTCGTTATTTCGACGGCGTGCCACGCAACATCGTCTACGACAACACGACGCTGGCGGTGGCAAGGATTCTCGGCGACGGCACGCGCAAACGTACGCGGGTGTTCAGCGAACTGCAGTCGCACTACCTGTTCGCCGATCGTTTCGGGCGTCCGGGCAAGGGCAACGACAAGGGAAAAGTCGAAGGGCTAGTGGGCTTCGCACGGCGCAATTTCATGGTGCCGATCCCGAGATTCGAGAGTTGGGAAGCCTTCAACGAACACCTCGAAGAGAAGTGCCGAGCCAACCGTGAACGGCGTTTGCGACGGCACACCGAAACCGTCGGCGAACGCTTCGAGCGCGATCGGGAAGCGCTCTTGCCCTTGGCACCGACAGCCTACGATGCCTGCGACAAACGCTCGACAAGGGTGACTTCGTTGTCGCTGGTGCGCTACGCGACAAACGATTATTCGGTGCCAACGCGTTACGGCCACCGCCAGGTCCTGATCAAAGCCTACGTGGATGAGGTAGTGATCTGTTGCGGCAGCGAAGAGATCGCCCGCCATCAGCGCAGCTATGAACGTGAAGAGTTGGTTTTCGATCCGCTGCACTACTTGGCGTTGTTGGAACGCAAGACCAACGCGCTCGATCAAGCCGCGCCGTTGGTCGGCTGGGAGTTGCCGCCGGAGTTTGCGAAGCTGCGACGACTGCTCGAATCGCGGTTGGACAAAGCGGGCAAGCGCGAGTACGTACAGGTCCTGCGACTGTTGGAGGACTTCCCCCTTGAGCACGTCGCAACGGCGGTGCGCCAAGTCTGTCTACTGGGAACGATTGGCTTTGACGCCGTCAAGCATCTACTGCTGTGCGCGATCGAGCAACGTCCGCCGAAGCTCGACTTAACGAAGTATCCCCACCTGCCGACGGCTCAGGTCGAGCAGACGTCGCCGGCATCCTATCTGGCGCTGCTAGCAGGAGCAAGCTGATGGCGAAGTCGAGAATGCTGCTGGAAACCCACCTGAAAGCGCTGCGGCTGCCGACCTTCCTGCGCGAGTACGACAAACTGGCTCGGCGCTGCGCCGCCGAAGGCTTGGACTTTCGGGACTTCCTACAGCAACTCTGCGAGCTGGAACTGGTCGATCGCGAGCAGCGGGCGACCGAGCGTCGCATCAAGGCCGCCAAGTTCCCGGTGACGAAGAGTCTCGACACGTTCGACTTCTTGGCCATACCCTCGGTGAACAAGAAGCTCGTTCTGGAGCTGGCGCGCTGTGAGTTCATCGACCGCCGTGAGAACGTCTTGGCGCTGGGGAACTCCGGCACCGGCAAAACGCATATCGCCTTGGCGCTGGGACTGGCAGCTTGTCAGAGCGGCTATCGCACACGTTTCACCACCGCCGCGGGATTGGTCCATGAACTGCTCGAAGCCCGTGACGAACGGCAACTACTACGGGTCCAGAAACAACTTGCCAAGCAGGATCTACTGATCGTCGATGAACTGGGCTATGTGCCGCTGTCGAAGACCGGGGCAGAGCTGCTGTTCGAGATCTTTTCGCAGCGCTACGAACAGGGCTCGACGTTGCTGACCTCGAACCTGCCGTTCACCGAGTGGACCGAGGTGCTGGGTTCCGAACGCATGACCGGCGCTCTGCTTGACCGGCTCACGCATCACGTCCATATCCTCGAGATGAACGGCGACAGCTACCGCCTCAAGCAAAGCAAAAAGAAGCGCCCGCGCTCTTCAAACTGACCCGCCGGCCGCTCGCGCCGGTTTGCGTGGGCCGTCTTCCACTACGCCTGGGCCGCCCTAAAGGGCGTCCTCAGGCTCCGTTCCAGCCGTCCCACGCAAACCGCTGGATCCCCGCCAACTGGTCTATTTTTGCTCCGCCGAAGCGGTCTACATTTACTCCGCCCTTGACAGCCGCGGCCTACTCGACGAATTTGAAAGGCCTGATCAGGAGAACGTTCAGATGATCAGCGCTGCAAACGCGCGGGTCAGCCGTTGGATGGACGAACGATACTGATCGCCTGGTCTCGTTCGATCAAGGACGGGTCACCTTCTGCTGGTGTGATTTGGCTCAATGGCAACCAGCAACGGCTGATGACGCTTTGAGGGACTCGCGTTCGAGATAGTCCGTTGCGAGGAACGTCCTGCCGCCTTCCTCGCCGACCTAAAAGACCGTGCAGATGCCGGAGTGGCTGAACACAGCTGCGGCCTTAGCCTCGCTCAGAAAGCAGTGCTTCGCCTAAGCGCCGTTGAGCAGATGCTCAGCCAGGAATTTGTGAGCAACTATGCGTCCGAGCGTGGTGTCCTCGGGCTTGAGTACCTCGCCCATACCTCCAGCGCCGCGGCGCTCAACAATCTTGTACCCGCCTACCGGGGACCGATCACGACGCGCCGATTCTACCGCTTGGGAGCGATCCAACGGATAGGTCGCGAAACACTTAAACACTTTAGGACCGTATCCGCGGTTTGGCGGCAAAAGACACCATGAGGAGGCCGAAAAGTTCAACAAGATTTTCCAACAGGAATCCGGTGAACGGCCCGTAAGCCTGGTACGCTCTGGCGGTTAGCCCGCATTTCTCACCACGTGGCGAGCGAAAGTGCGTGCGAGGTGCGTCAGTACGAGGCGCGCGAAGGTTGGCGCGCGGAGGCGTACTTGACAGTCCGTCGAGCACGACGATCGAGCGTAACGAAGTAGTGGCGCACCTATCGCGTGCTTTCGCCGTCAGGTGGTGAGAAATGCGGGTTAGCCCTGTCCGCGGCTGCGGGATTCATTGTGGCAAATCTGGTTGATTGCGGAAGTATATGGACCCTTGCCGCAGCGTGCGACAATTGCCCGAGCATGACTTGTTCGGTCGGATTCTGCGTCCGTGTCTGTTTCCTACTCTCGACAGTGCTGACGCTGGCAGGGCAAGATCGGCCAAACTTCGTGCTCATTTTCGCCGACGATCTCGGTTACGGAGACCTCGCCTCTTATGGTCACCCTGTGTTCCAGACTCCGCACCTGGACCGCATGGCGGCGCAGGGGGTGCGCTTTACCGACTTCTACGTGCCGATGCCCTATTGCGCGCCATCGCGGGCCTCCATACTCACTGGCCGCTATCCGTTCCGTCATGGAGTGGTGGGCAATCCTACCCCGGATAACGGCGTGAATGACTATGGCCTACCCTCCACCGAGGTCACCATCGCCCAGGCCCTCAAGCAGCAGGGCTACGCCACCACCTGCATTGGCAAATGGCACCTCGGGCACATTCCGGAGTATCTCCCGATCAAGCGAGGCTTCGACTCCTACCTTGGCATCCTCTACTCGAACGATATGCGCCCTGTTCAGCTTGTCGAGGATGGTCGGGTCGTCGAGTACCCAGTCGTTCAGGGCACTCTCACCAAGCGCTATACGGAACGAGCGTTGCATTTCATTGAATCCAAGCGCGACGAGCCGTTCTTTCTCTACTTGCCGCATGCGATGCCGCACAAGCCGCTCGCCGCCTCGGAAGAGTTCTATACGCCCGACACTCCCGACGACCTATACGCCGACGTCATTCGGGAACTGGATTGGTCTGTGGGCCAGATCCTGGCAAAACTGCGGGAGCTAGACCTGGACCGGAAGACGTTGGTTGTCTTCACTTCCGACAACGGTCCCTCGTGGGGCGGCTCCACCGGCGGCTTACGGGGCATGAAGTCGAGAACCTGGGACGGAGGCATCCGCGTTCCGCTCATCGCCTGGTGGCCGGGTCGCATACCCGCGGGCCTTCTCTCAAACGAGGTTGCCGCCTCGGTTGACATCTTTCCGACCTTCGCAAGCCTCGCCGGCGCGTCCCTTCCCGCGGACCGCACGATAGATGGGCGCGACATCTTCCCACTGATGACCTTAGCAAGCGCTCGCAGTCCGCATGAAGCCATCTTTGCGATGTCTGGCGGCCGACTTCAAATTGTGCGCTCGGGTAAGTGGAAGCTCCATGTTCGCGCCCCCGGACCGCCCAGAGGCCCTGCGAACATTCAAAGCTACATCGATACGTCGTTTAACGCCCGTAAGCCCGACGGCACTACGATCATCGCACCGTTTGAGCAACCCCACCCCAAACGGTACCCGGGAGTGCTGACGGGAGACGCTCGAAAAGACATGATGCTCTACGACCTGGAGGCCGACCCGTCCGAGCAGCAAGACGTTGCCGATTCGCATCCGGATGTCGTCAAGAAATTGAAGGCGCTCTTCGATGAGCATGACGGCGAGGGGATTCCCCGGCCGGCCGCGGGGTTTCCCGGACTTCGGCGAATCAAGGGCGGCGAACTACGCTACGACAGGTTCCTGCCGTAACCCTGGGCTAACCTCTGACCGGGCCTCGAGGCGGTGGCCCGCGAAATCGTAAGAACTTGAGAGATCGCCCGCTGTTCTTGTCGGGTGAGCCGGACTCATCCGCAACATGCTCGGGATGGCGCGTGCAAGATGTGTTGCTTAACTCGCATTTCTCACCAGGCGGCGAGGGAAAGTGCGTGGAAGGTGCGTCAATACGAGGCGCGCGACCCTTGACGCACGTAACGCGTGCTTTCACCGTCGGCTGGTGAGAAATGCGGGTTAATCGTGCTCGTCGGTTTCGCGCAGCCGTCACGCGAGGGTCCCGGCTGGTCCCTTGGCGGAGAACATGCCGCGGCCTGGCAATGGGTTCGACCAAAGACGACGCCTTGCTTGCCAAGCTTGTCGAATCTTGAGCCTCTTGATTCCTGAATGCCCGTAGCAGCGTAAATTCGGTCTTAGATCATCGACGGAAATGAAAAGTACGTTCGGACGGCGGCCACGCGGACTAGAGTCTTGAGACGAAGGCGACCGGCAGTCCGTGACCATGCCCGCCAAGAACCCAGTAGCCGTCGCCCTTAGAAAATCACGCCGGCTGCTGTCTCGCACGACAGTCTCCATCACTGCACCATTGTTCCAGCCCTCGCCGGCGGCGCGCATACGAGCGCCGCTGATTGACTCGACTTCGACCTATGTGTAGATTGATGCTGTGTCCAATGTCAAGACTAATCCCCTCGCTGTCGACGGATGGAGCGCTATATGGCCGCTCAGGGCTCAGTCGGCCATCACATGGGGGCTCGTGATCATCGCATCTCTTCTGGTCGGCACAGCTCATGCGGAGAGCGACGTGGTCGACGGCGAACTCACTCTCGAACGACTCTACACGGCTGAAGAGTTTAAGGTCGACGAACTCCGAACGCAGTGGTTCGGGGATGAGGGGGCTTTCACGATGCTCGAGAAAGACAAGGAAGATGGCACTGCACCGCGGATCGTGCTCCACCGTTCTGAGCGGGAGGGTTCCGAGAACATCGACGCGGAGACGCTGGTTTCCTCTGAGCTGCTGACACCGGCGGGGGACTCAGATCCTCTAGATGTTGAGCGCTATGCCTTTTCTGAAGATCGATCACTACTGCTGATCTATACCAATTCGAAGCGCGTTTGGAGGCAGAAAACTCGGGGAGACTACTGGTTGCTCGATCGCGCTAGTCGACAACTCACACGGCTTGGCGCGGACGCTCCGCCGTCCAGCCTCATGTTCGCGAAGATCTCTCCCGACGGACGGCAAATAGCCTACGTCCGGGAACGCAACATCTATGTCGAAGAAGTTGGCGACCACTCCATCCGCAAGCTGACAGAGACTCCCACAGGCGAGATCATCAACGGCACTTTTGACTGGGTCTACGAGGAGGAACTGGGGCTGCGCGACGGCTTCCGGTGGAGCCCCGACAGCAAATCGATTGCCTACTGGCAGCTTGACACGACCGGAGTTTCAGAGGTGCCGCTGGTCAACAACACCGACTCGCTCTATCCGCAAGTGACCTGGATTCCTTACCCCAAGGTTGGCCAGCGGAACTCGGCTTGCCGCGTTGGCGTAGCAGATGTAGCGACAGGTGAGACGCGCTGGATGAAGGTCTCGGGTGATTCGCGAGAGCAATACATTGCCCGCATGGAGTGGGCCAAGAGCCCCAAGCGACTGATGTTGCAGGTGCTCAATCGCGCGCAGAATGAAAACCACATTCTGCTTGCAGACGTGGGCAGTGGCGCGACACGCGAAATTTTCGTTGAAAAGGACGAAGCCTGGGTTGACTACCACGACGAAGCCCTTTGGCTGAATGAAGGCGAGCATATCACCTGGATCAGCGAGCGCGACGGATGGCGCCATGCTTACGAGCTGTCGATCGAGAGCGGCGAGCTAAGGCAGTTCACGACTGGGAAGTTCGACGTGATCCGCCTGTTGTGGGCGGGACGTGAAGAGAACTTGTCATACTTTCAAGCCTCCCCGGACGACGCGACGCGGCGGTATCTCTATCAAGCCCGCTTAGACGGCTCGGATCTGAAGCGCCTGACCCCGAAAAATGCCGCCGGGTGGCACGACTATGACATCGCGCCGAATGGTAAGTGGGCGATCCATACCGTAAGCTCGATCGACAATCCGCCGCGAGTTGAGCTGATCTCGTTGCCGGACCACAGGGTAGCCAAGACGCTGTTGACGAACGATGAGTTCCGACTCAAGATGCAGGCGCTCGACCGGCCGACGACGAAGTTTTTCAAGGTTGGGATCAAGCCGGGCATTGAGTTGGACGCATGGAGCGTCGAGCCCGCGTCACTGGAGGCTGGAAAGACTTATCCGCTGCTGGTGCATGTCTACGGCGAGCCGGCCGGGCAAACGGTTGCCGACCGCTGGTCGCCGCGCCATCATTTGTGGCACGCGCTGTTGGCCCAACAGGGCTACGTCGTCGTGAGCGTCGACAACCGCGGGACGAAGGTGCCTCGCGGGCGGGCCTGGCGTAAGGCGGCGTTTCGGAAGATCGGCGTGCTCGCTCCGCAAGAACAGGCCGAGGCAGTGCGGCAGATCCTTAAGCTGCGGCCTGAGCTGGACCCACAGCGCGTGGGCGTGTGGGGTTGGAGCGGTGGCGGGTCGATGAGCCTGAACGCCATATTCAAGTACCCGAACCTTTACAAGACCGCCATTGCAGTAGCTCCGGTGCCGAATCAGCGCTATTACGATTCGATCTACCAGGAACGCTATATGGGACGGCCCGAGGAAAACGCAGACGGGTTCCTCGAGGGCTCCCCGATTAACTACGCCCACCAACTAGAAGGGAACCTGTTGTTGATCCACGGAACGGGTGACGACAACTGTCACTATCAAACGACCGAGATGTTGATCAATGAGCTAGTGCGTCACAACAAGCCATTCACGATGATGGCGTATCCTAACCGCACGCACGCTATCAAGGAAGGCGAGAACACAACCAGACATCTACGCGAACTGATGACAAAGTACCTCCATGACAACCTGCCGGCCGGCGCCCGCCCTCGCGGAGAATCGCAGTGAGCTTTAAAAGGCTACGTCTCGTCCTCGGATTGACTCTGATCTTGTCCTCCCGCTTAGCGGGACAAGAGTCGCGCCCTAACATCCTGTTCATCTCCGTCGATGATCTCAACGACTGGGTCGGAGTCCTAGACGGACACCCGCGGGCAAAGACGCCCAACTTAGACAAACTGGCCGCGTCCGGAGTTTTATTTACGAACGCACACTGCCCTGGATCGTCGTGCAATCCGTCGCGCACCGCAATCATGACCGGTCTGCCTCCGAATGTATCGGGGCTATACAGCAACCTGCAGAAGATGCGCGAGATTCTCCCAGATGCGGAGATCATACCGAAGTTCTTTTCGCGGCACGGCTACTGGTCGGGAGGCGCAGGCAAAATCTTGCACTACTTCATCGATGCGCCTTCTTGGGAGGACTATTTCCCGGAAAAAGAAAAGGAAAATCCGTTTCCGAAGTATCACTACCCCGAAAAGCGCCCACACCGCTTGCCCTACGAGGACTGGATGTACCGCGAGGCCGACTGGGGCGGGTTCGAGATGTCGGACGAAGCGTTCGGCGGGGATTATGCGGTAACCGATTGGGTGATCGATCAACTGGCGGTTGAACGCGACCGGCCCTTCTTTCTTGCATGCGGAATCTATCGTCCGCACCTGCCATGGTTCGTCCCACAGAAGTATGTCGACATGTTTCCTCTCGATGAGGTGCAGTTGCCGCCGGGAGTCAGGGAAGACGACCTCGCGGACATCCCGCCAGCAGGTGTGAAGATCGGTCGTGGTCGCTATCTACCGCACATCCGCGAGCATGGGCTGTGGCGAGAGGGAGTGCAGGCGTACCTAGCCGCGATCGCCTACGCCGATGCGATGGTCGGGCGGGTGCTCGATGAGTTGGAGCGCAGCCCGCATCGGGACAATACGATCGTGGCGCTATGGAGCGACCACGGCTGGCACCTCGGAGAGAAAGAACACTGGAGAAAGTTTACGGGATGGCGCGTATGCACTCGTGTCCCGTTGATGATTCGGGTTCCGGAAGGGACACCTGGGTTACGTCAAGGCACTCGACCGGGCGGCGTTAGCTCTCGTCCAGTCAACCTCGTCGATCTATTCCGGACGCTGACCGACCTCGCCGGCTTGCCCTCCAAGGAAGGTATCGGAGGAAATAGTTTGACACCGCTATTGGCTCAGCCGAACGCCTCCTGGCCGCACGCGTCGGTGACCTACTTCAACAAGCCTGGTCAGTACGCCGTCAGCACCGAGGACTGGCGCTATCTGCGCTACGCCGACGGGGGCGAGGAACTCTATGACATAGCCGACGACCCCTATGAGTGGGAGAACCTGGCTTTGAGCGAGGAACACGCCGGCAAGTTGGCCGAGATGCGCGGACTAGGGCCGAAAGACGAGGCCGAAATGCGAGGAATGCCCTCGACTCAGTGACTCAAGCTCTTCAATCTAAATGGCGACGCAGTTTTGGCGAAGGACACGCACTGCCTCAACGCTATGTCCTCTGAACCTCACTTTTGAATTTCCTCCAAAGCCCGTTCCGCAGCGTCCCGAATAATGTTGCGCGGCGAGCTCATCGCAGTGGCCTCCCTCAACAGAGGAATGGACGAACTATTGCCGCTCTTGCCTAACGCTCGCAGCGCCTCGGCTTGGGCCTTGTAGCTGTCCTCCTTTCGAAAACGGTCCTGCAGGAACTGAGTGAGAGAAACGTCTTTGAGCTCGCCCAGCGATTTCAATGCAGCCGCTCTCACCGCCGGGTGCTCGTCCTCGCTTGTTTGCTTGAGCCACTCAACCTCATCGCCGTCTCGTGAAGAGGCTGCCGCTTGAACGGCGCTTCGCCTGACCGCCCATGAAGGATCTCGGCGCGAGCTACGCCGTAGAGCGACGACCACGTCCTGGTCCTGGGTCCGGTCACCGAGTTGCGACGCCGCCCACATCCGGCCGATCACATCGTCTTGGGCGAGCTGGTAGAGCAGTTCCGAAGTTGTCTTCTTGAATGTCCATTCTTTGAGCAGAAAGTTTCCTTCGTCGAACCTCACCAGGAGCGGTTTCTCGTCGCAGTCGAACTCGAACGTTTCTTCCCGTTGTCGAATCCAGATATTCTCGGAGTTTCTTTCCGACGCCGTCTCGATGCCGATGACCACAGGCATCTGAAAAACCGGGATCCGCGAGGAGGTTTCGTGCGTCTGAACTACGCTCAGCTTCACCTTTTTGGCATCGGGTAGCCACTCATAACGAACCTCGAAAACCGGATGGCCCGCGTGAAAGATCCACTGATCAAAGAACCAGTCCAAGACCTGACCGGTCGATTCGCGAATCGCAACCAGTAGATCATGGGTATCCACGGGTTGAAACTCGTGTTTGCGCAGGAACGAAGCGATGGCCCGCTGGAAATCGCGGTCGCCCATCACTTGGCGCAGCATGCCGAGCACCGAGGCCCCCTTCTGGTAGAGGTGCCGGTCAAATAGCTGATTGGGATACTCCCAACGGTCGAACACGATCGGGCGTTTGTACTTCGTACGAGCCTCTTCCAGATAGCGGTTTTTCTTGTCCAATAGATTGAGAGCGCCCTCGTCCTCGCCGAGTGATTGTTTCGTATACAAATACTCACCGTAAGTAGCAAAACTCTCGTTCAGCCAGGCGTGGCTCCAGTCACGCATCGTTACCAAGTCGCCCCACCACTGATGAGCAGCTTCATGCGCTACCAGCGAGTGGCTGGGGAAATCCTGGTCGGCCTTATCGTCGTGAATGATGCTCTGGCTCACTACCGTCGCGGAAGTGCTTTCCGCTCCCCCTCCAATCCCAGGAATCGTGATCTGGTCGTATCTGGGCCACGGGTACGGGTAACCGAATTCGTTGTTGAAGAACTCGATGATCTCAGGGGTCTTCCGGAACGAGCGCGAAGCATCGTCGACGTCATTCGGGTAGACCCAGTAGCCGATCGGAAGGGATCCAAGTGAATCGGCGACCTTGACGTAGGGGCCCGCCACGAGCACGAAAAGATAGGTCGAGTGCGGCAGCTCTTGTGACCAGTGAAATGTTTTCTCGTCCTTTGTAGGGTCCTCCTGTACGCTCAGTAACCTTCCATTTGAGATGAGTTGATACGCCGCGTCCACGGTAGCAATGACTTCAGCCGTAGCCTTGTCGTTCGGGTGGTCATAGCACGGAAACCAATGGCGCGCTCCGGTGGGAAACGAGAGCGTGTTGATCAGGCGCGGATGGTCCTCCGAGGCGGATTTAAAGCTCAGCCCAAGATCGTAGCCTCTGTTCATGCCGTACTTTTCGGGATCCACGGCGACGTTGTCCGCGTGGTAGACGACGGTGAATGAGAGTTCCTCGTGGTATTCGTACGGCCTTGACAGCCGTACGGTGAGCTTGCCTGCATCTTGATTGAAATCTAACGCAGCAGCGTCTTCGTTCAGGACTTCTGTCACTTTGAACGTTTCCGCGTCCAACGTGCAAGACTCGAACTCGTCCCTGAGCGGCCGCAGGGTGATTCGGGTTTCTCCCTGAAACGAACGCGTCGACTCGTCGAAGTTCAACTTGATGCGGTAGTGAAGAACGTCGTAGTCACTGCTTCGTTCAGCTTGTCTGGGCCGGCTATAGACGTCCACCTGGTCGGCGGCCAGGATGAAGGGGCAACAGGCAACCGCCAGCGCGAAACAGAGGACAGCAGCAACCCGGCGCGATATGGACTTGCGATGCTTCTGGACTTCAGCCGGGCAGAACTCTGTCTGGTACGAACCCGGCTGGTGAGCTGCCATTGGAACGGCAATCCACAGCCCGGCCGCGAAACGAACATTCTCTCGAAGGCTCATCATGTAACCATCTGCTCCCGACAGGGCCTGGAACGTGTATCACCGTGAGCGATAAGCTTCGATAGCCCGGTCATACGCATCCAGATAGCTCCCCAACCGTTGTGAATTCTTCCACTCCAGCCCCTTGAGATAAGCCTTCAATTCCCGAATGTACCGGATGAGAAATTCTGAGTCCCGGCCATCCTCAAACTTCGACTCGCCGATCCGAACATAGATCGGACTGGTGTGAGCAAATGCATAGGAATCGCCGACGAGCGGATGCGCGGGCCCGAGCGCCCGGGCGGCAAGCCAGCTCGACGTCTCTATCTGGAGTTCCATGCTGATTGATGATGCTCCAGTGGCCTTTGCGATCTTCCCGTTAACGACGATCTCAAGAGACTCGATAGGCACATTCGACATCACTTCAGCCTCGACGTGAACGGTTGCGGGTTCATCGAACACCACTTCGTCGCCGATCTCGCGACCGTTCACGGTGAGTGTCAACAGAGGCCCGTTAGTCGCAAAGCTCCTACCGGCTTTCAGCGCTTCAATCCACTTGCGATACGTCAAGGGGCCATCCACCTGAACGTACGTACGGGCGGTCCCGTGGGGAGGATCTCTTGGTACGTCTGAAAAGGAATCCGTCCCTCCCGCCACGGGTAGTTTGAATCCACTGTTGAGAAGCTTGTAGTAGATCTCAGCCGCCAGCTTATCCTCGCTCCAGATGCAACTGATGTCGTAGAAGTCCACGACTCCAAGCGCGACGTCGACCGGCAGCTCAGTGGCACTCCGGCCCGCCCGGACGCCCTCAACCGACCCGCTTGCCATCTTGGGGTAGTAGGGGTGCGGGAATCCGATGATGGCTCCCGCCCGCCTGGCCCGTTCGGCCACCTCGAACAATGGCGGCCAGGGTAGAGCTAGGCTTGTCCCGCGGATCCCGCTTGCCATGGGATATAGCAATTCACTCACTCCCAGTAACGACAAGTGACCTAGAGAACTTCGGTACTCCTCCGCATAGTGGACGATGTGGCGCTTGGTGGACCGCGGATCGTCCCTACCTGTCATGTTGGCGGCTTTGCCCTGGAGCTTTGTTCCATCCATGTGGACAAGGAGGTTCGTGATGCTCAGGTTCTCCGCGGCGGCGGCGGTGGCCATGTCGCCGGCAGTGATCGGGTAGATCCCGGAATGCAGATCATGGACGTGGGTGTCACCGGAATACCAACCAGGTAGGTCGAAGCGCCTGGCCAATTGGACGTTCACAGTGCCGGGCGCCTGGACGTCCTGCTGAACTGTCGTATGCTCGAATCCTCGGCTGACCCGGAGTTGCGCTTTGCCGAGAGGAAGCTCGATCTCGAATGACCCGGAAGCATAGAAGTAGTGAGTCTCCGTCGCGGAAGCGACGTGATGCCATGCCCCCAGAGGTGTATAGCTTCGGCCGTCGGCAGCTTCTATTGAAACTCGTGCCGGTCCGTCCAGGTTGACCTTGAGCAAACCGGTTGGCCGTTTGAACTTGTGTTTCGAGATCTTTACCGGCCTGCTGTCTCCGCCATCCCGTCGGACGATACGCAGGTCTCTCGCATCGGCGCTGTAAACGATGTGCTCACCGTCCGGCGACCATTGGCCATCGATGTCCTGTGCGGGATCATTTGTAACCCGGATGGGGACACCACCCGAGGCGGGAACACGCCACAAGTCTCCGTCTGATGAGAACAACAATTCATTCCCATCAGGAGAAAAGACTGGGCGCGCTCGATACCTGGTTTCGACCCAGTGCACCAAGGACGTCTGACTAGTCTCGACGTCCAGCGTCCACAAACCTCCCGTGCCCAGCGGAGAATCTCGGGTCGATACGAAGGCGATGATTGAGGTTGTAGGTGAGTGGCTCGGCTGAATGTCCCGCGAGGGCCCGCTGGTTAGCGGCTTCAAGGGGTATTTCCAAATATCGAAGTTCCCTGCGCGAGAGGAATAGAAGATGATGTCGCCCGCCGGGCCATAGCTAGGCAGCAGATCTACCGCCTCGTCGTTCGTCAACTGGCGCTCTCTTGAGGAGTACTCCCACAGGTCCAGCTGACCCTCTTTGTCACGGACAAATACTATCCTCTGTCCATCCGGCGAGTAGCTTGGCTGATAGTCATATCCGGGGCCGCGGGTAAGTTCTTCTGCAGTGCCCCCGGAGGCGGGTACACGCCATATGGACCCCCACATCGAGAAAGCGATCCAGCCGCCGTCCGGCGACCAGCTCGGTGACATCGGTGAGGCCGTTGGCGCGGGAATCAGATAGGTTTCTGTCCTGTTTTGATCCCCACCTACCGAAGGGTAGCGGTATTGCGCAAACAGAATTTGCGCGGATGCCAGCGCAACGGCACCAAGCCTCAACATGAATAGCATTCTAATACCATGTGAGGATGAGCAGCCCTAGGCGCGGAGATGGTGCGGGCGACCGCTAACAGGTGCACCTTACAATGGTGCGCCTACCATGAGTACCGGTGTCATCAAGTTCTGCGCAAGTTTGGAAGGAAATGCGTTTGAGCCACCTGCGAATGATTTGCGGGGAGAGACGTCTCAGATTCTCTGCGCCGGCGACAAACCGCATCAGCTCAGTAAGGTCCCCTACGAAGATCTGACGCCGGAAAGGATCAAGCTGCCGCCCCGCCAGAAGGACTCAGCTTATACCCTTCCGCCGGTTACATGTTGGTAAATCTCTCTTCTACTCCGAATCCGCCGCGCTCCCGATTCGACGCCCCCGCAGTCGCTACTCCTTGATCGAGTTTCCCGCTGCAGCTTTGTCGAACGGTGAGCGTCGAACTTGAATCTGTCCTCCAATCATCTCCGGCCGACGAAAAGGATTTTGCAAACGAAATTGCAAACGAACTCGTTAGCACGAGTCGGTATTCGATGTCACACGACGGCAGGAGAGAGGGGCCGAACACCCTACAGGTCAACACGTTGCGGCACTGGATGGCCCTAACCGGCACGACGAAAAACGTATTGCTAAACCGTCGTAGGAGCATTAACCCGCATTTCTCACCACGTGGCGAGCGAAAGTGCGTGAGAGGTGCGTCAATACGAGGCGGGCGACAGTTGGCGCGCGGAGGCGTACTTGACAGTCCGTCGAGCACGACGACCGAGCGCAACGAAGTAGTGGCGCGGCCATCGCGTGCTTTCGCCGTCAGGTGGTGAGAAATGCGGGTTAACTTCTACCGGGGGTTCGAATCCCCCCCTCCGCCACACCATTGCCTTAACTTGTTGAATCATTGTCGCCCAACGATTCGACTGTTTCATTGGGCCAGCCTGGACGACTGCTCCGCGATATCGCGCCGAAAACGGTTTTTCACGGCCCCTTACCCACGCCACTCAAACGCGAATGCTGTTTGCGGTGCGGTGACAAATGCGGACTAGCGACGTCTACAATTCAAAGCAGTAGAGCGCCGACTTCGTCCGAATGAACAATCGACCGTCGGTGATAACCGGTGTCGCGTGAATTTCGTCTTCCATGTCGTTCGTTTGGATCACTTGCCAATCAGCCCCGGGCCTAATGACCGAAACCTTGCCCGCCTCATCGGCGGCGTAGACTTTGCCGTCCCCCGCTACAGGTGATGCAAAGTAGCGGTCCATCGCCTCTCGCAGGCGGCCTTGCTTGAGGACGCTACCGTCGTCGGCACTAAGGGCGGTAAACACCCCAGCATCTTTCGACAAGTAAACCACCCCGTCGTAGAGCAACGGCGAAGGCACGTTGGGCAAACTCTTGTAGTGGCTCCACCGAACCGCGCCTTCCGTCATATCGCCCTTTCCACCGAGCTTGATCTTCTGCATCGCGTTGACGACTTTCTTCTTGCGGCGGTGGTGTTCCCAATCGCGCTCTTCCATGAATCCCGACAAGTCGAGGTCAAACTCGCCCAGACTTTTCGATACCTTCTTGCCGAAAATTGGCAAAAGCTCTTCGCGCGACAACTTGCCGTCGTTGTCGTTGTCGTGCTCGGTGAGGACTTCTTGATACGCAGGCACATCTTCTTGCTGCCCAAGATCGGCGCTGCCGGCCCAGCCGAGAACATAGGCGTAGTCGCCGGCGATCACTGGCGTCGGCTTCAACTGCCACGTGAGAGCCTGGACGAACCAGACTTTCTTGCCCGTCTCGACATCGAATGCGGCCAGCTCATACGAACCCGCAACGACGACCTGCAGGTCACCGTCGTCGGGTTTGTAAAGTGCGGGCGTTGAGTATCCACGTAGCGAATAGGGCCGCTCAATCCGCCATACGATCTTGCCCGTCTTTGCGTCGGCCGCGTACATGTACGACTCGGTTTCCGAATCGCAGACCTGAATCACCTTGCCATTCACGAAAATCGGCGATGAGGCCATGCCCATGGGGTTGTTGAATGGGCCCTGCTCGATGCGCCACAGCTCGTTGCCGTCTGGTCCGTATGCCAACATGCCGAGATCTTGAAAGAAGACGAACGCGTTTACGCCGTCAGTTGCCGCGCTGGGCGCCGCCGGGTTGTTTGGGTCGCGCAAGTTTCCGGCGCGCGCCCGGACGATCTCGCGACGCCACTTGACTCGGCCCGACTTGCGGTCCATGGCGATCGTGAAAAGCTTGTCGTGCTCGAAGCCGGTCACGAAAATGCTGTTGTTCCCGAAAACCGGTGAGGAATTGCCGTCCGGCAGCGGTGTCTTCCAGGCGACGTTCGTGTCGGGGCCAAACTCGACCGGGATATTGGTGTCGCTCGAAACGCCACCTCCGTTGGGACCACGAAACCGATTCCAATCCGCGGTCGCGGAATAGGCCGCGGGGAACAGCAGCGTAACGAGAAGTAGATTGAGAAGACTGTTAGCCGGTCGAAGCACGACTTATTTTCGCAGCGAATCGATCATCTTGTCGAATGCTGCTTGCGCCGCCGCCGCCGTTTTGCCTGGTGCCGTCAGCTTGAAGAAAATTGGCGCGTCAGGACCTTGCGCGATTGCCGCCAACATCCGGTAGCCCGGCTTTTGGGTGGCTTGTCTTGCCATCGGAAAGGCTTTGAAGAGGTAAGTACCCGTGACGTCAATTGTTGTTATTTGTATCCCGTTCACCGTTTGCTCCGCGCGCTTGGCGTCCGAGGCGGTCAGCGGCTTGCCATCGGACCGAATAAATTGACCAAGCCAGCGATCGACGTTCGCATCGACGCCTCCGCCCTGCCCCGGACCAAAGTAATAGACAGCGCACTCGCCGTTTTCGCTATCGCCGGCTGCCGCGGGAACCACGAAGTTCCCTACTCTCATAGGCTTAGCCTGCGCCTGCCAGCGAGGAGGAGGATCGTACTGAAGTCCTCCCGCCTGCTCCGCAAGGAGCTGCCCCGACAGTACTATCCAAAACGAAAGTAACAGGTATTGAGTAAGTCGAAATACTGTAATTCGCAGGGAAATCACCTATTCCTCCAGGGTGTCTTCCCAGTCTATCTTAGAGTGCAGAGCATTGCCGGTTATTACTGGCTTACAAACGTCGAAGAGAGTAAACGGAAACTTTGTGCTAGCAGCGCAGTCAATAGCAACAGACGTCAGCGATTCCGTCTCAGACGGAGTTCGGTGGCTGGGCTACTCGGGCATTCAGACCGAGTCCGGCGCGGTTGCTGATTCTTATGATGTTGAGAGTCGAACCTACTCAGGAACGTCGATTCTTTCTTCCGGCTACCTTCTCGATGCGCTTCTGAAGCTGGTCGAGATGGACGACGAGGTTCCCGAGTTTGTGACCGCGACTGGCGAACACCTCCTTCACGAAGCGCGCGACGCCGAAACCGAATTCTTCGTCTCAACCGCGTCGATCGAAAATCGGGGGCCGATCGCGACGCTATTCGACTGCGGGGTAGCACTGCAGGCGCTTGCGGGTTTTGGTGACGTCTCGCGGAACTATCGCTATCTGGCAGCGGCTGAAGGCTGTGGGACAGCCTTCGTGACGAAGATGTCTCGAGTTGACGGATCATTCTTCCCCATTTATGATCTAGCGGCGAGGGAGGCCTTCGAAATAGCAGGCGATTGGAAAACTGAGGCGAGAGTGCCAATGCTCAAGGCCGCTACGGCTGCCCGCTATGTTTACGAGCTGACGCGCAACCGAGAACTTTCGGAATTGGCTGATTTCATGGTTCGATGGGCAATGCGTGAGCACGCGAATTTTCTGGACGTAGACGCGACGCCCGACGAGATGACTGAGCGTCTGCACGGTTACTGCTGTTTTCTCGAGGGTTTACTGCCTATCGCGACGGATGATATTGCAGTTATGCAGACGCTTCAAGGCGGCTTCCTGCAGGTAGAGAGGCGCTGCGACGCGCTGGCCGGTAGCTACCACCGCTGTGAAGTTACGGCGCAGTTACTGCGGTTGCGGCTGTTTTGCGATCTGATGGGGATCGTAGAACTTGACTATTCCGCCGCCGAGGCTGAAGCAGAATCGCTGCAAGAGTTCCAGCTCCATTCTCACGACCCGCGGGCCGACGGTGGATTTTCTCCGGCTAAGGTAGATGGCAGACCGCTTCCGATTGTTACTACGCGCGCGACGGTCTATGCGACACAAGCGCTGGCGATGTGGAGCGACCAGGCCGATGGCGTGTTCAGCGGCGACTGGAAAGACCTGATCTAACCCTCCGCGCGCGGAGGCGTACCTTTGCGGTCCGTCGAGCGCAACGCAGTAGTGGCCCACCTATCGCCTGATTCGCCGTCAACTGCTGAGAATTGCGCGCTAACGGCGGATCGCGGCTGTGGTAGTATCCGGGCCAGTAGCGATACGATTCGTATCCAAGCTGGGTCTCTGCACATGCTATCAAGGCGCGCTTTTCTCAATGGGTCGATCGTTGCCGCTGTCGCCGCCGCGCAGACACCCGACCTCGAACGTCCGCTTGCCGGCGAGCGCCCGCTTCAAGATCCATCGGTCACCGTCCTCAATCCGAGCAACCGTGTTCCGCTGTCGTTGATCATTGACGACTCGACTTGCTTGGTAAATCTCAACAAGTTCGCGTCTCCGCAGTTCAATTATGTTTGGCAGGGCCAGCGACAGCCCGATCCGTGGGAAACCTGGCCGGACGAGATTCCCGACGACTTTGTTCGCAAGTTCGTCGATTGGTGTGGTGAAAACGGCGTCAAGGGAAAGTATTCGGTGGTGCCCTACCCGGCGTGTGTCGGCCGGGTCGATCGCATCTTGCCGGGCTGGCCGTGGGAGAAGCTCGACGCCTCGCTCAAACTCGTGCGCGAGCGGGTTACTCCGGGTTGGGATATCCACCCCGAGATGGTCAGCCACACTTGGGTTATCAACACCAAGACCGGTCAACCCTACCCCGAGCGTAGCCGCGACTACATGGAGAATTGGAATTGGAGCGTAGGCCGCTCGACTGATGAGATTGCCGACTACATGCGCTACGCGCTGCAGATTTTGCACAACGTCGATCTACCGTGCGAAGGCATTACGACGCCGGGCGGCTTCGGCTCGAAAGCAAGGCCGCAGTTGGCGCAGGGAACATTTGAGTCGTGCCGCGACGTCTTTCAGTCCGAAGTGCCGCATTACTTTCGTGATCTTTTTTCGGAAGGCGAAGAAAGCGTCGCGCCTCGGATCTTCAACGCCAAGGGACTGAAATCGAGCGATCCACAATGTGTGGTCTCGATCATTGGCTGCACCGGTGATTGGACAGGCGGTTGGAATTGTTCGAGCCGCGGGTTTGTTGACCGCTTCATCACGGCTGACCTCACGGCCGGCAGGATGGTCGACGTGATTGAACGCGGCGAACCGGGCTGCATCGTATGCCATTGGACGGGCATCTATTTCAACGGTGAGGAAGTTGGCTTTAAGGTTTTCCAAGAGGCCGTGCGGAGAATCGACTCGCGCTACGGAAAGCGCGTCCAGTGGATGAAGCTCAGTGAAATCGCACGCTATTGGGCCGCGAAAGAACTGACGGAAATTCGTCGCGAAGGCGACCTGGTGCTGCTTGATGCTCCGTTCGGCACACCGAATTTTACGCTCCAGGTTCCTGCTGGTTCTGGGGATCCGCGAGTACTCCACGAGGGATCGCGCCTGGCGGTTTTGAAGCTTGCCGCGAAGCCCGAGGCTATTAGCTTCGACCTCCTTAAGGGCCGGACCGTCATTGAACTTTAGTCCGACAGCAGCTCCCGCTAAAGTACCCTAAAGTTTCAGATGGCCAGCGCCCCTAGCCCGCATTTCTCACCACGTGGCGAGCGAAAGTGCGTGAGAGGTGCGTCGATACGAGGCGCGCGACGATTGGAGCGCGGAGGCGTACTCTACAGTCCGTCGAGCACTCGCGATCGAGCGCAACGAAGTAGTGGCGCACCTATCGCGTGCTTTCGCCGTCACGTGGTAAGAAATGCGGGCTAGAGTGGAGCACAGCGGCGCGGAAGCGGCCGTGCTCGATTGCGTCAGGATTTTGCTGCGCGAGCTCGGCTCAGAGCAGGCTGCCTCGCGAGCGACTCTAGCGTCTTCGCTCGATAGCGACCTCGGGCTCGGCAGCCTTGAGCGCGTTGAGCTGCTGGTGCGGGTCGAGGTCGCTACCGGGGTTAGGCTAGCGGACGGTGTCGCCCAATCGGCCGAGACGCCGGGCGAGTGGGTTACGGCCGTTGCCGAAGCCGAGGGTCGGGCGGGAGTTCAGGCCCGCTTTCCAATTGTGCAACCGGCTCGTGAAGCCGCCGCGCCTCCGGTCGATGCCGTCACGTTTGCCGAAGTGCTTCGACGACACGCGGAACACGATCCCGCGAGGGTGCAGATTCACTTGCTCGACCAAGATCGCGGTGAGGATATCAGCTACGGGCGGCTGTACGAGCGGGCTTCGGCCGTCGCGGCGGGTCTTGCCTCCTCCGGTCTTAAGCCTGGCGAGACGGTCGCCATCATGCTGCCGACGTGTGACGACTTCTTCTACAGCTTTTTGGGCGTGATGCTGTCGGGCGGCATTGCGGTGCCGATCTACCCTCCAGCGCGGCCTAGTCAGATTGAGGAGTATGTCCGGCGGCAGACTCTCATTCTGCGCAACGCCGGGGTCAGATTTCTGATCTCGTTCGAACGAGTTCGCGCAGTGTCGAAGGTGATGGAGCTGAGCCTGCCCACGCTCAAAGAAGTCATTACGACCTCGCAACTGGTAGCTCGAGGCCGAGCCGTTAGCGGCGCTATGGCAAGCCCTGCTGAGATCTTTTTCATCCAATACACATCAGGCAGCACGGGCGACCCCAAGGGGGTCACGCTTACACACTCGAACGTGCTGGCGAATGTGCGTGGCATCGGCTGGGCCGTGAACGCCACTCCGGCCGACGTGGTCGTCAGTTGGCTGCCGCTTTATCACGACATGGGGCTGATTGGTTCGTGGCTGTTCAGCCTCTACCACGGCTTCCCGATCACGGTCATGTCGCCACTTGATTTCTTGGCGCGGCCAGAGCGCTGGCTTTGGGCGTTGAGCGATTCAGGCGGAACGCTGTGCCCCGCGCCGAACTTCTCGTTCGAGTTGTGCGCTAGGAAGATTAGTGACGAAGCATTGGAAGGCGTTGATTTATCGAAGTGGCGAGTGGTAATCAACGCCGGTGAGCCCGTTCTGCCGTCGACGCTGAAGCGCTTTAGCGAACGCTTCAGCCCACTAGGCTTTGACGCGAGGGGGTTCATTCCCTGCTACGGGCTGGCGGAGTCTTCAGTTGCGCTGACATTCCCGCCGATGTGGCGTTACCCGCTGATCGACAATATTGACCGCGCGTCTTTTGAGCTCGAGGGCCGTGCTGTCAGCGTCAACACGGGGGCGTCAGAAGACACTCTGCAGTTCGTCGCCAATGGGGTCGCGCTTCCAGAGCATCAGGTTCGGGTCGTCGATTCCGATGGCGCTGACTTACCCGAGCGTAAGCGTGGCCGCGTGATCTTCCGCGGCCCGTCGCGCACGCAGGGCTACTTCCGCAATCCAGAGGCGACAGAGGCCGCTATCGACCCGCGGGGCTGGATGGACACTGGCGATCTGGGTTACCTCGCCGATGGCGAAATCTACATTACGGGGCGGCTCAAAGACTGCATCATCAAGGCGGCTCACAACATCATTCCGCAAGATGTCGAGATTGCGGCCGGGGAGGTCGAGGGCGTGCGCAAGGGCTGCGTTGCCGCTTTCGGAACCGTCGACCAACGCACAGGAACTGAGAAGTTGGTGGTGGTGGCGGAGACGCGCGTCAGCGATCCCAGCGAGCGGCGGCGCGTGGCCGGCCAAGTCGTCGATGTGATTGCAACGAAGATCGGAATTCCGCCCGATGATGTGGTGCTGTCGGCTCCGGAATCGGTGCCCAAGACATCGAGTGGGAAAATACGCCGCGTCGAAATGCGGCGCATGTATGAAGCCGGTGAGATTGCCAATAAGAGGCGGGCGGCCCCTGGGGTGCAGGTCGCCAAGCTCTGGTTCGAGAACGCCGGCGGGTGGCTGGGGTCGGCCGGCAGCGGCTTGGTTACCGAGGCTCAATCGATGTCGATGCTAACCCTGCAATCGGCAATTGCGGTTACGTTTGGGATGGCTGCTAGGTTGGCGCCGATTCCCGGACTGGCGCTGCCGGTAATCCGGCCGGCGGCTCGCTGGCTTGCCGCGCTCTCTGGACTGCGGGTTGAGGGCGACGTCCGTAGCGACGCGCCTTCCGTCTGGCCGGCGACGCGCGCCCACCGGCTTGACCCACTGATCGTGGCGGCTCAGCTCCGGTCTCCGTTCGTATTTGCGGACTCTACAGGCTGGGCACAACTCCCTAGCTTTTGTGCGTTTCTGCTCGATCCACTCGTGGCCGATAGGGAGCTTGGTTTGGAGGGCCGGGTTCTTGCTTCACTTGAAGCCGGCTACTCTGTAATCGCGTTTGCTGACAACCCGGTTGGTGAGACCGACGCCCGAACCCGGTTCCGATTGGAACCGCTGGCGGCGGCCAGTACAGCCGAGCCCATGTTGTTCCGCTGAGAATCGCAACAATCGATACTACCGTTACGCTTACGGCGGCCGAACCGATTCGCGATGCGGGTCCTGGAACTGAAATGCGAACTGCTGTTCGAGCAAGCCTCGTAGGAGCGTAGGCCGCTATGCGCGCCAGATTGCAGTGGCGGCGGAATCGAGCTCGTTCCGTCCACGTGTCGGGATGAACGCGAAGCCGTAGAAACTGAACCCCAGAGGGGTGACGTTGGTATGGGAGCATTTTCAGGAATGGCATCGACTGCTTGCCGCAGCACCAAGCCCGTGAGAATCGGAGGCGCGACTGTAAAGGAGTGCGGTGGCGGAGCAGCTTTCTGGAATACGCTGAGTTGGGACCTGTTGATCATTCCTCAACAGGACGCGACCCAACTTTCCCAGTTAATCCTTCGCCACCGCACTCCTTTACAGTCGCGCCTCCGATTTTGGACAGCGGAATCTAGTCTCCAGAAATTGCCAGCTTCACCGCTATTTATTCAAGACCGGTCTATGGCATCAGCGAAATTGCTCTAGCTCAGGGTGCAACCCTGAGATTCAAAGTCGACTACCCGCCGGAATTCCCCCCCTGCGCCGCTGAATGAAAAAGCCCCGCCGGGGTTACCGGCGGGGCTTTGGTTATTCCCGTCGAAACGGGAGGGTTTAGCTCACTAGAAGCGCCAGCGCAGACCCAACTGGATCTGGCGCGGAGCGATGCTCTGGCTTGTAATCTGGTTTGCGTTACCGCGGTTCAAGCGTTCCTGTGGAATGTTGAAGTTCACGACGTTGGGCAGGTTGAAGAACTCCGTGCGGAGTTCGATTGCATGCCGTTCGTTGAGGGTGAACACCTTCTGGAGGGCGACGTCGAATGACACGATGCCGTCGGCGTCGGTGATGTACGCGCCGGCACTGCCGAATGTGAACTCAGCCGGCGTGGCAAACGCTGAGCGGTTGAACCAATTCTCCGCAGTCCTCGGACCCGCATTGGGATCACCGACCAAGTTCGGACGCTGGCGTGAACGACCGGTGTTGGCGATGTCGCGGCCCAACTGAATGTTGATCGGAGGACCGGTTTCCAGTCGAGTGATGCCCTCGATCGACCAGCCACCGAGGACGGCATTCGCCGCGCCGCTAATCCCGCTGCCAAACTTACGACCCTTGCCAAACGGCAACTCGTACACATAGGCGAAGTTGAACACTTGGCGGGTATCCCAGCTTGACCGCGAGTAATCGAGCTGACGGTTGAAGGGATCTTGCACCTTGACTTCAGCCAGCGAAGACTGGCCGTCAAGCGCTTTCTGGTAGGTGTAGTTCAAGTTGAACTGCAAACCATCGCTGAAGCGTTTGACCACTTTGACTTGCAGGCCGTTGTACGAACCGTTGTACTGGTTCGAACCACCGTCCAAATCGCCGAAGTCCGGCAGCAAGCGGCGGGGCTGGACGTCGCCGGGACCCGGCGTAATTGCATTGTTGAACGGCGAGTAGCCGATCTGCTTGCGGCTGCCGGAACCAACGTAGCCAATGTCGAGAGTCATGTCGCCCATGAGCTGCCGTTGGATCATGAAATTCCACTGCATTGAGTAGGGCGAGCGGTTGGTGGGCTGCTGCGGCCAGCCACCGATTGCGGCCGTCGAAGAGAACGGAGGGCCGGAGTCGGTAATCGGGAAGTCGGGCGTCGCGCCGCGGTTCGGGCTGAACACCTGCTGGACGGTAAAGGGCCAGAACTTACGCAGGTCCTGCAACTCCTGAACAAACGTGGAGTTATAGAACATGCCGAAGCCGGCGCGAACGACGGTCTTGTCGTCGAGGCGATAGGCCACACCGAGACGCGGGGCGAAGTCGTTCTTGTCGGAGCCGACAAGCGCGCGTCCCCAGCCACCATCGTTGGTGGGCAAGCCGGTCTCGAAAGTATCGAGCGGAGCCGGAATGTTTCCTCCCGGAGGCGCTGGCTGCGGGTTTGTGTTGGCCCATAGCAACGTTCCGAAGAAGTCGCCATTGGGATCGCGACGAACCCAGAGGTTGCCTAGCCGATCGGTCGTGTCGTACGGGCGGCTGCCGAATTGGTACATCATGCCCAGGTTGATAGTCAGCTTCTGGCTAACGCGCCAGTCATCCTGCACGTGGGCGATCAAAAAGTGGCCGATGCCGTTGGTGAGCGTGTTGCCCTGGCCGCGGCGAATTTCGGTCGGATAGCCAAACAGCGCATCCGCCATTGGAAAGCCGGTGATATCGCCGTTAAACGTTGCATTGCCGTTCATCGGGTTCGTCGTATTGGTGTAGAACCGGCGACGGTGATATTGGCCGCCAACCTTGATGTTGTGTTTGCCCTTTGTAAGCGAAAGGTTCTGGGAAAACTGGTAAACCTCGTCACCGGTAACCGTGCCACCACCTTGACCGGCCCGATAGGAGCCAAACCGTATGCTCACAAGCGGATCTTGGAAAACATCACGCTGGTACATCTGCAATCCGGTCTGGTCGAGGAAGTCGGGGCGGGTCAGCCCGGACGAGATACTCGTGATGCTCGGATTGTCGGGTTGGTTCGCTCCAAAGGTTGTTGTCAAGACGGTCGTCGGACCGAACACGTGGTTCCACGTGCCGCCGTAGTTGAACACGTCAAACTGGCTGTCCCTGCTGAACAGCGGGTTCGAGTCCGGCCTTGCGAGATCAGCATTCTGGTTGCTGAAGCGGAAGAAGAACGTGTCCTTGTCGGACATGTTGTAGTCCCAACGCCAATGGATCTGGTCGCGATCATTTTCCTGGCTACGGTTGTTGACGAAGTTGTTGGTGTCGCCGGCCCGGTTGGGTCCGGACGGATTCGTCAGACCGATCGCGATCGGGATCGTTGGAATCTGCTGCGACAGCGGAATCGAGTTGTTAATGAAGTTATCGCCAGTGATGGGATTAACAAGTTGCGTGTCGATGCGCGAAAAGTCGCCCTGCCTGAAGTCCGCCGGAGGGGTCGAGAACGTGGTCGAGTTGCCGCGGCGACGACGGAATGATTCCCAAGAGGCGAACCAGAACATCTTATTCTTCATGCCGGGCATCGGACCGCCAACTGACGCACCGAACTGATTCAAGGCAAACGGTACTTGATTGTCGTTGCGGTTGGCAAAGAATCCGTTGGCGTCGAGGTTGTCGTTGCGGAAAAACTCGTACACAGTGCCGTGAATTTCGTTGGTTCCGGACTTCATCACCAGACTGACGTTGGCGCCTGCGGAGCGGGCGAACTCGGAACCGGTGTTGGTGGCGACCTTGAACTCTTGGATGGCGTCCATCGGCGGGGAGATTCCCGGCGAGTTCATCATTTGCATGTTGGCGTCAATGCCGTCGAGGGTGTAGGTGTTGTCCTGCGGACGGCCACCATTGACGGAGTAAAGCTGCGTACCAGACTCGAGCACACCGCGAGCCTGGCTGCGTCGGCGTGAGCTGGTGCCCGGCATGAGCAGGATCAGCTTTGTAAAGTTGCGCTGGTTCACGGGGAGGCGTTGAAGCTCCTGCTCGTTGACGACACCGGCTACGGACGCTTCTTGCGTCTGCATGATCGGCGCGGCGCCGGTGACTTCGATGGTTTCGGTGACTTCACCGAGTTCCATCACGAAGTCGAGTCCGAGGACGTCGGCTACCTGCAGCGCGACATCGTTTTGGATCGACGTTTTGAATCCGGCTGACTCGGCCGTGACCGTATAGCTTCCCGGGTTCAAAGGGAACACGCGGTACTGACCGGCTTCGTTGGATTCAACGACGCGCTCGAGTCCGGTGCCCTGACTGCTAACTGTGACCGACGCGCCGGGAATGGCGGCGCCGGATGGGTCGGTAATGTCACCGACCAATGTGGCTTGAGTCTGTGCGAACGCGCCGCTCGGCGCGAAAAGAAGCAGACCCAAGACCGCTAGGGCACATGTGCCCATCTTGGTAATGGTCATAGTTTTTCTGTTCTCCTGAATATTTGCCCGGCCTAGATGAACTACACATCGCCTCGCTCTACCCCAGTGGCAAGCGAAGACTCACAACCCCAACGCGAGACCGGTTTAGTTAACGTTATCGAAACTCTGGAGGGACTGTCAATAGAGCGCTCATTCGATCCTTATTACGGTCGCGGGCGGGCTAGCCGCATCCCTCTGTCAACGCGACACCCGCGAGCCTGCGCTACGCTGCTTTTACATGACTTTGCCCGATCCGCGCAATGCCAAAATCTTGATTCACGTGGACGGCGAGCTAAAGCCGCGGGCAGAGGCCAAGGTTTCGGTCTTTGATAGCTCGGTGCAGGGTGGCGACGCAGTTTGGGAGGGTCTGCGGGTTTATGTCGGCAAGATCGCGGACTTTGACCGTCATCTCGACCGGCTGTTCGCGTCCGCGCACACGATGGCGTTCGCGGGCGTACCTACCAGGGCTGATGTCAAGCTAGCCGTCTTCGAAACGCTGAGGGCAAATGGGATGAATGACGGCGCGCACGTTCGGCTGACGCTTACGCGCGGCGAGAAGGTCACCTCAGGGATGAGCCCACATTGGAATCAATCGGGATGCACGTTGATCGTACTCGCCGAGTGGAAGGCTCCGGTGTACGACCCGAACGGCGTTCGACTAATTACTTCGTCGGTTCGCCGTAACACCCCGCAATGCCTCGACTCGAAGATCCATCACAACAATTTGATCAACAACATCCTAGCGAAGATCGAGGCGAACTTCGCCGCTGTTGATGATGCGCTAATGCTCGATATCCACGGGTTCGTTTCAGAGACCAACGCCACGAATGTTTTCTTGATCCGCCATGGGGTTGTCTATACGCCATACGCTGACAGTTGTCTGCCGGGTATTACCCGTGCGACGGTCATCGAACTTGCGCGCGCGAACACGATCGAACTCGTGGAGAAGAACCTATCGCTTAGCGAGGTCTATACAGCCGACGAGATGTTCACCAGCGGGACGATGGGCGAACTCTCGCCGGTCCTCGAAGTCGACGGCCGCCAAGTGGGCTCCGGAGCCCGTGGCCCGCTGACCGAACGGCTGCAAGCACTGCACGCAACTTGGGTCCGTAAGAATGGTGAGCCAATCGCCTAAAAAGCTTGACAGGGGTGATAAGCTGAACGTGCCTGAGGAATAGGAATCGAAGGATACGAATTGACCGAGTTAAAAATATTCAAAACAAACCCAATTTTTTTCGCCCTGTAAACAAGTAACATATTTGCTATCAATACGTTACGTGGACGGTGACATTTCCGGACGCTCGAAAACAAACCCAAAACAAACCCAATTCAAACCGAATTTTCAATGCGGGCTAGCGAAATGGACGTAGTGGCTCCATCGACATCGCGTCCGTGAAAATCGAAAGCGCCTTAACGAGAGATTCCGCCGGCGTGAGTCGATGTGGCGCCAGCGTCCAGGGATAGAGCGCCAAATCCGAAATCCCTGACGGCGGGCTGACCTCGCTAGTCCAATCGACGCTGGGTTCGAGTTCAGTCCCATTCGTTTCAATCGGGGTGATCTCGCTGGCGCGAGCCAAAAGCACCGCGGCGACGAGGTCGAGCGCCTCGCCCGGAAGCTCGACGGATTCAAGATCAACTGAGTTGGGCTGTAGCCATGGCTTTGGGTCCGAGTGGCCGTAGGCGCCAAGCACCAGCACAGGCGTACCGGCTCGCTCGATATTCCAGCCGCGTTCGTCAAGCTCCCACGAGTCGCCCCACTCGTACAACCAGTAGGCGTCGCGGCGGAGCATGCGGACGCAGCCGTGGCTCACGGGCAGGCCGGGCAGCTCATATTCGTGAAACGAGTGGCCTCGCTCGTTGTTGAAGTTGAAATACCAGTTCAACAACCAACTGCGGTTGACCGTGCTGCGGTGGCTCTTCGAGCGCCAGTTGAGGTGAAAAAGGCCGTTCGGTGTAGCGCTCTTTTTTGCGCCGGTACTGACTGGGCCCCAACTGACCAGGCGGCCGTCCTCGTACGCTCCAAACGCCTGAAGTTCTTTGCTGACGACGATAGCTTTTGGAAAATATGCAGCCCAAGTGAACCACTGCGGCAGCGGGCTGTAGGCGGTCTCGGGCAGGTCCCAACGATCGGGAATGACGATCTTTCCAAGTTCGGTGAGCCGATTTCGATCGATGCGGTTGAGCTTCTCGAGGAGCTCCAATTCCGCGTCGCTAAACTGGCACTCGAGCTGTTCCGCGTCGTCGGACACAGACTCCAAGCGGAACTCCGGCGTGGGTGGCGACTCGCGAAAACTGCCAAGCTCTCCGTTC
The DNA here is from genome assembly GCA_965247305.1 of Bryobacterales bacterium. Lineage (GTDB taxonomy): Bacteria > Acidobacteriota > Terriglobia > Bryobacterales > UBA6623 > CATQHP01. The sequence continues at coordinate 442,559 of OZ252030.1, read as the reverse complement.
AGTTGTGGCCCGCACACGAGAACGAACGCAACCAACCCTCCAGCAACTCGCATTCCGCAGCCTCCTGACATCGACAATGCAACTCATGTGCCAAATCGAACATCCGCTAGCTGCAACGTCGTTAGTCCTTATATTTGTTACGTTTATCCACCGTCCGGCGTTTCGCGAGCGTTAACGGACGGGTGATATATTTACACGGCAGGCAACTTTTGCAAGCGGCAGTCAGCGCTTCTAGAGCATTTTGATGATGACTGTAGATCGATTCTCGACGAAGCTTCGCAAGCAATTGCCGAAGACCAGTGGCGCGCGCCTCCGGCGGGCCGCGTCGACCTCTAGGTCGACGTTCTTACCCATCCGCCGTTTGCGATGGGGGATTTCGATTTTCGGTCTACACTTTGGCTGAAAATGCTCTAGGCGAACTAATCAGCCTGATTGTCAGAAGAGATAGAATGGTGGCGACTCGAGTCTGGGTCGCAAACAGGAGAATCGATATGTCTCAATCGGGATCACGCCGCACCTTCTTTAAGGGCATGTTTGGCAGCGCCGCGGCAGCCGCCTTGGCACAGCAGGCGATCGCTCAGCGCGACAGCGCCAACGGTCTGCCGACCCGCCAGCTTGGCCGCACCGGCGAGCAAATCTCAATCCTTTGCCTAGGCGGTTGGCATATCGGTGCCGTCGAGAACAAGAACGAAGCGATCAAGATCATGCACGCCGCAATCGACGAGGGCATGACGTTCTTCGACAATGCCTGGGACTACCACGACGGTGGCTCAGAAGAGATCATGGGCCGCGCGCTCTCCCAAGGCGGCAAGCGCGACAAGGTTTTCTTGATGACGAAGAATTGCGAACGTGACTATGAGGGCTCGAAACGTGGTCTCGATGAAAGCCTAAAGCGGCTAAAGACCGACCATCTCGACCTGTGGCAATTCCACGAAATGGTCTACGACTCCGACCCCGACTGGGTCTTCGAAAAGGGCGGCCTCAAGGCGGCGCTCGAAGCCCAGAAGGCCGGCAAAGTGCGCTACATCGGGTTCACCGGGCACAAAGACCCACGCATTCACATCAAGATGCTCAACAAACCCTACGACTGGGCAAGCGCGCAGATGCCGATCAACGTGATGGACGCGCATTACCGCAGCTTCCAGAAAGAAGTCGTGCCGGTGTGCTTGAGCAAAGATGTCGGCGTCATCGGCATGAAGAGTTTGGGTGGCGGCGCGCCAAAGGGTAGAATCCCGAGCGAAACCGACATCACACACGAGCAGTGCCGCCGATATGCGCTAAGCCTCCCGGTATCGACCTTGGTTGTAGGTCTGCTCTCGATGGATGAACTCAAGGCGGAGATCGCGATCGGCCGCAATTTCAAGCCGATGACTGACGCCCAGAAGGCAACCGTCGTTGCGCAATCCGCCGCCGAGGGTGGCGACGGACGGCACGAGATGTTTAAATCGACGCAAAATTTCGACGGCCCGCACCATCGCAAGCAACACGGCTTCGCGGTTTAGAGAACGTCCGCCGGGTCGAGTTTGAATTCGGGCAGCACCACTGACGTCAGTTGGCTCCCCGGCTCGAAGGCGCCGACGAGTTCATATTTGCCGTCGGCAAGCGAATAGACGCGAATGTGCTGGTCGCGGTGATCGACCAACCAGTATTCTTTGACTCCGTACTGCTCGTAGTGGCGGAACTTTACGCTCGTGTCGTGGCTGCGGTTGTGCTCTGAAATGACCTCGACCGCCAAGTCGGGCGGCCCTTCGACCTTGCCGCTCTCGACGATGCTAACTTGGTCGCCCAGTAAAACAAATATGTCCGGTTGATACACCACGCGCTCGCTGAGAATGACGTCGAGTGGACCGAGGTAAACCTTACCGATTCCGTTCACCGCGACGTGGTTGCGGAGTGCAACCGCGAGGTCAAAGACCGTGTCCTGGTGCTGGGATGTTGGTGAAGGTGACACGACAAGTTCTCCATCGACCAACTCGGTACGGACGTTGGACTCGGGCCAATCCTTAATCTCGTCCCAGGTGTACAGCCTGGGTGTGGCCGGCGCAGCCATGACTATCAGGATTCTAGCAGCCGAGGTCCGCGAGCCAGTAAGCTCGGCGGCGACAACGACCTACCTTCACGCGTCAACATCCTCGGCCGTCGTGGGTGCATCGACAACCAGCTTGAGGTCCATTTCGCGCATGAGCTCTTCGAGCCTCGATGTAAATCCCTTTTTGCGATTGTAGCGCTTCCGCAGGTCTTCGACTACGAGTTTGATTGTCCTGCTGTCCCTGTTTTCTCTCAGTACGCGTAGGGCTTTCCTCAGCCAGGCAATCGCCTTCTCGTACGCGTCGGCGTGGGTCTGCTCGACAAGCTCATCGATTTGGTCCAAGTAAAGTTCGATCGCCTCTTGCGGATGCTCGATCTCCAAGTGCTGGGCCAGCCGCTGAACCGAACCGGGCTCCACGAACTCGACCTCATCGGCAAGTTCCAAGGCCTCAAGTGGACGATTCTCAATAAGGCAAGCGTCGACGTAGTCGGAGCCCGATCCGCTGCGAATCGAATACTCGCGAAGCAGCTCCAAAGCCCTATCTACGGATTCCTTCCAGAGGTGGAACCGCATGGCAAACTTGCGCACGAGTCGATAATTTACAAGGCCCGGGTGTGCGCTCAGTTCGCCGAAAAGCTCTTTCAGAGCGAGATCTTCACGGCCGTCGGTGACATGGCATTCGGCAACTGCTTCGTAGCTTTCGTCGGAATACGGAAAGTTCTTATGCGCTAGTTTCGCCCAGCGCCAGGCCTCTTTCTTCAGATTCGCTTCGCGGCACACCTGCGACAACGTGGCGAGCCGCCTCGCGTCGCGCAAGTCGCGGCTCAGAGCTGCAATGTAGATTCTCGGGTCGTTTTGAAAACCGGCATAATTCTTCGCCACGCGACAAACCGATTCGTAGGGCGTCCGGTCAACCCACGACTGCCATTGACCGCCTTCCAATACATCCAAGCCCTGGATTCGTTTGTGCAACGCCTTACGGTATGCCGTCAGCCCCTTTTTCCCGAGCAGGTCGGCGTAGCGGCGGGCGGCGTCGTCGAGAAACTGCTTCCCATACCAAGTCTCGATATGGATCAGCCGCTCGGCAAGCGCCTGGGTATCCCCCGGGACCTCGCTAATAAGTTTGAAATGCAGGTCGGCGAGAAGCGGTATCACGCGCGAAACCGACTTCGAGAGTTGCGGCCGGTTGCCAGTCCGATCAAACACTAGATCGACAACGCGCAGTGCTTCCTCAGATCGCTTGGCCGCTCGCAGATCGCCGAGCGCGCTTACCAAGTCGACGCCGGCCTCGCCGCCTTGAGATCCAAAATCCATCGTCGAAACGAACTTTTCGATGAGTGCTCGAATGCGAATCGTATCGGCCGATTCGGTCGGAGCGGTTTTCGCTTTCTTGGTGGCGGGACTCGATGCTTTCGCAAGCGGTGCCTTGGCCTTCACCGGTTCCGCCATACATTCCAGGCCCACGGCTATAACGTGTTTACAGAAGAAACCGTCGGCAAAGTGTGGACACGAGCAATAGCTCAAAAGGTCGTCGCGCTCTACTCCCAATTCGACGTCGTAATCGTGAGTTCCCGAGACGCATGCGGAAACGAAGGCGCCCCTGTGTGAATAGAAGACATCGTGAACGTAGCCGAACTCGAAGTACTCCTGGCCGCGGCGAAAGCTTCGCCCCCCCGCGAGTGAGCGCAGCAATGGCAGTGTCAATACATCCTGCAGCGTTTTCTTCACTCGCGTGAAGCATTTTACCGTGTACGCATATGAGGCCATAATCACTGTATGAACCGCGCGGAATGGTGGGTCTCGCTGCACGGCGGGCACAGCGGCCAGTTCTGCGAACACGCCCGCGGTTCACTGCGCGAGACCATCGAGGCCGCCATCGCCGTCGGGTATCAAACCTTCGGCGTTAGCGAACACGCACCACGAACCGAAGAGCGGTTCCTCTATGACACTGAACTGGCAAAGGGCTATAGCGTCGATCGCCTGACCCGCGAGTTCGACGAGTACGCCGCCGAGGTGTCCAAGCTAGCCGCCGAGTATGCCGACCGCATTACGACCCTTCGTGGTTTCGAAGCGGACGTCGTGCCTAGCGCCGAGTATCGCCGGCTGATGCCGGCATGGTTTCGCCAATACGGGTTCGACTACATGGTGGGCTCGGTGCATTATGTCAATGAAATTTCCATTGACGGCCCCTCGCTCGAATTCGCCAAGAGCGTCGAGTCGTGTGGCGGGCTAGAAACCTTTTGTGTGAAGTATTACGAGACCGTCGCGGAGATGATCGCCGCCCTGAAGCCTCACGTCGTTGGCCACCTAGATCTAGTGCGACGCAATGCTCCGCCTGACGCCGATCTTTCGACCCCCAGAATCCGCCGTGCCGCTGACTGCGCCCTCGAAGCCGCTCGAGAGTACGGCTCGATCCTCGACCTCAACACCGCCGGCTGGCGCAAACAACTTGGCGGACCCTACCCCGCGCCCTGGCTCGTGCGGCGAGCAGCCGCCGTCGGTGTCCCATTTTGCTTCGGTGATGACAGCCACGGCCCTAGCGAAGTCGGCGCTGGAATCGACGAGGCGCGCGCATACCTGCTCGAAAACGGTGTCACATCAGTCGACATTCTCGTACGCAGCGGTGCCGCCGACGCGCCAGGATCCGTTCGACCGAAAACCGTCACCCTGTCGACGTAGTACAATTGGACGAGGAAACTTCGGTCGCAACGGGCGGGCCGAAATCAATATTTACCAACCTTTTGGGGCGTTCGCGCGTCCGATTTTGAGGGGGCGAGTTGAACCGCCTCGGTTGGTATTCAAAGGACGATTCCGATGCTAAAGTTGTTCCAAAATCAAGGAAAAGCCTTGCGGTGGGTGATGGGCGGGCTGTTGTTATTGGTCGCTGGTTCGATGATCATTACTCTCGTCCCGAGCGTCTTCAGCACCCAGCAAGGCGGCGCCGACACTCAGGTTCTGGTGGAGGTGGGCGACCTCGCCGTGACCATGGCCGATCTCGATTCCGGTCTGCGCCAATACGTTCGTGCCGGCAGTGTGCCCCCCGAGTCATTGGCTTTTCTCGCAAGCAACATGGTTGACAACTTAGTCAGCGAGAAAGTGTTGTTGAACGAAGCCAACGACTTAGGCTTGACGCCGACCGAGGGAGAACTTGCCCAGTGGATCCGCGACCAGCTTCCCGACCTGCTGTTTCCTGAAGGTAAGTACGTCGGAACTGCCGCCTATCGAGGATTCGTCCAACAGCAGTTTCAGAAATCGATTCCTGAGTTTGAGGCCGACCTTCTCAAGGACCTCGCGGTCGAAATGCGTCTCAGGCGCTTGGTTACCGACAACGTCAATGTTAGCGACGAGGAGTTGAAAAAGGTTTTTCACCAGCAAAACGATATGGTCCAAATCGAATGGACCGCAGTCGAGAGAGACGACTTTCGCTCACGAGTCACGGTATCGGAAGAGAAGCTAGCTGAATATTTCGAAGCCAACAAGTTGCGTTACCGCAAGCAGGAAGAGCGCGCTCTTAAGCTAATCACCATCGGCGAGAACTTCGCCACCGACAACATCGATTTGTCAGATACGGAGATCGAGGTCTATTACGCGCAGAATCAGTACCGATTCGAAAACCCAGAGCGCTACCAGACACGACACATCTTGTTCTCGACGATGGAGAAGTCGGAAGAGGATACCGAAGCAGCGCGGATTAATGCCGAAGAGGTATTGCAACAGCTTCGGGATGGCGGCGACTTCGAAGCTCTCGCCGCCGAGCATTCAGAGGACCCAGCTAACGCCCAGACCGGAGGGGATCTCGGTTGGGTATCGCAGGGAATGATGGTGCCCGAATTTGAGCAAGCGATGTTTGCGCTACAAACCGGAGAGCTAAGTCCGGCGCCAGTCAAGACGCAGTTTGGATATCACCTGTTGCGTGTCGACGCCAAGGAGGCCGGCACTGTCAAGCCGCTCGAGGAAGTTCGCGAGCGGATTCGCGAAGACTTGATAATCGAGCGCTCCCAAAGCACAAGGCTCGAGTTGATGGACATGGCTCTGACTACCGCTCAGCAGTATGGCGTTGAACTCGAAAAGGCCGCCGCCGAGGTAAACTTGCCGATCCAAGTATTCGAACCATTCAGCCGTGCCACAATGCCGGCTGATTTACCTAAGGCCTCGCAGTTTGTTAGCGCCATCTTCCAAAAAGCTCCCGAGGAAGTCTTCTCTGTCACCCAGGACGGCACGCTCTACATCGCTGTCATAAGCGCGATCACCCCCGCGCGCGACGGCACGATCGATGAGTTTAGGGAACCGGTCACTACCAGTTTCATCGACGACGAAGCCTCGACGCTAGCGCGGTCACGCGCTGAAGACCTCGCTGAAAAGGCTCGCGAGAACGGCGGTAATCTTGTTGCCGCCGCTCGCGCGATCGGCCTCAACGCGTCAAAGTCTAATTGGGTGAAACGATCAGACTCGATCGATGGCGTCGGATCTGTATCGTCCCTAGGCAAGGATGCATTTGACAAACCAGATGGCTCGGTGATCGGACCAGTCCCCTCCGGCAGCAACTTTATCGTGTACCGGTCTTTAGAACTCAGCCCCGCCGATGAGGCCACGCTTGAAGACGAGGGCGACACGATTCGCCAGTCGCAACTCGACCTCAAACGGAATCAAATGTTTGAATTCTTCCGCGCCCAGAAGCTGAAAGAATACACCGATGACGGGCGAATCGTTCGTCATGATTCGCGGATCCAAGAGTATCTGACGTTCATCCGTTCGCAGGGCTAGTGCCCGCCCCGTAGGATCGTTTTCGCAGCATGCGTATACAAAAACTTGTCCGTATCCGTCAGAACTTTCCCGACCGCCGCCTCGCTGATGTAGGTTTCGCTGTTCGCGAGGAATTGGAACAAGCGGATTGGACAAAGCGGGTCCCAGCCGGCAGCAGAATTGCGATCGGCGTCGGTAGCCGCGGTATTCAGAACATCGCCGTCATCGCCAAGGCCGTCGTAGACTTCTGGAAGTCTCGCGATGTCAATCCCTTCATCATTCCCGTGATGGGAAGCCACGGCGCGGCTACCGCCGAGGGCCAGGCGGACGTCTTGGCGCACTACGGAATTACCGAAGCGACGATGGGTGCTCCCGTGGTTAGTTCTCTCGATGTCGTCAATGTTGGGCAGACCAGTGAGGGCATTGATGTCTCGATGGATCGCAACGCCTTCGAAAGCGACGGGGTAATGCTCTGCGGGCGGGTCAAGTGGCATACCGATTTTGAAGGCGCTCTTGAGAGCGGCATTCACAAGATGATGGCGATTGGGCTCGGCAAGTGGGAAGGAGCCAAGCGCTACCACTGCTGGGCGCTGCGGCTCGGTATGGAATCCGTCATCCGCGGTGTCGGCGAAGTGGTCATGAACACAGGCAAGATGCTCGGCGGGCTGGCCATCATGGAAGACGCTCACCACAACACGGCTGAAGTTCGTGCCCTGGGGGTCGACGGAATGGCCGAACGCGAGGAGGAGCTCTTGGCGCGCGTCAAGTCATGGAAAGCGAATATTCCGGTTGAAAAGGTCGACTTCCTGGTTCTCGATGAGATTGGCAAGAACATAAGCGGTGCGGGGATGGACACGAAAGTAGTCAACCGAGCCGTCAACCAAGGACCCAATTCTTGGAGCGATGTTCCGACCATTACCAGAATATTTATCCGCGGGCTATCTGACCTGAGCTACGGCAACGCTGTCGGCATGGGCATGGCCGACGTCGCAAACGACCGCTTGCTCGAAGGGCTAAATTTCAAGGCGACCTGGATCAACAGCCTTACGGCGTCGACCACTCAGCCGGCGTTTACCCCAATGCATTTCCCGACCGATCGGGAGTGCCTCGAACGAGTGCTGCCGACTTGCGGGCATCTCGACACGCAAGATTGTTCAATCGCCTGGATCCGAAACACGATGGAGCTGGGTGAGTTGATGGTCAGCGAAAACCTACTGCCGGAATTGCGCCAGAATCCCGACATCGAAATTCTGGGCGATCCCGAAGAAACGCCGTTCGATGCAGACGGAAATCTAGTCAGCGTGTTTGAGCCGGCGACAGTCGCCCACTAGTCGAAGGCCTGTTTCGGCGGCCTTGCCCGCCGCTACCACTGCTTCAGCCGAATATTCCGGTACTCCACCTTCATTGGCGGACCCACGTGAACCTGTACCCCGATCAGTCCATCCACCGGACGGTTGGGCGCATCATCATCGATGGTGACGCTCATCAGCCGCCCGTTGATCATATGCGTCAGCGCATTGCCGCGAACAATCAGGTGAACCGCGTTCCAGTCGTCGCTCACATGGGTGGCTAGCTCGTCCGATTCGGCAAACTTCGAAAGCTGGATCGGCGGACGCCCCCCGACCACATGTGACACCTGCCCGCGCACGGCCAGGAAGCGCCGTCCCTTTTCCTCGTAGTTATTGCCGGAATAGCGTTTGGCGCCATCGAGATCGCACTGATATCCGCGCATCGCGAAGCGGTTCGCGGGCGTCACCGGGTCGGGGACAACGACGCTACGGTAGTTGATGCCGCTGTTGCCTTTGGCCGTGATGCGGTAGTCGAGCTTGAGTTCGAAGTCCTTGGGTTTGCCGCCCCGCCAGATGATAAACGTGTTGCTCTTAATCACCGTTTCGGGCGTAATCTCGCCAACGAGCAAGCCGTTCTCGACGCGCCAGTAGATCGGGTCGCCCTCCCAGCCGTCGAGAGTCTTGCCGTCGAAGATCGCCTTAAAGCCGGCCTCGTCACCATCGACCGGCGTAGGCCGATCGCTCTGCTTGGGGACGTAAGCTTCCTTCGAGCGCTGTTGCGCGAAGGCGGGAACAAGCCCCGCGATAAGCGCGGTAAAAAACGATCTGCGTCCGGTGGAGTTCATGGCGAATCAGCCTAGCACGGATCTCTGCTGGAAAGTCTGCACTAGCACCTCCTGATTCCTTCCCCGAGTTGGCCGGATTTGGCCGGTTCTGGCCGGAAAACGCCATCGCGCGCGAGGCCTTACAGGCCGCCGTTCTCTGGCGCCTCCTTGCTCCTGCGATCGCCGCGGCTCCACGGCTTCAGGATAAGGGCCGTGTCACGGTTTTTTTGGGTTGAGCCGCCCGCGCGCAGCTTCGCCGCCAAATCGAAATGTCCGGAAATGTCCGGATTTGTCCGGTTTTCTCTAAAAATTTTCGGGTGGGCGTGACCTGCCATGCTTTTTATTTGTATTTCGTCAAACTCAACGAAGTGGAACAAGGAATTCCTCGCGTGCGCATCTAAATCGATCCCCGGGACGCATCATGAATGCCGCCCATTGGCCGCATTTGGCAGGGTTTTCTGGAAATTTTCGAGCCTTCTTGCACTGCTTTCGGGATCCTCCACATATAGTGTAAGACCCGTGTGTCCGGTTTTCGGATGACCGTATCGCTAGGTTACTGATTTCAAAGGCAAAAGAAATTTCAAAATCGCGGGACGACCGTTTGGGCGGGTCTCGTCTTGGCCGTGGCTAGAATCAATCGCGCTGTTTTGTGAACATTTGGATCGCTGGAAGATGCTGATTCATAAGGCGTTGCTGGAGTGCACCCCAAAACTGAGACAGATGAAAGTGGGACAATTTTCAGTGAATGGAAAAGGAGTCCCCGATGAGAGAGAGAAAAGATAGGGTTGCGAGGAAGCAGCGCTCGTATGAAGTTGAGTTCAAGGAATTGGCGGTAAGCCGCATGCTTCGCGGTGAGAACGTCGTCAAATTGAGCGGTGAGTTGGACGTGCGGCGCAGCGTGTTGTATCGCTGGCGCGACACCTACCGCGCCGAGGGACGCAGCGGTCTTGAGCGGCGTCAAGGGCGGCCGCGTCCCGGACAAGAGGTTGTGCAATTGGATAGCGATCCGAGCGCCGATCGCATTGCCGAACTCGAACGCCTAGTCGGTCAACAAGCGGCGGAATTGGATTTTTTCGAACGAGCCTTCAACGCCTTAAAACCGGCGATGCCGAACCAAGTCGCTCGCAACGCGAGCGGCTCTACAGCGTCATCGACGAAATTCGCGTTGAAGGCCGACTCAGCGTCGAGCGCGCCTGTGCACTCGGAGAAGTCAGCCGAGCCGGATATTACCGGCAATTAGAGCGAGACAAGCCTGTCGAATCCAACCTGGAAGTGCGGGACCGTATGCAGCGCATTACGCTCACCAATCGCCGCTACGGCTACCGTCGGGTGACAGCCGAACTGCGCCGCCAAGGCTTCACCGTAAACCACAAAAAGGTCTTGCGCTTGATGCGCAACGACAATCTGTTGGCGATTCGCAAGCGCCGTTACGTGCTGACGACAGACTCGGATCAGCATCGCGCGGTATACCCAAACTGGGCTAACTCACTGCAAATCGACGGACTCAATCAGCTCTGGCAGTCCGACATCAGCTACGTGCGCATGCGCCGCTCGTTCGTCTACCTGGCGGTCGTGATGGACTCGGATTCGCGGCGCGTGATTGGTTGGGAATTGGGATCGTCGTTAGAAGCTGTATTGGCGGTGAATGCGTTGCGCAAAGCGATCGAGTTACGGCGACCGAAGCCGGGACTGATACATCATTCCGATCAAGGCGCGCAGTATGCCTCACGGGCATACGTGAACTTATTGGAAGAACATGGCGCACTGATTTCGATGAGCCGGCGGGGAAATCCATACGACAAGGCGCGCGTGGAGAGCTTTATGAAGACGCTCAAAAGCGAGGAGGTGAACCTACAGACGTATCAATCGATAGACGAAGCGCGCGCTTCGATCGAGGAATTTATCGACGCGGTGTACAACCAAAAGCGGCTGCATTCGGCGCTGGGCTATCGGCCTCCGCAGGAGTTCGAGCAGTTGTTGCCGTCGAGCGAAGAGCTCAGAAATCCGCAGTTTGAGTTTTCTGAGGCATGAGGAAATCTATCGAGACAGTGGTCGCACTCGGGACGGGAGAATGTCCCGCCCCGAGCGCTCATCGTCTCGCTGAGTTTCCAGCCGGGTATTGCTTGGCGGGTTGCTCTCCAGCATTGCCCGCCTCCGCTTTCCCGGCCGTTTTCAAGTGTGCGGCACGTTCGCCGAAAAGGCTATACTTTTTCAGCGAACGGCAACTGTCCCATTTTTAAGCTGTCTCAGCTTAGGGGTGCATGCCATGCTGGGTTACGTGAGTGTCCCCGATCTGCCCGCATTCAACGGTGAGCACCCCACCGAAGTGCGCTTTGTGTTCCCGACGGACGTCGGCTTGAGAGAAGTCCATGCTCCAAGCCCCATTTCCGCGCAGCATGCTCAAGTTGCTTGTTGCCGCTGTTCAATAACCTCTCCGCCATCTGCTTGTCGCCATGACTCATAAGAGCCGAAACGAGAGTGTCTTCTGTCCCAGGCTCCCCCTTTCGAATGAAGTACCTATAAGCTCCCGCCACAAGCGGCAGATCCTGACCTTCCAGCGCCTCAACTAAGCGCGCACCTGCTCGCCAGTCCTTTAATTCAATTTGCGCCAAGGCCCGGCCAACAATTCTTCTCGTGTTGTCATCCGCATTCTCCAATGTGGCGATCAGCGGGCCAACCGTGCTTGAACCTACCTCGACGAGTGCCGCGACCGCTGCGTCTCGATCACCGTCGTCGCGGTCGGTATTGCGCAGAATGGCGACTAGTGGCGCGATCGCGCCGTCACCAATCTTGCCTAGTGCCTCCGCTGGCACATATCGATCGAAAAAAAAGGAGTCGAGCAGAAGTAGGATAAGCGGCTCAACCGCTCGAGGATCTCCGATGTCGCCCAGCGCTACTGCCGCTCCCTGACGGACGACCCTATTCTCTCCATTTAATGCGGCAATGAGGGGCTCAACAGCGCGCGCATCGAATTTCGCTAGCGCTGTTTCTTCAGGGTTAGGAAAACTATTCTGACGCGCTGTGCCAGCCAATGAGGCGATCAGGGGCTCAATCGCCCGCACGTCACCAAAGTCGGCCAGCGCTATCGCCGCCGCTCGTCGAATACTCAAGCTTTGGTCGTGAGCGGCCGCTTTGACGAGCGCATCGACAGCCTGGGAATTGCCAACCTTCTGCAAGGCCCCGGTGACAGCAAGCCGCACCCTATCGCTCTCATCCCTGAGTGCGGCGATGAGCGGCTGAACAGCCTGCTCATCGGCGATCGCACCTAGTATCTCAGCGGCCGCTTCTCGAGCACCGATAGTTGTTGCGTCATGCAGCACGGCAACCAGAGGCTCGACCGCGCGTGAATCTCTTATTTTTTCCAGGGCAAGGCCCGCATCGACATTTCCATCGTGCAGAGCGGCGATGAGCGGCTCAATCGCTCGCGGATCTCCGATATCGCCCAGCGCTTCAGCTGCCGAGGTTCGAACACTCCACTTGGGGTCACCCAGAGCAGCAACCAGAGGCTCAACTGCGCGTGAGTCTGCAAGCCAGCGTAGAGATCTAATCGCCCCCAAGCGGCGGCCCTCTTTCTCGCTGGCTAGGCCTGCGATATGGACCGCAACGTCGTCTTGGGGCTGACCCGCTATGGGGGCCAATGAACCGTAAGAAAGGACGACCAACACGAGTCTCGCAACGTTTATTCTGGTCGGCATGATACCTATCCTAAAGCAACTTCGGAAGATTCGGGGAAAACTGGGACAGTCACCGGCAAACTGGGCGAACTGGGCGAACTGGGACAGTCACCGAACGGAGCGTACGAACCAGATTCACTGCCCCACGGTCGGCGCGGCGCCCGTGGCCCGGCGCTTCGGACGCAGGGTTCGGCCCGAGCTTCGTTCCAATCCTGCGACAAATCGGTCGCTACCCAACGGAAACCCCGAGTAGGTCGAGCGTCTGAGCTCAGCCGATGTCTCCTCGTCGATTGTAGCGGCTAAGTGAGCTTTCCAGTTCGCCTGCAATCCAAGCGGCGATCCGGGGACAGGAAGGTGTGAAAAAATAGCCTTGACCGAATTATCCGCTCTGATTCAAAAGGACTTAGATGGTTCAAATCGACCAGATTCTGAATTCTTTCACACCTTCCAGGGGTAAAACTCCAGTAAACCTCTACTGCATAACAACTTGCACGGATTTCGATGTAGCCGTACGAGCCGTTCGCCGAAGCCCAGGGCGAACTGGGACAGTCGCCGACAGAGGATAGCGCCCGGCGACGTCATAAGCCGCCCTCATGCGCTTCCGCTGCTTTCTTGCGCAGTGTGATGAGTCGGGCGTCTTCGGCTGTTTGCGCGGAGGGGGCAGGCTTCGCGGTTTGTGCGGGTGCGCCGGAGTCAGTGGCGACTGGGTCTGACTGCTGCGCTTGCCCTGGAAGCAGCGGGGTGGCGAGGAGCGCGACGAGAACTCCGACGAGTTTTGGCGAGTTGTCAGGCTTGATCATTCTGCTGGAGCTAGGGAGGTGACGGGGGCAGACCCCTTTACGGATCGAGTCGAGTTGTTTATTATCAGCACAATAGAGAATCGGCGCAAGTTCCGTGGTCGCGAGCTGACGCTCGCGGCTCTGTTGCTTCGGATGAGCTGGACAGGTAGGATTCACGGCAACGCATGTTAACTCTGAACCCTTACGATCGCTCTACTGTCTTTGGGATTGGATTCGACTTCGACTTGGGATCAGGCGAGCGCCTGTATTCTTCCCAGCGGTTGGGGTTGACGTAGACGGCCATGGGGGCTCCTTGCTCGTGGACTACGTAGTGGACCGCGTCGTCTACATCGTGGGCGCCCCAGAGATATATGGTGCTCGCGTGGCGAGTCCAGCGTTTCGCTCTTTTGCCCAGCGCTTCGTTCAACTCTCGACTGGCGTAGGCCTTTAACTTTCCCGCCGCTTTTTCAGGTTGGACGGCTGTGCTCACGACGATGTGGGCGTGGGTGGCGCGGACATGAACGGCGTGGAGTGTCCAATTCTCGTGTCGCGATACGGATTGGATGGACTGAAGGACGATCGCACGCGCTGCGGCGTTCAGTTCGGTGCGATCCGCTCGCATCCGTCGTTGCTCTGAGGTTCGGCGGGTTGAGTTGGGTTCCAGAAATGGTGCTCCCCACAAGTTGGTCTTGCGGTCGACCGAGCCTCGCGGGTCTCCGTGGAGTCGCAGGCCGTAGCAGGCAATGGTTAGGAAGTAAGCCCAGGGTTCCGCGGCGGGGAAGCGGGGGCCTTCGGGTGTCGGCACCGGTGAGGGATGTTAGCACGATGGGGCGTCTGCGTTCCGAATAGCCACAACGGTGCGGCAACCGTTAGGTTGCGTCGATGGCTGCCGGTCTGCGCACTATACTTGTCACGGACGGATACTTGCCATGAAATCGCTGAACCGACGTGATCTGCTTCGTCTTGCTCCCGCCGCTCTTGCTTTCGCCGGCGCGAATAAATCTCAAGCCAAGGAACCGCCGCCCTGGGGACCAGGCATTAAACTTTCGCTGCAAATCCCGAATAGTTACGACGACGACTATCTGACGTTCGCCACCCAGATGGGCGTCGAATACGTCTCGATCGGTGGGCGTGAGACTTCGTACGAATACTTCGCCTCGCACAAAAAGCGAGTCGAGGCTGCCGGCCTCAAGATCGCCAACATGGGCGACTCGAGCGTTCACAACATGCCCGAGGTCACGCTCGGACTCCCCGGCCGCGACGAAAAGATCGCCGAGTACATCCGATATCTCAAAAACATCGGCAAGGCCGGCATTCACTACACGACATACGCCCACATGGGCAACGGCATTTGGAGCTCCGAGCGCGAAACAACACGCGGTGGCGCGTCGGCGCGGGCGTTCCATCAGTCAACGGCGAAAGGCTACTGGGCCGGAGAAGTCTTCGAGTCGCCGTTGAGCCACGGGCGGCGCTTTTCAAAAGAAGAACTGTGGGACAACTGGGAGTACTTCGCCAAGCGTGTGGTGCCCGTCGCGGAAGACGTCGGCGTACGGATCGGCGTGCACCCCGATGACCCGCCCGTGCCGGAGTTGGCCGGGGTGCCGCGCCACATGTTCGGCACCTTTGACGGCTACGTGCGCGCTTTCGAAATCGCGAACAGTCCCAACGTAGGGATCTGCCTGTGCTGCGGTACCTGGATGGAGGGCGGGGCGCACACCGGCAAGAACGTGCTCGACGCCGCGAGAGAGTTCGCCAAGATGGACAAGCTGTGGAAGATTCACTTCCGCAACGTCAGCGGCCCAATCCCTGATTTCGTCGAGACGTACGTCGACGACGGCTACACCGACATGAAACAGCTCATGCGGACGCTGGTGGACGTCGACTTCCGAGGGATTCTGATCGCTGACCACGTTCCTCAGATGGTAGGCGACAGAAAAACTGGTTGGGCGTTTAGCATCGGCTACATCAAGGCGCTCTACGAGATGGCGAAGGAAGAACGAGGCCGGGCATGAAGCGCCCGCCCGCGAGAGCCGAGACCCTAGTGTCCTGTCTCTAAAGTTCGATTACAAAAGCGGGCGAGGGAAGCGAAGATTTGGTCGGCGGTTTTGGACCAGACGAACGGCTTGGAGTCGGCGTTGCTGAGTTGGATGTAATCCTCGATGGCGCGTTCCAACTCCGCTGTGCTGCGATGTACGCCGCGGCGAATCTGCTTCTGGGTCAGAGTGGCGAACCAACGCTCGACAAGGTTGATCCAAGACGCGCTGGTCGGCGTGAAGTGCAGATGGTAGCGCGGCCGTTTGGCCAGCCAACGCTGAATAATCTGGGTCTTGTGGGTTCCGTAGTTGTCGAGGATCAAGTGGATCTCGAGCGAGTCGGGGACCGCCTGGTCGATGGTGTCGAGAAACTTGCGAAACTCGACCGCGCGATGACGGCGATGACACTCGCCGATCACATGGCCGGTCTTGACATCCAACGCGGCAAACAGCGAGGTCGTCCCGTGGCGCTTGTAGTCGTGCGTGCGGCGCTCGATTTGTCCGGGACGCAGCGGCAGCAGCGGCTGCGTGCGGTCCAGGGCTTGGATCTGAGACTTCTCGTCAACCGACAGCACCAACGCCCGCTGGGGCGGGTTGAGATACAGACCGACGATGTCGCGCACCTTCTCGACGAACAACGGATCTTGCGAGAGCTTGAAAGTTTCGCTGCGATGGGGTTGCAGCGCGAAGGCCTTCCAGATGCGCTGCACGCTGGAGTGACTCAAGCCACAGGTCTTGGCCATCGAGCGTGTTGACCAATGCGTGGCGTCGGGGGGCGTCGATTCCAGAGTGAGCGTGATGACGCGTTCGACCTCGTCATCGCTGACGCGCCGCGGCGTGCCGGGACGCGGTTCGTCGAGCAGCCCGTCGAGGCCTTTGTCGAGGAAGCGCTGGCGCCATTTGCCAACGGTACGGCGGGCCCAGCCGAGTTGGGCGGCGACGACGGTATTGTTGAGTCCGTCGGCGGCGAGCAGAATGGCCCTGGCGCGTTGGGCAAGAGCCTGCGCGGACTTGCGCCGTCGCGCCCAACTTTGCAGGCTCTCGCGCTCGGCCGGGTTGAGCTTGAGCGGTTTCAATTGAGGACCAGTTGTCGTCGTCTTCCCCATATAGACATGGCGACAACAACCTGTTTAATGTTACGCGAACTTTAGATACAGGACACTAGCCCGCATTTCTCACCACCTGACGGCGAAAGCACGCGATCGGTGCGCCACTACTTTGTTGTGCTCGATCGTCGTGCTCGACGGACTGTCAAGTACGCCTCCGCGCGCCAACCGTCGCCCGCCTCGTATTGACACACCTCTCACGCACTTTCGCTCGCCACGTGGTGAGAAATGCGGGCTGGCGCGCAAGATATACTGAGCCCCGTCATGCTTTCACGCAGAGATTTTCTGGCGGCGGCAGCCTCGGCGGCGGCCGTTGCCCAACTCAAGGGCGCTTCGGTCGGGCGCGAGTCGTTTGCCGAAAAGGCGCTGGGGCTTGCAAAGATGGCGAGCGTCAGCTACGCGGACATCCGAGTGAGCCGCTACGACAATCAGCGTATTGCGACGCGCGAGCAGCAGGTGCGGAGCATCGCTTCGAGCAGCAGTTACGGCTATGGCGTGCGGGTACTCAAGCGCGGTGCCTGGGGTTTCGCGGCGTCGAATGACTTCAGCGAAAAGTCGCTAGCCGAGGCGGTCGCCAGAGCCGTTGAGATCGCCGAAGCGAATGCCTCGATCCAGACCCGTCCGGTAAAGTTTGCCAAGGAAAAAGCGCACCAAGCGAAATGGAAGTCAGCGTACGACACCGATCCCTTCGATGTGTCGCTAGACAAGAAAATCGATCTGCTGCTGAAGATCAACGCGGCCACTCTCGAGACCAAGGGCGTGAGCTTCGTCAGCAGTCGATTGTCGTTCATGCGAGAGGACAAATTCTTCGCATCGACTGAGGGCTCGGTGATCCAGCAAGACATCGTGCGATCGTGGGGCACGTTTCAAGCGACCGCTGTCGACCGTGCGAAAGGCGATTCACAGTCGCGCGGTTCTCTAGCGCTGCCAGTGCAACGGGGCTGGGAGGCGATTGAGGAATACCCCTACCTAGAGGAGGCTGCTCAAGCGGGTGAGGAGGCGCTCCAGAAGCTCAAAGCTCCGTCGGTGGAGGCGGGCGCGTATGATCTGCTATTACATCCGACACACCTGTGGCTGACCATTCACGAGAGTTGCGGCCACCCAACCGAACTCGACCGAGCGCTCGGCTATGAGGCCAACTACGCGGGAACGAGTTTCTTGACGCCCGACAAGCTCGGCAAATTCCGCTACGGCTCAAAGTGGGTCAATATGGTCGCCGACCGAACTCAACCACATGGCTTGGCGACGGTGGCCTACGACGACGATGGTGCTCCGGCCCAGCGCTGGGACTTGGTGCGCGAAGGTGTATTCGTCGACTACCAGACGACGCGCGAACAGGCAGGGCTTGTGCCCGGCGTGAAGCCGCACGCCTGCGCCCATGCCGACAATTGGTCGAGCGTGGTCTTCCAGCGTATGCCAAACGTTTCACTCGATCCGATGGAAAGTAAGCTGACCAGCGAAGAGCTCATGGCGGATATCAAGAATGGCATCCTGATTCTCGGCAATGGCAGCTTTTCGATCGACCAACAACGCTACAACTTTCAATTTGGCGGTCAGGTTTTCTGGGAGATCAAAGACGGCAAGAAGACTCGCATGCTGCGCGATGTGGCGTACCAGGCGCGGACTCCCGAGTTCTGGAACGCCTGCGACGGTGTGGCCAGTAGGGACGAATACGAACTCCACGGGGCGCTCAACGACGGCAAGGGCGAACCGCCGCAGTCGAACGCCGTCAGTCACGGCTGCAGTCCGACGCGCTTCCGCGGCATCAACGTCATCAATACCGGGCGGGGGTCGGCATGACGCGCGACGAAGCTCAGGCTCTTACGAAGAAGGTTCTGAAGAGCGCGAAGCAGCCCGAGGTTGCTGTTGAGTTGGCAGACAGGCGGCACGGCTTCATACGATTTGCCCGCAATGCGCCGACGACCAGCGGGTTCACGCAATCGGCCGAGGCGCGCATCACTGCTTGGAAGGGCAAGCGCAAAGCGTCAGCCTCCGCCAGCGTCAATTTGGCGGACGCAGCGGAAGCCGAGGTGGCTCTGAAGACGTTGGTTGCGCAGGCGGAGGAACTCGCCGCGGTGTCGCCGGAAGACCGTGAGTACATGCCCTTGCTGGGGCCACAGGAATACGTTGAGGTCGACGGCTATGACGAAACGACGGCTGAATTGCCCGCGCGGCGACGCACCAAAGCCGTTGCCGATGCTATCGAGACAGCGAAGAAGCAGAAAGTGATAGCAGCCGGCTTTTTCGAGAATGTAGCCGAAACTTCGATTCTTGCCAACTCGGCAGGGCTTTTCGCCTACTATCCGGGCACCGTCGCAACGTTTTCGGTTACGGCAAGAACGAGCGATGAACAGGGTTCCGGCTATACCGCGGCCAGCTCGCACAAATTCGCAAGTATCGATGTCAAAGAGACGACCGCGATTGCCGCTAAGAAGGCGATCGACTCAAGAGGCGGGCGTGAATTGAAGCCCGGAGCCTATCCGACGATTCTTGAACCGCAAGCGGTGGGCGACCTGATTTCGCGCCTCGACTTCGACGCGCGCTTGGCCGATGAAGGGCGGAGTGTGTTCGCGAAGTCGGCCGGCAAAACTCGGCTGGGCGAGAAGGTTTTCGACTCGCGAGTGAATATCTACTCCGACCCTCAACATGCCGTGGCACCGTCGAGTCCGATTGGTCCGGGGGGCTATCCGGTCGCAAGAGCCGATCTGGTCCGCGAGGGTGTGCTGAAAAACCTTAGCTATTCACGTTTCTGGGCAGCGAAGAACAAGAAGAACGCGGGACCGTACCAGACGAACTTGATCATCGACGGCGAAAACACCTCATTGGCGAAGCTCATCGCTTCCACCGAGCGCGGCGTGCTGGTCACGCGGCTGTGGTACATCCGTTCAGTCGACCCGCAGCAAGCGTTGTTCACAGGCTTGACGCGGGACGGCACGTTCTGGATCGAGGATGGAGAGATTAAACATCCTCTCAAGAATTTTCGGTTCAACGAGAGCCCCTACCGGATTTTGGGCGACGTTGATGCTCTCGGCACCGCTCAGCCAACCGTTCGCGGCGAACGCTACGGCGATTTCCGCATGTTGTTGCCCGCGATCAAGCTGAATTCGTTTCGATTCACGTCGATTTCAGATGCCGTATGATCTCGTCACCTGCCGAAGCGATAAAAATTAGGGTCGTCTTCGTTGTGCTCGCGGCGCTGCTCTGCGCCGCTCAACTTCCTGCAGCCACGCTCGACGTCTCCTCAGTCGACAGCGACGGGAGCCCAGTCTGGGCGCGCTACGAGGTGCGCGGCGCGGACGGCCAAATGTACAAACCCGCCGATGCTGTGGTCGATTCCTCTGCTTCGGTTCGGCAGGGAAATGAACGCTGGTATCACGGCAGCTTCGTGGCGAAGCAGCCGGCGGCGATCGAGCTTCCCGCCGGCACCTACACGCTTGTCGTCGAGCGAGGCACGGAGTTCCGGCGTCACGAGCAGCGCATCGAGTTCGTCGACGGCGAGACAAAGCGCATAAACGTCGAACTAGAACCGTGGATTCGGATGAACCAGCGCGGCTGGTGGTCAGGCGACTTTCATGTTCATCGCGACCCGGCTGACGTTCCGGCGTTGGTGCAGGCGGAAGATCTAAATCTGGCGGTCGTGTTTACGATGTGGAATCAGCGCGACTTGTGGGAGCGCGAGCCATGGCCCAGCGGCGACATCCGCGAGGTAACTCCCGGCCACTTGATGACGATTCTTAATGCGGAAGACGAGCGCGGCGGCGGCGCATGGATGTTCCACAGACTGAAACAAAACCTAGGACTGGCCGGCCACGAGCGCTGGTTCCCGGCCGGCATTGAGTTCATCGAGGGTGCAAAGAAACAACGTGACAGTGGGCAAGGGTTTCCGTGGTTCGATTGCGAAAAGCCGTTTTGGAGGGAGGTGCCTGTCGTCATGGCCCTGTCGCCTCCAGATTCAATGGGACTGATCCACAACCATTTCAACCAATACGGCGTCCTCGCAAATGAGGCCTGGGGGCGCCCGCGAGATACGAAAAAGTATCCTGGCCGCGAGGGATTCGTGGCTAGTTCGCTTGATCTCTACTATCGCTATCTGAACTTAGGCTTTACTACGCCCGCAAGCGCGGGTTCCGCGAGCGGAGTGTTGCCTAACCCCGTGGGATACAACCGCGTCTACGTGAAGCTTGACGGAGAGTTCTCGGTTGAAGGCTTCTACGACGGTCTGCGTAGCGGCGAGAGCTTTGTAACCAACGGTCCGATGCTGTTTCTCCAGAGCGAGGCTTCATCCGGGGGCAAGCGGATCATCAACGCGACGGCATTGTCACGAGAGCCACTCGACCGTATCGAGCTTGTTGGCAATGGCCGCATTATTGAAACGCATCGAATCGCTGACGGGCAGTCTGAGAGTAGTACCAGCTTCACGGTCGATGAGACAAAATACTCATGGGTGGCCGTCCGTTGCTACGCACGAACGCGCGCTACCGTGCGCATGGCCCACTCGCAAGCAATCCAGCTCAAGGGACACTGGGACGCCGGCGACGACGCGAAATTCTTCGTCGATTGGATCGATGAGTTGATCGAGATCAGCGAGAGAGAAACGGATCGCTTCTCCGATGCTTCAAAGCAAGATGCCGTAATTGACATCTATCGGCGAGCGCGAAAGTTCTACGCGGACCTCGCATCACGATGAGATCTCGAAGCCACTGATTCCGAATTGATGTAGAGCATTTTCGGGAATGGCATAAACCGCTTGCCCCAGCACCAAGACCGAGAAAATTGGAGGCGCGACTGTAAAGGAGTGCGGTGGCGAAGGGTTAACTGGGAAAGATGAGTTGGGTCCTGTTGAGGAATGATCAGCAGGTCCCAACTCCGCGTATTCCAGAAAGCGGCTCCGCCACCGCACTCCTTTACAGTCGCGCCTCTGAATTTGGGCAGAGAAATCTAGTCTCCAGAAATTGCTGGCCTCACCGATTTTCATTCAAGAACGGTCTATGGCATTAATGAAAATGCTCTAGAAGAAAAGCTTGAAGTTTGAGAATGGCAATAGAGTTTGTCGCGATCTCCGGCGTCTTTGCACCAGCAGCTTGGCGGCCCGGCGTTATTGGAAGTTCTCCACCAGCATCAGGTCGGAACGCCTCGAGCCCAGAACGAAAAGAATCGTTCCACCGTCCGGCGCCACAGAGAGGCCGATCGAGGGTAGGCCGGGCAACCGGAAGATTGGATCCGCCTTGCCGGAGGCGAAAGCTAGCCTCCAAAGCCACCATTGTCCGTCTGGAGCAGGCCCAGCAGGTAGGAAGAAAAGCCCTTCCGGCGTGACGGTGAAATTCAGGTGTTGGGCATGCATTGCATCGATGATCCGGACTTCTTGTTTGCCATCTTTCGAGACCTTCCAGACTGACGTGCCAACGCCGCGCCCTGGGTTTCCCCTCGCCACGTCCAAATCGCGGCCGACTTGCGATTCGATGGCATAGCCGCCTTCGGTGACGAAGGTAGGCTGACCGCCCATGGCGGGAACTCTCCAGATCTGGCCTGCGCCGGCGCGTGTCGAGCTGAAATAGATCCAGTCACCGTCACGTGACCAGCCTGGCTGAGAGTCTCTCGCGGGATGATCTGTCAGCCGTCTAGGCGCTCCGCCACTGGCACGGACGACAAAGATTTCGCGCTGGTTCTCCACTACAGACTGGAACACGATTTCGTGTCCGTCCGGCGACCAATACGGTGACGACGACAGGCCGGACTTCAGATCGGTGACTTGAACAGGATTGGCGCCGTCGCTGTCGCAAACCCAGATCTCGCGGTAGCCGGACCGGCCGGAACTGAATGCGATCCGTCTGCCGTCCGGGGAATATTGCTGCGTGAGGTCCCTGCGGGTCGACCTGACCAGGGGCATTTGGACCGAGCCATCTGGGAGGTTGGCCTGCCAGATGTCGGAGACAAGGGACGTGCGAGCGTAAACCATGCGCTCGCCGGATGGCGACACCGTCGGTTGGTCGCCATCAGCAGCGTAGGTGATCGCCTCGGACGGACCGCCGCCCGAAGGCACGCGCCGCAGTCGCGGGTTGTCGCCGCCACCCGCGGAGTATATGATTTCGTTTCCATCCGCGGACCAGGTCGGAGCCCAGGCAAACTCGCCGCCGGTGAGTTTCCGGGCGTCGCCGGCCGGTTCGAGGGAATCGGTCAGGGCCAACGAAAAGAGCGAGGATTCCCGGGCCCCCTCGCTTCTGCGGAACGCAAGTTTTCGACCGTCGGGGGAAAGCGCCGGGGCCAAATCCGCGCGGGCTGACGCAGGGGGAAAAGTCAAGCGCGTCTGCTCTCCGGTGTCGATGGAAATCCGATAGAGCGCGCGCGACTCGTTCGGGCTCCCGGGCTCCATGTTAGGGGCCACAATATGTCTACTGTCGGGGAACCACGCGAGCGAGCGATGCCCAGAAGAGACATCACGGAACCTCGTCAACGTAGTCACTACTCGTTCGGGACCGCCGATAGACGGCACCAGGATCAACTCGTTCGGTTCGGCGCGTCCTCGAACAAAGGCGATGAGACGACCGTCGGGAGACCAGACGGGACTTCTGTCCGCCGCGGGGTTGCTCGTCAGGCGTTGGTTTGTCGCTTCACCGATTAGCTTTACGTAAATATCCCAGTTGTCTTCGGATTCGCCGTTCCAGGCAAAGACGACGCGATTTCCGTCCGGTGAAAAATCTGGGTTTGTCTCCAGGCCGGCGTATGCGGTCAGCGGGACGGGCACGGGAAGCGGAGCCTGCGATGTCGGCTCCGAGTCAGAGCGGCCAAACCAAACGGCAACGAGAGCGATGAGGGCAATTGCAACCGCGACTCCAGTCCGCAAACGGGACGGGTTCGATCGATTACGTTGTTGCGTTGACGCGCGCTGCTGCTGCCGATCGTCAACAAGAAGTCTTTCTACGCTGCGAAGGTCGACAAGCACTTCATCGGCATGCTGGTAGCGCTCGGCCGGATTTTTGGCGAGCGCTTTGCCGATGATCTCGTCCAGTTTTCTGGGAAGGCCGCCGCGCTGCGCGGTGACAGGCTCTGGAGCCTCGTTGATGATGCCGTAGGCGATGGCCTGGTCGTACTCACCCTCGAACGGCAGCCGCTGGGTGAGCATCTCGTAGATCAGTACACCGAGTGACCATAAGTCGGAACGTCGATCCACAGGTTCGCCCTGTAACTGTTCCGGGGACATGTATGAAGGCGTGCCCAGTGTCATCCCGCTTTTTGTGAGGCGGCTCCGGTCGGAGACTAGGGCCAGTCCGAAGTCGGTAATTTTCGCCAAGTCCTTCTTTGTCAGCAAAACATTGCCGGGCTTAATGTCGCGATGAACGATGCCGCGCTCGTGCGCTTCTTGCAATCCCTCGGCTACCTGAATGGCGATGCCGAGCGCTTCGGTGACCGGGAGCGGCCGTTCCTTAATCTTGTCGGCGAGGGACGGCCCATCGACGTATGACAACGCGATAAAGGTTTCGCCATCCTCTCGTGAATGCCAAAGACTTGGCAGACGTGAGGGTGGTCTAACGAGGCGGCGGCCTGAGCCTCGCGGGTGAGTCGGGCCTTGACGTCCTCGTCACCAACAGCGTGTTTGGAGAGAAATTTCAGCGCGACGATGCGTTTGAGGTCGAGATCTTCGGCCTTGTAGACAACACCCATGCCGCCCTCGCCGAGCTTGTCTAGGATCTTGTAATGGCTGATGGTTTGGCCGATCAAGATAGGTCAATTCTAGCCGCTCGCGCCTGAATAGTGAAGAATCGGCGTAACAATCTCTCTACGCGGCGCCTCGGCCGACGTCTTCCAGTGGGAGAAAGCGATTGCATTCTCGCTAGAATCAGGCTGCCATGGCATACGCAGCGCTTCGCGTTGGCCCCGGCCTCGGAGGCTGTGCACGCTGTTGACATGCAGTTTTAGATACCCGCGACCCTTCTGATCCTCTCCTTCTTCGCGCCGTTTTGATGACGCGCAAGTATCTAGGCAAGGTAGGCTTAACCGACATTTGTGTAACTACTACAAGCCCGCTCAAATTACGGTTACGCTACCAACGAACTCCGCTTGACACTTCCCGATTATTGGTCCTAAGATTAAGTCCACACCGGATAGGTGGCCAGGCCTGCTAGCCAAAAAGGGACAACACTTTCAAGCAAACCAGGCACATCTACTCGACTGAATCACGTCTCGATATAGAAACAATGTGGGGAAACAAAATGAAAACTCTTAGACCGTGGGTATTAGCCCTCGCTCTTGTAGTAGTAGCGATACCGGCTATGGCCCAATCGTTCGGTGAAATCACCGGCACGGTAGGCGACAACACGGGCGCCGTAATAGCCGGCGCCGCCATTAGCGTCGTTAACGACGCAACCAACGAGACCCGAAACGTTGAAACCAACGAAGTAGGGAACTAGACGATACCGTTCCTAAAGCCCGGCAACTACTCGATCTCGGCCGAGACCGACGGCTTCAAGAAATCGACCACCACCGGCGTCCTTGTCGAGGTTGGTAGCGCTTTGCGCATTAATCTGGCGCTCGAAATCGGTGTTGTTACCGAGGTCGTCGAGGTTGCAGCCAACGCGATCATGCTCGATACGACGAGCACCGCTCTGGGTACCGTCGTCGACCAGCAGCGTATCGTCGAACTGCCCATCAACGGCCGCAACTATCTGAACCTTGTGAAGCTGAGCCCGAACGTTTCCGCCGAGCAGGGCGCCGGCGGCCAGGCCAACTCCCGTCAGGGCGGCGAGCGCGCCAACCAGCCCATCTCGATCAGCGGTCAGCGCCAGCAATTCAACCGCTTTACTTTGGACGGCGTCGAAAACACCGACCCGAACTTCAACACCTTCGTTGTCAGACCGTCGATCGACGCGCTGCAGGAGTTCAAGGTTCAGACGGGCGTTTACTCGGCCGAGTTCGGCAAGGCCACCGCGCAGATCAACGTGACGACCCGTGCCGGAACGAACGAGTTCCACGGGACGATCTTCGAGTTCCTGCGCAACGATGCCATCCAGGCACGCACTTGGCGTCAGCGCGGCGAGAAGGACCCCTTCCGCCGCAACCAGTTCGGCTTCACGGCCACTGGCCCGATCGTAAAGAACAAGCTGTTCTTCATGGCCAACTACGAAGGTTTCCGCGAGCGCCGCTCCGGCTTCGCTCAGGCCACCGTGGCCGACCAAGCCATGCGTAACGGCGACTTCTCGAATCCGAGTCTGCAGGGCATCTGGGATCCCGACACGCTACGCGAGGATGCGACCAACCCCGGAAGATTTCTCGCGGATCGATTCCCGAATCAGCAGATTCCAATGACGCGATTCCAGCCGGCGTTCGTCCAGCTACAGGAGTTCTATTCGCTACCGACGATCCCCGGTGCGGTGGTCGGCGCCGCGGCGAACAATTACACGCGGAACACGCCGGAGCCGCTGGACTGGGATCAACTCACTGCTCGCATCGATTTCAACGAGAGCGCCAGTTCCCAGTGGTTCGGCCGCTACAGTTGGGGCGACGAACTGTTGTCCGACGGCAGGACGTTCGAGGCCCAGGACGAGCGCATCGTAACCGCAGTCGACCAGATCATGTTGAGCAACATCCGCACGCTCTCGCCGACGCTGGTGAACGAGCTTCGTCTCGGCGCCAATCTCTTTGACAACTCGAAGCTGACGCGCTTCAACGGCATCCGCAATGTGACGGAAGAGCTCGGCATCCCGGGCCTCAACCCGCCGATAGAAGCCGCCTGGGGCACTCCGCAGGTCGGCATGGCCGGTGGCTCAGTCACCGGCTGGGGTGAGCGAACGGGCGGTCCGTTTATCAACTTCAACCGCACCTACCAGATCCTCGACAACGTCAGCTGGGTGCGCGGCAACCACAACATCAAGTTCGGAGGGGAACTCGCGGATCGCCGCTACAACCAAGTCGGCAACCAATTCCCGCGCGGCAATCTGTCGTTCCAAGCGGGCTTCACCGGCGATCCCGGCGATCTTTCGAACACGGGCGAGGCATTCGCCAGCGGCCTGCTGGGGTGGATGCGTGAGGCCACTCGAGCCGCGGGCATCGCCAACGTCCAGTTCCGCCAGAACTCGTTCGCGCTCTACGCGGAGGACAGCTGGAAGATCCTGCCGAACGTCACGTTGAACCTCGGACTGCGCTACGAGAATACGCCGGCATGGAAAGACCGTTACCGGGGCATCATGAACGTACTCATGTATTGTCCGGGCGTAGATGACACCGGCATAGACGAAGACTGCCAGATTCCGACGATCGTTCGTCCGGGCGCCGGTGATTTCCACGAGGGTCTCGGTTTCCACCTTGCGGACCACGTTCCGACGGCGACGGGCGACGATATCCTAACCAATCACGCTACGATTCAGACCGACAACAATGACTTTGGTCCGCGTCTCGGTCTCGCTTGGCAGGTCGACGACAAGACCACGGTTCGCACCGGCTACGGCATCTACTACGCGCAGGACACCGGAAACCCGGTGTTTGACATGGGCCGCAACTTTGGCGCGCGCCAGTCGGCGACAGACGATGCCTCCGACCACAACCCGTCGGTGAACCTTGCCGATCCCTGGGGCAACATTGCCGCGGGAGGCGCAAGGTGCTCCAACTGGGACGGTCCGTGTTTTGCGGGTCTCTACACCTTTGGGAACGACACCGCCCGGCGGACGCCGTACATCCAACAATTCATGTTCAACATCCAGCGCCAGATCACTGACTCCATGCTCTTCGAGGTCGGCTACTCCGGCAACCTGGGCCGCAAACTGCAGCGCATGTATGGTTTCAACACACCGACCGAGCGCTCTGATCCAACCGACCGGACCAGCCTGAACGACCGCCGTCCCTGGGGCGCCGACACCTTCGGTCGTTTCCAGACGATCGCCAACGTATCAAACTCCAACTACAATGCGCTGGCCGTCAAGCTACAGCAGCGTAACGTGAACGGGTTCACCTACTTGTTGGGCTACACATTCGGGCGCTCGATCGACGGCGGATCGGCAATCCGTACGCAGTCGGGCGACAATCTATTCCCGGCCAGCAGCTACAACCTGCGGGCGGAGCGTGGACTATCACAGTTCCACACCAAACACCGCATGACGCTCTCGATGCTGTACGACATTCCGATGCGTTTCCAAAATCGCAAGGTCGAAGCGGTCGCGGGCGGCTGGCAATTGGGTACGATCCTGACTTTCTCAACGGGTACGCCTTTCAATCCGGGCCGTTGCAGCGACATTAACGGCAACCGTCAAGGCAACCGCGGCGACGCCACCGGCATTAGCCTGTTTGTTGACAACCCGACTCCCCAGGAGTTCTTCCGGCGGGATAGCGACGGCCGCGGTCCGGCGGCCATGACCTGCGACGTGCCGGTCATTATTGGCGGTACGGAGTTCAACGCGTTGCGCGCCCGCCAAGGTAATGTCGGCCGTAACTACGCAATCGGACCCGGATTCGCCAACTGGGATTTCTCTTTGACCAAGAACTTCCAGTTCACCGAGAAGTACAACGTGCAGTTCCGCTTTGAGTCGTTCAACTTCACGAACCACCCGCAGTGGAACCGTCCGAACACCGGCCGTAACTCGCGCAACTACGGCGTCATCACAAGCGCCCGGGCGATGCGCACAAACCAGTTCGCTCTGAAGTTCATCTTCTAGCGCGCTCACTCTAACCTAAGGCGCCTCCTCTTTCGAGGGGAGGCGCCTTTTCTTTTGCCCGACAATAGTTACGAATGGGGAAGCGAGGCAAGAAGCGCCGTTCAGGCGTACGGGCAGTAGCCCCTCTGGCTCCCGCTGAATCGGCAACGGTCGAAAGTAAGAGCTATCAGGGCGTCATCGTTGCCGCGTGCATCATCGCGGCGGCAATCGCCATTTACTTCATTGCGAGGCCGGGCCCGGATTCCCCAGACGAAATCGCCCAATCCGTCGGCAGCACAGACTCCGGATACGTCGACTCAAGCGCTTGCGCGGGCTGTCATCCGGCCATCGCCGAAACCTACAGCCGAACGGGCATGGGCCGCTCCTACTTCCGCCCTGTTGCCGATAGAATCCTGGGCGACTTTTCGTCGAGAGAGCCGTTCTATCACGAGCTGTCCGACCGCTACTACGTTATGCGCGAGCGCGAGGGCCGCTATTTCCAACAGCGCTATCAACTCGACGGCAGCGGCAAGCAGAGCAATATCGTCGAAAAAGAGATCGACTACGTGATGGGCTCGGGCAACCACGCCCGCACGTATTTAAGCCGGGCCACGGACGGTAGGTTAATGCAATTGCCGCTCGGCTGGTACGAAGAAAACGGCGGCTTTTGGGCGATGAACCCCGGCTACGACCAGCCGCAGCACAAGGGCTTCGAGCGCGAGATCAGCTTCGATTGCATCTTTTGTCACAACGGCTATCCCGAGATCACGCCAGGCGAAGATCTGGCTGGCCGCGATCCGCGCCTGCCGGAACGCTTACCCCAAGGGATCGACTGCCAACGCTGCCACGGCCCCGGACGCGCTCACCTTGACGCCGCCGGTTCGTCGAAACCCGTCGAAGAAATTCGCGCGGCCATTCTCAACCCCGGTCGACTAAGTTCCGAACGACAGATGGAAGTCTGCATGCAGTGCCATTTGGAAACAACCAGCAATCGATTGCCGCACGCGATTCGCAGGTTCGATCGCGGCGCATTCTCATATCGGCCAGGCGAGCCACTCGCGGACTACATGTTGCACTTCGACACGGCACCGGGATCCGGTGACGACGACCGCTTCGAAATCGCCCACGCCGCCTACCGCCTCCGCAAGTCCGCTTGCTTCATCGCGACCGGCGAAACCGCTTCGCCGATGACCTGCACGACATGTCACGATCCGCACGACACCTCTCGCGACGGCGAACTTGAACGCGTCAACAGCATCTGTCGCAACTGTCACGAGCCGACGTTGGCAACGCTCGTTGCGGGCGGTTCGCATCCAGCTTCCAACGATTGCGGGTCCTGCCACATGCCCAAGCGCCGGACTGATGATGTGGTCCACGTCGTGATGACTGACCATTACATCCAGCGGCACTTACCAAAGGGTGATCTCACAGCGCCCAAGCAAGAGACTCAAGAGAAGCCGGAATCTGAGTACAAGGGCGAGGTGGTTCCATACTATCCAGCCGGCCCGCCCTCGACGCAAACGGACCAGCTATACGTCGCGGTTGCGCAAATTATGGAGGGGTCAAACCTAGAGGCCGGCATCGACCGGCTGGCGGTGCTACTGGGTGAGCTCGAGCCCGAGGAGGCTGAGTTCTATTTTCATCTGGCCGAGGCCTACTGGAATACCGGGCGGGCCAAGCGCGCCGGCGAGATGTACGAACAGGCGCTGGAGCGCAGTCCGGGGCACGTCGTAGCTCTGCGAAACTACGGCGCGACATTGATCGAAAGTGGGGAATTCGCACGGGCCGCTGAAGTTCTTGAGCGCGGCTGCAACGAGGCCGAGGGGGATGCAAGGTGCTTCAGCAATCTAGGAGAGGCGCTGACTCGTCTAGGCCGCCATGGCGCGGCCAGCGAGGCGCTGGGCAGGGCCGTTCGCCTCGATCCCGACTTGCCTGAGGCGCATGCCAATCTGGCTTCCGCGTACTCCGGCGGTGGCGATCGGGGCCGCGCGGTGGCGTCAGCCAGAGAGGCAATTCGCCTGCGTCCGGATTTTTACGCAGCGCATAACACCTTGGCGAATTTGCTCGTTGAACAAGGCCAAGACGCAGAGGCCGAGCGTCACTACAAATTGGCTGTGGCGGCCGGGTCGCAATACGCGGAAGCGCACTACAACTACGGCAGTTGGCTTATTGGCCGGCGGCGAACGTCAGAAGCCGAACGTATGCTGACTCGAGCAGTGCAGCTTCGTCCTAAGTTTGCGGAGGCACACAACAACCTCGGAAATCTTCTCGCCATGGGTGGCCGCGTCAGTGACGGGATCCGGCATTTTGAACTTGCCATCGAATCAGACGCCCAGTACGCGGACGCCCACATGAATCTGGGCACTGCCTTGGCATCGATGGGTGAGATAGATTCGGCGATGCAGTCAGTACGCAACGCCCTGAAGATCAACCCGGACAACCCGAAATCCAATCTTAACCTAGTACTTACCTGCGTAAGTTATAATAATTATGAGATAAATCGCGAGGGGTGACGGTGGTCTTGGTCCACTGGAAGGGCGTGGCGTCGCGGTTGTAGGCCTGGACAAATTTGTCGATCGCTTCGCGTACCTGGCGGGGCGATGTGAAGCTGGCGCCTTGCAGCGCCCGGCGACTGAGAATGCTGAACCATACCTCGATCTGATTGAGCCAAGAGCTATAAGTTGGCGTGTAGTGAAAATGCACGTTCTTATGGCGTTGCAGCCAGCGGTCATGGCGGGGTTTGTGGGTGTTGAGATTGTCCAAGATGACGTGGATTTCGAAGCCGTCGTAGAGATCCGTCAACTGATTCATGAAGTCGAGAAACTCGCGCCGGCGGCGGCGCTGGTAATGGTCGGCGGTAATCCAACCGGTGGCCACCTCCAGAGCGGCGAACAGCGTTGTTGTGCCATGGCGTTTATAGCCGTGAGAGAAACCGGTCAAGGCCTTGCCGTTGGGCAGCCGCAGCCAACCTTGTGCCCGCTCGAGTGCTTGAATACTGGGTTTCTCATCGACCGCCAACACGACGGCGTTCTCCGGCGGGTCGAGATATAGAGCGACGACATCGGCGGCCTTGCGCGCAAATTCCGGGTCGGTCGAGATACACCAACTGCGTCGTCGCCGCAGCGAGATGCCCTGCCGCTTGAGTACCCGCCAGACTTGATGATCGCTGACGTCGCCCAGCGCCGCGGCCAGCAGCGTGCCCGTCCAGGTGGCGTGACCTTCCGGCGGGGGCTGATCGAGCATCGTCAAAATGCGCTTGCGGGTGGCCTCGTCGTAACGCGCCGGCTTGCCCGAGCGGGGCCGGTCGACGAGGCCCGCCAGCCGCTGCTCGGCAAAGCGCAGGCGCCACTTCGACACCCGCGACGGCGGTGTGTTGAGTTGCTGGGCGATGGCGCTGGTGGCAGCGCCGGCGGCAGCCAACAGCACGATCCGAGCTCGCTCGACCATGCGCCGTTCCGTCTTGTGAGCCTGGACCCAGTGACGCAACGTCTGCTCTTCTTCCGAACTCAACGTGATCGCGGTCGCGGGCCTGGGCATGCCCCAGCTTGTCATACTACGTAGTACTTATGCAAATAAGTACTAGGGCTCATGCTCGCCAAAAGCGGCGACACGGCCAACGCTCTAGACCACCTTCAAAAGGCCGCGGCCAGCTCTGAGCGGGCGGTACAAGAGGCCGCCCAACAGGCCATCTCGACTCTACAAGCAGGCCAGTAGTGCATAGTGAACGTCCGCATAGACCACGCCTCAATTTGCTGGTCAACGTTATTTTTTGACCCTGGAGCGCAGCCGCCAGATTCATTCGATGCCGCCTACGATCGAGGCCGGCAATTCGTCAGCAAGCGGCGTGGCGCCGGTGATCGTAATTTGCAACTCGCTTGGCCGATCGTCGCTTGCAACCCAAATTTGGGCTCGGTAGTCTGTGTCGGCCCGTTCGATAATCGCGACCGATCTTAGGCTCTCTCGAGAGAAAAGCGTCACGCGCGGCGGCTCAAGCTCGCCCCCAGCGCCAAGCATGACCCGACGGAGAAGTGCGGGGATAATGCCGTGGTCACTACACGTCGAGTAGCCGATCCAGTCCGTCATTGAGTTGAGCCCCGTGACGAATTTGAACCATCCGCCGAATAACGTTGCGGAAGCGGCCCCGTCATTCATCGAGATTTCCGAGATGGCCACTCGTACGCCGCGGGCCTCCCGTAGCTCGGCGTAGCCGGCTCCCTGGTCAGTGACGACAAACCCGTCGGGAGCTGCCACCCGCCAACTACCGATCTGAACTGTGGGTCCTTCTTCCGCACCGCCTCGCGAATCGGTCACAGCCGCCAAGCACGGTACTGCATCTGCAGCCAGGAACACAACGAAGGCGCCGTACACAGCGAGAATCAAGGCACCGGCAACACTAATCGCATGGCGCTCAATCCACAGCGAGCGATGCAGCTTTACTGCTGGCGCCCTCTTCGTCAGCGCTTGTTCGATGGACTGCTTCTCGGATGGTGAACCGGCGATGAGCACGACCGGTCCAAGCCACGATCGCTTTCCGAGTCGCACGGAAAGCAACCCGAACTCGTCTTTAATCTTCGCGTGCTTTAGATCGGAGTACTTGACCCTCGGCCGGCCGGGCGCGGAGAATTCGCCGGCCACATCGTCGAATCGCAGTACGTCCCAACGTTTGACGGCCAGCGATGCCAGCGCCAAGAAGGGACTGGCAACAATCACGGCAACGGCCGAAACCCGCAACCCGATCGGTCCGAGCATGATCCAACCGAAAAGCGCACCGGCCACAATCAGCCCGGCCGCCCAGCACTTCGCGAGCCGCCAGGCGTCCCCTCGGAATTCGACGACTTGACTCACGGGCGGTTCAACGGATCCGCACGATCTACGGCGCCCTAATTAGTGGCTGCCCGACGGGTCGCCAGGTTGAGGAAATGGCCGGGGCGGCGGTGGTATCAGACCTTCGGGATCGAAAAGTCTTCCCGGCAAATATTGGCTTACGCGCGGGCCTTGCAACGGGCGGATCTTGATATTGCGGTACCAGGCCGGGTGGTTGTGGTGCGTCAACGCGATGTGCCCCTCGCCTTTGAAACCGAACCCCGGAACGCGCTTGAACTTCGTCTGCTCGACGCGGCTAAACATTTCCGGCGAGTTGAACTCGAACTCGACGATTTTCATGCCGTTGAGCCAGTGCTCACCGTGTGTTCCGTTGACGACGATGCGCGAGCTATTCCATTCGCCGGGCGGGTTGATCTTCCGTTTGGGGTCCGGCTTATAAAGCAAGTATAGCGACCCGCAGCTCGAGTATTCCCAGCCTTTCCGCTTGTGGTTGAGAGTCGTGTCGTCGAGTATTTGATATTCCAGACCGGTGGCGCCAAGCAGCGATTGAGCCTTCCGCGCGGAGCTTAGATGCGGGCGATAGCCTGGTCCCGCCCAGGCCTTTTGGACTATATATTTGACGCCGCTGTTGCCGCCTTTAACGATTTTCCAATCGAAGGTGAGTTCGAAGTTTTCGAATTGGGTGACCGTGACAAGGTCGCCGCCCGAGCGCGCCGCCAGCGTGCGGATCGTGCCGTCTTCGATTGCCCACGATTGCGATGGGAAGGGGGTATCGTTAAATCCCTCCCAGCCCGTGGTGGTTTCACCGTCGAATAACAACTGCCAGCCGTCGAGCTTCTCAGCGTCCGACAGTTGGTTGGCGGGTTCCGCGGCGGCGCCGATCGCGCCGATGGCAGTGGCAAGTAAGAGTAAGCGCAGCAACATGGTTAAGCCTCGATCTACAGAATAGCCAATATGACGTGCTAACGGATAAAGATAAATTCGGACGTGTTTAGCAAAGCGTGAGCGAGTTCGGTCCAGGCTTGAGTCTCGTCTTGGGCCTCCCCTTGCTCGGATAAGAATTCGCGGATGTCGGCAACTTCCTCAGCGAGCGGTTCGCGCCCGAACGCTCGGACATACATGTCGCCAATGCGGTCATCCGCCCGCTGGTGGAGTTCAATTTCCCTTTGTGCCCAATTGGCGGCCTGGGTCTTGACAAATTCGTTGTTAAGCAAGATTAAAGCCTGCGAGGGTACGGCCGAGACACCGCGTTGGCCTATTGTCGAGATCGGGAGAGGGTAGTCAAACGCCAGCAGCAGCGGCGTCAAGAAATTGCGCCGAACTTGCACGTAGACGCTGCGGCGCCCATCGCCATCGAGCGGTCCCGTGGCGGGCTTGCCACGGCCGTCTTGAAATTCGCTGATGTGCGGTGGCACGCCGAGCCCACCGAGCTTTCGGTCTAGTGTGCCAGCTACCACTAACACCGAGTCTCGGATGGCTTCGGCTTCGAGACGTCGCACCGGCATGTACGAAAGCCATTGGTTATCGGGATCGCGTTCTTGCGCGTCTCCCGAGGTCTCACTGCTCTGGCGGTAGGCGCTCGAGAGCACGATGTATCGCTGCAATTCTTTCACTGACCAGCCACTTTTGACGAATCGCGTGGCCAGGTGGTCGAGGAGGTCGGGATGGGTCGGTCGAGCGCCCATCTTGCCAAAATTGTCAGGTGTTGCGACGATGCCTTTTCCGAAATGGTGCTTCCAAACCCGATTGGCCATCACCCGCGCAGTCAACGGGTTATTTTCGCTGGCAACCCAGTTTGCGAATTCCAAGCGGCCCGAGCCGTTCGTGAATGGCTCTTGCTGGTCTCCGGCGACAATTTGCAGAAACTGCCGCGGTGCGATCTCGCCAAGGTTCTTGTGATTGCCGCGAACGTGAATCGGAGAGTCGGCGGGCTCGTAATCCTTGCTGGTCATCGCGAACGTCGACGGCGGAATACTTTTGGCCGCGCCGTCGCGGAAGGCGAACAGCTCGGTGATCCAGCGCGTCTCCAGCTCGTCTAACGTGTCGACTGCGTCCTCCAGCCGCGAGAGTCCGAGCAGCGAGGCGAGCAGAGCTTCGTCGGCCGGTGTGCGGTTCTTCGTCTGAGCAAGCTCGCTGGCAATTTGCTGGTAGGCCTGAGCCAGATCCTCAAGAGAGTTAATGTCGTCGCGCTCTAACAGCGACACGATGCGGTCGTCTGGACTACCAGCGATCGGCGGGGCATCTTTCGTGTCAGAGAAAACGATCTGATCGACGGCTATCGATCCTCCGCGATCGCGGTCGATGATCTCGAGGGAACAGATGCGGCCGCGCTCCTTCGTCATCGCGATGGTTTTCCATGTGAGCCGACCGCTAGCATCGGGCATGGCATTGCCGGACTTGTGTTCATCGGCGATGACGGTAAAGCGGATATTGGGGTCGCTCTTTTGGCGTGGTGCGTTCGCCGGTCCGGCCATGCGCACGTGAACGTAGCGCGCGGGCATCCGAAATTTTCTGGTCGTGAGGGTGCCGACAAGCGTTTCGGCGCCATTTCCAAACGAGCTAGCGAGCGCCTGACCGGAATAGCCGGAGAGCTTCAGATTGGTCGGTACGGCGAGAACCGGCTCGCTGCCGAACCCCCAGCCGGAAACCTCCCATTTTTCGAAGCCCGATTCGAAGTCTTCATAGATCACGTCGCCGCGCTCGGCCCAGATCGGATGAGTTCGATCGGCCTTTGCGACCCACTCGCGCAGTTCGCCACGCATGTGCTCAAGGCGGCCTTTGAAGTCAGACGAGCCTGGCTCGGCGACCCGGGCGAACAAAAACAGCGGATGGCTCGGTTCGGTCAATGCGTAGTTAAACTCGGCGGCCAAGCCCTCGGCATCTTCCGCCTTGACCTCGTCCACTTCGGCCATATACCGCTCGGCGAGTCCCGGCGCGCGGCGCTTGAACGCGGGGTTCAGATGGCTAGCGACATCCAATTGAATGTCGCCAATCCTGCGGTTGGTGTTTCGAATCAGGGCGGCCTGCTTTGGCGAGTCGACACATCGTTCACTCATGTGCGTCGACTGGAAAATACCGAACATCGAGTAGTAGTCGGCGGTTGGGATGGGGTCGAATTTGTGGTCGTGGCAGCGCGCGCAAGCGACTGTCAATCCTTGAGTTGCTTTTGAGATCACGTCGATCTGATTGTCGATTTGGTCGGCTCGGGCTTTAACGGAATCGGTCGGCGAGTTCAGTACTTCCCAAAGCCAATACGTACCGCTGGCGATCGGGTTGACCGCGTGGACTTCGTCGGCGGACAGTCGCTCGGGCATCAGGTCGCCCGCGATTTGCTCCTTGAGAAATTGGTTGTACGGCAGGTCGGAGTTGAACGCTTCAATGACGTAGTCGCGATAACGCCAGGCATCTAGTTTATTGTTGTCAAACTCGTGTCCATTGGTTTCCGCCCAGCGAACCAAGTCGAGCCAGTGGCGCCCCCAGCGCTCGCCGTAGTGTGGCGACGCAAGCAAGCGATCGACGACTTTTTCGTACGCATCGCTCGATGAGTCGTTAAGGAACTGGTCGATTTCGTCTGGACTCGGCGGCAAGCCGGTCAGGTCAAATGTTACGCGGCGCAGCAAGGTGCCGCGGTCGGCCTCGGCGGCGGGCTGAAACCGATGCGACTCGAGCTTCGCCAAAATAAATCGATCGACATCCGAGCGAGCCCACGTCGTGTCTTGAACGTCAGGCACCGCCGTGTCGCGAACAGGTTGAAACGACCAAAATTTTCGTCCATCCTCGAGGTCGATTTTCTTTTGCGTGACCTGCGGAGCCGGTTCGTCGACGCGCGGATCGGGCGCTCCCATTCGAATCCAAGCTTCAAGATTCGCTATCTCGGTCTCATCAAGTTTCCCCGTAGGAGGCATACGCAAATCGATCGTTCGATAGCGAATCGCCTTCACCAAAAGGCTGCCGTCCGGATCGGACGGAACGATCGCCGCGCCGCGGCTGCCGCCCTTAAGAACGCCGGCTTTCGAGTCGAGACGGAGCTCGCTCATCGCCATCGTCTTGGCGCTGTGGCAGGCGTAACATTTTTCCGCCAATAGCGGGCGTATCCTTTTTTCGAAAAAGGCAAGCTGATCGGGAGATTGGGCGTGGGTGCTCACGATTGAAATCAATAGCCACGCGGCGCCAGAAAGCATTCGGAACATTGCGTTTCTATGATAATCCCGTTAGCGGCGGTGTGACGACGATGACAGCCGATCGGCACTCGTCCGGTACCATGGAATTCACAAATGGCAGCTCAGTCAACAATCTTAAAAATGGCCGTCTTTGCGCTTGTTTTTGCCGGGCAGGCCGCGGCGCAGCAAGAGGGTATGATTCCGCGCTGGGAGGTCACGGCATTGGCTGAGGATGTCGTAAAAAACATCGCGACCGGCCAGAAAGTGCTTTCGGAACTGCGCCCGCGGGAATGGCTTCAAGACGGCGCGCCCGACGCCTACGTGGATCAGCTGCTTACATTGCAGTCCGATTTAGACAGTGCGACGTTGTCAGCCGAGGCCCTAAGGCGCCATCCAGAGCGGCTTTCGTACGCCGTCGATACGTTCTTGTGGCTCGATCGGTCGGATTCGCTTCTGGGCTCGATGGCTAGTGGCGTACGCAAATACTACAACGGCGCCATCGCGGATCTTCTGGATTCCGCCCGCGGTCGTAATGTCGCAAATATTGGGACGCTAAAAGAGTACATGGGCCAGCTCGCCGTTGAAGTTGAGACCTCGATGGATATCGCAAATCGCGAGGCGCAGCGCTGTCGGGCTGATATCGCGAAAAAGCCCGAGCAGCCCTAAGTCCGGCCCCTTCGATCCATGCGTATTTTAGGCATCTCGGCGTACTATCACGACTCGGCCGCGGCGCTAGTGGAAGACGGCGAAATCGTAGCAGCGGCGCAGGAAGAGCGATTTACACGTAAGAAACACGACCACCGATTTCCGGCGAACGCGGTCGAGTACTGTCTGAAAGAAGCAGGGATTAGCGGGCGTGACGTCGACTACGCCGTCTTCTACGACAAACCGCTGCGCAAGTTTGAACGGTTAGTCGAAACATACCTCGACTACGCGCCCTTCGGCATTCGCTCGTTTCTTCAAGCGATGCCGTTGTGGCTCAAGGAGAAACTCTGGACGCGCGAGATGATCGCCGACGAATTGGAAGATTTCAACGGCAAGGTGTTGTTCAGCGAGCATCACGAAACCCACGCAGCGAGCGCCTTTTATCCGTCACCGTTCGAGTCGGCGGCGATTCTGACCATCGACGGCGTCGGTGAGTGGGCGACTTCAAGCTACGGATACGGCAAGGGAAACGAGGTCCACCTGCTTGCCGAAACACGCTTTCCTCATTCGCTTGGGCTGCTGTATTCGGCGTTTACGTACTACACGGGATTCAAGGTCAATTCAGGAGAATACAAGGTCATGGGCCTGGCGCCATATGGCGAGCCAAAGTATGTCTCGAAGATTTTGGATGAGTTGATTGACCTGCGCGCCGACGGCTCTTTGCAGCTCAACATGAAGTACTTCAACTTCTGCCAGGGCTTGACGATGACGAATGGCGCATTTGATCGCTTGTTCGGCGCGCCTCCGCGCAAGCCGGAATCGGAAATTACGCAGCGCGAGATGGATTTTGCGCGCTCGGTACAAGACATTACCGAAGAAGCGATGTTGCGGATGGCGCGCCACGTTCAGTCGGAAACGGGCGAGCGAAATCTCTGTTTGGCGGGCGGAGTTGCGCTGAATTGCGTCGGCAACGGCCGGCTGCTGCGCGAAGGTCCGTTCGACAATATCTGGATTCAGCCGGCGGCGGGTGACGCGGGTGGCGCGCTTGGAGCGGCCTTATCCGTTTGGCACCAGTATTTGGGAAATTCGCGAACGGCACGGGCTGCTGACTCGATGCGAGGGTCGTATCTCGGACCGTCATTTAGCGACGACGAGATTGTTGCACGTTTAGACGCGCTGGGAGCGTCCTACAGCCGGAGAGCACACGCCGACGTGGTTCGCGCCGGCGCCGAAGCGCTCGCCTCTGAAAAGGTTGTCGGTTGGTTTCAGGGCCGCATGGAGTTTGGTCCGCGCGCGCTGGGCGGGCGAAGCATCCTTGGAGACCCGCGCTCGCCGAAAATGCAGTCGGTGATGAATCTCAAAATCAAGTACCGCGAGAGCTTTCGCCCCTTCGCGCCCTCTGTTCTTGAGGAGGCCGCCAAGGAGTACTTCGAGCTCGATGCGGAATCGCCGTACATGTTGCTGGTCGCTCCCGTTCAGAAAGACATTCGCCGCCGGATGAGTGCGTCAGAAGAGCAACTTTTTGGAATCGACAAGCTCAATGTGCCGCGATCGTCGATTCCTGCGGTCACGCACGTAGACTATTCGGCCAGGGTGCAAACAGTGACGCCCGAGCGCAACGGCCCTTACTACGATCTGATCGCCGAGTTTAACCGGCTGAGCGGCTGCCCGTTGGTGGTGAATACCTCGTTTAACGTGCGCGGCGAGCCGATCGTTTGCACGCCGGAGGACGCCTATCGCTGCTTCATGAGGACCGAGATGGATGTCTTGATCTTGGCCAATGTCGTGCTTGAAAAGACCGCCCAGACCAAGACCGCCGACGACACTGCTTGGCAAGAGGAGTTTCAACTTGACTAGCCCGCCCACGGTGAACCAGGCGCGCAAGTCGGCATGGGCTGTCGGCGCGGTGCTACTGGCGATTGCGGCCTGGAACGTTTATCGCGGCCGCCCCAACATCTATTGGAGCTTTGGCTCGATTGGCGCGTTGCTCCTGACGATTGGCTCTATCTGGGCAGGCGGAGCGATGGCCTTTCATCGCGGCTGGATGAAATTCGCGACCGTTCTCGGAGCGATCAATAGCCGCATCATCTTGGCAATTATTTTCTATCTCGTAATGACGCCATACGGGCTCATCATGCGATTGTTCGGACGTGACGAGCTCAAGCGCCGAGGGTCAAAGGCCGAAACGTATTGGATTCCGAGGCCCAAAACACGCCAATCAACCAAGCAGTTCGAGCGATTGTTCTAGAACCCGCCCTCGCGTTCCTCGAAATGCGTGGGCTTCCCAAGGCTCGCGCCGTCACGGCGAATCCAGTCCGCGACCATCGCGATCATCTCGTCGACACTGGTCTCGGGCTCCCCGAAAGTTTCGATACACTTCGCAGCGTTGCTAAGCAACGCAGTCGCGTTCTCAGTCCCCACAACTTTTGCCTCGACGCCAAAGTGCCCAGCGAATCGCTCGGCCAAACTTCGCACTGCCAGCGTCTCGGCTCCGGTAACGTTCAGGACGAACGGCGGAGAGTCACAGCGCTCCAGCATGCGCAATGCAATCGAGTTGGCGTCGCGTTGCCAAATCACGTTTACATGGCCCATTGAAAGATCGACCGCCTTACCGCGAAACACCTTGTCGCCGATGTCGCGCAGCACCCCATAGCGCAAGTCAATGGCATAGTTGAGCCGGACGATCGACGTTGGCGTACCGTTTCGAGTTGAGAAATGTTCAAAGAGTCGCTCACGTCCAAGCGCGGATTGCGCATATTCGCCAATCGGGCCTAGGGCCGATTCCTCGTCAGGTCCGCCCCCCGCCACCGCGCTCAGCGGATAAACGTTTCCCGTCGAGAAAGCGACGATCCGCGAGTCGCGAAATTTTTCGGCTGCGAGGGCGGCGGTGTGCGCGTTGATCGCCCAGGTCAGCGCCTGGTTGCCGCTCGTGCCGAACTTTTGACCGGCCATGAAAACGACATTCGGTGCGGATGGAAGCGCGTCGACCGCCGTTCGGTCGAGCAGGTCCACAGTAAGGGTCTCGATGCCCCACGATTCAAGCCGCTCTCTTACCGTAGGATCAGAGAATCGCGCGACGCCAATCACCCGACGCTCAGAGCCGCCAGACGCCCGTTTAGCGAGCCGAGCGAGGCTGGGGCCCATCTTGCCGCTCACGCCGAGAACCAAAATGTCGCCCTCAAGGCGGTCCAATAAGGCAATGTCAGATGGACTAGGGGTCGACAGGACGTCGTCGAGTTGTTCTTCGGAAGTGATTGAAACCGACGTCACTGCGGAGGCGGTAATTCTTCTGGAAACAAGGCTACGCCATTTGGCGGCGGCAGAAATCCCTTGAGCACCATGAGCCGCTTACGGATGTGGCCGCTGGCCAGTTGGCGTGGGCCGGCGTCGACATCGATGTCGCAGCACAGCCCATGCAAGTAGAGCGTGAGCGTGTCTTGCAAAGCCTGCCGGCGATACGCGGCCAGAAGCTTCGTCTCGCGGCGTGGGTCTTTTTGCTTGCGAAGCAGCTCGTCTTTGAGTTGCCACGCGCGTTCGTCGATTTCGCCGTGAACGTTGCCCCCAATCTCAGAGCGCAGCAGTTCGTAGAACGCTTCGACCT
This sequence comes from Bryobacterales bacterium, assembly GCA_965247305.1. Classification (GTDB taxonomy): domain Bacteria; phylum Acidobacteriota; class Terriglobia; order Bryobacterales; family UBA6623; genus CATQHP01. The sequence continues at coordinate 401,234 of OZ252030.1, read as the reverse complement.
CGGCTCCGCCAGCTCGAGTGGCAATTAGTTCGGCAAGCTGCTGATAGAGGATGTAGTGCGCATCGGCTACGTCCTCGTCATGAATCGATAGAAATATATACGTTTCGCCGTTTGTTTCAAGGTTGCCCGAAACCGTCCGTCTGGTCTTGGCTGGAAGCTGAAATGAAATGATCGGCCCTTTAGACCCGCTTCCATTGCTGCGCGCTGGTTTTTCTAGAAACGGTACGAGCACGATCCGTAGCTTCGGAATGATCTCCGCCATCTTCGACGGAATGGCCGAGGCTGGGTCGTAGACGAGGCGTTGCAGTTCGCCTTCGTCCAGCGGGACGACCGAGAAATAAGAAATCCACTTGTCGAGGGGAATCATCTGGCCCCGACACTGGGTGGCAAATTCTTCGGACGGTATTTTTGATTCGGCGGGAATTGCGGACGGCATCGTCGGCGGCCTGAATCTCGATTCTAGCAGAGCCTTTTTTGCTGAGGGACTGGCCCCGTGAGGTACACTTTGGCCGGGAATCCTCCCGCGAAAGGCCACACCATGTACTGCCGACTGCTCTTTGTCTCATTGATCGCCGCGGGGCTGTGGGGTCAAGGCAAACTCCAACTCGAATTGCCCGAACGCGAGGTTCACCCTTATGTGCGCGAGCGTCTGAGCCCAACCGATAAGGTTCTGTTTGACAAATTGGCGCGGGCGCCACTAGAAGCGGTCTGGTCGCAACTCGTCGCAAAGGGCTACGAGCACTGTTTCATCAACGAACTCGACGCACTGCACTCCGACCGGCGGTTAATTGGTCGCGCGCGAACGGTCCGCTACCTGCCCACGAGACCCGACCTTCGCGAGGAAATTTACTCCAATCGAAAACAGCTCAACTACATTTCCGCTGAAGAGGCGCAGCCTGGCGACGTGCTGGTATTCGACGCCGGCGGCGACACTCGCTCGGCAGTGTCGGGCGACGTGACGACGACCCGATTCCTGGTTCGAGGCGGGTCGGGATTGATCATCGACGGAGGCATGCGCGATATGCCTGAGCTAGCGGGCATGCATTTGCAGGTCTATACGCGGCGCGGCCAAGCCGCCGCGGTTCGGCCTAATTTGATGAGCGTCGACTATCAGGCTCCCGTGCGGATTGGGAATGTCACTGTCGCCCCGGGTGATTTGCTGCTCGGTGAGCGCCACGGGATTCTCGTCATTCCCGCGGCCCTGGCCGACGAAGTGCTCGACAAGGCGATCTCGAAAGAGGACTTCGAAAACTTTCAGCGAAAGCTGCTGTTAGAGGGCCGGTCGATCTACGGCGTTTACCCGCCCGACGACGAGACCCAAAAGGCCTACCAGAAGCACAAGGAAAATGGGGCTCGGAATTAGCGATTTCAGTTGCTATGATGAGCGCCAGCTTGTTCTACAAGCTTCGAGAGTGCAGAGTATCGACACAGCTCAGAAACTTTGGAAAGAGGGAGCCAAGCTCCTACTCAGCGGCGATGTCTACGAAGCAATTCGGCGCTTCGACGAGAGCTTAGAGATCAAGCCAACCGCCGAGGGTCACACTTATCGCGGCTGGGCGATTTCGCGGCTCGGGCGAGTTGATGAGGCGATCGACGAATGCAAAAAAGCGATCCAGCTTGATCCAAACTTTGGCGATTCGTATAACGACATCGGAGTCTATCTCTTACGAAAAATCGGCGCTGAAAAGGCGGTCCCCTGGTTTGAACGGGCCAAGCGAGCCCCCCGCTACGAGGCTAGACACTACCCCTGCCTCAATCTCGGGCGCATCTATCTCGCTCGCGGCGAAAAGATGCTTGCGCTCGATGAGTTTTTAAAGGGGCTAGAATATCGCCCCGGCAATCGCGAACTACTGGCCGCAATCGCGAGTGTTCAGTATTCGGTAAATTAGGCGCGCCGAAAGTCCCTCAGGACGGCGTCCGCGATGGTGATTGGCAGCTCTTCGCTCTGCCCGCCGGAATTTTTGAAACGTCTTAGCAGCGCGGTCCAGTCTCGTTGAATTGACGTCTGAGTGGGAACCAGATGGGGGTCTTCAAAAGTCTCGCCAGGGCGGAAATTCAGCTCGCAGGCCGCCACGCGCGCGCTGTCAGTGGGATGAACAACCGGGATGCCAACTTTTCGGCACAACAACGGGCGCTCTTCGTAGATCAAACAACGGCCGTTTTCTAGCAGCGGGCAGGCCAGGCGTAGGTGCGGTTTGGGCAGGTTGCCCGCGCCTTCAACGTAGCCGTGCCGCTGCAGTATCGTTTCACGCTTGGCGATGTAGAGCTCGGCGCGGACAGCGCTCTCCTTCCGCTGGCGCGCCTCCAAATTCGCAACTGCTCTCGACACCCCCGCCGCTTCGAACTCGGAGATAGAAAATAGCTGGTGGCAGCAATCCGTACATCCGACGCAGCATTTCATGCGTCGCTTGTGGAGCCGAGAGTTTCTGCGGAACTCAGCATCCACGCGGCCTCGAATCTCTACGAACTCGTCGCTTACTTCTATTTTCATCGGCGTTTTGTCGAACATCGCTACGCTGTTACGAGATGTCGGCAACCATCGAACAGCTTGCCAAGCAGTGGGAGCAGCTCGGCCAAGAGGACGCACTGTGGGCGATCTTGTCGGAGCCCGGGCGTCGCGGCGGCGGCTGGACGGTGGAGGAATTTTTCGAAACCGGCCGCCAAGAGATCGAGCGCACTCTCCTCCGGGTAGAAGATTTCACTACGCCCGAACGTGGCAGAGCGCTCGACTTCGGATGCGGCGTTGGACGCCTGACTCAGGCTTTAGCGGAACACTTTGACGAGGCCGACGGCGTCGACATTTCGTCGTCGATGATCGAACAGGCACGCCGCTTCAACCGCCATGGCGAGCGTTGCCGCTACCATCACAACCCTGTTACAGACCTGTCACGATTCGACGACGCTCACTTCGACTTCGTGCTGTCGGCGATAACGTTGCAGCACGTACGGCCAGACTACGCAATGCGCTATCTGCGCGAATTTGCGCGCGTCGTCAAGCCCGGCGGAGTGCTGTATTTTCAACTGCCGATTGGAAACTCGAGCGACCTGCGGGGACTGTTTTACAAGCTAACGCCGCCGCGCCTGTTGTCGACGCTCTTCCGTTGGAGGCATGGCTACGAGATTTACGAGATGCATTCAATTCCGCGGGAATCAGTTATCACGTTCCTGCAGGACACCGGCCTCGAAGTGTTGGACGCGAGTGCGGACCCATCGGCCGGCGAAGGCTGGATCGGCCAACGCTATCTAGCGCGCCGGGCTGAGTAGTGCGAGCTAGAAAAACCGCACCATATAGGTGACCCGCAGACCCCGCCCGATTTCCGGAGCGAACTCCTTAATTAGGGACGAGTGGTTGCGGTAGAGCCGATCGCCGACGTTGAAGACGTTCGCGGAAAACTGCTGGGCCACGTGCTGATGTGCCCAGGTGTAAGAAGCCGTCAGATTGACAACCACGTATCCCGGCGTTCGAGTCTCGCCGGTAAAAGTCTGATGCTGCTGGCTGGCTAGAATCAGCTCGGGTGTCAAGAGCAGGCCGCCATGGCGGTACTCGAAGCCAACCTTGCCGCGTAAGGGAGGGATGCGCGGTAGCGGCGTGTTCAAGTTGGTTTCTTGAGCATCGACGAAATCCATCCCCATATTCAGCCAAAGGTCCGTTCTCAGCGCAACGCTGGCGCTTGCCTCGGCGCCTGCAAAACGTGCCTCGCGCTGAGTAAACTCGATCACTTGCAGGCTGTCAACGACTTCTCCTGTCGCGAATGGAAAAATGAAGTCGCTGAAGTCAAAGTGGAAGAGATTGACTTCGCCGCGAGCGCGGCTACCCTTATGTCTCAAGGAAAGCTCGACTCCATTGCCACGTTCGGCTTTCAACAGCGAATCGCCAACTTCGAACGCCGCGTTGCCTATGTGCGGACCAAAGTTATAAAGCTCTTCTAGCGCCGGCGGCCGGTAGCTGTGCGCATAGTTGGCAACGAATGTGCCGCCCTTCCAAAGATCGGCATTGAAGCCCAGCGCCGCCGCGCCGCCAGTGAATTGACGGTCGATTGGTGCGGGTGCCCGGCCAGGCTGTGCCGCGAGCTCGACAGACATTGGATGGTATCTTTGCGCTTCGACACGCCCGCCGAAATGTAACTTGATGCGCCCGAACTCGAGTTCCTCGAGGGCGAAGATTGCGACTCCGTTTTGATCGATCGGAGGTGTCAGCGCCTCTTCGCCTTCCGCTCGAAAGTCGCGGCTAATTCCCCAGAACCCGAATCGGCCCTCCAGCGCGCCCTTCTTTCGCTGTTCAAAGACGCCGCGATAAACGAATTGGCCGTTCTGAAAGGCGGTCCCTATTGCTGAATCGCCGCCCTCGAGGAATTCCAGCTCGTCCTGGTTCCAGTCGATGTAACTCAGCTTGAGGACGAAGCTTTCGACCCCGGAACCGAGGCTGTTCAATCCCCAATTGAAGCGGTAGCTCCGCCGCAGCGTGTCGATTCCGATACGTTCGATGTCTTCCTGTTGTGCCCCATCAGCGCCGTCCACGACGGCGGACGGTACGCCATATATACCGTCGTCCACCTTGGCATCGGCGCTGAAAAACATCTTTTCGCCGTACCAGCCAAACCCCCCTCCGCCATTGACGGTCTTCGTACGAGAGTTGAAAACCTCCCCTTTCTCAGGCGCTGTGTAGTCGCCCGTGCGGATGCCGCCGCCCTGCCCCCAGATCATCCACTTGCCGGTTCCATACTCGAAGCCCGTGCTGCTGCCGGCAAGGCGACTGTTCGACCCGCCGCTAGTGGAAACAAATCCACGAAGACCCTGGTGCGGATGCCGGTGATGTTCGTGATGACGGCTGACGGCATTGACCGTGCCGCCCATCGCGTTGCCGCTATAGAGCAGTGTGGCCGGACCCTTGACGATTTCGAGGCGCTCAAGCTGAGCGGTGTTCATCACCTCGCCGTGATCGCCTGACTGAGATGAAAGAGTACCGCTGCGGATGCCGTCTTCCATGATCAGAACGCGGTCGCCGTCGAAGCCTCGAACGATGGGGCGCGAGCTGCCCGGCCCTGAGCTACGCTTGGCTACACCGCTGCCAACGTGGTGGTCGAGCACCTCGCCGAGCGACGCGGCGGTCGAGGTATTGAGGTCGTACGTGTCGAGCGATTCCGCATTTTGGAAGGTTTCAAACGCGGTCTGCCGCTCCTCCTCCGCCGTGACTGTAATTTCAAATTTCTCGGGCGTGAGCGAGAGCAAAAAGTCTAGCTCGGTTGATTCGTCCGAGTCGATCGTAACCGTCTGAGCTGCTTCGGTAAAAAGGTGATCCAAGTGCGAAACCACGTGGTAATTTCCCGCTGGAACATTTCGAAATTCATAACGGCCGTCGTCATCAGACTGGGTGCTAAGGCCGAGTTCGACGATCAGAACGTTGACCCCATGCATGGCGGTCCCGGTCTCTTTCATCGAGACCGTGCCCTGTAGCCGGCCCTCCGACTGAGCTGACGCGGTTAAAAGGGAAATGGCTAGCAGCCCGACGAGCTGGGCGATCAGGCGCCAAAAGTTTCCAGGCCCTAGCAACTCTCAGAATAATCTCTTCGAGAGCCGACCCAAAGCGCGCTGGGTGCGAAAACAGCGGCAGGGGGCCGAATATTTGCGACGAAATCGATTCAAGCGAGTCGAGTCTAGCCCCTAAAAAGTTGACGTGACTGCATCTCATCCACATGCTGGTTTTCGGCGCAGACGGGCATTTCCTGCTGTCGACGTTTGACGCGACTTGCGTACATCGCGGCGCCCGGGCCGGCGGTGATTCCGTGCAGCAGCACACTCAGCAAGACCGTGCACATAACCACGGCAAATACAGCTTCAGCAGCGGGTAGAGACTCGCTCTCTACCGCAATCAAAACATACAAGATTGACGCCAGGCCGCGCGGGCCGAACCAGCCCCAAAACAGGTGTGTCGACCAGCCCAAGTTGCCACCCAACAAGGCGATCGACACGGGCACCATTCGAATCAACGTGAGGCTCAAGACGGCGAACAGAATTGCGATCGGACCGATCTCCATGAAAGCCGGTGAAATGCCGGCCGCGCCAAAGGCAAGAAACGCAAACAATCCGATCAGCTGCCCCTCAGCCTCGGCGAACTCCAATGATTTTTCGCCGGCGTCGGTATCGACCGAATTACCAAAAGTGATACCCGCTACAAAGGCGGCGATGAAGCCATTGCCGCCAACCCATTCCGCGAAGCAAAACGAGAGCAGCGCCAGCACCAGCGAAGACAATCGCTGAAACGCCGGACTGATCCATGAAGATTTGACGGCACGGTTGATCGACTTGGCGCCGGCGATGCCAACAGCGATGCCCGCCAACGGGCCAAGCACGAGCTGCGCTAACGCGAACTCCGCCCAGTACGCCAGCGGCTGCGAGTGGTCGCCCGCCGCGAGGGCGAGAAACATAAACACGAACGGCAGACAAATCCCGTCGTTGAGACCACTCTCGACATTGAGTGCCTGGCGGATTCGCGACGGAACGCCAGGGTTCGAAACTACGGCTTGGCCAAGAGCGGCGTCGGTTGGCGCAAGGATGGCCGCTATCAGCGCCGCGTGCCACACGCTCAAATCCGGAAACAGCACTGAAGCTGCCAGCGTGCCAAAAACAATCGACAAGGGCAGTCCGATTCCCAGCAGTCTGAGCGGCACGCTAAGATTCTTGCGAAGCGCCTGTAGGTCGATGACCGAAGCGTCCGCAAACAGCACCAGCACCAGAGTTGCCTCAGCCAAACCGCGAAGCAACTCGCTATCGGTATCGAGTTCAACGAGCCCGAATCCAAGTGGACCGACAATCACTCCAAACGCCGCAAAGATCATCGGCGCAGTCAGTAATGTCGACTGCAGCCTTTTAGAAATGAGTCCAAAGGCGAAAACGAAGACGGCGAGAAGTGTGATTCCCAAATGTTCCATGTATGTGGTGGTACCGCTCGTGTCGAGCTTAGCTCAAGCAGCTTCGACCACCGCTAGAACCCTTCTCGTATGTGCGCGCTATGAACGAAGAACGCGATAGCTCGTAGGAGTATTCCGCTCGTAGAAGATTCTCGCTCGGATGGGACAGTCCTGCCCGGGGAGCGCGGGCCACGTGATGAGAAATTCGGGCCAAAGGAACTGAGAGAGTCTCATCTCGAAAAGGAATAGAAAAGATAGTTCATTCGTTTCATAGTCGGAATCATTTGTTAGGGGAGTTAGCTCGTGAAAAATAAACTCAACAAGCTCGTGCAAGGGGCTCGGGAAACTCTCGTTGAAGGCCTGACGCTTCTGGAATCGGTCGACGATCGAAGCTACTCGACGCGTCCCGCCACGATCGAAACCGACAGCGCGGGTAACCACCTTCGACATTGCCTCGAATTCTTCGATTGCCTTCTCGCCGGAGTCGCGAACGGCGAGGTAGACTACGCCTCCCGCAAGCGTGACCGAGCGGTCGCGCGCGACCGCGTGCCCGGAATGTTGCGAATCGCCGAGACGATTGACCGTCTGCAGTCGCTCGAGCGGCATAGCGGCGAGGAGCGGATCCTAGTCCGTTCAGAGGATGACGAAGAGGGACATTGGACGCCGTCGACGGTGGGTCGCGAGTTGGAGTTTGTTCGCAGCCACACGGTGCATCACTATGCGTTGATCGCCATTATTCTGCGCTGTCAGTCGCTCGCCGTACCCGCGGCGTTTGGCGTAGCCCCCTCGACCCTACGGTTTCAGGCGGAGGCGAGAGCATGTGCACCGTAAGCTGGCTCGCCGACCACGACGGCTACCGCCTGCTTTTCAATCGAGATGAAAAGCGCACTCGCGGGCTAGCTCAGTCGCCCCAAATTTACCTTCGCGACCACGTGCAGTTCGTCGCGCCAATTGACGCCGACGGCGGCGGGACTTGGCTTGCAACGAATGAATACGGCCTCACGGTTTGCTTGCTGAATGCCTATCCCAATCAGGGTATGCGTAACGCGCCGGCCTCCGAAAGCCGCGGCAAGATTCCCATCTACCTTGCCGCGGCTCGCTCGTTAGACGATGTCGACGAGCAGATTAACCGAATTGATCTGCGCAGCTTCGCGCCGTTTCAACTACTTGCAATGGAACCGGATCGTCCGCCCTGGTTTTTCGAATGGACGGGCTCCAAACTAGCCTGCGAATACAACGCCGACTGGAGAATGCCGATAACGTCGTCGTCGTTCCAGACCGCCGTAGTTGAGGCCGCGCGTCGCGCCGTTCTTGATGATCAGATCGGTAGCAAATCCAGGCTCACCCGAGCCGCGCTCGAACGCTACCACGCCGGTCACAACCCGTCACCAAGCGCCACTTCCGTTTGTATGCATCGTCCGGACGCGCAGACTGTCAGCTTTAGTCGAGTAACGGTTTCGTCGAATCAAGTACGGCTCGATTATTCGCCGGACTCGCCTTGCCGGGCGGCGGCACTTACGACGGTGGGCCTCGAAAGATTGAGGATTGGAGCGGGCGCGCTCGTCCACTGATTTTGTGCCATGTCAAATACGAAATTTGTAAGCCGCTTCGGACTGGCAATAGCGCTCGCAGGAGGCGCCGCACTGCTGGCCGCTTGGTATTTCACTTCATCCCCCGACGCTGGGAGCGGCAGCTTTGTCGCCATTGCGTTGGCGCTCGCCCTTTCGACCTTTGTCAGCGAAGATCTCGCACTCATGACGGGCGGCGCGCTGGTGGCACAAGGGCGTCTCGAATTTTGGCCGGCCGTCGCAATCTGTATCGTCGGCATCTTCGTCGGCGATGTGTTGCTCTACATGGCCGGCCGACTCGGTGGAGGTTGGCTGCTCGGCACCCGCCTGGCGCGGCGCTTCATTTCGCCTGAAGCGGTCGAGCGGGCCTCGCGCTGGATGGGCGACCGAACGTTTAGTGTGGTTCTTCTCAGTCGATTCACCCCAGGCCTGCGATTGCCCGTGTACGTGGCCGCCGGAGTGTTGAGCAGGGATTTCCGCAAATTTTCTCTAGCGTTGCTCGTAGCCGCGATCGCCTGGACGCCGTTGCTGGTCGGTGCCGGGGGCGCGGTCTCCGAACGAATGACCACAGCAACAAGCGGTGTGTGGACGGGAATTGTGCTGCCAGCCGCCTTACTTGCCGGCATTCTCTTTGTGGGCCGCAAAAGCTTAGCGTTTTTTTCAAACCGGCGCAGTAGACGCCGCCTCGCGGGCGCTATTCGGCAAAGGCTGCACTGGGAATTTTGGCCGGTTTGGCTGAGCTACATTCCCGTCGCCATCTACATCGTCTGGCTCGGAGTGCGCCATCGCAGCCTAACCCTGTTCACGTTGTCGAATCCCGGCATCCCTTGTGGAGGTGGGTTCGCGGGCGAGCCGAAGTCGCACATCCTGTCGGCTCTCGGGGCGGGCGGTGCGCCGATCGGACGCTTCACCGCGATCGACCCTCAAGGATCGCTACGGCAACGCGTCAGTGCCGCTCGCAGCTTTCTCGAGACCGAGCAGTTGAACTATCCAGTCGTTCTCAAGCCCGACTGTGGCGAGCGTGGCACAGGCGTTGAAGTGGTGCGGTCGTTGACCGAACTGACTGCCTACTTAGAGCAGGCCAAAAACCGCGTCGTCATTCAGGAATACATTGGCGGAGATGAGTTTGGAATCTTCTACTACCGCTTGTCGGGCGAAAAACGCGGACATATTCTTTCGATCACCCGCAAGGAATTTCCCCACGTAGTCGGCGACGGCAGCAGCACCCTTGAGGACCTAGTGCTAGCTGATTCAAGGGCGGCGATGCTGGCCGAGACGTATTTGGAGCAGTGCCCGCGCGACCGTGAAGCCGTTGTAGCCGACGGCGAGGTCGTTCAGCTAATCGAAATTGGCGCGCACTGTCGGGGGACAATTTTTCTCGACGGTAGCGACCTTGAGACGGAAGCCCTGCGGCGAGCCGTCGACGTCTCGGCACACGCGATGCCAGGGTTCTACTTCGGCCGGTTTGACGTGCGCAGCCAGTCGGTCGAGGCGCTGATGGAAGGGAAATTCCGCATTCTCGAACTCAACGGCGTGACGTCGGAGGCCAGCCACATCTACGACCCCCGAGTCAGCGTCATCGAGGCCTATCGAACGCTGTTCAATCAGTGGCGCATCGCGTTTCAGATCGGAGAGCTAAACCGCCAAGCCGGTGCACAGCCCGATAGCATCGCCGGCTTGGTTCGGATAGTTCGACAGCGAGCCGGCGGCAGTACGGTCCCGGCGGTCGATGTACGCGAAGGGTGGGCCGCGAAGACTCCGATTGGCGATTCCGCTTAGGAGGCGAATACCCAGGTCTGATTCTAAAAGAGTTAGATGGTGATTGGGTCCACGTTGGGACCCGAATGTGTCGCGGCGGTTGCGAAAAGTCCGCGATTCTCCGACCGATCTCGCTGGATTTTGAGTCCAGTGGATGGAGATTTCGAGGGTGCCGTGGGTCGTTAAATCAACGAGTTACGAGGTGCGCTGGGCGCTCAAATACCCCCGGTTGCTCTGCGAACCTTCCCAAAACCTTCCCAAAACGGGTGTGCGGAGGTGCGGCGTGAACTTATTCAGAAGCGGCCCAATCCGAGAACCCTCGTGGTTTGCCAACGGCGCTCGAAATTTCGAGTCGTCCCTCAAGCTCTATCGCACCGACAGGTTGCCGGAGCCTTTGGAGAGGTCAATGCTTGTAGTCCCGATCAAGTACATGTTGAGGGGAGCGTACGGCTGCTCAAATTGGCGAGTGATCGGGTATCTGATCTTGGATGAACTCTACGACGTCTACATTCACTTGCTGACGATTACTCCGAAGTACCGACGTGAGTTCGAGGCTAGCTTGGCCGCCGACCCCCAACCCAACCAAGGAGAAGTAGATGAGCACAGGAGATAGGGTTTTTGCCGACCCAGACGGAAAAGGGTTGAGGGTCGTTGAAATCCTCGGAGTCGCATTGTCTGACGGCCGATGGAGCGCAGCGGTTTGGGACGGGTCGCACGTTTACAACGATCTCGAAATGGGTGAGAACCCGTGCTTAATCAGAGAGCAGAACTTCGATCGATACCCGGTCGGCCAGCTTGCCGGGCGCGATTCCGGAGCAAGTCGGATTAGGCAAGCCTAAAAATAAGTGGTTGCACAGCTAAACCATATGTGGTATATTCTGTTTCAGAGACCTCAAGACGTTGCGGGCGTCATTCCCGGCCTCTGCGGTGCCGTAAACCGTGGCCGCGCTTTCCGTAGGCTCTCTGCATCCAAAACAGTCTGTTCCCCGGGGGTGGCTATTAAGCAACCTAGAGTACTCGTGTATCCAGCACGCGGTAATCACTCGACGTGCATGATTTTGATGTCCGAGGCTATCGATTGGGTCTCGAACGGATTTGCGATCTGGCGAAAGAACCGGGGGGCAATCAAGCTGACCACGAGCTTAACGGCTCTCGAGAAGGCGCGAACGAAAATGCCGATCGGGCAAGTGCTCTCGCATAGAGAGAAGAACGGGGACGGTACGCCTGGGGCGTGGAGCCACTCGGACAAATGCTGGCTTTGGGGTATTGGGGAGCCACAGATTTAGGATGTGGTCACTAGCGGTCCAAGCATGGCCGGCACTGGAGGAAGGCACGGAGAGCCTACCTCGCGCGCCATCCGCTGTGCGTGAGATGCAAGGCCACCGGAAGCTGTTCTGGGACCTCACGAACTGGCAGCCGTTGTGCAAAAGCTGTCACAGCCGCCACAAGCAGCGCGAGGAGCGGCGCGGCTATAGCTCATCAGTCGGCCCCGACGGCTGGCCGATTGACCCGCGCCATCCGGCGAACCGGTGAGCGTCAAGTCATGATTCTGAAGAAGGGTGTAAAGCTGCTCGGCATGACGCCGCAGATCGCCCTCGCAATTGGGGTCGTTGATTCGGTTTACCGCGAACACGGGAAGGACCTGGTCGTAACGAGCGTAACCGATGGGAGGCACGGAAGCGGCAGCCTACACTACAAGGGACTTGCCCTTGATTGTCGCACCCGTTTCTTTGATCGAGAGACGGCACTTATTGTTACTGACCAATGCAAAAAGCGGCTAGGCGGCGAGTTCGACATCGTCTTAGAGGACGATCACCTGCATGTCGAGTGGGACCCGCAAACACAGTAGATTTCGGCGGGCAACCCTGCCAAAAGGGAGAAAGTAGATGGGCAACGAACTAGTAGGACGACAGGCGGTGAAACTCAACGGAGCCACGATTGACTTCGTGTTCAATGATGTGCCAGACATGATGAAGAAGCCGCCGGGGCCGGGCCCTTTCCTTGAAGTTCCAGCGGGCTACAGTACACCGGAGATAGGTTCGCTGGAGGGCCTGTGGTGGCGGGTGACTCCCTTTAACGCGGCGCCTTGGACTGCCTTGGGCGTTCCCGAGGAGCCACTCGGACAAATGCTGGCTTTGGGGTATTGGGGAGCCACAGATTTAGGATGTGGTCACTAGCGGTCCAAGCATGGCGGGCGCTGGTGGTATTGGCCCTGATTGCAGTCGTCGCCGCGATCTACGCTGGAAGTGCCTATTCACCGCTGCCTAGGTTCAACCGCGAACTGACGGCAGCTCTCGTGTACGTCGATTCCGACGATGAACCGTGGGTGGTTGAATGGGCTCCCGAACGTGAGAAGGTGTTGGGGGTTGGATACTGGACCGTATATCGCGAAGGAACCAAGCCACCCCGGCTGCCGACTATGACGGTTTTCGATAGGAAGTCCCTCAGGGCAACATGGGCCGGGCTGACGGTTTACATGGATGAGTGCCCATAATATGGATATGACGATCGAATGGGTTGACCGAGATGGATTCGAGAGGACTGCCGACCTATCAGGCGAGAGCAACCATCCATCGGCGACGGCCATACAGGCAGCCCGCCAGGTGATAGCAAGTATCGCCAGGGTGGGGCTAGCCCCGGATGACATTCAGGCGTCAATTATTGTGCCTGGTGGGGTTAGTTTGCTGTTGGTGAGCTTACTCCCGCTGTCGCAAAGCATTTCTATTGAGGCTGGCCCCGATGGTCTCGTAGAGATCACAACCACACTAAAGGGTGTAGAGCCTTTGCGTGTTGCCAGTGTTATTGCTGGCGAAGAGAAGCCGGTGAGATTCATGATGTCGCGTAGTGTTAGATCGGTTGCCACAAGCACCTAAGCGCTACTGCGCCAGTCCGGGTTGCCCGAACACCGTAACCCGTGGCCGTTGCCCAGACCACGCTGTTGATGCGCTAAGCACGATACGCAAGGACAGCGACAGGCGACGTGGAACAGCGCACCAACGTGGCTACACGAAGCGGTGGACAGTGTATAGCCGTTCACGTCTTGCCACGGTGGAGCCGTTGTGTCGTAACTGCAAGAGCAACAACAAGATAACTGCAAGAGCAACAACAAGATAACTGCTGCGAGTGTGACTGATCACATTGAGCCGGCAAGAGAACGTCCCGATCTGTTCTGGATTCCTTCTAATCACCAGTCGCTCTGCGTCGATTGTCACGCAGAGAAGACAGCACAAGGGAAATGAGAACACGGCCGGGGCAAACCAAAAAAAGGGGGGGTACCCCAGGGTCGGCCCGTCGCCCCGAAGCGTTAGCTGTCGGAATTTGTGGCAGAATTTCGCACGACATGGCTAGCGCCTGCCAGTGGCGGGCCAACAACACGGCGGATGAGTAGACCAGGGGGGGGTAACCCCCTTCAATCTCTCGGGCCGGACGGCTGGAAACCGATTACGGCGTCTTCTTCTCGCGCATCCAACCCTATCTTGGTTCGAAGGGGGTTCGAAGGGGGTTAGAAGGAGGTTAGATGCCAGGACGTAAGCCAAGCAAAACCAAGAAGATGCAGGGGACAGAGCGCCCTTGCCGTGTGAACTTGAACGAACCGAAGCCAGTTGCCGGCTGCCCCGACTCTTATTTGCCGCTCGAAGGCCTGGCAGCGGAGATGTACGACAAGATCGCGGCGGACCTCGAGAGGCTTGGAGTTCTGGCGACCACTGATGGCGGCGCTATCTACGACGCAGCTTCGAACCTCGCCGAGCTTCATGCTCTCCGGGAAAAGATTGCCGAGGTGTTCGGAGACTCCGACAGGCTGAGCGAGTATCAAACGCTAGCCATCCGCAAAGAGGCTGCAAGCAAGCAGCACAGGTCGTGGATGCAGAGTTTCGGCTTAACGCCGGTTGACCGCGCTCGCGTCAGCGTGATCGACAAGAAAGACAAGAGCGAGAGCCGTTGGGCCGAATTCATGAAGCCTGAAGGCGAACGTTTGCCACTGTATTGAAATCCCCGTACCTGACCAAGGCGCACAACTACGCGCGCTCTGTGGTCGACGGTGTAATCCCCGCCGGCGAGCTTGCGAGGCTCGCGTGTGAGCGCCAACTTGGCGATCTCGACCGGTGGGGTACGAAACGCGGTGCGAACGAATACTACTTCGACGAGACTGAGGCGAACCGGATCTGCGGTTTCCTGTCGAACCTGCGCCACGTCAAGGGTGAATGGGCGCGTCGGCGGGAGTCGATACAGCTAGAGCCCTGGCAGTGTTTTAGGTCGTCGACGATATTCGCATGGCGGCATTCCGAAGACCAGTCCCGTCGGTTTCGCACGGCATATAGCGAAGAGCCGCGCAAGCAAGCCAAGACAACCATTGCGGCGGGCGAGGGACTGTACCTGACCGTTGGCGATGGCGAGCCGGGCGCTGAGGTTGTGGCGGCTGCTGTTGATTCCGAACAGGCGCGGATATCTTGGGGTATTGCGAGCCGGATGATCAAGGCGGACCCCGAGTTTCGCCAATTGTTTGGCCTTGAGACCATGGCCCACTCAATTGTGGCCGGCGGGTCGACGTTCAAGCCCCTGTCCGGTGAAGCGGGCGGCCACGACGGTCTAAACATCCACGGCGCGATCGTGGACGAACTACACGCGCACAAAACGCGCGACATGTGGGAAGTTTTGGAGACTGGCACTGGTTCACGCCAGCAGCCGTTGATAAATGCGATCACGACGGCGGGATCTAACCGCGCCGGGATCTGCTACGAGCAGCGCGACTACGTAAAGAAGATTCTGACTGGAGTTATTGATGACCCAACCTACTTCGGGATCATCTACACGATCGATGACGGCGACGACTGGACGGACCCGGCTAGCTGGATCAAGGCGAACCCGAACTACGGAGTATCGGTCAAAGCCGACGATCTGGAACGTAAGGCCAGGAAAGCAATGGAGATGGCATCGGCTCAGCCGGGCTTTCTCAAAAAACACCTAAACGTCTGGGTCTCGAGCGATCAAGCCTGGATGGACATGCGCCGCTGGGACAAACTCGGCGCGGAATTGAACATCGATGATTTTCGCGGGTGTCCGTGCTGGATCGGCGTTGACCTCGCGAGCAAAATTGACCTGTCGGCCATCCGTGCGGTGTTTAAGAAGGATGGCAAGGTCTATATGTTCCGCTGGTGCTTCTGTCCCGAAGACACGGTAGACGCTTCGACGAATTCGCAGTATCAGGGCTGGGTGCGATCGGGCCTACTAGAGGCCACGGACGGCTCGGCTATGGATTTTGAGTTGATTGAGGATAAACTTCGCGACCTAGCGAAGGTACACAACGTTCAGGCGATTGCCTTTGACCCGTTCCAGGCGCATCAGATGATGCAACACCTGGAGTCGGAGGGCTTGCCGGTTTTGGAGGTTCGACAAACAGTGCTGAATCTTTCAGAGCCGATGAAGCAACTAGAGGCCGATATCTATTCAGGGGTGGTAGAGCACCAAGGTTGCCCGATGGATGCGTGGCAAATGTCGAATGTCGTGTGCCACCGCGACCAGAAGGACAACATCTACCCGAGAAAAGAGCGGGACGACAACAAGATTGACTTGCCGGTGGCGACGATTATGGCCTACGCGGCTATGATCCGCTCGAAAGTTACCGGGCCAATTGATGTTTCACAACTAGCCTTCGCATGAGTCTTCTCACCCGAATTAAGGCCGCCTCGGCAGCCTTTAGAGGGGTAGATATCTCTGTCGGCCAGCTAGACCAGATTATTGACGGGCTCGACATCGGACACCCTACCCCGTCTGGAGTGAAGGTCTCCGAACACAGCGGCTCGCGTCTGACGACGGCGTACGCCTGTATCAATATCCTGTCTAGGGATAAATCGGCGCTACCGCTGAAGTTATACGAGAAGAAAACGAACGGCGGTCGCGCGGAAGTTAGCCAGCATCCCGTAGCGGAGTGGGTTCGACGGCCAAACCCGATCATGACGCCCACGGTCTATCGGCGTCGCGGTTGGGTTTCGAGCCACACGTACGGTAACGATTTCTCGCAGATCGTACGGAACGACCTAGGCGGCATCGAGACGTGGCCGCTAGACGCGAGAAAGATGGAAGTCCGCGTTAGTGGCGGTGTGTCAAGGGCGGAGTAAATGTAGACCGCTTCGGCGGAGCAAAAATAGACCAGTTGGCGGGGATCCAGCGGTTTGCGTGGGACGGCTGGAACGGAGCCTGAGGACGCCCTTTAGGGCGGCCCAGGCGTAGTGGAAGACGGCCCACGCAAACCGGCGCGAGCGGCCGGCGGGTCAGTTTGAAGAGCGCGGGCGCTTCTTTTTGCTTTGCTTGAGGCGGTAGCTGTCGCCGTTCATCTCGAGGATATGGACGTGATGCGTGAGCCGGTCAAGCAGAGCGCCGGTCATGCGTTCGGAACCCAGCACCTCGGTCCACTCGGTGAACGGCAGGTTCGAGGTCAGCAACGTCGAGCCCTGTTCGTAGCGCTGCGAAAAGATCTCGAACAGCAGCTCTGCCCCGGTCTTCGACAGCGGCACATAGCCCAGTTCATCGACGATCAGTAGATCCTGCTTGGCAAGTTGTTTCTGGACCCGTAGTAGTTGCCGTTCGTCACGGGCTTCGAGCAGTTCATGGACCAATCCCGCGGCGGTGGTGAAACGTGTGCGATAGCCGCTCTGACAAGCTGCCAGTCCCAGCGCCAAGGCGATATGCGTTTTGCCGGTGCCGGAGTTCCCCAGCGCCAAGACGTTCTCACGGCGGTCGATGAACTCACAGCGCGCCAGCTCCAGAACGAGCTTCTTGTTCACCGAGGGTATGGCCAAGAAGTCGAACGTGTCGAGACTCTTCGTCACCGGGAACTTGGCGGCCTTGATGCGACGCTCGGTCGCCCGCTGCTCGCGATCGACCAGTTCCAGCTCGCAGAGTTGCTGTAGGAAGTCCCGAAAGTCCAAGCCTTCGGCGGCGCAGCGCCGAGCCAGTTTGTCGTACTCGCGCAGGAAGGTCGGCAGCCGCAGCGCTTTCAGGTGGGTTTCCAGCAGCATTCTCGACTTCGCCATCAGCTTGCTCCTGCTAGCAGCGCCAGATAGGATGCCGGCGACGTCTGCTCGACCTGAGCCGTCGGCAGGTGGGGATACTTCGTTAAGTCGAGCTTCGGCGGACGTTGCTCGATCGCGCACAGCAGTAGATGCTTGACGGCGTCAAAGCCAATCGTTCCCAGTAGACAGACTTGGCGCACCGCCGTTGCGACGTGCTCAAGGGGGAAGTCCTCCAACAGTCGCAGGACCTGTACGTACTCGCGCTTGCCCGCTTTGTCCAACCGCGATTCGAGCAGTCGTCGCAGCTTCGCAAACTCCGGCGGCAACTCCCAGCCGACCAACGGCGCGGCTTGATCGAGCGCGTTGGTCTTGCGTTCCAACAACGCCAAGTAGTGCAGCGGATCGAAAACCAACTCTTCACGTTCATAGCTGCGCTGATGGCGGGCGATCTCTTCGCTGCCGCAACAGATCACTACCTCATCCACGTAGGCTTTGATCAGGACCTGGCGGTGGCCGTAACGCGTTGGCACCGAATAATCGTTTGTCGCGTAGCGCACCAGCGACAACGAAGTCACCCTTGTCGAGCGTTTGTCGCAGGCATCGTAGGCTGTCGGTGCCAAGGGCAAGAGCGCTTCCCGATCGCGCTCGAAGCGTTCGCCGACGGTTTCGGTGTGCCGTCGCAAACGCCGTTCACGGTTGGCTCGGCACTTCTCTTCGAGGTGTTCGTTGAAGGCTTCCCAACTCTCGAATCTCGGGATCGGCACCATGAAATTGCGCCGTGCGAAGCCCACTAGCCCTTCGACTTTTCCCTTGTCGTTGCCCTTGCCCGGACGCCCGAAACGATCGGCGAACAGGTAGTGCGACTGCAGTTCGCTGAACACCCGCGTACGTTTGCGCGTGCCGTCGCCGAGAATCCTTGCCACCGCCAGCGTCGTGTTGTCGTAGACGATGTTGCGTGGCACGCCGTCGAAATAACGAAACGCGGCGTTGTGTCCTTCGCAAAAGGCTTCCGTCGTCTCGGCGGGAAAGGCCTTAACGAAGGCGTCGTCGCTGTGCGGCAGATCGACAACCAAGAAGTGCGCCTTGCGCTGGACTCCATTGATAACGACAACCGCTTCGCCGAAGTCGGCCTGCGCGTCGCCGGGCGGATGCGCCAGTGGCACGAACATCTCTTGTCCACCGAGCTTCTTCTCGCGGACGTAGTCCTTGACGATCGTGTAGCCACCGCTGAAATCGTACTCCTCGCGTAGGCGATCGAAGATGCGTTTCGCGGTGTGACGTTGTTTCTTTGGTTGTTGCTGATCGTCGAGCAGGATCTGATCGATGATTCCGGTGAACGCTTCGAGCTTCGGCCGTCTCACCGGTTTGCTCCGCCGATAGCCCGGCGGAGCAGCGTAGCGCAGCATTTTGCGCACCGTCTCCCGCGCTAAGCCAAACCGCTTGGCGGCTTCGCGTTCACTCAGCCCTTCGACGTAGACACTGCGCCGTACTTGAGCATATAGCTCCACGCGATACATCCTTCCCGTGTTCCACAAAACACCGAATGGATGCCAGCGGACCACCCGGGCGGTCTAATTTTCCGCCGCCCTTGAACGGCTTTAAAACGCCGTTCTGTGGTCTAGTTTGTCAGCGCCGTTCTCATGTCGGCGACAACCGTGTCGCCAGGCGATTCGGTAACGGTTAGTTGTACGATCCCGAATGATGGCCCTTACGGAGGGGGCGGTACCTTCCGAAGCGGAATCTATCTGTCGTCGGGAAGCATGATTGACCCCTCAGACGAACGACTGGGCGACTGCCTGCCATCCAGCCTTACCGTTCCGGCTCCCGGTGGCACCACCTCTTGCTCAGCGACCGTGACGATCCCGACGACGACTGTTCCGGGGGACTACCATGTCGGTGTTCATGTCGACGATCAGCTGGTGATCGCCGAAGAACTAGAAACAAACAACGGCACAGGACAGCCTATCACGGTCAGCGGGCCACCTCAGGCGGTATCCGTAGCCCCGAACGCCGGCCAGGGGGCCCAGCAAACGTTTATGTTCACCGCCACGGATCCGAACGGTGCGAATGACATCAACCAAGTCAAGGTGATTATGAACGGCTCGATCAGCTGGGCGGGATCGTGCGGTTTGATCTACGACAACGTCGCAGACCTGGTTTACGTCATCGACGACGGCGGAAGTAGTTGGCAAACAGGCTTGCAGCCGGGAACGCCGGGTCAACTTTCGAACTCCACCTGCTCGCTCGATGTCTCCGGCGTGAGCGTAACCAAGAGCGGAACACTGCTCACTATCGGCTACCCAATCACGTTCACAACTGCTCTTAGCTCAACGCGAAACATCTATATGAACGTTACTGACTTGGACAACGCTTCGACCGGTTGGCCACAGCTGGGCAGCTGGGGATTCCCCGGTGCCACGCCGAACGTTGGGCCAGTCAACGACGCCACCGTGCCTGCATCCGGCACCGGGCTTTCACAAACGTTTGTCGCGAAGTTCAGCGACGCGAATGGAGTCAACGATCTTGCCTGGGCCAATTGGAAAATCTCCGGTTCGATCAACGAAAGCCTAAACGCATGCACGGTTTGGTACAACCGGCCGAACGACCGGATGTATCTCTATCCGGATTGGGGTGGTTCGTTCACGCCTGGCGGTAGTACTGGAATCATCTCAAACAACTTCTGTAGCATCGACAAAGGGGCGGTTACGAAAGCGATTGACGGAGACGAACTGACATTCAACCTCCCGATTACATTCAACAGCGGCCTCTCGGGTCCACAGAACCTTTACCAATTCGTAAGCGACAGGTCCGGAGCCTATGTTGGCTGGCAGCAAATGGGAACGTGGGACGTCAGTACGCCCGGCGCTAACCCCGAACCTCCACAAGTAGGCACGGTTACGCCAAGCTCTGGTCAGGGCGCTCAACAGACATTTACGTTTGCGGTCGCCGATCCGAACGGCGCAGCGGACATTCAGAAGGTGGAAGCCATGATGATGCAGGACGCGATCTCTTGGACCGGCTCCTGCGGCGTGGTCTACGACAATGTGGCCGACCTCGTCTACCTCTACAGCGATGACGGATTTAGCTGGATCGGGGGAGTGCAGCCCGGAACGGCGACGCAAATCACCAACGCGACTTGCAGTCTCGACGTCGGTGGCACGGAGGTGACGCCGAGCGGCACGATTCTCACTTTGAAGTACCCGTTAACCTTCACGACAAACATTTCATCAACACGACGGATTCGCACCCATGTACTTGATGTTGGCGGCGCGTCGACAGGTTTCGTCGAAGTCGGCACCTGGACGTTCCCCGGGGCGACTACCAATCTGACTCCCTCGAATCCGCCTACCGTTCCGGCGTCTGGGTCCGGTTTGGCCCAAATGTTCACGGTGACTTTCCGTGACCCGAACGGAGTAGGCGATCTCGGTATAACGAACTGGAAAATCGCACCCTCCGCGGGCGAGTGGGCAAATGCATGCTTGCTCTACTACAACGCCGTATCGGACAAGGTTCTCCTCTATCCCCAATGGGGAGACTCGTTCACACCGAACAACGCCACAGGGATTTTATCCGGGGACGATTGCAGCCTCGACAGGAGCGGAGTAACCAAGACGGTTAGTGGAAATGACATCACTCTTACCTTCCCGTTGATCTTCGACGGCACGCTCTCCGGCCCACAGAACATTTATCAGATCGCGATCGATGAATCCGGCGCGTACGCGGGCTGGGATTTGATGGGCACTTGGAATATCCCAGGCCCAGGACCACTGCCACCGGTTGCACAGTCGGTCGTTCCGTCATCCGGCTCGGGTGCGGGCCCACAAACATTTACGTTCACCGTTGCAGACCCGAATGGCGCTGTAGACATCAGTCGCGTGGAAGTCATGATGATGCAGGACGCGATCTCTTGGACGGGAGCCTGCGGCGTTCGCTACGACAATGTCGCGAATCTGATGTACCTCATCAGCGATAGCGGCTACAGCTGGATCGGGGGAGTTCAGCCGGGAACGACAACACAACTCACGAACGCTACGTGCAGCCTCGATGTTGGAGCTACTCAGGTGACGCCGAACGGCACGATACTGACACTGCGGTACCCGCTAACGTTTACAACAAACGTTTCGGCAACGAGGAGGATCCGCACGCTTGTTATCGATGTAGCCGGGGCGTCCACCGGATTCCTAGAACTCGGCACCTGGACGTTCCCGGGCGCAACGGCAAATTTGACCCCCTCGAACCCGCCTACCGCTCCCGCGTCGGGTGCCGGATTGAGCCAAACGTTCACCGTCACCTTCCGGGACCAGAATGGAGCCGGCGACCTGGGCATCACGAACTGGAAGATCGCCGGGTCAGTAAACGACGCCTTGACAGCCTGCTTGCTATACTACAACGCGATTTCGGACCAGGTGATCATGTACCCCCAATGGGGTGCACCATTCACGCCGAACGTCAGTACTGGAATCCTCACGGGTAGCACCTGCAGTATCGACAGGGCGGGAGTGACGAAAACCGTTAACGGAGATGACATCACACTCACATTCCCATTGATCTTCGACGGTACTCTTTCAGGCCAACAGAACATCTATCAAATCGTCATCGACGAGTCCGGCGCGTACGCGGGCTGGGATTTGATGGGTACTTGGGATATCAGCGGACCATGACAACGAAATTTGTCACCCGGCACCGTCGACGACCCGGCAGTGCCGAATCTGGCTATAGCGCCTACTCAGTAAGGAATCTGTCTATCTCGATGCCAACTCCGAACTCAGCCAATCAAACTTTCAACGCGTGGCTAATCAGTCGCGCTCACCCACGTCGGCCCATATCTCAGTTGGTCGTGTTGCTACTGGCCCTCACCGCCGGTGGCCTCGCCCAAACGCCCAACCCTGAAGACAGACTTATCAACATCGTGGCTCCGATCCTCCGGTGGCACGGCTTTGAGCCAAACCAGGTGACGATCCCGCCCGGCAAAACGCGCTTCGAAATCACAAATAGGACAGGCCTCGAGGAAATCGAGCTCATCGTTGATCGAGAGGCGTCAGAGAACAACGGAAACGAACGGCTTGAGCGCAAGAAGTCTCCGCGCCAAGACCGAAGCTGGAAATCGGACTTCAATCTTTTTCCTGGGACCTATCAGGTTACAGAAGCCACCCACCCAGAATGGATCTTCACCTTGACGGTGAGCGCGACAGCCAAGCGCCCGCCCGGCTCGAAGGACGCGCCCACCAACTGACACGCTCACATTCTTCTGAGGACAAATTCCGCAAAATGCGACTCAAAGGCATTCGACAACTCGGCGTTCAACGGCTCTTGTTGGCACTAGTCTTTCTGCTTGCCCCGGTGGGCTTAAGTGGCGACGAACGGCTGGCTAATCCTCTGGACGGCTTCACCCCTAAGGCGCTTGAACCGGGGACTCCAGCCGGTTCGTTCTTATTGAGCGGCTTCGAGTCGGTCAATCTGTTCAATGGGAAGCTCAATGCCGCGCTCCCTCTATTGGACGTTGGTGGACGCGGTGATCTCTCTCACACGATTCAACTGCGTTTCGAGCAGCCGTGGAAAGTCGAAGTCACCTCAAACTGTGCGACCACTGTGGCCTGCGAGGGCGGTGTCGTGACCTCCGTCCTGATCCTTCCGACATTTTGGGGGCCGACCGAGCCACCAAACATCGGCGCCAATGAGATCTCTATTCCTGGGTTCATGTACTCGCGGCGCGCTAGGGACTACGCCATTTGTCCCGCAGGCGGTCCCAACCCTAATAAGCTTCTCCCCCATTTTTCCGTCACTCGACTTACGTTCATCAATGGCGATGGATCCGAGATAGAACTCGTTGATTCGGCCACGATGGGAGCGCCCCACACGCTTTCAGGACCTTGCTTAGTAACTCCCGCCCCAACGGGATTCAATCGAGGCAGAAAGTTTGTATCCCACGACGGCTCCGCACTGACGTTTATCGCTGACGCCGATGTCATCGACAGCGTCGAAGAGAACACAGACACCGACCTGCTGTTCAACAAATCGGGAAACCTGCTGTTTCCGGATGGCACAACCTACAGATTCCAGTCAGGGGCTGTAGTTTGGATTCGGGATCGCAACGGCAACAAAATCGATTTCGGATATGGCGGCTCCAATCCTGTTGTCGGGCCGCTTGTTCAGAAAGTGACCGACCCCCTGGGACGAGCCATAGATATTCAGCGAGGCCTCAGCCACAGCGAATGTTCAAACACAATCACTAGGCTCGAATACGACGGGACGAACGGCGTTCGCCATCAGATCGATCTTTGCTACGAGGACCTTGACTTCACCGGCGCGGGTATTCCGACGGCCATTCCTGCACTGCGCCCAGGAGAGTCTGTTGCTACCTTGGCCCAACTGTTTCCTGAACTCGATGTCGGCAACTTGCAATCCGGCACGCACAATCCACGAAAGCCGGCCTGGGTAGAACTTCCGGATGGGCGCAAATATCGATTCCAGTTCAACAGCTACGGAGAGCTAGCACGCATTGAACTGCCAACCGGTGGGGCATTTGAGTACGACTGGATCAATGGATACGTTGAACCGACGCCGGCAGCTCCGCCTTCCTGCTTTAACTCACAGTTGGGTGTCTCCAACGATCCGCTTTCGAATAACCCCTGCCGAGGCGGCTTCAATAAGATCACCGGAACGAGTGTCGCTCCAATATCGATCTATCGCCGCGTGTTCGAGCGACGGGTGTGTCCGAGCGGCGAGACCAATGGTGCCTGCAAGCAGTTCACTCGGTACTTCAATTCCGTAGTACCTTCTGGGCCTGAAATCGGCAACACGGAAGTGCTCGTAGAGCACCGAAGTTCCAGTGCCTTACTTTCCTCGGAAACTCACAGATTCAAGGGTCAGGTTCGAGCGCTCGGATCCGATCCGGCCAATCCGCTGCACTATGCAGCGTGGAAGAAGGGCCGTAAACTTCATTCTGAGGTAATCGATACGTCAGATGGCCTCATTCAAAGTACTGACAACACCTGGAGTCAGATGAACGACCAGACGCTCGGCTGGTGCGCATCGGTACCGGCAGCGTATTGCGCAAACTTCACCGCCGACAACCAACCGTCGAACAACCCGAGACTGGCGGAGAATATATCGACTCTCCACGACGGCGCTTCGACGTTTCCGGCGAAGAGTACGTTTGAGTACGACGTCTTCAACAATCAAACGAAGGCCTACTCATACAACTTCGACAATACACCGGCGAGGATGGCGCAGACGACCTACCTCAATAGTGATGCGTCCTATGTTGATCCCCTCCCAGGTCAGCCGAATTACGCTCAAATCCGCCTGCGCAGGCTCGTCTCCAAGCAGCAGACCTGCGGATTTGCAGACGAGGGTGACGCCTGCACCACATCGAACTCGGCCTCGCAATTTGAGTTTTTGTATGACGAGTCAACTCCAAACGCCGTGCCAACGGGCTCCTCTGGGATAACGGGGCACTGTGCTAGTACTTCAGCCCCAACCGGAAACGAGGTCGATTTCCGCTGTATCGCTGTAAATCCAGCTAGCTCGCCGACGAACTTCTTGTTTGACTCCTCGTTCAACACACGCGGCAATGTAACTGAAATCAAGGGGTTCAAGGATGCCACAAATTCCGTATCGGTAACCAGGAAATACGACGCTGCCGGCAACATCGTCGAGTTCAAGGACGCGAAGCTCAATGCCTACACCGCTAACTACGCGGACGTATTCACGTCAGAGACAGGCTGTGCCACGAGCGGACCAAAGCTCGCGTTTCCGACTGCCATCACCAACCCGCTAGGCCACGTCACTCAGATCAAATATGACTGCGGACTTGGCGCTGCCACGGACGTGACCGATCCAAACGACGTCTTGACAACATTCAACTTTGAATCCGGCCTCGACGAACTCGACCGACCGGTATTGATGACTCAGGATTTTGGTGGATTTTCGGCCAAGACTGCCTTCGAGTATACCGACACGGTTGGCAGCCTATCGGTGATGACGAAACGAGATCAATTCGCAGCGGGTGACGGCAATCTCATTACGGAAACTTTCTTCGACGGCGTGGGAAGAGCCAAGCGAACGAGCCTCACCGTCCCCGACGGGGAAGGGCTGGGTACCGACGAAACATGCACTACCTACGACGCTCGCGGCCGAACCAAGACGACCTCCAATCCAGGTCGTAACGCCTGTTCCACCGACGTAACGACAAATACCTACGACGCTCTTGGACGGATCACCGAAATCAAACACCCCGACGACTCGGTCGTGGCGACCGAATACGCCGGCAATGTTACTACCGTCACCGACGAAGCGGGTAAGAAGCGAAAGACGACCACCGACGCTCTGGGCCGCTTGTCTCAGGTCATCGAGGACCCTGACACGCTCAACTACACCACCGACTACCAGTACGACTTACTCGACAACTTGGTCACCGTCACGCAGCGTGGGAACCCGACCATTCCTGACCCTGTACAAACCCGGACGTTCGCCTACGACCGACTCAGCCGTCTTGTCTGCGCCTCCAACCCGGAGAGCCGGACGGACTTAGCTACCTGCTCCGTGACTGCGCCCACGAGCGGCGTCGACCGCTTCACCTACGACAACAACGGCAACCTCAAGACCAAGGCCGACGCCCGCGGAGTTACCGCCACATGGGGCGACTACGACGCGCTCAATCGCCCCACGATCACGACCTACAGCGACGGCACTCCCACCCTCAGTTACAACTACCACCCCAGTGGGTCCTCGCCGTGCTTCAACAAAGGCCGGTTGGATACGGTCGTCAATAGCGTTTCCACGATGAGCGTCCCCTGTTACGACGCTCTAGGCAGGGCTACACAGAGCAGTCAAATCACCGCTGGGACAACCTATCCGTTCATCTACACCTACAACCTTGACAGCACACTCGAAACCCAGACTTACCCCGACGGCCTCAAAGTGGCGTACAAGTACGACACCGCCGGGCGTCCCACCAAGGCTGGGCGCAACACCGTCGGCCAAATCGACTTCGCCCAAAACGTCCTGTACGCACCCCACGGAGTGCCTGATCAATTCACGCTTGGCAACGGACTTACAGAGACAACGACCTATAACAACCGCTTGCAGCCGTGCACAATGACCGCGAGTACACTACTCACGCTCACCTTCAAATACGGGGCAACCGACAGCGGCAACTGCGATGTCGAGAGCGATGACAACAACGGTAATATTCTGCAACAAGTGATCAGCGCTTCGGGGAACCCGACCTTTACTCAGAAGTACACCTATGACGCCGTCAATCGCATTAAGACCGTCGGTGAGAACAACGACTTCTGGCAGCGCACGTACAGCTATGACGCTTTCGGAAACAGAGCTGCAACTGGTTCGGGCATCACGATGGGTTCTCCGACGCCCACGGCCGTGACGCAGTTCGATGCGGCTACAAACCGCATTACGAAACTGCCAACCGGCGTCGATCTCGACCCAGACCCCGCCATAACGACCGACGATCCCTACGACGAGGCGGGCAATCTGGTGCGCCACCCGATTGTCGGGTCGATGGCCTACGACGCCAACAACAAGCAGCGTTTCTATTGCACGGGGCACGTGACCTGCACGTCCGGGAACGCCATCGCTGAATACCGATACGACGGAGCGGGCAACCGCGTGGAGAAGGTCACTTCTGCTGAGACGACGACCTTCGTCTACGACGCGTTTGGCAAACTCGCCGCCGAGTATTCGACGACCCCGCCGACCAACTCTGGGCTGTTCTTTCGCACGCTTGATCACCTCGGCTCGACCCGCTTGGTAACGGACGCCGCCGATCCGCCGAGCGTGGTGTCGCGCCGCGATTTCCTGCCCTTCGGCGAGCACATCCCCGCGGACGCTACATTCAACCGCCAAGCCCTAGCGGGCTACAACGCCGGCTCGGCCTTCAGACAGCAGTTCACCGCCAAAGAACGTGATGACGAGTCGGACCTCGACTACTTCGGGGCGAGGTATCACTCGGCGGGTCTGGGGCGGTTTACGAGCGTGGACCCGTCTCGATTGAGCGTCGATCCGTTGGCGCCCCAAGGTTGGAACCGTTACACCTATGCAATCAACAGCCCATTTGTTTATGCTGACCGTAACGGGCGCTGGCCGTTTTATGTACACAACCAGATATTCGATGTGGCATTTTCGGGCAAACTTTCCAAGAGGTCAATCAGAGTCATTAAGGAATCGAGCTTTGCAGAAGACTTCGTACAGGAGGGCGCTCAAGATCCGAAGAACGCATTCCGACATAGCATGTGCTCTTCTGATGATTCGGCAGGAGGTTGTGCAGCTAGCTTTGGAGATTTCGTAACATCGAATCTAACGAGTTCACGGCGCGCGTTCGAAGCTGGGCTAGAAGATACCGGGTTCTTCCTACTAGGCCGAGCGCTACACGCGCTTACAGACAGCACTTCTCCAGCGCACACGGACGAGGTGGGTACGGCCAGAATCTGGAGAGGTGGAGTCTCTTCAATCGGACACCTGCTGCAGGAGCGAAATTCAGGAGTGAGTTTATCTCGATTCGGTCAAGCTGTTCGACTGGCAGTCGCTGCTTACAATCAAGTTGTTACCGACGAAAATACGATTTCGGGTTCGGAAGTCGAGGAAGCCCTTTCCAATTTCGCCGCTGTTGAGGTAGGGAGACGAGCCCTTGGAAGCCGAAGTGTCCCGACCGAAGCAGAGAAGGACGCGGCGAGGCAGTGCGTACTAGGAAATCCGGCCGCGTGTGGGTTCTAGCATTCGTTATCGTTTAGAAGCCGGGGAATTTTCGGTAGCCACATCATGAACCTAGTCGAGAGTGACTGGCGTAGCGCTTGCCTCAAGGGCACTCTGTTCGGGATAGCGGTGGTATTGATTCTGGTGCTGCTTGAACTCTTGCTGGTCGAAGCAGGCGGGTCCACGCAGGACTCGCCAAGCTTTTTTTCCTACTTACTCTATCCTGGCGTTTGGCTCGTTCTTACTGTGCTGGGATGGGAAGCCGATTTTAGCGGGATCTCAGTGATACTTGGCATTCTTATAGACATTGTCCTCTGGTCGACCGGCGCTACGTTTTACTTTGCTGTTTCGTCGCGAAAGTCGGGGAGAAAGTCGGGGACAGGCTACTACTTGTGAGTCCTGTGGCTCCTGTAGTGTCAAGGTGTGGCAAGAGCTGTTGCCCCCCGTGTGGTGCTTCCGCCATCGAGTGTTGCTAAGCCGCCAAAGGCATTCGCGTTTCGTCGTAAATGATCGAACGGACAGAGCGGACGAACACGCACGTGATCTTCTTCCACGCCAAAAGGACTATCGTCGACGAGAAGATCTCCCGGAACGCCAGCCGCCGCTTGGTCAGGCCAGCCTGCATGGCCGGCGTCCTGATTTCCTGTCCGAACTTCAGCGCCCGGTGCGGCCGGATGAAGTTGTAGTGGCAGCGCAGCAGCTCAAGGTGAGCTTCCAGACGCTCCCTGCGTCGCGCGTAGCTATATGGGACTGTAGATAATTTTGTAGCTGTTAAGAGCCTCCAAGAACCACACAGTTCAACAAGTTTCAACACGGCAGCCGTAAATCGTTGAATCATAAGTAGTTGAAAACAAACGATTCCGGCCAACAAGGGGAACCTGCTTTGGGAGCAGGAAGTCGGAGGTTCAAATCCTCTCGCCCCGACCATTGTTTTCAGTTACTTACGGACATTTTCGGCATACGCCGAAAACCCACTGTAGATAATTTTGTAGCTGTTAGGATACTCAAGGATCAACAGCCTGATTTTCACCTGAGTCCTCCGATGAGAAGCCCCGACTGAATGGCCTGCGCCGATGACAGCGTGCGGTCTGCTGAGTAACGGTAGGCGACTTCCTCATGGATGGCCTCTTAGAGAACTAGATTGTCAGGTTGGTCTAGGTAGCCTCTGTCATCGTCGTTCTCAGTTCTTATGCGGCCAACTCGCCAACGCACGAAGACGATGTGACGACGAGCCATCCGACGTGGGGATACTGTCAAGTTGACCCGGGTGTCGGCACCCGGGCTGCAATATCGAATAGTCGCCTCCTGCTTATCCGGTTGTTTCAGCAAGCCCCAAGATGTAGTGTAGGGGCGTGGCCCGGCCGCCGTTTCCGAAGAGTCTACGCCAGTTTCAGGCGGGGTTTGCGAGCGAAGAGGCCTGCCAAAAGTACTTGGCCGCTTGTCGTTGGCCCGACGGGTTCGTGTGTCCTCGGTGTGGACATCGACAGGCCTACATGCTGGAGAAGAAACGACGCAGGCAGTGCGCCGCGTGTCGACACCAGGTCTCGCTGACGTCGGGAACGGTGCTCCACAATACGAAGACTCCGCTGACAGTTTGGTTCTGGGCTGCCTACCTGATGACAACCGATAAGCGAGGTGTCTCGGCGGTTCTGCTGCAGCGTCAGCTCGACTTGTCGCGCTACGAAACCGCCTGGATGCTGCTGCACAAGCTGCGGCGGGCCATGGTGAACTCAGCTCGCGAGCGCTTGCACGGCGAAGTGGAGGTCGATGACACCTGGATTGGTGGCCCACAAGCAGGTTTGCGAGGCAGCCGACAGCTTAAGGGGCGCCGCGCGGCCCTTGTCTTGGTCGCTGTGGAGAAACGGGGAAAGCGCTCAGGACGCGTCCGCATGACGGTTATTCCGGACTTCAAGAAGGTGACAATAACCAAGTTTCTTGTCCACAACGTTGCTCCAGGCACGACTATTTACACTGACGGCCTAAAGAGCTTTGCTGGGCTCGATCAGGTCGATTTCAAACACACCGCTCGTGCTCAACCCCTCAGGACAGCGTTGCGGAAGGGCGCAAAGTCAGTAGTGCCGCTGGCGGACCGTGCAATTGGCAACCTACAGCAATGGCTGACCGGCACGTACCACGGCGTGAGCCGCGCTCAGCTACAGGTTTACCTCGACGAGGTTGTATTTCGACACAACCGCCGCAAGACCCCGATGGCAGCGTTCCAAGCCCTACTCGGTCTGGGAACCCAGCACGCCCCCACACCGTACGCCCGCATCAGCGGCGCGAAAGATCTGGAGAAAGACCGAGATGACCGCCATTCCAACATCTAGTGGCTTGCTGAAACAACCGGATAAGCAGGAGTCGCCTAGAGTTGCGTTATCAATATCTTGTAGATGGTCAGGCTGTCAGTCGTTGACTTGACAGTAGCATTCGTGGGGTGAGCCCGGGGGATGCTGGGCGCCGAGCGCAGCGGCCCGACGCCCGCACTGATCAGCTCGGTGAGGTCCGGGCCGAGCTACTCCGTCGGCGGGTTGCGCTTCTGCAGAGCCACCTCGGCTTCACCAGCCGGGACGCAGTCTACAACCACGGGTGCCCAGCCGAGCTTTTTTCAGGGAATGCGGAAACTGAGAACGGCGCTGACAAACTAGACCACAGAACGGCGTTTTAAAGCCGTTCAAGGGCGGCGGAAAATTAGACCGCCCGGGTGGTCCGCTGGCATCCATTCGGTGTTTTGTGGAACACGGGAAGGATGTATCGCGTGGAGCTATATGCTCAAGTACGGCGCAGTGTCTACGTCGAAGGGCTGAGTGAACGCGAAGCCGCCAAGCGGTTTGGCTTAGCGCGGGAGACGGTGCGCAAAATGCTGCGCTACGCTGCTCCGCCGGGCTATCGGCGGAGCAAACCGGTGAGACGGCCGAAGCTCGAAGCGTTCACCGGAATCATCGATCAGATCCTGCTCGACGATCAGCAACAACCAAAGAAACAACGTCACACCGCGAAACGCATCTTCGATCGCCTACGCGAGGAGTACGATTTCAGCGGTGGCTACACGATCGTCAAGGACTACGTCCGCGAGAAGAAGCTCGGTGGACAAGAGATGTTCGTGCCACTGGCGCATCCGCCCGGCGACGCGCAGGCCGACTTCGGCGAAGCGGTTGTCGTTATCAATGGAGTCCAGCGCAAGGCGCACTTCTTGGTTGTCGATCTGCCGCACAGCGACGACGCCTTCGTTAAGGCCTTTCCCGCCGAGACGACGGAAGCCTTTTGCGAAGGACACAACGCCGCGTTTCGTTATTTCGACGGCGTGCCACGCAACATCGTCTACGACAACACGACGCTGGCGGTGGCAAGGATTCTCGGCGACGGCACGCGCAAACGTACGCGGGTGTTCAGCGAACTGCAGTCGCACTACCTGTTCGCCGATCGTTTCGGGCGTCCGGGCAAGGGCAACGACAAGGGAAAAGTCGAAGGGCTAGTGGGCTTCGCACGGCGCAATTTCATGGTGCCGATCCCGAGATTCGAGAGTTGGGAAGCCTTCAACGAACACCTCGAAGAGAAGTGCCGAGCCAACCGTGAACGGCGTTTGCGACGGCACACCGAAACCGTCGGCGAACGCTTCGAGCGCGATCGGGAAGCGCTCTTGCCCTTGGCACCGACAGCCTACGATGCCTGCGACAAACGCTCGACAAGGGTGACTTCGTTGTCGCTGGTGCGCTACGCGACAAACGATTATTCGGTGCCAACGCGTTACGGCCACCGCCAGGTCCTGATCAAAGCCTACGTGGATGAGGTAGTGATCTGTTGCGGCAGCGAAGAGATCGCCCGCCATCAGCGCAGCTATGAACGTGAAGAGTTGGTTTTCGATCCGCTGCACTACTTGGCGTTGTTGGAACGCAAGACCAACGCGCTCGATCAAGCCGCGCCGTTGGTCGGCTGGGAGTTGCCGCCGGAGTTTGCGAAGCTGCGACGACTGCTCGAATCGCGGTTGGACAAAGCGGGCAAGCGCGAGTACGTACAGGTCCTGCGACTGTTGGAGGACTTCCCCCTTGAGCACGTCGCAACGGCGGTGCGCCAAGTCTGTCTACTGGGAACGATTGGCTTTGACGCCGTCAAGCATCTACTGCTGTGCGCGATCGAGCAACGTCCGCCGAAGCTCGACTTAACGAAGTATCCCCACCTGCCGACGGCTCAGGTCGAGCAGACGTCGCCGGCATCCTATCTGGCGCTGCTAGCAGGAGCAAGCTGATGGCGAAGTCGAGAATGCTGCTGGAAACCCACCTGAAAGCGCTGCGGCTGCCGACCTTCCTGCGCGAGTACGACAAACTGGCTCGGCGCTGCGCCGCCGAAGGCTTGGACTTTCGGGACTTCCTACAGCAACTCTGCGAGCTGGAACTGGTCGATCGCGAGCAGCGGGCGACCGAGCGTCGCATCAAGGCCGCCAAGTTCCCGGTGACGAAGAGTCTCGACACGTTCGACTTCTTGGCCATACCCTCGGTGAACAAGAAGCTCGTTCTGGAGCTGGCGCGCTGTGAGTTCATCGACCGCCGTGAGAACGTCTTGGCGCTGGGGAACTCCGGCACCGGCAAAACGCATATCGCCTTGGCGCTGGGACTGGCAGCTTGTCAGAGCGGCTATC
This sequence comes from Bryobacterales bacterium, assembly GCA_965247305.1. Classification (GTDB taxonomy): domain Bacteria; phylum Acidobacteriota; class Terriglobia; order Bryobacterales; family UBA6623; genus CATQHP01. The sequence goes on along the minus strand of OZ252030.1, from coordinate 368,644 downwards.
GCACACGTTTCACCACCGCCGCGGGATTGGTCCATGAACTGCTCGAAGCCCGTGACGAACGGCAACTACTACGGGTCCAGAAACAACTTGCCAAGCAGGATCTACTGATCGTCGATGAACTGGGCTATGTGCCGCTGTCGAAGACCGGGGCAGAGCTGCTGTTCGAGATCTTTTCGCAGCGCTACGAACAGGGCTCGACGTTGCTGACCTCGAACCTGCCGTTCACCGAGTGGACCGAGGTGCTGGGTTCCGAACGCATGACCGGAGCTCTGCTTGACCGGCTCACGCATCACGTCCATATCCTCGAGATGAACGGCGACAGCTACCGCCTCAAGCAAAGCAAAAAGAAGCGCCCGCGCTCTTCAAACTGACCCGCCGGCCGCTCGCGCCGGTTTGCGTGGGCCGTCTTCCACTACGCCTGGGCCGCCCTAAAGGGCGTCCTCAGGCTCCGTTCCAGCCGTCCCACGCAAACCGCTGGATCCCCGCCAACTGGTCTATTTTTGCTCCGCCGAAGCGGTCTACATTTACTCCGCCCTTGACAGCTGAAACCCTGTTTAGCAGCTTGTCGTACTTCAAGATCCACCGCGCTGCAACTCGTCGTTGCTCTTGCGCGCTGCCAACTCGAATCCAACGAGTAGATCTTCTGCAGGCCCAACCCGACTGAGGATCGTACTAAATCTTTCAGAATGAAGAGAGCACCAAGCTTCAGCCACGTCCAAACTAGAATTGATCAGGTCCCTAAGATGACTTGCATCGCGATCGAGACCATTGCGCATGACCGCCGTGCGGATGTTGCCGATCCAGAACGACAGAGCATCGACAACTTCGTTCGCTTCCGCATGCGCAATTCGCTCGATTGTGAATTCGGTACGAAGCCATTTGGCGAACGCTCTGGCGACGTCCTGGTTCCGCATGACGACCTCCAGTTCGAATGCTCTCATCTAACTGCAATGCTCTCCTTACATCGGCTGACATAGCTCGGCGCTGTTCAAAAGTTGCCATCATCGACGCCTTGGGGAATTGTGCCGTCGGGCGCCCGTTGGGGCGAACGAACCGTACGTGTTCGACATGCCCGTGGTGACAGCTGAAGGCTTCAAAGAAAAGAACTTCCGCTTGGGTTAGATCCACCATGTGGGCTCCTCAAGGACCGACCGCTCAGCCTTCTGTCTCGTCCGAGCCTGAGGGGTTGATCGCTTTGTTCGCAGAGGCGCGTTGTGGCACGTAGTTCCCGTTGTAAGCGCTAATCTTCAGAATCCTCCTCGCCTTGTCCGTTCAGGAAGCCATCGAGGTCTTCCTCGCGCACTCGCCACATGCGTGGGCCGACCTTAAACGCCGGCAAGATTCCGAGTCTCGCCCAGCGCCGAACGGTGGGCTCGGCGACGCCGAGGCGTCGTGCGACTTGATGTGTAAATAGAAGCTTGCTGGCTACGTTCAAGAAGGTCCTCATGCCGATCGCATCTCCGAGACTTGTGTTCCATTCGGTCGAAATTGAGACTCAGCGACCACAGGTGTCTGACATGGCAACTGAGCTTGACAAAACCCGTGGCTCTACTACGCGGCCCTTCAACGCTCTAGGGCCTCCGTATCCGGTCCTCCGGTAGAAGGATTACGGGACCGCCCGCAGACTATAGGCGACGAGTACTTCTCGGCGACTCAAATACTCAGCGAAAGACGACGATACCCGTCCTACCAACGTCTTGATGAAAGCACGCGACGGTAGGAACTTCCTGACGGCAACTGACCCGGAGACTCAGAATCTGGAGTTCTTGCCCGGTTGTGGCTACTGTTAATTTCATCTGGCGAAATAAGGCCGAGTTCCAGAAGCCCTGAGCTTGATCGAACATGCGCGAATCGCCTCCGGCGCGGAGAAACGGCTGGTGTCAGGTAGCCCAGAATTCAACGCGCCGAACAGTAGCGTGTAGCAGTGCGTTGGGCGATACACTCGTTCGGCTGCAACGGGCTCCCGCATGACGGGGAGTCGCCGTCGCTCAGGCCGCTTATCGCAGGTAGCGATGATGCAGCCCGCCGACAACCAGTTCCGAAGCAAGGCAGGACGCGCGACAGGTCTACTAGCGGAGCCTGCCGGCAGGCCTTCCCAGAGCTAGCTGGCACCAAATCGGTGTTGAACGGTTCGCTTTCGCGGCCCACAACCGTCTGTGATATCGGAGAATCGACTCGGCATTTAGAGTCGGTGTCATAGCAGGAGGCCTCTCACCGCTCCAGATCCAGTTTTGTGACTACAGACACCCATCGGCGCTGAAATGCTAGGTTGGCGAAGGGCGAGTCGAGCCCCTCCGGATTCTCCGACAACGTGAATTTTCTCACCAGCGACGCAAGATGTGCGCACGACAGGTTGACCCTCCAACGAAGGAGCCGGCAATTCACCCGCAGAGGACTCGATATCTCTCGGCGGAGATCAACCAGGAAAATCACTGTTATCAGAGTGCATGGACAGCGGACTTGGCTGTCAAGTAGTTCTTGTCGTAACACCTTCAATCTAAACAGCTACGCAGTTTTGGCGAACGACAGCGCTGTGACCGCCATCGAACAGCTTCACGAACGGCTCGAAGCACTGGGGCTGAAGACCATCGACGATCGCTTGGAAGCGCTGCTTGAACAAGCAGCCAAGGCTGAACCGGCCTACGCCGACTTCCTGCTCGACGTCGTCAGCGCCGAGGCCGACGCTCGCCGACAACGCTATCTCAAGACGCGTCTACAGCTCGCGCATCTGCCCTATGTCAAGACTTTCGAACAGTTCGACTTCGACTTTCAACCATCGATCGACGAGCGCCAAATCCAAGAGCTGCGCACGTTGCGCTTCGTGCACGAAGCCTCCAACGTGATCTTCCTCGGGCCACCCGGCGTTGGCAAGACGCATCTCTCGGTTGCCTTGGCCGAGGCTGCGATCCAAGCCGGTTTCGGAGCCTACTTCATCACCGCGCACGACTTGATCGCCGATCTGTCGAAGGCCATCCGCGAAGGACGGCTACAACGAAGGATGCGCATCTACCTCGCGCCGAAGGTGCTGATCGTCGACGAGATGGGTTACCTTCCGCTCGACGAGCTGGGGGCGACGATCTTCTTCCAACTCGTCAGCGCGCGTTACGAACGCGGCAGCATCATCCTGACCTCGAACAAGAGCTACGCCGATTGGGGCTCGATCTTTTCCGACCCGATCATCGCCACGGCGATCCTGGATCGACTGTTGCATCACTCGACGACGGTGAACATTCGCGGCGAGAGCTTTCGCTTGAAGGAGCGCCGAAGAGCCGGTTTGCTCTCGCGGCCGGAAGATCAGTCCGGCGAACGGCCGACGGTCGATGCGGCTGACGCGGCGAGCCCTGGTCGCAAGAGCGGGGGAAGTGGAAGATGAGTTTTTTCAGGCATGGGCAAATCTATCGATCCGATGGGCGTTGGGCAGCGGAAAAGAAGCCGGGAGCGATCTCGGCCGCCGCTCCCGGCACTCATCGTCTCGCTGAGTTTGCGGCCGGGTATTCCTTGGCGGGTTGCTCTCCAGCATTGCCCGCCTCCGCTTCCCCGGCTAGCTCCATGCTTAGCAACACGGTGGTGGTCCACAAAACCACCACCGCAACCAGGGTGGGGAATTTTCAACCGGCGAAAACGGGATTTTTCATCCGGCCTTGACACTTGCGGCGAGAGGGTATTCGGGATGCGAGAGGGAACCGGTGATCTGCGATTTCTGCCGTCCCGAAACAGGGCACCACGCGGACTACGCCTGCCAAGGTTGTGGCGGTCTGCTTTGCAGGAGATGTAGCGAAGAGCGCGGCATCAAGGTCGCTGTCCCGATTGAGGGTTCACCGGTTGGGGGCACTCAAAACGTCTACTACTGTGACGAGGACACCTGCCCAGCGGACGCCCTGGCAAAAGCTACCGAGGTCGGGTCACACGCGTACGCAGGTCATGGGGTAGAGCTTGCCGGGCTGCGCGAGCGCGGACTGGCGTTAGTTCTCGGAAGGGCTGCGTAGTGGCCAAGTCAAGAAAGCAAGACTATCTGCCACTGCTTGAGCAGTATGGCCTAGACGAGTCAGCGGTATGGCCCTGCCACGGAAACCCAACGCTTTACCACTGGGCATGCGAGCAGATCGCGGACAGGTGCGTCATTGACATAGCAGATCCGATCGTTGTTTTCACAGACAACGCCGAGACTGTGGTCCTTTTATTGAATGGGCTGCGCACCATGGATGACGGTCAAGAAAAAGCGGAATGGACGTACGCCGAGGTCAACCCCAAAAACAACAAGACGGCATACCCGTGGGCAATGGCCGAGAAGCGGGGCAAAGACCGGCTGATTCTCAAGCTGGCTGGGCTACACGGTAGGCTCTACGCCCAGTCTGAAATGGACGGACAGGGCGACGGCTCAATCCTGAGCGGACCCGAGCCAGTGTTCCGCGACGCAACGGACTTCTCGGCGCGACTGAAGGCGGCATTCGTAGAGGCTGCCGAATTGGTCGATCGCGGCACGGTAATCGACCACGTAAACGGACTTCTCGATAAGTACGAAGCCACTCAGTTCGCGGAAGTGAAGGAAGAGCACTGGCTACAGGTAGCGGCCCTCATGAGGCAGCAAGTTGACAAGTGGAAAAAGGCGGCACAGTCGGGAGCCGATGCGCGATGACACCTACCTCAAGTTCGTTCGCTGCTTCCCCTGCGCCGCCTGTCGTATGGCGCGGGCTAGCGACGCCCACCACACCGAGAGACCCGGGACGGCCGTCAAGGGTTCGGACTACTCGTGCGTGCCGCTGTGCGGAGAACACCACACCCACGGTGTTCACGGGGTACCCGAGAAAGAGTTCTGGACTGGCATCAACGTCGAGGGACTCAAGCGTTATCTGCTTGGCGTCTACAACCGGATTGACAAGTCGATTGTCGCCGACTGGCGAGAGTGGGGGCATCCGGCCCTGGACGGTACGAAGGCTATGAAGGTACCGGTTAAAGCGGACGGCAGCGGGATTGACTGGCGCAAGGTGCCGGGCGTCAAAACTCAGGTTCAGGGCATCTACAAGGCTAGTGCCGGCAAGTGGGTCGACATCGAAGTAAGGGAACACAAGACGCGGCGATCACTTCCACAGAACAGTATGTGGCGGGCCGTGGTTCGACAAGCTCACCAGCACTGGACAGAACAAGGCAACGATTTCTCGTACGAGGTCGCTGTCGACTACGTGAAAGATCAAGATGTGGTTTGGGGCGCTCTGCCGACGGTCCCAGTGAAGCTACCAAGTGGCGAAACCCGCCAAGTCAGAAGCACCAAGGCGCTGGACAAAGCGCAATGCTCAAACCTCATCGAAGCGACCGGCGCTTGGCTATACGCCGACCACGGTTTGGCCGTCCTGGGGGAATCGTAGTGATCGCGGCAGTTATCGATTTTATAGTCTGCTGGTTTTGTTACGGGTGCCTCAGACTCTTGGCGATCTTTGATCCAAGTGTCCCGCATAAGTTCCTACGAATCACGGATGAGCTTGAGGGTCCAGAAAACGCTAACTGAGAACGATGTCGAGAAGCAGACAAAAGACTACATGGGTTACTGCGGCTTCCGGGCGTTCCGGATGCAGGTCGGTCGATTTAAGACGCCTGATGGCCGTTGGGTCACCGTTGGCGAGCGCGGCCTTGCGGATTGGTTGTTTGTCCACCCGGACAAGGGTGCCGTCTTCGTTGAGTGCAAGCGCCCGAGGGCGAAGCCGAAACCACACCAGGTTGTCTGGATTCGCGAGATGCGCGCACAGGGGTTTATCGTCTGGGTCGTCGACGGCCTGGATTCGTTAGAGAGTCAGCACCAAACACAATTTGGATAGAGGGGGAAGTTTTGAATAAAGAAAATCCGGTCATGGTTACCACTAAACACAAGGGTGTGTTCTTCGGGTACGAGAAGTCTCGTACGGGCTCAACAATCACGCTAACCGGAGCGCGCATGTGTGTTTCCTGGTCGCATGATTTGCAAGGGGTTCTGGGTTTGGCGGTTAAAGGCCCTTCAGGAAACTGTCGCATCGGCCCCGCTGTCTCAGAGATTGAACTGATGGATGTGACATCGGTTTCCGTGGTGTCCACTGGAGCCGTAAAAAAATGGGAGTCTGCGCCTTGGACTTAGTATCCGGCTACGGCTACGGCGACGGCGACGGCTACGGCGACGGCTCTGGCTACGGCGACGGCTACGGCTCCGGCTACGGCTCCGGCGACGGCTCCGGCGACGGCTCCGGCTACGGCGACGGCTCCGGCTCCGGCTCCGGCTACTGGACTGTTTTTGCTAAGGACGTGATGCCAGATAGGCCGCGTCCAGAAGCTGGGGAATCAATTGGATTTTGGTGGTCTGACAACGATGGAAAGCCTTGTAATGGCGGATCTTCACCACCCGTAGTCGTTGGTGATGTCCAGCAGGTTGACGGCCCCCTCGAGCTGTGTTCGCACCACGCACTCCATGCGACAGTCGACCCGACCCAGTGGACAGGTAAACGCCTGTGGCTTGTAGCGCTGCACGGACGCGTAGAGAGCCGGGGAGACAAGATGGGTGCCCTGAAACGGGAAATAGTTTGCGAGGTTCAAATGGGCCGCGCTGGATGACTTTGCGCGGAGATGAAACCAACACGAAGGGAGAACGGGTATGAATCTGAATGAACGAAAGCTCACCGTCTCCGCGCAATCCAATTTAGGCCGGGGGTTCGATGTCAGCCCACACCGAACGAAAGGAAAGTTTGTCGCGACACGCCGCCGCCAGGCTTTCCCCCGGCCTATTCCATTTTTCAACACCCGACAGTTACGGAGCCGCTTGGCTGTCATGGCGCAGGGTGAACACAAGCCGTTGGTCAGCGCCGACCAGTATGGACTCACGAATCTCAACGAGGAACCGGGGAGCCGCCGGAAGAGAGGCGCGAAAACCGACTATTTTTCGTGACCTTATTGATTCCCCCGCTATGGACAGGGGTGATCGGGAGCTGGGGGGATTGAGTCCTGTTTGATTTTCGTGGGTAGGCGTCACACCTAGTCCCATTAGGAGGAATAGCGTTTGAATACTGAAAAAATTGACGCGATACGGATTGGCGAAAGGCTTCGAAAGGACTTGCAGGACTTGAAGCCGTTGGCTGAGAGTATTCAGGCCATCGGGTTGCTTCACCCGGTGGTGATTGACTCCGACAGAAACCTAATTGCCGGCCACCGGCGCCTCGAGGCGTGCAAGTTGCTGGGGTGGGATGAGGTGCCCGTCTACGGTGTTGATCTGGGCGATGCGCTACGCGGCCAAGTAGATGAGAACACGGCGCGGGCTGACTTTCAACCGAGCGAGATGTACGCAATTAAAGAGGCGCTCCTAGGGGCCGAGCACGAGAAGGCTAAGAGTCGGCAGCTTGCCGGCAAGGCTCCCGACCTTGGGCAAAGTTTACCCAAGGTATTAGGCGGGAAACGGGCTCCGCGAGCGACTGACAAAGTAGCAGCTATCGCCGGGACATCTCGCTTAACGATGGCCAAGATCGTCGAGGTTGTAGAGGCAGCCGAGGCGGAACCAGAAAAGTACGGTCATCTGGTCGAAGAGATGGACAAAACCAAGAGGGTTGCCGGTGTCCACAAAAAGCTCAAAGTAGCGAAGCAAGCCGAAGAGCTAGACGCGGAGCCTAAACCACTCCCCGAGGGGCCGTACCGTGTGATCGTCGTTGACCCACCGTGGCGGTACAGCAAGAGGACTAGCGATCCCTCACACCGTGGGGCCGGCCCGTATACAGACATGGATCAGCGGGTACTCCTCGAGATGCCGATCGGTGATATGGCACACGATGACTCAATTCTGTGGCTGTGGACCACTAACGCTTTTATAAATGACGCGTTCGAGTTGATTAAGGCTTGGGGCTTCGCTCAAAAAACGAACCTCACCTGGGTGAAGAACCGAATGGGAACTGGCGACTGGCTCAGGGGGAAAACGGAGCACTGCCTGCTAGCGGTCCGCGGGAAGCCGACGGTACGGCTTACGAACGAAACGACAGCACTGATCGCTCCGGCCGGCAAGCACTCAGAGAAACCACAGGAATTTTACGAGATGGTCGACCGGCTGTGTCCCGGCTCAAAGATCGATATCTTCGCTCGGCGTGAGCGTGAGGGGTGGGCGACCTATGGCCTCGAAGTCTAGTTCCTTTGAAGAAAACCTTGCCGCCGGCCAGGCTGCGGAGAGTAAGATTGCGAACTACCTAAAGTCTAGGGGTGGCTCTGTTCTCCCGGTTTATGAGGTTGAGATCGAGGGGCTTAAGGGTCCGCGGTTGTTTAGTGCGACGTGTGAGAACGTTGCGCCGGACATTGGGTTGGTTAGTGAAAGTGGGCGGTTCACTTGGGTGGAAGTCAAGAACAAGGGTGCGTTTGCGTGGTACCGAAAGACCAGCACGTGGACCACGGGGGTGGATTCCCACCACTATGAGGATTATTTAAGGGTAAAGAAGATCACCGGGCTTGACGTTTGGTTGATGTTCTATCACGCAAGCTCTGTCCCGCACAGTCGCGACATTGATTTTGGTTGTCCCCTTGAGTGTCCAACCGGCTTGTTTGGCGGCGAGATTGAATTACTCAACATGTGCATTCACCACTCTCATCCCAACGGTGGCACCCGTGGAATGGTTTATTGGTCGCCCGACAACCTACAGCTTATTGCAAGCGTTTCGGCTGTTGAGCTTGCGAATGAAATAGCACTAGATGAGATGTTTCAGCGCCAGTCGTCAGTTGCGGGGGGGTATGCAGCAAACCAACCTAATTGAAATGCCGCGCCGAGCCATATTCTACGCGACCGACTTCAACGACTGGTGGAAGTCACTAGGAAAGCTGCGTGTCGGCGGGAAGAGCAAGGCGAGCGAGATATGGGCCGGGCTGTCTTCTGGGCAGCGCGAAGCCTTGGTAAACAACACGCCGTCATGGGTTCGCTACTACCAGAAGCGCGACTTTGTTCCACACGCCACGACATGGCTGAATCGGCGTGACTGGGAAGAACCGGCGCCGGGGTACGAAGACTGGATAAGCCAGCAATGCAGACAATGCAAACGCGCCGAGCTTCGAGTGATCAATGAAGGGGTAGCAGAGTGCTTTTCGTGTGGCGTCCATCAGCACATAAAGGAGTGTTAGATGGGGAACTACCCGAAACATACCAGTCGGCCGAAAGGCAACAACCGCACCCGACACGTCTGGGACTGGGCCGTCAATCGGTTCGGTGATATCGCCAGTATCCACCATGTGCAGGATTCGGTCACCGGTGGCGCAATGAATCCCGGTAAGGGGCGGCGCTGGCTCATTGAAACAACTGAGGGCGAAACACACAAGGTTTGGCCATCGGCGATACCGAATCACATCGGACTGGGGGGTTTATAGAAGTGGCGAGAAGTCTAAACAAAGTGATGCTCATCGGCAACCTCGGCAAAGACGCCGAGACGAAGAACATACCAAGCGGCGATGCGGTAACCAATTTCAGCATCGCCACAAGCTACCGCACAAAGGACAAGCAATCCGGCGAATGGACGGACCACACTGACTGGCACGACGTTGTTCTCTGGAAAGCCGACAAGGTCGCCGAGTACTTGACGAAAGGACGGCAGGTCTACGTCGAGGGACGGCTGCGGACGCGCAGTTGGGAAGACCAGAACGGCCAGAAGCGCTATCGCACCGAGGTAGTAGCCGACAAATTCAGTCTGATGCTGCTCGGCGGCCGCGACGGTCAAGGTGGCGGGCAGTCCGCAGAACCGCCGCATGATTCAGGGCAATCAGCCGGCGCCTACGCAGGCAGCGATGACGACGTTCCGTTCTAGGGGGATAGATGGCTAAGACTACAAAGTTCGAAATCAAGCATCGTTTCAATGGAGATGTTCTATTTGCTGCGAAGACAACCGACCAACGAGAAGCCATTCTGTCGGCCATAGACAGCTCCGCCAACCTCAGCTCCGCCGACCTCAGCTTCGCCGACCTCAGCTTCGCCGACCTCCGCCACGCCGACCTCCGCTACGCCGACCTCCGCTCCGCCGACCTCAGCTACGCCGACCTATCGGGTGTAAAGGGATTGCTCGAAGCCGGTAGGTGGATCATTGAGAACCTAGTGTAGTGCGCCATAAATAATGTAACTTGTAGTATCTTCGTGTCGCCTTTACTAGTAGAAGGCACACGGATGCGAAGAGCAGAGCCAGTCCCATTGACGCAGGAGCAGCGTAGGCAGTTGGAGCGCTACGCGAACGGTCGTCGGGTCGCTGTTCGTCTGGCGTTGCGAGCCAGGATCATCGTGCTCGCCGCCGACGGTCTTGAGAACAAACGGATTGCCGCGCAGCTGTCGGTCTCGCGTCAGTTGGTGGCGCGCTGGCGAAGCCGTTTTCTTGAATCCGGCGTCGCCGGCATCGAAAAGGACGCCCCGCGGCCCGGCCGTAAGCCCGCCATCTGCTCCCCAACAGTGCAACAGATCATCCACAAGACGACCCGCGAAACGCCAGCCAACGCCACCCATTGGAGCCGCCGCACGATGGCCGCCGCGGTCGGCGTCAGCGCCTCCACCGTGGGTCGCATTTGGCGCGCCCACGGCCTCAAGCCGCATCGCGTCAAGACCTTCAAACTCAGCAACGACCCGCGCTTCGCCGAAAAACTCGACGACATCATCGGACTTTATCTCAACCCGCCCGAGCATGCCCTCGTTCTTTGCCTCGACGAGAAGTCACAGATTCAAGCCCTCGACCGCACCCAGCCCGGCCTGCCCCTGAAAAAGGGACGCGGCCGGACCATGACCCACGACTACAAACGCAACGGCACAACCACCTTGTTCGCCGCGCTCAACACGCTCGACGGCTCGGTGATCGGAACCTGCATGCCCAAGCACCGCCACCAAGAATGGCTGCGCTTCTTGCGCTTGCTTGAAAACCAGACCCCCAAGGACAAGCAGATCCATTTGATCGTGGACAACTATGCCACTCACAAACACGCCACGGTGAAACGCTGGCTGCAGCGCAATAAACGCTTCCACGTCCATTTCACGCCCACCTCAGCGTCGTGGCTGAACATGGTGGAGAGGTTCTTCCGAGACCTCACCGATAAGCGCATCCGCCACGGTGTCTTTCGTAGCGTCGGCGAACTCACCACCGCCATCGAAGACTACATCGCTCGACACAATCAGCAGCCCAAGCCCTTCATCTGGACTGCTACCGCTTCCGACACCCTTGAGAAGGTCAAGCGCGGCAAAGCCGCTCTTCTTAAGGTTCAATCTGATTGACGCACTACACTAGAATCAACAGCCGATGGAGTCATTGCGTACAAGGTATTCGGCGAATACCACCATTCACCCGAGAACTGGAAGATAGAACCAGGAGCGGAGATCACCGAGACGGTCAACCCGATCCCAACGATCGATTGTGGGTGCGGTGTCAACGTTGCAACCCTGGGCCGGGTGCAGCAAAACTTCCCAAACGCAAAGGAAATCTGGAGGGTCTTGGTGCCCTGGGTTGAGCTTGCAGGGTCTGTCGTGCCATATCACACCGATGGCAAGTTTCGGGTTCCACGGGTGAAATTGCTGGAGGTGGTGAATGGCTGAGCGGCCAATCCTATTCAGCGGCCCGATGGTGAGAGCCATCCTGGACGGTCGGAAGACTCAAACGCGGAGAGCTGTCAAGCCACAGCCCGTACAGGGTTCAGTGTTTTGTGACAGCGATAGCAGGATTCAACCCGGCGATCAACTCTGGGTCCGTGAGGCGTGGCGACCATTCACCTGGACAGAAAATGGCGGTCCTTGGGTATTTCAATACAAGTCCGACAGGGCGACGATGGTCGAGAGGGATATCAAACCCGATAAAGTGTCTGACTATGAGGATTGGAATCTGCGGGTCTGGCAGCAAGCTTCCGATGAGTGCATATCCGCTGGATTCGAGACGGGCGGTGATGGTCACTTTATTCGTGATCCGAACTCCGGAGAAGCCCCGGGGTGGCGTCCATCGATCTACATGCCGCGTTGGGCGTCCCGGCTAACCCTGAACGTCACGGCGGTACGCGCCGAGCGGTTGCAGGAAATTAGCCGTGAGGATGCCATTGGAGAGGGTGCATTCCTGGCTGACGAATCAGAGAAACAACAAGCCGCGCGAGTCGCAATTTTCGAGGGACAGGAGTCGGTGGGACCAGTTGGATACTTCCGCGAGGTCTGGGACACGATCAACGGCAGAACCCAGCCGTGGCAGTCGAACCCCTGGGTCTGGGTATACGAGTTCGAGGTAGCGGAATGATCGAACCGAAAAGAGCTGACATCGGACGCGCCGCCTGATGTCCCTCTCCCCCTCCGCTACAACATCCATGGTCATCCCCGGCGATGCGCTTGAGTTGCTCAAAACCGATCTACCTACATTCGATCTGATAGCGACTGACCCACCCTATGCGTTCGGTGGATCGGGAGCTGAGCATGAGCTGTCCGCGACTGTCGCAGTCGTATTGCGCGAGAGTTCGCAGCGGCTTCGTAAGGGTGGTTGGGCTCTAGTGTTTTGCGCTTCAAGTTGGAGATCGACGCACTACATGATCGATTCCGTTCGCGGCATCCTAGAGCCTATTCGTATTGGAACCTGGGTAAAGCCGAACGTACGGACGAAAGCGCGTACCGCAGGGTGGGGCTGGGCTAGCGTCAACGTAATCGCCTTTCGTAAAGGCCCGAGTAAGCTGTCCAGTGTTGAGCCGTCGGCTACCCTTGACTGGATTGAATGCGAGCCGGTAAAGAACGGTCGCCGGGTGAGGTGAACGCCTGATGGCTATCCCCTCCGCTACAATCGCCCCTGACGACGGAGTCGTAACCTACGTCGTCGGAGGTGACGACGTGCGTAAGCGGACTTGGCAAAACGGTGTACTCCACCGCCACGGAAATTTCTGGTGTGTTCGGTTCTGGGTAGATCAGATCCAGAAGGACGGCACAACCAAGCGGATAAGGGGGCAACGGGTACAGCTTTGTTCCGCGAAGGCTTCAAAGCGTACCGCACAGGAGCTTCAGCGCCTAGCCGCGGAGGAGTTTAACGCATCGCCGCATCTCTCCGCGAAGATGACTGTCCGTGAGTTTGTGGGTGGCGTCAACGACGGCAACGGTAACCCTTGGGGGTTATTCATCCCGGAGTACTTGTTGGCGCGCGAGTTAGCACGGAAGACGGAAATGGAGTACCTCGAGGTGCTCCGAAACCACATCGTTCCGATCCTCGGCGAGGTCCCGATTTCAGACGTCTCGTACGAGATGCTTGCGAAGCTAATCCAGGTTCGCAAGGTTGGCGGCTACGCCACATCCACTTTGAGGCGGATCAAGAAGGTGGCGAACCTCGTGATCCGTCACGCGACACGGCGGGGCTTCTATACAAAGTCGAACCCCGTTGAACTCCTGATGCTCCCTAAAGGCCAATCGGGGACGATCACCGGCTACACGTGGGATGAAGCACGGCAGATCCTTGAGAACCTTGATGAGCCAATCTGGACGGCGGCGGCGCTTTCGATGCTAACCACGTTAAGGTCGGCGGAGTTGGTCGGCCTCCGCGTCCGTCGCATAAATCTCACGCATGAGCCAATTGTCGACGGCAAAGACGTCTATCCGAAGATGTCGATCGCAGTACGTGAGAACTACGTAGTCGGCCGCTACGGTGCGCCGAAGACGGGCAAGAGCAGGCGCAATGTTGGGATACCGGCGATCCTGTTTGACAACCTCGCGCGGTTGTGCGCCGGGAAAGATCCCAACGCCCCAGTATTCGCCGGGAAGACCGGCAATCCGATCAATACCGGCAACGTCGGCAAGCGCATATTTAAGCCGCTTTCGCAGAAGCTGGGATTTTGGGTCCACTGGCACGGATTCCGACATACGACGGCAACGTGGTCGAAAGAGGTTGGGATGCGCGATCAGGATCGCATGGACATGATGGGGCACGAGTCGTTGACAATGACTGAGCACTATACCGACGACCTAGAGGCGCAGCGGCGCACACAGGATTTGATGGCGGCGCGGCTGTTTAGGGTGAAGGAATCAGAGGCAGTGAATTGACAGAATCAGCTTATCTTATCGCCCGGGCGAGTGAAATTAGCGAGCGAACAGTCTGGAGATTCAGCGATGTGCTCGATCGAATATCCAAGGCATTCAGAGAAGTTGTCGAACGTGGTGGAACTCAAGAGGAAGCCCTGAAGTTTGTATGCCAGGTTGAATCCATCATTGAAAACGCGCACGGCGTAGCATCAGAAACGGCCAGGGATGCGCGCCAAGAATTCGACCACCACTACCCAGCGATAGCGAAAGACTTTTTTGCCGCTGTTGACGCGCGGCTCTGCCTTGAACTGGAGGGCCAACCGAATGAATGAGAACACAGCGAACGACAGTCAACCTGTCACTTGCCCACGAACTGCACAAGTCTCGTGGGTCCAATTTGGGACCCGAAAGCGTAGTGGCGGCACGTCAGAAAGGGGCTGTGTTTGAATGACCGCCAACCGGTTTGTTGATTATAAACGGGTTATGGCGGGCCCGGCGCGATTCGAACGCGCGACCTACCGCTTAGGCGGCGGCCTTTCGCGAGGTTCGCAATGAGGCGGCTCTCTTACTGAGTTGTCAGCAGGACCAAGTGCCGTGGCACTAGCGAACAATCTTCGCTACCGCACTTGCTGACGCGCGTGCCACCGAAACCCGCCTGTCGGGCTGGGATGTCGTGCGGTTAAGACTTCCGAGTGGAGTTTTCCGGCAGACCGGTTCGCGATGTGAATCGATCTATTCGCGAAGACCGTTTGCGGCCGCGCGGGCTAGCGCGGCGTGGTGAGCCAAGAAGCCACGGCTCGCATCCTTGCCCATATAGCGGGACAAGATTCGCGGGTCGGTGCGCGTTAAGTCCACAACGATCAGCCCATCAAGAGCGTTTCCAAACGCCGGATCGACGTTGAACCCGAGCAGTTTTCCACCAAGCCTCAGGTACTGCCGTAATAAGACCGGGGGCCCCGGCCGTTCCGCGTCGATGTCCCCAAGTACTTGCGAAAGATCCTCGAGATCAAGACCGGAATAGCGAATACTTTTCGTCGACAGCGGATGCCGCGGCTTGACGAGCCGTGCCCACTCGGGGTTCGCGAGACGCCGCGAAAAGAACGACACCATCAGCTTTCGGCAGATCGGCCGACACATTGAACTGATGCTCACCGGCCCGAAAAGCGTCCTGTACTTTGGATGCAGTTCGACGTATCGTCCGATGGCTTTCCAGAGAGTCAGCAGGGGCGCAAACGAGCCCTGATACTCGGGCCGAATGAACGAACGTCCCAACTCAAGGCTCGGGCCCATTTCGTCGAGTAGAGCGTCGGGGTAACGAAACAATGTCGCCGTGTAAAGCCCAGACGCGCCGTAGCGCTGTCGGATTTCTTCGGTGTGGCAGAATCGATACGCTCCAACTACTTCACGCTTGCTCTCGTTCCACAGAAAAAGATGCAAGTATCGTTCATCGAATCGATCGCGGTCACGTTCTTTGCCCGTGCCTTCCCCTACCTGCCGAAAACTCAATTCACGTAGCCGGCCGATCTCGTCGAGGACCGCCGGGATCTCCCGGGCCGAGGCCACGTAGCACGAAAGTTTGCCCGCGGCAAGGCAGGCGTCAGGAGCTAGTGCTTCGACTTCGGCCGCCATCGTTTCGACGCAACCTTGAGCAGCAATCTGCGCGGGCGCTGCTCTCAAACCGGGCAGCGGGTCTGTCGCGCGACGCAGGAAAGGCACCGACGTCCTGGCTTTAAATTCCTGGCGATGAGCGAGCAAGTGCGTCCTCCAACGCAGGTACTCCACCCGTTCGCGGTCAGAGCTTAGACGGCCTAACTTCTCGGCGCTGATCGGAGTTCCAACTCGAATGCCGACTTCGCGGCGTTCTTTGTTTAGCAGTTCGCGAGGCAGCAGGGCGGTTCGCAGCCGCGGGTGCAGCAGACCGGCAAGTTGAAATAGAGCGCTATTGGCTCCCTCAACGTAAATCGGCACGACGGTCGCGCCGCTGCGACGAATCAGGCCGCCGACCGAGGGGTGCCAGTCTCGATCCTCAACCGCTCGACTATCTGCTCGCCAGTGCGAGACCTCTCCGGCGGGAAAAACGGTCAACATGCCGCCATCGCCGAGGAATTTTACGGCGCGCCGCAAACCGGCGACGCTCACAGCGGCGCCGCGCGCCTGATCGTCGGGGTCGACAACAATCAAGCGCTCTGTCAAGGGCGGAGTAAATGTAGACCGCTTCGGCGGAGCAAAAATAGACCAGTTGGCGGGGATCCAGCGGTTTGCGTGGGACGGCTGGAACGGAGCCTGAGGACGCCCTTTAGGGCGGCCCAGGCGTAGTGGAAGACGGCCCACGCAAACCGGCGCGAGCGGCCGGCGGGTCAGTTTGAAGAGCGCGGGCGCTTCTTTTTGCTTTGCTTGAGGCGGTAGCTGTCGCCGTTCATCTCGAGGATATGGACGTGATGCGTGAGCCGGTCAAGCAGAGCGCCGGTCATGCGTTCGGAACCCAGCACCTCGGTCCACTCGGTGAACGGCAGGTTCGAGGTCAGCAACGTCGAGCCCTGTTCGTAGCGCTGCGAAAAGATCTCGAACAGCAGCTCTGCCCCGGTCTTCGACAGCGGCACATAGCCCAGTTCATCGACGATCAGTAGATCCTGCTTGGCAAGTTGTTTCTGGACCCGTAGTAGTTGCCGTTCGTCACGGGCTTCGAGCAGTTCATGGACCAATCCCGCGGCGGTGGTGAAACGTGTGCGATAGCCGCTCTGACAAGCTGCCAGTCCCAGCGCCAAGGCGATATGCGTTTTGCCGGTGCCGGAGTTCCCCAGCGCCAAGACGTTCTCACGGCGGTCGATGAACTCACAGCGCGCCAGCTCCAGAACGAGCTTCTTGTTCACCGAGGGTATGGCCAAGAAGTCGAACGTGTCGAGACTCTTCGTCACCGGGAACTTGGCGGCCTTGATGCGACGCTCGGTCGCCCGCTGCTCGCGATCGACCAGTTCCAGCTCGCAGAGTTGCTGTAGGAAGTCCCGAAAGTCCAAGCCTTCGGCGGCGCAGCGCCGAGCCAGTTTGTCGTACTCGCGCAGGAAGGTCGGCAGCCGCAGCGCTTTCAGGTGGGTTTCCAGCAGCATTCTCGACTTCGCCATCAGCTTGCTCCTGCTAGCAGCGCCAGATAGGATGCCGGCGACGTCTGCTCGACCTGAGCCGTCGGCAGGTGGGGATACTTCGTTAAGTCGAGCTTCGGCGGACGTTGCTCGATCGCGCACAGCAGTAGATGCTTGACGGCGTCAAAGCCAATCGTTCCCAGTAGACAGACTTGGCGCACCGCCGTTGCGACGTGCTCAAGGGGGAAGTCCTCCAACAGTCGCAGGACCTGTACGTACTCGCGCTTGCCCGCTTTGTCCAACCGCGATTCGAGCAGTCGTCGCAGCTTCGCAAACTCCGGCGGCAACTCCCAGCCGACCAACGGCGCGGCTTGATCGAGCGCGTTGGTCTTGCGTTCCAACAACGCCAAGTAGTGCAGCGGATCGAAAACCAACTCTTCACGTTCATAGCTGCGCTGATGGCGGGCGATCTCTTCGCTGCCGCAACAGATCACTACCTCATCCACGTAGGCTTTGATCAGGACCTGGCGGTGGCCGTAACGCGTTGGCACCGAATAATCGTTTGTCGCGTAGCGCACCAGCGACAACGAAGTCACCCTTGTCGAGCGTTTGTCGCAGGCATCGTAGGCTGTCGGTGCCAAGGGCAAGAGCGCTTCCCGATCGCGCTCGAAGCGTTCGCCGACGGTTTCGGTGTGCCGTCGCAAACGCCGTTCACGGTTGGCTCGGCACTTCTCTTCGAGGTGTTCGTTGAAGGCTTCCCAACTCTCGAATCTCGGGATCGGCACCATGAAATTGCGCCGTGCGAAGCCCACTAGCCCTTCGACTTTTCCCTTGTCGTTGCCCTTGCCCGGACGCCCGAAACGATCGGCGAACAGGTAGTGCGACTGCAGTTCGCTGAACACCCGCGTACGTTTGCGCGTGCCGTCGCCGAGAATCCTTGCCACCGCCAGCGTCGTGTTGTCGTAGACGATGTTGCGTGGCACGCCGTCGAAATAACGAAACGCGGCGTTGTGTCCTTCGCAAAAGGCTTCCGTCGTCTCGGCGGGAAAGGCCTTAACGAAGGCGTCGTCGCTGTGCGGCAGATCGACAACCAAGAAGTGCGCCTTGCGCTGGACTCCATTGATAACGACAACCGCTTCGCCGAAGTCGGCCTGCGCGTCGCCGGGCGGATGCGCCAGTGGCACGAACATCTCTTGTCCACCGAGCTTCTTCTCGCGGACGTAGTCCTTGACGATCGTGTAGCCACCGCTGAAATCGTACTCCTCGCGTAGGCGATCGAAGATGCGTTTCGCGGTGTGACGTTGTTTCTTTGGTTGTTGCTGATCGTCGAGCAGGATCTGATCGATGATTCCGGTGAACGCTTCGAGCTTCGGCCGTCTCACCGGTTTGCTCCGCCGATAGCCCGGCGGAGCAGCGTAGCGCAGCATTTTGCGCACCGTCTCCCGCGCTAAGCCAAACCGCTTGGCGGCTTCGCGTTCACTCAGCCCTTCGACGTAGACACTGCGCCGTACTTGAGCATATAGCTCCACGCGATACATCCTTCCCGTGTTCCACAAAACACCGAATGGATGCCAGCGGACCACCCGGGCGGTCTAATTTTCCGCCGCCCTTGAACGGCTTTAAAACGCCGTTCTGTGGTCTAGTTTGTCAGCGCCGTTCTCAGCCGTTCCGATTGATCTACCCAGGCTCAGGGCGATCATCGAAAAAACCGGCTATCGAGGCTTCCTACCAGTGGAAGCACTCGGTCGCGAGGGCAAGCCCACCGAAAGGGTCTCAGCCTTCCTAGCGCAAGTTCGCGCAACCTTCCTATAAACGGACTAGCCCGTATTTCTATCTACACCCCAGAAAGTCACGCGCTTCTCCGACTAAGTAAATCGATCCAGCGATGACGATCCAGCCATTCGACGACGAATGTTCGCGCGCGGAATCAATTGCCTCCTCGAGCGTAGCGGCCATCTCAATTTTGTCGTGATGATGCCCGGCGATCGTCAGCAACGTTTCGGGCCGTAGCGCGCGCTTGATCTTCGACCGCGTTAGGATGACCCGATCCGCCGCGGGAAACAGCCACCCTGCCACCTCGTCAACCGCCTTTTCTCGCGATGAGCCGTAGATCAATGTCACTCGTCGGCCGCTAGCCCGCTGCCCCAAAAACGCGGCCAAGGCGAAGGCGCCACTCGGGTTGTGGGCCGCGTCAAGCAAGATCTTCGGACTGCCGTCGATCAGCTCTAGACGACCGGGCCACTTCACTTGGCCGAGTCCGGCCGCGATTGCAGCGGAAGGAATCTGAAGAGCACTAAGTGCCGCGATAGCTGATATAGCGTTCTCGACCTGGTGCTCTCCCGCCAACCCGAGCCGGATCTCAATTGAGCTATTTGCTTCTACAGCTTTAAACTGCCGATAGCCGTCAACGTCTTTCAGGTTCGTCACTCGCCACGCAGCTGCCGCATCGATTGCCGTTGCTCCGACCTGACGCGCGTGATCGAACAGCGCGCGTCGAGCCTCGTCATCTTGCAATCCGACTACGGCGCGGCAATGAGGCTTGATAATCGCCGCCTTCTCGCACGCGATCTGCTTCAAGCTATTTCCGAGAAAACCCTCGTGGTCGAAGGCAATTCGGGTGACGACCGCGATTTCCGGTTCGACAACATTACTGGCGTCCAGACGGCCGCCGAGCCCGACTTCCACGATGCGGTAGTCAACGCCCGCGTCGCGGAAAATACACAAGGCCACCGCCGTTGCCGATTCAAAAAAAGTTGGATGCGCTGAGCGTCCGTGCTGGCCGACAACGCTTTCGTTCGCCAGACGCACCTGTTCGATCCCCTTAGACACAGCGTCGTCGCTCGCCGGAACGCCGTTCACGCGAAAGCGCTCGTTAATCCGCGATAAATGAGGCGAGCTATAAAATCCGGTGGAATGCCCGGCGGCAAGCAGGGCCGCCTCGATCATCGCGCCCGTCGAGCCCTTGCCGTTCGTTCCCGCGATGTGGACGATGCCCGGGCCACGCTCGGGGTGACCGAGCTCGGCCACTAAGAGCCGCATGCGCTCAAGGCCAAAATTCTCTTTGCGAATTGAGCCTAGCAGCGAGAAGAGATAACGGACGGATTGTTCGTACGCCATCGCTTGCGAAGCCGAAAGCTACTTTACGCGGCGGTGTCGCAGAAGAATGCCAGCGCGTGCGCAATGTAATCCTTCAGTTGGCCGCGGGCAACAACCGCGTCGAGCATACCGTGTTCGACAAGAAACTCCGAGCGCTGAAAACCCTTCGGTAATTTCTGGCGAATCGTCTGTTCGATCACCCGTGGGCCGGCGAACCCGATCAAAGCTCCGGGCTCCGCAATATTCAAATCGCCCAACATGGCAAAGCTTGCCGTGACGCCACCCGTAGTCGGGTCGGTCAGCACGCTGATGTAGGGAACCCGGGCGCGGTCGAGCCTCTTGAGCGCGGCCGATACCTTGGCCATCTGAACCAGGCTGATCATGCCTTCCATCATGCGCGCGCCGCCCGAGGCGGAAATAATGACAAGCGGGGCTGAGCGTTCGTTCGCCAGTTCGGCGGCTCGGGTAAGTTTCTCGCCAACGACGGCACCCATGCTGCCACCGATGAATCGATATTCCATGGCGCAGACGATGACATCGCGCCCAGCTAGTTTCCCCTCGGCGCAGATCACGGCATCGTGGAGACCGGTCTGCGCTTTTGCCTCCGCGAGGCGTTCATCGTAAGGTTTGCGGTCGACGAACTGTAATGCGTTGGTTGAACGGAGGTTCCAACCAAACTCTTCCCAGCGGGCGTCATCAAACAGCAGCTTCAGCCGCTCGCGGGCATTGATTTTGAAATGGAAGCCGCACTTTTCGCAGACCATGCCGGCGGCTTCAAGGTCCTTTTTCCAGATCGTCGCGCTACACGAATCGCACTTGATCCAAAGACCCTCCGTGCGAACCTTCTTCGGTTCGTCGTTTTTGCGAAGCCAAGCCACTAGCGCTGCGCGCTCCTAACCCGCATTTCTCACCACCTGACGGCAGAAGCACGCGATCGGTGCGCTACTACTTCGTTGCGCTCGCGCGCCGAGAGTCGCCCGCCTCGTATTGAAGCACCTTTAACGCACTTTCTCACGCCACGTGGTGAGAATTGCGGGCTAGGGCAGGAGCTTGAATCGACGATCATGTCTTAACCACGAGATCACTCGCGTTTCACGAACAACGGAACTGAAACTTCGAAAAAAACTACTCTGACATCGGCATTTGCACTTCGATGTCACGCCAGGCGCTGATCTTCAGCCGCCGACAAACCCAACACAGCCCCTCGGACTGTTCGCTCGCTCCCGGCTCAGAGCAAATACGGCAGTTGAAGGTTTTAACCGGTTTCGGCTCGAAGACTGTTCGGTGAGCGGATTCAAGAACTCGCGGATCAATCGCGGGTTCTTCGGACACGTTGGGCTTTATAGGTTTGCTCATTGATCCGTCAAACAATACCCCTCACTATAGGGCGTTAGACATACGAAGTCTAGTGGCCAAGCAACCGGGTTGCGCGGCGTTTGGTTTGAGTCGGGGATGTAAGGAAAAAGGGGTGCCGGAGGGGTGTGTTTCAGGGGTCTTTTTTGGTTGAGGTTAGTCTCGGTTGGTGGGGTTGCCCCCCCGGCATTAGAATTACTATACCAGAGATCATAGGCGGCGACAAGTGCTAATTCCAAAAATCGTATTTTTTCTTTTGGCCGAGGTCGCAGGACATCCATAAGTATCAAAGTATCAACAACTTGATAGATTTTTAGCTACGTAATCAATCACCCAAAGTACTCCGAAGTCTGGTAGGCGAAAGTGCAATCGACCAGGCTGGAGCGAGAATTTACGATCAACTTGCGTCGATGAGCGAATCGTCGATATGACTATCAGTGAGCCATTTCGTAAACCCCCTGACTCCGCGTGTGGGCCAACTAGTTCCAAAGATGCCGACTCCGAGAGAAGATTGTTCAGCGGGGCAGCCGGCAGCCGTGGCGATTCACCGAGATACCATAGAATCTCAGCGAGTAACGTCCATGAACAATCACCGCGTTGCAATCTACTCGCAGCGACTTCTTCTCTGGATGGCGGCGGTTGGCTCGGTGGCCTACATCGCTATCGCCTGGTCGAAGAACTTCGATCTAGCCGACGATGACACGCTAAGCCAGTATCTGGCGTGGAAACTGTTAGTCGGCGGGCAGCAGCTCGATACGTGGACGATCGCAACACCGAAGCTTCTACAAATACTCATCGACGGACCCATCAATGCGCTGTATGGTTCAGCAGCGGCATTAACGCGGTCTATCCTTGTCGCTTTCGCAGCCGCGGTCGGCGGCGGATGGGTCGTGCATCGTTACTGGGGGGCGTGGCCCGCTGCCGCTTGCCTGTGCTTGCTTATGTCGAATCGTACGGTATTCAACTCGGTAATCTCGGGCAACTCGACGGCGCTGTTTAGCGCCCTCTTGATTGGCGCTGTGTGGCTTTGGACCCGCGGGTCTCGACCGCTTGTCGTTTTGTCCGCGCTCGGACTGGCGGCGATCTGCCGCACCGAAGGTATTTGCTTTCTCGGACTGGCGGCGCTCGGTTACGGGTTGTCCTGGTGGCGCTTAGGCGACCGCCGATCGCTACAAGCCGTCGGTGTGGCGATGGTTATTTCGGTACTGGCATTTGGACTCGATACGGTCGTTCCGACGATGTTATCGGGTGAATATCGAACTAACGCCGAAATCACGAAGATCATTGATCAGTCCGCTACGCGCAAGGCACAGCGGGATCTTGCGCGCGGAAGTGAGCTCGCCTACGATCTTCGACGTTTCGTCGAAGTTGAGGCGTCCTATCTCTCAATCGTCTCCGAACTCCTGCCGCGTCTGTTTCGACCGTGGCCTCTGTACTTGTTGGGCGTGATCGCTGGGATTGCAGTATGGTGGCGGCAGCATCCGACATTCGTCGCCGTTATAGCTACTGTTGGGGTCGCGCCGCTCGTCTACTGCGCGGCTTTGCACTGGTTGGGCTATGCCCTTTTCGATCGCTTCTTCCTGCCGATGGTGTTTCCCGCTGTCGTTTTGACACTTGGAGCATTAGTTGGGCTGGCAACCCGGATGCCGCGTCGCACCCCGGCCGCCGCGGGAGCGATCGTAGCGATGCTACTCGCAGTCAATGCGCGGGACATCTACTACGCCGAGCGCGGCTATCTGAAGATGACCAACGACGTGCGATCGGAACTTCGCGATGCTATGCATCAGCTCGTCGCCCTCGGTAGCGACGATGTTGATCTGGTGCTTCCTGAAAACCAGTGGCTGCTTGCGAATCTGATCCTCCCGGACCAAATTTCCAGGGCACGGCGGACGGGTGTGTTCTTCGAAGACAGTAGCGTCCCCGCCGACCTCAACACTATCAAATTCGTACTAATTGACCGTCAAGAGGGCTGGTACTCCTTAGCGCGGCGGAAAATGGATCAGCGTGGGTTCGCCCCGGCTTGGCAGTCTGCAGCCAATCGATTTGAGATCTGGGCCGCGGAAAACAAGTAGGGTTTTTCTAAATCCGGCTAAGAGTGCTAACACGAAAACCCTAAGCAACTTAGTGCCTTGACCTGATACCCCTCCCGGTACGGGCGTCCCTAAACTGAATTACGTCGTCCCACGATCTTCTTGGTAATGGTCGAGTTCCCTGAAATTCCCGCGCAAGATTTTTTCTTGCTCTAGCGTCGGCTGGAGTGCTGCTGTGGCTAGCG
Source organism: Bryobacterales bacterium (assembly GCA_965247305.1). Lineage (GTDB taxonomy): Bacteria > Acidobacteriota > Terriglobia > Bryobacterales > UBA6623 > CATQHP01. Next base: position 344,871 of record OZ252030.1, on the reverse strand, counting down.
CTCTACTTGGCCAAACCCTCTGCCGAAGAGACGGATCTGTTCGTCGATGGTCTATTCACGCCGCCGCCGGAAGCGGGCACCTGTCGGCACCTGAGCTTTCTGGGCGCCTTGTTCGCACAGATCTTCGTCGTTGCTTCCATTCCTCTTCTGGAAGTGATCTTTCACGCGACGTTGCCTTTTGAGCCACGCCAGTACGACATGGTCGTGTTGCAGTTTAGTGAAACGGAAAAGCCTTTCCGCGTGCCGGCCGGGATCGCCAAAATGTTGGCGCCCGAGAAGAAGATCCCGCCAGATCCGGACGCTCTGCAAGCTCCGGAGATTGAGTCCCCCGAGAGCAAGTCGGAAGACAGACCGAGTGGCGACAGAGAGTCAGGAGACGGCGGGCCGGAGGAAGAGCTTGAACGAGGACCGCTGGCACCGCAGCGAGCCGTTGTCGAGATCGTTGTACCCGAGATGCCTCCGCCGACGGCGGTTGGGGAAATTGATGTCCCGACGCCTGAAGTCGCTGTCTCGCTCGCGGAGGTGCTTCGCGCCGCCGAGACGATGATGCTGGCCTCGGAGCGAGCGCCGCTTCAAGACTTTTTCAACGCGAATGTGCCCTCGCTGGCGGATCTAGGGATCGCGCTACCGGATATCGGAGACAGCGGGCAATTGGCTCCGCTACCTCCGGCGGCCCTCATGGGCATGGATCGTATGCCGCTGTCCATCGGAATTCTCAACGGGCAATCAGTTCCGCTGGGCGACCCCGGATTCCTAGCCGGCATTCCAGGCTTCGACCCCCGGTCGCCAGTCTGGGGTGTGCAGGGCGCGCTCCCGGGTTGGCCGGGTGCTACATCAGGCGGCGGAGGCGGAAGCGGCGAAGGCAACGGCGGCGACGGTTCCAACAGGACCGCCGGCTGGGGCCTCAACGGTATTCGACGGGGCCTTGGTTTTGGCTCCGGAACTCCAGCCCCGCGCAAGTACCACGGGATCATTCTGATCTCAAACTCAAGATCGGCGATGCCCGAAGCCTCCGGCGTATTGAAGGGCAATCCGGTCTACACGGTTTACGTCGAGGTTCCTGGCGCGCCGCGCAAGTGGGTGCTGCAGTTCTGCGAGAACAAAGATGGTGCTCCGGGGAGCCTAGAATATGTCGACGGCGGCGGCCTGATTCGAGTCAGACAGCGGCGCCGCATCGACCTGCCATTCGCCCTGCGGCGATCGGATATTGACATTGACCGCGACGACGAGCTGCTTCGTAATTTGCCGAGGCGGTTGGTCGTGTACGCCACTTTGAGTGAAGAAGGGCAGCTCGACAACTTCCGGATCGTGTCAGGAGGCGACGAGCAGATCGAGCCCACGATCATCGCCGGCTTGCAGAACTGGGAGTTCACGCCCGCGTTCCGTGACGGGCAACCGGTTGCGGTTGAAGCCCTGTTTGGCATCCCGCTGCGGTAAACAACAGTCGGCGATTCGGTCTGGTGGAGCTGCGGTTTGCGGCCAACCCGCGATGCCTAAAAGGCCTCTCTCCGGGGACTTTAGTGTGATATCCTCAGTTTTGCTTTCCGGGCTGTCGGCTACGGGCGTCCGCCCAGATTAGCGCCTGGATTTCCATCCACATGATCTGTAGCTACAGCGGCCGTCCGGTGCCGACAGAGAAGCTATTCGTGCTCTACTACCCACCTGGGGCGACGCATGAAACTTGGGACAAATCGGTGTTTGCGGCAGCTCGTGCCCGTGAGGCGCTGAAGGCGGCGGTTGACGAGCTGGAGTCATTCCATTCGCGCTACGTAGTTTCTGTGAAGTTCATTCCAGGGCTGCTGGCCGCAGTCGCCGGCCTAGCGATACTGGGATTTTGGGCTTTCCGCGTTTTTGGCTCCGACGGTGAGACGGGTGTCCTGATTCGCTACTTTTTGCCCTTTGTTGGGGTGATCTTGTTGGCCTTTGGGCGATTTCGCGTGAAGGCGTTTTTGAACCGCCTCGACGCCTGGACGACGTCAGGAAAACAGACTGTGAAGGAGGAGTTGGAAGCAATCAAGGCGCGTTTGAACGAGTTGCCTGACGACCCTGACGCTGAGCAAGCGTCGGATTTGATGCGCCGCGAGTGTCCGGAAGTGGTGTCGGCAATCGCTTTCCAAGGTGCGAATTTCCGCGCATTTACGTATCTCGATTTCGTGCTGTTTCCGAAACTGAAACATCCCGCGAAAAAAGAAGAATTGCCTGGCGATCACAGTATGTACCGCGATGCTTATTATGTTGGCGACGTCGTCTACGATGGCTGGCGGGTGTTTCAAAAAGATCGTCGCGGCATCGAGGACCCACGCTTTGCCGGCAGCGGCGGCAGACGCGGCGTGATCTAGATTTAAGCGGTTCGCCGATCTCTCCCAAGGATTCAGGCCCGGGCTATGCGCTCGCCCCTTTCGTACGAAGATTTTCGAGCGGGTGTTTGCGATCCGTAAGCGGGAAGTCGATCGGTTTTCGTTGTAGTTGCGAGGCGTAGAGGCCCTGCGTCATTTCGATCGTCCAGCGCCCGGCTCGTTCGCTACAGGCCGGTTCGCCGCCGTTTTCGATCGCACCTAACAAATCTTCGACCATCAGCGCGTTAGCGGTAAGGTAGCGTTCGATGCCGAGACTGCGGTGTTCGGGCTCGATGGGTTCCCATTTGTGGAGCGCGTCTGGAACCCAGGCCGGGCTGCGCAAGATGTAGGCTTGGGCACCCGCCGGGTAGATGGCGTTCGGCAGAAAGATGACTCCCTTGCTGCCATAGATGTGCGTGCCGAAACGCCATATATGGGTCTGCTCGCACTGCTTTGATCCGAAGTGGCCGTGAATGCCTTCGCCAAACGAAAACATCGCCGACATTTGGCGCCCGGCTATTGGCCCGATCGGCTCTCTCGGACTTCCAATGTGATGGAACTCGAGCTCCTCTCCTCGCGTCGTCACGTGCCCGAAGACCCATTTCGGATCGCCGAGGAAATTGCGCATCATGTCAAAGATGTGCGAGCCGAGGACGACGAGGTCTTCGCCACCAGCGCGGCTGTCTTCCTTGCCGCGGCCTCGCAGTTCTTGGATCTCGCCAATCTCGCCGGCCGCGATCATTTTCTTGGCCTTTAGCGTGAAAGGCGATCGCCGCATTTGATGCGCGAGCTGGACTTTGACGCCGGCATTCTGAATCGCCTCGACCATCGTGTCTGCTTCGGGCAGAGTCGCCGCAAACGATTTTTCGTGATAGATATGGCAGCCGGACCGAGCGGCGGCCGTCGTCATCTCGACGCGTTGGTCTAAGTGGCGCGGGCAGATGCTGACGATGTCGGGCTTTTCTTTCTCTAGCAAGTCGTGATAGTTGGCGTAGGAATTTTTTGCGCCGGTGCGGGCCTGCGCAGTTGCTCGTCCCTCGGGGTCGGGGTCGGCTACGGCAACAACTTCCGCTTGGGGGAATGCGGACCAAACATCGCCGACGCCGTGGCCGTAATCCCCACGGCCGGTGTGGCCGATGACGCCGACCCGGTAGTGCGAATTGGCTTTGAGGGTGATGGCGGAAGCGGCTGCTAGAAAATGCCTGCGGTTCATGCGGTGACTATATCAAGATCAGGGAGCGGCTTCGCTTCGCGAATTGTGAATTTTGGAATGGAGAGCAGGATCGGGGGGGTTGGTTCTTGGGTTCAGGATTGGCGCTGGTTCGCTGGGTCCTTCGCTGGTTCCTTCGCTGGGATGGGACAGTCCACACGTGGGTTCGATTTCGCGGTTTAGATTGCGTTGTCTCATGGGACAGTCCCGCCCCGGGGAGGCTGATCGCGGACGTGCCGCTTGCCGAAATGTCCGGAAATGTCCGGATTTGTTCGGTTTTCTCTATAAATCGCTGGGTGGGGATGACCTGTCATACTCATCATTGTATTTCGTCAAACTCGTCAAGGCAGAACGTGGAACTCCTCGCGTGCTCGTCTAATCTGATCCCTAGGCCGCATCATGAATCCCGCCCTGTGGCCGGATTTGGCAGGGTTTTCGGTAAATTTCGAGCCTCCTTGCGGGGCTTTCTACGTCCTCCACGTATAGTTTAAGACCCGTGTGTCCGGTTTTCGACCGACTGCATCTCTAGGTTGCTGATTTCAAAGGAAAAAGAAATTTCAAAACCCCGGTACGGGCGGGGCGGCGCTCCCGGCACGCATTTCTCTGTAGGCGATTACAGAGCACCGATAGTTCCGTAAATTCAATATATTCAGTAGTTTACAGTGATTCACCTTTGTCTCTGATCCCCGATCATCTCAGCCTTTGACTTTCACCGGATCGGCGCAATCCTACCCCCCCGTTTCTTGGTTTTCGGGGGTTTGGGGTACGGTATATCCGTAGCGGTGGAGAAGCTCGGCGGTTCTCCCGGTGACCATTGAGTCGAGCGTGGCCGAGATCGCGGTTTTCCATTCCTTGTCCTCGCGGATCTCTACGCGGTTGTCGGCGCGGATACGGCCTGGGTTTCCGGAGATTGTGTGGGTGGTTGCGAGTCTGAGGGTTTTGCGCCGTTCTATCGGAAGGGTTTCTGGATCGCGGCGGTCGTTCACGAGGTCGAGCACCTTGGCCAGAGCTAAACGCGGATCAGACGCAAAGTCTTCGTAGCGAATAAGGAGGTAGTTCGGCGGGTTCAGGCCCCCGAGTGCCTCAGATTCAATATTGGATCGAGCCCATAACCGGATCGCCTGCTCTGGGGTTGCCTCGAGCATCGAGGAACCACCCGGATCGTCAGCGCGCTCCTTTATCCGGTGAGTGAGTGAGTACACAGTGGCGCGGGAATCTCTTACTAAATGGACAACAAAGAACTCGACATTTCCGGCTGCTAGATGAACGCACGCTTGTCGGAATGTTTTCGAGGAATCTATTAGAAAACGGCAGCCGCTGGTGTTGATCGCGCGATCGACAAGTTCGCGGGTTTCGGCGACATATTGCGGATATCTGAGCGAGAGCGTTTCGATATCTTCGACTGAACGCTTCTCGCTCCACAACGCGCGCCGGTCGTGCTCGAGCTGCTCGGGGGAGGTCGCGGAACTTTCCCAGTCGACAACTTTGGCGACGTGTCTCCAGAATGGACATTGGCGGAACGGTTGTCCGCAACCGCATAGCCAGTTCTTAGTCAGACCTCGGCCCCAGACGTGATGGAGTTCCCCGATATGGCAGTAGCCGGAGATCGAGCCGAGGGCATCACCAAACAAGGTGCTGCCGCTGCGCCAGCATCCCGCAATGTAGATGATTTTTACGCTGGACATTTCGTTCGGTTCGCGCAGGAGGATTCAACAGGGTAGCCGCATTCGCGGCGATTTGCCAATCGGGCGACGATTTGCCGCGCTATGATTTTGAGGACAGACTGAAATGCCGACAGTACGTGCTCAGCCCCCGGGTGACGTTACGGTCTTGCTCAAGCGCTTCAACGACGGCGATAGTGAGGCTGGCGATCAGCTTATCGAACTCGTCAGTTACGAGTTGCGAAGACTTGCCGGCTCGTATCTGAGGAATGAACGGCGCCGGCATTCAATTCAGCCGACGGAACTGGTCAACGAGGCCGTCGTGCGCCTGATGGGGCTTGATCGGATCGATTGGCAGCATCGATCGCACTTTTTTCGGGTCGCGGCTCGCAAAATGCGCGAAATTCTGATCGACCACGCCCGCAAGCATCTTGCTCAGAAGCGCGGCGGCGGTATCTCGGTTGTGACTTACGTCGATGAGCGGGTCGTCGCAACAGTTCCGGCCGCCGAACTGGTGGCACTCAACGACGCGCTGGACTCGCTAGCGAAGGCGCATCCACGAGTGGCTGAGGTCGTTGAATACCGTTGTTTCGGAGGCTATACGGTGGAGGAGACCGCAGTGGCGCTCGAGGTGGCGCCCCGGACGGTCAAACGAGACTGGAGCTTCGGGCGGGCCTGGTTACAGCGAGAATTGAGCGCTACACGGCCGCAAGCCACGACGGAGTAGTGGGCGGTCGCGGGAGAAACGCTTGGTCTAAAGTGTTCACTATCGCCCCGGTCGGACAACAAACGCCACCCCTAACCGGAGTTCAAATTCCGCGGCTTCGCGCACAGTCCTACGCGCAATCCGAAGCCCGCAAAATTCGGGCTAATCATCGCTTTCTTGAATTGAATCGATCGCGTCAGAGATGAGCTGAGCCGCTAGAGGCGCTCCCTTGGCGGCGGCTGACGGTGTAGGTGTAGCCGGGGGCCGGCGCAGCAGATCATTGATGTCGCCGAGTAGAGCTTTGGCGTTTAGCTCTGAATGTCGTCTGAAGCGAACGCCTTTACATTCCGCGACGCGGGCGTCGTCGATTGGATTCGTTTGAGGCGAAATCGCGATCGATGGGATGCCTAGGCTCTCGAGTTCGAGAACGGTTTTGCGGTTGGCCTTCGTAATGGCGACGTCGCTTGCAACCATCACGCGGTCGATCTGCCACTCGTAGCCGCTAACGACAACGCCGTCACAACCTTTGGATTTCTCGAGGAGTAATTGTTCGTCGGCTCCGGCAACCCAGACCAAGTTCTTGGCCGGTGATTCTAACTGCTGGAACGCGCCTAGGACTAGATCGGCGATCGGCACGCGCTTTTCGTTGGCGTAGCTGCCGGGAAGCACCGAGATGACGTCGGCATCCGCCGGAAGGCCTAGTTTGGCTCTGGCGCGCTCGCGATCGGCGGGGGCGTAGTCGAACTTTCGCATGATCGAGCCGACGTAATTGACTCGACCGTTCACGACGGCCGGTTCCTCGAAAAAGCCGGGCTCGTCGATGAAGACGACGCTTTCGGCGTAGCGCATTGTCTGCATCGTAATTCGGGAATTCTCAACGAACCAGTCGGTGATAAAAATGGCCGGGTTGTCGTAGATCTTCGACGCCGGCAAGGCGCCAAACTCCTCGTGGCTTACGACTAGATCTGGGTCTAGCCAGCCGGTGACCTTAGATGCCAACACGATCATGTCGAGTAGCGAAGTCAGCTCGGGCAGATCGAGATCGATGACCGTGAAGCCGAAATTCGCCAACGTTTTTGCCCCTGTGGCGTGAGAAACGAAGCGGATATCGACATCGTCGCGGAGCGAATGGAGTTCGCGGACAATTTCTATATCGGGGATAGCGTGGCCACTACCGCGGCCTCTCGAAAAAAACAGCAGCTTCTTTTTGCTCGGATCGAAGTCAACGGAAGCCATCGAGCGGTTAGGGTACCAAAACTCGATGGTCGATTCCGCTTTGTGGCCGGCGTTCGATACGGTGGAAAACGCTTTGCGTGAAAGCACGGTTACGTTTATGATGGATAGGCACGGCGTAACATCCCGAACACGTAGGCTCTGTGATGTTGTCCCAATCAGAGCAAATAGAGGAACACTTTCACCGAGCTGTAGGCCTAAAGGGCCCGGAGCTTGAGGAATATCTCGCCAATGAGTGCGAAGCGGCCGGAATACGGCAACAGGTCGCGTCGCTTATTGAATTTCACCATCGAGATTCGGCGGTCGTCGATCAGGTCGTAAGCCGCGCGGAGGCCCCGCCAAGTGGATTAACCAGCGGCGTGTCGCTCGCGGGCCGTTTTCAGGTGGTGCGTCAAATTGGCTCCGGCGGCATGGGCGAGGTTTACGAAGCGATCGATCTTGAGCTTGGGGCCCGCGTGGCCGTCAAGACTCTGCGGCCCGAACTGACGTACGATGCGACGAATCGCGCTCGGTTCAAGGCTGAAATCTTGAACGGCCGCAAGGCATCGCATCCGAATCTGTGCGCGATCTACGACTTGATCCACGACCCGGCGGATAAAGCCGGTCCGCTGGCCTTCGCGATGGAGCTGATCGAGGGCGAGACGCTCTCCACTCACCTGCACCGCCAGCCGGCGAGGCGACTTTCGCCTGAGGCCGCGCTGCTATTGGTTCGGCAGATGGCGGCGGGGTTGGAGGCGCTGCACCGGGATGGGATAGTCCATCGCGACTTCAAGCCGTCTAACGTTCTTTTGTCCGACCGCGAGGGCGGCATCGCGCCAGAGGTCAAGATTACCGACTTCGGTCTAGCTCGACGCGACGGGCTGGGCGCGCCGGACGGACTGACGCTGAGCGGATCGCGCGAGTTGGTCGGGACGCCCAGCTATATGGCTCCCGAGCAGTTGAGAGCGCAGCGGGAACTGATATCCGCTCGCACCGATGTTTACGCGCTGGGCCTGGTGATCTACGAAACGGTTACGGGAGTGCGGCCTTTCGAGGCAGAGACGCTCGCGGACAACATTGTTCAGAAATTAGATGGGACTTTCGCCGCACCCAAGGAGCATGTCCCTGACCTGAATGAAACGTGGAATGCGACGATCATTCGCTGCCTAGACAAGGAGCCCGAAAACCGCCCAGCGAGTCCAGGCATCGTGGTCGCGGCACTCGAAGGAGCGACCGAGTTGCCTACGTTGGTAATTCAACCAGGTGCGACTGGACGCCGACGATTTTGGTCTAAAGGGAGACTTCTCGTAGCGAAGATCGCCGCGGCGGTAGTTTTGTTCGCCGGCGTGGCCCGTTTCATGCCGGATTTGCGCCAACGAATGATAGGGGAGGAGCAACAGCTTCAGGTCGCCGTGTTGCGTTTTGACACGATCGGTGGCGACGAGGAGCTGCAGGCTCTGGCGGACGGCCTGATGCGCACCATTACGAAACGTCTTTCGCAATACGAAGGCGTTAACGAGAAGCTCCTCGTGATGGCGGCAAGCACGGTGATCCAACGCGAGGTCAGAGACGCGGAGGACGCGTCGCACAAGCTCGGGGCAAACTACGCGGTTGCCGGAGACTTGCAAGCGCAAGGGGATGTGCTGCGTCTGACGCTGGCGCTCGTGAATGCGGCCGAGGGTCATCAGGTCGGCAGCGTCGAGGTGCGGGGGTCGCGCAGCAGCACGCTTGGTCTACAGGATGCGGCGGCGAGAAGTTTGGCAAACCTGATGAACCTGCGGATCCAGCCGGAGCAGCTGGACTCAGAATCAGCAGTCAGTCAGGCCGAACTGGGCGCGGACCAGTTTTATCAGACCGGAGTCGGGTATCTGGCGCGAAGCAATGACACTCGGAGTATTGACCGGGCGATTTTGCAGTTTCGGCGGGCGATTGAAGAGGACGAGGGGTTTGCATTAGCGCATGCGGGACTCTGTGAAGCGAAATTCCGGATGTTTGAGCGGCGGAGCGACCGCACGCTTCTGGAAGAAGCTGCCGAGAGCTGTGAGACCGCCAAAGCGCTGAATGATCAACTACCGGAAATTCAGATTGGCCTGGGCAACGTCAACTTCGCGACCGGCAATCACGAGGAGGCTTTAGAAAATTTCCAGCAAGCATTGGAGCTTGAAGAGAAAAGCGCCGAAGCGCTGCTGGGCCTGGCAAAGGTTTATGCAGAAACAGGCAAGAGAGATGAGGCGCTGGCGACCTACGATCAAGCAATTCGACGCCGGCCGGCCGATTGGAGGATGTACCAGCAAGCGGGGAGATTCCACTTCCGCGAGCAAAATCACGCCGCGGCGATCGAGGCCTTCGAGCGATACCTCGATCTCACACCCGATAGTGCGCAGGCTCATCAAAATCTAGGCGCCGCGCTCGCAAGCAGCGGTCGGCTGGAAGAGGCCATCGCGAGGTTCGAACAGGCAATCCAAATTGAGCCCCGTCCCGCGGCACTCGCCGGCCTGGCAAAGATCGCCCTTGACCGAGGCGAGTATGCGGAAGCGGCGCGGCGCTACGGCCGGGCAGTGGAGTTGAAAGGGAGCGACTACGCGCTACGAGGTGAGTTGGCGGCGGCGTTCGACTATTTGAGCGACCAACGGGCCGGTGACAGCTACCGGAAAGCGGCGGCCCTCGCCGAGGAGGCGCTGCAACTCAACGACAAGCGCATCGACTTATACAGCTTGATTGCGCACTATCGAGCAGGTGGCGGGCAGAGCGATCAAGCCGGGAATTGGCTGGAGAAGGCCCTGGGCCTGGGGGAGGCCGCCGGCGCTCGCGCGATGTTTCGAAACGCTGCCACTCTCTCGCGACTGGGGCGCATCGATGAGGCGTTCGACTGGCTGGCGGCGGCGTTGCAAGCTGGATACGAAAGGGCTGACCTTAAGAAACAACTTGAAACTAGTAGCTGGTTTGAGCCGCTGCGAAGCGACTCCCGGTACAGCGAAATTGTCGGAGGAAATGACTAACAGCTTTCGAGAACGGCCCGCGTTGCGCCGCGTCTGGCGCCGGGACGGTACATCGATTCAACCCTAGGAGGAGAAATGGAAGACGATATGACGAAAAATCAAGGTGATCGCGGATTGCGAAGCGACACTTCGCTCAGCCGGTCTGAAAAATCAAACCCAACTCACGAAACCCGCAGAGAGTTCGGCAAATCGGCGGCTTTCGCCATTGCCGCGATGGGCCTGGCTGGGGCTCAGTGCGGAAATGGGCTGCCAAAAGACGGTCCCGGAGCATGCGCCGATCCGGTGGGTCAGCGTCCGCAACTCGTGGTTAAGGTTTTCCAGGTCAACGACCAACCTTTCTACGAGCTTGTAAACGGTACCGCCCGCGTCTGCAAAAACAATGGCGCCGGCGCGGCGCCGATCCAAATGAGGTTCTCGGCGGATAGCGTTCCCGAGAGAATTTTCGTCACGCCGCGTGAGGGGTCGACCCCGATGGCTGATGTGTTTCAGAATCCACCCGACGCCGCGGGATTCCCGCTGGAAAAGAACCAACCGCGGACCTTCGTAGTACGGCCGACGATCGGTGTTCAAAAACGCCCCGATGGGAGCAGGTGTGGATTCTGCACCGACGACGAGCCGTTCGCGAAGCTGGTTCTGTTCGACTACCGTTTGACCGAAGGAGGGCCCACTCTCGGCCATCAAGACTCGGCCCTAGATACCGACTTCCATCTTGAATGCTGATGGGCCGGCGGCGCGCCGGCCGGGGTGTTTCGCAATGCCGTCGAATCTTCTCTACTGCACGCTCATCGGGTTAGCGTTCTCAGTCGCAGTCGCGGTCGAGAACAACGCAACGGGTGATCGGATCGCGGTCGAAGGCAGGCAGGATGACGCACCAGTCATCGCGCTGGTCGACCCGCCAGGATCGCCCTGCTTTAGTGACGCGTTTTTTCGCATTGAAGATGCGCTGGAGGTCGGCGCTACCGGCCCCACAGCGGGCTGCCGCTCGGAAATCGATGCGCTCGCACGCGAGCACACGTTGCATCTCGAAGGCAGAACGCAAGTCCCACTAAACATCTGGCTGGCTCGGTCAAACTCAGCGCCGCACGCGCAAGACTCGGTGGCCGTCGCCGACATGCTGTTTAACGACAGCGGGGTGGGTGTTGAGTTTATCCGCTCGGCTACGATTCGACCGGTCCCCGCGCGGTACGAGATTCGCGGGGACTGCGATCTTCTGCCCCTTCCAGACGAAGTTTACGTTGCGGGCGAACTCAATGTTTATTTCGTCGCTGACGAGGTCATCAACGCTCACGGGTTGAATTGCAGAAATGACCGCAATGTCATCTTCATCGGTCAACACGAAATGGATGACACTTTGGCGCACGAGATTGGTCATGCGTTTGGCCTCAACGACGACGGATGCCGTGAGGGTGGCTGCTCGGACAGCTACCACGGACACCCAAACGATCTGCCGAGTTTCGATCGGTTCGGATCGGCGAATGTGATGTCACGCGGCAATAGCGGGAGGAGCGGTTTTACCGCGGGTCAAGCCCTACGGATGAACCTGCACGCGGGGTCGATGTTGAACATTAACGGTCACCGCGAGGGGCCTACACGGAATTGTCCTGGTGATCTGACGAACGAGGAGTGTCCGCCGCTAGACTGGTCTGGCGAGACGTTGGAGTAGTCACTCACGCCGGACTGCGTATGAGGGCTAATTCTGAGTTTTCGATCGCCGAGGCCCTCAGAGAGAAGTGTTGCGGATCGAGTTTCCGTCAATCTTGAAATTGCTCTAACAGGGCTTGCATCTCGCGCCAACTCGGCTCGAAGTGCTCGTTGAGGCGGTCGACGGTTTGCTTTGACATGGGGTCGTAATGGCCGGCATTGCGTTTGCGAAATTCGGGAAGCTGAACGGGATCGATTCCTAGGAACTCCAGGACTCTTGTGTGTTCCATGGCGGGGTCTTTGAACATACAATCGCTTGCTATGGGTAGGATCTGGTTTGGCTGATAGTGCTTTCGCCAGATTTCGAGCTGGTCGGTGTAGAGACCGCGGGCTAGGTAGGAGTACGACTGGTGTGGGCGGCTTATGTAAGTTGGGTCGGAGACGAGCTTAGCTCGTTCGCCTGCTAGGCGCCCGGGTTCGCGGTCGATTGCCTCTTCGAAGGAGAGCGATTCGCGCCCTTTGCGGACTTCGTGGTGGTAATGCGAATAGGCGCGCTTGACCGGGTCGCGCACCATGACGATGAGCTTGGCGTCGGGCACTACTCTTGCACAGCGCTCGGCCGCTAAAGGGTGGAAGAGGTAGTACGGGCTGCCTTCGCCGGTGAGAGTCTGGGCGTTGCCAACCGCGGCACTGGGGAATTGGGCTCGATACCAATCGTCGCCCGCGCGGTAGTTGAGATCGAAGTAGTGAAGCTCTTTTCGATTTGCCGGGGCGATTTGCGGGTGTTGGATGAGGTAGGAATACAGCGACGAGGTTCCGCAGCGCTGGGCTCCGATGATGATGAAATCGGGCAAGCGTCCGCGGTTTGGCTGGTCGGATTGCTGGCTCACGTCGAGTGCTCCGGGCGGGCTAAGATCATCGATCATACCTCGGAATTCTCGACGTTGGTAGAGTACTATCGGCGATGCGGTTTGGCCTTTTGCAATTGGTCTTCTTGCTGGCGGCGGGTTTGCTTGCCGCAGGCCCGGCTGATGCCGAGAGCTTGGGCAAGGGTAAGTTCTTGGTGGCGGACCGCAGCCTGGCAGGATCGAATTTCGCTGAGTCGGTTGTTCTGCTGATCCGCTACGACGAGAGCGGGGCGATGGGCCTGGTGGTCAACCGCGAGACTCCGGTTCGGGCGGACGAGCTGCTACCGGATGTTTCGGGACTGGCCGAGCGGGATGATCGGGTTTACGTTGGGGGTCCCGTCGAGACTTACAAGATTTTTCTGCTGGTGCGGTCGGCGACGGCCCCGGCTGATGCGACGGCGGTGATTGACGAGGTTTATTTTGGGAATAGTCTCGATCTGATTGCGGAGCAGGCAGCCGAGGGGGACGCTGTTTTTCGTGTTTTTGCCGGGTATGCGGGCTGGGGCCCTGGGCAATTGGATGCCGAGCTTGACGAGGGTGCCTGGCACGTGTTGGCGGCGGATTCGGCCGCGGTGTTTGACGAGAATCCAGAGGGGTTGTGGGAGCGCTTGGTTGGGCGGACAGAGGTTCGGGTGGCCGGGGGGCTAGAGGGCGGTATCGGGTTCTCGATTAGTAGGTCGCAACGCTAGGGGTTGTGAAAAAACCTCGAATAGCTCTGCGGTCGTCCGAGGGTGCGACATGTCGCACCCCTACAGCGCTGATAACACGCAAGTTATTCGTAGGGGCGTAGCAAGCTACGCCCCCCTGGAGTTTGGCTGTTCAAAGAGGGTTGAAGTTTGGGGTAGGGTGCGGAAATAGGGGATTGGCGTTAGCCGGAAGCGTAGATTGCTGCAGGCGGAGCGCCTCTTGGGAGTTTCTGCAGCTTCGTGTTGGATTGCGAAGTGTTCCGCAAGCCGCAGAAATGTTGCCGCTGCACGCCGTCCGCCCAAAGCTCGGCCCGCAGGTGGCTGATCAGCCGTTGCGTGGTGAGCCGTTGCGGCTGCGAGCGGCGTCGCCAGTGCGGTCGCGGCAAGGCGTCGTCCACGCCCTGTTGGCGGCTCCAACTCGCGCCCGCCAACAGCAGTAGCGCATACACCGCCGTCATAAATTGAGGGACCCGCTCGACCGCGTCCGGCTGCCGCACCTGCGCCTGTCCGACTCCCAACAGCGTCTTCTGCTCACGGAAGTTGACCTCGATCTCCCAGCGCCAAACGTACTGCCGCACGATCTGCTCCAGCCCCAAACTCGGATCGCTGACAATCAAATACGCCGGCTTGCGATACAGCACCTTCGAGCCCGCCCGCGGCCGATAACCCAACGGTGCGATCACCACCAAACGCAAGTCCCGCTTGCCTCCCGCCGGCCGCCAACGCAGCGGCGCGAGCGTCTTCACTTTGAACTGGTGCAGGCTGCCGGCGGCAAAAACCTCGACCGTTTGCCACGGCACGTTGTCGTCCTGGCGGAGTTGCTCGGGCGTCGGCGCGCGTTCGCCGTAACAACGCCTGCGGCCTTTGCCGGGCTGCTCGAGGGGCAGATGATACAGCTTGGCGTCGGAACGAATGCGGCCGATCAACGTCACCTCGGCGGGCAACGATCCGAACACCGTGCGGTTGGTGTAAGCGCCATCAACGACGAGGTGCAAGGCTCTGTCAGCGCCTCCGGGATCGGCGTTCATGGCCTCGCGCAAGCGCGCGATGTGCCTGGCGGCGAGGGCCGTCAAGCTGCACTTGCGAGCCTCGCGCCGGTACTGTTTCCAAACCTCGTCCGTGGCCTTCTTCGACGGTCGGCGCGGAGTCGGCGCGTGTTCCAAGCCGATCGGAATGAGTCGCGCCGGCTGCTGCCGCTCGCTGGGAGGCAGTGCTGCCGAGAACTGCAAGAAGCGCTGCGCGAGAATCAAGTTGGCCTGAAACTTGGGTCCAAGCGGATCGCGCCGCCAACTCACGCCGGGCGTTTTGAGACTCGACTTGGCGAGCAGTGTATCGTCGATGGCGACGACCAAGGGAGCCTCGGGCGGCAAGCGAGCGAGCACCTCGCGGCGCGAGGCATCGAGCAGGCGTTGCGGCTCGACGCGTTGTTGCGAGAACAGGCGGTAGCCGGCGCTCCAGTCCTGAAAGCTCTCGCCGGAGGCATGTAGCAGGCCGGTGATGGTGGAGCGGCCGAGGCAGACGGCGGCACCGAGAGCGAGGCGGGTGAGGTGGTCGTTCACGCTTTGTCGGGCGTGGGGGTTGAGGCCTTTGGCGAAGAGTCGGGAGAAGGTGTCGACGACTCGATCGGGAGTTTTTTTTTCAACTCGACGGGCGGAGGTTGCAAACGATTGAGCACGAGTTGGGAGCGGTCGAGCAGGATCCATTCGAGCTGTTCGCCGGGCTGGAAGTCGAGCATCTGAGCGCTGGCGGAGGGGAAGTTGACATAGAACTGTTGGGAAGCCTTGCGCTTGATCAACTGCAGTTTGGTGGGGAAGGACATGAGGTCTCCTTGGAAATGAATCTAGTTACACAACAAGCTAAACAACTAGATACAAGAATACCTCAAAATGTTTTGAGACACAAGCATTCTCAGATCCCTCACAACTCAAGAACGTGCTTACCGCGCGTCCCATCTAGTGAAAGGCCAAACTCCAGGGCGTAGCAAGCTACGCCCCCTGGAGTTTGGCTGTTCAAAGAGGGTTGAAGTTTGGGGTAGGGTGCGGAAATAGGGGATTGGCGTTAGCCGGAAGCGTAGATTGCTGCAGGCGGAGCGCCTCTTGGGAGTTTCTGCAGCTTCGTGTTGGATTGCGAAGTGTTCCGCAAGCCGCAGAAATGTTGCCGCTGCACGCCGTCCGCCCAAAGCTCGGCCCGCAGGTGGCTGATCAGCCGTTGCGTGGTGAGCCGTTGCGGCTGCGAGCGGCGTCGCCAGTGCGGTCGCGGCAAGGCGTCGTCCACGCCCTGTTGGCGGCTCCAACTCGCGCCCGCCAACAGCAGTAGTGCATACACCGCCGTCATAAATTGAGGGACCCGCTCGACCGCGTCCGGCTGCCGCACCTGCGCCTGTCCGACTCCCAACAGCGTCTTCTGCTCACGGAAGTTGACCTCGATCTCCCAGCGCCAAACGTACTGCCGCACGATCTGCTCCAGCCCCAAACTCGGATCGCTGACAATCAAATACGCCGGCTTGCGATACAGCACCTTCGAGCCCGCCCGCGGCCGATAACCCAACGGTGCGATCACCACCAAACGCAAGTCCCGCTTGCCTCCCGCCGGCCGCCAACGCAGCGGCGCGAGCGTCTTCACTTTGAACTGGTGCAGGCTGCCGGCGGCAAAAACCTCGACCGTTTGCCACGGCACGTTGTCGTCCTGGCGGAGTTGCTCGGGCGTCGGCGCGCGTTCGCCGTAACAACGCCTGCGGCCTTTGCCGGGCTGCTCGAGGGGCAGATGATACAGCTTGGCGTCGGAACGAATGCGGCCGATCAACGTCACCTCGGCGGGCAACGATCCGAACACCGTGCGGTTGGTGTAAGCGCCATCAACGACGAGGTGCAAGGCTCTGTCAGCGCCTCCGGGATCGGCGTTCATGGCCTCGCGCAAGCGCGCGATGTGCCTGGCGGCGAGGGCCGTCAAGCTGCACTTGCGAGCCTCGCGCCGGTACTGTTTCCAAACCTCGTCCGTGGCCTTCTTCGACGGTCGGCGCGGAGTCGGCGCGTGTTCCAAGCCGATCGGAATGAGTCGCGCCGGCTGCTGCCGCTCGCTGGGAGGCAGCGCTGCCGAGAATTGCAAGAAGCGCTGCGCGAGAATCAAGTTGGCCTGAAACTTGGGTCCAAGCGGATCGCGCCGCCAACTCACGCCGGGCGTTTTGAGACTCGACTTGGCGAGCAGTGTATCGTCGATGGCGACGACCAAGGGAGCCTCGGGCGGCAAGCGAGCGAGCACCTCGCGGCGCGAGGCATCGAGCAGGCGTTGCGGCTCGACGCGTTGTTGCGAGAACAGGCGGTAGCCGGCGCTCCAGTCCTGAAAGCTCTCGCCGGAGGCATGTAGCAGGCCGGTGATGGTGGAGCGGCCGAGGCAGACGGCGGCACCGAGAGCGAGGCGGGTGAGGTGGTCGTTCACGCTTTGTCGGGCGTGGGGGTTGAGGCCTTTGGCGAAGAGTCGGGAGAAGGTGTCGACGACTCGATCGGGAGTTTTTTTTCAACTCGACGGGCGGAGGTTGCAAACGATTGAGCACGAGTTGGGAGCGGTCGAGCAGGATCCATTCGAGCTGTTCGCCGGGCTGGAAGTCGAGCATCTGAGCGCTAGCGGAGGGGAAGTTGACGTAGAACTGTTGGGAAGCCTTGCGCTTGATCAACTGCAGTTTGGTGGGGAAGGACATGAGGTCTCCTTGGAAATGAATCTAGTTATACAACAAGCTAAACAACTAGATACAAGAATACCTCAAAATGTTTTGAGACACAAGCATTCTCAGATCCCTCACAACTCAAGAACGTGCTTACCGCGCGTCCCATCTAGTGAAAGGCCAAACTCCAGGGGCGTAGCAAGCTACGCCCCTGCAAATAACTTGCGTGTTATCAGCGCTGTAGGGGTGCGACATGTCGCACCCTCGGACGACCGCAGAGCTATTCGAGGTTTTTTCACAGCCCCTAAGGGAGTGCGGTGGCGAAGGGTGAACTGGAAAAGTTGAGTCGCGTCCTGTTGAGGAATAATTAGCAGGACCCAACTCATCGTCTTCCAGAAAGCTGCTTCGCCACCGCCCTTACTTACAGTCGCGCCTCCGATTTTCACGGGCTTGGTGCTGGGGCAAGCAGTCTATACCATTCCTGAATTTGCTCTAGTCGCCCGTTTGCCCCGGAATGACGGTTTCGCCGGCACCCGTCCCGCCCTCCAAAATCTCGACCCCAATCTCGTCGCCGACGGTGAAAGACATCAGATCCACTCCAGACGTTATCGGGCCGGAATAGTGCGCTTTGGTTCTGGCGACGACTTCCTCCGCGCTGACGCCAAAGATGGCGAAGCGCGAGTAAACGGCCATCTTCGGTTTGATGCGGCCTAAGATTTCCTCAACCTCTTCGGGCAGCTGTGGTGCTCAACGACCTTCTTGGTGCGAGCCGAAGTCCGCAGCAACTCTTCCGAGGCCGCTCCAACTTCGTGAACGATCAGATCGGCCCCCATCGAAAATTTCACAAGGTTCTCGGACTTGCGTGTGTCACCGGACAAGACGACCACTTTGCCGCCGTATTCGATCCGATAACCAAATGCGGGCACGATCGGCCGGTGGTCAACTTCAAATGCGATTACCTTGACCCCGTTGCGATCGAGTACGGTGCCCTCTTCGATCTCGCGCACACCGACAGCAATTCCGGCGGAAGGCAAGCGCTCATCTACGTCCCCTCGAATGTGGATATCAAATGAATACGCTTCCTCGAGATGTTGCATCATGTTGCGGATTCCGACCGGCCCATGCACTTCAAACGCCTGCTGGCGCCCAAACACCCAGCCTGTGAGCCACAGATCGGGAATCCCAACCGTGTGGTCGGAGTGCAGGTGAGTGAGGAACAGCGCTGAGACGTCTTTGAGGGGAATGCCGAGTTGGCGCAGTCTTTGCGTAGCTCCACGGCCGCAATCAAAGAGCAGCTTCTCCGACCCCGCCTCGATTAAGATGCTGGGTCCAAAGCGATCCATCGCGGGCGGCGGCGAGCCTGTTCCTAAAAGGGTGACGCGGACATCTTCGGCGACCAAGCTCGGCGCCAACAAAATCAGAAACAGCGCCAGGCAGCTAGTGTAGTGCGTCAATCAGATTGAACCTTAAGAAGAGCGGCTTTGCCGCGCTTGACCTTCTCAAGGGTGTCGGAAGCGGTAGCAGTCCAGATGAAGGGCTTGGGCTGCTGATTGTGTCGAGCGATGTAGTCTTCGATGGCGGTGGTGAGTTCGCCGACGCTACGAAAGACACCGTGGCGGATGCGCTTATCGGTGAGGTCTCGGAAGAACCTCTCCACCATGTTCAGCCACGACGCTGAGGTGGGCGTGAAATGGACGTGGAAGCGTTTATTGCGCTGCAGCCAGCGTTTCACCGTGGCGTGTTTGTGAGTGGCATAGTTGTCCACGATCAAATGGATCTGCTTGTCCTTGGGGGTCTGGTTTTCAAGCAAGCGCAAGAAGCGCAGCCATTCTTGGTGGCGGTGCTTGGGCATGCAGGTTCCGATCACCGAGCCGTCGAGCGTGTTGAGCGCGGCGAACAAGGTGGTTGTGCCGTTGCGTTTGTAGTCGTGGGTCATGGTCCGGCCGCGTCCCTTTTTCAGGGGCAGGCCGGGCTGGGTGCGGTCGAGGGCTTGAATCTGTGACTTCTCGTCGAGGCAAAGAACGAGGGCATGCTCGGGCGGGTTGAGATAAAGTCCGATGATGTCGTCGAGTTTTTCGGCGAAGCGCGGGTCGTTGCTGAGTTTGAAGGTCTTGACGCGATGCGGCTTGAGGCCGTGGGCGCGCCAAATGCGACCCACGGTGGAGGCGCTGACGCCGACCGCGGCGGCCATCGTGCGGCGGCTCCAATGGGTGGCGTTGGCTGGCGTTTCGCGGGTCGTCTTGTGGATGATCTGTTGCACTGTTGGGGAGCAGATGGCGGGCTTACGGCCGGGCCGCGGGGCGTCCTTTTCGATGCCGGCGACGCCGGATTCAAGAAAACGGCTTCGCCAGCGCGCCACCAACTGACGCGAGACCGACAGCTGCGCGGCAATCCGTTTGTTCTCAAGACCGTCGGCGGCGAGCACGATGATCCTGGCTCGCAACGCCAGACGAACAGCGACCCGACGACCGTTCGCGTAGCGCTCCAACTGCCTACGCTGCTCCTGCGTCAATGGGACTGGCTCTGCTCTTCGCATCCGTGTGCCTTCTACTAGTAAAGGCGACACGAAGATACTATAAGTTACATTATTTATGGCGCACTACACTAGCGCGCATAACCAACCTCGCCGCCAACGATCGTCATCACCGGTTGGATGTCGATAATCTCGTCCTCCGGAATCGTCAGATAGTCGCGATCGAGAAACGACCATATCGGCTAGCTTTCCAGCTTCGAGCGTTCCCAGCTCGTCCTCCATGAACAGGAGGTGGGCGTTAGATCGCGTGTGCGCGATGAGCGCCTCTTCCCGCGAAACGGTCTCATCCAATACCTTTGTGCCGTCCAACGACTTTCCGCTGACGGCCCATCGCAAAGTCACGAATGGCTGGTAGTGGGCGACGATTGTGGCGTCGGTCCCCAAGCCCCACACGACGCCGCTGTCTTGCATATCTCTTAAGGGCGGGATGCCATTGACGCGATCGCCAAGCCGACGGCGTAGGCCGTATGCCTGATGCATCGACTTGGCATGAACCGCGAGCCCCATGCCAAGATCCTTCGCGCGCGAGATGCTACTGGGACTAATCGTGTCGACGTGGGCAAACGTCCAGCGAAGCTTATCGATCGGACTCTGCTCGTGGATGCCCTCAAACAGATCGAGTAACGCGCGGACCGACACGTCGGCCATTGTGTGCTCATGAATCTGCCAACCCGCGTCGGCCGCCACTCGCGCTATGCGACCGAATTGCTCGACGATGTCAGCCGGCCAAGCCTCCGTTCGCGTGGTGTTGTCGCTGAACGGGCCGTAGATGTGTTCGCCGAGACCGATCAGGCCGAATTGTTCGTCGCGGCTGAGCGGCTTGCTTGAGTTGACTAGAGCGACCGCGTCGTCGACATCCCCCGGCCCCTGGGCTCGGTAGCGTAGGGTGTGGAAAAACCGCAGCGGCACCGTCTGCTTCTTCGCCATTTTGGCGGGCAGCCCCGGGTCGCCCTCGGTAGGCCGCCCGACACCGTAGACGGTGGTCAGTCCCGCTCGATTGAAGTCGTGGATGACGGCCAGTAGGTTCTTCTCAATCTGCGCCTGCGACGGTGCGGGCACCTGGCGAGCGAACCGTCCTATCGCCGGTCGGCCCGAGTGCTCCGCGCCATCGGCCGCTGACATGCCGACAGCCTCAAGTGCTTTCGTGTTGACGTAAACGCTGCGGTATGTCTGCTGAATGTAGAGCGGGTTATTCGGCGCGGCCGCATCCAACTCTTCGAGACTGAAGCCGCCTTTCTTGTCGGAAAACTGACCTTGCGACCAGCCTCCCTGGACCATGATCCATTCACCCGAAGGCATCGACGACGCCTTCTTTGCAATGATCTTCAGAGCCTCCGCCCGCGTACTGACGCCGTCGATTCGAGCCTGGCGGTGCCATTGCTGAACGGCGCGAATGAAATGGACGTGGTTGTCGATCAGACCGGGAATCACGGATTTCCCAGCGAGATCGGTGACTTTCGCATCGTTTCCCGCGGCTGCGCGAACGTCGTCGGTCGTACCGACGGCCAGGATTCTTTCACCTCGAATAGCGATCGCCTCCGCTACTCGAAAGTCGTCACTAACAGTGATGATCTTGCCGTTGACCAGAATGTGGTCGACCGACTGCGAAAAAGCCGCTGCCACGGCCATCGAAAATAAAACAACGATTCGAAAAAGCTTCATTTCGCCCCTAAGTCCAGCGCCTTAATCTCGCGGCGGCTACGTGCGTAAAGGGTCTTCCCAACGAGTGTCGGGTTCGTCCACGAGCGCATGTCGAATAGCTGCACCGACGAAACAACGTCCACTCCGTCCGGTGACAGATTGACAAGGCTCAGCTTGCCTTCGCCGTCCAACAGAATCGTCTTCCCATCGGCGTGGAGCAGGTAGGGATGCGGAAACTCGCGCACTCTCCAGATCATCTCCCCCGTCTTCCAGTTGAAGCAGTAGAACAACAACTCCGCGCCCATGTAGACGTGCTCTCCAAATCGCAGGCCCGGCGTCTGGTAAGTCTTAATCTTCGTTGTCTCCGACCAGACTTCGGTTGGGATGTAGCTGTCGCCCTCTTTGTTGATCTTGAGCAGCCGCATTGCGTTTAAGTTAATTGCCCCCGCCAGCACGTATTCGTTGTCGAGAAACAGCACGTTTGGGATGTTGACATGTTCTCTACTCGGGTGCGGAAACTCCCAGCGGGCCTCGCCCGTTTCGGCGGCCAGACCGACGACGAACATCTCGGTGAGAAAGATCAACTGATCCTCACCGTGAACATTCGCCACCATCGGCGTCGCGTGACTCACGTCCCCCGGTGGGCTTTTCCAGACAATCGATCCGTCCGTCGGATCGAAGGCCATCACGCGGCCCTCATCTCCGCCGATCACCATGATGATGTTGCCCTTGTACTCAATGGGACTAGGCGAGCGCCCGCGGATATCGCTCAACGCACCGAACTCGTCGTAGAAATCGCGCTGCCACACGACCTTGCCGCTGTTCTTATCGAGTGCGTGCATTTTGGCGGTACCGCCGATCGCGTAGACCAGACCGTTGTAGACAAGCGGGGTCGCGTTCGGTCCTAAGAACAGCGGCTGGCCGCGTGTCTCGCGAATGAACTCCCGCGCCCCTCCTCCGCGCGGTCCCTTGGCACGCGCTTCATTCGGCGCATCATAGGCGAAATCCCACAGGGTTTTGCCCGATTTCGCGTCCATCGCGATGATGTGTTCTTGGTCGAAAATGGCATGTTCATCAGCCATGTCGACACCGCGGTACTGGGTGTAGAGGACCCCGTCGTCGACGGTGATTGCGGAATAGCCCGAGCCTAACTCGCGGCTCCAAAGTACCGGCGGACCCTCCTCGGGCCATTCTTCGGCGAGGCCGGAGACGTCGTCGAGCGTGAAATCGCCGTTCGGACCTCCCCATACGGTCCACGAGTCGTTCGCCGCCAAGAGCGTGGACACGAGCAAGAGTGAGATAGCGCAGCGTGCGAGCGTCATGTAGTGCGTCCGATGGTACGCCTCTTCTTCAGCCAACCATCGACGGAGAACTCACCGCCGCCATTCGCCGACAGAAACAGCAAGACGAAGCAGTAGATCGTCGCCAGCTCTCCGCCATTGAGAATTGGCCAGAACCCAAGATGACCCCAGGTGATCCAATAGGCGACGGCCATCAGGCCCGAGCAAACGAACGCCGTGGGCCGCGTCCACAAACCAATCAAGATCATCAGGCCCCCGATAAATTCCAGCGGCCCGGCGGCGCCATGAAGCGTAAACACCGACTCGGCTTTCTTGCCCAACACCCCAAACATCTTCTGCGCGCCATGAGGCATAAACAAGAAGCCCATGATGATTCGGAGAAGATTGAGGGCGATCTCACCCCACGCTAACTTTTTCACTTGTACGGTCCCTCCAAACAAGCCTAACAACGCCGAAACCCCCGCGGCGCCAGCCGTGGACAGTCGGGTCGTCAATCGCGCGCCGCCCGCTCGGCGATCGGCGGGTTCGTTTCCGGCAACTGGGACGGATGCGGATTGCCCGGCAGCCCGTTTCCTGGTGGCGGTCGACGCCGGCCGCCAGCCACGCGCTCTGCCCCCGGGGCGGGACCGCTGAAATTTTCGCCCACGGGAAAGTTGTCGAGTAGCGTTTCGAGCCGCCTCAGGTCTTCGGCGTTGGTGGCGGCGAGATTGCGGCTTTCAGTCGGATCATCGAAGATCCGATAGAGCGTGCGCTCCGCCTTTCCGCCGGCCAACGGTCGATGCACCATTTTCCACGGGCCGTCGAAGACCGCGAACCAGCCGGTCGCTCCGAGGACAAACCTGCGATGCCCAAGAGCCTTGCCGTCCCGAATCGTCTGCCACGTGCTTTGCCCGTAGAACGGCTTCTTGTTCCGGCCCTCGACGCCGGCCGCCTCTAATAGAGTGGGGAACCAGTCGTGAACGGTGATTACGTCCTCGACCGTTCCGCCGCCTTCGACAACTCCAGGCCAGTGAACGGCCGCGGGTGTACGAATACCGCCTTCCCACGTCTGAGTTTTTTCACCCTTGAGCGGCGAGTTGTCAGCCCCGCCGTCGGTGGCGAGCAAACCGCCGTTGTCGCTAATGAAAACCACGAGGGTGTTGTCGTTCAGGCCTTCGGATTCAATCGTCCCGAGGATTCGCCCGATTCCGCTGTCCATGCAGTCGACCATCGCCGCGAATACTCTACGGCTCTCTTTTTCGATATGTGCGTATTTGTCAATGTATTGTGGCGGAGCCTGTAGTGGCGTATGTGGAGCGTTGAAAGGGACGTAGAGGAGGAATGGGCGACCGGCGTCTCTAGCCAGGATTGCCCGAATCGCTTCGTTGGCGATCAGCGACGTTGAGTAGCCCTCGTCACGAGCCGACTTTCCGCTCCGCTGCCAGTCGTAGGCGCCGGCCACGGTATGACGGTAGTAATCGATGCCGGGGCCGGTGTGCCCTAGAAACGAGTCAAATCCTCGATTGTGTGGAAAATACTTGACATGGGCGTTGCCAAGATGCCACTTTCCAGTCGCGAATGTTTGGTACCCGGCGGCGCTGAACGATTCTGGAAGCAAATGCTCATCTGGCGGGAGACCCCGGTCGTGATTCGGATTGAATGGCCCGTGGATGCCCATCGACAACGGCGAGCGTCCGGTCATCAGAGCGGCGCGAGTAGGCGTGCACCACGAATAGGAATAGTGACGCTCGAGCCGAACGCCGTCACTCGCGATTCGGTCGATGTTAGGAGTCTTGATTTCGCTGCCGTGATAGCCAACGTCATTCCAGCCGAGATCGTCCGCGACTAGAAATACGATGTTTGGTTTGGACTGTGCTAACGAAGCGGCGCACAACAAAATTGGAATCAAATTGCGCATTTAGTCCTCGATACGGTCAATCGGGCTCGAACAACGCGGGGGGTCTTTGCACGACCTACCCGCATTTGTTGTTGTCACAGGGTCGGCTGCAGATGACTTTGTGCTCCGGTGTCAACCCGCATCCGACGGCATTCTCATCGCTCGTGTCACAGCGGATCAAGCACGGCGGCTCTTCGCCCGGGGCGGGCAGTGGCCCGGGTGGAGGACCGGGCGGGCCTCGACGCCGCGGTGGCAAGCCAAGAGCCTCGCGTAGGGCGTTGTTTTCGACTCCAAGCGCGCGTCCCGACGCGGAGAAATTCATTGGGACGACGCGGCCTTCGGTTAGCCGCAGCGCAGCCACGAGTTTCTGTTCGTCGATTCCGAGTTTCTTGGCCGCGGCGGAGACCTGCTCCATAGTCGGCGGACGATCCGCCGCTGGCGGACCGCCGCCCGGCCTCCGTCGCCGCGTCACCGGCGGTGCTGTCTCGCCGCCGGCATCATTCGACGGCGTTCCCGAGAAACAGCCTAGGATATACGGCCACGTCTCAGTGATGTGGTAGTGGTAGTCGCCTTTCTGGTCGGGACCACTATGACCATTGCAGCGGTCTAAATACTCGGCGCCATCTTTGGGCCGGAATCGAAAAGCATCCCAGGAATCGGTGTCCGGTTCGCGAAGCTGGTCCCAACTGCTCTTGAACTTGATGACCTCCGAGCAGTCCGCGTCCGCGCACCCGTAGGGGCCGAATACCGGAAATCCATCAACGGCATACGCCAGTATCGGCGACGGCCGGCCCGTCTTAATGCTGGCGGCCAGGCAGGCTTCGACCAACGCGTGGTAATGGTATTCGCGGGCGGTGTGGCCCATGCAGGCGTCCATGATCGAATTGAAGATCGGGTCGCCGAACCCGGGGTACGGGACGCCACCCTCGTTGGGCCCGAAGAACGGAACGCCATTGATAGCGATACCTACCGTGCCTAGTAGTGGGATTGGCGTCGGCTTTTCGGCTAGTTTTGGGCTGCGAGTGATGCGATATTCGCGGTTCGATTCGAGCAAGCGGTTGGGCGTGACTTGGACAAACTCGTAGTGCGGGATTCCGTTGCTACGAATGATCAGCGTGTCGCCTTCGCACTCAACTTCGAGGCGCGGTCGCGGGTATTCTTCGCCGGCCCCAGGGAACTTCGTTACGTCCAGGAATACGTCGGTGGGCCAAGCGGAGTCTTGTGCTTGTACGAGCGACGTGAGGGAGAGGAGGCAAATTATGATCGTTCGCATATACCTGCTCCTAGTTAGCTTCTGGGTATTGCCCCGATTAAACCACCGCAAAACAATAATTCAGTCTCTCTTCGCTCGTTCGAGCCACGGGGGACCGCTGACTCTCCTCCAGCCGACTGTGGGCGCTTGCTTTTTCTTGGGCCTAGGGCCCCCGCCGGGCCGCGCCCCGGCGGGGGCGCTGCCGGGCGGCCGGAAATCCGGAGAAACCGTCGGCGTCCGCGGAATTGAGCGCAGTAACCCCGCCATCTCCTTGGTGACCTCAGGATGCTTCGTTACCAGGTTTTCTTCTTCATTCGGGTCTTCCAAGATGCGGAACAGGTAAGGCAGCATTTCGGTCTCCCCGCGCCCGCGATGCTCCAAGTATTTCCAGCCGTCGTGAAACACACTGAACGTGTTCAGCATCCCGATGACCGTCGCGTCGCGTTCGATCTGTTTCCCGTCTTTGAGGGCGGGCCACATGTTGTAGCCGTCCAACGTTTTCTTTGCGCCCAAGTCGATTCCCGCCGCGGATGCCAGGGTTGGCAACCAGTCGAGAACGGTTATCTGCTCCCTAAACGTGTTCGACCCGAGTTGCCCCGGCCAACTGATAACCCCGGGCACGCGGATGCCACCCTCGAATGCACCCGCCTTACCGCCTCGCAACGGAGCGTTGCTGGCTCCCGCCTGCAGTGCGCCGCCATTGTCACTAACCCAGACGACGATGGTGTTGTCGGTCATCCCTTCGGATTCCAGAGTATTGAGGATCGCTCCGACCGCGTCGTCCATGAGCGTAACCATCGCCGCATAGATACGGCGATTGCGGCTCTCGATCTCGCTGTAGTCGCCGACCGCCTCGCCGGGTGCTTGTAGCGGGAGGTGCGGCGCGTTGAACGCCACGTACATGAATGTCGGTTTCGACTTGTCTCGCTCGCGCAGGTTGCGGACCGATTCATCCGAAATCAAGGTAGTGACGTAACCCTCTTCCTCGAGAACTTTGTCATCGCGATTCCAGTCGAGGCCGCCCTCCCAAATGTGAGTGTAGTAATCAAGCATCGGTCCCAAATGGCCGTACCACTTGTCGAAGCCGCGCGAACTCGGGAAGTAATCAACATGCGACAAGCCCAGGTGCCACTTGCCCGTCAGCATCGTTTCGTAACCAGCCGCTTGAAACGTCTGCGCCATAAAATGCTCGTCGAGTGGAACGCCATTCACTCGCTCGATCGGGCGATCGACGCCCAGCCGGATGGGTGAGCGTCCCGTCATTAATGCCGCGCGGGTCGGGCTGCAAACGGGGAACGCGTAGTAGCGGTCGAGTTCGACGCCCTCGCCGGCAAGGCGGTCGATATTGGGCGTACGAATTTCGCTGCCGTGATAGCCAACGTCGTTCCAACCGAGGTCATCGGCCATCATGAACACTACGTTCGGCTTGGCCTCAAGGCCCACACACGCGAGCAAAAGCAGGGGGAGCAAGGCGCGCATCAATCGGACTCCAAGTGTTTCTTAAGGAAAGAAATGGTGGCGGGCCACGCTGCTTCGGCGGCGTTTCGGTTGGCGCCCTCGCGGCCGGATAGTTGACGCAAAAATGCGTGGCCGGCGCCGTCGAAGATATTCTTCTCGAAGCTCTTACCAAGCCGCGCCATTTCGGCATCGGCGGGTGGAATCGTGGCATTCACCCGGGCATCGTCGGCGCCATAGAAACCGATCACCGGTGCTTTGATACGGGCGATGGTTCGCTTGGCTGGCGATGTGCCGTAGTAGACGACGGCGGCACCGAGGTCGGGCTCGTTTCCTGCGTAGGCAAAGCTAGTTTGCCCTCCCCAGCAGAACCCGATTGCGCCGAACTTACCGTTGGAAGCAGGCAGTGCCTTGCTGTATCGGGCCACCGCCGTAAGACGGCGAGCAGCGTCTTCAATACGCAAGCCGCGAACCAACTTGATTGCCTCTTGCTGGTCGGCCGGCGTCAGGCCTGCGTCGCCGATACCCGTCAGCAGATCGGGCGCGATGGTAATAAACCCCGCGCCGGCGAGCTGGTCGGCGACACCGCGAACCCAGTCCGTCAGGCCGTAGATCTCGTGGATGACGATGACGACAGGGGCTCGCGTGGCGCGCTCGGGGTAGGTGATCCACGCTCGCACGTTGTCGTGCCAGCCCCCGCTTGCACCTTGGCCTTCGCCAATGTCGATCCATTCACCGTGGCGTGGTGAATTGCTGAGCCGCTCGACAACGGATTCGGCGTCCGCCGGCATCGCGGGTTCGTCACGAATAGCGGCGCCCCAGGCAACGGCTACCGCGGCCGCGACGACGATGATGCGTTTATTCATAGGTTTCTTCGAGCGGTGACTTCCCTCAGCCGCCGACAGGGCGGTAGGTTCAAGGGCAGCCAGACCATTGAACCAAAGACAGTACCCCGAACGACCCGCGCGGCGCAACGCCTGACGCTCGAAATCAGCCTATTGGTAGAGATGAATCGAGTTGTAGGTGTTCTCGTGCACCAGCGGAGCCTCTTTCCCAGGCGGAGCTCTGCGCACCGTTGAGACGAAAGGAACCAGCACTCCATCGACCGTCCGAAAGTCCGATTGTTCGATCGAAATCCGCGCCGCCGGATTGGCTTCGCGGAACGTGAAGTAATACCACTCCATCCGCTTGCTCTCGGGGTGAATGTAGAGCAAGTATTGGTCGTAGGTTTCGTTCGGTTCCTCCGACCCCCAAGTCGCGTAGACCCGCTGGTAATTGATCCCGCGCACATTTTCATCGCCGGCGTAGCCAATGAAATCAGCCTCGGTGATGCGAAATGCAAATTGGAACCACCAGTTTTTGATAAGGACTTTCGTGTGTGGGTCGGGCACCGACTTCGCGATGTGCTCCCCGCCACGAAGGTCAAAGTGTTTGCCATCTTTAACCGCCCAACCCTCGCCTACTTTGGGTCCATTAAGAAAAATCAGGTCGGCATCATCCGAGCCCATCCCGTAAGCCTTCAGCTCGAACTCTTGCGGGTTATGAAGCCAGCCGGAGTCTTCGACGTGCCAGACGGAAGTCATCTTAAAATCGGCGGTTTTTAGCTCACTCCAAACAGACAGACCGTAAGCCTGCTGCATCTCGGCCAACATCTCGTGACCCTTAGATGCTTGCTCCGCACTGATGCCATCCATCAGCTCCGCTGGGCGGATGTCCGCCAAATTCTGACCCGCCGCGGCAGCGACAGAGATTATAACGATGACAAAAAGAACGGAGGCGCGCATTTCGGCCTGAGTTTACTGTTTACGCCGCGCACCGCGCAACTTGAGGCCAGCCGGGTGCCGCCGACCGGCTGCCGGCGGCTTGACCTATCAACGCCTTCAACCGAATAATGGTCGAACGTGCTGCGTTTGAAAATTCTCGCTGTTCTCGCGTCTCATCTTGCCCTCCAAGCGAGCGCCGCGGAGATTCAACAGACGTTCGAAACCTACTGCGTGCGCTGTCACGGCGAGGCCATTTCGAATGCTAAAGTCCGGCTCGACGCCACTAGCGGCACGCAGTCGTACCTCGAAGACACCGAACTCGCCCAAAGGATCGTCAGGGTTCTCTCCGACCGCATCATGCCACCCAAAGGGCAGATGCAGCCCTCTGACTCGCTTCGTCAAGAATTAGTCGCCAATCTCGAATCGGTCATCGATCGCAACGTCAAGTCCTCAGGCCGCCTCGCGCCCGTCGTGATGCGGCGGCTCAATCGCTACGAGTACAACAACGCCGTCCGCGACCTGCTGAGTCTTAAGGGCGACATCTACCCGCTTACGGAAAAGACCATTCGGACACATCGCCCCTACTACGACCCGGCCGCCGGCAAGATGCCCGACTCCATCTTGGTCGGTAGTCGCTCGCTCGGCAAGA
The DNA here is from genome assembly GCA_965247305.1 of Bryobacterales bacterium. Lineage (GTDB taxonomy): Bacteria > Acidobacteriota > Terriglobia > Bryobacterales > UBA6623 > CATQHP01. Next base: position 315,384 of record OZ252030.1, on the reverse strand, counting down.
AGCAGCTCGAAAACCCAATTCTTAGCAGCGCCTGGCCGTGGCCGACGCGGAAATCGGACAAGGTGTGGTGGTTAATCGGATGCAGTCCGGTGAGCCAACGCAGGGCGGGTTCGAAGTCCATTTGGCGCTCGATTTCGCGCGACGAATGCAGGCCGCGGGTAAAAGCGTAAAGCCAGATGGAAATGAGCACTTGAGGCGAATGCGCGGGTCGTCCGGCGACGCCCTCGACAGCGCGGATGTCGCGCTCGAAGCGGCTCAAGTCGAGCGAGGAGACGACGCGCCAGATGCGGCGGGCGACGTGATTGTGATCGATCAAACGATCGACATCGAGAGGCAGCAGCAGGTGCTGGGAGCGGTTGATGGGGAGGTAGCGGGGTGAGCGCCGGTCCGACATAACGTATTATTCCAAATAACTTACTGTTATAGAGTATCGTCGATGGGTATTTTTTCACACCTTCTCGTCCCCTTTTCCTCAAGCCACAACCATCGAATGAGCTGGCGGCGTTTCTACGAACTCGAACGGCGCTTCTTGCCTTTCTCTCAGACGTATCATCCGTTTCCGTCGCAGCGCTTTGCCGCCATGCATCCAAGGTAGGAGCCGTATGAGTTGAAGCTCACGTACGGATCTGTGCGGGGGGCGTCGGGCGACCGACGTCCCTACCGCGACCGGATCTCCCCGATCTCCCCGGATCTCTTCGGCGCACGCTCCGTCCCGGATCTCCCAGGATCCCCCATGCTTCAGAAGGAAATTGAAACGTTGGGCAGTTTGTTTCGTAAAACATTCACCTGCTGCCGCGAAAGATCTGTGTCCTTCAGGTCGAGTTCTTGCAAAGCGGTCAGATTCTCAAGGGGGGAAAGGTCCGCGATCCTCGTCGAGCTTAGGTACAGCCTCTCTAGAGACCTAAGATTCGCGAGGGCCGATACATCCGATACCTTCGTCTTGCTCAACCCCAGGTTCTGCAAGGAGGTCAGGTTTTCAAGCACAGAAATGTCAGAGCTGCTTGTGTTGTTTACGAATAAGTCCAGCAAAGAGGTCAGGTTTTCAAGCGCAGAAATGTCAGAGATGTTTGTGTCGCTTAAGTATAAGACCTTCAAAGAGGTGAGATCCGCGATGGCCGACAAGTTAGATATGTTCGTGTTAGTCAGCTCCAGACCAACAGGTTCAAGTATTCGTATGTCTTCCTCGTGAATGTCTAGTGAATTGAAATTCGTATCGTATAGCCACGAAATGGAATAACCAAATTCCCCTAACTGTATATTTGCTCCTGCTGCAGTTAGGCGTTCCGCCGCCGAATTAGCCCGAGCTTCAGACCAGTATTGACAGCCAATACTCGCCACCATGATCGCCGCAGCTGCACTGAAGCAACAGAGGCGGCAGTACAACCCGACAACTACACGGGATTGAACTCGGCGACTAACGCACAATATAAATACTTGACAACGAAAGTTATCCTAGCAGAGAACTCGACCGAGCGAAGCCGAGTTGCTACGCTCCGATTCAAAGGGCTAAATGGGATGGGCTAAAGAGGGCGGGGCCCGACTTCGCTACCGCGTTGACTATCTAGCTTCTCACCCGTATGTCGAATCAAGAACTCCACCGCGTCGCAAATTTCGGGAGGCTGTGATGCCCCCTTCCACGTTTTGAGAGCGACAGACTGGAATTCTATCAGCGAGCCTTTGAATCGGGAGAGTTCTTCGGGGTTTTCGGCGGATAGAACTTCTCCTGCCCTGATGCGCTCTGCCAATTGGGGTGAAAAGGGGAGAAAAGGGCACTCCACACCGATCGTGCGCACTGCACCCGCTGTGATAACATTTAGTGCCATTTCCATGGACAACTCGAGACAGATCGATGTACTGAAAAACGGTGCCGACGTGTGGAATCGGCGATCGAGGACAGGCGATCGGGGACAGGGGTAAAACCTACCATGGCCTCGACGATTGAGTCTCGTAACGGCCAAGACGAAGCCCGCCCGAACGGCCGTACGGGGCATTCGAAATATTTGTTAAACCTGAAAATTCAACGACTTAGCCGTTTCTAGTCTCCGCCAAACCCGCTGAAAACTTGACACTGGGGTGTAGTGTTGAACCAGGTTCCTAAGACCGTGCAAAGTACAAGTACAGATGCCTACGGAGATTGCCTGGCTATAGCGAAAGATGTGACCATCCATCCGGCCGCACGAAAGTGTTGTCGAAGAAAACGAGGATTCTGGCTGGAGCGACGTTCGACGTATTCTCATCCGCAAGCCGCATCTCCGGGCGGGACTGTCCCATCCAAACCAGCTGCGAAATCCTGCGTACTCGGCTTGTGCTGAGATAGAACTTGCCTGCGGCGAGATCAGCTTCGCAGTCGTGGCGTGCTTGAATGTCGAATTCGTTATCTACCACCAGAAGCTTCTTGCCTCATTTCATTCGGGTCAAGGCCCGTACGGCGTTTGGCGGGCGCATCACGCCTCCGTTCGTTACGCTCTACGTCACGACCAAATGCGACGAGCGGTGCATCCACTGCTTCTACTGGGACGAGTTAAACCCAAAACCCAACCGCGATTTCACGCTCCGGGAATTCGAAAAAACGCTCTCGTCAATGGGCGAAATTTATAACTTGTTCATCGGCGGCGGCGAACCGTTTCTGCGGTCCGACTTAGCATCGATTTTACTAGCGGCCCACCAGGCCAACAGCGTCGCCAACGTATTCGTCCCCACGAACGGCCAGCATGCCGAGCGCCTAGTCGAGACTCTCGAAACCGTCCTTGAAGCTGCCCCGTCGATGCGTTTTCATCTCAATCTCAGCGTCGATCACGTTGACGAAACCGAGCATGATCGCATCCGAGGCAAGGCAGGGGCATATCGAAAGCTGCTCCACACCTACGAAGCGATCAAGCCGCTACGAACGCGCTACCCCAACCTGATCCTGCATACGCTGACAACCGTCATGAAGGATAACCAGCAAGACATTCTGCGCATCCACGAGGAACTCAAGCGCCAATTCGAGCCCGACGGCACCTCCTACAACTATTGCCGCGGCAACCCCCTCGACCCGGCACAAACAGAAGTTGACCCGCAAATCTACCGCCGTCTGACCGCGCAAGTAGCTGATGACTATCGTTCCGGGGCGATTCAACCAAGAGCATTTAGCGCCGCCAATCACCTGCTCGATCAGCAAGTACGCGAAAGCGTCGAAAAGACTGTCGTAACACAACAGCCACAGTTTTCCTGCGTGTCCGGCAGGCTAGCCTGCGTAATCTACAGCAATGGTGACGTTACCGAGTGCGAAATCAAAAACTCTCCGGTCGGGAACCTACGCGACGTGGACTACGATTTCACCAAGCTGTGGTTCAACAAGACCGCGCGAGATATCGCGGATGAGGCTGCCAACGGCTGCTTTTGTACCCACGAATGCGCCCACTACGCCTCGACGATTTACAGTGCCGGACGCATCGCGAAGGTAGCGGCGCGGGCGGTGACGCAGCGTTGACTTGCGGCGAGCCTTGGCATACGATCGGGGTAGTTGACGGTTCATCTCACACGCTGCGGTTGTCGGCGGCCGGCCTCGGGCCGGCGTTAAGGCCAAAGGACTGCGACCTTTTCGCAAGTCCTAGCGTCCAATGACAAGTTGTCCGGGAGGCAGTGATGTTCAGTGGGATCCGAGAACAAGTCCAAACCGTCTTTAAGCACGATCCGGCCGCAAAAAACACGGTAGAGGTACTGCTTTGCTACCCCGGCGTGCATGCCATCCTGTCGCACCGCATATCCCACCGACTCTACCGAGCCGGCCTTTACACAATCTCGCGACTGCTTTCCCACCTCGCACGCTGGATGACAGGTATTGAAATCCACCCCGGCGCCCAGATCGGACGACGCTTCTTCATCGATCACGGCATGGGCGTGGTCATTGGCGAAACGACGATCATCGGTGACGACGTGCTGCTCTACCAGGGCGTCACCCTCGGCGGCACCGGCCACGAAAAAGAGAAGCGACACCCAACGCTCGGCAATCATGTCGTGGTGGGTTCGGGCGCGAAGGTTTTAGGGAATATCGAACTCGGCGAGTGGGTGAAGGTTGGCGCGGGCTCGGTCGTCGTCAAACCAGCACCGGCGCATTCGACTGTGGTCGGCATCCCGGGTCGAGTCGTGGCCGTAAAAGGTGTAGCCGTTAGCGCGGACGAGTGGCAGATGCTTGAACACGGCGAGTTGCCCGATCCCGTAGGACAAACGATGGCGAACCTCAACGAAAGGCTGGCATTACTCGAAGCCGAGATTCAGGTACGCAAGATGGAGTCTCCCGACCCGATGAGGGCCATGCCGGGGGGATGAGTAGAGTGCTGTCTCGAAGATAACGTTGCGGCGATCTGTTTCGGTCAAGCGCACGACGATCGAGCGCAACGAAGTACTAGCGCAGCCACCGCCGGCTTCCGCCGTCAGGTGCTGAGAGATGCATATTCAGGAATGGCATAGACTGCATGCCACAGCACCAAGCCCGTGAAAATCGGAGGCACGACTGTAAAGGAGTGCGGTGGCGAAGCAGCTTTCTGGAATACGCTGAGTTGGGTCCTGCTGATTATTCCTCAACAGGACACGACTCAACTTTCCCAGTTCACCCTTCGCCACCGCACTCCTTTACAGTCGTGCCTCCGATTTCGGACAGCGGAATCTAGTAGCAAGAAATTGCCGGCTTCACCGCTTTTCATTCAAGAGCGGTCTACGCCGTTACTGAAAATGCGCTAGTTGCCGCGGGTCACAAGAGCCACCCAGTCATCGCGATTATGAGTCGGTGGTCGACCGAGTGATCTACGCCCGCCCGCGGCCACTGACGCTACCCTGCCGTCAAGCAGCGCTCCGCCTGCTCTGGGGTTGAACCACTGCACGCCAAACTCGCCATCCGTCTCCGACAGATCAAGCCGAGTTGCCGCACCGTAAGGAATGTACACCGCATAGACTTCGCCTTTCTTCCGAAACACGTAGTCGTCTTCAGGCGCCGTCAGTTCGTCCGCGGGCTCCCTATCCCAAAAGGGCAGATGATCGTGAAAGAACCCGACCGCGTGCCGCGTCAAGTCCCACAGCTTATCCCGCGATCGCCAATCTTCGAGCGTGATGTCGTTGTGAGGATACGTATATCCGAAATACCACTCGATTCCCGCGCCCCCCGCCATCAACGTCGCCCAAAGATGGTCACGGCGTGCACCCTCGTGCATGGGATCGTCGGAATCCGGCGCAATTCCATTGCTGCCCATGCGCTGCTCATCAAAGGACACGATCCAAGGACGACCTGCTTCGGTCGAACGTCGAATCCAATTCTTGACCACATCGTGGACCAGCGAGTCGTCACGAATTTGCATCGATGCGCCTTCAAACTGCCCGTACCCGAGCAGATCTCGGTACTCAAGTTCATGCGCCTCTAGCGTGCTATTGGTGTGCAGCACGATCGGATGGTCGTAAGGGTCGATCGCCTGGAAATATTCACAGTAGGCTTTGCGCTGTTCTGTAGAGTTTCCGTTCTCCTCACCGATGTTCCATTGCAGGCCGAGGTGGTGTCCGAAGCGCGCGACGAGTTCTCGGTAATAGAGCTTGCGCTCTGGGCCGAGGTCTCCCCCATCCAGCAAGTCATCATTCTCCGTTTCAGACGTCACAACATGCAGCAAGATCCCCAACCGGTCCGCGTGACTAAAGATGAATTCCCATTGAGCGAGCTTGCTGACGTCGAATCGCAGTCGCTCGCCGTGTGCCGTCCAAGGCCACACGTCGTTGCCGTCACCGTTGATGTTCTGCGTCAGGAAATAGATCGAATTTACGCCCTTTTTCCATAGATAATTCAGCCCACCGAACAGCCCTTTGCCTTTCCCGCCCTGCCAGAGTGGATCACCCTCGCGCCAGTCTTGGACGTGTGGCTCATAGCGGTGTAGAAACGGCTCCGGCCGAATCTGACGGTTCGCCGGACGATCGAGTGGCACGTCTTCGGTGCCATCGAAGTCCGCGTATGCCAATAAATTCTCGGGGCTGTCGGCGCCGCCTTTGAGAAAGTATTCGCCATTGCCCGCGAACTGCAGATAGCGCTTGCCGACGTATCGCAGCATTCCCTTCCCAAGGAACCCCGGAGCGGTTACCTGGGCGGACCGCACTTCAAACGTCGCTGCCTCGCCGTCGAACGATACAGCATCGCCGGCCTCGGGGTCGAGACTCATCGCGATGTTCTCCCCGGCCCGGAACGACGCGGTGAGGTGCCAGCGGCCAGGTTGATCCGGTGTAAATCGAGCACGCCATTTGTCGCCGGCCGCCGACGACGTCTCGACCGAGGCTCCGTCAGCCGCATAGAATCCTGGAACGACGTACGTGCGTTGATCAGGACCCGTAAACGTAACGTTCAGCCGATAGTCGGTAAACGGATTCGGGGTTGCCGATTCAGATGTCTGCGGGCCGTCGAATGTGAACGTCAGCGGAAACCAAACCGACAACTCGCCGGTCATGGTCACTCTCGGTTCGGACTCACATCCGGCGCTGAATAGGAGGGCCGATAGCGCCAGCACCTGAAAAACCACCGCTCGATGGCGCATTTTGAACAAGACTACCATTTACTTCTTGAAGAGACTGTCGAACGCCGATTTCGCGTTTTGCCCTTCATTCGAACGACGGCTCATCGCAATTTGACCCGAGGTCTGGGGCTCGAAATAGTCGCAGAAATTTGAGCGGCTCTTATCTTTCACCCACTCGGCCTGAGGTTCGGAGCACTCGTTGTTGCGCGAGGGCTCATAAAATCGACAGTGAAAGCAGGAATGCAGGTCGGTGGCGCATTTGGCGCATGTGTCTTGCCGATAGATCTTTTCTCGCGGCTTCAAAGTACGCTGCGCACCACACTGGTGACAGGTCAATGCGACATCATTCATAATACGAGCAAGCCTAGACTAACATGTTTTTTGCCAATAATTTGCGTCTCTATCTGGGATTGGGAACCCTAATCGCCGCTCTCGGCTGCGGGGGCGCAAAGATACCGCCGACCCACTACTACACGCTTAATTTGGCCGCGCCGGCACCGTCGTCGGACCGGCTAGATTTTACAGCGATTGTGATGCCGTTTCAAGCGACAAAGGTCATCGAGCGAGACCACATCGTATACCGCGAATCACGCGAAGAGGTCGGATTTTACGACTACCACCGCTGGGCGGAAGATCCACGCGAGCAAGTCGCCGATTCGTTTGTCAAACAACTGCTCGCCCGAGGTAGTTTCTCAAGCTTGACCTCATTCGACGGCCGTACGAAATCCGACTACGTCCTTCGCGGCAGCATCAAACGATTGGAAGAAGTCGACTACAACTCGCCGATTTCAGTGGCGGTCGAAATATCGCTGGAACTGGTCAACAGCGAGAGCGCAAAAGTCGTTTGGTCCGACGTTGCGACCAAGACCGGGCCGGTAACGAGCGGCGATGTGCGATCGGTCGTCAGCGGCCTGAGCCGAGCGGCTGATCAGGGCATCAGCGAACTGGTCGGCAAGCTCGATAGCTACATGCGATCGATCAGCTAGTGTCCTGTATCTAAAGTTCGCGTAACATTAAACAGGTTGTTGTCGCCATGTCTATATGGGGAAGACGACGACAACTGGTCCTCAATTGAAACCGCTCAAGCTCAACCCGGCCGAGCGCGAGAGCCTGCAAAGTTGGGCGCGACGGCGCAAGTCCGCGCAGGCTCTTGCCCAACGCGCCAGGGCCATTCTGCTCGCCGCCGACGGACTCAACAATACCGTCGTCGCCGCCCAACTCGGCTGGGCCCGCCGTACCGTTGGCAAATGGCGCCAGCGCTTCCTCGACAAAGGCCTCGACGGGCTGCTCGACGAACCGCGTCCCGGCACGCCGCGGCGCGTCAGCGATGACGAGGTCGAACGCGTCATCACGCTCACTCTGGAATCGACGCCCCCCGACGCCACGCATTGGTCAACACGCTCGATGGCCAAGACCTGTGGCTTGAGTCACTCCAGCGTGCAGCGCATCTGGAAGGCCTTCGCGCTGCAACCCCATCGCAGCGAAACTTTCAAGCTCTCGCAAGATCCGTTGTTCGTCGAGAAGGTGCGCGACATCGTCGGTCTGTATCTCAACCCGCCCCAGCGGGCGTTGGTGCTGTCGGTTGACGAGAAGTCTCAGATCCAAGCCCTGGACCGCACGCAGCCGCTGCTGCCGCTGCGTCCCGGACAAATCGAGCGCCGCACGCACGACTACAAGCGCCACGGGACGACCTCGCTGTTTGCCGCGTTGGATGTCAAGACCGGCCATGTGATCGGCGAGTGTCATCGCCGTCATCGCGCGGTCGAGTTTCGCAAGTTTCTCGACACCATCGACCAGGCGGTCCCCGACTCGCTCGAGATCCACTTGATCCTCGACAACTACGGAACCCACAAGACCCAGATTATTCAGCGTTGGCTGGCCAAACGGCCGCGCTACCATCTGCACTTCACGCCGACCAGCGCGTCTTGGATCAACCTTGTCGAGCGTTGGTTCGCCACTCTGACCCAGAAGCAGATTCGCCGCGGCGTACATCGCAGCACAGCGGAGTTGGAACGCGCCATCGAGGATTACATCCAACTCAGCAACGCCGACTCCAAGCCGTTCGTCTGGTCCAAAACCGCCGACCAAATCTTCGCTTCCCTCGCCCGCTTTTGTAATCGAACTTTAGAGACAGGACACTAGATCGAATGGATCTCTACTTTCTGGCGAACCTGATTGACCTCTTCCGGCGTGCCGTAGCCAAGTCCTGGCCGTGACGCCGCCACCGTTGCCGACGCAACTCCCCAGCGAAAAGCGTCGGGAAATGACTCGCCTCGCACTAGCGCCCAGAGGCATGTAGCCGCGAGCACATCGCCGGCACCGATCGGACAGCCAGTCTGAACCGCTGGTGGGACGGCGCGCAGCCGCCCCTCCCGCCAAACCGCGATAGCCCCCTGACTGCCCAGCGACAAGATCACCTTCTCCGCGCCCATCCCTTCGATTTCGACGGCCGCTTCGAGAGCATGACCTTCGCTGATGAGGCTGCGCCCCAAAAGTCTTTCAGCCTCAACTCGATTCGGCTTCACGAGTGCCGGCCTGGCCTCAAGCGCTTTCGCTAGCGCCTCGCCATTAGTGTCTACTAGCACCGGAACGTCATGGCCGCGCGCCATCTCGGTGAGGCGCGCGTAGGTGTCAATGGGGACACCCCGCGGCACGCTTCCAGTAAGCATTAGCCATTCGACGGCCGGAAGACTCTCCTCGACGCATTCCACAATCTGTTCCAACTCCGCGTCGTTGAGCCCATGGCCGGGTTGATCGAGCTTAATCGTTAGACCTTGGTTGTCGGTCACCGAGATATTCCGGCGCGTCTCGGCTTCGGCGGGAATCATCTCGACCGGGATTTGCGACTCCGCTATCAATTGGGCAAAGCGTTGTCCGCGTACGCCACCAAACGGCGTGATCGCGCGGACGTCGCCCCCGAAAGCGTTGATGACCATCGCGGCATTGATCCCCTTGCCTCCGACAGTTTCAATCTCGCGCGTGATAAACGAGCGGTCGTCGTAGACAATGCGGTCGGTGCTAAGCGCCACGTCGATGGCCGGATTGAGTGTGAGAGAAAGAATCATCGCTGAAACTGAAGTGTCGCGCAAATAGCCCAGCGCGGCAATATACAATCGCGGTGTGAGCAAACTAGGCCCCCACCCCGATCGACGTGAGCTGCTCGGCTATTCCGCTGCGTTTGGTGCCGCCTTCATGGCCCGTCAAGGCCTGGCTGCGCAACCCGCCGCGGCCTCGCCTGTTCCGCAGCGAGCCCATAAGCGCTACGACATGAAAAAGTCGATCAACTTGTGGGCGTTCCCGTATCCCGACAAGTGGTCTCTCCGCGAATGTTTTCAGATCGCAGAGGATGCCGGCTTCGACGCCGTTGAGCCGAACTTCAACCTAGTGTAGTGCGTCAATCAGATTGAACCTTAAGAAGAGCGGCTTTGCCGCGCTTGACCTTCTCAAGGGTGTCGGAAGCGGTAGCAGTCCAGATGAAGGGCTTGGGCTGCTGATTGTGTCGAGCGATGTAGTCTTCGATGGCGGTGGTGAGTTCGCCGACGCTACGAAAGACACCGTGGCGGATGCGCTTATCGGTGAGGTCTCGGAAGAACCTCTCCACCATGTTCAGCCACGACGCTGAGGTGGGCGTGAAATGGACGTGGAAGCGTTTATTGCGCTGCAGCCAGCGTTTCACCGTGGCGTGTTTGTGAGTGGCATAGTTGTCCACGATCAAATGGATCTGCTTGTCCTTGGGGGTCTGGTTTTCAAGCAAGCGCAAGAAGCGCAGCCATTCTTGGTGGCGGTGCTTGGGCATGCAGGTTCCGATCACCGAGCCGTCGAGCGTGTTGAGCGCGGCGAACAAGGTGGTTGTGCCGTTGCGTTTGTAGTCGTGGGTCATGGTCCGGCCGCGTCCCTTTTTCAGGGGCAGGCCGGGCTGGGTGCGGTCGAGGGCTTGAATCTGTGACTTCTCGTCGAGGCAAAGAACGAGGGCATGCTCGGGCGGGTTGAGATAAAGTCCGATGATGTCGTCGAGTTTTTCGGCGAAGCGCGGGTCGTTGCTGAGTTTGAAGGTCTTGACGCGATGCGGCTTGAGGCCGTGGGCGCGCCAAATGCGACCCACGGTGGAGGCGCTGACGCCGACCGCGGCGGCCATCGTGCGGCGGCTCCAATGGGTGGCGTTGGCTGGCGTTTCGCGGGTCGTCTTGTGGATGATCTGTTGCACTGTTGGGGAGCAGATGGCGGGCTTACGGCCGGGCCGCGGGGCGTCCTTTTCGATGCCGGCGACGCCGGATTCAAGAAAACGGCTTCGCCAGCGCGCCACCAACTGACGCGAGACCGACAGCTGCGCGGCAATCCGTTTGTTCTCAAGACCGTCGGCGGCGAGCACGATGATCCTGGCTCGCAACGCCAGACGAACAGCGACCCGACGACCGTTCGCGTAGCGCTCCAACTGCCTACGCTGCTCCTGCGTCAATGGGACTGGCTCTGCTCTTCGCATCCGTGTGCCTTCTACTAGTAAAGGCGACACGAAGATACTATAAGTTACATTATTTATGGCGCACTACACTAGATGGCGAGTTCTCCGCCGAGTCGACGGATGACGAGATCCGTTCGGTCAGAAAACTCGCCGACGAAATTGGCATAGAAATCAGCGGCCTGTGCTCATTCCTTTTCTGGCCGTACTCGATGACCCAGAATGACGCCGAACGCCGCGAGAAAGGCATCGAGCTGGCCTCGCGCATGGTCGAGGCGGCAGCGCTAGTTCAAACCGAAAATTTGTTGGTCGTACCCGGCGCCGTCTACGCACCGTGGGTGGAAGACTTCGACCCCGTACCCAACGACGTTTGTGACCGCCGCGCACGCGAAGCGGTTCGACGCCTCGTGCCGGCCGCCGAGAAGGCGGGAATTTCCATCAACATCGAAAACATATTCGCCAACGGCTATCTCTTCAGCCCGCAAGAGATTGTCGAGTTTGTCGACAGCTTTGGCAGCGACGCGGTCAAAGTCCACTTCGACACGGGCAACATCATGCACTACCAGTTCCCCGAGCATTGGGTGCCAATCCTAGGCAAACGCATCAAGAACATCCACTTTAAGGAGTGGGACAAGCGTACCCAAGAATTCAACCTCAATACGTTTCGAACGCTACTCGACGGCACGACGAACTGGCCCGCCGTTATCGAAGCGCTTGATCAAATTGACTACAGAGGCTATCTGACGTTCGAATACTTCCACCCCTTCGAGCGTTATCCCGAAGCGCTGATTTATCAGACATCCGACGCGCTCGATCGCATGCTGGGCCGGAAGGGGTAAGCGCCGGCTATGGTCGCGCGGTAACACCGCTAACACGAGCGATACCCAGGCGCGCCGATTCGTGCGCCGGATCCACCGCGAGCGCGCGTTCGAACAATCCTCGTGCTTGCTCAAGCTGCCCTCGCGATTCGGCCAGAACCCCCAAATTATTCAGAGCGTCCGCGTTCGATGGGTCTAACTCAATCGCCCGCAGATACGACACCTCGGCCCGCTCGAGCGATCCGCTCTGATGGAGAGTCAGCCCGAAATTGTAGTGCGCATCCGCATGCTCGGGTCGGACAGCGATCGTGCGTTCATATGCAGCAATCGCCTCAGGAATCTTCCCCTGTCGAGAGTAAGCGTTTCCGAGGTCGTTCAAGGCGACAGCGTGAGCGGGGTCAAGCGCTATTGCGCGCTCGAGCGATCGAACGGCATCCTCGAACCGGCCCAACTTCATATATGAATTCCCCAGATTGTAGTGAGCGCTCGGGTAATTCTGTTTGACCTCGGTAGCGCGCATGAAATAGGGAGCGGCTTCAGCGTACTTCCCCGTGGCCCCAAGCGCCCGACCCATGTTGTTCTGCGCCACCGCCGATAACGGACTGCCCCTAAGCGTGTAGCCCCATAGCGTTTCCGAATCGCCCCAAACGCTCACCTGGCTGATCGTGCGTTCGGCGAGTGCCAAAGTCACGAGTAACGACACCACCAGCGCCGGAGTCGGCGCACCCGCGCTGATCACGCGATACAGGCCCCAGCCGAGCAATGCCGCGATCCCGAGAGTGGCCAGATAGCTATGGTGGTCCGCCACATAGAGCTGACGGTCGAAGCGTACGAATGACAGCACCGGCAGCAGAGTAGCGACATAACAAACCCAAACCGCCAATATGGCGGGATATTTCTTCCGTAGCGCCACGGTCGCGACCGTCACTGCGATTGTGAATAGCGACCCAATCAAAAGCGGAAAATCGAAAGCCTGCGGCTCCACGCTGTACGCATACTGCGCGTACAGGCCAAGCGGCACGAAAGTCTTCCAGACATAGAACGCCAACGCAAAAAGCGAGAGCGTCACGCGCAGCGCGAAAAACCAATCCAGGTGCTCAACGCTAGCCGCAACGCCCCCTTCGTGTCGGCCGAGCGCCACTACGCCGGCCACAAGCGCCATCGCGAAGTAGGGCCATTTCTCGAGAACGAGTTTCAAGTTGAAACGTCGCCGCAGCGGGTATACATCGATCACCAGCAACACAACCGGCAAGCTAGCCACAATCACTTTTGAAAGCAAAGCCGCCGCGAAACATGCCAGCGACGCCGGCTTGCGACCGCGCAAGTAGAGCAAGATCGTCGCCAAGTAGAAAACGCCCGACAGCACATCGCGTCGTTCACTAGCCCAAGCCACCGACTCAACTCGTAGCGGATGAATGGCGAAGACAACCGCGCCAAATGCCGCGCCCAGGTACATTTCGTACGTCGGCTCGTCCTCTTGCGAGACCTTAACAATCAGCGTAAGCAGCAGCCAATAGACAAGCACGCTTGCGAGCGCGTGCAACGCCAAGTTCGTCAAGTGATAGCCCGCCGGGTTGAGCCCCCAGATGGTGTAGTCGAGCCCTAGCGTCAGCCAAGTCAACGGATGGTAGTGACCCATGTGAAAGGTCGTAGCCATCCACTCGAGGTTGTCGGCCCCAAGGCCACGAAAATGAGGATTGTCAAGAAAATTGACGTCGTCATCCCAGTTGACGAAATCGTTGCCTAACACCGGCAAGAATACGAATACTGTTAGCGCGCCAACGATCCAAGCAAGTTGCCGCGCTGAGGGCTTCGGAATGCTGGGAGTCGTCGAGTGGCCTGAGTCTGCTCGGCGGCGGCGCTTCTTAGCGGCCATTGCGCCCATTCTATCCCGCGCGCCCCGGCAGTCTTTTTCGAGCGCGCCATAACGTTCGGTTCAGCCCGTACGATTACTTATACTGGGACTTAATCCGAAGCCGATCAAAGCGGTCGTCTCGCCAGCCATCCGCCCAAACTTACCCGTCCATGGGCAAAACCGAAAAAGCGCGGCAAGAAGTCGAGTCTTTTCTCGAACCTCGCTATCTCAGCCTCGACAGCGTCATCGACGACATCGAGCGAGAAGTCGTACTGCATGAGGGCCTGTTCGGCGGAGTCGATCTTGAGCTACGGCGATGCGGCGAATCCAGCCGAAAATTGGCGCTGGCAATTAGTGGCGGGGGTGCCGGAGGCGCATACAGCGCCGGCGCCCTCGAAGTCCTTCTAGCCCGCCTCCGCGAACGCGGCATCAGCGTCGACCTGTTAGTCGGAACCTCTTCAGGGGCAATCAATGGCTACGGAGTCTTCGTCGAATCGCTAGGCAAGGCCAACCCTCAGCTCGACACTGACCCCGCGATGAAGCAGCCCTTCAAGAGCTACATCGCCTCGGTCTGGTCCTATCTCGATCGCGACGGCAAAGCCTCCCGCTGGGTGGTTGGTAGACGTTCGTGGCTGATCGGACTGGCGTCAAAAGGCGTTAGCGCCGGCACCCGCAAGCTAGGCTTCGTGGCCGTGCTTCTGCTGCTAACCCTGCTCATCAACCCTTACCTCTTCGTTTCGATGTACCTAGCCTCGGGCCTCGGAGGAGCGGCATTCTCCCACGCCGGCCAGCCTCATTTTTTTGCCGAGTACGCCCTGCATTTCGCTGTGATGGGTCTGGTTTCACTGCTTGTTCTGGGCTTCCTCGTAAATTACTTACTTCGCGCGTTTGGCAACAGCATGTTCCGAGACATTCCGTTGCTGCGGCTGCTCGCCAACACCGGCCCCAACGGAGATCTAACCGAACCCAGGCTCTGGCCGCGCGCGCAGACAGTCGACCGAGCCCGCGTCCTAAGCCGCGAATTGGTAGCTGAGTGGTACACCCGCTGTGGCGAGCTCCCCGAGTTCATCATCACCGCCACCGACATCAGCGTCGGCCGCGAATGCCTGTTCACGCTCGTTCGTCCGGATACCTACGCCAAGCTCACAAAGCGCGACTGGATGACGGTTCAGTTCGATTGCGAATCTGACGGTGGCAAGGATTACCGCAAACACGACGGCTCGATGTTCGCGCTGCCGGAAAATCTCCTGCGCTGCGTCATCGCGTCTTCAGCGGTGCCGGGTGCCTTCCCAACGCAGCGAATCGGCATCTATGGGGCTAGCGGCCGCCAGCATGTGCGTCACCGCTTCGTCGACGGCGGTGTCTTAAATAACAGTCCGATCCACATCGCCATCGATGCCGGAGCCACCCACGTAATTTCACTTGAGCTTCGCCCGGTAAAACAAACCGATCCGATGGAGATCGACGAGCGCAGCCGCGACCCATTCGGCCTGTTCCAATCGGCGATAACGACTTTCACGACCGTGCTCGACCGCGCAACCGGCGAAGACATTCGCCGCACAGTAGCCTGGAATCGATTCCTAACAAGACACCCTGAAAGCCTGCGTGCCGCAAGACCCTCTCGCAGTGAAGCTGAAGAGGCCAAAGCGGAGGGAGCCGCCGTGGCGATGGGCCGCCGCATCGTTCCGCTTTACCGCATCGCCCCACGCGACCGAAAAATCGGTACCGTCGAGTTTGATGGCCATTTCGTAGACGGCAAGCGCACAGTAGCCCTCAGAGACCTGATTCGCAAAGGCGTAGTCGACATGCAAGGCGAAAACATCTGGCGAGCAACCACCCTACACGAACCCGGGCCCGAGTAGCGGTCCTCAAGAGAAACCGACGCCTGGCCGCCAGCCCACGCTCGCCGCCGCCGCAGCCAGGCTAGCAGCCCTCTGATAGAGTTGAAATTACTTAAAAATTCAAGAAATGAAGCCCGATAACGCTCACTCCCAAGGCCACGGAGGCCCCCCGATCCCGACCGGCCCAGCCAAAGCCCCGCCGCACCCGCTAACCCTCGACGGAGCGGCTCTACTGCACCAGATGTTCCGCGTCCGCTGGTCCGCCTGGCGCGCTCTTGACGCCGCTGAAAAGGCCAAAATCGTTGACGAGGCCACAACGCTCTTCGTCGAAATGGAAGCCCATCCCGAGGGTGGCAGCGCGCTCTTCACCCAGTTGGGGCACAAGGGCGATCTGATGATCCCCCACTTCCGCAAGAACTTCGAAGGCCTCAACGAAGCCGAACTAAAGATCGCCAACCTCGCCCTCAACGACTATCTCGAACCCACAACCTCGTACGTCTCGATCGTCGAGTTAGGTCTTTACGATTCGACAGTCAAGCTCTACGAAACTCTCATCGAAGAGGGCCTGCACCCCCAAACTGATGAATGGAAAGCCCGCGTCGCCGAGCGCATAGCGGAGCAAGCCGAAGCCATGGCTCCTCGTCTAACCCCCGGTGTGCCACCGCATCGCTACCTCTGCTTCTACCCGATGGACAAGAAGCGCGGCGAAGACAAGAACTGGTACATGGTGCCAATCGAGAAACGTCGCGACATGATGCGCGAGCACGGCATGATCGGCCGCGGCTACGCCGGGCGCGTCAAGCAAATCATCTCCGGCTCGATCGGCTTCGACGACTGGGAATGGGGTGTCGACCTCTTCGCCGACGACCCACTAGTCTTCAAGGAGCTCATCTACGAAATGCGATTCGACGCGGCCAGCGCCGTCTACGCCTTGTTCGGACCGTTTTACATCGGGTTGCGCTTCGCCGCAAGCGAGCTAGGCAGAGTCCTCGCCGGTGAGCAACCCGCCTACGGCCCGCCAGTCGAATAATTGTTCGAAATCTCGCTCCCGCCAGGCTACCACTCGCCGCGGCGTTGTAAAATCATCTCTGCATGCACGTCGCCCTAAGAACAGCGCTGGTGATGGCCCTCGCCACCGCATCCCTCACCGCTGCCGACTTCCATTTCATCTACGCCGGACCCGAAGATTCCCCCGCCTGGAACGGCCTCCAGCTTGGCGTTGCCGAAGCCAACGTGCAAGGGAAATTCCTCGGGACAACGTTCACCGTCGAACGTACCAACCCAAGCGCCGAGCGCCAGCGCGAACCGATCGCGGTCTTTACCGCCAACAACGGTCGCATCGCGAGCCTTAGCAACCGCGCCGGAGAGCGAGCCGTCTTCAACCTCAGCGACGGTGACGACGCCATCCGTTCCGCCTGCATCGCCAACGCCTTTCACACCATCCCCAGCGACAAGATGAAGCAAGATGCGGTTGCCCAGTGGAAAAAGAAGGACGCCACCGCCGAGGTTTCCGCTGCCGCCTGGCACTCGGCAGCCGTAAAATTTGCCGCCCGCGACCTCAACAAGCGCTATGCCAAAAAATTCTCTAAGCCGATGGACGAACAGGCCTGGGCCGGCTGGTTTGCCGGCCGCGTCGTTGCTGACACGCTGATGCGCAATTCCGACGCCGGACCCGACGAGCTCGTCGCGCTGTTACGAGCCGGCGAGTTTGACGGACAAAAAGGCGATCCACATAGCTTCCGTAAAAACGGTCAGCTGCGGCAGCCGCTGATGATCATCTCGTCCACGGGTGAACTTCTAGGCGAAGCTCCGGTCCGCGGAGTCGCCAGCGACCTTGACAGCCTGGGTTCGACCGCTTGTGAGTAGCCAGATGAAATATCTAATCGTTCTTCTTGTAGCAATCAGCGTTTACGCCGAGCCCACCCATCGCCTCTTCGTCACCAACGAAGCGGACGACACCGTAACCGTAATCGATAGCCGAACAGACAAGGTCGTCAAGACAATCAACATTGGTGACCGCCCCAGGGGCATCGGTTTCTCGCCAGACCACAGCCACGTCTACGTCGCCATTGGCAACGAAAACGCGATCGCCGTCGTCGATACCAAGTCGCTAGAAATTATCAAGAAAATTCCGGCTGGCTCCGACCCCGAGGCCTTCGCCGTCCACCCCGACGGCACGATATACCTCTCAAACGAGGACGACGGCCTCGCCACGGCGCTAGATCCCAAAACCGGCGAAATTCTAGCGGAAATCGAAGTCGGCATCGAACCCGAAGGGGTAGGCATCAGCCCCGACGGCAAACAGGTGCTGGTCACCAGCGAATCCACCAATATGGTGCACATCATCTCGGCCGCTGAGAAAAAGCTAGTACACAACGTGCTCGTGGGCGCCCGTCCGCGCGAGGTGGCGTTCAGTCCCGACGGTAAATATTTTTGGGTCACATCCGAGGTGGCCGGAGAAGTAGCCAAGGTCGACCGGGCTACCAACAAAGTCGTCGCGGTCAACAATCGACTGCGCCGCGAAATCAACCGCCGCGTGAAGCCCAAGGGAGTCCGCCTAAGCCCCGACAACTCACGTCTCTACATATCGCTGGGGCGAGGCAACGCGATCGCTGTTCTTAATCCCGACACGCTTGCCCTCGAAGGCAGCGTTGACGTAGGCCTCCGAGTCTGGGGACTGGCCCTGTCGAAAGACGGCAAGCGCCTCTACGCAACGAACGGCCTCGACTCGAATCTCTCGGTAATCGACACCGTCGCCCTCAAGGAGATCGCCAAGATTCCAACGGGCGAAATGCCTTGGGGTGTAGTCCTCGATGACTAATCTGAAATTTCAACTCCTCCCAACAAACGAAACAGAAATCCGCCAGTCGGTGACCAGAAGCAGAGGCGTGGACGGAAGTCCGCGCTTTCTCGCGAAGTGTCTACCGAGCCCACCCAGCCGATACCCCCTCGAAGTTTCACCCACGAATGATCCGGCCCCAGCCGGTGGCGCTACTAACCTGAAACTTCAACTCCTCCCTACGAACGAAACAGGAATCCGCCGGTCGGGGACTGGCACATGAGATCCCGAAATCTCCACGCCTTGACGAACCCTAGTGTTGCCTGTCCCTCACCCAGCCGATGTCTTTGCGGTCTTCTGCTGCTATCGACCCTCGGCTTCGCAGCCGCTCCGATCAGCCCGCAAGAGGCCATCGGCTGGAAGCTCTTCTTCGACCCAATCCTCTCCGGTCCCAAAAACACCTCTTGCGCGACCTGCCATATTCCCGAAGATGGATTTGAATCAGGTGTGGCGCTGGGCAAAGGCGCGTACGACGACATCTTGGGCCGGCAGGCCCCAACTGTAGTCAATCTAGCCAACGCCAAGTACTTCTTCTGGGACGGCCGGGCCGCCTCGCTAGAGGAGCAAGCTAAAGGCCCCATCGAGAATCCCATCGAGATGGACCTTAGCCACGCCGATGCCGCCAAACGCCTCAACGCCGACAAGACCTACGCACGAGCCTTCAAAAAGATCGGCGTAGAAAACATCGGAATCGACGACATAGCGAGCGTCATCGCAGCATTCGAGCGCGGCCTCACCACCGGCCCCACGCTCTACGACAAGTGGCTAGAGGGAGACCGTTCTGTCTTCAACGAATCGCAAGAACAAGGCCGACTCATCTTCTTCACCAGGGGCCAGTGCGCCACCTGCCACATTGGCCATAACTTTACCGACGGCGACTTCCACAACATCGGCACCGGCAGCGAAGAAGACCCAGGCCGCTCGGCCATCAGCAAAGACGACTACGACCTAGGCACGTTCAAGACGCCGTCGCTGCGCAATTGGAAAACTCGCGAACCGTTCATGCACGACGGCCGCTTCAAAACTCTAGACGACGTCTTAGACTTCTACAACAAGCCCAAAGACCAAGCAATAGGGGAAACTGAACTGGACCCACTAGCGCTAACCCCAGCCGACCGTAATGCCATCAAAGCCTTCCTCGAAACGCTAAACGGCGCCTGGCCCGACCTAGCACCATACGAAACCTCCTGGAAAGCCGTCACAGCCAAGTAGCGGGTAAATCCGCGCGGGGCCTCCGACACCAGCGCCCCGCCATCGCGCTAAAGTCACCACAACGTGGAAGGCCGTCACCTCAGCCACTACCAAATCGAATCCGAGCTCGGCGAGGGCGGCATGGGTGTGGTCTATCGCGCGCTCGACACGAAACTCGACCGTCAAGTCGCCCTCAAATTCCTCCCCAACCATCTACTGGGCGACGAAGAGATCCGCAAGCGTTTCGAGCGCGAAGCCAAGGCCACCGCCGCGCTGTCACACGCCAACGTCTGCACCGTCTACGAAATCGACTCGAGCCAAGGCCAAACCTTCATCGCCATGGAACTCATCGAGGGCGAGCCCCTCGACCAGAAAATCGCCCAAGGCCCGCTCAAGCTGGAAGAGGCCCTAAACATCGCCCAGCAAATCGCCAAAGGCCTCGAAGCAGCCCACAAGAAGGACGTCGTTCACCGCGACATCAAGCCCCAAAACATCATGATCGGCGACGACAACCAAGTCACAATCATGGACTTCGGCCTCGCCCAACTCACCCAAGCCAGCCGCCTAACGAGAACCGACCAAACCATGGGGACAACGGCCTACATGTCCCCCGAGCAGGACTTATTGTCGATGCAAGTTGATACAACTCTTTTATTATCAATATATAATGGATATGTTTCCTGCGGCTCACAGGATTTTGTCATCACTATGTCAACGAGTTGATGGCGTCTCAATGGCAGTGAATGGCTTTGGCTGAGCGTCGACGTCGGGTCATTTTAGGTTGATCAGATTGAGCAGCTCTTGACTAGCCGTGAAAACGCGACCGTAACAAGCTGTCGAACAGTACTTACCCCTGCCTCGCTTGAGGAGGCTTGGAATTATGCTTAAGGTGTCAAGGGCGGAGTAAATGTAGACCGCTTCGGCGGAGCAAAAATAGACCAGTTGGCGGGGATCCAGCGGTTTGCGTGGGACGGCTGGAACGGAGCCTGAGGACGCCCTTTAGGGCGGCCCAGGCGTAGTGGAAGACGGCCCACGCAAACCGGCGCGAGCGGCCGGCGGGTCAGTTTGAAGAGCGCGGGCGCTTCTTTTTGCTTTGCTTGAGGCGGTAGCTGTCGCCGTTCATCTCGAGGATATGGACGTGATGCGTGAGCCGGTCAAGCAGAGCGCCGGTCATGCGTTCGGAACCCAGCACCTCGGTCCACTCGGTGAACGGCAGGTTCGAGGTCAGCAACGTCGAGCCCTGTTCGTAGCGCTGCGAAAAGATCTCGAACAGCAGCTCTGCCCCGGTCTTCGACAGCGGCACATAGCCCAGTTCATCGACGATCAGTAGATCCTGCTTGGCAAGTTGTTTCTGGACCCGTAGTAGTTGCCGTTCGTCACGGGCTTCGAGCAGTTCATGGACCAATCCCGCGGCGGTGGTGAAACGTGTGCGATAGCCGCTCTGACAAGCTGCCAGTCCCAGCGCCAAGGCGATATGCGTTTTGCCGGTGCCGGAGTTCCCCAGCGCCAAGACGTTCTCACGGCGGTCGATGAACTCACAGCGCGCCAGCTCCAGAACGAGCTTCTTGTTCACCGAGGGTATGGCCAAGAAGTCGAACGTGTCGAGACTCTTCGTCACCGGGAACTTGGCGGCCTTGATGCGACGCTCGGTCGCCCGCTGCTCGCGATCGACCAGTTCCAGCTCGCAGAGTTGCTGTAGGAAGTCCCGAAAGTCCAAGCCTTCGGCGGCGCAGCGCCGAGCCAGTTTGTCGTACTCGCGCAGGAAGGTCGGCAGCCGCAGCGCTTTCAGGTGGGTTTCCAGCAGCATTCTCGACTTCGCCATCAGCTTGCTCCTGCTAGCAGCGCCAGATAGGATGCCGGCGACGTCTGCTCGACCTGAGCCGTCGGCAGGTGGGGATACTTCGTTAAGTCGAGCTTCGGCGGACGTTGCTCGATCGCGCACAGCAGTAGATGCTTGACGGCGTCAAAGCCAATCGTTCCCAGTAGACAGACTTGGCGCACCGCCGTTGCGACGTGCTCAAGGGGGAAGTCCTCCAACAGTCGCAGGACCTGTACGTACTCGCGCTTGCCCGCTTTGTCCAACCGCGATTCGAGCAGTCGTCGCAGCTTCGCAAACTCCGGCGGCAACTCCCAGCCGACCAACGGCGCGGCTTGATCGAGCGCGTTGGTCTTGCGTTCCAACAACGCCAAGTAGTGCAGCGGATCGAAAACCAACTCTTCACGTTCATAGCTGCGCTGATGGCGGGCGATCTCTTCGCTGCCGCAACAGATCACTACCTCATCCACGTAGGCTTTGATCAGGACCTGGCGGTGGCCGTAACGCGTTGGCACCGAATAATCGTTTGTCGCGTAGCGCACCAGCGACAACGAAGTCACCCTTGTCGAGCGTTTGTCGCAGGCATCGTAGGCTGTCGGTGCCAAGGGCAAGAGCGCTTCCCGATCGCGCTCGAAGCGTTCGCCGACGGTTTCGGTGTGCCGTCGCAAACGCCGTTCACGGTTGGCTCGGCACTTCTCTTCGAGGTGTTCGTTGAAGGCTTCCCAACTCTCGAATCTCGGGATCGGCACCATGAAATTGCGCCGTGCGAAGCCCACTAGCCCTTCGACTTTTCCCTTGTCGTTGCCCTTGCCCGGACGCCCGAAACGATCGGCGAACAGGTAGTGCGACTGCAGTTCGCTGAACACCCGCGTACGTTTGCGCGTGCCGTCGCCGAGAATCCTTGCCACCGCCAGCGTCGTGTTGTCGTAGACGATGTTGCGTGGCACGCCGTCGAAATAACGAAACGCGGCGTTGTGTCCTTCGCAAAAGGCTTCCGTCGTCTCGGCGGGAAAGGCCTTAACGAAGGCGTCGTCGCTGTGCGGCAGATCGACAACCAAGAAGTGCGCCTTGCGCTGGACTCCATTGATAACGACAACCGCTTCGCCGAAGTCGGCCTGCGCGTCGCCGGGCGGATGCGCCAGTGGCACGAACATCTCTTGTCCACCGAGCTTCTTCTCGCGGACGTAGTCCTTGACGATCGTGTAGCCACCGCTGAAATCGTACTCCTCGCGTAGGCGATCGAAGATGCGTTTCGCGGTGTGACGTTGTTTCTTTGGTTGTTGCTGATCGTCGAGCAGGATCTGATCGATGATTCCGGTGAACGCTTCGAGCTTCGGCCGTCTCACCGGTTTGCTCCGCCGATAGCCCGGCGGAGCAGCGTAGCGCAGCATTTTGCGCACCGTCTCCCGCGCTAAGCCAAACCGCTTGGCGGCTTCGCGTTCACTCAGCCCTTCGACGTAGACACTGCGCCGTACTTGAGCATATAGCTCCACGCGATACATCCTTCCCGTGTTCCACAAAACACCGAATGGATGCCAGCGGACCACCCGGGCGGTCTAATTTTCCGCCGCCCTTGAACGGCTTTAAAACGCCGTTCTGTGGTCTAGTTTGTCAGCGCCGTTCTCACTGATGTTATATAAAGGTTTGCGAAGTTTTACCCCTGTCCCCGATCGCCCCTGTCCCCGATCGCCCCGCACGGATCGGCGGATAGGCGTGGTTTCACTTGCGCTCTTGCGCTCCTTTTTGCCACAGCGCGGATATGAGTCGTTTTATACGCGACCCAAACCGAAGAGAGTCGTCGTCCTGAGTAACGTGAATCCGTTTAAGGCCTGTTCGTGGCCCGGCCCACTCGCTAGCATCTCTCGCGTGTTCCGCGATACTAACTTCGACCGGCGTGTATGACAAGTCTTCGTCGTCTTCAGCGTCCGCTTCGCAGTCATCTTTTGACAGGTAGAAAGACCGCCCACTGTAGTACCATATGCCCTCACGTTCTGTATCGCCGACTATTTGTTCTCTTAGGTCCTCCATTTCCTCGTCGACGATGTCTGCGCCCAAATCCTCGATATCGAGAAGGCGTCCTCCAATGTCATCGTCGACGTGTCTTCTAATCTGTGCCTCGAAATCTCGATAGCCCCTCGCACTACACCCGAGCAGTTTGTAATAGCCGATTGGCCTACGGTCCCCCTCATCTACCGTGACCTCAATGCCGTCCACGTCGAGTGATACGTTAACCCTGAAGAACCGCTTGATCATTGGCTGTCTGAGCATTCCTCTGAGGCAGAACACATGCTCGTTTTGCCACCAGGGTTGTCGGCCTGGTCATCACTGTCAGTTCGTGGTGGGTCGAGGACCGGCGGATTGATTAGGAAGTCGTCGGCAAACTGGAAGATAGTTGGAATTACAGTCTCATCCATAACCTCGAACACGTCCTGCGCTTCGGATATCGGATTGAAGAAGTCCACCGTCTCACCCACTAGGTTATCCCCGAAGATGGTGGTCCCGATCGTGGCTCCCGGTATGACGTTCTTTGCCTTGTCGACGAACGCGTGGCCCTTCTGCTTCTTTCCAGCAGAGTTCGTTGGGTGCTGGTGGGGAAGTGCATCGTCGCCCGCGCGGATGTGTGCGTTGTGTCTCACTGGTTTCTTTCCCGCAGCCTTCCGGGCGCCCCGCTCTCCCTCGGCAACGACATCCGACCCCCCGTGTCTAACGCGATCCTGGGCCTCCTTTTTGCCAATTTTCTTGGCAGGCTTGTCGACTCTTTTGGTGATCTGCCTGAAACCCACCTGAAGTTTCTTGACAACACTTACGACAAACTTGGTTTTCCCCCGCCCGTCAGGGTCGACATGCGCAAGTGGGCTGTTCGTGGTGTATCCGTATAGGTTCCAGCTCTGTGGCGCACCTACGAATTGGTCGGCGAATGGTGTGTCTGGCGAAGTAAACCTACCCAACTTGGGCGAGTAGTACCGCGCCAGGAAGTAATCAAGATCCGACTCGGCATCGCGTTCTTTGGCGGTGAACTGTTGGGTGAAGGCCGAGCCGGCGTTGTAACCTGTGAGCGCCTGTCGGTTGAACGTGGCGTCGGCTGGGATGTGTTCGCCGAAGGGCAGAAAGTCGCGGCGTGAGACAACATCGCCATCCGGATCGCCGACATCGCCTATAATTGCGTCCGTTACCAAGCGGGTCGAGCCGAGGTGATCGAGCGTGCGGAAGAACAGCCCGGAGTTGGTCGGCGCGGTCGTCGAGTACTCGGCGGCAAGCTTGCCTGACGCGTCGTACACGAAGGTCGTCGTCTCGGCCGATGTGAGCTTCTCCACGCGGTTGCCTGCGCCGTCGTAGCGGTATTCGGCGATGGCGTTCCCAGACGTGCAGGTAACGTGGCCCGCGCAATAGAAACGCTGCTTGTTAATGGCGTCGTAGGCCATCGAGCCGACAATCGGGTGGCGTACCAGGTTGCCGGCCGCATCGTAGGGATCATCGGTCGATGTGTTGGGGTCGGGGTCGAGATCGGCCCCGGTCGGCAGTTTAGTAATGCGGTTTGTAGCGGCGCTAAACTGCGTCACGGCCGTGGGCGTCGGGGATCCCATGGTAATGCCCGAGCCAGTCGCGGCTCTGTTTCCGAAAGCATCATAGGTGTAGGTGCGCTGCCAGAAGTCGTTGTTTTCACCGACGGTCTCGATGCGATTGACGGCGTCATAGGTGTACTTCTGGGTGAAGGTCGGGCTCCCCGAAGCGCTGATCACTTGTTGCAGAATATTTCCGTTGTTGTCGTTGCTGGTGACATCGCAGTTGCCGCTGTCGGTTGCCCCGTATTTGAAGGTGAGAGTGAGTAGTGTACTCGCCGTGATCGTGCAGGGCTGCAGGCGGTTGTTGTACGTGGTGGTTTCAACAAGCCCGTTGCCGAGGGTGAATTGGGTGGGCGCCCGGTGCGGTTTGTAGGTGATGTTTCGAAGTTTTACCCCTGTCCCCGATCCCCCCGATCCCCCGACTGTCACCGAACCCTAGCGATCAGCAGTATCGAAAGGTGCTGGGCACTGACATTGCTCTCTTAGGATCAGCCGCGCACACATCTGCGATCAACGACTGTGGTGCAGACAGAAACATCATAGGATCGTCGTCTCGGAGCCAAAGAAACCAATTGGCATCAGCCTCCACGATCTCATATGCACCAATAGTGACAGGCAACTCATGGATCAGGTCATCGAACCCAAAATAAGAAGTTAGTGAGGTGTACCAGCAGTTGGTTTCGTTGACGCTGAGCCAGTTTCTGATCAGGACGTCCGGGTTGCCGCTCGACACACCACGCAGAGCCGCCTTGAACGGCTCTGAAAGCCACTTCCCGTCTTCGAATAAGGTGTGCTCAAGTTTCGTCTGACCTAGCCGTATGCGTTCGAGGGTCGGTGCGGTGCGATCACCACCCACCAAGGCAAGAAGCTCATCAAGCGTATCACCCTCCGCGTCTCCGATCGTGAACTCGCTCATTATAAGTGCGAACTCGAAGCCGGCCGGTCGGGGCAAGACGTCGCACAGGTCCAGATTCCGCTGGCGCCCTGGCTTCGGCAACGAAAATGGGAGCCTCGACAGATACTCCGCGTCAGACATCGAAGTCACGCCGACGTGTTCTTGTTCTAAGGGGTCAACCATCATTGATCAGGGTCAAACGAGAATTTGTCTTTTCCTATTTGGAGTCGTGCCGATCCATCCTTCTTGAATCTAATTCTAACTCCCGTCCCGTCATCCAACGAGCCGTTGACACCCCGGCCACCACCTCCACCCTGATCCTGTGCAAAACGACTACCTGGTTTAGTGTTAGCGTTCTCCCGGAATATGCGCTTTGCCTCTGCTCGTCCTCCGGGCACCTTCGTCACCTTTTTCTGCCGCTTTCCAATCTGCTTTAGTGATTGGCTCAGTGAAGTCCCGGTACTCCGCAAACCAGTCTTTCTTGCAAAGGCCGCAACACCCACGACCAGCCCCGTCTGTACGTTTTCCTTTGTCACCCCCTGACCCACCTGCTCAACAACTGCCTGGCGACCCTGCGGGGAACCGAGAATCTTGTAGGATTCACGAATGGAGTCTACGATGCCAACAATTTGACGTTCGACGAAACCAGATGCCGCCTCTACCGGCCCCCCATTCTCAAAATCTGCCGCGATTGCCTGCGCCTCGCTCACGATGCCTTCTCTAATTTCTTCGACTGCCCCGTCAACACCTGCCTGAGCCACTGCCAACGCTTCCGCGTTAGCCTGCGAAATCTGGAGACGGGCCCTTCCTGTCCTGTCTACAAACGTGAATGGTCTGTTTGTTGTATATGCGTACAGGTTCCAACTCTGGGGTGTTGAGGGCTGCTGGTCGGCAAATGGGGAATCTGGAATAACGAATCGACCTAACTTCGCCGAGAAGTACCGCGCGCCAAAGTAGTCGAGGCCGGACTCGTCATCGCGTTCTTTGGCGGTGAACTGTTGGTTAAAGGCAGAGCCGGCGTTGTAGCCGGCGGCGGACAAGCCGTCACGGTTGAATGTGGCGTTGGCGGGGATGTGTTCGCCGAAGGGTAGGAAGTCGCGGCGCGAGACGACGTTCGGTGGGCTAGCGGCGTCGGTCACTAGGCGCGTTGAGCCGAGATGGTCGAGAGTGCGAAAGAACAGCCCCCCATTCGTCGGCGCCGTTGTCGAGTACTCGGCGGCGAGCTTGCCGAAGGCGTCATACACGAAGGTCGTCGTCTCGGCGGAGGTGAGCTTTTCAACGCGGTTGCCCGCGCCGTCGTAGCGATATTCGGCAATGGCGTTTCCGGACCCGCACGTCACGTGGCCCGCGCAGTAGAAGCGCTGCTTGTTGTTGGCGTCATAGGCCATCGAGCCAACAATCGGGTGGCGCACCAAATTACCCGCCGCGTCGTAGGGATCGTCGGCCGTCATCATCGGGTCCGTGTCTGGGTCGAGCGGGTCGCCGTTCGGCAGAAATTCGATACGGTTGGTGGCCGCGTCGAACTGTGTCACGACGGTGGGCGTCGGGGAACCGAAGACGATCCCCGCGCCCGTCGCGGCGCGGTTGCCGAAGGCATCATAGGAGTAAATCCGTTGCCAGAAGTTGCTGTTCTCGCCGACCGTCTTGATGCGGTTGACGGCGTCGTATGTGTAGGTTTGGGTAAAGGTTGGGAGCCCGTCGCCGTTGATGACTTGGGTTAGGATGTTGCCGTTGTTGTCGTTGCTTGTGACATCGCAATTGCCGCTGTCGGTTGCGCCGTACTTGAAGGTGAGCGTGAGTAGTGTACTCGCGGTTATCGTGCAAGGCTGCAACCGGTCGTTATAGGTTGTAGTTTCGACAAGACCGTTGCCGAGGGTGAATTGATCTGGCGCACCGTGCGGTTCGTAGGTGATGTTTTGGGCAAAGTCAATTGCCCCGACCGTGTTACGCCCCGCCTTGATGGGACGCCCGGCGCTGTCGTACTTGAACGCGACGGTCAGGCCGCCGGCTGGGTAGGTCTGGGTTTCGACCGTCGAGTCGAGGTTGTAGCTGTAGTTGAAGCCGTAGGTTGTCCCGTCGGTGATTTGACTGCTCTGTGTAGCCCTGCCGAGCGCGTCATAACAGGGGTAGCTGTTGGTTGAGATGCTATTGACGACGCTTTGCAACTGGCCTTTGTTAAAGCACGGGCCGGCCCCAGCGGTGTGGTAGTTGAAACTGACGGTGGGTGTGCCGTCGCTGTAGGTCGTGGTCGTCGGGCGATTGAGCGCGTCGTACTCGCCCCATGTGGCGGTAACCCCGCGTGAGTCGGCCTTGGTGAGTACATTGCCGTTGTTGTCGTAGGTGAAGCGGTCGACGCCACTTGTCGGCGCGGTCACCGAGCAGGTGGTCGGGTCACTCCGGCTCTCAGGGTTTGAGGCGCAGACGAGGCGGCTGAGCGCGTCGTAGGCGAAGGATCGGTTTTGCCCGGACTGGCTGACGGCGATGAGGTTGTCGAGGGCGTCGTAGGTGTAGCTGGTGAGGTAGCCCAAGCCGCCTGGGTCCTCTATGACTTGGGTTAAGCGGCCAAGCGCATCGGTAGTCGTGTCGCGATTCTTGCCCGCTTCGTCGGTCACTTTGGTGACGTTTCCGACGTACTCAGTATGCACGTTGGAGTTATCCGAGTGAGTAACATCCGTGACGCGAGAAAGGGAGTCGTAGGAGTTCACGGTCCACTCGATCGTGTCCCCAGGCCGGTACGGGTTGGAGGATTGTTTCGTGCGTCCGAGGTCGTCGAATTGAGTGTCGGTTTGAATCCAGGTGGATTCCGACTCGTATTGACGGGACTCGCTAGCACGTCCAAGGCTGTCGAAAGCTGTTAGGGATACTGTGTTGAGCACTGCGAAGTTCGTGCGGGTGACACGAGTCTTGACGAACAGATTGCCGATCGTGTCGCCGTACTCGAACTTGGTTCTGAACGCTTCGGGCTTTCCGACGGCCTGGACGGCCTCGGTCATGCGATCGAGTGGGTCGTCGTACGAGAACGTGGTGTCGACACCGTTGACGTCGGTTAAGGTCGTCATGAGGCCGGCATCGTAGTCGTACTCAGCCTGGAGAGTCTGTTCTACGGGGGACGTGGCGGCACGGATTACTGTGGTTGCATATGCATAAGTCTTCTCGGTTGCCGCGCCTGGATCTTCGTAGTCGAAGGTGGTCTGGTTGCTCTCGGCGTCTGTGATTTTCGTTCGATTACCGGCAACATCATATTCGGCCTTGACGCTCACCGTTCCGCTGCCGGTGTCTCTGGTGATATCGGTCAGATTCCCGCGCGTCGTGTAGGTGGCTGTGAACGTCGTGTCATGGCCTGTAATCGCACCCGGGCTCATCAAGTTCGCGTTGGTATCCCATGTGAAGTCTGATTGGGCTTCCGCGTCCGCAACATTGCACTCGTCAGTTCCAGATCCGCAGACTAGGTGCTGCTTGACAAGGCGTCGTAGGTGGATCGGCTCGTCGGGGTAGTTGAAATCTGTCTTGTACGAAGTGTGAGTGCGTCTGGCGGCCGTCGTCGCCTGGTTGTAGTCAAATGTGTGGACATCCGTTCGATTGTTGTAGCGATCGTAGGCGAACGTGGTCTTCGTCGTCTGGGCCGTCTCCAATGTCGTCTCGGATTGGGTCAACCGAACGTCGTTACCGGGGGCATTGTCGGCTTCAAGTGATCCGAACAGCGGTTCCGACTTCCACCACGGGTCGGGTTCGTCACCTATGACGTAGTCGCGCTGATTGTAGACTTGAGTAGTTATCCGTAGAGCCTGAGTGTTTGCCGTATTGCGCTGCTCGGAAGAAACTTCGCGCCCGGATTTCCAGGAGCCGTGCCGAAATGGGGCGGGGAATGTGACTGTGGCGTTTATTTCGTCGGGGCGGCCACAATACTGATGACGCTCACGGGTCATCGCGCTGCCGCCGGAATCCTCGTTGACGACGTCGACCTGAAGGCCTTCGTTCGAGCTACCGAGCGTGCAGGTTGTCGACAGCGAAGTTGTGATCTTCATTTTCGATTGAAGAACTCCGGAGTCATATACGCGACGCTCCCGCACGCGGCGGAACGCCTGGTTATTACTGATCCCGTCTGGCTTTCCGCTCACAACCTGCGCATACGGTTCCCATTCGTAAACCCGCGACCCACCGGTCGGCAGCTTGACCTCGGCGATTTCGGCATAGGCGTTGTACTTGAATTCGTAGTGCCGAGCTGTCGCCCCAGGGTCATTCGGATCGAGTGGCAGCTCGACCTTGGAGACCAGAAAATCGGGGTCAAACGGAACGTCGATGTTGCTGTCCTGCGGGCCCAGCGATGGAAATAAGGCGTTGGGTTGCCCTGGTGTCGAATCCCTGATCTCTTTCAATGTTCCTGAAAACAGTAGATTCGTGAGACTGTCGTGATAGACCTTGATGGTGCGCCGTACGGCGCCGCTCAAATCCTTGATTTGAATTTCGTCGGTTCCGACGATTCCAAACGGCGGATAAATGATTTTGATTTCCCGGTCTAGGGGGTCCGTGATGACATCCACGCGGCTGTTCGCGTCGTAAGTAATCGTAACGAGGTTGCCGTTGCGGTCACGGATCTCGGAAACGAGTTCGTCATCGATTCGGTAGCGCCTGCCATCAGGAAAATACAGATACCCTGATGTGGGATGCCCCAGAGTGTCTACCCCTGGATTTCCCTCGTGATCGATGAAGTCTGTGTCGGAGATAAAAGTGATCGCTGAACCGTCGGTGCTTACAAACTCTTTTCCGCGCGATGGCGGCTGCGCGGTTGGCGTTTCTAGGCATTGGTAGTCGGTTTCGAGCCGCTCGCCGTTCGTCAATTTGTCCCGAAGTTCAATCTGGCTGCCGTCGGGAGTCTCGAAGTTCAAGCGCGTGAGGGTCCAGACCTTCCCTGTATTTCCGTCAGCGCATCGCTCGGTCTCGGCTAGGGCGCGCGCGCGAAGGAGACCTGGGCCGTAGCGATGCCTGACCAGGTGTCCGTAATCCGGTTCTGGGTCCGTCCAATCTGATGTGCAGACGCCAAATTCGTCACAGTCGCCGTACTGATCAACTGTCCAGTCGGTGCTAATGGGCAGCGTGATCGTGTAGCCGGCCTGTCCCCGGCCACCTACGGTCCATAGCGGCAATGCGAGATTAAGTTTTCCGGTGTAGTAGCTGATACTGTCGAACCCGTCGAGCAGATAAGAACCAATCGGAGTTCCAGGCTCGATGCCTGGCGGCGTAAAGCCGTCAGTTATGTCGGGTAGATTGTCTTGAGGAAAAGCCGTGGTCGCGAGCGCGAAGCTGATCGCTAGTACTCGGATTGCCTGAAGCAACGGGTGGGACTTGGATGATTTGCGACGAAACATTGCAGTTATCTAAGCTCTCTTACTACGGTTCGACCGTGAGCGCATACGAGAGTGCGGGAAAGTGAGA
The DNA here is from genome assembly GCA_965247305.1 of Bryobacterales bacterium. Lineage (GTDB taxonomy): Bacteria > Acidobacteriota > Terriglobia > Bryobacterales > UBA6623 > CATQHP01. The sequence goes on along the minus strand of OZ252030.1, from coordinate 284,153 downwards.
ACGGCGCTGACAAACTAGACCACAGAACGGCGTTTTAAAGCCGTTCAAGGGCGGCGGAAAATTAGACCGCCCGGGTGGTCCGCTGGCATCCATTCGGTGTTTTGTGGAACACGGGAAGGATGTATCGCGTGGAGCTATATGCTCAAGTACGGCGCAGTGTCTACGTCGAAGGGCTGAGTGAACGCGAAGCCGCCAAGCGGTTTGGCTTAGCGCGGGAGACGGTGCGCAAAATGCTGCGCTACGCTGCTCCGCCGGGCTATCGGCGGAGCAAACCGGTGAGACGGCCGAAGCTCGAAGCGTTCACCGGAATCATCGATCAGATCCTGCTCGACGATCAGCAACAACCAAAGAAACAACGTCACACCGCGAAACGCATCTTCGATCGCCTACGCGAGGAGTACGATTTCAGCGGTGGCTACACGATCGTCAAGGACTACGTCCGCGAGAAGAAGCTCGGTGGACAAGAGATGTTCGTGCCACTGGCGCATCCGCCCGGCGACGCGCAGGCCGACTTCGGCGAAGCGGTTGTCGTTATCAATGGAGTCCAGCGCAAGGCGCACTTCTTGGTTGTCGATCTGCCGCACAGCGACGACGCCTTCGTTAAGGCCTTTCCCGCCGAGACGACGGAAGCCTTTTGCGAAGGACACAACGCCGCGTTTCGTTATTTCGACGGCGTGCCACGCAACATCGTCTACGACAACACGACGCTGGCGGTGGCAAGGATTCTCGGCGACGGCACGCGCAAACGTACGCGGGTGTTCAGCGAACTGCAGTCGCACTACCTGTTCGCCGATCGTTTCGGGCGTCCGGGCAAGGGCAACGACAAGGGAAAAGTCGAAGGGCTAGTGGGCTTCGCACGGCGCAATTTCATGGTGCCGATCCCGAGATTCGAGAGTTGGGAAGCCTTCAACGAACACCTCGAAGAGAAGTGCCGAGCCAACCGTGAACGGCGTTTGCGACGGCACACCGAAACCGTCGGCGAACGCTTCGAGCGCGATCGGGAAGCGCTCTTGCCCTTGGCACCGACAGCCTACGATGCCTGCGACAAACGCTCGACAAGGGTGACTTCGTTGTCGCTGGTGCGCTACGCGACAAACGATTATTCGGTGCCAACGCGTTACGGCCACCGCCAGGTCCTGATCAAAGCCTACGTGGATGAGGTAGTGATCTGTTGCGGCAGCGAAGAGATCGCCCGCCATCAGCGCAGCTATGAACGTGAAGAGTTGGTTTTCGATCCGCTGCACTACTTGGCGTTGTTGGAACGCAAGACCAACGCGCTCGATCAAGCCGCGCCGTTGGTCGGCTGGGAGTTGCCGCCGGAGTTTGCGAAGCTGCGACGACTGCTCGAATCGCGGTTGGACAAAGCGGGCAAGCGCGAGTACGTACAGGTCCTGCGACTGTTGGAGGACTTCCCCCTTGAGCACGTCGCAACGGCGGTGCGCCAAGTCTGTCTACTGGGAACGATTGGCTTTGACGCCGTCAAGCATCTACTGCTGTGCGCGATCGAGCAACGTCCGCCGAAGCTCGACTTAACGAAGTATCCCCACCTGCCGACGGCTCAGGTCGAGCAGACGTCGCCGGCATCCTATCTGGCGCTGCTAGCAGGAGCAAGCTGATGGCGAAGTCGAGAATGCTGCTGGAAACCCACCTGAAAGCGCTGCGGCTGCCGACCTTCCTGCGCGAGTACGACAAACTGGCTCGGCGCTGCGCCGCCGAAGGCTTGGACTTTCGGGACTTCCTACAGCAACTCTGCGAGCTGGAACTGGTCGATCGCGAGCAGCGGGCGACCGAGCGTCGCATCAAGGCCGCCAAGTTCCCGGTGACGAAGAGTCTCGACACGTTCGACTTCTTGGCCATACCCTCGGTGAACAAGAAGCTCGTTCTGGAGCTGGCGCGCTGTGAGTTCATCGACCGCCGTGAGAACGTCTTGGCGCTGGGGAACTCCGGCACCGGCAAAACGCATATCGCCTTGGCGCTGGGACTGGCAGCTTGTCAGAGCGGCTATCGCACACGTTTCACCACCGCCGCGGGATTGGTCCATGAACTGCTCGAAGCCCGTGACGAACGGCAACTACTACGGGTCCAGAAACAACTTGCCAAGCAGGATCTACTGATCGTCGATGAACTGGGCTATGTGCCGCTGTCGAAGACCGGGGCAGAGCTGCTGTTCGAGATCTTTTCGCAGCGCTACGAACAGGGCTCGACGTTGCTGACCTCGAACCTGCCGTTCACCGAGTGGACCGAGGTGCTGGGTTCCGAACGCATGACCGGCGCTCTGCTTGACCGGCTCACGCATCACGTCCATATCCTCGAGATGAACGGCGACAGCTACCGCCTCAAGCAAAGCAAAAAGAAGCGCCCGCGCTCTTCAAACTGACCCGCCGGCCGCTCGCGCCGGTTTGCGTGGGCCGTCTTCCACTACGCCTGGGCCGCCCTAAAGGGCGTCCTCAGGCTCCGTTCCAGCCGTCCCACGCAAACCGCTGGATCCCCGCCAACTGGTCTATTTTTGCTCCGCCGAAGCGGTCTACATTTACTCCGCCCTTGACAGGTTCGGGGTAATCGATATTGACCCATAGGAGGGCACCTCAACCGCAACTAGCCGCCCGCCGACATAGATGTATTCCTTAGTCAATAGCTGGGCCTGCGTCACCACGCTAGCGAACATCGCAGCCAGCGTCAGAATAATCAATGGGCCGTGCCGTCTGCGTCCGAGGATGTCCATTGCCTAGTTCCCTGTCCCCTGTCGGTTCACCAGTCGAGGTGTCACCACGGCCACTAACGAGGTCCCTTGCTTGGCGCTGTGCTGGTTGCGAATCTTTGTGAAGAGCCGGCGCTGCCTCAGTCCAGGGATGTTGTCTAGCTTGGCGAGCATCTCACGATCAATCAGGCCCGTAAGAACAGACGCGCCATGATCGCGGCGTAATCGTCGACCACCTGGGTCATATCGCGCGCGTCGGCCTTGATCTCGCCAGCCGCTTCGGTAGCAATCTCTTCCGCTAGTGTAGTGCGTCAATCAGATTGAACCTTAAGAAGAGCGGCTTTGCCGCGCTTGACCTTCTCAAGGGTGTCGGAAGCGGTAGCAGTCCAGATGAAGGGCTTGGGCTGCTGATTGTGTCGAGCGATGTAGTCTTCGATGGCGGTGGTGAGTTCGCCGACGCTACGAAAGACACCGTGGCGGATGCGCTTATCGGTGAGGTCTCGGAAGAACCTCTCCACCATGTTCAGCCACGACGCTGAGGTGGGCGTGAAATGGACGTGGAAGCGTTTATTGCGCTGCAGCCAGCGTTTCACCGTGGCGTGTTTGTGAGTGGCATAGTTGTCCACGATCAAATGGATCTGCTTGTCCTTGGGGGTCTGGTTTTCAAGCAAGCGCAAGAAGCGCAGCCATTCTTGGTGGCGGTGCTTGGGCATGCAGGTTCCGATCACCGAGCCGTCGAGCGTGTTGAGCGCGGCGAACAAGGTGGTTGTGCCGTTGCGTTTGTAGTCGTGGGTCATGGTCCGGCCGCGTCCCTTTTTCAGGGGCAGGCCGGGCTGGGTGCGGTCGAGGGCTTGAATCTGTGACTTCTCGTCGAGGCAAAGAACGAGGGCATGCTCGGGCGGGTTGAGATAAAGTCCGATGATGTCGTCGAGTTTTTCGGCGAAGCGCGGGTCGTTGCTGAGTTTGAAGGTCTTGACGCGATGCGGCTTGAGGCCGTGGGCGCGCTAAATGCGACCCACGGTGGAGGCGCTGACGCCGACCGCGGCGGCCGTCGTGCGGCGGCTCCAATGGGTGGCGTTGGCTGGCGTTTCGCGGGTCGTCTTGTGGATGATCTGTTGCACTGTTGGGGAGCAGATGGCGGGCTTACGGCCGGGCCGCGGGGCGTCCTTTTCGATGCCGGCGACGCCGGATTCAAGAAAACGGCTTCGCCAGCGCGCCACCAACTGACGCGAGACCGACAGCTGCGCGGCAATCCGTTTGTTCTCAAGACCGTCGGCGGCGAGCACGATGATCCTGGCTCGCAACGCCAGACGAACAGCGACCCGACGACCGTTCGCGTAGCGCTCCAACTGCCTACGCTGCTCCTGCGTCAATGGGACTGGCTCTGCTCTTCGCATCCGTGTGCCTTCTACTAGTAAAGGCGACACGAAGATACTATAAGTTACATTATTTATGGCGCACTACACTAGATTCTCTTCCGTCTGATCCTCTGAATCGCCCGGCTCGTCGATCTCTTCGCCAATCGAATCAACAGGACCGAGATTCAGCGGAACAAGCGACTTATCGCCACCCTCCAGCGCTTCAAGGTCGAGCTTCGCGCGGCCTTCGTTAACCGTATTCAGTCCGCCGTGAACCGCGATGGAAAGACCCTCCATCCGGGTCTTGAAGTCGCCACGAAGCAAGGCATCGACGTTATGTTTCACAAAGAAACGCTGGCGCTCTTCAGGCGACAGGAATGCCGCCTCGACAGCCTGTTCGTACGCCACTAGATCAGGCGTGAGTGTGTATTTCAGATACTCAAGATCCTGATGTTCGATATTAGAGAACGTCGCGCGATCCAGAGCATTCAGCCGATGTGTCAAGGCCGGATGAAAAATCCCGTTTTCGCCGGTTGAAAATTCCCCACCCTGGTTGCGGTGGTGGTTTTGTGGACCACCACCGTGTTGCTAAGCATGGAGCTAGCCGGGGAAGCGGAGGCGGGCAATGCTGGAGAGCAACCCGCCAAGGAATACCCGGCCGCAAACTCAGCGAGACGATGAGTGCCGGGAGCGGCGGCCGAGATCGCTCCCGGCTTCTTTTCCGCTGCCCAACGCCCATCGGATCGATAGATTTGCCCATGCCTGAAAAAACTCATCTTCCACTTCCCCCGCTCTTGCGACCAGGGCTCGCCGCGTCAGCCGCATCGACCGTCGGCCGTTCGCCGGACTGATCTTCCGGCCGCGAGAGCAAACCGGCTCTTCGGCGCTCCTTCAAGCGAAAGCTCTCGCCGCGAATGTTCACCGTCGTCGAGTGATGCAACAGTCGATCCAGGATCGCCGTGGCGATGATCGGGTCGGAAAAGATCGAGCCCCAATCGGCGTAGCTCTTGTTCGAGGTCAGGATGATGCTGCCGCGTTCGTAACGCGCGCTGACGAGTTGGAAGAAGATCGTCGCCCCCAGCTCGTCGAGCGGAAGGTAACCCATCTCGTCGACGATCAGCACCTTCGGCGCGAGGTAGATGCGCATCCTTCGTTGTAGCCGTCCTTCGCGGATGGCCTTCGACAGATCGGCGATCAAGTCGTGCGCGGTGATGAAGTAGGCTCCGAAACCGGCTTGGATCGCAGCCTCGGCCAAGGCAACCGAGAGATGCGTCTTGCCAACGCCGGGTGGCCCGAGGAAGATCACGTTGGAGGCTTCGTGCACGAAGCGCAACGTGCGCAGCTCTTGGATTTGGCGCTCGTCGATCGATGGTTGAAAGTCGAAGTCGAACTGTTCGAAAGTCTTGACATAGGGCAGATGCGCGAGCTGTAGACGCGTCTTGAGATAGCGTTGTCGGCGAGCGTCGGCCTCGGCGCTGACGACGTCGAGCAGGAAGTCGGCGTAGGCCGGTTCAGCCTTGGCTGCTTGTTCAAGCAGCGCTTCCAAGCGATCGTCGATGGTCTTCAGCCCCAGTGCTTCGAGCCGTTCGTGAAGCTGTTCGATGGCGGTCACAGCGCACCTCCGGCGGCGGCGCTTTCGTAAGCCGCTAGCGGCCGCACTTCGACTTGGGGTGCGCCGGCTTGGATGTGAATGCACGTTTTTCCTCCTGGACGCTTGGCGACGTGCAGCGGAATGTCGGCATGATGCTCTTTGCGAACAACGATTTGGTGGCGGTCGTCGATCAACTCGTGAACGGCGATCCGCTCGGCTCCGCGCCATACCTCGAGCCGGCCGGCCAGTTCGCGCAACGAGACTTCGGCGCCGGCGTCTTGCCAGGGAACCGAGTAGCGGTTGGAGCGCCAGGCCACGAAGGCGTCCCGGCTCACACGCCTCGACTCGGCGTCCGCGAGGGGATACGGCGGACGCTTGTCGAGAGACTGCAAGGCGGTCTTTTCAGACTCCCAACTCTCTAACACTTGGCTGTGAGTGGTGCCGTGAACGCGCCGGTTCGAGACCTCCCAGACCCAAGCGTGCAGCTGGTTGTTGAGATCATCCAGGCTCGTCGCCGTGCGTCCGCACAGGAAGTTGCGGCGCACGTACTTGACGCCCGATTCGACCTTGCCCTTGGTCTGCGCGCGGTAAGGTTTGCAGGCCCGCGGGGTGAAGCCCCAATAGTCGGCGAAGTCCTTGAAGGTTTGATTCCACTTGAGCTCGCCGCGCTCGTCGACCCCCTCCAAGACCGTCTTCATGCGGTCGTAGAGGATCTCTTGCGGCACGCCGCCGAGTTGCCGGAAGGCTTCCTCGTGCATGCGCAGCAGCGTCGGCAGCTTCTGGTCGGTCGCCGCGGCGGCCATGATGGCCCGGCTGTGACCGAGCGTGAAGACGAAACCCCAAAGCTTGCGAGTCTTGCCGTCGGCGGTGATCTCGCCGAGATGGCCCCAATCGACCTGAGCCTGTTTGCCTGCGGGTGTTTCAAAGCGCCGCACGGCCACCGTGGTTGCGGCTTCTCGCAACGGCTGTAGGTGATCCTTGAGGATCGTATAGCCGCCCGAGTAGCCGTGTTCTCGCAGCTCACGCAACAGCACGACGGCATTCCAGACGCCGGCCTTGAGGCGGTCTTCGATAAACGGCTTGAAGCGATCCAGCTTGGACGGACGCGGCTTGCGCGGGCCGTATCTGGGCGTCGGATCGTCCTGCCTTAAGTACTTGCGAACCGTCTTGCGGTCAAATCCCGTGAGCTCGCTGATCTTGGCGAGGCTCACCCCTTGTCGAACTAATTCTTCGATTTCTTGCACATCTGAACTCCGTAACAGCGCCTTGTACCTCCTGCTTCCAGGGTCGGCTCCGACGCAAGCTACGGGTGGGGAATTTTATTCCGGCGATACGGGGATTCTTACACCGGCGCTGACAGATGCAACGGCACGAGATAGACTGACGCGATAACTTCTTTGTTCCAGCGGTTCGTTTCGATGAACTGAGCTTCATCGTTAGGGATTTTCATCACCTGCGCGACTTCCATCCCATCCGGTAGAACCGCGACGGTGCTCAGGCCCTTCTTGCCGGCGAACTTCTCACGCCAATCTTTTACAAAATCAGCTTTCTGCTCTGGCGTCTCGAAACCCGTGGGGTGCTTTAGGATCACCTTCGGAACGGCCGACTTGAAGTATGCCGCGCCGTATTCACCCACGGCTATCGCCATCCCGAACGAGTCCATGTTCCACTTGATGGGCGAAACACCGGAGTAGCCGTCGATGCTGTAGCCGAAGTGGTGTAAAACCCTACGGCGCTTAGCTGTGTCGGTCGAACGTCCCCCGGCTTCGTATACCAGTAGGACTTCACACCGCCACTAACGCGGACTTCCATCTTTCTCGCGTCTAGCGGCCACGTCTCGATGCCGCCTAGGTCGTTCCGTACGATCTGCGAGAAATCGTTACCGTACGTGTGGCTCGAAACCCAACCGCGACGCCGATAGACCGTGGGCGTCATGATCGGGTTTGGCCGTCGAACCCACTCCGCTACGGGATGCTGGCTAACTTCCGCGCGACCGCCGTTCGTTTTCTTCTCGTATAACTTCAGCGGTAGCGCCGATTTATCCCTAGACAGGATATTGATACAGGCGTACGCCGTCGTCAGACGCGAGCCGCTGTGTTCGGAGACCTTCACTCCAGACGGGGTAGGGTGTCCGATGTCGAGCCCGTCAATAATCTGGTCTAGCTGGCCGACAGAGATATCTACCCCTCTAAAGGCTGCCGAGGCGGCCTTAATTCGGGTGAGAAGACTCATGCGAAGGCTAGTTGTGAAACATCAATTGGCCCGGTAACTTTCGAGCGGATCATAGCCGCGTAGGCCATAATCGTCGCCACCGGCAAGTCAATCTTGTTGTCGTCCCGCTCTTTTCTCGGGTAGATGTTGTCCTTCTGGTCGCGGTGGCACACGACATTCGACATTTGCCACGCATCCATCGGGCAACCTTGGTGCTCTACCACCCCTGAATAGATATCGGCCTCTAGTGTAGTGCGTCAATCAGATTGAACCTTAAGAAGAGCGGCTTTGCCGCGCTTGACCTTCTCAAGGGTGTCGGAAGCGGTAGCAGTCCAGATGAAGGGCTTGGGCTGCTGATTGTGTCGAGCGATGTAGTCTTCGATGGCGGTGGTGAGTTCGCCGACGCTACGAAAGACACCGTGGCGGATGCGCTTATCGGTGAGGTCTCGGAAGAACCTCTCCACCATGTTCAGCCACGACGCTGAGGTGGGCGTGAAATGGACGTGGAAGCGTTTATTGCGCTGCAGCCAGCGTTTCACCGTGGCGTGTTTGTGAGTGGCATAGTTGTCCACGATCAAATGGATCTGCTTGTCCTTGGGGGTCTGGTTTTCAAGCAAGCGCAAGAAGCGCAGCCATTCTTGGTGGCGGTGCTTGGGCATGCAGGTTCCGATCACCGAGCCGTCGAGCGTGTTGAGCGCGGCGAACAAGGTGGTTGTGCCGTTGCGTTTGTAGTCGTGGGTCATGGTCCGGCCGCGTCCCTTTTTCAGGGGCAGGCCGGGCTGGGTGCGGTCGAGGGCTTGAATCTGTGACTTCTCGTCGAGGCAAAGAACGAGGGCATGCTCGGGCGGGTTGAGATAAAGTCCGATGATGTCGTCGAGTTTTTCGGCGAAGCGCGGGTCGTTGCTGAGTTTGAAGGTCTTGACGCGATGCGGCTTGAGGCCGTGGGCGCGCCAAATGCGACCCACGGTGGAGGCGCTGACGCCGACCGCGGCGGCCATCGTGCGGCGGCTCCAATGGGTGGCGTTGGCTGGCGTTTCGCGGGTCGTCTTGTGGATGATCTGTTGCACTGTTGGGGAGCAGATGGCGGGCTTACGGCCGGGCCGCGGGGCGTCCTTTTCGATGCCGGCGACGCCGGATTCAAGAAAACGGCTTCGCCAGCGCGCCACCAACTGACGCGAGACCGACAGCTGCGCGGCAATCCGTTTGTTCTCAAGACCGTCGGCGGCGAGCACGATGATCCTGGCTCGCAACGCCAGACGAACAGCGACCCGACGACCGTTCGCGTAGCGCTCCAACTGCCTACGCTGCTCCTGCGTCAATGGGACTGGCTCTGCTCTTCGCATCCGTGTGCCTTCTACTAGTAAAGGCGACACGAAGATACTATAAGTTACATTATTTATGGCGCACTACACTAGTTGCTTCATCGGCTCTGAAAGATTCAGCACTGTTTGTCGAACCTCCAAAACCGGCAAGCCCTCCGACTCCAGGTGTTGCATCATCTGATGCGCCTGGAACGGGTCAAAGGCAATCGCCTGAACGTTGTGTACCTTCGCTAGGTCGCGAAGTTTATCCTCAATCAACTCAAAATCCATAGCCGAGCCGTCCGTGGCCTCTAGTAGGCCCGATCGCACCCAGCCCTGATACTGCGAATTCGTCGAAGCGTCTACCGTGTCTTCGGGACAGAAGCACCAGCGGAACATATAGACCTTGCCATCCTTCTTAAACACCGCACGGATGGCCGACAGGTCAATTTTGCTCGCGAGGTCAACGCCGATCCAGCACGGACACCCGCGAAAATCATCGATGTTCAATTCCGCGCCGAGTTTGTCCCAGCGGCGCATGTCCATCCAGGCTTGATCGCTCGAGACCCAGACGTTTAGGTGTTTTTTGAGAAAGCCCGGCTGAGCCGATGCCATCTCCATTGCTTTCCTGGCCTTACGTTCCAGATCGTCGGCTTTGACCGATACTCCGTAGTTCGGGTTCGCCTTGATCCAGCTAGCCGGGTCCGTCCAGTCGTCGCCGTCATCGATCGTGTAGATGATCCCGAAGTAGGTTGGGTCATCAATAACTCCAGTCAGAATCTTCTTTACGTAGTCGCGCTGCTCGTAGCAGATCCCGGCGCGGTTAGATCCCGCCGTCGTGATCGCATTTATCAACGGCTGCTGGCGTGAACCAGTGCCAGTCTCCAAAACTTCCCACATGTCGCGCGTTTTGTGCGCGTGTAGTTCGTCCACGATCGCGCCGTGGATGTTTAGACCGTCGTGGCCGCCCGCTTCACCGGACAGGGGCTTGAACGTCGACCCGCCGGCCACAATTGAGTGGGCCATGGTCTCAAGGCCAAACAATTGGCGAAACTCGGGGTCCGCCTTGATCATCCGGCTCGCAATACCCCAAGATATCCGCGCCTGTTCGGAATCAACAGCAGCCGCCACAACCTCAGCGCCCGGCTCGCCATCGCCAACGGTCAGGTACAGTCCCTCGCCCGCCGCAATGGTTGTCTTGGCTTGCTTGCGCGGCTCTTCGCTATATGCCGTGCGAAACCGACGGGACTGGTCTTCGGAATGCCGCCATGCGAATATCGTCGACGACCTAAAACACTGCCAGGGCTCTAGCTGTATCGACTCCCGCCGACGCGCCCATTCACCCTTGACGTGGCGCAGGTTCGACAGGAAACCGCAGATCCGGTTCGCCTCAGTCTCGTCGAAGTAGTATTCGTTCGCACCGCGTTTCGTACCCCACCGGTCGAGATCGCCAAGTTGGCGCTCACACGCGAGCCTCGCAAGCTCGCCGGCGGGGATTACACCGTCGACCACAGAGCGCGCGTAGTTGTGCGCCTTGGTCAGGTACGGGGATTTCAATACAGTGGCAAACGTTCGCCTTCAGGCTTCATGAATTCGGCCCAACGGCTCTCGCTCTTGTCTTTCTTGTCGATCACGCTGACGCGAGCGCGGTCAACCGGCGTTAAGCCGAAACTCTGCATCCACGACCTGTGCTGCTTGCTTGCAGCCTCTTTGCGGATGGCTAGCGTTTGATACTCGCTCAGCCTGTCGGAGTCTCCGAACACCTCGGCAATCTTTTCCCGGAGAGCATGAAGCTCGGCGAGGTTCGAAGCTGCGTCGTAGATAGCGCCGCCATCAGTGGTCGCCAGAACTCCAAGCCTCTCGAGGTCCGCCGCGATCTTGTCGTACATCTCCGCTGCCAGGCCTTCGAGCGGCAAATAAGAGTCGGGGCAGCCGGCAACTGGCTTCGGTTCGTTCAAGTTCACACGGCAAGGGCGCTCTGTCCCCTGCATCTGCTTTGTTTTGCTTGGCTTACGTCCTGGCATCTAACCTCCTTCTAACCCCCTTCGAACCCCCTTCGAACCAAGATAGGGTTGGATGCGCGAGAAGAAGACGCCGCAATCGGTCTCAGGGCGCCAGGCTGTAGAGATTCAACCCCATACCCCCCGTCCCGGCCACGACACCCCGCACAACATTCCCCACAACAATAGAAAGCAACGAAGTCAACGTCGGCTCTTTCGCCTCGCCATTTGCGTGCAAGGGTTTGACGCTCACTGTGTGGTCCTCCTCAGGGGCCGCCCCGAGAACTTGACCCCCGGGAGGTGAATCATCACCCTTGGCTTTCTTCCTCGCTGTCGATCTAGACTCACCAGTCCAGCTTGTTCAAGTTGTTCGAGAGCGCGATAGGCGGAGTGCCTCTCGATACCCATCTCCTCCAACAGCTTCGTCGGAACAGTCACTTCCTTCGAGCGTCGAATACCTGACATAACGCACAAGGCCACGGCGAGGTGAAGTGCCTTACCGGGTAAGGAAGCGGCCTTCGAGAGCCACTTCCACGATACGGGTCCTTTCAGATATCGGCAGTCTTCGGCTTCCATACGCTGTGGGTCGTAACTATATAAAGAAAGCTGAAGAAATAGATATATAGAATAAATAGGACAGGTGGTCACCGGTGCAACAACGGTGTTGCACGAATGCAACAACTGGCTCGCGGGCTGGGATTGTACTCGACATCGATCCGATCCAGGTTCTGCTCCACCAGGTGCCACATCTCAACACCGCGCTCATCACGAAAGCGGTCCGGGTAACGGAAGACTTCGACGTCGGTTCGGAGGCGAAAACCATCGAGGACCGTAGCACTCGCCTCGGCCATTGCACTTTGGGTTTCGGCAACCGCGTTATCCAAGCACTTAAGCGGAGCTTCGATGAGAACGGCGTCGTGTACGGGTGCGCAAACGTGGACCTCCCGCTCCGTAGCCAAGCAGCATCCTAGTGTAGTGCGTCAATCAGATTGAACCTTAAGAAGAGCGGCTTTGCCGCGCTTGACCTTCTCAAGGGTGTCGGAAGCGGTAGCAGTCCAGATGAAGGGCTTGGGCTGCTGATTGTGTCGAGCGATGTAGTCTTCGATGGCGGTGGTGAGTTCGCCGACGCTACGAAAGACACCGTGGCGGATGCGCTTATCGGTGAGGTCTCGGAAGAACCTCTCCACCATGTTCAGCCACGACGCTGAGGTGGGCGTGAAATGGACGTGGAAGCGTTTATTGCGCTGCAGCCAGCGTTTCACCGTGGCGTGTTTGTGAGTGGCATAGTTGTCCACGATCAAATGGATCTGCTTGTCCTTGGGGGTCTGGTTTTCAAGCAAGCGCAAGAAGCGCAGCCATTCTTGGTGGCGGTGCTTGGGCATGCAGGTTCCGATCACCGAGCCGTCGAGCGTGTTGAGCGCGGCGAACAAGGTGGTTGTGCCGTTGCGTTTGTAGTCGTGGGTCATGGTCCGGCCGCGTCCCTTTTTCAGGGGCAGGCCGGGCTGGGTGCGGTCGAGGGCTTGAATCTGTGACTTCTCGTCGAGGCAAAGAACGAGGGCATGCTCGGGCGGGTTGAGATAAAGTCCGATGATGTCGTCGAGTTTTTCGGCGAAGCGCGGGTCGTTGCTGAGTTTGAAGGTCTTGACGCGATGCGGCTTGAGGCCGTGGGCGCGCCAAATGCGACCCACGGTGGAGGCGCTGACGCCGACCGCGGCGGCCATCGTGCGGCGGCTCCAATGGGTGGCGTTGGCTGGCGTTTCGCGGGTCGTCTTGTGGATGATCTGTTGCACTGTTGGGGAGCAGATGGCGGGCTTACGGCCGGGCCGCGGGGCGTCCTTTTCGATGCCGGCGACGCCGGATTCAAGAAAACGGCTTCGCCAGCGCGCCACCAACTGACGCGAGACCGACAGCTGCGCGGCAATCCGTTTGTTCTCAAGACCGTCGGCGGCGAGCACGATGATCCTGGCTCGCAACGCCAGACGAACAGCGACCCGACGACCGTTCGCGTAGCGCTCCAACTGCCTACGCTGCTCCTGCGTCAATGGGACTGGCTCTGCTCTTCGCATCCGTGTGCCTTCTACTAGTAAAGGCGACACGAAGATACTATAAGTTACATTATTTATGGCGCACTACACTAGTCTCAGCATCTCGGCGCCGTTGGCTTGCATCGGGAAGTTGCGCAGGGATCGCGGGTTGACCTCAGGTCCAACCTGAACTGTCCAGCCGAACACTGTGTACAGGCTTCCGTGCAGCATGGCGTGGTCGACAGCGGCATCCGCCCATCGCCAGTAAACGGGATACGTGCGACGGTGAAGCTGTATCAATTCCCGTGCATGGGCTGGCTGCTTCCCAATCTTTCTTGCCAGGCTGTCCTCACGCATGCCGTACTGAACTCCGAGAGCGCACTGCTTGAACTGCGAACGGATATTCTTGTGGGACTTTTTGGTGGCGCCTTTGGGAGCAGCACCTGCTTGAACCGCGAAGGCGAGATAGGGGTCGCCTGACTCGTAGGCCTCGATCATCGACTGATCTCCTGAGAGCTTGGCTGCAATGCCGAATTCTTGTTGGCTCCAGTCGATGTAGGCGAGGCCCCAACCGGGTCGAGGCTGAATCAAGCTGCGCATCCAGGCCGACGGCCCGAAGATGAATCTTGTGTTTGAGGGTTGATTGCGGCCGGTCCTCGAACGGAAGGGTGAAAGTAGCGTCCGGTTGCGGCCGTCTTGGCCGACGGCGAGGTCCTCGAGGCGCATCTGCGACAGGCTAGTTCTTAGCTGGCGGTACGGTTCTATCTGCGGGTAAAGCCGGGACATTTCCCGAAACGTCTCGTCGTCGAGTGCGAGGTGTCCGGATTCGAGCGTTGGCCAAGCGATACCCTGCGAGGCGAGCCATTCACCAAAGCGATCCCGCTTGAAGGTTGATCCCTCGTAAATTCCGCGGCCGGCGTCAACATCGGCAATAAGTCCGAGCTTGATTGCACCCCAGTGCTGACGGAGTTTGCCGAGCGTTGCGGTGTCAATCGGGATGCCGTTGTACTCCATCCTAGCGATGGCCACCATGTAGCGACCCCGAAGAAGCGCCCGCCCGAGATCGATCTTCGGCGCCATGGCGTCGAGTAGACGCTTTAGTGCCAATACGTCGGATTCGCAGTAGTCGAGCAGTTGTGCCTTCTCATCCGCACTCCAGCCCGTGTCCCGTTGGGCCAATTGGCGCATCGAATCCTTCTCGACCGATTCGATGCCCTGGAGTCCGAAGTAGGCCAAGGCACCCAAGAGACCGTTCCCACAAGGCGTCCCAATGCCGTTGGTTAGACTTCTGAACTCCGTGTAGAGGTCAAGTGTTTGAGCCGGAAGCTGCCAGCCTAACGCAAGGTGACAGCTGAACTCGGCGGAAGCGAAGTAGGCGACGAAGAGCGTCTTGCTACCTATCGGGTAGGGGGGCTTTTTACACAAGACGAATTTGTCACGCCACAGCCGATGGACCCTACCGCTTCGAATCTCATGAGCGATGAGGCACACCGGCTTCGGGATCTCTCCGGGTGGTGCAGAGAACTCGAAGTCCGCCAACACGATCTCGTCGAAGCCTTGAAAGTATTCCCGCACCTCAGGCAAACCCAAGCAGGCGCTTCACGACCGGGTGGTCCATGCTTTGGATGTAGCGATCGCGAAACGCAATCTCGATCAATTTACTGAAAGGCTCCTCTGGCCACTCGGGGTCTGGGATCTTGCCGCTGGCCTCGAATAGATCAAAAGCTCCATTGGACATGTTGGCGACCAGCTTGGTCCAGCGGTCCTTAGCGAAGCTGGCAGCCTCCATGGCCGAGCGGCCCCAGTCGTCGAAACGGCCGTCTTGATCAGGCAGCCGAAGCGGCCACAAAAAGACGGTGTCTTGGCGCGTCACTGCTAGGAGGATCTGCCGCGGTTGGATCTCACTTGGCAGTTCGGACCACAGGCTAGGATCGACCAGGTACGTCTCGCGTTCTTCCTTTAGCTCCAGAAGACCAGTCGTCAGAGTGTAAGTGTCATCGGGATGGACTCGGAAGAATTCCTGCCGCTGGGGTTTGCGTACCCTTACCGTAATCAATCGCTTTTTGACGCCGAGTTCGGCGGCGAAGTTTTGGTTCAATCGCAATTTCTCAAGGTCGAAAACAATGTCGCCCCCTTGCGAATCGCGGAGACCGCCGTCGGGCTCGGTAGAATCCGTTGGGTGGGATTCCGGCTTAGCTACTGTCGTCGGGGCCGTTAGGGCTTCAGTTTCTTGTTCTGGATTCATGAGGTTCCTCCATAGGATTCGAATTGTTCTTGATTACTGCCGTCAGCCCGCAATCGCTATGTTGCGACGGGCTTCCCAATCGATCGACTTCGCACTCGGGCGAGGTGAAGCGAATCTGCTCGACCGCCACCGACTCGACGAACGCCCACAAGCCGTTGTCGTTTCGGTGCGGATTCTTTGCGCGCATGCTGGACGCCAAGCTGACAGCTACCCATGCGCACGAGTAGAAATTGCCAGCCGTATCGTGCAGTCTCACCGCGAGATTGCGACGCAACGAATACAGCAGCTTCGCGTCCCGGTCCGCCAGACTGGGTATCTGATGCTGTGAGCGGGTGTGATCGGTGGCCTGCTCGGACAACAACCGTCCTTGACTGGAACGCACGATCGAAGATCCAAGCTTGAATGTGTGGCCCGCTTGCCCCGAAAAATCAGACTTACCCGTCTTACACGCCGCCGGGTGGTTTGCCAGAGGCCTGGCGGTGCTCACTGGTTCCCCTCATCTTGGTAATGGATGTATCTGAGCAGCGCCCCGCGTGTGTAATAGGGCCTGCGTCCTATGTGCGCTCGAACAGGCCCGCGTCGCAACTCATTCCACCGTCTCAGGGTTCGCAACGAAACCCCGAAGATCCTCGCCGTTTCAGCTTCGGAGAACGCGACGCCTGCGGGTATCTCAATGATGTCTTGTGGCATTTCGTTTAGCCTCTGAAGCTAACGGTAGCCACTACACTCCTGGGGCCTCCAGGGGGAGAGCCCCACCTTTTTTAGCTCTTCTTACGGGCCGCTAGTATGCGCCTCTTGACGCTATCCGGCGTGAGGTTGAAGCGTTTGGCGATTGTTCGGTAGGTGCGCTCCCCAGTTCCTGGACCCTTGTACAGTTCCCCGTATAACTTCAACATTTCTGCAGTTCGACGCGCCCGTTCTTCTGGCGTCCCATGACGTCGTTCCGTGCGAAGTTTATTGGCGTCGATGATCTTTCGCCCAGTCTTGACGGGCTTCTGGAAATGTTCAATCGCCACCAGGCGCTCAAACATTCGACCCGTATCAACCGCTGAAGAGATCGCTTGTGCCCAATTTTCCAGACGCGCATTTTCTTTGGTCGCCAGTAGAGATATCCAGCATTCGTATGCCTGAACCACGAGCGCGTCTCGGGACTTGCCAGCCTCGTGAACATCTGGAATCTTCGCGCGAAACCCGCTCCGCTCGAGAAACGCAACCGTCTCCGCTTCGACCGCCTCCAGCCCTGTCGGCATAGCGAACCAGTCCTCTTCCGAAATCGACACGTCTTGCCTATAGAGGGCGTTGCCGGGTTTCCGTGGTGCTTGGTGCTCGCTCGCCAGGCGCCGGAGTTCAGTGAGTTGCTCCGGCGTGAGGTCCCGAACTCTGACGGGCTTTCGTTTCATCTTGAGAGCTCCACAACTTCCGCACGCTCCCCGAATAGTAGCGCCCGCAGTTTGCGATCCCAGGCATCGAGCGCCGCTTGTTTTTCCTTGCCGTACTCATAGCGATCATAGATCCCCGTCACGGACCGATCTGCGTGGTTCAAAAGCCGTTCGACGATGAAGCGTGGCGTGCCGAGCGCCGCGATATGGCTAGCGGCGGTCCTCCTTAAGTCGTGCGGTTTGAACTCCGGCACGCCGAAGTACTCGCGGCTCTTGCTCAAGGCGTCGGATAACCTCATCCGCGGCAGCTGGCCGCCTTGTGGGGCATTGAAGACATATTCGGACTCTTGCGTCGTTTTGGCCAAGATCTCCCTCGCCAGCTTGTTCAGTGGTACGCGATGGGTGTGCCGGTTCTTCACTCGCTCTGAAGGGATCTGCCACCAGTCCTCTTCGATCTCATCCCAGAGCATGCCCGCCACTTCGCCCGGACGCGCCAGCGTCAACAGGATCATTCGTAACGCATCGGCGGTCTGTAGACCCAGCCGTGGCGCGTCGTCCAACCGCTGCCATACTGTCACCAGTTCGCCTTCGCTCAACACTCGGTCCCTCGAACGTTCGGGCGCTTTGGCGACTAGCGCCGCGGGGTTGCCGGTTTCGATCAGGTCACGCTTGAGCGCCCAGTTGTAAACGCGGCTGATTGACGTCAGCAAGCGATTCGCCCCAACCGGCGCGGTAGCGGCTTTTTGGTCGAAGAGAGCGATGACATCCCGTTTTCTGACGTCTGAGGCCTTCATCTTCCCCAGCATCGGGACCGCATCACGTCGTAACATACGCTCGGTCTCGGAGCCCGAGGGCAACTTCGACAAATGTCGCTCGGCGAACTCGTCAACGAGTCGAGCGAAGCTCAACTCGCCTCGTCTGCCTTGGATCGCCGCGAGGGGGTCACCGCCACCGTCGACTGACGAACGCAGTTTGACAGCGGCAGCCCGCGCCGCGGTAGCGGTCATGCCCGGCCAGCGGCCCACGGTCGCCCTTCGTTGACGCCCGTCCGTGGTGCGGTAGTTATAGACAAAGCTGTTCGCGCCGGCGGAAGTGGTGCGCAGGCCGAACCCTTTGAGTTCGTCGTCCCAGCTGAGTCGGTAGCCTCGCTTGCGGTCCTGCTCGGACCAGCGATCAGATCCCGGAATGGCGCGGATGGTCTTCTCAGTTAGGCGCATAGAGCCTCCTTGACGCCGCGCTAGGTGGACAACGAACGAAGGAGTTGGAGTTTCTCATGCTGTCATCACTATGTCAGCAGACTAATGGCGTCGATCTGACTGTGAGTGTGGCGCTAGTATCAGTGGATGTCAAGCTTAGAAGGTTGATAAATAAGGATATAACCTATGATTCAGACAGAAGTGTTGAAGGCAAGGAGGTTATGGTTTTGCTATAGTCCTGCCGCCCGAGCAGGCGGAGGCCTCCGGCACCGACCACCGCACCGACATCTGGGCGCTAGGCGTAGTGATCTACGAAATGGTCACCGGCCGACAGCCTTTTAGAGGCGACTACGACAAGGCCATCATGTATTCCATCCTCAACGAGGAACCCGAGCCGATCACCGCACTGCGCACAGGGGTCCCGATGGATCTCGAGATCTTCGTAAACAAGTGCCTCGCTAAGTCGACGGCCGAGCGCTATCAGCACGCTGACGAAGTCGCCGTAGACCTGGCGATGGTGCACAAGAATCCTGTCCGATCCGCGGACCCAGAGCCCACCGTTCGACTCGTCAAAGGGGCAGCCAAAGGCTGGCTCACATTTGCGGCTGCCAGCGTTGCGTTTACAGCTATTGGCATGGGACTAGCCTTTTGGTATTTCGAGCGGCCTGAGCCGCGACGAGCCGTGGTCCGCCACTTCACAATCACTCCGACGCCGGAAGCTGGTTACCCGCGGGACGTCGATGTGGTCCGCATTTCGCCGGACGGACGACATATCGTCTACGTCTCAGATGAGATTCCGAGCCGGCTTTGGCTTCGTAGCCTTGACCGTCCTGAACAGAGGCCAATCCCGGGCACCGAAGGCGCGATCTACGGGATGTTTTGGTCCCCCGACAGCGCTTCGATTGGCTTTTCAGTGGGAGACGAACTGAAGAGAGTATCGATCGAAAGCGGAGACGTCATGACACTCTGCGAACATCCCGGACAGATTTATGACGGTGGCGCGTGGAGCTCAGACGGCTCGACGATCATATTCGGTTCAGGATCTGCATTCCCTCTCGTAAATCAGGTTTCTGCGCGCGGCGGAAACCTGACCGTTCCGTTTGAGGCACCGATAGTGGGCTCGGGACTTGGCCAGCAGCCCTCTCAGTTTTTGCCACTGGGCCCACGGCGCTCAGCGCTATTATTCGACATTGGATCCCGGATTCTTCGCGACGTCTATCTCCGGGACTTCGATACTGCCACGAACAGGAGGCTGGTTAAGGGGTCGAGGGGATTCTATTCCCCTACCGGACGCATACTGTCTCTCTCAACTTCGATGGGAGGCACGCTCCAAGCGCTACCGTTCTCGTTGGACACACTTGAACCGACTGGCGAGGTTTTCCCGGTCCGTGAAAACGTCGTCAGTCCCACAGTGTCAAACGACGGGATTTTGGTTTATGCGGATCCCTTGGGGATTGGCAGCCGGCCAATGTGGTTCGATCGTGTCGGCCAGCGTGTGGGTCCAGTTGGGCGGCGTCAAGACCAAATACGCTACGTGGCACTCTCGCCGGATGGTCGTCTCGCGGCGGTAGACGGTCGAGACGGCGATCAGGACTACATCTGGCTACACGAAATGAATCGAGCCACAAAACGCAGACTAACGTCTGGGTCGAGGAGAGACACGGCACCAGTCTGGGCGCCGTCTGGAGCAGAGGTCGCCTACCGGTCAACCTCGGAGACGCAAGCCGACGTGTCGCTCGTTTCGCTGGAAGACGGCGAGACGAGGATCATTGCCGGCGATCCCGTCCCCGAATACCCTCAGTCTTGGACGCCGGACGGCCAGACGCTGCTGTACATGCGCGTGAACAGCGAGACCGGAGTCGATATCTGGAGGGCCGATCGCCAGGGTGACGGGGTCTTCGAAACTCAGGAGTACCTCGCGACCCCCGCAGCCGAGGCGTGGGTGCAGATTTCCGCAAACGGGAAGTACATCGCTTTCTGCTCAGATGACTCGGGTAACCGACAGGTATACGTTAGTCGATTCGACGCGCCAGCCCTAGAACACCAGATTTCGACGGACGGCGGCTGCCACCCACGCTGGAGCCGCTCTGGGCAGGAACTATTTTTTGCTGATAAGAATACTTTGTTCGCGGTTCAAGTGTCGTCATCGAGTGACGAATTCTCGTTCGGGAGACCCTCCGCGATGTTTCAGCATCCAACCCTCTCGGACAGCGGTCTCATCTCGGGCTGGCCATACGACGTGTCGCTCGATGCACGTCAATTCCTCTTAGTCGAAACCGTAAAAGACGAGGAACACCGACCCGCAATTCACGTTGTCGAAAACTGGTACGAAGAATTCCGCGACCGCGAAGATCGTTGAGCCGCTTTGTGGCGCGCGCCTCCGGTGGGCCACGTCGACCTCGGAACCGACGTTTTTCACGCCCTACTGCACGCTCCGAAGATCCCCCCAGCTAATCCCAAACCGCTGCAGATACTTCCGCACGCGGTCGGAATCATTCGAGGTCGTCTTCTTCAACCGCGACTTTTCAAACAACCGCCGCCCCGCATCCGACAGTGATCCCGACTGCATGCAAACCTCGACCACATGAGCCAATTGCCGCCGGTCGAACGGGTCCAACTCGTCGAGCGTACTTGCGTCCAGGAAATCTCGGAGTCGGATTTCATCTCCGACAGTCGTTGTTTCTCGCCATTGCTCCCGAAGGCGCGCGATCTCATTGCCAACGTCGGCGACCGTAATCCGCCCACCGGACGCCAAAGTCGCCATGCGAGTCACGGCCGCGCGCAAATCGCGAAAATTGCCGTTCCAGCGCGCGCGCTCCGACCCGGCGAAATGTAGAAACGCGGTTCTTGCCTGCTGGCTCAACGAAACACGCGTGCCGCTGCGCTCGGTATAGAAAGCGATCTCGTAGTCGAGATTGGGCTCGATGTCCTCGCGGCGTTCTCGCAGTCCCGGCAGCCGGAAGCTCCACAAGTTGATGCGGGCCAGCAGGTCTTCGCGAAAGCGTCCGTCGCGAACCCGCGCGGCCAAATCCGCGTTAGTTCCCGCCAACAACTGAAACGCCACCTGCACCGGTTGGTCCGACCCCATCGGCAAAAACGTGCCCTCCTCGATCGCTCGCAGCAACATGGCCTGTTCATCGCCGCCTAACTCGCCGATTTCATCGAGAAATAGTAGCCCGCCATCGGCCTTCTTAAGCAGTCCGCCGCGAGCCGACAAGGCCCCCGTAAATGCACCCTTCACATGTCCAAAAAGTGCCGACATCGCGCCGTCGCCGCGCAAGGTTGCGCAGTTGACCTCAACCATTTCGCCGGTTATCTGGTGCCGCCGCTGCTTCAACTCATAAACCCGCCGCGCCAGTTGGGTCTTCCCGGCCCCGGTCGGACCCGCTAGCAACAGCGGCTCTGTAGAATGGGTCGCGACGTGTTCGATCTCATCCATGAGGGTGTTGAAGGCCCGATTTCGAGTCTCGATCCCCTGTTTGAGGAACGACGCCCCTTCGCGATGCTCCTGTCGAAACCGCGCCGCCAACTGGTCATACTGCGAGAGGTCAAGATCAATAATCGAATGCGTTGCCGCCGATCCGCGCCTTGGCGGACCAGCCTGCAACAATTTACCGGGCAGATGCCTCGACTCAGTGAGCAGATAGAGGCAGATCTGAGCCACATGCGATCCAGTCGTGATATGAATCAGGTACTCCTCGTTCTGAGTGTCAAAGCGATACGACGTCGCAAACCGATGCAGCTTCGCATAAACGTCAGCGAAATCCCAAGGGTCATCGAGACCCATCAACCGAAGATGAAAGCGGGTCTCCGGCGAAACCGAAACAATGTCGCCCGCCACTCTCCGTGCCAACTCCGCATCACGAGGATCGTGCAGCAGCTCAAAGCGGTCAATCAGCAGATCCTCGTGCTGACAAAGCGATACCGTTGGCCGCCAGCGCTCCCAGCGGTCAGCGCCAACTGCGGCATCGAGCTTGTTGCCTAAAAATCCGATAACGACAGTTTTTTTCATAGAAATTTATCTATGTTCAATCGATACATCTATATCATGTCACTGACGGTCATTGAAAACAAGCTATTTAGAGGTATCTTGCCGAATGGTATACAAGATGCAACCCCAAGGCAACAACGGAGCCGCGACCGTGAGGTTGCGACCAGGAGGCAACAATGAATGAACGCAACTACAACACAATCGAAGGCGACAACGGCGCGCTGGTAAAAGCCTGGACGCGCGGAGTGCAGCTCGAGCGTCAGGCCCGCGAGCAGCTCCTCAACGCCGCATCCATGCCGTTCATTCATAAGTGGATCGCCGCTATGCCCGATGTTCATTTCGGAATCGGGGCAACGGTGGGATCGGTCATTCCGACGAAGGGTGCCATCATTCCAGCAGCGGTCGGAGTCGACATCGGCTGCGGAATGATGGCCTGCGAGACTCCGCTGACCGCCAACGAGCTGCCAGACAACCTTCTGGGTATTCGCACCGCCATCGAAAAGGCAGTCCCGCACGGCCGCACGATGCGTGGGGGGCGAGGCGACCGAGGCGCGTGGGGAACAGTTCCCAAGCCCGCCGAGGACATGTGGGAACCGCTCGACAAGGGCTTCAAGGCGATCGTAGCCAACCACCCGAGACTGGAGAAAGGCAATACATCCAATCACTTAGGGACGCTCGGGACCGGCAACCACTTCATCGAAGTGTGCCTAGACGAACGCGACCACGTCTGGTTCATGCTGCACTCCGGGTCCCGTGGAGTGGGTAACCGCATTGGCAGCTATTTTATCGAGCTGGCGAAAAACGACATGCGTCGTTTTTTCATGAACCTGCCCGACGTGAATCTGGCATACTTCCCCGAGGGAACCGAGCACTTCGACGATTACGTTGAGGCTGTCGGTTGGGCGCAAGACTTCGCGCGGCGCAACCGCGACTTGATGATGCAAGCAATAGTGACGGCCGTGCGCGATAGCGGTCAGGTGCCGCGGTTTGAGGCCGAGGTGCAGGCAATTAACTGCCATCACAACTACGTCAAACGTGAGCACCACTATGGAGCGAACGTTTGGCTGACCCGCAAGGGCGCCGTGCGGGCGCGGAAGGGCGACCTCGGCATCATCCCCGGAAGTATGGGAGCCAAATCGTTCATCGTCAAAGGTTTAGGAAATGCGGAAAGCTTCGACAGTTGCAGTCACGGCGCCGGCAGGGCGATGTCCCGCGGCGAGGCAAAGCGGCGCTACACCGTAGAAGATCATTGCCGCATGACGGAAGGCATCGAATGCCGCAAAGATGCCGACGTCATCGACGAAACGCCGGCGGCCTACAAGCCGATCGAAATGGTAATGGAAGCTCAAAAGGACTTGGTAGACATTGTCCATACGCTGCGCCAAGTGGTTTGCGTAAAGGGGTAAACCTGATCAGCATGGACACGTTGAGCGGAGCCGGTCTCCGCTGGGGGCGAGTTCTTTCGAACTCGCCCCCGTCGAGGAACAGACGATGATAGAAATCGACGGATCGCTGGGCGAAGGAGGAGGCCAAATACTACGGACGTCGTTGAGCTTATCGATGGCCTCGGGGCTGCCTTTTAGAATCAGCAACATCCGAGCAAACAGAGACCGCCCAGGCCTAATGCGCCAACACCTCACATCGGTCCGTGCCGCCCAAGAAGTCTCTAACGCCGTGGTCGAAGGTGCCTCAATAGGTTCGACCGAACTGAGCTTCAGGCCCGACACGCCAAAAGCAGGCCAGTACACGTTCTCGGTCGGAACGGCTGGAAGTACGACACTAGTAATACAAACGGTTCTCCCGGCATTGCTGATGGCAGGTGGTCACTCCGGCCTCACTCCGGCCTTAGAAAAGGCGTCTGCCCGTGCTCCGCCGCATGGGAGCCGACGTCAGCGTCACACTAAACCGACCCGGCTTCTACCCGGCGGGCGGCGGAAGTCTGTCCGTCTCGGTAGGCGGGACTGTACGTCTTGGAGCGGTCTCAATCAACGACCGAGGCGAAATACAGCGTCGCCGCGCGCGCCGTGGTCTCGAATATCCCGTACGATGTCGCTCTTCGCGAAGCCGAGGTCCTGAAGAAACGCCTGCATTGGAGCGATGACCACGTCCAAGCTCGAGAGGTTAAAGGCGCTCAAGGGCCGGGCAACGTAGTGCTAGTCGAGATCGAGTCAGAAAACATCACCGAGGTCTTCGTCGGCTTCGGCGAGAAGGGTGTTCGCGCCGAAGCCGTGGCCAGCCGAGCCGCTGATCAAGCGCGGCGTTACCTAGCCGCTGACGTGCCGATCGGCCGCTACCTAGCCGACCAACTGTTAGTGCCGATGGCGCTAGGCTCCGGCGGCGAGTTCACCACAATGCCGCTGACCAAACACACCATCACCAACGTTGCGGTGATCAAGCAATTCTTGGCGGTGCGTATCGACGTCGACGAGGTGGACGAGCGCAAGGTTCGAATCCAAGTTCGGCCCTGATCCAATTGATCCGTTCCGAAACTTCTGACATACTGTTAACGACCATAAGTAATTGAAATTACAAGAGGGTGAATGGCAAAAGAAGAAGGTATCGAGGTCACTGGAACGATCATCGAAAAGCATCCCGGCGGAATTTTTAGCGTCGAACTTGAGGACAAGCACAAAGTTCTAGCTCAGATCGCCGGCAAGCTACGCAAGCATCGTATTCGAATCCTCACCGGTGACCGTGTCAATGTTGAGCTGTCCCCTTACGATCTGACACGCGGGCGCATCGTCTATCGTTATCGAAGTTAGATTGGTATTCGCGCCGCCCGCCCCGACGTCGCTCAGGGAAAACCCGCTTCGCCGCGGTTGCGGCTCTGATGGGTGGCCTCGAAAGATCGACAAATCTTGCCATGGCTTCGCATTCGATCGAGCGAGATTTAGCCCGCATTTCTCACCACGTGGCGAGCGAAAGTGCGCGAGAGGTGCGTCAGTACGAGGCGGGCGACGGTCGACGCGCGGAGGCGTACTTGACAGTCCGTCGAGCACGACGAGCGAGCGCAACGAAGTAGTGGCGCACCTATCGCGCACTTTCGCCGTCAGGTGGTGAGAAATGCGGGTTAGGGCGTGAAACTGTATATCCTCCGCCACGGCATCGCCCACGATGCGGCATTCGGACAATCCGACGAGTCCCGCCAACTCACTGCGGAGGGCCGCGAAAAAGCCCGCCGCGTGCTGCAACGGGCGCTTGAAGCCGGCGTGCGCCCGGATGTCGTCCTAACCAGCCCGTACCCGCGCGCCCTGGCGACGGCCGAGATCGCGAAGCAGGAGTTGCGCTTCGCCGACGCGCTAGTCGAGACGGCGCAGCTCGTCCCCTACGCAAACGTATTCGAGCTTTGGGAAGAGATTCGCAACTATCCGCACGCCGCTGAGCTAATGGTCGTCGGCCACAACCCCTTACTTAGCGACCTCGCTACCTGGCTGGTCGGCGGGCGGGGCGGCGCGATCGTGATGAAAAAAGCGGCGCTTGCACTAATCGAGATCCCCAACCCATCCCCCCAGCCGCGCGGCTCGCTGACTTGGCTGCTGACCCCGAAGTCGGCCGGCTAGTACCCCCCGGCGCGACAACGAACCAGCCGGTAGTGATGGGTCTCGCCGCGCCCGACCTGGCGCAAGGCCCAGCGCTCGAGATCGTTATAAGGCAGATACTCGGTCGTGGAACACTCACGAGTTTCACTAAGGGCCTCTTCAAATGTGGACAATGCATTTCGAGGCGAGAGGTCGTTCGTACTGCGAGCGATCCAAACGGTCTCGAAGCCCGACAGTTCGGCGATTGGAGGCGGCTGGCCAATGCCACCGACAACGATCAAATGCGTGCTCTCGCTTAGCGCAGCCATCAGTGGTTTAGGGTCGGAATTGTAGTAGTCGACCACCGTCGCGCTGCGGCTCGAATTGTCTGCCGTGATCTGCGCGGCCATGCTCTCGAACGGAATAATGTACGCCTTGTTGAAAAAATCGGCTTTGCCATAGTACGAGCTGAGCCCGGTGAATTGAACGGCAAGCATCAGCCCGAGCAACACTCTCCCCATTCGACCGGCTGCACTCACGCCGGCGGCTGCGAATAGCAGCCAAAACGCGTAGAGAAACAGCAGGCGCCCCGGCATAAACGCAAACGCGACCCATCGCCACGCACCAACAAACGCTATGATCGCGGTCGCGACAACGACCAAAGACCAATCAGGCTTGGGCGCGCGCCAATAAACAACCAGAAGAGCTAAGCCAACGACAAATCCCACACCGAGTGCCCATACCGGGAGGGCCTCGCCGAAGTGAAACGAGCCATAGAGGTAGCCCAGCCTGAGCAGTAAATCGCCCGCCAATGACCCGAATTGATAGGGCGATGCATTCGCTACGCGCCCGAGTCCCTCGAAAAAAGTCCAAGCCCACGGCAGGTACGCTACGCCAATAACAGCCCAGCTCACGGCAATCGGCATCAAAGGACGATCACGTCCCCGAAGGTATACAGCAGAGACAGCAATCAGGATCGCGGTCCCCGGAAGGTAGTGAACGTAAAGCAGCGCAACCGCAAGGGCGCAGTAGCTGACGAGCCGCTTGCGCTCACCTGGTGTATCCAAGAAGCGCAGCGCGGCGAAGATCAGGGCGGTACTCAAGAGAAGCTGCAAACTGTACGAGCGCCCGATGCGCCCATAGAGAATGAGCGCGGGTGCCACCGCCCACAGCGCCGGTAGCATCCAGTCGCTCGACTTTCGGCGCCCGAGCGCAAGCAAGGCGGTCGTCGCCAAGACGCTGAGCGCCGACAACGCCCGCAGCCGCACAATCTCACTGCCGAAAATCGGCAGGGCCAGCCACGCCTTGGCGAGAAAGTAGTAGAGCGGAGGGTGAATGTCGCGTTTCAGGAATCCGGGTATATCGCCCCACGACAGCGCGATCACATCGAGCGTGAATTGCTCGTCACCCCAAACTGGCAGTAGGTCTAGGCGCCAAAACAGCAGCAGGGTTTGAACAGAAAACGCCGCGCCCCAAGCCCATCGCACCATCGACCGAAACTTACCACGAGGGGCCCCCGCTAGCTTGGTCAAGGAATGGCCGCGCTAAGTTAAACTTACGGTTTCCCTAAAGGTTGAGAACAGAAAATGTCGAATCCACTCAAACACGCCAGTGCCACGATAACCGACGGCCGCGACCGCGCCCCCGCGCGCTCCATGTTCAAGGCCATCGGCTTCACCGACGAAGATCTCGCCAAGCCGATTGTCGGCATCGCCAATACCTGGATCGAGACCATGCCGTGCAATTACAATTTGCGCGAGTTGGCCGTCAAGGTGAAAGAAGGCGTGCGCGCGGCGGGCGGCACTCCAATGGAATTCAACACCATAGCGGTGAGCGACGGCATCACCATGGGCACCGAGGGCATGAAGGGCTCGCTGGTGAGCCGTGAGGTGATCGCCGACTCAATTGAACTCACGGCGCGCAGCTACATGTTCGACGCCGTGATTGCGCTGGTCGCGTGCGACAAGACGATTCCCGGCGGCGCCATGGGCTTGGCCCGAGTCAACGTGCCATCAGTGTTGCTTTACGGCGGCACAATCATGCCGGGTAAAGTGAATGGCATCGACGTCACGATCCAAGACGTATTTGAAGCGGTTGGAGCCCATGCGGCCGGCAAGATCAGTGACGCCGAGTTGCTTGATATCGAAGACCACGCCTGCCCCGGCGCCGGCGCCTGCGGCGGTCAGTACACCGCCAATACCATGGCGACCGTGATGGAAGTAATTGGCATTTCGCCGATGGGTTCGGCGAGCATTCCGGCGGTAGATCCGCGCAAAAACGACGTCGGCTATCAAGCTGGTTTCGTGGTGATGGATGCGCTCAAGGCAAACCGCCGGCCGCGCGACATCATGACCCGCAATGCGTTCGAGAACGCCATAGCCAGCGTCGCCGCGACAGGCGGCTCAACCAACGCCGTACTTCATTTGCTGGCCATGGCGCAAGACTGCGGTGTTGACCTTTCGATCGACGACTTCAATCCGGTTAACGACCGCACGCCGTTGCTTGTCGACCTTAAGCCCGGTGGACAGTTCGTCGCTGCCGACGTTGACAAGGCGGGTGGAATTCAACTCATTGCTCAACGCTTGGTCGAGGGCGGCTACGCCGACGGCTCACAGTTGACCGTCACCGGCAAGTCTCTCGCCGACGCCTCTGCCGACGCCAAAGATGGTCACATGCCGGGTGTAATCCACGCGGTCAACGACCCGATCAAGGCGACGGGAGGCTTGGTCATTCTCAAGGGCAACCTTGCCCCCGAGGGCGGCGTCGTCAAAGTCGCCGGTGGCAAGCATCTAGTTCACCGCGGTCCCGCAAAGGTGTTCGAACACGAAGAAGAAGCGATGAACGCGGTTACCAGCGGCGCAATCAAAGACGGCGACGTTGTCGTGATTCGTTACGAGGGACCCGCGGGCGGACCCGGAATGCGTGAGATGCTTGGCGTCACCGCGGCCATCGTAGGCGCGGGCCTGGGTGAAACGGTCGGCTTGCTAACCGACGGCCGTTTTAGTGGAGCGACTCGCGGGCTGATGGTCGGCCACGTAGCGCCCGAGGCGGCGCGAGGGGGCCCGATTGCGGCGGTAGAAGACGGCGACATTGTTGTCATCGACTGCGCTCAACGCAAGCTCGAAGTCGAGGTCGACGAGGCAACACTGCAGGCCCGTCTGGCGGCAATAACGCCGCCCGAGCCGCGCTACAGAACCGGCGTCTTCGCCAAATACGCCAAGCTGGTCTCCTCGGCCGCAACGGGCGCCGTTACCAACCCCACCTGGTAGCTCCTCCATTTATCGCCAAGCGCGCGCGAGGCCAAAGATGCCCGCTCGCCCGGCGCCGAATCTTGACGGGCCGGCGTATCCTGGTCGGCGCTCAGGCTCGGGCCGAGCGTCCCGATAAGTTGCGGTATGGAGTTAGTGCCTGCCACCTTGAACGCGATGTCCGACATCCTCGACCGCATGCTCGCTCGCGGGCATGAGCCGTCTCCATTCCTCGCGGCCAGACTTGGCGACGGACGTGTCCGTTTGGTCCAGACAACGAATTTCGAAACAGCGCTCGCGCGGCTAAGCAACGAGTACGGCGCGGTCGGCGAGGCCTACGCGATCGAGACCGAGCCGATTCCCAGGGTTCGTCTGCTCTACCGTGCCAATAACTCGGCGATCTTCGCGCGGTCGTTGGGCATGACCACGGGCGCGTTGCCAAACGTCGACGTGATCTTGGCGCCCGACGGCGTTTTGAGCTGATCGGTGTGATAACGGTAGACGTAGTCGGGGTCTTTGAGTAGGTGGCCCGTTAAAATTGCTACGACGTCGGCGGACGCATCGATCGTCCCACCGTCGACCAGCTTTTTGAGCCCTGCCAGCGAGGCGGCGGATGCAGGTTCGCAGCCGATGCCTGAGCGGCCGACCATTGCCTTGGCGTCGGCGATCTGCTGTTCCGTGACCGATTGCACGGTGCCGTTGGTTGTTTCGATCTCAAATGCAGCTTTGGGCCACGAGACGGGGTCGCCGATGCGAATGGCGGTCGCCAGGGTCTCAGGCTCGGGTACTGCTTTGTATTCGAAGCCGTTGTGAAAGTAGTCGTAGAACGGCGCCGAGCCTTCCGCCTGGACGACCGCTACGCGCGGAAGACGATCGATCAAACCGATTTCTTTCAACTCGCGCAGGCCCTTGCCTAACGCCGAAACGTTGCCCAAATTTCCACCGGGCAGAACAATCCAGTCGGGAACTTGCCAGTTCCGTTGGTCGAGCATTTCGACGACGATGGTTTTTTGCCCCTCGATGCGAAATGGGTTGACCGAGTTCAACAGATAAATCCCCAACTCGTCGGCGAGTTCGCGGACTAGCGCCAAGATCTGATCGAAGTTCGCTTCGACCTGGATAGTTAGCGCCCCGTACTCAAGAGCCTGGGCCAGCTTGCCGTAGGCGATGTTGCCGTGAGGGATAAAGATTACGGGTTGCTGGCCCGCCGCCGCCGCGTACGCGGCCATCGAAGCGGACGTGTTGCCGGTCGAGACACACGCAACGCGACTCATGCCAAGCTTGACTGCTTGCGTCGCACCCGCGGTCATCCCGTTGTCTTTGAATGACCCGGTAGGGTTGTAGCCTTGGTGCTTGAGCTGGATCGCATCGAGCCCCGCGTATTCCGCGGCTTTCGGAGCGTCGAACAGCGGCGTGTTGCCCTCGGGCAGTGTCACGATCGGAGCCGGATCTTCGACGAACGGCAGCATTTCCCGAAAGCGCCAAACGCCACTGATGTCAACCTTCTCGCGGCTGGTACGACGCCCGTTCCAGAGGGTTTTTAGAGCTTCCGGATCGGCTTCGGAATAGTCATTCACGACCTCGATCAGGCCGTCGCATTTGGGGCAGTTGTACAGCACCGCGTCGAGCGGGTAACGCTCGCGGCAGTCGGAATTAAAGCAGGCCAGTTCAGTGGACATCGGGGGGAAATTTCATCGTATCAGCGTCGTGGGTGCCGTCTGTTGCCCGCCGACGCCGCGACGCGCGACAATCGCAGTCAATGTGTTACCGAACGTTCGCGCTGCTTCTGCTTGTCTCGTCGCCACTGCTGGCCGCTCCAAATGTGTTGCTGATACTCGCTGACGACATGAGCTGGGTAGGCACCTCGGTTCAAATGAATCCGGACCTGCCCGACTCGAAGTCCGACTACCATGAGACGCCCAACCTAGAGCGGCTTGCTCGCGAGGGAATGCGGTTTAGCGACGCCTACGCGCCGCATCCAAATTGCTCACCGACACGGCTGGCGATCCAGACCAGCAAGTCGCCGGCGCATCTGAAGATGACCGACATCATCAATCGCGGTAGCGGTCCCTTCTACGAGGGTCTGCCGATGATTCCACCACAACACATCAACCACATCCCACACCGCGAGATCACGATTGGCGAGCTGATCAAAAAACACAAGCCGGGATATGTAACGGGCCATTTCGGTAAATGGCATTTGGGCGGCGGTGGCCCGGGCCAGCACGGCTACGACGAGCACAGCGGAGCAACGACCAACGCCGAGGGCGCTACCCCGGCGCCCGATCCCAAGCGCACCGTGAGCGTAACTACCCGCGCCGTCGACTTCCTCAGGCACCGTAAGCAGGCCGCTGAGCCCTTCTACCTGCAAGTGTCGTACTTCGCGGTCCACCTACGGATTCACGCTTTTGACGAAACGATTGAAAAGTTCGATGCCAAGACCAAGGTGACGCGCCACAACAATGCTGCCCACGCGGCGATGACTAATGAGGCGGATGCGGGCGTCGGCCGTTTACTGAAAGCGCTCGACGATCTCGAACTAGCCGACGACACCTACGTGATCTTCACGTCCGATAACGGGTCGTACCACGATTCAGGCCCGACGCCTGTAATGACGAATTTGCCGTTGCGCGGCCAGAAAGCCTCGACCTGGGAGGGTCGTATTCGCGTACCGCTGGTCATTCGCGGAACAGGAATTGAGGCTAGCTCGGTGAGCAAGGTTCCTGTCACCGGAATGGACCTGTATCCCACGATTGCTGACTGGCTGGGCGTGCAGGCCGAACTGCCTTTGAAGATCGAAGGCGGTAGTCTGACAGGGGTATTGAACAATGGCGGCGAAGGATCGGTCGTGCGCGAACGCGATGAACTCGTCTGGCACTTCCCGCACTACCAGGTCGAAAAAGGGAATCGACCTTCATCGGCAATTCGGTCTGGGAAATGGAAGCTAGTAGTGTTGTACGAGTCACGCGAATCGCAGCTCTACGACCTATCGACCGACATCGGAGAATCCAAAGACGTCAGCGGTAAGAACCCCGAGGTGGCACGCAGGCTTGAGCGGCAACTGACGGCCTATCTCAACGACATCGATGCGCCCATGGCGGTTATGCGCAACTAGCCCGCCGCGAACTCACCAAGCGATCGTCTCGGTGGCGCGCGCGTAAGCAAGTGCGTTAGAGGATGAAGCTAGCCAGTGTCGCGGAACCCGGTCCTGCTGAGGCTTAGCGATAAAGTCCATACCGCCAAAAACCTGGTAGACTCTACCCCGATGTGCCGTTTTCTACCCGCTCTGTTGATACTTTCGGCCTGTGGTTCAGCCCCCGAGCCTCCAGTCGACTCACAATCCTCAATCCAAAAAGTCAATGTCTTCGAGGCTGAAACCGGCGGTTATGCCCACTACCGCGTGCCTGCCATCGCTGTATCACCCAATGGCACAGTGATGGCTATGGCCGAGGCACGTAAAAGCTCCGGCGGCGACTGGGGCACGCAGAATATTCTGATGCGGCGCAGCCATGACGGCGGTCAGACCTGGGACGAGCCCCGTCAAATCGCTCGGGTCGACGGTGAAATTCAGCAGAACGAAGTCGCCTTCGCGCAAGACCTGGCGAAACCGGGCGAGGTGACCTACAACAACATCGTTCCGATCGTCGACAAAGAACTCGGCCTGATGCATTTTCTCTTTTGCGTCGAGTACGCGCGGGCCTATTACATCCGCAGCGACGATGACGGCGAGACATTTTCCGCTCCCGTCGACATAACCGCCACGTTTGAGGAGTTCAAGACCGAGTACGGCTGGAAAGTCATCGCCACCGGACCTGGCCACGGCATCAAGCACTCAAACGGACGACTGATCGTTCCCGTCTGGCTGTCGGACGGTACCGGCGGCCACGCGCATCGGCCCTCCATCGTTTCGACGATTTACAGCGACGATGACGGCGTCACTTGGAACCGCGGAGAGGTGGTCGTCCGCCACCCCGACCTGAAAAACCCAAGCGAAACATTGGCCGTTGAGCTTTCCGACGGCAGCGTCATGCTAAACATTCGCCACGAGTCGCCGCGGCATCGTCGCGCGATATCAGTGAGCCCCGACGGAGCCTCGGGTTGGTCTGAGATTCGCTTTGACGAGGCGCTAGTAGAGCCAATCTGCATGGGCAGTCTAATCCGCTCGGGGGACTTGTTGGTGTTCGTGAACCCTGATAGCACTGAGCCGCGAAGCGCCGAAAACCCACTTGGCAGCTGGGTACGTCAGAATGTTTCGGTTCAGCTTAGCGACGATGACGGTAAGACGTGGCCGCACAAGAGGGTGATCGAGCCGGGCGTGAGCGGCTATAGCGATCTAGCGATTGGCCCGGACGGCGCAATCTACTGCGTGTATGAGAGTGGCACGCCGACGGATCGCGGCACACACGTGAAGTATTTGACGGTGGCAAGATTCGACGCCGAATGGGTGCGCGAAGCCGCGGAAACTGAACCCCGGTAGGGGTGGCATTTGTATTAGCGCAGGGTGCAACCCTGTGATTCAAAGTCGACGACGAGCCGGAATTTCCCCCTGCCCCGCCGACGCCGCACTTGCGGCCGGCGTGTCCAATTGCCGGTCTATGCTTTCGGTGAAAATGCTATAGGCTCATGATCGCTTGAATTATTTGGCCCATCTTTATTTGGCCGGAGACGACCCCAAGGCCCAAGTCGGCCAGGTCCTCGCGGATTTCGTTCTGGCCCGTGAAATCGATTCTTTCGAGCCAGGTATCCGCGCCGGCATTCGAGCGCATCAGCGGATCGACGTTTTCACCGACTCCCATCCCGTTGTGGCCGCCGCTCGCCGTCGCATGGTCGCTCCCTATCGCCGCTACGGGAATATCCTGCTCGACATGTTTTTTGATCATTTCTTGGCGAAGAACTGGGACCGCTATCGGGGCGATGTTTCGCTCGAACAATTTTCGCAACAGTGCTATCGAGTCCTAAATGGGCACCGCGACGTTCACCGTGAGCGTTTTCAGCAGGTCGTGATTTCAATGCAAAACGGCGACTGGCTCGGGTCGTATCGCGACCTCGACAACATCGATCGGGCGCTGCGCGGGATTTCACGGCGGCTTACCGGCGAGAACCCGCTTGCCACTGGTGTTTCAGTACTGCGGGTTCAATACGATGAACTCGAAGCCGACTTTAAGACGTTCTTCCCAGAGCTTGCGCACTTTGTGAGAGAACGCACAGCCGCGCCCGAGGACTAGCGACGTACTCAGATTCTCCGCGTCAAAGAAGAATAGAAACACTTTCTTACGACGAGAGGAGAATTTGCAATGCGTAAATTACACCCGACTAGCCTGCTGACGGCCGCCGCGATGTTTGTGGCAATGATGGCCGTTGGCGGTCTGACGATTCAAATGACAAATCCGGAACCCGGTTTCGCGCGCGAAGCGGACTGGTTACCGGCGTTAGCCACGAAAACCACCGACCCAGCAAACAACAGCTTGCCCGCGTCAGGAACCTTCGCCCCTGTTGTGAAGTCCGTTGCGCCCGCGGTGGTCAGTATCACGGCGGAGAAAACCGTCGAGGCCCCGACCGAGAGAGCGTTGCCGTTTTTCTTCGGCCCAGGAACGCGGCCGGGTCCCCAATCACCCGGCGCTCACAAACAGCGGGGCGCGGGGTCGGGCGTGATTCTTAGCCCCGACGGCTATATCGTGACGAACCATCATGTGATCGAAGGGGCCGAGCAAATCACGGTCCATTTGGCCGACAAGCGCGAGTTCGAAGCCGAACTCGTAGGCACCGATCCGCAGTCCGACATCGCGCTGCTGCGTATTCAGGCGAAAGACTTGCAGACCCTTAAACTTGGCAACTCTGGAAGTGTTGAAGTCGGCGACATCGTACTCGCAATTGGCAATCCCTTCGGCATCGGACAGACGGTGACGATGGGCATCGTTGGCGCGACTGGCCGCGGCGGTCTCGGTATCGAACGCTATGAGAACTTCATACAGACTGATGCGGCCATCAATCCCGGCAACTCGGGCGGCGCGCTCGTCAACTCTCGCGGCGAGCTGATCG
Organism: Bryobacterales bacterium; assembly: GCA_965247305.1. Lineage (GTDB taxonomy): Bacteria > Acidobacteriota > Terriglobia > Bryobacterales > UBA6623 > CATQHP01. The sequence goes on along the minus strand of OZ252030.1, from coordinate 249,354 downwards.
GCATCAACACAGCGATCATCGCCCGCGGCGGTGGCGGCAACCAGGGCGTCGGCTTCGCGGTTCCGGTCAACATGGCGCATCACGTCATGACCCAGCTCGCTGCCAGTGGACACGTTAGCCGTGGCTATATGGGCGTCGGCATCCAGCCTGTTGATCAAGACATCGCCGAAGCCTTCGGCGTAGAGCAACCAGGTGGCGCCCTGGTCACAAGTGTCGAGCCCAAAAGCCCAGCAGCCACCGCCGGACTAAAACAGGGCGACATTATTCGCGAGTTGAACGGCGAAGCGATCGACGACCCACGCAAGCTCAGCTTGAAGGTTGCCGAGCACGCGCCCGGAAGCGAAGTCCAGCTCGCCGTCCTGCGGGACGGCAAGGCACGCACTCTAGCCGTCAAGCTCGGCGAGCATCCGGAGTTCGACAAGCCGGATGCGCCAGGCGTAGAGTCCGCGCCCAGTTCGATCGGAATCAGCGTGCAGACGTTGACGCCCGAAGTCGCCGAGCAACTGCGCGTCGATACGGATACTCGAGGCGTCGTCGTGGCGCGAGTCGAGCTCGGAAGCCCCGCGGCTGAAGCAGGAATCGAACGCGGCGACGTTCTCGAGCAAATAAATCGCAAGGAAGTTTCGACAGCCGACGAGTTTCGCGATGCCCTGGCAGAGTCAGGCGACAAGCCGGTCTTGCTGCTCTTGAACCGGCGAGGCAATACTCGCTTCGTTGTGGTTGCTCGTTAATTCTTGTAACAACGCGGATCGAACCGCGGGAGCGGCTCAGCGGTGATTTGATTGCTGGGGGTCGCTCTCGCTACACTTGCATCATGCGGAAATGTCTCGTTGTCGCTGGGCTGGCGACGACAACATTACTGCTGGCGCAACTGTCGCCGCCCGCGAATCCGGCTGAATCGGGTTCGGGCGGAACGGTCAGCCGGCCCCACGTAGTGATGATTACGGTGGATACGCTTCGTGCGGACCATCTTTCGTCGTACGGCTATCACCTCAAGACGAGTCCGCGTATCGACCGGCTGGCATCCGAGGGCGTGCGGTTTGATCGCGCACACGCCGCGATCCCGATGACTGGCCCCTCACATTTTTCGATGTTTACTGGCCGCTACCCTCAGGAACACGGAGCCCGCATCAACGGCGTCGCCATCCCGGACGATTCGAAATGGTTGACGATCCCCCAGGTGCTCAGAAAATTCGGCTACAGCTCGGCCGCGTTCGTCAGTGCCTGGCCGCTGATCGGCCGGCTAACGCATTTCGACGATAAGTTTGACCATTTCGACGACGACCTCGACCGCAGCTACCAACTGCTGCACTCGATGCGTTGGGCCGAAGATGTCACGCCGAAAGCCATTAGTTGGCTCGACGAGTACAAAGACGACAAGAACATCTTTATGTGGGTGCACTACTTCGACCCGCATGAGCCCTATAACCTCCGCGATGACTTCGCTAACCCCGAGCAGCTCGGCGCACCAAGCGAGGCTGTTTCTCGCTACTCGAAAGAAGTGGCTGAGCGCGTCCGCAAGTATGACTCCGAGATCGGCTATGCCGACAAACACATTGGCAAGTTGCTCGATCGCCTCGACGATCACGGCTTAACCGACAACACGTTGGTTGTACTAGTTGCTGACCATGGCGAAGGGTTGGGCGAGCACGGCTTTGTGGGTCATGGCCGTTGGCTGACTGAATCCGTCGTACATGTCCCCTGGATCATGAAGCTGCCGGGCACGATCGACGCCGGAACGACCATCGAACAAAACGTCTCCGCGCTTGATCTCGCCCCGACGATTCTCGACTTGACAGTGCCCGAGTATCGGAAGCAGTCCGAAATCTCAGTTGCGTTCGCCGGTCGCAGCCAACTGAAGGCGATTCGCGAGGGCGCTACCCCTACCCAGCGGACGGTGCGCTATGTCTCGTTCGCGGGCAAGAAGGGGCTCGCCCCAGGGTGGCTGTCGTGGATGTGGATAAACAACGGCGGGCTGCCCCTAAAAATGGGAAAAGTCGAAGGAACGATGAAGACGGTCTGGACCCCCGGGGACGAGAAATTTCGCGTTCACGATCTCGCCAAAGATCCGTTTGAGTTTGAGCCGGTTGAGTTAACTCCTGACGACCGCAAGTACAAATTTGAGATGGCGGCGTTTGAACGCTGGTACGAATCGACCGATCTCGAGGAGACCGAGGCCAAGCTAAGCAAACGAGACTCCGAGATCCTCGAAAGTCTCGGCTATCTCCAGTAGCGAACCACGTCCAATTCTGATTGCACCGCGCGGGTGCAGAGTCGGTCCGTGTCTAGAAAACGAGGCGTGGACTTCCGTCCTCGCCTCGTTCTGGAGTTTGGCCTTTCACTAGATGGGACGCGCGGTAAGCACGTTCTTGAGTTGTGAGGGATCTGAGAATGCTTGTGTCTCAAAACATTTTGAGGTATTCTTGTATCTAGTTGTTTAGCTTGTTGTGTAACTAGATTCATTTCCAAGGAGACCTCATGTCCTTCCCCACCAAACTGCAGTTGATCAAGCGCAAGGCTTCCCAACAGTTCTACGTCAACTTCCCCTCCGCCAGCGCTCAGATGCTCGACTTCCAGCCCGGCGAACAGCTCGAATGGATCCTGCTCGACCGCTCCCAACTCGTGCTCAATCGTTTGCAACCTCCGCCCGTCGAGTTGAAAAAAAACTCCCGATCGAGTCGTCGACACCTTCTCCCGACTCTTCGCCAAAGGCCTCAACCCCCACGCCCGACAAAGCGTGAACGACCACCTCACCCGCCTCGCTCTCGGCGCCGCCGTCTGCCTCGGCCGCTCCACCATCACCGGCCTGCTACATGCCTCCGGCGAGAGCTTTCAGGACTGGAGCGCCGGCTACCGCCTGTTCTCGCAACAACGCGTCGAGCCGCAACGCCTGCTCGATGCCTCGCGCCGCGAGGTGCTCGCTCGCTTGCCGCCCGAGGCTCCCTTGGTCGTCGCCATCGACGATACACTGCTCGCCAAGTCGAGTCTCAAAACGCCCGGCGTGAGTTGGCGGCGCGATCCGCTTGGACCCAAGTTTCAGGCCAACTTGATTCTCGCGCAGCGCTTCTTGCAGTTCTCGGCAGCGCTGCCTCCCAGCGAGCGGCAGCAGCCGGCGCGACTCATTCCGATCGGCTTGGAACACGCGCCGACTCCGCGCCGACCGTCGAAGAAGGCCACGGACGAGGTTTGGAAACAGTACCGGCGCGAGGCTCGCAAGTGCAGCTTGACGGCCCTCGCCGCCAGGCACATCGCGCGCTTGCGCGAGGCCATGAACGCCGATCCCGGAGGCGCTGACAGAGCCTTGCACCTCGTCGTTGATGGCGCTTACACCAACCGCACGGTGTTCGGATCGTTGCCCGCCGAGGTGACGTTGATCGGCCGCATTCGTTCCGACGCCAAGCTATATCATCTGCCCCTCGAGCAGCCTGGCAAAGGCCGCAGGCGTTGTTACGGCGAACGCGCGCCGACGCCCGAGCAACTCCGCCAGGACGACAACGTGCCGTGGCAAACGGTCGAGGTTTTTGCCGCCGGCAGCCTGCACCAGTTCAAAGTGAAGACGCTCGCGCCGCTGCGTTGGCGGCCGGCGGGAGGCAAGCGGGACTTGCGTTTGGTGGTGATCGCGCCGCTGCGTTGGCGGCCGGCGGGAGGCAAGCGGGACTTGCGTTTGGTGGTGATCGCACCGTTGGGTTATCGGCCGCGGGCGGGCTCGAAGGTGCTGTATCGCAAGCCGGCGTATTTGATTGTCAGCGATCCGAGTTTGGGGCTGGAGCAGATCGTGCGGCAGTACGTTTGGCGCTGGGAGATCGAGGTCAACTTCCGTGAGCAGAAGACGCTGTTGGGAGTCGGACAGGCGCAGGTGCGGCAGCCGGACGCGGTCGAGCGGGTCCCTCAATTTATGACGGCGGTGTATGCGCTACTGCTGTTGGCGGGCGCGAGTTGGAGCCGCCAACAGGGCGTGGACGACGCCTTGCCGCGACCGCACTGGCGACGCCGCTCGCAGCCGCAACGGCTCACCACGCAACGGCTGATCAGCCACCTGCGGGCCGAGCTTTGGGCGGACGGCGTGCAGCGGCAACATTTCTGCGGCTTGCGGAACACTTCGCAATCCAACACGAAGCTGCAGAAACTCCCAAGAGGCGCTCCGCCTGCAGCAATCTACGCTTCCGGCTAACGCCAATCCCCTATTTCCGCACCCTACCCCAAACTTCAACCCTCTTTGAACAGCCAAACTCCAGAAACGAGGCGTGGACTTCCGTCCACGCCTCGTTTGATCCACTTCGAGGTCATCGCTTGCTTACGGACAGAGTTGGGCCTAGTCCGTAGGCATCACTACAATGAAGGTTCCCCACGCACCTGTGCGGGGAATCTCCATCCCCACCTGCAAAAACCATGTCTTTAGAAGACCGCCTTTTTCAGCAACGCTACGACAAGATCGGCGAAATCGAAGCCCTCGGCTACGAGCGCTATCCGCGCAAATACGAATTCACCCACACCGTCCCCGCGATCCGCGAAAAGTTCGATTCCGCCGACGCCGAGACCCTCGAATCTGATCGGCAAGACGTCCGTATAAGCGGACGCCTCATGACCAAGCGCCGCCAGGGCAAGGCCGGATTCGCGCATCTCAAGCAGGCTGGAGTCCAACTCCAGATTTACATCCGGCGCGACGAGGTGCCCGAGAAAGATTTCGAGCTTTACAAGAAGCTAGACGCCGGCGACATCGTAGGCGTGGCGGGCTACCTTTTCCGCACCAAGACCGATGAGCTGACCCTGCGCGTCCAAGGCCTGCAATTTCTCTCAAAGGGAATCCTGCCCCTTCCTGAGAAATTCCACGGACTACAAGACGTTGAAATTCGTTATCGTCAGCGCTATCTCGATCTTTTCACGAACGACTTCGTTCGAGAGACGTTCATAGCCCGCGACAAGATAATCCAATCGATGCGCGGTTCCTTCGCACGGCGCGGCTACGTCGAAGTCGAGACGCCAATGATGCAACCGCTCTACGGCGGCGCGCTGGCGCGACCATTCGAGACCCATCACCACGCGCTCGATGTCGATCTCTACCTGCGCATCGCACCCGAGCTCTACCTGAAGCGCCTGATCGTGGGCGGCATGGACCGTGTCTACGAGATCAACCGCAACTTCCGCAACGAAGGCCTATCGAAGCATCACAACCCCGAGTTCACGATGCTCGAGTTCTATCAGGCTTACAGCGACTACCGAGATCTGATGGACTTCAGCAAGGAGCTCCTAGCTGAAACGGCCGAGGCGGCGCTCGACGGCGGCACGATCGCGGAGTTCGGCGAACACAAGATCAACTTCGCGAACCTCAACTGCTTGACGCTGGCCGAAACGATCGTCGAGTATTGGCCCGACGACGCCACGCGTCCGCGGGTCGAAGAACTTGGCGACATCGAAAAGCTGCGCGAGCTAGCCGGCATTCACAACACCAGGGTCGAAAGCCAGCTCGACCTGAACCGCACCATCTCTGTCGGCAAGGCGCAGCTAGAGCTTTTCGAGGCCGCCTGCGAACAGCGGGTCATCCAACCCACACTCGTTTACGACTACCCCGTCGAAGCTTCACCACTGTCGAAGCAAAAACCCGGCAACCCAGACTGGGTCGAGCGATTCGAAATTTTCTGTGGTGGCATGGAAATCGCCAACGGATATTCCGAGCTCAACGATCCACAGGAACAGCGAGCGCGTTTCGAGGATCAAGTCGCCATGCGCGAGGGCGGTGACGGCGAAGCCCACGGCATGGACGAGGATTATCTCCGCGCCCTCTCGTACGGCATGCCCCCAACGGCCGGCCAAGGAATCGGCATCGACCGCCTAACGATGTTGCTCACCAACTCGCCGACCATCCGCGACGTGATCCTATTTCCGTTACTTCGCCCCGAGGGTGAAATAGGAATAGCCGACCGCCTCCGCAAAGCCGTGTCGCACTCGTAGTCGCTCTGCTCGAACGTCGAAAGTCTCGATGCGTCATTCCGAGCCGTTGAAGCCGGGTGATTCGTTTTTCCTCTCAACGTTTGACCCTCCGGACGCGTATTACCTAGCGAGAGGCAGAAACCGTGGCCGCCGCGACCGAGTATTGGATGTCCGCTCCCGACGAGGAGTTCGACGCCCTACAAACCGACATCCAGGCGCTCATCCAGCAGGCACAAACTGGAAGCCTCGCCGCATTCGAAAGAATCATGATCCTGCACGAGCGCCGAGTCTTCCGCGTGGCCCTAGCTACACTACGAAATCCTGAGGACGCTAGCGACGCCTCACAAGAAGTCTTCCTACGTATTCATCGGGGCCTCGGCTCGTTCCGCCCCGGCAACGACTTTCTGCCGTGGCTCTATCGAATCACGATGAACGTCTGCCGCGACACGCAGCGCAAACGCCGGACGTTCTCCGCCCTTTCGCTGGACATGCTGACGGCGACAGGGCACCTGACCGAACCGGCCGAGAGCGCAATGCAATCCGACGAGCAGGCGCTCTTGAACGAACGACGCCGGATTCTGACGGAGGGACTCAAACAGTTGCCGACCAAAGAGCGGACGGCGCTGATCCTGCGTGACATCGAGGGAATGTCGGCGGCGGAAGCGAGCGCTGTACTCGGTTCGTCCGAGAGTTCGGTGCGTTCACAGGCGAGTCGTGCGCGCGCAAAGCTCAGGGCGTTCGTCCAACGGAGGCTGAAGCAATGATGACTTGCGAAGAGTTTCTGCTCAAAGTTCCGGATCTGGTTGAAGGCTCGCTGGACTTACCGCAGGCCAGATCGCTGGAAACCCACGTCGCGAGCTGTACGGATTGTGCCGCTGTGATTGCAGAATTTGAGGCGATTCGCGTGGAGCTGCGACCGGCGGTTGAGGAATCCATCGACCCAGCCGTCTTGTCAGAGGCAAGAACTTCAGTCCTACGTGAGCTATCTATGGCTCCGACAGTTGGATTCTTTGGAGGTTGGCGATTGCGAATCGCAATGGGCCTCGCGAGCGTCGCCTCGTTCGCCGTTGCCTGGAACGTTTTCCAACATGCCGAACCTGTGCCGCCGCCAACCATCGCAATTGTCAGACCGGTGCCGCCCGTTGCTCTGCCGCCGGAACCCGCCGTAGCTTCACCACCCGCGAGGCTCGAGCCTGCGCCACAGCCACAGGCGCCGCCGCACACCGAGATCGAAGTCTTCGCCCTCAACATTCCACCGGAGTCAGAACCCGACGCGAAAGACAGCGTCATCCTCAAACTCCCGTCAACCAATCCCGATGTAGTGCTTTACTGGGTCAGCGAGACCCACGGAGGTTCATGATGTCTTTACGAAAGCTTTTAAGATTTGCTTGTCTACTATGTTTCATTGTTCCGGTCACAACGTCGGGCCTATTGGACGCGCAGTCCGTCGACGACGGCAATTCCATCGTGAAGCGCGTGATTCGCGTGCATCACCTTAACCCGAACGATGTCTCGGGGATGTTTCGGAAGTGGGTCAGAGGCAACATGATCCCAAGCAAAGACCTCGGCGTGCTCACGGTGATTGGTACGGCCAGCGAGGTCGACACAGTAGAAGAGGCAATCCGCGCGCTGGACGTGCCGCGAGCGGCGAACGCTGACATCAATGTCGAGCTCACAGTGCACTTTCTTGGGGTGACTGACGAGCCGACGACCGCAAGACTCCCGGGCGACCTCAACGCGGTGGTCGAGCAATTGAAACCTCGCTTTCCTTACCCCGGCTACGAATTGCTCGACACGCTAATCACGCGAGTTCGCGTCGACCGCGCAACCGAGGTCAGCGGTGTCGAACCGGATCCGAGCGGCCAGCGCTCGGTCCGCCCAATGATCTATCAGTTCCGTACAAACGTCACCGGAGTCAGTGGCGCCGTCGGTGCTCGCACGGTGCACCTACAAAACCTAAGAGCGGGTTTTCGCGTCCCGATACTCACAGGCAAAGACGAATACAATTACAGCGATCTCGGCATCAACACCGACATCGACGTCGCCGAAAACAAACTAGTGGTCATTGGCAAAACCGGCATGCAAGGCAAGGCCCGAGGTATGTTCGTGATCCTCCAAGCCCGCGTCGATGAATAGCTCACAGGGGCATCGCATCGAACCCCGCCAAGCACTCAATAATCCAACAAGTAACTAAACTTCACAAACAAAGCCCGCGACAGCGTCCTCCGGACATCGTCATGTGGGTCGGTGAAGTCGCGTGTCGAATTGGAGTTGTTGTAAACAACAAATAGTCCGGTACTCGACGTCGACATCAACCCCAGGCGAATGTTGTGGCCAATTTGCCCCGTCCGGCTGTTGTACTGACTCAGCGTCTGTAGGAAACTCTTCGGGGTAAACGACCAGTTAAACCGCAGTCCGACCAAGTCGGTATTAAACTCTGCCTGCGGGAGGTCGACAATGTTCCGTGTGTAACTGCCGGTCCAAACAATATTGTGGCTATAGCGATAACCGCCGCTAAAGTTCAGCGAGCGAATCGTGCCGTTGTAGAAACTTCCGGCCGCCACCGAGCCACTCGCAAACAGCGTCGCCGTGGGGTCAGTTCCAAAGTTAGCGATGAGGTCTTGGAATGGATAACGCCCTGGTGCGATAAACACCCCCGGATGAACTTCAAATGGCCTGTCCAGACGTTCAAAGTGGCGGTTGAACGACGTCCCCAGCCGCCCCCCGTTTTGCCACCGGCTATCGACGTGGTAGTGCTCAAACCCCGACTCGGTTTCGTTCGATCCCAAGGTATACCAGCGGTTCCATTGGAAATGAGGAAAGACGCTGCGAATCCGGCTGTTCTTTGGATAGAACGTGTGGCGGTACCCGACGGTCGGTTTGCGATACCCTACGCGCCGTACAAAGCCGACTTCGGGATTAAAGTTAGTCCCGACCTCGATAATCGACAAGTCGAGATTGTGGTTCGTGCTTTCATAAGCAAATGCCGAAGCGTAAGCGTGGTCGCTGCCCTCTAAGCCCGGTGTTGAACTTTTCGCCACATAGTTAAACCAGTTAGCGTACTGACCGAACCCGATATTCGCATCGAGCCCGAAGGCTATGTTCGAATCCGGCGCGTCCTCAAACTCCGTCGTCGCTTTTCGCGAAACAAAGATTCCGCCAATCGACGTACGATTTGAAAACTCCCGCGCTACGCGTGCCGCCCCATAGTTGTTCGCCGGCGCCGAGCCTTCTTGCTCACGCGTCTGCATATTGAGCATCCCAACCTGATACTTGCCAACCTTGCCGCTCACGCGAGCGCCGGCATCGATCGGAACTTGATTGCGGTTTTCGTCAATGCCGATACGCCGTGAGAAAAATAGCTCGACCGTACGCGGCGTACCAAATTCGAAGGTCCCCGAGTTCTCAAGGAAAAACGGCCGCTTCTCGGGGAAGAACAAGTCAAACCGCGTCAGGTTGATCTGTTCGTCGTCCACCTCCACCTGCGCAAAGTCCGTATTGAACGTAGCGTCGAGAGTCAGACCCGGCGTAAGGCTGTACTTCAAGTCGAGGCCCACGTTTTTCTTGATCTCTGTTCGATCGCCCTCGAGTCGAAAGTCTTGCGAGAACCCGCCCAAGACGTAGGGCAACAGTTTCAAGTTGCGCTGCGGGGTTGTATCCAGCCCGTAAAGCTCGCCCGCGAGGCCGACCTGACTGAATTGAAAGGCACGCGATACGGGTGCCCAGAACGATTGCTCGTTGCGCCGCCGCATGGTGCGCATCACGTTCAGCCCCCACTTTGAGTCCGTACCGGGCCGGTACCGCAAAGTCCGAAACGGAATCCGAATCTCGCTCTCCCAGCCACGCTCTGTGATGCTCGAGCGCACGTCCCAGACTGCGTCCCAATTGAGGTTGAAAGCAGCGGCTCCTCCACGCTGGGCGCCGCCGCCACCGGCCGTCGCCGGAGTACCCACGCCGCCACGAGCTTGGCCCGCCTTCGACAACTGCGCATCAAACTCCACACCCGTCGGCGTAGTCCCAAAGATAAACGCGCTCTGGTCGTCATCAAACGTATCGAGCAGTATCTGAACGGAGTCGGTGTCGTCGAGCGGAGCATCGCGGCGATTCTGCGTCATCACGATGTTCTGTGGCTGCGAATCGAAACAGATCACGCCGATATAGAGAAACTTGCCGTCGAACGCCAGGCGAACTTCAGTCGGCTCGGTCGCCGCCGCGCCTTCGTCAGGATTCTGCTGGATGAAACCCGCCGCCGGTTCGATTGCCTGCCACACCGCGTCGTCCACGACGCCGTCAAGCATGGGCGGCTCGGCGATTTTGCGCGCGCGCACGCGAACCTGTTGCGCCGCTGTAAGGTCCTGCGCGCGAGCATCGCCGACAAAAATCAGCACGATGGCCAAAATCAAAAATCGAAAATTCATCGAGACGACGCCAGCAACGTTGTGCAGATGGCGAGAGTCTGAGCCGCGCAAGAAGGTAGGCGGTTGTCACGAAGCGACTGATCCAACCGGAGCAGCTACTCACGCCGCTCTTCAGGAAAAGCAGACGCAAAGATGATCGCACATCAACTAATGCCGTTATAACCCGCAATTCTCACCAGTCAGCGACGGAAAGTGCGCGGAAGGTCCGTCAATACGAGGCACGCGACACTTGGCGCGCGCAGGCGTACTCGACAGTCCGTTGAGCACGGCAAGCGAGCGCAACGAAGGGGTGACGCAACTAACGCGTGCATTCACTGTTGGCTGGTGAGAAATGCGGGCTAAGCACAAACCGGCGCGTCAGCGTCCCAGCGATGCAGCGTCACCGAGCCATCGATAGCGAGCAATCTCCGGGCCTCATACCAAGAGGCCGCCCAGTCCCTCACGTCGCGCACCTCGCTCTGCGGGTGCGCCTGGCTGCGCGCTACAAATCCGGGGAAGAATGGCCGTCCGGTAGGCTCCCCAATTGGGTTGTAGCGTAGATCAAAGCTCCAGCGGAACGAATCGCTCAAATTGTTCAGCGACGCGTGCTTCGTATAGGGGTGAAAGAAAATCACACCGCCGCCCCGCACCGGAACCGGCCGTGCCAACCCCTCGTCAATGAGATGATCCGGAATCCTAGTTTGCTTGCCCGGACAGTGCGTCACCATCTCCCCGCGATGGCTGCCCGGAATCACTTGGAGGCAGCCATTCTCAGCCGTGGCGTCTGTAATCGCGACCCAGGCCGTGATCATGTTCGTTTCATCCGCCTCGGGCATCGTCACGCCCTGGTCTTGGTGCCAGAACGTCTTTGCCAACATGGCATTCGCGTGGTCCGTGGCGTCGACCAGACTCAACGGCGGCTTAATCCTCACGTGTTGGATAGGGTTCGAATAAATCTCTGGTCCGATGAACGACTCCACCGCGTCGAGCAGCCGCGGACTGCGCATCAAGTCAAAGACCGCCTGCCCCAAATGAATCGGCGTATCCGCTCTAATCTCGCCGCCCGGTAGAGCAATATCAAGCGGCTGCGTGTACTGCAACCCGGCCTGATAGACCTTTACGAGCCGCTGCTCAAAAGGTAGCGCCGCAAATGTATCCTCTAGACGCCCCTCAGCAACCCAGCCCGCGCAGAGGTTGTCGAGCAGCGCCTCATACTCGGCGACTACAGGCGCAACATCGAGTTCTTGATCGAGCAGATCCTCAACAACCAAAAACCCATCTTCGTCGAACTGAGAAAGCTGCGCCTGACTGAGCATCGTACGCAGCCATTGTCGCAAAAGCGCTATTGAGGAAATAGGTTCGCGAGCCGACTCGTGACGAAAGTGAACCCGAGTATGACGATGCCAAGGTAGATCAGCTTAAACCAGATCTTGCGTGAAACCCGAAATCCCGGCTTCGACATCGAAGCCGCCAGTTGGGGGGCCGCCGGGCCGCCCGGCTGGTTGCCGGCCTGCTGGCCACAATCGGTGCAAAATGCGCCCGTAAGTTCAGTTCCGCAACCAGTGCAGTACATATCTACGAGCAATTTTGAGGCCTCGGGCGCCGCGCCCAACACCCGACTTAAGCCCTAGTAGTTCTATGGGGAAACCCTCATGCGAGAGACCTCCCCAAGTCGCCGGACTATTCCGCGATCGCGTACAAATGCGAGCGCGTCATCACGTAGAGCGTCCCGTTTGCGACGACCGGTGTCGAGTAAATCGTGTTGCCAAAGCTGATCTCCGCCAGCACTTCCATCTCGCGTCCCGTCTTGACGATCGACAAGTCGCCATCCTCATCGCCGATCATGACTCTACCGTCGACCACGTAGGGAGATCCCCAAACCGCCGCGAGCATATCGTGCTCCCAAAGCAACTCGCCTGACGCGAGATCCAGCGCGTGTAGAAATCCTGAGAAGTTCGCGGCGTACACGACGCCGTCGTCGATCGCTACAGTCGAAATCGTCCGTCGGAAGGGATGATGCCAAACCACCGCGGTCTCGGTCACATCGCCAGACCCGCTACCGTCGATCGCCCACAGGTGTCCAATGCCTTCACCGTGCTCGGGGTCTTGCCCCACCGCGAAGTAAACGCGTCCTTCATTGACCACCGGCGTCGCGATGATGTTGTTGCGATCACCACGTCCCTGCTTCCATTCGGATTCCTTCGGGTTAGCATCAAACTTCCAAATCAACTCGCCACTTTCAGGCACGAAGCTCCGCAACCAGCCGTCTCCGCCCGCAAAAAGAACCTGCTTCTTTCCGCCAATGTCGCCGTAGGCGGGTGACGACCACTGGCCATGCAAAATGTTGCGGCCCGGCGAGCCGTCTTCCCACAGAATTTCACCGGTCTTACGATTGATTGCCAAGAAGCTTGGGCTTCGCGGCGAAGGGATATTTACGTGGCTTTCGTCGACGCCGTTCGAAGTGTTCACGAACAAGATGTCGCCAACGATCAACGGTGAGGTAGCCGCCATGTTGTGTGGAAACACCCCCAGGTCGTCGTACATATTCAACGACCAAATGACGTCGCCGTCCATTTCCGAGGTATGCTCCTCTTCTTTGAACGGGCCGTCGTTTTCGCCATCCATGAAACCTTCAACATCGAGCGCCAGCACTTCGGCGCGATTCGAAACGTAGTAAACGACACCGTCAACCACCGCCGGGGAAGAGCAAACACCTTGCTCGGGCCAATCATTAACCCGCCCGGCCGCGAGCTTCGGATGGGTCATTTGCCAGAGGAATTTCCCATCGGCCTCGTTGAACACCATCACCACTCCGCGGTCCCCGTCTTGCTTCGGATCGCGCAGGAATTCGTTGTTTGTGCCGACGAAAATCTTTCCGTCGGCGACGACCGGATTGCCGTACGACTGCGAGCCGACCTCCGACACCCACTTGATGTTCGTCTTCGCTTTTACATCCCAAGTGCTCGGTATGCCTTTCTCACTTGAAACCATGTTGCGATCGCCGTCACCCCCCCACATCGGCCAGTCGGCACCGAAAAGCGGTGCCACAAGCGCGGCGGAGAGCGAAACAACGAGCAAACGATTGTTGATCAACATATGGTTCTAGTCCCTTAGTCGCCAGGTTAGCCGCCGTAGGGCGTGACCTTCAGGTTGTCGTAGTAGATGTCAGCGGATGAGTAGCCGTAGATCCCAGGGCTGCCATGCGTATGCCCGATCGGATCCGTCGCCTCGATCGTCCAAGCGTCGGGCTCAGGCTTGCCCTTCTCCCAAACTTTGCCGCGAACTGTCGTCGTGCCGCCCTCAGAGGGCTCGACGCGAAGCTTGATTTGGTACCAAACGTCGGGATCCCACTCAAAATCGATCTCTTTCGAAAAACGCTCCAATTCCGAGAGCCAAGTTCGAATCATCAGCGTCTGAGCGTTGCCCATTAGCGCCAACGTGTAGCGGTGCGAAACAATGCCGATGTCGGCCATCCGCCGCCGTGCCTCTTTCGACATCACTTCGGCCTCGACATCGTAATTTTTCTGCCGCGTATCGCCAACGTAGACCGTCGTGCGCCAGCTACGCGGATTGCCTGAAGGCTTGTAGAGCATGTTCTCGCCGTCGACTTCCATTACCTGGAAGCGCCCACGCGCGGCCGACCACCCGTCAGGCACGCTCTTTGGTGCATAGCGCGAAAAGTCTTCAGTGAATCCGCCGTCAGGCCGCACCGCCACGCGCGCGACACCCTTCAACTCGGCGACCGTCGCGACGACCTGGCCGCCCTGCGGAAATTCCTCGCTTGCCGTGAACGATCCCGAGCCACTCAAGTTGCCCTTGAGCGCTCCTTCGATTGACCACTGAGCCTCGCTCTCGCCGATCAGCCGGCCTCTGGCGTCGAATGTCCGCGCGGTGAACTGCGCCGTTTCCCCAGGCCGTAAATTGATCTCGGCCGGCGTTAACTGCACGAGCGCCGCTTTTGCTCCCGCGCCTGCTCTCGTTGGCGCGCTCAAAATGTCCGCTGTCGAACCTCCGGCCGACCCATTCTTGCCAATGCAGTAAAGGTCGTTGTTGGTGATGAAATACACTCGCCCACCGGCGATCGCGGGCGATCCGTTGATTTGCGTGGCGCTGCCGTCAGGGTTCTTGAACACATCGAGATCGATTTTCTCCGGCGCCGATCGGCCATTGAGTTTGAAGACATGAAATTTGCCGTCAACGTCAGAAACGTACAGTTTGCCGTCACCGATAATCGGCGAAGCCTTCTGCGCGATTCCCAAATTCTCGAGCCACAGTTGGTTTCCAGTCTTGCCGTCAATAGCGACAAGGTTCGCCGAGTTGTCGACGTGGTAAACCACACCGTTGTACAGCGCGGGTGAGGCATAGCCACCAGTGAAACCGTCAATCATCCAGAGTTGCTTCGGCTTGCCGTCAGAAACCGTTGCGGCATCAAGCGCCACCAAGCGGCCCATTGCGGTGCTTTCGTCAGAGTTTTCCTCGCTATGCGAGGCATACACAATATTGCCGTCAACGACCACGGAGGAATTGAGGCCGCGCTTCGACATCGGGAAGCCCCATACTTTATTGCCCGTAGCGACCTGCAGCGCGTAGACGCCGCCGTCGCCGTTGCCCGCGATCAATAGGCGTTCTCCGCTCAGTTCACGAACAATCGGAGCAGAATAAGTGGTATCGAAAGGAGCATTCCCCGGCGTAGAAATCCAGATTGTTTCGC
Source organism: Bryobacterales bacterium (assembly GCA_965247305.1). Lineage (GTDB taxonomy): Bacteria > Acidobacteriota > Terriglobia > Bryobacterales > UBA6623 > CATQHP01. The sequence continues at coordinate 234,318 of OZ252030.1, read as the reverse complement.
CAGTCCTCTTATCGAGAGCATAGAAACGATGGCGTGGTATGAAAGTCGATCCCCAGCCGGCTGACAGAAAACTAACAATCAGCAAATCGCCGTCGAGCACGCCGCTAACGGTGCGGCCGCCGAACCCCGAGATGCGCCCGATCTCCTGCGTAGTCGCCCGCTCCCAAAGCACGTTCCCGTCGGGGTCGAAAGCAATCACCATCCCCTCGACGCCATGCGCGAAAACATTGCCGGTCGATGGGTCGCCAACCAAACTCGCCCAACCAATGCGGTGGTGCGGAATATCGGTCTGAAAGACGTTAAAACGGTACTCCCAAACCACGGCGCCGGTATCCGCGTTCAGGCAAACAACCTGCTCCTGCCATTTCGCTGGGTCGTCGGGCTCAGCCAGCCGAATGAGGCAGACCCGGCCGTCTAAAACGATCGGCGTAGCGCGCCCACCATAAGGCGCTTTCCAGATCAAGTTCTCGCCGTCAGCCGACCACGTGTCCGGAAGCCCCCGCTCGCCCGAGACGCCGTCGGAATTGACGCCGCGCCAGTTTGGCCAATCCGCGGCCTGAGCCGCCGGCACAGCCAGTGCGATAGCGACCCAAAACGCGATAAATGAAGACTTCGACACCGCGCTAATCATCATGAGAATACAGGCCTTCCAGGCTTGTCCATTCTATCAAAGGGCGTGTTCAGAGCTGCCGTAGTTACCGCCCCGAGAAGTCTTCCGCTGTCGACACTGTTCTCGAACCCTGCGCCAACGAGGCCACTCGCCACCCAGAATCCGAGGCGTGGACGACAGTCCACGCTTCACTGGAGTGTGGCTTTATTGGAGGCTGTAAGGCTTGAAGAATGAGTCCATAATCGAATCACTGACGCCTCGGATTGCGCGTAGCACTGTGCGCGAAGCCACAGAATCTGAACCCCGGAGGGGTGACGTTTGTATTCGCCCGGGGTGCAACCCTGGGATTCGAAGTCGACGACGCGCCGGGAGTTCCCCCTGCCCCGCCGAACGAGCGGGAAAGGCCAGCGCAGGCCAAACTCCAGCGAGGCATGGACGGCACTCCAGCGAGGCATGGACGGCAGTCCACGCTTCAGATCAAAGCCCGCCCCGTCCGCTAGCATGAAAGGCGTCGAATCCCCAGCGGAGATCACAAATGAGAGTTCACCTTACGGGCGGACTAGCCTGCGTACTCGCAATCGTACTTGCGGCCTGCAGCTCAGGCACCCCCGACCCCCCACCCATCTTTCCCTACTCCTACGAAATTCACGACTTTGACAATGGCCTGCGCCTGGTCACAGTCGATTCCGGCTACCCCAATATCGTTTCGCTCTACGTCGTAGTCAACGTCGGCTCGCGCAACGAAGTTGAACCAGGCCGTTCCGGCTTCGCCCACCTCTTCGAACACGTGATGTTTCGCGGCACCGAGAAAAATCCGCCCGAAGCGTGGCAAGCCGTTATGGAAGCAGCAGGTGCGTCCACCAACGCCTACACCTCGGACGACCGCACCGTCTATCACGCCACGTTTTCCAAAGAAGACCTAGAGAACATACTTGAGCTTGAAGCCGACCGATTCCAAAACCTCAGCTACTCCGAAGAAGTATTCAAGACCGAAACCCGCGCGGTTCTTAGCGAGTACAACAAGAACTTTTCGAACCCGTTCCGCAAGCTAGACGAAGGCATGCGCAATGCCATCTTCAGCAACCACACCTACAAACACACCACGATGGGCTTTGTCGAAGACGTCGAAAATATGCCATCAATGTACGACTACGGCCTGCAATTCTTCGATCGTTACTACCGCCCCGAATACACGACGGTCACGGTAGTTGGTGACGTCGACTTCGATGCCACCCAAGCGATAGTCGAAAAATACTGGGGCGGCTGGAATCGCGGCAGCTACGAAGCCGCCATCCCTGCCGACCCGCCGCAATCGGAATCGAAACGAGTCGATCTCAAGTTCCAAGCGCCGACGCTACCGTTCCTAGCGGTCTCTTTCCAAGCGCCGGCCTACGACGACGAACTGATCGACTCCGCCGTGATGGACCTGATCTCTTTCCACTCCTTTGGCGACAATTCCGACCTCTACAAGAAGTTGGTCATCGAAGAGCAAAAGGTCGATGCCGTCATGCCCAGCTACCCCGACCACCGAGACCCTTACCCCTTTTCGGTGATTGCCCGCGTGAAGGACGAAGCCGACGTCGCCTACGTCGAACAGCAGATCTTAGAAACCTTCGAGCGTGTCAAAAGTGAGCCAATCCCAACCGAAGAGCTCGACGCGGTCAAGTCGCACCTGCGCTACCAGTTCGCGCTAGGCATGAATAGCACCGAAGCCATCGCCCAAACGCTAGCCCACTACCTCAGCCTGCGGCGCAGTCCCGAAACCATCAACAAGCGCTACAAACTTTACGCCGGCGTCAGCGCCGAAGACGTCCAGGCGGTCGCCCAAAAATACTTTGTCGAAACGGCCCGAACCGTTTCAGTACTCACCTATCAGTCCGACGACAAAGGGAGCGGTGATGACTAACAAAAACTTGATGAGACTGATTCGCCTCGCCACACTCGCGGCCTTCGCGTTCACGGCCCTAGCCGCCGAACCCGAGCTGCTGCTAAAACCAACCAGATCTCCATTGGTGACCTTCCGCATCGTCTTTCGTACCGGTGCTGCCTTCGACTCGCCGGGCAAACAGGGTGCGGCCGCCCTAACCGCGGCCATGCTAACTGGCGGCGGCAGCCAAAAAATGAGCGACGACGAGATCGTCGACGCATTTTTCCCCATGGCAGCGGCCGTCTCGGCCCAAGTCGATAAAGAGATGACCGTCTTCGAGGGAACAACACACGCCGAAAACCTCGACGCCTACTACGAAATCCTGCGCCAGATGCTACTCGAACCAGGTTGGCGCGAGGACGACTTCACGCGTCTCAAAGACGAAGCGCTCAACTTCCTGCGCATCCAACTCCGCTCCAACAACGAAGAGGAACTAGGCAAAGAATACCTGTACCTGAAGATCTACCAAGGCCACCCCTACGGTCACCAAACTTCCGGAACAATCGCGTCCGTCGAAGTGATGACCCTAGGCGACCTCAAAGCCTTCTACGACGCCAACTACTGGCGAAGCAAACTAACGATCGGCCTAGCGGGTGGTTACCCCGAAAGTTTCCCCGAGCGCGTCAAAAAGGACTTCGAACTCTTACCCGACCATGTCTCCGAGGAAACCGTCCTCCCGCAACCTAGCCCGGCGAAAAAATTACGAGTCCACATCATTGAAAAGGACACTCGTTCCACTCTGATCTCGTTGGGTTTCCCGATCGAAGTCACACGTGACCATCCCGACTGGCCGGCGCTCAAACTCATGCAGAGCTACCTTGGCCAACACCGCTCAAGTAAAAGCCGCCTCTACCAACGCATCCGCGAAATCCGCGGCATGAACTACGGCGACTACGCCTACATCGAATATTTTCCGCGCGGAATGTTCCTAACTCAGCCCCAGCCGAATCTCGCGCGTCGACAGCAAATCTTTCAAATTTGGATTCGTCCCGTGGTCCCAGAAAATGGCCTGTTCGCGCTCAAGATCGCCATGCACGAACTCGACAAACTAGTCCGCGAAGGAATCCCCGAAGAGGACTTTTCAGCGACGCGGGAGTTCCTTAGCAAGTACGTCAATCTGTTAACGCAGACGCAGTCAAACGAACTTGGCTACGCTCTCGACGCCGCCCACTACCGCCTACCCGAATTCAACGGTTGGATCAAAGACCAGATCAGCGGCCTCTCAATTGATGCAGTCAATCAAGCAATCAAGAAACATCTGAGAGCCACCGACCTAGACATCGTCATCATCACCAAAGACGCCCAGGGCATGCGCCGAGCCCTTCAAAGCGGCGCCCGCGCCACACCGCTCTACGCAACGCCGCCAGCCGACGACATCCTGGCCGAAGACAAAACCATCGTCGACTACAAACTCGATATCGGCTCAATCGAAATCGTCCCCGCCGAAACGATCTTCGAAAAGTAGTCCGAGCCCAAAGATGAGTCAGCGCCCGACCATCATGCTAGTCGTCCCGTGGCTTGAGATCGGCGGCGCCGACGCGATCGGGTTCCAAATCATCGAGGCCCTCCACGACGAATTCGATTTCGGCGTCGTCACGACCCTAGCGGGCGATCACCCTCTAGAGGAGCAGGTCGCTCGGCAAGCAGTTTGGGTCGAACACGCCGCCCGCCAGACCAGCGAGCCGACTCCAGCCTTCTTGAAGTCGTTAGTCGAGCAGCACAACGTTCGAGGTGTCTTAGTCAACTGGTGCGCCGCCGGCTACGAAGCCCTCCCGGAACTCAAATCGATTGCCCACAACATCTGGACCGCCGACATCGTCCACAACACCGCGCCCGAGGCCTGGATCCGTCACTCAGTTCTTTTTGATCTGTTCATCGACCGGCACTTCGCGGTTGGCCCAGCCCAGGCCGATGAACTCATCAAATTCGCATCGATCGATCCGAACAAAGTCACTCTTGCCCACAACGGTGTTGACGTCGAAACTCGCTTCAACTCCGTAACTTACGCGCACGAGCTGCCCGAATTGCGCCGCGAATTCGCCGTCACCGAAGACGAAACCGTACTCACATTCATAGGCAGACTTTCTCCCGAAAAGGCCTGCCCTCTTTTCGTACGGGCCGTGTTAGAGATCATCCGCCGCAACCCCGACCGCAAGATCCGGGCACTAATTGCCGGAGACGGCCCCGACAGAGACCAGGTGGAACAGGAAATTGCCGAACGGCGCCTGACGAATCACTGCCACATCCTGGGCCTGACCGATCGCATTCCCCATTTACTAGCCGTATCCGACCACCTGCTCCTAACCTCAGAAACTGAAGGCAGCCCGCTAGTGTTACTAGAAGCAATGGCGATGGGAGTGGTCCCGATAGCAGCCGATGTCGGCACGGTAGCCGACGTCATCTCCGACGGCAGAAACGGCAAGTTGACTGGTGCGAGAACACCCGATGCCTTCGCCGACGCCTTCACCCGAATTCCGGAAGACTACGCGGACTTGTCAAGCAACGCCCGCCGCACAGTAGTCGATCGTTTCAACCAGAACCAGATGATTGAAACATACGCTGCAACGCTGCGATCCGCGTTCTCGTGAAATCACCACGGCGCAAACGCTGCAATACCCTAGAGCAACGGCATCAGAGTCGCAACCCTAGGGGGTATGAAAAAACCTCTCCTAACTCGAGAATCAGGCGTAGCAAGCTACGCCCCTGGAGTTTGGCCTTTCACTAGATGGGACGCGCGGTAAGCACGTTCTTGAGTTGTCTGGGATCTGAGAATGCTTGTGTCTCAAAACATTTTGAGGTATTCTTGTATCTAGTTGTTTAGCTTGTTGTGTAACTAGATTCATTTCCAAGGAGACCTCATGTCCTTCCCCACCAAACTGCAGTTGATCAAGCGCAAGGCTTCCCAACAGTTCTACGTCAACTTCCCCTCCGCCAGCGCTCAGATGCTCGACTTCCAGCCCGGCGAACAGCTCGAATGGATCCTGCTCGACCGCTCCCAACTCGTGCTCAATCGTTTGCAACCTCCGCCCGTCGAGTTGAAAAAAAACTCCCGATCGAGTCGTCGACACCTTCTCCCGACTCTTCGCCAAAGGCCTCAACCCCCACGCCCGACAAAGCGTGAACGACCACCTCACCCGCCTCGCTCTCGGTGCCGCCGTCTGCCTCGGCCGCTCCACCATCACCGGCCTGCTACATGCCTCCGGCGAGAGCTTTCAGGACTGGAGCGCCGGCTACCGCCTGTTCTCGCAACAACGCGTCGAGCCGCAACGCCTGCTCGATGCCTCGCGCCGCGAGGTGCTCGCTCGCTTGCCGCCCGAGGCTCCCTTGGTCGTCGCCATCGACGATACACTGCTCGCCAAGTCGAGTCTCAAAACGCCCGGCGTGAGTTGGCGGCGCGATCCGCTTGGACCCAAGTTTCAGGCCAACTTGATTCTCGCGCAGCGCTTCTTGCAATTCTCGGCAGCGCTGCCTCCCAGCGAGCGGCAGCAGCCGGCGCGACTCATTCCGATCGGCTTGGAACACGCGCCGACTCCGCGCCGACCGTCGAAGAAGGCCACGGACGAGGTTTGGAAACAGTACCGGCGCGAGGCTCGCAAGTGCAGCTTGACGGCCCTCGCCGCCAGGCACATCGCGCGCTTGCGCGAGGCCATGAACGCCGATCCCGGAGGCGCTGACAGAGCCTTGCACCTCGTCGTTGATGGCGCTTACACCAACCGCACGGTGTTCGGATCGTTGCCCGCCGAGGTGACGTTGATCGGCCGCATTCGTTCCGACGCCAAGCTGTATCATCTGCCCCTCGAGCAGCCCGGCAAAGGCCGCAGGCGTTGTTACGGCGAACGCGCGCCGACGCCCGAGCAACTCCGCCAGGACGACAACGTGCCGTGGCAAACGGTCGAGGTTTTTGCCGCCGGCAGCCTGCACCAGTTCAAAGTGAAGACGCTCGCGCCGCTGCGTTGGCGGCCGGCGGGAGGCAAGCGGGACTTGCGTTTGGTGGTGATCGCACCGTTGGGTTATCGGCCGCGGGCGGGCTCGAAGGTGCTGTATCGCAAGCCGGCGTATTTGATTGTCAGCGATCCGAGTTTGGGGCTGGAGCAGATCGTGCGGCAGTACGTTTGGCGCTGGGAGATCGAGGTCAACTTCCGTGAGCAGAAGACGCTGTTGGGAGTCGGACAGGCGCAGGTGCGGCAGCCGGACGCGGTCGAGCGGGTCCCTCAATTTATGACGGCGGTGTATGCGCTACTGCTGTTGGCGGGCGCGAGTTGGAGCCGCCAACAGGGCGTGGACGACGCCTTGCCGCGACCGCACTGGCGACGCCGCTCGCAGCCGCAACGGCTCACCACGCAACGGCTGATCAGCCACCTGCGGGCCGAGCTTTGGGCGGACGGCGTGCAGCGGCAACATTTCTGCGGCTTGCGGAACACTTCGCAATCCAACACGAAGCTGCAGAAACTCCCAAGAGGCGCTCCGCCTGCAGCAATCTACGCTTCCGGCTAACGCCAATCCCCTATTTCCGCACCCTACCCCAAACTTCAACCCTCTTTGAACAGCCAAACTCCAGGGGCGTAGCAAGCTACGCCCCCTGGAGTTTGGCCTTTCACTAGATGGGACGCGCGGTAAGCACGTTCTTGAGTTGTGAGGGATCTGAGAATGCTTGTGTCTCAAAACATTTTGAGGTATTCTTGTATCTAGTTGTTTAGCTTGTTGTGTAACTAGATTCATTTCCAAGGAGACCTCATGTCCTTCCCCACCAAACTGCAGTTGATCAAGCGCAAGGCTTCCCAACAGTTCTACGTCAACTTCCCCTCCGCCAGCGCTCAGATGCTCGACTTCCAGCCCGGCGAACAGCTCGAATGGATCCTGCTCGACCGCTCCCAACTCGTGCTCAATCGTTTGCAACCTCCGCCCGTCGAGTTGAAAAAAAAACTCCCGATCGAGTCGTCGACACCTTCTCCCGACTCTTCGCCAAAGGCCTCAACCCCCACGCCCGACAAAGCGTGAACGACCACCTCACCCGCCTCGCTCTCGGTGCCGCCGTCTGCCTCGGCCGCTCCACCATCACCGGCCTGCTACATGCCTCCGGCGAGAGCTTTCAGGACTGGAGCGCCGGCTACCGCCTGTTCTCGCAACAACGCGTCGAGCCGCAACGCCTGCTCGATGCCTCGCGCCGCGAGGTGCTCGCTCGCTTGCCGCCCGAGGCTCCCTTGGTCGTCGCCATCGACGATACACTGCTCGCCAAGTCGAGTCTCAAAACGCCCGGCGTGAGTTGGCGGCGCGATCCGCTTGGACCCAAGTTTCAGGCCAACTTGATTCTCGCGCAGCGCTTCTTGCAATTCTCGGCAGCACTGCCTCCCAGCGAGCGGCAGCAGCCGGCGCGACTCATTCCGATCGGCTTGGAACACGCGCCGACTCCGCGCCGACCGTCGAAGAAGGCCACGGACGAGGTTTGGAAACAGTACCGGCGCGAGGCTCGCAAGTGCAGCTTGACGGCCCTCGCCGCCAGGCACATCGCGCGCTTGCGCGAGGCCATGAACGCCGATCCCGGAGGCGCTGACAGAGCCTTGCACCTCGTCGTTGATGGCGCTTACACCAACCGCACGGTGTTCGGATCGTTGCCCGCCGAGGTGACGTTGATCGGCCGCATTCGTTCCGACGCCAAGCTGTATCATCTGCCCCTCGAGCAGCCCGGCAAAGGCCGCAGGCGTTGTTACGGCGAACGCGCGCCGACGCCCGAGCAACTCCGCCAGGACGACAACGTGCCGTGGCAAACGGTCGAGGTTTTTGCCGCCGGCAGCCTGCACCAGTTCAAAGTGAAGACGCTCGCGCCGCTGCGTTGGCGGCCGGCGGGAGGCAAGCGGGACTTGCGTTTGGTGGTGATCGCACCGTTGGGTTATCGGCCGCGGGCGGGCTCGAAGGTGCTGTATCGCAAGCCGGCGTATTTGATTGTCAGCGATCCGAGTTTGGGGCTGGAGCAGATCGTGCGGCAGTACGTTTGGCGCTGGGAGATCGAGGTCAACTTCCGTGAGCAGAAGACGCTGTTGGGAGTCGGACAGGCGCAGGTGCGGCAGCCGGACGCGGTCGAGCGGGTCCCTCAATTTATGACGGCGGTGTATGCGCTACTGCTGTTGGCGGGCGCGAGTTGGAGCCGCCAACAGGGCGTGGACGACGCCTTGCCGCGACCGCACTGGCGACGCCGCTCGCAGCCGCAACGGCTCACCACGCAACGGCTGATCAGCCACCTGCGGGCCGAGCTTTGGGCGGACGGCGTGCAGCGGCAACATTTCTGCGGCTTGCGGAACACTTCGCAATCCAACACGAAGCTGCAGAAACTCCCAAGAGGCGCTCCGCCTGCAGCAATCTACGCTTCCGGCTAACGCCAATCCCCTATTTCCGCACCCTACCCCAAACTTCAACCCTCTTTGAACAGCCAAACTCCAGGGGGCGTAGCTTGCTACGCCCGATTCTCGAGTTAGGGGAGGTTTTTTCACAGCCCCTTACGGTCGCGCCTCCGATTTCGGACAGCGGAATCTAGTCTCAAGGAATTACCGGCTTCACCGCTTTTCATTCAAGAACGGTCTACGCCGTTACTGAAAATGCTCTAGCCGGCATTTCTGACCTGCCAATAGTGAAAGTACGTGCTGGCGCCGCGGGGTTCGCTACTTCTGCCGAAGATAACCCACCAGTGAGACCAGCCCAAATAGCGCCATCATGGCGACGACACCTGCCATCCATAGGCGTGTGACTACTAACTCTTCCACTTGCCAACTCCCCATCCGATCGCCATGATGCCCGCGATCAGGGCCAAACTATTGAAGAAAATGCTCCAGAACATGCCTTATCACTGCCCCGCGTATTTTTCTTGATACTCGGCCGAACGGAAGTATCCGTTTTCGCCGGCGATGGTCGCATTGCACAAAATTCCGACGACGAGTGTGACGGCGAGAGTTACGTATGCATTCGGGAATTCCGCCGATAATCCGAGCGTCGTCGGCAGCGAGGTAAACGACCAAAGCGAATTCGCGACCCATGCCGCTACGAGCGTGCTGATCGCCGCGCCGCTGCTGCGCTTCCAGACAAATCCGAACACGATCACCCAAAATATCGGGACGAGCCAAGCGAATAGCCAGTTCATCGCCGCCAGGATCGGCGGGAGATAGGCGGCGATCGCCATCGCTACTATCGCCAAGAAGACGATTGCGCAACGTGTCACGAGTGTGACGCGGTCTTCGTCGGCCTTGGGGTTGTAGAGATTTTTGTAGATATTGACGCTGAAGATTGTTGCCGGCGCCAGTGCCACCATCGCGAATGTCGACAGAATTGCCGCGAGGAACGAGGCCAGCAGCAGCGTCGCAAGCCACGTCGGCAGGTAGGCAACCAGCATCGATGTTGCCGCGACCTTCGGGCCAAGCGCATTGAACTCAGGAATGGCTTTGGCGCTCAGCCCAATGACGACCGCGAAGACACCGAACAACCCGTTAACCGGCGCCGCAATCCACAGGGCTTTGCGAATCGTTTGCTCGTCTTTCGCCGACATTGCCGGCTGCAACAGCATCTGGTTGACGCCTTGGCTGAACACCACCGCAACCGTCGTGGCGATCGCGAAGTTCACCATGATATCCGCGTTGCCATAGATGCTGAGCATGTGGCTCTGTCCGGCGCCGGCGTAAAACGTCGACACCGTTTCATAGTCGCCACCGGGCAACCGTAGCGCCAGAAATATCACGCTCAAGATCAGGCCGATGTACATGACCACTGCGTTGACCAGATTGATCCAGCCGACTTCCTTCATGCCGGCCAGGACTACATACAGCACGCCCATCGATCCGCCTACCATGGCCCCTTCGCGAATGGTCCAGCCGGTCATCGAGGCCATGATGATGCCCAGACCTTGAGCCTCAACCGTGAGGATGCCGAACAGAACGCCGGCCATGACCGCCGAAACAGCCAGCTCCGTGCCAGGCCCAAAAAACATCCGCAAAACTTCCGGCACCGTCGTCAAGCCGAGTCGGCGGAACCACAGGCCCGTGCTCAAGCAAACAACAACTAGCAGGATGACGTGGGCGATGCTGAACCATACAGCCGACGCACCAAGGAACCACGACATCTCGAAGACGCCGAGAATGTGAGCCGTCCCGAGAACCGTCAATGCCAGCGTGATCGCGGTGACTGAAACCGGAAGGTTGCGGCCGCCAAGAGCGAAATCACCTTCCTCACGCTTGCGCCCGGAGCGCTGTTTGGCCAGCCACAACCCGATCCCGCCGATAACGATCAGCTCGTAGAGCAGGACAGCGATCAGCATTCCAGACTTCATTGGCGTCGCTCGCTACTCCTCGGCCAGCGTTGTATCCGGACGGTAGCGCTTCCACACATCCCATAGTGCGTAGGTCGTTGCCATCGCTCCCAACTGCTTGCCCGCAAGCGGGCCCGATAGCGCCCTGCCGTTGATCGCGTTCCAGACGGATCCAGTTTCACGGTCTTTGATGCGGTCGCCGGACGCCGGCACAAAGCTCAGTGTCCGCCCGTCCACTTCCCCGGAATAGATGCGCGATGTGGCATGGTCGTCGCTGAGAAACACGAGGATGCCTTTGCCTTCGAGTTCCTCGTTGCGCAGGCGATTCTTAGCCAGGCGCCGCAACAGATACGCCTTCGCCTGGACATGACCCTCGACCCCCAGCACGACCTCGGTCGGCTTCGGCGGTCCGGCGGGCATCGACGCGAAATTCTTGAACGTCTCGGCCGTGAAGCGAGGGTTGTAAGGGATAGAGCTCTTGACGTAGACCGTCGTGTCGGGGTGGAGCGCCTGCCACTTATCCCATGTGGTCATCGTGGAGGGCAGTTTCGTAAGTTTCTCGCCTTTCATTTCTCCACTGAGGGCTTCGCCGAAAAGCTGGCTCCACCACGATCGGGTCGCATCGTCGTACATCGTCAGCGAGCCCTTGTTTACACCGATCACACCGAAGTTGATTTCCTTGCCGTCGAATTTGCGGTCGTACACGACGCCGCTACGGTCGATCGGTCACCAGCTTGGGGCGATTGCTTGACCGCCCAGCCTGTCGTTGACGACCTCATTGGTCGGCCCGTTCATGTAGTTGACCGGGTAGGCGCGAGCCTCTCCATTGATGACTACTCCCATCACCATGTCACTGTCGCTGATAGGCGCGTCAGCCGCCGCTAGAATTTCGGGATTGACGTTGAGCGGAAAGCCGTTCTCGTCCATGCCAACGAAGTTCAGGACATCCTTTTTGTTGCCCTTTCGCCGCATCTGACCTTCGGCCGGGCCTTCGATAAATACGGCCAACAGCATGGCGCCGAGAACGGTTGCCGTTCCGGCCAGCGCGAATCGTTTGAAAGTAATCATGATCCTCCTCAAGATCGTAAATCGTTACTGTCCCGGGTACAGGTGCTCTTGCGGCTGCTAGGTTTCTCAGCCCGCCGTGTAGCCACCGTCCACATAGATAATCTGTCCGGTACAAAAGTCCGATGCGGGCGAAACAAGAAACGCCAGCACGCCGGCAAGGTCTTCGGGCTCGCCCAGACGGCCTAGCGGGATCCTCGATAGGATTCCGCTTCGGGCGGCCGTGGCCTTTTCGTCGTCGCCGAACATCCATGCGGTTAGGTTCGAGCGAAATACGGTCGGACCGATGCCGTTCACGTTAATCCCATGCTCCCCCCACTCGCAAGCCAGAGACTTTACCAAACCATCGACCGCCGCTTTCGACGGGCAGTAGGCCGAGTAGCCCGCCGGGTGACCGAGCTTCCCGCGGGTGGATGAGATGAGCACGATCTTGCCACCGCTTCTCCGCGCGATCATCTGTTTTCCCGCGGCCCGGGCGACTAACCACGATCCGCGAACGTTGGCGTCCATCACACGTTGCCAGTCGGCAGGGTCCATCTCAGGCGCTTTTCCAACGATGTTCGTGCCGGCGGCGACCACTAAGATGTCGATTGCGCCGCAGGCGGCCACCATCGCTTCCGCGTCAGCCTCCGTATCGGGGCGACGATGTACCGTTTGGGTCGCGGCGGTTTCGCCAGCGATTGATTCGAGCTGTTCGCCGTTGCCCGACGCCAATGTCAGACGCGCACCCATCGAAGCCAACGTACGAGCGGCGGTCCGGCCAAGAGCACCGCCGGCCCCGACAACCAGAGCAGACTTCCCCTCGATGTTGAACCCCTCATGCGCCTTCACGAGTGCAATAGAGGCTAACACACTCGGTGGGCTATACTACCCGATCGCGTTCGTCACCCCGACCAGCGCGGGAGGAATTTAGACCGTGGCAGCCAAGACTTCAGCCAAAAGTAAACGTCCTAATACCGACGATCTCGAGTTTTACGACCTGAGCCACCCTTGGGGGCTGGGTGTCCCCAACTGGCCGTACTTTGAAGATGTCAAAATCGAGCGCGTTCACTACCACGCAAAGTCGGGCGTGCTGTCTCAAAAGCTTGAAATTGTGATGCATAGCGGCACACATATGGACGCTCCCGCTCACGTTGTCGAGGGCGCGCCGTTTTTATCAGAAATTCCGCTCGATCGATGCTTCGGGACCGGCGTCGCCGTTTCGATCCCCAAGAAAAAGTGGGAAGTCATCACACCAGAGGATCTGGAAAAGGCGCGCCCCAAGATCGAGAAGAACGACATTGTCATCATCAACACCGGCTGGCACCACAAGTACGGCGACAACGTTGAGTATTACGGATATAGCCCGGGTCTCTACAAAGAGGCAGGCGAGTGGTTGGCCGCCAAGGGCGTCAAACTCGTCGGCGTCGATCAGCAGGCGCTCGATCATCCCCTGGGGACTGCAATCGGTCCGCACGGACCAGGCGGTCCGCTATTGCCGGCTGTCAACGAAGAGTACGAGCGCGAGACCGGACGAAAGGTGATCGAAGACTTCCCGCTCTGGGAGCCTTGTCACCGGGCTCTGCTCGGCGTCGGCATACCGGGAATCGAAAACATCGGGGGAGATCTGGACAAGGTCACGGGTAAACGTTGTACCTTCGCGGCGTTTCCGTGGCGCTGGAAAGAAGGCGACGGCTGCATTGTTCGGCTCGTCGCGATGATCGACAAGAGGGGGAAGTACAGCATTGAGCGCGGCCTAAAACGCTAATGCAGGTCGCCTGCGAGAGGCGCTCCAAAGCGAATTGCCGTATATTTCGAGCGCATTCAGCGCCACCACAGGGACCATTTAGGAGGTGGTTGTGAGGACCGGTCCGCGTGCGGGGGCCGCAGATTTTGACAGCACAACATACCCCACCCGAGTGGTGGTGTAAGTTGCAAACCGGCCTGCCATGGTATATCGTGCATGGATGGTATGAGCGCACCTGCTGCCGCAACCTTATCCACCGAGGTAGACCTCGAACTTTGCCGAACGCTTCTGCATCATATGGTGATGATGCGGGAGTTGGAAGACCGCATTGAAACGAAGTTATACAGGCAGGGAAAAGTCTTAGGGGGCTGCTACACGGGGCGTGGGCAGGAGGCAATTCCGGTTGGAAGTGCGATCCTTTCGCAGCCTGGCGATTGGCTAACGCCGTCCCACCGCGATATGGCTGCCTTGCTCATTCGCGGGATCACCCCGAAAGAAATTTTGGCGCAATATTTGGGCCGCGCCACGGGCCTTACGGGCGGACGCGACGGCAACATGCACATGGGCTGCGCGAAGCGCCATTGCGTGCCGATTATTTCGTCGATTGGCGCTAGCGTCCCGATCGCGGGAGGACTCGCTTTCGCCATGAAATACCGTGGCGAGCCGCATGTCGTTTTCAACTATTTTGGGGACGGCGCGACGAGCCGGGGCGATTGGCACGAGGGATTGAACATGGCCTCGGTCATGGACCTGCCGATCGTCTACCTTTGCAACAACAACCACTATGCGTACTCGACTCCTATCGATCGCCAGATGAATGTTGACGACGTCGTGGAGCGCGCTCCGGCCTACGGCATGCCGGCCGAAATCGTCTCCGGCAACGACGTCATCGCGGTATTTAAGGCGACTCAGCGGGCGTTGGAGCATGTGCGCGCCGGCAACGGCCCGTACCTCATTGAGTGCAAAACATTTCGCATGAGCGGACATTCCGCGCACGACCTGGCTGACTACGTCCCAGGGTCGCTGAAAGAAGAGTGGTCGAAAAAAGACCCGATCCTGATGCTGCAAAAACACATGGTCGATCAAGAGTGGGCAACAGAGCAGGATTTCAAACAGCTTCGCAAGGGCGTTCTCGATGAGATCGACGAGGCCGTTGAGTGGGCTCTTGAGCAGCCGTTCCCAGACCCGGCGACGCTTGAAGATAACGTTTACGAAAGTATTTAGGGACGAGAAACTCCAGTCTCTCGCTCAAATTTTGCAATGGCAGAATCCACCTACATAGAGGCAATACGCTCTGGAATATGGGAAGAGATGGAGCGTGACCCGAATGTTTTCGTGATGGGCGAAGACGTTGGGGAATACGGCGGCGCCTTCAAGGCCACTATGGGCCTGCTCGAGCGCTTTGGCGAGAAACGTGTGGTCGATACGCCGATCTCGGAATCAGCAATTGTGGGCGCGGGAACCGGCGCGGCGATCTATGGCCTGCGGCCGATTCTCGAAATGCAGTTCGCTGACTTCATGGCCTGTGGGTTTGATCAGATTACAAACTTCGCCGCCAAGTGCCGTTACCGTTGGGGACAGCAGATACCGATGGTGATCCGGGCACCGGCCGGCGGCAACATTCACGGAGGTCCGTTTCATTCTCAGAACGTTGAAATGCCCTACGTGCACACCCCGGGGTTGAAGGTAGTTCAACCGGCGACAGCTTACGACGCCAAGGGCATGATGAAGGCTTCGATTCGCGACAACGATCCGGTCATTTTTTTGGAGCACAAGTATCTCTACCGTTCGGTGAAAGGAGAGCTGCCGACTGAGGACTACACTGTTCCGCTCAGTAAGGCGAAAGTTCAGCGTTCGGGCAACGACCTCTCAATCATTACCTACGGCTGGATGGTTCACGTTGCGCTTGACGCGGCGACGCAGTTGGCCGATGAAGGCGTCGACGTCGAGGTGCTCGATTTGCGTACCTTAGTGCCACTCGACAGGAACGCAGTTCTCGACACAGTCAAGAAGACGAATAAGGTGATCTTTCTGCACGAGGACACCATAACCGGCGGTCTTGGAGGAGAACTTGCGGGAATTGTTGGCGAGCACGCTTTTGATTACTTAGACGGACCCATGGTGCGGATCGCCGCGCCAGACACGCCGGTGCCTTTTAGCCAGACGTTGGAGAGCGCATTTCTTCCTGGGGTCGATTTGGTTGTCGAGAAGGCGCGCGACTTGGCCCGTTACTGAGTAGCCGCGGGCCGAAGCAAGCCTACCGTCTCACTTCTTCGCCGGCATTGCCAAGGCGAAATCGGCGTCGGTAAACTCGACGGGCATCGTCGCGCGAATTTCTTCCAGCTTTTCTTGCACCTTGGCGCTTTGGATCTTGCGCAAAATGTCAGGAAGAGCCTCTGAGTACGTCTTCGCTCGGACTTTATTGATCTTGAAAATGTAGAACTTTCCGCCGTCTTTGATAGCTTGTGAAACCTGCCCTTGTTTAAGTTCGAAAATAGCTTTTTTCAACGTTGGCGCCAGTTCGCTGTCGGGGCTCAGCCAGCCAACGACGCCACCCGACTCGGCGGTAAGTTTGTCGTCGGAGTGATCTTTGGCGACGTCGGCAAACTCCGCGCCTTGGCGCAGACTCAGCAACAGTTTCTCTGACTGGGCCCAAGCGTCTTGCTCACTCACAGGTTCGCGGCCGGCTCGCTCGGCGAGCTCGGGCAAAGGGTCGTACTCGACGTGAATTGCCGATACGTTTGACTCACTGTAGTTCGCCAGATGATCTTCGTAATACCGCTTCTTTTCTTCGACGCTGATGGACAACGTGGAGTTGATCTGAGCTAGGTAAATCTGCGCCAAAAAGTTCAGCCGGTTGAATTCAAATTGCGACTTGAAGGGCTCTTCGTTGAGCAGACCGGCCTGTTCCGACGCATTAGAAAGCGCTAACAAGTTCGCGTATGTGTCGACGAACGCCTTGTTGTTCATGTGATCGATATTCTGCTGAAACTGCTGCGGCAATGAGCTTCGCAAACGCTCGAGATGCTCGGCGCTATAACCCTTGCCGCCAATTCTTACGACAACGTCTTCTTCCGCGGGTTGGCCAACTACCACTGCGGGCGCCGCGCCGAGCGTTAAGCAAAGAACTAAGAGCGAGGTACGAAACTTCACGGGGCAAATCTCCAAAATTGGGGTTTGGTCAGCGATCTCCGGCCAGCGAAGACCGCTCACTCAACGGCTAAATCACGCCCGGATAGTATCCTTCACGCGCCTGGACCTTGAGGCCCTTTTGCCGGGTGCGTAATTTGATCTTACGAAATCCTAAGACGGATAGGTCGCGCTTTGGTGAGTAGCCGATGCTGTACTGATTGCGCATCTCTTTGTTGATCGCGTCGTAGATGCTGCTCAGAGTCTTACGCTTGGTGACTTCGAAGAGCGATCCGCCGGTGTCGCGCGAAATGCGGTTCAATGTGCCCGAGCCACCGAAGCCTTGCCCGTACTGCATATAAAATTGGCGATCGAAGTAGCGTATCGAGAAGATCACAACGTCGGAGCGATGCGCGGCCTCGATGGCCTGCTCAATTTTCATCTTGCTGCCCGAGTCGTTGCCGTCGGAGATGAGGACCAGCGCTTTGCGGCCTACTTGCCCCTTAAACATTTCGTCGCAAGCGAGGTAGATCGAGTCGTAAAGCGCCGTGCCGACGCCGCGACCAGAACCAGTCGGACCGGGGTGTAGGCCCCCGACCGAGCTTTCGATTTGCAGGTCTTCGAGTCCGCGCCCAAGGAGCGTGCGCGAATCGGTGTAGTCCTGCAACAACTCGACGTTGGAGTCGAAGCTCATCAAGAACGCGAGATCCTTTTTCTCACGGAGAATGGCCTCAAAGAACTTCGACGAAGCGTAGCGCTCGTCTTCGATCAGTCGCTGCTGGCTGACGCTGGTATCGACGAGCAGTCCGATGGTGATTGGAAGATCGGTCTGTCGAGCAAAATATGTGACGTCTTGGCGGGCACCGTCCTCCTCAAGAATGAAATCGTCCTTGGTCAAGCTGTTGACGAGCAAGCCTTTGCCATCTTTGACTGTGGCCAGCAGGTTGACTACCTTGACGTCGAGCGAGAACGTGGGATCTTCGAGGATCTCTTCGTCCGCTGCTTGCTGCTGCGCAACCATTGGCAGCAGCAAGGCTATCGCGCCGACTAACACTAACTTGGGGAAGCGACCCATCTGCAGTAAGAAAGACGACCCGCGGCCAAGACGGGTTTCCAGAAGGCTGATTCTACCAGGGCGGCCGAGTGTGTTCTATCAGACGGCGAAAGCAGGCGACAGGCGCGCCACTGCTTGGTTGCGCTCGATCGTCGTGCTCGACGTTATGTCACAGGCCCTGTCGCGCCCGGTTCAAACAGCTACGGCTTATGGTTTGAGAGCCAGGTGTCGAACGAGTGCCTTCGCCCACCGGTGTATTTATACGTATCGAAGACCCAGCCCTCCCCGAGCGCTCGCGGATCGCCGTCGTCTTTCAGTCGCTGCTCAAGCTCAGCACGCATCTGCTTCTTGGTTTCTGAGTGGGCAGGGTCGTCGGCCAGGTTATCGACGCAGTCCATGTCTTCGGGGATCTTGTACAGCTCCTCAGCCGGGCGTTTGCCAAAGGCCATACGGTAGAACTCATCAAATCCCCGCAACAGTTGAAATTTCGTCGGGCTGTCGTCGCAGTTGCGGTAGCCCGTCTCGGGGTTGCCGGCGGGCCAGCGATCGGGCTCGTAGTTGCGGACGTAGAGGTACTCCGGCGTCCGCAGAGCACGCACGGGGTAGCCCCAATCGTTAGGGCGGCCCAGATCATGGCGCTCTTTGCCGATGAGCATGCGATTGCGGGTCTGGTCGACTGACCCGGAATCCCCAGACTCGAGCACATCCAGAAAACTCTTACCGGTCATCGAGTCAGGAACCTCAATTCCCGCCAGCTCGAGAAACGTGGGCGCGTAGTCGCGCACGTTGATAAAGTCGTCGATCTTGCGGTCGCCAGTCATGCCGCCCCAGCGCACCGCCAACGGCAAGTGAAAACCGTACTCATAAATCTGTCCCTTGACGCGCGGGAATGGCATGCCGTGGTCGGACGTGACGAGTACGAGCGTATTGTCCAACTCACCCATCGCTTCGATTTTCTTTAGGATGCGGCCCAGGTGCGTATCGAACCACTCGCTTTCGACGGCGTAGTCGGCGAGATCACGACGGATCGTTTCGTTGTCCGGATAAAACTTGGGGACATCGACGTCTTTGTAGAGCTTGTCGCTGCGTTCACCGGCACCGTCCTCGTAGGCTCGGTGCGGCTCGTGGGTGCCGAACCAAAAGCAGAAGGGCTGTTCGTCCTCTCGGCTGTCGAGAAAGTGCTCGAAGTTGCGGGCGTAGTCTTTGTTCGAGATGTAGCGGAATTTGGGTGGCGAGGTGTACTTGTCGTAGTTTGGCCCGGCAGGGTTGCGCTTGAACCCGCCGGCTTCGTGGTCGCCCGGTCCCCAACCCTTGCCGGTGTAGCCAACGTGGTACCCGGCGCTTTCGAGTAAATCCGGAAAAACATCCCACTTTGCCGGGAACACGCCGAAGTGATTCGTCGCCTCTTCAAGTTGCCAACTATTGCGCCCGGTCAATATGCTTGCGCGGCAAGGAGCGCACTTGGGGTTCGACGTAAAGCAGTTCGTAAATAGCACGCCCTCTTTCGCGATCCGGTCGAATGACGGTGTGTTGACCCAGGTGCATCCGTACGCGCCGGCGTGGGGCCAGCCCCAGTCATCAGCGATCGCGAACAGGATATTCGGGCGCTTGCGTTGAGCAACCAATGATCGCGCCGAGGCCGCCGCCAGGGAAGAAAACATCAGTTCGCGTCGAGTAAGGCTCATCACGCACATGATAGAGAACTTTGCCAGACGAATACGAAGCTGTGCGCACGCTGGCCATGTCAACCCGTCGGTCGACACCTACCGCCCGCCCCGCTCAAAAGAAGTAAGACAGCCGCCCGGTCACAAAACTATCGTTGCGAAAGAAGTACAACGGGTCCCGCGGCTCGGTATTGGTGAAAAAGCGGCCCTCGAACTCAAACTTCCAATGCTCGCTCAGACGCCGTTCAGCCTCGATGAGAACGGCGGTTGCGCGCGTATCACGGTCTACCAGAGCACCCGCCAGGATTGACGTGTCCTGCGTGTCGTTTAAGGCGTAGCGCGCGCCGAAGAACAAATCATCGTCGCCAAGCGTGAACGGCGCGTCAGGGTCACGCTCGTCGCGCTGGTACTCAACTATCAGACCAAGATCGGCCGCTCCCGCGACTTGGTACAAGGTGTATTCGAAGCCGCCAACCATCGCGCCAAACGTACTACCCTGTCCCTCGCGCACGATGCCCTCGAACTTCCACAGCCAGGCGTTCTTGGTGTATTGCACGTCTACGCTGCCCTGTTTGATCAAGTCGTAGTGAGGAATCAACCGATCGCGCCGAACGCTGGGAA
Organism: Bryobacterales bacterium; assembly: GCA_965247305.1. Classification (GTDB taxonomy): domain Bacteria; phylum Acidobacteriota; class Terriglobia; order Bryobacterales; family UBA6623; genus CATQHP01. The sequence continues at coordinate 214,235 of OZ252030.1, read as the reverse complement.
CGAACCGAGGCTCGCGTCCGGTGCCCTGGAAATATGAGACTCCGACGTCCCAATCGCCGAGAAAATGCGAGTGACGGGCTGCAAAATCGACGTGTCCGCGGCCTCGCCCCGATTCATACACAGCGTTGTCGACGTCAATCGGCAGTGGAAAACCGGGGCGGCCATCCCGGTCACTGAATGTCCGTTCCCGAAAGCCGGGCAGTAGGAACAAGCTAACGGCTCCCCAACTGCTCCGCAGGTTGAGGTTCAGCATCGGCTGTCCGAGTTTGTCTTCTTCATCGATGTCTTCAACGAAATCGGTTTGGTTGATGACATCGACTAGATGACGTGATTCGGCGACTCCCCAATAGACTTTGTTGAGTCCTACGGTGAGATCCCATGAATCGGCGCGATGCAGCCAGTAGGCCTCGCGGACATCGAAGTGCGTGCGGTTTCCGTCCTGAGAATCGATGTGCAAGAACGGAATGACAGTGAACTGCTCGTTGCCGTTCTCGCTGCGATACCGAAACTCCGGTACCGCCAGGAACGACGGCTGGAAAGTTTCGAATTGGCCGGCCTGAAGGGGCTCACTAGGAAATGCGCGAAATTCACCGGCGACATACCCGGAGACTGAACCGTCGCCCGCCAGTGCCGATCCTGCGGCGATCAGGAACACAAGCGTTGCGGCGCGGCTAGCCAGGCCCGTATGCTTCAGCAAACCCATCGGCGTCCGCCAGCTTGAGTTCCGATGTCGAGCCCCCTACCGATCAACGCAAGCGAGTCAGCACGGTCTGGACAAAGTTGATCTCTTTCAACCCCGTCTTAAACTCGTAGTCTGCGTAGAGCAAGTCAGTACTCTTAGCGGTCTTGTGATTCACCATTGACATCTTCTGCGCCCGCCAAACTCCGCCTTCGTACAGCTTGTAATCTTCGAGCGTCAACGTCTTCAGTAGATCGCCGCGCCGGTCGTAGAATTCGACTTTACGTACTTGAAAATCCGTCGCGTCCAGCCATGAGAGTTGTTTCGTGTAGCCCGAATGCTCGTAGCGCGGGTAGCGCTCGACCACATCGCAGGTCATCGAGCCGCACGGCTCTTGACGGAGGTAATTGTAAGTAAACTTGTTGAGCTCGAGCGAGGTGAAATCCTCGAATGCGAATTCGCTGCCCACGAACGGGCCGGACTTATTCACCGACGAGATTCGCTTGACGCGCTTCAGCGCAGGCAGGAACAGCCACTGATCGTCCGGCTCGAGTATCTTCGCGTGTGAAAGCAGCGCGGTACCGTCAATGTCGGCTGGGCTCTCGAACACAATAATTCCCTTGTCGCCGACGCTCTCGTCTGGAACCTCGAGCGTCGATATCGACGGGACTCGTTTCGATTCCTTGCCCGCCTTGTTGCGCAGAATCATCGTCAAATTGACCTTGCTGTCGCCAAATCCACGGTCACTACGGTCGCTGCGTGCGGCAATCTCAAAACCCTTCTCGGCCATCGGCCCAGTGGGTGCGTCAGCGGCGAGCACTAATGAAAGTGCCGCGGCGAAGCCAATGCTATTAAGCAGCTTGAACAACGGTTTGATCTGCATAACTTGTTTCTTCTTCCTTCTTGTATCCAATAAGCAAAAGAGCGGGCAGCAGTAGAAAATCGACTGCCAACGCGATCACGATAGCGATTGCGGTGAGCAGGCCCATCTCGAAATTGATGCGGAATGTCGAAAAGGCCAACACGCCAAAGCCAAACGCCAAAATCAGGGAGTTAATGAGCAGAGCGCGCCCAACCATCTGAAACGTGTAGCGGACGGCGTCCGGCCGGCTGCAGTTCTTCTCGCGCCGCGCCCGCAAATATTTGGCAAGGAAGTGGACGGTGCTATCGACAACAATTCCCAGCGACGTAGCCGAAACCGTCGCCGCCGCCATCCCAACTTGTCCGACAAACACTGCCCAAATTCCAAAGGTCATCAGGATCGGCACTAAGTTCGGGACCAGGCTCATTGCTCCAATCGGCAGACTGCGCAGAGCCAGCATCATGATCATTGAGATCAGCAACACCGCGATCAAGTTGCCTCCCAACATGCTGCGAATATTGCGCTCGGAAATGTACGAGAACATTACCGACGCGCCGGTAGGCGATGCTCGCATGTATTCCGGCGCGTTGTCGGCGAGCCACGCCTCCGAACGCTCAAGAAACTGCCTTAGCTGAACCGTCGGCAATTGCCCAACCGTGGCGGTGACACGTGTCGCCGACTTGTCGATGTTGATGCGGTCGTTGAGATCGAGGCCGAACGGCAGTGAGAGTTCAAACAGCAGCAGGTACTGCGCGGCGAGATTGCGTTCCTCCGGTACGGCGTACCACGAGGCGTCATCGCCGTGCATATTCTTGTTGAGGCGCTTGATGATGTCGCTGTAACTGTAAACGCGGGTGACCTCGGTCTGCTCTCGCAACCAAGCGGTAAACCTCTCAAGGGTCGAAATATATTCGGGTTCGCTAATCGCCCCCGGCTCGCCTGCCTCGACCGAATATTCGACGACATAGATTCCGTTGAGATGTTTGATGCCAAATTCAGCGTCATTGCGGAACTGCACGCGGCGATCGAAATAGCGGACCCATTCGTCGTTGAGATCAAGCGTCGGGACGAAGGCGGCAAAGATCAACGTCAGCGCGGTCGTTACTACCAGAATCGGGCGGCGTCGAGACACTACGAACGTCGACATGCGGTCAGGCCAGTTCTGATTTCTCTCGGCCCCGCCCTTTACCCGAATCGGCAGCAAGCTGACGACCGCCGGCATGAGTGTCACCGAGTAGATTAGAGCCGAGAAAATTCCCATCGCGGTGATATTGCCGAGATTCCAGAATGGTGGTGAGTCGGACGAATTGAGTGCCAGGAACCCGACGATCGTAGTCGCGCTGGTGATAACGACCGGCAAGAAGTTGATCGTGATGCTTTCTTTCAGCGCTGCTGTCTTGTCTTTCCCGGCGCGCATCAGGGTCAGCATCGACACCAAAATGTGGACGCTATCGGCGATCGCAAGGGTCAAAATTATAGTCGGCGCGGTGATCGCAATCGGATCGAGCATCAGCCCGAGGTAGCCCGCGAGCCCGAGCGCGGTGGCCGTCGAAAAGCCAATAACCAGTAGCGTCGCAACCGTTGCGCTGAAGCTGCGCAAAGTAAAGATCATCACTACGATGAGGACGAAGTACATGAAGGGTACAAGCGTCATGGAATCCATCATTCCCGACTCCGCGAAGGCGTTATTCAGCATCGAGACGCCCGAAATCGCGACCGTTATCCCAGGGTATTTTTCCTTCAACTGAGCGGCGAGATTGCGAGCGTACGCTGCGCTCTCGGGAACCTCCATGAGGCTCTCTTCCGGGTATTGCAGCGTGACGTTCACGCCCGTGGTTCTTGCGTCTGGAGAAATCATGCTGCCGTTGAGCAAGGGTTCGGCGAGAGCGATGCGCTTGCGATCATCCAGTTCGCTTTGCGAAAGGTCTGCGCCACCTCGGATCAGGTCGTCGACGGTTAAGTCATCGCCTTCAGCCGAGCTGTGTTGAAAATTCGTGATCGAGTCCACTCGAATCGTATAGGGAATCTGCCAAGACTCCTCCGTTAGCCATTCAATGGCCCCCGCCATGCGCGGCGTGAAGATGCTACCTTCCTCCGGCTGAACGATAAAAAGGATGTTGTCGTTTTTGGTGTATGTGTCTTGAAAATTTTCGAAGTCGACGAGGTCGGGATTCTCAGGACTGAAGTAGGTGCTGTAGTTGTTCGAAAACCCCAAGAAGCGCGCACCGGAGCCGGCGGCAACAACGGTAACCAAGCAGAGTGCGATCACGAGCAATCGCCGCCTGATCACGAAATCGGCCAGGCCGGCGGCGAAGCGATCAATTGATTGGTTCGACTTTGTCATTCGTGTTTCCCATTAGTGTCGATCCAGAATACACATTCTGAATTTCTGTGACAAAAATCCTTTCACTTACATTCGAGGGCGCCTAGCGCGGCCTCAATGCTTTTTCTTACCGTCGCCATCTTGATGCCGACTCGAGCCATCACGGCAGAGCTCTGGGTAAGTGCGGCAAGATTCACCGCCCAGTCATCGACAGAGAGTTCAGACGAAATATCTCCGTTGTCGTGGGCATTCTGAAGCGCCCGACGAAATACACCGACAAGCTCGCCAAACAGCTTGCGAATTTCCGCGGCGATCTCCGGGTCGTGAGGCGCCACTTCGACGGCCGTATTGCAGATCATGCAGCCACGACCAGCAAGCATGCTATCCCCAAGCAGTAAGAGAGTCTCGAAATACTCGCGGATCTGCGGCAGCGAAGCATCTGGTTTGCGGAGCTCCGCTTGGTAGTTGTGGATGAAGAAATCCGCGTACTGCCGCAGCACCTTGCGAAACAGGTCTCGCTTGTTTCCAAAAGCGCCGTAGAGGCCATAGCGGCTAACGTTTGTGGCCTTGACGATGTCTTCGAACGAGGTGTCCTCGTATCCTTTTTCCCAAAAAACATGCAGGGCCTGCTCAAGAGCTTGCTCGGGTTCGAACTCTCGCGGCCTAGCCATAGTTTCAGAATATACATTCTGAAACTAACCGTCAAGACTTTTTCGCCGCGAGTATGGACCGTTTAGAATACTTACAGTGAGTTAGTTGTGTCTGTCACGAAAGTTTTTCTAGTTGCGCTTTGGGTCTTGCCGGCCATCGGTCTAGCCGCCGAGTCCGGCGAAGAATTATTCCGAAACACCATTCAGCCGACTCTCAAGCAGCAATGCGTGGGCTGCCACGGCGAGGGAAACACATTTGGCAAGCTCGACCTGCGTTCGCGCGAGGGCGCGCTCAAGGGTGGTCAGCAGGGAGCTGCGATTGTCGCGGGCAACCCCGACGCCGGTACTCTAATTGCTGCCATCGAGCATGCCGGCGAACTGCAAATGCCTCCTGGCGACGACCAGAAACAGCTCCCCGCCGAAACGGTTCGCGCATTTCGTGCGTGGATCTCCGCCGGAGCACCTTTCATCACAGCATCGGCCGAGCACAACTGGGATTACGCCGAGCAAGACCTGTGGGCATTTCGTCCGCTCAGGAAAGTCACACCGCCAGCCCTGGCGGGACAAGGCCACGGTATTCGCACCCCAGTCGACTCATTCATTCTCGAAAAGCTCGTCGAAAAAGGCATCGCGCCGGCCCCCGCCGCTGACAAATTAACGCTCCTTCGCCGCGTGACGTTTGACGTAACCGGACTGCCACCGACGCCGGACGAAGTGAAAACTTTTCTCGGCGACAGCAGCGAAGGTGCCTACAAGAAGGTCGTCGAGCGCTTGCTCTCGTCGCCGCGCTACGGCGAACGCTGGGGCCGCCACTGGCTTGACGTGACGCGCTACGCCGACACCTCTGGATACTCAAATGACTTTGAACACCCGACAGCCTGGCGCTATCGCGACTACGTTATTCGTAGCTTCAACCACGACAAGCCCTACGACCGCTTCGTCCTCGAGCAAATTGCCGGCGACGAAATATTTCACGACGACCCCGAAGCAATCTTGGCGACCGGCTTCCTCCGAACGGGTCCCTGGGAACACACGGGGATGGCAGTCGCGGCCATCACGCGCCAGTTGTTCTTGGACGACGTAACGCACCACATCGGTCAGTCGTTCTTAGGGCTTACACTCGGTTGCGCGCGCTGCCACGACCACAAGTTTGACCCCATCCCGACCAAGGACTACTACCGCATTCAGGCGGCCTTCGCGACAACCGCCTTTGCCCGCCAGCCGCTCGCCTTCCAGCCATATGAATCGACGGTCGGATTCGAGGACGGCAAGAAGTTTTATAGAGATACCCTCGCCGAGCTGGAGCGCCGCATGGACCTCATGCACGAGCGTGCCCGCCTGCGGTTAGCCGCCGAAAAGGGCAAAGAAGTCGCGGAGAAAGCATCGAGTGGCGCACTGCAGCGCTACCTCGAGAAGGAAGAGGCCGAGACCTTCAAACTGCTCCGTAAGCAGCAGACGCTGCACCGGGGCTCGGCCACCCGCTTTGACCCAGTAGCAACGGTCGTCACCAGTGGCCTAGTCGAACCTTGGAACGACATTGCGTCGGGCGCAAATAGCTACATGCAAAAGGCCGACTACGAGAACGCCAAGACCAACATTCTTGTCGGAGGCGACGTACAAGCGCAGGGCGAACCCGTGTCCCCAGGGGTGCTCGAGGCTGTTGGACGCTATTCGGAACTACCAGACGCCGTGCTGCCGGAAACCGTTTCCGGACGTCGGCGGGCGCTGGCCGAATGGGTTGCGGACCCTCGCAATCCGCTAACCCCGCGGGTGATGGTAAACCGAATCTGGCAGTACCACTTCGGACGCGGCATCGCGGCCAACGCCAATAATTTCGGCAAAATGGGTGAACGTCCGACCCATCCGGAACTGCTCGACTGGCTAGCCGGATTTTTCATCGAACAGGGTTGGAGCGTCAAAGCCGTTCACCGCGTGATCTTGCTTTCCGAGGCGTACCAGCGCTCGACCGTTCACCCGGCTATGGATTCGCTGCTGCAAGCCGACCCAGAAAATCTTTACCTCGCCCGCTACAGCCCGCGCCGCCTCGAAGCCGAAGAGATTCGTGACAGTATGCTCGCGGTCTCGGGCGAACTCAGCGACTCGACCGGCGGGCCCGGGACGTATCCGCAGATTAACGCCGCCGCCGCGCGTCAGCCTCGCCACGCGCAAGGCACGTTGCGCCCTGCCTATCAGGCCGCTCCGAAACGGCGCGATCGCAACCGGCGATCGATTTATAGCTTTCAGCAGCGCAGTCTGCTTGATCCCATGATCGAAGTTTTTAATGGCGCGAACCCTGACCTCACCTGCGAAAGTCGCGAGTCATCGACAGTGCCCACACAGGCATTTGCGCTGCTCAACGCCGAGCAGTCGCACGATGTGGCGCTCATCATGGCGCAGCGAGTTGAAGCCGAGCGCAACTCCGCCGAGCAACGCATCGCGCGCGCATTCGAATTGGCGTACGGGCGCGGGCCGAGCGATGATGAACTCGCTCTCGCACTCAAGCATTACGAAAATATGAGGCAGCGACATGCTGACAATCCCGTCGAGCCCCGCGGCGAGGAACCGACGATCGTCGCGATGATCACGAGTGAGTTAACTGGAGAAAAGTACCAGTTCACGCAGCTTCGCACAAAGGTCGACTACGAACACAATCCGCACCCCAGCGAAGTCGCCCCCGAGACTCGCGCGCTGGCCGACATCGCGCTATCGCTGTTCAATTCGAACGAGTTTGTTTACGTCTACTGATGCCCATACGAAACAAGGTCCACACAGCGCAACCGTCTAGGCGCGAGTTTCTGTACCACTCCGGTATGGGCCTCGGGTCGCTCGCTCTGACCGCGATGCTGCAGCAGGAAAAGGCCAGCGCGGGTGTGCTCTCGCCAAAGCAGGGCCATCACGCGGCCAAGGCCAAAAATTGCATATTTCTGTTGATGGAGGGCGGACCTAGCCACATCGACACATTCGATCCTAAGCACAAGCTCACCGAGCTTCACATGACGGAGTTCTCGAAAGAACGAACGAAGTTTGAAGCCGCGATGAACACCGGCAAGCGCTACTTCGTGCGCAGCCCGTTCGAGTTTCAGCGCGCCGGCCAACTGGGCATCGAGATCAACAAGAAATTCCGCAACCTAGCCGACTGCGTCGACGACATCTGTTTCTATCGCGGACTGCAAGCAACCTCAGTCAACCACCCCACCGCGCTGTACCACCTCAATACCGGCAACCGGTTCGGCGGCGATCCGGCCATCGGCTCGTGGGTCACTTACGGCCTCGGCACCGAGAACCAAAACCTGCCGGGCTTCATCGTTCTCCCCGACCTCGCCTATCCCCAGGGCGGCGCCGGCAACTGGTCGAACGGATTTCTACCCGCATATTTTCAAGGCACGCCGTTGCGAGCCCAGGGCTCTCCCGTTCTCGACATGAATCCGCCCGAGTACGTGAGCGACGAACAGCAGCGGGCCAACCTTGACTTCATCGGCGAACTCAACAAGCGTCACCTCGAGCGTCACCCCGCTCATGACGAACTAGCCGCACGTATCGAAAGCTACGAGCTAGCATTCCGCATGCAAGCCGAAATGCCCGACGCCATTGACGTCGATTCCGAGGCCGAGGCCACGCGCGAACTTTACGGGCTCAACAGTGAAAACGCCGATGTCGTTTCGCTTGGGCGACGCTGCCTGTTAGCCCGCCGCCTGGTCGAGCGCGGCGTTCGTTTCGTCCAGGTCATGTCCGGTGGATGGGACTCGCACGACTACATTGAAAAAGCCCACGGTTCTAAGATGGATGCCGTCGACCAACCCATCGCCGCGCTGCTCAAAGACCTTAAACGCACGGGCCTGCTCGATGAGACGCTAGTCGTCTGTGCCGGCGAGTTCGGCCGCTCGCCAGACAACGGCATCCGCGGCGTCGACAAGGCCTGGGGGCGCGACCACAACGCCACGGCGATGGCCTTCTGGATGGCCGGCGGCGGCGCCCCCAGAGGCAAGATTGTGGGAGCCACCGACGAAACCGGCCGATCGGCAGTCGAAACCGCGCACCCGATCAAGAATCTTCACGTGACGCTGCTGCACCTACTAGGGTTGGACGACACCAAATTAACCTACTTCGCCCAGGGCCGTGACAAGCAGCTAAGCCAAACCGGCGGCGAGTTGATCCGCGAGTTGGTTGCATAGTCAGCGGCATCGACAGATCAAAACGTAGACGTATCAAACTGCCGGGACGTCGCGAGCTCAGTTCGGGACAGCGACAAATATTCAGGTGACAAATCCGCCTTTTGAGCTTAAACTGTTCGTGAACCCCCGATGGACACTCAAGGCGACCAGGCGCAGATTCGGTTCTCCTCATTTGAGATCGACCTCAATAGCCTAGAACTTCGAAAATCTGGTACCGCCGTGCCCCTGGGTGAGAGGCCGATGGATGCCCTCTTAGTCTTGTTGCATCGTCCGGGCCGAGTCGTCACTCGCGAGGAGCTTCGCGATCGGCTGTGGGGTGCGGACGCCTCAGTCGACTTTGAAGAAAGTCTCAATCAGTCCATCAAACGAATACGCGAGGCGCTCAACGACCACCCAAGAGAGCCGCGCTTCATCGAAACCGTGCCCGATGTTGGATACAGATTCATGGCGGAAGTTGACGGTGCGGACAAGATTCAAGTGCCGACTACCCCGACACCTCTCGGCCGAATGCCCAGATGGGCGATACCTGCTGCCGCAGTCCTCATCCTCGTCGCCCTATGGGCTTTTTGGACTGCTGCATCTCAAACGCAGCGCCCGTCCGCCTATAACGCGTCGCCCACATTCAGCGCTAGAGATTTCGTGAGCTAGAGCATTTTCAGGAATGGCCTAGACTGCTTGCCGCAGCACCGAGCCCGTGAAAATCGGAGGCGCGTCTGTAAAGGAGTGCGGTTGCGGAGCAGCTTTCTGGAATACGCTGAGTTGGGACCTGCTGATCATTCCTCAACAGGGCCCGACTCCTCTTTCCCAGTTCACCCTTCGCCACCGCACTCCTTTACAGTCGCGCCTCCGATTTTGGACAGCGGAATCTAGTCTCCAGAAATTGCCAGCTTCACCGCTTTTTATTCAAGAACGGTCTATGGCATCAGCAAAATTGCTCTAGCTCGCCCGCATTTCTCACCATCTCACGGCGAGTAAAACGTGCCGGTCTGCTACGCAATCAGTCGCGTTTGAGCCTTTACTGCCCTCGCCGTTCTTTGTCGTATGGTGCGCCTGTACCCGACGAGCCCATGAAGAACTTTCTACCGTCTTCAAAGGTGACATCGCGGCCGTTGGCGCGATCCGAGCGGTCTTTCGCCCGGTAGCCATCGACGATGATTATCGAGCCTGGAGTGATGGTGTCACGCTTGAGGCCACGACGCAGCAGGCTGTTCGGAGTGCCGCCTTCGACCATCCAGATTTCTTTCTTGCCCTCGTCGTTCGTGATTTCCATGTGGATCCATGTGTGTGGGTTGACCCATTCGACTTTCACAACCGGCCCTTTCAGAAGCACAGGCGCCCGCGGGTCGAACTCGGCTCCAAAGGCGTGATGAGCTTCAGCCGGGGCTTGCGCCAGCACAAATATGCCGACCGCCACAAGGCCTGAGAGAAGGACTGCCGCCGTGATCCGAATAAGTGATTTGATGCCCATAGAATTCACCATTCCCATTTTACCGGTAATTGCTATTCGTCGTCGGATTTACCGAGGATGTCAGATTCGAGAATGCGCGCGCCGCGTAGGATTCCGCCGAACGAATAGTTGCCCTCGTGACAGGCGTATTCATAAACACGGTTTTCGCTTGCCGGCCAGGTGTACTCGCCAGTCCAAGGCTTGGTCCAAACGTTGGGGTCTTCGACGGTGAAGCGGTAGAGCAACGTGTCTTTGTCGATGCGCGTAAAGCGCTCTACGACATGCAGGTCTTTCGTCGCTCCATTCAGTGCGGGCCTGTCGTCAAAGTTGGTTGTGTCGACTACGAGCGTGTCGCCATCCCAGTGTCCAACCGAATCGCCCATCCATTTGCGGACATCCGACGGGGCGTGTTCGGCATTCATGCGAACGATGCGCGCGTCGTGAACCATCTCGACGAAGATCATAACGTGATCTTTGGTCTGCACGATGCGTTTGAGATTGTTATAGAGAACCGGAAGCATCGGAGGGCCGCTTGTCGAGCCGAACCCCAGCAGGCAGCGCTCAGCCAGCGGGCGTAGTTCCGGATCATCGTAGGGGCCTACAGGAAGTTTCTCGTCGATCCACCACGCCCTGCCCTTGTTCATGTTCTTGCCGACATTCGAGCGGAAGATCTCAGCGCGCTCTTTAGCTCGCTTCTTGGCCGCGGCAGTCATCGCGGGCCGCTGCCCGTTCGTCGGGTCGACGATGATCGAGGTGCGCCAAGTGCCGTCGACTTTGAATGCGCCGTTGCCGCGGTCGATCCAGAATGTGTTGTAGCCGCCGACGTTGCCAGCCGCGCCTTCTGAGCCGTCTCCGCCCGCCGGTGGGGCTTCGCGGTTCGGGTCCGTCGCTGCATTGCGGCTTGCATTGCGCTCCGCCTCTTTGCGGGCGATCTGTTGCGCCTCTTCGTCGGTCAGCGTCAGCTTATCTCCGTACTGCTTCGGGCGCTGTAGCGGTGTCAAGGTGGCAATGTCGTACGTGCCCGAGAGATCCGGGTGTCCGTCCACCGTACGCGGAATATCCGCGGCAGCCAGCGCGCCGATACCCGAGATGATCACAAGAACAGCAAGAATTACGGAAGTGCGACGCTGCATAGCGTATCTCCTTCAGCCCTGTATCCAGCCGGCTGCAACGGTAGTCAACATCATCATAAACCGTTATTCGCCGTCTGTCTTGGCCAGCGCATCCGCCTCTAGAACTCTTGCACCGTTGAGAATTCCTCTGAACGAGTAGTTGCCCTCGTGGCAGGCGTACTCGTAGAGGCGCTGATCGCTAGCGGGCCAAGTGTATTCGCCTGTCCATGGCGCGGTCCATACGGTGGGATCTTCAATCGTGAATTTGTAGAGCAACGTGTCGTTGTCGATGCGCTTGAAGCGTTCGACCACGTGCAGATTCCGCGATGCATTCGAGAGAGCCGGTGTGTCGCTGAAGTTGGTGGTATCGACGACAAGCGTGTCGCCTTCCCAATGGCCCACAGAGTCGCCTAGCCACTTGCGGACGTCGGGCGCTGCGTGCTCGGCGTTCATGCGAATGATGCGTGCGTCGTGGACCATCTCAACCATGATCATGATGTGGTTTTTGGTCTGAATGACCCGCTTTAGGTTGTTGTAGAGGACGGGCAAAATTGGCGGGCCACCGGTCGAGCCGAAGCCTAACAGGCAGCGCTCGGCTAGTGGGCGTAGCTCGGGGTCATCATAGGGGCCGGGGTCGAGTTTGGCGTCGATCCACCAGGCTTTGCCGTTGTTTTTCTTTGAACGCCGGGCACGCTCGGCCGCCCTTTTTTGTGCAGCGACGGTCATCGGCGGGCGCTGTCCGTTGGGCGGGTCGATGATGATCGAAGTACGCCACTGGCCGTCCACTTTCACCGCGCCTGTTCCGCGGCCGTACCACAGCGAGTTGTAGCCGCCGACGTTCCCTTTTCCGCCTGTGGTTCCGTCTCCGCCCGCGGGCGGCGCTCCCCTTTCGGGGTTCGATGCGGCGTCGCTCTTTTTCATGAACTCAACTTCCGCCTGCGCGATTTCGGCCGCTTCTTCGTCGGACAGGGTGAGTCTGTTGCCGAATTTCGCGGGCCTCTGTAGCGGTGTAAGACTGGCGATGTCGTAAGTGCCGGAGAGGTCTGGGTGACCGTCGGCCTGGCGCGGATTGTCGGCGGCTATGAGTGTGCCGGCGACGAATGCGATCGCGAATTGGACAACGGCAAATCTATAGATCATGCGACTCTCCTCATTCGTCGTCGGTCTTGCCGACCACGTCGGATTCGAGAACCCTCGCACCGCGCAGGATGCCCTGGAATGAGTAGTTCCCCTCGTGGCAGGCGTACTCGTATACCCGCTGGTCGCTTGTTGGCCAGACGTACTCGCCGGTCCAGGGTGCGGCCCAGACGGTTGGATCTTCGACCGTGAATTTGTAGATCAGCGTATCGGCATCGATGCGCGTGAACCGCTCAACGACGTGTAGGTTTTTCGAGGCGCTCCCTAGCGCGGGCTGGTCGGTAAAGTTCGTCGTGTCGACGACGAGGGTGTCGCCATCCCAATGGCCGACGGAGTCCCCCATCCACTTGCGGACGTCGTCCGGGGCGTGTTCGGCATTCATGCGAACGATACGCGCGTCATGGACCATTTCCACAAGAATCATGATGTTGTCTTTGGTCTGCACGATTCGCTTGAGGTTGTTGTAGAGCACCGGCAGCATTGGCGGGCCGCTGGTGGAGCCGAAGCCAAGCAAGCAGCGCTCGGCGAGCGGCCGCATCTCCGGGTTGTCGTATGGGCCGGGGTCAAGCCCGTCTTTGATCCACCACGCTGTGCCCGTATTTGGTTTGAAGAGCTTGGCGCGTGCCGCGGCTCGCTGCTTGGCCTTGTCCGTGAGCGCAGGCCTGCGTCCGTTGGGCGGGTCGGTGATGATCGAGGTGCGCCAGGTTCCATCAATCTGGAAGGCGCCCTCGCCGCGGTCGATCCAAAACCAGTTGTATCCGCCCACTTCGCCGGCCGCGAAATCAAGCTCGGGGACTTCAATCTCGCCCGCGAAGCCCGATCCGCCAACTTTCGGCGCGGACCGATCAGGATTCGAAGCGACGTCGGCTTTTGCCGCCAGCTCCGCCTCTTTTCTGGCGATCGCTTGGGCCTCTTCGTTCGTGAGGGTAAGCTTGTCTCCGAGGGCTTTAGGTCGCTCCAGTGGAGTGCGGGTGGCGACGTTGTAGGTGCCGGAGAGGTCCGGGTGGCCGTCGGCCGTGCGCGGGATATCCGCGCCTACCAACGTGCCGACGCCGATCGTGAGAACGCCTACAACGGCCAACAATCGAGCGGTCATAAGGGTCCTCCCTTGCCTATCGCTCCAACGGTTTGCGGCGATACTCGCCATAGATGAGTTCTTCGACGAACTCAACGCATTTGAAGTCCATCAGCCGCGCATCTGTTTCCATGCGGCGGTAGAGCGGCATGCTGATTTTCCAGGGCCTTGTGAAGACTTCAGGGTCTTCGATGGTTGCTTCGTATTGAATGTGGTTCTCGCCGACGAGCGTGTAGCGCTCAGTCACCTTCATCTTGTAGCTGTGATGCGTGCCCGAGCGATCGAGCCATGAGCCGTCGTGCAAACCCGAAACGTCGACCACCAGCGTGTCGCCATCCCAATGGCCCACGGATTGGCCCATCCAGGCATCCGTCTCGGCAGGTCCAACGTCTTTGAGATAGATTTCTCTCGTCGCGCCGGCAAACTCATAGGCAACGAAAATCGAATTCTCGTTGTGAAAAATCTGAAACGGAAAAGGCATGTACGTCGCGCGCGGCACGCCGGGCATGTAGCACTTAATTTCGGGGTCGCGGTCAATCCAATTCTTGCGGTTTTCTTCGCGCTTGGCGGCGGCTTCGGGGTTGTACGGGATCTTGCCGCCCTCGACAACACCCATGCCGCCAGGTACGGCGCCAACTGCTCCAAGCCGCAACAGCGGGACGTCGGGAAGCGCGCTATGGGGGCCTTCGCGCAGCTGCAGCGACGCCCTTGCCATATGCCGTTCGAGGTCGTAGTTGGCGGTGTTCAGCGCCTGCCAAATCCCGTTGAAGTCGGGTTTTCCGTTGGCCAAGCGGGCGGGTTCGAAATCCGATTGCGCGAGGCCTGTGACGCTGCCTGCTGTGAGCGTGAGCGCGACGGCGCTTACAACTAATATTGATTTCATTATGGGATTCAGTTGGAGATAGAACCGTATCCGCCGACACGGATTAGACGGAGGTTTTCCAAGAATAAGATACCATGCGCCAGGTCTGTCAGCCCGCCATTCTAGGTGCTGCCCTCTGACCCTGCCGGCTCCGGCTGAGGACTAGCGCCGGCCCGTTCCGAAGCGGCTTGCCGCGGCCCGACGAAGCTGTCGAAGCACTCAGCAGCAACGAGCACGAGTAGCAGCACCGTCTCGAGGGAAGCAGCTACAGGAGAGTCAGTGATCGAAAGCGCGAAGGGCACGGGGCTGGCGATCACGACAGCAGCTATACGCGAGACGCGATTTCGCGAGTACTGATAGATCAGCCAAACCGGCAACAACATCAAGGTAAAGTCGTACCACCAGGTATATGGGGCGACTAGTAAACTTCCCGCCGTGCCTAGCGCGTAGAGGCGCCAAAGCTCGCTGCCCGAGGCCCGCAAAACTGCCGCCACGGCGAGAACACAGGCGACGACGCTGAACGGCAGATGCGCTGCCTCGGGCAAGCCCCATGAAAGCGGCATGCTCCAGAGATTGGGCATGCGGTCGGCCTCGGGGTGCCAATACTCAATTTCGTTATTCGAAAGTAAGAGGTCCACGTAGTTGCCGACGCCCTCCCAGCCTCCCAGCCATGCCGACAGAGCCGCCAGTGCCAACCCAGTTACGCAGAAGCCGCCGAACAATCGAAACCGTTTCTGTGTAATCAGCAAGACAGGGAACAGCATCAGTAGGTGGAACTTGGCAAGCACCAGGGCCAACGCAGCTCCCGCCGCGAAATGCCGGCCTCGCTCCGCAAGTAAATAAGAGACGGTTAACGCCAGAAGCAAGAACACCGTTTCGTGTCCGATAAAGATGCTCATCGCGGCGCCGGAGAACGCTGTCATCAGCATTGCGTCGGGCCCCCATCGACGCACGGCCAAGACGACCGTTGCGATCAACAGCAGCGAGAATGCGATGACCCAGGCCGCAAAGGCCGGGTAGGGAAAATCGAGCAGCCCTGCCGGGCTAAGTAGCGTCGCGTAAAAATGTGGCCTGGCAAATGGTAGAAGGTCGGTTCTGCCGAGTGCTTGTTCACGGGCTGAGAATACCGCCGGGTCGTGTAGTTGCGAGAGTTCGCCTTCGAGGGCCATCGTGGCGGCTACATAGAATCCGATGAAGTCCTGCTTGATGACGTACTTAAATCCGCCGGAGAAAAATGGTGACCAACAGATAACGATGACCACCGCGATTGCGACCGCCGTTGATAGTCCGGTGCGCTGTTTGTGGTCAGAGTCCAAGCAGTCGATCCCGAAATAAGGATCGTCTTTGCTCGCCCGCGCCGGGTTGCGAGCAGTGATTTCTCCCCCGACAACTCAAGCAGATCCCTGCGCCGATGATACCCCAGGCTTCGGAATGCGATCAATCCAAATGCCGCTCAGCTCTTGCCGGCTTTCGGCAGCCGTTCTAGGTATTGAGGACGGTGGCAGCGGGATATAATCGTCAATTCGCATGGCGACAAAAGCACCTTTTCGATTAGACCGCCGAACGGCGCTAGTAACAGGCGGCGCCAGCGGAATCGGCGAGCAGACCGTTCGCGTTTTCGCGGCGGCGGGGGCTCACGTCCTCGTCGCTGATGTGAATGAAGAGGCGGCCCAAAAGCTTTGCGAAGAAGTCGGGGGCGGGGCGCTTGCGCTAAACATCGACGTTACCGATCCGGATTCCGTCTGGGCGGCATTCGACCAGCTTGAGGACCTCGACATCCTAGTCAACAACGCAGGGGTCGGGCATGTCGGCTCGATCGAGGAATGCGAGTTCGGCGAGTGGCGGAAACTGATGCGCGTCAACGTGGACGGCGTTTTCTTTGTCACCCAGGCGGCGCTACCTTTGTTGTTGAAGTCCGATCACGGCTCGATCGTCAATATCGGCTCGGTGGCGGGTCTGGTAGGAATCAAACGACGATTCGCGTATTGCGCTTCTAAAGGCGCCGTTGTGATGATGACGCGAGCCTTGGCGGCCGACTATGCCGGGCAGATCCGCGTGAACTGCATTTGTCCCGGCACTGTCGACACGCCTTTCGTCGAGGGGTATTTGGAGAAGTATCACAAGCACGAGAAGGCCGAGATGCGCGAGCAGTTGAACGCGCGGCAGCCAGTAGGTCGGCTAGGCAAGCCTGAAGAGATTGCTCATATGGCGCTTTATCTCTGCTCGGACGAAGCGGAATTCGTGCACGGCTCGGTGCAGACGATCGACGGCGGTTGGACCGCGCTATAGGGGCGTGCCAAGCTGCAGGTGTGTCCAAATGAGCGTTCGGAAAGGGGGCTAGCAGGCCAGGTATGCCTTACACCGCCGGCGCCGCAGTCGAGCGTCGAACAAGTAGCTCGGGCCTCAGCAATTTAGTTATATCCACGTTCTCCGACTCGGAATCCATTACCGAAAGCAACGCCCGCGCCGCCTGACGCCCCAATTCAACTCGCGGCCAACTGATCGTAGTCAGGTACGGGTCAGGGTGATCTTCACCCTCGATTGCCCCAGCCCCGACGACCGAAACTTGCTCCGGCACAGCCAAGCCCATTTCCTTGCAAGCCGTTACAGCCCCTAGCGCCGTCCGATCATTGAAAGCCGCGACCCCGGTAAAGTTAATGCCGCTAGAACAAAGCCGAAGCATAGCCTCGCGGCCCTTGACCGTCGATTCACCGCCAACCGGGATCTCTTCAGACTGCGCGTCAACATTTGCTGCTCGAAGCGTGTCGAAGAATCCGCGTGTCCGGATGATGCCGGGACTGATCCGCGTTTCCGCGATATACGCCAACTTGCGGTGGCCAAGGTCCAGCAAATGAGTTGCCGCGAGACGCCCAACTTCATAGTCGTCCACGCGAACCGACGGTGCGTCTAAATTCTCGAAATAGCGGTCGACTAACACGAAGGGTACACCTTCGCGCGTCAACTTTTCGAACGGCTCGGCTGACGGAAAACCTTCGGCCGAGGCGACGATCAACCCGTCCACGCGGCAGCCCAGCAAGGTGTCAATCTCGCGCTGTTCTCGCGCAGGCTCGCCTCGGGAATGGCAAAGGAAAAGATCGTAACCGGCCTTGTCCAGGATCTCCTCTACGCCCAGGGTAATCTGGCTGAAATAGCTATGCGCGATGTCAGGGAGGATGATCCCCACGACAAGCGTTTCATTGCTGACGAGACTCCGAGCCCAGCGGTTGGGCCGGTAATCCAATTCCTCGGCGCACTCCAACACCAAGGCGCGCGTCGCGCTGCTAACGTCCGGCTGATCGCGCATGGCACGCGATACCGTCATCACCGACACTCCTAGTCGGTCAGCGATGTCTTGCAACGTTGAAGGAGCTTGCGTTTTTCGAGCCACGGGTTCATTCAGACGAGAACGTGGCGCTTCGGCTTTGACCCAACCACTGAGTCACAAGCATAGTCAGTTTCTTCACATTTGTATACCTGTAGGCTAGCCCGCCACCCCCGCTACGAAACGGCAAACAGCCCACTGGTTAAGTACCTTAACTTCGCTGGTAGTCGGAACGATTGCTAGCAGATAGATGGTGGACGCTATCGTGCGCCACGGCAACTAGCCTATAATCGCCGCAGGATGAAACCGCTAAGCCTGCTGCTCATTTTTTTCCCCGCGCTGCTGCTTGCACAGAACACCACGGTCTACATCGGCCTAGGCGAAAACGCCAAAGCTGTGGAGGCTTGGGACGGCTCAATCAGCGTCTCCGGCGGCGAGCTAGTCTCGCTCGAAGACCGCCATTTCCTTGACAACGACAAGATGACCGGAACGAATCAATGGTCGGCCTCCACACGGGAGGAGCAGATCAAGGGATTCGCCCGCATGAACTACAACGAGATGAGCCCGGCGGAATTGCCTCCCACGCAGTACTCGCCGTTCGGACTCTTCGCCACGATCCGCGACGGCGGCTCTGCCCGCGTCTCGGTCAAGACCAAGCAGGGTAATTTCCAATTTCGTGTCGGCGACCTCTCCTATGACGCAACTGAGTTCCTCGAAGGTCGTGCGAGTGCCGCCGCTACACCATCGGTCGAAAAACTTTCGAGCGAAGAATATGAAGATGACGAAGCCGCAATCATCCGAACATCAGACACATCGGTCGGCACCGCCTGGGTTGCCTACAAAGATCGAGGCGACCGTATTCTCGGCCGCGTCCGCGAGAGCGGCGTCTGGCGCGATACGCAAGAAGTCACTACCAAACCCGGCGACATCTGGCGCGTCTCGCTAGCTTCCCCCGAGGCTGACAAAGTTTGGGTTTTCTGGAGCCAACGCGACGGCTCGAGCTGGGATCTATGGGGACGTTTCTGGGACGGCGATGCCTGGCGCACGCCAGAGAAAATCAGCGCTGACGGCTCGAACACGTTCCATCGCGCCAGCGGAGTCGACGGCAAAGTTTTCGTCACCTGGCAAAGCACCCAAGGCGCCGCCGGGAAAGCCCAGAGCGACATTTATCTGCGAGTGCACGACGGCCAAGCCTGGGGCGATCCATTGCAGGTGAGCGAGTCCGAAGCTAACGACTGGGAACCCCAAATCGCAAGCGGTCCCAACGGCCAAGCCCACGTCGTTTGGGATAGCTACGACGCCGGCAACTACGACGTTTTTTACCGTGTCTACACGAACAGCAAACTCGGCGAGATCGAGCAAGTCACGAGCAGCGAACGCTTCCAAGCCCACGCCAACGTGGCAGTCGACAACGACGGTACAGCATGGCTCGCCTGGGACGAATCCGGCGTCAACTGGGGCAAGGACCAGGGCTATCTCATCACGCCGCCACTCTCGGTGCCGCTGCACCAAGAGCGCTCGATCAAGATCGTCAAGCGTGACGGCGCGTCGTGGGTCGAACCGAAGACCGCGCTCGATCCCTTCTACACCTATCGCCTCTACCCCAACTTCGAGAACCCGCAGCTCGCTTTCGACTCCACCGGAACTCTCACGATGCTGTTCCGCCATTGGACTCGCCAGCGCACCCACAACATTGGTTCCCGCTTGATGTGGGAGACATTTCTTACGCGTTTCGATGGCAAAGCTTGGTCGACTCCTGTCCCGATCAACCACAGCGAAGGCTCGATTGAAAAACGCCCGGCGATGGCGCGCGCAGCCGACGGCAATCTCCACGCCGCCTGGATGACGGACAACCGCGACTACAACGAGATGATTCCGAAGAACGCTGAAATCTACTCGGCCGATCTCGGCAAAGCAACGGGCGCGCCCGATTACTCCGCGGGCAACTTCCAGCCCTACGTCGACCCCTTCGCCGAGGCCGTTCCGATCCACCCGTATGAGGTTGAGAATCTCAAAACGATCCGCGCCCACACCATCGACGCCGGCTCAAAGAAGTTCAAAATCTATCGCGGCGACATGCACCGGCACACCGATGTCTCGACCGACTTCAAGTACGACGGATCATTGATCGAGGTCTACCGCTACGCTATCGATGTCGCGGGATTCGACTACATCGTTCCGACCGACCACCAGTTGGGCTTTGATCAAGAGTTCACTTGGTGGCAGGACGAAAAGCTGACCGATCTTTTCCACGCGGCGGGTACGTTCACGCCGATGTTCGGCTACGAACGCTCGTTGACTTTTCCCAACGGCCATCGCAACGTGATTTTTGCCAAGCGCGGCACACGCCCGTTGCCGATTCCGCGAGATGAGGCCCGCGGCGAAGCTCGCGCCGAAAAGCTCTACGCCTACCTGCACGAGAACGACGGCATCTCGATGCCTCACAGTTCCGGCACCGCGCAGGGAACCGACTGGTTCAACAACGACCCCGAGGTCGAGCCGCTAATGGAAATTTTCCAGGGCTACCGCGCCAGCTACGAATACATGGGAGCCCCGCTAGCCGCCTCGCCGCAAAGACTGCGGGAGCAGCGCTCCGGCTTCAACTCCATCGGCTACTGGTGGGACGCCCTGCGCAAGGGCTACAAGATCGGCGTGCAAGCATCATCCGATCACTGGTCTACGCATATTTCCTACGCCATGATCTTGGCCGAGGATTTTACGCGCGAGTCGATGTTCGCCGCGCTAAAAGCCCGCCACGCCTACGGCGCGACCGACAACATTGTGCTCGACTTCCAAGCCACCGACGAAAACGGCAACAGCTACATTATGGGCGACATCATCAACTCACGCGAGGCCCCCAGGCTCAAAATCAAAGCGATCGGCACCGACAAGATCAAGCAGTTCGTGATTGTGAAAAACGAAGGCATCCTCTACACGCGTCACCCGAACGCTGACGAGTACAGCTTGCAATTTACTGATAAGGATTTTGAGCCCGGCTCGAACTACTACTACATCCGAGTCGTCCAGAATGACGGGCAGGTAGCGTGGAGTTCTCCGATTTGGGTGGAGTAGATTTTTCGGGCTGAAAGTAGCGCATCACCAGGTTTCCACGAATACTCGTCAGTAACCGATTTCCGCGAAGAAATTGATCCACATACGAGGAATCCGCGTCGGACAAGCTACAGGTAAAAACACCGATAACAGCGTCCTCATAATCCAGGAAACGGGCGGCTCCGAAGTGTGCGTCAGTAACCGCTTCAGCGCGCTACGCGATCTAATAGTAAAGATGCCTCGTTTAGCAATCATCGCCACGCTACTCTCGACCTCGCTAGTGGCCGCTGACTGGCCACTGTTTCTTGGAAACCCCAATCGCAACGCCATTTCCCCCACAGCCCTCGACCCACCGCTCGAGGTTGCTTGGACATACGAAGCGCCTGGCGGCGTCGACTCAACCGCGATCATCGTCGACGGCACGGTCTACTTTGGCGAGATGGACGGCCGTTTTCACGCAGTCGACCTCGAAACTGGCGAAGCCAAGTGGGTTTACCAGGCGACCTTGGGAGTACCGTCGTCGGGCTGTGTCACTGACGGAGCAGTCTTCTTCGGCGACGAGGATGGCTACTTCCACGCGGTTGATATCGAAACGGGAAAGAAGCGCTGGGTTTATGAGGGGTTTGCGGAATTCCTCTCTTCTCCCAATTGTATTGCCGGCGCCGTACTCGTCGGCTCTTACGACGCCAATCTCTACTCGTTCGAGCCGGCAACGGGCAAAGTGAACTGGAAATACGAGACGGACGACCGCGTCAACTCTAGTCCTGCCATTGTCGCCGGCAAAACCTTCATCACGGGCTGCGATGGAAAATTCCGAGTGATCGACGTTGCCACGGGCCAAGAAGACTCGTTTGTCGACATGAAGGACTACGTGGCCGCTTCGCCGTCAGTCGTCGGCGACCTCGCCTATGTAGGCACCTTCGGCAACGAAGTGCTCGCGATGGATTGGAAAAAGGGCGAGGTCCTGTGGCGCTATCACCATCCGATAACGCAGTTTGAGTTCTTTGCCTCGCCCGTCGTCAGAGATGGCCTGGTCGTCATCGGGGGCCGCGACAAAAAAGTCCACGCAATCAACCAAGAAACAGGCGAGCTGGTGTGGGAGTTTACGACTCGATCTCGCGTCGATTCGTCACCGGTATTAGCCGGAAATGTCGTCTGGGTAGGATCGATGGACGGCAATCTCTATGCGCTAAACCACTCTGACGGAAAACTGCTTTGGAAGTTCGCCATCGGCGGCCGCGTGGTTGCCTCGCCAGCTATCTCAGGCGACCGGCTGGTAATCGGTTCCCGCAGCGGGCAGGTGTTCTGTCTCAAGAAATAGCGAAGCGTCTTTGGGCGCTAAACCGGCGTTGGTTCTTTGGTTTCCTCTGATTCCGTTGCGGCCACTTCTTCTTCAAGTGCGGGCAGACCTAAGTCTGTCGGATCCATAGCTTCGATCGGGGGGCCGCCCCCATCGCTCACCTTTTCAGAACGACGCTGTTGCTTTTTTTCGTCCTTATCGCGACGCTTATTGGCCCGAGCCAATTCCTTCTGGCGCTTTTGGAACTTTGTATTTGATCGACTTGCCAATGGCTACCCCCTCGTCCTGCGAATCGCCCGCGGCAAAGCCAAGGGCGGATGCGAGGTCAATTGTCTATTGTGACAGATTGACGCAGAGTCCCGCCTAGCAGTCCGTGGTAAAAGTCCCGTAGGTCGCGCGGCGGGCAATTGTGGCTGATCGGCGCGGAGTGAGGAGGACGGCGATCCGGGCGATCGTCTCCGACGAATGACAAAGCCGACGGCCGCAAGTGCCCGCCGCCCAACGGGTTACGCGCCATTCAAAGATTCCTGGTGCGCTCTGGCTGCTGATTCGTTGAGGCACTCGTCTAATACTCAATCCGCCCCATCGGCGCGTAACGCGGCCTGCGTGGCTTTTACCACGGGCTGCTAAACTGCGCGTGTTAAGCGATCCCGGCAGTCCGTAATAAGACGTTCGCTCGGCCGGCGTTGGGGCTGCTACGCAGCCGGTTCGAGCTCATCAACGGCGGCTGCGCTTTCCAGCGCCGTGAGCCCCGGCGCGTACACATCGCGAGCGATTCCGAGAAGTTCGAGCAAGCGAATCTGCAAGTAGCTCATGTCCAATTCGTACCAGGCCACTCCGTGCCGTGCCGATACCGGGTTCGCGTGGTGATTGTTATGCCAACCTTCGCCGAAAGTCAGCAGAGCGACCCACCAAAGGTTGCGCGAATCGTCTGTAGTCTCAAACCGCCGACCGCCCCACATGTGCGTGGCCGAGTTGACTAGCCAGGTCGAGTGCAGGCCGAGCACGACTCGTAGGGGGACGACCCAGAGCATCATACCCAAGCCGCCGACTGCCAAAATTGCAATACCCAATAAAGTCAAAGGCACCCAGTGCCATTCACTCAGCAGGCGATAAAACTTATCCTTTTGAAGGTCTGGGGCATACCTACCCGCCAGCTCAGTGTTGTCGTGCATCGCATCGCCGAACATGATCCAACCCATGTGAGCCCAGAATCCGCCATGTCGCGGGGTGTGAGGATCGCCGTCGGCGTCGGAAAACTGGTGATGACAGCGGTGCGTCGCGACCCAAAAAATTGGCCCACCCTCGAGCGTGAGGGTTCCGCAGACCGCCAAGAAATACTCAATGAACCTTGGGAGTTTGTAACCACGATGTGTATGAAGCCGGTGATAGCCCATACCAATGCCCCAGCTAATCGCGATCCAGTAAATCGCGGCGGCCACGATCAAGTTTGTCCAGCTGAAAAAGAATAAAGCGGCGACCGCCCCGACGTGGAACAGACCCATGGCAATGGATGTGCCCCAATTTATTCTCGTCTTATCGCCAAATTTCACACCTTGAAGAGGTTCGTTCATACCGGTAATTCTTGTTGAGGTGCGGGCAAAAAAACCTCCCGCCGCACTTACGGTAACAACCGACCCGAGGCCATCGTGCGGCATCAATGTAATAGTTCGGTAATAGCTGTTTGGCGAATGTCCGCACTCCTAAGTGCTTTGCTTTAGTACTCTTGGGAGCTAGTGTCTACCGGATATACTTTCAGCTCGGAGTTGTTATGAACAATTCGGTTTCTTTCGAAAACTTGAGCCCGTTGGCATTCCTTGAGCGCAGCGCGCTGGTGTATCCCGGCAAGCCCGCTGTCATTCACGGCGATCGAACCTACAGCTACGCGGAATTCCACGAGAGGACCTGTCGCCTGGCCGGCGCACTGCGTGGGCTTGGAATCGATCGGGGCGACCGCGTAGCGATCTTGTCGCCGAACACGCCGGCGATGCTTGAGGCGAAGTTCGGTCCGATGCGTATCGGCGCTGTTCTAGTCGCACTGAATACGCGGCTGAGTTCGCGGGAAACCGCCTACATTCTCAATCACTCGGGAGCTAAGGCGCTGATCTTCGATACGGAATTGGCCGACACCGTTAGAGGTTTGGTCGGGGATTGTCCAAACGTCGAGGCCTACATCCAAGTAGCTGACGTCGCGCCCGTGGTTGACGACATTGCGGCAAGCGAATACGAAGCAATGTTGGCCGACACAACGCCCGTCAAAGAAATTGTCGAGATCGACGAGCTTGAAACAATTGCAATCAACTACACCTCCGGGACGACCGGCTTTCCCAAGGGAGTGGTGTTTCATGCCAGGGGTGCCTATCTCAATGCGCTCGGCGAAGCTCTTGAGACCGGCTTGACGGCGGCCTCCGTTTACCTTTGGACACTTCCGCTATTTCACTGCAATGGCTGGTGCTTTCCATGGGGCGTGACGGCCGTCGGGGGAACCCACGTTTGCCTGCGAAAAATTGACCCCGCCGAGGTCTATCGGCTAATCGCGACGCACAAGGTCTCTCACCTGTGCTGTGCCCCGACGGTGCTCACGGCGCTCTACTCATCGCCGGCTGCCAAAGGCCGGCGACTCGACGGACTTACGATCACAACGGCCGGCGCCCCACCGGCGCCACATGTCATTCGCACGATGGAGGGCATGGGCGCGACGGTGCACCACGTGTATGGGCTGACCGAGTGCTACGGTCCCCATACGATTTGTGCCGAGCAGCCCGGCTGGGACTTGCTCGATCCCGCTGAACGGGGTCGCGTTAAGGCGCGCCAGGGTGTCCCATACGCAATAGCCCACACCGGATTGGGCGTGGTCGATAGCGACTTAGTGGAAGTGCCCTGGGACGGCGAGACTCTTGGCGAAGTTTTGATGCGCGGCAACAATGTGATGACCGGCTACTATAGCGACCCCGAGGCGACGGCAAAGGCCTTTGCAGGCGGATGGTTCCACTCCGGTGATCTAGCGGTACGCCATCCCGATGGCTATATCGAGTTGCGCGATCGTGCTAAGGCCATCATCATCTCCGGCGGCGAAAATATCTCAAGCCAAGAAGTCGAGAAGGTCATCATGGACCACCCTGATGTTCTCGAGGTCTCGGTTATCGGCGTCCCCGACGAGAAATGGGGAGAAGTACCCAAGGCGTTTGTTGTCCCCGTGCCGGCGAGCGCGCTGACCGCCACGCAAGTGATTGACTTCGCACGCGAGAGGCTGTCGCATTTCAAGTGCCCCAAGCATGTCGAGTTCGGTGACTTGCCGAAGACAGCAACTGGAAAAATTCAGAAATTCGTTCTGCGCGAGCGCGAGTGGGCGGGTCAAGACAAACGGATTCAAGGCTAGCCCATATTTCTCTTCACCCGACGGCGAAAGCACGCGATGGGTGCGCCGGCCGTCGCCCGCCTCGTATTGACGCACCTCTTATTCACTTTCCCGCGCCATGTGGTCAGAAATGCGGGCTCGAGTCTCTTGATCGGGGTCTGCTATTTCATCGTCGGCATCGGGGCGTTTGTCGCCTGACGCCAGGCCTTGAGCCGGTCGTGCAAGTCTCGGGTCTTGGCCGGCATCGCCTCGGCGAGATTCTTCTGCTCGCCGATGTCGTCGGCGAGGTTGTAGAGTTCGAGCCCGTCCGTTTCAAAGAACTCGATCAGCTTATAGTCACCAACTCGAATCGCACCGCCAGGAGTGGTTCGCCATGCGCCGACTTCCCTGCGGCCTTCTAGATAGCCAGGAAAGTGCCAGTAGAGTGGCGCGCGCGAAGCAGCGGGCTCCGGGTCAGCGACTGCCAGCGACCAGAAGCTGGTGCCGTCAAGCTTGTGTTGCGGCCGGCCCTTCGTGGCCGCGATCTCGAGCAGCGTCGGGTAGAAATCGACACACATAATCGGCTCCGCGCTAACCGTACCCGCCGCGATATGTCCCGGATAGCGAACTGCCAAAGGCACTCGGACGCCGCCCTCGTACAACATGCCCTTGCCGCCACGAAGCGGCGCGTTGTCGGTGATCTCGCGGGCGTTAACGCCGGCGCGCTGGTAGCCGCCCAACCCGCCGTTGTCGGAATAGAAAAATACGACCGTGTTGTCGGCCAGTTTGAGATCATCGAGAGCGTTTAGAATACGGCCCACCGCTCGGTCGAGTGACTCCACCATCGAGGCGTATGACGGGTTCGTCTGTCCCATCCAGGTTGGCCGGTTCTGCCACTTGGCGAGCAGGTCCGGCCGTGGCTGGATCGGGGTGTGAACCGCATAGGGGGCGAAATATAGGAAAAACGGTTGGTCCTGGTTCGCCGTGATGAATCGCGACGCTTCGAGACCCATCCGATCCGTTAGGTACTGACCCTCGGGACCATCGGGTAGTTGCGGATTATTAAATGGGCTGAAGTAGCCCCCCCGCGGCGAACCGGACGAGTTCCCACCGATATTCACGTCAAAACCTTGATTTTCGGGCGAGAACTCATCAGTCCCCATATGCCACTTGCCCATGTGGGCGGTTGTGTAGCCAGCCGCTTTGAGCGCTTCGCCAAACGTCACTTCGCTCGTCTTCAGATTTGTCTCGTTCTCAACTGCAACCATCTTGCGGAATTTGTCGAGTCCCCGCGCGCCCGAGCCGACTGTGTAGATGCCGGTGCGCGGGCTGTAGCGGCCGCTGATGAGAGCCGCGCGCGTCGGCGCACAGTTTGGGTTCGCGTAGGCATTAGTGAATTTCCTACCCTCGGTCACGGTCCGGTCAATATTCGGAGTCCGGTAATAGCCACTTCCGAAACTCGACAGATCGCGCCAGCCAAGATCGTCGGCTATGATCAAAACAATGTTGGGCTTGGCCTGGGCGAACGCAGAGCAAACGGCCAAGAAAGCAAGTAGGAATAGGCGCATCAACGCGAGTGTGAACCATGTACCTGGACAAGCGCAACACCATTTGGGCTCCGCGTAGTCTATGCTGATGTCGATGAGATTCGCACTGCTGCTCGTTTTCCTCACGGTTTCGGCTTTCGGCGCCACCGTCGAAACGGTCGCCGGTCTTGGCGTCAGCGGCGCCACGGGCGACGGCGGTGCCGCGGTCGCTGCGAAGGTCGGCAATCCTTACGGGCTGACGCTCGGACCCGACGGCGCTCTCTACGTCTGCGAAATCGATACGCACCGCATTCGTCGAATCGAGCTAGACACCGGCCGCATCTCGACCGTCGCTGGAACAGGCAAAAAGGGCTACACGGGCGACGGCGGCCCGGCTACGAAAGCGGATCTCAACGAACCCTACGAGATTCGCTTCGATCGAGCCGGGAACATGTACTTTGTCGAAATGAAGAACGCAATAGTTCGCCGCGTAGACGCCAAGTCGGGCATCATCGAAACGATCGCCGGTACTGGCGAGGCTGGATTCTCTGGCGACGGCGGCGCAGCCAAACAAGCAACATTTAACAACCCGCATTCGATCGCCCTCGATGGCAAGGGCTCAATGTTCGTCGCCGACATCGGCAACCACCGTATCCGCCGGGTTGACTTAAAATCGGGAAAAATCTCGACGTTCGCGGGAACGGGCGCGAAAGAGCGCACCCCAGACGGCGCCCCGATAAAGGGCACTGCCCTCAACGGCCCCCGAGCTCTCTCGTTTGACAAGAACGGCGATATGTTTCTCGCCCTCCGCGAGGGCAACAGCGTCTATAAGCTGGATATGAAGAAACGCCGCTTTGAGCACATTGCGGGCACCGGGGAAAAAGGCTATGACGGGCACGGTGGTCCAGCTAAGAGCGCCAAGCTTTCAGGTCCAAAGGGAATCGAAGTCGGCCCCGACAACGCCGTCTACATCGCCGATACCGAAAGCCATACGATCCGACGGATCGATCTCGAGTCTGGAATTATTTCAACCGTGGCCGGTGATGGCTCACGTCACGACGGGCCTGTCGGCGACCCTCTAAAGTGCGGCCTCGCGCGGCCGCATGGAATCTACGTTGACTCGCAAGGAACCCTCTATATCGGAGATAGCGAAAATCATCGCGTGCGGCTTGTTCGTCGCTAAGATCCACGAAAATTGCCAAAGCATTTCTTGGCAAACATGATTTAGAGATTACCACTACTAGGCTGTGGTGGTCATATGTCCCTTGTTTTCTAAGATATAGACTTGCTTCGCGCGGACGGATAGGCGATACTGAAGTGTAGTTACCTCGTCCGAAACTTAGAATTGCTTTGCTGCTGTAGGGAGATCTTTTGGAGCTTTTTAACGATTCCATCCGGCAAGAACGTCACGAGCTTGTCGACGCTATTTGCACGATGTCTCAAGAGCCAAGCGAGCCTCACGCCCGCGGTTTTCTCGAAGCGCTTTCTGGCGACGAACTTCGCTACATTGCGGGCTATCTCGGGGCAAGAGTGCTTGACCCCTGTCTGGCAGCCGATTCCGAACTGAATACGGGAAACATCGTTGCCGGGTATACGGCCCAAAGTCCGAATCCGCCGTTGGACGCGACTCACAAAATGCTTTTGTTGCGGGATTACCTGCGGCTCAGCGGCATGACGGCAACCCAAGTGGCCGGCACTTAGGCGCGCATTTCTCACCACCTGGCCACCTGCATCGGTGGCTGCGGGCTGCGGGGCGGGGGCAATAACAGGCGTTACTGAATGGTCAACATTCGATCGATCGCGAGTTGCGCCTTGCCTGCGATTTCTGGGTCGACCGTCACTTCAATCTCGTCGTTCTCGAGCGACGCCTGTAGCTTGGCCAGCGTGTTCATCTTCATGTACTCACAACTGGCGTCAGGGCTAACTGCGTAGAAAGCCTTGTTGGGGATCTCGCGTCGCAAGCGGTAGACCATGCCGAGTTCGGTCCCCACTATGAATTCCTTCGCCGGCGATGTTTCGGCGTGGCGAATCATGCCTTCGGTCGAGAGGAAGAACGCCCGCTGATAGGGCGAATTTCCCTGCATGACTTTTGACATGCAGTGTGACGCGCAACCGCACTCGGGGTGAATCAGCAGATCCGCCTCCGGATAGCGATCAAACGCTTCGTCGAGCGCCGTCTCACCGATCTTGGCGTGGACGTGGCAGCAGCCATCATAGAGATCGACCAGCGTCGCGTCGACGATCTTGCTCTGGGAGATGGACACCGAGCCGAGGAACTTGTCAGGGAGGAATAGAATGCGCGTACCTGGGTTTTCTTTGGCTGCGTGGTCGAGTACTTTTGCGGCGTTTCGCGAAGTGCAGATGTAGTCGCTGATTGCCTTTGTTCTTGCGTCCGTGTTTACGTATGAGACTACGATGCCGTCAGGGTTGCTTGCCTTCCAGTTAACAATTTTGGAGTAGTCGATCGAGTCCACCAATGAACAGCCGGGCCTGTCGGGCATATAAACTTTAGCCCGATCTCCAACAATCGTCTTGGCCGTCTCGCCCATAAACCATACACCGCAAAAATCAACCCGAGGGGTGTTCCGTTCAGCGACATACTGGCTAAGCCCGAGAGAGTCACCGACTTCGGTTGCGATTTCTTGAAGCTCGGGGAACTGATAATTGTGGGCGACCACCAACGACTGCTTTTCGGGTATCAGCTCTTGGACTTTTCGGCCGGTCTCGACTAGCTCTTGGACAAACTCGCGTGTGTAGCGCCCAGGATAGAGGTCACCGGCGTCACGGTTAAACCCGTCGTACCAATCCTCGAATTGCAGTTTCTCCATGGTGATCGCGTTGATCTCGTTTTAAAAAAGTCTCAGTTTGACGCCAGCACTAGGCCCGTTCATCTTATACCTGAAATGACTTACCGCAACCACAGCTCTTCTCGGCGTTGGGGTTCTTAAAAAGGAACCTCTGCTCGAGAATCGTATCCATATAGTCGAGCGTCATGCCGTCCAGATACTCATAGCTTTTCGGATCGACACACAAGCGAATCCCGTCCACTTCAATAACGCTGTCAGTGGATCGTGGCTTCGACTCGTACTTGAATTTGTACTGTAGTCCTGAGCAGCCGCCACCAATCACGCCGAGACGCATCAATCCGCCGGGGTTCTCGCTATCAAGCATCCCGCGAATCTTGCTCGTCGCGTTATTGGTGACGTCGATCATCTTCTAAGGCCAGTATACCCAGTTGATTAGATGCGCTTCGGTGTGGGCGGGTTCCCGGCACCGACTCTCGGGCGGATTGACTTGCGATCTAGCAATCACGCAAAAAAATCATCCATTTCGGCTTTGCCCCCCAATACGAGTGGGGTGCGCTGGTGAATACCAGTGGGCACAATGTCCATCACAGGTCCCGTCCCGTCCGAAGCAACGCCACCGGCTTGTTCGGCGATGAATGCCATTGGGTTGGCTTCGTAGAGCAAACGCAGCTTCCCTTCAGGCTGCGAGACGGTAGGCGGGTACAAGAACACTCCGCCCTTGAGCAACGTTCGGTGAAAATCCGCGACCAACGAGCCGATGTATCTGGACTTGTACTTCCTGCCGAGTTCGCCCACGCGGAGGCGATGCAGATATTCGTTGTAACGATCAGGAAACTCCTCGGCATAGGCTTCGTTGACCGAGTAGATACTGCCGTGCTCGGGCATTCGCATGTCTTCGTGACTCAGCACGTATGCACCGACCGACGGATCGAGCGTAAATCCATATACGCCCTTGCCTGCTGTATAAACCAGAATCGTCGAAGAGCCATATACGACGTAACCCGCGGCGATCTGCCGGGTTCCCGGCTGTAGTAACGACGAACCGCTTGCGTGCTCTTTCGGCTCCTTGCGGAGAATCGAGAAGATCGTTCCGACACTGACGTTGACGTCGATGTTCGATGAGCCGTCGAGCGGGTCGAACACGACGAGGTACTTGCCCTGATCAGGCGCACGTTCGAACGTCACCGCCTCGTCATTCTCTTCCGAGGCAAGCACCGCGACGCTCTCTCGCACACCCAAGCAGTGGATCAGCGCCTCGTTTGCATACACATCAAGCTTCTGCTGAGATTCGCCGTGGACGTTCGAATCTCCCGCATCGCCGAAGATGTCGAGCAAGCCCGCCCGCCGGACCTTTGCTTGAATCATCTTGGTCGCCAACGTGATGCCCGAGAGCAGCCACGAAAACGTGCCGTGGGCGGCGGGAAAGTGCTCCAACTGCTGCTGCAGGATGTGTTGCTGGACGGTGACGATCATGTGGCGTTCAATTCGAACAGTTATCGTACGACGAAGTCGGCCGCTGCGTCGAATGGAAGCGAAATGGCGGCTAGTTGGCGTGCACGCAGAACCCACACTTCGCGGTCCGCGGATCCAGGATAGGGCCCGTGTCCCGGGATATTTGGGCTGAGCCGCCCGGGCGCAGCTTGGCGGTCACCCCCCTGAGCGCAGACCTAGTCTGGAATCCCGCCTGTCTCGCCGCCGTTCACTCCATAGGGCCGGGCCAAGACTAGGAAACGATAGGGGTCCGATTGTCGCCGTGGTCCGGGGCCGCCTACGCGTCGCGTCAAACCTGTTCGAGACACGGATTGCGGCTCGATAGACGAGCGTCCGAGAAGGACTGCGGGGCGAACAGTCAACCGCGAAGCTTTAAAAATGGGCACTGCTGCGAACAATCCCCTTGCAGGCGACGTATGGGTTGTTATGGAGTTACGCCTGCTACTGACAGCGCTCCTGTTCGCTGCGTCGAGCCCAGCGGCGGAAGCGGATGAAATCATGGCGCGAGTAGCGGAGAATCAGGAGCGCGCCGAGACCGCCCGATCGTCGATCGTGTTCGAACGCGAGGTGCATACTCGGCTAACAAAGAGCAGTAAACTCCATCGCGAAGAGAAGCATGGGTTCACGATCACTCCGACTCCTGATGGTTTCGAGTCAACGCGAACATCGTTCGAGGGTCGCCTACGCCACAAGGGCAAGTTGCTGCCATACGCCGAGCCTCATTGGTACCGTGGTGCGATCGACGCAGACGCCATCGTGAGCGAAATATTGCTCGACTTAGTAAACAATCGGAAGTCTCGGGACGGTTTCGAAGAGGACCTATTTCCGCTAACACGACGCGAGCAAAAGCGATACACATTCCAACTTTTGGGCGAGGAACAGGTGGATGGTCGCGATACTTACCACATCGGCTTCGAGCCGCGTCGCAAGTCCGCCAACTATAAGAGAGAACGAGCCCTTTGGAAGGGCGAGGCGTTTGTAGACAAGAAGGAATTTCAGCCGGTCTACGTGACAACCGATTTGGCGCGCAAAGTACCAGTAGCGGTGCGGACGTTGTTGGGCACGAACTTCAAACAGGTGGGCTTCTCACTGCACTTTCGCGAAGTCGAAAAAGGAGTTTGGGTTCCTGTGTCCTACGGGGGCGAATTCAGGATCAAGGGGTTGTTTTTCTACAACCGCATCGCGACGATCTCATTGGTGCACCGCGACTTTCGCCGGACGAAAGTCGACAGCTCGATCGAGTTCAGCGGACCGTAGTCGCTGAATCCTTCGACGGCAGGGGGCCGGAGCCCTTAAACTCGTCCCCTTCAGCCCATCATCTGCAAGATAATCTACCACCATTTCCGATTTGTTAAGGGCTCCGTCCCCCCCTGAGCAGTCCCCCCCTGAGCACCCCCCTGAGCAAGGTTGCGGCTGAACCGGCTGTCGGTGGTTGGCTTTGGGATAATCGCCTACTTTTTGGCGAATAAGTTTGACAGTGTCTACGAATTGATCGAACAATCGTCGGCGTTCGCAAGCGCGGGAGTCGTTGTGGTGACTCCGATCGCGCTGTTCACTAGGTTTGGCGGGCCGAGTGCGGCGATCTCGAGTCCTCTTTCGGGCACCGCATTCTACTGCTACGGTGCCTATTTCGCCGAGTGGTCGTACCCCTATCTAACAGCAGTGACCGCTGCCTCCTCCGCATACACCGGGGTAGCGCTGCTCGATCGAAATCATTCGACGTCAAACAGTCACGGTATGTGAAGGGGATGGAGCTCTTCAGATCTGATCGTGCAGCCACACACTTGCCCTCAATCTAATAGGGCCGGGCCCGGGGGGGGCGGACCACATTGATGTGCTCAGACTAGCTCGGCACCAGGGAGTGAAGCCGCTGTGGGGTAGCCCTCCCTGGTTGTTGGATCGTCCAAGACTCTACTCACGAGCTTCTCACACGCTTCGGACTCAGACTCAAACTTCTGCTCCCCGAGCCTCTCACCACGCTCGAAGTAAAACACGTTCCAGGACCCGTATACCTCCTCTAGAACCTAGCTGAAATCATCAGTCGAGCCATCTAGCCTATAGGCATCTCTGCCAACTCCTTGTGACCGCAGAAGCTTCTCGATCGACCTTTTGTCATGTATTTCGTCGTTCACTACCGCACCACCTCCAGGATTACTCGCGCGACAAGCACATCAGCACAGCCCAGAGTGAGAGATCGCGCTCCCGACGCCACCTGACCGAATGTTAAACGAACCGCCACCTCGATGCATTATCGTCCGCTGCAATCTGCACTCAGATACATCGACGTCCGTTCTTCAATTTTTGCGACGACGTCGAGCGTTCTCGCAAAAAGCTCGTCGGTGTTGACGGTGAATTGCACGGAATCGAGATTGGCCTCCGCCCACATTAAGAACCGTCAGTAGTTTTGTCCTCAATTGCGACAAGCTCGCCCGATGCAGCCCAATCTTTAGACTTTAAGTCGTCCAGGGTTTGAACTCTGGCGCGATAAGCGGCACAGTCGGCTAACAAACCACGGGCCATTTCTGGATAGATCGCCATCAATACTTGAATAGATTGACACCCACCACGATGTGTCCACCCGGCTCCGTTATGACCTCTACGCTACCAGCGCGACAAATTGAACGCGTCCCGGATCTTCCCCGTCCCGGATCTCCCCGGATCTCCCTTAGGAACAGCCGCAGCGTCCGCATAACGCGACAGGCCCGCGATCCCAACTTTTGGGGAAAAGGGGACATCTGTGACGGGTAGTTGTCCAGGAAAATAGTGGCGGCAGGCATTTTTCGGTGGCCGAAAACTGAAGATCCGGGTGGAGCTTCGGGACGGCGTGCGCCGGGATAAACCGGCGGGAAGGGGCGGATGAGAGCGCCGGACGGGAAAGGCATAGCGAGCCATCCTGACTCCGAATCATGCGAGGACGGCGGTGAGACCGTTGGCGAAGCGTTGACTTGCGGCACCGCTTTGCTTTATCGCTTGCGAAGTCTTACCCCTGTTTCCAACCGTCCTCAAACGCTGCTTGAGGCGATCTGGTACATGCGGTCAGTGGATGTTTTTAGCGCCGTCTTGAGCAGCGGATACGGCTCGCCGTAGCCGTCGAGTAGACCCGAATGTTGACGGTCCTGTTTGCGCGGGACCTGATTTGAAGCATCGATCAATCCACAATAATGCCAACCCACGAACTCCGGTCGTGCGAATGCGTTTCGAAAAAACTCGACGGTCCATTCCGCGCGCTGTTTGAGCGTGTCGGCAACCGGACCGTACGGGCGAGGCATGCGGTCGGTGATCATCGTGAATGCCGAGTCGCCATTGACGAATGGCATATCGACGGCTTGTGACCAGCGATCGAGCCCTGGCTTCTGCACCTCGTATCGAGCGTACATTTGATAGAACACGATGTCGGTGAACTTGCTCGTCACGGGTAAGACCGTGTCGATGGTATCGGTGTTCGCGTTGATCTTGTCGCCGCAGAAAAGGTGATTCGGGTCGTGCCGACGGATGGCGTCTTTCGCTGTTTGGTAATACTTTGCGACGACACGCTTGAGAAACTCGACGTTGTCACGAGTCTCGTTGCCATTCGATAGATCCGTGTGCGGTCGCCACTGCTCGGCATTCGCGAGTGCGTCGAACGAGTCGAAGTGCGTGCCGTAGGTCGCGTTGAATTCGCTGATCTCGTGGCGGTAGATTTCCCGCATCGTATCGACGTACGCCTGCTTGCCCGCGGCGCCTGCTTTGAGGTTCCGTAAGCGACGCGGCCATCCGATCCGAGCTTTTCGTCGGGCTCCGCCAATGACGTCGGGACGCTCCCGGCAGTCCTCCTCCGTGAATAACGGACAGTCGGTCATGGCATAGCCGAGTAGAAACGGATCGTCTTTGGCCGGGGCGGCAAATTCCTTGGCGAGCCGATCGCAGTGGAGCGCGAATTCGTCGGCAAAGACATCGACGAAATTCTCGTCGGGTATCTCGGGCTTCCAATGTGGGATATCAACGAATCGGATCGGCTGCATGTAGGCCATGGACGGTCGCGGCCTGTTGACGACCGCCAGTGACGTGTGGACTCCCACGGTGTTGAAGCCGTACTCACGGCACGTTTGGAGAAACCACGTTCTTAGGGCAGTGCTGAACTCGGGGCCATCGAGGGTGTCCAACTCCAGCCGCTTCTTCCAGGCTTGACGGTTGTAGTCCTGATTCCACAAGTCGGAATTGAGATGATTGATTCCGAAACTCAAAAACGCGCTACCGTCGGGTGTTACGAGCCACCATCGCTCGTCCTTCTCTACCCGGAAGAAACCAGTGGCTTCAAATCTCTTGCCGCTCCAACCGCCGAACCGATCCAGATCAATGTTGGCCGACGTCTGTCCGAACAACTGGTGGCTGACCGCGGCGGCCACCGCACCGCGAATGAACTCACGTCGCTCCATTTCTTTCTCCCTTCGGACGGTTCGTTTGGATGCTCAGCTGGCCACGAAAACCGAAGATCTCGGTTTCAGCGTCGGCGTGGCCGTGAATTTTTGGCCCTGTCCCCAAGCGTTCAGGCTGAGCCGCGCGGGCGCAGCTTGGCCGTCGAATCGAAATGTCCGGATTTGTCCGGTTTTCTCTGAAAATCGCTGGACTGGACGACCCCCCAGACTTACCATTTGAATTCCGTCAAACTCCACAAAGCGGAACGAGGAACGCCTGGCGCGCTCATGCAAGCCGATCCCCCGTCCCTGTCGAGAATGCCGCCCATTGGCCGGATTTGGCAGGGTTTTGCCTAAATTTTGAGCCTCGTTGCATGGCTTTCCGCATCCTCCAGGTATAGTGTAAGGTCCGTGTGTCCGGTTTTCGGCCGACTGTATCGATAGGTTGCTGATTTCAAAGGCAAAAGAAATCTCAAAATCGCGGGACGGCTCTTTGGGCGGGTTTCGTCTTGGCCGTTGCGAGACTCAATCGCCCTGTTTTATTAACATTGAGATCGCTGGAAGCTGTTGATTCATAATCCCATTAGTGGAGTGCACCCCAAAACTGAGACAGATGAAAGTGGGACAATTTTCAGTGAATGGAAAAGGAGTCCCCGATGAGAGAGAGAAAAGATAGGGTTGCGAGGAAGCAGCGCTCGTATGAAGTTGAGTTCAAGGAATTGGCGGTAAGCCGCATGCT
This sequence comes from Bryobacterales bacterium, assembly GCA_965247305.1. GTDB lineage: Bacteria > Acidobacteriota > Terriglobia > Bryobacterales > UBA6623 > CATQHP01. The sequence goes on along the minus strand of OZ252030.1, from coordinate 177,949 downwards.
TCGCGGTGAGAACGTCGTCAAATTGAGCGGTGAGTTGGACGTGCGGCGCAGCGTGTTGTATCGCTGGCGCGACACCTACCGCGCCGAGGGACGCAGCGGTCTTGAGCGGCGTCAAGGGCGGCCGCGTCCCGGACAAGAGGTTGTGCAATTGGATAGCGATCCGAGCGCCGATCGCATTGCCGAACTCGAACGCCTAGTCGGTCAACAAGCGGCGGAATTGGATTTTTTCGAACGAGCCTTCAACGCCTTAAAACCGGCGATGCCGAACCAAGTCGCTCGCAACGCGAGCGGCTCTACAGCGTCATCGACGAAATTCGCGTTGAAGGCCGACTCAGCGTCGAGCGCGCCTGTGCACTCGGAGAAGTCAGCCGAGCCGGATATTACCGGCAATTAGAGCGAGACAAGCCTGTCGAATCCAACCTGGAAGTGCGTGACCGTATGCAACGCATTACGCTCACCAATCGCCGCTACGGCTATCGTCGAGTGACCGCCGAACTGCGTAGGCAGGGCTTTACGGTGAACCACAAGAAGGTCTTGCGGCTGATGCGCAACGACAATCTGCTGGCGATACGCAAGCGCCGCTACGTATTGACGACGGACTCGGATCAGCACCGCGCGATCTACCCAAACTGGGCCAAAAACCTGCAGATCGACGGTCTCGATCAGCTCTGGCAGGCCGCCATCAGCTACGTGCGCATGCGCCGTTCGTTCGTCTACTTGGCGGTCGTGATGGACTCGTATTCCCGGCGCGTAGTGGGCTGGGAATTGGGGCCTTCCCTCGAGGCCATATTGGCAGTGAACGCGCTGCGCAAAGCGATCGAGTTTCGCTGTCCGAAGCCGGGGCTGGTGCATCATTCCGATCAAGGCACGCAATATACCTCGCGGGCTTATGTCAGTCTGCTGGAAGAAAACGGCGCGTTGATCTCGATGAGCCGGCGAGGAAACCCGTACGACAAGGCGCGCATGGAAAGTTTTATGAAGACGCTCAAAAGCGAGGAGGTGAACCTACAGACGTATCAATCGATGGACGAAGCGCGCGCTTCGATCGAGGAGTTTATCGACGCGGTGTACAACCAAAAGCGCCTGCATTCGGCGTTGGGCTATCGGCCTCCGCAGGAGTTCGAGCAGTTGTTGCCAGCGAGCGAAGAGCTCAGAAACCCGCAGTTTGAGTTTTCTGAGGCATGAGGAAATCTATCGAGACAGTGGTCGTGCTCGGAGCGGGAGAATGTCCCGCCCCGAGCGCTCATCGTCTCGCTGAGTTTCCAGCCGGGTATTGCTTGGCGGGTTGCTCTCCAGCATTGCCCGCCTCCGCTTTCCCGGCCGTTTTCAAGTGTGCGGCACGTTCGCCGAAAAGGCTATACTTTTTCAGCGAACGGCAACTGTCCCATTTTTAAGCTGTCTCAGCTTAGGGGTGCATGCCATTACGGGGTTACGTGACTGTCCCCGATCTCGTCCTCGTCCCCCTGAGCCCCTCAGCGGGTCTCTAACCGATACTATCGGCGAAGATTTGACGAGCGCAGACAGGTGCTAATGAAGTCCCAGCTACAACGTATCCTCGCCACCCCGGGTCTATCCAAGGACCCTCACGAAATCGCCAGTCTGTCGCTGGGTTAGATACGGAGACCGCACCAACAATGTCCAGCTCACAAGCCTTGTTGTTTGCCCTCCTCGCCGGCGCCATGGGGTTGTTCATCTGGGGTCGTTATCGCTACGACATCGTGGCTTTCGGTGCGCTCGTCATCGCGACATTGTTGGGGATTGTGCCGGCGCCCGAGGCGTTCCTCGGTTTTGGCCACCCGGCGGTGATTACGGTCGCCGCCGTGTTGGTTATCTCGCGTGCTCTGCAAAACTCGGGAGTGGTGGATATGCTGGCAGCCAAACTAGAAGTTGCCACCCGCGATCCGCTCATCCACATTGGCGCACTCACCGGTCTCGCCGCGGTGCTCTCGGCTTTCATGAACAACGTTGGTGCACTTGCGCTATTGATGCCGGTCGCCTTACAAACCGCGGCGGCGACTGGACGTTCCCCAGCGCTGCTGCTCATGCCACTGTCCTTTGGCTCCATTTTAGGGGGGATGATGACTTTGATGGGGACACCACCGAACATCATTATCGCGAGCTATCGCCAGGAACTGACCGGTCAGTCATTCGGCATTTTCGATTTTTCTCCCGTTGGGGTGATTCTCGCACTGGGCGGGGTGGTTTTCATCACCTTCGTTGGCTGGCGGCTGATCCCAAAAGGGCGTCGGGGAAACAAGGCCGGCGAGGACTTGTTCGAGATCACCGACTACATTACCGAGCTTCGGGTGTTGGAAGATTCACCGGTGATAGGAAGAGGGTTGAGGGACCTAGAAACACTCGCCGACGATGAGGTGTTGGGGGTTGGCGTGTTACGCGGCGACAACCACATCATCGCTGGGGCACGCTATGCGCGTCTGCGTGTTGGGGACATAGTGATCGTCGAGTCAGACCCAAGTGCGTTGGCCAAGGTCGTGGAGACCGCCAAGCTGGAGTTGGTCGGTAAAGAAGCTTTCAAAACCGAAGATCTCACTTCCGAAGAAGCAGGTGTTGTTGAGGCGGTCATCAGCCCGGCATCTCGTCTAGTAAAACGAACCTTTGCCGGTCTTCAACTCGGTCAACGTTTCAATATGAATCTGATTGCCATTGCCCGGCAAGGCAAACCCTTCAAGAAGCGTTTGGACAAAGTGCGGCTTCAACAAGGCGATGTATTGTTACTCCAGGGTGAACGCGAGAGCTTGACTGAAACTATCGTTGATCTAGGGTGTTTGCCATTGGCCGAACGGGGTCTGCGTATTCGCACGCGACCTAGCCCGCTCATACCGGTGGGGATCTTTGCCACCGCACTGATTGCGGCGGTGACTGGCTTACTGCCGGTCTTTGTCGCGTTCAGCGCAGCGATTGTGCTGCTGGTGCTTATGCAAGTCGTGTCCGTGCGCGAAGTTTATGCCAGCATCGACTGGCCGGTGATCGTTTTGTTAGGGGCGATGATTCCTCTAGGACGCGCGCTGGAGACAACCGGGGGTACTGATCTCATCGCCAGCGGCATCGTCACGGTGACCGGTGGTCTGGGTCCTTTGTTCATCATGGCCTTGTTGCTGGTCGTGACCATGACTTTATCGGACGTCATGAACAACGCAGCTACAGCAGTAGTGATGGCACCCATCGCCGCCACCCTGGCAACTCAACTCGGGGTTAATTTGGATCCCTTCTTGATGGCAGTTGCCATCGGCGCCTCGTGCGCTTTTCTCACCCCGATTGGGCACCAGAACAACGTGCTGGTGATGGGGCCGGGAGGGTACCAATTTGGCGACTACTGGCGGATGGGTTTACCGCTGGAGATCCTGATCGTAGCCGGGTCGATCCCGTTGATTGCCCTCGTGTTTCCACTTTGAAGGCAAACAGCCTTGCTAACTAGTCGACTGTCTTAGAGATACTTTTACCATGGCGGATGCGGCGTGAGGAGTCGGCGTAGATCCATTTGAAGGGCTTGGCGTCCTTGGAGTAGGCGTTGAGGTAACGCCGCAGCTTGCGTGCCAAGTCCGGTGCTTCCGTCCTTGAGTGTTGCCTAGAAGAGCTTAAGTGCCTATCATGCAGCCACTTACAGCCGATTTTGGCGTTGACAGCTTTTGGCATTGCTAATATTGGGCGTAAGTGCTGTCGTCAGAAGGAGATACGGGCGAGACAGCAACAGTGATTGATGGAAACACCGATGGTTCGGTGGAACGAATACCTTACGAGCGACCCCAACGTTTCCGGCGGTCAAATCTGCGCCAAAGGGACTCGTGTGCCCGCAAGCGTCATCCTAGACAGCCTCGCGGAAGGCTCAACGGTGCAGAACATTCTGACAAGCTACCCCTCGCTACGGAACGAACACATAGACGCCGCGCTCGCCTACGCCGCTGAGCTCGCATGAGAAGAAGCACTGCTACCGATCCACGCCAAGTGAAATTCAAGGTCGACGAAAACCTGCCCTCTGAACTGTCAGAGGATCTGAAACGCGCAGGCCACGATTCAGCTACCGTTTTCGACGAAGGCATTGCCGGTGTCGACGACTCGAGAAACTTGTGGCTAGATCTCCGGTTGGTAAACCCCACGATGTCCGCAAGCCGGAATTGGTGGTATTTCTAGTTGTAACCGTCGCCCGCGCGACCGGCCCTTCGCCGTGCGGAACGATGGGAGCGGCTGTTCATACTAGAGTGGGCGTTCGGGTTGCCAGATGATATGAGCGGATCACGCCGAGACTAGAGAATCTGCCATGAAAAGCAATCGCCTGCTCCTCGCTCTTACGCTGTTTGCGGGCTGTAGTTCCGCGCCTCTCGCGGAGGACCAGGCGCCACAAGGCTGGGTTGCGCCGCCCGAATTCGTAAAGAAGTTCGAGGATCGCGATCGGAATCGGAGCTACGAATCGAATTTCCGCGAAGAAAATGTTCCGGCCTATACGCTGCCGGACTCCCTTGCGATGAGCGACGGTTCGAAAGTCGCTGATGCTGACGCCTGGAGGAACTTTCGCCGTCCCGAAATTCTTGAACTGTTCCGGACGCACGTTCATGGGCGCGCGCCAGTAGCGTGTCCAGAGGGCATGACAATTGAACTCGGGGCAGTGAACGGACAGGCGCTAGAGGGAACCGCGACTCAGAAAGACCTCGCAATTAACTTCACGGGCAAGGCCAACGGTCCGCGCATGGACATGCGCGTCTATCTACCCAATGGCGCACCGAAGCCGGTGCCCGCGTTTCTTTATCTTGGACGGCCCCTAAAGGCGGATTCCGCGCCGCAAACGCGATGGGAAGAAGTCCTGCCAGAAATCTTGTCGCGCGGCTACGCCCTGGCTGTCGTTGACAGGGAAAGTATTGACCCCGATGAGGACGATGAATTCAAAAATGGTGTCCATGGCGCATTCGACGCACCGGGTGAGAGACCCGGGGATGCCTGGGGCACGATCGCGGCCTGGGCCTGGGGATTGAGCCGAGCGCTGGATTATCTCGAGACAGACGAGGATGTGGACGAGAGCCGCGTGGCGGTCATGGGGGTTTCGCGGGCCGGAAAAACGGCGCTTTGGGCAGGAGCACAAGACGAACGATTCGCGATGACGATCTCGGTCTGCTCTGGTTCGACCGGCGCGGCGTTAAGCCGCCGGCGCTACGGGAATCCCGTGGACGTGCTGAACGCCCGCAACCCGCATTGGTATAGCGAGAACTACAAACAATACGGCGGGAACGAGGATGGCTTGCCGCTCGACCAGCATATGTTGCTGTCTCTGATCGCGCCACGCCTGCTGTACGTCAGCAGTGCCGACGAGGACCTGTGGGCGGATCCTCGCGGCGAGTTCCTTGGCGCGAAATATGCCGAACCTGTCTATCACCTGCTAGGCGTACAGGGCTTGGAAACCGAACACATGCCCCGGGTGGAAAGCCCCGTCCAGATGGGACGAATCGGATACCACATTCGAAAAGGCGGCCACGGCATCGAGCAATACGACTGGCTTCGCTATCTCGATTTCGCCGACAAGCACTGGAAAGGAACTTGAACGATGAAATCGAAGGAAATGTCGGCCGGCATGTCTCTATCTCTGGCGTTCGGGTTGGCGGTCGCGACGCTTGCACTGCCCCATCCGGGCAACGCCCAGCCCGAGGCTGGCTCTCCCAATTTCGTGTTTATCCTGAGCGACGATCAGGGCTGGCCCGCGACTTCAGTGCAGATGCACCCCACGCGGGAGGACGCCAAGAGCGACTACTTCCAGACGCCGAACCTCGAACGCTTTGCGCGCCAGGCCATGCGATTTAGCGAGGGCTACGCGCCGGCCGCGTTGTGCAGTCCGACGCGCCGTAGCCTGCAGTTTGGACAAATGCCGGTTCGTCAGGGCTCCAGAGGTTTTGGGGCGAAGTATCCGACCGACAACACGCGCCCGACCATTCCGCGCATCTTGAAATCAGCCAACCCGCGCTATGTCGCGGCGCACTTCGGGAAGTGGGATCACCGCACAGATTTGGCGCCCGAACACTTGGGCTATGACGAGAGCGACGGCAACACGGGCAATCGTCCCGGCAGCATTACGTCGGGGTTTGACAACAGGGAGAAATGGCACAAATACACGGTGACGGAAGATCCCAAACGAATCTTCAGTCTGACCGACCGCGGCCTCGATTTCATGATGCGTAGCGTGAACGATGAGCGCCCTTTCTACCTACAGATTTCGCACTATGCGGTCCACGTGACGATGCAGACACGCAAGGCCACGCTCGACAAATACGAGCAGTTGCCAAGAGGAAAGAAGCACAATGTGCCTGCATTCGGGGGGATGACACAAGACCTCGATGTTGGTGTCGGAAAGATCCTCGACAAGATAGATGAGCTGGGAATCGCCGACTCGACCTATGTGATCTACATGGCGGACAACGGCGCGGCGGGCTGGATTCCGCCGAACACCAAGCGCAACCTCTCGAACCCCACGACCTACGAAATACCTAGCCGGAACGAGCCGCTACGGGGCGGCAAGTGGGTGACGTTCGAGGGCGGAGTTCGCGTGCCGTTTATCGTGCGCGGTCCGGGCGTCAAAGCGAATTCGTTTTGCAACGTGCCCGTCGTTGGTTGGGACATCTTGCCGACGATTGCCGATCTGGTGGGCTACAAACAGGCGCTGCCAAGCGACATCGACGGTGGCAGCTTCCGCGGTTTGCTGGAAAATGAAGGACACGGCTCGGTGCCGCGGCCTAACCCAGGGCTAGTGTTTCATCGCTACAACGACAGCTACCCGCACACCGCCATCCGTTTGGGCGATTACAAGCTGGTGCAGTTCTGGCGAGAAGACAAGACGCTGCTTTTCAATCTGAAAAACGACTTTGGCGAAACGAAAGATCTTGCCGCGGCCCAGCCGGAAAAGGCGCGGGAACTGTACAGGCAACTGATGGCTTACCTTGTTTCGGTCGAGTCGGATGTTCTGACGCTGTATCAGTAGCGTCCGCTTCAGCGCGATCCGACGTTTTTTCACGGCCCATCACAGGGTGGGCCTGGTCCAATGCGCGAATCAGTCAGGCAGCACGGTCGGCATTCCCTCAGTTTTCCAGTTGGGGTTTTTGAGAACGATTTCGGTCGTGAAGGGGTAGCTATCCCATGGCGTCGAGCCGTGCTGGCGGGGGTCGCCGGTCTGACGCAGATACCCGTTTAGCTTCCAGATCAACTTCTGTTTGACTTCGCTCATTGATGGATCATCCGCTATGTTGACGAGCTGATCGGGGTCCTTTTCCATGTCGTAGAGTTCTTCACCCGGGCGGCGTCCGTATGCCATCAAATAATACCGTCGGATTTTCGGATCGAGCGAGTGCGCGATCAGATACGTTTTCGTCACGCCTCGGTCGACGTCGCCGAAAAATCCTTGGGGCGGGGCATTGTAGTCGGGGTCACCGGCGGGCCAGCGATCGGGCTCGTAGTTACGAATATAGGCATACCTGTGGGTGCGAATTGCGCGCATCGGGTAGCCGATGCCGCCTCGGCGGGCGACAGTGTGGCGCTCGAAGGCGGTGGTGACAAAGTCGCGGGTCTCGTCCACGATGCCCGACTTGTCAGATTGCAAGACCGGCCAAACGCTGCGCCCCGACATTTCCGAGTGAACTTCAAGCCCGGCCGCCTGAAGCATGGTCGGGGCCATATCAACAAGGCTGACGAAGTCATCGACTTTGCGGCCCCCGGGAATCTTTTTGGGATACCGAATTGCTAGCGGGACTTGAGTGCCTCCATCGTAGAGATTGCACTTCGAGCGGGGCAACGGGTTGCCGTGGTCGCTAGTGACGATGACTAGGGTGTTGTCGAGCTCGCCCGCATCCTCCAGGGTCTTTAGCGCCCGCCCTAGATGGTTGTCGAAGTGCTCGATCTCAAGGCCGTAATCGAGAATTTCGCCGCGTACCTCGGGGGTGTCAGGCAGAAATTTCGGCAGGCGGGCGTCTGCTAACTTTTTGCCGGCGCGCTTCCATCCGCCAACATCGTAGCTTTGGTGTGGTTCACTCGTTCCGAGCCAAAAGAAAAACGGTTTGCTCCGGTCTCGTTGAGCGTGGAACTCATCGAAATTCCTGGCGTAGTCGGTTGGGCGCAGGCCCGGTCGCCGCTCCGAATCGGGGATCTGGTGTGTATCGAAATTCTTACCGAAGGGGTTGCGCGTCCAACCCTCGAGGCGACCGGGACCCCATGTTTTTCCCGTGGCTCCGAGTTCGTAGCCGGAGTCTTCGAGCAGGGTTGTAAACACGGTGAACTTAGCGCGCAGTATGCCTAGTAGGATGCCGCCTTCTTCGACTTCCCAGATATTGCGTCCGGTAAGGATTGCGCTACGCGACGGCGCGCATGACGGCGCGGCGGTATAGGCGTAGTTGAACAGGACGCCTTCGCGGGCAATGCGGTCGAACGCGGGCGTCTTGTTCGATGTGTCGCCGTAAGCGCCGGCGTGCATTGCGGACTGATCGTCAGAGATCGCAAAGAGGATGTTTGGGCGATCGGATTGGGCGAAGGCGACGACGGTGGTCAATAAGACGGTGGCAAGCAATCTAAGCATCGGGGCCATTATCGCAGGGTCACGCGCGGTCGATTGATACAATCTCGTTTCGGCCCATGTTCAAGAAAATCCTGATCGCTAACCGAGGCGAGATCGCTGTTCGCGTGATGCGAACTTGCCGCGAGATGGGCATTCGAACCGTGGCGGTTTATTCGGATTTGGACCGTGTCGCGCTTCACGTGCAGATGGCGGATGAAGCTTATCGCGTGGGTCAGGCCGCGGCGAGCGAGAGCTATCTCCGTGTTGAGCGCATCCTCGAAATTGCCGACCTTGCAGGCGCTGACGCAATCCACCCCGGCTATGGTTTCCTGAGCGAAAACGCGGCTTTTGCCGAGACTTGCGAGAACGCCAACATTAAATTCATCGGGCCCCGCTCCAGGGCGATTTGCCAGATGGGTTCGAAAACCGAGGCTCGCGAGGTGATGCGGGCCGCCGGAGTAGCGGTCGTGCCGGGCACGGCATCGGCAGTGCGGGACGTCGACGAAGCGCTTGCGACGGCAGCCGGCGTTGGTTATCCAGTGATGCTCAAGGCGGCCTCGGGCGGTGGTGGCAAAGGCATGCGACTAGTCGAGAGCTCCGATGCGCTGCCGGGGGCGCTCGATCAAGCGCGCGGCGAAGCGCGCCAGGCTTTTGGAGACGATGCCGTCTACATCGAGAAGGCAATCGTCAAGCCGCGTCACATCGAAGTGCAGGTGTTGGCCGATGAACACGGCAACGTGATTCACCTAGGTGAGCGCGAATGCAGTTTGCAACGACGGCATCAAAAGGTGATCGAAGAGACGCCTTCGCCGCTGGTCGAAGCCAACCCATCGATACGCGCCACACTTTGCGACGCGGCGGTGACGGCGGCGCACGCCTGTGGTTATTCGAACGTGGGGACAGTCGAATTTCTGATGGATTCCGATTGCAATTTTTATTTCCTCGAGATGAATACTCGGCTGCAGGTCGAGCACCCAGTGACGGAGCTGGTGACGGGAATCGATATTGTGCGCGAGCAGATATTGATCGCCAACGGCGACAAACTGCGCTATTCGCAGGATGACGTAACTTCGCGTGGGCATGCGATAGAATGCCGGGTTTACGCGGAAGACCCCTACTCGGGATTTATGCCGGCGCCTGGGAAAATTACCGCCCTGCGGGAACCGTCTGGGCCCGGCGTGAGGGTCGACTCGGGCGTCTTCGAGGGCTGGGACGTTCCGCTCGAATATGACCCGATGATCGCCAAACTCGCGACTTGGGCGCCTAGCCGCAACGAGGCGATCGCCAAGCTACGCTCGGCTGTCGGCGACTACCACGTTGCGGGAATTCGAACGACTTTGCGGTTCTTTCACGAAATTCTCGCCGACGAAGCATTCGTCGCCGGTGACATCGACACGGGATTCATTGCGCGCTGGATGGAGACGCGATCAGGCGACCCGCGCAAAGAGTTGCAGCCTGCCGAGACCGCCGCTATTGTAGCCGCTCTATTCCTCGATCGTCGCGCTTCGGCGGAGGGGCTGCCCGGAAGAATTTGCGTTCCGTCGCGCTGGAAAACCAGCGGCCTACGTGGGCGCATGAAATCGTTTGGGGCTACCGATTGAAGTCGACGACGGTCATCGTCGACGGCATCGAGAGGCTGGTTACGCTCGACGCTGACGGGCGCTTCCAGATCGATGACGCAAGCGGAAACGCCGCACTTGCGCCGGTGGGCAATGGGAGGTTTTCAGTCGTTGTCGACGGCGCCCAGTACGTTGTGAACGTAGATCACATCGGAAACGGCACCTACGAGGCCGCCACGCGAGATCGGTTGTTCGAGATCGAAATCGTTGACCCGCGGCGGCTAGCTCGTGGCGGCGCCGGACTTGCGGCCGCCGGGCCGCAAACGATCGTCGCGCCGATGCCGGGAAAGGTAATCGAAGTCAAGGTGGCGCCTGGCGACGCGGTACATGCAGGCGACGGTGTAGTCGTGGTTGAAGCGATGAAAATGCAGAACGAGCTCAAAGCCACCAAAGACGGTACCGTGGTTTCGGTCAATGTTTCCGCCGGCGATTCCGTCGCGCCGGGAAGCGCGCTTGTGGTGATCGACTGATCGCATACGATGAGATCAGAGCAGCGTCATGGAGATTTCTTTATCAGAACTCGGCAGCTCATGGCGTGCACCGCGCCGAAGGCCGGCTAGCTAAGGAGCCGAGCGGTGGCAGTTAACGCCGATTGTCCAGATTGCCAAGGTACGGGCTGGTCACCCGTCGACGATGGCAGCGTTGTCCGCTGTAAATGCGTAGGCGATGTCGAGCCTAGCGAACGTATCAAGAAGCTCGGTCTGCCGCCGAGATTTGGCGGCGTAGGTTTCGATAACTTTCGGGCCGGAAACCCGCGGGAAAATTCGATCGAATACAACGCGTTGACCGGCGCGATGGGTGTCGCGAAGAAGTTCGCGGAGGAATATCCGTTCGGTCCTAAGCGAGGGTTACTATTTCAGGGCGTGCCGGGCGTTGGCAAGACGCACCTGGCCATAGCTTCGCTGAAACGGCTGGCTGAGCGCGGCTTCGACTGCATTTTTTTTGACTACCAGACACTGCTACAAAAGATTCGCGACGGCTACGACCCGGCTGCAGGGGCCGGTAGCCGCGAAACGTATCGGGCGGCGCTCGACACGGAGATTCTGCTGCTCGATGATCTAGGCGCGCACCGCGTTACCGATTGGGTACTCGATACGGTCACGGCGATCATCAATCACCGCTACAACGAAGAGAAGGCGCTGATCATCACAACCAATCTTCCTGTCGTTGAGATGGGCCACAACGCGATCGCGGAGAACGAGGGCCGCAGCCGCCTTCGAGTCAACGATTCGCTGGCGGACCGCATCGGCGCTCGCGCTGTTTCGCGCCTTTGCGAAGTTTGCCACGAGGTGCGAATTTCTACTCAGGATTACCGGCGCGCTAAACGTTAGAGAAACCTGTCTGAAACCCTGGTCCCAAATCGGTCGGTATCCAAGCGATGACCTCAGACCGGATCGACCGAGGCGTGGGCGGAGTTTGAACGAAAGCGTGGACTTCCGTCCACGCCTCGGCTACTTGAGCCCGGCCGGCGTTGGCAAAGTATCGGGGTCCAGAGCATATTCAGGAATGGCATAGACTGCTTGCCGCAGCACCAAGCCCGTGAAAATCGGAGGCGCGACTGTAAAGGAGTGCGGTGGCGGAGCACCTTTCTGGAATACGCTGAGTTGGGTCCTGCTGATTATTCCTCAACAGGACGCGACTCAACTTTCCCAGTTCACCCTTCGCCACCGCACTCCTTTACAGTCGCGCCTCCGATTTCGGACAGCGGAATCTGGTCTCAAGAAATTGCCGGCTTCACCGCTTTTCATTCACGAGCGGTCTACGCCGTTACTGAAAATGCTCTACGCCAGGCCATGCCGGACAGCGACTAACTGGGCGATCTCAGGTCGTTCGAGCGGCCTCACGTCACTTAGCAGGCCCACTGCGCTTGCGGCCTCGCCGATCACCGCTTCCGCGGATACGTCCGAATCGCGCAAATCTCTTATCGCCCGTGAGCGCTGTTTCTTGCTGAGCTTGACGCCCTCGGGATCGGAGATGAGCGGATGGTGGCAAAACTGAGCCGGTTCCGCGCGGCCTAGTTGCCTCGCTAAGCGAATCTGCCGGCCGGTTGAGTCGAGCAGGTCCTCTCCTCGAATGACAAGGTTGACGCCGTGGCGAATGTCGTCGACCGTGACCGCGAATTGGTAGGTCCACTGCTGGTGGCGGTCTTTGAGTAGCATGTCGCCGCATTGCTCAACCGGCTTCTGAGTTTGCGCGCCAAGCAGGACGTCGTTGAACGATTCTTCGCCGCGGCCCCATTCGAGACGCAGGCCGTGGAGGGTGTTGGCGGGATGATTCGCGTCGCGGCAATGGCCTGAGTAAATAAACTCCCCCTCGGCGTTCTTGGTGGAGTGGACCGCCAAGTCTTTGCGCGTACAAACGCAGCGATAGACGTGATGGCGGCGTCGGATCCTGGCAATCGCGTCGTTGTACGCGACAGCGGATTCGCTTTGGCGAAAATTCGGAGTGACGACGTTCGTGGGCTCGAAGCCGAGCCAGTCGAGGTCATCGTAGATGGCTGCTTCATACGCTGTGCGGCAGCGCCGGCGGTCGTGGTCTTCGATCCGCAACTGGACGCTTGCGCCGAGCACTTCGGCTAGTCCCCAGACGTAAATGATGTGGGCGACGTGGCCGAGATGAATATAGCCCGTCGGGCTGGGCGCGTAGCGGGTAACTAGCCCGCGTTTCTCACCACGGAAATCCATGCGACAGTCCCCGCCGTTGAGTCGGGCCGTGTTCGCGGCGCCTAGTTCAACGTCAGACTGACAGAATTCGACTGGCCGTTCTCGTTCGCGGCGGTAACCGAAACGCTGCTCAGGTCTTCGAAAGAGCCGTCGTTGACCGTGAAGTTAACGGTCGCCGTGAACTGGCTTCCAAAGCTGGCCGACTGGTTGCCGCCGTAGTACGTCCCGAATACGCTCGCAACGTCGGCCGTCAAACTCGGTGTAGTCAGGTTCGAACCCGGTATTCCGGCGAAGGTAATTTGTAGCTGGCTGACGGTGCGCGAGGTCGCGAAACCGGTAACTTGCAGGCTAAATCCGCCTTGGCCGGTATTGCCCAGCACGACTCTCAGCAGCGAAGGTTGGGCCTTGCCTACTGCAAACGACACCTCGGGAACCGTGTCGGGCGTAATGTCTACCCCACCGGCCTCTGTCTCGAACGTCGCTGACAAGGTGATCGTGCCGGCTACCGTTCCGGTCAAGAATGGGTTGGTGGTGACATTGCCGGGGAAAATGGCTTCAGTACTGCCTTTTGCTATGCGAAAACGCGCGTTGCGGCCGCCGGTGGAGAACTGAATTGTCGGGTCGTTCGCAAACGCCGACGTGTCAAATGTCAGGCTTAGGGTGCCTTCGATGTCAACCGGGAACGCTTCAGCGATGCTGAGGCTAATCGGCACGGCGTCGGCCGCGTTTACGTTTCCGCCCGAAGTCGAGAAACTGATCCGCGGTAGATCCGGAACCGCATCGCCAACTCCGGTAAGCGTAAACGTAGCGGCGTTTACAGCGAGCGTTGCGTTTTGCGGCCCGAGACGGTCGGGCTCGAAAGACGTTGTGAACGAGATCGTCTGACCGGCATTCAGGGGCGCGGGAAGGCTGGGCAAACTGCCGAGAACAAATACGGTCCCGCCGACGCCGATGCCCGAGATTGTTTCCGCCTCGTTTCCGGAGTTTGAAATTTCGAATGTAAGTGCGGAGCTCCCGCCAATCTGGGTCTGCGGAAAAACGATGGTGTCGCGTGGATCGACTTGGCGCGGTCCGTCGGCATCAATGAGGGTGTACGTCAGCAACGAGCCGAGGGCTTCGGCTGTAAGATCAAATGTCGAATCGCCGATGCGCAACTGGCCTGTCGCCGTACCGGGCTCGATAGGCGTCAGGTTGATCGCCATCGTGAAGCTGTCGCCGACGTCTAAGACCGCGGGAATCAACGGCCGGTCGGAAAGACTGTAGCCGTCGCCGGTGATCGTGATGTTCGTGATGGTGCCCTCAGCGGTACCTGAGTTGGTGACGATTAGGCTTGCGATAATTTCTTCGCCCACGGGCGTCGATCCAATCGCGATCGTTCCGCTATCGGGGACTGAGTTGGTCTGGCCGTCCGCGGTTGTAAGCTCATAGCTATAAACAGCCGCGACACCGTTGCCCGCTAACTGCAGAGAACTGGTTCCAACGCCAAAGCCGAGGGACATTGAGCCGCTGTAGGCTTGGACGGCCGGAGGAGTGAAGCGCACTTGAAAGGTGAAGTCGCGGTCCGCTTCAATTGTTCGCGGCAGCAAAGCCAAACCGCCTAGCTGGAAGAATTCACCGCCGTCGAATGTAACGGTCTCCAAGGTTCCGGGGCCGCTTCCGCGGTTTGTCACGGTTACGTTAGCCGTCATCGTCGTGTCGACAGTTGTTTCTTCAAATTGAATCGTCCCGCCGTCAGTGACGATCGTCTGGTTGCCGCCTGGAAGCTGGAAGCTGAGGTTGTATTCGGGAACGCGGCCGCTCAAGTTGAATCGGAAAGAGTTATCAACATCCTGCTGCCGAAGGTTCGTCCTCGTCAGCGGTAAATTCAGCTGGCCGGAGAACGGGCCTCCACCGGTGGGAGCGAAACTGACGCGGATTTCGTGGCTCGTGCCGGGAGGGACAAACACCGGAAAAGGAATCGTTGACGAAACCGAAAACGTGGTCGAGCCGGCGATCGAAGGTTCAGCAATTCTGGCGGACGTGTCCTCGTCGCCATCATACGAGATGACGAGCCGCTTCGTAATAATCTGGCCGACGCCTTCGGAGTCGAATGTCAGCGTCTCACCACTGCGAATATCTCGAATTGTGTCATCGTCTTGGAGCGAAATTGCGACCTGCGCACTGAGCGCCGATACGAAAATCACGCTAAAAACGAGGGCTAAAGTTGTTGTCAGGAACCTGCGCATGTCTAAAATCTTTCGTGGTTTTATCGAATGACAACCCGATGCGTTAGCGCGGTGTTCCAACTCCCACCGATGTGATTCCGACGCTGGTCGGACTTGTCACTGACGTTTCGTCACGTCGAGCCGCGGCGACGATGCCGGCTGCCGCGCCGGCTCCAATTACGGCCAGCAATCGCCAGCCGACGCCCTTTTTCTTAGGCTTAGGGTCGCCTGGCGCAACAGCATTAGTTTGGGTGATCGTAGTGTTCGCGGTCATGTTGTTGAAAGAGGCTTCTACTTCGATATCGAAGGTGCCTTCCTCGGAGTTCGGTAACATACCGGCGGCTCGTGCGCGGCCCTGGTCGTCGGTCGTAAGCGTTGAGACGCGGGAAGCGCCAAAGAACGTGACGCTTGGGCCCGTGGCAGGCGACCGCAGCGTCACGCTCGCTTTTGGAATTGGCTTTCCGTTCGCGTCTTGAACTTCGATCATCGGCTCGACAACCACATTCTGGTTGATGTTATTGATGCCCGCTTCTCCCGCTAGCACTCTGATCTGGATGCCGGAGTCTTGCGCCAGGCCGAACGTCGGCATAGCCAACAAAACACTTAGCAAGACCGCCAGTAGTCGAAAATTGCGATGCACCATAAATCCTCCGAGGTCAACGAAGCCGCATCGGTCGGACACGGCCACTACGGGCGTTGATCCTCCAGCCTAACCGAAATGCCCGTCGTAGCCTAAACCTTACAGGCGACAGGGTTTCCGGGGTGGTTACACAGCTCGGCCGGCTAGCATCGGGCTAGCCCCGCCACTGCCCGCCTTGGTTGGGCGGATCATTCAATGGAGAAACTTGAGATAGCAGCGAGGCGACCTTGAGCTTCGCTGTACCGAGCCGCGCCGCCGTGCGGTGCGATGCGGTGCCCACGTCGCAGAAAGGACCGCACCGCGAGGCGGCGCGGCTCGGTACAGCGAACGGTTTCGTCCAACAAGTAGCTTGGCGGGCAGCTTGAAAAATCAAGTTTCGGGTCAGAAATGCGGGCTAGTCGCCGACCGGAACCGCTTCGCCTACTTTGCGGAAGCCTAGTTCTTTGAGCAGCTCGGTGATGTCTTCATCCAGCAAACCCTTACGAGTGTCGGCCAGGGCGGTGAACGCCTTGTAAACCTTGATGGTGTCGGGCTTGTCGAAATCGCCATAGCCGAGCTCGATGATGCGATCGTGCAGCGCATGACGACCGCTGTGCTTGCCAAGTACGAGCTTCGAAGCCGGTACGCCGACTGATTCGGGCGTCATGATTTCGTAGGTTGTGTGGTGCTTGAGATAGCCATCCTGGTGAATCCCGGCCTCGTGGGCAAATGCGTTGCGGCCTACGATTGCCTTGTTCGGCTGCGGACCAAACGTGATGCAGCCGTTAAGCGTTTGGCTGGCGTCGTAGAGCCTGGTGCAGTCGATGTTGGTGTGGAACGGCACGCGATCGGGGCGCACCTGCATGATGACTGCAATTTCTTCCAATGAGCAGTTGCCGGCACGTTCACCGATACCGTTGATCGCGCATTCAACCTGGCGGGCACCGGCGTGCAATGCGGCCAGAGTGTTCGCTACGGCGAGACCGAGGTCGTCGTGAGTGTGCACGCTGATCATGGCGCGATCACCGACGGTCTCGAAGATCTTGGCAATCATCTCGGAATAGTCGTCCGGGGTCATGAAGCCAACGGTGTCGGGGATATTGATGGTCGTCGCTCCGGCGTTGACCGCGGCTTCGGCCACACGGCAGAGATACCCGATTTCGGTGCGGGTCGCATCTTCGGCGGAGAACTCCACGTCGTCGACGTAGCTCTTCGCCATCTCGACCGCTGTCACAGCTTCCTCAAGAATTTCATCTTGGCTCTTGTCGAACTTGTACTTGAGGTGGATCTCGCTGGTCGCGATGAAGCAGTGGATGCGCGGTCGTTTATGGCCGTCCACCGATTGCGCGGCGCGTTCGATATCGATCGGCACCGCGCGCGCCAGCGCTGCGATGTGGATGTCAGGGTATTCGCGACAGATGGCTCGTACGGCATCGAAGTCGCCGTTCGAGGCGATGGGGAACCCGGCCTCGATCGTGTCGACTCCGAGATCGACGAGCTTGCGCGCCATACGCATCTTTTCGGGCGTCGTCATGCTGCAGCCGGGGGACTGCTCACCGTCACGTAATGTGGTGTCGAAGATAAATACTTGTTCCGACATGGAAAGGGACCTCTTTCGTCCAGTAGACCCGAGTTGGGGAAATAAAGCAAATTTATTATATTTCTAGTTTCGATAACATAAACATATGGATGTCTCGCTGCTGCAAACGTTTCAAGTCGTCGCCGAGGAAGGCAGTTTCTCGCGCGCGGCTCAAAAACTCTTTCGGACGCAGCCCGCTATTTCGCTGGCTCTTAAGCGGCTTGAGACCGATCTCGGAGTGCAGTTGATTGATCGTTCGTCGCGGACGTTGGTCTTGACGGACGCGGGCACGCTAGTTCTCGCGTACGCCAAGCGCTTTGATGGGGTGGAAAAACAGCTCCGTCGGGCGTTGACGGAACTTCGCGACCTCGAGGCGGGCAAATTGACGATCGGGGCGAACGAGTCTACGGCGCTCTATTTGCTGGAGCATCTCGAAGCCTTCCGCAGACACCACCCCGGAATTTCGGTTGAGCTGCGGAGAAGTCTTTCAAGCGAGATTCCGGAGGCCGTTGTTGAGGGTTCGATTGAACTTGGCGCGATAAGCTACGACCCGAAAGATCCCAACCTGGCGATATTCGAGCTTTACAACGATAGCCTGACGTTCGTCGTTTCGCCAAAGCACAGCTTGGCTCGGCGGCGAAAGCTGAGTATTAGGGAGCTTGGTGAGGAAACGTTCATCGCGCACAACGTCGTATCGCC
Source organism: Bryobacterales bacterium (assembly GCA_965247305.1). Classification (GTDB taxonomy): domain Bacteria; phylum Acidobacteriota; class Terriglobia; order Bryobacterales; family UBA6623; genus CATQHP01. The sequence goes on along the minus strand of OZ252030.1, from coordinate 160,027 downwards.
CTATCGCGCGCGCGTTATCGAAACGTTCCGTACCTACGACGTCCCGTTGAATATGGCGGTCGAGATGCCGACGATCGAGACCATTCGGCGGCTGGTCCAGCGAAATTTGGGTGTGGCCTTCCTGCCGAAGATGTGCGTAGAGCAAGAAATTAAGAATGGTTCACTAAAAGAGGTGACCGTGAAAGAACTTGCAATGGAGCGCAAGATCCGGTTGGTTTACCCAATGAAGCGTAAGTTGTCGCAGGCGGCGGAGGCCTTTTTAGAGCTTGTCGGGGAAGAGCTAGGAGCCTTGAAACTAGCCCGGTTAGCGTAGCAACCCACGGCCCTGCGGACAACCATATTATTATCAATGATGTAGGCGCGCCCGGCTGCGCGAGACCTTCGATGAAAATTTGTTATCTCGACTGCTTTTCCGGTATCGCCGGAGATATGCTACTTGGCGCGCTGATCGATGCCGGGCTAGAAGTCGAGGTGTTGCGGTCAGAGCTGTCGAAACTCAATCTCGAGGGCGTTGAGCTACACGCTGAAAAGGCAAAACGTGGCGGTTTGGCCGGAACGAATGTTTCCGTCAAGGTGGCTCACGACCATCACCACCGCTCACTGTCGACGATAGAAAAAATTATCGACGATAGCGAGTTGGCTGATGGTGTGAAATCCACGGCGCGCAAGATTTTTCGGCGGTTGGGCGAAGTCGAGGCGCTGGCGCACGACGTTCCTATCGAAAAAGTTCACTTTCACGAGGTTGGGGCGCTCGACGCGATTGTCGATATCGTTGGCGCGGCGATCGGCATTGAGGCACTTGGGGTCGAGCGAATTGTTTGTTCGCCCATCAACCTCGGAAGTGGGACGGTTGAGGCCGCGCACGGCGTGATGCCAGTGCCGGCACCGGCAACGGCCCGGCTTGTCGAAGGGGTGCCGACTTACGCTGACGGTCCGGCGGTTGAGCTAACGACCCCGACGGGGGCCGCGATCGCGGTCACTTTGGCCGAGTCGTTCGGTGCGCTGCCGGCGATGCGGATCGAATCATCGGGCTACGGAGCGGGGGATCGCGATTTTAAGGGCCGCGCCAACTTGCTAAGGGTCTTGATTGGCGAGTCGGCGGATGTTCAGGAAGCGACCGAGATCCGCGTGATCGAAGCCAACATTGACGATATGTCCCCCGAGCTGGCGGGCTACATTCGCGAACGCCTGCTGGAGGCCGGGGCTCTCGATGTGACATTGACTCCCGTGTTTATGAAGAAAGACCGGCCCGGATTTACGTTGACCGTCTTGGCTGATCCGGCTGACCGGGTTCGATTGGGAGACCTGATTTTCGCCGAAAGCACGACGATCGGGATTCGTGAATACTCGGCGAAGCGGCGCGTACTCGAGCGGCGAGTAGAGGATGTCCGGACGGCATACGGAACGGTGCGAATGAAGGTCGCGGTGTCGAATGGGGCGACGCGGAATTTCGCACCGGAGTATGAAGACTGCCGCCGCATTGCCCGCGAGAAGGGTATCCCGTTCAAGGAAGTTTGGCAAGCGGCAAACTTCGAATACTTGAAGCGCGACGGGCGCTAAGACGCGAGACGCGGCGGTTGAAGAACCGTAAACGGTAAGTCCGCACTGATGACCAGTCGCGATGATCGCGAAGTTTCCGTCCGCGGCCCTGTCGCTTAGGCCTGCGAAGCGATGCATATCCGTCCGTAAGCAAGCGTTTACCTCGAACCGGATCAACCGAGGCGCGGACGGAAGTCCGCGCTTTCCTCGGGGTCGGTAGATAGTTCGAGCGAAAGCGTGGACTTCCGTCCACGCCTCTGATTCTAGTCCGCATTTCTCACCGCGTGGTGAGCGAAAGTGCGTGAGAGGTGCGTCAATACGAGGCCGGCGACGATCGAGCGCAACGAAGTAGTGGCGCACCTATCGCGTGCTTCCGCCGTCTGGTGGAGAGATATGCGGGCTAGCCACCGACAGACTCTGCACCGGCGCCGTGTAATCAAAGTATCAGTGGAGAAATGGCGCGCCGTCAGCCGGCGTCGAATGCTTACAGACGGATCGGGGAGCGGTTAGACGACAGCGAGACTTTGGCTCGATGCGAGACACTTAGAGATTGGGCCATGGGCAAGTACTATCTAACGACCCCGATTTACTACGTCAACGCGACGCCTCACATCGGCCACGCTTACACGACGATCGTGACCGACACCATCAAGCGTTTTCGGCGCATGATGGGCGACGAAGTTTATCTGACGACCGGAACCGACGAGCACGGCCAAAAGGTTGAAAGATCGGCGCAAGCGGCGGGCTGGAGCCCGCGGGAATTCACCGATCGCGTCTCGGCCGCGTTTCGATCTGAGTGGGATGAACTCGGCCTAGAGTACGATTTCTATCGTCGAACGACCGACCCGAAACACGCCAAGGCTGTCAAGGAAATTTTCTTGCGGTGCCTCGAAAACGGCGCAATCTACAAAGATTCCTACACCGGCAAGTATCACATCGGCGATGAGGCCTTCGTCACCGACGAAGAGGCTGAGCAGGCCGACCCGGCGATGATCACGACCGTGACAGAACAGAACTACTTCTTCAAGATGTCGGAGTATCAAGACAAGCTGATTGATCTTTACGAGTCGCAGCCCACGTTTATCCAGCCTGATTCGCGGCGCAATGAGGTTCTCTCGTTTGTTCGCGGCGGCCTGAAAGATCTCTCGATCAGCCGCTCAACGCTGAAGTGGGGCATCCCGCTACCGAACGATCCGGCTCATGTTTTCTACGTCTGGTTTGATGCGCTGACAACATATATGAGCGCGATTGGCTACGGCGAAGAGGGCGACGGGCGTAAGCAGTGGGAACGGCTGTGGCCCGCCGACGTTCACATGGTCGGCAAGGAAATCGTTCGATTCCACTCGGTTTATTGGCCGGCATTCTTGATGGCGGCTGGATTGCCGCTGCCGAAGCAGGTGTGGGCGCACGGTTGGCTGATCTTCCAGGGCGAGAAGATGGCGAAGAGGAGAGGCAACATCGTGCGCGCCCGTCCGATTGACAAGGTTGTCGGCATTGAAGGTCTGCGCTACTACCTGATGCGCGAAATTGTCTTCGGACAAGACGGCAATTTTTCGTTCGATGCTCTGGTTCGGCGCTACAACTCCGACCTCGCGAATGGCATCGGCAATCTGGCCAGCCGAACGGCGGCCATGGTCGCGAAGTTCTATGGCGGCGTTGTGCCCGAGGCCGGAGCTGGCGACGATAGCGGCCTAGAAGCTCTCGCTGTTGCGACCATCGACAAGGTCACGGCTCACTACGAGAAGTTCGAATTCTCGCGGGCGTTGGAAGCAATTTGGGCGATGCTCGCGGGCGTGGACAAATACATCGTTGAAAACAAGCCCTGGGTTTTGGCGAAGGCCGAAGACGAGGTGTCAAAGAGGCAACTGGCCGCGACTCTCTACACCTCGGGCGAGGTGCTGCGGATTGGCGCGGCATTGGTCCATCCAGTGTTGCCCGAGGCTTCCGAAAAAATCTGGGCAATGCTTGGAGAAACGTCCCCGCTGCGGGAGTTCCAGTTGAACGAGCTGCGCTGGGGCGGACTCAGGCCGGGCATCAAGCTCGGTGATCAGGAAGCAATTTTCCCTCGACTCGATGTCGAGAAGTCGGTGAAACAGATGGAAGAGCTAGAACAACAAGCACTCAAAGATCAGGCGGAGATTTTAGGCAAGCCGGCCGAAGCCGACGCGGTAGAGCCCGAGGCGATTACGATCGATACCCCCGAAATTGCGTTTGACGATTTTGTCAAAGTCGATATGCGCGTGGGTGTAGTGATGACGGCGGAAAAGCTCGAGAAGTCGAAAAAGCTGTTGGCGCTTACCGTCGATATCGGCGAGGCCGAGCCGCGCTCGATTTTGGCCGGGATCGCGGGCGAGTACGACCCCGAAAAGTTGGTCGGACGCAAGGTCGCGATCGTTGCAAATCTGGCGCCCCGAAAGATGATGGGGCGGATTTCCCAAGGAATGGTGATCGCGGCGTCCATCGACCACGGCCAGCCGTATCTGGCCGGTTTCTTGGAGGATGCGCCGATCGGCGCCCGCTTGAGCTAACGGCCGGTGCTAACCCGCATTTCTCACCACCTGACGGCGAAAGCACGCGATGGCCGCGCCACTACTTCGTTGCGCTCGGTCGTCGTGCTCGACGGACTGTCAAGTACGCCTCCGCGCGCCAACTGTCGCCCGCCTCGTATTGACGCACCTCTCACGCACTTTCGCTCGCCACGTGGTGAGAAATGCGGGCTAGTCGACTCGCACTGCCACCTCGACGGGCGGGCGTTCGACGCGGATCGCGACGCAGTAATTTCGGAGGCACGTGAGGCTGGGGTCGGCCACTTTCTCGCAATCGGTACCGGCGACGGCCCCCCTGATCTTTCGTGCGCCGTTCGGCTCGCCGAAGCGTATGACGATGTGACCGCAAGTGTCGGCGTGCACCCACACGACGCGGCGAAGTTCGACTCGACGGCGGCCGACGAGTTGACGAAGCTCTGCGACCACCCCAAGGTCGTCGGCTTCGGCGAAATCGGCCTCGATTACCACTACGACAACTCGCCGCGCGACATCCAAAAGCGCGCCTTCATAGACCAAATGGAGATCGCTGCTCACCAGAAAAAATCGATCATTATCCACACGCGCGATGCGTGGGACGACACTCTGGAGCTGCTCGCCGAACATTGGAGCGCCAGAGGGCTAGGCGGCATCATGCATTGCTTTTCAGGCAACTCCGAACAAGCGACGCGGAGTCTCGACATGGGGTTCTATATTTCGTTCGCCGGAATTCTGACCTTTGGCCGCTCCGACGAGCTGCGCGAAACGGCTCAAGGTGTTCCTCTTGAGCGCGTGTTGGTCGAGACCGACTCGCCCTATCTGACGCCCGCGCCGTTTCGAAAGGTTCGGCGCAATGAGCCCCGGTTTGTGGTTGAAACCGCGAAGAAGCTGGCCGAGGTCACGGGCACAACCTTTGAAGAGATTGCCACGCGGACGACAGAGAACTTCAGCCGCTTGTTTCCCTCGGCCATGGGCCCGAGCGTTCAGGGTTCCCAGCCTTCGCAAGCGCCTGGTTCTTAGGAAACACTGTTGTGACTCCCCTGCTTTCGATAAACGGAGGCTTATGGGTCGACGACAGGCTGGCGGACCGCCTCGCTAGCCCGCATTTCTCACCACCTGACGGCGAAAGCACGCGATAGGTGCGCCACTACTTCGTTGCGCTCGATCGCGAGTGCTCGACGGACAGTCAAGTACGCCTCCGCGCGCCGACCGTCGCCCGCCTCGTATTGACGCACCTCTCACGCACTTTCGCTCGCCACGTGGTGAGAAATGCGGGCTAGCTCCGAAGCGAATCGCCTTTTTCAACCTGTCGCTTGATCAGAAAACAACCGTAGCGACGTTCGAGCAGGTGCCGGCGTCACCCTCGACGCAGACTTGGTAGCCGTAGGTTGCAGAGCCCTTGGCGATCGGGCCGTCTTCATGACCTCCACTACCGGATCCTCCGGCCGGAACCGTCGTAATGAGTTGGGCGCTCCCGCCGTTGTCGCTACGCCAGATGTCTACGTTGCCGAGCGGGGCGCCGGACCAAGACACGTTGACATACTGCCAGCCCTTAGACTTGTGGCCGGAAGCTGTCACGCTGAGGCCGAGCGGCGTGGTGACTTCGTTCGAATCAGCCCAGGCGGAGTCGCCGGCGGCGTTTGTCGCGGTGACGCGATAACGAACTGTCTGCTGTGACGAAAGGCTGCCATCCGTGAAAGACACGGCGTCCACCGCCGCCGTGCCAACCTGTTGCCAGGGCCCCCAGCTTAGATCAGGGTTCTGCGTTTGACGTTCGACTTTAAAGCCAGACTCATCGCTGCCCGAGTGATCCCACGTAAGTTCGACGTTGCTAGCTGAAAGTGCGTTGGCGTTTGCGTTGGTGGGCGCGCTCGGCAGCATCAATTCGCCGGGGTCTTCCGCGCGGATAAACAGGTGGTCGACCGTTACCGAGTCGAGAGCTTTGGCTCCGGGCGTTTGGTCCGTGTCGCTTAGTCCAACTGTGATCAGCCCGCTAGCCCCCGCCGGTAGCGCGAGCGTCTGGTAGCTGTCGGTGTCGCTCGTCCGGTCGAGAGTTAGGACTCCACTTGCTCCGGTCGCGCTGAGCTCGAACGTATCGCCATCGGTGGATTGCGATGTGTAGGCGTCGATCCAAAGCGTCGCGGCGCCACCACCTGCCCCGATATCGATAGTCCATTCATGGTCTAAGAAGCTGTAGCGGTTGCGGGGCTTGCCGCCACTCTGACGCTCGGTAAGCACTTCGACGGCGCCTTCGTTCTGGTCGGACGTGTCGGTATAGTCGTCTTGCTGTGTGCCACCCGATAGCAACTCGCTGGTCGCTATGAAATCAGTGAAGCCACCGGAAGGTGAGCAGGTTCCCCACTCGGCGCTTGACGTCCCGCCAGAGGCGTGTTGGACCGTCGCTACGATGCAAGCGGCTGGTCCGACAAGATGCTTAAAGGTGACGTCGAGAGTGTAGTTGCCCTCGGAATAGGCGACGGGCCGAATTTCCACACCGTTGAAATCGCCGATCTTGGGGTCTAAGGCGAGTTGGCGATCCATGTGGACGTGGGCGCTATAGCTGCTTCCGTGTTCAGAGTTGTACGGACATTCGTACGTACCGCCGGGGCCGAAACTCTCCCATGGAATGGAGCTTGAATCTTTGTGAGTGTACTGGGCATTCCAAGCGTTCATCCCGAACCACGAAGGTTCTTCGTTGTATCCGTTGGCATTGGGCGTATTGCCCGCCTGGGGAATGGAATCGCCGCCGGAATCGAATAGCTCTAGGTCGACGCGCACGATGTCGATGCGGTCTGCAAGAACCTTGAAACGGACTTGCGGACTGGCGGGGTCGGAAGTGTCAACCGTTTCAAAAGTGATGTCGGGGACGGCAGCGCTCGAATAGGGCAGAACGCCCACCGGGTGGACGCAGTCACGCTGCCAACTGCTGAATGGGTCGAAGCCCGGCGCGTCACGGATCTCGAAGTGCAGGTGCTCGAAGCCGCTGGCGCTGGCTCCGCTGTAGCCGATCAAGTCGCCCTTGCTAACGCTCGCGTCGACAACCACCACCGCTTGCGTTAGGTGCATGTAGTTGCTGTGGTAGCAGCCGACTGTGCCGCATGCGACTTCGCCGGGGCGGAAGTGACGCAGTTGGACCAGCGGGTCGGAATAGCTTGGGTGACTGCCGGCGATTCGGACCACGCCGTCAGCGATTGCGAAGACCGGCGTCATTGAATCCGTTGCGATGTCGATGCCGCGGTGGAAGTCGTAGCGACCATTCTCAGATGCCAGCGGACGCGGGCCGTAGGGCGACGCAATGGGCTCGTCGGTAAAGCCCGCGTTGCCCCAGTGCTCGGCAGGGCAACCGTCGGTTTCAACCCAGCCTGCCGGCGGAGCTTCGTCGATGCGCCCGCACAGCGGCCAGGCCATCGTGATGTCGTACTGCTGAGCCGAGGCGAGTGTCGCCGCCAGTGAGAGGGACACTACTATGGCTAAGATTGCGATTGCGGGGCGCGACATGATCGGTGCGAAAGCGAGCGGGTTGTCAGAGAACTCCGGCTGCGCTTCCGGTCAATGAGCTCAGAAGCCTGGCCGGTTGAAAATAGTACGTCGGTACTGGTTACGAAGTGCATAGGCTCCGCCGGAGGGGAGGAATCAGCAAATGAGTGACGACGATCTACGGTCTCGCTACGTGCAGGTTGATGGAGTCCCGTGGACGCCGACCGAGCACTCCGGGGTCGAGATGAAAATTCTATTTGAAGAGCCGTCGTCTGGGCTGCTCACAGCGTTAGTTAGGCTGCAGCCGGGCGCATCGTTGCCGCTTCACGAGCACACCGCGATCGAGCAGAGCTATGTGATTGAGGGCGGCATGGTTGACGACGAGGGCGACGTGACGGCGGGGAATTTCGTTTGGCGGCCGGCCGGCAGCCGCCACTCGGTTCGCTGTCCCGACGGCGCGCTGGTGCTCGCGTTTTTCCAGAAGCCAAACCGGTTTTTGGGGGACGCGAAGTAACGGCGAAAAGCTAGGCCGAACGCGGCAAGTTGCGATACTGCGAAGTGCTGATGTATCGGTCGGCTACGGTCTTACTGTTGAGCACGGTGGCCTTGAGCGCGCAAGCGCCCGAGTACAGCGTCGATGCGACATTCGAAGCCGAGCGCTCGATCGACCGGGTTCTACAAAAAGTCGATGCCGACCAAGACGAGTGGATCGGCGAGCGCGACTTTCAGGCCATCGACGCCAAGCTCAAGGCGATCTCCAAGGCGATTGTCGCTGGAGAGGTTGCGCCCGAGTTTCTTCTTGAAACCACGGCCCGTTTCGATTCGATCAGTCTCGCCGAGTTCAAGATCGTTGGCATCCGCCGCGCCGACGCTTCAGCGGTCACCGACGTTCGCTTGGAGTTGGGCGGTCGCACATCCGCTGGGTTGCTTTCGCTACTAGGTCCAATCGAGATGGCGTGGGCGGGTTCGGGCGAGGATTGGGCGCTCGACTCCGCCACTGTCGAAGGCCTTCGAGAGGTAGCGGCGGGGCAGTTTCACTTTACTGAAATAACTGACGAGACCTTTGGGAGTATTCCGTCATTCAATGCACAGCTTTCGAACGATACCGACTACTGGCGCGCGCGGCTTGACGCCTCGGTTGGCGTGTCGGTCTACGGCCATCAGGGTATTTCGGTGGGCGACGCGGACGGTGACGGCTGGGAGGACATCTATATCAGTCAGTCGGCCGGGTTGCCGAATCGGCTGTATGTCAACAACGGCGATGGCACCTTTAGCGACGCTACGCCAGACGGATTGGCGGTGCTTGACGATACTTCGATGAGTTTATTCGCCGATGTGGACAACGATTCCGACCAAGATCTGATCTTGATTAGCTCAGAGCCGATGCTCTTTCGCAACGCCGGAGGCGGTGAGTTTGCGATTGATCGCGAGGCCGGCTTGCGCCCGCCCCCTGGTCGCGGGGGAATGTTCACCGGGGCCGCGCTAGCTGATTACGACCTCGACGGCGACCTCGACCTTTACGTTTGCTCATACGATTTTTGGCAGGCGGGGTCGGACTATGCATCGCCCACTCCGTACTACGACGCAACGAACGGTCCTCCGAATTTGCTGTTTCGCAACCAAGGCGACGGGACGTTTGAAGAAGTCACCGAAGCGGCTGGATTGATGGCGAACAACGATCGATTTAGTTTTTCGCTGGCTTGGGGCGATTACGACGATGATGGCGATCCGGACCTATATGTCGCCAATGATTTCGGACGAAACAATCTCTATCGCAACAACGGTGACGGCACCTTCAACGACGTTGCGGCAGAAGCCGGTCTTGAGGACTTGGCGGCTGGGATGTCGGCGGCTTGGGGCGACTATGACAACGACGGCGATCTTGATATGTACGTCGCGAACATGTGGTCGTCGGCAGGCCAGCGGCTAACGTTCGCCGATCAATTCGCTGACGTTGCGGACTCGGACGACGTGCGCCGAAAATTCCAGCGTCAAGCGCGCGGGAACTCGCTGTTTCGCAATAACGGCGACGGCACCTTTGCCGATGTCAGCGAAGAAGCCGGCGTGACAATGGGCCGTTGGGGCTGGGGAGCTGATTTCGTCGACCTCGACAACGACGGCTCGCTTGATCTATTTCTCCAAAACGGCTACCTGACCGGTGAGCGGCTCGACGACCTTTGAAGTTTTTTCTGGCGGCAGGTCGTGTCGCAAAGCCCCCAGCATGAGAGCGGGTCGACGGGTTATGACGAAGCCTGGCGGGCGATCAATCTGTTGATTCGCGCCGATGGTTCGTGGAGTGGGCGCGAGCGAAATGTTTGTTATCGCAATCGTGGGGACGGCACGTTTGAAGACATCTCGTTCGTTAGCGGTCTCGACTTGAATACCGACGGGCGGGCGTTTGTGCCGATGGACCTCGACTCGGATGGCGATCTCGACCTGATCCTCAAAAATCGCAATGGTGTCGGATTGCGCGCCTTTCGCAACGACAGCGAGGGCTCCGCTAACAGGCGAATGGAGATCGAGCTGCGGGGCGGGAAATCGAACCGGGACGCGGTTGGCACGCGGGTTTGGCTGGAGACCGAGCGTCGAACTCTAATGCGCGACGTGAGCGCGGGCATGGGTTTCCTGTCGCAGCGCTCGCGGCGAGTTGGGTTCGGAATGGCGGCTGATGAGAGGGTTCAGAAACTGACGGTGCGCTGGCCGTCGGGCGGCAGCCAGGAGTTTGCCGACGTACCTTCGGTTGATCAGTTGTTAGTTGTCGAAGGTGAAGGTTTATCGGCGCTCGTCAAACGGCCGCGGCCCGAACAGCGCCCATCAGTCGAGACAGCGTTGCCGACGGGCTCCGCGACGGTGCTGACAGAAGCGGTTCCCGCTCCAGCATTTGACTTGGAATCGCTCGGCGGTCGAGTCGCCCTCGAAGACTTCGCCGGCTCGCAGGTGTTAGTCAACTTTTGGGCCACATGGTGTCCTCCCTGCAGGCATGAACTGCGCGATTTCGCTGAGCACACCACGGAGCTTAACGAGGCTGGGATCAAGGTCGTTGCGATCTCAGTGGATGATCCGGCGGAGCGCTCAAAGGTGCGTGAGTTTGCCGCCGAGTTTAGTCTGCCATTCGCCGTCGTGTTTGCCGATGACGAGACTGTCAATGCGTACACGGTTCTCAACGAAAATTTGTTCGATCGGCGCAGCGCTCTCGCAATTCCAACTAGTTTCTTGCTGGATGAACAGGGACGAGTGATCGCGGTTTATCGCGGCCAGACCCGCGCGGCGGAAGTATACGAGCGTCCGCTGGGCAGCCTACCTTTCGATGGCGAATGGGTTCTCTCGGAGCCGCGCCGGGATTTCGTCGAATTGGGGGCGTCGTTTGCCGAACGCGACTTGCCGCGCAGCGCCATCAAGATGTTCGAGCAGGCACAGGCGCGCGGTGTTGAGACGCCGGGGTCGCTCAACAACTTTGCGGCAGCTCTGCTGCAGATCGGCGAGGGTCAGCAGGCGGAGCAAATGCTGCGGCGCTCGCTTGCAATGCGTCCGAATCAAGCGGATGCTCGCGTGAATTTGGCGGGCATACTCGTTGCGCGCGGTCAGACAACTGAGGCCGTGGAAATGCTCGAAGCCTCGCTGGCGATTTTTCCGGACGATGCCGCGGCACTCGATCTATTGGGGTCGGCGAGGTTCGAGGCCGGCGATCTAGAAGCGGCGGAGGCTGAGTACCGCAGTGGCTTACAAGTTGCCCCCGAAAGCGCCGGCCTGCATGAAAATTTGGGGGCATTGCTCGCGGCGTCGGAGCGATTCGACGAGGCGATCGAAGAGTTGGAACAGGCTCGCGAGCTGGGTGCCAACTCTGCTCGCCTTCACACTAATCTCGGGTCGCTCTACATGCAGAGCGGCATGTCGGCCAACGGGCTGCTCGCATTTCGACGGGCGGTGCGGGCTGATCCGTTGGACTATGGGGCGAACTTGAATTTAGTCATGTACTATGCGCGAACGGGCGACATGCGGCAGGTTCTACAGTGGGCGCGCGCCGCGAAGGGTGCCGACCCCGAGCAGGCGGAGGCGTCAATTTATGAGGCGCGCGCGTTGATCGGCCTGGGGCAGCGTGCGCAGGCCGTTGGCATATTGCGGGGCGTTTTAGAGCGGCATCCAGGCTCGGCCGAGGCCCATGCGCTATTGCGGGAGTTGGAGTAGTCAGCCGGGATAGCCCGCACTTTCGCTCGCCATGTGGTGAGAATTGCGGGCTAGAATCGAGGTTTGGGCACTCCAAACGAGCTTCGTATTCTTCCACTAATCGCTAGCGCTACCGAAATTGTCTGCGCGCTAGGGTTTCGCGATCAGATGGTCGGGCGATCGCATGAGTGCGATTTTCCGCTCGATGTTTCGGCGCTGCCGGCCGCCACCGCGCCTCAGTTCGATATCAACGGCACGAGCCGTGAGATTGATGATCGCGTGAAATCGCTCCTTCGGGAATCGCTTGTGGAAGACACGCTTGGCGTCTACAAGGTTTTCCCGGAAAAACTACGTGAGCTACAGCCCACGCACATCGTGACGCAAATGCAGTGCGAAGTCTGCGCGGTGAGCTTGCGCGATGTCGAGGCTGCCGTGGCGGAGGTCGCCGGCTGCGAAGCGAAGATCGTTTCGCTGCAGCCTAATTCGCTAGGCGACGTTTGGGCGGATTTCATGCGCGTGGCCTCAGCGTTGGGAAATACTCAGGCCGGTACGCATTTAGTCGCACAGTTGCAGGCCCGTATGGCGGCTATCGAATCGAAGACTCGGCCAATCATGCGGCCACCGAAGGTTGCGGGCATCGAGTGGGTGGACCCTCTGATGGCAGTCGGCAACTGGGTTCCGGAACTGGTGCGAATGGCTGGTGGGCGCAGCTTGTTCGGCAAAGCGGGGGAGCACTCGCCCTGGTTCGAGTACGAGGAGTTGGTTGCGTCCGATCCCGACGTCATCGTCGTTAGCCTCTGTGGGTTCGGTATCGAGCGGACGCGGCAGGACCTTGCGTTGCTTGAAGCCCGACCAACGTGGAGCGAACTGCGCGCGGTGCGAAATAACCGGGTCTTTCTCACAGATGGAAACCAGTTCTTCAATCGACCCGGCCCACGGCTGGTTGAATCGCTGGAAATATTGGCTGAGATTCTTCACCCCGAGAAATTTTCATTCGGGCACGAGGGCTCTGGCTGGGTGCGGGTTGGCCGATAGAGGTTCAAAAACCGGCCCATCGTAGACATCCGCGACGATTGCGCCCCGCTTTCATCCGCTCGGCTGGCCCTTTGGCCGCATACTGCACTCTCCTCTCTTGATCGAGATCGCCCGCTCTGCTACCCTCGGCGGCTGGGGAAGTGTCACGATGAAGCGGCAGTTAGTTGTCATATCCGCCGAAGGTTCGACTCGAAAAGTTACGCTTACCGATGCCGCGGTTTCGCTCGGCCGCGCCAATTCAAATCAACTCTGTTACCCGGAAGAATCAAGACTGTCGCGCAGTCATGCCGTGTTCGAGCGCGCTGAACATGGTTGGGTGGTACGTGACCTGGGCAGTCGCAATGGAACGTTCGTCAACGGCAAACGCCTCGAGGGTTCGCGCGCTTTGGAAAACGGCTCCGCCATCGTTGCCGCCCACCTGCAGATCCGTTACGAGGAGTTGAAGGACGCCGACTCGGAAAGCGTCAGCTTCGAGTCAGAGGGCCTCAGCATGTTTGGCGAGATTACGCGAGTCGCCAAACTCGAAGACTTGCTCGCAACCGAAGAGCCATCGCGTAGCGTCCGAAAGTGGACGCCGATCACAGCATTACTAAAGATGGGACGCGAGTTGGCTACGCCGCGACCGCTGCACGAATTGTTTGAGATCGTGCTGGATTTGGCGATTGACGTTGTCGACTGCGAGCGCGGTGTATTGTTTACTTGCGAAGGCGAAGAATTGGTCGTTCGGGCGCGACGTGGGAACGAGTTTCGCATCAGTAAGGGCGTGCGCGATCGTGTTATCAACGAAAAGGTTTCTCTGGTCATCCGCGACATATTGATCGATCCGGATTGGAAGGCCCACGAGAGCATCGTTAGCGAGGGGATTCGTAGTTTGGTAGCGGTGCCCCTGCAGACCGACGACACCGTAATTGGCATGCTGTACCTCGATTCCGGTCGGGCGGAGGGCATATCCGACGAAGACCTAGAAATGCTCACCGTGATGGCCAACGTCGCGGCCATGCGCATCGAGCGCGAGCGACTAGCCGAAGTTGAAAAGGCGAAACAGTTTTTGGAAAACGAGCTGCAGCAGGCCGCGGACATCCAAAAACAGTGTCTGCCAGAGGGCTCACCGGCAGTTCGAGGGTTTGATATCGCGGGCTATTCCGAGCCCTGTCGGACTGTCGGCGGCGACTACTTCGGATACTTCCCACTAGACGACGACACGGTTTGGGTCATCATCGCCGACGTTGCCGGGAAGGGGATGCCGGCGTCGTTGTTGGTGATGAATTTTCAGGCTCGCGTGCAGGTGTTGGCGCAGGATGACCTTGACCCGGCGACGATGGCTACGCGGCTGAATGACACCTTGTGTAGTGTTTGCCCGGCAAACCGCTTCATCACCGCGTTTGTTTGCCGCATGGATGGAATTTCTGGCGAGATCCAGTATTGCAACGCGGGGCACGAGAGGCCGTTGTTGGTTCGTGGCGACGGTACAGTCGAGGGTCTCGGCGTGGGTGGACCGATCGTTGGGATGTTCCCGTTGATGGCGTTCGACGTTGGGAAGGCTAGCATGAGCCCGGGCGATTCGTTGGTGATGTTCACCGATGGAGTGAGCGAGGCGCAGGGCGCTGACGGCGATGAGTTTGGGACAGAGCGGCTTGCCGGTTTGTTCAAGGAACGTGCGGACGCCGACGCCGAAACGATGGTAGTACGCGTTATAGAATCCGTCCAAGGCTGGCTGGCCGGCAAACCCGCGCACGACGACGTTACGCTCGTATCGGTCGTCAAAAAGAACTAGCCCGCATATTTCACCACCTGACGGCGAAAGCAGGCGATAGGTGCGCCACTACTTCGTTGCTCTCGATCGCGAGTGCTCGACGGACTGTCAAGTACGCCTCCGCGCGCCGACCGTCGCCCGCCTCATATTGACGCACCTCTCACGCACTTTCGCTCACCACGTGGTGAGAAATGCGGGCTAACGAAGTTTCTTGAAACGGTCGGAGAATTGCCGATCGTCAACTAGTTTCACTTTTACTGGAATCTTGTAGGGCTCCAGCTTGCCCTTGCAGAATCGTCTGACTTCTCTCTTAATCTGCGATTCGGTTGTTGCTGGTTCGACGTTCAGCCGGGCCGCGACGATCTGGCCGGTGATCGTGTTTTGCTCGCCATAAACGGTGGCGTCCGTCACGCCTTCCATTTGCAGCAGCACGCTCTCAACTTCGGCCGGAAACACCTTCTGGCCACCGACGTTGATGATCTCGCTGCGACGGCCCATAATTCGGAAATGCTCGCCGTCGACCTCAACCATATCCTGTGTGTTCAGCCATCCATCCGCATCAAATGGAGAGGCGTGATTCAGGTAGCCCAACATGGCCGACTTTGAGCGAATCCAAAGCACCCCGTCGACGACTTTCGTTTCGACGCCCTCACCGCCAAGCTTCACCCACAGCGAATCAGAGCTTTTGGACTTCGAGCGCAGGATTCCCACCTCGGTAAGTCCGTATGTCTGTAGCAGCCGCACGTCGGGCAGGATTTCGTGAAGCCGATTGAGCGTGCTCGAGGGCATCGGCTCGGTGCCGTACGTCACCGTGGTTAGTGACGAGATGTCGAATCGCCGGTACGCTTCTGAGATCAGTAACAAATTAAGAAACGTAGGTGAGGTAGGCAGCAGTTGGACGCGATGTTGCTCGATTGCGCGGCAAACGTCTTCTGGCCGGCGGTTCTCTACCGCAACTACCGTTCCGCCGTTCGAAAGCGCGTAGAACATCGTATTGATGCCGCCGATATGGTCAAGCAGCAGGAATGAGATCGTTCGAAAACTGTGGCGCTGGACCTTGAATTTTTCGAGCAGTGCGCTGAAATCGTGTATCGCCGCCTTACTCTTGCCGGTTGACCCTGACGTAAAAAGAATCAACCCGGGCCGGCCTTGATCGAGCAAGCCGCGCGTCAGCTCGTGACGCGGGCTACCCCGCCGCCGCGCAATCCGCGGCTCGTCGTGCTCGTCGATCGTGATCTCGGCTTGGACCTCGGCAATGTCGAACCACTCGGTTCGGTGATGGCGGGCGGTTTCTGTGAGCGGCACAACAACCGCGCGCCTTTGAATCAGTGCCAGCATGAGGGCGCAGGCACTAGGAGAATAGTCGCCGTCTAGCGCCACCACTTGACCCGGCTTGGCGCCTTCGCACTCGAGCCGCTCCTGCCAGGCGGCCACCCGATCGAGCAACTCGCCGTAGCTCTCGACTCGATCCCGCCAAGCAATCGCCGGCTGATCGCGCCACTGGGCCATCCGATCGAGCAACCAGCTTGCGGGCACTAAACTCCTCCCAGATAAATGACCTGGCCGGTGATGAAGCCACTTCTGCTATCGGCAAAAAAATCGACAACGTTGTCGACATCTTCGAACGTGCCGAGTCTTTTCACCGCTTGGCGCTCGACGATTGCATCGATTTTTTCCGATGGAACGCCGCGAATCAAGTCGGTATCGACGGGGGTAGGGCCCACGACGTTGCACGTAATGCCGTATTCCGCCAGCTCGCGGGCCATCACCCGCGAAAGCGTTACAACAGCCTCTTTCGATGCCGCGTAGATGGCCTCACCTTCGAGCGCCATTGGCGCCGCGATCGAACCGATGTTGATGATGCGTCCGTATTTTCGGCGCTGCATCAGTTTGGCTACCTCGCGGCAGACCAAAAAAGTTCCCCGCACGTTTGTTTCCATGACGCGATCGACCGCCGAAGCCGGTGTGAGCAGCGAGTGATTCATCGAAGCGACGCCGGCGCAGTTGACAGCTATATCCACGCGCTCGCGACGTTTGCGAATGTCGTTGACCATCTTGCGGACCATCTTCTCGTTGGCAACGTCAACTAGATGGTGGTGATAGTTTTCGTGGCTCCAGTCAGCGGGTTTGCGGCTGCAACCTTCTACGAGCGCCCCTTTCGCCAGAAAATGCTCGGCGAGGTGGCGGCCAATCCCCTTGCGAGAACCGGTCACGAGTACGACCGCCGGGTCAGTCGCCATCGCGCGGCTCTCCGGCCAGCATGCAGGCATACGCAGCCAAGCTGCCGACGGTGCGGAAGGGGCTATGCTTTTGCGACATCGCTCGCTCGTCGGCGAGGGTTATCTCGACGTCAAAATCATCGAGCAAGCGCCCCTCGACGTCAACGATCAGGTTGACGAGCCCGAGCGAATCGAGTCCCGAGCTTTTACCCATCAGCGGAGTCGACTCGGTAATCGGCGTCGGCACGTCGAACCCCGATTGCTCGGCGAGTTCTTGCAGGCATTCCGAGAGAAGCGCAACTACGGGCGCGGGTTCCAGCATTAGCTCTTACCTCGTGCAATCGAGACAGTCGGTCGACAGTGTCGCCGGCCAGGGTCAATATTTATCAAAGCATGGATCGCGAACCGCCGATTCATTTCGCGTATTGGCGACTAAGAGTCCCGCCGATCGAGCGTGATAGCATTGGCGGAAACCTCCTATGGGTGCATTTCGAACACTCCTTTCGAAGCTGTGCCTGCTCTCGATCCGGCTCTTCCCACTAACTCGCTTCTACGCGATCAAGAGCTCCCTGCTGAGGGTTGCCGGGCTAACCGTTGACGCAAACGTCCGCGTCATCAGTTCCGCTCGGTTCGTGACACCTTTTGTTGAGATCGGCGAAAACACGTTTATTAGTTATGAGTGTCTGATCATTGCCGCCCACGGGTCCCGCATCCGCATCGGAAAGAACGTCGATATCGGACCTCGCGTCACTATTACCACCGGCAATCACCATTTCGGTGAACCCGAGCACCGCGCCGGCGATGGCTACGTTCGCGACGTCGAAATTGGTGACGGCGCCTGGGTGGCGTCAAACAGCGTGATCGTGGGTGGCATCAAGATTGGCAAGGGAGCGGTGGTAGCGGCCGGTTCTGTAGTAACGCGCCCTGTCCCCGACAGCGTGATGGCGATTGGAAACCCGGTCCGCATCGTGCCCATCCCAGAGGGCCACCCGTCACGCGGATGATCGCTTGAACCACGCCCAGGCGCTGCGCGACAATCGACCGTGGCCGAAAATTATGTGGCGATCGATTTAGGGGCCGGAAGCGGGCGCGTGACCCTCGGAAGCTTCGACGGCGAGCGCGTATCGCTTGAGGTGATACATCGATTTTCTAATCCCGGCATCGAGGTGCTCGGACATCTTCACTGGGACGTGCTGCGGCTTTTCAGTGAGATGAAAGATGGCCTGCGAAAGACCGCCGCGTCAAAGCCTGTCTCACTCGGCGTCGACACCTGGGGCGTGGATTTCGCGCTCTTGGACCGCGACGGCGGGCTGATCGGCAACCCCTTCAACTATCGTGATAGCCGCACGAACGGGTTTCTGGCAAAGGCCCTCGCGATCACGCCGCGCGAGGAGATTTTCGAGCATACGGGATTGCAGTTTATGGAGATTAACAGTCTCTACCAACTGCTTTCGATGAAAGGAACGCCGGCGCTTGATGCGGCGGAAACTCTGCTGATGATGCCAGACCTGTTTCACTACTGGTTCAGTGACGTGAAGGTTTGCGAGTATTCTGACGCGACGACGACGCAATTTTTTGATCCGCGCAAGCGGGATTGGGCGAGGCCAGTGCTCGAGAATTTCGGACTGCCGACGGCGATCTGCGCCGACGTCGTCGAGCCGGGCACGCGAATTGGAGATGTCACTGACAGAGTTGCGGCAGAGTGTGGGGTTGGCGCCATGGGAGTCGTCGCACCGGCTTCACACGATACCGGCTCGGCGGTTGCGGCGGTGCCGGCCGAATCGGGCGACTGGGCCTATCTGAGTTCAGGCACCTGGTCGCTGTTGGGCGTTGAAACTCCCAAGCCGTACGTGACGCGGACCGTTCTTGAAAAGAATTTCACAAACGAGGGCGGCGTGTTCGGAACGACCAGGCTGTTGAAAAACATCTGCGGCCTGTGGGTGCTCGAGGAGTGCCGCCGCGAATGGTCGCGCCAGGGAATCGAAACAAGCTATGACCAGCTTTGCCGCGACGCGGAAGAGTGCGAAGCATTTCGTTCGCTTATCGATGTTGATGATCCGGTGTTCGTTTCGCCCGGTGATATGTCGGGCCGAATCGCCGCCGCTTGTCTCAAGATTGGTCAACCAGCCCCACAGACTCCGGGGCAGTTCGCGCGCGCGATTTTCGAGAGCTTGGCCTTAAAGTACCGCTCGGTGCTGAGCGATCTGGCCGAGATAACCGGTCGCGCGCCGCGGACACTGCATATCGTCGGTGGCGGTTCGCGGAACGCACTGCTCTGCCAGTTCGCCGCCGACGCGGCCGGCATATCAGTAGTGGCAGGTCCCGTCGAAGCGACCGCCATTGGCAACGTGCTGTTGCAGGCGATAGCGGCGGGCCGTATCGCGAGCCACGCCGAAGCACGGGAAGTTGTGCGGCGCTCGTTTGAACCGGTCCGATACGAGCCGACCACGGGCGGCCATGAGTGGGCCGCCGCTGCCGCCCATATCTGACTCAACTTGTCCGGCGCGCGGGTGTTAAGCTGCGTTCCATGTCTGAACTGAACGTCGCCATGATCGGCTACGGCATGATGGGCAAGGCGCATAGTAACGCCTATGCGCAGGTCGGTCACTTTTTTCCGGAACTGCGAAAGGTGTGTCGGAAGATCGTCTGTGGCCGCAACCGTGAGGGAGTCGAGGCCCTTGCCAGCGCCTGGGACTGGGAGGAAACTGAGACCGATTGGCGGCGAGTAATCGAGCGCGATGACATCGACATCGTCGACATCTGCACCCCCAATCATCTCCATGCGGAAATGGCCATTGCAGCTGCCGAGGCGGGCAAGATGGTGCTCTGCGAAAAACCACTTGCGAACAACGCGGCTGAAGCCGAAGCGATGGCTGAGGCCGCAAAGGGCGTTCCCAACATGGTTTGGTTTAACTACCGCCGCGTGCCCGCAATCGCCTTTGCTCGGGACTTGGTTCGCGAAGGCAAGCTGGGCCGCGTATTTCATTACCGCGCAACCTATTTGCAGGGCTGGGGAATCGACCCCGTTCGTCGATCCGCGTGGAGGATGTCAAAGGCCGCCGCCGGTTCTGGCGCCAACGGTGATTTGAATTCGCATCTGCTCGATACCGCGATGATGATCCTGGGACCGCTCAAAGAAGTTTCGGCCACAATGGAAACGTTTATTCCAGATAATCCCGATCCAGCCAATCCGGGCCAACGCTTTTCGGTTGATGTGGACGACGCCGTCTTCGTTCAGGCACGCTTTGCAAGTGGGACGTTGGCGACGTTCGAGGCCACCCGCTTCGCCGTAGGATTTCAGAACGCCAATCGATTCGAGATTCACGGAGAACGAGGCATGTTGAAGTTCGACCTCGAAGACCTAAACCGACTGGAGTTCTTCGATGCCACCGACGAGAATCGCTTGCGAGGCCGAAACACTATTCTGGTCAGCAGCGCTGATCATCCCTATGGAGGGAAGCTCTGGAAACCCGGCCACCAGACGGGATACGAGCACACGTTTATTGCCGCGCTAGCGGATTTCTTAGCGGCTGTTGAGAGCGGCGAGCAGGTCGAGCCGACGATTAAGGATGCGCTCGAAGTGCAGCGGGTGCTCGACGCAGTAGAGACTTCAGCGAACGAGCGCCGCTGGGTTGAGACCGGACTCTAGCCCGCGCACTCGGGGGGTGTGAAAAAACCTCCACCGGCATTGCGAGCGTCGGAGGGTGCGACATGTCGCACCCCTACAACACTGATAACAAGCAAGTTGCTCGTAGGGGCGTAGCTTGCTACGCCCGTTTACCGAGTTCGCGGAGGTTTCTTGGCACCGAACGCCTCCAAAAACGTCTCCGCGTACGCCCGCCCAGCACGCAGCATCCCCTCCGTATTGGCGTGGACATTGTTGGCGTGCGTCGGCAGGTCGCGCAATATCACGGCCCTCGAGTTCGGGATATAGTTCGGCGCGTCGGTTTGCGCTTTCATTACGGTGAGCGCACCCGGTCGAGGTTTGTCGCTCTCATAAGTAAAAGCCGCCAAGTCAACGCCATCGAATGCATCGGGAATGTCACCCTGACGATATGTGCCTACTAGTACGGGCAGGTCCGCAATACCGACGTCGCGGCGAACCGCTGCCACAAGAGCCTTGAGGTTGTCCGCGTAGCGCTCGGCGGTCTTCATCGAGATCATGTCCTTGCCGCCCTGCAGCCAGACGAAGCCCCGGATGTTAACATTGCCCGACTTCTTCGCGGCCCGCACTTTGTCGATGAGCTCTTTGTAAAGCGAGCCCTTGGCGCTGTCGTTCGTTAGGTCAGCGTCAGCTTTGTTCCATTCAGGCGCCCAGGCCATAATGCCCGTGCCGCCAACGGCTTGCTTCACGATTCCGATCTTCATGTCGGGCCAAGCCTTCGCGAGGGCGTGGGCGAAACCGATTTCGGGGCCAAAGGTCCATTCAGTAATGTTCCAGCCCTCGCGCTGATTCTTTGCGGGCTCCTTAAAAGGCTTGAGGTTTTGCCACTTGCCGGCCTCGTACATGACCAGGCGGTTGTCGTGTCCGAATCGCGCAACGCTATCCAACTCGAGGCTGTTGCCCCAACCGACCATATTCGATTGGCCGGACAGGATGAACAACTCAATCGGTCCTTCGATGACGCGTTGCCCGAAGACCTCAATCCAATCGAGCCGCGAGCAGGCCGCGCTGCGTCCGCCGGCCATTAAGTCGGTGAAGCCGATGGCGCGAACGCGGCTCAGATCGACGCCGTCGGCCCAGCGGCCCTCCGTTACGGTCTTGATGTTGAGTTGGCGCCAGCGCATATCGGTAAGCGAGAACTCGTGAACGCGCCAATTCGCAGCCGCCGGGTCGCTCTCGTCGCTCACGAGCCACGAACCATCCGCCAGGCCGATCACGAGTCGCAAAGCGCGGAAGCCGGCCTGCTGGCTGCGCCAACGCACTGTTGCTTGTGTAGATAAATCCATCAGCGTCCCGGACTTAAGCGAAAGCGTCACCGCCCAAGTTCCTTGAGCTAAGCCTGACCAGATGTAGTGCGCGTCCCACTCGCGTGCGTCGTGGAAACTTTTTTTGATTAAGCCCGCGCCAGGGCCATGGACACCCACCGCGACCTCACTGTTGACGACATCTCGCTGCGTAAGAGGCAGCGACGGCGGTGTGGCCGTCCAGTCTTCGCGGAAGATCAGCGGCGATTGACCAACGTCTTCGGCCAGCGCTATCGACGCAATCAGGACAAGTCCGGCAAGCAGGCGTTTCATCGAGAACAGCATAGCGAAGGGCGCGACGCGCTGCGCTCAGCTCTTGCGAAAGACGTACGCCAGCGCCACGTAGCTGGAACCGGGTCGATCATAAACTTCGCCGGCTAAAATTTTCGACATTGATCGTGCTCTTGTCTTGGTGACGGGTTTCCCTGTTGGGGCCGCTAGTCATTACCGTCAAGCAACGCGGCCAGGCGGGCGAGGGTTGCTTGCTAGCCGACACCATGAAGCCTGCAATTTCTGGAGACTAGATTCCGCTGTCCAAAATCGGAGGCGCGACTGTAAAGGAGTGCGGTGGCGAAGGGTGAACTGGGAAAGATGAGTCGGGTCCTGTTGAGGAATGATGAGCAGGTCCTAACGCAGCGTATTTCAGAAAGCTGCTCCGCCACCGCACTCCTTTACAGTCGC
The DNA here is from genome assembly GCA_965247305.1 of Bryobacterales bacterium. Lineage (GTDB taxonomy): Bacteria > Acidobacteriota > Terriglobia > Bryobacterales > UBA6623 > CATQHP01. The sequence goes on along the minus strand of OZ252030.1, from coordinate 137,669 downwards.
GCCTCCGATTTTCACGGGCGTGGTGCCGCGGCAAGCTGTCTATGCCATTTCTGAAAATGCTCTAGTAAATGATGAACTCCAGCAAATTGCCATCGGGGTCGCGAATGTAGCGGCTAACGCCTCTAGCGCTACCGCCGTCACGACCGCCTTGACGCTGAACCGGACCCTCGATGATGCTCGCCCGGGCGCGTTCCAACAGCGCGACCAGCTCGTCCGCCGATCCGCTCCAAACAAAGCAGAAATCACCACACGGCGGTTGAGCGGCCGGCGCGCGTAGAGTGAACTTCTTATCGTTCCAAAGGGCTTCGCGGTGGAAGTTGATCTTGTGGTCGCCGAAGTGTACCGAGCAGATGCGAGTACCCTCGTTCACTACGAAGCCTAGCGAACGGTAGAAGTCCACCATCGCCTGTTCGTTGCGCATCGGCACCGCGACGTGATCGAAGCCACTGATTTGCCTCGCGCTTTGAGCGCGAGAATTCAACAGCAAGCCGGCAATCGACACGCCGCCGATCCACGAGACGAGTCCCTTAAAAATTCCGCGACGTATCTGAAGTGGCATGCTTCGGTCGACTCCGTGCCTATGATAGTCTCCAGCAGCGCGCAGGTCAGTGCGCGCCGCAGCTACTTTGTTACGCGATCTCGCTAGGCGGCCTAAGCTACCATTGATTGTCCGCCGTGCGGACCGAGATACCTATCGCCGGAGGGAATAGTTGCGACTCCTGACAGCTGCGATTCTAATCGCCGTCACACTCCAGGCCCAAGTCGTCCGCGAAGAACCCGTCCCGCCTCGACCGCCGGTCACCGCCCAGGAAATTTCGCAGGGCAAGAAGCTCTTTGATGGACACTGCGGCGGATGCCACGGCCCGGGAGGCCAAGGTGCCCTTGGGCCCAACCTAGCCCGCCCGAATTTGTCACACGTGAGCGACGCCCAGTCGCTCTTTCTCGTGATCGATTTAGGAATCACAGGCACCGAGATGCCGCGGGGCTGGCAGCTGCACGACCGCGAAATCTGGAAAATTACCGCCTACGTCGAGTCGCTTGGCAAGACCGAGCCCGAGCCGCTGCCGGGTGATCCCAGCGCCGGCAAACAGCTCTACAACGGTAAAGGGAATTGCGCGGCATGCCACTGGCTCAACGGCAGCGGCGGACGCCAAGGTCCGGAGCTAACCGACGTTGGAGCTCGACGCAGCCTGGGCCACATTCGCGAGTCGTTGGTCAAACCCGCCGCCGCGGTACCCGAGGGCTTTCTCTTAGTAACCGCGGTTCACAACGACGGCCGCCGAATCCAGGGAGTCCGCCTCAGCGAGGACCCGTTCACGATGCTGATTCGCGACTTCTCTGACGCTTTCCATTCCCTGCGCAAATCCGACCTCGCCGAGCTCAACAAACGTAGAGGCGAATCGTCGATGCCGCCATATGGCGATATGTTTTCGGCCGGCGAGCTCGACGACCTCGTTTCGTTCTTGGCCACACTGCGGGGGACCCGATGAGATTCCTAATTTCTGCACTACTACTGGCGTCCGTACTCGGCGCCCAAGTCACCTACGAACGCATCCTCAACGCCGACGCGGAGCCCCAAAACTGGCTCACTTACTCGGGAAATTACTCGGCTCATCGCCACTCGCTACTTACAGCGATCAATCGCGACAACGCCGCCAACCTCAAGGCGCTGTGGACCTACCAGATCAATACGCTGCACAAGTTCGAGAACACTCCGCTAGTTGTCGACGGCGTGATGTACATTTCTGAACCACCCAGCGACGTGACGGCGCTCGACACGCGCTCGGGCAGGCCGCTGTGGAAGTACAAGCGTGAGTTGCCGAATGACATTCCGGTCTGTTGCGGACACGTCAATCGCGGCGTCGCCGTACTCGGCGATTCGGTCTACATCGGCACGCTCGACGCCCACCTCGTCGCGCTCGACTCGAAGAGTGGCCTCGTTCGCTGGGACGTTGAAGTTATCGACTACCACAAGTCGGTTTCGGTGACCGTTGCGCCGCTCGCTGTGAAGGACAAGATTGTCGTCGGAATGGCCGGCGGAGAGTACGGCGTGCGCGGCTTCCTTGACGCCTACAACGCCGAGACCGGTGAACGTGCCTGGCGATTTTGGACCGTGCCCGGACCAGGCGAGCCCGGCAACGAGACCTGGGAGGGCGATAGCTGGAAGCGTGGCTCCGCGACGACCTGGGTGACGGGCTCGTACGATCCAGATCTCAACCTTGTCTATTGGGGTACAGGAAACCCCGGGCCCGACTGGAATGGCGAAGTCCGTAAGGGCAACAACCTTTACTCCGACTCGTTGGCGGCTCTCGACGCTGATACGGGCAAGCTGAAATGGCACTTCCAGTTCACGCCGCATGACGTCCATGACTGGGACTCCACCGAAGTTCCGGTGCTGATAGAAACCGTCGTACGAGGCGAGAAGCGCAAGGTCGTGCTATTCGCGAATCGCAACGCTTTCTACTACGTACTTGATCGTGAGTCAGGTGAGTTCCTGCAAGGAAAACAATTTGCGAAGCAGACCTGGGCCAAAGGGCTCGACGACAGCGGACGCCCGATGCGAGTGCCCAATATGCTACCAACCCTCGAGGGAACCAAGGTCTATCCGTCAGTGCCGGGCGCGACCAATTGGTTCAGCCCGTCATACAGCCCGACCGAGGACCTGTTCTTCGTGACTACGCTCGATATGGGCCATATTTTTCACATGGGTGAAGCCATCTACAAACAGGGCAGTCTCTACAATGCGGGTGGCGCGCGGATGATTCCGGGAGAGGAACCCTACAGCGAGGTACGCGCGCTAGACGCCGCAACAGGCACGCTCAAGTGGGCTTTTCCGATGGGGGGCCAACCCAGGGCGGGAGTGCTTTCTACGGCCGGTGGACTCGTCTTTGGAAGCTCGCCGGAAGGCTCGTTTTTTGCGCTCGACAGCCAGTCCGGAAAACCGCTCTGGAATTTTTCGACCGGAGGCCCGGCGGCGTCAAACCCGATCAGCTACGCGGTTGACGGCAAGCAACGGGTGGCGATCGCTTTAGGCCACGCACTCTTCGTTTTCGGGGTGGAAGACTAGAGCATTTTCAGTAACGCCGTAGACCGTTCTTGAATGAAAAGCGGTGAAGCCGGCAATTTCTTGAGACTAGATTCCGCTGTCCAAAATCGGAGGCGCGACTGTAAAGGAGTGCGGTGGCGAAGGGTGAACTGGGAAAGATGAGTCGGGTCCTGTTGAGGAATGATGAGCAGGTCCTAACTCAGCGTATTCCAGAAAGCTGCTCCGCCACCGCACTCCTTTACAGTCGCGCCTCCGATTTTCACGGGCTTGGTGCCGCGGCAAGCGGTCTATGCCATTCCTGAAAAATGCTCTAGCTTTTCGTCAGCATTTCTCGAGTAACACTAATCGCGCCAGCCAACTGACCGCGCCCAGGCGTCCAGAGCGTTTCTTTCCTTGTTGACCGCCAAAGGCGACGCCACCGACGTGGTTAGCGGCGCTTGACGACTGCTTCGAGTCGGACCGCGTTTGGTTCATGCACCTGCTGCATTTCCGGACGGTAGCCGTCACCCAATAGCCCGTGGGTCTCAAGCTCAGCCCTCACCGCCAAGTCTTCCGACTGCATCGCCAGAAGCTGGTCCCGAACCGCCGGGAGTCGCACTGTTGCGTGCTCTCCCACCAGCTAACGCGGTCCCATGATCGTCAGGCGGTGTCCGTCGGGGTCGATGAACGTAGTCGCATACGTCCCCGGAAAGATTTCGCGAGGAGCGTTTACAAAATTGCATCCTCGCGCGGCAAGGTTCGCGTGTGAATCGACGACGCTATCGACGTTAAAGATCACCTCAACGGCGCCAACGATCTGGTCGCCCACAGACTGCGCGAGGGGGAGATTCAGAGCGATCGTTAAGTCACCGGCGCGAACCATTGTCACCTCGCCGATTTCACCGGCCAACTGCATTCCGAGCGTGTCTCGATAAAACTCGACTGAGCGATCCATGTTGGTAACGCCAAGACTGATCATCGAGAAGCGCATCGCAAATTCCCGTGTCTGAGCATACGCGACGCCAGCTAAAAGGGCTATCAGCAAGAGTGTTCTCATTCCGATATTCTGCCGCACGAGCATCTGAAAGTCTCGCCTATTCTTGCGACGTTTCACCTCGCTCGCCGCGGTTCTTCTGGGCCTGCCGCGGTCGCGACAAGCCCGCGGACAGATTGCAGGTCTGGAACCTGAGAGTCGCTTAGACCCGCTGGGGGAACGACACATCCCATACCAAAAGCCGTAACGCCGCGTTCAAGCCGATTCCGCGGCTTCAGCGGTATCGACGCGTTCGATACGACCACCGACAAGCGTCAACAATGTTTGGGCTATCGGTACGAGGCAACCGACGCCGATTAGAACCAACCGATAGCTGCCCGTTTTGTCCAGCACGTATCCGATGACGGCGTTCTTAATCAAGTTTCCGACTCCATTTCCCGCGCCTGACAACCCCAACACCGTCCCGACGTTCTGGGACGAGAACCAGTCGGATGGGAGAATCATCACGTTGACCGACCACGTCATGAAGAATAGGCAGGCGAGCGCGACGATCGCTATGCACGCATAGACGCTTTCTACGAAAGCGGCCGCGATGCCGACCATTGTGCACATTGCCATGACCCACATCACCGTCCTACGAGCGCGGTGCGTCGACCAGCCGCGTGCAATCAGGTACGAAGTGATGCCGCCACCAAGCAAGTTTCCAATATCGGCGGCGACAAAGGGAATCCACGTAATAGCCGCGATGCCGGCGAGGTCCAATCCGCGCTCTCGAGCTAAATACTCAGGTAGCCAAAAAAGATAGAAGTTGTACATCGGGTCGCCGAAGCCGCGAGCGAGCGCAACCGCCCAGGCCTGCTTGTAAGTCAGTAGCTTGAGCCACGGCGCGCCTTTGACTTTCGGCGCAGGCGGCACGATGGTTGCCGCTCTATTCGTAGCAGCGCGCCAGAACGGCAGCCAGATGAAACCCAGCATTCCTGTGACTAGAAACGATGTCCTCCAGCCCCAGGTGAGTGCCAGCCAACCGACCAGCGGCGGCGCGATGATCGCACCGGCGGCCGAGCCGCTGTTGACGATACCCGTCGCAAACGACCGCATTCGCCCCGGTACATTTTCCGCGACGCTCTTTAACGCGGTCGGCCATGTCCCCCCTTCTCCGACCGCCAATAGAAACCGAAAAATTCCTAGGGTCACCGCTCCCGTGGTTAGTGCATGCAACATGCCGGCCCCCGACCACCAGACGACATACACCGTCAGAGCGAAGCGAGGGCCCCAGCGGTCACCGAGGCGTCCGCCAATAAGATAGAAAAGCAGATACCCAAACTGAAATGAGTTGATAACCCAACCGTAGTCGGTGTTCGACATTCCAAACTCGTCGCGCAAGGTTGGCGCAAGCGTTCCAATAGCAACGCGGTCAATGTAGTTGATCGTCGTCGAGGCGAGCAGAACGCCGATCAGAAACCACGGAACCTTCGCCTCGCCCTGGGTTTCCTCCGACGTCATAAGTCCGTTGAGTGTACTCCATACTCGCTATCGCAATTGGCCCTAGTACTTACTTGCACAAGTACTACGTAGTATGACAAGCTGGGGCATGCCCAGGCCCGCGACCGCGATCACGTTGAGTTCGGAAGAAGAGCAGACGTTGCGTCACTGGGTCCAGGCTCACAAGACGGAACGGCGCATGGTCGAGCGAGCTCGGATCGTGCTGTTGGCTGCCGCCGGCGCTGCCACCAGCGCCATCGCCCAGCAACTCAACACACCGCCGTCGCGGGTGTCGAAGTGGCGCCTGCGCTTTGCCGAGCAGCGGCTGGCGGGCCTCGTCGACCGGCCCCGCTCGGGCAAGCCGGCGCGTTACGACGAGGCCACCCGCAAGCGCATTTTGACGATGCTCGATCAGCCCCCGCCGGAAGGTCACGCCACCTGGACGGGCACGCTGCTGGCCGCGGCGCTGGGCGACGTCAGCGATCATCAAGTCTGGCGGGTACTCAAGCGGCAGGGCATCTCGCTGCGGCGACGACGCAGTTGGTGTATCTCGACCGACCCGGAATTTGCGCGCAAGGCCGCCGATGTCGTCGCTCTATATCTCGACCCGCCGGAGAACGCCGTCGTGTTGGCGGTCGATGAGAAACCCAGTATTCAAGCACTCGAGCGGGCACAAGGTTGGCTGCGGCTGCCCAACGGCAAGGCCTTGACCGGTTTCTCTCACGGCTATAAACGCCATGGCACAACAACGCTGTTCGCCGCTCTGGAGGTGGCCACCGGTTGGATTACCGCCGACCATTACCAGCGCCGCCGCCGGCGCGAGTTTCTCGACTTCATGAATCAGTTGACGGATCTCTACGACGGCTTCGAAATCCACGTCATCTTGGACAATCTCAACACCCACAAACCCCGCCATGACCGCTGGCTGCAACGCCATAAGAACGTGCATTTTCACTACACGCCAACTTATAGCTCTTGGCTCAATCAGATCGAGGTATGGTTCAGCATTCTCAGTCGCCGGGCGCTGCAAGGCGCCAGCTTCACATCGCCCCGCCAGGTACGCGAAGCGATCGACAAATTTGTCCAGGCCTACAACCGCGACGCCACGCCCTTCCAGTGGACCAAGACCACCGTCACCCCTCGCGATTTATCTCATAATTATTATAACTTACGCAGGTAAGTACTAGCGGTACCAACGTGGCGAGCGCTAGCTAGCATTTCTCACCACATGGCGATCGAAAGTGCGTAAGAGGTGCGTCAACACGAGACGGTCCGCGCGCGCGGGCATCCTTTGGCAGTCCGTCGAGCACCCGCGATCGAGCGCAACGACATTTTGGACATGAAGGCACGTGCTTTCGCCGGCGGCTGATGAGAGATGCCGAATCCCGACGCCGACGCGGCAGCACTAGAAATTCCTCAGCTTCGACGCCGGCAGTTCGCGAAGCAGCGAGGGTCAGGTTCTCTTGCTGTGGGGCATTCATTTTCGTACGATCGAACTAGTCCACGGCACGACCCGCCGATACTAACCCCTGTGCTCAAAGACTTACTGGCCATTGCGATTAGGGGTTTATTGGTAGTAACCGCCATCGTTGTTGGCTACTTCGTGCTGGTTGTCGCGGTGCATTTTCCGTACGATACCGGCCACGTCGAGCTGCCCCCAGTCGAAGAGAACGTCGACGCGAAAAGTTACTACGAGAACGTCTACAAGACGTCCATCCAAGACGCCGGGGGCTCCGATCACGAATACGTAGGCATCAATCGATCCACGACCAACGCCTTCGCTATCTTCGACGAAATCAACGAGTTCGTTGAGCTTTACGGGCTGGCTCAAGCGCGAACTCTTGAGGTCGGCGCAGGCAGTGGCCAGCTTCAAGATTTGGTGGACGACTACACCGGCCTCGACATCGCTAAGAGTGCGGCTCGGTTTTTCCATAAGCCATTTGTTCTCGGGTCGGCGCTCGACCTTCCGTTCGGAGACAGTACGTTCGACGCGGTCTGGACAGTCTGGACACTTGAGCACGTCCCTGATCCCGAGAAGGCTATGCGGGAGATTCGAAGAGTTACGAAACCAGGCGGCATGATTTTCTTTTTCCCGGCCTGGAATTGCACGAGTTGGGCGGCGACTGGGCTTGAAATCCGTCCCTACACGACGCTTTCACTAACCGAGAAGGTTTCGAAGGCAAGTCTGGCGATCCGCGCGGACCCGCTCTTCCGCTTTAGTTACGTCGCGCCCACGAGGCTCATTCGCTACGCAATGTGGCGTGCGTGGACTGGCCCAACCCGTCTTCGCTATACGGCGCTTCAACCGAACTATACGAACTATTGGGCGCTGGACTCAGACGCAACTGCGTCTCTCGATCCAGCTGAATCGAAACTCTGGTTTGAGAGCCGCGGCGACAGATGCCTGAATTGCCCTGGGTCAGCCACCGGCCTAGCCCTAGCCGCAAACAAGCCCTTGCACATTCGTGTTGCAAAGGATTAACCAACCGCACATCGCCACGCGGCCTTGGAATTTTCGGTCTTGAGTTGTTAAACCCAACAACACAGCCTATGCTCTTGGAAGTGTGCCCAGAAGGGCCCGAGCCCAGAGGATTCCAATGCAGAGCATCAACCGCCGCCAGTTTGTCGCCACCTCAACCGCAGTCGCTCTCGCCGGATGCAGCGCCGAGTCGCCCGTTCAAACAACCGACGTTCAGGCCGCCGGGCCAACGATCGTGGAACTCGATGCCGCCGCCGCGAAGCACGTGCTGGATCTTTCAGGACTTGATGAGCCGATCATCATCGACTCGATTCGCCTGCTTGAGAAGGACGGGGCGCAGTTCCTCCATGTGCGCTCGAAAGACGGAGCCGAAGGCGTTTCACTAACCAACGGCCGCGGCTACCTGGCGCCGATCCTAGCCGACCGCATCATTCCTTTTCTAATTGGCAAAGACGCTCGCAAGATCGAGACCGACTTGCTGTGGGACCTCTACCGCCACGGCAGCAACTACAAGTTGCAAGGGCTTGCGTTTTGGACTCCCCAGGCCTGGGTTGAGTTCGCCATCCTCGATATGTTGGGACGCGTCGCGGGCAAGTCCATAGGCGAATTGATGGGCGGCGTAATTCGAGACGAGATCGATTTCTATGTTGCCAGTGGCCGCCGGGATTCTAGCCCCGAAGAAGAGGTCGAGTACCTTCAGTCGCTGATCGACGAAACTCATGCCAAGGCGGTGAAGTTTCGGCTTGGCGGGCGCATGAGCCGCAACGCCGATGCCGCTCCTAGTCGCTCGGAAAATCTCATCCGTCTGGCGCGAAAGACGTTCGGCGATTCGATCGACTTGCACGGCGACTCGAATAGTTCGTACGACCCCGAGCACGCTATTCCAATTGGCCGCGTTCTCGAAGAGCAGGGCGCCGTCTATTTTGAGGAGCCATGTCCGTTCGACCATCTCGAAGACACGAAAGCAGTCACGGACGCCCTGACGATTCCCGTGTCGGGCGGCGAACAAGAATACAGCGAGCGGCGCTTCCGCTGGATGATAGCCAACCACGGTGTCGACATCGTTCAACCAGATTTGCAGTATTACGGAGGCCTGATCCGCTCGGCGCGCGTCGCCAACATGGCTGAGCTTGCGGGAATGCCGACGACAGTCCACATTTCTGGCGGGTTTGGTTTCATCTACATGTTGCATTTCGCCTCGCGTACGAAAAGCATCGGTCGTTACCAGGAATACAAGCGCAACATCGAGCGCTACCAAGATTGGTTCGAGCCGAAATTGACGATCAGCGACGGCCGCATAAGCGTCCCTCGGGGACCGGGCGTAGGAATCCGAGACGTTGCGGCGGTGATTCGTGGGGCCAAACAGATCGTCTAGAGTGGGTCCGGGCCGACGGGAGTTGCAAATTTCGATTTGAGCTAGGCCATCTTGGAACGGCACGCTTCGAGTTGGAACGCTCGGCTTTATGGCGACACTGCTCGCTATATGAGCGGGTTGGGAGAGCCTCTGGTCGATGTCTTGGCGGCCCGGCCCGACGAGCGCGTGCTCGATTTGGGCTGCGGTGACGGCGCGCTCACCGAAAAGATCGTGGCCTGTGGCGCTGATGTGGTCGGAGTTGACTCGAGTGAGGCCATGGTGCTGGACGCTCGGCTTCGCGGTCTGGATGCGCGGGTTGTCGACGCTTACTCGCTGCCATTCGACGGCGAGTTTGACGCGGTCTTTTCGAACTCGGCGCTGCACTGGATGATGCGTCCGGACGAGTTGATCCGCGAGGTTTGGCGTTCGTTGCGAGTTGGCGGGCGATTCGTTGGTGAATTGGGGGCTGCCGGCAACGTCGCAACGGTGTTGACGGCGCTGAGCCGGGTCTTGTCGACGCGAGGCATCAACATCGACGAGGTCAATCCGTTTTATTTTCCTGGTGCGGATGAATACGGACGGCGGTTGGCCGCCCATGGGTTTTCGGTTGAATCGATTGAGGTTTTTGATCATCGGACGCGGATCCCCGGGGATGTCGGGGATTGGCTGCGAAATTTTGGGCATACCTTTTTTCAGAGCCTCAGCGAGAACGAGCGCGCTGCGGCCGTCGCGGAAGTTGTCGAGGCGGTGAGGCCGGCGTTATGCGATGAGGATGGCGGTTGGGCAATCGACCATGTGCGGCTGCGGTTCGTCGCGCGGCGAATGGATTGAGCGTAATAGATCAACTGATGGGATTGACCTAACGATACGTTTCCTGTCTTACGTTCAACCATGGAATTGGCCGGATTTGGCAGGGTTTCTGTGAGATTTCTCTTGTGGACCGTTGCACGGTACGGTCTCATATCGTGATCCCGTGGGTTTTTGGGCTTGATTTGACGAGAGGCGATGTTGGGACGGATTGTGTTTGTTGTATCATCCACCTAGTTGATTATACGACTGGGGTGTACTGAATTTGCGGTTCGATTTTCGGAAGTCGTTTGTATTCAATGAGATAAATATTTTGTTTTGACGGGACGGGGTTTTTGGGGCAGGTCGATGGCGGTGGTTTTTGTGAATGGATTCGTCAGTTTAAGATTGCTTTGGGGTTTGGAAGCTTGCGGGCGCAGCACGCGGCGCCCCTACCCGAACTTGCTATAGATCGAATCGGCGAGATCGGTGCGAGTCGCGGTAATCTGACCGCGCTGCGCGATGGCACGCGAAGGCCGGGTCGTTGCGGAGGGCGTTCGGCATCACACCACCCATCGGGGCAATAATCGCCGAGACGTCTTCCTGTCCCGCAGACCGGCGACGCTACCAAAATCTGCTCCGCGAATAACTTGAGCCCTGTGACGTCTCGTTACTCGGGTGGTGCGGGATGAGTAATCACGGCCGTCTCATTGCCGTGCCGCGGCGGCTCGACTCCCTCGGGAGGCTTGTTGGACGAATCCACGCCCGCTACACGCAGGAGTTCAACCGCCGATATCAACGCCGCCGACACTTGTGGCAAAGTCGTTTCTTTTCATGCGATGCTATCCGGTTCCACGTGACTAGACTTCCAAATGCCTCGCCTCGCTCGAACGAGCCACATCGTCGCGTGGAGCTGTAAACGGCGGTGGTGAGCGCATGTCTCGAAGTAGAGACCAAATCGAGTCTAAGAATCCCGACACGACCGTGATTGTCACCAGGTGCCAACCCGAAGCGTAGAGCACGTAATCAGTGTCCAGATCGAAGCCGAAAAACGCGTCGGTCAGCGCGGAAGTCGCGAAGAGAAATACGGTCATTTGTCCCACAAGGCCGGGAGTCATCGCGACATTCGAATCACCGACGGCATGGTCTTGGACATCCGGAGGCTGAAACGAGCGGCCTGGAGGCTCTACGAACTGTCCATCGCCCTTTGACCAGGCAACGAGCTTCGCCGAAAACGGAGAGAAGAATAGCGCCGCAACCTCATTCTCATGTGGATCGCAAAAGCGCATCTCGCGCACTTCTCCGGCATCGTCTTTCCAGTTCACGCGAATGTCGCGATTTGTTTGCCAATCTCGGCGCACCTCTTCCTTGATTGAAATAATTCGGTCTCGCCGCAGCGTGAACATTGTTGATTCCCCAACAAAACTCAGCGCGTCACGGCCTCGATAAAGCAAGCCTTCGTCAAGCCAATTGAACATGTCATAGTTGCGGCAATCCGCGATCGGAGAATAGTTCGCTCGCATCACGTTTGGGCCCACGGGGTCGAAACCTCGTTGCCGGAGACGGTCGTTAAGTGTGGAGCGAGGGCGCGCAAGCATGACTCGGCCCAGCGCCATTTCGACGGCCTCGCGCAACACCAGCGCGGCAACGCAAAAGACTGCGATCCATCCAATCACGCTAGCCGGGCCGGTGGACACCCTCGGAATCAGGATGGCGCCGGCCACAGCGGCGCCTAGCCGCGACGCTTGCAAAGCCCAAGCCATCGTTGAACCAACCCGGTGCCGCAATTGCTTCGAAAATACGCGTGTGTCCTCGTCCTCCTCGTTCTCTTGGGCCAGAAGATTGTAATGGCCCGATGAGTCATCCGAACGCTGTAGAATTTCTTCGACCGCGTTCGTGCTGATGCCGCTTTGTCGCGCCGCCGCTTCGATCCGGTTACGGTAGGTGGGATGCGTCATCCAAATTTCCCGAAGACCCGTGGTTTCGTTCGGGAGCGCGGTCAAGCTTTCCACCTTCGCGAGGCCGCGAATGAAAGACACGCCATCGCCACTGATGTCGACCGCCGCTTCATCCGCTTTGCGCTCGAACCGCCTCGATACCGCGTAAAAGCCGAGCATCCCAACCGCGAATACCGCCAGATCGAACGCAGCTTGTGGAATAGGGAGTTGGACGTAATAGTACGCGACGGTTCCGGCGATGAACGCCACGCCGATCGAACCAATCAGCGCCAACAGACTCAACCAGGGGTGCCCGCTCTTCAGGTGCTTGAGTTCATGTGATACAACAGCGTTGACCTCCCGCCTAGTCAGGCTTCTGAGAAGCTCTTCGCTGAGCACCACGCCGGCGCGAGTCGACGCCCAAGCGCCAAGTTCTTCTCCACGCACCGGCTTCTTCACCCAAACCTCAGGGGGAGTCACGCCGATTTTCTCGGCCAACTCGGCTACGCGCTCTCGAAGTTCATCGTCCGCCGGTGCGAGGGCAACTTGCTTCGCTTCCTCGCTTCGGTTAGCGAATTGAGCCCAGCCGATGTAGGCAGCCGCAATCCATGCGAGCAGCGCGGCCCATTCCTGGTAGTAGATCCGTCCAACGGCGACCAGCAGGCACTGCAACGGCCAGAAATATCGAAGTTGCCCCCAAAGGGCCTGCGCGAACGTATCCCGACGGCTCCAAGGCGAGCCGCCGTGCCAATTTCGAACCAAGAGCACGTATCCCGACGGCTCCAAGGCGAGCCGCCGTGCCAATTTCGAACCAAGTGGAGCACGGGAGCGGCTAGGCAGCCTCCGAAAATGGGAGGCACCCAATAGGCGCAGCGCCACCAGAATTCGTACCATGCTGCCTGGCCGTTCCAGGGAATTAGCGCGACGCTAGCGAATCGATCAGATCGGTAGTCGGCAACATTTGCCACGACACGTGAAATACGGCCAGAGCCGCCGCACAAGTGTAATAGCTCGAGAGCCACGCAGATTTGACGATCGGGACGCCGGAGCGAGCTAGCAGTCCGATAAGCAGCACAAGCAACGACGGGCCGAGCAGCGCGCCGGCCAAAATCATCGCGGCCTGGCGGCGGTGTTGGAAGTTGAAGCCGAACTTGATCGCTAGCACCTCACTCGGGAGGCCAGAGGCTTCGCCCTCATACTCATAACGGACCGAGGTCTCGCCTTCGGTGGTGCGTTCCCGCCAACTCGGGTCAATTTCGACGTACGGAAACTTCGAGTGAGTGACCGTCAGATCGAAGTCGCGGATCCCAGTTTCGCTTAGTGTCGACCGGAGATTGGAAAAATCGATCTTTCCGCTGGTCACCAGTAGATTCCGCATGAGAGCATCGGGGCATTCAAGTCGGAATTGGTGCGAGTCTTCGTCGGACCAGGAGTCTATGCCGTCCGTACACGGCGCCATTCGTAGCAATGATTTCTCAATGTCTTCGAGATCGGCGGATGCGGGCTCGATTGAAACGTTAGCGGATAGGCTCCCGTCCGGGAAAATGTCGATAAAAATATCCGCCTGAGGCGGTCTATCCGCCTCTTGAGACGCACCCGGGCTGGCAAAGCTACAAATTAGGAAAAATGCCGCGAGCGCCCTCACATTTGTATTCTGGATTGAATGCCTTGGGCGGTTCCTAGGTATATCCCGCGTATTTCTGGAGAAAAAGACTCTACATAAATTACGCTCTTGGCAGCGGACAGGCTTGGAGTGTGTAGAGATTTCGGGATCTCATGTGACAGTCCCCGACCGGTGGATTTTTGTTTCGTTCGTTGGGAAGAGTTGAAGTTTCAGGTTGGATTGCCTTTCGCGATACCGCGCCGCGAGGGGGCTGCGGAAAACCCTTCTTGAACCCGAAAAGCGGGCGTAGCAAGCTGCGCCCCTACAATTAACTTGTTTGTTATCAATTTCGCAGGGGTGCGACTCAGCTGAAGGGAACGGAGCCGTTCAGTTAATTTCGTCACACCTTCGGAAGGCCTTCAGTTTACGGGGCTTGGGGCCGTTGGGGACGGCCGTTGGGGACAGTCACGAACTCGAGCCAAGCTAATCTCCTCTTCTCACAAACGAAAAAGGACCCACCGGCGGGGGCTGTCACATGCGACAACGCAGTCTCTAAACCGTCACGAACCCTCGTGCTGACTGTCCCCTCCCAAGCTAAATCCCCACCCACCCCTTAACACCGCTGGTAGCCTGAGGATGAAACCAAGGAACCCCCTTATGGCGACCCAAAAACAAATCGAAGCCAACCACCGCAACGCCCAAAAAAGTACCGGACCACGCACCCACGACGGCAAATCGCGAGCCCGCCAAAACTCCCGCAAAAACAAAGCCTATGAGTGCGAACCCCTCCTCCCAGGCGAAAAATCCGACAACCTAGACGCCCTAGTCAGAGCCTACGAGCGTCAATTCAACCCCCAAACGCCCATCGAGAGCGACCTCGTCTTCCAACTCGCCGCCACCCAGTACCGCATGCGCCGCGCCCTGCGCTTCGAGTCCTCTATCTTTGACTTCCATGTAAATGAGCGGATCGGCCATCTTGCCCGGCACGGCGATCCCGTCGACATCGACGCCCTAGTAACCGAAACCGTCACGGTCGACGCTAGCCACGGCAACGCCCTCTCGAAAGTGTCGCTCTACGAGAACCGGTTAGCCCGCCGCTACGAACACACCCGCAAGCGACTCGAACAGATCCAAAGCCTAGAGCCTCTCGAAACAGCAAATCAAAATATCCAAAACGAACCCAATCGGAGACTTCGACGATTCCACGTTAATCATCGTAGATTGAATAGCATACGCGATTCACTATAAAGATCTACGCGAGTAAAAAACAAACCCAAACGAACCCAATTTTTTCAGCCCCACCAAACGCCCCAGCGACAAGTACGATAGGCATATTACGCAAGATTGGCCCGACGAGTCCTGAGACCGCCCACTAATCCACCTCCCTCGAATCTTCTACTCATGAACGAAACTCAACGAGTCGCAATCATCACCGGAGGCGCCGCCGGTATCGGTAAAGCCTGCGCCACGCGATTTGCCCGCCTCTGAGCGATCTTAGCGCTAACTCGGACCGGGGTGAAAAAAGTTTCAACATCTACCCGTCTTACCGCTCTAAGACTATTACCGTAGAGACAGATAGCAATACCCATCCCTACACTTCAGGACATGGCAGACCGTCAAAATCCTGCTGAAGGTGCATCCGGGACACGCCCGCCACTACTGAATGGCATGCACCCCTAAGCTGAGACAGCTTAAAAATGGGACAGTTGCCGTTCGCTGAAAAAGTATAGCCTTTTCGGCGAACGTGCCGCACACTTGAAAACGGCCGGGAAAGCGGAGGCGGGCAATGCTGGAGAGCAACCCGCCAAGCAATACCCGGCTGGAAACTCAGCGAGACGATGAGCGCTCGGGGCGGGACATTCTCCCGTCCCGAGTGCGACCACTGTCTCGATAGATTTCCTCATGCCTCAGAAAACTCAAACTGCGGGTTTCTGAGCTCTTCGCTCGCTGGCAACAACTGCTCGAACTCCTGCGGAGGCCGATAGCCCAACGCCGAATGCAGGCGCTTTTGGTTGTACACCGCGTCGATAAACTCCTCGATCGAAGCTCTCGCCTCGTCCATCGATTGATACGTCTGTAGGTTCACCTCCTCGCTTTTGAGCGTCTTCATAAAACTTTCCATGCGCGCATTGTCGTACGGGTTTCCTCGCCGGCTCATCGAGATCAACGCGCCGTTTTCTTCCAGCAGACTGACATAAGCCCGCGAGGTATATTGCGTGCCTTGATCGGAATGATGCACCAGCCCCGGCTTCGGACAGCGAAACTCGATCGCTTTGCGCAGCGCGTTCACTGCCAATATGGCCTCGAGGGAAGGCCCCAATTCCCAGCCCACCACGCGCCGGGAATACGAGTCCATCACGACCGCCAAGTAGACGAACGAACGGCGCATGCGCACGTAGCTGATGGCGGCCTGCCAGAGCTGATCGAGACCGTCGATCTGCAGGTTTTTGGCCCAGTTTGGGTAGATCGCGCGGTGCTGATCCGAGTCCGTCGTCAATACGTAGCGGCGCTTGCGTATCGCCAGCAGATTGTCGTTGCGCATCAGCCGCAAGACCTTCTTGTGGTTCACCGTAAAGCCCTGCCTACGCAGTTCGGCGGTCACTCGACGATAGCCGTAGCGGCGATTTGCGAGCGTAATGCGTTGCATACGGTCACGCACTTCCAGGTTGGATTCGACAGGCTTGTCTCGCTCTAATTGCCGGTAATATCCGGCTCGGCTGACTTCTCCGAGTGCACAGGCGCGCTCGACGCTGAGTCGGCCTTCAACGCGAATTTCGTCGATGACGCTGTAGAGCCGCTCGCGTTGCGAGCGACTTGGTTCGGCATCGCCGGTTTTAAGGCGTTGAAGGCTCGTTCGAAAAAATCCAATTCCGCCGCTTGTTGACCGACTAGGCGTTCGAGTTCGGCAATGCGATCGGCGCTCGGATCGCTATCCAATTGCACAACCTCTTGTCCGGGACGCGGCCGCCCTTGACGCCGCTCAAGACCGCTGCGTCCCTCGGCGCGGTAGGTGTCGCGCCAGCGATACAACACGCTGCGCCGCACGTCCAACTCACCGCTCAATTTGACGACGTTCTCACCGCGAAGCATGCGGCTTACCGCCAATTCCTTGAACTCAACTTCATACGAGCGCTGCTTCCTCGCAACCCTATCTTTTCTCTCTCTCATCGGGGACTCCTTTTCCATTCACTGAAAATTGTCCCACTTTCATCTGTCTCAGTTTTGGGGTGCACTCCAGAAAAGACTGGCGTTTCACTGCCTAGGGCTTTCGATGAGCCTCGTCTTAGGCCTCACGTTCGGTGAACTCATCCTTCGAGTTCGTGATGAGGGCGGCGTGACTAACGCGATCGGCGTCATGCAAACCGAGGATGTTCCGTTCGCGCCCAACACGGTCTTCAAGGCGTTCATTCCTGACCCAATACTCGGCTTCCGCCTCAACCCTGAAAAAGAGGGCGTAAACTCGATCGGAATCCAAAACGAAGAGATCGAGATTGAAAAGCCGTCGGGAAAGTCGCGCATCATCATCTTAGGCGACTCCGTCTCCGTCCTTTCCGACTGGGAGCACGGCACCGACGATCTTTACTCGGCGATGCTCGAAAAGTCACTGGAGCCCAGCGCGCAGGTCGTGAACGCCGCGATCCCCGGCTATACCACCTATCAAGAGCGGTTGATGCTCGAGCACCAAATGCTGCAATACGATCCCGACCTCGTGATCCTGCAGTACACTCTCAACGACAACCCCAAGTTCCTGCATAGGCTCGACGATACCGCAGTCCTGCTGCATACCGAAGAGGCGCGACGCGCGCTCGTGCCAAAAGACGGTGACCCTCTGGCCTGGCTTCCGGATTGGAGCTACCTCGCCGTCCGTCTCCGACTGCTCGTGATGACAGCCCTCATGGGAGAAGACAAGTACCCCTGGAACAACTATCCCGGATTTCCGATGGCTTGGAGGGACGACGGGTGGGATGTTTTTGAGGAGCAATTAGCAGCGATCAAGGAGATGGTCGAAAGCCGGAACGGCCGCCTGCTGGTCATGATGGTTCCGTTCGGACCACAACTCACACCCGAATTCCTCAGCGACGATCGAGAGTATGTCACGCGGCCGCAGGCGATGATGACCCGGCTCTGCAAACGACACGATGTTGAACTGCTCGATTTGTTCGAGCCAATCCAGCAGCAGGGTGGATCTTCACTCTTCTACGACACCCTACACCTAACATCAAAAGGTCATATTGTGGTCGCCGAAGCGCTGACACAACGCCTCGAAAAAACCGAGTTCGTTGCCGGCGTCCTCAAACCACGAGACTTGTAATCCGCATATCCCAACAAAAGTGTGAGCAGTGGCCGCTACCGAAACAAAAGCGGAACTAGGTCTTCGAGGTATCCTCGCCAGACCGGCCAGCTATGTCCCCCGGTGGTGATCTGGTAGCTGTGCTCGATGCCTTTCTGGTCTAGGAACTTATGAAGAGCTTGGTTGCCCTCGAGCAAGAAGTCATCCTCGCCGATAGCGATCCAAAGCAGCTTTATTTCTTTGTTGGCTTTCTTTGCGTCGTCGGTCAAAGCGCGGATAGCCGGATTCTCCTGGACTCCTCGCGTGGATGCACTGAACGCCGCGACCCAAGCGAATAGATCCACCCGCCCCAGCCCAGCATGGAGAGACTGCCCCCCACCCATCGAGAGTCCTGCGATGGCGCGAGCTTCGCGCTTCTTGTTCACGCGATAACGTTGCTCAACCAGCGGGATAACGTCGTTGGTAAGTTCTTCGACATATAGTTCTGTGTTGCCACCCGCGCCGCGGCTTCTGCGATCGCCGAAGCTGACCGGGTGCCCATTGGTCATCACAACGACCATCCTCTGCGCCTTACCCTCGGCGATGAGGTTGTCTAGAATCAGATTCGCTTTGCCCAGTTCGCTCCAAGTGCTCTCGTTATCGCCGGAGCCATGAAGCAGATATAGCGTCGGGTAGCTGTCTCTGCCAGCTTCATAACCTGGCGGCGTGTACACGAAAACTCGTCGCTCTCGGTCGGTAGCGGATGAGCGAAAGTGGTGAATGTGCAGATCGCCATGCGGGCGCGCGGTCCAGTCATAGGCTGTCGGTTCGGAGCCCGGCACTTCGACGAGGCTGGCCGCACCACCGTCCCAGAGCTTCACGCGGGGATTGTGAGGATCGAGTACGCTGACGCCATCGATCTCGTACTTATAGCTATATATTTGAGGATCGACCGGTCCAACGGTGACCGACCAGACGCCATCGTCGCCACTTTTCATCGCAGCCGGCTCGCCGGCCCAGGGTGCGTGAAGGATAGCTTTCGTTAGGTCCGGCCCTTTCACCCGAAACGTAATGCTGCGATCGGCGTGAACTTCGGGTGACTTGATGCGCGGCGTCCGTGGCTGAGCGGTCGCTATCGAGGAGCCAAGGAGACCGAGTAAGAAAATCGCGGTTATGATTTTTATCATGAAGCCAACTCCAGCGAACATCTGTGCAACGTAAGTTCGTTTGGGATCTTGTAGTGGGAATTGGTTTCGCCACTCAAGATGGTGAAATTGTACCGCTCGAAGAAATTCCGGGCTTTTGATCGTTGACCGTGCAAGCCGAATGGTCATGCGAGGGTACTTCTGTTCGTGAGCAAAAACGAAGCGCTTTTCTAGGTCGCCTGCGCCATCTGGACGGTTCGTCTATCCTGGTCCGATGAGCTCCCGGGAACTTTCGCGGCGACTGGGGTTGTGGGATTCGCTGGCGATTGTCGTCGGTACGATTATCGGGTCGGGCGTCTTTATCGTCCCCGGATCGATCGCTCGCGAGCTGCCATCGGGGGAGTGGATGTTGGGCATCTGGCTGGCGGCCGGTGCGCTCTCGCTTTGCGGCGCCCTGGCCTTCGCCGAGCTGGGCGCGATGTTGCCCCACGCGGGCGGACAGTACGTTTATCTGCGCGAGGCCTACTCCCCGCTGTGGGGCTTTCTGTTTAGTTGGGTATTGCTGCTGGTCGTGCGCTCGGGCTCGACGGCGACATTGGCTGTCGGTTTTTCGATCTACCTTGGCTACTTCGTACCGCTCTCACCGCTGCTCGAACGGCTGAGCGCCGCCGGGGTCATCTTGCTGCTGACGGCTCTGAACTACCGCACTCTGATCGGAGGCGCGCTTGTACAAAACGCCACGACCGTGCTCAAGGTTGCCGGCCTGGTGCTCGTCGCGGTTGCGGCGCTTGGCGATCAGACGCAGCCGGGGGTGGAAACCGCGACGGCGCCCTCCGCGTTTGGCTTGAGCCAGATTGGCGTGGCGATGATCGCTTGCCTATGGGCTTACAACGGTTGGTATCAAGCCGGCTTTGTCGCGGGTGAAATCAAGGACCCCCATCGCAACCTGCCGATCAGTCTCGGCGCCGGTGTCGGCGCGGTGATCCTGCTCTACATGCTAGCCGGCCCGCGGGTTTACTTTGCACAGGCGCGGGACGGGCTGCTGTTTCGTCAGTTTGCCGAGGTGCATCCGCGCTTCGAGACGCCGGCTCTGGCGGTTGTGCTGCAGGGCGTCTGGGCGGCAATTCTCTCGCTCAGTGGCTCCTACGTTGGCCTGTTCTCGTTCGCGATTTTCGCCGGCTGGATCTTTTATGGCCTCGCCGTGCTGGGCGTAATCGTTCTTCGCATCAAGCGGCCCGAATGGGAGCGGCCGTATCGCATGTGGGGCTACCCTGCGACGCCGCTACTCTTCGTTATTGCTTCCCTAGGGCTCGTCGCAAATACTCTGGTCACTCAGCCCCTGCCGTCACTTGCGGGACTGGCGCTCATCGCGAGCGGCCTGCCAGTATATTTCTGGATGCGGCGCAGCCAGGATCAGCGGACCTAGCCCGCCATGCCGCGAAGCCCTGTTTATGACTCGATGGTCTTGGGGTTTCGCCCGATGGGCCCGGCGCGCTGACGCGTGCGGGAGCTGCCAAAGTTTCGGAGTTCTACGTCGTCGCGCTCCGGCAGCTCCTCCCTGGAGTCTTCGGTGGCGGATTCGGAGTGCAAGGGAGATATGAACGAAGCCTACGGCAGACGCTTCGGGTGCGAGTAAAGGGAGAGAGGAGCGAGAGTCGGATGTAAGGTCGGGACACCAACACAAGGAGGTGTCCAATGACACCTTTACGCCGAGAGATGCTCGAGGAGCTCGAGCGTCGTAACTATTCCGCGAACACGGTTCGCAGCTACATCCGCGCGGTCGAAGAGTATGCGCGCTACTGCAAGCGTTCGCCCGAGAAGCTGGGGCTTGACGAGATCCGCAGCTACCAAGCGCACCTGATTGGCAAGCGCAGGCTCGCGGCCAATACGGTAGCGCAACGGCTCACCGCCCTGCGTTTCCTTTACGTCAAGACGCTCAAGCGCGGCTGGGACGTCGAGCTGACGCCCTATCCCAAGCGGCCCGTCCGACTGCCGAAGGTTCTCAGCCAAGGAGAAGTCGCAGGGCTGATCGACGCCGCCGACAGCCTGTTCCAGCGCGCCATTCTGATGACGCTTTACGGAACCGGGGTGCGCCGCGAAGAGCTGATCCGGCTCGAGGTCCGTGACATCAACTCGCGTCGCATGGTCGTTCACATCCGCGGCGGCAAGGCCCGCAAAGACCGTGACGTGATGCTCTCCCCGCAGTTGCTGTTCGTCTTGCGCAAACATCTGCGGGGCTTGTATCGCAAACCCAAACAGTGGCTGTTTCCGGGAGGGTCTTGGCACACCGGCGCTTCGCCGATCAGCCTCAATGTCCCCTATCAAGCTTGCCGCATCGCAGCCGAGCGGGCCGGCATCGACAAACGAGTTCATCCCCACTTGTTGCGCCACTGCTTCGCTACGCATCTGCTTGAAGCCGGCACGGACTTGCGCACGATCCAGATCCTGCTCGGTCATCGCGACTTGGAGCAGACGGCTGTCTATCTGCATGTCTCAGCGCGGCATCTGGGCAGCGTCGACTCGCCGCTGGATTCTCTCGAGCTGGCTTCACTCAAGAAGCGCAAATAGATGCAGGATCCGCCGTTGCAGCTTCTGCCCTCTAGGGAACTAACTCGCCGGTTGAGGGACACGGTCCGGTGAGTCTACGCCGGCACTTGCGACTGAACCGTAAAGATTGAAGTTTGACTGGAGGAGCGCAGCAAAGCCCTCGGGTTCAAGCGGGCGGCTTGCATAGAAACCTTGGATTCGGTCGCACTGATGCGATTCCAGAAATGACAACTGTTGACTAGTCTCGACTCCTTCAGCGGTGACCGTCAGTTGCAGCTCGTGTGCCAGGTTAATGAGTCCACGGGCTACGGCTGCTGCCTGCTCGTCCGTTGTCAATGCCGCAACGAATGAGCGGTCCATCTTCAGCGTGCGAAAGGTGAAACGTCTCAGATGTTCAAGCGATGAGTATCCGGTGCCGAAATCATCGAGCGCAATACTCACGCCGATCCTTACAAGTTCTTCAATCGTTCTCGCGGCTGTTTCAACATCGCTGAGCAGGGCGGTTTCCGTTAACTCGAACTCCAGCAAGTCGGGCTCCAACCCCGATTCGGCCAGAATGTCTTGAACCTGTGTCGGGAACGATTCATCCCTCAACTGGTGAGGCGAAACGTTGACGCTAACCTTCAACGGGGTAAGTCCGACCGATTGCCATTCGACACTCTGGAAACACGCCGTACGAAGTACCCATTCACCGATCTGTTCGATCAGGCCAGCCTCTTCCGCTATCGGAACGAACTCTCCGGGACCAATCATTTCTCCATTCGCATGCCGCCAGCGGATTAGGGCTTCAGCAGCGACGATCTTTCCGGTATTGGCCGACAAGATGGGCTGGTAGTGCAGTACCAATTCCTTACGCTCAATGGCCTTTGCAAGGTCATTCTGGAGCTGGTTCAACCTCAAAGCGGCGGCGTGCATACTAGAGTTGAAGAATTCAATCCGCCCCCGGCCCCTGGACTTCGCGTGGTACATCGCCGTGTCTGCATTGCGTAGCAGGTCATCGGAGCGCTTGATCCCGCCCTCCCACAGCGCGATTCCGATACTGACACCCGAGCGAATCTCGTGTTTAACCAACTGGAAGGGGTCGTCCATCACTCGGACGATCCGTTCAGCGACTGTCAACACCTCATCAGTTGATGGAACGTCCTCAAGTAGTACGACGAACTCATCGCCTCCAAAGCGTGCAACCAAGTCGCCCCTCGCCTGACGAGTACAGCTCCGAAGCCTGCTCGAAACCGCAGCCAGCAACTCATCACCCACGAGGTGTCCCAGGCTGTCGTTAACGATCTTGAATCGGTCGAGATCCAAGAACATTACCGCGAAACACTCAAACTCGCCCTTCTTAACATGCGCCACCGCTTGCTCGAGTCGAATGAGAAAGGCCTCGCGGTTCGCCAAGCCAGTCAGTCGATCACGGTAGGCCTCATCCACGATGCTCTTCTCGACATCCACGACCTGGGAAATGTCGATCTGGGAACCAGCGATGGCGATGGGACTCCCTTTGTCATCCCGTAGGGCGACGCCGCGATTCATCACCCAAATGTAGGTGCCATCCCGATGCTGAATTCTGTACTGACTTTGAAAACTGTCGGTCTTTCCGTATAGGTGCGCAGAAAATGCCTCTTGTAGTCCCGGTAGGTAGTACGAATGGACCCGACTGAACCAGGCCTCTTTTCCCGCGCCCAACTCCTCTACCTCGTATCCAAGCATGTTGGCCCATGAATCGGAAAACTGGATTTCCTCTGCGACCAGATCGAAATACCAGTAGCCATTACACGAAGCTTCGACGGCGATGCGCTCCCGCTCACCGGCACGATCCCGTTGCTGGATTCGGTATCGCTCTTCCACGTCTTGTCGCTCTCGCTCTGCTATCTCTGCGAGTCGATCCTCCTCTTGTTTGTTGAGACTCATCCTGAGTGCGAGAGAAACGCCCGCAGCGACTACTACGGCAACAGTTGTCAAGACTGCCTCGGCGGCGGCGGACGCCATCGTCGATACGAGCCACCAACTGATCGCGTAGCCGATTGAGATGGGCAACAGGCCACGCAACGTCTTCGTGACGATTGGGAGACTGACGAGCGTTATCACAACGCCAATGACTTGATTGGTATCCCCCAAGAGATTGAGGTGGCTCAATGGGCTCAGGAGGACCACGCTTGCAGTAATGAGCAGCTTGGTATGAATCTTTTTGCTGTCCGCTGACTCCCAGCGGCCCATGGACCAGAGCCGCACGACCCAAGCGCCCAATAGGAGGTCCAAAAGTACGAGGATCACGCCCTGAAGCGAAGGAAGTTGAACGAGTGCCAATGCTAGATTGACTCCGATCAAGCTTCCTAACAGAACTAAGAAATGGTGCGCCTTACTGCTGGCTTGCCACCCGCATCGGTTACTCACGATGAATTGCTCCCTATGGCTCGATGTCTATGGCCCTCAACTTACCCCACCTCCGAAGATAGGCATATGAAGAGTAAGACTTAGCGGCGCCAGTACGATGGCTCCGTTTCGTGGGGTACGGATACTGGGAATCCTCCTAGGGGTGAGACCGTTACGGATGCTCCATAGCAATTGACACTTGAAGCCCAGACGGCCTCAGCGGAGGATCGGTATGGTGGGGGATCTTGATCGACCGGCGAACGGAAGTTTTGGAGTTCTAGGCGCATATGCCTAGCGAATATTGAAACGCTCGTACCGTTGCAGTCGGCTCTTGTCCCCATTACAATCTTCGCAATCCTGAGCCATTGAATTGGACGAGAAGCAACATCAGCTCCCTGGCGTGCAACGACCGTCTGTAGGTTCTAGCCAACCGAGGGGAGTCGGTCCCGTAGGATCTTTCGCGTGTGACCGCTAGAACCGCGGGCGAATTGCACTTCAACGATTGGACAGCCAACTCATTACGCGGGAACGGAAAGCATGGCATCAATGGAGCAAACCACTAACCATTCGCTCGTCAAATCACACATCGTCCGCGAACACCCACGTGAGCCCGTCACCGGCTTCGGTGTATTGACATGGGACGACGACGCAGGGCGGGGTGATGGCACTCGGTCCAAGCAGGCGACCGTGGAGGTGAGGAACATCAGCGACGGGGGCCTGCAGATGCTCACCTACGAGCCGATAAAGGCCGGAAGCTTGGTTTACTTAACGGGTGAGGAATTCCGCTGTGTGGGAACGGTGCGGTATTGCCGAACCGATCCTGAGGGGTATGTTGTTGGACTAAAATTCAGTCTGGAGCCTAACCACAAGAACGCCGTCGCGGGCTAAGCAACACGCTCATCCGAGTAAAGGACAGTAGCGATAGTACGGTGATCTGAAGCGGCTTCTGCCCTGGCTTGTTTTTCTAGACACCGGTTGGCCGTTGAGGACAGTCACGAACTCGAGCCAAGCTCTTCTCTTCTCCTCACAAGCGACAAAGGACCCACCGGCGGGGACTGTCACATGCGACAACGCAGTCTCTACACCGTCACGAACCCTCGTGCTGACTGTCCCCTCCCAAGCCGAGGACGAAACCAAGGAACCCCTCATGGCGACCCAAAACAAATCGAAGCGAACCGCCGCAACGCCCAAAAAAGCATCGGACCACGCACCCACGACGGCAAATCGCGAGCCCGCCAAAACTCCCGCAAAAACAAAGCCTATGAGTGCGAACCCCTCCTCCCAGGCGAAAAACCCGACAACTTAGACGCTCTAGCCCGCATTTCTCACCACCTGACGGCGAAAGCACGCGACAGGTGCGCCACTACTTCGTTGCGCTCGATCGCGAGTGCTCGACGGACTGTCAAGTACGCCTCCGCGCGCCGACCGTCGCCCGCCTCGTATTGACGCGCCTCTCACCCACTTTCGCTCGCCACGTGGTGAGAAATGCGGGCTAGTCAGAGCCTACGAGCGCCAATTCAACCCTCAAACTCCCATCGAGAGCGACCTCGTCTTCCAACTCGCCGCCACCCAGTACCGCATGCGCCGCGCCCTGCGCTTCGAGTCCTCTATCTTTGACTTCCATGTAAATGAGCGGATCGGCCATCTTGCCCGGCACGGCGATCCCGTCGACATCGACGCCCTAGTAACCGAAACCGTCACGGTCGACGCTAGCCACAGCAACGCCCTCTCGAAAGTGTCGCTCTACGAGAACCGGCTAGCCCGCCGCTACGAGCACACCCGCAAGCAACTCGAACAGATCCAAAACCTCTCGAAAGAGCAAATAAAAATCTCCAAAACGAACCCAATCGGAGACTTCGGTGATTCCACGTTAATCATCGTAGATTGAATAACATGCGCGAATCACTATAAAGATCTACGCGAGTAAAAAACGAACCCAAACGAACCCAATTTTCTGAGGCTCGCCGCACGCCCAGCGGCAAGTACGAAAAGCACAAAACGCAAGATTGGCGGTCGTCAGCCCGGTCCCGCTCAAGCTCGCATTTCTCACCAGGCTGCGAGGGAAAGTGGGTGGAAGGTGCGTCGGTACGAGGCGCGCGACACTTGGCGCGCGCAGGCGTACTTGACAGTCCGTTGAGCACGGCAAGCTAGCACAACAAAGTAATGGCGCGCCTAACGCGTACTTTCACCGTTGGCTGGTGAGAAATGCGGGCTAGCGTCAGCGGGTGCGGCGATTGTTGTTTTGAGTCGGCGGCTGGTAGGGGGACGGGCCGGCGTTCGGGTTTGGCTGGCCCTGCTGACCGGGGCGGGTCGGTGCGCCGTACGGCGTGGGTGAACCCTGCCCCTGCGTCGTGCCGTACGGAGTTGTGCCGTACGGAGACGGTGCCCCGGTTGGCTGATACGGGTTGTTTCCGGCCGGTTGATTGGGGTTGTAGCCCCCTTGCTGCCGCTGCTGATAGGGGTTGTTGCCGCCGGGTTGGGCGCCATAGCCGTATCCCGGCTGGTTGGGGTTTCCGGGATTCTGGCCCAATATACCCGCTGGGTTCATGCGGCCTTGTTGGCCTTGAGAAGAGATGCCGCCCACCATTCCAGGGTTCATACTCAAACCGCGCGCGGCGCTAGCGCCCGGCTGACCCGCGGCCAGTGCCGAGCCGCCGAAGCCTCCCATTGCCATACCGCCCGCCGCGCCGGTGTCTTTGCGGTAGTCGTAGACAAACTCCCATTCGTTGTACATTTCGCGGCCTTCGTATATCCGCACACCGTAGTCCTCGACGATCGAGGCGACACCGGCAATGCCTTCTTGAAACGCTGCCGCTCCGCCGCCCGCCATGCCGCCTTGAAGCTGTTGGTTGCCGCCCTGTAAACCCGCCAAGCCACCCGGACGTGGAGTCGTGAGCAAGCGCTGAATGATATTGGTCGCGCCGCCGCCGACGCCCTGCTGTCCGAACGCGGTTGGCGTGCCGCCGATCCCTCCGGGCGGTTGTTGACCCGGCATGTTGGCGAACTGCCCCTGAGCCGCGCCAGCCCCATATTGAGGCTGACCGCCTCGGAATTGGCCCTGCTGCCCAAACGGCGCATTGGGGTTTGGCTGGGGCGGCTGGTTCTCGTTCATGGGAACCTGGCTCGGAAGCATCCCGCTGTAATTTTGCTGCTGAGGAAGGGGTTGGCCGTCTGGTCCGAGCGCGGGTTGCTGCCCTTGTCCGTTGGTACCGGGCTGCGCACCGGCGCTGAATTCATAGCCCTGGTTGTAGCGAACCTGGTCGGTCTGATCGGGCGCCCCGGATTGCCGCACGGCACGAGTTCGGGCGCCACCTTGAAACTGGCCAGGCATCGGCATCTGGCTCGGAGGCCGATACTGCGACGAATTCGATCCAAACCCGGAAGAACCGCTTGAGTTTCCAAACGGCGAGCCAAAGCCGTCGCCCTCGGTCTCATCGGCGAGGTCGTATATCAGCGAGTCTTTGAATCGGCCGTCCTTACCCATGCGGACGATGCGCCACTCGTCCTGGCCCGTTAGGGGGTCTTTGTAGCGATTGCGCAAATAACGCACACCGTCGGTATCTTCGAGGTCGTCGAGCTCCTCAGGATACTTTTTGTGCTCGCGATAGTAGAGCATGATCGCGCGCTCATACTGCTTGCCGCGATAAATCAGCATCTCTTCTTTCACTCGTTGGGACTGCACCGCCATACGCGGCAGCGCAAGCGCGAGCGTCACAAGCACGACCGCCGACGCGGCTAACAGCGCAACGAGCACGTAGCCGCCGCGTGAGTTCTGCTTGCTGGTCGATCGAGACATGGCGTTAACTCGGAGTCGTTAGCGAGAGAGTCTGCTCTTGTTTGAATTCCAAGTCCTCAATCACTATGGATTCGAGCCCTATCCGTTTGATCTTATACCGCTTTTCAAAAACCTCACCCTCGCCGCCAATTATGATTTCTTCTCCGTTGAGCAAAAATCCGCGCCTCGTGCCCATTCCGGGCTTGCTCGCGAGACCGTAATACTTCCAGGTCAGAGGCGGCATCGTTGGCTTGCTCGGAGTTGAGACGGCCGGCTTGGCTTTCTGAGCGTCCTGTTGCCGTTTAATCTGTTCCTCAAGACGCTGCTGCGCGGCTCTCGTCTCGTCCTCGGAGGGAGGCGGCGGCGGAGGCGCTTTGCGCACTCCGTAGTTGAAAATGTCACGCTCGATCGCCTCAAACGCCACCCCGCGGACCCCCGCTAGCAGGTCGATTCGAAGAGTCGGGTCGGCGGTTCTGGGGTCGGGCGGCGCGTCGGATTCAGAGCGTCCCATTTTGGGGCGGAAGCGCTCGCCTCGGCGAAAGGTCTTTTTGGCCTGCTTCTGCACCGGCGCCGGTTGTGCGGCAACTGGAGTCGAGGCCGGCGCTTGCACGGGAGCACTCGAGGTTGGCTGGAGACTTGGAACGTCGGGTCCGCGGAAAAACTGATAATAGACGACGCCCACAAGCACGGCGAGGACGACGCCGAGTTGAGTGAGGCTCTTTTTATCAGCGCCTAGAGCCACCTTCTGCATCTACAGATTCCTCACGAAGGTGTCGACGCGCATGTTGATTTGCAATTCGTTTGAATCGCTGTCAGCCCTCGGAGACGCGCCGAGCGAGTGGATGATGAAAAACAGTTCCGAGCGATCAAGAACGTTGAGTAGTTTGACAAGGTTCTCGTAGCGGCCCCGGAAGTTTGCATTGATTGACAGGATTCCGTAGTTGTCGCTGCCGTCGACCGACTCGACCTCATACGCAGTCTCGCGGACGTCGACGCCTGATTCACCGGCGGCGTTGCCTAGTTCGCTCAGCAAAGCCGAAAATGCGGTGCGGCGTTCTAACGTGATCTGATCGACAAGCTGTTGACCTTGCTCGTCAGCGCGGTCAAGCCGATCCGCGACCTCCTCGGTGGTCGTTAGATTTGCCCGCCGTGATTCGACTTGCCGCTCGAGAGCGGCAATGAGCACACGTTGATCAGATTCGCGATTCGCCAATGGAAAAACCGCCACAAAATAGAACACCAGATCGAACAGGGCGAGAACGGCCAGCGCGATGAGAACGCTTTTTGGCTTGATCCGGTCGGTCCACGGGGCTGGCGGCACCAATGGCGCCACGTTGTTAGAGTTCTTGCTCATAACTCACCGTGAGTTGATAGCTGAAAGACGGATTATTTTCGGTGGGTGGAGCGCTGCCGCGGACGTACGGGTACCCGAATAGCTCTGACTCTTCCAACGCCAGTATCAGCTCAATAAAACCGTCGGGGGATTTTGCCCCCACAGTCATATCCAGTTGAATCGTGCCACTGAAGGCGACCTCGGGCCGAATCATGACCGCACGCACATCGGGCGGGAGAATTTTTTCGACATCCGCGAATGTCCGGGTCCAAGAAATACCTTTACGCAGAAGAAGTTGGTTTAGGAATGTAGAGCGGTCGATAATTTCGACCCCCAGCGGTGTGTTTAGCTTCGACGTTGCCTGGGCCTCTGAACGAGCTAGCTGGGCTAATTCGGCCTGCAGCTGCGTCTCGCGGACGATCAAATCTTCGGGCAGGTCGATGCTCGTGACGAAGGTCCAAATCAGTGCGATCGCGAGCACTGCCAACACGCCGCCGGCGACGCTTGCGAGGGTCCAAAAAGCGCGCGTTCCACCAAACGGTTTCGAGGCTAGATTCAGTTCCACTCGCATAGTTCGATCCCGCTACGCGGCCTGCAAATATCCCTCGATTCCAGAATCATCCGCGCCCAAGATTCCGTTTGGGGACCTTAGAGCTTCGACCTGGCAGCCGAGCTGTTCAGAAAAGTAGCCGGCAGCCGGATCGGTTAATTCACCGAAGCCGGCCAACAAAAGCCTGGAGACAGGCGAACCCAAGTTGTCTTCGATGTAGACGAAGGTCGGATAGAGATCCGCCACAAATTTGGACAACGACGATTCCAACTCGACGTCGCTTGCGCGAGGTGACTCTACGCTCCGAACCAGTCGTACCGCCGATTCGTCGATTGCCGCCATTGTCATAATGCTGCCGCTGAGCTTTGTCACCAGCGTCATCTCCCGGGCGGAGACCAGGTTCAGCATCGACGCGGACGAAAGCGAGATAAACCCAAGATGGAGTCCGAACTCGCGTAGCAGTTCCTCAAAGGGCCACACAGCTTCACCCGGCGTCGCCGCGACCAGCACCGATGGGGTGCGCCGCGAAGTTTGAACTTGGTAGCTGAGTCTGGCTGCACGGACGTCAAACGGGACCGTCTTCTTCAACCGAAATTCGATCAGAGAGCGAAGCTCCTGTGGCTTCGACGGCAGAGAGTCGAACTCCAGTACCGCTAGCTTCGAAGCAGCGTCAGGAAGTAAGAGCGCCGCCGTCGGACGAGGAATCGGCGCCAACTCGAGCAGCAGTTCCTCAAAGAGAACGGCTAGCGCGGCAGTGTCGACGATCTTGACCTCAAGTGACGAGACCTCTACGATTTCTAGCGGTAGCTCGAGCCGCGCTCGCGCCTCAATGGTCGAGCCGGTACGCCTTACACCGGTCAACAATCCGTCACCGATCTCGAAAACGAGTGGCGGCGGGGGATCGGGAAGCAGCTTGTTGAGGAGTTGTAGCATGGCGAACCGACTAGTCGATAAAGGTAACCTTGTTAATCTCTTTCAGGGTGGTTAACCCGTCTCGGACGCGCTCTACCGCCGACTCGCGCAGTGAGCGCATACCCTCTTCGCGGGCAACCCTGGCCACCTCGGAATTCGGTCGCTTGTCGAGTATCAACTCGCGAATGCGGTCGGACATATCGAGCAACTCGTGAATTGCCGTCCGCCCACGAAATCCAGTTCCCGAGCACTCGATGCATCCCTCGCCCTCGGTGAACTCGAAGTCAGCCCACTCCTCGACCGAGAGGTTCGACTGCTCGAGTACTTCCACCGGGTAACGCTTCTTCAGCTTGCAGTGCTCGCAGATGAGGCGCACCAATCGCTGTGCCAAGATGCAGTTCAACGCCGAAACGAAGTTATAAGCCTCAACACCCATGTTGAGAAATCGACCGAGCACATCAACGACGTTGTTGGCGTGAACCGTCGTGAACACTAGATGACCGGTCAGCGCGGACTGAATCGCGATCTGGGCCGTATCCGAGTCACGAATTTCACCGACCATGACCTTGTCCGGATCGTGCCGCAAGATCGAGCGCAACCCGCGAGCGAAGGTAAGCCCCTTTTTTTCATTGACTGGAATTTGGGTTATTCCGTGAAGCTGATACTCGACCGGGTCTTCGATCGTGATGATCTTGTCCTCGTCTGTCTTGATCTCGCTCAGGGCCGCATAGAGCGTTGTGGTTTTGCCCGAACCGGTTGGTCCCGTGACGAGCACCATGCCATAGGGCTCGCGAATGTAGTGGTCGAAGCGTTTCTGGTCGTGCGGAGAGAAGCCGACGACATCGAGCGAGAGCTTCGAAAATTTCTCACTCATCGACTCCTTGTCGAGTACGCGAAGAACGCAGTCTTCCCCATGTATCGTCGGCATGATCGAAACGCGAAAATCAATGTGGCGGCCTTTGTAGCGGACTCGGAATCGGCCATCTTGGGGTACTCTGCGCTCGGCGATGTCGAGTTCGCTCATTACCTTGATGCGCGAAATAATCGTCTCGTGCCAGTCTTTAGAGATCGGCGGCATGGCGTAGTGTAAGACGCCGTCGATGCGGTACTTGATGGCGACCTCAGCGTTGCGTGTCTCGATGTGGATGTCACTCGCGCGGCGCTCGAGGGCATTAAAAATCGTCGTATCGATCAGCTTGATGATCGGCGAAATGTCGGAGTCGCCTGTCAGCTTGTCGATCGAAAGGGTCTCGTCCGAATTTTCGTTTTCGACGACCTCAAGAACAAAGCCCTCGGTGACCTCTTCGAGCACGCGCTGCGACTGTTCGGTCTTCTTCAGTAGCTCGTTGATCTGCGAAAGCGTGGCGACGTTGATCTGGAGCTTCTTGCCTAGCAGCAGCGAGATTTCGTCCAATTCAGGAAGCTGGCGCGGGTCGACGATCGCGATTTCGAGCGTGCCATTCTGCTCCGCCATGGGGACGAAGTTGTAGCGGAACATTAGGTCAACTGGGACCGAGCGAAACAGTTCGCTATCGATGTGAACGTGAGTAAGGTCGACGTAGGCATAGCGGTAGCGGGCCGCCACTTCACGGGCGTGCTGCACTTCGTCTTCGCGTGAGATGCGGATTGTGTCGTCGGTAGTCGCCATGGGCAGACGAGCCGACGCCACAGCGACACCAGCCCCTAATAGATAGGACGCCGGAACTCATTAGAGCGTTCAGGCAAGATTATTTGGCTGAGCAGCCTCCGAATTGGGCAACGTCGCGAGGTTATCTGGAATTGTCCCGACGGCGGTGCGCCTCTCGGTAGCCTTTCTTCCGTAACGCATTTAGAAATGCGGCCGGGAGCTCATTGACCTATGGCTAAATTTGCTCGGCCAAGGTGAAGATCGGCAAGTACAGTGAAATTAACACGAAGGCGACAAAGATGCCCATGAAAACCATTATCGCGGGCTCGACCAAGCTCAACAGGGCGGCCATTTTCGTCTGAACCTCGTCATCGAAAAACTCCGCCACAGAACTCAGCATTTGCGGCAGCGCGCCAGTTGTCTCGCCGACGTGGATCATCTCAACTGATAGCGACGGGAATACCCCCGTTTCTAGGAGGCTCTTAGAAAGAGGCCGCCCCTCGCGGACCTTCTCGCGCGCCTCGGCCATGGCATCACGGATCAACGGCGAGCCAATAGACCGGCTCGTCGTTTCGAGCGTCTGCATCAGCGGAATCCCGCCCTCAAGCAGTGTGCTCATTAGCCGCGAAAGTTGCGCGACCTGATACTTGATCCAAATCTGCCCGAATATCGGGGCTCGCAACTTGAAGCGATCAAGCGCGCGGCTGGCGGTCTTGGTCCTCATGCCCCAGATAGACACCGCGATCAGCACGAATAGAGAGCCGAAAATCAGCAACGCATGTTCCTGGGTTGTCACACCGACGGCAACGAGAACCTGCGTCGAGTAAGGCAATTCCGCGTCCATCGAATCGTACAGCGCCGAAAACTCCGGCACGACGAACGTCACGAGAAACACGATCAACGCCAACACCAGGCAAATCAACGCTGTTGGATAGATCAGCGAAACCAAGATTTTCTTTCGAATCGCCAGTGCTAACTTCTGATACTTGACATAGCGTTCAACGACCTCGTCGAGAGCACCCGACCGCTCCCCAGCAAGCAATGAGGTGGTGTAAATTGCGGGGAATATCTCACGTTTCGTAAAGGCCTCGGACAGCGGCGTGCCGGTCCTGACGTCCTGATGAATTGCCTCGATGTGCGCCGACAGCGTTTTGTTTTTAATATTCGCGGTCAGCAAGTCGAGCGATTTGAGGATTGGCAGACCGGCGCGGGTCAGCGTCACGAACTGCTCATTGAAGATAATGAACTGCTCGAGGTTTAATCGGCCGCCACCGGCGCCAATTTGAATGTCGGTTAGCGCGCGACGCGGTTTGATCGAATAGACGAGCATCCCGCGCTCGGTGAAGCGATCGCGCAGGGCAGTCTCGGAGCCCGCGCTCAAAACCTCTTCGTGGACGCCACCCTGGGGGTCGGCGTATTTTAGGACGTACTCCGCCATTGCCGTTCTAAAGGAAGACGCGTTTTGGGCCCGAAACGTGCATGCTGGCGATTTTCTCAAGCACTATTCTCATTGGCTGACGGTGCGACAGGACGGCATGCCCCGAACACATTCGCTCGTCGCGTGCTGAGAAGTACGGGCCATAAAAAAACACGGCCGAGGGCGGAAGTGCGCGACGACCTCGACAGCTCATCAGCGCAGATTACTTCGGGATGTTTTGCTAAGGCATGTTCACCGACACTATGAACCGCTGTTTAAGCGGTCGATCGTGGGTTTGCGAGTGGTAATGAACGTGGACCGGGAGGTCGACTCAGCCCGCCGGAGGCGCGCGCCACGGGCTTTGAATCTTCGATAGCCGATCCCTTCGGATGGCAGATTTACGATTCGAGTCTGCGCCAAGCTTGAAGTTGCTCTAGAAGCTGATCCGCAGCCCGAACTGAATTTGGCGCGATGCTCCAGCAGCTTGAATGCGACCGAATGTCGTCTGATCGGAGAAGCGCTCTGGTAGATCGAAATTTGTGTGATTCGACAGATTGAAGGCCTCCGCGCGCAATTCGACTGTCGCCTTGTCGGCGATGCGAAGCGTTCGGACCACAGCTAGGTCGAAGGTCGCGAATCCCGGGCCGCTCAAGATGTTGCGCCCAGCGTTGCCGAATGCTATCGGCCCGGGCGTCTCGAAAGCCGCAGTGTTGAAGAAGCGCTCGGGAGTTGAGTCTCCGGCGGTCGGATCGCCTACGACGTTTGGTCGATCCGCGCCAAAAATACCTCCGGTATTGCCTGTGTTCGAATTGTCGACGCTTAACACTGGCGTAAACGGACGGCCCGAGCCGAACGTACCGATCGCCAGCACCCGCCAGTTCCGCGCCAGCACGTTCCGAAACGGTAGATCGTATGTCGTGGTGAACACGAGCCGACTGCGCTGGTCGAAGTTCGACAGACCGCGCTCCGCCTGAAAATCATTGCTGTTCTGAGGGAACGCCTGATCGCCCCGTGAACCCAGGAACGCGGAAACGTCGTCAATCGATTTCGACCAGGTGTATGCGCCCGTGAATCCCATCCCGGCGGCGAAGCGTCGCTCCAGCGAAAATACGCCGGAGTGGTAGACCGATGACGCGGCCGACTCAAACATCACCACGTTTGCGAATCCCGCGATCGGACGGCGAGAGTTCACGTCACCCGACGCGGGCGCCGGTTGATTGAGATCACGTCTACGCAGTAGCTTCGACCCCTTCGAGCCGAGGTACGAACCCCGAGCTACGACACCGCGACCGAGAGCCTTTTCGACCCCTGCATTGAAATGCTGCGCATAACCGCTTCGAAAGTCCGGCTGGATTGCGTTCACCGAAGCGGGCGGGGTAAAGCCCGCGCCTGGGAAGGGGTTATCTAAACTCAACAGTTGCGTCTGCGAAGGAAAGAAAATTCGCAGGTCGAAAAACGGCGGGTTGAAGTAGAGGCCCGAGTTCGCTTCGATGACGTTGACTTCGTGGTAAATGCCGTATCCGGCTCGCACGACGAGACTGTCGCTTGGGTTCCAACTTAATCCCACACGCGGGGCGAAGTTATTTCGATCCGACTGGTAGCCCGCGCGGCCAAGCGAGGTGGTCCCGGCGGGAACGAGTTGTTGAGCCGCCAAGTCAAACTGCATGAATCGATCATCCGCATCGACCGCGGGCGAATTGAATTCGTATCGCAAACCGAGGTTCAACGTAATGTGACTCGTCACTTTCCAGTCGTCTTGCACGTACCCACTCCAGAAACCAGCTCGCTGCCGGAATGGATTGTCGACTGAGGTCTGGATCGTGAAAGTTGGCCAGCCTAACAACAGATCACCGACCGGGTTCTGCGAAAGCGCTCCCAGAAAATTAAATTGCCCACGGCCGAAGAGCCCCTGAATCCCATCAATGGTCACATTGCGATACTCGAATCCCCATTTGTAGGCATGGCGCTGATCCACGTGGGTCATGTTGGCGACTACGTGATAGGTGTTGTCTTCGCGGACGATTGGCAGCGCGACGTCATCGGCCAAATTGGAGAACCCAGAGACGTTGATCGCCGGAAACCCGGTGAATCGTGAATCGGTCGACAACCCCGGAA
This sequence comes from Bryobacterales bacterium, assembly GCA_965247305.1. Taxonomy (GTDB): domain Bacteria; phylum Acidobacteriota; class Terriglobia; order Bryobacterales; family UBA6623; genus CATQHP01. The sequence continues at coordinate 101,948 of OZ252030.1, read as the reverse complement.
TGCCCAGATTCCCTCCGATGTCGTTGCCCGCGTTCTGGTGCAACACCTCACGGCGCAAGCGGTTAAAGCCAAACCTTGTTTCCAGAATGGTGAACGGAGTGAAAACGTGGGTATTCGACGCTACAAGATTCTGTCCGCGGTCAAGGGTGAAATTGCCAAACCCCGGCACGTCGCTATCGTCACCGAACGGCTCAAGTGACCGCGTGTGGCTCAAGTTGTAGCGAAACATCAACGCATCGCTAGCGCCAATATAGTGATCGAGCCGGCCGTAGAGCTGATTGACCAAGCCGTCGCCGAGAGGCGTCGAGACAAAGTTTTGGAGCGGGTCCGCGCGATTTGGGTCGGGCCAGTTTGACGCCAGGGTGCTACCAATCAAACTCTGTCGTTCAACGGGAATTGTGTTATTCGGGAATGGTGCTTGCGTAAAAATATCGATCACCGGCGCGGGCACCGCCGAAAAATCACCTTCGCGCATCGACGCGGTTGGGACCGAGGTAGTTCGAGTGGCGGCGTCCTTGATGCGCGTACCCTCGTAACCGCCGAAGAAGAAAGTTTTCTGATGGACGACGGGACCACCGACTGATAATCCGAACTGATTGCGTCTAAAGGGCGGAATCGATTGACCGCTTGGATCGAAAAAGTTTCTCGCATCGAAGTTGTCGTTGCGCACATATTCGTAGATCGAGCCGTGCAGATCATTCGTCCCGGAGCGGCTCACGACGTTTACCTGGGCGCCGGCGCTGCGGCCAAATTCGGCCTGGTAACTCGAAGCATGCAATCGAAATTCGCGGACTGAATCGAGCGGCGGACTTACCACGAGCCGGTTGATGTAGAGATCGTTATTGTCGACGCCGTCGAGTAGAAAGTTGTTCGAAACCTCGCGAGCACCGTTGACGTGCAGCCCGCTGTTGTTTTGGGTAGATAGCTCGGAGCCCGGCGCATTCGAATGCGTTCCGCCTGATAGCAAGGCCAGTGGCAAGAACTCGCGTTGATTCAGCGGCAAGTGGGCTAGCCGTTCTCGAGGAATGACCGAGCCCACCGACGCGTTGCCGGTATCAATCGCGGGAGCGGTCGACTCGACGTTAAGCTGCGTCAGGAGCCGTTCCGGTGCGAGTGTCAGGTCGACGGCTATGCGGCGTCCGACATTGAGCTGCACTAATCGGGCGGATGACTCGAGGTCGGTAGCCCGGGCCGACAATTCATATTCTCCAGGAACGACTGCCGGAAAAATAAAGCTACCATCGCCCGCCGCCATGGTTCTCGAAACCCGATCGGTCTCGACCTGGCGGAGCTGAATTTCCGTGCCGGTTACCACTCCACCCGAGGCGTCCAAAGCACTGCCTAAAATTGTGCCTGTCTGCGATTGTGCGACGGCTGCAAAGACAGGTATCAGGCACAAAACAATCCCGAGATGTCTCCGCAGCGCCATCAGATTCAGTATAGGGGTGAGCGTTCGCGGCGAAGTTGAGCCAGATCCGTTCAGGCTGTCCCTTGATTGGCGGGCTGGAGCCTCGCTTGCTCACCGCGTAGTGTCAGCGCATGGCGCCCGAAACCGACCATAATGATGACGTGAAAGCCGCAACGCTAGCCCTCGTCGTCCTCGCCATGACAGCGACTCCCCTTGCCGGGCAAGACCGCAACCCTGATTTTGCGCCAATTGAAGACATCGCTGGTCTACCGAGACTCCTACTGATCGGCGACTCCATCTCAATCGGCTACACCCTTGACACACGCGCGCTGCTCAAAGGAACGGCTAACGTCCACCGAATCCCTACCAACGGTGGTCCGACTCCGAAGGGCGTTGAGCATATCGATTCATGGCTGGGCAAATCCAAATGGGACGTCATCCACTTCAATTGAGGGCTGCACGACCTGAAGTACATGAGCGACGGCCGCAAGCAGGTCGAAATCGACGTCTATGAGCGAAATTTGGAGCGGCTGGTCGAAAGATTGAAATCGACGGGAGCCAAGTTGATCTGGGCGTCGACGACTCCCGCTCCGGACGCCAAACTCTCTCCGCCCCGTAAAAACTCTGAAGTTCAGGATTATAACGCTGTTGCGGCGCGGATCATGGCGAAGCACGACATCCCCGCGGACGATTTATACAGCTTCGCGCTGCCGCGACTCGCAGAGATTCAGCGAGAGGCGAATGTGCACTTCTTCGACGAAGGCTCAAAGTTGTTGGCCGCTCAAGTCGCGTCGGCCATCAACGATGCGTTGACACAGTAGCTCGCTAATAGCGGCGAGCCATCGAATCGAACCCGTCAGAGCTTAGCTTTTTTCGCGTAGTTTCGGCGGATTTGACACTTCCGAACGGCCCGACGACAACGCGGAACCAGCCATCACCGAGGGATTCATCAAGCCTAGCCGGATAACCCTTCTGCTTCAGGCGACTCGTCAGCGCGATCGCATCTTTGCTCACGCGTAGCGCCGCGACCTGGAGATGCAGTCCCTTAGTTGCCGTCCGCGGAGTCGGCTTCTTTGCGACCGGCTTGCGGGCCACCGGTTTCGGTGCCGCGGGCTTCGGCTTGGCAGCCGGCTTAACAGCGCTAGGCTTCACCACGGCGGTCCTTGCCGCGGCCGGCTTCGGCTTGGGACTGGCCTCGACCACCGACTCTACCTTGGGAGGCTCGTCCAAAAGTGTTCGCGGAAGCATGCTCTCGGGCGGCTCCGGGTCCGGGATTTCGCCCAGTGACGCCAGCTCGGTTGGCTCGGTTCTCTCGCCATGACCGTAGCCGATCGTGTAGCCCCAGAAGAAAAATATTGAAAAGAACGCGACGATGGTAAAGAACAAGCTCAGCAGATGCTTGTAGCCAACGACGAGTTCCACCTCATCTTGCTGTTTCCTGCCCATAGAACTATTTTACTGAATCTAAAACATTTGGGCTACGGATTGGTTTTATTTTCGTCGCTCGCATCAACCTGGTTTTCGGCCCATAGGGCCAGACCTTTAAACATGTCAATCGGCAGCGGAAACACCACCGTCGTATTTTTCTCGGTTCCGATTTCGGTCAACGTCTGCAAGTAGCGGAGCGTGATCGACGCGGGTTGCCTGCTCAATTCCTTGGCGGCGGCGGTCAGTTTTTCCGCCGCTTGAGCTTCGCCCTCGGCGTGGATGACCTTCGCGCGGCGCTCGCGCTCCGCCTCAGCTTGACGCGCAATCGCACGAATCATCTGCTCGGGTAGATCGACGTGTTTGACCTCGACAGCCTGCACTTTTATCCCCCAGGGCCCGGTGTGGCCATCTAGGGTTTCTTGCAACCTGGCGTTTAGCTTCTCTCGCTCGCTCAACAGTTCGTCAAGATCGGCCTCGCCCAGGACGGAACGCAGGCGCGTCTGCGCGAGCTGTGAAGTCGCGTGCACGTAGCGCGCCACCTCTACAACTGCCTTTGTCGGATCGATGACGCGGAAAAACACCACGGCGCTGACCTTGACGGTTACGTTGTCGCGTGTGACGACGTCCTGGGCCGGCACTTCCAATGTCTCGACGCGCAACGACATCCGAACCATACGGTCTAGAGGAGCGAATACGAACATCAGCCCGGGCCCCTTGGGCTGCGGCAACAGGCGTCCAAGGCGAAAGATGACGCCCCTTTCGTACTCCGCTAGGATTTTGATGCTATTGATCAAGTAGAGAGCGATGATGACCGGAATGATCAGTGTGAATCCAAACATGTACTAGTTCCTCTCTTCTCCCACGGGTTCGACCTCAATATTCAGGTTGTCAACCCAGACGACTCTTACTTTTCGTCCTTCCGCGATTTCCTGGTTCGCGAATGCGTTCCACAGCTCGCCGTGCACAAACACTCGGCCGCCGTCGCCGATCGCGGTCTTCGCAACGCCAACTTCGCCGATCATCGCTTCAGTCCCGCTGGCAGCCTTGTATCGAAACGATCGAGCGGCAAGTTGCAACAGAAAAACCGTAATTAGCGCGAATGGCAGCGTTACAGCGATCGCGGGCCCCAAGCCAATTTGTAACTCCGGAATGTCGGTCTCGACCAAAATCACCGCGCCGAGCACCATGGCGATCGCGCCTCCGGTTGCCAAGATTCCATTGGTTGGCGTCATCGCTTCAACGACGAAAAATACGATCGCGAGAACGATTAACGCCGCCCCGGCCCAGTTGATTGGCAGTACAGAGAGCGCCATCAGTCCAAGAATCGCCAGAATGCCACCCAGAACGCCAGGCAGCACTAGGCCTGGATTCGAAAATTCTATGTAAACACCGAGCAGCCCGAGGACCAGAACGACCAGCGCAACACTCGGATTGATCAGCGGCAGAAGTACTCTTTGACGAAGGTTCAACTCCAGGGAGTAGGTCTCGGCTCCGGCGAGTTCGAGGACCTGTTCCTGTCCGTCGAACCGAATGACTGTCCGACCGTTCAGTTTTTCAATGAGCTCGTCCAAATCGTTGGCGATCACTTCGATTAGGTTCGCCTCTAGTGCATCTTCTTCGGTGAACGATTTGCTTTCACGGACAGCTAGTTCCGCCAGCTCACTGTTTCTTCCTCGTTTATCAGTGATGGCGCGAAGCGAGGCGGCGGTGTCGTTTTCGACCTTTTGCTTCATTACCTCGTCCATCTCGCCGCCAGTTGCCAAGACCGGGTGGGCGGCGCCTGTATTCGTACCGGGAGCCATCGCGGCAATATCAGCCGCAACCAATATCAAGAACCCCGCTGACGCAGCGTGCCCGCCGCTGGGGGTGACGTACGTCACTACGGGCACCGGAGAGGCGACGATTGCTTGCACAATTTCTTGGGTCGCCGTCAACAGGCCGCCTGGGGTATTGATCCTCAGAATCACCGCGGCATCGCCAGACTTGGCAGCTTCCTCGAGACCCTGAACGATTATTTCGGTCGTTAGCGGGTGCACGACCCGATCGAGGTCTAGCAGCAGAACGCGCGGCGCCGCCCCGAGGGCCTCGACAGCCATCGGCAACAGCGAGCACATCATAAAGACGCTGAGTAGTCGCCGGATCATAAACGGAAAGCGAATCGGTTTTAGTATAGGCCAGCAGCGTTCGACACGAGCCCGCATAGAGGTAGATTGAAAGGAACCCGGAGGGCGTCGAAGCGTTGACCCAACCTGCGTATATTGGCCGTGGATCCGTACAGCGTATTCAGGAGATCCTGCAGTACCTTGCGGCGGATCGAGTATTCCTGGTGTGCGGCCGCCGCTCGTACGTGGTCTCGGGGGCGGCTTCAGCGCTAATGCCTATATTGGCCGGGCGCGAAGTCACGAAGTTCACTGATTTTTCGGTCAATCCGCAGTGGCAGGACATTCAGAAAGGCCTCGAAGTGTACCGCGAGAGCGGCGCTCGCCTAATTCTGGGGGTAGGCGGCGGTTCGGCGATCGATGTCGCGAAAACGATCGCCGTTTGCGCTATTCAGCCGTCATCGCCGGACGCGATTCTGTATGGTGAGGCGCCAATCGAGTACCCCAGCCGGCATGTCATCGCGGTGCCGACTACGGCCGGTAGCGGCAGCGAGACAACCCACTTTGCGGTCGTCTACGACGACACGAAAAAATACTCGCTCGGCCACGAATCGATGCTGCCAACCTACTGCGTGGTCGATCCGGATTTGACGGAATCTATGTGGCCCCGGCTCACCGCCGTCAGCGGTGTCGACGCGCTTGCACAGGCTATTGAATCGTACTGGGCTGTGGACTCGACGGCTGAATCACAGGGCTTCGCTACCAAAGCGATCGAACTGGCCATCGAGTTCCTCCCGCGAGCGGTCCACAACCCCGACCGAGCCGCGCGCGAGGCAATGGCCCTAGCCGCGCATATGGCGGGAAAGGCCATCAACGTGACGCGCACCACGGCCCCGCATGCTTTGTCATATCCAATTTCAGTCGGCTACAACGTGCCGCACGGCCACGCAGTGGGACTCACGCTCGGAGAGACGCTCGTATTCAACGCAGGCGTTTCCGATGAAAGCTGCAACGACCCTCGCGGCGCCGAATACGTTCGAGCAAAGGTGTTGGAAATCTGCCGCCTGATGGGCTGCGACCATCCCGATGAGGCGCGAGTCATGCTGAACAATATGCTGGTCGATTTCGGTCTCACGATTTTTCTCGAGGCTTTTGGGATTGATAGCCCCGAAAAGCGCTCGGCGCTCGCAAGCGGCGTCAACGTCGATCGCCTGGCCAACAACCCGCGCCGGCTAAGCGCGAAGGATGTCTTCGAGCTTTACGAAGCAATTCAGTAGCACCATGTATTGGACACTTCTTGTTGCGGGATTAATCGCCTTGGCCTTCGCCCTGCGCTGGGGCGTCTCGGCGCTGTGGGTCGCGTTTATCAGCGACCGCTGGAACGAGTTCGACGGCGACGATCGAGATGACGAGCGCTAGAGCATTTTCAGTAACGCCGTAGACCGTTCTTGAATGAGAAGCGGTGAAGCCGACAATTTCTTGAGACTAGATTCCGCTGTCCAAAATCGGAGACGCGACTGTAAAGGAGTGCGGTGGCGTAGGGTGAACTGGGAAAGTTGAGTCGGGTCCTGATGAGGAATGATGAGCAGGTCCTAACTCAGCGCATTCCAGAACGCTGCTCCGCCACCGCACTCCTTTACAGTCGCGCCTCCGATTTTCACGGGCTTGGTGCTGGGGCAAGCGGTCTATGCCATTCCTGAAAATGCTCTAGGGCAGTTGCAATCGCGTGATTGAGATGCCGCCACCGAAGCATACATCGATATCAGAACCCTCGCTGCGTCCCCGTTGCTGATAGCGTCCGGAATACGCATACGCGCCGTTCTCTGACCTATAGGCTAGTTGAAGCGGCGATGTGTCGACGTGACACTCGACCACCCTCGGCTCGGCGGGGCCCAGCGCCGGACACGGCAGGTTAATATTCCAGAAGACCCCCGCTTCAACCGGACGCGACAGCAGATCTTCTAGAATCGGTTGGATCCAACGGCCGGCGCGACGCCAGTCTTCTAGTGTCAGGCTGCGGTTTTTATAGTGCGAGATCGCGATTGCCGGGACGCCGTGAATTGCTGCCTCCCTTGCGGCTGCGACAGTTCCCGAGTAATAGATATCGACTCCGAGATTTCCGCCGGAATTAATGCCCGCCAAAACCCAGTCGAATCTGTCTCGAAAATCATGCAGCGCCACACGGACGCAATCCGCGGGCTCGGCGTCGACGACGATCTCATTTTCGCCGCGGCGAGTCACTTGAAACTGCTGGTCGGTCGTGGTGGCGTGGCCCACGCCCGAACGCTGATCAGCCGGTGCGACAGTCAGCCTGCCCGCGTTGGCGGTGCTCACGGTGTGGGTCAGGGCCTCGAGGCCGGCCGCGTCGATACCGTCATCGTTGGTTAGGAGGAATCGCGTCTCGGAGAGCAGTGGCACGGCTTCCATTTTGTCAAACGCCAAGACGGGCGACGGCTGTCTGCACCGCATGCTGCTCCAAAGTGCCCAGGGTTCGATACCGCGGCACCCGCGACGAGGTGCTGAAGGCAAAAATGCGACAGAATAAGCGAAGTCGTGCGAATTCGCCCGATGTACCTTGCGGCAGTCTCGGTCTCCGCTTACGCGCTAGTGATCCTTGGGTGCGGCGGATCGTATCGTGACGCCCCAATTGCCACCCCGCCGGTGGTGTCACCGCAACGACCTCAATCTCCACCCGATTCGACCGCTCGGGTCGAGGTGCCTACGCCCGCCCCTCAATCACGACCGACCAACCCTTTGAAAACCGAACCGGCGCAAACTCCGCGGCCGCCCTCACGCGCCGGTAGTGGCCAACTAGAGCCCAATACTTACGTCTCCGAAGCCGGACAACGAGTTCCGTATCAGCTTCTGACCCCGGCACGCCTCGAACAGACTCGAGTTTATCCGCTGGTGGTCTTTCTGCATGGGGCTTCAGCGTCGGGCAACGACAATCAGCTTCAAATCAAAGGCGCCGGAGCGATCGGGCTCGCGCCCTGGATCGATCGAGGAACGCAAGAAAAACATCCCAGCTTCGTACTCGCTCCGCAAGCCGCGCCCAAAAACTCCAATTGGGTCCGCCAGTGGGCCCGGCCAGAGAGCAGCGAGTCCGCTGATCGCGAGCCGCTAGAGCTGGTTATCGAGCTGATCGACAAACTGATTGACAAGAACCCGATCGACCCCAATCGTATCTACCTGACCGGCCTATCGATGGGCGGCTTCGGAACCTGGATCGCCATCAGCCGCTATCCCGAGCGCTTCGCCGCGGCGATACCGGTCTGCGGCGGCGGTGATGTCAATGCGATCGCTGCAACCCGAGCCGCGGTCTGGGCCTTCCACGGCGATGCAGACCGCATCGTCCCAGCAAGCCGCTCACGCCAGATGATTTCCGCACTCGAGAAGGCCGGGGAAAAACCGCGCTACACCGAATACGTCGGCGTCGGCCACGACGCATGGACGCGCGCCTTTGCGGAACCCGAGCTGGTTGACTGGCTGTTCAGCCAGACCTTGGCTCAACTGGATTCCGAGTCTACCTTGGGGGTAGCCCGCATTTCTTACTAGCCAACGATGAAAGTACGCGTTAGGCGGGAACTAACTCTCGCGATCGAAAATATTCGATCGTCTCGGCCAAGCCCTCGTCCAGTGATACTGTCGGCTCCCAGCCGAGCACGCGTTTCGCCTTCGAAATATCGGGCCTTCGCAGTTTGGGATCGTCCTTCGGAAGATCGCGAAATTCTATCGCGCAATTCGATCCGATGATCTGTTGGATGCGCTCCGCGAACTCGCGGATCGACAACTCGGTCGGGTTGCCGATGTTGACCGGATAATGTTCGTCGCTTTTGATGAGGCGGGTGATTCCCTCAACGAGGTCGGACACGAAGCAAAAGCTTCGTGTCTGCGAGCCGTCACCAAAAATCGTAATCGGATTACCTTGCAGCGCCTGGTCAAGAAACGCCGGCACGACCCGGCCGTCGTTGAGTTTCATGCGCGGGCCGTAAGTATTAAATATCCGCACCAAATGTGTATCTACGCCGTGTTCACGGTGATGGGCCATTGTTAGGGCTTCTGAAAAGCGCTTCGCTTCGTCATAGACCGAGCGCGGGCCGACCGGGTTCACGTTGCCCCAATATTCTTCGGTTTGCGGATGCTCCAGCGGATCGCCGTAGCACTCCGACGTTGACGCTTGCAAAAACGCCGCGCCATGTTTCCGCGCTATATCGAGCATGTTCTTCGTGCCCACTGAGCCAACCATCAGCGTCTCGATCGGCGCGCCAAGGTAGTCAAATGGGCTAGCCGGCGATGCCATGTTGAACACATAGTCGAATTTCAGATTTGGCTCAAACGGCTCACAGATATCGTGCTCAAGAAAAGTAAACCGTTCGGTCGAGGCTAGGTGCGAGATGTTCTCTCGCCGGCCGGTAATGAAGTTGTCGACCGCGAGTACCTCAAACCCGTCGGCCAGCCAACGGTCGCAAAGGTGCGAGCCGACAAATCCCGCACCACCAGATATAAGCACGCGCAAAGGGGAAGTCCTCTATCCAATCGTAAGGAATTCGCTGCTACCCGGGCAAGGCCGCTGCGCCTTAGTTCGGTAAGAACAAACGCTTTAGAACTGCAACTGAGAGCAAGCCAATGGCGCGCGAAAATGCCTACTTGCGCTAGTGGACCTCAACGAGAAATCATGAATGTACTCAGGTTCAGCAAGGGAGGCCCGACTATGGATCGACGAAACGCACTTAAGTGGATGACCGGCGCTGGGTTCGCAGCCCTTCCGGCGACTGCGTTGCCGCAGCCCACACCGCAAGAACAGCAGTCCCGCCGAGGACTGCCGGAGCTGAAGATTACCGACGTCAAGGCCATCCTTACGGCCCCTCCCGGTCTTCCGCGTACGGTGATCGTCAAGATCGAAACCAGCGAGCCCGGCCTCTATGGTTACGGCTGCGCGACGTTCACCCAGCGCGCCCGCGCGGTTGTCACCGCGGTCGACGAGTTTCTGCGGCCCTTCCTCACGGGCAAGAACCCCGATCACATCGAAGATATCTGGCAAACGATGTACGTCAGCTCTTATTGGCGCAACGGGCCCGTTCTCAACAACGCCATGAGCGGCGTCGACCAGGCGCTGTGGGACATCAAAGGCAAGCGAGCGAACATGCCCGTCTACGCGCTACTTGGCGGAAAGGCCCGCAACGGCGCTGATGTCTACCGCCACGCCTCCGGCTCGACTCCCGAAGAAGTTGAGGAAATGGCTCGGGGCTACATCGCCGAAGGTGTGCGGCATATACGCATCCAGGTCGCCGTTGAGGGCAATGCCAACTACGGCGCGCAATTCCAAGGCAACCGTTCGAACGGGTTTCTCGACGCGCCTTCCGGCGGCCCCCATAACGAGCGGATGTATGAGCCCACGCCTTATCTCCTGAGCGTCCCAAAACTATTTGCACACATGCGGAAAACTCTCGGAGAAGAAATCGAGCTACTGCATGATGTCCACGAACGAATTAGCAATGCCCAGGCAATGTGGCTGCTCAAACGGGTAGAAGAGTACAGACCCTTCTTCATCGAAGACCCGGTGTCGCCCGAGCAGATCGGCTACTTCCGTCATATGCGCTCGCAGACGACAACCGCGATTGCCATGGGCGAACTTTTCAACTCTCCGCACGAGTTCACGGGACTGATCGCCGAGCGCCTGATCGATTTTATCCGCGTCCACATCTCGCAGATTGGAGGCCTCACGCCGGCGCGCAAGCTGGCCGCGCTATCAGAGTGGTTCGGGGTCAAAACAGCCTGGCACGGACCCGGTGACACATCTCCCGTCGGGCACCTCGCCAATATCGCCCTCGATGTGAGCTGCTACAACTTCGGCATTCAAGAGGGCCGCACCTGGCCGGACTCTGTGCAGGAAGTATTTCGAGGATGTCCGCGGCTCGAGAACGGCTTCTTTTTTCCTAACGAAAGTCCCGGCTGGGGTATAGAAATCGATGAACAGCTGGCCGCGAAGTACGACGTCGACTCGCGCTACGACGAACCGTTCGACTATAGCTGGGGGACAACTCGCCGGCGGGATGGATCGATCATCCGGCCCTAACCCGCATTTCTCATCACGTGGCGATCGCGGGGGCTGACAGAAATCTAGTAGTAGTCGGCGCAGCTCATGTAGTAGCCGCAGGTGCGACAGAAGAGCGTGCATCTCTGCTCTTCTAGACGCTGCGAGCAGTTCGGGCAGTGGCGCATGGCCTCTTCCCGGTCGTAGTCTTCGACTTTCTTTTGGAGCTTGCTGGTGGGAACTTCGACGGTCATCTCAGTCAGGCCCTCCTTGCCGTTAAGACGCGGGTTTGGAAGTAAGGTTTCAGACTAAACTTCTTTCGTTTTAAACGCCGGTCTCGCGAATGACTTCAAGCTTGTCGTCGCTTAAGTAGGCGTAGCGATTGACCCAGTAGCCATGTTGCCCGGCGTCGCGCGCGACTTCTAGGCGCTTGCGGAAATCGTCCAACGGGCCGTAGCCGTGGGCTAAGACGTATACCGGCGTGTCGCCGGCATCGCGTTGGGCTTGCGCGATCTTGCGGCCTTGGGCTCTCGGGCCTACCGCGTGGGGGACGTTTGGCGCGGGATAGGAGTAGTCTTCGATGGTGTCGAGGCCGCCGTCGTCAGCGATGTCGAGCAGATTGACTAGTGCTTGCGCCAGGAGTTTACTCGATAGGCCGGGGTTGGCCCCGAGAATTTGATCGCCGTAAAAGCGCAGGATCATCGGCCAGTGCATGGTGTAGAGCTTGCAACTGATGGCAGTGGTATAGCGCGCCACGCGTCGGAAGTCCATTCCGGAGGGAATCGTGAATGGCGGAGGGAAAGCGTTGGGCAGCAGCTCCATCTGTTCGGCACCGGCTTGGTTCATCGTGCGCCGGAAACCGGCAATCATGTCCTCGACGAGGCGGGCCTTGAAGCGCAGCCATGAACTGACGCCTGGGTAGTCGGACATCAGCCGCAGCAAATGGTAGCGTCCTCCGTCGGCGTCTTTTACCCACGGGATGAGATCGGAGTCGGTTAGGCCGCCGTGGATCTTGTTGTAGAGCGCGCCGACGTCGCGGCGCATGCGCTCGAAGTTGAAACCCATCCGCTCGGCGGCTTTCTCGGCGTGATAGGAGAAGTCGAGAAAAACTGAGTCGAGGAAGTAGGGCGGGTACTCGGGCCAGTCGTAGCGGATGCCAGTGAGGTCGGGATAGTTCCTGATGATGTCGCGGATGAGGGCGTCTTCGTAGCCCAGAATTTGTGGGCTTGCGAGGCTGCCGTTTTTAGCTAGACGCTTTTCGGGGATGGAGCCATCGGGCAGGCGGGCTCGGTCTTCGTCGACCGGTCCGCCAAACTGCACCCGATAACCCGGCGGAATGGCGGCTTGGACTTGGAAGTAGACTTTGATGCCGCGTTTGTGCCCGGCGGCGATAAAGTCTTTGAGGATGTGGCCTTGGCTGTGGGTGAGGTCGGTGGGCTCGGAGGGTTGGTAGCGCAGGCCTTGGTATAGCGTCTTGTCGGCGACGAAACTCGGGGCGGTTTTCACCCAGACTTCGCGCTTGCCGAAGAGCGGGCGGTCGAGCAGCCGGACGGCTCCGGCGTTGGCGTCGGCCGGGGGCTCACGCTGGCCGGTTTCTTCATCGGCTTCCTCCATGAGGTACGGGGAAGTGGCGACGGCGTTGGCGCCGATGCGTTCGAGGTTGTCTAGGACGCCGTCGACGCCCTCGCTCTGGATGTATTCGGGTAGGACTGTGATGCCTAGTAGTTTTTCGTCGGGCATTTTGGTGGGAGTATATCAGGGGTGGGCCCGGTCACTGGGTACGGGACAGTCAACACGAGGGTTCGTGATGGCGTAGAGATTGCGTTAACTCATGTGACAGTCCCCGCCCGAAGGCTCGTCGCTACTCGATCCAGATGGGGCTGGACCACGCGATCTGTTCGTTTACTTGCTGCACCCTCACGTAGTAGTACGTGTCGCCGGTAGGGGCGTCGTTGTCGACGTACGTCAGGTCGACTTCTACGTCTAGATTCTGCACCGTGTGGATGAACTCGCCGTCGCGAATGATGTCGATTTGGCGAATGGGCGCGGTGCCGATGACTTTCACGATGATCTTCGGGTTTCGTTCGGTGACGTTCGCGATGTCGCCCTGGATGTACTCCTTGCCTTCAGCTTGCAGCCGGTAGTCGAGGACGATGTTGTCGGTCGCGCCGTAGCTGTGGCGCTTACGCATGCCGTCGAGTAGACCTTCGCGGGTGAAGTCCTCGGCAATCGTGCAGGCGTAGGAGATGTGCGTCGACAGGTGGTCGGAGCTTGCCTGAATGCCTAGCTTGTAGCCCTTCGCCCAGGCGTTCCAGACGTAACCGGCGGGTTGGTAGCCACCGGCATGCGATGTCTCGTCGCCGGCACTGGCAGCCATAGGCGCACCGGGATGTTCGGCTGAGACGCGGTCGCCTTGGAAGATTTCGACCAGCGGTTCGAACTCGCCGCCGTCGTCGCGCCAATCGGTGCCCATATTGGTCGCAGACGTGTGCGGGATAGAGATGCCGTTGTATTCCTTCAAATAGTCGAACAGGCCGACCTGTCCGCTGGACGTTTCTTTTTCATTGGGTTGGTCGGGGTAGGTCGGGTTGCCGCGTTCGGAAAAGAAGATGTTGCGGTGGCCGTTGGGGTATCCTTGGCCGCGCTCGTAGCCGTAGATGGGCGTAAAGCGGCCGGGGACGCTAAACACATCGACGCGCTGACCTAAGAGCCAGTTGATGTACTCGATGTTCGGTCCGCCGCTGTTGTGGTGGTCGCTTAGACCCAGATAGTCGAGTGCGGCGACATTCATCGCGTAGCGGTAGGTGTCGTTGATCGAGCCGTCGTTGTTGCCGTCGCCCGACCACTCGGTGTGACGGTGCGTATCGCCGCGGTAGATGCGGTACGTCTTGCCCTCGGACTCGATCTTGTAGTTACGAATGCGGACAAGATCTTCCGCCTCGTTGGGATGCCGGTTGAAGATTCTGAGGTCTTCGAGCGGCGGCATCGCTTCTAACTCGGGCGCGGAGGCACCGCCGCCCAACTCAGGGATGGCTGCGAAAAACACCTCGGCCTTTTCAAACAGGTACTCGTTATAGATGCGATTGTCGGTCGCCCAGGCGGCGAATAGGCGGCCCTCATTGTCGCGAGCGATGCGGGTGAGGTGGTCGGAGCGTCCGGCGGTTACGGGAACGGGCAGCGGGTGGGTCCAAGTGTCCCCTTCCAAGGCCGTGACGTACGTTTCCCACGAGGCGCGATGGGCGGCGGCGGTGTAGGGCACCTCACGTTGGCGCAGGTGACGATGTCGAAAGACGACAGTCGGCCTTCCGTTCGGATCGACTGTGATCGTGGGGTAGTCGTTGAAGCGCTGTAGGTCCGCCGGCAACGAGGCCTCGACGTCGGCGCTGGGTTGTTTCCATTCGCCATCGGAATAAGCCGAGACGCGCATCCAGCGCGACTGATATAGCTGCGTCGATGGGCGGCGGACGAGCAGCCCCGTATCTTTGCCCCACTGCATGTCGCTCTCGTTCCAGGCGGCCCACAGGCGGTCTTCGGCGTCAGTGGTGAAGCTGACGTACGACTCGTAACGCAACGAATCAGCCACTGGGCTCACGTCCGACCAGGACTCGCCGTCGTGACGACGCATCAGGATGTCGTAGTTGCCCTTGTGGTATGTGTCCCACCCGACGTAGACGTTGCCCTTGGAGTCGGCGGCGACGGCGGGGTTCCAGTCGTCACTGGGGGACGTTGAGATGCGCTCTTCGGGCGACCACTGGACTCCGTTGAAGCGACGGCCCAGGATGTCGGTACGACCGTCGCGAAATCCTTGCCACACTAGCCACAGTTGTCCTTTGGAGTCAGTGGTCATGACGTGATGGATATCGGGGCCGGGGGCTTCGGTCAAGCGCTCGACGCGGGCCCATTGATTGCCATCGTAACGGCGCGCGTAGAGGTCGAAGTTTCCTCCGACCTGGTTGGACCAGACGACCCAGAGCCCTAAATCTCCGGGGATCTTGCTGTTGGGGTCGCCGTCGCGTCCGACGCGAGTCTGGTAGACGTCGCTACGGGAATCGCTGATGCGCAGGGGTTCTGTCCACGCTCCGGGCTTGCCTTGGCGGACCATCACGGAGTTGGCCCCGGCGTTGTAGGCGACCCATGTCGCCAAGAAGCCGCCGGCTCCGTCGGAAGCTAAGTCGGGAACGTCGTTTTGGGCCGGGCCGCTGGTGATTTGTTTTGAGGGAGCGGCCTGCTCGACCGTCGCCGCGCCGTCAAGGAAGGACAACGTGGCGGGCGCCGCTGCTTCGCCCAACCGGAACGAAAAGTCGCCGTTGACCGTCGAGACATCGATCTTGGCGTCAGCCTCGGTCTCGATCGTGACGATCAGGCCGACGATGTTGACGTAGTCGGGGACCGGCGTGGATGGCTCGGGTTCCCAAGCACGGTAGCGGAATTTTCTGCCCTCGGTAGTGGCAATTTGCCAGCGCGTGCCGTCGAACGTTTCGCCTTCACGCGGCCGCCAACTTCGTAAGTCGGTGACGGCCCCGCCGGCGACAGTGAGCGAGCCATTCCATGAACGCGGCGCGTCGTCGGTCAAGCCGAGTTTGATGCGGTAAGAGAGGGTCTCTGCTTGCGCAGTAGAGCAGAGGAGTACCAACGCTAGACAGGTGAAGCGAAGCATGTCTAGACGTTACCGCAGGTTGCTAAGCTCGGCGCACGGATAAAGCCCGCGCCACGTGGTGAGAGATGCGGGCTAGTAGTATCCGCGAGTAAGCCACTCGGCTACCACGACCGGTTTGGGAGAGCCGTCGCGCTCGACTGTAATTCGCCAGGTCGTCTGAACGCCCCAGTCGTGCTCGTCGAAAGCCTGCACAGCGAAACGGCCCCGGAGCTTGGAGCCCGACGGTACCGGCGCCGGGAAGCGTACCTTATTCAACCCGTAGTTAATGCCCATCTTGAAGTTGCCCTTAACGCGGACGGTGTCGTAAGACATCTTCGACAGCATGGAGAGGCTCAGGAAACCGTGGCCGATGGTCGTCTTGAAGGGCGACTCTTTGGCGGCTCGCTCGGCGTCGACATGAATCCACTGGTGGTCGTCGGTGGCGTCGGCGAACTGGTCAATTCGATCCTGGCTAATTTCGATCCAGTCGCCAATAGCAACCTCTTGGCCGACCAGACCAGCCATCTTTTCCACCGGTATTTCGAGTTTTGCCATGAACCAGAGTTTACTGCATTTGTCCTTGCGAGCCCGATAGGCCGGCAATATGCGTGTGGGAAGATGGGGCTTCGCCTGGATCGTTTCGCTGGAACTCTTCTTTTGCCCGAAAAACCCAAACTCGGAGTCGTTGGAGAGACTTTCCGAGCATTCCGCTATCGCAATTTTCGCTGGATGTGGTTCGGGGCGTTCACGTCAACTACCGGTTTTTTCGTTCAGCAAGTCGCGGAGAGTTGGTACATCTACGAGCGGACCGAGCGGCCCGGGTTGTTGGGGCTGACGGCCTTCCTGAACGGCTTCCCGATACTGGTGTTCTCGCTTTTCGGTGGCGTCTTAGCCGACCGGATGGATCGCCGCCATTTGTTGATCGGCTCCCAGATCTTGCAGATGTCGGCGGCGCTGGCGCTGGCGCTACTGTTCTTCACTGAACGAATCGAAGTTTGGCACATTATGCTGGCGGCGTTCACCGCCGGCCTCGGACAAGCATTTGGTGGCCCGGCGTACCAGGCACTGATTCCCTCACTGGTGCCGAAGAAACACCTTCCGAACGCGATCGCGCTAATGTCGATCCAGTTTAACTTGGCGGGCGTGATCGGCCGTCCAATAGGTGGGGCGGCGTTTAAGTACCTCGGGGCGACGACGTGCTTTTTTGTGAACAGTCTGAGTTTTCTGGCGGTGATCTTTTCGCTACTAGTGGTACGCGTGAAGTTCGTTCCGAAGGCTGCTTATTCGAATATGTTGCACAGCCTCGTCGAGGGGTTGAGATCGGTGTTTACGAACCCGCCGATGCGCTCACTCATGTTGTTGTCGGTCGTTACCGCGCTTTGCGGTGTGCCGCTACTGACTTTATTGCCGGTGTTTGCGCGAGATACGTTCGGGCTTGATGCGAGCGGGTTTAGCGTACTTTCGGCGATCGTCAGCTTGGGGGCTGTGGTCGGTGCGCTGACGGTGGCGCGCCTTGGCGACGCGCCGGGCAAGGGGCGACGATCGCTGCGGATGCAAATCGTACTCGGTGCGGCGGTCGTGGTATTCGCGCTAACCGACAACGTGTATTTCGGAGCCGCGCTGTTGCTGCTGTGCGGTGGAGCAATCTTGGCCGTCTTCGCGATGATGAATTCGCTCGTGCAGCTCAACGCCGATGAAGATATGCGCGGGCGCATTATGAGCGTCTACAACACGGCGTTTCGCGGAGCGATGCCGCTGGGAAATTTAGCCTCGGGGTTTGTTGCCGATAAGGTTGGGGCCGCCAAAGTGATGGGATTTAACGGCACCACGCTAATTCTCGTCGCCAGTTACTTCTTGGTCAGCAGAAACCGCATGAAGGAGCTGTAGAACGTCGCGGTTAGGTCGACTGTGTGACACGGTCGATCATTTCGTCAATCGTCACCTGTCGGGGGTCGGGAGCCGGGTCGGGGCGAGCGCGACGGCGTTCGGAAACAGCTTTTCGCATGGCCACTCGCGCGGCTTGCCGATACTCGTAGCCATCGAGGCGGCGGCGAATCTCGGCTTTACGCTCCGCGGCAGTTCTTTGACGCGCCGGGATTAATTCTAGTTGGCGTGCGATGCGCCCCATAAGGAGTGAAATCCGGCTGATATTATAGTCCGTCGAAACCGCAGCGACGGAATCGGGCCCGGGATAGACGCCGAGGTGCGAGGTGCCGGTGGAATTCAGATTTAGCGATCGAATACTGACCTTGGTTCAAGGCGACATTACACAGGTCGTAGCCGACGCGATCGGTAACGCCGCTAACGCCCAACTTACCGGGGGCGGGGGTGTTGACGGAGCGATTCATCGCGCCGGCGGGCCGTCGATCATGCGCGAGCTTGATGTGATTGGCCGCGAGAGCGGTGGCTGCGCGACCGGCGATGCTGTAGTTACTAGCGCGGGCGAATTGCCGGCACGCTGGGTGATCCACGCGGTAGGCCCGATTTACTACGACGGGTCGCGCGGAGAGCCCGATCAACTGCGGTCTTGCTACCAGCGCTGTCTAGAATTGGCGACGGAGCTAGACGCCGGCTCATTGTCACTGCCATCGATCAGTACCGGCGTTTATGGGTACCCGATTGAGGAGGCGGCGGACATCGCGCTCGGCACGGCCGGTGAGTTTTTGCGGGAACGCGAAACGTCGCTGCGACGGGTGACCTTCGTCTTGTTCGGCAGGGCGGCATTCGACACGTTTGCTACTTCCGCGAACGGGCTGTTTGGCGGCTGAGCGCGTGGAGCTTGCCGTTATCGGCCGCAGACTCTGCGAGCCTCCTACCGGGGTCGGTCGCTACCTCGAACGCCTACTGTTTCACTGGGGTCGAATGGACGTTCCGTTCGACCGGATCGTCGTTTACACACCGGACGAGCCGAGGTTTTCGGAAGACATATTTCGTGGTCCGGTTCAGCTCCGGGTCGTAAAGAGCATCGCGTCGCCATTGGTGTGGGAAAATTTTGCCCTAACCGCAAAGCTCGACGCTGCTGGTCTGATCTTCGGTGCCTACTCGGTACCAGTCGGTCGCGCGGCGGATGCGGTCGTAAGCAATCTTGGAATTTACGAATCATGGCCGGATGACTTTTCACTCTCAGCCCGGCTTCGTACAACACCGATTTTTTGGAATAGTGCGCTCAGTGCCAGACTGGTGCTGGCGAACTCGGAATCTACCAGGAAAGACCTCATCCGCTTTTTCGGAGTTCACCCGGACCGGGTAGAAGTCGTGCCTCTCGGGGTCGATGAAAAATTTCGCCCGGCGGCGCCGTCGATCGATGCTCTACCAGCGGTGCTGCAATCGAAGTATCAACTATCGGCCGAGCCGTTCTTTCTCTTTGTTGGAAAGCTTTCGAAGCGACGGCACATCCCGTGGCTTATCGAGGCTTTTGCCTCAGTAAAGTCTAAGAACGGAAATCCAGAGAGGCTTGTAATTATCGGGCCGGGCGAGATCGACGTCGGCAGCCTCGCGGCGAAATTTGGTGTTGAGCGGCTGGTTGATCACGTCCATCACGTGGCGGTTGACGACCTCAAGTATTTCTACCAGGCTGCTCGCGGGTTGATCCATCCGACGCTGCATGAAGGTTTTTCTTTGCCGTTGGTCGAGGCGCTAGCATGCGGAACCGCGGTGCTAACGTTTGACCACGCATCGCTGGAGCAAGGATTGCGCGACGAGGTGCTGATCGCGGAGCCATCGCTAGTTGGGCTCTCGGCGGGCATCACAAGATTGCTCGACCCCGAAATGCGAGCGATCGCGAAATGCGCATCGGCACGCATTTCCGAGCGCTTTGACTGGCACGAAACAGCCTCCGCGACGATGTCACATTTAGCGCGAACGGTGGCTAACCGATTGTAGGAGCAATGAGTCTAACTGATATAATTTCAAAAGGTTGCCATGACTATCGGAAGCCGAGCATTGTCGAAGTTCAGCGCAGTTGCGCTGCTTTTTTCCGTCTCCGCCCTGGCGGCCGAGGACGTGGTTGAAGACCGGGAATACAGCAAATCGGCGCCGGAGGCGGTGAAGGAATCCCTGTCCACTCGGGTCAACGCCTTCTACGATTTTTTTCGAGCTGGAAAATTCAGAGACGCCGAGGCGATCGTGTCAGAACCTTCACGCGATCTATTTTACGGTGCTAAGAAGAACCGTATTATGAGCTACCAAATCGAGAGCATGGAGTTTACCGACGACTTCAAGTTCGCCAAGGCTCTCGTGACCTGCAAGACAATCATTCCAATGATGGGTTCCGAGCCTTTTGACGTCCCGTTGAGTAGTGAGTGGCGCTGGCAAGACAGCGAATGGTTTATGCACTTCGTACAGCGCGAAGTGAACTCAGATTCGTTTCAGAGCCCATTTGGGCCAATGAACTATAAGGATACTCCGAACACGCCAGGGCACACCCCAACGCCTCCACGGCCAACGTTGGGCTCGTTGAAAACTATGTATCGGGCGGACCGAACGGAGTTGCGCATGTCCGGCAACGAGGCTGGCGAACGTTCCATCTCGGTGCAGAACCAGGCGGCGGGCCCGCTTACTCTGAAGATGAACGGGCGTTTGCCTCCTGGACTTGAAGTTGAGATGCCGGAACCGATCGAATCCGGTGAATATGGCGAAGTCCGATTCGTTTTTTCGCCTGGCGAGATTCCAATTTCGGGCCGCTACCAGGTCGAGATGATGGTGATGCCGATTAATCAGGTCTTGAAGGTTTTCGTCACCTTCTAACGTTGCTTGCACACCGCCGCGACCAGTATCTTACGAGCTCGTTTCGGTTAAATTCTGTCGCCAACTGCGTAATATCGCTTGTCGACCGCTTAGCTGGCCTCCAGTAAACTGAAGGTCGTTTGCGTCGATTGTCGACACTCGATGGTTCAATCGTCCGCCATTTCCGATCCAACAGTCAGTCGGCAGCTTGCCGGCCGAATTCAGCTTCTGCGAGCGGCTGTTGCCGGAGGCTGTTTCTTGCTGGCGCTGTTCAGCGTATTTGGCGGGTCATCCGCCTGGGTGGTGAGCGGACCGGCATTGTTTGGGGCGTACGCCGCCGCATTGGGCGCCAAGGCCGAGCCGGCGCAGTTGCAGACCGGTTTCTGGCTACTGTTCTACATTGACACTTCGCTCGTGACAATTGTGGGGCTGTCGGCCCTGCATCTCAACTCCTGGGTCCTTATCGGGTTGGGCTTGCTATTGCTTCAAGCTGCTCTTTTCGGCAACCCTCGCCATGTTGTGGCGGTCGCGGTCGGAGCGATGTTAGTACTGGTCGGGAACTCGCTGGGAGCGTCACCGGAATTCGGCGGCGACCTGAATGTGGGCAGATTGCTAGCTATCGGGGCCCTCACCGCCGCTGCAGCTTCGTGGATGCGTCAGCGCCAGCAGTCGTGGGGGCTGGTGCTCAAGGACCTTGAAAACGCTCTCGGACGTCGTGAAGAAGAGGTGGCCGAGCTCGTTCGAGAAGCCCTGCGAAAGCTGGCGCGCGATGTTGGTTGTTCGCAAGCGCTATTTGCGTATTGGGATGAACCGGAAGATCGCTACTCCGTTTGCCAATACCCGATGCTTCACGATAGTGGGCACGAAGGATTCGAAAGCGGTCGACAATGGGTGTGCGTGCGCGGCAGGAAGCTTGATTTCTCCCTGAACTCGCTCCCTGGCTTGCGCACTGATTCCGGACACGAAGTGTTGCAGGCTGATCTCGATCCAGAGTTGGTTGACCGCCTGGAGATTGAAAACCTGTTTAGTACGGGGTTGCTCGGGTCCAACGGTGATGCCAACCATCCGAAGGGCTGGCTTTTGCTCGTAAACTTTGGCGACGAGATTCCACCAGATTTGCGGCTTCGATTGAAGCCTGTCGTGGATGCGCTGGAACGAATTGTTGCGCAGCAGGATGCAGTGCTTCACGCGAAGAGCATAGCGGCGGACGAGGAGCGGGCCCGTATCGCCCATGATCTTCACGACGGTGCATTGCAGAGCGTGATTAGTTTTGAAATGCGTCTCGGAATCATCCGTAAGCTTTTCGAGCGTAGCCCGGAGGAAGCGAATAAGGAAGTCGAGCAGTTGCACGGGCTGTCGAGACGGTTGGTATCTGACGTCCGGACGTTTGTGCATCGCATGCAACCGCTCGAATCAGAGGACGTTTCGCTCAGCGCCGGTTTGCGCCGCTTGGCTGAGACATTCCAGGAAGAAAGCGGCATTCCCGTGACCTTGTTGGGGCTCAATGATGGCGACCTGGCGATTCGCGGGCCGCTGGGCGCTGAAGTTGTGCAGATTGCGCGCGAGGCACTGCACAACATTTATAAGCATGCAAACGCGACGCAAGTGGTTTTGGGGCTGGAAAAAAGCGTTAAGCAATTGCACCTCGCGGTCGGTGACAACGGCCACGGATATCGCTTTGCGGGAAAGTACTCTTTGGTCGAATTGGATACTCTGCGGCTCGGACCGAAGAGTATTCGGCAGCGAGCTCGCGGCATGAATGCCGACCTGACGCTGGAGTCGACGCCGGGCCACGGATCGCAGTTGAAAGTCACGATTCCCCTTTACTAGCCAGTCCCGGTCTATCTGAAAAGCGCTAAGCTGCTTTTTTCGAACATGAAGATTATTGGTATCGGCGAGATTCTGTGGGATCTCATCGGCGGCGAAGAATACTTGGGCGGTGCGCCGTTTAATTTCGCGGTGCACGCCGCTCGACTGGGGCATGACGTGTCATTCGTGAGCGCCGTCGGTAAGGATGCCCGCGGTGATCGAGCATTGGCTCGGGCGGAAGAACATGGACTCTCCAGCGCAATGATCAAACAGACGGCTGAGAGCGAAACGGGGATTGTCGATGTCGCGATCGGCGAAGCTGGGCAGCCCAGCTACACGATTCGCCGACCGGCCGCTTATGATTTCCCAGTGCTTTCAGACGACGAGATTGCCTCTCTGGCGGTCCAGCAACCGGACTGGATTTACTTCGGGACGTTGCAGCAAACTAGCCCTGACGCGCGGGAGTTGACCCGAAAGCTGGTGCAGGCGAACCCCGCGACGGAACGTTTCTATGACGTCAACTTGCGGAAGGACTGCTACAACGTCAATTTGATTACGGATCTGCTCGGCATGGCGAGCGTTGTAAAGCTTAATGCCGATGAGGCTGTCGAGTTGGCCACGATGCTGGGACTGCCAAGCGATTCGCTAGAGCAGTTTTGCCTGGCAGGGAAACGGCTTTTCGGTTGGGCCGGCGTATGTGTCACGCGGGGTGAAAGAGGTTGCTCATTGCTGCTTGGTGATGAGTATCTAGAGCGGCCCGGCCAGGCTGTGAAGGTTGCCGACACCGTGGGAGCCGGCGACGCGTTTTCGGCGGCGTTGCTTCACGGAATGGCTGAAGGTTGGGATGGCGCGCGGATCGCTGATTTTGCAAACCGTGTCGGCGCTTTGGTGGCCAGCCGAGCCGGCGCCACTCCTGCTTGGGAATTATTCGAGTTGCCCTAGCCCGCATTTCTAGTCAGCCGACGGTGAAGGCGCGCCTCGTTTTGACGCACCCTTCACGCACTTTCCTTTGGCACCTGATTGGAAATGTGGACTAAAGGGCCGTGGCGTTCTTTAGCGGCTTCGCCGGCGCCTTACATTCGAAGTTTGCTACCTCGTTCGGGTCACCGTTTCCTTTGTAGACCGCGCGCTCTGGGTACACACAAAGTGGCCTGGTTTTCTCGAGCATACCTTCGGATACGCGAGACGCCACGGGTTGTTGCGGTGCTTTGCCGCTCTCGACCCAGTCTTCAATTGCGCTAACCCAATCGACGCGGTCAGGCCCGGGGCCTCCGGAGCAATGAAAGACGCCGGGCATCATGAACAGTCGAAAGTAATCGCGAACGTTGGGATCGGACTTTTCAGCCGCCTCGAAGTAATCGAGCGACCCGTAGGCGGTAAGGGCGGAGTCGACCCAGCCGTGCCAGAGGATCAGTTTTCCGCCCGCGTCTTTGAGTGCTGTGAGGTCGGTATTGGTTGCGTCGGCGATCGAGGCGAGATTCCGTGAATCGCTCTCGAACGTCTCGAAATCGTAGCTGCTGTAGTCCCAATCAGCGTCATTGGCCATTAGATACTTGAAAGCCTGAGTGGCAAAGCCGAACTGCGAACTCGGTTCGCCATATGCTTTGAGTAGGCTGGCGCTGGGCCCGGTGATCCAGCCTTGCCAGGCAGGGCCTTCAGCCTCGCCGCCGAGCGGAAAACCGGGGTATATTTGCCCGTTTTGATTGCGCGGACCTTCGTAAA
This sequence comes from Bryobacterales bacterium, assembly GCA_965247305.1. GTDB lineage: Bacteria > Acidobacteriota > Terriglobia > Bryobacterales > UBA6623 > CATQHP01. The sequence continues at coordinate 78,087 of OZ252030.1, read as the reverse complement.
TGGCCGCGATGGCTTCGCGTTGCGCAACGGTTAGGCAGTGGGCGGCGGCGGTTCCGCCTTGGCAAAGCGGCAGACTCGAGAGCCTAAATCCGCATTCGCGCGGATCATTTAACACGCCGTCTTCGACATCGTCGAGCTTGTCGCATTGCTCCAATATCGTCGACTGCAGCAGCTTGCGGTTATCTGGAGTGATGAGCGGGTTTTCGAGGTCGTTCGGGTCTGGAAAGATGCGCTGAATGTTGTAGGCAAAGCCGGCCATGACGCCGCTAAATTCGTGCGCCGGTGCGCCGGCGACTATGCCGTCAAAGTCTTCGGGGTAGCGCTGGGCTTCCATCATGGCTTGGCGGCCACCGTTCGAGCAGCCGTAGAAATACGAATATCTCGCCGGGTCGCCGTAGTAGGAGCGGATGATTGCTTTAGCAGCTTCGGCGGTGCGATGGACGCCAAGGTAGCCGTAGTTGACTTGGCGCTCAAGGTGATTCTGCGCCCACTCGGCCCGAATGCCGGACGCCTGGTGGCCGGTGTCGGTGGCGACAGTTGCGTAGCCACGATTGACAGAAAATCGTCCTTGGAAGCCGAGGCTGCCGACGAAGCCGCCGCCGCCACCCATTAGAAACTTACCGTTCCAGTCGTCGGGGAGCAGCAGTTCGAAATGGATCTCCTTGCTGATGACTCCTTCGGCGCGACAGTGAGGCACGATGGCTTTGCTGCGTCTCGATGGCACGCCTGGCGGAAGAATCTCCGCTGGTGCTTCTTCGCCCGTTGAAGCTTCCGCCTTCTCAATACGAATTCCTGGAAGTTCGAGACTCTCTAGACTGGCGCAGTCTCGAGCTTGCGCGAATTCGCTTGTGAGGGTCGCCGTAATTGCTACGGCCAGTACGAGTTTGAATTGGCTCATTGAAGTTCCCCCATTCGGCCGCGGCCGCGATCACGAGCTTACCATCGGCCTTGTCGAATGTTCACTTATAGTTTCAGTTGTGATTGAAATTCGGGAACTTCACCCGGCACTCGGGGCGCAAGTGTCGGGAGTCTCGCTTGGAGAACTCGACGATGCACAGGTCGAGCAGATTCATTCGGCGTTTCTGCGCTACTCCGTGCTCGTGTTTCCGGGACAGCAAATTAGTCCTGGTGAACAGGTCGCGTTCACGGAAAAGTTTGGCCCGGCGCGCCCACATCCTTTGGGCACTCGTGTTCATGGAGAAGGTTTCCCACAGGTCTTAGTTCTGGAGAATAGGCCGGGGCGACCAGGGGCCCGGAACGACTTTTGGCATTCGGATATTTCGTACGCGCGGGAACCACCGAAGGCTTCGATCTTGTACGCCATTCGCGTAACCGAAGGTGTTGGCGACACGTTGTTTGCCAGTATGTACTCGGCCTATAACGGGCTTTCGTCCGACATGAAGACGAAGCTGGAGGGGCTGACAGCATTCCACTCGAGCGAGAAGCTAGCGCAGCGCGCCGCGGATTCGGAAGGGACAGATGCGCGGCCGATTGAGTCGATTCCCGACCCGGCGGAACATTCAGTTGTTCGGGAACACCCAGAAACTGGGCGTCCCGCGCTTTACGTGAACCCCTATTTCACGACACATTTCAGCGGAATGAGCCGCGCAGAAAGCAGACCGCTTAGTGAGGAACTCACTGCTCTGGCGACGGTCGATTCGAACGTGTTCCGGCATCGTTGGCGAGAGGGCGACGTGGTGATGTGGGACAACCGCTGCGCCATGCATTACGCCGTGTACGACTACGAAGACAACCAGGCTCGCCTGATGAATCGCACGACGGCTGGCTAGTTCGGGCGAGGGCGGCCGCAACTACTGGTGAAGTTTCAGACTCGGCCTGGGGTGCTACGCTACGTCCATGAATCGTAGACAGTGGATGGCCGCCGCCGCCGGACTGGCGGCCACGAACGCGAGCGCCGCCGGTGGCAAGATCGAGCGCGCTGTGCTGATCAGCATGCTCCCCAAGGAGCTGTCGTACCTAGACCAATTCAAATTGGCCGTCGACATAGGTTTCCATTCGATGGAAGCACGCACTGTTGAGGAAGACGCCGAGGCCAACGAGATCAAGGATGCGGCGGACAAAGCCGGATTGCGGATCCATTCCGTAATGAATATGTCGCATTGGAGGGACCCACTTTCGAGTCCCGACCCCGCGCAAGTCGACGCTTGCGTTCGAGGAATGGGCGCCTCGATGCGGCAGGCGAAGATTTACGGCGCTGACACAGTGCTGCTGGTTCCCGCGGTTGTGCGCGAAGACACGACCTACGAGCAGGCCTGGGAGCGCTCGCAGAAACAGATCCGCAAGCTGATTCCGGAAGCCGAAGCGAATGACGTGATCATTGCGGTCGAGGAAGTTTGGAACAAGTTTTTGTTGACGGCTCGCGACTTTGCGCAGTACGTGGACGAGTTTAATCACCCACTCGTCAAAGCGTACTTTGACGTAGGAAATGTGGTTCACTATGGAGTACCCGAGCAGTGGATTCGAACAGTCGGTAGCCGCATTGTGAAAGTCCATCTCAAGGACTACTCTCGCCGCGAGGGGTTTGTGAACTTGGGCGAGGGTGACGTGAACTGGCCCGAAGTTCAGAAGGCATTTGCCGAAGTTGGCTATGATGGCGCGGCCACCGTCGAATTACGGGGTGGTGATCGCGAGTATCTGACGGATGTTGGTGAGCGAGTCGATCGGTTGTTGGGGCTTTAGCAAGCGCCACTAAGGGGGAGTGTGTATGAATTGGCCTGGGGCAACTCATGGGTTGCTGAGGATTATTGCCGCATTAGTTCTGATTCCGCATGGCTATCAGAAGCTTTTTGGACTCGGGGAACGCGGGCCAAGGGACGACGTACGTTCGTTGGTTGCCGCGTCGATCGAACTCGTGTTTGGGACGCTCATTTTGTTGGGATTCCAGACGCGTTGGGCGGCGTTTTTGTGCTCGGGCCTAATGGCGTTTGCGTATTGGCTGGCACATGGTCCTCGGGCGTTTCTACCGTATCTGAACGGTGGCGAGCTTGCGATGCTGCTGTGTTTTGTATTTCTGTTTCTTTGGGCAAATGGCCCGGGCGATTGGTCGCTCGACGCCTTGCTGGCAAAGCGCCGGCGGTCATCCTAATTGTCTAAAGCGCTCGAGCACGAACGCCATTGCGGAATCCCTGTCGCTTAGGTTGCCGTCGAGGTGTTCCTCTTCGACCATCGACAAAATCTCGCCGAACAGCGGTCCGGGCTTGTAGCCCGCCGCTTTTAGGTCTTCGCCGGTAATGAGCGGCGCGGGTGGTTTGGGTTGCTCTTTTTCTAGGTCTTCTAGCTTTTTGCGGGCAAACTCGTAGTTCGCCAGACTGCCGTGGCTTGACAGGCAGTCTTGGCGATGGAGTTCAAGGTGCTCGTCAAAGTCCTGTTGCCAGAGAAACCGTTTGAGCTTAGCCAGCCGCATGCGGCTTACTTCCATGAACTTCATGTGGTTGGCAACGAGGGCTGAGATTTGTTCGGAGTCGGCGTTGGAGAAGCGCAGGCGGCGGCAGATCTGTGCCGTGATTTCGACACCGAGCGCGACGTGGCCATTGAAACGGATGCGGTCGGTTTCGGTGAACGTACCGGGCTTGCCGACGTCGTGCAAAAGCGTTCCCCAGGCGAGAGTGGCCGTCGGTTCTCTAAGCCCCTCAAGCATCATGAGGGTGTGAGTCCAGACGTCTCCCTCGGGGTGGAATTGAGGCGGTTGATCGACGCCTTGCAGAGCGGCGACCTCGGGTAGGATCCGTTCGAGCAGCCCGGACTGGTCGAGGAGTTCGAAGCCTCGGCGAGCTCCGCCCTCGGTGAGTATGCGGTTCAGTTCTTCCCGAATGCGCTCGGGCGCGATCTGCTTGATCTCTTGCGCGTGAGTCTGAATCGCCGCGAGTGTTTCATCTTCGATGCGGAACGACAGCCTGGCCGCGAAACGGACGGCGCGCAGCATGCGAAGTTTGTCTTCGGCGAAGCGACGGCCGGGCTCGCCGATTGCGCGGACCAGATGGCGATCGAGATCGGCGCGGCCGCCGACGAAGTCGAGAACGTCGCCTGAAATCGGATCTTGCAACATGCCGTTGATCGTGAAGTCGCGGCGGCGAACGTCTTCTTCGGCCGTTGCAGTGAACGCTACCGTCGACGGGTGACGGCCGTCGTGGTAGTCGTGATCGGTGCGGTAGGTTGCGACCTCGACGCCGGCTTGGCCCTCTTGGACGAGAACCACGCCGAAGCTGGCGCCCACAGCCCTTGCGCGGGGGAAGAGCGCAATGACCTGATCGGGCTTGGCGCTGGTTGCGACGTCAAGATCCTTTACCCGCCGGCCAAGGAGCCGGTCACGAACACAACCACCAACCAAGTAAGCCTCGTGTCCGTTTTGTCGTAGCCGATTGATAATTCCGAGTGCCACTGAGCCGGACCGTTTTGAGTGTTGCACGACTCTCGGCGATGAGATTTCAGCCTCGCGGACGTAGCCCGCCGTCCTCAACACGTTGTGAGAAATGCGGGCCGGGAATTCCCAACGCGGAGTGCTCGGAAGGCGCTGTCTACAATTTCGGGCGATAGCCGACGCGCGTCCTCACACGGTGGCGCTTGTGCTCTTCACCGACGAGTTCGACGCTGATGCTGCGCCAGCCACGGTTCGGGTTCGATTGCGGATAGTAGGTGACGGTGTAGGAACTTGCTAGTTCCTCACGGATCTGAACGAATGCTTCCGATTGGCGTTGCCAGGTCTTAGCGAAGTACGCTTTACCTCCCGTGCGTTGCGTGATGCGTCGGAAGGCGTTGCTCGAGATCGGGTCTTTGTTGAGCTCCTTCGTGCTGATGACGTAGATCGGAATACCTTCGTCTTCGGCGATCGCGCCCACGTCGTCGGGTGCCACGGTACTGGCGTTGTCGGGGCCGTTTGAGAAGACGATGATAACTTTTCTACCGGAGACCTTGGCTGCGTCGCGGAGCGTCAGCAGCAGCGAATTGTAGAGCGCGGTCTCATCGCCGGCGACAGAGCGTCGCAGGCCTTTAAGGGCGTCGCCGTGAGCGTCGGTTAAGTCGGTATGGCGGGTTAGGTTTCGGCTGAACCCATAAAAGGCGACCGAGTCGGCGCCGTCAAGGCCTCGGATGAAGTCAGCGATGGCGTCTTCGGCGTAGACGAAGGTGCGGTACATGAAGTTGCTGGTGTCGAACAGCACGAAGACATTCGTGCCCGCTAGAGAACCGCCCAGCGCCTCACTCACTGCGCCAAGCGCGTCTGACTCTGGCGTCACGTCGTTCATGCGGGTTCGGATTTCTGAGATTTGTCGGGGTGCGGCATTGCCTTCGCCAAATGACGCGACCTTTTGCGCGATGCCGTCTTCGTGGATGCGGAAGTCTTCGGGCTTGAGGTCTTTGATGTAGCGTCCCCGCCGGTCGGTGACAGCGACATTGAGCATCACTAGATCGACTTCGACTTCAAAGAGCGCCGTTGGTCCCTCTTCAAGAGCAGAGTCTTGGGCGTCGACCGCCGGAACGATTGAACAGATCAGTAACGAGTAAAGGAAAAGGTTGAGGAGGCTCGATATTTTGTGGGTCATTTGCAGTCTCTCGTAAGTCACTCTCCGTTGGAGGCCAGCGCGGCTTTCACTTCTTGTTCGAGTCTCGCGCGTGATTGTTCGCGAACCTCGTCTCCGATCAGTCTAAGCGAGCGCCACAACGCGGGCCAGTCGTCTAGATTGGTTGCGAAAATTCGCTCTAGGGAACGCTGAGTCCATTCAGGTATAAGCAGATTGAGCTGGGCCGGTGCGATATGAAGCTCGTCGGCAAGCGCGGCCCAATAGAGATTGTTCGATTCCCAGCTTTCGGCCAAGATGCGGCTAGAGTAGCCCATCATGGTGGGGAATAGCGGCAGGTTGAGCAGCTCAAGATTGTACGATCGGGCCAGCCGCGGATGTGGCATGCCAAACAAGCTGCCCATTGTGGCGTAGCTAAATCTTGATGGATCGTCATTGGCCAGCTTCTCGATCGAGGCGAAGTACGGGTCGCCGACCTTGACGAGAAGATCGCGGTTCGATTCCCTCATGCGCTTCGTTAGGTTGAATAGTTCGGCAGCCGTAATCATCGACACGCCGTCGCTGATCGCACCGTTTTTGAGTGCTTCTTGGGCCTCCCACAGTCGGGCCGGTTCGACTCGCTGACCGAGATGCCGCATCACTTCGCCGGCAAGGGCCGGATCGAGCGCCGATTGCACCAGCAGTGATTTTCCCAATCTCAAATGCAGGCCAACGAAATGCAATTGGTCGGGACTGACTTCCCACCAGCGAGGCACAGTCGCGCCGAGCATCATTTGCGGCGCAAGGTCTTGCCAGATCAGCGCTTGGCGCTCGGTGGGAACCATAAAGTTTTGTTCCGCCGAGGCTAGTCCATAGGGAAGAGTCATCAGCGACCCAACGATGCGGCCGCCCGCGCTGTTGGGCCAACCGAAGCCCTGGGTGCGTGCCCGCGACCAACCACGTCGGGCTTCTGGGCCCAGAAAATCGTGGCTGCGCACGAATAGCGGGTTCGCCTGAATTAGCTCGGCGCCAGGGGGCGAGTAGAAAACATACACCAACCCGACGAGAGAATCGCGAAGCATCGGCGCCAGGTCGCCGCGTACTTGCAGAAGCTCGGCGGGCTTGCCTTGGGCACGGTCAACGGCGCGACGAAGATTCATCGTGCGCTGGTCGCGAATGTGGCGCTCGACCCAATGTCCTTGAGCGAATAAGTTCGACTCAGCGGAGGACAACGTCGAGCGCGGAAGGCGAATTTCTGAAATATTCGCGGCTAGCCGATTCGCCATCGCAACGTTAAACGCCTCGCCACGGGAGACGCGTTCGAGATGGTCCGCCAAGTCGAAGATGGTCTTGATCGGTATCAGACGCTGCAGATTGAATAGCCGACTCATGCGGTCGACGATCTGTTGGTGGACGACATCTTCTCCGGGGCCGGGTTCGCCCGCAAGGAGCTCGATGAGTACTTCCTGCGGAGCCTCCGGCGACTCGTGACCGGCGGCCTTTAGTAGCGCGAGCACACCATTGCGCCCCGCCTCGAATACCGCCTGTTGATTACCCAATTGCTGGAATGGCACGAGGAGTGCTTGCAATGAAGTCTCAGCCGCTAAGGCGGGAATTGATCCGTTACGGCGAAGGACCTGCCAGAGTCCGATGAGAGCCTGGAACGTCCCGGTAGCATCCGCTCGGCGCACATAGTTGTTGATTTTGTCCAGCCTGGGCATCACGTTGAGGTGAGCGATGATCGCTTCGTCGCTGATGTCCCGAGAATCGTTGTAGAGCGCGAACTGTTCTCCGTGCCTCGGGAACGAGAGGATCAGACGTTCAACCGTTGCGGCCGCGACCGGCTTTGAGCGGTTGCGGTCAATGTCTGAAACGGCGAGGAAAATCTTGAGAGGCTCATTTTCAATGGCTTTGCGGCAGAGCGCGAACATCGCTTCGATGACGTCGTCGGACGACGCCCAGGTGTTCGCCGATTTCGTGAGTTTGCCATCGTACTTGCCGTGCGGATGTTTGATGAAGAGGTTTTTCCAGGGCTCGATGCCGCCTGGAAGATATGGGCTGCCATCGTTGTTGAAATGGAGCCTCGTCGTAAGCAGCAGCAGTTCGGCGTTCGCGCGAAAGATCGGCCGGGCCGGGCCGGGACTCGTGACTTTTCCACGCACCGCCGCGTAGAAGCGCTCAATGCGTTGCGGATCCGCCAGGTAGGTGAGAGCCGGGCCCTCGACTCTCGACAACGCGTCGAAATACGCCGCGAGCCAGCCATCATCGAGTTCGATTAGTTGTTGGAAGAATTTGCCTCCGTTGCCGACAGACTGACCAGTCAGCTTCTCCCAAGCAGCTCGCGACGCGTCGCCGCCCGGAACCATGGCGCGGCCGTCGCGGACCTCAAGCATCGCCCCGAAGAAGTCGAGCACGTTGGCGTAGTCCTTAAGGCGCTCGACCGGTGAGGCGGCCTTTAGCGCTTCGGCGGTGGGGCGATGAATGTGGCTCATTGCTACGTAAAGGCGCGCGAGGCCGGGGTCGCCAAGAAATATATCCAAGAAGTCCACCTCGGCTTTTTTGGCTCCACCGATCCAGTAGTTGCGATCAAACAGGATCGGCAATTGCGTGGCGCGGTAGTCAAGGTGGAACGCTTTGTCCGCCTGATAAGCGGCCTCTAAATCAGCAAGCGGGAACGCCGAATCGATCGAAAGAAACGCACGCGTCGGATTGACAGTTTCGAGAACCGCCGCCGCGCCGCACTCGCCGCGCAACCGGAAACCGAGAATTTTGAGAAGCTGGGCCGTTTCCGCAGATTCGCACGCGGGTACATCAATCGTACTGTCGGCTCCGGCGAACTGATCGAGCTCGCGAGCCTGGGACAAATACTGCATGATGAGCTTCAAGAATTCCGTGGGTTCCATGCCCGCCGGTCCGCCGGTCGCTCGATATCCGCCGGTGACGATATTCTGGGCTAGCGCCGGGAAGAGATCTTCAAGCCGGCCGTCGGTCGAGAGGGCCGCCATACGCAGGAAGGAATTCAGCATTCCGGGAACCACGACGTGGTTGGCCGCGGTGCCTTCGAACAGCTTCGGCGGACTAACGGCACTTGCGCCGCTGGGCCAGATTGTAGGATCGTCACCGCGCAGTTCGTCGAGCGCTCCACGCGCCGACTCACTGTCTCCGGCGAGTAGCGCGGCCTTAACGAGGCCGCGTAACATCGCCCGGCGCTGCTCCGAGTCGGTGCTCGGCAGAGCCTTTACCGCGTCTGAATAGGCCGCCGCGGCGCCCGCGTCTCCGTGGCGATCAAGAAAGTCAGCCCAGGCAGCTTGAACTTGGGCGTCATTTGGCGACTGGTTGATTAGCCGAGCTAACTCGACGCGAGCTTCCAGCGGTCGCCCCTGCTGCTCTAGGAGAAGCGCGTCTTCGACGGCTCCCGCAAGAGGAAACTGGAAAACTCCAATAAATGTCACTAAGCCCGAAAGGACGAGTCGATTCACCCGAACACCCCCTGAACAATCGTCCGAACGCCACCGAACTGCATATCCCCATTTAACAACCGTTGCAGATCGAAAACGGGACGATTCCACAGAAGTTTACACCCTTCTGGCAGTCCGATGCGTTGTCTGAGTGTAATCAGGCATCCAGATGGCCTAAAGAGTCGTCGGTGCGAGTTCTCGAAGTAGCTGCCAGACACGAGCGACGTAGTGCTCAGTTGTGCGCAGATTTCCGATCGCGACGCGGATGACAAATCGCTCATTCAGCTTGGTATGAGACAAGAAAAACTCTCCGGTAACGTTAACCGCGTTCAAGAGGCTTTCATTGATTTTGTCGGTCTCGGCCAGCGTTGCACCCGAGGGTCGATAGCGTAAGCAGACCAGCGAGAATGGCGTAGGCGCTACAAGCTCAAAGTCTTCGGATTCGTCGATCCAGCCGGCGAGTTGGGACGCTAGTCGAATGTGCTCACGGACATTCGCCGCCAGGCGTTCGCGACCGTACAATCGCAGGATATACCAGAGCTTCAATCCGCGAAAACGGCGGCCAAGCGGTATCGAGTACTCCATGAAATTCACGGCGTCAGGATGCTCCGCTGAGCGTAGGTACTCGGGGACTAGCGAAAGCGCCCGTCGGAGAATGTCGGGCTGCGCGGTGTAGAAGGCCGTCAGATCCATCGGCGCAAACAGCCACTTGTGTGGATTAGTGAGGAACGAATCGGCGCGCTCGCAGCCCTCGAAGTAGTGCCGCATTTCGGGTAGAATCGCCGCCGCTCCGGCGTATGCGGCGTCGACGTGGAGCCACAGCGAAAACTCTTCCGCTACGTCTGCGATGGCGGGCACGGGGTCGACCGCCGAGGCCGAGGTTGTGCCGACCGTTGCGACGACAGCGATCGGGCAGAAGCCATTTTCTATGTCGGCGCGAATCGCATCACGCAATGCGTCTGGATCCATTCTGAAATTCGCGTCGCATGGGACCTTACGGCAGGCGTCGCTGCCGCGGCCTAGCGCCGCCATCGTCTTTTCAATCGAAGAGTGCGCCTGCTTAGAAGCGTAGATTGTGATGCGGTTAAGGTCGAGTGAGCTTCCGCCGGTCTCGGCGGCTTCTAGCGCGGCTTGGCGCGCTGCAATGACAGCGTGCAAGCTCGCTGTCGAGGCGGTTTCGTGGATCATTCCGAACCAATCCGACGGCAGCCCCAGCAATTGAGAAAGCCAGCTCATCGAGACCTGTTCGAGTTCGGCAAGTGCGGGTGACGAGCGCCACAGCAGGCCGACGTTGTTCAGCGCCGCGATCAACGCCTCGGACAACACACCGGCGCTGCTGCCCCCCGCGGCGAAATAGGCCATGAAGCCGGGGTGATTCCAGTGGGTCACATGCGGCAAAATTTGGTTTTCGAAGTCGCGCAGGACGACTGCGGACGAGTCGCCATGCTCTGGCGGAATCTCCGGCAACTTGGCGCGCAGTTCGCCGGGTTCGACAGCTGGAAGCACGGCGTGCCGCTCGGGGTGTGCGACGTATTCCGCTATCCAATCCACCAACTCGTGCCCAGCCTTGCGGAATTCTTCACTTGAGATGTCTCCGGGGCTCGATTTCTTGTCTAAAAGTCCTGTATCCTTAGTCACTTGTAGTACGTCCTATGTATAGCGGCCGAAGTTCAGCCCGCACGGAAAACCAGAGGTTGATTTGCCGCTTGCCGCGACTAGGCCTCGCGTTGTCGAAATGGCCGTCGGGTGTTGTATGCTTACCTAGGGTAGTAGGTACCATCGGAGGGATTTTTTGATGCAGATGAAGATGAATCGAAGCGCGCTTTTGGCGTTGGCTCTAACGGTGCTGTCGACTGCCGCACTTGGGCAAGTTGGAAAGATCTCTGGAAAGGTCACGGACGCGAACGGTCAGCCCGTCAAGGACGCGATGGTGTATTTCGACCGCACTGATGTCAAGGGCAGTTACAAAGTCAAGACGAAAAAGAAGGGCGACTACTTTCATGCGGGTGTCCCGCGGGGCATCTATGACATCCGGCTCGAAATTGACGGCAATGAAGTCTACAAGATTAGCGGTTACCGAGTCAGCATGGGTGACACCGACCCTGTGGACTTCGATTTGGCCGCGATTAACAAGGAAGCACAAGCGGTGCAGGACAGCGGGGGCCCTTCAAAAGATCAGCTTTCCGCGATGAGCGACAAGCAGCGCAAAGAATACGAAAAGGCCCTGAAAGACCGGCAGCAGCAGCTGTCAAAGAATAAAGAACTGAACGCGGCGTTCAACGGCGGCATGGAGGCGATGCGCCTTAAAGACTACGCGACTGCCGCAACGCAGCTGAAGGCTGCATCGGAGATCGACCCCAACCAGGATGTCGTTTGGGCTAACCTCGCCGACGCATATTCAAATCTTGTTGGGACGAAGACCGGCGACGAGCGTGAGGCTACATCGGCTGCCGCGATCGAGGCCTACCGCAAAGCACTGGCGTTGAAGCCGGATGCCGCTTACCACAACAACCTCGGGCTGGCGCTGATCAAGGCAGGTCAAGCCGACGAGGGCAAGGCCGAACTTCAAACCGCCGCCGAGCTGGACCCGGCCAACGGTGGCAAATACTACTTCAATCTCGGGGCGGTGATGGTCAACAGCGGTAACGTGCAAGGCGCGATTGACGCCTTCCGAGCGGCAACGGAAGTCCAGCCAGACTACGCCGATGCGTACTACCAACTCGGCACAGCGTTGGTCGGCACGGCGAAGATGAACGAGGATGGCTCGATTGTTCCAGCACCCGGCACGGTCGAATCCTATCAGAAGTACCTGGAATTGCAGCCAACCGGGGCGTACGCAGCCAGCGCCAAGGCAATGGTTCAGAGCTTGTCCGTTACACTCGAGACCTCCTTCGAGAATCCTAAGAAAAAGAAGAAGAAGTGAAAATCCTTCGGGATTACTTTTTCGCTGAAGATTGATGGAACTCGAAGGGCGTCGGCGAAAGCCGACGCCCTTCGCCCGTAAAAGGAGGTATACAGAATGCGCGTCATCATGATGTTGCTATTGGCCGTTGTCGGCCTGGCGCTCATTCGTGGCATCGTACGCGACATCGGCCGAGCCGTGTCCCGAGCGATGGGTGGTTCTAACAAGAGGACGACCACGACTACTTCCGAATCAGCAGAGGGCGCTTCCGCCGACTCTGTCGGAAAGCTCGTTAAAGACCCGCAAACCGGTACGTACATCGATCCAGCGGCTGCAGTTGCCGCTGACATCGACGGCACAACGTACTATTTCGAATCGACCCAAACTCGCGACGAATACCAACGCGCCCGCGGCTGAACACGGCTTTAGCCCGCGAGAACGAGCCGGCTCGGAGCGCTACCATCTGTCTATGAGCCTGCGCATCGCTGATCGCGAATTTTCATCGCGCCTTATTGTTGGGACCGGAAAGTATCGCGACTTTCCAGAGATGCAGCGCTGCCACGAATTGAGCGGCGCCGATATGGTGACGGTGGCTGTGCGCCGAGTGAATCTCACCGACAAATCGAAGGAATCTCTGCTTGACTACATCGATCGCGACCGCATGTTTATCTTGCCCAACACGGCGGCCTGCTTTACGGCCGACGAGGCAATCCGCACGGCGCGCTTGGCACGCGAAGTTGGCCTGTCGAACTGGGTCAAGCTTGAGGTGATCGGCGATCCGGATACGCTCTTCCCCGACAACGAAGGCTTGCTTGAGGCTACCCGCGTATTGGTGAAGGAGGGCTTTGTGGTGTTGCCGTACACGACGGACGATCTCATCAACGCCCGGAAGCTGATCGATGCCGGCGCGGCCGCGGTGATGCCGCTGGCGGCGCCTATTGGCTCCGGGATGGGAGTGCAGAATCCGGCTAATCTTCGTATCTTGCGCGAGAAAATCACAGTAGTGCCGTTGATCGTTGACGCCGGCGTTGGCACTGCTTCAGACGCGGCGTTTGCCATGGAACTCGGTGCTGACGGTGTGCTCATGAATACGGCCATCGCGCTAGCTGACGACGCCAAAAAAATGGCCGAGGCGATGAAACTGTCGGTTCAGGCGGGCAGGTTGGCATACGAGTCGGGCCGCATGCCGAAAAAGCTCTATGCCACAGCGAGCTCGCCTCTGGAGGGTATGGTCGCGTAGCCGCGATTGCTAACGACTCGTTCGGCCGGACCGGTCTGCTAAGGTTCCAGTGAATGAATCGACGGAAAATTCTAGCAGGCGTGATTGTGTTCGCGGCGTGCTTTGCGTTGCAGTGTGTATCTAGCGAACCTGAGCCCCCCGCTGAGACAACGGATAACAGGCCAAATTTCTTGTTCATCCTCGCCGATCAGTGGCGAGGTGATGCGATCGGAGTTGACGGCAATACCTTCGTCCACACTCCAAATATTGATCGATTGGCGTCTGAGGGAGTTCGCTTCGCTAACGCGTACGTTGCGCAGGCGGTATGCACCCCGTCGAGAGCATCGTTGTTGACCGGAGTGTATCCGACGACGCATCGGCTCAACGACAATTCCTATGGGTTCGAATCGGTGTTCGCGCTGCCCGAGTACGAGTTGCGCCCCAACTATCCTGAATTGTTTCGCGACGCCGGCTACTACACGAGCTACATCGGCAAGTGGCATTTGGGCGAGGGCGATCCGGAATTGTTCGACGAATGGGGCGGCTACAACTCGCTGAAGCCGCACTGGATCGGCGAGAAATATAAGTCGCCGTATCGCTCGGAAGTCGAAACCGAGCAAGCACTCGAGTTTTTGGACAGCAATCACGATGAGCCGTTTTTCCTAGAGATTTCGTACTATCCGCCACACACGCCGTACGAGGCTCCCGAGAATTTTCACGCACTCTACGAAGATCAGGACCTGGAGTTCATGGAGTACTACGCGTCATGCTCGGCGCTGGACTCATACATCGGCCGCTTACTCGCCAAGTTGGAGGAACTCGGCCTCGTGCGGACCACGATGGTTGTATTCACTTCCGACCATGGAGAGGTTTTTCACAAACGTCCGCTGAGTAGCAACAAGCGAGTTGGGTATGAAGAGAGTGCGCGAGTGCCGATGATCGTACGATATCCGGATGTGCTTCCGGCGGCGGTCGTTTACGAAGGCGGCGTCTCGACGCTTGACCTGATGCCGACGATGCTCGAGGCTGCAGGCCTGGCGATCCCGGAGTGCCTAGAGGGCAAGAGCAGAATCTCAGAGATACTCGCGGGCGACGTTGGTTGGAAGGAGCCGGTCTTCCAGAAGAACCGGACGCAGCCAGGTATCGACGGCGGGCCTCACGACGAGCGCATGGTGCGGCTCGGCGAATGGAAGCTAATTGTCCGGCGATTCAATCGCCCGCGAATGCCTCGGATGGATGAGCTATACAACCTGGCGGCCGACCCTGGCGAGCAGACGAACGTGATTTCCGATCGGTCAAACGCCGCGAAGGTAAACGAGTTGGCCGGCATGCTCGCTTCCTGGGGGCGCGACATCAACGACCAAGTTGCGGTCCAGCTAGGCGAGCGCTACTCGGACGAGTAACGCGATTGGTGCGCTGTACCAGCAGGCAGATATGAAAGCTTTAGAGCATTTTCACCGAAAGCGTAGACCGGCAATTGGACACGCCGGCCGCTCGTGCTGGGTCGGAAATGTCGACCTAGTACTTACTTGCACAAGTACTACGTAGTATGACAAGCTGGGGCATGCCCAGGCCCGCGACCGCGATCACGTTGAGTTCGGAAGAAGAGCAGACGTTGCGTCACTGGGTCCAGGCTCACAAGACGGAACGGCGCATGGTCGAGCGAGCTCGGATCGTGCTGTTGGCTGCCGCCGGCGCTGCCACCAGCGCCATCGCCCAGCAACTCAACACACCGCCGTCGCGGGTGTCGAAGTGGCGCCTGCGCTTTGCCGAGCAGCGGCTGGCGGGCCTCGTCGACCGGCCCCGCTCGGGCAAGCCGGCGCGTTACGACGAGGCCACCCGCAAGCGCATTTTGACGATGCTCGATCAGCCCCCGCCGGAAGGTCACGCCACCTGGACGGGCACGCTGCTGGCCGCGGCGCTGGGCGACGTCAGCGATCATCAAGTCTGGCGGGTACTGAAGCGGCAGGGCATCTCGCTGCGGCGACGACGCAGTTGGTGTATCTCGACCGACCCGGAATTTGCGCGCAAGGCCGCCGATGTCGTCGCTCTATATCTCGACCCGCCGGAGAACGCCGTCGTGTTGGCGGTCGATGAGAAACCCAGTATTCAAGCACTCGAGCGGGCACAAGGTTGGCTGCGGCTGCCCAACGGCAAGGCCTTGACCGGTTTCTCTCACGGCTATAAACGCCATGGCACAACAACGCTGTTCGCCGCTCTGGAGGTGGCCACCGGTTGGATTACCGCCGACCATTACCAGCGCCGCCGCCGGCGCGAGTTTCTCGACTTCATGAATCAGTTGACGGATCTCTACGACGGCTTCGAAATCCACGTCATCTTGGACAATCTCAACACCCACAAACCCCGCCATGACCGCTGGCTGCAACGCCATAAGAACGTGCATTTTCACTACACGCCAACTTATAGCTCTTGGCTCAATCAGATCGAGGTATGGTTCAGCATTCTCAGTCGCCGGGCGCTGCAAGGCGCCAGCTTCACATCGCCCCGCCAGGTACGCGAAGCGATCGACAAATTTGTCCAGGCCTACAACCGCGACGCCACGCCCTTCCAGTGGACCAAGACCACCGTCACCCCTCGCGATTTATCTCATAATTATTATAACTTACGCAAGTAAGTACTAGAGGTCGACGCAGCCCGCCGGAGGCGCGCGCCACAAATCCCCGCGAGAGTGCGTGCAGCGGTGTCTAGAATCGGTCCTCGTAAGTCTTGAAATTACTCTATCGCGGTTCTGATTGTACCGGGTAGCGAACGCATTGTCTCTAAACGTTTGGCAGGCGAGAAGCTGCGAGCCGCTCGTTTAGTCAACGATCGCCTGATAGGCCAGGCGTTTGAATTTCAAGCGGTGGTCGCCGAGCCGGGGCGGCAGCATCTGGATCATATAGAGGCCTATCATGTCCTCTTTGGGATCAACGAAGAACAGCGTACCGGCTAGACCTTCCCAGTTGTACTCGCCGACCGAGCCGTTCAGTCCGCTTTTCGTTGGGTCGACATGAACAGCAAAGTCAAGGCCGAAGCCGTAGCCCGGATGTAGAAGTCGGGAGCCTACGGTTAGGCCCTCGAGATGGTCCAGCGTCATCAGTTCGACGGTCTTGCGGCCGAGGAGTCGTGCGCCGTCGAGTTCGCCGCCGTTCAGTAGCATTTGAGCGAACCGCAAATAATCACGAGCGGTTGAGGTCAATCCGCCGCCGCCCGAAAACCATTTACCCTCGTAGTCGAAATATCCGGCGGAGCGGTTGGCCGGCGCGGCTTCGATCGAATTCTTGTCGTTCGCGCGCAAATAGAGTTGTGCAAACCTTTGCTGTTTGCCGGGAGAAACGCGGAAAGCCGTGTCACGCATTCCAAGCGCCTCGAAGATACGCTCCTCAAGATACTTGTCGAGGTCCATTCCCGACAGCACTTCGATCAAACGCCCCTGGACATCGACGGCAACGCTGTAGTCCCAGGTCGTACCCGGCTCGTGCTTGAGCGGCAGTTTGCCGAGCTTGGTCACGAACTCGGCGATCGAGCGATTGCCCGTTAACACGCCTGCCTCGCTGTAGAGCTTGTCGACCGCGCTGTTTCCAAAAAGTCCATAGGTCAGCCCTGCCGTATGGCGCATGAGGTCTTGGACCGTCATTTCCTGGCGCGGTTTGCGGGACTGCCCATCGACCAGCACCGCCACTCCGGCCATTTCAGGCAGGTACTGTTTGACGGTGTCGGTGAGCTTGAATTTGCCGTCTTCGTACAGCATCATCAGGCCAACGCCAACGATCGGCTTGGTCATCGAATAAATACGGAAAATGTCGTCGTCGTTGAGCTTCTTGCCGGCCTCGCGATCGGCCATGCCAACGGTTTCCCAATAGACAAGTTTGCCCTTGCGGGCGATGATGCCAATGGCCCCGGCGAGTTGGCCGGACGCTACGTCGTCTTTCATGGCTTGGGTGATGCGAGCCAGACGCTCGGAGGAGAGCCCGACTGATTCGGGCGATGCGCGAGGCAACTCGCCGCCAATTGCGTTCAGCGCTACGGCGAGAAAGAGTACGCCTATTCGTTTGACCATCGGGAAAGTATATCGGACTTAGCCGAAACCAAGTAGCTTGCGAGCGTAGGCCATGTCGGCTGCCACATCGCGGCGTTCCTTCTCAACCGGGTCGCCGTCCGGCGCCTGGTACGGCTGCCCTCCACGCGCTCGGGCTAGAAATCCTTCGTAGACCCAGGCCGGGACGTCGCGGTAGTGATCCCAGAATTTCGTGTCGTGGACCGCAAACTTGCGAGGCGACGCCAAGTTTATGATCTCGAGCGAAAACGGAAGGTCAGGGCGAAGTTCACCGAAACGCTTCGCCCACCTGTCGATCTCGATGTTGCCGTTGCCCATCGGGACCCACATGACGTTGATGCCCTCGTCGTCGAGCCAAATGCGTGAGTCGCGGATGCCTGTGGTCAATGCGTAGGGCGCCAAAACTTCGAGCGTGTGAAGCGGGTCTTCCAGCGCCCAAGTGGCGTTGCCTGGGTCGAGCAGCGCCCCTACGTGGCCTTTGCCGGCGTCCTCTACTAGCCGCTTGAGTTGCAAGGCCTGCATGTCGCCGGCGTGGTTTTCAACGGCGATCCTAATTCCGTGGCGACCCTCATGGTCACGCAGCGATTTGCAGACCGTGATCGTGTTCTCGATATGTTTTTCGAATGGGATCTCGCCCTTGCGGTCGTCGGCGCTGCCGAGGTAGCAGCGCACAAACGGCGAGCCTAGGATGCGCGCAACGCCGAACATCTCAAGGAGCTGTTCCTGGGCCGTGCCCTTTTCGGCCGCGAATCGCGTCGATGTTGGGCAGATCGAACCGAAGCCGACTTCCACCGCCAATCCGAGCTGGTCGGCGTGTTCGCGAACTCGCTTTAAGTGATTGCTCTCGAGGCTCCCCAGAAATCGAGGTTCGGAGAAGTGCGCCGACGACGCGCCGTTGTTCTTGGCGAAATCCAACAGCTCGAAAGCGCTCCAACCTTGCGAGCGCAGACTAAACAGATCGAGGCCGAGTTTTTGCTTGGGCATGGAGGCTCCGTTAGCAACAACGGCAGTGGCTGCGAACAGCAGATCGCGTCGCGTCATGAATTGTCCGAAGTCAATGGTAGTCGATCGAGCCCTCATTTCTCAGCATCTCACGGCGAAGGCACACGATTGGTACGTCCGTGCTGCGCTACGCTCGATCGTCGTGCTTGACGGGCAGTCACGAGTACGCCTCGGCCCGTCAACGTTCGCTATCCACGCGGTCAAAAAATACAGGCTACGCGGCACTCATTGCCAATTCGATAAGTGTGCGAACCGCAGCCCCGCTGGGCCCTTTGGCGGCGTAGGGCTTGCTCTCTTCATACCAGGCGGTACCGGCGATATCCAGATGAACCCAAGGGGCCGGGTCGGCGAATTGTTTGAGGAATGCAGCCGCTGTGATCGCGCCGCCCCAGCGTGGACCAATATTGGCGAGATCTGCAATCGGGCTTTTAAGTAACGCGGAGTATGAGTCGTCGAGCGGCATCGGCCACATCTTTTCGCCGGCCGAAGCCGCTGATTGCAGCAGCCGCTGTTGCCACTCAGGATTGTTCGTAAACACGCCCGAGTTCTCAAATCCCAGCGCGACCACGACGGCGCCGGTGAGTGTTGCGGCGTCGACCAGGTGAGTGCAGCCGAGCTGCTGGGCGTAGGTGAGCGCGTCAGCGAGTATCAACCGTCCCTCGGCGTCTGTATTTAGCACTTCGATAGTTTTACCCGACATGCTCGTCACGACATCGCCGGGGCGCTGCGCGGCGGCGCCAGGCATATTTTCAACCGACGGAATGACCGCCGTCACCGGGATAGACGGCTCGAGCGCGGCGATCGCTTGCATAGCGCCGATCATCGCCGCGCCGCCGGCCATGTCGTACTTCATGAGGCCCATGTCGGCAGCCGGTTTGATTGAGATTCCGCCGGTGTCGAATGTGACTGCCTTGCCGACCAGCCCTAGGTGGAAGTCGCTGTCGCTGTTCGGCTCTTCGGGACGGTAGCGCAGCACAATCATCACCGGAGGTTCGACGCTACCCATCGCGACTCCCAATAGCGAACCCATGCTCAACTCATTGAGGCGCGCCTCGTCGAGGACCTCGCATTCGAGCCCGGCGCTCTCGGCCATGGCGAGGGTGCGCTCTGCCAGGACACGCGGCGGCAGGATATTCCCGGGCTCGTTGGCTAGCTCGCAGGCGAATCGTTGTCCGGCGGCGACGGCAATTGCACGGTCGAGCGCCGATTTCTGAGCTGCGTCCGCTAGCACCGTCACAGACTCGATCGAGAGGTCAGCACGATCAGCGGTTATGTATGAGTCGGGCTCGTAGAGCGCCGCCGAGAAGCCCTCGACTACTGCCTGAACACTACTCGGATCGGGCGGCTGGATCACGATATTCTTCGATCCGGTGGTTCTCAGCAATCGACCGGCTACCCCGGCGCACTCGCGCAGCGCGACGCTTGAGAATTTGTCCTCGGGGCCGCAGCCGATGAGAATTAATTGCGTGGCCACCATTCCTGCCGGGCGGTGAATCTTCGCGGACGAATGCTGTTTGCCCTTGAACTCACCGCGCGCGAACAACTCGCTGACCAAGCCGCCGGTGAGCTCGTCCCAGCTCCCAAATGAGCCTGGAGCATCATCGGAGGTTTCGAATATAAGTCCCACCGCGGCGGCAGCTGCTACTGTCGCCAATGATTCATCGCTGAGTTGATAGTTCATGGTCAAGAGTTCATTCTAAGTGGCCGCGGCTCGCAGCCCTCAGTCAGTCTTGACCGGCATCTACGATCTTGAACTTGCGGTAGATCACCGGTCCGATTTCGGATGGGGACGGCAGCATCGCGACCACGGTGTAATCACCGCCTTCGAGGTCGCCGGTCGCTAGCGCGGCCAGGTAGCGAATTCTGGCGGCCTCCGGCTCTACAACGGTTTGGTGTCCCGTGGCCGGCAGTTGCTCGACGCGCTCGCGGCCGCGGTAGAGGGCCAGCTTGGGACCAGGTGGATTGGATAGCGAATTCTCCGCGGGGTTGTAGACGTCGTACAGCAGATAGATCGAATCGCCCCGCCGAAAGACTTTCTCCGCGGACGTGTAATAACGGCTGCCGGCGACCCGTAAGACATCCTCGGTTGCGTTCTCCGCGACCTTCCCTCTTGTGGTCGTGCCGATGTCGTCGATGCGGCTCGTTAGCAATAGCGAACTGGCCCCCAGCTTGCCGCTAAATTCAGGGACGCGGAGCTGAGTTTGATAGCTGCCAAGAGCGCCCGATTGGTCGTCGCGGACGACGACCTTCCAGTCGTAGAGCCCAGGCCCAAGTGGCATCTGTGAACCGTAGTGAAGCAGCGCAATTGGGTCGCTGCTGAGCCGCTCAAACTCGGCGTTGGGCAGCGTCATCTGAAAGCGCCTCTCATCGATTGAGGGTTGTTGCTGTTCCACATTTTCGTCATTGACGGGGAACGCTCGAGCGATAACCGTAAGCTTTACCGCCTGACCCTTTTTGGTTGCCTCGGCGGGGAGATCGCTGGTGTGGAGCCCCACGCTATAGACCAGTGACTGCGAGCCCTTCGAGTCACGGAAAAACTCGAGGCCAACCTGGATCGGGAGGTCCGCGTAGGGCGTATCGAACAATAAAGCTTGGTGCATGCGCAGATTGCGCTCAGACCGCGACATCCGCTCGAACGGGCGCTGCTCGTAGTAGCCACGCTGATGACTAACTTTCAGCCCCCTGTGTTTAACCCGCACCCGCAAGCGACGCAAGCGGCCGCGTTGCTCGGTGTCGTCCGGGTAATAACCGACCAGGTAGTAGTCGCTGCTTTCACTGTTGACGACGTCGAACACTTCGCCGAAATCGTTGTTGTTGAGTACGGCGCGGCCACCGGTGCGACGCGCTAACTCGTAGAGGCCGTCTTGATTGTCTTGACGCTGTTGGGCCGCGTCGGCGAATCCGTTGTTTAGAGGGTTGCCCAGCAGAGAATCGAAATCTCCGCGCGTCTCGGCGTCACCACCTGGGGCAGCCGCGCTGAGTCGGCTGACATCGGAAACATAAAAGCTGACACGGGCGCGAGTTGCCTCGTCTTCGAGAACTTTCATGATGTCGAGGTTTTCCTCGTCGATGGGCAGCCCGGTTGCGAACAACACGACGAGTTTTTTGCCTGGATAAATGCTGAGCGCCCGGATGAGATCGATGTACTCGTACATTCGCAATCGGCGGTAAAACGCCTCACGGTCGCCAATCTCCTCGACTTGCTCTTCGAATTCTTCGTTGGTCTCGGATAGGAGTTGATCGAGGTCGTCGTCGTATTCGACGTCACGAGCCAGGTCGACGGCTAGCGTGTCGACAAGACTACCGCCACCGCCACGTCGTCCCGAGCCCCGATTGAGCATTGCGCCGAGCTCTTCGTAGAGCGCGCTCTTGCGAGAGGTAAACGCTGATCCCTCAAGCGAGACGAATACTCCCGGGCGCAGATTTTCGTCGATGAAACCCTTCACCGCGTTGAAGATATTGATGCGGTCTTCGCGGCGTCCACGCGTCGATATATAGATGAAACTACTACGGCGCAGCTCGTCGCGAGCCAACGCGCGTGGTGTCGCGGCAAGAAGCCTGGTAGGCGCCATTACACTTGGAGCCTCCTGTCGAGTTGATCCCGCTACAAATTCGAGAGTCGCGATCGACTGCTGTCGGCCATTCTCAAGGAGCTCGAAATCATCTTTCGTGAGACCCGAGACCGGCTGGCCACGGTCGTCGGTAACCCGAACCTCGAATTCCATCAAAGTCGTCTCCGACTCGAATACGGCGGGTTCTTGACCACAGAGGGGAAGGGCGAGCAGAATCAGCAGCGTGGCGGCAGCGATTCCCCTCCAAATCGGCAAATTGCCGACGTTCGATCGTATCCGCGAGGTGCTCACCAAAATCCCAGCCGCTAAGCGTACAGACGGTACTTTCCGCGCCTGCGTTATTGCCGAATCTCCGTTTTTTAAGAATCCGTGCCGTTGTAGGCGATCGAAACCAATCCCAGATACAGCCCTAGCACCTCGCTGTCTCCCAGAGAAACGTCAAAGCAACTAACGACCATCATGGCGAGTGTCCCCGCAATGCCGGCGTGCAGCAAGAAACGCCGGTCGTCGCGTAGCCTCGGTCTGCTGCGTAAGGCATGGGTCAAATCCCAGATGATCTTTGCGAACAACCACAGAACGATCAACGTAGCCGGAATCCCACGCTCGGCGGCGTAGTGGATGTAGACGTTGTGGAGATGTCCGTAGTAAGCGTCGGGCAGCTCGGTCACGTCTGGCGGCTGAAACTCGCTGAATCGTGGCCCAACTTGCTCGGGTCCGACACCGAGGATGGGGTGCGCCGCGATCATTCGCAGTCCCGTGCGCCACATGATGATGCGGTTTTCGTTAGACGAGACATTCATCGACGCTACCCGCTGCTGGATCGATGCAGGCGCTAAGAAATACGCCGCTGCCAGGACGACAGGCACCAGAAGCAGAGCCCATGGCCGACAGACCGCGACAAAGTAAACGCCGGTGATGACTAGCGCGAGCCAAACGCTACGCGTCTGGCTCAATAGCACCAGCACCGCCAAAATGAGCGCAGCCAACCCCCACCAAGCTCGCAACCCCGGCCGTCGTTTCGAGAACAGCAGATAGCTCAGCAGCACAACGAAGACGATCAAACCAGCTTGACTAAACGTCTCCCAGTGGCTGAAGAATCCCGTGATGCGGGCCGAGTAGTAAGTCGTGAATTCCTCGCCCGATGCCGCAATCGTCACTACCGAACGTATGAATTGGAAGATTCCCAGCGAAGCCGCGATCGACACCGCGACGAACCAGGCTTCCGCGAGTCGCCTAGAGCTGTCAACCGCGCGAAAGGCGCTGAACACCACGGGCAGCATCAAGAAGACGAAGAATTTCTTGAGCTGCGGTCCTGCAGCGCTTGGGTCAGACGAGCCAGCGGTTGAAGCGAGTGTCCAGGCCATAAACGCCAGCAGAGGCCATGCGATCGGCGGCACCCGAATGGCATCACGTCGGAGAAAAAGTAGCGCCGCGGATAGGCCCAGGAAGACGTGAGAAACCGCGATGGAGACAAGCCCGGCGACGGAAGCAAGAAACGCCGCTGCTGTGAAATACCGACGCCAGGTTCGCTCGCCAACGGCCAAGGGACCAGTATGGCAATTCGGCGAGAAGGCTATCGTCTAAAACTCCGGCGGATCGCGCGGAGTCAAATTCTTCACCGGCAGCGTGACGGTGTTACTAACAAATAGCACCTGTGCGATGGTCAACGGGGTGTTCGGATTATCGGATAGATCGGTGTTTGTCCGCAGGTTAATTTGGTAGACGCCTACAAAGCCGGGCATCAGCCCGGCAAACTCAATTTGCGCCGTGCGACCGCCAAACAGCGACGAGACAAAATCATCGGCGACCAGAGGCACGTTGATGGCCGTATCCATCGGCGCAGGCATACCCGATTGCACTAGGTCCTGGGCGTCGGTAAGGCCAAGGCCGGAGCCGAAGACTACGATCACTTCTCCCGGGATAATTGGGTTTTCGTCCGTTATCAGAGAAAACGGCTCGTTGCCGCAGCAGAAGTTGGTGCCGCGCGCCGTGAGAGTCAACTCGATGCCCTGAAGAGCCTCATTGACATTGGTCGTCGTCGGGTCGTCCGGCTGTACCGGCGTACCCTCGGCTGAGTACGTAATGTCATTACCCTGACGCCCGGATTCGCGCGCGGTGAGAACAACGATCGGGGGCGTTTGGCCACCTTCAAGCACTCCGTTTTCACGATTGCTGGCAGCGGTTAGCCCTGCGTCGGCAGGTGAAACCGTAAACGCAAATGGGATGTCGTTGCCGTCATCTCCCAGCGAGCGCGCGACGATCTGCATCGTCGACACACCAAAGACCTGCAGAACTCGCGCGGTCACTTCGGGGTCGCCGCGGCCGGCGTTGACCGAGCGCGTGAGGATGTTGCGCATGATTATGAGCGGATTGCCGGCATCGATATCCGCCTGGGTCAGCGCATATTGATATGAGCGGTTGCGTATGCTGATAGTGACGGTGTCGCCGGCCTTCGGTTCGCCACCAAACGTGATATCCGCGCGAGCCGAAAAGAAGCCCTGGGTGCGCGCCGAAGCGATGACGTCGGGGTCGCCGTCGCCGGCATTGATGAGCTGAATAAAACCGTCACGGACTTGATCAGCATTCTCTCCACCGGGAGACTCATAGCGGTATTCGCGACCGTTGATGACTATGCGGCCAAATGTGGTTGCCATCGTCAGCGGCATGTCGTCTTGCACAGTCGGCGTCGAATCTGGAATCGAGACGGCTACGCTGCCCTCCGCGGGTCCTGCCGCGTGGACAGCGACAGCACGGCGCGGTTCGGGGCCTGCCATGGCGAACAGACCGGGAGCGGCTCGAACTGATTGATTCGCCCGCGCGGCGGAAGCCATCACCGTTCCATCGGCCATTTCGCGGCGGACCCAGAAACTGAATCCCGTACCCTCCAACTCCCAGGGCACCTGGAAGTTGATTTGATTCGGTGAGACTACGAACAATGGCGCGAGCTTGCCGTTGGCGTAGACCTGAACGCCCCCTAGTTTCGTTGGAAGCCGACCGTCGACGAATCCTGCTTGGATCGTTTCCGAGGCCAGGTCTTGGCCGAAAATCGAGGCCAGAGTGCCCGGCGGTAGATCACGGGCGTCGGAGCCGCCGGTCAGCCGCGAGCCGGACGTCGAAGCCTGCAGCACGCGTCCCGTGTTGATGATTTGGACGAGAGCAAAGTTCCCCAATGGACCCTCTCTCTTTGCAACAAGTTGCGCTCGGTAGACAATCGATCCATTGGACAACGTATCGCCCGAGATCAGCATCGTTGTTGGGGAGCCTTCGGTAATCGAAATCGAGAAGGGAAGGTTGTTTCCGTCCGGGCCCACCGTCCTGTGCACAAGTTCGAGTGTGTCAATGTCATCGATCTTGCGGTCGGCGATCACCTCCGGATCGTCCTGTGCGTCGACGAGGAAGTTCAATCTATCGACGAAACGCTCGGGTATGTCACCTTCGGGAACTGTGTAGCTATATACTCTGCCATTGATATTCAGGGTGACGACATCGCCTGGGCGTGCGTCTCCGCCAAATGTAATCGTGCCGGTAGCATGGGTGCCGAAGCCAACGGACGGCGACGCGATCACCGGCAGATCAGGATCGTTGTTGATCATTTCGATGAACTTGTCCCGCACCGATTCGCTCGTGTCGCCCTCGACCGTTGTGTAGACAAGGTCTGATCGATCAAGAGTCAAGGTGATCTCTTCACCAGCGGGCACGTTCAACGGTGCTTGAGCCTCGTTCACGGCGGTCGTCGCCGGGTTGTCAAATAACACCGGGACCTCAAATTCCAGGAATCCTACGCCGGCAATCCGAAACGCGGCGGCGTTGCGGATGGCCTCTTGCGCGATGAAATCTTCTCCGGGGCTGAACACAAGAATGCGTCGAGTGAAAGGATCCGCTACGTAAAGATTCGTGCCGTCATGCGCGAGCGCTGTCGGAGAACGTACACTGCCGGGGCCGTCAGACTCCGTGAGTTGCACGAAATTTGGTTGTCCGATCACGATGTCGGCGGCGACGGCGCTTTCTGTCGGGATCTGGTTGTAAATCAAAATGCGGTCATTGCCGCCATCAGCGATGAATAGGCGCTCGCCATCGGAAAGAGCAAAGCGCGGGAAGTTCAGTGTCTTTTCGCAGCGCCGCGGATAAAAGATCTCTTCGGGGTCAATTTCGTTCAAAATCGGCGGCAACGGAAATAGCGGCGGGACGTTTGTTGGAGGGGTCTCGTTCTCGCTCATGCTTCCGTCGTCGTCTAGCGGGCCGATCGGATCGCACAGTATCTCCGTGTCGTTCGCGAGGTCCGAGGCGAAATCCGGCTGCCCGACTACGACATCCGCGGGGAAATGATTCGAAGTCGGAATCGAAAGGAAGATCAGTACACGGTTGAAACCTAGGTCCGCGACGAACAGCTTCCCGTCCTTGGCGGTGACCGAAACCGGGTCGAGCATGTTTCGCTCGTCGGGCGCATAGTTCGACTGGGTGAGGTCCGCTTCCGGGCGCGTGTTTAGATCCGGCTGACCCAACACGACGTCGGGGGCCTGGCCGTTAGATGTGGGAATCGAATTCCAAATCAGCACGCGACTGTTTTGCGTATCGGCGACGAATAATTTTCCATCGGCGAGCCAAAGGCCCTGAGGACCACGCATTCCCGAAGGAGATGTCGCCGGAACGAAACCTGAAAAGTCAGACTGGCCGAGGACTACGTCAGGCGGGGTGTTGTGCGAATTCGGGATTGAATTCCACAGCAGGACACGGTTGTTATTCGTATCCGCGACGGCCAGTCGAATTCCGTCGCTGGCGACACCGGCCGGATTGTTCATCCCGTCCGTCGAGGAATCAAGTGTGTCGAAGTCGGGTTGCCCAAGTACAACGTCCGGCAATCCAACGCACGCTGGGCAATTCTCGCTTTGTGGCAATTCGTCTTCGATTGCCGGCAAGAAGCCAGACAGCTGGTTGTAAACCAAAACGCGGTTGTTGACGGGCGTCGCCCCTACACGGTTGCCATCGGCAATAAACAGATAGTCGCCGCCAACCGCTACGCCCGCCGCCGAGCCGATGACCTCGCGGCTCGGGTTAGGGTTTTGGCGAGTGAAGCTATCTTGCCCGATCACCAGCCGAGAGCCCTGGTGAGTTACCCACTGGGGCTCGGCGGCCAGCGGAACGCTCGCAAGCGCCACGGCAGCTATGCACAAAGAAACCTTCCAACTAAATTTCCAGCCAATCAAACACATGTTGAATCTCTTTAAACCGCTTTAACTAATCCGCCGTCAATCATGAGGCTAGTCCCGGTCACGTAACTTGCTTTCTCCGAACACAAGAAAGCGACGACAGCAGCGAACTCCTCGGGTTGGCCGACGCGCTTGAGCGCAGGTCCCTCTGAGAGTTTCGCGATCATTTCGTCTCTAGTAACGCCCGCGGCGTCGGCTCGCTTTTGCGCGATGTTCATTAAACGATCCGTCGCGATCAAGCCGGGCCCGGCGTTGTTGAATAGGATATTCTCCGGACCGAATTCCGACGCCAATGTTTTGAGCATTCCGATCACCGCCGAGCGGATGCCGTTAGACAAGATCAGCCCGTCTATCGGTTGGCGAACCGACGTCGAGGTGAGTGTCACCACACGTCCCCAGCGTTGTTCGCGCATGTCAGGCAGCGCGGCGCGGATCATCGCCCAGGTACTCATAAAGTTCAATTCGAACGCCTTGCGCCAATCATCGGCTTCAAAATCGTCAAATTTTCCAGCAGGCGGTCCGCCCGCGTTGGTTACCAAGATGCTGATCGGGCCCAATGCGGAACGGGCCTCGGACACAAAGCTTTCCACCGCGTCGATCTCGCTTACATCGACAGCCGCCGCGAAGACGTCGACCCCATGGGCATCGCGAATGTCTTGCGCGGTGGACGCGATTCGATCAGCATCGCGAGAACAGATCGCGACGTTGCAGCCCTCCGCGGCCAACGCATTCGCAATGGCGCGACCCATACCGCCGCTAGATGCCGCTACCAGAGCGGTTCGATCGCGAATTCCTAAATCCATTAATCTTTAAGCTGGAGTTGCTGTCGCACACCTGAGCCCTTGTCAAATCTGAGAATTGACGCAAGAACCCCTATAGATCTACTACGTCGTTACTCGTCGGACGGGTTTCTCAAATATGCATCGTCGCCCGTGAGCCAATCCGCCCGTACAGGTTGGAAAACGTCCATGATCGAGGAATCCTCAAGCGCTTCGACGCGATGCGGTTCATTCGAGTTGATCTCGATAACTTCTCCTGGCCCGGCCGTAAGCTCGCGACCATCGAACTGATAGAGGGCGCTGCCAGTGAGGACGTGGCTCATCTGCTCGTTGTCGTGACTGTGGCGCGGAACAACAGCTCCCTTTTTGAGATCAAAAAGGGCTGTAGTCATGCGCTCGCTGTGGATGACACGGCGAACAACAAGCGGACCAAGATCCTCGCGTTCAGATCGATCCCAGGAGTGAACTTTCATCGCAGTCTGGGACGCTCAATTACACCCCAACCAACCCAACAGTATAGTTGAGCACGGCCGTCCCACGGGTGAAGTCCGCGTGCGTTTGCAGCCGGTGGCAAAACTCGCGAGCGTCGTGTAGGTTGCTTCCGCGATTGCTTTCCGCACCGCAAGCGAGCAATTGACTGCGTGCTACAGCTCCGATCGACAACGTAACCTACGTCTGCAATCGCCCCGTACCTCATCGATCAACTGCGGTCGACCGCCGCCGCGGCTCGGTACTGCCACAGGTTTCGTCCAACAAGCAGCTCGCGTTGACAGCCCAAGAAATCGAGGTTTGGGTCATTTGATAGCATCGCGCAGTGGATCTGTCTACTCATGCCGCCGATCTGTGGTTGAAACTTGACGCCAAAATATTGGTGGTCTGCATGCTGTTGCTCTCGGCCGCGGCGGGCTGGTTGCTATTGACGCGGCCGGTTCACCACATCGAGGGCGATTTCCTGCAGCGTGAGGACGTCGGAGTTGTCGACGAATGGCTGCTCGAACAGCTCAGCAATCCTATCGCTGAGCAGCGCGCCCGGGCAAATCTGTCGCTGGCGCGTATCGAGGGCTTGGCGGCTATCGATCGGCTGATCGCGGCCCTATCGGATGAGGCGCCGTCGGTTCGCTCCCAGGCGGCGTTTGGAATCGGCCATGTCCTCGACGCTCGCGGGCCAAACGGGGGGCGTAGGGTGCCCGAGGCGGAGCAGGCTCTAGGGAGCATTCTGCATGACGATGAGCGTCGCGTGGCTTCGAATGCCGTTGAAGCGCTGGGCAAAATTCAGGCTTCCGATCTGGCGGAACAGATTACACAGACCGCCGCGCCGATCGTCGTAACGATGACGGCGCTGATCCGGATGGGCGCTTCGGAGCAGTCCGATTTTATCGCGCAATATCTCGAATCCGACGATCAAGACAGCCGCTGGGCGGCAGCGCTCGCCGTCTCGGAACTGGATTTTGAGCGTTCGCCTCTGATCAGTGAAAGGCTCGTGAAACTGCTACGCGATCCGAATGAGTTTGTTCGTGCGGCGGCGTTGCGGGCAGTGGCGTCCGAAACACCGAGTCGCGCGCTGATGGAGGCGGTTGCCGCAAGCGAGCAACACCGCGACCCCAAAGTGCGCTACGAGGCCGAACGCGCCCTGGCAGCGCTATCGGGAGTGGCGGTTCGGACCTTGCCCAGCGGCGAGCCGCGGCTGCGCGCGCAGGCCGACGCTAGCGCCCCGCAATCGCTGTTCAAGCGAGACGAATATCAAGCGATCGTTCGTACACTCGGCGTCGCCCTCGTAGTCGAGAGCTCAGCCGGAAACTTCGAAATTGAACTCGACTATGAAAACGCCCCGCTTACAGCCGAATATTTTCGTCGAAACGTCGTAGCAGGGGCTCTCGACAGAACTCGATTCGTAACGGTTGTGGGAAACGGCTATGCCGTCGCAGGATCTCGTCTCGGGTCAATTCGCTCAGAGATCAATTCGCAGCCATTCCTGCGCGGAAGTATCGGGATGCTGAGAGCAGGCGACGTATCGTTTCCAGGTGAGTTTTTTCTGTGCCTGACCGCGCTACCTCTCGCCGATAGCCGCTACGTGAATTTCGGCCGTCTGGTGTCAGGCGATAAACTGCTCGATCAAATTACAGACGAGACAGTTATTCAGTCGATCCGCCAGATTCGCTAGTGTAGTGCGTCAATCAGATTGAACCTTAAGAAGAGCGGCTTTGCCGCGCTTGACCTTCTCAAGGGTGTCGGAAGCGGTAGCAGTCCAGATGAAGGGCTTGGGCTGCTGATTGTGTCGAGCGATGTAGTCTTCGATGGCGGTGGTGAGTTCGCCGACGCTACGAAAGACACCGTGGCGGATGCGCTTATCGGTGAGGTCTCGGAAGAACCTCTCCACCATGTTCAGCCACGACGCTGAGGTGGGCGTGAAATGGACGTGGAAGCGTTTATTGCGCTGCAGCCAGCGTTTCACCGTGGCGTGTTTGTGAGTGGCATAGTTGTCCACGATCAAATGGATCTGCTTGTCCTTGGGGGTCTGGTTTTCAAGCAAGCGCAAGAAGCGCAGCCATTCTTGGTGGCGGTGCTTGGGCATGCAGGTTCCGATCACCGAGCCGTCGAGCGTGTTGAGCGCGGCGAACAAGGTGGTTGTGCCGTTGCGTTTGTAGTCGTGGGTCATGGTCCGGCCGCGTCCCTTTTTCAGGGGCAGGCCGGGCTGGGTGCGGTCGAGGGCTTGAATCTGTGACTTCTCGTCGAGGCAAAGAACGAGGGCATGCTCGGGCGGGTTGAGATAAAGTCCGATGATGTCGTCGAGTTTTTCGGCGAAGCGCGGGTCGTTGCTGAGTTTGAAGGTCTTGACGCGATGCGGCTTGAGGCCGTGGGCGCGCCAAATGCGACCCACGGTGGAGGCGCTGACGCCGACCGCGGCGGCCATCGTGCGGCGGCTCCAATGGGTGGCGTTGGCTGGCGTTTCGCGGGTCGTCTTGTGGATGATCTGTTGCACTGTTGGGGAGCAGATGGCGGGCTTACGGCCGGGCCGCGGGGCGTCCTTTTCGATGCCGGCGACGCCGGATTCAAGAAAACGGCTTCGCCAGCGCGCCACCAACTGACGCGAGACCGACAGCTGCGCGGCAATCCGTTTGTTCTCAAGACCGTCGGCGGCGAGCACGATGATCCTGGCTCGCAACGCCAGACGAACAGCGACCCGACGACCGTTCGCGTAGCGCTCCAACTGCCTACGCTGCTCCTGCGTCAATGGGACTGGCTCTGCTCTTCGCATCCGTGTGCCTTCTACTAGTAAAGGCGACACGAAGATACTATAAGTTACATTATTTATGGCGCACTACACTAGCACTCCCAGCGCCGACGAATTGGAAGCGCTGAAGCGACAGTTGATCGTTACCTGGGATACGGAAGCCAAAGTGCCCTACCTCAAACGCGGCACCGTCTTGCTTCAGCTCGTCGAGAGTAACCCACTCGTTGTCGCGGTGAACTTGGTGCACGATAGAGTCACGACCGACAACGATTCGCAAAGACACGAATTGTTTTGGATTGACGCCGTGCGGCTGTCGCAGGCGCGGAAGTTTCTTCCCGTTCACGACCGCCTGGCGTTGAAACTGCGTCTTGTCCATCTGATAGGCCACAAAGTTGTTTGAGTCAATGAACGGCAGACGCCATTCCAGTCGTTTGCCGCGATCGACTCGGGCCGAGAACTCGTACCTGCCGGCCCCCAGTTGTCGCGGCGCCAAATTTAGCCCGCCGCCTCGCCGCAGGGCCAGATCGCCCTCGCGGCGCCAGGCCCCGCTGGTGATCCAGTCATCGAGCTGGAACGCCGGCCTCCGAACGGCGGGCGCCAGTTTTTTCACTAGCTCAAGCCGCACCGTCTTGACCTCGTTAGGTTGCAGCCTAACGGTTGCCGCGAACGGCTCAACACCGGCCGCAACCGCGGCGACGGTGTATGTTCCGGCGGGCAGCTTCAGAGTCTTCTCACCGACCCGCCTGGTGCGGGCTTCGCCCTGACGCTGGATAGTCAGGTTGGCGTCGATGTTGTCAGGTGTCACCGTGATTTGTAGAATTCCCGCGATGCTTTGTTGCTCGCCGCCGACTTCAACTACGTCGCCCGACTCGAAATCACGTTCGTAGATGCTGTCTTTGTGCAGTTCTTCGCGAAGGACAATCGTGTGCGATCCGATTGCAATTCCGGCGACGTTGAAGCGACCCGAGGCGTCGACCTTGCCGCGAAGACTGCCGTCAATCAGTACATCTGTACCGGGCACGGCCTTTGAAACATTTAGAGTCGCGGTCTGTGGTTGCGCTCGAAGGGGAAGGTCAAGCTGAATGTTTTTCCCGTCTTCGATCTTGACGAGTTGCGTGCCCGGCGCATTGAAGCCGCTTTTTTCAACCCGTACGCGATAGGTGTTGGGGTAGACGTAGACGAGCAGCCGCCCGTTGCGGGTCTTGCGTCGGTAGGCGGTGCCGTTGAAATATACGGTCGCGTCATCGACGCCCGTTGCGATGCGCAAGATCCCGATTGGACGGTCCGATTGCAAGAACAGCCGCAGCGAGGGAGCTGCAATGTTTTCTAGCGAAATCTGCTGCTTTCGCCGGCCTGCCTCAATCAGCGCATCTTGAGGCTCGTCCCCAGTGGTGCTCGTGGCAACGCTGTACCCCTCGAACGGCATGGGCTCCGCGCCCTCAACGACGAGCTTCGCGTTAGAGCTGCCCGTGTAGACGGTCGTCGCGGGGCCGAGACCCCCAACCGCGGCCCAAACAAGCTTCCTTGCGGTGGTTTTGTCGCCGATTGCGGGAGGTTGCCCGGGCGAAACCGTAATGTCGAGGCCCACCGAAGCACGGTTGGATTGAATTTCGAGCCGGTGGGTGCCGGCGGGCAGCGCATCGAAGGCGAACAATCCGTCCGCGAAGGTGCCAATTGACTCGCCGTCAAGAACTACGTCGGCAGAATCTAGATTGCCTGATATTTCCAGCGACGTCGCCAACGGCGCCAGCGGCAGTAAAATCGGCCCGGGATCCTCGAGCCCGGTTGATGGGATCGTTAGGCGGCGGAGTGAAGGTGAGAAACCCGCAAGCTTGGCCTCAAGTTTGTAGCTGCCTGGAGCTAACCTCGACAGACACGACCCCGCGCCGCAGGCGATGCCGTCGACTAGAATTGTCGCCCCAGGCTCAGAGGCCGCAATATTGATTTCGATTGCCGCAACCGCGGGATCGATAGTGGGCGTAACGCTGTCGCCACCAAGACCTCGCAGGCCGAAGAACGCAAGTACGCCGACGACGAAGAGCCCCACAAGGGTCGCCGTAAGCCGCTTCCGGTTGAGCCATTGGCCGACAGCCAACTTCTGCAGCTCTGCCCCGGCCGTTTTTAGCGAATGTAACGCCCCGAAACGCAGCGCTGCCCTCTTCGGGGAAGATTGATCGACTTCTACCACGCTAGGATCGACGGCTTCTTCGCTTAGCTTCCGCTCTATCGCAACTTTCGCGTCGTCAGATACAGAAGCCAGCGCCTGCCAGTCCATCGGGCGTTGTACGGCCGGCTGAGAGGCAGCATCTTCAGTGATTTCGATTTCAGGCGGCGGCTGCTCGATTACCGCTACCGCGGGTTGAATATCCGGCGGGGGCGGCTGATGTCTACTCTCGTCGGCGCTCGGTTGCTGGACGCTGGGACCGTCGTCCGAGTTGGCTGAGGGCAGCTGCGCTTCCAACTCCTTTGCCCGGCCGAGGCTGCTCGAAGCCAGTTCATATTCGCCTTGTGCGACCAGCCGGCCGGCGGCTTGACGCAGATCGGCGATGCGCCGCCGCGCGACGGCATCGGTTAGTCGTAGGCGCAGGTCCGCCGCCGCTGCAATCGGCTCGGCAGTTTGCTCGACAGCAGACAGCAATTCGTCGGCGACTTCAAAATCGCCGTCGCCAAACGCGATCAGAGCCTTCGCGTATCTCTCGTCTTGAGAGCTCACCCTGGCTCAATTCTGGGGGAATTCCTAGTGGCATGGAAATCGGGCTTTTCTAGTAGCTGAGTCGTAGGGTGCCTTGGTTCGAGCTAGGAATCCGCGTTCGCGCTTGTAGATCGTAAATTTTATCGGAACGCCGGCACAGACTCTGCTATATTAGGGTGGACTCTCTTCCCGAGAGGGAGAAAGTCTTGTTGCAAAAACTGAAAGAATCCCACAAAGGAAGGTGTCTGGTGAGTTCTAACAAACCCACAGATGGGTCCGCAGTAGGCTCCGACACTGGCCAACGCAAAGGCTTTTCCCGCCGCACTTTTATCGAAGGCGTAGGAATTGGAGCCGGAGCGGTAAGCTCAGTCGTCATCACCGAAGAGGCTCACGGCGCGGACCATGAGCCGGTCGGTCCTGATCCGGTATCTATCTCTCTCAATATCAATGGTAAAAACCATGACCTTAAGGTGGAGCCTCGCGTCACGCTGATTGACGCGCTTCGCAACCACCTTGACTACACCGGCGCTAAGAAGGTCTGTGACCGCGCGACCTGCGGCGCCTGCACGATCATGCTCGACGGCTCGCCCGTCTACGCATGCACCACGTTTGCGATCGAGGCCCAGGGCCGCAAGATCGAAACGGTCGAAGGCATCTCGACCGAGGACAAAATGCACCCGGTGCAAGAGTACTTCGTCAAGCATGACGCCCAGCAGTGCGGATTCTGCACTCCGGGCTTCGTCATGGCGAGCAAGGCAATTGTCGACAAGAATCCGAGTCCGTCAATGGCCCAAGTCGAAGACGGTCTGTGCGGCAACATCTGCCGCTGCGGTACCTACGTCGGCGTTCGCAAGGCCGTCTACGACGCTGCCAGAAATAGGAGTGCGTAATGGCGACCCAATACGATTGGCCGGCAGCTGAAGACCGCAGCCTGATCGGCAAGCGACATCTCCGTGTTGACGGTCCAGCTAAATCCAGCGGCGCGGCGAAATATTCCTACGACCGCAATCTCGACGGCATGCTGGTTGCGCGCCTAGTGACCTCTCAGGTCGCCAACGGCCGCATCCTCGGCATCGACACCAGCCAGGCCGAAAAGGTCAAAGGCTACAAAGGTCACGTCAACATTCTCAACGTTGGCGATGAAGTGCAGTGGATCGGCAAGGAAATCCTCGCAATTGCCGCCGATACCGAAGAGCACGCCCGCGACGCGGCGCACGCGGTGAACGTCCACGTTGAAACGCTCGACCACCTGGTTAAGGCGGAAGACATCAAGAAGGCGGGCGCGGCAAACCGCGTCAAGCCCGCGAAAGACGATACCAAGGGTCCGGATCTAGCAGCGGCCTGGTCAAGCGCCGAAGTCACCCACGAGGGCTACTACGGGCTCGGCGTCATTACCCATTGCTGCCTCGAACCGCATGGTCAAGTCGTCGACTGGACCGGTGATGACATCAAGGTCTATGCATCAACGCAAGCCGTGGCGCGGATCCCGGCCGATCTCGCCAAAGGTCTTTCCCGCGACGAGTCGATCGGCACCGTTGAAGCTAGCCAAGTCGAATGCATCACGCCCTATATGGGCGGAGGCTTCGGGTCGAAGTTCAACATCGATACCTGGGGCGTCGCCTGCGCTCAGCTCTCGAAGAAAACGGGCAAGCCGGTCAAGTTGATGCTTGACCGTAACGAAGAAGTCATGGTCGCCGGCGGGCGCCCGTCGGACTATGCCAACGTCAAGGTCGGCGCGAAGAAAGACGGCACGATCGTTGCTTATGAGTCGGAGAGTTGGTCGACCGGCGGTGTTGCCGGCCGCGGCTCACCTCCGCTGCCTTACGTCTTTGACAACGACGAGAAGCTGGCGCAGAAGAGTCGCCACTTGAGCGTTTCGACCAACATCGGTCCCGCTCGAGCCTGGCGCGCTCCGAACCACCCGCAGGCCGCCGTTTTAACGATGTGCCCGTTGGAGGACGTCGCTGCCAAGATCGGGATGGACCCGGTTGACTTCTTCAAAAAGAACGCTGACCTTACCGCGCGCCCTGATGTCTATCGCTATGAGATCGACAAGTGCGCCGAGATGATTGGCTGGAAAGAGAAGTGGCACAAACGCGGCGATTCGGGTTCCGGCGTAGTCAAACGCGGACTTGGAATGTCGATGCACACCTGGGGCGGCCGTCCGCATGACTCGACGTGCGAAGTTCGCATCGAGCCTGACGGCGGTGTTTCAGTCAACCTGGCTAGCCAGGACTTAGGAGTCGGCACCTACACCACTCTGTCGGTTGTCGCTGCTGAAACGCTCGGCCTTGACATCCCCGACATTAAGATGAACATCGGCAACTCGAGGCTCCCGGTCTCCGGCGCTTCGGGTGGATCGACGACTGTTGGCGGCACGTGCGCTTCAACGCGTCGCGCCACTGTCAACGCGCTCGGCGAGTTGAAGGCAGCCGTCGCCGAGTCACTCGGTGTCGAAGCCGACGACTTGGTCGCCAAAGATCACAAGGTCTTCTCGAAGGCAGATCCTTCAAAGTCGCTCTCGTGGACTGACGCCTGTAGGAAGCTAGGCAACCGCACTATTAACGGCCAGGGAAAACAACCTGACCGTGACGGTGGCAAGCTTAACGACTCAGGGGTCGGCGGCGTCCAGATGGCCGATGTTTCGGTTGACACTGAAACCGGCGTCGTGACGATCAACAAAATCGCCGCGGTGCAGGATGTCGGCTTGGTGATCTGCCTGACGCAGTCAGAAAGCCAAGTCTACGGGGCGCTCATCCAAGGTGTTGCATGGGCTCTTTATGAGGAGTCGATCTACGACCAAGCGACGGGCAAGATGCTGAACGCCGACATGGAGTTTTACAAACTCTCCGGTGCGGCCGATATCGGCGAGCTCGAAGTCCACATGGTTCAAAACAAATACGATGACCGTGGTGTGATTGGTATCGGCGAACCGCCGGCAATCTCGCCCGGTGCGGCCATCGCGAACGCCGTTGCGAATGCGATCGGCGTCCGTGTACCCACACTTCCACTAACCCCAGACCGCGTTCTTGCGGCCCTGGCGAAAGCATAAAGGAGGTAAGGAACAATGAGAAATTTCGAATACCTTGCTCCTACTGCAGTCAAGACCGCGGCACAGGCGCTTGGCGAAAATGAAGGAGTGACCGCCGTTCTGGCCGGCGGCACCGATTTGTTGTCGCTGATGAAGCAGCGCGTCGCCAATCCGCAGCGCGTGGTCAGTTTGCGCAACATCAGCGAGCTGCGCGGCATCTCGAAAGAAGGCCGCGGCGTTCGGATCGGCGCGATGGCCACCGTCGAGGATCTGCTTGGCTCGAAACTGGCGGCGCCCTACACATCGCTCACTCATGCGGCGAAGGGCATCAGCTCACCGCAGATGCGGGCAATGGGTACGGTTGTCGGTGACTTACTGCAGCGCCCGCGCTGCTGGTACTACCGCAACGGCCACGGCCTGTTGGCGATGCACGAGGGCAAATCACTGGTCCCCAACGGCGAGAATCGTTATCACGCAATTCTCGGCAATAAGGGTCCGGCGTATTTCGTTAGCGCTTCGAGCTTTGCTCCGGGGCTAATCGCTCTGGGCGCAAAGGTCACGGTAGCGAGCGCGGAAGGCGAACGGCAGATCCCCGTGCAGAAGCTGTTCCAGATTCCTGGTTCGGAAGGTGAACGCGAAAATTCGTTGAAGCCCAACGAGATCGTCACCGAGATCCTTTTGCCAAACGCATCGGGATGGAAAACCGCTACATACGAAGTGCGTCAGCGCCGTCTAATGGACTGGCCGTTGGCAGCCGCATCGGTCGCCTACAAGATGAGCGGAAACAACATCTCAGACGCCCGTATCGTGTTAGGACACGTGGCTCCGATTCCGTGGCGTTCGTCCGAAGCTGAAACGGCCCTTAACGGCAAAGGCTTCAACGACGGCAACGCGGAAGCAGCGGGCAAGGCAGCCGTCGCGGCCGCTACGCCTCTTAGCCAAAACACTGCCAAGGTTCAGTTGGCCAGCGTCGCCGTCAAGCGCGCGATCCAGCGAGCCGGCGGCAAAACAGTAGCTTAGGCACAACCTCAGACGGGCGCGGACTTTCTTTGTGGAGTCCGCGCCCGATTTGCATTCAGGAAAC
This sequence comes from Bryobacterales bacterium, assembly GCA_965247305.1. Lineage (GTDB taxonomy): Bacteria > Acidobacteriota > Terriglobia > Bryobacterales > UBA6623 > CATQHP01. The sequence goes on along the minus strand of OZ252030.1, from coordinate 40,339 downwards.
CGCTATTCTTTTCGTTGGAGGCCACAAAGAAATGTCACGCAACAGAGGCGCGGGCCTGAAAGTTTTGACGAACCGTTGTACCGACATCCGCTGGAAGGGTATGTACATCGACGCTGATGACGACCCGACCGTGCCACTCTCTAATACGCGCATCTACTGGTGCGACCGTACGTACAACCCGGTCGGCCCCGACGGCGACGTGGTCGACGAAGACACTTGCACCGCGTCTCGCAAGTGTTACGAAATGCTGTAATTTTGCGCCGCCGCTAAGGCTTGAAATCTAGCCCGCAATCGACCCAAGCACTCCCACCGCGGCCTGATTCGACAACCGCGTCGACGAAACGTGTGCCACGTGCCCCGTCCTCTACGGTTGGGAATGGTAATCCGAGTTTCTCCACGTTTTGCCCAACTTTGCGCGCCACGATGGCTTCAGCTGCCTCGCTGTAGAGGTTCGCAAACGCCTCGTGATAGCCCTCTGGATGGCCAATGCCGACCCTGGTCCCCGCAATAGCCTCGGCGTGTAGGCCAGGGCCGCGCCTCGTGAGGATCTGGGTGGGTTGACCGAGTGGACTGAAGCGCAGCCAATTCGGCTGCTCCTGATGCCATTCCAGCCCGCCCTTCTCGCCGTGGATACGGAATTTCAGTCCATGCTCAGCGCCCGCGGCGGCCTGGGTGATCAGCATGTTGCCGCGAGCACCATTGGCGTAACGAAACATCACCGAGGCGTAGTCATCAGCCTCGCGACCGGAAACGATCGCGCCGAGGTCGGCGCACAGTTTCGAGGGCTCCATCGCCGTAACGAAGGTTCCCAATTGGTAAGCGTGGACACCGATGTCGCCCACGATGAGAGACGGCCCGGTTTGCTCAGGGTTGAACTTCCAGCGCTTATAGGAGTCTGTTCGCTCGACCGCCGTGGCCAGGTGGCCTTGAATGTAATCCAGTTGCACGAAGCGGATGTCGCCGATTTCGCCGGCGGCAACCATCGCCCCTGACGGACCAGCGGGTAGCCGCTGTAGTTGTAGGTGACGCAGAATACGCGGCCAGCGGCGCGGGTACGTACGACTAAATCGAGCGCATCGGCGTGGGTAGTCGCCAACGGCTTGTCGCAGATCACGTCGAGCCCATGATCGAGCGCGGCACGGCAGGCCGCGTAGTGGCCGTCATTCGGCGCATCACGGCCAACAGTTCGATACCGTCGGGTACGTACGACTAAATCGAGCGCATCGGCGTGGGTAGTCGCCAACGGCTTGTCGCAGATCACGTCGAGCCCATGATCGAGCGCGGCACGGCAGGCCGCGTAGTGGCCGTCATTCGGCGTCATCACGGCCAACAGTTCGATACCGTCGTCGCGCTGGTCCTCGCGCTCAAGCATCTCATCCACCGTGCCGTAGGCGCGCCCGCTCGGGATGCCGAGCACACTTCCTCCGGCGCGCGAACGGTCCGGATCAGATGACAGCACAGACGCAACTAGTTCGTAGCGGTCGTCGAGCCGAGCGGCAATGCGGTGCACCTCGCCAATCGTGGACCCCGGCCCACCGCCAACAACCCCCAATCGTAGACGGCGACCGAGTTGGCCAATAACGGGATTGGGAAGTTTGTCGTTCATAGCGGGCTAGCTCCGTTACGCTAGCCGAGCAACATACCCGGGCGCAACCCGAGCACTTTGGGATACTTAAGATTCACTCCGAACATGTCGAAAAAGAAACCGTTCGTCCTGACCATCATGGATGGCTGGGGCAGTAATCCAAGCCCTGAAAACAACGCGGTCGCGATGGCCAACTCGCCCAATTTCGATCGCTTATGGGCCTCCAATCCGCATACTTTGATTCGAACCGACGGCCCGTTTGTCGGCCTGCCCGAGGGCCAAATGGGCAACAGCGAAGTCGGACACCTCAACATCGGATCAGGCCGCATTGTTCGCATGGATATCACCCGCATCGACGAGATGATCGCGAGCGGATCGGTGTTCGCCAACAGCGCCCTAAAAGCCGCCATGGCGCATGGCCGGTCGCACAGCCTACACCTGCTCGGACTCGTCAGCGACGGCGGCGTGCACTCGCAAATGACTCATTTGTTCGCCTTGCTGGATATGGCAAAGCGCGAGGGCGTCGAACGCGTCTACGTCCACTGTTTTACGGATGGCCGTGACAAGCCACCTCATAGCGGGGCCGGGTTCATCGAGCAGCTCCAGGCGAAATTAGGCGAGCTAGGCGTCGGGAAGATTGCCAGTATCAATGGCCGCTACTACGCGATGGACCGCGACAAACGCTGGGAGCGCGTCGAACGCGGCTACCGAGCCATCGTCATGGGTGAGGGCGTATTGGCGGCCGATCCAGTCGCGGCGATGAAGTCTTCGTACGAGGCGGGTGTGACTGACGAGTTTGTCGAGCCCATCGTGGTCGCAGACTCCAGCGGCCAGCCGAACGGCACGATCGGTGATGGCGACGCGGTGATTTTCTTTAACTTCCGGGCCGACCGCGCGCGCCAACTGACGCTCGCGCTGAACGATCCGTCAATCGAATTGCCCGGCAGCCCGACGCGGGTTCGCGATCTGCACTACGTGACGATGACGCAGTACGACAAGGCGTACGACTACCCGATCGTCGTTCCGCCGCAGTTCCCGGATAAAATTATCGGCGAGGTTTGCGAAGCCGAAAGCTGGACGAATCTGCGTGTTGCGGAAACCGAAAAGTATCCCCACGTCACGTACTTTTTTAATGGCGGCCGCGAGAAACCTTACGCGGGCGAAGAGCGGGAAATGGTGCCCTCGCCCAAGGTCGCGACGTACGATCTGCAACCCGAAATGAGTGCCGCGGGAGTCTGTGACGTCGTCGTAAGAGGCATCGAGAGCGGATCGTTCGACCTGATTGTCGTCAACTTTGCGAACAGCGATATGGTCGGACACACCGGGGTGATTCCGGCGGTTGTCAAAGCCTGTGAAACGGTCGACGGCTGCCTTGGACGCATCGAAGCCGCGCTAAAGACTTCTGGGGGGCAGTGGCTCGTAACCGCCGATCACGGTAACGCCGACTTGTTGGTCAACCCCGAAACGGGCGAACCTCACACCTACCACACCACGTTCCCGGTGCCTCTGATCCTGGTAAGCGAATTCCGGGGCAAGTTGAACTCAGGCGGCTCTTTACGAGATATCGCGCCGACAATTTTGGGCTGTCTAGGGGCGCGACAGCCAGTCGAAATGAGCGGCCAAGACTTGCGGGCGACTCAGTAGAAGACCCCGCCTACGCGTTTAGCAGTGAACTAGTTAGCATGGCCAAATCCCGCAGCGACGTGATCCGAGCCGCCGGCGGAGTCGTCTGGCGAGACGAGTCCTACGCGGAGCTCGCGGTGATCTACCGTGATCGCCACGATCCGGGCGAATGCTGCCTACCCAAGGGCAAACTCGACGCGGGCGAATCGTGGGAGCAGGCCGCCGTACGCGAAGTGCTTGAAGAGACAGGTTGCCAGGCTTCGATCTCGAAGTTCGCGGACGCCGTCGACTATCTGGTAGGCGAGCGGCCGAAGATCGTCATTTTCTTCGAAATGATTGCGGTTCGAGAAGGCGAGTTTGTGCCGTCAGGCGAGGTGCGCGCGACGAATTGGCTTAGCCCCGAGGCCGCTCTCGGCGGGCTATCGCACCACGTCGAGCGCGAAGTCGTGAGAAACTGCCTGAAAAGCAGACGCTAGCTGTGGTGCTAAAGTAATCCAATAATGGGGCTAGTCGCAGCAGTTTTCTTCCTATCAGTAGCCGTGCTGCAGGGCCAACAAGGGCCGACCGACGGCTTCATTTGACGACGTCCAGAGCTGCCGGCCGGGGTTCGTGTCATCAAAGACATCAGCTATGCAAAGGCTCCTGAACAGGAACTGAAACTCGACCTTTATTTGCCCGCCGCGAAACCCGAAAAGCCGCTACCGCTGATTGTCTGGATCCACGGCGGCGCTTGGCGGGCCGGTAGCAAAGAGGCGAACCCGGCCGCCCGCTTTGTGGACGACGGCTACGGATCAGCGAGCATCAGCTACCGGCTTAGCCAGGTGGCAACATTCCCGGCCCAATTACACGATTGCAAGGCCGCCATTCGCTGGCTGCGCGCACACGCTGAAAAATATGACATCGATGCGGAACGCGTCGCGGTGTGGGGCTCATCCGCCGGCGGGCACCTCGTTGCGATGGTGGGTACTAGTGGCGATGTCGAAGAATTGGAAGGCCAACTGGGTCATCCAAGCGAATCGAGCCGCGTGCAGGCAGTTGTCGACTACTTCGGGCCAACGACGTTCACCAAGATGGATTCGGCCGGAAGCCGGATGGTTCACGACGATGCGAAAAGCCCGGAATCGTTGCTAGTCGGCGGTGCGATTCAAGAGCATCCTGACCTGGTGCGGCGAGCCGACCCGATTACCTATGTGACTTCCGACGATCCACCGTTCCTGATCGTGCATGGAGATAAAGACCCACTTGTGCCATACAACCAAAGCGAACTGCTCGCGGCCGCTTTGAAGGAGCATGGCGTCGAACACACCTTGCGCACAGCTAAGGGCGGCGGGCACGGCAACGGAGGCGAGTTCACCTCACCCGAGCTCGTTCAGATGGTGAAAGCCTTTCTCGACGAGAAGCTCGGCGGCGGCGCGGCGAACTAAACGGCCACCGGCTGAAAGCCGCTCCCGGCGCCCTTAGTTGCTAACTTAGTTCACCCTCGATCAGCTTCTGTACGAGGTGCGGATAGACCGTCGAAATATCGTCGGGGTCGTTGATCGGCCGTTGTTCGTATTCGACCCAGGCGTGGCCTTTCACTGTGTCGGCCTCTTTGCGCAGCCCCATCTTCAGGTCGGTGCGGATACCGCGCCGCCCAAGCAGATGCGTGATCGTCAGAGCCCGTGGCAGGCAGGTGATCTTCGTCAGATGTCGGCCGGCGATCGTCTCGACGAGCAGCACTGTCTGATCGACAAGTGTGTTGGCTTGTTCGGGGCTGAGCGGTGTTGTCTCTCTCACGCGTGCCGCCCAACTGCGAATGGTTTTGAAGTCGCCGACCTGGAGCGCGATTTTGACCAGGCCCAAAACCCACCAGGCTCTCAACGCGAGCCACCATTGCGAGGATGAAAACTCGGCCATCTTAAGCAGGCGACGCTTCGGCGACGGGAGTGGGCAGACTGCCGCCAGTCCGCGAAGTAGCAGTCGGCGATAGCGAGCCAGCCAAACCTCTGGCGTCGATATTTCCTCACCGGATCGATGCGTCCAATGTCGCGGCGGCGGTGCAAGATAGCTTAAGCAGCGAAGTAGCCAATGCTTCGCACTGTCGATGGCAAGCAGCCGCAACTGCGTCGATCTGAAGTAAAGAGGCTCTCGACGGCCCAACAACGCGTCTTCAGATGTCTGTGCGAGTCTCCGCCCAGCGCGTCGCGCCCGCGCGATCGGCGGATACGCATGTGGGGTCGCAAACAGCGAGCCACAAACCTGCAGGCTCGCGGAGCACGGCTTCTCAAGACCTGCTTGCCGTGCGATCTTCCAGAAGCGGTCCCAACCGAGAGTCCCACCGAACTTCCGCACGAACGCTTCGATGTCAACAATGCTCCACAAGCCGGTCCAGTGTCGCTTTCCCGCGTTTCGGCACAAATAGACAAGATAGGCCTCGCGGTCGTCCGATGGAAGCTTCGCCGGGAAAGACGCGGTGGTCCAGTTCCAATGCAACTCGATGAGAATCTCCTGGGGGGCGTGCAGATGCAACTCGGGGTAAAGATACGCCGGGCGCCTTGCCAGGCGGGTCAGGGCCCGCGGTCCCCAGGGATTGTGGTCGTCGGTAAGCCCGAAATCCTTCAGGCAAGCGTACGCGCGAGTAAGATCTTCGGGAGGAAAGACTAGGTCGATGTCGCGAATCTGCCGCCACGATAGAGCGGGGTAGAGCAGTCGAGTGAGCTCAACGCCCTTCACCGGAATGCAGCGGATCCCTTCGTTACGGAGCGCTGTTAACAATTGGGATTGCACGCGTTCAACGACGAGATTCCTGAGGACCTGCTCGCGCGCTAGATCGTGCCACGTCTTCGATATCGAGTCGTCGCCAACGCAAGCACGGAGATTCTGATATACCGCCGGCAGCACCATGAATCTCGAGGCCCGCCGTAGGAGGTTATCCGGACTCTCGCCCAAGTCGGTCGATAACGGCGGAGCGTCAAGCGAAGCTGATTCCGGGCGCGGCAGGGCGAGGCGGAAAAACTTCTGATCAGACGTCATCGTGACAGCTTTTGGAGTGAAGCAAGGTCGGCTGCGGAAACCAATCGAATTTTATCATTCGAGATAAGTTCCTGCTGCCTGACGGCGCCGTCCGAGAGGGGACTGATGCGGGCTAATATCAGGCCAGTCCCAAACGCAGTTCACACGCAGTAAGCCGCCTCCCGCTAGCCTCGATCGGCAGTCGCTGACCGATTCCGTACCCAGCTTGCCACAATCCCGAGTGATGGCGAACTCTGTTGCCTTGCCCACGATGCCCAAGGTCGTCTCATGCGTGTCGACTGCCGTTGACACGAACACTGCGTATCGAATTTCGAATTATTGATTGACTCGCGCTGCGCGACCCACTACCCTGCGGAGGTGCCAAGATTTCCGTGGCTGCTCTTGATTTGCGTTTGCGTGGGCTTCGGCCAGACGAAAGACGCCAGCCCCTTCAGCAACAACCCCAAGGAGATTGACGTCGGCCGCGCGTCGTTTCGGCTGCGATGTTCCGCCTGCCATGGGATTCACGCCGAGGGCGGTCGCGGGCCCGCGTTGAATCGAGGTGAGTTCGCCGCCGGCGACACCGATCGCGAAATCTACCGAGTGATCTCGCGTGGAATCCCCGGAAGCGAAATGCCGGCGTTTGGCGCGCGCAATACCGAAGACAGCATATGGCGCACGGTCTCGTATCTGCGTTCGCTGACGCCGGCGGAAACGGAAGCAGTATCGGGCGACGCAACGCACGGGGAAACGATTTTCTGGGAAAAGAGCGGCTGTGGGAACTGCCATCGTGTTGGAACTCGGGGACGCTATTTCGGACCGGCGTTGACCCGCGTCGGCCGTTCGCGCAGCGTCGCCCATCTTAGGGAGTCGATTGTTTCGCCGAACGAAGACTTGCCTCCGAACTACTACGCCGTCAGCCTCCGAACGAAAGGTGGCGAGTCGATCCTCGGGTTGGGCACCGGTTTCGATGATTTCTCAGGACAGTTAGTCGACTCCAGCGGCCAACGCCATTCTTACTTTCACGACGAGGTTGAGTCGATGGACCGAATATTCAAGTCACTCATGCCACTGGGGTACGGAGACTCGCTATCCGCCGCCGAACTCGACGACCTGCTGGCGTATCTGGTCAGCCTGCGTGGCGAGGAGAATGATTGATGAACTCGCACCGATTTCACGTACCGATGGTTCTGATTTTGACTTTAGGAGTCTGTTTGCTCGGCGGCGAACTAGCCGCGCAGTCCCCTGTATCCAGAGAAGCTTTGAGCAACTCACAGCAGGACGACAGCAGTTGGCTGATGTACGGTCGGAATCATTCCGCATGGCGCTACTCCGAACTTGACAAGGTTAACGGTTCGAATGTCGCTCGCCTGACGCCCGCTTGGATTTTTCAGACCGGTGTCGACGGTAAATTTCAGACGACGCCACTGGTTCACGAAGGCGTCATGTACATCACGGGTCCGACGAACCACGCCTGGGCGCTCGATTTGAAGACCGGCCGCCGGCTGTGGCACTATTCCGAACCGGTTCCCGAAGATCTCTCGCTGTGTTGTGGGCAGCCAAATCGCGGTTTCGCGATGCTCGGCAATCGGCTGTTTAAGGTGAACCTGCAAGCAACGTTGGTCGCTCTCGACGCAGCGACAGGCGACGTGATCTGGGAAACCGAGGTTGATGACTACCGCAAGGGATATTCGAATACGGTCGCGCCACTCGTCGTCAACAACATGGTGGTGATCGGGATCGCGGGCGCGGAGTTCGGCACGCGCGATTTTATCGACGCCTACGACGCGGACACTGGCGAGCGCGTCTGGCGATTTTGGACTGTTCCCGGGCCCGGCGAGCCGGGCAACGAAACTTGGGGCGGCGACTCGTGGAAACGCGGCGGTGCGTCAACGTGGATCACTGGGAGCTACGACCCGGATCTGAACCTCATCTACTGGGGTACAGGAAACCCCGGACCCGACCTCGACGGCTCCCCACGACCCGGCGACAATCTCTACTCTGACAGCGTCGTGGCCCTCGATGCCGACACAGGCGAGCTACGTTGGCATTTCCAGTTCACACCCCACGATCTTCACGATTGGGACTCCATCGCCGACCCGGTCCTGATCGACGCCGAGGTTGATGGCAGGCCGACGAAATTGTTGATTCAAGCAAATCGCAATGGCTATTTCTACGCCCTCGACCGTCGCGACGGAAAGTTTTTATTCGCGAGCCCGTTCACCGAGATCAGCTGGGCTGACGGCATCGCTGGAGACGGCCGTCCGATCTTAATTCCCGGCAATGAACCTACTGACGAGGGCACCCGCACGTGCCCAGGAATGGGCGGTGGCCACAACTGGCACGCCACGACGTACAGTCCGCTCACCAAACTCTACTATTTCAACACCGGCGACGGCTGCCAGATTTATCACAAGTCCACCCAGGAGTTCGTCGAAGGTGAGTTTTACTTGGCGAGCGCCATGGAAAGCCTGCCGACCGAACCTCGGAGCGGCTCGATTGTCGCCAAGGACCCGTCGACCGGAAAAACTCGCTGGCGTTACAAAATGGTCCGCCCTCCCTCGAGCGGTCTGCTTTCAACAGCGGGAGGGTTGGTGTTTGGAGGCGATCCGGCAGGGTATTTCTTTGCCCTCGACGCGGAAAGCGGAAAAGTCTTGTGGCGGTTTCAAACCGGAGGATCCGTGCGCGCACCGGCGATCACGTACGAATTCGGCGGCCGGCAATACATCGCCACGGCAGCCGGCAGCTCGATGTTCACGTTCGTCGTAGCGAACTAGCGGCCCACGGCATTCAGTGCCGGCGGCGGGTGATCGTACGCAAAGAACCACCAACCTCGGCTACGTTTGAACTCTCAATGCCGAACATCGGCTACACTACCTTGAGGCGAGTGGCTCTGCCGCCCGCCACGGGCTAGTGTTCCTGTTTTCAACCAGTTCGGCGATCTGAACTGGCGCGCCCCTCGAACATGTCCGACCGATAGTGGTTCGGGCAATTTGAGGAATGGGCTACGTCTTGTCCAAGATGTGGTTCGCCTCATTTTGCGCGATATTTCAATGGGCTTGGTCTGGAAATGAATTTTCGTTCGCTATTTAGCTTTTTCTCGCGCGACCTGGCAATCGACCTAGGTACCGCCAATACCCTCGTCTATGTGGCCGGTTCGGGAATCGTCGTCAACGAACCGTCGATCGTGGCTATCAATAAAATCAACGGCGAGGTCGAGGCGGTCGGCAAAGAAGCCAAGGAAATGATCGGGCGCACGCCCGGCAATATCGTGGCGATCCGGCCGATGAAAGACGGTGTCATCGCCGACTTCAAAGTCACCGAGCGGATGCTGACCTACTTCATCCACAAGGCGCACAACCGCAAGATGCTCGTTCACCCAAGAATCGTGATTGGCGTGCCGAGCGAGATTACGCCGGTGGAACGCCGCGCTGTTGTCGACTCGGCGTTTCGAGCCAATGCGAGCGAAGTCCACTTAGTCGAACAGGCGATGGTGGCGGCGATTGGCGCGGGCCTGCCGATTACCGAGCCGTCGGGGAACATGGTGGTCGACATTGGTGGCGGCACGACGGACGTTGCCGTCATCTCGATGTCGGGTATTGTCTATTCTCGCTCGGTGCGTGTTGCCGGAAATGAGATGGACGAGGCGATCATCGGCTATCTCAAACGTAAGTACAACATACTCATTGGTGAGCGCACCGCCGAACGCGTCAAGATCGAGGTCGGTTCCGCCTACAAACTCGACAAGCCGCTGTCGATGGAGATCAAGGGGCGCAACCTAATCGAAGGCGTGCCGCGAACGGTCACCGTGACCGATGCGGAGATTCGTGAGGCGTTGTCGGATTGTGTCGACGCCATTATGAACGCCATTCGTGTTGCGCTTGAGCGTACACCGCCCGAACTGAGCGCCGACATTAGCGATCGCGGCATCGTCTTGAGCGGCGGCGGCGGCTTGCTGCGGAACCTCGACCGCCGCATTCGAGAAGAGACTGGGCTGCCTGTATCGATCGCCGAAGATCCGCTCGCGTCGGTCGTGCTCGGCACGGGAAAAATGTTGGACGACTTTAGTCTACTGCGGCGGATCTCAATCGACTAACCGGCGCATGTTGATCGCGAACTGAAGGAGAAGACTAAGAGGACAATTCGGTGACTTCTTTGTTCACGCGCTACTCCGGGGGCGTCATTCTTGTGGCGCTGGTATTCGTCCAGCTAGTCTTGTTGGGCTATCAAGTTCGTACGGACCAGAATATCTCGCTGCTGCGTTACTGGGTCGTCAGCGCCATGGTGCCGGTGCAAAAAGGGCTGCAAGGCATTAGCGGAACGACATCCGGCGCCTGGAGCCGCTACGTCTGGCTAGTCGACAAAGCTGAAAAAAACCGTGATCTCGAAGCGGAATCCGCCCGGCTCCATCTCGAGAACCAATGGCTACGCAAAAGTCTGCGCCGCTTTGACCGCGAAGCGGAGCTCGTCGCCTACCAGAAAGACCTAGCCTCAAAAACCGTGCTCGCGCGAGTGGTCGCGGGCGGCTCGAGTCCATCGTCGAAAGAAGTGTTCTTAGACCGCGGAGAGGACCAAGGCATTCGCTCTGGCATGGCGGTGATTACCGCCGATGGAATCGTCGGCAAGGTACAAGCCTCGTACGCGTCGACTTGCTTGGTTCTACTCATCAACGACCCGGAATCTGGGGCCGGAATTGTTCTCAGCGATAGCCGCGCCCGAGGAGTACTCAAGGGAACCGGACGGCGGATTTGCAAGATCAACTACATCTCGCCCGAGACCAAAGTATCCACGGGCGAGCTAGTGTATACGTCCGGCGACGACCGCGTGTATCCACGAGGGCTGCCTGTAGGCAAAGTCACGCGAGTATCACGCGGCGTCTCGTTCCTCGATATCTCGGTGGAGCCGCTAGCGCCACTCGATCGCTTGGAGGAAGCGCTGATTGTGGCGATGGGAGTTCATCTCGACCTGCCCAGAGACGCGCAGCCAACCCCGCCGGAGATCATGATGGCTCCGGCTCGGGCCTGGACGCGTCAATTGGGCACCGTCGAATCCGCGTCAACCAACCGCAATCGAAGCGCATCAAATCTGACCACCGCGACTGGCCTAGGTGAATCGTCGACAATCACGACCGACGCGGATCGCGTTAAGCAGCAATACCGACGCATCGTGGGCGCGCAAGGCACCCGCGTTGGCAGTGCCAGCGTCACGGCTCCGCCACCCGATTTTAATTTCGATCCCGACGCGCCGCCGCCGTTAGATCTCGAGACGGACGTGCCGCCTGCGACGCCAGAGAACCCTGAGGTGCAACCGTAATGCGTGCCGCGGCGGTTCTGTTGCCGGCCGGTGCCCGGGCGAAAAAACATAGTGATCTCTATCCTGGAGCAGGCCTTGCCTTGGCCGCCCTGGCGCTGACGATCCAGGTTTTTCTTTCGACCCAGGCAGCGCCATTTTCGCTGGTGAATTTGCCCCTGATTGTCGTCGTATTCCTGGCGGTAACGAGGCGCAGCGTTGCGATGGGAATGCTAATGGGCATGGGAGTCGGCTGGGCCCAAGACGCCCTGACCCACGGCCCGCTCGGAGTGTTCGGCATCGTCTCTACCTTTGTGGGCTACGCCGCTGCGTCGATCAGCCTCTACATCGAGGTCGACTACCCGGGTATTCGTAGCGTGATTCTCGCGCTTTCGTACCTGCTGCACGAGGCGCTTTTGTTTTCGATCCGCAGTAGCTTGTTAGGGGTCGATGTATCATTCGACCCGGTCGCGTGGGTTGTGCTGGCGGCCGTCCACGCCGGTGTGGGACTGCTGCTGTATCCGCTCTTCGACAAACTTAGGAGGGCGCGGTGAATCTCGACGAAAAGCCCCTGCAACGCTCGCGCGAAGCGGAGATCGCTACGTTCCAGTACCTGGCGGCGGCAATCTTTTTGTGGCTGCTGAGTGGCTTCTGGCAACTGCAGGTGCAGAGCCCGGAAATCTATGCGCAAAAGGCGGAGCAGAACCGCGTAAAATCCTTGCCCACGCTCGCGCCGCGAGGAAAGATCCTTGATCGTGACGGGCGCATTCTCGTCAACAACATGCCGAGTTTCTCGGCGATGCTGACAACCAACAAGGTGCAGCCCGCGAACTTGCCGGCCATCGCCGAGGGCCTCGGTCTGCCGCTAGAGCGCCTCGAGGAGCGCATCGCTGAAGTCGCTAGTGACTCGGCGCTTGATCGCATCATTCTCAAGGAGAACCTGTCGGCAGCCGACATGGCGTTCTTAGATGCCCACCGCTCGGAGTTCCGCGAAGTCGACATGGTGAAATCGCAACGCCGGCTCTATTCGTCAGGGGGAGTAGCTGCCCACGTCGTCGGCTACGTCGGTGAAATCAGCGCCAACGAACTCAACTTGCGCGAGTTCGTGCTCTACAACTCGGGGGCGGAGATCGGCAAAGCCGGTATCGAACGCCAGTACAACGACCTGCTCGCGGGAACCGACGGCAGCAGGCGTGTCTTGGTCGATAGCCGCGGACGCAGCCAAGGAGTCATCGATGCCGTCGAGGCGCAGCCGGGCCACAACCTTCGGCTCACTGTCGATCTCGAACTACAGGCTGTCGCGGAGATGGGCCTCGAAGGCTACAAAGGGTCGGTCATCGCACTCGATCCGCGCAACGGTGAAGTGCTTGCGATGGCAAGCGCACCCGTGTTCTCAGCCAACGCATTCGTCGCGGGGCTAAAGACCAGCGAGTGGACGCAAATACTCGAAGACCCGGCAAAGCCGCTGCTCAATCGAGCGATACAGGGTCAGTGGGCGCCAGGCTCGGTGTTCAAGCCGATCGTCGCGCTAGCCGCCCTTGAGAACGGCCTCGCGAATACGACTTTTAGAACGACCTGCACGGGAAGCGTCAGCTATTTCGATCATGTCTTTCACTGCCATGCCCGCAGCGGCCATGGGTCAGTCGGACTGCAGCAAGCGATGATGCAGTCGTGCGACATCTACTTTTACGAACTCGGCAGACAGCTTGGCGTCGACGTCATCGGGGAGTACGCGCGGCGGGCCGGATTTGGCGCGAAGACATTGATTGACATACCGAATGAACTCGAGGGAATCGTGCCGAGTATTGGTTGGAAGGTGCGCTTGTTCCGCGAGCGCTGGTATGCCGGTGAAACGATCCAACTAGCGATCGGCCAGGGCGCGCTGACAGTTACCCCGCTGCAGGTCGCGCACGCGATCGGTGGGCTCGCAATGGGCGGTGTCTGGCATCGCCCGCACCTGGTCTCTCAGAGCCAGCTCAGCGAGCTTCGACCCGGCTACGCCAAGCCGGAACCGCGCGAGGCGCTGATCAAGTCGTGGAATTCGAGGATTATCCGGCAGGCGATGTGGGGCGTCGTCAACGGCGGCGGCACAGGTGCCCGTGCCTGGCTGGCAGACATCGATGTCTGCGGCAAGACGGGCACGGCGCAGCGCGTGTCCAACCAAACTAGGCTCATGTACGATCGCGCGGACTTTGAAGATGACGCGTGGTTCGTGGGGTACGCACCCTGCCGAGATCCAGAAATCGTAGTTGTGGCGCTGCTTGAAAACGGCGTACACAGTTACTTCGCCGCACCGGTGGCGCGCGACGTGATCAAGGCTTACTTTGACAAGAAGAAGCGTCTGGCGATCAGCGCCGCGCCCGCGACGGTGGCACGCCTAGCGGAGCGACCGCAATGAGCCGCCGGCCGGCAACGGGACCCGATCGCACTCTTGTCGATTTCGACTGGGTGCTGGTTGGCCTGATCGCCTTAATCGCGACCTTGGGCGTCCTCGAGATCTACAGCGCGACGCTCGCAACGCGCTGGCAAGATGCCTACTCGCGACAGTTGATCTGGCTTGGCCTAGGAGCCGTGATGTTCTGGGTAATGTCATCGATCGACTACCACTGGCTCGTCGACCAAGCCGCAGTATTTTACGGAGTTGCGATCGCTCTGCTGTTGGGCGTTCTGCTCTTTACAGACCCCATCAACGGCTCGCACCGCTGGATTCCGCTACCAGGCGGACATTCTCTCCAGGTCTCGGAATTCGTGAAGGTGGTGCTAGTATTAGTGGTAGCCCGTTTTTTCAGCAATTTCGCGCTCAGAAGGATTCGATTCCGTGATGTTTTGCGAGGTGTTGCGATTTTCGCGGTACCAATCTTGCTGGTCAGAAGCCAGCCTGACCTCAGCACCGCGTTAAGCTACACGCCGCTACTTGGAATCGGGATCTTCTTATCGGGACTGCGCTGGAAACATGCGGCTGCCGCGGCGTTGGCCGCCGTGCTAGTCGTTCCCGTTGGATGGTGGATGCTCAAGCCTTATCAGCAAGAGCGAATCATCACCTTCATGAACCCGGAAAACGACCCGCGGGGCGCCGGCTACCAGCCGTTACAGGCCAAAATCGCGGTAGGCGCGGGCGGCATATGGGGACAAGGTTTTGCGCGCGGGACACAAACGCAATTGCGGTTCTTACCAGTTCCCCATACGGATTTTGTTTTTGCCGCGTTTGCGGAAGAAAGTGGCTTTGTCGGCGTCTTGTTTGCGATGGCGCTGTACTTCGCCCTGTTGATGAGAATCGTGCACAACGCACAAGCTGCATCGGACGCCTCGGGAATGCTCATTACGATGAGCGTCGCGGCTCTGTTGCTTTTTCAACTGTTGGTCAACGTTGGGATGGTAGCGAACAAAATGCCGGTAACCGGTATTCCGCTTCCCCTGATGAGCTATGGAGGATCAAATACTCTTGCAGTCCTAATGCTATTGGGGCTGGTTAACAACGTGCGGCTTCGCCGCTTTGCGAATTGACTGAACTCTGTGGGCTGTCGCCGCGGACCGAAAATATGCGTCCAGCTGACTCGCCCACGCAACGAAAGAAAGGTTAGGGAAGGATTTCGAACCCGCGGCTTGTAGGCGCAGGGCGGTTCCCTTAAAAGCACCAAATGCTGAGTGGCAGCGTATGAGACCCGGCTACCCGCCGGTGCTCCGCGCGCTCGGCGGCTGTTGAAAGGCAGATTGTAATGGCGGAAAAGATTGGCGACCCACGAGGCTGAACTTGTCGTCGGAACGATTGTAGCGAATTGAAAGATGACTGACCGTCCAGCAATACCCCGTATCGAATTTGAAAGCGGGCTCCCCTTCCCTTGGGAAACATCCCATGTCGAAGGAATTAGTGGTCTCGTCGAACCGGCACGAGACAAGATTGGCGATTCTCGAAGATGATCGCCTAGTTGAGATTTATGTAGAGCGGCGTTCGAATCACGCCATCGCCGGAAGTATTTACAAAGGCCGGGTTTCCCGCGTTTTGCCGGGGATGCAATCGGCCTTCGTTAAGCTCGGGCTGGCTCGAGACGCCTTCTTGTACGTCTCGGACGTTCTCGACAAAACGGCTGATCTCGAACGCGGCGACGATCCAGACCCGGCCGACGGACCGGAACAGGAACGCAGCGCCCCCGACCGCAGCGGGCGTGGCGGCTCCGGACGAGGCCGTGGCGGTCGCTCCGACTCGCGCCGGCGGGACTCCAGAAGACCCGACAGAAACGCGCGTAAAGACAGCGATCGAGAGCTGGAGTTTACGCCCAAAGCAGAAAACGCCGCGGCAGAAGATTCCGCGTCGGGAGAAGCGCGCGCGGATGGAGAAAGTTCTAGGGAGTCCGGCAGATCCGACGACCGCCAGTCCGGGCGCCGTGGCCGCGACGGTGATCGCGAGCGGACTCGCGTCGTCGCGGACCAGCCCGCTGACGAACAGCGCGAAGATCGCCGGGACGATCCGCGGGAAGAGCCCGTGGCCGATGCGACGACCGATGAACAGGGCGACGCCCCGGAAGCCGTCGAAAACGACGATCGCGGATTCGCGGTACTGCCCGGCGAGTCGCTGGCAAAATATGGCTCGGGCGACGAAGAGCCCGACGACCAAGAAGATAATCAGGAAGAACCTGAGGCTCTTGACGATGATCTGGATAGCAGCGACGGCGAAGCCGGCGAAGAGCTAGATGATGACATCGAATACGACGACGACATTGAGGACGGCTCTGAAGAACCGCTAGCCGCATCGGCGGGAGGCGACGATGCCGACGAGGTCGAGTCCGAATCGGTTGAAACCGAGGTCGAGGCCGCAGCTGACGACTCCGACGACGAAGCCGGCGATTCGGAGGAACACGTCGATGAGTCGGAACCCGAGCTAGACGAAACTGCAACTGAGCAGATTGACGCGTCGAGCGAAGACGAGGATCGATCCGTGGAAATGCCGGGCCAACCGCAGCCCGAGTCAGACGACGCGGCCCCGGAGGCAGACGCGGTCGTGAGAGAGACGTCGGAGTCTTCGCGCTTCCAGCGACGGGGCCGACGTGGGCGCCGCCGACGTCGAGGCCGCGGGTCTGACGAGGCCCAGACGCAAGAATCTCGTCAAACAGAGACACGGACTGACAGCGAATCTGAAGGCGCTGAAGCAGAGGAGCCAACCCAGGTCATCGCGTCAGACGGCCTGCCTAACATCAAAGATCTGCTCGATCCAGGCCAAGAACTGATCGTCCAGATCGCTAAAGAGCCCCTAGGGAAAAAGGGCGCCCGTATCACGTCACATATCGCTCTACCCGGGCGTTTCATGGTTTACATGCCGACAGTGAACCATAATGGCGTCTCGAGAAAGATCCATTCGGACACCGAGCGTGCGCGTTTGCGGCGGGTAGTCAGGGCCCACGCCGAAGGCAAACCCGGTGGCTTCATTGTTCGAACGGCGGGACGAGGGGCGAGCGACGAGGAGCTTCAGGCCGACGTCGATTTTCTCTACGCGCAATGGCAAGGCATCATCGAGAAGGCTGAATCGCGCCGCGCGCCCGCGTTGCTCTATCACGATCTCGACGTCGTTGAGCGGGTCATGCGCGACCAACTCGGACAGAACTATAAGACCATCTGGGTCGACGGCGAAGAGGAGTACGAGCGCGTGTTGCGCTTTGTCGAGCGCTTCCAGCCCGATTTGCTCGATCGCGTCAAGCTATACACGCGCGCGATGCCGATCTATGACGAGTTCAACATCTCGCAGGAACTCGAAAAGGCTCTGCGGCCAAAAGTCTGGCTCAAGTCAGGTGGCTATTTGGTCATCAATCAGACTGAGGCGCTGGTGTCGATCGACGTCAACACTGGTAAATACGTGGGTAAGTCCGATCGGCTCGAGGACACAATTCTCAAGACCAACATGGAAGCGGCCGAAGAGGTCGTGCGGCAGATGCGCCTGCGCGATTTGGGCGGCATCATCATTGTCGATTTCATCGACATGGAAGACCGCAAGAACCGCCACGGCGTTCACCAGACGCTCGAAGCCGCCCTGCGCCGCGATCGCGCGCCGTCGAAGGCGCTGCCGTTCAACGACTTTGGTCTAATAGCGATCACTCGCAAGCGGGTCAAGCAATCGCTGGAGCGCGCGTTATGCACGCCCTGCCCGACTTGCGCGGGTTCGGGTAGCGTCAAGTCGGTACCGACTGTAGTCGGGGAGATTCTCAACGAGTCGCGCAAACTGGCGATAGGTGCCGAGGATACGAGGGATGTTGTGCTGAGAGTGCATCCTGAAGTCGCCAAGGTTCTTAAATCGCGCACGAATGCCTATCTTCAGGAACTTGAAGATACGTTTAAAGCAAACGTGCTAGTTAGGGGCGATGTCGAGATGCACCCGGACCAGTACAACTTTCACTAGCCACGTGGTGAGAACCGCGGGCTAGTATCGGATCTCGAATCTGGCCGCGCCTTCGCTTAGCGCGGCTAGTTCGACGACCTGGGCGACTCGCGACAGCGGTGGGCCCGTGCGCAATGCCAATTCAAAGCGCCGTACCCGCGGCTCGCAGCCTTCGGCGTGTGCCTCAACGCGGCCGTCGCGGAGATTCCTTACCCAGCCGGCGACTCCGATATCGCGGGCCATTTGAAATACGAAGTACCGAAATCCAACGCCCTGAACACGGCCGCTGACCTGAAAGCGTGCCGCGATCGGCGCAGTTTTTTCGCTTCGACCCATGCAGAAATGCTTACACGGTGTGTAAGAATTGCACAACCCAAACTCGACACCTAGCGTGTCGATTGATTGATTCCATGGAGTTTAGAGAAAACGAGCGTTTGGTACCAGCCGGGCTATTAGCCGAGGCGATGAATCCTATGTGGTCAGCGGTATTGGTGACTGGGGCGCTCGTGCCTTCCATATCATTGGCGCTCTTTCTCGGTTGGATCAGCTTAACGGTTATCCTCCGGGCGGTCACCCAGACCTCTGTACCACGGCCCGAATCCTCGAACATACGGGGATAGGCTCCTCCTGCGACTAAGCCCTGCCGGGATGCAATCCGACGGCCCTCGGAACACTAGCCCGGCGGGGTCCCTTTTTTGGGTCCTCGCGGTAGGCCGCAACTCAACGGTTTTCAGCTAATTCCGCCCGCCCCGAACGGGCCGGCGTTTACGAGCGGCGAGATCTACGAGCCTTGCGCTTTGATCGCGTTTCCTTCAGCTTCGCTTTGTTCCGCTTGGGTTTGGAAATTCTAAATGTGCCGCTGCCTTGATATTCAGCGCGGTACAGGTTTGCCTTCTCAGCCATTTGTCGGTTCCACTTCCTATCTACTAATTAGGCTAGCGGTCCATGACAGGAGTTGGCAACTATACTGGGGAGTCCCGCTGGATTGATTTTATGGCCTACCCGCGCATCGCTAGGATGCAGTCCGTCGAAGAGTTCCGCTCCCATTGCGCGCATCTGGGCCTATCGATCGAAGCCGAGGACACAATTGAAACGGCCCCTTCGTCGCCTCTTGCGCAGCCAATTGTAGTCGACGGACAGCGCCTCGGAAACCGCTGGGTCATCCACCCCATGGAGGGCTGGGACGGCGAGGAGGACGGCCGCGCCAGCGAACTGGTGCGCAGGCGCTGGCGCAACTTCGCGATTAGTGGCGCCAAGTGGATATGGGGCGGCGAGGCGATGGCGGTGCTGCCGGAGGCCCGCGCGAATCCCAATCAACTCATGATCAACGAATCGACCGAGGATTCGTTGAAATCACTGCACGCCGAGTTGTTGCAGACGCATCACGAAGCGTTCGGAACGAGCGATGACCTGCTTACAGGATTTCAACTCACCCACTCAGGCCGCTTTTCGAGACCGACTAAATCTGGTCCGGCCCCGATGATTCTCTATCGTCACCCGTTGCTTGACCGCAAATTCGGATTGTCGGACGATCACCCGATTCTCAGCGACGACGAGGTCAAGCGGATCATCGACCGCTTCATCGTCGCCGGCCAGATCGCGGAGCGTTGTGGCGCGGGGTTTGTAGACATTAAGCATTGTCACGGTTACCTCGGCCACGAGTTCTTAAGCGCGGTCACGCGGCCCGGGCTCTATGGCGGGTCGTTGGAAAATCGTATCCGCTTTCTTCGAGAAATCGTCGCGGGAATCCGGGCGACGACGAACAATCTAAAGATCGGGGTGCGCCTCAGCGCTTTTGATTTTGTACCGTTCCGGCCAGACGCGAACCAAAGCGAAGGGACCAAGCTCGGGGTTGGCATTCCCGAAGATTTCGCGAACTCACTTCCCTACCGCCACTGCTTCGGGGCGAACCCTGATAACCCCGTCGAGTACGACCTGACCGATACGGTGCGATTCATCGAACAGCTCGATCGGCTCGATATTCGGATGCTCAATGTCACGGCCGGCAGCCCTTACTACAATCCGCACGTTCTGAGACCGGCGATGTTCCCACCCTCAGACGGGTATCAGCCGCCGGAGGATCCGCTGGTCGGCTGTGCGCGGCATCTTCAGGCAACCGAGGAACTCAAAGCTAAGTTCCCGAACATGATTTTGGTGGGGACCGGCTACAGCTACTTCCAAGAGTTTCTGCCGCACGTGGCGCAGTGGGCGGTGCGCTCTGGGCGAGTCGACACAGTTGGACTGGGGCGAATGGTAGTTGCCTACCCGACGCTTCCGGCGGATACTTTGCGCGACGGGGCGATGAACTCGAAGCGCGTTTGTCGCACGTTCAGCGACTGCACCACTGGGCCGCGCAACGGTTTGGTTTCCGGGTGCTTTCCGCTGGACCCCTTTTATAGGAAGCTGCCTGAGGGGGCTATCGTTCGCAAGATAAAGGCTAGCCTTTAGGGGGTAGGGGACAGGCAACACGAGGGTTCGTCAAGGTGGAGAGATTACGAGATCGCATGTGCCAGTCTCCGCCCGAAGTTCCTTGTCTAGCCCGCATTTCTCATCACCTGACGGCGAAAACACGGGATAGGTGCGTCACTACTTCGTTGCGCTCGCTCGCCGTGCTCGACGTACTGTCAAGTACGCCTCCGCGCGCCAACCTTCGCCCGCCTCGTAGCGACGCACCTCTCACGCACTTTCGCTCGCCACGTGGTGAGAAATGCGGGCTAGGCGTTCAGCTCGTTCCAGGGGACCCAGCCTACTTTCTTGGCCCAGGCCATCCAGGCGGATTCCATTGCGGTTACTCGGTCGGGCATGTCGGCTGCGACGTCGTTGAGTTCGCTGCGATCGGCTTCAATGTCGTACAACTCCCATGGCGTGTAGTCGCTGTTTGCGCGACTGTAGAGCGATACCAGCTTCCACTTGCCCATTCTGACGGCGCGGTTGCCTTGGTGGTCCCAAAACAGCGCTTCGTGACCTTCGCGAGTGCCTGTTTCTAGAATCGGCCGCAGGCTCTTGCCCTCAAGCGGGACTATCGACGTTCCGTTAAATGTTGATGGGTACTCGGCGTTGGCCAGATCGACGCAGGTGGCCATGAGATCGATTAGGTGGCCGGGCTCGTTCGTCATTGAGCCTTTCGGTTGATTGATGCCGGCCGGCCAATGGCAGATTAGCGGCGAGGAAATTCCGCCCTCATGGACCCAACTCTTGAACATCCGGAACGGCGTGTTGCTGGCATTCGCCCAAGGCTTTTCGTAGCCGTCGAACGAATCCGGCCCACCCGGCATCGCGTTCGGGTCGCCCCAGGTGTTGCGCGGTGTGCCTTGCTCGATGTCGGCGTTTTCGTGGCAGCCGCCGTTGTCGGCTAAGAACATCACGAGCGTGTTGTCGAGCTTGCCAAGGTCACGGATCTTGTCGATGACGCGGCCAATCCCTTGATCCATGCAGTCGATCATGGCGGCGTAGACCTCCATGCGACGCTCCCAGAGCGGCTTGTTGTCGACGTCATCCCATGCGGGTACGTCGGGGTCGCGGGGGCTCAGTTCCCACTTTTCGTCGATCAGACCGAGCTCGAGTTCGCGCGCATAGCGTTGCTTTCGGAGCTCATCCCAGCCCATCGAATACTTGCCCTTGTACTTGGCGATGTCTTGTGGTTTGGCATGCAGCGGCCAGTGGGGAGCGGTGAATGGCAGGTACAGTAAGAACGGATCCTGCTTTGCTCCATGCTTGTCGAGAAACTTGACGGCGTTGTCGGCGAACGCATCGGTCATGTAGAACGAGCCATCTTCAGGCGGATCCCAGGGCTCGTTACCCATAGCCATCTGCCTCGCGCCATCAAGTTTGAAGTAGTTCGAGCCACCGCTAATAAGCCCGAAGTACTCGTCGAAGCCACGGTCCACCGGCCAATGCGGACGGTCTTCACCGACATGCCACTTGCCGGCCATGAGCGTTGTGTAGCCGGCCGGCTTGAGGGCTTCAGCGATCGTCACGCAGCGGTCATTGAGGTAGCCCTGGTAGGCGGGGTGACCC
This sequence comes from Bryobacterales bacterium, assembly GCA_965247305.1. Lineage (GTDB taxonomy): Bacteria > Acidobacteriota > Terriglobia > Bryobacterales > UBA6623 > CATQHP01. The sequence continues at coordinate 18,470 of OZ252030.1, read as the reverse complement.
ATGTCAGAGATCATCTGTCCGACGCCGGCCTGGTGCTGGTAGAGCCCCGTGAGGAGCGCGGCTCGGGTGGGGCAGCAGCGAGCCGTGTTGTAGAACTGCTTAAACCGCAATCCGTTGGCGGCCAAGTAGTCGAGCGTCGGGGTGTCGATCTCGCCGCCGTATGGACCAATGTCAGAGAAGCCCATATCGTCGGCCATGATGATGACGATGTTGGGCCGGTCATCGGACGCCGGTTCGGGCGTGGTCGAGGAACACCCAGCGAGGGCGGCGGCAGCGGTGAGGTGAAGGAAGTTGCGGCGATTCATTGTCTCGGTCATTGCTTGAAAGAGTGTGACGTAATAAGTGGCGTTAACGCAAAGGTGGCGGTTGGGTACAGGAGTACCCTGTTCGCGGCGAATTGGGTTAGATTGGGTTTGAATTGGGTTTGTTTTCCCAATATCGGGAAAGGTCGAGAATCGGTCTATGTTGTTGATTTATATATTGTTATACGATTATTTCTGCGCAAAATTGGGTTTGATTCGTGATTTTTTGTTGGTGGTGTTGCGGCGCGGGATACTTTGCGCCGAAACGTGGGATATTCGGTTTTGAAGTTCGATTGCGCCTGCCGCAATCGAAAACGGCCGGTTAGCGCTCTTTGTTCGCCTCTCTTGATGCTTCCGGGCAGACCCAAGCATTCAAGTCGAAGACACAGTCGTCAGCGATTCCAGCGGCCGAACGGAGTTCGGTAAGAAGATCCGAGCGCCCCTTCTCTGCATCCTTCACGGCTTGCAGGGCGGCTTGAAACTGGTCCGACGCACGCCGTAGCGATTGCTGCGCGATCGCCAGCTTAGACACAGCGGTTCGGCTCGCCTCCGTCGGCGGCAACAACCTAGCAAGGTCGCCGTCGGAAAGCTTGACTCTCTCAGCCGCGAACGCGTAAGGGACCATCGTCAACAACAGCAACAGACTATAAAACCGTTTCATCTTAATCACTCCTTTTTCGACGCGTTGCGCCTACGGTGTTGCCGGCGCCCGCAGCGTGTCGTTTAGTTCTGCATCTTGAGCCGTCTTCGCGTCCTTCTTAGCCGTCTCGTGTTGGGCGAAGAATGAGGGACAGGAAGCCGGTACGTCGCCACAAGCCCTGAGGACCGATTCACGCAGCACGATCTTGAATCGAGCATTGAGAAAGCTTTGGAGGTTCGCGTATTTGGGTTATGTAACCACCTCTCCGGTTTCCGGGTCCACTACGGTCTGTGTCTGTGTCGCAACCCAATCCTGTAGAAGCGATCGAACCTCCGCATTCTTCGCATCTGGAATGCCCACAGTAGCCGTCATTGGAGTGGTCTGGGCCGAGGCCCCAACGGAGCACAGCAGCAGGATCGCTAATATTTTGATCATCGTAGTAGTGCCTTCCTTTTCATGATTTACAACGGGGTGACAAGAGCGACCTTGTAGGCCGTCGAGCTGATACAGATTTGAAGTTCTTTAGCAGTGGTCTGAACCAACATTCCATGGCCAAACCGATTTGCATCACTGGAACAAACGATGTCGGTTCCCTTCGTAGGGATGGCAAAGATGGACCCTGCTAAAAATGTAGCTTCACTTCCACTATTAGTTTGAAATACACTTCCAGAAGCAGCTATGAAGTTACTCGCCGATTCAAGTATGATGTCGCTACCGTTCGTTTGAAGGTCGCCGAAGCCACTCGCGTTACCGCTCAGCTCGATGCCGCCGGCGGCGTCCATTAGAAACCCGTCACCAGTATTACCTCCCTTGAATCGAATCCCGCTGCTCTCCGCTTCAAGTACTCCCGGAAACGTAGAACCCATGCTAATCTTGTTCAGCCAAGAGTTGCTGATTCGCTGTGTGGATGATCCGATGCTGGCTCCTAGGTCAGCGTCTGGAATAAGGGAAACATCGATCTCCAGTACATCGGCCCACATTGACCAAGGTGACGCGTCGGATCCCAGTCCCAGGCCTACCGTGCTTGGCAGCAAGTCCTCGTCTAGCTGTAGCGCCGTCGTCGTTGGCGTGAAGGTTGCCGTGTTGCCCGCTGTTTCGCGTAGCGTCAGGGTACCCGTCGCGCTGCCCGTGTAGCCAACATTGAGCGTTACAATCTCGCCGACCACAAACGCAAGCAAATCAGCCGAAGACTGACCATCAATATCGTTTCCCGCCCCGGTCATGCGAATGTCATTCGAATGAGTATTTATTCCAGTCCAGGTATTTGCGCGAGCGTAGTTGAAAGCGAGATCGGTCTCTGCGCCAACCACGTCGTTTGTGACCAAGAACGAATCATCGAAATTTAAGACGTTCTGCGACGTGACCGGCAAGCCACTGTTTTCGATGGTTTGATAGCCTATCGACGCACAACTGCCGCCCACCGCAATTCCGCCATCGATGTCGGCAGAAGACAGATACTGCCCGGCTGCGCAGAGTGAATCGATGCCCGCGAGCGTGTTGACTATGAAACCTGTCGCCGACTCGATACTCAGATTTGCATCGATATGACCGTCGAACGTGAGCTGATTTTGTGTTGTGAGCAGATTGTTGATGATGTTCAGGACTTGATCGTCGTTCGGATCTCGTAGCTCGACCGTGTTTGCGTCCACGTACTCCCAGTCCCAATGCGCGGTCAAAGTCGAGTCGCTAATCTCAAACACTGGTGACTTGACAGACGTACCGAAGTGCCCAATGTGGGCGGGTGTACTAGCCGTGCCGACGTCGTAGAGGTTGCCGGTGTTGAAAGTCATCGGCCCGTACAAGAGAATCTCTCCGGAGGATTTGATTTCCATCCGTTGCTCTGTCCCGCTGAGAGTCCCAGTGAACCGAAACCGCCCCGATTCGGACATGAGAATTTGGGCGGCGACTGTCCCAGTCGCATTGCCGGCGACGATCCGTTTACCCCCGTCTGTGTTTAATCGCAACTGCACAGCCTGGTTGTCGGTGCTCAGTAGAGTTGGAAGCACATTACCGGCGAATCGCATATCTTGTGGCGCCGTCCAGTCATTCGCGCTTGCGAGATTCAACCGAACGCTGGCGGCGTCACTCAAGAGCGTCGAGTCCACAGCCACGTCAGCGATCGTCTTACCGCCCACGCCGTCATCGGTCAACGTAAAGCCCTTGCGAAAGTTCAAGGTCGAACGCGCCGCCAAAGCAACGGCGTTGTCTTCAAGCGTGGAATAACTCCCGCCCACTGTCCCGCACGCTCCCGACGCGTAAGTGAGGACGCCGCCGGGTGTCACTTCGAGACATAAATTGACCGTAGGCGGCAGCGATGTCGGCAGCGTAAAATTGAGATCAACCGTCAAATCCGCCGCCGCCTTGAGCGCCGCGCGGTTACCAAAATCGGCATCCCAAAAGTTGACCTGCCCTTCGGTCGGTGTTACCTCGGTCGAGGGGATCACGTCGAGGATGTGTGGGTTCTGAGCCGCCAGACCACAAACGAGTGTGAAAAACAGGAAGTGAAACTTTTTCATACGAGGCTCCCCGAGTGATGGCCGATGCAAAGGTAGTCGCCCGAGCGCACTTTGAAGCGCCAGGTCGTGTATCGATTGGGGCGCGGATCGGCCGGATATGAAGTGTCTGACACGCCTTTGAAAAGCGGCCCCCAAGTGATTCGGCGGCCGCCGCTTCCGTCTTGCTCCAGAGTGAGAGTAAACTCCGTTCCCTGATTAGGCGGACCACCCAATCCGGGCGTCGTGTCCGCGCCGCGAAATTCCGCCGCCGCGACCTCAACGTCGGCCGCCGGAGCTCGCACAACCGACTGCGCGGATTTCGCGAGATTCGGAAACACCTTGTCCAAAACATCCGGCGTCTCAAGTTCCTCTTCGGACTGATCAGCGAATCCTGTCCATTGAATCGCGCCAGGCGGCAAGGCAAAGCCGAATGCGGCGATGAAATCGCCCCATCCCCACGAATTGCGCGGGCGAATCCGCACGCCGTGGATCGCCCTGTTGTCTAGCGCGACCTCGCCCAGATACTGCCAGTGCAACCAACGCACCGGCGGAATCACGAGGTCTTGAAGATAATTTTCCTCGGCATTCGATGCTTGGAATGTCTGGTAGTGCAACTGGCTGTTGAGGGGGTTCCCGTCGGTGGAATACGTGACCTCGACCTCGTACTCCGCAATGCCATAGATGTTCCGGCGCTTCGCTAACGCGAAATCCGTCTCGGTCTCATCTTCACCCTTGGCCGATCCCCAAATCAGCAGATAACCAGGTTTTCCGCTCAGGATGCCTGTACGCCACCAGCAGCCAAAATTGCCGACCGAAGCTGACCCTTCAGGGTCGGGCACGTCCTCGTCGGGCGTTCCGTCGGGTGCGTAAGGAACGCATGCCGGGAAAGTCGCCGATGCGCTCTCGTTGCCCGAAGTGTCCTCGGCCGAGACGTGTAACTGCTGTTCGCCCGCGAAGACCATCTCGATCTCGCCTACTGGAATCGAAGCGGCCGCAAATGTCACGACACTCTCCGTATTGCTCACGACGGAATGGACAGATCCGCTGCCCAGAAAGCGGAAGCTGACGCCGCTGAAGACCGCCGCAGCCGTCTCGACCAACAGTTGATCGACTTTGAAGGGCGTGCCCGGCAGCGTGACCGTGGTCCCGTTCGAAGTTCCCGCGTAGACCACTTGCCTGTACTCGAAACGCTGTCGGCCGGCACTCACTCCGCGCCCGGCCGGGATCGCCGCAATGCGGTGTTCTTGCTTGAGAGCGAAGGGTACCTGATCACCTGTGTGATACATCAGGTGCCGATAGGCATCGGGCTCGGGTGATTCATCCCATCCGAGTACCAAGCCCATCGTGACGATCTGGCAATGCAGTCCCGAAAGTGGGGCCGGGGCTGATTGTTTGCCGTCGAGCAGTACTTCAGCCTGAGGTGAGCCGGCGATCGGATTCTGCCCTTCAGCCCAACAACTTACAGCGGCCAAACGCATCGCCAAGCCGGTCACGGCCATCAACGGCAAGATCCGCGCCGCCGCGCCCGCGCCCTTATCAATCGTCGTGATCAGCCGCCAAGCCTCCGTCGGATTGCCTGAGCCGTTTGTCTCGGTCGTGTCGAGGTTCTGGCCGTAGATCTTCACAGCAGCAAAACTACCCCGCGCCGGTTCGGTGTACGATACCGTCACTCGCGAGAGCACCGTGCCGTCGGGCTGGATCGCCGGGTCTTCCGAAGCCGCGAATCCGGTCACGTCGGCCGCCTGTAAGCCTCCCGAGAAAACGCCCGGCACCTTCACTGTCGTTTGCGGCGCTGTGTCGTCGTAGACACCAGTCAAGTAGAGCCGCGCGGTGATCTCCAGCTCGTCGGTTTCGAGGTAGGTCAGTTCCTCAACTCGAAACGGAACGGCCTGCAAACCGTGTTCGCTAGTCGAGGCCGCGACGACGTCGCCGATTTCGAGCAACGAGGCCTTGATGTCCGCCCGCAAGTTGATGAACCGGCCTAGCGATCGATTCCGTGCCAGCCGCCATTGTCCGATGCGCCAAGCCTGAAAATAGCTATCGATCATCGAGCCGTCGACGTCTTCGTTGTTGATCCGTGAAGTCTCGCCTTGGTTGTCGAAATCGTTGATCCGCAGCGGCTCGTCGGCGGTAAAGCCGTTCGGCGCGTCGATGTATTTGACCGTGACGCGATTGACCGACGACTGCCGGCCGGAGAGCGGATATTCGATCTTCCCGACGGTGTTCGAGTCCGTGAAGGCCATCGACACTTGCAAGAGTTCCTCGCCGATCGCGTGCGGGAAGGCGCAGGGCACCGTCACAATGCGATCGCCTAGCACCTGGTCGGCCTTAAGCACCTCGGCGTTGACGGTGTGGGGTCCCAGCAAGACAAGGTCGCCGACCGCGAACTGCGCCGGGTCGCTACAGAGATGATCGGTCGCACCGGCGATCGCGGCCGACGTGTAGACGGTATTCGGATTCGGGCGCTCGCAGCGGATCTGGATCTTGCCGGCCTTCGAGAAAGTGAGGTAGCCCCGAAACGCCGGAAACATCTTTTCATACAGCACGTCGACGCCGGGCTCTTGCGAGACAACCGCGCCGTTCAAGGTGAAGCGGCGCATGTTGACCGGGGTCGGTGTGCGGCTGGTGTCGTCGTCTACACCGACTTGAAAAGTTGAGTACGGCCCGTCCACGAGCGGCGCTAGTCCGTCAACGCCGGTCGATCGATAGCGCTTATAGGTGACGCCCTGCACCAAGCCGTCCGGCAAGCCGCCGTCGGGTAGAAAAATCTTTTGATCGTTCGTCGTGTTCGATATGAGTTCGTCGCAATAGGCCGACGTCGCGAAATTGACGACATCGTCGAACTCTTCGTTGGGGATGCCCATGCCGCCCTGATGGATCGGCAGCAGCATCAGGTCGCGCACATTCCAGACCGGGTTATCCGTCCACTGGAAAACCGTGAAGACTCCCAGCGCATCGAAGTGCCTGACTTGCTGTCCTTGCACCACCGCGACCAGGTTCGGAGCCGCGTCGGCGACTTGCGCGTCCGATTCGATCGTTATGCCCGAGTAGGCAACCAAGTTGTATTCGTAGCTTTGCGGGAAACGAGGGTCGACAGTCTGCGTTCCGACGCCGCCGATTTGCCCGATGTGCGTCAGGTTGTCGGCTACTAGGCCACTGCCGATTCGAAGATCCTTAACGTCGACTATGGGACCGATCGACCAAGCTACGAGCGCTTTTGTTTCCGTGCCCGTATCGACGTGCTGGATCACAATTCCAGCCAACTCAGTGCGTCCATAGCAGACCGCCAGCGGGGTGTCGGCTGGAGTGTCGTCAACGGAAGTGTAAGCAGCCGCTCGGCGTACTTTTTTGTTGCGTGAAAAGAACAGCAAGAACCGCTTACGGACCGTTTCCTCATAGGCGAATGTGCCCGAATGAGGCACGAATCGGAAGCCGCCGAAGCGCTCCGTGTTCAGCAACTCAGAGCAGCGCGACCATGAGCGGTCACACTCTAGTTCCAGGCCTGCGTAGCCGCATTCGGTGCCCTTGAAAAGCCACGGGCAGGTCGACTGAAAATGCCGCGCGGGTATTTCGTGCTGGATGCTGCCGAGCAACTGCGCGGCCTCGATCACAATGTCGCGCTCGTCGATCTTCGAGATCCGCTTCATGACGCCGCTGAAGATCACCAGCGAGTCGTTCGTCACGTCGCGCATGATCTTGCGGGCTGTGAACTTGCGGCCCTCGATCTCTTCGGCGAGAAAGGCTTGCGCGGCGTTCGTATCGACGTTCGAGATGGTCAATGTCATGCCGTCGAACTGCTGTCCGATATGCCGCCTGACCGACGAGCGTCCAGTCACCCACGGCTGGTAGACGTTGCCGCCCCAGGTGATCGCCTCGGTCGAAAGAAACAGCGTGCCCGAGTCCAATTGCAATTCGTAGACGTCGAGCGGCTGATTCGAGGCGGCCTCGAGCGCGGTCAGATATTCCGGCGTCACGGTGATCACGCGGCCACCTCCTCGAATTCGACATCAACCGAGTACAAATCGAAGCCGACGTGAGTGAACGTCGGCCGACGAACGTAGATCACCAGAATTACTTCCGTGGTCTCCGGGTGAGTCCAATTGAACGCAGTCAGGCTACCGTTCTGGCCTTGATAGTGCGCGTCGATCTGATCGCGTTCCGATTGCGGCATCGGCAGTGCCGTACCGAAACCGACGCCCCAACGCCGCTTCGGTCCCGCGCCTCTGAGCCTGCGCTGCTGCGACCCGTCGCGGTGGCGAGAGATCAGCACGTCGGGATCAGCCGGAATTTCCGTGACCGGGTAGTCGGGGTTGAGGCTGGGGAAGTCTGCCATGACCTAAACCGTCTGCAATATGCCCCTGATCGGCCCGCTGTTGTCGACGTCGTTGCGGATCTCTTCGGCAATAATCCCGCGATCCAACTTGAGCCGGACTTCCATCACTTGCGGCGGCCGCCGAATCGTCCGCGCCTCGCCCGCATTCTGCGGGCCGCCCGACACGCCGACGTCAAGGCCGGCACTACTCGAGGAACTGCCGCCAGTCGAAATTCCGGGGTTAAACGGTTGTGCACCGCCGGCGGATGACTGATCGCCCGACTCCGCCAAAGATCGCGCCTTCGCTTGTAAGGCTCCCGCTCCGGCTGCGGCGACGGCAGCGCCGGCCGCAAACGCCGCTGCCTTCAAGAAGTTCAGAGAGGCGGCGTGCGCCGCCGCCTTTATGGCTAGAGAAACCGCCAGGGCCCTGATCTCTTGCGCGATCAAGTTAAGCACCGATGCTAAGAGCAACTTGCCCGCGCTCTTTTGGGTGTCCACCATATTTGCCCAGAAGTCGCTCCAAAGGTTTCCGAAGTTCTCCATCAGCTTTCGTCCGATGCCGACGACGGTCTGCGATACCTGCTGGAAGCCGCTAATGTCCAACTCATTCAGCCCCTTGAAAGTGTCTTCCAGTTTTGCCAGCTCGGCGACCTGCGCAGGCGTCAAAAACTTCGCCCGGTTCAACTCAGCGATGCGCGTCTCGACAGCCGCGATCAATGGCGGCAAGTTCCGTAGCGCTTCGTCGCGCAGCTCGGGCCCGGCCGCGCCGCTCAATGCCGCTTCGAGCAACTGCAAGTCGCGCAACGCCTCCGCCGCCGCGCGACGCCGCACTTCGCTCAGATCCTCGATCGTTGTGAAGAGATCAAGCGCCGAATTGCGTTGCAACGTCAGACTGCGTTCGACCGCCGCCGAAGCCGCTTGCTCGCTACGGACGAGCTCAGCCGCCGCCGCTTGTTCGACATCCGCCTTTTCGGCTCGAATCGCCGCGATGCGCCGGTTGAATGATTCCTCCGCCGCTAGCCGCGCCACGTTGCGCGCTTCTTCGCTGAAAAGCGTCAAATTCTGAATTCGCCGCAGGTCACGCTCAAGCTGAATCGCAGCCTGCGCTTCCTGGCTACGAGGTTCACGGTCGTTGAGTTCGGCTTGTAGTTGAGCGAATGCCGCCGTCTGCCGTGCGAGCAGCACCTTGGCCGCAGCCGCCCGCTTCGCCGCCTCGGCGTCGACCTCGTGTGCTTCCGCCATCAGCCGCACTTTAGGCAGGCCGTCGTCGAACGCTTGGTTTACGCCTTCCATCTTTTGTTTGAGCAGGTTCATCGCGCTGGCATTACCTTGAGCCGCAAGCGCAGCCAACTCTCCTAGGTTTCGTTGCTCCGCCAACTGTCGCCCGGTTTCGTCGAATGTTCGGGAGACTCGGCCTTGGGTCGCGCCCTGAAGCTCAAGAGCTTCCGCTGTCTGCCGGACGCGACGCTCGTACTCCGCCCATCCCTCGTCGGCTTCCCTCTCGAGTTCCACGCCGACGCTCTTGAGGTCGTTAACGAACTGCGCAACCTCGGCCTGAACCCGGAATTCTTCCTTGAGGTCCTTGAGATTCTGCAGCGTCACGGCGATCGCCGCTGCGAAAGCACCGACGAAGAACGTTGCGATTCCTACGGTCGCTAGCTGGAAGCCGGTCGCAGCGGCCGTAGCCGCGCCGAGCTGCGGAATCAGAGCCCCCAGCGAACCCAGCAAGCCCCCGCTCCCCAGCAACGGCAGCAGCTTTCCGATACCGATCAACAACGGTCCAATCGAACCGGCGAACAGTCCGAACGCAGCACCCGCCGCTAGCACCGGATCGGGCAACTCGCTTATGGCTCGGATGACATCCGTCGCCGCGCGTACGATTTCTTCTAGAAGTACGCCGATGCCGCTCGAAACCAGCGCAATCTGCAAGCCCTCGACCGCCGAAGCAAACTCAGTAAACGAGCCGGTGAGGCCCTTACTGATCGTGTCGGCCGAACGCTTCGAAAATCCCTCGACTGCTTGAAGTTGCTTCGCATAGTCGCGAAGCGCGGGCCCGCCCGCGTTCGACAGAATGCTTGCCGCCGCCGCGACCTCGCGCCCGAATACCTTCACCAGGTCGGTCGGCCCGGCCTGGGCCTCGCCCAAATCGCCAAAAATATCGATCAGGTTCCGAAGGTTGCCCGACTGGTCGGTAATCTCCACACCAAGGCGCTTGAAGATCGCTCGCGCCTCATCCGAGGGATCGAGCAACGCCGCGATCGCGCCGCGTAACGAAGTGCCGGCAACCGTCGCTTGCAGCCCCGCGTTGCCGAGGAACCCGACCAGCGCCGCCGTCTGCTCGATCGACAGGTTGACGTCCGTCGCGATCGGCGCGACCAGCTTGAGCGCAGCCCCGAGTTGACGGACGCTCGTATTGCTCGATGCCGCCGTGGCCGCCAAGATATCGGCAACCCGGTTGGTCTGATCCGCGTTCTCTCGAAAGCCCGATAGAACGTTCGAGGCAATGTCCGCGGCCTCGGCGAGATCCAACTGACCCGCCGCAGCCAAGCTGAGCAAGCCCGGCATCGCCGCGATGATTTCGTTTGTCTTGAAGCCGGCCTGCCCGAGAAACGCTTGACCCGCCGCCGCTTCCGACGCCGAAAAGCGCGTAGCCGCACCAAGCTCCCGAGACTGCGCGTTCAACGCGGCCATCTGCGAGACGTTCGCCTGAGTGACCGCCTCGACCTGGTTCATCTTGGCTTCGAATCCCGAAGCCGCGCCAACCGCAAACGTGAATGCCGCGACCAGCGGCAGCGTCACGCCGAGCGTCGCCTTTTGTCCGAAGCTGGTCAGCTTTCCGCCGATTTCGTCCAGGCGTTTCGAGTTGTTCAGTAAATCGCGAAACGCCCGCATGAGTTGTTGAGCTTGCCGCCGCTTCGCTTCAAACGCGGCCACCACGCGGCGACGCGCCCCCTGCGACGCCGACGACATCGCGTTCATCGCCTGCTGCATCGTCTTCTGCGTGCGCTGAATCCCCACGTCGACGCCGTTTTGATAACGGCTTCGCAGCGTTGCTTCTACGGTGTGGCTGATTTCCATCGGTCCTTATTCGTCGGCCTCGCCAAACAGCGCCTTCAGTTGTCTCGCGTCGTTATGTTCCTTGATCACCGCAAGCGCTTCCCAGTCCTCGAAGCTAAGATCAGCCGGCGCGGGGAAGTTGGCGTTCATCCACCGCACCAGCCGCATTTTTTCGCCGACCCAGCAAAGGAACTCGTCGTCGTAGCGTTCTTCGAGCGGCCGGAACTTGCACATTCCGCAAAAGCCGTCGTCGTCAACTTGGTCTCGTTTCCTTGCCGGGCACTCATCGCATTCGTTCTGCCTCTCGAAGTAGCCGCTCTCAAGAAATTCCCGGACGCGGCTGGCTAGTTTCCCTGGTCTTCGCCCCAGTCAAGATCGTCTCCGGAGTCTTCCGGTCCAGCGTCTTCGAAGTATTGAGCGGCGCTCGACAACAGGTTGACTGGAACCAACTGTTTCCAAGACGAGATCACCCTCTCGTCGAGAATCCGTGCCCACTTTTCCTTGTCGGAGTCCGTGAGTACGGTGTCCTTGTTTAGATCGCGCGCCTTGCCTTCGGCGTCTCGGAATTGAAGCCCCTCGACGTTAGTCAGGATGCGCGAAATGAACGCCACGCGGGCTCCGACAAGATCGGTCTTGATGCGCTTGCCCTTCTGGCGAAATCGCGCGTCCAAGAACGAACGCACGGCGGCTCCCGACGGGCGATCGACTTCGAACGTGATGGTCTCGCCGCCGGCGTCGACCGGGATTTTGACTGTTTCTTCAATGAGCATTTTCTAGTGGTCTCCTGAATCGTGAATTGGATGTATACGCCGGCGCCCTAGGCGGTCGCCGCATATGAAGTCGCGAAGTTGTTCACCACGCGAAGATGGATTGGGCCGTGCGTCGAGTCGGCCAAGACGCCGAACTCGCCATTGATTTTCAAGATGCCCTCGTCAACGCCCTTCTTAGCCGCCTTGTAGATCACGCGCGGCAATACGACGTCGGCCGCGAAGCTGGCCGTCGCTCCCGCCAACACGCCGGTCATCGGTATATGCCAGACAGCCTCGGCGCCGGCCAGCATGTCGTTGCGGTGCGACTGGTCCTCGAACTCGATCTCGGCTTCGAACTTCAGTACCGCCTTGTTGCCGCGCCGGATCGCGCCGACGTTGCCGCTCGAATCGCCGAACTGGTAGCGCGTGCCGGCGTTTTTACTGATCTCAATATTGAACGACTTCAACTCAGCCGAGATCTCCGTGCCGCCGGTGACCGCGACACCGTCGTAGGTGCCGCCCTTGAATATCTGAACGTCGCCGTAGCAGAGATAGGCTTCCTGGTCATCCGAGGGCTTGCCGTCGGCATTGACCGCCTCGTCGCCGCGCCCGATGAGCCCGGCCTCCATTTCGACAAAGTCGTCGTTCTTGCCGCTCAACTTGAGGCTGTTGCAGGCGATGCCGAGCATTTGGATCTGCCGGCCGCCGTCGTTTTCGTCCATCGTGCGGTAGAGCATCTCCACCGTTTTGTTGAGCTTCATCAGGTGCTCATGGACGCCCACCTCGACTAATGAAATCGTGTCCTCGCCGAGCACCATCGCGGCGAACAACCCCACCGCGTGCGGCGTGGCCTTCTGCGAGTGGTTGAACTCCAGCTTGCGGTTGACCAGCTTGTGACGGTCGGCGACAAGTTCGCCGTTCACCTCCTCATCGTTCATGAAGAGTTGGTTGGGCTCGGGCTCGGCCGGGTCACCCGAGAATTGCAAGAAAGTATCGACGGGTTGAGCGACGCCGATCGCGGTCTGAATCAGAAGCGAAAAGGCGCGCCAACCTCCAGAAATAGAAAAGGGCATCTAGTACTTACTTGCACAAGTACTACGTAGTATGACAAGCTGGGGCATGCCCAGGCCCGCGACCGCGATCACGTTGAGTTCGGAAGAAGAGCAGACGTTGCGTCACTGGGTCCAGGCTCACAAGACGGAACGGCGCATGGTCGAGCGAGCTCGGATCGTGCTGTTGGCTGCCGCCGGCGCTGCCACCAGCGCCATCGCCCAGCAACTCAACACACCGCCGTCGCGGGTGTCGAAGTGGCGCCTGCGCTTTGCCGAGCAGCGGCTGGCGGGCCTCGTCGACCGGCCCCGCTCGGGCAAGCCGGCGCGTTACGACGAGGCCACCCGCAAGCGCATTTTGACGATGCTCGATCAGCCCCCGCCGGAAGGTCACGCCACCTGGACGGGCACGCTGCTGGCCGCGGCGCTGGGCGACGTCAGCGATCATCAAGTCTGGCGGGTACTGAAGCGGCAGGGCATCTCGCTGCGACGACGACGCAGTTGGTGTATCTCGACCGACCCGGAATTTGCGCGCAAGGCCGCCGATGTCGTCGCTCTATATCTCGACCCGCCGGAGAACGCCGTCGTGTTGGCGGTCGATGAGAAACCCAGTATTCAAGCACTCGAGCGGGCACAAGGTTGGCTGCGGCTGCCCAACGGCAAGGCCTTGACCGGTTTCTCTCACGGCTATAAACGCCATGGCACAACAACGCTGTTCGCCGCTCTGGAGGTGGCCACCGGTTGGATTACCGCCGACCATTACCAGCGCCGCCGCCGGCGCGAGTTTCTCGACTTCATGAATCAGTTGACGGATCTCTACGACGGCTTCGAAATCCACGTCATCTTGGACAATCTCAACACCCACAAGCCCCGCCATGACCGCTGGCTGCAACGCCATAAGAACGTGCATTTTCACTACACGCCAACTTATAGCTCTTGGCTCAATCAGATCGAGGTATGGTTCAGCATTCTCAGTCGCCGGGCGCTGCAAGGCGCCAGCTTCACATCGCCCCGCCAGGTACGCGAAGCGATCGACAAATTTGTCCAGGCCTACAACCGCGACGCCACGCCCTTCCAGTGGACCAAGACCACCGTCACCCCTCGCGATTTATCTCATAATTATTATAACTTACGCAAGTAAGTACTAGCTTACCTCCAAGGGTGCGAATTGAATGATCACGGCCTCGACTGAAGCGATGCCGAAGTTGTAAGGCTCTTCCTCGATCACGTACGCGGGCGTCGAAAGGTCGCCCCGTACGCAGGTATTGACGGCGAACTGTCCGGCCGAAGCCCGCGCTGCGTTGAAGACCGCAGCTACGCGGTCCTGGATTTCTCGCGCGGCCGCCATCGCCGCGTTCTTATTGCGGTTCCGGGCGACGCAAGCTACCGCAACCGGAATCGTCCACTCGACCTCCGAAGCCGCAACGGGCCGTGACGTCGGGGCCGAGAGTTGAGCGCTCACGCCGACCGCCGGCAATTCGCCGCCTCGAAATCCCTTTGTCAGCCGTTCACCCGCGAAGACAGCCTCGCGAATGTCCGCCTCGAAAGTTTTTACAGACGTGGCGAGAACAGGGTCCGCCTGTAACTTGGCGAGAATCGCTGCCTCTAGATCGCTAAGCCGGTCAGCCATTTTCGAGCTCCTTTTCGATCAGCCGAGCAAACCTGGGTGCAAACGATTCAACAGCCCGCCCGAACGGGCGTTTCGCCTTCATGCCGCGAATGCGGACGGTCCGCCGAAACACCGGCTTGCCGTCTTTATCGAACGCGCCCCAGAAAAGCGCCTTGCCTTTCTTGGCGTTAACGACGATCACCTTTTTCTTCGGCCCGAACAGTCCCGTGCCGAGCTCCAGGTAGATCACGTACTTGATGTGCGTGCCGACCGTGCCTTCGATCACGTCGCCTGATTCGAGGACCCTCGCAGTCAACGACCGCACTGCCGTCGATGTCACGCGCGGCATGTTGCGTTGCACGTCGGCAAGTAATACGAAAGTTCCTTTGCGAACCGATCGTTTCGCGGCTTCGGGGAACCGTTTGCCGTGCGCTTCGAGCAGCCGTGTAAAGTCGACCACCACCTTCCGTGGGTCTTCCCAGCCGATGTTGAATTGGCTAGCCATCTCAGACAACCGCCATCCGCGTCGCGCGATAGCGCGAACAAATACTCTTCACCGCCGGGTCCAACTCGCGATGCGACCAACTCGTTGTCACGCCGGCGTCTTGGAACGTGTCCGATTCGATGCCGCGTTTGTTCGACGTGTTCTTGAGGTAAGCCACCTGCAACACGCAAGCCTGCGCGATGTCCGACGGCACTTCGTCATAGCCCACCGCGTAGCTGACCTTGACGTTCTGACGCCCGCATGGGAATAGCCTCCGAAAACTCCGGAGCCGCGCGACGTACTCGTAACTGTCTTCGAACCCGATCAACCTCGGATACGTCTTGATCTCGGCTAAGTCGACCGCGACGTCGTCGATCGACACGGCCGATACCGACAGCACCGGCGTCGAGCGCAAGAATAGAGTCGAGCTCCCATCGCCGTCGTACAACTCATCCGCGAAAACCTCACGCCGAAACTCGCGGCCGCAGTAGCCTTCAATCTGAGCGCTGGCCGCTCGGATCAACTCCCGCAAGTGCGCGTCCGTCGCCGCGTCCGAGCCGTCGATCATTTCGAGTCCGTCTTTCAACGCCTGCAACCCAACCAAGGGCCGTTGCGTTGTGATCACCGGGTACTCGTTTAGTGCGAAATTGACGGCGTTCGAATTTGCCTCTGATGGATTGGCGACGACAACCGACAGCACCTCGGCGATCCCGTCGAACTCCGGTACAACGCAAGTGATCGTGTTCGCGTCAACGAACGTGACTTTCTTCGCGTTGATCGTAGTCGCGCCGGGGTTCGTAAAGACCACCACCGCGCCGATGACGAACCCGGTACCGTCCAAGGTGACCAGGTCGCCGGGGTTGCCCGACGCGGGAAGGATGCTGTTGAGTGTCGCCGCCATCGCTCGCTACTTTTTGCGTCCCATCGCGGCGTCGCGCAACGCCTTCGCGTCTTTTGCCGCCGCCTCTTCGGTCTTGTGAACCTTGCAGTATTCCGCCGGCAGCTTTGCCGCGACGCCGGGGTCACAAGCCTTCGCCTCAAAAGAATTAAAGCGGTAGCCCGGCACGTTGTACGAGCCCGCTTGCTTCTGATAGACCACGAACACCGGCCCGTCTGCCTGCGCAGTCACTTCCGTTGTTGCCGCCGTTGTCGCTTCGGCCGGAGCCGCTGGAGCTGCCGTAGCGGGCCTGGCCGTCCTTCGAGTCGGCGGCCTACTGGCTACCTTTTTCGCTGCTTTCTTCACTGCTTTCTTCGCCATGATTTCTTGTTCTCCTGTTGTTGGTTGGATTGGGTGCGGGGCGGCACTCAGGCCGCCCCGAATTCATCGTCGTCAGCCGATTAGGCCTGAACCGCCGCCTTGTCGTAGATCGCGATCGCGCTCGATTCCTCGATCTGCACGTCGAGCCGCATCGTGATCACCCAATCCGTCGCCCGCAAGCGCGGCTGACGGTCGGGTTCGATCGTGATGCGGCGCTGCACGCCCAAGATCAGGTTTCGAAGATCGGTCAGCCAGATCATCGTTTCATCCGTACCGGCGCCCTCATCCGTGCGCATCAGCGGCATTTGCAAGTTCTGGATGCCCTTGGTCGGAACATCCTTGATACCGGTGATCGCGGCGAACGCCTCACCCGAGCCCTGCCCGCCGAGCACATCGTTCATGTCGAGGTAGATGTCCGGGTGCTGAATGAACCGCAGATTCTGGCGGTTCGTGCGAAACTTCGTCGGCAGCGCCTTGATTAGCTTCGAAGCCTTCACGCCGTTTGCGCCGGGCCAGAATCGATCGGCGTCCAAAGTCGCGTCCACGATGTTTGCTCCCGCCGCGCGGGCTTTCTTGTTCCAACCGTCGGTCAGATCAAGAATCCCGTTTGGATCGGCCACGCCGGTATCGCCGTACATCGCCATCTCTTCCAGTTCGTTCGAGCCGGCGGCGGCGACCATCCGCAGCAAGTGTTGAACGAACGCATCGCCTTCGATGTTGTCTTCGAGCGTGTCATCCGACACCCTCGCGACGGCGATCACTTCGCTCGAACTCAGTACGATCTGAGTCGGCGCTGAAATGTTCGCCGTCTCACCTGGATCGACCGCCTCCACGCCCTTTCGGAAGACCTTGCCATTCAAGCCAATCTTGTCGATCTTCACTGTCGGCGCGCTCATGTCGTGGCGGCGAACCGCGCTGAGCAACGCCGACTCGTCGACGACTAAGTCGATGAACTCCGTAGCCTCCTGGTCGATAATGCCAATCGCGCCAAAATCGGCGGTGACGATCGCGGCCTTCGACAGCTTCTGACCCGGCGTCAGACCGGCCGCGCCAGCCAAAGCCTTCGCGAACTCGGGGAACTTCTGATCGCCGCTGTTCGACGAAACGCTGATATGCGCCATGGACTTCACCACCTGCGAACCCTTCGGTTCCGTTTCAAGGTTGTCGACGCGCTCACCCAATTTCTTGAGCGAATCCGTGACCGGTTCAACGGCCTTCGAAACCGCCGCGCCGACTACGACGGCGACGTCGCCGCCTTCGCCCGAGCCCGCCGCTTTCTTTGCCGCGTCGTCGGACTGTTCGACCACACCCAAGCCGCCGTCGACCGTCTCGACAAGCACGTCCTTGTAGGTGTGATTGGACGTCGAATCGGCTTGCACAGTGCGTGTCGCCTTTTCGATTGCGACCTCTTCAGCCTCCACACCCAAGGCTTTGAGCGTCGCCTTTACGGCGTCGATCACTTCTACGTCAGTGCTGACCGTTCCGGCCGCTTTCTCAATCGCGGTGTCCTCGGCCTTTTCGCCCAAGGCTTTCAACACCGCCTTCATCAGCTCAATGAACTTCATAGCTTTGCCCTCCTCCGTTTGTGTTCTTGCCTTGTAGACAAAAGTCGTCGCACCCGGGTTGGCCGGCTGCTTTCCGTGCAGAATTGAGAACTCGCTCAACTGCAGATTGGTGAGCTTGGTCGCCACCTACTCGACCTCGCGATAAGCGCCGCGCAGCGCTCGCGCGGCGAGCTGGTTTTGGGGGGCACTCGCGGTCAAGGTCTCGACTTTGAAAATCGAGACGCCCGTTGCGCGCGCCGGGTCGAAATCGATGTAGCGGCCGGCCGCGATTGGACGCTCGTAATCGGCAAACGTCTCGAACGTAGCGCCATCGTCGGCACTCACCAGCAAACGCACGGCGTCGCCGTCGATAGCCGCCGGCAAATGGAGCCCGAGTAGATTCTTGCCTTCGAGCCGGATCACGTCCGACTGGCTTGCCGTCGACGCAATCGCGATGTCGCCATGAGTAACCCTCATCCGGTTCACTCCCCGCGCAAGAATGGGTGACGCCGGATCGGCAGTGGAATCCCCGACCGCTCCAGCTTCGCTTGCCAGCCGGCAATCATGAGGTGCATCGCCGTGACCATTTGAGAAACCCGGAACTGCACCGGCCCGCCGACCATTGGAGACCGGAAGCGTACGACGTATTCAACATTCCCTTCCGGTGAAAAGTGATCGAAGCGCGGGTCGACCTCCCTGTCGATGTCTTCGTCCGAAAGGACTTCCGGGGAAACTCGGCGGTTGACTCGGGAGTAGTACAGCGGCTCACCCAAGCCCCACGCCTGCGCCGTTTCCTCGGCGTTCTCGAGAACGACGCGAGCCAGTAAGATCGGCGGCGTCGACTTCGGATCTCCAACCCCTGGTACCGTTCGCGCGTCCAGCGTCGGCGGCAACCCGAGCGCGACCAGGAAACCCTGGTCTTGATCCCACTTGATCTTTGCGGCCTGCCATCGCGCGTTGCCGTCCTTGCC